>OZ241971.1:0-5034764 GCA_965204155.1 Candidatus Rariloculaceae bacterium | reverse complement strand
TCGGGGTCTATTTCTTCGCGCAGGACATCCGGTACCGGGAGCGCCGTGTGCTGCGGGGTGCCGAGGGCGCGCCCTTCGGAGGCGATCAGGATCACCTGACCGGCGGAGTCTTCCTGAACAACGACATCGACCTGGGGGACGACTGGATCCTGACGGTGGGTGCCCGCTACACGTACGAGGAGAAGGACGTGGAGGTTGCCACCGCCGGCAACGGCACCTGTGCGGTCGTCTCGCACCAGTGCGTATACGACTTCAGGGACGGCAACAACTGGCGGAACGTGACGCCAAAGGTTGGTCTGCAACACTGGCTCAGCCCGCAGGCCCAGGTATACGGCCACTTCACGAAAGGGTTTCGCAGTGGCGGCTACAACCTGCGCAATACGTCGCCGACCGCGCCACCTGGACCGTTCGACGAAGAGGAACAGGATTCGTTCGAGGCCGGGCTGAAGTCCGAGCTTGCGGGCGGACGCGTGCGGATGAACGTGGCCGCTTTCCACAACCGGATCTACGGAATGCAGCGCCAGGTGACCTTCGCCGATGCCGCCGGCGGTGCGATCCAGATAACCGCCAACACCGCCGATGCGACCATCCAGGGGCTCGAGGCCGAAGTTCTGGCCGCGCTCGGCAGGTCTGGCACGATCAGCGGATTCGTCGGCTACACGGACGGGGCCTACGACGTGGTTCGCCACGACCTGGACGGCGATGGATCGACGGTCGGCGACGACCGGTTCAAGCTGCCCCGGCTTGCGAAGCTGACGTACGGCGTGGAAGGCAGGCACACCCGCACCCTCGGCGATGGGGGCGAACTGACCCTGCGCGCGAGCTTCTCACATCGCGACGACAGCGAGATCACCGACAACAACCTGGGCACGCTCGATGGCGGCAACCTGGTGGATGCGAGCATCGCGTACTCGCCGCCCAATTCACTGACGTTCACGCTCTACGGCAAGAACCTGCTGAACGAGGTGCTCCGTCGCAGCGACTTCGATCTGAGCGGACTGGTGGATTCGACCTACTCGCCGTTGAAGGAGGGGCGCGTGGTGGGAGTCGAGGTGCGCAGTGTGTTTTAGCTGCCGGGACGCCGAAGCGATCAGCACGTGACGACTTGCGGCAACTGCTGGAAGTGGCGGTCGGAGGAGCACAGGACCAAATCGTGCTGGACCACCATGGCGGCGATCCAGAGATCGTTCGTGGGAATTCGGGCGCGCTTGTTCCGGAGTTGAAGATGCAGTTGTGCATAGTGATGAGTGGTCTGCTCGTCGGGTAGCAGAGCCGACACCCTGGGGCTCGCCAGAAACCGCTGCAGGTTGGCCGCATTGGCCGATTCCCCGTCGCCGGCGGCGAATCCGGCGCGAAGTTCGCCCAGAACGATGATGGGCATGGCAATGGAACGCGCGGCGCGGACGATCTGAACCCGCTCGCCGTCGCCGCGCATGAAGTCGCTGTACGCGTTGGTGTCGAGCGCGATGTTCATTTCCACACGTCTTCGTCGACGCGCCCGAAGTCGGCGATGGCCAGATCGAACGCCGGGTCTTCCTGCCAGGTGCCGATCAGATGATCCAGGTCCGAGTGCTCGGCGGGTGCCGAGTCGATATCCAGGCCGCGGGCGAGCGCTTCGACAACGACGGCATTGATGCTCCTGGCCTCGCGCCGGGCGCGATCCCGCACGGCGCGGTCGACCGCCTCGGGAACGGATCGAATCGTGTATTGCATGCTCATGACGCATGCAATGTATACAACGAGTGCAGGCAGCGCAAGGGAAGCCCCCGGTTCAGGCGCCGCCGCGGATTCTCCGCAACCGGATCTGCGGTATGCAGCGCCAGGTAACTTCCGCAGATGCCTGCCGGCGCAAAACTTGACATAGCAAGTTTGGGGCATGATATTTGGCAGGGGACAGGAACCGATGCACGTCAGCAACCGGATTTCCGGGGACGGGCGCCGTAGCGGGGGAGTACTTGCCATGACGAAGATCGGGTGTTTTTTGGCGGCTGCCGCACTCTTGCCGTCTCTGCCTGCCGCCGCCCACCACTCCTTTGTCGCCTTTGACGAGGAGTCGGCGATCACGGTGACCGGGACCGTCACGGAATTCAGGTTCGTCAATCCGCATACGTACTTTTTCGTGGACGTGACCAACGATGCGGGCGAAACCGTCAGCTTCAGAGTCGAGACGGAGACTCGGAACGACCTCTACCGCAACGGTTGGCGTGGCGACTCCCTGGCCGTGGGCGACGTGCTCAGCGTGACCGTGAACCCGGCGAGGGATGGCAATCGCAGGTACGGGCGGTTGCTGTCGCTCGTGAAGGCGGACGGCACGTTTCTCGACATCCCCAACCTGGAGGACGAGTCCGGGAGACTGAACCGGGCGCCGGCGGCCAGCCTCGAAGGTGTCTGGCTGCCCGTACAGACATTTCGCGAGATGTTCGCCAGGGTTGAGCCGCTTGGAACGGAACTGGCCAGAGCCGAGCGGGCGCAGATGGCCGATGTACAGCTCCAGCCCGCCAACGTTCGCTGTTACAACTACGCCGTGCTCCCCATGCACCTTGGCCGCGCGCATGTCTTCGAGATCGAGTTCGCCGGCGACGACCTGATTCTCGTGCACGGTGAGGACATGGAGTTCCCGAGGCAGATCTTCACGGACGGACGCGCCCATCCCGAGAGTGTCCCGGTGGAGGACATGGATTTCATGGGCCATTCCACCGGTCGCTGGGAGGGCGACACCCTCGTTGTCGATACACGGCACTTCAGGCCCCGCGCGGGCGGAAACACGCCGTATCCGTCAGGCACGCAGAAGCACCTGATCGAGCGCTACCGGTTGAGCGACGACGGCACGAGCATCATGATCGACTGGACGCTCGAAGATTCCGAGTATCTCACCGCGGCGGTTTCTCACACCTTCGAGTGGCAACACTCGCCGCACATCCAGCGTCAGCCGTTCAGCTGCGATCCGGACGCCGCCGCGGAGTATCTGCGGTAGCGATACGCCCACCGACCCGGTGGAGTGGGCGAACCACGGACCCGGATTGCTCGTCGGCCGGCGCGATGGCTTCAGGCGTCAGTCTTCGCTTGCGGCCCACTTCGCACTGTTGTTGAACCCCGGACCGTGCACCTCGGTCCAGGTTGCGTCGTCGATCGCTTCGAAGTGATGCGGCACGTACGAGGGGATGATCAGAATGTCGCCCGGGCCGACCTCGTATTCGTTCTCGCCGACGAACGCCCGCACCCTGCCGGTGTGAAAGAGCATCGTCTGTTCATCCGGATGATTGTGATGACCTGAAGCTCTTCCCGCCTCGACGGTGACCATCGTTATGAAGACCGTGTCGGTATAGAGGCGTTTGCTGTAGATCCCTTCAAAGGGGTTGGCCGCTTCGATGTCCGCCCTGTTCAAGAGGCGCTCTTGCGGGGGAGCCACGCTCTGGGCCGAAACGAACGATGCCAGGAACAGGGTCAGCCCGGCCGCAGGGAGTCTGTTGATAGTCTTCATGGTGAATGGCCTCGAATTGGGAGCTGCCGGAGGAAACAGGGGCGATCGACGCTACGAATCGGCAACCGGAGTCAACGCGCTTCGCGTGTACGATCTTGCAAACGGCGACTGTTTCCTGCTAGCGTTTTTGAGATAATACTTGACACATCAAATACTGTTTCATGCACGAATCGTTGTCAACAGCAGGAAGACGGTCCTGCCCGGTGGAGGAGTGGAAATCGTGACAGAAGAGCGAATGGACAGACGTAGCGTATTGAGCGCGGTTCCGGCACTGGCGGGTCTTGCCGCGATCGGCCGGTTGGGTCCGCTGTGGGCGCAGGAGGAGGCGGGTCTCGATAATCTCGTTGAGTTCCAGCGGCTGGTCGCGGCCAACCGGATCCTGGCGAACGAGGGCGTTGTCGATGCCTTCGGTCACGTAAGCGTTCGACACCCGGGCAACGCTCGACGCTACGTCATGTCCCGGTCGAGAAGTCCCGAACTCGTCGAGTTCGACGATCTGATGGAGTTCGAGCAGACCGGGGAACCGGTCGACCCGAGGGGCAGGAGGGGATACTCGGAGCGGATGATCCATGGAGCCGTGTACGAGGCCCGCCCCGATGTGAATGCCGTGATCCATCACCACGCGTACGCTGTCCTGCCTTTTGGCCTCACCTCGACACCCTTGCGCCCGGTCGTCCACAACGCCACCGTGATCGGCAGTCACATTCCGGTGTGGGATATCCGCGATGAATTCGGCGACACCAACATGCTGGTTCGCACGATGGAGATGGGCAGATCGCTGGCCAGAACCCTGGAACGGAACACGTGTCTTCTCATGGCCGGGCACGGCGCCGTGGTAGTCGGTGAGACCGTTCAGCTTGCGGTGAAGGCCGCCGTATACCTGCAGGTCAACGCGCGCGTGTTGTCCGAGGCGCTTCGCCTGGGCGAGCCGCGTCAGTTTACCGATGGAGAAATCGAGCTTTCGGCGGCGATGGAGAATTCCCCGCTGGGCGCGGAGCGGGCGTGGGAGTACTTCTGCCTTCGCGCTGGCGTCGAGCCGATCTAGGACTTGCGTCGTCGGAGCAGTCTAGCGATGTGGCAGTTTATGCGCGGACGAACTTCCTGTGCCATGAGAAAATCCATCACGACAGCGGTTCTGGTGCTGGCACTGGCTTCGTGCTCGGACGAACCCGTCGGCGGGGGGAGTGGCGTGGTCCCGCCGGAAGTAGATGCGTCACCCGCCGAGACGGGCGATGCTCCGCGAGAGCAGACCCGCGACCCTGCCGCGGCAGGCAGCGAACGCCGGAGGCTGCTCAGGGCCCTGGAAGACTACTCGGTCGTGATCGAGACATGGGAGCGGCGCGCCAGGCCGGGCAGTCTCATGCGCAGCTACGAGGTGACGGTCGGGGCCGAGTTCGATCCCGGCGAGCCGAAATTCACGCCCGAGCCCGGCAGGACGTACTTCTATGAAAACGTCGGCACGCGGGGAACGCTGGACGTCGCGACCGGGGAGACCTATTCGCCCTCGGGCATGAAGGTCGTCGTCGGCGATGCCGAGACCCGGGAGGTGATCGCCTGGTACGAGATCCCCGTCGAGCTTCGCAGCGCCGTGCACGGGACGGCTCTCACCCCCGACGGGCGCTACGTCTACATCACCGGCGCGAGACCCGGCGGGGAACTGGAGCCGCAGGGGTATGCCGGCACCGGCATACAGACCGCGGCGAGCCTCCTGAAGATCGATGCGCTGACGCTGCAGCCCGTCAGGCAGATCGTCATCGGCGGGCGCATGCATCATGCGCAGATCTTTCAGGACCGCTACATGCTGATCGACTCTTTCGCGAGGGACCCGGACGGGCTTCGCATCTACCTGTTCGATCCCGAGACGGACCGGATTCTCGGCGGTGTCCGCGAGGAAGACCTCGGCGGCGATGCCTACACGGCATGGACCGACGACGAGTACATCTACGTCCTGATGGAACCCGCCGGGTACGGTTTCCAGGGCGCGCGCAGGTACATGCATGGCGAGATCACGGTGATGCCAAGCTCGTGGGTCGCCAGGCTGGACCCGAACACGTGGGAAGTGCTGCAGGAGTATCCGCACCCCGGCCATCGCGCTAATTGGATCTGTTTCGATCACGACGGGAGTCACATGTACGTGCCGAGCACGAGCACCCACACGGTGAGCAGGATCGACATCGAGACCGGCGGGATCGCCTGGACGCGGCCGACCGGCGTCGGCCCGTATGGCTGCAACCTGAACGCCGACGGCACGGAAGTCTGGATCGCCGACAAGGGCGAGGCGACGCAGTTGGTGGGCGGGAGAACCGTGACGGTGTACGAGACCGGGACCGGCAATCACCTGGACACGCTGTTCTCGGCTTACCGCGTCGACCACATTCTCCTGTCGCCCGACGGCAATGAATTCTGGGCGACCAGCAACTACGAAGGTGCGATCTACGTCTTCGACGCGCACACGCGGGAACAAAAGGACGTGATACAGATACCCGGCGGCGGCGATCTGCACGGCCTCGTCTGGGTGCGCTACGACGAAAACGGCGAGCCCGCAGTCGTCCGGGACCAGGGCGGCTTCCACAACGGGATCGATCCGGGCAATGGCAGAGCGTTGGTACTGAACGGACCGCAGCAGGGTGGCGAGTAGGCCAGCCGGCCTGGTGTTCGATGTTGAAGGGGACGTCGGGATGAGAAAGGTAGTTGGAATCTTCCAGCTCGGATTGCTCGCCACGTTTATTCCCGCTGGTTCAGTCGGGGTGGCCGAGGGCATCGCCACCGAGCTTGTCCTCCTCGGCACGGGTGGCGGCCAGCGCATTTTCGAGCACCGATCCCAGACCAGCCAGGCGTTGGTGCATGGCGGTTCCACCATTGTCATAGACACGGGTTTCAATGCGGCGCGCCAGTTGGCCCGGGCGGGCATCGATGCGAGCTCCATCGACTTCATTTTCATCACCCACGACCATCCCGATCATACGCAGCACATCGGTCGTGTACTGCACGCGGCCTGGTCTGCGGGGCGTACCACGCCGATCGACGTGTATTCGTTTCCGGGCATCGGGGAGATCATCGACACGGGAATGAGCGAGATTGACATTGGCCCTTCAGAACGCGCTGCCGTTCGCAGACTGGCTGTCCTTCACGACGTTACCGAGGGGGGCGTGGTGCACGAGGACGGGCTGGTCAAGGTCACCGCCGCGGAGAACTCGCACGGAATGGAATACTCCTATGGCTATCGGTTCGACATGCCCGACCGGTCGATCGCTTTTTCAGGCGACACGGCCTACGACGAGGCCGTCATCGAATTGGCAAGGGGGTCCGATGTGCTGGTTCATGGAATCCTGTACATGCCGTGGATTGAGGAGACGATCGTGGCTGTCGCCGACGATCCCGACGAGATGCGCCGGCACGTAACAAGCAATCACACGCCGGCCGAGCGGGTCGGTGAAGTCGCGGCGAGGGCCAACGTCGGCATGCTTGTGATATCGCATATCGCGCCGCCGGAATTGACCGCGAACGACGAGCACCTGTTGGTTGAACTTCTCCAGCAGGACTTCGGCGGGCCCCTGGTAATCGGCCGCGACCTGATGCGATTGTAGCGCGGGAGGTCGGGAATCCGGGCGGGCCTCATTGGCCCCAGCGGTGCTGGCGAAGGAATTCCTCAAGCGTTGAGAGTCGCGGGTACCGCTCACGCAGTGCGGCGACTTCGGGTCCGGCGTCGGGTTGCTGCTGCATCCACTCCAGCATTCCCATCATCCAGAAGGGGGGCTCGGTGATCTGGAATTCGATGTTGCGGCCCGAGATTCCAGAGAAAATCGCAGTAAGCTCAGCTCCGGATACGCTATCTCCCGCGACGTGCTGAGCGATGCCGAGCCACGGGTCCGGATCGTCGAATATCTCGCCCACGATGAAGCCCACGTCTTCGAGCGCCACGAACTCCGTCCTGGCCTCGGGACCCTGTCCGTTCCCGTAGCCGTTTTCGAGGATCTCCCGCTGTCGTTCCGTCGGCAGGAGACCTTCCATGAAGGTGCCGGGCATCACGATGGTATAGGGGGTCCCGGATTCGCTCAGGTACCTGCCAATCTGCATCTTGGCCGCCCCGGGGAATCCGTCCACCGGGTGGCCTGCGCCGGAAGAGCTGTACACGAGATGTTGAACGCCGGCAGAGATGGCAGCGTCGATGGTGTCCGTGCCCATACGGATCTCCTCCTCCGCTTGCCAGATCTGCGGCAGCACGAGAAACATGCCATGAACGCCCTCGGCCGCCCTGCGCACGCTCTCCGGGTCATTGAAGTCGCCCTGGACCATCTCGATGCCGGACTCCGCGAGCGCGATCGACTCAGCTTTTTGGATGTCCCTGGACAGGCCTCGCAACGGAAAGCCGCGACTCTCAAGCTCACGGGCTACGGCGCCGCCCTGGTTGCCGGTGATCCCGGTGACAAGTATCAGGGGCTTTTCAGCCGAGACCCTGTCGGATTGCGCGATCGCGGCGCCTGTAAGGGAAAAAACCGCACAGGCGATGAGGCTCGAAGAGAAGATCCTGACGGCAGTGGCCATTACTGAATGCCCTCGCGTAACGAATACACGTTCAAGTGGCAACACTCGCCTCACACCGAGGGCGAGCTGCGACCTTGCTGCAAGAGCCGGACTCAGGCGTTGAGCGCCTTGAGGACCTCCCTCGGGCTCACCGGCAGGTGCCGGACCCGTTTTCCGGTCAGGCTGTAGAGTGCGTTCGAGATGGCGGGTCCGATCGCATAGGCGGGGCCATCCGACGTGCCGATTTGACGGCTTTCGGACGGAATGACGTGGACATCGATTTCGGGCACGTCCGCCATTCGCGCGATCTGGAAGTTGTGGAAGTTGCTCTGTTCCTGCTTGCCGTCCCTGAAGGTGATTTCCTCGGAAGTCGAGGCGCCGACGTAGAGCATGAGCTGCCCGTAGAACGAGTTCTCTGCGTTGCTGGGCTCCACCACCACGGCGTAACTGGCGACAGCCCAGATCTTCGTGGGCTTGACGATCCCGGTGCGCTCGTCGAGATCGATCTCCACCGCCAGCGCGTAGCTCGCGCTTCCCATGGCGCAGCCGAGGCCCGGCCGGCCGTCCCAGTTGCAGCGCTCTTTCAGCGTGTCGAACACCAACTGGGATTCCGGTTGACCCTCGAACAGCCTGCGCCGGTATTCGAGCGGGTCGATTCCCGTCTCGTGGGCCATCTCGTCCACGAAGCACTCTCTCGCAAAGGCGGTAGCGACGCCGCCGATGCCGCGCATGGCGCAGACCCGTGTGTTCGTGAACTCCATGACGACGTCGCCGCGGAACTTCTCCACGGCGGGGTATATGGCACCGTTCCAGAAACTTGCGGCCAGGTAGGGTCGCGAGTCGCCTCTTTCGAAGCGCTCCGGGTCGCCCCATCGCAGCGGTTCGTCCGAGACCGTGCGGTGCAGGAAGTTGTCGATGGCGCCCCTGTCGTTGCGGGTCGCCGTCACGAGATGTGCGCCGTGGGGCCGGTAGTGGCCCGCGATCAGGTCGTTCTCGCGGCTCCAGATGACCTTGACCGGCGCCTCGTACATCTTCGACAACATGGCGGCTTCCACGAAGTTGTCGTGGGAGCGGACGGCCTTGCGGCCGAAGCCGCCGCCCATGAAGTTGCGGTGCAGCGTGACGTTCTCGATGGGAATCTCAAGTACCTCTGCCACTCTCATCCGGGTCTGGGTGGGACCCTGTGTGCCGGCCCAAACCTCGGCCTTCCGGCCGTCGTCGGTGACATCGACCACCGCATTCATCGTCTCCATCTGGGCGTGATACATGAACCCCGTGGTGTACAGGCGCTGGTGCACCTCGTCGGCCGATGCCAGCGCCTCGTCGAGACCTTCGGCCTGGCCGACCTGGCCCCGCAGGCGCGCGCGCCAGTGGCCCATGACGTCGATGCCTTCCCGGGACTCGTCGTAGGCGATCGCCTTGAGCCGTTCGAGCTCTTCATCCGAGTTGTACCTGGCGTCTTCCTCGGCGTTGCTCCATTCCACCTGGAGGAGCTGTTCGCCCTTTCGGGCGGCTTCGTACGTTCGGGCGATGACCGTGACGGAATCCAGTATGACGTCCACCCCAACGACGTCGGGCAGGGCCAGCACCTCGTCCTCGTTGACGACCCGCACGACTTCGCGGTTTCCGAAGTGATTGCGCCTTGAAGTCGCGTACAGCATCCCGGGCAACCGCACGTCGATGCTGAACATCTTCTCGCCGTTCATCACGCCGCCGAACACCTTGCCCGGCGTATCCCGCCGCTGGATGTCCGGATTGTTGACGATGCGGTAGTCCTCGACTTGCTTGTACTCGGACTCTTCCACCTCGGGCAGCGTCCCGGGCACGTTGCCGAGCGTCGATATCTCGCCGTAGGTCATGCTGCGGCCGCTGGGCGAATGCACCACTAGGCTCGGCTCGGTATGCACCTCGCCGATGGGAACGCCCCAGGCGTCCGCTGCCATCTGCATGACGGTCTTGCGGATCTGCGCGCCGGAGAAGCGCAGCTTCTCGTAGAAGGTCGAAATGGCGTCGCTGCCGATGGTCAGCATGAAGCCGTAATAGCGTGGATTGCCGTACAGTTCGTCGCTGAGCGGCGAGAACTCGATGTCGACGAGATTCCAGTCCGCATCGAGCTCCTCCGCGATGACCATGGGTACGCCGGTGTACGAGCCCTGTCCCATCTCGCTGGCGTGCGTGTAGATGGTGATCCGGTTATCGGGCTTGAGAATTACGTAGCTGTTGGCCACGGCGCCGTTGCCGGCGGTCTGGGCGCCGGCCAGACCGAGCTTCGATGCCAGCGGAATCGCAAAGGCGAGTCCGGCGCTGGTCTTCAGGAAATCCCTGCGCGTCTGATTACGAGTCTGGATCGTCATGCCTGCATCTCCTCTGCCGCCGCCTGAATGGCCTTGACGATGCGGGGATACGTGCCGCACCGGCAGAGATTGGAGTTCATGTGGACGACGATCTCCTCTCGCGTCGGGGAAGGATTCCTGTTCAACAGATCCAGCGCGGCCATCATTTGACCGGGTTGGCAGAAGCCGCACTGGGGCACCTGTTCGTCGATCCACGCCTGCTGGATGGGATGGATGTCGCCCTCAGGGCCGTCGGGGGAGAGCCCTTCGATGGTGGTGATGGCCCGGCCCTCCAGGCTCCGGGCCTGAATCTGGCAGGAGAAGTTGCGTGCCCCGTCCAGGTGGACGGTACAGGCCCCGCACATGGCCATGCCGCAACCGAACTTGGTGCCGGTAAGACCCAGGTGATCCCTGAGAATCCAGAGCAACGGCGTGTCGGGTTCCACGTCTACCGAAACAGCCTCTCCGTTGACGGAAAAATTGACGTTCATCAAGCCCCCTCGTTCTGCCGGGTTCCGACGCAGTCCGCGCCAGGGAAAAGACTAGCACTCCGAACCTTGATACATCAAGTTAAGACGTGTAGCTTGTGCATGAATCGGTGCGGTTAGGACTGCGACCGCACGTGGACTGGAGCGGTCGGGACTGCGGCCGCACCTGGACCGGGTGACAATGGCGGTATTACCAGGAGCAACAATGACGCGATTTACGGCCTTATTGCTGGGGATTGGAGTACTTGTCTCGCCGATCGGGCAGAGTGTTGCCCAGGAAGCACCTGTCATCGTCATCGACGACGTGACAGTGATCGATGTCGATCTGGGCGAGCGCGTCGGGAATCAAACGGTCGTCGTGAGCGGCAACCGGATCGCCTCGGTTCGTGCGGCCACAGGGGCAGATGCGCCGCCCGGAGCCCGGGTCCTCGACGGCCGCGGCAAGTTTCTGATTCCGGGTTTGTGGGAAATGCACGCCCATGCCTTCGAGCACTACGGCATCGACTACGACTTCTCGATGGACATGTACAAGCTGTTTCTCGCCCACGGCGTGACCGGCGTGCGGGACATGGGAAGCTATCTCGGCCAGTTGCTGGCCGGCAAACGCCGCATCGCCAGTGAGAACCTGCCCGCGCCGCGGATCGTCGCCTCCGGTCCGTTCCTGGAAACGGCGCAGGCGCGGCGGTTCGGCCCGGAACACATGATTTACACACCCGAGGAGGCTCGCAGCGCCGTCGACTCTCTTGTGGCCGGCGGCATCGATTTCCTGAAGATTCACAACGGTTTGACCAGCGAGGTCTACTATGCCGCTGTCGAGCAGGCCAGGCGGCATCACCTCGTGTTTTCGGGACATGTGCCACAGTCGATCACGATCATGGATGCGTCCGACTCCGGGATGCGCAGCGTCGAGCACCTCATGGCGCTGGGCAGGGCGTGCAGAGACGATGAGCCCACCGGCCGCGGCGAGAGCGAGACGCCGATCGAATTGAACGAGCCCGCTTGCCGCGCCGCAATCGAGCATCTCGCCGCAAACGGCACGTTCATTACGCCAACGATGATCTTCTCCGCGGAGCTGGCGGTGGACAGCCCCGGCGTCTCCCGGCAGCGGCTGCAGTATCTGAAGCCGGCGAAGGCCGAGTACTACCGGCCGCCGCCGATCTATGCCGGCGAGGCGGACAGGAATCTTCACGAGTTCAACCAGCGGCTGCTGAGGTTGGTGGTGGAAGGCGGCGTCACGATTCTCGCGGGAACGGACACGGGGGCCTTCTATCGACTGCCCGGCTTTGCCCTGCACGACGAGCTTGCATTGATGGTGGAGGCGGGCCTGTCGCCACTGGATGCGCTGCGCGCGGCTACGCTGAATCCGGCGCTCTACTTCGACCGGCGCGGCGATCTCGGCGCCATCGAGGCCGGTAAGCTGGCGGATCTCGTGTTGCTCGACGCCGACCCGCTGGAGGACATCGCCAACACGACTCGAATCTCCGCGGTTATTGCCGACGGGGAGCTATATGATGAGGCCGCGATCGAGGGACTCCTGTCCGATGTCCTTGCATCGTCCAGGCGGCTGCTGTAGCGCCTGGCCGCAGACGGATCAATACTCCAGCGGGCGGCCCGAACGGGGGTCGATGCCATTGTGGAAGCCGCCCTGGTCGGCCACGACGCGCGAGTTCCCATCCTCGTCGTAGTGCACCCAGACGAGGCCGTGGGCGCCCCCCGTAGTCGGCATGTCGATCAATGTCATCCGCTGGCGCGTCCCGGCATCGAATACGTAGATCCTGCTCTCCCGGTTGCTGGTGGCCCACATCTCCCTGCCGTTCGGCGACAGCAGGACATGGTCGATGGAATATCCGGCAAACAATGTTTCCAGGTGGCGCCCGCTCTCGTTGTCGAACACGGTGATGGTGCGACCGAAGAATCCGGCGGCCTCGCCCTTGTCGGCCACCCAGACCTCGGACTCGTCCGCCGTCAGTTCCGCGCCGTAGGGACCGACGCCCGTTGGCTGATGCCAGACGACCTCCCCGGTATCGAGGTTGATCTTGCTGAGGCTGCCGGAGCCGGCAGACGGGATGAACATGTGCTCGCGTGCGGCATCGAACTCGATCCAGTCGCCGCGATAGCCGGGATACGGGTATTCCCGCACGACCTCCCAGGTCTGCGGATCGATCTTTGCCACCCAGAAAGGTCTCAGCGCCACGACGCGGCCGCGCCCGAGGTTGGTGGCTGCGACGTACCCCGACATGGAGAGCGGGCCGTAGCCGGCCGGTTCCATCAGCGCGTAGATGTACTCTCCGTCCGTGAAGGCCGTGGACGTGCCACCGCCCAGGTCCTCGTCGCGAACGCCGCCGACGATTTCGTCGGTGGCAGGGTCGAACAATGCGATGTCGAGGCCGCCTTCCTCACGGGCGAACGTGTCGATGAGGAGGTAGCGATCCTGGAAGATCTGTCCGTGGTGAATGCGCCCGCCAATGGTCAGCTGACTGATCGGTTGCAGGGTCAGCGCATCCACTTTTATCAGGGTCCCCGGCGTGCCCAGGGCCTGGTACTCCTCGTTCGATTCTCCGGGTCTCGGACCGACGATGTAAAGATACCTGCCGTCCGGCGACATCGCGGTCGTGTGAACGGACGCGAACATTTCGGGCGCGAATTCGTAGTGGGCGATGACTTTCCTGCTTCTCGCATCCCCGACCACGATGACGCTGGACTTCGATTCCGGACGTGGGTCGGGCGCGTGCGCGAAGGGACTCTGCCGATCCACGTTCTCGTAGAAGTAGACGCCGCCGGGCTGCGGCTCGAACTTCGCCTCGCCCGGATCGAAGGTCGCAATCACCTCAACCTCGTACCCGCTCCTGATGCTCCCGGTCCTGGCGCGCCGCTCCCAATCCTCCAGCACCGTCTCCCAGGACTCGATCTCCTGGACCATCCGATCCCGTTCCGTGACGACGAAGTCTGCCGGAATCTGGGCACCGGCCTCCGCGAGCGGTATCAGCGCGGTCAAGGTTAACGTGGCAGTAGCCGGAATTGCTTGCATGAAGACATCCTCTGGCCGGTGACGCTCGGCCAGGTTGCAGTTTCGGTCATTTTGGCCGACTATGCTTGACATAACAAGCGTCGTGCCGGCTGCCATGCCGCAGTCTCAATGGGTCGAGATTCGGTGCGGCTGTGGCGCCGGTCGGTGCAGGGAACCCAATTGAGTTTTCGGTAATGACGGAAAAATTCGAGGAAGAATATGCTCAGGAATTATGACATTACAAAGTTCGGTCCCGAGGACCACGAGAGCCGCCGCGAGTTTCCGCCCAAGGGGATCGGGCAAATCCTGAACGAATTGGGAAACCTGATTTTCCGAAGCTCCATCCGCGCGTTTTCCTCCACTGCGGGCGTTCAGGTTGTCGAGGCCTGGGTGCTTCGAAAAATAGGCTACAAGAAGGTCATTTCCGCCCGTGAGATCGCAGCGGCCATGTCGGCGGATGAGGGACAGATCAGCAGGGTGATCAAGTCACTGCTCGACAAGAAGCTGATCGCGCGAACACAGGATCCCAGTTACGGACGACGCAAGCTCATTCGGCTGACCAAAAAAGGTGAACGCGCGTATGAACTCGTTGAGGCGATCCATCTGTCACGCGAGGGGCGGCTGCTGGAGAACATCGACGACAACGAATACAGCCAACTCCTCGAAACGATCGAGAAGATCCGTGCGAATGCGAACGAACTTCTCGACGATACGGACTACAAGGAATCGGACTTCAAGCACCGGGAGCATATCGGATAGGCTCCCGGCGCCTCAGAAGTTGTACCGGAAAGCCACACCCCAATCGGCGCCGTACTGCCGCGTGACGTAATACAACGTTGCGTTGCCGTCGGGCGCGTAGTCATTCGTCCGCCGATTGTCGGTGACGTTGCGGCCGAAGACCGAAACGTCCCAGTTTCCGTTGATCGGTCTCAGGGCGGCTCGAACGTTGATTCGTTCCCAGCCATCCTGCCAGCCCAGCAATTGATCGCCTTCAGCCTGATCCTTGAAGACGCCTTCATAGGCCACCTGATACCCGTCAGCAAAGGCCATTTCCGTGTTCAACGTCAGTTCGTAGGCATCTCCGACAGGTGCGGACCAGGTGGCGCCGAACGCAGCGGACCAGTCCGAGGCCTGGATGAGTTCCCGTGGCGCACAATCGAGGCAACCGTAGAAGTTCATCATGCCCTGGTCGGTCATTTCTGCATCCAGCAGTGCCCCGGCGAAAGTGATGGTGAGGTTGTCTGACGCGGCGAGCCTGCCATCGACTTCGACGCCCTGCTGTTCGGAATCCACACCGGTGGTATAGAAGACCACGCCCGGGGAGGGTGGAGGCCCGAAGGCAAATGCCGGCACAACCGTGTGCTGGTTGGTGAACTCCGTGGAGAAGGCCGCGATATTCAGGTCCACGCGTCCGTCGGCCAGCAGTGCCTTGTAACCGATCTCGAAGCTTTCCGACTCTTCCCCCATGAACTCGTAGACATCGGGCAAGGCCGGATGCAGGACGGAAAACGGCAGCCCCGTGCCCGGACCATTGCTGAATCCGCCGGCCTTGAAAGCGCTCGACCACAAGGCGTACACGTTGGCCGAATCGTTGATCGCGAACCGAACCGAAACATACGGATCGAAGCTGTCTTCGGAATAGGTCCCGTCTCCGAGATCGGCGATCCCGTCAGCGAAGGTAGGCGGACCCGCCAGATTTGCGACAAACCCGGTGCCCGTATTCAGAATCTCACTGAAAGCACCCGGTGTGCCGTCAGCATTCAACGGGGCTCTGGACGTTATGTCGACAGCGGTCTTTTCCACATCCGTGTAGCGGCCGCCAAAACTCAGATTGACTGCGTCGGTCAGGTCATAATTGAGATCAAAGAAGAGTCCGAGAATGTTGTCTTCCTGGACATGGGAGTTGGTGGTCCATACTCCATTCAGGTTGTGAACAACCTGGCCGAATGAGCTGCCATCCGTACCCTGAATCAGGCCGCCGACCATCCAGGCGAGGGGACCGTCGGTATTCGAGGTCAGCCGGAGTTCCTCGGTCCAGTAATCGTAGTCCTGGTAGCCATGAGTGAAAATGCCGGCAATCGGGGTCATGTCGGCGTCCCTCAAGGGGCTGCGTTCACCGGTCTCGATTCCGGTCAGGGAGGTCAGGGTGAAAGAGCCGAAATCGTGGCTGATGTCCAGGGCGGCCCGGGTGTTCTCCGAGAACGTGCCGGACCGCGACATGAAACGCGCGTCGGCGACGTTGGTAATGGTGCTGGTGACGTTGGACCCCATGCCGAAAATGCGTGTCGTGTAATTCGGCAGTATTGTCGCCCCTTCGGCTATACGATCGTCCACGCCGAGGGCAACGTCGGCCTGGCCGATGAGGCTGCCGCTTGCCGAGGGATCGAACGCCCGGCACGGAGCGGGCGCCGTGGGGTTACCGGCGCCTCCGCAGGTAATGGGTTCCCTGACCTCGCCCGTAACGTCGGCTTCATAGCGTTCCAGCTTGAAGAAGACATCGGTTTGATCGCCGGGGACCCACACGCCGCTCAACCTGAAAATGGAAGTGTCGTTTTTCGGTTCGTCCCTGTCCTGGGCAATGTTCTCGATATGACCCGAAGTATTCCTGAGCGCGCCCGAGAAGCGCAGGCCAAAGGTATCGGATAGCGGTGCGCCGTAGGCAAAGTCGACCTTGTTCCTGCTCTCGGCCGAGCCTTCCACGACGAGGAAGCCATCGGCTTCGTCAAGGGACTGGCGCGTCGAGCGGAAACTGATGGACCCCGCTGTGGCATTGTGGCCGTAGTAGGTTGCCTGCGGGCCTCGCTGCACTTCCACGCCTTCAAGGTCGAGCAGGGGGGCGCGGACAAAGTCCGGGCGCGGGTTGTAGATTCCATCCGTGAATACGGCGACCGGTGCTTCCAGGGAGGGGTTGGGACCGTCCGAATGCACGCCGCGTATGTTCAGTTTCGTGGTGCTCGTTCCGTTCAGATAAAACGTGACGTTGGGGACGAAATCGAGCACATCTGTGGTCTCGTTCCAGCCGTTGCTGATCAGTTTCTCCGTGTCGATGGCCGAGATGGAGATAGGCACATCGGTGAGCGCCTCTTCCCGCTTGGTGGCCGTGACGATGATCTCTTCCAATACCTGGGCGGAGACCGTGCCCGTGAGGCTTGCCGCGATAACGACGAGCCCCCATCGGCAGATTGTCCCCGGAAGAACCGACCGCTTGAACATAAGACCTCCCTAACGAGGCGTTGCGCTCATGCAACGCCATAATCGTTTGCCATCAACAAATGACATTTTCTTGTGAAGCTTGACTTATCACTTGATATATCAAAGTTTCTTTGATGCCCAGGCGCTTGTCAAGAAGTCCGCACCGGAGCAACGACGCTTGACATCTCAAGCGTGCAGCCCGATATTGAGCGGATTGGAAATCACGGGTCATTTCCGGACGGATCGAAATACTGTCGGAAAAGGGCAAGTGAATCCGAACGGCTGCGAGGAGCAACAGACCATGGTGACAGGCATTGGCAACAGGCTGACTGTTGGGACGACACTCCTTTTCTGCATGGTTTTCGGCCAGCACACGGCATATGCGCAAGACACCAGCGCAGAATCCCTGTTGAGAGAACACTCCAAAGAATTTCGCCGGGAAATCATCGAGATAACCGACGGTGTTTACATGGCGTCGGGTTACGGCGCTTCGAATTCAGCGATGATTGTCGGTGAATCGGGCTTGATCATCGTTGACACCAAGGAGAGCAAGTCTGCCGCGAGAGCGGTGTTGGAAGAGTTCAGGGCGATCAGCGAGTTGCCCGTAAGGGCAATCATCTACACCCATGGTCACGTGGACCACACGAGCGGGACCACGGAGTTTCTCGGAGATGGCGAACTCGAAATCTATGGCCGTGCCGGTTTCCGCGATAACCTGCTGCCCGATTCGGACCTGGGCGCGATAAGTTTCGCCCGTACGTCGCGGCAATTCGGCTTTTTTCTGGATTCGGAAGAGTTCATCAACATGGGTACCGCGGAGCACCCGATCCGGGACGAGGAAGGGGACGGCTATCTGCCACCGACCGTCACGTTTGGCGAAGAACGTTTTGAAGTCACTATCGAGGGAGTCGATGTGGAGTTGGTTGCCGCGCCGGGAGAGACGGACGATCAACTCTATGTCTGGCTGCCCGAGCAACGGGTGCTGTTCCCCGGTGACAACTTTTACAAGGCATTCCCCAATCTTTATCCGATCAGGGGCGCAATGTACCGGGACGTGAAGGTATGGGCCGAGAGCCTGGAGAAAATGCGGCAGGAAGGCGCTGAATACCTGGTCCCGGGTCATAGCCGGCCGGTTCTCGGTGAGGAACAGGTGGACAAGGCACTTGGGGACTACGCTTCGGCAATACATTATGTCTATGACGCAACGGTCGAGGGAATGAACGACGGCATGACGGCAAATCAGCTTGCAGAAACAGTCACGCTACCGGAAGAGCTTGCGGATTCTCCATACCTTACCGAGTTCTATGGCATGGTCCCGTGGGGAGTCAGGTCCGTATTCAACGGAAATATAGGATGGTTTGACGGAAATCCAACCACTCTCCTGCCACTTTCCGAGCGTGAACAGGCGGAGCGAATCATTGGTTTGGGAGGCGGTGCAGGGAACATCTTCACGGAGTTGCAGGATGCTGTTGCATCTGAAGACTATCAGTGGGCCATGCAATTGGCCGATTATCTGTTGGCGACCGATTATCGGACCATGGAAGTGACTGAAATCAAGATTCAGGCACTCAGAGGGATCGCCAGGCAGCAAATCAACCCGACCGCCAGGAACTATTACTTCAGCGTTGCAAACGAATTGGTTCGGCAATAGCTGAGCGCAGCCAGCTATTGGCCGTTGCCGGGCGGATCGGATGAATCCCACAAGGCGCATTCATATGGCTTGACCTCTTCCCCCGGTACCCACACCCAGAAGAACTCGTCCACCAGCGGCTCACGGAAGTTGGCCGGGTCGGTGGCGGTCTGCACGTAGTCCAGCCGGGTCGCGTCGCCGCTGAGGGTAAAGCGCTCGACGACTCGCACGTCCGGGCTCTGAGGCGTACCCCGGTCGTCGTAGTACGGCCAGCTGATCCTGTTCGTTTCGACGACCAGCGTGTTGCCCTCCCAGCGGCCGGCCGAAAAGCCCAGGTGGGAGGATTCCCCTTGCGGTTCGGTCGCAGGGTCCATGTGGATGGTTCGTTCCACGTCCCACTCTTCGGTGCGCAGCAGGATTACGCCGTCGCCCTCGGTGAACTCGATGGGGAAGGGATTCATCATGATGCCGGGCATGCCCTGCCGGGTGCACGTCAAACCGGGATCGTCCACCAGCGGGTCCCAGGCGTCGCGCCTGGCCAGAGCGCTTTCCGTCAACGCCAGCGGCCGCATGGCCGCACGCTCCAGGGTACGGATGTTCGTGCCGGGCGACCATACCCTGAAGATGCCTTCGGGCTCCGCGTCACCCGCAGTCGCCTCCGGTACAGGAAGACGGGCGCCACGAACCTGCCGAGCGTCTTCCGACCACCGGAATCCCACGCCTTGTCCGGCCATCATCAGGTACTCCTCGCCGCTCGGGAGCATCAGATTGACTGCGCGAATCGCCTTGAGGCCTTGCCGGGAAACGGGGCCGTACACTCGAACCACATCTCCCGGCGAGACAAGTTGTTGATCGAAGCCGCCTCGCTGCAGGCTGTTGACCGAAGCGGAATCCGCCAACCATTCCTCGCGAGTGCCGTCTTCCATTGTCCGCATGATCGAGAACTGAACATGGGGGTTGCGCCACAGCACGCGGGTGACCTCGCCTTCGAACTCGATGAAGTTGTCGTAGTCGTAGAAGGTCGTGCTGGAATGGTGCGCCGACGCGACGGAGGCAAGGCACATCGCTACGAGCAGGCCGGCCAGCCGGCTGACGCGCCATCGCGGCGTGCGTTCGTGCCGACCCAGATTCGCCTGGCCGTTTACCTGAATGCTGACCTGCATGGCGGGCTACCTCTTGTCATTGTGATACATGATGCGCAGGTAAGTTGTCATGTCAAGTGTGACGCCTGGGCCGGAGCCTCGCAATCGCTCGAGAACCATCAAATTCGATTGATATATCATTGCTGGCAAGGCGGTTGATTGGAGAAGAACACACCGCTGTCCGTCGAGTGAGTTGTTCCGGCTCGGCGCGGGAGGAAACAATGTTGAATCACCGATTGTTCCTGGTCTTTTGGGGATTGACGGCCGCTGCCGTTCCGGTGCAGGCCCACCACGCGGCGAGCGCAGCGTTCACCGACGAGGAGATCCGGATCGAAGGCCTCGTCAACGAGTTCAACTTCGTGAATCCCCATGTGAACATCATGCTGAGCGTCACCGGTGACGATGGGACAGAGGTCCTGTGGCAGGCGACCGCGCCTGCGCCCGTCTCGCTCCGGCGCACGGGCTGGTCCGCCGATTCACTCGAGGCGGGCCAGTACCTGGGCGTGACCGGCTACCGGAGCCGGGACGGCAGACCCATGATCCTGGTGGAGAACGAACACTGGGACGGCGGCGGAATCGTCGAACTGAACCCGGCCGACGGGTCGGCCGTACGCACCATCACTGCAACTGCGGGCGAAGTGGCATCGATCCCGCAGGGACTCGCTCTCACGCTCAGCGACGGGCGTCCCAACCTTGCCGGTACCTGGGACAGGCGTCCGGGCGTGCGTGCCCGCGAAGCGGTCAGCGGAAATCGTAACCCGCCGTTAAACGAAGTCGGGGCGTCCGTCCAGGCTGCGTTCGATCCGGTCAACGACCCGGCCTTCACCGAGTGTGCCGCCAGCGGCCTGATTCGCCTGGCGGTTGCCCCTCAGGGCTTGCAGGTCACGCAGCATGAGGATCGCATCGTCATGGACTACGAGTGGGGTGCAGACCAGAGAGTGCTGTACCTGGACGGCAGAGGGCAGGAGACGGACGAGAACACTCGTCTGGGGCATTCCGCCGCCCGCTACGAGGATGGCGCATTGGTCGTTGAGACCACGCGGATACTCGGTGACCTCACGGGAACCGCCGGAAATGCAGTCAGCGATGCGCACACGGTCGTCGAAACGTACCGGCGCGTGGAAGACGAATTCGGATCGGCGCTGCAGATGACGCTGGTGGTCACCGACCCCGAGCACCTGACCGGTCCCTGGGAGATCACCTGGACGAAGTATTACGCCCCCGGTTACGTCTTCACCGAGTATGATTGCCAACTGCCGTTCCTGACGCACTAATGCATTCAGTGCGCCGGTCGTCCATTCAACGCTGAATCAGGGAGGAACCTGATGATTGATCATCGAGCCGGTCATGACTGTGCCGGGCGATCCCGGCCGGTAATTGTCACCATCATCACGGCTTTCCTGCCCGTCACGTTTTTCCTGTCCGGATGCGAGCAGCGATCCAGTCAGAGCGAGCCACAGGCCGTGAATCCGGGTGACGTGCCCGCCGCCGCCGGTCCCGTGGTCAATCCTTCCCTTGACTACCTTCCGTATACTCCGGCACCAGATGACCTGTTGATATCCCGGCAGGCGTATGTCGACAAGCTCTATGGATTCTGGCTGGGCCAGTGCATCGCGAACTGGACCGGGATCGTGACGGAATCGGACAAGATCGGCGGGGAGGGACCAGCCGGGGAATTCTATACCCGCGACGACTGGGGCCAGCCCGATCAGGTCAATATCCGGGGCGGAATTTCAACGACCATCGACTGGGTGCTTGTGGACGAGGACGAGATTTGGGGTGCCGACGACGACACCGATATCGAGTACATCTACCAGCACCTGCTGTTGAGTCATCAGACCAGCGTCCTGAGCGGCGAACAGATTCGCGATGGCTGGCTCACGCATATCTATTCCGACGAGAACACGCCATTTACCACCGCAAACGGCGACAAACAGAATTTTCTCTGGGTGTCGAACCAGACGGCACACGACCTGATGCGCGTCCAGGGCCTGGTGCCACCGGCTACCGGCGACCCCGCCAACAATCCCGACTCCGAGATGATCGACGCGCAGCTGACGACCGAGATATTCGGCCTGTTTGCGCCAGGCCGGCCCGACGTGGCGCTTGAGATGGCCTATCTGCCGATCCGCACCACCGCCTGGGAGAATGCGGCGTGGGCGGCCGAGTTCTATGTGGAGATGCATTCGCTGGCCTCGCGGGTCGATCAGGAACTGCCGATGAGGGACCAGATCTTCTGGCTGGCGGACCAGGCGCGCCAGGGTGTTCCGGACGACTCCTACACGGCGAAGATGTTCGATTTCGTCAAGAGCCGATACGAGACCGGCGTGCCCTGGGAGCAGGCTCGCGACGAGGTCTATGTCCGGTACCAGGTCGAACAGGCTGACGGTTACGACATGACATCGAGAAACCTGGAATGCAATGGCTGCTACGCCTCCGGCATCAACTTTGCCGCGAGCATCGTCAGCCTCCTGTACGGTGAAGGCGACTACCAGGAAACGGTCAAGATCGCCGTCCTGGCGGGTTGGGACTCCGACAATCCTGCGGCGACGTGGGGCGGGCTGCTGGGGTTCATGATCGGCAGGGAGGGGATCGAGCAGGCGTTCGGGAGATCGTTTTCCGGCCGCTACAACATCCACAGAACGCGCGGCGGCTTCCCCGACGATGGCATCGATACGTTACAGGCCATGGCCGAGCGAGGCGTGTTGGTCGTGGACAGGGTAGTGCAGGAAGAGATGGGCGGCGGCGTCGATCTTGCGAACGATCTCTGGTACATACCGAATACCGACTCATCCACGGGCGCGGATCCCGACTAAGCGCCGGAACAACTGCAAGGAACTGAAATGTTTGTACTGCAAGACTACGCAGTGGCGGTCGTCTTCTGCGTCATCACCATGCTCTGCTGGGGGTCCTGGGCCAACACGCAGAAGCTCGCCGGCAGGACCTGGCGCTTTGAACTGTACTACTGGGACTATGTGATCGGCGTTCTGCTGGCCGCGCTGCTTTTCGCATTCACGATGGGAAGCGTTGGCTCGGAGGGCCGCGGATTCCTTGACGATCTGGCCCAGGCGTCGACAACTCATCTGGGCTCTGCCGTACTCGGTGGAGTCGTCTTCAACGTGGCCAATATCCTGCTCGTTGCGGCCATCGCGCTCGCGGGGATGGCCGTGGCGTTTCCGGTCGGGATCGGCCTCGCGCTGGTGATCGGCGTAGTCGTGAACTATGTCGCCCAACCCCAGGGCGATCCGGTGATGCTCTTCGCCGGGGTGGGTCTGATCACGGCCGCGATCATCATGGATGCAATGGCATACAGGCGCTTGCCGGGACAGGGCGGTTCGCGCGGCACGCTCGGTCTCGGCCTGGCCGTTCTGTGCGGCATTCTCATGGGATTTTTCTATCGGTTCGTTGCTGCGGCCATGTCGCCCGACTTTGTCGACATGCAGGCAGGCATGCTGAGCCCGTACACCGCCATGGTTTTCTTCTCCATTGGCATCCTGTTGAGTAATTTCGTCGTCAACACGGTCATCATGCTGAAGCCGTTTCAGGGCGATCCGATTGCTCCGTCCCAGTATTTCCGGGGTACAGGCAAGGACCATGTATGGGGCATTGCCGGCGGAATGATCTGGTGTGTCGGCATGCTGTTTTCCATCATCGCATTCGGCGTTGCCGGGCCCGCGATCTCGTACGGACTCGGGCAAGGCGCCACGATGGTGGCGGCGTTCTGGGGCGTCTTCGTGTGGAAGGAATTCAGGGAGGCCCCTGCGGGTACCGATCGGTTGATCGGCATGATGTTCGTCAGCTTCATTCTGGGTCTTGTCCTCATTATCGCGGCGGGGGCTTGATCCAATGGGCTTTGCCGCTCCTCCACCTTGCATGGCCAAGCGCTCCCTGGCGTCCGGGAGATCATGAAACAGACCAGGATCGTAGTCGTCGGCAGTTCCAATACCGACATGATCGTGAAGTCCCGTCGCATTCCAATGCCGGGGGAAACCGTTGTGGGAGGGGAGTTTCTTGTCGCAGCGGGCGGCAAAGGGGCCAATCAGGCCGTTGCCGCGGCCCGGCTGGGCGCCGGAGTTCAATTCATATCCCGAGTCGGCGCGGACGCTTTCGGCGATCAGGCCATCGCCGGTTATCGGGGTGACGGCATAAACACAGACCTGATCGTGCGCGATCCGGAGAACGCGACAGGGGTGGCGTTGATACTGGTCGACGAGGCCGGAGAGAACGCGATATCCGTGGCGTCCGGAGCCAATCACGCGATGGCCCTGGAAGACATCGAACGTGCGGCTGCGGTCATTCGGGAGGCGGATGTTCTGGTCATGCAACTGGAATTGCCGCTGAGCGTCGTCGCTCATGCGGCGGAAATCGCCGCTCAGGCGGGCGTCCCGGTCATTCTCGATCCGGCACCGGCGCCCGTGGAACCGTTGCCCGAAACCCTGCTCCGCAACGTTACGTGCATAAAGCCGAACGCTGCGGAGGCGGAAGGCTTGACCGGGATCCGGGTTACGGACGAGTCTTCTGCCCGGGAAGCTGCGAGCGTGTTGCTCGGAATGGGACCGTCGTGCGCGATCATCACGATGGGCACGGACGGAGCACTACTGGCGGAGGCATCCAGAGTCCTCATGGTACCCGCCACACCGGTTGCCGCGGCAGATACGACCGCGGCCGGCGACGCATTCAGCGGCGCGTTGGCCTTTGGCTGGGGGAGCGGTTTACGGCGATCCGAAGCTGTGCGGTTGGCATCGAGTGCAGGCGCATTTGCCGCGACACGTATGGGCGCCCAGCCCTCACTTCCTTCCCTATCCGAACTCGAAGCGTTTTGTCTCCAGACCGGGACCGAATGGCAGCTCGGCAAGCCGACAGGGCGAACATGATCATGGGTTTACAGACAGTGTGCTGCCGTACAGCTTCGCACCAGGAACAGGGGAGCAGCCGCTGGTAACATGAGTGTTCGCATGGCTGTGCTCCCTGTCGTCAGATTCGGTCTGCGCAAGGACCCATGCTGTAGGCTAATGAATCCCTGCGCAGGCTGAAGGAGGAAACGATCATGACTCTATTAAATTCAAATACTTACGGGATATTCCTCAAGTCAGTAGTCATGTTCCTGATTCTCCTGCCGGGCCTCGCCCTGGGACAAAGTACATTCACCCACGTCCACCTGCGGGTGCCAGACGCATGGGCAGCAGCGCATTGGTACCACAACCTCGTGGGCGGCGACCTCCGGGTGGGAGGCGAGCGCGGAATGGGCGCCGCGCGCCAGCCGAACGGCAACATCGCCACCATGTTCAACGAGCCGGACGGGTCGGCCGCACCGTCCAATGTCGGCAGCGTAATCGATCACTTCTCCGTGTACGTGGACGACGTGGATGCTGCGGTGGAGAAGGCCAGGAGCATGGGCGCGACCATCGATACCGAGCCGCAGGAGGGCGTCACGGTATCCAGGATCGCCTACATCGTTGATCCGTGGGGCACGCGCATGGAATTTCTCGAGGATCCCGACAGTTCGGGCCTGGGTCACGTTCACCTGATGGTGAACGACCGGGATGACGTGAGGGACTGGTTCCTGGAGATCTTCGGCGGTGAATACGATTCAGAGCGCGGTGGCGGCCGGTACCACGCCATCAGCTACGGTGATGTCTGGATCCACATCTCCGAGGTGGAGGAAGAGATGGCGCCGAGTCGCAACACGTCGTTGGATCACTTCGGTTTCAGAATCCCCGAGACCCTGCAATCGTTCGCCGCGCGTATCGAGGCGACCGGCTATCCGCCATACCTCATCAGACCCAATCCGCCCGGCTCGGACTTGCTGTGGTTCGAGGGTCCGGGGGGCATCCACATCGAGATTTCCTCCACCGCGGACGCGGCTTTCAACTAGAGGAAGCGGCCTGATCATTCGCCTGTTCCGCAGTGCTGAAGCTGATCATCCAGTTGATACCAAACTTGTCCGTGCACTGACCGAAATAGTCGCCCCAGAACGTCTGTTGCATGGGCATGCCGATCTCGCCGTTCTCCGACAGCTTGCCAAACAGCTCATCGCAATGCGCCACGCTCTCCGCGGAAACGGAAATGGAGAAGTTGTTGCCTGCGGATATCGGTGGGCCATGCGTCGTGCTGGTATCGCTCCCCATCAGTACGCTCGATCCGATCGGCAGCGAGACGTGCATGACGCGATCCATCTCCGCTTCCGGAACGCCCATGTCGTCCGGACCGTCGGCGAACGTCGACAGGACTGCGAAGTCGCCGCCGAAGACTTCGCGGTAGAAATCGAATGCATCGCGGCAGTTGCCATTGAAGGTGAGGTAGGTGCTGAGAGTCATTGGCGCGTCTCCATCGTGTGACCGTGCGGAAGCGGCGAGAGCATACAACCTGGACGGGCTTTGGGTCACTCTGGCGTCAGGCCGAACAGGCCCACCGCATTCGGCTCACTCCACTACGGTCCGCACCGTGCCTTCCTGCGGGTCGGTGAGGGGTACCTGGCGGATGTTGAATCTCTGGCCATCGATATCGAACGTATAGCGAATCCGCCGTCCCTCCTCGTCGAGAAACTGCAGTGACTGCTGGAACCATGTCGAGGGCGGATAGCCTGGCGGCGCCGTCGCCTCGAGAATGTAGAGGCGCCCCGCATTGAGGTGAATTCCGATGAAACTGCGGGACTGGTCCGCATGGGTGACCTGCATCTGGTGTCCTTCGACCTTGTCGATGTCGGCCCACCCCTCGTACGTCACCTCGCCACCGGCCTCCCTGGTTCGTATGCGGATACCCTGGGCTGTATGGGCCACGGACGCCCTCACATCCATGACCCAGAAACGCGCGCCCGAACTGGCGTCGGTCTGATCGGGCCGCTCCTCGTGCCGCCGCTCTGCGTCCGTGTAATCGACTACGGTCAGGGAGTAGCGACTCGCACCGCGCTGTGCGGAGTAGACGCGGGCAGGAAAAACAACGCCGTGCGCGGACACATGAGTCGTTTCCTCAACCTCGGGCATCGCGGGAAACGTATGGGCAAACCGGTCGGTCCGTTGGACATACTCCACCCAGTCCTGGGCCAGGCAAGGCCCGGTCAGGAGACAGAAGACGGCGACTGCAAGGACGTACTGCCGCAAGTGTGTCAATCCCATAGTCTTTCTACTCCGTCCCGTCCGGTCAGATAACCGAGCAGGCAGCCGTTCGAGCCGTCGTGCAGCTGGTGGCATCGCGCCGAGATCGTGTCACCGACGTGAACGGTGTCGCGGGTGACGCCGTTTCTTGCCAGTTGTGTGGGCGTGGCCGTTTCCAGCGCCCACACTGCCGGTTCGCCGTCGCCGCCGGTCACTTCGACGTAGATCCAGATGTGGGGATTTATCCAGAAAATTTCCGTGACGGTTCCCTGCACGTTGAGATACTGCGTCATATCGTAGTTGGCGTGGGAATGGTGCGCCCAGCCGGGCGCACTTGTTGCCCAGGCCGCGATTATCAGAATCAGTATTCTCGATGGCATTGCTCCGCCTTCGGGCGGCCTGTTCTTCGGTCCCCCGTTTAGTCGTGCGCGTCCAGTTCAGGGCAAGCGCAGTCTGTCACTGCCTTCGCTGCAGATCGAACGTGGCCGACTCATCACTGAGTTGTCCACCGGACATGCTGTTCCAGTGCGTGGTGAGCCGATCGTCGCCGTGGAACACGAATTCGGCCTGATGCATGTGGTCGTCACCGGGATCGGCCAGATTGGTGATGCTTTCCATTTCCCATCGCAGGCGATCTTCGTCCGTGGAGATTGCACTCAGGCGCGGCTGGTTGCCGGCAGAACAATAGTGAGTCATCAATACCCGGTCGCCGTCCACGTGGTAGACATTTAGCATTTCGTAGCCGTCAGGACTGTCCGGGAACATGCGCTCCATCAGCGTTGAACCGGAGGCTGTGATCCGGAAAGTGGAGCCGACGATGTCGGTGACTTCGCCATTCTCGTCCAGAAGCATCCAATCGCCTTCCAGTGCGGCCAGCCTGGACATGATTTCTTCGCTGTCCGCCGCTGTCGCGGACCCGCTTATCGCCAGCGCGGCGACGCCTGCCATCAGCATTTTTCTTGTCATTGAAACATCTCCCGCGTTCGTCGAAATTTTTCCGAAGTACGAGAAGTCTAGCACCAATCGGGGTCACGGGCGGTCGCGTGGGTAGAGGGAACTGGCGGCTCGGATTTGGCCTCGTCAGATAGCCGGCATTCATTCAGCGACAATCGTCGCGCAACGCCGGGTCAGACGACAGCCAAATGTCGTGTTTCGCCGTCTTCGGTCCAGGCGATGACCGGAATCAGGGGCTCGTCGGCTCCTGGGCTCAACTTGCGCAGCGACGCCAGAAAGGCTGCCGCGACGGGGGAAACGTCTTCCCTGGACAGGCCGACGATCCAGTTGCGGGCATCGACCCACGCGCTGAGGTCCACGATCAAGTCCTGGTGCAACTCCCTGATCTCGCCGAGGCGCGCGTCATCCAGCCGCTCGACCTGGTCGTTGACGGACCGGCCAATGCGGTCCAGTCGGCGCCAGTGGGCGATAAAGCCGGCCAGTTCCTCTGCACGTTCGCCGATACCTCGAACGAGATAAAGGATGTGGCGCTGAGTTTTCGACATGCGGGTACCGGTAATGCCCAGGTTCCTTTTGATTCGCGACCTTGAATAGTCGCGCCAGGCGAATATCAGCTCCGAGATGTCGTGATTCGAGGCTTTCGCAAGCCGGGCGAGGGCGTTGTCAGCCCATGGAATCCGGCGCCAGGACTTCAGTTGCTCGTCTATGGCGACGCGAGCAATCGTGTCTACGTCGTTTCCGGCGACTTCAAGTAGCTCATTGCGCGATAGCGAAAGCGCTGTGTTGATCGTCACGACGCGTTCACCCGCGTCAATTGTGCCAAACAGGCCATCGACGTTCGTGGTGCGCTCCGCCGCGCCGTCTGCAATGAGCCCGGCGTCCTCCAGGCTTGTGAGGTATTCCCGCAACTCCTTCGGCCTGATGCTCTTGTCGGTGTAATTGAGCTGTACGGAGAAGGCGTCCGGCGCATCGGGTGATGCAATGAAATGGAGGAGGCTGCCGACACGCATCGACTGACTTTCGCCGAAAGCGGCATGTTCTTCGGAGACGTCGGCCTCGGCTTCGAACAGGTTGATCTGGCCGCCGATGCCGTGTTCTGCCCTGACTTGTGTGGACAGCGTGCGCCTGGAGGCGACTTCCCGCCCGAACAGGTTGAATGTCAGTCCGGAAGCGACCTTCCGCTGGAATGTGCGCTTGAAAACGCAGTCTTCCAGCGTGATGGTGCCGTTGTCGTCATCCATCCCGGCTGTCATGGCGTCGGCGAAATCGCCCCTCAGCATCTGTCGATACAGGGACTTGCCTGCCTCCGAGCGTGGATCGAATCGAAACCGGAGCAGGGTTGATGCCGCTTTGCTACGGGAGACGGCTTGCCCGTACCGAATGGTGAACTGCTCCTTTTCCGCGGTCTCCACCGCCCTGACGATTCGCTCTTCCAGCGTTCGGTATCGGGCGAGGAGCCGTTTGAGGGGCGCCAGGCAATGCTCTGCGGAGGCGTCCAGATCATCGAACAGTTCAGCGGGACCGTCAGCGAATCGGGCGAGCATCGCTGTAATGGGTTTGGCTTCCTCGCGCAGCGTTGCCTTCAGGTCCTTCAGCAAGGATTCGTTGAGGTCATCAAGCGCCTCGCTGACCTTGCCCTGGACATGGGTGGTCAGCTCGTCACGGCGGTCCGGCGGCAGCGGCACGGCGTTGAGCCCCTTTTCGACGACCGTGTCGATTCTTCCCGCAAGCAGGTCGGTCCAGTGATCGGCCCTGGCGCCGGCCGATGCCACCATGGCGTCGATCAGCGAGTTGACGAATCGCCTGGCAGCGGGCTTGCCGCCACCTGCCGCGATATCCGCAAGGGCGCGCAACGACGGGTCCGACGCATTCAATTTCTCCCTGAGCTTGTCTCTGAAGAGCCTGCTCGGCCTGGAGTATGTCTTGACGAGTCCGTCGAGGTGATCCGGCAACCGGGCGATTTCCTTCATCACCGGCGCCACGGATTGTTGAAGCCCCCTGATCTTCAGTTCTGCGCCCAGCGACAGCGAGCGTGAGGCACGGTTCTTCCTGGATTCGGTCAGCCAGATCCGCAATCGACCGCCGCGCGCGCGGCTCATGGTGAACCTGAAGTCGCCGGTCCTCTCCCAGTTCATCGCGTAGCCGGCAGTCGCCTTGAGTCGGGTTGCAACGGCGCCATCCGGCGCGTCAAGGGACTGTATCCACGATCGATGGGCCTTCAACGCGGCGCCAAAACGTACCTTCCCGGACGTGGTCAGCTTGAGCGACTTGAAGTTCCCGGCGTCCAGCAGCGATTCGGGATCGTTGAGTTTGGCGATGACAGGCAGATCATCGCTCATTGCCTCAACCACACGCGTGTCTTCGGGGTGCGAGAATTTCACGAGCAGGCGGTTCTGAACTGTCCGCTGACGCGAAGCGGACAATTGGCCGAGGGAAAGCGGCGCCTTGAAGCCGACGGCGATACCCGGTGTCCCCTTGAGCTCGTAGCTGGGTCCCGGCAGTATCCTGGCGCTTGCCTTGACGCTGGCTTTGGCGGTGAGGGTCGATCTCCGGGCATCGGCAAGCGCGGCTGCCCGCGATGTTTTGCCGGCCCAGTTGAATCCCTTTCGGGGTATCTCCGATATCGGATCCAGAAGCCGCTGCAGATTCTTGCCGGGCTCGGTCAGTCCGGTTTCGTGCGCAAGAATCTGCTCCAGGACTTGCAGTTCCGATTCCGGGAGCAGCGCCCTCAACGCAGCCGACAATGCAGTCTGGTCGCCGGCAAGGGCCTTCACAAACCGTTCGAACGGACTGCCGGCTCCCATACGCTTGCAACAACCGCGAGAACGTCGCCGTCCCGGGTCAGTTTGCTCCCATTTCCATCCGGCGGATCACGGGCATCGTATGTCCCGACACATCCACCGGATGAGCGGCGATCCCCGAACCATGACCGCCCACGTGCTTCTCGACATCGATTCCATGCCACTCGATGGCATGCATCAGGTCGTCGAACCACAGGCTGAACTGCAGCGAGCGGTTCGGGGAGAACAGGTCTGCATTGAACAGCAGTTTTTCATCGGGCACATACGCCGCGATCATACCTTCGGCATGTTCGGTATAGACGTCGTAAGCGTGAATCTCCCGGCCGATCCCATCCAGTGACAGGAACTGGCCCACCTCGATCAGGTTCACGCTCTGCGTCATCGTCGAATCGAAGACCTCACGGAAGTAATCGGCGTTCTTCTCGCTCGTAACGACGCTGGCACCCGCCTCGATCACCGGCCTCATGCCGCCCGTGTGGTCGATGTGATGATGCGTGAGGATGAGGTACCTGATCGTCTTTTCCGGCCACCGCTCGGCCACTCGGGCGAGCAGCGTCTGTGATCTTTCGGGATACCAGCTTGCATCCACCAGGGCCAGTGCCTCCGGTCCCTCGATGATGAGGTTGTTGTGGGTTCCCGGCACCAGGAAGATCCCGGGCGCAACCTCCTCGATGGTGACATTGTCGATCTGCGGGTAGTTGCCGATGTTTCCACCGCCGCCACGTTTCAGGATGATGTGGGACATCTCCCAGCCCCAGCGCCGCATGGCCAGATCGCCAGGGGGTAGCTCGCTCGCATCGAAAGCCAGGAGCGACTCCGCATTCCCGGGGTTGACTTCCACCGCTGTCCTCAGCTCACGACGCACCAGGGCGTCCCCGGTGAACTGTTCCAGGCGAAACGGGAAGGGAATCCCGTCAACGTCGCGCCAGTCGCTGAACTCGATGCGGTTTTCGATGCGCCCCCGGTGCGGATCGTTCTCCGTTGTACTGGCCGACAGGGGAACGCCGTTCCTTTCATCTATCGCTACCAGCCATTCGGTGTCCTCCAGCACCAGGTTGTGCAGGTTGACCGGTTGCTCGCCGATGCTGCTTCGGCTGACTTCCAGTTGCTCTGCATGTGCAAGCAGGACAACCGGGTTCGATAGCCAGAGGTCCTTGAAATTCGCGCCGATGCGCGAACTTTCCATGGGTCCTTCGGATTGGCCGGCAAGGCCGCCGCTCTGGCTCCTGATTCCCACCGTTTCATTGTTGGTAAAGGAGATCTGCATCTCGCCGGGCAGCGGATAGATCAACGACATGTCCCAGGCTTCGTGAGCGCGCGATCCGGCCGGGTCCCAGACTGCTGCCACGTCGTAATTCGACGTATGGATGGGGAAAGCGCCGGCCACCACACTCTGGATCGGTTCAAACCGCTGTACGCGCGCTGCGATCCTGACGGTACCGACCTCGTCCCTGACTCCGTCATAGTCAATCTGTCCCAACGCGACAGGCCCAATGCTGTTGGTGAACAGGAGAACGGCTGCCAATCGAGCCTTTGTACAGTCAGGCATCCGGTTTCAACTCCAGGGGCCGCAGACTTGCGGGCGCGAGTCTAACGCAGTGATCGCGCCGAGAACATCGAATCAATCTGCAGGTCGACCCGTAGCTACAACGACAGCAGATAATCACTCATGCGCTGACGCGCGGCCTCGTCGGGGAGCCGCCCATACCCTGCGCGCATGTTGTCGATGACGTGCCGGACCTGGCGTGTCTCCGTCACGACGCCGGTCACTGCTGGGTGGGACAGGATGAACTTGAGGGAGTACTGCGCCCAGGACTCGATATCGTATTCGGGCGCCCACTCGGGCAACGGCTTGCCTGCAACCAGGCTGAAGATACCGCCGTCGTCGTCGGTCTTGAACGCCTCGACAATCAGCACGGCTATGCCGAGGTCCGCCGCGAGCGGCAGTGTTGTTTCCGCGGCCAGCGGATGGTGGATGGAGTATCCGGTCATGATGAAATCCGGGCGTTCGGTCCTCATGAATCGGTCGAATTCCACGTAATCGGCGTTCCTGGTCAGACTGACGCCGATGTAGCGGGTCCGGCCCGCGTCCTTCCATTCCCGGAGCGTCGGCCAGTGCTCATCCATTGTGCGCATGTTGTGGATCATGAGCAGATCCATGGGTTGCTTGTTCAGGTTCGCGACAAGTCGCTCCAGATGCCGGATGCCCGCTTCCTTTCCGTTGACCGTGATCTTGCCGGTCAGGAACATCTCGTCCCGTATCCCCATTTCCTCAATCAGTTCGCCGAGATACGGTACGTTCGGCCGGAAGAACGAGGGGGTATCGAGAAGCCTGCCACCCAGGTCGATCATGGTCTCAAGCACGGCTATAGGCAGTTCCTTCCCCTCTGGCGGAAGGTCGATAAAGATGTCCGGCGCACCCAGCCCAACGACGGGCAGGTATTCGTCCGTTCCCGGAATGACGCGGGCCGCCATAGTTTCCTGGGCAAATGACCGGACGGGCAGGGTGGCCGCGGCCGCGAGCGCGGCACTCCGAGCCAGAAATTCTCTTCGGTTGCTTTTGTTCGGGCGAGCCATTTTTCAATCTCCGGGAGCTACAGGGATGGCAATTGCAAGCCTTAGTTTACAGCCTTGCTGAAGCTCGTGACGCTGCCGCCCGCGACGCTCCGGAGGATCGTGTGCAGCAATTCATCGGAGCGTTCGGTGAAGCGGTGCAAAACGGGAACATCGAGAAACTCGTTTTCGTCCCCACCGACGCGAACATTCCCATTGTCGAAGCAGGACTCACGGTGCCATGAGTTGAGCCTTGGACGAGTTCTGGTGGGCGTGCCATCATTAGCGGATTGACCGTTGACTTTCCAGCGGTTAGTCGATTGCCTGGGGAGAGTAGACCGGGACCAGGGTAGGCTAACGGGGGATTCGGATGAAGAATGCGCTGTACCGCGTGTTGAGGGCTGGCAGCCCGGTGCTGGTGGCGGCGTTGCTCGCGGCCGGGCACGCCGTTGCGCAGCAGGCCGACGGCGAGTTTCCGCGAGCCTGGGACGGCCATCCGAATCTGAACGGAATCTGGCAGGTGATCGGCACGGCGCACTGGGACATCCAGGACCATTCCGCCAGTGCCGGACCCTCGGAGCTTGGCGCGATCGGCGCCGTGCCGCCGGGCCAGGGCGTCGTGGTCGGAAACGAAATCCCTTACCAGCCCTGGGCGCTCGAACAGAAGCAGCGAAATTTTGAGAATCGCCATACGGACGACCCCGAAATCAAGTGCTATATGCCGGGCGTGCCGCGTGCGACTTATCTGCCTTATCCGTTCCAGATCATTCAGGGCACGGGCAAGATCATGATCGTGTACGGATTCGCCGACGCGAACCGCACGATCCACATGGACAAGATGAATCCCGAACCGGCGCCGATCGATAGCTGGATGGGACGCTCGCACGGACGGTGGGACGGCGATACGCTCGTGGTGGAAGCTGCCGGGTTCAACGGTCAGGCGTGGTTCGATCGCGCCGGAAACTTCGCAAGCGACTCGCTCCGGGTGACCGAGCGCTACACTCCGATGACTGCGGATGCGTTGATGTACGAGGCAACGATGGAAGACCCGAATGTCTTTACGCGCCCCTGGACGATACGCATGCCGCTCTACCGGCGTCTCGAGGAACACGCGCAGGTGCTCGAGTTCAAGTGCGTGGAATTCTCCGAGGGAATCCTTTATGACCATCTGCGCAGGCCACCGGCCGGGTGATCCGGCCTGCATGGGGAGGTGTGACGGAATGAGAGTAAACATCGTCGTTCGTGCGCTCACCGGCGCCGCGACGCTCGTGGCGCTGTCTTCAGGCGCTGCCACGGCCGCCGGTATCGAGTATGTGCAGATCGCCGTGCCGAGCCCGATCGAGGCCGTGCGCTGGTACACGGAGCACATGGAGTGCGAGCCGAGCGAAACGCAACCGGACGCGGCGGATTGCCACGGCGTCGAGATCGTGTTCGGCGTTGCACCCACCATGGGCGGGACTCAGGGCACCGGCGTGAACCACATCGGTTTCTCGTTCCCCGATCTGGAAGCCAAGATGCGCGAGCTTGAGGCGGTCGGCGTCGGTGGTGCCGGGGTCCGGCTGCAGCGGTTCGAGGACGGCTCGACGTTTCGCGACGTGCCGGGCCTGTTCAAGCTCGGATTCATCTTCGACCCGTGGGGAACGCGTATCGAACTCGTCGAGGATCCCGACTACCCCGGATTTCACCAGATTCACTTGAGCTCAGCCGATCCCGCCGCGACGCTGGCCTGGTACCGGGACGTGCTCGGCGGCGTGCCGGCGCGCCTCAGGGGGCAGCTTGACGGGCTGCTGTTCGATGATATCTGGCTGCTCTTGTCGCAGCACGAGCAAGGCGTACCCGCGCCGACGGAAGGGCGCACGCTCGATCATCTCGGCTTCGTCGTGGAGGATATGGATACGGCCGCGGCCGACATGCGCGAAAAGCAAGTCATGTTCGAGCAGGCACCGGCCGTTCCCGGGAATGGCCGCAGTGGCGCCAGCAGAGCGTTCGTTGCAGGCCCCGACAACGTCCGGGTCGCCGTGGTCGAGACTGGCTGGGGCGGTATCGTCCCGGTGCAGGCCGTGATGACCGAATATCCCGAAGAGAGTGCGCCCTACACGGTGCCGCGAACCCCTTGGGACGCACCGGATCTGCAAGGAATCTGGTCCGGCGACGCCGCGCACGGCATTCCGCTCGAACGTCCCGTTGACGCCGCGGAAGATGCGGCGCTGACGCCCGAGGAGGCGGCGGCGCGCCGCGAGCGGGGCACGCTGCGCAGCATCTGGGGCTACGAACGCGAGTGGCGAGACACGACGCTCGGCTTTGCGAAGGATGACCCGTCCACCCAGGTAGCGATGATCGTCGATCCGCCCGATGGCCGGCTTCCGCCGCTGACGCCCGAAGGCGAAGCGCAGGTCGCCGCCGCGCAGAACGCCGAGCCTGGCCTGCCGGGTGGGCCCGAGGATCTGAGCTCGTGGGTTCGCTGCATTACCCGGGGGCTGCCGGAGATGATGATGCCGCGCGTCTACAACAACGGTTTGCAGATCGTGCAGAGCCCCGGCTTCGTCGCGGTCCAGAAGGAGATGATCCACGAAACGCGCGTCATTCCGACCGATGGCCGGCCGCATCTCGGTCCGAACCTGACGCAATGGCTCGGCGATTCGCGCGGCAGGTGGGACGGCGACACGCTCGTCGTCGAGGTCAGGAACTTCAATGGCAAGTACTCGTACCGTGGATCGGGCGAAAACATGACGCTGATCGAACGTTATACCCGGACGGGTCCCGACACGCTCAGGTACGAGTTCACGGTCGACGATCCCACGATCTGGACAGCACCCTGGACGGGTACGTTCACGTTCGGCAGGGACGACGATCAGTACGAACTCGTCGAATACGCCTGCCATGAAGGCAACTACGGCATGACGAACATCCTGAGCGGTGCGCGTGCCGAAGAACAGGAGCAGGCCGCGCAGCAGTGAGGTGAGCACGATGCGAACTTTTCCAGCGATGGGTTTTGGGCTGGGTCCAGTCCTGGCGGCCGCAATGGTCGCAATTGCCCCACCGGCCGCAGCGCATCATGCGTTCGCGGCTGAGTTCGACGCCACTAAGCCTGTCCGGCTGCGCGGAACCATCACCCGGATGGAATGGATCAACCCGCACTCATGGATTCACCTTGACGTCCCCCAAGAGGACGGCACCGTGCAGAGCTGGATGATCGAAGCCGGCCCCGCGGGCGTGCTGGTGCGGCGCGGCTGGAGCAGGGACTCGATCGCACCGGGCACGGAAGTGCTCGTCGAGGGCTATCAGGCCCGCGACGGTTCGAACCGCGCAAACGGACGCGACGTCACGCTCCCCGACGGGAGCCGCCTGTTCGCCGGATCCCCGGGCCGCGGCGCCGCACCCGAGGACCGCGATCGAGAGGAATGACCTCGGAAGGGTCGGGTATTCGTGATTCCCGGCCGGTCGAATAGTTGTTGTGCGCTGGTTGTACGCCAATGCGGGTCACCATCAGCGGCCCGCTCCTGGTGTCCCGGGAGGCGGGAATGCCCTGTGCTAGTATGGTCAGGCTAGTCTTGGAGGGTGAAGAGTATGAAATGCCTATACTTTCTGACCCCAGCCTTGAAGAGCGCCCATACCATCTCGGACGATCTGCACGCCGTCGGCGTCGATGACTGGTACATCCATGTCATCAGCAAGGACGAAGCCGGCCTGCAAAGGCATCGTATCCACTCCAGCAACTACATCGAGACCCTGGACATCGTCCGGTCCGGCCTCACCGGCGCCTTTGCCGGATTCATGGCTGGCGTGATCGGTGCCGTGGTATTGGCGTCGCTGCAACCCTTCGGCCCGAATGTATCCTTCGCCGCATACGCCGGCGTTGTGGTGCTTGCAACCTGCTTCGGGGCGTGGGTGGGCGGCCTGGTTGGCATATCCACCGAAAACAAGAAACTGGAACCGTTCCACGACGATATCGAGGCCGGTAAGTACCTTTTCCTGATCTACGCCCGCAAGGGCATGGGAGAGGTCATCAAGGCCATGATGCGCGCGAAACACCCGGAATCCGTCCATGTCGCGACCGACCGGCATTTCGTCAATCCGTTTGGCGATGTGACACGGCGGGATCATCCGGCGCATCCGACGTCGGGCTAGGGTTCACGGCGACTGGTGGTTCAGCCGCCGGATCGCCATCGTCACGCTGCTGTTGAGCGCGTGCGGTGGGGATCGTGATGCCGGCGATTCACCACAAACGGAGCCGGCACGCGACCAGTCGCCAGGCGGAGTCTGGTCGGCTCCATTGCGATCCGCGAGTCTCCTCTTCTACGTATCGGAGCGTGGCGATTTCCGCATGCACGGATATTTTCAGTACGACGAACGGCGGTGGTTGGTGGGCGGTGCCGGCATGGTCGGCGTAAACGACCGCGATCGGTTAATCGGCAACTTTGTTGCCCAGGCATCCTGGGAATTCGCAACAAACACCTTTGTCGACCCGGAAACGCTGAGCTGCGAACTTGACGGAAACGTGCGGGAACGGCAAAGCATGTTCCTGAGAATAGATTGCTCAAGCGGCGACCGTAACGTATGGAGCGAATTGGTCGAGCTCGTCTACGCGGGACATTCCTACGAGTACGAGCCATCGAGTCTTGCGGCTATCGCCGGCAACTACACGCTGCCGGCAGGGGCGCAGACCAACACACTCAACATCAATTCCGATGGGGTGGTATTCGGCATGTTTCACCTGGGAGTCAGGTGCACCATTAACGGCCAGGTGTCATTGATCGACACACGCTACAACCTCTATTGGATGGAATGGCGGTTTTCGAGTTGCTCACCTGCGCTACCCGGGTTTGAGGGTGCCGAATACAACGGGCTCGCAGGGCTCACCCTGCCGGGAGCCGTAGAGGGACGAGACGGGGGCATCTTCGTCCTGATGTCCGGCATGACGGTTGACGGGTTCAATTACCTGTCGTTGCTCTACGCCCCGGTCTAGCAGCCCGTGGCAAAAGTCCCGCGGCATTCGACCGGCGATGCATCCCGGCTGACTGCGTTGCTCGTCGGTCAAATATTCCCGATATTCTCCCTCCTCGCGCCTTGCCAGCCGGGCGCCCCGCCGGTCTCGGTGCTCGCGCGACTTTTGCCACGGGCTGCTAGAGCTACCAATGACTTCAACTGGCACCGTTGAATTGGTGTTCACAGGCGGCCCGTCCGAAGAGCACGACCGTCAATAGCGGATGGATTCCTCCAGCGTCACCCAGCGGCCGTCCACGACGGTCGTCAGAACGGACTCATCCACGCCCTTGTGGTCGTCCGGGCCGAACGTCAGCCGGTAGCCGAAGATGTCCTCGTAGTCGGTCATGGATTCCAGCGCCGCCATCAGTCCGTCGGTACTGAGATCGCGCCCGGCCATTTCCAGCGCATCGACCAGGATACCGGCGTTGCGGTAGCCCTCAATGGCCGGGTACCCCGGTTCGGACCCGAACCGGTCGGTGAAACTCCGGTACCAGCGCGCGACTTCCCGGGTCATCTCGTCATTGCCGTAAATGGCGGCAATATGCACGAAAGCGTAATAGCCTTCCGCAGCCCTGCTGTCAGTCGCGGCGATCGCCTTGTTGTAGGAGGCGTTTTGTCCGACGAACGAGACATCGGTCCAGCCCATCTTGCGGGCCGCCTCGAAAATCAGGATCGTGTCCCTGTTGATCGTTCCCATCATCACTGTATCGCAGCCTGCATTGCGAAGGCGCAGCACGGCCGCCGTGAACTCCGTATCGGTCGGTCTGTGCGCGGTGACCTCGGTGACGGACATGCCCATCGCCTCGGTCTGATCCTGCGCGGCCTCCAGGATTTCCTGACCGTAGTCCGTGTCCTGGTACATGACGCAGATACTTTCCGCGCCTCGCTCCTCGATGAAGTAACGAACTCCAGCGCGAATCTCGTCGTAGTAGATTCCGCGTGCCGTAAACATCATGGGCCGGAAGGGCTCCACCATTTGCCGGGCGCCGGATATGGGGAAGAGGTTCGGGACTCCGGCTTCGAACAGCGTGTCCATCACGGCGTTATTCATCGGCGTGCCCATGCTCAACAGCATGGCGAAGATATTGTCGCGATTGACCAGCTTGTTGGTGGCCTGAATGGCTCTGGGGATCTGATACTGAGCATCCTCGACGATGAACCGGATCTGCCGCCCGTGGATGCCGCCTGCCGCGTTGGCCTCTTCGAATCGCAATCGGGCGCCGTTTACGGCTTCGGCGCCAAGCAGGCCTGCGGGGCCGGAGAGGTCGTTCTGGCTACCGATCACGATCTCCGTGTCGGTCACGCCCCTGACCGGAGTTCCGGCAGCGCTGTCGGCGCTGTCCCCGCTGCCGCAGGCAGCCATCAATGGCAGAGAAAACAGAACGGTCGCCAGTTTGCCGGTCATGATCAACTCCCGAATTCAGGCCGCCCGGGGAAATACCCGCAGTCTCATTCCCCATTATTTCAGTGCCCGTACATGCTATCAATGAGATCGGCGTACTTCACGTTCACGACCTTTCGCTTCAGCTTCATGGTGGGCGTCAGTTCCTCGTCCTCCGGGTCCAGCAACTGATCGATGAGGCGATACTTCTTGATCGTCTCGGCGCGCGCAAACCGCGCGTTGACCTTTTCGATCTCCCGGCCGACGAGGTCGACCACGGCATCGGTGCGGCAAAGGCTGGTGTAGTTGGTGAACGGTACGTCGTTCACCTGCGCAAACCTCACGACGTTTTCCTGGTCGATCATCACGAGACACGTCAGGTAAGGCCGCCTGTCGCCAACGACGACGGCATCGGAGATGTAGGGAGAAAACTTGAGCTGATTCTCGATCTCGCTCGGCGTGATGTTCTTGCCCCCCGCCGTGATGATGATGTCCTTCATCCGGTCCACGATGTAGTAGTATCCGTCGGCGTCGATTCGCCCGACGTCGCCCGTGTGAAGCCAGCCGTCGACGATCGTTTCGGCGGATTTTTCCGGTTGATTCCAGTAGCCCCGGATGACGCCTGGCCCCCTGATCAGGATTTCGCCTTTATCCGAGATCTTGATGTCGATGCCTGAAAGTGGCCGGCCGACACTTCCGATACGGCAACCTGCCTCGGTATTGGCGGTCGCAATCGCCGAGCACTCCGTCTGTCCGTAGACCTCGTACATGGGCCGGTTGAGGGCCCAATACCAATCGATGAGGTCCGGCGCGATGGGCGCGGCAGCCGTGGACAGCCACCGGCACCGGTCGATCCCCAGCAACCGGCGCACGTTCCTGAAGACAAGCAGATCGGCGATGTAGTGCAATACTGCCAGACCGGCCGGCAGCGGCTCCCGGCGCTTGCGAAATTCCGCGGCGCGCCTCCCGATCGCCAGTGCGCGGTCGTAGGCGAACCGCCCGAGGGCCGTGGCCTCCTCGAGTTTGATCGAGACGGCCGAGTATTGCTTCTCCCAGACGCGCGGGACCGCGAAATGAACGGTCGGAGAGACTTCCTGCTGGTCCTGTACCGTCGTTTCCAGGCTTTCCACGATATTGACGGTCGCGCACGATTCCATGGGTGCGAATGTGTAGAACACGCGGCCGGCGATGTGGGCGAGCGGCAGGAAAGCGAGTTGCTCATCGCCCCGCTGCATCGGCATTGCTTCACGCAGGCAGATCATCTGGGAAATCATGTTTCGATGACTGATCATTGCGCCCTTCGGCCGGCCCGTGGTGCCCGACGTGTAGGTCATGATCATGAGGTCCTCCGGTTCGGCGGCGTTGATTTCCCGCTCCCAGGTCTCCGGACGGTCCGCGAGCCAGGCTCGCCCCATGTCGAGCAACGCCTCGATGCTCATGCACTGCTCGTCGCTGAAACTTCGCAGCCCTTCCATGTCGAAGACGATGATTTTCTCCAGTGTAGGCGTGGATTCCCGGACTTCCAGTACCTTGTCCAACTGCTCCTCGTCCTCGGCAAAGTAGAAGCGGGTACCGCTGTCGGCGATCAGGTACTCGACCTGGTTGGGAGCGTCGGTGGGGTAGACCCCATTGGTGACGCCGCCTGCGCAGATAATCCCGAGGTCCGCGAACAGCCATTCCCTGTTGATTTCCGACGCCACCGAGCAGACATCGCCGCGTTGGAGTCCCAGCGCCTTCAGGCCGAGACCGATCAACCGGGCCTGCTCGCCGTAGTCCCTCCATGAGTACTCGTTCCAGATGCCGAAGTCCTTTTCGCGAATCGCCACCGCGTCGGCCTCGGTGACGACTCGATGCCAGAACAACGCCGGTATCGTGCGGAAACCCTCGATCGAGGTGAGTTCTGTGTCGTAGTCCGGCATCAGCGCCAGGTCTTTCTCTGCTTCCAGCGGCGCCGCCCACGCACCCCCTGGTCCTTCATGCCCAGGTAGAACTCCCTGATGTCCGTCGCGCTTCTCAGGCGTTCCGATGTGTCCTCCATCACGATTCGCCCGTGCTCCATCACGTAGCCGAATTGACTGATTTCAAGGGCGAGTTTCGCGTTCTGCTCGACCAGCAGGACGGTGATGTTCCGCTCGTCGTTCAGTCGGCGCACGATGGCCGCAATCTCGCCCACGAGGCGCGGAGCCAGTCCGAGGGAGGGTTCGTCCAGGAGCATGACCTCGGGGCTCAACATCATTGCGCGCGCGATGGCGAGCATCTGTTGCTGGCCTCCGGACAGAAAACCGGCCTCCAGGTGCCGCTTTTCCCGAAGTGCGGGAAAGTAGCCGTACATCGACTCCAGGTCGGTCGCCTCGCCTCCGTCCCTGCGGCTGAAGGCGCCGACCTTCAGATTGTCTTCCACCGACAGGAAGGGAAAGACCTCACGGCCCTCCGGCACGTGTGCCACGCCCATGCGCGCCACCGTATCCGGATCGAGGCCCTGGATTTCGGTGTCATCGAGCGTGATCGTGCCCTTCTGGGGCTCCATCGCGCCGCTGATGGTTTTGAGGACCGTCGTCTTCCCGGCCCCGTTGGCGCCGAGCAGCGCCACGATCTGCCCCTTCCTCACCTTCAGGCTTACCCCGCGGATCGCCATCACCGGACCGTAGTAGGTTTCGACGTTCCTGAGTTCGAGAAGCGTCGCCACCCTAGTCTCCGAGGTAGGCCCGCAGGACGTCGGGATGATTCCGAATGTCCCTCGATTGCCCGATGGCGAGCACGGCGCCGTCGGCCATGGCCATCACGCGGTTCGATGCGCGGGAGACGAGATTCATGTCGTGCTCCACCATGATGATCGTGGCACCGAGTTCCTCGTTGATGTCCTCGATCCAGAACTCCACGTCCTCCGTCTCTTCCGGATTGAGACCGGACGAAGGCTCATCGAGCAGGAGCAGTTTTGGTTCGATGCACAACGCTCGGGCAACCTCGACCATCTTGCGGATGCCATAGGGAAGGTTGGCGACCACCTGATCGCGATAGCCCTGCAAATCCAGCAGGTCGATGATGTCTTCGGCGGCCTGGCGAAACGCGAGTTCCTGGCGAGCCACGGAGCGTGTGAAGAAAAGTTCCCGGAGCAGGCCCGTGCGCCTGTGCACGTGCCGGCCGATCAGCAGGTTCTTTAGCACGGTTTCGTGTTCGAAAAGCTCGGTGTTCTGGAAGGTGCGCGCAATTCCCCGGCGGGCCACCTCGCTTGCGGCGATCCGCGTCATGTCCAGGCCTTCGAACAGCAGGCGGCCGTCACCCTCGACATCGTAGAGGCGGCTGATCAGGTTCAGGACCGTTGTCTTTCCGGCTCCGTTCGGCCCGATGATGCTGAAGACTTCGCCGCGTTGTACGTCGAAAGACACGTCGCGCACGGCATGCACGCCGCCGAAACTCAGGTTTAGCGCCCGCGCGCTGAAGATTATCTCGCTCACTTCACCCGCTCTGTTCGCAGGTAACTCCGCTGGCGCTTGTGCGTCGCCTTGCGGTACAGCGGAAAGGCCTCGAAGTAGTCCCTGATTTTCCGCCACCGACCGTAGATCCCCAGTGGCTCGTAGACAAGGAAGAGCACCAGCACCAACCCGAAGAGTCCGGGTTCCAGACCCGGCAGTTGTCCCACGGTGGGCGGCAGCCAGTCCCGCACCAGGGCGATGCACTGGGGCAGCAGCACGATGAAGATGGCGCCGAATATGACTCCGTGCAGCGAGCCGAGGCCACCGACCACCACCATGAGCAATAGCTGAATGGACGTCAGAATGGTAAAGGTGTCGGGGGAGAGGTAGCCGAAGTCATGCGCAAACAGGCCGCCCGCAAGCCCGGTGAACCCCGCCGATATTGCAAAGGCCACGCTCTTGGTTCTGACGAGATCGATGCCGATGCCTTGGGCGGAAATCTCCGAATCCCTGATGCTGATCATTGCGCGTCCCGTCGGGCTACGCAGGAGATTCAATGCACCGAACAGGCACGCAATCAGAACGAACAGGCAAACGAAGTAGAAGGGGACGGCGGCGCCCAGGTCCAGGCCGAACAGGATCGGTCGCGGGACCGGCATGCCCCGAAAACCGCCGGTCAGCGGTTCCATGTGCGCGATGGCATGTTCGACGATGAACGCGAAGGCCAGCGTGGCAATCGCAAGGTAGATTCCGGTCATGCGCATGGCCGGCAGGCCGATGATCGCGCCGATGACAGCGCACACCAGGCTCGCGAGTATCAATGACACCGGGAACGGGACCCCGTTGGTCATGAGAATCGCATGCGCATAGGCGCCGATCGCGAGAAAGGCCGCGTGACCGAGACTGACGAGTCCCGTGTACCCGACGAGCAGCATCAGGCCGATGCCGGCAATCGCATAGATGCAGACGAGCGCGAGTTCCCCCAGGTAGAAGGTATCCAGACCGAGCGGCGCCAGCAGCAAGGCGATCGCCAGAAGTCCGTACCAGAAACGCTGCCCATCGTGCCTGAAGAGCGCGATGTCCTGCTGGTAGCGGATCTTGAAGATGAAACGCATCAGACTTTCTTCCGCTGGATGGTTGCGAACAGGCCTTCCGGCCTGGCGAACAACATCAGGAGAATGATGACGTAGGCAGTGATATCAGCGGAGCCCGTCGGGCCGTAGAGGCCGGCGAATTGCTCGGCAATGCCGACGATCAGGCCACCCAGGATGGCGCCCGGCAGACTCCCGAAACCGCCCACGATGGCCGCCGCGAACGCCTTGATGCCAATGAAACCGATCGTCGGGTCGATGAGCGACACGGGGGCCACGAGGATACCGGCAGCCGCGGCGATGGCGCACGACAGCGCCCAGACGATGCTGAATATCCGTTTGACCGGAATGCCGATATAGAAGGCCGCAAGCTGGTTCTGCGACGTGGCCTGCATGGCGATACCGAGCCGGGTGAACCGGAAGAACAGGTAAAGCCCGGCGCACAGGACAGACGTGCCGCCGATGACCGCGAGATTCTCGTAGCCGACGGTCAGTTCGCCGATTCTCAGCACGCCTCCCGTCAACGGTGAGGAAATCGACTTCGGGTCGTTTCCCCAGATTGCGCCTGCGGCGGCGCGAAAGATGAAGCCGAGTCCGATCGTGATCATCAGCACGGCGAAAGGCGGCTCGCCGATCATCCTTCGCAGGGCCAGCCGCTCGATGAGCATGCCGAAGACGGCCATGGTCGCAATGGTTGCGAGAACGCCCCACAGGAATGGCATACCCAGGGTATTGATGTAGGTGAACGCCACGAACGCGCCGAGCATCATGATGTCGCCCTGGGCGAAGTTCACCATCTCCGTGGCCTTGTAGATGAGCACGAAGCCGAGCGCGATCAGGCCGTAGACGCAGCCCAGGGAGATACCGCTGATCAATAACTGCAGAACATCAATCATCCCACGTTCGAAGTATCCGCATGCCCATTCGGAAATTGCGCTTGTTCAAGCGCGGAAATATTAGCAGACCGCGTCCGATGGCCTCGGACTGCCACAGTCGCGCAATGCCAATCCCGATCGAGGCTCATGACCTCGGGCCGCGGTACTCGAACCGGTTGGCAACGTGCACAAAACTTGGTAGAACCTGTCATCCGAAGCAGCCCATTGGAGAGGCACGTGTTGGACAAGCGCCAGTTCTATATTGACGGTCGATGGGTTGCGCCCAACCAAGGCAACGATTTCGATGTGATCGACCCTTCCACCGAAAACGTCGTCGGCGTGATTTCACTGGGAGGCCAGGCGGACACCGACGCTGCGGTGGCGGCGGCGAATTCCGCCTTTGACGGCTGGTCCGTATCCTCAAAGGATGAGCGGGTCGCCCTGCTGGAACGCATCCTCGAAATCTACGAGGCGAGGTTCGACGACATCGCTCACGCCATCAGTCTGGAAATGGGCGCACCGATCGACCTGGCCAGAAACCAGCAAGCGGGTTCGGGCCAGTGGCACATCAAGGGCTTCATTCGCGTTTTGAGGGCATTCGAGTTCGAGCGGATGCTGGGCCCGCACGCGCCCAACGACCGAATCTTCTATGAACCGGTGGGTGTCTGCGGCCTGATCACGCCGTGGAACTGGCCGATGAACCAGGTCACCCTGAAGGTAATCCCGGCGTTGGCAGCCGGATGCACGATGGTGCTGAAGCCGTCGGAGATCGCGCCGCTGTCGGCCATGGTTTTCGCCGAGGTCATGCACGATGCCGGAACGCCCCCCGGAGTCTTCAACATGCTTAACGGCGACGGGCCCGGTGTCGGCCGACAGCTCAGCGGTCATCCGGACCTCGACATGATTTCATTCACCGGTTCCACGCGCGCCGGGGAGGACATATCGAAGAACGCTGCAGCCACGCACAAGCGGGTGCACCTGGAACTCGGCGGGAAGGGCGCCAACATCATCTTCAGCGATGCGGGTGAGCAAGCCGTGAAACGCGGCGTCCTGCATTGCTTCAACAACACCGGCCAATCATGCAATGCGCCGACCCGGATGCTGGTGCAGCGAGAGATCTACGATGAATGTGTCGCGGCGGCCGCCGAAGTTGCGGACAGCCACGAAGTGGGCCCGGCATCCAGGGAAGGACGGCACGCGGGCCCGGTGGTGAGCCGCGGACAGTTCGACAAGATTCAGGGCTTTATTCAAACGGGGATCGACGAGGGCGCGCGCCTGGTCGCCGGGGGACCGGGATTGCCGGAAGGCATGGATTCCGGCTATTTCGTCCGCCCAACCGTGTTCGCCGATGTCTCGAACGACATGACGATCGCGCGAGAGGAGATATTCGGGCCGGTGCTGTCGATCATTCCCTTCGACACCGAGGAAGACGCCGTTCGCATCGCCAACGACACGCCCTACGGACTGACCAACTATGTCCAGAGCGAAGACGGCGCCAAACGCAATCGCGTGGCGCGGCGGCTGCGTTCCGGGATGGTGGAGATGAACGGTCAGTTTCGCGGTGCCGGGAGCCCGTTCGGCGGCATGAAGGCCTCGGGCAACGGCCGCGAGGGCGGTGTCTGGGGCCTGGAGGAGTTTCTCGAAGTCAAGGCCGTCTGCGGCTGGGCGGAGGCGTAAGCAGCCATTTACGGCAGACTTCGTTTGCCAGCTATCCTGACGATGCCTGTTTGAAACCTATCGAGTGCCCGCGAACGCATACCTGTTCTGGTTATTGTGATGTGGACTCAGCGAGTAGTGCTGAGCGAGCAGATCCTGGCCAAAATCTCCGGTCAGGTCCCGCCACACCGAGTGGATGTGATTCGCGCCGTTTTGCCGGTTGTCGTATTCAATGAGGAACGTGGGTCCCTGAATCCGATAGTAATGGGGCTCGCCGAACTCGTCGCCTCCGGCCCAGCCGAAGTGAATCTCTTCCACGCCGGCTCTGCGGATTTCCGCCATCTCCGCATCGGCGAGTTCCGGGCGAATTCTGTAGGCATATTCCTCGACCAGTTGCATCAGTAGACCGGCCTGGGTTTCGGACATCTCGCGGACCGAGAGCCCGCGCGGCGGCCCGGGCTCAACCTGCACGATCTCGCGTGTCTCGATGTCCACGGGTGGCCTGTTTGCATAGACGACAACCTCTCGCTGTTGGTCGTCGAACATGTGCAGGAGGCGCCTGGCCAGTTCCTGCTCGCCTTCCAGCACCTCCATCCCCTCCTGGGCCCCATCCCGGATGCGCGCAGGATTCGCGCCCATGAACATCGGCGAGGTGGAAATCACCTCACCATCCCGGATGGTGATATTCAACGAGAGGTGATGCCCCTCCACGCGCCATCCCCAGTTGCCCTCGTCGGAGGGATCGCCAAAGACGGTGACGTAGTAGAGTTCGGAGTCGCGCATTTCGGTTTGCTCGATCTCCCACAGAATCTGGTCCAGGTACATCACGCCCAGCGCCTTGGACATACCCTCATGGCTGAGCGCCGTGCTCATCAGGCGATGACCGAGCTGGCTCTGAGGGACCGTCATTGACTTGTAGGGAATGCCCTGTCGCTCGCCCATCCTGGGGATGTAGTGCCAGTCGTAGCGGTTCTCGTCGTCGAAAGCGAGGTTCGCCATTTCCCGGCTCTCAAAGTGGAGGGAGCGCAGAAACTCTCGCGCATACTCCGCCATGTCCGAGGCGATGTTGGCCCCGTTCGTCCAGCCGATGGAAACGACGAGTCCCAGAATGGGAATCAGGGCGATTCTTGCTCTCATGACGATCTCCTCGCGGCGAGGTTCGCACCGGGGAGCGGTTGCCGGCGGCAGGCCAACCCCTGGTCCCCCCAACTGGCCTAATCTCCCGATTCTATCAGGGATTGCGCAATCGGGTGCGCTGTCTCAGCGGCGCGGAACCGCCAATCGCACTCTCCATTGACTTGTGATTAGCGTAGGAACAAGGTGGCAGGAGAAATTTCAGAACTCGCGGAGAAGGCGAATGAAACAGCGGAGAGTAAGTCCTGGTCTAATGCTCTTGATTGCGGCGTTTTTCTTCCAGCATGCAGCGTCCCAGGACGCCGGGGACGGATCTCCGAGGTTGGTCCGGATCACCGACAGCGTTTTTCGTACGGTGCATCGGCCCGGTGCTACAAACAGCGTCGTCATTGTCACGGATGAAGGCCTTGCCGTAATTGACGGCACGTGTCGCGGCGAAGGCAACCCGGAATGGCTCAAGGCGGAACTGGGCAGGCGCTACGATGTGCCCGTCAAGTACGTCATCCTGAGCCATGATCACGAGGATCACATTTGCGGGCTGCAGGTCTTCGATGACACCGCGGTTACCGTTTCGCACGCGAGCGCGAGGGAGCACATAGTCCGGGAAGGCCGGAACACCTCGATTCCCGATGTCGTATTCGAAGAGCAGATGGAAATTCACCTGGGTGGAAAGACGCTGTCTCTCTACCACTTCGGGCATACGCACAGCAATAACCTCATTCAGATCCACCTCCCGGAGGAGGGGGTTCTCATCGCGCCCGATATCGTGTGGGGGGAGAGGGCGGTCGCATTGCCTGATTTTCGAGATGCCCATGTCGAGAACCTGATCGAAACGCTCGGCGTGCTGGCCAGGCTGGACGACGTCGACATCGTGATACCCGGGCATGCCGGACCCACCACACAACAGGGTTTTCTGGACTTTCGAGACTATGTGGTGGCGCTCAGAGACCGCGTGCTGAATGAAATGGTGCAAGGCGCGAGCATCGAGCAAATCATCGAGCGCGTCACGATGGACGATTTCGCCGACTACCTGAACATGGCAACCTGGCGCCGCACGAACATCATCTCCATGTGGGACAACATGTACCGCTGGAGGGAGCCAAACTACGACGACTCGCCGGGCAACTACCAGAGCCTGTATCCCATCGGCTATCCCATCGGCGAATTCGGGTTGCCGGAATAAAAAGGGATTGTCCTTTGGCCGATGCCGACATGCGGATTGCGCCATCTCACGTCGGTCAGCACGCCCCGGACTTCCGCGACCCGGCTGTCGTAACAGTCGGAAACGCTCAGGTGTTCTCTCTGACTGCTACTCTGCGCCATACCGGCTGAAGGCACCCTCGGCAATGGGTATCGAGGCAGGCCCCTCCGCGACGAAAACCGTGCCGTCGCCGGCCACCGCCACTCCCTCACCCGCGGTGGATTGATAGCCACGGGTCGCGGTGGGATAGCCCGGAATAAAGGCAACGATTCGATCTTCGTCCAGCGGGCCGATGCGCACGCCTGCGATCCAGTTGATGTGGTTGTACGGGTTGGACTCGGAGTCGATCGCGTAGACCATGTCGTCGTCGGTAATGAAGATGCCGCTGATGCGTCCGTAGCTGTAGCGGGATTCCAGGTAGTTGCCGTCCAGGTCGAATATCTCCAGGCGATGGTTGCCGCGATCCGCTACCCAGAGGCGATCCTGCGAATCGATCTCCAGTGCATGGGGCGTGCGAAATTCGCCATGGGCGGTCCCAAGCTGCCCCCACTGCGTGATGAAGGTGCCGTCGGGCGCGAACTTCATGATGCGTCCTGTCTGACCCGCCTGCCGGCCTTCTTCGACCGCGTCAGCCGTCGTCATGCCCTGGCCGTTGTGGCCGTCGGATACGAAAATACTGCCGTCTGCCGCGACGACCACGTCGTTCGGTTGATTGAAGTGGGCGCCGTCGGTACCCGACTGCCCCGCGACGCCCAGGCTCATCAACAGCTCGCCGTCGGGACTGAACTTGTGCACCTGCTGGCCCTTGGTGCCGTCGGCGTTGGTGGCGAAGTCGGTGACCCACACATTGCCGTCATGGTCCGCATGGATTCCGTGGGGAATTGTGAAAATGCCCGCACCGAAATTGGCCAGCACTTCCCCTGTGTTGCGATCGAACTTGAATATCGGATCGACCGGATTCGTATCGCAGTTTATAGGCCCGCCGGCAGCCATGCCGGCAGCGGATCCGCAGCGCTCATAGGCCCAGACATGACCATCGGTGGGATCGATATCGATACCGGCCGTGTGCCCCCAGGTCCGACCGGAGGGCAGTTCGCCCCATTGGTTGGTGAGCACCGGATTCGGATTGGGAAGGCCTTCGCCGGTGATGATATTGCCGACGACCGAGCCTGCGCCGACGAGAAAAACGAAAGAACCCAGAGCAGCCAACTTTATTCGTTCGTCAAACATGTTTTTTCTCCGCTTCCATCCCCGTGAATTCAGGATCATATGCACTTTCGGCAAGGCTGTCAGTACACACGAGCCGTCAGGTAAACTGGAGATTCAGGAGTACAAGAATAATGGCATTACCAAAGACAATTCGTTTCGTCGTCTGGCCCTTCGCCAGCGTCTTCCTTGCGGTGGCGGTCAACGCGCACCACGGCGGCGTCACCAACAACGCGCTCTACCTGGCCGAGAACCCGGAGGAGCCCCTGGAGGTCGAGGGCGTCGTCACCGAAGTCTTCTGGCGTGCCCCCCATGTCCGGTACCGGATGGAGGATGCCGACGGAGAGATCTGGGAGCTCGAAGCCGGCTCCAGCCCGACGACCTTTCTCCGAGCGGGCATCACTCAGGACGACTTCCTGCTGGTCGGCGATTACGTCAGGGCGGCGGGGTTCGTCTCGAGGCGCGACCCCAGGTCCATCGGCCTGACCAACCTGTTGCTGCCCAACGGGCTGGAACACGTGGGCGGAATGGCGGGTGCGTCCGTGCGCTGGGGGGAGGAAATGACAGCCGATGCTCTCGTCCCGTCTGCCGCCAGGATCGAAGAGGACAGGCGCAGTGCAAATGGCATCTTCCGCACGTGGAGCATTCGCCAGGCGCCGCAGCCGCGAACGTCCGAGTACCAGCCCTACCTCTCGGAGCGGGGGCGCGAGGTCGCGGCAACCATGGCCCAGGACGGCTCGGAAGCGCTCGAGCTGCAGTGCCGGACGGGCATGCCCACGACGATGTTCGAACGTTCCAGAATCCGGATCTCCGATCACGGCGATCGAATCCACATCTGGACCGAGCAGTACAACACCCATCGCGACATCTACATGGACCCGGAGACGGCACCGGAACCGGCCTGGTCGAACGTCGGCCACTCGGTGGGACACTGGGAAGGGGACGTGCTGGTCGTGAATACCAGTCACGTCAATCACCCCACATTCGACGAGGGAACGACACCGCAGTCGGACCAGGCGACCTACGTGGAACGCTTCTCGACCCGGGAAAACGGGGAGTGGCTGGACTACACGTTCACCATCACGGACCCGGTGATGTTCGCCGAGCCCGTGACGCTTACGATGCCCCGCAGATGGATCCCGGGGGTAGACCTGTTCGAGTTCGACTGCATTCCCGAGTGGGAAGACGGGTAGCGTTTGACGCCGATCGAACGATCCGGTGGCATCGGGGTTCTGGTCCCACCGGCCGGATACGTCCGGATCGAATTCTCCGCGATTCAGGTATATTTTTGTTTTTCCCGGTTGGGCAACTGCTTGAGATGATCATGAGACCAGCTACTATTTTTCTCACCCTGCCAATGCTCGCTTCGCCGGCGATGGGACACCATTCCGTAGTAGCGTTCTACGACGAAAACAGGACAACGGAGATCGAGGGGATCGTCACCGAAGTCTTCTGGAGAAATCCGCATACCGGTTTCACGATCGAAGTGGTGAATGCCGACGGTTTGGTCGAAGAATGGGTAACGGAAGGCAGTCCGACCAGCGCACTTGTACGAAGGGGCTTCTACCGAAACACCGTGGAAGTTGGCGATCGCGTCAGGTATATCGGGAGAGCCTCGCGGCGAGGCGAACGCATGATATTCGGCGGTGCTCCTTCTCATCTGCTGTTGCCTGGCGGCGAGGAGGTGCGCCTGGGACCGGAATCACCGTTGGAGGGCGGAAGAGAGCGGGGCAGCGCGGCCGAAGCTGCCGGCACGGGCCTGTTCAAGGTATGGAGTTTTGAAACCCGATACAGGCTCCGCAACCCGTTCGTGCTGACACCTGCAGCCCAGGCGGCGCTGGACGCTTACGACGCGAGAACCGACGACCCGAGTCTCCAGTGCATACCGCCGGGTATGCCCAACGCCATCCTGAATCCCTATCCCATAGAGCTGATCGACGAGGGTGACCGGATCGTCCAGCGGATCGAGGAATGGGATCAGCAGCGCGTGTTTCACATGACTGAAGAGGCGCGCGGCCAGACTCAGGCGCCCAGTCATCTCGGGTACTCGGTCGGGCGCCTGGAGGGAAATACACTCGTCGTCGAAACGACGCAGTTCAACTGGCCGTACCTCGATCAGGACGGCAGGCCCATGAGCGAGAACGTCTCGATGCTCGAACGCTACACGATGAGCGAGGACGAGACCGAGCTCAGATACGAAATCATCATCACGGATCCGGAGTACCTGGTGGAGCCCGCAATCTGGGATCACCGCTGGGTCTACGAGCCCGGCGATGAGGTACTGCCGGGCTTCGAAGAAGGCGAACGATTCGAGTGCGAAACTCGGGACACCGAGGATTCGGTTTATCGATAATCGACTATGGCCTGACGTCGCGCGACCAGGGTCGCAAGGCAGACATCATCGCACTCAGATTTCGCCCCCGGGATTGAGTCCGCTGGGGACCCGGTCCGGAATCCTCCGGTCGAAATCGTCGTCGTTCAGGGCGTTGAGGAACGCGAGCAGTTCTCGCTCATGGTCGTCGGGATCGTCCAGGGTCCGGGTGAGCGGGTCCACCTGGTTACGTTCCAGGTTCACGTTCCTCTCATCGCGATCCCCGACATCGTCATAGAATTCGACGACGTCCTCGAGTGTCGCGAACAGGCCGTTGTGCATGTAGGGCGCCGTATAGGCCAGGTTTCGAAGCGATGGCGTCCGAAAGGCGTATGGCTGATCGACGGCGCCCTTATCCGATTCCGTGAGCAGCCTGTTGTCGCGAATGCCCAGTACGTGGAGCTTGAAATCGGAAAACATCGGCCCGTTGTGGCAATTGATGCAGCCTACCTGCTCGAATCGCCGCATACCCTGAATCTGTAGGCGGGTCATGGCGCTGGCGTCACCCCGCACGTAGCGGTCGTAGGGTGAATTGTTCGCTATCAGGCTGCGCTGAAATGCGGCCAGCGCCTTGCCGAGATTCTCGGCGCTCACGGTGTTTTCGCCTTCAAACGCCTCTGCGAACAGTGCGCGGTATTCACGGTTAGCCTGAAGGCGTGCGACAACGGCGTCGACGGCGTCTTCCTCGGGGTAGGCATGCCCGCGCATTTCCTCGAACGTGAGGATCGGCAACAGCGACTGCGCCTCGAGGCCCCGTGCGCGATCGTCCCAGAACATGGGTGCTGCAGCGGGATCGTATTCCCCGTCCGGATCGATGCCGTTGAAAGCTGTGTTCAGAATCGTCTGACTGTTGCGCTTGACGAAGGGAATCGGATCCTCGGACACGAAACGGCGGTCGCCGCCCAGCCCGTCTCCGTCCACGCCGATGGAGAGGTCCAGATCCTCGGCATAGCCGAAATCCGGGTGATGACAGGTGGCGCACGCGACCCGCTGGTTTCCGGAGAGGATCGGGTCCCAAAAGAGCAGTCTGCCCAACTCTATCTTTTGCGGGGTTTGGGGATTTTCCGGAGGCGCGGTGATATCCCGGGGCAGGGCGGTTAGCGGGAAGTCCGCGATGGGTCCTTCGAAGCGATTCCGGTCGCGGTCTCTGCCGCCCATCTGTCCTTCGCTCAGCTCCACGAAACCGAATACCAGTACAAGGACGGCGGCCAGTGTCAGGAACGTGGGGAAGGCTTTCTTCATGGCAGGTTCCCTCGGCTTCAATGGCGTACGCACCTATCGAATCCAAGGGTACAACCCCTGCCGCCGAGCGTCAGTGAAGATTCCTCAAGAGCGTCTACCGTACAGACTGGATGCCGGCGGCCTGTCTCCTCAACCGCCTTTTCGGCACGGCCGTGCGGAGTCAGGCTCGCTGATGTTTGCACCGGCGTTCAAGGCATCACCTCCGCACTCCCTTCGTGCCAGCGCACTTCCATGGCCGGTCCCCGGGAAGGGCTTCCATCCGCCGTTGCCCGGAACAGTTCAAAGACGATCGAGCCGTCCGCCGCCTGCGTGCTTTCGATGACGCGGATCGGCTCGAACGAGTCCGGCACGGCGGCGGCCGCGGCGCGGACCGGCTCCGGCACGGTCGACCACTCGATATCGCGCTGCACCTCATCCACCGTCCACGCGCCGTTCGACTGCACCATATCGACCTCGATCTCGTCGCCGTTCGGCAACGTGCCGGTGACCTCGAACTGGTTACCGGAGGCATTGAGGTCCCCGCCCGTGATGGCGATGTCGGGCACGGCGGCCGAAACCAGCGCCGCGATGTCTGCGGGGACGGAGGATGCGGCGGCGTCAGTCTGCGCGGTTACGGTAGCAGGCTGCGAGCAGACCGCAGTAACCAGAGCCGCCAGGGCAATAAATTTTATATTCGCGTACATCGGTAACCTCGCTGCCAGGATCAGGTCGACCTGAGTGTTCATTGCCAACATACTACAAGAACCGGAGGACCCGGGTGCTGCGGTATAGTCGGAGATGCCATGAAGATCACCAACAAGATCCCTTGCCTGATCCTGCTGCTGGCATCTGCCGCCGGCGGCGAAGTGGTCCGCTTCGATGTGGAAGTCCACGAAGATGTGCTCGGCGGCCGGTCGTGGGGCCTTGCCGGTCCCTATGAACGTCTCGCGGGGCGAATCCATTTCGAGGTCGACCCGCAAAACAGCGCCAACCGGATCATTCGCGACATCGACTACGCGCCGCTCAACGGAGCGGGCCGCGTCGAGTTTTCGGCCGACTTCTACCTGCTGAAACCCAGGGACATCGAAGCGGGCAACGGCACCGTGTTTCTCGACGTGATGAATCGCGGCCGCAAGCGGATACTTCGGTATTTCAACGCCACCGCGGCGACCAACGACCCGCGCACCGAAGCGGACTTCGGCGATGGCTTCCTCATGCGCCACGGCTTCACGCTCCTTTATGTCGGATGGCAATTCGACGTGCCCGAGCAGCCGGACCTGATGCGGGCCTACGTGCCGGTTGCCACGAATGGCGGCGAGCCCATCGAAGGCCTGGTGCGCAGCGACTTCGTTGTGCGGCAGCCGGCTTTCGATCATTCCCTGGGCGATCGAGGGCATATGCCTTACGCCGTGGTGAACCCCGACGATCCCCGCAACACCCTGACAGTCAGGGACGCTCCGGCAGGGGAGCGTACGGTCATACCCCGGGACGCATGGCAGTTCGGACGCCTTGAGGACGGCCGCATGGTGGCGGACCCGACCCGCGTCTATCTCTCCAGCGGTTTCGAGCCGGGCCGAATCTACGAAGCGGTGTTCGTGTCGCAGGACCCGCCCATCGCAGGGCTGGGACTGGCCGCGATGCGGGATGCCGTCTCACAGCTCAAGTACGGCGGCGCCGACGCACTTGGTATCCCGGCGGGCAGCATCGAACGGGCGATCGCTTTCGGCGATTCCCAGGCGGGGCGATACCTGCGCACCTACGTCCACGACGGATTCAATGCGGATGAGGAACAGAGGAAGGTTTTTGACGGGCTGATGCCGCACACCGGGTCCAATGCCCGAGGTAGCTTCAATCACCGCTTCGCTCAGCCGTCGAGGGCGGTGGATGCGAGCTACTTCTATCCGGGGGATCAGTTTCCTTTTTCGGATGTGATGCAGAGGGACCCTGTGACGGGTGTCGAGGACAGTCTGCTGGCCGGCGTGTCTCCCGAAACCACGCCGAAGATTTTCTATACGAACACCTCGACTGAGTATTGGCGGCTGCCAACTGCGTTGATTCACACGACGGTTGATGGGCAAGCCGACTTACCGCCTGCCGATACATCGAGGATTTACTTCTTTGCGGGCACGCAGCATGTGCCTGCTGCGTTTCCCGCGAATCGTACGGACGGGCTGCGGGTGGGGAATCACAATGACTACACGTGGTTTCTGAGGTCGCTGTTTTTGAAGCTTGATGCCTGGGTGAGGGACGGGACGTTGCCGCCGGAGAGCCGGTATCCGCAGGTTGCGGATGGGACGTTGGTGGAGCTTGAGGACCTTGAATTTCCGGAGATCCCGCGGGTTCGGCGTCCGGTCGACGTCAGTCGCGCCTACCGGCTGGACTATGGGCCAGAGTTCGAAACACTGGGAATCATTGCAAACGAGCCTCCTGAAGGAGATACGCCCTTTCCCTTCCTGGTACCGCAGGTCGACGAAACGGGCAACGAGCTCACGGGTCTCAGGTCGCCCGAACTCGCCGTACCCCTCGCGACCCATGCCGGTTGGAACCCCTACAGCCCCATTGCCAGCCAGGGTTCATACATCCCGCTATCGAGGAATCGAAGCGACAGGGAGGCCGCCGGCGACTCCCGGCTCTCGGTGGAGGAACGTTACACGAGTCGTGAGCAGTACCTGGGGTTCGTGGCGGAGGAGGCCATGGGCCTGATCGAGTATGGATATCTGTTGGACAGCGATCTGCGTGCGATCTTGCAGAACGCAGGATTGCATTGGGACTACGTGATAAGGGAATAACTCGGCGAAGCGCAAGATCCTGACTTTCGGCAATCAGCGCCTCAAATGAGGCGCGTGTTCCAGCTTGGCGTCAAGCAGTTTAACGGTCAACGGCTCTGGCCGAAGAAGGTGGCCCAGAGAGCTTACTCCGCTCCGCCCTCCCACTCGTGGGCGCAGTTGAACTCCTCGAATACACGCCCTGGCGACCATTGACGTGGCCGCTCGAAAACGATCGGCTCCGCGTACATGACAGGATCGGTGGCCGTCAGTGAGTAGTTCAGCAGAACTGCGTCATCGGATTCGGAGAGCTGGAAGCGCTCGAGATACTCGATCTGATCGGACTGCGGTGTGCCATAGGGATCGAGATACGGGAAGTCGATATGAGTTGTATACACCATGAGCACATCATCTTCCCAGCGACCCACCGAGAAACCGTATGGTCCCGGCGTGGGCTCTACTCCGGAAGCCTCGGGATCCAGCCAGATTGTGCGGCGTACGTTGTACTCCGACTGGTGCACCAAGATACGATTGCCTTCGTCGATGATCTCAAGCGGCATGGGGTCCATCATGCTCGCGCCTACGCCGGTGCGGCACTCGAGTTCGGGGTTGTCGCGCGGGGCGTGGAATTGTGCCGCCGCCTCACGGCCACGATCTGTCAGGAGATGGTGATATTCGTCGGCTTGAGGCCGGGGCCCGATTCTGCGTCCCCACGTCCTGAAAATACTGGTTGCCGTGCGTCGCTCTTCTGCAGATCTTTCCGGGTCGATTGCGAACTGTGTGCTCGCGAGCCTGTCGGCCGTCCAGAGCAGCTCACGGTTACCTGGCGCATACTCGCGACCGTCGGGCAGCAAAACGTGTAACGCGCCGAGCGAATCGGGATCGCGTCGCGAGATGTAGCCCGCCGCTCGCGCCGGGCCGAAAAGGTCCTCTTCATTGATGCCGAGCCGTTCCAATGTGCGCGGTCCGGGCGATATCTCGATCTCCCAAAGCTGCTCTTCGCCGTCATCGCCGACCACGAGCATGCGCGCGCGCGTATGGGGATTGCGCCAAAACACGTCGACGATCTCCCCTTGGAGCTCAACGAAGTTGTCGGTCAGGTAGAGTGATGATTGCGAGACGGGACCGTGGTGCGCGAGCGTGAGCGATGACGTTGCGAGACTTGCAAGCGCGGACAAAGTTGCTGTTTTCAGCGTGTGCGTATTGGGCATGGGAGTCTCTTGGGAGGCATCGGGCCGATAGCGCCGTTTTTTGGCCGGAATGCCGAGCAGTATAGCAACGGTATCAGGCCACTTCTGACAAGAACTAATAACTGTCATACTTTTTGTGAAGCGCACCAGCCTGTGAGCGACCACGCTCAGATTCGGATTATTTGCAAGCAGTAATCCGGGTCGACAAAGGCAATATGCAGGCCGTCAAGTTCGCGTAGTCCGTAACCAGGGGGTTACGCCAGGATTGCGGCAAGGCGCGCCAGCACGTCGTCCATGATCGGCTCCGGGACCGCTTCGAGGCGCCTCCCGTTCCGGGCGGCGAGATCGAGTGCGCGGGGCTGGTCGCAGCGAATGACGCCCACGGTGCGCGTGCCCGCATCGTCCAGGGATACCGCGAACCCGCGGCGGCGCGCGAAGCTTCCGCCGGTGGTGATGGGCAGAACGACGGGGGTCCGCGTGAGTCGGTTGAAGGGGGCGGTGGAGACGATCAGCACCGGGCGGGTTCCCCGTTGCTCGCGGCCGGCGGTGGGGTCGAGGCTGACCAGCCAGATCTCGCCCCGCTGCATTACAGCAGTTCGTTGCCGACCGGCTCGGCCTCAAGCCAGGCGCGGTCCTCTTCGCCCACCGGAGCGGTCTCGTCGCATTGCGCCAGGAGTTCGTCCAGGGTGTAGCCGGCCCGCGTTCTCGGCGCCACGATCAATTGGCCTTCCGCGATCCCTATGTCCACGCTGGCGCCGGCTCGAAGCTCCAGCACATCGAGCAGCGCCGGGGGTATCGCGAGCATCACGGAGCCGCCGACCTTGCGCAGATGGGTGACATGCATGCGTTTCTCCTATGTTATATCCGAATATAACACAAGGTCTGCAAGACTCAAGGCCAACTATAGTCTGACGGAGCGTGGCGAGCGATAGCGGAGGGCGGCCCGTCTAAGTTCCGGATTCGGCGCGGGCGGGTCGAGCAGCGCATCGTGGAGGGCGTCCCAGTCCTTCGCAGGCAGAACGATTCCTTCGCGTGCCGCGATCACTCGTTCGGCCGCCGCCACGGCGTTTGACAGCACGAATCGGCTAACGGTCGTTTCCTCATACGCTGCCGCCCTTTCCAACTTGCGCTTGGACTTGACGTCAAGGCGCAAATGCTCGCCGAACTGCAAACCGCTCAGCATGCGATTGTCTTGACGCAGCGCGGTGCCGCCAGCGCCGTGGTGCAGGACTTCCAGACGCACCAGCGGTTCCAGGAAGCGCTGCTCATGCTAAAGCTCATGGCGCAGGACGAAGCCGACATCCCGGCGGAGCGCACCACCGCCCAGGATCGCGTGTTCGCAGACATCCGGGCCCGCTTGACCACCGCAGCCGGTGGCTGACTATCCGGTTCTGTGGACCTGATGCCGCGAGATTCGACCTTGAGGGCATCACCGAGTTCATTGCCGCAGAGAATCCGCCCAACGCTCTCGAAGTGCTCTCGCGACTGGAGAGCCGGAGCCAAGCGCTCACAGTATTCCCGGAGCGCGGACGAATCGTTCCTGAGTTGCGAGCGGTGGACATTTTCGCCTACCGGGAACTGATTTAAGGCCCATGGCGAATCGTCTATCGATTCGATGCTGATCGCGTCCATGTCATCGTGATCCTCGACGCCCGTAGGGAATTGTCCAGCCTGTTGCTCGAACAACTGATTCGCTGAACCTCGGCTGTGTTGGTTTGCACCAATCTTGCCGGCATCTCCGACCCTGATCGTCTCGCCAGGGTCGGGGAGCGCATCACCAGGGTGGCTATCTGCGCGGAAATTCTCGGCCAGGCAGAATCTCGGCCTGATGCTGGCCGAAGACCTGCTGAAGGAGAAACTCGACGGCGAGGCCTTGCTAAGGGCCCATCAACGGCTCCTGGCGTGCCCCGAACCGCGCCGAGGACCTCGTCAGCACGATGATCGGCCGGTTGCTGGCGGTCCGGGAAGAGACCGAACGCACCGTGCGCAAAGCACGGCGGGCGCCCGACCCCGCGATCAGTCCGGCAACGCGAAGATGAACAGGTTGGTATCGACGCCGGCCTGTAATTCCTCCGATACCAGGCTGTTGAGTTCCCCCAGAGCAAATGAGGATCCGGTACTGACGGCAACATACTGTCTGCCGCCCACCGCGTAGGTCACCGGGTACCCTGACACCTGCGCCCCGAGATCCGTCTCCCAAAGTACCTCGCCCGTCGTCAGATCCAGCGCCCTGAATCGGCCGGCCGCATCGCCTCCAAAGAGCAACCCCCCGTCGGTGACCATCAGCGAGGCCACACCCGCGGGTTGTTCGTAGATCCAGGAAGTCACACCGGTTTCGGCGGATATGGCGTGAATCGCGCCGACGTTTTCCTCACCGGGCGTAATCTCGTCAGTGTTGTCGAGTGCGTACAGGTCGTCAGGATCAGGCACTTCCGCCGTGGACCGTGCGCTCATGCAGGTGTTCTGCAGCGGCATGTACATCGTATTGGTGGTCGGACTGTAGGCGCCGGTCGGCCAGTTCTTGCCGCCGATCAGCGATGGACAAACGAAACGGGTCTGTTCCGCACCGGTGAACAGCACATCCTCGGTGCCCCGTACCGCGCCTGTCGCGCCGTCGATGCTCTCGATGACGTTTTGCACCACAGTGGGGGTTGCCCACAAGAATTCGCCCGTCTCACGATCGAGCGTATACACGATACCGGTCTTGCCGGGGATGCCGGTGACCACTTTGCGAACTTCGCCGGACTGCAGACCGGGATTGATCCAGCTGACCGCGTCGGGATTCGGCGCCACCGCCGTATCCACCAGCAACCGCTCGAACGGATGGTCAAGATCCCAGTGATCCACCAGGTGCTGGTAATACCAGACGATTTCTCCGGTGACGGCGTCGAGCGCCAGGGTGGAATTGTGATACAGGTACTTGTGATCGTTGCCACCCAGCATGAACTTCGGCGCCGGCGCGGTCACCGATGTGCCGATGAAGACGCGCTCAAGTACCGGGTCGTAGCTCGGTACCATCCACGTACCCACGTGCCAGCGCTCCTCGTAAGGAACATCTCCCCATGTGTCGCCGCCGGGCTCGCCCGGGGCCGCAATGGTCCGCGTCCGCCACAGCTCTTCCCCGCTGGAGCCGTCGTGCGCCATGATAATGCAGGCGTCCGGACCGCTCACGGGCAGGCAACTGCGCCCGGAAATGATCTTCCCATCCGCAATGATCGGGCCCGAAGACTGCAGTCCTCCGACTCGATAATCCATGATCATATGCTCCCAGACCAGTTCGCCGGTGGCCATGTCGAGCGCGTAGAGATAGTCATCGGCACCAGAGTCAATGATCTTGTTCTCGTAGATCGCCAGGTTGCGGTTGGTGTCCGACACGGAAAAGTACTCGCTCAGGTCGGTCGGCAGGGCGCGGACGTACTCCCAGAAAAACTCACCCGTAGCCGCATCCAGAGCCTGAACGACATCGCCGGGGTTAGGGAAGAACATTACCCCGTCGTACACCAGCGGCGTGCCTTCCTGCCTGCCCGAATGCAGCGACCGGGACCATACCAGTTCGAGTTCGCCGACATTGTCCGCATCGATCTGATCGAGCGGGCTGTGCGCCCAGCTATCGAGCGTGCGGCGCCACATGAGCCAGTCGGCGGGGTCGGGATCCCGCAGCATCGCATCGGTCACGGGGTCAGCCGAAAACTCTTGAGCAAGCACGGGCTGAACGAAACAGACCGGGAGCAGCAGCGCAGCCAAGCGTATCGGATGGCTCATCGGTTTTTCCTCGTGAATCTCAGGTGGAACAGAGTGTCCAGAAGTGCGCAGAGTATCCGAGCGCGGTTACCCCCGCAATGGCGATTTGAGCGCCTCATCCCGGGCTACGGTCTAACGGCCAAGCCTCCGGTCGAACCGGAAATCGGAAACGGGTCCGACCTCGATGAGAGCCATGTCGCGATGGGTCGGATTGAGGATCAGATTGCTGTCTCCATGGACCACTGCACTTGGCACCTGTAGCGCAACGGACCGTCTTCCGGTAAGCCAACGATCGCCGATCTCGCGTGTCGTACTTCTCGATCCTGTTTCCCATCCGGCAGGCAGTTCGCCGGGTTCGATGTGCATGACAAGGTCCTCGGGGATGTAGACTGCCATCTTGCGGTAGGTTTCCAAAACGTCCACGTTCCGCAGGTGGACGAGCAATTCCATGGCCGCGAGCGCGAGACTGTCGCCGAGATACACTGCGGGCCTTCCCGGACTGTTCCAGCGACCCCCGTACAGGCGCGCGCCCTCGCCGGACAGCAACTCGTCCTCAGTTTGAGCGAATTGCGGCGCAGCCAGGCGCCAGGCGACAAGCACTAGCTGAATACGCCGTGACGAAGCTGGCCGATGAGTTGTTCCACCTCGCGGCCACCGGCTTCAGTGGAAGCGTGGCGGAGCGGCGTTTCGCCGCCTAGCAGCCGGTGTGGCGTCGTCATCCATTCGCTCGCAGCGCTGGGGTCTCCAGCCATGAGTTCCCGCGCCATAACAGCAAGGCGCGCGACCCGCACCACGTGGTCCGACTCCGTCAATGTGAGACGTCCATTCCTGCGGCGTCGGCCGAGAGTCGTGGCGGGCATTCCCACCACCTTGGCAACTTCCCCCTGGGACGCGCCCACAACTTGAACCAGGTTTTCCAGAGCAGCGAATGGCAACCCACTGCGTATAAGGCCCAGGATGCCTATGGACTGCGCATCGGGCTCCGCCGTGCCTGACGTCAGCATGGCAACCACAGACCGGTCCAGCGCCGTGGCGTCGGGTTCGACTGGCAGCTCGCGGGCATGGACACTTACGCGGCCCTGAGACTTCTCAACAAGGAGCGGACCTGGATGAGGCATGGGAATCGAATTAGCCATTTGGGTAATAATAAGTAACCATACGGTCAGAATACATTGAGTGCGTCACCAAAACAAGGCGCTATTCCAGTGTGGAAGGCATCGGGCACGCTTACGCGGACCGCGTCCGGTCAACGAACCATCGTATTGACTTCAAACCGGGGGCGGGTATGGTTGGCCGCAGTTCCCCGGCAAGACCGCCCGGTAAAGAGGAACAACCATGAAACGCAAAGAATCGGACATCTTCATAACCCATCTCGTCATGCTGAGCCTGTTCGGGGCGTTCGCGCCGGGCGCGCTTGCCGACACCTTCGTCGTCTATGGCGCGAGCGGCAACGTGGGCAGCGTGATTGTCGAGGAGGCGCTGAGCCGCGGTCACGAGGTCGTCGGCGTTACGCGCAACCCGGAGAGCTTGCGTCACGAGAACACGCTCTTCTCTGCGGTTCCGGGTGACATCACCGATCCGGACTCCATCGTCGCCACGGTCCAGGGCGCCGATGCCGTGATCATTGCCGTGGGCGGTGTCGGGCCGGGCAACACGCCGGAGGAAGCGGTGGCGTTTCGAGGCACGGTGGCCTACATCGAAGCTGCCTCCCGGCTTGGTGACGCGACCCCGCACGTGATACAGGTCGGAAGCGGCACGACGCTCAACACCGATGGTGTGCGCGTGTTCGAGACGCTCGATCTCGAACCCGGTACGTTCGTGCACGGGCTGTTTCAGGGCCACTGGCTGGCGCTGGAGGCCTACCGGGAGTCCACGGGATTCGACTGGACCGTGATGTCGGCGGCGTACGGTTCCATCATGGATGCGGGCGAGTTCACAGGCCGCTATCGGCTGGGGGACCAGGAGACGCTGTTCGATCGAAACGGTTCGAGCCTGCTCTCCAGAGAGGATTACGCGATCGCCGTCATCGACATGGCAGAGAGTCATACGGTGACCGGGAAGCGTGTCGCGGTCGGGCCGCCTTACTGAGCGGACATCCCCGACCGAGTCGGCTGCGAAATGGATGGCGAGGTTTATTCGGGGTGCTCCCCATAATAAAATCGCAGTCGCCACGAATTCAGCCGGCCTGTGTCGCCATCTGCGACGTCATACACTTCAATGTTCCAGTTTCCACTGGGACTCTCGCCGTAGAAGGCGTTAGTCAGAACCCGCCAGCGCAGCGGTAGACCGCTGGTTCCGGTAGCCAGGGTTTCATTGAATGCCGGATTGACTATGCTGCGCGTCCCCCGGGGAGAGACGATGTCGATCCCGAGATCGTTGGGAAACGGATGATCGATGTCCACCTCCAGGATCACGGCCTCGATGTCGGCCGACGCGTCCAGGCCATTCACCGCCACCGTTTGAGTGACGCCGCTGCCGTCCTCGTCCGGGATGGCGACATCGACGCTGGAGTTGAACCAGCCGGATTGCCGAAACGTGCCCAGCGAGTCCGGCGTGTAGGTCTCGACGAATTCCACGGCAGCGTCGAGATCCAGCGCGCCGAAACCGTACCAGTTGTGAAAGCCGTAACCTGCGGCGTTCACGACCCACGCCGTCTGCAGCGTACGTGAAACAGACCCGAAGCTCTCCTCGACCGCTGCACGATCGGGATCAATTCGCCGCGCCGTCTCCGCGAGCACATGCTTGATGTCCCGCCAGGTCAGTTGCGGCTCGGCTTCGAGCAGGACTGCGACGGAACCCGACACGGTTGCTGCTGCCGCGGACGTGCCATTGAAGTTCTCGGTGTAATCGCCGTCCGGGTTCACCGTCGCCTCGATCACGGGGTCGTCCGACAAGCCTGCGGTATCGCCCCGAAGGCGCCCGATCTGGTCCGTTGTCACCAGGGCCGGTTTGACGCGGCCGTACTGCCCGGCCGGGGCGCTGATCCAGAGATTCGCGCCGGCACTTGCATAGCTCGATCTCTCCCCGTCCGCATTGAAGCCGCCGACGACGATCAGGTAGGGCAGGTTGCCGATGGGACTCCCGATCGCGGAGCGGCACCCGATTTGCGCGTTGACCTCTCGTCGGATGGAGTAGCAGGAGTTAAATCCGTTACCTGCCGACTTGACGTAAATGGCTCCGAGTCCGGACCGCAGGTTGCTCGCGCCGTGGGCGAAAAGGGACTCCCTGTCGGCGGAGACATTGGTCGGCAAGCTCTGTATTCCACCGAAACTCATGTTGAAGATATCGACATCCGTGGAGTTGGGTGCGACAGAGCTTGCGCCCAGCGAATCCAGGAAGGAGATGGACGACTGCGCCCTCAGATAGTTGTAGCCTCGAAGCAGTGCGTCCGGTGCGACACCGCGACCGCCGATACCGTTATTCGCCGCCGCCGCGATCACTCCCGCCAACCTGGTTCCGTGATCGCCTGTGGAATTGGAGTTGAACGGATCGGTCACCTCCGCCGTGTACCACCAGGGCGAGGCGGACTCGAACAGATTCGCGTTGAAATTGTACGATGCGCCGGTCTCGATGTTGTCCCTCAAGTCCGGATGGCAAACTTCCAGGCCGGAATCAACGATCGCCACCCGGATACCGTTGCCCGTTGGGCCGTCATCCAGAACGTCGTCCATCTGCAGATCCTCATCGACCGCACCGCCGCCTTCTGCGAACGCGGGTTGACCGGTGTTCTCCAGATACCACTGATGGGATTCAAGCGGATCCGCCATTCCGGAAACGGAACCCCGTCCCGGCTCGATACAGGTGTGCTGAACGCGCTGCAGACTGTCGAGCGAGAATCCGGTCCTGGCTCTTGTCCGGTACTCACCATCCTCGTAGACCTTTGCAGCCACGTAGTAGGTCTGGTCAGGTCCAAGGTGGGCGAGCGCTAACGGAATCTCCATCCGGTAGGAACTTTTCCCATCGATACCCGGGAAGGAACGTGTCTCGTGAAGCCACTCTGACTCTTGACCCGATCCGTCGACGTAGATTCGAAGATGGTTCGGCGACGATTGGACTATCCCGAGATTGAAGATGGTGGCAGTAATCACCAGCGGGTCGCGACCGGATTCGCCATAGCCCGCTCTTAATCTGAAGGTTAGATGTGGGTCCAGGGCGTTTTTGTCGGTTGCACCGGCAGATGGCGCCGTTCGTAAAGTTGCCGGATTCGTTCCGTGGGCCGGCGCCGGCATCGGATCGCGTTCGCTCTGCTCCCATTGCAGAGTCGCCTCGATCACGCGTGGATCGACAGACAGCCGATCGACGGCATCGACAGGATGGGTCGCCCTATCGAGTTCAATCAGCGCGAATCCCAGGGCGGGATAGGCTTTGCCGCGCACTGCGCCCAACTCGAGCAATAACCGATCGAGAGTTGAATTGTCCCGCAGCTCGACGCGGACGGTGCCGGATAAGGCTTCGAAGCGTTGACGTGCCGGAATGAAGACCAGCCACCTCGTTGAACCGGTGGCGTCAACATGTGCCGTGTACGTTCGCTCTCCGATGCCGGCTCGATAACTGCGCACGCCGAACGATTCGGATACTGTAATGTCCACGCCGCCGAGGGACGATGCGCCCACTGGCGCGGACTCGCCGGAAGGCAGCACAAACACCGTGTGGCCGTCTGCAATGGTTGTCCGGATGGCCAGATCCTGAGCCGCAACGGAAATGGTCATGGCAGACGCTACCGACAGCACCGCGACGGAATGAGCTTGCTTGGTCGACATCAGCAGACTCCTTGTTGAATGGCGGAGAGGGAGGGATTCGAACCCCCGGTCCGCGCAAACGGACAACGGTTTTCAAGACCGCCGCATTCGACCACTCTGCCACCTCTCCCTGGGTGGCATTGTCGTGGGGACATTGAACTGACGCAAGCTGCCGGCGGTCCCACTACACATCCCCAATAGGCGCTCCGATCACCGTAGGGGTAGAATGGCCGAACTATGAACCGCCTCACGGTCTCCAGGAACCCGCTCTTCCAACTCGCCGGCCTCGTTGTCGGTGCCGTGGTCGCCGTGGGTGCCATTCTGCTCGGTGCCGTAGTGCTCGCCTTTATTCTCGGCTTTGCTGTCATCGCGGGTCTGGTCTTCTACGTCCGCCTCTGGTGGCTGCGGCGCCAACTCCAGCGCCGCCGATCAGGCCCCCGTCGGCCGGGTTCCGGTGGGCGAGGAGGGGATGGGGGACCCACAGGCGAAATCGTCGAAGTCGAATACACCGTAGTCGAGGAGCGCGCGGTCCGCGATCAGGATCGTCACTGACCGAACATGTTTTGGCGCAGAAGAAAACGCAGAGCGCCAGTACGGCAAGTGCGGCGGCGCAGGTCCAGGCTGGGCCCGGTGGCCGCATTCGTTGTCATCTGTGTGGGGCTCGCCTGGTTCTTCGAGCAGCAGGCCACCACGACGATGATTTTCGTCCGCCATACCGATACCGAAGCGATCGCGGGCGACGATCCACCCCTCAGCAACCTGGGCCTGCAGCGTGCCGAACTGCTCGCCGACGTCATCGAGGACATCGACGTCGTGGCCGGGGTCGATGCGATCTACGCCAGCGAACACCGCCGGACGCAGGAAACCGCCGCCGCCGTGGCCGGCCGGCTCGAACTCGACGTGGCGATCCGCGACCCCTATGAAGTCGTGCCGTTCATGGCGCAGGTGCTTCGGCAGCACAAGGGCGAGATCGTGCTGGTGGTCACGCTGGGCGACGTGCTCGCGCCCCTGGTGGAGGAACTGCACGGCAGCAAGAACATCCCCGCGTTCGGCCCGGACGACTACAACGATATATACATCGTCACCATCCCCTGGTTCGGCAAGGTCAAGACGCTGCGCATGCACTACGGGTTCTACGAGCCGCCGGGTGCGAAACTGCCGAGTCTCTTTTCGAGCTCGGACGACCTGCTCTAGGCGGGGGCGCTCACCGGACGACGTGCCGCCGGCATGACTCGCGACAGCAAACCGAAGATTCCGGTGGTGATCATCACCGGGTTTCTGGGCAGCGGCAAGACCACCCTGCTCAACCACCTCGTCAGGCAGCCGCACATGAAGATGACGGCGATCATCATCAACGAGTTCGGCGAAATCGGTATCGACCACCTTCTGGTGGAGACGAGTTCGGAGGAAATGATCGAGATCAACAACGGCTGCATCTGTTGCACCGTTCGCGGAGACCTTCAGGACAAGCTCGGATCGCTCTCCATGTGGCTGGACGCGGGGCGGATTCCGCCGGTTGAACGCGTGATCGTCGAAACGACCGGGCTGGCCGATCCCGCGCCCATCATGCACACGCTCATGACCGATGAGCACCTGCTGAATCGCTACCGTCTCGGGAGCGTCGTAACGCTGGTCGACGCCATCGCGGGTATGTCGTCGATCAGGCAGTTTCCCGAGGCGGTCAAGCAGATCGCCATCGCCGATCAGTTGATCTTTTCGAAGAAGGATCTGATCGAATCGCTGTCCAGCGCGGATGACTACCTGGAACTGAAGGAACGGGTCCGGCAGCTCAATCCCAGGGCCGCCATCCATGAAGTCGCGAACGGTGAGATCGATCCGGAGGACCTGATTCCCGACGAATCGGAGGACACCGAAGCCGTCCTTGAAGACATTTCTCACTGGATGGGTTCGGCGGACGAGTCCCGGCACGACGCAGACTGCAGCAAGCAGCACCACGCACACACGCACCGGAGCGATCAATCCGGAATAAGGACGTTCCTTGTCGAACTCGACGAGCCAGTGGACAGGGACGAATTCAACCGGTTCATGCAGGACCTTGCACTGGAATTCGGCGAGAGCCTGTTGCGGATGAAGGGGATCCTCAATGTCGCGGACAGATCGGAGCAGCCGGCGGTGGTTCACGGCGTGCAACACGTTTTCTTCCCCATCCGCTGGCTGGACCGGTGGCCGGATGAGGACCGCAACTCAAGGCTCGTCTTCATCACCCAGGGATTGGCGCACGAGGCCGTTCGGGCGCGGTTCGATTCGAGGACAGCAGTCGCTCGGCAAGCCGTTTCACTATCGACTTGATAGCGGGACTACGCTAAAATAGTGGAACGGGTGTTCTACATAGTGGAACACGCTGCAACTACAATACTCGCATGGCCCAACACATCCAGTCCATCGAGCGCGCGGCTCAGGTTCTCGACGCCCTTGCCGATGGCGGTAATCCGATGGGCGTCACGGAAATCGCCAAACGGGTCAATCTGGGCAAGAGCACGGTGCATCGTATCCTGGCGAGTCTGGTGCGCGTGAGATTCGTACGCACGGAACCGGCAACTCACCAATACACGCTGGGTTACGGCCTGCTCCAGCTGACCTCCGGCGTGCTGCGCGGATCGGAAGTCTCCATGATCGCGCTCCCACACCTGCGGGACCTGCGCGAGAAGACGCAGGAAACGGTCACCCTGAACCTGAGGGACAACGATCAACGCGTGGTGGTGGAGCGGTTGGACACTTCGCACGAGATTCGATACGTGGCCGAGATCGGATGGCCCCTCCCGCTGCATGTCGGCGCAGGGGGGAAGGCGATCCTGGCTTTCATGGACGAGGCTGAGGTGCTCGGCATTCTGAAAGATGCCAACCTGAGCGCCACTGCGGTCCGCAAGCTGAACAGGGACTTGAGGGAAATTCGCGGCGCCGGAACCGCCTACACGCTGGGCGAGCGCTTGCCGGGCGCCGGATCCATCTCCGCGCCGGTATTCGACCATGAGGGTACCGCCATCGCATCGGTCAACGTGCTTTCCCTGGAGTCCAGATTGAATGCCGGAACGGTCCGGAAGTTCAGGCGGCTGGTCAGGGCCGCCGCCATGGCCGTTTCCGGTGAACTGGGATGGCAACCGAATTTAGTCCTTAAAGATCAAGGAGTAGCGATATGACCGAAGAAAACCAAATGCCCTTCAAGGATCATTGCGATCGCATGATGAAGGCACTGCACCTGGAGACGCCGCCCGTCGGGGTTCTGTGGACGACCAGAAAACCCGAAGGCATCCCTCAAATCAATCGCAACCTGAAGGGATGCATGTTCCTCGACGTGGCCAGGCTTGAGGGCAAGACCTTTTATGCCGACGCCCAGAACAACAGCGACTGCAAGAACGGCAGCCATTACCTCGGTTTCACGCCGCCGTTCGAAGGGCAATACTCGGGCGATTGGCCGGCCGGGAAGTTCCCCCACAAGGGCCGCAGTATCGTCAGGTCGCCGGTCGCGTTCCGGCGCAATCTGCCCCACTACGAAATCGTCCCGTCCGGCACGGTCAAGTACATGGTGTTCGGGCCGCTGGACAAGTTCCCGCTGGACATTTCCTGGGGTGGCGGTGTCGTCAACGTCTTTCTCAGCGCAAAAGCCGGGCTGTTCCTCGCCCGTGCTGCGGACTACGAAGCCGGCGGCGCGACGGAAGGGACCACGGGCCCTTCAACCTGCTCCATGGTCATGTCAAAACCGTTGATGACCGGCGAGGTGAGCTACACGCTGGGATGTTTCGGCTTCCGGCAGTTCGTCCAGATCAAGCCGGAGGAAGTCATCTTCGGCATTCCGTTCGAGAAACTGGATAACGTCGTGGAGAACCTGGAATTGCTGCTCGAACTGCGCCCCGACCTGGTCGAACTGTTGTCGGAGCCGGTGGGTGAGGCACACGTTGCGACGGAGCGTGAGATCGCGGTGCAGCGCTCTCCGGGAGCCGTACTCGACTTCCCATAAGCCGCGAACCGGAATCCGCACCATGGACGGCCTCGAAACCACGCAATCCGAAGGCCAGGCGCTCAGGTACGTCGGCAAGTCGCCCAGGCGTGGCGACCTGATCGACAAGGTCACGGGCAAACTGGTCTACGGCACGGACTTCAGCCTGCCGGGCATGTTGCACGGCAAGGCGCTGAGGTCGCCGTATCCCCACGCGCGCATCGTTTCCATCGATGCCGATCGCGCCCGGCAGCTCCCGGGCGTCTGCGCGGCGATCACCTCGGCTGACCTGCCGGACCAGAGATTCGGCTCGTCGATCCAGGATGAGCCGTTTCTCGCCCGCGGCAAGGTTCGTTACGCAGGCGAACCGGTTGCCGCTGTGGCTGCGATCAACAAGGACATCGCGCGCAAGGCCATCGACCTGATCGACGTGGAATACGAGGAATTGCCGGGCGTCTATGACGCGGTGGAGGCGATGCAGTCCGACAGCATCCTGGTGCATGAAGACCTGGGCGAGTACGAAATGGAGGGGTTCTACAACCGTATCCCCGGAACGAACATTGTCGGGCACACCAGGATCCGCCGTGGAGACGTCGAGCAGGGGTTCGTCGATTCGGATGAAGTCTACGAGGATGTCTTCACGACCCAGAATATCCAGCACTGCTCGATGGAGCCGCACGTCGGCATCGCGAAGGTCGACGAAGACGGCAGCGTCACGGTCTGGACAAGCTGTCAGTCGCCGTACAACGCGCTTCGGGACATGGCCAATGCGCTGGATCTGCCGCAGAACAAGGTGCGCATCATCTGCACGGAGGTGGGCGGTGGCTTTGGCGGGAAGAACTACCTGCGTATCGAACCGCTGGTGGTGGCGCTGGCCAGCCATGCCAACGGCCGGCCTGTGAAGGTGGCCTTCACCCGGGACGAGGAGTTCATCGCCAGCGTTTGCAAGCACCCCGTGCACCTGACCTTCAGGACCGGCGTCAAGCGGGACGGCACCATCGTCGCGCGCAAGATCGAGGCGGTATTCGACACCGGCGGGTATGCCGACACGGGCCCACTGGTGGCCCGCAACGGCGCGTTCAGCGGAACGGGGCCTTACCGCATACCTCACGTGTGCGTGGATTCCTACTGCGTCTATACGAACAATCCGCTGGGCGGCTCGTTTCGGGGTTTCGGTGTGCCGCAACTCACCTGGGCGCACGAGTCCCAGATGGACATGATCGCCACGAGGCTCGGCATCGACCCCGTGGAAATCCGCATGCGCAACCTCGTAAACCTCGGCGACAAGACCTGTACGGGCGAGGTGCTTCGCACGAGCGTCGGCGTGAAGGATTCGCTGCGCATGGCCGTGGACCTCTCCGAACGCGACGTGCGGCACGAGCCTTCCGACAATCGCAAGGTCGTGCGCGGGCGTGGCATCGCCACCATGCACAAGCTCACCAATACGCCGTCCACGTCTTCGGTGATCGTCAAGATGCACACCGACGGCACCGTGAACGTCCTGTGCAGTACCGTCGAACTGGGGCAGGGCATCTACACAGCGTTGCGCCAGATCGTCGCCGAACGGCTTGAACTGCCGATGGATCACGTAAGGATGAGGTCCCCGGATACGGACTACACGCCGTTCGATCAATCCACCAGCGGCAGCCGGTCGGTCTTTCATGCCGGCAACGCGCTCATCCGGGCCGCCGACGATCTCACCGGAAAACTGTGCAGGATGGCGGCGCCGTTGCTGGATACTTCGGCCGAGTCATTGGTCTACAGGCAAGGCGCGGTCTGCAAGAAGAATTCGAACGTCTTCATGACCGCGGATGAGATCATCAAGGGTCATTTCGGTCCCCGCGGCGCCACAGTCCAGGGCGAAGGCACTTTCACCCCGCCCTCGGCGAAGCCCCCCGACAAGGAGACCGGCCAGACCCCCAAGATGTCGGCATTCTGGATGTACGCGACCCAGATCGCGGATGTGGAGGTGGACGTGGAGACGGGCCGGGTGAAGATCCTGAGAATCGTCGCGGCTCACGATGCGGGCACGATCATCAATCCGGAGGGCGCGGAAGGCCAGATCGTGGGCGGGGTGGTCCAGGGTCTCGGAACGACGTTATGCGAGCAGATGCACGTTTCGGAAGGCGTCATCACGAATCCGACGTTTGTCGACTACAAGCTGCCGACGACGATGGACATTCCCGAGATCGTGACCGGCTTTGTCGACACCTTCCACGACGAAGGCCCGTTCGGCGCCAAGGGATTGTCCGAACCGGCGCTCGCACCCACTTCGGCAGCGGTCGCCAACGCGATCTACAATGCGGTCGGCGCGCGCATCACGAGCCTGCCGATCACCGCAGAGAAAGTCCTCAACGCGCTGAACGGGGCTGGGTCGTAGCGCGCCGGGCAGGAAGCGATGAGTCCGAAGGAGAAATTGGCCATCACCGTCAACGGCGAGGCGCATGACCTGGAGATCCCGGTCAACCGGACGCTGATCGATCTTATCAAGGACGATCTCGGACTGGTCGGCACAAAGGACGGTTGCCAGCAGGGCGTTTGCGGCGCCTGCACCGTGCTCGTCGACGGCGTACCCATCCGCTCATGCCTCGAATTGGCGATTCGCTGCCGCGGAAAAGACGTGATGACAGTTGAAGGACTAAGAGATAACGGGCATCTCCACCCGTTGCAGGATGCCTTCATCGACAAGGGGGCCGTGCAGTGCGGCTACTGCACGCCTGGCTTCCTGATGATGGCTGCATCGTTCCTGAAGGAAAACCCGAGGCCGACCGAGCACGAAGTTCGCGAAGCACTGGTCGGCAACATTTGCCGTTGCACGGGCTATGCGGGCAGCGTCCGCGCGGTGCTGGCCGTGGCCGATAACCAGGCCACCGGCCAATCCGAGCCACCTGGGGCGTCTTCATGAGTTTGCCGGACTTCGACTACCGCGCGCCGACGACCGTCGATCAGGCGGTGGCGCTCCGCCAGGAATTCGGCGATGACGCGCTGATGATGGCCGGCGGCCTCACGGTCGTGATCCTGCTGCGGGAACGCCTGGTCGAACCGCGGGTCATCATCAGCCTGTCGGACATTCCGGAACTGCGCCGTATCGACCGCAACGGGCGCACGCTGCACATTGGCGCCGCTGTCACCCATAGCGAGATCGTGCGCTCCGGGCAGGTTCAGAGCGCTGCCCCGCTGCTGACCGAAGCCTGCGGCCGCGTGGGGTCGCCCGCGATCCGCAACATGGGGACCCTGGGCGGAAACATCAGCCACGGCGACGGCGCGTCGGACCCGGCGCCGGCTCTCCTGGCATTGGACGCGCAGGCCAGGATCGCAGGTCCTGCCGGTGAACGGCTGATCCCGCTCAAGGACTTCTATCACGATCTGTTCGTGACGGACCTCGCTGAAGATGAAGTATTGATGGAGTTTCAGATTCCGATCCCGCGAGCCCGCCGGGAAACCCGGTTCCTGAAATACACGTGCACCTCCGAGGAGGCGTTCGCGACGGTGACTGTTACGGTTGCCATGCGGCGTGACTGGATGGGCAAATGCGCGGACGTTCGCATCGGACTTGGAAGCGTGGCGCCCATTCCAATGCGGGCGCTCAACGCCGAAGGCGTCCTTAACGGCAATAGGGCAACAAAGGACCTGATTGCAGAAGCAGCGGCCGCGGCGGCATCGGAAGCCGATCCGCCATCCGATGCCCAGGCTTCCGGGGATTACCGCCGGGCCATGACCGAGGTCTGGGTCCGGCGTGTGCTTGAGGACATGCTTCTTGAATAAGGCGCCTTGTCAGGACTGTCCTGCACTCTGCGCTGGCCACCAGGCGTTGGTGAGCGGCTGAACGAGCCGGGAGATCCGTTGTGGAAATGCGAGGGGAATATCGAATTGCCGCAGGCCGCGAGGCCGTGTGGGCGGCTTTGAACGAGCCCTCGGTCCTGCAGGCTTGCCTGGAGGGCTGCGAAAGTTTCGACAAGATTTCCGATACGGACTTCAAGGCGAAGATGACCACCAAGGTCGGCCCGATACGGACGAAATTCTCCTGTGCGATCCAGTTGTCCGATCTCGATCCGCCGAACTCCTACACGCTCTCCGGACAGGGCGACGGTGGCGCATCAGGTTATGCCAAGGGCTCCGTCAAAGTTTCACTGACGGAAAGCGAGGGCGCCACCGTGCTTAGCTATGCGGTGGATGCAAGCCTGAGGGGCAAGATCGGCCAGATGGGCGCACGGGTGGTGGACAACGTTGCGCGCAGCATGGCCGACAAGTTCTTCGGCAAGCTGTCGGCCATGGTGGCGGACGAATCCGCAAGCGCCGCCCCGGAGATTGAACCAACCACGGAGATCGGACCTCCCACAGGAAAGAAGAAACTCTCGTTGGTCCATGTGATCCTGATTGCCGCCGCCATCGGGATCGGCATTGCCGGAATCGGCTACCTCATGTCGAGCGGGTAGCGGCGTACGGTGGCGGCGAACGGGTGGCGATGAAGGGGTTGTCTTCAGGTTGGAGCCAAATTGCATGCGGAGAATGTTCGCAATGAAACGGTGACGCGAGGTAGCAATGGGTAGCAACGGCGCAGACATTCACGTAAAGGGCGGAGTACTGGTCAACAGTTCCGAACTGCGCGTGGCGGATGTCTTCATCAGCAACGGAGTCATCGACAGCATCGAGCGGCCGGGGAGCGACAAGACCGCCGACAGAACCATAGACGCAACCGGAAAGTTCGTCCTCCCGGGGATTGTAGAGTCGCATCTGCACCCTGTCTACGCCGACCGGCTGGATACGCTCTCCAGGTCTGCCGTCTACGGTGGCGTCACGACCCTGATCCCCTACATTGGCGCCGTGAAGGCTTGGGGCGTGGAAGGGAATCTCTGGGACGCCGTCAACTACTTTATCGACGAAGGTGCCCAGGACTCGGTGATCGATTTCGGCTTGCACTGCAGTCTGGTCAGCAGCGATCTTGCGGACCTGGACAACCTCATTCCAAGGATCTGCGACCGCGGCGTGCGGTCGTTCAAGGGATTCATGGCATACGAGCGACGGGGAATGTACCTGGCGGACCGTGACATTCTGCGTATCCTGAGCACGCTGAAGGACAACGGCGGCCTGTTCTGCGTTCACGCGGAGAACGGCGACCTCTGCGATTTCCTCGAAGACCGATTCACGGCCGAGGGCAAGACCGGTCCCGAATACTACGGACCATCCCGCCCGGACATCTGCGAAGCCGAAGCCGTATTCCGGATTCTCAGCTTCGGCAAGACGCTGGACTGCCCGATCTACGTCGTGCACATCAGCACCTGGGAGGCGCTCGAGGTCGTCGAGATGTTCCGCAAGTGGGGTTCGGCGCCGATCTATGCGGAGACCTGCACCCACTACCTGACCTTGACCGACCAGGAGATGCGGGACATGGGTTCGCTCGCCAAGGTCAGTCCGCCACTGCGCGAAAAAAAGGACATCGACGCGCTGTGGCAGGCGGTCAAGGACGGCACCATCGACGTCATCGGCGCCGATACGGCCGGTCACCTGATCGACACCAAGGAACCGCGGTGGGGCAATGTCTTTGCCGCGCCGGCGGGCCTGCCCGGCCAGGAGACCATGTTCACCGTCACCTACGACGAAGGATTCAACAGGCGGTCCATCAGCCTGTGCAAGCTGGTGGAACTGATGGCTGAAAAACCGGCGAAGATTTTCGGCATTTACCCCCGCAAGGGTGTTCTGCAGGAAGGCGCGGATGCCGACGTGCTGATTTTCGACCCGACCAGGGAACATGAGGTCCGGGCGGTGGCGCAACACACGAAAACAGACTATACGATGTACGAAGGTCGTCGATGCCTCGGGGCGCCCGAGCTGGTCATGCAGCGCGGCGAGGTGCTTCTTGAAAACGGCGAACTTCTCGCGACCAGGGGTCGAGCGCAATTTCTTGAAGCTGAACCAACATGATTTCGGCATTTGCCAGAGGATAAAGATGTCAAACAGAACAATCAGAGTCGCGGTATTGCAGGAACTGGCCATGCCAGGCAGCAGTGTGCAGGCCAAGGTGGACCGGTCCCTTGCACTGGTCGAACAGGCGTCCAATGAGGGTGCCCAGATCATCATGGGCGGGGAACTCTGCACCACGGACTACGTTCGCGTATACGGCGAAAAGGACAACGATATTTTCCTGGACGCGGAAACCATTCCGGGTCCGAGCACCGCGGCGGTGGGTGAACTCACCAGGCAGTACGGAAACTACGTGATATTTCCGATATTCGAGCAGGGTGCGCCGGGAATCTACTACAACTCGGCCCCGACCATCGGACCGTCGGGCGACGTGGTGGGCAACTATCGAAAGACCCAGGTGGCCGGTGTGCAGGCCCTGGAAAAGATGTATTTCCGCGCCGGCCAGGACTTCAAGGTAATGGAAACCGAGTTCGAACCGAACGCGAAGTTCGGCGTCATCGTCTGCCATGACCGCCGTTACCCGGAAACCGCCCGAATCAACGCTATCCTGGGGGCGGAACTCCTGTTCTGCCCGACTGCCGCGCCAGGGTACGCACATGGCGTGCACTGGGACAACCTCAACGTCATGCGCGCCGTCGACAACGGGATGTTCGCGATCTATTCGAACCGGGTGGGCCCGGAGGAACAGAACAGCTACTTCGGCGAAAGCATGATCGTCAATCCCATGGGCGAGGTCATCGCGAAGCTGGGGCAGGAAGAGAACGCGGTGCTCATCGCCGATTGCGATCTCGACCTGGTGGACAAGGCGCGTATCTCCGTCCCGACCCTGCGCGACATGCGCGGCGAGTTCTGGATGAAGTACTACTCGCCCACCTACGACCAGCTCATTTGATGCCGACGGTCCACGCGATGCTGCCCATCTGCGCTACTGGGTGCTAAACCCTCCGGACTTGGGTATCCGTTGATGCGCTATTCGGCGTTCAGCCTGCTCAGGCATGCCCTCGGGGGGAACAAGGGCTGGCCGCGGGCGTGGCGGGACGCAGACCCGAAGCCGACCTACGATATCGTAATTGTGGGCGGCGGCGGACACGGTCTAGCCACCGCTTATTACCTGGCCAGAAACCACGGCATTCACAACGTGGCCGTGCTCGAGAAGGGCTATATCGGGGGTGGCAACACCGGCCGGAACACGACGATCGTTCGATCCAACTACATGATCGACGGCAACACGCAGTTCTACGAGAAGTCGCTGCAGCTTTGGGAGGGCCTGAGCCAGGACCTGAACTTCAACGTCATGTATTCCCCACGCGGCCAGATCAACCTGTGCCATACCCCCGCGCAAATGGACGACGCGGCCCGGCGCGGCAATATCATGCGGTTGAACGGCATCGATGCGGAGCTTCTCACCCGGGATGAGGTGCGCCGCATGGTGCCGATTCTCAATTATTCCGACCGGGCAAGATTTCCAGTGCTCGGGGGACTCCTGCAAGAGCGCGCCGGTACGGTCCGGCACGATGCCGTGGCGTGGGGCTACGCTCGCGCGGCGGATCAATTCGGCGTTGACATCATCCAGAAGTGCGAGGTGACCGGCTACTTGCGGGACGGCCACAAGATCGTCGGCGTCGAGACGACACGCGGCAATATCCACGCCGGGAAAGTGGCCCTGGCAGTCGCCGGCCATACCGGTCACCTGGCCAAAATGGCCGGAATTCGGCTCCCCATCGAAACCCACCTCCTGCAGGCGTTTGTAACCGAACCCGTCAAACCGGTCCTCGACCACGTGATCTCCTTCAATGCGGTCCACTTCTACATATCGCAATCCGACAAGGGCGGCCTGGTGATGGGAGGCGACCTCGACGGGTACAACTCCTACGGACAGCGGGGCGACCTGCCCATTGTCGAGGAGATCATGGCATGCGCCAAGGCGGTGATCCCGCTCTTGTCGACGGTCCGGCTGCTCAGGCATTGGAGCGGGGTGATGGACATGTCCATGGACGGCAGCCCGTTTATCTGCGAATCACCCGTGGACGGTCTCTACATCAACGCCGGATGGTGTTACGGCGGTTTCAAGGCCACGCCGGCGAGCGGATGGACTTACGCGCATACGCTTGCAACAGGCCGAGCCCATGAGCTGAATGCAAAGTTCACCCTGGACCGGTACCGCCTCGGCTACCAGATGGACGAAAAAGGGATGGGGCCCACGCCGTGGCACCATTGATGGCGCGAAAATGTTAAGAATTCCGTGCACTTACTGCGGCGTGCGGGACTTCACCGAATTCGTCTACGGCGGAGACGCTTCCCTGCCGTTTCCCGATCTGGCGGATCCGGATATCGATCTCTGGACCGACTTCGTGATGTTCCGCGACAACCCGAGGGCCCTGCACCGGGAGTACTGGCTGCACAGCAGCGGGTGCGGACAGTGGTTGCGGGTGGAGCGCGACACCGTAACGCACGTGATCGAATCGGTTACACCCGCACGCGAAGTGTCCTGGCCGGACCGCGCGCAATCACGGCAAGCAGATGACTGAGCAGGCATGCCGCCTCCCCGAGGTCGGGCGCATCGATCGGGAGCAGGCGTTCTCCTTTTCGTTCGATGGCCGCCAGTATCCCGGATTCGCCGGCGATACGCTGGCATCCGCTTTATTGGCCAACGGCGTAAGGCTCGTCGGCCGCAGCTTCAAGTATCACCGGCCCCGCGGCATCTACGCGGCCGGCATCGAGGAACCCAATGCCCTGTTTGCATTGAAATCCGGTGACCGCGTCATTCCCAACGTACGGGGAACCGGGGTAGAACTTCACGACGGACTCGTCGCAGCGAGCCAGAACAGGTGGCCGTCGCTGCGCCTCGACCTGATGAGCGTGGTGGGGCTGTTCCCGAAGCTCTTCGCGGCAGGCTTCTACTACAAGACATTCATGGGCCCGACCCGAAAGGCATGGCTCGTCTACGAACACTTCATTCGCGAGGCCGCGGGAATGGGTGTCGCCGCCTCGAAACCCGACCCGGCCCATTACGAGAAAGCCGAGGCATTCTGCGATGTGCTGGTGGTCGGCGCCGGGCCGTCCGGTCTGATGGCGGCACTGACCGCTGGGCGCAGCGGGGCGCGGGTCATCCTGGTGGAGGACGACTACGAATTGGGCGGCTCCCTTCTGGCGCGCCAACCGGGAGGCCAGACGGACCGATGGCTGACTGCCATGGCCGCGGAACTGGATTCAATGGCCAATGTCCGCATCATGAAGCGGACCTGCGTGTTCGGTGCGTACGACAACCTGGTGTTCGGACTGGTCGAGCGCATCAACGAGCATCGCAGCGACCCCGAACCCTTCGCACCCTGGCAGCGGTACTGGATCGTCCGCGCGCGCCGCGTGATCCTCGCCACCGGTATGATCGAACGCCCCATCGTGTTCGCCAACAACGACCTGCCGGGTGTCATGCTGGCTTCGGCAGGCCGCACTTACCTGAACCGCTTTGCCGTAAGGGTCGGACGCAGGATCGCGGTCTTCACGAACAACAACAGCGCTTATGGCGCAGCCATCGAACTTGCCGCAGCGGGTTCCGACGTCACCGTCATTGATTCAAGGCGTGAGGTGGATTCCGGGCTGGATCGGGCCGCCGAGAGCGCGCGCATCACACTCCATCAGGGTCATGCGGTCGCCCGGGCCAATGGCGGGCAACGAGTGCGCAGCGTCAATGTGACGACGTACAAGGACTCGCCATCACAACCGCAGGGAGCCGGGTTCAAGCTGCGTTGCGATACCTTGCTGGTGTCCGGCGGATGGACTCCGACGCTGCACCTGTTAAGCCAGCAGGGGCCCAAACCGGTCTATGACGATGAGCGCGCCATGTTTGTGGCAGGGAAAGTTCCCAGGGGATTCCTGTTGGCCGGCGGGGCCGCGAGCGACCTGGGGTTACGACGCGGCATAAGCAGCGGTGAGCGCGCCGGAAACGCTGCCGCGGAGCAGTGCGGTTTCGCTGCAAGTTCGGCCCGCATTTGGGCTTTGCCGGAACTTTCGGCCGACGAACCCGACCTTGCCACCGAAGCCATGTGGGAAGTGCCCGACTCCCGCGGTTTCGGATCCGCGATGAAATTCGTCGATATCCAGAATGACGTCAAGTCGGACGACATCGGTCTGGCCCACAGGGAGGGATACGATTCCGTTGAGTTGCTGAAACGCTATACGACCCTGGGCATGGCCACCGACCAGGGCAAGACGGCCAACCTCAACGCACTGGCCATCCTGGCGGGACTGCACCGGACTGACATCAAGGATGTCGGCACAACCATGTTCAGGCCGCCCTACCGCCCGGTATTGCTCGGCGCGTTGGCGGGTCAGACTGTGAACGAGCATTTCAGACCCACCCGCCGTTCACCCATGCACGACTGGCACGAGCGCAACGGCGCGGTATTCGCGCAGACGAGTCTGTGGGTCCGGCCCTGGTACTTCCCGCAACCCGGCGAGTCACTGAGGGAAGCGAGCATTCGCGAGGCGGCGGCGGTGCGGGACCGGGTCGGGATGGTCGATGTGTCCAGTCTCGGCAAGATCGATGTACAGGGACCGGACGTGGCCGAGTTTCTGAACCGCGTCTACGTCAACAACTTCGACACGCTGCAACCCGGCAAGGTGCGATACGGCCTGATGCTGCGCCTAGACGGGATCGCCCTGGACGACGGAACCACGGCGCGGATTTCCGAAAACGATTACTTCATGACCACCACCACCGTTGGGGTGGCAACGGTTCTGACCCATCTGGAGTACCTGCTCCAGACCGCCTGGCCCGACCTTGACGTGCAACTGACCAACGTGACGAGTCAGTGGGCAGCAGTCGCCGTCGCGGGCCCGCTGAGCAGGAACCTGCTGACGAAGGCCATTCACGACATCAACTTCAGCAATGAGACGCTCCCGTTCATGGGCGTCGCCCACGGGCATCTGGACGGTATCCCGATACGAGTAGGCCGACTGAGTTTTTCCGGAGAAATGGCCTACGAAGTCTATGCGCCTGCAGGCCATGGCGAACACATGTGGCAGGCCATATACGGCGCTGGGCAAGTCTTCGGGGTCGTGCCTTACGGAACGGAGGCGCTGAACATACTGAGAACCGAAAAAGGGCACGTGGCCGGGCCGGAGCTCGACGGCCGCACAAGCCTCCTGGACCTGGGAATGGGGCGGATGGCAAGCAGGAAAAAACCCTTCGTCGGCGGTGCCCTGTTGCAGCGTGAAGGCCTGGTCGATCCTGCCCGCCCGCAACTGGTCGGTTTGAAACCCGTACACGATGGCGACGAATTCAGGGCAGGGGCCATCTTGTGCGAACAGGGGCGCCATAGCGGACACGGAATTGGACGCGTTTCTTCCGTGGCCTGGTCCCCGGAGCTTGCGACGCAAGTCGGGCTGGGCTTTGTGTCCGGTGGCAAATCGCGGAAGGGAGACGTGATCGACGCCGTATTCCCGTTGCGCGACGAAGCCACGGCGGTACGGGTCGTCTCACCTCACTTCGTCGATCCGAAGGGAGAACGGTTACGTGGCTGAAGCCAGGTCAGCGTTGGCGGCCGTCTACCGGGCCGGCAGGATAGGCGTCGAGGACGGCTCGACGTCGGTATCGATCCGCGAACGCGTGGAGAGAAATCTCGTTCAGGTCTCCGGCTGGCAGAGCAGTTTCAATTCGGTCTGCGACAGGTTGGCCGCGATTCTGGATTGCCCCGTCCCGACCGATCTCCGGCGGGCGAAATCTTCCGGCGACCGATCAGTCTTTCGGGTCAGACCGGAGCGCCTCTGGATCACCGGTCCGTCCGACGATGATGTCCTGCGACAGTTGGACGTGGCGTCAATTGGCGCAGACGCGGTCGTCACTGATCTCGGGCACAGCCGGACTGTCTTGCGGATAGCCGGTGCCCGGTCGGCGCTGCTGCTGAATCGTGGCCTGCCCGTAGACCTAGATCCCGAAGCATTCCCGGCAAATGCCTTCGCACAGAGTGCCATCCATCACATGCACGTCCTGGTTCATCGAGTCGACAGGGCGCAGGAACACGTGTTTGACGTATACGTCCCGCGGGATCTGGCCGTCTCCTTCTGGGAGTGGTTGACAGAGGCTGCGGCGCCTCTGGGTTGCGACATAGGGCAGCCCGAACGGTCTGCCTAGAGCCCGTGTCCGATTCCCCGACACTGATGGAGCGCGTCGCTAAGTGGTCTCATACGTTGACCCTGGACGAAATTCCCGGCGACGTGCGGAAGACGGCAAAGCGATGTATCGTCGATCTGATCGGTGTGTCGATTGCGGGCGCCAAGCGCAAGCAGTCGCGGCGCATCGCAGACTACGCCCGTCAAGCCTATGCCTCGGGACCGTCAACGGTCATGGGCGATTCCCATCGCCTGTCCCCGGTCGGCGCCGCCCTCGTGAACGGGACGGTCGGACACCTCCTGGACTTCGACGACACCAGCTATACGGGCATCATGCATGGATCCACCACCGCCTTTCCCGCCGCATTGGCCGCCGCCGAATACTCCGACGCGGACGGCCGACGGCTGCTGGAAGCCTTCGTGGCCGGCTCCGAAGTCACCTATGCCATCGCCGAACTCTGCGGCCATGGGCACTACCACAAGGGGTGGTGGAGTACGGCCACCTTCGGCACGATCGGCGCCGCGGCCGCAGCGGCTAACGCCATGCGACTATCGGAACGGCGGACGGCTTGCGCACTCTCGTTGTCGAGCCTCCAGTCGGGTGCCCAGAAAGCCGCGTTCGGCACGGACGCCAAGCCTTATCTGGCCGGCCAGGCCGCCGCAGCGGGCGTTGAGTCGGCATTGCTCGCATCTGCGGGGCTCAGCGCTCCTCGCTCCGCACTGGAAGGCAGGAACGGCTTCATTCAAGTGCTGAATGACGGCGTGGCCGATTACAAGGGGATCGGAGAACTTGGCAAGCGGTGGCGCCTGGTCGATCCCGGCATTTTCTTCAAGCGGTATCCCGTCTGTTCAGCCGCCCACGCGGCGACTGAGGTTACGCAAAGGCTGATGGACCAACATGGACTGAAAGCCGAAAGCATCCGACAGGTCGTCTGCGAGGTTCCTCCTCTGGTTGCCACAAGCCTGGTCTACGACATTCCACTCGACCTCCAGGAAGCGCAGTTCTCCATGCCCTTTGCCGTAGGCACCATGCTGGCGCGCGGACAGCTTGGCGTCGAAGATCTGACAAGGGAAGCTTTATCCGACCCGCGTGTACAGTCGTGCATGTCGAAGGTTGAAATGCGTCGTGTGGACTCGTTTGAGGATGACGAAGCGCCCGAAGGCGCTCGGGTTACGCTGTCGACCCATGATGGCGGCGAAGTTTCGGACTACCTTGGTGTCCCGACGGGAATGCCGGGCAATCCGATGAGCGACGATCAGTTACGTGACAAGTTTCTTGGCTGTGCGGTAGTCGGCGGTCTCGAGCCGGACCGGGCGATGGCCTTGTTGAAGTACCTGAAAAATATCGAATCGGCGGTTGACCTCAGTCACTCCCTGAACGCTGGTGTGGCGGGCGTCGCACCCGTTTGAAGCCATTCGAAGATTTCGGGAAGCGCGCCCCAGAAGGATTCAACTGGCGGCAACGACCGAAGCTGGCGGCCCAACATCGGTTGCCAGGAACCCTCGATATCGGCTCTATGTGTCTCCAGTGCTGCGAGCGTAGGAACAGGGAGCCCGCGGTGCGCACATTTCTGCTCAAGAATATCGAGCAGGACGGCGGGCCGGGGGCGTGCTTCGGCGTTGCCATAGAGATTAATCACATCGTAGAGATCGCGAGGTCGCGCCCGGTCGCCAAGGGCACGGAGCTTTTCGGCAAACGCTTCCTCGTAGGCATAGCAGAGGACAGCGATCCCGTCCGTCGGCGCATCGCTGTAGTCGTGAAAGACGTTGCGTTCGGCCGGCGGCAGGACGAGTAGCTCATCGAGTGTCAGATCGAGCTTGATGCGTGGGAGATCACGCGTGCGCGGAGCAATCGGCCCCCTGTAGCTCAGCTTGCCCTGGCAGGATACTGAGCCGCGTGGGTTTTCGAAAATTTCGAATTCCTGCCGCTCTACGGGAATCTCGATGCCGGCCTGCTCGTAGATCCATTCTTCGATGTCGCCGAATACGCTGGCCAGGAATTCACGATCGATGTAAGAGGGATCGGTGAGCGTAAAGTCGAGGTCTTCGGAGAAACGGTAGTTCTCGAAAAAGCATTTCTTCAGGCAGGTCCCGCCCTTGAATATCCAGCTCCCAGCGAGAGCGGTCTGCGAATAGATCCCGGCGAGAACCCAACCCAGTACATAGTCCTTTTCGACGATCTGCGGCAGCAAACCAAGGGTCTCCGCCATGTCGAGGATCTCGCGGCGGTGGATCATGTCGGCGCCTGGGCCCAGCTCTGCGGAACGAAAAGGCGCCAACGCGTGATCAGCCTGGGGCAGGGTAGTGTGGGGTCCAGCTTTGCATTGCCCTGAGTCAACCGTTCCCGGCATGCCTCGACAAGAGCGATGCTTCCGGAATTGCGTTCCGCCAGGAACCCAAGGCGCTTGAAAATGGCCCCGTTGCCGATCTTGTCGGCATATTCGAGAAGCCTGTCATCTTCCCTGTCCTTGCGGTCGAAATAGGACGCGAGACAGTCATCAACATGCTGGATGCCGGAGCCCAGCCCAGGATCATCCAGCATGTCGACGTTGGTGCGGTGAACGTCAGATACGGCGATTCTGGTTGTGCCGCGCCAGACGCTCCTGGTCCCGAATATCATGCCGGGACGGACACGCCGCAGCGTGAAGCTCGTGCCATGGTGCACCTGATTGCAGGAACGCACGGGCCGCTCTGTCATCACTACAATATCGCGGAAGAGCTGCTCCGTCAGATCCCAGTATTGCGCCGCAGTGCAGCCGCCGATATAGGCAGGGCTGTACAGGGCCGGCACGAGCACCCATGGGTCGTCGAGGACCTGTTCACTGAGAAGGGAGTCGAGGCCGACCGGTGCGTAGGCGCCCGGACCCACACGCCTCAACCAGCCTTGTCCACTCCACCGGGACAGCAGCTTGGCGGCGGCGGTACGGCTGATGTCGAGCGCTCGCTCGGCATCGGCGATCTGCACGATATCGCCGGCTGCCCGAACCACTGCGGCCAGCCTGCGGCGTCCCTTGGGTATGGCGGTCTTTGCACTCATGGATACTATACTGTGATTACTAATATTCCCACTATTAAGGAATTATTGTTTAATCATTACACTTAACGCTGACATTCACAAGACTGAGAGTGGATACACTTGCAACGCAAGATTTCCATGTTTATGCGAAATTACGAAGTTATCATGTATTAGGCTGACTATCTGTTGAGCAAAATGGGTGGTTACTGAACCCATTCGCTCTCAGACCACAAATCGGGGCTGGAAGGAATGCGGTGGTGCTGTCCTCGCTGGACCGGACAGCCATGATGCGTTGTCCTCAGTCTGACCGCTCAGCGAAAGAACTCGTGCATTACTTCGGCGGTACGCGTCATTTCGTGGTCGAATCCGATCGTGAAGCGCACGCAGTCGGAGAAGTTCGGTGTCGGAAATCGTCTCGCTGCAATACCGTTTTCCAGCAAGTAGTCGTAGGCCAACAGGTCATCGAAGCCGAAACCGCAGACGACACCGTTAGGATTCAGACCTGAGTGCGGAAACTCCTATCCCGCTACAACGCCTGCGGGCAGGAGCCTGACTGCGGCGACGGCCAAGCCGGCGACCGCGACGATGCCGCTGAAAAGGCGCCAGAGCAACGCGGTGATGCGATCCAGCAGTTCCAACTTGAGCTCTGCGAGCGCGGCTTCCAGCTCGGGGCGCGCGATCCTGTCACCCGCGCTGGCGGCGGCTAAGGTATCGAAGGCGAAGCTCATTGGGGCACTATGCGGTCGACCGTGGTCGGGGTCAAATTCACTGGCCATGGTCCGTCTTCCCCGGTTCGCCACCGATTCTAATCGATTCGAATACCAACGTGGAATGAGCGGCCCGGCGCGGGTAATCCCGACTGCGGAAGTATCAGGGCGTCGGTCAGGTTTTCGACAGCGGCGGTGAGATGGATGTCCCGACCGTGTGTCTGGCCGACTTTCATGACGCCTCTCAGTTCAAAACTGGTGGAAGAGGGCAAGTGAATATCGGCTCCATCGTACCCAAGATCGTAAGCTCGGCCGATATACGAGAGTTCCGCGCGGATATCGAGATTCGAGGCCGCCTGCCAGTCAAGCGCCAGATTCACCTGTTCACCGGGTCTGTGCAACAGATTCCTGCGCAGACCGCTTTCGTCCCGCGCAACCCTATGGTCCTGTAACCCTGCCGACAGGCTCGCGCCAAGGTTCTCGGTGAGCGCCACCGCTGCCGCCGCTTCAAAACCGTAGCTGAGGGAACCGTTCGTATTGAACCGCTGTCGGCGGCTTGAGTTGTCGATGGTTACGACACGCTGGGAGAGCGTGTCGTCGCTGTCGTTTGCCCACAGCGTGAAATCGAGCCTCAGCGCAGCCGATGCGTCGTACCGCACGCCGAAATCGGCGAGAAGCGAGCGTTCCGGCCGCAGATCCGGATTGACCAGGAAACGGCCAAGCGCAACGCTGAATAGTTCGCGGGGCGTGGGAAATCTCGAGCGCTGGCCGAGCGTGGCGACGGTTGACACTTTGTCCGAAGGCGTCCAGCGGAGTCCGGCCGACCACCCTGTCGCCGAGAGCGATTCACGGGCGGGCTTGTCGCCGGTGAGCGGCGTCGCCGCGCGATCCGTTGCGATACCGACTGTGGATGTCAGGGTGTCGCCCAGATGCAGGTCCGCCTCGATACCCACGGTCAGCAGGCGCTGCCGGTAGCGATGCTCCGGCGCCTCCACGAAATCGGCTGCCTGTCCCGTCGCCGTGGCGGAATCTGTCTGACGGTGCGAACTGTCCTGAACAGTCGCTACGAAGCGAAGCGTGGCCCGATCGACAATCGTCGACAACGCGAGTCGTGCCCCGGTCGTGCGGTCTCGCCCTCGCTCACGCTCCCGCAGCGCCGTGTACGAGTAATCCCGATAGGCGTCGATGGTTTGATCGAACCACTGCTGCCAGCCGGTCAATCGTAGATCGACGCCTTCCCGCAGGTTCCAGTTACCGTTCAGCGTAGCCTGCGTAAGGTTTCGCTCGGGCAGCCGCCAGAAACGCGGGCTGGCCGCAGCCGGATTCAGCCCGCCCGTCGCGGGATTCAGATCGCCCTGCGCAGCGATGCCACGCTCCGCCTTCCCGTGCAACAGCGACGCACGCAGAAAGTGCGAGTCGCCGGCATGGGCCGCCGCCGCAAACAGGCTGTCGCCCGACATGTCGGTATTGGTCCGGGCGCGAGTGGTGGACGGGTCGAACGCAACACTTTCCTTGTCCGCGATTCGTTCGGCATCGCGATCGATGGTCGATCCGGCGGCGACGAACGACCATCCGTTATCCGGGTCGATTCCGGCGACCGCGTTGATGTTCCGCAAACCGAGCGAGCCACCCCGGATTTCAGCCCGCAGGCTCGTTCCTTCCTGAGGGACATGAGTGACCAGATCGATCGCGCCGGCCACCGCATTGGGCCCGTACTCGATGGGCGCCAGACCGCGTGTGACCTCTATGCGGTCGACCAGACCCGCGGGCAACAACGAAAGATCGGCACGGCCGTCCCAGGGGGCGGCCAATGGAGCACCGTCGAGAAACACTAGCGTCTGGCGCTCCTCGGCGCCGCGGATACGCGGCGCGGCCTGGCCGCGCGAGTTGGTGCGCACGAAGACACCCGTGACCGTGTGAAAGACATCGGCAACCGCGACGGGTTGGCGTACCTGCAGAGCCTCGTGGTCCAGCACCAAAGCAGGACGCGAGGCACGTGTTGGCCCGCGTGCCGCGGTGAGAATAACTTCCTCCATCGACCCTGCGCCCTGCCCGTGAGCCAACGCCGGTGCTGCGACGAGAATCCAGGCTATGGAGTGGGTCAAGCGCATAATGGACCGTTGCGGCGCCGGTACCGGCACCGGCGCCGCATCGGCTCAAGCTACAAGGCTATGGGAGGAAGCTCGTTCTCCGCAAGCAGGCCGTTGAACGCGGGAAGATCCTCTTCAAGCAGTGCGTTGAACTGGTTCAGATAGCCTTCCTGGAGAGTCGCGAACTCTGCAGCCATTTCAGTGAGTTGGACAGTCGGAGGAAAATCGGCGTTGGCTATGTGTCCGACCAGGCCCAGGAGTCTGATGAGCAACCGGCTTGGCTCTCTGAAGGTGTAGTCCTGTCCTCTCCCTGTCGAGTACATCTCGTAGAGATTTTCCTCCACGGCAACGATCGCTTGGTCCAATTGCTCCGACGCGGCGACGATGGATTCAGCGCCTTCGTCGTCCCCCAGGTCGTCCTGGAGGGCATAGATCTGGCTCCTGATGATTTCGGCCTGATTGATGATTCCAACCACGCTGTTGACGACATCGCGAACCTCGAGCAACAGGCCCGTCTGAGCCTGAATGTCTTCCTCGGTTCCAACGGTATGGGGATCCTTGATCACCACGAGATCCCCGCTGGTTTCCTCGCCATCCACCGACAACGTCACGGTGTAGTTGCCGGGAGGCGCCATGATGGCCGTACGACCCGCTGCGCCGCCGGGGATCGGTCTCCAGCCTTCCGGACCCAGCTCGACCCACGGCGCGATGAGCGGTCTGGTTCTCAGTCTGGGCTCGTCCGTCAGGTCGTACCTGAGGTCCCACCAGACCCGGTTGATACCGTGGTCTCCGGAACCATTCAGGGTCCTGATCGTCTGCCCATTCTCGTCCGAGATACGAATGGTGACGTCGGACGCTCCTTCCGTGCCTAGGTAATAGTTGATGGAAGCGCCATACGGCGGGTTGTCCCCGACGCTCGGATCGCCTCGCTGGGCGACAGGCGGCTCGATCGGCTGGAATCGATAGGTCGATCGCAGATCGAAGAGATGCACGTCCGAATCGAGAATTTCAGGCGTAAGCTGCTGAAGCGGCGTGATGTCGTCAAGGATCCAGAAGCCACGGCCGTGGGTCCCCAGCACCAGGTCGTTGAAATGTTCCTCGACTACCACCCCGTGTACAGGCGTGTGGGGCAGGTTCGTGTGCAGGAGGAACCAGGAGGCGCCGTCGTCGAGAGAGACGAACAGGGCGTAGTCGGTTCCAAGGTAGAGCAGGCCTTCCCGTACCGGGTCCTCCTCGATGACGCGGGTATTGATGCTGAAGGTGTCGCTCGTGGGGAGCGTGGCGGTCAGGTCCTGCCAGCTCTCACCGTAATCGCTGGTCTTGTAGACAAAGGGATTGCGGTTGTTCTGCTCGTGGAGGTTGACCGCGATGTAGGCCGTGCCTGAACCGTACCTCGATGCCTCGATATGGCTGACGATGCCCCACGGCGGCAGGTCGGGAATGTTGCCCGTTACGTTGGTCCAGTTGGCGCCGCCGTCCTGGGTGACATGAACCAGCCCGTCGTTCGTACCGGCCCAGATCACGCCCTCCTGCAGAGGCGATTCGGCGATGGCAAACACGACCCCGTCTTCCGTGCCCGAGTTCATGGGCGTCAGACTCGGCATGCTTTGCAGTCTGCTCAAGTCACCGGTAGAAAGGTCCGGACTGATGGTCTCCCAGCTATGTCCCCCGTTGGTGGTCATGTGCACATACTGGCTGCCGACGTAAACGCGGTTGTGGTCGTGAGGTGAAATGGCGAGGGGAAAGGTTCTGTAGAACCGGTACCTGAGGTCGATATCGGCCCAGCCCCACGCGTAGTCCGGCCATACGCCGACTTCGCGCTTGTGACCGGTCCGCAGATCATAGATATCCACGGCCCCTCCGGGGTGGCCGGTGGACCAGATGATGTTGTTGTCGACGGGGTCGGCCACCGCAATGCCGGCTTCGGTGCCCCCGACGGCATGCCATTCGCCTCTGGCGATCCCTCCGCCGCCCCTGACAGTCGTGCGGCTGTTGCTCGGGCCGCGGTGCGAAGGCCCGTCCTGAAGGTTGCCGTAGACGTTGTAGGGGATCTGGTTGTCCACGGTGACGTGGTAAAGCTGGGCATTGGGAATATTGATCTGCGACCAGCTGAAGCCCCCGTTATACGAAATGCCCACGCCACCGTCGTTGGAGTCGATCATCCGGTTTCCGTCGGTGGGATCGATCCACATGTCGTGATGGTCGCCATGCATCTGATTGCCGACCCTCGTGATGCTCCGTCCCCCGTCCATGGACAGGCTGAGCGGGGCGGAGAGGAAAAAGATCTTGTCGGGGTTGTCCGGCGCGACTTCGGCCCGGGTGTAGTAATGGGTCCGGCCGGCCATGTCGAGGTCATAGCTCCTCAGTTCCCAGTTCTCCCCGCCGTCCTCAGAGACCCAAAGCTGGCCGCTGCTCGTTTCCTGCCCCTGGAAGGGCATGCCGCCGCCGGTCTCGATCAGTACATAGATTCGGCTGGGGTCGCTCGGCGCGATGGCGATCCCGTGCTTGCCCACCGGCGGTTCGGGCAGACCGTTGCCGGTGAGGTGCTCCCAGGTGTCGCCGCCGTCCGTGGAGACATGCAGGCCGCTGCCCGGTCCGCCGCTTCTTTCACCCCAGGTCTGCCACATGCCGGCAAACAGCTTGTCCGGGTCGCCCGGGACCATGGCAACGTCGGAAGCACCCGTGTCCGGGTTGACGAAGAGGACCCGTTCCCAGGTCTCTCCGCCATCCTGCGTGCGATAAACGCCCCGTTCCTCCTGCGGACCGTAGCTGTGGCCCATGGCCGCCACGAAGACGATGTCGGGATTTTCCGGATGTATCACGATCCGGCCTATCCGGCCTGTTCTGTCGAGCCCCACATGGGTCCATGTCTCGCCTGCATCCATGGACTTGTACGCACCGTTGCCGATGGGCAGGTACTTGTTGTTGTTCCTGAACCAGATCTCACCGGTCCCGGCCCAGACGATGTTCGAGTCTGAAGGCGCTACCGCCACCTCCCCGATGAAGGGGACTTCCTGGTCATCGAAAATCGGGAACCACGTGATACCGCCGTCGATCGACTTGTGGATGCCGCCCGCCGGGTTTCCGGCGTAGTAGACCCTGGGATCGCCGGGAACGCCAGCTACCGCAGACACGCGGTTGCCCGGCGGGCCGATATGACGGTATTCGAGTTGGCTGAAGATCTCCGGGTTTATCGCCTGGGTGCCGGCTTGATTGCATGCAAACACGACAAGAGCCAGGGAAAACAGCGCAATTGGATTGAATGACAGTCGCCATTTGTTGTTCATCTCGATCCCCTCGATGGATGTTGCCCGGCTTGTTGTTCTTGGGTTCGGCGGCCGAACTGCAATTTGCCCGGGACTTGCCTGTTATTCAGAGTATAGACCAACGCCATGCCCGCCAAGACCGGCATTTCCCATTCGCTGCGCATCGACCCGATGCGGCGCAGCAACGGTTCTACGCCGTATTGATCCAGACACTCTTGACCTGCAGGTACTCCTTGATCATCTCCGCGCCGTTCTCGCGGCCGATCCCGCTCGCCTTGTACCCGCCGGCGGGGGACATGACGCTGACGTTCTTGTACTGGTTCACGTAGACGGTGCCGCACTCCAGCCGGCTCGAAATGCGGTGCGCCCGTCCAAGGTCCGACGTCCACACGCCGCCCGCCAGTCCGAAGTCGATGTCATTGGCAATGCGGATGGCCTCATCATCCGTGGAGTAGGGCATGACCGAAAGCACCGGCCCGAATATCTCCTCGCTGGCAATCCGCATGGATGGCTGCACCCCGGTGAATATCGTGGGCTCCACGAACCAGCCCGTTTCGCAGCCGTCGCGAGTCGAGCGCGTGCCGCCATACAGGCAGTGCGCGCCCTCGGCCTTGCCTACCTCGATGTATTCCAGGATCTTGTTGTACTGGGACTCGTTCGAGATGGGCCCGATCTCGGTGGCGCTGTCGGTGGGATCACCGAATCTCAGTTCTCCGATCGCCTGTACCAGGCGGCCGAGGAATTCGTCGTGGATGCTCTCGTGCACAAGGAGGCGTGACCCAGCAACGCAACTTTGCCCGTTCAGCAGGAAAATGCCCGACACCACACCGCGGACGGCGTTTTCCATGTGTGCGTCCTCGCAGACGATCTGTGCCGACTTGCCTCCCAGTTCCAGTGCAACACGCTTGCAGTCCCGCGCCGCCTGTTCACCGATCCTGCGGCCTGCGTCGGTCGAACCCGTGAAGCTGATTTTCGCGACTCTGGGGTCTTCGACCAGTGCCCGGCCGATGTCCTGGGAGTATCCGGTCACCAGGTTGACGACGCCAGGAGGAACTCCGGCTTCGTCAAACACGTCCATGAACTCGACGATGGAAGCCGACGCATGATTCGATGGCTTGATGACCACCGTATTGCCCGCCGCCAGCAGCGGAGCCAGTTTCCAGACGGTCAGCATCAGGGGCGAATTCCAGGGTGTGATGGCGGCGACGACGCCCAATGGCTCGTATCGCGTGAAGTTGAATATCTGTTCCTGGTCGATGGGAATGACGTGGCCCTCGATCTTGTCGATGAGTCCGCCGTAGTAGTAGAACCATTCCGGGAGTCCGCGTATCTGTGCCCTCGTATCCGAGATGGACTTTCCGTTCTCGGAGGTTTCGACTTCGGCCAGCCGATCGGCCTTGCCGGCAAACACGTCGCCGATTCGCCGCAGTACGGCGCCCCGTCTGGACGGAGACATCCGCGGCCAGCCGCTCTCCCTGAATGCCCGGTGGGCGGCGCCGACCGCGATGTCGACATCGCGCTCCGTGCAGCGGGGGATCAGCGCCCAAGGGCGCTTCGTGTAGGGATTGACGGTCTCGAACCACCTCATGGAGGAGGGGTTGACCTGTTTGCCGTCGATATATGTGAGGTAGCGTTTCACCGCAGCCCCATTCGTTCCTGCAGCGCATCGCGAAAGATCTGCCGGGACTCGGCGCTGTGGATGATGACGTAGTCCTTCGGATACTCCTCTCCAATCCCGGCCTTGAGGCAGACGAAGACCGGCCCCCGCATGGTCAGAATCTCTTCGATCTTCGCTTCAAAATCCGCCAGTTCGGAAAACTCGAATGCGGCTGCATACCCGGCTTCACGTGCCAATCCGGCAAAATTGAGGTTACGGTCGCCGGGTATCGGGAAGTTCCCGTTGACCTCGTAGACACCGTTGTTCAACACGAAGTGCACCAGGTTGGGCGGCGCCAGGTTGGCGATGGTCGCAAGGGCGCTGAGGTTCATCAGCAGACTACCGTCGCCGTCCAGGATCACGACCTTTTCGTCCGGCACCCCGAGCGCCAGCCCCAGGCCATGGGAGGATGCCTGCCCCATCGCGCCGGTACAGAGGAAATTCAGCGGATGCGGGCGGATTGCCAGCCAGTCGAAAGCCGACTGGTAGACTGGCACTACGATGCCATCCGGATAGTGTCTGGCAAGGACGCGCAATGCTTGGTCACGTTTCATCATTTCCTCACTCCGGCGACCTGGCAATGAGTATGGCGACGGGTTTCGACTGCTCGTACGCCTCGTTGATCATGGGTTCCACGACCGCGGCGTCGGGCTCCTCAAACAGGATCTTGTAGTCCAGCTCCATGGCTCGGCAAATCGGCTCGACGATTCGGACGCTCAGCTTTTCCGACTGCGACGGTATCCGGTCGGCTTCCATGCCCTGCAGTCCCAGGATCATGACGACGGGCAGGTCGTATTCGACCGCGATTACACGAATGGCGTTGATCGAATCCAGGAAGCCCAGGTGCTGAATAAGAAGAACGGCCCGGTGGTCGCAATAGGACAGCGCGGCGCAGATGGATACGCCTTCGTCCTCCTTGCAGACGGGTACCAGTCTCAGGTCCGGGTCCCTTGCGATCGGCCACAACAGGTTGTCGCAGGTAACGATGTCGGGCAGGGCGACGACGGTTTGCACACCGGCGTCCTTGATTGACTGGATGATGGACGCACCGAGCAGCGCGCGCGCGGGGCTTTCAGCGGGGGTTGTTGCCGAACTCATGTAAAGCTCACCTGAAAAATTCGCGCATCACTTCGGCCGTGCGTGACATTTCGTGGTCGAATCCGAACGTATAGCGAACGCAGTCGGCGAAGTTTGGCGTATTCAGTCGTCTCGCCGCAATTCCGTTTTGCAGCAGGTAGTCGTATGCCATCCGGGCAGATCGGTTCGGGTCGGGAAACGTCGCCAGCACGAAGTTGGTCTGGGTGGGATGCACGATCAATCCGTATTCGGCCAACGCATCGCCGAACCAGCGCCGCACCTTGACCGATTCGGCGTACACATGTGCGGTGTGGGCGGTGTCCTGCAGCGCGGCCATCCCGCTGCTGTACGCCGGACCCGACACCGGGAATGTAATGCCGACCCGTCTCAGCATGTCGGCGATGGCGGCGGGTGCGTAGGCCCAGCCAAGCCGCATGCCGGCCAGTCCGTAAATCTTCGAGAACGTGCGGGTCATGATCACGTTCTGCATTTCTTCCACCAGCTCAACCGGGCTTTCGTAATCGTCCGCTTCGACGTATTCGAAATAGGCCGAATCCAGTACCAGCAGGACGTTGCCCGGCAGTCCTGCGTGTAACCGTCTGATCTCATTGCCGCTCAGGTACGAGCCGGTGGGGTTGTCCGGGTTGGCGATCATGACCATGCGGGTGCGGTCGGTGACGCAATTCAATATTGAGTCCACATCCGCCCTGAAGTTGTTGTCCGGCGCGGCAATGGCGTCGGCACCATTGGCGTAGGCGTAGTTGGGGATCTTCTGGTAGCCGTTCGCCGTGTAGATCAACTCGTCCCCGGCGGAGAGAAAGACGCGGGCGCTTCGTGCCAGCAGGTCGTCGGAGCCGAAACCGCAGACGACACCGTCGGGATTCAGGCAGAAGCGTCCGGCGATGGCATGCGCAAGCCTTGTCGCTGCAGTCTCGGAGTATCGCTCGATGGTCTGCATGGCCTTGAGACCGGCGGCAAGTGCTGCGGGGCTTGGGCCATGCGCGCTCTCGTTGGAGGCGATATTGATCTCGATGGGTAACTCGTCGCCTTCTTCCGCAATGATCATGTGCGGGCGAATTTGGAGCATACCCGGGTGTGGCGTCACTGCTGTCATGGTCGTATCTACTCGTCATTCCTGTAAACGACACCGCCCTTCATGACGAAGCTTACGTCCAGCAGTGCGCGAATGTTTTCGAGCGGACTGGTATCGGTTGCGACCAGGTCCGCGTACTTGCCCGGTTCCAGCGTGCCCAGTTCGTCCTCCATGCGCAACAGCTTCGCGCCGTTGATTGTGGCGGTCACGATCGCATCCATCTCGGACATGCCGGCCAGTTCCACGTAGGCGATGGGTTCGAGCGGGCTCAACCCGTGATACATGAGCCCGGAGCCGACGTCGCTCCCGGCAGCGATCACCACGCCCGCCTCGTGAGCCATGGCGACACCCAGCGGTTGCAGTGTGAGGAACTGATCCTTGCGGACCTGCTGGTAGGGGACCAGCGCGGCCAGGTACTCGTCGGTCCATTGGGTGATATAGGCCAGGGAGGGAACCATGATCGCGCCGGTTTCAAGGTACAGGCGAATGGATTCCTCATCCGGAAACGAGCCGTGCTCGATGGAGTCGACACCGTTTCGCAGCGCCGCGTTGATGCTGGGAGTCCCGTGGGCATGGGCCGAAACGATCCGCAGCATGCTGTGCGCCGTGTCCACAACCGACTTGATCTCCTCATCGAACATTTCGGGTGGATCGTCGGGCCCGCCGTTGTCTTCGCTGCCGCTGCCGGAAACGGCGATCTTGACGAAGTCCGCCCCGCGCCGGATCTGTTCGCGGACTATCCACCGGCACGGCTCGATGCCGTCGCAGAGCGGGGTGGAGGAGGCAGGTTCCCAGGGATTGCCATCGGTTACATGGACCTGTTCGCCTGCGAGGAAGATCCTGGGACCGAAAATGAGGCCGCTGTTGATCCCGTCGCGCACGCTGAACACGGCCGGCCCATTGGATCCGGCGTCGCGCACGGTCGTGAAACCCACGTTGAGTGCTGTCAGGGCATTGCTCATGGCCACGACGGCCGACTGCGCGTCGTTGTCGACTCGAGTGCCGGAGACGCGCCTGGCGTCATCCATCAAGAGAGTCGGCAGGCCGTTTTGCAGATGCACGTGCATGTCCATCATGCCGGGGAAAACGAATCGGTCCTCGAGCGTCACGACGGCGGCATCGGGGGCGCCCGCTTCTGCCGGTGAAGCGTAGCCATCCAGCACGGATTCAACGATGTCGTTCCTGATGACGATCGTCTTCTCGTTCTCGGGTGGTTGGCCGGGCACGGCAAGCAGGGTGCCGGCGTGAACGATCACCCAGGCGTCATTGATGTCTTCCTGGCCGCTCGACAGGGTTGGGACCGAAAGCGCCAGTGCAAGCCCTACCGAAATCCACGCCAGTGAACTGTAACTATTCCGATGTTTCATGTTGTTGTCCCCGCGAAAAACAAATTAGCTCCCCGAGCCCCCGAATCTCCAGATGCGCCTGCCAAATCCTGTGCACCACCGTCACAACGTGCGCGCAATGTCCATGCGAACAGCACTTCGTCCAGGTAACAGGGTTCGTAGTGAACGGCCCCAAACCCGTTGGCACGAAGCAAGGTCCCGAGCCCTGCCATCCTCTCGCCGTCGAGTGAGGCATCCCGCTGATCCCGGATTCTGATCAGATGGTGCTGTACCGTCCTTTCAAACTCGCGGATCTCCTCAATTCGAATGGGCGGCGTGCTGTGAATACGATTGACCATGTTCTTGATGTTATCCAGCGTTACTCGCAGGAATCGGTTGCCCGGAATCCTGCTCAACAAGCTGTCAGCCTCGATCAGGCTCGCCATTAGCTGCTGGCGCTTCTGAGGTGCCTTTCGCGCATTGATACGCTTTTTGGCGATGTGTTGTTCTGCGTATTTCCGCAATCGGTAGAAGATGGTCGGTTCCTTCAGGAAGACGTCGGCGATTTCGATGAAGTGCCTGGTACTGTTCGCGGTGGCCGAATCGACGTGATGAATCATCAACACGAGCGCTCCATGCTGTCGGATGATGCGGGACAGCTCCCTGACCGCATCCGGAATGAGGACCACGCCGAGACTTGCTTGCTGGATCTTGCCGCAATCAATGATTGTCCTGGTCCGTCAGGGCTCTCGCCTCCTCGCTCCAATAGAACAAGTGGCGTGCGGGCATCTCGATGGTTGGCAATGTCGCGGCATCGATCACCGCATCTTCCGAAACAATGCCGTTCAGGTACAGCAGATACGCCACCAGGCCATAAACGTCCTCCGGGGTCAGTGTGCCGGGAATGGTCATCGGCATGGAACGGTTGATGTAATCGTACAGGGTCGTCGCGTACGGCCAGTAGTTTCCAATGGTGCGCGGTAACGACGTATCGGCCGCAAATTCGTTTTCAGGGTCGTAGTGACCCACGAGTTGATCGTTGATGCCGTTCGCGCCTTCGGGGCCGTGACAAGCCAGGCACAGTTGCGCGTAAATCATCTCGCCGTGAACCACCGTTCCCTGCCCATCCGGCAGGTTTTCGCCACTCGGGGAGATGTCGATGTCCCATCGTTCGATCTCGTTTGCATCCGGTTCACGTCCGATACCGAATCGCTCCGGCAACATCTGTTCATCCGCGAGGCCGGGGATTGTCGCCAATGGGGAAAGTAGTACGACCAGAAGGGTGTGCGCTGCGGAGAAACGTTCGATCGGTTTATTCATCGTTCAGACCATCGAACGGAGTCCGAACGTGATTCGTCCGTCGGCATCGATGCGCCACGGTCGTATGACATTGTTGTGGTAGTAGGTTGCCGGCCCCCGTCCTTCACGCGCGCCGGAAAAATCCGGCTGTCGGAAGCCCTTGTCGTCGGTCGCGCGACTCATGAAGAGTGCCGCTCTTCCATCCCAGTGCCACGGAAAGGAAAAGCGCGTTGTGCACCTGGACAGAATGGGCTGATGCAGTGTCGCCGGCTGCCACGTATTGCCTCCGTCCACGCTGATGTCGACGCTGTCGATGGCACCATGGCCGCTCCAGGCGAGCCCGCTGATTTCGAACCAGCCGCGGCCGGGGAGGACAGTGGGAAATCCCGGAGAAGTGATCAGTGATTTCGGTCCCATGGAAAAAGTGAACATTTCGACCGTGCCGTCACTCTTCGCGTCCGAATACCTGGCGGTCTCTTCGCGCGTCATGAAGGGCGCATTGCTGACCTCGATCCGCCGCAACCACTTCACCGACGCATTTCCCTCCCATCCGGGCAATAGCAGTCGTACGGGGTAGCCCTGCGCGGGGCGAAGCGGTTCGCCGTTCTGGGCGTATGCGACCAGCGCGTCGTCCCACGCCTTGGCCATTGGGATACTGCGGGTCATCACCGCGGCGTCCTGCCCTTCGGCCAGGAACCAGGAGGCGCTTCTGCGCGCCCCGGCCTCGTTCAGAAGTGTGGCCAGCGGTACTCCCGTCCATTCGCTGGTGCTGACCAGGCCGTCCAACTGCCCGGGGGTAATCTCCTCCGGGATGTCCGGTTCGTCAAAACTGGTGAGATATCCGTTTCCGGAGCATTCGATAAAGCAGATTCGAGACACCGAGGGGAAGCGTCTCAGGTCTTCGAGCCGGAACTTCAGTGGGCGCTCGACCAGGCCGTGAATCAACAATTCATATTGCTCGGGATCGATCGCCGGAATTCCCGCATGGTGGCGTTCGAAGTGCAGGTCGGACGGCGTGATGATGCCCGACAGCTTTTCCAGCGGAGTCAGGGAATAGCCGTCGGGATCGAAGCGGCCGACCTCGCGCCGGATTGCTTCAAACGGTGAGCGATCACCCAATTCGCTTGGCAACGCACCAAGTAGCTTGGTGGAATCGGGCGGTGCAGGTGGTGATTGTGCGGAGCTGTCACGCGGGTCCGGGACCAGGCCGCCGGCCGCAAGCAGAGCGCTTGCCTTGAGCAGGTTTCGCCGGCTGAGTCTGGTTTTTTCGCTCATGTTCAGCCCCTGTCGGGATACAGCAGTGCGTTGAACAGGAATTTGTACGTTCCGTGGGTCTGGCCGCGGTGCTGGGTGCGAAAACCGATCAGAATGACGCGACCGTCCAGGTAGCCTGCGTCGACCACTGCTGCACGGCGCGCGAGCTTGTCTTCGCCCATCATCCAGCCCCGGCGCAGCACGTTGTCCGGCGGATAGCTGGCGACTACCTGCCTGTCCCAGGCGCCCGTCGTGGGTAGTCTGGTGCTGTATGCGACACTTCGGAAAAACAGTACGGCCGATTCGCTCGGCATGCCGTATCCGATCGGCGATTGGTTGTCCACCCTGATATTCAGCAGAGATGTGGGCACAAAGAACTCGCTCTCGGGCAGTCCTGACAGCACATTCTGCGCCGGAAGTTCAAGTTCGCTTGCGAATAGCGGGCCGGCATTGTCCAGCGCGACCAGTATGCCTCCCTCGCCGACGAAGTCCCTGATGGCTTCAATCCCCTCGTCCCCGATACCGCCCTGATACTGGGGAGGAAAGGCGCCGCGCTCGCTGGGATACCTGAAGGTTCCGGGCGCGGGCAGCCCGGTTCTGATCACGGCCGGGTTCTCGTCGGCAAACACGATGACGTCGTAATTCGCGCTGAGGTTGCTCCTGAAATCTTCGTTGTACAACGTCGTGAAGGGAATACCGAAATCGTCGAGCACGAACCGGGTCCAGCCTTCATCCATGTTGCCGTTGGGCGTGAACGATTGATACAAGCCGATGCGGGGCAGGCGCAATTCAACCGACTCATTGCTGTTCATATCCGCCAGTGCGTGAACGCTGGCATGCCATTGTTCGAGGAGTTCCGGGAGAGCATCCTGAACTTGCGGCGTATTGCTGACGATGAAGCTGCCCGTCGGCACCTCAAAACCGTCTCCCGCGACGGTTCCGGTTGAGCGGAAGACATCCGCATTCTGTTCCAGCAGGGCAATGGCGACCGCGTAAGCGGCGTTTTCCCGGGCATCCAGGACAAGATACGGTGTCGATGGGGATGCCATGACGCCTGGATAGGGCACGCCCGACAACAACTCCAGTGAGGCATCAAACGGCTCGTCAATCTGGCTGAAGGTCACTCCCATCTGAATCGGCAACGCGTGGGACGCATTGTCTTCGAGTCTGAAGGGCACACCCGCGGGGTATTCCCGTTCCCCAAGCATGTTGAGCACATAGGGCCGGTACGGCTGAGCCACGAAAATCACGAACGACCCTGCCGGGTAGTTGGTGCCGTCTGCGACAAAGGCTTCGGTAGCCTGATGGATTTCGGCCCTGCCGAACTGCAGCATCTCGATCAGGCGCAGGGTGGTGGGGTAATCGGTTTGCTGCGACGGAATGACGAAGGCGAACGGGTCGCCGGGGCGAGGGGATTCGACGGCGTCCCGGCCCATCTTGTAGAAGTTGTACAGCAGGTCTTCCCGGTGCCTGGCCGAGGTCTCCACCAGGCTCATGGATGCTCTGAGGATGTATTCCACGGCATCCCTCAGGTGCCACCAGCCACCGGGCCACGGATCCGGAAATGTCAGGCTCTGGCGCGTCAGGAATTCCGGAATTTCGTTCGGGTCTACATAGATCGGGGTCGCCAGCCGCGACGACGCGGTTTCGGTGAACAACGCAATGGTGTTGTGCACCATGGCATTCGTTGTGAGTGTGCCCTTCCACCACGCCGAGGCATACGTCGAGCCGTGAAGTACACCCTTGAGCCCGTCTGCCTGGAGGTCATAGATCACGTTGGACCCAATGAGGTCTATCCCGCTGAATATAAGCGGATGAATGTTGGGATCGGGCGGGTCGATGAAGGGTGGAACGAAAATGCGGGAGCCGGGCCCTGCCTGGTGATGATCGCAGAACACCTGCGGAAACCAGTCATGCCATATCACCCGGCTCACGGCCCGGGTCTCCACCAGGTTGTTGGTGATCCCGTCGCGGTTATTGTCGTGACCGGCGTAGTGGTGATACAGGTGGGGGAAGGGCCCGCCTTCGTATGGTGTGTCGAGGCTGTTCCTGTACCAGTCCACGACCATGAGCTGTCCGTCCGGGTTGGCGGCCGGAATCAGCAGCACGATGACGTCGTCCAGCACCTCGTCGGCATCGAACGGAGTATCGCCGATGGCCAGCTTGTAAATGAACTCCACGCTGTGCTGGGAGTGGGCTATTTCGATCGCGTGCAGGCCGGTTTGAATGAGGAGGATCGCCTTGCCGTCCTCACTGAGTTGTCGGGCTTCCTCGTCCGAGAGGTCCCTCGGGTCGCTCAGTCGCCTGGCGATCTCGCGGTACCGGTCGAGATTCGCCATGTTGTTCCCGGATGTGATCACCGCCATGATGATCGGCTCGCCCAACGTGCTCTCGCCGATGTTCACCACCGAAATTCTTTCGGACTCCTCGGCGAGCAGATCGAAATATTCCCGGATCTGGTGGTAGTCGATGAGGTTGCGGTCTGCGCCGACCTGGTGGCCCAGAAACTCCTCGGGCGAGGTTTGCGCCTGTGGCGACAATGGACCCAGCAGCAACGGAAGAATGGATAGACAAGCCAGCTTCGAGTTCATTGTCGTACCTCTTGTTCTTGTGAGGCCTGGAAGTCCTGCGTCGATCTAGTTCATTTGCGGATAGAGCAGCGAGTTGAACAGAAACTTGTACGTCCCGTGGGTCTGGCCGCGGTGCTGGGTGCGAAAACCGATCAGGATCACGCGCCCGTCCAGGTATCCCGCGTCAACCACGGCGGCGCGGCGTGCAAGCTGTTCTTCGCCCAACATCCAGCCGCGCAGCAGGACGTTTTCGTCCGGATAGGCGGCAACCACGTTTCTGTCCCAGTCCCCGGAAGGCGGCAGCCAGGTGGTGTACGCGACGCTGCGGAAAAACATCGCAGCCGCTTCCTCGGGCATGCCGTAACCGATCGGGGTGGTGTTGTCGACCTCGAGCTGCAGCAGTGATGTGGGCACGAAGAAATCACTCTCCGGCAAACCCTCCAGAGCATTCCTGACCGGCAGGTTCAGTTCCTGGGCGAACAACGGGCCGGCGTTATCCAGCGCGACCAGAATGCCTCCGTCTCCGACGAAGTCCCGCAGGGCCTCAATGCCTTCGTCCCCGATGCCACCGTCGTATTCCGGCGGATACGCGCCCAGCGCATTGGCATATCCGGTCGTACCGGGTTCGGGCAGCCCGGTCTTGATCACTGACGGGTTTTCGTTGGCAAAGACGATGACATCGTATTGGCCGTTCAGGTTGCCCCTGACATCGCTGTTGTGCAGTGTCGTGAAGGGAATCCCGAAGTCGTCGAACACGAACCGGGTCCAGCCTTCATCCATGTTGGAGCGCCAGGATTGATAGAGCCCGACGCGCGGCAGGCGCAACGCCACTGACTCGATGCCATTCATGTCTGCCAGCCCATGGACGCTCGCATTCGTTGCTTCCAGGAGATCCGGAAGAGCGTCCTGAACCTGCGACGAGTTGGTGACGATGAAACTTCCTGCGGGCAGCTGATATCCGTCGCCCTCGACAGACCCGGTTGAGCGGTAGACGTCGGCATTCTGCCCCAGCAGTGCAAAGGCGACGGCAAACGCGGCATTTTCCCGGGCATCCAGAACGACGTACGGTGTCGATGGCGGCGCCATGACGCCGGGATCCGGCACGCCGGACAGCAATTCCAGCGATGCTTCGAACGGTTCGTCGATCTGGCTGAATGACACTCCCATCTGCATCGGAAGCGCGTGCGACGCATTGTCCTGGAGGACCCTGGGCACGCCCCCGGGGTACCTTCGTTCCCCGAGCATGTTGAGCACATAGGGCCGGAACGGTTGCGCCGTGAGGATTACGAAGGAGCCTTCCCCGAAGGTCATGCCATCGGCAACGAAGGCTTCCGTTGCCCGGTGGATTTCGGCGCCCCCGAAGTCCAGCATCTCAAGTGTTCGCAACATCGTCGGATAGTCTCTCTGCTTGGCAGGTATCACGAACGCAAAGGGATCGCCGGGACGAGGTACCTCTGCGGCATCCCGGCCCATCTGATAGTAGTTGTACAACCAGTCTTCCTTGTGCATGGCGGCGATCTCCACGAGGCTCATGGTTGAATTCAACAGGTAGTCGACGATGTCCCGCAGATGCCACCATCCTCCGGGCCAGGGGTCGGTCATGCGCAGGCTCTTCTGAGCGTAGAAGTCCGGTATCTCGTTGGGGTCGACGTAGACCGGGGTCGCGATGTTGACGGAAGCAAGTTCCGTGAACAGTCCCGTCGTGTTATGGACCATGGCATTGCTGGTCAGCGTGCCTTTCCACCACGCCGACGCGAACATGGCGTCATGCACGACGCCCTTGAATCCCGCCTTCTGGAGGTCGTGGGCCATATTGGCCCCGATCAGCCCGATGCCGCTGAAAATCAGTGGGTGGATATTGGGATCGGCCGGGTCCATGAACTGCGGGACGAACATGCGGGCGTTGTTCTTGCCCATCTGGTGCGGGTCGTCGTAGATCTGCGGGAACCAGTCATGCCACAGGACCCTGCTCACGGCCCGTGTCTCGACCAGGTTGTTTGCAATCCCGTCGCGATTGTTGTCGTGGCCGGCATAGTGGTGATAGAGCCAGGGCATCGGCCCGCCTTCGTACGTGGTGTCCAGGTATTCCCGGTACCAGTCGGTGATCATGAGTTGCCCGTCGGGGTTCGCAACAGGAATCATCAGCAGGATGACCTCGTCCAGTACCTCGTCGGCATCGAATGGCGTGTTTCCGATAGCGAGCTTGTACACCGATTCCATAACGCCCTGGGACATGCCGATCTCCGACGCGTGCAGACCATGTGTCATCAGGACGATGACCTTGCCTTCCCGGCTGAGTTGCCGAGCCTCCTCATCCGAGAGGCCTCGGGGGTCGCTCAGTCGTCTGGAGATTTCACGGTACCGATCGAGATTCGCCATGTTGTCCCCGGACGTGACGATGGCCATGATCATCTGTTCACCCAGCGTGGTCTCTCCGATGTTGACCACCGAGACTTTCTCCGACTCCTCATCAAGCAGTTCAAAGTAGGCCTGGATCTGGTGGTAGTCGGCGAGTAGGCGGTCAGCGCCGATGGGGTGACCCAGAAAAGCTTCCGGCGAGGTTTGTGCCTGGAGAGAGAAGGGCAGCAGCAGCGCTGCGATACACATGGGTCTCAATGTCATTGGATCTCCCCTTTACGCAAACGGGCAATATTCTTTTGGTACGTTGCCCGTTCATTGACCCGGAGTTTGGCCGGGCTCTCGTTTGTCGAAATTATATGTCATTTGCCCTTGACGTTCGGAGTAGTGGTGCAACACCATTTCGGTATGCCATAAAGCCAGCAAGCGTTTCAAAGAAACAACAATCCGGATAATCGAAACGCGATCCACCGGGCGGAGTAGCGAGCATGTCAACCGAAAGACGACCGTCATTTGCAGCTTCCATGGCCGTTTGCTTCGGGATCATCCTGATACTGGTGACCGGAATCGTGACATTCGGAATAGGGATTCACGTTCTGCTGATCCTGTCTCTTCTGCTTACCGGCGTATTTTCGTATGCATACGGTTATACGACGGCCGAAATGCTTGACGGCATGAAGAACAGCCTGGGCCGGGCTACGCCTGCGATGATCATATTTGTCCTGATCGGAACGATTATGGGTTCCTGGATCCACGCTGGGACCGTGCCGGCGCTCATCTACTACGGCCTGGAATTCCTTGATGCCCGGTATTTTCTGCCGATGGGGCTGGTGATCTGCAGTCTGACGTCGCTTGCGACGGGCACCTCCTGGGGAACGGCGGGCACGGTCGGGATCGCATTGATGGGTATCGGAATCAGCTTGGGGATATCGCCGCCGATCGTCGCAGGCATGGTCATTTCCGGTGCTTACTTCGGCGACAAGTTATCGCCCGTTTCCGATACGACAAATCTTTCTGCAGCGTCCGCGGAAACGAACTTGTACGCCCATATCGTGGCCATGCTCTACACCACGGTTCCGGCCTATGTAATCTGCCTGATTCTCTATACGATTCTGGGATTCGGGGCCTCTGCGGACGCCAGCGTCAATTTTGAACAGGTCACGCAAATTCAGGATGTGCTGGCGGAAAAATTCAACTTGAACGTGGTGGTCCTGTTGCCGATATTTGCGCTTCTCACGATGATGGTAATGAAGATCAGCGCGATACCCGCCATGATTGCGGCAACGTTTCTTGCCACCCTGGTCTCGCTGGCGTTTCAGGGATCCAACCTGCCGTCGGCGTTAAACGCAATCAACAATGGTTATACGGATGAAACGGGGTTTGCGTTGGTGGATTCCATTCTGGTCCGAGGCGGAATCCAGAGCATGATGTGGACATTCTCGTTGGCTTACCTGGCATTGTGCCTGGGCGGAGTGCTCGAGAAGGTGGGGTATCTGACCGTATTGGTGGAGAAAATTGTCGATCGAATTCGTGCCGCCGCCAATCTCGTGACCCTGGTTATCGGTACGACGTTCCTGGCGAACATAGCCATGGGCACGAACTACATGTCCATAATCCTGAACGGCAACATTTATCGGCCAGTCTTTGAAAAGGCCGGTATAAGGCGAAGAATGCTGAGCCGCTTGCTTGAAGAGGGCGGAACGCAGACAGCGGCTCTGGTGCCCTGGTCGACCGCCGGTGCGTTCATGGCCGGGACGCTGGGCGTGGCGACTTTTACCTACCTGCCCTACACGTTCCTGAACTACATCAATCCACTGCTGTCGATTCTGCTTGCATACATGGGCCTGTTCATTTTCAGGGTTCCGGAAGCGGGGCGGGAAAAAGGGTGAGGAGGTAACGGGCTCACCGTGGAAGACGCAATCAGACGGGACGCACGGCGAGGCAGTGCCCACGCTCAATACAGATTGAGCGAAATCGAATTCAAGCGCGGCAACAAGGCCAAGGCGCTGAGATGGTTGAAAAAATCTGTTGCGCAGGACTTTCCCGATGCGTGCTTCAGTATGGCGACGTTTCAGATTGCCGGCGTATCCGTTCCTTACGATGCTGTTGGTGCAAGAAGAAACGTTGGTATGGCTTCGGAGCAGGGGCATGCCGATGCGCAATTGCTGCTGTCGCAGATGTTGCGAAGCGGGTATGGCGGTTCCAGGGACAGGAAACTGGCCAACTCGCAACTCCTGGAGGTAGCGGGGCAGGAGCATCCGATGGCGCTGTGTGGCGTTGCCATGTTGCTGGGCGTCAGGGACCGGCAGCATTCAGCGGTCGAATTGCTGCTGGATCGCGCGGCGTTGGGAGGCAGCCATGTCGCGGCCTACGTCCAGGCGGAAAGGCGGCGGGAAGCGGCGCTGAATGGCGACCTTCGGGCACGGGACGACAGGATCAAGTACCTGTTTCTTTCGGCAAGGGTCGGAAACAAACTGGCAGAGGCGGAGTTGACGGAAAATGACAAGTCTGTGGTGCAGGCAATTCTGGACAAGGCATCGTTTTCGCCCCCGGAAGATTCTGATGTGAATTTCGCGGAGGTTGCGGAGGTATTGGATCAAGACGTCGAGTATGGCTTTGGCCAACCGGAAATTCTCTCGAGCGAAAGCAAGGTTCTGATTTTTCGTAGGTTTATGACTCCTCTCGAGTGCGGCTACATAAGGGCCGCAGCCGCACCGGCCATCAGGCCATCGAGCACGGTTCATCCGATCACTGGAGAATTGATCAGGAACGAAATTCGCACCAGCAGTTCAAGTAACTTCGATCCCGTGAGCAGGGACCATTTCATTATTTCCATTGATGAGCGAATTGCCGCGGCGACTGATACGGCCGTCGAACAGGGCGAACCGCTAAACGTTCTCTATTATCGAATCGCCGAGGAATACAAGTTTCATTACGACTTTCTGTCGCCGAGCAACGAGGACGAGAGGAAACTCCTGAGGGACGGCGGTCAACGCAAGTACACGTTCCTGGTTTCGCTGAACGAGGGATACACGGGTGGGGAGACCTGCTTTCCGAAACTGGACGTGAGTTATCACGGCCGGCTTGGCGACGCGCTCATGTTTCAGAACATTGACGGTGACGGGCAACCGGACCGGAAGATGCTGCACGCGGGAATGCCGATCACCGGTGGTTCAAAGTGGGTGGCGTCCAAGTGGATCAGGGAGAAGGAATTCAGGCTGGGCGCGCCGACGCCTGTTTCTTGAACCAACCGATGATGCTGTAGCGGCCTCGCGGCGCGTAGGGGGCTACGTAGCTGACGGCATGGCGCGTCGGGATCCTGAACAGATTCAGTGCGTTGAATTTTGGCAGGTAGCCTTCGTCAACATGCCCTTCCTCATCGAGGAAGTGAAGGATTCCGCCGTAGTCGGTGCGCCACTCCGGGGTAAAGCTGAATGTATAGGCGACGAGCCGCCCGGACCGTTCGATGTTGTCGTTGTGTTCCGTCAGGAAATGGCCGGGCTTGTAGAGCGTTGCCTGGCAATCGGCAAGTTTTATTTCCCGAACATCGGTGATTTCCCTGACAAGATCGAGAACTTCAACCGAATTGATGAAATCGTGGAAGGCATTCAGTTCCACGCCCGGATTGGACTGTTGTTCCACGGCATCGGTAATGGAGTAATTCAGAAAGAGATACTGGAAATTCAATCGTGCATTGTGGTGAAGCTGGTCAACCAGCAATGCTTTTTTGTTGTCTGGCAGGACGGCAAGCTGATCCCGGTGGAGATCGTAGGTCTTGGCACCGTCGTTGAAGTGTGCTTGCCAGGGCACCCTGTCCTGCAAGTGCTCGTAGATTGATCTGGCCGAATCAAGTGTCAGGACGTCGGGCATATGCACGCGTGCGTGGCGCTTGAACACCTCCTTGTACAGGCGTACGTCCAAGTCTTCATTCAAGTGAATTTGAAGCGTCATTGTGATAGATACTCGCGCTGACCCGCGGAATCAGTCAAGTGGTCAGGCTGACGATGATCGCGGGCGAGTGGTGCTGGAAGGGGCCTTTCCGTATGACGGTTTCCGTATTTGAAGGCATTGTGGAGTTGCTCCGGGAGCACCAGGTTCAGTTCGTCCACGTGCACCACGCGCCCGTACGGACGTCGGAACAGGCGGCTGCGGCGCGAGGGGAACCTCTTGAAATCGGCGGCAAGGCGCTGGTCATCAAGGTCGACGAGGAGTTCGCCCTGTTCGTCCTGAGCGCCGCTGCCCGGCTTGAGGCTCGGGCGGTGAAGCGCCATTTTGGTGCAAGGGACCTGCGGTTCGCCTCACCCGGCGAACTGATGACCCTGACGGGGTTGGTGCCCGGCAGTGTGCCGCCGTTCGGTCGGCCTGTCCTGCCGTTACCTCTCTACACGGATCCCTCCGTTTTCGAGAACCGCCGGATTGCTTTCAATGCCGGAAGCCTCGAGGACTCGATTGTGATGGCCACTTCCGACTACCGTGGTGTTGCACAGCCCGAAGTATTCGTGTTCCGCCAGCGCCGGCTGCGACCGTCAAGCTAAACAAAGTTGGGAATCGACTGAGTTCTCGCCGTGGGAGATTGCAGTTCCCAGAAGACTTGGTGTGAGTCGTATTGTTCGCGGTTGTAGTTTATGTGGCCATAAGAGTACTTATTGCAGATGGTCGCCACCGCTGGCGGATACTCAACAAGTTGTCTCTCGCCGTAATCGTCTTTCAGGTTATGGTCCCGGAAATACGCTGGGACATCGTGCTCAAGCCTTACCTTCAGCGGGTACGTAAACGCGTCGTCGGGCATGACCATTTCGTTGTAGTGGAGTACGGCTTCAAATGCCGAGTCCCGTTGAATGCCATATTGCGTCTCGGTGAATTCTGCGATCTCGTTGTAGAACCCGTGCCAACCGCCCGGCACGTTCAGGTAATGTTGAAAGACCTTCGATGCGTAGGTGAGTGCGGGATACCTGTAGGGATGACTTTCGAGCTCGTTGTATAGCACGTGCAGAAAATCCAGGGCCGTGATGCCGTGATCCCAACGCAGGTATCGCAGTACGTACCGCAGAGTTGCGAAACTATCCGCTAAGGAAAACAGGTTGAAGAGCATGTTCATGACATGCAGGTCGTCCGTGGAATAGCTGAATGTCGACTTCAGGAAGTTGTTGCGATCCACCTCGATCTTGTATTTCTCCATGTAATCCGGATCGGCCATGGGGCTGTTGGGAAGCAGCTCGGTGAGGTAGGCCTTTACCGTCACATCCTTGTCGAAGAAGTACTGCAGGTCCTTCTTGAAGGAATCGACCGTCATTCCCGGAAGGCCGATCATCAAGTCGGTTGACAGAGGCAGCCCCGCAACCCGAAATATTTCGGCCAGATCGTCGTACTTGTCGGTCTTGATGTTCTTTCTGTTGATCACGCCCAGCGTGAAGGGGTCTCGCGTCTGAATGGAGATCACGCCCTGGCTGCAGATGTCGTGGGCGGCAAAAAGTTTCACGATGACAGCGAGCCTCCTGGTGGCGTTCTTGGTGTAGTTGACCACGACTTCAATCGGATAGCCGTACCTGGCCTTGACTTGGCAAATCCACTCGGCGATCTCGATATCCCGGTCGTAGATGCCGAAATTGGCGTCTGCTACCCAAATGACGCGAACCCGGTTCTTGCCGATCCACTCGATTTCATCCTTGACTCGCTGCAGGTCGAACTTCCTGATTTTCTGCCGGGTCGCAGATCCCCAGTCGCAAAAGGTACAGCCGAACGGGCAGCCACGGTTCGACTCGATGATGGCCGCGTCGATCGAACCCTGGTAGGAAGCGAAGGTCCCCCCGAGATAGGGAGAGGGGAGAATATTCAGGTCACGGATGACGGGTCTTGGAGGCGTTCGAACATACGGATCGGTCGCCGGGTCACCCGCACCGGTGGTTGCAGTGCGGAAAGTAATGCCGTTTACATCATGCAGGCGGTCAAGGCGCATGTTCGAGGCGCCCAGAGAGCCCAGCAAGTCAACGATGGTTGATTCCCCTTCGCCGTGTACCGCTATATCGACGGAGTCGTGCTTGGTCATGAAGGCGTTGCACGCTGCGTCGTAACTGGGTGTGCTGGGGCCGCCGTGAATAGTGATGTTGTTCTTGTTGTGCTGCTTTACGGCAGCCGATACTTCCAGGTTTGAAGTAACCGACCACATGTAATTGGAAAACAGCCAAATGCCCCGGCCGTACCTGCCGTATTGTTCCACCAGAATGTCTCGAGGCGTCGAGGAATACACTATCGGTACCGGGCAGAATTTTTCCAATAACGCGCCTTCGTCATGCTCGGTAATGAAGCTGTACATCATGCCGAGCGCCAGGGGGAAATGGTTGGGCATGTGCGGTACAAAATAGATCGGGACCCGGCCGTTCGTGTCAAGCGGCTCGACTGGAGCGACAGTGTTGGCCGGTTCGGTTTTTTTGTGGGTGACGCGCTTGCTTTCAGGAGGCAGCCGACGAGACTTTGTGGGAATCGGGACCAGCAGCCCGATCTCGTGGAGCCAATGGGTAATGTGCAGCGCTGTTGACTTGTCGGCGTAGCCTTTTCCTGCCGCAATCAGCCGATCCACCCTACTGCCCGAAGAAAAGAATACCAGGGTCAATGCCAGTTCCAGGCAAAGGACATGGTGGCTGCGGGTTACGGGGCTCCAGGTTTCAAAACCCGTTGGCGCCGGACGAAGCATGAAGTTGTGGCTGACTCGAAGGTGGGTCTTTCCAAGGGACGGGCTCGCTACCTTCTGGCCTGTAAGTCTCTTGGGACTTGTCGCTGAAGACGCATCGGAGTCGGCTGGGTCCGACGAGGTTGCCCCCAAAACAATTTCAGCGCGCTGCAGTTCCTTTAGCCGGCCAATTCCCTGCAGGCGCGTAACTCTTTGAGACAGGCAGGACTGCGCCCTTGTCCTGAATCTGCGAACAATTTCCGGCCGATGCGACGTATTGCGCAGTACGTCGAACAGAACAAAGTCCGATTCGATCAAGGGTACCGACGGCCTGTCCATGGGCTGCCATCCGGCAAAGAAAGTGCCCTTCGCATGAAATATCCGCACCTGCGGATTAATCATTAAGGAATCGTCAAGCACGATGGCAATGTGTGGGGTTCGCCGAGCGATGATAGCACTCAGCCTGAAACAACCACGACCGATAGTACCGGGCGCAAAGCGTTTGAGGCCGGTGCCTCCTGGGGAGCCGCCAACGGAGGCCACCACTCAAATAATTGAGTGTGGCCTCCTGCGGAGCGGCCTGATTCCCGTTCAGAGATTCAGGAAATCGAAATTCACCCAGAATCTGCGGCCGATGACATCATAGGTTCCGGGCTCGGTATTGCTCTGGATCTGCGCGTCTCCCATGAGAGGCGGTTCCTTGGCAAACACGTTGTCGATACCGATCCTGAGTGTGGTCGAATCGTTGATCTGCCACACGCCGCTGAGGTCTATGTAGTTGTAGTCGGGCGTCGATATCGCGTCTGCCGGAATGTTGTCTATGATCGGTTGGGTCGGCAGACCGAACGCTGCCACGCGCTCGATCCTCGCATCCGTCATGCCCTCGATCCACCGCCAGTTGAGCGCGACCTGATATGCGCCGTTGCGCCACGTGAATCGCGTGTTGGTCTGCCATCGCGCCGAAGCGGTGCCGGCGATTTCACCTCCGCAGGGTACGCCGAACTTGCCCGCGCACTCGATAAACGGCAGCAGTTCCGTCGCCCGGAAGCCGTTATCGAATTGATACGTAGACAGGAAGAACACGTTCATTCTGCCGGGCATCGAACCCATGTCGAAGGCGACATCCATCTGCATGTCCACGCCGGAGACGTTCTTCAACGACACATTCGTCAACTGGGAATTGATCGGATCGATATTTCCGGTCGCGTCCCGATGAACGTTCGAGCAGAACTCGCTGCTCAGATTGAGGGAGAAGAAACACGACGTGATGTTGTTGTCGATGCCGCCGCCGAAAGGCGCGACCGCGTCGGAGATGTCGATACTGAAGTAATCCGCCGTTATGGCGAATTCGTTGGCCTGCAAAGCCAGCGGCTGATACACGAATCCCGCCGTCCAGGTGTCGGCCACCTCGGGCTCCAGATTCTCATTGCTGTTTCTGAGCCCGCTGACCGTTCCGTTCACTTGCACGAAACCGGTCGGTGCGCCCCAGGAATTACAGAACGCCTGCTGCTCCGCATTCTTCAGTAGACCTGATCCGTCATCGCAGGGGTCCTGATAAATGGTCAGGCCCGCGCCCTCTTCGGGGGCGAACAACTCGACCACGTTCGGCGCCCGGATCGATCGTTGCTGGCCGCCGCGGAATCGCAGACCGTCACCGAAGGATGGCGACCACTCGAAGCCGTACTTCCATGTGTTGACGTCGCCGACCGTGGAGTAGTTCGCCACACGGGCCGCAGCGTTGACGGCCAGGTAGTCGGCTCCCGGCACGTTCGCCAGTAGCGGGATGTTGATTTCAGCAAAAGCCTCCGTTACGTCGTACCCACCGTCCGTCGGCAGCCTGTTGGCGTCGCCGATCATCGCATTGCCGTCCGGTTCGGACGTGAAATGCTCATCCCGCCATTCCACGCCGTAAGCGACGCCGATGGGGCCGGCCTCAAGACCGGCTTCCGGCAGATCGCCCACGAAGGTCAGACCGGCGGTTTGCTGCTCGTAGATGTCCCAGTAATTGAAGGCCGCCTTGACGAAGTCGATCGCTTCCGGCGAAATCAGATCCCTGCCCCAGATGTTCACGGGCTGACACCCGCCCGATCTGTCGAGGCAGACCGGTTGGCCGGTAACGGGGTCCGTGACGGCGTTGAGGGCCTGTTTCCACTTGTCCACGTCGATTCGATTGTCCTCCCGATAGGCTGTGGAGCTGCCGCCGCGCGAATAGTAGACCTCGTATTCCCAGTTGGGACTGATATCGCCATCGGCCGCGAACATCGTTCGCCAGACGTCGAATCGGCGTTTCTGTATTCGGGGGCCATTCGAGGCGACGCGGTGCCCGAGCCAGCCGATACGGGCAATGCCGTCGCCCGTCGGCAGGCCGGCCCTGGCGTCGGTAATGAGTTCGGACGCCGCCCAGATCTCCTTTGCATAATCGGAGAGGAATGGATTGTCCATGAAATGCAGGTCCACGCGGTCGCGGGACCTGACGGACCTGGGTTGGGGTGCGAATTGCGTGTCCGTCTCCTGGTGCATGTACATCGCTTCGAGCGAAAGATTGACCTTGGGATTGACCTCATGGGTTGCGAACAGATGCGTCTGGAAACGCTCCTGCGGCACCTGCAGGTAACTGGGCGGCGCGTAGTTGTAACGGTCCTGAGGATCGTTCCAGGCCAGCGGGTCCCCGTTCTCGAAAGTGATGCTGTTCGGATTTCCGTTGACATTGTTCGGAATATCCGCGGGTATGGCGCTCCTGTCGAGAAACAGGCGGCTTCCCAGAGTTGAGGAACTTCCGCCGGGCACGAGCGTGGGTACGCCGTCTATCACCTTGTCATCCAGCGCAAACTCAGTGTATTCGCGGGCTCCCTGCAGGATCGCGCTCCGGTTGGCATACCCTGCGAATACGGTGATGTTGCCCCTGTCGTCGGCCGTGTTGACGCCGAATTTGGCATTGATGGAATAGATGTCGCCGTCGCCGTAATCGGTGGTCAGGTCGTAGGAACCGCCAAGCTCGAATCCCTCGTACTGGTTGTCGAGAATAAAATTGACGACGCCGGCGATCGCGTCCGAGCCGTACACGGCCGAGGCGCCGCCTGTCATGACTTCGACGCGGTCCACCAGCGCGGTGGGGATCCCGGTGATGTCCACGACGCCGTCGCCGGTGGTTGGGATATAGCGCTTGCCGTTGACCAGCACCAACGTGCGCCTGGCCCCAAGGCCGCGAAGATCCACGGTGGCTATTCCGGTGCCGGGGAAGTTGGATGTGTTCGTCCATCCCGGCATGATCTGGGGCATCTCGTTCAGGATCGAATCGATGGTGACCGTTCCTGTCTCCTCGATTTGTGTCGAGGACACGACCGACAGCGGGCTTGGTGCGGTCAAGTCCGTTCTCCTGATTCGGGAGCCGGTAACCACAATCTCCTCAATTTCAGGCTGCTCGACAACCTCTTCGGTTTCTTGCGCGACTATCGGTGCGCTGGTAAAGGCAACAGCAATTGCGGCCGCAATTGGCGTTTTCTTATAGGGAAAATCCATGGTGACCCCCCGGTTCCATTGGCAAACACTGGTGTATTTGTTCTGACTGTCTGTTGAGTGACGCCGCATTCCGCCAATTGTGCTGATGGCTCGGCGCAACAACTGTATACGGATTAGAACCGCGACTCCGGCTTTTCTGTTGCTTCTGAGGCGACAGTTCCAAGCTCCGAAGCTAGGTTAGCACCCGTACCATCATGAGCGCAATACGCGTTCCACAATGTGGAATGTATATTGTATATGGCCGAATCAAGCGTGATTCTTGTCCTGCTCCAACGGCTCCTGGTTCCAGCCCGTCGGCAACCGGCATCGGCTTTCCTTTCGGGTCCTGACATCGGCGCATTTGCGGCAAGTTTGACAAGGCGATTGACAGCCGTGGACCATCCGGGAATACAACATTAAAATCTTGAAATTGTCATGGCGCACCCGTCGGGTGCAGAATGACCGTTCAGCAAACCCACCTCAGGGGAAACAACAATGAACCCAATTCTGTCGGATTCGCGCTTTACGGGCGTTCTGGGACTTGCGGCCGCCTTGGCGTTGGCCGGCTGTCAGCCCAGTACCGACGCGGACGGCGCCGGCGGCGCCATGGCGCCGGAGAGCGGCGCGCCCGGCGAGGCCGTCGCGCCCGAGCCGGCCGCGGAGACGGAAGTCTCCGTAGCCATGCCCCCGGACTCGATCCCCCTGTTTTCCACCGAGCACCTCGCCCGGAAAAGCTCATACTACGTCGGCGGCGACTACGTCGGCGATCCGCCGGTGATGGGAGGGCAGATGTACGTCGATGTCTGGGAGCCCCCCGAGATCACCCAGCCTTACCCCGTCGTCTTCTTCCACGGCAACGGCCAGATCGGCGTGGACTGGCAGCAGACCCCGGACGGTCGCCCCGGCTGGGCCTACTACCTGCTCGAGCAGGGCTACGTCCTCTACATGGTCGACTACCCCGCACGCGGCCGCTCCGCCTACCTGCCCGGCGAGCACGGCAACCTGGGCATCCGTACCGCGGCGCAACTCCAGACCATCTGGACCAACGTGGACGAGATGGGCGATTTCCCGCTGGACCAGAATCACACCCAGTGGCCCGGCGAGGGCAAGCCGGGCGACCCGATCTTCGACAACTTCATCAAGACACAGGTGCAGTTTGCAGGCCAGAGCACGACGCTGGCCCGCTACGCCGCCGTGGAACTGCTGGAGCAGATCGGCCCGGTCATCCTGCTGACCCATTCCCAGGGCGGCGGCGTGGGCTTCGGCGTCACCGATTTGGTACCGGACCTGGTCGAGGCACTCATCACGGTGGAGCCGGGCGGCCCGCAGATCGGGCGGGTCAACAATGCTGAGGTTGCCTATACCGGTGCGCCCGCCAATGCGTGGGGCCCGGTGAACTACCCGCTCACCTACGATCCGCCCGTCAGCGATCCGTCCGAACTGGTGACCTACCTGGAAGAGGAGGGCGACCAGCCGGGCGAAGTGCCCTGCTACCTGCAGGAGGAGCCGGCACGCCAACTGGTCAACATGGCCGATGTGCCGGTGCTGTCGATCTCGGCGGATGGCACCTATCACCGCGTCTTCGACGCCTGCATCCCGAAGTGGCTGAACCAGGCGGGCGTCATGACCGACTTCGTGCGGCTTGAAGACGTGGGCATCAGCGGCAACGGTCACATGATGATGCTGGAACTTAACAGCGACGACATCATCGCGTACATCCACGAGTGGATTCAGGACAACGTCGAATAAGGGAATCCGAGGGAGTTTGGTCATGGATATTCGAAATCTGATTATCGCCGCCGTCGTCGGTGCCGTGGCGGGCGCCGGCGCCGCGTACGTGCTCTCCGGGGACGGAGACGGGAACGGTGGCAGAAACGGTGGCACGGACGGCGACGGGAATGGCGACAGGAACGGGGACCGTGAGGTTGAAGTGGTCACCCAGCAGTTCGCCGCCATCCCGGGCCAGAGGGGCGGCCAGGACATGTTTGGGCCTTACGAAGTGGTTCCCGACTGGCCACAGGACCTGTCCGAACTGCCCGGCAACGAAGACTGGACCTGGGGCGCGGGGCAGAGCGTCTTTGCCGAATCGCCCGACCGGGTCTTTCTCCTGCATCGCGGCGAACTGCCCAATATCGACCGGCCGGCGCCCGCAATCTACCCGGAAGCCGGCCCGGCGCTGTCTTTCCCGGTGCTGCAGGTGCCGTGGCGAAACGCTTCGGTGGGGCCGCGGGCGAGCCTGCCCGGCGCGCTGGACGGTAACGACGACGACCGTGGCGAGTACGGCGTCGACCACCGCTGGCAGCACTGCCTGGTGGTGGTGAACCGCGAAGGCGAGATCATCGAGACCTGGACCCAGTGGGATTCGCTGTTCCGCCGCCCCCACTACGTGACCATCAATCCATACGACCCCGACAGGCATGTGTGGGTCGTGGACGACTACCGTCACGCGATCTTCAAGTTCACCAACGACGGCTCGGAACTGGTTCAGACTCTGGGTACGCCCAATGAGCGCGGCGATGACGAGTCGCACTTCTTCCGCCCGACCTTCATGGCGTTTCTGGACGACTCGTTCTTCGTCGCCGACGGTTACGCCAATACCCGCGTGGTGAAATTCGACAGCGAAGGCAACTACCTGATGGATTGGGGCGAAGCGGGCGATGCGCCCAACGAGACCCGTCCCGGCTACATGAACAATGTCCACGGCGTGGCGGTTGACGTGCAGACCCGCCGGGTCTTCGTGAACGATCGCGCCAACAACCGCGTGCAGATTTTCACCGAGGACGGCGAATACCTGGACGAGTGGAGTTTCGGCCCCGAGCCCACCGACATCCACCTGTTCTACATCGGGGCGGACAACGTGCTGTGGGCGGCCGACCGAGCCACGACCAAGATTCTCGGGTACGACCTGGAGGGTAACCTGCTGTATTCCTGGGGCGTCTTCGGAGACTTTCCGGGCGGCCAATGGGGCACCCATGGGTTGAGCGTCGACCAGGAAGGCAACTTCTACATCGCCGAAGTCGGCAACGGCCGGGTCCAGAAGTTCGTTCCCAGGCCCGGCGCGCGTCCCGAAACGCTGGTGGGCAGGCCGGTCTATGCAGCCTGGGAATAGCGGCAGGCGGATTCCAGCAGGTCCGGGCAGTCGAGCGGAGAATAGCGGGCGCAAGCGTGCATGGGCAGACTACCGACAGCAAAATACAGTGAATCATCCCCGCGGTTGGGTTGACTGACGCGAAGGAGACGACGAATGACAGACCAGATTCAGGTTCGGAGCATAGGTGCCGCGGCGGTAATCGCGGCGTTGGCCGGCGCTTCCCAGGCGCAGCAACCGCCCGACGAAGTCGCCATGATGTCCATGGACAACGTCGCCTACCACGGCTTCTTCTACGCCGGCGGCGAGTACGTGGAGTACGGCGACGACGTTACCATGGGCGGCGCCATGTACGTGGAGGTGATGGTGCCCCACGAGATCCGGCACGATTACCCCATCGTCTTCCTGCACGGCGCGGGCCAGACGGGTGTGGACTACCTGCAGACCCCTGACGGCCGTCCGGGCTGGGCCTACGATTTTATCGACATGGGTTACGTGGTGTACGTGCAGGACTTCCCGGCGCGGGGCCGGTCACAGTACGTGCCGGAGGTTGACGGAAACATCAATATCCGCAACGGGCCACAGTTGGAGCAGATATTCACGGCATCGGCTGCCACCGCGGACTTTCCGCAGGCCGGCAAGCACACCCAGTTTCCCGGAACGGGCCTGATGGGCGATCCTGTCGCCGACTATTTCATGAAGACCCAGGTGGAGTTCATCGGCGGCCGCCAGGCTCAGCTCACCATCGACGCCAACGTTGCGCTGCTGGACATGATCGGCACGCCGGTGATCCTGCTGACGCATTCCCAGGGCGGCTGGTTCGGCTGGAACATTGCTGACGAGCGACCGGATCTCGTGCATGCCATTGTCACGCTGGAGCCCGCGGCGCCGCCGATCCGCGGTGTGGATACCACCAACGTCACCTACCGGGAGTCGGGCGGGTTGGCCTGGGGCGTGGGCAACACGCCCATCACCTACGATCCGCCGGTCAGCGATGCGTCGGAGCTTGACGTGGAACTCGCTGCCGAAGCCGAGGGTCCGGACCTGGTGCCGTGCTACCGCCAGGTCGAGCCGGCCCGGCAACTGGTCAACCTGACCGATATCCCTGTGCTGTTCATGAACGCCGACGGCGGCTACCACCGCATCTTCGACCACTGCCTCGCCAACTGGCTCAACCAGGCCGGCGTGCAGACCGAATATGTGCGCATGGAAGAAGTCGGCCTCGCCGGCAACGGCCACATGATGATGCTGGAACTTAACAGCCGGGAAATCGCCGGGTACATCCACGGCTGGCTCGACGCGAACGTCCTGTAGCGCCCACCCGAGCCCGACAGCGCGTGGCCGCTGGCCGGTTTCGGCGCGCGTCCGGGCGTTTGCTACGGGCTGCTATACGAACAGCGTCGCCAGCCATTCGGTGAACACCCGCCACAACCCGGTTTCGCGAATTCCATCGCGGTAACCGGACGCGGCCAGCGCCGCAATACCGACCACGTAGACGGGGTGGATCAATCGCTGCCTGATGTAGTCGTGCGCCATCGCCAGCACGATGGGCGCGATCCACAGCCCGATGAAGATGGCCTGCGACCGCGGGCTGCCGACGATCGGCATGCGCAACACCGCAGCCACCAGCAGGTACGTGCTCGCCACGATCATCCAGCGCTTGTGGATCTCGGGCTTGCGGCGGTAGGCGATGGCGGCGCCAAAGAAAGCAGGAAAGATCAGCATGTCGACGAACGGGTAAAGAAGCCGGGCCTGGGCCTGCTGAAAGTCTCCGGCCACGACGCGGTCTGCAAACTGGCTGAACGTGACCAGCAACCCCACCAGGATCATGGCGGTCCCGTAGATAATTCCGATCCTGCCCGCCTTCATGTGCAGCGCCAGCCGGCCGCTGGCGGCAAACCACGCCTGCACAACGAACAGCGCCAGCCAGCCGAAGTAGACGGTGGCGTGGAAGTGTATGACCCGATTGGCTTCGCTGACGCCCGTGAAAAGCGGTTGGAGGTACGTAGGCCAGAATCCGACCACAGCCATCGCCGCGATCAGAGTGCTGGCCATGATGTACGGCCTCGCCAGCGGTTGTACGGCCCGTCCAGCCATTCTGGTTTCCCGACTCCTCTTACCTGGCCGTCAACATTGTGGCGACCGTCGCCGTAGGGTAGTATTTTCCGGTTCGATCATGAAGATTCTCAGGAAAATTGCGGGTTCGCGGGCGTTTGTCACGACGCTCGCCGCGGTTGCGCTGGTCGCGGCCCAGGTGGCCGTGATCAACCATGATCCGGCGCCTGAGAATCACACGCCGGACAGCATTTGCGAATTCTGCGTCGCCGGCGCGGGCCTTGCGGGCGCGAATGTCTGCGAAACGACTGACGCCGTTCTCGTAAGCGTCGCACTGCACATTCCGGACGCTGTCCATCGCGTCCAATCCAACGTTCCCCTACGATACCACTTCGCGCGAGCCCCGCCGACTGCTTCCTGAACCTCGTTGCAATACCGCGAAACCGGGCTTTCCGGTGTGCCGGTAATTCGTTATTTGAGTTCTGGAGCAGACAATGCAATTTTTCAAACGGTTTGTATGGCTGGTGAAATCCGCGTCACTGGCATTTCCCTGTTTCGTCGCCGCACAGGAAGACGACGAGCAGGGCCGCACCGGAGTACACCTGTTGGAGGAAATCCACGTAACAGGCGTACTTCGCGAGCGGTCCGCGGACGAACTGGCCCAATCGATTACCGTTATCCGGGAACAGGCTCTCGAGCGAATTCGCCGCGCCAACCTGGGTGAGACGCTGGCCAGTCAACTTGGCGTCAGTGCGTCCTACTTCAGCTCGGGAGCCTCCCGGCCGATCATTCGAGGACTTGCGGGCGCGCGTGTCCGCACCATGGAGGACGGTCTCGACTCCATGGATGTTTCCACGGTGAGCGTGGACCATGCCGTGAGCATCGATCCGGCGGTTGCCCGGCAGATCGAGATATTCCGCGGCCCGACGACCCTGCTGTACGGCAGCGGCGCGGTGGGCGGAGTGGTCAACACGGTCACGACCCGTATCCCCGAGTATGCGCCCGAGGACGGTTTCGAGGGTGTGGTCGAGTTGAAGGGAGACTCGGTGGCCGGTTCCCGCAGCGGGCTCGTCAGTCTGGACGGCGGCAACCAGGACTTTGCCTGGCACTTCGATTACGTCAACCGCGAAGCGGACGACTACGAGATTCCCGGATTCGCCGATATCCACGCCGGCGAGGACGAGCACGATGAGCACGAGGACGAAGACCACGAGGAAGAGGACCACGAGGACGAGGACCACGACGAGGACGAGCACGAGGACGAGCACGAGGACGAAGAGGAACTGCCTGGTCTGGTGGAAAACAGCAATATGGTCGGAGAGGCCTTTTCGCTGGGCGGTAGCTGGTTGCGCGAAAACAGCTTTTTCGGTGTTTCCGTAAGCAGCTTCGAATCAAACTATGGAATCCCGGGCCATCATCATCACCACGAGGAAGATGAGCACGGCCACGACGACGACCACGACGACGACCACGACGACGACCACGACGACGACCACGACGACGAGGACCACGACGAAGACGAAGATCACGACGAGGATGATCACGACGAGGATGATCACGACGAAGACGAAGATCATGACGAGGATGATCACGACGACGATCACGAAGACGAGCACGAGGGCGAGGAAGTCCCGGTGCGCATCAACCTGAAGCAGACCCGAGTCGACGTGAAGGGCGGCTGGGTCGGCCTGTCGGGACCGATAGAGGCGATCAACCTGCGCTTCGGCGTCAACGACTACGAGCACGTGGAACTGGAAGGCGACGAGATCGGAACGCGATTCGAGAACGATTCCTGGGAGGGCAGGCTTGAGTTCATGCACGCGCCCTGGGGCGCCTGGGACGGCGCTTACGGATTCCAGGTCAGCCACCGGCAGTTTTCTGCCGTCGGCGCGGAAGCCTTCGTTCCGCCGGTGGACACGTCCAGTTACGGCGCCTTCATCATCGAGCAGCGCGACATTGAGGACTGGCACCTGTCGCTGGGCGCGAGGCTGGAGCACCAGCAGCAGGATCCATCAGGTGGCCAGCCCTCGGTGAGCGACACGGCCACCAGTTTCTCGCTGGCGGCGGTTCGCGATTTGCCCGACGGCTACTCCTTCGTCTTCAACGCGGCGCTGGCGGACCGGTTGCCGGTGGCGGAGGAACTCTATGCGAATGGGCCCCATCTGGCGACCCAGACGGTCGAGATCGGCAACCCCGATATCGGCGTCGAAACGTCACAGCACCTGGATATCGGCCTGCGCAGCACCGCGGGCGATACGACCTGGAGCCTGACCACGTTCGTCACCAACTACGCCGATTTCATCTACCTGGAAAACACCGGCGAGTTCGACGACCACGACGAGTTGCCCATCTATCATTTCGCGCAGAACGACGCCAGTTTTTCCGGCTTCGAGGCCGAATTCTTCTCGCCAGTGTTCGTACGCGGAGAGTCCGAGGTCGACATCCGGGTCTTTGCCGACTACGTCAACGGCGAGTTGAGCGGCGGCGACAACGTGCCGAGAATGCCTCCGCTGCGCTACGGTGGGCGAGTCCAGTACCACAACGATCAAATCCTTGTCGGGCTGGAAGTCACGCAATACGACGATCAGGACAGCATCGCCGCCATCGAGACGCCCACTGCGGGCTACACGATGATCAACGCCGATGTGAACTGGACGATCACGACCCCGGGCGGTACCGCGTTCGAGATATTCGTAAACGGCACCAACCTGGCGGACGAGGACGCGCGCCGACACACGTCGTTCGTGAAGGATACGGTCCCGTTGCCGGGACGGAACATTTCGGCGGGGTTCCGCTCGCACTTCTGATACCTGATCAGGCAGGGTTCCGCCGTACGGAGAGAGATTTGGACAGAACAGGAATTTGGGTGTCGCCCCTATTGGTGCTTGCGTTGCCGGCCGTCGCGCAGCACGAGCAGGACGAGAGCGGTGTCCTCGTGGTGGAGGAAGTCTACGTGACGGGCGTACTTCGCGAGCGGTCCCCCAATGAACTGGCCCAGTCGATCACGGTTATTCGCGAACAGGCCCTGGAAAGGATTGTCGCCCGCAGTCTGGGCGAGACGTTAGCCAACCAACTGGGTGTCAGTTCGTCCTATTTCGCCGCCGGCGCGTCCCGGCCCGTCATTCGCGGTCTGGCGGGCGCGCGCGTGCGAACCATGGAGGACGGGCTCGACACCATGGATGCTTCCACAATCAGCGTGGACCATGCGGTGAGCATCGATCCGGTGATCGCGCAACAGATCGAGATCTTCCGCGGACCGACCACGCTGCTGTACGGCAGTGGCGCCGTGGGCGGAGTGGTCAACACGGTCACGTCCCGCATCCCCGAGTCTGCGCCGGAGGATGGGTTCGAAGGCGTGGTCGAACTTCGCGGAGACACGGTCGCCGGCGCCCGCAGCGGAGTTCTTTCCCTGGACGGCGGCAATGAGGACTTCGCCTGGCACTTCGACTACATCAGTCGGGAAACGGAAAATTACGAGATACCCGGTTACGCGGACCTCGCCGCCCTCGAGGAAGAGCATGACGACCATGAGGATGAAGACCACGACGAGGATCACGAGGACGAGGACCACGACGACGAGGACCACGACGACGAGGATCACGAGGACGACCACGAAGAGGCGGTGCTCGGACTGGTGGAAAACAGCGACCTCAGCGGACAGGCGTTCTCGCTGGGAGGTAGCTGGCTGCGCGAGAACAGCTTTTTCGGTGTGTCCGTGAGCAGCTACGAAACCAATTACGGCGTCCCCGGGCATCATCATGCTCACGAGGAAGATGAGCACGGCCACGACGACGAGGATCACGAGGACGAAGACCACGACGAAGACCACGACGACGAGGATCACGAGGACGACGACCACGAGGATGAGGACCACGAGGATGAGGACCACGAGGACGACCACGACGACCACGAGGACGAGGAGGAAGTGCCCGTCCGTGTCGATCTCAAGCAGACCCGTATCGACCTGAAGGGCGGCTGGGTCGGCCTGGAAGGGCCGGTGGAGGCGATCAACCTGCGGTTCGGCGTCAACGATTACGAGCACATGGAACTGGAAGGCGAAGAAGTCGGCACCCTCGTAGAGAACGATGCCTGGGAAGGCAGGCTGGAGTTCATGCACGCGCCCTGGGGCGCCTGGGATGGCGCCTACGGTTTCCAGGTCAACCACCGGAAGTTCTCCGCGCTCGGCGCGGAAGCGTTTGTTCCCCCGGTGGATACGACGAGCTACGGCGGCTTCATTATCGAACGGCGGGACTTTGACGCATGGCACGTGTCCCTGGGCGCAAGGCTGGAGTACCAGCAACAGGATCCGTCCGGCGATTTGCCCACGGCGAGCGATTCGGCCACGAGCCTGTCGCTGGCGGGCATTCGCGATCTGGGCGACGGTTACTCATTCGTCCTGAACGCGGCGTTGGCGCAGCGGTTGCCGGTGGCGGAGGAACTCTATGCGAACGGGCCCCATGTGGCCACCCGGAGCATCGAAATCGGCGATCCCAATATTGGCGTGGAGACGTCCCAGCACCTGGATATCGGCATTCGAAGCTCCGGGGGCGGGACGAACTGGAGTCTGACGGCGTTCCTGACCAACTACGCCGACTTCATCTACCTGCAGAACACGGGCGAATTCGACGACGAGCTGGCGATCTTTCACTTCGAGCAGCAGGACGCCGATTTTTCGGGTATCGAAGCCGAACTTTTCACGCCCGTCTGGGTTCGCGGAGAATCGGAGATCGATCTGCGTATCTTCGCCGACTACGTGAACGGCAAGCTCAGCAACGGCGATTATCTGCCCAGAATGCCGCCCTTGCGCTTCGGCTCGCGGATTCAGTACCACGACGAACGGTTCCTCGTGGGGCTCGAAGTGACCCAGTACAACGACCAGGACAACATCGCCGCCATCGAAACGCCCACCGAGGGCTACACGATGATCAACGCCGATTTCAACTGGATCGTCACCACCCCTGGCGGAACGGCGTTCGATGTTTTCGTGATGGGTCGAAACCTCGCGGACGAAGAGGCGCGCAAGCACACCTCGTTCGTGAAGGATACGGTGCCGTTGCCGGGGCGAAACGTTTCGGCCGGGTTCCGCACTCGCTTCTGATACGCTTGCCGGCGAGATTCGCCCGCACTTCCGACACGGGTGCGGGCGGATGCCATTCGCAATGCCAATACGTTTGCGGCAGGCTGGAGTCGGGCCGGCCCGTGCCCGGCCGGCGTTCGCGCAAGCACAGGCATGGAAAATACAGGCCCTTGGGTTTAACCAGAATTGACTTGATTCGATGACCATCCCGTCTGACCGAGGAATCGCCACCGACGCTCAGGGCAGGAACGCCCGGAGAATCTTCTGGGCACTGCTGCTGATCGGCGGTTTCACGATCGTCGAGGTCATCGGCGGGATCATCTCGGGATCCCTGGCGCTGCTGGCCGACGCGGCACACATGTTCGTCGATACGGTGTCGCTGTTTTTCGCCTGGATCGCCTTCAGGCTGAGCCGGCGCCCGGCCGACCACGCGCGCACCTTCGGCTACCACCGCTTCCCGGTCCTCGTCGCCTACACCAACGGTGTTTTTCTCGTGGTTGTGGTCGGCTTTATCTACTTCGAGGCTGTCGAACGGTTCATGAGTCCCGCGCCGATTCTCGCCGGCCCCATGCTGACGGTGGCGGTGCTGGGTCTGCTGGTCAACATCGCCGCGTTTGCCGTGCTTCGCGGCGCCGACCGGCAGAACCTGAACGTCCGGGGCGCCCTGCTGCATGTCCTGGGCGACATGCTGGGTTCCGCGGCGGCGGTCAGCGCGGCGATCGTCATCATGACCACCGGCTGGACGCCCATCGACCCGCTGCTCTCGGTCTTCGTGGGCCTGTTGGTGCTGCGCAGCGCGTGGTTCCTGCTCAGGGACGCCGCTCACGTGCTGCTGGAAGGCGCCCCGGGGGGACTGGATGTCCAGGAGATCGGCCGGGACCTGGTTTCGACCGTTGACGTGGTCGAGGACGTTCACCACGTGCATGCCTGGTCGCTGTCGCAGGAACACTCGCTGCTGACGCTGCATGCCCGCATCATTGAGAACGCCCATCCGGATGCGGCGATCGCGGCGATACAGTCCCGGCTGGCCAGCCGCTTCGACATCACCCATGCGACCGTCCAGGTCGAAGTGGGAGTCTGTACCGACGAGCACGCCAGTGCGCCGGCTTGATCCGGAAACCGCGCAGGCCATGCGCGCTTGCCTGGTGACGTCGCTGTTGCTTGCCATTGGCGCGCCGCCGCTGCTGGCGGATGAGGCCCCTGGGATGATCGGCGATGGCGGGGGGCGGGTGACGACACCGGAAGTCTTCATGGCGCAAGCCGAGTTCGACGCCCCGGCGCAGCGCCCGAACATCGTCATGGTGATGACCGACGATCAGGGCTACGCCGACCTCGGAGTGCACGGCAACCCGATCCTGCGCACGCCGAATATCGATGCGTTTGCCCACGAGGCCATCAGCTTTTCCGGCTTTCACGTCTCCCCGACCTGCTCGCCGACGCGGGCCGCGCTGCTCACGGGCCGGGATTCGAACCGGACCGGCGTATGGCACACGGCCGCCGGCCGCGGACTGATGCGCCGGGACGAAGTCACCATTGCCGAGATGTTGCACGAAGCAGGCTATGCCACGGGGATTTTCGGCAAGTGGCACCTCGGGTCCATGTATCCGTTCCGTCCCGCAGACAGGGGTTTCGAGGAAGTCTTCACCTTGGTGGGCGGTGGGGGCACCGGCAACATCAGCGATTTCTGGAACAACACGAATTTCGATCCGGTCATGAACCACAACGGGCAGTTTGTTCCGACGCATGGCTACATTACCGATACGATCTTTGATGCAGCAATGAAATTCATCGACGCCAGCCGGGAAGAAGGCCGTCCGTTCTTTGTTTACCTGCCGACCAACGCGCCGCACGCGCCCTTCAACGCGCCGGCGGTTTACGCGGAGCGGTATCGGGACCAGCCTGTCAGGATGGCGCACTTCCTGGGCATGATCGAGAACATCGACGAAAATTTCGGGCGGTTACGGCGACACCTGAGAGAGTCAGGCCTTCAGGACAATACGATCCTGATGTTCATGACCGACAACGGTACCGGGTACGGCCAAAGTGTCTTCAACGCAGGCATGCAGGGAATCAAGGGTAGCGAGTACGACGGGGGCCACCGCGTACCGCTATTCTTCCGCTGGCCCGCCGGCGACATGGCGGGCCCCCGTACGATCGATGAACTGGCCGCGCACATCGATCTCGCGCCGACACTGCTGGACCTCGCCGGCGTGGAGGCGCCGGCCGAGCGGCGGTTTGACGGCGTCTCGCTGCGCCTCCTGCTCGAGGGGCAGGAGGCGGACTGGCCGGATCGTTCGATCGTCATCGATTCCCAGCGCATCCTGCATCCGGAGAAATGGAGGAAAAGCAGTGTAATGACCCAACGCTGGCGGCTCGTGAACGGGACGGAACTGTACGACATGGCGTCCGATCCGGGGCAGTCCATGGACGTCGCGGGCCAGCATCCGGAGGCCGTCAGCTCCCTGACAGGCGTCTACGAGCGCTGGTGGGGCGACATCGAGCCCACGTTCGCCGATACGCCGCGCACCGTCATCGGCAGCGAGCACCAGTACATGACCCGGCTGGTGACCCGGGAGTGCCTGTCGTCGGGCCTGCCCGCCTGGAGTCAGTCCGATGTCCGGGTTGCCACCCAGCGCGCGGTTGACGATTGCACATGGGCCGTCGACGTTGCGCGCGCGGGCGAGTACATCGTGGAACTGCGGCGCTGGCCGAGAGAACTCAACCACCCCATACGCGCCAGCGTGCCCCCGGGGGAGCCGGTTCCCGGCGCTCCCACGCACCGGGATCCGCCCGGCGCAGCGTACGCAGCGGTTCGCGCTACGCTCACCATCGGATCCGATACCTATGCGGGCTCGATCGGCGAGCGTGATCGCGGGGTCCTTTTCGACGTGCCTCTTCAGCAGGGGCCGACAACCGTCACCGCGACGTTTGAAGACGAAGACGGCAAGGTGCTCCCGACGTACTACGTTTACGTATATCCTCGGCCGTCGGCGACAACGCTGGCCGTGGAATCGCGGCCCGTGTCGAATTCGGGGCTGCAGGGATGGTGGCAGCTCGACCTGGGCGGCATTCACGACATCGAATCGATCGCACTGAGAGGCTGTGAGGTCAACGACTGTGCGTGTGAGGACAACGATTGTCCGGAGCTGCTGTACGACTTCTACGTATTTGTCTCAGACGAGGACCCGGTTGGCCGTTCGCTCGCGGACCTGGCCCGGGACCCCGGAGTCTGGCGCCGCTACTTCGTTGGCGAGGCGGGTGCGATACTTGCGGTTCCCGTCGGTACCGAGGGCCGGTTCGTTCGCGTCCAGCATGACGGTGAAGGCGCGCCGCTCCTCGCCGGAGTCGAGGTTCGCGGAACCGCCGCCAGGGAACCATGAACATGAGTCGACACCATGCCCTTCTCGTCATTGCACTGACCCTGATCGGGGGGTCCGCCGCAGCAGTCGCCCAGGATCGCCCGAACATCATCCTGATATTCAGCGACGACCATGCCTTGCGGGCCGTGAGCGCCTATGGTGACGCGCTCATTGAAACGCCGGGCGTCGACCGGATCGCGGAGGAGGGCATGCTCTTTCGCCACGCAATGGTGACCAATTCGATCTGCGGGCCGAGCCGTGCCGCGCTCTTGACGGGCAAGTTCAGCCACCTGAACGGCATCTACGCGAACGGCGAGCAGTTCGACGGTTCCCAGCCGACGCTGACGAAGTACTTGCAGGGGCACGGATACGAAACCGCGATCATCGGCAAGTGGCACTTGGGTTCGGAGCCGACCGGATTCGACCACTGGGACGTATTGCCGGGGCAGGGTTCCTATTTCCAGCCGACCTTCATCAGCGAGCGCGGAGAGACTGTCTACGGCGGTTACGTCACGGACGTGATCGGGCAGAAGACCATCGACTGGCTCGAACATCAGCGCGACGGGGACAAGCCCTTCTTCCTGATGTCCCAGCACAAGGCGCCGCATCGCGGCTGGATGCCGCCGGTGCGCCACCTGAACCTGTACGCCGATGTGGAATTCCCGGAACCGGATACCCTGTTCGATACGTACGAGGGCCGTGCTTCGGGCGCGGCGCAGCAGGAAATGACGCTGGCGCGGCACTTTACCTTCATCGACCTGAAGATCATGCCGGACGCGGACGACCTCGCCGTTCGCGCGGACCTGGCCCCGGCGGAAAGTGGCTGGCGGCGCGCGCTGGCGCGGCTCACGCCGGGTCAGCGCCAGGCCTATCGCGAGGCGCTTGCGGAGCGAAACCGGCCCTTCGGCGAGTTGAGCCGGGATTCGGACGACTGGGTTCGGTACACCTACCAGCGTTACATGCAGGACTACCTGGCGGTGATCACCGCGATGGACGAGAACATCGAGCGCCTGCTCGACTATCTGGACGCGTCGGGTCTGGCGGAGAACACCATCGTGATCTACACCTCCGACCAGGGGTTCTACCTGGGCGAACATGGATGGTACGACAAGCGCTGGATGTTCGAGGAGTCGCTGCATACCCCGCTGGTGATCCGCTGGCCCGGCGTGACGCCGCAAGGCAGCGAGATTGGCGAGCTGATTCAGAACATCGATATCGCTCCCACGCTGCTCCAAGCCGTGGGCGCGCCCATTCCCGACGACATGCAGGGCGAGAGTTTCGTGCCGTTTCTGCGCGGGGAAACGCCGGACGGCTGGCGCGACGCGATCTACTACCACTATTACGAGGGGCCGCCGGCGGTACATGCCGTGGCGCGTCACTACGGGGTCCGCTCGCAGCGCTACAAGCTGATCCACTACTACGATCTCGACGAGTGGGAGCTGTTCGACCTGGAGCGCGACCCCAATGAGATGCAAAGCGTCTACGGCGATCCCGAGTATCGGGACGTACAGGCCGGGATGCTGGAACGGTTGGGGGAACTGCGCGAGCAGTACGGAGATATCTGACCTTCAATCGCCGTCGCGAATGGCCTCCAGGGACTGCAGCAGGCGCGCGACCACCTCCGGCTCCTCACCAGCCAGGTTGAGCGTTTCGCCGGGGTCGCGCTCGAGGTTGTAGAGCTGCACGGCCGGACCGCCTGCTTCCGGGTCAACACGCTGCGGCGGCGTGAACCCACCGGAGCCCAGGCCGTCGATCAGCTTCCATGGCCCCTCCCGGATCGCGAACATTCCGTGGAAGGAATGATTGATCAGTGCAGGCCGGGGGGGCTGCTCGTGATGCCGCCCCAGCAGCGTCGCCGAGAAATCGGCGCTGTCCTCCGCGGCATTCTCCGGGAGATCCTGCCCGAGCAGCGAGACCAGAGTGGCGGCCAGGTCCGTTAACGAAACGAGGTGGTCATTGGACACATTCGCCGGCACGTTGCCCGGCCATCGGACGATCAGCGGCACGCGGTGGCCCCCTTCGTGGATGTCCCCCTTCTGGCCGCGCCAGGAGCCGTTGGCCAGGTGGTTGAATTCCTGCTTGTCGCTGTCCGGCCAGTGAGCGCCGTTGTCCGAGGTCACAATCACCATGGTTCGAGCTTCCACGCCTGCCTGCGCCAGCGCATCGATCACTTGCCCAACGACGCTGTCTACGTGGGCCACGAAGTCTCCGTAGTGTCCGGCGCCGGTTGTACCCTGGAACCGGGGGTTCGGGAGCCACGGCATGTGTGGCGCCGTCAACGCGAAGTACAGAAAGAACGGCCTCTCGGCGCGGTTTGCAGCGTGGTCCGCGATCTGCTCGACCGCGCGCCCGGTCAGCGTTGACAGAACCGACTGGTGGTCGAATCCTTCCGCGATTTCGCCCTTGCGCCAGAACCCCGATCCGCCGCCGCGGCGGCTTGTGCTGCCTTCGACCAATCGACCGGTCAGGGGACGCACGGGGCGCCAGTTTTCGACATACAGGTACGGTTTCATGTCCAGCGAGGCCGGAATCCCGAAAAAGTAGTCGAAGCCCACTTCGTTCGGACCCGGGGCGATGCGCGAGCCCGTGCCCAGGCCGCCTTGTTGTTCGTCGGGGTGCGCGTAGAAATTCGGTTCGTTGTTGGTGAAGCCCAGGTGCCATTTGCCGACGGCGGCCGTGTAGTACCCGGCCGACTGCAGCAGCGACGGCAGCGTGGCGAGATCCGGGTCGATCAGGAGCGGGGAATACCCCCAGAGAACGCCCGACTTGAGCGAGGTTCGCCACGCGTAGCGCCCGGTCAGCAGCGCGTACCTCGTTGGAGTGCAGACGGCGGAAGGCGAGTGAGCGTCCGTGAAACGCATCCCCTGCTCCGCCAGTTGGTCCATCCGTGGGGTCTGAATCTGGCTGTGCGGGTTGTAGCTGCCAATGTCGCCATAGCCCAGATCGTCCGCGAGGATGAGCACGATGTTTGGCGCCGGCGAGTGGTGATCGGCGGTGGCTACAGTCTGGTTCAGGCATATGCCTACGGTGACCGATAGAATAATCAGGTATCGGCGTTTCGCCCACCGATTCACTGCGCACCTCCTCTTTGTAGTCGTGCCACGAACAGAAAAGACAGTTTTCCCGACGCTCGAAGTCTTGTCCAGCCAGGAGCCTGCGCCACAGGAATTCACGGCTGCAAGTCCGCGATCGCAAGCCGCCGGCTCAGCCAGTACTCGGGGGTGTGAAAGCCGTATTGCGTTGGTGCAAAGGTCCCGACGATGTCGACATCGGCGTGCGCCGGCACGTCGAGGCCCAGCGCCCAGTAGGCCGCATTCACCCAAAGCCGCCGCACGCCCTCGGACAGCACGTCGCCCGATGAGCCGATGGTCGAAACGAAGGCGCGGCCCGGGCGGCCATCCGGAAGTCGGTAGGTCCTGGTCCAGGCGATCGGCATGAGCGGGTCGTTGACGGTCACGCCGTCGGCGTCCACGACCGCCGGCGTCCGGTCGGTATCTCTCATCCCGAAGTGCAGGTCCCCGGCATCGAATTCGCCGGCCCGCTCGACGACCTCGCCAAGAACGATCGGCTGGGCGTCGCCCGGCAGCGGCAGCCTGACCCGGTACACGTCGGTGCTTCCCCAGATGTCGCCGTCGCCGATCCCGGAAAGGACCGGATGCTCGAAACCACTCGGCGCGACGATGCCGCGGGTGCTCTGATGCCTGTGCTCGCCATGATGGGCGATCCACTGCTCGCCCAGCACGAGTCGCCCGAATCCGCCGCGCCAGGCGCCGAATTCCTCGCCTTCGTATCCATTGCCGTAATGGCGCCACGGCGAATCAGACGCATCCTGCTGAAAAGCGAACGCGTGAGTCGCGGTCCGGATACCGATGACCGGCTTGCCCGCCCTGAGAAAATCGTCGATCAACCGCATCTGTTCGTCGGGCAGCGCAATGAAGCGCGTGAAGATCACCATGAGGTGCGCGCCCTCCAGATGATGCAAACCGGGTATCTCGACCGGCGGCATCGGGTTGACGAATCCCAACTCGTCCGCATGCTGGGTGAACAGTACCGTGGTGCGAAATCCGTGGGAGGCGGAGAGGATCCCTGCAAGCTGCGGCAGCGCTTCCTCGGACCGGTACTCCTGGTCCCCGGACAGCAGCACGATGTGGTATTCGGCGTTTTCGCCGTGCCCTTCGATGGCCAACCATGGCTGCGAGAACGAAATGCCCGGCAACAGCAGCAGTACCCAGAGGCAGCACTTCGAACGCCTCATTACAGTTCCTCCAGCGGATGTTCTTCCAGCAACGCCGCGACATCGTACAAGCCCGTTTGCGAGCGGGCAGCTTCGCGCACCTGCCGGACTGTCTCGGCGCTGACCATGCCGTCACGGCCGGAATTGGACCCGGCGCCGACCCGGCCGAACCGCATGCGCACATAGGTCAGCACGTCGGCCATCTCATCATCGCTCAGCAAGCCTTCAAAGCCGATCATTGGCGGGACGCCGCTGGACGAATCGTAGGTCTGGCCACCCACCTGCATCGGACCATAGACCCCTTTAAGGGTCAGTTTGATCAGCCGTTCCACGTCACCCGCGACCCAGGCGGTTCTTCCAAGCGGCGGATAGATGTCCTGCATGGCCCCGGCGCCGTCTTCGCCGTGACAGGATGCGCAGTGGCCTTCACGGTTGTAGATTTCCTCCCCCCTCAGATAGGCTGCCAGGTCTTCGGCCCTGAGGTTGATCGCGTCGGGCGTCCGGCTGATTTCTTCCTCGTACAGCACCAGGTCTCCGGCCAGGTAGCTCGCGGCCGCCGGGTTGTCCGTAAGATCGACCTGGCCGGCGGCGTGCAACGCGCGGATGTCGTCGTCGAGTACCCGCAATACGTCCTCATAGGCGCGCCCCATCCAGCGCGTGACCGGTTGCTTCAGGCCTTCCAGCGCAACCTGCGCACCATCGGCACCGTCGAGCCACGAACCGGCGACGACCGCCTCGAGGCGGGCCCTCGGGTGGGGATCGCGCACGGCCTGTCGCATCAGGTCCAGGTGGCCGGGCACCTGCCTCCAGGTGTAGCGCAACACACGGACTGCGGCGGCTCGCGCGCGAAAATCCCGCGCGTCGAGCAATCGTTCGAGCAACTCGGTATCGACGCGGCCCTGCGCCCAACTGACCCAGAGCCCTTCCAGCACCAGGCGTTCGTAATCCGGATCGTCGGTCGACAGCCCGGCGACCCACTCGCGCACGGCTGGAAGGACCTGTTCGGCCGGGCGGCCCCTCAGCTCGCGCCGGGACCGGTAGCGGCTTCGGTATTCGGGCAGGGTCAGGTTGTCCAGCAATTCGCCGACGGGAGCGCCCGCCACCGTCGCCGGCGTGACGAGATCGCGGCCCGGGTAGGTCACGCGGTAGATTCGGCCGTGGTCGTGGTCCCGGTTCGGGTCCCGTGCCGAATGCTGCATGTGGCCGATCAGGGGATTATGCCAGTCGATGAGGTAGAGCGACCCGTCCGGCGCCGTTTCGATCGCAACCGGTCTGAAGTTCGAATCCGACGAGACGACGAGATCCTGGCGCGGCTCGCCCGTGTAACCCGCACCGTCATCCACCACTGCATGCTGCTTGGTGCCGAGAAAACCGATCGTGTTGTTGACCAGGTAATCGCCCTGGAATCGATCCGGGAAATGACGGGAGGAAATGAATTCGCTGCCTGCAGTCGGCCGAACCCGCTGCGTCGTGAACTGCGCATACTTGGTGGTCTTGCCTCCGTGCAGCGTCCTGGCCGACAGCGGCAGGCCCCACCAGTTGTCCCCTGGCGAGGCATCGGCGACGAACGGTTGGTCCCACTCGTCGAACACGAATCCCCAGGGATTGGAGAATGAGGTCTGTATGAAGCGTTCCAGGCGCCAGGTTGCGGGGTCGAATCGCCACACGCCGCCGTCGACGCCGCGTTGCGGGCCGTAAGGCGTTTCGACCTGGGAGTGCAGAAACACCCCCTCGCTCATGTAGATGGCGCCCGACGCATCGGCCGCGAACGCGGAGATCGCGTGGTGCGAATCGTGGGAATCGAATCCGTGCAGCAGGATTTCCCGGCGATCGGCCCTATCGTCACCGTCATCGTCGGCCAGCAACACCAGGTTCGGCTGCTGGGCGAGGTAGACGCCTTCGGCTGCGAGCTCGAATCCGAACGGGAGGTGAAGCCCGTCGGCGAACACCGAGACGCTGTCCGCCCGGCCATCGCGGTCCGCGTCCTCGAAAATCAGGAGCTTGTCGTCGGGTTTGTCGTCGCCGGGGCGCCAATGGGGGTACGACGGCGCGACGGCAACCCAGAGACGGCCGCGGTTGTCGAATGACATCTGGACCGGATTGCGAAGTTCGGGAAACTCGGACTCGGATGCGAACAAGTCGATCTCGAATCCGTCGGGAAGCTCGAACCTCTCGATCGCACGCTGCACGTCGAGAAATTCGATGGGCAGATTGAAATTGGTCTCGATTTCCGAAAGCACCAGCGTCTGCGTCGCGTCATCCACCGGCGCAGCCTCGGTCCCTTGCGCCAGTTCGTGAACGCGGGCGTCCCGCAACGCCGTCATCTGGCGGATCTTGAGGATCTCCTCCGGGTAGTTCTCCACGCCGAACGGCTCGACGCGCCGTCCGTAGACGTGGACGTCGTTCAGCATCCCGTAGTCGTTGAGCCAGTGCCAGTTCTTGTCCTTGACCGCGTCGTAGAGCGGACCTGAGCCGGAATTGGCCGCCGAGGCATCCTCGCCGTAAACGGCGGAGCGGAGAAGGGAGGCGAACACCCGGTACCCTTCATCGGTCAGGCTGAATCCGTTGATGGTCAGCGGCGTATCGGTGATTTCATAGCGGTTCTGCATGGGCGAGAAGACGTCGACAAACTCCACGTCCATCTCGCTTGCCACCGCGACGATCGCCTCCGTATAGGCCGAAAGTCGTTCGTTTTCGCGGACCCCGTCCGGAAGCGCCACGGATTCCGACAGGTCCTCGAATGGAATCGGCGAAACAAAAATCAGCCGGGGCGGCGACTCGCCGTTGTATGACCTGGATGACGTGTGCTCGACAAAGGCGGCAAGCTCGGCGCGAAAGTTCGCAAGTCCTGGTTCGCCTTCAAAGGACTCGTTGAACCCGAAGAACGCGAATATCGTGTCGGCCCGAAGCTCGGACAGCCAGTCATCGGGGCTTGGGAACTGTCCCGCGCCCCGATGCAGCACTTCGGGGTGGAACCGTGCGGCGCCCGGAAACGCCCACGGTGTCTCGCGCGACGCATGAGGGCGAAACCCCGGGGTATCGCCGGGGCGGCCCAGATTTCGCACCACCACACGCGCATCCGGGAATTGTCGGTGCAGTTGGGTCTCGAAGTGCGGAAAGTACTGCATCCGGTGAGCCAGGCCGTTTCCGATGAGCACGATTCGCTCGCCCGGGGCCGGCTCGTCGGCGTGAGTCCAGCCCGCGGCGCAGAGGGTGGCGACCAGTGCCAATCGCTGGGTGGCGGACAATTCGGATCAGCCGGAGAACAGTCTGCCGACTTCAGCGTAGGGGTACTCTCCGTCGTAGCGTCCGGGGACCGGCAGGTAGACCTGTTCGACGGTCATGCCGATTTCAGACGTGTAGTAACCGGTGACCGTGAGCTGTTTGACGGTGTCGAAGAATGTGTCGGCGGCGCCGTCAAGCTGCTGTTGCTCCGCCAGTGAGATGATCGCGTCCTGCTGCTCCGGCGCCAGGCCGGCAAACGGTGCACCGTACTGTTCCACGGCGTGTGCGTCGGCGGCCCGCAAGTCGCGCAGCAGTGCTTCGCGCTCGTCGGGTTCGTAAAACTCGTCGACGATCATCTCGATATAGTCGGTCACACCGGCTTCCATTGCGCCCGGCGTATCCGTCGTCGGAATGATGCGTTCGACAAGCGCGTCCACCAGGGCGCGCCGGGTCTCCGAAAAGATGACGTTCCGTGGACCCATGCCCGGGTCCGTGTCCTGGGCAACAGCGCGTTGCAGGGGCGGTATCAGCGCGGCGCCGAAGATGGCCGCGATTCCGCCAAGTGCCTCGCGCCGGTCGATGTGTGTCGTGATCATGGTACGTTTCGCACGGCGCTAGATCGCGTCGTTCCTGACCAGGTCGACGGCATGATCGGCGGCCCTGGCCGTCATGGCCATGAACGTCAACGTCGGGTTGACGCAACTGCCGGAGGACATCGCTGCGCCGTCGGTGACGAAGACGTTCGGCGCCACGTGAAGCTGGTTCCAGCGATTGACGACGGATTGAGTGGGGTCTTCGCCCATGCAGGCTCCGCCCATTTCGTGGATGCAGCGGCCGGGTGCCTCCGGAACATCGCGCCGCTGAATTTCGATCGCACCCGCCGCCTGAAGCATCGCGACGGCCTGCCCGACGATATCCGTCACCATGCGGGCTTCGTTCTCCTGCCATTCGACATCGAACTTCATCTGCGGGACGCCGAAGCGATCGACGGCCGTTTCCGACAGCCGCATGCGATTGTCGCGATAGGGCAGCACTTCACCGAATCCGAACAGGGCGATTCTCCAGGGGCCCGGCACGCGCAGGCGCCGTTTCAGGTCGGCTCCGAAACCGCCGCTGTCCTGTGGCGGGCTGCGGTCCGTGTCGCCCTGGTAACCGTAGCCGCGCACAAAATCCTGCTCGGATTCCGCACCCGGAAGATTGCGAAAGCGGGGAATGTACAGGCCGTTGGGCCGGCGCCCGTACTCGACGTACTCTTCGAACTGCCCGTGAAAGGTACCGGTTGCGCCAATTTCGTAGATATGGTCAATGACGTATCGCCCGAGTACGTCATGGTTGTTGCCGAGGCCGTTCGGCATGGCCTCGCTCCTGGAGTTAAGAAGTAGCTGGGTGCTGGGTATGCACGATGCGCACAGAAAAACGATCCGGCCCCGATAGACCGAGCGCTCACGGGTCCGCGTGTCGACAACCCGCACGCCGGTCACCCGCTGCTCCGTCGCGTCGTACTCGAGCGATTCGACGACGCTTGAGTCCTTGAGGGTGAGATTTCCGGTGGCCCGGGCCATGGGCAGGGTGACGGCCTGGGTCGAGAAATAGGCGCCGTACGAGCACCCTCTGTTGCATCGGCCGCGAAACTGACAGCGCGTGCGGCCCTGTTCCGGCATGTCCCGGGTCAGGTTGGCCACGCGCCCGATCGTGAGCACGCGGCCGCCGAAGTCGCGTGCGAGCACATCGCGCAATCGCTGTTCACCAATGTTGAGCGGCATGGGCGGCTGGAACTCGCTGTCGGGAAGCTGCTCCAGGCCGAGCGCTTCGCCGCTGATGCCGACGGTCTTCTCTACGTAGCTGTACCAGGGCTCCACGTCGTCGTAGCGGATGGGCCAGTCTATGCCGTGCCCGTCCGATCGGTTGGCCTCGAAGTCCTGCCTTGACCAGCGGTAGCACTGACGTCCCCAAACCAGCGACTTGCCGCCGACGACTGCCGAACGGATCCAGTCAAACGGTTTGTTTTCGTCGTAGACGTAGGGATGTTCGTCGTCGGTGGCGTAAAACTGGTGGTTGTCCGGATAGGCCGTCGGATTCCGGCTGTATTCCCGCTGCCTGCCGGGCGCCCACCTGTCCCGGTACGGCAACTCGAACGCGCCGAGTCCCTCTGTGGGGTAGTCCCGCCGGTGTTCGACCATCCGGCCGCGATCAAGCATGAGCGTATTCAGGCCGGCTTCGCACAGCTCCTTTGCAGCCCAGCCCCCGGTAACGCCCGAACCGATAACGATTGCGTCGAACTCCACGCTAACCGGAACCCTTGCACTTGCGGAAACGGCTCGTAGTATATTTCCATCCGTCGTTGGCGTGCCAATTGAAGTAAAACACAGGAGCTGCACGGGGCAGTTCCAAAATCAGGGCAAGAATCATGAACAATCTCTGTTTCCGGATGAGTTGCGCGGCGTTCTGTTTCGGTCTGGCCACGCTTGCTGTTACCCAAGAGGCCCCTCGCGGCAATCCTGCGGATACCGAAGTCTGGGAGCCCGAACCCGCCTCAGTGACGCCGGGGGCGGGTGGCGCGCCACCATCGGACGCGATCGTACTCTTCGACGGCTCCAATCTCGACCGGTGGCAGCACAGGGACGGCAGCGATGTTCAATGGTCTCTCGAGGACGGAGCGGTCACGGTGGTGCGCGGCACCGGCGACATCATCACCAGGGATTCGTTCGGCGACATTCAGTTGCACGTGGAATGGAGAACCCCGGCGACCATCGAAGGGGAAGGCCAGGGACGCGGCAACAGCGGCATCATCATTCAGCAGCGCTACGAGGTCCAGGTGCTGGATTCCTACGAAAACCGCACCTATTCGAACGGTCAGGCGGCGAGCATCTACAAGCAGCACATTCCCGAGGTCAACGCGAGCCGCCCGCCCGGTGAGTGGCAGTCGTACGATATCTTCTTCACGGCGCCCCGTTTTGCGGACGACGGCAGCCTGACGACGCCGGCCTACGTGACCGTGGTGCACAACGGCGTCCTGGTACAGAATCACGTGAAAATTGCCGGTTCCTCGCGCTTCATCGGCGAGCCGTCTTACGAGGCGCACCCGCTCGAACAGCCGCTGCAGTTGCAGGATCACGCCAATCCCGTGAGTTTCCGAAACATCTGGATACGCGAGCTGTAGCCACTTGATGATTTCGCGAAGACAAGTGGTACTCGGCGCCGCCGCCGTGGCAGCCGGGACCGCCTTGCCGGATGTGTCACCGCCCCAGGGTCGGCCGGAAAGATTCGGAATGAAGTTTGCCCCGCATCCGGACATGTTCGCCGGCGTAGCGGGAGACGATTACATGGCGCAACTGGAGTTCGCGGCGGAGCAGGGGTTTCACGCCTGGGAGGACAACTGGTTCAAGGATCGCGAGGTTGCGGAGCAGGAGCGCTATGGACAGAAGATGGCCGATCTCGGCATCACCATGGGCGTGTTCGTTGCCTCGGGGAACCTGGACGAGGTGACGCTTGCTTCCGGAGACAGCGCCGAACTCGAAAGGTTTCTCGAGGAGATCCGGCAGGCGGTCGACGTCGCCGGGCGCGCCAATGCGACATGGATGACCGTCGTGCCCGGCGCTTACGACCTCAAGCTGCCGCACGGATACCAGATGGCCAACGTCGTGGAAGGGCTGCGGCGTGGCGCGGAGATTTTCGAGCCGCACGGGCTCGTCATGGTTCTGGAGCCGCTGAATCGGCTGACCAATCACCCGCACGCATTTCTGACCCATATCCACCAGGCGTACGAACTGTGTGTCGCCGTGGACAGCTCCGCCTGCAAGATCTTGTTCGACATGTACCATCAGCAGATCACCGAGGGGAACATCATCCCAAACATCGACCTGGCGTGGGAGCACATCGCGTACTTGCAGATTGGCGACAATCCCGGTCGCGGGGCGCCGACGACCGGGGAGATGAACTACCGCAACATTTTCGAACACATCAAGGCGAAGGACGAGAACATGGTGCTCGGCATGGAGCATCTGCCGTGGCGCTCGACATCGGAACAGGAAGTATGGGATCTGATCGACGCGTATCGCCAGGTCGATCCCGCGTAACCCGCAAGTGAGAATGCGATGGCAATGAGCAGGAGAATCCGCATGGGTATGGTCGGCGGCGGCGCCGGCGCGTTCATTGGCGACGTGCACCGCAAGGCCGCGGCCCTGGATGGGCAGATCGAACTCGTGTGCGGCGCGTTCAGCCGTTCCGCGGAGAATTCCAGTGAGACGGGCAAGTCCCTGTTTCTCGATCCACAGCGGGCCTACGATTCCTGGCAGGAAATGCTCGACCGGGAGCGCCAGCGTCCCGCGGACGGGCGCATGGAGCTTGTCTCCATCGTCACTCCGAACGATGTCCACCTGCCAATCGCCAGGGCGGCGCTTGAGGCCGGGTATCACGTGATTTCCGACAAGCCCGCGACTCGGGACCTGGCCGAAGCCCTCGAACTCAAGTCGGCTGTAGAGTCGGCGGATGGGCTTTACGGACTGACCCACACCTACCTGGGCTACCCGCTCGTCAAGGAAGCCCGTGATCTGGTTGCGCAGGGCGAGTTGGGCAAGCTCAGAAAGATCTACGTGGAATACCCCCAGGGCTGGTTGTCGACGCTGCTGGAGGCGACGGGGCAGAAGCAGGCCGATTGGCGCACCGATCCGGAGCGATCGGGCCCATCCGGCTGCATGGGTGATATCGGCACCCATGCCGCGACGCTGGCCGAATACATTGCCGGCGATCTCATCGCCGAGGTGTGCGCGGATCTGACGATCTTTGTCGAGGGCCGCAGGCTGGACGACGACGGCGCTGTGCTCTTCCGGACCGAGGGCGGCGCGAAGGGCGTGCTCACGGCCAGCCAGGTCTGCAGCGGCGAGGAGAACAACCTCAATATCCGCGTGTACGGCGAATCGGGCGGGCTGGAATGGCACCAGCAGGAACCGAACACGCTTTGGCTGAAGCGTCAGGGCGAGCCGGCGCGCAGGCTGCGCGCCGGTGTCGATCAGGGCTACCTGAGCGCTGCCGCCCACGCGCACATGCGCACACCGAGCGGCCATCCCGAAGGCTACTTCGAGGCCTTCGCCAACATCTACCGCAACTTCGCCTGCGCCATCGCCGCGCACGAGGCCGGCGAGTCGCACGACCCTCTCCACGACTATCCCAAGATCGACGAGGGCGTCTCCGGACTCGCGTTCATCGACGCGATCATCCGCAATGATCGGTCGGGCGAGAAGTGGACGAAAGTGTCGCGGGAATGACGGCCAATCTCCAATAACGAACAACCGTCAAGTCAAGGCGTAACAGATGAATGACGACGCACGCGCTACGGACGATTACCACCGCCGAGAGCCTTTCTGCAGCGGTATCCTCGCAGATCGCCGTGCGGCCGGTGGCTGAAGGAGGCGGAGCATGAATCGACGCGGTTTTGTTGGGGGCGCGCTGGCAACCGGTTTTGGCGGCGTCCTGCCGCTGCGAGCTCAGGACAACGGAGGGACCGGCCTCGGCCCGGGACTGCAGCTATACACGATTCGCCGCCTGATGCGGGACGATGTGCCTTCGGGACTGGCGCTCGTTGCCGGCATCGGTTACCAACACGTGGAGTTCGCCGGCTACTACGGCTATCCCGCCAGCGAGTTGAGACTCATGCTCGACGACCTGGGCCTCGCGGCGCCGGCAACGCATGTTTCGCAGACTGACATGGTGGAGAACCTGGACGCCGCCATCGAGTCGGCGTTGATTCTCGGGCATCGATACCTGGTCGTGCCCGCCATCAACCCCGAATCGCGCGCCTCCCTGGATGGCTACAATCGAATGGCCGAGCAGTTCAATGCCTGGGGTGAGGCCTGCGATGGCGCCGGCCTTCGGTTCGCCTATCACAACCATGCGTTCGAATTCGAGTCCGCCGACGGACAGGTTCCATACGACGTGCTGCTGGACGAGACGGACCCTGCGCTGGTCGAGTTCGAGCTCGACCTGTACTGGATTCGCGCCGCAGGGCGGTCGGAACTCGACTATTTCGAGCGTTATCCCGGCCGGTTTACGCTCTGGCACGTCAAGGACATGGACACTGAGGGCGAAATGGCCGATGTGGGCGATGGCGTCATCGATTTTGCGTCGCTATTCGACCGCAATGACACCGGCGTCCGTTACGCTTTCGTCGAGCATGACAACCCGCCCGATCCGGAAACGACAATCCGGCGCAGTTACGCAGCATTGGAGCAGATTCTGAATCGGGCGTGATCGCCGGACGGGGGACGATCTGTAACGACCCGCGCGGTTTGCCGCCGGTAAGCCAACTCGGCGCACCAGCGGCGGCCACGACCGGCGCGCTACCTCAGCGCATCACGGACGGTCACGACCGGTACGCTTCCCGCCCGACGCCCTGCACGGGTATCCCCTGCGATGCCATGACCTCGTTCTGCAGCGCATACATCGCGGCTGCGGCCTCGTCGATGGCCCTGGTGAAGGCGACGGAGCCTTCGAGGATCGGCGCCAGTTCGTCCTTGTTCTGGATCCTGGCAGGCGGGTACTCGTGCTCGACGACCAGGTACGTTTCGGCCGGGTCGATATCGAGCAGTTCGCGGGCCGCAAGCTGGTGATCGAGCCAGTCGACAGTACGGTTCTGCAGATACGCCAGCGGATCGTGACGCGCCGTGCCGGGCAGTTCGTGCTCGCACAGTACGATCTGCTTCTTCCAGGCGTTGAGCTGGTCTGCCGGGTTGCCTGACGGGGCATCGCCCGCCCAGTCGCCGCGCTCCATCGTCTGCCCGCCGTAGCCCCACGCCGACACGCCCCGGGAATCGACGACCTGCCCCTTCACGTGGAAGGCGTCGATCAGGAAGTCGTAGCCCTCGTCCTTGAGGTACTGGAACATCGACCTCGTGTCCTGCCCCATCAGGACGGAGTGGGACGGATCGTAGTGAATCCGGAACTGATCGCCCACGCCGTGCTTCTCGCAGATGCGGTGCAGCGCGATCCACGGCCCGGGCGCGTACGCGATGTTGTTGTGCCAGCGGTCCAGCGCTGTCCATCCCGGCATCGGGCACTGTTCCACGCGATAGGTCAGTCCCCGCGCCCTGGCTTCCTTCAGCAGGGGAATGAACACCTGCTCGAACATTTCGAGATTGGGGTCCATCTCGAGATCATAGTTGCGGCCGACGAAACCGCACACCGCATCCGTTTCCAGCAATACGGCTGCATCGAATACGCGCAACATGAATTCGTGCTTGAAACGGCGGGCCTCGTCGTCGGCGACCAGCATGTTGTCGAAGTAGGCCAGGTCCGACAGCCCGACGCCGGTCTCCTTCATTGCGGCCTTGACGCGCTCGGCTCGCCTGTTGTCGAAGGGTTCGCGCAGGTCCAGCGTATTGGCGACCGGATCCAGCATGGCTTCGGCCGGGACGTCGCTCACGCTCGGGTGCAGTGCGGTCGACAACTCGATGTAGGGCGACCCGATGTCCCTGGAGAACTGCAACCATTCCTCGATCGCCAGGTCCGGATCGGGATCGCGCTTTTCGCGGGGCGTCAGTTCCTGCAACGCGGCGGTCAATACGCTTATTTTCATCGGTTTCGGCTCGAAACCCGCCACTGGATTGCCCATGACATATCTCCTTGAATAGCGATCGAATTTTGAGTTTGAAGATTAGCTAAAGAACTTCCGGGAGAAAACAGGTCCTGTCAGCGTTCGCCTTCCGTCGAACGGAAGAAGCGTATTCGCGTGACCACGAACAACGCCAGCGCGACCACCACAATGGAGGGCCCCGACGGAGTATCGAAATTGGCCGAAGCCAGAAGCCCTCCGGCGACTGCGACGATGCCCGCGACGGCCGCTCCCACCGCCATGCGTTCCGGACTGGTGGCGAACCGGCGTGCGGTCGCTGCAGGTATGATCAGCAGAGCGACGATCAGCAGTACACCCACAACCTTGATAGCCGCGGCAATGACCCCGGCCAGAAAGATTCCGAATATCAGCCGCGCGCGCTCCGGGTTCATGCCGGCGACCTTGGCTAGGTCGGGGCTCACGGTCGCCGCCAGCAGCGGTCGCCAGATCAGGCACAGTACGCCCAGGGCGACCGCGCCACCAATCCAGATCAGCGCCAGATCGGTGCGCGATACCGCGAGAATGTCCCCGAAGAGCAACGCCTGCAGGTCCATGCGCATGTTGGGAAAGAAGGAAAGGGTCACCAGGCCGACGGCGAGGCCGCCGTGGGCCAGAAGGCCCAGCAGCGTGTCCGTGGGCAACGTATCGCGGCGCTCGAGATAGAACATCGCCAGCACGACCGCGGAGGCGATGACGAATATGCCGATGGTCAGGTTGAAATCGAAGAGGATCGCGAGCGCCACGCCGAGCAGTGCGGAGTGGGAGATGGTTTCGCCGAAATAGGCGAGTCGGCGCCACACGATGAAGCAGCCGGCAGGCCCGGTCACGAGCGCCAGGCCGATGCCGGCCAGCAGGGCGCGAACCAGAAAATCGTCGAACATGATTCAGGACGCGCTATGACCGTGGCCGCGATGGTCCCGATGCCGGTCCGCAGCGCTGGCGGCACCCTCCGTCACGTAGCCCGGATCGTGTTCGTGGGGTACCAGAACGACAAAACTGTCGGCCTTGGCTTCGGCATCCTTGACATCGTGTGAGATCATCAAAACACCGCAACCGAAGCTCTGGCGGATTTCGTCGACAAGTTCGTCGAGCAACTCCGCACCGGCCATGTCCACCCCCTGGGCGGGTTCGTCCAGCACCAGCAGGTCGGGCCGGTGTATCAACGCCCTGGCGAGCAGCAGCCGCTGAAACTCGCCTCCGGACAAGGTCGCGACCTGCGGATTCCCGAGGCGTTCCAATCCTACTGCGGCGAGCGCGGCGTCTACTTTCTCGGCCGAGTACTTTCCGGTGAGTGTCATCAGGCGCCTCAGTGTCAGGGGCAACGTATGACCGAGAGTGAGCCGTTGCGGCACGTATCCGATTCTCTGCGGCCGTGCGCGCTTTACCGTGCCCTCGGTGAGTTCGATGAGTCCCAGCACCGCCTTGACGCAGGTCGTCTTGCCGGCGCCGTTGGCGCCGATCACGCACACCAGGTCGCCCCGGTTTACGGTCAGGTCGACATGCCGGATAATCCAGCGTTCATCGCGCTTGATGCCGATGTCGCTGGCGACGAGCAGTGGATCGGACAGCGTAGGGTGCTCCGCCGGAAAAACGCTAGTCTATGGTGCGCAAGGCCCCGCCGCAACGACCCTGGCGGCGCGTTGAACGGCTGTCGGCAGGCTACGGTGCCGGCTCGCCAACGAGCGTCAGATGCTATATTGCGCGGTTGGATCGGGGCTGACTGTTTCGCGAAGAGGAGAACTTGGATGGGCGTCTTCAGGAGTCGTTTCGCCGAATCAGTCGATTTCGGTGCTTATGACTACAGCCCATTACAGGGAATACGTCGGGGCGTGCGCCGTCTGACGTTGACGATGGTGTGTTTGACGGTAGCACTTGCCGGCACGTCTGCGGCGGGTGCGGCCGTACGGGTCGTTGCGTCGATCAAGCCGGTACACTCTCTGGTTGCCGCGGTCATGCTCGGTGCCGGCGAACCACACCTCATAATCCAGGGCGCGATGTCCCCGCACGCTTTCAGCCTGCGCCCGTCCGACGCCCGCGACATCCAGAACGCGGAGATCATCTTCCTGATCGGGGATGCGCTCGAGTCCTCGCTCGCCGGTTCCATCGATACCCTGGGCCGCAACGCCCGGGTGGTCAGGCTGTTCGAGATCGACGGACTGATGCGGCTGCCGCTGCGGGAGGGGGAAACCTTCGAGGGGCACGATCACGAGGGGGAGGGCAACCGGGAAGCGCTTGAAGGCGAAACGCTGGACATGCACGTCTGGCTGGACCCGGTGAACGCCCGAACCATGGTGCGTGCCATCGCCGATGCACTGTCCTCGGCGGATGCCGGCAATGCCGCCACCTATGCGGCGAATGCCGAGGCGGTGATCGGCCGGCTGGACACGTTACACGAGCGGATCGACGCGGAGATGGACGGCGTGCGGGGCCGGCCGTTCATCGTGCTTCACGACGCCTTCCACTACTTCGAGAGCCGCTTTGGCCTGATCGCGGCCGGGGCTGCACTGGTCTCGCCGGACCGCTCGCCCGGCGCGCGGCGGATCATGGCGTTGAGGGACCTGGTAGGCGACCTAGACGTTGTCTGTGTGCTGACCGATCCCCAGTTCGATTCCCGGCTTGCCGGCGTCATCACGGAAGGAACTTCGGCACGGCTGGGCACGGTGGACCCGCTGGGCGCGGAACTCGACGGCGGCCCCGACCTGTATTTCAACCTGCTCAACAACATGGCCGCGTCGTTCAGGGATTGTCTGGCGGAGCAACAGGGTTAGTCAGCGCGAGTCTGAAGCACGGCGCTTCCGCGACCCCGCATAGCGCCGGCACTCGCTAGTTCGCAGCGCTTGCTCCAATGGCGGCAAGGTTCGCCTTCAATTGATGAACCCGCCTCTCCAGTTCACGGACCGCGGCGGCGGTTTCCCTGGCGCCCTTCTCGCCCACGAAGAAGAAGTGGTTGCCGCCGATATCAATGGCCAGTTGCGTGTGCGCGTCCCGCGTCAGGTCTCTCAACTGGTCGAACTGATCCTCGGGCAGCAATCTTGATGGCTGCTCCCCGCCCGCATAGCCGAAAAACAGTGTGTTGGAGTTGATATACCCCCAGGTGGCCCGATCCATGATTGCATGCCGCGGGTCCTGCTGACCGGGGACGATCATGGCAACGAGCGGATAGTCGAGCGCGTAGAACTTCGTGTCCTGCATGTCGGCCCAATGGTCCCGGTAGAAGGCATGTAGCTGCCCGTCATAGCGCAATCCGGTTCCCGTGAGTTGCACGGGCCAGTGTCCGATATAGTCCGAGTTCAGGATGTCGGCGGGGATGATTTCCGTGCGTCCGTTCTCTTTCGCGTTGGCGGCAAGGGCGTTTACGGCCCCCGCCACCCCATCCGGCCGCAGGCCGAGTCCGCTCTCGTGCATGGGGATTCGCCCGTTCATGTTCACGGAGTTGGGCAGGGGTGGCGTCGCGGCCAGGGACACGTGAAAATCAAGCTCGATCCCCAGTTCCAGGGCCGCTTCGCCGAAGGGTTGCACGCTCTTGCCGCCCATGCTCCATACGGCGACGATGACGGGACCGGTCAGTCCCTGTTCTTCAATGATGGCCCTGGTGATCTCGGCGGAACCGTAGCCCCAGGCCCGGATGGTGATGTCCGGGTAGGCTTCGTCGAACGCGCCGCCGTCCGTCAGCACAGGATAGGAAATTCCGAGGAAATTGTAGCCTTCCCGGTTGAGCCAGTAGGCGAGGAAATCCTCTTCCAGGCCACCTTCGTGACCGCCGTAGGCGATGCGGGCCAGGCTGCGCGCTCCCGGGATGAACACGACGAGGGGGGCGTCCCTGTCGGCACCGACGAACTTCGAAATGAAGGGATAACCCGCGCCCATGCGTACTTCTTCGCCGTCCCACAGGTTCGCGGCAACAGCTTCTTGCATCAACGCGACAATGATGAATCCAGGCAGGAAACGGCTGAGAATGATTGAGAACGGTCCTTTCATGAATATCGCTCCAGATGGTCTTCGGCGCAGTTCGGCAATGCTACTGCAAGGGGTCGCGGGTTGGGAGTAGTATAGGGATGACGTGAGCAGGTCTGCAGTGGGGACATCGCCATGACCAGGTCGAAAGACGAGCACGGACCGGTATCGGACCGGCGGGATTTTCTCAAGAGCGCGGCCGCGGGCGCTGCAACCGGCGCCGCGGCCCTGGTGGGTGGCGCGTCTGCTGCCGGGGCGCAACAGCCCGAAACGGTGGCACAGGTTGCCGAGGCCGCCGAGCCGGCCGTGGTCGACGTTCCGGCGCCCACCGAGGCCCAACTGGCCCGGGAGGAGGGCGATGTCCGCCCGCCGGCCGTGACGCGCGGGGCCATGGCCCCGGGTTCCGACCTGATGGTGAATGTCCTTAGGGATCTCGGGATCGAGTACGTGGCCTCGAATCCGGGTTCGAGTTTCGAGGGCCTGCAGGAATCCATCATCAATCACGGCAATCCCCCGAACCGCATGCCGGAGTTCATCACCGCGCTGCACGAGATGTCGGCGGTGGATATGGCCCACGGTTACGCCAAGGCCACGGGCAAACCCATGGTGGCGCTGATCCACGGCGTCATCGGCCTGACCAACGCCACGATGGGGATCTACCAGGCCTACTACGATCAGGCGCCCGTGGTGTTGCTGGTAGGCCGGGACAATACCTTCATCCAGACGCACACCGCGGACGACATCGCCGGGCTGGTGCGCAGCTTCACCAAGTGGGACGCTCACCCCACGACCCTTCAGGGCTCGTTCGAGGCGATGCATGAAGCGTACAACCGTGCCATGACGCCTCCCTGTGCCCCCACCCTCGTGGTACTGGATACGGAGTTGCAGAAAGAGGAAGCGCCGGGCATGCAGGCGCCGCCGCCGCCCGCGCTCGAAGTGGCAGGGGTCGGTGCAGGTCAGGCGCGGGAAATCGCCCAAGGGTTACTTGCCGCGGACAACCCGAGAATCAACGTCGGCCGGCTGCGTACGCCCGAGGGCGTGGCCCGGGCAGTGGAACTTGCGGAACTGGTAGGCGCCTGTACCAGTTCACGCGCGGCCACCGGACCCAACAGCTTCCCCAATCGCCATCCGCTGTGCGGGCCGGGCGCCGTCGGTGAGGTGTACGACTACGTGCTCGGCCTGGAGGCGCCGGGAGCGCAGACTGCCTTGCTGGGACCTCACATCAGGACAGTCACGGACCGCGATCCGACCCAAATCGGACTGGGCGGCAACCGGATGATGGGCCGGGGTTTCGTGCCGATCACCCCGCCGCCGGGCGAAAACAACGTCGACGTCGACGCCGAGGCGAGTCTGCCGGCGATTATCGAAGAAGTCCGCCGGGCGCTCACCGCCGGCAAGAGCCGTGAAGTCGAACAGCGTTCGGCAAGCCACGCCGAGGCCAACCGCGCGGCCACCGTGGCGCAGGTCACGGCGGCTGCGGAGGCCAAGCGCGCCGGCTGGAATGGCAGTCCCATTGCCACCGCGAGGGTGTACGCGGAGCTCTGGCCGCTGATCGAGGACGAGGACTGGTGCCTGTCGTCGGGGTCGCGCTTCTCCGGCGCCCATCACGCCGATCTCTGGGCGCTCGACAAGCCGTACAGTTTCCTCGGCAGTTCCGGCGCAGGCGGCATCGGTTACGGACTGGGCGCTTCGGTCGGCGCCGCTCTGGCCGCGAAGGAGCGGGGGCGCTTCGTCATCAACATCCAGAACGACGGTGACATCAACTACTGCCCGGGTGCGCTGTGGACCGCGACACATCACAGATTGCCGATGCTCTCAATCATGCACAACAACCGCGCCTGGCATCAGGAACTGATGTTCGTGGCGTACATGACCGGCGTGCGCGGCCGCGGCACCGACCGCGGGCACATCGGTACGACGCTGAGGAATCCGTACATTTCATACGCAAAGATGGCCGAGGCCTACGGGATGGCGAGCGAGGGGCCGATCGAGGATCCGACGGAACTCGTGGCGGCGTACCGGCGCGGTATCGAGACGGTGAAGGGCGGGGAGCCCTACCTGATCGACGTCATCACCCAACCGCGGTAGCAGCGGCGGAGAACGGCGATGAAGAGTATCCTGAGCGGACCCTGCGCAATTCCCCTGGCGGGCGCCATTCTCGTTGGCCTCGCGGCCACGGCCGGCGCGCAGATGCCCATGGGCGAGATCACCGGCGATGCCGAAACGGGCAAACAGCTTTACTACGATCACTCCTGTTATGGCTGTCACGGCTATACCGGCGAAACCGGTCACCAGATGAAGCTGGTCGGCAGCGGCTTCCTGCTGAACGAGCAGACCTTCATCATCTACCTGCGGCTGCGCGCCGAGCAGAATCCGATCCTGCCGTCCGAGACAATGCCCAACTATCCGGAGAACGCCCTCAGCGACAACGAGGCAAGGGATCTGTATGCCTATATCCGGACGTTCGCGGACAATGCACCGCCGTTGGAAGAGATTCCGACGCTGAACGCCATTATCGAGTCGGCCGCGGAGCCTTATTCGCCCTGATCGCCGCCGAATCGCGCATCTTTGCGCTTTCGAACAAAGCCGAAATACACGTAGGCGGCCACGAGCAACAACGTGACCAGCATGCCGAGGTTTCCGTAAAGCGGCCGGACCTGCAGGCCGAGAAACAGGGAGAACGAAAACCAGAGATAGATCGCCGCTATCACGGCGGCGTGACACAGTATCTTCAGCACGGTCCGCATCGGTTTTCGTTGCGTCACAGACCCCATTCGCGCTCCCGCTTACGATCGGTCGGCTGCGAGCGCTTCCCGTTCCTCGATGATATCCCGCATCCGCCGCTGACTGTCCCGACTGATGGGGTACCGCCACAGGAGTCCGACAATCACCGCGTAGGCGAGAACAGGCAGTGCCACGACCAGGTAGCGCAGTCTCTCCAGCGCATCCTCTGAGTTGTCGAGGCCCAGTTCCGGATCGAATCCGAACACGGTGAGGAATGAAAATCCTATGAAGATTCCGCTTCCGGAGGCGAATTTGCTCGATAGCTGGAGGAGCGAGTAGTAAAGGCCCATGCGTTCGGAACCGCTCTGCACGTGATCACGATCGCAGACGTCGGCCATCATGGCCCGGGGGAGGAATTCGTTGGCCGATGAATTCAGGCCGATCACCAGGAATGCCGCCACGGTCCAGGTCAGGTGCCCCGCGGGCAGTACCAGAAGCAGGAGCGGAGCCAGGATTCCGGTGACGACGGCCGCCTGCATGGCGCGATGCTTGTTCCAGAATTGCGCAAGTCTCAGCCAGACCGGCAGGCCGATGAGGCCCCCGATGACCAGGAACGTGAAAATGAATCCGATGCGATCTTCAAGGCCGAGGGTGTAGGAGACGAAGAAAACAAACAGCCCCTGACCGAAGTAGGTGGCGAACGTGAGCAGTGCATTGACGACGAGGAGACGCAGCAACGGGAGATTTCCGAACAGGATCGCGGCTCCGCGCCTGAATCCCGGATGCGGACGATCGGGTGTCTCCCGCTCCGGCATGCTGAAGATGCAAATGAACGCGGTCAGCGGCAATACGACGATCATGAACCAGCCGATCGACGAGACCAGTTCCGGATAGGTCGGTGATGCGATTCGCTCCATGATCGCGGGCACCAGGCTGATCATGATTCCGCCGATCATCACCATCACTTGCAGCAGCCCCGTGATTCGGGACCGCCGGTCGTAGTCGCGGGACAGCTCCAGGGCCCATGACGTGTGACTGATCGTCCAGGCGTCCCAACCGATGTAGAGCAGCGCGAGCCAGCCAAAGAGATACAGGGCGCTCACCGGCTCCGGCGGGTTGTAGACCATCAGGATGGCCAGCACCAGGATGGGTACCGACAGGGCCAGCCACGGGCGCCGCCGCCCCCAGCGGGTCGAGTAGCTGTCCATGAACACGCCCCAGACGGGCGCGGCGATCATGTCGACGATCTTGGCGAGAAAGAATATGAATCCGACGGCTGCGGCGCCGAATCCCCGGTGCTCTGCGTACAGCGCCGGCAGGAACACGACCACGGCGGTGACCAGCGTGTTCAGCCCCAGCGCAGGCAGGGAAAACCCGATCATGCGCAGGCGGCTGGCGCGGATCTCGCTCATCGGGTCGGGTGCACCGCGACCTTGCCGGAACCCCGCGTTACTGAACCTGACCGGTGACCGCCTCGCGTTTCTCGATGATTTCGCGCATCTGCTGCTGTTTTTCGCGGCTGATGGGATAGCCCCACAGGAGTGCGACGACGATGGAATAGGCCAGGACCGGCAGCGCCACGATCAGATAACGAAGGCGCTGCAGTGCTTCCTCCGTGTTGTTCATTCCAAGTTCGGGATCGAATCCGAACGCGGCCAGGAATGAGAATCCGATGAAGATGCCGGTGCCGGAGGCCAGCTTGCTCGACAGCTGCAGCAGCGAATAGTAGAGCCCCATGCGCTCGGAGCCGCTCTCGACGTGATCCTGGTCGCAGACGTCGGCCATCATGGTGCGGGGAAGGAACTCGTTGGCCGATGTATTCAATCCGACGACCAGGAATGCCGCGACCGTCCAGAAGAGCATTCCGGGAGGCAGTGCCAGAAGCACGAGGGGCGCCACGGCGCCCGTGGTGAACGCGACCTGCATGGCGCGGTGCTTGTTCCATGCCTGGGCGAGGTGGAGCCAGACGGGCAGGCCGAGAAGGCCCCCGACGATCAGGAACGCCAGAATGAAGCCGATACGGTCTTCCAGGCCGAGCGTGTAGGAGACGAAAAATACGAACAGCCCCTGAACGAAGTACGTGGAGAAGGTCAGCAGCGCGTTGACGATGAGCAGGCGGAGCAGGGCCATGTTCCTGAACACGATGGCCGCGCCGCGCCTGAGGCCCAGATGGGGGCGATTGGGTGTTTCGCGCTCCGGCAGGCTGAACAGGCTGATGACCGCGGTGAGCGGCAGCAGGATGATCAGGAACACGCCGACCGACCAGACCAGCTCCGGGTACGTCGATTCCCCGAATTGCTCCAGTACTGCCGGCACCAGGCTCATCATGATTCCCCCGATCATGACCATGACCTGCAGCAGTCCGGTGATTCGGGAGCGCCGGTCGTAGTCGCGGGACAATTCCAGCGCCCACGACGTGTGGCTGATCGACCAGGCATTGAATCCGACGTAAAGCAGCGAAAGCGAGAAGAACAGGTAAAGTACCGAAGCCGTCTCGGGCGGGTTGTAGACCAGCAGCACGGCCAGCACCAGAATGGGTACCGACGCGGCAAGCCATGGCCGCCGCCGTCCCCAGCGCGTGGTGTAGCTGTCCATCAATACGCCGCAGGTAGGCGCCACGATCATGTCCACCACCTTGGCGAGCAGGAAGACCAGCCCGACCGTGGCGGCGCCGAGCCCCTGCTGTTCGGCGTACAGGGCCGGCAGGAATACGAAGACCGATACCAACAGGGAGTTCAGCCCCAGGGCGGGCAGCGAGAATCCCATCATGCGCGCGTTGCTGGCGTAAATGTCGCTCATTTGAAAGTCCCGCTCCCGGTCGCCTTGTGAATCGCCCCGGCAGGGTACTCCGGAGGCGGACGTAAGTATAAGGCCTGGACCCTTGCCGATGGCGGCTATACGCCGGTGGGGTTGACTGTCTCGGCTGAGCTGTGCGCAGTTATCTCCCTGGAAGGTGCGCCGCCATCGATATTCTTGCCGGTCGGCAGCCACGCGCAGACCAACTCCGGGTTGACCCAGACCGTGCGGCACTCGGCAGGGACGAAGTACTCGACAAACACGAGATCCTCGTCGCCGTCGTTGACGAAGTTGTGCCTTTCGAATTCATAGTTGTACAACGTGTCGCCGGCTCGAATCGGGTGGGGTTCCTCGCTCAGAAGGGCCGTGCCCCTGCCGCTGATGATGTACTGAAAGTGCTCCGCGCCCTCGTGGTGGTGGTTGGAAGCCTGCGTACCGGGCGGATAGATAATCATTTCGCCCTTGACCGCCCGGGTGCCGAACAGGGTAGGCGTGACCAGGTAAATGCGTTTTCGCGCGTCATGCTCGGAGTCGAGCATGGGTTCGGCCCGCCAGTCGACGCACCGGAATCCGGGAGGCGAGGCCTCGAATTCGGGGTCGAAGCGGTTCGCGTCGGGCACGCGCCCATACAGAACCGCCGCTCCCGGCTCGCTGGTCAATTCGCCGGAGAAGCCGGGTGGAAGAAAGACGACATTCGAGGTGTTCAGTCGATGCCGGCCCTCGCTGCCGTCGAGAACGGCAGAACCTTCCAGCAACTGAAACCACGACAGATCGGTCTCGCGGACCTTCACCTCCAGGCTTGAGCCCGCATTCATGGCCCAGCGATCCAGCGCGATGCAGTCGCTTCCCACGCGTTCGGGTGTGATCAGCGCGCGTTGGGTCACGCCTTGCGTCACGGGAATGGCATCCACGTCATCGAAGTTGAACAGCACTGGCATGTTTCTTGTTCCTCTCGGGTCCGGCGGCGCATGGCGAATGTACAACAAATTTGTCGCAACCGGTGAATTTTTGCTTCAATCCCGGTGGCGTGCGTCGTACACTATGCGCGCCTCACTTGGGGGCATGCAGGGGTCATGCAATTTCCAGGGCGATCCGGTCAGTCTTGAGCGATGCTCGAGTGCGCGTGTCCTTGCAACCATAAACTGTGCAACGAAAGTTGTGACAACGGAGAAGTCGTGAACAAACAATCAAGAAATCGTACACGCGGATATTTATTGGCCTCCCTGGTGGGTGTCGCGCTGGCCGCGCCACCCGTCCTTGCCCAGGACCTGCTGGAGGAAATCGTCGTCACGGCCCGAAAGCGCGAGGAGAGCCTGCAGGAAGTTCCCGTGTCGATTTCGGTCATCAACTCGGACCTGCTGGTCGAGTCGGGCATCCGCGACGCCTACGACCTGTTCGAGATGACGCCGGGCATCAACTGGGAACAGGCTCAGGATCGCCAGGGCAGCCGTCCGTCGGTACGCGGTGTACAGACCGCGGCGCAGAATCCGGTTCGCCAGAAGGTGACTTCCTTCCTCGACGGCATGCCGCTGCTGGGGCAGCAGGGCGGATTGCAGTTCGTGGGCGTCGATCGCGTGGAAGTCATGCGCGGTCCGCAGAGTTCCGCCTTCGGGCGCGCCACCTTTGCCGGTGCCATCAACTACGTATCGCGCACGCCCGGCGACGAATTCAGCGGCGACATGCGGCTCGCGACCAGCAGTTTGGGACGGAACGAGCTCCAGTTCGAGATCGGCGGTCCCATCAACGACACCTTCGGGTACACGCTGGACGCGAACTTCGACGAGTTTCGCGGTGCGGACGAGTGGGTTTCCAGCGACGGCTACGAGCTGGGTGGCCAACAGACCACCTATGTCACCGGCAAGCTGACGTTTGCGCCCAACGACGCCTTCGACGGCTACGTGCGATTCATTCATTCCGACATCAACGATACGCCCCCCATCGAGTGGTTCCCCACACGGGCGGAACGCGATGCCTGTTCGAACATCACGCTCGGAATGGGAAATCGCTACTTCGAGGGCACCTACAACTGCGAGGTGGCCGTTCCCGCGGGCGGTTATCCCAGGAACCACAAGCCCGAGCTGATCTTCGAGGAGGGTACTCCGGAGTACTATGCCGCGCAGATCTACAGCGTGCTGGACCCGTCGTCTCGCGTCGAGCGAAACCGCATCCAGAGCCAGCTCAACTTCAACATGGAGGGCGGCAGCACCGTGGAACTCCTGGCGTTCTATTCCGAGGACGAACTTCGCCGCTGGTACGACTCCGATTCGTCCGGGGCCGATCCCGTTGTCTCCTTTCCCATGGGGATGTTCATGGTGGCGGGCGTCAGCTCCATGGCCAATCCCAATGTCATCGAGGAGAATTACGTGGAGGCGCGGTGGCTGTCGCCGGGCGAGGATCGGCTGCGCTGGCTTGTCGGCGCCTCGGTGTACGACTATTCGTCCCTGACGAACGTATGGTCGGTGTACGCCGGCGTGGTGCTGGAGCTGGAAGACGAAGTCAACCGGGGCAATCCGTTCGTTCCCAACCTGGTGTTGTCGGATACGTCGACGAATACGGGTGTATACGCAAATGTAACGTACGACATCACCGACCAGACGACGGTGTCCTTCGAGGGGCGTTTCCAGCGGGATGACGTCACCAACATCGACAACATCACCGGGGCCAGCTTCAACCTGACGACCGACAGTTTCCAGCCGCGAATCGGCCTGAACCACAACCTCAACGAGGACGTCTCGGTCTACGGCCAGATTTCCAGTGGGACCAATCCGGCCGGGGTCAACCTGCCCTTTGTGGAGCAGTTGCGCATCGACTCGCTCGCCGCTGCCGCCAGGGCAGGGGCGGTCGCATTCGACGAGAAAACGTTCCTCACATTCGAGGAGGAGTCGTTGACCAATTTCGAAGTGGGCGTCAAGGCGAACGCGCTGGAAAACCGCCTGCAACTGGCGGCCGCGGTCTACGTCATGGAATGGGACAAGATGATCAACCCCTTCACGCTGAGTTGGGATGGGGACTGGAATGACGGTTCGTACTCCAATGGCACGGTCTTCAACGGCCCGTTCGTGATGGCGCGGACCTTTATCAACACCGGCGTGGGGGACCTGTCCGGTGTCGAACTGGAGGCGACCTGGGCGGCCACGGACAACTGGACCGTGCGCGGCGCGGCGACACTCTCCAGCCTGGAGTACAGTCAGTTCTGCGATCCTCTTTCGGTGCAGAACCTGCAATTGCCGCCGACGCATACGGCTGCAACCGGAGCCGCGACGGCGTGCGTCGAGGTGGGCGGCAATCGGCTGATCGAGCAGCCGGAGCAGACGCTGGCCCTTTCGCCCACGTTTCGTTCGGACCCCATCGGCACCAGCGACTGGACCTGGATGGCCCGGCTCGACATGCGCTACGAGGGCGACTGGTTCGTGGATGCATCCAACATCATGGCGTTGCCGGCAACAACCACCTTCAACGGGTCGCTGGCGTTTCGTAACGGTGACCTGACCATTCGCCTGTACGGGAGCAACCTCACCGACGATGCCACGCCGCGAAGAATCGATTTCTCCAACGACAACGCGATCGCCCCGACAGGGCCCGGACGGCGGAATTTCCGGATCAGGCCAAGGCTACCGAGGGAATTGGGGGCGCAGCTCACCTACCAGTTCTAGCTGGCGCGCCGCAAGGATCCCGCCGCATCGGGGGGCGCCACGCCGAGACGGCGGGTCGGCCGGGTCATGTCCCGACCGGCTTCCCCGCTGGCTGGGATTGGCTCGCCGGGCTCGAGCAGGGCGAATGAAGGGGCATTCATGGCCAACAGGAAATCGGCGTCAGGGCGGGAACCGCGCAATCCTGAACAGGTCGCGGGTAACGGCCTGCTGCATCGGCGCCTGTTTCTGACCAAGGGCGCCGCGGCTCTCGGTGCCGGTTCCCTCGGGCTGTTGACGGCGGCGCGAGCGCAGGAGTTGCCGCCATGGATGACAATCCCGGGCGCGCCCATGACGGGCCACGGCGGCCGTGCGCGTTACGAGGACCACATCCAGCGGCTGACCACTTCGGCTCCGGGCACCGATGGCAGCGGCGGGTCCCGGACGCCGCTTGAGGCGCTCGAGGGCATGATCACGCCCAGCGGGTTGCACTTCGAGCGCCACCACAGCGGCGTCCCGGACATCGATCCCGATGCGCATCGCCTGCTGATCCACGGTCTGGTCGATCGGGCGCTGTTCTTCGACATGGATGCGCTGTCCCGTTACCCAATGGTCTCGCGCATCCAGTTCATCGAGTGTTCCGGCAACAGCCGGTTGACCGGGCTCGCACCGGAGCCGGTCAGCGGCACCTGCGGCGAGTTGCATGGCCTTGTCTCCTGCAGCGAGTGGACCGGCGTACCGCTGTCCATCCTGCTCGACGAGGCGGGGCTTGATCCCTCCGCCCACTGGATTCTCGCCGAGGGCGCCGATGCCGCGGCAATGACCCGGAGCGTGCCCCTGGCCAAGGCCATGGACGATGCGCTGCTGGCGATCTACCAGAACGGTGAGCGCCTGCGGCCGGAGAACGGCTACCCGGTGCGGCTGTTCCTGCCGGGCTACGAGGGCAACATGAGCGTGAAGTGGCTGCGCCGCATCAAGGTCACCGCCGCGCCCATGATGACGAGGGAGGAGACATCCAAGTACACGGATCTGATGCCGGATGGCCGATCGCTGATGTTCACCTTCCCCATGGATGTCAAGTCGGTGATCACGTCGCCGTCGCCGGGGCTGGAACTGGCGGGTCCCGGGCTCTACCAGATCTCCGGCATGGCGTGGTCGGGATTGGGACGGGTCGCGAGGGTCGAGGTTTCCGCGGATGGAGGCACTAGCTGGGCGGAAGCGGCGCTGTCCGAGCCGGTACTGGACAAGGCGGTTACCCGTTTCCGAATGGCCTGGCGCTGGAACGGCGCGCCGGCCGTGATCATGAGCCGGGCTGTGGACGAGATCGGCGCCGTGCAGCCGACCCGGGACGCGATCATCGCAGCGAAAGGCGTGAATTTCGTCTACCACTACAACGGGATACAGGCCTGGCGGGTGGACGCCGATGGACAGGTGTCCAACATTCATGCGTAGGGGACCAGCGGCCGACGTTGACACCTGGCTTGCCGGCGGCCGGCGTTGACTGCTGGCTTGCTGGCGGTCGACGTTGACTCCTGGTGTGCCGGTGTCCGCTGTTGGCTCGTCGGATTGCCGGTGAGTGCAGATGATTCGTAGCCTGCCAATCATCCTGTGCGCGGGTCTGTGTAGCGGGGCGTTTGCCCAGGAAAGCCCGAATCTCGGTGTCCCCGCAGATCTGGAGGAGGTCGCCGCCTGGGATATCGACATCGGTCCCGACGGCGCCGGACTGCCGCCAGGCGCTGGAACGGCAGTGGAGGGAGAGGCGGTCTACGCGATTCAGTGCCTGACCTGTCACGGACCCGAGGGCAACGGCCAGTTGAATGACGTGCTGGCAGGCGGTCACGGCTCCCTGACGAACCAGGCCCCGGTGAAGACCATCGGCAGCTTCTGGCCCTACGCGACGACGGTCTTCGACTACATTCGCCGCTCCATGCCGTACCTGACGCCCCGGACGCTCAGCGATGACGAGATCTACGCGTTGACGGCCTACCTGCTGTACTTGAACGGGATCATCGCCGAGGACGAGGTCATGGATGCGCAGGCGCTGCCCGCGGTCGTCATGCCGAACCGAGACAATTTCATTCTGGCGTACCCACCGGCCCCAGTGACGCCCCCACCCTAGCCAAAGACCGTTTGGCCGCTGCGCGAACTATCCGATCGAGTATTCTCCAATGCGCGTGTTTTCAATTAGCAGATGCATTGTCGCAAGCGTGAATACCTTTCCGTCGGTTGCCTGCAAAAGGCGCCGCATGTCTTCGCGTCGAACCTTGAAACCTCGCCCGGCAATACACGCAATCACATCGTAGTTCTCGCCTGCTTCGTCACGCAGTGTTCTCAAGCGCTGAACCCGGGCGACCTTGTCGCGCGCCGTGCCGTCATCTTCGGTCAGCTTGGCCTCAATCACCGCTACGGGCGTAAATTCATCGGGGACGATGAAATCGGGTGCTTGGTCGAAGCCGGGAATACGTCCGGTGCGCTTGGTGTCCCGGAAACTGATTCTGGCCTCGTTAAGCACGCGTTCAACGGCGTTCTCGACAACCCCACCAACAAGTTCGCTTACAGAGTCGCGGTGTGTTGCGAATGGTCGTCCGAGGAGTCGTTCATAGAGAAGAACCGGATAGGGTGCGCCGAGATCGGCCACGGTTTGCAGGCTGCGTTGGCCGTGCCTGGTGTCTGCCTTGTCAAGCCGGTGCAAAACATCGGGCGTGTCAGTTTCGGCACCTTTTTGGACGAGATCGACACCCGCGCGAACCATGGCGTGGATACGTTCGTCCTGGAGCTCGTTGGCCTCCATGTTCCAGTCCAGGGGATTTAATCTGATGTTGCGGTCGATGGCTCGGGCTGCTCCCTGGGTTACTTCGGTATTCGTTGAATCCGTGGTGACGTATGCCCATTCCGGTGGAGACAGACCAAGAATGCAGCGAAAGACTATGAACGCGATGGGAGTGTCCTGGACCGCGGCCAGAACGGTATCGGGCGTGGTTGAAGAAAAAGCCTTGGTGTGCCGCTTGAGCGCCTGGTAGCCTTTCTCGAATATGGGATAGTCGATGAATCCTTCACCTCTCGGCATCTCCAGGAAACTGGATGTCAACTCGTCGAATACGTCATCGATGAGTGGGTCCCAGGCCAAATCCGGGTCGTCATAGTTGGCATCAAAACGCAACGGCATCACGAGTCCCTGGCGTTGATTCTGCGAACGCGAAGAGTGGCCCAGGGGGAATGGGCGGGCATTCTGCCGCCTTTAGGCGCTCAAGCAAGCGGTCGGGGTCGGGAAGCCGCTCGACGGCTTCGGAAAAAAAGTCCAGCTTTCTTTCGGTCGGAGAACTCGAGTCCCAATCTCGCCGAAGATTCCAGACCGCCATTCGGGTTAAATGGCCGAACACGATGCAGCGCGTGTCGCCCAGGGTCGGCTCGCGGCCTGACGCGGCAATCTGACCCAGATCTTTCGAAACGATGGCCGCCAATTCGTCCGCGGTGGAGAATAGCCAATGCCGAAGTGCCGTGCCCTGATCTCTACACACAAAAACCGTGTCTATGATGGATGACGACGTGCCGTGAATGTGAATTGATCCGCCCATTTCGGCCGGACAAGGCAGCGAGGCCGAACAAGTCAGATCGGCGTCCAGTATCGCCACGCCCACCGCAAAATAGGCTTCCAACTTGTTGTGGTGATACGTGAAGGCGAGTGGCGCGCCAGGCTTCAGCGCCTTCGCCATGTGACGATAGACCTGCGCAAGCCCGTCCGTGAACTGGGGTAACCCCCTCGATAATGTCACATTGCCGGTCAACTCTTCTGCGGTGCGTGTGGACTGCCGCCAGAATCCTTCCGCTTCCTTACCGACCAGCCTTTGCAACCAGACGTAGCAGAAATCCATGAGCTCACCGTACTGGACGTTACCGAAATAAGGCGGATCGGTAAATACGGCATCCAGGCTGTCCGGCTGCAGTTCCACTGTCGCCGCGTCCGCGCAATGGATAGCGACGTTTCGCTCTTCGCAACCGTCGAACGATTCCCCGATCCATTCCCCCTTTATGGGAATGCGCACGTTTCTCGATCTCGTGCGTGTCATTTCAAAAGGGGCATCGCAGTATTCCTTGGCCTTGGCGTACTTGTCGATGATGTTCGTCCAGCCACCCGACCCAACGTTGGCGCCATTGACGTTTGTAATGCCGAGCAGGTTGGATTCGCACGCGATCAGGCCGACCGGAAACCCGTGGACGGAAAAGATGTCAAGCGACTTGAGTGACCGGGTATCGTAGCGGCACAGCATGTTCTGGTAGCGAAGAAGGTCCGACAAATTGGTGGCGAGCGCGTTCCTGATCCTTTTGTCCGTTACGTCTCGAATCAGGCGGCAGCTCCGTTCCAGGCCGAACAGTTGCCGGTCGTTGAACATTTGCCGATAGTAGCGGTAGCCCCAGCGGTGAAGCCGGTTGGTTTCATCGCCCGCCAGAATTTCCCGATCGGGAACAAACTGCGGACGCGCCCGGCGCAACTGCTCGGTCGCTGCCCGCGCGCGGGCCAGGTCTTTGTCGTCCGGCTTCTTGAAGAAACGGCCCCTGTGTTCAGTCTTGCGCCGGGGGTTGAAATACTCGATCGCAAAGAGGCGGTGTGAAAGTGGTTTGGCCGCACCGCGCGAATAGCGGTTCATATGGTTGCAGCGCGGACAGGCGCAGCTACCCCGTCGAGCTGGCCCCTCAAGCCTTAGTGCAGAGCCACAGCGTCGGCACTCGCCGGGGTTCTTGCTGTCCTCGGCTTCGTTTAGTTCGCCGCAATCCGGGCATACGAATACGTTATTGGGGTGGCGCGTATTTCCGGACAACAGATATCCGGGAAACAGATCGAATTCTTCTCCGCAAGATTCGCAGTCGATCACCTTCACCCAAAGGAAATACTTAACTGGAACGTCGGTATCGCCAAAGTGTACGCAGTCCGTCCGGTAGAGTTCGCCGATGCGAGACCGGAGCGCGCTCAGTAAGTTTGCGGCTTCACGCCGATAGAGTTGGACATCGAGGTGCTCGATTTCCTCTCGGACAATCCAGGCGGACATTGGATTGATGTCGAATCCCACGACATCACAACCCATGCGGTTGGCCTCAATCAGCGGCGTACCGCCTCCCATGAACGGGTCGGCCACCTTGCGCGCCGGGAAGTCGTGGCCGCGGTAGTACAGGTCCGCCAGCGCGCCGTCGCCGAATTCGGCGAGTGCAAGCGCCCGGAACAAACTGCCGGGACGGCGCGCGAACCACTTGTGTACCGCAATGATCGGCCGGTAATTCTGCTGAATCTGTTTCTCGCGAAGTGCGAGAGTCGACACGAACGGTACATCGAAATTTGTTTCAATCGCCATCGACAGATCTCGTAGCTTGGGCTGAAATACGGTGCAAACTCATAATCCCGATCCCCTTCCCGTCATACGATATAGCCTCTCAACGCGATTTCAAACCGTGCAAATCTCGGCAAAAGAGCAAAAATTGAGAGATACGGTGGTGTATACGCGCATCAACGCGCCAGCACTTCGCCGGATGCGGCGCTCGCCTCCGTGATGTAGTACGCCAGGAAACGCGCCATGCGTTCCATGCCGGGCGTCGATATGATCTCCGCCACCTCGCCGGACGTGTGATAGAGCGGGTACGCCTGCATGATGGTCAGGACGGGGAATCCCAGGTTGATGAGCCACTGGCTCTCCCCGCTGGATGCTGTTGAGTTCCCGGAAACGAAATTGGTGCCGTAGCGCGCCACTCCTTCGTCGATCAGCGCCTGCAGATAGGGCGATTCATTGGTGATACCCGCGGAGATCGGCGCCTCCCCGGTGTCGGCGTCGAACTCGCGGTGTCCATCGGAATGGAAGGTGCGCGCCGGGGCGAGATTACGCGCCGCCACGTGTTCGACGTTGATCGCCAGCACCGTCCTGTCGATGATGTCCGGATTCATGCGAACGAAATGGATGGGACCGTTCAACCCCGCCGTGTGGTGCCCGACACTGATCAGGAAGATCAGCGTGCGCTCCAGTTGCCGGTCGAGGCCGGCGAAATGGCGGATCAGCGCCAGGGTGACCGCCAGCCCGTCGGCGTTGTCGTTGGCGCCGTCGAACCAGGAATCCACGTGGGAGACGATCAGGATCGCCTCATCGCTGGCTCCGGGGATCACGGCCAGGGCGTTCTGTGCCGTCGGCCCGCTCCGGGATTCGGTTTTCAGCGTGATCCGCATGTTCAGTTCGTCGGCCGTACCGGCCTCTGCCGCGCCGTTCAGGATCTCGCGAAGAAACCGGCTGTCCTGCCCGCCGAGATTGAAGCAGGCGTCGCCGCAACCGAAGTAGTCGTAGGAACGAACGTTGCCGGGAATATCCATCATGTTGATGACGGCGGCCGCGCCGCGTTCGAACAGATGCCGGGCGCTTGCGAACGTCGCCTGACTCTCGAAGAAGCTGTGAGCCTGCGGAGAGACTCGCCGCAGGACGATCTTGTCCTCCACGTCTGCATGCATCGATTCGGACGCGCTACCCGTGCCCACGTAGACCAGGGGCGCAGTGACGGCGTCATCCGGAAGCGCGGAGAAGGGCAACGGCATCGCCGACTCGAGAACCACGTCGGCGCTGCCGGAACCCGTGTAGGAATTGGCCAGAAGCGTCACCTCCCACCGCAGCGGCAGCCACAACGCGGTCCCTTCCTCCTGCTCCAGTTGCTGAACCTCGATGTGTTCGATGCCCGCTTCTTCGATTCGGCCAACCACCCAATCGGTGGCCTCGGCCGCCGACGGCAGGCCGCCGATGCGGCCCCAAAACTGACCGTCGCCGATTTCCCTGTCTGCCCGGCTTGCAATGGCGAAGTCCACAATCGCCTGAACATCGGCTTCCATGACTTCCCCGTCCAGGTGCACGAATCGTTCTTCGCCGGGAGGTACTCGAGCGGGCTCCGGCGGTCTCTCGCCCAGAACGACCGGCGCCTCGTGGGCCTCCAATCCCGGCGGCAGCGGCACGCCGAACCACGGCGCGGCCGCGTCAGGTGCCTGGGCCTGCGCAATGTCGCCGGTCAGCGGGACCAGGACTGCGACCGCGAGCCCGGCGCGATAAAGAGATTTCACGCGGTTTGGCCCTGACGCCCGTGGATCAGCCGCCCATGCCCATGCCCGCCGGGGCGCCGAAGGTGCGTCCCGGACCGAAGACCTCGATCGTCATCGAGTCAACGATCGCCTCATAGTGGTGGTCGACATAGGCCGGAAACACCACAAGTTCGCCCGCGCCCAGCTCCACTTCGTTGCCTCCGCTGAACACGCGGATTCGACCTTCCACCACGTAGACCATTTCCTCGTCCGGGTGGTTGTGGTGAGTCGTGGACGTCCCCGCGGTGACTTCGGCCCGAAGCATCCGAATGGTCGCGGCGGAGACGAAATGGGCACTGAAACCTTCCCTGCCGCGGGGTTCCATCTCGCTGAAGTTGTAAAGCGCCATCTCCGGCTCCATGAGCGGTTGCTGGGAGAGACCCTGGTGCGCGAACGCGAGGATGACTACGGTTGAGCTTGCAATGATGAGTCTGATCATGGTTACCGCCTGCTGTCGAGTGAATGATTATTTTTTAAATTCATTATCTTAGGTGGTTGTATTCGGGTAGATTCGACATAAAGTGGATCGAAGGACGAGTGACAATCCCATGTAAGCCATTGGTCGTGGTACTTTCGCAGATCGTGCGACCGGCGGACGCCGACCTATTGCGGACCGACAAAGTGCACCGGGTCCAGGTTGTTCTCGTTGCACAGATATTCGACGATTTCAAATTCCGTCCACGGCAATTCCCAGCTCGCCGTCCAGGGACGCGTGTAGGCCGCCGGGTCGTCCACGGTGACTTCATAGCGAAGCGTGTGGTAATCGGGCCGGGAGATGCGTTCCACCAGGTGCAGCGATTCGGTATGCACCATGCCCATGGGCTTTCGGGTGAACCAGAACCTTTCGTTGAATCCGACCGTGTCGATGACCAGGGTGTCGCCGTCCCAGTGGCCGACGGAATGCCCGAAGAAGGTGGGCGTATAGGTCTCGAGATCCGGATGCGGCCGGCCGTCCATGTGAATCTCGCGCCAGCGCCGCGACCAGCCGACCAGTATCAGGATGCGTTGCCGGTTGGCATCCTGGACGAAATCGATGCCGTAGGGCGTATCGAAGGTGCGTGGCCCGCCATTCCCTGAGCATCGTGGATGCGGGTCATGTAGTCCGAGGTTGGCCTGTCGCGCCAGGAACAATTCCCGCGCCCAAGGCTTGAAGGGCGCCACCTGGTCCACGTCGGACGGGTCGACGAGGAAGAAGCCATCCAGTTCCACGTCGTTTTCCATGAGGGCGCCGCCGCGGCCCGTATCCCAGTGACCTGTTTCCCCGAGCGCGGGGCCCAGATTTACGGTGCCGTCGGGCAGCCGCGGTACCGGTCGCGCCGATTCGCCCGGATTATCCGCACTGGCCTGAGCCAAAGCCGCCCCGGGGACGACCAGGACAGCCAGGCAGGGCAGGGCGGTTCGCGCAAGGAATTTCATCGGCAACGGCGCTGCTGGTTCCTTCGGATGAGCCTGCTCCGGACGAAACTATTCCGAAAGTAGCTGAGCGGTCGTGCCGGAGTGCCGTTCTCCGGTACGAATGATGAGCAGTGTGTCCGCGCTCGCCAGGCGGCTGCCGTCCCGGGCGAGATAGCCGTCGACCTCGATTTCTTCCCCAATCTGAAGCGTGTTGCGCGTCCAGCCGCGGCGCTCGAGCACGATGGGCGCCACCATCTCGAAGGCCCAGTTCTCCACATAGTTTTCTTCGCCCACCACGTCAAGATAGAAGTACACGTGAGGATTGGTCCACTCGACCTTGGTCAGCCACCCCTGGATGGTGATTGGGCTGGTGTCGTCGTACTGCACCGAAAATGAATGATGCCCTGACGCCGGTAACGAAAGGACAAACAAGGGAATGAGCACGCGAAGGGGGGATGAGAAAACGCGCGCATGGTCCATTTTCACTTGTTTCACCCTGTCAACTGGGCATGGTGTCGATTCTAGCAGGCGCAACCGCCGCCTGAATTGAAAAAAACGCGAAGTCGCATTGCTATTTTGCAAGTCCGAACCAGGGCCGCATGCGGATGCCCAGCACGCTCCCCGCGAAGGCCGCGGCCAGCCACAGCCAGCCATGCAGACTGGTCGAAGCAACGCCGCTGAAGAACGCCCCGATATTGCACCCGTAGGCGATGCGGGCGCCGTAGCCCAGCAACAGTCCGCCGAGTACGGCAGCAGCCAGCGAGCGGGCCGGAATCCGCCAGACAGGGGCGAATCGCCCGGCCAGCCCCGCTGCCGTCAGCGCCCCGAGCAGAATTCCCATGTTCATGACCGAGGTGATGTCGCTGAAGACGCTTGCCTCCAGCGCCGCCGATCCCTGCCAGTAAGGCCAGGAGGCGACGTCCACACCCAACGCGGCCAGTACCTTCGAGCCCCAGAGGGCGAAACCGGATGTGATGCCCCACGGTCTTCCCGCCAGAGCCAGCGTGGCGACATTGACCGCTGCCAATCCCAGCGCGCCGGCGATCAGTGGCCAGGGTCCCCGCAGCCACTCGGTGCGCGATGGCGCGCCGCTCACCGCTGCAACTCCTCCGTGGCGCCGGCGTTCGATTCTGCTGGTGAGGAGCCAGGCCGCCGCGAGCAATGCGAGGGTCGCTGCCAACGCCCCCGGCATGCCGAAAAGACCCTGAAGCGAAACAGGACCCGCGCTCGGCGCCGCGGCTTCCCAGGCCGGCCTGTGAAACGCGCCCAGCGCGGAACCAGCTATGAATGCAGCCAGCGTGGCCACCATGCGGACACTGCCGCCGCCTACGGTGAACAGCGTTCCGGACGCGCAGCCGCCGCCCAATTGCATGCCGATGCCGAACAGGAACGCGCCCGCGGCCACCGACAGGCTCAGCGGCCGAACATTGCCGCGCAGTTCCATGCCCCAGAGTTGGCCATCCGCAATCAACGGCAGGAACACCAGCGCCGTGACCGCCAGCATCAGCAGCTGCGCCCGCAGCCCGGCGGAACGGCCGGACTGGATGGCACGGCGCCAGGCCGAAGTAAAGCCGAATGCCGCGTGGTAGAGGACAACGCCGGCACCGAACCCGACCACGAACAGCGCCCCCTGGCGCCATCCGAAGCTCTGTGCGAGATAGACGGCAAGCACGATACCGGCGATCGCACCGATGCCCACCGGGAGCCGGTTCATGGGCGGCATTACGGCGGACGATACACCGGCAGTCATCACTGAAGCACTCATGGTGCCGGCAAGCATACCGCAATCGGCATGCTCGAAGTGAAATTGCACATTGTAAGTTGTGAAAGCAAACGAAACAGAATACGATCTCCGGCGTGCACCTGGGGAGAATCCCGATGTTGAGCTTGATCGAGCGGAGAAAGGAAATCGTAAGCTTGACCGAGACGGTCGGGAAGGTCGATGTGGAAGCACTTGCAGGACAGTTCGGGGTCTCGACTGTCACGATCCGCAATGACCTAAACGCGTTGAGCAGCAAGGGGCTGGTGGTTCGGTCACGGGGCGGAGCCGTTGCCAGCACGCGCCTGACGCGCGAACTGTCGTTTCAGGAAAAGCACACCGAAAACCTGCCGATCAAGCGGCGCTTGGGACAGGCGACCGCCGATCTGATCGGCCAGGACGCGGGCAGTCTGCTGCTGGATTCCGGTACGACGACCGAGGAGGTGGCTTTGTCGTTGCTGGACCGGGCGGGTCTGACTGTCATGACCAACGGACTCAACATAGCCTCCGCGCTGGCGGGTTCGGATGGGATCGAACTCCTGGTCACGGGCGGAACGCTGCGCAAGAAATCCATGTCCTTCTATGGCAGACAGGCTGAGGAAAGCCTCAGATTTCTCCACTTCGACAAGCTCGTGCTGGGTGCGGATGGAGTCGACCTTCAAGTGGGCATCACCACACACTTCGAGCAGGAAGCCAGTCTTAACCGCGTGATGTGCGACGTGGCCAGTGAAGTGATTCTTGTGGCCGACTCGTCCAAATTCGGCCGCCGCAGTTCACACGTCATTTGCGATTACAAGGGTATTGACGCCATGGTGACCGATTCGGGGATCCCGGATGAATTTGCGAACGAATTCACCGCCTCGGGCATCAAGGTGCACATCGCGGCCGAGAAATCCTGAGTCCGCGGACGGCATCGTCGCTGAATGACTTTCGTAATATTTCATAAAACAATATACGAAAGTTTGTAAAATTTCGTTTGTCGATGTTACCCTTTCGTTTGTCTGCGGAGAGCAACAAATGAACGAGAAGGCGAGGCGCGGCAACGACATGCTGGCGGTGCTGATCATCGGCGGCCTGTTCTTCGTGTTCGGCTTCGTCACCTGGCTCAACGGTGCGCTCATCCCGTTTCTCACCATTGCCTGCGAACTGGATAACGTGCAGGCGTACCTGGTGACAATGGTCTTCTACATCGCCTACACGGTGATGGCGCTGCCGATGTCGGTAGTGCTCCGCCGAACCGGCTACAAGAACGGGCTCGTGCTGGGCCTGCTGGTCATGGTCGCAGGCGCGCTGATATTCCTTCCGGCTGCCATGCTGCGAACCTACGGCGTGTTCCTTACCGGACTGTTTGTGCTGGGCACCGGACTGGCGATTCTGCAGACCGCGGTCAATCCCTACATCGTGGTGATCGGACCGCGCGAAACCGCCGCGGTACGGATCAGCATCATGGGACTCCTTAACAAGGGCGCGGGCATCGTCGCCCCCTTGATGTTTGCCGCGCTCGTGTTGGCGGATGTCTCTGCGTTCAGCCAGGAACAGCTCGACGCCCTGGCGCCGGCGGAGAGGCAGATTCAACTCGATGAGCTCTCCTCGCGGTTGATCCAGCCCTATCTGGCCATGGCGGGCGTGCTCCTGATGCTGGCCGCCTACATCAGGCTTTCGCCTCTGCCGGATCCGGAGTTTGCCACTACCGATAAAGACGATTCGGCTGGCGGCAGCGTGCTTCGGCATCCGAACCTGGTGCTCGGGGCCGTGACCCTGTTCTTCTATGTGGGCGCCGAGGTGGTGGCCGGGGACACGATCGGTCTTTTCGGGCGGGATCTTGGCGTATCGAACTTCGCTCAACTGACCGCGTACACCATGGCATTCATGTTGTGCGGTTATCTCCTGGGCGTACTTGCGATTCCCCGCCTGATCAGCCAGGAGCGTGCGCTGGTGGTCTCGGCGTTGCTCGGCATCGTGTTGTCCGTGTTGGTGCTGACCACAGACCTCCGATCCGACGGCATCTGGCACGCGGCCTTCGCCTGGACCGGCGTTCCGGCGATTCCGGACGCCGTGCTGATCGTGGCCCTGTTCGGGCTGGCCAACGCGCTGGTCTGGCCCGCCGTCTGGCCGATGGCCCTGCGGGGCCTGAACGACGCCCAGACCACCACCGGCTCGGCGCTGCTGATCATGGGTATTGCGGGGGGCGCGCTCATACCGATGGCATTTGGCGTGCTGAGCGACTTGTCGCCGGACCCGCGCGTGGGCTATCGGGTGATGTTGCCGTGCTATCTCGTCATCCTGCTCTATGCACTGGTGGGCCACAAGCTCGACCGGTGGCAGTGGCAGCCCGTTCGCGGCGGAGATGCCCGATGAACCGGAATGCCGGCCTGCGCGACGTTCGGAGAGTGCTGGAGAAAAACCGCAAGGGCTCCCCGGTGGGCGTCTATTCGATCTGTTCGGCACATCCGCTGGTGCTCGAAGCGGCCATGCTGCAGGCCAGGCGCGACGATACGCCGCTGCTGATCGAGGCGACGGCCAACCAGGTCAACCAGTTCGGCGGCTACACCGGGGTGCTCCCGGAGGAATTCCCCGCCCGGGTCGGCGCCATCGCGGAGCGCGTCGGATTGCCCATCGACCGCATCGTATTGGGTGGCGATCATCTGGGGCCGGTCTGCTGGACGAACGAGCCGGCGACCGCGGCGATGGCCAGCGCCCGCGACCTTGTCCGGGACTACGTGGCGGCTGGTTTTCTCAAGATTCATCTGGATACCAGCATGGCGTGCGCTGGCGACACGGAACCGCTGAAGGATGAAACGGTTGCGCGGCGCGCTGCGGAGCTTTGCGAGGTCGCGGAACGGACCGCCCTGGATGGCGGCAACGGGATCGGGCCCGTCTACGTGATCGGTACCGAAGTACCGCCCCCCGGAGGCGGCACGAGGCATGTGGAGCGACTCGAAGTCACGACCGCCGAACGGGCTATCCGAACGATGGAGGTACACAGAAACGCCTTCATGGAGCGCGGACTCGAGGCCGCGTGGTCGAGAGTGATCGGGCTGGTCGTCCAGCCTGGCGTCGAGTTCGACCATACGAGCGTACACCGGTACGAGCCGGAACGCGCGAAGGCGCTTCGGAACGCGCTCAAGGATCTGCCCGGCGTCGTTTACGAAGCGCATTCAACGGATTATCAACCGCCTGAGGCGTATCGATCCCTGGTCCGGGATCATTTCGCCATTCTGAAGGTCGGACCGCAACTGACCTTTGCGCTACGCGAAGCACTGTTCGCCCTGAGCGCCATTGAAGCCGAACTGGTGAGCGCCTCGAGGCGCTCCAATCTTCCGGACGTCTGTGATCGCGCCATGCGAGAGGACCCCGCTCAGTGGATACGCCATTACCCTGCAAGGGGGGATCGGGCGCGATGGTTGCGCCGGTTCAGTTACAGCGACCGCATCCGCTACTACTGGAATCACCGCTCCATCGCCGAGGCGGTGCAGCGTATGTTCGGCAACCTGTCCGAAACGAAAATTCCGCTTCCGTTGCTGAGCCAGTTCTTGCCCTCACAATACCGGACCGCACTGATGGCAAATGCGGTTCCCGGGCCGCGCGGTCTTGCCATCGCGCAGGTCATGCAAGTCACGTCCGTGTACGCACGGGCGTGCGGGGGGCGTCCCAGGATTGCAGCGGCAGCATGACAAGAGCGCACAACAGGAATCGAGACCGGACAATGAACCAATACCTGAATCTTGACGGCGGTCTCCTTCAAGAGAGGAACAGCCTGTGGACGGCACGAGAGATTGCGCAGCAACCGGGCGTGTGGCGTGCCGTTCATTCGAGGATTGATGCACAACGGAGCGAACTCGATGCGTGGCTGCGACCGACGCTGGAGATGCCGGGCCTGCACGTTCTTCTTTGCGGGGCGGGCACGTCGGCCTACATCGGCGATACCGCTGCTGCCTGGCTGCGCAAGAAATACCGGGCTTCGACCGGCTGCCGTTTTACATCCGTGGGAACGACGGAACTGGTTGCCGACCCGTTGCAATACCTTGCACAAGACGTGCCGACGCTCATGATCTCCTTCGCACGGTCGGGTGACAGCCCGGAAAGCCTGGCGTGCGTGCGACTCGCAAACCAGTTGTTGACCCACTGCCGGCACCTGATCGTCACCTGCAATCCCGACGGCGCCCTTGCACGGTGCGCGGCGGCCGATGACGCTGCGCTGTGTCTCACCATGCCGCCGGAAACCAACGACCGCAGCTTTGCGATGACCAGCAGTTATACGGCCATGTTGGTGTCCTGCGTGGCAATGTTTACGCCGGATCGAGCGCAACTGGAGTGGGTCGCGCGGTGCGCGGAGCAACTCCTGGATCGTGGCGCGGACGACATACAGGCATTGGCACAACGCGACTTCACCCGCCTGGTTGTGTTGGGGTCGGGATGCCTGACGGGCACTGCCGCAGAAGCTGCGCTCAAGTGCCTGGAGTTGACGGCGGGGCGGATCGTTGCGGTTCACAGTACCCCGCTCGCGTTCCGTCACGGGCCGAAGATCGTTATCGACGCCTCTACCGCTGTCGTCCTCATGCGTTCAAACGACGGGTACACGGGACAGTACGATCGGGACCTGGTAATCGAACTTCGGAATGAAGGCCGTTGTGCCGCTATCGTGGAATTGAGTCCCGCGAGGGTGGCGGACAGCATCGGAATGCACACGGTCCCCGATGGGCTGGACGATGTCTGGGCATCGCTCGTCTACGTCGTGTATTGTCAGATGCTCGCATTCCAGATGGCACTGGCGCTTGGCGTTGAGGCCGACAGCCCTTGTCCCACCGGGGAAGTCAACCGCGTGGTCAACGGCGTGACGATCTATCCGTTCGGGGAGGCGCCGGCGTCTTCACAGGGGTGACTCGTCTTGATGTACGGACTGGATATCGGTGGAACCAAGGCCGAATTCGCTGTCTTCGATAACGAGCTAGACCGGCTGCATACGCGCCGCATAGCGACGCCGACCGGCGACTACAGCCGGCTCCTTGAGTCAATCGTCGAGTTGGCGGATGTTGCCGACAACCGCTTCGGTCGCGCCGATTCCATCGGCGTCGGAGTGCCGGGCATTCGTGATCGGGATGGCCGCTCGTTTTCCGTTAACGTGCCATGTCTCAACGGCCGCGACGTGAAAACGGATCTTGCGGGTGAGCTTAAAAGGACTGTCGTGGTCATCAATGACGGCCGGGCTTTCGTTTTGTCGGAAGCGCACGGCGGCGCGGGGGAGGGACATGATCCCATGATCGGCGTGATTCTCGGGACCGGGGCCTTCGGGGGGTACTGCATAGGCGGGCAATTGCAGGGCGGGCGCGACGGTGTGGCAGGGGAATGGGGTCACCTGCCGATCGCCGCTACCGTAATCGAACGGCACGCACTGCCGCTGCTCCGGTGCGGTTGCGGGGCGTTGGGATGCATCGAGTGCTATGTCTCGGGTAGGGGTATGTCGCAAATCCACCGCCATGTGGCAGGATCGCCGCTCTCACCCAGGCGACTCGTGGATGGCATGCGTGCCGGAGAACCCTCGTGCAAGCACGCGTTCGATATCTGGATCGACTGCGTGGCCAGTTGTTTCGCGCAACTGATCCTGCACATCAATCCGGAGATCATCGTCGTCGGAGGCGGGCTTTCGCAGATCCGCGAACTTTACAGTCAACTCCCTGATGTGTTGTCGAAGTACCTGTTTGAGCAGATCGAACCGGTGCGAATCGTGCCGGCGAAGTTCGGCGACGCCAGCGGCGTGCGCGGCGCGGCCATCCTGGCGGCGCAGCAATGCGGCTGGAACGGCCGATAGCGCCAGTCGCAGGTAGTGATCCGATGCAGGATCTGATCTTGACCAATGCCACCGTGTTCACCGGGGACGAAGTGCTCGAATCAGGCTCTGTCATCGTCGAGGATGGCACGGTAGTCGACCTGCGGCGGGAGAGAAATCACCCCCGCGGTGCGTCGCGCACGGAGGACCTTCAGGGTCGATTTCTCGTGCCGGGCTTCGTCGACATCCAGGTCAACGGCGGTGGGGGCGTGCTGTTCAACAATGCCCCGACCGTCGAGACACTGCGAACGATCGGCCGAGCGCATGCCCGCTACGGCACAACCTCTTTCCTGCCGACGTTGATCAGCGATTCATACGATGTCATGCGCGAGGCTGTCGATGCCGTGCGGCAAGCGAGGGCGGAACATGTGCCCGGCGTGTTGGGCATTCATCTGGAAGGGCCGTTTCTCAATCCCGAAAAACGCGGTGCCCACGATGCGGCGAAGATTCGAGCGCTGGACGAGATGGGAATCGGAATCCTGACGTCGCTGGGAGCGGACGGGGTGACGTTGGCGACACTGGCGCCGGAGCTCGCGGCGCCGGAGACGATCCGGCGGCTGCGCTCGGCCGGGGTCATCGTATTCGCCGGCCATTCGGCGGCTGACTACGAGCAGTCCCGCAACGCCATCTCGGCCGGCGTGAGCGGGTTCACGCACCTTTTCAATGCCATGACACCCATGGACAGCCGCGCGCCAGGGATGGTGGGCGCTGCCATTGAATCCGACGACTGCGTGTTCAGCGTCATCGCGGACGGGCACCACGTTCATCCCGCGTCGCTGCGTACGGCAGTCCGCGCCAAGCGACGCGGCAAGGCCATCCTGATCACGGACGCAATGCCGACGGTCGGGTCAGTAGTATCGTCGTTCGAACTGAACGGCGAACGGATCGAACTAAGTGACGGCGTGCTGAGAAATTCCCGCGGTTCGCTGGCGGGTTCGCATCTGACGATGCTCGAGGCAGTTCGCAACACCATCGAAATGACCGGGCTGGACTGGCAAGAGGCCATCAGGATGGCCTCCGGTTACCCGGCCCGCGCACTGAAACTGCACGATCACATGGGGTTCATCCGACCGGGATTTGCCGCAGATTTCGTTGAACTCGAACGGGACATGTCGCTCCACCGCACGTGGAAGGCCGGCAACCCCAGCCACAAAACGTAAGTTCCCTCCCAGCGTGAGTTTGGCGACGACCTGATTGCCGTCCTCTCTACCCCGCCGCCCGTTTGCGGGACGCTGATTTCGCGGTCATCGGCGGCGCGCGCATTGACGCTATTCGGCTCTCGTGATATATACGTAATATCATGTAAGTTTCATTAACTTACAAAATCGAGTAAATCACCGATTCTAATTTATGAATAATTGCGTTGGATTATCGGTTTCGTCCAAAGCTATACAGGGGGTATGGAGATGCGAATCACATTTTGTAGCCGGATAATCGACTGTTTCGCGTCCTTGTTCCGCTCTTGCCCCACCCTTGTTTGCAAGGGCGCGAGACTGGGTTCAATCCGTTGTTTTTGCTTGCTGTTTTTTATCGCCCCACAGGCCGTCGCGCAGTTCACGCTGACGGCAACTGTCGTAGCGGATGGAATTGATCTGTCTTGGCCAGCGGTAACCGGCGCTGAAGGTTACGATTTGTATTTCTGCTCGTACACGGGTTCAACGCCCTGTACCGTACCCACGACAGGAAGCACAAACCCACCATACCTGGGTTGGATCACTCCAGGGACTTCCTACGAGCACAGGAATTTGAGTCCTGGGACGAAGTACCGTTATCAAGTGACACATTATGCAAGCGGCACGGTCAGGTCCAGCATAGGAGAGGCAACCGCTCCCGAGCCCCCACCGCCCCCTCCGCCTCCTGAAGTTCTTACACCTCCCTCCTCGCCCGTGGATTTTACGGCGCGGGGTAGCGAAAGCATGATAGCGCTCAGTTGGAGGAAGCCATGGTGGGAAGGCAGCCTCAGGTTTGATGCCTATACCCTTTACCGGGCCGTTGGGAATTCCTGTGGGACGTTGATCGAATACCAGACCGGCATCTCGCCCTCGACGACGTACCTGGAAGACACGGACGTCAATCCGGGGCAGTCCTATTGCTATCAGCTCACAGCGAGCAACCTGTTCGGCGAAAGCCCATCCACTGACGCTCAGACGGTCAAGGCGGTGAATCTGGGCGATCCCCCGGGTCTTGCGATCACGACGGGCAGCACGGCGAGAATCGGCCTCAGTTGGACGGCGCCTCCCGACGATGGTGGAGGCCCGGTGGACGGATACAACGTGTACCGGTGCGAACAGTTCGGGACTGACCCTTGCGTACCGGCGTATCACGATTGGGTTGTTGGCGGCGAACAGTACGAAGACCGGGGGATAACGAATGGAACTACTTACCGTTACGCCGTCGACGCGGTGAGAGCAGACATCGTCAGCGAAAAATCCAACGAGGTGACGTTTTCGCCGGGCACGACCGCCGTTGTCTCGCTTGAGCCCGGTTCCCATGAAAGAATCTCCTTGACGGTAACGGACGGCGGCAAGACTACGACAAAATCCGTTTGGATCTCGGTCGATGCCGGCGTGCCGTCTGAAACGCTTCTTGAAGTACCGACGCTTGACGCATCGTCGTCTTTCGCCTACGGGAGGGTGACATCGGAAAGTGCGGAGGGCAGCTCGCCGAGTGCGCCCGATGGGCTCGTTCATGCGGGAGACAGTGTGCTGCGGATAGTGCTGCAAGATCTGTATGTCGGTCCCATCAAGGAGTTGCCGTCGGCGCTCACCATTTGCATCCCGCTGAGCGGTGTCGCCGACGGGGTCGACCTCCGCAGCCTGGCCTTCTACCGGACAGGTTCGGATGGACAGTCATGGATGGCAATGGACGCTGTGCACAGGCCCGGGATGGTCTGCGGCGCGACACGGCAAGTCACGCGATTCGCGGTCTTCGGCCGGATGGCGGAGCAATCCCCTGATCCGGATACCGAAACCCCACCTGCTGCAGGCGACGTGCCCACCGCGTTGACGGTCACGTCCATCTCGGGGACCGCGATATCGCTGAGCTGGACGGCTCCGGCCGATGACGGTGGGGCATCCGTAAAAGCGTACAACGTCTACCGCTGCCAGGACAGTGAATCGGCATGCGTGCTTACGGCCGATCATTGGATCGCCTGGGTGGAGGACGGCACCACGTTTACCGACACGCACGACGATTCCACCGCGCACGAGCGGGGTGGTACAAGTCCAATCGTGGCAGGAAGCACGTATCGATACGCCGTGGCGGCCTATCGGACGAGCGATTCGGATTGGTCCAACGAAGTGTCCGCCACGGTAGAGGCCGTAAACGCTCCTCAGTTTGCCGAAGACGCGAACATTGGGGGTCTGGTGTTCACGGTAGGTGTCCCGATCGAACCGCTGACGTTGCCCGAAGCGACCGGTGGGGACATCGACGCGACGCTGAACGACGGCGCGCTGAGCGTCTACAGTTTCGAGCCTGTGGACTTGCCTGCCGGGCTCACTTTTGACCGCTTCACTCGGGTAATGGAAGGTACGCCGATGCGGTCTCTGGAAAAGACCGACTACACCTACTGGGTACACGACGACGACGAGGACTATTCCAGTTCGGATTCCGACAGCATAGGCTTCACGATCAAGATCCTGGCCGCAACCAGCAATGCGGCCCAACTCCTCTCGGAAGCGGATCAGGTGCTTCTTGACGATGTGTCTGCATCCATGGCTCGCAGTATGCTGTCGAGCGTCGTTCCGACCATCGGCAGCCGGTTCGCGGCATCGAACAGTTCGCAGTTCTCACTTGCAGGTCGCCAGATGACGATGGGCGACATGGCTGAGCACATGTACGGTGGTTCCGCTCGTTCGCCCCAATTGGCTTCGAATTTGCGATTCGATACGTACTCTGGATCGTACGGAGTGCCGCAGTTCCATTCCCGCCTTTCGACCTATCGTATCGGGGCAACGCCGTACGCTGATGCTCTTTCCGGAGCACCGGGCGTTCCCGCAGTTCGGAACGACCAGGTGCTGGGCGGAGATCGACTGCTGCGCGGCAGCGGCTTCGCCGCACGGCTCTCGGCAGACGGTGAGAGCGGCCGGCAGTGGATGCTCTGGGGCAAGAGTGACATCCAGTCCTTCCAGAGCAGCGCCATGGACGGGGGCACGTATTCGGGCGATGTCCGGACAGGGTACATGGGCTTGGACGGACGCACCGGAGAACGAACGCTTGTCGGAGTGTCCCTCTCGCACAGTCTCGGCCTGGCGGAATATGCCGGCGCCGATTCCTCGGGGACCATGGAGATGGAAGTCACCACCGTCCTTCCCTATGCGCGGTTCGCGCCCGATCAACAAACCGAGGCGTGGATCATTCTGGGCGCAGGCCAGGGCGAAAGGCGGACGCTGGTCGACGGTCAGCTCCATGAATCGGGTGAATTTACACCGAAGATCGGCGCAGTGGGTGGACGCCGGAAGTTCGAATCCGGTATCGCCGGGATCGACTGGGAGATGCGTGGCGATGTGGAACACATGAGTCTGACGTCGATCTATGACAAGCCCATCAGCGCCAACCGCGCCCGTTTCGGCCTGGAAGGATCGTCCACAGCGCAATTCGGCAGCGCTGCATTTGCCCGGCCGTTTCTCGAAGTGGGCGTTCGCTACGATGAAGGCGCGGGCCGGCACACTGGAGCAGGGGTGGAACTGGTGGGCGGTGTGGTGTTCCGGCATGCAGGCTCCGGGTTCTGGCTCGAAGCCCGGGGGCGGTCGCTGGTGCTGCACGCCACGGACGACTACGAGGAGTCCGGCTTCAGCCTGACGGCAGGTCTGCAGCCACGCGCGGACGGCACCGGTTTGTCCCTGTTGCTGTCACCACGGTGGGGCGGGATGACGGAAAGTTCCAATGCAATCTGGCGAGACCACGGATTGAACATGGCGGGTCCGACCGGCGCAATGCTTCAGGGTGAGCAATCGGTGCGGGCGGAATTTGCCTATGGGTTCCTGGCACCGTACAGCGGCGCGATGGTTCAGCCATTTGGCGAGATACAGGGTTCGGGTGAATTCAGCCGCCGTGCGCGGCTCGGTGCCCGCTACCGTCGGATGACCGATTCCCATCAACTGGAGCTTGAAGTTTCCTCGGACGTGACGACCGGAGACTGGCTCATTCATCAAGACCCCTTCGCGCAGGCGGATTTGCAATACGGCTTTGAGTTGAGGGGCAATCTGAGGTTCTGACCGATGTTCAGGACGTACGGTTTCGTCTTGTTGGTCCAGGCTAGGAAATTTGACCGAAAAGGAGTTTGAGACGTGAAGCACTGTGTGTGGCCACTGAGTGCGCTGGGTACCGGTTTGCTGCTGCTTATGCAACCGGTGCTTTGTGCAGGGCAGGCCGCTGACGAATCCGACGGCGATGCCGGGGAACTGGAGGAAATCGTGGTCACCGGGCGGTTCCAGCGCAGCCTGCAGGATGCGCTGGACGAGAAGCGGGAGGCGTCGGAAATCATAGAAGCGCTGTCGGCTGAAGACATCGGAGCGCTTCCCGATACGAGCGTTGCGGAGTCGCTCGCCCGCCTTCCCGGCGTATCGCATACTCGAAACGCCTTCGGCGCCAATGGCCTGTCCATCCGAGGGCTGGGATCGATTCTCACGAGCACCACGCTGAACGATCGGGACCTCGCCAGCGAGTGGGGAGACCGCAGCATCTCCTTCAACCTGTTTCCGGCTGAGTTGGTCTCGCGAGCAACCTTGTACAAGGCCCCTGCGGCGAACCATGTGGAAGGCGGTATCGGCGGCACGGTCAATCTTCAGACCGCGCGCGCCCTGGACTGGGGTGAACGGGCCATTGCCGTGAACTTTCGTGGCCGATACAACGACATTGGAGGCGAGATACCGGAAGGCGAATCGACGGGCTATCGCGGCAGTGCCACGTATATCGACCAGTTTGCCGACGACACGCTGGGCGTCGCGCTTGGCTACGCAGGGCAGTTTGCTCCGCTTGTCAGCGCCAGTACGTACATATACGAATCAAGGACCGTGGACTATGGCGGTTACATCTCAGGGCTGCCCGACGGATTCGGACCCAACAATGACTTCAATGTGCCATATGGCGGGGAAAGCAGCACTCTCAACGGTACGAGCGACCGACATTCGTTCCTCGCGACGACGCAATGGCGTCCCAGGGGAAATTTCGAATTGAATTTCGACGGGTTTTTCTCAACGTTCGAACAGAGGGGCTGGGCGGCCGGACTGGGACTCGGCGGACTCGGAACGTTCGGAAACAGGTACGAGGATGTCGAGGTCGACGGGATAAACCTGGTGTCGGCGACCGTGACGTGTCTGCACGACAATCCGACACAATGCCTGGAGAGGGGTTGGGGGCAGGATCTCTCGGTGATCAACGCTGTCGACAATGCCGGTAGCGAACTGCACAGCTACGGTGTCGGGGGGCATTGGACCCGTGGTTCGGTCACGCTGCTGTACGACGTGTCCTGGTCCAGAGCCGATGCAGACAATCAATATGCGACCGTTCACTACCGACCGTACGAACCAGGCCCGGGTCCGGCCAGACTGATTCGCCCGACCGCGTCCTTCGGAGAGAACGAGGAAGGCGCCGGCTTCGTGACGTCGCCGCTGGATTTCCTCGATCCGACCGGGAACCGCCTCGATGCCGTCACTGTGATTGACGACACCCGCATCGACGAGATCCTTACGTACAAGGCCGATCTGGAGTTTGCACTGAGTTCGCCAGTCTTTACGGCGGTGACCGCAGGGGTCCGACTCGTTAACCGCGACAATGAATTCGTCGCCCGGCGAACGCGCGTTCCGCCCGGTGAAGCCGGGCCGCCGGTATCGATCGATTCGCAGCACGTGATCGGCGTGCTCGACCAGTCGCAGGTCGATGCGGCGTTCGACACCACGCCACCGATTCTCGTTCTCGACGCCCAGGCCGTCCGGCAAGCGGTATTTCCTGGCATTCAGCCGCGAGTTCTTCCGTCCAGCGGTCATTTCATCGAGGAGGACGTCAGCGCGCTCTACGCTCAGATGGATTTCGAGACAAACGCGGCCGCCGGCATTCGCGTCACCGGCAATTTCGGCGTTCGTGCCGTAAGGACGGATGTGAACACCAGCGGTGCGTCCAGCGTCAATGACGTTTACGCGCCGACCCGGACAAGCGATTCGTACACCGAAGCGCTGCCGTCGGCCAACATCAATTTCTTTCCGAGGGACGATTTCATCGTTCGACTTGCCGCGTCCCGCGCAATCGCCCGACCGGCCGTCACATTCCTGAGTCCGGGAACGGATCAGTGGGGCGACTCGATATATGGCGGCGTGAACGGCGGCGGAAATCCGTTTCTGCGGCCCTTCATTGCGGACCAGGCCGACCTGAGCTTCGAGAAATACTTCGACGAGGATACGGCATTGGCTGTCGCGCTGTTCGGCAAGGAGATGAATACGTTCATCACCCAGAGCCGCATCGTGTCCGGTCCGCCGGACGATACCATTTCCTATATCCCGGCCAACGGCAGCGGCGGCGGCCTGCTCGGCCTGGAACTGACGTTTCAGCACAATTTCCTGAACCTGCTGCCGCCGGAAGCCGGGACGGTCGGAATCTATGCGACCTATTCGTACACGGATTCGGATATCGAATTGACCGAGATCTTCAACTCAAGCACGTTCGGTCTCGATGGTCAGTCGGACCATGTCGGCAACGTGACCCTGCACTATTACCGCAACAGGTTCAGCGCGCGTCTTTCCTACCGTTACCGATCGGAGTTTACTCGCCCTCAAAGGCCTGCACGTGCCTTCACGACCAATGCGGCCGAGGGCGATCTTTCCTTCCAGGTGAGTTTCGATGCGAGCGAGCGGCTGCATTTCTACCTTGAAGGGTGGAACATGACGAACGAGCCCAGGGACAATTACTACGGGCTTGAAAGCCTGCAGGGCGCCTACGGCATCTTTGGCCGCAACCTGCAATTCGGCCTGACCTACCGGCCGTAGGCTCGAAGGTGCGTTCAGGAACCGTCATGTTCGGATTCGAAACCCCAAATCGGCCGGAAAGCGCGTGTTGCAGGATCCCCTGGCTCGCAGGACTCGCGCTGCTGGTTCTGTCGGTGGCCGCGAGAAGCCAGGAGCCCGGGACGCCGACCGACCTGCAGGTCGTCTCGACGGGTGCGACGCGAATCGTATTGAGCTGGACGGCGCCCGCGGACGACGGCAACGGCGCTATCGAGGCCTACAACGTCTACCGTTGCGACGAGCCGTGCACGCTCGATGCCAACGAACATTGGATCGCCTGGGTCACCGCTGGAACCTCTTTCGCCGACACGCACGACAATTCCGATCCGGCGGAAGCCGGAGGCACGAGTCCGTTGGCGCTCGGCACGACTTACCGCTATGCCGTGGCCGCGTATCGCGGTGGGGAAGGGGACTGGTCCAACGAGGTCACCGCGACCACGCCGGATGCCATCGCTTCGGCGCCGGGCGCTCCCAGGGAGTTTACGGCACGGGGCAGCGAGACCACGGTAGCGCTGAGTTGGAAGGCGCCAGATTTGGAAGGCGGCGAAGCGCACAGCGCCTACACACTTTACCGGGCGGTAGGAGATTCCTGTGAGGAACTGGAAGAATACAGAATCGATATTCCGGCCGAGGCAACCTCCCTGGAGGATACCGCTGTATCTGCGGGGCAGGACTATTGCTATCGGCTAACCGCCAGCAACTCCGTCGGCGAAAGCGCCCCCTCAGCGACGCGAATGGTAAGGACGGTGACGGTAGGCGCGCCCCGCAATCTCGAGGTGATCGCAGCGGGCAGCGAAAACACGATCGGCCTTGGCTGGACAGCCCCGGCGGAAGACGGCGGAGGTCCCGTGGACGGTTACGACGTGTACCGTTGCGAGCAGACCGGGACTGAGGCGTGCATGCCAGAGTACGTCGCGTGGGTAGTCGACGGAGAACGATACCGCGATGACGGGCTGACGGCCGGAACTACCTACCGCTACGCGGTCGACGCGGTGAGAGCAAACACTGCCGGCGACTGGTCCAACGAGGTAACGTTTCGGGCGGGAGCGGGCGCCGTCGTGCAGCCCGGCTGGATCGAACGCATGCCCGTGCGGGTGGCGGACAGCGAAGGCGTTACCACTGAAACCGTTTTGCTCGTATCCGATTCCGCAGTGCCTGCGGGAACGCTGCTTGAGTTGCCGACGATGGACGCGCCTCTGGCGCTCTGGTTCGTCGCTGTAGTGTCCGAAAGCGCACAGGGCAGTTCGCCTGCCCCGCCGGAGGGACTCGTGCATGCATCCGGCAGAGTGGTGAGAATCGCCGCCCTTGACAGCATGCTTGGCGGCTACATCGAGGAACTGCCGTACGCGGCGGTACTGTGCTTCCCGTTGAGCAGTATCGTCGACGGGGTCGACCCCGGCAGTCTGGCTATCCATCGAACCGAGCCCGGCGAAGCGGAGCCCGGCGAAACGGAGCCCGGCGAAACGGAGTCCGGCGAAACGGAGTCCGGCGAAACGGAGTCCGATGGAACGGAGCCTGACGGACAATCCTGGATGGCGCTGGAGGCCGTTTACAGGCCTGGAATGGTTTGCGGCGCCACACGGCGACTTACGCGCTTTGCGGTATTCGGCCGAATGGCGGGCCAGGATCCGGATACGCCGCCCGAGCCGCCCGAGCCGCCCGAGCCGCCCGAGCCGGGAGAGCCGGGAGAGCCGGCGGGTACAGCGCCTTACTTTCCGGATGATGCCGACATCGGGGACCTGGTGTTCGTGGCCGGTACGGCCATTCAACCGATTACGCTGCCTCGCGCTCTGGGCGGAAACATCAATTCTCGACTCAACGACGGAGAACTGAGCGATTACAGCTTTGATCCACCAGACTTGCCGCGGGGGCTCGTCTTCGACCGTCATTCCCGGGTCATGCAGGGCACGCCTGCGCAGCACACCGAGCGGACGAACTACACGCTCTGGGTCCACGACGACGACGAGGACTATTCCATCGCGGATGCGGCCAGCCTGCATTTCACGATTGAAGTAACAGGAGATATTCGTCAGGGAGAGACGCCCGCTCCCCGGTTTGCCGAGGGCGCGAACATCGGTGATCTGGTGTTCACCGTCGGAGTCGAGATCGATCCGGTCACCCTGCCGCAGGCCATAGGCGGGGACATCGACGTGACCCTGAATCGGGGCGCGTTGAGCGACTACTCCTTCAATCCGCCGGACTTGCCGACAGGCCTCAACTTCGACCGGTTCTCGCGTATTCTGAGCGGCATTCCAGCGCAGGCGCTCGAGACTACGGATTACACCTTTTGGGTCCACGACGACGACGAGGATTACTCAGCGGAGGATGGCGACAGCCTGGCCTTTACGCTCACCGTCAACGCCGGCGAAAGCGCAGTCGGCGGAACATTCGTACAGCCATATCAATACATGGAGCGGTCGAACTGGAATCTCGACAGGAATCCTGACGGAATGACCTTTAACGCAGTCGCATGGCTCGGCGACCGCATTCATGCGCCTCTGATCGTCTGGACCGATAGTGATGAGGCGCCGGAATCGTTTCAGATAGAAATGTCGGACCTGGTTGGTGGATCCGGGGAGGTCATATCCGGAGAGCATGTCAACGTCCTGTACCCAACGTACGTTGCCGCCGATCCCGAGCGTCGCGGATGCGAGGGTTACGGGTCGCGTGCCGGCATCGAACCGGCCTGGTTGGCGGACGCACTGTCATCGTCGCCTGGCCCGGTCGGACTGCCGGAAGATCCGTACAAGATTTGGGTGGCTGTGGACGTTCCGAGAAACGCCTGTCCGGCCGACTACCAGGGAACGCTGACGGTGAGAAGCCCACTCGGAGATGCCGCGGGCGCTCAATTCACTGTGGACCTGAAGGTCTTGTCTCTCGGCTTGCCTGCGCCTGCCGACCGGCAATTCGTTCTGGACTTGTGGCAGCACCCCGAACGGGTTCTGACCCAGCATAACGATGCCCATCCCGACACGCCGATCAATCGATGGTCGGACGAGCACTATCGACTGTTGGAGGACGCCTATCGGCTGCTGGCCAACGCGGGGCAAAAGGCCGTTACCGCAACGTTGAAGGATGGCACGTTCGGCGCGCCGGGGATGGTCAAGTGGATTCGGGTGAGCGAAAGCCGGGACGATTGGAGGTTCGATTTTTCAGTGTTCGGCGACCACGTGGAAAGGCTCGCGGCGTGGGGAATCGATCAACGCATCGATGCATACGGAATTCTCGGTTGGAACCGTGACGAAATTCCTTACTGGAGCGAGGAGTTTCAAGCCACGCGCATTCTTTCGGCGTCGCCCGGGTCGGCGGCCCATACGGCCGTGTGGCGGAAATTCCTGCCGCAGTTCAGCGCCTATCTGAAGGAGAGGGGATGGTTCGAAAAAACCTACCTCGCGGTAGATGAGGCGCCTGCGCAGATGGAGCAAGTCGTCAATCTCGTACACTCGGACGATCCCGATTGGAAAATGGCGCTGTCGCACTTCGACGCGTATCTGCCACAGAGCGTTGCGCAACATGTGGATATCATGAATGTCTTCTCGGGTATCGGCGAGACGGCCGTATCGTCACGAATGCAAGGCCAACTTTGGTCGTTGTACACGAGTTGCCACTCCGACGAGCAGATGCCCGTTACGCGGATGAACTCCCTGCTGACTCGCGACAGCAATCCCGCGGATGTCGAGTGGCTGACCTGGTATGCCGACAAACTCGGCGTGGAGGGTTATTCGAGGTGGGCGTACGACTTTTGGCGGTCGCCCGATTCTCTCGACCCCCGCCAGGGAACCGCGCATACGACGGGTGATTTTTCATTGATCTATCGAACGTCCAACGATCGCGACCTCGAAGCGGTTACCTCGGTTCGGCTCGAGATGCTCCGACAAGGCATCCTGGCGTTCGAAAAAAGGCGGGTGCTGCGCGACCTCCTGACCCGTCAGAGCCACGCATCCGGTTTGCAGACTCTGGATTCGCTTCTCGGCGACCAGTACATCTCCGTCGCCGGTGCAGCGCAAGGAAGCGCCAAGGACGATCTGATGCGCGCGAGAGAGCAGTTGGACACGCTCTCGGTAGAAGCGTCGTCCCTGGTCCAGCCGGACAGCCGCTGCGAATAGTCCTGAAAAACACGCCATTGAAGGAAGTGTAGGGCGGCCGCCGCGACTTTCCGACCCTCAAGATTTTTCGTCTGAAGGTAGACCGTCCGGCGCTGGTACTGTTTCTTCGGGCTCGACGGTTATTTCCAGGCGGCCCTCAATGCGGGCAACCCGCTCGACTACATCCAGAACATAGGAGCGTAGCTCCCTGATGTCGGCGCGTATTTCCGCTTGATTCGAGTTCATGTCTGTACGGATACCGGAGTGACTCGTGATTATCAGTCCGCCAAGGCCCAGACCGAATGCGACGATCACACCAAAAATGGCCCAAAATTCCTTGCTCATGGCGATTATCCGATATTAATCAAACAGCGTATCAGTCTTGCTCGACGCGCCAGGCGTCTACCATGCAAACAATGATCGAATCTCGGCTTCAAGGTTATGGGCGTTTCTGGGCATTGCGTACAGAAAGTCGGACTTTTCTTTCATAATTGGACGCTATCGGCATCGCCCGTTGCTGTCAATACGGAACTCGGGAGCGTCATTGGCATTCAACGAGCGCCGGGTGTTTCGACAGCCCGTCGAGCGCTGAGCGCGCTTCGGTCAGCAGGTCGGACGCCGCGCCTGCCAGTAGCGCGTCGGTGGAGAACGATGTGATCGATTCCCGCAATTCGCTCAGCAGGTCGGGGCGAGCGCATCGGCGCATCGCGTTTTCCAGGGTGATGATTTTCTCGTAGTCCTCGATGCCGTCTCGGAGCAGTTCGGAACGCACGCTCGGCAGCACTGTCATGTCCGCGTCGTTGCTGCTTCGATAAACGAAGGAATAGTCGCCGGCCGTATGCGCCCCGTCGCGCAGGTCCAGCGGATCGAGCGCCTTCCAGTTGTCGAACGCCCAGCGCAGATGGCCGTCGTGGCCCCGCGCCAGCGCGTACCAGGCCATCGCCCCATTGTCGGCCGGATTGGCATTGGCGGCGACGTAGTTGTTCGGGCGCGTCAGCGAGCAGCTCGTGTAGAACGTCGTGAGTTGACCATCGTACGTTCGGACATCGATTTCCGATTCGAAATAGCCGGAAACGTCGTAGAGGCTGCGAACGATCCGATCGTCGGGCGCGTGACCGTAGGCGAGGCCGATCTTCCAGTTCTCGTCGTTGTACCGGATCAGCGCGATCGCCGCTTCCATCTGCTCCTGCGGTACCTCATCCATGTACAGCACGGTCTTTTCGAACCAGCCTTTTTCGAGCAGGTGGGCCTTGAAATCGGTCAGGAAATGGTTCCACAAAGCGTTGTAGATGTCCGAGCCGATGGGGGCATTGAAAACCTTCTCCTCTCCGCTGGCCTCGTCCAGAAACGGAATACGGTCCGTATTCCACCCGACAGGAGAGAATGCGCTGATCTGGGCGTCGATGCCCCAGTCCGCGAGGCGTTCCACGTAGGCATCGAAACCGGTGTAGTCGAAGCGCCATTGCTGTCCGTTGTCCAGTGCGATCCAGCGGATCATGGAAGGCGCACCCTGGGCGCCCTCCTTGATGTAGGTGGTCACGGTACGCTGCCCCAGCTTTGCCAGATAGCGGTAGAAAGGCTCCAGCAGCGCGAAGTGTTCCTCCGACCACGGCGCGATCGGTCGGCCGGGATGGGCATCGCGATAGCGCTCGAGAATGGAGACGGGAAACTGCCAGAGATCGAGATGGAACCGTCCTTCGGACAGTGGGGGGACCTGCCACGGCAGAACGTCCAATACGATCCGAAGCGCAGCCTCGTCGCCCGATCTCGAGCGTATCGTGACCGAACCGCCATATTCGCCAGGCTCGCTGTCCGGCGGCACATCAATCGATACCCAGATCATGGAGGGGTACGATCGCGGAAGCCTTGCGGGCAGCTCGTTTGCGAGCGCATCCGCAAGATAGGCCACATTGTCCCGGTACTCGTATTCCGCGCAGCCACGCGCTTCGACGTCGCCGATGACGAACTGCGGATGTCGCAGCGACACCGCCCCGGACGGAATGACGGCGCCGGTTTGGGTCCTGAACTCGCTTGCCGTAATGGAAAGCCCATCGCTGGAACCCGTACCCGCGACCAGGATCTGCTTGTGAAGGCTCTCGCCTCGCCAGGCGGTCGCTCGCCACTCGGTTACCGAGGAAAATGCCGGCAGCCGGTCTCGATCGAACCATTGAAACTCGGTTTCGAACGAGGCGGAAAATTCCCGGGGAAGCGTTGCGGCGCCGTCGAGGACGGACGCGTCCTGCGTTTGGTTGCTGATCACTTCAATGGTGAAGCGCAGCGAATCGCCATCCCCGACCGCCCAGTTTTCGTCGTCGTCGTGAACCCACAAGTGAAACGTCCGCCGCTGAAGCGTCGCGGTGGGCGTGCCGCTCAGCACGCGCGTAAACCGGTCGAATTCCAGCCCGGTCGGCAACCGGGCCGGATCGAAGCTGTAGTCGCTGAGTTCACCGTCATTGATACCCGGGTCGATATTCCCGCCGGATGCTTGCGGCAATGTGACGGCTGCAATGGGTTCGCCGACGGTGAAGACGAGGTTTCCGATACGGGCATTTCGAGCGAAGGACGGCGCCGTGTCCGACTGTGCGGCAGCCTGGCACGCACAGAAAAATGTGAAAAGCGTCAGAAGGAAAGCCGGGCGCGTCACACGGTCTTTCAATTGATCAGGTATCTGAAGTCGCTTGGCCATTCGCTGTATTTCCGATAGTTCAACCCCATCGCGTCGTAGCGTTGAGTCTGACCGTGGATTCTTCGGACGAAGTCGTTCAGGTCCTTATCGCCTTTCGGGCTCCAGGCGATTTCGGCCAACGCGGAGAGCCTGGGAAAGATCATGTACTCGAAGTACTCGTTGGTTTCGATGAATTCAGTCCAGAGGTTGGCCTGCAGTCCGAGCACCAGGGATTCCTCCTCCGCAGAAAACGTTTCCGGGACAGGTTCCCACTGATGGATCAGTTCGAGCGAATTTGCACCGTTGTCATTGCCTTCCCACGGCGCTCCAGGCTCCCCCACGTGGTTCGGGTAGTCGAAATAGAGGTAGTTCGTCGGAGAGATAATGACACGGTGCCCCTTCGCGATCGCGTGATCGAAGGCCTCCGGACGCAGGTGCAGCCACCATTGCACGATCGTGTCGGGATGCACGTCGAATTCCGCGACTTCGTCCCACCCGATCGGGGTGAAGCCCTGTTCCGCAATGAAGTTGGAAACATGGCGGTCGAAGTGTTCTTCAACCTCGCGAAATTCGGTGTAGCCGTGTTGCCGCATGAAGTCCGCCATTTCCGGTAGCTCGTCCCAACGGTGGTTGCGGACTTCATCGCCGCCAAAATGCAGGTAGCCCGACGGAAAAAGCTCCATGACTTCGGTCAATACATTCTCCACAAATTCGTACGTGCCCTCATTCGCGGGGTTGAACGTCTGATCGCCGTCGAAAAACTCCGGATAGGCTCTGGCTGCAGCCTGGGAGTGTCCGGGCATGTCGATCTCCGGCACGACGGCGATGTGGCGGTCGGCTGCGTAAGCGACAATTTCGCGAATTTCATCCTTGGAAAAGTACATCCGGGCAGGACCGTCCCGATTGGTGTGGTCACCGACCGCGCCCACGTGAATCAGACGCGGATATCTGTCGATTTCGATGCGCCAGCCAGGATCGTCGGTCAGGTGCAGGTGCAAGACGTTCAGCTTGTGCATGGCCATCGCGTCGATCGTCTTCTTCAGCTGCTCCTTCGAAAAAAAGTGGCGGGACACATCGATCATCAGTCCTCGCCACGAAAATCTCGGCTGATCGGAGATTTCCACGCCCGTCAGCACGAGTTGATCGGGATGCAACCGTGGGGGTGTTTCCGAGTAGACGCTTGGCGGGAGCATCTGAAGCAATGTCTGTACTCCATAAAACACGCCAGCTGGAGCGGGAGCCGAGATGTCGATTCGGCGATTGTCCACGAACAGCCGATATCCTTCGCCATCCTGTGGGGACGCCGCGGATGCCTGAGTGTCCAGCCGCAACGCGATCATCCCCGATGGCGGGCTGCGCGCGGGTTCCCGGATCGGTAACTCGTAACCCGTGGAACGGCGCAGCCGCTCGGCGAGGTAATGCGCGGTATCCAGCACCTCGTCGCCGGCGTGGATGACCGTATCGGGTTCGATGGAAAAGGAGCCGGTCAATGGAATCGCGGAAGAGGGCTGGGGAATGATGTCTGGACCCGACTCCTGGCCCGCGGCACCGAGACCGCAACCCCAAAGTGTCAAGGGAATGGCTATGCGCAGGAAATTGGAGACTTGGGGTTTCATTGGTGTGCCACGACCGTGTGATGGGCAGAAAAGACAGTTTACAAAAATAATCGGAACTTTCAATATCTTTTGTATTGATCTTCTCTTAGCGACATCGCCGAATCGTAGACAATGGCTCCGCGCCGGTCGAATGCAGTGAAATTTTTGCGATGGGCCGCTTGGCGGAACGCATTACCAGAGTAGGCTGACCTCGTCGTCGTAACCGGTCATCTCCCACCGGATGAGCGACCAGGGAATCTGGCCCGACGCATGGACTTCGTCCAGGAAGTCCCGCAGATTGAAGTCGTCACCGAGTTGGTTGGCACGGTCTCTCATCAGTTTCATGAACTGGACCTTGCCCAGGACCATGAGCATGTGGTGGCCCACGCCGCGCAGCGTCGTATCCAGTTCGAACCACAGGTGGTGGCTGCCCTCCAGCAATTCGCCATGCGGCGCATTGTCGATACAGAACCGCATCGCTTCTTCCAGGCTCCAGTCGCCGCTGTGCATGTAGATGTCGGAGAGCGCGCGAACCGTGCGGAAGGCCGCCTGTTCGTACGTGACTTCCCTGCCGCGGGGATTGCGGCCGTCCAGATAACCCGCGTGCATCAGCAGTTCCTCAAGGGCGAAAGCCAGGCCCTCGTCGCGTGCCGTGGATATCTTGTAGGGCCGCTCTCCGCCACGGATCGGGCGGTTGTCCCGTTCCGCTCTCAGGAGATCAAAATGATGGCCGACCAATTCGTGGGTGTTCTCCATCACCGCTTCCCGGTGTGAGAAATTGAAGAAGTAGTCGTGGGTCTCGGGCCAGGGATCGTCCGGCGAGTATCCCTTTCCGGCGAGCCGCGTCTCGTAGTACTCATCCGGCACGAGGTAGTCTTCCATGGTGAAGATCTCCTCGTTGCGCAGGAAGTTCATGATGTGGTCGACCGCTTCTTCGATGCCTTCCTTGTATTCGGCCTGTGACCGGACCGGTGTGAGCGGTGGAACGTTGCGGTTTCGATTCTCCTCCAGCCGCTGAAAGGTGATCACGCGGTTATCTTCGAGTTCCACGATGGTACGGATGTCGTCCCAGTCATATGGGAACAGGTAGACGTTTCTGAGCAGCCAGTTGTAGTTTTCCTTTCCCACACCCGCACTGCCCGTCATGCGGGGCTCGTTGGCCCGAATCCAGTCCTCGTAGTTGTCGATGGCAGCCAGCGCCGACTCTGCGTCGGCCACGAGTTCCGGGTGATGAAAGGCCAGATCTTGAGCGAGCGATTCATACATTGACCGGGTATCGCCAATGGAGAGGATGGCCAGGGTCGCCAGGTCGGCGGCCAGCAACGAAAAGTCGTTGAGATTCGCCTTTGCCTGTTCCACAAGATCGGGCACCGATCCGATCTTCGCCTGCAGACTGGCGAGCGCGTTCTGCTGGAGGGGCAGTTCCGGTACCTCGGCAAGCGTGGCGATCACGTCGTTGTAGAATCCGGGGTCCCTCGACCAGGGGCTGAGCACGCGGTGCTGGAATTCATAGCCGTTCATCTCGGCCCGGACCAGGTGGTAGTCGGCCTGCCGTGCAATCGCCCAACCCGTAGGATCGATCGACTCCAGCCTCTCCTGAAAGGCTCTCAACTCACCGAATTGCTCCGCCATGGCCGTGGCGGAAAAATCAGGCGCGTCGTCCAGACCCGACAGGATCCAGCCGCTCTGGGAATAGGATTGGATGTTGCCTGAATCGCCCTGCTGGAATGCGCGGAACTCTCTGAAGAGACTGACAAGACCTGCGTAGTCGGTGCTGACGACGTCCTGCCCTGTCACACTTGCCGTCAATTCGTCTGGCTGACCATTCGACAACAACCGATATAGGCCAAGGCCGGCAAGTATTGCGGCCAATACGGCCAACAGGACTCGGTTTCGCATTGTCTATTCCCCCAAACGCGCCTGCACAGCGCTTCGTTGTCATTCGTGTTATTCGCTGGACTTCAAGCCGACAATGAAATTCCGAGTCTATACCATCAATTGCGGTCGCGGAAAAAGGCTCGGCTGAACGCGTTTTGGTTCGGCCTCGGCATCCAGGGACGGCTGAGCACGATTTTCGGGTAAGCTCGGTACCGGGAGTTTCCGATACGAATCAACGCGGAAGAAGAACCATGAAAAAAACAAGCGTTCCCGTCCTGGCCATACTCTGCCTGGCATTGCCCGCAGCCAATGCTCAATCCTGGCTTCCACCCGCCGAAGAGGACCGCTGCCCATCCAGGTGGGGGGAGGGCGACGAGCGTGGCTCGGCGAACCACATGGGCCCCTCCACCGTGCTGCGGGCGGCGCGCCTGATCAACAGCGGTGAAGTGGTGGAGCTTGGGCATGAGCTGCATGAGTCCATCCCGCTGGGTAACCGCCACTTCGACCTCTATCTCAAGCCGACCGGGATGAATCCCCAGGCCAACCGGAGAGGCTCCAACGAGGAAATCGTGGTCACCGAACTGGGCCAGGTGGGCACGCAGTTCGACGGCTTCAGCCACCAGACCATCGGCGATACGCTCTACAACTGCTTCCGTGTCAGCGAGACGCTGACACGGTCGGGATTCACGAACCTCGGTATTGAAAGCGTGGGCATGCTAATGACCCGGGGCGTGTTGCTGGATATTGCCCGACTCAAGGGTGTCGACATTCTTCCCGAGGATTACGAGATTACGACGAACGATCTGCAGCAGGCGCTGGCCGACGCGGAACTGGCGCTGGAGCCCGGCGACGCTGTGATCATCCATACGGGATGGGGACAGCTCTGGGAAACCGACGTTCCACGTTTCCTCGGCCGGGCGCCGGGGATCGGCATAGCTGCAGCGGAATGGCTGGTGACCCAGGACCCGATGCTGGTGGGCGCCGACAATCAGCCGGTGGAGATCCAGCCGAACCCGGATTCCGACATTTCGCTGCCGGTCCACCAGATCATGCTGGTGGTCAACGGCATCCACCTGCTGGAGAGAATGAATCTGGATGAACTGGCGGCACGGCAGGTGTACGAGTTCGCGTTCGTCATGCAGCCGCTGAAGATTCGCGGGGCGACGGGATCGACGGTCGTTCCCGCCGCGATCTACTGACCGGTTTGCCAAATGGGGAAAGGATAATGAGAAGACTTCTGTTCGGGGTGCTGGCGAGTCTCTTCGCCGGCGGTCAACTCATGGCGCAGGCCCACGTCGGGCAGTACGAACAAGCCGACATTGCCTTCGGTTCAACCCTGTACGCGACCTATTGCGTGGTGTGCCACGGGGAAACCGGCGACCTGTTTCCGGGCGTCAACCTGCGCAGCGGCGTGTTCCGGCACGCTGCCTCGGACGGGGATATCAGGGGAATTCTGCTGAACGGGATTCCGGGCACGACGATGGTGGCGGGCGCGTACGAGGATGCTGAACTGGTCGCGCTGGTTGCCTACCTCCGCAACATGGACACGGAAATCGGCGGAGTGGCGTTGGGCGATGCGACCAGCGGCCAGGCGTTGTTTGCGGGCAAGGGCGACTGCGGAAGTTGTCATCGCGTCGCCGGCCAGGGTCCGCGGTTCGCACCGGACCTGAGCGATATCGGCGCGGTCCGAAGCGCGGCCGTCCTGAGCCGTGCCCTGGAGGACCCGCACGGCTCCACCCTGCCCATGAACCGCGCCGTTCGCGTGGTCACGGCGGACGGTACGGTGATCAATGGCCGGCGCCTCAACGAGGACACCTACTCGGTGCAACTCATCGCCGAAGACGAGCGGCTGCTGTCCCTGGAAAAGGCGGATTTGCGCGAGTACACGATTCTCACGGCGTGGGATCTGCCGTCCTACGCCGACGTTTTCTCAGAAGAGGAGGTGGCCGATATGCTGGCCTACCTGCGATCGTTGAAGGGGATGAACTGATGTCTCGGATCACGCTATTGCTGCTGTTGGCGCCCCTCGGCCTGCAAGCGCAGGTGAGCTTCGAGCGGCTGCTGAACGCCGGCGAGGAGCCTCACAACTGGTTGACCTACTCCGGTACCTACGCGAGCACCCGGTACAGCCTCCTGGATCAGATCACGCCCGCCAATGTAGGCGAACTGGAGTTGAAATGGGTCTTTCAGGCCCAGTCGCTGGAGAAATTCGAGACCACGCCGCTGGTTGTGGACGGGATCATGTACCTCACCGAGGCTCCGAGCACGGCCGTCGCCCTGGATGCAGCGCGCGGGCGCGTATTCTGGGACTATCGGCACAATCCTTCCAACCTGTCCCGTCCCTGCTGCGGCCGGGTCAACCGGGGGCTGGCAATGCTGGGCGACACGCTGTTCATGGCAACATTAGATGCCCAGTTGATCGCCATCGACGCCGTCAACGGGCAGCCCGTCTGGCGCAAGGCGGTCGCCGACCCCAGCGCCGGCTACGCCATGACACTGGCCCCGCTGGTCGTGAAGGACAAGGTGATCATCGGAGTCGCCGGCGGGGAATTCGGAATCCGGGGCTTCATCTCGGCTTATGACGCCGAGACGGGCGAAGAGGTCTGGAAGTTCTACACGATTCCAGGACCCGGCGAACCGGGCCACGAAACCTGGGAGGGCGACACCGATGCCTGGCAGCATGGCGGGGCTTCGGTCTGGCTCACGGGATCGTACGATCCGGACCTCGACCAGACCTACTGGGGCATCGGCAATCCCGGGCCGGACTGGAATCCGGCGCAACGACCCGGCGACAATCTGTATTCGGATGCCGTGGTTGCCCTGGATCCGGATACCGGCGAACTCCAATGGTACTTTCAGTTCACCCCGAACGACGATTACGATTATGACGCCGTTCAGATCCCGGTCCTGGCCGATATCGGCCTTGAGACGTTCAGCAGCGGGAGGCAGATGCTATGGGCCAACCGCAACGGCTTCTTCTACGTGCTGGACAGGACGAACGGAGAATTCGTCCGCGGCGAACCGTTCACCGAAGTCAATTGGGCCAGCGGTCTCAGCGAGAGCGGCCGACCCATCGAGACGCCGCAGCCGCCGGGGGAGACAACCTATCCCGGCGTTCAGGGAGCGACCAACTGGTACTCGCCGTCCTACAGTCCGCGCACCGGGCTCTTCTACGTTTCGGCGTGGGAGAATTACGGCTCGATCTTCTGGCCGGAGGAGCAGGAGTACCAGGAGGGGCTGAGGTTCCTGGGCGGTATTCCGGGCACCCCCATACCGGGGGGACCCAACATACCGAGCCTGCGTGGCAGCCGCATCAACAACTGGACGGAGGCGGTCGGTACGGGTGCCGTGATCGCCATCGATCCTGTTACCGGTGAGCATCGGTGGAAGTTCGAAATGACGGATGTCACTACCAGCGGAATTCTTACCACCGCGACGGACCTGCTGTTCACCGGCGGCAGGGAGGGCTACTTCCACGCCCTGGACGCGGTGACGGGGGAGCTGCTGTGGCGAACCAATCTCGGCGGCGATATCGCCAACGGGCCGATCAGCTACGCGGTGGACGGCAGGCAATATGTGGCCGTCGCCGCGGGCAACGGCCTGTTCGTGTTCGGATTGCGGGACTGACTGCCGGCGATTTTCGCGGCTAATCGATCGCGAAGCAGTAGAACAGGCCCGCGCCGCCCGAACTGACCAGGTCGTCCTGGCTGCAGCCCGTCGTTGTCCCGGCGGAGTTCCACGACTGATTGCCGCCGCCGATCCGGTCGGAGTGGCCGAACTGGGCTGCGCCCTCGCCGTTGCTGGTCCAGTTGTTGCATGTCCGGTCCTCTCCGGACGGGAAGGCACGGCCGTCGGTCCGGGAGCCGGTCAGCATGGCGTGGAGCGTGGGCAGCGGATCGCCGATGCCGTTGACCAGTTCGCCGTGTTCGGTGAGCGCGAACTGCTTGGACATATTGCTCCCCCGCTGTGCCTCCAGCAGCGTATCGCCGTGGATCTGCGACTTGATGAGCGGGCGGTTCAGCCGCCGCTCCAGGTAGTCGAGAATCCTGGCCTTGGAGTGATACCAGGGGCCGTCACCTATGCGGTCGCGGGCGTTTACCGCCGGCTGGCCGGGGCGTTCCTGCGTGCTGAGATAGGCGCGCCAGGTCTTGTGCTCCTGACCCACGGCCGCAGCGAGCGCCTCGCAGTGAGCGTCGGCGCCTTCCAGGCCGCCGAGATTGCCCCCGTCGCCGATGGGTTCGCTGGTGACGAAGAACGTCATCAGGCTGGATGGAATGTCGTCCGATTCCGGCATTCCGGGATCCGGAACATTGGCGCCCTGGGCGAACGCGAGTCCAGTAACCGTCAAAGCGGCCAGCATACCCACCAAGCTCTGTTGAATTGTCATTTTCCTGGGCACCTCAATCAATCGCAAAGCAGTAGAACATCCCCACGCCATGGGTCATCACCAGTGCCGTCTGGCTGCAGCCGCGGGTACCGTGGGATGAATTCCAGGAGCCGTCACCGCCGCCGTTGCGATCGGGGAAGCCGATCTGGGCATTGGGCTTGTCCGGAAAAGCGCCCATCCTTCTTCCCTCCGATTCGAAGTCGGGGTCCTCGTTGCTCGTCCAGTTGTTGCACGTGTAGTCCAGTTCCGGCGGGTAGGCGGTACCGCCGGGCTGCGAGCCGGTGAGCATTTCATGACGATTGCTGTAGGGGGTCGTCCTGACGTATTCCCAGATGTTGTCGCGGGGATGTGGGTAGTCGTTCAGGCCGGGTACGATCTGTCCCTTTTCCGTCAGCCCCGACAGCTTGTGGAGATTGTTGCCGAGCCGGGCCTGTTCGATGGTATCGCCGTGCAGATGGGCCACGTCTCTGGCGATCATGACCCCGTCGTAGTTGTACCAGGGGCCGGTGCCGATACGGTCGCGGGCATTGACGGCCGGTTCGCCGGGGCGCTCCTGCGTGCTCAGGTAGGCGTGCCATGTTCGGTCGCCGGCGCCCACTTCCTCTGCGAGCATCTCGCAGTGCGCGTCCGCCCCTTCCAGGCCGCCCAGATTGCCGCCGTCGCCGATAGGGCGGCTGGTGACGAAGAAGGTCATGGGCGTGCCGCCGGGCACCCCGTGCTGGGCCAGCGCCACGGAAGTATCAAGCAAACACACGGCCAGGGATGCGGCCAGAAGGGTGAATCTGTTCATTGTCGCCTCCGTGTGATGATCCTGGAAATCATAGCTGGATGCGGCCCGCAATCCAAAGGCCGGTACAGGCACCACGCCAATGACCGTGAAAAGGTCCGATCCAGGTCCCGTCCACCGGTCCAGGTCCCGTCTACGGATCCGGGTCGCGGCTACCGACCCAAATTCCGTCCACCGGTCCGGGACCCGTCCGCCAATCTTCGTGCCGTCCACCGATCCGGGTTCTGTCCGCCGAACAGGGACGTCATTCCCCTGGCAGCGGCTCCCGTGTGAGTGCCAGGCCGGGTTCGGGCGCGCAGGTCAGGGTTCCGGATGCCGATTCGATCCGTACAACCGCCAGCAGTTCGACGCGCGACCCGCCGACCCTCACCGCCCTGACCACGTTGCCCACCTGACTGCCCGCGGCATCGATCAGGGCCGTGCCGACAGAGGGTTCCTGCTCAAGTTCGCCGCTGAATCGAAACAACCGGCGCTTTACGGTACCCAGGTTCTGCGTGCGCGCGACGACTTCCTGACCGGGATAGCATCCCTTGTCGAATTCCAGGGCCCCCAGGCGATCGAGATTGAGCATGTGCGCGGTATAGCGGCCGGTGAGCTGGGGAACGAGGTTGACTACTCCAAGGCGGATTTCCTCCAATGCCGCGGCTTCTTCCGCACCCGACGGAATTTCATCCGCCAAATCCCCCGGCGCTTCGCCGGCCGACAGCAGGTAGACCAGCCTCGGGCCGACACGAATGAGAAATGCGCCATTCACGGTCGCCGAGTCCCCGGATTGGCTGCCCAACGCAACTGATCTGCTCTCCAGCCATGGTTCGATACCGCCGACCGCAGCGGCGGAGAGCCATTGGGACGACAGGTCGCGCAGCCGCACGTCTGCACGCAGCACGAACAGGCTCAGGCGCCGGATCAGCGCTTCAACGTCTGCACCCCGGGTCAGGAGCAGCCAACCGTCACCGCTGCGCAATACCCGGAACAAGGCCAGAACGCGGCCCCTGGCATCGAGCCAGGCGGCCAGCGTCGCCCGCGGCGACCGGTGCGAATGCACGTTTCGGCTGAGTTGCGCATTCAGAAACGCCTCCGCATCGGCGCCGGCGACTTCGATCACGCCCGTGTCGGTGAGCGGGCAGAGGACCGGTTCGACGTGATCTCGCGCGGCGGTTGTCGTCTGCATCGTCATGATGTGCCGTTTTAGCAGCTAATTCGAGAAGGTCAAGGAGTTTGGCGCTGTTTGGTGCTATTTGGCGCCCGGCGGAGGTCCGGGCCTCGGCAGGAGCAACCGCCTCCCGACAGTCTCGGCGGGTTCGCCCCGAACACCGATAACGCATGCAGGCCAGTCTCATTTCTGGCAGACTACGCACCGCGCGGAACCCGACTCCATTGCAGCGATTCGCGCATGCCAACCTGACAATTAGCACGGATAGTCAAACCATGGACAGGGTCGAACGGCCGTTGTCGCCGCACTTGCAGGTCCATCGACTGGAGATTACCAGCGGGCTATCGGTGTTGCATCGGGGAACCGGTCTGGTGCTCTCCGCAGGTTTGCTGCTGCTGGCCTATTGGCTGATGGCCGCAGCGAGCGGCGAAGCCGCATACGCCGAGGCTACCGTGCTGCTCGGCAGCTTCTGGGCCAAGATCTTCTACACGGGCTGGTGTTTCTGTTTCTTCTATCACCTGGCCAACGGTATCCGGCACCTGCTCTGGGACATGCTGATCGGGCTTGAGCCCAAACAGTATCGTGTCAGCGGATGGGCGGTCATTCTGTTTACAGTCATCTTCACGGCGGCGTATTCGCTGTGGGTGATTTTCTGAAGGGGCTGCGCGGATGAGACTGGTCAGCCCGCTCAACCGGGTTCTCGGCCTGGGTTCCGCGAAGACCGGCGTGGAGCACTGGTGGGCGCAGCGCCTGACAGCCGTCGCGCTGATACCGCTGGGCCTTTGGTTCGCCGTAGCGTTGGCCGGACCGGACGAGCTCAACTACGCCGCCGTGGTCGCCCTCATCCAGGTGCCGTTCAACAGCGTGATGCTGATCCTGGCGCTGTTCGCCCTCAGTTATCACTCGCACCTGGGGGTGCAGATGGTCATCGAAGACTACGTGCATTCCCCGGCCGTCAAGGTCTTTTCCCTCGTGGCGGCATTCTTCGCGCATATTGCCGTAGCGGTCGCCGGAATCTTCGCCATTCTCAAGGTCGCGTTCGGAGCGGCTGCATGACACGCGAATACGAATTCATCGACCACAGTTGCGACGTGGTCGTGGTCGGCGCGGGCGGCGCCGGGCTGCGCGCCACCATGGGGCTGGCCGAGCAGGGGCTTTCCACCGCGTGCATCACCAAGGTCTTCCCGACCCGCAGCCATACCGTCGCCGCCCAGGGCGGCATCAGCGCCGCGCTGGGCAACATGGGGCCGGACGACTGGCGCTGGCACATGTACGACACGGTCAAGGGATCGGACTGGCTGGGCGACCAGGATGCCATCGAGTACATGTGCAGGGAGGCAACCGCGTCGGTCATCGAACTGGAACACTACGGCGTACCGTTTTCCCGCACCGACGACGGGCGCATCTACCAGCGCGCGTTCGGCGGGATGACGACCCACTATGGCGAAGGCATCGCCCAGCGCACCTGCGCGGCCGCCGACCGGACAGGGCATGCCATGCTGCACGCCCTGTATCAGCAGTCCCTGAAGCACGATGCGGAGTTCTTCATCGAGTTCTTCGCCGTGGACCTGATCATGGAGGACGGCGTCTGCCGCGGCGTCGTTGCCATCGACCTGGCCGAGGGCCGCCTGCACCGGTTCAACTGCCGCATGGTCATCCTCGCCACCGGCGGCTATGGACGCGCCTACTTCTCCTGTACGTCGGCCCATATCTGCACCGGCGATGGCAACGCCATGGTCCTGCGGGCGGGATTGCCCCTGCAGGACATGGAGTTCGTGCAGTTTCATCCCACCGGCGTTTACGGGGCGGGCATGCTGATCTCCGAAGGGGTTCGCGGCGAGGGCGGTTTTCTGCTGAACTCCGAAGGAGAACGGTTTATGGAGCGCTACGCTCCGAACGCAAAGGACCTGGCGTCCAGGGACGTGGTCAGCCGGTCCATCACCATCGAGGTGCGCGAAGGGCGCGGTATCGGCCCGGACAAGGACTACGTGCACCTGCACCTGGACCACCTGGACCCCGACGTCATCGCCGAGCGACTGCCGGGCATCGCGGAAACGGCCCGGATCTTTGCCAACGTGGACGTGACGAAGGAACCGATACCCGTACAACCCACCGTGCACTACAACATGGGCGGCATACCCACCAATTTCCGCGGCGAGGCCCTGACCACCGACGGGGCTGGAGACGAGGTGGTGGTTCCAGGGCTCATGTCGGTGGGAGAGGCGGCCTGCGTCTCCGTGCACGGCGCCAACCGGCTGGGTTCCAACTCGCTGATCGACCTGGTCGTCTTCGGCCGCGCCGCCGCGGAACGATGCGGCGAACTGATCGACCCGGACGATCGCGTCGCGCCCCTGCGCAAGGGTGCGGGCGAGGAAATCGTGGAGAAGATCGACCGGCTGCGGCACGCCGACGGCGGGCATCCCACAGCGCAGATCCGGCGGCGGATGCAGCGCGTGATGCAGGAACACGCTGCGGTCTTCCGTACCGGCGAAACGCTGCAGGAAGGCATCGAGAAGCTGAAACCCGTCTTCGACTCGTTCCAGGATGTTTCCGTGGCCGACCGCTCCCTGGTCTGGAATACGGATCTGATCGAAACGATGGAACTGGAGAACCTGCTGCTTCAGGCAGTGGCCACCATCGAGGCGGCGGCCTGCAGAACCGAGAGCCGCGGCGCCCAGGCCCGTGAGGACTATCCGGACCGGGACGACGAGAATTGGTTGAAGCACACGCTGGTCTGGGTCGGTGAAGCCGGCGACGTGCGCTTCGGTGATCGTCCGGTACAGTTGGAGACGCTGACCGACGACGTCGAAACCATAGCGCTCAAGGCCAGGACGTATTGAACGAAACGAGAACGAGGGGTTAGCCCGCGATGGCACAGTTCAGGCTACCAGTTAATTCCCGGGTCAAACCCGGAAAGACCCATCCGCCCGCGGGCAGAGCGAGCAACCCCCGCACATTCAAGGTCTACCGCTACGATCCCGATGGCAGCGGGCCGCCGAGGCTGGATACCTACGAAGTCGACATGGATGCCTGCGGGCCCATGGTTCTGGACGCACTGATCAAGATCAAGGACGAGATCGACCCGACCCTCACCTTCCGCCGTTCCTGCCGGGAGGGCATCTGCGGCTCCTGCTCGATGAACATCGGCGGCACCAATACACTGGCCTGCACGAAGGCCGTGGAGGATTTCCGGGGCACGCTGAAAGTCTATCCGCTCCCCCACATGCCGGTGGTCAAGGACCTCGTGACCGATCTGACGAACTTCTACGCCCAGTACGCCTCCATCCAGCCGTGGCTGGAAGCCCGGACGCCGCCGCCGCCGGACCGGGAGCGGCTCCAGTCCAGGGAGGATCAGGAAAAAATCGACCTCCCGTCCGCGTGCATCCTGTGCGCCTGTTGTTCCACGGCGTGCCCCAGCTATTGGTGGAACCCCGAACGGTACCTGGGACCGGCTGCACTGCTGCAGGCCTGGCGCTGGATCGTGGACAGCCGCGACGAACACACCGGCGAGCGCCTGGACGCGCTGGAGGATCCGTTCAGGCTGTACCGCTGCCACACCATCCTCAATTGCACCGAGGCTTGTCCCAAGGATCTCAACCCCGGCAAGGCGATCGCCCAGATCAAGAAACTGATTGCCGAGCGGCGTCACTAGGCCAACCGCCTTGGCCGCCGACCCCACCCACACGCGACCGTCGTCGGGGGCGCCGGAGCCATCTTCAGCAGATAACTGCGCGCGCAGCGAACACGCACGCCTGCGGTGGCGGTGCCGCCGCGGCACTCGTGAACTCGACACGCTGCTGGTGGGTTTCTTCGATCGGCACTTCAACAGCCTGTCGGATGCGGATAAACGGCGATTCCGCCAACTTTTGGAGCTTCCGGACCCCGACCTTCATGACTACCTTATGGGGTGGCATGAAGCAGCCGACCCCGCAATGGCCCGACTCCTCGAGCGAATACGCGCACATTAGGCCGCGGCCCTCGAGGCTGCTGCGATCGTGGTGGTGGTTCCTTCATGGTCTGGCGACGCTGGCCATCGCCGTTTCGTCGCTCGAACCCTGGTGGAAGTGCCTGCTTGTGGCCGGGTTGTTCGCACATGCCCGGTGGCGGCGCGCGTCTCCCGTTCCCGACCTTGAAATAGCCCCATCCGGATACTGGTCAGTGCCGAGCCTGGACCGCCACGAACTGCTGCTCACATCCCGCAGCCGTTGCGGAGGCTGGTGGATCCGGCTTGACCTCGAGGATTCCCGGGGAACGCTGGAATGGGTCCTGTACCGTGACCAGTTGCCGCCGCGAAGTTGGCGCTTGCTGGAAGAAGAAGTGCGCGCCGCCGTATGCGGTGGCTCCGGCATACGGGTTAGAATGCGCTGAATTGTGCCGGGCCGGCAGCGAAGGTCGCACGAGATCGAACTTTCCCCGTCCCGTGTAGTCTATGAAGAATCAACGACACGCATCCGTAACGGATCGCCCGGTGAGCGAGCGCGCCGCTGATCTGGCACTCATAAAGAGGGTCCAGCAAGGCGATCGTTCGGCTTTTGACGTGTTGGTGATCAAGTATCAGGCCAGGATACTCAAGCTGATCATGAGGTACGTGAGAAACCCGGCAGACGCGATGGACGTGGCGCAGGAGGCCTTCATCAAGGCCTACCGCGCGGCGCCGAACTTCCGCGGCGACAGCGCCTTCTACACCTGGCTATACCGCATCACGATCAATACGGCCAAGAATCATCTCGTCGCGGCGGGGCGCAGGCCGTTGCAGTACGACCTGAATCCCGAGAATGCGGAGCAGTTCGAGAATTTTGCGAAGTTGAGGGACCTCGACACCCCGGAGGGATTGACTCTTTCGGAGGAAATCCGGCAGACGGTAAACAGGGCGATCGCGGACTTGCCGGAGGACCTGCGAACCGCCATCATTCTGCGCGAAATCGAGGGCATGACCTATGAGGAGATTGCCCAGACCATGGAGTGTCCGGTGGGAACCGTGCGCTCGCGTATTTTCAGAGCCAGGGAATCGATCGACAAGCGCGTCGGTCCGCTGCTGTAGTAGGATTAAACACTGATGTCCGGGGACGACATGAGCGAACAGATTCAGGACCAGATGTCGGCGTTTACCGACGACGAACTGTCGCCGGAGGAATGTGCCTTTCTCGTACGCCGGCTGGAACGCGATCCCGAAACCCGCGACAGGGTCCTGCGCTATTCGATCATCGGAGCCGCGCTCAGGGGCGAACTGCCGAATCCCGATCCCGATGTCCTGCGCCGAAGGGTGCGGGAAGAATTGGACGGCGTTCGACCGTTGGAGCCTTCCCGGGACGCGGCGGCAGTTCAGCGGCGGTACTTTCGTCCTGCCGTCGGTCTCGGCATCGCGGCGAGCGTTGCCGTGGCTGCACTGGCGATACTCTATGCCATCAACAGCCCGATAGACCCGGCGGGTCTCGAGGCGCAGCTTGCGGGCGTACCGATGGGCGTCACCGGGCAGGACGACCCGCCCAGTTATGTCGTGCCCAGCGAAGCGCCCGGCCCCCTTACCCTTGGCGATTCCCTCTCGCCGCCGCCGATTCGCCTGACGAACTACCTCATCACGCACGGGCAGTACGCCCCGGGCATACGGCGCACCTCGATTCATACCAATGTCATCAGCAATGAGGGCACTACGGTGCTCGTGACGCAGCCATCCCTGCAGGAAAGGTAGTTGAACCGGCCGTCGTCACTGCGTTCTCTGGCCGGGACGGTCGTGGGGTGTGCCACGCTCCAGGCGGCGGCTCAGGACGCACAGCAGTGGCTCGACCGCATGACAGGCGCGGTCGAAGAGTTGAGTTACCGGGGTACGTTCGTGCACCTGTTGGGCGACGAGGTCGAGACGCTGCAGATCATCCACCGGAACGACAACGGCCGGATCGGCGAACGCATCGTGTCCATGGATGGAGTCGGCAGGGAGATCATTCGCAACGAGGACGAAATCTACTGCATCCTTCCGGACCAGCAGATCGTCCTGTTCGAGAACCGCCGGGACGTCAGCCCGCTGGTTTCGTCGTTGCCCAGCTACTCGGAGGATCTGGCTCGCTCCTACGAGATCGCGTTGCTGCACACCGAACGCGTGGTCGAGAGGGACGCACAGGTGGTGGCCATCCATCCCAGGGACGAGTTCCGCTACGGGTACCGATTGTGGCTCGACAGCGAGACGGCGATGCCGCTCAAGTCCCAGCTCAGGGACGGGCAGGGGCGCACCGTCGAACAGATGGCCTTCACCCAGATCAACATCGGCGAGAATATTCCGCCTTCCGCCCTGGAGCCCACCATCGACGCCCGGGGGTTCGAAAGGATTACGCCACCGGATGACGCGGTGGCCGAAGCGGCGCCACTGTGGCGTGCAACCCGGTTGCCGGACGGGTTCCAGCTTTCGGTGGCAACCCTGACCCGTATGGCCGGTTCCGAGAATCCGGTGGAACACCTGGTGTATTCGGACGGTCTTGCGACGGTTTCCGTGTTCGTCGAGAGTCCGGACAGCGAAACCGAAGTCGCCGGCGGCTTGTCCCGGATCGGCAGCGCAAACGCCTTTTCGTTCGAATTCAGCGGTCGTCAGATCACGGCCGTGGGTGAGGTGCCCGCGGTGACGGTGGAGTCCATCGCAACGTCATTCGCGAGTCCCTGATTCGGCCCGTTCTATCGGCGATACCGCTCCGGAACCCATGCGCCAGGATGCCTTGCCATCTACCGAACCGGAGTGCATGACGGCGCGTGCCCGCGTCCGGCGGGTCGAGCGTGGCCGCTGGATCGACCTGGCTATCCTGCCCCCACCCCGTTGCAGCGGTTGCGAGGGCACCTGCATGTGGGGCTGGAAGCCGCCATCCTCGCTTCGAATTCGCAATGCCGGCCGTCACCGGCCGGGTGACCTGGTGTCGGTTTCGCTGCAGGATCGCCATGTTTTCCACGGCACGCTGCTGGTGCACGGCTTGCCCTGGGCGGGCCTGCTGCTCGGCACTGTCACGGGTGTCCTGGGTGTCGGGGGCGATTCGGGCGCCTTGCTGGGGGCGGCCGCCGGTCTTGGGCTCGGCCTGCTGGCCGGCCGTCGCCTGCAGGGCCGCTGGCGCGTCCAGCCGGAAGTGGTCGAGGTCTCTGATCCATGACCCGGCGCCTCGCCGGTCTCGGTGCGACGGGGGACTGTCGCCACGGGCTGCTGGCTGGATCGGCCCTGGTTTCCGCCCGAAAGCGCGCAGCGCGCGTATTGCAGCCCCCGACAAAATGCCCAATACTCGCCCTGCGCCGGCTTGCTTGAGGTAACGGGCTTGGACTTTGCACTCATTCTGGTGATTGCGACCGCGGTTTCGGGGGTCATTTGGGCCTTCGATGCCGCGATCCTGAAACCGCGCCGCGTGCGTTCGGCGGGGCAGGATGGACCAGCGGGCGAACCGGTCGTTGTCGAGTACGCCCGCTCGTTCTTTCCCATCTTGTTGATCGTGCTGGTGCTGCGTTCGTTCCTGTTCGAGCCGTTCCGGATTCCATCCGCCTCGATGATGCCGACGCTGCTGGAGGGCGATTTCATTTTCGTGAACAAGTTCGCCTACGGGTTGCGGCTGCCGGTGGTGAATACGAAGATTCTTGAGGTCGGTGAGCCCGAGCGAGGCGACGTGCTGGTATTCAGGCTCCCCTCCGATCCCAGGATCAACTACATCAAGCGCGTAGTGGGTCTTCCGGGCGACGTGGTCACCTACGATGCCGGCAGCAAGCAGTTGTCCATCAATGGAGAGGCCGTGGAACTGGAGCTGGTTGGGCCGTACCAGGGCAGCCGGACGCTGCAGTTGGGGCGCGAGCAGCTTGGCGACCGCGAACACGGCTTGCTGCATACCCGCGGCATTCTCAGCCGCGGCGGCACATACCAGGTACCCGAAGGGCATTATTTCGTGATGGGTGATCATCGCGACAACAGCCAGGACAGCCGCTTCAACGAAGTCCGGTTCATCCCGGAGTACCGGCTGGTGGGCAAGGCCGAACGCATCTGGATGAACTGGCGCTGGCCAGGCGACGGGGGACCGATGTGGAGCCGCATAGGGATGGGCATCAGGTAGCCACGCGTCAATCCGAGTCCTCTCGCAAGGCAGAAGCCCGATGGCATTGGGCCAGGGAGCACCTGGGTCATCGATTCGAGTCCCGGGAATTGCTGCAACGCGCGCTGACTCACCGAAGCGCTGCCAGGGACCACAACGAGCGACTCGAATTCCTGGGCGATGCCGTCTTGAATTTTGTAATCGCCGCCCGTCTCTACGACCGCCATGGCGATGCACCGGAAGGGGACCTGAGCCGATTCCGCACGGCGTTGGTCAATGGCGAAACGCTGGGAGAGATCGCGCAGGAACTGGGAGTGGCGGAACACCTGATCGTCGGGCCGGGGGAACGGCGGTCCAGGGAAACCGCGAGCCCAAACATGCTCGCCAACGCGATGGAGGCGTTGCTGGGCGCAGTCTACCGGGACGCCGGACTCGACGCCGCGCAGCAGTGCGTGCTGCGGCTGCTGGACCGGCGGCTTGAGGCGCTGCCGGAAGCCTCGAGCCTGAAGGACCCGAAGTCCAGGCTCCAGGAGTGGCTCCAGAGCCGCGGTCTCGGTCTGCCCCGTTACGCCATAGAATCCGAGACTCGCTCGCCGCACAATCCGCGCTTCGTGGTGGTGTGTCGGGTCGCTGAACGGGAACTTGAGGTCAGCGGGCAGGGATCGAGTCGCCGGGGCGCGGAGCAGGAGGCGGCCAGGCGCATGCTGGCCACGCTGAACGGTGAATGACATGGGAGAACCGGATGGCGTAGTGCAGGACGACGACTTTCGAACAGGCTACGCGGCCATCGTGGGCCGCCCGAACGTCGGCAAGTCGACGCTCTTGAATGCCCTGATCGGAGAGCGCGTCAGTATCGTCAGCGCCAAGCCGCATACCACGCGCCACCGTATTCTGGGCGTTCTGAACCGTCCGTCGCGGCAGACCATCTTTGTAGACACACCGGGTTTGCAGCGCGCTTCACAAGGGCGCAGGGGCCACGCGTTACGGCGGTTGATGGCCAGGACGATTCACCAGGCCATCGCAGACGCCGACATCGTCCTGATGATGATCGATGCCCGGAAATTGACGGCGGAGGACCGGCGGCTGGCCGAGCGCCTGGCCGACAGGTCCGACAACACCGTGCTTGTGTTGAACAAGATCGACAAGGTTCGCCCACGCAGCGCCGTGCTGCCCTTGCTCAAGAATCTTTCTAATGACTTTAACTTTTATTCCTATATACCTGTTTCAGCTATAAAAGGAACGAATCTGGATCGGTTGGTCGAGGTCATCTCGGAACGTTTGCCGTCCGGGCCCGCGCTATTTCCCCCGGACGCGGTGACGGATCGTGGAGAGCGGTTCAGAATTGCCGAATTCATACGGGAGAAACTGCTCACGGCGCTTCACCAGGAGGTCCCGTACGGTCTGACGGTGGAGGTCGAATACCTCGGTCAGAGCGATGAGCAGTGGTTGGTTCATGCCATCATCTGGGTCGAGCGCGCCAATCACAAGTCCATCGTCATCGGCAAGGGCGGCCGGGTACTGAAGGCTGCCGGACAATCGGCGCGCCGGGACCTGGTGAAGCTGCTTGGCGGGCGCGTTCATCTCGAGCTGTGGGTCAAGGTCCGCGAGCATTGGGCCGACAGCGAGCGGGAGCTCAAGAGTCTCGGATTCGACGCCTGATGGCCGAACAGGAGCGAGTACAGCTTGAGCGCGGATTCGTACTGCACCAGCGCGCCTACCTCAATACCAGCCAGCTCATCGAGTGCCTGACCGAGCGCCACGGTGTGATCGGCCTCGTCGCGCAGGGGTCCCGGCGGCGTTCGTCCGGCCGGCGTGCCGTATTGCAGCCGTTCTGGCCGTTGCGCCTGTCCTGGATCCGACGTGCGGACCTGGGCCGGCTGACCGGCGTGGAGGCTGCCGGTCCGGCGCTGGAACTCGCCGGCGACAACCTGTTCGCCGGCTTCTATGTCAACGAACTGGTCATGCGTCTCATGGCCAGGGGCGACGCCAATGAAGCGGCCTATTCCTGCTATAGTCGCTGCCTGGCGGATCTGGCGACCGCATCCGCCACCGCTCGTACGGTTCGACTCTTCGAGTTGCGCCTGCTGCAGGCCCTGGGGTATGGCATCGACCTGGAACACGATGTGGACACCGGCAATCCCCTGGAACCGGATGGCCAATATCGGTTTCAGCCCGAGCACGGCTTCAGCTCTTGCAGCGAAACCGGGGCAGCTGCGGATTCGTACCTCGGCAACGAGTTGATTTCGCTGCGGGAGGAACGGCTGGAAGATGCGCGAAGCCTGCGGGCGGCCAAGCGGTTGCTGGCACAGTCGTTGAACATCTATCTGGGTGAACGTCCGCTGCGCACTCGGGCGATCCTGGAAGATGTCATTGCACGGGAGTTGAACCAATGAGTCGACCCATCGCACTGGGCGTCAACGTGGATCACGTGGCTACCCTTCGCCAGGCACGGGGAACGCGGTATCCGGATCCCGTGGCCGCGGCGCTGGCCGCCGAGCGCGCCGGCGCCGACAGCATCACCATTCACCTGCGGGAAGATCGCCGCCATATTCAGGAGCGCGATCTTGAAATCATGCAGCGTACCGTGCTGACGCGCGTCAACCTGGAGATGGCGATCACCGATACAATGCTGGATATCGCCGTGCGGGTGGGGCCCGCGGACGGCTGCCTGGTTCCGGAGAAGCGCGAGGAACTCACGACGGAGGGTGGTCTGGACGTGGCCGGCCAAGTGGACGCCGTGAGCCGGGCCTGCCGGCAATTGGAAAACGCGGGGATCCGAACCTCCCTGTTCATCGACCCGGATCCGGTGCAACTGGAAGCCAGTGCCGCCTGTGGTGCGCCGGTGGTGGAACTGCATACCGGCACCTACGCGGATGCACTGGACCGCAACCAGCAGGCGCTGGAACTCGACAGGATCCGGGAGGCGGCCGAGTTCGGCGATCGGCTGGGCCTGACGATCCATGCCGGCCATGGACTGCACTACCACAATGTACAGCCCGTCGCGGCCATCGAATCCATCGTCGAACTCAACATCGGCCACGCGATCGTCGCCCGGTCCGTTTTCGACGGCATCGACAAGGCCGTGGCGGACATGAAGGCCCTCATGCTGGCGGCGCGCGCGCCGTGATTTTCGGCATCGGCATGGATGTCGTGCAGCAGTCCAGGGTGGAGAGGGTCTGGAACCGCTTCGGCGAACGCTTCCCGGCCCGGGTGCTCCTGGATGCGGAGCGGAAGCATCTCGCGCGAACGGCGAACCCCGCGCGCTTTCTGGCCATGCGCTTCGCCGCCAAGGAGGCCATCGTCAAGGCCATGGGCACGGGCTTTGCCCACGGCATGTGGGTGAGGGACGTGGGCAGCGTGCCCAACGACCGGGGACAGCCGCAGATCATCTACTCGCCCAGGGGCGAGGCCATGCGCGAGAAACTGGGTATAGGCGACGGCCACCTGACGCTGACGGACGAGGCCGGGCTGGTCATCGCCGTGGCCGTGTTGATGAAGTCGGAGGCATGACCTTGAATACGCTGGTCTTCGACATTGAAACCATTCCGGATACGGACCTCGGCCGGCGCCTCTACGGCGTGGAGGATCTGAGCGACGAAGACGTGGGCAAGATCATGTTCTTCAAGCAGCGGCAGGCCCGGGGTACGGAGTTCCTGCCCATCGTCCAGCATCGGGTGGTCGCGATTTCGGTCGTGCTGAGGTCGCGCGACGATCTGCACGTATTCACCCTCGGCGACGAGAGCGCACCGGAGAAGGAGATCGTGCAACGCTTTTTCGACGGCCTGGCACGCTATTCGCCCGATCTGGTGTCGTGGAACGGGCAGGGGTTCGATCTGCCGGTGCTGCACTATCGGGCGCTGCTCCACGGCGTCAATGCCGAACGCTACTGGGAGACCGGGGACAACGACCGCGAATTCCGCTACAACAACTACCTGAGCCGATTCCACTGGCGCCACACGGACCTAATGGATGTGTTATCGGGCTTCCATCCGGGCGCGCGCGCTTCGCTGGAAAACACGGCGACGCTGCTGGGGTTCCCGGGCAAGCTCGGCATGAGCGGCGACAAGGTATGGGCAAGGTACCTGGAGGGAGAATTGGCGGCGATCCGCGACTATTGCGAGACGGACGTCCTGAACACGTATCTCGTCTATTTGCGCTTTCAATTGATGCGGCGCGTGCTGGACGAGACTCGTTACGAGGCGGAACTCCAGCGCTTGAAGGCCAAGTTGCGGGACTCCGGCCGCGTTCACTTCAAGCAGTTCCTCGAGGCCTGGCAGCCGGACGATCATGACGGTTGACGCGGCCGGCGGCGTCACGGCTGATTCCGACGTCGACACCACGGCTGGTGCCGCAGTCGACATCACGGCTGATGCTGGCGTCGAGATTCCGGCTGACGCCGCCGTCGAGGTCGCCGAGGTCATCGACCTCAGCCACGACGGACTCGGTATCGCCCGGCTCGGAGAGCGGCGCATTTTCGTCCCCGGCGCTCTGCCGGGAGAGCGGATTCGGGTACGTCCCCGGAAGCGCCGCCGCCAGTACCGGCTTGGCGATCTGATCGAAATCGTGGAGCCCTCCGAATCCCGCGTGGAGCCGCCCTGCCAGTACTTCGGCCGTTGCGGCGGTTGTGCCGTGCAGCACCTGGACTATGCGGCCCAGGTGGCGTTCAAGGAGTCCATGGTGCGTGAGGCACTGGCGCGCATCGGCGGTGTGGAACCGGAATCCTGGCTGAACCCCATCACCGGGCCTGAGTGGAATTACCGGAGGCGCGCGCGCCTGGGGGTCCGCTATGTCAAGGGCAAGCAGCGCGTGCTTGTGGGATTCAAGGAGCGCGCCACGCGCTACGTCACCGACATGGGAAGCTGCAGGGTGCTGGTGCAGCCGTTCGACCGGCTTCCGGGCCCGCTTGGCGCAATGATCGGGCAGACCAGTCTGTGGCGCCGGCTGCCTCAGGTGGAGTTTGCGGCGGGGGAGGGCGCCGGGGCAGTGGTTTTCCGCGTTCTGGACGAACCATCGGAGACGGATCTGACACATTTCGCCGAGTTTGGGCGGCAGTGGAACCTGGACATCTACCTGCAGCGGGGCGGTCCGGGGACTGTCCGGCCTCTGGACCCCGAACGAACACGCCGCCTCGCTTATGGGCTGGCTGAATTTGACGTCGAACTGGAATTCGCCCCGACCGACTTTCTGCAGATCAACGCCCGGGTCAATGAAGGCCTGGTCGCGCAGGTGGTGCGGCTGCTTGAACTCAAGCCCTCAGACCGCGTCCTTGACCTGTACTGTGGCCTTGGCAACTTCAGCCTCCCGCTTGCACGACGTGCCGGGTATGTGCTGGGCGTGGAAGGCGACGGCGGGCTGGTGGCGCGGGCTGCCGCCAACGCCCGGCTGAACGGCCTGGACAATGCTTCCTTCTCGGCTTGCGACCTGAACGAAACGGGCTGGAGGTTCCTGCGGGAAGCGTGGGACGTGGTGGTACTGGATCCACCCCGATCCGGGGCCGATTCGGTGGTGAATGAGATGGCCGCGATGGGACCGCGCCGTATCGCCTACGTCTCCTGCCATCCTGCCACCATGGCTCGCGACGCGAGGACTCTGATCAAATCCCGCGGCTACCGGCTGCTCGCTGCAGGCGTCGCCGACATGTTTCCACATACGCACCATGCGGAGGCAGTGGCGCTGTTCGAAAGACGCTGACCGGGTTTATTTTCGTACCCTGACGGTCATTTGTTGTCGTGTTCCGCCGGTCCTGAGGTCCAGCGGACGGGTCCTGCTATTATTTCTACGTGTCGGAAAAGACTCCATTCCATGGGTGAGCGGCGGATTCTCGTAACTCTTTTCGATCAGCGGCTGGAGCTGATGGAAGACGGCACGGTGCTCAGGTCCTACCGTGTCTCGACATCCAGGTACGGCGCGGGCGAACGCGCCGGCAGCTTGCGCACACCCCGGGGCCGGCACGTGGTTCGCGCCATGATCGGCGCCGGCGCACCTGCGGGTACCGTATTTCGCGGCCGGCGCAGGACGGGGGAGATCTACACTGCCAAGCTGGCGTCGAAGCACCCGGGCCGGGACTGGGTGCTCAGCCGTATTCTCTGGCTTTCGGGCACCGAGGTCGGCAAGAACCGCCTGGGAGCCGTGGACTCCATGCGCCGCTACATCTACATCCACGGCACGCCGGAACGGTACGCACTGGGCACGCCCGCTTCCATCGGTTGCATCCGCATGAGCGACGAGGACGTCATTGAGCTTTTCGATATTGTTTCACCGGGCACGGTGGTGGATATCGAGGAATAGCCGGTCTCCCGGATCGCATGGATAGCGAAAATCGCAATACGCCACTCGGCCCCCTGATGATCGATCTCAAGGGAACCGGGGTGGACCCTGAAGAACGCTCGTGGTTGCAGGCTCCGACGGTGGGGGGCGTGATCCTCTTCACGCGCAACTTTCGGGATCTCGGCCAACTCGGCGAACTGGTTGCGGAGATTCACGCGGCCCGCAATCCGCCCTTGCTGGTGGCTGTGGACCACGAAGGCGGTCGAGTGCAGCGTTTCCGCGGTCCGTTTACTGAATTGCCTCCAATGCAGGCGCTGGGGCGCCTGCATGACCGCACCCCGAAAGAAGCACTGGCCGCCGCACGTGCCTTCGGCTGGCTCATGGCTGCGGAGCTGCGCGCGCTGGGTATCGATCTGAGCTTCGCGCCCGTGGTGGATCTGGATCTGGGGATGGCCGAGGTCATTGGCGACCGCGCGCTGCATCCCGATGCAGCAGTGGTGAGTGCCCTGAGCGTCGGGTTTTCCGCTGGCGCCAATGCCGCGGGCATGGGCGTGACAGCCAAACACTTTCCCACCCACGCGGGAGCGCGCGCCGACTCCCATACGGCGCTTGCGGTCGACGATCGTGGCCTGGACCAACTGACCGACGATCTCGAGCCGTATGGCCACCTCATTGCCAATGGGCTTGAGAGCATCATGGTCGGACACGTCATCTTTCCTTCAGTGGACCCATTGCCCGCCAGCCTGTCTCCCTTCTGGATGCGCGAACAGCTACGCGACCGCCTCGGATTCGACGGCGCCGTGCTCTCCGACGACATGAGCATGGCCGGGGCGGACGTTGGCGGAGATTGCGGCCAACGGATCCTTCAGTCGCTGGAGGCCGGATGCGACATGGTGTTGCTGTGCAATGCGCCGGGAGAGGTGTCGGGGGCTATCGATGCGCTGGTTGACTACCGCAACGCCTCATCCTCGCTGCGCCTGGCCCGGCTGCGCGGCGGTGTGCGCACCGGCTGGAAGGAACTGCGTCAATCGCAAAAGTGGCGTGTTGCGCGCGAACAACTGTACTCGCTTCATGCAAAATGGTAATAATGACTTGCCGTAGGGAGTGGTTGTCCGCTTAAATGCTCAATCGACCCGAAAGTTTGGCCGCCTTATCCCATTACCAATAAATCAGGCGGTTCATTCGTTGCAGCAGGGAGAATTCTGGAATGCTCAGGAAACAACATACTTTTTTCGCCGTCGGACTGGCGATTTTGCCCGGACTCCAATTTTATTCCGGCGCGGCATCCGCCCAGGAGCTGGAAGAGGTCATCGTGACCGCCGAACGCCGCGAACTCAATCTGCAGCAGACACCCATTTCCGTCACGGCGTTCAATCAACTGGAACTCGATCGGCTCGGTCTGCAGAACGCTGAGGACATCGCCAACTTCATACCCAACGTCAGTGTGGGTACCGCGTTCGGCACCGGCGATTCCGTCGCCACATTTTCCATCCGTGGCGCCGGGCAATTTCGAAATACGACGTTCTTCGACCGCGGCGTCGGACTCTATATCGACGAGATGTACTATCCGCGCAATGCAGGCGCCATATTGCGCGTCATGGACGTGGAACGGGTCGAGGTGCTGCGCGGGCCTCAGGGCACGCTCTTCGGCCGCAACAATACCGGCGGTGCGATTCGCTACATCTCGCAGAAACCCGAGCCGGAGTTCAACGCCGACGTGGAACTGACCGGCGGAGAATACAATCGCCTGGATATCAAGGGACATGTCAACGTGCCGCTGGGCGACGCAGCGGCATTCCGGTTCACCGGTGCGAGCTTGTCGCGGGACGGATATATCTTCGGGGAAAACGGTCAGGTAAAGGGAAATATGGATACGACTGTCGGGCGCGCTCAATTCCGGTTCGCGCCTTCGGACAATTTCGACCTGACCGTTGCGTATTCGGCGGACGACAGCAGCGACAATGGCCGCACGGGTATTTACGTGGGAGTGGACGAGTTCGATCCCAGCATCCTCGCGGACGGAATGGGTAGTCCCGAAATCCGTGAACCCCTGATGGTGCATCCGGACGGCAGAAGGATACAGAGGGCGCTGTTGATCTACGAAGAACCGACGTTCGGGTGTTACTGGGCCGGGGGCATGGGCACGCTGACCGGGCCTTGCGTGACTCCGGATTTCGATCCCAACGACCCGTCGACCTACTACAGTGACGAATACGCCACCTCGCCCGGCTTCTACAATTACGTGGGCGGGGATTTCGATTCGCGGAACTCGTCAAACGAATTCACGACGTTCGAGTTGAACTGGGGATTGACCGACAGCATAACGTTCACGGCGGTCGGCGGCACCATCGACGGTACCCAGGATGACATCTACGACGGTGACATGACCCCGTTGCCGATTCTCTCCAACATCACCGATGAGACCTGGAACTCCGAAAGTATCGAGCTTCGTTTTTCCGGCGAACACGAGCGCGTGAGCTGGACTGGTGGCTATTACTGGTTCGAAGAGGAGGCGTCGGGCTACAACTTTGCAATGAACTATGACTGCAGCCCCATGGGCATGAATATCGACCTTGATTCGTGCATGGCGGACGACAGTGAAGTGACGGAATTCATCGACAGCGCCGCGACCGGTTTGTTCGGTCAAATCGTATTCCATGTCGCCGAAAGGATGAATGTGACCCTCGGCTATCGTTCCACGGAAGACGAAAAGGGGGCTGGAGCGCTGATGCTGAACAGTCCAAGAGTGGCGGCGCAGTTCGGCACGAATCCGCTGGTCATATCCGTGGAGCCGGGCACGAACGACGCCACGGTTTTCCGCACCAACTCATGGACGTCGGACGATTACCGATTCGTGATCGACTATCAGTGGAACGACGACATATTCACCTATCTCTCATGGAGCACGGCCTACAAGGCGGGCGGATTTGCCGATTTCATCAATGACGATACCCGTTCGGCCGCGGTACAGGAGGGTCGCGACGGTGTTCCGGGAACCGGCGATGAAATACAGGCCCGTTTCGGTCTGATCCCCTATAACCCCGAGTACGTGGAAGGCTACGAGCTGGGGCTGCGTTCGGAATGGCTCGACCGGCGCCTGCGGGTCAACGCGGCCATCTTCGACATGCAGTTCACGGACCGGCACATCCGCTCACAGGACAGGTTCTTCCAGAATCCGCCCTTTACCGCCAACGCCAGTCAGCTCGACATCAACGGCATCGAGGTCGATCTGATGTACGCGATCTCGGACAATCTCAGGCTCACTTCGTCGGTCGGCACGCTGGATTCCATGTATTCCGGCATCGATCCGTCGGCGACCGGTGGGGTATTCAACGAGACGCCCCGCGAACGCATGCCGGACATCGGCGCCACGCTGGGACTTCGCCATACATCGAACCTGCAGAACGGCGGGGAGTTGGTGTTGTCCGGGAATGCTGCATTCACGGACGATTTCTACAACGGCAGCTCATCCAACCACCAGGTACTCATCGCCGCCTACACGTTGCTCACGCTACGGGGCGAATACTGGGCACCGGACGGTGACTGGCACGTGACCGTATCGTGCACGAACTGCATGGACGACGAGGTCGTTAGAGGCGCCACGGACATGGCCGGCCATCGCATACTGCCGGACGGCTCCATCGGCGGCGGCGGCGCCGGCGTCGGCTATAACCGTTGGGAGGTTGCGCCACCGCGCATGATCGGGGTGAGTTTCGGGTATCACCTCAACTGAGCGGGAGCCCGGCTAGTCCGGCCCCGGCGTGCGCCAGTTCAGCAGCGTGCCGTCGTCCTTGACGATCACGCTCCAGATGGCGGCCGGGCGGCCGTCCCGCATGGGGCGGCCCGTCACCGTGATTCTCGCACCCGGCGGCAGATCGCTCTTGCGCACGCCGCCGTGCATCAGGTCCTGAGGGCCTTCCGCCTCGAATCCCCAGGTCGTGATCGTGCCGTCGTCGTTGTCGATATCGACGATCAGCCACGAGTGCGGATTGATGTAGCGAAACTCCTTTACCGTTCCGGTGAGGGTGACGGTCCTTTCCGGCTCGAACATTTCGCCCGAGTGATGCGCGCCGGCCGCCGATCCCAGGAGAGTTCCGGCTGCGGTCAGGATCGTGCCGGCCGCTGCCAGCACGCATCGGTCCAGTTGTAAATTCATCGTTTTCATTCTGCAGTCCCCTGAGTCGGTTGATCGTCCACATCCGTAAAGTCGAAATCAAGAAAAGTCGTGCCGCCGTCCCCGGTGGGCACGACGATATTGTTCGGGCTGTGGCAGTTCCACCAGTATTCCAGCCGTAGCGGAGAGCCTTCCTCCTGCTCCATCAGGTGGTAGACCTGGCGAGTGTACCAGGGCTCTTCAAGCGCTTCGGAGTCGTAGACCCAGATATCCGCCCGAATCGTCTCGTCGTCGATTCTCCGCCACACATCGACACCCTCAAGCTGCGTGCTGAAGTAGGGCATCACACGCCCGATCCAGCCGCCGTTGGTGTACATGGTGTGCGTCACCAAGGTGTCGCCCTCCCAGAAACCGATGGAATCGCCGTGCTCCGTCTCGTAGGCCCAGTCCTCCGGTGTGTGCCCGCGGCCGTCGGTGTAGATCCGGCGCACCTCGTTTCTCGCCTGCCCCAGGTGCCAGGTCTGATTCGGCGTGACGGCAAATTCGTGCGGACGGCCGTTCTTCAGCATACCGGGATAGCCTCGGGGCATGCCGCAACCGGAGTGGGGGTCCCAGATGCGCCCCTGCTCCGCATTGTCGACCTGCTCCTGAAACATATCAAGGTATTCGCCCTTCAGTATTGCCGACGTTCCGAATCCCGGCTCGCGGTCCGTGTCGTAGACCTGCGGACGCCCTTCTCTCTCCCACAGGCCGCTCCAGTCCGGCACAGACTCCGGTGGCGCCATGGACCGGTCCCCGGCTTCGTCGAGAAAGTGCAGATAGAGGTCCCAGCCCGTGGCAAAACTCTTCCCGAGTTCGATCATCGCCTGTTTCTCGACCGCCCATTCGGTCGATTCCACATCCCCCTGGGCGCCGGCGGTGGACCAGGCAAGTGCCGCCGTTCCGATGGCGGCCGTCAGGAAGAGAACCGCATCAGATTGTCTTTTCATGGTGTTACGTTGCTTCCAAGTGTGTTCAAATGTCATACGCTAAACATGCTTGTCAAGGTTAGCGTATATCCCTGCTGGATGCATTTCTCCAATCGTACGAACAAGCTGGAACCGTTATCCGGATTCGATTCCCGACGCTCGAGCATGACCGCCACACACGACAGCACGCTGGACGAAGCGATCCACATCCGCGAAACGGCGCGCCAACTGGTCTCGCCGGAGCAGGTCCGCGCCGCCCTGGACAGCATGGCAGCCGCCGCCGCCGAGGTTCTGGCAACGAAAAACCCGCTGGTGCTGGCGGTCATGAACGGCGGCGCGTTCACCGCCGTGGAACTCTGCCAGCGGATGGACTTTCCTCATGAACTCGATTTCGTGCATGCGACCCGGTACGACGGAGGACTCGTGGGCGGGGAGTTGAGCTGGCGAGCCTGGCCGGACAGAGACCTGTCGGGGCGAACGGTTCTGGTGGTTGACGATATCGTCGACTACGGCCACACACTGGATGCAATCTGCCGGCGTCTGCGACAGGACGGTGCCGGGCCCATACGTGTTGCAGTGCTCGTCATCAAGCGGCTGGATCGGCCCAGAGTCCGAATGGAAGTCGACATTTCGGGACTGGAAGTCGAGGACGTGTACGTGTTCGGGTGTGGAATGGACTACAAGGGCTACTGGCGCGGACTGACGGGAATTTACGCCGTCGATGCGTCTGCACTGGCCGAGGGAGGTGGATAAGGCATGCCGTCCAGTAACCTGGGACTCATCGTCGGCACCGTCCACTACGGGCTGACATTGAACGTGGTGGCCAGAAGCCCGGGCAAGACGCCCTACGGGATGCCGTCCAGTCCCGTCCTGTGGGCCGAATTCGGAGACATCCGGGTCGCCTGCATCGCCCGCCACGGCGAGCGGCACCTGATCCCGCCCCATCAGATCAACTATCGGGCCAATCTCTGGTTCCTGCAGCAACACGGCGTGCAGCGGTGCATCGCGCTGAACGCCGTCGGCGCCATTACGGCGGATTTTCCGCCCGGGGAACTGGCGGTTCCGGATCAGGTAATCGACTACACGTGGGGGCGTGAGCACAGCTATGCCGACGGTAGCCAGGATGAGGTTTTGCACGTGGACTTCACCGAGCCGTTCGATGCCGAATTGCGGGGGCAGATTGCCTCCGCGGCGATCGAGGCCGGCTGCAGTATCCGGTCGGGCGTGATCGGGGTTACCCAGGGTCCGCGGCTGGAGAGTGCGGCAGAGGTCGATCGCCTGGAACGCGACGGCTGCACCATGGTCGGCATGACGACCATGCCAGAAGCGTCACTGGCCCGTGAACTGGGCATGCGCTACGCGGTGTGCGCATTGGCCGTCAATCACGCGGCAGGGCGAGTTCCGGGCGATACGTCGATCCTCGCCCAGCTCGAGCGGCATACCTCGCAAGGGGCGGAGCGGTTTGCGGCGGTACTCGAGCGCCTGATGCCTGTGATCGGCTAGCAGCCTGTGGCACAGGTCGCCCGGCATGGGCCGGAAGACCGGCTGGCCGAAGACGGCCGATCGATCGACGATGCATCCCGGCTGACTGTGTTGCTCGTTCGTGCCGCAGTCGAGCGACACTATGCAGCGGGACCCTGAGGCGGGCTGAGCGGATCGTCGATTTGCTGCGTTTCCACCGGCTGCGGCCTGACGATCACCAGCAACCCGATGGCAGGGTGATCGAGGTAGTGAATGTCGCCGCTGCGCACCCGGCGCTGGATGCGCATCGCGTACCGCAGCGGCAGATTCAATTCACTGAGGACGCCATCGACGACTGGTGTCCCCTGCAGCGGCGGCGGTACCGGAGGTGCGCGGTACAGCAGGTCAGCGGTCACATGCAGAAATCTGCTGAGATGCAGTTGCACGGTGCCCACGGGATTCACGGTTCCGAGCAGTGAAATGTCGACAGGCACGGCTTGCTCCGGGGGGTAGGCAGGCTGAACCCAGCCGCCGTGGGCCAGCGGTGTGTAGTCGGCGTCTCTCTGCAGTCGCAGCAACGCCCCGCGCAATTCAAGCTCGTCGGCGCGCAGGATTCTGAACGTCGGGCGCCGTGCCGGATTCGCTGGGTCGGGCTCGTCTGAGCCGATTGCGCCGGGGTCGGCCGCGTCGCCCCCCAGCGGGTCCGGATCAGTCGTATCCGGGCCGGGCAGCGGCAGGCTTTCCGGAATCGGATCGAAAACAAGGGGCACCCTCGACTGATCTTCCAGAGTTTGAAGCGACGCGACGAGCCTCTGCACATAGGCTGTGCGAACAGGGTATCGATCGTCGCCAGGCAATGCGTCGGCGCCTGCGGTCATCGACTCGTACAGGAGGGCGGACAGGGTTCCGTCATCCGCCGGGCCCAGCGGCCCGAGAATTGGCACGGGTTCGGATTCCGATGCGCTATCCAGGTCGCCGATCAGGCCGGCCTCTTGCGGGTCCACCGGTTCCAGTTCCTCATTGCCTGGTGCGCTGTCTTCAGAATTGCTGACTTGTTCTGCGGCGGACGGGGCTTCAACCGGTGCAACCTCCAAAGGAAGCACCGGACCAGGCGAATCCGGCGTCACTGGCCCCATCGGGGAATCGCTCGATTCATCCTGTACGGGCAATTGGTCAGCGTCCGCAAGCCCAGGCGGCGCCAGGAACTCGGAGTCACGCGGTGCCGGCGCGATCAAGTGCTTCGGCGGGCGCGTGTCCAGCCGTATCTCGAATGGTTCGTCGGGAAAGATTTCTTCGTCGGGGTCGAAACCGTTATAGGCAAACGCAAGCACTTCGACGCGGTACCATGGATGCGCCTCGTCTTGATTCGGATCTGTTTCGAATGCCTGCGCAAGACCGCCGATACCTTGCGTCTGGGCAGCGGCTGTGCCCGACAGGCTCAGCAATGCGCTCAGCAAACCAACCGGGATTTGCCTGTAAATCTCCACGCGCCGATTATAGCGGCTGACCGGTGATCGGCACGCAGACGACTTCCTGACCGTGGACCGGCGCCGATGTCCAGGTCGAGAAGGACTCGTCAGCATCCTTCGCTTGGTCTACCCTTGCCCATCCAGGCGGGAAAGGAGCATTCATGAGCTGGTGGACCACGCTGTTGGGCGGAGCGTTCGGCTACATGATCGGCGGGCCGATCGGAGCGTTCATCGGCGCGAGCATCGGGAGTTCCCTCGGGGGCGCCAGGCGGCACTATCGGACCGGTCCGCAGCCTGAGTATCGGCGTTTTGAAACCGGTCCTCCGCCCGGCTACCGGCGTGAGCGTGCCCAGTTGGCCTTCTTCGCGGCCACGTTTGGCGTCATGGGGCATGTGGCGAAGGCGGACGGGCGCGTTTCGCCGGAGGAGATTCGTCTCGCCAACCGGGTGATGGACCAGTTGGGGCTCCGCGGGGAACAGCGTCAGGCTGCCCGGGCCCTGTTCAACAAGGGCAGGTCGCGGAGTTTTGCGCTGGACGATGTCATCGACCAGCTTCGCTCGGAGTGCCTGCGCGGAACGAACATTCGCCGCATGTTCCTGGAGATCCAGTTCCAGGCCGCGTGGGCGGACGGCGACATCCATCCCGAAGAACGCCGGGTTCTGCGCCGCATTGCCATGCGCCTGGGGCTGTCCGAAGCGGACTTCATACAGCTGGAGCGCATGATGAGTTCCGGTGTCCGCTCCAGCAGCGACGGGCCGACTCTCGACGACGCCTACGAAACCCTGGGGGTATCGCACGACGCACCGGACGATGAAGTCAAGCGCGCCTATCGGCGCCTCATGAGCCGCCACCACCCGGACAAGCTGGCCGCAAAGGGCCTGCCGGATGAAATGATGCGAGCGGCGACGGAACGCACCCAGCAGATAAAGGCGGCGTGGGATACCGTCAAGTCGGCAAGGGCGGCCTGAACCGGGCAAAACCACCACTGCGCGAATCGGTCGAAAACTCCGCTCGCGAATCGCGTGAAAGCAACGCCACGCGATTCGGATGGAACCGCCGCCGCATGAGGTCCGGCTTATGGATCACATAAGAAATTCGTATTAGGCAGACTGCAACGGGGAGACTACATTGGTTGTCCAAAGCGACAAACAGGAAGTCTCCAGAGGCTCGATATGAATTCGATGGTTCGAATCTCGTTTTTTTCCGGAATCGCGGTTGTTCTTTCGGCAAGGCTCGCATCGGCAGATCCATACGTGTCGATAGGGCTGACCTTCGCAACCGACGAAATAGGCGCCAGCACGAGTGGGATCAACCATCCTACGCGCTGTGACAGCGTGCTCTATACCGATCCTTCGATGGCACCGAATGATGCGGCGTGTACGGACAACTCGGTCCGGGCGTTTCTCAGCGATTCGTTTGACCTGGGAGGTGCGTTCGCGGGGTCCGCGAGCCTCGGTTACGAATGGGACCGGCTGCGGATCGAGGCTGAGTTCCTGAGCCGCGCACATGAAGGCGGAGTTGCAGTGCTGGCCGGCGCCGTCGACAACCCCGCCCTGCAGGGCAAGGCAACCGAGTGGAGTCCGGACGATCCTCCCTATCAGCAGGTCTCGGACTTCAGGTCGAGCCAGCTCTTTCTGAACGTTTTCTACGACTTAGAAACCGGTTCCGCCTGGTCTCCCTATGTCGGGGTTGGTGCCGGGCTCGCACGAGTGCAGTCGCACTATCGGGCGTCCTTTGTGCGCCGCACGCTCGCGGACGGTTACGTAGAGGCTGTGGGCGGTGATCCCGGCCAACCGGCAGACTGGCAGATAGCCGCCGCAGGTTCGTCCAGCGTCCTGAATACCATGGTGAGCGACGAGGTGTTCGGCTACCAGGTCATCGCTGGCGTGGAGCGTGGGCTGACCGACCGCACTTCCCTGTTTCTGACTCTGCGGTTGAGTGACATTGACGACGCGAGTGACGAGGACGTGTGGGATACGATCCGCAGCCATCGTCCCGTCCAGGCGGATGGCGTGACGCCCTTTACCGGAATTCAGGACCTGACCGATATCGGTGGGTTGTCCGCGACGGTGGGGCTAAGGTACGAGTTCTGATTGGCAGATTGCCGCGACCTTTGGACCGGACGTTGTCCGCACGCCCGCCCGCACCAGCAGGCACACCAACAGTCGCGCCCACACCCACAGACACACTCACATCCGCGCCCACACCCGCGCCCGGCAGGCCTGCCTGTCAGCTATGCTGTCGTTAGACGAACCCGCCTTTCCCACCCATCTGCATCCACGATCTCTCCGATTACCGCAGTATCGGAGTAGCCCTGAGTTTTAAGCTCGGTTACGCAGTCCCGGACGCTCTCCCGCGGCACGCCCGCAAGCAGGCCCCCGGCGGTCTGGGGATCGAACAGCAGGGCAAACTCGGCTCGTTTCCTATGCTCGTCGGTGGCCGCAACCTGAGCGGCGAAGCGCTCGTTCTTGAGCTGCAAGGTAGAAAAGATGCCCGTCTCGACAGTTTCGCGTGCGCCCGGGAGCAGGGGCAGCGCGTCGAGATCGATGAGCGCCCCCAGGGGACCGTTGCCGAGCATTTCCAGGAGATGGCCGGCAAGCCCGAAGCCCGTGATGTCCGTGCAGGCATGGGCGCCGTGTTTTCCGAGTGTCTCTCCGGCCTTTCTGCAGGAAACGAGCATGGATTCGATGGCCCCTTGAAGCCATTGACCCCGAACTTTGCCGCGCATGTCGGCTGCGAGCAGTGTTCCGGTACCTACGGGCTTGGTCAGCACCAGGACGTCACCCGGCCGCAATTCGGACTTGCGCAGCGCCCGGTCCGGTTTGATCAGTCCGGTAACCGTGAATCCCAGGGTCAACTCAGCGCCTTCACCCGTATGGCCTCCCACCAGCGCAACGCCCTCCCGGTCGAATACATGCAGGGCTCCCAGCAGCATCTGCCTGAGTTCGTCCACCAGTTTGTCTTCCGGCCACACCGGCAGCGTCGCCATGGTCATGGCCGCCTGGGGTTCCGCACCCATGGCGTAGACGTCGCCCAGGCAGTGGTTGGCGGTGATTCGCCCGAACAGCCAGGGGTCGTCGATCATCGGTCGGAAGCCGTCCACCGAGAGCACCGAGAGCCTGTCGGGTGGGACGGCGATCATCGCCGCGTCGTCCGGTGCATCCAGCCCGACGACCACGTCGTCCCTGGAGGCGGTGCGGATATCCGCTAGGGCAGCCGCAAGCACGTCGGCGCTGACTTTGGCACCGCAGCCTCCGCAGCGCATGTCGTCGCCGGTGCCATCCTCAATCTGGGGATCACGTAGCGGCGACGGAATCTCGGGATTTTCGTTCCCGGGTTCCATTTCGGGGAGATCCTGGTACTTCTCCATGAAGCGCGAGTCGATCCAGTCCTTCCAGCGCCACACCCAGCGCCCCTCGGCGGACCAGCGACCCCGCGAGGCCACTGCGTAGCGATCTCCTGTGCTGACCAGCTTGAGGAATCTCCGCTGGGGCCGATACCGGGTCAAGGGCTTCTTCAACAGGTACCGCCGCAGGTTTTCGGTCAGCGGCCGCCCTTGGCGAACGGCGAAAACGCCCGCCTTGGGGCGGGGGTTGTTTGCCATGGCCACCACGTCGCCGGCACCGAAGACACTATCGTGGGATTGAGACTGGAGATGGTCGTTGACGAGCATGAATCCCTGCTCGTCTGTCTGGATGCCCGAACTGCTCAGCCAATGCGGTGCACCGGCCTGGGTAACCCAGAGAATCTCGTGGAACCGAAACTCGCGTCCGGCGCCATCGACCAGCGTGTTTGGCCTGACCTGCGTCACCCGAGTGCCGGTGTGCACCTCGATGCCTCGCTCGGCAAGAATCCGCCTGAACCGTCGGACCACGCTTTCGGGATGCTCCTGAAGAATCTCCTCGTCGGCGGTCAGGAGTTCCAGCGCAAGCGCCTCCGGTGGGTTCGGCTGTGTCGTCAGCGCGTGATGAGCCGCAAGACACAATTCGACCCCGCCGGTGCCGCCTCCCACCACGCCGACCCGCACCCCGTCGTCGTCGGCCATGTTGGCTCGCCCCCCGTCTCCATATCCTTCGACGCGCTCGAGCAGGCTTTCCCAGTGCCCCAGGAAGCGGTTGATGGGCTTGACGGGTACGACATGGTCGGCGCCGCCGCCGACTTCATGGGTCGCGGGCGTCGATCCGGTGTTGACGGAAAGGACGTCGTAGGCGACTGGCGGCCGGTTCGCCAACGATACGGTCCGCGCTTCCGGATCGATACCCGTGACTTCATCGTAAAAGAAACGCGCGCCGGCAAACCTGGCCAGCGGCACGAGGTCGATGTGGGCCCGGTCAAACGAATAGTGACCCGCGATCAGCCCCGGCAGCATCCCGGAATAGGCGGTCTCGATGTCCCGGCTGATCAAGGTCAGCCGAACCCCCGGTATCGGCCGCATCCCGAACGCCTTGAGAACGGCAATGTGACTGTGGCCGCCCCCCAGCAGGACCAGGTCCTTGATGACGGGGGCCGCCTGCAGTGTCTTCAGCCCTCGTGGCGGATGCCCTCCGGCGCCCGTACCCGGTCGTTGGGCACTACGTCGAAGTGCAGCGCGAACTGGAAGTCGTCCGGCGGGTAGCAGATTTCGTCGTCGCAGGTCTGGTAGCTCAGCACGACATCCATCGCAACCGAATCTTCCTGGTACGCCGGCGACAAGGACACTTCGCGCGTCAATCGCGCTGTTCCGTAGTAGACCGGAACGCTCTCGTCGATGGGCTCCAGGTAGAGGATTTCGTGCTCCGGGAGTTCCAGAGCGCCCTGCAGCACGTGTTCGGTCTCGACGATGTTCAGGTCGGCGGCAACGTAATCCGAGCCTGGTGCATAGAGATGCATGCGTTCGGGCAGAACGATGTCCGTGACCACAAGGACGGTGTTGCCCGGCTGGATCTGATCCTGCGACGCGTAGGCCGTGAAGTCGAACTGCGGCATCTGCACTTCGGTTCGGCGGCCTCCGTCGGCGCCGAACGTCTTCATGAGTACAGTCTGTGCGGTAGGCCGGATGCGGTGGCTGTCCTCGAACCACTTGTCCTGCACGATGCCGTCCGTGTCGACGATGTAGGTACCGGGGAAGGCCATGCCGTCCGTGCGGCTGCCGGGCTCCGGGTTGGGATTGCGGATACCGTAAGCCTCGATGATCTCGGAGTTCGGGTCGGCTAGCGTGGAGTAGCGGAATCCGCCCATCCGATCAGCGAAACTCTTGAGGATTTCGACGCTGTCGTAGCTGATTGCAACCACCCCCAGGCCGGCTGCGGTGTAATCGTCCAATGATGCTTCCAACTGCACGAGCTGGGTCTTGCAGAAGGGTCACCAGTCGGCCGAACGGTGAAATACCACCATGGCACCGTTCGGACCCATCACGTCATCCAGGCTGACCCGATTGCCGTTCTGGTCGTAGGCGGAAAAATCGGGAATGCGTTCGCCGATTTCGGGGCCGCTGACCATGCCCCGGCTGCCTGCCGGAATGTCGGTCAGGAAATTCTGCGCGAGCGCCGAAGCGGCAAGTGTGGATGAGATCAGCGCCAGGAGTGCTGCGCGAATCGTGTGGGAGTTGAACATGTTGTCACTTCTGTTGGAAATGTTCCGGCAGTCTACGCTTCAATTGCGGGCGCGATCAAGGCGGCATCAGAGGATGGGTTTGCGATACTCGGCGAGATCGGTTTCGGGGGCGTCGGCGGACTGAGGCGAAGTCTCGCTAATCGTCTGCTTCCACAAGACACTCGTACGGATCCACCGTCGCGTCGGGAATCCACAGCCAGTGTTTGTCCAGGGTGACCGGTTCGGTGAAGATTTCAGGGTTGGTCACCGTCATTTCGTAATCCAGCCGCCTGCCGTCGTTGCTGGGCGTAAAGCGCTCCTCGAATACGCTGTCCTCGGAGTTCGGGACGCCGGTCATGTCGGTGTAGGGCCATGTGCTGTCCGTCGTTTCCACCACCAGCGTATCCCCCTCCCAGCGCCCCACGGAAGTGCCCAACAGGGAGGGCTCCACGTTCGCCAGCTCGGCGCCCATGTGGATTTCCCGTACGATATCGCCTTCCTCCATCCTGAGGTAGATGACGCCGTCGCCCTGTTCGAACTCCATCGGGTAGGGCTGTTCCATGATGGTTGGCATGCCCTTGGCGATGCACGTTCCGATGATGGGATTGCCGTACATGTCGTAGCCCGCTCTTGCGGCCTGGGCCGCTTCGGTCAGGGGAAATACGGCCCCATCGAAAATCAAGGCATCCGGAACGTCCGCCAGCGACGTGCTCCAGACGTGGAAGATGCCGTCGGGCGCATCCTCATCCGCGAAATCCGCCTCCGATGCCAGCCAGACGGCTGAAGACCCCGCCGTGTCCTCCGTGGACCAACGCCGTTGCCCGCCCGGCCACAGGATGATCTCCGACCTGCCCTCGATCAGCATGTTGGTGAGGAAAATGCGCGTGCTCCCGTCCCTCGGAGGCCAACCAGCCACGGTGACGACGTCGCCCACCCGGACCGAATCCGCATCGAGGTCCATTCTTCGCAGGATGCTGATCGCGTTCGCTTCGACCTCCCAGGAAACGCCGTCCGCCGTCAGTTCGAACGTCGCGTGGGGATTCCGCCAGTTCACGGCGGTGACGACGCCTTCGGCTTCGACGGTCCGGGACGCGTCAAAGTAGATGAAGGGAGAATGGTGCGCCGCAGCAAGGCCCGGTGCGCACACCATCAGCGTTGCAAGCAACGTGTGAATGACCGCTTTCATGACGTGCAAACGACTCCGTTAGCGTGTGTCCAGCCTTGTAGTGTGTGTCCAGCCTTGGGTCGGGCGCGCGTTCAGACCGTATTCACCTGCAACGGTCCGTGTGACTGTGGCTGCCCGGCGGCGGCGTTGACCACCATGTCCGGGCTGACCGGTGCGCGGTTGAAGTCGTAGCCGCCCAGCGCATCGGAGATTGCGCACAGCACGGCGGCTGACGCACAGCCCTGGATGGGCTCGCCGACGCCCTTGGCGCCTACAGGGTTCTGCGGATCCGCGATGTCCACGGCCGCCCACTCCATCGTGGAGGGCACGTCCAGGTAGGACATGGGCTTGACCTGGTGGAAGCCGATGTTGGCCGGCAGTCCGTTCTGGGAATCGTAGACATGGCGCTCAGTACAGGCCATGCCCAGTCCCATGACCGCACCGCCCTTGACCTGGTTGGACAGGCCCTGGGGATGCAACACCGTGCCGCAGTCGGCGACACTCACGTAGTCGAGGACGTCGAACTTGCCGGTCTCCAGATCCAGTTCGATCTCGATGAAGCCGCTGGCGATGGCCGGGACCACGCCTTCGTGGCGCAGGTTGTCCTTCGCGACCCCGACCAGACCGGTGCCGGCGACCCCGGCCACGGCCATTCGCGTGACGTCGTGGATGTCCTCCGGCGCCTCTTCGCCGGAGAATCGCCCACCCAGTTCGATGGCGCGCTGCGCGGCGGCGGCGTAGGTCAGCGACCTTGAAGGGTCGTCCATGGCAAACACCGTTTCGTCGCCGATGTCGTAGTCCTCCGGCCCGCCACCCAGCTCCATGGCGGCGATTTCCTTGAGTTTCTCCACCGCGTCCATGGCGGCCACGTAGTTGGTGCGGGTGCAGGTAAAGGAGGTATTGCTGCCGGTCTGGGTCGGTGCCCACGGCAGGTGCCGGCGGCTGTCGCCCCGTACGATGACGCAGTTGTCCCAGTCGTGCCTGAGCACTTCGGCTGCAACCCGCGAGGTGGCGGTGTGGGAATATGTGCCCAGGTTGCCGCAGCCGGAATGGATGTGAAGAACGCCGTCCGGTGTAATCCGAACCAGGCCGTCGTAGCTGTTACGGCCCGCCGAGTGGTAACACTGGCCGATACCGATGCCGATGACCTTTGAACCGTTTCGCTGGCCGCTTCGAGCCTGCTTTTCTTCCCAGTTGAACAATTCCGCGCCCTGGGTCAGCGTCTCGTCCTGGTATGCACTGGTCACCGGGCCCTGGCGGCCGCCGATCCTGGCGTCGTTGTCCGCCGAGTTGATGCGCCGTATCGACAACCGGTCGATGCCCAGCGCCCGCGCAGCCTTGTCCAGGATGGGCTCGACGGCTTCGGCGATCTGGTTCTGCCCGGGGCCGCGCTGGGGTCCCCGGGGCGGCGTATTGGTTTCCACAGGGATACCGCGGTAGCGCATGGCCAGCGGCTGATAGAGGATCGATACCGAGTCCGCAGCCGAATCGTTGTCGCCCCAGCCGGTGTGGGGGCCGTTCTCGTGGACGATGGAGAGGTCCAGGGCGAGGATGCGGCCATCCTCTCTCAAACCCATGCGCAACCGGCCCTGGAAGCCTGCCCTGGCGGTCCCTAGTCCGTACTCCTCGGCGCGGGTGATCCGCAGCATTACGGGACGGCCGGTCTGCTGACTCAGCAGCGCGGGCACGGCCATGATCGGGTACGCCCCGCCCTTGGAACCGAATCCGCCGCCGCAGGTTTCCGCCACGTAGACGAGGTCTTCCTGCTCCACACCCAGCAACTGGCACAGCCCGGGGACCATGGCCGTCTGGCTCTGGGATGATCCGTACAGCACGCACTTGCCGTTTTCCCAGTAGGCCATGCAACTCCGGGGTTCCATGCAGTGATGGGAGAGGCCGGCAGTGACGAAACTCTCGTCGATCACCACGGCGGCTTCCTCGAAACCGCCGTCCACGTCGCCATAGGCCCATTCGGTGATGGGCTGGCCCATGGGAAGCTGGCCTTCTTCCACGGCCGCGAAGTCGCCGGCGGTCCACTTGACCGTCTGCACAGGGATGCGCCGGCCCGCCACGTTGCCGTCGCTGCGGGCGTTGGGCCCGCCGGGGTAAAGGCTCTCAAGGGGATCGAAGGTGAAGGGGAGGGGCTCCAGGTCAAGCTCGATCAGGTCGATGGCGTCCTGGGCAGTGGTCTCGTCGTCGGCGGCCACCGCGAGAATGGGTTCGCCCACGTAGCAGGGCTCGTTGGTGAGGATCGGCGTTGCCGGGGACCGGGGCGCTTGCGCGGGCGGGATGTCGTCGGCGGTCAGAACCGCGTGGACGCCTTCCAGAGCCAGAGCGGCGGAGGCATCGATATTGCGCACCCGCGCGTGCGGCATGGGACTGGTCAGCAGCTTGCAGAACAGCATGCCCTCGGCACGAAAGTCCTCCGCGTACTTGGCCTGCCCGGTGACCTTGCCGCGCACATCCGGCGGCACGAAATCGTTGCCAATCAACGTATATGCCATGTCGTTTTCCCCATTGTGTAAGGCACAGGCGCAAGGGGCCGCGTGCATGCCCCTTCAGCCCCCGAGATTACCACGAATGTGGGCGCTCACTCATCGCGCACCGGGCGCTGTCGCGGTCCGCTCCACCCTGGCGCTGTGCAGCATATACAATCCTCGGTTGCAGGAGTCACGATGCACCTTGATCATTAACAGGGGAGTAACCATGTCACGTAAGTTGGAACAGCGCGTACCTGGGATTGAAGAGCGCAGGCAAGGCGCAGAAACGCGTCGACGAGACGTCCTCAGGGGCGGGATGGCTCTAGGCGGAATGGCCGCGACGGCCGGCATGCCGTTCTGGTCGAAGCTCGCACTGGCCCAGGGGGAGGAAATCGTCCCGTTTACCGATGTGCCTGAGACGTTCGCGGCGCCTCCCGTCGTGCCTGGTGGGATCCTGTTCCAGGACACGCGCAACATTGACTCTTTCTACACGCCTGTGGGTGAGTTCTACATCGTTCAGCACTACGACCAACCGGAAATCGATGCGGAGAGTTATCGGTTACGGATCACGGGCCTGGTGGACCGTCCCATGGAACTCACCCTGGCGGATCTGCAATCCCGGTCGAAGGTCGAAATCGATGCCGGATTCGAGTGCGGGGGCAATCGTGCCGCGATCTTCCATGGCCTGATCGGCAATGCACGGTGGGGCGGCATCAGCCTGCGGGAGCTGCTGCTGGAGGCCGGTATTCAGGATGCGGGACTTGAAGTAGTCTTCTACGGCGCCGATGCGGGTACCGAAAGCATCCGCGACCAGAGAGTCGAGCAGAACTTCGGCCGCAGCATGCACCGCGACGATGCGCTTCTCCCGGAAATGATGCTGGCCTGGGAAATGAACGGTGAGCCGCTGAATCTCTACCACGGGGCACCGGTGCGGCTGATCGCCCCCGGCTGGTACGGCATTTCAAACGTGAAATGGCTCACCCAGATCCACGTGCAGGACCGGAGGTACATGGGCCGCTTCATGGCACGGGACTACGTGACACTGGCCCGCCGCGACATCGGCGGCGTGGAGCGCTGGGAGGAACGCTCGGTGACCCGGATGCGGCTCAAGTCGTCCATCGTGCGCGTGACCCGCAATGCAGAAGGGCACGAAATCATGGGTTTTGTGCTCAACGACGGCACACCGCTGAGTTCCGTGGAGATCCGCATCGACGATGGCGCCTGGCAGCCCGCGGCCATCGACCCGGAATCCACCCAGTACTCCTGGAAACTATTCCGCTACGCATGGCAGGACGCCCAACCGGGCGAACACACGATCGTCTCACGTGTCACCGACGCGAACGGCCAGGTCCAGGCCACCGCCGATCAAATGCCCGAAAAGCCCACCCGCTGGGAAAATTACGCGCAATTCCCCCGAACGGTGATGATCGGCTGACGCGGACGCCAGTGCCGCCCGGTATTACTGGCCCGTTCAATACATGGTTCGTAGGGACCCTCGGCGATGGAGTGGTTCCCGGCACGCTCGATCACCTTGAACGCATCGTAATAGCCACTGAGGATGAAGTTTTTTCCCGTGGCTCGCTCAATGGCTCGAAGCCGCGGCGAGTTTCCGTTTCCGCGACAGGGTGGACTCTCTGAGAACCGGTGGCTGGATGAGTACCAGGGTGACGGCGAGGAGGGCCGTGCACAGGGTGATGACCTGGCCATAGGTGCCGCCGGTCAGGATCGAGGCGGCAACCGCGGGTCCTGCGGCGATGCCCATCATCTGCATGGCGACCGCGTAGGTCACCTGGCGGCCGCTGCGGTCGAAGCTCGCGTGGGCGCCCAGCAGGTACGGGTGCGCGGTATTCCACAGCAGGTTGAACAGGCACGCGGCAATGACAAAGCCCATGGCCGTGCGGTAGCTGCCGAGAATCAGCAGGGAGACTATGGACCCTACCAGTGCGATGGCCAGCGGCCAGGCTCTCCCGTAGCGGCTACCGAGCACCACGGCGATCAGGGCGCCGGCGATGCCCGCGAACTGCGACAGGGTCAGGGCATTGGCCACCTGCTGTTCGGGAATGCCGGCGTCGCGGCCGATCAGCGACATGTAGGTCCAGATGCCGAACGTGGCGACGAAGTAGAGGAACATGGCGCCCAGCGCCATGCCGCGAAGGCTCCAGGGCAGAGTGAGGCCGCCCTCGTCGACGCTGGTCTGTTGCTCGCCGCGGGTCGGCACGTTGCGAACGACCGGAAGCGCGAGGCCAGCGAACGTCGCGAAGACCAGCAGGAGCCCAACGAGGCCGGCCATCGCAAAGATCGTCGGGATGGCGAAGAAGATCACGGCTGCGTAGACCATGAGGGACACGATCAGCAGTCCGAAATTGCGGTCCGCGGCGGCCGTCAGGCCGACCACCACGTAGCACAGCGGTACGATGGTGCCGTTGGCAACCCCCGTGCAGAACCGCAGCACGCGAAACGTCTGATAGTCGTCCACCACGGTGCAAAGCAGGTTGCCGACCATGAGCACACCCAGCGCACCGTAGAACAGGTAACGCCAGTTGACGCGCGTGACCAAAACCATCATCAGGAGGCTCTGCACGGCCTTGCCGGTGTTCTCCGCGGCCGCCACGAAGCCCCCTTGCACGGGGCTGAATCCCAGTTGGCCGACCATGCCGTCCACAAAGGCCGGCTGCAGGATCACGGCCTGAGGGCCCACAAGGTGCAGAAACATGAGGGACAACAGCACCGCCACGCTGTTGACGTTGACTGGCCGGTTGGGGTTTAACAGGTTCTGCATCAGTTTTTGTTCCAGTGCCGGGTGTGGTATTGGGTATGGAATACCTTTCACTTTCGTGGATTGTACTACTATAGTCCGTCCACGCGAGAGTATTGGCCAGCGTTTACAGCATGAACTTATATTTTGTTGTACAAAGACGAATAACATCGGGATTTCTGGCATGACGGTCCGGGTAGCGCAGGACCTGCCGACGCTCTCGGAGCTGGCTGATGAACGATTCGCGCGGGATCCGGGATTTGCCTACCGGGCCGCCCATGCGCGGCCGGGACCCGGCCTGTTCCGCATGCCCGCCGGCGACGGACTGATCGCCACGGCCCATCGGACGCTCGCGGACCTGATGCACCATCCCGCCCTGGGCGCGCAGCACCGCCGGAAACGCCGCTCGGGCGCCGGGGCCGAGGGCGCCCTGGCCCGGATGGACAGCTACAGCCCCTTCTTCATGAACGAGCCCGCGCACACGCCCATCGCGATCGCGACCTATCGGCCCATGAGCCCCGCGCGAAACCATCCGCTGATCGAGACGATCACGCACGCCGCCGAACGGGCCATGGACGACTTGCTCGACCGCGGCGGCGTGGTCGACCTTCGGCGGGACTATGTCCAGGTCATCGTCCGCAACTTCTGGGTCCGGTTCCTGGGACTGCCGGCGGAGGCGGCGCCGCTCCTGGAGAAGTGTTCCGCCGCCATCGTTCCCATGTTGAAGTTCGAATCTACGCCTGAGGAGGTGGAGATCGCGAACCGCGCTGCCCAGACCATACGGGACTTTCTGGAGGCGCACCATCGGACGTTCGGAGATTCGTCGGGCGGAGATTCGTCGGGAGGAGATTCGTCGGGCGGAGATTCGACGGGCGAGACATTTCTCGATCTCTTCGAGTCCGTGCTTGCCGACGGCGACTGGAAGGACGTGCCAAGGAACGCCGCGACGACCGCAGCGGCGATCACGTTCGACGGCATCGACTCTGCGGCGGGCGGTGTCGCCAACGTTATCTATATGTGCCTGAGCCACCCCGACCAATGGAAGCTGCTGGAGGAGAATCCTGGGCTGGTACATGACGCCTGGCGCGAGGCGATACGCCTTGAGCCGCCATTCTTCGGCCTTCACCGCGGGGCGTATGAGGACATCGAATACGAAGGGGTTCGTATCGCCGCCGGCACCAATCTGCTGATGGCGTGGGGCGCGGCCAACCGCGACCCCCGGGTCTTCGAGAATCCGGACCGTTTCGATATCCGGCGGCCCAAGCGGCGCACACTGGGATTCGGCGGCGGCCCGCGTATCTGCAAGGGCCGTCACCTGGCCATGCTGGAGGGCGAGATCGCGTTGCGCGTTCTGCTTGAGCGGCTCGCGTCCATCGAACTGCTGGTGGACGAACCCGACTGGGGAGGTCCCGGCATGGTTCGCGCCATCCGGTCCATTCCGGCCCGGCTGATTCCGAAGTAAGAGCCTGGGAAGATTCGATGCATTTCATTGAAGAGCCCACGGTGATCCGGAATCCCAATCCCCGCGTGCCGCTGGCCGCGGTGGTCTTCTTCCGGCCCAGCGAACCCGGCCGCACACGGATTGACATCCGCGACCCGGACCGCCAGTGGAGCGTGGATTTCGGCCGAGATCGATCACCGGCCGAGGGGCTGCCGATTCTCGGCATGCGCCCCGACCGAGACCACGAGCTTCGCGTGACACTGATCGCCGAATCCGGCGCCGAATTGACGGCGCCCGAACCGCTACACTACCGCACGCCTCCCTTGCCGGGTGGCTACGACTTTCCTCATGGCATCCGTATCAATCGGGACGACCGCAGTCGCCGCGAGCCGGGCTTCCTGCTGCTTTCCGTGCATCGCATACCCAGGGGGCGGTACGACGAGTGGTCGCAGGAGACGGTGGACTTCGGTTTCGGTTGGGGGATCATCGTCGCCCTGGACGCCGACAACGAAGTCTGCTGGTACTACGAGACCGACAGCTTTCTGGAAGGCATCGACCGGCTCCGGAACGGCAACCTGATCTTCCACCGCTGGGACTTCCGTACCTTCGAGATCGACATGCTCGGCAATACCGTCAACCAGTGGTACGCGGCTCGCCGGCCCCAGGGCCCGGTCCCCGGGGCCATTGCCGTGGACACCGCCGGATTGCATCACCAGCCGAAAGAGATGCCCAACGGCAATTTCCTGATATTCACCGCGTCATCCCAGGAAATCGATGATTACTACACGGACCAATACAACCTTGAGGCGCCCAGGCGCAGGGCCATCGTGGTCGGCGACGGCGTGGCCGAGATGGACCGCAGCTCCGGCGAGCTGCTCTGGCGCTGGTCCGCATTCGACCGCCTCGATCCGATGCGGATCGGCTATGGAGGTACGGACGACTACTGGGCCATGCGCGGCTTCGAAGGCGCGCTGGACTGGACCCACGGCAACGGCGCCGGCTACGACGCCCGGGACGACTCGGTAGTTGTGTCGCTACGGCACCAGGATGCCATCGTCAAGGTCGACCGCGCCACCGGCAACATCAAGTGGATACTGGGCGAGCCGACGGGTTGGGGCGAACTCGGCGGCAGGGTGCTGAAGCCCGTCAACCTGGTACGCTGGCCCTATCACGGACACAATCCTCGCATCACCGCGGAAGGCACCATCGTCTTCTTCGACAACGGAACCTGGGGCGCCCGCCCGCCAAAGCCGCCGGTCCCGCCCGAGAAGAATTTCAGCCGCGGCGTGGAGTACCGCGTCGACGAAGACGCCATGACCGTCGAGGAGGTCTGGGCGTCGGATACGCGCCATTCCGCAACGTCCCGGCTTTCTCCCGACATGGGTGATGCCCACAGGCTGCCGCAGACCGGCAACATGCTGGTGATCTGGGCACACTGCGTGGTGCCCGCGACCGGACAGGTCTACAGCAACAGCGACACGAGCGGCACGTTCTTCAACGAGTTTCACATGCCCTCCCTGCTGCGGGAATACGCCCGAAACGGCTCATCGGAGGTCGTATTCGAACTCGAACTGTACGACCCCTACGAAACCGTCAACTGGGGCATCTACGGTGGGTTGATGATTCCGACTCTCTATTAGTGGAGGTTTGCAATGAACATCGCCAATAGTCAGATAAAGCGCCATTCCTTCGCAGTTGTATTAGTTGCAGTGCTCGGCGTGATTTGCACGTTCCCGCTGACAGTCCGTGCGCAGGGCAACAATATTTCAGCCCTGGAAGCAGGGACAGCCTCAACGGAACCACCCGACTACGATGCGTACGAGTGGTCCCTTCCCCGCGTTCCTGTGCTGGAGGCTCTGGACCGGGACGGGGACGGGCAGCTTGATGCGCCTGAAATAGCGGCCGCTCAGGAGTCACTCATGCCCCTTGACGCCAACGGTGACCAGTTGCTGGACAGGCGTGAACTTGGCGGCCCGGGCCCGATCCCGGGCTGGCTCCGCTTGCAAACGCCCATCAAGGTCATCGACAGGGACGGTGACGATCAAATTGACTTCGAGGAACTGGAACAAGCCGCCGCTGCGCTTCGCCGCGCCGATCTGGACGGCGACTGGGTATTGAGCAATGCGGAGCTGTACGATCGACGTGCGGTTCCCCCTTCCCCGGAAGGCCTGGCGAACGTCAGTCAATTGGTCGCGATGCTAGGTCGATCGGATGTAGTCGATCCGATACTGCCCGGCGAGGACCCCCGCCAGTATGAGGCCTACATGCTCTACACGGAGTCAGGATCTGCCGGCGATACCACCATTAACGCCGGAACCAAGCTGCTGGATCCGCAGGGCAACCTGGTTCATGAATGGCCATCCGAACATGGGCCGGAAGGCGTCCATTCTCATCTCCTTCCGGATGGCAATCTCCTTCGGCAAGCGGGCATTGGGGACTTCTTCGATATGCGAACCTTTCCGGTCGCTGCCCACGGAGTCCTGGAAATCGTGGCGCCGAACGGTGAGGTTCTTTGGGAATTCAGTCACTGTATCGAGAACAACATGTGCCTGCATCATGACTTCGCTCCCATGCCGAACGGCAACGTTCTCGTAACGGAGTACAACGCAGTACCCAGAGTGGAACTCGAATTCCACGGCCGCACGCCTCGGCGGAATGAAAGGGAAGTACGCTGGTTCGAGCGGATTCTGGAATTGAAACCGAACCTGGAAGACGGTTCGACCGAGATCGTGTGGATGTGGTCAGACCTCGATCATATGGTCCAGGACCAATTCCCGAACCGGCCAAACTATGGCGACATTCGCGAGAACCACGATCGATTCGACATCAACTTTCCCGGAAATGCACAGAGGCACTTCCACGCAAATGGCATCGATTACGAGCCTGAGCGGGACTTGATCGTTTTCAGCAGCGTGAATCACAGCGAGATTTACATCATCGACCACAGCACCACGACAGTGGAGGCAAGAACAGGGCAGGGCGGGCGTTGCGCAAAAGGCGGGAGGATACTCTTCCGGTTCGGCAACCCGGCCGTGTATGGCTACGGCGACGCCGAAAGTCAGATTCTTGGCGCTCAACATGATCCGCACTTCATAAAGGCCGATAATCTCCCCGGGCCCGGCGACCTGACCATTCACAACAATCGGGCCGGAACCATCCCCGGGGCTGAAGCCATTGGCGCATTCGGTCTCGGCATGTCGTATTCGTCCATCGTCGAAATTGCATTGCCGTACGACGATAACGGCTGCTTCGAACTCGCAGAGAATGGCGACCCGTACCAGACGGAGATCGTCTGGGAGTACATCGAGGAGCCGCTCGGCGCCTGGCACGGCCCATTTGCCGGAGCGGCCACCCGCGTTCCGAACGGCAATACCGTCGTCATGAATTCACAGACCAAGAGAGTGTTCGAGGTCACCCCGGAAGGTGAGCGCGTTCTGGACTTTGAATTGCCTGAAACCGGGCGACCGCAAAAGCTGCAAAAGCTCAGTCTCGACTACCCGGGACTGGTGACGTTACTGGAAAGCCTTGAGGCAGAGTGACCGGGGGTTCGCTACTCAGTGCGTCTGACCAGCGATCTGCTCAATTGCGGCTCCATGCGCTGGCGGGCGCGGCGTCAGGCCGAGTTCAGGCCGGCGCGGTCGATTCCGCCGAGCAATTGCTCGCCGGTCTCGCTGTCCAGGATCAGGTCGCCCACCCTGTCGAGGCGGCCGGGGTCTTCCACGGCCCTCAACCGGGCTTGTAGCTGCCGCCCGGTGTCGGCGTCGAAACGTCTCGCGGCCAGCCGCACGAGCGCTTCGCGGCGGCCCTCGGCGATCGCTTCGCGGCGGCCTTCCGCCAACAACTCCTGCCGGTGGCGCTTCAGCCAGCGCTCGTTGTTCCTCTGCAGTATCGATTTTTCGGCCATCAGCTCCTCCAATTCTCTCTCTCGCTCCGGGTTCCAGTCCCGCGGACGGAACTCCGGCGCGGTCGCGTGGAACCAGTCCAGGTAGCACTGGTACAGGCGCGCCTCGTCCTCGTCCCCGAAGTCCAGCCATCCGCGCACTTCGCCGAGAATGCCGATGGCGTCAGCATACGACTCCGCGAATACCAGTTGCGCCAGCGCCGCCATGCGGTTGCCACGCTTGGGATACTGCGCCGCAGGGTCCCGCAAATCAAGCCGTGCGTAGCGACGTCCGGTCAGCCACGGCAACGGATGGCCGACCGGCATCCGCACCAGGCCGCTCAGGTCGTCCGGGGAACGCCACGGCCGATGTCCCGTGTACACCACGACGACCAGCGCTGGCGGGAACCGTCCATCGGCCCCGCGCGCTTTGCCGCCGAGCGATTCGTAGAGCAGCCCGATCCGCGTCGTCGCCCGAGCCGGCATGCGCCGGTCGGGCGTGGACTGGTTCTCAATCAGAATGATCGCCGAGTCACCGCCCCTGCCTTCGGCAAGCCAGCACAGATCCGCGATGCGCTTTTCGCCGCCCGCGCCGATGAACTCGGTGGGCATCTCGCGAAGGCCGGAGGCGTCCACCGCCGCGGTCCACTCCGCGGGCAGCAGCGCGAGCAGGTCCCGCACCACGCGCGGGCGACTCAGAATGAGCTTCATGAGGCGGTCCTGATTGTCCCGCAGCGTGTCCATCGTCGATCGTCGCCCCGTCGTGTGTAACCAGGGAATACGATAAGCCTTCCCGGGAAGCCGAAATATCGGCAAATCCAGTGACTTTGCGCGGAAATTGCCGAAGTGCCGGCGGGGCCGGGCGACATGCAGATTGATTCACCCCCGCAACATCCTCGCTATCGAAACTTCAGGTGACCATGGCAGTTGAGTTCTTCGTCGATGGCCAGATACGGCACGGCGCACCGTTCCAGCCAATCCAGTCCATCGGTCGGTTGGTTGAGCAATGCGATTGACGCGACCGAACCGGCCACGATGGCTTGCGCGGCGGCAACGCTGACGCTCAGCAGTCCCTCGACCGGCCAGCCGATGCGCGGGTCGACCAGTTGGCTGTAGCGCTTCCCGCCGACTGGCACACCGTCGGCATCGTTCACAACTGGAGCGGACGCAACTCCGAGGGCTACCCGGCCATGACGGCGCTGCTGGCCGCCGGCTACGGGGCGGACCTGCCGGTCGCGTACCTGAGCTTCGGCGGCTATTCCAGAACCGGCGGTACCATCCGCTACACGCGGCTGAACAACGCCGAGCTGCTGCGCAGCCTCGCCACGCCGGACATCGCCGATGAGGAGCGTCGTTACATCGGCGAGGCAGACTGGGCTTCGCTGCGGTCCCGACAGGCGCTCACCGCGGAACGGCTGGCATCGGCGCCCGGGCTTCTTCCCATGGAGGCTCGCAACCGCGCCCTCGACCTGTCGGCATTCGCCGCGTCCGAGGGCCTGAAGGCCTACGCCGACGCGATCCCGGCTGCGGACCAACTGGAGCAGCCGGTGGAGTTCACGACGTCAATGGCCGTCTTTCCGTGAGCGTTATTGCCGTTCAGATCGGCAACACACGAACGCGGCTACGGCGCTCGTCAACGACCACCAGAGCCCCAGCGGACAAGTCTCTTTCGTGCTGAGTGAGAGCAGCGATTATCGAGTCCGCCGAATGATCCGGCATGATGTTCTCGGCGCGGATTTGAAGCACGCTCGGGCCAGCGTCATGCGACAGTGCGAGCATGGTGGCGAAATCCAGATCGTGAGTGAATACAACGTATTCGTTGGCGGCGGCCCAGTCCATGATCTCCCTGTCGCTGGCCCGTGGATCGCCGACGTCGGACCAGTGCACCGCCTGCCATCCATGCTTCCGCAGTGCCTGCACCCATTTCGGTGACAGGTTCATGTCCAGCAGGAGCTTCGGTCTCATGACGCAGAGAGTGAAACCTCGCGTTCCTCGAGCCTCCAGGCAGCGTAGGCCAGGGACTCGTCGATGTCCTCCTGTTCAAGATAGGGATACGCCTCAAGTATTTCGGCCGCTGAGCGACCGGCAGCCAAGAGGCCCACGACGGTCCCCACGGTGACGCGCAGCCCTCGGATGCACGCCTTGCCCCCCATGACCGCTGGATCGAGGGTAATCCTCTGGAAAGACGCCATGATCAATTTCCTTACTTGCTCAGACTCCATTAATGTCTACAGCCGTGCGCCGTAACGCGACCGATCCACAGTCGCTTCAGGTTCGCCATCGGCCACCGGATCATTATAGAGACCGGGCAGAGACCTTGGCACCTGGAATCGGACGGCATTCACAGAATGTCGCCCGCGAACTCCGGCGGGCCAATGGCGTTCACTCGCAGTCGTTACGGCATGCCTGCCCGCAGGATGAGCGCGCCGGCGCAGGTCCGGTGGAACAGTAGGTCACGGGGTTTCCGCGGGAGTTCCATTGTCCGTCGCATGCGTATCCGTATCCCCCGTCGAATCGTTCCGCGAATTCCACTCCGGACAGCCGCCACAGGTGCATCAAGCCGGGGCGCCCCAGGCGATCCGCATCAACGCGTCCTCGACGAGCCGGGCGCCGGCGTTGGTGCGGATCAGATCGATGGGGCGCAGGTCGTCAAGGGTGCGGAGTTCCTTGTGGAGCCAGCGGCTTGCCTTGTCGCGATTGGCGAACGTTCGCTCGGCAAGCGCGACGGTGCGCGCGACCCTGGCAGCCCGGTCGGATTCCTCCACTCATCGCCTCTGAATTACTCATGAGTAAAGTAGACAAGGGGTGAATTTGCTCATCACAAGGATGTGACCCACGCTACATCGTTTTGCGGACGGTCTCGATGCCGATGAACATTCTGAGCGGGCGCCTCGGCAGCGGCTGAAACCCCATTGCAGCGTAGAATGCACGGCGTTTTTCGGTGAGTTCTTCGCCCCCGTCCTCAATGACGTCGAGCACCACGGCCCGTATGCCGACCTGCTCGGCTGCCGATGCAGCGCGTGCCAGCGCATCAGCGAGAAGGATGCGTCCAATACCATGGCCCTGGTGGCGGCGGTCGACCGCGATCATCGAGAGGTACACGGCTGGGATGGCCCCATGCCGGGGTGCGTCCCGCGTCAGTCTTTTCGGGAGGTCGCCGCCTTCGAGCGAGTGGGCGTTCAGGGCGTAGTAGCCCAGGACTTGTGAGCCGCCGTCGTCGGTGGCGACCCACACCCGCGTGAATCCGCCCGTTTGGTGTTTACGGGCAGTCCGTTTGAGAAAATTGTCGAGTCGGCCGGCACCGCAGGAGAATGAACTTCGGTCGTGCCTGACCGGGTCCAGCGGTTCGATGAATATTCCATGCCGGTCCCGGGCAGCCTCATCCACCACGCGCTACTCGATCCCGGTGCAGAGCCATGGCCTTCTCCAAGTCTTTGGTGGGTTCGGCAGGATTGTCGAGCGCCGCGAGAACCACGGCACGGTCGTTTGCCGAGAGTATCGTTCGCTCATGATCCTCGATCGTCTCTCTCGCGCGTTCCAGGGCCACGCTGGTCACGAATGTTGTCTCGTCAACTCCCAGGAGTGCTGCAGCTTGCTGAATCTGCGCCTTGACGTGCGGTTTGGTGCGCTGTTCCATTCGAGCGGTTTTCGGTTCCTCAATATCAGCCGCCCAATCGTGAAAGTTCAACATTGACCCATCTCCTTTACTGAATTCAAACGTACGGTAGATTGCCGGACATTGCAAGGTTGAAATGAGTGCAAAGCCGCTGGATTTGCCCATTGCTTTCAAGACAAATTGGTGCTTGGCTTCATTCCGGTCACGGAGAAACTGGCCCACAGGAAGTAACCTGCGGCCGTGGCAAACTCGTCGTCGCTGTTTAGCCTGTTCGTGTCTGATGGGCCGATGCAATGCGCCTGATCGTTACCGACCAAGCGCTACACGTGCCATTGCGCGGTCTGCTGCCGCCAGCGCCTGCTCTATATCGTTCTCTGTGTGATTGGGCGAAATGAATATCCGTCCGCCGCCGCCCATGAGCACGCCTTCCTCGCCCCAGAGCGCGCGGAATCGCTCGAAGTCGGCCGCATCGCGCTCCGCGAGATCCTCGGGGACGTAAGCGGCGGACTTGTCGACAAAGTCGAAGTAGATGACGCCCGTGGGACCCTGGAGGAGGCAGGGACGGCCGTGGTCCGCGCAGATGGCAGCCAGCCCTTCGCTGAGTTGCCGCTGGCGCGCCTGCACCACGCGATAGCAGGCGCCATCGTTCGCGGCCAGTGTGCCGATGGTGTGGATTGCTGCGGCGAGGCTGGGCGGAAAGGAGTTGAAGGTGCCCGGACCGAGTACGCGGTTGTCCCTCAGGAGTTGAAGAATGTCCGCTCGGCCGGCCACCGCGCTCAGCGGGAAACCGCCCGCCAGGGCCTTGCCGAATGTGGCCAGGTCGGGTGTCACGCCGAGCGCTGCTTGGGCGCCGCCCAGCGCGACGCGAAATCCTGTGATGACCTCGTCGAAGCACAGCAGCACGCCGTGCTTGCTGCACAGTTCCCGGACGCCTTCGAGATAGCCTGGCCGGGGCGGGCAGCAACCGTAGTTGCAGAGGATGGGCTCCATCAGGACCAACGCGATGTGGTCGCTGTGCGCTTGAAGGGTCGCTTCGAAGGCGGTCAGGTCGTTCCACGGGATCATCAGCGAGTTGCCGATCGCGCCGGGGGCGAGTCCTTCCGACAAGTAGGGATCGGCGTCGCTTGTGACCGCCGCGGGCAGTTCGACCGGCTCGGCCCGGCCTCGGTTGTCGCCGACGCGACTGCCGTCATCGCGATCTCCGCAGGCATGGTCGCTGCGGTCGCTGCCGCCGGTCGCATCGCGGGGGGCGCCGGGAACGTTTCCAGGCACCCCACCAAACACACCATCGAGCCAGCCATGATAATGGCCGAAAAATCGCAGCACGTAGGGACGCCCGGAGTATGCGCGGGCGAGGCGGACGGCCAGTTGCACCGCCTCGGAACCGGAGATCCCGAACCGCACCCACTCCGCGCAGGGGACGTGTTCGACGATCCGCTCGGCAAGCTCCACTTCCAGTGCGCACTGCGAAGCGCCTGAGCTGATTGCCGGCAAGCGATCCAGTTGGCGCCGGATCGCATCCTTGTAAGCGGTGTCGCCGTAGCCCCAGATGGCGGGACCCATGGAGAGGATGAAGTCGATGTACCGGTTTCCGTCCGCATCGAAATAATGGAGTCCCTCTGCCCGTTCCAGGAACAGCGGTTTGGCGCCCGGCACGGCGCGAAAATTGCTCTGCCGGCCGGGCATGACGCGCTCGGACCGCTCCGCCAGGGTCCTTGTACGTGGTCCGACTGTCATGTGTCTACAACCTCAATCCCCGTAAACAAACCGCTCGATTTCGCCATGGATTCTGTTGCGGGTCTTATCCGAGGGCGGTGCCGAGAAGCGCGACACGATGATTGTGACGACGAAGTTAACCCCAAGCGACCAGACGGCTTCATGGATGCCCAGCGGCTGGTAGATCACCACCCGGGTGACATACAGCACAAGCAGGCCGGCGATGATCCCCGCGATGACGCCGTTGCGCGTGGTGACGCGGCGGCCGGGATAGCAGACGCCCAGGATGGCCGGCATGAGCTGCAGCGCGCCGGCGCCGGAGAGCGTGATCAACGTCACCAGGAAGTCGAAGGTCGACACGGAGAGCACGTAGCCGACCGCCAGCAGGACGAGCACGACGCCGCGGCCGAACAGTACGTAGTGCGCCTGGCTCCGTCCGGGAGCCACGAAGCGCTGGTAGATGTCACGGGTCAGCACCGTCATGTTGGAATGCAGGATCGAGTCCAGTGTGGACATGGCGGCGGCAGTTGCGCCGGCCAGGATCAGTCCCGTAAGCCATGCGGGCGCGTATTGAAAGAGAAGCTCCGGAAAGACCCGATCCGCAATTTCCAGGTCCGGCAGCACCAGTGCGCCGCCGAGGCCCACCATTGCCGCCGGAATGTACAGCGTCATCAGGTAGATGGGCGTGGTTGCGCCCAGCAACTTGAGGGTTCTGGCCGACGCCGCGGTGTAGAAGCGGATCATCATGTGGGGCTGGAACACGATGCCGAACGAAAGCGCGATGGTCATGCCGAACCAGACGCCTGGCGTGAACAGTCCTTCCGGCCCCGGCAGTGTCAGCAGGTCGGGGCGCTCGGTGGCGAGGCGCTGCCAGAGCTCGACGGGGCCGCCGAAGAGTTTGTAGACCAGCACGAGGCTGCCGACCCATACGGCCACGTACATCCATACGCCCTGGATTACGTCGGTCCAGTAGACGGCCCGTAACCCGCCGGCGATGAGGTACGCTGCGGCGACGATCAGGAGAATCAGCGTCCCCACTTCGAACGACACCCGCCCGCCGGACGCCACTGAGAGGATGTAACCCAGCCCCTGGGACTGAACCTGGATGTAGAGGATGGTGAAAACCACCGAAACCGCGGCGGTCAGCACGCGGACCGCATCGCTCTCGTAGAAATCCGCCAGCATGTCCGCCGGGGTGATGTAACCGAAGCGTTTGCCCAATGCCCAGATTCGCGTGCCCAGCGTGTAGGTGATGACGCCGACGAGAATCGTCCAGGTGCCCGCCATCCAGAAGCCGATCCCGTGGGTATAGAAAAAACCGCCCGAGCCGAGAAAGGCGAATGCCGAGTGAAAGGTCGCCACCACGGTCAGGTAAAGGACGATGACCCCGGCCTGGCGGCCGTAGAGCAGGAAATCCTCCATGTTGACCGTGAGCCGCCGGTTGGCGACTACGCCAATGACGACCGTCGCGAGCAGGTAGAGAAAGATCAGGCTTGTGGCGACGACCCAGGGTTCCATCAGACCTTCCTGGTCATGGTCCAGATCAGAACGGCGATCGTGACGACATAGACGCCGAGGAGATAGACAAAGAGGAAGGGCATCCCAAGGGTCCAGGGCTCGATACGGTTCGCAAGTCCGTGCACTATCGGCGGTTGCGACAGGGCCACGCAAATGAGCAGGAGCGCCGTGGCGATCCGGCCCGCGCGCGTTCGGGGCAGGTAATGTGAACGGGGTTCTCGCATGTCGCTATTCTCGCCAAATCGGGGCATTATGAGGTTTGCCGTCCGCTTGAGGTCTCTATACGGTATCGCACGAAAGTGTTCAGAAGGTATCCGTAATGGCTACAACCGCGATCAACACGCTTCGCTTCGCACGCAAGCTCAAGCAGGCCGGGCTGCCGGAAGAACAGGCCGAGGCCGTCGCCGCGGCCCTGGGCGAGGAACTCGCCGAACATCTTGCCACCAAGGCCGAATTGTTGTTGCTCAAATGGGTGATCGGTTTCAATCTCGCATTTACCGTCGCTATTCTCTGGCGTGTCTTCGACATCGGCTGACGCCTCCCGTTGCGGCGGCAGGCCAGCCGCCATGGGTTGCCATGTCCCAAAGTTCGCTTACGGACCCACCCGATCGATGCGCTCCGCTCCGAACAGCGTCCAGCCCATGTCGTCGGTTCCCGTATCGAGGACTACCTCGTAGACGATCTCCGGCGGATCGCTGCGCACGTACTCGCGCAGACGGGTCCACTGGTTGAACTGCAGCCGCGAATCGGACGGCCAGTCCACCTGGTCGATGGTGTCGGGGTCGAGGATGGCGCCGTAGGCGACGAGGATGTTCTCGGTTTCCGGAAGCCAGTCCACGTCGCCCATCGCGATGCTGACGACGCTGTCCGGACCCTCCTGTTCCGACTGCCAGAGCTGGCGGACCCGCATGTTCTCCTCGTCGATTTCGTACTCCACGGCTCGGGAGTAGGTCTCCGTGATGGGCGAGGGCGGAGTGAATGGACGCGCCTCGTAGTTGCCGTTGTTGTATATCAGAAGCGTGCCGTTGGGTGTGGGGTTCGGCGAATGCTGGTGATACGGCCAGTCGAACTCGCCGTCCGGCTGCAGCACCTTGTCCGACAGGTCGCCCCAGCCGGTGGGTTCGCCGAAGATCCACTTGATCTCCCGGCTGGCCCGGTCGATTTTCATGGCGGCCGCCTGGTAGCGGAAATTGATGACGATCGAGTCGTCTGTCTCGTCGTAGAGGAGGTTGTTGGCGTGACTCCAGTCAATGGTGTCCGGGAAGCCGCGGCGGATCCAGTAGTTGGAGAAGGTTTCATAGCCGATACGGAACGGGTCCATGTGGTCGAATGCACGCCATTCCCACACGACTTCCCCCGTATTGCGTTCGAACTCGACTATGACGTCTCCCATCACTTTCTGCCGCTGGCGCGGGGCGTTTTCGTCGTACTCGTCGGTGTAATAGTCGTCAATCTCGCGCCACTCGGAGCTGAGCACGATGATATTGCCGTTGGGCAGCTCGTCGATCTCGTGGTGAAAGGTCTGCGTGTCCACCGCGATACCCTCGGCGGGACCCTCGGGGCGGTTCGCGGCGTACCACTGGTTCACCGTGTTGCCCAGCCAGTCGATTTCGATCATCCGGAAATCGGCCGTGACGAAGATCAGGTTGCCGTTGGCGACCTTCTCGAAGTCGCTGACGCGCGAGTCGACACGGTAGTACCAGGTGACTTCGCCGGCGTGGTCAAGGACCATCAGCATCCCGAATCCGGCGTTGAAGGCAGCAATCTCCGGACCCAGCCCGACCCGGCGGCGCCGTGGATTGAAGAGCGTGACGCCGGGCTCCATCCGGTCGGGCCGGCTCACGGTGACAGCCACCGGCGGAAATTCGATGCCTACCTCTGGGAGGGGCGGCGTGCGAAAAGTGAGCGGCTCTGCCGTGGTTTCCTCACCCGCTGCATTGCGGATCGTCACGAGAATTTCGTGGTCCCGATCCGGCCGCATGCCGATTACGCCGAGTCCCTGCGCCGGATCGTGAGCTTCGCCGTAGTCCAGGGTCCAGGCGTTGACGCCGTCGCTCACGTCGATCCGCGTGCTCACGGGTTCATTTGCCGCGAACCGGACCACGGCGGCCAGCGGAACGCTCGGATTGGGGTTCGCGGCCAGTTCCGGACTCACCTCGAAAGAGGGGCCGGTGGAGCAGCCCACGACCATTGCCATGGAAATGATTGGGAGGAGACGAAGTGAGGTTCCTGTCATGGGATTACGCGTGCGTTTTGGAAGACACGCTATTTTAGCCCGCATGGCCAATCACGGGGCCATCTTGGGCAGCGGTAGGTTCATTGCTGCCATCGACGTCCGATATGGGAGTAGAATCGTCCGGAGAAGAATAGCCCCCGGGGTAATCATCATGAGAACCGTCTCCCGTACGACCGTGTATAGCATGGGCGCGTTGTTGGTCCTGATGGCCGGCACGGCCGCGGCCTACGAGGCATTTCACGGTCCCACCGAACTGATCTACCACGACCCCGAGCGCGCCTACGCGGGCTACACGATGTTTACACCTTCGCGGGGACGCAATACGTATCTCATCGACATGAACGGCGAGGTGGTCCACACCTGGCCGATCCCCGCGAGCTGGCGCGATCCGGAAATTCGCGAGAACGGCCGTCTTCTGGAGGACGGGTTGCTCGCCCGCAGTAACACGGGCGGCGATGTGCCGACGCCGGGGCTCTATCAGCTTGTCGACTGGGACGGCAAGGTGATCTGGGAGCACCAGCCAGGGCGCGGCGATGTCTCCGGGCACCACGATTTTCGCTTCATCCGCAACCCGAAGCTGGGGCAGCGCACGCTCATCTATACCGCCACACGGGTCGCTTCCCACGAACAGATTCTCGCGCTTGGTGCCGATCCCGCGCTCCGGGGCAGCTACGACTCGAGCCCCGATGGCCTCATCGAGGTCGACATGGACGGCGAAATCGTCTGGGAATGGAACATCAGCGACCACGTGGTACAGGACTTCGATCCTGAGTTGCCCGATTACGGCGTGGTCAGCGAGCACTCCGGCAAGCTGGACATCAATTTCGGTCCGGGTGTCAGCGGCAACTGGATTCACATGAATTCCTGGGACTACAACGAAGTGCTGGATCACGTGGTGATCAACAACTCGCGGTTCAGCGAGTTCTATGTCGTCGATCACGGCGCGACGTTCGTTGCCGGTGATCCGCAGCGAAGCAGGGAACTGGCGGCAAGCGATGCCGGCGACTTCCTCTACCGCTGGGGCAATCCCTGCGTATCCGATTCCGGCGACTGCCCGTCCATGACCGCCGAGGGAACGTCCTCCAGCAACGGGCATCAACAGGTATTCTTCTCCCATGACATTCAGTGGATCGACGACCGGGACTTCGGCGCGCTGGAACAGCCGGTTCCCGGTGCGGGCCACTTGCTGATCTTCAACAACGGCGCCCGGCAACCGGGTCCAACATTTTCCTCAGTGCTCGAAATCGATCCGTATGACGGCCCGATGGAGAACGGCATCTACGTCCCCGCCGCAGTCGCAGGCTATGTGCCCATGCCGGTCGGCGGCGGCATGAGCAGGCGGACACAGATTGTTTCAAGTCAGGTCGTGTGGAGCTTCCACGGAGTCTCGCCCAACTCGTTCTACAGCCCCTACATCTCGGGCGCCCAGCGGCTGCCCAACGGCAACACGCTGGTCTGTTCGGGCGCCCACGGTCACATGTTCGAGGTTACTCCCGACGGCGATATCGTATGGGAGTACATCAATCCGGTCGGCGACAGACTGGTGAACGACCGCGGCATCTACCGTACGATGACCGACAAGGCCGGCGACGAATTCAATTCGATGTTCAAGTGCCAGCGCTATTCGCCCGACTATCCGGGGCTTGAAGGCAGGGACCTGACCCCGAAGGGGACGATTACGGAGTTCTTCCCGGACGCCGTCGAGACCAGACCATGAATGGGCCGAGGCCCTGTTCGCCGGGTCAGGGCGAATACCATATGGGCGAGGAGTACGCCCGTTCCTGAATAGTGGCCGCGTAACCCTCAAAGGGCGGTTCATCCAACGCCACGGCATCGTAGAGCGTATGCCGCGGAGTCGGTATTTCGATGGCACGCGCGTAGTAGAACGCGGGTGCTCCCGGGTCGAAGTCCGGGTCCTCCCAGACGGCAGACAACTGGGTCGTGCCGATGGAATTGGTGTAGGTTGCCGTTTCCAGGTCCACCGTACTGCCCACCGGAGGCGCCTGGCCGTCGGCGTCGGGGCTGCGCCCGTCCGACAGCGCCACGTTGTAGACCCGTTCATGGGCCGCGCCGTCGCTGTCCAGCCAGCCCTTGATTATCTGGATGCGGTCGAGATTGGCGCCGAGCGGATCCTTCGCAGCATGGACAAGGAACCTGATGGCGCGATCGCCCGGCGCTCGTGCGAGTTCGCCGCCCATGGGGACGCCGCCGCCATAGCCCACTTCCGCCAGGTCGTTGGCTTCGGCATCTTCCGGCGAATAATCCCATCCTCCGAAGAAACGCAGGTGAATTCGAGGTCCTGAGGTGGCATAGACCTCCTTGCGGCGGAGGGCGTCGAAGAGCGCCTCGCGGGAATTTTCCTCGGCCCACACGCCCGCCAGCCCGGCGGCTTCGAAATCGCGCCCGATCTTGTAGGTTCCGGGTTCATTGCCGCCCTGCAGGGGCGCGGTCTTGGTCAGCGGCGTTCCCTCCACGCCCATCTTGCCGGCATAGGCGGCCTCGTCTGTCGTCGACAGCCCAGTGTGGATGTCCGTGGAGCCGATGAAACCGAACTTGTAGGGGTTTGTGCCTGCCTGCGCCTCGATTTCCAGTCCGCGCCTCAGGGCGGCCCGCGCGTACTCGGCGGAGTTGGGCGGTGGAATCACCACGCCCGGCAGCCGGGCTCGTTCGTAGGTGCCGAAGTCGGCGAATTCATCGTCCGGCGACAGGATCGGATGGGTTTCGGAGTCGCCCTTGGTCTGGGTGATCTCCATGATCGGTTCCCAGCGGATTCGGGTGCGGGCGTACTCGCCGCTGATGGGGCGACCCTCGGAGTCCACCTCCTGGAACATCCTTCCCGAACTGATATTGGAATTGTGTGGAATCGACAGGAAGTTCGCGCCGAGGCGCTCGGCGGTCCGGTCGAGCCACTGCCAGAGATCTTCCGGCCGTTCGCCGTGGAACGTGGAGTAGGGCACAAGCTGCCTGGCGACGTCGGCGCCTTCGCGCATCAGCACCACGCGGTGGATGCCGGCGCCGCGCGGGAAGCCGGTCCACTCCCAACCGATCAGGGTGGTGAAGACGCCTGGGTCATTGTACCGGTCGGCGGTCTCGACGATGCGCTCCCAGGTGGAACGGATGATCGGTTCCAGGTTGATTTCCTCAAAGGGTTCCTTGCGGTGCATGGATTGGGCCATCTCCACCAGCACCAGCCGTTCCTGGCCCGGACCACTGCCCATTTCCAGCAGGCGCCGGCCCGTTGGCGTATCCGCCACGCGTTCGTCCCCGCTGAACAGGGCGGTGGTGATACCGAGGTACTCGGCGTGATCCGCGACAACGAGAAAGTCCAGCGGCCGCTCCAGTTGGATACGCCCGCCGAATCCGGGGTGGACCGCCGGCATTCCCCTGGCGAAGCGGTAGGCCACCTCCGGACCCGCGGACCGGTTCTGCATGGTGTAGGAGTCGTAGGAATAGGAGCTGTGGACGTGCGTATCGCCGAAGTACACTTGGGTACCTGGCCCGGACTGGGCCCAGGCGGTGGCCGACAGGGTACCGAGCACAATCCCGGTCGCGCAAAGCACGGAATGAAGCACACGGCTTATGGGCAAAACGCGGCGCAACATAGAGAAACAAGATTCAAACATAATTGTAATCCTATGATAATGAAAGGATAACAAATTGACTCAGTCGCATTGGCATGCACGAGTCCGCCTCTGCGGATCGACTTCCAAGAATCGCCTCCTGCGAATCGTTTCCTGCGAATCGCCTCCTGCGAATCGGCTGCTACGAATCGGCTTCGACAACACAGACTGCCTCGCCCACCTCGGCGTCTTCGTCCTCCTCGACAAGAATTTCCACCAGCGTGCCGTCTCCCGGCGCCTCTACTTCCTGGGCGACCTTCTCTGTTTCGATTTCGTACAGCGGTTCGCCCCTGGAAAAGGACTCGCCAGGTTGTTTGAACCACTTGACGATGGTGGCCTCTTCCATGTTCATGCCGACCGCGGCAAGTTTCAGTTTAACGCGCATGTTTGACTGGCCTCCGATTTTCGTGGCGGTCCGTCCGGGCTGCCTTACATCCGAACCAGTGTCGCGGCGGCTTCGGCGATCCGTTCGGGGTTGGGCAAGAGCGGTTTTTCCACGTTGGGCGCATAGGGCATCGCGATGTTCGGCACCGTGACGCGCCTGACCGGCGCCTTGAGGTCATGGAACGCCTCATCAGCGATCACCGCTGCAATATGGCTCGCGGCGCTGCAGCGGTCCCGGGCCTCGTCCACGACGACCAGCCGCCCGGTTCTGGCCACCGACGCCTTGATCGTTTCGGTGTCCAGCGGCACCAGCGTCCGGCAATCGATGACCTCCGCTTCGATACCGTCAGCCGCCAGCGCCCTGGCCGCGCGCAGCGTCGGCCGCATCATGGCGCCTACGCTCACCAGCGTAACGTCGCTGCCGGAACGGCGAACGGCGGCCTCACCCAGGGGCACCAGGTGATCGCCATCCGGCACTTCGCCGCGCTGGCCGCCCCGGCCGCCCGCCTCGAGATAGAACGTGGGGTTGTTGCCGCGAATCGCCGTTTTCAACAGTCCCGCTGCGTCCGCCGGCGTCGACGGCACGGCGACGTTGATTCCGCCCAGGTTCATCAACGCCGGGTAGGGGGTATCGGAGTGCTGCGCCGCCGTGGAGCGCCCGCCGCCGTATCCCGCGATCACGGTGACGGGCAGCATGATCTGGCCGCCGGTCATCAGCCGGATCTTTGCCATCTGGTTGGCGATGGCGTCGAATCCCGTATAGATGAAATTGGAGAACATCATGTGCAGGATCACGCGGTATCCGGCCGCTGCCGCACCCACGGCCATGCCGGACAGGGTCGCTTCGCAGATGGGCGTGTTGCGCACCCGGTCGGGGCCGAATCGGTCCAGCAGGCCCACGGTATCCCCGAACATGCTGATTTCCACGTCTTCACCGAAGAGGATCACGCGTTCGTCGCGCTCCATCTCTTCGGTCAGCGCATCGTTGATGGCCTGGATCAGTCGTTTCTTGGCCATGGGACCGCCTACGGAGCCTGCTGGAAGAACATCAGATCCCGGACCGCTTCCGGAGCCGGTACCGTGCTGGCTTCGGCGAACGCGCAGGCATCCTCGACCGTGCCCAGGATTTCCCTGTCCATGGCGCCGACTTCATCCAGCGTACAGATGCCCCGCTCCACCAGCGTGCGGGTCAACCGTTCGATGGGATCGCGCCGGTTCCAGTCCTCGATTTCGCTGTCGTCGCGATACGTCCCGCTGAGCCAATACACCTCGCCTTCGTTATGGCCGTGGGTGCGGTAGGTCGTCGCCAGGACAAACGACGGACCGTTGCCCCGCCGTGCATGGTCGACGGCAGCACTCGCGGCTTCCCATACGGCGATGGCATCGTTGCCGTCCACGCTCGTGCTGGGGATTCCGAACGCCCCCGGCCGATCGGCGATATCGCCGGCCGTGACGGTGTCCGAAGGCGAAAACTCTGAGAACCCGTTGTGCTCGCAGACGAGCACAAGCGGCAGCTTCCACAGCGCGCCCACATTCATCGCTTCCATGAACACGCCCTGGTTCGCCGCGCCGTCTCCGAAGAAACACACGGCCACCTGGCCCTTGTTCTCAAGCTGAGCAGCCAGCGCAGCCCCCACCGTAATACCCACGCCGCCGCCGACGATGCCGTTGGCGCCGATGATGCCCCTGGAGAAATCCGCCACGTGCATGGACCCGCCCATGCCCCTGCAGATACCGGTTTCCTTGCCGTGAATTTCGGCGATCATTGCCTTCGGATCGCCGCCCTTGGCAAGAAAATGCCCGTGGCCGCGATGCGTGCTGGCGATCCAGTCGTCGTCGTTGAGGTGCGCACAGACCCCTGCCGCGACGGCCTCCTGGCCGATGTAAAGGTGAACGCCGCCGGGCAGCTTGCCGGCGTGGAAGTCGTCTCGCAGGCGTTCTTCCACGCGGCGGATCAGCAGCATGGTCCTGAGCAGGTCCAGGAATTCTTCAGTAGAAGGGGTTGGTGTCGGCGTCATCGCGTGGCCCTCGAACCCGTCGCGCTGCCGCCGGTATGCGCGCGAAAAAACGCCGCTGCCCGGTCGGTGACCTGATGCGCTTCGGGAATCTCCTGCGCGTTGTGAAAACCGTGCCAGAGCCCGTCCCATACGTCCAGGGTGACGTTCTCACCCACGTCGCGCGCCCGCTGCGCCCAGATCAGGGCGTCCGACAGCAGCATTTCCCTCGAGCCGGCGTCCACAAGCGTTGGCGGCAACCCCCGAGGATCTCCGTAGATCGGAGAAATCGTCGGCTCACGGCGGTCTGCCGTGCCAGCGTACAACCTTGCAAGCCTTTCCATGTCGGTGCTACCCATGACGTGATCGTAGGGCGCATTGGTCCGGTAACTGTCCCCGCTGAGCGTCAGGTCCGCCCAGGGCGACATACCGTAGATGGCGCCGGGCATGGGGATGCCGCGTTGCCTGGCCGCCAGTCCCATCGCCAGCACGATTCCGCCGCCCGCCGAAAGTCCCGTCCAGGCGATTCGGCCCGGCGCGTACCCCTGTTCGACGAGCCAGCAGTGAGCCGTGAGGCAGTCCTCGAATGCGGCCGGCCACGGATGCTCCGGAGCCCTTCGGTATTCCACCGAGAGCACGGGCCGCCCGGCGGCGCGTCCCATCCGCAGTGGGTGCTCGATGACCCGCGCCGCCTCGCCGGCCACGTAGCCGCCGCCGTGTGCATAGAGGATCACGCGTTCGGAATCGTCCTGGAGCGGCGAGGTAATCCAGTACGCACGCACACCGTTTGCATCCACTGCGTCGACATCGAATTGCACGCCCTGTTTACGCACCAGTTCGCAACGCGTATCGGCAATTCTATTGATCGTCGTTCGAGCTGTGCGGTAATCGGCCAGATCGGACAAATGGTCGTCGGCGTCGCTCAGGATCGCCCGGGCTTCCCTGCTCAGGTGCGGGGGAGGCGGGACGGGGCTGCCGCTCGTGTGTTGTGCCGTCATGAATTGTTGTCCGTCGTCGTTTCGGAGTTACTTCTGCGCCGAAATGTTCTACTCTATGGCGGGTTCAAGGCTAAAATAACCGATCAAACGGCGAATTTGTACTACCGTTTTGGAAAAGGAGTCCCGAGTGCACGTTGACACGAGAATGGCAACGATTGCGAGACTCGCCGGATTCGCCCTGCTTGTCCTGTTGTCCAGGCCGGAATTTCTTCGGAATCTCGCCATCACCAATACACGCGTTGCCGACTTGGCCGAAGCCGGAGACCTCCACCATGAGGTATCTGCAACGTGGCAATAACGACCAGAGACCTGTCAACGACCAGTGCCGGTGAAGCCGGCGTCGCGTACATAGACGGCCGTTACCTGCCCTTGAGTAAGGCATCGATTCCCATCACCGACTGGGGATTCATCCGCGGCGACGCCGTATACGACGCGATACCCTTTTCGGAGGGTTTCCTGTTCCGGCTTGCGGACCATATCGAGCGTTTCGGGCGCAGCATGGACAGGTGGCGGCTGGAAGTCCCGCTGGCTCACGGCCGGATCCGCGAGATCGTTCACGAGGTGGTGGGGCGGTCGGGACTGCGCGACGGCCTGGCGATGATCATCGCGACCCGGGGAGTGCCGCCGTCGCTGGGCATCCGCAACCCCGCGTACTTTGAGAACCGGTTCTATGCCTATGCCCAGATCCTCCCGCCCATTGCCGCAAGGGACAAGCTTCGGGACGGGATGAGCGTGGTTGTCAGCAAGGTCCGCCGTATTCCGGAGCAGAGCGTGGATTCGACCGCGAAGAACTTCCAGTGGGGCGACTTCATTCAGGCGCGACTGGAGGCTCACGACCGGGGCGCGGACAACGCGCTGCTGCTCGACTTCGACGGCAACGTCACCGAGGGTCCGGGATTCAATGCGTTCATCGTCAGCGATGGCGTCCTCAGGACACCCGCGCATCATCGCCTGGAAGGCATTACCCGGCGCACGGTCACGGAAATCGCCGAACGAGGCGGTCACCGGTGGGAAGAGGCGGATATACCGCTTGCGGAGTTGAAGCGTGCCGATGAAGTGTTCCTCTGCACGTCGGCCGGCGGGATCTTTCCGGTCATTCGCGTGGATGACGAAGACGTCGGCGACGGTGTCTGCGGACCCGTGACCGCGTCAATCCTGGACGAGTACTGGCGGCTTCGCGTCGATCCGCAATGGGCGGAGAGGGTAGACTACGGTGCCGACTAAACTGCGTGTCCCGGCCGTGTTGGTTAGCCGGACGCGAGTCGTCTCCCGTGCGATCTGCAGGTTGACCGCAAGTTGAGAAAGGAACTCATGTGGCCACAGCGAAAGAAATAGCCTACGAACGGATACGGAACTCGATCTTTTCGGGCAAGTTCCAGCCCGGATACCAGCTCAAGGAAGAGGAGTTGGCGAATTCCCTGAATGTGAGCCGCACCCCGGTGCGTGAAGCGCTGCGGATGCTGGCTGATCAGGGCCTCATCGAAATCCGCTCCAACCGGCGTTCCTACGTGGCCGACGTCACCGAGGCGCAGTTCGAGGAACTCATGGACATTCTCTCGTTCCTCGAGAGCTACAGTGCCGCCCGGGCCGCGCGGCGAATCTCGAAGGAAGCGCTGGAGGAACTCAGGCAGCTGAACGCCGAGATCGAACAGGCTGTCGATGACGATCCGCGATTCCTGCAACTCAACTCCCGGTTTCATCGGGCCATACACCGTGCGGCGGGCAGTCACAAGCTTTACGAACTGATCGACCGGATCATCGACTTTCACCACAATCTCTACTTCAAGTTCGGCCAGATTCCCGCCAGGCACAACCCGCTCAGCGTGGTTGAGCACGGCAACATCATCGAGGCGCTGGAGGATGGTGACGAGGATTACGCGGCGCTCATGATGAAGGCACACAACGAATCGGTCAGGCGTGCATTTCGGCAATACTGGCGCGAACACGGCGAGCTCCCGGGCGCGAAGAGCGCTTGACGGTGACAGGCTCGAGGCGGTCCGGGGCGACCCTGTCAACGCCCAATTTCCTGTTCTTCATCACCGACCAGCAGCGTTGGGATCATGTCGGGTATGCCGGCAATGAGATCGTGCAGACCCCGAACATCGATCGCATCGCCGAGGGCGGCTCATGGCTGTCGCGTTTCTACGTTTCGTCGCCGACCTGCATGAGCAACCGGGCGACCTTCATGACCGGCCGTATTCCGCGGGTCAACGGCGTTCGCTTCAACGGGATTCCGCTTGACCTGGACTCCGTCACCTTCGTCGATCTGCTCCTGGCGGCCGGCTATCGCACGGCGCTCGTCGGCAAGAGCCACCTGCAGGGCATGACATCGGAGTCGGCCAAGGTGCCGCGCGAGGTGTATCCGGAAGGGCTCAGGCCGCCGCCTGACGCATTGGCCGAGGCACGGCGTACGCCATATGTGAGCCAAGACTACGCGTGGGAGATGAGCCAGGAGTGGGCCCGCCCCGGTCACGCGCAAAACATCCGCACGCCGTTCTACGGTTTCGAGGACGTGGCGTTTTGTCTTGGGCACGGAGACCTGGTCACCGGACACTACTCCGCGTGGCTCAGAAAGAAGGCGCCCGACCTGGACTATCAGCCGGGGCTCGCAGGTGCGCGGGCCGTCAGCGAGGTGCGGGCGGCCCAGGTCTACCAGCCGGCCGTTCCGGAAGATCTCTATCCGACCCGATTCGTCCAGGAGGAGACCGTCGCGTGGCTCAAGGGCCACGCCGAGAGTGGTGAGGGCAGGCCGTTCTTCCTGCAGTGTTCGTTCCCGGACCCGCATCATCCGTTCACGCCGCCGGGGCGTTACTACGCCATGTACGATCCCGACGAGGTTGAACTTCCACCGTCGTTCCACACTCCCACGCGCGACGCAACGCCACCGCTTGCAAGGCTCTGGGACGAGTACGAGCGCGGTACCGAATCGACCCGCTGGACGTATCCCTTCGTCTCCGGCGAACGGCAGGCGCGCGACATGCTGGCCAAGACGTATGGCCAGATTACGATGATCGACGATGCCGTGGGCGCGGTACTCGATACGCTGGAACGAGTGGGCCTGGCCGAAAATACCGTAATCTGTTTCCTGTCGGATCACGGCGAGTACCTCGGCGATCACGGCCTGATGCTCAAGGGTCCGATGCAGTACCAGAGCATCGTACGCACGCCCTTTGCCTGGCGCGATCCGGATCCGGCGTACAACCGCGGACATCTCGAAGATATGGGATCGATGCTGGATCTCGCCCGAACGGTGCTGAGTCGGGCGGGGCTCCAACCGCACAACGGCGTGCAGGGCGTCGATCTCTGCTCGTTGCTCAGGGGCGAGTCGGCCGTTCGCGACGAGGTCCTGGTGGAGTACACCACCCAGTACCCCTACCTGGGGTTCGACGACCTGGTGACGGTCTCGACGCTGATCGACCGTCGCTGGCGGATTTCTGTCTGGCAGAACCGTGACTGGGGCGAACTCTACGACCTTTCGAACGACCCCCACGAACTGACGAACCTCTGGGACGATCCCGCTTCGGCACGCGTCAGGGAGTCGCTGCTGGTCCGTCTCGTCCACGCGCTCCAGAACCACGCCGATACCTCGCCCTATCCACTCTCGGTATCCTGATCATGAACACTGCAAATGTCCGTACCATCATGGACGAAGGCCCCATGCGGCCGCTCCAGGTCCTTGTCGTCGCGCTCTGTTTCGCGCTGAATTTCTTTGACGGCTTCGACATCCTCGCCATCAGCTTTACGGCGCCGGCCATCCGGGACGAATGGGGCCTGTCGCCGGAGACGCTCGGGATGCTGCTCAGTTCCAGCCTGGCTGGCATGATGCTGGGATCGTTCCTGCTGGCGCCCCTGGCCGACCGCTACGGCCGTCGGCCGGCGATCATCGGGTTCCTGGCGCTGGCGTCCGTCGGCATGCTGGTGACGGGCCTCGTGGACACCGTTTACCAGGCGATGGCGGCGCGGTTCGTGACCGGTCTGGCCATCGGTGGAATATTGCCCAGCATGAATGCCCTGGTCGCGGAATACTCCAACGCCCGGCGCCGGGCATTCTCCATCAATATCATGCACACCGGCTACACCGTCGGGGCCGTGGTCGGCGGAATTCTGGCCATCTTCCTGATCCAGGAAGTGGGCTGGCGGGCCGTGTACTTCACCGGCGGGGCAGGGTCGCTGCTGCTGCTGGTCGTCGTCGTGTTCACATTGCCGGAATCCACCCGGTTTCTGGCCATGGGCGGCGGATCGGACAGGCAGGAAAGGCTGCGTGCGATCCTGCGGCGTCTGGGGGTCCCTGAGGACGCGGCGACGGCAGGAGAGGCCGCGGAGCCGGCGTCTTCGACAGGTGCTTCAGGTGTTAGAGAGTTGCTGTCACCGCGCTTCCTGGTGACTACGCTGGTGATGTGGACCGCGTTCTTCGTGGTCTACATGGTCATCTACTATCTTTTCAGTTGGCTGCCCGCCAGCCTGACGGCGACCGGGGTGGAGCTTGCCGCGGGGGTCTCGGCTACCATCTTCGTGAGCGTTGGCGGTACCTTCGGCATGCTGGCGATCGGGTATTACTCGCCGCGCTTCGGTCTGGTCCGGCTGCTCAAGCTGGCACTCGGCCTTTCGGCGCCGGCCATCATTCTTGTCGGCCTGTTGGGCAACAGTTTCCTGGGTATTGCGTTCGCCTCCATGGCGGCAGGCGCATTTCTGTCCGGATCGATCGGCGGTCTCTACGCGCTGGCGGCGCGCGTCTATCCGACCTCGTGCCGGTCAACCGCGACCGGATGGGCGATTGGCGTCGGGCGCTTCGGCGCCATTCTCGGTCCGGTATTCGCGGGCTACCTTTACGGTGCGGACTGGACCAACGTCATGGTGATGGCGGTGTTTGCCGTGGTGCCGTTTGTCGCCCTTGCGGCACTGGTGCTCGGCCAACGGCAGGGCGAGGCCGCGAGGGGATTCGCCGAATGAAGATCAATATCACCGGCGTCATTGAAGAGAGCCGTATCGGCCCGCTGCACGTCCTGATCATCGCGATCGGCTTCCTGATCATGATCATGGACGGCTACGACCTGGTCGCGATGGGGGCCACTGTACCGAGTGTTTCCGCGGAGTGGGGACTCGACCCCGCGGAGTTCGCCTGGGCGTTGTCCGCAGCCCTGATCGGCGTGCTGTTCGGTTCCAGCGCGGCCGGCGCCATGGGCGACTGGATCGGCCGCCGCTGGACCATCGTCATCATGCTCGTGATCTCCGGCGTGTCCATGTGCGCCACGCCCCTGGTGAGCACGATGAACGAACTGATCGCGTTTCGTTTCGTGACCGGGGTGGGTGTGGGCGGGTGCATTCCGGTCACGCTGGCCTACACGCTGGAGTTCATGCCGCGCAAGGTCCGCAATGGGCTGACGGCATTCATGTACTCCGGCGCTGCCATGGGCACCACGGTCGCCGGGTTCGTCGGGCCGACGCTGATCGGCCTCGGGGGCTGGCCGTACGTGTTCTACTTCGGCGGGCTGATTCCGTTGATACTGGCTGTGCTCGTGGCGGCGGTGATGCCGGAATCGCTGCGGTTTCTCGTCAACCGCGGCTGTGCGCCCGAAACCGCGGGCGCGCTGCTGGGCCGGGTCGACAGGACCTTTGCCCACAAGCCGGAATTCGAATACACCCATGGCGAAGTCACGCACAAGGGCAGCCCGATCCGTGAGCTGTTCGGCGGGCGGCAGACGGCGATTACGCTGGTCGTCTGGCTAGCGTTCCTGGGAAACCAGTCGCTGGTCTTCCTGTTGGGGCTGTGGATGCCGACGCTGTTCACGGCAGTCGGGATTTCCATCGATACAGCGCTATACGTGCTGGCCCTGTACGCCCTTGGCGGTGTCGTCGGCGGCACCCTGTTCGGCGTCATCGGCGACCGCATCTCGCCGGCGCAGGTACTGATCGCGACCTACCTGCTCGCGGCCGTCTGCGTCTTCGCGCTGGGGTTCTCTGTCAGTTCCACCGCGCTGTTGGTCCTGGTGGCCATCTGCACCGGATTCAGCGTCCTCGGCTCATCCCTGTTGCTGGGTACGATGACGACCGGCCTGTATCCGACGCGGGCGCGTTCCACCGGAATAGGCTGGGCGCTGGCCGTCGGCCGCTTCGGTTCGATCGCAAGCCCGCTGATCGGTGGCGCCCTGCTCGCGCAAGGCTTCGGTACCCAGACGATCTTCGCGATCGGAGCGATCCCGGCGCTGCTGTGCGCGGCGAGCGTATTTGCGATCGGCAGACTCATACGACCCGTTAACGCCGGTTAGATTTTCTTCTGGGACGGATAAGTTTTTCTGATTGCACGGCGCACCGGCGCGGTAATCCCCTGTGGTATCCTGCCAATGAGCGTGGTCCGGTCGAGTGGCCAGGGGGAGCGCGTACCGAATGATGGCAAAAATACAACAACGCTTTGAATCGCGCCCAAACGCAACGAATTCTCTCCGAATGTAAACATCATGCCTGCTAGGGAGGTATAGGTCTCATGATGCGTTCACTGGTAATTTTCTCCGGTCTGTTCGCCGTTGCGGCGACAGCACAGGAATCCGATGCACCGCCGGCTGAAGAACTGGTTATCGAGCAGATCATCGTCACAGCAACCCGGCGCGAGGAGTCGGTCACCGACGTGCCACTGGCCGTGTCGGCGTATGACGCTCAGCGGATCGAACTCAGCCGGGTGACGGACATCATGGAGTTGATGCGCGTCGCCCCGAGCTTCCATGTCGCCTCCGGGCAGGCGGAATCCGTCGGCGTCACGGCGCGAATTCGAGGCGTGGGAACCAACAGCGACAACCCGGGACTGGAATCGTCCGTCGGCATGTACGTGGATGGGGTTTACCGCAATCGGGCCACCGTGGGACTGACCGAACTGGGCGCCATCGAGCGCATCGAGGTGCTCCGCGGGCCGCAGGGCACGCTGTTCGGGCGCAACAGCTCGGCCGGCGTCGTCAGCATCATTACTGCGCTGCCCGATCCCGATGGTTCGGGCTACGCCGATCTCAGTATCGGCTCCTACGGCACGAATCGGGTCGAAGCCGGTGTCAGCGGCAGCATCGGGCAGGACGCCTCGGCGCGGCTGGATGCGGTGTTCTTCCAGCGCGACGGGTTTCTGGAAGACCTCAACTACGACCGCAACTTCAACAATCGCGACCGCACGTTCATTCGCGGGCAGATGGTATTCGAACCTTCCGACACGGTGCGCTTGCGCGTGATCGGCGACTATACCGACCGCGATGAAAACTGCTGTGCGGCGGTGGGCCTGATCGAAGGACCCACGTCGGCCGCGATCCACCAGATCGCGCAGCTCCAGACTCAGAATCCGAATACCGTGGGTATCGCCTTCGATCCGTTTGCCCGTGGGGCCACGGTCACGGAGACTTCCGGTTACTACCAGGCCGTCAAGGAAGGCGGCGTGTCGCTGGAGGTCGATGCGGATCTGCCGTTTGCCCGCCTGGTGAGCGTGACGGCGAAACGCGACTGGGAAACATCGCGCGAAATGGACATCGACTTTTCGGCGATGGACATGGGCGAAAGGCCTCACGGCCAATTCAACCTGGGCTTCGAAACGTTTTCCCAGGAAATCCGCCTCAACGGCCAGTCCGGACCGCTGGACTGGCTGGTGGGCGCCTACTTTGCAGACGAGTACTTGCCGTACGAAGACGCGCTTGATTTCGGTTTCGGCTACAGCTTCTACGCGAACGGGATCGCCACCCAGGCCGCGGCCGGGATCGGTGCCGGATTCGATGGATTCCGCCAGCTTGCACAGATCGACGCGCTGGAGGCCGGAGCGAACGGTATCGCTGTCGGCGCAGCGGGATTGTCCGCCGGGCTGGCGGGACTGTCTGGCGGCCTTTCGCAATTGGGCGCCGCGCTGGCGCCGTTCGCACCGCTCCTGCCGCCCGGATACGCGTTGCCGACGGTGCCGACAATTCCGACGGCTCCGACGCTGTCGGCCATGTTGCCGACCTTCCCGGGCTTTGGGTTTAATCCCTGGCCGGGATACGAACGAATAGCCGGCGCCAATCTCCATGGGCACGGCGCAAGGGACTCGTATGAGCAGGAATCGCAGTCGTGGGCGCTGTTTACGCACAACACATTGGAGTTGCAGAACGACTTCGAGCTGACGCTGGGTTTGCGTTATACCGTTGAAGACAAGTCCATGACGGCGAACCTGGTCTCCACGGATCAGGTGTGCCTGCCGTTCAGCCAGCAGTTCCTCGGTTCGCTGCAGGCCAATCAGGCCTATCTCGGCGGCGTGGGCGCCTATGCGCACGCACTCGGCGCTTATTCGGCCCAGCTGCAGACGCTGTCAGTGCCGACAGCGGAACTGCAGGCGTTCGCCAACCAGCTCGGTCAGTTGGCCGGCGCATTGCCGCCGCAACTGGCAGGCATGCTGCCGCCTGGATTCAACCAGCAGCTGGCAGGGCTTGTGCAGGGCGCAGCGCAGCTCGAGCAGGCTGCGCAGGGTATCCAGGCCGGGGCAGCCCAGTTGCTTCCCGGACTACCGCAGGTAGCCGCAGGCGGCCAGCAATTGCTCATGGACCCCGCCCTGGTTGAGGGCTTGGGCGCGATCGTGGCGCTGGGTTGCAACCCGTTTGCCGATCCTACCCGGGATGGAAGATTCGTGGGCGACCTCGCCGAGGATGAGGCCACGGGGACTTTGCGGCTATCCCGGAATATCGGCGATCATTTGGTATACGGCGGCTATTCCCGGGGCTACAAGGCCGGCGGATTCAATATGGACCGTAGCGGCCTGTCCAGCCCGATACTGACGTCGCTGGTGGGCACACCTCAGTTCCCCGGTATCGACCAATGGATATTCCTCCCGGAAACCGTCGATACGTACGAGGTAGGCGCCAAGTTCAGCCTCGATGACTGGCGCGGGCTGCTCGACATCAGCTTGTTCCACGAGGATTTCGAGGGTTACCAGCTCACGGCGTTCACGGGCTTCGCGTTCGAAGCGCTCAACGTCCCCGAGGTGACATCAAAGGGCGTGGAGATAGAGGCGCGCGGCGTGGTCAACAACAACGTTGAGATCTTTGGTGGTCTGACCTACGCGGACGTACGATTCGGCAGCGGTCCGGAACACGGCTTCCGTGCCGGTCAACAGTTGACACACGCACCGAAGGTGACGGGCGTCGGTGGCTTCACCGTACGCTTCCCGCTGGGGCCCCTGGCAGGCGCTTTTCATATCGACGCGCGCTACACCGGTGGGCACAACACCGGCGCCAATCTGGACCCCCTGAAGCATCAGGATGCCTACACGGTGGTCAATGCCCGGTTAATCTTCAATTCTGCGGGTGGGGTGAGTCCGTGGACCGTTGATTTCTGGGGGCAGAACATCACCGGCACGGACTATTCGGTGACCATATTCGACGCCCCGTTGCAGACCGGCACCTACAATTCCTTCATCGGGGACCCGCAGGTGTACGGAGTCAGTCTCCGCTACGACTTCTAGATTGCCGTAGCTCGGTGCACTCTGGAGGCGGAACCTGGCTGGTTCCGCCTCCCGTAGACCACCGTACCTGAAATCCGCTACATATCGCGGCGATATTCTCCGCCCGTTTCATAAAGCGCCGCCGACATTTGTTCGATTGAGCAGGACTTAGCCGTTTCCATCAGTTCCTCAAGCGAACGCGTGCCTGATGGTAGTGCATTATCGGCTGCAAACCAGACGTGCCGGACTTACTCGGCCGCTATGTTCAGACTCCTGAAATGGGCGACCGTTCCGGGACCGATCCACAGCCCGACGGCGCCGGTTTGTCCGGCCAGTTTCAGATCGTTGACCAGCAGCGTCGGCTGCTCGTTGCCGTGCAGGTAAAGACGGGCCCTCTCGCCCTCGACCTCGACACGGTAGCGGGTCCACTCGCCGGGCACGAGGTCCGAGTATGACTCGTACAGCCCCGGTGTCTCCTCGCGCAGGCGGTGCCACGGGTAGTCGGGATAGGCAATGTACTGCGTGGAGTGGTTGCGCCGGAGTTGATCCTCGGCACGGCCGTTGGTCGGGCGAATATAGAAGGCCTCGAACGCTTCGCTGTCCGGTTGTACGTGAAAGGCCACGCCGACGAACCCCCGCGCGCCGCCGGCGGCTCCGGGTGCGGGTTCGCCTGACAATTCGACCTCGATGACGCCGTCGGTGAACGATGTGTCGACGATGACCAGCTTGTCCTCGTCGGAGTTCTGCCCATCGGCCGGTTCGGTCACACGCAGGCCGGGCGATCCCCGGTGCGAGGTCCACTCGCCCTGGGTCTTGTGAAAGGCAAGTGACGCAAGGTCGCTGAGATCGACTTCCTGCGCTGCCGCGCCGACGCACAGAAGGCCGGCTGCCAGCCAGACTGCCCCTGCGAAGAAAGGTCGGGCGAAATTTGGTGAAACAGGAAAGTGGATAGGTGTCATCGCTGCTGTCTCCTTTGGATGCTGAGGCAAAAGGGAATGGCCCGTACCCTCTCGCAAGTGCCGGCCCGTTCTCTTTGTTGCGTACCTGCCCGGGATACGCCCTCTGGTTCGCTTAAAAAAACACCGCCCGAAGGCGGTGTTTGAATTGCAGGCATAGTCTTGACAAGAATTAGAAGTTGGCTTCGAAGCTCACGCCCCACAGAGCGTTGCCGTTTGCGTTCCGGTCCACATTGCAACCGAAGGTCTCGGCACCCGGGCCGGGGCCGTTCGCAAGCCCCTGGCAGCTCAGTTCTCCGGTGACGTTGTTGCCGTAAAGCGCGACGCTGTACTCCATGTCCGCACCGAAGTCGTAGGTGGCGCGAAGGTTCAGCAGAGTCAGATCCGGAATGGTGTCGCGCGCAGCGTTTGAAAGGGCGGTGAAGTGTGACTCGATGAATCGATACCGTCCCATGAGCGTCACTTCGCCGTTACCCACCGGCATGGTGTAGGCGACCGTGCCGTTGTAGGTCAGGTCAGGGTTGCCCTCGAACGACTTGCCTGGCTGGGCGGCAGTGAGGCACTGCACGACGTCCGGCCGGCAGACACCGCTGATGTCGGTAACCTCCGCGTTGGCGAACAGTGCCTGGAAGTTAACGAATAGTGCATCGGTCGGTACCCACGTGACGTCCAGTTCGACTCCCGAACTTTCCGCTTCCGTAATGTTGTTCAACTGGGGGCCGCCGAGTGGGGGCGGGCCGGGAAATACTTCGAAGAGCTGGATGTCTTGCCAGGCATAGTCGTACCAGGCGGCGTTGAACCGGACCCTGCCGTCAGCCAGCAGGCTCTTGACGCCCAGCTCGACCGAGTCCAGAAATTCCGGGCCGATGGGGTTGTCGCCGTTGGCCAGCGCGCGGTTGTCCAGTGCGCCTCCCTTGAAGCCGTGCCCGAGCGAAGCGTAAAGCATCACGTTATCTTGCGGATTCCAGCTAAGGATGGCGTTCCAGCCCACTTCCGAGATACTCTGGGAGGGTCCTGTGGCCCGCTCGAAAAGAACCTCCCTGACTGCGGGGGGCGTATTTTCATCCCACCCAAGCGCCACTTCCGGGCAATTGGCCACGCGGTGGTCGCGACCGAAATTGTGGCCGATATTGGCGCTGGTGTTTCCTGAGCCTGTCGGTCCCGCGCAGAGAAACTTGCGGTAGCCGTACCTGCCTTCCGTGGGTGGCGCGCCGAGATCTTCGTCGGAAGAGCGCACGCCCAGTGTCAGCGTAAAGTCTTCGTTCAGATCGAAGTCGAACTGGCTGTATATCGAGCGCGCCTCGAATTCCGGGTCGATCAGGATCGAATTCGACGGCGAGGGCGGTATATTGGGCACGTTGACCCAAGTGTCTTCAATGGAATCCGAAGATGAATAGTAGAGGCCACCCACCCAGCGTACCCGGTTTTCCGCGGGTGAAGAGAAACGGACTTCCTGCTGCAGCACATCCCAATCTCCCAACTGGTTGGCGTTGAAGGAGAGAATGGTTCCCGAGGCGTAGTACCTGTAGAACTGATCCAGCTTGGAAGTGATCGAGGTGATCTCGATCGGCCCGGCCTGTCCCGTCAGGTAGAGATTGAAGATGTCGTAGTCGAACTCGTATCCGTCGCCGAGGTCGTTGTACATGTGGCCGCCGGGCGCGAACAGCTTTCGTCCGGGCATTCCGGGATGGGGCAGCAACTCGCCTGCGGCGTCCAGGGCGGCCAGGTACGGAGTGGCGTTGACCGCGGCCTGGATGTAGCTGACTGTGCGGTCGTTGGGTCCCGGGTTGTATGCGTAGGAATGGTAGTCCGGGCAAGCGCTGACCGACGCTCGGCAATTGACGGTCCCGTCAGCACTGTATGGGCCATCCACGAGCAACGGATTGTCCTTGCCGTCCGCCGAGCCGCTGGTGAACTTCGCCATGACGCTGAAATTTTCCGTGGGTTCCCAGGTCAGGCTGGCGCGGAAGCCGGAGGAATTCCGCGTGTCCGTGGGTTCGCCATCATTCATAGCCGTGAGAATGCCGTCATAATTGTTGGAGGTCACCGCAATCCGTCCCGCCACATTTTCGCCGAGACTGCCGCCGAAGGCGCCCTCGAAGTCCATTCGGCCGCCGCTGCCGCCGTTGATGCGGGCATAGCCGTTGGCCTCTTCGCCAACCAGGGCGTTGCGCGAATAGAAGTTGATCGCCCCACCGGTGGTATTGCGGCCATACAGGGTGTTCTGCGGACCTCTCAGCACCTCGACGCGGTCCATGTCGAACGCCGCGATGGCGCTGGTGAATGGCGAGATTTGGTAGATGTTGTCGATGTAGATGGCCACCGACTGCTGAGTCGAGACGTGAAAGCTCGATGTGCCGACGCCGCGGATCGAGATTCCGGCGTTCACCGGTCCGGAATTGTTGGTGGTGATGCCGACGAAGGATTGCTCCAGGTCATCGGCGCCGACAATGCCGTAGTCGTCCAACTGGTCGCCGGACAGTGCATTGATAGCGATGGGAGTCTCCTGGGCGGATGCCTCCCGCCGCTGGGCGGTGACGACGACCTCCTCGATCTGCGCCATAGTCGACAACGGCACGGCAATGGCAAGAACAAATGCGCCGCCCCTGACGGCGAGCTTTTCTACGAAATGCATGGTGTTTCCCCGTGAAACGTCAAGTACTGAGTCCAAGGACTCGAAACAGTGTTGGAATATGGCAACACCGGCTCTTGGCGATGCGACAGCTTGTACTACAAAATTCAGAAAATAGCAAGGTATTCACCGGAATTATGGCGATTGACCCGCACATTGTTGTACAGGGCGCCGTCGGTGGCCGGCGCTACTACCGGTAGCGCCGGCAAGTCCCCAACGCGCGGCCGTTAGTGCGGCGAATGCGTGCGGACTGACCTCAGACCTCAGACATTTCGCCGCAATTCATTTAATGCGCTGCGGGCAAGTCCGGCCGGTGATAGATATCCGGGCTCCTGAATCCTCCGTAGATTTCCCAGTGGTTCAGGTCGAAGTAGGGGATGGCCTCCATCCGGAACACCACGTCGTCACCGTCGTATTCGACGACGCGTCCTCCATAGGGGAGATCCCCGGTGGACCGTCTCGTCTCGTCCATGCTGTCCTGCGTGATGTTTTCCAATTGAGGCAGGCAGAAGGCGAAGATGACCAGGTAGTTGTCGGTGACGGGCAAACGCCAGGCGTCGCTCATGGCGTTGGCGAAGCAGGCGTCCTCGTGGGCGCTGTCGCCCGAGGTCCACACTTGTCGAACGGTCATGTTCTCTTCGTCCACTTCGTATTCGACGCCGCGGCTGAAGTTCTCCGGCAGCGGCAAGCGCGGTTCGAACGGCATGGCGCCGCCGTGGGCGCGGTTGTCGAACAGGATCACCGTGCCGGCGTGGGTCATGCGCGGGTTGTGCTGGTAGCCGGGCCACAACAGGTCGCCGACCGGCGTGAGCAGTTTGTCCTGAAGGTTCTCCGGCCAGCCGTCGTGGCGTCCGAGAATCCACTTGATGTCGCGGGTCTCGTAATCCACCTTGACGATGGCGTTCTGGTTTCGCAGCGATACCAGGACCGAATCGTCCGAGGTGTCGTAGCTCAGGCCGTTGGCGTGGGTCCAGTCCATGTAGTCGGGGAAGCCGCGCACCCACCAGTAACTCCAGAAGGTGTCGTAGCCCACCCTGAAGGGGTCCAGCGTGCCGTAGGTGTCCCAGGTCCAGACGGTTTCACCCTCGGGCGTGAACTGCACCACGGTATCGGCCATGACGATCTGGTCGGTACGCGGTGCGTTCGGGTCGCTGTCGCTGCTGTAGTAGTCCTCGATGAGGTACCCGTTGGCGGAGAAGGCCAGGAAATCGCCGTTGGGCATCTCGTGGGGTTGGTGATGCAGGGTCTGCTGGCCGAGAATGGGAATGGCATCGGGATTCTCGGGCGGGGGGAAGGGCCTTTCCTCGGCGTAGAACTGCCGTATGACGTTGCCCAGCAGGTCGATTTCCACGGTGGAGAAGTCCGTGCGGTGCATGAGTATGTTGCCGTTGGAGAGGCGGGCGATACCTGCCGTTCTAAAGTCCGAGTTGTAGTACCAGATGACGTCGCCGCGCGCATCGAGCGCCAGCAGCATGCCCCAGTCCTCGGAAAAATCCCGCTGCCTGTCGGTCAGCCAGTGGGCGCGCCCCAGGGCCCGCCGGCGCACGCTCAGGAAGGTCGCGCCGGGTTCCATGCGCTCGGGGATCGAGACCTGGATGTCCAGGTCGGGGAATTCCAGCGGGTTGGGGGGCAGGTCCGGCGTGATATGGGACCAGGTTTCCGTGTGTTGTTCGCCGTCTGCCCCGGTGATCGCGAGCGTTATCGTGTGTTCGCGCCCGGGCCGCATGCCTGCGACCGGTAACATGTAGCGTCCATCCTGGGCGATCCCGGCGTCGAATTCTGCCTCCCAGCTGTTGGCGCCGTCGCTGATGGACAGCCGGGATTCCGCCGCCTGATCGAGACTGAACTCGATCGCCGCTGCAAGGGGCACGCGGCCGGTCGGGTTGGCGGTGAGCGTGGGCGCTTCCACGAAGCTCAGTTGCGCCCATCCGGCGGCAAACGGTGCCGACAGCAGCACGATAAGGGTGACGGCTTGAAGCCATGATTTCCTGTTCTTCATCGAATGAACTCCCTGTTTGGGTGTACTCAACCAAAAAAAACGGGCAAATGCCTCAAAAGTTGAACAGACTGCAATCGAGGTCTGAGTTGTCAGAATGGAAAATAATTAATTTTCAGTAAGTTAGAAAAACGTCGTTGCACGGGCGATTGAATGCGGGAAACAAATGTACAACAATACGGAACCCGAAAAAAGGTTCGGTGCGTTCGCCGAACCAATCGGAAAGGAATTCCACGGATGGCATATTTCGCAACCGCAGCGATTGTCCGCGAACCTGGCGGAAAATTCTCGCTGGAACGGGTGGAACTCGATGCCCTGCGCGAAAACGAAGTACTGGTTCGTATCGAAGCATGCGGGATCTGCCATACCGATGCGAAGTTCCAGAGCCGCGTTCCATTGCCCGGCGTCTTCGGGCACGAAGGCGCGGGCGTTGTGGAGGAAACCGGTGCTGCCGTCACTTCCGTGCGTGCGGGCGACCGGGTCATCATTTCCTATCCCTGGTGCGGGGCCTGCCCATACTGCGAACGGGCGGAACCGTTCAAGTGCGAGAACATCCCGGCGCTCAAGTTTGCCGGACATCGCAGCGACGGCAGCCGGACCGTGCGGTTGAATGGGGAGGCTGTGAGCAGCGCCTTTTTCCAGCAGTCTTCGTTTGCGACACGCGCCATTGCGCTCGAGCACGCACTTGTTCCCGCGGCCAACAGTATGGCCCCTGAAATGCTGGCCGCGCTGCCTTGCGGGGTACAGACGGGTGCCGGTGCGGTGATGAATACCTTCGGGATGGGTCCCGAGGACAGTCTGGTGGTGTTCGGGGTCGGTACGGTGGGTCTGAGCGCGATCATGGCAGCCCGGGTAGCGGGCGTCGATACAAGAATCGCCGTGGACATCAAGCCCTCGCGGCTTGCCCGTGCCCGGGACCTCGGCGCGACTCATGCTCTGAACGTCAGCGAGGACGACGTGCCGCGCCGTGTGTGGGAATGGCTGCCCCGCGGGGCCAGTCATGCGCTGGAGAGTTCGATCACGGCGTCGGCCCTTGCCGATGCGGTGCGGTGCCTCGGCCAGGGCGGCAAGATCGGAATTTTCAGCGGACCGGCGCCGGGCGAAGAGTTTCGTTTCTCCACCCGCGAACTGTTCGAACGGGTCGGGAGCTTGCACGGCATCATCCAGGGGTCGGCCGTACCGGGCGAATTCCTGCCGCGGCTCATGGAATTGCAGCGTGCAGGCCGATTTCCCTACGAGCGGCTGATCAGCACTTACGACTTCGCGGACATCAATCGCGCATTCGCGGATCTTGAAGAAGGCATCGCGATCAAGCCGGTCCTGGTGTTTCCGCAGGAACAACCATGAGCCGCTTCCGGAACAAGGCCGCGATCGTGACCGGGGCGGCATCGGGGATCGGCCTGGCGACGGCGGAACGACTCGCGGCGGAAGGGGCCAGCGTGCTGCTGACGGATCTGAGCGAACAGGCCGGATCCGAGGCGGCAAGCCGGCTCGGGGCGACGGCCAGGTTCAGGGCACACGATGCCGCCTCCGAGTCGGACTGGGAGTCCGTGGTTGCCGACTGCGTGAATGAATTCGGGCGGCTGGATGTGCTCGTCAACAACGCAGGCGTCGCCTTTCTTGCAGGTCAGCTTCCGCCGGAGGATTTGACGCTGGAGGAATGGAACCGGGTTAATGCCGTCAATGCCGCGGGCGTGATGCTGGGCTGCAAGCATGCGATCCGGGCCATGAAGGCCACCGGCGGCGGCGCCATCGTCAATATCGCCTCGGTGGCCGCGACGGTGGCTTCTCCGCTGGCGGTACCGTACGGCGCCAGCAAGGCTGCCGTCGTGCAACTGACCAAGACTGTGGCGTTCGATTGTGCGCGGCGCGGCTACGAAATCCGCTGCAATGCGGTCCTGCCCGGGACGATCGAAACCACCCTCTACAAGACCTTCAGCGAAGAACAACGCGCCGCCAATGCCAGGAGCGTGCCCGTTGGCCGCGTGGGTACGCCCGAAGACGTGGCAATGGCGGTGGCATTTCTGGCAAGCGACGACGCCCGCTACATCACGGGCGCCCAGCTTGCCGTGGATGGAGGCTTGTCCGCCGTCAATCCCATGCGGGCGGACGACGGGTAGCAGACCGAACCAACGGAGGACATCGTGACATTGGAAGCTCGTCACTGGATCGGCGGGGAGTGGGTCGGATCGGCCGGGGGCGCCGAGGCCGAGAGCGGGAACCCGAGTACCGGGGAACGGCTTGGCCGGTTCGCCGACGCCGGGCTCGCCGACGCCGACGCCGCAATCGGCGCCGCGCGAGAGACGTTCGAGACGTCTTCGTGGGCGCACCAGCCCCGGGTGCGCGCCCAGGTGTTGCTGCAGTTCGCCGATTGCCTGGAGAGTCGAAAGTCCGATATCGCCCGGGCGCTGGCACGGGAAAACGGCAAGCTCATCGGCGAAGCCACGCACGAGGTAGCCGCGGGCATCTCGGAGCTACGCTACTACGCCGGGCTCGCGCGGAATATCTTCGGCCGCGTCACCGAGGTGGACCACCACCAGTATTCCATGCTGGCTCGGGAACCCATGGGCGTTGCCGGCATCATCGTGCCCTGGAACGCGCCGATCACGTTGCTGGTCCGCTCGCTGGCCCCTTGCATGGCGGCGGGATGCACGGCGGTGGTCAAGGCCGCGCCGCAAACGGCCCTTGTGAACGCCGAGGTCTTCGCGATGCTGGCGGATATCGACGGCCTGCCCGCAGGCGTCGTCAATATGCTGGCGGAGACGGGCAGCGACGTGGCCAGGCGGCTCGTGACCTCGCCGGACGTCGACGTGATCTCCTACACCGGCAGCACGGAAGTGGGCAAGCGGATCATGGCGGCCGGCGCCGACACGCTCAAACGCATGAACCTGGAACTGGGCGGCAGCGCGCCCTGCGTCGTGTTTGCCGACGCCGACCTGGATGCGGCTGCCGCGGGCATCGCCCGCACGGGAATGGCCCACGCGGGCCAGGTCTGTGTGGCCGCAAGCCGCGTGCTTGCGGAGGAGTCTGTCGCAGGGGCGCTGCAGGCGCGCCTGGCGGAGCGGCTCGGCGCCTTGCGTCTCGGCGTCGCCGACGACCCCCGCAGCGGCCTCGGGCCGCTCATCGACCGGGCCAGTCAGGCGCGTATGGAACGATTGGTGGACGAGGCAGGAGGTCTTGGCGAGATGATTCTCACCGGCAGTCCTCCCGTCGGAGCGCTTTCCTCCGGGTGCTTCATCGGTCCCAGCCTGGTACGCGTGGAAGACCCCGGCCACGCACTCCTGGACCAGGAAATTTTCGGACCGCTCCTTACCGTGGATACCTTTGCAGACGAGGAGGAGGCCGTGACGCAAGCCAATGACACCCGCTTCGGCCTGGCCGCCAGCGTGTGGACGACGGACCAGCAGCGCGGCCTGCGCCTCGCATCGCGGATCAAGAGCGGTACGGTCTGGATCAACGCCCACATGAAACTTCACGCGGAAATCGAGACCGGAGGCTACCGCGAGAGCGGAATCGGACGGCTGCACGGCGTGGAGGGTCTGGATGAATTCCTCCAGACCAAGCATATTTCCTGGCAGACGGCGTAACGATCGGGTCCGGCGCGGTTTGACACCAGGGGACAGCGGCACGAGGGAAACGGTCGAACGAGAGATACGCCGGCACGACAGAAACTTCGGGACAAGAGCAAGAGCGGGACGAATGGATGTTGCAACTCCATCATCGCGGTTCCACCGTCTACGCCGCTGTCGAAAGCGCAACTTCACATCGCTGATGGCTTGCGCGCGATGAGGGAAATCCAGTCAATGAGACCTGAGGAGTACGTCGACCTCTACCGGACCATGGTTCGGATTCGCGTTTTCGAGGAGACCGTGCGCCGCTACCACATCGCCGGCAAGGCGCCCGGCCTGGTGCACCTGTGCATGGGGCAGGAGGCGGTGCCGGCCGGTTTCATTTCGGTGCTTGGGCCGGACGACTACATCACCATCTACCATCGCGGCCACGGTCATTGCATCGCCAAGGGGTCTTCGCTGGAGGCGCTTCTGGGCGAACTGTTGCATCGCCGGGGTGGGGTGAACCTGGGGCGGGCAGGCGAACCGCACCTGTGCGATCCCGCCACCAACAACATCGGCTCCACGGGCATCGTCGGCGGCAGCGTGCCGCTGGCTGCCGGGGCGGCGCTGGCTGCCCAACTGCGCGGCACCGACCAGGTGTCGGTGAGTTTCTTCGGCGACGGCGTGCTCAACCAGGGCGTGATGTTCGAGGTGCTGAACATGGCGGCCATCTGGTCCCTGCCGGTGGTTTTCGTCTGCGAGGACAACCGTTACGGCGAGTTCACCGAGAGCGCGACGGTGACGGCCGGGGAACGCTACCAGGACCGCGGCGCCGTATTCGGGATTCCATCGGATACCCTGGACGGCATGGATGTGCTGGCGGTCCGCGAGGCCGCCAGGCAGGCGGTGGGCCGGGCACGGCGGGGCGACGGACCGAGTTTCCTGGTATTCGAAACCTATCGGTTCACCGGCCATCACGTGAGCGACCAGCAGGAATACAAGGACAGCGAAGAGATGCGTGCGTGGGAATCACGCGACCCGATCCCGAACTATGCCCGCTGGCTCGCGGACGAAGGCCTCGTGGATGACGCGGCCATCACCCGCATACACTCCGAAATCGACGACGAAGTGGAGGCGGCCGCAAAGGTCGCCGATTCGATGCCTCACCCCGGACCCGAGGATCTCGGAACAAATGTGTTTGCCTAGGCGGCAGCCCATGTCCGTGTGCCATGCAGCAGACTGAGCGGCAGATCAGCCTGAAAGCGGCGGCGATCGAGGCCATCGCCGAGGAATTCAGGCGCGATCCCGAGACGTTCTACATGGGCGAGGACGTGGGCGTGGCCGAGGGCATCTTCAAGCAGACTCAGGGGCTGCACGCCGAATTCGGCGACAGGCGCGTGATCGATACGCCCATTTCGGAAGCCGGGATGTTCGGCCTGGCGGTGGGGGCGGCGGTCGCCGGCATGCGGCCCATCGTGGAGATCATGTTCAGCGATTTCCTGACGCTGGTCATGGATCAACTGGTCAACCACGCCGCCAAGATTCATTACCTTTCAGGCGGGGGGTTCAGGGTACCGCTGGTGCTGCGGACGGCCATCGGCGTGGGAGGCGTTCTGGGCTCCACCCACTCGCAGACCCTGTACGCCTGGCCGGCGCATGTCCCGGGCCTCAAGCTCGCGGCCCCGTCCACGCCCGCGGATGCCAAGGGCCTGATGACGGCGGCAATCCGCGACGATAACCCGGTCCTGTACTTCGAGGACCGCATGACCTACAACCTCAAGGGACCGGTGCCGGAGGGCGAGCACATCGTCGAACTGGGTGTGGCCGACATCAAGCGCAAGGGCAGTGACGTGACGCTGATCGCGTTTTCCCGCATGGTGCATGTGGCGCTGGATGCGGCGGAAGCGCTCGCTGAGAAGGGCATCAGCGCGGAGGTGGTGGATCCGCGATCCATCGTCCCTCTGGATACCGAAACGCTGATCGATTCGGTGGCCAGGACCGGCCGTGCCGTGGTGGTCGACGGCGGACACGAGCTCTACGGTATCGGCGCCGAGGTTGCCGCGACCGTAGCCGAGGGCGCCTTCGACTACCTTGACGCGCCGGTCACGCGGGTCGGCGCGCCCCACAACCCGGTACCGTGCAGCAAGCCGCTGGAAGCGATGATGGTGCCGAGTGCCGATCAGGTCGTGGCGAAGGTTGAACGGATGTACGGATGAGAACGAATGCGTGAGCCGACTCGAGGAGGACAGGCGCGCAGGCGGACATATGCCGGCCGCTACGGAACCACTGACCAATGATTGACAATGCGCAGGCACTGGCCATTTTCGAATCGATGCTGCTCATACGCCGCTTCGAGGAGTCGGTGATCGATCTCTGGGCGACCGTGGAAACCGAAGGCCATCGCCACGTCTACATCGGCCAGGAGGCGGTGGGCGCAACAGTCATGGAACTGCTGCGCGAAGACGACCTGATCCTGACCACCCACCGCAACCATGGCCACGTGCTCGCCCGAGGCGCCGATCCCGGCCGCGCGTTGGCCGAGATCCTCGGTCGGGCCGACGGCTTCAACAAGGGCCGCGGCGGCAGCGCCGGGCTGACGGTGCGCGAGGCGGGATTCTTGGCCACCACGGGCCAGGTGGGCGGCGGCATCGGTCTGGGCATCGGCGCCGCGCAGGCCCAGAAGATCAGGGGCAGGGGCGGGATCTGCGTGACCTTCTTCGGCGACGGCGGGCTGGAGGAAGGCATCGGATTCGAGGCCATGAACATCGCCGCGCTGTATCGCCTGCCGGTGCTGCTGGTATGCGAGAACAACAGCGTCGGAGTCACCACGGGCCGCGCCCAGAACGAATGGTCCTCGTCCTCCATCGCGGCCGAGACCCTGGGGGACATCCCCCGAGCGCTGGGAATCGCCACGAAAGTGGTCGCCGGGGAAAGCGTGACCGCCGTGCACGAGGCAGCGAGCCGGCTGATAGGCGATCTGCGCGAGGGCAGGGCGCCCGCCTTCATCGAGATGCGTACCTGGCGCTGGCCGGGGTCCCGCAGCTTCAACCCGCAACTGGTGACCGGTGTGACCGATCTCGACGGTATTTGGGATCCCGCTTCGGTGACAGGCGAGCATGCGGACTGGATCAATCGGTACGATCCGGTCATCGGTTACGGCAGAGACCTGTTCCGTCAAGGCCGGGTGAGCCGCAGCGGAATCGTCGCCATGGACGAGCAAGTCGGCCGAACCGTCGAGGCAGCGCGTGAGTTTGCGCTCGCCAGTCCGCTGCCTTCGGCCGAAAGCGGACTCACGGGTACGTTCGCATGATGATCGGGGGAGCTTCGCGATGGCGAGGATGACGTTTGCCGCGGCCATGGTGGACGCCGTCGTGGCGAGGATGCACGACGATCCGACCATGACGCTGATCGGCAGTGCCTACCTGCTGGGACCCACGGCAGAGCACCCGGAGTTGAATGTGGTACGGGAGCGCTACGCGGATCGGGTCATTGACGAACCGCCCATCTCGGAGTCCGCCGTAGCGGGGCTTGCCATCGGTTCGGCCATGAGCGGTTGCCGCGCACTGGCGCACTTCGGACTGGCGGCATTCGCCGTCGAGGCCTGGTCGCAGTTCATTCACGAGGCGGGCGTTGCGCATCATCAGTCGGGTGGGCAGATCACCGTCCCGGCTGTCTTCGTCATGATGCACGGCATCATGCCCATCGAGCACTCCCAGCACAGCCGCAGTCCCTACGCCATGCTGGCCAACTGTCCGGGAATCCAGATCCTGCTGGCGTCCACACCCGCCGATATCAAGGGCCTGATGACGACCGCGCTGAGAAGCGATAATCCCACTGTGGTCATGAATCATCCGCTGCTGATGGCAATGGAAGGCGAAGTCCCGGACGGTGATTTCGCCATCCCGTTCGGCCAGGCGGAGGTCAGGCGGGCGGGCCGCGACGTCACCATCGTGGCTACGTCGCACAAGGTTCACGTCGCGCTGGAGGCGGCCGAGGCGTTGGCAGCCGACGGGGTTTCCGCCGAGGTCATTGACCCGCGCACCATCGTACCCCTGGACCGCGCAGCCATCCTGTCGTCGGTGCGCAAGACCGGCCGTATGGTGGTGGTGGACGACAGCCCTCGCACGTGCGGATTCGGCGCCGAGATCGGGGCGTTGGTCGCCGAATCCGCCTTTGACGATCTCAAGGCGCCGGTCGTCCGGCTGTCGCCGCCGGACATCCCCATACCGAGAGGCACCGTCGCCCAGACGCCGTTCCGGACAACGCCGGAGAAGGTGGTGGGCGCCGTGCGCTCCGTTCTTCGATGAGGTGTCCGCAATTGGATGCCCGCCGTGAGATATTCGCAATGAGAGGCCCGCAATACCATGGCCCGTGAAATCCTGATGCCGGCGCTGACGCCGACCATGGAGGAGGGAACACTGGCCCGCTGGCACGTGCGCCCCGGCGACTCGGTCGAGGCGGGCCAGGTGATCGCCGAGATCGAGACGGACAAGTCCGTGTTGGAACTGGAGGCGTTGGAGGGGGGCGAGATCGGCGAGTTGATGGTGGAGGAGGGAGCCGAAGGCGTGGCCGTGGACCGCGTCATCGCCACCTTGCTGGAGCCACAGGAGTCACCTGACTCGGAGGAGGCCGATCCGGGACCGCCAGCCGAACTCGCAGACGAAACCGTTACCTCCAGCATCGGGCGCCCCGAGTCCGATTCGTCGCCGAAACCGCGGTCCCGGGTGACGACGTCGACGCCCGCCATAACATCGCGGGGAGGGCCGCAGGACCGCGTACCCGCAAGTCCGGCGGCCCGGCGTCTTGCACGCGAGCGCGGCATCGATATTATCGCGTTGAAAGGCACAGGCCCGCGCGGCCGGATCGTCGCAGCCGATGTCGAGGCCGCGGTGTCGGCGCTGTCTTCCGACGACGGATCGACGGCCATCCCTGCCACCGGAGCACCACCGCCGACCGACTGGGAAATACCGTTTGAAGAAAGGCCGCTCTCGACCCTTGGCAAGACCATGGCACGGCGGATGGCCGAGTCCAAGGCAACCATTCCCCACTTTCACTGCAGTATCGACGTCTGTGTCGATGCAGCGTTGAGCCTGCGGGCTGAGCTCAACGCATCCGGAAACAACCCCAAATTGTCACTGAACGACCTGGTGGTGCACGCCGTGGCCCGCGCTCTGCGGGATACGCCCCGAATGAATGTCCAATACCGGGATGACCGCCTGACCCGGTTCCAGCGCGTGGATATCGCGGTTGCCGTCGCCCTGGACGAGGGTCTTGTGACGCCGGTGTTGCGAGGTGCGGAGACGCTGTCTTTGCTGGAACTGGCCTCGCGGATGCGGGACCTGACCGAGCGGGCGCGTGCAAGACAACTGGGTGTCGAAGACTACCGGGGCAGTACTTTCACCGTATCCAACGTAGGCATGTTCGGCATCCGCCAGAGCTGGCCGATCATCAATCCGCCCCAGGCGGGCACACTCGGCGTCGGCGCGGCCGTGCCCCGGCCGCTGGCGATCGCCGGCGAGGGAGGAGCCCGCGTCGGCGTTGCTACGATGATGACCCTGACGCTGGCGGCAGACCATCGGGTCGTGGATGGCTCAGTGGCAGGAAAGTTTCTGCGCCGCCTGAAGAATGTTCTGGAAGCGCCGCAACGGCCGGGCTGAAATTCCACGAATCGGCGAGTTGTACCGCCTTGAATCCTGTTCCGGCGGCTTTGTGGCGGTGGCAAGCGCCGCGGTGGCTGTCCTCCGGAGCCTGCACCGATTGGTCTGCGCCGCCGCCGCAAGGATTTCGTCAGAGGATCTCGTTGGCGCGCACGCGTTCCTCAAGGGCAGACCGCCGGCGCGCGTCGATGAGTTCGATGCGGGGGCCGTCGGGCACTCTGTGGTAGGCGAATCGCGATACCTGGCCTTCGATCTCGTCGTAGGTCAGTTCCAGGGGAAAACCGGCGGCACTCAGGCGCGCTGAGGTGGCCTCGAAGTCGTCGGCCCAGTACGCCATGTGGTGCAGCATGATGCGGTCCGGTGTGTACCAGAGCGTGCCTTCAGGAGCGCAAATGAGTTCCAGGTCGGGCGGTCCCTCGACGGTCCAGCACGCCTGGAGCGGCACAGATACCTGCCTGCCGTCGATGCGCAGCGGAATCGAGCCGTTTCCCATGGCCGCCCAGCGGCAACCGAAGAAGCTCGAGAACAGCGACTTGGCCCGGTCCATGTCCGGCACTGCGATGCCGATGTGGGCCAGCGGTCCGATACCCCGGCCGGCATTGACGTTCAGTGGCTCAGGAATCATCTGCAGTTACTCTTTTGGTGCTTTCATCTATTGCTCCTGAGATTGTTCGTACACCGTGCGGCCCTCGAAGATCGTGGCCAGCACCTGGGTTTCGGCAATGTCCCGTACGGGAATCTCGAACAGGTTCCGGTGCAGAACGATCAGGTCCGCGGACTTGCCCACTTCGATGGAGCCGGCGATCTCTTCCACCTTTAGAGCCTTGGCGCCGTTGATGGTCACGATCTCAAGCGCCGTTTCCAGGTCCACGGCCTGTTCGGCCCACTTGGCTTCCTGAGGGTCCTCCAGATAGGGATCCTGCCGGGTGAGCAGGGCTTCGACTCCGGGCCACGGATTCGGTGTCGGCACCACCGCCGGCCAGTCCGAACCGAAGGCCGGTTCTGCGCCGGATTCCACCAGGGAGCGAATGGGAAACGAAAATTCAGCCCGCTCGCGGCCGATCGCCGCCGTCTGCGCTTCGACCACTCCCGGAACCGGATACCAGAGTATCGGCGCCAGTTCGGGGATCGCCCCCAGTTCGGCGAACCGGCCGATGTCGTCGTCGTGCATGATGCCGGCATGGCTGATCTCGTGGCGCAGCCCGGACGGCCCGTTGGCAGCCCGCGCCGCCTCAATGGCGTCCAGGCCCTGGCGCAACGCACCATCGCCGACGGCGTGCATCTTGACGGTCAGTCCCTGGGCATCGAAGTTGATGACATCCTCCGCCAGGGTGGCCGAATCGTGCAACGGTTCACCGCGAAAGTCGACCGGAAATGCGTCGTGGGGCAGGTACGGCTCCAGCATGTAGGCGGTTCGCGACGGAGCGATTCCGTCGAGAAATATCTTGATGAAATCCGGGTTCACACGCTCGCTCCGGTAAGAGTCCCGCTGTTCGATGTTGAGCAGGTGATCCTCGTGGCTCTGAATCCATTCGCGCTTCCAGATGAGGCTCGCGGCGACGCGGGCATGAAGCCGGCCGGATTGATCGAGCGCGCTGTATGCCCTCAACGCCCCGGCCTCGGCGATCGCGTCCTTGAAGCCGGTCACGCCGTATCGATTCAACATCGCCACTATCCACGCGAGGGCTTCCTCGTACTGTTCCGGGGAGTAGTCGGGGAGCGTTGAAATGGCGTTGTAGGCCGCGTCGTCGATGAGGATCCCGATGGGCATGCCCCCGCTGTCGCGAACGATGGAGCCGCCCGCGGGGTCGGGCGTGTCCGGACCGATGTCCAGCCGTTGCAGCGCCAGGGAATTCACCCAGGCATTGTGGACGGTGGAATCCATGAGGAATACCGGGTTGTCCGGCGCAACGGTATCCAGGAGTTCAGCGTTGATCGACTGGTCGAGCGTGGCAAGCCCCACCGCCCATTGGCCCCCGCGGACCCATTCGCCGGCTTCGGCCTCGGACACACAGCCGGCGACATGCTCGAGAATCTCCTCGACGGTGGAGGTGAACGGAAAGCTGCAGTCGTACAGCGTCGCCATGGCACCGTCCACGGGATGGATGTGGATATCGAACATTCCGGGCATGGCCATGCGGCCCTGAAGATCGGTGACCTCGGTGTCCTGACCGACGAGGGTGTCAACTTCGTCGTTGGTACCCACGGCGACGAACCTGCCATCGGCGATGGCCACTGCCTCGGCCCACGGCTGCGCGTGGTTGACCGTGTAGATGGCGCCGTTGCGCAGGACTCTGTCTGCGGGATCCACAGGCGTTGTGCCCTGGGCAGGTGACGGCGCTTCTCCCGCTGGCCGGCAAGCGCCCAACAGCACTGCCGGGAGTACGATGTAATGGCAACGAAAAGACTTCACTTCAGGTGTCCCTCCATGGATTGGGTACAGGGTATCCGCGATGACCGGTCTTGATTCGACATATAGCGCATACCGGGGCCGGCTGCAAAGCGGGCCCGCCGGATTTCTCGGTTAGACTTGCCGGGAGAGAACGATTAACGACTGCCTCCGAGGCAACTGCACGATGCCGGAAAAAACGACTGCAACGGTGTTTGACATTGAAAGACGGCGGTTCCTGGTCGCTTGCATCATGGTGACCGGTTTTCTCGCCACTCCGACGGGACCCAGTGTACTTCGGTCCGGCCGCGCCTGGGCGCAAGCACACGGCACGCTGGATGCTGAAACGAGACAAGCGATGGTGCGCATGGCCCGGCTGCTCTATCCCCACGATGCGGTGGCTGACGAAATCTATGGCGACGTTCTGGATCAGGCTCTGTCGTCAACTGGCAGCGACCCCGCTCTGCGAGACCTGTTCGCGCAGGCTCACGCCGCACTCGACGGCCATCAGCAGGCGAACTTTCTGGACCTGGACGAGCAGACGCAGATCGCGGTCCTGCAGGCCGTCGAGGATAGTGATTTCTTCCGCGCCATTCAGGCTGCTGTCCGGTCCAATGTCTACAACCATCCGCGCGTATGGGAAATTCTCGGTTACGACGGCCCGTCCGACGCTCAGGGTGGTTTCCTGCACCGCGGCGCCGGTGATATCGACTGGCTGGAAGACGTCGGCTGATGGCGCGAACCTTCGAACTGAACGATTCTTCCGCCGTCGTCATCATCGGTTCCGGAGCCGGCGGCGGCACGCTGGCGAACGAGTTGGTCCAGAAGGGCATTGATGTGATCTGCCTGGAGGCCGGCGGACGCCTGACCCTCGCAGACATCGAGAACGACCCGGTGTTGATGGACGAGCGAATGGGCTGGAACGATCCGCGCATGGGCGCGCCCGTCTGGCTCTGCAAGACGGTGGGCGGGACCACGATGCGCTGGTCGGGCATCACGCCCCGGTTTCAGGCTCACGAATTCAAGCCGAGGACCACCTACGGGCTGCTGGACGACACCACCCTGATCGACTGGCCCCTGACCCTGGAGGAGTTGAGTCCCTACTACGATCAGGCCGAAGACCGAATGGGCGTCACCGGAACCCACGGCATTCCGCCGTCGTTCGCGACCAATAACTACAAGGTCCTCAAGGCCGGCGGCGAGAAAATCGGTTATACGGAAATCACCGCGGAGCGCACCGCCATCAACCCGGTGGCGCGAGACGGCCGGCCGGGATGTCTGCAGATCGGGTTTTGCCACTCCGGCTGCAAGATCGCCGCGAAGTGGTCCACGCTGTACGCCGAGATAGCCAAGGCCGAGCAGACCGACCACTTCGAGTTGCGGCCGAACTCAATGGCGCTGCACGTAAACCATGACGACAGCGGGCGGGTCACCGGAGTGGTCTACGCCGACGAGTCGGGCCAGCTTCACGAGCAGAAGGCGAGGGCGGTGGCGGTTGCCGGCAACGTGATCGAGACGACCCGTCTGCTGCTCAACTCGGCATCCAACCGGTTCCCCGACGGCATGGGTAACGCCTCCGGCCATCTCGGTCGCAACTACATGCGCCACGTCACCAGCGTCATCCGCGCGACCATGCCGGGACCGGTGAACTTCCACCGGGCGACCCGTCAGTCGGGCCTCATCATGGATGAGCAATACCACAGGCCCGAAAGAGGATTTGCCGGTGGTTATTTCATCGAGACCGCCGGGACGTATCCGGCCTCGGTGGCCGCGGGGTTGCAGGAGTGGGGCCGATCGGCGGCTGAGTACATGGAGAACTTCAATCGTCTGGCCGGTGTGTTCATCACGGGCGAAGACCCACCGCAGGCGGCCAATCGGATCACGCTACACCCCACGCAACGTGACGGCCATGGGCTCGCAGTACCGATCATCGAATACGCATTGCACGCCAATAGCATCGAGATGCAGGAGCACTCCATCCGGCAGACAACAGCGCTCTACGAATCCATCGGCGGTACCGATGTCCGGGGCAGCCGGGGCGTCGGGAGGGCCTGCCACAACATGGGGACCGCGCGCATGAGCGCAGACCCGGAGCAGGGTGTCACCAACCGCTGGGGGCAGGTCCACGACATTCCGAATCTCTTCATATCCGACGGCAGCGTCTTTACCTCAAGCGCCGCAGCCAACCCGACGCTGACGATTGTCGCCCTGGCGATACGCCAGGCGGACCACATCGCCGACAGAATGAGTCGGCGGGAGCTTTGATCGCAGAGCCGGCACAGGCCTGGAACACACTCAGGACGTTCGAAGTAAAATAGGCCCCTGACGGGACATCTACGCTGTTTGGAGTTCGCTCCGGAGGTCAACCATATGAACATCAGAGTCGCTGGCATTTTCCTGGCAAGTTTATTGCTGGTCGTAATGACCGGGGCATTTGGGCACCACGGCGGTGCCGCCTACGACGGTTCGGAGACCGTCGAAGTTGTCGGCAAGGTAAGCCGATTCGAGTTCGTCAATCCCCACGTCCTGATTTATGCGAACGTCATGGACGAGGAAGGCAATACCGTCGAGTGGTCCGGCGAACTGACGAGCCCCAACCGTCTCGCGCGCAGCCAGCGCAGCGCCGTCAGGTGGCACAAGGATATCTTTCAGCCCGGCGACGACATCACACTGATCGGCAACCCGGCCAGAAGCGGTGCGCCGTCGTTGCGCTTGCAGGAAGTGCTGAATGGCGACGGGGTCAGGATGATCGGCGACGATTGACCGGGTGTTGTCCCGGTATATCGGTACAACTGCACCGATGACTCTCAGCCAAATCATGTGAGTGAATTCAGGAGCGAATTGCCATGTCTAAACGGTTTCTTGTTCTGATCGGTGTGGCCTTTGCCGTTGTTTCATCTTCTTCCTGGCCACAGGTCGCCGGGCACGGCGATGACTTGTCGGGTGTGTGGACCAACGACCCGGAACCGGACACCCGTCCGTTTCAGAATTGGGCATTGACCGGCGATCCGCCTCCCATGACGGATTGGGCGCAGGAGCGCTTCGAGGCGTCCAGGCCTACCTTCGGCCCGCGCAGCGTGCCGGTTCTGGAAACCAACGATCCCGTGTACGCCTGCTTCCCGCCGGGAACGCCGCGAATCTACATGCACCCGTTCCCCATGGAAATCGTTCAGACGCCCGGGCGGGTGATGATGGTTTTCGAATACGACCACGTCGTACGGGCGATCTATACCGACGGCCGCGACCATCGCACGGATCTCGCTCCAATGTACATGGGCGATTCAACAGGTCGCTGGGAAGGGGATACCCTGGTTGTGGAGACGGTCAACTTCAACGACAAGACCTGGGTGGACCGCCGCGGCGTCCCGCACAGCGAAGAAATGCGGGTGGTTGAACGCATTCAGCGCGTGAGCGAGGACAGGCTCCGTATCGACATCACGGTGGAGGATCCGGTCGCCTTCACCGAAACCTGGTCGGGACAACGGCATTATCGACGCGTGGACTGGGATATCGAAGAGTTCGTCTGCATGGACAACGTCAACTTTGAAGCGTATGAGCGGGAGGTGCTGGAATACGAGGGGGAAACGGAGTAACTCCGGCAACGGGATTGGAGAAGCCATGAAATCACTTTCTTCACTGACAACTGTTGTGTGCTTGCTGCTTCACGCCAACTCCGTCTCTGCACACCACTCCTTCGTGACGCACTACGACTACGACGCGGAGATCACGGTCACCGGCGTGATATCGGAGATTCGCCTGGCGAGTCCGCATTCGTTCTTCGCGGTCGACGTCACCATCGAAGACGGCAGCATCGAGACATGGGAAATCGAAGGCAATTCCATACCGCTGCTGACTCGCGCGGGGATTACAGCGGAGACGTTTCGGTTGGGCGAAATATTGACCGTTACGGGAATGCTCAGCCGGGACCCGGACCGCAAGTTGATGTTCGGAATGCGCGCGGAGAAACCGGATGGAGCGACATACAACCTGATTCGCCCGGACTGGGACAGGCCGGCACCGAGCATCACGCTCGTCAGAGGGGTGAGTCAATCCTCGAGTGTTTCGGAACTTGCGGGGATCTGGCAGAGGGTGTATCGGGAAGGCGAACTGATGAACCGGTCGGGAGCAAGCCCGTACCCGCTGAACGAAAGGGGACTTGCCGCCAGAGCCGTCTACAATCCGCTCGAGAGCAAGTACAAGGACTGTCTTTCGATCGAGATTCCTTCCCTGTTTACCCTGCCGTATCTGGTGGAGTTCAGAGTCTCCGATGACCGCGTGGAGATCTACTATGAATACACTGCTGTCCGGAGGCAGTTCGTGACCGACGGTTCGTCGCGGCTCGCGCATGAAACCGACCGTTATGGCGTCTCCAGTGCCACGGTGGCCGGAGATGAGTTGACCATCGTTTCCGAAATGTTTCCGCCTTCATCGGCAGGACTCGCCTCGGATTTCGGCCCGTTCGGGAGAGGGACGAATATTCCCTCAAGCGGCCAAAAGCGCCTGACCGAGACCTATCGGTTGCTCAACAATAATGACATCCTTGAATTGAGCCTGCGGGTCGAGGATCCGGAATACCTGTCGGAACCGTTCGACACCACCCTGATCTGGGCTCGGCGGCCCGAGGGAACCGAAATCTACGACTTCGACTGCGACGTGGACATCGCCAGAAGGTCGACGAGCAACGCCGTCGTGGATTGAGCGGGCAGCCGCCGCGGCTGAATTTCCGGGAGCTTCCGCGGCAGGAAATCAGTCCTCGGCTTCCGGCGTGCAGTCGTAGTCTCCGACCACCGCGTCGGGGTACCAGACCCAGTGCTTCGAGAACGTCATGGGTTCCACCAGGTACTCCGGATCGGCGAAGGTCATGGTGTAGTCCAGCCGGTCCCCCTGTTCACTTACGGTGAAACGCTCTTCCAGCGTCGCGACCGTACTCATCGGGACGCCCTGACCGTCAAAATGCCCCCAGTTCATGTTGCTCGTTGATACGGCAAGCGTGCGGTCATCGATCCATCGCCCGGTCGAATACCCCAGCAGCGAGTTCGGCTGCCCTTCGGCAGAGGCGTCCGGTGCCATTTGAATGGTACGCACCGTATCGAATTCCTCGTTGTGCCAGAGGATGTTCTCCCCGTCCTGAGTGAATTCGAAGGGGTAGGGTGCCTCCATGATCATCGGCATGCCCTTGGGCGCGCAGTTCTGCAGCGGGTTGTCGCGCGCCCATTCGAACGTGTCGACCGCATCCAGCGCCGCTTCGGTGAGGTTGGCGCGGCCGGGCTCGGTTTTGCCGATGTCCCGCGGTAACAGCATGGGTATGTTGTCGGGCGTGCTCCAGACGCGAAACAAGCCCAGTTCGGGCGCAGTCGAAAAGCCCACTGACTGGCGCCGGCTCGCCGACATTTCGATGGTCTGGTCCGTCCAGCGCCGCTCGACGTTGGCTCCCAGGAGCACTTCCCGGCCATCGCCGGTGAGCAGATTCGTGAAGTAAAGGCGGTGTTCGACCCGATGGGCCGGGTGGCCGGCGACGCGAATCGTGTCGCCAACGGCCATGAAGGAGGGATCGATCTGCCAGCGGCGCATGTTGCTCAGCGCGGTTGTGGCCATCTCCCACTCGACTGCCTCACCGCTGCCGTCCACCACGCGCATGGATGCCTGTACGTGCGGATTGCGCCACAGGATATCCGTTACTTCGCCTTCCAGCTCGATCAGGGTCGAGGTGTCGTAGCTGCCCCCGACCGCGTGGTGCGCGAGGCCCGAAATCGGCAAGCCGATCAGGCACAGAAAGAAACTCATACGAATCATCATCACTTTGCCCTCCCGACAATCTCCCGTAACGCATCCAGCACCCGATCCACATCCGCCATCGAATTATAGATGTGGGGGCTCAGCCGCACGCCGTCAATCAGACTTGCCGGAGCGCTGCCGATGTCATGGTCCCGGTAGAGCGCTTCGAAGGCATCGCTGCCGGTGATCCCGGGCAGGCTGAAAATGAGGATGCCAGCGTTGATGACGGAATCCGCCGGCGTGAGAATGGATGTGCCTGGGATCGCCTCGATGCCGCGTCGAAGCCGGGCAACGAGCGCGCGGAGCCGTGCCTCGATTCTCTCCTTGCCGATTGAAGCAAGAAGGTCCATCGCCGGAACGATGGCGGATATCGCAGAATCATCCCGCTGACCGAAGGTCTCGAATTTCAATGCGCCTTCACCTTCGGCCGTGTCGTATCCGACACCGACCATGGACGGCCAGACGCGGTCTTCCGAACCGCTGCGCACATAGAGCAAACCGGTCTCCTTGGGTCCCATGGGCCACTTGTGCAGGCTGCCGGTAAAGAAGTCGCAGCCCATGTCGTGCAGATTCAGATCGAGCGCGCCCAGCGACTGGGCTCCATCCACCAGGGTGAGGATATTGCGCTCCCGGCATGCTTCGCTGAGTGACTTCATGGGCAGTCCGATGCCTGAGATGTTCGACACGTGACTGACCGCCAGAACGCGCGTGCGCGCCGTCAGATTCTCCAGCAATCGCTCTCTCAACAGATCGGCCGACAAGACACCGGCTGGCGTTTCGACCTCCCTGACGCTGAACCCCCGGCGCCTTGCCCGGACTGTCCAGGCCGACAGGTTCGATTCGTGGTTCTCGCTCCAGAGCACGACCTCGTCGCCCGCACCGAGGTCGAGTCCGTTGACAACGATGTTGTTCGCTTCGGTGGTGTTGCGCGTGATGGCGATTTCCTGCGGGTCGGCGCCCACATATGCGGCCAGCCGGGATCGGGCCTGGTCCTTCGACGGCGCAAACTTGGCGCGATTCTGGAATGAGACGTCGCCGTCCAGATCCCGGGTCAGTCCGAACAGGCTTTCCAGTACCGGGTAGTGGGTCGGACAGAGATTTGCCGCATTCATCATGACCAGACCGGGTCGAATGGGAAACTGCTCCCTGACCTGATCCCAGAACGTTTCACCATCCGCAGCGTCCTGAGCCGTCGCACTCAGCCACTTGCCTCCGAGGGTTCCCAGCGCGGCGCCTGCAGCCAGGCGCTTGAGCACCTCTCTACGGGGCAGAATCCATTGCTCGCCCAAATACCGACCAGCTATCGGGTTACGCATTTTCCTGCCGCAATCGAGTTCAGTTCCCAAGAGTGTATCTGAACTGCACGACATACTCCCTCAGGCGCCGGTTGAAGCGTGCTGCGGAGACGGCCGGCGGCTCGGTCGCGAAAAGGTTTCTCGTGGCGAGCCCGATATTGGCGGCAGCATTGATCTGCATGTTCCACGAAACATCGAAAAGCCATTGCCCCTCCTCATGCACGAACAGCGCGGTCGACGCGGCCGTTGGATCGAGATCGTCGTAGTCGCTGTTCAGCGAGTCACGGTAGCTCGTGTTGAGTCGGATGGAATGGTTGCGAAGCCTCAGGGACAGGGGGAAGGAACCCTGCCAGTGGGGCATGTTGTTCACCCCGTTTGCGAATCCCATGCCGATGCTGCGGCCGATGGCGCTGCAAAGGTCGTTCGGGCACAAACCGGAGCGTTGCGCGACTCCCTCGGGCAGCGGAAACTCGTAGGTCGTCGTGAAGGTGGCTCTCGGCGTAAAGGTGATCGTGCCGATCCTCGTATCGAAGCTCATGCGCGAGTGCACATCCAGGAATTCCGCATTCAGGTAGTCCAGGTTGGTGGGCTGGGAGACGATCAACCCGATGTTCGTCTGATCGATCGGAAAGGCAGGATCCGCGGGAATGATACAACCGCCGTCCGCCACGGAGATCCAGTTGAGATTCCCGTTGGCGTCTACCGTCGGAATGCCGTTCACATTTTCGATACAGTTCAGGTTGGACGACACGACGTTCGCCGTCGGCGCAACGATTCGATCGGTGAAGGCGATCGAAACCCACGAGGCGCCCACGGTGATATCGTCGTTGACGCGGAAATCAAAACCGGCCGAGATGTTTTCCGAGGTCTGTGGTTTCAGATCGGGGTTGGCCTGGGTCTCGAATGCGGCGAAGAACATTCCCATCGCGCCGTAGCGCACGCTGTTGACCACGATGCTGCTCGGCCCCCCGCCCTGGAACTGGGTGGAGGCGGCGGTCTGACTGATGGACGGGCCCTTGAACGACGTGCCCCAGGAGCCGCGCACCGTGAGGCGGTCCGTGGGCGTCCAGTTGGCCGCAACCTTCGGCGACAGCTCGGTGAAGCCGATGTCATAGGTCTCGTTCCGGGCGGCGAGCTGGAGGTTGATGTCCTCGCGTACCGGGAGCGCCAATTCCAGAAAGACAGAGTCCACTTCCTGTGTCCCGCTAAAGTCGTTGACGACGCCGGTGGTCGCTGTCAGTCCCTGATTGACCCGCGTGTCCGCGTCCCGGGCAACCTCGTCCTGGCGATAAGCGACGCCGAAGGCTGCGGCGGCCGGACCGCCCGGCAGTTCACCGAACTCGCCGGTGACCCGAAGGTCGACCGAGAAAAACTCGCCCTTGAAGTGATCGACCCGGTTCGGGATGAGCCATTCCAGCAACTCCGGGTCATTGGCAAGGCCCATGGCCGCGGCGTCGGGCAGGGCCGAACTCATGAACGGGTTGTAGTAGAAGCAACTGCCCTGGCCCGGCGTGCCGGTCGCCGTGTCGCAATTCGGTCCGCCCAGACCCGCGACGGCCGCCGGATAGCGCGAGACAATGGGGTCCCGGATCGCGTTGTCCACCTCGCTGGTCGCTACCGACGAGCCGGCGTACCAGGTCCAGTTGCTGTTGATCTCGCCTTCCAGGCTGAACGCGGCCCGAGCGACGGAATTCTTGTTGTAGGCGTCCATCTCCGCCAGGAACGGCATGGTTTCGTCGACGGCATAGATTGGGCCGACCATCGGCGGCCTCGCCATGGCCATGCCCATGGCCGGGGCGCCGGGAACCCGGCCGAAGCCCGAATCCAGACTCCGGGCGTGAACGATTGCCGGGTGATCGACGGGGAAACTGTAGTCGGGACCCAGCGTGGAGGGAGTACGGGGGCTCCAGACTCCACCGGTGCCCGCATCGCCCCATCGGTCTACATCGTCGAAGGCCTGATCGCTGAGATTGACCTCCGCGGTGAACCGGAGCGATTCGGAGAAACTGTGTTGCAGATGTGCGAACGCGATGACCTGCTGGACGTTGTTGTTGATGAGATCGAAGCCGTCATCGAAGTTGGCCGATCTGGCGCACTGCGTGGCCGCGGCGCCCGGCGTGCTGCCGGTGCCGACCTCCCGGATCTCGTCGTCGGCGGGATCCACGTATGCCGGGTAGTAGCTGAACTCTCCAAACATCGCATCCCCGCAGAGGGGATCGACCCAGCCGACCGCGCTCATGCCACGCCCGCTGGCATACCCGAAGCCCTGCTGGTTCTCAAGGCCCAGGCTCGTATCGGGATTGACATCGATGGGATACTCGAATGCGTCGTCGATGTCTCTGCGCATGACAATCTGTTCGGCGTGGTATTCCAATGCACCGACAAAGCTCGTATCGTCATTGCCGACGCCGAACAACGCCGCGATCGTGGCGTTCGCCGCACTGGGTTCTTCGTCCAGCATCCGGTTGTCGAAGGAGAAATCGAAGCCCCGGAAATTGTTCTTGGTCACGAAGTTGGCAACGCCTGCGACCGGGTCGGAGCCGAAAATTGCCGAGCCTCCGTCCAGCAGGAGTTCCACCCTCTGGACCGCGATTCGCGGCACCAGGGAGTTGATGTCGACCCGGTTCCAGCCGGTCCCGTCGGGTACCGGATAACCGATCGTACGTTGGCCATTGAGAACCGTAAGGGAATTTTCGTCGCCCAGGCCACGCAGATTGATCGTGGCGTTACGATTCGCCCGGGATCTCGCCATGCCGGCGGCATCGGTCTGGTTGATGCTGTCGCTGCTGAAGTTCTGGGGCACGTTGTCGAAAAAGAACGTGGCCAGATCGGGCGGGGCGTAATTCACCAGTTCCTCACCGTCGAAGACGGCCACCGGCGAAGGCGAGTCGACCCCGGTGTAGAGGTACGAACCCGTCACCACGATTTCTTCCAGTTCCTCGCCTTGCTCCTGGGCGAGCGTTGGCGAGACAAGACCTGTTGCAAACGTACCGATCACGGCACCGGACAAGAACCTGGCTGCTGTGTTCATCGAATCTCCCCTCAATCTACGCCGGCGAGACTTATGGTTGCTCGTCGTATTGTCGCCGGTCTGGTGCGTTGTGCCTCATGGTATGCCACAGGTCGAGTCGATAGCAACGCGCGAGCCACGTGCGCAATGGCGCAAGGACAAGCGGGGCTGGACTGCCTGCAAGTGTAATCCGCGGTGGTAGTGGTTCGACTGACCTTCAACGATAATGGCTTGGCCATGGGTGATCAGCGATGAGTGAACGAAACTCCGGGTACCCGGACTTCCAGGACCACCTGGCGCGGCTCGAGTCGCGCGGCCTGCTGCGCCGGATCGATCGCCCCATAGACAAGGACACTGAACTGCATCCTCTCGTGCGCTGGCAGTTTCAGGGCGGGTTACCTGAATCGGAGCGATCCGCGTTCCTGTTCACCCGGGTCACCGGCGCCGGCGGGCGTGCTTACGACATGCCGGTCGCGGTGGGCGCCCTGGCGGCAACTCCGGAAATCTACGCGGTCGGTATGGGCGCGACGGTAGACGAAATCGGCGCCAGGTGGCTCCATGCAATGGCGAACCCGATCCCTCCGATCAGGGTGGATACGCCCGCCTGCCAGCAAGTAGTCGTTCAGGGCGAAGAATTGTCCAGGCCGGGGAGCGGTCTCGACAGCCTTCCGGTGCCCATATCCACACCGGGGTACGATGCCGCGCCCTATCTCGTGGCGACGCTGGTTGTCACCTGCGACCCCGAAACAGGAGTGCGCAACATGGGTACCTACCGGGCGGCACTGAAGGCGCCCGACCGGCTTGGTGTACGAATGGCGACACGGGTCGGCGGCGCGGGCGGCTACCTGCACTGGAAGAAGTACCGGGACCGTGGCGAACCCATGCCGTGCGCCATCGCCGTCGGCGCGCCACCGGCCGTGGCCTACAGCGGCCCGCAGAAGCTCCCTGTAGGGCAGGATGAAATGGCCGTGGCCGGCGGTATCGTCGGCGCCCCGATCCGGGTCGCGAAGGCAGTATCCGTCGACCTGGAAGTGCCCGCCGATGCGGAGATCGTCATCGAGGGGCTGATCGATACGGAACTGCTGGAACCCGAGGGTCCGTTTGGAGAAAGCCACGGCCATGTCGCTCTGGAAGACTTCAACATGTCCATGCAGGTGACGGCGATCACCCGCAAGCGCGAGCCGGTATTGGCCTCGATCGTGAGCCAGGTGACGCCCAGCGAGTCCAGCGTGCTCAAGAAAGTCGCCTATGAACCCCTGTTTCTCGCTCACCTGCGGGATGAACTGAAGATCCCCGGCATTCTCGGCGTCTCCATGCACGAGCCGTTGACGAACCTGCGCCCGGTGATCTTCCTGCGCTTCGCTGCCGGCACCCCGCGTGATGAAGTCTGGCGCGGGCTGGAGGGCGCATCGACGCTCCAGGCCCAGTGCGGCAAGATCGTGATCGCCGTGAGCGACGATATCGATCCACTCAACACCGATGCGATCTTCTGGTCCCTGGCCTACCGGATGAACCCGGTGGACGATCTCCGTGTCGTTTCCGGCCGCAGTCGCGGCCATGGACCCAAGGGCGTAACCGAGGGCGAGGAGTCCGGAATTCTGGCAGATGCCACGCGCAAGGGACCGATGACGCCGCTGGCGCTTCCGGCCCGCAGGTACATGGAGAATGCACGGGCAATCTGGGAGGAGTTGGGACTACCGTCACTGTCGCCGCGCAGCCCCTGGCACGGTTACCCCCTGGGCGAGTGGACCGATGCCTGGGAGCACTTTGCCCGCAACGCGGTGCGCGGCCGATGGACCGAGAACGGGCTGCAAACCTGGCTGCGCCGGCAATCGGGGTTCGAACCCGAAACGCCCGTCGCGTCCGTGGAACGCGACTCCGGGCTTTCGGGGCGAGTCAGTAGTGGCGAGTAGCCCGGACATCCCGCACCTCCGCTGCTGCGGTGTCGTTGCCGGCAGCCGCCGGCGCGTTGCGCCTGGTCGATGAGTTCGGGCAATCGTCGATGGTCATCAAGCGCCCGTCGATGCGGGCGGGTAACGGCGAGTTGAGCCTGAATCCCGACCCGCGAAAGTTCCGAGCCATCGGTTCGCCTGTGCCTCGCAAGGAGGATGCGCGGCTGCTCACGGGCCGAGGCCGCTTCAGCGACGACTTCAATCTTCCCGGCCAGTTGCATGCCGCCATCGTTCGTTCGCTGTACCCTCACGCGCGCATCACGGAGGTGAATGGCGACCGCGCGTCCGCGATGCCTGGCGTCGTGGCCGTGTTCACGGGCAGAGATTGCGAGGACGACGGGCTTGGCCCCATCCCTCACAGTCCGGTGCCGTCCACCCGCACCGACCTGAAGCTCACGGCACCGGACGGCGGGCCGATCTTCACCGGTCCGCACGCAGTGCTGCCGTTGGACAAGGTGCGCCATGTGGGCGAGCCGGTTGCCATGGTGGTGGCCGACTGCCGCGAGCAGGCGCTTGACGCGGCCGAGGCGGTGGAGGTGGTCTACGATCCGCTGCCTTGGGTAGCCGACAGCGTCGTGGCGGCCGGAACAGGTGCGCCTGTTGTCTGGCAGAATGTTCCGGACAATGTGTGCTGCGACACGACGTTTGGCGATCCCGATGCCACGGCGGCGGCATTCGAAGCCGCGGCTCATACGCTGAAGATGACGTTTCGCGTTGGCCGTATCACCGGCCTGCCGCTGGAACCCAGAGCCGCCCTGGCCTCATTCGATCCCCGCAACGGCCGCTACACGCTCTACGCCGGCAGCAACGGGGCGGTTCGGCACAAGCACCAGATTGCCGCGGCGCTTGATGTGGATCCCGACGCCCTGCGGATCCTTTGCTTCGACGTGGGCGGAAATTTCGGCACCAAGAATCGGGTCTACACAGAGTTCTGTCTCGCGCTGTGGGCCGCCAGAAAACTCGGCCGCCCGGTAAAGTACACGGCAACGCGTTCGGAGTCGTTCCTCAGCGACTACCAGGCCCGGGACCTGGTCACCGAGGTGGAACTCGCGATGAGTGCCGAAGGCCGGTTCCTCGGCTACCGCGCGTCGAACCTGAGCAACGTGGGGGCCTGGATCGTGTCATTGTCGCCATTGGGCAAGGGCATTGCCCTGGTGACCGGTGGCTATCGGTTCCAGGCGGCCACGGCGCGCGCCCGCGCCGTGTTCACGAATACGGCGCCGACCCAGGCATATCGCAGTTCCGGCCGGCCGGAGGTTACCCACGCCCTCGAACGGATGATCGATACGGCGGCCCGGGAGTTCGGCTTCGATCCCATCGCGTTGCGGCGCCGGAATCTGGCTCCGCCTGATGCCATGCCGTTCGCGAATCCGCTGGGCGTCACATACGACAGCGGCGAATACGCCGCCAACATGAACCGGGCTCTTGAGCTTGCGGACTGGGGCGGGTTCCCTCGCCGACAGGCTTCCACCCGTGCGCGCGGCCTGCGTCTCGGCCGGGGATTTGCCAACTACGTGGAGTCTTCCATCGGCGCACCGGGAGAGCGCGCCGAACTCACGGTCAGGTCCACGGGCACGGTCGAACTGGTGATCGGTACCCAGCCCACCGGTCAGGGTCAGGAAACGAGCTTCGCCCAGGTGACCGCGGATCTGCTGGGCGTTTCCGTTGACGCCGTGCAGGTCGTGATGGGCGACACGGATATTGTCAGGGCAGGGGGAGGATCGCACTCCGGGCGGTCCATGCGTCAGGCTGCCACGATCCTTTACTCGGCGTCCCGGGATATGGTCGACATGGCCAGGGCGGCAGCGGCGGCCCGATTCCGGCTGTCCGCATCCAAAGTGTCGTTCGAGGACGGTGTCTTTCGTGGACCGGAACCCGGGCAGTCCGCAGACTGGTTCGAACTGGCTGAATCGGCGGACCTGACCGTCGTGCGCGAGCACGAATTCGATGAACCGGTCTTTCCCAACGGTTGCGCCGCCTGCGAGGTGGAAGTCGATCCGGAAACCGGCTTCGTGCGCATCGTGCGCTATGTCGCCGTGGACGACGTGGGCCGCGTGATCAATCCGCTGATCGTCGATGGCCAGACCCACGGCTGTATCGCCCAGGGCGTCGGGCAGGCGCTCTGGGAGCAGTGCGTCATCGATGCGGAGTCCGGCCAGCCCGTCTGCGGTTCGCTCATGGACTACACGCTCTGCCGGGCCGATGAATTGCCAATGTTCCACACGGCGCTGAATGAGGTGCTCTCGCCCACGAATCCGCTGGGCATCAAGTCCGGGGGCGAGGGGCCGACCACACCGGCATTGGCCGCGGTAGTCAATGCCATCGTCGATGCGCTGCAGGAATATGGGGTGCGCGATATCGAGATGCCGGCCACGCCGCTGCGCGTCTGGAATGCAATCCGGGCGGCCAGGGTTTCCCGGGGAGAAAACACCGGATGAGCACCGCGACCGAAGGCTCCTCGAGCCGGATAAACCTGATCACCTTTCCGGGCGCTCCCAACCTGCCGATTTTCGCGGCACTGGAGCGTGGCGAGTTTCAGAGAAACGGGGTGGATGTGCACATGGAAACCACCCCCAGTTCCACTTATCAGATGGAAAATCTCGTCAGCGGCCGTTGTCAGATCGCAGGGACTGCGTTCGACAACGTCGTCGCATACCGGGAGGGGCAGGGGGCGGTCGAGTCGCTCGGCTCATGTGAGGTCGTGGCCTTCATGGGCGCGACGCGGATCGAATTGTCGCTTGTAGTCGAACCCGAAATTCGGACCTGGGCCGACTTGCGGGGGCGTTCCCTGGCTCTGGACGCGTTGAATACGGGATTTGCCTTTGTCCTCCATGACATGCTGGAGCGCGCGGGGCTGTCGACTGCGGATTGCGAGCCGGTAGCGGTGGGCGCGACGCCTGCACGGTGGGAATCCGTCCGGTCGGGTCAGCATGCAGGCACGCTGACCATCGAACCGTTCACCAGCATTGCCGTTGCCAACGGTTTCCGCGTACTGCAGAGCAGCCAGTCAACGGTTCCCCATTATCAGGGCGGCGTTTTTGCGGCCATGCCGGCATGGATTGCCGATCACGGTAATGCCCTGAGCGGTTTCGTTCGGGGCTACCTCGCCGGGCTGCGTTGGACGCTGGAGCCGCGCAACTACTACGCGGCAAAGGAACTTCTGGCGGAAAGGATGCCGGCCATCAAACCGCGTGTTGCCGAGGCCGTCATGGGCAAATTGCTTGATCCGGCCACGGGCCTCACTCCCGAAGCGGAGTTCGACCCCCGCGGCATCGAAACGGTGCTCGAACTACGAAGCCGTTATGGGGGCGCTGCGGTTCCGCTACAGGATCCGCACCGATACCTGGATGTGAGTTACCTCGACCGGGTTCGTCGTCCGGATCCGGGAAACCGCTGACGCAGGCGTCTCGCCGGCCTGGAGAAAGCGGGCCGACAGTAGTATTGGGGTTCGTCAGGGTCTATGCTTGGACGTTCGATGCAGCGAGGTGAAGTGGCCACTGTTCGCCGTGTCGGGGAGGTACCATGAAACGTGACGATCGATCCCGTCCAGAAGATCAATCCCGCCCAGAGAATTCCGCGCAAGAACAAACCGAGAGCGTCAATCGCAGGGAGTTTCTCTCATCCGCCACGGTAGCGGGGCTGGCTGCTGCTTCGGTCGGCGCGCCCGACCAGGCGGCGGCGCAGCAGGTCGCCAGCAACGAGTCGGCGCCCGGAGCACTGCCGCCCACCGCGGTCCAGGAAGCGATGGAGTCCGAAATACCCGCGGGCTACAGCGCCGAGGAAGCGCGCGAGTACTTTGTCCGCAATCCCGGCTCGGATTTCATGGTGGACGTGATCAAGCGCCTGGGCCTCGACTACATAACCACCAACCCCGGCTCAAGCTTTCGCGGCTTTCACGAGTCCATCGTCAACTACGGCGGCAACCAGGCGCCGGAGCTTCTGACCTGCGTTCATGAAGAGCAGGCGGCTGCGATGGCGCATGGCTATTTCAAGGTCACCGGCAGGCCGCTGGGCGTGCTCTGCCACGGTACGGTGGGACTGCAGCATGCGTCCATGGCGGTCTACAACGCCTGGTGCGACCGGACGCCGATGATTGTGCTTGCCGGCAACCATCTGGATGCCACCGAGCGCCGTGCGGGCGTGGAGTGGTCGCATTCGGCCCAGGACTGCGTGCGCGTGGTACGCGACTACATCAAGTGGGACGATACACCGTTCTCCCTGCAGCACTACGCGGAGTCCATGGCCCGCGCGTACAGGATTGCCATGACACCGCCCATGGGGCCGGTGGCCGTGGTGATCGACGGCCACTTGCAGGAAGGTGAAGTCGGCGATCACTCACCCGATTTGCTGCCGATGACGCCGGTGCAACCGCCCGTAGGGGACGAGGCGGCCATTGCGGAAGCGGCCCGCTGGCTCGTGGAAGCGGATTCGCCCGTCCTTGTTGCCGACCTGATGGCCCACGACCAGGAAGGTGTGGTGCGGCTCATTGCGTTGGCAGAGGCGTTACAGGCGCCGGTGGTCAACCAGTTCGGACGCATGAACTTCCCCAACACCCACTACCTTGCCCAGGGCGCCGCTGCGGTTGCGCAGGCCGACGTGGTGCTGGGACTGGAGCTGTTCGATACGTGGGGCGTCATCAATACGCTCCGCGACCGGGTGCACCGTGACGCCGTTCGCAGGGCTCGTCCTGACGCGCGAGTGATCAGTATCGGTACGAACGACCTGTTCACCAAGTCCAATTACCAGAACTTCCAGCGTTACTATCCGTCGGATCTCGCCATCGCCGGGGATGCTCAGGCGACGCTGCCGATCCTGACCGACGCCGTGCTTTCGAGCATGTTGCGGTCACGGCGCGCGACCAATGCCGAACGGGAGTCCCGCTGGCGGGACGCGCACGCGCGCGCCCGGGAGCAGGCGCTGAACGAAGCCCGATATGGCTGGAGCGCAAGTCCGGTCAGCACGTCGCGTCTCTATTCGGAACTGTGGAACGTGGTGAGGGACAGGGATTGGGCGCTGGTGTCCGATGACAACATGCAAAGCCGCTGGGCTCGACGATTGTGGCCGATCGAGAGGCACCACCAGTACATCGGCCGATCGGGCGGTGCGGGTCTGGGTTACGGGGCGCCGGCGGCCGTTGGCGCCGCGCTGGCTCACCGCGCCGAAGGGCGCCTGGCGGTCAATGTCCAGCGGGACGGCGACATGATGTACACGCCGGGTGCGTTCTGGACCGCCGCGTATCATGGAATACCGCTCCTGACCGTGACCCATAACAACCAGGGCTATCACCAGGAATTCATGCATCTGCAACGCATGGCTGCCCGGCGGCAACGGGGAATCGACGGCAGCTCCTGGGTGGGCAACGAATTGCGCAACCCCGATATCGACCTCGCCCGGATCGCCGGCGCCATGGGGGTGTGGGCGGAAGGCCCGATCACGGATCCCGATGATCTCGGTCCTGCTCTGGCGCGCGCCGTGGAGGTCGTCGATGGGGGCGAGCCGGCCTTCGTCGATGTGCGTTGCCAGCCCAGATGAGCGCGAGTCTGCGGATCATCCGGACAGCCGGGCGCGGCGTGCCGCTCTTGTTGCTGTGGGCGCTTGGTTTCGCGGTTGCATTCTCCCAGGAACCGGACGACGATGTCCGCGAAGGCCGGGCACTGTACGACAGCCACCAGTGCTGGCAATGCCACGGTTACGAGGGGCAGGGAAGCGTGGCCGGCATTCGGATCGCGCCTACGCTTTATCCTTACGAGGCTTTCGCTCGGCTGGTGCGGCATACGAACCTGATGCCGGCCTACTCGCCCAATGTACTCAGCGAAGAGCAGCTTCGGTTGATCTACGCCTTTGTGCAATCCATCCCGGAGCCGCCGCCGTTGGAAGATATTCCGGAACTGAATTTCGAGTAGGAAAAGTGAGATAAAACAATAAGGTGTAGGAATTAAATATAAGTGACATGAAAAGAAATCGCTTGTCTGGAAAGGATTCTCTGGTCCTCGCGGTGTCGATGGCGGCCGCACTGGCCGCGTGCCAGACGGAGGAGCCGACGTTCGCCGAACAGGTCTTGCTCAACGGCAAGATCCTGACCGTCGACAGCGAGTTTTCGGTTGCCGAGGCGTTGGCAATCGAGGGCGAAAGGATCCTCGCCGTCGGCACCGGCGAGGAAATCGAGGCGCAGATTGGGCCGGATACCCGCGTGATCGATCTCGAAGGCCGAACCGTGATCCCGGGCCTCATCGACAATCACATGCACTTCATCCGCGCCGTGCAGCGCTGGAATCTCCAGGCGCGTATCGATGGTGTGAATTCCAGGCAGGATGCGCTGGAAATCATGGCCGCGAAGGCGGCTTCGATGGAGCCTGGAGAGTGGCTGATGGTGCAGGGCGGCTGGCGGGAGAACCAGTTCGCCGACGGCCAAGGCGGATTCACGCTGGAAGAACTCGACGCGGTGGCGCCCGAAAATCCGCTCTTCCTGCAGATCACATACCAGTCCGTGTATGCCAACAGCCTGGCGCTGGAAGCGGTCGGCGTGTCACCGGAGGAAGGCGCCTACCATCGGGGACCGCCGCTGATTTCCGGCCAACCCCCCTATGGCCTGCTCAACGAGCAGATGCCGGCCGTTTCGCAGGAACAGCTTGAACGGAATCTGTTCGACGTTATCCACGAGCTGAATCGCGTGGGGCTGACAAGCGTCTATGACGTGGGACGCCCGCCGGAAGGGGATATCTCGTTGCTGGAACGCATGTCTTCAGAGGGCGAACCCTTGCCGCTGCGGGTCTGGCATACGCTCAAGTACGAGGCATACGACCCGCAGGGGGCAGATGCGGCTGTCACGCTGGTGCGAAACAGCACTCCGAACAACGGCGATTACCTGGGGCTGCTGGGATTGGGAGAGCATATCTATCTGCCCATGTTCGACAATCCGGGTACGACGGAACGCTACTCCGACGAGATCATCGATGAATTCATGAAGATCGCCACGGCTGCGGCCGAGGGCGGTTTCCAGGTGCACGAGCACACCATGCAGGACGTCACGGTGCAGAGCCTGCTGGACAGGTACGAGGTGTTGAACGAAACGATTCCGCTGGCACCGCTGCGCTGGACGTTCATCCACGTATTCTCGTTGTCACGGGAAAGCATCGAAAGAGCCAGGGCGCTGGACATGACGATCGCCGTACACAGCGTCGCCTCCCTGGCCGAGGCCCGGGTGCCGCTGCGGGACATCCAGGACAGCGGAATCATCTGGGGGCTCGGAACGGACGCCACCATCGTGGCGCACTACCAGCCGTTCATCACGCTGGGCTGGGCGGTGACCGGCAAGAACGTTTCAGGCAATACGGTTCTGGACCAGACCGTGAGCCGCGAGGAGGCGCTCATCGCGCACACTCGTGCCAATGCCTGGCTGTTGTTCAAGGAAGACGATCTCGGGACGCTGGAGCCGGGCAAGTTCGCGGACCTGGTGGTGCTGGACCGGGATTACCTGACCGTTCCCGAGGACGAGATTTTCGATATCGAGTCGGTACTGACCATGGTGGGCGGGAGAATCGCTTACGATGCTCTCGGTCCCGCCGACGAAGGGACAACTCAGTAGGAGGGCATTCCGGAGAATGCGAGGCAAGTCATGACCAATTGCAGATTACTTTTCACGCTGGCCGCGCTGTCGCTGTCGTCGGTCACCGGTTTCGCTCAGCAAACCGGTCCCGCTGCAACCGCTCTGGACGCCGTCGACATTCGCGTAACCGAGGAGATGGTCCAGGCGGCTCAGGCCATTCTGGACAGTACCCGTGACGGCGTACCGCAGCAGGGCGACCGGGACTCCGGAACCAACCGGGTCGAGCGAATGGTGGGGTATTCGAGGGAGGCGCTGCTCCGCCTGCCGGCCGACGACGAGGCCAGGCGCGACTGGGTGTACTGGCCGCGGTTCCGAGTCGGGTTGACGCTGGAGTTCATGACCGCCGAGCAGCGGATGTTGGTCCACGACTTCCTGCAGTCATCCCTGAGCCACGCCGGATATCTGAAGACAGTCCACGTGATGCAGACCGAGGAGATTCTCAGCCTCTGGGAGGATGTCGGCCTGCCGCGGGGCAACGAGAAGTACTGGCTTGTCTTCTTTGGAACGCCGTCCATGGACGAGCCGTGGGCGTGGCGCTTCGAGGGTCACCACGTATCGCTGAACGTATCCGTCGCTCCCGGTAGCATTCGGGTCACGCCCACGTTTTTCGGCGCCGATCCGGCCGAGGCGCCACAGGGTCCCATGGCCGGTTTTCGGCCCCATGCAGCGGTGGAGGACGTGGGCCGCACGCTGATACTGAGCATGAGCGGGTCCCAGCAGGAGGTTGCGATTCTCTCCGATGCGGCACCTCGCGAAATTATTGCGACCAATCTCGGCCGACACCGCGACGACTGGGATGCGTGGAAGCAGGCCCTTCAGCCCGAAGGGATCGCCGTCGCGGATCTTCGCCCTGAACAGCGCCACATGGTGCAGCGGCTCCTCGAGGAAGTGGTCACGACATATCGACCCGAAATATCGTCGGCATACCTGAATACCATCGACGTGGACGACCTGAGTTTTGCCTGGATGGGCAGCACACAGCGGCGCGAGCCGCACTACTATCGGCTGCAGGGAGCCGATTTCGTCTTCGAATACGATAATGTCCAGGACAACGCCAACCATGTCCATACCGTCTGGCGGAGCAAGAGCGGTGATTTCGGAGATGACCTGCTGCCGAGCCACTATCAGAGCGCGCATCGGCAATAGAGGCCTGATCCGGGTCATGAAGGATGATGACCCCCGCAGTTGAACGACCGGCAGACAGGTGCCGCCGCCGTGACGGGGTATTGCTCTGCACGGTTGCGGCGCTGGTGCTGGGATCGCCGCCGGCCGTCACGCAAACGCCTGCAGCGACGGCCTCAATGAAGACAGCGCAGGCTACCCGCACCGACGACACCATTGTCATCGATGGCCGCCTGGACGAACAAGCCTGGAACGACGCCACGGTGATCGCGGATCTCCACCAGGTCCTGCCAGTGGAGTTCTCCGAACCGACTCAGCGGACCGAATTTCTGGTCCTCTACGACGACGAGGCGCTCTTTCTGGCGGCGCGCATGTACGACGACCGGCCGGACCAGGTGGTGGCCAAGGTCTTGCGGCAGGGCGGGCAGGCGTGGCTCGACGATCAATTCAATATCTTGCTGGATCCCTTCAACGACAAACGCAGCGGCTACCGGTTCCAGGTCAATCCGAACGGTGTCTGGAATGAGGGTCTTTCCAGGGGCGGCGACCTGGTGCAGTGGGAATGGGACGGTATCTGGCAGGCGGCCGCAACCCGAAACGATCGGGGCTGGGTCGCGGAGACGCGTATTCCCTTCAAGACGGTATCGTTCAATCCCGACAACGACACCTGGGGCATCAACTTCAACCGGAGAATTGCCCGCAACAATGAGACAGTGGGCTGGGTGTCCAGAAACCGAACGCAGAACCCGGGCATTTCGGGGGAGATCTTCGGGCTTGTGGGCCTGGATCAGGGAGTCGGTCTCGATGTCGTGCCGTCGCTTACCGCAAACAACCGACGCCGGTTTTCTCAAGGGATCGAAGACTCGGGTTTCGAGCCTTCGCTGGACCTGTTCTACAAGGTTACTCCCGCGCTGAACGCCTCGCTCACACTGAATACCGATTTCTCTGCCACCGAAGTCGACGATCGGCAGGTGAATCTGACTCGGTTCGGGCTGTTTTTCCCGGAGCGGCGCGATTTCTTCCTGCAGGATGCGGACATTTTCGAGTTCGGCCGTATCACCGAGCGTGAGCGGGGCTCGCCCTTCGAACGGCCCCTGGCAGAGAACGCCCGGCCGTTTTTCTCGCGAACCATCGGGCTGAGTGCCCGGGGCCAACCCGTGGATCTCAAGGCCGGCGGCAAGCTCAGCGGCCGGGTGGGCCGGTGGAACGTCGGTGCATTGGCCATTCAGCAGGACGCGTTCGAAGGTATCGAGGAAAAGAACCTCTTCGTCGGCAGAATGTCGGCCAATGTCCTCGAGGAGTCGGCCCTTGGTTTCATCGTGACCGACGGCGATCCGCAGTCGAATTCGGACAACAGTCTCGCAGGGGTCGATTTTCGGTACCAGAATACGCGCTTGCCCAACGGCAGAACGATCGAATCCGACGTTTGGTATCAGCAGAGCACAACCGACGGACGGGATGGCGACGACGACGCCTGGGGCGCTCGTTTCTGGATGCCAAACAGCGTCGGATTCAGGGGTGGACTGGGGATAAGGGAGATCGGGGGAAACTTCAATCCTGCGCTCGGATATCTGAATCGCGGCGACATTCGCGACTATACGGGCGAACTCGGCTATACCCACCGCCCAACGGACAGCTATATACGGGCAGTCTACGCAGGCGTAACAAGCCAGAGGATAGATCGGCTGGCGGGCGGCCTGCAGAGCGAGCTGACAAGATTCCGATTGAGATACGAGAACCAGACCGGAGACATGCTGTCGTTCATGGCCCAACGCGAGCAGGAAGGCCTGGTCCAGCCGTTCGAGGTGTCTCGCGGAATCGTTGTTCCGGTGGGAGATTACTCTTTCGATTTGTATGGCCTGTCCCTGGCCACGGGTCCCCACCGTCCCCTGGTGGCAACCATCCGCGCCGGGGCGGGCACGTTTTACGACGGAGACCGCACGAGCACCATCGTGCAGTTGGAATGGACGCCGATCCCGCAGTTCAGGGCGTTGGCGGCCTTCACTCATAACGATATCGAGCTTCCCCAGGGGGACTTCGTGCGCCGCCTGGTACGGCTCGGTATCGACTATATCTACTCCTCGAAGCTCTCCTGGGTCAATCTGCTGCAGTACAGCAACGATACGGAAGTTGCCGGCATCAACAGCCGGATCCACTGGATCCCCGAAGCGGGACGGGAACTGTTCATCGTGCTCAATCACAACCTGGAAGATCCGGATCTGAATAACGAGTTTCATTCCTCGTTTGCCGACCTGTCCGTACAATACCGGCACACGTTCAGGTTCTGACGCACGCGACGGGCTCACAAGTTGCCCCGGTGCGCCCGCGTCAGGATGACGACGACTTGCCTGCAACCGAGTAGGTGATCTGCGCGTTTCGCGTTGCCAGCATCTCCTCGAGCGATATCCCCTTCATGCCGGCGTAGATGTCCAGGTTGCCGACGCCGGTCACCACGCCCAGTTTCTCGAGAACGAAAAACGTGGCGCCCCGGTGAATGAGTCCGCGCCAGTCGGATCGCCGGATGAGACCGCGGTCCTCCGGACTCAGCCCGGCTTCCTCCATGTGGCCCTCCGGGTCCTTCAGGAAGCGGTTGCGCCACTCGGGCTCGACCAGATTGTGCAGGAACGCATTTAACCTGTACGCGGATGCCAACCGTTCGAGCGAAAAGGGATACGTCCCGGGAACCGCGTCAATGCCGTGCAGTTGCTCGTACGCGTCGACAGCGGGCTTATCGTCGTGCACCGCGGAACCGTCATCCTCCAGTACCATCGTGGCAATGGCTGTCATAGAGGGCAGGTAGTAGCTTTGCTGAATCTTGCTGACGTTGTCGGAAAGCGCCCCGCGCATCACCAGCCACATGATGATCTCCACGGATTCGGCGCCGCCCCGCAACGCCAGTTCAGCGTGTGTCATCCGGGTGATGGCCTCCGGATCCTTTTCGATGAGGTCCAGGAATTTCATATCCCAATCGGGATTATTGAAGCCGGACCGCTCGCCATGCACCTGATGGGAAAGACCGCCGGTCCCGACGATGGCGACGCGTATGTCTTCCGGGTAGCTCAACACAGCCCGCCGCAGGGCGCGTCCCAGCCGGTAGCAGCGTCGGGCGGTGGGGATCGGGTACTGCAGGACGCCTACCTGCAATGGAACGATGGGTGCGATCCACCGCCTGTCCGACATGTTCACCAGGGACAGCGGCGAAAAACAGCCGTGGTCCAGTGGCCGGTTCCTGAAGAAGGCAAGATCGAATTCCTCCGCCATCAGCGAATGCCCGATATGCCGGGCAAGTTCCGGATGGCCGTCTACAGGCGGCAGGTCCCTGGCTCCGCCGCCTTCGTCGGCGGGTTTCCAGGTGTCGTCGACACCCAGCGCAAAGGCGGAATAGTGATCGAAGAAAAACGACGTGACGTGATCGTTGTAGACCACGAAGAGCGCATCGACGTCGCGGTCCACGATCCAGTCTCTGACCTCGCGCAGGTTCATGAAGACCGGGGTCCAACTGGGATCGCCTTCCAGGTCGCGGTCGACTGCAAACCCGATGGTAGGTGTGTGGGAAACCCCGATTCCGCCAACGATTCTCGCCACGACGGTCCTTCGCAAACCTGGCTCGCAAGGTGGCCAGCATAGTCGTTTGTGGAATTCTGGTAAATCGCGTGAGTGACGCTGAAGTCCGCCGCCCGCGGAGAATGGCCCAGGATCCATTATCGGAGCAGGCCATCGTCGTCCTCCCGCAAAACGAGCCGGGCGGCAGGATTCTGAACGCGATTATCGAAATTCGCGGGCAGCCGCGCTACAGGGAGTCTTCGTCGAGGAAGGGGACAAATCGGACCGGCAGCACATCCGTGACGCGCGTGCCTTCCTCTGTTTTCTCCAGCACCTGCAGCGACTGAATTGAATGTTCGGGACCCACGGGAATCACCATTCGTCCACCCGGCCTGAGCTGTTCGATCAGCGGTTCCGGGATCGTTTCCGGTGCTGCCGTGACCAGAATCGCATCAAAGGGCGCAAATTCCGGCCAACCCCGGTAACCGTCGCCGATTCTCACCGAGACATTATCGTAGTCCAGGCGCTCCAGCGTCTCAGCGGCCCGGCGGCCGAGTTCATCGAAGATCTCGATGGTGTACACATGGTCCACGAACTCGGCGAGGATGGCTGCCTGGTAGCCCGAGCCTGTGCCGATCTCAAGCACCACGGAGTCGGGTTCCGCGTGCGCCAGATCCGTCATCAGCGCCACGATATAGGGTTGTGAGATGGTCTGTCCGCTGCCAATCGGCAACGGGCTGTCGCGGTACGCGCTGGCGTTCCTGAACGGCTCCGGTACGAACTCGTGGCGGGGCACGGCGCGGAGCGCGTCAATGACCCTGTCCGCAAACTGTGGGCGTCCGGTTTCGGCGGCGGTCAGTTCGGCAAGCTGGACGATCTGTTCGACCATTGCCTCGCGTTCCTGCGCGAAGTCCAACTGCGCATTGGCCGGCAGCACCGTCAGAGATACGGCCAGGGCAATGAAGCCCAGGTGGTCTGTTACCATGGTGTGTGGGGGTGCAATCACAACATCGAATCAGGAAATACAAATGAATTACAAGAGCATGTTTCGTTTCATCTTGCGGGTTGGTGTGCTTCTTCCGGTACTTGCGTTTTCGCAGGATGTTGAGGTTACGCTCAAGGATCGACTGGACGGAAACCTGAACGGCTATTGCCTGGACATCAGGGGCGGCGGTCAGAATATCGATCCGTCTCAGGGGCTGCAAGCGCATACCTGCTACAGCTATCGTGGGGACCTGGGCTCGGACCAGGCGTTCGATCCCGAACTGATGGCCGGTGGCGAGTTCAAGGTCATTGCCTTTGATGTATGCGCCACCATGGAAGGTACGCAGGCGGGTGCGGAAGTTGCGCTGTCCGCGTGTGATGGAAACGAACTGCAGCAGTTTGATTTCTCGGCGGACGGCAGTATCAGCCCGAAAAGCGCGCCGGGCATGTGCCTGACGGCAGGGAACGAGACGACGTTCGGGATGGGCGGTACTTCTCCACATCAGATCAAGACCCTGACGCTGCAACAATGCAGCGATACCCTGGCGGCTTACCAGGAGTGGTACGCGCGAACGCAGGAAGACTATGACAGCGAGGAAGGCGAATGATCGTCAAGCAACTATTTGTTCTGTTGGTGTCGGTATCTGTGTCGGCCGTGGCGGCTCCTCCGGAGCTGCAGACACCGGAACCGGTCATCTACCTTGCCGACAACATCGACGAACAGGATGCACTGGGCTGGTGTATAGATACTCTCGGGAGAGGCTGGTCGGAGCAATTGCAGACACATTCGTGCAAACCTCAAGGTGGCGATGTGCAGTTTGCGTACGACAGCGAAGCGCGCCGGATTGCGTCGGTGGAATTTCCTGGCAAGTGCGCGACTTTTAACGAGTCTGCGGACGCCGAAGTATCCTTTGACTTGCTGGATTGTGCTGCCACGTCGGCTGCCCAGTCATTCATCTATGACGCTGAGACGCTTGAGTTCACGCTTGAGGGTGATCGTGACCTGTGTCTTGCGGCTGGGGCCGAGAGCAGGACCGCCGGGCCATACATGGCCCGCGATCTGGAACTCGCGCCGTGTGCTTCAACCGACGCCGCGCTCAAACAGTGGATCGTGAAAGGCGAAATGTGAGCCGGGCAGCCGTCAATGGAATCCAGATTGATTGAAAGCCCCGCGGCGAACCGCAGGGCCTTTCGACTTCACACCTGCAAAGCTCACCCTGAACTCCAGCCGTATTCCCTGCGGCGCCGGAAAATGTCAAGCGAATCCGGAGCCTAAAGCGACAGGAGATGCTCGCTCATCCGCTCAGCCGTGTTGCGTGAAAGTACGGGCCTTTCGCGCAAAATTCATGGCGGGATGTCGCCGAAATTCTACAATTCTTCGCTCAAATGGGTTATTTTTTGTTTGTTATTGGTAGAAAAGCAACAAATTGTGGTGGCATACTGTCGGCGTAGATTCCGACCGTCGCCGCGGGCCGATTATTGCGGAATGGGCGTCTGCGGGACAAAGAAGCAGGAGAGCATTATGGGAACTGACCACATCGCAATGAGCAGGGCCGTGGGAGGCTTCGCCGCGACTGCATCTGTCATCGCAACGCTGCTGCCGGGCGCCGCCGGGGCGCAGGTGCTTGAGGAAATCGTCGTTACGGCCGAACGCCGCGAGACATTGCTGCAGGATACGCCGATATCGATCGTGGCATTCACTCCGGAGATTCTCGATGCTCAGGTCGTCAGCGATTTCTACGATCTGCAGACTGTGACGCCCAATCTCAACATCACGCCCGGCAGGGGCGCCGGGGCGAACTCCGCAGGGTTCAACATTCGCGGTGTCGGCGGCGGCGGCGGACCGGGCCTGGATACGGACGGCGGTGTGGCGCTTTACATAGACGACGTCTATTTTCCCAGCGCCAGACGCAGTGCCCTGAGGGCGGTCGACATCGAATCGGTCGAAATATTGCGCGGCCCGCAGGGCACGCTGTTCGGACGAAACAGCACTGGCGGGGCCATACGCGTCACCACCCGGAAGCCCTCCGAGGAGTTTTACTCCGATGTGACGGTACGTGCCGGCGACTACGCGCGCACCGACCTTGAGGCAAGCGTCAACATTCCCCTGTCCGAAAACTTCTTCGTCAAGGGCGACCTTGCGAGTCTGAACCGCGACGGCTATATCACGAGGAAGGATGTACCGGGCGACCAGGGGCTGGTCGGCGATGTGGACGACACCATCGCCAGTCTCGCGTTTCGATGGGTTGCGGACGAGAACGTGACCGTGGATTTCAAGGTTCGCTCGGAAGATTCCAGCGGCAATCTGGCGACGAGGGACCTGGAAGAGCTGAATATTCTGACGGTGCCGGGACTCGGCGCCCATATTCGCGAACTGAACCGTCAGCTCATCAACAACGGCGAGCCTGCACTGGTACAGAACGACCCTCGGCTGGTCCTGGACGACTTCACGATTTCGGGTTTTTGCTTTCTCTTCGACAACGACCCGCTGAGCTGGGAATCGGATTGCGATACCTGGGAGATTTCCGACAACCAGCAGTACACGGGCGCACTGGCCTGGGACATCAACGAAAACCAGAGTCTCAGGGTCACGATCGGTCACCACAAGGTGTTCAATTCCGAGTCCGTGGACTGGATCACCTACGGCGCCGAAGTGCGGCAGCAGGAATACGACGCCGATGCCACCATGGCCGAGGTCGTGCTGAATTCGGTGCTGGCCGACGGTGCCATCGACCTTGTGTCCGGCATCAACCACTACAGTACCGACCGCGGTACCATGCAGCATGTGCTGCGCAATCAGAATCCCGATCAGGACGCCGATACGCGCGACATCTGGGGCGATGATTTTTCGGGCTCGGCCCTGGGTATCTTTGCCCAGGGTGTCTACCATCTCCCCGACGACAGGACGAACGTGACCCTCGGGCTGCGCTACACGGACGAAGACGCCACGTTCACGATGCGGGAATGGGAGAGCGGGGATTTCAACATTCGCGGGTGGAACGACTGCTCGACGGCATCGAGCACGACCGGTGTGGTTGTCCGTGATCCCAATTGCCTATGGATGGCGGATGGCAGCGACAACTGGACCGAAACGGACTACCGTTTTGCGCTCGACTACGAGCTTTCGGACCAGGCGATGATCTACGCGTCGATCTCCAAGGCCTATCGTGCGGGCGCCTTCAATCACGATGGCGCCATGACGCTGGCGACGGTCGACCCCGCCGGCTATACGGCGGTCGCCACCGATCCCGAAAAGGTCGTCAGTACGGAGATCGGTCTTCGTTCGGACTGGCTGAATGACCGCTTGCGCTTCAACTTCACGTACTTCGACATGGATTTCTCCAATCGCCAGGGCGCCATGCTGATCACGACCGGAGACTCGGCCGTGGTTGAAGTGGTCGATCTTGGAGACGTGGACAGCTCGGGCTGGGAGATGGACCTCGGCGTGGCCGTAACGGAAAGCCTGACGCTCAGTCTCGGTGCGGGCGGTACCGACGCGGTTCTGCTGGAGCCCAACCCGCCGGGTTCGGTGCACTTGGCCAATGTAACGCCCTTGTCCTACAACGCGTCGCTTCGACACGAGGCCGAGGTGGGAGCGGGAACCCTGACGACCAACCTGAACTACGCCTGGCAAGACGAGTTCTACAATCACAGCTCGGAAATGACCGACCAGGCATACACCACGCCGGCAATTGGACTGATGAATGCGCGGATTGCATGGTTCCTTGCGGAACAGGCGCTCACCGTGGCGTTCGAGGCGACCAACCTGACAGACGAGGTATACGGGCGGCATCACTCGAAATTCGCGCGCTTCTTCCATGGAGGGGCCCCTGGCAATCGTCCCAACACGGAGAACTACGCGATTTTCGCGGACCGGGGCCCACCGCGCATGATCGCGTTTACCCTGACCAAGGAGTTCGGGAACCGCTGACGCGGCAGGGCGCCATTGGACGCGGCAGGGCGCCATTGGACGCGGCAGGGCGCCATTGCGTTCGCAAACGGGCGTTGGCGATGACGCAACAGCAGGATTTCCGGCGCACTCAGGTCAAAGTGAGTCTTCGTCCAGGAACGGCACGAAGCGGACCGGAAGCACATCGTCCCGCAGATGCATCAGGATGGATATGAAAACGGGTTCTGTTGCTCTCGCCGTAATGTTTGCGACTCTGCCGGTTTTGGCCCAGAACGTGAAGATCACGCCGATCGGTTCACACCCGGGCGAGCTTTGCGCCAATGATCGGGCAACGGTGTTCGAAGACCCGACCGGCGTACGCCTGCTCTATGATCCGGCTCAGAACCTTGTCGCCGGTGACGATCCCAGGCTCGGCGACATTCACGTCGTGCTGGTGACCCACATGCATGGCGATCACCTGGGTGATCGCAGTCTGCGTGCCGTGGGTGCAGGCACTTGCGCGAGTTCGGAGCGCGTTCCCGCTCCGAATTCCATGACGGCCGAGGCCGTCGTCGCGAAGAACGCCGTGCTCGTAACGACCCGTGCCATGGCCGGGTTCGTGGCCAACAAGGTCGAAGGCATGCTCGGGCGCCCATTGAACGTATGCCCCCAACCTGTTGCCGCCACCGTGCCGGTCGAAACGGCCTGCCGGTCCAGCATGGATGTGGGCGGCGTGTTCGTCGCCAGGGCGGCCGATGCAGGGCAGGGCGTGGAAATCACGATCGTCTTCGCGTCGCACGTGAACAACGCCCCGCCGTCGCTGCTCTCCGAGGCGCAACGTGTGGCGCTCCAGGCCAACGGCGCCGTTCTGGAGTACGGCCCGCCCACAGGCTATGTCGTCCGGTTCACCAATGGGCTCACTGTCTACCTCTCCGGCGATACCGGCATCCACTCCGAAATGAGGACGGTGGTCAACGAATACCATCGCGCCAATCTCGCCATGCTGAATCTTGGAAACAACCCGGGCATTTACGTCTCTGCGCCCCATGTGATCAACGAACTGATCCAGCCGGCGTCGGTGATTCTCACACATGTGAACGAACCGGCGACGGAAGGCGGCGTGCTGCGGCCTGAGTCGCGTACGGCGACGGTGATCGAGCAGGTGGAGCCGCCGGTTCACCTCGCCATCAGCGGGCGCACGATGGAATTCGATGGACAGGGCAGGTGCGTGGCAGGATGCTGAATTCGGGAAGCCCTCGGCTGCCAATTTCCTGATCCGCACATCCGTGCTGGCCTGAACGCCTCGTCTGTCGAGCCAGCTTGGGCTCCCGGTCCAGTAGCCGCCCCGGCTCACCAAGCACGACCTGAAGGTCAGGCCCATCTATCACTGGACTCCGGGACGCGCTGCTGAACCGCCAGTGCTCGGTGCTGCGCCACACCGGCACCGGGCAACGCTATGCCATTCCCTCCCCGACCGCGGGCGCGGCGCAGCAACTGCCGCAGCTTGCCGATCAACCGGACCCGGCTTTTCACCGAGATGCACAGCACACCCCGATGGTCGATCCGGTTTCCGAGGAACGTGCGTTGCGACGGTCGCGCCACCGCGTTCTTGGTCTCGCTCACCCGCAGCTTCAGCGCCGTCTCCACGTACCGCGTGACACCGGCAAGCACACGCTGGCGCGCCCGCTTGCTCCTGACATGGATCGCCACATCGTCGGCATAGCGCACGAACCGGTGCCCGCGCCCTTGAAGCTCGCGGTCCATACCCGTCAGCAGAACGTTCGACAGTAGCGGCGAGAGCGGCCCGCCTTGCGGCGTGCCCTCCCGCCGTGGACTCTGAAGTCCGTCCACCATCATGCCCGTCTTCAGGTACCGGCGAATCAGCCTCAGCACCCGGCGGTCCTCGACCTTCTCGCCGACGCGGCGCATCAGCAGGTCGTGGTTTACCCGGTCGAAGAAGCTCTCCAGGTCCAGATCGACCACCCACCCGTGACCCCCAAGCGCCTGTCGCTACGCGCCATGCCTGGCGCACGACCCCCCCATCGACATTTCTGTCGATGGGTTTGGAAGGTTTCGATCTGTGCTTAGAAGTTGTAGTTGAACCGAATACCGGCGGTGCGGCCTACATTCCGGTTAAACCTGAACGAAGCCATCGTCGCGCCCATGAACGGGAACAAGTATTGCGGAGGAAGAACAGCCGGCGCATTCAGCTGATTGAACCTCCCCTGGGAAGTAACACCTCTGGGAGTCAGATTTGTGTCATCCAGCAAATTGTCTATATAGAGCGTTCCGGTCCACGATTCCGTCGAAAGCCCAAGCCGCAGATTGACTCTGTCGACAGCTGGAGTTTCCGTGATATTTACGAAGTCTCTGTAATGCTGGCTAATGTGCCGCAGCATGAGAGTGGCGTTGAATCGCATTCCATTAGCAAACTCGGTGCGATACGTAGGTAACAAGGTCATCGTGAAGGATGGCTGATCGGGAACTTCCAGACCATCCAGAATCCAGCATGGATTGCCACCTGCACTGACACCCTCTGTTAAACCGGCATGCACACCCGGTTCAGGATGGGTCGTCGATCCGTCGAAGCCAAGATAGTCATCCTCAGAACAGTAATCGGTAAATTTCCGTTGCATGTAGCTGGCGTTGCCGGAGATAGTCCAGTTGTCGCCCATATAATAAGTCATCTGCAACTCGACACCCTTGGTATCAGACTGACCGATATTGGTCAGTATCTGATTGATACTCGTGTCGTCAGTCTCCGGGACATAATAGACGTCCGTTGGACCTGAACCATCAGCTTCAAATACCGACATGCCTGCAAGATCATCGTCTGCATAGGTGTAATCCCAGTCCAGCCCAATATTTTCCAGCGCGTTTTCCCACACCATGTAGTAGACAGCACCGGTATAAGTCAGTCGTCCGTCGAGCGCAGTCCCTTTAAACCCGAACTCATAGTTGGTCAGCTCTTCTTCGTCAAAGCTCGCATATCGGGATGAGTCATAGTTGACGGTAGTAACATTTCCCATTACCGAGCCGCCATATACGGTGTCATCCACGAATACACCGTTGTCCAGCGTGGCCCGAAGGAGGGGATCCAGCATATTGGCATTGATTCCCGCCGGGTTTACGCCTACAGCGTACTGGAGGTAGTAGGTTGTGTTTTCATTCGGCGTCCAGTTCAGAGCAATACGAGGTGTAAAGGTATCCGTCTTCACTGAATCTCGGAGGGTGTCCTCCACTGGCGACTCCAGCACAGCCCCGACGTCATCAGAAGCATAACGTCCTTCGATTGAGCCGGTTAGCGTGTCGGTGAAATCATAAGATGCGTTAAAGAACAGCGCAGTGTTTGTCGTCACTTCAGATGCGATGGTAGTGGGCTGGACAATACCGCCGCTATTGGTTAGTTCAGATGGATCGATCAGCTGCGCGAACAAGTCGGCAGTTCCCCTGGTCGCGTTGACGTAACCAGGTGCTCCATAATCGGTGAAAATATATTCATAGTCATAGTAAGCAGCACCTACGACATAACGAAGTCTATCTTCCCCTGGTGAAGCCCAGCGAACCTCAGTGTAGTTTTCTTCGATGGTGGTCGGTGCATTGTCGGGCACCCGGCGGCCATTTTGCATAGCCATCGGATTTGTGAGGTGATTCAGATTCGCGTAATGATCGTAGTATCCACCGCGAGGGTTCCAATAAACGGGCTGTACTTCCTGCTCAGCAACTCGCGAATACCCGCGAAACAGGTCTTCTTCGCTGCGCATAAACGAAAGCTGCCAAGCGCTGCCATTGTCCATCACATAATCAAACTGCGCCATGACGCGATCGCGCTCGCTTTCCGAACCCGACTGGCCGTGATGGACGGAGTAGCCGTCGTAGATAATCGCGGCCTGTTCTTCTACGGTTAAGCCCAGGTGGCCGTCCACAGCGCCCTGCGCTCTCAGGTCGTCAGCAATAGAGGTCAAAACATCCGGATTGGCGTTAAAATAGCGGAAATAGTCGTTTAACTGCTCCAGGACTGTTTCGGGATGGACTTCGAGTTTACATTCCCAGGGTCCGTCCCAGCCAATGTTCGTCATTGGGCCCATGCCGGAGTAGAAAGCATATAGATTGCCGGAGCTATAGCAGTTAAAAGCGTCCTCTGGCGCCGCGTAAAAATCCGCGCGAGGACCATCGTCCGTTGTATCGCGAGCAAAGGTAAGTTTGGCTTTGAACTGGTCATTGGGCTCAAAGACCAGACGAGCTGAAAGGTTCTCACCCGTTTCAGTAATTGCCTCTACGCCATCAGTGTACGAATACAGTGGAGTATCCGGAGACGCCGAGTCTTCTATGATTGCGCCTAACTGGAAACCAAGCGTGTCTGTAATCGGGCCTCCAACAGAACCGTTGACGATGCGGGTGCCTTCATTGCTGTAGTTCATCCCGATAGTGCCGTTGAGTTCTTCGCCTGGATCACGGGTTACGTAGTTGATCGCACCGGCAAACGTAGAACGACCAAAAGCCGCGCTCTGCGGGCCGCTGTATACCTCTACCTGCGTCGCACCACCGATATTGATGGCGCCAACCGAACCCAGAATAGGCATGCCGTCTACAAAGGAAGCGACCTTGGACCGATTTGTGGCAAGTTCTGTCGAGCCAATACCGCGAATACTCGGAAGCGCAGCAGTACGGTCCTCATTCAGGCCAACACCCTGGTTGTAGAAATATCCAGGTACCAATGCGGCCAGATCATCCTGTCTAAGGACGTTGAGCTCGGCAATCATATCGGACCCCAGCACCGATATGGCTACCGGAATTTCCTGTAGGCTCTCCTCACGCTTGCGTCCGGTAACGACGACTTCTTCAAGCGTCTGAAGTACCCCGTCTGCATTGTCGGTCTGCGCAATCGTCGGCAAAGGGCACGCCACAGCAGCGCACAACAAGCCGACCGCAGATAACCTGGCTAATCTACGTTGAGAATGAATATTCATTGTTTCCGCCCCATTTCAGGATGTTGTTTCATGGTCATTTCAGCCTTCCCCTCCACGCAGATATATACATGGATCGTTGCGATAACGCAACAACCCATATTCACATGACCGAGATTAACGCCAGGAAGGCGGAGAAACCGTTGTGGAAGCCTTCCTTTTATCTACCTTTTTGTCTGCGCGCCGGGAAACCGCGCTCCTGCTCGCGGTGGGCAAGGCAAACCGGCATGAAACAACATCCGTGAACGCATGTGAAGACTGCGGCGCCGTTTATGGTAGGTTACGGATATCGGAGGCCGATGCAGGGGGGCGCCGCCGCTCATGTCATCTCGGTGGACTAGGGCCAGGAAAAAAAACAGGACCAGGGCCTCGGACATTGTGGTCGGGGGATGCCTGGTGCGGCCGTCTCTGAACCTGATTGAATGCGCCCGCCATTCAACCAGAATTTCCCCTCGCGCCATGGACACGCTCGTTCATCTTGCCGCGCGCGCGGGCGAGGTCGTGTCCGGAGACGAGCTCATCGATGCCGTGTGGCAGGGCCGTGTCGTATACGACGCCCAGATCTACAAGATCATCAGCGAGCTGCGTCGGGCATTCAGGGATCACGGCAACGGAGAATCGTTCATTCAGACGGTTCCCAAGCGCGGGTACCGGTTGGTCGCCCCGGTTGAGCCGGCCCAGCCGCGTGAGTCGTCAGTCACAGCCGGCCATGGTGCGCTATCGTCCCGAGCGATGTTCGCCTATGCGGCTACTGCTGTCCTGGCGCTGGCCTTTCTGCTCATTGCCGGTGGATTCCCGGGAGAGGACCGTCGATTGCCGGGGGTTGTGCCGCCGGAAACTCCCGACGGGCCAGCCGCATTCGATAGTGAATTCCAGACAGCTCCGTCGACTGGTTCTCTGGCGGTCGTTCCCTTTGATGTCCTGGGTTCGAGTGACGAAGACGTATATTTTGCCGCGGGCTTCCATGACGAGATACTGAATCAGGTTGCAAAGACAACGGATCTGCAAGTCGCGTCACGCAGCTCTGTATTGCCCTACGAGGGTCAGAAGCGATCGGCCTCGGAGATCGGCGCCGAATTGAATGTCGGCGCTGTCCTGGTCGGCAGCGTTCGCTACGCCGATGATCGCGTCCGCATCTACATGCAGCTCATCAATGCCGAGTCCGACTCCCAGATATGGTCCGCCAGTTACGAGCGCGATCTCGACGATGTTTTCGCAATCCAGACGGACATCGCGCTCCGGGTCGCCACGGCGCTCGATGGGCAGCTTGACGTTCAGGAGCGTCTGCGGCAGGCGGAACGGCTGACGGAGTCACCCGAGGCTTACACGCTCTATCTGCGGGCAGGCGCGACAGCCGTCACTCCGGGATTGCCCAGTGCCGTGAGGCATCACTATCTGGACCAGGCCATCGCGCTGGATCCGGCCTTTGCCGAGGCTCATGCCCGCAAGGCCGATGTCTACGTGGTTTCGATGGTGGACAGTTTCGCCGCGGGAACCGCAAATCGTTACGATCTGGACGAAATCGATCGCCGCGTCCGAATGAGTGCCGAGACTGCGCTGGCACTGGACCCCGGTCTCGCCTCTGCCTACATGGCACTCGGAAGGTTGCATCAATACCGCTGGCGCTGGGCCGAGGCCGGGCAGGCCTTCGAGCGTGCATTTGTACTGAATCCCGACGATCTCGACGTCATGCGCACGTATGCTCAATTCAGCTCGCACGCCGGCGATCACGTCAAGGCGGTTTCGCTTGCGATGCGTGCCACGGCGCTCGCTCCAACCCAGTCGGGATTGCTCTTCCGCGAGGGCTCGGCTCATCTTTACGCGGCAGAATACGATGCGGCAGTCGCCGCCTTTCACAGGTCCATCGAGATGAATCCCGGTCATGCGCTGTCGCGCATATATCGCGCGATCGTGGAGGGCATTCGCGGCGATTCGGAAGAAGCGATTACCGAGTTGAATGTTGCCGAACAGCAGTTGGGTGAAGACCCTCCTGTCCACATGGCCGTGCTGATCGCCTATGGCTATTCGCGCTTCGGATATCAGGAAGGCGCCGAGCGGCTGATTCACAAGGTCGAGACGATTACGGCAGGCGCCTCACCGGGGAACGGCAGCACAATATTCCTTGCGCTGGCGCGGGGAGACAAGGAAACCGCGCTCGACGCACTGCATCTGGCTGCTGCAGCAACGAGTAGCCGGATTCCCGACGTCAGCTATCACAACCTGATGCTGGCGCAAGCAAACGTGTTCGCAGATCCTGCGCTGGAAGGTCAGGCTTTTCAACACCTGCGGGATCGGATCGAGTTGGTGCTGACCGAAGCCGTTGCGTCCGAGCGGGGCGGCGGCGTCGCCAAAATGCGCCCGGAGATTTCGGCTCACCCGTAAACCCTGATGACTGCACGCCGCGCAATACAGTTCGGCTGTTGTGTCCCTCAGCCCTGCATTCGATCTATAGCTCGCCGTATACGATCTCTCCGCCGACCATCGTCATCACGGGCTCGATGTCCTTGATTTCGTGCGCGGGCACGGTCATGTAGTCGCGATCGAGCACGACGAGATCGGCCAGCTTCCCAGCCTCAAGAGTCCCCAGGTCGTCTTCCTTGAACATCAGGTACGCGTTTGAGCGCGTATGAGCGACAAGCGCCGCTTCCCGGCCCACCGGATCCGGGTGAATCAGCGTTCCGTCGATACCGAGGCCGGTCGCCGCCCACATCAGCGTCACGAACGGCTGGTAATGGGACACGACACCCGTATCCGTGCCGAGGCCCCAGATCATGCCGCTGTCTTCGAAAGCCGCCATTGGCGGAATCGGCGGTCTCGTTGCGTCGCCGCGGGGCACGATCGGGCGCGCCTGGTGAACTGCCTGGCCGTGGACGGCGGCCGTCAGGCCGAGCTCCCTGGCGCGTTGAATGGTTTCCTCCGTCACCGTGAGCACATGGGCCAGCGTCCAACGGAGGTCGGTGATTGGCACTGTTTCGTTAAGTGCTTCCAGCCGGTCCAGAAAGTCGATGATTGTCCGTTCGGCCATCACATGCTCGTGAATGTGCCAGCCGCCTTCCGCGGCGACGGTTGCGAGTTTCATGTACTCGTCCCAGACCTCGTCCGGGTACGACTCCACCGTGTTGGACGAGTCGTGCATTGGGCCATATACATGTTCGCCCAGACCGAGCAGTCCTATCCGGTCGTCGACCGAGAAGGGTGTGTGCGTCCGAATCAGCTCGACCGCTTCATCCGCCTCGGCGGATGTTTCGGCGCGGTACTTCAAGGTATGAAACACGCGTAGCGGAAGGGGCTTTTCCGACGAGGCCCGTGCGATCAGGGAGATGTCGCCCGCAGAGGGGCGGTCGACATCGTAGGCGGTGGTCAGTCCCGCAGCGGCCAGGTCGGCTGAGAACCGGTAGAGATTCTGCTCGAGCTGCTCCTCGGACGGCGCCGGCATCTCGCGAAACATGCGATTGAAGGAACCCCGGCCCTGCTGCCAGGAGCCGCCATCCGTACCCACCCCTACTGCGTTCAGTGCAAGGCTGTTGGCGTAGGCGCCTCGATAACTGACTTGCGCATAAAAGGGATGCTCAGGTGCGGCACGATCGAGTTCCTCAAGCGTAAAGCCACCCTTCCGGTCGGCGAACTGATCCACCGACCACCCGCCCTGAACCATGAACCACTCGCCGGCCGGAAGACCGGCGGCATGCTCCGAGATGATGGCCAACGCCTCCTCGCGCGAATCCACGCCGTCGATTCGCGCCTGTTGATGCCATCGCTGCACGGTACGGATGTAATGCACGTGATTGTCGATGAGCCCCGGAATGACGGTGCGGCCCTCGAGATCCATGATTTCCGTGTCCGGATTGGCCAGCGCGGCCATTTCTTCGTTGCTGCCGGTCGCGAGAATCCTGTCGCCGTCGAGTGCAATGGCCTCGACAATACTGAAGTCCTCGTCGACCGTGAGAATCCTGCCGTTGTTCAGGACCCGGTCCGGTGCCGTTACGGCCGCGGTTTCGGTAGCGCCTTCATCGATTGAATCGACCGGGTCGCCATTGCAGCCTGCGATCACGATGAACCACAGCAGAGCGGAAATCGAACGGGTTGTCTTGTACATGGCCTATCCCTCGCTCCATGGAAAGCCGTCAGTGCCAAGGAGACTGGAAGCTATCGTTCGCGTCTGTGCTGACGAACTTTCAGTGGACTACTACAGTACGTCCAGAGAAAAGTTTTGCGAATCGCCAAAAACTTCTATTTTTCTACCTTTTCGCGCCACGCTGGCGCGGCAGTCCTTGTCGGACTACGGGCTCGCGCTCGCCACAATCTCTCGAGTCGTCATGTCTGTCACAAACAATCGCGAGACGAAGAACGGGCCGCTGTGCGCATTATCAAGTTCCGGCAGATCGTCGAAATCCGGCTGGGCCGTCGGCAATTTAACGCCATGGTGCGTACAGGGTCCGGAGATTTGAGTGTACGAGGAAATAAGGGAGTCCTGATTTTTTCGCAACCAGGCATGAAAAGCTTGCACAAGTAGCTGCAGAGAACTCTCCCCGGCTGCAAAATATGTTGTTGGGTAACTTTTCTTTAGGTTGTTCCAGGTCGGATCGGGTTAGTCCATGAATTGAAATGCGTAGACGAGAATCCGGTTGACCGGAGGTGCCTTGTATCATGAGTACACTTAGAGCGGTTCTTGTATCTGTCCTGGTCTTGTCATGCCACGCGGGCCTCGCCCACCACTCCCGGGCGAATTTCCAGCTCGACAATCTCGTCGAGATGCGCGGCACGGTCACGGAGTTCAACTGGGCCAATCCGCACATCTACTGGCGGATGGAGCTTGCAAACGGCGAAAACTGGCTGATCGAGGGCCATTCGGTTCCGGGCGCGAACCGCCTCGGCTGGTCTCGCGACACCATCCAGTTGGGAGACGAACTTCTCGTCGTGGCGTACCCCGATCAGAATACGGACCGCAAGTTCGCCCTGGTCGAATACCTGGTATTGGCCGATGGCACGCCGCTGGCCGGATTCACGCCCAATGCCATTCCTGCGGAATTGCGTGCCGATGGCGCCGCCGGCGCCCCTCTCCGCCAGGCACGCGGACGGGGGGCCGGGGACCCGGGCGGGCCTTCCACGGATTTCTCCGGCAACTGGCGTGCCGATATGCGCGGCGTCAATCTGCGCACCGGTGCGTTCTTCGACCCGCAGGCGGAAATGCCGCTGACAGCGGCGGGCGAAGCTGTCATGGCCGCGTACGACGAGGCCGAGAATCCGTGGTACGCGTGCGAGGATGCAGGGGGCCTTCCGCTCGGCGGCGGTCCATACGGTACCCGAATCGACCGCCACGCAGACCGGTTGGAGTTCGCAAGCGAGCTGCGAACCTGGGGCAGCACCTACACCATCTGGCTAGACCCCTCTGCGACGCCGGTGGATCAGCCGCCGAGCCCGTCAGGACTGGCGATCGGCCAGGCGCAGGGCGACACGATCGTCTTTGAAGTGACGAACTACGCCCCGACCAAGTGGGGGCTCGGTCGGGGACTCGATTCCAGCGACCGGAAGCACGTCAGCGGCCGCATGGTACTGCAGTCAGACGGTACGGAAATCGAATACTCCTATGTCATTTCAGACCCGGTCTATCTGACAGAGCCCCTGACGCGCAGCGGTGTTTTGCACAAGGAGCCGGATCGTGAATTCGTGAACGTCCTGTGCGATCCCGAGATCAGCTCCCTGCACCTGTCCGCAGAATAGAAGCGCCTGAATGCAAGCGGCCCGGACCGGCTTCGGTACAGGGTTTTCATGGCTATTCTCAAAAAAGTCAGACCCTATTGTTGCTGGTTTCTCCTATAGTTGGGGTGGGGGCGTGCATTTGCACCCATGTCTCTGCACGTGGAGGGGATTCGCATCATGCGTACATTTGGGACTGCTTTATTCACTATCCTGATCGTGGCCAGCCAATCAGGCCAGACCCACCACTCCCGGGCGAACTTCCAGCTCGACAATCTCGTGGAGATGCGCGGCACGGTCACGGAGTTCAACTGGGCCAATCCCCACATCTACTGGCGGATGGTCCTTGAGAACGGTGAGAGCTGGTTGATCGAGGGCCATTCCATTCCGGGCGTCGTGCGCCTTGGCTGGGCCCGCGACACCATCCAGGTGGGCGACGAACTGCTGATCGCAGCGTTCCCCGACCAGAACACGGAGCGCAACTTCGCCCTGGTCGAGTACCTGGTCCTGGCCGACGGTACACCGCTGGCCGGCTTCACCCCGAACGCCATTCCGGCGGACTTGCGCGCCGGCGGCGGCGGGGCAGGGGCGCCACCCGGGTCCGGTCGCGGCGACAGCGCGGCCGAGGTCGAGCCTTCCACAGATTTCTCCGGCAACTGGCGGGCCGACCTGCGCGGGGTCAATCTGCGCACCGGCGCATTCTTCGACCCGCAGGCGAACTTGCCGCTGACAGCGGAGGGCGAGGCTGTCATGGCGGCGTATGATGAGTCGGAGAATCCCTCGTACCAGTGCGAGCAGGGCGGCCTGCCCATCGGCGGTGGCCCCTATGGCATCCGAATCGACCGCCACGAGGATCGCCTGGCGATCATGGGTGAACACACGAATGTCGGCGAAGAAAACGCGATCTGGCTGGACGCATCCGCCGCTCCGCAGAATCAGCCGCCCAGCCGCCAGGGGCTGGCCATCGGCCAGGCCGAGGACGATCGCACGATCACTTTTGAGGTCACGAACTACGTCGCCACGAAGTGGGGGCTCGACCGGGGACTGGATTCCAGCGACCGGAAGCACGTCAGCGGCCGCATGGAACTGCAGGCTGACGGTCTCGCCATCAATTATTTCTATGAGATTACGGACCCCGTTTATCTGACGGAGCCGCTGATACGCAACGGTGTCTTGCGCAAGGAACCGGACCGCGAGTTCGTGAACGAGCCGTGCGATCCCGAGATCAGCTCGCTGCATCTCACGCTGGAATAAGATAGTCAGGACGCTTGCAGGCACTGAATTGCCGGGAGGCCAGGAAATGAAGAATCGGTGTTCGGTCGCGGTCATTGCCGCGTCAATTTGCTCGTTCGTATTGATCTCGAACGGACTTGCCCAGGACGTGCCGGTCCCGCAATACCGGGTCGATCCCTTCTGGCCCAAGGTGCCGCTGCCCAATGCCTGGCTCGTTCAGGGCGTGCCCACGATGACCGTGGACGACCGCGACCACGTCTGGATCATCAGCCGCGGCAGGGACATGCAGGCGGACGAATCCATGGCGGCATTCGATCCGCCGCGCGGCGACTGCTGCGTGCCCACGCCGGAAATCATCGAGTTCGACCCCGAGGGCAACGTGATCAACGCCTGGGGCGGCCCGGGCCATCATCCGCTGTGGCCGGCAAGCCCCCAGACCGTCATCGTCGACAGCGAGTTCAACGTCTGGGTTTCGGGCCTCGGACAGGGTGAAGGACTGCTGAAGTTCACCCGCGAAGGCGAGTTCCTGTGGGACTTCCCGCATCGCGGCCCGAAGCCCGCGCCCGGCGAGCGCGCCCTGCCGCGCAATTTCCAGGACAACCAGGAGACGGAGGTTCTCAGAAACGGGATCTTCAACTTTGCCCTGGATGAGGAAGAGCGGGAGATCTACGTCCTCGACAACGGCAAGCGCGTGCTGGTCTACGACATGGACAATGGCGACTACAAGCGCGGCTGGGGAGGGCGCGGCAAGCCGCTCAGCGAGATTGATAACGGTCCGGTCCCACCGTACGAATGGGACGGCGGACCGCCTCCGGACAGGGACGGTTTCGTACCGGCGGTTCACTGCGTGATGATCTCCGATGACGGCCTGGTCTACGTCTGCGAGCGCGGCATGAATCGGATCCAGGTGTTCAGCAAGGCCGGCGAGCATGTGTTCGATTTCATGGTGGCGCCGAATACGCCCGCCCGGGGGCCGATCTGCGGTGGGCCGCGCAACCCCGAATTGCCCATGTGCGGTTCCACCTACAACCTGGCCTTCTCCCACGACGAAAACCAGCAATACGTCTTCGTCGCCGACGGCACGAATCATCGGGTCTGGATTCACGACCGGTTCACCGGAGAGTACGTCGGGCAATTCGGCAGCCCGGGGCGAAACGCCGGACAGTTTTACTGGATCGACGGAATTGCCAGCGACTCCCGGGGCAACATCTATACCGGAGAAGTCTCCACCGGAAAACGGGTGCAGAAATTCGTGCTGCAGTAGGGAGGGGAAATGCGCCTGCTTCACTTTGGCTTTCTTGTGGCGGCCACACTGGCAGCCTTTTGCGCGAGCGCCCATCATGCGGCCACGGGACGTTACGACCCCAATCTCAACGGCACCATCGAAGGCGAAATAACCGACGTCTTCTGGCGCAATCCCCATGTGCGTCTGCTCCTGGGCCGCATCGGCGAGGACGGACAGGAGGAGGAATGGGAGATCGAGTTCGGTTCGGTCAACACGGTGGAGCGTCTCGGCATCAGCCGCGACCTGGTGGCTGTCGGCGACAGCGTCGGCGTTGTCGGGCGCATGGGGCGCAACGGTCTGACGGCCATGTTCGCGACCACGCTCATCCTGCCCGGCGGCCGGGAAGTGCTCCTGCAGGTGCCGCCACGCAGCCGTTATGGCATCACGGAAAGCGCGCAGCAGGAGGCCGACAGCACGGATCCGTCCTTGCGCGAGGATATATTCAGGGTCTGGCTGCCGCTCACCTACGCGAACCCCCTGGCCCACGACCTCGGGTCCGGCGGCTATCCGCTCACCCAGGCCGGGCGGGCGACTCAGGCCCTGTGGGATCCCGAGGAGGATCCGGCGCTGGACTGCATCCCGCCCGGTATGCCGACGGTCATGGCCAACCCCTATCCCGTTGCCTTCGAAGACCGGGGGGATGCCATCGTCATGCGGCTGGAAGAATGGGACGGAGAACGCATCTTCTACCTGGATGGCGAGGGTGAACCGTCGCAGCCGCGAATGGGACGCTCCACCGGTCGCTGGGAGGGCAATACGCTGGTAGTGGAAACCCGGGATATCGAATGGGGCTACGTCGATGACGTCGGCACGCCCCAGAGCGAGGACGTCGTCATCAACGAACGTTTCATCCTGAGCGAGGACGGGACGGATCTGAATTGGGCCGCCGAACTCATCGATCCGGTGAACTACACCGAGCCCGTGCCCCTGGAGGTCCACTGGACCTGGATACCCGGCCGGGAGGTCAAGCCGTTCAACTGCGAGCTTCCCCCGGACCGGCAGTAGCCCTGTGCGTATAACGTTCGGCAGCCGGGAAATGGCGCGTCAGGAAGGATCAGGGACGTTAAGGAAAGTCAAGGACGATCAGGCAAGTTTCAGAAAGATTTGGGCAGGTGATCCCATGAAAACCCGGATTCTCATTTCGAAAGCGATTCCGCTGCTGGTTTTACCCGTGTGCGCCGCGGCCCATCACTCGCGCGCCAACTTCGAACTCGACACGGTCATCGAACTGCGGGGCACCGTGACGGAATACTCCTGGAACAATCCCCACACATTCGTAACCATGGACGTGCCCAACGAGGCAGGGGAGATCGAGGAATGGCTGCTTGAATTGAACTCCATTGCGGTGCTGACGCGAACGGGATGGACCCGCGACACCCTTGAGGTGGGGGACGAAGTGACGGTACGCGGTAACCGTGACAGGGATCATGACAAGCGTTTTTTCTTCGCCAACGTGTTTGAGATGCCGGATGGGACGGAACTTGTCTCGTCTCCCCAGGTAGTCGGAACGGGCACCGGCAACCGGCCGGCGCCGCAGGCGGCCGCCCCGGTCACGGACGCGCGTTCGGAGGATTTCTCCGGAATCTGGCGGTCAGCCGGGGGCGGTGGGACGGGCGGCGGCGGAATGGGCGGAGGCGGCGGAGCGGATCGCGGCGGCGAGCGGAACCTTCTGACCGGAGCCATCTTCGAGGCGTCCCGGCTGCCCGTCACCCCCAAGGGCCAGGCGGCCGTGGACAACTACAACGAGGACGACAATCCCGCCTTCGAATGCCTGCCCGGAACGCCACCGTCACTCGGTCGCGGGGTTTTGGAGATTGTTCGCGAGAGCGACGACAGCATCCTGTTCCGCTACGAACTGATGGACGTGGAGCGCCGGGTCCACCTGGGCATGACCGAGCATCCGGCCGATACCGAACGAACCCACCTGGGGCACTCCATCGCCTGGTTCGAAGACGATACGCTGGTCGTGGACACCGCTTACTTCGCCTACAACCGCTGGGGCAACGGGCGGGGCATTCCTTCCGGTGACCTGAAGCACGCCGAGGAGCGCTACACGCTGATCGACGACGGCCGCCGGATGCGGGTGGAAACGCTTCAGGAAGACCCCGAGTACCTGGCCGAACCCGTGCGACGGACATCGGTGTTCATGCTCTCACCGGATTACGAGTGGCAGGAGTACAATTGCGATCCTCTCGCCACCCGACGGCATCTGGAACTCTAGGGCAATGGGTAACAGATTGGGTCAGGCTGGCGCCGGCCTCGTGGACTGGATCCGGAGAAAAAGCCTGAATCCGAATACGCCGGGTATTCGTCATGCTCTTGCCGTCCTGCTGCTCTGCTGGGGCGGATGGGCCGGTGCCGCGCCGAACGTACTGCTGATCATCGCCGACGACTACGGCTTCGACAAATCCTCGTTGTACGTCTCCGGTGAGCATGTGCCGCCGACTCCGGTGATCGAGGCGCTGGCCCGTGAGGGCGTGACCTACGAAAACGCGTGGTCGGCGCCGAGTTGTTCACCGACACGGGCCACCATGATCACGGGTCAGTTCGGCTCTCTCAACGGGGTGACAGGCGTGATCACGCCGCCCCTGGAGGGACTCGTCGATCGGCTCGACTACCCGCACTACCTGCCGAGGGAACTGGGCAGGCTCGGATACGACACGGGCATGGTCGGCAAGTGGCACCTGACCCGTACCGGAGACGGCCCCGTCCGGGCCGGGTACGATTTCTTTGCCGGCCGGCCGCGCAGCTTCGGCGCCGGCGCCGGAGCGGACGAGGACTCGATCGCGGCCTACTGGGGCGGCACCCTGGAAACCTGGCGCTGCGCTCCGGACTGTGAGGAGGTGACGTTTCCCGTGAGCCCCAGTCCGGCGCCCGTACCGGAGAGTCTGCACGGCAACTACATGACCACGTGGGATGTGGATCAGTCACTTGGCTGGCTCTCGGAACGGGCGGATTCGCCGTGGTTCCTGTGGTTGGCGTTCCAGACGCCCCATACGCCGTTACAGTTGCCTCCGGAACACCTGGTCGATACGGCGCTGCAAGCGCGCATCGAAGCTCACTACGGCAGTTACGAAGCCGGGCTCTGGGTTCAGGAACGAGGGGATCCGGTGGGTGGTCGGCTCGTGTTCGAAGCCATGGTGTCGGCCATGGATACCGAGATAGGCCGGTTGCTGGAGGCGGTGGATCTCGAAGAGACGGTGGTGATCTTTGTGGGCGACAACGGCACTGTCGCATCGCTCGCCGACCCGGCCATCGTGCCCGGCCGACGCGGCAAGGGAAGCATCTATCAGGGCGGCATCCACGTCCCCCTGGTGATCGCGGGCCCGGGTATCGACAATCGGGGCAGCCGTTCCCGCGCACTCGTGCACACCAGCGACATTTTCTCGACCGTGCTCGATCTGGCGGGGGCGGAAGTGACACAGGACGGCGTACCGGCGTCCATTCCGCAGGAGGTCGTGATCCACGGGCGTTCCCTGGCGGCCACGCTGAGGGGAGAACCGTTACCGGGACGCCAATATCTGCTCGGGGAGGGTGGCGCCCTTGCGGGAAATCCCTGGGTCCATGAGCAGCCCGCCTATGGCGGCCGGGAGGCCACGGCGATTCGCAACGACCGCTACAAGCTGATGCAAGCTACTGTACTGGACGAGAATCGCAGCTTCATCTGCATCGTCGGGCCTCAACCGACGCTTGACGATCCGGTGCCGTGCGGACGTGACGAACGGGTGAAGTCCTACGAACTCTACGACCTCCTGAACGACCCTCGCGAGTCGAACGATCTCCTCGCAAACGGTACGGACGGGCTTGACCCGGACGTCCGCGCGGTCTACGAAGAGCTGCGCGACGCCGTTGCGCCCGTCCGGGCGGGCCTGCTTTAACGGGGAATCCGCATGCCGCCAGTCAATTCACCGGGACACAAGTATCAGAATGGAGAAAAACGATGAGAACGACTGCAAAGATGATTTTTCTTGCTGCGTTGTGCGGCCTGTCATGGCACGCCGCCTTCGCCCAGGGCATGGGTGGAGCCGGCGCTGACACGATTACCCAACTTACCGAAAACGTGTATCGGCGCGGCCCCACATCCAACGTCTTCATGGTGACCGACGAAGGCATCATCATGGTGGACGCCACCTGTTCCGGCAGCGGGATGGAGTGGCTCAAGGAGGAACTGGACCGGCGATTCGGCGTCCCGGTCAAATTCGTCATTCTGAGTCACGACCACGAGATGCACATCTGCGGCCTGCAGGTCTTCGACGACACGGCAGTGACCATCGGGCATCGCAACATCCGTGAACACCTCATCCGGGAAAATCGCAATACGTCCATTCCCGACGTGGTGTTCGAGGACGAAATGGAGATCTTTCTCGGCGGCAACCGCGCCGTACTCTACTACTTCGGCAAGACTCACAGCGACAACCTGATCCAGGTGCACTTCCCGGAAGAAGGTGTGCTGGTAGCGACCGACATCGTGCGCTCCGGCAAGTCGCTGGGCCTGCCGGACTTCCGCGACTCCGACGTGGACGGTGTCATCGATGCGCTGTACGAGCTGTCGAAGCTCGATAACGTGGACATCGTCGTTCCCGGTCACGCGGGTCTCGCCGATCAGCAGTCCTTCGTCTATTTCCGCGAGTGGACCATGGCGCTGAGGGAGCGCGTTTACGATGAAATGCTTGCCGGCGCGACTATCTACGAGATCGTCGAGCGCGTCACCATGGAGGACTTCTCCGACTACGGGAACTACGAGCCCTGGCTGCGTGCCAACGTGATTTCCATGTGGGACTACCTGTACCGTTACCGCGAACCGAGCCCGGGTGCGCCCGGATCGGAGGGATACCAGGAAAACTGGCCGATCGGCTTTCCCATCGGCGGCGTGAACTTCGCTGTCCAGGACGAGGAAGAGTGACGTCCGGCAACCAGGTACTGCCGTCGGGGTGCGTCGAAGCGGAAGGTTGGGATCTTTTCTACCCGTTGAACTGAAGGACCTGTATGGAGAACGCAATGAGAGTAAGCAAACTGTTTCGTGCACGAGCCCGGGGCGCAATGCTGGCGATACTGGGCGCACTGTTTTCGCCCATGAGCTGGGGACAGGATCTCGACGCCTTCACGATATCCGCGGAAGATGCGGAGGCGACGCTGATGCCTTACGAGATTTCGGTGGAAACGGCCGAGCGCATTGCGAAAGCCTGCGTTGCGTGGGCGCAGGAACAGAATCGGCGGGTGAGCGTCGTCATCGTCGCCCCGGCCGGCAATATCGTCTACGCCTATCGCATGGACGGGCACAATCCCGTCAACATCGACACGGCCCAATACAAGGCCGAGACCGCGCTCTACTATCGCGTCTCAAGCCATGCCGCGCGAAACAGATACGACCGAACCGGCAGCGAATCGATGATCGTGAAACATGGCACGTATCTTGTGACCGGCGGCCTGCCCATCATCGCGGACGGCGTCATGATCGGCGCCATCGGCGTCGGCGGCTTTTTCGGCGGCGACGAGCCCTGTGCGCACCAGGCGCTCGAGTCGGTGGTCGGACCGCAGCCACCGATGGTCGAGGACTGAAGGCAAACAGGCAAGCGGGAAGCATGCAGGACCTGTATCGATCGCCGCACCTGCCATACAGCAGGTCGCTTCGCGGAAGCGAAGCGTAGCCGGCATGGCATCCATCAGTCCCCACTCGCTGGGCCTGAAGCAGCTCAAGGCTGTGCTGCTTGTCGGAGAAACGGGCAGCGTGACCCGCGCAAGCGCAATACTCTCCCGATCCCAGTCCGCCATCACCAAGGCGGTCACGCAAGTGGAGAAGAATCTGGGTGTTTCCCTGTTCGATCGGACGGGATCCGGAATGCTTCCGACGGCGCACGGAAGGATTCTGCTGCGACGCCTTCAAATTGCTGCCCGGGAATTCGACCGCGCGCGTGCGGCCTACAAGAACATGGTCGAGCATCCGGATCGAGATTCGAATCTGCCCCTGTTTCGCATGGAAGTCAGCAATCAACGCCTGGCCGCCTTTATCGCCTTGCACGAGTGCCGCGACGCGAAACGCGCCGCCGACAGCCTGGGAGTGACCGCCCAGTCGATCTACCGCTCCCTCCACGAGCTTCAGGAACAGCTCGGCGTTGCGCTGTTCGAAAGGACTTCTGTCGGTATCCTGGATGCGACGCCTTTCTCCAGGATCCTGCTGACCCATGTGAAAGTTGCATTCGCCGAGATCACGCACGCCGTTGAAGAGCTTGCCAGCATCGACGATGTCCCGCGAGGGCGCGTAAGTATCGGTACGCTGCCGCCGACCAAGTCCATTATTCCGATCGCCATCAACCGCGTGCTGTTGAAACATCCACACCTGCAGTTGAGCGTCCGGGACGGTGACTTCCCGGGACTGGAATCAGCTCTCCGCGCCGGCGACCTGGATATGATTGTCGGGACGCGCTATGCCTCTTCAGACTACCCTGATGTGATCTTTCTTCCCTTGATGGAAGCGCCGTTCTTCGTCTTTGCACGGCAGGGACATCCCCTGGCGAAACTGGAGACCGTTACGCCGGCACAATTGTCGCAGTGCAGGTGGATCACACCGCCGGCCCATACGCCGCAGCGCAAATGGCTGGAACAGTTCCTGGTCGAGAAGGGGGGAGGTTTACCGGCAGGCTGTATCGATACCAATTCGTTCGAAGTCATGTCGGCGGTGGTCGGCGGCAGCGACCGTCTTGGACTGGCGCCACTGCTGGAACTGGAGCGAGCGGAAGTCAGAAAACAGATGGTGCTGTTGCCGGTTCCGGAGTTGATCGATCAGCATGACGAGTCCTTTCCCGCCACGCTCCACGTGATGATCCGCGCCCACACGACGCTGTCCCCCGCCGCAAAGGCGTTCTACCAGTCGCTGATGAATGTCGCCCGGGAGACCGACACGCACCAGGGCGACGGGGTATCGCTCCCGCGGTCCGCTCCGGCTAGAATTCTGCCATTACGCTGACGAACGATTGGCAGGACGGAGTGATTTCATGTCCAGACGGCACTTTCTCAAGACATCGGCGGCTCTGGGAGCCAGTGCTGCCGCAGGCAGCTTGCTGACGACCTCATCCAGGGCGCAGGAAACCGGACGGGCGGATGGGCCCATCCGAATCATCATGGCCGGCTACGGACCGTCCACCACCAGTTTCAGCCTGGCGTTGAAGCGCATGGGCGACCGGCTTGAGGCCCGCTTCGGGGACGAGGTGGAAGTCCGTTACGTCTACAATATCCTCGACCTGGGCTATCGGGGACTGGATATCCTCTGGCTGGTGGAGGAGGGCATCCTGACTCTTGGGTACCAGTCCAGCAGCTATCTGACCGATCGCGTCCCCGAGCTTGGCTTGGTGGACCTGCCCTTTCTGTTCCGGGACAACCAGAGCGCCCGTGCCGCCATGGACGGCGAATTGGGGCGCGTGCTGACCGCGGCTATCGAGGCGCAGACCGACTACCGCATTCTCGGCTACTTCGAGAACGGCCTGCGCCACATGTCCAACCGGGTGCGCCCGATCCGCTCGCCGGCGGACCTGGATGGCCTGCTCATGCGGGTCCTGCCCAGCCAGGTGCATGCCCGCACCTTCGAACTGCTCGGCGCCGACCCGCAGATCATGGACCTGTCCGAGGCCATCGAGCGAATCGTCGGCGGCACCCTTGACGCCCAGGAGAATCCTTTCGCCAACACGGTGACCTACGGCGTCCACAATTTCCATCAGTACCACACCGCCAGCAATCACTTCTACATTTCCCGCCCGATCTTCCTGCACCGGCCCACGTTCGATTCATGGCCCGAAGAGTTGCAGGCGGAAATGCGCGACGCCGTGACCGACGCCGTGGCCTTCCAGCGAAGCCTGAAGGACGGCGAAGAAACCGACGCCGCTGCGGCGATCAGGGAAGTCGGCGGGGAGATACTGGAGTTGACGCCGGAAGAAGTCGACGCGTTCGTCGCCGCCATTCAGCCGCTCTACGCCGAGGCGCGCGCTCAGTACGATCCGGAGTTGCTGGAGTTGGCTGGGCTGTAGGCTTGCTGCTACCAGCGGTCGATTTTTCGCCAGTTGCGCGTAGGAGAGCGGCGCTGACGCCAGCCATGGTAGGGGTGGCGGAGCAATAGCTCGCGGTCCCTGAACAGGAAAATAAGTGCGGCTCCGGCGACGAAACCGCCCACATGTGCCCAGAATGCCACGCCGCCGCCCTGCGCGCCGAGTGTGGCGAATCCGCTCAGGACCTGGATGAGCAGCCAATAGCCCAGCATCAGAACCGCCGGAACGGCGATGGTCGTGATGAAGAAACCCAGGAAGATCAACATGTGAACGTGTACCCGGGGGTAGAGCAGAATGTAGGCGCCCATCACGCCGCCGATGGCGCCGGAGGCGCCCACCATGGGTACTGCCGATTCGGGATTCGAGACGATCTGCGCTGCCGCGGCCGCCAGTCCACACAGCACGTAGAACACGGCAAACCGGCCGTGACCCATTGAGTCCTCGACATTGTTGCCGAAGATCCACAGGAACCACATGTTGCCGATGAGGTGCAACCAGCCCCCGTGAAGGAACATTGAAGTCAGCGTTGTATGCCATACCGAAGCATCGCCGAGCACGCAGATGCTGTTCGGACCCACCTGGAAGCGCGTTCCGGCCGGTACCGTCTGCAGAAGTTCCCCCGGGATGAGGCCCAGTTGGCAGATGGAGCCGGCCAGGGCGGGATTGGAGCCCAGCCCCTGCACGAAGATCCACGCCAGGGCGTTGAGCGCGATGATCGCGTAGGTCGTATACGGCGTGAGAATCTGGGGATTGTCGTCGCGTATCGGGAACACTGTCTTCAGGCTCGACTATCGGCGATCAAGGGTAACGGGCGGCCGGCGCGGTCTGTCGTCCGCGGCTCGGTTCATTCGCTGATGGCAACCCCAACGTCCTCAGCGTAGCGGTACCATTCCCCGATCAATTCCTGTGTCAGGTCGGGGCGCTGAAAGGACAGGTCGTTGCGCTCGAAGGGGTCGCTGTCCAGGTCGAACAACTCCCAGTGGGTTTCCTCGTCCTCTGTGGGTATCCACAACAGTTTCCAGGAGCCGCGGACCAGGGCGCGCAGACCGTGCAGTTCCCAGCCGATGGCTTCGCCGGGTTCGTGTACCGGGCTGGCGCCGCCCTGAAGGTGGTCCAGGAAGGACTTGCCGCGCATGGTCAGTACCGGCCGATGGTTGTATTCGCCAGTCGGAGGCTCGGAGCCCGCCAGCTGCAGCAGCGTCGGCATGACGTCCTGCATGGTGAGGTATTCCCGAGAAATACCACCGGTGTCTGCCAGGCTGGCATGGGCGGCAAATGCGGCCGCCAGCACACCGCCTTCGGCCATGGATCCCTTGACGTCCCGATAGGGCGCCGTGCCCGCCTCCGCCCAGCCCAGACCGTACTCCAGGAACGAATCGCGTCTGCCCATGTTGGCCAGACTGTTGTCGTAACCCTCGGCGAACCCTGCGGGTGCGCTGCCGGAGGCGCCGTTGTCCGACGTGAACAGGATGAAGGTGTCGTCGAATTCACCGGAATCGCGCAGATACTCGGTCAGGCGGCCCACGTGGAAGTCCATGTTGGCGACCATGGCCGCGTAGATTTCCATGAGTCGTGCCTGTTCCTCGCGGGCGGTCTCGTCCAGTTCGGCCCAGGGTGTGGAGCGCCGCGGGAAATCCACCATGTCGGCGTGAGGAGGCAGAATGCCGAGTTCCCGGGCGCGTTCCACGCGCCGGTCCCGGACTGCGTCGTAACCGTCATCGTACTGGCCGGCATACCGGTCCAGCCAGTCGTCCGGAACCTGCAGCGGCCAGTGCGGTGCGGTCAGTGCCAGGTAGGCGAAAAACGGTCGGCCGTCGTCCCGGTTTCCGTCGATGTACTCGATAATCTTGTCTGTGTAAACGCGGGTTGAGAAATAGTCCTCCGGCAAACTCGTCACCACGTCCCAGTTTTCCCGGAAAACGAGTGGATCCGCTCTGCGAATGCCGCCGTGCGCGCCGCCGTCGGCTGGCCTCAGGTGCACCGTGGTGCCGGTGGTCTGCACGTAGGATGATTCGAAGCCGCGGCCCGCAGGGTTGGTTTCGTCCACAAGGGCCCGGCCCAGGTCCCATTTCCCCGCCATGTAGGTGTGGTATCCGGCATCGCGCAAGACCTCGGGCAAGGCCGCGACCCGGGAGCTCAGGTAGCCCTCATAGCCCGGCTGCGCGTAGCCGGGGACAGTCTGATCGGGCTCGGTGCCGTTGTCGAAGAAGCGCTTGATGTTCATGGACCCGATCCCGGCCTCGTGATTGTCCATGCCGGACAGGAGCATCGCTCGTGCGGGTGCGCACGCGGGCGCGGCGTGGAAATTGGTCAGACGCACGCCGCTGTAGGCCAGCTCATCCAGATTCGGCGTTGGAATCTCGCTGCCGAACGATCCCAGATCGGTATAACCCATGTCATCGGTGACGATCAGGAGAATGTTCGGGCGCGGGTCGACGGCAGGGGTCGTTTCCTGGTTCTGGGTGTCGGGGCCGCCCATGTCGCAACCCGCCACGCTGGCGGCAAAGATGATCATGGGTAGCCCGATTCCGGTTGAGAGTTTCATGGCTCGCAGAGTCTCCTCTGACGGCTGGAAGGATCAAGTCCGGCTACGCTAACATCGATTGAGATCTCGTGCACAATCGTTCTTGCGTCGCGTCGACGGTCGCCTTAGTGTTAGACGCCTATCAGGAATGAGGATCGGCTCATGAGAACACGTCTGGCTATACCGGCATTCGTTTTTGCCTGCTCGCTACTGGTATTCGGTTCCGCAACGGCACAGAACATCGTGCTAATCCTCTCGGACGATCAAGGCTGGACCGGTTCGTCGGTACAGATGGACAGCCGGGTTCCCAGATCCGTCAGCGACCTGTACCTGACACCGAACCTTGAGCGGCTGGCCGCCGAAGGCATGCGATTCTCCAACGCCTATGCGCCGGCTCCGAACTGTTCTCCGACCCGCATGAGCATCCAGACCGGCAAGACGGCGGCGCGCCTGGGCGCCACGGATATCATCGATGTTGTCCCCAATGTACAGGGCAGGCCGGCAATGCCGGGCTTCTACGCCAACTTTTACGTGAACAAGCCCCTGCTCGTACCGCTTCCGATCAGCGATATCCCCGACGAAGAGGTCACCATCGCCGAGTACCTCAAGCAGCACGACCCGGACTATGCGACCGGACACTTCGGCAAATGGCACATGGGCGGAGGCTCGCCGGACCGCCACGGATACGATGCTCACCACGGCATCACCACCAACTCGCCGGGCATGTCGGGCATGCCGGATCCGAAGCGAACCGCCGAGGTCACCGACGATGGACTCGCATTCATAGAAGAGCAGGTTGCGGCCCAGCGGCCGTTTTTTGTGCAGTTTTCGTATTACGCCGTGCACACGCCGGTGTTGGCGATGCCGCAAACCATCGACCGGTTCCGTGAGATGGACAGCCGTCTGCACACGAACACCTTCTACGCGGCCATGACTGCCGAACTGGACGATGGCGTGGGCAGAATCCTCGACCGGCTCGATGAACTCGGCATTGCCGACGATACATACGTCATCTTCACGTCCGACAACGGCGGCGAGATCGTCGGAGGCGTAACCAACAACGGCCCGCTGGCCAGGGGCAAGACGCACGTCTGGGAGGGCGGCATTCGGGTGTCCCTGTTCGTTCGCGGGCCGGGAATCGACGCGGGCAGCGAGAGCCACGTGCCGGTCATCGGTTACGACTTCTTTCCCACCATCGCCGACTGGGTGGGAGCCTCGATTCCTCTCCCGGAAGACCAGGACGGCGGCAGCCTGCACGATGTGCTGAGCAACGGCGGCGCCGGCTCCGTGGAGCGCGGCACCGAGGCACTGATCTGGTACTACGGCGCCTATCGCAACTTGAAGCATGTGGCTCCCCAGACGGCCATGCGAAAGGACAACTACAAGCTGGTCTGGGAACTGGATTCCCAGCGAACCTACCTGTTCGACCTGGACCAGGACCTGAGCGAAACGAACGACCTGTCACGCGTCCGGCCCGAAATCGCGGACGCGATGTTCAGCGAGCTGAAGGGTTACCTGGAAGGTGTGGGCACGAAGATGCCCACGGTCAATCCGGATTACGATCCGTCGAACGATCCCGGGTTGCTTTCAGTGACCAGGGCGAACTGAGATTATCCGCATACGCGCATGCCGTCAGGGCAGTTCGAAGCCCGCCGCTTCGATGATCCGTCGCGCATCCGCTCCCTGCAGGAATCCGATTATCGCTTGTGCGGCCGGATTGTCCTGGCCCCTGCTCAACAGAATGGCGTCTTGGCGGATGGGGCTGTGGTACTCGGGCGGAACCGTCACATACGCAACATGGCCCAGATCGGCGGTGCCGCCCATATAGGCGACTGCTGCCGAGAGCGCAACCAATCCGAACTCGGCGTTTCGGGTTTCCACCATGGCGAATGCCTGTCCGACGTTCTCGCCGAACACAATTTTCGCTTGCAGCGTCTCCCACAAGCCCATGGCCTGCAATGCTTCTCTCGCTGCTACACCGTAAGGGGCAAGCCTCGGGTTGGCGATGGCCAGGCGGCGAAAATCGCTAGTTGTTAAGGCGTCGAGCGTCAGGCCGCCTGCGAATCGCTGCTCCCGTGTCCACAGTGCAAGCCGGCCCAGGGCATAGGTAAAGGGTGCGTTCCCGAGACCCGCCTCGGTGAGCCGCCGCGGCCGTTCCCGGTCGGCGGAGAGAAAAACGTCGTAGGGCGCGGCGTTGACGATCTGCGCGTACAACTGGCCGGTGGAGCCGCTCACCAGCGTCAGTTCGTGCGCTCCGGAAGCCTCGAACAGCGTCTCGAGTTCGGCCATGGGCTGGGCGAAGTTGGCGGCCACCGCCACGGTAACGCGCTCGGCCTGAGCGCCGGAGATACTGAACAGCACCCACAGTGAAAGAAGCAGGCGCCTCATTGTCTGGCCGCGAGGCTCGGATAGCCGGGTCGGGTGCCGATTAAGCGCTACTTCGCCAGTGGGTCTGGCCGCACCTGGAAGTGCACCACCAGCGGGCGTGTGCCCTGTCCGCCTTCCATCAGCCAGGGTGTGCGGTCGCCGCTGGGGACCCACAGCCCGCGGCCCTTCCAGCCGGCGTCGGGGTCGTCGATGCGGCCTTCGAAGCCCTTGCTGTAGAAGCCCAGGGGATAGGGGATGCGCATGGTGACGAACTCCCCGTCCACTAGGGCGTGCACGCCGTCGTACAGGTTCGCCGTGGCGATGGGCGTGTTCTCACCCAGCCCCGACGAATTGTGCTGGTCGACCCAGGTGTAGTAGCTGGACTCGACGCTGTACTCCGGCAACTCCGGGAACCCGGGGCCGGGGAAGCGGTGAAATGTCCAGCCCTCGGGGCAATGGTCGCCCGTGGCCGTGGGGCCGTTGAGCGGCCCTTCGCACTGGTCGCGGTTGAACTCGCCCAGGTGGCCGCTGCCCAGCGACACCCAGATCGTGCCGTTGCGGTCGATGTCCGCACCGCGGGATGAGAATCCCGGCAGCGGGATGTTGTAACGCTCCGCCAGGGCCGTGAAGGGGGGATTGTCGCCCGGATCAAGACGCATGATCGCGCCCGGGAAAGTGAAGCTCCACGAACCCCAGACCGTACGGCCGTCCGCCGGGTTGGGCATGACCGCGTAAAAGCGAGCCGGCACGCGGGTATCCAGTTCCGGATCCATGGGCTCGCCGGGCTCGACCCACTCGTCCTGCCGGCCGTTGCCGTTGGTATCGAGGATCGCCGGCGCCCAGCCCTGGGAGACTACGTAGTCGCCGGTTTCATCGAATTGGTTGGCGTTCAGCCAGCCCACAACGTCGCCGCCGCCGCTGGTCCACAACGTATTGTCCTCGTCGTAGGCGAACTGCAGGTGATGGGTCCCGAAACAGGTTTCGATGGGCGTGTATTCGCCGGTTTCCTGGTCATACAGCGCCAGGTGGCGGTTGACGCGCGCGGTGGGGAACAGTTGCGCCGACGGATGGTCGGAGCCTTCGCGGCAGAAGTCCGCGGTTTCCGGCCGGCGGACCCGCGCCGTGTACCAGACCCGCCCGTGCTGATCCAGCATGGGGTTGTGGGCGTTCGCCTGGCTGTCCCAGATCCGTTCCTCGCCCCAGTAGGCTGACGGCATACCGATGGGATCGCTGTTTGTGGTGGGCGTCTCCGGATCCAGCACCTGCGCCCGAAACGTCGTGTCGGTGTTGTTCACCGGATCGAGGATCGGGAAGTTGTCGGTGCTCAGTTCCGGTGCGCCGAATATCTTTCCATAAGCGTTGACCGTGGGATCCCTTCGATCCGTGGTCGAAAGATCGTGCAGGTAGGACTTGGGATCCGCCCAGTCCCTCACGGTGGCAACCACGTTGCGTTCGACGCCCTGCGGCCGTTCGGGTATCCAGGAGGGCGTGTCGCCGGCGGCGACGCGGTCGGTCCAGTCCGCCAGGTACCTGAAGGGCACGCCGGTGAGGCGGGACGCCAGCGGTTCGATCATCTGCCTCGCGGCCTGTCCGGACTGGACGCGGCGGATCCAGCGCTCCTCGGAGGACTCGATGTGCATGAACTCCTCGGGAAAGGTCCGCGTGGACAACTGACCGAGCTGGTGGCAGCCCACGCAGGACTGGTTCTTCATGATGCCGAGGTATTCGTTCAGCCCGCCGGGCAGGTGCGCCACTTCGCTTTCTTCGGGAATGTGCATCATGGCGTACCAGGCGATGGCCGGATAAACTTCGGCGGCTTCCGCGGCGTCGGCGGCCGGCCTGGCGGTCAGATCCAATGCGTCGCCGGGACGCGCGCCGACCTTGTCGGAGTCCGCCAGCCCGTAGCCACGCACCCAGACCTGGTAGTCGGCGTCGGGCAGGTCCGGCACCACGTAGCGGCCGTCGTCGTCGGTGACGACGATCCTGGCGAACCGAGTCTGGAAATCATCGGTTTCGGCAATGACCCAGACGCCGGCTTCGGGGCCGTTCCCGCTCGTGACGGTGCCGCCGATGTCGTCGGCGTCTATAGCCACCTCCTGCCCTTGGACGTTGGTGCTCCAGAATGCTGCGGCTGACATGGCGGCGAACCAAAGTCGCCAGGATGTGCTCATCGTTCCCATACCTTTCTCCTTGCACTCCCCACGGTATTCGGTTTGATGATCGAAATTTGCGGTTCGTTTATTTGCCGATCCGAATAGCTATGTCCGGATTCATCAGGCCTCGATACGCAGCAGCTCCATCAGGTTGCCCCCTACGATGGCGATCTTCTCCTCGTCGCTCAGGTAGTCCGCCTCCAGGATCAGGTCCAGCGTATCCGGCCAGTTGAAGGGCACGTCCGTGCCGTAGACGATCTGGCTGGCGCCCACCTCCGCCGCCAGGTGCCGCAGGCCTTCATGGGAGAAGACCATGCTGTCCACGAGCACCTGATCCCTGAGATATTCGCTCGGCAGGCGCGTGCTGGCGCAGTCCGCATTGCCGCGCACCTCGCAGGCCACTTCGAAGCGCATCAGGTAGGACGGCAGGTAACCGCCGCCGTGCGCGCCCACCACCTTGAGCCCGGGAAACTTGTCCAGCGTGCCGTCGAACATCAGCCGGGCCAGAAAATGGGCGGTCTCCAGGGGATTGCCGATGATGTTGCCGAGGTCGCCGCGGCCGTCGAAGGCGCCTTCCCGGATGAGGTTCGCGGCGTTGCCGGGATGCATGAACACCGGCGCGCCCAGTTCCTCCGCCTTGGCCCAGAACGGGTCGAACCTGGGATCGGAGAGGTTTTCGCCATTGCAGGAGCCGCCAACCGATGCGCCCCTGTGACCCAGTTCGGTCATGGCGTATTCCAGTTGCTCCGCGGCCAGGTCCGGAAACTGCAGGGCAGGCGAAGTCAGGGCGACGAAACGGTCGGGATGTTGCGCCACCCACGCGCCGAGGCCTTCGTCGTGAATCCTGACGACTTCCGCCGCCAGGTCCCGGTCGGCTCCATACCACCAATACCGGTTGATGCTCAGGGCCTGGTAGTCGATGCCGCGTTCGTTCATGACCTCCAGGCGATCGGGCCCGAGGGCCTGCCAGGCGGCGAACCCGACGTCAGCGAAATCCGAATCCTGCAGAACGTCGGCTACCTCCGGAAAGACGCAGTGGGCGTGTATGTCCACAGTGGTAGCGCGCCGGGAACTGACGAATACCTCGCGTCGGCCGGCCTGGGCGAAGGACCGGGCAATCGGCGTCAGAAGTATGGCGCCGGCTGTTCCGCCTGCTGCTTTCAGGAATGCTCTGCGATCTGCCATGATGAACTCCTTTTCGGTTCTTGTTACCAACCCACAATTGCCCGGTACGGCCACCGCGGTTCTCGTTCGTATCAACGTGTATCAAGGAAAGTATACAGCCTCGAATGCGCTCCGGAGCACGTCTCCGCAGGTCGCAGGACAAACTTAACTTCTTGTAATGTCTTGGGGTTTCGCTGGCGCAGCCACACCGTTTTCTCTAGTGTTGAAGATTACCGGCCGGGCGGCCCGGCGCCCGTGGGATCCGGAGAGCGTGAATGCATATCCTGGTAGTCGAAGACGATTCGACCATGGCTCGGCACATCGTGCACGGCCTCACCGAGGCCGGCCATGACGTCGACCACGTCAGCGACGGCCGCGACATGCTGCGGGCCGCGGCCGACGATTCCCTCGACATGTTCGTGGTGGATCGTATGCTGCCGGGTATGGACGGGTTGAGCGCCATTCAGGCGGTTCGCGCCGCGGGAAACGAGACGCCCGTTCTGATCCTGAGCGCACTGGGCGACGTGGACGACCGTGTTCACGGGCTGAAGGCGGGAGGAGACGATTACCTGGTCAAGCCGTTTGCGTTCTCCGAACTGATCGCCCGGATAGAGGCCCTGGCGCGGCGAGCGGCGAGCCGCGAGGTCAACACTTCGCTGCAGGTGGACGGACTGCACATGGATCTGCTGGCAAGACAGGTCTTTCGCGAGGACATGGAGATCGATCTCAAGCCCCGGGAGTTCCAGCTTCTTGAGTACCTGATGCGCAACGCGGGCCACGTGGTCACCCGGGCGATGCTCCTGGAGGCTGTATGGCACTATCACTTCGACCCCCAGACCAACGTGATCGATGTCCATGTCAGCCGGCTGCGCCAGAAGATCGACAAGGGATTCGAGCAGCCGTTGATTCACACGGTACGCGGAATCGGCTATGTACTGGGCGCATCTTAGAAACGTCTGGCGCAGTACCACGTTCCTCCTGGGCCTCTGGTTCATGGTGCTGTTCTCTGCGTCCGTCCTGATCATCGGTGGATTCGTATATCGGCAGGCGATGGTGTTCCTGGAGCAGGAATTGCGGGGCACGATCGACCTGGAACTGAATCAGTCGCGGCAGTTCTACCTGGAACGCGGCGAAGAGATCTTCCTCTCCGAAATCGGCGTACTGGCGGAGCTGGACCCGCCGGGCATCTACATCATCCTCGACGACGCCTGTCAGGCGCTGGCAGGCGGATACAAGCGGCTGGACGACGACGAATCGATTCAGGAAATCTGTACCGGCGCACCGGAGACGGACGGCTGGGTGCGGTTCGAACTGGACATCCAGCGCGGGTTCCGGGCGCAGATTCCCGAATGGGACGATGACGTTTACGCGCGAATCATCCCCATCGCTCCCAATCGCCAACTGCTGTATGGCCGCATGGGGGGCAATATCGATTCAGCGCGCGAGGTGGTGCGGTCCGCCTTAAATTGGGGATTGGCGGCCATGGCCGTTCTCGCCATACTCGGCAGTTTCCTCATGGCCGGCCGCATTGCCGGACGGCTGGAGCAGGTCAACCGGATCAGCCAGGAAATCCGTCTCGGCGACCTGTCGCGGCGTATGCCCCAGGGGCGGGGCGGTGACGAGTTCGACCGTCTGTCGGGCAACCTGAACCGCATGCTGGACCAGATCCAGTCCCTGATGGAAGGCGTACGCTCGGTTTCCGACGCCATCGCCCACGATCTCCGGTCGCCTCTGGCCCGGTTGAGAAACCGGCTGGAGCAGTTGCGCAAGGCGCCGCCGGGTGAAGTTGACGCCGGCGTCGAACAGTCCATCGCAGAGACGGACCGCATGCTGGCCACGTTCAATGCACTGCTCAGCATCGCCCAGCTTGAGGCCGGAAGCAGGCGCACCGACTTCGCGGATGTGGACATGCAGGCGTTGATGGTCGATATAGTCGACCTGTACGAACCGGTAGCGAGCGAAAGGAACATCGATTTGCGGCTGGAACAGAATACCGGGGTCAGCACTCATGGCGACCGCAATCTGTTGTTCCAGGCCATCGGCAATCTCGTGGACAATGCCGTGAAATACACACCGGAGGGTGGCACGGTGCGGCTTCATCTGTTGCCGAGGGGCGAGGGGGCGAGACTGATGGTCAGCGATTCCGGCCCGGGCATCCCCGCCGAAGAGCGCGGCCGTGTGTTCGAGCGATTCTATCGCCTGGACTCCCATCGCGACTCGGAAGGGAACGGACTGGGACTGACCCTGGTGGCCGCGGTGGCGAAGCTGCACGATTCGCGGGTAGATTTACGGGACAATGAGCCGGGGCTGAAGGTGGTCTGGGACCTGCCGCGCGGAAGCACTCGTTCATGAATCGGAATTAACATTTTTCGCAACCGGAATTCGGGCTAGACTCCGGTTCGGATTGTTTGACTACTAGGGAGAAGACGCAGATGAGAAAAACAATCTACGCTCTGGCAGCAATAATTCTCGCGCTTGCGGGTACCCAGGGGGCGCTGGCGCAGGACATGACTTTCTTCATTACCAGCGTGGGACTGGGTAATGGCGGCGACCTCGGAGGCCTTGAGGGCGCGGACGCCCATTGTCAGGCGCTGGCCGAATCCGCCGGTGCGGGCGACAGGACCTGGCGCGCCTACCTGGGTACGGAGAGGGAAGGGGGCCGCGGAGTCGACGCCCGCAGCCGTATCGGTGAAGGGCCCTGGCACAATGCCGCCGGCGACCTGATCGCCGAGAATCTGGACCAGTTGCACGTCAGCCCGAACATGTTCGCCAGTACCGGACTCGACGAAAACGGCAACCGGGTCAACGCACGCGGCGACCAGCCGAACAAGCACGATATCCTCACCGGGTCCATGGCCGACGGTACGGCCTTTTTCCCCGACGATGCGGACCATACCTGCAACAACTGGACCAGCAGCAGCGAGGGCAGCGCCCAGGTGGGGCATCACGACCGCCACGGCGGTGGCAACACGTCGTGGAATTCGGCGCACGCTTCGAGAAGCTGCTCCCAGGAGGATCTCCAGGCTACTGGTGGGGACGGACTGTTCTACTGTTTTGCGGCCGACTAGCGGTCCGATCCGCCAAACTCAGTCGAATCGGTCCCGGTCGTGCGGGGCTCCGTAGTCGATGTCGGGGCCCCGAGGCACGATGCGCGTGGGATTGATCGATTCGTGACTGCCGTAGTAGTGCGCCTTGATGTGATCAAGTCGCACGGTTTCCGCGATGCCCGGCTGCTGATAAAGATCCCGGGTGTAGGCGGATAGGTTGGCGTAGTCTGCGATGCGCTTCAGGTTGCACTTGAAGTGACCGACGTAGACGGGATCGAAGCGGAACAGCGTCGTCACCAGGCGCCAGTCTGCCTCGGTAATCGCGCTACCCGTGAGAAAACGTCGCGCTGAAAGGCGCTCCTCCAGCCACTCGAGCGATTCGAACAACGGACCGACGGCTTCTTCGTAAGCTTCCTGGGTGGAGGCAAAACCGGATCGATAAACGCCGTTGTTGACGGTGTGGTACACACGCTCGTTAATGTTGTCGATCTCCTCGCGCAATGCCGCGGGATAGTAGTCGCCAGCAGCGGCGCCGACGCCGTCGAACGCACTGTTGAACATGCGGATGATCTCCGAAGACTCATTGGAGACGATCGTCCCCTGGCGTTTGTCCCACAGAACCGGCACGGTCACTCGCCCCGTGTAATCGGGATTGGCCGCAGTGTAGACCTGGTGCATGAACTGCGCGTGGTTCACCGTATCCGGAATCTCCGCGTCCTCGAACGTCCAGCCGTACTCGCCCATGAACCAATGCACGACGGACACCGAAATCATGTCCTCAAGGCCCTTGACCGCTCGAAAAATGAGTGTCCGGTGAGCCCACGGACAGGCATAGGAGACATACAGGTGGTAGCGTTCCGGCTCGGCCTTGAAACCTCCTGTTCCGCTGGGACCGGGCGAACCGTCGGCCGTCACCCAGTTCCTGAACTGCGATTCCTTGCGGACGAATCGTCCCTTGCTGATTCGCGTGTCGTACCAGCGGTCCTGCCACTGCCCGTCGACCAATAGTCCCATTTCGACCCCGCGCTACCTGCAACACGATGCCGGCAATGATAGCGGCCGTACCGGCGCTGGCAACCCAGGCTGTACAATGAGGCCGCAAACACGTCGGTCGCATACCCGCAGGAGAAAAACGATGTCCAGACGCGGATCCTCAAGCCGTGGGGGACTCGCCGCGCGGCGGGCTTTCCTGCGGTACCTGGCCGGCATGCCGGTCGTCGCCGGTTCCGGTGTTCTTCCCTTGCTGGCGGAGAAAATCCTGGCGGATGAACTGCCGACGGAGTTGATCGAGTCGGCCGGAGAGGCGCTCAACGTCTTCGATTTCGAACCCGTGGCCAAGACTCGCATGTTGCCCGCCCATTATGGCTACACGGTTTCCGGAACCGATGACAACGAGACCCTGCTGGCCAATCGGGAGGGTTTCAGCCGCTACAGAATCCGCGTGCGCCGCCTGGTGGATGCCCGGGACGCGGATACCTCCACCCGCATATTCGGCATGCCATGGAGCAATCCCATCGCGCTCGCGCCGGTGGGCGGGCAGGCGAAGTACCATCCGGATGCCGAGGTGGCTGCCGCTCGCGCCGCGAGGGTGGGCGGGCATACGCAGATCCTTTCCACCATGACCAGCCGCAGCATCGAGGATGTCGCCGCCGCCAGAGGCGAGCCCGTCTGGTTTCAGCTTTATCCAACCAATTACTGGCATGTGACCGAAGCCCTGGTCAAGCGTGCCGAGCAGGCCGGTAGCCCGGTGGTGGCGGTCACCGTGGACCGTTCGGCGCCCCGCAACATGGAAACCTCCGAGCGCTACGCACGCTCGGATACCACCGACTGCACCGCCTGCCATGTTCCCGGCGCAACGCCTCAGCAGCGGCTCCGGAACCGGGGCGTCTGGACGGGAATCGACCTGGAAGGTGTCGAGAGCACGCAGGCGACGGGCCTTACCTGGGAGTTTGTCGACCGACTCAAGTCGGCCACATCCATGCAGATTGTGCTCAAGGGTATCGTCACCGCCGAGGACGCAACGATGTGCCTGCAGCACGGCGTGGACGGGATCATCGTCTCCAATCACGGCGGCCGTTCCGAGGCCAGCGGGCGCTCCACCATCGAGAGCCTGCCCGAGATTGTGTCTGCGGTTGGCGGACGAATTCCCGTTCTGGTCGACGGCGGTTTTCGCAGGGGTACGGATATCTTCAAGGCACTGGCGCTGGGCGCAGATGCAGTCTGCGTCGGCAGGCCCTATGTGTGGGGAATGGGGGCATTCGGCCAGGCCGGGGTCGAGCAGGTGCTCGGCCTGTTGCGGACGGAATTTCGCCGTGTCATGCAGGAAGTCGGCGTGACCTCGATCTCGCAGATCGACAGTTCGTATATCGAGAGTGCCTGATGGCGAGTCGGCGCATTCGAACGGGGATCTTCAACGCATGGGTCGGCGGGGCGCTTGCCGCGTCGCTGGTCGCCTGCACCGAACAGGCGCCGGCGCCACAGGCCCCGTCCCGGTACGCTGACGCGATCGTGGTGGGCGCCGGTCTCTCGGGCCTCTCCGCGGCAGTGGAAATGGGGCGCGAAGGCGTCGACGTCGTCTTGCTCGACATGAACTCGGTGATGGGCGGACACGCGGTCATGGCCGGTGGTTTCGCCATCGTCGACACGCCCATCCAGCGCGAGGCGGGTTTCGAGGACTCGCCCGAGAAGGCGTACGCGGACTGGATGGAGTGGACCGAAGACGGCAATGCCGGGTGGACACGCTACTACGCCGAGAATTCCCGGGAGATGATCTACGACTGGATGGCCGAAATGGGCGTTCATTTCGTGCGCGTCCAGGCCGGCCACGAGAACAGCGTGCCGCGATTCCACTTTACTGCCAACGGAGCCCTCGATGTGGTTCTTGCGCTGTTCCGCGAGGCGCTGACGCTTCCGGGCGTTGCCTTCGAGTGGAACGAAGAGGTGCAATCGCTGGTCGTCGAGGACGGCCGAGTGGCCGGCGTGACCACACGGAACCTGCGCACCGGGGTCGAACGCACCCTGCTCGCACCGCACGTGGTGTTGGCCACCGGCGGATTCGAAGGCAACCTGGAACGGGTACTGGAGTACTGGCGGACGGATCTGCCGAAGCCCGACCGGCTGCTCCTGGGCGCTTCGATTCACGCCACGGGAACCGGCCACGATCTGGCCGAGGAAGCCGGCGCAGGCCTCACCTGGATGAACCGCCACTACATCTATACCAACGGTATGGTGGACCCCCGGGATCCGGAGAGAACGCTCGCCATTACCGCGGGAAACAATGCAGCGCTCTGGGTCAATTCTCAGGGTCGGCGTTTCACCAACGAAACGGGCTACGACAAGACCATCCTGGCGGACGTTCTCGACCAGGAGCCGACGACCTACTGGGCGATTTTCGATGAATCGTCGAGGGATTCGTTCTCCATGCGGGGGCGCGAGTGGATCAACAATCCCGTCGAAGGCCATATCGTCCTCGACCATCCCGAGGCGACGATCAGGGCGGAGTCGCTGGAGCAGTTGGCCTCGATGACGGGACTGTCGCTGGAATCGCTGATGTCCAGCGTGAAGCGCTTCAATGAACTGATCGATGCCGGGACAGACGAGGACTTCGGTCGTTTTGCCCACCCGGACGACGCGCCACCGAAGATCGAGCAGGCGCCATTCTACGCCATTCAGTTCTTCCCGATGCCCCGCAAGAGCATGGGCGGCGTCGCCATTGACATGCAGGCAAGGGCGTTGAACGAAGCGGGCGATGTCGTACCCGGACTGTACGCGGTGGGTGAACTCACCGGCAGCGTCGGGATCAACGGTAACCACGGCATGGACGGCATGTTTCTGGGTCCGGCCCTGATCACGGGACGCATTGCGGGCCGTACCATCGCACGAGCCGTGTCGGCAGACGAGTCACGGGAGCCTGTCACGCTGCATCCGCAGCCCTCGTCGGTACCTGATGCCGCCGCCCGGGAACCGGCACTGACGGTCGAAAATCTCGAGGCATTACTGGGATTGGAGCGCGACGGCTACTGGCACTTCGGGATATCCCATGAACTCGCCCTGGAGAGGGGCTACGACTGCGTGCTTTGCCATTCGGCGCAGGTGCCTTTCGCGGCGCTGAACGACCGGCAGAGCCTCCTGGCGCAGAGTCAGACCTGCGGGAACTGTCACGGCAGGTAGCGTCCCGGGGATCTCGCCGGTGATCGCTGCAGGACGGTGCCGGAGCGCGGGCTTTCGTTGGTTCCGGCTGGAAGTCGCCGTTCTGATATTCTTGCGGTTAACGAAAACGGTTTGCCCATTGAAGTCATGGAATAAGCTGTTATGGACGACTCGATCACGGTTTCCCGAAGCAATGGGACCAGCTTCTGTGCTGCGGTACTGGCGCTGGTTGGCATGGCGGCCGCAGGTCCGGTCTGCGCCCATCATTCGTTCGCGGCCGAATTCGATGCCGACATGCATGGCACGCTTCGGGGCGAAATCGTGGACGTGCAGTTCGTCAATCCTCACGTACGCTATCGCATTCGCGCGGAGCAGGTCGACGGTTCCAGCGAAGAATGGGAGCTGCAGACCCACAACGTCAGGACCATGGTGCGCATGGGGTGGACCGCGGAAACCATCGAGGTCGGTGACCGGATCGAAGCGTCGGGTGCTCTGGGCCGCAACGGCGTGAAGAAACTCTCGATGGATTCGGTTGTACTTGCCGACGGCACGCGATTCGATCCGCGCGGCGGGGAAGTTGCCGACGCCTATACCACGAGCGAGATCAACGCCGATCCGAACCGGTCATACGGTGTCGTTTCAAATTCGTATCCAGTGGACATTACCGGACTCTGGGACAATACCTACCGATTCAGGTTGACGGTGGACGACCTCGAGCCCAAGCCGACGCCGTTCACCCCGGAGGGCAGGGCCGCGCGTGAGGCCAACGAAAACTGGCTCGACCCCAGCAAGAGTTGCCGTTCGGGCGGGCTGCCGAGACTCTTCGGTTCGCCGACCAACATGGAAATCCTCGATGTCGGCGCCTATTACCTGATTACACAGGCTAATCGGCCCCGCCGGATATGGATGGATGGACGCACGGCGCCGCCGCCCGGTTCCGCGCCCAGTCCCATGGGATTTTCGACCGGCCGCTGGGACGGCGACGTGCTTGTCATCGAGACAACTCATCTCGAGGCCGGCTGGTTGGACGGGTCCGGACTGCCCATGTCGGGCGAAGGCACGCGGGTCGTCGAGACCTATACCATCAGCGGGGATCGGCTGAGCATGGAACGGAAGATGACCATCCACGATCCCTACTACACCGAACCGCTGGTACGTGTTCGAGGCTCTGCCCGCAACGACGATCTGCAATTCGTGCTGGACCCCGGATGCGATCCCCGCGGCTATTATCGGGACTTGCAGCAGCAGGGCCTGATGGAAGCGCTCTGGGAGAATTGATTGCGCGATTCCAGTCATCTTCGGGCGGTATCGACAGGCTTTGCGGCGACTGTTGCCGCCTGTGCGTTCGCATCGCCTGCAGCGGGTCAGACAGTCAGTGACGTTCACGAGGGCCTGCGCGCGGCCGCCGGTTCGGATAGCGTGGACTGGCCGGCCGTCGTCCACGACCTCTACCGGGACCTGCACGCGCAGGCCGACCGCAGCGGCATCGAGATCGTGCGCGACGTTCGCTACGGGATCTTTCCGGCCCAGACCATGGATCTCTACCTGCCCGAGGAGCGGGGTGACGAACTGCTGCCCGTGGTGGTGTTCGTTCACGGCGGAAACCTGAACGACGGCGACAAGTCGGCGCCGGGCGCGGAGGAGTACTTGTTCGGCAACGTGGCGACATTTTTCGCCCGCCACGGGTTCGTCGCGGTCAATGCCAACTATCGTCTGGTCCCCGATATTGTCTGGCCGCAGGGCTCGGAGGACATGCGCGAGATTCTGGGCTGGCTTAGAACGGAGAACGCCGAGTCCTACGGCGGCGATCCCGAGCAAATGTTCATGATCTCCGTCTCCGGCAGCGGCCGCCACCTGACTTCATACCTGTTCCATCGCCTCTCCCAGATGATACGCTCAAGGACCGGACTGCTTGGAGCTGTGCTGATCTCGCCCTGGCTTGAGACCGGGACGGAAGATGTCCTGAGGCAGTATTACGCCAATGAGCAGGACCGTGACTCGCCCTTCGAACTGTTGCGCACCTTCGATCCGGACGAACCAAGGGTCCCGGTGTTGCTATTTAGTGGAGAATTTGACCCGCCGCAAAGAAAGGATTCGGCCAGGCAGATGTACGATGCCATGTGCGGGAAGTACGGGGAGTGTCCCCGATTCGAACAGTTGAACAACCACGACGGCTACTCTGCGGTGGCCAGTTTCAATACAGAGGACGAGTCCGTAAGCAACTTCGTGCTGGAGTTCATACGCGAGCAGATACCGCAGTCTGCGAGTCAGTCGACACAATAGGAGACCGCAAAGATGTACCGGAAGACGGAATTGAGTTTCTTGAGGGTGCTGGCTGCAGGATCGGTCGCGGCATTGTTTGTGGGATCCGCCGTCGCCCATCATGGATTTGTGTCCTATTCCGAAGAGGAACATGCGGTGACCGGCACGGTGCTGGACATGTACTTCGGATTTCCCCATCCGCATCTCCTGGTGGAAGTCGACGGCGAGCGCTGGGACGTCTGGCTCGCCGCATTCGGCCGGGTGCGCTATTCGTGCTTTCACGAAGTTCTGGAGGAGGGTGACGTGATCACCGCCACGGGGCACCGGGTGCCGGACATGAATCGGCTCGAGATGAAGGCAAAGACCGTTTTGCTGGGCAATGAGTTGTACGATTTCTATCCGCCCTGGAACCCGCTGGGCGGCAATGCCAATCCGAAACGCACAGAACCCTGCCCAACCTGATTTTCCAGCGGAGAATTCCATGAGTTATCCGATGCGCGGAGCCGCGCTGCTGATCTTTGTCTGCTCCATCCTGCCCGCGCTTGCGCAAGACCGTCCGACAACACCGGTCACGGACGCGATGCTGCAGGACCCCGATCCCGCCGACTGGCTCATGTGGCGCCGGACGCTGAGCCAATGGGGACACAGCCCGCTGGATCAGATCGATACGGACAATGCCGGCGAACTGGAACTGGTCTGGTCGCGGCCGCTGCATTCAGGCGTGCAGGAAGGCACGCCGCTGGTATACGACGGGGTCCTGTACTTCCCCAATCCCAGCGACGTCATTCAGGCCATGGATGCGGCCACGGGCGAATCGATCTGGGAATACGCCCGTGCCCTGCCGACGGATCTGAACGTGTACTTCCCCGTGCCGGGCATCAACCGGAACCTGGCGATTTACGAAAACAAGATCATCAATACCAGCGCGGACGACTACCTCTTCGCACTCGACATGGCCACGGGCGAACTGGTCTGGGAACACCTGATCATGGATTACCGGGCCGGCGCCCAGCACACCTCGGGTCCGATCATCGGCGACGGCAAGATCATTTCCGGACGGGGCTGCGAACCCGAGGGCGGGCCGGACGCCTGCGTCATCATGGCGCACGACGGCTCCAGCGGCGAGGAACTGTGGCGGACCCGGACCATTCCGGCCCCTGGCGAGCCCGGCGGCGACTCGTGGGGCGATGTTCCCTTCGAGGGGCGCTGGCACGTCGGTACGTGGATGGTGCCGAGCTACGATCCGGAACTGCAGCGCGTGTTCATCGGCACATCGGTCACCTCGCCGGCGCCGAAATTCATGCTCGCCGGCAACGATTACCAGTACCTCTATCACAATTCCACGCTATCGCTGGATGCCATCACCGGCGAGATCGTCTGGTACTACCAGCACCTCGTGGACCACTGGGACCTGGACCATCCGTTCGAGCGGTTGCTGGTGGATACCGTGGTGGCGCCGGACCCCGACGCGGTAGCCTGGATCAACCCGGACCTGCAGTCCGGAGAAGTCCGCCAGGTAGTCACCGGTATCCCCGGGAAGACCGGCATTGTGTACACGCTCGACCGGGATACGGGCGAGTTTCTCTGGGCGACGCCGACGGTGGCACAAACCGTGGTCGAGAATATCGACGGTGCGACCGGCGCCGTCCACGTGGCGCAGGACATGCTCTTTACGGGTGCGGAGCAGACGCTTTTCGTTTGCCCGACAACCTACGGCGGGAAGAACTGGCCGGCCGGCGCCTACAGCCCGGCTACCAACACCATGTACATGCCGCTTCAGAACACGTGCATGAACATTCGTTCCACGGCGGAAGAGCCCAGCCTGGACGAACTCTACGCGATCGACGCGGCCCGGGAAATCACGCCCGGAGAGGAAAACATCGGCACGATTCGCGCCATTTCCGCCGAAACCGGCGTGACATCCTGGACCTACGAACAACCCGCCGGTGTCGCCTCGCTGATCGTCACGGACGGCGGATTGGTCTTTGCCGGCGATGCCGCCGGCTGGTTCCGGGCGCTGGACCAGATGACGGGCGAGGTGCTCTGGGAGACGGACCTCGGCGCGCAGGTGACAGGCTATCCGGTGACCTATGCCGTGGACGGCAAGCAGTACGTTGCCGTCAGTACGGGCGGTTCCCTGACTCTGATGGGGCTCAACCGGCTGGTTTCCGAGGATCTGCAGGCCGGCACCGACACCAATTTGTTCGTCTTCGCGCTGCCGGATTGATCGCAGAGTTGCGCACCTCGGTCAGTATCGTGCGGGAAACCGGCCATGCTTGATTTCGTGTTCAGCGTCTCGCCCATGCGCGTGCTGTTCGGCGCAGGGAGCCGGCGTCGGCTGGACAAGGAACTGGAAAGTCTGGGAGCGCGTCGTGTACTGCTCATCGCAGATCCGGCGCATCGAAGACTGGGTCGGGAATTGGCCGACCAACTGGGCACCCGCTGTTGCGGAATCTTTGACGGTGTCGTTCAGCATGTTCCGGTCGAGGTGGCGGAAGCAGGCAGGGCGAAGGTTAGGGAACTGCAGGCGGACTGCTGCGTGACGATAGGGGGTGGTTCGGCCACCGGTCTCGGCAAGGCCATCGCCATGGAGATCGCATTGCCCCTTGTGGCAGTCCCCACGACCTATGCCGGTTCGGAGATGACGCCCATCTGGGGACTCACCGAAGGCGGTCTGAAGCGCACAGGAAGGGATCCCGCCGTGCAGCCAAGGGTCACGCTCTACGATCCGGAACTGACGGTCACGCTGCCTCCCGCCGTGGCCGGGCCCAGCGGCATGAATGCCGTCGCACACGCCGTCGAGGCGATGTACGCAGAGAACGCCAATCCGATCATGTCGCTGCTGGCGGAGGAGGGCGTCCGAGCGCTGGCCGAGGCGCTGCCCCTTCTGATGTCTGCGCCGGACGATATAGAAAACCATGGCAAGGCCCTGTACGGCGCCTGGCTGGCAGCTGTCGTGCTCGGCGCGGTGGGCATGGCGCTGCACCACAAGCTGTGCCACGTGGTCGGAGGAACCTTCAATACGCCCCACGCGGACACTCACGCGCTCATTCTTCCCTATGCCTGTGCCTACAACCTGGAGGCTGCGCCGGATGCGAAACAGCGGTTGACGGCGGCACTGGGAACGTCGCAAGTTGCTCGCGCCCTGCGCGAGCTTTCACTGAAGGTCGGCGCGCCCGCCTCGCTGAAGGACCTGGGCCTGAGTACTGGCGACCTTGCGACTGTCGCCGAACTGACGACCCGCGCACCCTACTACAATCCCCGGGAGGTGACGCGCGACGGTGTGCATCAACTCCTTCTTGATGCCTACCACGGTGTGATGCCCCGGGCGTAGCCGGTGCCAGGAAGAGGAGCCGGTTACGGCCTGACGGGCGACAGGCTCAGCCCGGGCGACCGGCGACTCTGCGTCCGCGCTTTCCGTGCCGCGCACACCGTTCGGTCTCTTCCAGCACGGCCAGCAAGCGGCTGATCATCGTGCCGCCCAGGTCCTCGGGGCGTTGCAGTTCGATGGCCCGGCTGTAGTAGCGGGTGACGTCGTGGCCGATCCCGATGGCCAGAAGCTGCACGGGGGAACAGGCCTCGATCCAGCCGATCACCGCGTGCAGGTGACGTTCCAGGTACTCGTTGCCGTTGGCCGCCATGGTGGCGTCGTCGACCGGCGCACCGTCCGAAACCACCATGAGGATGCGGCGCGGTTCGGGGCGCGCCAGGAGCCGTTGATGGGCCCATAGCAGCGCCTCGCCGTCGATATTCTCCTTCAGCAGGTCCTGGCCCAGCATCAGGCCCAGGTTCTGTCTGGCCCGGCGCCACGGGACCTCGGCACGCTTGTAGATGATGTGCCGGAGTTCATTGAGCCGCCCGGGCCGCTCGGGTTTTCCCGCCGCCAACCAGTCGTTTCGGGCCCGGCCGCCGCGCCACTTGCGGGTGGTAAACCCGAGGATCTCGGACTTGACTCCGCAGCGTTCCAGCGTCTTGCCGAGGATTTCTGCGCAGACCGCCGCCATGGTGATGGGTTCGCCGCGCATGGACCCGGAGTTGTCGATCAACAGGGTGACCGCGGTGTCGATGAACCGGGTTTCGGTTTCCTGCTTGTAGGCCAGCGACTCCAGCGGATTCACGATGACCCGGGTCAGACGGCTGGCATCCAGCAGGCCCTCCTCGAGATCGAACTGCCATTCGCGCGTCTGGCGGGCCATCAGGTACCGCTGCAACCGATGCGCCTGGCGGGTGACCGCGTACAGTTCGCCCGGGATGTTGGCGTCCAGTTGCTGCCGCAACTGCGCCAGGCGGCCCGGATTGCACAGTTCGCCGGCGTCGACGACTTCATCGAATTCGCTGGTATGGACCCGGTAGGGCGCGGAGCCGTCGGCAGCGTCTTTCGGCGGAGATGTCTCGCTCACCTGCCGTTTCCTTAGCGCGAGATCGCCTCTGGTGGGGTCCCACCGCGGCACGTCGTCCGCACGGATGCGCCTGGCGGAGCGGTCTTCGCGCGCCGGTTCGAGCCGTCTGGACTCTTCGCGCCTGAATTCCGGTTCGCCTGTGGAGAGTTCCAGCGCTTCAATGAGCCGGGTGGATCGAGCCGCAAAAGCCGCCTGGTCTTGGCGTACTGACGCAAGTGCCTCCAGATGCCCCACTACACGAGGCTCCATCCAGTCCGGATCACCCTGTTCCAGTGCCTCGGCCGCAGCGCGCGGCAAGGGTGCGCCGAGGCGATGCCTGGCGACCAGTACGACGGCTTCGATGCGGTTATCGCTCAGCGACTCCGGGAGCCGGTGAATGCCCGCGTCGCGCAACCGCCAGTCCTGCAGCTCGCGAATGTTCTCCGCAACGCCTGCCATGTGCCGGCTGCCCACGGCCTCCACTCGGCATTGCTCCAGCATGGAAAAGAGCTTGCCGGCCATTTTTCCGGCGGGTGTACCGGAGTCGTGAAGTCGGGCGTCGCTATGACCCGATCGAAGTGCCAACGCGTCCAGGCGGCCTCGGAACAGGCTGTAGGGCTCCCCGGGCGCTTCGTTTCCGGGCGCCGGCAGGCTGATCGTCGTGCCGCTGACCCGCAGGCGCTTGCCCCGCAGAACGACCTGCATCGCGTGATCCCGGCCCATCGCTCGCAACGCCGCCGCCGAAACCTGTTCGACGAGGCTGTTTGCAACCACGGATTGTTCAGTCACCGGAAGAGAGCAGGGCGACCGATGGGGCCAGTTCCACTCCGAAGCAGCGTTGATAGTATTCCGCCACGGTGGGCTGTTCGGCCTCGTCGCACTTGTTCAGGAAGGTCAGGCAGAACGCGCGCTCGGTATCCCCGAAGATTTCGGCGTTTTCGGCCCAGTTGATCACGGTTCTCGGTGACATGACCGTGGACAGATCGCCCGCGATGAACCCCTGGCGCGTCAGGTTCGCCAGTGCCACCATCTGGCCCACGGTCTGTTGGCCATCGCTGCCGGCATACGAAGGAACACGCGCAGTGACGATGGCCGCCTCGGCCCCGGCATCCAGGTAATTCAGTGTCACGACGATATTCCAGCGGTCCAGCTGCCCCTGATTGATCGGCTGGGTGCCCTGGTAGAGTCCGGTGGCATCCCCCAGTCCGATCGTGTTGGCGGTCGCGAACAGGCGGAACCAGGGATGCGGATGAATCACCCGGCTCTGATCCAGCAGGGTGAGCTTGCCTTCCACCTCGAGAACCCGGTGAATGACGAACATGACGTCGGGACGGCCGGCGTCGTACTCGTCGAAAATCAGCGCCACGGGGCGTTGCAGCGCCCAGGGGACAATGCCTTCGCGAAATTCCGTCACCTGTTTGCCGTCCCTGATGGCGATGGCGTCCTTGCCGATGAGGTCCAGGCGGCTGACGTGGCTGTCGAGATTGACCCGCACGCAGGGCCAGTTCAATCGTGCGGCCACCTGTTCCACGTGGGTTGATTTGCCCGTGCCGTGGTAGCCCTGAACCAGCACCCGCCGGTTGTGAACGAACCCGGCCAGCAGGGCCAGCGTCGTATCCCCGTCGAAGCAATAGGCCGAATCGACATCCGGCACGTGCTCGTCGGCGCGGCTGAAGGCCGGGACTTCAAGGTCGCTGTCGATCCCGAAGGTCTCGCGGACCGATACCGTAGTGTCCGGTCGATCCGGCAACGGTACGACGGGGATTTTAGGCGCTTTCGAACTCATGATTCCATGCCCGGTGAATCGCCTATGATGACCGAATTGTCCACGACTTCAACCGGTACGGGGTCCAGATGGCCTCCCTTGACCGGTCCGTCGACGCAGAATCCATCCTCGAAGCGGTATGTCGCGCTGTGATGGGAACACATGACCCGGCCCGGGCCGCTGATCACGAACTTGTCGGGCAGGATGTTGAGCGGCAGCCAGAAGTGCGGGCAGACATTGACGTAACCCCAGGCGCTTGCGCCCGTCCGAAACACCACCATGCGGAATTGGTCCGTTCCCTCCCCGAATTTGAATTCCCGCCCGGACCCGTCAGGAATCTGCTCCAGCCGGCACAGGCGCGTACCGGGGCCAGGGGCATTCGGCCGCCGGCGCCAGTCGTCGGGCTGCATCGCTCACCGCTGGTAGTACGGAGGAATCTTTGCGTCGACGTTGACCCAGACGGATTTTGCGTCCGTGTACTCGTGCATGGCCTCGAAACCCATCTCGCGGCCGTAGCCGGAACTGCCGACGCCGCCGAAGGGCGAGCCGGGATTCACCCGCTTGTAGCAGTTTACCCAGACCATGCCCGAGCGCATCGCCCCCGCCACCTTGTGGGCCCGTGACAGGTCCCGGCTCCATAACCCGCCGCCCAGGCCGTACTCCGTGGAGTTGGCCAGTTCGATGACTTCCTCGTCGGACGAGAACGTGTTCACCGAAACGAAGGGGCCGAAGACCTCTTCCTGGCAGACTCTGTCCTCGGGCTGTGCCCTGACCACCGTGGGTTCGACGTAATTGCCGGCGGCAAGCTCGGGATTGTCGGGACGCTTGCCGCCGATGAGAATTTCGCCGCCTTCCTGGTAGGTGATGTCGCAGTAGCTGAGGACGGCCTTTTGCTGCGTCGAAGAGGTCAGCGGCCCCATCTCCGTTTCCGGATCCAGCGGGTTGCCCAGCCGGATGGACCTGGCAAGGCCGAGGAAGCCGTCCAGGAATTCATCCGCGATGCGTTCGTGCAGCAGCAGACGCGAGCCCGCGATACAGGCCTGTCCCTGATTGTGGAAGATCGCGAACGCACTGCCGTTGATGGCCCCCGGCAGGAAGGCGTCGTCGAAGACGATGTTGGCGCCCTTGCCGCCCAGTTCCAGTTGCACGCGCTTGAGGTTGCCGGCGGAGTAGTTGACGATCTTCCGTCCCACGCTGGTGGAGCCGGTAAACGCGAGCTTCTGAACGTCGCGGTGTTCGGCCAGATGCTGGCCCGCCGTACGTCCCGACGCGGGGACGATGTTCACGACGCCCGGCGGAAATCCCGCCTCCGCCATCAGTTCGCCGATCTTCAGCGCCGTCAGCGGCGTGACCTGGGCGGGCTTGATGACCACCGTGTTGCCCGCCGCAAGCGCCGGTCCCATCTTCCAGCTGGTGAACATGAGCGGAAAGTTCCAGGGAATGATCTGGCCCACCACGCCCACGGGCTCCCGGGTGACGTAGTTCAGGAATCCGGGTTCCACCGGCACGACGCTGCCCTGGACCTTGTCCGCCATGCCGCCGAAGTAACGGTAGGTGAAAGCTGTTCGCGGTACGTCGAGACCCGTGGTGTCGCGGATCGGATGGCCGGTATCGAGGGACTCGATCCGTGCCAGTTCTTCGGCGTTGTCCTCGACGAGATCGGCCAGTCTGAGCAGCAACCGTCCCCGCTCGGCGGCCTGCATGTCCCGCCAGGCGGGGAAGGCCCGTTTTGCCGCGGCGACGGCCCGGTCGATGTCCGCCACCTGGGCCTGGGCCACTTGCGTGATCTCGGAATTGTCGTGGGGGTTGAGAACCGTGATGGTGGATCCGTCTTCGGCCTCGACGAATTCACCGTCAATAAAGAGTTTCGTTTGCAGTGGCATTGACCTGAACTCGTTGGTGGAGGGAGAAAACGGCGGCCATTATAGTTCGGGCACCACCGTCCGCACAGAGGCGGTTACGGAACCGCCCCTTGTATCCGGCTGAGAACGAAGTCCGGTATCAGAACTCGCCGGACAGGTTGACCGGCAATTCCCCCCGCTCGTACATGGCCGGCAGTTCCGGATTGCCGTTTTCCCAGACCAGCAGCATCGAACGCTTCTTGGAGAAGCCCTGGTGGCGAATGTCGGCCGGCATGATGGCGACGTCGCCGGCCTTCATGATGACCTTGGCCCGCGGCTTGCCGGTTTCCTTGTCCTCGATCTCCCAGTCGATCTGGTCGCTGAGCTGCACGAACCATTCCATCCGGTCGTTGCCGTGCTTGACCGGCAGGATGTACTCCTCGGTCGTCGGGCAGAACAGGCTCTGCTTCACCACGGAACTCACCGAAGGATTCCAGGTCACGTCGGAACGGGACAAGTAGCCGAACAGGTTGTGCGCATGCACTTCGTCCTCGAAACCCGGTTCGGCGTGGACCTCGGGCTGGCCCTGGGGCACGTCGAGGAAGGCTCGGTTGACGGGGCGGCCGTTCTCGTCGGTGCGCAGCGGGGCGTCGCCCGGCAGGCCCGGCATGCGGCGGCAGACCTCGCGTTCGCGGTCGACGGCCTCGTTGTTGTCGCCGTGCTTCTTGCCGATCCACTCGGTGCCCGTCTCGTCGGGGGAGGCGAAGGGGTCGTAGCCCTCGTTGGTCCAGTCCCTGAGCAGGCTCTTGAAGGTTTCCATCGCCAGCGGGGTGTCGAAAATCTCTTCGTAGTCGAGACCCTGGTCGCGGTAGGAGGGGTTGTAGCGCCCCGCGAAGAACTTCACGCGGCCGTAGAGCTGCTGGGTCCCGAACACGGAATCGAAGTTCAGCCAGCCGTAGAAGAAGCCCCAGGCCACGGCGCGCATCAACGCGCGCAGGAACGCGTCAGCCGACATGGTGTGCGAGAGTTGCTGGTCCCCGGCAGTCCAGGAGATGTAGGCGAAATACTCGTCGCGGGCGAAAGAGAAGCCGCCCAGTTCGAAGCTTCTGTAGCCGGTTTCGTTGCTGACGGGAGAGGCGCTGATCTCGATCGGGTTAGCGGCCATTGTTCTGATCCTCCGGGAGTGCCTGGTTCAGGTGTAGCAAATTTCCGACCATTTCTCAACGGATTCATCGCCCAGAATGGTCTGCATCAGTATGACGCCGACGGCGTCGGGATCGGGCGCCCTGAATCGGTAGGCGGCCCCGGCGGGGAGCAGCGCCTGGTGCCCGCGCCCCATCTTGATCAGGCCCATCTTCCTGCCCGCCGGATCGCCGTCCAGTTTAACGGCGCCAGCCTTGCCGTGCGGGGCGATGCCGTGCGGATCGTCCAGCTTGACCAGATCCAGCTCGACCTTGCCGTCCATGACCAGCGCGAACTCGTCGTGGGAAGCGGTATACCAGTCCGATGTGCCCTCGGCGCGGACCGTCTCCAGGACGTATTCCAGGTTCTTGCCGACGACCACCCGTTCATAGGGCGCCGATTTGGAAGCGACTTCGAACATGTTCGAGAACGCGTAATTCCTGCGTTCGTCGTCGATGATCTCGATCTCGCCCTTGGTGAAGTCCTTGAGCGAACCGAATACCGTTCGGAACTCCGTCATGGCCATAAGCGTTTATCCTCAATCAGCGAAGCCGACCCGCAAAACCTGTCCGCGAAGTCTATCCGCTTGCCGCACTGAGGGGCAATATGGGCGAATTGCACCAGAAGGCGGCGTGAGCAGGTCCGCTAGCGGATCAGACTCACTTGCAGATGGGGCTCACTCGCACATGAAATTGTCCGCAACCCAGTTCGCCGGATCGTTCGGGTCGCCTTCGCCCGCATAGCCCGCCTGTTGCGGATACGGGCAGACGATGCGCTCGTTATCCACGACCCCGTCGGTCAGGCGCTGGACGGTCATCGAATCCGGCGCCGTGCCGTTTTCCACCCAATCCACCATGTGCGCCAACCGGTCCCACCGGCTCGGGCCGGGTCCGCCCCCGCAGTGCGCCATGCCGGGAATCATGAACAGCCGCACGGCATCGTCCGCAGCCGCGCGGTCGCCGCCGTAGGTGGTGTCGAGCACCTCGTTGTAATAGTCCACGATCGGCTCGGCGGGGATGATCGTGTCGGCCCAGCCGTGGTAGATCAGCAGCTTGCCGCCCTCCTGAACCAGGTAACGCATCAGGTTCGGATCGTCCGCGTCAGTGATGGCGCGCATGGTGTCGCCGAGTCCGGCGGTGAAGTCGTCAAAGTCGAATTGCCACCAGGCGAACTCCGGCGGTTCGCGGGTGGGATCGGGCGCCAGCGAGAGGTCGGTGGGGCGCGTCGTGGGGACCCCGGGATCCGTGTCGTAGAAGAGGAAATTCACGTAATCGGAGGCCAGCCCCATCTGGCCCGGCCGATGGTTGTTGCCCTGGTGCGGGATCACGGCCCTCGGCCAGAGCACCTCGGACCCGAACGCCTTGCCCTTGTAGATGGACTGGCCCCGGGAATCGTGGGGGCCGCTGTAGATCGCCTCGATGGCTGCAAGCTGCGTAGTGGTGAAGCAGTCGTCCGCGTTCACGTCGTTCGGGCACATCGCGTCGGCAAGGTCCCGGGCGGGTGAAAAGTCGCAGGACAGGGGGTCATTGACTACCCCGTCCTTGATCCCGTCGTTGGCGTCGCACTGGGCGAGCACCGCTTCGGTCAGCATGTTGGCCTTGGAGAGGCTGTCGAGCTGTCCGTCGCCGGTGGTGTCGAATGCGGGAGCGCCGGTGTAGTCGTCCTTGAGCATGATCTGCATGTCCCAGTTATGGGCGAGATTCAATCGCTGCAGGAACGAGGCCGGAGCGCCGGCGACAATGCCGTCGAAGATCGCAGGCAGCCGCTGTGCGGCCATCAGCCCCTGACGCCCGCCGGTGGAGCAGCCTTCGTGGTAGGCGTAGTCCTCCGGCTGGCCGTAGTAGGCCCTGATGGCCCTGCTGGCCGCGGTGGCCGTCACCTCCAGATGGCGATAGCCGTAGACTATCTCCGTCTGGCGGTTGTTGAATGCCCAGGTAGCCCCGGGCTGTGAACCGCTGTCGTGGCCCATGTTGCTGTTGGCGACCGCGTAGCCCTCGGCAACCCGGTGGGGCGCGTAGTCCAGGTCGCCATCGTGCCCGCCGTCGCCCCAATGGAGGAATCGCCCGTTCCACGCGTCCGGAGGCGGCAATTGCACGTAGTAAGTGATACCGGGAGCAACCAGGCCCTGTACGTGGCAATGGGGGGGGAACCGTTCGTCCCCGGGGTTCCATTCCGCGCGGTAAAGGGTCAGGTTGCGGGTATCCATCATGCTTTCGCAATGTGCGGCGTGGTCGTCCTGCGCGTGGCCGGCAGCGGCGTATGCCAACCAGCCGACAAGGACAGTCTGAAGGCCTGCAATCGTTCTCATTTTTCGCCTCCCGTGACGTAACGCGATGATTCGGGTTGGGTTGAGAGATTACGCCGCCCGGGTTTCTTTGTCGATTATCCGGACTGATTGCAGATTGTGTCGATAGTGCCGTAGGGCCAGCGTTTTCCCTATACTATGACTGCTGCCAAAACCGTCGGATGCCATCTGAATCGGCATTCGGGAACAGCAAGGGCGGTCGAGGGCGGAGGGTGGAACACATGAGGCGTTTCGTTTGCGGGTCGACACTGATCCTTGCCGGGTTCATCAGCCTTCCCTCGTTCGGTCAATTCGATCTCTCCGGCGAGTGGTCGCCGCGCTACCACGAGGATCAGCCCGAGCGCATCCCGGGACCGGACATGGTGGAATTCCAGGGAATTCCCATCAACGAAGCCGGCCGCCTGCGCGGTCTGAGCTGGAGTCCGTCGCTGCTCACGGTTCCCGAACACCAGTGCAAGCCGCACCCTTCCGACTACGCCCATCGCGGTCCCGGCCGCATGCGTATCTGGAACGAATATGACTCCGCCAGCCAGCAGTTGATCGCGATTCACACACGACTGAGATGGCAGGCGCCGGAGCGCACCATCTGGATGGACGGCCGGCCGCATCCACCGGCGTACGCGGCCCATACCTGGCAGGGGTTTTCCACGGGACGGTGGGATGGAGAAATGCTGACTGTGACGACGACCCACCTCAAACAGGGGTGGTACCGCCGCAACGGGCTGGCTCGAAGCGACCGGGCTCACGTCACCGAACATTTCATCCGCCACGACAACTACCTGACGCAGATCGTCATCATCAATGATCCGGTGTATCTCACCGAGCCGTTCATCCGCACCAACAACTGGGTGCTGGATCCGCGCCAGCAGATTGCTCCCTATCTGTGCGATATCGTCGTCGAAGTGGATCGTCCGCAGGGCACCGTGCCCCACTACCTGCCCGGACAGAACCCGTTCCTGGAAGAGCATGCAGATCGTTACCAACTGCCCCTGGACGGCGTCCTGGGCGGCGCCGAGACGACCTATCCCGAATTCATCGAGTAAGCGTGCGTGATGGACTGGAACCACATCAGGATTTGCAGCCGGCCGGCCGCGCGCGTCCGAACGTCGACGTTGCTGGCCGCCTGGCTCTGTAGCCTTGGCGCCCTTGCCCAGGACGGCGGCAACGGGGCGCAGGGCGAGATCGGCGTGCTGCCCGTGCAGGGCAATGTCTTCATGCTGGTCGGCGACGGCGGCAACGTGACCGTTCAGGTGGGTGACGAGGGCGTCCTCGTCGTCGACACCCTGCGGGAAGAACTGAGCGACCGGCTGCTGGCGACGATTCGGGAGTTGACCGACGGGCCGATCCGGTACGTGATCAGTACCCATGCGCACCCGGATAGCGCGGGCGGCAACGCAACCGTCGCCCAGGCCGGCAGCAACATCGCCGGCGGCAATGTCCTGGGCGCGATCGCCGACGCCGGCGAAACTGCGAAGATCATCGCGCACGAGAACGTGCTCATCACCATGAGCGGTGCCGAAACGCCGCTGCCGTTCGAAGCCTGGCCGACGGACACCTACTTCACCGACAGGAAGGAAGTCTTCTTTAATGGCGAGGCCGTGCAGGTGCTGCACCAGCCCGCCGCGCATACCAGCGGCGACAGCATCGTGTTCTTCCGCCGCTCGGACGTCATCAGCACCGGAGACCTGTTTCTGACTACCCGCTATCCGTTCATCGACCGGGAAAACGGGGGAACCTTTGAGGGGATCATCGCTGCGTTGAACCGCATCATCGACCTGACGGTACCCGCCGACCGCCAGGAGGGCGGAACCATGGTGATCCCCGGGCGCGGACGGCTGTGCGACGAAGCCGACGTGGTGGAGTATCGCGACATGCTGACCATCATTCGCGACCGGATCCGGTACCTGGTGGAGCAGGGCGCCTCGCTCCGGGACGTTCTGGATGCCCGGCCGACGCTGGATTACGATGGCCGTTATGGCGCAGACTCGGGGTTCTGGACCACGGAGCGGTTCATAACGGCAATCTACGAGGAAATGAGTTAGGAGAGAGGGGTTGGAACCAATGAAACTACGACTCGTCGCGGCGCTCGCGGGCGTCGTGTTCATGCCGGGATTGCCGGCAGCGGCACATCATTCCTTTTCCGCTACCTACCACATCGACGAGGAAATGACGATCGAAGGCCGGCTGGTGGCCTTCCTCTACCGCAATCCGCACGCCTTCCTGCATGTGAACGTGACCGACGAGGATGGAGAAACGGCGCGCTGGGCCATCGAGTGGGGCGGTGCAGCGGTACTGACGTCCCAGAGCGTTACGCGTGAGACGCTCAAGCCGGGCGATTTCGTTGTCGTCACCGGCAATCCGGGCCGCAACCCGGAGGACAACCGGATGCGCATGCAGCATATCGAGAGGCCTTCGGACGGTTGGGCCTGGGGCGGTGAATTTGACTGAGCCGCACGGATTGCGGGCCACGGCACTCCTGCTCGCCATTGCCATGCCGGCGATGGTTCAGGGTGTCATGGCCCAGGAACGGGTGACCGCGAGGGAAGTCGCACCCGTGGATCTGACCGGCTACTGGACTGCGGTGGTGACGGAAGACTGGCGCTGGCGCATGGTGACGCCGCCCAGGGGGGATTACGCGAGCCTTCCGCTCAATGACGAGGGGCGTCGGGCCGCCGATGGCTGGGATCCGGCGGAAGGCGACACCTGCAGGGTTTACGGTGCCGCCGGCGTGATGCGCATGCCGCTGCGCGTCCATATCACCTGGGAAGACGACAATACGCTCCGCATCGATACCGATCACGGCACGCAGACACGCCTGCTGCACTTCGATGCCGGAGCGATGGCCCCGGCCGAACACACGCTGCAGGGTTATTCCACGGCGCACTGGGGACGCGAGGATATCGGTTTCGACCGGGAGAATTGGCGCGAGGCCGAGATCGGAACAACGTTGAAGGTCACAACGACCCACATGAGTCCCGGTTACCTGCGCAGGAACGGGGTACCGTACGGCAGCGAGACGGTCATGACCGAATACTACGATCGTCACACGGCTTACGGCGAGGAGTGGTTTACGGTCACGACCATCGTCAGCGACCCGCAGCACCTGACCCAGGAGTTCATAACCAGTTCGAGCTTCAAGCGGTTGCCTGACGGCTCAGCCTGGAATCCGGTCCCTTGCGGTTCCGGTTAGGGAGGGACGGCCATGAGGAGATTGACGGTTGTCCTGTTCCTGACGGCCATGGCGCCGATCTTCGGCGCGGCGACGGCACAGGAGCAGGCACAGCGGGGCAAGGAGGTCTACGACTACTGGTGCATCCAATGTCATGGGAGCTTTCCCGGTACGCCGGGTACGCAGGCCTTGCAGGTGCTCTACGGAGGGCTGAAGCCCGCCGACCTGGAGGAGCGTACCGACTTGCCGGCGGAACTGGTGAGGCTCTACGTGCGCACGGGCGTGTCCATCATGCCGACTTTCCGCAAGACGGAAATCAGCGATGAGGACCTGGAAGCCCTGGTGGCCTACCTCTCATTCGACTACGAGCCCTAGGAGATTGCTGTGGCAGTACTTTCGCCGGAAGCGAATCCCAGCGACTTCGAAGTGGTGCTGCGGCCGTTTGCGAGAGGCGTGAGAGCGCTGAGCAGGGTTGACTGACCTCGCTGGGACGCCATGAAGACAGTACCGCTGATCTCAGCCGAAGAGGCTGCGCGCAAGGTCAAGACCGGAGACGTACTGGTCGTTGGCGGATTCGGCATGACCGGTACGCCGATTCACCTGCTGGACGCGATCGCCGAAACCGACGTCAGCGACCTGACGATGATTGCCAACAACATCGGCGAACCCGGTCTCGGGGGCGGCCGGATGCTGCGCAACGGGCAGATCGGCAAGGCGATCGGTTCCTATTACACCAGCAATCGCGAAGCCGTCGAGGCGTATCAGACAGGGAAGATCGACATAGAACTGCTGCCCCAGGGCAGCATGGCCGAGGCGATCCGTGCGGGAGGGGCCGGCCTCGGCGGATTCTATACGCCTACTTCTGCCGGTACGCCCTTGGCTGAAGGACGCGACACCCGCATCATCGACGGCATCGAATACGTATTCCAGCCGGCCCTGACGGCGGACGTGGCGCTGATTCGTGCCTGGCAGGCCGATACCGCCGGCAATCTCGTCTACCGCAGGACCGAGAACAACTTCAACCAGGCCGCGGCGACAGCCGGGAAACTGGTCATCGCCGAGGCGGAGACTGTAGTGCCCGTCGGCGAACTGGACCCGGATCACATTCATACGCCGGGATGCTTCGTCGACTACCTGGTCGAGGCTCACACCACGCTCGAGGAACTGGGCAGTTCGGCCTCGGTCGCGGGGAGCCTCAAGAAGGTGAGCGAGGCGCGCATGACCATGGCGCGCGGGGCGCTGGAAGAACTGAATCCGGGTGACGTCGTCAATCTCGGCATCGGCATCCCCACCCTGGTGGCGGACCTGATCACACCGGAGCACGGCATCATCATGCACACCGAGAACGGTATGCTGGGTGTCGGTCCGGAACCGGAGTCCGGCGGCGCCATGGATTACCCGGTCAACGCGGGCAAGATCCCCGTGACCGCCTTGCCCGGCAGCAGCTATTTCGACAGCGCAAGTTCCTTCGGCATGATCCGGGGCGGGCACGTGGATGTGGCGATCATGGGCGGTTTGCAGGTGGACGAGAGTGCCAACCTCGCCAACTGGGCCGTTCCCGGAAAGCCGCTTCTCGGAGTAGGGGGCGCCATGGACCTTGCGTCAGGCGTGCGAAAGCTGATCGTGACGATGATGCACACCAGCCGCGACGGGGCCGCCAAGATCGTTCCGGAATGCACTTTGCCGCTCACGGCCGTCGGTGCCGTGAGCGTAATCGTGACCGAGCTGGCCAAGTTCCGTTTTGTGGATGGGCGACTGGCCCTGGTCGAAGTCATGCCCGGGGCATCCCTCGACGAAATTCGTGCAAAAACAACGGCGCGGTTCGACGTTCGGGTTTGAAATGGCCAGGGGCCTTGCCACTGCTCGATCAGACAGTGAGTTCAACCCCGACCGGGTGAAGATTTCCAGGGGCGCCGGTCACCAGGCGCGGACGTCGTCGAGCAAAAAGTGAGCGTACTCAATTTTCCTGAACTGTGCTATTATCAAGCGGTTAAGCGAGACAGTATCCGGAGACTCTTTTTGGCCATGTCACTTGAGCGAGTTTCCACATGGCAGGCTGTCCTGATTTGCGTGTGCGGACTTTCGGCGCCGGCGATCGCCCAGGATGCGCCGGATACAGGTGGCCTGAACTACGAATACCGCGCGCTGCTCGATCAATATTGTGTTCTGTGCCACAACTCCGGCGTGGAAATCGGCGAAGTCGCTCTCGATCAAGTGGATCTGGCCGCCGTGGCGGATCATGCACACATCCTCGAAGAAGTCGTCACCAGGATTCGCGGTGGGTCGATGCCTCCTTCGGGCTTGCCTCGCCCTGATCCCGGCAGCTACTACGGCTTTGTGGAATGGCTCGAGGCTGAACTCGATCAGGCCGCTGCACAGAAACCCGACCCGGGGCGTCCGGCGCTTTATCGGCTGAACCGCACTCAGTACGCCAGCGTCATCCGCGACCTGCTTGCGCTGGATATCGATGTCAGCGCGCTGCTGCCCCCCGATACCTCCAGTTTCGGCTTCGACAACATTGCTGATGTGCTCGGCGTTTCGCCGACGCTGCTGGAGAGTTATCTGGCCGCCGCGGACAGAGTCAGCGCGATCGCGGTGGGCGACCCCGAATTTGCGCCTGAGGAGATCTACTACAATGCCGGGGCCCGGCTGTCCCAGGACAGGCATATCGACGGCCTGCCGCCGGGCACACGGGGCGGAATCCTCGTGGAACATTACTTCCCGCTGGACGGCATCTACGAGATTCATACGTCGTTCCGGGGCAACTCGCTTTCCGCGACCCGGGGGCTGCAGTTCCGTCACCAATTCGAGATTTCGGTGGACGGCGAACGGGTACGCTTCGTATCCATAGGAGGTCCCGCCGACTACAACCACATGATGGAGAATGCCGAAGCCAGCCGGATTTCCATCGAAAACAGGGTTCGGTTGCGGATTCCGCTGACCGCGGGCACGCACCTGATCGCCGCAACCTTTGTCGAGAAGACCGGTGCGCTGGAAGTCGATCAGCTGGAACCCTTCGAATTGATCGACTTCGATCCGGTATACGTCGGCGGGGTGCCTTCCGTTGAAGGCGTCATGATCCGTGGGCCGTTCAACGGGCAGGCTCCCAGCGTTGAAACGCCCAGCCGCCGGGCCATCTTTGCCTGCCGGCCCGACACTACCCGCGAAGAAGCGCGTTGCGCCGAACAAATCCTCTCGATAATTGCCCGCCGGGCCTACCGCCAGCCGCTGCTCGACTCCGATGTGGATGCGCTCATGGATTTCTTCCACCAGGGGCGCGAAGCCCGCGGGAATTTCGAAGGCGGTATCCAGTTGGCGTTGCGCCGAATCCTGACCAGTCCCAACTTCATATTCCGGATCGAACGCGACCCGTTGGGAATCGATCCGGGTGAGCCGTACGAGATCAGCGACCTCGAACTGGCGTCCCGTCTTTCGTTCTTCCTCTGGAACAGCGTCCCGGATGAAGAGTTGATCGATCTTGGGGCGCGAGGACGGCTCAGCAACCCGCGAGTGATGGAACGACAGGTCCACCGCATGCTGGCGGATCCGCGCGCCGACGAGTTCGTGGAGAATTTCGCCGGACAATGGCTCTACCTGCGCCGGCTGGCAAGCGTCGAACCGGACATCTACGTCTTTCCGAATTTCGACGACAATCTGCGGCAGGCGTTTCTTGAGGAGACGCAGCTGTTTTTCTCCAGCATCATGCGCGAAGATCGCAGCGTGCTCGACCTGATGACGGCGAATTACACGTACCTGAATGACCGCCTTGCCCGTCACTACGGAGTCGACGGCGTCTACGGAAATGCCTTTCGGCGAGTGGAACTGCCCGAAGGTCCTCGAAACGGCCTCCTGGGCCATGGCAGCATCCTGACGGTGACGTCGTTCTCGCATCGCACGTCACCCGTGGTGCGCGGCGCCTGGATTCTTGAGAATCTGCTCGGGGCGCCGATCCCGATGCCACCGGACGACGTTCCGGCGCTGGACGAGAACGAAGCCCTTTCCATGGATCCCGAGTCCATGCGCGTCAGGCTGCAGCGGCACCGGGACGATCCTGCGTGTTCGGGATGCCACAACATCATGGATCCCATTGGTTTCGCCATGGAAAATTTTGACGGTATCGGCGCCTGGCGCGACCGGGGCGACGACGGCGGCTTGATCGATGCGTCGGGCCGCCTGATCGACGGCACCGAAATCGACGGGGCGGCCGGCCTGCGCGACGCCATCGTTTCGAATCCGTCGCAGTTCGTACGGACCCTGACCGAGAAGCTGCTGATTTACGCGCTGGGCCGGGGATTGGAGTATTATGATATGCCGTCGGTGCGGCAGATCGCGGCGGATGCGGCCGATAACGATTATCGTTTTTCGACCCTCATTCTCGGAATCGTCGAGAGTCAGCCGTTTCGCATGCGCAGGGCCGCGATTCCGCAGGAATTGCTGACCAGCACCGACGGGTGATCAGGACTGGAATTGTTCTGAACTGAATTTGGTGGGGAGTGTGATTCGATGATGATCTTCAAGAAATCCATACCACGGCGAACGTTTCTGCGTGGTGCCGGCGCCTCCGTTGCGGTGCCGTTTCTCGGCGCCATGGTCCCGGCGCTGACCTCTTTGTCGAATACTGCGGCAAACCGGCCGAAACGGGCAGGCTTCATCTACCATCCGCACGGCTTCGTCATGACGGAAGAGGTGAATTGGTGGACCCCGGATCAAACCGGTTCCGACTTCGAGTTCAAGCGCACCATGGAGCCGCTGGAGCGGTTCAGGGATCAACTGACGGTGGTCAGCAATCTCATGGGAGCCGACGGTATCGGCCAGCACACCGGTGCGGCCACCGCCTGGCTGACGGATACCTACCCGAAGAAGACTCAGGGCGTGGACGTCAGGGCCGGCACATCCATCGACCAGGTGCTTGCCAGCAAGATCGGCCAGGAAACCGTGTTCCCCTCCATGCAACTGGCCATCGAGGATGCCAGCCAGATCGCCGGAACCTGCGATGCCGGCTATAGCTGCGCGTACCTGGACACCATCTCCTATGCCTCACCCACCGATCTGCTGCCCATGCAGGTGAACCCGCGCGTCGTGTTCGAACGCCTGTTCGGCGGCACCGGCACGGCGGACCAGCGCCTGGCCCGGATGCAGCAAAACCGCAGCATCCTCGACTCGGTGCTAGACGAGACGCGCAGCGTTTCCATCGGCCTGGGACCGAGGGACCGTTCCCGCCTTGAGGACTACCTCGAGAATATTCGCGAGGTCGAACGCCGCATACAGATGGCGGAAAACCGCGCGGGCGAGTTGTCGGCATCGGCGCCGCAGTCCCCGGTCGGTATACCGGACGAGTTCGAGGATCATGTGGAGGTCATGTTCGACCTGCTGCACGTGGCTTTCCAGGCCGACATCACGCGTGTCTTCACCTTCATGATGGCCCGCGAGTTGAGCAACCTGACTTATCCGCATATCGGCGTACCGGAACCGCACCATTCCATCTCTCACCATCAGAATTCCGAGGAGACGATGGAGGCGAAGGGCACCGTGGACCGCTACCACACGGAACTGTTTTCCCGCTTCGTCGCGCGCCTGGCCGCCACTCCCGATGGCGACGGTTCCCTGCTGGACAACAGTCTGCTGATGTACGGCAGCGGAATGAGTGACGGCAACCTGCATATCAAGCTCCGCGTACCCACGGCAATCATCAGCGGATTCGTCGACGGTAACCGGCATCTGCAGGTTCCCGACAAGACCGTGCCGATCGGCGACCTGCACATCGAGGTCGCCAGGGCGATGGGCGTTGAACTGGCGAGCTTCGGCAGGAGCACGGGCTACACGATCGGTTTCGCCTAGAAGCACATAACGCGTGCGCCGCGTCGCGGCGCTCCGTCATTGGAGGAGTCAAGACCATGAAGCGAAACGCTTGGCTGTCAGGATGGGTGAGCGTGGTTCTGGGCATTGCAAGCCTGGGCGCACATGCCAATAGCCTGGTCGACGCGGTCAAGGCAGGCGACGAAGACGCAGTTCGGTCGCACCTCGCCCAGGGCGGGGACGCGAACGCCGCGAGCCCCGAGGGTACAACCGCATTGATGTGGGCCGTCGACGGCCGGAACCCCGCCATGGCCGAGTTGTTGCTCGAAGCCGGCGCCGGCGTATTCCATGTGAACCGCTACGGCATGACCGCGCTGCACCTGGCGGCGCGGGCGGGAGACGCGGCCACGACGCGCTTGTTGCTGGTGGCCGGTGCGGATGCCAACAGTTCGCTTCCCGAAGGCGAGACCGTGCTCATGGCGGCGGCCAAGACCGGCAATCCGGACGTGGTCGGTTTGTTGCTGAGCGGCGGCGCGGATGTGGACGGAACCCTTCCCAGGGGCGAGGTTCGGGCCTACAACGCTGCCGACCCCAACGCCAAGGAAAGCTGGCATGGTCAGACCGCACTCATGTGGGCGGCGGCGGGCGGCCATACCGAGGCCATGCGCCGGCTGATCGCGGCGGGCGCCTATCTGGACGAAACTTCGTCGCTGATCGACGCGCCGGAGATTGAACAGGATCGCCGTCAGGGCGGTTTCGTCTATGCGAAGATTCCCAGGGGATCCATGACCGCGCTTCATCTGGCGGCGCGGGAAGGGCAGATCGAAAGCGTGCGCACGCTGATCGAGGCCGGCGCCGATCTCGATTCCCAGGATGCGGAAGATTCTACCGCGCTCATTCTGGCGACCGTAAACGGCTACCTGGACATTGCCGAATTGCTGCTGGAATCCGGTGCCGATCCCAATGTGGCCGACCGCTTCGGCCGCACCGTCCTGTTCGTGGCCACGGACATGAACACGCTGGATGCGAATCCGCGGCCACCGCCCAGGATGAACAGCAGGATGACTCCGGTCGACCTGGTGAAGCTGTCGTTGGCCACGGGTGCGGAGGTCGACGCACCGCTCAAGGCCCTGTTGCCCCAATGGTGCGCCCAGGGATGCATGCACAATCCGGTGCTTTATGAGGGGGCGACGGCGCTGCTCAGGGCCGCGATGTCGGGCGATCTGGAGATCATTCGGATTCTGCTTGAGGCCGGCGCGGACCCCAATGCGATCACCGTGGAGCAGGAACGCAACGAGAATGACATCGAGTACGACCTGATGCCTCCGGGCCAGACGACGCCGCTGATGGCGGCGGCCGGGGTCGGCTGGAGGGATACCATCAGCCGGGGCCGTGACGACGATGCCATCGAAGCGCTGAAGATCTTTCTCGAGTTGGGCGGCGACATCAACAAGGGCAACCAGGCCGGCGATACGCCGCTGCACGGTGCCGCACTGAGAGGTTCCGTGGCGATCATCGAGTTTCTCGTTGAAAACGGCGCGGACGTGATGGCGAAGAACTGGAGAGGCTGGACGCCTCTGGACATCGCCCTGGGTCAGCCCGACCAGCGCATCCCCTATAACGAAGCGACGACCATTGCCTTGCGCGCCCACATGCCGGCAGAAGCGGAACTGTCGAGCGTGGCCGGCGAGACGTCGGGTTCCGGAGGATAGACGCGCCGGCAGACCGGGTCATGGCCAATTTCTGAAGGGGCCGGATTCGAAGGAATCCGGCTCTTTTGCAATAACTCCCGGTCGATTATCTTCTATGCTTTCCTCAGGACTTTGCCTATGAATGCGGTGCTTCGTTCAGCTTGTTTGTCCTTGCTCATTCCTGGGGCTGCAACGATTGCATCAGGCCAGGATGCTGACCTCGCAATGGTTGAGGAGGCTGCCGGGCGGATCGTCGAGTCATTGGAGTGGGTCGACGTTCCCGGCGGGGTCTTCGTGATGGGCTGCGAAGACAGGGAAACCTGCGAATTCAACGAGGCGCCGGCTCGCGAGGTGACGGTATGGCCGTTCAGACTTGGCAAGTACGAAGTCACGTTTCAGCAATTCGATCTCTACTGCGAGGCGGCGCGGGTACAGTGTCCGGAGGATGAGGGTTGGGGCCGCACAGACCGCCCGGTCATCAACGTGAGTTGGGCGGACGCACAAGCCTTTATTGCCTGGCTGAATGAGCATTCCGGGCAGAACTTCAGGCTGCCAAGCGAAGCGGAATGGGAATACGCCGCAAGGGCAGGTTCGGCGACGGCCTATCCGTGGGGGGAAGACATGGAGGCAGGACAGGCCAATTGCGGTCAGGGATGCCGGGATGAATACATCACCACGGCGCCTGTCGGCCAGTTTCCGGCCAACGCGTTCGGGCTCCATGACATGCATGGAAACGTCTTCGAGTGGGTCGAGGACTGCTGGAATGAAACCTATGACGGCGCGCCCCAGGACGGGACGCCCTGGGTTCGGGATGTCTGCCTGGAGCGCGTGCACCGCGGCGGTTCGTGGATCCTGCATCCGCGGGGCGTGCGGTCCGCGAATCGGGACTTCGGCATGACCAGGTTTTCCCACATATATCGCATGCCCGCCGGCGGATTTCGGCTGGCGCAGAATTCACCGTGAATCATCCTGTATAAACTAATAGATGAGGAATAATCTATATGTTATTGAATAAACGAGATATAACATTCCATGTCCATGCAGGGCGCGCCATTTTGCTGTCGCTGGCCGGCGGAATGGCCAGCGCCCAGTTGCCGCCCATGTCGCAGGATGCGCTGGAGCAGTATCCGATCTCCGAACATGACCGGCGTGTCAGCGCAATCGAGTCCTTCGATCAGGTGCTGGAAGGCTGGGAGCGCCGCGCAAGGACCGGCAACATCATGAGTTCGTATGACGTGCAGGTGATCGCAACCTACGATCCGGGCGAGCACAAGTTCGAGCCGCAGCCCGGCAATACGTATTTCTACGAAAACCTGGGCACTTCGACTGCCTTTTATTCTTCCGGCCGGCGGGAAGCGGCGGTGGAGGGCAACCAGGTCGTGGTCGGGGACGCCGAGACCAAGGAAGTCATTGCATCCTACATGTTGGCGCCCGAGATGCGCAGCAGCATGCACACCACGTTCATGTCTCCGGACGGACGGTATGTCTACATTATCGGCTCGCCGTCGGGAGAACCCACCGGACTGGCGGGACTCGCCGTTTCGGCGTCCCTGATAAAGGTCGACGCCCTGACGCTCCAGCCGGTCAAGCAGATGAACGTGGGAGGGCGATTGCACCACGGTCAGATCTTTCGGGACAGATACCTGTTGATAGACACGTTCGCCCGGGACGACGATGGGCTCGACCTGTTCCTGTTCGATCCGGAAACGGACCGGATCATCGGCGGAGTGCGCGACGAGGATCTTGGCGGTGCAACCTACACTGCCTATACGGATGACGAGTACATCTACGTGCTCATGGAACCGGTGGGCTACGGTCCCATGTCGCTGACCGGATACATCGGAGCAGTCAATCTCGGGCTGGGACAGGTCACGGCGCTACGCCCGTTCTGGGTCTCTCGAATCGATCCGGATACCTGGGAAGTGGTGGGCGAGTATCCCTATCCGGGATACCGTGGCGACTGGATCCTCATCGACGACGCCAGCGAGTACATCTACGTGCCCGGCGGCGGTTCCCACAGCCTGACCAAGATCGAGCTTGCGGGCGGCGACATCGCGTGGCACCGGTCGACGGGCATCGGCCCCTATGGCGCATCCTTCAATGCGGATCAGTCCGAGATCTGGGTGGCGGACAAGGGCGAGGCGAACGGCTTCTTCGGGCGCACGCTGACCGTCTTCGATACCGCGACCGGCAATCCGCTGGAAACCCTTTTCTCCGGGTACGTGGTGGACCATGTGCTGCTGTCGCCCAACGGCAGGGAGATGTGGGCCACCGCCAACGGTGACGCGCAGATCTTCGTATACGACGCAGCGACGCGCCAACAGACCCACGTCATCGACATGCCCAACTGGGGCGAGCCTCACGGCCTGGTCTGGGTGCACTACGATGCCGAAGGGAATCCCGGGGTCGTCAGGGACCAGGGTGGATTCCGCGGCGGTATCGACCCGGTTGCCGGCATCGTCCTCGACTACTGAGCCGGGTACATGTCGGCATGGTCACCCATGGGCATGATCGCGTGACCGGAGGCGGTGTTAAACTCAGTCTTCGCAGGAGGGCAACCAAGATGAGCAACAACGCAGGATTTCGATTTATACGGGCTCTGCTGGCGGGGGCTGCAATGGCCGCATTTTCCGCAGTCGGCCAGGCGCAGGCGCCCGAGTTCGTCTTCGATCCAGGCTGGCCCCAACCCTTGCCGAACAACTGGAAGATCGGCGGCATCACGGGCCTAGCCGTGGACGCCGACGACAACATCTGGGTTCTCAACCGGCCGAACGACCTGACGGCGCTGGAACTCAGGGCGGAACCCTCGCCCCCCATTGCGCTGTGTTGCGCGCGACCGCCGTCGATGATTCATTTCGACCGGCGCGGCAACGTCATCGGCTCGTTCGACGCGCCCCAGGGGCACGGCATGGACGTGGACGACGAGGGGTTTGTCTACCTCGGTCAGGATACCGTTCGCAAATACGATCCGAACACGGGCGAAGTGGTCGCCGAAATCGCACGCACGCCCGAACGGGAGAACGGCGCCCGGGTAGGTCTGCCGCCGCCTGTGGAGCGTGAACCCGGACAGGGCAGCCGAGGTCCGGTGATCAATTTCCTCGGCCCGCCCGGAGGCATGGCCGCCGACCCCGCTGTGCTGGAACAGCGGGCCGCAGCGCGCACGGCATTTCGCGAGCGCTACCCGCCATCGACACCCATGGTCGTTGGCGGTATCGAGGAGATCCGGATCGTCGAAGCCGACAACGAGGTGTACGTCGCCGACAACTACCTGGGCGGACGCGTACTGGTCTTCGATCTGGATTCGCTCGAGTTCAAGCGCGGCTGGGGCGCCTACGGCAAGCCGCTGGCGGAGATCAGCATCGACGAAGCCGATCACGATTACACGCCGAACGGCCCCATGCCGCCGGAATTCGTGGGGCACCTGACGATCAACGTCTCCAACGACGGCCTTGTGTACGCGGCCGACCGCAACGCCAACCGTATACACGTCACCACGAAGGAAGGCGAGTTCATTGACGAATTCATCCTCGCACCGGAAACGGGCGCGGGCGGTTCCACCGGCGGGGTGGCTTTCTCCCATGATCCGGAGCAGCGCTACCTGTACATCTCCGACCTGACCAACAACCGCATCTGGTTCCTGAATCGCGCCGACGGCGCCCTGGTCGGGCAGATGGGCACCATGGCCGACAATGGCGGGCAGTTCTTCGGCCTGCACATGATCGCCGTGGACAGCGGCGGCAACCTCTACACGGGCGAAGTCTTCACCGGCCAGCGCGTGCAGCGATTCGTTCCCGCCGAAAGCGAAAAGGGGCAATTGCTACGGCAGATCGCCGAGATGGATTGATTTTTGATCGCCCCGGCGTGTGACGCGCGTCAGTGCGAATGTATTGGAATACGCTTTAGTCTGGTGCCGAGGAGAGGACTTGAACCTCCACGGGGTTGCCCCCACTGGCACCTGAAGCCAGCGCGTCTACCAATTCCGCCACCTCGGCCGGGGTAGGAAGGCGCCAGAATTTACTGGCTGTACCGATGAGTGTCAATCGTGCGTAACAGCCGGTATCGGCATCCCATCCCTTCGCGCGGCGAGATCGTCAAGGCGATGGAGGCAGCGGGACGTCCGCTCACGCTTGTTTCACTTGCAGGGCATATGCGGCTCAAGGGCCCCAGGAATGAGGCCGCGCTCAGGCGCCGGCTCAAGGCCATGGTTCGTGACGGGCAACTCATCCGCAATCGCGCACGGGAATACTGCCTGGCTCACCATCTTGATCTGGTCATTGGTCAGGTACGAGCGCACAAGGACGGTTATGGCTTTCTGACTCCGGACCGTGGCGGCGAGGACGTCTTCCTCTCGTCGAGAGAAATGGGCCGTCTTTGGGACGGTGATCGGGTGGCGGCGCGCATCAGCGTCACTCAGCGCGGCACCGAGGGCCGCGTGGTCGAGATTCTCAAGCGGGCTGTCAGCGAAGTCGCCGGGCGCCTGGTCCGGGAGCGGGGATTCGACTGGGTGGAAGTGGAGGGGCGTGAGCGGACAAGGGTGCTCATTCCCAGGGGGCAAGGCCGGGGCGCCGGGGCAGACGACCTGGTTCGTGTCGAGATCACCGCACATCCCACCAGGCGAACCAATGCCGTCGGGCGAGTCATTCGTGTGCTGGGCCGTTTCGACGATCCGGGAGCGCAAACACTGTCGGCCATCCTGTCGCACGGAATCCCGCACGAATTTTCTCCCCGGGTCGAGGCGGAGACGGCGGAGATGCCCACGGGCGTCACGGCTGATGCGCGGCGTGGGCGCAAGGACCTGCGCAAACTGCCCCTCGTCACGATCGACGGCGCGGATGCGAAGGACTTTGACGACGCGGTCTATTGTGAACCGGCCGGTAATGGCTGGCGGCTGATCGTTGCGATTGCCGATGTCGGTCACTACGTACGCGCGGGTACCGGACTGGATGAAGAGGCCCGGGAAAGGGGGACCTCGGTCTATTTTCCGGATCGGGTCGTTCCCATGCTGCCTGAAGCGCTGTCCAACGGGCTGTGCTCGCTGCAACCTGATGTTGAGCGTCTGTGCCTGTGCTGCGACATGACCGTTTCGGAGCAGGGCGAGGTGAACAAGTCCCGCTTCTACGAGGCGGTCATGCGCTCGGCCCGGCGATTCACCTACGGTGAAGCTGCCCGGCTGATTTCCGGAGAGTCCGGACGTATTGGAGAGCCCGGGGCGTCCGGGGAGCCTGGAGGGTCCAGAGCGGCTGGAGAGTCCGGGAGGAAGGGCGCACCTCCAACGGACTCGGCCACGTTTAGCAGCCTGAAGGCCCTTGCCGGTGTATACGCGGCGTTCCTGGAGCGTCGCCGCGAACGCGGCGGCCTCGAATTTGATCTGGGTGAAGTCGTCCTCGAACTGGATGACCAGGGACAGATTTCCAACATTGCGCCACGTAAACGCCTCGTCACGCATCGCATCATCGAAGAGTGCATGATCGCCGCCAACGTGGAGGCCGCCAGGTGGCTCCGGAAAGCCCGTATCCCCAGCCTCTACAGGGTGCATGAAGGACCGGGTCCGGAGCGGGTCGACGAGTTGATCCTGTTTCTGCGCACGCTGGGCATCACGTCCATTTCTCCCGGTCGCCTGCAACCCGCCGACATGAACCGGATTCTGAAGGCAACCGAATCAGGCCCCGAGGCCGAGCTGGTGCAAACCATGTTGCTTCGCTGCATGGCACGCGCTGAATACAGGCCGAAGAACAGCGGCCACTTTGGCCTCGCGTTACCCGTTTATGCGCATTTCACCTCGCCCATTCGCCGTTATCCGGATCTCCTCGTGCACCGGGCCATCAAGCACCTGCTCCACAAGGGCGGCGTGAAGGGGTTCAGCTACGATCTGGCGGCGATGGAGCATCTCGGCCGTCATTGCTCCCGGGCCGAGCAACGCGCGGACGAAGCCGTCTGGGACGTGGAGGAGCGCCTCAAGTGCGCCTGGCTGAAGGATCGTGTCGGGGACCGTTTCGCGGTTTCCGTCTCCGGCATCGTGCCATTCGGACTGTTCGTGCGTGTCGCGGAACTCGGGATCGACGGGCTGGTACACGTCTCCTCCCTCCCTCGCGACTATTATCATGCCGACGCCGGAGGCAGCGCGTTGACGGGTGAGAATTCAGGCAGGAGTTACCGTCTGGCCGACCGGTTGCAGGTGCAGTTGACGTCGGTGAGCGTTCGCGAGCGCAAGATCGACTTTGTCCCGGTGGAGAGAACGAGGAAGGCGAGGCACTGAACCCATGGGCGGCGAAAATCAATGGGTCTACGGCCTGCACTCCGTGCGTACCCTTGTGGAGAAGCGTCCGGAAACGATTCGCGATGCGGTCCTGTTGCGGGGTTCGCGGTCCGGCGCCCTGCCTGCACTTCGTCGTGCGCTTGAGGCGCTGGGCATCCCCGTGGAGGAGGCCGACCGGGAGCGACTGGACCGAATGAGCGGCGGCGGGCGTCACCAGGGAGTTCTGGTGCGTACTGCGGGAATCGTGGAGATGGGTATTGCCGTATTCGAGGAACGGGTGATCGAGCGCGGCCGGTCCTTCCTTTGCCTGGTGCTGGACGGCGTTCAGGACCCGCGCAATCTGGGGGCCTGCCTTCGCAACGCCGACGCCGCCGGAGTGGACGCGGTGGTCGTACCCAGGCGCCGCGCGGCCGGCCTGACCGCGGCGGCGCTCAAGGCGGCAAGCGGGGCCGCCGCGACGGTCCCCCTCGTACGCGTCAACAATCTGGCCGGAACGCTTCGCTGGCTTCGTAACGCGGGCGTGTGGGTCGTCGGGGCGGATGGCGGAGCCTCCCGGACCATCTACCAGGCCGGATTCCGGCTGCCCCTGGCGCTCGTGGTCGGTGGTGAGGGGAGGGGGCTGAGACGCCTCACCCGCGAGTTGTGCGACGAAACACTGTCGATCCCCATGCGGGGTGTGGTGGAGAGTCTGAACGTGTCGGTCGCCGTCGGCGTGCTGTTATTCGAGGTGCAACGGCAGTTGAACGGCCAGGAAAGCAGCGACGCCACCCGGGGGACGACAGGCCAACAGGGTTGAGACTGTCCGTATCCTGAAGTAGCATCTAGCGCCCTCGACCTGCATCATCCGCCAATGTACGTGCAGCGCGACCGGACTTGAGGCCGGGAGTCAACGCTTCGCAGCACTCGTGGATGGGCGCAGGTGGGGGCCGAAAAAACCGTTTCTCCTTGCCTCACCGGAAATCGGGAGGCTTTAACCGCAAGGAGCCTGCATTGAGACACTACGAAGTCGTGTTTCTGGTCCATCCTGACCAGAGCGAGAACGTCCCCGCCATGATGGAACGCTATCGATCCCTGATCGAGGGCGCTGACGGGAAACTGCACCGCGAGGAAGACTGGGGCCGGCGTCAGCTGGCTCACTCCATCAACAAGATCCACAAGGCGCACTACCTGCTGATGAACATCGAGTGCGGCCAGCACGCGCTGGACGAGCTGGTGGGCGCGTTTCGGTTCAGCGACGCCGTATTGCGTTACCTGGTGATCAAGCGCGACAAGCCGATCACGGACATGTCGCCCATGGCGAAGGCGCGCGAGGAGGAACGGGCTCGCGAGGAGGCGGCTTCCCAGGCCGAAGCGGCGCGGACCCGGGCCGCCGCGCAGCGCAAGGCCGAACAGGCCAGGGAGAAGGCGGACGCCGACAAGGGCAAAGCAGAGCCAGGCGCCGCGGAATCTGCAGCGCCGTCAGGCGTAGCGGAACCCGCAGCGAAGGCAAGTTCCGCGGAAGCCTCGGCAGAAGAGAGTGCTGCGGAAGCCTCAGCGGAGGAGAGCACTGCGGACGCCTCGGCGGAAGAGAGCGCCGGGGAGGCAAGTGCCGAGCCGGTCGACGAGTCCGCGGACTCCGGGGAAACTACGAAGGACGACGCTGACGAGGCAGCCTCCACGGCGGCTGCCGAAGAGTAGGGAGGACGGACATGGCACGGTATTTCAGGCGCAAGAAGTATTGCCGCTTCACGGCCGATAACGTCGAGGAAATCGATTACAAGGATCTTGCAACGCTGAAGCAGTACGTCACTGAGACAGGCAAGATCGTTCCGAGCCGCATCACCGGCACTCGCGCGAATTATCAGCGGCAACTGGCCACCGCGATCAAGCGGGCGCGCTACCTGGCGTTATTGCCGTATACGGATCAGCACTGAGGCATACTGCCCGCGGCAGCGGAGCAGATTCATGGCGGGTTTGGTGCAGTGGCTACTCTCACGGCGATATCGGCTGATCATTCTGGCCGCCGTACTGGCGCCCATTCCGGTGGTCCTGTCCGTCTCTGCGGCGCTGATGACTCTGGAGACGCTGTACCGCGGTCCCCGAAATGGTGTTTTCAGCGCACTGGCTGCAACGGTTGCGGGGGCCCCGTTGGCGTGGATATGGGGCGTCAGTCCCACTGGAATGGTCCTGGAGGCCGGCGCCGTGCTCTTCGCCGGCGTTGCGCTGGGTGCATTGTTGCGGCGCACAGGCTCACTGGCGCTGACGTACCAGGGCGTGGCACTCGTTTGCGCAGCAGCGGCCTTGTCGGCGGCAATGCTCTGGCCGGAGCCGGGCGCCTGGGTGACGGCCATTCTCGATCGGCTCGCCGAAGTGGCCCGCTCCGGCGGCGCCACGGAAGAACAGGTGAGTTCGCTGGTGGAAAATCTGGGTTCGTACTTTACGGGCCTGATGGTGGCGGGCATTTACCTGCAACTCATGGCGGCGCTGTTGCTGGGAAGCTGGTGGGCTTCGAAAACCCAGGAGGAATCCCAGTTCGGCCGGCAGTTTCGCCAGCTTCGCCTGGGGCGGCTGGTGGGCATTCCCGCGACGTTGCTGATGGCTTCCAGTCTGCTGCTGGACGGACCGGTCATCCGGAATCTTTTCCCTCTGGCGCTGTTTGCCTTCTGGTTTCAGGGGATCGCCGTGGTGCACGCCTGGGCGTGGGCAAAGCGCTGGAGCGCCGGTTTCCTGGTACCGATGTACGTGCTCCTGATCATGCCGGTCACGGCTGCGGTCACGATTCTCCTGCTGGCGTCGGTGGGACTGGTGGATAACTGGATCGAGTTGCGCGGGCCGCTGGCCCGGCAATCCTGAAGGAGGGAACAAAAGATGGACATCATACTGTTGGAGAACATCGACCATGTCGGCAAGTTTGGCGAGCGTGTCACGGTGAAGCCGGGATACGCGCGCAACTATCTCCTGCCGCAGGGCAAGGCGACTGCCGCGACACCGGAAAATATTGCCAAGTTCGAGGCACGCCGGGCTGAGCTCGCAGCCAAGGCAGCGGACCTGGTCGAACAGGCACGCATCCTCGCCGAGCAGATTCAGGGCCAGACCGTCTCGATTCACGCCAACACAGGGCCCGAAGGGAAGCTGTTCGGATCGGTGGGTGCCGTGGATATTGCCGACGCTCTGCACGAGCGTGGCCAGGCGGTCGAACGCAGCGCCATTCGCTTGCCCGACGGGCCGATTCGGGTCGCGGGCGAGTACACGATCGAAGTGCATCTGCACGCGGACGTCGACGCGGAATTGACCGTGATTGTCGAAGGCTCGGGCGATCGGGATGACGCTCCCGGGGAGACGGCGGAACCGGAAGAATTCGACGACGAATAAGTAAAGTCAAAGGACAGCTCAGCACAGCCATGTTTCAGGACCGTGTGCTAAGCTGAATCGAAGAAGAACCGCCCCCGGACCATGGCCGAAGTCCTGTCCACATCCACGCTTGGCTCTCGAGTACCAGCACCGCGCCAGCCGCCCCATTCCGAAGATGCGGAACAGTCGCTGCTGGGCGGCATCATGCTCGATGAGCGGGCCTGGGACCAGATTGCGGATGTCGTCGGCAACAAGGATTTCTACCGTCCGGATCACCGACTGATTTTCGGCGCCATGGGGGACCTGATCGAGCGAAACCAGCCGCTCGATGCAATCACCGTGGGCGATCGCCTGCAGCGGCAGGACAAGCTGGACGATGCCGGTGGCCGCGCCTACCTGGCGCGCCTGGTAGGGAACACCCCCGGGGCCGCCAATATTCGCAGCTACGCTTCCATCGTGCGCGAGCATGCAATGCTTCGTCAGCTCATTGAGGTTGGCGGCGACATCGCTGCCAGCGCCTTCGAGTCCGAAGGGCGCCAGGTTGCGGAACTGGTCGATCAGGCTGAGCAACGCGTATTCGAAATCGCTGAACGCGGCCAGCGCGGCGGATCCGGATTCGTACCGTTAAGGGAAATCGTACCCGACAACATTGACAGACTTGACGCATTGCGCGATAGCGCGGATGGCATCACCGGGTTAAAGACGGGATTTGATGATCTGGACAGCCGCACCTCCGGGCTTCAGGCAGGTGACCTGATCGTGATAGCCGGGCGGCCGTCCATGGGCAAGACTGCCCTGGCGTTGAACATTGCCACTTTTGCATCTGTCGACGAGAAGCAGCGAATTCCCACGGGCATCTTCAGCATGGAAATGCCGAAGGAACAGGTGACCATGAGGATGATCAGTGCAATCGGCCAGGTCGATCAATCGCATTTGCGCTCCGGCCGATTGACGGACGAGGACTGGCAGGGAATCAATCACGCTTCCACGATGATGTCGAATGCCCCGATCTATATCGACGATGCACCCGGGCTCTCGCCCACCGAGGTTCGAGCCCGGGCGCGCCGCCTGAAGCGGGAACACGGTTTGGGACTTGTTGTCGTGGACTATCTTCAATTGATGCAGATCAGCGGTTCCACGGAGAATCGTGCTACGGAGATTTCAGAGATTTCCCGCTCGTTGAAGGGTCTGGCAAGGGAGTTGAGCATTCCCGTGGTTGCGCTGTCACAGCTCAACCGAAGCGTCGAGCAACGCAACGACAAACGACCGGTAATGTCCGACCTGAGAGAGTCCGGCGCTATTGAGCAGGACGCCGATGTCATCATCTTCATCTATCGAGATGAATTGTATAACGACGAAACGCCCAAGAAGGGTGTGGCCGATATCATAATCGGCAAGCAACGGAACGGTCCGATCGGAGACTTCCCCCTGACGTTTCAGGGCGAATTTACCCGATTCGTCAACTACATCTCGGAGGCCTATGGAGAAGGCGTATACAGCTGACGCGCGCGCCTGGCGTGTCTCTGTCAGGTGCACGATTTGACAGCAGCCGTCTCCAATCCAAGGTGATATTCTCCTCCGGTGGCCAAGCCCAAACGACTCTATGCCTGCTCATCGTGCGGCGCCCGTCAACTCAAGTGGCAGGGGCAATGCCCGGATTGCGGGGAATGGAATACGCTGACCGAAGCCGCGCCCGCCAGGCCCGGTCATGCCATACGCGGCGTTGCTGCGGCCGGCGGGCCCGCCATGACGCGGCTGGACAGCCTGGAGGTGGCCAGGGTGAGTCGCCGAAGCAGCGGATTCCGGGAACTGGACCGCGTTCTCGGCGGCGGTTTGGTGCCCGGCGCCGTGGTGCTCATCGGCGGTGATCCCGGGATCGGCAAGTCCACGCTGCTGCTCAGTGCCATCGCCAGCCTCGGTCGCGATGGCGGCGGCTGTTACGTCACCGGGGAGGAATCGCTCGACCAGATCGGCCTTCGCGCGGACCGTCTGGGCGTCGGGCAGGCGCCGGTGCAACTGCTCTCTGAGACCTGCGTGGAGAACATCATCGGCGCGCTGGCACCGGAGCCGCCGGAAGTACTGGTCATCGATTCCATCCAGACGCTGTTCAGCGAGAACCTGGAATCCGCACCGGGCTCCGTTGCACAACTTCGCGAATGCACTGCGCAACTGGTCCGCTTCGCCAAACAGCAGGGTGTATCCACGGTTCTCGTCGGCCACGTGACCAAGGAGGGCACGCTGGCCGGCCCCCGGGTGCTTGAGCACATGGTGGATACCGTGCTGTATTTCGAAAGCGACCTGGGCAGCCAGTTTCGCATCATCCGAACGGCGAAGAACCGCTTCGGCGCCGCCAACGAACTGGGTTTCTTCGTCATGGGCGAGCAGGGCTTCAGGGAGGTCAAGAATCCGTCGGCCATCTTTCTCGCCCGCCGTACCCAACCCGTGCCGGGGAGCACGACGCTGGTCTCGCGCGAGAGTTCGCGCTCCCTGCTGGTGGAGGTCCAGGCGCTGGTCGACGCCAATGCCGGACAGCCGCCGCGCCGGCTTGCGCAGGGACTGGACTCGAGGCGTCTCGGTCTGCTCCTGGCCGTGCTGCATCGCCACACCGGGATTTCGCTCGCCGCAAGCGATGTGTTCGCGAACGTCGTTGGCGGCTTGCGCGTCGGCGAGACGGCCGCCGATCTGGCGGTGTGTCTGGCGGTGATTTCAAGCTACAGGGAAAGCGCAATCTCCGGCGACCTGGTCGCTTTCGGGGAAATTGGCCTCACTGGGGAGGTCCGGCCCGTGCCATTCGGGGAAGAACGCCTGCAGGAGGCCGCCAAGCACGGTTTCAGGCAAGCGGTGATACCGGCAGCGAACCGGCCGCGCGGCAACTACCCGCTGGAGGTGATCCCCGTGGAAAGGCTTGATCAGGCATTGGGTCGGGTGTTTCGCGGCGGCCATTAGCGGCAGCCCACGGTATTGCGATATTGTGGCCAGCGCCTCATCGGCGGCGGTGAGGCGGTAGCCGGGATCATTGGCATCATGCTTCACAACCGCCGCAAAAACAGTAGAATGCGCACTCCCGCGGGCCGTAGCGGAGGTTGCGCCCGTTGATTCTCAGCACAGGGACCGGATCGAACATGGTTAGCATTCGTCTGTCACGGGGTGGAGCAAAGAAACGCCCCTTCTACCACATCGTCGTCACGGACAGCCGCAACCGCCGGGACGGCCGTTACATCGAACGGCTGGGTTTCTTCAACCCGATCGCCACCGGCGGAGAAACCGAGTTGAGCATCGATCTTGCCAGAGCCGACCACTGGATTTCCCGGGGGGCCGCGCCATCCGACCGGGTCGCCAGCCTGATGAAAAAGTACCGGCGCAGCGAGGCGTCCTGAGCGCAACTGCCGAACAGTCGAAGCGGATCCTGCTCGGTCGAGTGACCGGGCTTTACGGCGTGAAGGGTTGGATCAAGGTTCACTCCTACACCCACCCCCGGGAGAACATCGTCAACTTCGTTCACTGGACCTTGCGCCAGGGGGGCGGCCATGCACCGGTGGAGGTGGTTAACGGCAGACTGCAGGGGCGTACCGTTGTGGCAAAGCTCCTGGACATCGATGATCGGGATCAGGCAAGGTCATTGATCGGTGCGGAGATCATGGTGGAAAGGGACGATCTGCCACCGTGCGAGCCGGATGAGTATTACTGGACCGATCTGGAGGGGTTAGGCGTCATGACTGCAACAGGCGAGGACCTGGGGCATGTCGACTACCTGTTCTCCACGGGAGCCCACGATATCCTCGTCGTTGCAGGTGACCGGCAACGGCTGATCCCGTTCGCACAGCAAAGAGTGGTTCGGGAGATCGACCTGGAGCGCGGCCTCATCGTGGTCGATTGGGATCCCGATTACTAACTCGGGAAGCACGGACAGCCCCGCACGCCAGGTACAGAGTCCGCATCGCAAGGCAGGTATGGCATGTTCCGATTGGCGGTCGTCGCCTTGCTTCCTGAAATGGTCGAGCCGGTTTGCCGCGCCGGCGTCGTCGGGCGCGCCTGCGAGCGGGGGCTATTGTCGGTGAACCTGGTTACCCCGCGGGAATTTACGTCCGACCGCCACCGTACGACCGACGATCGGCCCTACGGAGGCGGTCCCGGCATGGTGCTCAAGTACGAACCCGTCAGAGATGCGATTCGGGCGGCGCGACGGGACTTGCCGATGGACCGCGCTGAATTTGTCCTGAGCGCAAAGGGGAGGGGTTTCGACCAGGCCATGGCGCGCAAGCTGGCGGCGGGTTCCGGGCTACTGCTCGTCGCCGGGCGATACGAAGGCATCGATGAGCGTATCGTGAAGGGCGAGGTCTCCGAAGAACTCTCGCTGGGCGACTTCGTACTCAGCGGGGGCGAACTCGCCGCCGCGGTGGTCATTGACGCGGTGGCCCGGTTGCTCCCGGGCGTGCTAGGCCACAAGGAATCAGCATTGCACGATTCGCATATGGAAGGACTCCTGGGACATCCTCAATACACTCGGCCGGAAGCGGTGGACGGCATGCGCGTGCCCGACGAACTGCTGGGCGGCCATCATGAAGCCATCCGGCGCTGGCGGCTCAAGCAGGCACTGGGCGCTACCTGGCTCCGACGCCCTGAACTGCTGGAGAGCCGGGTATTGACCACCGAAGAGCACGAGCTGCTGCAGGAATTCATTCGCGAACACCAGTCGGGCGAGTCCTGAAGAAGATTTTTGTGGCAGGCGCGACGCGGGTAGGGTACCCTGCGCTCCGCAAGGGCGAACGCGCCTTTTTCGCTGGCGATTGTCGTGAACGAGTCCGGACGCCGGGTACCCTGTTGGCCGGCGGATGGACGGAGTTTCAGGAGGAACTCTGCGATGTCCAATCTCATCCAGGAAATCGAGCAGGAACAGCTCAAGGCGGATATTCCCGAGTTTGGCGCCGGCGATACCGTCGTCGTGCAGGTCAGGGTCAAGGAAGGCAATCGGGAACGCCTGCAGGCTTACGAAGGCGTGGTCATCGCCAAGCGCAACCGCGGCCTCAACTCCTCCTTCACGGTTCGCAAGGTATCCCACGGAGAAGGGGTGGAACGGGTGTTTCAGACCCACAGTCCCCAGATTGCCAGCATCACACGGAAACGCCGGGGCGATGTACGCCGGGCAAAGCTCTACTATCTACGTCAACGCAGTGGAAAGTCCGCGCGGATCAAGGAGAAGATCTAGTCTCCTCCGGGGAACGGTTGCGGCGGCGGCAGCCGCCCTGTTGCCATGCTTGCTCGGGGGTTGTGCGGCCTATGTGGGCGGTATCGCGGCAGACACCCTGTCGGCGGCGGTCCTCAATCAGGATGATCCGGATGTCGTGGCATCGGGACTGCCTGCCTACCTGCTGCTCGTCGATGGCATGATCAGCCAGAATCCGCAGCAGCCGGGAATGCTGGCGGCGGGAGCGGAACTGTACGCACTCTACGGTTCCCGCTTCGTCGACGACGGTGAAAGGTCAGCGTTCATGACTGCGAAGGCCCGGGATTACGGCCGGCGTGCAATCTGTCAGGCTTACGGTCGCGCCTGCGATTGGGACGGCCTGTCATACGATCAGTTCGTCTCCGAACTTCGGGACGTGGGCCGGCGGCAGGTGCGCTACCTCTATGCGTACGCGGTGAGCTGGCTGAGCCATCTGGATGCCACCAGTTCCGACTGGAACGCGGTGGGGGAGGTGCCCTGGGTACAGGCCGCCATGGAACGTGTGGTCGAACTGGACGATACCTACGATAACGGCGGCATACACGTCTACCTCGGCATGCTCTATGCCCTGCGTCCCCCGGCGTTGGGAGGACAGCTCGATCTGGCCAGGGGCCACTTCGACCGCTCCATTGCGATTTCCGGGGGAAGGGACCTGTCGGCGAAGGTGGAATACGCGCGCCGGTATGCGCGCATGGCATTCGACCGGGAACTTCACGACCGTTTGTTGGCCGAAGTAATTGAGTCACCCGCGGAGGAACCGGGAAGGACACTATTTAACGTGCTGGCAAAGCAGGATGCGATAGAATTGCTCGCGTCCTCCGGGGACTACTTCTGATGCAAGGCTCCAGACACGAAAATCCGGCGATGCGACGGGGCTTGTGCCGAGGGCTGCCGGGCGCTGGCCTGCGCCGACGCCTGATCTGGGTGGCGCTGCTCGCGACGGGTGCGTTCACATTCGAGGCGTCGGCCGTGGAGTTCAAACTCGCTACCGTCGCGCCGGACGGCACGGCGTGGATGCGGGAAATGCGTGACGGAGCGGATCTGATCGAGCAGCGCACTCAAGGCCGGGTGCAGTTCAAGTTCTATCCCGGGGGCGTCATGGGCAACGACGCCCAGGTGCTGCGCAGGATGCGCGTGGGTCAGATTCATGGCGGCGCGTTTGCGGTTTCGGGCATGCTGGACCGCTACAGTGCGATCAGTCTGTACGGCGTACCGTTGATGATTCGGTCGCACGACGAAATCGACTATGTTCGCGAGCGCATGGATCCGAGCTTGCATGAAGGCCTGGAAGACTCCGGTTTCATTTCGTTCGGGTTCATTGAGGGCGGTTTCTCGTTCATGATGGCCAACGAGCCCATTCGCGGCGTGGAGGACATGCGCCGGCGGAAGGTCTGGATTCCCGAGGGCGATCAGGCCAGTCTCGTGGCGCTGGAGGCCCTGGGGTTGTCGCCCGTGGTACTGCCGATCACCGACGTTCTCACCGGTTTGCAGACCGGCCTTCTGGATATCGTGGCGGCTCCGCCAACGGTCGCCCTGGTTTTGCAGTGGCATACCAGAATCAAATACGTCACCGATCTGCCGGTGGTGTATTCCATGGGCATATTCGCGCTGGATGCGCGGACGTTCCGGCAATTGCCCGAAGGCGATCAACAGGTCGTTCGTGAAGTCATGACGGACGTCGTTCAGGGTCTGGACCGTCAGGCCCGGGCCGACAATGCACAGGCCCGGGAAGCGATGGAGAACATGGGTATCGAATTCGTTTCGGTCGATCCGGGGGATGTTGCGGAATGGCGGGCAACCATCGCCGGCGCGATGCCCCAACTGATTCAGCGCGACGCAATCGATGCCCGATTCTATGACCAGCTGCAGGGCATCCTGGAAGAGTATCGGCGCGGTGGCGGCGCCGGTACGGCACCGTAGCCAACCCCTCAGCATGCTGACGAGCGCGGCGTGAATGCCCGGCACGCGCGCTGGCTGCAGCAGGCGGCCCTGTGGGGCCGGTGGCTGGAAAACGCCGTCCTGTTCTTCCTGCTGGGCGGGCTGATCCTGCTGTCCGCCAGCCAGATCGCGCTTCGCAATATTTTCTCCACGGGCCTGCCCTGGGCGGACCCTGCCGTGCGCATGATGGTCCTGTGGCTCGCACTGGCCGGCGGGATCGCTGCGGGGCGGGACCGCAAGCAGATCGCCATCGACGTGGTCACCCGCCTGCTGCCCGACCGCGCCCGCCGGATCGCCGATACGGTCGCCTGCCTGTTCACGTCCGCGATCACCACCGCGGTCGCATGGCACTCCCTGCGCTTCGTGCGCGATTCCTACGCCTTCGGAGACACGGTGTTCGGCGCCTGGCCGGCGTGGATCTTCCAGATCATCCTGCCCATCGGATTTGCGGCCATCGCCTACCGTTATTTCCTGCGCGCACTGATGCCGGAGCCGGACCGATGATCATTACCGGCCTGCTGCTGCTCGCGCTGGTGCTGCTCGGAGCGCCGCTGTTTGCCGTGATCGCAGCCAGCGCCATGCTGGGTTTCTATCGGTCGGGCATCGACCTGTCGGTGGTGGCCATCGAATTCTTCGGAATTTCGGAAATGCCCATCCTGGTGGCCATTCCGCTGTTTACCTTTGCCGGATTCGTGCTCAGCGAGAGCGGCAGCGCCAGGCGACTGGTGCGCCTCTCCAACGCGCTGCTGGGATGGCTGCCGGGAGGGCTTGCCATCATCTCGCTGGCCGCCTGCGCGCTCTTTACCGCGTTCACCGGCGCTTCCGGCGTGACCATCGTCGCCCTTGGCGCGCTGCTCTACCCGGCGTTGTCCCAGGCGGGATACGGGGATCGCTTCAATCTCGGGCTCATCACCACCTCCGGCAGCCTGGGACTCCTGTTCGCGCCATCATTGCCGTTGATTCTCTACGGGATCGTCGCCGGCGTATCCATCGATCAGCTTTTTCTCGCGGGAATCCTGCCGGGGATGCTGATGCTGGTCGTGCTGTCCGGCTACAGTTTCTGGAAGAACCGGCACCTGCGGCAGTCGTTGTCGAAGGCGTCATGGACCGAAGTCTCCGGCGCCCTGCGCGAGGCGATCTGGGAATTGCCCCTGCCGGTGATCGTGCTCGGGGGAATCTACAGCGGCTACTTCGCGGTTTCAGAGGCGGCGGCCGTCACGGCCCTGTACGTCATCCTTGTGGAAATGATCATCCTCAGGGAGATTCCCTGGCGTGAACTGCCCCGGATCATTCGCGAGTCGATGGTGCTGGTGGGCGCGATCCTGATGATTCTCGGGGTGTCGCTGGCCTCGACCAACTACATGATCGACGCCGGCGTGCCGCAGAGGCTGTTCGAAATCATCGACAACTACGTTGCCGGGCAGACGATGTTCCTGCTGGCGCTGCTGATTTTCCTGCTCATCCTCGGCGCACTCCTGGACATCTTTTCCGCGATCGTGCTGGTGGTTCCGCTGATTCTTCCGGTCGCGTCGCTCTACGGCGTTCACCCGGTTCATCTGGGCATCGTCTTCCTGGCCGCCATGGAACTGGGGTATCTCACGCCTCCGGTGGGACTGAACCTGTTTATCTCCAGTTTCCGGTTCGAGCGCAGCATCGTTGACGTGTTCCGGGCAACCTTCCCGTTTTTCATCCTGTTGCTGATCACCGTGGTCATCATTGCCTATTGGCCCGGACTTTCCCTGGTGCTCTTGAACTTGCAGTGAACGGCGGGTCAAACTTCGCAGTTGAAACTTTCAGTGGGTGTGAGTAGTCGATGAACGTAAGCAGATTGATGAAGTCCGTGTTTGTGGGCATTTGGCGTGCTGTCGAAGGCGTCAGGAAGATTCTGCATCTGATCTTCCTGCTCGCCGTCGTGGGCGTTCTGATTGCCGGTCTGGCCACGCAGGAACCGCCGCGCGTGCCGGCACAGGCTGCGCTGATGGTCGCCCCTGAAGGGGCCCTGGTCGAGCAACTCTCGGGCGGGGTATTGGAGCGTGCAATTGCCGAGGCGCAAGGCGTCAACATGGGCGAAACCCTGCTCAAGGACCTGGTCGATGCGATACGCGCTGCCGCGGACGATGACCGTATAGAAGCACTGGTGCTGGACCCGAGCGGGCTGACCGGCGGCGGTCTGAGCAAACTCCAGGAACTGGCCGACGAGATCATACGGTTCAAGGAAAGCGAGAAGCCGGTCATCGCCATCGGCGACAACTTTACGCGCGACCAGTACTATCTTGCCGCCCACGCGGACGAAATCTACATGAACCCCATGGGCCTCGTCTGGATTTCCGGCTACAGCCGCTTTCCGACGTACTACAAGGCCGCCATCGACAACCTCTACATCGACTTCCACGTCTGGACGGTCGGGGAGTACAAGTCGTTCGTGGAACCGGTCACCCGTGACGACATGTCGCCGGAAGACCGCGAGGCTTCCGAGGTCTTTCTCGCCGCGCTCTGGGATGCCTACCAGGCGGATGTGACGGCGGCGCGTCAACTGCCGGGCGATGCGCTGCAGCGGTTTGCAGACGACTCGGTCGACCTTCTTGCGGCGGCCGAAGGCGATTTCGCACGCATGGCGCTGGACTTCGGCCTTGTGGACGAGTTGCTGACCCGCGATCGGATCCGGGAGCGGCTGGACGAGTTGGTAGGGGATTCCGAAGACGATGATTACGAGACCGTGGACACTTCGGAATACCTGGCTGCCGTCGGTGCTTCCGAGGAAAATCCCGATACGGATGACATGATCGCCGTGATCGTGGCCTCGGGCAGCATTCTCGACGGATCGCAGCCGCCGGGAACCATCGGCGGCGACTCCACGGCCGCGACCATTCGCCGCGCCACCGAGGACGATGACGTCAAGGCGCTGGTGCTCAGGGTCGACAGCGGCGGCGGGAGCGCGTTCGCCTCGGAAATCATCCAGCGCGAGTTGCAGGTGTTCCGGGAAAGCGGCCGGCCCGTGGTGGCTTCCATGAGCAGCGTGGCGGCTTCGGGCGGTTACTGGATTTCCATGGGCGCGGACGAAATCTGGGCCAGTCCCGTCACCATCACCGGATCCATCGGCGTCGGCGCAACGATTCCCACCTTCAGCCGCAGTCTGGACCGGATCGGCGTGCACGTGGATGGGGTCGGTACCACCCGGTTGTCGGGTCAGGACAACCTGATGCGTGAACTCGGCGACGATTTCGCGGCGATGATTCAGCACAGCATAGAGCGTGTGTACGCGGATTTTATCGGCAATATCGCCGAATATCGCGACAAATCGGTTGCTGATGTCGACACGGTTGCACGCGGCCGTGTGTGGATCGCAAGCGACGCCCAGGCATTCGGCCTGGTGGACGACCTGGGGAACCTGGAGGACGCGATCGCTTCGGCGGGCATGCTGGCGGAACTCCCGGAAGACGAATACCGCGTGCAGTATTACGCCAGGGACTTGACGATTGCCGAGCAGATTGCGCTCGAAATGATCCGCATTGTGAGCCCGGTCACTCGCGCCATGAATGCAGCGCCCCTGGTGCCCGAATCGCTTCAGACGCTGCTGGATATTGCGGCGGAACCGTTCCGGATGGTCGACCACCTTAACGATCCGCAGGACATCTACGCTTACTGTTTCTGCGACGTTCGCTGAAGACTCTTCGGGTAGTCCCAGTGCAGCAATGTTGCCTGGACCTCCGCGATTTCGGACCAGTCGTCCACCGGAAAATCCATGGCGACGTAGCCCGCCGTGACGAGGTTGTCCAGGCGCAATTGGGGCAGCAGCCGATTGGCCAGGTCGGTGAAGCCGGGGTTGTGTCCGACCACGATGATTTCGCGCCATTCGGCGCGTTGTTCCATGATGAACCGGAGAATCTGCCCGGTGCCGGCGAAGTAGAGGCGGCGGCTCGATCGAATTTCCTCAAGGGGATAGTCTAGCGCCTCCGCGACCCGCTTGGCGGTCGTCAGCGCGCGCCTGGCCGTACTGGAAAGAATGGCCGATGGCCGGGCGCCGCGGGCGGCCAGCCTGGCGCCCATCGCCGGGGCATCCCGCTTGCCGCGTTTCGAGAGTGGCCGGTCGTGGTCGGAGAGGCCCGGATTACTCCAGCTCGACTTGGCGTGACGAAGCAGCGTCAGGCGCACTGCCGCACCTGCTAGAGCATTCCCGCTTTGAGGAGCGCGGCCTCTGACATCATGGACTGGTTCCACGGGGGATCGAAAACCAGGTCCACGTTTGCCGCCATGATCACGGGGATAATTTCCAGTTTGTCCCTGACGTCCTGAGCGAGGATGTCTCCCATCCCGCAGCCCGGTGCGGTCAACGTCATCTCAACGTCCACGATGCGTTCGTCCGGCGATGCTCCCGGCAACAGTTCGCAACTGTAGATCAGACCCAGATCGACAATATTGATCGGAATTTCCGGGTCGTAGCAGGTCCTTAGCTGGTTCCAGATCACCGTCTCCAGCTCTTCTTCCGTCGCGTTGGGAGGCACCGCCGGCGGTCTGATGGGCTCCTTGCCGATGGCATCGGCATCAATGCCCGCGATACGAAAGAGATTGCCTTCGATGTAGACGGTGAAACTCCCGCCCAGGGACTGGGTCAGGAAGCCCGAAACGCCTTCCGGCAGGGTCACTTCATCTCCGGACGGGATAATGACCGCATCGCATTCCCTTGAGAACATGACCGGTTCATTGTGTCCGTAATACATCGCTCACTCCGTCGAAATTCGGTCCTGCGACCCGGAAATCGCGCCGATGAGCGCGTGCCAGGCCAGCGTGGCGCACTTCACCCGGGTGGGATAGGCGCGAACCCCGGACAACGCGGCGAGCTTGTCCATTTCGTCAAGGTCCAGGCCGGCCCCGGTTCCGTCGCCGGTGAGCATCTCGTGGACGCGATCGAAGAGACCCTTGAGTTCGCCGATGGAATTTCCCTTCGCCTTTTCGGTCATCAGCGACGAGGACGCCACCGAGATCGCGCAGCCCGCTCCGGTAAAGCGAATATCGCTCACGCGTTCGCCCTCCAGATTCACATAGAGCTTCATGCGGTCTCCGCAGAGCGGATTGACGCCTTCCACGACCCGATCGGCGTTCTCCAGTTCGCCGAAGTTCCGCGGCTGGCGGTTGTGGTCGAGAATCACCTCCCGATACAGTTCCTGCAGTTCGTTCACAGGAAAAGCTCCACTGCCCGGTTCAATCCCGCCACCAGTTGGTCCACATCGCCGCGATCGCTGTACAGGGCGAAGGAGGCGCGTGCCGTAGCCGGGACACCAAAGCGCTCCATCACCGGCATGGCGCAATGATGTCCGGTGCGAATCGCGACGCCTTCCATGTCGACGATCGTACCCAGGTCATGGGCATGAATGTCGCCGAGGGTGAAGGAGATGACGCTGGCCTTGGCGGCTGCGGTGCCGATCAGCCGAATTCCCGGCAATTCCAGCAACCGCTCCGTCGCGTAGTCGAGCAGGTCGGCCTCGTGTCGCGCCAACTCCACGAAGTCGATGCCGGAGAGATAGTCGATGGCGGCTCCGAGCCCGACCGCCCCGGTAATGTTCTGTGTTCCCGCTTCATACTTGCAGGGCAGGGTGTTGTAGGTGGTCTTTTCGAACGTGACGGTACGAATCATCTCGCCGCCGCCCTGGTAGGGGGGCATGGCATCGAGCAACGCGCGCTTGCCGTACAGCACCCCGATCCCGGTGGGTCCGTATGCCTTGTGGCCGGACAACGCGTAGAAGTCGCAGTCCAGAGCCTGTACGTCGATGCGCATGTGGGGCGTGGCCTGAGCGCCGTCCAGCAGGACCGCCGCGCCCACCCCGTGAGCGGCTTCGATGATCTCCCGCACGGGATTGATCGTCCCCAGGGCGTTCGAGACGTGAACCACAGCGACAATCCTGGTTCGGTCGCACAGCAGGCGGTGAAAGGCCTCCATGTCCAGTTCGCCGGTATCCGTGATGGGTGCGGCTACCAGGCGTGCTCCCGTCTGTTCGCAGATCATTTGCCAGGGGACGATATTCGAGTGGTGCTCCATCCAGGTGACCAGTACTTCGTCGCCGGGACCCAGCCGCATCCTCCCGAAACCGGACGCGACCAGATTGACTGACTCCGTGGTTCCCCGGGTAAAGATGATTTCGTCGGAGCCCGACGCGTTGATGTACCGGCGTACCTTCTCGCGGGCGCCTTCGTACGCATCGGTGGACCGTTGACTCAACTGGTGCACGCCCCGGTGCACGTTGGCATGGTTGCGCCTCTCGTGCGCGACCATGGCGTCGATCACGGCCTCTGGCCGCTGGGCCGAGGCCGCGCTGTCCAGATAGGCCAGCGGCTTGCCGTGAACCTGCTGGTGCAGCGCGGGAAAGTCCGCGCGGCGAGCGGCAATGCCCGCGGAACGGGCTGAACCGGCGATGCTGCCGATTGCGCTCACAATAGTCCTCCCCAGTGCTCGTGGTCGGGCAGGTGACCGGCCACGGCGGTCACGACCCGCCTGCGCAGTTCCGGTAGTTCGATCCGGCGCAGCAGGTCGTTCGCAAACGCGAATACCAGCAGGCCCCTGGCCGTTTCTTCGTCCATGCCGCGGGAGCGGAGATAAAAAAGTTGCCCGGAATCCAGTTCACCGACCGTGGCGCCATGAGCGCATTTCACGTCGTCGGTGTAGATCTCCAGTTCCGGCTTGGTATCCACCTCGCCGCGCCCGGACAACAGGAGATTATCGCTGGATTGGCGGGCATCGGCCCCCTGGGCGCCGGCGTGTACCACCACCTTGCCGTTGAAGACGCCGCGGCCCCGCTCGCCGACGATGCCCCGAAAGGCCTCGTTGCTGGTGGTGTGCGGCGCGATGTGGTCGATGCGGGTGTGATTGTCCACGTGCCGGCCCCGAGCGGCCAGAAAGACGCCGGAAATGTCGCACGACGCACCGGGTTCGGCCAGGTGGACCCGCAGGTCGTTGCGGACAAGGCGGCCGCCGAGGTCAACGTAGCCGAGCCTGGCGGCGGCATCGCGGGCCAGCCGGACATCCAGCAACTCGGTGTGGAAATGCTCTTCGGCATGCTCCTGCAGCCGATGGAGCGTGAGTTCGGAGCCCGGTTCCTGACTTGCCTGCGTCACCGAGTTCGTCCAGCCGACATCGCGGGCGGCGAAGTGCTGAACGACGCAGAGGCGGCTGTTCGCGCCGAGGTCGATCAGGAGTCGGGCTTGCGCGGCGCTGTTTGCCCCTGCGCCGTCGAGGTAGACCAGGTGCAGCGGTTGAGATACCTCCACATTCGCACCAACCCGAATCAGCGTACAGTCGGGTGAGAACGCGGTATTGACGGCGGTCAGCGGATACTCGCGGAACTGACCATCGGTCTGGATCGAACGGATACGTTGCCACGCCGTGTGTTGATCGGATATTTCCACGCCCGGCGGAAGGGCGCGCGAGTCTTCGTTCGCCAGTCGCCGACCGTCCAGGAACACCAGTTGCGGCGCGTCCGGTGTGAGTTCGAGACTCGACAGCCGATCCGAAGTCAACTGGCGACGATCCTCGATGGCAGGGCCGGGCAGGGGATCGAAGCGTCCCGTCAGGATGGGCTTGAGGTCAGTGTATTTCCAGTCCTCGTCCCTGCGCGTCGGAAACCCGTGCCGCGCAAACGCGGCCATGGCCTTGCGGCGAGCCGCCCGTGAATCATCCGACCCGGCCAGCCGGTCCAGGCTGGCATCGAAAACAGCCCTGAGTTCCGCCGTGTTCATGGCCCGCGGGTACCGTCCCGCAGCCAGTCGTATCCGCGCTCGTCCAGGGTACGCGCCAATTGTTGATCGCCCGACTTGACGATCCGCCCCTCCGAGAGCACGTGCACGTAGTCCGGTACCACCAGCTCGAGAAGCCGTTCGTAGTGGGTGACAAGTACAGCCGCCCGATCCGGATGCCGAAGGCTGTTGATGCCCGTGGCCACAACCTTGAGGGCGTCCACATCCAGGCCCGAATCGGTCTCGTCGAGCACCGCAAGTGTCGGCTCGAGCACCAGCATCTGCAGTATTTCATTGCGTTTCTTTTCTCCCCCGGAGAACCCTTCGTTGACACTTCTGTTAAGGAAATCCTTAGAAATTCTCATGAGTTCCATCTTATCCTTGATAAGTTTCATGAACTCGAAAGCATCCACCTGTTCGCGTCCGTTGGAAGCGCGCTGGGCGTTGAGCGCCGCCTTGAGCAGATAGGCGTTATTGACCCCGGGAATCTCGACAGGGTACTGGAATGCCAGAAAGAGGCCCTCCCGGGCCCGCTCCTCGGGCTCCATGTCCAGCAGGTCCATGCCGCGGTAGCGAACGGACCCGCCGGTCACCGCATAGGTATCGCGGCCGGCCAGAACCTGGGCCAGGGTGCTCTTGCCGGAGCCGTTGGGCCCCATGATGGCGTGTACCGTGCCGGGGTGCACATCGAGATTCACGCCATTGAGGATGGCGCGGTCCTCAACCGCGGCGTGCAGGTTGTCGATCTGCAGAAGTGGTTTCTCGTCCATTTCAGCCAACCGCTCCTTCCAGACTCACGTTGAGAAGCGCCTGGGCTTCCACGGCGAACTCCATGGGAAGTTCCCTGAAGACTTCGCGGCAAAAGCCGTTCACGATCATGTTCACCGCGTCCTCCTCGGACAAACCGCGCTGGCGGCAGTAAAAGAGCTGGTCGTCACTGATCTTGGAGGTGGTGGCCTCGTGCTCGATGTGGGCGCTGCGTTCGCGGGCCTCCACGTACGGAAACGTGTGTGCGCCGCAGCGGTCCCCGATCAGCAGGGAATCGCACTGGGTGTAGTTGCGCGCGCTGCGGGCCGTCGGCAGGACCCGTACCAGGCCGCGGTAGGCGTTCTGGGCCTGGCCGGCGGAGATGCCCTTGGAAATGATCGTGCTACGGGTATTGCGGCCGATATGAATCATCTTCGTGCCGGTGTCCGCCTGCTGGTGATTGTTGGTTACGGCCACGGAATAAAACTCGCCGATGGAATTCTCCCCTCGCAGCACACAACTGGGGTACTTCCAGGTAATGGCCGAACCGGTTTCCACCTGGGTCCAGGAAATCTTCGAGTTCGCTCCCCGACAGTCGCCCCGCTTGGTCACGAAGTTGTAGATGCCGCCCACTCCGTTTTCGTCGCCCGGGTACCAGTTCTGAACCGTGGAGTACTTGATCTCGGCGCCCTCGAGGGCCACCAGCTCCACGACCGCCGCGTGCAGTTGATTCTCATCGCGCATGGGCGCTGTACACCCTTCGAGGTAACTGACGTAACTGCCTTCGTCGGCAATGACCAGCGTGCGCTCGAATTGCCCGGTATTGGCCGCATTGATGCGGAAATAGGTGGACAGCTCCATGGGGCAGCGCACGCCCTTGGGAACGTAAACGAATGATCCGTCGCTGAATACCGCTGAATTCAGGGCGGCAAAGAAGTTGTCCCGCTGGGGCACCACGCTTCCCAGGTACTTCTCGACAAGCTCCGGGTGCTCGCGTACCGCATCGGAAAAGGAGCAGAAGATGACACCGGCTTCGGCAAGCCTCGTCTTGAACGTGGTGGCCACCGAGACGCTGTCGAATACGGCGTCAACCGCAACGCCGGCCAGCTTTGCGCGTTCATGCAGCGGTATGCCCAGCTTGTCGTAGGTTTCGAGCAGCTTCGGATCGACTTCGTCCAGGCTCCTGGGTGCATCGTCCTGGTTCTTCGGCGCTGCAAAATAGGAAATAGCCTGATAATCGATCGGGGGGTAGCGCACGTGGGACCAGGTGGGTTCGTCCATGGTGGTCCAGTGGCGATAGGCCTTCAGGCGCCAGTTCGTCAGGAACTCCGGTTCGCCCTTCTTGGCGGATATGAGCCTGACGACATCCTCGTCCAGGCCGGGCGGTACCAGTTCCTGCTCGATGTCAGTGACAAAGCCGTGCTCGTAGCCGCTTCGCACCAGATCAGAAATTTCTTTGGGCTGTACTGACATATGTCTGAAATACCGTAAAATTAATGTTTGACCGACAGTCGTATCGCGTGCTTCCAACGATCAGGGGGCATGTTGGGTCCGGAGGGCTGTTGCAGGTCCGCCAGGCTGACTTCGCCGAGCGCCTCGCGAATGCGCACGTTGATTCTCTGCCATGCGGCGCCGACCCGGCACGACGACTCGAGATCGCAGAGACCGGGAGCGGAGCTGCACTCGGTGATGGCCACCGGCCCTTCGAGGGCATCGAGAATGTCCGCGGCACTGATCTCTTCGGCAGGCCGTGAGAGCGCGTATCCCCCGCGGGCGCCCCGCTGTGAAACCGCCAGACCGGCGCGGACCAGGGATTTCAGCAGTTTGCTGACCGTGGGCAGGGACAGGCGGGTGTCCAGGGATACCTGGTGCGCGCTGGCCAGCCGACCCTCACTGACGGCCAGTTGGGCGAGCACCAGCGTCCCGTAGTCGGTCAATTTGCTCATTCGCAGCATGGGAAGGCCTTCAGGCAGACAAGTAGGACTATTTTAGTACTATTTCGCCGAAAATGCGCGCCTGGGTGAGCGGGCGTTGGGCCGAATCTATCTCAAGGGTTCCGACGGGCCGTCGCTCCGGCCGGTCATACGGGTGCGAAATTGTTCGCCAACGTAGGCTTCCAGTTCATCGTACTCGGTTTGAAACCGCTCCCGGTCCACGGGATTCACGCCGGGCGATTCCAGTGCCATTCGAATTTGGTTGTAGGCCAGGGCGAGGTTGCCGATGCTCAGGTAGTAGTGGGACATGTAGTGGTGGGCATTGCCGATGTCGCCCTCGGCGTTGGCGGCCCGTGCGATCAGCCGGAACTGCTCCGGCGTGGGGTCGGAATTGTTCAGCAGGTCCAGCAGAAGGTCGTGCGCCGTTTCGGCGTAACCGGTCTGGATAAGTGCGTCGGCGTAACTCAGCGTCAACGGCACGTTTCTGGGCGACAGTTCTATGGCTTCTTCGTACCGGGCGAGCGCCAGGTTGGTCTGATAGCCCTCCAGCAATGCCTCGCCTTCGCCGATGCGGAACGCGATGACGCCCGGAAACTCCTCAACCAGTTCCGAGAACACCCGCTGCGCGAGGTCATGGAGTCCTTCCCGGTGCAGGCTCAGCGCGTAACCGTAGCGGTCCTCGACCCGGTCGCTGCCGGCATCCATCCGACTCTGGAAGATTTCCAGTGCCGCTTCCTCTGAGGAGGCTCCGAAGACCTCCAGACGGGCCTTCACCACGCCGTAGCTCACGCTGTCGGTGACATCCGCGGCCGGCAGCAGCCGTGCCCGTTCCCGGGCCTCGCCGATTCGCTCCGACGTGACCGGGTGCGTCTGCAGGAAGGACGGGACCCGTTCCGAGGTGAATGCATTGCGTCTCGACAGCTTCTCGAAGAAGGTGGCCATGGCGCCGGGATCGAACCCGGCTGACGCCAGCGTACCGATGCCGATCCGGTCGGCCTCGTGTTCGTTGGCGCGGGTATAGTTGATCTGGGCCTGAATCGCGGCTGCCTGGGAGGCGCTGATGAGGCCCTGCATGGCCTGACTGTTGGCATCCGCGGCCGCGCCCAGCAGCACCGCGGCGATCATGGCCGCCATCGAAAGAATACTGTTGCGCTGGTTGCTGTAGATGGAGCGTGCGATATGTCGCTGCGTGACATGTGCGACTTCGTGGGCCAGAACGCCTGCGACTTCGCTCTCTCTTTCGCTGGCCAGCATCAGTCCGGCATTAACGCCGATGAACCCGCCGGGCAGCGCGAATGCATTGATGGCATCGTCGTCCACCATGAAGAACTCGAAGCTGTGGTCGCCATCGTTGGCGTGGCCGGCCAGGCGGGCGCCAAGGGTCTGGATGTATTCCGTCACGATCGGATCGTCCAGGATCGCGCCAGCGCTGCGCAGTTGAGCCATCACGCCGCGGCCGAGTTGAGCTTCCTGGCTGCGATTGAGTACGGAATCCGCCGGCGTACCGAAGTCGGGCAGATTGGGCGTTTGCGCGACGGCGTTCACGCCTGCAGCAAGCAACAGGACTGCCGGCCAGCCGGTACGGCGGTTTCCGGGGGCGGATGCGTGCGACTGCGCGGAACTACAGTTCATCGAGCGCCCTGAGTATCTCGTCCACATGTCCCCGCAGTGTTGCCTGTCTCCATTCGCAGCGTAACATGCCCAATGTCCAATTCCCGCATCACGCAGTCTTGACGGGCTCCATGATGGCGTCCAGGTTGAGCCGGTCGCAGAATTCCATGAACTCTTCCCTGATGCCGGAAATTTGGATGCCCGCGGGAATGTTCACAAACATCTGAACCGAAAACATGGGCGTTCCCGTATGCACGGCCGGATAGCTGCGCGTTGTGACTTCGGCGATCCCGATCTTGCGTTCGGCGAAGAATCCGGACAGGTGATGGACGATGCCCGGCTGGTCGAGGCACACCGCGTCGATTGCGTAGGGCAGCAATTCCTTGTTGTACTCCATGGTACTGGTACGCCGCAGATGAATGGACAGGTCTTCGTTGCTGGAGTAGCGCCCGAGATCCTGCTCCAGCCTGCTGATCGAGTGCCAATTGCCCGCGACCAGCAGAAGCATCGCAAACTCCGCACCCAGCGCGGTCATGCGGCTTTCCCTGATGTTGGCGCCGCACTCCAGGATGATCCGGGAGATGGTCTGCACCGCGCCAGTGTGGTCGTTCCCCACCGCGGTGACGACCAGAAGTTGTTCCCTTCGAGCTGATTCTGTTGGCTCCATCGGGTGAGTGTACTCCGTTCAAGCCGTGGCCCGTTAGCGTGACAGGGAGCTGGATTGGCCGCACCTGGCGCGAATTCGGGCTGTCCCGGGCCGAAATAGTTGCGTACCCGCAGGGGCAAACGTACCATCCCGGCCATTCGTATTCCGAGGCGAGTGGATGTCTGTTGGGAGTATCGTCGCGCTGGTGACCCCGATGAATGCCGCGGGGTATATCGACGAGCCGCAGTTGGCCCGCCTGGTCGAATTCCATCTGCAAGCCGGCACGGAAGGCTTCGTCATTGCCGGGACGACGGGCGAATCGGCCACGTTGACGCGCGACGAACATGTCGGGGTGATCGAGCGGGCCTGCGAAATGGTGGATGGCAGGGCGCCGGTGATAGCGGGTACGGGATCCAATTCCACGGCTCAGACGCTGGATTTGTCGCGCGCCGTAGACAGTCTGCCGGTGGCGGGTTTCCTGCTGGTGACTCCCTACTACAACAAGCCGACCCAGGAGGGCATGTACCGGCACTTCTGCGCCGTGGCGGATGCCGTGAACAGACCCGTGACGCTCTACAACGTTCCGTCCAGGACGGGCGTGGACCTCACTCCTGCAACGGTGGCCCGTCTGGCGCGCCACGGAAACATCAGCGGCATCAAGGAGGCCACCGGAGAACTGGGCCGGGTGACGCAATTGCGCCGGGCATGCGGCAGGGACTTCGTGCTGCTCAGCGGCGACGACGTGACGGCATGCGAATTTATGCTCCGGGGCGGAGACGGCATTATTTCCGTGACGGCCAACGTGGTGCCGGCGCAGATGAGAGCGCTTTGCGATGCGGCCCGGTCCGGGGAACGGATCGAAGCCGAACGAATCGACGGGGAACTGGGATCGCTGCATCGTGCCCTGTTCGTGGAAAGCAACCCGATTCCGGTGAAGTGGGCGGTGGAGCAGCTGGGATTTCCGGCGCCCGGGATCCGCCTGCCGCTGACAAGGCTGACACGGGAGCATCGGAAGGCGCTGCGACTGGCCATGACCGAGGCAGGGGTCGAGGTCGCTGCTCCATGACGCGACGCGCCGCAGCGGCGGCAATTGCGCTTGTGTTCTGTGTCTGCGGTTGCTCCCGCAACGCCGGGTTGCGCTGCGAGAACCAGGCGCGCTACGACAGCGCAGAGGAGGTTGCACCGCTCGTGATCCCGGATGATCTGGATCCACCGGGCGAAGCCGAGGCCCTGCGAATACCGGCTACGGGCAGTGCCACGGTGGCTGGCGAATCGCAGCCGCCGGGAGAACCTCAGGAGCCCGCGGAGGGCGGAGACGCCGAATCCTGCACAGAGGCGCCGCCGGATTTCTTCCAGGAAGGACTGCCGGGATAACGCCGCGTGCTGCCGCGCCCCGGCGGCGTACCTTGGCGCCCGGCGTGTAGTCGCGCCCGATTGCAGACTCAGTAGGGTTCCGAACCGCCTCGGGAGCGGTTGATCAGGTAGTCCAGGGACAGCTTCCCGGGACCGAAGACCATCACCGCAAGCAGCATGAGCCCCCAGAGCCAATGGTCATTCACCGTATTCTCGAAACCGGGGCTGAAAATGACGTGTGCGTAGGCGATTACGGCCACGACATTGACCACGGAGAGTCCCAATGCTCCCAATCGGCCGGCAAGCCCGGCGAACAGCATCAGCGGAAACAGCAGTTCGCCCCATGTTCCCAGTACCGCGGCGAGCCAGGGTGACAGCAGCGGAACGCGGTACTCGTGTTCGAAGAGAAACAGGGTCGAGTCCCACGAGTTCAGCTTGAGCATGCCGGCCTTCCAGAACTGGTAGCCGACATGGAATCGAATCAGGACCAGGAACAGGTCCCAGCGCAGCCAGTTCAGAATCCTTGCGGGACCCGTTATCAGATACTTGATGGTTGCTTCCATTCCTACGAACCTCGATCAGTGTTTGCCGATTGCGCGCCTGCCGCGGACACGCCCGCGAGCAGCCCCAGACTCAGGATGGTTTGCAGCGCCGAGGCAAGGTCCGGCGCAGCCCCGTTGTTCTGTCTTCCCCGGTCCCCGTCAAACGCCTGCCATGCGTCTTCCAGGCGGGTGCCGCGGGCCAGTTCCGCTGCCAGGCAACAGGTCGCCCGGTCGAGCCTGTGCACTTGCAGATCGTGGCCCCGCCTGGCGATCGCGACATTTTCCGCGCCACGGTCCAGGTTGATGCGATCGTCGCTTGCGGACTGATTGGCCTGCCAGATGGAGAAGACCGGGTAGCGCGACTGGAGCAGGCGCACGGCACGGCGTGCGGTGAAGACCAGATTGCCGAAATCGTTTTCGTCGAACCGGCCGAGCTCGGAAATCGACAGCGCCGGCTCGTCGGGGTCCAGGTGCACCTCTTCAAGCGCCCATTCGAGCGATGCCACATCCGGCAGATACCGAAACTGCGTGGCGCCGTAAGTGCCTTCGAGGAAGGCGGGAAAGTCTTGCCCGTAACGCTGCAAGTCGCCGGACCGTGAAGGATTTACCCGGAAGTACTCCCGCGCAAGGCCGGTAAAGCACGCATCGCCGACCAGGCGTTCGATGACCGGGTAGCTCGCCGCGAGGGCCTTCCTGAAGATCTCCCGGTGATTGTTCCGGTAGACCTCGACTCGCTGTTCCGGCGCGATCCCATTGTCCCTTACCAGGGTCAGGAGCATGCTCGAATCTCCGGTGAACGCCTGAAGGCAGGCCGCCTGCAGATCACGCAGCGAACTCACTGGCCTCGTCCAGAATCCGCCGGGCGGTATCGGCCTCGCTCATCAGCCGCTCCAGGGGAGGGTAGTCGGAATCCCACTCGATCAGGGTGGGGCGGGGACCGAATCGCGCGACCGCATGGCGGAAAAGGTCCCATACCGGCTGGGAAATCGGCGTGTTGTGGGTATCGATCAGGATCTCGCGTTCGCCGAATCGGCGTGCGGTATGGCCGGCCAGGTGCATTTCCGCGACCCGTGCCGGCGGGATGGCATCCACGTAGGCGAGGGGATCGAAGCCGTGGTTCACGGCGTTGACGTGGATGTTGTTGATGTCCAGCAGCAGCCCGCAGCCGCTTCGCCGGGAAACTTCTACCAGAAATTCATGTTCGGGCATGGCCGAATCCACGAATTCCAGGTAGCTGGAGATATTCTCGATGAGGATGGGCCGATTCAGGGTGTCCTGTACTTCCTGTACCCGGCACACCATGTGCTTCAGGGCTTCCTCCGTGTAGGGCAGCGGAAGCAGGTCGTTCAGGTGTCGCCCGCCGACGGCGCCCCAGGAAAGATGCTCGGAGACCAGGGTGGGCTCGACGCGGTGGACGAGCGCCCGGAGGCGGCGCAGATGGTCCTTGTCCAGCGGGTCGGTGGAGCCGATGGAGAGTCCGACCCCGTGGAGGCTGAGCGGATAGTTCGGGCGGATTCGTTCCAGCGCGCTGCTGGCGATTCCGTCTTCGGCAAAGTAGTTTTCGCTATGCGCCTCGAGCCATGCGATGGGCGGGCGCCGGTTGATGATTTCGCCGTGATAGGGTCCGCGAAGGCCGATCCCGGCGGTTGCCGGGATCGGTTCCGCGTTGATGGATGCCTGCTCGACGCCTGACGTCATTCCCTGACTTCGCCGCCGGCGATCCGATCGCACGTGCCGGCAGGAAGCAAAATGTACTCGTTGGGGTCGGCGTCCGTGGTGGCTTGTCCCTGACAGGTATGTCCGGGGCCTGCACAGTCGTTGGCGCCGGCCTTGACGATGCCGTAGCACTTCTCCATTTCGGGAGCATCCTGCGCAGATACGGCAAGGGCCCCTGCTGCAAGAAGGCTGCTGACGGCGGTGGTAATCAGGACTCTTCTACTGGTCATCGGTCAACTCCTTGTCTGGTGTGAACTTATTGTCTTCGACAGTGTCTGTCACCAAAGGTTGCCATCAAGTCTTTCGAGGGCGACCTTGGTAACAGGGAGGTCAGCGCGTATAGTACACCCGCTCTGCGGGGGAAGGGCCATTTGCAGCGCAAATCCTGCCGAATCCCCGTATCCGTTCACAACGCGCTGTTTCGAAAGAATTTTGCAATGACGCTGACGAGACTTGCTCTGGGCAACCCCGTTGCCGCCGCCGTGGCGGTGTTGCTCGTGTTGCTGTTCGGCTCCATCGCGCTGACGCAGATTCCGGTGCAGATGATTCCCACGGTGGTCATTCCGCGGATCACTATCAACACGGCCTGGCGCGCGGCGGCGCCCGAGGAAGTGGAGTCGGAGATCATCGAGGTGCAGGAGGATGTCCTGCGGGGCGTGCCGGGCGTGGAGCAGATGGTTTCCACGGCCACCCAGGGCCTGGGCACGGTCGCGTTGACGTTCGACGTGGGCATGTCCGTGGAGCGCGCCCTCATCGAGGTGATGAACCGGCTCAACCAGGTGCCGAGGTACCCCGCCGACGCCGACGAACCGGTGCTGGTGACGGGCTCGTCGATGGAGGAGAACACCGCCGCGTGGTTCACGGTCCGCCCGGACGAGGGCAACACGAACGACATTGACACGTATCTCGATTTCGTCGAAGAGGTGGTGCAAACGCGTTTGGAGCGCGTCAACGGCGTGGCGGTGGCGGGCATTTTCGGGGGGCGCGAAACCGAGATTCGCATCACCTTCGATCCCTACAAGGCCGCCGCGCTGGACGTGCAGTTGCCCTCGGTCGTCTCGCTGGCCGGAAACAACACGGACACGACCGGCGGCTTCACCGACGTGGGCCGGCGCCAGTACACGGTGCGCTACGCGGGCCAGTACGCCGTCTCCGAATTCGAGGACATGGTCCTGGGCTGGCGTGGCGGCAATCCCGTGCGCCTGGGCGACGTCGCCGCGGTGGACCGCCGGCTCGTGGACCAGACGGTAGTGTTGACCGACGCTGACGGTCCCGCGATCGCCATGTTCATGACACCCGAGGAGGGCATCAACATCATCGAGGTCATGGCGGACGTGAGGGCGGCGGTCGGCGAACTGCGGGAAGGCCCGCTGGCGCGGGAAGGCCTCCTCATGGACCAGGTCTACGACGAAACCGAGTACATCGGGCTGTCCATCGCGGCGCTACGCAACAACCTGTTGCTCGGCATCGCGTTGGCGGTGGGGATCCTGTGGTGGTTCCTGCGCCGCTTCCAGGCCACGCTGGTGATCGCCACCGCGATCCCGGTATCGCTGTTCTTCTCCTTCCTCGCGCTCAACGTGGGGGGACGCACGCTCAACGTGGTTTCCCTGGCCGCGCTGGCGTTCGCCATGGGCCTGGTGCTGGACGCCTCCATCGTCGTGCTGGAGAACATCGTCCGCCTGCGGGAAAGCGGCGAACGAAGTTCCGCTGCCTCGCTGACGGGTCCGCAACAGGTCTGGGGCGCGCTGGTGGCCTCAACCGCCACCACGGTGGCGATCTTCGTGCCGATCCTGTTCCTGCGGGATTTCTCGGCGCAGCTTTTCGCGGACCTGGCGTTCGCCATTTCGGTGGCCGTCGTCGTGTCGCTGTTCATCGCCATCGGGGTGGTCCCCACGGCGGCCCACAGTTGGCTCCGGCGCGTGAATCTGGACGATCCCCACCGCTCGTGGTGGGAGCGCGGCACGCGCTTCGTGATGCGCGCAACGGACACGCCCCGGCGGCGCTACGGCTGGATCGCCGGCCTGGTCGTAATGGCCGCCGGCGGCACCTGGCTGCTGCTGCCGCCCGCGGACTACCTGCCCGAAGGAAGGCAGAACTGGATGTTCGCCTTCGTGCTCCCGCCGCCGGGCCAGAGCATCGAGGCCGCGCAGACGGAGTTGGTGGACGTCATCGCCGAGCGGGCGGCGCCGTACTGGAGCGGGGAGAAGGAGCCGGCGATCGACTATTACTTCGCCGGGATCATGGGGACGTTCGGATTCGTCGGCGCGCGCGCGCGGGACCCCGGGGACATGGACGACATCATGGAGGTTTTCAACGGCGAGATCCTGGCGGGCTTCCCCGACACGATGGCGTTCGCGAACCGCGTCTCGGTCTTTACCCGGGTGGAAGGCGCCCGGTCCATCGAAGTCAACATCCAGGGCCAGGATGTGGAAACGCTGCTGGCGGCGGCACGGCTCGGAATCGGCGTGATTTCCCAGGCCATACCCGGAGCGCAGGTGCGGCCGGACCCCGGCGTGGAGTTGGCGCAACCGGAACTGCGGCTGATCCCGGACGAGCGGCGCATCGCGGAGGTCGGCTGGAGCCGCAGCGTCATGGCCGACGTCGCCCGGGCGCTGGGCGACGGGTTGTTCGTGGGCGAATACTTCGACGGAATCAGGAAGCGCAACATCGTGGTCCGCGGGCTCGACTGGAGCGACCCGGAAGAACTGGCCGCGATACCGCTCGCCACGCCCCTGGCCGGCGTGGTTCCCGCCGGCGAGCTGGTGCGCATCGAGCGCACCGTGGGTCCCGACCAGATTCGCCGGGTGGACCGGCGCCGCACCATCACCCTGATCGTGACGCCGCCTTCGGACATGTCGTTGGAGGAGGCCCTGACCGCGCTGCGGACCGATGTGGCGCCGGTCTTGCTGAGCCAGCTTCCCGCGGACGGGGAACTGAGCTTCTACGGCAGCGCCGACAATCTGGAAATCGCGCTCGGCAACATGGGACGGAGCTTTCTGCTGGCGATCGTCATCCTGTACCTGCTGGTCAGCGCGTTGTTCCGCTCGTTCAGGGACAGCCTGCTGGTGTTGTTGGTGCTGCCGCTGGCGACCGTCGGCGGCGTCGTCGCCTTGCGGATCACCGATCTGCTGGTGTTCCAGCCCATGGACCTGCTGACCATGATCGGTTTCATCACGCTGCTTGGGCTGGTAGTCAACAACGCGATCCTGCTGGTGTACCAGACGCGCTCGTCCGAACGCGCGGGTGTGGCAAGGCGCGACGCGGTGGAGAAGGCCGTCCGCATCCGCCTGCGGCCCATCCTCATGAGCACGCTGACCAGCCTGTTCGGAATGCTGCCGCTGCTGGTGATGCCCGGTTCCGGCACCGAACTCTACCGCGGCATGGCGGCGGTCATCGTCGGTGGCATGAGCGTGAGCACGGCGTTTACACTGATCCTGCTGCCGAGCTTGCTGCGGCTCGGCGAGGAGCGCCGGGGCGCCGCTGACGGCGGGGTATTGGCAAGTGGCTGAGCGATCCGTCAGGAAGTTGGCCGGATGTCGAGCGGTTCGTGGGGACAAGGGTTCATGATGCAACCACATAAAGCGGTTCGGGTGTTGCTATGCGGGGCGGCGGCTCTGGCGCCCTGGTGGGCAGGGGCGCAGCAGATGGCGTTGCCTCCTGCCCCGGTGGTCGTGGACGAGGTCCGGCGCACCGAAATCTCTCCCACGGTGAACATACCCGGGACGGTGGTGAGCCGGGCGGACTCGCGGCTGGCCACGGAAGTGGAGGGGCGCGTCATCTGGTTCGCCGACGTGGGCACGGTAGTCGCAGAGGGCGATCCCGTGGTGCGCCTGGAGAGTACGACCCTGGAAATCCAGCGCGACGAATACCGCGGCCAGGTGGAACGCGAGTGGGGTCGGCTTACGTTCCTGGAGCCTGAAGTCGATCGGCTGGAGATTCTGGCGGCCGAGAGCATCGCGGCCGAGAGTCTGCTGGATCAGACGCGGTCGAATCTGGAGGTGGCGCGGGGGGACCTGGCCGTGGCCGAAGCTCGCCTCAGGCAGATCGAGGACCAGATTGCCAAGATGACGATCGTGGCACCCTTCGATGGTGTCGTCAGCGAACGGTCGATCAATCCTGGCGAATACATAAATCGCCTGGATCAGGTCATTCGCCTGGTGAGCCCGGAGAGCATCGAGGTGACCGCGCGTGCGCCGCTGAACGCGGTGGCATTTCTCGATGTGGGTTCACAAGTTCCCATTTACAACGACTATCGGCGGGGGCCGGGACTGGTGCGCACCATCGTGACGATCGGTGATCCCCAGTCGCACATGTTCGAACTGCGAATCGATGTGCCGGCCGAGGAGTGGATCGTCGGCGAGAGCGTACGTGTCGACGTGCCTACGGAGCCGCCCAAGCAGGCTCTCGTGGTACCCCGCGACGCGCTGGTCCTGAGGCGCGAGGGCGCCTTTGTGTTTCGGGTCGGACCCGAACAGCGCGCCCAGCGCGTGCCGGTGATGCCGGGTGTGGGCGACGGGGATCTCATCGAAGTTGACGGCGCGCTTGCGGCTGGCGACGTCATCGTGATCCGCGGCGCCGAGCGGCTGATGGAAGGTCAGCCCGTGCAGGTGGTCGGCAGTTAGAAGCCCCCTGGTGGGACGCGTTGTCCGGCAACTTTGCCGAACGCGCCTGACAACACCCGACCGGTCATGGTCGATACAGGCTGTCCCTGACTTCGTGGGAGGCTTCAAGCACCAGCGTGACATCTGCCGTCGCCGGAAGTCTGGCGACGGCAACCCTGGAAAGCCTCTCGAAGTGCTGGACGAACTCCCTCAGTTGCGGCGCGTCCATGATCCCGGGCCGACCGGCGGATGTGCTTGCGATGAGCTTGCTTTCCTGCTCGCTTCGCCAGCGCAGCACGGCGTCCATGTCCGGCGTCCGGAGAAAGATCAACCGGTCCAGCCGTGAGAAGAGTTCCGCATAGTCGTCCCCAAGCCGGTCATTGACGTAGGTTCGCCAGCGGGCGTCGCTGTCATGACGAGCCTCCAGTTCGTTGACCGGCGTGACCAGTTCACCGGCATTCTGTGGCGGTACTCCGAGGCACCAGCCTTCCAGAATGATGGCGTTCAACGGGCCTGCCGCGCGCGGCCAGGTTTCCGGCGCCGCCCGGTCGTCCCGGCTCTTGTCGAAACGGGGCAACGTCATTGACTCGCCGTCACCAAGGTGCCTGAGGCGCTGCAGGTAGTCGCCCATCATTTCGCAGTCATGGGTTCCGGGCGCCCCCCGCGTGGCCAGCAAGGGATGAACGGTGCGGCTCAATTCAAGGCGTTCGGCCCGGGATAGATAGAAATCGTCCATCGACAGCACCGCGACCGACCAGGCGGCCACATCGTTCAGTTCTGCTGCCAGAAACTCAGCCAACGTCGATTTGCCCGTTCCCTGCGCACCGCAGATGCCGATGATCGGCGGTACCGGCCATGGCGTTTCAAGCAGCCAACGCGCCAGTGGAGCATAGTGCGCGGCCGCGACTCGCCGGAACGAGTCGGGCAGCCGGTGTGCCTTGCAGAAGGCAGCGAGTCGGGCGGCTTTCATCGGCGGGATTCTCTCACACCGGGGAGGGGACGTTGACGCGGGAGGATTTGGCCCTAGACCCGTTCTTCTTCGCGAGAAAACTCCGGGACCGCGACCGCTTGCAGGTTGTTGTGCAGGCAGGAAAAATGGGGTATACCAAGTCGCATGCGGATTATTCCGCCGAGGTTTCGCTCATGAGGACTTGGAAAGGGCTTACGGTGGTCGCAGCCGCCATGGCCGCACTGGCAGTGGCCCGGGGTCACCATTCGGTTTCAGGCGTCTTCGACTCCGAAAGGCCATTCGAGATCAACGGTGTCGTCACGGAAGTGGAGTGGATCAATCCCCACATCTACCTGCATCTGGCAGTGACGGAAGAGGACGGCAGCGTCACACCATGGCAACTGGAGACCGCCCCGACCGCCTTCATGCGCAAGGCAGGTATCACCAAGGCGATGCTGGAGGGCAACGGTACTCCGGTGACGGTCACCGGGATCGAATCCCATACGCTACCCAATGTCGGCTGGATCCGCCGGATTACTTTCGAGGACGGCCGGTACTTTCAGATTTCGGCGAGTTGACAGGCGACGTTCCGGCGCTGTCCCGGAACTGATTCGGCGTCGACCCACCGTCACCGATAAGGAGTGCACCATGATGATTCGAATACAGACCGCCTTGCTCGCTGCGGCCGTGTTGGTCCCGGGCTTGAGCCTGGCGCAGGATGGTGCGCCGGGGACGATTGGGACGCCGCGCACTGCGGAGGGGCACCCGGACCTGAACGGCACCTGGGACAACGGTTCGGGGATCGACTTCGTCAGACCGCAGAATATCAACGGAAGTATCTGCGTGACGGGCTGTCCGCAGCCGGAGTCTGCACCCCCGTCGAACGCGGTTCGTCTGCCTCCGGAACGGCCCGCGTACCGGCCGGAATTCGTGGACAAGGTGAGGGATCTGGAAGCGCGCCAGGTCGAAGAGGACCCGGTGCTCCGGTGCCGCAACCCGGGTTTGCCGCGTATCGGCCCGCCGGACAAGATTGTGCAGATCCCCGGACAGATCGTGTTCCTCTACGACGACGTCAACGGCAACTACTTTCGCATCATTCCCACCGACGGCCGCGGTTACCGCCCGGACGTGGAGGAAACCTATCTGGGCGATTCCGTGGGCTATTGGGAGGGCGACACGCTGGTCGTGGAAACGGTGAACCTGATCGACGAGACGTGGCTCACCGACGACGGATCATTCCACACGGGGGACCTGCGCGTAGTGGAGCGCCTGACCCGAACCGGCGATACGCTGGAGTGGCAGGCAATTTCCCACGACCCGGCTGTTCTCGCGGAACCCTGGCAGCAACGGCCGCGTATCGCGCACCTGACCGACCGGGAACTGGTGGAGGCAGCACCCTGCATCGAGCGCGACCTGCCGCACATGCAGGATCTGTCGCACCACGACAACGTGCGGTAGGCCTGCCCGCCGCCCATTTCCTCCGTCACTCGCGAAGGAAGGTCGCTGAAATACGGGCCGCTGCCCGGGCTCAGGTACAGGACGCGTCGAAAATCGTCTGGATCGAGGCATCCAGCATGGCGTTGAATGCGTCGTCTGACTGCCGGGCGTTGAGTCCTTCGGTCAGGGCCCTGGAGAAACTCGCGACCATGCCGGGGTTTTCCGCCAACCGGCGATTGGCCTCTTCACGGCTGTAGCCGCCGGAGAGAGCAACCAGCTTCAGCAGGTTCGGATGCTCCAGGCATCCCTGGTACAGACCCGGTTCCTCCGGCAAGGTCAGCTTGAACATCACCAGCTCGTCGGCCGAAAGATCGTTCAGATGCGCCAGCAACTGATCTTTCAGCAGGTCTTCCGCCTCACGCTTGTCGGGCGCGTGGATATCGATTTCCGGTTCGATGATGGGCATCAATCCGGCCGCCACGATCTGCCGCCCGATCTCGAATTGCTGACTGACCACCCGTTCGATGCCGACCGCGTCGGCGGACTTGATCACCGAGCGCATTTTCGTGCCGAACACGTTTCTCGAGCTGGCCTTGTCCAGCAGCTCCGAAAGGTTGGGAATCGGGTTCATCATCTGCACGCCGTCCCCCACCGGCGCCAGGCCCTTGTCGACCTTGAGGAAGGGCGCGACGTTCTTTTCCTGCCAGAGATACCGGGCCGAGTTCATCCCGCCGATGTCCCTGTCGAGCGTGTTCTCGAACAGGATGGCGCCGAGAATCCGCTCGCCGTTGAACACGGTGCTGGTCACGATTCTGGTGCGCATCGCGTGCACCACGTCGAACATCTCATCGTCGCCGGCGTAGGCATCCTCGCCCACACCGTAAAGCCTCAGTGCCTTCGGCGTGCTCCCGCCGCTCTGATCCAAAGCCGCGATGAATCCGTCCTGCGTGCGTACCTTGTCAAGTTGATCCTGTGCGATAGACATGGAAATCCGATGCTCCCCGTGTAGCTGATCCGTAAGGAGTGGTTGGTTGCGATCCGGCGAATGATGCACCGCCGGAACAGTCGGGAAGTATACAGCAGGAACCAGCGCTCTATCGGCCCGGCAATTGCGTATCAGCCGAATAGAGCACTAGTGTTCGATGATCCGATTGGTCAGCCAGGGCGGCTTGTGGACGATGCCGTCCCCGGACCCCGGATCGTCGGGTGCATCCGCTTCCCGGCCGAACCCCTGAGAAGCCGCCCCGGATACCGGGCACGTGCCTGTGTCGCGATACGCCAGAGCGGCGGCCAGCCTCCCTTCGGCCGGATCGCCCAGAGCGCGAGTCAGGTCGTCCGCGACGCGGCATCCGGGTACCTGGGCTTCGTCCCCGGTAGCCCCCGGAGTGGGTACGAATCCGTCCCCGTAGTCACCGTACCCCTTGGCGTTGACGCCGCGGAACTGAATCGTGAAATAGCTCGTACCGCAGTTGTCGGCCGCGTAGAAGCCATAGGGTTTACCGCAGGTTGGATCGCCGATCAGGATGACTTCAATGTCGATGCCGCGCAGGCTGTTGATTACCGTTTCGCTGGCGGAGCAGGTATTCGGGCCGGTGAGTATCAGGACGCGCCGCAGCGCCAGCTCCGGCAACCGCTCTACGTTCCCTGACGAAGTCTCCCGGGCATTGTAGAAGGGAATGGGACTCAGAGGCCGCCCGGTTACCGGATTGGTTTCCGGGTGTTTGTCGTTGAATTCAAGCCGTTCGAAGGTTTGCCCCGCGGTTGCCGCCTGGCCTGCGATCATGAAGCCCAGTTCGCTGGCGATATAGAGGAATCCTCCGCGGTTGTAACGCATGTCGACAATCAGGTCCTGGATGCCGCCGTCTACCGAATTGAATGTACGGACAGCGTCGATAAGTGCGGCCTCGGCTGTCCGGATGTGGTCGTTGAACAGCAGGTAGCCGACGGTCACCCCCGCCGGTGACGTGTGTGTGCCGACTTGCTGGACCGGTGTGGAGGTGATGATTTGCGAGGTCAGTGCCACGGTACGGGTGGTTTGCTCCCCGACGTCGCGGAATTCGAACAAATGGGTCTCGCCGGCCGTCTCCGGATACAGGGCGGCATTGATCGCGTCGATGTTTGCCTGGCCGTCCGCATTGACGAAGTCGATGCCGTCCACGGAAACGATCCTGGCTCCCCGCAGAAGTCCGGCTTCGGTTGCCGGCGTATCCGGGTCGGTGTAGGCAATGGCGGTCTCGCGCGGGGGCGAGCGGGAAATGACCGTCCAGGTTGCGCCATATCCGGGAGATTCCCCCGACTCCGACAATGCGATCCAGACCTCGGTGTCGTAAGTGAAGTGAAATCGATCCTTGCGCGCGCCGGAGGCCGTCCGGGCGTTGGTCCGCATCAGGTCGAAGTAGTCCAGCGGGTCGTCGTATCGTCCCGGATCGCGATCGACGATTTCGTCGTACCAGAGGTAGGTGTTGTTGCTCCAGGATCGCAGCCAGTTGTTCTCGTCCACCGTCTGGCCCCGCGTGTCGGGGTAGGGACGATTCGTCCGGGGATCGATGCCGGTCCTGGGTGCAAGGCACTGGCCGGCAAAGGTCGACGCTGGCAGGAACTGTCCGGCGACCCAGCCGGATTCCGACGGTTCATCGTTGTCGACAATGGTCAGGGTCGCCGGATTGACGGTCAGCCCGGCGGCCGTGCCGGTCACTCGCACCGTCTCGTCTTCCTCATCTTCGTCGTCGTCGGTCGCAACAAACGAAATACTTTCCGATGAGGATCCGGATCCGGCCGCAATCGTGATCCGAAACGGCTCGACCTCTTCAAAATCGTTGGTGTCTGCCGAATCGCCGGCCAGCGACACGGTGACGGCCGTTTCGGTCGGGGCGGTACCGCCCTCGATTGCCGCGGTCACCGTGACGGTGACCGGTGTCTCGCTTTCCGTGACCGAACTCGGCTCCACGGAAAGGTTTACGATCCCGGGGGTATCGCTGTCGTCTACTACCCCCGTGTTATCGCCGCACGCGCTGAGCGAAACCGCCAGTGCTGCGGCAAACATCCCGCGCAGAAACGGTCGTCGGTGTTCTTGCCAACGGAGGTGTCCCGAAGAACGGCGCCTTTCAGGAAACATTGCGGACATCAGCGATCATAGAGAGTGTCTTCCAGAAGGCCGCGTTCGTACAGGTCCCGATAGTGGCTGTTGGGATCGCAGACCGGACTCTCCATGAGCCCGTCAGAGGCATCGGCGCGCTGCGAGCCGCGGGTCCGCACCAGCGGCTCCGTATACATGTCGTCGTGGATGGTCATGATGCGGTCGATCGTCAGTCCGTCCCCGGCAACCGTCCAGTGTTCCACGATTCTCGTGCCGTCGCCGCCGGACATGGGATAGCCCGACCCGTCGAGCCAACCCGGCTCCAGGTGCGTGGTCTCGATAACCAGGGTGCGGTCCTCCCAGCGTCCCACGGAGTAGCCCATGGACGTGAGCGGATGGTTGTCCGGCGCGGAGCGCCCGTCCATCCACACCCAGCGGGGGCTGTTGTTCTGCAAAAAGAGCATGAAGTAGTGGGTGCCGCCGTCGAGCACTTCCATGGAGTAGGGCGAACCGAATATGCGAGGCAGGCCCGGCGCGAGACAACGCAGGACGTGGTCGTCGCCGAACTGCCGCGATTCGTAGATGGCCCGGCTCTCCGGAGTGAACGGCACCGGCTTGGGCTCGAGGTCGTCCACCGTCGCACGGAAGTTGTAGCGGTTCATCCAGTAGCCGCTGATGTCGACCTCGTAGTCGTTCGGCTGCACCGTGTAGTCGACGTTCGGGTCGGCGATGATTTCCTCCACTGAGCCCGAAACCACGCAACGCCCGAGCCGGCGGCCGCTTTCGAGATAGATGCACGTGGCGTACAGCCGCTTCATGCCGTCGCGGCCCAGATTGCCCGTCGCCGTGACCCGGTCGCCTACCTGGACCGTATCCTCGTACCACTGCTCCCGTTGATACGTGGGCAGGTTTCCCGGCGGCTGCAGAAACCATACCTCGCTTGTTCCGTCATCCTGTTGCACCTCGACGCCGTAGCGGATATGCGGGTTGGCCCAGATGACTTCGGTGACGGTCCCCTCGACCTCGCCTTGCTGATCGGGGAGAAACTCGGTGACGAAGGCATGATGCGCCAGCGAAGGACTACTCGATACCGCGATTACAGCCGCGGCAAGTGAATGCAGGTGCATCCTGTTCATGATCCGGTACCCGACTTCGTTTGCGTTGCTCGCATATTACTTGCTGTACCTGTTGAAGCGTACACTCCGATGCCATACCGTGTCTCAATGGAATACCGCAATCTCGGAAGGACCGGCGTCAAGGTCAGCGAACTCTGCCTTGGCACGATGATGTTCGGACGCAGCACGAACGAAGCGGCGTCCATTCCCATCATCCATCGGGCGCTGGACGAGGGAATCAATTTTCTCGACACGGCGGACATTTACGGGCTTGGCGAGAGCGAACGCATCGTCGGCAAGGCGCTGGCAGGCGCCGGCGCCCGGCAACGCGTGATCCTGGCCACCAAGGCGTGCATGCCCATGGACCCGGACGATCCGAATTTGGCCGGATTGAGCCGCCGGTATCTCATCAGCGCCTGCGAAGCGTCCCTGCAGCGCCTGAACACGGACTGGATCGATGTGTATTACCTGCATCGTTCCCTACCGGATGTGCCCATTGACGAAACCCTGCGGGCGCTGGACGACCTGATCCGGCAGGGCAAGATCCGCTACATCGGTTGCAGCATGTTCCCGGCGTGGAAGATGGTGGAGTCGTTGTGGGTCGCCAGGGAACTGGGGCTGCACCGGTTTGTCTGCGACCAGTCGGCGTACAACATGCTGGATCGGGCCGCAGAGCGGGAGGCGATCCCTGCAGCGCGCAATTATGGGCTCGCGTTTCTCCCCTGGGGGCCGTTGTGCGGCGGATTGCTGACCGGCAAGTATCGACGCAACGACACCGGTGCCGAGGGTCGGTGGCAGGGCGGGCGCGACAATTTCAATCGCCCGGCAACCGCAGAGGCGTTCGACGTGATCGATCTGCTTGTGGAACTGGCCCGGGAAGCCGGTTGCACTCCTTCGCAGTTCGCCCTGGCATGGATAGCAGCGCAACCCGGCGTGACGGCGCCGATCATCGGCCCCAGGATCATGGAGCAACTGGTGGACAATCTCGGCGCTGCCGACGTGAACCTGTCGGCCGACCACCAGGATCGCGTCAGCGCGGCGGTGCCGCCTTTGGCCAGCGCCATGCGCTACTACGATCAGGCCAGCCGGTTCGACCGGGCGCCGAACGTCTACCGCTGAGTGCGATTTCGAGTCTATCGCCGATCGCGCTCCCAGGGTCTATCGCTGACACCACTCCGACCATGCCTATTGCTGAGTGCGCGGTTCCGGCGGTTCTACGCCAACGTCCTGCGCGATTTTCCGCAGACCGTTCCAGGTGCTGATGGGGAGAGGAATCCCGTCGCCTCGGCGTTTGGCTGCCGTTTCGCGTTCGATTTCTCCAGGCAGGTAGATTGAGTCGACGCCTTCCGCCCTGGGCAGGCTCCTGATTGCCGCGCCGAGTTCGTCGATTCGCCGTCGAAACGCACCGATGTCTCCAAACAGCCCAATGTCGATGGCAGCGACCAGGCCGTTCTGGCTGTGAACAACCGGTTCGCCCCGTAGCGCTGGCGTGAGCAGCGGGTGGTCCACGAGCACGCCCTGAAAGCACTCCAGCAGCAGTGACAGGCCCGCACCCCTGGGGCCGGCCAGCGGCATCGGCACGGCCGCCTCAAGGGGATTGGTGGTGGGCTTTCCGTCTGCCGTCATCGCGGAACCGGGAGGTATCGGATCGCCCGTCGCCCGAGCCTTCAGGATCTTGCCGATGGCGATTTCCGCCGTGGCCATGTCCAGCATGACGAGATCCGATTCATCGCCCGGGGCTGCCAACGCAATGGGACTGGTCGCGACGCCGGCCTTGCGCGCGCCGTGGTAGGCCATCAGGGGCCGGCTTGACGACGCGACGATGGCGAGCATGCCCGCTTCGGCGATCTGTGCAGCGTAGTAGCCCATGGGGCCGGTGTGAGTCGTTTTACGAACGATTCCCCAGGCCAGGCCGTTGCTGCGTGCCTTTTCGATGGCGTGGCGCGTGGCGGCCTGCATGGCGACCCCGCCGGTGGCGCGGTCGGCATCTACAACGAACGTCGCCGGGGAATTGTCGTCAATGCGAAGCTGAGGTCGGGGATTCATCACGCCCGAGGAAAGCCAGGCGACGTACCTGGGAACACGCAATGCGCCGTGGGAATCGACGCCATGGAGGTTGGCCCAGACCAGGACGTCTGCCTGGGTACGGGCCGAATTCCTGTCCATGCCCGCGCGTTCGAATACGCTGGTACAAAACCGGGCCAGCGGCTCCGGATCGACCACGACGCCATTGCCCGGTGTCTCCGTCATGGGCCAGGGATGGCGGATGGGAAAGGCGGATGGGATTGAGCAACGGAGCCGTGCATGCGGCTTGATCGGCAGAAGCGCTCTATTCGTCCGGTGTCTGCAGGGCGTGATAGCCCATCTTCACCCGGGCTTCGTCGAGGCGATGGCCCTGTTTCAGGTAGCCCAGAATCCGTTCCTCCGCCTCGTTGATCTGCTCGGCAACGTCCAGGACCTCGTCCTCACGGGACCCTGGAATGGCCACGACGCCGTCGCTGTCGCCCACCAGCAGGTCACCCTGGCGGACCCGCGCCTGGCCGATGGTTACCGGCACGCGTTCGGCATCCACCTGCACGCGGTCCTTGCCGGTGCGCATGGAGTAGCTGCGGCTGAACACCGGGTAGCCCAGCTTGAGACAGAGGTGAACATCGCGGCACGCCCCGTCGATCACGGTGCCCGCAAGACCGTTCTTGTGAGCCAGCCAGGTCATGATGTCGCCCCACACCGTGGCGTTCTCGCGCCCGCCGTTGTCGAGGACCACCACGGTGCCGGGCGCAAGGTCGTCGATGAAATCGCCGACGTTGCCCGGCTCGGCGGTATCCGTGGGGCCATAGAGGACCGTGTGAGCGCGGCCGGCCATGCGGAAGGCATGATCGCGGGGCTTGATTCCCAGGCACTGGCCGGGGATGCGCAGCTTGTCCAGCGCATCGCTGAGGGTCGCGGTTTCCAGGCGCGACGCGCGTTTCAGATTCGTATCCGGCACGGGATCAGTCCGTCAGGAAGTGGTACATGCCCAGCACGTTCATGTCGAGCCAGTTGTATCCGTTCCAGTGGCTGAATTCCGGAATCTCGATGGTCTGCTGCATCTCTTCGAGCGACTGGCCCGCCTCGATGGCCGCCGCCACCGCCGCCTCCAGCGCTTCGAAGTACAGCCTCCAGTCCGTTATGTCGTCCACGGTTCCCACCGGTCCGTGCCCGGTCGCCACGTGATCGAAGTCTCGCGCGATTTCCTCGGTCTCGCGGATCGCGGCCATCCACTCTTCGTACATGCCCAGTTCGAAATCCATCTCCATGAAGGGGAGGCGCTGGAAGGTGATGTAGTCGACCACGAACATGACGCTGGCGTCCGGAAACGTGATCCGGCTCGAGTCCAGCGAATGGTTCATCTCGCCGACCCAGTTCATGCGCACGCGCTTGCCGCCCAGACTGACCTCGATCTGGTCCGTGTACGTGATGTTCGGCGGATGAACCAGGCTCACCGGGCCGCGCATGAGTTCGGCGCCGCTGATGGCGCCGTCTTCGTTGGCGTCCAGTCCGGCGAACCGCGGCGCATCCATGTCGCCTGCCTCGGTGCGGGTAATGACGCCGTCCGCGTCCGTATCCAACGCCGCAAGGGGTGCGTACTGGCCCTCGACATCTGCCAATTGCGTCGAGTCCGGCGGCAGCGCCAGGTGGTGAAGCATGTTGGCGTGTCCGACGAATTGCGCGGTGTCGGCAAAGACCCCGCCGCCAGATGCGTGATCCCAGTGATGATGGCTGTAGACGACGTAGCGGACCGGGACACCGAAGCGGCTGTCCAGTTCGCCCCTCAGCCAGGTGCTGAAGTCGGGATTGATCGGATCGCCGAGCACGATTCCGTCGTCGGTGACCATGAATACGGTACCGTGATTGTTGTTGGTGGCCCGGTAGACGCCGTCGGCTATCTCGGTAATGGTTCGGCGCGGTTCGTCCTGCGCGAAGCCGGTGGCCACAATTGTCAGGGGTGCGATCAAGGTGGTGAAGACCGAGGTTCTTGAGATGTTCGACATGGGGGTCTCCTTGGGGGATTTGCTGCGCTCAGGTTCGTCGACTCGCGCAACATATAGTGCCACAGGCCCACCGGGCAAATGATCGCGAGTACATGAATTCGTCAGCAAACGAAATCGTCAGTGAACGTCGTTTCGGCAGGAATGGCCCGGGTGGCGGCCGCGGGTCATCCTCGGCCTGACTTTCTGGCGCTGACGAGGTCGATTACGGCGAAAGGGACGTACAGGAGAAGAAGGGCGCATGCCACCATCCCTACCAGGCCCGGCAGGTACGACGGCCAGGGCCCGAACCAGTCCAGCGGCGAGGGTTGCGCGGGCTTTGCAAGCAGGAAGAGATAGTTCGACCCGAGCAGAAGGTTGACGGGAACCATCAGCAGGGCATAGGCGGCGGTCACCGGCATGACGATCAGCAGAGACCTCGGCCTGGGCCTGAAGCCCATGACCAGGGTGGCGAACATGATCGCCATGAACCCGAGACCATGGCTCAGGAAGAACAGAAAGAAAACCGGGTGAGGAAACGCCTGCAAAACGTCGGGCGTCATCAGTGCGACCAGCGCGCCTCCCGTTCCCCAGTAATACAGCACTTCATACAGGCGATAGCTGCGCATCCAGAGCATGAACGTGCCCAGCGTCACCGTCATCCCGCAAAGGTGCAGCGGCAGATGCTCCGCCAGCGGCATTCCGTATACGCCGGCCCTGACCGCCGGTCCCAGGAAGATGTCGACGAACATGCAGACGGCAAGGACCTTTCGCGCCGTATCCTGGCCCTGAGGGCTCGCGCGCCATCGCAACAGCAGCGGCAGGAGCACGGCAACGGCTATCGTGATGCCCGTCCCCACCCAGTGCTGCACGCCGAATAGAGTAAATGTGGGTACGGTACTGTCCACGGTGTTTTCTGCCTGGCCTGCTGTTTTCGGTTCGCAAACTTCCGCCCACCGCGTGTGCCGGTGGGCCAAGGCAAGAGATTACATCACGAACGGGTTTTCCACAGGCGTCGACTATGCTGCCACCGTGATATTCTTCGGCCCAACCCGGATGAGACAGGGCGAAGGCGCAGTCCGCGCCCACGGCCTGCTCCGGGACCAACCGGAACAGCGGTGCCCCGGGCACCGGAAAAACTGGAGAGTCGACACGTGAAATTCATCAATCTGTTGCTGGCATTCATTGGCGCGCTATTCACTTCGGCAGTACCTGGACACCACAGTGACGCAGGTTACGACCGGGATACGGTGGTGGCGTTCGAGGGTGTGGTGACGAGCTATTCGTTCCGGAATCCGCATATCGCGATTCTGGTGGAAACGGAGAACGAGCAGGGCGAGACGATCGAGTGGGATATCGAGACCGGCTCCACTCCGATCATGATCCGCAGCGGCTGGACTGCCGACCTGATCAGCGAGGGTGACACGGTCACCATTCGTGCCCATCCCGAAAGAAGCGGACGGATGCGGGCCATCCTGAACACGATGCAGACCACCGATGGTCAGCTCTGGTACCAGGTAGAGGAAGATCCCGAGGAAACTGTGGCAGCGACCAGCCTCGACGGTGTGTGGCGTGGCCTGAGCACCTTCAGCCTGCGCCGCGGCCTGAATCAGGTACCGCTGACACCTGCAGCGGAGGCCGCGCGGGCTGAGTACGACTATTTCACCCAGACGCCCGTCAGGGATTGCGTGGCGCCGCCTCCGCCAAGCCTGCTTGCATCGACAACCTATCTCAATGGAATCGAGATTCTTGAGGACCGGGTCATCCTGCGCAACGAGTATTTCGACCAGACGCGAATCGTGTACATGGATGGACGCGGGCATCCGGAAACCGACGAGCGCACGTCCTGGGAAGGTCACTCCATCGGTTGGTGGGAAGGCGAGACACTGGTAGTCGATACGATCCAATTCAGGGATCATCCGGAGGGCAACGGCCGCGGTGTGCCTTCGGGCGCGCAGAAACACATGATCGAGCGGTACTCGCTGAGTGAAGATGGCCGACGCGCGATGATCGATGTCTTCCTCGAGGATCCGGAATACCTTGCCGAGCCGTTCAATGGCCATACCGAGATGGTCTATTCGCCGGAGCTGGAACTCGTGCGGTACGATTGTGATCCTGTGCTTTCGAAACAGGGTGGGTTCGAATAGCGCGTCGTGCTTCGCGCGCCAAGTGTGAACGGCGCGCAGCGAGAGTGAGCCAGGCCGGATCGCCGCCTGGACTAAAGGATCGGTGTAGCGACAGGAACTCGATCCCCACTGGTTGCCGACTGCACAATTGCCTCCAGGACGGCGGTGCCATGAAGGATTTCGTCAGGTGTGATGGGGAAGAGCGGACCGCCCTCGCAATCCCGCGCGAACGCCTCCAGCGCTGCCGCGACCGACGGCAGGCAGGGGTAACCGTGGTTTTCCCAAGTTCGCGTTGCCGACTGGTCGCGCGATTTTGTGATTGTCAGCCGATCATGATCGACGACCTCACCCCACCCACCGGAGCCGAAAGCGCGCAGATGCCAGAGTGGGGCTGTCGAAGCCACCGTGCCGAGATAGCCCAGTTGGCCACCCTCGAACTCCACGGTCACGATCGTTGCGTCGTCGATATCGAACGGCAGGGCGACCCTACGGCTGACTGCCTGAACGTGCGAGATGCGCCCAAACAGGTGAATGAAGGCATCGATCACGTGAATGCCCAGTGAAGTCATGCCGCCCGCGGGGCTTTCTGTCCGACTGTCTCGCCACGTGCCGGCGGCGGGGGCGAGATTGGTTGAAAAGTTGCCTTCGATCTGCACCATCCTGCCGAGTTCGCCCGCGTCGATCGCCTGCTTGAGCGCCACGGTGTTGGGGTAGAAGCGGCGGTCGTGACCCACTGCGGCCTTCAGGCCGTTTGCCGCCAGCGCCTGCAGTGACTCGGCGGCATCGGCCGCGCCAAGGCAGAACGGCTTCTCGCAATACACATGCTTGCCGGCGTTCGCGGCCGCGAGAATCTGACCCGGGTGTGTGGAGTGGGGCGTGGCCAGTACGACCGCATCGAGATCGTCGTCCGCAAGCAGATCGTCGAGGGATTCATGCAGGCGCAGACCGGCTTTCGCGGCGTAGTCCGCTGCCCTGGACGGCGTCCCCGTCGTGCCCGCAGTAAAGCGAATCGCATCGCTTCCGCCGGAGACCGACTCCACCAGCGCCCGTCCCCAACCTCCCATGCCTACGATTCCGGCGTTAATCATCTTCTTTTCCTGGAGTTCGGATACTGCCGCAAGATAACGGAGACGAGTCGCACGTCAAGTCCCGAAGAAATTTTCATATCCACGCGAATCTACCAGTCCGGGGCCCTTTGTACATTTTCTGGTGTCGGGATTCTTCGCGCCGGGCAGCTGACTTGACCATGGGGTTATCATGGGTCGCACGGAATCCATCCGGAGGGGACTTCATGTTCAGTCGATTGCTCGCGGGCATCCTCTTTGGCTTGTTCGTGTCGGCGACGCATTACGCGGCGGCACATCACGCCTTCGCGGCCAATTACGAGATGGACAACGTAGGGACCTTGGAGGGGATCGTTGAGGAGGTGTTCTGGGCGAATCCGCACGTCCATTACTACATTCAGGTTACGACGCAAGACGGAACCACCGAGCTCTGGGATGGAGAGGCTGCGAATCTGAGTTTGCTGGCTGCACGGGGCTGGGATCGAAACACGATTCGTGTCGGCGATGCGATCCGCGTCACCGGCGCGCTGGGCCGGGACGGCATTCGCAGGATCCAGATGCGGCAGGTGGTTCGGGCGGACGGCAGCCCGCTGGTTCAGCCACCCGCGACGGAATAACGCGCAATGCACTGGAGATTTCAAGCGGACGCCTTCCGCGCGTTCCTGACAAACGCCCTGCGATGCGCGCCCCTGCCGCTGTGCGCTGTCGCTTCTGCCCAGGACGCAGGCATTGCCGGCAAGTGGGTGCTTGCGCTCGACACGGGGAGCGTCACCGACTACGGAATCCTGGAGATCGCCGAATCAGAAGGGGAATGGCGGGTCTACATCGATGGCGGTTCGGTCAATCTGCTGAGTCTGGACGAGAATCGAATCGTCTTCGACTTCGATTGGACGGACGGTTTTGACCTGCTGCACGTGACCGAGCTTTCCGGCGAGTTGCCTGGCGACCGAATGAGCGGCTCGATGAGCGAGGGCGGGGAGGAAACCGGAACCTGGACGGCGGAGCCGTGGTCCGGGCATCCGGACACCGGCGCCGATCCGGCGCCGATCGACATTTCGGGCGTCTGGAGCAGCGTTTCGCGAGGCACCCACAAGGATGCCTTCGACCTGACACCCACAGGTGCGGCGATCAACGAGACCTACGACTCGACGCTGGACGATCCGCACCTGCGATGCGTGTCCGGGGGCGTAATCCGGATGGAGGACGCGCCCCTCGATTACGAGATAATCGATCGCGGCGACCATATCCTGGTTCACTACAGTTACTTCAATGAGTTTCGCCGCATCTGGATGGACGGCCGCGAATTCCCGGAGGGGATCGAGGAAGCGTGGCTCCCCATGGGCTACTCCATCGGCCATTGGGAGGGATCGACGCTGGTGATCGAGACACGGGGCATGAAGCCGACCGTGTGGGATGCAGCCGGCATGCCGGTATCGGCTGCGGCGGTGCTCACCGAGCGAAAGTATCTGGACGGGGCGGGCAGGCTGCACACCGCATATGAACTCAACGATCCCGCCCACTTCGAGCGGCCGGTGTACCGCCATGCGTACAGGGAACCGGGCGCGGACACGGGATTCGACGGGTACGTCTGCGATCCTCACGCGTTCTACCGGGGTCTCGAACTCGAGGGCAGGCTCGAGGAATACTGGCAGTCACGAACCCGTTTCTGAGGGTTGAGGCCGGTTCCGATTGCTACCCTGAATTGACGCTGTGTCCGCTCTCCCGTCGTTGCGATCGAGTATGGCGCGGGCATTCTTGGCGACCGCCCGGATAGGTGGCATGATCGGGTCATCCGTAGTGATTCCCTTGATGACGAGAGAAAATTGATGAGATCAGCGCCTATCGGGATGGCGTTGTGCCTGTTGGCGGCAGGCTGTGCCGAGCCCGGGCATAACGGCTCTGCAACGGCGCCGGATTCACGCCCCAACATCCTGCTTGTCGTCGTCGACGACATGGGATTCAACGACCTGGGTCTGTTCGGCAGCGAGATAGAAACGCCGAACCTCGACGCCCTCGCCCGGGACGGGCTCACCTTCACGAATTTTCATGCCGCGAATACCTGCTCGCCCACGCGCGCCATGCTGATGACCGGCACGGATGCGCACATTGTCGGACTGGGCGAGATGGCCGAGGCATTGCACATGCCCGAATTCTTCGGCCTGACGGACCGGGTCGGCGTGCCGGGATACGAGGGGTATCTGAACTTCAGGGCCGCGACACTTCCGGAACTCCTGCAGGACGCCGGCTACAACACGTACATGACCGGGAAATGGCACCTCGGGCTGACCGAGGAGACCAGTCCGTCGGCCCGCGGTTTCGACAGGACGTTCGTCACGTTGCGTGGTGGGGCGGGGGCATTTCAGAACCAACTCGCCGTACTCCCGGACCAGCCGACCATCTATCGGGAGAACGGCAAGCGGGTCGAGACCCTGCCGGAGGACTTCTATTCCACGCGGCATTACACCGAGAAATTGATCGAGTTCATCGACAGCGACCTGGCAGACGACAGGCCGTTCTTCGCTTACCTGGCACACACCTCGCCCCATTGGCCGCTGCAGGCGCCGCAGGAATCCATCGCAAAGTACATCGGCAGATACGACGAGGGCTATGACGTTCTGAAGCAACGGCGCCTCGCGCGCCTGAAGGAGCTGGAATGGTTCGAGCCGGATACCGAGCCTTTTCCGCGGATGCTCGGCCAGCGCCCGTGGGACGATCTCAGCGAGGAGGAGAAACGCTACGAATCCAGAAAGATGGCCATCTATGCCGCCATGGTGGATGACATCGATGTCCATGTCGGCAGACTCGTCGATCACCTCAAGGCGATCGGCGAGTACGACAAAACCCTGATATTTTTCATGTCGGACAACGGGCCCGAGGGCAACGACCGGGACCGGTACCCGGGGATGGCCGAATTTCTTGAAACGTGTTGCGATAACCGTTACGAGAACCTGGGCAATGCCGATTCCTATGTCTTTCCCGGCCCGAACTGGGCTCAGGCAAGCAACACGCCGCTACGGACCTTCAAGGGTTTTCTATCACAGGGAGGCGTGCTGGTGCCGGCTTTCGTTCATTTTCCGAGCGCGTACCCGGGAGCCAGGACGTCGGATGCTCTCCTGACCGTAAAGGACATCATGCCGACCCTTCTGGATCTGGCCGAAACAGAGCATCCGGGAGCCGTGACGTACAAGGGCCGCAAGGTCGTGGCCATGCAGGGCCGCTCGATGCGGCCGCTTTTTACCGGAGAGCGGGAGAGCATTCGGGAGCCGGACGACTACATGGGCTGGCACGCATCGGGTCGAAGGGCCATTCGCCAGGGTGACTGGAAGATACTCTACCTGCCGGGAGATGGGCCGGGGAACAGCATGGTGCCACTCGCCAGCACGAATGTCTGGCAGTTATACAACCTCGCCGACGATCCCGCAGAGACCGACGACCTGGCGGACGAGTATCCGGAAAAACTTAGGGAAATGATTGGCCTCTGGGACGACTACGTGGAGCGCAACGGCGTTCTCTCTGCCGACCCGTAGGTCAGCTTCGACACGCTCGGCCAATGTTGTTAACCTGCTTGTTCCGTTCCTGACGAAGAACGGAATTTCTATCTCGTTCAATGGCTGAGGAATTCATGAAAATCAAGTGCATAGCTGTTGTTATTGCCACCGTTTCTATATCCGCTGTTGCCCAGGACGGCTCGGGGGACGGAACCGCATACGACCCGAGAACCAACCCGCAGCCGTGGGTGCGGCCACTGGACCGGATGGGCGTTCACCTGGGCTTCCCGCTGGCGACCGTTACCCGCATGTTGAGCGGTGAAGACACGGGCGGCATGTTCGAAGGCAGTGTCGAGCATATTGAGACCGACTATTACGGTCCGGCGCATTACCATGAGGAGTCGGACGAGACCATCATCATGATCGATGGCAGCGCCCATCTCAGGCTCGACGGGCGCGACTTCACGCTCACGAAGGGCGAGTGGCTGCACATTCCCAGGGGCACGATTCACAGCTTCAAGTCCACGGGCAATCCCGCCAAGTGGATCATCCTGAAGTCTCCGCCGGCGCCGCCGCCGCGAGCGGTCACGACACCCGAATGCGATCGTTCCACGTTCACGCCGGAGATGAATGCGGACCCGGTGCGAATGAACCAGTGGTATAACGACTGCCTTGACGACTTCTACATGGCAGCGGATGCGGACATACCCGGCACGCCCTATACGCCGAGTAGCTACAGCCCCGAATTCGAGGTGCGTTCCTGGGTGCGGCCGCTGGATCGGCCGCATTTTCATCTCGGGTTCCCCGCGGCAAGTGTCACACCGATGTTGAGCGGCGAGGATACGGGCGGCGCCTTTACGGCGTCCGTCGAGCACATCAAGGACGACTACTATGGCCCTCCGCACGTGCACTACACGAAAGCCGAGACGATCATCATGATCGAAGGCAGTGCCCGACTTCGAGTCAGCGGCACCGACTTTACGCTGACGGAAGGTCAGTGGCTGCACATTCCGGCCGGTAACGTGCACGGCTTCGACTCGACCGGGAGCCCGGCGAAATTCATCATCGTGCAGGCACCCGGATCGAGCGAAACCGTCGATGCGGAGCCGGTAGCGGACTGCGACCGTAGTGATTTCACGCCGGAAATGAATGCCGATCCGGAGATCATGATCCCGTGGTATCACGACTGCGCCTACGACTTTTACATGGTGCCGGAGGCGGGCTTGCCCGGCGATGTGTTGTACTGACAATGACCGGCCCGCCGCCTGGCGGCAAAACGATTTGACTTTCAGCATCCGAATTCAAGGAGCAACCTGATGGCAGTACCAACCGGAGTCTCGGAACAGGACTGGGCCGCCGCACTGGAGGCCTTTTCTTCCGTTGTCGGTGGCGAGTGGGTATTCACCGAAGAAGAACACACATCGCTCTACCACGACGTATATTCCATCTACCAGGGCGAACCGGAAGATCCTGTCGTGCCTGCCGCCATCGCTCCGTACACGGCGGAAGAAGTGCAGCAGTGCGTCCGAATCGCCAACCAGTACAAGATTCCGATCTACCCGATTTCGACGGGCAAGAACCTGGGTTACGGTGGCTCCGCGCCGGTGTACTCCGGCAGTCTCGTACTCGACCTCAAGCGCATGGACCGCATTCTCAACGTCGATGTGGAGAAAGCGACCGTGCTGGTAGAGCCCGGCGTGACGTTCTACGACATCGTCGATCACTTCGAGCGCAACAATATCCCGCTGACCCTGGACATGCCCGATCCGGCTTGGGGCAGCCTCATCGGCAACGCGCTGGAACGAGGCATGGGGCACACCTACAGCCAGCACGGCCGCGACCGCTGGAGTGGGCACTGCGGCATGGAGGTGGTGCTGCCCACCGGGGACATGATCCGCACCGGGCCCGGCGCTTCGGGCAGCAACGTCCTGTGGCAGGACCAGAAGTATGGCATCGGCCCGGACGTGCACGGCATCTTCACGCAGTCCAACTACGGCGTGATCACCAAGATGGGGTTCTGGATTCGTCCCGCCCATGAAGGCTTCCGGCACGCCCGCGTCCACGTGCCCCGCTTCGACGACATCCACAAGCTGGTCGCACTGGACACGCGCTTGCACAACATGGAGATCTGCAACGGCATGTCGGTGATGGCCAGCCCGCTCTATGGCAGCTTCGGCCCCATGCTGTTCATGCCTCCGGTCACCGATCCGGAGCACCTGGCGCTGCTGGAGGTCCGCAACGGCGAGCGGCCCGACCCCGGTCCGCTGGCTGCGTACGGGGAGCGCAACAGGCTGGCCTTCTGGTGGCTGGAGCTGAAGTTCCACGGACCCAACTCGGTCACCCAGGCCCAGTGGGACTATGCCAAGGACCTGTTCAGCCGGGAGATTCCGGGTTGCTGGTACGAGGAATACGAACCGCTGGAATTTCCGTTGAGCGAGGAGGTCAAGGCCAATCTGAATACGTACGGCCACGTGGAAATGGTCAACATCGGTATTCCCAGCCTGCATCGTTTTGCCATGAGCATGCGAAATCAGTTCAACCCCGAACCCGGGGTCGGCCATTTCTGGTTCGCGCCGATGATTCCGAAGACCGGCGAACAGATCCTGCTCGCCCAGGAGGTTCTGCAGAAGAACTGCGAGCGCCTGGGCATTCCGCTGCTGGCCCCTTACTACTCCATGATGCCGCTCATGTGGTATCCGAGGGCGGGGATCTTTCTGGCAGGCTGGAATGTGCACGCGGATCCGGAACGAAACAGGCGTACGCGAGAGCAGTACGTGGAACTGAGCCAGATCTGTGCGGACCACGGCTGGACGGAATACCGTGCACCGGCACCCCTGCATGACCAGATCATGCGCATGTCCAACGGCTTCAACGATCATGCGTTGCTCAGGTTCCACGAGACGCTTAAAGACGCGATCGACCCCAACGGCATTCTCTCCGCCGGCCGGTACGGCATCTGGCCGAGGCACCTGCGCGAGGAGGGTCAGGGATGAGAACGGTGCGATTCATTGCGTGGCTGTCCGTCCTGCTGGCGCTGGCCCTTACGGCATCGGCCCAGGACACTGCAGAAGAAACGGCGCTGGAGCGCGGCAAGGCCGTATACGACGAGTGGTGCATCATCTGTCACGGCGAGAATGATCCGGCCTCCGGCGGCGGAACGGCCGCGCTGGAGTTTCTCTACCAGGGCGCCCTCCCGGCAAAACTAGAGGACAGGTCGGACATGACGCCCGAACTCATCACGGAACTGGTGCGGCGCGGCCGATTCGGCATGCCGAACTTCCGGCTGACGGAAATCAGCGAGCAGCAGTTGGACGACATGATCGCTTACCTGCGGCGCAATTCCGGCGATGTGGGAGACGCCAACGATTCTGGCGATTGAAAACCTGCGTGCGTCAGCGCGGAAGTCAGTCGCATGACCTGGAAGACTGTGCTTGAACACAGCTTGCAACGGGGAACATGACACAATGAAGCGCGCATTTTTCCTGTCTCTTGCAGCGGGAGTTGCGGTTGGCGCCGCGATGAACTCCGTTCAGGCACAACAGCCGGGGTATTTCGGGGAAATTTCGGGGCCTGCAGAAGGCAGCCAGTTCCTCAACCAGCCCTTCATGTTCGCCATCGACACGGACGGAGACGGCGAAATCTCCGCGGAGGAGATCGATAACTCGATCGAATCCCTGTCCACGCTCGACAGGAACGGCAACGGCGACCTCGACTACCACGAACTCAGCGGCGGCATCGAAAAAGGCCCGTTTGCCGGCTGGCTGCGCATGCTGACCGCCATCCGGGTCATCGACCGCAGCGGCGACAGCGTAATTTCCGCCGAGGAATTGCAGAACGCGCCGGGCCACCTCAAACGACTCGACCGGAACGTCAACTGGAAGCTCACCGCGGATGAACTGGATGACAGCGGCCGCATCACCATATTGGGTGGTGTCCCTAACGAGCAGGGAGAATTCGTCGGCGGTGTCGTGAACAACCAGGGCGAGGTCACGAACCCGATCCGGCCAGGCGAAGACGACCGCCAGTTCGAGGGTTACATGCTCTTCAAGGTCACCAGCATCGCGGCGGACGTACAGGCACACAACACGGCCTATCTGCTGGATCCCAACGGCAAGATCGTTCACACGTGGAAAGGGTACGAAGGGCACGTACCGGAAACGGCCTCCGTCCACCTGCTGGAGAACGGCCTTCTGCTGCGCCAGCAGGCGCCCGGCGACTGGCTCGAATTGCTCGGCACCCAGGTGGGCAGCTACGGCATCCTGCAATTGGTGGACTGGGACGGCAACGTGGTGTGGGAATACGAGCGGTGCATCGTCGGCCAGCATTGCCTGCACCATGACATCGAGCCCATGCCCAACGGCAATATCCTGGCGATGGCCCATGTCGCCTTTTCCAGGGACGAGGTCATGCACTGGGGCGCCACCACCAGCGGTCCCACCATACAGTTCGAGCAACTACTGGAGCTGAAGCCGAACCTGGAAGACGGCTCAACGGAAATTGTCTGGATGTGGAACTCCCGGGATCACCTCGTTCAGGACGTCGACCCGGACAAGCCCAACTACGGAAACATTCAGGAAGAGATCGGCAAGCACGACATTAACCAGAGAAGGATCATGCGCGAACACCTGCACATGAACTCGGTGGATTACAACCCGGAGCGTGACCTGGTCATGGTGAGCGTGCCCAGGCCCAGCGAGATCTGGGTCATCGACCACAGCACGACCGCGGCGGAGGCGGCCACATCCAGCGGCGGCCGGCATGGCATGGGCGGGGACTTCATCTACCGTTGGGGTAACCCCTGGGCCTACAAGATGGGCTCCGCCGATGACCGCATTCTCGGCGGGCAACATGACGCCCGCTGGCTGCTGGATCGCCCCGGTTCAGGTGGCCACATTACCATCCACAACAACACCGCGGGCGAAATCCCGGGTGCGCCGGAGCCGATCTCCTGGAATCTCGGTACGCGATATTCGAGCGCTCTGGAAATTCGAATCCCGTTCAACGAGGATGGCACCATCGCCAGGGAGCCCGGCAAACCCTATGAAGGGGAGATCACCTGGAAATACCAGGCGTATCCGGAGTCCACCTGGTTCGCTCCCTTCATGAGCGCGGCCGAGCGGCTGCCCAACGGCAACACGCTGATCACCAATTCCCACAACATGCGCATATTCGAGGTGACGCCGGACAACGAAGTGGTGATGGATTTCGTCCTCGAGCACTTGCTTGCCGAAGAACTGGGCCACGTCGGCGGGAGGATCTGGCGGACGGTCAAGCTGCCGCCGGACTATCCGGGCCTGGCGGGACGATTGTGACGTTCCTGGAGCTTCGTGCGGCCTCGCCTACGTCCAGTTGACCGTTGCGATTTTCCGGTTAACCCGTTCCTGAGCTTCATGTAGCCGCGCCTTGAGAGACGCCCAGTCCACGCCGATCATTTGTCCGTGACGCTTGCGGGCCTGCCCGGCAATCCAGACGCTGTCGACATCCGATGAGTTTGCGAACGTGACTACGCGGTCCGCCAGACTGCCCATCGATCCGAAGCCGATTCGATCGGTATTCAGCAGGACCAGGTCGGCGCGTTTGCCGACCGTGATCGAACCTGTCTCATCGCCAAGGCGAATGGCCCGGGCACCCAGTGCGGTGGCGAAATCCAACGTATCCCGCGAGCGATAATCCTGCACGATCTGTCGGCTATCTTCGGCGAGGTAGTGGCTCCACAGTGACGCTCTCACGTGCTCGAAGAAATCGTCAGGGAGCGCCAGCGGTACGTCGGTACCGATTCCCACAGCCACACCGGCGGCCCGTGCACGGCCGTGAACCGACGGGCCGCGATGCGCTTGCGTCATGTACGGAAACTCTCCCATGGTGGTCGCGGCAATCATGCCGCCCGTTTCCCGCAGCATCGCCAGCTCTTCGGACGTCAATCGATTGGCGTGCGCCACGTGGTAGTCGGGGCCGAGCAATCCGGCGTCGTGAAGATCCGGTATTCCCGAATCCCTGTGCCCCATAACGCCTGCGGGAAACGGACGAGCAGGCTTGTGCAGGTGAGCGACCACCATTTCGACACCTGTCGAACGGGCGCGCGCGAACTCATCCCTGAATTCGGTCATCGGGTTGCCGGCCCACATGGCGGGTCCGAGCGCGAGCTGCAGTGGTGCGGAACTGTCATGGAACAGCTCCTGCTGCAGCAGCGCGGCCGTATTCCACTCGGGCTCACTCGAACGGATGCCAAACATTGCCATGATCGCGTCCGATCCCGATACAGTGTCGCCGAGCTGGAACGCGTACGAAATGCCCAGCTGGTAGGCGAACCAGCCGGCAATTCCGGAGTCCTTGAGTCCCCGGGCTGCTGCCATGGCATTGGCTTCGGAATCCTGTCCGTGGGCATAGTCCAGAATCGAGGTGACGCCGGAATCGATCGCCTGCAGCCCGCCGACCAGTTCGGCAATGTAGTGATCCTGCGGTTCCATGGCGACGACGGCAGCCATCTTCCAGAGCATGTAATTTGACGAGTAGTCGCCCGGGTTGAACTTGGTGAGGCGCCCCAGGCCGATGGACTGCCAGACGTGCCGATGCCCGTCGATCATGCCCGGCATCAGGATCATTCCGTCGGCATCGATCACTTCGGCGCCGACGGGAGACAAGCCTGCACCGATCGCTTCAATCCTGCCGTTGTCCACCAGCACATCCGTGGCCAACCGTTCACCCAGCGTGGGGTCCATCGTCAGAACGTCGGCGCCCCGGATCAATGTTCCTGATGGGCTTGCGTCTACCCCGGGCGCAACGTCCGGAGCCGCATCTTGAGCGGAGGCCCTGTCTGCGTAGCCCGCCAGAGCCGCGGCTGTTGTGGCAGTGGCTGCCAGCCGCAGAAATTCCTTCCGCGTGATGTTTTCCGTCATGAATCCTTCTCCATGGTCTTGCCGTTTATTGTCAGCTTGGTCAATTGGTTCAGTCCGGCCCAGTAGGTCAGCTCCCGCGGATGATTGATGTCCCATTCGGCGATGTCGGCACGTTTTCCTTCTTCAAGCGTACCGCGGTCATCCGCCAGCCCCAATGCCCGGGATGCGTTTCGCGTAACGCCGGCCAGGCATTCTTCGGGCGTGAGCCCAAAGAGGCTGGTTGCAAGTTTCATGGCCAATCGCAACGAACAAATCGGCGAGGTGCCAGGGTTGCAGTCTGTGGCGATTGCCAATGGAACACCGTGTTCACGCAGCATCTCCATGGGCGGCGCGCGTTCTTCGCCCAGCGTCAGGAACGGGCCGGGGAGCAGGACGGCAACCGATCCCGCATCGGCAAGTGCCCTTACGCCGGCTGGAGAGGCGTATTCGAGATGGTCCGCCGAGAGCGCGTTGAATGAGGCTGCAAGCTCTGCGCCACCGCAGTCGCTCAACTGATCGGCATGCAGCTTGACGGGAAAGCCAAGAGCCGCCGCGCTCTCGAAGAGCCTTGCGACCTGTTCGGCTGAAAATGCAATGCTCTCGCAATAGGCGTCGACGGCATCTGCCAGTCTGCGCTCGTGGATAACGGGCAGTACGTCCGAAATCAGGTAGTCGATATAGGCGTCTGTGCGGCCATCGAACTCTGCCGGGACGGAATGGGCTCCGAGAAACGTCGTGACGACTGCCGCATCGTATTGCTCGCCAAGCGTTCGTGCAGCGTCGAGCATGGCGAGTTCGGTATCGAGATCGAGGCCATAGCCGGACTTGATTTCGATGGTTGCCACCCCTTCCCGTACCAGCGCTTCGATTCGCGGGCGGGCGTTTTCGATCAGCAGCGACTTGTCCGCCTGGCGCGTCGCGCTGACGGTCGAGCGAATTCCGCCGCCGGCGCGAGCAATCTCCTCGTAGGTGGCGCCGTTCAGTCGTTGCTCGAATTCCGCCGCGCGATCGCCGGCAAATACGAGGTGCGTATGGCAATCGATCAATGCAGGAGACAGCCATCGGCCGTGGGCGCTTCGGGTCTCTTCAGCACTGCCTGCGGGGAGTTCGGACATGGGGCCGACCCAGGCTATGCGGCCCGCGGCAACCGCGAGCGCCGCATTTTCGATCGTCCCATAAGCTCCCGCGCCCGGGCGCATCGTCGCGATATTCGCATCCGTGATGAGCAGATCCCAGTCAGGCAAGCGGTTTGGCCTCCCGTGTATTGCAAAGTACGTTAGCATGGACTAACTTGTATATACAACCACGAACAAGTGGTCTGATGACGACGATCCTGGCGAAAAAAGCATTCCTTCGAACAGGCTGGGCCAATGATGTCCGGTTGCGCATGTCAGACGGGCGGATCGAGTCGGTCGAAACCGGCTGCAATGTCGGATCGGACGACGATTTTGTGGCGAGCGTCGTCATTCCGGGTATCGCGAACGCTCACAGCCATGCGTTCCAGCGTGCGCTGGCCGGTCATGCCGAGCAGAGAGGTCCGGCCGGCCGGGACACGTTCTGGAGTTGGCGCGAGCAGATGTACCGGCTCGCCGGATCGATCGATGCGCAGGGGCTGGCCGCAATAGCCCGTCAGGCATTTTCGGAGATGTTGTCCGTTGGTTATACGTCTGTCGCGGAATTTCATTACCTGCATGGAAAGCCGAACGGTGGCCGGGGAAGTTGCGCAATGTTTCAAGCCATTGCGCAGGCTGCAGCGGATACCGGCATCCGGCTGACTTACGTGCCGGTACTGTACGAGCGTGCCGGTTTCGACCGGCCCGGACCGGCAGCGCAACAGCTCCGATTCTCGATGTCGCCGGACGAATTCGTCGATCACTATGAATGCGCACGCGAAACCGCGGACAAGAACATCACTGTGGGGATCGGCGCCCACAGCCTGCGCGCCGTTTCCGGGTCGTCCCTCAGGCGCCTGGCAGATGTCAGCCGGCGCGATGAATGCCCGATGCACATGCACATTGCTGAACAACCCGCCGAAGTCGAACAGTGTCTCGCCAGGTACAACGCACGACCGGTGGAATGGTTGTTGGGGGAGCTTTCTCCCACCGACCATTGGTGCCTCGTCCACGCAACCCATATCACCGTCGAAGAGCTCGCGTCATTGAGCCAACGCGGTGCGGTGGTCTGCCTGTGCCCGAGTACGGAGGCCAATCTTGGCGACGGATTGTTTCCGTTGCGGTCGTGGCTCGATCAGGGCGGGCGGATCGCGATCGGCTCCGACAGCCAGATCACGATCAACCCGTACGAGGAACTCCGCTGGCTGGAGTACGGGCAACGGCTTTCCGGCTGCTCGAGAAACGTTGTGGCAGGTCCGGACGAGCACAGCGGTCAAGTCCTGTTCGAGCAGGCCGTGAAGGGAGGTGGCCTCGCATGCGGTCACGGTACGGGGCAACTGCGCGCCGGCGGGTTTGCCGATCTGGTCACGCTGGACGGCGAGAGCGCGATGTTCGCCGGTCATGACGCGGAAACGATGCTGGACGCACTCGTTTTTGTTGGCGCCAGGCTGCCGATCGACCGTGTCATGGTCGGTGGCGAATGGCGAGTCATCGACGGCGTGCACGTGGCGAGTTCAGAAACGAGCCGCGGCTTCGCCGAGGTCGTTCGTACCCTCTGGCCGGCATCGGCGGCTTGAACATGACGGGGCGGCCGACAATACGCTCTCCACGGGAATTCGAATCTCACACGATTGGCTGAATAAGGGAATCTCCATCGATGCACTCTTCAGGAAAGCGGGCCATCAAGGCACCAACGGGCACCAGGAAACGGGCCAGGAGCTGGCTCACGGAAGCGCCGTTGCGCTTGATCATGAACAACCTCGATCCGCGGGTGGGCGAATGTCCGGATGACCTGGTGGTGTACGGTGGGATTGGAAAGGCGGCGCGAAACTGGGAGTGTTTCGACGCCATAGTCGAGACGCTCACGACCCTCGGGGACAACGAGACCCTCCTGGTGCAGTCCGGCAAGCCGGTCGGTGTCCTTGAAACGCACAAGGACGCGCCCCGGGTCCTGATCGCGAATTCGAACCTGGTACCGGCATGGGCGAACTGGGAACATTTTCGCGAGCTTGACCGGGCGGGTCTGATGATGTTCGGGCAAATGACGGCCGGGTCGTGGATCTACATCGGCAGCCAGGGAATAGTGCAGGGCACCTACGAAACATTCGTGGAAATGGGGCGCCAGCATCACTCCGGCGACCTGATCGGCAAGTGGATATTGACAGCCGGGCTGGGCGGCATGGGCGGGGCGCAGCCGCTGGCGGCGACCATGGCGGGCGCCTCGCTTCTGGCCATCGAGTGCCAGTCCGACCGTATCGACAAGCGCCTTGAGACGGGGTACCTGGACCGACGGGCCGAAACGCTCGATGACGCGATGGCCATTATCGAAGATGCGGTCGAGAACCGAACGGCGGTTTCCGTGGGACTGATGGGCAATGCAGGGGAGTTGCTACCGGAGATGCTCGCGCGGGGCATTCGGCCGGATGCCTTGACGGACCAGACCTCCGCGCACGATCCGGCGAATGGTTACCTTCCGATCGGGTGGAGCGTTGAGAAGTGGCTTGAGATGCGGAAGTCCGACCCGGATGCCGTCGCATCTGCAGCGACGGAATCCATTGCAGCGCACGTGGGCGCAATGCTCGAGTTCCACCACGCCGGCGTACCTGTGTTCGACTATGGAAACAACATTCGCCAGGTCGCACGGGACCACGGCGTCCGCAATGCCTTCGACTTTCCCGGTTTCGTTCCGGCCTATGTGCGGCCGCTGTTCTGCCGGGGCGTCGGTCCGTTTCGTTGGGTGGCGCTGTCCGGCGATCCGGAGGATATCTACAAGACCGATCTCAAGGTCAAGGAACTGATTCCGGACGATGTGCACTTGCACGCGTGGCTGGATGACGCTCGGAAGAAGATCAGGTTTCAGGGTCTGCCGGCGCGTATCTGCTGGGTGGGGCTCGGTCAGCGCGACAAGCTGGGTCTCGCCTTCAACGAAATGGTCAGAAGCGGCGAATTGAGCGCGCCGGTGGCAATCGGCAGGGACCATCTCGATAGCGGCTCGGTGGCCAGCCCGAATCGTGAGACCGAAGCAATGCTCGACGGTTCGGATGCGGTGTCCGACTGGCCGCTGTTGAACGCGCTGGTGAATACCGCCAGTGGTGCAACCTGGGTTTCGATTCATCACGGTGGGGGCGTCGGCATGGGCTACTCGCAACATGCCGGGCTGGTCGTCGTCTGCGATGGCACGAAAGACGCCGATCGCCGTATCGCCAGGGCACTGTGGAACGATCCCGCAACCGGCGTCATGCGCCATGCGGATGCCGGATATGAAGCCGCCATCGACTGTGCCAGGGACAACGATCTTGACGTGCCGATGATCAGGTAGAGATACACGTGGCCAGCGAACCCATGGACCTTGAAATCGATGCGCAGTCTCTGTCGCTGACCGAGCTGCGGCGAGTCTGGGAGGCACCGTTGCAGATTCGACTGGGCGAGGCGGCTCGCACCGGGGTCGTCAAGTCACAGGAATATGTAAACCGGTTTCTGGAGCAGGGCGACACCGCTTATGGAGTCAATACCGGATTTGGGCAACTGGCGAGGATCGGCATCGACAGGTCGGAGCTGGAGCCTCTGCAGAAAAACCTGATCCGCTCCCACGCGGCGGGTGTGGGCGAACCGCTTTCGCAAGCCGTTGTGCGGCTTGCCATGGTCATGAAAGTGGCAGCGCTTGCCAGGGGGTACTCGGGCGTTCGTCCTCGATTGATTGACGCTCTCTGCAATCTGATCAGCCGTGGAATCTGTCCGATCGTGCCGTCCAAGGGCTCGGTCGGCGCATCAGGCGATCTTGCTCCCCTCGCTCATATTTCGGAAACTCTGATCGGCGAGGGCGATGCTTCTATTGACGGTGAGGTTGTCCCGGCATCCGAAGCCGTGCGGCGAGCCCGGCTTGAACCGTTGGTGCTTGCCCCTAAGGAAGGTCTGGCCCTTCTGAACGGCACACAGGTCTCTACGGCGTTGGCATTGGCCGCACTGTTTCGGGCGGAACACGTTCTGGCTGCTTCGATGATCGCAGGTGCGATGTCGGTTGATGCCGTAAAAGGCAGCGACACGCCGTTCGATGAACGCGTTCACCGCGCCCGGGGACATCCCGGGCAATCGGACGTCGGCGCACTGTTGCGCAAACTGATGTCGGGAAGCGAAATACGCGCTTCGCACTTGTCCTGCAGTCGCGTGCAGGACCCATATTCCATTCGCTGTCAACCGCAGGTCGTCGGCGCCTGTCTGGGCGTGCTGCGGCATGCTGCTGATGTCCTTCAGATCGAAGCCAACGGAGTGACGGACAATCCCCTTGTGTTCGTCGACACCGACGCGATTCTTTCGGGCGGCAATTTTCACGCTGAGCCGGTGGCGCTCGTTGCCGACTACATCGCGCTGTCCATTGCTGAAATCGGGTCGTTGTCCGAACGGCGCATCGCGCTTCTGATCGATTCGAGTTTGAGTAATCTCCCGGCGTTTCTGGTCGAAGATGGCGGGCTCTGCTCCGGATTCATGGGCGCGCAAGTGACGGCCGCCGCTCTCGCGTCGGAGAACAAATCACTCGCGCACCCGGCCAGCGTCGACAGCATTCCAACTTCGGCGAACCAGGAGGATCATGTCAGCATGGCGACATTCGCGGCGCGTCGGCTGCACGACATGCTTGACAACGTCGCGCACATCGTTGCGATCGAACTGCTGGCTGCCGCACAGGGCATTGAGTTTCACCGTCCGCTCAAGTCGTCGGATCCGCTCGAGAGGGCCTTGAAGCAGGTGAGGGCGATATCGGCACACTATTCCCGTGACCGGTCACTGTCCGTCGAAATCGACATCCTGGCGGAGAAGGTCAATAAGGGTCTGTTCTGCGACGATGCCAGGTCGATATTGCCCAGCATGAACTCGTGACGGAAACGTTCTGTTTCGAGCAAGCGGACTCGCCGCTGGTGATCAGTATTCCGCATGACGGCCGCGAGCTGGCGCCGGGCATGGCAGGGCGAATGTCGGACGTGGCCCGGTCGCTGCCGGATACGGACTGGCATGTGCGGCGACTCTACGAGTTCGCCGGCCAGATTGAGGCGAGCGTTCTGGCGGCGCGTTTCTCCCGGTATGTGGTTGATCTGAACCGGCCGTCGTCGGACGAGGTTCTCTACGATGGGCAGTTATCGACTGGACTGTGCCCGTCAGCCACATTCGACGGCGCGAACATCTACGCCAGGGGTAATTCGTGCACGAGCCGCGAACGGCAACGGAGAATCCGAACCTACTGGCAGCCATATCACGATATGCTGGATGCCGTACTGACAAGAGCGCGTCGGCGGTTCGGCTATGCGTTGCTCTGGGACGCACATTCCATTCGCTCGGAGGTCCCTGCGCTGTTCCGTGGCGTGTTGCCGGACCTGAGCATCGGAACCAACGACGGAGCAAGCTGCGACCCGCGCTTGCAGCGGTCCGTGTACCGGGCGGCAAGAGCGACCGACTATTCGGTGGTCCTCAATGGCCGGTTCAAGGGCGGGTACATCACGCGTCATTACGGCAACCCCGGCGACGACGTACATGCCGTTCAGCTTGAATTGGCGCAGCACACATACATGGATGAGCAGACGTTGCGATACGACGAGGATGCGGCCGCCCGGCTGAGGGTTGTCCTTCGGGCCATGTTGGGCGAATTTGTTTTCAACGCTCGACGTGCCTGAGCCCGACCCGGCCCGGCGAGCCGTGCAGATTGCCCGCCAACCGGTGTCATGTAGCGTTGCCGGACTCCTGGGAAATCATCTTTTCGAGCTTGCGCCGAAAATGCAGCGCCGCCGTATCCAGCCCCAGGTTGATATGCCGGGTGGTAGCATTGGCCATCCCGGTGTGTACGGCCTCTAGTACATCGCGATCCTCAAGGAACGCCGACTTGACCGAGGATGCGATCATCGACGTCACTTCCTCGTTGTCCGGATCGGTGTTTCGATGCAGGAGCCAATGATAGCGAGTGCGATCGGCGTCAATCGGAGTCATGAAATGGTAGGAAAACATGACGTAGGCCTGTTCATCGATTTGAACGTCCGGGCCACCCTTTCCCGCGGGAACAAAAATCGACTTGTTAATGGCGGTGCACGGGAACTGCGCTTCGTAATGCTGCAGGCGGTCGCAGTTTCCCTCGAACCGGACCAGCCGTGCGTAGAAGGACGGTGGTTTCCGGTCGCGTATCCATCGGTGAACGATCACTCCGTCGTCCGTCTCGGAGATTTCCACTGGCGTGTTTTCGGTACCGGGGGCCGCAAAGGACGTGGGGTGTACCCAGGCGACATGTGATGGGTCCAACAGATTGTCGGTGAGATATTGATAGTTGCATTTGCATGTCAGGGCATCGCCCCTGGTGATTCTCCAATCCGGGTTATCGAAGTTCCGGATTTCGATGATCAGGCTGTCGTCTGACAGCTCGGCATCGCCCATCCAGATCCAGAGCAATCCCCATCTGTCGACCACCGGATAACTTCGGACTCTTGCCGTGGGCGGAATCCGGTCCTGCGTCGGCGCTGCGACGCATTGGCCGGAGCGATCGAATTGCAGTCCGTGGTAGCCGCATTCGATGGAGTCGCGCAGCAGCCTGCCTTTGGACAACGGCAACCGCCGGTGCGGGCAGGAATCCTCCAGGGCAACCGGTTCGCCGCTCTCGGAGCGGTACAGGACGATGTTCTCGCCCAGTATGCGGATTGGCCGAAGTTTCGCCTCTATCTCGGAGGAGATTGCAGCAACATACCAGCTATTCCTGAGGAACATATGCACTCCGGGCAAGTCCGGCAGACTCCGGTCGACTACTCGCGGTCGGGCGATGGTGAACGGGAAAAGACTCTCCGTACCATCGGCTCAAAGAACTCGATCGGCAAATTCTCGATATCCGGGTCGATAGCCACGATATCGTATCGTTCCACAAATTCAATGGTCCAATCGTAGAACGGATGCCCTCGCCATTGTTCGCGGGCATTGATGAACTCGGCATCCTGCCTTTCGTAGAAGCCGTGCAGGTGGACTCGCTGAAATATTTCGTGGTGTTCCAGCATCCAGACATTCTTTTCGGAAACGAAAGGACGAACCAGGTCCGCGGCGAATCGTTCGTGGTTCTCGGGGCAGACGATGAATCCGACGTCGTGAAACAGGCCTGTAACGACCGTTTCCTCGTCGTGACCGTCGCGGTGCAGCAGGGTGGCTGTCTGAAGGCAGTGCTCGTAGTTGTTGATCAGGTAACCGAATGTGGGGGCGTTGCGGGAGGCGGAAAGGAGTTCCAGCGCCTGCGTGGCGCGCTCCTCGGCGAGGTATTCGGCGCGCTGCCGATTCACGATCAACCAGTCCTCCTGACCGTAGTCATCCATGTTGCAATGTTCAATGTATTGCCACTCGGGGCGCAGCAGAGGATCGCGCTCGCCAACCCTTCGCCGAACGCTCTCGGTAGCCTTCTTCCTCGCAGCCATCAGTTACTCCCTATATACAGCGACGAACCGATCACATGGGTCGCATTAACTATCATCGGCGACTTGACGGAATATGCCAAAACCCAGGTACGCCAGAACAATCGAAAGGATTGGATTGATGTAGTTGAACAACGCCCACGGTGCGTACGCCAGCGTCGAGAGGCCGAGAACTCCCATACAGAATGCCCCGGATGTCGTCCATGGAATCAACGGCGTAGTCAGTGTCGCGCCCTCTTCAAGGCAGCGTGACATCAAGTGATTCTCGAGTTTCTGTTCCCTGTAGGATGCCTTGAACAACTGTCCGCCGAAGATGATCGACAGGTAGGCTTCGCCCATGCCCATGTTGGCCACCAGGCCGGCGCCGATGGTTGTGGTCATCAGGCTGGCGGCGCGCCGCAAGCGGGCCAGTATGCCGTTCATCAGCACGCGCACGAACCCGGCCCGGTCCAGTAGCCCGCCCAGTGCCAGGGCGATCAACGCCAGCGAGAGTGTCCACATCATGCTTTGGATGCCGCCGCGGCTGAGAAGCGAATCGAGCTGCTCGTGGCCGGTGTCGGCGACAAAGCCGGTCTGAAGACTGTTCAGCACCTCCACTAGCGACCGGTCCTCGACCGCCACGGCAAGAACCACGGCCGTTGCGACACTTGCGAGCATGCTGGGTTCCGCCGGAACGCGCCTCATGCTCAGGGTCAGCAATACCAGCAGCGGCAGCAGCGCCAGCGGACCGATGGAGAACTCGCCCGAGAGACCCGCCTGCAATTCGAGCAGTTGCTCCGGGGAGAGCGTTTGCCCGGCAAATTGCAGACCCAGCAACGAAAACGCGGCCAGGCAGATCAGATAGGTCGGCCCACTGGTGTACAACATCGAACGGATGTGAGCGTAGATGTCCGTTTCCGCGGTCATCGCGGCCAGGACCGTCGTATCCGAAACCGGAGACATCTTGTCGCCGAAGCTGGCCCCGGAAATCACCATGCCGGCGACGACCGGCAGCGGTATGCCCAGCGCTTCGCCCAGCCCGACCAGTACCACTCCGGCTGTCGCGATGGTGCCCCAGGATGTACCCGTCGCCAGCGACATCAGCGTGCAAAGCAACAGGCCTGCCGGCAGGAAAATGGCCGGATGCAGCAGGTCGATACCGTAGTAGATAAGGCTTCCTATCGTCCCGCCTTCGAGCAGGGAGGCGACGAGCACGCCGATGAGGATGAATATGTAAATTGCGCCGAGACCCTTGGCGATCCCGGACGTCATCGCGGACTTTATCGAACCGTAATTGTGGCCGATTGCGATCGCATTGCCCGCGATCCAGACCAGAGCGACGATCAGGAGGCTGTGCAGGCTGATCTGAAACCACAGCAAGCCGACGATCACGATGGCGACAACGCCACCGAAGCTGAGCACGGAATGCAGTAAACCAGGCTCTCGTGGGTCGTTCATTCGTATGTTTCTGAGGGAGAAGGGGGTGAGTGCACGCCGGCGCACTGGCAGTCATTACGCGAAGGACTGCGCCCGTTGGCATTTTGTCAGACCCACTTCACCGTTGCGATCTTTTGCTCGACCCGTTCCTGCGCTTCAAGCAAGCGCGCCTTCAGGGATGCCCAGTCGACTCCGATCATTTCTCCGTGGCGCTTGCGGGCTTGCCCCGCAACCCAGACACTGTCGATGTCTGTTGTACGAGCGAAAGTCACGACACGGTCCGCCAGGCTGCCCATCGTGCCGAAGCCGATTCGATCGGTATCCAGAAGGACCAGGTCGGCTCGCTTGCCGACCGTGATCGACCCGGTTTCATCACCCAGGCGAATGGCCTTCGCACCCAATGCAGTGGCGAAATCCAGAATATCCTCCGAATGGTAATCCTGCACGATCTGCCGGCTTTCTTCCTCGAGGTAGTGGCTCCACAGTGACGACCTCACGTGCTCGAAATAGTCGCCTGTGAGTCCCATCGGCACGTCCGCACCGATTCCAACCGGCACACCGGCCGCCCTGGCGCGACCGTGAACGGGCGCGCCGCGATGGGGATTCATCATGAACGAATATTCGCTCATGGTGGTTGCAGCGATCATGCCGCCGGTATCGCGCATCATGGCCAGCTCTTCCGGCGTCAATCGATTGGCGTGCGCTACGTGGAAGTCGGGGCCAAGCAACCCGGCCTCGTGAAGGTCCGGGATTCCCGAGTCCCTGTGCCCCATGAATCCCGCAGGGTGCGGCGTCGCGGATTTGTGCAGGTGCGCGATGATCAAATCGACGCCAACGGATCGTGCGCGTGTCATGTAGTCCCTGACGTCGTCCATGGCGTATCCGGGCCACATGGGCGGGCCGAGAGCGAGCTGCAGCAGCGCGGAACGATCAGCGAACAGGTCGTTGCGGAGCAGGGAGGCCGTATTCCATTCCTGTTCCGTAGGCCGGGCTGCAAAAAGCGCCGCGAGCATCTCGGCCGGCGAAACCGTGTCCCCAACGTCAAACGGGTATGAAATCGCCAGCTGATAGCCGAACCAACCGGCTATTCCGGAGTCCCTGAGGCCCCGGGCTGCCGCCATCGTATTGGCCTCGGTGTCCTGTCCGTGCGCATAATCCAGAATCGAGGTGACGCCGGAGTCGATGGCCTGCAGGCCGCCCACGAGCTCGGCAATATAGTGATCCTCGGGCTCCATGGCGACAACCGCCGCCATCTTCCAGTAGATGTAATCCCTGGCGAATTCTCCGGGGTTGGACTCGACCATGCGGCCCAGGGCGATGGTCTGCCAGACGTGTCGATGCCCGTCGATCATGCCGGGCATCAGGATCATTCCCTGCGCGTCGACCACCTCGGCGCCATCGGCAGCAAGCCCGGTTCCGATCGCCTCGATACTTCCGTCGGAGATCAGGACATCGGTAGCCGGCTGTTCACCCAGTTCCGGGTCCATAGTCAAGAGGTCGGCGCCTCGAATCAAGGTGCTCGATGGGGTTTCGGGAACGTCGGGCGCAGCGGAGGAATCGGCGCTCTGGGCGACTCCCCGTCCGACGTAACCTGCCAGCGCGGTGGACGTAGTGGCTGCCGCGGCCAGCCGCAGGAAATCCTTCCGCGTGATTTTTTGGGTCATGCCCCCTTACTCATCGTCGATGCCAGTTCATTTGCCGATGATCCGACCGGTCATTGAGTGCTACTGACCGAACGCATATTTCAGGCTGGCGCCATAAAATCTTGGCGGGCTGCCCGTCAGGGTTCGATGTCCCTGGCCGTTTGTGCCTGCACCGGACCATACAATTTCATCTGAAACGTTATTTGCGTAGAGTCGTATCCTCAATCGGTCATCCGGCGATGCGAAATCGATACTTGCATCCGTAGTCGTTCGGGACGGCATGAGGGAACCCGGCTCATCGAACGGGAGCAACTTCATGTTCGATCGAAATGCGGTCCGTATTCTCGGGACGACCTGCCATCCGTTTGCAAGATCGAAAACGTAATCAAGGCTTGCATTCACCGACCACTCCGGTGATTTCACCAGGTCAGAGCCTGCCAGGTCGATCTCCTGGCCCGTCCACGGGCTGACCTGGGTGAAATGCCCGAACGTTGCATCCAGATAGCCGACGCCCAACATGACGCGCAGAGCATCGGCGGGCAGTGCAACGAGTTCCGTATCGAATCCGATGATGTCGGCTGCCGCGGCGTTGCGCGTTACGGTCTGGTCGTCATCGCGCTGGGTGACCTGAAGATCGGTGTAGTCGTAGATGAAGAACTCCGAGTTGATCTGCAGCCGGTTGTCCTTGAGATTGCTCTTGTGGCCGACCTGGTAGGCCAGGATTTCCTCCGGCCGGAACGTCGATTCGGCGACATTGAAGGTCGGGTTTGCGACGTTGAACGCACCTGCCTTGAACCCGGTTCCGATCTTGGCGTAGACCATCGTTTCTTCGCCCTGATCCCAGTCGACCCCCAGCGTCCAGTCGGTGGAGTTCCAGCTACCGTCGTTGCTCACGGTGATCATCGACGTGCCGAACCGGCTTGTCCGGTTGTAGACGGTATCCTCTTGCGCCTTCTTGTCCGAGGAGTAGCGAAGCCCCGCCGTAATCCGGAAAGTATCGGAAGCGCTGTACGTACCCTGACCGAAGACGGCACTGGAATTCACCGTGTAATTGGGGATATCTGTTGCCGATGTCACGCCAAACCGTGCAATTTGCAATTGCACGAAACGCGAAGCGTCCTCGTCCAGTTTGTACACCCCACCCAGCCACTGCAGTGGGCCGTCGCCGTTGGATGCCAATCTGATCTCGTGAGACAACTGCTCGCTGCCGTTCTGGATGTCCAGCGGATCCCTCGCGACATTGGTCCGGTCGAAGTCGAGGCCAAAGTTCACGTCGCTTTGGTAGTGAGCACCGAGATAGGTGAGGTCCATATTGTCGAAACTGCGGTTGACCTCAACCTTCAGGGTCCGGAATTGATCATCGCGAAAACCCTCGCGATTCAAAAGGACCGTGTGCGGGTTGGGGAGATCGGTCGCCAGGACGTCGTCTGCTCCGCGCAGGACGTTTGTGCCCTGGCCGGTACCGCCACGACCCTGATAGTCGGCAGTCAGCAGCACGGACAGCCGATCGCTGGGTGTTATCAGGGCGTGCAATCGGTACGCGCTCTCGACAGAGTCCCCGTAGGGTCTTTCAACTTCCGGGCCATTGTCGAAATATCCTTCTCTGTCTTCGTCCACAAAGGCAAATCGAACGGCAAGTATGTCCTCGCTCAATGACGCATTGACGACACCACGAACGCCCAATCGATTGTAGTTGCCGGCAAGGACCTCAAAGCTCCCTTCGGTGTTGTGAACGGGCTTGTTGGTTATGACGTTGATACTGCCGGCCGTGGCATTTCGCCCGTACAGCGTACCTTGAGGCCCCTTCAGTGTTTCAACGCGTGCGATGTCGTGGAAGAGCGCCAGTCCGCCCGATTGGCGTCCGCGAAACACGCCGTCCATGTGAAAGGCAACCGTGGGGTCGGAGGTCACGTCCGTGTTTTCGCTGTTGACGCCGCGAATCGCCAGGGCAAGGTTTCCCGCGGTCAGCGTCCCCTCCAGGCCAACCACGGAACTGATCATGTCGTGGCTGCTCTGGATGTTGAAGGAGTCGAGCATGTCGCCGGTCAAGGCGGTAATGGCAATGGGCGTATCCTGAAGATTGGTTTCCCGCTTGGCAGCAGTGACTATGATTTCCTCGAGAACGGCAGTCTCCTGCGCCCTTGCGTCGTCAGGGCCTCCTGCGAGTCCCGCCACCAGAAGCACCAGGGCCGAGAATGAAAGAACGCTTATGGACCTCATTTGATTCTCCTCCACTATTGTTCTTGCCTGTGATCGGACGCGGAAAATAGAACCGTGCCGTATGGCGTAAAGCGCAACAAGCTTGTATATACAACCATGACTATGCTAGCCTAATTCGGTGCCCGGTTACAATAGCCTGAACCTGTGGCGGTGGGGTTTGCGCAACAAGGAATACCCGTGGACTGCCCCGTAAGAACTGGAGAATTTGTGGCCGGCGCCCTGCTGGCGCTATCTGTCGTCCTGGTGGGCAAGAGTCACGCACATCATTCCCTGAATACGTTCGAACAGTCTCCAATCGTCCTGGTAGGCGAACTCCTGGGGGTTAACTGGCGGAATCCTCACGTCACCTTTCAGTTGCGGGTTGTTGATGAGGCCGGAGAGGAAGCCGTCTGGCGCATGGAGGCGCACTCGGTATTCAATCTTCAGCGAGGGGGCGTTACGCGCGATCTGATTCCGCTTGGCGAGACGGTCCGGGTCGTCGGCCGCAAGTCGAACCTCACCGATCATCGGATGATCGTGGACAGAATGCAGTTGCCGGACGGGCGCGAGTTGACGCTCTGGGCCGGTTTGTTTTCGACATTTGAGGACGCTCCGAGAATTCAGGACGCTGCGTCGGAAAACCTGGGTTTCTTCAGGGTCTGGACTGTTGCCCAGGAGGATGTCGCACGCGCGGTTACCCAGACCAACAACCTGCCGCTTACCGGGCAGGCTATCGAGGCCCGGGATTCATGGGACGACCTGGACAATTACGCGGTACGTTGCGAGGCCCCGGGCATGCCCGCCATGATGCTCACGCAGAATCCCCTGGAATTTGTGGATGAGGGTCCGATAATCCGGGTGCGAACGGAGTATTATGACCTCGTCCGCACTGTCCACATGGATCGGGATGAAGTACCCGCCGATGCGGAATATTCTCACCTGGGCTATTCCATCGGCCGCTGGGAGGGCGATGACCTTGTCGTCGAAACCACGCGGATCAACTGGCCCTGGCTAGACAACCGGGGGACTCCGCTGAGCGATGAGTTGAAGGTCATCGAGCGGTTCTCGCTCAGCGACGATCAGAGCGGCCTGGCGTTCCGGATCGAGATGATCGACCCCGAAACGTTCACCGAGCCCGCAATACTTTCGGGTAACTGGCTCGCGCTCGGCGATACGATAGGGCGCTATGATCTTGACTGTTGACCCGGACAGCGTCAGTGAGACGGGAGCACTGTGCCGCGCTCGCGTTCGAGGGGGAAGTTGGCAGTCTGAAGTTTTGCCGGAGACGGTAGCTTCGAAATCGGGAGGGGTTGATACCAATTGAATATGGATACCAGATCACTGTTTCTTGCGGTAGTTTCGATGCTGATGCTCGCCATGCCGTCATGGGCGCACCACAGCCACGCAATGTACGCACCCGACGAGGTCACCATTGTGGGCACAGTGGAGGCGCTGCAATGGACCAATCCGCACATCTTCATTTACATGACCGTGGAGGATGAGGATGGAGAGACCAGCAACTGGGTGTTCGAAGGAGGCGCTCCGTTCCTGCTCCTTCAGCAGGGTTGGCCGGAGGGCAGCCCAAAGCCCGGCGATGTCATCTCGGTGACAGGGAGGCCTCTCAAGGTCGGTCGGGGCGGCGTTCTACGAACAGTGACGTTTGCGGACCAATCGGAATTTCACTACGACTGAACGCTGGAGAAGGAGAGTTCCCGGCCGCGGTCCGGCCCCCCGGGCCGCGCTCACGCGCTCAGTTTCCCAGGCGGCGCCCCCCGCCTATCGGGGCTCCCGTTGCATCAGTAATCCACATCGATTGCTGGAATTGAATCGGGGGAAACGCCTCGGCGCCGACGCTGCCTTCGGCGATGTACAAGTGTTGGTCGTGATAGACCAATGACACGTAAATCTGGCGCCCGTCGGGACCGATCACGTTGATTTCGTAGGCACTGATGTCCTCATACTCGCCGGCCTGGTCAAACACCACCTCGCCTCTTTGGCGAAACGGCTCCGCCGCATGATCGAACTCGCCTGCGACATCGGCGACCTCGGTTGGAAACCGCACGACGACGACGCGATAGGTGCCCGCACCCTGTTCGGTGGAAAACGCACGTGCGGCCAGGCTTGAGCCGTCCGCGCTTGCATAGACCGCGTCTTCAACGGTGGGTTCGCCCGGGAAGTTCACCCGGAAACGGTATTCGGGATTGACGTAGTCAAACCATTGCTGCCCCAGGGCGGGCAACGATAGAAGAATTACGGAAACGGCGCTAACGCCAATGGCAATTCGCATGTCCATACGCCGTCAGTCTTGACTGGCGGCAGGTTAGCACAGGGCAATTTCTTCGTCCAAGCAAGGCACGAATACCGGTGTCGCGCGATACCGTTCGCAGGCTGCGAATTGAAAACAACACCGGCATGGAATAACCTGTATAGACAACCTCTTGCGGCCGGCCGAATGACGGCGGCCAACGCTTAAGGATGCGGCTATTCCCACATGACTTCGACTCCAAAGCCACGCTACCAGCAACTCAAGGAGCAGATCATTTCCCGAATCTCAAGCGGAGATCTGCGGCCGCTGGACCGCGTGCCGTCGGAACACGAACTGGTCGGCTCCACCGGCGTGTCGCGCATGACGGCAAATCGGGCATTGCGGGAACTGACCGACGAGGGCTACGTCGAGCGCGTGGCCGGTGTAGGTACATTCGTGGCGGATCTGAAGGCAGCGTCGCATCTGCTCGAAGTGCGCAACATCGCCGACGAAATCCAGATGCGGGGACACGAACACCGTGCTTCCGTGATCGACCTGGAGTCGCGCCCCGTAGCGCCGGACATTGCGGACCTGCTTCATGTTTCTGCCGGGTCGAGAGTCAACCATGTATTTCTGGTGCATTTTGAGAACGACATTCCGATTCAAGTTGAAGACCGGTATGTAACTATCGATTTTGCAAACGATTTTCTCGATCAGGATTTTCAGAACGTCACGCCGAGCGCTTACCTGAGCCTGATCGCTCCGCTGCAGGAAGCCGAACATGTGGTGCGGGCAAAAATGCCCGGCGCGCGCATCAGGCGACTCCTGAAGATGAGGGCGAAGGAACCCTGCCTGGTGGTCACGCGGCGAACCTGGGTGAGCGCCAGACCGGTCAGCTTCGCGCGCCTTTTTCATCCTGGAACGCGGTTCGAACTGGCCGGGCGCTACAGGCCGCCCGGCATCGCCAATAGCCATCCACAAGACTCAAACATCGTTGAACTCAGGAATTTTGATCGATGAAAGCTCTCACACTCCGGGCCAATGCGTCGGCGGCGGGTGCAATGGTGATTTTTCTTGCCGTTGGCTCATCCGGCCTTGCGCACCACAGCTACATTCGGATCGACCGCAACGTGGTGGTCGCATTCGAAGCCACAGTGGTGGACTTCGACTGGCGTAATCCGCATGTCTACTTCCGGGTTGCCACCGGGAACGAAAACGGAGAACGTGTCGAATGGGAAATCGAGTCCGGCAGCACCCCGATTCTTGCCCACAGCGGCTGGTCGGCAGACTCGCTCAGGCCGGGCGATGTCATCCAGCTCAGAATGCATCCGGAGCAGAACAGCGACCGGCGCTACGCGCTGCTGGAGTCCCTGACGACGGCGGACGGGACGGTGCTCAGGCAAGGCATCCTTCCGTCCAGCGCGACGGAGACCACATCCGACATCAGCGGCACCTGGAAGTCGCGTCTGGAGCCCGACGCGCCGATCGAAGTCCTGAGCGGGTTGTTTGCCGAGTTCATGACGGTTCCGGTGACCGAGGCAGGTCAGGCATCGATCGATACCTACGATCATGATCGGGATAACCCGAATGCGGTCTGCTACGGCTATGGCCTGGTCGCTGGACTGACGTCACCGCACTATCTCAATCAGATCGAAATCTTTGATGATCGCGTCATCATTCGCGACGAGTGGTTCGACGCGGAGCGCATCGTATATACCGACGGGCGGGAGCATCCGGTTGACGGCGAGCGTACGCGCCTCGGTCACTCCATCGGCCGCTGGGAGGGCGAGACGCTCGTCGTCGACACACGGCTTTTCGCCGAGCACAGGTCGCCATATGGCATCGGAATCGCGTCCGGAACGCAGAAGCATGTTGTGGAGCGTTACACGCTGAACGACGACGGCCGCAGTCTGACGCTCGAAGTGTTTCTTGACGATCCGGAATTTCTCGCCGAGAGCTTCAGCGGCACCCTGAGCTGGGACTACACGCCTGACTTCGAGTTCTACCGCTACGATTGCGACCCAGAGGTCGCCACACGGTTCAGCCTGCCGTAGCCTGTACCTGCGCATTCCAATCCGGCGAAGATGACTCACCTGGTTTGGTAGAGTGACCAGGCAAACCCGGCGGCATTGGAGAAAAGGGGGGAACACGATGGCGGTGCTGTCATCGGACAAGAACAGCGTCGCGCTGCCCCCGCTGGTCTATGTCCTTGCGCTGACCCAGTTCGCGCTGCCATTCATGTACTCCGGTGTCGGCGTGACGCTGCCGTCGCTCGGTCTGGAGCTTGGGACGAGCGGCGTCGGACTGGGGCTGATCGAAACGGCCTACCTGGCAGCGGGCGCCGCGTTTCTGCTGCCGCTGGGGTGCGTGGCCCAGCATGCGGACAAGCGCACGCTCTTCAGCGCCGGGTTGCTGGTATACGCGTGTGCGACACTGATCATCGGCTGGATGCCTTCCACGGGTTCCATTGTCACATTCCGGGTCATTCAGGGAATCGCTTCCGCGTTCATGGGTGCGACCGTGATGGCCATCCTCTTCGAGGCGACACCCGCGGGCGTGAGGGGCAGGGCCGTCGGAATCTGCATGGGCGCCGTCTACTGCGGGCTGGCGGCGGGGCCGCTGGTTGCCGGGTTCATTACGACCCAATTGGGGTGGCGCTGGGTATTTTTCATTACCTCCATTCCGCTGTTTGCCGCCTTTCTGGTTGTAGAGTCGGCGCGCGAAGGGCGCTGGGCGTTTTCCAGGCCGATACTCAACTGGCCATCCACCGCCCTGATCATCGTCGCCGTGCTGCTGCTGGTCTCGGGCAGCTCGATATTGGGAGAACAGCAACTTGGGTATTGGCTGCTGGGTGCCGGCCTAGTTGCGTGTGTCGCGTTCTTCGCCCTGGAGGAACGCAGCGAGGAGCCCATGATGAAGCTGAGCGCGATCCGCGCCAACCGGGATTATTCCCGAGGATTGACGTCCCAGTTCCTCGTCTATGCCGCGGGATTCTCCATGACGTTCCTGTTCAGCATCTTTCTGCAGCTTGTCAGCGGGTACACCGCGCAGGAAGCGGGGTTGCTGCTGGTGATCTCGCCGCTTTCCATGGCGCTGATGGCGCCATTTTCGGGCCATCTGGCGGACCGCTACCGGGCGAAAAGCGTGGCCGGACTCGGCGCCTTTCTAGTCATGGTGAGCTTGTTGCTGGCTACGCGGATTTCGGCGGGAACGCCAGTGGAGTACCTGATCCTGGTCCTGACCGCGCAGGGCGTGGGGCTGGGTATGTTCTCGGCGCCCAACGTGAGCCGGATCATGCACAGCGTCAAGGGCCGGCAGCTCAGTATTGCCTCGGCGCTGTCCGCGAAGGCCCGCTCGCTCGGTATGTTGGCAAGCATGACCGTGGTGATGATCCAGCTCTCGATTCACATGGGACCCGGGCCGATCTCCGAGCCGGGCAGTGACTTCGTGCACGACATGATGTTCGGCTACCTCAACGTGGTGGAATCGTCCTTTACGGTGCAGGCAGCGCTGGCATTCATCGCGACATTGCTGGTTGTCGGGGCGGGCTGGGCGCGGAGATTGCGGGATGCGCGCGGGGGTGAGGACGCATCCTGAGACGACTGCCGGGGCGGCCCCTGGGCGTTTCACCTGAAGCAGGGCAAGTCCGGAGTCGGTCGGGAACCAATGCGCCGCGGATCGGTCGGGCGCCAGTGGGTCGCGGATCGGTCGGGAGCCAATGGGTAGCCGATAGGGCGGGAGTCAGGGGCCTACGATAATCCAGGCGCCGATCAACAGCAGGGATGCACCTAGAAGGCCGCCTCCCAGCCTTGCCGGGCCGCTGACCCGACTCCATAGCATTGTGCCGGTCAAGCTGAGAAACAGCAGCATCACGGCGTAGGCGCTGATCACGAAGTGCCAGGCGCCGCCCTCCAGGCCGCGGCCGCTGTGGAGCCGATTGACGATGCGGTTGAATCCGCGGTCACTCTGGGTAACAGCGATCTCGCTGGAGCCGACGATCCATTCACCGCTGAAATCGCCCCCGGGCGCTTGCCAGCTTGCGGAGAAACTCGGACCCTGGGCGGCGGCGCCACCGCCTCCGCGGCGGCCGCCCCCCATTGCCGGTGACGTGCCGACCGGTAGCTGGTTCATACCCATGCCCCGACCGGCAGGTTGGGGTATTGCCTCGCTACGCTCGAGCGTCGGGGTCGTGCGCAGCCCGTATTCGGCAACGAGGTAGTCGGCCAATTCCTGCGGAGACCCGAAGCCGGCGAGCGGCGCCGGAATGGCGAACTCGTCGGTCAGCGCCGGTGCACCCAGCGTAAAGTGCGTGCGGTGATTGAGCATGAAGCCGGACCAGGCGAATATTAGTGCCAGAATGGCGGTGGAGATCCCCGTCCACGCATGGGTTTTCTTCACCCATCGCACGCCGATGGGGGTCGCGATGGGGGAGGGCATCAGCGGGTGCGATGCCATGCCGCGTTTTTTCTTTCCCGCTCTCATCATGGCGTCAGCGTCATGAAGTACATGGCAAATGCAAACATGCCCGTGAACAGGCCAATGCCCAGCAAACGGTGCCCGTGCAGGCGGCTCCACATCAGTACGCCGGTGAGGGCCAGCACGACCAGGGCGCCGGTATAGGCGTCGCTCAGAATGCGCCAGCCGAGGGGGCCGCCCTCGGCGCGATGGAGCCGGTTGAGGGTGTCGATGAACGAGCGGTTCGTCCGAGTGGCCTGGGCCACGTCATCGCCCTCCTGGAATCGGACATCGATCGCATCGCCGGGGGAATTGAATCGGACCTGGTAATTGATGGGATCGTCACTGGGCGTGAAGTTTCTGGGAGACGCGCCCGAACGGCGTGCACCGACCTGCTCGCGGGCGTAGGCGCGAAAGTCATCCCAGGAGGCCAGTGCCGATTCGGGCACCGCGAACTCCATCACCTCGTTGGGGACCGCTTCGTCGTTCAATCCGAAGTCGTCATACTCCATGAACAAGGTGGTGATCGAGAACAGCACGCCGGCAACCGCGCCGGCGAGGCCCAGCCAGGCGTGTGTGCGCCTCAACCATTTCAGGAAGGTGGGCGTTTGCCAGGAGCCCGGCATGAAGGGATGTGCCTTGACCATCGATCAACCCAACGTTTCACCCGCGATACTTGTGCGCTAATGTTACCGGCCAGAGAGGATCGCAATGCAAAGAATATCTAAGCTCGGCGCACTGATTTCGATTCCGGTCGCCAGCCTGAAGAAATCGCTGGCCTTCTATGGGAACAAGCTCGGCTTCAGCCTGCGCCTGAAAGACGAGCGTTTGGGCTGGGCGGAACTGGAGAGCGACTCCGGGAACGTGCGAATCGGGCTCGCCGAAGTGCAGGAAATCAAGCGGGGAGGGCCGGTCCTGGTGATCGAGGTCGAGGATATCGACGCGGCTGTCGAGGCGCTGAGTGAACTCAAGATAGAGGTAAGTGAGATTACGAATGTCAAGCAAATTGCCCGCGTTGCAACGCTTGAGGATCCCGACCGCCACTTGCTGATGCTGCGGCAAAGCTACCGGCGACGCAATTGAACCTCAGACGCTACCTCGATCGAATCGGATACCGCGGCGATGCCCGGCCGACGGTGTCGACGCTGGCCTCGTTGCTCCCGGTGCACGCCTGTTCGGTCCCCTTCGAAAACATTGATGTCCAACTGGGACGAACGCTCACGATCGACGTGGAGGACGCATTCGAAAAGATTGTCGAGCGTGGCCGCGGCGGCTGGTGTTACGAGCAGAATGGACTGTTTGGGTGGGCGCTGGCCGAACTGGGCTTCGAAGTCATGCGAGTCGCAGGGGCCGTGCGCCGCGACGAGCGTGGAGACGCTGCGCTCAACAACCACCTGTGTCTGCTGGTTCGCGAACCGGGCGCCCGACAACCCGTCTACCTGGCAGATGCCGGCTTTGGTGGCAGCATGATCGCGCCCATCGCGTTGGCCGAGGGCGAGTACAGTCAGGCTCCGTACCGTATCCGGCTCCGATTTTTCGAAAAGGGGAACTGGCGCCTGTTGGAGGAATCGGCCGACGGCACGTCGAATTACGAATTTGCCGCCAAACCCGCTGACGAGGCTGCGCTGGCGGCAAAGAGCAACCAACTACAGACCGATCCCCAGTCAGGTTTCGTCCGGAACCTGGTCGTGCAGAAACGATTGCCGGACGCGCACGTGTGCCTGCGGGGGCGAGTCCTGGCGACGACGACCGCTACTGGCAAGCGGTCCGCGTTGCTGGAGTCAGCGGAGGAACTGGCGGCTACGGTTTCGGAACTGTGCGGCCGGGAAATCCCCGGCGTCGCGGAGCTTTGGCCGGGAGTTGTGGCTCGCCATGAGGAGTGGTCCAGGAGTTGATATTGCCCATCGAATGTGTGATGCCGGGTCGAGCGTCCATTGTTCTGGCTTCCGGCACTATCGATTACTCTGCAGTTGTGGAATCATCATCGACATTCAAAACAGGGAGCCAACCATGCGCGGATTAACTATCTTCTCCGGCGGCGCACTCGTCGCGATCCTGATTCAGACGGCCATTGCCCAGATGAACCCGGGCGTCATTCAGCTCAATCACGTGGGCGTCGCGGTGGCGGACATGGATGAATCCATCGCCTTCTATACCGAAACGATGGGCTACGAAGAAGCGTTCCGCGTTACCAATGACGACGATGAGCCGTTCCTGGTTTACTTGCGCGTGAGCGAGAGTACGTTCGTCGAACTGACCCGGGCGAACGAGAACACTCAGCCCGGACTCAGCCACTTCGGGGTTCAGGTCGCTGACATGGAGTCGGTTCGTGCGATGTACGAGGGCCGCGGCGCCGAGCCGAGCGAGACGCGCCGGGGCAGCACCCAGGCGATACTGTCGAATATCTTCGATCCGCAGGGCGTGCGGATCGAGCTATCGGAGTATCCGCCGGACTCCCTGCAGGGGCAGGCGCTGGCAGGCGAACTCTAGTCTGCAGGCCGACCGGCCGGTAACGGATAAACGCAGTCGGGGCGATGTGCGCATCGCCCTCGGCCGGTCGGTCAATAGAGGCCGGGAACCAGCCGGTGGGGCACTTTTTCCCGGTACTGCCTCCACAGGTCACCGTACTTGGCTGCACAACGGCGCTCGTCGATGCGTTCCCGTGTGATGAAGAACACCGTCAGGTAGATAAAGTAAATCCAGGCCCAGAAATTGGTGAAGTGCCCGAGGGCCAGCGCCATTCCCAGCGCCTCCAGGATCTCCCCGAAGTAGTTCATGTGGCGTGAAGCACCCCAGAATCCGCTGCACAGGAGAGTGCGCTTGCCGTCGGTTACGGTCGCTGGCTGGATCAGGCCCAGAAACGCGCGGTCCGGCGCGCGCTTGAACATGTACTTCTGGTAGTTTGCGCCTCGGGAAATCATCCAGCCGATCAGGAAGATCGCCGCCGAGCCGCCGAGCCAGACGACGTTCAGCGAGGGGTCGATGTCGGGAGCGGGCAGGCCTGCCGTTCCCCAGAGTGCTACCGGATACAGCAGGGGATAGACGACTATGCACCCGGCGATCAACTTGAAGCCCAGGCGCTCCTCGAAAATGTCGAACGTAAACAACTGCACGCGCTCGAACAGGAAATAGTCCGTGATGAACCACACCCACATCGCCGAGTGCAGGAACAGGCCGACATTCGAGGCCGCGCCGAATTGGCCGAAGTGGTAGGCGGCGCTCGAAACGGCGTTCAGCGCAAGGTACGCGCCGCCGAAGATGTACAGGAACATCTTCGTGTCGGCGTGGCCAACAAGCCGCACATTGTATGCACGGCCCTCGAGCCACTGCACAAGCTGGCTCCGGTCGTCACTCGGCTCAGGCAGCACGATCCAGACCGTCACCACGACACTCAATGCCACCGCGCCGGCAATCGCGTGCCACTTGACCACCCAGAGCCAGTCCAGTGGTGCGGTGGTCAGCCCCAGCGACCAGATCAGCAAGGCGCAAAGAAAAACGGCGAGCCCGTTCAGCCGGTATTGCGGTGGCGCCGCTCCCAGGTTCCTGTGCGCGTAGCCTTCCACGCGGTATGCGGGCAGCACCACGTGCAGCGCCAGCAAGATGACAAAGATTGCAGTGGGAGTGAGGAACCCTGCGATGGCCTGGGTCGTTGTCAACCCCGACATGCTGTTGCCTTGTATGCGTTCATCGACGTTTCCTCCGTCCTTGGCGGGATATAGCTTACACAGAATTTGGAGGCATTACGCCCGCAAGGCCAGGGCTTCACAATGGAATTGCTTCGGCGCCGTGCAAGGCTTAACCTTCGGAGGCAACCGCGCAGCTTAAGTCACGGCAGCTAAATGAAACCAGTCGACTTTCTGGCCATTTTGAGCATTTTCTGCTGGTGCGGTGCGGCCTGGGCCCAGACTTCGGTCACCGCCCTGGTGACGGATGTCTACGATGGCGACACGCTTACCGTGGATGCCGAAGTCTGGCCGGACATTGGCTGGACGGGCAGTGTGCGAGTCAGAAACGTGGACACTCCGGAAATCAGGGGCGCTTGCGACCAGGAGAAACGCTTGGCGATTGCCGCCCGGGATTATGTCCGGGGGTTGTTGCTCGAAGAGTCGGTCACGCTCACCGAGGTTGATAATGACTTGTACGGTGGGCGCGTGCTGGCACACGTTCAACTGAAGAGCGGCGAAAGCCTGGCCGACCTGTTGATTGGAAACGGGTATGGTCGCCCGTACGACGGCGGTACCCGGCAGAGCTGGTGCGACGAAACCATCGAGATTCCGGCGAACCGATCGTCGGAAAGCCTGAGGGCATCCTCAACAGTCAACGCGGCAGTGTCACGGGGCAACGCTGACGCACAGGCTGATTCAACCGGTGATCCGCTGGCGCTATACGACGACAACGGCAACGGGCGCATCACCTGTGCCGAAGCCGGCGCCCACGGAATCGCTCCTGTACGAAGCAATCATCCAGCCTATCCCCACATGACCGACGGGGACGGTGACGGCGTGGTTTGCGAGTAAGTGACCGACAAGGCGACATTGCTGCGGCACAATCGCGTCGCCTATCCCGAGGAATCGCCCATGACCAGATCGCAAAAGCAGCCCTCCAGGCTTCCGATTGAGCAATCGGCATTGATCGCAGTGGCTCTCGCCCTGATCGGCACCGCATCGTTCGCCCAGGAGGGCGAGGAGCCGCCGCCTCTCCCGGAGCCTTCCGCCCTGATCGATTACGCCACGGTTGGGGACGTTACGTTACGTGCCCACGTGTTCGAGGCCAGGACGGGTGAACCGCCGCATCCGGCCATCCTGTTCTACTTCGGCGGCGGCTGGGTGGGTGGATCCCCTCAGCAGTTCTATCCCTTTGCCGAACCGCTCGCTGAGTTGGGATTCGTCGCCATTCCGATGGAGTATCGCGTCCGTGGCAGGCACGACAGCACGATCCCGGACAGCATTGCGGACGCGTTTGCCGCCTTTCGATGGGCACAGGATAATGCCGGCGAATTGGGTATCGATCCGGAACGCATCGTCGTCAGCGGCGGTTCGGCCGGTGGGCACCTTGCGGCCACCGTCGGCACGATTGCCGAGCATTCGGACATCGGTCCTTCGGCCATGGTTCTCTACAATCCCGTGACGGACTTGCGGGACGATGTATTCGTATCCCGGTTGAATGAACTGATCGCAGGGGATGCCGCCGCCGTGTCACCGGCGGCACACGTTAAGGCCGGCGTCCCCCGAACCATCATGTTCCACGGCGAAGACGACGCCACCGTACCCATTACGCAGAGCGAGGCATTCTGCGAGGCAATGATTGCCGCGGGGAATCATTGCGAGCTGAGCCGTTTCCCCGGAGCAGGCCACGGATTTTTCAACGCAAGGCTCCCGGCCTTCCAACCGGTACTGATGGAGACCATTCGATTCCTTCGTCCCGAGCTTGAGGAGTGACGGCAAAGGCAAATCGTCCATGACGGCTCCCCGTTGGCGGACATGGCTGGACCAGCCGCAGAATCTTCCGTTTCGCCGCGCAATGTACCTGGTTCATCTTTGGGTGGGGATCGCGACCGGCCTCTACATTCTCGTGATCAGCCTGTCCGGGAGCGCCGTCGTGTTTCGACGCGAACTCACCCGTTGGCTGATGCCGCCTGATGGTAGTTTCGACGACGGTTTCCCCCTGACGCTGCGCATCGTGGAGTGGCTGGTCGATCTGCACAACAACCTCCTGGCCGGGTCCGTGGGCCGCGACATCAACGGCGTCTTTGCCATTCTGCTGATGGTCATGGTGCTGACGGGCGCCGTCATCTGGTGGCCCGGCCGTCGGCGCTGGTCCCGCAGCGTCCTCGTCGTACGGCCATCCCGGACTCGGCGGTTCTTCTGGCATCTCCACAGCGCGGCCGGACTCTGGGGCTTAGTCCTGCTATTCGGCTGGGCGATTACCGGCATCTATTTTGCCTTTCCCGAGCCCTTCGAGTGGTTCTTCAATACCTTCGACAACGACCCAACGGATTTCCAACGGCCCGGCGAAGGCATCCTGTTGCTCCTCATCGACTGGCACTTCGGCCGCTTCGGCGGGCTCGGCATTCGCACTCTTTGGGTGATCCTCGGCCTCCTGCCCGCAATACTCTTTTGCACGGGTTTCGTGGTGTGGTGGAAGCGGATACGGACGACAGGGCAGTTCACCGGCAGCCGGGAACGCCAGCGCGGTTAGCCAACCGTCAGGCAGCCATTACTCGGATACGATCTCAATGAGGCCGGCGGACCTTGCTGCCGTCATCATCGTCCCCACGGCGGCCGTGCGCCGCGCCAGTTCGTCGATCTGCCACTCCTCGGCGCCTTCCACGTCACTGCGGAAGGTGTTCTCGATGGGACTCGTCCACTTTTCGGCTATCGCGTCCGGGCCGAGCACAATTCCCATCACCGGCCCGACGTCGCCCGCGTTCGTATCCGTGTCCAAGCCGGCCATGACGGCGATCGTGATCGTCTTGTCGAAATCGCCTTCGCCATAGAGCAGCGCCAGCGCGTTGACCGCGTTGTTCGGGAAGACCCGGCGATTCGTGCCTCCCTCCGGTGCCCACGTGGCGTCGATCTGTTCGTGCGTCCTTTCCCAATCGTCCGGCCATTGCTCGTGCCATTGCATGACATCACGGATGCAGCGGGCGTAGTCGGAATCCTCCGGAATGACGGCAAGTCCCGCCTCCAGCAGCTTCACCGGGTCCGACTCGAAGAAGCCTTCGGCTGTAACCGCCGCCATGAACATCTCGCCGTAGACTCCGTTGGTGTGGAAGGCAACCTCGGCATCGATGCGCCCGTACTCCGCGGCTGCTTCGGGGTTCCCGGGCAGAACGTAGCCCCAGAATTCGCCCTTCATCTGGCCCCCCATGAACTCGCCCAGTTCGTGCTGCCCGGACTCCGGAGGCATGATGCCCTGTTTCAGGCGCTCCTCCGCCACTCTCACCGCGCGCCCGGCGTTCCGGGCCTCGAAGACCGAGAACGACGCCAACCACTTTTCGGCAATGTCCCGGCTCGTGATCTCCGGACCCATCTCCTCGAGCAGCAACAGGTTCGCGATCTGGTAGAGCGTGTCATCGTCGGGACCGAACCCCGCCGGACCCCAGTCTTCCGCCGTGTACCACTGCCTGGCGTTGGGATTCCGCTGCGGCGGAAGCCTCCTGATGTAGTCGGTCAGCGGCCATTGCCCCAGCTCGGTGAGATAGATCTTTAGGTCGTCCTTGTGCATTCCCTCAACGCTCATCCCCAACGCACCCGCAACTGCGGCCCCCAGCCAGGCGCCGTGGACCTTGTCGTAGTATTCGTCGGCGGTGAGCGAGCGAATCGGCTCGATGGTCTCGCCGGGCGGCGCCCCATCCTCGCCGCCTGCGCATGAGGCGAGCATTGTGACCGTCAAGAGCATGGCTGGAATTGCTTTCATTGAATTCATGGTTTGTCCAGCAAGCGGAGCAGGCGGCCAATCGGAATAGCCTTGAGGCCCTGCCGGAGCAGGAAAACCTGCGAATCTTACCCGTACAAGAATGTACCATGCAGTCCGAGCGGCAGCGGATAGGGCAACGTGGGATTTCCATGAGCAATGACAAGGACCGGGAGCCGGGCATACCCGATGAGCGCCGTGCGGCGTGGGGCGACAAGTTTCGGTTTCGATACTCGGGCGTGGCGACCTTCCTGCGCCGGCCCTTGCTGGAGAAGCCGGAGGACTGGGCCGGCATCGACATCGGATTTATCGGCGTTCCGTTCGACGGAGCGGTCACCAATCGCCCGGGCGCGCGCCACGGTCCGCGCCATCTCCGCGACCAGTCCACCCTGATGGGGGCCTACAACCACCAGACCGGTGTGCAGCCCCACAAGCTGGTCAAGTCTGCGGACCTCGGCGACGTGCCCATTGAGGGGGTCTACGATCTGGACAGGGCCATCGCCGAAATTGAAGCCTGGTACCACAAGGTTGTCGACGCCGGAATTGCGCCGCTGTCGGCCGGGGGCGACCATTCCATCACCCTGCCCATCATGCGCGCGCTGTCGAAGCGATCCGGACCGCTCGGAATGGTTCATTTCGACGCCCATTGCGATACCGGCCCCGAACTGTTCGGACACAAGCACCATCATGGCGGACCCTTCCGCTGGGCGGTTGAGGAAGGCTTGCTGGACCCCAGGCGCACGATCCAGATCGGCATCCGCGGCCCCGCGGAGCCCCTCTGGGCGTTCAGTTACGAGCGCGGCATGACCGTAATCCACATCGAGGACCTCTATGCCATGGGATTGGCCGCGGTGATCGACAAGGCGCGCGAGGTGGTGGGTGAGGGGCCGACCTACGTCAGCTTCGACGTCGACGGACTGGATCCGGTGTACGCGCCAGGTACGGGCACACCGGAGGCCGGCGGATTCAATACCTTCGAGGCGATGCAGATGCTGCGCGGCCTGCGCGGGCTGAACGTGGTTGCGGGAGACGTGGTGGAAGTTTCACCGCCCTTCGACCCGACCGGCATCACTGGTCTGAACGGCGCTCAGATGATGTTCGAAATCTATTGCCTGATGGCGGAGGCGATAGCCGACGGGAAGAACGATACACGTGTTTGAGCGCACGTTGCGCTTCGGTACGTCCGCTCGTATCGTGCCTCCGCACCCTCTACTTCGAGCGTTCCACGAGCCGCACGGCCCCGACCCGCATCCCCATGTCGAACGCGCGAAGCGGCTCGAGCGTTTCCTCCAGTTCGCGCAAGCTGGGCCCGAAGCGCAGGAAGCGATCCAGAGATGCCCGTTTGTACGCAAAGATGGGCAATAGGCGAAGACAGGGAGGGCCGCCAAGCGCACCCGGGTCGTAGCTGAACCCGGTGGGTCGGCCTACCTGACACCCGACGAGATGATGAACATGCCTGCGTTCGGCCCACTCGACGGCGACCCCGATTGTCTCGTCGTCCCGCGATGGATCTTCCCAATCCTCCACGGCCACGGCCATGTCGATCGTGTAGTCGGCGAGTGGCCACATCAACAAGCGAATCACGTCTTCCGAGTAGACTTCGAGATGACCGTAGACGTTGATCACGACATCGTGATTGTAGAAGCGGTCGAACTTGTTCACGTGACGGGCCAAACGCTCGGCGCCTGAAAGTGTCATGTAGTTGTGGCGGATCTCGTCGCGATCGCTAACCGGACGCAGAAAATAGGCGTCGGAACCACCCAATCGTTTCCTCAGTTCCTCGTCGTTCGTGTCGACGACGATAGACCCGACCCGCGATTCAATAGCATTGCGCCACGTCGATACGACCCTGTCCCGGGTCGCGGGCTCAACCGTACCCACGCCGTCATTGACGACAGAGAGAACCACCAGAGGGTTGCGCTCCACGCGCGAACACCGTTTCGCGCGGCTAGTCGTTCGGTTCCTTGTGCGAAGGGTATCCGAGCAGACTGGGATGATGGAAATCACCTGGCCGGTAGTTGCCGACTGCTTCCTCCATGTGTTCCATCTTCGTGAATATCACCGGCCCGTTTTCCGTGACGAGCACGTTCTCTTCCAGGCGGCAAGTCTGGGGGAGGCCGGGATGGCCGGCAAACGTCTCGATGGCGAAATACATGTTCTCCTTGATCTCCGCCGGATATTTCAACGAGTACGCGCGGCTCATCCACATCCCCTCGTACAGTGTGATTCCGATGGAGTGCGCAAACTGCTGAAGAGTGACGGTGCCGTACTTGTCATCGTCATACTCCGGAAACTGGGCAACCACATCCGCCGTGGTCATTCCGGGCCGGAGATTCTCCATGCCGGCATACAATGAATCGTAGGTCTCCCGATACAAATCGATCTCCTGTTGCGTCATCCGTGCCGCACACTTGAGGGTACGCACGAAATCCACGTAGTAGCCGCCAGGACCGACGGCATTGATATCCACGATCAACAGGTCTCCCTGCTGGATCAACTTGTCGGTCGCCCATCGACGATACGGACTGGTGTTCCCTCCCGATGCCACGATGATGTCGTAAATGATTTCACAGCCGCGATCGAGCATGAACTTGTGCACCTGCGATTCGATCTGCCGCTCCGTGACACCCGGTACCAGCCACTCGTTCTTGATGTGCCACATGGCGGCATCGCCGATGGCGGCCGACATCTTGATTTGCTCGATCTCATCGGGGGTCTTGACGACGCGCGCCCGGGACATGGCAGGCCAACCGTTCACGATATGCAAGCCGGCTTTCTCGAACGCATGCAGGGCCGGGAAGTCCAGATTATCTACGCCAATCTTTTCCTTGGTGAGTCCATGTTCCCTCAGGACTTCCATGACCGATGCCACCATCTTGTCGGCCATTTCGCCGACCGCGCCTTCTGCCCACTGCCAGGTCATCGCCGGGCGTATGCGACCCTCCAGCCAGGGAAGATCGATCATTGCATTTCGCATGTCCGAGCCGGCCGTCTCGAACAGATAGGGCTCCCCATTGCGCGGAAGCACCACATACCGAATGTTGATGTTGTACTTCCAGTTGCCCTGGTACGACCCCGTCAAATAGCGCACGTTTGCGCCGGCAAAGACCACCAGCGCACCGAGATCGTCGATTTCCATCTCTGCGCGCGCTCGGGCAAGGCGCTCCCGCCTGAGCCGTTCATGGTCGACGCGATACTGCCAGTCGGCATTCACGTGGCTGAAGAGACGGCGCGGGTTCGTGTGATGCAGTTCCTGAATAAAATCGGTCGGGATTCCGTATCCCTCATAGCTGTCGCTGGATGTCATCTAGAGTCCTTTTCTATGAAAGCCTGTTGGAGGTAAGGTCGCCAAGCGTACGGACGCCGGGAGAATGGGGTTCTGACGTGACGAGGCAAGCTCGTAGCTGACTGTCAAGGTGCGACTCGTCGACGGGATCGCCGTAAGCCACGAGGTTCTGAAACCGATCGCCATACCGCCGATCCCACGCACGCCCATCCGCCGACGTTCCCGCATCCGGCCGAGCCGACCCACCGTCGGAGCAGGCCGCCCGCCACACTCCGACCGGACGGTAACGGCTGGAGCCGGCGAAGATGGCCAGTTCGAAGCGGTAATCCGGCGCGTTGTCAAGCCAGAAAGTACCGTGCCAGCGGACCTCGCCTGGCCATCGCTGGCAAATGAAACACAGGAAATGCAACGGATGGAAAGGGGCGCGCGCCCTGAACTCGAAGCGCGCCGGCGAATCGCTGCAGGCTTGCCGCCATCCGGTATCCGGCGTAGCCAAAGCCGCAGCGTCTGCCATTCCGTTCTCGCTCCGGTACAGCACGCGCGGAAAATCGAGACTCGCCATGTAGCCGTACTTCTGCACGATAACGGAGTAATTTAACTGTATTGAGTAATAATATAACGTTACGTGAATCATGCCGAAATGCAGACTGTGCTGCAACTTCGAGGCGCAGACCTAATTCACGTCAGAGAGCGGTCTTTTCGTTGTCAGTCCATAATCAAGGCCTGACTGCGCACGGCCACCCTTGCCAATGTCGGCGACCTCGGACCGACCCTCATGCGAATGGTCGGCGCGGCGCTCGAGGTGTAAGCTGGCAAAACCTTCGTTGATAGTCGCCAGGGTGCAGAGATCGCATGCTCTGCGAGGCGGGAGTCCGCCGATCGAGACGGCGGCGCGGTGTGTTCGAAATGGTGTATGGCACTCGGTTGAGCAAGGGGTTGGCGGGCTGGACTGCGGCACTGATACTCGTGTCGCAGAGCAGCGCGCAGATGCCCGAACTGCGGCGCGCGGATCCCGATCACGTGCCGGTCTTCAGCATCAGCCACATCAACGGCGATGTCTGGAGAGCGACTGTGGACAATCACGGCACCGCGTTTCTGGCCACGTCCGAAGGCATCATTCTGGCCGACCCCATCGGTCCCGGGATGGCGGAGTGGTTGAAGGAGGAGTTCGACAGGCGCTTCGGCGTTCCCGTCCGATACGTCGTGTACAGCCACTATCACTGGGATCATGCCTCCGGCGGGGATTTCTTCGCCGACACGGCGCACTTCGTCGGCCATGCCAACATGCTGATGCACCTGGCGATGCCGCCTGAATCCACCACGCTAGCCGACGTCGTCGGCCAATACGCGCCTTTCGCCGCACTGGATGCGAACGGCAACGGTCTCGTCGAGCAAAGCGAGGTGCCGGAGGATATCCAGCGATTCTACGGCTCCAGCCAGACCCAGTTCCCGGGTTTCGACGCCAACGGCGACGGCGTGCTCGATGGCGCGGAGCTGGTACGCGGACCGGTCAGCTTCGTGCGGCCACCCGACATTACCTACACCGACGAGATCGTGATCCGACTCGGCGGAAAACGCGTGAAGCTGACCTGGCTCGGCGACATGAACCACTCGAAGGACTCGAGCCTCATCGAGTTTCCCGACGATAGCGTGGTGATGGCGGTGGACTACATTTCGTTCGGACGCCTTCCCAATAGAGAGATGGACTTCGAGAACGGTCTGTTCGAGGAGTGGATGGCGGCAATCAGAGAGACCGAAGCGGTGGCGAGAAGCTATGAGTTCGTCACGACCGGCCATGGGCCGGTGGGCACGTGGGAGGACATCCGGGACTGGCGGGAGTACTTTGAGAAACTCCGGGATCAGGTAGCAGCCGGAATTGCGGCCGGTCAGACGCTCGACCAGATGCAGCAGAGCATCACCATGGACGAGTACAGCGACTGGCAGGGTTTCGACTGGGTCGACGAGAACGTCCTTGGCATGTTTCACTTCCTGACCGATTGAAGGACGTGTCGAACGCGCAGGCGGGCGCCTGCGTCACGGGTGGCCGCGCGGCGCGGTGGTGGAATCGAGTAATCACGGAAGAAGAGGCGAATGAAAATGGAACAGACTGGCGAGTCACACGAATCGGTCGGCGGCGAACCGACGCTGCGGCGCAGCATCAGCCTGTGGCAGATGACGCTCTACGGCGCCGGGGGCATGCTGGGGGCCGGCATTTACGGCCTGATCGGGCAAGTCGCCGCCGAGATGGGGTCGGCGATCTGGATGGCCTTTGCGTTTTCGCTGGTCGCCGCAGGACTGACGGGACTGTCGTATGCCTCGCTCGGCTCCCGCTATCCGCGTGCGGGCGGCGCGGCCTACATCACGCAGCGAGCCTATCGCCGCAGTCTGCTGACCCACATCGTCGGACTGACCGTGGCGTGCTCGGGCCTGACCTCGATTGCCGCTGGCGCCCGCGTGGTGGGCGAGAATCTGCAAGCCCTGGCCGTTTTCCAAGGCCTGCCCACCGGGACTTTGGCGTTCATCTATGTAGCCATCGTGGGCGGGATCGCCTATCGCGGAATCCGCGAATCGATGTGGGCCAATGTCGCCCTTACGTTGATGGAAGCGGGAGGGTTGCTGCTGGTGATCGCGGTGAGCCTGCGTTTCTGGGGCTCGGCGAACCTGCTGGAGTTCCCGGTAGGTCCTGAAACCGAAGCAGGGCTTCCGCTGGTGTTCCTGGCACAGGGAATCGTTCTCACCTTCTACGCCTTCATCGGGTTCGAGGACTCGCTCAACGTCGCCGAGGAGCTGAAGAACCCGCGCCGCAACCTGCCGCTCGGCCTGATTATGGCGCTCCTGCTGACCGTCGTCATTTACATGAGCGTGGCGATCAGCGCCGTCTCGGTCGTGCCGTGGCAGGAGCTGGCCGAGGCCAACGCGCCGCTGGCCGAAGTCGTGGCGCGCGCCGCACCCTGGTTCCCAGCGTGGGTGTTCATCGTGATCACCGTGTTCGCGGTCGCCAACACCGGTCTGATCAACTACGTCACCGCGTCGCGTCTGCTCTACGGCATGGCGCGCGACGGGCACCTGCCGCCCGTACTCTCGAGGGTTCATCCGGTGCGGCGCACGCCGCACCTCGCCATCGCGCTGATCTTCGTGCTGGTCGTGATTCTGATCCTGTCGGGCGACATCTCGGAACTGGCCTCGGCGACCGTATTGCTGCTGCTGTTGGTGTTTTTGGTGGTGAACAGCGCACTGGTCGTCCTGAAGCTGCGGCCCGACGAACCCCCGGGCGGTTTCGAACTGCCGATCGCGGTGCCTGCGCTCGGCGCGGCCGTCTGCGTCGTGATGTTCGCAACCCGTGTCGGGGCCGGGGATTGGCGCGCCCCGGTGATTGCCGGCGTATTGTTGCTCGGGGTGGCGGCGCTTTATTTCGTGCTTCGGTTCCGACGTGGTGCGGGTGAGGGATAGCATCCGGCTCGGGGCCGCCGCAGACAGCTCCGGGCAGGCACAGTCCGTTCTCGGGAGGGGAATCGCCGATGCATAGGTTATTCGCGGTCGCGGCGGCGGCGTCCTTGGTCTGTCCGGTCTTCGCCGCAGACTTGCTGATCGAAAACGCCCGCATCGTCGATGTTGTGGGTCGAACCATTGATGGTGGGTCTCTGCTGATTGAAGGGGAGCGCATTCTCGCAATTACAGAAGGCCCCACTGATCCGCAAGACGCCCGGGTAATCGACGCCAGCGGCATGACGGTGGTTCCGGGCTTTATCGACACCCATCGGCACATCTTGGACCCTGGCCTGACAAGTGAGCAGCAACTTCTCGATTGGGTTGAGACGGAGCTGCCCGCCAGGCTTGAAGAACTGCTTTCCGCCGGAATCACGACAACGATGTCGAATGCCGACCCTTTCCCGTACATACTCCAAGTCAGGCAGCGGATCGACGACGGGGGCGTTCCCGGTCCCAGGTTGTTGGCGGCAGGCCCTGCCTTGACTGCACCGGACGGCCATCCGGCAGGCACGTTATTCAGGGGCAACGCGTTTATTCGTTCGACTACGTCAATCGAGCTTGCGGAGGCCGGGCAGGCACGCATGGCGGTCCGTGAACTGGCCGCAGCGGGAGTCGACGCGATCAAGATCGTGTACAGCCGGTGGCCGGAGGCGCCGATGATGACGGATGCCGTGTTGGCCGCCATCGTCGGTGAGGCCGACGCGGCCGGTCTCCCGACGATCGCGCATACCGCTACCGTCGACGAGTTCCTCGCGTCGGCAGCATTGGGCGTAACGCGATTCGTGCACTCACCTCACGGCGGAACGGTCGCCGGTACCGGATTGGCGCAGATCCTTGTTGACGCTGAAATACCCGTGGCGACGACGGTCGCGCCCTGGTCGCCGCCCGTGTTCGCCGCGAGAGGCGAGGCGTATCCCGAATGGCGCAGGACGAGGCACGACCAACGATTGGAAAACGTGAGGCTGCTCGGCAACGCGGGCGTGACCATTGCGTTCGGCACCGATAGCCCGGAGGTGCTTCGGCCGTCGTCTCTCCTGACGGAAGCGACATTGCTTGGTCGCGTTTTCTCCAGTACGGAGGTGTTGGCCGCAATGACACGCAACGCCGCCGTGTACCTGGGCCTCAGTCATGAGATCGGCACACTCGAACCGGGGAAGCTCGCAGACATCGTCATTCTGGATGGTGACCCGAACGCGGATATTTCGAATCTGGGCAACGTACGGCTCGTCGTGAAAGCCGGCAGAATTGTCGTTGATAAGCGGTAGGGCGCGAACGGTGGAGAGGTACAACCCTATTCTCCAGCATTCTATCCATTGACGCTGGGCTTCCAGAATAATCCAGACGCGGTGGTCCGATTTGGGCCGACCCAAGAGAGAGTATCAGCCTAGCTACCAGTAGCGGTCTTCGCCGTAGTCACGCCGACGGTCCTGAGCGACGATGTCGTCCCGGCGCCGGACTGGCGCTGATCGCGATTCGGTCCTTGCTCAGGGGCGCTGTTGGTCTGCCTATCTCTACATTTAGCCCATTTTCTTGTTGAGACAAAGCCCACAATTCGCGCGTAGGCTGGAAGGACCAGCTACGCGCCAGGGAGCGCGGCGCGGGCGGAAGGACGGATTGTAGGGACAATTGCCACCCTTGCCAGAAGACCGGTGATAGACGATTGGTGAATAGGACTCAATAGAAATGGACGCCGTACCGATAGATGCCATCCAGCAGGCAGCGCAACTCGGCCGCCTGGATTTTGCTTCGTTGCTGCTCGCGATGGTTGCGATATTGATTGCTTTAGCGGCCGTTTTTGCTTTCTTGAATTTGCGTCACGTGGCCAAGGACCGGGCTACTGAAGTTGCGGAAAGCATTAGTGGCGAGATTGCGGAGAAGGCAGCGAATAAGTATCTTCAAGAAGAGTTACCTAAAATTTTGTCGTCGAACTTGGAACCATTTGGCGGTGTCCGAGATCACTCGATTGACGGCATCGCGGATACTCAACAGCGGGGCGGCGCGGATTGAAAATGAGATTATCTGAGCAACTGTCACTGATTTCCGAAGCGAGGGAAAAAGCGCCCGTACCGGTGTTCACGTTAGCCAGGCAGCTCGGACTGGGATGCGAACCACGCCCGCTCGGACCGGATATATCCGGGATGCTTGAGAAAGTGTCCGAAGGGCAATATCGACTTTATTTCAACGAAAACGATCCCGACACGCGTCAGCGATTTACGGTTGCTCACGAACTTGGCCATTTTGTGCTGCATCGGGCATTGCTTGGCGATGGCGTGGATGACGACACAGCGTATCGAAGCACCCTGAAGGGCAAACACAAGAATATGGCGATTGGCCCGCGTCAGGAAACGCAAGCCAACAGATTTGCCGCCAATCTGCTCATGCCTGAAGAATTAATCCAATCCATTCGGAGAGGGGACCCAGGCATTACGCCGGAAGAATTGGCCAATCGCCTTCGAGTATCGAAGAAGGCGATGGAAATCCGACTCTCCGGCATCCTGCCGGTGCGTCCAGTCGAACAGCCATCCGGTAGGTGGCGTCGTAACCTAAGAGAACAAGTTAATCCCATCAGGCGTTCGCCGCGATAGCAACGACCGTCCCTTAGAGAGCGGCAGGCATATCATGAACGAGTACGATAGAGTGCTTGGTCCCGCGGAGATCGCGGCCACGAAGGACGAGAAAATCGACTTCAGCGACATCGCGGAGCTGGACGAAACGTTCTGGCAGCAGGCGAAGCTGGTCGAACCGGATCGTACCGAGTAAATCACCTTGCGCATGAAACGGTCCGTACTTGCTTGTTTCAAGGCGTCAGGAAAAGGCTACCGGACGCGGATCAACCGCGTGCTGGAGAGCTACGTTCGCGCACAAGGCCGGCAGCGGTAGCACGGCCGCCAACGATCGCGAGGCGAGCGCGAATTGATCAACCCCACCTCAAGCGCAAGCAGGGCATCGAGCCCATTGTTCTGCCAGAGATTTCGTTCGTCTAGTGTGAACAAGATTCGCGAAATTGGCGAAATGTTTGTTTCGCTGCCTGCATCTGTTCCGTATAACCCTGTTGTACAGCATTCCAGCCGTTGACTATGGGTTCCAAAACAATCCAGTTGCGCTGGTCCGATTCGGTCCGACCTTAACCGTCAGAATTGGCTTCGACGAAAACTTCGAGCCGGGAGAGGGTCAGACTCCAGATTTGCCTGATCACGAGTACCACGCACTAGTCGATACGGCTGCCGGAGAAAACTGCATTGATTCCGCCCTCGCGGGTACCTGAATCTTCCAGTCGTTGATAGAAGGCCAGTCTCGGGAGTGCATGGGCAGGAGGAGGTCAATGTCCACCTGGCGCAAATCTATTTTCCGGACTTGGACTGGACGGCATATGGGCAATTTTGTGGGGTACATCTACATGCTGGAGGCCAACCGCGTCCGCGGCGGCGAGGTCCTCTGGCCTCAAGAGTCCCTGGATAACCCACAACGTGCCGTCGTCGTTGATGGTAACGATGACTCCGCCCAATTCCATGTCCTCGCGGCGGAACACGGCGCGGTCGATCTCAGCCTGTCCAATCTCCTCCAGGCGCGTTTCGACGCGTTCGAGCTCCGACTCGGTGTCTTCGGTCCAGTCGCCGTCATCAATTTCCACAAGCTCGTCGCGGCGGACGATCAGCCGATCATATTCCTTCGCTTCGTCCTCGGTGATCTCGCCGGGTTGTGGGCTGATGTGTGCGAATTGCGCGACGTCGTACCGTTTGAAGTCCAGACGCGCCTCGGCCCACGACCACTTGGAGCGCTGTTCCTCGGCGACGATTTCGAGTCTGTCGAGTGCGAGTTTTCTGAGAAGCGCCGGATCGTCGAGCCAGATGTCGGGATCGTCCCCGTCGACGAAGACGTTGCGGGTGAAGGTGCCGCCGGCGGCCTCGTACGCCGCAACGCCGACGAACCGGGCGATCATCGCCCAGTCGGGCATCATGCCCTCCGTCACCAGTCTCTGGATTTGCCACACATTCGGCTTGTCGTACTTCGACGTGAGTTTCTCCCACACGGCAATTTGAAGCTGCGTATCGGGCGTGAGACACAACGCCTGCAGGGACTCCAGCCCTATCTTGCCGGCACGATAAGCATCCAGGAGATCTGGAGCCGCGTTTCCGAGGCGCAACCGCCGCTCCGTCGTGCGCTCGGAGATGCCGAAGCGGGCGGCAATCTCCGGAACAGTGGCTCCGGCGTGGGCGAGCTCGGCGAAGGCTTCGGCCTGGTCGGCGGGGTGCAAGGCCGCTCGTATCGTATTTTCAACCAGGGACAACTCAGCGGCAGGGCTGTTGCTCGGCAACACATTGCAGGCCACAGGGTGATCGTGTGCGATACTGCCCTCGCCAACGAGAGCCTGTAGCGCCGCCAGGCGACGCGCACCGGCGATGACCTCGTAACGACCTTCGCAGTTGTCGTCCTGCTCGGTCGGGCAGACGAGGAAATTATCCAAGAGCCCGTGGGCGGCTATGGAGGTTTTGAGCTGCTCGAAGGCCGTGTCTTCGGCGAGCGTTTTTCGGGCGTTTTCCTGCGAAGGGATCAGCCGGTCCAAGGGTAGGTAACGCAAGGTGCGTTCGGCCCTTTCCAAGTGTTGAAGCCGCTCGTACTCTTCAATCGCGACCACCACGACAGCCGGCTCGCCTCGCAGTGTTACCCGTTGGGGGTTGCCCGTGAGCGCGGCATCGACAACTGCGCTAAAGCGACTCCGAGCATCCTGTAGCGCCCATTCCGTCATGAATCCACCTGTCTACTTCGCGATCCAGTCTTCAAGTGTAGGCGGTCCCAAAACAAAACTGAACTACGATTTGCCGCTTGCAAAGTGCTCAAATTTCCAGTTCTCGATGCCGTCCTGTGGATGGAGTCGGAGATGATGCACCAGAGCGTTTTGGTAGACGCCAACGTGATTGGCCGCTCGTTCCGTGTCGCGCCCATGCAGTTGCTGTGTGGCGACGTGCACGATGCCGACGCTCTTTGATAAGTAGGTATAAAAAGGCATACTATGACAAATCTAGGTATAAAAGAGAATACTACCGTGGAACATCACGGACAACTTCCCCAAAAATTGCGCATCGCAATTCGACAGGCCCGAAAAGCACAGGGTCGGAGCCAGTCGGACATTGCCCGCGATGCGGGGTTGACGCAGAAGCACGTTTCCAACATCGAGACGGGCAAGATCGTTCCGCGATTCGACACACTGCTTGAAATCGTGTGGGCGCTCAACTACGACCTGATACTCGTCCCTCGCCACGCGACCGGCCTGGTCAATTCGCTCGTTCGCGGTCAGTCCGGTCCTGACACACAAAACGGCTCGGAAGCACCGTGGTTCGAGGACTTGATCGATGACGAGGGTCAGCAGTAGGCCGATGGGATCGATACTCGACGTCTGGTTGGGCGACGTTCATGTCGGGATGCTCGCGCGAGAAGCTGGTGGGAGACTTCGGTTCCTGTTCGCCGAGCAATATGCGGATATGTCAAACCGCCCCACGCTCAGTCTCTCCTACGAGATTGCGCCAGGGGAATTGATGAGCCTTGCGCCGCGGGCATATGCCGGACGCCTTCCGCCCTTCTTCTCGAATCTGCTCCCGGAGGGGCCGTTGCGCGATCTGCTGAGTCAGCGGGCGGGGGTGCAGAGTTCGGATGAGTTCGCCTTGCTTCGTGCGCTCGGAGAGGATTTGCCGGGGGGCGTCAGGATTGTCGATGCTGGCACGGCATCCGGCAGCGTCGATCATCCCACCCACCATGAACACGATGAGCCGCCGCTACGCTTTTCGCTGGCCGGTGTACAGCTCAAGATGTCGGCAGTGGTCAAGGCGAATGGTGGGTTGACGATCCCGGCAGGGGGCGTGGGCGGCGACTGCATCGTCAAGTTACGGGCCATGACAATGGATTCGATTCCCGAAAACGAATTCGCGATGACAACGTTGGCCGCCGAAATCGCCATTCCCGTACCGGAAGCCTGGCTGGTCACGCTCGATAGGGTGTCAGGCTTGCCGGAGGAGCTGCGCAATTGGCCGGGCCGCGCGTTGGCCGTTCGGCGATTCGATCGTCGGGATGGTGGGGTGCGGGTTCACATGGAGGACTTTGCACAGGTGTTCGGAACATTCCCGGAGAGCAAGTACGAAGGCCGCAGTTGCGCGAACATCGCCGCCGTTCTGGCCGCTGTAACCTCCAACGGAAGGGAAGAAGCAATGTCCTTTGTCCGGCAGGCCGTATTTTCCGCCCTGATCGGCAATGGAGACGCGCACCTGAAGAATTGGTCTGTCCTGTACGAAGATCCGGTTCGCCCCACGCTTAGTCCCGCTTACGATCTCGTATCGACTCTTCCGTATATCCCGGGCGACCGGCTTGCGTTGGGGTTCGGCGGAAACAAGAGATTTCGACCCTTCGACGACCGGCGGGTAAAGCAATTCGCGAAGGCTGCGCAATTGCCTTACGAGCCTGTTCGCTTGGCATGCCTGGAGACTGCGGAGCGGACGATGGACGCGTGGGCTCGGCACGAACAGCGAGGCGTGCTTCCTCAAGAGATCGAAGAGACCATTTCGAACCACATGGAGTCCGTGGCGCTCGACATATCCAGATCGATGGCGCCGTGAGCCCTGGCCACCTAAAATCCCGCCGAATGCACCCAGCCTAGCCCCCGCCCGTGATGACCGGGGCAAACTTCTGAATCCGTTTGGCGGTGTCGACTTCGCCGACGAAGATATTGCCGTGCGTATCGATGCCGATTGCGTTGGCGAAGTGAAACTGACCAGCGAGGCGTCCGTTCCCGCCAAAGTAGCCCAGCGTCTCGCCGCTCTCACGGTCAACGATCCAGACGACGTCGTTATGCGCGTCTGCAACGAACAAATATTTCTGCTCCGGATCCTTGGAAATCACCATCTTGTACATGCTGCCGCAGATCGAGGAGTAGAAGGTTCCGACGGGCATGGGATTCGGGGAGGCTTCGCGCATACCAGCGCATCCGCCTCGTTGCGCAGGCGTATTCGGCGAGACGTATATGTCCTGCAACCACTCCCCTTGCGTAGCAAATACCTGGATCCGGTTTTGACCACGCTCGCCGACGTAGACGCGCCGGTCATCCGAGATCTCGATAAAATGCAGCGTCGGCGCGAACTGCTCCTCCTCGGGCGGTGGTTCACCGGTCCACTCATAACCGGAAATCGGCTCGTTCGAGATCTCGCTCAACGGCATCCCGTGCCCGCCCCAGCCCCGTTTGAATTCACCCGTCGAGGCGTCGTAGACAGTGACGCGCTTCTGGTCGATGATGTAGATCTCGTCGGCGACCTCGTCGAGTTGAAAGCGCCCCACGTTTACTATCGTGTCAACGTCCTGATTGTTCTCAGGTGTCTGCGAAGTCCGGTTGTCGGCATCGGTGCCCAGTCTTGGCGGCCTGCGACCAAAGTCCCAGACAAACTCGCCGTCGCGCGTGAACTTCAGGATACTGTCCTGCGCCGCCTCGCCCCCGATCCAGACGAACCCGTTACTGTCGGCAATGACGGTCTGGGGGTACGTCGGCCACAGCGGATGATATCCAGGGCCTCCCCAGGCACTGAGGACGTTGCCCTCCTGATCGAGCTCGATTATTTCCGGCCCGCGCACGCAGCACAGCGCCGCTCCCGGCCCGAGTTCCCCCGCCAGTTCGATCGGCAGGGCGGCTCTTCCCCGGTTGATGAACCAGATATGGTCCATGTGGTCGACGTGAATGCCCGTGACCTGCTGCATGCTCCACTGGTTCGGCAGCGGCTTCGGCCAGAACGGATCGACGATGTACTGAGGTGCGCCATTCGCATCGACAGCCTGACCCTCCACGACCTGCGCCTCTCCGGCGGACCCGGTGAAATACACCAAGGTGCCGAACAGGCCCGCGACGATGGATAACGCTCCGTTCCTGATCATCGTGACCTCCTTTTTTTATTGATATTTATCAATATGTTACAAAAAGTAATTGGCGGAGAGGGTGGGATTCGAACCCACGAGACGGTATAACCGCCTACTTGAACTCCAATCAAGCGCCTTCGTCCACTCGGCCACCTCTCCGCGTGAGGAATCGGGGGCAAGAATGCATCGCCCCGCCGAGGCAGGCTGATTATAATCCCTTGATCGAAGGGGCGCCCCCGCAATAGCGATGCTTTGCGATTCTGTTTCGGGCTGTGCGTTGGTCCTGGAATTGCGATTGGAGATTGCTCGCTACTCATGAGCTACACGGTTCTTGCGCGGAAATGGCGGCCGCGGCGTTTCGGGGAGATGGTCGGCCAGCAGCACGTGGTCAAGGCGCTGGTGAACTCGCTGGCTGCGGAGCGTCTCCACCACGCCTACCTGTTCGCGGGCACCCGCGGCGTCGGCAAGACCACGCTGGCCCGCATTCTCGCCAAGGCCCTGAATTGCGAGGAGGGCATCGTCGCCGAGCCCTGCGGCACCTGCGAAGCGTGTACCGCGATCGACGAAGGGCGCTTCGTGGATCTCATCGAAGTGGATGCGGCGTCGCGTACCCGGGTGGACGATACCCGGGAGTTGATGGAAAACACCCAGTACACGCCGGCCCAGGGGCGATTCAAGGTGTACCTCATCGACGAGGTGCACATGCTGTCGAATCACTCCTTCAACGCGCTGCTCAAGACGCTGGAGGAGCCGCCCCCGCACATCAAGTTCCTGCTGGCGACCACGGATCCCCAGAAGTTGCCGGTGACGGTACTGTCCCGCTGCCTGCAGTTCAATCTCAAGCGGCTGACGGTGGCGGAGATCGGCCAGCAACTGGAGAAAATCCGCGAGGCGGAAGAGTTCGAAGCGGAGGCGGACGCCCTGAAAGCGCTGGCCCGGGCGGCGGACGGCAGCATGAGGGACGGCCTGAGCCTGCTGGATCAGGCGATCGCATTCAGCGCCGGCGATGTGACCGCAGAAGCGGTTAGTTCCATGCTCGGCAGCATCGACCGGCAGCATGTGATCCGGTTCGTCCAGGCGCTCGCGGCTCAGGATGGGTCGGCCCTGATGAACGAAGTGGCCGAGCTGGATGAAATGGCGCCGGACTATGGCGCAGTGTTGGATGAACTGAGGGGCGTCCTGCAACGGATCGCGGTTTTGCAACTGGTAGGCGGCGATACCGACGATGAGGAAGCCCGGGAATTGCCGGAACTGGCTTCTGCGCTGTCGCCGGAAGACGTGCAGCTCTATTACGAGATCGCGGGGCAGGGACGCCGGGACCTGTATGTCTCGCGGGACTATCGCGCCTCCTTCGAAATGACGCTGCTGCGGATGCTGGCGTTCCGGCCGGTCACCGAACAGGAGCCGCAATCGCAGGCGCAGCCTCGACCGGCACGCGAGGGCGGTAGCAAGGGAGCGGCAGCAGTCAGCCGGGCCAGTGCGCAGCCACTCCGACCTGCAGCCGCTAAACAGGCCAGTACTCAACCACGCCAGACTGCCGCCGCTCGTGGAGGATCGTCGAGCTCCCCCGCTGCTCGTGGCGAGCCGCCCGGCACACGAGCCGCTGGACCCGGGCCGTCCAGTACACGAGCTGCTGCGTCCAGGTCGTCCGACGCTCCATCCGCTGGACCCAAGCCATCCAGCGCCTCCGTTGCTGGCGGCAAACCTTCGATGTCTGCTGACGACCAGGAAAGAGCCCAGCAGCCCAAGGCCGAACTAAAGGTCCCCGGTCTCGACACGTGGCACGAATTCATCGGCGAAACCGGGATCACCGGGGCGCCCCGCCAGTTGGCCGAGCACTGCGCGGTCAAGGATAGTTCGGCCGATGGCCTTAAACTGGTGCTGGCCTCCGACAATGCGCACCTGAACACCGAGCGTGTCAGGACTCGACTGCTGGAACAGCTTCGGGAGCAGTTTTCGGGCCGGGTCGCAGTGGCGATCGAAGTCGGGGAACCTCCGGGCGCGACGCCTGCCCAGATCCGTGCCAAGGGCGAATCCGAGCGTATGCGCAGGGCGCGTGCCTCCATCGAAGGAGATCCCGTTGTGAAGTCGCTGCAAGCCAGTTTCGATGCGGTGCTTGAAGTCGACAGCATTCAACCGCTTGAGACCGAGCAGGCTTGACGAGGATTCGAACCACAGGTGCGGCATCGGCAGCACGGAACACGTGAAACAACCCGGCTGGAGAACAGCAGCATGAAAGACATGTTTGACCTCGTAAAGCAGGCCAATCAGATGCGCGGCGAGATGCGCAAGGTCCAGAAGCAACTCGCATCCCTGGAAGTGCAGGGCGAAGCGGGCGGAGGCATGGTCAGAATCGTCATGACCTGCAACCACCGCGTACGCCGGCTGGAAATCGAGGACAGCCTGGCCGGTGAGCGGAAATCGATGCTGGAGGACCTGATCAAGGCGGCCTTCAATGACGCGCTCAAGAAGGTCGAGCGCACGGTGAAAGACCAGATGTCGAACGTCACCGGCGGCATGATGCCACCTGGAATGAAACTCCCGTTCTGATGTCTCTGGCGTACTCTCCGCTGCTGGCGCAACTCATCGACGCCCTCAAGTGCCTGCCGGGCGTGGGCGCGAAGAGCGCCCAGCGGATGGCGTTCTATCTTCTTGACAAGAACCGGACCGGCGCCGTCAACCTCGCCCGCTCGCTGGAGGATGCAGCCAAACGAATCAAGCATTGCCGGCGCTGCCGCATGTTCACCGAGGAGGACGAGTGCTCGTTCTGTACCAGCGCACGCCGGGACGTCAGCCAGCTCTGCGTGGTGGAAACGCCGGCCGACGTAATGGCCATCGAGCAGTCCGCCGCCTATTCCGGCCGCTACTTCGTGCTGATGGGCCACCTGTCCCCGCTGGACGGGATCGGTCCCACGGAACTCGGGCTCGATCTCCTGGAAGAGCGCTTTGCCGACGATGGCGTGACCGAAGTAATCCTGGCCACCAGCGTCACCGTGGAAGGAGACGCCACCGCGCACCTGGTGGCGACCATGGCGCGCAAACGCGGCATCGGAGCCAGCCGGATTGCCTACGGGGTCCCGGTGGGCGGCGAACTGGAATTTATCGACAGCGGCACCTTGTCTCGAGCGTTATCCGGCCGGCGGACGATCGGGCTGGAGGAGTAGGATGGACTGAAGTGCACGACCACCAACACTCAAGGCAATTCGGAGACTCGAATTGAGCGTTGATCCCGATTGCCTGTTCTGCAAGATCGTGGCCGGAGAGATTCCCTGCGAGCGCCTCTACGAGGACGACGAGATACTGGCGTTTCGCGATATCAACCCCCAGGCGCCGTTCCACGCACTCCTCATACCGAAGATCCACCTCGCGACGCTGAACGACCTTGAGCCCGAGCATGCCGGGATGGTCGGCCGGCTGTTCCTGGTGGCCAGGTTGTTGGCAAAGGAGCACGATCTGCCGGGCTATCGGGTGGTCATCAACACCAACCCTGAAGGCGGGCAGGTCATCTACCACGTTCACATGCACTTGCTGGGCGGGCGGCAAATGAAGGCAGGGCTTGGGTAGGTCGCCTCAATACTCGCGCGCAGAAGCCGTTAGCTCGTAAAGTTTCCCGTAGTTCTCGTAGCGGTCGCGGTCGATCGCGCCGTCTTCCAGCGCCGCCTTGATGGCGCAGTCCGGTTCGGCGCGGTGCGTACAGTCGTCAAACCGGCAACGTTCGCGGCGGCTGACGAATTCGCGGAACCCGAACTGCACGTCGCCGGGGCGTTCGATGAAGGGCGCGAAGTTGCGCACACCCGGTGAGTCGATGATCTCGCCGCCGCCCGGATGGCGGTGCAACACGGAGGTTGTCGTGGTGTGGCGTCCCTGCAGGAGTTTTCCGGAGAGCCGGCCCACCCGTTGTACGTCCCCCCCGAGAAGTTCATTGAAGAGCGAGGACTTGCCGACGCCCGACTGTCCGATGAGGGCACTCCGTTCTCCGTCCAGAAGCTGCTCCAGCCCGTCGAGCCCGGTCCTGTCCACAGCGCTGGTCTGCACGACGCTGTAACCGACTGCGCCATACACTTCCAGCGAGTTCGGCTCGCTGTTCACCAGGTCCATCTTGTTGTAGGCGACGGCCGCCTTGAGTCCCGCCAGTTCAGCCGCGCAGAGGTACCTGTCCAGCAGGAACCAGTCGGGCTCGGGGTGCGGCGCCAGCACCACGATGAGTTGGGAAAGGTTGGCCGCGACGGCCTCCGGGCGCCCGCGGGAGTCGGTTCGCCGAAGCGTGGATTCCCGCGACTTAACGGCCCGGACGACACAGGTTCCGTCGCGCTCGCGGCGCCATTCCACGTTGTCGCCGACCACCGGGCGCAGACGGCGGCCCAGAATCCGGCAGTCGTACACGTCGCCGGCCCGGCTCTCCACCAGCGCATGGCGTCTGAAGCGGGCGACGACGAGGCCGGTCTCAGCCATTATTGCCGGCGCCGGAACCAACAGAGCGCGCTGAGTAATTCGATTTCGGGCGGTTTGGTTCCGGGCAGCTATCTGCCGGGGCGCGTTGCTCCGCAGCCATCCGCGCCGCGCCTGCTACAATGCCAAGGTACCGGCGAACGCCGGCTCGGGGGACAGGGAGACGGTTGCCGTGAAGTCCAGGGATCACTTGATCTGGATCGATCTTGAAATGACGGGGCTGGACCCGGACAGGGACTTCATTATCGAGATTGCCACCGTCGTGACCGACCGCCATCTGCTGGTTCTGGAGGAAGGCCCGGTCGCCGCAATCCATCAGTCCGACTCGGTGCTGGATGCCATGGACGAGTGGTGTACGCGGCAGCATGGCAGTTCAGGGCTGACGGAGCGCGTCAGAGCCAGCAGAACCAACGAGGCAGAGGCCGAACAGATGACGCTGGCGTTCCTGCGCCAATACCTGGACCCGGGTAACTCACCCATGTGCGGAAACAGCGTTTGCCAGGACCGGCGATTCCTGATCCGCCACATGCCCGAACTGGCCGCGTTCTTTCACTATCGCAATCTCGATGTTTCTTCCCTGAAGATACTCGCACGACTATGGGCGCCGGCGCATTTCAAGCCGTTCGAGAAACTCTCCACGCACCTGGCCATGGCGGACATTCACGACTCGATTCGGGAACTGAAGCACTACCGCGAGCACATGATCGGCTTCTAGTCGGCTACGCGCGCGTGCCCGGCCAGGTAGAGCCAGGTATCGAGTACCGAATCGGGGTTCAGGGACAGGCTGGTGATGCCCCGGTCCAGCAGCCATTGGGCGAGGTCCGGGTGATCCGACGGGCCCTGGCCGCAGATGCCCACGTACTTGTCCTGAGCCCGGCAGGCGCTGATGGCCATGTCCAGCAGGCGCTTGACGGCCTCGTCCCGCTCGTCGAACAGCGCGGCGATCTTGCCGGAGTCCCGATCCAGCCCCAGGGCGAGTTGCGTCATGTCGTTCGACCCGATCGACATGCCGTCGAAGAACTCCAGGTACTGCTCGGCGAGCAGGGCGTTGCTGGGCAACTCGCACATCATGATGAGTTTCAGTCCGTCCTCGCCGCGGGCGAGGCCGTTCTCGGCCAGCAGTTCGACGACCTGGCGCGCCTCGGCCAGCGTCCGCACGAAGGGAACCATGACCTGGACGTTCGTAAGCCCCATGCGGTTGCGCACGCGGCGCAGGGCGCGGCACTCGAGTTCGAAACAGGGCTTGAACTCCTCGTCGATGTATCTCGACGCGCCCCGGAAACCCAGCATGGGGTTTTCCTCCAGCGGTTCGTACCGGTCACCGCCGATCAGGTTGGCGTATTCGTTGGACTTGAAGTCCGACAACCGGACGATGACCGGTTCAGGCGCAAAGGCCGCGGCGATGGAGCCGATGCCTTCGCTGAGTTTCTCAATGTAGAACGAAACCGGATCGCCGTAGCCGGCCATGTATTCCTCGATGAGTTCCTGGACGCCGGCGTCCTGCCGATCGAACTCGATCAGCGCCTTGGGATGGACGCCGATCATGCGATTGATGATGAATTCCAGCCGCGCGAGGCCGACGCCGTGATTGGGGATGGATGCGAACATGAAGGCCCGGTCGGGATTGCCGACGTTCATGGCCAGCTTGACCGGAATTTCAGGCAGCTTCTCGAGCCGGATTTCGCGTTCCTCGTATCGCAGCTTGCCCTTGTAGACGAAGCCTTCGTCTCCCTCCGCACAGGAGACGGTGACTTCCGTTCCGTCCGGAATTTCCCGGGTAGCATGACCGCAGCCCACGACGGCGGGAATACCCAGTTCCCGGGCGATAATGGCCGCGTGGCAGGTGCGCCCGCCGCGATTGGTGACGATGGCTGACGCCCGCTTCATCACCGGTTCCCAGTCCGGGTCCGTCATGTCGGTCACCAGCACGTCGCCGGGCTGAATCAGGTTCATTTCCTCGACGCTTGCGACGACACGGGCAATGCCGGCGCCGACCCGCTGCCCGATACTGCGGCCGGTGCTCAGCACCTCGGAATGTTCCTTGAGGGAGAATCGAACCAGGGTCTCGCCGGAACGGCTCTTCACAGTCTCCGGCCGCGCCTGCAGGATGAACAATTCGCCTGTCTTGCCGTCCTTGCCCCATTCGATATCCATGGGCTGGCCATAGTGCTTCTCGATGGCCACGGCCTGCCGGGCGAGCGAGTGGATCTCCTCGTCCGTCAGCGAAAACCGGCTGCGGTCCCCGTCGGCCACGGGCACCGTCACCACTCGTTCCTCGCCCCGGTCGGCGTGAACCATCTTCACGGACTTGCTGCCCAGGTTGCGCCGCACGATGGCGTGATGCCCTTCGGCCAGGGCGGGCTTGTACACGTAGAACTCGTCCGGGTTCACGGCGCCCTGAACGATCGTCTCCCCGAGACCGTAGCTCGAGGTGAGCAGGACCAGGTCCCGGAAACCGGACTCTGTATCGAGCGTGAACATGACCCCGGAACTGGCAAGATCCGCCCGGACCATGCGCTGCACACCCACCGACAGCGAGACCTGGCGGTGATCGAACTGCTGGTGAACCCGGTAGGCGATGGCCCGGTCATTGAAAAGCGACGCGTAGATGCGGTGAATGGCGTCGAGAACGTTGTCCAGTCCCGAAACGTTGAGCAGCGTGTCCTGCTGACCTGCGAACGAGGCCTCCGGCAGGTCTTCCGCGGTGGCGGAGGAGCGGACCGCGACGCTGATGTCCTCGCCGTTGGCCAGTTGCTTCCAGGCGGTGCCGACGGCATCCCTGATCTCCGAGGGAAGCGATGCCGAGAGAATCATCTGCCTGATCTGCGAACCGGTGCGCGTAAGTGCGGCCGTATCGTCCACATCCAGGTCGTCCAGGAGCCGGTGGATGGATGCACCCAGGCCATCCTGGGCGAGGAATTCGGAGAACGCGTGGGACGTGGTCGCAAAGCCGTCCGGCACCCGGATACCGAGCTTGTCCAGGTGGCCGATCATCTCGCCCAGCGACGCGTTCTTGCCGCCCACACGGCTGACGTCTTCGCGGCTGCTGGCCGCCAGGCTGAGGACAAGTTTTTCCACGCTATACTCCCGTGCCACCGAGCCACGGTGGACAGTAATGGCAGAGCGAACCGTATATTTTGTGTCGGATCAGACCGGTGTGACTGCCGAGACGCTGGGGCACAGTCTGCTCACACAGTTCGATGGGGTCGAATTCCGAACCGTGACTGTGCCATTTGTCAATGACCTTGACAAGGCGTTGGAGTTGACCCGCCGGATCGACCGCAATGCCAGTCGCACCGGCCGGCGGCCGATCGTATTCACGAGTTTCGTGCAGGAGGAACTGAGGTCACCGCTGCTTGCGTGCAACGGGCTGGTCCTGGACCTGTTCGCCGCCTTTATCGGGCCTCTGGAAGACGAACTTCAGATGAGTTCATCCCACACGCTGGGCCGCGCGCACGGCATGACCGACGTGACCCGGTACGACATGCGCATCAGCGCGATGAACTTCGCGATGGACGCCGACGACGGTCACGGCACCCGGCAGTACGATCGGGCCGATGTGATCCTCACCGGTGTGTCCAGGTCCGGAAAGACGCCGACCTGCCTCTACCTTGCGCTTCAGTACGGAATCTTCGCAGCCAATTATCCATTGGCGGAGGAAGACCTGGAGTCGGGGGAATTGCCGGCGATCCTGCGCAGGTTCCGCGGCAAGCTGTACGGCTTGACCATCGAGACGTCACGGCTGCGCCAGATCCGGCTGGAGCGGCGCCCCGAAGGACGCTATGCATCCGCGCAGCAGGTCAGCTACGAGTTGCGCAGCGCGGAGCGTCTTTTCAAGCGGCTCGGCATCCCGTTCATCGATACCACGCACTGCTCGATCGAGGAAATCGCCAGTACGATTCTGAGCGAGACAGGTATAGAACGCCGCGCCAACCCCTGAACCGGGCCCCACTGCCTGCACATGTGGCGTATCGCACCTGCCGCGCCAAATCGGCGTAGCGTCCCGGCAGTGGGTACTGGCTGCCGGCACTAGTCCCTCCATCGGCGTTGTGGCATGCTCACACCTGCATGAACGGCCACAACCTCGGAACTCAGTTGATGATTGCGGACAGCATGATCGTACCCGAGTGCGTCTACCGGCCCGGCAGCTTTACCGGGCTGATGACCCTGTACGAGAGCAATTACATCAAGCTGTCCCAGCTCATCTCCGAGTTCGACTCCTTTCCCGATGCCCACGAGAGACTGGCGGTTTCCTGTTCGGAAGAGGACTGCGATCTGCATCTGGCGGTGAAACGGCGACGGCCCTATACGACGACGCTGAAACTGACCTACCTGTTCGCGCTGGACGAGCCCGATGCCTGCCAGGGTCAGTCGATACCGGACCCCGATCTATGGGTCCATATCTATCACGACGCCCGGCTGGTGGAGGCGCGGCGGCCCAGGGTACAGCTCACCTCGCCCATGTTTGCCGCGACGACGCCGGCGTGGTCCAGGGAACTGGAGTGGCGCTGGCAGGACAACATGATGCTGAACAAGTGGCTGGACTACCTGGTTTTGCGGGGACACCGGTTCGCCGCGCAGCGTTCCTGACGGCCACTGTCCGGGGCCGAAAAATCCGATCCGGAACGTAGTCGACGGAACTGCTAGTTCGCGCGCACCGTTTCCGCACCCGTGAAGGTTGCCCGGGGCGGAGGTTCGTCCAGCGATGCCATGTCGGCGACGATGCGGGTGGCCTGGTCCAGCAGGATATCCGGAAGCTCTTCTTCGGCAAGCTCCTCCAGGTCGGCTATCGGGTCCAGTCCCAGGCCGGCCCGGCGCTCGTTCTCCCGCTGAATTCTCTCCTGGTTCCGGTCTTCGAGTTCGGCCTTGCGCTGCTCCAGGTTCAGGGAAACGATCTTTCGATCGCTCAACGACCGCTGGGCTTCGATGCTGCTCACCATGTAGTTGAAATCCGGATCGCCCAGCGACCGTTGGTTCTGCAGTGTGCGGAGCACTTCGATCTGAGCCGGCCCCTCGCGGTACGCGGAGAATGGCGTTTGCTGAATTCGATCCCAGGGCAGGGCGGTGTCACGCGTGCTCTCGCCGACGCTGTCCACATCCCACGGCGACGGCAGTTCGATGTCGGGTATCACGCCCCGATGCTGGGTGCTCTCACCCGTGACCCGGTAGTACTTGCCGATGGTCAGGGTGAGCTGGCCGTAATCTTCGGACCCGCGAATGAAGCGGTCCAGGTCGAAGAGATTCTGAACAGACCCCTTGCCGAATGTCTGCTGGCCGATGACCAGTCCGCGCTGATAGTCCTGGATGGCCGCGGCAAAGATCTCCGAGGCGCTGGCGCTGTGGCGGTCGACCAGCACGGCCAGGGGACCGTCGTAGATCGCGCCGGGGATCGGGTCGTTCAGGACTTCCACGTTGCCCTGGGTTTCCCTGAGCTGGACCAGCGGCCCACGCTCGATGAACAGGCCGCTCAACTCGGCGGCTTCGCTCAGGTGCCCGCCGCCGTTCTGCCGCAGGTCGATGATCAGGCCGTCGATGTCATCGGCCATCAATTCCTCGACCAGCCGCTCCACGTCGCGGGTGGTGCTGGTGTAGTCCTCTTCGCCCCGGTTGCGGGCCGCCGAATCCAGGTAGAAGCTGGGAATCTCGATGACGCCGATTTGCTTGATCGTGGTCTCGTCGGGTACTTCAATGATGCGGCTCTTCGCGGCGCCTTCGTCCATCTTTACCTTGTCGCGGACGATGTCCACCATGGTTTCGGGTGAACCCGGCACGGCGCCGGCGGGGAGAATCTGCAGGCGGACAACGGTTCCACCCGGACCGCGAATGAGCTGTACGACATCGTCCAGCCGCCAGCCGATGACGCCGACCATTTCGCCGGATGCGCCCTGACCGACGGCGGTGATGCGGTCGTTGGGTTTCAGGCGCCCGTCGATCTCCGCGGGTCCGCCCGCGATCAGGTTCTTCACGTTGACGTAGTCGAACTCGTCCAGTTCGAGGGTAGCGCCGATACCGTCGTACAGCAGGCTCATGTGGATGCGCTGCTCCTCGGTATTGCGTGGCGTGAGATAGCTTGAATGCGGATCGATGGTATGAGTCATCGCGTTGAGGAATCCCTCGAACACGTCGTCCGCGTTCATCTGCGCGGTCCGTCTCAGGCGCCGTTCGTAGTTCCTGCGCAGCTCGTCGGCGGCCTCTTCCCAGGTGAGTTCCCGGCCCAGCATCAGAGCCAGCCCGTCGTGCTTGACCTGCTTGCGCCAGATGTCCCTGACTTCGGCGTCGGTCTGCGCCCAGCCGAGATCGGTTCGGTCGAAGCGGTACCACTCGTCGACGGTAAAGTCGGGTTCCTCATCCAGGAGTTCGATGGCGTGGTTGAGCCGCTCCTGGTTGCGAAGCCGCCAGAGATTGAAAATCTCGAAAATCGGCTGCAATTCGCCGCTCCGCACGCGGTCGTCCAACTCGTATCGATAGGTGCCCAGGCTGGTGTAGTCGCTGTGCAGAAAGTACAGGCGGTTGCCGTCGAGAATGTCCAGGTACCGGTCGAAAATCGCCGACGAGAGCGAATTGTCGATCCGCGGACGGGAATAGTGAACGTCTTCCACGAATCGGCTGACCCGCTGGCTGATGGCCTTGTGGTGATCGCTCATCATCAGCTCGGCGATGGGCTCGTCTGCACCCGTGGAGGTCGTGCTGGCAAGTACAAGCCATAATGCGCCGAGCGGCCAGGTCCGTGTCATTTCCCTCACTTTCCCTCCTCGTTCAAATTGGTACGCACATACGCCGATTCGCCTATTCTTATCCTAACGAATCGGCGGCGTTCTGACGATAGCCCTGGCGCGCCACAGGCGGCGCGAGAGCCGCAATAGCTGAACAACGCCATAAGGGCTGAGAACCAGTACCAGGGCCAGCGGGTTTCCGCGGACCATGTCCGCCCAGATGTTCAGGACCAATGCCAGGACCCCGCCATCGGCCGGATATTCGCCCACGACGGTCTGGCCAACCAGGTAAACGGCGCCCGGCAATACGAAAAAGCCGAAACCGAGCAACGACCCGGCCAGGACAAGTTCTCGCTTGGTCGTCGCCCGCATGTTCAATCCACCTGGTGCAGCGGACTGTGCCGCATCACTGCAATTCGGGTCCGGGTAGGTAACTGGTCGGCGCAGTGAGGAATTGCCGCAGTTGTTCGGTCATTCCCCTGCATGCGGCTGCTCGGGGGCGGGCGATGAGCGGTATGGGTATGACAATGGCCGGAAGCGTGGAGCGGCCCCGGACATCGGCGTAAATGGTTCCGGTGGAATCCAGTTCCTGGATGTCCCAGACCGTGGCGTCGTAGCGGGCGTCATCTTCCCACCACGCCAGCCCCATGCATCCTGCGCCGCCCACGCCTGCTGCGCACGTGATGCCTCCGCCGCTGGCGACGCGGTCGGTGGACCCGTCGAGCCAGACGAGGAAGCGCACGCCGGTGCCCTGGACCCGGTCGAAGACATCGGGCTTGTCCAGCAATTCCGAGAGTTCGTCGGTGCTGAGCGGAGCCCGCGACGGCTCGAACCACGGATAGAGCTGGTCTTCGAACGCGACGGTATCGTGTACCTCCAGCCCGTCGCTTCCCGATGCAAGCGCACCGGCCACACAATCGACAAAGGCGGCTTCGGTTTCGTGCGTGGAGTGGTGCTTTCTGGCCAATACGACGACTTGCTCGCCTTCGTTGATGACCGCGTCGGTGCGCTTGTACGGTTCCATGCGCGAGGTCACGCTGCAGCCCGCCAGGATGCTCAGCGCAATCGCCGCCGCAAGGGCTTGTGCGCGGGGACTAGTTGTTGCGGCCAGCCTCTGAAGACAATGCCGACTCATTTTGCTTCTCCTCCAGCCAGTATTCGACTGCTGGCTGCGCCGAAAATTCCGTGGAGATTTCGGCTCCGGCTTCTCGCATCGCGACGACTGCCGCCCGATTCAGGGCCGCGCCGCGGTTGCCGTGTTCCGCCTTGCCGTAACCGGTCACCGGCCATTCCGCGATCAATTGGCCGTCGGTTTCGTACAGCCGCATCTGGTACTGCATCCAGACTTCGACGAAGTTGTCCGTACGCTGGATCGGCACGTCGAACTCGAACCGTTCCAGTTCGGGCTTGATGACGGCATCGAGCCGTCCCTGATCGGCTGTCTCCAGAGGCAGTCCGACGACCGGTTCCGTGGACACGAACATCGAGTCGAAGAGTTGGCTCAGCATGGAAACGTTCGCGTCGCCAAGCTGGATCGAATAGCTTGCCTGCTGGGGAATTTTCTCCTCGTGCGCGTAGGTGGACAGGGCCTCGTCGAAAAAGATGCCGACGCGCACGGGCAGGGGATCCACCAGCGGTTGCGGAAAGATGGCGTTGACCACCAATGAAGTGGAACATCCGGATACTGCGGCGCACGCCAATGCCACCCAGCATCGCCGCAACAGACGAAGGTGATTCCCGGTCTCCATTGATTCCATTGTAAGGCCTGTATCAGCCAAACACTAACGGCAATCGTCAGGAAATGCGCAATCTGCACATATCTTCAGACTGCGATGACAAAAAGTTAATTTCCACTGTATCGCTTTCTGGCGGATTTGATAAGGGGACGTGTATCATGACCGCCCGGATTCAAGGGTTGTCGAGTACCCCGCCGCATCCAGGCAAAACGAAGAAGTGCGGGTTCCGGCAACGGTCAAGTGGAACGGAGGCATCATGATGGAATTGCGCAGTCGAATGGTCATTCCGCTGGCGGTGCTGCTGCCTGCGCTGGCGCAGGGACAGGACGGTCTGCCCGAGGGCGACGGCATGGAACTGGTACAGGGCGCTTGCGTGGCCTGTCACGAGGTCAACCTGATCAGCAATTCCACCGGATACACGCACGAACGCTGGGAGTATGTGATCCGCACCATGATGGAACTGCCGGATCCGCTGAACGCCGATATCACCCAGTACCTGGCGTCGAATTTTCCCGAAACATACGATCGGCGCCCGACCCTGGTGGACGGGGATTTCGAAATCACGTTTCAGGAATGGCTGGTGCCGACACTCGGGCAGCGTCCCAGGGATCCCCTGCAAACGCCTGACGGCATGATCTGGTGGGCGGGAATGTACGGCAGCCTTGTGGGCCGGATCGATCCCCGCACCGGAGAAATGACGGAGTTCATGCTGGACCCGACCGCTCGGCCGCACAGCATCATCAACGATGTCGAGGGCAATATCTGGTATACCGGCAACAGCAACGCGACGATCGGAAAGCTGGATCCGGAAACAGGGGAAATCACCGAATTCCCGATGCCGGACCCCGCTGCGCGAGATCCTCACACGCCCATCTTCACCCGCAGCGGAGACCTGTGGTTCACCCTGCAGAACAGCAACATGATCGGCCGCCTGGTGGTGGACACCGGCGACATCCGGCTGGCAACGATGCCCACCGAGAATGCCAGGCCCTACGGAATCAAGGAAGACTCCCGCGGCATGATCTGGATTGCGAACCGCGGCACCAACAAGATCACCAGCGTCGATCCGGATTCCTGGGAGTTTCAGGAGTACGAGACCCCCGGTCCTCCGCCGGGTGTGCGGTACGGGGCCTATATCCGGCGCCTGGCGATTACCAGCGACGACATGATCTGGTATGCGGATTCAGGGCGCGGTTATCTGGGCCGCCTCGATCCGAACACGGGTGAAGTCAGGGAGTGGCCGTCGCCCAGCGGCCCGCAATCCCACCCCTACGCCATTGAAGTGATAGACGACAAGATCTGGTACAACGAGTCGTTCCAGCGTCCGGATGCGCTCGTGCGCTTCGACCCCGCAACCGAGGAGTTCCAGAGCTGGCCGGTGCCCTCCGGCATCGGAATCATCCGCCACATGCGGGCGTCGCCGGACGGGAACCTGGTGATTCACCAGAGCAGCACGAATACGGTGGGGCTGGTCTACATCCCGAAATCCGAAAGCTGAATCAGCGCCAGTTGGTCTCCCATTCGGCGACCAGTTCGGCAACCAGTTCCGGGTGTTCGGCCGCAAGGTCGTGGTGTTCGCCCGGGTCCGCGGCAATGTCGTAGAGTTGCCAGGGCACGGTTCCCATGCCGCCGCCCGGCGGCGGTTGATTGATGATCTTGTAACTTCCGCGCATCAACGCCCCCGCGCCCGCATTCCCCTGCGTCCAGCCTGCGATATCGGTCGGTGGATGAACCGAGTTTGATTCCCCGGTGAACAGCGGCCATGCCGATCGGCCCACGATGGCGTTGATCCGGCGATCCCCGAAGAGGCCGGCTCCGGGATGTTCGGTGTCGGCGATTTCCAGGAATGTAGGGAGGACATCCATCACGGTCAGGAATGCATCGCTTGTCCCGCCACCCGGAACGGCCGCCGGATAGTAGACGAAGGCGGCGGCGAGCAGTCCGCCTTCAGTGAGTGTTCCCTTCTGGAACCTGAAGGGCGCGGTGGCCGCCTCGCCGAACCCCCTGCCATGATCGATGAACGAATTCGGGCGTCCGAAATTTTCCAGGCTGTTGTCATTCTCCTCTGTCGGTCCCGGACCCGGGGCACCGGGGGTGCGTCCGGTATCGACGCCGTGCTCGTGGGCCGATGCGCCGTGATCGTTCATGAACACGATGACCGTGTTTTCCAGTTGACCGCTGTCCTCCAGGTAGTCGACGATTCGGCCGACGCTCATGTCCATGTACTCGACCATGCCGGCGTAGATCTCCTGAGCGCGCGAGTAGCGGCGCTGCTCTTCCGGACTCAGCGCGGACCAGGGTTCACTGACGGGTTGGAAGTCCTCCAGGCGTGCTGCAGCGGGAAAGACGCCTGCCTCCGACGCACGTGCAAAACGCTGCTCGCGCAGCACGTCATAGCCCATTTCGTACCGTCCGGCGTAGCGGTCGAGCCAGTCGTCCGGCAGTTGCAACGGCCAGTGTGCTGCCGTGTAGGGCAGGTATGCAAACCAGGGTGTGCCGGCCTGCGACGACTGAATGTACTCGAGGATTCTGTCGGTATAGAAGCGCGTTGCGTAGAAGTCCCCGGGCAAGTCGTCGGGCGTAATCTCCCGGCCCTCGTCCTCGTACCCGAATCGGTCGCCCAGGAAGTAGCGGCCGAAGTAACTTCCCGACGCACCGAGCAGGGCAAACGACCGGTCGAATCCCCGCGCGGCCGGTGCATAGCCCTCAAGCGCTCCGAGGTCCCACTTGCCGGCCATATAGGTCGCATACCCGGCATCCTTGAGAAGTTCGGCGATGTTGGCGTAGCTCAGGCTGAATGTATTGCCGCGGGTCCCGGTCGGCAGCGACGGTCGCGGTTCGAGTACGGCAGCCGACGAGGCGCCGGACATCAGCATCATCCTCGTGCTTTGACAGGAAGCGCCGGCGTGCAGGTTCGTCAGTCGCAGACCGGCATACGCAAGCCGGTCCAGGGTCGGCGTTGCGATCTCTCCGCCGAATGAACCCAGGTCCGTGAAGCCCACGTCATCGGACACGATGAAAAGAATGTTGGGGCGAGCCTGGTCTTCCGGGGGAGCGTCCAGGGGCGTCGTGGACACAGGTGACTCGGTCTGTTGGCAACCGGGCAGGACACCGGCCAGTACAACGCTCGAGAGTATGGAAAGCGTCTTGGAAATTCTCATGGCCGTTACTTCATTATTTGGCGTTATCAGTGGATACAACAGAGTTATGAGCATCGAAAAATCAAGCATTTTCGGGGGGTATACTACATCGGACAAAGCAATGCGGTGGATCTCGAATATGATGACAAGAATGCTATTGGTACCGGGACTGCTGATTTTGTCGACTCAGGTCCATGCGCACCATTCCCGGGCCGAATATGACACGGATACCTGGGTGGAATTCGAGGCCACCGTCACGCAAGTACAGTGGAGAAACCCGCACCTGAGGTTTACCGTCGAGCGTGAGGTCGACGGCGAAATCGAAGTCTGGGATCTCGAGGGTCAGGACGCCAACAGCGTGACTCGCCGCGGCGTTCCGAGAAACGCAATCGAAGCGGGCATGGTTGTCAGGCTCGCCGGGTGGCCGTCCTCCCGGCAGGAACAGCACCTGGCCGTGAACAACTTCCTGCTGCCTGACGGCCTGGAAGTGATCGTGCGGCAAAACACCCGGCCGCGCTGGTCGGATCGATACGTCGGAGGTGGCCAGTGGATCATCGACGAGTCCCTGGCGCCTTCTGATGGCTCCGCGGGCATCTTTCAGGTCTGGTCGCAGGGTTTGAGGGGCGCGAGGGGAGATCGGTCGATATTGAGCGATCCGCCCATCACGGAGGCCGCGCGGGTCGGACGGGACAATTTCGACCCCAACACGGACGATCCGTCCCTCGAAGATTGCGTGGCTCGCGGTATGCCCGATGCCATGTCCGCAGCCGGTACGCTGCATCCGTTCGAGTTCGTTCGGGACGGTGAGGACATCCTCATGCGGTTGGAGTCGTTCGACAACGTTCGCCGGATTCACATGGATCCCGATGCCGGCGCGGAGGAACAGCCATTCACTCATCTGGGCTACTCCATTGGACGCTGGGAGGACGAATCCCTGGTCGTTACCACTACAAGGATCGACTGGCCGACTTCACGCTATTTCTCACCGCGGATTCCGCAGAGCCGCGACGTGGTGCTGGTCGAACGATTCACGCCGGTTGAGGGTGGCACCCAATTGGCCTACGACATTACGGTCACCGATCCGGTGAACCTCACCGAAACCGTTTCGGTCGAACGTTATGTCGTCTGGACCACCCGGCCCGGAATCGAGGTATTGCCTTACGACTGCGCCTTGCGATGAACGGGCGTTGGAGACCGCTCTGAATTCTCGTGGATTGCTGCTCATCGTTGCCGGCTGTCGTTCCGGACAGCCCAATGAACGTCCGGGCTGTGCAGTACACCCTCGGGGAGCACAATTGAACTGGTAGTACGCCCAACAGGAGCTTTTCCCACCGGCTGCTAACGCTTATCGACCACAACGCGCCCGTTCTGAATGACGACGCGCACCTCGTCGAGCGCGGAGATGTCCGCAAGCGGGTCCCCTTCAATGAGCACGATATCGGCGATCTTGCCTGGTTCTATGGTGCCGATCTCATCTTCTAAACCCAGGAAAATCGAGGCGTTACGCGTTAAAGTTTTTATGACTTCTCCGTTGGGCAGGATTCGGTTCAGCGCTCGCGCTTCGGCCATGAATTTCGCCGGAGCCTGGCTGCCGCGGCTGCTCATGGCGTCGGTTCCGAAAACCAGCATCACGCCGCCCTTCCATAGATGCTCGACATCGCGCTGGCGACTACGGAAGTTGGCCTGGGCATTCTCGGGCCACTCGCGCCCCGTGGCCTCCCGCCACTCCCTGGACGAACCGGAATTCGTCGTCACGACGGGAATTCCAAGCTCACGCAGAATCCGGGTGCCGTCACTGTTTTCCGGTTTGTGCAGGGCGACGGGGTGGAAAAAGCCGCGAACGCCCAGATCGACCAGCGTCAGCGCAGTTTCTTCCACCGTCGATACGTGTGCGTAGACGACCAGGTCGTGTCGGCTCGCCTCTTCGGTGATGGCAGAAATCACGTCATCATCGAGGCGGATATCCGGCACGCGAATGTCGTCGTAAATGATCTTGATGGCGTCTACGCGCGCGGCGGCGAGTTCCTTCACCTTGGCCCGCGCCTGCTCGGCGGTGGTGAGTTGCGCTGTTCGCTTCGATTCACACAACCGCTCGCCATCGCAGGTCTGCGTTGTCCAGTCACCGGGCGCGGTGAGCACCGGACCGACCGCAAGCAACCTCGGTCCGCGGATTTCGCCATCTGCGAGCATGCGTCGGACTTCGAGGATTTCCGGGAAGTGATCGCCGGCTGCCATGATGGTGGTCATGCCCCAGGCGAGGGCGCCTTCGAGCACATCCACGACGGTGTTTTCAATGTACCGGTCAATCCCCTCGTCGGTCGCATCGGTGGTGGTCAACACGTGCCAGTGCGTGTCGATCATGCCGGGCATCAGCGTCATTCCGCCTGCGTCGAGTACCGGGGCGCCCGAATCGTGGACGACTTCAGGGCCAACCGACACGATGCGGCCGTCGACGACCGAAATGTTTCCTTGTTCGATTGTTTCTCCTGTGCCGGCGATGATGCGTGCGTTGGTGATGACGAGATCCTGGGCGGTACCCAGATTCCACGCGGTGAGCGCGATTGCCAGTCCAACTATGCGTTTTGTTTTCATGGTGTCTCTTCCTTGCTCTGCCGAGCATCCCCCCAGGTAGAGCCTTTCGGGTTCGTCAAGGCTCCGCGCGGCGACACATTGGCCGCGCTCTATTCGTTGTCCCATGGTACTCGCACAATGCCGATTCGAGAAAGTGTCCCCCAACACTTCGTGGCTCGATGCATACCTTCTGGTTATAATGCATTTTTGTTATGAGGCGTTGCAGTCAACGACAACTGTACGGGGAGGGGCTCGGGACAGGGGGTCGGTTGCATGAGCAGCGGTCTCCGATCAAGGGCAGGGCCAGTGATTCAGTCGCGCAAGATCCGGTACTTTCTGGCAGCCGCGGACCATTTGCACTTCAGTGCGGCGGCCGCCGAACTGCATATCAGCCAGCCGGCGCTTTCCCGAAGCGTGCGGCAGCTTGAGGAGCGCCTGGGCGTACGGTTGTTCGAGCGCGCCGCAAAGGGCGTGGTTCTTACCCGTTACGGAGAACTCCTGGCAAGACGGGCGCGGCTCATGGAACTCGACGCCGAACATACGATCGCGGAGATCGAGGCGATCAAGACGGGGTCGGGGGGGACGCTGCACGTGGGCGGCGGACCGGTCTGGTTACGGGTATTCCTGCCCCCGGCCGTACGCGAGTTGCGGCGTCACTATCCAGACCTGCAGATTGACCTCATGACAGGCGTAATCGAGACGCATCTGTCTGCACTTATGAACGGCAAGATCGATCTGCTGTGCGGCGATCTAGATTTTCCCAACCATCCGGAGCTTCGGCGAGTCCACCTGATCGATCTGCAGTTCGTCGTCATCTGCGGTGCCGGCCATCCGTTGGCGGGAAAACAGGCGGTACGAGCCGACGAGCTGGTTCGGTTCCCGTGGATCGTTATGCGGGGAGACTACCTGGGAAGGAACCGTCTGGGCGCTTTCTTCACGGCGCAGAATCTGGATCCGCCCAAACCGAAAATCGTGATCAGTCCCGGCGTGGAAAACTTCGGGTTTCTGGCGGAAGGCAATTACCTGGCCTACATACCCACACAGGCGCTGAGGATCGCACGCCGCCTCGAGTGTGTTCGTGTGGATGTGGAACGCGCCTTCTGGAAGGCTCGCCATGGTGTGGTTTACCGCCGGGCAAAAGTTCCGGAGGCGTCGGTCAGCGCTCTGGTTTCGATACTGCAGCAGCAGTTCCGGGATCGTAGCGATGACCTGAGGCCGGTATTGCGCGTAGCCGAATAGTCGATGGAGAGGTTTCGATGATGAGATTGGCCATTGCAGCAGTGTGCCTGTTGCTGATTCCGTCTGCGGGTTCCACTCACCACTCCCGGGCAGAGTTTTCCGAGCGGGTCGAGGAGATTTCCGGGGAGATTGTCAGTGCCAGGTGGACCAACCCGCATCCCGAAATCATTCTGAGGGCCGAGACTGAAGATGGCGGCGGGGAAGAGTTGCAGGTCCAGGTCTACGGCGCGGCGAACAACCTCAGGCAGGCCGGCGTGACCGACGAACTGTTCGAAATCGGCGATCGCATCACCGTCGTTGGCCGCCGATCGACACGCCGGCCCGTTATTGTACTGGGCACTCACCTGTTGCTCGGCGATGGCAGGCAGGCGATCCTGTCGCGTACGCTGGAGCCTTACGGGTCGAGAGAAGTTGTTGGCGGCCTGGAAGCTTTTTTGGCGAATGCTTCAGGACTTGCCGATGCAGCCACAGAGAATCGCGGTTTCTTCAGGGTCTGGAGCATCACACCCGGCAGCGGTGGGGAAGGGGTGACGGCGCATCGCCCGTTGACCGAGGCTGCAAGGGCCGCTATGGAGGCGTTCGAACAGGCAAATAGCTGGATCGGCCGCGGTGAGGCGCCCGGAATGCCTGCTTTCATGCACAGCCGGAATCACCTCGAGTTCATCGATCAGGGCGACAGCATCCGATACGAGCAACCGGTCTTTGGCATCGAACGCACCATTCATCTGAACTCGGCGGAAAATCCCCTGGATCAGCCCCATTCCCCTCTCGGATACTCGGTCGGCGAGGTGGATGGCGGTACGCTGACGGTCGAAACGACCCGCGTCAACTGGCCCTATCTGCATCGGTCGGGAATTCCGATCAGCGAAGACGTACGCATCATTGAGCTGTTTACGTTGAGCGAGGATCAGGCCCGACTGGATTATCACATGACCGTCATCGATCCGGTGAATTTCACCGAACCGGCGACCTATTCGCGCCATTGGGTTGCGCTGGAGAATCCGCCGCCGGAGGAACGGTTCACGCCGGAATAGCGGGCCGCGCACGGACGCGTGCGCATTTCCGCGAAATTTCAGTGGCCCCTGCGGCAACACACGCCGTTGCCGTGGAAATTGACCCGTGCGATCAGGACTCCGGATCGACCCTTTGCGCTTCGACCGTCAGCAGCAGGTTGACGTACATGAAAAAGCCGTTTTCCTTGCCGTAACTCACATCGAAATCATCGCGATTGAATGTGGCCGTGGCGTCGGCGCCGCATGTTTCCACGCCCGTTCGATGGTGCGGCTGACACTGGAAGTGGTTGATCTGCAGCCGCAGAGGCCGGGTGATTCCATGCAGCGTCAGTTCACCCTCCACGGCGGTCGGCACGCCCGTACGCCCGAACTCGGTCAGGGCGCCGGTGTAGGTCGCAGTGGGGTACCGCGCGACGTCCAGGATGTCCTCGGCCTTGGCGTGGTCGGTCATTTCGTCCAGCCCGAAGTTGATCGAGTCCATGTCCATGATCATTTCAACGGTGCCGGTGCGGGCCTCCCTGTCGAGAACGATCGTGCCGCTCGAGCGCTCGATCTTCCCTCGCCAGACCGAGAGCCCACCCTGGTGGTCGGCTTCGAACGCGGGAAAGGTATGCCGGGGGTCGACCCGGTAGGTGACGGGTTCAGCGGTGGCCTGCACAGCGGCCAGCGCGCAGGCCATACCCAAAACTTGAAGTGCTCGTGTCGCGTTCATGTTCGACGTCTCTCCTTTCCGAATGGAAACTGTATCGCTCTATCCGTACCGGTGGTCTTTGTTGGCGGTCGATTCGCCATCCCGGCCGCTATTCCGAAACCAGCCTGAACCTCTGTACCCTGCGGCCTATGTTGGTCTCCGCCACGTAAATGTTGCCCTGTGAATCCGTGGCGATCGTATGCCCGTGAGTGAAGTTGCCGGGCATGTGACCCGGGCGGCCAAAGGTTGACAGCGTTTCGCCGCTCTCGTGGTCCATGACGTGGACCTCCTCCTGACCGCCATTCATCACGTACAGATACTGTTCTTCCTCATCGGGCGAGAAGGCGAGCCACCAGGCGGTCCCCCGTGAATTGTAGTTCTCCGTCTTCACCCAGATGTCGCGGACGTGGTTGCCCATCTGGTCAAACACCTGTACGCGATTGCCCTGCCGGTCGCAGACATAAATGAGACCCGTGTTGCTCATTTCGATGCAGTGGACGACGGCGGTGAAGGTGCCCGGTGTGCCGGCTTCGCGTTCCTCTTCCGTGGCCAGGCTGCCCCACTGGCGAAGGTAGTTCCCCTGCGCATCGAACACGACCACGCGCTTGTTGCCATAGCCGTCGGCAATGAAGATGTCGCCGGTTTCCGGGTCCGCGACGGCGCCGGCCGGCCGATGCAGCAGTTCCTGACTGGAGTTCTTGAACTCCGTCTCGCGTGTGCCGTCATCGGTGTCGAACTGCATCTTGGTACCGATCTGCATCAGCAACTCGCCGTCGTGACTGTACTTCTGGACGATGGCGTCCTGGTTTCCAGCGACCCAGACGTTGTCCTCGCTGTCGAAACTGCATCCGTGAACGGCCCGGGGTACGACGTCGGGGTCCCCCCACGACTTGATGACATTGCCCTCCATGTCGAACATGACAAAGGTGGGTACGGGTACGTTCGTTTCCATTTCCTCTTCGGTGATGTTGCGGCGGTCCACGATCAGGATATTGTCCTGGGAATCGACGCAGACACCGCCGACCTGGCCGTTGATCCAGCCTTCCGGAAGCGGCTTGGGCCACCAGGGATCGATCTCGAATGTCTGATCGGCCTGGCTTGTGAGGGCCCAGGCGCCAAGTAGCAACATGGAAATTGTTGGGATACGCATCGTTTGTCTTCCTTCAGGCGATTTCAACCTGTTGTCTGCGCAAGTGCCGTTCGCCAACCCAGCGGCGAACTTGGTATTGTACAAAAGAATGTTTGCAAGTCGGCTAGCCAATCGGCAGTCATAACCAACAGTTAAGGGATGAGTCTCGAAATGAATAGTTCGATCGGAGTTGCGCACTTGCGCCGAACCGCCGTCCGTCTGGGAATGATCGGCCTTGGCCAGACGCTCGCCCTGGCGGTAGCCGCTCAGACAGCGGTGGTAACGGGCAAGGGCGGCCAGGACCCGTTCGGACCCTATGAGCCTGTACCCGACTGGCCGAAGGACTTTTCGACCCTGCCCGGCTACGAGAACTGGACCTGGGGCGCGGCTCAAAGCATCTTCGCCGAAAGCGCGGATCGGATCTTCGTGCTGCAGCGAGGCGTCCTCAAGAAGATCGTCCGGCCGGAAAACCGGCTGATCGACGAGCAGGGAACGCAGCTGCGTTTCCCGGTGGGGCGGCAATACGCGTGGCGCGACGGTACATTGCCCTGGCGGGACGGAACGGTGGCGAGTCCCGATCACAACAACGAGGACGGCTGGACGACCTGGGAAGGGGCCGGTTACCGCCGAGGCGTCGATGCCCTCTGGGAGCATTGTCTGGTCGTCGTCGACCGCGAGGGCAACATCGTCGAAACCTGGAGCCAGTGGGATTCCATGTTCATGAAACCGCACGCCGTGCACGTGAATCCCTACGATCCGGAGAAGCACATCTGGGTCGTGGACGACTTCGCCCACGCGATCTACAAGTTCAGTAACGACGGCAAGGAACTGGTACAGACCCTGGGCACTTACGGTGAACCCGGCGACGACGAAAGTCACTTCGGACGGCCGACCTTCATGGCATTTCTGCCCGATGCCATTCTCGTTGCGGACGGTTACGTTAATTCCCGCGTGGTCAAGTTCGACAATGACGGGAACTACCTGATGGAGTGGGGTCAGGAAGGAATCCTGCCCACCGAAATGCGGCCGGGGTACTTCAACAGCTTGCATGGAATCGATGTGGATCCGGAGTCGCGTCGAATCTACATAAATGATCGCCAGAACAACAGAATGCAAGTCTTTGATGAAAATGGCAATTTCATTGACCAATGGAGTTTTGGCGACCCGCCTACGGATGCCCAGTACCTCATCGTTGCCAATGGTGCGGTCTGGGTGGCCGATGCCGGGACGACCAAGTTCATAAAGTACGATCTGGACGGGATGTTCCAGTATTCCTGGGGCACGTGGGGTACATTCCCCGGAGGTGTGTGGGGCGTACACGGCATGAGCGCCGATGAAGAAGGCAATTTCTACATTGCCGAAGTGAACAATGGGCGCGTGCAGAAATTCCGCCCACGGTCGGGCGTGGATCCGGACTTGTTGATCGGACGCGTCGTCGCCGAGTAGGCCACGCGACGAAATCCGGTCAGGAATAGAAAACAATCGGGAGAAAAACCTGATCTGCAGTAAATGGGGAGAAAACGAAAATGAAAATGAACACAGGGGGAATCCTGATTGCGTGCTGCTTTGGAATGCTCGCCGGGGTCATTGCGTCCGCCTATGAGGCTTCCAGAGGACCGACCGAACTGATTCATTGGGATCCGCAGAAAGCGTATCCGGGCTATGCCTTCATCAGGACCCGGGTTTCCGGTGTCACCGGCGTCTATCTGATCGACATGGCGGGGCAGGTGGTCAATTATTGGCCCGAATTCACGGATGCCTATCTGCTCGAAGACGGCACCATGTTCGGCGCCAAGGGACCTTCCACCTTTTCGCAGGTTGACTGGGAAGGCAAGGTCCTGTGGGAGCACGCGGAGGCCCGTGAGACCTATCACCCTCACCACGACTTTCTCAGGATATACAACGCGGAACTCGGCGACTACACGGTTCTTTACATAGCCAACGTCGACCTGACCCACGATAAAGTGATTGCCCTGGGGGCCGATCCCGATGCCGTCGATCGATACGTGGGCACCCAGATGGACGCCATCGTGGAAGTGGATCGCAACGGCGACGTGGTATGGGAATACCGTTTTGCCGACCACCTGGTACAGGACCGCAACCCCGAGGGCGCCAACTACGTCGGAGAAGGGCTGAGCCTTGCCGATCATCCCGGACGGCTGGACGTCAACTTCGGCGTGTTTTCCAGCGACTACCTGCATCTCAACGCCATCGACTACAACCCGGAGAGCGGCCATCTGGCAATCAGTTCCAACCGCACCCACGAAATCTACATCGTCGATCACGACGGCACTTTCGTGCCCGGCGACCCCGGGGAAAGCCTGCGCCTTGCCGCCGGCGAGGCGGGCGACTTCCTGTATCGCTTCGGGAATCCGGCCATTTACGGGCAAGGCGAGTACCCCCACTATGCGAAGAAGAACTGGTCGCTGGAGGAGTTCTCCGGCCACAAGCAGATGGGCGGCACCCACGACATCCAGTGGATCGAGGACGGGCTCCCGGGGGCGGGGGACCTGCTGTTGTTCAACAACGGATTGACGGTGCCGCGCGCGGACGGCGATTCCGACCCGCAGTCCGAGATCCTTCAGATCAATCCATACCTGGGTGCCGACGGTGTGGATAAGGATCGCTACGTGAACCCGCCGGAGGCCGGCTATACGGCGGTGATGCCGGGCAGCGAGGAATCGCAGGATCTGGTCACCCGGCTGTTCTCAAGGCAAATCGTGTGGATATATCACACTTCCGATGGCTTCAACAGCCACCACGGCTCGGCCACTCAGCGACTGCCCAACGGCAATACCATGGCCCAGCTGGCTCGAGTGGGCCGGCTGCTCGAGATTGCGCCGGACGGCGAAGTGGTTTGGGAATATGTCAATCCGGTCACCAACGACGGTATCGTGAAGATGTTGATTACATCCGAGCACGAGAACACCTTCGGCGGCTGGTCGCCGCTTCGCTACGGTGTGGATTTCCCCGGGCTTGCCGGCAAGGATCTCTCGCCGAAGGGTCCCATCACCGCTTTTCACGCCGGGGGAATACCCGGCGCAGGGGACGAGCCGGTGCTGGCGGAGGAAGAAGAAAACTACTGATGCGGATTTCTGTCGCTCGCCTGGAAGGCAGTTGGATGTCTTCGTTGTGGATCAGGAGGGTCAGGGCGGCTTGCGCGTGGCGCGGTTGGAGGCTGATCGCCTTCGTTGCCGCCCTGCACGTCTGGTTGCCGGCGAGCGCGATTCCGTCGTTCGAGGGAATCTGGAGTACCGACCGCGATGCGAGCGACATCTGGCCGGAGGACCCCAGGTTTACCTCCGAGGGCCGGGAAACGCTCGACAACCACGATCCGAACACCGACGATCCCGCGCTTTACTGCGCCGTCTACATGCCAAGGGTCATGGTGGGCTGGGGCCGTAAACCCATGGAGATTTTCCAGGCCGAAGACCGGATATGGACGCTTCACGAGCGCATGCACCAGGTGCGCCGAATCTACCTGGACGGCCGGGCGCCGCCGGAGGGCGAGGGACCGACCTGGATGGGGCACTCCACGGGCGTCTGGGACGGTGACACGCTGGTCGTGGAGACCGTGAACCTTCGCAAGAGCATTTACAACTGGTCCGGATTGCCGCTCAGCGGTGAGCACCGCATCGTCGAGCACATCACGCGGCTGGACGAGGAGACGCTGGAGGTCCTGATCACCGTGATCGACCCGGTGAACTACGAGGAGCCCTGGACGACGAGAAACATCTGGCGCCTCACGCCGGATATCCACTTTTACGAGTACGAGTGCCAGGAATGACCTGTAGTCTTCGCAGATGCGTGCCGTTCGCGTCGGTTGCCGTTCTGAGCGGGTGCCTGGCCTTCGCGGGTTCGGGATACGGGCACCACAGTTTCTCGGCTCACTACGATATCGATGTCGAAGTGACGCTCGAGGGTGTGGTGACCGACTTTCAGTTCATCAACCCCCACGTGCTGGTGTTCCTCGACGTGACGAATGCGGCAGGGGAGACCGAGCAGTGGATTGCGGAGACCAATAGTCCCAGCCTGTTTCGGCGGCGTGGAGGTCTCAGTGCCGACTCGCTGAAGGCAGGCGACGCGATCACGCTGGCGGGGCATCCCTCCCGGTTCGACCCGAATGATCTGCACATCAGCCTGATCGTGTTTCCCGACGGGACCGAGTTCCGCCGAAACCCGCGGTCGCAGGCTCAGTGAACGGGAACAGACGTATATCGAGGGCCTGTCTCTGCGGGGCGCGCCTCGCATTGTGGGCGGTTGTCGGCTCGTTACCGATGTTCGTTGCGGGCGCGCAGGACCTGCAGGGCATCTGGCTGCCGTCGACGGACGGCGAAACCAACGAAAGATGGTTGGCTGACCCGCCGTTGAGCGAAGAGGGTCTCGCCGCACTGGCTGCCGTCGACCCGCAAGCCGATTTCGGTCTGCGCTGCCTCTTCGGCATGCCGAGGATTATCGGCGTTCGCGGCCCGTACCCAATGGAGATCATCCAGCGGGACGACCGGGTCGTCATCCTCTACGAGCAGGCGCACCAGGTGCGACGGATATTTCTGGATGGCCGCGAGCCTGTGGAGGGTCACACGCTTCTGGGCCACTCCAGCGGCACCTACGAGGAAGACTCGCTTGTAGTGGAAACGACGCTGATCAGGGAACAACCCAATCCCGGGCCGCCGCTGCAGGTGCTGCAGAGCGACGAGCTACGTGTAATCGAAAGGTACCGCACGATCGATGACGGGCAGACGCTGGAGGGGATGATCACCATCGACGATCCGAAGTACTACACCGAGCCCTGGACGATCCGCAAGATTTGGTCGCGCTCCGACGACGAAGTGTTCTACGAGTACGTCTGCAGCGACCCGCGCTACCATCCGACGCCCGGAAACTGACCTGCCGAATTTTCCGGTCAGTTCTCTTGCTGCTGGAAAAACGGCACGGGCCCGTAAGGATTTCGCATGGTGATCTCGCGCCCGTCCGGAAGGATCATCCGGCTGGCCCTGAGCTCGAAGTCCGTATGTCGCGACGGGTGGCCGACAACCTCGATCCGATCGCCCGGCTTCAGCGAGTCGTGCGACATTCGGCCGCTGGACAGCTGGCTTGATGTTCCGCCCGTTTCCACCTTCCAGCGTTGGACTCCACCGTCGCTTTCGACATCGATATAGATGAGCACGTGGGGGTTGATGAATCTGAACTCCGCGACCGATCCCTCGATCATCCGCTCCTGATCGGGATCGAAGTGGTTCGTGAAACCGTGGTGGGCCAGGCTCGCTCCGGTCAGCAAGGAGGCAGCGATCGCACCGAGCAGGCGACAGGACCTGACGCTACAGAATTTCCGGGACAAATCTCTCAGCTTCGATTCTCCTCCGGACATCATTGGACCGAACAGGCGTAGGTAACCTCCCCGTGCCGACGTCCGCCGACCTCGTCATGAGGCAAGTGCGTACGAATATAGCTCATATCCAGTGGCTCCGGAGACACTTGGACGCTACGCAGGGCCGGAAAGCCGCCCCTTGAGTGCCGCCACTTCGAGTTCCAGCACGGCGACCCGTCGTTCGAGTTCCGAGAGCCGCGTGCCCCGCGGTTCCGCCCTGGCCGGCACGTCGTCCGCCGGCACGGATTCGATCGTACCGGACAGCAGGTGCGCGTACTGGTGGTCACGGCGTCCGGCAACGCGCGCGAGCCTCGCGACCACAGCGCCCCGCTCACCGCCGTCATCGATCAGGCGCTGCAGCGTTTCGGCGACCGCCTCGTTGTCCGCGAAGACGTGCAGGCGTTTGCTACGCGCCCGAAGTTCGCCCGGGGTCTGCGGGCCGCGCAGCAGCAGCAGGCAGATCACCGCGTACTCGTCCTCCGCGAACTTCAGTTCGTTGAACATCGTGTTGCACAGGCGCTGCCGGTACTTCACCACGCCGCTTCTGAAATTCTCGTCGCGCATGACGAGCGATTTTTCGCTCAGGTCGCGCGCGGCGCGTTCGACGGCAGCACGTTCCAGCGTCATCACGGGCGCCCGGCTCGACTTCTGGTTGCAGGCCGTCGTCAGTGCATTCAGCGTCAACGGGCACTGATCGGGCGTCAGAACCGCCTTCTCCATGAGGCAGCCGATAATGCGCGCCTCGACGGGGCTCAGGTGGATGCGGGACATGGCACGTACCTGGCGGGGTGGGCGCCAAACGGTAGTCGCCTGCCGGGCGACGGTCAACCCCCGGTCCCCCCTCCAACGTGAGGCGAAGCCCCGTCCAGCGGGGCACGCAATCGCCCTTATCCGGCCCGGAAATCTATTCCTCGCTGCGGTATTCGATGTCCTCGGCGTCGAGGAAGCGGAGGATGACCGCCGCTTAAGCCGGTGAGCGACACGGCTTCCGGGTTCTAATGAGATTGTCGGCAGACCGCCTGCAGAAACGGGACGGTCACTCTGAACGCGCTCCGGGTTCCCTTCATCGGCGAAACAGATAGACGGCGCCGGCTTCCAGCATCGAATTGTCGCTCTGATCTCCCCCGACGCCGGTGGCGGCACTGTCTTCGTAGTATGAGCCCACCGCAAACACCGAGCCGTCGGCGCTGATGCTGACGGAGCTGCCGAATTCGTCGAAAATTTCGGTATTCGAGCCCTTGACATAGGCTTCCTGCGCCCAGGTGTCGTCGGTTCTGGTGAACAGATACACGGCGCCTGCTTCCAGCGCCGAGTCATCGTCCTGAAAACCGTCGATCCCCTGGGAGGCGCTGTCCTCCAGCTGCGCGCCCACCACGAGCACGTTGCCATCACCGCTGAGGGCGAGCCGCGAGCCGAACACGTCGCCCGAACCGGTATTGGACGCCTTGATGTACGCCTGCTGGGACCAGGTGCCGTCCTGCTCGACGAATGCATATACGGCGCCTGTCGTCGGGCGTATGTCGTCCTGGTAGTCAGGCCCGGGGATGTTATTGATACCGGTTGAGAGACCGTCTTCGTCCTGGGCGGTGGCGACAACCGTCCTGCCGTCGTCGCTGATCACAACCGCGACACCGAGGGAATCGCCCCGCTCGGCATTGGACGCTTTGAGGTAGCCCGTCTGGCGCCAGGTCTCACCGTCGAAATCGAAAACGTATACGGCGCCCGTTCCCCGGACCAGGCCGTCCTGAAATTCGTTGGTCGAGGCCGGCGAACCGTCTTCATCGTATGCCCCGACTGCAACTCTGCGGCCATCGGCCGAAAGCGCTACCGAGTAACCGAATAACGCGTCCACCTCCGGGTTCGACGGCTTGATATAGGCGGTCTGATTCCACGTCGTTCCTGCGCGCCTGAATACGTAAGCGGCACCCGCAGACCGCTTGGAGTTGTCGGTCTGGTCGCTGTTTACGCCCGGTGTGCCGCTGTCTTCTGCGGTTGCGGTGGCCACCAGGACATTCCCGTCGTCGCTCAGCGCGATCGCCGAGCCGAACTGGTCGCCGTCGTCGAACACCTCGCCGTAGGAATCCGCGTAGCTGTATTCGCCTGACGCGACGGGTCCGAAATGTTCGCCGGCCAGTTCCGGCTGATCGTCAGGATCCAGGCGCTCGCCAATATGGCCTGTATTCGACGCCTTGATATAGGCCTGCTGAGCCCATGTCGTGCCCGTACGGGTAAAGACGTAGACTGCGCCGGCCTGTGGAATCGAATCGTCGTTCTGATCGGCGCCGACGCCGGTACCGCCGCCGGCCTCGAAGTGAGCCGATACGGCCAGCGTGTTGCCGTCGGCGCTCAGCGCGGTGGCGAATCCGAAATTGTCCGTGATGCCGGGATTGGAGGCCTTGATATAGGCCTGTTGAACCCAGGTGTCTCCCTGGGGTACGAACACATAGACGGCGCCCGCGCCATAGACAGAGTCGTCCGCCTGGTCGCTATAGATGCCCGCGGCGCCGCTGCTCTCGAACGGAGCGCCCACGGCCAGCGTCATGCCATCGGCGCTGAGCGATACCGCGTCATCGCCGATCGCCGAACTGCCGGCGCCGAAATTGTCGCCGAAGCCGGTATTGGACGCCTTGATATAGGCAATCTGGGCGATACGGGTGCCTGCCTCGGCACCTGGGGCGGCATCCTGCCCGGGTGCCTCACCGGTCGAGTCTCTCATCGCCGGCGCCGCAGTCTCGTCCGCCGGTCCCGCAGTCTCGTCCGAGGGTCCGGTACAGGCCGCGGTCGCGGCAAACCCCAGCGTCAACAGCAGAGAGAGCGTTTTCGCCGTCATGTCAGTTCGGCGGTTCCTCACGAAAGATCTCCTCGCCGGTTTCCGTCATGATGACCTTGGCGCCGTTCGCCCCGCGCGAGAGTCGGATACCCGGAGCCCCGTTCCTCAGTGGCAACCCGATGATCGTCACCTTGTCGCCGGGCTTGAGGATTTCCTTGTGCCATCCCTGCTCGGCCATCAGCGGCGGATTGTTGAACTCGGCCATCCACCGGACCGGGTTGCCTTGCTCATCCGGCACCTCTACGGCAAGCAGCGCATGGGGATTGATGAACATCAGGCTGACCACCGTTCCCGAAATTTCAAGAAGCTCCGACTCGTAGCGACCCGCGGTGCCGTGATGTGCATGGGCACTGAATACGCAAACCGCCGCTGCCAGCGCAGCCAATTTCGCATGAGAATCACGATTCATCGTGCTCTTCTCATCTCAATCCCGAATGTCCGGAGCGTTTTCCCCGGGGAACCATTTCGCCAATCCGTCCTTGATCCCCTGGTATTGAGGATCACCCGCGAGGTTCGTGAATTCGTGAGGATCGGCCACAAAGTCATACAGCTCTTCGGACCCGTCCGACCAGCGTATGTACTGGTAGCGTTTGTCGGTTATGGAGTGGTTGCGATAGCCGTTGGTCGTGACCACGGGCCGGTCCCACTCTGCGTCGGGGTCCTTGAACAACGGCATCAGGCTCGTGCCCTCGACGTGTGCGGGCATCGGCAGACCCGCGAGGTCCGTCAGCGTGGGATACAGATCGAGCAGCGAGACCGGAGCATCCGTTCTGGTTCCGGGCGCGGTCACTCCCGGCGCCACGATGAACAGTGCCACCCGGGTCGACTCGCGCCAAAGCGTTTTCTTCGCATAGGACGATTTCTCCCCGACATGGAACCCGTGATCCCCGAATACGACGATGATCGTATTGTCCGCCCGCCCGCTCCGGTCGAGCCCGTCGAGCACCCGGCCCAGCATGGCGTCCACAAAGGTGATGCTGGCAAGGTTTCCCTGCACGGCTGCGTGCCACTGATCGTTTGCGAGTACCCACTCATGCAGGAACCGGTTGGTCTGACCATTGATCGCATTTCCTTCGGTCACGGAGTTTCCGCGCAGCGCGGCTTCCGGGACATCGTCGAGGTCGTTTTCCACGATCGGCGGGAGTTGGATCGCATCGATGGGATGCATGTCGAAGTACTTGCCCGGCACGAACCAGGGTTGGTGCGGACGGCGAAAACCGACCGAATTGAACTGCGGCCCGTCGCTCGCCGTGTTCAGGTGCCTCGCCATCCAGTCGGCCATCTGGCCGTCCGAGGTCGCCGCATCTTCGGCCACGATCGGGCCCCAATCGAAGGTGGTGCCGCCGAAGTCGTTTCCGTTGACAGGCAATCGTCCCGACGGCCTGGCCTCGCTCGGCCGCTCGTGATCAAAGGACGGATAGTATGAATTCCAGGCGGTTCGGTCGTTGTTGTTGCTGTGAAAGATCTTGCCGGAACCGTGTGTTGCGTAGCCCGAGTCCATGAAATAGCCGGGCAGCGTCCGCACGCTGGTGGCGCGCTCGTTTTCCTGCCAGGTGTTCTGGTTGAAGTACACGCCCGTCGTGGACGGCCGCAGCCCGGTCAGCATGGACGTGCGCGAAGCGTTGCAGACGACCGCTGGCGAGTGAGCGTTGGTGAACAGGAGGCCGCGTTCGGCGAGCCTTTCCATATTGGGTGTGATGGCCTGGGGGTGCCCGTCCAGCGGGCTGATCCAGTCGTTCATGTCATCGATGGCGATGAAGAGAATGTCGGGGCGATCTGCCGTCTGTGCCTGGAGCAGCCCCGGAAGCGTGCCCAGGACAACGGCAAGAAGCAGCGCATGGGTACCGGTGCCGGTGATTCCTGTTGTCATTCTTCTCATCTCCGGTTTCTCCACCCTCAACCGATCCCTGGTGGGCAAGTATAACCAGATGCAGTTTTGACCCGGTTACTTCATAGCCAGTCTGCATGGCGGTCACAAAAATATGTATCCGTCGGGAGATAAGGGAATCCGGTTTCAGGGTCCGGATGTCGGGCGAACCGTGGCGAGATGATGTGCGCGTTGCCCCTGGCTTGCATTGCGCGCCTTGTACGATAGAGTGTCGCTCGAACCACCGGGAGAGGCATGCCATGGCTGAACGCGACGCATCGCACAAACAGCAGAGTCTTGACTTGCAGGAGGCAGCCGAGGAAGCGTTTTCCTCCGAAAAGCGTGAAGATGTCTGGGCGCTTCTCATCGCCATGGCCATTCTCCTGCTCAGCGTGGCTTTCCCCGAGCAGATTCGTCATTTTTTCAGTTCCACGTTGTATCTGTTCTGACCAGATGCACGCTGCCTGACTTCATCGTTTCGGCGTTTCCCGTACAGAGGTTTTTGTGAAAAGACTAAAGTCCCTGATCGTTCCGGACTGGCGCAGGTATGTTCCGGGATTCCTGTTTTGCCTGGTCTTTGCCTTTCTTGGCAGAAACCTGGACCGCCTGATTCGCAACTATCACGAGGCCGGCATGGCCTGGGCCACCTTCCTCTGGGAGAGCGCGCAGCTCAACTATGTGGTGATCCTGCTGCTGGGAGGCATCCTCATACGCAACACGCTACCGTTACCGAAGGCATTGCTCCCGGGCATCGGCGTTGCCCGGCCCGTCATCAAGCCGGGCATCATCATCCTGGGCGTGCACTACGTCTGGGCCGATGTCGTCAGGGTAGGGGGCGTGGGCCTGGCCCTGACGGTGGTCTTCATCTTCGGCACCGCCATTGTCGTGATGTGGTGGTGCAAGCGGCGAGGTGTCTCGGACGGGCTGGGCGGCATCATGGGCGCCGGAACGGGCATTTGCGGCGTTTCCGCCATCATCGCCACCTCGCCCGTCGTGAAGGCGAAGCCGCTGGAAATGGCCTATGCCATCGGTACGGTGTTGCTGTTCGGAACCCTGATGCTGTTCACGATGCCCTACATCGGGTCCGCCATCGGCTTGTCGGAGTCGCAGTTCGGCGCCTGGTCCGCAGTGGCGATCCTGAACACGGCGCAACTGGTGGCAGCGGCGGAATGGTACGGTCCCGAATCCCTGAACACCGCGGTGCTGATCAACGTGGCCCGCATCATGTTCCTGCCGCTGGTGGTGTTGTTCGCCCTCTGGTTCTACATTCTGCGCACCGGGAAGCAGGAACCGGGTCAGACGATCAACAAGTGGCAGTTGGTGAAGGACAAGTTTCCCATCTTCATTCTCGGATTCTTCGTGCTGGTGCTCCTGAACAGTCTGAATCTCGGAGTCCTTGGGGGTCCCGGCATCGTCGGCTCACCGTTCTGGGCCATGGACTCGGCCTATACGTGGTGCTTCGCCATCGGGTTTGCCGGCATAGGCCTTTCCATCTCCATCGAGGACATGAAGAAGGCGGGCGGTACGGCCTTCAAGATCGGCATTTCCGCGTCCATGGTGAAAATGATATTGGGCCTGGGTGCGGTGTTCGTGATCGGCAGTCAATTGCTGCGCGTGACCGGAGGCTGACGGACCCTCGCCGTGAAGATTCTTGTCTGCATAGATGGCGAGTCCCATACCAGAGGCGCCATTGAACGGGCGATTTCTCTGGGACTGTCCCGGCCGGCGGACGTTACCGCCCTGCACGTCATCGACCCCTGGCTGAAGCAGTTCTACAACGAAATATATGCACAGGGGCGGAAACGGTACCTGGATTACGTGGATGGTTGTCTGCAGGAAGATGCCCAGCAGATTCAACGGGAATTTGACGGGATGTGCCGGGCGCAAGGCTTGAGCGCCGGTTACAAGGTCCGGCACGGAGAGCCGATTACGGAAATCATGGAAGAAGTGGCCCTGGAGTGCCCGGACTTGCTCATAACCGGACGCAAGTCGTTGAATGCGTGGGGCCGGTTCCGGTCAGGCAATTTGCCTCAAAAGCTGGGCAAGAGAATTGGCGGTCAAACCAGACTGCTTTCCGTTGAGGCCTGACAATCCAGACTCCTCGAGTTGGCGTAATCGCCGGTACGAAAAACGACCCACTGCCCGATGCTAGACTCGACCTCGGGATGCAGAGGTAGCGTCATGAAGTATTGGAACAGCCTGGTCATACTGGGACTATTCGGTGGATTGCAGGCATGTTCCCCGGAAACGGAAGTCCCGGCGAGTCAACCGCGGGGAGGCGAAACCTCCGTTACCGAGAGCGGAGCATCGGGGCAGGGCGGGGATACCCCCAACATTCTCTACATCGTCGCCGACGATCTCGGCTACACCGACATTGGCCCGTTCGGCAGCGAAATCCCGACCCCCCATCTGGACGAACTCGCGTTTGCGGGCGTACGGCTGACCAACTTCCATGCCGACCGGGCCTGTCAGCCGACACGCGTCATGCTCATGGCCAGCCAGGGCACGGCGGCGGCCCTGGAGTTGATCGGCAATCCCATGTCCGGCCGGCGCGGCCACCTGTTGCGTCGCGACTGGGCCATCCTGCCGGAGTTGTTGCAGGACGCGGGTTACACGACCTTCATGGCGGGCAAGTGGGACCTGGGCGCCGGCGAGGGCTACACGCCGGCAACGCGGGGATTCGATCGTTCCTTCGTGCTGGTGGATGCCTCGGCAAGCCATTTCGCGGAATTGTTCTGGGAGGACCCGCTTCCATACGAGGATGACGGTGTCCCGCTGCGCATCGATCAGTTGCCGGAGGATTTCTACTCGACCGGATATTACACCGACAGGATGCTCGACTTCCTGCAGTCTCATGACGGGCAGACACCGTGGTTTGCCTACGTGCCGTATACGGCGCCTCACTGGCCGCTGCATTTGCCCGAGGACTGGCTGGACCGCCACGCCGGACGTTACGACGAGGGCTACGACGTGCTTCGCGCCGAACGCTTTGCCCGTGCCAGCGAACTGGGCGTCATCCCGGAGGGCGGGGATATCGAGGCGTTTGAGCCGACCGCGCCGGCCTGGTCCGATCTCGGCGCGGAAATGCAGCAGCGCCAGGCACGCGCCTACGAGATCTACGCCGGCATGGTGGAGTACATGGACATGAGCGTGGGCCGGCTCATCGACTTTCTTGAGGAGAGCGGCCAGTTGGAGAATACCGTGGTCATGTTCTCCGGCGATCACGGGGCCTCATCCAGCGATGCCGGCATGATCGAAAGCGTGGCTCCGAGGGGAGTTCCCAACCGGGACAACCGCATCGAAAACTTCGGGCGCCCCGGCTCCTTTATCGGTTCGGGGCCGGGATTTGCCGAAGCGGGTTCGGCGCCGTTCCGGGGGGCCAAGGGAAACCACCGCGAGGGTGGGTTGCGGGCGGCAGCCTTCATCCATTACCCGGTGGCAATTCCGGCGGGCGTAGTCAATCACACGTTCATGACCATCATGGACGTGCTGCCGACGTTTCTCGAAATCGCCGGGTCCGAACATCCGGGCCCATCGATGTACAAGGGCCGGGAAATCAAGGAGATCGCGGGGCGATCGTTCTGGCCCCACCTGACCGGGCAGTCCGCAACGGTTCACCTGCCGGAAGACGTCGCGGGCTGGGAAGAGAGCGGCGCCGGCGCATTGATTCGGGGCGACTACAAGATTTTCAACGTCCTCGACAGCAATGGCGCGGTGACGCCGTGGGAACTCTACAACATCGCCGAAGATCCCGGCGAAACGCAGGACCTGGCCTCTGACATGCCGGACCTGGTGGCCGAACTGGCAACGGAATGGGAGGCGAACTGGAACCGTCCTTCCGAGTAGACGAACTGATCGAAAAACGAATCCCGACCGTCACATGATGTGCCGGCCGGGGTTGTCAGCGCGAAAGCCTGAGGTCCCGCCTCAGAACGAGTAGTTCAGTCGCAGGCCGAGTTCCCGGGGCAGTCGGGGCTTGTAGCGGCAGTTGGCCTGTGACGCACCGCGGCCCGGAAGGCTGCGGTCTCTCCAGCCGCATTGCACGTCCAGAACCGAATTGTCGTCGGTCAGGTTGGCACCGTAGAAAATGACGTCCCAGTTGTCGTTCACGAAGGTCAACTGGCCGTTGACCAGCGTCTGGGGCGCCAGTTCCATGAGGTTGATGATGTCGCGGTATTGCGGTCCCTGATAGCGCAGGCCCAGGCGTGCCGTCCAGTCCCAGCCGTTGCCGATTTCGCCGGTATAGGATCCGGAGAGCGTGCCTGAGGCCTCGGACACCTCCTCGATATGTTTCCCGGCGACATCGACACAGTCGGCGATGACGCCGTCCTCCGCCACGGTCAGGTCCGGCTCAAGACCAAAATCGCCGACGGACTCCGGGTCGCAATTTTCCGAGTAGACATTGTCCTGCAATGCCAGGCTGCCGCGGAAGGACCAGTTGTCGGTAGCCCGCCACGTCGCCTCGAATTCGATGCCCGAGAGGTCGCCGTCGCCGCGGTTGGCCTGGGTGCCCGGGTCGAAGTCGTCATCCTCGCCGAAGCTCACGCCGTTGTACGAGAAACCGTCAGGCGCGATGGGGTCTATATAGGCGTCGAGCCAGCCGGGATCGTAGAGGTTCAGATCGAGCCCGAGGCCGAGGATCATGTCTTGCCAGTCCATGGCGTAGGCGGTCGCGGCAAGCTGGAGCCGTCCGTCGAGGGCGTTGCCCTTGATACCGACTTCGAAGTTGGTCAGTTTTTCCTCGGTCGAGGAGACGAAGTCGTCGGCGTTAAAGGAGATGATGCCCGCTGCCTGCGCCGCATAGAATGCGGCCTTGACGCCGGGGTCGGCAAGTTCCGGCGTGCTGGTGGCCGGGTTGGTTCCGCTGGAGTACTGGGCATAGGCGGACCATTCGTCGTTGAGCGCGTGGTTGAGGGCAAGACGCGGCTGGAACGAATCCGTCACCTGCGTGATCACCGTGCCGCCGACCACCTCGATGGTGGTTCTGTCATCGCGCTGCATGCGCCCCTCGAACGAGAGCGTGGTGGTATCCGAAAAGTCGTAGGTGATGTTGCCGTAAACGCCCGTGGCGGTGGTCTCGTTGAACTGGCGGCGATCCGGTTCGAACGGCTCGCAATTGTTGATCCTGCATTCCAGATCCAGTTCCGGATATTCGATGGCCGCGATCTGGAGGAACGTGTCGTCCTTGTGGGTGAAATCGAAAACCGACACGCCCGCCAGCCAGCGCAGTTGCGAGTCTCCCGGCGATACCCACCGGATGTCGAAGTAGGTTTCGTCCCTTTCCCTGGGGCTCCCCATGTTATTGGAGGTTCCCCGGCTTACCGCGCCCCTCTGGATTCGGGGGGCCACGTCGGTCATGTCTCCGTCGTGCCAGCGCAGGGCTTCTTCCTCGTGATAGGAAGCGATCAACTGCACGAGGCTGCCGTCGTCCATTGACCAGTTGAATTCCCCCTGAATCCGCGAACGATCGGCTCGGGCGGTGGGATCGATCACACTGACCGACTGGGCAATGTAAAAGTCTTGCGAGCCCGGCTCGAAGTAAGTGGTCAGGTCGTGGTTGCGGCGCGGCTGCAGGCCGTCGATCTGGCAATTGAACTCGCCCGCGACGTAGGGAACGCGATTGGCAAGAACGTGATTGAGGCAGTCTTCGCGAGCATCCGCCGGCAGGAGCAGTTCGTTGGACGGTCCATCGTTGTGCGACAACTGCGAAGCGGTAATTTCCATGTCGAAGCGGTCGTTCGGGGTGTACTTGAGTTTCCCGGCGAAGTAATCGGTAGCCGTACTGCCCGTCTGCACACCATCGGTTGCGATCCACTCCTCCGGACCGTCGAACTCCTCGGAAACGATGTCCAGGGTATAGCCCAGCGTGCCGGAGATCGGGCCGTCAAGGGCGAGACCCAGAATCGTGCGATTCTGATTTGAAAACGTCGTCTTGATCGTTGTGGTCTGTTCCTCGCCGGGATCGCGGGTGACGAAGTTGATCGCCCCGGAAAACGTCGCGCGGCCGAAGGCCGAGCTTTGCGGACCGCGCAACACCTCGATTCGTTCGAGGTCGCCGAACCGATACGGCGCCGCATTTCCGAGGATGGGCGCACCGTCGATGAAGACGCTCATCTTCTGATTCAGCACGTTCTGGGCCGTCGACTGCACACCGCGAATCGTCGGGCTGGTGCCAAGCCGGTCCCGGCGCTCCTCATACTCGACGCCCGGCGTCTCCGCATAGAGATCGAAGTGATCCAGAACGGTGGCTTCCTGGATGAAATCGTCGGTCAGTACCGAGATGGCGACCGGGACGTCCTGGAGGCTTTCCTCACGCCGCCGGGCCGTGACCAGAATCTCCTCGATGAGATCGTCCGCGGCCTCCTGCGCCTGCACGGCCGGGACCTGGACAATTGCCGGTGAGGCCAGTGCCGCGATGATGAGCGCGAAAAAAAGGCGCGACGCACGCGCCGCAGGATGTGTGCTTCCGGACATGATGATTCCCCGAATAGTTGTTGTCTGTACGGCCTGGAAGCCAACGACCGAATGCCGGTGACAGCGCTACCAGAACGTACGCTCGTGTGCATCATAGCGCGCCTGTCTGACTTGGGTTAGTTGTTATCATGGAAAGGTTCACACCTATACATTTTTCTTATGCACTGACACCGTGGATGGGTACTCTGTTATCGTCGTTCCGATTCGCACCGTTTGCGTTGAACGGATGGTGGCTGGCGGGCGGAAGCGGGAATGAAGTATCGATTGCTCCTCATTGGACTGTGCTTTGCCGCCGGGGTGTCCGGATGCTCCCCGCAGGCCCCTGACGCAGAAGGCGAACCGCCTGCTTCGGCCCCTGAGGCGGAGACTCGTCCCAACATCCTCTTCGTGGTCGTCGACGACCTCGGTTACACGGACCTGGGTGCCTTCGGCAGCGAAATTCCGACCCCGAACCTCGATCGGCTTGCATTCGGCGGCTTGCGCCTTACCAATCTCCACTCTGCGGCCAACTGCCAGACCACCCGCATCATGTTGATGGCCAGCACCAGCATTGCTGCCGGTGAGGCGGAGCTTCCGGAGGGAGCCACCAGGCCCGACGGCGTGCGCAGCAGCTACCTGAGCCGTGACTGGGCGACCATGTCGGCGCTGCTCAGGGACGAAGGTTACTCCACGTACATGGCCGGCAAGTGGGATCTGGGCTCGGTACCGGGACTGTTTCCGCCGGACCGGGGGTTTGACCGGAGTTTCGCGTTGGTGGGTGCGTCGGGAAGCCATTTCGCAGCCCCTTTCAGAGGCGGGCCCTTCGTGGTGGACGGTGAGTTGGTCGCCCCCGAGGAGTTGCCGGCAGACTTTTACTCGACTGAATTCTTTACCGACCGGATTCTCGAATACCTGAGCGAGCACGAAGGCGGCGGGCCCTGGTTTGCCTACCTTCCATTCTCGGCCCTGCACTGGCCACTGCACCTGCCCGACGACTGGCTGGACCGTCACGCCGGCCGCTACGATGCGGGTTACGACGAATTGCGTGAGGCTCGCGTGGCCCGCGCCAGGGCACTCGGCGTACTGCCGGATGCCGCGACCCTCGACACTTATCGGCCCGGCGCGGAACCGTGGGCCGGCCTGAGCGCCGAAGAGCAGAGAAAGTACGCCCGGGCGCAGGAAATCTACGCCGGAATGCTGGAATTCGTGGACATGAGCGTCGGCCGCCTGGTGGATTATCTTCTCGAGACGGACCAGCTCGCCAACACGGTCATCATGGTCATCTCGGATAACGGCAGCTCTTCCAGCGAAGCCGCCGTCTACCCGGGCCGGTTGCCTGCCGTTCCGGACAATCGCGCCGACGAGCGGTTTGACAACAGGTTCGAAAACTTCGGGCGGATGGGATCCTTCATCGACCACGGGAGGGGCTTTGCCGAGGCCGCCACCGCGCCGTTCAGGGAATTCAAAGCAAGCCTCTTCGAGGGCGGTTTGCGTGCGGCCGCGTTGATTTACTATCCGGCAGCCGTTCCCGCGGGTGGACTCAGCGGCCAATTCCTGACTGTCATGGACATTCTGCCGACGTTTCTGGAGATTGCGGGAACCGAGCACCCGGGCGCCGGCGAGTTTCACGGCCGGCACATCAACGGCATTCTCGGCCGGTCGTTCTGGCCGTACGTGACCGGCCAGGCATCGTCGGTGCATCCGCCGGAGCACCCCGTCGGCTGGATACGGCAGGACGCCGGCGCCCTGATTCGGGGCGACTACAAGATAGTCAACGATGTGCCCTTTGGCGAACAACGGCTGGGTGGGGGTATGGGCATGGGCCCGCCCCCCACGGCATGGAGACTGTTTGACCTTGGAAACGACCCGGGCGAGACCACCGATCTCGCCGCGGAGCTTCCCGAACTGACTGCCGAACTGGTGGCGGAGTGGGAGGCCAACTGGCGATAGCCTTTCGACCGGACAAGCCTTGAATACAGAATGAAAACCGGCATGCGAATCTTCCTGGAACATGGAACCGGATGGATGGGATCCGGTCTGCCGCGTTCAGCGATTGGCGGGTTTCTGCCGGTGTTGCTGTTGGCTGCCTTCAGTTTGCCGGCGTCTGCCCAGGTCGACATCGCCAGTATGTGGCGCCCGCTGCCCCACAACCAGGACGGCAGCGGCATGATCGGCGACGCCGCAGGCGTTCCACTGAGCGAGGACGCGAGCTGGCGGGCCCGGAGCTGGTCTGCGGAGGAGTACGATGTGGCCGAATGGGTCTGCCGCCCCCACGCCTGGGACTACTCGCTGGAAGGGCCGCTGGCACAGGTCCGCTTTACGGCGGAGTACGACCAGGCCACGCAGCAGGTAGACGCTTACCACGGGCATATCTACATGCAGTGGCAACAGCAGGTAATCTGGATGGACGGACGGCCGCATCCGCCGGAGAATGCCCCGCATACCTGGAGCGGTTTCACCACCGGACGTTGGGAGGGCGACGTGCTGGTGACGACCACGACGCATCTCAAGGAAGCCTACATCCGGCGCTGGGGACTGATGCGCAGCGACCGGACCACCGTTACGACACGATGGCGGCGCTTCGGCGACTATCTCCAGGCGACGGTGATCATGTACGACCCGGTTTATCTCACCGAGCCCTACAGCCGCAGTTCCCTGATCTGGATCGAGGACCCCGGGTTGGGCATGGACCCCTATCCCTGCGAGGAGGCCACCGAAACCGCCGTGCCCAAGGGTTCCGTGGCGCACTTTCTGCCCGGTGAAAGCCCCATGCCCGCCTATGATCCGGAACGGTCCGATCCGTTCGGCACGCCGTTCGAGGCGAGACTGGGAGGCGCCGAAACGATGTACCCCGAGTTCATCGACAGGATGGCCACCATGGAAATCTCCTCGGCGGCCCCGAACCCGGCCGACCTGCGTTCGAACTGACATGTCGATCCGCCCGGCACGCAGGCTTCTTACCGGACTCGGACTGGCGGGACTGCTTTTCCCGGCGGTCCAGGCGCAGACCTGGGCGCCGCCGCTGCAGGGCCCCGCGGAGGGGGAAGTACAGGTTCTCCATGTCAAGGGCAGCGTCTACATGCTGGCTGGGTCCGGCGGCAATATCGCGGTGCAGGTCGGCGACCAGGGAACGCTGTTGGTCGATACGGGAAACGGCGCCATGTCCGACGAGGTGCTGGCGGCGATTCGCACCGTGACGTCCGAGCCGATCCGCTACATCGTCAATACCAGCCATGCCCTGGACTACACGGGAGGCAACCCGGCGATCGCCACCGCAGGGCGGCAGGTACTGCCGTTCCGGGGCATGGGAAGTTCGTCCGTTCAGGGGCAGTTCGGCGCAGACAGGGCCTCGATCGTCTCCTTCTACACGGTCTTTCACCGGATGGCGGCGCCGACCGGAGGCATGGAGCCGAGGGAGGAGGCCGGCTGGCCGAATAATACGTACTCCATTCCGCTGAAAAGGCTATATTTCAACGATGAGCCGGTGATGATCATGCACCGGCCATCCACCACCGACGGCAATTCTGTGGTGCTGTTCCGCCAGTCCGACGTGGTGGCGGCGGGCGCCTTGCTGAACCTGGAAACGTTTCCCGTCATCGACGTGGACGCCGGGGGGAGCATCCAGGCAGTCGTCGATGGCCTGAACGGACTGATCGACCTTGCCGTTCCCAGCGGCCGTTCGGAAGGCGGGACGCTGGTGATCCCGGGCCGCGGCCGCATCGCGGACTTTGCGGAAATCGCCCAGCAGCGGGACATGATGACCGTCATCCGCGACCGGGTTCAGAACCTGGTTGACAAGGGCATGACGCTTGACGAGGTTATCGAGGCCGGGCCCACGCGCGGGTACGATGCGCGCTACGGGCGCGATACCGGTCCATGGACGACCGGAATGTTTGTCGAAGCCGTTTACAGGAGCCTGACCCGATAGTCGCTCCGGGGAGTTTTGATGAAGGTTTGTTGTACGTTCAGGCTTGCACTCCTTGTCGGGTGCGCGCTCTTGCTGGCCGTTGCCGCGCGCGCCGTCGCGCATCACTCGTTTGCGGCGACGTATCAGGCGGACGACCGCATCGAAATCCAGGGAACCGTCAGGGAACTCGTCTGGCGAAACCCCCACTCATTTCTCAGGATCGATGTCACGGATGAGGAGGGGAACACGCGCACCTGGTCACTGGAATGGACGTCCGCGAATCGTCTGGCGGGTACGAACCTGACCCAGACCACGCTTCGTCCCCTGGACGTTGTCATCGCCACCGGCAGCCCGGCCCGAAATCCGGGATCGGCCCGCATGCTGCTGCGGCAACTGAGGCGGCCCAGCGATGGTTGGGAGTGGATCGGTGATATCGACTGACAGGCAGAACTCGCATCGTTTCGCCCTCGTCCTGGCGGGCGTGCTCGGGCTGGGCGTGATGTTCGACCCGGGCGGGGCAACGGCCCTTGCACAGGAGGGGATTCGGCTGACCGCCAGGGAATCGACGCCCCCGGACCAGGACCTGACGGGCTATTGGGTCTCCGTGGTCACCCAGCACTGGCACCATCGAATGCGGATGCCGCCGCGCGGCGACTCCGCAAAGATTCCCATGAGCGCGGAGGGCGAGCGCCTGTTCCACGGCTGGGATCCGGCAGCCGACAAGGCCGGAGGCGAAGAGTGCCGGGCCTATGGGGCAGGCAATATCATGCGCATTCCGGGGCGCCTGCACATCCACTGGGCGGACGACAATACGCTGCAGATCGATACGGACTCCGGAACGCAGACCCGGCTGCTGCAGTTTGCTCCGGAAATCCCTGCCGAACAGGTCGAGCCCTCCTGGCAGGGACGGTCCGTCGCGGCCTGGGTCGGGCGCGAGGGCGCACCGGAGGGCGACCGCTACGCGGATCAAAACGATCCCGATGCGGCCCGCTACCTGGCCGCGTCAACGACACGGCTTCGTCCCGGCTACCTGCTGAAGAACGGTGTGCCGTACAGCGCAAGCACCCGGCTTGAAGAGTATTTCGATACCTTCACGGAGCCCAACGGGGATACCTGGCTGGTGGTCAATGCGATCATCAGCGACCCGGAGTACCTGGCCCGGCCTCACGTCACCAGCAATCAGTTCAGGAAACTCCCGGACGGCACGGGCTGGGACCCGACACCGTGCAGCGTGGATCATCCGCGCTAGCGGCAGGAGCCCGGGCGAGACGCCACTTGAGCAAGGAGACCAAACCATGATTCGTCCAAGCATTCTTGCGGTGACCTTCTTCTTCACGGGTGCTGCCTCGGGGCACCATGCGTTCAGCGCCTTCTACGACACGGACAACGTCGGCGAAATAACGGGCGAGGTCATCGAGACCTTCTGGATCAACCCGCACGCGGGTTTCAGGATTCGGACGGACGACGGGGAAGTCTGGAACATCGAGACGGCGCCGGTGAATCGCCTGCAGCGCCTCGGGCTCGCCGAGTCGGTCAGCGTTGGTGAGCGAGTGGGATTCGTCGGCGCGTTTTCGCGGCTGGGAAGAAACGAGGTGCTCGCAACCAACATGATCTTGCCCGGCGGGGAAGAGGTTCTGCTCGATCCGGGTTTTGCGGGGCGTCTGGGATTGAGGGACAGAGCTACCGGCACAGGTGGCGGTGGGTCCGCAACTGCCGCCAGCATCAGCGGCGATGAGCCTGATGGCATTTACCGCGTCTGGACCCGGGCGCGAGGTCCTGAAGACCGCGACCCCGAGCGTACGCTGACCGAAGCGGCGCTGGCTGCCGTGGAAGCGTGGGATCCGGTTACCGACGACCCCGCGCTGCGCTGCATCGCGCCGGGTATGCCGGTGGCCATGGATACGCCGTTTCCCATCGCGTTCCAGGAGGGAGACGGGCAGGTCCTGTTGCGCATCGAGCAGTGGGACGGGCTGCGAACGATTCACATGGAATCCGGGACGGCGGACGGCGACCCGGTCGATTCGCTCATGGGGCACTCGGTCGGACGCTGGGATGGGCAGACCCTGGTGGTCGAAACGACGAACATAAGCTGGCCGTACGTGGACGAGTTCGGAACCCCGAAGAGCGACGCGTATTCGTTGGTTGAACGCTTTACCTTCAGCGAGGACAGCACCGCGATGATGTGGGAGGCGACCGCGACGGATGCGGCAACCTACGTCGGTCCGGCCTTTCTGGGCAGCGTCAGTTACGCCTGGGTGCCGGGCGAAGAGATCAAGCCGTACAATTGCACTATCGCCGGGGAAGCGCCGTAGGCGCGACTCGCACTCACAGGGAAGAAATCGATGGTTGACAAGGATACGTCGCTGAAGGAAATCCTGCGCACGCGGCAGCCCGGAATCAGGCTTTACGGCATTTTCATGAAACCCACCGGCAGGATGCTGGAGATGCGCGGAACGCCGGAACTGGACGAGATGCGCCGGCAGGCGTTCGTCTACCTGTGGCAGTTGGAGGAACGGAACAAGCTGTTGCTCGCAGGACCGTTTGAAGAGGGAACACCCCGCCAGGAGGGCATGATGCTGCTGAACGTGGATAGCATCGAAGAGGCGAACGCCATCGCAGCCGATGAACCCATGCACAAGGCCGGTTGGCGCACCAACACGGTAAGGTCATTCGCGCTCAACGAAGGTGTACTGGTCGACTCCGTGCGGGAGTTGACCGGGACGTCGGGTTCGTAGCTCATGGCTACTTCTGTCGAAACCATCCGCGCCGCCACCGGAGCCGACACCGAGACGTTTCGGCTGCGGCGCTTCATTGCCGAGCTTCAGCAGGCCGGCGAACTGGACGTCGTATCCGAGCCGATCCAGCCGGCAGCCATCGCCGAACGCATGGAGGGCAATTCCAAAGCGGTTTCATTTACCAGGGTCGGCGCCGAACAGGCCGAAGCCGTCGGCAACGTCATGGGGTCCAGGTCCCGCATCGCCATCGCTTTCGGCGTGGGTCTGGAAGATCTGCTGGACGAGATTCGGTCGCGGCTGGGGGTAGATCAGACTCTCGTCGAAGTCGACGCCGCCCAAGCGCCGGTGCAGGAAGAGGTCCTGACCGGTGACGCGGCCGACCTGACGCAATTGCCGGTACCCTTCCAGCACGGCGGTGACGGAGCGCCTTACCTGTCGTCGCCGATCGACGTCGTTGTCGATCCGGCCACCGGGCTGTACAACGTCGGCTGCCGGCGGCTGATGCTGCGCGGCCGGCGCAGTTGCGGTGTCGACCTCAATGCCCCGAGCGACCTCAAGGCCATCTACGAGGACGCCGTGCAGGCGGGCCGTCCCCTGCCGGTGAGCTTCGTTCTGGGCGCTCATCCCATCGATCATTTTACCGGTGCGATGCGTGCGCCCGGCGACGAACTTGAGCTGATGGCAAAACTGCGGGGTGCGCCCATGCCGGTGGTCAAGTGCGTCACCAACGATCTGCTGGTGCCTGCCGATGCCGAATGCGTCCTGGAAGGCTACCTGAGTCCGGAAGGGCACGTGGAGGATGAGGGTCCGTACGGCGAGTTCCTCGGCTACTACGGCGGCGTCAAGCGAAACCCGGTCTTCCACCTGACGGCGATCACCCGGCGCAGGGACGCACTGTTCCAGACCACGTCCATCGCCGGCCGCCACATGAGTTGTACTGATACGGCGCAACTGGTGTCCCTGAAGGCCGAGTTGGGGCTCTGGAGCGCGCTGGCCACGGCGGTTCGCGATCCGGTGGCCGTGTACGCGACCACCTCCAGCGGCGGCTGCTTCAATGCGCGGGTCGCCCTGCGGCAGCGCTCGCCCGGCGATGCGCGCAATGCGATCGCGGCGGTTCTGGGCAGCTTCATGAACGTCAAGCACGTCTTCGTCGTCGACGAGGACATCGATATCTTCGATGACGCGCAGATGGACTGGGCGCTGGCATCCCGCTTCCAGGCAGACCGCGACCTGGTGGTGCTCAAGGGCATGCGTCTTCCGCCCGTGGATCCGTCCATGGGGAACGAGAGGGTCAGTGCCAAGGCCGGTTTCGATCTGACCATTCCCTTTTCCGGGCGCGGTACCAGCGAATGGGCGGTGCCGGAACCTCCGGATCTGACGCCCGCCGAGATGCGCTTCGACTCGGTAGAAGCGGCCCTTCAGAAAGGCCCCAGGCTGTTCGAGGAGTTGATGCGATGCTTGGGGTCCGCGGACGGGCGTGAAATTGTCGTTGAACTCGAATCGTTGCGCGAGAGCGGCCGTTTGGCACACCGCAGGCCGGGCGGCAGGTATTCTCTAAAGTAACTTCGTAGTTAGTCCTTTTAATTATCTGATATACAAGAACTAATGCGCGAAGATTCAAGCTCGCGGATGATCGGGCGACGGCTCCCACGGCTGGAAGACGGGCGTTTGCTGACCGGCAAGGGGCGCTTCAGCGACGATTTCAATCTGGCGGGGCAGTGCCATGCGCAGTTCGTGCGCTCGCCGTACGCCCACGCAGCAATAGGCGGGATCGACACGACCGAAGCGCTTCAACTGCCGGGTGTGGTCGCAATTCTCACAGGGAAGGAGTGGTTGGCGGACGGCCACGGAAACATCTTTCATGTCGCCGATCCGGCCGACGGCTGTGATCCGAAAACCAAGACTTTTGCCGACCGCGGCGGCTTCGTTTTCGACGACGGGCAGCCGGTGATTGCGACGGACAAGGTGAGGCACGTGGGCGAACCGGTCGCGATTGTCGTGGCGGAGACGGTTGAGGCGGCAAGGGACGCCGTCGAGCAGGTCTGGATCGACTACGACGAATTGCCGGCGGCCTCGACCATCGATTCTGCGCTTGCAAAAGGGGCATGCGGAATCTGGGAGGGGGCACCCGGGAACGTCTGCCTCGACACGCTCATGTGGGACGAGGAGTCCGACGTTGAAGCCGCGTTCGCGAAGGCGGCGCACGTCATCGAGCGATCGTTCACGAACAACCGCGTCGCGGGTTGCCAGCTGGAACCCAGGGGCGGTGTCGGCGACTACGACGCGGAAACCGGCCGGTACTTCCTGTACGCCGGCAGCCAAGGGTCCATACGGCTCAAGAACGGCCTGATGAGGGTGTTCGGCGTACCTGCCGACAAGGTGCGGGTAGTTTCCGAGGATGTCGGCGGCGGGTTCGGGCCACGGAACTTCCTGTACCCCGACTTTGCGCTGCTCACCTGGGCGGCCCGCCACACGGGGCGCCCGGTCAAGTGGACATCGACAAGGGGCGAGGCATTCCTGAGCGATACCCAGGGGCGCGACAACATCATCCACCTTGCGTTCGCGTTCGACCGCGAACACCGGTTGGTCGGACTCAAGCTGGATTTCCTGGCCAATATCGGCGCAGCGCCGGTGTCCTACGCCCCGGTCCAGAATGTGGCCCGGCTGTGCACCTCCACGTACCACGTGCCGGTGGCCCGCACGCGTGTTCGGGGCGTATTGACCAACACCGTCCCCACGGGACCCTACCGCGGCGCGGGCCGGCCGGAAATGATCTACGCGTTCGAACGCCTGCTGGATACCTACGCCAGGGAACAGGGAATCGACCGCATCGACCTGCGGCGGCGCAACCTGATTCCGGTGACTGCGTTGCCCTACAGCGGCCGAACCGGCCTGAGCGTCGACTCGGGCGAGTTCGGGAAGAACATGGACCTGGTCAGGGAACTGGCGGATTGGGAAGGGTTTGGCGAACGCCGGGCACAGTCGGCGTCCGCGGGACGCCTGCGTGGCATCGGGCTTGCCAATTTCATGGAGATACCGGTCGGATTCCCGCATGAGACGGCGGAACTGACGGCGACAGGCGATGGTCGTGTGCAATTGACGGTCGGCACCCAGTCGATGGGCATGGGCCACGAGACGGTGTTCGCTCAGGTCCTCGCGGACCGGTTGGGTGTGCCGATGGATAGTGTCGATCTGCTCACCGGCGATACCGAAAAGACCGGGCTCGGCGGCGGAGCCCATTCGGACCGGTCCATGCGCCTGGTAGGGACTCTGATGGTGGGAGCCGCCGCGGCGCTTGTGGAGAGGGCCTCGACGCTGGCGTCCCGTGTTCTAGGGGTCGCCGAAGAAGCCCTCACGTATGCGAACGGCAGTTTCAACGGCGATGGGGCACGGCGCCTGAGCCTGTTCGAACTGGCCGCGCTGCTGGAGTCCGGAGACGTTCCCGGTCATGACCCCGCGAGGCTGACGGTCAGGGAGATCATTCACGACAGGCTGCCTGCGTTCCCGACCGGCTGCGCCTGTTCCGAAGTGGAGGTCGATCCGGAAACGGGCGAGGTCGAACTGGTGCGTCACGCACTGATCCACGACGCGGGCCTGGAAATCAATCCGATGATCGTGGAAGGGCAGGGCCACGGCGGCATTGCTCAGGGCATCGGTCAGGCGATGCACGAGGATATCGTCTACGAACCGTCCGGTGCGCAGGTTCTCTCGGGCAGCTTCATGGACTACTGCATGCCCCGGGCCGACGATTTTCCCATGTTCGATCTGGAGTCCAATCCCACCGCGGCGGCGAGCAATCCGCTCGGCGTGAAGGGCGGCGGGGAGGGCGGCACCACCCCGGCGCTGGGCGCCTTTTTCAATGCCCTGCACGATGCGCTGGCGCCCCTGGGAATCGAGGAAGTGCCCATGCCTGCAACGTCAGCCCGGGTGTGGGAATTGATCGCGCGAGCTCGCGCCGGGAACTGAGTTACCTTACGAGACGCCTTCCTTCGTAACACCGGGCAACACGATCAGCAGCATCAACAACAGTCCGATCACCTGCGGCGCCGCGTATATCCAGTAGACCCCGCTGGTCGCCCAACCGGCCGCAAACAGAAATCCCGCGAACGCAGGGCTGACCGTCGATCCGATGCGGCCGATGCCGATTGCCCAGCCCACCCCGGTGGTGCGGACATGGGCCGGGTAGACGCGTGCGGCGGTGGCGAAGAGGCCCGCGATACAGCCGTAGACGAAGAAACCGATCGCCGTGGCCAGCACGATGATCAGGTTGAGCTGAGTTCCGGCGAACGACAGCAGGACGATGGCCAGCATGCAGCCGAAGAAATACCACTTGATCACCCTCAGCAGGCCAAGCTGAGTGGAGAAATAACCCAGCAGAAGCATTCCCACGCCCCCGCCGACGCCGAACAGGACATTCACGGAGAAGCCTTCGGCAAGTGCCAGTCCCGCGCCGGTGATGATTGTGGGCAGCCAGCTCTGGAAGAAGAACAGGGTTCCGAACGCGCAGAAGAAGCCGCCCCAGATCGCGAACGTCGAAATACGGGTCTCGGCTGCGAATACCTGGGTGAACCGGATTTTCTCTTCGGCCTCGGGTCTTTCCGGGAGAGCCGTGAGCGCGGGCCGGCCGATCCGGGTCAGTATCCGGTTGGCTCGTTCCAGTGCGTTTCGCGGCTGTTTGCTGAGGAGGAAGTCCACCGATTCCGGGAGACCCACGTAGACGATGGGAATCATGATCGCCGACGCCGTTCCCGCAACCACGAAGATGGAACGCCAGCCGTACGCGCCGATGACACCGACGGCAACCAGGCCAGCGATGATGATGCCGGCCGGGAAGCCGAAATGCATGAAGCTCAAGGCGAAGTTGCGCCGCTCCTCGGACGAATACTCGGCGACCATGGTATTCAGGCTCGCGAGGATCGCCCCGATTCCCAGGCCCGTGACGAATCGGGCGGCGATCACCGTGTTCAGCGACGGCGCCACCGCTGTCAGGAAGAGGCCGGCAGTAATCAGCGCGAGAAAGGCCAGTACCGTGTTGCGTCGCCCGAAGACATCCGCCAGTGGCGCCAACAGGAATGAGGCTACCGTCATGCCGGCGACACCCGAACTGAAGAGCAGTCCCAGTTGCTCCGGCGACACGCCCCACTCGTTGCGTATCACCGGGGCGGCGAAGGCGATGACGAACAGATCGAATCCGTCCAGCGTATTCAGAATCCAGCAGATGATGACGACGCGGATCTGCAGCGGCGCCATTTTCTGTTGACCCAGGGCATAGCCGACGCCGGCACTTGTTGTACTCATTCAATGGACTCCGTTCAGAGGGAAAAGACCCGTTCCGCGTTTTCCTGGTAGATCATCCTGCGGTCCGAGTCGGAAATGGGCGCGTTGTCCAGCCAGCGGGTGCCCTGTTCGCTGGATGCGAACGGCGAATCCACGGCGAACAGGATGCGCTCGGCACCCAGCGCGTCCACGCACAGGGTGAGCACCGGATCCCAGAACATGGCGCTGGTGGTGATGTGGATGTTGTCCCTGAAGTAGTCGCTGGGCCTGCGCTGCAGTTCCGGCATCCCGGTGCGCGCGGAGACCTCGTCCAGCCGGCTCAGCCAGAAGGGGATGCCTTCGCCCATGTGACCCAACACAATCTGCAGCCTAGGGAACTGGTCGAATACACCGCCCATGATCAGGCGCACAACGTGCAGTGATGCTTCGGCGGCGAACCCCCACAGCGCCCTGTCCATGAGGTAGTCGGTGTAGGCGTCGTACATCTGCGCCGGCGGGGTTCTCGGATGCAGGTAGACGGGCGTGTTCAACGCTTGCGCGGCCTCCAGGATCGGCCAGAACTTCGGATCGTCCAGGTGCTCGCCGTTGGTGTGGGAATTGATCAGCAAACCGTTCAGCCCGAGGCTGGAAACCGCCCGTTCCAACTCCCGGGCGCCGGCCAGGGGGTCCTGCGGCGCCACCAGCGCCAGGCCCGCGAAACGGTCCGGATGAAGACGGATCGCCTCTGCCAACCGATCGTTGACCAGGCGCGCCAGTTCGTTTCCCTGTTCGGGATCGAACGGCTGCACGCCGGGCGACCAGTGCGACAGCACCTGGACGTCTACGCCCGCGGCATCCATTGCCGCGATCCGTCCTTCTCCGAGATCCGTCAGGGCCTGAATCGTGTCGGTCACCACGTAGGGTGGTGCGGTCAGCCCCGGCTCCCGGTCGGGCTCGTTCTCCACCAGCGTACGCAGTGCACCCAGCACTTCCGGCAGGGCGAAGGTTTCTTCGACCGCAATCCGACGGATCGGGGCCGCCGCCGCGTCCTGTGCCCGGGCCGCACCGGCGACGGCGCAAGCCGAAGAAGCCAGCATCGCGTCCCTGAGAAAGGTTCGTCTGTCCAAAGGAATCTCCCTGTCGATCCGCCGGCAGATCGCCGGCGGGACGAAATTGTTATTGCTCTGCGAGAAAACTGTATGAGGATCGCACCGGAATCCCTGCCCGAGCGCGTCAACGGCCATATACAATAGCCGACGATGAGGCCGATTGACCAGAATCCGCGGACCACGTGCCGGTCTCGGCCCGAGTGGCTTTCGTCGCCCATTCTGTTTCTGACAGCCTGTGTGATCGGGATCGCGGGTACGCCTTCCGCCGACGCGCACCACTCGTTCGCACAGCGCGTGGCAGGCGAACTGCAGTCCATAGAAATTCATGACGGCACGATCGAGCTCTACAAGTTGCTCAATCCGCACAGCGCGCTGATCGTGCGCGTGGACGGCGACGGTGCACCGGTTGACGGATCGACCGGCGAAGACTGGCTGATCGAACTCAGCTCCGCATCGACTCTCGGCCGCGAGGGTTGGACGGACGACTTTCTCAGCGCCGGGGATCGTGTGAGCATCGCGATTCTTGCATCCCGCACGCCGAACCGGGGCCGCCTCCGGGCCTTGCTGGTCCACCCCGATACCAAGGACGAGGCGTCCCGGCTGATCGTTGCCTACGGGATTCGGGGCGATACCCCCATCATGCGGCGTCTGCGGGACCGGTTGCCCACCTGCCCGGGAATCGACCCTCGATTGCAGCGCGGCGAGTGTTTCATGGTCGAATCTGCCACACTGCAAGCGCTGGAGGACGATTTTCCCGGCGAGATGGGATACGTGATGCCATGAATCGGACAGTGGGTCGTGTGACGAACCGGGCGGATCGCGTCGATCGGGCGCGCGCCGAACAGCGCCGGCCGACACGGCTTCCGCAGTTGATACTGGTCCTGTCCGGCGGTGCCATTGCCGCAGCGGCCAGCGCCCAGGCACCGGAGTTTTTCGGCCGATACGTCGGGGAGTTGAACATCTCCGAACCGGACGAGTACGTACTTACCGAGCAGGGCCAGCGCGCCTACGACAACTACGATCCGGACTACGGGGACCCGCGCCAGTGGGACGACTGCGAGCCCGAGGGAATTCCCGCGCTACTGCTGACTTCCGGGGTGGCGACCGTGGATCTCCTCGACGTGGGTGGGACCGTGGAGATGCACTACGAGCGGGACGACGCCGTTAGAGTCATCCACATGGACGGGTCCGAGCCGCCGCCGGACCACCCCCATACGGCCCTCGGCCATTCCCGCGGCCGTTGGGACGGTGCCGTATTCGTAATCGAGACCACGCACCTGACCGGGGGCGTCGTCATCGCGCAAACCAGCTACCCGATGAGCCGGGATGCGCGCGTGGAGGAACGTTATTGGCGCGAACCCGGCGAAAGCGACCTGCGAATGGAGGTGACGGTGGAGGACCCGGTCAACTACGGGCAACCCGTCACGATTGGCCGGGTCTGGGTCTGGTCGCCGGACGCGCCGAAGCATCCCTGGAATTGCGTGAGCCTCGGCCCCCGGCATACGGAAGAACTGGACATCGACGAGCTGAGACGCAGACTGGAGGCGCTATAGGCTGCGCCCGTGGAGTCAGGCAGGACTCACCAACCAACTGACGCAAGTCCCACCAGCCGGTTGGTGCGGATCCAGTCAGAAAGGCAGGGGAACAAATTATGGATGTATCGGGCGAATATCGCTTGTCAGTGAGCCGGCAGGCTGTCTGGAACGCGCTGCTGGACCCGGAAATCCTGCAGCAGTGCATTCCCGGCTGCGAGTCCTTCGAGAAGCTGGAAGACGACCGCTACAAAGCGACGGTCAAGACCGCGATCGGTCCCGTGAAAGCGACGTTTGCCAGCGAACTCCGTATCGTCGACCCCGTGCCGCCGGAGAGCTATCGACTCGAGGGCGAGGGCAAGGCCGGTCCCGTCGGATTCGGCCGGGGCGCCGCCGACGTGACGCTGAAAGAGGAGGGCGGCGAAACCATCCTGAGCTATTCCGCCGACTTTCAGGTCGGAGGCCGCCTGGCGCAGATCGGATCCAGGCTCGTGGTCGGGGCCACCCGCAAGATCGCCGATCAATTCTTCGGGCGGCTGACCGGCGTCATCGACGAACACGCCGAAAGGCTGGAGCCGCCGCGCAAGGCAATCCGCAAGGAACTGGTCTGGGTCGCGGTGACGGTTGCCGTTGTCGCCACGCTTGTCTGGTGGCTCGTGTCTCGGTAGACGAGCGCAAATTATCGGCTACTGCGCTTCTGCCAGCCTCCCCTGCGTATCGGCGATCATTTCATCCAGCCAGGTATGGAAGTCCTCCGGAGCGACCCAGGGATGGGGCTCGCCGGGTTGCCGATTGGCCAGGCGCTCGGCGCGCTCGAACAGATTGTCGGCGTTGGATGCGTGGATGTCGAAGTGGTTGATTATTTGCACCTCGATTTCGGGGATCTGCTTGATTCTTTCCAGGTCCGCCAGAAATTCCGCGATGACGGCGGGATCGTCGGTTCGCAGTGCGGGGCCTCCGTGGAAGTAGGCTTCGTAGCGCGTTCCGCCGTCGAAAACCGGCATGCGAATCGACGTGGTCCCGGGCGTATGGCCAGGCGTGATTTCGAAGTGAAGCGTCGTATCGCCCAGGGTCAGGGAGTCGCCTTCCTCAATGACAAAATCGCGGCGTGGCGCCTGCTCTGCCTGGTCGGCCTCGATCATTCGCCAGTCTTCTTCGGCGGCGCCGAACTGTGCGTCCGGGATGTGTTCGTCCTGGAGAGTTCGCGCACCCATGTAGTGGTCCCAGTGCCCCTGCAGTATCAGCACATACTCGACGTCCGCGATATCGAGACCCAGTTGCCGCATGTTTTCGATCAGATACGGGGTGTACGGACCGCCATACAGCGTGTCGATCAGAATCAGGCCATCGCTCGTCGTGATGACGTAGCTCGCAACTTCGCCCGTGCCGACGAAATACAGGTTGTCGAATACCTGGAATGGCTCCCGGGCCATCTCGCTCATCGGCGGCGGCGTGCGTTGCGCCTGGGCGGCAACGGACCAACATACGAGGCCAATGGCCAGGGTGGAAATCAAGGACTTCATGACGCGCTCCGCGAATTGGCAGGTAACCGATTCTACAGCTTCGCAATCCGCCGCATGCATTACGGGCGGTACCCGGTATTGCACTCGAACGGCCGCACTTGGGCATCCGGGCGCCAGGTCCAGTACTTTTCGAGGGTGACCGGTTCGGTGAAGGTGGCGGGATCGGTGACCGTCAGGCTGTACTCCAGGCGCGTGCCGTCCGCGCTCGGCGTAAAGCGTTCCAGCAATTCGGCTTCCGGGCTCTGGGGGATGCCGGACTGGTCGAAGTACGGCCAGCCCAGCCGATTCGTGCGCACGACCAGCGTGCCGCCTTCCCAGGTGCCCCGGGAATAGCCCTGCGGAGTCGGAGTCGGAGGCGGTGCGGCAGCGGGTTCCTGCCCCGTCATGTGAATCGTCCGGACGACATCGTACAGCTCGATGTGCAGCACGATCCGGTCGCCCTCGTCGATGAATTCCATGGGGTAGGGCTGGCCCATGATTCGCGGCATGCCCACGGGATCGCAGGTCAGATACGGATTGTCCGCCGCCGGATCCCATGTGGCCCGGACGGCTCGGGCGGCTTCCGTCAGCGGGTATTCCGGAGCCGCGCCCGCAACGTCCAGGAACAGCGGAAAGCTGGCCGGATTGGCCATGTTGGAACTCCACACGCGGAAAATGTCGTTGCCGATGCCGAGAGATGCAGGGGAACTCTCCCCGTCCATGGCCATGGCGCCGGCAGCCCCCAGCAGGTCGTCGGACCAGCGCGCGGCCGTGCCCGGCCAGAGTATCAGCTCGACCCCGTCCGGGAGCAGCATGTTCAGCGCGAACAGGCGGTTTGCCCGTTGCCGCCCCGGCCAACCGGCGATCTGTACGCGGTCCCCGGGATTCACCAGCCCCGCGGTCAGGCCCATCCGCCGCAGGATGCTCACGGAGTTGCTCTCCACGTTCCAGGATTCTCCGTCCGCCGTCTGAACCGTGAAGTACACGTGGGGGTTGCGCCAGACGACTTCGGTGACCTCGCCCGACAATTCCACCACCGCATCCACGTCGAAGTAGACACCCGCCGAATGATGGCCGAGCGTTCCGGGTGAACACACCGCGGCGGCCAGACAAACCAGAAGTCGCTTCATCGATCAGGCAGGGTAGAACCAGACTCGCGCCCATGGCGCCGGAGCCAATGATGGCAGAGATTCGGCTCGATTGTCAGCTACATCGGCGGGCTATCGTGCGCAGACTGCGTAGCGGCAACGTCGACGGGCAAGCCGCGGAAACCCGGCCGCCGGTTCCCCCGGACATCAGGCGGACTTCAACAAGGCAGCCGCACCGCCCTTGGGCTGTTCGGCCGGCACCTCCCAGTCCGATGGCATGCGGCCGAAGTCGAAGAACGGCTCCGTGTCGCCCCGGTCGATGGCGTCCTGAACCTGGCGATAAAACTCGCCCCCGGCCCGGTTCGAAAACGTGATCTCCACGCGCCGGACCTCGCCCCCATTCTTCGGCCGCTGGCAATACTCGGGAAACGTGGCTTCCCCGGCGTGTCCCGAGGCGTAGCCCTTGGCGAACATCTGCTTGAGGATGCCGAAGCCGTCGTCCTGCACCAGCACTTCGCCGCGGGAATGCCCGCCCATGGATTTCATATGGTCGATGAACGCGTCCAGGTCGTAGCAGTCGTAGGCGACATGCTGGCAGGCATGATCGCCATGTTTCTCGACAAAGGACGTCACCTGGGATTTTTCCGCCCGATCGATGCCTTCGATCAGTGCAATGCCGAAGTCGCCGTAGTCGATGCACCAGATCTTCATGCTGCTGTCGGGGTCGCCGGGCCGGGCGTCGTCGATCCGCTTGATCAGGGTGCCGCCCTCGACCTCGATATGAAACCAGGCCCAGCGCTCGATCGCGCCGGATTCCACCGCGTATGTGACGTGGTCGATCTTTCTCAAATGGGGCATCGTGAGGTCTCCTGCCGGATTCGCTTGCTGTTGCCAACAGCTTAATCAAACTGGATTGCAGGGTGGACGCATAATTCAGCAGAGATGGCTGTTGTTTTGCAGGAAATTAACTAAAATAGTCAAATAGACGCAGGAAACATACGATATGGATAGATTTGACGCTCGCATCCTCTCCGAGCTCCAGTCGGATGGCCGACTGAGGTGGTCAAGACTCTCGGAACGGGTGCACCTGTCCGCGAGCGCCTGCCAGCGCCGGGTCGAGTCGCTGCTGGAGCGCGGCGTGATCCGGAATTTCACGCTGAACCTCAACGAGGCCGCGCTCGGGCACCATGTGACGGCCTTCGTGGCCGTGAGCGTCGACCGTCAGAACACGGCTTCCGCAGAGGAGTTCAGGCGATGGGTGCGTACCCAGCCGCGTGTCCAGGCGTGCCACATGCTCACCGGCAGTGTCGACTTCATGCTCCAGGTGGTTGCCGCGGACCTTGAATCGCTCGGAACCTTCCTGGAGGGCGAACTGCTGAAACTGCCGGCGGTCAAGGACGCTTCCACGTCCATCGTCCTGAACGAAGTCAAGCCGAAACGCACCATGGTGGCCGGCGGCTGCTAAAATCCGCGAATTCTGCCCGCCGGTATCGCGGGCGAATGCAACAGGAGGATGACGGTAACGACGGGCCCTTGAACCGTTCCTCGGAAAGACGATGAGTGGCGACACCGAAAAAACCATATCCATCATGGATACCACGCTCCGCGACGGCGAACAGACGCCCGGAATCGCCTATACGCCGTCGGAGAAACTGCATGTGGCCCGCATGTTGCTCCGCGACGTGGGCGTGGACCGCATCGAGATCGTGTCCGCCCGCGCTTCGTCGGGCGAACTGGAGGGGGCGCTGCGCGTCACCCGCTGGGCGCGAAAGTCGGGACTCATCGACCGCGTGGAAATGCTCGGATTCTGCGACGTACATAGCTCCGTGGACTGGATACGCGACGCCGGCGGACGCGTAATCAACCTTCTGACCAAGGGCTCCGAGCGCCACTGCCGCGAGCAATTGGGGATGACGCCCGGTGAACACATTCAGCGAGTCGTCGGCACGGCCCGCTATGCGCGCCGGCAGGGAGTACGCGTCAACGTCTACCTCGAGGACTGGTCAAATGGTTTTCGCAACGGCTTCGGCTACGTCAAGGACCTTGTCGATGCGCTGCAGGACCTGGAGGTGGAGCGGGTTCTGCTGGCGGACACCCTGGGCATTCTCGCACCCGACGACGTGCGGCACTTCGTCAGCGTGATGGCCGTCACCTGGCCCGATACGGTATTCGACTTCCACGGTCACAACGACTACGGGCTGGCGACCGCCAATGCCATCGCGGCGATTCAGTCCGGGGCCGCCGGCGTACATACCAGCGTCAACGGTCTGGGCGAGCGGGCCGGTAACACCTCGCTTGCGGAGATCGTCGCCGCCATTGCCGATCACACGGAGTGCAGAACCAACGTCAACGAGTCGCGGCTCGCTGCAGCGTCCGAGTTGGTGGAAACCTTCAGCGGCAAGAACATTTCGGCGAATACCCCGATTCTCGGCGCCGATGTCTTCACCCAGACGGCCGGCATACACGCCGACGGCGATGCCAAGGGCGATCTCTACGCCACCCGGCTGGCTCCGCAGCGGTTCGGCCGCGAGCGCCGCTACGCGCTGGGCAAACTCTCCGGCAAGGCCTCCCTTGACCACAACCTGTCGCAGCTTGGCATCAAGCTCTCCGACGCGAACCGCAAGAAGGTGCTCGGCAGGATCATCGAACTTGGCGACAAGAAGCACACCGTGGTCCCTGAAGATCTGCTGATGATCATCGCGGACGTGCTCAAGACGCCGAAGGAACATCTCGTCAGGATTGACCGCTACAACATCGACGTTGCATCCGACAGCCCGCCCAGTGCGTCGGTGAGCGTCTCGTTCAAGGGGCGCACCAGCAAGGCTTCGGGTACGGGCGACGGCGGCTACGACGCGTTCATGAAGGCGCTCACGCAAGCCGTGTCCCCGCACGGCATCGACGTACCGCAACTGGCCGACTACCGTGTGCGCATCCCCCCCGGCGGCCGCACCGAGGCGCTGGTGGAAACCCTGATCGAATGGAGCGACAGGTCGAACGGCCGACGATTCTCGACCGTCGGGGTGGATACCGACCAGACTGCCGCCGCCGTCATTGCCACCGAGAAGATGCTGAACATCGTCGCGCACGAACGCGCCAGAGCGGGCTGAACGCGCCAGAGGGGCCTGAACACGTCAGGCGGGCTGAACGCACCTTCTGCCAACCGAAATTTTCCCGGGGCGGTACTGTCCGATGCACGGCGGACTCCAGACCCGGCGTATTCATCAGCGTCCCTCACAAGAATTGCGCAGCCTGCGCAATTGGACTAGATTGGTTGCACGGAGTCTCATACCGATGAATCTGCTCGCCGCCATTCGCCGCCGCAAGAAAGTCTGGATACGCAGGCTTGGCGCGCCCATCGTTGCCGTGTGGCTGGCCATGGCCTGGCAGCCCTGCGTCATGGCGATGGACGCGGAAATGGGTCATGAGCACCATTGCGAGCACTGCCCGCCACCGGAGATCGAGCACTGCGGCGACGTTGTTCGTCATGAATGCACCGACGAGGACCGCTTCAGCACCGACCTGCGGGCGGTAAAGGTGAAGTCTGCCGACGATGCAAAACAAGTACCCGTCTCCCTGATTGCTTCGGCGCAGCCGCATCGACTGCAGGTCTTCAAGGCTCAGGCCTGTCTCACCGATCCCGCGACCGCCCCCCCGGGGCGGCCGCTACCTGTTCTGCTCTGCTCGTACCTGAACTAGCCATCCCTCGCTGACCGTTTCGTTCCGGCTTCAGCAGAGGAGATTGCCATGTGGTTTTCGCGCGGGCGTGCGCCCCGCTTCATTTTTCGGTTCAGTTTCGCCCGCCGGTCACGCCTGGACCTTGCGCGTCCGTTGGCGGCCTGCGCCTTGTTCGCACTTGCATCAACCGTACTTGCCCAGGAGGGCGAGTCCGAACCGCTGACCCTCGGCCGGGCGGTGGAGATCGCGCTGGCCGCGAATCCGCACCTGGCAGCGGTCGCGGCCCGCGCCGACGCGCTGCAGGCGGTTCCGTCCCAGGCCCGAACGCTGCCCGATCCCGTGCTCGGGCTCAACGCGATGAATCTGCCTGTGGACAGTTTCAATCTGCACCAGGAGCCGATGACGCAGATCCAGCTCACGATCAGCCAGCAGATCCCGTATCCCGGCAAGCGTCAGCTTCTCGCCGACGCGGCAGGCTACGAGGCGGAGGCGGGGGCGGCCCATGCCGAAGACGCACGGCTGGCGCTTGCGGGCCAGGTCCGCGCGGCCTGGTGGCGGTTGTTCCAGCACGACCGGGCATTGGAAATCATCGGCCAGAACACGCGGCTGATGCGGGATTTCATCCAGATCGCCCAGGCCAGGTACCGGGTGGGCGACGGGCTTCAGCAGGACGTGCTGCTGGCGCAGCTCGAACTGTCGAGACTGCTGGAACGCGAACTGCGCCTCAACGGGATGCGTGCCAGGGCGGAATCGGCGCTGGGCGCGCTGCTGCACCGGCCGGCCGACGGAATGATTGCCTTGCCTCCGGAACCCGACAATATGCTGCTTCCCGATATCCCCGCGGATGCCGAACTGGTCCGGGCGGCGGTGGCCGATCGTCCCGCGCTGGGCGCGCAGCAGGCCCTGATGAGCGCTGCCCGCGCGCGATTGAGCCTGGCCGAACTGAATCTGCGGCCGAACCTCATGGTGGGAGCGGGCTATGGACTTCGACAGGGCGATGACCCTTTTCGGGGCGTCGGCCGGCCCGACTTTCTCAGCCTGATGTTCGGCGTCACGGTGCCGCTGTACGCGGAGTCGAAGCAGCGCAAGGCCATCGAGCAACAGAGCCACGAAGTTACGCGGCAGGAATTCGCCTACGAAGACGCGCTGCGTTCCATACAGGCGGCCATATCGGGCCATAGCGCGGACTACGAGGCCGCCAGGGAGCAAGTCACGCTGCTGGAAACCGCCATCATTCCCCAGGCGCAACAGACGACCGCCTCGATGCTGGCCGGATACCGCGTGAACGAGGTGGATTTCCTCAACGTCGTGAACAGTCAGATCACGCTTTACAACTCCCAGATCAACTACTGGGAAGCGCTCGGTACGGCAAAGGCGGCGCTGGCCATGCTGGCCGCGTCCGCCGGAATGGAGGTGCTCTATGAATAGACAATCCCTGATTGCGCCCTTCGTCGGCGCGGTAGCCCTTGCCATCGGCGCCGGCGGCGGATACTGGTTCGCCGCCCAGCGTATGGAAATGGCGCATGCCGAGATGATGTCCGCGGTTCCGGCGCCAAACGCGCCCGAGCCAATCTTCTACCGGCACCCGATGACGCCGGAAATCACCTCGCCGGTTCCGGCCCAGGACGAGATGGGCATGGACTACATTCCCGTCTATGCGGATGCCGCCGCCGGACCGCCGGGAACCGTGCAGATCGATCCGGTGACGGTTCAGAGCATCGGCGTACGCACGGCCGGTGCGGAACGGCGCACGTTGACCCGCACGATTCACACCCTCGGCCGCGTCGAGTACGACGAACAGCTCATCACCCGGCTGCATCCCAAGGTCGAAGGCTGGATCGACGAGTTGTACGTGGAAACCACGGGCGAACAGATCGCCGAAGACCACATTCTGATGAACATCTATTCGCCCCAGCTAGTGTTGACGCAGCAGGAGTACCTGCTGGCCCTGAGCAACCGGGAAACACTCAGCGAGAGCCCTTTCTCGGATATTCGCCGCGGGGCGGAAGAACTGGTGGAGTCGACGCTGACGCGCCTGCGCTTGCTGGATGTGCCCGAGCACCAGATCTTCGAACTGACGCAGACCGGTCAGGTACAGGAACAGCTTCACATCCACTCGCCCGCGGACGGTATCGTGGTCAACGTCGGGATTCGGGAAGGGCAGTACGTCACGCCGCAGACGGAACTCTATACCGTGGCGGACCTGTCCCATGTCTGGGTACTGGTGGATGTCTTCGAGGATGAATTGCCCTGGGTACGGGTCGGCGACGAGGTGCGAATGACCGTCGCGGCGGCGCCGGGAAGGGTCTTCGAAGGCCAGCTCACCTACATCTACCCCTACGCGGAAAGCCAGACACGGACCGTCAAGGCGCGGCTGGAATTCGACAACGCCGAACTGCTGCTCAAACCCGACATGTTCGCCGACGTCACGATCCTGGCCAGTCCCGAAGTCGACGCCGTCGCGGTGCCTTCGGAGGCCGTCGTTCGCTCGGGTGTCCGCGAGCAGGTCTTCATCGTGCGCGAACCCGGCAAGTTCGAACCGCGGGACGTGCGCCTGGGCGTCAGCAGCGATGGCTGGACGCAAGTCCTGGAAGGAGTCGAAACCGGGGAGGAGGTGGTCGTATCCGCCCAGTTCCTGATCGACTCGGAATCCAAGCTCAGGGAGGCCGCCGCAAAGATGCTGGAGATGCGGAATGATTGAACGGCTCATCGCCGCCTCGGCCGGGAACCGGCTGCTGGTCGCGGTTCTCACGGTGGTGCTCGTCGTCGCGGGCGTGCTGGCGCTGCGCGACACGCCGCTGGATGCGATTCCCGATCTCTCGGACGTCCAGGTGATCGTGTTCACCGAGTACCCGGGGCAGGCCCCCCAGGTGGTGGAAGACCAGGTCACCTATCCGCTGACCACCGCCATGCTGGCGGTGCCGTACGCAAACGTCGTGCGCGGTTTCTCGTTCTTCGGGTTTTCCTTCGTCTACATCATCTTCGACGACGGCACCGACATGTACTGGGCCCGGTCGCGCGTACTGGAGTACCTCAACTACGTCAGCGGCCGCTTGCCGGAGGGGGTCACGCCGACCCTGGGCCCCGACGCGACCGGCGTGGGATGGATTTACGAGTACGCCCTGGTGGACCGCAGCGGCCAACTGGATCTCTCGGAGTTGCGCAGCATCCAGGACTGGTACCTGCGTTACCCGTTGCAGACGGTGCCGGGCGTTGCCGAGGTGGCGTCCATCGGCGGTTACGTGAAGCAGTACCAGGTGGTGGTGGATCCCAACGCACTGCTAGCCTACAACATTCCCATCTCCACGGTCCGGCAGGCCATCATGCGATCCAACGGCGACGTGGGCGGCCGTCTCGTGGAAATGTCCGAGACCGAGTACATGGTCCGGGGGCTGGGATACATCCAGTCCATCGAGGACATCGAACAGGTCGCCGTCAGCGTGGATGACCAGGGCACCCCGATCCGGATCCGCGACATCGCGCAGGTGCAGACCGGCCCGGAATTGCGCAGGGGCGTGGCCGAACTCAACGGTGAGGGCGAAGTGGCGGGCGGCGTGGTCGTGATGCGTTACGGGGAGAATGCCCTTGAGACCATCGAACGGGTCCGGGCACGGCTCGAGGAGTTGAAACCCGGATTGCCGGCAGGGGTGGAGATCGTGCCCGTCTACGACCGCGGCACGCTGATCGAGAACGCTGTCGGCAACCTTTCCAACACGCTGTTGATCGAGATTGCACTGGTGACGCTGGTCTGTGCGGTGTTTCTCCTGCACCTGCGGTCCGCGCTGGTGGTTGTGGTGACATTGCCGATCGGCATTCTGCTGGCCTTCATCCTGATGCGGGTCCAGGGCATCAACGCGAACATCATGTCGTTGGGAGGCATTGCCATCGCCATCGGTGCCATGGTGGACGGTCCGATCGTCCTCATCGAGAACGCGCACAAGCGGCTGGCGCGCGCCGCCGCCGAAAAATCCGCACCGCTGACCGCTGGGGAGCGCTGGCGAACCGTCGTCGAGTCGGCCCGGGAGGTGGGCCCGGCGCTGTTCTTCTCCCTGCTGGTCATCGTCGTTTCCTACTTCGCAATCTTCACGCTCGAAGCGCAGGAGGGCCGGCTCTTCAAGCCCCTGGCGTTCACGAGCAGTTATTCCATGGTGGGCGCTGCGCTGCTGGCGGTGACCGTCGTGCCGCTGCTGATCGGGTTGCTGGTGCGCGGCCGTATTCGCCCCGAGTCGGCCAATCCGATCACCCGTTTGCTGCGCGCGGTTCACGCCCCGATCCTGCGCGGTTTCCTCCGCTGGCGTGTTGTAACCCTGGTCGTTGCGGCGGGGGTTCTGGCAACCGTCTGGTTTCCGCTTTCCCGGCTCGGGACCGAGTTCATGCCCCCGCTGGACGAAGGCGACATTCTCTACATGCCGACGACGTTCCCCGGCGTTTCCATCACCAAGGCGGAGGAGTTGTTGCAACAGACGGACAGGATTCTGACCACGTTCCCGGAAGTGGAATCGGTATTCGGCAAGATCGGGCGCGCCGAAACGGCGACCGATCCCGCGCCCCTGTCGATGATCGAGACGGTGGTGCGGCTGAAACCGAAGGAAGTTTGGCCGGACCCGCGCAAGTCCACATCGGACCTCATGCGGGAGATGGACGCCGCCATCCGCTTCCCGGGCCTTGCCAATACCTGGACGATGCCCATCAGGACGCGGATCGACATGCTTTCCACGGGCATCCGGACCCCGGTAGGGATCAAGATCAGCGGGCCGGACCTGGAAGAGCTTCAGCGCCTGGCGCTGGAAGTCGAGCAGATCATGACGGCGCTCCCCGATACCCTGTCGGCGTTCGGCGACCGGGCGGCGGGCGGTTACTTTCTGGACTTCGATATCCGGCGTCCGGAAGCCGCCCGCTACGGCCTGACGGTGCGGGACATCCAGGACGTCATCATGTCCGCCATCGGCGGCGTCCAGGTGACCGAGACCGTCGAGGGCCTGGAGCGCTATCCGGTCAACATTCGCTATCCGCGGGAGTTGCGGGACGACCCCCTGCAGTTGCAGCGGGTGCTGATTCCCACGCCGTCCGGTGCCCAGATACCGCTCGGCCAGGTCGCGGACATCGAATTGAACCGCGGGCCGCCGGTGATCAAGAGCGAAGGCGCCCGCCCGAACGCATGGGTGTCCGTGGACATTTCCACCTCGGATGTGGGCGGCTACGTGACCCGGGCACGGGCGTTGCTGGCGGAGCAGCTTGTGATTCCACCCGGCTATGCCCTCACGTGGTCGGGCCAGTACGAATACATGGAGCGGGCGGCCGCCAGGCTTCGCGTCGTCATACCGCTGACGCTGTTCCTGATGTTCCTGCTCCTGTATCTCAACTTCCGCAACGTCGCCGCGCCGTTGACCGTCATGCTCTCGGTACCGTTCGCGCTGGTGGGCGGCTTCTGGGCCGTGCACTGGCTGGGATTCAACATCTCCGTGGCCGTAGCGGTCGGGTTCATCGCCCTGGCCGGTGTCGCGGTGGAAACGGGCGTGCTCGTGCTGACCTTTATTGAAAAGGCGGTCGCGGAACGGCGCTGGGATAAGCATGAGGCGTTTTCGCGCGGCGAGCAGGACGACGTATTCTCCGGTGGCGAGGCGCAGGCGGGCTGGCCGCGCGATAGGGTGGGTGTCGCCTCCCTGACGGCCGGGGAAATCAGCGAAGCGGTCCATCTGGGAACCTCGCGCCGCGTTCGGGCGGTGTCCATGACGGCGGTATCGACCATTGTCGGACTTCTGCCCATCATGCTTGCAAGCGGTGCGGGATCGGACGTCATGCAGCGCATCGCCGCGCCGATGATCGGCGGCATGGTCACCACCCTGCTGCTTTGCCTGCTGGTGCTGCCGGTCGTCTACGGCGCTGTGCTGCAGGTCCGGGAGCATGTTCGCGCAGATGCCTGATCCGAGGGGTCAGTTGGCCGGTCGATTCCCGGCTCGTTCGATGACCTGGCATGAACCGGACCCGTGGCTTGACGGTCAAAGACACCGGGCGGCAATATTGTCCTGCGGGCAATAGCCGCTTCAACAGGGTCACTTTGAAATGGCTGAGCAACCCAGCACGACTCCCGATACGGCGGTGCCGGACGTGCCTGTCCTGCCGTCGTTCGCCAACTCGCTTCCGTACTTTCTTTCGCTGGGTGTGTTCCCGTTCATGGCCATCGCCGCGGTGCAGGGAAGCTGGTGGATTGCCGCCCCCTACCTCTATTTCATGATTCCGGACGTTTTCGATGCCATGTCCGGCGCCGACGAAGGGAACATGGACCCGCGGCGCACGATCGACCGGCAGTTGTCCTGGTACAAGCTGTCATGCTGGGCGTGGGGCATTCTCTGGCCGGTCACCTTCGTGTTCTGCCTTTGGCAGATGTTCCTTTCGGATCACCTGGCGCTGTACGAAATCATCCTGATGGCCTTCGTGCTGACTACCGTGGGCCAGATCTCGTTCATCGTCGGCCACGAATTGATTCACCGGCGCGCCGTGTGGGAACGTCGGCTCGGCGAGGTCATATTGGCGTCCGTCTCCTATCCGACCTATGCGTCGGAACATATCTTTGTGCATCACTCTCTGGTGGGTACCCCGGGAGACCCCGGTTCCGCGCCCAGGGGGGTGAGTTTCTGGCGTTACCTTCCCCGTGAAATCAAAAGCAACTTCACCGGCGCCTGGGCGTTCGAACGGCAGCGGCTGGCTCGCCGCCGCCTGCCGGTCTGGCACTACACCAATCCGTTCTGGCGTTACGTGGGCGTGACCGCAGCCTGGTATGTACTGATGTACTGGATGGGCGGCCCATGGGCGGTGCTGGGTTACGTCATTCTGTGCACCTGCATCATCATGTCGATGAAGCTCATCAACTACGTCCAGCACTACGGGCTGCGGCGCATCCGGCTGCCGAACGGCCGGTACGAGCGAGTCCAGCCCTGGCATTCCTGGAGCGCGGCGTACAAGTTGAGCAACTGGTTCTTCTTCAACATGCAGCGCCACCCGGACCACCATATCGCGCCGGGGCGGCGCTATCCGCTGTTGCAGCACTGCGGCCCCGATGCCGCGCCGCAACTGCCGGGGACCTATGTGGAGATGGCCAGTCTGGCGGTCAGGCCGCGCCGCTGGTTCGAAAAGATGGACCCGCGCGTGGACCGCTGGCGCAGGCATTTCTATCCCGACATCGGCGACTGGAGCGCCTACGACAGTCCGGCCACCGCAGAGCGCCCCGACGCGTTCGAGGAGATTGAGGAGATCTTCGCTTCGGCTCCAAGGCTGGCCGCCTGGATCGACCGCTCTCCGGAACTGCTGGACAACCTCAGGAACAGGGAATTCACCGATCTCGACCTGCCGAAGGGTTTCGGCCCGACCGCGGAAGTCGAGTCCATCGCGCGCCGCGGCCTCACGCGCCTTTACTGGACGCGGGAACTGGACGTCGCCGAAATGCGCGCGCGCATCGACGATTTCCCGGTCCAGGACGTACGCGAAACCGTGGATGCCGCCCGGAACTGGACAAACGACAAGGCGTTCCAGATCGGGATGCATACCCTGCGCGGCAACCTGACGCCCATTGAGGCCGGGACGGCGTTGTCGAACATCGCCGAAGCGTCCGTGGGCTCCGTGCTCGGGTCGATCGAAGAGGACTTCGGCACGCTCGGCGCCACGGGCGGCCTTGCCGCTGTCGTGCTGGGCGATGCGGCAAGCGGCGAGGCTGCACCTGGCCTGGAGCTGCGGATGCTGCTGGTCCACGAGGGCGGCCCGGCGGCCCACTACGAGGCACTGTGCCGGCGCATCGGCGATGCGCTGCACGCGCTCACGCAGGACAGCCTGCTGTTTGCCCCGGCGCCGCGCGGCGAGAGTCCGGTTACCGCCGTTGCACTCGCCGATTTCGGAGCCGGGTTCGGCGCCACTGGCGCGCCGAGCGAGCCTGGTGACCTGACCCGGGCCAAGTGCATCTTCTCGTTCGGCGACGCCATGATCGAAACGCAATTCCAGGCGGCCCGGCGAGAAGCGCTGGCCGGGGAGAGCGGTGGCGCGGATTCCATCGGCGAGACTGACGAAAACATCAGCGAGTCCGTCGGCAGCGGGAGCGAGCCTGAGGGAAGCGCGAGAGACCCCGACGGCAGCGCGAGCGGGTCCGAAGGAAGCGCGATCGAGCCCGCCGTGACTGCCTCCTCGCCGCTCGATCCCGAACGCGGTGGTTTCGAGGCGGTCGAGGGCGCCGCCCGCCAGTTGCGCCTGCGACTTGCCGACGGCGAGGACGGGCTGGAAGCGCTCGATGCCGGAACCACGTTCCGCACCGCCGGTGAGCGCGGCCTGATGGACGGCGATACCGCCGAGCGCCTGGCCCAGGCAGCAGCCTTGTGGCGCAATCTTCAAGGCATTCGCCGCCTTGTCGCCGACGGACCACTGGACGTCGATTCCGCCAAGCCGGGTGTCAGGAAGGCGATCGCGCGAGCGTGCGGTTTCGAAGCATTCAACGCCCTGACGACGGCAGTGCAAGAAACCGCCAACCAGGCCGCGGCGGACATCGTAGCACTGCAAGTCACCGCCGGTTAGTCAGCCTGCGGAGTCGGCTGGCCTGTAACGGTCTCACATCGGCCGCGGTGATCCGAGGCCCGTGCCGCGCCCGGGGCTATACGCCCAGACCCTGGGACATCTGGGCGTAACTGGTCAGGGGGACTGCGCACATCCGGTCCCAGTCTTGCTTGTCGATGACCGGCTGGTTCAGCAGGTCGATCATTTCGTCGAACTTGCTCAGCGCGGTGCAATCCACCGCCTCGGGGGCCGCGGCGGTACGGTGCTTCGGCCAGACGTCCTGCCGGGCGAAACGCCAGAACTCCGTGTCGTAGCTGGATCCGCGGGAATAGTGCCAGCCGACGAACAGGCCATAGCAGAGCATGTTGCTGACCAGGAATCTGTTGACCACCGGCGCATCCCGCTCGAGATGCTCGATCGCACGGTTGAGGCGCATCTGGAGCACCATCCCGATCTGTATCTGCGCGGAGACGATGGCCGTGGCTTCCAGGGGTTCCATGAAGGCGGCCGCGTTGCCGATGCGGGCCACCACGCCATCGTAGATTTGGCGGTGGACGAAGTTGGGAAAGGGAATGATGGCGCGTTGCTCGAATTCCGGTACTCCGTCGGTCTCGAGGAACTCGTCGAAGTCCGACTCGACTTCGGCAAGGCTTGAAACATCGCGGTTGAAGATGTACCCGTAGGAGGTGTGCACCGTCAGCGGAATGATGAATATCCAGCCGTGCGGTCGCGCTACCGCACGCGTATAGGTGTGTTTCACCACGGGCCCGTCCTGCTCGTGCCGAACGATGGCCGGGCAGCGGCGGATGACGGCCGTATTGGTGGGGATGAAGGAAATCTCGATGTGCCGGTCGGGCTTGAGTTCCCTTGGAAACCCGCGGGCATCGAAGACCAGGTCGTAGCGTTCCGGCGCCCGGCCGTCGAATTCCACTTGCGCGCCGCCGTCCACCCGGGTGATGTCGAGCACGTTCGCGTCGATGTGGCGCGCGCGCGTGCTCTCGTGAAGCAGGTCCGCCATCACGTCGGCGGAGAGGTGGTAGGCGTAGGACACCTGCTGCGGCGTGAAGTAGTGGGTGAAATCGCGGTTGCGGCGCCCCCATCCCTCGAACGCGACTCCGTACTTGCGTGTGCCGTTCAACCGCTGCTGAATGATTTCGTGCGATAAATCCGTCAGTTTCTGCAATTCCCGGACCAGACTCGGCCAACTGCCTTCGCCCACCCCGATGACCGGAATCCGCGAGTCGTAGATGTGGTGCAGTTCGTGGCCGCTGTCCGGATGCATGCGCGTCACGCTGGCTGCGGCCAGGGAGCCTGCCGTTCCGCGGCCGATTACCGCGATCTTCCGCAAGGACTTGGCGCCTGGCTGTATCACGCTACTTGAATTCCTCCGGCGAATTCCACTGGCAGCGTCCGGTTTCCGTTTTCCGGAGTGCTCGTTCCAAGCCAATGCGTCATCAGTAGCTGAACGTGAAGTCCACGCCCAGGAAGCTGTCTCGCCGTACGTCGTAGGTCAGGTCCGCAGGATCCGCGCTGACGACCACGATCGACTCCAGGCGCATGGACCAACTGGCCGAGAGGCGGCGTTTCAGGTCGAAATTCACCGCCCGGTAATCGTGGCTCAGGTCAGCCAGGATGCCTGCGATGAGCTCGGTGCCCGCCACATCGTTGAACGCAAGGAAGCCGGCGATAAAGACGTCATTGTCCCAGGCGGTCGGCGCACGGTGGCCCCGCCCGTCGTGGTGCCACTCGGCGAGCAGGGTCAGGTCCCTTGCGGAACCGAACAGGCCGTAGACCGTGCGTTCCAGGCCCAGGATCGAGGCGCGGTAATCCTCCTCCTGCCCCAGCAGATTGCGTACCCCGCTGCGGTGAATGGCTTCCATCTTGTAAAGCCAGGTCCCGGTCGTGAGTTGCGCGTCGATCCCGAACTGCCGGATCTGCTCGTAGTACGGGATCAGGCGCGGGACGGTCGCCGGCTGCAGCTCCGATGGAGGTCCCAGGAGAAATGAGGGTTCGCGGCTGGTACCGGCAAATGTGCTCAGGCCGAAATCGAGCACGCCCACGTAGTGGCTGTAGCGGGCCGCAAAATCCACGTGACGCTCTTCGTCGCTGCTCTCGTACAGGGCGTTTTCGTCGATCAACAGGCCCGATCTGAGGCGTCCGGCGGGACCCGGAAACGTGCGTTTGCGATGATATGGCAGCAGGAAGGCTTCGGTGATGCCCCAGTCGCCGGATACCGTCAGGCGCGCCATGGGCTGACCCAGCTTGGGCCGGTCGCGGGGATGCTCCACGAGGTCGAGCTGGTTGACGATATCCACCAGGTTGTTCAGTTCGGCCACGCCCCAGAAGGCGCGGTCCAGTCCCAGCCGAAGCTCCCAGAAATTCTCGCCCCAGTCGCCATACGTCAACAGGTACGCCTCGCGCACGTCTCCGTGGGTGCGCTGCGCATCGGCGCTGTCGTACCGGTAAAACGGGGTCAGGGTCAGGCTGGTGTTCTGCGCGGTTTCCCAGTAGAGCGTCGGCTCCGCGACCAGCCCACCGGAGCTCGAACGCTGTTCGGGAAAGGCCGGCGACTGCGGATACCATCGCGCCGGCAGGCTCAGGTCGCCCGAGAGGTCCAGTGTCTGGGCGGCGGCACCTGCGCCGGTCAGGAGCACGAGGGCCGCGATTGTGCGGCCGAATCGCATCAGCGCACGCGTCGCAGTGCCGTCTGGGTGAACTCGCCGTCTTCCAGACCGGAGCCGAATTCGAAATCGGTCCAGTGAAGCACCGTGCTCGCGCCGGTCAGGTGGTTCACCATGGTCTGTTCGCCTGCCCGCCAGAACCGATCGAGATAGAGCCCGTAATCGGCGAAAGTCAGCGTCTTCAGGTGCGAGTCACGCCGGTCGTACATCTCCACCTTCCACGTTCGCAGGTCGCCGGTATCCTGCCAGATGACCTTGCGGCTGTATCCGGTTTTCTCATCCAGCGGAAACTGCTCGGTCACCGTACAGGTGAGGTCGCCGCAGGGTTCGTCGCGAAGGTATCGGTACGTGTATTCCTCCACCTCCGGGGCGCTCATGTCTTCGTAGGAAAACTCGCTGCCCATGAACGACCCCGACCGCGTCGAAGCACTGATGCGCTTGACCCTTTCCAGGGCCGGCAGATACAACCACTGGTCGTCCTGGGTGGTGGCGTGAGCGTGGGTCAGGAGCGCGGTTCCCTGCACGTCCCGCGGTTGATCGAATACGAACAGGCTCTTGTCCCCGTCCCCCGGCACCTCCAGCACCTTGAAGCGCATCTGACGGATGCTCTCGCGTCCCTGCCGGTCGCGCAGTACCATCGTCAACCCGGCGGTGAAGTCCCCGAAGCCCTCGTTGCTGGCGCTGGCTTCAAGGGCAAGTCTCAGGCCTTTCTCTTCCGGCGTTTCGTCCTGGGCAAGGGCCGGTCCGACTGCAACGCAGAAGCACGCAAGCGCCAGCACCGGGACACCTGACGAGCCACTCCCCCGGAGGATGGGAAAACATCCTGTCCAGCTCCGGCCAGCAGGCAATTCATTTGCAATTTCCAGGTCAGGAAACATTCTTGCGGGTCCTGCGATGGGGTTCGGTTCATAGTACCGCGATTCCCGGAAACCGCAAATCTCGCAACAAACCGCTGGAAGGTCATTCGGCAGGCGAATGTTGCCAGCAGAAACAAGTAATTGGGGGTTGTGTCCTGCAGGCTGGCGCTATTGGAAAAAGTAACCGGCGATATAAGAAAATACGCTTGTGGATTTACTGCCAATGGGAGATATTACTCGCATCCCGGAAGTGATCCGTTGTATTGGTTTGATTAGGAGCAAGCGATGCGAAGTGGCGACGAAATGTTACAGCAGATCGTTGAGAAGTCGGCCCTGGACGAAGATTTCCGGCAGGCGCTTCTCGCCGATCCGAAGGCGACCATCAGCGAGGAATTGGGCATTACGATTCCCGAGTCGATGACGCTCAAGGTGCATGAGAGCGACATGCAGACGGTCCATCTTGCGCTGCCGCCGGACCCCAACATCACCGAGGAGCAGCTCGAAGCGATCTCCGCCGGCCTTTGCTGCTGCTGGTAACCCCCGTAGCCGGCGATAGCCGGTAGAGTGCGGAACGCTCCGCATTCGAAGATAGCTTGAACCCATCCCCCATCGGCCCCCTGCGGGGCGGATGGGGGTTTGTTGTGGGCGTTTCAGGCCGATGTCAGGAGGGGACTGCGCCGGAAAGTACAAGGAAGACGTAAGCCTTGGCCTTGCTGAGCCGATTGCCGGAAATGACCAGCTTGATGTGGTGAATGCCGCGCAGCAGCACGAAACGCCCGGTCTTCGCAAACAGTGCGGTCGGATTCGAAACCCAGCCGGCGACTGCCTCAAGCTTCTCCGGAACGGCCAGGTCCTCATGGCTCAAAGCGTCCAGGAACGGGTCCCAGTCGGTCAGGCCGTCGAGCCAGTAGCGCGAGTCCTTCGTGTACCGCTGCTTGACGATCAGCGTCAGGCCGAGCGTCGGTCCGAGACCCTCTTCGCGCACGTCGATATTGATACCGGTCCTGACGATATTGGCGCGTTCCCTGAAGCGTGAAATCACCGCGTCGACCGCCGGGATCCGGCCCGGCCAACCCGTGTTCTCGAGATAGGCGCAGGCCTCCTGCTGCGTCCTGAAGCCCATGACCGCCAGGCGGATAGACCGCGAGCGGGACGGGAAGACGCCGAACGAATCCAGACGCGTATCGCCCGGCTGGGCCAGATAGGCCCGCTCGACGTTCTCCCGCTCGGCGTCGTTGCGTTCCCAGCCTGCGCAGCCAACGAGCGCATCGACTACTGTGCGGACGTCGCCCAACTGGCCGCCGGCGCCGATGATCGGGCGTTCGCCGGGCCGCAGGAACAGCGCTGGATCGGACCGTGCGCCGTCCTGCGCCGAGCCGATGTCATATTCCAGCATCAGCTTGCGGCCGACGATGTCGCGCAGGGGCGAGTGATCGGTTTCCATCTCCCGGAACAGCCTGGAAATCGATCTCGCCGTCTCATCCGACTCGCCGGTCCGCGCACGCTCCTCGAAAAATGCCGCCGTCCGCGTTCCGCTGGCCAGCGAGGCGCCGAAATCCGCCACCGGCCGGGGCTCGTGCAGCGGCAGCTCAAAGCCAAAGGGAAGGGCGGCCATCGTGCCCGGAAGTCTTGCCGCGCACTGGAGTATGCGCTCCCACTCCGAATCGCCGATGAGAATCGGAGAGATCCTGTTTCGAAAGTGCCCAAGCAGGTCACCCATGGTGCCGCCTTCCTCTGCGAGGCGGTCCTCGGTCAGCGTCACTGCCCGGTCAATGTCCATATCGCTTCCTCATGCGATGACGGGTGTCGGATTCAATTCGGCTTCGGCGAGGGGGCGTTCGCGGCGGCCCAGGCTCACCGGCACGTCGTACAGGCGCCCGGGCGCAAACCGCGCCCAGAAGTGGCGCATGCCCGGCACGATGACCCGCACCACGGGCATGCCGATGTCGGGCCGGGTCTGATCCAGTACCAGGAACTCCATGCCCGTGGCTTCTACAAGGGCGCGGCAATGCTCCACGTCGTCACGCGCGTCCGTCGAGTCCATTACCGGATAATTCGAGGGATCGCGCAAGGGAGCATCCGCCGGGGGCGCCAGCCAGCGGCAGTCGGCGAGTCGGGCGGTCTTCCACCACCACAGCGCCAGCGGGTCGTCGATCATCGGCCGGCCGTCCCGGCCGCCGGGCCGCGGCAGCCAGGTCAGGCACTGGTTCAGTTCGCAGATCGCACGCAGTGCCGCGATACGCGGGTCGGCGTGGGCGCCGGCGCCGTAGATGATGTCCTCGGTTTCACCGTCCGGCCTGCGTGACAGCGCCACGAACGTGGGGATGCGGATATCGGCGGTCACGTCGAGCATCCACACGTCCCGCTCGTAGCGGGCGTAGTAGTCCGCCGCCGATGCCAGGTACTCGTCGTCGAAACCGGCCAGATCGACCGCGGGCACCCGCAGCCGGTTGTACCACCAGATACCGAAGGCATCGCGCTCCACCAGTTCGTAAAAGCCCTGCAGGATGGCCTCTTCCAGCGTATTGCCTGCGGCGCAGCCGTTGGAATCGGCGATCAGATCGGCGGGGCCGCGCTGTTCGGGCGCCATGCTGTAGAGCATGGACGTGGGCAGATAGCGATGCCGCTCCTGCGTCAGAGACCACATCGGTGTCCAGTCGATTTCGGCATCGGGGTCGAGGCGCGGCGGGACGACGTTGTATGGATGACCCTTCGCGTTGATGCTCTTCGCGTTATCGAGCTGATGATCGCTGAAAAGCTGAACCTCGTTGGGGTGTATCGGCTCGTCTTCGCCGGCGAATTCGCTGAATCGCCTGCGGGTCCGTATCTCCTCGCCATGCAGTGCGCCCGAATAGCGCTCTACCGCCTCGCATAGCGCGCTGACCTCGGATTGCTCCCGGGTGCTGCCCTTGCCGGCGCTCTTGCTGCGCAGGCTGCGCCTGAGCGAACCCAGGGTTCGGCTTCTCATGCCGAGATTGCTTCCGGCCCAATAGACGTGCAGCCAGGAATCGGTCTCGTCGGTCGTGCGCCTGAGCCAGGTCACGACTCCGCTGACCGGACTCACCAGGTGAAGGTACCTTGCCAGGGTGACTTCCGGCGCCACCGTGCGTGCGCCGCCGCTGTTCAGGTGGGCCTTGGGGCTCGCCCTGAGGTTCAGCGGGACCGGCGGGCGGTCCGGCCGATGCAACGCTTCGTCGCCGCAGGCAGGACACTGCGGCCGGCGCATCACCGGGTGCCGGGAACTTGCGAACGTGCCGACATTCATGGTGATCGCCTGTGCGTGAATCGGGGCCGTCTCGTCCAGCACCAGCCACTTGGCGATCTCCGCCGCGGTCAGCCCGTAGAGCGCCTCCAGCACGGCCGGGTCCGCCGCAAACGGCCTGAAGGCAGCCTCCTCGCCGCCAAGGTTGCGCAGGAAATTGTGGACTTCCCGGTGGCTGCGCAGGCGGTAGGCCAGGCACGCCCAGCAGGGTCCTTGTCCGTGCGGGCGGAAGACCGGACCGAACAGCGGTTCGATTCCGCGGGGCCGCACCAGCATCCACGGTGCGCCCAGCTCCATCTGCCGCCGATTGACATCGACGAACTCTTCTTCGAGATAGTCCTCGCAGACGATGACGGTGAGCGCGGGATCGTCGGTTCCCACCCGGGCGCCGGACGCTTCAAGGTGCCCAGCCAGCCGTCCGCCGTCCCCTTCAACCGCCACACGCGATTCCACGAGCCGCTGTTCGACCCAGCGCGGCGACGCACCCAGTGACGACCAGTAGGCCGCCCGGGCCGCCTCCATGCCATGTTCGGCAGAGACGACGTAGCCCTTGGCCGTCAGCGAAACGATGGCTGCAAGCACATCGGCGGCGGCATGGGTGTCCGCAAGCCTGGCGGCAATCTTCTCCTGCGCGAGGCGGCCGTCCAGCAGCGGCAGCAGATCGGGGTACAGCCTGCCGTGCAGCAGCGTATTGAAGGACTCCGATACCAGCAGCGTCCGCTCTTCGCCAATGGTGCGAAACTGCAGGTGCGGAGCAAGCGCAGGCAGCCTGACGAGGCCCTGGTCCCCGGGAGTCGTCCTGAGCAGAATCCCCTGCCGGGAATTCGTGTCCGTGGGGGATTTCACCCGGTACTTCCGCGCCGGTTCAGCCTGCATCTTCCAGGGTTTCGACGAGACGCTCCAGGGCTTCGATACAAAACGCAGTCGTCACGGCCTCGGAGCCATGTCCGATCTGCCCAACGGTGCCCCACTTGAGCGATTGGTCGCCGAACGCGAGCAACTCCGGCCAGCTGCCGTCGTCACGTTGCGAACCGATAAACATCTCCACTCCGTGTCTCGCGTCGATGCGTCCAAGGCTGCCGATATTGTAGAGCGCCGACATCGCCTGAGCAGTCTGAAGGATGTCGCCGAATTCTCCCCTCGGGTCACGCAGGCCGAGAATGCGATCCGCGAGTATCGGTCGAAGTGCTTCCAGGGCGGGCCGCGCGCGGATCATGGCCCGGGTGGTTGCGTAGTAGATCGCGGCCTTGTCCGGATACCACTTGGAGGCGCCCTCAAGCCGGTCTTCGACAATCATGGCTTCCAGCCATCGCTGGGCATCCCGGGTTTCGGGCCCGTCGCCCAGGTACGCGATGACGTTCGCATTGACCACCGGGTCGGCTTCGATGCGGAAGGTCGCCACGACATTGGGTTCGTGTTCCGCCAGCACCCATGTCATGAAGCAACCTTTCTCGTCGCGATTCGCCAGCATCCGGGGAACGTTCCTTTCCAGCAGGATCCATGGGTGATTCCCGATGACGAGCGAACAGAGTGCCGTACTGTCGAGGTCCTGTGGGAGGTGGCGGTAGTAGCGCCAGAATCCCGGGTGTTCCATGGTGTCGGCAAGGTACGTCCGGGTGGCGGCGCAGATGGCCCTGGCGCGCGGCTCGTTGCTGCTTTCCAGGGCCAAAGCGCAGAAAGCCGAAACGAACGGGGGCCGCTCGAAATGCCGCGGTATGTCCGGATCGGCGATGTTGAACCGGATGCAGTGCCAGACCCCGTTCCCGTCGATCGTGGATTCCAGGAACGCGAGTCCGCGGCGGATGCTCTCCCTGCCGGCCTTCGCCAGTGCCTTGTTGTCAAGGGAACCCACCCCCGCAGCCGCTGTTTCCCCGGCGGCGGGGCGCCTGGGAGGGGCCGGGTCGTACATCGTCTTCTTCAGGAACTCGAGCGAGGCTGCGCCGGTCCTCGCGGCCTCCCGCTCTTCCTCGCTGAACCTGCTCTTCGGCGGCAGCACCAGGTGCGTCGCGGCATCGGTTTCTTCGTGCACGTGAAATTCATGGCCTCCGGCCAGCGTCACGCCGAATTCCTCCTCGATCGCATCCCTGGGTTGCGCGAGCAGGCGCGCGCGGAACTCGCCGTCGTTCGCAGCCTTCAGGAGAAGGCGTTCCGTTGCGTTGGCGGGTTCCTTCATTTGCGCGACACCGGCGGTCGATCGGCCCGGCTCAGGCGATTTGCCTCTTGACCAGGCGACTGAACACCCCGTCAACCTCCATGAGATCCTCAAAGGACCCGTCCTGCACGACCCTTCCGGCCTGCAGCACGTAGATGCGGTCCGCCTGCTCCAGCGTGGACAGGCGGTGGGCGATCACGATTCGGGTGGAGGTGAGCAGCGCCAGATTTTGCATGACCTCGGCCTGGTTTTCGTTGTCGAGCCAGTTGGTGGCCTCGTCCAGCAGCATGACGCGCGGGCTGCCGAGTAGCGAACGGGCGATGGTGACGCGCTGACTCTCGCCCCCTGACAAGACCGCCCCGCTGGCCCCGACCATGGTCATCATGCCCATGGGCATCGCCTTGATTTCCTTTTCGATTCCGGCGGCGCGGGCCGTCTGCCACACTTCTTCGGTGGTCGCCCCCTCGTGGTGCGCGACGATGTTGTCCCAGATATCCTGGGGATGCAGCCGCACCGACTGCGGAACCGCGCCGATCTTGCGGCGCAACTGTTTCAGGTTGAGGTGCCTCAGATCGCGTCCGTCGTAATACACTGCGCCGGCGGCCGGCGTGTCGATGCCAAGCGCAAGCCGGAACAGAGTGCTCTTGCCGGCGCCGGACTCCCCGGCAATGGCGATGAATTCGCCGGGACGGGCGCGAATCGTGACATCGTCCAGTATCAGCGGGCCGTCGGGATCGTAGCGGAAGGAAATGCGGTCGAACAGCACGTCGCCGCCCAGACGGCCTACCGGCTCTCCCCCGGCCGCGGACTCGGGAATCGTGGCCAACAGCGGACGCATCTGGTCAAACGCCGGCAGCATGGAGGCAGTGGTGCCGAAGGACTCGCCGAGCCGGGCAATGGCGTACTGAAAGGCGATGAAGACGGTGTAAATGACCAGAAAGTCGCCCACCGGGACATTCCGGTCGCTCACCGTTGCCACTGCGAGCAGCAGCACGCCGCCGGCAACCAGGGGCAGCGCGGCGCCAAAGGCCCTCGCATGCCCCTCGAGCACGCCCAGTTGGAGCTCTGCGCGTTTCTGCTCCCTGTAATCCTCGGCCCACATGGCGAACGCCGACCCTTCCGCGTTTTCCACGCGCAGCTTGGCGATACCGCCCACAATCTGGAACAGGCGGCCCGCTACGCGGCGAATCGCGCCGATCATCCGCCCATGGGGTGCAATCTGGCGCAACCCGATAGCGACGGTGACCAGCAGCGAAATCAGGCTGAAGACCAGGGTGACGGTCCCGAGAGCGGCATCGTAGAAAAAGATGACGGCAAAGACCGGCAGCAGAAAAACGAGCGAAAGCACGCTGTCGGCGATGACGCCCTGCAGGCCATCGCGCAGATTTTGAAACGTCATTCCCGACATGGCCAGGTCGCCGGCCGGATGGCGGTGCAGAATGCTTGACGGAAGTCGCATGAGGCGGTCCCAGAAGGCCGCTTCAACCCTCGAGGCCGAGCGCCCCTCAAGCCGCATCATCGCCGAACTCTGCGCCAGGTGCAGCAGCGCGCCGAGCAGGCCGAACGCCGCCAGCGTCACGGCCACGGCATAGAGCGCTCCGGCGCTTCCGCCGGCCGCGACATGGTTCGCAACGAACCCGAGCGCAAGCGCGGGGAGCAGCTTGATGAGGCCGCCCGGCAGCCCGGCGATCACCAGTCGCACAAGGTCAGCGCCGGATCCGTGCAGGCCGATTCGCAGCAGGTCCGCAGGTCGAACGTGCTCCGCAGGCAATGGCCGATAGAACGTCCAGGCTTCCTGCTGCAGCGCCTCGGCACGAGCCGCCGTCAGCCGGACACTGCGCTTGCTGACGGGATCGAGCTCGCGGTAGCGCCCGAACATGCCCGGCAACAGGGCGACGGGCTGACCGTCTCCGGAGCGGAATGCCAGCAGTGCATTGCTGTCGCCACGCCACCAGTTCCCCTCGGCCCTGAAGCGCACGCGCCGGGCACGGACGCCTGAAGAATCGAGAACGTCCGTGAGGCCGAGCGGCGAATCGGAAGATCGGGAGCGCACCGGAATCCTGAATTCGATGCCTTCATGCCGGCCGATGATTTGCAGGGCGTCCTCCAGCGCCGTGTCTTCGGCCCCGGCATCCCGGCCGATGGGCAGGTCATAGATGTTGAAAAGCCGTTGTCGGGCCGCTTTTTCCGCCGTGCGGCGGCTGGTTGTCCGCTCGCGTTCGAGGTTCGCATCGTCGACCACGGCCAGACGGCGGTTCAGGCGTTCCAGGTTGAAGGCCACCGCGTGAAAGGATGCGAGCGCCGGCAGCAGCAGCCCCTGCTGCGCCAGTGTTTCGGTTAACTTGCCCGACACTTTCGCCTCGTCGAACAGGGTGAGCCAGCTCGACCGCGTCAGCGGAATCAGGGCTTCGTGGGGACCGCTCGCCTCGGCAAACTGCGCCTGGTCGGCCATGTCCATGAACAGGCTGGCGCCGGCGGACCGCTCGGTGACCCAGACCACACCGCGCCGTACGGACAGCGTACTGGCGGCCGGGGCGTGGATCTGTCCGGGTTCGGCCAGCGCGGTGGGACGCGGGAGGTGGCTCACGAAGCGCGACAGCATGTCGGTCATGGCGGTCAGCCAGGTATCGGTCTGTTCCGCCAGTTCCGAAGGGCGAACCCCCGACAGCATGGAAGCCGGCAGGCGCTTGAGAAGGGTACCCGGCAATCCCTTGGCCACCAGGCGGAGCGTGGTGTCCTTGCCGTCGCCGTTTTCCTCGTCCGGCGCGACGCCGGGCAGCAACCGGCCCGAAGTGCAGCGCAACAAGTGGTGCGGTGCGGCTTGCTCCGCCCCGTCCCTGAATTCGACCAGGAACAGGTCCACGGCGCCCCGGTCGATGAACCAGACACAGTTCGGGTCGTCGAGCCGTACCGGCAGGTTGCCGGCGCAGGGCACCGGCGTTCCGGAGCGGGCGGCGAGCTGGCCCAGCGATGCAAATTCCGGGAAAGCGTCCTGCATCAGCCTGACTTCACCAGCTTGTAATACGTGCCATCCCGGTCACCGATCAGGTCGTCGTGCGTGCCTCGCTGCACTTCGGCGCCCTCTTCGAGCACGATGATTTCGTCGCAATCCCGCACCGTGCTCAGCCGGTGCGCCACGATCAGGCAGGTGACGCCGCGCCGCCGCAGGGCATCGTCGACGTATTCCTCCGTCGCGGCGTCGAGTGCGCTGGTCGCCTCGTCCAGAATCAGCACGGTGGGATTGCCCACCAGCGCACGGGCGATTTCCAGGCGCTGCCGCTGCCCGCCGCTGAAATTCACCCCGCCTTCCTCGACGCGAGCCGCATAGCCCTCCCGCCTGAGCAGGATTTCTTCATGAATGCAGGCGTCGCGCGTTGCGGCGATGATGAGTTCGTCCGGAACGGCCGGGTTCCACAGGGTGATGTTGTCGCGCAGGGACGCGGAAAATAGCACGGCATCCTGATCCACCATGGAGATGGACCGCCGCAGCACTTCCTCGGGGATCTCGTCCCGCGGATGGCCATCGAACAGGATTTCGCCCGACCAGGGCTGACAGATACCCGAAACCAGGCGCGCCACGGTCGACTTGCCGGATCCGCTGGGACCCACCACGGCCACCCGCTGACCCGGCTTCATCTCGAGGTTGAAGTTCTCGATCAGGGGCGGTCGGCTCCTGTTGTAGCCGAATGTGACGTCGCGCAGTTCGAGCCGGCCCGCAAGCTGGAGCCGGCCCCTGAACGTGGGGATCGACCGCGACTCCGGCGACCGGCGGCTGAACACGGGATCTTCGGCGGTTCGCGAGATGTCTTCCAGACGTTGCAGATCGGTTTCAAGCGCCTGGCGTTTGTCGGCGAAATCCAGGAATCGCCCGACAGGCGCCAGAAACATCTCCGCCAGGATATAGAACCCGACCAGTGATCCCAGGGTCATTGCTCCTGCCATGACCAGGCTTCCCCCGATACCCAGGACTGCCGCGGTGCGCAACAGGGCGATCAGCCCCGGAAGCGCGGTATTGGCGGCGCCCAGTTCGGAATAGAGTTGGCGTGCATGCAGTTCGCGTGCCTGTTGACCGGTCCAGCGCGAGAAGAAACGGTCGTCCGACCCCGTCATGCGCAGGTTGTCCGCATGACTCAACATTTGCATGCCGACGCCGATCAGCAAACCCTGCTCGCGCCTCATGGACTGGCTGCGAACTTCCCGGAACCCGTTGAGGAAGTGGGCCAGCGCGCCGTGCAGCAGTGCCAGCAACACCACGGCCAGCGTGAGCCGGACATCGTAGGCCAGCATGGCGGCGAGCAACACTGCGCTCATCGCAATGTCGACCAGGAGCACGAGGAACTGCTCCGTCAGGTTCTTCGCGATTCTGTCGATGGACGAGACCCGATCGGTCAGATCGCCGACCAGCCGGTGTTCGAAAAACTCCACCGGCAACCGCAGCAGCCTTGTCAGGCCCCGGTTGTAGCCGATCACCGAAACCCGCACTGCCAACCGCTTCAGGAACTGGTGCTTGAGCAGGGTGAGGACGTAGACCAGGATGCCGCCGCCCAGCAGGGCGGCCACCAATCCGCCCCAGGCCCCCTGGGATTCCAGCACATCGTCCACGAACGCGCCGAGAGTGACCGGAACGACAAGGGCCAGCAACGTCAGCATGAGCCCGCAGGCGACGACCCCGGTCAGCACATTCCAGGATCCCGTAAGCAGGGTGCGCAATTGCCCGAACAGGCTGGGCCGCTCGCCGCCGGGCTCGAAGTCGTCGCCGCGCTTGAGTTCCAGCGCAATGCTGCTGTAGCCCTTGTCGAACTCTTCGGCGGAAAGCCTGCGCTTCCCCGTGGACGGATCATTGAGATAGAAGTATCGGTCGTCGTAGCCTTCAAGGACGACGAAATGGCTGAATTGCCAGAACAGGATCAGGGGTAACGGCAGTTTCTTCAGCAGATGGGCGCGTACGCTGAGCCCCCTGCACTCGAGACCGTAGTGTCTGGCGGCACGCACGATGCTCGCTGCGCTGCTGCCGTCCCGGCTGACCTCGCATTGCCCGCGCAGTTCGGTCAGCGGCACCCAGCGCCCGAAGTGGCCCAGCACGCTGCCGAGGCATGCGGCGCCGCATTCCGTCGCGTGCATCTGCAACAGGACGGGCGTGGCGACCCTTTGTTTCGGTGCGTCCGAAGCAGCCTTGGCGCCTGCCCCGGAAGAGGCGCGCGGGGGCATTCTATGTTCGCCTCATTCCGAAAAGCGCGGCGGGAGGCTGTCGGCCGAGATCGATGACAATGCGGATTTCCCTGCCCGCAAGCAAGGCGGGACCGGGTTCTTCATCGAGCGTGATTTCAACGTGGTGGAAGATGGTCACCGGCGACATGGATTCCATCTCCATCGCCGCCAGAAACCCGGGAGAAGATACCGACGGAGCAGCCGCGACCTCGCCTCCAAGCATCTCCAGTTCTCCATCTGTCGAGGCCAGCTCGATCACCGCCGGCATGCCGGCCTCGACTTCAAGCGCCAGCCCGCTGTCGACCAGGACAAGGGCCTGCACGGACCGGGCGCCTTCGCCCGAGTATTCGGCCGGCTCGACCAGCACGCCGTCAACCGTCAGGCTTCGGGCTACGCTGCCGAACAAGAGCCATGCCGCCAGGGCAATCAACAACACGGCAATGCCGGCGAGCAGCAGGCGCTCCCGCGGCGTGGAGACCGTCAGCAGCCGGTCGAGCTGTTCACGCTCTTCCTTGGCTTCGGCAACCGCATTGTGAAATGAGTCAAATGGATTACTGAACACGACCGTGCGTAGTTGCCTCGTGGCGATCCGGCAAGGATCGGGAAATTCTCATTCGCCCTGAGTGAATGTTCAGGGGATTATATGCAAACTCGCCCGGGAAAGGCTCGGATGGCCCGTGGTTACCGTGATCGGCCTCGATCGGACGGCGGCTCAGGCCGGGGCCTGCTTCGCAGCACCCCGGTCCACCGCCAGCAACAGCGCCGGCAGGAGCGTCAGGTCGGCAATCAGCGCAAAGCCGATGATCATCGCGGTCAGGATTCCCACCTGTGCGGTGGGAATCAGCGGAGAAAACGCGAATATCAGGAAACCGGCGACGAGCACGATGGTCGTCGTAACCAGGGCGCGACCGGCCGTGTCGAAGGCATAGTGCACCGCGTCTTCGGGGTCATGGCCGTACTCGCGCCGCGCACGCAGGTACTTGCTCAGAAAGTGCACCGTGTCGTCCACGACGATGCCCACGGTCATGGCCACCACCACCGACAGTGACAGGCTCACCTGTCCGACCGTCAGTCCCCAGACGCCGAAGCCGAGCACCGCGGGTACCAGGTTGGGCACGATGCTGATCAGGCCCACCCGCAGCGATCGAAGCGTGACGAGAAGAATGATGGAAATGGCCACGAGCACAACCACCGTCCCCAGCAGCATGGCGCGGATGTTGCGCTGACCGATGTAGGCGAACAGCGTGGCCGGGCCGGTGGCGTTGACGTCGTCCACTCTCGGCGCATTTTCCGCCAGCCAGGCCTCGGCGCGGGCATTCAGATCGAGCACATCGGCGGAACCCAGCGTCTCCGCCGACACCGACACGCGCGTGGACGTCCTGGACCGGTCCATCTGGTTGTTCACGTCCAGGCCCTGGGGAAGCGACAGTTCGTAGAGCAACAGGTACTGCGCCGCCAGCGGCTGGCTTGCCGGGATCCGGTACTCGGCCGGGTCGTCGCCGTGCATGCTCTGGTTGAGCTGCCGGAAGGTGTCGGTGATGACCGCCACGTGGCGTACCGCCGGCTGCCCGCGGTACCACTCGGCGAAGTTCGAAACCTCGGTGAGGAATTCCGGATCGGTGACGCCGCCCTCGGCATCGGCGTGCAGCGAGTACTCCAGCAGGGTATTGCCGCTCAGGTGTTCGTCCATGAAGTCCGTGTCCTGCCGGAACTCGACGCTGTCATCGAAGAAGTGAACCAGCACGTCGTTGAGTTCGTTGCGCGTAATGGCCAGCATCATGGCGGGCACGACCACCAGCCAGAAGGCAAACAGCACCTTTCTGTGCCGCAATGCCGCGTCCGAGATCTGCCTTACCGAGATTCCGTGGAATTGGCGTTCCCCTGCGGCGCGAACGGGGAGCAGCGAGAGCAGGGCCGGCAGGAAGGTGACCGATAGAACAAACGAGGAGCCGATCCCGAAGGCGATGAAGTTGCCCAGATCGCGGTAGGGCGGCACTTCGGAAAAGTTCATGCTCAGGAAGCCGAGTGCCGTCGTGAGGCTCGCCAGAAACACCGGATGCAGGTTGAGACTGAGCGAGCCGACGATGGCGTCGTGCCTCGAATCGCCCGCCCGCAACCGCTGCTGCAAGCCCACCAGGAGGTGTACGCAACTGGCCACGACGATCATCAGCACGATGGTCGGCGCCGGCGCGATGGGCGGGGAAAACGGCAGGCCGGCCCACACGCCCAGGCCCAGGGACGCCATGATCGAAAAGACGATGACGATCCCTGTCGCCAGCACCCCGGCCCAGCCCCGGACGAGGACGCCCAGGACCACCGCCATGAGCACCAGGCTGGCCGGCAGGAAGATCAACTGGCTGTCGACGGAGGCTTCGACGAAGGTCTGGTTGACCATCACGGTGCCGACCGTGCGCAGGTCCATGCCGGGAAACCGTTCTTCGGCCTCCGCGGCGAGGTCTCTTGCGAACCCGGCGACTTCGGTGATGGCCTCCAACTGGCCTTCGGCCGGCAGTTCGATGGTGACGTTGACCACGCTGACATCGCCGTCGCGGGCCAGAATGGCGCCTTCGATCCGCGGGTCGGACAGGGCGATCCCGCGGATCTGCGATCGCGCGTCAGCGTCGGAGAGGAGTTGCGGATCGATCAGGTCGCGTACATACAGATCATCGCCGTCGGCTGTCGTGTGCTGAAAGTTTGCGAGCGAGTCCACGCGCCTCGTAAAGGGTGTCTGCCAGGCGGCGTCTGTAAGCCACACCGCCGCCGCGAGAGCTTCTTCGGAGGTGGCGTCACCGTCGTCCGGAACGATCAGGAACGCGATGTTTTCGTTCTTCCCGTAGGTATTCTCGAAAGCTTCCAGGCCCAGAAGCTCCGGGTTGTTTTCGTCAAAGAAAATGCGGTAATCGGCGGCGAATTCGAACCGGCTGATGCCGCTCGTCGCCGCCGCGACCCAGACCAGGCTGCCGATAATGACCGGCCAGCGGGCTGCCAGCACCCGTTCGGCGAATAGCTTTGCGAACTGTTTTTCTGCCATGCCGCGCTTGTTCGCAGGATCAGTCTCACCGAGATCCGAAAGGGGACATCGAATTTCCTGGGGAAGCCGCCCTGCGTGCGTGCCCGCAACCTATCAGAAAACATTACGGTACACCAAATTCGGAAACGACCATTGAATTCTCGCAAGAAACCGCTCACGAGCGACTGTCGCGGTTCGTGCTCAGCCCATGGCATTCCCTATATCATTTGGTTCCAGGTCAAGAAATCTTGGTGGATCCCGGATGATCAGAACGGCTTTCTTTCTCAGTCTCCTGTTGCCCGCGGCACTGTCGGCCCAGACGGACAGGCCCAACTTCCTGATCATCGTCGCCGACGATGTCGGCATGGCCGAACTAGGGCCCTATGGCGGCGAAATCGAAACCCCGGCCCTGGATGGCCTGGCACAGGAGGGCATCCGGTTCACGAGTTTCTACGCCCAGATGAACTGCTCGCCCACCCGTGCCATGCTGCTGTCCGGCACGGACAATCACCTGGCGGGCCTGGGTACGATGGGGGGAGGTTTCCAAAGCCCCAATCAGGATGGCGTACCCGGGTATGAAGGGGTGCTCAGCGATCGCGTGGTGACTTTCGCCAGGCTGCTGCAGGACAACGGCTACCGGACCTATGCCACCGGCAAATGGCACCTGGGTTTCTCTCCGGACAAACTCCCGGTTGCGAGAGGTTTCGACCGGGCCTTCACCCAGTCCGGAGGCGCTCCGGCCGACAGCCACTTCAACCTGAACGGGCGGGACGGTGTGCCGGGCGGCTATTTCGAGAACGGGGTGAACGTCACCGGGATGCCCGTGGCCGACGATTTCTTCTCCAGCGATTTCTACGCCGACAAGCTCATCGAGTATCTGAGCACCGACCCGGATCAGGACAGGCCCTTTCTCGCGTACCTGAATTTCACCGCTCCGCACATTCCCGTGCAGGCGCCGGACACGCATATCGACCTCTATCGCGGACGATACGGCGACGGATACGACGTTCTGCGGGAAACGCGCCTGGCGCGCATGATCGACCTGGGACTGTTCCCGCCCGCCACCGGGCTGGGCGAACGGGCGCCGACCGTCACGCCCTGGGAGGAGTTGAGCGATGCGGCGCGGAGCATTCATGCCCGCCGCATGGAGGTCTACGCCGGCGCCATCGACAACATGGACGACAACATCGGCAGGGTGTTCGACTACCTGAAACAGGCGGGGCTGTACGAGAACACGGTGATCCTGTTCATTTCCGACAACGGAGCGGCCGGGTTCTTCGGCTGGAACGACGGACCGGCGGCGGCACGATTCGCGGCCGCGGACAACAGCATAGAAAACTTGGGGCGGGAAGGATCGCAGATGTTCTATGGACCTGGATGGGGATCGGCGGGCAGCGTACCGTTCAACCTGTTCAAGCGCCACGCGGCCGAGGGCGGCATTCGCGTGCCGGCGATCGTCAGCGGCCCGGGTGTCGGCGCCCGGGGAGCCATCAGCCACAGCGTGCTGATGGTCAGCGATGTCGCGCCCACCATTCTGGAACTGGCGGGCGTCGAATTCCAGGAAGGCTCCTACGGCGGGCGGGAAATCCTGCCGCAGACCGGCACGAGCTTTACGCGGCTGTTGAACGATCCCGCGGCAATCGTTCACGGCGAGGACGAGGTGCTCGGCCTGGAATTGTGGGGGCGTATCGCGGTGCGCAAGGGCGACTGGAAGCTGTTGCGTACCGAACCGCCCTTCCGGGAGGATCGCTGGTACCTGTACAACGTGATCGACGATCCGGGCGAAACCACGGACCTGTCCGGCAGCATGCCGGACAAGTTCAACGAGATGCTCGTCGCCTGGGAGCAATACCGGACGCAAAGCAACGTGATACCCGCGCTCAGCCTGCCGAACATGATTCGGCCAATGTGGCTGATCGACGATACGCCGCACCCGGATCCGATGCCGTAGGCGCCATGCGGCGGCGCGCCGCCGGCTGCGTCAGGGTTGGAGTCGCGGCGGCGCCGCTGACTGCGACTGGGTTGGAGTCGCTACCTCCGGGTTCGAGGCCGCCGCGTCAGGGTTCCAGGCCGATCCCGCCCGCGTAGTCGGCCCAGTGCGCCATCAGTTCCGACTTGGTGTCCGGGTGCAGGCCGGAAACGTCCTGGCGTTCGCCCGGGTCGTCCTCGAGGTTGAACAGGTCCCACTCCAGCGGCAGATCGTCCTGAGCAGTGCCGCCCGTCGCCCGGGTAACGATTTTCCACGGCCAGAGCACAAGCGCAGCCTGCCGATCGTTGGTGGTGATCCAGGGCGTCGGCCTCGTTTCGGGCGGTTCGCCGCCTCGCAGCAGGTCCCAGAACGACCGCCCGCGCACGGGCATGACCTGGCGTCCCTGGAATTCTTCGGCCGGTGGAGGCGCCTCTGCGATGTGCAGGAACGTCGGCAGCAGGTCCATGACCGTCAGGTACGTGTGCTCGATTCCACCCTGGTCGGCCACATCGGGGTGCCGCACAAACGTCGGTACCTGGGTGCCCCCCGCGTACATCGACGTCTTCACTTCCCTGAAGGGCGCAGTGGCGGCTTCGGCCCAGCCGAGGTCGTATGCCGTAAACGACCACTGGCGCCCCATGTTGGCCAGAGAGTTGTCGTTGTCCGTGCGGGGCATCTCGGGCGGAACGAACGTGTCGTCGCTGCCGGCCGCGCCATTGTCCGACGAGAAGATGATGACCGTGTCGTCCAGTTCGCCGACTTCCTCCAGGAACGCCACCAGCCGGCCGATGTTCCAGTCGATGTTTTCCACCATGGCCGCATAGATCTCCATGGCCCGCGCGAGCTTCGCCTGTTGTTCTTCGCCGAGGTCGTTCCACGCGGGCGCGCGACCTTGGAATCCCTCCAGCGTCAATCCCTCCGGAAACACGCCGAGTTCCGTCGCGCGGGCAACCCGCGCTTCGCGGAACACGTCGTACCCGTCGTCATAGCGCCCCGCGTACCGGTCGATCCAGTCCTCGGGCGCCTGCAGCGGCCAGTGCGGCGCCGTGAGCGCAAGGTAGCCGAACCAGGGCGCGCCGCCGTCAAGGTCGGCCGAAATCTGTTCGATCAGCTTGTCGGTAAAGAGATCCGTCGAGAACCACTCGTCGGGCAGCGTGAAGCTCACGCCGTTCTCCAGGTAGGCGCCGTCGGGAGCGAATTCCGAGACCGGAGGGAAATTGCTGTGTGCCAGGTGGTTGTCGACGGGCGGTCCCAGCGCGAACGACCGTTCGAAGCCCCGGGCATGGGCGCTCTCTGCAAGCGTGATCCCCAGATTCCACTTGCCGGAAATATACGTGTGATAGCCTGCCGCGCCGAGGCGTTCCGGCATTGTTGCCACGTCGGGCCGAAGCGGTTCATTGTGGATGATGACGCCGGCTTCACGGGACGTCGTCCCGGACATCAGGCTGGCCCGAGTCGCGGCACAGTAGGGCGCCGAATGAAAGTTCGTCAGCCGCACGCCCTCGAATGCCAGCGTATCCAGATTGGGCGTGGAGATTTCCCCGCCAAACGCACCCAGGTCCGTATAACCCAGATCGTCAGCAAGAATAAACAGGATATTCGGCCGATTGTCCTCGCTCGGTGCGGCGGAGAGCTCTTCGGCGCCCGACGGCGGTTCATTCTGACAGCCCACCAGCATCGCCAATGCGAACAACGTAACGGTCAATTGGGGGGAGCGAGACCTCATGGTAAGGTTTCCTGAAATTGGCCAGGGGGTGAGTTTAACGGAATCTTGAATTGTGGAGCATTCCGAACGGCAACGTATTCTGACGTCTCTTGTCGAGCACATGGACAGCGGCACGACCGCCGATGCGGGCGGCATCATGCGTCTACCGATGTCCGATTACACGTGCCCGATACTCCTGGCGCAGGAACAGGACACATTTTTTCGGAAAGCACCGTTGCTGATGGGTCTCTCATCCCAACTGCCGAAGCCCAATACCTATTGGTCGGACAATGCAACCGGTGCCCCAATACTGATGGTTCGGGATGGTGAGGGCCGATTTCGCGCGTACGCAAATGTCTGTCGGCATCGCGGGAGTCTGGTCGTGCCCGAGGGACGAGGCTCCAGGAGTCGCTTTACGTGTCCTTTCCACGCATGGACCTACGGAATCGATGGCCGCCTGTTGGCGGTCAACAAGAATCGCCATTTCGGGAATGTCTCAGGAATGGGTTTAACGCTGATCGAACTGCCTTCAGCGGAATTGTACGGGACGCTATGGGTACGACCGTCCCCAGGCGATCCACTCGACGAGGATGAGTGCCTGGCCGGACTTCAGAACGACCTGGATTCCTGGAAGTTATCGGAACGTCCTCACGCCGGCCAGCAAGTCATCGATGCGCGGATGAACTGGAAGCTGGGCATCGACTCCTACGGTGAGATCTATCATCTGAACGTCCTCCACCCGGATACTGCGGCCAGGGAAGTGCATGGGAACGTGCAGACATTCGACAGGTTCGAAAGGAACCTCCGCATGGTATTCGCCAATCGAAAGATCGATCTCGTGCGATTTTCCATGCCGATCCAAAAGCTTTGGCCATACAAGCAGATAACATCCACGATCTATTTCTTTTACCCCAACGTCATCATGATGGTGGACACATTTGGGGTCGATCTGATGCGCATCTTCCCTCTAGGAGGCTCGCCTTCGAAATCCCGAACGATTCACACCTGGTACATAGATCCCGGGGTACAAAAGCACTTCGAAGAGCAAGGGATGTCGTACGAGGACAGGCTGATCAGATTCAGGGAGGTTGTCGAAAAACAGGACTATGCAATGCTGGAGGAAGTTCAGTTGAACGCTGAGTGCGGAATTCAGTCGGAAGTCGTATTTGGCCGGAACGAGGCGGCGCTGCAACATTTTCACAGTGTGTACCGATCGGAGATGGGTCGCGAACCGTTGCAGGTCGAGCGCGCGTAGCGAACCCGTCTGTGGTGGGTTTTGATTTACAGTCGACGCAAGTAGGCGGCCAGTCGGAAGTGGGTCAGTTCAGCGGATTGATCCACTTTACGTTGGGGAAACGGCCGAAATCCGCATCGTTTGAATAGACGGTGTAGCCGTGTTCCACGGCCAGGGCGGCGATATGGGCGTCCGTGGTCAGGTTGCCCGCTGCGCCGGAGGAATTCAGCAGGTCTTTCACGAGCGGCCAGTGGGTCTGCGTGGGTACGACGATGCCGACGTTGGGTTGTTCCAGCCATTGGTCGACGTAGTTCACTGCTTCCTCGAGATGGAGCGGGTTGGAGAATACGCGCCGGTTGGTTACCAATCTTACAAACCCGAGCATTGTCGGATAGCACAGGCCGACGGGATTCGCGGATGACAGCACCTCGTCCAACCAGGTGTTGGCGGCTCCGTGGAAAGAGCTTGATTCATCGACTGCGTAGATGAGCAGATTGACATCCGGAAGGATCAACGCGCCTCGCCTGCAAAATCGCTCGTTTCCAGTTCATCGATCAAGGCGTTCAGGCGTGTCGGATCGATTCCCGGCTTCAGCCCCAGTTTTCTCGTGGGAGTATTGAACTTTTTCGGCTTCGGGGGAGTCGACTTTACCTGTACCCCGAGCCTCAGCAAGTGGTTGAGCGCGGCCTTGAAGCTCAGGCCCTCGCGCCTGCGCGTCGCTTCGACCTGTGCCGCCAGATCGTCGTCAATGGTCACGGTTGTACGCATGGATGTCATCATAGACATCAATATTGTGATGTCAATGATTATTTTCTCGCGAAGTCAAGCACGAACGAACCATTACGCCGAGTCAATTTGATGATCGGATCATCAAATTGACGTCATGCGATTTCGTGGAATCACGGACCCGGCGGCGGCGGGGCGATGCCTCCCCAGTTTCCCGGCGTGTCCGTGGCATAGTCGTAGATGTTGCGGCCGTTGCTGACGAAAGGAACCGCGAGGTTGAACCGTTCGCCGGTCTCCGAGTGGTAGAGCGGGGCGGGGGCATACTGCGGCAGGTAGACGCGCCTCATGGAGTCGGTGGTGTTCGCTCCGCTGCTGTGGAGGTTGTAGCTGGAGAACGCGATGATGCTTCCCGCCGGAGCCTCGATCGCGATTCCGGGATCGTCGCCGGTGTAGCCGATGAGGTCGTTTGTCGAGGGGTCCTTGGTGTGGGTGATGATCCTGCCCTTCGTCCCGCCGCGGGAGTGGGGTAGCAGGTAGACCGTCCCGTTACGCTCGCTGACCGGGTCCAGCGTGCACCAGCACGTCAGGTAGGGTTCGTGAACGGTGTCCGCGTCCATGAACTTCACGTAGCCGGAATCCTGGTGCCACGAGAAGTTCATGCCCTGTTCGGCGCCCTTGACGACCCATTGCTCGTTGAACAGGTAGGCCTCGCCGCCGAGCGTGGCGCGGCAGACCTCGGCCATGAGATCGCTGTAGATGAATTTCCACAGCCGCGGGCTGTAACGGTACAGGTTGTTGACGAAGTAGCGCTTGCTGCGGCGCGACAGGGCCTCGCCGGAGACGAGTCCGTGGTCCATGCGCGCATCCATGTAGCCGAGGAAATACGAGCACTCCTCGCGCAGCATCTGCAATTGATCACCCGGTATGATGCCTTCCAGGATCATGTAGCCCTCGTCGGCATACAGTTGGCTGTTCGCTTGGGAAACGAGACTTGAGCTGACCGTTGGCATGGTTCGATCCCCGACGTGAGCCATGAACTATCAAGGCATTTACCAGCAGAACGGCGTGTTCGTCAACCGGCCGCGACCATCGGCGGCCTGCGTATTGAAGTGATCTGCAGATGTGTAGAATCGGTTTTTTTGGGTGGAGCCATCATGTCCGAAAATCTGGCGACAGCCGCTCAGCCCGTGGACCAGGCACGCTTCTACGCCGAACAGGGCTATCTGGTCGTCGAGGATCTACTGAATTCGGATGAATTGGCGGAACTGGAAGCGGACCTCGTCAAGCTGGCGCGGGGCGGTTATGCGGTGGACGGGATCAGGCCCGTGCCTGCCGAACTGGACGACACCGAAGCGCTTGAGCGCATCCTCTGCATCCACATGCCGCATTTCGTTTCACCGGTCGTATGGGGATTCACCGCGCACCCCCGGCTCGCGGAGGTACTGGGACGCATCGTCGGCGCTCACATGCAGGACGGGCACTGGAACGGCGGCGTGAAGTGCATGCAGTCGATGTTTTTCGCCAAGCCGCCCGGCAAGCCCGGTCAGGCGTGGCATCAGGATGAATGCTTCATTCCGACGCGAGACCGAAGCCTGTGCGGCGCGTGGATCGCCATCGACGATGCCACCCTGGAGAACGGCTGCCTGTGGGTCATTCCCGGGAGCCACCTGGCCGGGACGCTCTATCCGTCGAGGACGCACGATCACACCGGTGAATTCGATCCGACGCCCGAAAGTTACGGCTTCGATGACAGTGACGAGGTACCCGTCGAGCTGTGCGCCGGTTCGGTTCTGTTCTTCAACGGCTACCTGCTGCATCGGAGCAGGAAGAACGCCAGCGGCCGCTATCGGCGTGCCCTGGTGAATCACTACATGAGCACCCAGAGCCCGCTGCACTGGTGCCTCGACGAGGAACTGGCGGATGGATCGCGGCACCAGTCCGACAACCGCAGCGTCCATGTCGTCTGCGGCGAGGACCCGTACGCTTATCTGGGCTATACGGTTCCCGCAAACCCGGTCTATCTGCGCGAATACGAGAAACACGGTGGCGACTCCAGGTACTGATGCCTGGGTCGCGGCGGTGTTGCTCGCCTTTGCGACGATGGGTGCGGCCGAAATCCGGGCCCAGCAGGTCACCGTGGACGAGTCCGAACAGGCTTACCGGCGCATTCATATCGATGTCGAGTACTCGCCGGACGAGGCCATTGCCGGCTTCGAGGTCTGGTATTCGGACAGCGCGTTCGCGTCTACGGAAGATGCTCAACTGCACTCCCTCATCCGGGTAGCCGATACCGCGGGTCTTGTGCAGGCGCCGGAAGGGGAAGCCTACGAGGAGTGCTGGAGTGATGGCGACCCGGCGTTTCGCGACGACGCCGGCAACCCCGTCGTAGGCCCCGATGCGACGAACTGGTCGTGCTTGCTTGGTGGCATGATCCCGGGCGTCGAGCAATGGATTGCCGTTGTCCCGGTCGGCGGCGACGGTGCGGCCCTGATCGATACGGAGAGCCTGGAGCCCGTCGCCGGGCGCACCGACGTGGCGGACGAGAGAACGCCGCCGCCGGACACGCGCCCGATCACGTTCGCATTGGGCTCGGTGATTCTCTCGGCGATTGCGCTGCTGTCGTTCCTGTACTGGCAGGATTCGCGCCGCGGCCGCTCCTGGGCCCGGCTCGCGCACCTGTACGTGGCGCCGGCGCTGATCGCGCTGGCGACGCTGACCTTCTACCCGATCCTCTACGGCATGTGGCTGGCGTTCACGAATGCCGACCAGACACGTCTGGGCGATGAGGCCTGGGTGGGGCTTGCCAATTTCCTCACGGTTATCGCAAGCCCGGGACTGTGGCGCGTGACGCTGTTCACCTTCATCTGGGCCGTCAGCAACGTCGTCGCCCACGTCATCTTCGGATTGGTGCTGGCGCTGGCGCTCAACCGGTCGGGACTCCGGGGCCGGACGATCTACCGCACCGTCCTGCTCCTGCCCTGGGCGATTCCGGGATACATCTCGATCCTGGCCTGGAACGGCATGCTGCAGCCGGACGGACTCATCAATGCCGTGCTCGACACCGGCATCGACTTCTTCGCCGGCGCCACGTCCGCGCGTGTGGTGGTCATCCTCGTGAACATCTGGCTCGGGGTGCCGTTCATGATGATGGCGTTGAGCGGCGCCCTGCAGGGGTTGTCGACGGACATGTTCGAGGCTGCGGAAGTGGACGGCGTCAGCCGGTGGGACCAGTTTCGCTACCTGACGCTGCCGAACCTCAAGAGCACGCTGGTGCCGATCAGCCTGCTGAGCTTCATCTGGACGTTCAATTCGTTCAACACGATCTACCTGCTGACGCGTGGAAATCCCTACGTCGGATTCGGCGAACCGGGCGCGACGGATACCCTGATCACGTACGTCTTCTCGGTGGCGTTCGAGTACGGCCGCTATGGCGTCGCCGCGGCCTGGTCGGTGCTGGTGTTCCTGATGCTGGTGGGCTTTTCATGGGCGTACGTGCGGCGTACGCGGGCGACGGAGGCGGCGGCATGAGCATTTGCACCCTGGTGACGGAGGTGGCGGCATGAGTGCCCGCACCCTGGCGGAGCGCTGGTACGTGCCGGCGGAAATCCGGGCGCTGCGCGTCTGGTTGCCGTTTGCAGCGCTCGTCAACCTGGTGATCGTCGGCGGCGAGATGCTGCGGGGGGAGGGGGGTTCGCTCCGAATCGTTCTGGCGGGAATCGTGCTGTTGGTGCTGCTGCGTTGGTGCCTTCCCGACGGCGAAGGAGGCCGGCGGCGGCAGTTGGCCCGCCCGGTCGGTCTGGCACTTCTCCTGCTGGGCGTGTATTCGCTGATCCACGGCCAGCCCACGCCATTCGAACTCTGGGCGAGTTCGTGGCTCATCGTTCCGTCCGCGCTGGCGCTGTACTGGCTCTCGACGGGACTGAGCGGAACATGGTCGGCGGGCAAGGCAGGCAACGGCGTGTCGGAACTGGGGTTGGCCCGCAACCGGCGCCTGGCGCCGCGGCTGGAGAAATTCGCCCTGCACACTTTTCTGCTCCACGCGGTCGGCCTGATCGTCGTGCCGGTGGTGTGGATCCTCGATGTCGCGGTCTCACCGGGCAACATACTTGGCGGCGCCATTGGCGACGCATTCACCCTTGAGCATTTCCGCACGGTTCTCGGCGGCGAGAACTTCTGGCTGTGGACACGCAATTCCGTCGTGGTCGCCGTCGGCACGACCATCGTCGGGCTGTTGCTGGCGATTCCCGCGGGCTATGCGTTCAGCCGCTACAACTTCTCCGGCCGCAAGGGCGCGATGTTCCTGTTCATGCTGATACAGATGTTCCCCGGCATCGTCATCCTCGTACCCTATTTCATGGTCATGAAGACTCTGGGTTTGCTGAATACGAGCATCGGTCTGATCATTGCCTACTCCGTGACCGCCCTGCCGTTCTGTGTGTGGATGCTCAAGGGATTTTTCGATGCCGTACCGCGGGCGCTCGAAGAGGCCGCCCTCCTGGACGGCTGCACGCAGGTCGAGGTTTTCTTCCGGATCGTGCTGCCGCTGTCCCTGCCCGCGGTGGCGATCACCGCGCTGTTTTCGTTCCTCACCGCGTGGAACGAATTCCTGCTGGCCCTGGTCTTCAATACATCCAATGACGCGTATACGCTGCCCGTGGGCCTTTCCTCCATGATCCCGGCAACCGGCCAGCAGTGGGGCGATTTTGCGGCCGCCAGCCTGGTGGTCAGCATCCCGGTGGTGGTGCTGTTCGTGTTGTTCCAGAAAGCGCTGATCCAGGGGTTGAGCGCGGGCAGCGTGAAGGGATGAGTGAGGCAGGGCAGCGTTCGATGAGCCGGGTTCACAGGGCCAGGGTTCACAGGGCCAGGGTTCACAGGGCCAGGGTTCACAATGGTTTGAGTTCATGTCGGAAGTAGAGTTCATCGGCGCGACCAAGCGGTACGATGACGGCACACTCGCGCTTGATTCGCTCGACCTGAAGGTAGAGGAGGGCGAATTTCTCGTCCTGCTGGGTCCGTCCGGCTGCGGCAAGTCTACGGCGCTGCGCGTTCTCGCGGGACTGGAGGACATCACCGGCGGCGAGGTTCGCATCGACGGAGGCAAGGTCAATGACCTGCCGCCCGGTGCGCGGGGGATCGGCATGGTCTTCCAGTCCTATGCCCTGTACCCGCACATGACCGTTCGCGAGAATCTGGCATTCGGTCTGCGGCGCGCCAGGGGGCGTGACAAGGTCGGCGAGGCGGAGATCTCGTCCAGGGTGGACGATGCGGCTGCGATGCTGGACCTGCAGGCGGTGCTGGGCAAGAAACCCAGGGAACTCTCCGGCGGCCAGCAGCAGCGTGTCGCCATCGGCCGGGCACTGGTACGGCGGCCCAGGGTTCTGCTCATGGACGAACCACTGTCGAATCTCGACGCCAAGCTCCGCAACCGCATGCGCTACGAACTGCGCCGCTTGCACGAATTGCACGGGACCACAACGCTCTACGTCACCCACGACCAGGTGGAGGCGATGACCCTGGCTGACCGCATTGCCATCATCGCCGACGGCAGGCTGCAGCAACACGCAAAGCCGCTGGACGCTTACCACCGGCCGGCGAATTCCTTCGTGGCGTCGTTCCTGGGCACGCCGGCGATGAACCTGATCGCGGGCATTGCGAAGAATGGTGTCTTTACTGCAGGGGATCTGAGCTTTGCCTTGCCGGAGCATCTGTCCGACTGGCAGGGGCCGGGGATTTACGGTGTCCGCCCGGAAGACGTCGGCATCGGCGACGGCGGCGGTGATGGCATCGGCAATGCCATCGGCAATGGTGACGACAACGGTGTCGCCGGCCATGTTCGCTGCACAATTGGCGGCGTGGAACGTCTCGGCAGCAATGCGATTTACCATCTCGAGGCAGGCGGCAATCGGATCAGTGCGGTGCAGCACCGCTCGGGCGGCGGCGACGTCCCGACCGCCCGCAATGTGCGCGAAACGCTCGACGTGAATCTGGCCGTGCCGACGGCAGTTCTCTTCAAGGACTAGTGCGCAATGCCCCGCAATCCGTCGCCGGCGTGGACAGCGCGATCATGAGCGTGTGGGATGCATCGGACCCGTTCGCGGACGCACGTCGCCGCTCCGGTGTCCTTGAGGGGGATTTTCTTGGCGAATCGATTCCGTTGATCCTTCGGTACGAGGACGTACGCAAGGCCGCGGCGGACTTCGGGACCTACAGCTCCGATGCGCCGTTTCGCGTGCCGATACCCACTGAAGAGCGTGTGCGCAAGGTACGGCAGCTTCCCATCGAGACCGACCCGCCCGAACATACGGACTACAAGGCCATCGTCCAGCCGTTTTTCAGCATTTCCAAACGCCCGGAAATGGTAGGGAAAGTCGGTGCCCTGATTGGCGAGATGCTCGACGACGCGATCGACGCCGGACCGGTCGAAATCATCAACGAATTCGCGTTGCCGCTCCAGTCGCGCGCACTGACCGTGTTGCTTCGCATGCCCATGACGGCGGCCGATGAATGGATCGATTGGGGCCTGCACGTCTTCATCGGACCCGAAGGTCATGACGATGAGAAGGGCAACGTCCTGGACCGTTACCTCAACCGGGAGTTCGACCGGGCGGGGGTCAACCCGGGCGACGATTTTTTCAGCGCATTGACGAAAGCGACTTTTCGTGGCCGGCCGCTGACGCGCGACGAGATGGTGGGCTTTGCCAACCTCGTCTTCGCCGGCGGCCGCGATACCGTTATTGCCACGGTATCGCTGACACTGGCGCACTTTGCGATGCACCCGGAGGATCTCGTCAAGTTGCGCGACAATCCGTTGCTGCTCCGAAATTGCGTCGAGGAAATCGTCCGGGTTGCGTCGCCGCTGACGATGATGGCTCGCGTGTGTCCGCGCGACACAAACGTGCATGGAGCGCACGTGCCGGAAGATCATCGCGTTGCAATCTGTTGGGCATCCGCCAATCGCGATGAATCGGTCTTCGAGTCACCGGAAGAGTTGATTATCGATCGCAAACCCAATCCCCACGTCGCATTCGGCGCCGGCCCGCACCATTGCCTTGGCGCCTCGTACGCCCGGCTGATCTTGCGTACGTTGATCGACCAGGTCAGCCGCAAGGTCGGCAGCATGGAAGTAGTTGACAGCGAGCCCCGGTACGAGGCGTGGCCTGCGTATCGGCGGCAAACGGGCTACGAGTCGTTACGGATTCGGTTCGGTTCGTGAAGACACTGCACTCGTCCACAATCAATACGGTATCGCTGCCGTTTGGTTCTCACTGCATCCATCCCGCTACATGTATGATTTTCATGTGAAGTTTCTGGTTCAGAAACCATCTCAACCGGCCGGTTCGAGATGACTGGCGGATGCCTCTGTGGTGGCGTGCGTTACCGTGTAACGGGTCCATTACGGCCCGTCGTGTATTGTCACTGCGGCCAATGCCGCCGGACCAGCGGTCATTTCGTCGCTGCCACTGCTGTGGCGAAAGATACGCTGATTATTGAGACCGACGAGAGTCTCGAATGGTTCGCCTCTTCGGAGATTGCGTCCCGCGGATTCTGCAGGCGTTGCGGTTCGAGCTTGTTCTGGCGCCCCAGGGGCAGGGAATACATCAGCATCATGGCCGGAACGCTGGACGAGTCCGACGGACTGGAAGCGGTCGAACACATCTACGTAAGTGACAAGGGCGACTACTATCAACTGACAGATGATCTGCCAAAACTGCCGGGAGGTTGGGCAGGGTAGTCACCGGTCGTGCATGCCCATGCCTTGGAAAAGGTGGCTCCCCGGGCCGGACTCGAACCAGCGACCAATCGGTTAACAGCCGACCGCTCTACCAACTGAGCTACCGGGGAACACTGCTCAACGGGGGCGCATTCTGAAAGAAGCCCTCCTCGAAGTCAAGGATGGCAAGCTAATTGTTTTTATAAATAGATAGATACATCGTAAATATAAACTAATTTATCAATATTTTGTTTCGGGTATTGGCCCGACGGCTTTTCATTGAAACCCATGGCCCGTAATCTTTCGCCATTGCATCGCGTTCGCGAGAGAAACGTGCAGGCCAAACTATTTGAGCTTGTCGCAGACTTTGAGCCTGCGGGGGATCAGCCCGAGGCCATCGCATCGCTCGTGGACGGCATCCAGTCGGGGTTGCACAGACAGACCCTCCTTGGGGTCACAGGTTCCGGCAAGACCTTCACCATGGCCAACGTGATCGCCGCGCTGCAGCGGCCGACTTTGATCCTTGCCCACAACAAGACACTCGCCGCACAGCTTTACGGCGAGATGCGGGAGTTCTTCCCCAACAACGCGGTGGAGTACTTCGTCTCCTACTACGACTACTACCAGCCGGAGGCGTATCTGCCGACCAGCGATACTTACATCGAGAAGGACGCATCCATCAACAGGCACATCGAACAGATGCGCCTTTCCGCCACCAAGGGGCTGCTGGAGCGGCGCGACACGGTCATCGTGGCGACGGTGTCGGCAATTTACGGCCTGGGCGATCCCGAGGCCTATCACGGCATGGTGCTGCACCTGGTCCGGGGGGAGCGTATCGACCAGCGCAGAATCCTGCGCCGGCTTGCGGAACTGCAATACACGCGCAATCCGATGGACCTGAGCCAGGGTACGTACCGCGTTCGCGGCGATGTGATCGACATTTTTCCCGCCGAATCGGAGCGCGATGCCGTGCGCGTGCAACTGTTCGACGACGAGATCGAGGGGATCATGTTCTTCGATCCCCTGACCGGAGCGGTCGATCGGCCTGTACCCCGCGCAACGATCTACCCGAAGACCCACTACGTCACGCCCCGGGAGACTCTGCTGGCGGCCGTGGACGTGATTCGGGACGACCTCAGGGGGCGCCTCGCGGAACTGCGCGCGGCCGACCGACTGGTGGAGGCCCAGCGACTCGAGCAACGAACCCGATTCGACCTGGAAATGATCATGGAGGTGGGGTACTGCGCCGGCATCGAGAACTACTCGCGCTACCTGTCGGGCCGCGAGCCCGGAGAGCCGCCGCCGACCCTGTTCGACTACCTTCCGCCCGACGCCATGCTGTTCGTCGACGAAAGCCACGCCACGATTCCGCAACTCGGCGGGATGTACCGCGGCGACCGATCCCGCAAGGAAACATTGGTGCAGTACGGCTTCCGCCTGCCCGCCGCGCTGGACAATCGGCCGCTTCGCTTCGACGAATACGAGCATCTGGCGCCGCAGACCATCTTCGTTTCGGCAACGCCCGGACCGTACGAGCGGGACCGCGCGGACCAGGCGGTGGAGCAGGTGGTTCGGCCCACCGGGCTCGTGGACCCGGAGGTCGACGTACGCCCGGCCGGCATCCAGGTCGATGACGTGCTCTCGGAGATCTCGGAACGCGCCCGACTGAAGGAGCGGGTACTCATCACCACCCTGACCAAGCGCATGGCGGAGGACCTGACGGACTATCTCCAGGAACACGGCACACGCGTTCGATACTTGCACTCGGACATTGACACCGTGGAACGCACGGAGATCATCCGCGATCTGCGTCTGGGCGAATTCGATGTCCTGGTGGGAATCAACCTGTTGCGCGAAGGGCTTGATATGCCGGAGGTTTCCCTGGTGGCCATCTTCGACGCCGACAAGGAAGGTTTCCTGCGCTCGGAACGGTCGCTGATTCAGACCGTCGGCAGGGCTGCCCGAAACATACGAGGTACGGCGATCCTGTACGCGGATCGGGTGACCGGGTCCATGAAGCGGGCAATGGCGGAAATGGAACGCCGCCGGAACAAGCAGCTCGCCTACAACGAGACTCACGGCATCCAGCCCAGGTCCATCCTCAAGCCGGTCCCCGACATCATGGAAGGGGCGCGTTCGACGGGCCGTAGGCGCCGGCGCGGCCGCCAGCCGGACACCGCACGCTACACGAGGATGAGTCCCGAGGAAGTCGTGCGGCGAATCGACGCGCTGGAAAAGCGCATGTACCGGCACGCCCGGGACCTCGAGTTCGAAGAAGCGGCAAAACTCCGCGACGAGATCGGGGAGGCGAGGCAGGAGGGCCTGGCCCGCACGGACACTTGAGTAATTCGACCGGAAATGGTTATGGTTCGCACCGCAGGCGCGTAGCTCAGCGGTAGAGCACCACCTTGACATGGTGGGGGTCGGTGGTTCGATCCCACTCGCGCCTACCAGATTGACGGGATCGGGGGCTCGCGCCCCCGATTTCGCATCTCTTGTACTGGTCCGATCCGGGACTTACAATCACGGCCCGCCCGTGGTGGTAAAATGAACCGGCTGCGGGCGCTGGATATCAGACGGCCGTCGGCCCAGGCGAGTGGCAGTGAATGTGCTCGACCGGCGCCACGGCCGCTATGCATTACGGGTTCAGGTAACTGGGAGCACAAACTATCGCTCAAACGAAGCGTATTCGACGCAATGACGAAATCTCCGCCGTGCAGGTCCGGGTGATCGGAACGGACGGCGAGCAGGTCGGGATCATGCCCTTTGACGACGCGCTGGAACTGGCGCAGAACGAGAATCTCGACCTGGTGGAGGTCGCGCCGAACTCGGACCCACCGGTATGCCGAATCATGGATTACGGCAAGTTCGTCTTCGAGCAGCGCAAGAAGGCGCAGATGGGGCGGCGCAAGCAGAAACAGATTCACGTCAAGGAAATCAAGTTCCGGCCGGGTACGGAAGAGGGTGACTACCAGGTCAAGTTGCGGAACCTGATTCGATTTCTCACCTCGGGCGACAAGACCAAGGTGACCCTGCGCTTCAGGGGACGGGAAATGGCGCACCAGGAACTGGGCGTCCAGCTTCTTGAACGGGTACAGAGGGATTTGGCGGAATACGGCACGGTTGAGCAGTTTCCGCATCTTGAACACCGGCAGATGGTGATGATTATCGCGCCGAAGAAGCACTAGCGTTGATCGCTGGGCTCCGGGAGGAGAGGGCAATGCCTAAGCTTAAGACCAATCGGGGGGCCGCCAAGCGGTTCAGACGCACCGGAAAGGGAGGCTACAAGCGTAGCCAGTCCTACATGAATCACATTCTGACCAAGAAGAGTTCGAAGCGTAAGCGTCAACTCGGCAAGACGCTGCAGATCGCCGACGCGGACACCAAGGCAGTCCGCAAGTTGCTGCCCTATAGCTGAGGTGAGTCATGGCTAGAGTCAAACGCGGTGTCGTCGCCAAGGCGCGCCACAAGAAAATCCTGCGCCAGGCGAAGGGCTATTACGGTGCGCGCAGCCGCACCTACAAGGTCGCCAAGCAGGCGGTCATCAAGGCCGGCCAGTACGCGTACCGCGACCGCCGGCAGCGCAAGCGCCAGTTCAGGGCGCTGTGGATCACGCGGATCAATGCTGCTGCAAGGCAGCACGACCTTTCCTACAGCCGGCTGGTCAACGGCCTCAAGCGCGCCGATATCCAGGTGGACCGCAAGGTCCTGGCCGATATCGCGGTCCACGATCCGGAGGCGTTTGGCGCCATCGCGAAAGCCGCCAGGGACGCGCTGGCGTCCTGACCGAAGCGGACCGCCCCCCGGCATTCCCCGTGGCCAGCCCGGCCGGACTGCTTGAACAGGCGCAGGCCGCCGTACAGGCGGCGGGCGACCTGGCTGCGCTGGACGCGGTCCGTGTCCGGTACCTCGGGCGCAAGGGCCTGATCACCGCCGAACTCAAGGGGCTCGGCAGGCTGCCCGTCGAGGAGCGCGCCTCCGCCGGCCGGGAAATCAATCGCGTCAAGCAGGCCGTCATCGATGGGATCGCGGCGCGCCGGGAACGGTTGGAAGCGGCGAAAATGGAAGCGGACCTCGCCAACCGGGTCGATGTCACCCTGCCCGGCCGCGGCCAACCCGTGGGAGCCCTGCACCCGGTGTCCCGTACCCTGCGGCGGATCGTCGATATTTTTGCCGCCGCCGGATTCGGGGTGCGCAGCGGTCCGGAGGTCGAGGACGACTTTCATAACTTTACCGCGCTGAACATTCCCGAGAATCACCCGGCCAGGGCAATGCATGACACCTTTTACCTGGATACCGGGCACGTCCTGCGAACCCACACGTCGCCGGTGCAGATTCGTGCAATGCGCTCGGAGGGCGCGCCGATAAGGATCATCGTGCCGGGACGGGTCTATCGGCGGGATTACGATCTGACGCATACGCCCATGTTCACCCAGGTGGAAGGGCTGGCGGTCGACAGGGGGATCAGTTTCGCCAACCTGAAGTCCGTCCTGTACGAGTTCGTGTCCAGCTTCTTCGAGCGCGACGTCGAATTGCGGTTCCGACCGTCCTATTTCCCGTTCACGGAGCCGTCCGCGGAGGTGGACATACGCTCGGAATCCGGCAAATGGCTGGAGATCCTCGGCTGCGGCATGGTGCACCCGAACGTGCTTCGGCACGTGGGCGTCGATCCGGAGGAATTCACCGGCTACGCGTTCGGCATGGGCGTGGAGCGTCTGGCCATGCTGCGTTACGGAGTCGGGGATCTGCGGCGCTTCTTCGAAAACGACCTGCGTTTCATCGAGCAGTTCCGCTGAGGGTTGAGTCATGCGTATCGACATCGAATGGCTCGGCGAAATGCTTCAGCGGGACCTGGATCCGGAGCAGCTTGCCGAGCAGTTGACCCTCGGTGGGCTGGAGGTCGAATCCGTGCGGTTGGCGGACACGGACACGGAGGGCGCCCCGGCAGTGGACGGCGTCGTTCTCGACTTCGACATCACGCCCAACAGGGGGGATTGCTTCAGCGTCCTCGGGATCGCCCGGGAGGTTTCCGCGCTCAACGGCGCCCGCATGGAACCGATGGAGGTGCCGCAGGTTCCTGCAACCGTGAAGGATACCTTTCCGGTGACGCTGGCCGCGCCCGAGGCCTGTCCGCGCTTTGCCGGCCGCGTCATTCGCAACATCAGGCCGGGATGCCGCTCTCCGGAATGGCTTCGGCTGTGCCTGGAACGGGCGGGGCTGCGCGCCCTGCACCCGGTGGTGGACGTGACGAATTACGTGATGCTGGAACTTGGCCAACCGCTTCACGGCTACGATCTGCACGCGCTCCGCGGCGGCATCTCCGTCCGCTTTGCCGAAGACGGCGAGGCGTTGACGCTGTTGGACGGCAACCGCGTCGATCTGCAGTCCGATGTGCTGGTGATCGCCGACGATTCGGGCGCGATCGGGCTGGCGGGCATCATGGGCGGGCAGGGCACGGCCGTGTCCGAATCCACCCGGGACGTCTTTCTCGAATCGGCCTTCTTCTCGCCGGACTCCATCGCGGGCCGGCCGCGGCGGTTCGGCCTGCACACGGATGCGTCCCTGCGCTTCGAACGGGGCGTGGATCCCGTGCACCAGGGACGCGCCATCGAACGGGCAACGGAGTTGCTGCTGGATATTGCCGGTGGCGAGCCGGGTCCGCTCGTCGAAGAGGTGGCCGCAAAGGAGTTGCCGCAAAGAAAGCCCGTTCTGCTGCGGCTGGAACGGCTGAACACGATTCTTGGGACGGGCCTGGAGCCCGGCGAGGTGGAAGCGCAGCTTGGTCTGCTCCACATTGCTGCGACCCGCGAGAAGAACGGATGGTCCGTTGTGCCCCCGGATTTTCGCTTCGACCTGGAGATCGAGGAAGACCTGGTGGAGGAAATCGGCCGCATGACCGGCTACGACAACATCCCCGTGGTTGCCGAGCAAAGTCCGCGGCATGTGGGGCTTGCAACGGAAACCGTCTTGTCCGAAGAGCGTATCGCCGACACGCTCTGTTCGCGCGGGTACTCCGAGGTTGTGACCTACGGCTTCGTCGACCGGGAACTGGCCGACGCCGTGAACCCCGGCGCGGATCACGTGAGCCTGACAAATCCCCTGTCGCAGGAAATGGGAGTCATGCGGCTCTCGCTCTGGCCGGGACTCCTGCTGGCTGCGCAGCACAACCGGAGCCGCCAGCAGCCGCGGGTGCGGTTGTTTGAGATCGGCACACAGTTCGGCCGCGGAACCAACGGAGTGCGCGAAAGCCGGGTACTGGCCGGTCTCGCGATCGGCGCGTACCGGCCGGAGCATTGGGAGGGCGGTGCCCGGGATGTGGACTTCTTCGACGTCAAGTCCGATGTGGAGGCGATCCTGGCGTTGGCGGGCCGGGGCGGCGACATCGAGTTTCAGCCGGCCGGTCACCCGGCTCTGGCCGGCGGCCAGAGTGCCCGCCTGACACTGGCGGATGACGCCGTCGGCTGGCTTGGCGCCCTGCATCCCCGCTTGCAGGGGCGAATGGGCTGGAAGCGGCCGGCGATCCTGTTCGCCATGCAACTGGACCGGTCGGCCCGGGCCAGGATCCCCCGATACAGGGAGTATTCGAAGTTTCCCTCGCTGCGGCGGGATATCGCGGCCGTGGTCGATGACGGCGTGTCGGCGAACCAGCTGCTGCGGTGCGTCCGAAGCGCTGCCGGAGACGCATTGCACGATGTGACAATTTTCGACATCTACCGGGGCAAGGGGATAGATTCAGGACGAAAAAGTGTCGCTTTGGGCTTGATTTTACAGGACAGATCACGCACTCTTACCGACGCGGAGGCGGACCGGATCGTGACGTCCACAACGCGGCTACTGGAGCACGAACTCAAGGCGACCATCAGGGAATAGGCGGTCATTCATGGCGTCATTGACCAAGGCGAAAATGGCCGAGTCGTTGTTCAACGAACTCGGTCTGAACAAGCGGGAAGCGCGCGAGTTGGTGGACACGTTCTTCGAGGATCTGCGGGTTTCCCTGGCGAGCGGCGAGCAGGTCAAACTGTCCGGATTCGGCAATTTCGACCTGCGCGACAAGAATCAGAGGCCGGGGCGAAACCCCAAGACTGGTGAAGAAATCCCCATCACGGCGCGGCGTGTGGTGACCTTCCACCCCGGGCAAAAGCTCAAGACACGAGTTGAGGTCTATGCTGGAACCAGGGGATAACGCGGAACTTCCCCCGATACCGGGCAAGCGCTACTTCACCATCGGCGAAGTGAGCGAGTTGTGCGCGGTCAAGCCGCACGTTCTGCGCTACTGGGAACAGGAATTCCCGCAACTCAAGCCGGTGAAGCGCCGCGGCAACCGTCGCTACTACCAGCGTCAGGACGTCCTGATCATTCGGCAGATCCGCAGCCTCCTGTACTCCGAAGGCTTTACCATCGGCGGGGCGCGGCAAAAGCTGGCCGGCGACGAAGCGCGTACCGATCTCAGCCAGAGCCAGCAGATCATCCGGCAGGTGCGCAGCGAACTTGAGGACGTGCTGCGGTTGCTGCGCAGATAGCGCCTTTCTCGCGCTCCGGACTATCCCGGACCCTGCCGATTTCGCTAAACTTGCGTGCAGCCTGCAATGCTTGCCCGTGAACGCCGCGCGCGTACAGTGACGGCTTTCCGGTGAGTTGAGTTGGCAACGGTCGGGGTGTGGCGCAGCCTGGTAGCGCACTTGCATGGGGCGCAAGAGGTCGCTGGTTCAAATCCAGTCGCCCCGACCACTTCAGCCTTTCGACGTGTTCCCGAGCGGTGTTGAAAGGCCCTGACCCCAACGGCACTGGCAGGGAAGCGGGTATGGCTGCAAAGACGCCGCGCGATCGCGGCGAAGTGGATCCCAGGCGGTACTCCCGCGTGGTCGTTGACGGGCTGGAGCAGGCTCCGAGCCGGGCCATGCTGCGCGCGGTCGGCTTCCGGGACGAGGATTTCTCCAAACCGCAGGTGGGCATCGCCTCCACCTGGAGCATGGTGACGCCCTGCAACATGCACATCGACGGGTTGGCGGAACTGGCCGGTGCGGGCGCTGACGGGGCCGGCGGCAAGAGCGTCGTCTTCAACACGATCACCGTCTCCGACGGCATTTCCATGGGTACCCAGGGAATGCGTTACTCGCTGGTTTCCCGTGAGGTCATCGCCGATTCCATCGAGGCCGTGGCAGCCGCCGAAGGGTTCGACGGCCTGGTCGCGATCGGCGGGTGCGACAAGAACATGCCGGGGTGCGTCATGGCCCTGGCGAGACTGAACCGGCCTTCGGTGTTCGTTTATGGCGGCACGATCCAGCCGGGTCCGAAACACCGCGACGTGATTTCCGTATTCGAGGCCGTGGGCGGCGTGGCCGCCGGGCGGATCAGCGAGGCCGAGTTGCACGAGGTCGAATCCACGGCCATACCGGGACCCGGATCGTGCGCGGGGATGTATACCGCCAATACCATGGCATCGGCGATCGAAGCGCTGGGCATGAGCCTCGCGAACAGCTCCGCCCAGGAAGCCATCTCCGAAGCCAAGCGAGTCGATTGCCGAAGGGCCGGACAGGCCGTGATGCGGCTCCTGGAGCGCGGCATCACTCCGGCGGACATCCTCAGCAAGGAGGCGTTCGAGAACGCCATCGCCACGGTGATCGCCCTGGGCGGGTCCACAAACGCCGTGCTGCATCTGCTGGCCGTTGCCCACGACGCGCAAGTGGATCTGACGCTTGAGGATTTCACCCGCCTGGGCGCCCGCGTGCCGGTATTGGCGGACCTGCGTCCCAGCGGACGGTACATGATGTCCGAGCTGATTCGGATCGGCGGCATCCAGCCGCTGATGAGAACGTTGCTGGACGCCGGCTTGCTGCACGGCGACTGCCTGACTGTGACCGGCCGCACCCTGGCGGAAAACCTGGCCGATGTGGAGCCGTACCCGGAAGGGCAGACCATCGTCCGGCCGCTGTCCGATCCCATCAAGGCGGACAGTCACTTGGCGGTCTTGTACGGAAACCTGGCCGCCGAAGGTTCGGTCGCCAAGATTTCAGGCAAGGAAGGGACCGAGTTCAGCGGTCCGGCGCGGGTGTTCGACTCCGAAGAGGAGGCGCTGCGGGCCATCCTGGACGGAGTGGTTCAGGCCGGAGACGTCGTCGTGATTCGGTATGAAGGACCCAAGGGCGGTCCGGGCATGCGGGAAATGCTCAGCCCCACCGGCGCCATCATCGGCAAGGGACTGGGCGACAAGGTCGCCTTGATCACCGACGGGCGCTTCTCGGGCGGCAGCCACGGTTTCGTGGTCGGGCACATGGCGCCGGAGGCCGCGGTGGGCGGGCCGCTGGCGGTGGTCCGCGACGGCGACCGCATCTCGATCAACGCCGAGACGAAAACAATCGATCTGGAGATTCCCGACACAGAACTCCGGGAGCGTCTGCGCAACTGGACGCCGCGTCAGCCCGGTGCCACGCGCGGCTTGCTGGCCAAGTACGCGAAACTGGTCAGCTCGGCATCACTGGGCGCCGTTACAGACCCGAATTAGGGCCTGAGCAGGGGCTCGTTCGAGCCGGCTGACAGGTTACACGTACAGCGCCCGGCACGCCCGTTCCAGCAACCACGCCTGGCCGGCATCGCCGGAGTCGCCGTACAGGAAACCTCTCCGCCCCGGGTCGAGCCGCTGCCGGCAAAAGCCGTCGAACACCCGAGCCGGGGCCGACCGGTGAAGGGCTGCGGCCTGCAGGCCCAATCCCAGGTCCTGTGCGAACACGCGGGCGGTTCCCTCCGACAGGGCATTGTCGCCGAGGACGCGCTTGATTCCATTCAGGTGGGCATCGTAATGCGCATTCAGGCCTGCCGGTGTTTCCAGTTCGGCCAGCACCGCGGCAACGCTGTCCGGCTCCCGCGCCACGGCGCGCAGGATGTCCAGCGCGATGACGTTGCCGGAGCCCTCCCAGATCGCGTTCAGCGGCGATTGGCGGTACAACCGAGGCATGGGGCCCTCCTCCACGTAGCCTCCGCCGCCGTGGCATTCCAGGGCTTCGCAGACGAAGCCGGGCTGGCGCTTGCATATCCAGAACTTGGCCGCGGGCGTGGCCAGACGCACGAACGCGGCCGCCTGGCCGCTTGTTGCTGCCCGGTCCAGAGCGGCTCCGATCCGCAATGCAAGCGCGGTGGCTGCTTCGCTCTCGAGGATGAGATCGGCAAGCACGGCCCGCATGGCGGGCTGGTCGATCAGCGCCTTGCCGAAGGCCCGTCGGTGGGTGGCGTGCCAGAGGGCCCGCACGAGAGCGGCGCGCATACCGCCTGCAGAACCGAGTGCGCAATCGTACCGGGTGAGTTGAACCATCTCGATGATGTTGGGCACGCCCAGGCCTTCGTCACCGACCCGTTGGGCCCACGCGCCGTGGTATTCGATCTCCGCCGACGCATTGGAGCGGTCCCCCAGCTTGTCCTTCAGGCGCATGAGGCGGATGGCGTTGCGCTCGCCGTCCGGCCGCCAGCGGGGCACCAGGAAGCAGGTGAGGCCGTCCCGGGCCTGAGCCAGCGTCAGGAAGGCATCGCTCATGGGCGCCGAACAGAACCACTTGTGCCCGGTGAGGAGGTAGCCTCCGTCGCCTGACGGCTCTGCGCGGGTGGTATTGCTGCGCACGTCGGAGCCGCCCTGTTTTTCGGTCATGGCCATGCCGAGGGTCACGGCTTTCTTCTCTGTTGCGGGCATGGAGCGGCCGTCATAGTCCTGCGCGGCCACGCGCGGCTCCCAGAACCCTGCCGGTTCCGGAGCGGCTTTCAGCGCGGCGATACCGGCATAGGTCATGGACATCGGGCAGGTGACACCCGCATCCGCCTGCGTCATCAGGATCATCATCGCGCCGTGAAGGAGGTGACGGGCGGGTTCGCCGCTCCAGGCACAGCCCGAAATGCCGTTCGAAAGGCCCAGCGCCATCAGGCGATGGTAGGCGGGGTGGAATTCGACTTCGTCCAGCCGCCTGCCGTAGCGGTCGAACGACTTCAGGCGAGGCGGGTTCCTGTTCGCCTGGCGCGCCCATTCCCGCGTTTGCAGTGCGCCGCATCGGTCGCCGAACGCGGCAAGGCGGGAATGGTGCGCCTCGCCGCCGCCGACCTCCATTGCACCGCGCAACGCCGCATCGGTGTCGTAGAGGTTCAGGGCAGCGAGCGGCGGCGGCTGATTGGTAACCTCATGGGTTGCCAGATTTTTCAGGGGCTTGCGATGCACCATGATCAACCTCCTCGTGGACCGGTTCGACGCGCCCGGCTAAGGCCGGTCGAAACCGGGGGCAATCCCGCGCGTCGCTGCTCATCGTACATTCTCCCCTGATCGGGCAAGACTGGAAACACGTTGTTAGATCGGAAATAATGCTGGTCACTGGCATTCGGCAGGGGGCGAATGCGCTGAGTGGTGCATGTATGGGGATGTTTACCAGGCGATCATTGATCGGCGGTAGCATAGCCGGAGGCCTGACCTGGCCCTGGCTCCGGACCTCCGCGGAAACAGCGGTCGCCGGCGTCACGGACAGCGAAATCATACTGGGCATGTCCGCGGCGTTTTCCGGTCCCTCGAGGGGGCTCGGCATCGAGTTGTACCGGGGCGCCTGGGCGTATTTCGAGGATGTCAACCGCGCTGGCGGAATCTCGGGCCGGCGGATTACCCTGAAGCTCTACGATGACGGCTATCAGCCGGATGCGTCGGTCAACAACACCATGCAGCTCATGCTGGAGGATCAGGTATTCCTCCTGTTCGGCTATGTGGGCACTCCCACGGTGACCCGGGTCCTGCCGATCCTGAAAAAATTCCAGGACCAGGACGTCTTTCTGTTCTTCCCCTTCACCGGCGCGCAACCCCAGCGCGAGCCGCCCTACGGGGAATTCGCGTTCAATCTGCGCGCCTCCTATGCGCAGGAGACCGCCGGCCTGGTAGAGAACTTCGTGCAGATCGGGCGCCGGCGCATCGGTGTCTTTTACCAGGCGGACGCCTACGGACGCAGCGGCTGGGCGGGCGTCAGGGCTGCGCTGGCAGGGCATGGCGAGCGTATTGCAGGGGAAGCCACCTATCGCCGCGGTACTCCGTTCACCGCCACGATGCGCGGTCAGGTGGAGTTGCTCCAGGCTGCGGAACCGGACGCGGTGATCTGCATCGGCGCCTACGCGGCGTGCGCCGCGTTCGCCAGGGATGCCGTCGATCTCGGACTGCGCGTGCCGATCGCAAACCTGTCCTTCGTCGGCAGCGAGAGCATGCTGGGGTTGCTGTCCGAGGGCCGTGAGGCGGCGGAGGCCGAGCAATATACGAACCTCCTGGTCAACTCGCAGGTCGTCCCCAGTTACCACGACACGTCGATCCCGGCGGTGCGCGAATACCGGGAGTTCATGGAACGCTACAATCCGGACATGCCGGCTGAACTGGTCACGGAGGCGTATACGCCCTTCGACTACAGCTTCGTGAGTCTCGAAGGATTTCTCGATGCCAAGATCATGGTCGAGATTCTGCGCAGGCTCGGCGATGAACCGGCGCGCGCCAATCTGGAGCGCGCGGTCATGTCGATGCAGGACTTCGAACTCGGTCTCGGCGAACCCGTGACTTTCGCCGAAGACCGCCGCCAGGGGTTGCAGCAGGTCTACTATACGGTGGTCGACGACGGGCGGTTCGTCACGTTGACCGACTGGGCGGAGAAATTCTCCTGATGCAGATCATCAAGGTCCGGAAACTGTTTCAGAGGACTTTGTTCGGCGTGTTCGCCCTGTTCGGTTTCATCGGCATCTCTACCTCGTTCCTGCTGATCGACACGGTCAATTCCTACCTGTCCGAAGAATACGTGACCAACAGCCAGGGCATCGCCCAGACCATCGCCGATTCCAGCGTGGACATCCTGCTCAACCGGGACCTGTCGTCGCTGCAGTCGCTGATCGACCAGTTCGTAGAGGTTCAGGGCATCAGCTACGTCTACATCCGGGACGAAACCGGCGAATTTCTCGCCCACACGTTCGTACCCGGCATTCCCGAGCAGATTCTGAACTCGGATCCGACGGATACTTCCACGGTGGAACGTCAACTCCCCGGCATGGGCGAGTTCGTGGAAGTCAGCCGGCCGATCCTGGCCGGGGTAGCCGGCGCCGTGCATGTGGGCATGGACACGGGAATGATCGCCCTGCAGGTGCAACGGGCCATCGGCCGGCAGGTCTACCTCATCTCCATTGTCTTTGTGCTGGGAGTCGTGGCCGCGATCTGGCTGGTCAATCTCGCGGCAAGGCCCATCGGCGAGGTGTTGACCTATGCCGTGGCGCTTGCGCGGGGCGACGAGAACGAAGTCGAGTCCGTCGAAGGCGTACTGGGCCGCAAGGACGAGGCCGGTCAGCTTGCGCGGCTGTTCGCGCACTTCTCCAGAGGCCATGCATCTGCGTCGTCCAGCGACGGCGCGGCCTGACCCCGAGACTTGACGACAGCCATGTTCGGGCGTCCCATACCTCGAATCGTCGTACTGGCAGCCTGTGTGACGCTGCAGGTCTGCCTGGGCACGGTCTATGCATGGAGTTTCTTCCAGACCATGCTCGTCCGCCAGCTCGGCTGGACCAACATCGAGACGGCGCTGGCGTTCAGCCTGGCCATCTTCTCCCTCGGCGTAGCCGCCGCGTGGGCCGGGACTGCGCTCCCCAGACTTGGCCCGCGAAAGCTGGCGCTGGCCGGCAGTGCACTTTTCTGCGGGGGGTACGTGATCGCCAGCCTGGCACTGGCAATGGATCACCTGCTGCTCTTTTACCTCGGTTACGGGGTCATCGGCGGCGCCGGGATCGGCCTCGGTTACGTCACCCCGGTGGCGACCGTGGCCAAGTGGTTCCCGGACCGGAAGGGGCTGGCCACGGGAACCGTGGTGATGGGATTCGGTATCGGCGCACTGCTGCTGAGCAAGCTGCTGGCGCCGGTGCTCGTGGTCTACAGCGAAGGCGATCTGCCGACGGTGTTCCTGGGGCTCGGGATCGTTTTCGCCTGCATCCTGCTGCCGACCAGCCTGCTGTTGTCGGACCCCGAACAGGGGCCTGCCGCGGCGGCAGCCGCCTCGCCCAGGGCTTACGAGTCAGACGACGCCGACGTTAAGGTGCGCGAATACCTCCTGTCGCAGGAATTCTCCTGCATGTGGGTGGTTTTCTTCTGCAACATCGCGGCGGGCATTTCGGTCATCAGCTTCCAGTCGGCGCTGCTTCAGGACGTCTGGGGCCTGGCGGCCCCGACGCTGGAGCCGGAGACGCTGGCGGCCTACGGCGCTACGCTGATCGCCGCCAGCTCGGTCTGCAACGGGGTCGGGCGGCTGTTCTGGGGATTGCTGTCGGACCGGCTGGGGCGCGTGCGGGTATGGCGCATCCTGCTGGGCAGTCAACTGGTCGTCTTCGGCGTCCTGATGACGGAGCAGAATCCCTGGGTCTTCTCGGTGCTGGTTTGCTACGTGCTGCTGTGCTTCGGCGGCGGTTTCGCCACCATGCCGTCGTTCATCGTGGACGTCTTCGGCAACCGGCGCATGTCCACGATATACGGCGCGATCCTGACTGCCTGGGCCGCGGCGGGAATCATCGGGCCGCTCTACGTCGGCTATCTCAAGGACCAGTATCCGAATCGCGCGGTCACCTATTGCTTTCTCATCGGGATACTGATGCTTGGAGTGGGCTACGTCTTTACCTACCTCTTGAACGATCAGCGCATCCTGGTGAGACGTCCGACGGTGGAGGGTACGCTCAAGTATTTCAACATCCCGGTCCCACGGACCTGATTTCGTCGGCGCCGTCCCGAAAGCCGGCGCCGTTGCGATACGTCACTGCCCGGTTCGGTACGCCGGCGCTTCCTTGACCTGTACACGCAATGGCTATATGTTGCGCGCCATGGCGACGACCAACAAGGGCATGACGACCACCATGATGGCAAACGGCAAACGCGCCGTCAGCGGGTTGGTTGAACCGATGGTCTAGCAACAGACAGACGATTGTCACCAGTAAAACCCGCTGCGGATTGTCCCGGCGGGTTTTCTTTTTTGTGGAGCGGTTCCATGAACGACGACACCAGCAGACAGACGGACTTCGACTCCGTGGAATCCCCCTTTCCGGACTCGCCCTTCGTGGTGATGAAGTTCGGGGGGCGGAGCGTATCCACCTCGGAAAACTGGCGCCGGATAAGGGAGCTGCTTCAGCAACGTCTCGATTCGGGCCTGAAGCCGGTGGTTGTGCATTCGGCGCTGGCGGGTGTATCCGACGCTCTGGAAAACCTGCTCGATGCTGCAGTCAACGGCGATTCGATGACTGTTCTTGCCGGGATTCGCGAAACCCACGACCAACTGGCGGGCGAACTCGGCGTGAACCCCTCAATCCTTGACGATCAGTTCCACACGCTGACCCGGGTCATCGACGGCGTACGCCTGCTGCGGGAGGTGAGCCCGGGCGTGCACGCCCGGGTCATGGCCACCGGCGAATTGGCAGCGACGACTCTCGGCGCCAGCTACCTGCAGTCCACAGGATTGCCGGCGCACTGGTGGGATGCCCGAACGCTGCTCGAGACCGAGGAGCGACGCAACCTCTCGGAACGGGCGCAGTTCCTGTCCGCGGCGTGTACCCATGACGCTGACCCGCAGCTACAACAGGTGCTGGAAGGGGTGCACGGCTTCATCGTCACGCAGGGGTTCATCGGACGCAATACGGGCGGCGACACGGTGCTGTTCGGGCGCGGCGGTTCGGATACGTCAGGCGCCTACCTTGCCGCGAAGCTGCAGGCGCGCCGGCTCGAGATCTGGAGCGACGTGCCCGGATTCTTCAGCGCGGACCCGAAGGCGGTGCCGTCGGCGCGCCTGCTGCGGGAACTCACCTACAGCGAAGCTCAGGAAATCGCCTCGGCGGGTGGTGGGCTGCTGCACCCCAGGAGCATCTCGCCCGTGCGCCGAACCGGAATTCCCCTGTTTCTCAGGATCACCAGCCATCCCAGGTGGGAAGGCACGGTCGTATCCAACGCGCTGGGTGACGATACGCCTCAGATCAAGGCGATATCGAGACGCCAGGGCATCACGCTGATCTCGATGGAATCCATGGAGATGTGGCACCAGGTCGGGTTTCTGGCGGATGCCTTCGATTGTTTTCGCAAGCACCGCCTGTCGGTGGACCTGATTTCCACGTCCGAAAGCAATGTCACCGTTTCCATAGACCCCGTCGCAAGCTTTGCCGACCCCGCTGCGGTTAATGCTCTGGTCACCGACCTCGGCCGATTCTGCCGGGCAAGCGTGATACGCGACTGCGCGGCCATTACGCTGGTAGGCCGGCGCATCCGCACCATCCTGCATGAACTCAGCCCGGTCCTTGAGGCGTTCGAGGAGCAGAAGGTGCACTTGCTCACCCAGGCGGCCAATGACCTGAACCTGACATTCGTGGTGGATGGGGATCACGCCTTTCGGTTGCTGAAGCGACTTCACTCCTTGCTGGTCAGCCGTTTTCGGGAGGGCCGGGTGTTTGGTCCGACGTGGGAGCAACTCCAGGCTCGGGAGCCATTGACGGAATCGCCGCGGGTGCCCTGGTGGGAACGGCAACGGGACCGTCTCATTGCAAGCGCCAGGGAGCTTGGGTCCGCCTACGTGTATCACCTGGACAGCGTTGCCGAGGCCATGGCGTCCCTCACGTCCCTGAAGTCGGTGGATGCGGTGTTCTACTCGGTAAAGGCCAATTCCAATCCGGACATCCTGCGTACAGTGGACGCCCACGGAGGAAACTTCGAGTGTGTCTCACCGGGCGAGATTCGGCGCGTGTTCGATACGCTTCCGGGAATCGATCCCCGCAGGGTCATCTTCACTCCCAATTTCGCTCCCAGGGACGAATACGCATGGGGCTTCGACCGGGGGGTCTGGGTCACCCTGGACAATCTGCACCCGATTCGGCACTGGCCAGATGTGTTTCGCGGGCGGGACATCTTCGTTCGCATCGACCCGGGGGTAGGGCGGGGCCACCACGAACATGTGCGCACCGCGGGCGTTCACTCGAAATTCGGTGTGCCTCTGATCGAAGTGGAGGAATTCGCGAGTTTGGCCGTAGAGGCGGATACCAGGGTAGTGGGCCTTCATGCCCACACAGGCAGCGGGATCTTCAATCCCTACAACTGGGAGCAGACCGGCGAGTGCCTGGCGGGACTGCTGGCGCTGTTCCCGCACGCCCGCTACGCGGATCTGGGCGGAGGCCTGGGAATACCGGAAAAGCCGGGAGAAACGCCGTTGGACATGGCCGAGCTTGACGCCGCCATCGGCCGCGTCAGGCAAGAGGCGCCGCAGCTGCAGATATGGCTGGAACCCGGGCGATTCATCGTTGCCGGAGCGGGCGCGTTGGTTACCTGCGTGACCCAGACCAAGGGCAAGGGGGCCATTCGCTACGTCGGTGTCGGTACGGGAATGAACAGTCTGCTGCGCCCTGCGCTCTACGGCGCCTACCACGAGATCGTGAATCTCTCCCGGTTACGTGAACCCGGGAGCGAAGTCGTCAATGTCGTCGGGCCGGTTTGTGAAACCGGTGATCGGATAGGATCCGACCGGCTGCTTCCCAACACCAGCGAGGGCGATGTGCTGCTCATAGCCAACGCCGGCGCCTACGGATATGTCATGAGTTCCCGGTACAATCTGCGGGAGCCGGCGTCTGAGGTTGCGATCTGACGGGTGTTTTGTACGCCGGCTCCGCTATGCCGCATCGTTCCCGTCGCGAGATTGGGTAGATGTTGCTGAAACAGGGAGGAATTGCTGTGAGCGCAGGACTGATTCGTACCGTAGTACCGTTTGTCTGGGCCGTCGTATGGATGGTGCAGGCAACGTCCAGCCATGGCCAGAGTCTGCCCGATCCGGAACGGTTCGAGAACGCGATCCGTAGGTTTGAAACGCTTGATCGGGAGAATCCTCCTCGGGAAGGTGCCATCGTACTGACAGGGAGCTCCAGTATCGCGCGCTGGAATGACCAGGCGGCGGAGGCTCTGGCGCCCCTTACGGTGATCCCGCGGGGCTTCGGCGGCAGCGTGATGAACGACGTGCTGCACTACCTGGATCGGGTCGCGATCGCCTATCGGCCGCGTGCGATCCTGATCTACGAGGGCGATAACGATACCGGCAGCGCCAACCCGATCCCCAGGGAAACGATTCTGGATCAGCTACGGCAGATCATCGACAAGGTCCACGCGGAGCTCCCGGAGACCAGGATCTATGTGCTCTCCGTCAAGCCGAGCATCCTGCGGTGGAATGTCTGGCCGCTGGCGCAGGATGTCAGCGAGGGGTACCGGGAGATCGCCGATGGCGATCCGCTCGTTCACTTCGTCGATGTGGCGACCCCGCTGTTGACTGCCGACGGATCCCTCAGGCCGGAGATCTACATGGAGGACGACCTCCACCTGAATGACCTCGGCAATTCCATCTGGGGCGCCACCATCAGGGACGCATTGATGCCGGTAGAAGCCGGGTTCGAATAAGGCGGTTCGCGTCTGACTTCCTTCAGGAGTCCGGCCGATGGCGTGCCTCGAGTTCGGCCGCCACGGTTTCCAGGGACAGGTCGCGCATTCTGAGCAACAACAACAGGTGGTACAGGAGGTCCGCCGATTCCTCGGTGAGCCGCGCCGGCGATTCCGCCACGGCGGCCAGGGCAACCTCGGCGGCTTCCTCCGCGAGTTTCTTGGCGGCCAGCAGTTCGCCTCCCGCGGCGATTCGGGCCGTGTAGCTGTCCGGCCGGGGATCGTCCAACCGATCCTGGATGACCCCTTCCAGCGTGTTAAGGAAATCGATTCCGGCCACGGGTCATTCCTCCTCAGGCGGCCGCATGGGGATGGCGGCGCCGATCAGGTAACGCTTCAGCTCGGGTATGGGTATTGCGGCGGTGTGAAAGACGCTGGCAGCCAGCGCTCCATCCACGTCCGCGCGCTCGAAGACATCCCGGAAGTGCTGCATGGCGCCTGCGCCTCCCGAGGCGATCAGGGGAACCCGGCAAACGGCGCGTACCTGCGCCAGTTGGTCGATGTCGTAGCCCTTGCGGACACCGTCCTGGTTCATGCAATTGAGCACGATTTCGCCGGCCCCGCGCGCCTGTGCTTCGGTTATCCAGTCCAGGGTGCGCCGGCCACTCGTCCGGCTGCGGTTGGGGTCGCCCGTGTACTGGTAGACCGCGTAGTCGGGCTCAGTCGGCGACTCGCTTGCGCCGTTCCCATTCGCAGCTCCCCGCGCCAGGCTGTCGACTCCGACCACGACGCATTGTGAGCCGAACCGCCGGGCCAGGACCTCGATCAGACCGGGGTTCTCCAGAGCCGGCGAATTGATGGATATCTTGTCGGCGCCCAGGTTGAGCACGGTCTCCGCGTCGGCCAGGTTGCGAATTCCCCCGGCGACGCAGAAGGGAATGTCGAGCACCTCCGCGACCCGGTTGACCCAGTTGCGGTCGACGGTCCGTCCATCCGGGCTGGCCGTGATGTCATAGAACACCAGTTCGTCCGCCCCTTCTTCCCGGTAACGGCGGGCAAGCTCGATGATGTCGCCCATCACGCGATGGTTGCGAAACTGGACGCCCTTGACGACCACGCCGTCCCGCACGTCCAGGCAGGGAATTATCCGCTTGGCAAGAATGACCGTATCTCCTCGTCCGTGATCCGCCCCTCCAGCAGGGCCTTGCCCGATATGGCCCAGGCGACGCCGGTAGCCGCCAGGTCGCTCAGGTCGCGGCTGTCGCGTACGCCGCCGGAGGCCTGAAAGCGAATTCCGGGAAAACGATGCCGGCAGGTCGCATACAACCGGAGATTGGGTCCCAGGAGCGCACCGTCCCGCTCGACGTCGGTGCACAGTACGTGACGCAGGTCCGAATCCGCGTAGGCGGTCAAGGTGCTCCAGAGCGTCTCGGCCGAGTTCCGTGTCCAGCCGTGGGTCGCGATTCGGGGCATGTCGTCCTCGTCCACACGCACGTCCAGAGCCAGCGTGATTCGATCCGCGCCCAGTTCCTGCAGCCAATGGGTCACCCGTTCCCGCGCCCCGACTGCGAGACTTCCGATCACGGCACGGTCAACGACTTCCAGGGCCCGGTCCAAATCGCCCCGGGAGCGGATGCCGCCGCCCAATTGAATCTTCAGACTTGCGCCACGTGCCATTTTCCGTATGACGTCCAGGTTCGCAGGCGCCCCCTGTGCCGCGCCATCCAGATCCACCACGTGCAACCATCCTGCGCCCAGGTCCGCATAGCGCTGGGCCAGTTCCACAGGATCCACCGGATAGCGGGTTTCCAGTTCAAAATCACCCTGGAGCAACCGGACGCACCGGCCTTCGCGGATGTCGATCGCAGGAAGTAATTCCATGGGTCGCTAGATCCTCAGGAAATTTGAAAGTACTGCCGCACCGAATCGTGCCGAACGCTCCGGATGAAACTGCGTGGCAAAGAAGTTTTCGTGCTGGACCATCGCGGAAAAGACTCCGCCGTAGTCGGCCACGCCGCAGGTTCGGGGGCCCTCGGGAAGCGCGTAACTGTGAATGAAATAGGCGTAACCGCCATCCTCCAGGCCTTGCAGCAAGGGCGTATCGGCCACCTTGCGGACGGCGTTCCAGCCCATTTGCGGAACCGGCAGGCGGGAACTGGCGGGAAAGCGGCGGGCCTGTCCGGGGATGATGCCAAGGCATTCGGCATCGTCTTCGTCGGAGCCGGTGTAGAGCAACTGCAGGCCGAGGCAGATTCCCAGCACCGGCTGCCGCAGGCGGGGAATGACCTCCGTGAGACCGGCAGCGGCCAGCCGGTCCATGGCGTCCCGGGCGGCGCCGACTCCGGGCAGGATCACGTGACTGGCCGACTCGATGAGTTCGGGGTCCTCGCTCGCCGGCGCGTCGCAGCCCAGCCGCTGCAGGGCAAAGCGCAACGACGCCAGGTTGGCCCCGCCGCTGGCGATGATGACGGGTGCCGGCATCACAACACTCCCTTGGTGGTCGGCAGGGTCTCGCCCTCACGGCGGAACGCCTGCCTGAGCCCCCGGGCAACGCCCTTGAAACAGGCCTCCACCATGTGGTGCGCGTTCTCGCCGTCCACGTCGATATGAATCGCGGCTCCGAGCTTCTCCGCCAGGGAGCGGAAGAAGTGGGGCACCAGTTCCGTGGGCAATCCGCCCACCGATTCGCGGGGGAATGTGCCGCGAAACACGGCGTACGGGCGTCCGCCCAGGTCGATCGCCACGCGCGCCTGGGCTTCGTCCATGGGCAATACGAATCCGTAACGGTGAATGCCGAGCTTGTTCCCGAGGGCCTGCCTCAGGGCTTCTCCCAGCGCCAGCGCAACGTCCTCGACCGTGTGGTGTTCGTCGACTTCCAGGTCGCCGTCGCAGCGGACCTGCAGCGCGAAACCGCCGTGTTTGCCCAATTGCTCGAGCATGTGATCGAAAAAACCGATTCCGGTAACTACGTCGGCGTCCGATTCCCTGTCCAGGTCGACATGCACCTGAATGGAGGTTTCCCTGGTTCTGCGCTCGATGCCGGCGCGGCGGGGATCGTCCAGCAGCAGGTGCACGATTTCGCTCCAGTTCTGCCCGGCGGAGCCGTCCGCAGCTACCTTGAACCCGCGCAACCCGAGGTTGGTCGCCAGTTCCAGGTCGGTATCCCGGTCGCCGATCACGGCCGAGCGTGAACGGTCGACATCGTTGTCTGCCAGGAAGTCCGCCAGCAGTCCGGCCCTGGGTTTCCGGCAGTTGCAGCCATCTCCGGAGAAATGCGGACAGTAGAATTCCTCGGAAAAACTTATTCCCTGTGACAAGAACAAGTTGCGTATGAAATCTTGTGTGGATTCAAAGTCATCCTGCGGGAAGCTCGGCGTACCTACTCCATCCTGGTTGCTGACGATCACGAATTCGAAGCCGGCTGCCCTGGCCCGCAGCAGCGCCGGGATGACGCCGGGCATCAGGCGTACCTTGGAGATGGCGTCGACCTGCTTGTCCTCCGGTTCCACGACCAGCGTACCGTCCCGGTCCAGAAACAAGACCTTACGCATGGTTCTTCACCTCGCTGTTGGCATCTGAGCCTGCGGCGGCGACAGCCGCCAGCAGCAAGTCGTTCTGATCCGGACGGCCGACGGTGATTCGCACGCAGTTCTTCAGGCCCGTGTGGCTGGCAAACGCTCGAACCAGGATGCCGGATCGCCGCGCCGATTCGGTGAACCGATTCGCGTCTCCGGTTTCCACGAGAAGAAAGTTGCCCTCGCTCGGCCAGACCCTTGTGATTTCCGGCACCGCCCCGAGCGCCTTCGCCAACCGTGCGCGTTCCCTGCGCAATACCGTGATCCGCTCGCCGGAAACGCCGAGGGAATCGGTCGACAGGGCCTTCAGAACCAGTTCGATGGAAGGCGTGGGAAATGTATAGGGCGGCAAGACGTTGGCAAGAAATTCGATCAGCCGCGGCGCTGCGATGAGGGCACCGCAGCGAACGCCCGCCAGGGAGACGAACTTGGACAACGTGCGCAGGCGTACGACGTCATGGCGCTGCCGCAGCGCCTCGAAATCGGGGCCGGAAGAGAATTCCATATAGGCTTCGTCGATCACCACCAGGGCCTGCCCCCGGGCGGCGCGGCAGATCGACTCCACATCCTCCGGATCCATTGAAATGCCGGTGGGATTGTTCGGCGAGCAGATGAAGATGAGCTTGGTGCGGTCGTTCAGCGCGTCGATGACGCCCGCGGTGTCCAGGGAGAAATCTCTTGACGGATCGTCGTTTCGGAGCAGCGGTACCTGGACCAGGTCCGCGCCCTGGATTCCCGCATACAGCCGGTACATGTCGAATGTAGGCGGGCACACGATCACCGCATCCCGGCGCGCCGCGCAGAAGGCCCGGATCAGGACATCGATGGCCTCGCTGCTGCCGCGGGTTACCAGGAGTTCTTCCGTAGCCACGTCGTATTGCTCGGCAAGCCGTTCCTGCAGGGCCTGCGGGCGCGGCGGGGGATAGCGATTGAGTCCCCGCGCCGTGGCATCGCCCGGGGCCCGGTAAGGCGACTCGTTGGCGTTCAGCCGGATGCTGCCCGGCTCGTAACGGCCGGGCGTGTAGGGAATCAGCGACCTCAGCTCGGTCCGGGCCAGTTCGAGGATGTCCCTGTTTGGCGCCGCTGTCATGCCAGTGCTTCCAGCCGCTTGCGGACCGCCTGGCCGTGCGCATCCAGCCCCTCCAGCGCGGCGAGCTGTTCCGCGATGGGGCCTACGGCCCGGAGCCCGTCCTCCGTCAGGGTCTGGACCGTCATGGTCCGCAGGAAATCCGTCACCCCGAGCCCCGAGTAGGCGCGCGCAAAGCCGTACGTGGGCAACACGTGATTCGTTCCGCTGCAATAGTCCCCAACGGTCTCCGGCGCCCAGGGGCCGAGGAACACCGAGCCCGCCGCAACGACCTGGTCGAGGACCCGCCGGGGATGCTCGATCTGCAGGATCAGGTGCTCCGGCGCGTATCGATTCGAGACTTCAACGGCGGTCGCGAGGTCACGCACCAGAATGGCTCGCGAATTCGCCAATGACTGGCGAACGATTTCGCGCCGGCTGAGTTTTTGCGTCTGCGTTTCGATCTCCGCCAGCACCTGGTCGAGCAGCCGTTCGCAGGGGGTGACCAGGATGACCTGGGAGTCGATGCCGTGTTCCGCCTGAGACAGCAGATCAGCCGCCACGAAGGCGGGTTCGGCCATTTCGTCTGCGATGACCAGAACCTCCGACGGGCCCGCCGGCAGATCCCTGGCCGCTCCCCGGGGATCGGCTGCGGCCTGTTCCTTGGCTTCGGTAACCCAGGCATTGCCCGGTCCGAACACCTTGTCGACGCGGGGTACGGTTTCGGTGCCGTAGGCCATGGCCGCGATGGCCTGGGCGCCGCCGGCGCGCACCACGGTGGAAATGCCGCAGACACCGGCGGCGTAAAGCACCGCCGGATCCACCCGGCCATCGCTTCGAGGCGGGCTGCAGAGGACCCGGGTCGGGCATCCCGCCAGACTCGCGGGAACACCGAGCATGAGTGCGGTGGAGGGCAGGGGAGCACTGCCGGCCGGGACATACAGGCCGACGCTCGCGATTGGGCGAATCAGCCGTTCGCAAGTGACGCCCGGCGTGGTCTCGACCGACAACGGCTCGGGCAACTGGGCACGATGGAAGGCGGATATGTTCGCTGCGGCCGCGCGTATGGCTGCACGGTCGCTCGGCCGCAGAGAGGATTCGGCTTCCCCGAACTCGCCCGCCGATATCAGCAGGTCCGAAACCTCAACATCGTCGAGTTGCCGGGCCAGGCGGATGAGCGCGGCATCGCCGTCACTGCGAACCTGACTCAGGATGTCGGCGACCTCGCGCCGCAAACGATCGTCCGCAGCGAGCGCGGGCCGCCGCAACAGCGCCTCCTGTTCCAGGGGAGTGAGGTTTTGCCAGATGGTTCGTTTCATGGCGGTTCAGGCCAGCATCTTTTCCACCGGAATGACGAGGATGGCGCTGGCGCCGGCCTCCTTGAGATCCTCCAGGGTCTCCCAGAAGATATTCTCGCGGCAAACCGCGTGGACGGCTACTCTGTCGTCGCGGCCCTCGAGGGGAATGATGGTCGGCGACTCGCTCCCGGGCAACAGTTCCCGAACCTCCGCCAATGCGCCCCGAGGCGCGTGGAGCATGATGTACTTGCTCTCGCGCACTTGGAGAACGCCTTCAACACGCTGCAGAAGTCTTTGAATCCACGCTTCTTTTTCCGGCGCCACAGCGATGGGTGTCTGAATGATCGCCGCGCGGCTCTCGAGTATGGTTTCGGCCTCGTGCAGGCTGTGGGCCTTGAGCGTGGCGCCGGTGGACACCAGGTCGCAGATGACGTCGGCCTTGCCCAGGCGCGGGGCCAGTTCGACGGCGCCCGAAAAGGTCACCACCGAGCCCGGAACCCCGTGACGCTCCAGGTACTTGCCGACGATGCGCGGGTAGCTCGTGGCGATCCGCTTGCCGGCCAGTGACTTCGGCCCTTCCCAGGATTCATCGGCGGGAACGCCGAAGGAGAGCCGGCAATGACCGAAATCCAGCAGGCGGACCTGGTTGAAGAGATTGTCGATGCCCGAGCCCTGCAGCTCCAGACGGGCTTCCTCGAGCACGTTCATGCCGACGATGCCCAGGTCGCAGACGTCCTCCTGTACCAGGCCGGGTATATCGTCGTCCCTGACCAGAAGCACATCCATGGGCATGTTTTCGCCGTAACAGATCAACTGGTCCCGGCCCCGGGAGTAACTTAACCCGCATCGGGTGAGCAACTCCATGGAGTGGTCCGTAAGCCGGCCGGATTTCTGCACGGCGATCTTGATTCGGAGTTGTTCCATAACTCGGGGGTGTCCAGCCTTGGGTTGTGCTTGAAAGCAAGTGCGACTCCGCTTCCCGAAGCCGTTGGCTCATGAAATTCCGGCGTCAGAGTGGGCGCAGCCTCTTCAGTGCAATCCGGTAGCCGTCATTCCCGGCCGTGAGAAATCGGGCCACGCGGCCGATCGTGGTCACCGAGACGCCCGTCAGATCATGGATCTTGCGATAGGGCAGGCCGTCCGCCAGGTGGGCGACCACCGCCCAGCGGTCGACCAGGGCTTCCAACTCCGCCGGCGTGCAGAGGTCGGAGAAGAACTTTTCGCATTCCCGTTCCGTACGCAGAGCCAGGATCGCGCGATACAGGCCGGTGCGGGCGCGGGCCTCCTGCCGTGAGTTCATCCTTCGTTGCGCCTTCATGATGTATCAATCAATTAACGTATTAACATGATAATACATTAATACAACGAAGAATACCCGTCCGGGAAAACTTTTGCGATGCAGTTCGGCTTCGTCGTGCCCCCCGCATCAGCAGTTACCGGTTCCGACCGGGCGTCCGGGCCGGTTCAAGGCCCTTGTCCATGGTGCGGACAGTATGTCGGTCGCACCGACGCCGCAGAGCCTTGAGTAGCAAAGGATATACAATGAGTTCGATGCGTCGCTACACAAGCTGTTTTCTAAGGGCCCGAACCTCCGCTGCACGCAATTGCGGGTTGCGCGTTTTCACCCCGATGGCGATTGTTCTGATTCTCGCCACAGGTTCATCCGGGCTGGCGCATCATGGGCCGGGACCCTTCGATCAGGCGGATACGATCACGCTGGACGAGGCCGTCGTAGAGACGTTTCGGTACGTCAATCCCCATGCGCTGATCACGGTCCGGGCACCCGACGAAGCCGGGCGGATGGTGGAATGGGAGGTAGAGACGGAGAGTCCCAACATCCTGCGTCGCAGCGGCGTTTACGCTGATTTCCTGCGCCCGGGAGAAACCGTCACGATCCATGGCTACTTCCATCGCACGGTCCAGCGTCGAATCAAGCTGCAAACCGTCTCCTTCGCCGATGGCCGCGTCGCGCAGGTTCGCCGGGACGCGCGCAACAACACGCCGCTGTTCGTGAATCTGCGCGATGCCGAAGCGGCGGACGCTGATTGGCGCCTGCAGGGGATCTGGGTCGAAAGCGACGGTCCGGACTGGCAGAACCAGCGGCCCACGGCCGCGGCCCGGGAAGCCATGTCGGGTTTCGTGGTCGAGGAAGACCCGACGCGCCGATGCGTGGCGCCCGGTTTTCCCCGCGCCGCCGATCAGCCCGCGGGTCTGGAAATTATCGAGCAGGATCATCAGGTTGTGCTCATCTACGAAACGTGGCACAACGTGCGCCGCATCTACACCGATGGACGGCAACCGGGACCGCAGACCATCGCAACCCGAATGGGGTACTCGGTCGGCCATTGGGAAGGGGAGACGCTGGTCGCCGAAACCACGCACCTGTTGCCGATGTTGCTGACCTGGGACGGGCATCCGATTTCCGGCGGCGCCACGACGCGAATCGTCGAGCGCATATCGCGCAACGGCAACGAACTGACCATCGGCTACAAACTCGAAGATCCCGTCCATTGGATGGAGCCGCTGACACGAGTGGTCACGTACCGGTACGCGCCGGATCTCGAAATCGTCGACTACCACTGTGATCCGGTGGACGCGCTCGACTGGAGTTATCCGGATTGATGGGGCCGACTAATGCCGGGAGAAGCCGGGTCGCGCCAAACAGGTAACATTAGGTGAATTGCAAAAATATCCTGTTACTCATTGTTTTTGCGCCTTTTTCAGCCTTCAGCCATCACTCTCGCGCGGAATTCAGCCAGAACATTCTCGAGGAAATTGAGGGTGAGGTGGTTGGGGTTTTCTGGCGCAACCCACACGTTCATCTCAGCGTCAGGAGCGTTGCGGAAGACGGCAGTGAGAAGACCTGGCAGCTGGAAGGGGTGGATATCGTGAGCCTGGACCGGCGCGGCATCCCCCGGAATTCGGTCAGCGTTGGCGACCGGGTCAGGGCGACGGGCTACCGTTCAAACCGGCGGGACGACTATCTCGACGTGGAAAGAGTCCTCGTGCCTGACGGTACCGAGATCCTTTTCAGGTTCAACACGGAACCGATCTGGTCGGATGTGGTTCTGGGGCTGGGCGCAGGCATGGGGACCGGCGCGACATCGCCGTCGGACAACGCGGTGGCCGACGATATCTACAGGGTCTGGACCCGAACAGGAACGAACCTGCCGGTTTTCGAAGACCTGCCCCTGACCGAGGCGGCGCTGACGGCCCATGCCGACTACGATCCGCTTGTCGACGACCCGCTGCTGGATTGCGAATACCCGGGCATGCCCCGGGCAATGACGTTTGCTGGACCGCACCCCATCGCGTTCGTCGAGGGAGACGAGGAAATTCGCCTGGAGATGGAGTATTTCAACCTGGTCAGAACGATTCACATGGGTGTCGGGGAACCGCCCGCGTCAGCGACGGCCACGCCCATGGGGTACTCCATCGGGCGCTGGGAGGGCAACTCGCTGGTGGTGACGACGACGCGGATCGACTATCCGTACTTCGATATCTACTGGCGCGGGCCCACCCGGGATACGGCTTCGATGATCGGTTTTCCGCAAAGCGAAGAGGTGAGCATCGTCGAACGCTTCAGCCTGGATTCAGGCAACGGCGAACTGACCTACGACATCACGATTACGGATCCGTTGGCACTGACGGAGCCGCTGACGCTGTCCGGATACCTGGTATGGCAGTATCGTCCGGACATGCGCGTCGAGCCTTTCGAGTGCGTCGTTCAGTAGTCCCGCAGTTGAATCCACCAGTTGCGTCGTCGTCAGGCAGTTGAAGTTCTAATAACGGGCGGCGTCCAGACGTTCGATCACCGCGTCTCCGAACGCCTCGGTGGCCACGGTCCGGTAGTCCTGTTCGCCATAGGCCAGGTCGGGTGTACGCAACCCCGCCTGCAAGGTTTCACTGACGGCCGTTTCAACCGCTTTGGCGGCCAATTCCAGATTCAGAGAATGGCGCAGCAGCATGGCGACGCTGAGAATGGCGCCGCAGGGATTTGCGATTCCCTTGCCGGCAATGTCCGGCGCCGAGCCGTGGATGGGTTCGTACAGTCCGGGACCGCCATCGCTCAGCGAGGCCGACGGCAGAAGGCCGAGCGAGCCCGCGAGCATGGAAGCCTCGTCGCTGAGGATATCGCCGAACATGTTGTCCGTGAGGATCACGTCGAACGTCGCGGGGCGGCTCAGCAGGAACATGGCGGCTGCATCGACATAGATGTGCTCGAGTTCGATGTCGGGAAACTCGCTGGCGTAGAGGTCGGAGACCGTTTCCCGCCAGAGCCGCGAGGTGTCCAGCACGTTGGCCTTGTCGACAGACGTGACCCGGCCTCGCCGCTTGCCCGCCAACTCGCCTGCCAGCCGGGCGATTCGACGGATTTCGCTGGCGGAGTATTCACAAGTGTCAAATGCCTCTGTGGCCGTTCGGCCCCGGGTACCGAAATAGATGCCCCCCGTGAGTTCGCGAACCACCAGCACGTCGACGCCCTCCAGGCGTTCAGCCCGTAGCGGTGACGCATCGACGAGGGCCGCTTCAACGGTCACAGGCCGCAGATTGGCATAGAGTCCCAGCGCTTTGCGCAATCCGAGAAGCCCCTGCTCGGGCCGCAGTGCTACTTCGACATTCGACCACTGATCGCCTCCCACCGCACCTAGCAGGATGGCGTCCGCGGCAGTGCAGCGCTCCAGAGTGTCTTCGGGCAGCGGGGACCCGGTCCGGTCCAGAGCGATTCCGCCGATCAATGCTTCTTCGATTCCAATTTCCAGGCCGACCTGCCGCGAAACGGCAGTCAGCACACGGCTCGCCTGAGCCGTGACCTCCGGGCCGATTCCGTCGCCCGGAAGAGTGACGACCGAAAACATCAAGTGCCGGCCCGGTTCTCGAACCGCGAAATTTCCCCGGCGTGGTTCAGCAGGAACCCGAGCTGGTCGACGCCGTTCAGGAGGCAGTAACGGGAAAAACTCTCCAGAGGAAACTCTGTGACGCGCCCGTCGGGAAGAGACAACGACCGGGATTCCACGTCCAGCGTCAACTCGACGCCCGGATTCGCCAGCAGCCAGCCGTGAATATCGGCGTCGACAACCACCGGAAGGAAGCCGTTCTTGAGGGAATTGTTGCGGAAGATGTCGGCAATCTCGGTGCTGATGACGGCCTGGAATCCATGGTCCAGCAACGCCCAGGGCGCGTGTTCCCTGGAGGAGCCGCAGCCGAAATTGCGTCCGGCGACCAGTATCCGGGCACCCTGGGCCTCAGGCCGATTCAGGACGAAGCCTGCATCCTTCTCGCCGCTGCTGTTGTAACGCCAGTCCGCAAAGAGATTTTCGCCAAGCCCTTCGCGCACGGTGGTTCGCAGAAAGCGCGCCGGAATGATCTGGTCCGTATCGATGTCTTCCAGCGGCAGTACGGCCGTGCGCGCCCTGATTTCAGTAATGGGTTCCATGCGGTTATCCGATCAATGGCCGCGGATCGCTGATCCTGCCGCTGATGGCGGAGGCGGCCGCCGTAAGGGGACTGGCCAGCACCGTCCGGGCGCCCTTGCCCTGGCGGCCTTCGAAGTTTCGATTGCTGGTGCTGACGGCGAGCTTGCCGGCCGGAACGTAATCGCCGTTCATGGCGAGGCACATGGAACAGCCGGGTTCGCGCCACTCGGCCCCGGCCGCCTCGAACACCTCGGGCAGGCCCTCGGCTTCCGCCTCGCGTTTCACACTGGCCGAACCCGGCACGACCAGCATCTGCACGCCGTCGGCGACCTGCCGCCCGGCGATGACGCCGGCAGCGGCCTTCAGGTCGCTCAATCGGGAATTGGTGCAGCTGCCGATAAAAACCACGTCGACCGGTGTACCCGCCAGGGGTCGGCCGGGCTCCAGCGCCATGTAGTCCAGCGCCTTGGCAAAGCCGGGATCGGAGCCGGCGGGGGAGGGAATCACATCGTCAACCGGTATCACCATGCCCGGATTCGTGCCGAACGTGACCATGGGCCTGAGCGCCGAGACGTCGATGGACACTTCCTTGTCGAAACCGGCGCCGTCGTCGCTGGGCAGTTTCTGCCAGACGCTCAGTGCTTCATCCCAATCCGCGCCCTGCGGTGCAAGCGGCCGGCCTGCCAGATACTCGTAGGTCGCGTCATCCGGCGCAAACATGCCGGTTCTGGCGCCACCCTCGATGGCCATGTTGCAGATGGTCATGCGTTCTTCGATGGACAGGGATGCAACCGCCGATCCACGGTACTCGATCGCATGGCCCGTTCCGCCGTCCACGCCGATCTTGCCAATGATGGCCAGGATGATGTCCTTGGCGGTCACGCCCGTCGGCAATGCGCCCTGGAGGTTGACGGCGAACGTCTTCGGCCTTCGCTGCAGCAGGCACTGGGTCGCGAGAACGTGGGCCACCTCGGTGGTGCCGATGCCGAAAGCCAGCGCGCCAAGTGCACCGTGTGTACTGGTGTGGGAGTCTCCGCAGACGATCGTTTTGCCCGGCTGCGTGGCGCCGAGTTCCGGGCCGATGACATGAACGATACCGCGTTCGTCGCTGTCCATACCGCGCAGTTCAAGCCCGAAGTCCTCGCAGTTGCGTTCCATCTGGAGAATCTGCTGGAACGCGGCCGGCTCGCTGACCACCTTCAGTTCCTTGAGCGAACCGACCGGAATCGTCGGCGTGGAGTGATCCATCGTGGAGAGCGTCAGGTCCGGCCGACGCACCCTGAGGCCGGCATCGCGAAGCAGGCTGAACGCCTGGGGGCTGGTGACTTCATGCACCAGGTGCAGGTCGATGTACAGGATGGCGGGCGTATCGGCGGTCTCCGGCACGACGATGTGCCGGTCCCAGACCTTTTCGAACAATGACTTGGCGGACATGTTTTCCTCGCTAAACAGCGATCTGCGGGCGGTCGATCCGCCGAACGTCTTCGCTCTCGATCGGCTCCAGCCAACCCCACTCATCGGGTGTGGATCCGTCGAACAGGCCGAAGAAACGCTGTTGAAGTTTGTCGGTCACGGGGCCCTTGCGGCCGTTGCCGATGGTAATCCGGTCCACTGAGCGGACCGGCGTAATTTCCGCGGCCGTACCGGTCAGGAACAGTTCGTCGGCGATGTAGAGCATCTCCCTGGGAATGTTCTGCTCGATGACGCTCAAGCCGATGGAGCCTGCGAGCTGCATGACGAGGTCCCGGGTCAGGCCGCCGAGAATCGAGGCGGACAGGGGCGGCGTATACAACTTGCCCTTGTTCATGAGAAACAGATTTTCCCCCGCACCCTCGCTGACATAGCCCTCGCTGTTGAGTGCGATGCCCTCGGCGAATCCCAGGCGACGCGCTTCAAGCGTTACCAGGATGCTGGACAGGTAATTGCCGCCGGCCTTGGCCATGGTGGGAATCGTGTTTGGGCTTGCCCGTTGCCAGGATGAAATACACACATCGACGCCGCTGTCGATTCCGTCCTCTCCAAGATATGAACCCCATTCCCAGGCCGCGACGATGCACTCGGCAGGCGCGTCCGGGTCGCCGGCAACCCCCATTTCACCGTAACCGCGGAACGCCAGCGGCCTTACGTAGGCACCGTTGTGGAGCCCGTTGCGAATCACCACGTCCCTGCACGCAGCAACCAGTTCCTCAAGTTCGTAGGGGATTTCCAGGTAGTAGATCTTTGCCGAGTCGTACATCCGGCGGACGTGGTCGGTGAGCCTGAGCCCTACGGGCCCGTCGGCCCCCCGATAAACCCTGATGCCCTCGAAGACCGACGAGCCGTAGTGCAGCGCATGGGTCAGCACGTGAACCCTGGCGTCCTCCCAGCGGACCATCCGGCCGTCCTGCCAGATGTACTTGCTCGGCTGCATGGGCATGGTATGACTTCCTCGCTGGATCAGGGCTGGCCGAATGCGATGGCTCTTCGGGGCCGTTGGTCGTCGGTGTCCCGGCGTCGCAGTATGCGGTTGATCACCTCCAGGTAGGCGATGGCTGCAGACTCCACGATATCCGTACTGACGGCGTGACCGCGAAAACTCTGCTGATTATATTCCACGGTCACCGTGACCTCACCCTGCGCATCGTCGCCGGTGGTGACGCCCCGTACTTCAAAGTTCTTCAATTCAAGCTCGATCCCCGTTGCCGCTTCCAGAGCTCCGAATGCGGCCGCGACGGGCCCGTCCCCCTTGGCCGCCTTGCGAGTCCGGCGGCCGTCCTGGTGGGAAAGGCTCAGCGCCGCGGCGGCCAACGTGCCGGTTCCGGCCGTAATCTGGAGTTCATCGATGACCCACGGCCCCGCCTTGCCGACGTCGACATTCATGATGATGGCTTCGATGTCCCTGTCGTACATGTGCTTCTTGCGGTCCGCCAGACGCTTGAACTTCTCGAAACAACGATTCAGTTCTATGTCGTCGAGGTGAAAACCCAGTTGCTCCACCCGGTCGCGGAACGCGTGGCGGCCGCTGTGCTTGCCCAGCACCAGGTTGGAGCGGGACAACCCGACCGCCTCGGGTTGCATGATTTCGTAGGTAGCCCGGTGCCGCAGCATGCCGTGCTGATGGATGCCGGCCTCGTGGGCGAAGGCATTCTCGCCGACGATGGCCTTGTTGCGCGGCGTATGCATGCCGGTGACATTGGCGACGATTCGGCTCGTCGGGTAGAGCCGGGTCGTGTCCACGCCGGTGCTCACCCCGAAAAACTCCTCCCGGGTCTTGATGGCCATGACGATTTCTTCCAGCGAACAATTGCCCGCCCGCTCGCCGATACCGTTGATGGTGCATTCCACCTGGCGGGCCCCCGCGCGCACCGCGGCCAGACTGTTGGCCACCGCCATGCCGAGGTCGTCGTGGCAGTGCGCACTCAGGCGGATGTTCTCGATGCCGGGGACATTGGCGATGAGATACTCGAAGACCTCCGCGAATTCTCCGGGTACCGCGTAGCCCACGGTGTCGGGAATGTTCACCGTGGTGGCGCCGGCCTCGATCACCGCCTCCACCACCTCCGCCAGGTATTCCAGCTCGGTGCGCGAGGCGTCCTCGGGCGAAAACTCGACGTTGTCGCAGTAGCTCCTGGCATTTGACACCGATTCCACTGCGCTCTTCAGTATTTCCGCCTTGGCCATCTGCAGCTTGTGCTCGCGGTGAATCCGGCTGGTGGCCACGAAAACGTGAATTCGCGGACTGGCCGCATCCTTGACCGCGTCCCACACACGCTTGATGTCCTGGGGATTGCAGCGCGCCAGACCGCAGATGGTCGGCCCCTCGATGGTTCTGGCGATGGTCCGAACGGCCTTGAAGTCCCCGGGGGACGCCGCGGGGAAACCCGCTTCGATCACGTCGACGCGCAGGTCCCGGAGTGCGGAGGCGACACGGAGCTTTTCATTGAGGGTCATGCTGCAGCCCGGGGCCTGCTCGCCATCCCTCAATGTGGTATCGAATATTACGACTCGATTGTCATCCATTGCGTTCACCTGCATCCTCCTTCTGTGAGGTTCACAGACTCTGCGTAGTTCCGCTCTCGCGGTACCGCGACCGGCAGCGCCGTCCGGATCCTGTCCGGTTCCGCCCCGGTCTCACTCCTTCAACCAGGCCATGCGCCCGCGCAATTGGGCGCCGACCCGCTCGATCCTGCTGTTCAGATCTTCCTGCATCAGCCGGTTGTATTCCGGCAACCCGGCTTCGTATTCGGATACCCAGTTCCGGGCAAAGGTCCCGTCCTGGATTTCCTTGAGGACAACCTGCATCTTCGCGGTGGTGTGATCGTCCACCACCTTGGGTCCGCTGGTCAGGTCGCCGTACTTTGCCGTTTCGCTGACGAATTCGTGCATCTTGGCCAAGCCGCCTTCATGCAGCAGGTCAACGATGAGCTTGACCTCGTGCATGCACTCGAAATAGGCGACTTCGGGCTGGTAGCCCGCTTCGACCAGCGTCTCGAATCCGCGCACGATAAGTTCCGACAGGCCGCCGCACAATACCGCCTGCTCGCCGAACAGATCCGTTTCGGTCTCCTCTGCAAACGTTGTCGCCAGCACCCCGCCCCGCGTTCCGCCCAGCCCGTTGGCGTAGGCCAGTGCACGCGCCTGGGCCTGTCCCGTCACGTCCTGATGCACTGCCATCAGGCAGGGTACACCGCGGCCGGCTTCGTACTGCCGCCTCACAAGATCGCCGGGTCCCTTCGGCGCGATCAGGACCACGTCCAGATCGTCGCGGGGCACGATGCGCGCGTAATGGATATTGAAGCCATGGGCGAACAGAATCGTCGCACTCTCGCGGATCTTGGGCAGAATCTTGCCGTAGATATCGGCCTGGACCATGTCGGGCGTGAGAAAGGCAATCAGTCCGGCGCCCTCCGTGGCCTGCTCGAATGTCCGGACCGCAAATCCATCGTTTTCAGCCCTGGCCCAGGTCTTGCCTTCCGGGCGCAGACCCACCGCCACATCGTAACCCGAGTCCCGCAGGTTCAGGGCATGGGCGCGTCCCTGGCTGCCATAGCCCAGGACGGCGATTCGTTCACCTCCCAGCGCCTCCGGATGGGCGTCCGATTCTTCAAACAGTTCCATTGCTTTGTCCTCTCAGATTCCTCAACTGTCCGCGAGCTGCACGCGGAATAAAAAAAACCCCGCAGCCTTTCGGGTGCGGGGCCTGTATCGGTTTTCGTCGTTACACCATACACCCGCACCTGCCGCGGCAAAGCAGCACGGGAAGGAGCGGGGCCTGGTGCGTCTGGTTCATCTCAGTCAGGTTCAGTTTCGAGATTGGGCATCATCCGGCAATGACGGCGGATTGTCAATCCGATGGCCGGCGGAAATCAATTTCGCGGTCCGCCGTTCGCTGCCGCCAGGCGTGTGTTCGGTCAGGGCGGCGTCCACAACAGAATTCTGGCCGGAAATCAATTCAACTTTTGTGGCAACAATCGGCATTTTTACGCTATCCTTCGGCACCGGGCACGCGACCGTAAGGCGATGTATTGACAATCGAAAGCCACGCACATGGTCTTTCGGCGGCAAAAGTACCTGAAATGCCGGGTCTGCGGCACAATATAAAGTTCACTAAAGCAAATTAAGATCATCAGGAATCCCAGGGATTTGAGGAGTGGGCATGAGAGCTAAACGTAGCGGGGCGCTGCTGTTCGGCACGCTTGGCGTGTTTCTTGCGGCAAATATGGCCGCGGGTCAGGGAGTGGATCGGCTGATCGAGGCCGAGGGGCTCCGGATTCAGCAGGCGCAGGCCTCACAGGATCAGATCGATGGCATCGTGGAGCAGACGCGGACGCTGGCCGAAGAATATCGGGCAGTGCTGAAGGAAGTGGAGGGCCTCGAGGTCTACAATACCTTGCTGGACCGGCAAATCGAGGACCAGGAGACCGAGCTTTCCAACCTCAGGACGTCCATCGACGAAGTGCAGGTGATCGAACGGCAGATCCTGCCGCTGTTGACACGTATGGTCGATGGACTGGAGCAGTTCGTCGCGCTGGATGTACCGTTCCTGCTCGAGGAGCGCATGGAACGGGTCTCCCGCAACAGGGATCTTCTGGAACAGGCCAATGTGACCGCCGCGGAGAAATTCCGTGTGGTCATGGAAGCCTGGCAGATCGAGAACGATTACGCCCGGACGATCTCCACCTACACGGATGAAGTGGAAATCGACGGCGTCGCCAGAGAGGTTGACGTGTTGCAGATCGGTCGGGTTGCACTGCTGTACCAGACGCCGGACGGCGCCCAGTCCGGCGCGTGGGACCAACGGGTACGCCAGTGGGTCCCGGTAGGCAACGAATACCGCAATTCGATACGCCAGGGAATCAGCCTGGCGCTGAACCAATTGGCGCCGACATTGCTGCTCCTGCCCATGGCACCCCCGGAGGAAGGCTGATGAACATCCATAAACGACTGATCCCGGCGGCGGCGCTGGTATTTGCCCTGAGCGCACCGCTTCAGGCGCAGGACGCCGACATCCGGAGCCTGGACGAACTGCTGGACCTGGTGGAAGAAGGCCGGGCCCGGGACAACGCGGAAGAGGAAGCGAGGATTCGGGAGTTCGAGCAGAACCAGGCCAATCAGCAGCAGCTTCTCAATGACGCGAATGCCCGGAGAGCCGCCGAGGAAGCCCGCAGCGCGCAACTGGAGACGACATTCGAGGAGAATGAACTGTTGATCGCGGACGTGACCGAACAGCTCAACGTGCGCCTGGGTTCGCTGCGCGAGCTGTTCGGCGTGCTCCAGCAGGTGGCCGGCGACGCACGGGGGTTGTTCGAGGCGTCCCTGACCAACATCGAATACCCGGAGCGTTCCCAGTTTCTGACCGACCTGGCGGCAAAGATGGGATCCGGCAGCCAACTCGCATCCATTGAGGAAATCGAGCAGTTGTGGTTCGAACTGCAGCGGGAAGCGACAGAACTCGGCAAGGTCAAGCGCCTTTCGGAGTTCCAGGTGATCGCGGCCAACGGCGATATCCTCAGCGAGGACATCGTGCGCGTCGGCCCGTTCAATATATTGGCCGACGGCCGCTACCTGGAGCGCGATCCGGAAACCAATTCGGTGAGCGAGCTCCAGCGCCAACCCGAGCAGAGACGGTTCACGGGCAGTACATCGGCAATGCTGGAGTCGGGGCCCGATGACGATTTCGTGAGGTTTGGCCTCGACCCGACATCGGGACAGATTCTCGGACTGCTGGTGAGGGAGCCGAGCCTTCAGGAACGACTCCAGCAGGGCGGCATCGTGGGCTACATCATTATTACCCTCGGTATTTTCGGCGTGTTGCTGTCCATTGAGCGCATCATCAGCCTGGGTATCGCCGGCAGAAAGGTGAAGGCCCAGCTCAAGAGCGAGACGGTGAGCGACAAGAATGCGCTCGGACGCGTACTGCAGGCCTACGAGAGCAACAGGGAAGTGGATACGGAAACGCTGGAGCTGAAGCTCGGCGAAGCGATTCTCAAGGAAGTTCCGCCCCTGCAGCGGGGAATCCTGATCATCAAGGTGATTTCGGTCGTCGCGCCGCTCCTGGGTCTGCTCGGAACCGTTACCGGAATGATCAACACCTTCCAGGCGATTACCCTGTTCGGTACCGGCGATCCCACGAGAATGGCCGGCGGTATCTCGCAGGCGCTCGTAACCACGCAGTTGGGGCTCTATGTGGCCGTTCCGACCGTGCTGTTGCATACGGTCGTCAGCGGCCGCAGCCGCGGGATCATCCAGATCCTGCAGGAACAGGCCGCCGGAATCGTCGCGGAGCAGTCCGAAAGAGCGCACTGAGATGCAGGCACTGATCGACGCCTATATCGCCATCCGGGACTTTCTTGAACTGGGAGGACCGGTTCTGCGGATGATCGGCGTGGTGATCCTGGTCATGTGGATTCTCATTCTCGAGCGGCTAATATTCTTCCGGACCGGCCTGAGAGCCCTTCGCAAGGAGGCATTCGAGGCCTGGGAGAGCCGCAGCGAGCGAAAATCCTGGCACGCTCACCAGATCAGGACGGCGATGATTTCCAAGGTGTCCGAGGCCGCCAACGCCGGCCTGCCCATGATCCAGACTCTCGTCGCGCTGTGTCCGCTCATGGGCCTGTTGGGTACCGTGACCGGAATGATCGCGGTTTTCGAGGTCATGGCGGTTTCCGGTACCGGTAATCCGCGCTCCATGGCCTCGGGCGTTTCCATGGCCACCATCCCTACAATGGCCGGGATGGTGGGTGCGCTTTCGGGCGTATTTCTGGTCACCGTTCTTTCCCGTACTGCGAAGCGAAGCGTCCAGAAACTTGAAGACGGCATGACCATGGATCACTAGTCGGGCGGAGTTGCATATACCTAGAAACATGAGGTATAGTCGCTGACATGCACAAATGAGGAGGCACGGTGAAGAAACACATTACGAACATCAGGGTTGAGAACGAAGAAAATGAAATCAATCTCACGCCCATGCTGGACGTTGTGTTCATCATGCTGATCTTCTTCATCGTCACCGCGAGCTTTCTGCGCGAAGCGGGCCTCGACACAAACCGGCCGGACCAGGATCAGCCCGTTACGACTCAGGACGAGGAAGGGGCGATTCTGGTCATCGTGGACGAAACCGACGACATCTGGATCGATAACCGGATCATCGATCCCAGGGCGGTTCGCCCCAACATCCAGCGGCTCCATGCCGAGAACCCCGACAGGCCCGTCGTCGTACAGGTCAGTGCCTCATCCCGCGCCGAGACGCTGGTGACCGTGATGGACGCCTCCCGCCAGGCGGACGTGTACGACATTTCCATTGCCGAGGCGCCGTGAGCACTGGAATCGATCAACCGGTTTTGAAGGAACAGTAAGCCATGCGTGATTCCGTTTCCGAGTCAATGGCCGAGGAAGAAGCCGAGATCAATCTCACGCCCATGCTGGACGTGGTTTTCATCATGCTGATCTTCTTCATCGTCACCGCCGTTTTTGTAAAGGAACCTGGAATTCTGGTGGACCGGCCCCAGGCCGTCACCGCCGAGATTCCCGAGGGCGGCTCGATCTTTATCGCGGTCAGCGCAAACAACGAATACTGGATCGACCAACGCAGCGTGGACCTGGCGGGCCTGAAGCCCATCGTCGAACGCATGCACAGGGAAACTCCTGAAGGGGGCGTGGTTATCCAGGCGGATAACGAGGCTCAGAATGAATACGTCATCGCTGCGATGGATCTCGCCAAGGAGGTGGGCATCGAGGAGGTGACCCTGGCGGCGGTGGTACCGTAGTGGACCGTCGAGATTTTTCCGGTGGCGCGGGGGGCGTTGCACCGATGAGCTCCGAGGAGCGCCTGGACCAGGACTTTGCAATGGAGGAGATGTCATGATTGCCCGATTCACTGCCGCTGTAGCCGTCGGCGGCGCCGTCACATTCGGCCTTTTGTTTATCATGCAATTGCTGATTGCGACCGGCGAGGAAGCGGTCACCGACGCCGAACGCTTCAGAATGGATGAATTCGTGCGCGTGGAGCGCAATGAAATCATCGAGACCAAGAAGCAGAAGCCCGAGAAGCCGCCCGAGCCGGAAGTGCCGCCCGAGATGCCGGAACCGCAGAACTCGAACCAGTTCGATAACTCGATGGCCGTTTCCGTTACGGCCCCGACCACCAGCGTCAACCTGAACGTTTCCGGTGTCGGTTTCGGCGTCAGCGACGGCGAATACCTGCCCATCGTCAAGGTCGCCCCGGTGTATCCGTCCAGAGCGCTTTCCCGAGGCCTCGAAGGCTATGTCATCGTGGAATTCACGGTCACCCAGGCCGGAGCGGTGAAGGACGTGTTCGTCGTGGAATCCACCAGCAGCCTGTTTGAACGTGCCGCGGTGGAAGCGGCCTACAAGTTCAAGTACAAGCCGCGCGTGATCGACGGGATCGCAGTCGAGGTACCCGGGGTCCGCAACAAGATCACTTTTGAGATCACCCAGTAGCGGAGGACTCATCCCATGCGTGGTACTCGAGCATTACTGCCCCTGGCGGCGGCCGCATTTGCAGCGATACTGGCGGCTCCCGAGGCCTTTTCCCAGGGAATGGGCGGCATGCAGGGCGGGGAGGGAAGCGCTGCGGAGGCGCAGACCCGCAGAACGCCCGCCATGCGGGAGCGGGTCTACACCCGGCTTGCCGAGGCGCAGGAGTGCGCCGAAATGGACGACCTCGAGTGCGCCCAGCAGCGGCTGGCCCAGGTGCGCGAGATGGATGACCTGAACAGTTATGAACTGGCGCAGATGTGGAACTTCTACGCGTTCATCTACTTCGGTCAGGACAACTACAGGGAAGCCATTCGGGCCTACGAAATGGTGCTCCAGCAGCCCGACCTGCCGCTGGGCATGGAAACCACCACCATGTACACGCTCTGCCAGCTTTATTTCCAGCAGGAGCGTTACGACGATTCGCTGGACATGCTGGACCGCTGGTTCGCCCTTTCGGAGGACCCGGGAGCGGAGCCGTATGTGCTGAGGGCCCAGATCTTCTATTCCCTGCAGCGGTATCGGGAAGGTATCGAACCGGTACGGACAGCCATTCAGATCAATCAGGAACTGGAACGGGAACCCCAGGAAAACTGGTATCGGTTGCTGAATGTCTTCTACTACGAGCTGGAGGACTATCCCAACGTCATCGACGTGCTCCGAACCATGATCGAGATTTGGCCCAAGCGGGAATACTTCGTCCAGCTTTCTGCCATGTACGGGCAGGAAGGCTTTGAAGACGGGCAGTTGGGCCTCTACCAGGTCGCGCATGAGGCCGGGTGGCTGACCCGCAGCAATGAGCTCGTTCAGATGGCCCAGTTGCTTCTGCAGGCAGATGTCCCGGTGCAGGCGGCGAAGATCATACAGGCCGGGCTTGACGACGGCACGATCGAATCCAACGAGCGCAACTGGCGATTGCTGGCTCAGTCCTGGCAGCTTGCCCAGGACGATACCGAAGCCGTCCCGGCGTTGACGCGCGCCGCCGGATTGGCCGAGGACGGCACGCTTGACGTCAGCCTGGCTCAGTCCTACCAGAATCTCTACGAATGGGATGCCTGCGTGGACGCGGCCAGGGAAGGCATTCGAAAAGGTGACCTGCGGCGCGAGGACCAGGCGTACATGATTCTTGGCGCCTGCCTGTTCGAGCTCAAGGAATACACCGCGGCCCGGAATGCATTCGAAGAGGCTGCCGATGACGAACGCAGCCGGGGCAATGCCCGAAGCTGGATCCAGTACGTCAATTCGGAAGAGACAAGGGACCGGGAACTGGCAGCGGCCCTCGCCCGCTAGTCTGTCCCTTAGCCAAACCACCTTTTGCCGCCCGCGAACTTCGCGGGCGGTTTAACTTTGAACAGGAGTTACCAGATCATGGCCATCAACGTAGGCGACCCGGTCCCCAAGGGGACACTCACAAGGATGGGCAAGGAAAGGCCCGAACCTGTGACGACGGATGCTCTCTTCACGGGCAGGAAAGTCGTATTCTTTGCGGTCCCGGGCGCGTTCACGCCCACCTGCGCGATCAAGCATCTGCCCGGCTATCAGCGCGATGCGGCCGCCATCCGGAACGGCGGCGCCGATGTGATCGCCTGCATGGCGGTCAATGACGTGTTCGTCATGGACGCGTGGGCGCAGTCCGCAGGCACGGGAGACGACGTGCTCATGCTTGCCGACGGCAACGGGGACTATGCGGCCGCGCTGGGGCTGTCCTGGGATCTGTCGGGGCTTGGTCTGGGTACCCGAAGCCAGAGATTTTCCATGATCGTGGACGATGGCATCGTCACCCACCTGAACGTCGAACCGCCGGGAGAGTTCGGCATCAGCGCCTCCGATCAAATCCTCGAGCAGCTGGGCTGAACCCGGGCGCGACTGCCGTTGCAGGCGCGTCCATGGCGTCGCCACTCATCTCACCGACGGCGCTTGCGAAACGGCTGGGCGATTCCACCTGGGTCGTCGTCGACTGCCGATTCGACCTAGCGGATCCCAACGCGGGTCACGCCGCATTTCGCCGCGGCCATATTCCCGGCGCCCGGTACGCCCACCTGGACAATGACCTCGCCCGAGTTCCAGGCCCCACCGATGGCCGTCATCCGTTGCCTCGGGTAGAGGACTTTACGGCCACTCTGGGTGGCTGGGGAATCTCCGCAACCAGCAGCGTGGTCGTTTACGACGACATGTCAGGGGCGATTGCAGCGCGCTTGTGGTGGATGCTGCGATGGGTCGGACACTGTGCCGCATATGTTCTCGACGGTGGTTTGAAGGCGTGGGAAGGTGCGGGGTTGCCGCTGGACCCGGAGATTTCCCGCATCCGCGCCAGCCAATATGCTGCACGCGACGTGCGGCGTGACTGGGTTGTCCCGACCGCCCGGCTTCCGTCTGAGCAGGCGAAGGGAGCGAGACTCGTGGACGCCCGCGCGCCGGAACGCTTTCAGGGTGTCACCGAGCCCATCGATCCCGTAGCCGGTCACGTCCCCGGCGCCGTCAACTGGCCGTTTTCCGATGCGTTGCAGCCCGACGGGACCCTGTGTCCCGCCGAGGAACTCCGCGCACGCCTCGGGCACCTGACGGATCAATCCGGCGGACTGATCGCCATGTGCGGGTCCGGAGTAACGGCATGTCATCTGCTCCTGGCAGTCAACGCGGCCGGACTGGGCGACGGTCGCGTCTATATCGGTTCCTGGAGCGAGTGGATTCGCGATCCAGGGCGCCCGATCGCCACCGGAATAGGGTCCTGACACGACCAACACGGACCACCCCCCTCAGGCTTTTTTCAGGATTTTCAGCACGTATTGGTTGGCGTTTCGCTCACGATGTGTTAAAGCACTCCCGGTAAGGCACAGTCAGGGTCAGGTTGTGACGCATTCCTCCAAAATTGCACCAGGCCGAGCGCTCAGGTCCGTTCGTTACGAAATTCGCGGGCGGCTGGCGCGGCGAGCGATGGAACTGGAGCGGCAGGGCTACGAAATCCTGTCGCTCAATATCGGTAATCCCGGCATCTTCGGCTTTCGAACTCCGGAGACGATGCGTCTGGCGATGATCGAAAACCTGGGTTCCAGCGAAGCGTACTGCGGACAGAAGGGCATCTTTCCCGCCCGCGAAGCGGTGGTCATGCGCCAGCAGAGCCGCGGCGTCATGGACACGACGGCCGAGGAGGTCTTCATCGGCAACGGCGTCAGCGAACTCATCGATCTGACGCTGCGGGCGTTGCTCAATCCCGGCGACGAAGTGTTGATACCAAGCCCGGACTATCCGCTGTGGACTGCCGCAACCGTGCTTAACGGCGGAAAGGCGGTCTACTACCCCTGCCCGGAACAAAACGGGTATGCACCCGACCCCGATGAAGTGGAAGGGTTGGTCACTCCCAAAACCCGGGCCATCGTCATCATAAACCCAAACAATCCCACCGGGGCCGTGTACAGCAAGGAGTGCCTGACCCACCTGGCCGGGATCGCAAAGAAGAACGATCTGTTGATACTTACCGACGAGATTTACGATCAGATGATTTACGGCGATGCGGAATTCGTACCCATGGCGACATTGTGCACAGAGTCGCTCTGTGCGACCTTCAGCGGGCTTTCCAAGGTGTACAGGGCATGCGGTTACCGGGTGGGGTGGGTGGCCTTCAGCGGCGCTCTGGACCGATCCGGCGAATTGCTCGAGGCGATGGATCTGTTGGCCGCACTGCGCCTGTGCAGCAACGTTCCGGGCCAGTGGGCCGTGCAAACCGCCCTGGGCGGCTACCAGAGCATTCGCAAGCTGTGTTCCGCGGACGGCCGGCTCTACCAGTCTCGCCAGGCCGTGATCTCGGCGGTGGAGCAGAGCCGGTACCTCACTCTGGTTCCTCCGGATGGCGCCATGTACGCCTTTGTCGGCGTCGATACCCGCCGGTTCCCGGGATTCGATGACGAATCGTTCTGCATGGAATTGCTGGAGCGGCAACACGTGCTGGTCGCGCCCGGGTCCAGCTTCAACACGGAATACCGGAATCACTTCAGGATCACGACGCTCGCGGATCAAGATACGATCGAAGAGGTGTTCTGGCGTATCCACAATGTCCTGCGGTACATGGCCAACCGTCCACCCGTGCTGGAGTCTGCCGGCCCCTAGACTGATCGCATGCCCGCCACCCTGACAGACCTTGCGGTCAAAGGGACTGCCGTGGTAACCGCCGGCGGCATCGTCGGCCGGCAGATCGAAAGCTGCCTGGCTCGACAGCACCTGGAGGAAGGGCGATCGGCGTGGTTGGCCCCGAACGTCATGTCCTGCAGGGACTGGGCAACCGCCCTGTGGCGCAGGTACCTGGACGACGGCAGCCGGCACCTCCTCAGTCCCGGGCAGGTCGATGCGCTGTGGCGCCGGGTGATCGACGAATCCGGCACGGCCCTGCAGGGATCCCCGGGATATCGTCATGTATCCGCCTGGGCTCGGGAAGCCTCGCAGAGACGGCGCGACTGGAATGTCGATCTGGACGACTTGTACGCATTTCGCGACGATGCGGATTGCCGGGCATTGCTCCGCTGGGAGCGGGCCTATCGGCACGCATTGAACGACGCCGGTTGGCTGGACCCCGGAGACGCCGTGGATGCACTGGTCGCCAGGACACCGTCACCGGCGGACAACGAGTCCGGTTCCGTCGTGTGGGCGGACCTTGCGTTGACGCCGGTTCAATCGCGCCTCGCGGAACAGCTACAGGAAACCGGATTCAGGTGTTCGGACTGGGCGCCGCCAACGTGCAATCTGCAAAGCCGTCGGGTACAGCTTGCCGATGCGGCGGAAGAAGTCAGGGTAGCGGCCGTCTGGGTGGCTGCAAGACTTGCGCGCGAACCCCGGCAGCGCGTGGCGATCGTCGTCCCCGGGTTGGAGACCCGGCGCGACGAGGTGGTCAACAAGATTGAAGACACGCTGAGACCCGAGTGTTCGCGATTGGGCGCTCGCGCCGGGCGGCGGGAAATCGTATGCCTGCAAGGTCGAGCCACCGCGATGGACAATCCGGTGATCGGTGCTGCGGTGAACGCGCTGGAGTTGTTCAGCAGTGCAGGTGACTTCCATGTTCTGAGCCGTTGGCTGCGCGGTCCGTATTTTGCGGCGCCGGACATTGCCGACTCGCGCAGCATGCTGGAAACGCAGCTTCGCTCACACATTTCGTCGCAGATGTCCTTCCTGGATGCCTACCGCTCGGGCGGGCTTGCAAGGCGAATTCGGGCGGCGATACCGGCTCTCGCCGACGAACTCGAGGCAGCGATGTCACTCGTGACCGCTCAGCCCCGCCGCGCGACGCTGACGACCTGGGTATCCGTCTGGCGGAGGCTGTTGGCCGAACTTGGCTGGGGCGGCGGCGACTCGGCCGTACCCGAGGATTGGGAATCGGCGCTGAACGATCTGATGCTCCTGACGCCGATTCTGGGCAGGCTCGACCTGAGCGACGCAGTCGCGGAACTGGTGCGAATCCTTGCGCGCCCGCAACGGCTCGGGGCGATGCCGCTGTACGGTGTCTTTCTGCTGTCCGATCCGGAGCAAGTGGGTCCAGGATACGACGCCGTATGGGTCAGCGGGCTTACCGATACCCAATGGACCCAGGCACCGCACGCCGCCCCGTTGTTGCCGTTGACTTTACAGCGCAGCCACGGAATGCCGGCGGCGACCCCGGCCGCGGCGCTTGAACAATCCCGAACCACGATTCGTCGGCTTGTGAACCGAGTGCCCGACCTGGTTCTGAGCTCGCCGGAGAGCGTCCACGAGCATTCGGTTCGGCCCAGTCCGTTAATTCTTTCCTGTCCGCTGGTTACGGAAGCGGAACTCTTGCGGTCCCGTGCCCGCCGCCCTCAGCACGTGGTACCCGACGACAGCCGCCTGGAAACGCGCCCGGATCCCGTTCCACCTGTCGAAGCCCCGCAACTCAGGGGCGGAATTGGCACACTGTCGATGCATTCGAAGTGCCCGCTGCGCGCGTTTATCGAAAACCGCCTTCTTGCGAAACCTCTGGAACCCGTCCGACCGGGGTTCGACGCGCGCCAACGGGGCATCGCTGCGCATGCGGCGGTCGGGCGCCTGTTTGACGATCAGCCGGACCGGCAGGACATCTTGTCCTGCAGCCCCGGGGAAAGGGCGCGTCGCATCGACCGAAGCTGCTATCGGGCGCTGCGCGGCCTGTTTGGCGTAGCTGAAACCCGATTGGGTGCGCTCTTCGAACTGGAACTTGCACGACTGCGATCGATGCTGACCCATTTTCTGGAGATGGAAACGGCCAGACCGCCTTTCCGGGTGGTCGGGGTGGAGCAGACTGTTCAGGCGGTAGTGGGCGGTCTCAGGATCAGCGGCCGGATCGATCGCATCGACAAACTGGGTTCCGATGGGCCACTGGCAGTCATCGATTACAAGACCGGCACAGGAAATTACCCGGGCGACTGGCTGAAGGAACGGCCACGGGACCTGCAGTTGCCCTTCTATGCATCATTCCTTGAAGGCGAAGTGGAGGCCGTGGTGATCGCGGCGCTTAACCCTGCAGGCCCGAAGTACAAGGGTTTCTGGTACGACGACGAATTTCCCGGCCGAGCCCTGAAACTGCCGGCGGATAGTGCCTGGCCGATGCTGCGCGACCGGTGGCGAGTTCAACTCGAAGAGCTGACGCGGGAGTTCAAGGACGGGGACGGACGAATCTTCCGAAAGGAAATCAGGCAGGCAGAGGGTGCGATCGCACCGCTTACCCGGATTCACGAATGGTTGGCACAGGCGCGAAAGGCGGAGCCGAGTGCGTCACGCAACAGGTCATGAAATGAGCGACGCAGCGCTACGCCGACGCGCCCTGAAGACTGACCGATCCTTTATCGTTCAGGCGCCGGCAGGATCGGGCAAGACGGAGTTGCTGATCCAGCGCTTTCTGGCCTTGCTGGCGACCGTTAAGTTGCCAGAACAAGTCATCGCGATCACGTTCACCCGCAAGGCAGCCGCGCAGATGCGCGATCGCGTGCTGGCAGCCCTGGCCGCAGCAGATCGGGAAGAGCGGCCAGGGCAGCCGCATCGGCTCCTGACCTTCCAACTGGGCCGGCAAGCATTGGAGCGTGACCGGGAGCTGGGTTGGTCTGTGCTCGAACAACCGGCCCGGCTCAAGATCGATACGCTGGACGCGCTCAATGTCTGGCTCGCACAGCGGTTGCCGGTGGCGTCCGGCGGGATTGGGGCGGCGCGTATCGTTGAAGACGCTTCAGAGCATTATCGGGCTGCCGGAAGGCGAATGATCCGGCAGCTTGGAGACGCATCTCCGGGAGCGCGCGCATTGCGTTTCCTGCTCAAGACTTCCGATTCCAGCGCCGAGGGCATGGTGACGCTGATGTTGCAAATGCTCGCCACTCGCGACCAGTGGATGCCCCATGTGTTCGGTGCGGATGAGGCGGAATTGCGCGTTATCGTCGAACGGACGTTGCACCGTTCGATCGAGGAGGATCTGATCGCGGTGGCGGATTTACTCCCCGAGACGGCCTGTCGGCGGTTGGTACCCCTGTTGCGTCATGTGGCCAGTCATGCGCCAAACTTCGCTCCAAAGTTCGAGTCGTGGCTGAATCTTGAAACAATGCCCGCCCCGTGCGTGGACCAACTCAAGGCCTGGAAGGCGTTGCCGGAACTGTTGCTGACCAGGCAAGGGACGTGGCGCAGGCAACCGGGCGCGATCGGGTTCTCCGGTCATTTTGCGCCCCTTGGCGGCGATCTGAAGGAACTGATCTCGTCCCTTGCAGGTTCGGAGGAATTGCGCATTGCCCTGGTGGAGTTGAGGAACATCCCGGAGTCGCTGCCGGGATCGGCATGGTGGGATTCCATGTCGGCACTTCGAATCCTGCTGCAGCACCTCGTGGCCGAACTGCGGGTCCTGTTCGCGGAACGGAATTCCGCGGATTTCATAGAACTGGCGCTGGCTGCCCAACGCGCTCTCGGCAGCGCGGTGCGCCCATCGGACCTGCTGCTTGCCCTCGACAGACGCATTCAGCACATTCTCGTGGACGAATTCCAGGATACCTCGCGTTCGCAGATCCGGCTTCTGGAACTGCTCACGTCCGGGTGGGAACGGGGCGACGGCCGCTCACTGTTCCTGGTCGGAGATCCCATGCAGTCCATCTACCGGTTCCGGAACGCCGACATGTCGCTGTTCCTGCGGGCCAGGCACACGGGTATCGGAGATATTCGATGTGAAACGCTGAACCTGACGCGAAACTTCCGCAGCGCTCCCGTTCTGATCGATTGGGTCAACGACACGTTCACAAGGATCTTTCCGGCTGGGGATGACCTCAAGGCAGGCGCCGCCCGTTTCAGTCCTTGCGAAGCGTTCAGGGCGCCTTCAAGCCGGCAGACCGTACAGGTGCACGCGCTTCGGGGGTCGGACCCGGATGCGGAGACCCGGCGTGCCGCGGAGATCGTTGCCGACGAAAGGGCCCGGTCCGAGTCCGGTTCGGTGGCCATCCTGGTGCGCAGCCGCAGTCACCTTGCGGGCCTGCAGAGTCACCTTCGTACTCTCGGCCTGGACGCTCATGCGGTTCAACTGGAAGCACCCAACCAGCATCAGGTCACCCAGGACCTCATCGGACTGACCCGGGCGTTGACTCATCGCGGCGATCGTGTCGCGTGGCTGGCGGTACTGCGGGCCCCCTGGTGCGGCCTGAACTGGAGCGACCTGCACGTCCTGTGCCGGGGCGACTCGGACAGCGCGGTATGGACGTTGATGCACGACGCGGAACGCATTGCCGGGTTGACCGGGGACGGCCGTGTTCGGCTGGAGCGTCTGCGGGCTATCCTGCAGCTGGCCTTTCTCGAACGGGCCAACCAGCCTCTGGCCCGCTGGGTGCAGCGCACCTGGGTGACCCTGGACGGGCCTGTTTGTCTTCAGGATTCGCGGGATACGGATCGCGCAGAGCATTTCTTCTCCATCCTCAGTGAGGCCACAGTCATGGGCGATCTGGACGATCCGGCCGCTCTGGGCAGCCTGTTCGACGATCCGGCCGCAATAGTGGACCGTCCCCGGGAAAGCGGCATCGAGATCATGACCGTGCACAAGGCCAAGGGGCTGGAGTTCGACACGGTTGTGCTGCTCGGGCTGGGGCGGGTACCGCAATCCGACAGGGGCAGGGCGCTCTACTGGCATGAACGCGTGCACCCCGACGGCAGGGAATCCATCCTGCTGGCTCCGTTTTCCGCGGGCGCAGATGAACCGGATCCGTACACCCGGTGGCTGCAGTCCATCGAACAGCGCAAGGAGTACTCCGAACGCGCACGCCTTCTCTACGTGGCGACAACCCGTGCCAGGGAACGCCTGCACCTGATCGGCCAACTTCCGCCAGGAAAGACCAACCCCCCGTCACGCAGTCTGTTGGCCTTCCTCTGGCCGCAGGTATCCGCTGCCTTCGAATCGGCCACGGTGGCAGACGATGCCGGAAAGCCGGTCGAGGAGGCTTTCGAGCCAAAGCTCAGACGCCTTGTCGCAACTGCGCGGCAACCCGGCGGCACAGCTATCGCCCGGGAAGAGGGTGAGCGACGCCCCCATTTCCAATGGGCGGGGCAGGCTGCATTGCAGGTCGGGGTCGTGGTTCACCAATGGTTGCATACCATTGCGAGGGAGGGGGTTGAGCACTGGGATGCCGAGCGTGTACGGGCCGGCGTGCACCGCTACGGGGCGGAACTCCAGTTGCTGGGGGTGGACCGCGACGAGCTCCCGGAGGCGGCGAACCGCGTGATGCAGGCGCTCGAAGCCGTCCTGGACGATGCAACCGGACAATGGATCCTGGCAGCTCGCCGGGAGGCCGACTCGGAGCTGCCGGTCTCGCGGGCTGCTGACGGGCTCATCGAGAACTTGCGTCTGGACCGGACATTTGTCGACGACTCCGGAACGCGATGGATTATCGACTACAAGACCAGCGCCCACGAAGGTGGATCCACCGATGCATTCCTGGATTCGGAGGTTCAACGATACCGGGGGCAGCTGGAAAGATATGCCAGGGCCTTGTCCAGCGTTGACAGCCGGCCCATCAGGGTAGGACTGTATTTCCCGCTGCTTCGCGCTTTCAGGCAATGGCAGCCGCAGATTGCCGATCGGGCCGGACAGGCTGTGGATCAGCCGTCCGGGAGTACCGGCATGACACCAGCCGACTGATATCATCGCCAGACGGCGACCAGTACTGGAGACCGCTCGACATGGCAGTTCGCACCCTGGATCATTGTTCCATCCGCACCCTGGACCTGGAAGCCAGTCGGGCTTTCTATATTGATTTGCTTGGGATGGAAGAAGGCGACCGTCCGGACTTTTCGTTTCCGGGCGCCTGGCTGTACCTGGAAGGTCATGCGGTGATCCATCTGGTCGGCGTGGATCCCGATGATTCCGTTGGATTGGTGGAATATCTGGGCGGTGATATCGATCTGGACACGCTGGAGGGCGGCGGATCCCTGGATCACATCGCTTTTTGTGCAACGGATGCGCCCGCGATGATCCGGCGCCTGCAACGAAACAACGTGCCATTTCGCGAACGGCAGGTACCGAACATGGCACTCAGCCAGATTTTCGTGGAGGACCCGAACGGGATTACCATCGAACTGAACTACTTTGGATCCGAACAATAGCCGGTTCAGGCAAGGGATACGGCGTCGGCTTCAGCCCTTGCGGACACGGCTTCGAGTATTTCCGATCAGAGCGTACCGGTAAAGCTGAAGGCACGCATACCTGCATCGTCCGGATCGCCGGTAAGCAATTCCACGCCGCGCGTCAGGGCGGCGTTGGCCTCCGGCCGCGCCCGTACGGCTCCCCCGATTTCATATTGCCCGGCAGCGGAGAGACTTGCCGATCCCCGGACCTGTAACGGACCTCCCCGATCCTCGAACAGGCCCTGCAATCCGTCACCCCCGGAAAGCGTGACATTATAGTTGCCCAGGACGATGGGATCGCTCCCCACAAGGGGCGGAACCGTGATCCGGCGGAGGCGCAGCTCGCCTTCGGCCGAGGCGGGCCAACCGTCCCGAACGGTCAGTTCGGCGAGCTCCAGACTCACCTGACCGCGGATTCCGGCGATGGGCAGCGCCGAGGCGAGAGCCGACAGACTGCAGCTTGCCCGGACCTCTGTGAGGGAGACGACACCTGGCCCGACGCGGACATCGGCTTGCAGGAAACCGTCGCCGAGGCCGGTTTCCAAAGACCCTCCCGGCCGCGCCAGCAGAACAGTCCATGGCCGTACCTGCCATTGAATGCTGTGAAATCCCAACGGTCCTGCGGATCCAAGCGCGGCACTGCCGGACCATACGGTGCCCTGAACGCCGGACAAGCGAAACTCGGCGGGTGCGAACCAGCGATGAGCAACATCTGCGGGGAAGAGGGTGATCGCAAAAGCCAGATAGGCGCCTGCACCGAGGGCAATCCACCTGACCCGCATGTCACGACCTCCGCAATACCAGGGAGGCGTTTACGAGGCCGGGCTGCTGCGTACCGTCCAGGTTCGCGGATATCACCACGATTCCATGGCCCTGCTGCAAGGCGCCGAGCCAGCTCACCAATTGGGCAAAGGGCACTCGTTGGAACGTGACGCGAATGCCGTCTTCCCCATCGGGCTGATTGCGCGAGAGCGTGCCGCCGAGGCCGTGTGCGCGGTGAGTCTGATCCACCACCAGCACCAGCGATTCCCCGGGCGCTACCGACGGGACCGGCGGCGCACCCGTCGCCTGCAGTCGGCGCGCATCCGCGAGGATGCTGTGTTTCTCCGCCAGCCTCGCATCCAGATTCAGCGTGGCATTGCGCAATGGTGACCACGCGAGACTCCAGGCGAGGATCAGCACGCCGACGGCACCGCCGGCCAGCAGGACGATGCGCTCGCGCGGCTGCAGCGTGTCGAACCAGTCCTTCATTGTGGACTGACGGCGATCTGCAGTCGCCCGAGAATGCCGTCCTGCGTCGGATTCGCCGATTGAATCGATGCCTGCAAGCGGCCATTGCTACTGATGTCGCGAGAGAATTCGTCCAGTGCGGATACGCTTTGGGCAACGATACGCAGATCCATGACGCCGGTTCGGTAACTCAACGCTTCCAGGCGCGTGTCTTCATTCCAGGACTGCGCTATCTCTTCAAGCGCCAGCAGGAACCCGGCTTCGGTCCCGTCCGCCGTGACGGCGAAGCGCCGACGAATCTCCGCTTCGCACGATGCCAGGCTGGACGACTGTGAGTTGAGCCGGCACGCAGTCTCCAGCATTTCGGTCACGTTACGGTCATCGCGGCTTAGCGTCAGGTACCGGACGCCTTCTCCGGCAATCGCCAGCACGATCACTCCGAGCAGAAGTGACGCGGCAAGCCGCCACGGCCGCAACCACGACTGCCAGTCGGGCTGCAGACCGTAGGGACCCTGGAGCAAGTCGCATCCGGGACGGCCAATAAGAGTCGCACCCAGTCGGGGCAGAACGCCCTCGCGCAATAGCTGTACGTCCAGGCTGACGCCCTGCTCGCGCAGCCAGGCGACATCGCCTTCGCATTGTGCGTATCCGTCATTGTCGGCAAACAATGTCACGTGGGGCAGTTCGGAGGATTCGTCCGCACCGCCGTACGCTACCCGCAGCACTTCCGGCAATGTGAATCCCTGAAGTGCGAAGCCTGCCTCGCCGGGCACGCGACCGCATGTACGGTCGCCTTCAATGACCAACGTCATGGCACCCGGCACGATGGGAACACCGTCCGCCTCGCAGTACACCCGATCCGGGTTCAATCCCGCCTGTTCGCAGTCGTCCAGCCAGGAATCCATTTGCCGCCGCGTCACCATGGTGACGGGAACCGTTCCCGAGGCGTCGCGCGGACCGGCGGCAAAGTGGAGACGGTCCACATCCTCGGCGACGACGTCCTCCAGCGAATAGGGGAGCATCTGCCGCAGCCGCTTCGGGCTCTTGACGGGCAACGTTGCCTGGCTGCTGGTCGCATCCAATCCGGACACCAGCACCAGAACGCGCCGATTCGCGGCCTGCGCGGCGGCTTCCTCCAATGTACCGTGCGTCTGCGGTGACAGGCGTTGTCCGTCGGAGTCGAGTACGACCCACGAGACGTCGCCCGGACGCCTCAGCAATCGGACAACCAGATGCTCGAGCACGCTATTGAACTCCAAGGCTGCGAAAGACGGCGCCAACAAGGCCACTCTGGTGCCGTTGCAGGACAGAGTAAAGGGTGTACTGGTGCGTGCCAAGTACCACGGTGGCAGTCAACAGGAAGTAATCGCTGGTCCCGTTGATTCGACCGCGAGTATCCGGCTCGAGCAGGCCCTCGAAAGCTCCATCGATGTCCACAAACTCCGTGTCGCCCCGCCGTTCCAGCAATGCGGCGGCGCCGGCCAGGCCAATGTCATCCGACAGCGACGCGAGAACGGGAGCCGACGCCGTGTTGACATTCAAAGGAGTGCCTGTCGGCAATGCGGCGACATGGGGCAACAGCGTCCGATACCCTTCGGCCTCGATGCCGGACACCGCGGCAAGTTCGCTGGTGCTCGTGATGGGCCAGTTCGGCGTGCGATACGGGGGCATCGCACCGGCGTATGCATCGTCTTCGGCGCCATTGGGAAAGTGGGTTTCCACGTCCGCATCGAGCCAGTCGACAACGGCTCCGGCAACGGACGGGTCCAGGCCGAGCGTTGCCAGCAAACGCTCGAATTGCGCCAGGGAAAGCGGATCCAGCTCACCCTGGGGCGTGACCAGGTTGTTCAGGTTGAACCGGCCCTGAAGGTCCTCCAGCCGGCCGGTGATGGCGCCTCCGTCCACCGGCAGGGGCGGCAGTTCCAGGGCCCAGAGTTCCCCCAGGTGATCGCTTTGCGGAAATTCCACCTTGTCCTGACGGAGAATATCCCCTGCCCACGCTTCCGCGCCCTGCAGGTACGCGATCCCCTGGTCCGCTGCCAGTCCGGCCGAAGCCCGCCGCTGATCCAGGCTGGCACTCCACATCATGTTGACGGCAATCATCGTGCCCAGGGTCACGACCAGCATGGCCGTGAGGACCGCGACGCCCCGCTGCAGTTCACCGGGAGGCTTCATCCACCAACCTCCACGGTGCGCCACAGGTGGCCGAAATCTTCCAGATAGAGGTTGAACTCCACCAATCGGGGCGGCATGACCAGGGAATCCGGAGCCGGCATGTCCAGCGGTGGCCATTCCACGTGCCATTGGCCGTTTCGATCCTGAAGTCTGATCTGTATGTCGTCGACACCGCCAAGCAGTTCGGTCCGCACCGGAGGCGTCGTCAGCGTACGGTCCATGGCCGGCCAGTGAAAGCGAACCAGCATGTTGCCGTTTTCCTCCCAGTCGTAGGCGACTCTCAGAACATGACCTCGCGGCAGTCCGGCGGGGTTGGCCCATCCGCCGCGGCTGAGTTCAACGGCAAATTGTTCGGTGACGCCAACCTGGAAACTGGGCTGCCAGGTTTCGCCCGATTCATCCCGGGCGGCCCGGGGATGAAGCTGCGCCAGGTCCTGGGCGATGACATGCATGGCGAACTGGATATCGCGCCATCGCTGCGACCGCTCCTCCGCGATGGCCTGTTGCTGCAGGACCGTTGAAAGCCCGGTTAGCGCAATGACGCCGATCACGGCAACGATGGCAACCGCGACCAGCAATTCCACCAGCGTGAATCCGCCAGCGGATATCCGCTCCGGGCAGGGCATCGCGCGGCGATTCGAGGCGGACTTCACGGTCCCGTCCCGGGCGCACCAGGCAGCCAGTTCGGCGGTGGAATGCCCGGCGGGGGAGGGGGCTCCAGGAGGCCGGACACGGTATGGATGACCTGCTCGGGTTCATTCGCCAGCGACACGGACACATCGACGCGGCGAAGGTTTTCCACGGGCGTCTCCGAAATCTGCGTGTGCCAGACCCAGGTTCGCTGGGCATAATCGACTTCATCCCGGGTCTCACCCAGCGGCGGCCACTGGGGCGCCACGCTGAGTTCTGCAATGCGGTTGGACGCAATCCAGCTCGCGAGAACCTTGTTCTCGATGATCGCGGCGCCGACTGCGTAACGGTTGAGTTGCGCGTGTACCGCCATCATGCCGAGGGCGACGATGGCCAGAGCGACCATCACCTCAAGCAGGGTAAAACCCCGAACCTGGCTAGTCGAATCCACTTCGCGTGACCTCCAGCGAACCGTCAAGCATTCCCTTCAGCAGGTATCGGCCGCCGGCCGGGTCGCGGAACAGGCGGGCCTCGAAGGGTGTGATCTCCCCGCTCGCCAGCAGCATGACCTGCGGTTGGAGCTGTTGCCCGAATTCCGGTTCATACTCCGAATCCAGAACGACCTCCCTGTCTTCAAGAAACAGGGTCATCGCCAGAGGTTCAGTGAGTCGATGCTCTCTCAGAAACTCGTCCCCCACCGGCTCGAGCCAACTCAGTGACCGGTAATCGTAGACGAAGAACCTGTAACCGTTGTTTGTGAACAGCACGCCATAGTCCCGGGTTTGCAGCACCGCTTCGTCCATCAGCGTGTCCAGCAGACTCCGAAGCCTCAGCGCTTCGCGCTCAAGCTCCCGGTCAACCCCGATCACGTTCAGCGACAGGACCGCCGTACCCGCGAACAGCCCGATGATGAACAGCACCACCAGGAGTTCAATGAGCGAAAATCCCTTTGTGCCGTGCTTTGCGCACATGGTGAAAGCAGGGTTCGGGGCGGCTGAGGACGCGTTCACGGCCACCGCCATTCAGTGTGCATGCCGGGGCGGTCAGCCGGACGGCTGGGCGTCAATTAAGGTCCCAGTTGCCGATGTCCGCATTGACATTCTCACCGCCCTGCACGCCGTCAGCGCCAAACGTGAACAGATCGAACTCGCTTCGCTGGCCGGGGTATACGTACTGATAAGGCTGGTTCCAGGGGTCTGACGGAAGACCGCGAAGGTAGGCCTTCCAGTTGGGCGCGGCTGCCTCCCCGGGATTGCGAACCAGGGCTTCCAGTCCCTGGTCGGTGGTGGGATAACTGAAGTTGTCCAGCCTGTAGAGATTGAGCGCCGTTTCTATGCTACGGATATCCGCTCTGGCCCGGTTCACTGCGGCACGATCGATGTTTCCGATCAGGCTGGGCGCCACCAGCGCCGCCAGCAGCCCGATAATGACGACCACCACCATGATCTCGATGAGGGTGAAACCGCGCTGGCCGCACGTAGCCGTTTTACTGTCCGGCCCCTGTACTTCCCGGCCGGACAGCCCGGCCCGGAAACCGGTGAGTCTGATTGACGGGCGAACCATTTCGATTTCTCGCCGTTCCTGCTGTGGTTGCCAAGATAACACACTATTTTCACGCTTTCGTATCGCTCCCGACATCGGCATATGGAACCCCGTCCGGCCGGAAACCGGCAGTCGCGACGCACGCCGCAGCGTATAATCGCGCCGGCACGAAATACAGGAAATACATTCCATGGAACTGGCACAGCTCGGGCGCTGGCCCGGTATCGAGGGACGCGTGGCACTGGTGACGGGAGCTTCGCGCGGAATAGGGCGCGCCACGGCGCAGGCGCTGGCGTTGCAGGGCGCTGCCGTCGTGGGTACGGCGACCACCGAGCCTGGCGCTGCCGCGATTTCCGAGCGGTTGGGGACCCTCTCTCCCGACGCGCGCGGATTGGTGCTGGATGTGGCCGATCCCGAATCGATACAGGCACTCTTCGCGACGCTTTCGGAGTCGAAAACGGCTCCGACGATCCTGGTGAACAACGCCGGCATCACGCGCGACAATCTGTTCGCGCGCATGAAACCGGACGAATGGGACCGGGTACTGGCGACCAATCTCTCCTCCCTCTACTGGGTCTGCAAGGCGGCCATCCGCGGCATGATGCGGGCGCGCTGGGGGCGTATCGTCAATATCGCTTCCGTGGTGGGTCTGACCGGCAACCCGGGGCAGGTGAACTATGCCGCGGCCAAGTCCGGCATGATCGGATTCGGCAAATCCCTGGCGAAGGAGGTCGCCTCAAGAAATATCACGGTGAATACCGTCGCTCCGGGATTCATCGAGACGGACATGACCCGGGAGATGAGCGAATCCCAACGGGATTCGCTCAAGCGGCAGATTCCGTCACGCAGCCTCGGCGCACCGCAGGACGTCGCCGCTGCGGTGGTCTACCTGGCGTCCGACGCGGCTCGATACGTCACCGGCGAAACCCTGAATGTCAACGGTGGGCTGCTGATGAGTTGAGGCTTGGCGAGCGAATATTGTCGATGCATGACGGCGTATATGATTTTGCCGTGACATTGTGGATTGCCCCCGTTGTTCTCAGTACAATACGCGCCACGCAAGCGCGGCCATGGGCCTGCTGGCCGGTCATTTAGTTAAGGGGTACCCCACGCATGAGTAGTGTCGAAGACCAAGTCAGAGCGATCATCGCTGAACAGCTCGGTGTCAAGGCGGACGAAATCAACAACGATGCATCGTTTGTCGACGATTTGGGAGCCGACTCCCTGGATACTGTCGAGCTGGTCATGGCCCTGGAAGAGGAATTCGAGACCGAGATTCCGGATGAAGAAGCCGAGAAGATCACCACGGTCCAGCATGCCATCGACTACGTCAACGCGCACAAGGGCGATTCCTAGCCTCCCGCACGTCTTGCGCATCGTTTACTTTCCCTCTCAGGTTCAGCCGGGGTCACCCTGATGACCAGGCGGCGAGTCGTCGTTACCGGGCTAGGCCTGATCTCTCCCAATGGGAACAACGTCGCCCAGGGCTGGGCGAACGTCCGTGACGGCGTCAGCGGTATCGGCCCGGTGGACTCTTTCGATACGACCGGATTCAGCACCACCTTCGCCGGCGTCATAAAGGACTTCAACGTGACCGACTACATGTCGGTCAAGGACAGCCGCAAGGCGGACCGCTTCATGCACTATGGCATAGCCGCCTGTACCGAGGCCTTCGAGGACGCGGGGCTTGCGGTTGCCGAATCGGACGCCCATCGGTTCGGCGTGATCATGGGATCCGGCATCGGCGGCATCGACACCATCGAAACGAACTACGAGAAGTACCGGAAGGCGGGAGCCCGGAGAATCTCACCGTTTTTCGTTCCGGGAAGTATTGTCAACATGATCTCCGGGCATGTCTCCATCAAGTACGGGCTCACGGGTCTGAACCTGGCCCTGGTGACCGCTTGTGCCACGTCCGCGCACTGCATCGGTCTGGCCGGACGGTTGATCAGCATCGGCGAGGCGGATGTCATTCTGGCGGGCGGCGCGGAGTATGCCACCACTCCGTTGGGAATCGGCGGATTTGCCTCGGCGCGGGCGCTTTCGACGCGCAATGACGACCCCGCCGGCGCGAGCCGGCCCTGGGACAGGGACAGGGACGGGTTTGTCCTCAGCGACGGGGCGGGCTGCCTGGTGCTGGAGGAGTACGAGCGCGCCCGGCGGCGCGGCGCGAACATCTACGCCGAACTGATCGGCTCGGCCATGAACGGCGACGCGTACCATATCACCGCGCCCACCGAAGACGGCTCCGGGGCGGATCACTGCATGCGCCTGGCTCTCGAGGACGCGGGCGTGAACCTCGAAGAGGTCGACTACATCAATGCGCACGGCACATCGACGCCCCTGGGTGACGTGGCCGAAACGCTGGCTGTCAAGCGGACGTTCGGCGAGCACGCAAAATCGCTGGTCATCAGTTCGACCAAGTCCACGACGGGCCATACGCTGGGCGCCGCCGGCGCGATCGAAGCGTTGTTTACCGTGATGGCGATCAAGGATGGGGTCGTGCCGCCGACGATCAACCTGGAGAACAAGGATCCCGAGTGCGATCTCTACTACACGCCGAACGTGGCTCTGGAACGCAAGGTGCGGATTGCCCTGTCCAATTCCTTCGGCTTCGGCGGAACAAACGGTACCTTGGTCTTCAGGCAATCGGACTGACCTGCCGAACCTCCTGGCCGGCCTGGCGTCGAACCGCGGACCGACGCAATCTCCCGCCAATTCTCCGTTCTCATCCTGTTACCATGGGCGACCCGGATCTTCGCACCCACGGCAGCACGACAGGACGAAATGCAGGCGAGAACTCTGCGCTGGATCATGTTCACGGCGTTGTGCGGCAGCATCGTTGCCGTCGCATGCGCGACCCTGCTGATTGCCTGGCGGTCGCTGGATACTCCCATGAATGTCGCCGCCGGCGGAGACAGGCTCGATGTGGCCCCGGGATCCTCGCTGGCGGGAATCAGCGACGAACTCTCCCGGCGCCGCATCCTCGAGACGTCCTGGGCCCTCAACGCGTATGCGCGCTTTTCGGGCGACGCGAAACGGATCCAGGCCGGAGAGTACCTGATCGGCAGCGGAACCAGCCCCAGAGGGCTGCTGGATCAACTGGTGAGCGGCCGGGTGTATTTGTACGACCTGACCATCATCGAAGGTTGGACATTCGCCGATATGGTTACAGCGTTGAGGAATCATGAGGCGGTGGATGCCCGCGATCTGGATCCGCAATCGATCATGGCCGATCTGGGCGATCCCGGACGCCACCCGGAAGGCCAGTTCTACCCGGATACCTACCGGTTTCCAAGAGGAACGCCGGCGGTCGCGGTTCTTCGCCAGGCCCACGAGGCGATGCAGGATCTGCTGGAAGAGGTATGGGGAGAATACCGGGCCACTACGGTGCTCGAGTCGCCTTACGAGGCATTGACCCTGGCCTCGATCATCGAAAAGGAAACGGCACTGAACGAGGAACGCCGGCGCATCTCGGGAGTCTTCCACCGGCGATTGGAGCGCGGCATGCGCCTGCAGGCCGATCCGACCGTCATATACGGGCTCGGCGACGACTTTGACGGCGACCTGCGCCGCGCAGACCTCTCCCGGGACACGCCCTACAACACCTATACGCGATCCGGGCTGCCTCCGACTCCCATCGCGCTTCCCGGTCGGCAGTCGCTGGCAGCGGCGGTAGACCCGGCGCCCGGTTCGGAACTGTACTTCGTTGCGACCGGCCTGGGAGACGGGAGTCATTATTTCTCCACCACACTGGACGAGCACCGGCGAGCGGTTGCCCGATACCAATCCGGTACTCCGCTGGCGGAGACTGCGGAGCGGTGAGGGGCGCATTCATTACCCTCGAGGGAACCGAAGGCGTCGGCAAGACGACATGCATTGCATTTGTTCGGGAAGCCCTCACCGCCGCGAGTATTCCCGTCAGGGTCACAAGGGAGCCTGGCGGCACAGAGTTAGGCGACAAAATCAGGGACTGGGTCCTGCAGGGAGACCATGGCGAATTGTCGGCGGAAACTGAGACGCTGCTAATGTTTGCCGCTCGGGCTTACCACCTGGACAGGGTCATTCGACCGGCGCTCGACGACGGACAATGGGTGATCTGTGATCGGTTCAGCGATGCGACGGTAGCCTATCAGGGCGGCGGACGGTGTGCTGACAAGGCTTTGATCGAGTCTTTGCGGCTAGCGGTTCACGGAGACCTGGAACCGGACCTTACACTGCTATTGGACGCACCGGTGGAAGTAGGCCTGAACAGAATTCGCGCCCGAACCTTGGACCACTTCGAACGGGAGAATTGGGATTTTTTTGTTCGCGTGCGTGAAGCCTATCTGGAACTGGCGCGTGATGAGCCGAACCGTATCAAGGTGATTGATGCGACGCCTTCCCTGTCGGAAGTAAAGTCCAGGATCACGACCCAAATGTCAGCGTTTCTGAGTGACTTCAGGCGCTAGCAACTCGTGGCACTGTCTATATCCGCTTCTCCCTACGAGATCCTCAGCAGTGGGATCTGCCCATGGCTGCAGGCGCCGCTGTTGCAACTGGGGGCCGTGCACGGAGCCGGCCGCCTGGGACATGGATGGCTGCTGGCCGGGCCGCGGGGAGTCGGCAAGATCAACCTGGCACTGGTTGCGGCGCGCCGGCTGCTGGAGGGCTCCGGCGGTGACGTGGCGCCTCTGGAAGCCAACGAGGCTGCCACCGCCATGCTCCGGCGCCACGAGCCCGCGGACCGCCATCCCGACCTCCACTGGGTATTCCCCGAACCGAAGCGAAACACGCTGACTGTCGAGCAGGTCCGTGAGGCAACCCAGGCTCTTTCGCTGACCAGCCTGACGGCTCAGGCCAAGGTGCTTGTCCTGGAGCCTGCCGATGCGATGACCACAGCGGCTGCCAACGCATTGCTCAAGACCCTGGAAGAACCCAGCGCCGATACCTATCTGCTGTTGATCTCACACCAGCCCGGGCGACTTCCGGCTACGATTCGCAGCCGTTGCCAGTCGCTGCCGGTACGTTGTCCTCCTGTTGCCGAAGCGCTCGCCTGGCTGGATGGTGCGGGGAAGGGCCCGGAGGGTGTGGACTGGATGCCTCTGCTGGATGCCGCTCGCGGAGCTCCGTTTCGAGCCATCGACTGGAAACAAAACGGATTTTATAACATTTATAAAGAGTTAGAAACAACATTGTGTGTTATTTCTACTAATCGGCTCGATCCCCAGGTGGTCGCAGACCAGTGGTTGGCGGGTGATATCGAGGCGGCGTTGAACTGGCTCTCGACGAGCTTGCAGTCTGTGATTCGGGCACGACTGGCGCCCGATGTCGTTGAAGACGGAAAGCTGGCCTCCAGTGAACTTCGGAACGCCTGGAAACCGCTGACGACGCAATTTCTGTTCGAACAGCTCGAAAATGTGGAATTGTTTTTGGGGCAACTTGGCGGTGGAATCAACGTGGAACTGGCTGTCAGGGCATTGTTGCCGGGTTTTCAGCCGGAGGGAGAACATCGATGAATTCATCCGGAGCACTGGAGCTGACGCTTGAGGACAAGAACGCGCTTCGGCAGGCGTACATGCCTTTTCTTCGCAACGGTGGTGTATTCGTGCGCACCAACGGCCCATTCGAGCTCGGTGACGAAGTCTCGGTAACGATCCGTCTGTTCGATGCAGATGTGCCGATTGCCGTCAATGGCAAGATCGCCTGGGTGACACCGAACCGGGCCCAGGGTAGGCGAGCTGCGGGGGTAGGGGTGCAGTTTGAGGCTCAGGAACCCTGTAGAGCCCATTTCGAAGAACTACTTGGCGGAATTTCGGGCGGCGACGAACCTACCCACACACTCTGATCCACGCGGACGGTCTCGTCAGGTCGCGTTTTCCTCCTGCCGAGCCGGTTCCAGGGTCGCCCAATCGGGATGGGGAGTGAATCGGGGGCCGAGTGAAGCGGCAAACGACTCCATTCGCCCGACAATCGCTTCGATGCCTCGCAGACGCGCGTAGTGAATCGGGCCGCCCCTGAACGGTGCGAATCCCGTTCCGAAAATTATGCCGGCATCCACCAAATCCGGATGGTCCACCACTCCGTCCGCATGACACGCCACCGCCGCGTTGAGCAGCGGCAGGATCAGCCGGTCCTGAAGGTCCCTGTCAGGCAACGCAGCACGCTTGGACTTGATCGGCCGGTTGTCGCGGAACCGGTAGAAGCCGGCCCCGCTCTTGGCGCCCAGTTCGCCCGCCTCGACCTTGCTTCGAAGGCGCAATGCTGCCTCTCCTGAATCCGTACCCAGGCTTTCGGCCGCATGCAGGACGACATCCAGTCCCACACGGTCCGCAAGCTCCACGGGACCCATGGGCATTCCGAAGTCTTCGGCGGCCCGATCGATGGTTTCCAGCGCATAACCGTCATGGTGTGCGAACAGTGCCTCGGTGAGATAGGGCGCCAGAATTCGGTTGACGAGGAATCCCGGCGTATTGCGGCAGGGTAGAGGCAACTTTCCGATTCCATTGACGAAAGCCATTGCCCGCGCCATGTACTCGTCATCCGTGGAATCGCTGCGGACGACTTCCACCAGAGGAAGTCTGGCAACCGGGTTGAAAAAATGCAGTCCCAGGAAACGGCCACGGTGCGTGATCGCCTCCGAAAGGCGTTCCAGGTCGATACTTGACGTATTCGTTGCCAGCACCGCGTCGGGACGCATCCGCCTTTCCAATTCCCGATACAGGTCCTGCTTTGCGTCCAGTCGCTCGACGATGGCTTCGATGACCAGATCGGCTTCGGCGAATCCGTCCACATCGGCCACAAGACGCCGGCGGGCCTCATCGGCCGCCCCGGAGGCCCTGAGCCGGCGCCGGAAGAGTGCTTCCGCCCGCTCCAGTGCCGGTTCCACCAGCGCCGTGGAACGATCATGGACTGTCACCCTCATGCCACGCAGCGCGCACCATGCCGCGATGTCGCCGCCCATGACACCGGCCCCGACCACATGTACGTGTCCGATCCCGGAAGTCTTCGGCGCCAGGCCCCGCAGACGCTCGCGCAGGAAAAAGACACGCACCAGGTGACGCGATGTCGAGGTTTGCAACAGGCGCGCCATGGATCGCGCTTCGGCTTCGTAGGCTGATGGGCCCCTGGCGCCGTGACGTACCCACAGATCCACGATTGCGAACGGCGCCGGATAATGCTCGGGCCGCGCGCGTCTCCGGACCTGCGCCCGCAGGCGCCGGCCCAGCCACGGTCTCACGAACGGCAAGCCCAGCAGTCTCAGATGCGCGCGTGAACGCCGTTTGCGTGGCCGCTCGGCCACGAGTTTCCTCGCGGCCCGGTCCAGTTGTCCGTCGGGTACGATGCGATCCAGTAGCCCGATGCGCCGGGCCTCCATCGCGGATAAGGATTTGCCGGTGAGCATCAGCTTCAGCGCCGCCGGAGCGCCCAGCAGACGCACGCTGCGGACCGTTCCACCCAGACCCGGGTGGATGCCCAGACGCACTTCGGGAAGGCCCAGATTGCGCTTGTGGCCCTCCACAGCGATCCGGTAGTCGCAGGCCAGTGCAAGCTCCAGGCCGCCGCCCAGTGCAAAGCCGTTGATGGCAGCAACGGTCGGGCAGGGCAGACGCTCCAATTGATTCAACAGCCGTTGCCCCTGACTCACCAGCTCCCCGGCCTGCCCGGAATCCGCGAGGGCGCGAAACTCCGAAACATCGGCCCCTGCGATGAACCCCGATGCCTTGGCCGACTTGATCACCACGCCTGCGGGAGGGCTTGAGACCATCTCTTCGACAAGGTCAGCCAGTTCCCGGAGTACGTCCTGGGAAAGCACGTTGGTCCGGCTGTCCGCCTTGTCAAGAATCAGCCAGCGGACTCCGGCGGAATCGTCCTCGGTACGCCAATGCCGGGTCATGTGTCAGATCCGCGTGATACGAATGAACGGGACTATCGCAACGAACTGGGTGCGCGTCCGAATACACTTCGAAACGCGCGTCTGAACCCTGCGGCGGATTCGTATCCGGCGTTTGCCGCGATGTCCTTTACAGGGGTGCCAGACCGGCGCAACTCGCGGCGCGCCTTGAGCATCCGCCAATACCGGAGGTAGCGCAGCGGCGGTTCTCCGACCCGCTGGTGAAACCGTTCCGCAAACGCTGCTCGCGACAGGCCCACCGTCTCTGCCATTTCCGGCACATGCCAGGCACGGTCAAGCTGCGTGTGGATATGCCTGAGCGCATCGTGAATGACGGGGTCGGAGAGTGCTGCCAGGAAAACGGGGCGCGGCCCATCCACCTGGCATCTCCGCAGCAACTCCACCAGCATGATGTCCGCGATTCGCCGGGCGACATAGTCGAACCCCGGCCGCGCATTGATCAACTCGCCTTCCAGTAGCCAGACCGCCCGGCGCAGTTCGCTTTCGTCGGTGAGATCCCGGGAACGCAGCAACAGTCGCCCGGGAAAGTGGCGCGCCAACGGGTGGGGCAGGGCCCTGTCCAGGGCATATACACTGTTCAACAAACGGGCAGGGGATGACGACCTGCCCGATCCCGGCTGCAATTCATGCCGATCGCCGTCGGCGAGCAGTACGCAATCCAGGGAACGAAGTCGGTACTCGGCGCCGTCGCTCGTGAATTTCAGCGTGCATCCGCCGGACACGACGAAATAGGCCTGCAAGGTAGCGCCACGATTCGTATTGACGCCCCTCGGGCCAATCGAATGAACGGAGGTGCACTTCAGATCGAGTACATCAAGTACTTCGCTCAGAATGTCCATACCTGTCCAAGGTATACGCAAACCCGGCAAATTTCATCAGGATCTGAACTCATGATGGACTGAATGGCCTAACCTGCATAGACTGGTCGCCAGGGGAAAGCGCGCCATGTACCGAAGTATTTACACTGCCGCACTTGCACTGCTCGCCGGGTGTGCGACCAATCCGAGCCAGGTCGTGTCGCCCCGCTGCGACCTGTTCGATAACTGTTTCGATCGGGACCGGGTACGGTCGTTCGAGTTTCTGGACCGGGACACCGTCGTTGTGGAGGTCGGCCCCTACCGTTGTCCCTTCCTGGTGGAGGTTGATGGGATCGATTGCCAGTTGGCATTTTCCGGCCGCCTGATGTTTTACGACGACGACCGCCGCATCTGCGCCCTGGACGGCGCTGTATTGATCACGGATGCTTTCTCGCCGGTCTTTCCTCAGGATGTCTGCCGGGTTCGGGACGTCCGGGCCGTTTCCGAAGATGAACTTCTGGAGCGGTACGCGACGTCGGGCAGAATCCCGCCACCGCCGCCGACGGGTACGGGGGAATTGCGGGTCGAAGAGAGTTCGGAGGCTACGGCTCCCGCCGTCGAACCGGGTGAAGATTCTCCCGAAACGGAATCGCCGGTCGAGACTGCAGAAACCACCTGACCGTGCCGTGAGGCACGCCGCCACCGACAGGAACTACAAACTGCCGGCCCTACGGCGCACAGATCGGGCGGCCGCGTTCTTCCAGACTTTCATTGTAGGTGACCAGCGCCGGAGCCATGGATGAAACCAGGTCGTAGATGCGGCGATCATCCGACGGGTGAGTGGACGCAAATTCGGCCGGCTCTTCACCGTCCCGGCTTTCGGCCATGTTTTTCCAGAGCTCGATACTGGCCCGGGGATCGTATCCGGCCTTGGCCATGTATTCCATGCCCGTGAGATCCGCGTCGGACTCCTGGCCGCGGCTGAACGGGAACAGAAGCCCGAACTGCGCCAACGTTCGGCCCGCTTCTCGTCCGACACTGCTGCCGTAGCGCCCGTAATTGCCATAATACGGGTCGTAAATCCCACGGCCGATCTGCTCCCCGACCGCTCCGGCGAGAATCTCCAGGAAATCGCCGCCCATCTGTCGCCTTGCCCGCGCCATCACGTGATTCTCGGTCACGTGAGCAATTTCATGGCCGATGACGGCCGCCAGCGAATCCACTGTATCGGCCACCTTGAAGATACCCGTAAAGACGCCGATCTGTCCGCCGACCATGGCGAATGCGTTGATGGCTTCGTCGTCGAATACCACCACTTCCCAGTTCATCTCGGAATAGGGCTCTTCCAGAACCTCGATAATGCTCCAGGCAACGCATTCGACGAACGGTTGAATCCGCGGGTCGGCCGGCTTGGGAAGATCCCGCTTCATCGTGAGCCACTGAACACGGGTTTCGCGCTCGATCTCCTTGGCGTTGGCAAACTGCGCCTGGGCGGTACCCACGGCCAGCATGCAGAGCACAGCGGCTGCGGTGGTCAACTGTAGCGTACGGGATAACTTCCGGTGCATGACTTGCCCCCAAAGATAAACAAACACAGACCGTTAGATGCCTCAGGTACCAAGAGGTTCATCCGCAATCGGCACGATAGCATATGTGGGCAGGAAAATCGCTTGCGCAGATCGCGCGTCTCCGGACATGGATCGGAAGGGGGCGGCAGCGCCTGGGGGACGTGTAGTGGCGTCGGCCCCTGGAGCGAATCCCTATTGATTCGCATAATGTATATTATGTTAAATTATGTCCATAAGCGTAAGCCGGGTGGACCCGGCTCAAGTCGAGAAGATTAGGCTCTACGCCAGAATTGAAAACTGCGGACCCATCCAGGGGTCCGCAGTCTTTCCGATCGCGATCGCCGCTCAGTCTTCGGTCAGTCGCTCGTAAGTTACGAGGGCGAAGATGGTCACACTCGCCGCAGCCAATGCCATTCCGGCACTGCTTAGAATGCTGGTAAGGTAACCTCCGATTGCAGGAATCGAATCCAGCGCACCATCGCCGCCCGCACCCAGGAACACGGCAAACAAGACAAGGGCAATCCGATTGTCGCTGGCCACGTAGTAACCGAGTACAAGTCCGACGATCGCCAGAATGAGACCGCCCATTGGAATACCCGGGATCAGGGCGACCGCGAGTACGGCGACAACATTAACGATTCGAACGATTTTGGCTGGGCTCATGTTGCTCCTCCCACTGTTGTTTATTACTTTCTCGGATCCGATACCGTTCTTTTTTGATATTTGGCATCAGGATCACTGAGTACCTATCCTATCACGACTGGGAGTCCACGCAGTATTTTCCGTACGGCGATCGATAAAGCATGATTTTCGATGTGCGTCTGGACGACGTATCGCTGGCCTTCGGCGATCAAGTAATCCTCCGGGAGGCCAAGCTGCGTCTCGACCCGGGCGAGCGCGTGTGCCTCATAGGCCGGAACGGCTCCGGAAAGTCGTCCACACTCAAACTGCTGACCGGTGACATCGAGCCCGACGAAGGCCGCGTCGAAGTGCCTGCCCAAATGCGCCTGGCCATGTTGGACCAGGCTCTGGACGAACCCACCGAACGGTTCGTTCGCGACGTCGTGGCCGACGGAATGCACGCTCAACGCGGCCGAATCGAAGCGTTTCGCGCCCTCTCCAGCGAAGTCTCACCGGGCAAGGCCCATCTGCGTGAACTCGAAGCGCTGCAAGCCGCCATAGAGGCCGGCGGCGGCTGGTCGATCGACGTTCAGCTGGACGCCATCATCTCGCAACTCGAATTGCCCGCCGGCGAGCGCATGAGCGACCTGTCGGGCGGCTGGAGGCGCCGGGTGGCCCTGGCGCAGGCTCTGGTCGGCAAGCCGGAATTGCTGTTGCTGGACGAACCGACCAATCACCTGGATATCAGTACCATCGAATGGCTGGAACAGGAAGTTCGCCGGTACGACGGTACCGTGCTGTTCGTGTCCCACGATCGGGGATTCGTCGAACGACTGGCAACCCGGATCGTCTCCATCGACCGGGGTTCCCTGCGATCCTGGCCGGGAGGCTACCGGACGTACCTGCGCCAGAAGCGCAAGGCTGACTCCGAAGAGGATCGCGCCAACGCCCTTTTCGATAAGTTGCTGGCCGAGGAAGAGGCCTGGATACGCCGGGGCATCAAGGCGCGGGAAAGCCGCAACGAGGGGCGCGTACGGGCACTCGAAGCCATGCGTGAACAGCGTAGCGAGCGCATCAGGCGGCCGGCGCAGGCGCGCATTCACATCAACGAATCAGAGCAGCTTTCCGGCAAGAAAGTTCTCGAAGTTCGTAATGTAACTCACGGTTATAATGGAAAAACGTTGTTTCGAGGCTTTTCGCTGCGCATCATGCGGGGCGACCGGATCGGCATCATCGGCAACAACGGTGTCGGCAAGAGCACCCTGCTGCGAATTCTTTTGGGCGAAGTGAAGCCCGACACCGGGTCCGTCAAGCGCGGGACGCATCTGCAGGTGGCCTATTTCGACCAGCTTCGGCGCGAACTCGATACCACGAAAACGGTGGCGGAAATTGTCGGCGAGGGCCGCGACTACATCGACATTCAGGGCCGGAAAAAGCACGTCGTAGGCTATCTGACGGATTTTCTGTTCTCGGCAAAGCGGGCCATGACGCGTGTTTCGGCGCTGTCCGGCGGCGAGCGCAACCGGGTCATCCTTGCAAAACTGCTGATACAGCCCGCGAATCTGCTGATCTTCGATGAACCCACCAACGACCTGGACGTTGAAACCCTGGAGGCGCTGGAGTCGCGACTGCTCGCCTATTCATCAACCCTGATCGTCGTCAGCCACGACCGCTATTTTCTCGATCAGGTGGTTACCAGTACCCTGGTCTTCGAAGGTGACGGCGTCGTTCATCGATACGCTGGCGGTTACAGCGACTGGGAACGGCTTCGGCGACAGCTTGCGGTGGGGGATTCGCCTCCTCCCACGGCAGGAGCAGTCAGGAGGTCGTCGGCGCGACCCCCCTCCCCCGCCAGGAAACTCACCTACAAGCTGCAGCGCGAACTCGATGAGCTCCCACAGCGGATTCAAGCGCTGGAACAACGTGTGCAGGCGATGGAACGACAGGTCAACTCGGCGGAGTTCTATCTTCAGCCGCACGAAACGGTGCAGGCGGCGCTTCGCGAACTGGAACAGATGCGTTCACGTCTCGAGACGGCGGTGGAACGCTGGGCCGAACTGGAAACGCAGTCCCAGGCACTCCGTTAGACCGTTTCCGGCGTCAGCCTGCACCCGCTCCCGTTGACCAGCAGAACTGCCGCGCAGGGAGTTCCTTCATCCAGTGGCCGCATGCGAACACTGTCCGGTACCGGACCGGCCGCGCGTGGGGTTTCCCCGGTGGACTTGGGGCTGGCGATACAGCAGAATGCCTGCGGTCTGTCGGCTGCCGTCACAGGATTTCGGAATGCCGTCGGGCAGACTCAGGGCACCGTTCCAGCTACAGCATACGGAAGAAAGATGGCCGAACCTGCAAGACAAAATCACCTGGTACCCCAGACTAACTGGCAGAAGCTCTACCTGGGATGGTTTCTGTTCTGTTTTTTGATGGTCTGGTTCGGCACCTGGGCCGTGAACGAGCCCGTGGCCGTTCTCGGGATGCCCATGGTGTATGTGTGGTGCAGCGGTTGGGGCCTTGCGTGGCTCTTCGGTTGCCTTTACCTCGGCCTGAAGATTGAGACCGAACGCGAAGCGGCCCGGGGAGAATAGCGATGGAATCCTGGCACTACACCATCATCATCGTCACTCTCTATGCGCTGCTCATCCTCTGGGTGGGCACCGGCCGCTGGACCAAGGTGGGCCGGGTGGCCATGGACGACTATTTCAAGGTCGCACCGGGTTTCGGGTTCATCGTGCTCTACCTGGGCATCGCAGGCGGCTTCCATACCGCCTTCGCCATCCCCGGCTCCATGGGGTTCTACCACGCGCACGGCGTCGCCTTTGCGGCCAACGTCCTGTGGACCGTATTCACGCCTCTCGGGGTGATCTATTTCATCGGCTCGCGCATCACCTGCCTGGGCAGGAAGTTCAATTACATCACGCCCGCAGATCTGCTGGTGGACTATTTCGGCGACGGCAAGTTCCGCGCGTTCATCGCCGTCTACATCCTGTCCTGCTGCATCCCCTTGATGACGGCCAACGTCACGGGACCCGCCGTACTGCTTTCGGAAGGCACCCAGGGCAACATCCCCTACGTCGGCGCGCTGCTGATCATGGGCGTCATGGTGATGATCTATGTCACCTCCAGCGGCATTCGCGGCGTCACCTGGACCACGGTGGCCCAGGCGGTGTGGATGTTCGTGGCGGTGTGGGCGGCGGCCATCTGGTGCCTGAACCTGATCGACGGCAACCTCATGACGCTTTTCAACCGGATCCTGGAAACGGAACCGTCGATGCTGACGCTGCCGGGTCCCAATGGCCTGGCGACGCCCGAGTGGTGGATCACCTTCCCCGTCTTCGGGCTTGCCCTGTACTGGGCGATACTGCCCCGCGGCTTCATGTTCTTCTATTCCGCCCGGGACGTACAGACCACGCGGCGCATCGGGCTGACGGTGGGTTTCTACCTGATGACGCTGTATCTGCCCGCCATGGTGATCGGTTTCACCGCCTTCTATTTCCTGCCCGGAGCGGACTCCGACGGCTCCTTCCCGCTGATGCTGGCCACCTACGCGCCGGCCTGGTTCGCCGGGCTGATCGTGGCGGGCGGCCTGGCGGCGGGCATGTCATCCCTGGACGCCGATACCAATGCCAATTCCGCCATGTTGACGAAGGATGTGTACGCGACTTTCGTGAGGAAGGACGCGCCGGACCGGCACTACATCACCGTCGGTCGCCTGATCGTCGTTGGCCTGGTGGCGGTCACGGTGGCGGCGGCGGCGTATCGCTGGGGTCTGGTCGTGCTCATGATCGGCGTAACGGCGTCGATGATCACTCAACTCCTGCCGGCCGTGCTGGCAGTCACCGTGCCGATGGGAATCCGCTTTACCAAGGCCGGTGTCACTGCAGGCATCCTCGCCGGGCTTGCGGTTTCGCTTCTGTCGCGGTTCTTTGCCGCGGACCTGCTGCCCGACGGATGGCGGTTCGACCCGTCCTTCTGGGGCCTGGTCGTCAATATCCCCGTAACCCTGATCGTGAGCCAGTTCACCACCCCGCCGGATCCCGAGCGGGTGGCCCGGATTCGGGCCGCGCTTGACGAGGAGTTCCGTCGAACGCCCGCGACCTGAGCAATCGTTTACGCGGCCTGAAACTTTGTTTAATCGCGGGTTCGCTCGCGCGAGTGGACTGGCGAGGCGGTATAATTCCTGTTTGCGCTGGCCATTCTTGAGGACAACTGAAATGAGCGATCAACCGTGGAAGACCGATGACTGGTTCAGCAGCGCCTGGAACTACAACGACCAGGTGACCAGAGATCTCAACTTCCCCGAGTCCATCAGGATTCACGATGTTTCGCTTCGTGACGGCGAGCAGCAGACTGCCATCGCCTACACATACGACGACAAGATCCGTATTGCAGAGGCTCTGGCCGAAGCCGGTATCCACCGGATCGAAGCGGGCCTTCCGGCCGTCTCCAAGGACGATTTCCGCGCCATCGAGGCCATCGTCAAGCGCAACCTGGGGCCGGACATCTACTCCTTCTGCCGGTGCATGAAGGCCGACATCGACGCCTCCGTCGACTGCGGCGTCAAGGGCCTGATCATGGAGGTTCCGGCCAGCCCGCACCTGATCGAACATGGCTACAAGTGGCCCCTGCAGAAGGCCATCGATCTTTCCGTTGAAGCCACCGCCTACGCCCATGAGCGGGGACTGGAAGTCGTCTTCTTCCCGATCGATTTCTCACGGTCTGAAATCGACTGGGTTCTCGATCTCATCAACACCGTGGCCACCGAAGGGCACATGGACGCACTGGTGCTGGTGGACACCTTCGGCGTGGTCTCGCCCCACGCGATGAAGTTCTTTGTCCGCCACGTCAGGAGCCGCTTCCCCGGTACCCGCCTGGAAACGCATTTCCACCAGGATTTCAGCCTTGGCGTGGCCAATACCCTGCTGGCACTGGCGGAGGGCGCGGAGGTGGTGCATTCCACGGTGCTGGGAATCGGCGAACGCGCCGGCAACGCGCCGACGGAAGACATCGTCATGGCCTTGCTGACCATGTACGGCATCGACGTCGGCATCCGCACCGAGAAATTCTATTCCCTGGCCAAGCTGGTCCAGGAACTCTCCAACGTGGATGTCCCCAGCAACCGTTCCATCGTCGGCGACCGCCTGTTCCAGGTGGAGTCCGGCATCATCGCCAACTGGTTCTACAACTGCGGCCTGGAACACCAGACGGAATTGTTCCCCTTCCGGCCCGAGGTCGTCGGACAGCCCGAAGCAGAAGTGGTTCTCGGCAAGGGCAGCGGCATCGACTCGGTGAACATCTGGCTGAGCCGCATCGGCGCCCAGGCGACCGAAGAGGAAGCCACCGAGATACTCATGCAGGTCAAAGCGACGGGACTGCAGACGAAAAAACTGCTCACCGAGGAGCAGTTCAGGGAGATCGTCGCCCGAACCGTGTCGAGGGCCGCCTAGATCTGCGCCATGCGCCCGATGAACTACATCGTTCCCGAGTCCGCAGAGGCGGCCGTCGCCATTCTGGCGGAACGGGGCGAGAACGCCTGTCCGCTTGCGGGCGGGACGGATCTTGTAGTCGATCTGAAACATGCACCCGGCAATATCAATGCCCTGGTTGACGTATCCGGGCTCGAGGAATTCCGTGGGATCGACGAAACCGACGAAGGCCTGCGCATCGGCAGCATGGTGACCTACGGCGAAATCATGGAGCACCCGGTCTGTCTTGAGAAAACGCCCGAAGTGGTGGCGGCATCCCACACGGTCGGTGCAGTCCAGACCCGCAATCTGGGAACCATCGGCGGAAACCTGGTGACCTGCGTGCCGTCGGCCGACAGCGCGCCGGCGCTGATGGTGCTGGATGCCGAAGTCACGCTGATCGGCACCAACGGCTGGCGGCGCATGCCGATCGAGGACTTCTTTGTCGGCCCGCGCAAGACGATACTCGAACCTTTCGAGCTGCTGGCCGAGATATGGATTCCAAGGCACACGCTCGGCAAGCCGTCGAGTTTCTACAAGTTCGGGCTGCGCAAGGGGCAGGCCCTTGCCCTGGTGAATGCCGCAGCGGCGCTCGAACTGGATGGCGACCGCATCGTGGAACCGCGTATCGCCCTTGGCGCTGTAGCACCGACGCCGATTCGGGCCGTCAAGGCCGAAGCGCTGCTGGACGGTCAGGCAGTAGACGCGACGTTGCTGGACGAAGCGGCGAAGATTTCGGTCACGGAGTCCAAGCCCATTGACGATTTCCGTGCTTCCAAGAGCTATCGGCGGCAGTTGATACGGACCCTGACGCGAAGAGTCCTTGAGCGATCCGTGGAAATCGCCCGGGAGCGCCAGGAGAAAGACAAGCTACATTAGCGGAGACTGAACTCATGTTGGTGGAACTGACTGTCAACGGCGAATCCAGGTCGGCCAACGTGCCGCCGGAAACGACGCTGCTGAAAATGCTGCGTGAGCACCTCGGGCTGACCGGGGCGAAGCTGGGCTGCGATGTGGGCGATTGCGGCACCTGCACGGTGATCGTTGACGGCGTATCCGTCAACTCCTGCCTGATGCTGGCCGGCCGTGCCGACGGTTGCGACGTCACCACCATCGAGGGGCTGGCAACCGCCGATGACCTGCACCCCCTGCAGCAGAAGTTCGAGGAACACGGCGCCCTGCAGTGCGGATTCTGCGGCCCGGGAATGCTCATATCGGCAAAGAACCTGCTGGATACCAACCCGGAGCCGTCTGTTTTTGAAGTCCGTGACGCTCTGGCGGGCAACCTGTGCCGTTGTACCGGATATACAAAGATCATCGAAGCGGTCATCGAAGCAGGCGAGATGATGAATCAGGAGCAAGCCACCGTCTGAACGCCGCCCATTACCAGGAGAATCCCATGGCGACCCGAATCAAGGATGTACAGACCAATGTTGAGGATCTGGTCACTGCGCGTGAAGCCAGAGCGCCATCGAGACAGCCGCTTGCGGTACCCATCGATCAGCCCGTCACCTTCCCGCTGGAACTTCCGGAGAGCGAGGCTCGTCTCAGAACTCCGGCCGTAGGCCAGAGGGCCACACGACCCGACGGGCGTCTGCACGGACTCGGGCAGACCCAGTACATCGACGACATCACCTTCCCGCACATGCTGCACGCGAAGATCCTGCGCAGCGAATACGCGCATGCGCGCATCGTGAGCATCGATACCAGCGAGGCGGAGAAAATGCCCGGCGTCATTGCGACGCTGACCGGCGCCGAAGTGCCGGAGAATTCATTCGGCCCCACCTACCAGGACCAGCCGATCCTCGCCTACCCCATCGCGCGGCACCGCGGAGATGGCGTGGCGGCCGTAGCGGCGACGACCGAACAGTTCGCCCTGGACGCGCTGGAGAAGATCAAGGTCGAATACGAGCCGTTGCCGGCCGTCTTCGACCCGCTGGAGGCGCTGGAGGAGGATTCGCCCAAGGTTCACGGCGGCGATACCAACATCTATACCAGCAAGGTCATCAAGAAGGGCGATGTGGAGGCCGGGCTGGCCGCATCGGACCATGTCTTTGAGCGCCGGTTCAGTACCCAGATGGTGGAGCACGTACCCCTGGAACCTCACGCGACCATCGCGTCCTGGGACGGCAACGGCCGTGTCTCGATCTGGTCGAGTCTCGGTCGCATCACCCTCGGCCGCGAAGACCTGGCGCGCACGCTGCAAATGCCCCAGAGCCGAATCCGCCTGATCGGCACGGTAGTCGGCGGCAATTTCGGCGGCAAGAACGAAATCACCAACGAGCCCATCGTGGCGCTGCTGGCCAGGAAGTCCCGCCGGCCCGTCAAGGCCATCTACAGCCGCGGCGACGAGTTCGTCTCCTCGACCATCCGGCACCCCTTCATCATGGACTACACCACGGGTGTCGATAACCAGGGCAGGATTCTTGCCCGCAAGATCCGCCTCGTGCTCGACGGCGGCGCCTATTGTTCCTGGACGGGCACCACCATCGGCAAGGGATCCATCCTGGCGCCGGGGCCGTACAACATCGACAACGTCCTCGTCGAGGCCTACGCGGTCTACACCAACAAGACCACGACGGGGGCCATGCGGGGCTTCGGCGCACCCCAGGTCTGCTTCGCCTACGAGTCGCAGATGGACGACATCGCCGACGCCCTGGGCATCGACCCTCTGGAGATTCGGCTGCGCAACGGATTCTCGGAAAACTCCCTGAGTCCCACGGGCCAGAGCCTGCAGAGCGTGGCGCTGAAGGAGTCGCTGACCCAGGCGGCGGATCGCTTCCGCTGGAAGGAGTGGCAGGCATGAAGAAGCGCGGACGCGGCATGGCCTGCATGTGGTATCCCATCGGCTTTACGGTCGCGGCCAACCCCAGTGCGGCAACGGTGAAGGTGAACACGGACGGTACGGCGACGTTGCTCACCGGGACCGTGGAAACCGGTCAGGGCGCCCTGACGGTGCTCGCCCAGATCGCCGCAGAAACGCTGGGCCTAGCCACCGACGACGTTCACGTGGTCTCCGGCGACACCGACGTTACGCCCATGGACACCGGGGCCATCGCCAGCCGCACCACCTACGTTACGGGCAACGCCATCGTCCGCGCGGCAGAGAAGGCGCGCGACATACTGTTCGAGGCGGCTGCCCCGCTTCTGAACGTCAAGCCGGAGCAACTGGAAGTCAGGGACCGCCGCATCCAGGTGCTGGGATTTTCTGCAAGATCCGTCGCCATCGACAAGGTGGTCCATCACAGCGAGACGGTTCTGGGCAATCCGGCCATCGGCAGCGCATCGTACAACCCGCCGACCGTGGATATGGATCCGGAAACGGGCCAGGGCAAGCCCTTCAACACCTACGTTTACGCGACCCAGATTGCCGACGTGGAAGTTGACGACGAAACGGGCGAAGTGGAGATCCTGAAGATCGTGGCCGTCCACGATTGCGGGACACCCATCAATCCCATGCTGGTAGAAGGCCAGATTCAGGGCGGGATTTCCATGGGCGTGGGATTCGCGCTCCAGGAAGAGATCCTGTTCGAGGAAGGCCGGCAGATCAACCCGAACCTGACCAACTACATCATGCCCACCAGCCTGGATATGCCGGACATCGAGGTCGGGCTGGTGGACAACTACGATCCCACCGGTCCTTTCGGCGCCAAGGGCGCCGGCGAGCCCACAGCGGTACCCACTGCGGCATGCATCATGAACGCCATCTACGATGCGGTTGGCGTCAGAATCACCGCCCTGCCCGCGACGGCGGAGCGCGTTTTGACCGCCATCAACGAGAAACGCGCAGCTGAGCAGGCTGACGCAGCGTAGGACACAAAACGATAAGTTTATATTTATCAGTTTGTTATAAACAATAAAACATCTGACTTCTAGGTGATGGCGCGGGTCTTGGAATTGGACATTCCGGAAACCATGCAGGCCTGGGTCCTGGGGGACCCGGACGAACTTGAGCCGGTCGAAAAACCCGTACCGCAGCCGGGAATGGCCGAGGTGCTGGTTCGGATCGACGCGGTTGCGATCTGCGCCACGGACCTGGAAATCATCAGTCATGGCTCACCCGCCCTGATCGACGGCGAACTCCCATTCAACAAGAACTTTACGCCCGGACACGAGTACATGGGCACAATCGTGGCGCTGGGTCCCACCGTGGACGAGTATGCCGTCGGCGACCGGATAGCGGTGGAAATCCATGCCGGCTGCGGGCGCTGCCCGCGTTGCCGCATGGGCATGTACACATCCTGTCTGAACTACGGCGCCAATTTCGGCGCCTTCCCCAAGGGTCACCGCGCCAACGGCTACACCACGGACGGCGCGTTCACTCAGTACGCCGTCAATCACGTCAATACGCTGGTCCGTGTGCCGGACAATATGAGCGACGAGGTTGCGACGTTGATCGTCACCGCCGGCACGGCCACCTACGGGCTGGATGTGCTTGGAGGCCTGGTCGCAGGCAACAGCCTGGCCGTCACCGGTGCGGGGCCGATCGGGCTGCTGGGCGTTGCGGTGGGAAAGGCGCTCGGAGCCGGCCCGGTGATCCTCACGGACATTGTCGACGATCGGCTGGATATCGGCACTCGCCTGGGCGCAGACCACGCAATCAACGCTGCGCGGGAGTCGGCAGTGGAAGCGGTGCAGCGCGTCAACGGTGGCCGCGGCGTGGACTTCGTCCTGGAATGTTCCGGTGCGCCCAGGGCGGTGGACGAGGCCATTGCCATGGTCAATCGCGGGGGACGAATCTGCCTGGCCGCATTCTCCCACCGCCCGGTGTCGGTGGACATCAGCCAGATCGTCATGAACAACATCTACCTGTTCGGGATCAGAGGCGAAGGTCAAAGCGCCGTACGGCGCGCCGCCGCGCTCATGGCGCAGCAAAAGTTCGACGCCTCGCCTGTGCACACCCACACCTTCCCGTTGAGCGAATTGCCGGAAGCCCTCAGGCACGCCCGGGAAAAACTCGACGGCGCCATCAAGGTGGTGATCAGAAACCAGGACTGGTGACCAGACGTATCTCGCCGGCCAATACTCCAGGAGAACAGCACATATGCCCGCATACTGGCTCGCACGAGCAAAAGTCAACGATCCGGTGGAATACAAGCGCTATACGGATCTCGTCCCGGACATTCTCGACAGGTTCGGTGGAAAGGTGCTGGCCCGGGGCGGTCATCACGAGCATCTGGATGGCGGCGGGTTCTTCCACAGGCACATCGTCGTCGAATTTCCGACGTTCGACGATGCCGTGGCCTGCTACCAGTCGCAGGAGTACCAGGACGCGCGCAAGTTCCGTCTGAACGGGGTCGGCAACAATGAGTTGGTGATCGTCGAGGGGGGCGACGCTACGCCCGGATAGTGGCCTTTACTGAGCGATCCGGTCCATCACCAAGTCAATGATCGCGCTGCCCTCCCCTGACGTGTAGAGGACTTCTCCGTAAACGTCACCCGGTTGCTCGGTGGGTTGCCCGGAAGGCGATATGCGCGCGACGATGGTCAGCGCCTCGAAATCGGCGAGTGAACGCCCCGGCAGCATGTTGTTGGCGTCGCTCAACGAGAATTCCCCCGGTATGGAGGACGCCGCTTCACGAATGACGGCAACCGGCGGGCCGCCTTCTGGCGCCCGCGCGAAAATGAACAGCGCCGCGCCTGGACTGGTGGCTGCTCCGGCCGCTTCGAGCCCTTCCCCGAGCGTAATGCGGAGACTGATCTCCAAACCTGCCGGCGGTTCCGTCTGGGCAAGCTGCAACGGGGGGTCCTGAACCGGCGCCGCGATGCCGCCCAGGGCATTCAGATGTTGCTCGAGTACGTCGCGCATCGCCTGCGGCGGGTCCAACTGCAGCAAGCGGCTCCATCGCTGGCGCGCCACCGCCGGACGCTGCGTCGCGGCAGCAGACAACCCTCCATACCATAGTGCCGTCGGATTGTCGGGTTGGATGTCCAGGGCCTCTTCAAAAATCTCCCCGGCTTCGCCCAGCAACGCCTGCGGATCGGTCAGGGTCTCCGCTTCGGCGAACGCCAGTTTCATGTCGATGCCGGGCGCCGGGTCGCGTGCCATGCCCTCCCGAAAGGCTCGCCGGGCGTCGGCATAGCGGCTCAATGTCATGTAGCTCTGGCCCAGCAGGTACCAGCCGGCGGGATCGTCGGGCTGTTCCTGCAACCGGGCATCCAGACTTTCCACCAGCTCGGTCATGGGCGGCAGCGCTGAATTCGCGGTACCCGGAGTGGATTGGCCGTCCCACGTACCGATACCAAGGTAGAGGCCCACCGCCGCAGGCACGAGCAGCGCGGCAGCCACCGAACCCAGTGGCGACCAGCCGCCGGTCTCCTGCCTCTGCCGCCAGAGCGGTACCATCACGAACGCCAGGGCCGCAACGGACAACAAGGCTGCACCGATCCAGAACTGGGCCATCAGGGCGACTCCTCTCCCTCCAGCGGTTGCGCCATCCGCGCGCGAAGAATACGTGCAAAGACCACCATCCCCAAGATCACGAAAAATGCCGGCCCTCCCCACAACGCCCAGGTCGACGGTTGGAAGCGCGGCCTGTAAAGCACGAATTCGCCGTAGCGGGCGACGAGAAATTCCACCACTTCGCTCCTGCCGGCGCCCTCCCCCATCATCTCGCGAATCTCCCGGCGCAGATCCGCGGCCAGCGGCGCATTGGAATCCGCGATGGTCTGGTTCTGACAAACGAGGCAGCGGACCTCGTTGATCAACGCCTGGTATTGCTCCTCGAGTTGCGGGTCCTCGAACGGGGGTTCCGGATCGATGGCCCACGCTGCGGCGGGCAACAACGCCCACGCCGTGATCAGCATCAGAATCCGGTACGGCACAGGTGTCACTTTGCGAATCATTCCCCTGCCTCCAGCGGGCACGGCAGGCTGCCGCACTGCTCGGCAATCTTCGGCAGGAAATCCCGCGCCCAGATTGCCTCGTCCAGGGGCGCAATGTGCTTGTGCAGTACGGTGCCGTCGCGGGCCAGCAGGAACGTTTCGGGTGCGCCGTACACGCCCCAGTCGATGGCCACCTCGCCCAATTCGTCGAACGCCGAAGCAACGTACGGATCGCCCAGGTCGGTGAGCCAGTTCAGCGCCGTCTGCCGGTCATCCTTCCAGTTCAATCCGTAGATCGGTATGGCCCCGGATTCCGCCAGATCCACGAGGAAGCCGTGCTCCTGCCGGCAGCCGACGCACCAGGTGGCCCAGACGTTCAACAGCGCCACGTGGCCGTCCAGGTCCCGGTTGCCCAGCATCGCGGCGGGATCCTTGAGCCGCGGTAACTCGAATTCCGGCGCCGGCTTGCCCAGCAGCGGTGAGGGTACATATCCGGGATTCAGGCTGAGGCCGCGATAGAAAAAGGCCGCCAGCACCGCGAAGATCGTCACGGGAACAAGGTATCGCCACATCATCCCACCTCCGCCGTCCGGGGCGCCTTGCCTGGCACCGCACGGCGCACCCGCTCCTCACGATAGCGCGGGTCCGACAGGGCCACCAGGCCGCCCACGGCCATGATCAGGGCACCGAGCCAGATGAATCGTATCAGAGGCCGGTATTGCACTCGCAGGCTCCAGGCGCCCTCCCCCAGCGGATCCCCCAGCGCAACCAGCAAATCGCGGCGCCAGCCGGCATCGATCGCGGTCTCCGTCATCGGGCTTTGCTGGACCCGGTAGATCCGCTTCTGGGGCGCAAGCACGGTTACCAGCCGGCCGTCGCGGCGTACCTCGAACTCGCCTTCCACCGCCTGGTAGTTCGGCCCCTGTACGTCGCGGGTACCGCGGAAGATGAATTCGTAACCGCCGACTTCGCGCCGGTCTCCCGGGACGGCGGCCGCATCGGTTTCGATACTGTAACTGGACACTACGGTCACGCCCAGAATGAATACGCCGACTCCGAGGTGCGCGAGAATCATGCCCCACTGGGCCCGGGGCAATGGCCGCGGCGCCGACCGGTTTCGCACGGCGCGCGTGATCGGATCCAGCAGCGAGGACAGCACCAGCCAGCAGCCTACAATCACGCCGATCATGGTCATGGCCCCCGCTCCGCCAAACAACAGCCACGGAAGCGAAACACCGAGTACCAGGGCAACTCCGGCGGGTACCCTCAGGCGCCGCAGCAGCACCGAAGCAGACATCTTCTGCCAGTACGCATGCATGCCCATGCCGACGAGCGCCGCCAGCGGCAGCATCGGTATCAGGAAGGCGATATTGAAGTACGGGGGGCCGACCGAGGGCTTGCCGAATCCCAGCGCATCCGAGAACAGCGGGTAAAGCGTACCGAGTAGCACAACCGCCGTGGCCGCGATCAGCAGGACATTGTTGATGAGCAGGAACGACTCGCGAGAGATCGCCCGGAATCCGCCTTCGTCCCGGAAGCGTCGCGCGCGGACGGCGTACAGGAGCAACGCGCCGCCGCTGATGGCGCTCAACAGTAGCAGGATGAACAACCCCCGCGCCGGATCCGATGCGAACGCATGCACCGAAACCAGGATTCCCGAGCGAACGAGAAACGTCCCGAGCAGGCTGAGCGTGAACGCCGCGATGGCCAGCAGCAGCGTCCAGCTCTTGAAGATGCCGCGCCGCTCGGTGACCGCGAGGGAGTGAATCAGCGCCGTGGCCGCGAGCCAGGGCATGAACGACGCGTTCTCCACCGGATCCCAGAACCACCAGCCGCCCCACCCCAGCTCGTAGTAAGCCCACCAGCTTCCCAGCGCGATGCCGATGGTCAGAAACATCCATGCACCCACCGTCCATGGCCGTGTCCACCGGGCCCACGCCGAATTCAGCCTTCCGGTCATCAGGGCCGCAACGGAAAACGCAAACGGCACCGAGAGCCCCACGTAGCCCATGTAGAGGAGCGGCGGATGCATGACCAGTCCCGGGTCCTGAAGAAGCGGATTGAGGTCGTTGCCGTCCACCGGGGGTGGGAAAACCCGATCAAAGGGGTTTGAGGTCAGCAGGGTAAACAGCAACATGCCCACGCTCACCAGGCCGAGCACGCCCAGGACCCGGGCGGCAAAGGCTTCGGGCAATCCGCGGCTGGCCGCGGCCACCCCCAGCGTCCAGCCGGCCAGGATCAGTATCCAGAGCAGCAGGGAACCTTCATGGGAACCCCAGACCGCAGCGATCTTGTAGGCCGTGGGCAGCGCGGTATTGGAATTGAGCGCGACGTAGCGCACGCTGAAGTCGTCGACATAGAACGCGTGGGCAAGAACGACGAAGGCAGCGGCCACAAAGACGAACTGACCCACTGCCATCGGCCGTGCCAGGACCATCCAGTCGGTCCGCTGCCGAGCCGCGCCCAGCAGGGGCACGGATGCCTGAATCAGCGCCAGACCCAACGCAAGGATCAGCGCGAAGTGGCCGAATTCCGGGATCACGGGGCTTCGCCCTGCTCTGCCTGGGCCAGCGCCTCGGCGATTTCAGGCGGCATGTAGTTCTCGTCGTGCTTGGCCAGGATCTCGTCAGCGACGAAGAGTCCGTTCGCGTCGGGCCGGCCCCGGGCCACGACTCCCTGGTCTTCGGCGAAGAGATCCGGCAGCACGCCTGAGTACGTCACGGGCATCGTGTGGGCATAGTCCGTGACGATGAAGTTCACCGTCAGGCTGCCCGGATCGCGCTGGATGCTGTCCGGCAGCACCATGCCGCCGAGGTGATAGGCGCGATTGTCCGGAGCCTCGCCGGCCATCACCTGGCTCGGGGTGAAGAAATACAGAAGGTTTTCCTGGAATGCACGCAACGCCAGCCCTGCCGACAGGATCACCCCTGCGGCAACCAGCGCGACGAGGACCATTCTCTGGCGGCGTGGAGTCATCCGATCTGCCTCACCGTGGGTTTCGCACGGGTCTCCTGCTCTTCCCCGGCCTGCTGCAGCCGGGCCAACGCGTTGGCCTGGTGCCGATAGGCCGCCCATGCGTTGTATACCATAACGGCAAGTGTAACGCCGTAGGCGGACCAGACATAGGGTCCGTGACCGCCCATGGCCAGAAACTCGCTCATGCGGCCGCCTCCACAGCGAGATTTCGCACCCAGCGGGTGCGCCTCTCCCGGCGCAGGATTTCCCCCTGGAGTCGCTTGCAGAGCAACCAGCCGAAGAACAGGGAGAATCCGGCAAGCATGATCAGCAACGGTATCAGCATGTCCATGGTGATCGATGGTCCGCCCTCCCGCATCAGCGTCGGTCCCTGGTGCAGCGTCGTCCACCATTCCACCGAGTAGTGGATGATCGGCACGTTCACCACACCCACCACCGCGAGCAGCGCGCTGACCCGGTCCGCCTTCTCCCGTTCGTCGAAGGACATCCGCAGCACCATGTAACCGATGTACAGGAACAGCAGCAGCAACTCGAACATCAGCCGCGCATCGCCCCATTCCCAGTAGGTGCCCCACGTGGGCTTGCCCCAGATACCGCCCGTGACGAGTGCCAGTGCGGTGAACCATGCGCCAAGAGGCGCCACGCAAACGGCCACTCCATGCGCCAGCTTCATGCGCCAGATGTAGCCGATGCCGGCGGCAACGGCCATGAGGACGTACCCTCCCATACTCAGGTATGCGCTGGGTACATGGATGTAGATGATTCTGAAGCTGTTGCCCTGCAGATAGTCGGGCGGCGCCAGAACCAGTCCCCAGAAGGCGCCCACGGCCAGCAGCGCACACGACGCCGCGCCCAGCCAGGGCGCGAGCCGCCCGGCAAGGCGGTAGACGTAGGGCGGCGAACCGAGCTGGTGGAACGCCCGCCAGAGGCGGCTCCGCAAGGGCACTGCGTTCATTCCAGCGCCGTCCTTACGGCTGCCGCCGTAATCAGGGGTCCCAGCGAGACGGCAAGCACCGCCAGGGAAGCCAGCAGGTACAGAGGTCCGGCCACGGGTTCGCCCATAGCGGCAAGTTCCGTCGCACGCGTTCCGAAAATCAGTACCGGGCCCGTCAGCGGCAGTATCAGCAATCCGATGATCGTGCCGCCTGCGCGCAATGACACCGTCAATGCTGCGCCGATTGCGGCCAGCACGCTGAGGGTTGGCGTCGCCAGGGCCAGTGCAGCGACAAGCTCCGGCAACGACGTCAGGGGCAGAAAAAAGGACATTGCCACAAGCGGCGCCAATACCAGCAGCGGTACCCCGCTCACGGCCCAGTGCGCCACGATCTTTGCCAATACGACAAGCCCCAGCGGCGCCGGACCCAGAATCAGTTGCTCCATACTGCCGTCCTCCGAGTCGGCGCGGAACAAGCCGTCGAGGGCCAGGAGCGACGACAGCAGGGCCGACATCCAGATCACCGCGGCCCCTGTACTCCTTAGCTGGGCCTCGTCGGGTGACGCCGCCAGCGGAAACAAGGACGCGATGATAACGAAGAAAATCAGCGGCGTCGCCATTTCGCTCCAACGACGAAATGCCAGCCGCAGGTCGCGCCGCAGAATTTGACGCAATACGTCGAGCATCAGAGCGCCACCTCGATGGATGCCGCGGTCTCCAGCCGTTTCGGCCGATGCGTGCTGACGACGGCTATCCCGCCGTCTGCGGCGTGCCCCCTGAGCCACTCGAGCACCACTTCGGTCCCACGTGTGTCGAGATTCGTCAGTGGTTCATCCAGTAGCCAGAGGCGGGCGGGCTTGAGACGCATGCACACCAGTGCGACCCTGCGCTTCTGTCCCGCCGACAGGCGACGTATATTCCGATGCCGGTACGACTCCAGGCGCATTTCCGCCACCAACGGCTCGACCGGCTCCCTTCCCTTCCAGAATGAGCGGCAGAACTCCAGGTTCTCGTCCACCGTGAACTCCTGTTTCAAGCCGTCCAGATGACCCAGGTAGGCGATTTCCCCGCGATCTTCGGGAGGCAGGCGATGCACGGCCGAGCCTCGCCAGTCGATGCGTCCCGCCGCGGGCACGGCCAGTCCTGCAAGAACGCGCAACAGGCTGGTCTTGCCGGAACCATTGGCGCCGGTGACCAGCGCTGTCTGTCCGGGAGACAGTTTGAAGCTGAGATCGCGCAGCAGGCCGATTCCGCCCCGCCTGACCTCCAGGGACGTCACCGTGAGCACGGGGCACGCACCAAACTGGTCTCCATGGGTAGCAGACGCCATTTTCGCCAGTCAACGGGCGATTGCAAGTCGCACGGGAAAAAGCGGGCGCCGGGCGCGATCATGCGCCTCGACGCCCTGTCGGATATTTTTGGGGCCGTCAGGTCAGAAGAACCATTTGCCGCTGAGGCTCAGGCTGGTGCCTACTCGCTGATTGATGATTCGGGCCAGTTCGCCCTGGCTGTTGATCTGTCTGAATTCCCGGTCTTCGTCCAGAATGTTGTCAAGCTTTGCCTGCAACTCGATCCGGTCGGTGGGGAAGTACTTGTAAACGATTCCAAGCGATTGAAACGGCTCCTCGTAGGCGTCCTCGTTTCGGCCCGTGCCGGCAAAGTAGATGCGCTCGCCGAAGGCATTGTAGTTCAGGTAAGCGCTGTGCATGCCGTTGCCGGAGTCGTAACCCAGCGTCGCGTTCAGCACCCACTCGGAATGTCCCGTCATCCGGCGTGTGAGATTGGTCAGTACGGTGGAGAGATTGGGATCAAGCCTGATTTCCGAATCGCTGAGGGTCATGTTGCCGGTGAGGAACAATCCGGCCGGCAATTCCTTCAGTCCCTCCAGTTCGATTCCGGAAATCTCGCCGGTTTCGGCATTGGCAAAACTCAGGACCACGTCGTCGTCGGACCCGGCTGACCGAATCTGCTCTATGGGTGATTGAATCTCCTTGTAGAACAGCGACACCGTCATGTTGTCACCGCTTGCCCAGAAGAATTCGGAACGGATCTCGAAATTCGAAATCGGCGAGGAAACCAGCGACGGATTGCCCCTGACGCGCACATTCAGTTCTGGATCGATATAGACGACACCCGCAACTTCCCGCAAGTCGGGCCGAACCACGGTCTCACCGTAACTGAGCCGGACCTGGTACTGGTCGGTGCCGAAAAGCCCGGCACCGTCGTAGGTCAGTGCCGCCGAACCGAAGATATCGTCTTCCTTGATGGCCAGCCGTTGATCCGGCTCGTTCAACTGATTCTGCAACCTGACGATCGACTGGCCGGTGTAGTCGAGCAGATCGATGGGCAATACCGCCTGCTGGTAAGCTTCGTAGCGTCCGCCCACCGTCACGCGCCAATTGTCGGTGAACTGTGCGTCGACCATTCCGTAACCCGCATCGACCTTCTGTGCGCCGATATAACTCTCGGTGCCGAACTGGGTGCCCAGCGAGAGATCGAAACCGTTCCCGGTTGTAAGTCTTCCCGGTACCAGGACATCGCCGGGCGTTCCGGAGAGCACATTGGACAACACCCCCACGGAATTCAGGTTGATGTTGTACCCGCGATAGTCGCGATCCTTCTTCAGACCCCACCAGCCACCGGAAACTGAGACGAAAAGTCGGTCTGTTTCTATTGGCAACACCAGGTTTCCACCCCAGCTCGACTGATTGTCGTCGAGATCGAGAAACGAGAACTTTCCACTGGACGTTGTCGCCAGTATCTGTGTGCTCAGTTGCTGGCCCGTCGTCGCGTCAAGCAGCGCGCCGGCCTGGAAATCCGACTCGTTGGGAATGTCCGTGGTGGCCTGACTCTCCGAGAAAAACCAGTCGAACGCCAGGTTCTGAAGTCTCAGCGCTTCCATGAACCCGGAAAGCAATGGCGTTTCAACAAACGCATGTTCACCCGATACCTGCGTGAGTTGCAGCTCACGTTGTTCCAGCCGTGTGGAATAGTTCAGCTTCTGATCCGGAAACTCGTTGTTCTGGTCGAAGCCCCGCGCAATGCTGGCCCGGGCCTCGTCATCCGTCAGCGTGTAAGCTGCCAGCTCGATGGAGTGATCGGCGGTATATTCCACGCCCAGGTTCAGGGAAGCGACCGTGCGTTCTTCCCTGACCGTCTGGTCAATGTCGACAAAATTGACCTCCGGGTTTCCGATTCCTTCGCGGCGCTGGTTCTGATTGCGAAACTTTTCGCCGTAGGTAGCGTTGACGAGCGCACCGAACTGCCAGTTGGCCCCGATATCCCAGACGTTGCCCAGCGCAATCTTGCCGTCCACATCGGGGTCCAGCGATTCGATACGGGTACCGATGTTGGTATCCAGGCTGTCGATGAGGTCCTGATGAATGGCCATGGCATCGGAAACGGTAGCCGACGCGTCATTGCCACGCAGCGAGCCGAAAATACTTGCAACACTGATATCCCCGAGGTAGCTGTCGATGGCGTTCCTGATCGCGCCGGGCAGCGGCGTTGCCCCGCCCGCAAACGTGAGTCCGTCTCCGGAACTCTCGTTGTTGGATCCCAGGCCAATGGACGCTTCAAGCACAGGGTCACTGGGAATGCTGGTGGTGCGGATATCGATGGCACCCCCGCCGAAGCTTGCAGGCTGATCGGGTGAGGGGGACTTCTGTATCTTGATGGACTCGACGATGGACGTCGGAAACAGATCCAGCGGAATGACGCTGCGTGTCAATTCCGGGGAAGGTACAGCCGCCCTGTTCACCGTGACGCTGGAGTACCGTTCGCCAAGGCCACGCACATAGACGAACTTTCCGTCCACTACCGTCAGTCCGGGTACCCGGCGCAAGGCCGCCGCGATGTCGGAATCGCCGGCGCGGGCAATGACTTCGGCACCAAGGAAGTCCGCCGAAAACGGCACGGTGATGCGCTCCACGACCAGCGATTCCGCGGCGCTGAGGAAGCGGCCGACAACGACCACTTCCTCGATCTCGGGTTGGGCGCCGCCCTCAGGTTCGGCGGTTTCGTTCTGCGCCCAGCCCGCCAGCGGGAAGGCGGATACCAGCAGCGCGATCAGTGAGGATTTCTTCATGTTGCTCACGGTACCAATTGCGCATCCAGACCCACGGCCCATCCATCCAGCCAGTCATCCCCGCTGTTGGCGCCGCCGAGGTATGTCGGGTTCCTGAAGATGCTGCCAAGGCTCGACGCGTCAAAAAGGGTCACGGTGACCGCAGCGCCCGTAGAATCCTGAATGCTTTCCAGCGTCTTGTAGGCACGGGTACCCACGCCGCCGTCGAGAAGCATGGCCATGGGCAAGTTGTCGATGACATGGTTGTTGGCATTCCGGTTGTCGGTACCTGCCGAGCCGGCCAGCCACTCGCGCACATTGAGGTTGTCCCGATTGGTCTTGACCGGTTCGGTGCAGGCGATCAGGTTGCTGCTTGCCCGGCTGGTTCCGTCGAGCGCTGCGTCGCCGGTTTGCGGGCCTTCCGTGTCGTGCAATTCCAGGCACTCGTTGCTGGCCATGCCGTCGGCATTGGAGGTTACGATCGAGTTGTACATCTCGAAGAACGTGCCTTCACGGTAGAGCGGCCCTTCCGAGTCACCCTTGGAGCTGGGATTCGTGCCGGCTCCTTCGTCGATGTTCGACGTGACGCAGGTCAGATTCGAAATGCGCAACTTGGTGGTGGGCGTGAAACCGTCGTCGCGATTCCCGCCGGTGTTGTCGCCTTCGATGCACCGGTTGCCGCCGGAGGTGTGGACGACTACGGCGTATTGGATGTCGCCGTTGTAGCCCTCGGAGTAGTCGATGGAGTCGTCACCGACGTTTACGGCCACGATGTGATCCATGTTCACCGCGCCGCCGAACATCTCGAATCCGTCGTCCTGGGATGTGTAGGTCTGCACGTGGCTGATGGTGGTGCCACTGCCGACCGCATTCAGCGTCAGTGCGTTGAGCTCGTCGCCGTCGACGACCTCGTAGCCTGCGTGCTTGATGACCACATAGCGCAGCACACCGGAGTTTTCGGCATTGTTGTTGCCTCCATAGGTCGCTGGACGGCCTTCAGCGGTGACGTGACAGTTGTGGACGTTGTTGGACGTCGCGTCGAAGTCGCTGGCGCCGGAGCCGGATCCGGTCGATGTGCCGTCGTGGCACTTGTTGGATCGGCCGTTGCCGTTGATCTGCAGTCCGCCCCATTGGCCGCGGTCACTCTCGGTGGCCGTGTCCAGGATTGCGTCCTCGTTGGACGTGAAGATTATCGGGTTACTCGCGGTGCCCTCCGCGAAAATCCGCGAACCTCGCGCGACCCGCACGTAGCTGTCCTGGGCCTCGAAAACCATGGTGTTGCCCGCAGCGATGGTCAGGCGCGTCCCCTCACCCTCCTGGGGGATCCGCTTGCCGGTGGCGGCGGCGTTGGCGTCGACGTCTTCGCCGATGTACAGGCTGTCCTCAAAGATGTGCAAACCACCGTTTTCCAATGCCGGGAACGTGATTGCGCTGACGGTGATCGGCCGTGTGTCGCTTACGAACAGAGAATCGTAAATGCAGTTGCCCTCTGTGAATTCACCCTGAAACGTCTGGCCGGCCTCAACGTAGCTGGCGCAGGGATTCACCACTTCTTCCGGTGCAGTAGTTCCGACCGTGGTAGTCGAATTGTCGGTGGCGGTAGAGTTGTCAACCGTCGTTGGGCTGAGAATAATGTCGCCGCTGTCGCACGCTGCGAGTGCGGCTGACAAGGCGACAAGTGTCAGGACGTACCTGATTTCCATGGATGCTATCTCCTGCGGGCGAAAAGACTTCAAGATCGGGCCATTCAGCAAGTCGGGGTGCGCCGGCCACGGGAACGAAAAACTGCTGTTGGAGATAGCCGGCGACCCTTGTGCACAAGGTAAAATCCGCAGGTTGAAGAAATTTGAACGGCAGATTGAGAATTCTTGAACGATTGATTGAGGATTCGTGAACGATTCATGACGGATATGTTGCAGACCGGGCCGTCCCCGAAGGGACTGCGGCGCTGGATGAGGGCGCTGGGCTACTCCATCAACGGCATCAGGGCCTGCTGGCGGCAGGAACCCGCCTTCCGGGAGGAGGCCCTGTTCGCGGTTTTCATGATCCCGGGCTCGTTCTGGTTGGGGACCAACGCCGTCGAGCGGGCGCTGTTGGTGGGCTCGGTGCTGTTGGTGCTGATCGTCGAACTCGTCAACAGCGCCATCGAGGCGGTTGTCGACCGGGTGAGCACGGACCCGCACAGCTTGTCGGGCTATGCCAAGGACGTGGGATCCGCAGCCGTTCTGCTAAGCCTCGCGATCGTCTGGCTGACGTGGGGGATGATCGGCTGGGAGCGGTTTTCCTAGGTTCGGTCAGCCCAATCCAATGGCACGGCCGACCATTACCACGACGCCTATACTGGCCGACGCCAGGATTCCGCCCACCAGCCCGCCGGCAATGACATCCGTGGGATAATGCAGCCCGAGAATGACGCGCGACAGGGCGACCAGGACGCCGAACGCCGCCAGCGGCAACAGCCACGCGGGCACGTGGTAGGCAGCCAGCATCGTGAACGCAACCGCGTGCATAGTGTGTCCCGAGGGGAAGCTGTAACGGTCCAGCGGTGCACCCGCGAGGTCGATGGTATCGTGGGTGATGTAGGGGCGCTCGCGGGTCGCAAGATGCTTGAGCAGCTTGTAGGCAGCGACGCCAACCAGGGCGACAATGCCCATGTGCAGGGTGGCCCAGACGCCTGACCAACCGTACAGTACGGGAAACAGCGCGAGTAACCCGTACCAGAACATACCGTCGCTGATGCGGCTGACGAACCGGAACAGGTCACCCAGCAGAGGCCTCTGCCGGATCCTGTTCAGCGCCTGGCAGAGCTTGACTTCCGCCTGATCGAACCACGCCAGCGCGGGCCGTATGCGTTCTACCATCGAGGTGCCTTCGGTGCAGTCCGTACCACGCGTACTTCTCCCTCCACCATGGTACGCCCAACCTGCTTTCGGGGCAGGCTGGCTGTGCCGCGCCCATGGCCCTTAAGTCTGGCTCCGGGTGCAATCGCATGTCAAACCCCGAAACCGGTGCCTGACTGCATTTATTTTGTCCGTATTTTCTTTCGCTATACAATGTCGTCGCGAAGCGCCCGGGTGGCGGAATGGGTAGACGCAAGGGACTTGGCGAATTGAGCACTCAGGCTGGAAACGCCTGTTTGAATGGAGTCAAATTCGGGGAAACCTCAGCGCGTCGAGGCGGTGGCAATCCCGAGCTAAGCCCCGATCCGTAACCGGATCGGGGAAAGTGTAGAGACTTGACGGCTCCTGCCTAACCCGTACTCGCGTACGGTACGGCAAAGAGAAAGTCCAGACCACAAATGCGCCGTTCGCCGGTGCAGCAGCGAAAGCTGTAGCGGGTAAGAAAATCCCTCGGAGGCAACTCCATGCCGGTTCGAGTCCGGCCCCGGGCACCAGACCGTCAACTAGTGGCGTTCAACGGTACTCACTTTTTGCTGGTCCGGAAGAAGTCGCTGTCACTCCCCCCAGTGACGCGCGATCAGGCGGCCGGTGCGGCGGCCGAGCGCGCAGGAGCAACCGGTGCCGGCCCCGCTCAGGTAATCGCCAACGTAATAAATGTTCTTGGGACCGGCCTCCTGGGTCGCCAGAAACTCCCGAACCCTGCGAATTTGCCCGGTCGGAAATTCCGGAGTGACGTAACCGTCGTACTGAACGACCGTCTCGCGAATCTGCTTTTCGATGTCCGGGAATAACTGGCGGATGCACTCCGTTGCAAACGCCTCCAGATTCTCGCCGTTCTCCGCAATGTAATGCTGCAGCCGTTCCGCGGCGATGCTTACCCAAAGACGCGGCGGTTTGCCGTCCTTGTCCGGATCGCCCGGGTAGAACTTGTAGAAGTTCAATGGAGTCTGCGTATCGCGTGTGAAATACAATCCGTGGACCTCTTCGACTTCATGGTTCAGCACATACGTGACCATGCCGAACTGGCAATACGGAACGCCGGCCTCGAAAAACCGCTTCTCCCATCGGGTCTTGTCCCCGACTATCTGTGCTACGCGGTTGCCGGGCGTGGCCACGACCGCGATATCCGCCTCGATCGTTTGCGCGCCGTCCGGCGTATTGCAGGAAAGCCGCCTGCCACCTCCGCTGTCCGACCGGGAGATTCGGGTGACACGGGAATTCAGGCGAACGTCCAGCCTGCTCGCCAGCATACGCGTCAGAAAACCGATGCCGTCCCTGAAGCAGTAGCCATCTCTCTCCGTTATGTGGGCCACCCTTGCGAGAAACACCGCTTTCGACAACTGCTCCATGTTGTAGGCGAGCGCCACGTTGAACAGAGGCGATACGACATACTCGAGAAAATCCCTGCCGACCTTTCGCGTCAGGTATTCCGACAGGCTCTCATCGTCGAAATCGGCAGCCGTGTGGATCAGGCACGGATCCACTCGACGGCGCGCCTTTCGGATGTCGGGAAGCAGCGTCGCAAGCCGCAGCTTCGATCGCAGGCTCAGTACGGGGGATCGAAGCAACTCGTATCGCGTGGGCGCATTGCTCATCGGGAACTGAACCTTGCCGTCCGTCGCTGTGCCGGTCCCGAAGCTCGACAGCTTTTCCAGGCAGTCGCCGTGCCCGAGTTCATCGCACAGGTCGAACATCTCGCGATACCAGGGATTCAGCCCACTGGCGCCGGTGATGTTCATGAACGAACCGACTTTCTCCTCCGCCATTCGCCCGCCGGGCAAGTGTTTTTCCTCGAGCACCGTAACCGTGAACCCTGCCTTCTGGAGTTCGTAGGCGGCTGATAGCCCACCGATACCGGAGCCGACGACTACGACGCTCTTCATCGCTTGATCAACGGCTCAGGAGGTCAGGTCGGTTCCGGCCGACGTCCTGGTCAGTCGTAATAGCCAATTTCGTCACCGTCCGTCGTCACCCCCAGACCGTTCAGGAGGCGATTGGAATAGTTGAAATAGGCGACGACCTGATTGACCTCCAGTATTTCTCCGTCGCTGCAACCGGATGCGCGCAGGCGGTCGACATCGCGCCGTTCCATCTGCCCTACGCTGGTCGTCAGCTTTGCCGCATAGCGCAGCAGTTCCAGTTCCTTGCCCTTGAAGACACGCTCCGGCGCGCCGTCGCGGAGCGCTTCGAGAATGGCATCGGCCCGCTCGTCGTCGTCGAGCAGGCGCCCGGCATTGGCGAAGTGATGCGTGAGGCTGTATGCACAGTCGTTGCAGATGCTCGTATAGGACGCAACCACCTCAAGAAACCAGGTCGGCAGCGTGTTCCCGGGATGATGCAGCACGCTTCGATACAGTTCGACGTGTCCGTGCATCGTATGCGGCCGAAGCGAGTGTACCTTCATGACGTTGTCGACCGTTCCGTGGGGTGTTTTTGCACGTTCGTACAAATCCCGGAGAACGCCCGTTGCATCCTGATAGTCGATGGTCCTGATCCACGCGGTCATGATTCTGGCATCTATTCTTCCGGCGTATGTTTACTTGCTTGAAGAGCGATTTCGGGCAATTGTAACCGGCCCGCACCTGGCAACCCATTCCACTACTGCGGACCGATGGTTCGCCGCGTGTAAAATCAGGCTTCTCTGCTGACAGCGAGACGTGTATGCGTGCAAGGGCCATCGTCGCCGGCGTGACCAGCGTAATCCTGGCGTCACATCAACTCGTCCATGGGCAAGAGACATCGGACGTGGAAACCATCCTGTACAAGGCAGCGGACACGCTCGGGATGCTCCGCACGCCCAGCGAAGTGGACCGGCTGCTGACGATGGTTTATTCGGGTACCGGCACGACGTTGCTTGGCGGTGAGTCCTGCACCATGGAGAGTTACCGGGCAAGTGTGCGCTATGCCATCCCGAATGCGCGCCACATTTTTCCCGTTCCCGCCATGCGCGTCGATTTCATGTGCCGCAATGAGGACGGCGAGGCGGAAAGGCATGTTCAGGTCGTGGCGGGGGAACTCGCCTGGAACGAGACCGAGCCGGGCATCGGCGCGACTCCGGCACCGGCAACCATACGCGAGCGCCTGTTTCAATTCTGGATTCTGCCCCACAGCCTGTTGAAAGCGGCCACGGCAGCAGGGACCCGGACAGTGGCTTCGACCGACGGAGCAAACCCGGTGCTGACTTTTCCCCTTCCCTCGCCATTGGACGACACAACCGCCAGAATTACCCTGGATCCGGCTGTTTTCCTCCACCACACCATGCCCAACGGTTCGCGGCGAGAGTTCAGCCACCGGATCACGCGCGTCGAAACCGAGTTTAACGGTGAAGCCGTGGTGGTGAACTACGGGGACTACAGGGATTGGAATGAAGAAGATTACAAGTCCGATGTGCTGCTGCCGGGCAGAATGGTGCAGATGCGTGACGGGACCAATGTCTTTGATCTGACTCTGAACAGGAGCAACACGTACAACCCCTATGTGGTCATGCCTGTTCCGGATGGTATCCCCTGGGACGGACCCGGTGACGCCAGCCCCTGAGCGAGGGCAAGTGATATGATTTTTCAAGCCCGTGATCTGTTCGGTTCGCTTGAAGGAGTAACCGCGATGCGCTTAAGCACGTTGATCCTGTGTGCAGTGGCGGCTCTATCGGTCACGCCCTGGATCGGCGGTTCAGCGTCGGCGCACCACGCCATCCAGGCCCAGTTCGACCAGGACAAACTCGCCACGCTCACCGGCGTCATGACGAGGATCATGTGGATCAACCCGCACGTTCGCTGGTTCATGGACGTCACGGATGAGGACGGCAACGTCACGTCCTGGAATGTTTCAGGGGCGGCACCCGGTTCGTTTCGGCGCGCCGGAATCAGCGGCCGCGACGTATTCAGGACCGGGGAGACCTACACGGCGACAATCGCGACGTCTCGTGACGGCTCGAACTTCGGTTATATCGTTTCGTTCATCCTGCCCGACGGTCGGGAGATCGATCTCTGGCATCAGTACAGGGCCGAGCCCCAATAACTCGTGTCGGGCGCAGGCGCCGGACCGTGGCGTAGTGAAAAGTCCAGCCCAAGTGTTCACCAATACAAGGAGAATCGGCTCATGAAGATGCTCATGCTGCGATACGGCGTGGTGATGGTGGTTTTCCTTGGCACTGGGACCTTCCTGACATTCCCATCCATGGGCCAAAGTCAATCCGGACAGGGGAACGCCGCCTCCATACCCACGCCTCGAACGGCCAGTGGACACCCCGATCTGAGCGGGCGGTGGGGCGGTCCCGGGGGCGGAGGGGGCGGTGTGCAGGCCATAGAGCCTGACGGGACCGAATTCGAATTCGATACCTTTGCCGACTACCAAGCCGCACTCACGGCAGGTGATGTCAGCCGCGCCGCGAGAATAATCGGTCGTCAGCCGAATTATCGCCACGGTAACAACGTGTACGCCGAGCGGGACGACGGGATGCGGCGCCGATTTTTTGCGAATCCACCGCTTTACAAGCCCGAGTTCTGGGACCGCGTGGAGTACCTGGATGTAAACGGAAACCTGGAGGACATGACGTTCATCTGCATGCCCGAAGGGGTTCCCCGCATGGGTCCGCCGATGCGAATTCTCCAGACGAATACCGACGTTGTGCTGCTGTATCAGCACAGAAATACGTGGCGTGTCGTCCCGACCGACGGACGGCCCCACGATCCCGTCAATGCTCTCGATCAGACATTCCTGGGCGATTCAGTCGGCCGCTGGGACGGAGATACGCTCGTCGTCGACGTGGTCGGGTTCAACGACCTCACCTGGCTCGGCTGGCCGGGGTGGTTCCACACCAATGAGATGCGAGTGGAAGAGCGCTTTACCCGGGAAGGAGACACGCTGCGTTACGAGGTCACCGTGCATGATCCCGCGGTGCTGATTCAGCCGTGGGAAATGGACCCGATACTTCTGGACCTGAATCCGGGCACGGCGACATACCTGGAGGATCCGCCCTGCCTCGACTTCGATGCAGCGCACATGGTGACGCGGGAGCGGGGTTAGCCGGTTATGGTGCGCCCGGCGGCGCTATTCGCCGCTGGGTCGCCTGCTCGAAAGCGTAGGCCAGCGCAATCAGCCGGGGCTCGCTGCACGCCGGGCCCGCGAATGACACTCCGAACGGTGCGGGTTGCGGCTCGAATCCTTCGGGAAATGCAGGATCCACCTCGTTTGGAACCAGACCCATCGGCACGATGACAGTCGGATAGCCTGGCCGCGCAGCAACATTTGCGCCACGCGTCATCGGAAACAGGAGCGCATCCAGGTCGTGCTCGGCGACGGCGGCGTCAATGCCGCGCGAACCCGCCAACTCGAGATCCTTCGCCCGGTCCGCTTCGTAGCGGGCACGGTCCTGCTCCGGATCCATCTCGTCGGAGATATCCAGCAGCGCCTGTTCGTACGTGAGAGTCCCCAGAAGCACATTTTCCCGGTTCCACGCCCGCAACTCCGTCAGCGAGCGCATTGGCGCACTGTCTCCGAGAGATGCCAGCCACGCGTTGAAATCCCGCTTCATTCCATACTTGAAGACGATGGAGCAGTGCGTGTCGTTGCCTCGTGTCGCGCTCTCGGCGGCGCAAATGCCCCAGTTGAAGAGGTTTCGATCAGGATCCGGATCGACAACGCTCGGCAGGTCGGCCGGGTCGACGACCACCGCGCCGCGGGCCTCAAGCACCGTGACCGCTTCTTCGAACAGCTCGGCCTGTGCCGGGTTCAACCCACCTCGCGTGCCATCCAGCCCCGGCACGGCAACGGGCTCGACGAATCCAGCGCGCGGAACGCCGATTCGCGCACCTTGCAAGCTGTCGGCGTCAAGGAATGCGGTGTAGTCGCCGTTGGGCGGCGCTTCGCAGCGCCCGGTCGCGGGATCGTCCGGATCGGGCTCACGGCTTTCGATCGCTCCCAGGAGAATGGCGGCATCCGTCACGGTTCGCGCCATCGGCCCCGCGGTGTCCTGGTCGGCCGTGATCGGAATGATGCCGTGTCGGCTGACACGGCCGACCGTGGGCTTGATGCCGACCAGCATGTTCTGGTTCGACGGCCAAAGGATCGATCCTGACGTCTCGGTTCCGACGTTAGCCACCCACAGGTTCGCGCTGGTGCCGATTCCCGAACTCGATCCTCCCGGCGAAAGCACCGGCATGCCGTCGCCGATTCCCGGCCGGGGGTCGCGGCGCGGGTCGTAAGCATTGAAAGAGTATCCCCCCAGCGAACTGTAGTTGTCCGGCATGTCGAAAGGCGCGCCCGCCACCCAGTTGGCGAGTTCGGTCATCACCGTCTTGGCGATGATTACAGCGCCCGCGTCACGCAGTTGTTCCGTCAGGGTTGCGTCGTAGGGCGGGATCAGCCCTTCAAACGCCAGCGCGCCACCCGTCGTGGGCATGTCCGTGGTGTGTATGTTGTCCTTCAGTGCGATCGGGATTCCGTGCAGCGGTCCGCGAGCCCCCGACTCGGACCGCTCCCGGTCAAGACGTCCGGCTTCCGCCAGCGCGTTCGGGTTGACCGTGATCGTCGCGTTCAACCGATTCTCGTAAACGGCAATCCGCGTCAGGTACTGCTGCACGAGATCGCGCGAGGTCAGACGGCCCTCCTCCATGGCCGCCTGCAGTTCCGGGATCGTCGCTTCGATGACGTCGAATGGCGCCGCAACCGCCGGTGTGCCTCGCTCGATCTCGATTTCGCACCCGAGTGTCGCTACGAGGACAGACAGGATCGTGTAACGGAGGGGAACGCTAAACTGCATCGCCAGGCTCCTCCGGAGGCAGCGGTTCGGGCAGCTCACGCTCGATCGCGAGCCCGATGGCCAACAGGCGCCGATCGCTCATGAAGGGACCGTCGATCTCCAGGCCCACCGGCAGGCCGTCTTCCGTAAGGCCCGCCGGGACCACGAGCCCCGGAATTCCCGCCCCGCTGGCCGGTGCCGTGTTGCGGACGTAGGTCGAAAAAGTGGGCACCTGGCGGCCGTTGAGTTCCACCGTGTCGTCATGCCCGATCGGGCGCGCGGGCAGCGGCGTCGCCGGAAAAATCATCGCGTCCACCCGATTGGCGGAAAAGTACTCGGCGTACGCGGCCTGATAGCGTGGACGGTGTACTTCCATGGCTTCCCGGTACTCGGAGTCACTGATGCCCGGTCCGTCGAAAATCTCCGCTACGAACGCCTGCACGTCCGGACTGCCGATCTCTTCGATCAATGTTGCCACGTCGATCCCCGAGCCGCTCTCCTCGAGATAGCGAGCCAGTTCGGTGCGGACTTCCTGCCGTGCGGCAAACCCCATGGCGGTTCGCAACTCCTGAAACATCGGGATGCTCCGTTCTACCCATTCCACGCCTGCGATTCTCAGGGTAAAGAGTACTCTTTCCATTATCCCGGCCGTTTGGGCGTCCAGGTCCTCCCAGAAGTGCGCGCGGTGAATGCCGAGACGCAGGCCGGAGAGAGGTAATGGCGCGGGAAGCGTGTAGTCTCCCGTAATCGCGGCGTCCAGCAACGCCAGATCGGTCGCGTCCCGGGCCATCGGCCCCGCCGTGTCGTTGGTGGAGGAGATCGGCACGATGCCCGCACCCGGGTAACGTCCCGAACTGGGCCGAAGCCCTGCAATGCCGCACAGCGCTGCCGGAATACGCACCGATCCGCCGGTGTCGCTTCCCAGTCCCGCGGGCGCGATCCGGGCACCGATGGCGGCGCCGGTGCCGCCGCTGCTGCCGCCCGGAATCATGGACGGGTCATAGGGATTGCCGACCGCTCCAAACACGCCATTGTTGTTCGTGATGCCCATGGCAAGTTCATGCAGGTTGGTCTTGCCGAACAAAATGGCTCCGGCATCGAATAACGCTTGCGCGACCGGTGCGTTTCGCCCGGGACGATGGTCGCGCAGCGCCGCGGTTCCGCCGGTGGTCGGCAGGTCCACCGTGTCGATATTGTCTTTCAGTACGAGCGGAACACCGTGAAGCGGTCCCAGCGGTTCACCGGCACGCTGTCGCTCGTCCGCTGCTCGCGCCGCTGCCAGCAGGGCATCCGGATCGTGGGATATGAACGCGTTGAGATGTCCCCACGTTGCGCCCTGAGCAATCAATGATTCGGCGTAGGCCTCGGCAGACAGGCTGCCGTTTCTGATCGCGGCAGCCGCCTGGGCGGCAGTCAGTTCGACTGTGCTGGCAGCCGCCGTCTGCGCGGCGGCGCGCCCTCGGTCCGCCACAGTTTGCAGCAGAGATTCGCCGGCGACGAGGCCGGCACCGATCCCGATCGCTCTCAATATCTCGCGACGGTCAAACATCTTGTTCGCAAGGCCATCCGGCAACGTGTGCCTGTTCGCTCTTTCGCGTCCGGATCAATGGCTCAGTCTTCCGGATGTCCGATTACCGAATCCAGCGCGGGCACCCGACACGCTCAGAGCGCACTGGAAAGGGAGTCAGTTGCCGCTGCCCGGACGACGCACGGGGTCCACGTCCTGGCCGCGAAGTAATTCCATCATGAATTCCGGATCCTGGCGTTGCTCTTCGGTCAACGATCTCCTGGTGAAAAAACCCTGCTCGTAGCCGGCCGGCTCGTAGATCATGAGGGCGCGCACGGGTTCGTCGCCGAGCACGCGGGTGTGGTGAACGGCCCCTGGGGGGACGTACACCAGATCTCCGGCCTCCAGGGTGTCGACCTCTTCACCGACCGTCCACTCCATACTTCCGGAAATGATGTAGAAGACCTCACTGTGATAGTGGTGGGTATGCCCCGGTGCGCTGTTCATACCCGGGAAAAAGGTCTCATCCACGATGCTGAACCGGCCCCGGGACTCTTCCGCGGTGAGCAGAAATTCAGTCCGTGAATTGTTTCCCGAATATATTTCCGTCGCGCCGGCCTTGTGAAAGTACGGGCTTTCGCTGCCGCCGCCGTTCTGTGCAGCGGCGTAGTTCATTGTCAACAGCATGGCCGCGAGCCCCGCCATCGCCAACACGCTTTTTTCAAGAAGAATCATCATTGTCGTTTCCTTTCGTCTGCAAGGCGCCACGCGCGCCCTTTCCTTCAGAGGTCTTGTCGGCCCCGCCCTGACGGTCAACGTCCACCGGCACCGCGTGCCGGAAGCCCGTCAACGCTTCGTTTTCCATATTCGTTCAGAGCACCTTCAAGTTGCAAGCCGCGGCACATGGTCGTTCAATCGGGCGCACCATTCACTAGGCCGCGGCCGACTCGGCCTCGCGTGATCGCGCCCGAACGATCGCCAATCCCTGCTAGCATACGGGCCGGCTCGGAAGACAGCTCACGATAGTGGCCATTCCCAATCGAAATTCCCTGGCGAAGTTTGTGGTAGACCACGAACCGGGCAACTGAGAACGTGGATATCCTGGAAGGTCCGGTACGTCGGCCGGCGGGCATCAGGTTGCCGCCACGAAAACGCGCAAGCACCCGGAATTTGCTGGAATCCGCGCCGCTGCCCGAGGAACTTGTCTTGCCACTGGAAGGCGGACTGTCGACCTTGGACATGCGTCCCGCGGTCAAGAGCGGGCAGCGAGTACTCCGCGGGCAGCCGCTGGTGCGCGGCGGCGGACCGCTGAGCACCTGGACCCATGCCAGCACGTCCGGCACGGTGCGCTCTCTGGAATCGCATCCGGTGGGCCATGCGCGGCGTCGAGAGGCCTTGTGCGCCGTACTCGAGGTCGACGGCGAGGACGAGGCGTGGCCGGGTCTCCAACCTCCCGACCCGAGCCAGTGGGACACCCCCGAGAAACTGGCTACGGCCGTGTCCCGGGCCGGGCTTGCCGGGCTCGGCGGCGCCGTGTTCCCGACGGGCGTCAAGCTCGCGGCGACGCGGCGCAAGCCCATACACACGATTGTCGTCAACGGCGCCGAGTGCGAACCCTACATAAGCTGCGACGACATGCTGATGCGCACGTCGCCGCGGGCAATTCTGGCAGGCTCGCTCGTGCTGATGGCACTGACCGGCGCGGCGCGGGGGTGTGTGGTGGTCGAAAGGGACAAGGCGGAAGCTGTTGAGGCGCTGAATCGGGAACTGGCCGTGCTTGGTGCCCCGAGACTGCTCACCGTGGTCACTGTCCCGACCATCTATCCGGCTGGAGGTGAACGCCAGCTTATCCAGGCTCTGACCGGGCACGAGGTGCCCTCCCTAGCATACCCCACAGACATCGGCTACCTGTGCCAGAACGTGGGAACTGCCGCCGCGCTCTACCGTTTCCTGGACTCCGGCGAACCGTTGATCCGTCGCATCACGACGGTCACCGGCCGCGGTATCGCGCGCCCGCGCAATCTCGAAGTGCGTCTCGGCACGCGAATCGCCGACGTGGTGGCCGCGTGCGGAGGGTACAAGCCGACGGTCACGCGCCTGATCATGGGCGGCAGCATGATGGGCATTGCCCTCGAAAGCGACGCCGTGCCCGTCATGCGTGCCACCAACTGCATTCTTCTTCCCACCCGAATGGAGCTGGGTCTGGACCTCGATGAAATGCCCTGCATTCGCTGTGGCGACTGTGTCGCCGTCTGCCCCGCCCAACTGATGCCGCAGGAACTGCATCGGGCGGTAAAGGGCAAGCGGCTGGACGCACTCGAGGATCTCGGTCTGTTCGATTGCATCGAATGCGGATGCTGCGACGTGGTTTGTCCGAGCCACATACGGCTCACGGAGAGCTTCCGCGCGGGCAAGCAGGGGTTTGTGCATTCCATGGACCTGGAAGCCCGGGTACGCTGGTTCGGGACCCGTGACCAGCTACGGCGCGAGCGGGTCGAACACTGGGAAGCAGAGTACGACGCAGGTCCCGGACAAGAGCCACCGCCGGGTCAGTGCGCCGATGCCGTGGCGGAAATCATCGAGCGGGTGAGGCAGCTACCGGTGGAGGCAATCGAGTCCTGACGGGAGGCGGCGCCAAAACTCACGGCACCACGAACAGTTACTCTGAAATCGACCGAACATACAATACGCAAAAAAGAGAGAAAGGCTATGCACAACATCCGTGACATTCTTCAGGAGAAAGGCACGGCCATATGGTCTACGGCTCCGGACGATTCAGTGCTCGACGCCATACGCCGCATGGCCGAGTACGGCGTGGGCGCCCTGCTGGTCATTAATGACGGCCAACTCGTCGGTTTTTTCTCCGAGCGGGACTACACCCGCAAGGTCATTCTTGAGGGGCTCGCTTCACGGGACACACCGGTGGCAAGAGTGATGAGCACCCCTGTGATCTCTATTTCTCCGGACGCCACGGTCCAGCAAGGCTTGTCGATGATGACCGAGAAACACATCCGTCACCTGCCTGTGACCGACGGTTCCGGCGTGATCGGTCTGGTTTCGATCAGGGACCTGGTCAAGGCGGTCATCGAAGATCAGCAGGCACTGATCGAGCAGCTCGAGAGCTTCATCATGGGCTGAGCCGCCACATCGGCGCCTTATTCGTCACCAACCCAGTCGCGCACGGCAGCCCTGTACAGTGACCGCTGCTCGTTTTCGAGCGCCAGGTATTCGTCCAGGACCCGTAGCTCCCACACGAACGCGATTTCAGCTAGAACACCGGGCGTTTGCTGCATGTCCTCCCGCTGTTGTCGGGAGATCAGTCCCCGGCTGTTGTCCATCCGCATTTCTTCATATGTCTCGCCAATGCCGCCGGCGATAGCGGCAAGTTCATTTCGCAATGCCAGAAGCTCTGCATCGGTCATGCGAAGCAGATAGTTGCGCTGGGCGAACGCCAGGGTGCCGCGCAAGCGACCTGATCGTTCGAAAATCCGGTTGACGAAATTACGGCAGTCCCTGCCTGACTGTTCATACGCATCACTACTCTCTGTTTCTCCGCAACCCGCAGCGTGGATCGCGGCAAACCGGTCGCGAGTCTCGATTTCGCGGGCAAAGTGGGCGTCGAACGGGAGCCCATACTCCGTGAACATCTCGCCTGCCGCATACTCGACTGGTTCGCCCATGTGGGCCGCGATTTCTGCTTCAAGTTCCGGGGACAGCGAGTACTCTTCGTCCTCCCAATTGTTTGCATGGCCCCTGAACTGGGGAAACGGCGCGGAACCGGTGGTACCAACTTCATCGATCATCACCGGCGCAGTCATTGGCAGCGCAGCGTTTTCGATACCGACGTTACCGCCTACCTCATCCGCTCCGCAGCCCGTCAAGGCGCCAAGCACCAGAATGAAGGGAATACGCGATTGGGGAGTTCTCATGCCACTCATGCGCGCGATTACTGCACCGTTTGCGGCGCAGCGGTCTCGCGCCGTCGAAAATGATATTCGAAGTGGTCGCCGCCAAGGTCCCTGGTGTTCGAGCGAAGCAGGTAGAGCCCTTCCACGATATGCGCGTAACGTACGGGTCCTACATCGACGGCCTCATAGCCCAGCGCCTCGGCAAGGCCGATGACGGTTTCCTTGGCGGCCGCGTCGTTGCCGACCACGGGAATCGTCACCGGGTGGCCGAGCACGTCCGGATCGATCATCGTATCGGCGCTGATCGTATTGAAAGCCTTCACCACGAACGCCCGGGGCGCGAGATTCTGAATCCGTTCGGCGTTGGAGGTATAGGTCGGATAGTCCCTGTATCCGTCTTCCCCGACAACGCGCGGATTTATCGGGTCGATTACGATCTTGCCGGACAGGTCGCCCAACCCAAGCGCCACTTCTTCGGCGACGCTCCAAGGCACGTTGAGCATGACGATATCCGCCTGCGCGGCCGCGTCGGCGGGCAACTCGGCAGACGCGCCGCCACCCGTCGCCTGGACCATCTCCCGAACATCGTCGCGTCCAGGCGTCCGCGAGCCATACACAACCTCGTGGCCAAGCCCGGCGAACCGCGGCCCGAAGGCTGCCGACACGTCGCCGGTGCCGATCAACGCGATCGTTTCGGCTTGACTCAAGTTCGGCAGCACGGACCAGCCCAGAAGCGCAATCAGAGTGAAACAGCGACAGACAGACATAAGAAAATCCTCGGCGATCGTGCGGGCAGTCATCCTCAGCTCAGAGCAAGACATTCAGCGACGGCAATCCGCGCCGAGACAAGCACCAACCACCCGGAAGGTTGGAGGCTAGGCCCGGAATCGAACCGAGGTCCGCGGCTTTGCAGGCCGCTGCATAACCACTCTGCCACCTAGCCTTGGTGGAAGGATAGCCTGTGACGGGTTCCGGTGAAAGCGTAGCGGGGGGAGGACTCTGCGGTGGTCTCGGCAGCCCGTGGCGACAGTCCCGCGCCACGGTAAATTCGGCCAGCCGTCCGGCCCACTACACCCGTTACGACGTAAAGTACCCCGTGAGCTGATACCCGATCAGCATGAACCCGGCCACCATCAGCAGGACGTTGGCGGCATAGGAGTGGCGCACGAAACTGTCCGTGGCGCGCCAGGCGTTGAAGGCGATCAGCATTACGCTCAGGGCCACAAGCTGGCCGATTTCGACGCCGACGTTGAAGGACAGCATATTGGTGATGAGCCCGTCGGGGGAGATCGCCAGGTCCTGGAGTTTCGTCGACAGGCCGAAGCCGTGGAAGAAGCCGAAGATGAGCACCGCGGCCTTCATGTTGGGCTGGAAGCCGAAGTGGCGGAATCCATTCAGGTTCTCGAATGCCTTGTAGACCACGGAGAAGCCGATCACAGCGTCGATGAGATAGGGGTTGGCGTGGATGCCGCCAAGTACGCCCAGGAGCAGGGTCGTGCTGTGCCCTACCGCGAACAATGTCACGTAGGTGACGACATCGCGCATGCGGTGGAGGAAGAAGATCACACCCGCGAGGAACGCCAGATGATCGTATCCCGTCACCATGTGCTTGGCGCCGAGATAGATGTAGGGTCCCATCTGCGGCCCGACGTTGTTCAGCAGGAATGCCTGGTCCTCGCCGGTGATGCCATGTGCAAGGGCAGCGGAAGTTGCCGTTCCACCCAATAGCAACGCAAGCAGATATCGCCCGATTTTCATGGCGTGGGATTGTACTACTTCCGGCGCGAAGTTGACCGGCACCTCAACTAGCCATGACAATCAGGCCAATGAAAAATTCCAACCGCTACTCAATCTGCCTGGCCGCCATGCTCTGCGTGGCGTCTGTCCAGGGTTCGGCGCAAACCATTCTGCGAGCCTCTCACCAATGGCCGGGCGGCACCGGTGATGTTCGAGACGAGATGGTGCAGACCATTGCCCGGGAGGTCGAGCGTGCCGATGTCGACCTGATCGTCCGGGTCTATCCGGGCCAGTCGCTGTTCAAGGCGGGCGATCAGTGGTCCGCGCTGGTACGCGGGCGGCTGGACATCACCGCCCTGCCCCTGGATTACGCGAGTGGCCGTCATCCGCAGTTCAGCGCGACGCTCATGCCGGGCCTGGTCAAGAATCACGATCACGCCGCAAGGCTGAACGATTCCGAGTTCATGAACGACATCAAGGCGGTCATCGAGAACGCCGGCGCCATGGTCCTCGCGGATTCCTGGCTGGCGGGCGGTTTCGTGTCCAGCGAGCGCTGCATACTGTGGCCGGATGACATCCAGGGCCAGGTGATCCGCGCGGCAGGACCCGCGTTCGAGCGCATGATGGCCCGGGCCGGCGCGTCCATCACCTCGATGCCCAGTTCGGAAATCTATACAGCCATGCAGACCGGGGTGCTGGATGCGGCCAGTACCAGTTCCGCCAGTTTCGTGACCTTCAGGATCCACGAGCACACGACGTGCCTGACCGCGCCGGGCGAATACGGGCTGTGGTTCATGTACGAGCCGGTCCTGATCAGCACGCGCACCTGGCAGGGCCTGAACGCCGAGCAACAGGCTGCGCTGCTGGCCGCAGGACAGGCCGCCGAGGACTACTTCTTCGAGCAGGCGCAACGTCTGGACGAGGAACTTGAACGGGTCTTCGCCGAGGCGGGGGTGGAGATCGTCCACATGTCGCGGGAACAGGTGGATGCATGGCGGGCCATCGCCGAGGAGACGTCCTACACGGTATTCGCCGAAGAAGTCGACGGCGGCGCCGAACTCATCGGCAAAGCGCTGTCCGTGGAGTGAGGCGCCCCCTGACGCCATGGCGAATTTTCGCCACCGTTGCGCGACGACCCTTGTCAAAACGGGTCCTGCGGCCGCAACGGCGCATCTCCATACCTGATCGCCAACGCCCGTGAAACCAGTCAACCGCTTCGTGGATTCGTTCCTTCGCGTCGTCACGGCGCTCTCCAGGGCCTGCGGCGCGGTGGCTGCGGCCTCTCTTGCCGCAGGTTGCGTCGTGGTATGCCAGATGGTCCTGGTGCGTTACGTTCTCGGACGGCCGACCATCTGGCAGACCGAGTTCGTCACCTTCGCGGTTGTCGCGGCAACCCTGCTGGGCAGCCCCTACGTGCTGTTGACACGCGGCCACGTCACGGTGGACCTGGTGCCCCACTACCTCACCGCGCGACCCCGCCGACGACTGGCGCTTGCAGCCTCCATCTGCGCCTGGGTCGCATGCGCCGTGCTCACCTGGACCGGCGGGCAGTACTTTCACGAGGCCTGGACCTTCGGCTGGACCACCGAAACCGTTTGGGGGCCTCCGCTGTGGATTCCCCTGCTCACGCTTCCGGTGGGACTCGGGATCCTCACACTCCAGTACACGGCGGATATTCTCTGCCTCGTCACCGGGCGTCCGCGCCCCCGTGACCTTGCCACCGCCGAGGAGCCAGGCGCGTGAGTCCGCTGGCCATAGGCGCCCTGATCGGCATCGCTTCGGTGGTGGTTCTGGCCAGCGGCATTCCGGTGGCCTTCGGGCTCGTGGTGGTCGCACTGGCATTTCTTGCGCTCTTCGACGGTGTCGGCAGCCTGGTCATCGCGGGCGAGTTGTTCTTCTCGGGGCTCGCCGATTTCACGCTGGTGTCGATCCCCATGTTCATCGCGATGGGAGCAGCCGTGGCGGCCTCCCCGGCCGGCGGCGATCTTTACGGCGCTCTGGACCGCTGGCTCTATCGCATTCCCGGGGGGCTGGCCATCTCCAACCTGGGCGCCTGTGCGCTGTTTGCCGCCCTGAGCGGCTCGTCTCCCGCCACCTGTGCCGCGATCGGCAAGATGGGCATCCCGGAGATGCGCAAGCGCGGTTACCCGGCCGGGCTGGCATCGGGTTCCATCGCGGCGGGCGGCACGCTGGGCATCCTGATCCCCCCGAGCGTGACGATGATCGTCTACGGCATCTCCACCGGAACGTCCATCGGCCGACTGTTCATTGCCGGCATCCTGCCGGGCCTCATGCTCACGGCGCTGTTCAGCGCCTGGTCCATGTTGCATGCCTGGCGGGACGGGTTCGGCCGCATTCGGGAGCGGCGCCGTTTCAACCTGATGGAAAACCTGCGGCATGGGGTCCGGGTCCTGCCGTTCCTGCTCATTGTGGTGGGCATTCTCTACGTGCTGTACGGCGGCGTCGCGACACCTTCCGAGGCCGCCGGTGTGGGCGCCATGCTCTGCCTGATCATGGTGGCGGTCGTTTACAGAATCTGGAACCCCGTAAGGCTGTGGCGAATCATCAGCAGCAGCACGCGCGAAAGCGTCATGATCATGATGATCATCGCGGCGGCGGCGCTCTTCAGCTACATGCTGTCCAGCCTGTTCGTGACCCAGTCCATCGCCCAGTGGATCGCCGCGATGGAGGTAAACCGCTGGCTGCTGCTGGCCATGATCAACGTCTTCCTGCTGGTCGCCGGATTTTTCCTGCCGCCCGTAGCCGTGATCCTGATGACGGCGCCCATCCTCATGCCCATCGTCCTTCAGGCCGGTTTCGACCCCTACTGGTTTGCCGTCGTCCTGACCATCAACATGGAGATCGGCCTGATCACGCCGCCCGTGGGACTCAACCTCTACGTCATCGACGGCATCGCTCCGGACGTAGGACTACCCAAAATCCTGCGCGGTGCCCTACCCTACGTGCTGCTGATGGTGTTGGGAATCGTGCTTCTGTGTATTTTCCCGGGCATTGCGACCTGGCTGCCCGAATTGCTGCTGGGTTGAAGTCGAAACAGCCCTAGTCGATGACCGCACCGGGCCAATCGGCAGGCCGGTTACTCTTCGTCCTCGACTCTGTTCACCAGTGTTCCGATTTCCGGAACTGAAACTTCGACGACATCGCCCGGCTTGAGGTATTTCGGTGGATCGAACCGTGCGCCCGCGCCGGTGGGCGTGCCGGTGGCGATGATGTCACCGGGCTGAAGGCGCATGAAGGTCGACAGGTAGCTGACCAGGTAGTCGAATGGAAACAGCAGGTTGGCCGTCGTGTCGTGCTGCCTCACCTCGCCGTTTACGCGCGTGGTCAAATGGAGGGCGTCCCTGTCCGACATTTCATCCTTGGTAACCATCCAGGGGCCGAGGCTCCCTGATCGCTCGAAGTTCTTTCCCTGGGTGACATTGAAGCGGGCGTGCCGGAGCCAATCCCTGACCGACCCTTCGTTCATCAGGGTCATGCCGGCGATATGATCCCAAATTCTATCCCGCGAAATTCGCCGACCCGCCTTGCCGACCACCAGCACGATTTCGCCTTCGTAATCCAGTTGTTCGGACTCCGGCGGCCGCAGCATGGGTTCCTGGTGTCCCACCACCGATTCCCGGGTGCGGAGAAAGACGCTTGGGTATATCGCCTGGCTCTTCTTGTTGCGGTACTCGGCATTGCGGTCGCCGTAGTTGACGCCGATGCAGATGATCTTCTGGGGATCCGGCACGGTGGGCAGGTAGCGAATCTCCTCCAGCGCCAGATCGGCGTCGGAACGGGCGACGATCGCCTCAAGTTCGATCAAGTTGCCGGCGGCCCGGGAGTCCTTCGCCTGTGAGCCGGCCGTGCCGGCGCTGTTTTCCAGCCACCCACGCAATGTGCATCGGCCGTCGCCCAGACGCCTGCCCAGATCCACCACGCCATCACCCTTGACCGCGCCGAAGCTGGCTCCGGCAGCGGACTCGAAACTCAACAATCGCATCAGGCAGCGCTCGCCGGCAGCAATCCGGCCCGTTCCAGCACACCGTCGAGACGTCGCTCAAGCTCCGCTGTGGCCGGCATCATGGGCGGACGGTGTTCGTTGCTGGACAGGAGGCCCATGCGCCGCATCATGTACTTGATCGGGATCGGGTTGGTGTCGTAGAAGACCGCCTGGTTGAGTTCGAACAGCGCGTGGTGCAGTTCGCGGCCCCGCACCAGGTCGCCGTCCCAGACCGCGTGACAGATTTGCGCGAGAGGGCCGGGCCTGAGGTTGCCGACGGCGTTCATGAGCCCGCAGGCGCCGATGGCCATCTCCGGGAAACTCAACTCCTCCAGTCCGACGAAGATCTTGAAGTCGGCGCCGAAGGCGTTTAGGCACTCGGAGACGAACCCGAGGTCGTTCACCGCGTGCTTCATGCCCACGAATTGCTCGAATTCATCCTTGAGCGCGCTGAGCGTGTCCAGGGTCACGCTGACCGCGGCGCGGCCGGGAATGTGGTAGATCATCCAGGGCGTGTCATGACCGGTGGCCAGTTGCCGGTAGTATTCCACCAGACCCCTTTGCGGTGGACGTATGTAATAGGGCGTCACCACCAAAAGCGCATCGACGCCGGCGTCAAGCGCATGATCGGTGAGTTGCCGCGTCTCCGCCAGCGACTGCGACCCGGTCGCGGCAACCACGGGGATTCGCTCATCCACGGTTTCCATTGCCAGCGTCACCAGGCGGTTCCTCTCCTCGACGCTCAGACACGAAGGTTCAGCGCTGGTGCCGTTGACCAGGACCCCATGGGAGCCGTTGTCGACCTGGAATTCAACGAGACGCCGATACGCGCCATAGTCGACCGAGCCGTTGGTGAATGGCGTGATGACGGGCGGAATCGAGCCCTTCAATCTGTCATGGGAATGATGATGAGTCACATGATAAATCCCGGGAATGACTGGCCATTTGCCAGGTGGATGGGACAGGACCGGTAGCGATTAATCTATATAATGCACGCGATTGCAAGCCGAGCAAAGACCACCGCCCCAACACCGCCGGACCGGCGTCCGGCCACCGCCCGAATGCCGCACCTGATCGTCGAATATTCCGCCAACGTCGAAGACCGGATCGACCTGGACGGGCTGCTTGACTGCCTGCACACGGCGGCTGCGGGCTACGATGTCTTTCCGCTTGGCGGATTGCGCATTCGCGCCGAGCGCCGTGAGCACTATCGTGTCGCCGACGGTCATCCGGATAACGGCTTCGTCCACGTCACCGCCATCATCGGTCACGGCCGTCCGCTGGAGGTGCGCAAGGAGGTCGGTCAGGGGCTCTTCGAAGTGATCTGCGACCAGCTGGAAACCCCGTTCAGGGACTCGCCGCTGGCGATTTCCTTCAACATCCAGGAGTTCCACCCGGAACTCAACTACAAGCGTAACAACCTGCACGAACATGTGCGTGCGCGTGCTGCGGATTCGTCGGCGTCAACATGATTCGGACAACCAAGGCACGGCAGGTGCGCGCGCGGCAACTTCGGGATACCGGGCGATAGAATCCACGGGCGATGGAACCCATGAGCGATAGATTAAAAGAAAACCTTGCGAAGGCGGAAGTCTCGCTGGCCCGGTTCAAACAAGGGACGCTGCACCACTGGATCGATGGGGCCCCCCGGGATTCGTCATCGGGTGAAACCTTCGACAACCATACGCCCGTGGATGACAGCTTTCTCGGCGCGGTAGCGTCGGGCGACGCGGATGACGTGGACCGCGCGGCCCGGGCGGCAACCAGGGCCTTTGCCGACTGGCGGAAGACGCCGGGAGACAAGCGCCGTGCACTGCTCCACGACATCGCCGACGCCATCGAGGGCAAGGCCGAGCAGATCGCGTTGGTGGAGTCCATGGATTCCGGCCAGCCGATCCGCTTCATGGCTGCCGCCGCGAAACGCGGCGCGGAGAATTTCCGGTTCTTCGCCGATCGCGCTCCGGGCGCGCACGACGGGCTCGCCCTGCCGGCCGCGCAACACATGAACTACACGGTCCGCCAGCCCATCGGCCCGGTGGGCGCCATCACGCCGTGGAATACGCCCTTTATGCTCTCGACCTGGAAGATCGCACCGGCCCTGGCGGCAGGCTGCACAGTGGTGCACAAGCCAGCCGAATGGAGTCCCCTGTCAGCCGCGCTGCTGGCCGAGACGTGCCACGAGGCCGGGTTGCCCGCAGGCGCTCTGAACACCGTCCAGGGCGTCGGCGAGCGGGCCGGCGTGGCGCTGACCGAACACGAGTCCATCAAGGCCGTAGCCTTCATCGGTGAATCGCGCACCGGCAGCCTCATCATGGCCCAAGGAGCGGGCACCCTGAAGCGATTGCATTTCGAACTCGGCGGCAAGAATCCTGTGGTGGTCTTTGACGACGCAGACCTGGACCGCGCGCTGGATGCCGCCGTATTCATGATCTACAGCCTCAACGGCGAACGCTGTACGTCGTCCAGCCGTCTGCTGGTGCAGGATAGCATTTACGATAACTTCGTCTCGCAAGTTGCTGAACGAATTAAAAGGATCAAGGTTGGCCACCCGTTGGATCCGACGACCGAGATTGGACCGTTGATCCACCATCGTCATGTGGAGAAGGTCAGAAGCTATCTGGACATCGCCCGCAATGAAGGTGCAAAAGTCCATACCGGCGGCAACGTCAGGACATCGGGGGACCATGGCGCAATAGCGCTGGACGGAACGGTCGGGTCAGGCGGGTCCGGCGGCAACTATGTGCGTCCCACCCTGTTTTCCCGCGCCCGCAACAACATGCGAATTGCCCAGGAAGAGATTTTCGGCCCCGTCCTGACGGCGATTCCCTTCGGCGACGAAGCCGAGGCGCTACGCCTGGCCAATGACGTCCGCTACGGCCTTGCGGGCTATGTATGGACCGGCGATGCGGGACGTGCCCACCGGTTCGCCGACAGCCTTGACGCCGGCATGGTCTGGGTCAACTCCGAAAACAACCGCCACCTGCCTTCGCCCTTCGGCGGCATGAAGTACAGCGGCATCGGGCGCGACGGCGGCGACTACAGCTTCGACTTCTACATGGAAACGAAGAACATCTGCATTGCCCACGATACGCACCGCGTACCGTCCCTGGGCCGGTAGCGAGATCGCGGAATGTGCCTCTCCCTCACCTCCTCCACCACGCGGACGGGCGCCCAGCCCACTCCTGATCCTGGACGAGTTGCACGATGAGCCTCTACTACGTCCAGAAACTGCTCTACCAGCTGAATCGGGACTCCGGTACGCAAGAACGCTACAGGGAGGATTTCGAAGGGCTTCTTTCCGACTACGACCTCGATGACGAAGAGCGCGATGCGATCCGGGAGGGTGACATCGGATTGCTCTATGTCATGGGTGTCAACGGCCAGATTCTGATGCATTTCTCGGCGCTTATCGGACAGGAGTGGGACGAGTACATCCAGGCTATGAAGGACGGCGTGAAACAGCACGGTCCGGTCAAGGGTGGGCTCTATACGTTGCTCGAGGAACGCGGCCAATGAGTCTGGTCTTTGCAGGCGTCTGCAGCCACGCACCGGGCATCACCGGGCGCGCGCAACGGGCGGACCCGAAGGTACGAGACGAGTTGTACGCCAATTACGGCAGGATGCGCCAACGCATAGAAGCCACGAAACCGGACGCGCTAATCATCGTTGCGGCGGAACACTTCGCCAATTTCTTCATGAACAACATGCCGGCCTATTGCATGGGCATGGCGGAGCAGTACGAAGGCCCCATCGAGGACGAGGAATGGCTTGCGATCAAGCGCCGCACGATCCCGGGCATTCCGGATCTGTCACTACGCCTGATCCGCTCGGTCATGGACGATACGGACCTGGCCTACGCCGAGGAATGGAAATTCGACCACGGCATCATGGTTCCGCTGAACTTCCTGACGCCCCGCTACGACCTGCCGGTGATACCGGTGAACATCAACTGCCAGGGCCCGCCCCTGACTCCCCTGCACCGGGCCTGGCGGTTCGGCCGCGCCCTGCGCCGCGCCTGCGACGAACAGCCCGAACGCATCGCGCTGGTCGGTACGGGCGGCCTCTCGCACTGGCCAGCCACTCCCGACTCCGGCGTCATCAACGAAGCCTGGGACCAGGAGTTCCTCGACCGTTTCCTCAACAACCGCAAGGACGAACTGCTGAGCTACACGGATGAGGAAACCTTCAGAGATGCCGGCCAGGGCAGCTTCGAGATCCGCACCTTCATCTCCGTCGCCGGCGCCACCGAAGGCTCAACCGGCGAACTCCTGTTCTACGCCCCTATCCCGATCTTCGCGGTGGGCTGCACCGTTGCGGTGATTGACCTGTGAATCCGTACCGCCGACGACTCTGACTACTCGACGTTGTTGAGGATCGACAACGCCGTACCGGAAAACACCGCCGCCTTGTCAGCGTCGCTGGTTTTCATATCCTGGAGCGAACTCACGGCGCGGTCGATAGACCCAAGGTAGTGCGGGTAATCGCTACCCATGACCATGTGGTCGGTGCCTACCATCTCACGCAGCATCTTCAAGGTATGCTGGCTGAAGGTGACGGTGTCGTAGTAGAGCTTCTTCAGGTAGACGCTGGGCAGTTCGTCGATGTGCTGCCGGCATTCCGGAAAGTCCCGGTAGCCGTTATCCAAACGCTCCATCAGCCACGGGATTGTGCCGCCGGCGTGCCCGATCACCCAGCGAATGTTCGGTAGCTCCCGCAGCATGCCGGAGTAGCACAGCTTTGCCACGGCCAGGGTAGTGTCGCCGGGGAAACCGACAATCGGTCCGAGACAATATTCAGCGAACGGCTCCGGGTCGGCCGGCAGGATGGGGTGAATGAAGATGCAGACTTCGCGCCGGTTGGCCTCCTCGAAAAAGGGCCGGAACCGCGGGTCGGTCAGGGGGGCGCCGGACAAGTTGCTCTGCAGGATGACGCCATTGAGCTTCAACACGTCCAGGGCGCGTTCCAGTTCCCTGAGCGCGGCATCGGGATTATCCATCGGAATCGAGGCAAATCCCTTGAATCGGGCAGGGTATGCCGCGATCAATTCCGCATACGCATCGTTCAGGCGGGACGCGACCGCTGGCTGATGTTCTGCGTCGGTGAAGTAGACGTTGGGAGTCGACACGGATACGACCTGGACATCAACACCTACTCGATCCATGTCCTCAATGCGCAATTTCGGATCGGTCATGGGCGGCGTGATACTGAAGAATCGAGTCCCCCGATACTTCATCAGGGTGTTGCCCGCTATCCCCGTAGCAAACGAGAACTCCGTAGCAAGATCCCGTATCGAGTCGAAGTAGTGCGGCGGGTAGTAGTGGGTATGCAGGTCGAATTTCATATCGAAATCTTCCCCTTCGTTTGCCTGTGGCGCGCAATCCTGCCCTTGACCGCGTGCGCCGTCAATCAAGCTGCTTCGGCGCCCAATGAGATGGCATGGTATGGCACTAGTGATGCATGCTAATTAGCATCATAATGCTTCACTATTAGCATCACTACGCATGAGAACAACACTGACACTTGAAGATGACGTCGCCGCCAAGCTGCGCGACGAGATGGCGCGGACCGGCACAAGCATGAAGGATGTCGTAAACAAACTTCTTCGCCGCGGTTTCGAAGCTCCGCGAGAAGCGCAACTCGCGGCGCCGTTCACCGTGGAAGCGGCTCCAATGGGCGTCAGGGACGGATACGACATCGACGACATCGGCGGCCTGCTCGATCTGCTGGACGGACCAGCCGGACGGTGATAATCGTCGACGCCCTGGCAGTGGAACACGGCGCGAGGATCGCGACCACGGATCGTGACTTCGCTCGCTTTGCCGATGTCGAGTTTCTGAATCCACTTGAAATCGCGTGAAACGAACGGACCGCAGCCTTCCAGCCCAGCAATTTTGATTCGCTCCTGCCCGGACCGGGAAATGGTGCGTTCAGGCCATGAACGATAGTGGAAGTAAGCGCATCGGCTGTAGTAAGGTCCCTGCGGTTTCTCTGATCGTGTAGGGCGCAGTCCATGCGGAATTCGACTCGGCTCGTTGCACTTGCGGCCGGTTTTCTCCTGCAATGTCCTCTGCCGTCGACGCATGTATTCGCGCAGGCGAGCACGCCCGGCACCGACGTGTTCGATGGCGCGATCCGTCACGCCGAGACCATGCCCCGCATCAGGAGCCTGCTGATCAGCCGCAACGGCGAGTTGGTGGTTGAACTCTACTTCAACGGCACGGCGCCCCGCGATGTCGCCAACATCAAGTCCGTCTCCAAGAGCGTGATTTCCGCGCTGGTGGGTATCGCCATCGAACAGGGGTACATCAACAGCGTCAGACAACCCATCGGCACCTACTTTCCCGAACGGCTGACGGCTGACGGGGACACACCCAAGACCCGAATTACCATCGAGAACCTGCTGACGATGCAATCCGGGCTGGAAACCACCAGTAATCGCAATTACGGCGCCTGGGTGCAGAGTTCCGACTGGGTGAGATTTGCCCTGCGGCAACCTCTTGAATTGCCGCCGGGAATGGTTATGGAATACAGCACGGGCAATACGCACCTGTTGTCGGCAATTCTTACCGAGGCGACCGGGATGTCCACCCTGCAATTTGCCCGGGAGTACCTTGCCGGACCAATTGGCTTCCGGCTTGCATCCTGGCCCAGGGATCCCCAGGGCATTTACTTCGGCGGCAACGACATGGAAATGACGCCCCGCGAGATGCTCGAATTCGGAAAGCTGTACCTGAACAAGGGCCGCGCGAACGGAAAGCAGATCATCCCTGCCGACTGGATCGACGCTTCCCTGAGTCCGCGCGCAATTTCAACCCGGGACAACGACCGCTACTACGGCTATGGCTGGTGGATTCGCGATATGGCGGGTCACGAAACACCCTATGCCTGGGGCTACGGCGGCCAATTCATCGTGCTGGTGCCCAAGCTCGACCTGGTCGTGGTCACAACCTCCTCAAGCTGGCCGGGTCCGGATCGGCGTGCTCACACCCAACGCATGTACGATCTCGTCGAGTATTCCGTTATCGCTCCGGCATCGCCAGGCATGGCCCGTTCGGCCCCGTCGCTGCCGGGCATACCCTCCGGCGGCGAATAGCAACGCCTATGCGGCAGCTCACTCGGGTCCGGTTCGGGCTGACCATCCCTTTCGCGATCGCCATTGGCGTCGCACCCGTGCAGACGGGCGCCGAACTGGAGGAATCCAATTGCCAGCTCGAAGTGGCCGGTATATCGAAACGTTACGCACGGTGCGCGACGGTTGCTGTCCCGCTGGATCCGGACGTACCGGATGGGGAGACATTCGATCTCTTTGTCGCGAGAATCCCTTCGCAAGTGGCCAATCCCTTGCCCGATCCCCTGCTAGTGATCACGGGCGGTCCCGGGCAGAGCACCGTGGATTTCTACATGCAGTATCGGGGCGTGTTTGCGCCCATCCGGCGCGATCGGGACCTCATCCTGGTCGATCAGCGCGGGACCGGACGATCGGCGGCAGGGTTCGAATGCGATCTGCCCGCCGAATTCGATTTTCAGATTGCCGACGAAAACCTTCTGGAGAACCTGACGGCCGACTGCCTGGCGGCGCTCGAACATGACCCTGGTTTATTCACAACGTCCGTAGCCGTAGGGGACCTCGATGCGGTGAGACGTGAGCTCGGCGTCGAGCAGTGGAATATCTATGGCGTGTCCTATGGCACTCGGGTGGCACAGCACTATCTGCGGCGCTTTCCCGGGCGCGTCCGCACCGTAATCCTGGACGGCGTGGTTCCGTCCACGCTGACGCTGGGGCCGGAGATGGCGATCAACGCACAGGCAGCCCTCGACCGGATATTCCAGCGCTGCGCCGGTAACAACGCTTGCGCTGCGCGCTTCGGCGATCTCGCGTCTGTATTTGACGATCTGATGTCCCGAATCCAGGAGTCGCCGGTCTCCGTCGCCACAAGAGATACGGCGACGGGAGAGATGGAAGAAACGCTCGTCACGGATGAATACCTGATGGGCGTTACCCGCCTTTTCAGTTACTCCGACACGACGGCGGCACTTCTGCCGCTGATCATCCACGAGGCCGCGAACGGGCGCTTCGAAATGCTGCTCGCGCAGGCCGAAATGATCACGAGCGATCTTGAAAGATCGATCAGCTTTCCCATGCACAACTCGGTGATATGCGCCGAGGACTATCCATTCGAAGCGGCGGGGACTTCCACGGCGTATGCCGACGCCTATCTCGGCACGTCCATCACCGATGCCTTGAGTACCATCTGCGGACTCTGGCCGCGGGGAAACGTTGACCCGGATTTCAAGGATCCGCTGGCGAGCGCACACCCGATCCTCCTGTTGTCCGGCGAAAACGATCCGGCGACCCCGTCCCGGTACGGTGAGGACGCCATCGCCGGGGGATTCAGCAACGCACTCCACCTCATCGGTCCCGGCAAGGGTCACGGGATGGCGCCCGTAGGTTGCGTTCCGGATCTGATGCAGGCGTTCGTCGAAGCCGCGGCGATCGAAGGCATCGACGCCGGTTGTCTTGATCGCGCCATGCCAATGCCGATCTTTCTCAGCGCGGCCGGCCCGGGGCCCTGATCTGCCGTGTTCGCGACGTACACAAACCTGCCGTGATCCAGGTCGACTCGCTCAGCAAGGCATTCGGCAAAATTGCCGCACTGTCCGAGGTCAGTTTTTGTGCCCGGGACGGGCAGATTACCGGTTTGCTGGGTCCAAACGGCGCGGGAAAATCCACTTGTCTGCGAATACTCTCGACCGTGCTTCGGCCAAGCCACGGCACTGCAAGCGTCGGTGGTATCGACGTTTCGCACGACCCCCTGGCTGTCCGGGGGATCATCGGCACCCTGCCCCACGGTGCTGGCCTTTATCCCCATCTCACGGCCATCGAAAACATCCGCTACTTCGGACTGCTCTGCGGCGTGGACCGCGCGACGCTCGCAAGGCGAATCGACCGACTCATCCAGCGACTCGACCTGGGTGACGTGGCCGACCGCAAGGCCGGCGGTTTCTCGCAAGGCGAAAGAACCAAGGTAGCGCTCGCCCGGGCGCTTGTCCACGAACCGCCTCACCTGTTGCTCGACGAACCGACCAACGGGCTCGATGTGATGGCCGTTCGCCAGCTTCGCAAGTGGTTGCAGGAACTCGCCCTGGAAGGCCGCTGCATCCTGATATCCAGTCACGTCATGCAGGAAATCTCGGCGCTGGCCGACGACCTGGTGATCATCGCCCACGGCAGGATCGCGGCCAAGGGAACACCGATGGAACTGGCGGACCGGTTCGGCAACCGGGACCTGGAGGAAATCTTCGTCTCGGCCATCGGAGGCGAACCCTCATGATGTCGGCAATTCTCACGGTCTGCCGCAAGGAGATTTTCGACAACTTGCGGGACAGGCGCACGCTCCTGACGTCGACCCTCCTGGGTCCGCTCATGGGTCCGCTGCTCCTGGTCGTCATGTTCAACGTCTCGATCTCCCGGGTCACATCTTCGGTGGACCGGCCGATCGACGTACCGATCATCGGCGCCGGGTACGCCGACAATCTGGTCGCATTTCTCGCCAGCCGCGGCATTTCCGCCTCCGAGGAGCACGACCTCGCCAGCATCGATGAAGCCATCAGTGCGGTTCGCAACGGGGAGGAGGATGTCGTCGTGTTCGTGGACGAATCCTTCGGCGAAGATCTGGCAAGCGAGACCGGCGCCCATGTCAGCCTGGTGTATGACGAATCGGACACCGCCTCGGATCAGCGCGTCGGCCGCATCCGCGGATCGATCGGCGCCTACTCCCAGCAGATCGGAAACCTGCGGTTGTTGGCCCGGGGTCTCGATCCGGCCGTCGTACGCCCGTTGATCATCGACAACTTCGATGTTTCAACCGCGGAAGAGCGCTCCTCCATTCTGCTCGGGATGCTGACCTATTTCCTGTTGTTCGCAACGCTGATCGGGGGACTGTACCTGGCCACCGACACCACGGCAGGCGAGCGTGAGCGCAAGTCGCTCGAACCGCTTCTGGCGACGCCGGTTCCGCGCTCGAGCCTGATCCTGGGAAAAATGGGTGCAACGGCCGCGTACATGCTTCTGTCGCTCGCGCTGACGCTGGCCTGCTTTACCGTCGCCTTACCCTTCATGTCCCTGGACGAACTCGGCATGAGTACGTCGTTCGGCCTGGTAACGGCGTTGACGGCCTTCCTGGTGCTTGTGCCCTTCGCGCCGCTGGGCGCGGCGCTGATGACCGTCGTGGCGTCCTTCACGAAGAGCTACAAGGAAGCCCAGAGCTACCTGGGGTTCGTCATCCTCGTACCGACCCTGCCGTTGATCGTCGCGTCGATTCTGAACGTGCGGCCCTCGCTGACACTCATGGCCGTTCCCAGCCTCAGCCAGCACCTGCTCATTACCAATCTGATCCGCGCGGAACCCATTGAGGCGCCCATGCTGGCGGTATCCTTCGCAACGACGCTGCTGCTTGGCGCGCTGCTGGCCTATGCGGCCGTCCGCCTGTACGAGCGGGAGCGCATCCTGGGCTAACCGGTCCAATGAACAGACTTCCAGTAATTTCCGCGGCGATGGCGATGATTGCCATGCCATGCGGTCATGCCCAGGAATCCGGGCCTTCGGCAGAAAAACAATTCCGAATCGTTCGCACCGATGTACGTCCGGTCATCGACGGGCACCTCGACGATGCCGTCTGGTCCGTGGCGCCGGTCATCGATGACTTCGTCGTCAGCGTGCCGAATGAAGGTGACGAACCGTCCGAATACACGCAGGTCTTCGCCGCTTATGACAGCGATGCGCTCTACATTGCGGCGCGGTCGTGGACGGATTCGCCGGAGAGCATCACCGCTCAGGTATTGCGCCAGGGTGAAACGATATTCGCGGACGATGACTTCGCGATCATCCTGGATCCATTCAACAATCAGCGCAGCGGCTATTTCTTTGCCGTCAACCCGAACGGGGTCCGCGAAGATGCCCTTTACGAAAACACCACCAGCATGGAGTTCAACTGGGACGGCATCTTTTATGCGGCGTCATCCATGGATGACGAGGGATGGACGGTTGAGGTGGAACTGCCTTTCAAGACACTGGCATTCGACCCCGAAAACGACACATGGGGCATCAATTTTCTGCGGCGCACGCAACGAATCGGGGAAATGGTCATGTGGGTGGCCCGAAACCAGGCGCTGAATCCCAGCGTGACCGGTGCGATGGTCGGCATAAGCGACGTCGATCAGGGGCGAGGCCTCGACGTGGTCCCGTCGGTCAGCGTACGCCATGCGCAACGACACGAGGTGTCGCTGCGCGATACGGCCTTTGATCCGTCCATCGACGTGTTCTACAAGATCATCCCCTCGCTGAACGCATCACTGACAGTCAACACCGACTTCTCGGCCACCGAAGTCGATGACCGCCAGGTCAACCTGACGCGTTTCAACCTATTTTTCCCGGAAAAACGCGATTTCTTCCTCCGCGACACGGACATATTCCAGTTTGGCCGGATTGCCGGCAATCAATTCGGGGAAGTCGGCTACACGGCGGCATCGCGTCCATCCAGGGAGAGCGGGAAGCCGTTCTTCTCGAGGAAAATCGGTCTCAATGCTGCGGGTCTGCCGGTCGATCTCGATTATGGGGGCAAGCTCAGCGGCAGAATCGGACGGTGGGACGTAGGCGCACTTGCGATCCGGCAGGAAGCGTTCGGCGGCATCGATGCGACGGATATCGTCGTCGCCCGAGGCGCCGCCAACGTGCTGTCGGAATCCTCGATCGGCATCATTGCGACCAGGGGAGACCCGGGTTCCAATCTCGACAATTCCGTACTTGGAGTGGATTTCCGTTTCCTGAATACCCGTCTGCCAGGCGGGCGGATCGTTCGCGGTGACGCCTGGTATCTGGATTCGTCCACGGAGCACCTTGAGGGCGACAGCGGTGCCTTCGGGTTGGGCGTGCAAATGCCGAATCCCACTGGATGGCAGGGTGGTTTCGATCTGCGCGAAATACAGTCGCATTACAACCCGGCACTGGGTTTCGTCGACCGCAGGGGCGTCCGGGACTTCAATGCCTCGATTGGCTACCGCTATCGGCCTCGGGAAGGCATCTTGCGCGCGATTCTCGCGGGGGTGGATGCCCAGCAGGTGAATCTCCTGGCAGGCGGACTGCAGAGCAAGATCATCAAGTTACGGCTGCTTGAAGTCGAGGGCAGGCTGAACGACGAACTCAATGTGGACTACACCCGGAACACGGAAGTTCTCTACAGACCGTTCGAAATCTCCCCCGGGGTGGTCATACCAGCGGACTCATATTCGTTCGACCAGTACGGGTTCGATCTGCGCACGGCAGGCCAGCGGACCGTGACGGTGATGGGCGGCGCCCGGGCCGGCGAGTTCTTCGAGGGCGACCTCTTCAACATCCGGGCGCAGGTGTCGTGGAATGCGAGCCGGCACTTTCGCGCCACCGCCGGCTACGACTACAACGAGATCAGGCTGCCCGAGGGCGAGTTCGAGACACGACTGTTGCGTCTGCGCATGGACCTCATCTTTTCGTCCAGATGGTCCTGGGTGAACCTGGTGCAATACGACAACGTCTCCGAGACCGCAGGTATCAACAGCCGGATCGAGTGGATTCCGGCGCCGGGCCGGGAAGGCTACATCGTGCTCAACCACAACATGGGCGATATGGATCACGATGACCGATTCGACCCGATCTCATCCGACCTTGCAATCAAGTTCAGCTATACGTTTCGCTTCTGACGCGCGTTCATGATGACTCGGCGTCCGCCGTTTCGGGCAACCCGGCCTGCTGTGCCGACGTTTCGTCAATGGCGCGTTCCTCTTCAATGACCGCTTCCACCTCGAGCACCAGGCCATTTACGGCGATGACCCGAATCGGCGTTCCCGCAGGCAGGACCGTGCCACCGACCGGACTGGCGCTCCAGCGCTCGCCCTCGATGCGAACGCGCATGAGATCGCCGGGGCTTTCCTCCACCGTGCCGCGCTTGCCGAGCATGGGGAGATCGGTGGGCGTTGAATCGCCGAGGTACTTCTTCATCGACGGGCCCGAGCCTTCGACCATCAATTCCCGACCGACGACACCGATAATGCCGAGCACCACAAGGGTCAGCAACAGGCCGCTAAAAAGTTCCACGGTCGTCCAATGCCCCTGCCTGAAATGCTTCTGTGTCCTGAGTCGCGGCGCCTAGTGCCCCCAGGCACGGCGGGACACCTCCGGATCGCAGTCGATGCCGATCAGTTCCAGTTCCGGCATGTAGACCCACTCACCCGTACCGGTGAAGGGCTCCGCCAGGTACTCCGGGTCCTCGACGCGAAAGTCGATCAGCAACCGCGTGCGGTCTTCGCTGAGCCTGAACCACTCCGTGACCCGTCGCTGCGTGCCCGCCGGGGAGCCGTCGATCATGGACGATCGATGAAACTCCAGCAGCGTCGTTTCGACAAACAATCCGCCGTCCTCCCACCGGCCGATCGAGTGCCCCTGGTTGGTCAGCTCGCCGCCTTCGGGATGCTCCCGACCGTCCGTGTAGATGGTTCGCACGGTGTTGTACAACTCGCCGGTAATCGTCACGCGGTCCTCGAAAATCTCGATCTCATTGAGGTAGGGCACGGCGAGGAATCCGGGCGAAGGGTAGGCGATGCAATGCCCGGCCGGGCTCTCGGTGGCAATATCGTAGGCGGCCTGCAGCGCCGCGCCCCTCTCGTTAAGCTGCCTGTCGGTATCGCGCATGCCCCAGATGTGGCGGTTCGTGGACAGTGGCGTGGCCCACACGCCGGAGATATCGTCGGCGGTGGCGCCGCTGCCCAGGTCGCTGGTGGTGCCGGCAAACGACGACCGCGCCGACCACACAGAACCGTCTTCCTTGGTAAGCGACAGCAGGCGTGCATGGCTGCGCCGTGTGTCGTGGACCGGGTTGAATCGCACCACCACGGGATCGCCGGGTTGCAGCGTATCCGCCGACCAGCCGCTGCGGGTCAGAATGGGTGTCGCGTCGGTTTCGATTTCCCATTCGACCGGCTCACCCGACTCGTTTCCGGTCGTCATGTAGATGTAGACGTGCGGGTTGCCCCAGCGAAACCGGCTGATTGTGCCTTCCACCGCCAGTACCCGGTCGGTGTTGAATACGGAACCGCTGTGATGGCCCCAGGACGGCCCCGCAACGAACAGCAAGAGGGCGATGAACGCCAATCCCAACATTCTGCGCCACTCTGCCACGGTCAATTTGAAATCCTTCGGTATCCCGGGATGTGCGGTGGCCCCGGCCGGGAAAAGTTGGAGCGGGTGAACGGGCTTGAACCGTCGACCTGCACGTTGGCAACGTGCCGCTCTACCAACTGAGCTACACCCGCGCAAAGACAAGTGCTTATTGTAAAACAGTCCACCCGGATATTGCATCAGGTCCTGCGGCGTGCCTGCAAGTCCCATGGCGTGTCCGCCAATCCTACGGCGCGGCGGCGCGGTCTCGCGTTTCTTCGTAGTCGCCCAGAAGTCCGGCCCGGACCGTTTCCACTTCGACCAGGGGCTCTTGCCGATACCGGCCGACTTCCTCGGCGGTGTACGGCTCGAATTCCGCAGGCATGTCTTCGGCGCTGAAACGATAGAGCATCCAGTTCATGAGTTCTGCGAGTGCGTCGTCGGGAATGATCGACAACGATACTCCCGGTACTCGCACCAGGAATTCCCTGCCCCCTTCCACCGCAAGAAACTTGCCGGCCCCGACCAGGGGCGGGATTTTTCCGGGCGTAGCCTGGCCGTCGGCCAGGTGGCAGCCCTGGCAATGCAGGATGTAGTTGAATTGGGGCGAACCGGCCGCCCGGGAGTCCGTCGCCAGCCCGAACGGCAGCGTCAGCATCACGAGCGCGGCCCACGCTCCGATCGAGCGGCCGTGCCGTCGCATCCCGAACGGCGACGCCACGACTGCCGACCCGATCCGCACGGCGCCCGCTCAGCCGTCAGCCCGTCCCAGCACCAGCGCAACGGTGCTGTTGTAGGCCGTGGTACTGTGGGCCAGGCACCAGTTGATATTGTTCGACCGGGCGGTGACATAGGCGGGCATGTCATCTTCGTTGTTGTTGCAGAAGCACTGTCTGCACGGGCTCTTGCCGCAGCAATCGTTGTAGGAGATCAGATAATCGTTCCCGTCGGCCGGATTCCGGCAGGTGCCGATCCAGGTGACGGCGGACATCTCGGTTCCCGGCGGGCAGGACGACGCCGACCCACCGCAGCACGGCGACATGAAACCGTCAATGGAGCAGTAGCGCCAATATTTGCAACTCGTGGGATCGCCGGCATCGCCCTCAATGTCGGGGTCTTTGAACCCGGCATCCGCGGCTTGGGCGGCTGCCCGGGACAAGGGCAGCAGCGGGATGGATGCCGCACCCACGAGCAGTGTGCCCAGACGAGTCAGAAAGCTGCGGCGCGACGTCAGCCGGGCCAGGTGTCTCGCGCCGGTTTCGAATCTGCGGTCAAACCAGTTCAATGGGTCCATATCCAATCCTGTTCCGTAATTTGCTGCCGTGCCGGAGTAAGCCTGACGCCCCGCCACTAGGCGACCTCTTCTTCCGCCGCATTCTCCGCGGCCATGTAGTCCTGCAAGGTTGCCACACCCCGCTCGTCCGCTTCAAACAGACTCTCCAGATGCTCCCTGGAGTTCACGAGTCCGGTCGATCGAATGATGCCGTCCGTATCGATCAGCACAGCGTGGGGCAGGCGTCCGACCCGGTAGCCCAGACCCAGCTCCGATGAAAGCAGGTAGGGAAACTGCTGCAGCCGATACTCCGAGACAAACGCCTCGTGCTCCTTGCGTGCGCCGTCACTGGCCAGCAACACACTCAGCCATCTGCGCTCCTCGCGCGCGATGGACTTGAGTGCCGGCAGCAGCGTCTTGCAGACGGGACACGTCGGCGAAAGGAAGAACAGCAGCGTACTGCGATCGTTCGACTGCTTGCCCCCGATCTGGTGCTCATGATTCGCAAGATCGCTGACAGTGAACTCCGGCGCCGCTTCGCCTGCCTTGGGGCCGCTGCCGACCACCAGGGCGCCCGCCGGAGCGACTCGCTCGTACAACACCCCGATCTGGCGGACCAACGCCAGGATGACGCCGCCCATGACCAACACGAGAATCCACAGCAGGACGTTGGATGCCAGCAGCGCGCCCGACACGATCAGCTCCTCAACCGCGCCAGGTCCGGTCCGTTGGCGATCAGCCGATTGGTGGCGGCGTAGAGCAACGCGGCTGACCCGATGGCCGCCGAAACCGTGATCGCGTCGAACCAGACCAGCGCCCTCCCCTGCACCGGCAGCATGGCGGCAAGCGCCAGGCAAGCCAACAACAGGTTCCGCGCCACTAGCCACCCGCTCAGTGGTTGATGGCCGACCGGACCCATGCAACCGCAGTCGATGAAGCGCCGCCCCCTGAACAGGTTCAAGGCGATGGCAGCGGCGTAGACCACCAGCAGCAGCGCGCTGCCAACCAGGGCGAGGCTCCGCGTGGCCGGAATCAACAATCCTGCCCCCAGTCCCAGTTCAAAAGCGATGACGGCAACGGCGTACGCATGCGTCGCCCGTTTCGGGATCAACCGATAGTCGGTCAGAACTACCGAGAAAACCGCGAATCCACGAAGCTTGTGGACCGCTGCCCCGATCCACAGCAGCGCCAGTGAAAGGACTACAACCAGTGGCATGACCGGATCCACCATGGGCATTGCTACACGCTCTTACCAGGAGATGCTCTCTGGGTCCGCACTGGCGCGACGGTTGGATCCACCATGGTCCGCCGCTACCGCATACGCAGCGACAACCACCCACTGGACGGAGCATGCTGCAGTCGCTCGTGGAGATATTCCCCTGTCAGCGCGTGACGGACGGAAATCCCGGTACCACCAGCCGAAACGAGCAACGGTCCGTCGCCCTGGGTGACCAGGATGTTTGAGGCGCCGTCGCCGCTGGTGGACCCGAGCGTGGCGCCGGCTCCCCCGCTCTCCGCGCTTTCCGGGCGCGCCTCCAGCCGCTGCAGGCGTTCGCGCGATGCCAGATCGAACGACCAGATCTCGGTACCATCCACGTCCGCGGGGTCGTCGAGCGGTTCGTCGTTCTGCCGTGCCAGAACGTACAGACGGCCGCTCTGCTGGTGAACGGTGAGGGGCTGGCGTCCCGCGATTCGCCAGTTCTGCTCCCGATCGGATGCCGTGAGCAGCGACCAGCTCTCGCCGACCCGGGGCATATCACCGGAGATGTCCACGGTATGGAGGTACCCGTCGAACGATACGAACAGCCACTCGTCTCCGTAACGCACGCCAGGCTCCCGGATCGGATCGGTCTCAGGATCGAAAAACCGTTCGGTTCGCACCTTGGAAACTTCCCGTCCGTCCTCGTCCAGGGTCACGGTCAACAGGTCGCCATTGGCGCAGATCATCATGTAGCTGCGATCGCCCGCGGAGAACACCAGGCTGCAGCCCGGCGTGGAAATCTCGCCGACGAATGACCTGTTCTCGATGTCTACGACGCTGATCGAAGTAGCCGGGGTCAAGTTGAACACGCCCAGGAACCGCCCGTTGTCCGTGAGCGCAAGCGTGCCCTCGACGACCAGCAACAACGCACGCTTGGGAGGGATCACGACCTCTCCCGCTACTCCCAGCGTCGCCGTATCGAAGATCGTGACGGTGTCGGTCCGTTCCCCGCGGTTGCCGCGGGTGTAGAACGTCTCGACCAGGAACAAGGACGACCCGTCGGGAGAAAACCGGAAGGCAGTCGGCCGTCCGGTCTGGGCCGCCCCGATCAACCCAAGGAAATGATCATCGGTGGCATCGACCAGGCTGTAGTCAACGAACACCCAATCCCGTTCGGATTCCGGAAGTACCTCTGAACGCCCGAACGAGTCGAATTCCTGGGAAAAGCAAGGAGCGGTTGCGGCTCCGGCTGCAAGGCCAACCAGCCATGTTCTGCAGATCATTCGTCTTGAGTCCCTATGCAAATTGAATTTGTGTATCGGAAGCTCCGTAGTAGAAAAGGCCAGGCGGCGCCTATTGACTACTCATTGCCCACGATGGTCGGCCAGGAGGCTTTCACGTATTCCACCATCGACCAGAGGGTCAGTCCGGCGGCGACGGCCAGCAGTACCTGGCCGATGGGATAGACAGGGATGCCGAAGGATGGCGTCTGATACAGCATGAAGCCGATGCCGAACATCTGCAGAGTGGTCTTCCACTTGGCGTAGTAGGTGACCTTGACGGCCGCGCTGGAACCGAGCTGCGACATCCATTCCCGCAGGGCCGAAACAGCGATCTCACGGCCGATGATGATGGCCGCGAACAATGCCAGATACCACGTCGGATCGTTATGCAGGAGCACGATCAGGGACGTGGACACGAGAAGCTTGTCCGCGATGGGATCGAGAAACTCGCCAAACCTTGAAGTCTGATCCAGTTTCCGAGCGAGAAATCCGTCGAACCAGTCGGTTATCGCTGCCAGACCGAACAAGACCCCGGCCGCCTGTCCCGCCCAGTCCGACGGCAGGTAGTAGATCAGCACCACCAGCGGGATGGCGACGATTCGAAAGGACGTGAGCAGATTCGGTATGGTCAGGGGCATCGCCGAGCGCCGATCAGTTACCGGACTCCCCTTCCTGCCACCCGCGCGAGAAATGTTGATGAGTCATCCGGTTCAATCGGAGTGTACATGCTCGTATATCAGCTTGGCCAGACGGCGGGAAATGCCCTTGACCCTCGCCAGGTCGTCCACTCCGGCGCGGGTCACGGCCTGAAGGCCTCCGAACTGGCGCAACAACTCCCGGCGCCGCTTGGGGCCGACGCCCGGAATGCCCTCCAGCGGCGATGCCGTGCGCCGTTTGTGGCGCCGTGCCCGGTGACCGGCAACTGCGAAACGGTGCGCTTCGTCGCGCAATTGCTGTATCAGGTACAGGGCAGGCGTGTTGGACGGCAATTTGAGCGGTGTACGGCGGCCTTCGACGTACAGCCGTTCCCGGCCGGGATGTCGCCCCGGCCCCTTGGCGACCGCGACCAGGCGCATCCCCCCCGATCTGAGCTCGTCGACCGCCGCGGCGGCGGCGCTGAGTTGCCCGCGACCGCCGTCGATGAACAGGACGTCCGGCACACCGGCCTCGACCCTTGTCAGGCGCTTGCACCATCGTTCCAGGGCCTGGGTCAACGCAGCATAGTCATCCCCAGCCGTAATGCCGGCAATATTGAACCGCCGGTACTCGGACTTCATGGTCCCCTCGAGACCGAAGACCACGCAGGAAGCAACGGTCGACTCACCGCTTGTATGGCTCACGTCGAAACACGCCAGCCGCTGCGGGATTTCCTCCAGCTCGAGGCAATCCGCCAGCGACCTGAACTGGCGGGCGATCACGACTCCGGAGCGCTTTCTCGCGGCCGCCGAATGGGCCGCGTTGGTCAGCACCATCTCCACCCACGCCGCCCGATCCCCCCGCACCCGGTGCTTGATCTGCACCTTGCGCCCTGCCCTGCCGGCGAACAATTCCGCAAGGGCGTCGACATCGCTTACCGGGTGACTGGTCACAATTTCGTGGGGCGGTTCGCGCCGGCCGTAGTACTGGAGAAGAAATCCCCGCATGATTTCCCGCGGGTTGGTGCCATCCGCCGCCCTGGGAAAGTGACTGCGCGACCCCAGCAGGCGCCCGCCCCGGAACGACATGACGGCCACGCAATTGACGCCGCCGTCGCTCACCAGCCCGATGGCATCCAGGTCGCCGCGGGACCGCGTCACCAGTTGCTGCGCTTCCACCGACTTGAGCTTGGCGATCTGGTCGCGGTACTGGGCCGCGCGCTCGAAGTTCAATTCCGCCGACGCATCTTCCATGCGTTTCACGAGGACTTGGGTAATCGCCTCGCTGCGGCCCTGCAGAAACATCATTGCGTGCTCCAGATCGCGCCGGTAGTCCTCCGCACTCACCAGCCCCACGCACGGTGCGGTACAGCGCTGGATCTGGTATTGGAGGCACGGGCGCTGGCGGTGGGAAAAGTAACTGTCTTCACATTGCCGGACCTGGAACAGCTTCTGAATCTGGTTGAGCGTCTCCCGCACCGAGCCCGCGCTGGGATAGGGTCCGAACAGGCGTCCGGCGGCCCTGCGCGAGCCGCGGTAGAACGAAACCTGGGGAAACGCCTTGTCGGTCCGCACGCGAATGTACGGATAGCTCTTGTCATCCCTCAGAACGACGTTGAAACGAGGCTTGTGGCGCTTGATGAGGTTGTACTCCAGCATCAGCGCATCGGCTTCCGTGGCGGTGACGGTCACCCGGATGTCGGCTACCCTGGCCACCATAGCCATGGTCTTTGCATCGAGGGGTCTGCCGCCGAAGTAGCTCGCGACGCGCTTGCGGAGGTTCCTGGCCTTGCCCACGTAGATGACCCGGCCCTTGCCGTCGAGCATCTGGTACGTGCCCGGGCGCTGGGTGAGACTGCCGGCAAAGACCCTGGGATCGAACGCAGTCATCCCGTCTTCCGCCGCGGTCAGTGATTGTCGTTCAACTGTCCGGCAATTCGCAGAGCGACCTCCATCGCCTGTTCGTAGTTCAGGCGCGGATCGACCTGGGTCTTGTAGGCTCTGGCGAGATCGGCTTCCCCGAGCCCCCGGGCGCCGCCCACGCATTCGGTCACGTTTTCGCCGGTTAGTTCGAGGTGCACCCCGCCCAGTATGGTTCCCGCATCGCGGTGGATCCGGAACGCCGCCTTCAATTCCTCGACGATGTTGTCGAAACGCCGGGTCTTGAAACCTTCCCGGGTGGATTCCGTATTGCCGTGCATGGGATCGCAGATCCACAATACGTGCGTACCGGTAGACTGGACAGCCTCGATCACCCTGGGCAGGTGTTCGTCGACCTGCGCCGCGCCGAACCGGGTAATCAGCGACAGCCGCCCCGGTTCGTTGTCGGGATTCAGGTGCTCGATCAGCTTCTGAAGCTGTTCGTTGCCCGCAGACACGCCGATCTTGATGGCAATCGGGTTTCGGATACCCCGGAAGTACTCCACGTGGGCGCTGTCGGGGTCCGCGGTGCGCATTCCGATCCAGGGGAAGTGAGTCGTCAGGTTGTACCAGCTCTTTCGATGCGCCAGAAACCGCGTCTGCGCCTGCTCATAGGGCAGATGCAACCCTTCGTGGCAAGTGTAGAACTCGACCCGCTGGGTTTCGATCGACTCCCCGCCGATCAATTCGTAGAACTCCAGGGAATCGGACACCGTCTTCACGAGCTTGTGGTACTCCGCCGACATCGCCGATTCGCCGACAAAATCCAGGTCCCAGTTCTCCGGATGGTGCAGGTCCGCAAAACCGCCATCAATGAGCGAGCGGACAAAATTCAGGGTGAGTGCCGCCCGCTCGTATCCCCGCAGCATGAGCGTCGGGTCCGGCTCCCGGTCTTCCGCGACGAAGGCGCTGCGATTGACCAGGTCCCCGCGGAAGCTCGGCAGCGACTGCCCTTCGCGCACTTCCTCGTTGGCGCTGCGCGGCTTGGCATATTGCCCCGCCATTCGACCCACCCGGATTACGGGTTTCTTAAGGCCCGCCGTCAGCACCAGCGACATCTGCAGAAGGATCTTGAGCTTCTGGACGATAATTTCCGACTGGCATTCCTCGAAGCTCTCGGCGCAGTCGCCGCCCTGCAGCAGAAATGCCTCGCCCCGCTGCGCCTGTGCCAGCCTGGACTTGAGTTCCTCGATCTCCCAGCTCGTGACCAGCGGCGGCAATCTGGACAGTTCGGCCACTGCCGCCTGCAATCGGGCCGGATCCCTGTAAAGCGGCTGCTGGGCGGCCTGACGGTTCTGCCAACTCGTGGGGCTCCAGTCCATCAATGGTTTTGTCGCGGCCATAGGGGCGCGACTATACACCGTGGGCGCATATGCGGAAAACCACATGCGTGTTAAATGTATGTTGAAATTGGCGCGAAGGGATCGCCAGTTCCGCCCAAGCTATGCTGGCATCGAACCCGAACCTGGCCGGTATTGCGCACGGACCACGCCGGTTTTGCGGCCGAGTAATGCTCGTAATACGGCCGAATAATGCTGGTATCATGTCGCCATGACCCGTCTTGGCCAGCATCTTGCACGCCCAATCCTCCTGCTGCGGCGTGGGCTGGCGCTACTGTGCCTCCTGGCAGGGTTTGGGGTCTGGCTGCACGCTCAGGAGCCCGAACCGGAGGCCGAGGCAGTCGCGACGGAATCCGTCGCGGCGGAGGATTCCGGTGCGGCCACGGACAGCGACGAGGGCAATTCCGAGGCGGCCGGAGACGAAGAGGTGTCCGGGGACGAGGACGAAGACGAAGACGCATCGTCCGGGGATGACTCTTCCGGGAGCGGCGGAACCGTCACGCTGCTGCAAATCCAGGGCGCGATCGGGCCGGCCACCGCCGACTTCATAACGCGCGGTATCGAGATGGCCGAGGAATCCGGTGCAACGCTCATTGTGTTGGAAATGGATACCCCCGGTGGGCTGGATACATCCATGCGCGAAATCATCCAGGGCATCCTCGCGTCGGAGGTGCCGGTCGCCACCTACGTGTGGCCCCAGGGCGCGCGCGCGGCGAGTGCCGGCACCTACATTCTTTATGCGAGCCACATCGCTGCAATGGCCCCTGCAACCAATCTCGGCGCGGCGACTCCGGTGGCCATCGGCGCGCCCGCGCCTGCTTCGCCAACGGATCCCGCGAGCGAAGAGCAGGATGAGGACGAAGCTGACGAGGACGCCGGTGCTTCCGACGAGGAGGGCGAAGCGGCGGAAGGCGATGAAGCGGATGACGCCGACGCGGAAGACAGCGAATCCGGCGGCACAGAAGCCGACGACGCTGCTGACGACCCAACCGAGCCCTCGGACCTGATCCCGGCCCCGGCAACCGCCACCGAGCGCAAGGCCATCAACGACGCGGTGGCCTATATCCGGAGCCTGGCGGAACTGCGCGGCCGCAACGCCGACTGGGCCGAAGACGCCGTACGCGCTGCGGAGAGTCTGAGCTCGTCGGATGCGCTGGAGATGAACGTCATCGACCTGATCGCCGATGACCTGTCGGATCTCCTGCAGCAACTGGACGGATGGGAAGTCGAAATCGACGGGCGAACCGAAGAACTCGACACCACCGGCCTCATCTACGAGCGCATCGAGCCCGACTGGCGCACCCGGCTGCTGGAAGTCATCAGCAACCCCACGGTCGCATACATGCTCATGCTGCTCGGCATTTACGGGCTCATCTTCGAGGGCTACAATCCCGGCGCCATCGTTCCGGGCGTCGTGGGTGCGATTTCGCTGCTGCTGGCACTATTCGCCTTCCAGGTACTGCCCATCAACTACGCGGGGCTGGCGCTGATCGCTCTCGGGGTCATCCTCATGGTTTCGGAATTCCTTGTGCCTAGCTTCGGCGCCCTGGGCATGGGCGGCATCGCCGCGTTCATTTTCGGATCGGTGATCCTGATCGATTCGGACATTCCCGGCTTCGGCGTCTCGCTGCCGCTCATCATCACCATCGCCGCCAGCGGCGCGCTGGTCCTGCTGGGCATCGTGTGGTTCGCGGTGCGATCCCGGGACCGGCCGGTGGTCAGCGGTCAGGAGGAAATGGTCGGGGCGCACGCCGAGGCCCTGCACGATTTCGACACCCGCGGTCAGATCTGGGTGCATGGCGAACGCTGGACTGCAAGGACTTCCACGCCGGTGACCACGGGCCAGGCCCTTGAAGTCGTCAGGGTGGAGGGACTCACGTTGCACGTAAGGCCCAGAGACTCATCGTAACCGGGGTCTCGACCCGTATGAGGATTCAACGTCACCAGGGAATCGACCTGAACACGAACCCAACCTGAACAAGTACTCAACCTAACCGACAAGGACAAACCATGTTTTTCCAACTCTCCACCTACCTCATCGCCGCTGCGGCACTGTTCGTCTTCAGCGCGATCAAGGTGCTGCGCGAGTACGAGCGCGGCGTAATTTTCCTGCTTGGCCGGTTCTGGAAGGTCAAGGGGCCGGGCCTGATCATTGTCATCCCGGGCATTCAGAAAATGATCCGCGTGGACCTGCGGACCATCGTGATGGACGTGCCCACCCAGGACGTCATTTCCAGGGACAATGTCTCGGTGAAGGTCAGCGCGGTAATCTATTTCCGCGTCCTGGACCCCGAGAGGGCCATCATCCAGGTGGAAAACCGGGTCGAGGCCACCAGCCAGTTGGCCCAGACCACGCTGCGCTCGGTTCTGGGCCGGCACGAACTGGACGACATGCTGGCCGAGCGGGACAAGCTCAACGCCGACGTGCAGGAAATCCTCGACCAGAACACCGAAGCGTGGGGCATCAAGGTGACCAACGTCGAGATCAAGCACGTGGATCTGGACGAGAGCATGATTCGCGCGATCGCCGCGCAGGCTGAGGCGGAACGGGCGCGGCGCGCCAAGATCATTCACGCCGAAGGCGAATTGCAGGCTTCGAAGAAGCTGGCCGAGGCAGCCAAAACGCTCTCCTCGGAATCCCAGGCCCTGCAACTGCGCTACCTGCAGACGCTCACCGAGATTTCCAGCGAGCGCAACACCAATACCATCGTGTTCCCGCTGCCGATGGATCTGGTGAAACCGATATTCGACCGCCTGAAAGCCCCCGGGGACTGATCGGTTCTCCCGATCTCGCACGTCATCCCGTACGTGTGCACCGTGCCGCGCGCATACGCCGGCTCGCGTGTTGTTCGATGGAATTTTTGCACGTATTGCGCGCTCACGGCGGCGCGCGATTGCTTATCCGCACTCGTACGGGTGTTCGCACTTGCTGGCGCCGTCAGGCGGTGCGCTTGGCCGGTTTGCGGCTCTCCATGTAGGCGGCCAGTTCGCCCTGCCGGGTGTGCAGGGTGTGTAACCAGCGCTGGCCGCCGGAGGTGAATCCGGCCCAATAGCCGATCTCGACGATTTCGGGCTCCGAGAACTCCTCGTGCAGTTGGCGCCAGAGCGCATCGTCGGCCCTCTGAGGATCCCACAGGATCGCCTCGGTGTACCGCAGCGCCGCTTTCTCGCGGCTGTTGAACCGATCTGATTCCTCGAACTTGAGCAGTTCGCTCAGGCGGTTGTCCGGATCTTCCTTCGCCCCACGGGCGGCACCCTGGTTGCTTCAGTAGTCGCAGTTCAGGCTGTAGGCGATGTAGGTGCGGACGAGTTCCTTGAGATCGTGCTCCACAAAGCCGACTTCGGCCTGCTTGTCGAACAACATTTTGCGCGTCATCGTGAAGGCGCGCATCACGTCCGGCTGGTGCGCGCGAATGGACTGGTTCTCGGGGCCCGGCCGACCTCGCTCGATGGACTCCTCAAGCCACTGCCTTGCCTCCGGATCGGCGATTTCATCGGGCGCCAGGTAGCTGATGTTTGCCATTGGCCTCTGCTTTCGTTGAGTACGTGCCAAGTGTAGGCGGCCTACCGCGAAAATCAACCGGGTCACCGTGCTCGTTTCGCTTTCCCCGTGCCCGGATTGCCCTCACGCTGTCCGCTTCGCTCTCTCGCTGCCCGGTTCGCTCCTACCCTGCTCGTTTTGCCTCTTGCCAGAGTTCTTCCAGGGCCTGGATATCGTAACTGGCCCAATCCCGTTGCTGTGCGTGCACGAGTCCCTCCAAACGCCGGAACCGGGTCTCGAACTTCGCGTTGGCCTCCCGCAGGCAACGTTCCGGGCCGAGCTTCAGGTGCCGGCACAGGTTGACCAGAGAAAACAAAAGATCGCCCATTTCTTCGGCCATGTGGGCCGGGTTGCCGACAGCGCATGCCTCGTCGAGTTCGGCAAGTTCTTCATCCACCTTTTCCCGCACCGTTGCGATGTCCGGCCAGTCGAAACCCACCCGGGCGGCCCGTTCGGTAAGTTTCGTGCTGCGCTGAAGTGCCGGCAGCGCTACGGCAACGCCGTCGAGCACGCCAATCTCCGCCGAGACCGAATCTGCTGCTGCGCCCGAACGGGCCGTTGTGTCCGAATCTGCCGTTGCGCCCGCAGCCGCACCGCCATCCCGCGCCCTGGCCACTGCCGCGCTCCGCTCCATCGCCTTGATCTGTTCCCAGGCCCTCGTTTGCCCTTCCGCCGTGTCGACCCGATCCGTCCCGAAAACGTTGGGGTGCCGCCGCACCATCTTGTCGCAAATGCCCTCCACTACGTCTCCGAAATCGAAAGCACCCTCCTCCTCCGCCATTCGGGCGTGGTAGACCACCTGCAACAGCAGATCCCCCAGTTCGTCCCGAAGGCCGTCGATGTCCTCACGCGTAATCGCATCCACGACTTCGTAGGCTTCCTCCAACGTATACGGGGCGATGCTCTCGAAGGTCTGCTCAAGGTCCCAAACGCACCCGCCGTCTGGATTCCGAAGCCGTGCCATTATCTCCAGTAAATTAGAGATATTCCGTTTATCTTGTTCTTTGTCCGTCATAAATTAACGTCAGAAACTGCACCAGAATGGATGCGGTCGCTCCCCAGATCCGGTGGCCCTCGTAATCGATTTCGTACACGCGGATGCGGGTACCCAAGCGTTCGCGGTGGGTCGAACGAATATTCCTCTTGTCCAGCAGGTACTCGAGGGGAACCTCGAAAACTTCGGCTACCTCGCGCCCATCGGCCACAGGGCGGTAAGCGGAGTCCACGAACGCAACCACGGGCGTGACCAGGAATCCCGTGACGGTCAGCAGGTCGTCCAGACAGCCCGCGACGGCGACCAAGCGGCGCTCCATGCCCACCTCCTCCCCGGCCTCCCGGATGGCGGCCGCTTCCGGCCCGTCGTCACAGGCATCGATGCGGCCACCGGGAAAACTTACCTGGCCAGGATGATCCTTGAGGTCCGGCGAGCGTTCGGTGAACAGCATCGTCAGACCCGCCGGCCGCTCGATCAGGGCCAGCAGCACGGCGGCCGGACTGCGCCGCCGTTCGAGCAACTCCAGCAGCGGTGGCGAGATGGGCCCCTCCAGATCCTGCCGCATGCGAGCCAGCGGGTCGCCTGAACGCTGCATATTGGCCAACCGCGACCGAATATGAGCGTGCATCGCCGCCATTGCATCGGAGTCGGCGTCGGCCGCTGCGTCTGCGTCGACCCCTCGCCGGCCGGGCGCCTCTCCGGTCGCCATGCGATGCGAAACTCCCGCCACCGGCTGCTAACCCTTGATCCCTCCACGAGTCAATTCCGACGGGTCCAACAACGATTCCAGCGCTTCCCGGCTCAGTTCGGTCTCCTCCACAGCCACATCGATGATGGGCCGGCATTCCCGATACGCCCGCTTGGCGATGGCGGCGGCCTTGTCATAGCCGATCACCGGGTTGAGCGCGGTGACCAGGATGGGATTTCGCTGCAAGGCACCCCCGATGTGGGACTCGTTGACCGTGAAGCCCGCGATGGCTTCATCCGCCAGGAGCGTCGCCGAATTGGCAAGCAATTCAATACTTTGCAGGAGATTGTGCGCAATGACCGGCAACATCACGTTGAGCTGGAAGTTGCCGGACTGGCCCGCCACCGTGATCGCCGTGTCATTGCCGATCACCTGCGCCGCTGCCATAGCCGCGGACTCCGGGATGACCGGATTGACCTTGCCCGGCATGATGCTGCTGCCGGGCTGCAGTGCGGGCAGCTTGATTTCTCCGAGGCCCGCCAGCGGACCGCTGTTCATCCACCGCAGGTCATTGGCAATCTTCATCAGGCTGACTGCGGTGGTCTTCAACTGGCCGGACAGTTCCACTGCCGTATCCTGGCAGCTCAGTGCCTCGAAATAACTGTCCGCCGGCCGGAAGGCGATGTCGGTGCGCTCGGCGAGCCGGGCGGCGATCCTTACCCCGAACTCCGGGTGCGCGTTGATACCCGTTCCGACGGCAGTACCACCCTGTGCAAGCGCGCTGAGCCGCGAGAGAACGCCGGCAACCCGTTGGTAGCCGGCATCGATCTGCGACGCCCATCCGGAGAGTTCTTGGTCCAACCGCACCGGCATCGCATCCATCAGGTGAGTCCGCCCGGTCTTGACGGTCCCTGAAAGCTCTTCCGCCTTGCTCCCGATGACGTCCGACAGGTGCTTCAGCGCCGGCAGCAACGATTCGGTGAGCCCAAGCGCGGCGCTCACGTGAATCGCCGACGGAATCACATCGTTGCTGCTCTGTCCCATATTGACGTGGTCGTTGGCGTGGATGGTCTGCCCGTGCTTGCGGCTGGCGAGGTTAGCGATCACCTCGTTGGCGTTCATGTTGGAACTGGTTCCGGAACCTGTCTGGAATACGTCAATCGGAAAATGCGCGTCATGATCGCCTTCGGCCACTTCCAGGGCGGCGGACTGGATCGCATCCGTCCTGTCCGCCGGCAACAACTCAAGATCGTGATTCACGGACGCGGCCGCCCACTTGATCAGGCCAAGGGCACGTATGAATTGCCGCGGCATGCGCAACCCGCTCACCGGGAAATTGGTCACTGCACGCTGGGTCTGGGCGCCCCAGAGCGCGTCGGCCGGCACCTCCAGCGCACCCATGCTGTCGTGTTCGATTCGATAGTCGGTTGTCATCGCCTCTCCCTGCTCGCGCCACGTCAGCCGGGCGCCTCGCCGGACTCGGTGCGGCGCGGGCCTCCCGCTGCGGACGGCGAGGATCGGTTATCCCGGAGTAACGGTGTATGATGCGCACTCTGCTGCTGCTTGTATAGGGATGCCGAGCACGCCGGTGGATCCTGCAGACCTTTTCGCACTGTCACCGCTGGATGGACGCTACGCGTCCAAAACCGCGCCGCTACGCCCGTATCTCTCCGAATTTGCGCTCATCCGCTACCGCACGCTGGTGGAAATCCAGTGGCTGCGGCACCTGGCGGCGGAACCCGTCATCGATGGCCTTGCGCCCCTGGAAGACGATGTCGATACCGCGCTGCAGCAAGTACTGGACGACTTCGATCGGGACGACGCGCAACGGGTCAAGTCCATCGAAGCCGAAATCAACCACGACGTGAAGGCCGTGGAGTACTTTCTGCGGGAAAAACTGGCGGAGATTCCGGGGGATACGGCGGGTTTGAGCGCCTACCTGCACTTTGCCTGTACCTCCGAAGACATCAACAACCTCGCCTACGGCTTCATGCTCCGCGACGCCCGCGAAGAAGTACTGCTGCCTCGATGCCACGCCCTGATAGAGCGGCTGCGAGCGATGGCGCACGGTCTCGCGGACGTGTCCATGCTGTCGCGCACGCACGGCCAGCCTGCTTCACCCACCACCATGGGCAAGGAGATGGCCAATTTCGCGCATCGCCTGTCGTCCCAGGCAGCGGAGTTCTCCGACGCGCCAATCCGCGGCAAGTTCAATGGCGCCGTGGGCAACTTCAATGCCCATCTGGCCGCTTATCTCGAAGCGCCTTGGCGACGAATCAGCACGCAGTTCGTCGAATCCCTCGGGCTCGAGAGCAACCCGTTCACCACGCAGATCGAGCCCCACGACTGGATCGCCGGCTATTGTCACGCGTTGCTCCGAATCAATACCGTACTGCTCGACCTGTGCCGAGATATCTGGGGCTACGTCAGTCTGGGCTATTTCCGGCAACGCGCGGCGCCGGGCGAGGTGGGTTCATCGACCATGCCCCACAAGGTGAATCCCATCGATTTCGAGAACGCCGAAGGCAATCTCGGCGTCGCCAACGCCCTGCTCGGCTACCTTGCGGAACGGCTGCCCCAGTCCCGCTGGCAACGGGACCTGAGCGACTCCACGACGCTGCGCAATCTCGCCGTTCCGCTGGGGCACAGTCTGCTCGCAACCGAATCCTGCCTGCGCGGTCTCGACAAACTGGAAGCAGACCGGGAGCGATTGGAGGAAGACCTGTCGGCCAATCCCGAAGTGCTTGCCGAAGCCGTGCAAACGGCCATGCGCCGCTGCGGCATTGCCGATGCCTACGAGCAACTCAAGGCGCTCACCCGTGGCCAGTCCATCGAGCGCGAGGCCCTGGACGAATTCATCGCTGCGCTGGACATTCCCGAAGAAGCACGGGCCCGGCTTGCCGCCCTGTCGCCAACAGACTACGTTGGCCTCGCCGCGCAACTGGCCAGCGAAATCTGACCGAGTTGGCCTTCGGTACAATCCTGAGTGGACCGGCCCGGGCGATTCCGGAGCGGTCTGTTCGTCCCGATTCGAGATCATCCATGTCCACGATCGCTCCCATTCTCGGCTTCCTGAAGTGCCGAACGCCGGATCGCTGGGTGTCCCGGGCCGTTGCCGATATTCCGACCCTCCTGCTGGATCATGCCTCCCTGGAACTCAAGGCGGCCCAGCAGGCGCAGAGCCTGATCCGGAGGTATGCCGGGCGGTCCGGGCCGAAAGGGCTGCGGCTGCTGAAAAAGATGTCCCGGCTGGCCAGAGAGGAGTTGCGGCACTTTGAACAGGTACTGGCACTTCTGGAAAAGCGCGGCCTCGGGTTTCAACCGATTTCAGCCTCCCGGTACGCTGCAACGCTGCACAGCCAAATCCGCAGCCAGGAGCCGGAAAGACTGGTGGACACGCTGATCGCCGGCGCGATCATTGAAGCTCGCTCATGCGAGCGCTTCGATCGACTGGTCGACCCGCTGCGACCGGTCGATCCCGAACTCGCCGACTTCTACCGGTCTCTGGTGAAATCGGAGGCCAGGCACTTTGCCGATTACCTGGCACTCGCCGAGGCCGAGGCCGGGGAATCCGTGGCTGAACGGGTCGATGAGTTCCTGGAATCGGAGCAGGCGCTCATTCTCGATCCCGATTCCCAGCTACGTTTCCACAGCGGCGTCCCGTCCTGACCGGGTCTGCGGGGTTGCGGTCGAGCGCCTCACCCCCATGCGCCGGCAAATGACCGGGATCGCCCGCCATGCTGCCATTGGGCGTAAAATTTACGCCATGAAACCTGACGGCCTGATCATCGTTGCCCTGTCGGGCGGCGTGGACTCCGCGGTGAGCGCCATGCTGCTCCGCGACGCAGGCCATGAGGTGGAGTGCCTGCACATGAGCAACTGGGAGGATGACGGCTACTGCGAGGCCGCACAGGACTTCCAGGATGCGCGCCGCGTCTGCCGGCACCTGGACCTGCCACTGCATCGGGTCAACTTCTCCGCCCAATACAAGGAGCGCGTCTTCGCGGATTTCCTGGATGAATTGCGCCGGGGGCGTACCCCCAATCCCGATGTGCTGTGCAATAGGGAGATCAAGTTCGGCACGCTGTGGAAGTACGCCCGGCGTCTCGGCGGGGAATGGCTCGCCACAGGCCACTACGCGTGCCTGAAGCGCGCGGAAGACGGTCGGGTCGAACTGCACAAGGGCAAGGACCCTGGCAAGGATCAGAGCTACTTCCTGCACGCGCTGGGGGAAGATGACTTCAGCCAGGCGCTGTTCCCGCTGGGCGAGATTCTCAAGGGCGACGTGCGGAAACTCGCCAGGGACGCCGGAATGCCGGTCGCGGAGAAAAAGGACAGCACCGGCATCTGCTTTGTCGGCGAACGGCCGTTTTCCCGGTTCATCGGCGAGTACCTGCCCACCAATCCCGGCGCGATCAAGGATCCGGAGGGGCGAGCACTCGGCAAACACCAGGGACTGGCCTTTTACACCCTCGGCCAGCGTCGCGGGCTTGGAATCGGCGGACAGGCGGACTGCCCCGAGGGCGCCTGGTACGTCGCCCGCAAGGATCTGGACGCGAATGAACTGATCGTTGTTAAGGGGACGGAGCACCCGGCACTGTACCAGGACCAACTCACCAGCGGACCGATGCATTGGATCAACGAGCCGCCCCCGGAATGGTCCGATGGCCTGCCCTTCGCATGCGGCGCCAAGACCCGTTACCGCCAGCCCGATCAAGCCTGTACGGTAACGCGCTACGCCCACGGTGGCCTGCAATTGCAGTTCGCGCAGCCGCAGCGCGCAGTCACGCCGGGGCAGTACGCAGTGCTCTATCACGGCTCCCGATGTCTCGGCGGCGCGACGATAGAAACAGCGGAAATGCGGCCGGACGCTCGTTGAAACTACGCATTGTCGCCGATGTCTGATTGACTGCACCATGAAGACGCGGACATGCCGTTCCGGCACAAGAGCGGCGAATCGGCCCGATTTACGCCGCTCAAGGATCACCCAGGTCTTCGTTAAGCCCTATAACCTGGGTCGGACGCAGCTTACCAGCGGTACTGGAGGCGCGCCTGGTAGTGACGCGGCAGTTCCGGAAGGACGATGACGCTGCCGTAAAGATTGGGGAAGTTCGCGCGGAAGTACCGCTCGTCGGTAATGTTCCTGGCCGTGAGAGAGAAGGTCCAGGAACCGGCCTCGTAAACCAGACCGGCGTTGACAAGCGTATACGCCGGCAACGTCACAGAACCCGAGAAGCCCGACGGAACCGCGTCGACATCCACCGCGCTGGCGCTCACGGCCAGTCCGTTGCCGAAATCGTACGTGCCGGTCAGCGAGCGGATGCTCTTCGGCATGCCCGCGCGGCGCGCGCCCTGGCGACCCGCGCGCGTAACCGAGCCGGCCAACGCGCCGCCGTAAAGGGATTCCGGCGCCACGCCGGGGACGTCGGCCGCGCCGATGTAACTGAACCGTCCGCCCGCCTGCAGCGTGTTCAGGTTGATAACCTCCATGTCCGAATATCCCGCGGTCAACAACAGTTTCTCGGTGGCGACCCAGCGCAGCTCGAACTCCCCTCCGGTTGTCCGGGAGGCTTGGTTGGTGACGGTAGACTGAGCCGAATAGTCGGTTCGCTGCTGCCGGTACAGCGCCAGTGCAAAGTACAGCGAACCGTCGAGCATCGAACCCTTCACGCCGATCTCCCGCAGACGGGATGTGTCGAATGCGCTGCCGCGGGCGATGCCGCCGGCGGTGATTTCCGCGCCCTGTCCGGCGATGACTGTGGATTGTCTTGAAACGGTCGCGTAGGGAATGAGGCCCAGGCGGCTGGCGTAGGTCACGCTCAGTGTCCAGGACAATCCGCCGACACGGTCCGCCGCATCGGCGAATACGCAGTCCGCTTGCGGCGCCGAGCAGAAATTATGGGCGCTGGGAAGCAGGAGCTTCTCCACCGGCTGGCGGCTCTGCATCTCGAGGTTGTCGTAACGGATGCCCGCAAGCGCGCTGAAACCGCTCGCCCACGTCACGTCCGCCAGGGCCGCCAGCCCGGCGTTGGCGTAGTCGCCGATGTAGTAGCGTGTGTAGTCGTCGTCGATCTGCGTCGCAAGCAGTCGCGTATCGAGCGGGCCGGCGGGCAACGTCAGGTCGCGCCGGTCGAAATATTCGTTGGTGTAGTCGCTGGCGTGGGCGAAGCTCGTGTATCGCAGCGACGGAGAGACCTGCAGCGATACGTCCGCAGCACCGACTCGATAGTCGTTGGCCGCCACCAGTTTGTACTCGAGCGCCCAGGTGTCGTGAAACTGGGAAAACCCGTAGGCCACTTCCTTGAGGTGGTCGTACGCCTCGTAGAACAAGCGATTGCTCCACGTCCAGGCACCCGCCGGAGCATGCAGGATCGCGTCCAGATACAGAGTGATGACATCGGTATCGAGGAAGTCTTCCGGGGCGTTCAGCACCTGGCTGCCGTCGAGCGTGGCGGTTCCGGGATTGCTCAGCCCCAGCCATTCGGGGTGGCATCCATACACGGGGGTGGGGCCGATCGAACACAGGCCGTCGTCCGGCGCGCCGGGATCCAGACCGCCGGGCGTACCCGCCGCCAGGCCGGCGGCGAACGGATTGAGGTCCGTGAATCCGTCGCCGTCCAGATCGAACTCCTGGTGCGAGATGCGCCCGTCGCCGTCGCGGTCCAGCGGCCGCGGCTGGCCGGTGATGTAGATGCCGCGATCCACCAACTGCTGGGTCAAGCGGTTCCATCCGGCCACCTCGTTGCCGAGGTAGGCGTGGACCATGCCGCCGAACTGAACCTGCAGGCGCTCCCCGAGGTCGGCGTCAAAGGACGCCTGCAGCAGGGTCTGATCCAGGCTGCTGTCGCGATAGTAACTGTCCGAATTTTCCGCCTCGGCGTACAGCCAGTAACCGTAGTCCTGAGTGCCCAAGCGCCCCGGACCGCCGACCTCGGCGCTGAGGATTCGCTTGTTCCAGTTGCCCGTGCTCAGCGCCGCCGTGCCGGTTGCCGCACCGATGAATTCGCCCGATTCCTCGATTCGCGCAGACTTCGGGTAGAAATTGAGAAAGCCGCCGATCTTCGCCGGACCGTGGATGGGCGATGGCGGGCCGCGAACGATGTCGATGCGGTCCGAGGCGCCGATGGGGGTGGGATAATTGCCGGGATTGTCGAGCCGACGCATGCCCCGAAAATAGGTTTCACCCGGCGTGCCGCGAATATCCAGCGAGCCGGCCACGCCGAAAAAGGACTGCGTGAAGCTCCCCGGCGTCACCGCGATCAACTCGTCGATGTCGCGCATGTCGAAGCGCGCAATCATCTCCTCGCTGATGCTCGACACCGACCTTGGCGTATGCAACAGCGATTTGGGGAAGCCGAAAACCGACTGCACGTTCTCGTCCGGCAGGCTGTCGAGGTCGCCGACCACCACAACCTCCTCGATCTGCGCCGTCCCCGGCAACGGCCCGGCGGCAAAAAGGGCACCGACCAGCAACTCGGCGAAAGCGCCCCGTATAGCGGCCCCCTTAATTCCCCTCATGCGTCGCCAACGACTCCCCTTCGCCCGAGCCCAACCGCACAGCGCTAAGGCGCCAGCCACGCGCAAGCATACAGCCCGTGCTGTAGTGCGACAACGATTGTCGAGGGAACATTCTGACAGGTTCCGACCCATGCAAAATCGGCAAACAGGGATACAGGAGGGCCGGGTAAATGCGACTGGGCGCGGTAGCCGGGTGTGCTAGACTGCGCCGCGCCGATTCGGTGCCACCAGCGTCGTTGCGGCATCGGGCAAATGAGAATCGGCATTCAGTTTGCAGTGATGCAGCAGGAGCAGCAGTCAGGAATGACTCCCTACGGACAGTCGGCAAGATGAGCACGGGTCTTGTGCGCCGCGGACTGTCGGTTGCGCTGCTGGCGCTGTTCGCGCTGCTTGCCGGTGCCTGCGCCACCAGCCCGACCGGGCGCAGTCAACTCCTCCTGGTTCCCCCAATAGTGGCCATTGAAGCGTCTGAAGCCGCCTATGTGGATACGGTGGCGCAGCTACGGGAGGAGCGGCAGTTGCTTGATGATCCCCTGCTCGCCGCGCGCGTGACGGAGACGGCCGGCCGCGTGGTCGCCGCGGCGGTGACGCAATATCCCGAAACGGCCGATTGGGACTGGAGCGTCGCGCTGATCGACGACCCGGAAACCGTCAACGCCTGGTGCATGGCCGGCGGCCGTATGGCCATCTACAGCGGAATCGTTTACAAGCTCGGGTTGACCGACGACGAGTTGGCCAACGTGCTCGGGCACGAGGTCTCCCATGCGATCGCCAACCACACAGCGGAACGGATGTCCATGGCGCTCATCACGGAGCTTGGACTTCTGGCGGTAGCGGCCAACAATGACGACCCTGAGACGCGGTTGGCGACCGAGGTGGCGGCGATGGTGGCGGTGACCCTGCCCAACAGCCGCGCCGGAGAATCCGAAGCCGACCGAATGGGCATCGAACTGGCCGCGCGCGCGGGCTACGACCCGGCCGCCGGCGCCTCGCTGTGGCTGAAGATGAAGGAAGAAGGCGGATCCAATCCCCTGCAATTCCTGAGCACTCACCCGAGTCCCGACAACCGCCGCGAAGCGCTGCTGGTGCTTGGGGCGCAAGTTCGTCCGCTCATGCCGACAGTGCCGCCTGAGCCTTATCCCATCGAGGTCTTGACGGCGAACTGAGACGCCCCGGTCCTGCGGCACCAGCACGCCGAAGGGCGTGAACAACCCACGGTTGTTCCGGACTCCGCAACCAATCTCCACGCTTATGCGCGCGGCATGGCAAAAACCGGAAACTGCCGGTGTCGGGTGCCGCAAAACTGGCGCTTCTGCTCAATAATGCCATGCCGTTGTGGGCGTCCCGGTCCGTACAATCTGGCATTCGAAAGACGTGCCGCAGGCACATCGACCCATACCGGAGCCCGCCGTCACGCACAGCATGTTCGCGCCCCACTCCTCGCTCCACCATTTACACTATGTCAGATGTGACATACACTTAGTTTTCGCAATGCAATGAGCCCGAACGACAAGCCGCTCGTATGGCTGCACGGTGAGGTCAAGACGCCTCCGTTCTCCACACTGGCGAGGATCGAGGCGGGCTTCCTGCTGAGGCGCTTGCAACGTGGAGAGAATCTCGGGATGCCTCATTCCCGGCCTATGCCCTCAATCGGAAAGAGGTGCCATGAACTACGCATTTCGGACGAGAAGGCGAGTTGGCGCATTATCTACCGCATCGATGCGGACGCGATAGTCATAGCGGAAGTGTTTTCCAAGAAAACCGGCAAGACGCCAAAAACTGCAATTGAAACTTGTAAGACAAGACTACGAGATTACGACCATGGATAAGCGCAAAAGGGCAATGTTGGTAAAAAAGGGGTGGAAAGTCGGAACAGTTGCCGAGTTCCTGGATCTCTCCGCCGAGGAATCCGCTTACATTGAAATGAAGCTCGCCCTGAGCGGAAAACTCAAGGAGCGGCGAGTGCGCAAGAAAGTCACGCAAGCTCAACTCGCCAAAGCAATAGAATCCAGCCAATCGAGAGTTGCGAAGATGGAAGCCGGCGACCCCAGCGTTTCAATCGATCTACTGATGAAATCGTTGCTCGCGCTCGGCGTATCGAAGAAGGAATTGGGCCGGACGATTTCGTAGCCGGTACTGATTGTTGCCGGTTGTCCCGAACTGCTTCATCGGTTCGAGAAGCACTCGTATTCAATCCCGGTCAACATGTCGGTTAAACCGGCCATGGTGATCGAAGGAAACAGCTTTGAAAATCGCAAACGTCGCTCTCTCCAGCATGAACACGAATGGGCGCAATCTCAGTCGCTGGCTTCGGGACAGGCGTCCGGACATCGTTACGCTCCAGAAGATCGGCAAGGAGGAGCATTTCCCCAGCGAGCAGCTTTGCAGTATCGGTTACAGGAGTGAATTTCTAGGTAGGAAGTCCTATTCGGACCTCGGGGTCGCCATATTGAGCAGGTGCAACCTGCCGGAGCCTGATGTTAGCGTTCGCCGATTACCTGGCGCGGCAGCCGGGGAGTCAAGGTTCCTGACCGTGAATATCGGCGATCTCTCGGTTTCCTCGATTTACGCCCCTTACGGCCCTCCGCACCCTCTGGATATTACCAAGCCGAAACGTCAACAGGCGATCGAGCATCGGGTGGAATGGTTGAATCGGCTGCGCGACCATGTTCGTCAACGGGACTACGCCAGCCGGAACAGCCTTCTGTGCGGCGACTTCAATGTCAAAGTCAAGGACGACGGTCCACTCAAGAAAACAGGACTCTTCTCCGAACAGGAACAGGATGCGTTTGAGGAGCTGTTGGACGTTGGGTTCGTTGACCTTTATCGCCAAGCTCACCCCTGTTGGAAGAGCAAACCCGGCAACTCTCACGGTTACAGCGAGAAATTCCCGCAAGGCACCTCTCGGCTCCACTTGGTGCTCGCGAGCGAGCATCTGGCGCCTCGTTTACGATCCGCGTGCGTAGACGTTGAATCCACACCGTGGCCCCGAAGGGATTCACCTCCACTTGTTGTTGAGGTCGATCTTCGGCTCACTTGAGGAGCATGAGAATTTCGCAGAATGGCCTGAGACGGCGCGATTGCAGCAACTGATAACCAGAGTTACTCACAAATTCCGGTAGCGCCACATGGAGCGTGCCGGCGAAGCCCCGTCGATCAGGTGAACTCGCAGATAATCGGCAGGTGATCGCTCAGCCGACCGTCGAATACTTGCTCCCGGTCTGGAACCCGCGCGCGAACCAAACGGTTCAGCAGTGAGCGATTGACATAACAGTAGTCGAGCTAGTGCAGGGTTGTGAATTCGCACGCATAGCGCCCTTGATGCTTAGGGCTGATCTTTTGGAAGATTCCTTTATGAGCACTTTGCAGAGTGGCCCAGAAACTTTCAAGTGAACTAACGCATTAATGCAAAATAGCCTCCTGCATTTCTTGCAAAAACCTGCCCGCATCTTCGGTCTGAATTGAAACAGGGTCTACCATCATGGACACTTCAATATCGTCAAACTCGAAAACCCCGCAACCCTTACACACCCACGGCCCATACAGAGGATCATTTGCAATTTCTACGCTCTGTATCGGAGTGAAGTCTGGGTAAGCAGTCTCCGAGAATGTTTCCCCAGGCTCTACTTCGTAGGACCATGTAGATTTTGTGTTTACTAGCGGAACCCCATTGTCGTTATGATGGAACTTGACTAGCAAACGCAATTCGTGCATCTCCACTTTGCTGCGCAACCATATAGTCACGCGACTAGAGGAAAAACGAGAACGAGTTACCCTGTAAATCTCAAAATGCCAATCTCCCGCTAGCGGACTTTCTGTTTCGGTGCAATTCAATTGCAAAACATCGCCTTCGGCAGTCTGTAACACGGTGCATTCAAATGCGCCCTTTAACTGCTCCAACTCTGGCTCCGAGGCTGTATCGTCTTGCCCGTACACGGCGCTTACCAGCAAAAGGGCGCACATTGTCACAACAGCTCTCATTGCATTCTCCTAGCAGATTGCAAATCCCGACCATAGGTGCCGGGCCGTTGCAAACATCTCTCAGCTAGGAAGAGCTATCCACGCTTATTCGCCGCGACTTAGGGAGCTACCCGTTGCCGGTGTCGGCTGTTTCATTCAGCGTGTAACCCGGCATTGCGGGAACGCTGAAAGATGTTTGCGCCGTTGAGTATACCAACGGCGCAAACAGTGTGCCTACCAGTTTCACTACGTGCGCCGGGCGACAATTCCGATTCGCTGGCTGTGTGGCGGAGTTAGTAGGCGCACCCTTTTTGGAGGTTTGGTGGCCTTTGGGCGGTGTGGGCTCAGGTCCCATCTTGGTCACCGATGGGCTGCCACCCCCACCCCACTAAATCGTTCGGGTAGAGGCACCGCTCTCAATTTACAAAGGGCTCAACGCTGGAGTACACGGCAACGCGCTGCGCTTGATGGCCACCCCCCCACGGCCAGCACCTTGCTATAATCCGCGCCGCCGCCCCGATGGTTCGCGGCAGCGAACTCGTCAAGTCGAACCCATACTTGAGGAACCCGCAGATGACAGATTCCTTTGGCGCCCGTCAACGCCTGAAGGTGGGCGATGCCGGCTACGATATCTTTCGCCTCGACGCCGTTGGCGATGAACGCGTTCACCGGCTTCCCTACACGCTCAAGATCCTGCTGGAGAACCTGCTCCGCCACGAGGACGGCTCGACAGTTCCGGCGAGCGATATCCGGGCGCTGGCGGCCTGGGACCCGCAGGCCGAGCCCGAAACCGAGATCGCGTTTACCCCTGCGCGCGTGATTCTCCAGGACTTCACCGGCGTGCCCGCCGTCGTGGATCTGGCGGCCATGCGGGATGCGGTGGTCAAGCTGGGCGGCCGGGCGGCGGCCATCAATCCTCTCTCGCCGGCCGAGTTGGTCATCGATCACTCGGTGCAGGTGGACCACTTCGGCACGCCGGGGGCGCTGCAACGCAACAACGCCATCGAGTTCGAGCGCAACAGGGAACGCTATTCGTTCCTGCGCTGGGGTCAACAGGCGTTCAGCGACTTCAAGGTGGTGCCTCCGAACACCGGGATCGTGCACCAGGTCAACCTGGAATACCTCAGCCGGGTGATCTTCGACAGCGAGCGCGGCGGCCGGCGCGTCGCCTATCCGGACACCCTGGTGGGCACGGATTCCCATACCACGATGATCAACGGCTTGGGCATCCTGGGATGGGGCGTGGGCGGCATCGAAGCCGAGGCGGCGATGCTGGGCCAGCCCATCACCATGCTCATCCCCCAGGTGATCGGTTTTGAACTGCGGGGCGAACTGGCGCCAGGCGCGACGGCGACGGACCTGGTTCTGACGGTCACCGAGATGCTTCGCGAGAAGGGCGTTGTCGGGAAGTTCGTGGAGTTCTTCGGCGACGGCCTGGATCACCTGCCGCTGGCCGACCGGGCCACCCTGGGCAACATGTCGCCGGAGTTCGGCAGCACGTGTGCAGTATTCCCCATCGACGAGGAGACGCTGCGCTACCTGAGGCTGTCGGGGCGTTCCGACGAACGGGTGCGCCTTGTGGAGGCCTACGCCAAGGAGCAGGGGCTCTGGCGCGGCGAGGCGCCTGCCGGCTACAGCGACACGATGGTTCTGAATCTGGAATCGGTGGAGCCGTGCCTGGCCGGGCCCAAGCGGCCGCAGGACCGGATTCCGTTGCGCAGCGCGGCGGCAAAGGTATCCGAATTGACGAGCGCCGCCGGCAGCGAGCGAGGCGACACGCCGCCGCCCGGTCCCACGGTGACGCGCGACGGCGAGGAGCATGCGCTCACCGACGGAGCGTTACTGATCGCGGCCATCACGAGCTGTACCAACACCTCCAACCCGGTCGTGATGGTGGGCGCCGGACTGCTGGCGCGCAACGCCGCAGCCAAGGGGCTTGAGTCGAAACCGTGGGTCAAGACCTCACTCGCCCCGGGTTCCAAGGTGGTCACGGAATACCTGGCCAAGACCGACCTGCTGGACGACCTGGAGGCTCTCGGATTCAGTGTCGTCGGCTACGGTTGCACCACCTGCATCGGCAATTCCGGCCCCCTGCCCGCGGACATCGCCGAGGCGGTTCAGTCCACCGGCCTGATCGGCTGTTCGGTCCTGTCGGGCAATCGAAACTTCGAGGGCCGCATCCACCAGTTGGTGCGTATGAATTTCCTGGCCTCCCCTCCCCTCGTGGTCGCCTACGCCCTGGCCGGCAACATGAAGGCCGACCTCTATCGCGATCCGCTAGGGGAAGATGCCGACGGCAATCCCGTGTACCTCCGGGACATCTGGCCCAGTTCCAGGGAGATTCACGACCTGATCTCCGAGAACATCGACGCTGGCATGTTTGCCGCCAGTTACGCCGGGGTCTTCGACGGCGACGAGAACTGGAACGGGCTGGAGGTGGCCACCGGCGAGACCTATGCGTGGGACGAGGCATCCACCTACGTCAAGAACCCGCCCTACTTCGAGAACATGGCGGTGCAACCGGAAGGCATCGAGGATATTCGCGGGGCGCGAGTACTGGCGCTGCTGGGCGACTCGGTGACCACCGATCACATTTCGCCGGCGGGCGCCATCGCGCTCGACAGTCCCGCCGGCCACTACCTCCGCAGCCTGGGCGTGGAACGGAAGGACTTCAATTCCTATGGATCCCGGCGCGGCAATCACGAGGTGATGATGCGCGGGACGTTTGCCAACATCCGACTCAGGAACCAGCTTGCGCCTGGCACCGAGGGCGGGTGGACGACTCACATCCCCAGCGGCGACCAGGTCAGCATTTTCGAAGCTGCCATGCGTTACCGGGAGTCCGGCACGCCGCTGGTGGTCATCGGCGGCACGGAGTACGGCTCCGGCTCATCCAGGGACTGGGCGGCCAAGGGGACCAAGCTGTTGGGTGTCGAGGCGGTCATCGTGCAAAGCTACGAACGAATCCATCGATCCAACCTGATCGGCATGGGCGTGCTGCCCCTGCAGTTTCTGGCGGGCGAGAGCGCCGCCACGTTGGGCCTGGACGGCACGGAAGTCATCGATGTCGAGGGCATGGGCCGGGGCCGGCCAGAGCATGTGACGGTCCGCGCGAGCCGCGACGACGGCACGGCGATCGAATTCCAGGCCCAGGTGCGCATCGACACGCCCAAGGAGTGGGACTACTACCTCAACGGCGGAATCCTGCACTACGTGCTGCGGCAACTGGCCGACGCGGACCGCGCGGCTTGACGGGGACAGGCTCTACTCCGCGCCCGCCTGCTCCGCTGGTACCGAACCGTCGGGCCAATCGCTGAACGGGAACGGCTGATCCTCGCTGGCGAAGGTGAGATAGGCCACCAGTTCGTAGGAATAGATGGCCAGACTGGCGCCGAAGCCGGCGAGCCGCGCATTCCGCTTGCCGCTGAACAAGAGAAACAGGACCTGAAGAATGATCACGGCAAACACGACCAGCCGGGTAATGCTCCAGAGCGCCACGAACAGGACCATGAACAGCAAACGCAGCCACGAACCCCGTGAACTGAGATGCTCGCCGATCCCGCCTTCCCGAGACTGCGGTTTGCTGTCCGACGCTGGCGGTACATGGTCACGCGGCGGCTCGTCCGGTGGAACGTGGTCCAGCGGGGGTTGGTCCGCCGAAGGTTGTTCCGGCGGCGGTTCGTCGGGTGGCGGAGCATCCGGCGATGGTTGATCCGGCAGCGGCTGGTCCGGCAATGGGTGGTCCGGTGGCGGTCGATCCGGCGGGGCAGAGTCCTTCTTTCCCCCGTCGGACGGCGATTTGGCATCACTCACGGCGTTTGTTCCTGTCTTGAATTTTCCCTGGAGATCGCGGTCAAACAGTCGCGCACAAACCTGTTGCGGGCTCTGCCCGACCGCGAAAGATCAGGGTGAATCATACTCTTTTCCCGATAGCACGTGGCTGAAGGCTCGGCACGCACGGCCGACAGCAACCAGGCGCGGACACTTGGGTTGTCCATGTCGTGTTATGGTGTTATGGTGCTATTTCACCAATTGCGGCGCAATTGCCTGGAACATGGACCATGACTCGTCTGACAATCAGCCTGACTGATAGAACACACCGCGCACTGAAGGAAACTGCAGCGCGACAGAATCGCTCGATGGCCTCAATCATCGAGGAAAGCTTGCGGCTGCGCGGCATTCAGCCTTTCGAAAGCGCCAGGGAAATCGTCGCCAGAGTGCGGGAGAACGCCAATCTGGATGCGAATCGGGCAATGGCCCTGGCCGTGAAGGAAACAAGGGATTTTCGCAAAGGACGCTAGCGCTCATTCCAACCGATAGTTTCGTATCGGTTGGAATGAGCGCCGGCAGTTCGCGAATTCGAGCCACGGATGGAAGCGGCCGAGGGTGCCGATGACTCCCCAAGCATACGTGATTGACACCAACGTTATCGTCTCGGGTTTGATCGGTGCGGATAGCACAAGCCCACCGGCACGAGTACTGGATGCCATGCTTGATGGGAACTTGGTATACCTGATGTCGGAAGAACTACTGACTGAGTACGCGTCCGTTCTCCGCCGCCCAAACTTGGCCAGGCTCCATCGGCTGAACGAAGAGGAACTCGACAGATTGCTTGCCGACCTGGTCGCCAACGCCATGTGGAGGGAGCCGGGAATAGCAGGAAATGCACCGGACCCCGGGGATAATCATCTCTGGGCGTTGCTCGAATCCCATCCCGGAGCGCGACTCGTCACCGGCGACCGGCTGCTGATTGAACATCCCCCCCATGTCGGTGCCGCTATGTCCCCACGCCGCTGCATCGAATCGTTCCCGGCTTAGTAACCCGTAGACGTTGAATGCCGTGGCTGAAGGTCAGACAGATTGATGGATTTGATTGACATTGGCGCCAACCTGACGCACGAGAGTTTCGATCGGGACCGCGCCGAGGTACTCAGGGAAGCGCAGACCGCCGGTGTGCGCCGAATGATCCTCACCGGCACGTCGGTGACCGGTAGCGTTCGGGCGCTGGAACTGGCCAGAACGTACCCCGGCCAACTGTTCTCCACCGCTGGCGTCCACCCGCACAACGCCAGCGGCTTCGACGCGAACAGCGGCGACGCGCTGACCGGTCTGCTGGCGCAGGAGCAAGTCGTCGCAGTCGGTGAGTGCGGGCTGGACTTCTACCGGGATTTCTCCCCGCGCGACGCCCAACGGCACGCTTTCCGGGAGCAACTCGAAATCGCTGCGGATACGCAGTTGCCCGTGTTCCTGCATCAACGCGACGCCCACGACGAGTTTGTGGAGTTGCTGCGCCCGGTTCGCAGCCGCCTGTGTGGGGGTGTCGCCCATTGCTTCACCGGTACTGCGAAAATGGCACGCGATTACCTGGATCTGGATCTCTACATCGGCGTCACCGGCTGGCTCTGTGACGAGCGCAGGGGCGGCGATCTCCTCGACGCTGTTCGTCACGTGCCCCTGGACCGGGTGATGATCGAAACCGATGCACCGTATCTCCTGCCCCGGGACCTGCCCGAGAAGCCTCGCGGACGACGCAACGAACCCCGCTTCCTGCCCCACGTCCTTGCGCGATTGGCTGCGGCCATGAACCGTTCCGTGGACGTAGTTGCTGAAGCAACCAGCAGAAACGCGGAGCAACTGTTTTCATTACCTGCGAACCAGACTGACGAGGACTTCGATCACTCCGATAAGTAAGATTAATAAATCGTTTTATCTATTTGATTATTAATGTTTTTAGGTCTGACGACTAACGCCACTGATCAAGCATGTCCGAGAACACTGCCAAGTCCGGATCGATGGACTCGTAACGGCTCGGCAACTCCAGCAACGCAGCAAGCGACGCGGGGACCGGGACGGACGTGCCCGCAGCCGGCTCCACGATATTGTCGAACTTGGCCGGATGGGCTGTGGCGACGACGATCCAGGAGGCTTCGGTACACCGCGCCTGGGGTAGCTGGTCGTAGACGTTGAAGCCGGTGGCTGTATGCGGGCACCAGACCCGCTCCAGACGCTTGTAGTCTCGGGCAATCTGCTCTCGAATGGCGGCATCGCTGACCGGATAGGCTTCCACGGAGCTGCGCAGGTCGCCAAAATCGGGCACCAGGTGCCGAAGGCGCTCCATGTTGCTGGGATTGCCGACATCCATCGCGGAAGCCAGGGTCTGGATGCTGGGACGAGGTTGCCAGTCCCCCGTCGCCAGGAATTCGGGCAGTACCCGGTTGGCGTTGGTGGCCAGAATGATGTCCCCGATGGGCATGCCCATCGCACGCGCCCAGACGCAGGCCAGGGCGTTGCCCAGGTTGCCCGTGGGCACGATGAAGTTCGCGGGCCTGTGCTCGGTCCGCCAGTGCCACAGGCTGGCCGCCGCATGGTAGACCACCTGCGGCAGCAGTCGGCCCAGGTTGATGCTGTTGGCCGCGCTCAGGCGGTGGCGCATGTTCAGGGACGGGTCAGTGAACGCGCTCTTGACCAGGGTCTGGCAGTCGTCGAAGGTCCCATTGACCTCGAGTGAGCGGACATTTTCCGACCAGCAGGTGAGTTGGTGCTTCTGCCTCGGCGAGACCTGCCCGGCGGGAAACAGCACTCCCACTCGCATGCCGTGGCGGCGGTGAAAGGCGGCGGCGACCGCGCCACCCGTATCACCGGAAGTGGCTACCAGTATGGTCAGCGGACGCCTGTCCTCCGGTTCCAGCAGCGGCAGCGACCGCTCCATGACGGCGGCCAGAAATTGGGCCCCGACATCCTTGAAGGCCGCGGTGGGGCCGTGAAACACCTCCAGCACCCACAACGGTCCTCTGCCCTTGTCCACGGGAACGAGCGGCACTGGAAAATCAAGCGCTTGCGCGCACAACGATCGCAGATCGGGCGCCAGGGGCGAACCCGCGGCAAAGGGCGCCAGTAGCTGGGTGCCGATGTCCTCGAGCGAGTCGCCCTGAATGTCGTTCGGGTCGAACCGGGGCAGGTCTTCGGGAACGTAAAGGCATCCATCGGGCGCCAGGCCCTGGCTGACGGCGCCGATAAAGTCCGTCTCGTGTGCGCCCCGCGTGCTCCAGAATCTCATCGGTTCTCCGGGAGCCATGGCGTCGGAGCCTGTACCGTGCACCCGCGCGTGTTGGAGCAGCACATCGGATCAGGCGTGGTTGGCGCCGAGCATGCTGCACAGGCGCAGGATGTCGGCGAATATGCCCGCCGCGGTGACGTCCGGCCCGGCGCCCGGTCCGCGAACGATGAGCGGGTTATCGGCGTAGCGCCGGGTCACGAACTGCACCACGTTGTCGGTCAGGCTGATTCCGGCGAAAGGATGGTCACGCGAAAAAGTCCTCAGCGCGACCTCGGCCTGTCCGCTTGAAAGATCCACCTCCGCGACGTAGCGAAGCACACGGTTCTCCCGTTCCGCGGCGCGGAATCGCTCCGCCATCGGGGCATCGAAGTCCGCCAGCCGATCGAGAAACTCGTCGACCGAGCTCACGGCCTCACTGGACAATTCCGCCGGAACGAGACTTTCGACTTCGATGTCCGCCAATTCCAGCTCCAACCCGGCCTCCCGGGCCAGGATGACGGCCTTGCGCGCTACGTCCATGCCGGACAGATCGTCCCTGGGGTCCGGTTCCGTATAGCCCTGCGCGCGTGCATCGCGGACAATCTCCGAAAACGGTCGCGTGGCATCGAAGACATTGCAGAGATAGGCCAGCGTCCCGGAGAAGATCCCGCTGATGCTAGCGATATCGTCGCCGGTCTCCACCAGGTCCCGCAACGTCTTGATGACCGGCAACCCCGCGCCAACGGTCGTTTCGTAGAGGAAATGGGTGTTCGCGCTTCGGCAGATCGACTTGAGACGGCGGTAATTGTCCATCGAGTCGCTGTGCGCGCGCTTGTTGGGCGTGATGACATGGATGCCCCGTTGCAGCCAATCCGCGTACCGGGCGGCAACGCCCGCATCCGCCGTGCAGTCGACCAGCACGGCGTGCGGCAGGTGTTCCGCCTGCACATGGTCGACAAAACGCGGCAGATCCATTTCGGACCCCTGCTCCAGCGCCGACCGCCAGTCCTCAAGGTCGACCCATCGGTCGTCCAGGGCCATGCGCCGGCTCCCGCCCAAGCCCCGTACGCGCAGATCGAGATTGAAGTCTTCCCGCAGACGGTTGACCTCCCCCGCCATCTGGTCCAGCAGCACGCTGCCCACGGAACCCGGCCCGATGAGGCCGATGGAGACCGTCTTCGCAGACAGATAGAAGCTGGCATGCACCGTGCGCAACGCGCGGGTCATGTCGGCGGACGAAATCACCGCGGAGATATTGCGCTCGGACGCGCCCTGGGCGATGGCGCGTACGTTGATTCCCGCCTTGCCCAGGGTCGCGAAGAAACGCCCCGATACCCCGGGGGTCCCCGCCATGCCGTCCCCGACCACCGCGAGCACCCCGCATCCCGTTGTGATATCGACCTTCTGCACCTGCGCCTGGGTCAGTTCCAGCGCGAATGCCTCCTCGACGACGGACTTGACCAACTCGGCGGACTCCTCGGGAACAGCAAAACAGATGGAATGCTCCGAACTGCCCTGGGAAATGAGCATGACGGAGATTCCCGCGTCCCGCAGGGCGCCGAAGAGACGGTCGGCGGTGCCAGGCACCCCGATCATGCCGGAGCCCTCCAGGTTGACCAGTGCGACTCCGTCAATGCCGCTGATGCCCTTGACGACGGTCTCGGGCCCGCCCGGCGTTCCGATGATGCGGCTGCCCGGGTGCTCAGGATTGAACGTGCTGCGAATCCGAATCGGAATCTCGTGGGTAACCGCCGGCGCCATGGTCTGGGGGTGGATCACGCGTGCCCCGAAGTACGCCAGTTCCATGGCCTCGTTGTAGGAAATCTCGTCGATGACGGTGGCTTCGGGCACGCGCCGCGGATCCCCGCTCATGACGCCGTCCACGTCGGTCCAGATGTGCAGGGCGTCCGCCTTCAGCAAGGCGGCAAAGATGGAAGCGGAATAGTCGCTGCCGTTGCGGCCGAGGGTCGTCTGCAAGCCGTCGGAATTCCTGGCGATGTAGCCGGTAACGACGGCCACTCCGTCGAATTCCGGCGAGATCGCTGCCGCCAGGTCGCTGCGGGTTTCCTCCCAGACCACCACTGGCCCCATTTCGCCCGGTTCCACCGTGAGCACATCCCGCGCGTCGATGAACAGAACTTTTCCAGAACAACCGGCGGGCCCTGCGGTATCGGGGCGACCGGCCGGACCCATCACATAGGGAAGACCGGCCGAGGCTGCGGGGTCTGCGGAATCGGGGTGACCGGCCGGAGTGGCGGCGCCCGCAGTATCCGCGCGAACTGCCAGCAAAGCGGACAGCAACCTTGCCGACCACAGCTCCCCGAAACCCGAGATCATGTCCTGACTGCGCCGCGAGGTGGCCTTGACCAGGGCCAGCGCTTCGAGAATCCGCCTGATGTCGCCTAGATCGGTCTCCAACTGCTCCACGAACGGAGCCGCACGGTCCTCGCCGAGCAAATCCGCTGCCAACTCGACATGGCGCTGCCGCACGGCGTCCATGGCCTCTTCCACCGGCTGCTGGCGGGAAGCCCGGTCGATGAGGCCGAACAGCATGTCGGTAACGCCTCCCACCGCGGAAACCACCACACCGAGGTTGCCCGCCGGCTGATCGCGCACGATGCCGGCCACGCGCCTGAAGCAGTCCGCATCGGCCAGACTGCTGCCGCCGAATTTATGGACGGTCCAGCTCACGGGTTGTCTTCGGTCAGGCGCTGCGTGCGGCAGCGAGTTCGGCCCTCATCCGGCCGATGATGGCGGCATAGTCGTCGGTGCCGAATATCGCGGATCCCGCCACGAACGTGTCGGCGCCGGCCTCGGCGATCCGCCGGATGTTTTCCGCCTTCACGCCACCATCCACTTCCAGGCGAATCGACCGTCCGGACGACTCGATGAGGCCCCGGGCCCTTTCCACCTTGTCCATGACGCTTTCGATGAACTTCTGTCCTCCGAAGCCCGGGTTGACGGACATCAGCAGGATCATGTCCACCTTGTCCATGACGTATTCCAGCCAGGTCAGCGGCGTTGCCGGATTGAATACCAGGCCGGCACGGCAGCCGCAATTGCGGATGAGCTGCAGGGTCCGGTCCGGATGCTCGCTGGCCTCCGGATGGAAGCTGATGTAATTGGCTCCTGCCGACGCGAAGTCCTCGACCAGCCGATCCACCGGGCTGACCATCAGATGCACGTCGATGGGCGCCTCGATGCCGTGGCCGCGGAGCGCCCGGCAGACCATCGGGCCGATGGTGAGATTGGGCACGTAGTGATTGTCCATCACGTCGAAGTGAACGATGTCGGCGCCTGCGGCGAGCACGGCATCGACTTCCTCGCCCAGGCGGGCGAAGTCGGCGGAAAGTATCGATGGAGCGATCCAGTATTCGTTCATTGGCACGGTTCAGTCCGAACAGGAATGTCGGCGGCTATTCTGCCCGTAGTGAAGCGGGTGTGCCAACCACGCGCCTTCCACCGCATGCAATCCACCACACTCTATCCGCTACCCGCGATCCACCGCATGCCATCAACCCCGTACCGTCCACCGCGCGCTATCCGGTTTCGCGCGCTGCTGCGGGGTGGTCCCGCTTGAGCCGGAAACTCAACAGAATCAGCAGCGCTATAAGAACGCTGACGGTGACCAGCGCTGCCCGATATCCCTCCGCGGCCCCCTGCCCCGACGCCGCAAAACCTCCAAGGGCCGCTGCACCTGCGATTCGCCCGATGCTCAGGCAGAGCGTCAGCAGGCCCTGACCCGCCCCGCGATGTTGCCGGGACGTTTCGCGAATGACCACGTATCGCAGCGGCGCGCCAAGCAGGCCGGAAAGCCCGAGGCCGACGAGCGCGCCACCAAGATAAAAGGTCTCGACCGTCAGCGCCGGCAACCCGAATACCAGCAACCCGCAGACCACCAGAGCGAGGCCTGCCTGGATCACCTGTCTGGCGCCTCTGCGGGTCAGCAACACACCGGCAAGGGGTCCGCCGATCATGATCGCCAGTACCAGCGGCACCAGCATGAAGCTGGCCGTATAGTCCTCGACGCCCAGCGAGGTCACCGCCAGCGCTGGCAGGAACACCATGCCGGCTTCCGCCAGACCCGTGCCGGCCGCGATACAGCCCACCAGCCGCAGTTCCCTGGAGCGCAGGAGATCGGGATGCAGGACCGGATCCTCCGCGCGGGTTTCGACCTTCCAGAACAGCAGTGCCGACACGAAGGCGACGACGAGGAAGGGCAACACCTGCGCCGAGGCCACGCTACCCGCAATTGCCGACGTATCCAGTTCGCTGATCGACCACGCCAGACACGCAAGCACGATGCACAGCAGCCCCGTACCCGCCGCGTCGAATGGGCGGCGATCGGGATCGCGGTCGCCGGGCAGAATGGCCGCCGCTTGCCAGAACACGATTCCGGCTACGGGCAGATTGATCAGAAACAGCCAGCGCCAACTGAACTGCAGCAACACGCCGCCAAACAGGGGACCCACCAGAAAGGCCAGTCCGAAGACGGCTCCGATCAGCCCCAGGGCGGGTCCCCGGCGCGCGGGGAGAAAGGTATCGCCGATCACCGCGCTTGCCACGGGTAGCAGCCCGCCGGCGCCGAATGCCTGCATCGCCCGGCCCGCCAGCAGCACCGGGAAACTCGGCGCGGTGGCGACCAGGGCGGAACCGGCGGCGAACAACGCGATATCGGCCAGGTAGACTGCCCGCCGGCCGTATCGGTCCGACAGCTTCGCCATCAGGGGCGCGCCGAGAAGACTGAACAGGATGTACACGTTGAAGACCCAGGAGAGCGCACGGCTGTCCACGCCGAATTCGGCCTGGAGGGCCGGCAGCGCGGGGCCCACGATGGCAATGTCCAGCGCTCCCATGAACACGCCGGCAAACAGCACACCCAGGATTCGCCAGGAGCGGGCATCGCCCAATGAAATCAGTGGATTCATGTTCCCCTGGCCGGCTTCACGCAGAAAAGCGCGTGAACTATACACAATACGCGGAGTCCTCACCTGCGGCGCCGCTCGTACAGTGGCACTCCTGCGGCACCGCTCCTCCGGCACGCTGCGCCAGGAGCAGACTCAAGGCCCGCGGTCCACGTCTCGGTGAAGCGCCTCCCAATTTCCGTGCGCCCCAACAGCACTTGTTGCACAATCGAACCATGAACGACCCGCTTCGTGACTGAACAGCCTCCGGAATGAGGCTGAGCACAGGATCTTCGAACTTGACCATCCGCTCACTCCGCGCACTTGCCATTGCGCTATGCGTCTTCGTCCAGTGCAGCGGTGCCCTGGGCCAGGAACCTCCGGGAGCGGCAATGAAGACCATGGAAGTCCGCCGCGTTTCCGATGCCGCGCCGATCATCGACGGCCGACTGGATGAGGCAGTCTGGGAAAACGCGACCTTCGTCGATGACTTTCACCAGATAGAGCCCCTCGAGTACCAGGCCCCGTCGAACCCCACGCGTATCCTGGTCGTCTACGACGACGATGCGCTCTACGTGGGCGCGCGCATGCCCCAGACTCTTGCCGTGCTCGGCAACGTTCTCCGCCAGGGCCAGGAATTCTGGAGCGACGATTACCTTGCGGTGATCATCGATACGTTCAACGACAAGCGCAATGGCTATCGCTTCCAGGTGAATCCGAATGGCGTGCGCATGGAGGCCATTTACGAGAACACGACGGCAACCAACTGGGACTGGAACGGTATCTGGCGCGCCGCCGCCAGGGAAGATGACGGTGGCTGGACGGCGGAAATGGCCATCCCCTTCAAGTCGCTTTCCTTCAATCCGGACAATGACACCTGGGGCATCAATTTCACGCGGGATGTCGGACGGACCAATGAGAAGTCGGGCTGGGTGTCGCGAAACAACGATGCAAACCCCAGCATCGCCGGCGAAGCGGTGGGAATTACGGATCTGCGGCTTGGGCGCGGACTCGACGTCGTACCGTCCGTCGTACTCAAGGGACACAAGACAGTCACCCCTGAGACCACTGACTACACAGCGGAACCGTCATTGGATGTCTATTACAAGGTCACCCCGTCACTGAATGCATCGCTGACGCTTAACACCGATTTCTCCGCCACGGAGGTGGACGACCGCCAGGTGGAGTTCACACGCTTCAGCCTCTTCTTCCCGGAAAAAAGGGATTTCTTCCTGCGCGACTCCGACATCTTCCAGTTTGGGCAGATCGGATTCATCGGCAATTTCGGCGTCGGACTAGGCTACACCTTCTCGCGCCCCGACCTGGAGAACGGACAACCGTTTTTCTCGCGCCGGATCGGCCTGAGTCAGGGCGGACGTCCGGTGGATCTGGCCCAGGGCGGCAAATTGGCGGGGCGCATCGGCCGCTGGAACGTCGGCGCGCTTGCCATTCGGCAGGATGAATTCGAGGGCGTCGAAGCCACCGATATCCTCGTGGCCCGCGCCACCGCCAACATCCTGGAGGAATCGACGATCGGCGTCATCGTCACCGACGGCGACCCCCGGTCAAATCGGGACAATACGCTGACCGGTATCGATTTTCGCTACTCGAATACGCAACTTCCCGGCGGCAGGGTACTGGAAGCGGATGTCTGGTATCAGCGTTCGCAGACCGAGGGAATTCACCTGGACGACGACGCTTACGGGTTCCGCGTTCGGGCTCCCAACCGAACCGGATTGCTGGGGAGCCTGGCAAGCAAGACCATAGAGAAAAACTTCTACCCCGCGCTTGGTTTCGTCAATCGATCCGGGGTGAGAAACCACACGGCCAACTTCGGTTACATTCACCGGTTTCGGAATGCGCCGATTCGCACGGGGTACTGGGGCATCGACGCCGAACGCATCGACCTGATCGAGGGGGGATTACAGACGCAGGTACTCACGCTGCGGGCACTGGAATTTGACACCGACGAGCAGTTGCGCGGGCATGCCTTCCTGCACGCGACACGGGAAGTGCTGGCCCGGCCCTTCGTGGTATGGAGGCGAGGCGACGAGCAGGTGGTCATTCCAGCGGGCGACTATTCGTTCGACGGAGCCGAGTTTCAGTTCAGCACCTCCTTCACGCGTCCTGTATGGGCACAAGTGAACTACAGCCCCGGAGACTTCTACGGCGGCGACAGAAAGCGCACTTCAACGACGTTCGGCTGGCGCCCATCCAGGCACTTTGTCACAACGCTGGGTTACCAGTACAACGACGTCACGCTGCCCTATGGCGCATTCACGACGCGCCTGGTGCGGTTCTCGGCCGAGGCGGCGTTTTCCTCCAGGCTCTCCCTGGTGATGCTGCTGCAATACGACGACATCAGCGAATCCATGGGCATCAATGCCCGGCTGCACTGGGTACCCCAAGCCGGACGCGAGGGGTTCGTGGTCCTCAACCACAATTTCGAGGACCTGGACCTGGACAATCGGTTCCGTTCGACCGGGTCCGACCTGGCGTTGAAGTTTTACTACACGTTTCGGTTCTAGCGCTGGAAGGGGCCGCGCTACGGGCTAACGGCCCACACCGCCCCAGATCGCCTCGGCCGTCGCGACCACCAGTTCCAGTTTGCGCATCTGGTCGTCCACCGTCAGCTTGTTTCCCTCTTCGGTGGAGGCGAACCCGCACTGAGGCGCGATCCCGAGCTGGTCAATGTCGGCGTACCTGGAGGCTTCGTCAAAGCGCCGCTTGAGATCGTCCAGTGACTCGAGTTCCGGAGTCTTGGTGGTGATGAACCCGGGCAGGACCCGCTTTCTTCCCTTTGGCAACAGCCGCAGGGGTGCCAGGCTACCGGCCCGCTCGCTGTCGTATTCCATGAAGTAGATGTCGATGCCGGTTTCGTTGAAGACGGCGTCGGCGGCCGGATCGTACGCGCCCTGGGCGCTCCAGGTCGAGACAAAGTTCCCGCGGCAAAGATGCATCGCGATGACCATGTCGGACGGACGGTCGGCAATGGCATCGTGCATGACCCTTGCATACCGGTGAATGAGCCAGTCCGGATCGAAGCCTTCCGCCCGCTTCTGTTCGCGCTGTTTGGGATCGCACAAATAGGCGAAAAAGATGTCGTCCATCTGCAGGTAACGGCAGCCTGCCCGGTAGAAGGCGTCCACCGCTTTCGCGTAGGTGCGTGTGAGGTCGTCGAAAAACAGCTCAACGTCTGCGTATTCGGCGGGAGCAATGTCCTCCGGCGCGACGCGAAAGTGGCACGCGCTCGGCCCCGGGATCGATATTTTCGGTTGCACGCCGGCTATGGAGGCGAGAAACCTGAAGTGATCCAGCATGGGATGGTCCGGTGGAAATTCGAGGCGCCCGGTGATCGTGGGAAAGATCGGCGGAATGCGGATGCCATGGAACTGGATGCCTTCGTCCCGCTCGACCAGTGTCAAGCCGGTGAGGGCCCCCATGAAGTCGTAGTGCCAGAACCGCCGCCGAAACTCGCCGTCGGTCACGGCCATGAGCCCCAGGTCCTGCTGCATCTTCACGGCAGACTCGATGGCTTCATCCTCGACGCCCTGAAGATCCGGATGGGACGTATATCCATTCGGCCCGATGCGATCTGCGTGGTGTTTTCGGCGTGCATCATGTACCGCGCGCGGCCTCAGCAAGCTACCCACGTGGTCCGCACGAAACGGCGCTGTCGCATTCATCTCAAGTTCTCCATCAGACGCAAATGTTCCTGGGTGCCATTGAACCATTGCTTGTTGTATATTGGCAGTATCGCCCGTAAACGCACGCTACGAGGCTATAGCAGATGGCAAAGATCGGACGCAACCAGCTCTGCACTTGCGGAAGCGGTCTGAAGTACAAGAAATGCTGCGCGAACAAGAAGGCGAAGACGCCCATGGCATTGCGCATCGTGGCTGCCGTGGTGGCTGTCTTTCTGGTTGGCGGCCTCGTCGTCTTCCTCACCAACATCGACGATTACGATCCGCACGCCAACACCACCGGGGGCCGCGTCTGGTCGGAAGAACACGGCCACTGGCACTAGCGGCAGGACCGGCCCTTCGTACCCAGCCGGGAGACACTCGGCTAAATTCGCCGTAGCGTAGACACCGGCGGTTCCCGTACGACGGAACGCGCCGCCAGTGTGCCGCTGACTCCCACGACTACAGCACCGGCCAGCAGGCCGTAGAGGACCAGCATCGGTCCGGGCAGGTAGTCCAGTTCGAAGAGTTCGCTGGCGACGAAGTAGCCGATGAGTCCGGCTCCGGCGGCTGCCAGGGTGCCGGCCAACACACCGATCGCCGTGAATTCGGCGGCGATGCCCTGCAACACCACGCCCTTGCCGGCGCCGAGGGTGCGCAGCACGGCGCTCTCGTACATGCGTTCGTCCCGCGTGGCCTGAATTGCGGCGAGCAATACAACGATGCCTGCTGCGAAGGTGAACAGGAAGACGTACTGCACCGCGGAGGCGGCGCGGTCCATGGCGCGCCTGACCTGGTCCAGTACCGCGTCGATGTCGATCACCGACACGCCGGGCAGTTCCGTGACCAGATCGAGCATGGCGGTGCGCTGATCGCGTTCCAGATAGAGGCTGGTGATGTACGTGTGCGCAAACTCTTCCATCACGCCCGGGTTCACGACCATGAAGAAGTTCGGCCGGAAGGAATCCCAGTTGATGTTCCGCGTGCTGGTGATGCTCACGGTCGTGCTCTGCCCGGCGACGGCAAAGGTGAGTTCGTCGCCCAGCGCCAGGCCAAAGTCCACCAGTTCCTCCGCCGCGATGGACAACTGGGGCTCGGGGTCGTTCTCTTCCCACCATTGTCCGGCCACGATTTCATTGTCGGGACTCAGCGCCGCCGCCCACGTGATGTTCAGGTCATCCCGCAATTCCCGTTCGGTGCGGCGGTCACGGAACTCGTACTCGTTCAGCGGCACCCCGTTGACATGGCTGATTCTCGCCCGAACCAGTGGTGCGAATTGCGGCGCCTCCACTCCATGATCGGTCAGAACGTCCGTTACACGGCTGCGTTCATCTGGCTGAATGTTGATCACGAAATGATTCGCGGCAGTCTCCGGCAACGTCGACTGCCACTGGGACATGAGTTCCGTGCGCACCAGCGTCAACAGCAGCAAGACCATGAGGCCGATCCCGAAGGCGACCACCTGTACGCTGCTTTCCCGGCCGCGGCGCGCGACGTTGGCGATGCCGTAACGCCACGCAATCCCCACCCTGCCTCGTACGCGCTGCAATCCCAGGACCATGACGTGCCCCGAGGCGTAGAGCGCCGCAAATGTCGCCACGGCGCCGGCGAGCAGGTACCCGATGAGTTCCAGGTCCCGGAACAGCCAATACAACATGGCCGTGACGGCGGCGGCGGCCGTGCCATAAACGGCCGTATACCCCAGCGGCGGGGGCTGCAGATCGCGTCGCAGCACGCGGGCGGGCGGCACCTTGCGCAACTGCAGCAGCGGCGGCAGCGCAAACCCCAGCGCGATGGTCAGCGCCGTCACCGGACCGATCAGAAAACCGTCGAGCCCTGGCGCCGGCAATTGCGCCTCTACGAGGTCATCCAGCAGCAGCACCAGACCGTGCTGCGTGACGTAACCCAGCAGCGTGCCCACGACCCCGGCGACCAGGGCGAGCGCCAGCAACTGTGTCAGCGTGAGCCGGAGCACGTCTCGGTGCTGTGCGCCCACGCACTTCATCAACGCGACGCCGTCGAGATGGCGGGCCAGGAACCGCCGGCTCGCCATCGCCACGGCCACGCCGCCCAGCAATACGCTAACCAGCGCGGAGAGCAGCAGGAAGCGCTCGGCCCGCTCGATGGAGGAGCGCACTTCGGGCCGTGCATCGCGGATGTCGTCCAGTTCCTCTTCCGGGCCCATCATGACTTCCAGGCGTTCCCGGAAGGTCTGCACTTGCCGCTCGTTCCCGGCGAAAAGCCATTCGTACTCGACCACGCTGCCCGGCTGGATCAATCCCGATACCTCCACGTCCGCGACGTTGAGCAGGACGGTCGGCGCGAGTTCCATTAACCTCCAGCCTTCATCGGGCCGGAACTCCAGGGTCTGCGCGACCCGGGCGTCGAGTTCGCCGATCGCCAGCGTATCGCCGACATCGAGCCCCAGTCGCGCCAGCAGCGCCGGTTCGACCCAGGCCTCGCCCTGCCCGGGAACGCCGGCGGCGGTTCGAGGCTCCCCGGCCAGCGCATCGGCGACTCGAACCTCCCCACGAAGGGGATACGCGTCGGAGACCCAGCGAATGTCAGCCAGGGAGCTGGCGCCGTTGGCAATGAGCACGCTGCGGAACTGGACCACCCGGGCGGTTTGCAGTCCTTCCGCCCGTGCGGCCTCCGGGTAGTCTGCAGACAGGGGGTAATTCGACTCGACGCGCAGATCAGCGGCAAGCACCTCCCCTGCCTCCTGGCGAACGGCCTGTCCCACCCGGTCGGTGAAGAACCCCACCGCGGCCATGGCCCCGACGGCCACGACCAGCGCTGTCAACAGCACCGGCGTCTCTCCCGCACGCCAATCGCGAACCAGCAGCCGTGCAGCCAGGCTCAGTTTCATGTGCTCAACCCGCTGTGAGGCCAATCAGCCGATGGGTACCCGGTGAACGAACACCGCGCCGGAGTCCCGCACGGAGTTGTCCGCTTGATCGCCGCCGATGCCGGCCGCACCGCCGTCTTCCACGCGAACCCCGACCGCCACGGTCTCCCCGCTGTCGTCCAGTGCAACGTTGGCGCCGTACTCGTCGTAGATTTCCGACGCAGGGGCCTTCAGATAGGCCGTCTGGCGCCATTCACCCTCGGTGCGGCGATACAGGTAAACGGCTCCGGCCTCGTCGGCCAGGTCATCCTGCGGCCCGTTCACGCCGCTGGCGCTGCCGTCCTCCAGCGGCGCGCCCACCGCCAGAACGCTGCCGTCGCGGTTGAGGAACAGGCGCGTACCGAACTGATCGAAGGGGCTGGTGTTGGATGGCTTGACATAGGCCGTCTGCGCCCAACTCCCGCCGTCGCGGGAAAAGACATAGACGGCGCCGGAATCTTCGGAGGAGTCATCGGTCTGATCCGCTCCCACGCCGGTATCGTTGCTGTCCTCATCGAATGACGCCACAGCAAGTGTATTGCCGTCTCCGCTCACTGCGACCATGGAAAAGGCATCGTTGCGTGCGGCGTTGGAAGCCTTCAGATACGACTGCTGATGCCATTGCGCGCCATCGCGGGCGAATACGTAGACCGCACCGGACCCCCTGGAGTCGTTGTCATCCGGCCCACCGACGCCGCTGGAGGAGCCGTCTTCATCCAGTGCGCCGATGACCAGGGTATTGCCGTCGTCGCTGATCGCAAGGGACACCCCGAACAGGTCGGTGGCGTCGGCATTGGACGCCTTCAGATAGGCCTGTTGAGTCCAGTCGCCGCCTTCCCGGGCAAATACGTACACGGCGCCGGCCCCGCGCGCCGAATTGTCGCTGCCATCGCCGCTTCCGCTCGCGCCGGAACCATCCTCTCCCGTCGCGCCCACGGCCAGCGTGTTGCCGTCGGCGCTCAGTCCCAGGGCGTAACCGAAATTGTCGCCGTCTTCAGGTTCGCCGGTGTTGGAGGCCTTCACATAGGCTTCCTGGCGCCAACCCGCGTCGCCCCGGCGGAACACGTACACCGCACCGGAGTTCTCCATGGAATTGTCGTGCGGATCGCCGTTGACACCGGTGGCCGCGCTGTCCTCCAGGTTGGCCGACACGGCCAGGGTGGCGCCGTCGTCGGATAACGCAACGGCGAAACCGAACTGGTCGCCCGGCCCCGAATTGGACGCCTTCAGGTAGGCGTCCTGCTGCCATGCGCCGTTGCCGGAGCGCCGAAAGACGTAGGCGGCGCCCGCGTTGCGTGCGGAATTGTCCGCCTGATCGCCGTCGATGCCGGTGGCGGCACTGTCTTCCAGCCGCGACCCAACTGCCAACGTCGCACCGTCGCCGCTGAGGGCCACCGACACGCCCAGCAGAACGGCGCTCCCGCCGAACTGGTCGTCCACGCCCGGATTGGAGGCCTTGATGTAGGTCGCGCCCGTCTGTGCCGCAGCATCGCGCGCGGCCGTCTGCGCCGCGACGTCTTGCTCGGCCGTCTGCACCTCAACATCGTTCGTAGCCGTCTGTGCCGCAACATTTCCTGCGACCGCGGCGGACAGGACAAGGACGGGCCAAGGCGACCGGAAACCGGCGTCGCGGTAATCAGTTGCCAACATAGATTTCGTTGCCTTCGGCATCGTGCAGGCGCGACTTCTCGGACAGCGTCATGTAGGGCCCACCGTTCCTGAGAGCGCGGCCGGTCATGGTGATCACATCGCCCACCTGGAAGGTGTTCCGGTCCCAGCCCCACCTGTTCTCCAGGCTGTTCGGCGGCCCCAGTTCTCCGTGCCACTCTACGGTTTCGCCGCTATCGTCCGTCACGGCGATGGTCAGCAGCGAGTGGGGATTGATGAACTGGAACTCCACCACCGTTCCCGTGACCGTCGTGACGGACTCGGTGTAACGGCCCGCGTCGCCGTGGTGCGCCAGGCCGAGCGGCGCGGCAACGACAAATCCGGCAACCGCCATCGATACGCTTCGCAAACAGGATTGAAGATTCATGGCCTCCCCTGATTGAACATGCAATTCTCAACTATCCCGAGACGCCATGTTGTGGGGCGTACTCAAGTTGACGATAACATAGCGGATCACCCCGGGAATGTCCCTTACATGACGTTCCGTTAACGTGAAGGCCATGATTCGGAGCGCGGATTCGGCTATGGTTGCAAGCCATTCACGTTTCCCTGCATGAGGAAGGACTAATGCGACGAGCGATTATTGCGTCCGCCACAGGCATCCTGACGTTTTGCTTCTCGGTAGCCGTTCACGCCGATGTCGAGTGGGCCTACCAGGTCCTGGACGAGTCGCTTCTCCCCCAGCGGGATCTGGATATCGACCTGCAGGCCCCGAGATCCGTGCCGGGCAGTTCACTGCAGCGCAGCCAGGAACAGATCGACGATCACTGGAATCCTCCTGACTGGTTTCCCGACGATCATTACGCCCCGGTCCCCGAAGTCGTCGCTAACGGCGGCGGCCCCCTGGTGCGCGCCTGTGCCGCCTGTCATGGATTCACCGGCGCGGGCCATCCCGAATCGTCGCACCTGGCCGGTCTGACGGCGGCGTACATCGAAGCGCAGATGGCCGACTTCAAGAGCGGGGTGAGGAAGGAGCGGTTCTGGATGAATGCCTTCGATGTCTCCGAAGAACAGACGCGCATCGCGGCGGAGTGGTTCGCCGGACTGGAAGTCATCGACTGGATCGACGAGGTGATCGAAGCGGATATCGTGCCCAGAACCTACATCGGCGACGGACGTATGCGGCACTTCCATCCCGATGGCGGCACCGAGCCCATTGATGGCCGCATCATTGAAGTCCCGCAGGATCGCGAACTGGCCACCGCCCGGCACCCCTACTCCGGGTTTACCGTATACGCCCCCGAAGGCAGCCTGGCGCGCGGGGAGGGACTGGTGACCACGGGCGCCGGCGGGCGGACGATCCAGTGCTTCATCTGTCACGGTCCCGATCTGAAGGGACTCGGAGACGTGCCCAGACTGACGGGCGTTTCTCCCCTTTACACGGTCCGGCAGCTGAACGACTTCAAGAACGGCGACAGGGCCGGCAGCCTGGCGCCGCTCATGACGGCCACGGTCATCAACCTGACCGATGAGGACATGGTGGCGATCGCCGCGTACCTGGCATCGCTGGACCCATAGCCGAACCGGGCGCTACCGGCAGTATCGCAAGACCTCGACAGAATGCACAAATTGAGGCTATCGATAGCCCATCAATGGCCGAGCGGGTCTTCGCCAGGCTCGTTGCCCAGCACCTGCTCCCGTACGGTGGCGACACGCTCGACGGTAATCGGCGAGGCGCCACCCCCATATTCCTGCCTGATATAGCTCAATACCGCGGCCATCTCTGCATCGTTGAGAAAGTCGAACCTTCCCATGAGGATTTGCGATCCGAACCCACCCGTCAGCATGTAACCGATCAGCGCATCCTCACCGCCGGCGATCCAGGGACTGGCAATGAGCGTCGGCGTCATTCCAGGAACGCCTCGTCCACTGGACATGTGGCACGCCAGGCAGTCCCGCTCGTAAATCTCGCGACCGTCAACCGCGTCCGCTGCGGCTTGAAGAATTCCCGACGATCCGCTGCAGGCCACCAGCGTCAGCACCGCCGACGCGACCAGAACGATTCCGCAGGGTTGTCGCTTCAAATCATTGAAGTCCGGTGAGCGGCACGTCACCTATTCTCCCAGGTACTCGATCCGCCAGATGCGGCCGCTTACGGTGCTTGAGATATAGATTTCGCCATCGGGACCCTGCTCGATGCCCGTGGGGCGGTGGACCGCATCATTCGGGTCTTCGAGGACTTCGTGGCCCTCGAATCCGTCGGCGAATACTTCCCAGTCCTCGCCCGGCATGCCGTCCACAAACGGCACGAACACCACGTTGTACCCCCCCTGGGGCAGCGGTGCGCGGTTCCATGACCCGTGGAAAACCACGAATACGCCATTGCGGAACCGTGCCGGGAGTGCAGTTCCCGTGTAGAACATCATGTCGTTGGGCGCCCAATGGGCCGGGAAATTAGCGATGGGTTGTTCGTAGACGCCGGCTTCGGCCTCCTGCCGACCGTCGCCGCCGTACTCCGGCGCCACCACGCGTGCACCCCTGAGGTGATCGTAGTACGTGAACGGCCATCCGTAGTCGCCGTCCTCGACCAGGATGTGCATTTGCTCGGAAGGCAGTTCTGCGCTGTCTTCGGCGCTGAAGTTCTCCGGATAGAGCGTGTAAAGGGCATCCCGGCCGTGGCTGAGGAAGTACAACTGCTGATGGTCCGGGTTCCACACCATCGCCATGGCATTGCGAATGCCCGTGGCATAACGCCGGCCGTGTGTCGCTTGGGACTGATCGGTTGCATTCGCATCGTACTGCCAGATGCCTCCCTGCCACTCGAGTTGAGGGCAAGGCCGCTGACCGGGCGAGCCCCGCGTTCGAAACTCCACCATGCACGCGTTCGAAGGCGCCCCGACGTTGACGTAGAGGTTGTTGTCGTCATCGATGGCAAAGGTCTTGGCCTCGTGCAGACGCTGTTCGGGGAACCCGTCAACCACAACCTCCGGCGGTGCGGAAGGCACCAGTTCGTCACCCTCGAACGCAAACCGGTAAACGGCGGTCTTGGAACCGAAATACAGGTATCCGTCGTGAAACTGCAGGGCGGTTCCAGGAATTTCGGTGGCGAATCGCTCGATGATGTCGGCGGCGCCGTCGCCGTCGGTATCCCGCAGGGCGACAACGCCCATGTTGGAACCCCGCCCGAGACGCACCGTCAACGCGTAGTAGAGCGTGCCGTCGTCGCGCATTGCCATATGACGGCCGTAGCCGTCAATATCCGCGAAAACCGTCGCCATGAATCCGGGGGGTACCCGTATCCCCGTTTCCGAATCGATTGCCTGCGCCGGGTCCACCGAGTATTCCGTGACCACCTGGTCCGCGAACGAAACAGCGGGGACGAGGCAGAAGACCAGCGTCAGCGAGAATCCTGAATATCGATTTGCCTTCATGTGAATGCGTTCCTGAAAGTTCTGGTAATGACCTGTGCCTTGCCGGCCGGATTCGTGTCCCTTCCCGGGTTCAGCGTCCGGTGGCCGACTCTGCAGTCCGAGGGTTGCGAATTCTACCCAATCCTAGCGGGCGTAGCGGGACCGGGTCATCTGCGCCAGGATCGCCACGGCAATTTCCGCAGGCGACCGGCCGCCGAGGGGCAATCCGATGGGACCGTGTATCCGCGCCAGCGCTTCGTCGTCAAAGCCCAGTGTCGCCAGGCGCTGCAGTCGCCTGGCGTGGTTTTTTCGGCTGCCCAGGGCGCCAATGTAGAAAGCGTCCGACTCCAGGGCACACTTCAGGGCCGGTTCGTCGATCTTGGCGTCGTGACTGAGGGTAACCACGGCAGTGCGCGCGTCCAGTGCCAGCGACGGCATGGCCTGCTGCGGCCAGTCGTGGCTGATTTCCACGTCGGGGAAGCGGTGGTCCGTGGCGAACGCCTCCCTGGGATCCAGCAGCAGCACCCGATAACCCGCCAGCCGGGCCATGGGAATCAATTTCTGCGCGATATGTACGGCACCGACGACGATCAGCCTTGGCGGAGGGGCGATGGTCTGTACCAGGTAGCGGCCCTGCTCTGTCTCGACGGTTCGGGCATCGTCCCGGGCCAGGGCGTCGCGGCAGTGCCCAAGCAGTTCATTGGAGACCGTTGCCGCGTCCCCTTCATCCGTCGCCCCGAATGCCGTTACGTTGGAGCGGTCCACCAGGAATTCTGCACCGGAATCGACGGGACGCAACAGTACCACGGCCCGCGCCTGGGACAACGACTTGCTCAGCGCCCGCAGCAACCGACCGTTCACCCTGCGCGCACCATTAGCTCGAACAGCACATCCATGTGGATTGGCACCGCTGCGTCAAAGATAATCCTCGCCGCGTTCACTCGACGCGCACCACCAGGACTTCGATCCGGCCGCCGCACGCCAGCCCCACTTCCCACGCCTCGTCGTCGGTCACGCCGAAACTCAACAACTGCCGGTCGCCGGTCCCGATCACTTGTTTCGCGGCACGGATCACCGCCCCTTCCACGCAACCGCCGGAAACGGACCCTTCGAAGGATCCGTCTGCATCGATGACGAGGTGGCTGCCCACCGGACGGGGCGAAGACCCCCACGTGCTGACCACCGTCGCCAGCGCGACGTCCCTGCCCTCTTCCCGCCACTTGAGCGCGGTTCTCAGAACGTCCCCGGGACGGGCGAACGAGTCCCCTGTTCCGGCTGCCGTCACCCGCTATTTTCTCCGCCCACCGCGGCGGCCGTTTCCGCGGGAATCCTCCAGCGCCTCACGGGCAACGGACTTGGACCAGCGCACGAAATGCCAGAGCTGATCGATCAGGCGGGGGGAATTGGCCTGCTCGAAACGCCGATCCCGAATCTTCTCCAGGGCCTTTCGGCAGCGCAGCAATTCGCCTTCCAGCCGCCGGACCTCTTCTGCCGGGTCTCGGGTGGAACCGTCGGTGCCTTCGGTAGCCGTCAATTCGGTTCGCGGCGTCGACGCCACGTCGTCATTCATGCTCTGATCCAACTGCCCGCTTGGGGCGATATACTAATGCGGGTACCAACTGACGGTTGCGGATCGGTTGGTCACAACTCCAAGCCATTCTATTACAAGGATCCGATGCCATGGACAGCAATCGGCGTTTCCGAATCGGTTGCACAGCAATGTCCGCGATAGTGACGCTGCTGGCGCCCGCCGTTACAACTTTCGCCCATCACGGGTTCGATACGCACTACTATCGCGACCGGCCCGTGCTGATACAGGGAACCATTACCGAGGTCCAGTTCGTCAATCCCCACTCCTTCGTTTTCGTACGCACAACCGACGAGAGCGGAGCGACCGTCGTGCGCTGGTGCGAGATGCAGGCCAGTTCGCAGCTGCGGATCAAGGGAATCGGCCCGGATGTGCTCAAGGTCGGGGATCCTGTGCGCATTGAAGGATTTCAGGCCAGACGCGATCCGCTGGGATGCGAATTTGCCACCGGCTACCTGGCCGACGGAACGGTTCTGACGCTGCGAACCAGCGGCGGGCAAAGCCTGTTTGCGGCGCCGTGGGAGCCTGACGATTCGGGTTCAATCTTCGGAATCTGGTTTCGCAAGGCCTTTCCAGGAGCCGGCACCGATCCGGACCCCATGGATTCCTATACCGCGGCAGGCGCGGCTGCCCACGCCGCCAATGACCCGTTGATCGCCAATCCGGTCTACCAGTGCAACCCGGTGAGCCCGATTCGCGCCTGGTCCCAGCCGGGGCTGCCCACGGAAATTCGGGATGAGGGCGACCGCATCGTCATCCACCACGAATTCATGGACACCGAGCGCGTCGTCCACCTCAACATGGATGAGCATCCGGCGGACGCCCCCCGAACTACGATGGGCCATTCCATCGGACGCTACGAGGACGGCGATCTCATCATCCACACGGCGCTCTTTGCCGAAGGCCTGCTCAGATCGGACTTCGTCCGCACGATGGACCTCGAACTCACCGAGCGATTCCATATCAATCCGGACAACGGCGATCTGGAAGTGACCTGGACGGCCACCGATCCCGATTACCACAGCACCCCGTTTTCCGGTTCACGCATTCTCATGCGCACCACACTGCCCATGGGTAACTATGGCTGCACGCCCGGTATCGGACACGGCGAGCAGATGCCCGCACCGTAACGACACTGGACGCACTGCCTCCATCTTGCCGCAGCGGCGCGGGTGGCCCGGATCGCGTCTCACGGCCCGCGGCCCGCGCCGATGAGATCGCCCCGTCAGCGGCGGAACAGCCACATGAGCAACGACAACAGTGCGCTCACCAGGATCATCGTGGTAATCGGCAGATAGAGCTTGAACGAAGGCCGGTCGATGACGATATCCCCGGGCAGCCTGCCCAGTGGGAGCTTGCCGAGCCAGGGCCACGCCAGGCCGATGACCAGCAGCGCAAGACCGATCAGGATCAGGGTTCGTTGCATGATTTAACGTACTGTCAGCCGGAGTGCCGAAGGCTCCGACTGATAACCTTTATCCCGCTCCTGCGCTCGACAACAACGGCGCCCTGGTTCGGCGGGGCGCCGGCAACCAGTCAACGCGCGCCTATTCTGCGGGCGGAGGAATCTGTGCTTCGATGGTGATCAGCAAATGGACTTCCGGGAAGAAGCCGTTCTCCAGATCGTAGTCGATGCCGAAGTCCGCGCGGTTGATCGTTGCCGAGGCGTCGGCGCCGCAGACTTCCCTCATATGCCTGAAGTGGGGCTGACACTGGAACCGGTTGACCTGGAGGTTGACAGGCAGGCTGACGCCATGAAGCGTTAACGTTCCCTCCACCGCGGTCGGTCCGCCATCCTCGAAATCGACGAGCGTGCCGGTATAGGTTGCTGTCGGGAACTGATCCACATGAATGATGTCGGCCAGGGTTCTTTCGTTCATGGCGTCATGACCGAAATCGATGCTCGACATGTCCATCTCGACTTCGACGGACCCGGTCCCCGCCTCCTTGTCCAGCACCACGGTACCCGAGGACCGGTTGATCTTGCCCCGCCAGACCGAAAGCCCGCCCCAGTGATCGGCCTCGAACGCCGGAAACGTGTGGCTGGGGTCGATGTTGTAGGTGACGGGCTCGGCCATGCCGATGGTTCCCGCCGCGGTCCCCACCAGAGCCAAAACCGCCACGGATAGCTTTCTGATTGCCATAATCCTGATACTCCCTGCTTGCATGCTGACCGGCCGATTCCCGGAGCGTTCGTTCACGGGGCTCGCCCACGACGAGGCAAGAGTTTAACCGCTCGCCCGCCCATGTCTCCAGTGCACTCTACTGGTTCTGTTCCGCTTCGGAATCGACAGACACTTCATTCAACGTTCCATCCAGGGAGAAAAGCCAGACGCTGTCGCCCCGCGGGGAACCGGCAAAATTGTTCCCGGCGGAATAGGCCACGAGATGCTGGCGGCCGTTGTATTCGAACGCGCTGACCGGTGCGTTCATTCCGGCGCCGGTCTGGAATTCCCAGAGCAGATCGCCGTTGCGGGAATCCAGCGCCGTGAGGCGACCGTCGTTTCGGCCCACGAAGATCAGGCCACCCGCGGTCGACAGCACCCCGCTGTAACAGCGGTCAATGAGCCGCTGCTGCCAGACGATCCTGTTGGTGCGCATGTCCATGGCGGCGAGAATTCCCGAGACGTATCCCGGGATGGCGTGGAATTCGCCGCCCAGAAAACGCTCGCCCAGCGGAGGGGGCAAGTCCTCGTCCATCTCGCCGCCCCTGAAGAACGACATCCGGTCCGTTGCGCAGACGAACAGGTGGCCCGTCTGCGGATCGTAGGCGCTGCCGGGCCAGTTGGCGCCGCCGTTGTGGCTGGGCTTGATCACCGCGCCGTCGGTCCAGAAAGGCGTGAATATCCGCCCCTGGTTGACCAGCGGCGGATACCCTTCCGGCACGATGTCCACATGCTGCGGGACGAAGGCATCGCCGATGGGATAGGGCTGCGTGGCTGCCGTCGCCTGGCGCGGTTCCTGTGGTACGGGGCGTTCCTCGATGCCGATCAGGGGCTCGCCGGTGACACGATCCAGGATGTAGACCCAGCCGGTCTTGCCGGGCTCGGCCAGTGCCCGCCGGGTGACGCCATCGATGTCGATATCGAAAAGCACGACGGGACTGGGCGCGTCGTAGTCCCAGATGTCATGGCGAACTTGCTGGAAGTGCCAGCGGTACTCGCCGGTGTACACGTCCACCGCCACGATTGCCGCGGAAAACAGATTGTCGCCGGGGCGTATGCTGCCGTTGAAGTCGGGCCCGGGATTGCCCGTGGAGAAATAGAGCAGTCCCAGGGTGGGATCCAGTGCAGGCGTCTGCCATACGGTCGCGCCGCCATAGAGATAGACGTCGTTGTCCTGCGGCCAGGTGTCGTGGCCGATTTCGCCCGGACCGGGCACGGTATAGAAGGTCCAGGCCAATTCCCCGTCATCCGCGCGATAGGCCTTGACGCGGCCGCGAACGCCGAATTCCGCGCCGGCGAACCCGGTGATCACCAATCCATCGTGGTAAAGGGGCGCGCTGGTAATGCTGAAACCCTCCTGCCAACGCTCGGCCTGTGTGGTCCAGATCACGCTTCCGGTCTGCTGGTCGAGCGCGACCAGCTTGCCGTCGAGTTGGCCCACGAACACCTTGCCCTCGCCGAGCCCGACGCCACGGCTCGTCCACCCGCAGCAGATGACATCGATGGCGGGGTCCAGGCTGGCCTCGTAACTCCACAGGAGTTCACCGCTGTCCACGCTGACGGCAAAAGTGTCGTCGGCGCCCGTGACGAGGTACACCACACCGTCGTAAACCAGCGGCTGGGCTTCGCCGGAGTACTTGTTGTCGAGGCCCGAGCCGTTCAGATGCGTTCGCCAGACCCCTCGAAGTTGCGAGACGTTTCCGCGGTCAATCTCGTCCAGGGGCGAGTAACGCTGGTTGTAGACATTGCCGCCGTTGGTGATCCAGTCCTCCCGCGGCAAGGAGGCCAGCCGTTCACCGGAGAACGCCGGCGCCGGTTCGATGCGGGGCACGTCGGCGGACTGTTGTGCGGCAACGGTTCCGCTGCCGATCATCGCAAGCGCTGCGGCAACGCCCTTCCAGATCAGGTTGTGCAATTCCCGGTGACGTACTGCGACCACTTGACTTTCCTCGGCAACGCGGCTCTCGCCGCAGCGCGCGTATGATAGACCGTTTTGCGGACATCCTCAGGTATCTGTGACTTGAGAAGCCCGGTTGTTGCGCGAATAATGGCGCACTACAAGCAACCGTCTCCACTGGAGAAACAAATGCGCAAGCGATTGGTCGATGTGGCCGCGTATTCAGCACTGCTTGCCGTCGCCGGTGCCATTTCCGTGAGCGGCGCGCAACAGGAAGCCGACCTGCTCAATTACGTTGTCGCCAGCGACCGGCTGCACACCTCGGGACAACCCGACAGCGAGCAACTCCGCACCCTGTCGGATCGGGGGTTCGATCTGGTCATCAACCTGGCCACGCCCACGAGTCCCAACACCGTTCCGGAGGAAGGGCAACTCGTGACCCAGGGCGGCATCGCCTACGTGAACATTCCCGTGGACTGGCAGGCGCCCACATACGAAGACTTCGTATTCTTCAGCGCGATCCTCAACCAGTCACGCCACGAGCAAGTGCTGGTCCATTGCATGGTCAACTATCGCGCGTCGCTGTTCACGTTCCTGTACCGCACGATTCACGAGGGCGTGGCGCCCGACGATGCCTACCAGGCGATGGCGGGCGTCTGGGAACCCCGGGATCAGTGGGTCGAGTTTGGCCAGATGGTTCTGACCCGGCACGGGATCGACTATGGGTTACAGCAGCCTCAGGAATCACCGTAACGGAACGATAGTCGCTTACCGCGGCAAACGGTCAGGGACCCGTTCTCCCGCAGTGAAATTGGTGGGGGCACTAGGACTCGAACCTAGGACCAGCGGCTTAAAAGGCCGATGCTCTACCACCTGAGCTATACCCCCGAATACGTGCGGGATGTGGCAATTCCTATGCCAGCAGCCCCGACTTCGGCCGTTGCCACAGCAGTGGCTACGGCCGGACCGTGGCGAACGGATGATACCGAAAGACGTCGCCAGCACAAACCGGATTTGTCCGTCTTCGCAGTCACACGCGGTATCGGGTCGGATCGGCCATGCCTGCCTGGCTGAAACCCTGTGCCCGAAACCGGCAGGCATCGCAGCGCCCGCACGCCCTGCCCGCCGGGTCGGCACGGTAACAGGATACCGTGATCGAGTAGTCGACACCCAGTTCGGTTCCACGCCTGATGATTTCGGCCTTGGTCATGTTTACCAGAGGCGCAAGAATCTCCACCGGCGCGCCCTCCACGGCCTGTTTCGTCGCCAGATTGGCCAGGTCCTGAAAGGCGGCCACAAACTCCGGGCGGCAATCCGGATACCCGGAGTAGTCAAGCGCATTGACCCCGATGAAGATGGCACGTGCCTGAAGGACCTCCGCCCACGCCAGTGCCAGCGCCAGAAATACCGTATTGCGGGCCGGCACATAAGTGACCGGGATGCCCTCCCCGCCCTCATTCGGCACCGGAATGGAAGGGTCCGTCAAGGCCGAGCCACCGAGGCTGCCGATGGGTATCGTAAGGACCTGGTGCTCCACGTCGAAATGGGCGGCCACTCGCCGTGCGGCCGCAAGCTCGGCGCCGTGGGTCTGCCCGTAGTCGAAGCTCAGTGCATGGCAACGGAACCCCTGCTGCCGGGCGATGGCCAGCAGCGTTGCCGAGTCCAGACCGCCGGAGAGAAGTACCACAGCCGGGCTTCCGCTGACCGTTGCTCCCGGGCGGGATGGTTCGTCAACGGTTGCCTGCATCGCTCACCGGCGAGGGCCAGGGGTGGACCGACGACATTCCCGGTTGGCTGGGCGATAGTGGCTGGACATCGTTCAGCGACCGGGCACATCGCCCCACAGGATCTTGTGGAGCTGAACCTGCATGCGCACGGGTAACCGGTCCGCCAGAATCCAGTCCGCCAATTCGCCCGGCGAGAGATCATCGTAGCTCGGCGAAAAATAGACCTGGCAGTCGACCTTGATCCGGTCCTTCAGTGCGCGCGTGGCCCAGTCGTAGTCCGCACGGTCGCAGATCACGAGCTTTACCGAATCCTTCTCATTCAGCAGCGCCAGGTCTTCCCAGCGATTGCGTTCGACTTCTCCGGAACCCGGAGTCTTGACGTCGACAACGCGGTGCACGCGCGGGTCGACCTCGCCGATGTCCATCGCACCGCTGGTTTCAAGGGCGACCCGATAGCCCTGGTCGCAGAGCCGGGTCAAAAGGTCGAGGCAACGGCGCTGGGCCAGAGGTTCACCGCCGGTCACGCACACATACCGCGTGGAAAAGCCTGCGACTTCGGTGACGATACTTTCGATGCTACGCCACTCGCCGCCCGTGAAGGCGTACGCGGTATCGCAGTAAGTACAACGTAGCGGACACCCTGTCAGCCGCACGAAGACGGTCGGCCAACCGCTGAACTGAGCTTCCCCCTGGATCGAATGAAAGATTTCCGTGAGGCGCAGCCGATCCTCTGTGGACGTCAGGCCGGTGGACTCCGCGTCCACATTCAACCCTGCTCCTGCAGAATGCGCTCAAGCCGCTGCGTTGCCAGGCGCGCCGCAGTGGTGGCGGAAAATTCCCGGATGACCCGTTGCAGGGCCTCCCGGGCAGCGTCCCACTGCTGTAGTTCGTAGTTGCAGAAGCCGATCTTCAGCAGAGCGTCCGGGAGCTTGCTGGATCCCGGATACTCGTCCAGGACCAGTTGAAAAGCCGGCAACGCCGCCATGTACTGCCGTTGCACATAATACGTTTCCGCAAGCCAGTACTGGGCATTGTCGGCCAACGGACTGGACGGGAATACCGCCAGAAACTGTTCGAAGGCGCTGGTGGCTTCCTCGTAGTTGCCGTCCCGCAGCAGGTTGAAGGCGGCCTGGTAGTTGTCCTGGTCGCTTCCCGGAAGCAATACCGGAGGCGGCGGCGCCTCTTCCTCTGTCAGCAGCTCCTGCATGGAGATCTGCAGTTGCGCCAGGGTCAATTCCAGCTCCTGCAGGCGCCCGTCGACGTCCACGTACAGGTCGCGCTGCCGTTCCGCGGCGTTATCGGTCTGGAATGCCAGCGTTTCGGTGTCTCCGCGCACGGTCTGGATCTCGGACTGAAGCTGATCGATGCGGGTCGTCAACTCGATCAGGCTCTGGTTGTCGATGACCCTTTCGATACGTATCAGGCGGGCCTCAAGATCGGTCAGTTTCAGAAAAACCGGATCCTCCTCGGGTGGAGGCGTCGTCGCGCATCCCGCCAGTATCACGGTCAGCAGCGGAATCCGTACGGTTTTCACAGCATCGCGCATGACTGTCACCTCGGTTGATGTTGCAGGCGTCTAACGATACACCAGCTCGACACGACGGTTCAGACTATAGGAGTTCTCGTCGCTGCCCAGCGCAGCCGGACGCTCCTCACCGTAACTGACGGTTGCCAGTTGATCCCCGGCGGCGCCCTGCAGCATGAGCACCCGCCTGACGGCCTGGGCTCGCTGTTCGCCCAGCCCGATATTGTATTCCCGGCTGCCGCGCTCGTCGGCGTGCCCTTCCAGGCGCACCCCCCGATCGCCGTTGTCGGCAAGAAATGCCCCATGGGCCCTCAACATGTCGTTGAAGTCGGATCGTATTTCGCTGCGGTCGAAGTCGAAGTAGATCACCAGCCGCGACAGCGGCCCGTCGCCCTGACCCGGCTCCATCCGGGTCACATCAATGCCTCCGTCCGCGCCGATGCCGGTGGTGGATGTTCCACCGGCACCATTTACGCCACCGTTCGCGGCCGTGGCGTCCGAATCGTCGCCGGTGGCTCCTGTCGGAATGGTTGAACCGCCACCGCCACAGGCAGACAGTCCGAAGCCCAGCAACAACAAAATTGGCAATAACCGGATCATTTGGTAGTTCCTCTATGTTTAATTAGTATATAAAGCAAATGGATATTACGTTTTATTCAAGCATTTCTAGATTCTGGGAAAGGGCGACCAGACCGGTTCCCGAACCTGTCCCGCCACAGAAGCAATCTGCTGGCGAATTCGCCCATCCGTACTTACCGACGCCAGTACCCCCCGGCCGCCCTCCTGGGTCGCATAGATGATCAGCGCGCCATTGGGAGCAAAGCTCGGAGACTCGTCCAAGCTGCCATTACTCAACACCTGCGTCAACCCGGTGTCCGGGTCGACCAGGGCGATACGGTAGTTGCCCCGGTCTTCGTGCACCACCGCGAGGCGGTCGCCTTCGGGTGAGATCCTGGGACGCGCATTGTAGCTGCCCTCAAAGGTGATTCGCTCGATTCGCCCTCCTGCCCGAGCCTCCACCCGGTAGACCTGCGGACCGCCCGCACGATCGGAGGTGAAGTAGATTGACTCACCGTCGGGAGCCCACACCGCCTCGGTATCGATTGCGGAGTGTCGCGTCAATCGGGTGAGAATCTGGTTCGCCAGATTCAGCATGTAAACATCGAGATTCCCCTGGTCCCGGGACAGCGTCAGCGCCAGCATGCGTCCATCGGGCGAGAACATCGGCGCGCCATTGACCCCGTCCCTGGATGAAACCCTTTCCCGGATCCCGGTGCGAAGCTCCTGAACGTAGATCGACGACCGCGAGCCCTCGAAGGACACATAGGCCAGCTTGCGGCCGTCCGGTGACCATGCCGGTGACATGAGCGGCTCGGACGACTGCGCCACCACCTGCGGATTGGCGCCGTCGGAATCGGAAACGATGAGCTGAAATCGGCGCTCAAGGCCCATTCGCTGTTCATTGACATACGCAATCTGGGTTCCGAAAACACCCTGAATTCCCGTCAGTTCCTCGAAAATCATGTCTGCCACGCGGTGCCCGGCGACGCGCAGATCGGCCTCTGAGCTGCCGGTCGTGAGGCGATAACCGACGATCTGTTCTCCCTGAAGCACGTTGAACAGCTGAAAGACGATGGTGTGGCTGCCGTCCGGGTTGACCAGCATGTCGCCGATCACCAGGTAATCGACATCGACGATCAGCCAATCCTGGAAGCGGACCTCGGCCGGCTGGGTGGGTCGTGCCACCATGTCCCCGACCGCCATGGGCGCGAATCGTCCGCTGTTTGCCAGGTCGGACGTAACCAGCGCGGCGACGTCGAAGGGCGCCTGCGTGCCGGGCCCTTCCCAACCGAATGGCACGATGGCCATGGGAACGGGCCGTTCCACGCCCCGGGTGACCTCGATCACGATCTGGGCGTCGGCGCGCATCAGTCCCGTTACCGTGACCACGCAGACGAACGCCGCCCACGCCAATCGCCTCTGCATCTTTTCCTCAAGCATGCCTGCGGATTCCCTGCCTAAACCTCCGGCCGAAATATGACTTCCAGATTGCGGTCGAACAGCGAGGAAATTCTCGGCCTGGGCAACGGTGACGACCGCAGCACGGCCGCCTCGATGGACCGTACGACTGCCTCATCTCCGTTGCACTGGCCGACGCGTACATCCACCACGTCGCCGCTGGGTATCTGGGTGACGTGAACTGTACACTGAATTCCCGCCTGGGCGCTCGCCGGCGGTATCCAATTCTGCTGAATCCGGTTCTCGATCAGGCGAATGTACTCGTCCAGGGCCGCGGCTTCTTCGCGTCGCCGTGCTTCCTCTTCCGCCGCCAGCGCCTGTGCCAGTTCCGCTTCGCGCTCCGCCTGGCGCCGCGCCGCCTCCGCTGCCAGGCGCTGACGCTCCAGTTCCTCCTGCCGGAGCCGCTCTTCTTCCTCGCGCCTCCGCTGTTCCTCCGCAAGCCGCTGCCGTTCGGCTTCGCGCGCGGCTTCCTCTTCCGCAAGGCGCTGGCGTTCCAGTTCCGCCAGGCGTTGCTGCTCCTGCCGTTCCGCCTCCTCGCGCTGAATCCGGACCTGTTCCAGGCGCTGCTGTTCCTGTTCGAGCTGCCGGCGCGCCTCATCGGCCTGTTGTTCGGCTCGCCGCTGCTCCTCCAGCGCCTGTTGCTGCTGCTCTTCCCGGAGGCGCTGCTCTTCCTGCTCCAGTTCCTCCAGCCGGTCCATCTCCCGGCGGATGAGCGTCTCGTCCACGACGGTCGCCTCGATGGCCACCTGCTCCGCGGGCGCGCGCCGGCTCGACGGCAAATCCAGCCCGACTGTCAACGCCACGATCAGAACCCCATGCAGCAGCACGGACAGCGAAACTGCCAGCATATGCTCCCGCAAGAACTCCATTCGGCACCATCCCGCCCGTTCAGGGCCGACCGTCCTCCCGCTCCGCCGGATCGGTGATGAACCCGACCCGCTCCGCTCCGGCCTGCTGCAAAATGACCATACCCGTAACCACCCGGCCGTACGCCACGGCTTCGTCCGCCTTGACCAGCACCGGTGTCTGGGGATTCCGCCGCAGCACCGCCGCCGTGCGCGTCAGCACCGTCTGCTCGTCAACCGGCGTCTCCTCATCGCCGCCGATGTTCAGGAACAACTCGCCGTCGCGGTTGATGCTCAGTACCAGCGGTTCATTATCGCGCAACAGTTCCGGATCCAGCGGCTCGGCCGCGGCCTGGGGCAGATCCACCTGGATGCCCTGTGTCAGCAACGGCGCCGTAATCATGAAGATGATCAGCAGTACCAGCATCACGTCGATGTAGGGCACCACATTGATCTCGCCCATCAGGCGCTTCGATCGGCTTTGTCTCATGGCGTCGCCCTGTACAGGTGCGCGGCGTGGCGCTGCAGTATCGCGGAGAATTCCTCGGCGAAGGTGTCATAGCGAACCTCCAGCCGCCCGACGATATCGGCGTAGCGGTTGAAGGCGATCACGGCCGGAATGGCGGCGAACAGGCCCATGGCCGTCGCCACCAGGGCCTCCGCAATGCCCGGCGCCACCAGCGCCAGCGTCGCCGCCTGCACGTTTCCAAGCGCCTGAAACGACGTCATGATGCCCCAGACGGTTCCGAACAGGCCCACGTAGGGGCTGGTCGAACCCACCGTGGCGAGAAAGGCCAGGTTCTGTTCCAGCCGTTCCACTTCCCGCACCTGGGAAACGCGCATGGAACGCCGCGAACCCTCGACGATCTGCTCGGCGTTGATGGCGCGGTCTTCCCGGAGCCGCCCGAATTCCCGGTAACCGGACTCGAAGATGCCCGCCATCCCCACCTGGCTTTCGTCGGAATCCGCCAGTTCCCGGTATATTTCCGAGACATCGCTCCCGGACCAGAACGTTTCCTCGAACTCGTCCGCCGCCCCTGTCGCCCGCTTCAGCAGCCGGCTCTTCTCGATGATGATGGCCCACGACGCGACGGAAGCAACCAACAGCATCAGCATGACGGCCTTGACCACCAGGCTGGCATCCAGAATCAGGCTGATCAGCGATAGATCGTTATTCATCCCTCGGCCTCGCCACCGTTTAGATCCACATACAGTTGCGCGGGCAAGCGCCGCGGCCTGCCCGTATCCGCATCCACGCAGGCCACTTCCGCCCGCGCTCCGCAAACCAGCTCGCCGCTTCCCGGAACACGGCGTATGGTTTGCCTGAAAACAAATCGTACTGCGCTCAACTCCGCCACCTCCGCAGTCACCTCCAGCATGTCGTCAAGCCTTGCCGGCACCTTGAATCGCGCCTCGATGCGGGAGAGTACCAGCAGGATGTTGGCCGACTCCCGCAATTCGTTGTGGTCGATTCCGTTCGACCGCAACCACTCGGTTCGCGCCCGTTCGAAAAAGCGCAGGTAACTGGCGTTGTAGACGACGCCCTGTGCATCCGTATCCTCCAAATACACGCGCACCGGCAAAACCTGGGTCTTCATGGTTCCGCCTGCCGTTCAATCGAACAGGCCGGGCGACGCCGGTGGCGCTTCATGCGCCCGGGGCACCTTGAGCCCATAGTGTTGATAGGCGTTGCGCGTGGCCATGCGTCCGCGCGCGGTACGCTGCAGGAATCCTTCCTGGATCAGAAAGGGCTCCACGACGTCTTCCAGCGTGCCGCGCTCCTCTCCGATGGCGGCCGCGAGACTGTCGATGCCCACGGGTCCGCCGTCGAATTTCTCGATTACGGTGAGCAGAAGCTTGCGGTCCATGCTGTCGAATCCGTGCGGATCGACTTCGAGCAGGTCCATGGCTGCCTGGGCGACCGGCTGGGTCACCCGGCCGTCGCATTCCACTTCGGCGTAGTCGCGGACCCGGCGCAGCAGGCGGTTGGCGATACGCGGCGTGCCTCGGGAACGCGCCGCGATCTCGCGGGCACCGGCATCGTCCACCGGCAAATCGAAGATGCCGGCGGTTCGCTTCACGATCTGCTTCAATTCGTCGATTCCGTAGAATTCCAGCCGTTGCACGATGCCGAATCGGTCGCGCAACGGCGAGGTGAGCAAGCCCGCCCGGGTGGTGGCGCCCACCAGGGTGAACGGCGGCAACTCCAGCTTGATCGAGCGGGCGCCCGGCCCTTCGCCGATCATGATGTCCAGGCGAAAATCCTCCAGTGCCGGGTAGAGGACCTCTTCCACCACCGGGCTGAGCCGGTGGATCTCGTCCACGAACAGGACGTCCCTGGCTTCCAGGTTGGTGAGAATCGCCGCCAGGTCCCCCGGGCGCTCCAGTACCGGTCCCGACGTGGTACGCAGGTTTACGTCCAGTTCGTTGGCGACGATGTACGCCAGCGTGGTCTTGCCGAGACCTGGCGGGCCGAAGATGAGCGTATGGTCCAATGCCTCGCCGCGATTGCGCGCCGCGGTCATGAAAATCCACATCTGCCGCTTGACCGAGGGTTGCCCCACGTACTCGTCCAGCGTGCGGGGCCGCACCGCGCGGTCGAAGACCACGTCCTCATGGGTGCCGGCGCCGTCGAGCAATCGGGCTTCCTCGTGCATTGCCGTCACCCGGAGTGAACGCGCTTGAGCGCTTCGCGAATCAACTGTTCGGAATTCATGCCGGCCGTGTCGAGATCCTTGAGCATCCGGTTGACCTCAGCAGCCCGGTATCCCAACGCCTGCAAGGCGCCGCGGGCCTCGCCATCGGCCTTCGTGGCGCCCTGCGCGGAGTCGGCTGCGCCGGCATCCGGCGGATCGAGACGGTCCTCCATCTCCAGTATCAGCCGTTCCGCAGTCTTGCGGCCGATGCCCGGTATTCGCGTCAGCGAAACCAGATCGCGTTCGAACACGCTGCGCCGAAATCCCTCGGCGCTGATTCCAGAAAGGATGGCAAGCGCGATCCGCGCGCCGACGCCGGATACCTTGAGCAGGTTGCGGAACAACGACCGCTCGGCTTCGGTGGCAAAGCCGTACAGCAGGTGCGCGTCGTCCCGCACCATCAAATGGGTCAGCAGGGTCAACGGCTCGCCGGCTTCGGGCAGGCGGTAGAACGTGGACATGGGCGCTTCGAGTTCGTAGCCGACACCGGCCACATCCAGCGTCAGTTCGGGCGGACGCTTCGAGACCAGAGTCCCCTTCAGAAACCCGATCATGATCGTGCGGTCCCCCGGTTCATGATCGCGCCGCCTCCCGGTTCATGATCGCGCCGCCTCCCGGTTCACGATCGCGCCGCCTCCCGGATCGTGACTGCGCCGCCTTGCGTTTCATGACCGCACCGCCTTCAGTTCGGACACTGCGGGCGATCCGCGCACGTACGCGTGGCACAGCGCCAGCGCCAGTGCATCGGCCGCATCCGACGCCGGCGTTTCGCGCAGGCCCAGCAGAACGCGGACCATGAGTTGCACCTGAGCCTTGTCGGCATCGCCACGGCCGACGACCGCCTTCTTCACGTAGCGCGCGGCGTACTCGAAAACCGGAACATCGGCCTCGAAGGTACCGCAAAGGGCCGCCGCCCGGGCCTGGCCCAGCTTGAGCGCGCTGTCGGCGTTTCGGTGCATGAATACGCGCTCGATGGAAACCTCGTCCGGGCGGAATTGCCGCACCAGGTCTTCCATCTCCGAGAAGATTCGCCTCAAACGGGCGTTGTGATCACCCTTGGTCGCGATGGTACCCATCGTGACCGGCCTGGCTTCACGGCCTGCGCCGTGATCGTCGATGATGCCGTAGCCGGTCCGCCGCGAACCCGGGTCGATGCCGAGGATGCGGACCGAATCGCTCATGCAGTCGCCTCGAGCAGTTCGGTGGGGAGATCTCCGTTGGAATACACCTGCTGCACGTCGTCCAGTTCATCCAGCGCGTCCAGGAGCTTGAGCAGGCTCTCCGCCTGTCGAGCCCGCACGGGCGTCTGGACGCTGGCATGCATGGTGACCTGGGCGTGATCGGGCGCCAGGCCCTGTGCCGTCATCGCAGCCTTGACTGCATCGAAATCCGCAGGCTCGCACAGCACGTCCGCGGAGCCGTCGTCATTGGCGACGACATCGTCCGCGCCCGCGTCAATCGCCCCCTCCATGAGTTCGTCCGGATCCTGCCCCGAGGTGTAACTGAGCAATCCCGTCTGCTCGAACAGGTAGGCCACCGATCCGTCGGCGCCCAGATTGCCACCGAACTTCGAGAAGGCGTGGCGCACCTCGGCCACGGTACGATTGCGGTTGTCGGTCAGGCAATCGACCATCACGGCAATGCCGCCCGGGCCGTAGCCCTCGTAACGGACTTCTTCATAGGTCATTCCCTCGGCATCGCCGGTGCCGCGCTTGATGGCCCGGTCGATATTGTCCTTGGGCATGCTCTGGCCGCGGGCCTTGTCGATGGCCGCGCGCAGCCGGGGATTGGCGGCAGGGTCGCCGCCGCCGTCTCTGGCGGCGACAGTGATCTCGCGAATGAGTTTGGTGAACAGCTTGCCGCGCTTGGCATCCTGGGCGCCTTTCCGAAACCGGATATTGGCCCATTTACTGTGGCCAGCCATTCACATCGCTCCTGGCCCGTACACGAACTGGCTGTATGGGAACAGCCGACAGCGCCCGCCCCAAGGGGCTGTCAGTCTGGAAACTCACTCCGTAACTCCACCGGCAGCAAGCCGCAAGTCCTCTGCCGACCCCTATGATAGCGGGAAATCCCCCACTTGTGGGACTGCTGAGGGGCAGATTAGCGGTTGATGGCGTGGATCGCCCGGCTGTCGGCGGCCAGCGCGGCCTCGTGGATGGCCTCGGTGAGTGTGGGATGGGCGTGGATCGTGCGCTGCAGGTCCTCGCCGGATGCGCAGAATTCCATGGCCAGCACAGCTTCGGCGATGAGTTCGCCGGCGACGGGCCCGACGATGTGAACGCCGAGCAGTTCGTCATCGTCTTCCGAGCACAGCAGCTTGACCAGGCCCTCGGTCTGCTCCATGCCCTTGGCGCGCCCGTTGGCCGCGAACGGGAACGTCCCTACCTTGTAGTCGATACCGCCTGACTGCAGTTCCGCTTCAGTTTTCCCCACCCACGCGATTTCCGGGGCGGTGTAGATCACTGACGGAACAGCGTCGTAGTTGACTTCCGCGATCTTTCCGGCGATGAGATCGGCCACCATGATGCCCTCTTCGGTGCCCTTGTGAGCCAGCATCGGCCCGCGGACCACATCGCCCACGGCCCAGACACGGGGTGCGGTGGTCCGGCATTGCTCGTCCACGCGGACAAAGCCCCTGTCATCCAGTTCCACGCCGGTGCCATCGCCCAGCAGGCCCGCGGTGAACGGACGGCGCCCCACGCAGACGATGAGCTTGTCCACTTCCAGCCGCTGCTCTTCACCGCCGTGCTGATACTGCACTTCCACAGCGCCGTCGGTGACCGCGGCGCTCTGGACGTTGGCTCCGAGCCGGATGTCCAGTCCCTGCCGCTTGAAGTGCCGGAGCGCATCCTTTGCGATCTGCTGGTCCGCCATGTAGAGGAAATCTTCCAGCGCCTCCAGGATCACGACATCGGCGCCGAGCCGCTGCCAAACGCTGCCCAATTCGAGTCCCACCACGCCCGCGCCTACCACGCCCAGGCGTTCCGGTACGGTCTCGAATTCCAGCGCTCCCCAGGAATCGACGATGCGTTCGCCATCGAACGGCGCAACCGGCAATTCCACGGGCGTTGAGCCGGTGGCGATGACGACATGTTCGGCGATCAGTTCGGAGACGTTGCCGTCCGGCTCGGTGACTTCAACGCGGCCGCCGCCCAGCAGCCGTCCGTGACCGCGTACGCCGGTAACGCCATTGGACTTGAACAGCGCCTCGATTCCCCGGGTCAACTGCTTGACGATACGGTCCTTGCGCGATTGCATCTTGCCTATATCGACGCTCAACTCGCCCACGCCGATGCCGTGAAACTTGAATTCCGAAGCGGCGCGATGATAAAGCTCGGAAGACTCGAGCAAAGCCTTTGAGGGGATGCAGCCGGCGTTGAGGCACGTGCCTCCGAACGCCCGGCTGCCATCCGGATTGCACCACTCGTCCACGCAGACGACGCGCAGCCCGTTCTGGGCCGCGCGAATGGCAGCAGGATAGCCCGCCGGTCCGCCGCCGATCACGGCGACGTCGTAGTTCTGTTCTGTCATGGGTATTACACCTGCAGGAGAAGCCGCGCAGGATCCTCCAAAACGTCCTTGATGGCAACCAGGAATTGCACTGCTTCCCTGCCGTCCACGATGCGGTGATCGTAAGTCATCGCCAGGTACATCATCGGGCGGACCTCGATCTCGCCGTCCACGGCCACCGGGCGCTGCTGGATCGAATGCATGCCGAGGATGCCGCTCTGGGGCGGATTGATGATGGGCGTGGACATCATCGAGCCGAAGATGCCGCCGTTGGTGAGGGTGAAGGTCCCGCCGGTCAGATCCTGCATGCCGAGGCCGCCGCTGCGCGCCCGGGTGCCGAAATCGACGATGGATCGTTCGATTTCGGCATAGGTCATCTGCTCGGCATTGCGAAGGATGGGCACCACCAGGCCCCGATCCGTGGACACGGCCACGCCGATGTCGTAGTAGTCGTGGTAGATGATGTCGCTGCCGTCAACCGAGGCGTTCAGCACGGGATAACGCTGCAGGGCCTCGATGCACGCCTTGATGAAGAACGACATGAATCCCAGCTTCACGCCGTGCCGGCGCTGGAACAGTTCGCCGTAGCGGGACCGGGCGGCCATGACGGCGCTCATGTCGACTTCGTTGAAGGTCGTGAGCATCGCCGCCGTGTGCTGCGCCTCCACCAGCCGTTCGGCGATTCTCGCGCGAAGCCTGGTCATGGGAACGCGCCGCTCCGCCCGTTGGCCGGCGGGTACGGGTGGTGTTACGGGCGCACGTGGCGTACCTGGCGCGCCTGGCGAACTCGGTTTGGCGGGTGCGCTCCGGGTGCCTGGCGTCTGCTGAGAATCCGGCGTTCTCTGAGTCTCCGGTGGGCTCGGTGCGCTGCGTGCGTCCGGCACGTCTTGCGCCTTCGCCCGGGCGTCGAACAATGGCCTGCCCGTCGTGTCGGATTTTTCGCTGATGTAGTCGAGCACATCGGACTTCGTGATTCGCCCGCCCCGGCCCGTGCCTCTTATCGCGCTCGAATCCACCTGGTGTTCGCGCATCAACCGCCGCACGGCGGGGCCGGCCCGCTCCAGCGATTCGCTTTCGGCTGCCGCCGGAGTTGGTTCCGGTATGGCGGCAACCTTCGGTGCGGCTACCGCTTCAGCCTCGGAAGCGACCGAGTCAGCGATACCCGACTCGCCGTTCGGCTCCGTGGATGCCCCAGACACCTCTCCCGGCTCGCTGCCCGGTTCAGCGGATCCCCCGGACACCTCCCCCGGCTCCGCAGAATCTCCGGAGATCTTCCCGGGCTCCAGCAGCGCCAACACCTCGCCTGCGGTTACGGTCGCGCCGTCGGCCACACGGACTTCCCGCAAGATACCGTCGCTGGGGCAAGGCACTTCCAGAACCACCTTGTCGGTTTCCAGTTCGACCAGCTTCTCGTCCCTTTGCACCGGATCGCCGGGCGAACGGTGCCAATTGACCAATGTGGCATCCGTGACCGACTCCGGGAGCTGCGGCACCTTGATTTCGATCGTCACGTTCCCGCCTTGCCGGACGCTTCATCGGGTTCGATCGACAATGCATCGAACAAGAGCCTGTTTTGCTTCAATGCATGAAGGCCGAATATGCCGGAAGCGGGCGCCGCCGCACCGGGCCGGCCGGCGTACGACAGGCGCTGGCTGTCGATCAGGGGCGCCTGCAGACGATGGCGAATCTGATACCAGGCGCCCTGATTCTGGGGCTCCTCCTGACACCAGACGATATCCGTTACGTGAGCGTACCGGGCGATGGTTGCAGCGTACTCCGCGACCGGGAACGGATAGAGTTCCTCCAGACGGACGATGGCCGTGTCTTCGATAGCGTGCTCCTTGCGCAGGGTCGCCAGATCGTAGTACACCCTGCCGCTGCAGAAAATCAGCCGCCGGACCTCCTCCGGAGGCACGGTTTCATCGCCGATCAGCCGATTGAAACTGCCTTCGGTGATTTCCGTCAACGATGACACGGAAGACCGGTGCCGCAACAGGCTCTTTGGCGTCATGACGATCAGCGGCTTGCGGGTCGGCCGCAACGCCTGCCGCCTCAGCATGTGAAACATCTGTGCCGGCGTCGACGGCACGCAGACCTGAATATTGTGTTCCGCGCACAGTTGCAGAAAACGTTCGAGGCGTGCGGACGAATGTTCCGGACCCTGGCCTTCGTATCCGTGCGGCAGGAACAGCGTCAGCCCGGACAGCCGCCCCCACTTGGATTCGCCGGAACTGATGAACTGGTCGATCACGACCTGGGCGCCGTTGGCAAAGTCGCCGAATTGCGCTTCCCAGATCACCAGGCAATCCGGCGACGCCGTGCTGTAGCCGTATTCGAAACCCAGCACGGCTTCTTCGGAGAGCAACGAGTCGCCCACGGTGAGGGCGCCGTTACGGGGCGTGACGTGTTCAAGCGGCACGAATACCTCGCCGTCCGCCTGGTTGACGAAGGATGCATGCCGATGAAAGAACGTCCCCCGGCGGCTGTCCTGCCCGATCAGCCGAACATTGAGCCCGGCGTCGAGAATGCTGCCGTAGGCCAGGCTCTCTGCGAATCCCCAATCCAGGCTCAATTCCCCCGCGGCCATCCTGACCCGGTCCGAAACGATTCGCTGGAGCCGGGGGTGAAGCTTCCAGCCCTTGGGCACGGTATTGATCAACGCTCCCAGCCGGCGCAGTTCGCTCAGGGAGATACGCGTATCCACCGCAGTGTCCAGCGTTCCCTGGTAACTCTCCCAATCGACGGTAAACTCATTACCGATCATGCCGAGGCAGTCTTCGTTCGGGCTGCGCCCTTCGTCCAGGCACGCCCGGTAGTCTTCCTCCATGGACTTCAGTTCCGACTCGCCCAGGTCCCCGCCAGCCACCAGCTTTCGTCCGTAGAGCGTCCGCGTGGTGGGATGCTTCCTGATCCTGTTGTACATCACCGGTTGGGTGACGGCGGGTTCGTCGGCCTCGTTATGCCCGAGGCGCCGATAGCAAACCAGGTCGATCACCACATCCTTGTGAAAGGCCTGTCGGTAACGTGCCGCCAGCCGGACCGCGGCGACGGCGGCTTCCGGATCGTCTCCATTGATATGAAACACCGGCGCATCGACCATCTTCGCGATATCGGAACAATAGGGCGTAGAACGGGCGTCCTTCCGGTCGTAGATGGTAAAGCCGATCTGGTTGTTTATGACGATGTGGATGGTTCCGCCGGTGTGGAAGTGCTGCGTCTGCGACATCTGAAAGGTTTCGGCCACGACGCCCTGCCCGGCGAAGGCGGCATCGCCGTGTATCAGCACAGGGAGTACCTGATTGCCCTGGATATCCCCGCGCCGGTCCTGCCGTGCACGCACGGATCCCTCCACCACGGCGTTCACAATCTCCAGGTGCGACGGATTGAAGGCGAGCACCACGTGGACGTTGTTGCCCGGCGTGCGAACATCGGCGGAAAACCCCATGTGGTACTTGACGTCGCCGGAACCGCGGATCTTGCTGAGGTCCCGGTCGACGGCAAACTCCGAGAAAAGTTCCTGGGGCGACTTGCCGAGCACGTTGACCAGCACATTGAGCCGTCCGCGATGGGCCATCCCGATCACGACTTCCTGGATTCCCCTTTCTCCGACCGTACTGATGAGGTCGTCGAGGATCGGAATCAACGTCTCGCCGCCTTCCAGCGAGAACCGCTTCTGCCCGACAAACTTCGTATTGAGGTAGCGCTCCAGTCCCTCGGCGCGGTTCAGGCTGGCGTAAACGCGTCGGCGCTCTTCCCGGCTCAGGCCGCTGCTGCCTCGATCCTCTTCAAATCGCTGGCGCAGCCAGAGCCTCTCGCGGGCTCGGGAAATATGCGCGAACTCCACTGCGACCCGGCCGCAATAGACGCGTTTCAGCACGTCCAGGATATCCCGGAGTTTCATCCGGGCGTTGCCGGTTCCCGCAAGCCCGCCAGTAAAGAACTCGGCGTCCAGGTCCGTGGCATCCAGTCCGAGAAAGTCCAGATTGAGGACCGCCGGCACGGACCGCTCCCAGAGTCCCAGGGGATCCAGGTCGGCGACCTGGTGCCCGCGCAGACTGTAGACCTGGATCAGGCGTGACACCGCAGCCTGCTTTTCGCTCGCCTGCGCGGCGGGCGGACCCCCTTCCCAGCCGATTCCGGCGGCGACGGCGAGCGACTGCCGCGGCTGCGTTTGGGCATCGCTATCGATCGCATGGCCGGGCACATCGCGAACAGCAGAGGGTTCGGGCACGCCGTGAACGATCCGGCGTTCGGGCGCATCGTGGACGATGGAGCGCTCGGGCACGTCGCTGACGATGGCGCGGTAAGGCGCCTCGCCTTGCGCGTCGCCGAATTCACCGAAGAAACGCCGCCACTCCTCCGACACGCTGGCGGGGTCGTCCAGGTACGCTTCGTAGAGGGCTTCTACGTAGGGCGCGTTGGATCCGTGGATCGGAGATGTTTCGTACTGACGTTCAAGAACGGCGCTCATGTTGCTCGCTTCCCGGGCCGGCCGATGTAGTTTAGCGAAAACGGCGCTTGCAAATGCAGCCTATTGCGCGGTCGTGGCCGCTTCGACGGCGGTTTCGCGCAGCAGGTAGGCCAGCAGGTCTGTACGGTCGGAAACGGAGTAGATTCCGGCGAACACCATGAGGTTTCCCGGCACGAAATCGTCGGGACGGGCAAGCCAGGCGTCCAGTTCCGCAGGAGTCCAGACGATACGCGCTTCCCGCAGCGCATCGGAATACGGGAAATCCTGCGAACTCGCGGCTGGCCGGCCGAATATGCCATTCAGGTTGGGGCCTATCAGATGCCCTTCCCCCGGACCCAGCGAATGACACACGATGCAGGCGTAACTCAGCAATTCACCACGCTCGAAGTCCGCGTTTACAAACCGCGTCTCCGCCAGAAAGCGGCCGGCGATCGAATCCGACGGCATGGTTTGCGCGCGTTCGCCGGGGGACGAAGCGTCCAGCGGTTCGCCGGGCGTCGCTTCGCCGGGCGTCGCTTCGCCTGCAACGGGGACTTCCTCATCCGGCACATCGCAAGCGGCAAGTACTGCCGCCATGATGACCGTCCACAGGCATGCAACATACAATCGCGCGCCCCGCCCGCGGGACAGATTCGTGGCATGGCCTGCCGTGTATCCTGGCCTCATGGCTCTGAGAGTATAGTCCGGGCGGTTCGCTCAGAAGGTCCAGCCGAGCCCGATGTGGATGCCGAAGTCGGGCGCCGACCTGACGATCAGGTCTTCGCTGAATGCGAATGTCAGTGTTCGTCCTGAGTCCAATTTCCACCAACCCCCGGCGCTGGCCTGGAGAGCGCTTGCACCCAGTTCATCCAGTGCACTTGAAAAATAGTTGGAGTGGGCGTCAAGCTGGAACTTGAAACCGACGCGCTGCAGCGGTTGCCAACCGATGCCGAGCACGCCGAAAACCACCCAATCGACGGTTTGCAGGGAAAACACTTTCGATTCGCCCACGCGGACCGCACCGGCACCCCAGTAGATGCCCCCCGGTGCGCCACCGATCATCCGAGGGTGGCGCCTGAGCAAGCTGAAAGCCAGATCGGCCGCACCACTTCCCGTCAGCGCGCTGCGGTCTCCGGTCGGAACCTTCAGGGCAGCCTTCAGCGTGAAGCCCCCTTCCGCCCCGAATGTTCGCGACAGGCCGATCTGCGCATCGCCGATGCCGTGGCTGGCCTCTTCGAACAGGTAGCGGCGCTGCCCGCCGACCCTGTACAGGTATTTCAGTTCGTCTTCGCCCCGCAGGTTGCGGTTGCCGTCCGGCAGATTGGCGAACCCGTGCCAGGCATCGGCAGCGTCATCCAGAAATCCGCCCGAGTGCCTGTACCAGGGTACGCCAACGCTGACCGTCCAGGCTTCGCGGAAACGGTGCCGGTAGAAGAGGTTCAGTCGCCAGGACTCGCCGTCGAGCAGCAATTCCTCGTGACCGTTGCCCGCCAGCACATAGTGATTCCCAACCGCCGTAGTGATTCGGAATTCGCTGCGGCCCCCGTCGATGCGGCCGTCCCACGCCGGCAGCCCGAATACCGCCACCGGAGGGCTCAGATTAGGGATATCGAAGGCCGAGGATTCTTCAGCCCTCGCCGCATCGTCCGGGATCGCCAGACCCAGGCTGCCGGTCACGGCCACCGCGGCCGCAGTCACACCAACCCGCATCGGACTCAGCGCGCGGCGTGCTGCCGGTTCGCCGGAATCAACGCGTGCAACGTTCCCTCCGGTCCGATATACAGAGTGGTGACCGAGGTCAGCCCGGCCAGAACGAGCCAACCGATTGCAGCGGCGACGGGGCCATCAATCGCAACCCCGTCCAGCAATAACGCCAAGAGTGCAAGCAGAGCCGCGTTCAAGGCGAGCGACATGCCTGCGACTGTCCTCAACCGAAGAGGCAAAACGTAGAACACGATCGCCGTTCGCGCCAATCCGTTGCTCAGCCCCACGGCCAGCGCGCTAATCAACCAGGCGCCCTCCCCCGCGATGCTGAATCCGGGAACGGCCGCGGAGACCAGCCACAGCGAAAGTACGCTGCAAGTGATTCTGACGGCGTATCCTCTCATGCGCTCCGATGCCAGTGACCGTTAGTTTGAATGGTACCGCAGGGTACATGCAAAAATTATGAAACGATGAAGCCTTCATCAATGCAAATGGTCCGCAGCAATGCAATCTTCTCCGATTGTGGGTGCTATCGATACTGGCTCGAAAGGATATGGGACCTTGAGCGTCCCATCCTGCCCTGGGTGCTGTTGAACGGTTCCACCGCAGACGCGGTCCGCAACGACCCAACGGTGAACCGTGTAATCGGTTTTACCGTGCGCTGGAATTTTGGGGGTCTCTGGCTCGTAAACGCCTACGCGGCAATGGCGACCAAACCCCGCGACCTGTTCGCCATGGACGAAAATGCCGGTCCCAAAAACAGGTCTTACGTCCGCAAGACGCTTCGCGACGCCTGGCGGCACGCCCGAAAACTCTCGGATACACCGGAACTGCCGGTGATTGTGGGTTGGGGAAACCACGGCGCCCGCGGCGGGCAGGACCGGCAAGTGCTGGATTGGATCTCGAGCGCCGGGGTGCCCGTGCGGCTTCAGTGCCTCGGCGTGACGAAGCGCGGCTGCCCCCGGCATCCGCTGTATTGCGCCGCGGACACGGCACGCATCGACTACCGCGGCAGGGGGTCGTTCGGGAAGACTTGAAGGCTTCCGTCCACGCGCTCTGGAAAAGTCCTTCTGGCGGCGACCGCGGCAATGGCGGTCATGCTTCCGGCCTCGCACACTGGAAAAGTCCTCCAGAGCCTGTACCATTGCGCTTTCCCGCTCGTACGTGACATGAATTTCAGGAGCCTCCCAGACGTGAAATCCACGCACCGGCCCACCGTGGCCCGGTACCGCCGGTGGCTGCGTCTCGCGCTGGTTCCGCTGGCGTGCGTGGCCGCGGCAGCCTGTGAATCGGAAGGCGGCCGGGTACGGCCGCCCAGCACCGAGGTCAGCGTCATTCACGTCGCCGGCCGCTTCGGCAGCCTCGAGTTCCGGCGGGTGGAACGGCTGGAGGGCACACTGAACTACCGCTCCTCGCAGGTGTTCACCTGGGACAGCGGCCCCTACACATTCAATATCGACAGCTCGATCCTGGGCTCACCGATTCGGTTGTATTCCTTCGAAGCAGACCTTGCGGCCGGCAACGACTACAGCATCGTGCTCACGGAAGCCAACGGCTGGCTTCACGAGCTGATCCTCGAGGGACCCGAGGCCGAGCTTTCCGAAACGGAGGCGGAAATCATCATCGTCAACACGGCCGCCGGCCTTCAGAACGCCGTGGACGTCTACATCGAGCCGCCCGGTACGGTGCTGGCTGCGGCTACACCCCGAGGCGCCGTGGATTTTCTCGAATCGATACCGGTCGCAGCCATTGCGCCGGGGGAATACGAGTTGAGCCTGACCCAGGCCGGCAATCCAACCAGCGTCGTCATGGCGTCCGATACGTTCGAACTCGCTGCGGGTGTACGCACCACGCTTTCCATCATCGACGGGCTGAGTTCGGCGTCCCCGGCAGCCGCAGTGGTCAGCGGCGCCGGTATCGATACCCCGCTCACGGACCGGGAACTGCGCGCCGGCATTCGCGTACTCAACGCCATGACCAGCCGCGATCCGATCGACGTCACGATCAACAGCAACTTCTCACCGCCGTTGATTCCGAACGCCATGTTTGCCGTACCCACGGACTACGCGCTGCTGGTCCCCGGGGAACACGCACTGCAGGTTACGCCCGCCGGCAATTCCGGCGCCATCGAAGTTGAATCGTCCTTCAGGGCATTTCCGGGTCAGCGCGGTACCTGGTTCGTTCGCGGCGCCCCCGGCTCGCTGGCCGCCTTCTACTCTCCGGACAGCCAGCGGCTTATTCGCGACGTTGCGGAAGTCACGCTCTACTACGGGGGGACAACAGCCGGCAGCGTCGATGTCTTCATCGTGCCGCCGGATACGGATCTGAACACGGTACCGCCCACCGCAACGCTCTCCGGAACCAGTGCGCTTTCGTTCGTGTACCTGGGCCTGGGCGGCTACACGATCACGGTGCGCGAATCCGGGACCCAGACTGTTCTCGCCGGTCCCGTCGCGGCGGGTATCGGATTCGAAGGCAGCTACGGGATACTGATCACCAACGGCGCTTCGGGCGCCGGAATGGATATCACCCTGATCGACCGGTTCAACCTCTGATCGAGCCCATTAGCTCAATTCGGTTCGATTCCGTGAACAGGAACCGGTGCCGGAATCAGCTCACTCGGGAGGTCCCACCGCCGCCCGCCGGTTGAGAGACTGTGCCCGCTCCACTTCGTCCACCACCGCGACGGCAAAATCCGCCATCGTGATGGCGCTGCTTCCCGCTGCGTCGTAAAGCACGTCCTCGCCTCCGAGCCGGTATTCGCCGGTTCGCTCGCCCGGCGATGCCGGACTCATTGCACCGGGCGGCGGCGTCAATACTGCCCACTGCAAACCGTCGGCTGCGGCATAAGCCTCAATGGCCCGCCAATGGCCGAAGGCGTTGGCGTGCTGCGCCGTACCGGGCTCGATCGCGGGGTTGTCGAAGCCGTACGCGCCGTCGACCCGCAGCGTCGTGCCGCCGCCCACCTGGATCACGCGAGGCGCATCTTCGCCAAGCACTCCGGCCGCCTCGACGAATGTTTCGGCTGCAATGCTGGTGACAGCCTCTTCCGGCGTGTTGCCCGGACCGATTCCACGCACTGTGATGACCACGGCGTCTACACCGGCGACGATCTCCAGCATCGATTCCAGGCTGGTGACATCGCCCTGAACGGCGCTGAAGTTCGGCGCCTCAATTGCCAGCGAACCGGGATTGCGCGAAACGCCCATCACATCGTGCCCCCGTTGCAGAGCCTCTTCGACGACGACCGCGCCCACGCGGCCGCTGGCTCCGTAGACGACGATCGTTTCGGCGCCGGCCGCCGTGGATGTCAATCCGACAACTGCGCAAAGGAACTTCAACCAGCCAGCCGTCCTGAATTGTCCTGGATTCATCGCGTCCTCCCTTGGTCCGCTCATTTCTTTCCGAGTGCGCTGTGAATTATGCCAGCGAATTGCCGCTCGCTTCACCGGCTCCGGCGGAGATCGACGCCGCGTTGCGACGGACGTCGAGGGCTGACCCAGAACCAGCTTCCGACGACCACGGCCCCGAAGAACGTATAGCAAACAGCAAAGACCCATGCCGGAGCCCGGTAGTAGAGGATTGCCTCCAGCCAATGCGCGACGAACGATCCCGGATAGACCGTATCGCCAGCACGGGCGCGGAGCGCCATTTCCAGTGTCGTCAGCGGGCAGATCGCCCCGAACCAGGATTGTATGACGACCACGACAATGGCCAGGAGATGCGCCAGGCGAAACCAGGGATTCCGGACCCACGACCAGCGATACGCCTTGCCGGCGAAGATGAGCAGGAGGCCGACGATGACAAAGGTGACAAACAGCACGTGCAGCAACAGAACCGCATCGGCGGCAAACAGGTAGACTGCGGATGATTCTGCTTGTGCCACCTGCCCCCCTGCGACGTGGCGCAATACGGCGACTTACTGCGATTCGTATTGCAGCGTACTATAGCCGTCGCGGATGCGGGCAGAGAAATCGGGAGCAGACCACTGACTATCGACCTGAGAAGCGACACGGTCACCAGGCCGACCGGAGCCATGCGTGCGGCGATGGCCGCGGCGGATGTCGGCGACGACGTCTACCGCGAAGACCCGACGGTCAATCGTCTCGAGGCGATCGCGGCGGAACTCCTCGGGACAGAGGACGCGATCTTCTGCACCAGCGGCACCCAGAGCAATCTGCTGGCGCTGCTGGGACACTGTGCGCGGGGCGACGAATTCATCGTCGGACAGCGCGCGCACAGCTACAAGTACGAGGGGGGCGGTGCGGCATCGCTGGGCTCCATTCACCCCTACCCGCTGGAATTTGAATCGGACGGTACGTTGCATCTCGACAGCGTGGCTGCGTCGGTCAGACCCGAAGACGTGCACTTTCCCCGCACGACGCTGCTCTGCCTGGAGAACACGCAGGACGGCCGCGTCCTGCCGCTCGACTACCTGCAGGCGGCAAAGCGCCTCGCGGATGAACTCGACCTCCGCATGCATCTGGATGGAGCGCGCGTCTTCAATGCGTCCGTCAAGCAGGAAATTCCGGTACGCGATATCTGCCGGCATTTCGACTCGATCGCATTCTGCTTGTCCAAGGGTCTCGGCGCGCCGGTGGGCTCGCTGCTCTGCGGCAGCACAGACCTGATTCGCGAAGCCCGGCGGTGGCGGAAGACGTTGGGAGGCGGGATGCGGCAAGCCGGGATAATCGCAGCCGCCGGCCTCTACGCCCTTGAGAACAACGTCGACCGCCTGGCTGAGGACCACGACAATGCTGCGGCGCTCGCCCGGGGTCTTGGCGAACTCGATGAACTTGATGTGGAGTACGGCGACACGCAGACCAACATGGTTTTCGTCAACCTCGGCGAGCAAGACCCCGGCGAACTCACCGAATTCCTGCAGCAGCAAGGCATTATCATCCGGGGAAACGGCACGCTCCGCCTCGTGACTCACCTGGACATCAGCGAGAGCGACATCGAGCGAGTCGTTGCCTCGTTCAAGGCATACCTGACGCGCTGAGAGCTTGGATCAAAGCAGAGATTCCGAGTCGTCAGCCCCCATCATGGCTTCGCGCAGCACGGGAAGGGGTGCGCTACCAAGGGACAGAAACTCTTCGTGGAACTCCTTCCAGGCCGCGCGCCCGCCGCGCTGCGCCGTCCAGTCTTCGCGCATTTTCCTGATGATCAGCTTTCCCAGCGTATAGATGAAGTAGTTCGGCCCGTAGGTTCCCCGTAACGCCTGCTGCTCGGCGTTTCCAGGGTCCAGGAACGCCAGTTCGGCAAACATTCGCTGCGAAGTCTCGACGCTCATTCCCTCTATGTGCAGACCGATCGAAGACAGGAATCGCACGTCACGCATCAGCGCGTCGAGAATCTGACCAACGTGCACCAACGGTTGACCGTCGCCCAGTCCGGCCTCCTGCATCAGCTCCTCTGCATAGTGTGCCCACCCTTCGTTCAACATGCTGTTTCGCAGCAGCTTGCCCACCTGGTTGTCCGATCGCGCGACGTACAGGAAGTGCAGGAAATGTCCCGGCCAGACCTCGTGCACCGACGTATTCAGCAGATCCGCCTCCCCGGGCACGTATTGGCGACGCACTTCCTCCGGCCATTCCGGGTCCGGACCGGCAATGTAGTAGATGGAGGGCAGCCCCTGCTCGAAGGGTCCGGGTATCTCGATGTAGGCGGAATTGGTGCGGCGATAGGCCGGGGCTTCCGCCACAAAGGCCGTCTCCTGACCCGGGATGCCGACGAGGTCCGCTCCGATCAGGAATTCCTTCAGTTCCGGCAATTGCTCGTTGGCCCGTGCAACGGCGCCCGCCTCGGGCTTGTCGTCTCGTACCCGGGCCGCGCAGTCGGCAACGGTGATTTCCGTATCGACCAGGGCGCAGGTCGTGCGCAGCAACTCCAGATTGCGGGCAAGATCGGTTTCCGCCACTTCCTTGAGCGTTTGCCAGTCCAGATCGATACGATAGGCACGCCACAACAGCTCCCGGTAACGCTCTTCGCCCAAGGCGAAATCGTCCGTGGCGGCTGCAAGCTCCAGCTCCAGCCAGGCCTCGATATCCCGCAAGGCGCTCACGGCCGGCTCGACAGCGTCGGCAAACGCCGCCTGCAAGTCCGCATCCTCTACATCGGCGAACAACCCCGGAGCGTCATCCCGCAGGTGGGACGCCAGGCCGCCGAATTGAACCAGGGACGTGCGCAAAAAGGGTCTTGGGAAGGGAGGCCGAAGCGTGCCGCGCATCTGCCCGATGTACTCCGGGATCTTCTCCACGTGAGCCGTCAGTGCCGCCAGTCGATCCGCCTTCGGAGCGTACTCGCGCGACACATAAACGCTCGGGCTGAGTGGACCGGCATACCAGGCCGGGTACTGCAGGTGGTACTCGGCTACCTCGACATCGAACAGGATGCCCTCGATGGCCGAAACGAGCTGCTGACGCTCCAGTTCCTCAACCGCAGTCAGCGCATCGGCGGAAAATTCGTCCTCCGCCCGTTGAGCGTACTCGCGCAACATCTCCGTGCGTTGCTGAATCGCCTCGGCCGATACGTCCTGGAGCTGTCCGTCGTACTCGTGAAGCCCGGCCCATACCGCCGCGGTGGGCAAGGCCGCGAAATACCGGCCGAAGAATTCGTCGGTAAACTCCTCCCAGGAAGATGCGGGTGCGGCTGCCGGCTCCCCCACGGTCACCTCGCTTTCACATCCCGACATGGCGCCCGCACCTATCGCTACTGCCGCGACCCAACCCGTGGAAAACGCATGATTCTTCATGAGGCTTTCTCCTTTTCCGTTTGCGCCCCGAAGAGGATTCGAACCTCTGACCTTCCGCTTAGGAGGCGGACGCTCTATCCAGCTGAGCTATCGGGGCGATCGCGAAATGCGGGGTGATGATAACAGGAGGGTCAGAAGCCTTCCGTGGATGTGAACAGCCCGACCCGGAGGTTCCTGGCCCGGTAGATTGTACGGCCGTCGACAGACATGGTTCCGTCGGCGAGGCCCATGACGAGTTTTCGACTGATGAGTCGTTTCATTTCTATGTGGTAGCGCACCAGAGTGCTGGTCGGCAGGACCTGCCCCTGAAACTTGACCTCACCGACTCCAAGGGCTCGGCCACGCCCCCCCGCACCGTTCCAGGCCAGCCAGAATCCGACCAGTTGCCACATGGCGTCCAGGCCCAGGCAGCCGGGCATCACCGGATCGCCCGTGAAGTGACAGTCGAAGAACCAGAGATCCGGTACCACATCCAGTTCGGCGACGATTTCGCCCTTGCTGAACCTGCCGCCGGTGTCGTCTATGTGGGTGATGCGGTCGAACATCAGCATGTCGGGCAGGGGTAGCCGGGCATTCTCTTCGCCGAAAATGCCATCGCTTCCGGAAATCAGGAGTTCCTCTCCGGAATAGCTCGACTGCTGTGGCCAGCGGCCGGCCGCCTTCGCTTCGCTCACGCCTTCGATACCGCCTGTATCGGACAACGGGGCGAGGATACGCGTATCCTGTAGAAATTACACGAATCACCGACGGTATGATCATGGACGTTCGCAACACCATCGACCAAAGCCCCATCACTTCGCTGCAAGTCGTCGTGATCGGACTGTGTTTCTTCATCAACATGCTCGACGGCATGGATGTGCTGGCGATCTCGCTGGCCGCGCCGGTGCTTTCGCAGGATTGGCAGATCCCGGCAACCCAGCTCGGGCGCGTGTTCAGCGCGGCGCTGTTCGGCATGGCCCTGGGCTCCATTTTTCTCGCGCCGCTGGCAGACCTGATCGGCCGGCGAAAACTGATCATGCTCTGCCTGTCGATCATCACCGTGGGCATGATCGCGACGGCCTTTGCCCAAACCGTGCCCCAGCTCTACGGTCTCAGGTTCGTCACGGGCCTGGGCGTAGGCGGAATTCTCGCCAGCATGGCCACGATGTCCGCCGAGTTTTCGCCGCGGCGTCGCCGCAACCTGCTGGTCACGTTTGTTCAGGCCGGCTATCCGGTAGGAGCCGCCGTCCTCGGAATCGTGGTCGTTGAGGGCAATATGCTGCCCTCCTTCGGTTGGCCGTCGATATTCCTGCTGGCCGGGATACTCACCGCGGCCGTGCTTCCAGTGGTGGCGCTGTGGATGCCGGAATCGCTGGAATTTTTGCTGAAGCGGCAACCTCCGGGGGCGCTTGAGAGCGTCAACAAGATACTTCGGCGAATGGGCCACGAAACCATTGAGGAGTTGCCGGCCCTGCCGGAGACGGAAGAAACCCGAGGCGGCATGGCCGCGCTCGGTTCCGGCGTCGCGTCGCTATTTTCGACCGAGCACCGCCGGTCCACCCTGCTCCTGTGGGTCGCCTTCTTCATGGCGTTCGGGACGCTCTATTTCCTGCTGAGCTGGGTACCTCAACTGGGCCGCAATGCCGGGCTGCCGCTGGATCGCGCCATCTACGCCAGCGTGGTACTGAACCTCAGCGCCTTCCTGGGGATGGTTTCGCTGGGGTATCTCGCCGACCGATTCGGGCTCAAGCGCATCATCATTGCCTGGCTGGGGCTCGCGGCCGTGCTCATGTGGGGCTTCCAGGCCTTCGCATCGCCGCTGATGATCATGGTGGCCATCGGCCTCATCGGTTTCACCATGGAAGGCGGGTTCATCGGCATCTACGTGGCCGCGGCGCGAATCTACCCAACGCTCATCCGCAATACCGGCGTCGGCTGGGCCATCGGTGCAGGCCGAACGGGCGCAATAATCGGTCCCATCTTCGCGGGCTGGCTGGTGGCCCAGGGACTGGGCATGGGCGAGAGCTTCCGGGTATTCGCCATCCCGCTGGTGCTTGCCGCAGCCGCCATTTTCCTCATGCGGGCGAGGGAACTGCTGCCTGACAAGCGCTGATACCGTCACCATTGGGCGTCCATGCCTGGAGCGGCGGGGACCCGGCGGCGCCGTTGTCCGGCACGAGCTTCCCCGGGCTGCCGCTGCCACACGAATAGCGCGGAACCGTGGCCTGTAGCCGCATGGCTCCGCCCAATCCTTATTGGTACAATTCGCCGTCCCTCCGAGAGGCCCCGCCATGAGCGAGAACGTCGACGCGCATCATCCGACCCTGCCCAATGTCTCCATGGCCCTCGCGTCCGTCAAGGAACCAGTCACAGGGCATATCGTCTCCAACGATTCGTGCCTCAAGGGCAAATCCGCCAGCTTCGTCCGCCATACCGCCATCGACATCAGCGGCACCCCGCTGGAGGGGCGCTGCCTCGTCGGCCAGGCGTTCGGCGTGCTGGCGCCCGGCGTCGACGAGCGCGGCAAGCCGCACAAGGTACGCCTGTACTCCATCGCCTGCCCGGACAGCGGCGAGGACGGCGAAGGCAAGGTGATCTCCACCACGACCAAGCGGGTCATCGACGAGCGCTATCCGCAAAAGAAGGGCGACGACCCCGGGGACCACAGCCTGTTCCTGGGCGTTTGCAGCAATTTCATGTGCGACCTGCGGCCGGGCGATCCGATCAAGGTCACCGGACCCAACGGCAAACGCTTCCTGCTCCCGGAACCCACGTCCCGCGGGAACCACGACTACATTTTCGTGGCCGCGGGCACCGGGATCGCGCCGTTCCGGGGCATGGCCATGGAACTGCTGCAGCGAAACGCCATCTCAAGCCAGATTCACCTGGTAATGGGCGCGCCGTATACCACCGACCTCATCTACGACGACCTGTTCACGGAACTTGCTGCCGAACACCCGAATTTCCACTATTACAGGGCGATCAGCCGGGAGACGCGCCCGGACGGCCGCCGCGGCCAGTACGTGCACCACCTGATGGACGAGCAGATGGACCTCTTCGGCCCCGTGCTCGCCAATCCGCGAACCCTGCTCTACATCTGCGGTCTGGCGGGCATGCAGAGCGGCCTGTTCAAGGCCATGGCGCAGCACGGAGTGGACGATGGGTACTTCACCCTGAAAAAGTCGCTGGCCGGCGTGGATCCCGCGGATTGGCAGCTGAGCCAGATACGCCGGGGCGTGCGCTGTACCCCGCGCTGCATGGTGGAGGTGTACTGAGTCAGTCGCCGCCGGGCACGCCGATGCCCAGCAACCGGGCGGCATTGCCGCCGACGATGGCTTCCTTGTCGGCGTCGGTGAGCGCGGCCGCGCCTTCGACGAAACCCACCGGATCGTACATGCCCATGTCGAACGGGTAGTCCGTTCCGAGAACGATGCGGTCGCTGCCGTACAGGCCGGCCAGGTACTCCAGTTGGTGCTCCGTGAACACCACCGTATCGAAATACAGCCGGCGCAGGTAGTTGCCGGGCGGCTCCTTGATGCAACGCCGGCAGTCCTCCCGCGCGGCATGGGCATGGTCGATGCGGCCCGAGTACGCCGGCAGGAAACCGCCGCCGTGGGCGACGCAAATCTTGAGCCCGGGGAATCTGTCCAATACGCCGTCGAAGATCAGATGACTCACGGCCACGGTGGAATCCAGCGGGTTGCCGATGACGTTGATGAAGTAGTGGTCCGCCAGCCGCGCCCCGTCGGAAAATCCGTTGGAATGCAGGAAAATCAGCGCATCGAGCTCCTCGGCCCTTGCGAAAACGGGCCGAAACCGCTCGTTCGAAAGCTCCTCGCCATTTACGTTCGTGCAGAGCTCGATGCCCTTGAAACCGAGCTCACCCATCACCCGTTCGAGCTCCGACACGGCCATTTGGGGGTCCTGCATGGGCAGTCCGCCCAGCCCGACAAAGCGGTCGGGATGAGCTGCCGCTACCGCGGCGATTTCGTCGTTGATGATTCGGGTCGCCGTTCGTCCCGATTCGGGCGGGAGAGCGTAGTAGTACTGGAGCGGGACGGGCGAGATTGCCTGAACATCGATTCCCATCTGATCCATGTCGGCGAGCCGGCGCTCCACGCTGGTGAGCTGTTCATGAATCGTCTCGGATTGCCTGGCGTTGACCTCTCGTGTCGCCGCGTTGGAGAAGCGATGCAGCCCGTCGGTTTCCATATCGAAGACGCCCGCGACCGCATCGGCGGCCGCCGGAACGTACATGTGGCAATGCAAATCCACGGTCAGCGTCCGCGACCGCGCTCGTGGAGCGCTCTTGCCGCGCGCGGCCACGGCCTGCGCCGCAGCAGAGCTACAGGAATAAAACACCGCAAGACTCCTGATATATCGAGGGTTTAAGCGTCGAAAACCGACCGACTCGGGCATCCCCTGGTCATGGTCCCGCTGCAATCGATCGGCGATGCATCCCGGCTGGCTGGGTTGCTAATCGGACTTCATGTGCCGGTCGAAGAAAGCGATGGCATCGGCCACTGCTGCCTGCTGCAACGGGTCCGGCTCGTAGACTCCGGCTGCATTTCGCTGCACGAAGATGAACCCGTGATGCTCATGATCGTACGAGCGCCATTCGACGGTCTTCCCTGCTTCGCTCAACAGTTCGTAGGCCAGCCGGAATGTCGCCTGGTTGTGATCCCGGTCCCTCCCGGCCACGAAGATCGGCATTTCGACGGCCCGGATGCGCTCCATCGCGAGATTCATGTCGATTTCCCCGCGAAGCGCTGCCACCGCCGCCGCCTGCATCTCGGGCGTGTTGCTCCCCATGGTCTCGGGTTGCGGCAGCTCCGGAGGGGCGTTCGGGTCCGGCGGCAGGCTCGCCAGGTAATCCATGGCGGCCGGTTCGGCAGCCACGCCTGCGCGCAATCCGGCGTATTCGGAAGCGACCTTCAGCAACATCTCGCCGCCGTGGCTCACTCCGAGCCAGCCGACCCTGTCGGCATCCACGTCCGGGAGTGCCCGCACGTATTCCACGATCTCGATCGCGTCCTCGTACTCCAGCGGCCCCCGGCTCCACCGGTCGCGGCCCTGAAACTCCCTTGCCGTGAGTTCCGTGGTGAAGGGGGTATCCACCTCGGCCCGGTACCGCATCCACACCACTGCGTAGCCGGCATCGAGAAACGCTTCCAACGTCCCGCTACCGTACTGGGTCCATTCGCGGATCCAGCGCAGGCCGTAGCCGCCATTCATGTGCGCGAAGACGACGGTTGGAAAAGGCCCCTCCCCTGCCGGCTTCCTGACGCCGATGGGCGCGTAGACCCCATCCAGCAGCTCCACGAATCGAATCTCGACCGGCAGGTCGGAACCCATTACCGGTTCGACCAGCACCGCCTCCTCACCGGCGACCGGCTCGGGGACGAACAGCCAGGCTGGATCGATGCTTCGATTTTCCTGCGCCACGGCCCTCGCCACGGAAATTGCCATCAAGACGGCCAGAAACGTGCGTTGCATCGGTCAAACCTCGCCTGTTACCTTGGGTTATTGCGTATGGGCAGTGGTCGCCCGAACGCCGCAGATCATACCAGCGCCGGCCGCGTAGCACCGCCAGGAGGCAGCAGGCTCAATACCCTCCTTGCCGCGCCTGCTGCGACGGTGCCTGCTTGAGAACGGTTATGACGAACAGCCAAAAGGAAGTAGCGAGGAAACTCGTTCAAGAAATCATCGACGCGTTGGGTTAGGAGGTCTACGGTGGACACCAAATTGTTTGAAGAACTTCAGGCTAATCTGCAAGAGGCTGTGGATTTCGCGAGAGGTGAGTCGGCACCTAAGTCCGTCTACATCGTGATGAGCCCGGCGGAGATCAGATCGATTCGCCAGAGCGTAAACATGTCGCAGGCAGCTTTTGCCCGGACGTTTCAACTCAGTATCGATACTATCAAGGGTTGGGAGCAGGGAAAACGCAAGCCGGACACCGCGGCGGCCAACTACCTGCGGCTGATCAAGGCGGATCCCGACCATGTTCGTCGCGCGCTTGTAGCATAGCCGATGGCACGGCGGTCAGGGCTGGGCGCGGACTCCAGCGATCAGCGTCGGGTTCGCCGCTCAGTCCGCCTCATCGACGATCCGTTTGGCTGCGGCGAGCAGTTCCTCGCCCGTGCCGCATTCGATGACTGCGTCAACAACCGCCGCCAGCCGCTCGCGTTCAGAAACGCCTGCCAGCAACGCCGACAGGCGCTCACCCGTGGACGCGTTGAACCGGCGCGTTACCATACGCTCCAGCGTGAACTCCATGCCTCGCGCAAGAATCTGCGCTTCCTTCTGGCGCTCGCGCTCTTCCCACTTCTTCACCATCAACGATGACATCGTATCCACCTCTCTGGCCGCCACCAATCTGTTCAACTCGTCCAGCAACCCCTCGTCCTCGCCCCCGTGCCTGCGGTAATCCTCCGCCCAGGACCATTTTACCCACTCCATGAACGCCTCGCGCAGCTCCCCGTGCTCCGGACCGGACAGCACCGCGCCCGCCCGTCTCAGAATCGCCGGCTTGTCCTCCGGCATGGCGCGCACCACCGTCACTTGCAGGCCGACCAGGTTGTCCTCCGGCACACCGCAGGTGTCAGCCCGCTGCATGTCCAGCAGCACGTAGCGGTTCTTCGGCTGCAGCCGCGCCAGCGGCGGCAGCGATAGCAGGGCCAACTTTCTGGGCGGAATTGGGAGATTCGCGGCGTTTTGGTGAGAAAATCGGTATGCGCGCGACTGTTTGTTACACGATGGGGCGGCGATGAGATCGGTGACGCTGAGGCCGAGCAGTTCCAGACAGGACACCGGTGCAAGTCAACGCGGTTGAAAATTCGACCATCGAAAATTGCGGTCATCCGTTGCTGTCGGCGGATCGCTAAGAACAACAAAGTATTTCGCCGGTCGCCGTTTGCCCACCTACAGAAGTGGTCCCCAAAATTTGGACAGGGTTGTCAGGTGGAATTTGCGCTGACGGGAGGACCAAACGAGGATGGCGAAGCGACTAGATCATTGCGCCCAATCCGGCGCCTCGCGGATCCGTCCACCAAGGTCGGAGATCTGGTCCAGGCGCTCGGACAGCACTTGTGCCCAGCGGTCCACCAAGTCCTCCGTCAGGTACCATACCGAACCCACATCCAGAAGCCCTTGCGCGTGTCGCTGATCGAGGGTGCGCGCCACCAGTTCGGCGGTCGCCGCATCCCGCAGCTCGAGCACGATGACGGCTGACCAGGGATCCCTGATGACGGTGTAGCCACTGCCGGGAGTAAATGGAGGAATCCGGGAGACCACATCGACAAGGAAGCCCTGAACGACGAGCACGTTCGAGTCTACGCCGACGTAGAATTCATAAGAATCTTCTGGTGCGAACCTGGCCCCGACGGCCTCGCGCCACAGCCCGCGAAGCCATTCTTTCCTTTCGTCATCGAGAGGAAACTCCTCCGTCATGGCTCTGGTACGCGCGTCGGTCGATTTTTCAGGCACGTCGCGAAAATGCACGGCGGTGGGCATGAGCATGATCCTCGTGTAACCCGAGAGATCGAAATCGGGCTTGACCCAGGCCGCCTCCATGATCGATGGATCCACCCGATGAAGACCCTCTGCAGTGACACTTGCGTCCTGCTCGGTTGCAGGGTTGGGCTCCTGGCCGTTTCCCCCCGCATACCAAAACAAAACCAGAGTGCCTGCGACGGACAGGGCTATCGTGCGTATTGTGGTCTTCACAGCCCCCTCGTCTCCGTGAATCAATACCGATCCGAGTATACCGGAGACTCCTTTCCGCAGTGTCTCCGCTTTACAGTCAGTTTTCGCCGCCAAGTCATCCAGCCACCACCACGTGTACTGGAGCAGCGCCAGTTACGGCGCTACGCGCCATGCCTGGCGCGCGAATAGCACACGGCGCCTCGATGAGGCGCCGTGCTCTGTCACCTGGCTCCGAAACGCGCTGCCACGTAAAGCGGCGCGACCGGACGCTAAGTCAAGCGATTATCCACCCCAATCCGCAGAGAACTCCAGCCCCCAATAGGCCGGGCGCGCGTGCCGATAACGGTACACGCCGCGGCTGTCGCCGCAGAACTCGTAGATCAGCTCGTCGGTGATGTTGCTGCCGAAGAGAGAGGCACGCCAGTTGCCGACCGCCGGGAGGTACGTCACGCGGGCGTTGACCTTCGAATAGGACGACTGGTTACACACCGTCGCCGGTTGCCCGTCGACATCCGCGCCCCAATCGTATTCGCCCGAGGAGAAGATGCCGATACGCGGGGTTATCGAGGCTCCGTTGGCCAGGTTGAACGCATGCTCGATGCTGAAGCTCATGGTCCAGTCCGGGGTGAGGTCGGATATCACATTGCCCGACTGGTCGATGGTCTGGGACGGATCAGAGGGATCGGGATACTCGAAGCTCGCGTAGTTGTTGCTCAGCGTACCCAGATCCAGCGACACGAAGCCGTTGTCCCAGGGTGAAGCCCGAAGCTCAAGCTCGATACCGCTGATGTCCACATCCGATACGTTGGTCAGGATGCCCAGCGACTCGTCGATACCGAGAATCGCGTCGTCGTTGGGAACCTGGATGCTTTCCTGCTTGTCGCTGTAGTCCATCATGAAGACATCGGCCATGATCTGCAGTCGACCGTCCGCGAACGAACCCTTGAAGCCAAGCTCGTAGTTCGCCACATGCTCAGGACCGTAGGACAGGAACTTGTCGATTCCCGGCAGATTGGAGTTGATTTCCGTATTGAAGCCGCCGGTGAGGAAGCCTTCGGAATAAAGGACATAGACCATTCCGCTGTCCAGCGCGCCGGACGGCTCCAGATGGCGGGAAAGGCTGATCGATGGCGTCACCGCGCTGAAGGAATCTTCGGCGGAATTGTAGAAGCCTTCGCGAATGGTGGAATCGAAGGACACGCCCCAGTCAAACCGGCACATCATCGAACCGTTGGCGGCGAGCGGTCCTCCCAGCCTTCGATTCTCGACATCGCCGTCCATTCCCCCAGCCAGCACTTCCTCGATCGAGCAGCCGCTGATTCCGGCTTCCATGTTCCAGAACTGACGATCGTCAGTGGTCGAACGGGCACCGATATCCAGCGTCCAGTCGTCATTGAAGTCGTACGAAACATGCGCGAACACGCCGATGGACTCGTTTTCGATCCGCGACGTATTGATGAACGGCAGGAACTGGCCGGGCAACAGGTCGAAATACAAGCCGGAGATGACATCCGAGCAGTCAATGACGTGGCTGCCGTCGCCCATCGCCGGATTGGGGCTTCCGTTCGGGAGTACCGGTTGGTTTGGATCGAGATCAGCGTAACCGCTGGCCTGAAAGCGATCCCGGCAGGCGCCGTCTCCGTTCCGGGCCAGCTCGTGGAAGTAGTTCACGCCGACCGTAAAGTCGAAACGATCGTTGGCGGAGCCTTCCACCAGGAATTCCCAACCCTTGGTGTCGTTGTCCTGTCCGACGTCGCCGCCCGCGCTGTTGGCCCACACCGGCATGCCGATGTTGTCGATGTCGTAGAAGGAACCGTCACGATCCTGCTGGTAGTCGTAATCCGTCTCGCGGAACGACGTGTTGAACCTCACCGAGAGGTCATCCAAACTGCCAATTTCGCCATCGGAAGCCCACTGTATCGAGGCAAATCCCGAATCGACCGCCAAGTCCGCAAAGTGATACTTGTCGGACGAAGTCACGAACGTGCCAGCCGCGGCATCCGCTGCGCAGGCGTCCCGATGCCCCTGGGTATACAGCCAGCCGCTTGGCCACAAGTTGGGAGTAGGCGTGCTCGGGTCGCGCCAGTCAGATTGAAGCGCTCCGTTCCACAGCGGGCTGTAAGTACGGTCCAAGTGCGCCGGCCGTGACCGGCCGCCGCCGTCGCCGGCCGACCCGCGAGCGCCCCAAGCCCCCGCGCTGCCGTCAAACGGATTGCACTGGATGGGCTTGTTGTCGTCGTTGCGATCCTGCTTGTTGTACGAAAAATCAACCGTCCAGTTATCATTGGGTTGAAATCGGATCGCGGCATTGAAGGCCGTTAAATCCGTCGCACCCTGCGTGATGTCCAGATTGTGATTGCGGTAGTAGCCGTCCATGGTCTCCTTGGCAACGCCCAGTCGAGCAAAGACGCTGTCGCTGAGCGGCACGTTGACCATGCCCCTGAAATCCTGCTGGCCGTGGTCTGCCGCCCGGACGGTAAGGCTGGAGCCGAACTCCGGCGCGGGCTTGGCCGTGACGATGTTGACCAGTCCGCCGGTGACGTTCTTGCCGAACAGCGTGCCCTGGGGACCGCGCAGCACTTCAACCCGCTCGATATCCATGGTGGTCATGTAGCCGCCGAGTGAGTTCGGAATGTAGTGGCCGTCAATGTACATGCCGCTTCCGAACGGAAACACCGGATCCGGATGCCCACCGCCGATGCCGCGAATCACGATACGGGTGTTATTGGCGCGGTCCGATTGCGTCAGGGTGACGTTGGGTATGAAATCGCCGACGTCCTCAACGGAGTAGATACCCTGGGCCTCCATCGCATCCGCAGTGATCGCCGCGATGGACAAAGGCAGGTCCTGCAGGTTCTCTTCGCGCCGCCGGGCCGTGACCACCACCTCTTCCAGCATGGCCTGAGCGGACGCGCTCTGCGCCGTGGCTTGTTGTCCCGATGCAAACAGGAGTATGCCTCCCGCCAGCCCCAATACGCCCCAGACCCCTTTTCTTGCTCCCATTATCGTCTCCAGATGAACCGCTATTGCTAACACCGCCGGGAATATATATATAAGTAAAACCGTGAGTCAACGGTCAACCATTACATCTTCGCAACCGTTGCAGCGACCGTCGATAATCTATGCGAATAGTTGCAGATATTTTTGTTTTGGTGCCAGTATTATCGATAAAACGATTACAAATACCGATTATGTCGACAAATTTACATCATGCACGTTTGTTGACATAAAGCAACAATCTCTGAGTGTACGTCGGATAAATCCGTACGCAACACAGGCTCCACCGGCACCGCTTCCTCTCCGGTGAACATTCCAGCCAAACGCAAAACGGCACCCCCGAAGAGGTGCCGTTTCGCGTCTGCGTCAGAGTCGCTTGATCGGCTATTGCCAGCGAACGTTGAACTCGGCGCCCCACGTCGCCGGACGGCCGTAACGATAGAAATACACGCCCGAGCGGTTACCGGTGGCGCCGCCGCACCACTCGTTGTATCGCTCGTCGGTGATGTTCTGTCCGTACACCGAAGCGGTCCAGTTGCCTTGTGCCGGCTCGTACGTGGCCCGCGCACGGAACTTGGCGTATGCCGGCGTGAAGCACAGCGAGCGCTCGCTGGTCTCCGTGTTCAGCCCGCCCGCAAAGTCATAGTCATCCTGCCAGTACATCCCCAGCATGGGGGTCAGGGTCCCACCGCCCATCTGGAATGCGTGCTCGACGGTGGCATTGATGGTCCACTCCGGCGAGTAGTCGGCAATGCTCAGCAACGAGTTGTCGATGAGCTGGTCCGGGTTGTCCGGGTCGAACGACTCGTACTTGCCGTACGTGGCCTCCAGCCGACCCACATCGAGAGAGACGAATCCACCGTCCCACGGTGTGGCGCGCAACTCGAACTCGATGCCGACGATGTCGACCGTCGCCGCGTTGGTGACGATGTTGAGCGCCGGATCGCCGCCGAAGCGTCCGTCGGAGTTGTCGATATTGACCTGTTCCTGCTTGTCCGTGTAATCCATCCAGAACAGATCGCCCGCGATGCGGACGCGACCGTCCGCCAGGGTGCCCTTGTAGCCGATCTCGTAGTTGGCCACATGCTCCGGATTGTAGGTGAGCAATGGCGTCAGCTCGGGCACCAGCGTGGTGTTGAGCTCGTCGTTGAACGCACCCGACAGGAACCCCTGAGAATACAGCAGATAGAACATCCCTTCGTCCAGGTTACGGGTCAAACTCAACATCGGCGTGGTTTCGCCGAAATTCGCCGAGGTGTCGTTATAGAAGCCGCCATCAAAGATGGATCCGAAGCTCAGGATGTAGTCCGGCGTGCAGAATTGCGAACGGGGCGGGTCGCCTGGCAGACCGAAGCTGCAGGTCTCCGGCACGGTCTCGAGCTCGACCAGGTTGAAGAAACGGTCTTCGTCCGTCCACCGGGCGCCCACGTCCAGCGTCCAGGCGTCGGTCAGGGCGATGGTCGCATGCCCGAACAGCGCCTGGGAATCGGTCTGGATCACACCGCTCATGCCGGCCGGATAGGGTCCGCCCGGAACATTTCGAGGCGAAGACAGCCAGTCGAACTGCGTGCCGCCGTCGGGCATGCACGCGATGGAAAAGCCCGACTCAGGATCGCTAAGCGCGGCGAAGTTCTCCCGGGTCGTGCGCAGACAGTCGCCGCCGCCGGTTTCGCTGTCGTCATCGAAGAAGTGCGCGCCGAGCACGAAGTCCACCCGCTCGTTCGCCACCGCCGTGAACAACACCTCGAAATTCGTGGTCGTGCGGATTGTCCCGCGGCCCGGAAACGGAGGCGTGCCGATGGCGTCCATGGGGGTCGAAGAGTAGTCGCGGTCCTGGAAATAGTTGTAGTCGGTCACGTGATTGGAGGCGATGACCTTGACATTCAGGTTGTCCAGCCCCCCGATCTCGCCGGCCGAATCCCACTGGATCGTCGCGTTCACGTTCTCGTTGTCCAACTGCAGCATGCTCGCCTTTTCCGACGACGTGACGAAATCGCCCATGGCGTTGTCGGTGTTGCAGGCGTTCCATAAATCGATGACTGCGCCGTCGTAAAGGCGCTCGACGTGTCCGCCGAAGTTGATGCGGTACCGTCCGTCGCCACGACGGTTGATGCCGAATTCTTCCGGCGGGCGACCATTAATGGTCACCTCATCGTTTCCGCCTCGCCGACCGAAGTTGTGACCACCACCCCATTGGCCAATGCCGTCGTCATAGACCGGTCCGTTATATTCTTGCCCTTGGTGAATGACCTCGCCGTTGACTGCGACCGTCCTGGAAAAGTTGTCGACCTGTCCCTGCGACGGGCGCGCCCGGCACTGGCCCGGCGCGTTGTGGTCGTCCTGGTAATTGCCGCGGAAGCCCAGGTCCACGGTCCAGTTGTCATCGGGCGTGAATCGCAGCGCAGCCGAAAAGGCGTTCAGGTCCGTCGCGCCCCAATCCGAATCCAGGGTGCGGTTGTAGTAATAACCATCCGAAGACTCGTTGGCGTAACTGAAACGCGCGGCCACCGTATCGCTCAGAGGAAGGTTGACCATGCCCCGGATGCCCAGATCCCCGTAGCTGGCGGCACGCACGCGGGCACTGGCCTCGAATTCCGGTCCCGGCTTTGCACTGACAATATTGATGGCTCCGCCGGTGGTGTTCTTGCCGAACAGCGTGCCCTGGGGACCGCGCAGTACCTCGATCCGCTCGATATCGACCGTGTTGAGCATGTTGCCGACGGTGTTGGGCAGATAGTGCCCATCGATGTAGGTCCCTGCCCCGACAGGCTGAAGATGACCCGGCGAGTCGTTGCCGATGCCGCGAATGTAAATCGCCGTCACGCCGCGCCGTCCCGTATTCGTGAAGTTCACGTTCGGCACGTGATCGGAGATATCCATGATGTCGTAGATCCCCTGGGCCTGCATGGCGTCGGCGGTGATGGCACTCACCGACAGTGGCAGGTCCTGCAGACTTTCTTCACGTCTGCGAGCCGTGACCACGACCTCCTCCAGCATGGCCTGGGCGGACGCGGACTGCTGTGCTGCCGCCGGTCCCGAAAGTGCGAAAATAAACCCGGCCGACAGGGCCGCGGCGCCGATGGCGCAATAGTGTCGTTTCATTTGGTTTGCCTCTACTTCGAACGGAATCACTCCAGAAGACCCGTACCCTCTGATAATTGTTGCTTGCGTGCAACGAGCACGCCGGGAACGGTACGGCGTTTTTTTACTGCAATCGATTGCCAATGTCAATTTCCGGCGCGTGTTTCGGCTGACTTCGGTAGGCTCGCGCGGATTGTGGCCGGATCGCCTGGCCCACGCAGGCTGCGGCTCGACCGCCTGACTCGCCGACGCTGCGATTCCGCCGCCTGGCTCACTTGACCGGCACCAGCGGCAGCAGTACGTAGGATGCGCGCTCGCCGCCCGTGTAAATCGTGTTGTCGAGCAGGTTGTACGCTGCGAAATAGTGCTGTCCATCGTGGGCATTTACGTCCAGCCTGATCCGGTCGCCCTCGCCGAACACCATGCTGGTGGCCCAGATTTCCACTTCGATGGGCACGACCTCGCCCGGCGTGAGCTTTTGCTCCTCGTCATGGGTGTGGTACGGCCGGTGGGGGGTGGAGAGTTCCCGGTCCAGCTTGCGGTGGGATACCTGGAGTATGCCCCGGGTCGCGGTCTGCACGGTGCCGTCCGGACTCATCTTGCGCAGGTAGGCGAATACGTCCATGTCGTCGGTTTCGGACGAGACCCACATCACCAGGTTGATGTGGCCTGTCACTTCCACCGGTTCCGTCAGCGGCTCGGTTACGAAGGTGGCCGTCGGTAATCCCGCCAGGCCGCGGCGATACGCCTCGGGACCGGATGCGTATGTCAGCGCGCCGCCGCCATCCGGAGGCGTCCGGCTCAGACGCATGTCGTGGACGGCATCGTCCACGGTATCCGCCGGTTCGTCGGTGAGGTAGTAACGTACGTACTCGGTGCGCGCCAGCGGCCACTCGTTCTCGAATCGCCATTCGCACTCTGAGATTCCGGTGCGGACGCACAGCTTGATGGGCGGCTCGTCCATGATGCCGGTGTCGATACCCTTCAGCCAGTAGTCGTACCAGCGCAGCAGATCGTCCTTGCCTTCGTCCGAGTAGAAGGCGTCGGTGTGGCCGCCGATGTGCAACTGGAGTTTCTTGTGCTCGGAAGCCGAACGCACGAATCCCTCGATATTGCCCCGCAAGTGATGGTTCCAGCCGCCCCAGTTGCCGGAGCTGTACAGCGGCACGGTGATCTTGTCGAACTGTGCCCTGGACTTCACGCTGTCCCACCAGTCGCTGTCCATGTGGTGGGCCATGAAGTTGTACATCAGGTCTTCGGATAGCGCGGCGGAATTGTCGGCCCGGGTGTGTTCGAGGAGCTGCTTGCCGCGCACGTCCAGCCACCAGCGCCCGTAAAAGCCCTGGTTGAAGACCCCGCCGTGAAAGACGGAATCGCGATAGGTGTCGGACCACCCCTCCCAGGGCATGATCGTGGTGAGCGACGGGGGCTGGAGGCTGGCAACATTCCACTGGGTGATGGCGTAGTAGGACACGCCGACCAGGCCGGTCTTGCCGGTGCTCCAGGGCTGCACCGCGCTCCACTCGATGGCGTCGTAGTAATCCCTCGCCTCCTGCATGGACAGCAGGTCGGACTGGCCGGGCGAGGTGCCCGTGCCACGGGTGTCCACGAACACCAGGACATAGCCTCGGGCCGTCCACCAGTCCGGTTCGGGGCGTTCCACGTGGGTAAAGGGGGCCTCGTGAGGCAGAATCCGGTCCAGGGCCTTCTGGTACGGGCTGAGGCTCATCAGCACGGGGAACCGTTCACCCTCCGCCGCGTCGGGCCGGTACACGTCGGCCCGCAACACCGTTCCGTCGCGAACGGGGATAGCCACATCCTGTTCGAATATCACCGCGTACTCCGGTTGGGATAGGTCGGCACCATTGACCGCGCCCATATTCCAGATGCTCCAAATGAACAGCGCGAAGAATAGCACCCGTCGCGGCATCCCGAATTCGCAGATTTGCTCCCTGTCACCGATCGTGCTCATCGTGTCGTTCTCCAGATTGTCGGCAGCGGAATCGTCAGGTCCCCAATGAGTCTTGTGAATGACTCATTGCCGGATTTTCCTTGAATCCGGTTGACCTTCCCGTCGAGGCGCGTAAGGTAGCAGACCTTTTTGTGTTTCCCGTGAGGAGATGACGTTGGGCGACAGGTGGACGCACTTGGACACGGACGTGCTGGTGGTGGGCGGCGGCGTCGCCGGCTGCATGGCGGCGATACCGGCATTGGAAGCCGGGCTTGACGTGGTGGTTTGCGAAAAAGGCAAGGTTCTGGACCACTGCGGCAGCGTCGGTTGCGGCGTCGATCATTACCTCACCGTCATGGACTCGGGGCCCGATTGGGATACACCGGAATTTCTCATCAAGCATGTCCCCGAACTGACCGACGGCATCGTCGACATGGAAGTGACCACCCGTGTCATCCACGAGATGCCCCGGGTGCTGCGCAGGATCGAAAGCTTCGGCGTGAATTTCAAGGATCCGCGCTTCAACGACTATTACCGGCTGCGGTCCTTCGGGCTGCCCGGCACCTATCACATCAACTTCGACGGCACCGAATTCAAGAAGAACATCGGCCAGCAGGTACGCAAACTGAAGGGCACGGTGCTGACGCGCACGATGGCGGTGGAATTGCTCACCGTTGACGGGCGCGTCTGCGGTGCCCTGGCGTTCAACTTCCGCACCGGGAAGTGGTTCGCGGTTCGCGCCCGGGCGGTGGTGCTGGCCGCCGGCGAGGTCAACCGGATTTCGCTCAACGCATCCGGAATGCCGTTCGATAGCTGGCACTGCCCCTACAATACCGGCGACGCGCAGGCCATGGGTTACCGGGCAGGCGCGCTGCTGGCGAACATGGAGTTCGTTGAAACCACCCTGACGCCCAAGGGATTTTCCGCCCAAGGACTCAACGCCCTGGTCAGCGAAGGTGCGCATTTCATCAACAAGCGCGGCGAGCGCTTCATGTTCAGGTACGACGACAAGGGCGAAAATGCCCGCCGCGCCGTCATCGCCGACGCGGTCATCAACGAATACCTGCTCGGCAACGGCCCCGTCTACGCCGACTGCCGCCATCTGCCGGAAGACGTCCTCGACCACATGGAAGCCACCCTGCAGGTGGACCGCTACACCATGCCGGCCTTCTACGAGCAGAAGGAGTTGAATTTCCGCGAGGAGCCGGTGGAGGTTTCCATTTCGGAACTCAGCATTCGCCGCAGCGGCGTGTATTTCCGCGGCAGCGGCCTGGCCGTCGACACGGCCGGACAGACCTCGATCAACGGACTCTTTGCCGCGGGCGACTGCGCCACGGTCAGCGGCGGCATTGCCGGCGCATCGGTGGTGGGGCACATTGCCGGCGAAGGCGTGGCTTCGCTGCTGGAAAACGGGGCGGGGGCTCAATCGGCGCTTCCTGCCGTCGACATGAGCCTCGCGGAAGACATCCGTTCCCGGGCGACCGCACACATGCGCGTCTACGAGGCGCAACGCCTTTCCTGGAAGACATTCGAGGATCGGATCCGCCGGACGGTCACCGACTACGTGGGTGTGCGACGCAACGACAAGGGCCTGCGGCTGGCGCTTGAGACCCTGCGCGCGCTCGCCGTCGACGAACGTCGGCTAAAGGCCGACGATCTGCACGAACTCATGCGCGTTCACGAGAGCACCAGCATTCGCCTCAACGCCGAGCTGATGGCCGAATCGGCGCTGGTACGCAAGGAGACGCGCACCGGGTCCTCGCACAGGCGGCTGGACTATCCGGATGCCGATGACGGGAACTGGCGCAGGTTCGTTGTCGTCGAAAACGGGGGAGACCGCCCCCGCGTCGATACGCTCTCGGCGTCGGAGCCGCTGGCTGCCGCGTTCGCCCGCAATTCCGGAACCCGCGGCCGGCGAGGCCGCAAGTCCGATACGGAGGTGGCCCATGCCGGCTGAAGTCAAAGCCCTGAAGTCGGCACCGGCGGACGGAGCGGTACAGGAGAGCCGGATGCACGACGGCACGGCACAGAGCGAACCGGCGCCGCACAACCCGATCCACATCGACGCGGATACCTGCGTGAAGTGCGACCTGTGCGACTGGATCTGCCCGGGCGACCTGATCTACAAGAAGCCCGACGATCGCGAGACCCTGCCCGAGGTACGCTACCCGGACGAGTGCTGGTACTGTGGCCTGTGTCAGTCCATCTGCCCTGTGGACGCGATCACGATCTACTTTCCCAGTCAGATGATCCGCTGCCGGACCGACGTGACGACCCTGCTCGGCAAGGTCATCGACTAGCGGTCGCCGACGCAGACGCGGGAGGCGAAAGCACTCATCCATGCTCGAGGCAATCGTCGCCGGACTCGCCGCGCTGGCCACGCCCCAGGCCGTTCTTTTCATGCTGGTGGGCGTCAGCTACGGGTTGGTGATCGGCATCCTGCCCGGACTGGGCGGGATCGTCGCGCTGGCGCTGCTGCTGCCCTTTACCTACGGGCATGAACTGGCGGCGACGCTGGCGCTGCTGCTCGGCGCCCACATCGCCACCATCTGGGGCGGATCGGTAACCAGCATCCTGTTCAAGGTCCCGGGCGCCGCCAAGAGCCTCGCGCTGGTGTTCGACGGCCATCCCATGACCCGGCAGGGACACGCCGCCCGGGCCCTCGGCGCGTCGGCCACCGCGGCGCTGATGGGCGGCCTCATGGGCGCGGTGTTCCTGGCCTTCACCATCCCCATAGTTCGCCCGGTCATGCTCGCGCTCGGGCCGAGCGAATACCTGATGATGGCGCTCTGGGGGCTGACCATCATAGCCACGTTCAGCGAAGGCTCCCTGCTCAAGGGCCTCGTCGCGACCTGCCTGGGCATCATGGTGGCCTTTGTCGGCATGGACCCGGTGAGCGGCACGCCCCGATTCTGGTTCGGAAACGTCTACCTGCTCGACGGTATCTCGTTTCCGGTGGCAATGATCGGCCTGTTCGCCGTGGCCGAGATGATGACCCTGTACGTAAAGGGCGGCGCCATGGTCGACCGCGTGGGCGGCAAACAGCGCAGCACCGTGCTCGATGGCGTGAAGGACGCTTTCCGGCATTGGGGCCTGGTGCTGAGATCCAGCCTGCTGGGCCTGTGGGTGGGCGTGCTTCCGGGAGTCGGCGCCAGCGTCGGCGGAATCGCGGCCTATGCGCAGGCCGCGCAGACCTCGCCGACGCCGGAGCGATTCGGCAAGGGCGCCGTGGAGGGCGTCATCGCCCCGGATGCCACGCTGGGAGCCAACGAAGGCGGCGGCCTCATGCCTACACTGGCTTTCGGGATCCCGGGAGGCGAGAGCATGGCCATCCTGCTGGTGGCCTTTCTCGCCATGGGGATTGTCCCGGGACCGCGCATGCTCACCAGCGAGCTGGACCTGGTCTTCAGCATGGTCTGGATCGTGGTCATCGCCAATCTGCTGACGGCGCTGATCGGGCTGGCGATTTCCTCGCGTCTGGCACGGCTGCCCGCGCTCAATCCCAACGTGATGATCCCTCTGGTGCTCTCGGTTTGCCTGCTGGGCGCCTTCGCTACCAGGGGATTGATCGAAGACGTCGTGGTCGCCGCCGCGTTCGGCGTCATCGGCTACCTGATGAACAAGTATCAGTACTCCAGGGCCAATTTCGTGATCGGCATGGTGCTGGCGGAGATGATCGAGCGAAATCTGCACATCTCGCTGGGCCTGTACGGCGAGTTCTTCCTGTTCACCCGACCGATCACCACCGCCATGCTGGTGTTCATCGTAGTGACCACCGCCCTGCCCTTCGTGCGCCGGTACCGCCGCAGCAGGGCTTCGGCCGCGGGGAACGGCTCATGAGCCGCCGGGGACGATCCTTGAGCCGCCGGGGACGATCCTTGAGCCGCCGGGGACGATCCGTGAACCGTAGAGATGATCCGTGAGCCGCAGAACACAGGAAAACTTGATTGCGGGGCTGCTGGTAGCGGTTTTCGCCGCTTATCTGCTCATGACGCTGAGCCTGGGCCCGAATGCCCGGCTCGTTCCCGTGCCCATCGCCCTGCTGGGGCTTGGTTTTCTGCTGATCCAGATCGTGAGCCAGAACCGGAGCGACGGCAGGGAATTTCAGCTCGACCTGTTTGCGTCGCTGACGGCCGGGGCTGCTTCGAGTACGGCGGACGCTTCCGGCGAGGAAGAATCGGGACCCCGGGAAACGGGCGAGTCATTTCCGCGCGAATTGCAGGCCATCGGCTTCCTCACGGCGTTCATCGGCCTGATCCTGCTCCTCGGACCCATTGCGGCCGTGTTCCTGTTTACCTCCGGGTTCTTCCTCGTGACGCGTCATTTTGCGCCGCTGAAGAGCGTGACGGTCGCCGGACTCTGTACCCTGGCGCTGTACCTGTTGTTCGCGGTCGGGTTGCAGTTGCAGATGTATCATGGCGTGCTCGCGCCCCTCTTCGAGCCGCGCTAAACCCAACGGCATTGTCGTCGCACGCGCACGGGTACGCCCTGAACATCTCGACCGAGCGCTGGACGGATTTGATCGTGATCGCACACGCACGGGCCCGTCCGGCAAGGCGCCGCAAGACGTGAAATCCGGCCTATAATCCGCGCATGCGCCCAATCCTGCCTGGCCTTCTTCTGACCTTCCTGGCGATCGCCGCCGGCGGCGCCACCGCCGACGCGGCCAGCGTGCGCGGCGAGATCATTACCCTGCTGAGCCCCAACAGCGCCGGCGGCATGATGACCCGATATGCTCGCATGATCGCGCCCTACATTGCCCGGCACGCCGGCGCCCGCGACGTCCGCGTACGCATAATGACCGGAGGCGGCGGAATCCGTGGCGCCAACGCGCTCTGGTTTGCCGAACCCGACGGCAGGACCATTGCCTTCACCAGCGTCACCACGCTCATCCTGTCCCAGCTTGCCGGCAGCGAAGCCGTCCGGTTCGACGCCACGCGTTTCGTCTACCTGGGCCGTGCCGCAACGGAACCGCGCGTGCTCACCGTCGGAGCAGGATCCGGCATCGCGAGCGTCGACGACGCGCGGACGCTCGGCCGGCCGTTCGTGTTTCCCTCCCAGGGCACGGACGAGGACTTCTATTCCATGGCCGTACTGGCGGATGTAATCGGCATCCCGTTGAAGGTGATCAGCGGATACGACGGCAATGCCGACACGGCGCTCGCCGTGATCAAGGGCGACGGCGACGGGCACATCACTGGGTGGTCGGCGTCCCAGGCCGTGATCGATGCGGGCGACGAAGTGCCGGTCCTCACGCTGGGCCCGGAGCGCTACCCCGATTATCCGGACGTACCCACGGCGCTGGAACTGGTGGACGGCGCCTCCCTGCAGGCCGTTCAGGCCATCGTCAACATGCTCGACATGCGCCGCGGATTCTTCGGCCCACCGGACCTAGATCCCGAGGCAACCGCGGAATTGCGCACTGCAATCAGCGCAGCCCTGGACGATCCGCAACTCGTGGCCGATTCGGTCGCCCAGGGATTGCCGCTGTTACCTTCTCCCGGCGAGGCAGAACAGATCAAAATCACGCAGATCACCGAAGCCAGTCAGCACCTGGTACCGATACTGCGCGCGGCCCTGGAGGCCATTCGCTGACCGTTACTTCTGCGGGTTCTGCCGGGCGAACGGTGGGCGCGTCCGCTGCGCACGGCAAGGACTTGTTCTGCAGGCAGCAACAGGTGCCCGATTCGGGCGGCGCTACGACCGCGAGAAGTCCTCCCTGAACACGCGGTCGGCTTTCGCGGCGAAGAAGAAATCGCTTTCCGTGAGACCCTGGATCTTGTGCGTCCAGATTTCCACGACACAGCGGGCCCAGGCGATGTGCAGGTCCGGGTGGTGATTTTCAGCCTCGGCGATTTCTGTAACGCGGTTGGCAAAATCCATCGCCTCGACAAAGTTGCCAAAGCCGTACTGGCGTTCCAGGTGGCCCGCCTCGTTCAGGGCCCACCCCCTGTCCAATTCCGCCAGTAGTTCCCTGGCGCGGTCAAGCTCCATCGGCGGCACGCCGCCCCGGCAGGGAATGCAGTCTCTGTCGGCAAGTTCCATCAAACAGCTCGCTGGTCAAAATCTGTCTCTGCCGCCCCGCCGCTACCGTCGGGGGGCTGAGCCGATGGTACGCAGGCTAGCCGCATCAATGATTCGTTGCAACCGGTGAAGGAGCGGATGGGGCTTGTGGCAAGATCGTGCGTTGGCGAAGAGACATCAGGCTCGGGCGCGACGCCCGGGAGCCCGGGATTGAAGTGAGTCAGGCAGACAGGGAAAAGTGGGACGCCCGCTACCTCGGCGGCGCCTACGAGGCGCGCGTCCATCCGAGCACCTTGCTGGCGGACTGGGCAAGCCGGATCGAGGTGACAGGCGCGGCGCCCAGGGCCATTGACATCGCGTGCGGCGCCGGCCGCAATGCGCTCTTCCTGGCCCGGCGCGGTTGGCATGTCCACGCCGTCGACATTTCCCCTGTCGCGCTTGGCCGCCTGCGCGCCGCCGCAAACGCGGAGAGCTTGCCCGTCACCTGCGCGGAGACGGATCTGGAGCCGGCTTCGGGCGCCCTGGACGGGATCGAGGATCGACGTTACAACCTGGCGCTATTGATTCGTTATGCCGACACGGCTCTCGTCGAAGCGCTGCCGCGCATCCTTGCGCCTGGCGGCTACCTCATTGCCGAAATGCACCTGCAAACCGACGCGGCGGTCGCCGGTCCGCGGAGCCCCCGATTCCGGGTGGCGCCGGGCGAACTGCGGAGAGCGGCGTCCGCATTCGAACTGCTCTACTACAACGAGGGTTTGGTGGCCGATCCGGACGGCCGCACGGTTGCCCTGGCGCAACTGGTGGGGCGGCGGCGGGCACAGACCACTCACGATGCCCTTCCCGGGCCGCCCCGTTCTTAGCGCCGGGACTATTGCCGCGGGCTGCTACGGCAGGTAGCGCCGCTGCCAGCGTGGACCGAGCCCGGTCAGGATTTCGTAGCTGATGGTGCCCGCTTTCCGGGCGAGGTTGTCCAGGGGCACGTTGCGCCCGAGCAGTTCAACCCTGTCACCCGGCCGCACCTCCGCCGGCGCGAGTTCGCTCACGTCAAGCGTGATCAGGTCCATGGAAACCCGGCCCACGACCCGGACCTCGGTGCCGGCAACGCAAGCGACACCGCGGTTGCCGAGCGCGCGCGGGTACCCGTCCGCATAGCCGACGCCCACGGTCGCCAGCCGTGTGCCCGAGCGCACGGTGTGGGTGGCGCCGTAGCCGACCGTTTGCTGCCTCGTGACGGTCCTCGTTTGCAACACAATGCCCTCCAGAGTGACCACCGGTTCCATTGCGCTGTCGCCGCCCGCGAACGGATTGGCGCCGTACAGCGCGATTCCGGGGCGGACAAGATCCCCATGATATTCGGGTCCCAGCAATATCCCTGCCGACCCGCCGATTGAAGTCCCGACCTCCGGCAAACGCGCGAGCAAATCCCCGAAGTTCCGAACCTGTCGCGCATTCAGAGGGTCGGACGGCACGTCCGCGCAGGCGAGGTGCGTGAGTGCGTAATGCAGATTCAACTCCTCAAGCAACCCGGTCCGGCTGGCTTCGCGCAGCTCCGCCTCCGCCAGCCCGAGCCGCGACATGCCCGTATCCAGATGGATCGCCGCGGGACGGCCGGCGCCCACCGCCCGCCAGCACCGGATCTGCCCGATGGAGTTCAGGATGGGGATCAGGTCCGCGCCGATGACGCCGTCGGCGCTAGCCTCGAGCACGCCCTCAAATGCGAAAATTTGCGCCTCCGGCAGCAGTGAGCGCAGTTCAATTCCCTCCTGCGCCGTGGCCACGAAGAAGTGGCGGCAACCTTCGTCCCACAGGCGGCCCGCGACGGGCGCCACACCCAGTCCGTAGGCATTGGCCTTGACCACGGCGCCACACGCCGACTGCGGCGCCGCATCGCGCAGGGTCCGGTAGTTTCTCGCCAGCGCGTCCAGATCGACCGTGAGGACGCCCGGCGACAACATTTCGGTGTCGGCAACCACTAATTTTAGGCTACCATACGCGCGTCCCAACATACGGTCGGTCCCGGCCGGACTTGCGAACCATGTCAGAACGATTCAGCGCACTGCGCATACACCGAAACGACGGCGTCGTACGATCCGAATTGGAGGAGCTCACCCTGGACGACCTTTCGCCCGGAAACGTGCTGATTCGGGTCGAATACAGCAGCATCAATTACAAGGATGCGCTTGCCGCGACCGGTTCGGCACCTATCCTGCGGCGCTTTCCCCTGGTAGGCGGTATCGATCTCGCCGGAGAAGTGCTGGATTCGTCCAACGAGCGGTGCCGCCCGGGCGACAAGGTCGTCGTGCTGGGCGGCGGCCTCGGCGAAGACCGCGATGGCGGCTACGCCCAGCTTGTCCGGGTCGAGAGCGACCGCGTGGTGAACCTGCCCGAAGGGATCGACACGCGGCAAGCCATGGCCATCGGGACTGCCGGGTTCACCGCGGCGCTGGCCGTGCATCGCCTGGAAACCAATGGGCAACGGCCCGAACTCGGACCCATGGTCGTGACCGGAGCCACCGGCGGCGTCGGCGCCATCGCCATCGACCTGCTGGCGGGGCGCGGTTACGACGTGTCTCCGCTGACGGGCAAGACCGATGAAGCCGCCTTCCTGCAGGGCCTGGGAGCCGCCGAAATTCTCGATCGCCGGAATGTGGAATTGGTGACCAAACCCCTGGGCCGCGGCCTGTGGGGCGGCGCCGTGGACAACCTGGGGGGCGACATACTCGGCTGGCTGACCCGCACAGTACGGCCATGGGGAAACATCGCCAGCATCGGCCTTGCCGCCGGCGCCGGGCTTTCAACCACGGTCATGCCGTTCATTCTGCGCAGCGTCAGCCTGATCGGGGTCAACATGGAAGTGGATGCGCGGCTCAGGCACCGGATCTGGGAGCGGCTGGCCACCGATCTGCGGCCGCGTCACCTGGAACGCATTGTGACCCGTGAAGTCACGCTCCACGACCTCCCCACGTGTTTCGATGGATACATGGCCGGTACGATCACCGGCCGTACCGTGGTCAGAATCGACTGACCGGGAATAATTCAGCGGCCCGAGCGGGCCTGATGTTGTCGGATGATGCCGACTCCGGCAAGATATATGACATGTCAAGTAATCGCGTTACCGCTTTCGTCAGTCCAGACCGTGGGGAATCAAACAATGACAAAGTACATTAAATATATATTTTTACTGATTGTTTTTACTATCTCAGCTCCTGCATTGTCTCAAGTCAGCGTGGAAGAGGCGCTGGCCGCCGAAGCACGCTCGGAGGAAGACCGGGCCAGGGATGCCGGACGAATGCCGGCGCAGGTGCTGGAATTCTTCGGGATCGGCGCGGGCTCCCGCGTGGCCGACCTGCTTTCCGGCGGCGGCTATTACACCCGCATCCTGACCCCGGTGGTTGGTCCGGAAGGGGCTGTCTACGCCGGAAACAACCCATTCTTCGACCGTTTTGGCGCCGACGCGCTGACGGCTCTGCTTAGCGAACCCGGCTTCGAAAACGTCATGCGCATCGATGCTCCGGTGGACGAAGTACCGCTACCGGACGACGGCTCGCTGGATGCGGTCATGATCGTCCTCGCCTATCACGATTTGTGGCTGACCGATGAAGATCGCGGCGAGCTGAACCGTCGGGTGTTGGCAGCTCTAAGGCCCGGAGGCGTTTACGGAATCATCGATCACCATGCCGCCGAAGGTGCCGGCACCGGCGTGATCGATTCGCTGCACCGGATCGAGGAGAGCGTCATCGTTGACGAAATATCCGGCGCCGGCTTCGAGTTGGCTGCCCGCGGCGATTTCCTGGCGAATCCGGACGATGACCGCTCGCTGATCGTCTTCAATCCGGACATCCGGGGGCGCACGGACCGGTTCGTGCTCAGGTTCGAGAAGCCCTGACCGCACTCAGGTTTGCGATCCTCAATGAAACGGCTGCCGGCGCCTCTGTGGCGCCGGCACTATCGTTGATTTTGCCCGGGGACCGATCAGTCAGTTCGGCGAAGATGATAGTCGAACGGCGTTCCCGCGGAGCGCGCGTTGATCCAGATCGCCAGCATGCCCTCGACGATGTGGGCGGCGCTGAGCGGTCCGACGTCCAGCGGTTCCAGACCCATGCCCGACACCAGTTCGGCGACGCGCGCCTTGGCGTCGGCATCGTCGCCCACCAGCGGAATGGACACTGCGCCGCCCGGCTCCATCATCGTCCGAAAGCTCAGCGCATTGAACGCCTTGACCACGCTGGCCCCGGGCGCCGCAGCCTGAATCAATTCGGCGTTGGACGTATCCATCGTATAGTGCATGAAGCCGTCATCGCCCCGGCTGATGCGGTTCGTCGGGTCGATGATGATCTTCCCCGACAAATCCCCCAGGCTGCCCGCCACCTCCGCGGCGACTTCGCCCGGGACGGCCAGCACGACCATGTCGGCCCCGGCAACCGCTTCGGCCTGGGTCGTGGCCGACGCGTTGCCGCCGGTACGCTCGACCAGAGCCGTCACTTCATCCCGGTCCGGTTCGCGGGAACCGTAAACGATGTCATGACCCTGGGCGGCGAACTCCGTCCCCAGCGCGCCCGCGACGTTGCCCGTGCCGATAACCGCGATGGTGTCGGCCGCGGCAAGTCCCCCGAGCGCGAAACCCAGGACAAGGGTTGCAAACCAGGCTGAAATTCTCTTCATTGATGCAATCATTTCTGTTCTCCCTGCTGCCTGCAGCGAATGTGAATCCAAATTCCGGGCCAATGGTATCCCAATTTGCGGAATCGTTTGAACCGCACGGTACAGGCCCGCGTCAATCCACCGATAGGCCTCTTGCCTTGCTGGAATCCGGGTGTCAACAGGCGTATCTTGAATCCAGACAATCCAGGCACCACAAGGGAGCGAATCGCCATGGCAACCTTCACCCTCAACGGTGACAGCGTAACGGTCGAAGCAGAGCCCAACGCGCCCCTGCTGTGGGTCGTGCGCGAGCACCTCGGACTCACCGGAACCAAGTTCGGCTGCGGCGCCGGACAGTGCGGCGCGTGCACCGTGCACGTGGACGGCGCCTCGACCTACGCCTGCCTGACACCCGTCTCGGCAGTAGAAGGCCGGCAGGTCACGACCATCGAAGGGCTATCCGAGGACGGGACGCACCCGCTGCAACAAGCCTGGATCGACGAGGAGGTTCCTCAGTGCGGCTACTGTCAGCCCGGACAGATCATGCGCGCCGCGGACCTTCTCGCCAACAATCCGCAGCCGAACCGCGAAGAGATCGTGACGCACATGAGCACCAATATCTGCCGCTGCGGCACCTACACCCGGATCGTCAGGGCCATCGAGCGCGCTGCGGAGGAGGCTGGAAATGAAGCGTAACGACACACTGACCGGCCAGCCCATGACAGGCATGTCGGCGGCCAGCCGCGAAGCGATCGCCTCTTCCGGCGGATCGAAGGCAAGCAACGAATCCAGTGGCGCATCCGGCGGGTTTGCAACGCGCCGCGATTTCATTCAGGGCGTGGGCGTCACCTTGACCGTGGGCGCCACGGGAGTCATCGGCGCCTGCAGCATGCCGTCCGGCGACTCGGACGATCCAGGCGCTCCGGCGTCCGGCCCGGCTGCGAACGATGCTGTCATCCCCAACGCCTGGGTCAGCATCGGCGCCGACGATACGATCACCATCCAGTTCGGCGCCACCGAAATGGGCCAGGGTTCCATGACATCGGTGCCACTGGTTCTGGCGGAGGAAATGGATGCCGACTGGGACAACGTGCGGGTTGAAACGGTCAGCCGCCACGACCCCACCTACGGCAATCCGATGGCGTTCGGCTACTACGGCTTCCCCATCATGTACACCGCCGGAAGCGCGGCGCTTCGAGGATATTTCAATGCCATGCGCCAGGCCGGCGCACAGGCCCGCAGGTTCCTGCTCGATGCCGCTGCGGCGCAGTTGGGCGTACCGGTGGACGAGCTCTCGACGGAGCCCAGCCGGGTCATCCACGCCGCCAGCGGGCAAACCCTGAGCTATGGTCAGATCGCCGCCGCCGCAGAGGTGCCCGGGAGCCTGCCGGAAGTGCCCGAAAGCGAGTACAAGCCGAGGAGCGAGTACCGCTACCTGGGCACCGATGTACCGCGTATCGACGTACCGGCCAAGGTCGACGGATCGGCCGAATACGGCATCGACGTTCAGATCCCGGGGATGGTCTACGCCTCGGTACTCCGGGCGCCCGTGGAGGGCGAGGAGCCCACGCAAGTCGACGACGGCGCGGCGCGCGCAATCCCCGGAGTCACCGATGTCGTCACCCTGCCCTACGGCGTCGCCGTCGTGGGCGAAACCGTGGAAGGCACCATCTGGGGCAAGAACGCCCTTCAGGTGACCTGGAGCGAAAATTCCCGGTTCCGCGACACCGACCAGGCGCGGGACCTGGACGAATACGAGGCACGCGCCAGGGATCTTGACTTCAGTACCGGCAACCCGCTTTGGCAGGATGTCGGCGATATCGATCCGGCGTTCCAGTCGGCGGACCGAATCATTGAAGCCGTATTCCGGTCGGAGCCCGCCTATCACGCGCAAATGGAACCCCTGAGCGCCACTGCGAGCGTGTCCTCCGACGGCCTGTCCGCGGAAATCTGGGTGAGCACTCAGACCCAGAGTCTGACGGCCATGGCGGCCGCGGACTTGCTGGAAACCGATGTGGACCGAATCACCGTGCACGCGATGTATATCGGCGGCGGCTACGGCCGGCGCGCCGAGTACCGGCAAAAGGACGTCGAAGACGCCCTGCTCCTCTCGCGGGCACTCGGCCGGCCCGTCAAGGTCATCTGGAGCCGGGAGGATGACGTGCGGGACGGTATCTTCCGCCCGTTGGCCGCGCAGTACCTGCGCGCGGCCCTGGACGCCGACGGACAAGTCACCGCGCTGCACCAGCGTGTGGCAACGCCGAGCGTCCTGAGTTTCATGAACGAGCCGCGCTGGGGACTCTCACGGAACCGCGACGGCATTTCCATGAATGGCGCGCAAACGACCCGCTACAGCATTCCCAACATCCGCGCCGAGCATGTCATGGTGGACCGGTGTTCCCGCCTGGCTGCCTGGCGAGGCGTGGCGACCAGTTACACCCGGTTTGCCAATGAATCATTGATCGACGAGATTGCGCACACCGTGGGTTCAGACCCGCTGCAGTTTCGTCTCGACCTGACCCGGGACGATCCAGCGGCCCAGTCTGTACTGGAAGAAGTGGCGCAGATGGCGGATTGGTCTCAGCCGCGGGAAGGCACGTCCCTGGGTGTGGCGCTGTCCGATTATGGCGGCGCCTCGGTTTCGGCGGGCATTGCCGAAGTGTCGGTGAACCAGGAAACGGGCGTCATAACCGTTCACCGCTACTGGATGGCCATCGACGCCGGCTTCATCGTCTCGCCCCGCAATACCGAAGCACAGATGGAGGGCAACATAGTCTACGGCATCAGCAGCGCCCTGAAGGAGCGCATCAGCGTCAATGCCGGCTCCGTGGACCAGTCGAACTTCCACGACTATCCCGTCATGCGCATGAACGAGATGCCCGAACTTCACGTCCGCGCGTTGTCCAACGACAAACCGCCCAGCGGGGTGGGTGAACTGGGGCTGGCGACCACCGGACCCGCAATTGCCAACGCCGTGTTTGCCGCAACCGGCGTGCGGCTGCGGGAGTTGCCGATGACGCCGGAGCGGGTGCTGGCAGCCTTGCAGGAGGCAAGCGCCTGACGGGCTGATGCCGGACTAACAGGACGACGGACATGCCGTTATTCGACAGCTACGTCATCGTCGACTGGTCCGCAGCGGCCCGTCCGACTCCGGAGCGCGAGAGCCCAAACGCGATTTGGTGGGCTGCGGCGCGACGCCACGCAGATACCGTCGAACTGCACTACGTGCGCACCCGCGCCGAAGCTGTCGTTCAAATCTCGGGTTTTATTGGCAAGGAGTTGGATGAGAACAGGCGCGTTCTCGCCGGTTTTGATTTCCCGTTTGGCTACCCGGCTGGCGTCGCCGGCGCCGTCGCGGGCCGGGATTCCGCCATGTGCCTTTGGCGCTGGATTGCCCACCGCAGCAGGGACGGCCCGCAGAATGCCAACAACCGATTTGAGGTAGCGGAAGAGATCAATTCCAAATATTCGGGCGTGGTTGGCCCGTTCTGGGGACTACCGAACTCGGAAGATTTTACGCATAGATTCGAGAGTATTCCGACCAAAAGATCGCAGCGCACCTGTATTGAGCCGAATCCGCCGGAATTTCGCATTGCGGAGCAGCGCGCCAATGGGGCAAAGTCGGTCTGGCAACTGATGTTCGCCGGCGCCGTCGGCTCCCAAGTGCTGGTAGGCCTGCCCGCGTTGCTCAAACTCCTGCAGGCGATAAATGGAACGGGCGGAACCGGGCGGAACCTGGCCCAGGTCTGGCCATTGGAGACCGGGCTAGCCCCGCCGGTGACGGCGAACGTTCCCGTTGTGCTGGCCGAAGTTTATCCGTCACTGTTCAAGGACATGGTCAGCGAGCTTCAGCGAGAAGGAGAGATAGTGGACAGCGCTCAAGTGCGCGTACTCGCGCAACACTTTGCGGACCTGGATGGGCAGAATCGTCTCGCGCCCCTTTTTGCCGGTCCGCGCGATCTGGACGCCCGGCAGCGCCGCGCCGTTGAAAACGAGGAAGCCTGGATTCTGGGACTCGACGACGGCCAGGCCCGCTATGGCCGCGGCTGGCAGAACGGCGGCACTTACCGGGATTGGGTCGCCGACAAGCGAACTGTCGGGCCATCCCGGGTTGGCGGTCAAGCGGTGGCTCGCGCGCGATTGTGGAAGAGAGTGCCCGATCGTGCTGCGCCTCCCGCCGGCCTGTTCGGCCGCAACCGGGAACTGCGGGCCCTTGGCGGAATGCTCGAACTGGTGAGCGTAGCCGACCGTCGCGATTTTGCCGGCTGCACGCAGGTCATTACGGGAGCACCGGGTGCAGGGAAGAGCGCCTTGCTCGGCGAATTGCAAGCACTCTGGAATGACCGGGCGGCAGTCATCGAACTGGAGCCGCACACATTTTCCGATCCCGATTACGCGCTGCGTAGATTGGCGCGGTCCCTTGTCTCCGAGCTCGGCAGGCTCGCGCGCGCGAGGATTCGCCTGAACGCCCGGTTACGCGGCGTGAATTTCCTCGGCGTCAAGATGGATGTCGCTCCATCCGGCCCCGAACTGCCGCTGCGCGCGCTGTCCGACCTCCGCGCGGCGCTTCCGGATGAGGCGGCGGACATTCCCATCGCCGTATTCGTTGACGAGGCGCAGACGCTGGCGCATGACTTGGAGGCGGGGAACGCCAGCAAGCAAAGCAGTCTTCTGATGGACCTGCACAGCGGGACGCATGGACTCAGAATCCTTCCGGTATTTGGCGGGTTGAACCACACCGTCGAGCACCTTGCCGCGTTGGGAGTGTCCCGGCTTGGCGCCAACTCGGTGCATGTGCTTGGATGCCTGTCGCCGGACGAGACCACCGCCAATCTGCAAACGGCGCTGCGGATTCTGGGCGTGGAGGGCCACGCTTCGGCGGAACGCTGGTTGAATGAATCCGTCGAGCGCAGTTGCGGCTGGCCGCAGCACATCACGAGCTACATCAAGGGCCTCGCGCTGGCGCTTCTGCCGGATGACGACGCCGAATCGCTGCGGGCGCTAACCGGGGACGCCTGCCGCGAGGCGATTGCTCACGGAGAGTCTGGCCGGCAGGAGTACTATGGCGCGCGCCTTGCGCCGTTCCGGGACATCGCTCCGGCACTGAAGGCCGTTGTCGCCGCCATCCGGGAGGCCCGGAGCAAGGGGCGCCCCGGCGTGGACTGGACCGCCCTAAGGAAAGCGGTACGCGAATCCTCCGAGGACATGCAGTCTCAGGGAATGCTGTGGGCAATCGACCTCGCAGCCGTGCCGGAAATGCTCGTCCGCCAGGGAATTCTCCAGCAGACTCCCGAAGCCGACGGCTGCTGGACCGTTCCCATCCCCTCTCTGGCCGACAGAATCCTGGCGCAGCGGTTTTGACGCGCGCCCTTTTGACGACCGCTCGTGGGTCCATCAGCACAGCTACTTGCAAATCGCTGCTGTCAGGCCGCTGATCACTCTTGGATTTCGGCCACCTCCACGCCCCAGATCGGCCGGTAGTCGAGTTGTGCCTTGTAGACCAGGGTGGCGTCGAGATTGATGCGGTCGAAGCCGGTGACTTCGTAGAGCGCCTCAAAGGCCGGCGCGGTGGCACTACCGTCCGCCGCGGCTGCCATCACGTCCTCAAGCTCGCCGATGTCCTCAAGCGACGAGATGGCCTGGGCCGCGTGCATCAAGCCGGAATCCCGCGTTCCGGCCACGATCAGGAACTGATTGCCGTCGGGGCCGGGGAAACTCGACACCAGTCCGTAGTCCTCGTAATTGCTCTCGCCCGGAATCGCGGCACCGCTGGTATAGGACTGCCCGGTGCGCAGGTTCAGCAATTCGTCGAAACTGGCTCCGACGGCCAACCCCGAGGAGGCGAAGACAAAGTCCATCAGCGTTCCCAGGGCACTGATATAGCCCACGTAGAGGATGTGTTGGGAACGGATATCGGCGACTCTCATCTCGGTCATGGTGGTGATCCGCACGTCCTTGTCCGCTGCGTAGACGACGCGGAGCAACTCGGTCAGCGCGGTCGCGCTTCCCTGGGGCAGGTAGGTGAGATCCAGGTCCATGTAGTTCGCCTGCAAACCCGGGTCGCTGACAAACAGGCTGTCGAGATCGTCGCTGGAGTTGACATCGAACTCACGTACTAGTCGGGTGACCGTTCCATATTCGTCGAGTTCGGCGAAGATGAAGTAATCCCCTACCACGACCAGGAGCGGAAGGTCATCGTCCAGGAGTTCTGCCCAGAAGGGAGTCAAGGCCACTTCTCGCTGGCCATCCGGCGCCGGCGCACCGAATCTCAAGGCAAGAACTACGATCAGGTTGACCACGAGCAAGGCAACAATCGCGGCAACCCAGAGGGGTGGTGTGGCGCGAAACGCACTTTCTTCCGCCGATTCTTCCGCCTCGACGACGGTCAGTCGATACTCACCTCTGGGTATGGAAAGCCGGACCTCGCCATCGGCGGAATGCGAGGCGTAGTACTTCTCGAGCTTCTGGCGAAGATTGTGGACATATACCCGGACGAATGAGTCCTGGTTGGGGTCGAATTCGCTGCCCTTGTCGAATACGTCGGCGGCGATTTCCACCTCCTTGGGCCGCACGCCGCGCTCCGAACACAGAACGAGGTACTCCAACAGCCGCACATAGGATCGGGAGCGGCCCAGCGCCCCGCTCTCGACGATCTTGCGAGCCTGTTCGGCTATGACATTGGATTCCGGCAATGCAACGCCCGTCCGGGATTTCCCGCTGTGAATCGATTCAATCGCTCAAGCCCAATTTTAACCGTTAAAAAACGGTTTGTAACTCATTGTTTTGGCGAAGAATCCTTAAGATGCTCCAACGCCCGGGCATTGGCGGGCCGCCATCCGGGAATTTTTTCGCATCTTTTGGCTCCGGGGGCAAGGCGTTATTCAACTGGACGGACGCGCATCTGGTGCGTCCGGGAGCGGTCTGAATTCGACCGAAGGGGATAATTTCATGACTTCTTGCAGAATCATCGGAATCGGATCATTGCTTGCACTCCACGCGTTCGCAGCGGCGGTGCCAGCCCTCGCTCAGGACGCGGCAGACGGCGTTCAGGAGGAAGTCATCGTGCTGGGCGCCCGCCTGGAGGAAACGATTCCACTGGACCTGGAACAATTCGGCAACCGCGTGGAGATCATCACGGCAGAAGAACTGCAGCTCGGCGGGTTCAACGATATTGCGCAGAGTCTGCAGATGAAGGTGCCCGGGCTCTACCTGGCGCCCAAGAACGGCGCGTTCGACTACGTGGGCTGCTCGCTGCAGGGGTCGCGCTGCCAGGACATTCTCTGGCTGATCGACGGCGTCAGGATCAACAATCGACTGTACAACTCCACCAGCCCGCTGGACACGGTGCCCGCGCACATGGTGGAGCGCATCGAAGTGCTCTACGGCGGACAGGGAATCTTCTACGGCACCCAATCCGTGGCGGGCGTGGTGAACGTGGTGACGAAGTCGTTCTCCGATGCTCCGGAGGGACGGGTCGGGCTCGCACTGGACGGCAATGACGGCGTCCACGCGAATGTCGACTACCGGGCATCGTCGGGCGCACACCAGGTCGTACTGTACGCCTCGCAAGACCAGGCCGACGGCATTCAGCCGTACAGGGACGAGGATATTCAACCCAGCACCACAGACCGGCACCGTGGCTACGATGTCGGCATGGTCGGACTCAAGTACGCCTACGACATCGGCGAGAACTCCCGCCTGTCGCTCCACTACCAGCGCACCGGCGCCGAACTCGATTTCGCGCGCGCCAATCTCAACTACGACACGTACAACGCACGCGACGAGGACATCGTGACCCTCAAGTACGACTTGCAGGCGACCGACAACATCGGTCTGTTCATCAAGGCCTACTCGCATACCTGGGATACCAACTACACGCGAATCTACAATGTCCTGGATGACAACGGCGCCGTAACGGGCAATCTGCGAACGGTCAACGATGGCTCGTACTGGGGCTACGACGACTATGGCTTGACGGCAATGACCCGGATCGAGACCGGGGGCGGGTTCGACTTTGCGGCGGGATACGAACACCAGCGGTTTTCGGGAAGCGACGAGGTCCTGTTGATCGCGGACCAGACCGAATCGGTGGACGCGTTCTTCGGGCAGATCAGAACCAACGAAAGCCTGTTGGCCAACACCCGAGTCGCGCTCGGGTTCCGCCACAACAGCCCGAGCGGTGAAGGCGCGGTCACCGTGGGCAACCTGAGCCTGCACCACGATTTCAGCGATTCGCTTTATCTGCGCGGCAGCGCGGGCACCTCGTTCCGCCTGCCGGACGCCTGGCAGTTGTACGGCAACGACCCCTGTTGCACGCTCGGGAATCCGGACCTGGAGGGCGAAAAGAGCCGCAACATCAATGTCGGTATCGGCGGGCGCGGCGGTTCGAACGTGAACTGGGAAGTGGTTGCATTCCAGCGTGCCGTGGATGACCTGATCGGCGTCGTCGACGGGATGCGCGTCAATACGGACCGAACCGTCGATTTCGACGGTTGGGAAATCAACGTGGGCTTCACGCTCGGTCCGGACTGGGGCGCGAGCGTCAACTACGTCGATACGTCCGCGCAGGCGGCAGGTTCCGGCGAACAAATCACGGACGTGCCGGAGAGTACGTTCAAGGCCAGCGTCACGTACCAGCCGGCAAATGCTCCATTCGATTTCGTCGTATCCCTCTTGAACGTGGGCGACCTCTACGACTCGGTTCGCGGGGTCGGCCGCGTCGAGCATGGTGGTTATTCAGTCCTGGATTTCGGCGGTGCCTATCGTTTCGGAGACGACGACCGGCAACGCCTCGGCGTCCGATTGGAGAACGCCCTGGACGAGGAATACGCTTCGTCGCTGGGCCGGGCCTTCCTGGACGTCGGCGGCGGTTCCTATCCATACGAGAACCTGGGCACCCCGAGAACGCTACACATCGCCTACGGGTACCGGTTCTAGGTCCTGCGGGTACCAGTCTTGCCCGATTTGCGGTTTAATCGTACGGTCGGCTGGGACAACGTGTTCAGCCGGCCCCGAACGGGTCAGCGGTAACGGCTCATGGTCAGATTACTGTTCTTGATTCACAGATACCTGGGCATCGCGCTTGGCGTGGTGATCTCGCTGTGGTGCCTGTCGGGCTTTGTGATGATGTACGAGCAGTATCCGGAGCTGGACGACTCGGAGCGTCTTGCCGGCTTGGAGCCGCTGGATCTGGCCGCGTGCTGCCGAATTCCCACGGACTTCAGCAACATCTCGGTCAACAGCTTCCGCCTGGAAATGATGGCGGGCATCCCCGTACTTCGTCTGAGGGCCGGCCGCGTCCAATACGTGATCGATCTGCGGACCGGCGAGTATCTTCCGGAATTCTACGAGGCCGACGCGCAATTCATCGCGGCCGCCGCAGCCGAGGAGTACGGTCTGCAGGGCAACCCGAGGCTGGTCGAGCAGATCCTGCGCGACCAATGGACCGTCTACGCAAGTTACGAGCCTCACAGACCGCTGTACCACTTCGCGATGGACGATGCCGCAGGCACCGAATTCTACGTTTCCAGTACCACCGGAGAGGTCGTCCAGATGACGACCTTCCGACAGCGATTCCTGAACTGGATGGGTGCGGTCGTCCACTGGCTTTACCCCACGGCGCTGCGCCAGCACACGGGTGTCTGGCTGCAGGTGGTCATATGGCTGACCATCGTGAGCCTGTTCCTGACCGTCATCGGCATCTACATCGGGCTGCGGCAGTTCAAGACTCGGCGCAATGGGCACCGTTCTCCTTACCACGGGGGGGCGCTGTGGCACCACTACGCCGGTCTTGTCTTCGGTCTCTTCACCCTGACCTGGCTGATCAGCGGGTTGTTCTCCGTCAATGCGTTTGGAGCGCTGGAAAGCCGCAGCTTTTTTGTCGAGAACCAGCGGCTGCGGGGCGGTGAGGTCAACTTCGAGCTGGCCAGCGCGTTCGTCAGCGGGCTGCCGGCGGAAGAACTACCCTCCTCGGCGGTTCGCCTGGACATTTCGGTGGCCGGCGGACAACTCTACGCGATCGCTTCGGACAAGGAAGCGCAGCGGGTGCGTCTCAACGCAGGGACGCTGAAACCGGAGATGCTGCCGGACAGCTTTTTCTCGCGGGCAGCCGACGTCATGCGACCGGATGTGCCGGTCTCGGAAGCGGCCTGGTTGAATGAAGGCGATGCCTACTATTACAACCATCATGAAGAGAGGCGTTTCCCGGTGTTCCGCGTTCAGTACGAAGACGGCGAACGGATTTATCTGGACAGCGTGACGGGTGAGCTCGCCTACGCGGCGGACCGGAACCGGCAGTGGTTGCGCTGGGTCTTTCTCGCATTGCATCGGGGCGACTTTTCCGCCCTGATACGAACCCGGCCGATCTGGGATCTGATGATGTGGCCCCTGATGCTGGGTGTGACGATTGGCGCCATTACCGGCACCTGGATCGGCTTCAAACGGGTCGTCAGAGCCACGAGAAGAACCTTCAGACGCACGACAGGGTCACAACGGGCTTCACAGGCACAACGAGCTTCACAGGCGGTCCGGGCGCAACACCCGGTTAGCTCGAACTAACGCGAATCGGCTTTATCCGGCCCCGACCGGACAGGAGGGGGGCGCTTGAACAGGCCTCAGACCTCGTCCGACCAATCCTTCTCTTCCAGCAGTCCCTTCAGCCGCTGCAGGAACGCTGCGGAATAGGCGCCGTCGATGGCGCGATGATCGAACGACTGGGCGAGTATGCCGACGGGCCTGATCGCGATGGCATCGCCCGACGGCGATTCCACCACCACCGGCCGCTTCGTGATGGCATCCACCGAAAGAATGGCCACCTGGGGCTGGTTGATGATGGCCCCCGTCATCAGCGTGCCATAGGAACCGTTGTTGGACAGCGTGTAGGTGCCCCCCGCGTACTCATCCGGATCGAGCGCGCCCTTGCGGGCCCGGTCGCCGATGTCGTGGATGGCATGCGCCAGGCCCGCCACCGTCAGGGAATCGGCATCGCGGATCACCGGCGCCACCAGGCCTTCGAAGTTCAGGTTCACGGCTATGCAGAGGTGCACCGACGGGTGCAGCACCAGGGCATCGCCGTCGACGCTTGAATTGATGTTCGGATAGTCGCGCAATGCGAGGCACGTGGCGCGGGCGATGAACGAGAGGTAGGTCAGCGAGAATCCCTGTTTGGACCGCCAGTCGTTCTTCAGCGGCATCCGCACCCGATCGACACCGGAGAAGTCCACTTCCACCGCCTGCATGACATGCGCGCTTGTGCCCTTGGAGCGCACCATGTGCTCGGCGGTTACGCGGCGGATCCGGTCGAAGGGTATGCGTGTCGCCTCGCCGGAAGGCGCGGCGGGCGGTCTTGCAGGGGGTATTGCGGAAGACTTTGCAGGGGACCTGACCGATGCGGCCCCCGAACCGGGCTCGGGCACCGAGGGCTTCGTCTCCGCCGCAGTGCGCTGATCGACGAAGGCCAGAACATCCTTGCGGGTAATCCGGCCATCCCGGCCCGATCCGGTGATGTCATTGGCGTCGACCCCATGTTCCGCCAGCAACCGGCGCACCACGGGCGACAGGCGCAGCCGGCCTTTCTTGCCGCCCCGACCTCGCGCCTTTACGGCTTTGGCGGCTTTGCGTGCAGAGCGTTTGGCAGAGGCTCGCTTGCCGGAAGGCCCGGACGAGGCTTTTGCCGCCCCTGCCTCCGTTCCATCGGAATCTGCTGCCAATTCCGCCGCCTCTTCCGATTCGATGACGGCCAGGACCGTGCCCACGTCCACTGTCTTGCCCTCGGGGACCAGGACCGACGCGATGACGCCTGCCACGGGCGCGGGCACTTCGGTGGCTGCCTTGTCCGTCTCCACGTCCAGGAGGACCTCGTTCTTCGCAACCGTGTCACCCTGCTTCTTGTGCCATGCGGCCACCGTACCTTCTGCGACGGTCTCTCCGAGCTGGGGCATCAACACGTTCATGGCCGCTCAGTCCACCAGCCGTATGACGTTGTCCACGATGCCCTCGGCGCTGGGCATGACCGCGTCCTCAAGCGCATCCGCAGAAGGCAAGGGGATGTGCGGTGTCGTGACCCTCACAATGGGTCCCTCCAGGTCCCAGAACGCTTCTTCGGCGACGATGGAGGCGAGTTCCGCGCCCCAGCCGCAGAGCCGCGGGTTCTCTTCCACGGTGACCAGCCGGCCCGTTCGGGAAACCGAGTCGAGCAGGGTCTTCGTGTCCAGCGGCACGAGGCTGCGAACGTCGATCACCTCGGCCGATACGCCGTGCTCGGACTCAAGCGTCTCCGCCGCCTTGATCGCTCTGGGCACCATGGCTGCCAGCGCCGCGATGGTCACATCGTCCCCGGCGCGCACCACCCTGGCCACGCCCAGTGGCTCCAAATGCTCGTCTTCCGGCACTTCGCCCTTGATGGCGTAGAGCGACTTCTGCTCAAAGAACATCACCGGGTCGGGGTCCCGCACGGATGCCGCCAGAAGGCCCTTGACGTCGGCCGGCGTGGATGGCGCGACAACCTTCAGTCCCGGAATCGCCATGGCCCAGTTCTCGACGCTCTGGGAGTGCTGGGCGCCAAACCGGCTGCCGCCGCCGTTGGCGCTGCGCAGCACCAGCGGAAACGAGCACTGCCCGTCGGTCATGTACCGGGTCTTGGCGATCTGGTTGGCCACGAGATCCCAGCAGACCGCGAAGAAATCCGAAAACATGATTTCCGCGATGGGCTTGAGCCCGGTCATCGAAGCGCCCATGGCCGCGCCGATGATGGCCTGTTCCGAAATCGGGGTATCCCTTACCCGGTCCGGCCCGAATTCCTCGAGCAGCCCGACGGTCGTCTTGAATACACCGCCAGCCGCAGCAACGTCTTCGCCGAGAAATACGACGTCCTCGTCCCGGCGCATTTCCTGGGCGATGCCGTCGCGCACGGCCTCCCGGTAGGTCAGTTGCGCCATGATGCACCTCCATCGGCCCAGACGTCGATGTGGGCGATTTCCACCGGCGGCGGCGGACTGTTGCGGGCCTCTTCCGTCGCCTCATCGATGGCCGCGTCTGTCTCGGACTCGATGGCTTCCACGTCGGCCTCGGAAATGCCCAGGTCGAGCAGCCGCTGCCGGTACATCGGTATGGGATCCCGCGCGAGCCACGACTGCAGCTCCTCGTCCGGCCGGTACTTGCCGGGATCGGCCCGGGAATGACCGCCGTGCCGGTAGGTCTGGGCTTCGATCAGCGTGGGACCGTCGCCGCGGCGCGCCTTGTCCAGGGCGGCGCAGGCCGCCTCGTAGACCACCTCGACATCGTTTCCGTCGATGATGATCGACTCCAGCCCATAGGCCGCTGCCCGATCCGCTGCGGGATTTTCCACCGCCGTGACTTCGCCGATGGGCGTGTATTCCATGTAGAGGTTGTTCTCGCAGACGAAGACAACAGGCAGATTCCAGATCACCGCGAAATTCAGGGCCTCGTGAAAGGCGCCGATGTTGGTCGTCCCGTCGCCGAAGAAACATACGGACACCTGCCCGGTGCCCTTGTACTGTGCCGTCCAGGCGGCACCCGCGGCTACCGGAAGGTGTGCGCCGATGATCGCGTAGGAACCCATGGCGCCGTTCTCGACGCTGGTCAGGTGCATGGAGCCGCCCTTGCCGCGCAACAGGCCGCACTCCCGGCCCATGAGTTCACCGAGGATGGACGTCATGGTGACGCCGCGCACGTAGGTGTGGTTATGGCCCCGGTAGGTGCAGAACGTGTAATCGTCCTCCCGCATGGCCGTTCCGAATCCCGCGGCAACGGCTTCCTGCCCCAGGGCCAGATGGCTGGTCCCCTTGACCAGATTCTGCATGAAAAGATCGTAGGCGCGTTGCTCGAGCACGCGGCACTCGTACATGGTGCGAAAGAGTTTCAGCCGGGTTTCGGTGTCGATGGCAGGCGCCTCATCGGAACTGGCCGGTGAACTCGCGGAAGTAATGTCAATCGCTGGTTCGTTGCTCACTGTATTTTAATTCAATTAGTTACATCAACTATTTTAAGCCATCTAGAAGGAAACTCAACCTTCGTCCGCTTACAAAAAGTCGCCCTCACCGGTCGTGGTGAGGGCGACGGGAGAGCTTAACAGCTTATGTCGGCAACGACTAGAAGCTGTAATTCAGCGACACACCGAACTCCCTCGGGTCCCTCGGCAGAACGTGGAAGTTCTGGTTAGGGGGACTCTGGTTATAGTCGGAACCCGCCGACTGCACGATTCGTGGTGTGTTGTTGTCGGTGAGGTTGCGGCTCCAGAGTCGCAGATCCAGATTGTCGTTGCGGAAGTTCAGGCTCGCGTTCAGCGTCTGGGTTTCCGGCAGGGCCATCAGGTTGACGTTGTCAAGCCATTGCTCGCCGACCACTCGCCAATCCAGCCGCCCTACCCAGTTCCAACCGCTGTTGCCGACGGAGCCACGATAGGTTGCGGACGCATTGTAGGCAATGTTCGGTTGCCGGATGAACTGGTTGCCCACTGCGTCGACGCAGTTAAACAATACCCCGGGATCATTGGCCACCGTGTGTGTGGGCGTCAACCCGATCTGCTGGACCGCGTCGGGATCGCAGAAGGTCTCGTACTCGGTATCCTGCCAGGTGAAGCTGCCACGAACCTCCCAGTTGTCATCGACGAACCAGGCAACCTCGGATTCCAGGCCCTGAACGTTTGCCGCACCCAGGTCCAGCTGTGCCCTCAACCTGTAATCACCCGGGCCGAGCCCCGGGAGTATGCCCGGACTCATCTCGCCGCGCTGTCTCGCAAGCGTGTCGACATTCCAGTTCAACGTATAGGCCTGGTTGTAGTGCTCCCAGTCCATGGCGTAGATTGCCGAGGAGAGTTGCACCCGATTGTCCGCCAGGCTCGCCTTCAGACCCGCTTCGACGTTGACGATCTCCTCCTGAGCATAGAAGAGAACACTGTCCAGTTCCCACTCGATCCAGCCCAGGCCGAATACCTGCTCGTGGGCGCGTTCCACCCGCGGACTGCGGGCGGCGGGGATAACGCCCGCAGGGTTGATGCCCCTGGATACCTGAGCGTACATGGTCACACCGTTGTCAAGGCTGTGATTGATCGCCAGGCGGGGCACGAACGAAGTGGTCGTATTGGTGAACGCCTCGCCCGTGATCTGGTTCACATTGGTCATGTCCTCGCTCTGGTAGCGGCCCTCCAGCGAGAGCGTGGTCCGCTCCGTGAGGTCGTACGTCAGGTTGGCAAAAACTGCGGAATTTTCGGACATTTCCGAGATGATGACGTTCGGTTGCGGTTGCTGCGCAGGCGGGAACTGATCCACGATCCCGTCGACGATGGCGCCGTACTGGGCCCATACCAACGTCAGAAAGTCGTAGTCGTAGAAGGAAGCGCCCACGGTCCAGCGCAACCGCTCCTCGTCCGGAGACAGCCAGCGCACCTCGACCATCTTCTCCTCGATGTCGGTGGGATCGGCCATGTGGTTCACCGCCATCCCCATGACCATGCCCATGACGATGTTCAGCGGCGCATCGCTGCGGTCGCCGTCCGCCCACCGCAGGTAGGTTTCCTCCGAGAAGAAGGTCAGAACCTGCAGGTCTCCGGCATCGTGCCGGAAATTGAACTCGCCCTGAATGCGGTCGCGGGTATTCGCCACCGTGGGGTCGATTCTGTACGTCGATGCCAACAACTCATCCGGCGTACCCCGGAACGGTGCGGCCGTATCGATGTTTGTGGGAATGCCTCCCGGCGGCGGGGACGGATCGCAGTCGAACGTACCGTCAATCCAGCGTACGCCCATGGCGTTCGGACTCGGCAGGTTTGTACAGCGCGCCCACTCTTCCGGGTCGATAAAATAACGAAGTGTCATGTCGTCGTCGGTCCGCATGCTCATTACCCGAACTTCGCCGTCGAAGCGGTCGGTTGGAGCGAAGCTGAGCTTGCCGCTGATGTACTCGGTACTGGTCCCGCCGACGTCGAAACCCTCCGTGGAAACCCACTCATCCGGTCCGTCGTATTCGTCCACGTTCACGTCCAGCGTATAGCCGAACGTGTCGTTGATTGGACCGCCCAATTCGAGCTGGATAGCGTTGCGCCCCAGATCCGAAGTACTCAACCGCAGATCACCGACGAACTCCTCGCCGGGGTCCCGGGTGACGTAGTTGATGGCGCCGGCGAACGTCGAGCGGCCGAATGCGGCGCTCTGAGGTCCGCGGAACACTTCGACACGCTCTATCCCGGTGAACTGCATCGTCCCCTGGGCGCCCACCAGCGGCAGGCCATCGATGAACGACATGACCTTCTGGCGTGTCGTTGCAGTGGCCTTGGCCTGGATGCCGCGCACGGCGGGGGTGGCGTTATTGCGGTCGCCATTGGTGTCGAAATCGACGCCGGGCGTCATTTCGAAGAAGTCGCGAGGCTCCACGATGCCGGCCTCGTCGATCAGCGAGTCCGAAATGACGGAAATGGAGACCGGGACTTCCTGCAGGTTCTCCTCACGCTTTCGCGCAGTGACCACAATTTCTTCCAGTGCGGTCACCTGGCTGAAAACCGGTGGAACAATCAATGCCGTTGACACTGAAACAAGGACCAGGTGTTGGATTCGACGCATGTTCTGACTCCCCAAATTAAGTGAACAACTCGCCCGGATACACGCTGCAGGCAATCGCTTGGAATTCGAATATTCGGATACCTGTTGCGTGAAACCCAATAATAGATAATCCTGCTCGACAATGTCGAGCTTTCAGAGTGTCAAGTTTGTTGCAAATTTGCCGTGCATATGGAATATCGCGTCACACTTGTCCGGCTTTGACCCGACTCACTTGCTCGATATGATCAGAGGGCAACCGCTCCGTCACAAGCGAAACCAGGGTCGTCACCAGCGCAGCCGTGAGCCCGGCCAGCGTTGCCGCCGAGTATGGGCTCGTGGCGTAGAAATCGAACCAGCGCCCGAACGATTCCAGAACCGTGCCCGGCGGCCAGCGACCTGAAAGCACCTCGCTGTGGATCAGCACGAACAGGATTGCGCCGGTCCAGAATCCCCACAGCGCCCCGGCCCGGGTGACGCCGTTCCAGAGCGATCCCAGCACGAGCGGGCCCGCAAGCGACGCGGTGAAGCCGCCGATACCCACCCAGACGAGCAACACGACGTTCATGTCCATCACCAGCCAGGCCAGGCCGGCGGAACCCAGCAGTACCAGCACGGTGACCACCCGGCTGATCAGCAGGACATCGCGGTCCAGCGCACCGGCCTCCCGCCTGACACGCCACCTCGGCGCGATGCTGCGCCGATAGATGTCGTTTGCGAAGACCTGCGACGTCGAAATGACCAGGCCGTCGGCGGTGGACATCACGGCGGCCAGAATCCCGACGCCCGGCAATGCCGCCAACCACGTGGGAAAGATTTCGAGAAACAGCGCCGGCAGCGCCGCATTGGCGCCGCCGTCGCCGGCGGCGAACAGACTGTCTCCCAAAGCGCTCCGGGCGAGCGCGCCGCCCAGCGTGATGGCGGGCAATATCAGCCCGAACGTAAACGCCATGGCCAGGAATCGCGTGCGCGCGCGTTCGTCCCTGAGCGCCCAGAGCTTGTTGCCGATATGCGGAAGCAGGCCCAGCGGAATGTGCGCGATCACCAGGCTGACGAACGACCAGACCGATGCAGTGATGGCTGCGCCGGGATGCAACGGCCGCATTAACAGCGGGTCCTGCGAGCCCGGGCTGTCCAGCATGGAGGCGAAACCGCCGCTGCCTGCACCCGCCAGGAACAGCGCCACGATGAGGATCGCCAGGATCACCATCAGCAACCCCTGGGCGCCGTCGGTGAGAATGTCCGCGTGGGCGCCGCCCAGGGTGACGTATCCCAGCAGCACGGCGGTTGTGATGGCCAGCGCCCAGCCCCTGGACAACCCCAGCATCATCTCGAACATCACCAGTCCGGCGACCAGTTGTCCCGCCAGATAGAACAGCAGGATCAACGAAAACACGGCGGCGGAAATACGCAGCGCCTCGGACTGGTAGCGCTCGCCCAGGTACTCGGGGATCGAGCGCGCGCCGGAAAGGTTTCCGTAACGGCCGATGGTGCGCTGGCAGATCAGGATTCCGAGATAGACACCCACGGGGTAGAGAAAGGCAATCCAGAGCGTGGACATGCCATAGGTGTAGGTGAGCCCCGGGAGGCCGAGAAACGTAGCGCCGCTGGCCGCGGTGGACGCGAACGCCAGGGCGAGCACCGCTGGCCCGTAGCCCGCGCGCGCGACGGCGTAGTCGTCCGCGCCGCTCACCCGCCGATTGCCCAGCACCCCGAAGCCCGCCATCGCCAGGATGTAACCGCACAGGAAGAGCCAGGACCAGGTGTATAGTGTCATTGAGCAATCCGGGTCATGTCACCGCACGCCGTCGAGCCACGGCGCCACGCGCGAGCGGGCCACGGCGTCGCAGGCATCCCCGTCGCCGGCATCTCCGCCGCTGCGCCGCACGCAATCGGGACGCAGGCGAACCTATTTGTCGATAATAGTTGAATAATCGCCATTTTTTCGAAATAATCCGCGCGCACTTAAGGAAGTCGCGACACCTCGGGAGAACGTGATGATCAATGCCGCCATCGTGGGTATGGGCTGGTGGGGCCAGACCCTGGTTGAATCCGTTTCCGGCAGCAGCAACAGGATCCGGTTCGTGGCCGGTGTTGCAAGACGCGCAACGGAACAACTGGAAGCGTTTACCCACGAGCACGGACTGGCGTTCGTTCATGATTACGAGGAAGTTCTCGCCGACCCGAAAATCGACGCCGTGGTCCTGGCCACCCCCCACTCGGTGCACGCGGACCAGGTCGTGGCGGCGGCCGAGGCCGGCAAGCATGTATTCTGCGAGAAGCCCTTTGCGTTGCGCAAGGCCAGCGCCGAGCGGGCCGTGGCGGCAACCGAGAAGGCCGGCGTAACCCTGGGCCTGGGTTACAACCGCCGCCTCCATCCGGAGATGACCAAACTGCGCGACCAAATCGGTTCCGGAGAGCTCGGCGAAATCCTGCACTGCGAAGCCAACATGACGTTTCCCAACGCGCTTTTCCTGTCGCCCGACGCCTGGCGGGCGAGTCGGGACGAGACGCCATGCGGCGGCCTGACACCCATGGGCGTGCATGCAGTCGACGGCATGATCGACCTGTGCGGGGAGATCGACGAGGTGTACTGCCAGAGCTTCAGGCGCGCCGTGGCCGTGGACGCCGACGACACCACCTCGATGCTGTTCCGGATGAAGGCGGGCATGTCCGGGTACCTGGCTACGATGACCGCCACGGGCGGCGGCTTCAGCTTCCAGGTCTTCGGGTCCAAGGGATTCGTCAGGCTGGAAGGGATGACTCATATTGCCGGTGCGCCCTCGGAAGAACGGCGCAAGAGATGTTTCGGTACCTGCTACTTCAAGCCGGTCAAGGGCCCCCTGCAGACGTGGGAGGCCGACCAGGTCGATATCGTGCAAGCCGTGCTGGAACGGTTCGCCGACGCGGTGGACGGTACCCGGCCGTTCATCGTTCCCACCCGGGAGATGATTCACGGCGCCGCGGTGACGGAAACCATAGTAAGGTCGGCGGCATCCCATCAAATCGAGAAGGTTGTCTGAAAGACATTCAGATAACCCGTAAATTCAACCAGAGACAGCGGACTACCCAAGGAGACTCGCGGTGAGAGAAGGCACAGTTGGAATGATGCAGGTGGACTATGAGCAGCGGATGGACATGGACCGCATGCGGGAACACCGCGTTTCACGAATCAAGAAGTACATGGACGAATTCGACGTGGAATGCCTGTTGCTGTTCGACACCAGCAACAAGCGCTACGCGACCTCCACCGCCGTGGCATCGCCGGAAGTGGACAACATGGGACGCTACGCCATCGTGCCGCGTGACGGCTATCCCCACATTTTCGGTTTCGGCTCCGAGGTAGCCGCCGAAAAGCTCTACTGCCCGTGGGTCGCCGAGACCACTTTCCCGGCGCACGGCACCATGCATGGCGCCCTGCCCATGGCCTGGAAGTGCTACGAGGGTTTCCTCAAGGACCTCGACATGGTCCTGGACAACCACGGCATGGACAAGAAGAAGGTCCGTATCGGCGTGGATATCGTCGAGTCGCAGATCATCCTGGCGTTGCTGGAGAACGGCTACAACATCACCGACGGCCAGGGCGTGATGCAATATGCGCGGGCCATCAAGAACGAAGACGAAATCATGTGCCTGAAGCATGGCGCGGCCATCGTCGATGCCGCGTTTCACAAGATCGCGCAGACCATCGCCCCGGGGGTCAAGGAAAACGATCTGCAAGCGGTCGCCTCCCACGAGATGCACCGCCTGGGCGCCCAGTGGGTCCACAATGTTCAGGTCACCACCGGAAACCGAACTCACCCCCATCCCCATCTCAGTTCGGATCGACTGATCCAGCCGGGCGACATGATCTTCATGGACATCGTCTGCATGTTTAATGGCTACCACACCTGCGTGTACCGCTGTTTCTGCTGCGGCAAGCCGAACCAGAAGCAACTGGACATCCACAAGCGCTGCCTCGAGTACCAGCTCGCCGGCATCGAGGCCGTCAGGCCGGGGGTGACCAGCGCGGATGTCGCCGCCGTCTGGCCCGATCACAAGGCCATGGGCGCCCGCAGCGAGCACGAGGTATTCGGACTGCAGTACGGGCACGGCCTCGGCGTGGGACTCTGGGAATTCCCGATCATCTCCCGCGCCTACAGTTTCGACCACCCGGTAGAGATCGAGCCCGGCATGGTATTCGCGCTGGAAACCTACGCGGGCATCGGCTACGACGGCGTACGGCTGGAAGACGAAGTCGTGGTCACCGAAACCGGCATCGAAGTCATCACCAAGTTCCCGACCGATGAACTCTACGGTTGCGGGATGAACTACTAGCCCGGCCGCATGAGTACGCTGAAGATCGCGCTGATTCCCGGAGACGGGATCGGCAAGGAAGTCATGCCCGAGGGTGTGCGGGTCCTGGAAGCGGCGGCGGCCGGGCACGGCATCGAGTTCCAGTGGCAGGAGTTCGACTGGTCGTGCGAGCGGTACCTGAAAACCGGCGCAATGATGCCGGCGGACGGCATCGAGACGCTCAGCACCTTCGACGCCATCTATCTCGGCGCGGTGGGCTTCCCCACCGTGGCCGACCACGTCTCCCTCTGGGGCCTGCTGATTCCGATCCGGCGCGAGTTCGACCAGTACATCAACCTGCGTCCCGTGAGGCTGTTCGACGGCGTGCCCTGCCCGCTGGCGGGCAAGAAGGCCGGCGACATCGATTTCTACGTGGTGCGGGAGAATGTCGAGGGCGAGTACTCGGCCATCGGCGGGGTTCAGTACCAGGGAACCGAAAACGAGATCGTCATACAGCAGAGCGTATTCACCCGGCACGGCGTCGACCGGGTCGTCCGGTACGCCTACGAACTGGCCAACTCACGCTCGGCGAAACACCTGACCTCGGCCACGAAGTCCAACGGTATCATTCATTCGATGCCCTACTGGGATGCGCGGGTCAAGGCGATGGGCGAGCACTACCCGGACGTGAACGTGGATCAGTTCCACATCGACATCCTTACGGCCAACTTCGTGCGCATGCCGGAGCACTTCGATGTCGTGGTCGGCAGCAACCTGTTCGGCGACATCCTTTCCGACCTGGGGCCCGCCTGCACCGGGACCATTGCCATCGCTCCTTCGGCGAACATGAACCCCGAGAAGGTGCATCCGTCCATGTTCGAGCCGGTCCACGGTTCGGCGCCGGATATCGTCGGCCAGGGCATCGCCAATCCCATCGGCACCATCTGGGCCGGGGCGATGATGCTCCAGCACCTCGGGCACCCGGACGTTCACGATGCCATCCTCGGGGCCATCGAACGCGTACTGCGGGACGGCAAACGCCTGACACCGGACATGGGCGGCAGGGCCACGACGAAATTGCTGGGCAAGGCCATCGCGGCCTCGGTCTAGGAATTCTGCCAACGGGCCCGCTGCGCTGACGCGCAGGGACCCGGAGGGCAGTTCCAGCCAAGCCTGCGTCGGCAACCCGGGGGCCGCGTGCCGCGGTGCGGTACAGTGGCGGCGGAAGGCAAATTGATTCCGGATGGCCAGAATGCAGATCCAACGCCGCCAACTGTGGCTGGTGCTCCTGGTGGAGACGGTGTTTCTGGGCGTCCTTGCGGTTTGGGTACTGATTCGCCTGGACCGCATTTTCGAGCCCGTCAGCGTGCTGGTCGCGCTCGCGATCATCGTCATCGGCGATGTGATCGCGGTAATCCTGATGCAGGCGTTCGCACCCACGCGGATCACGTTCTCGGCGGGCGAAGGCGAGTCGACCGGACATGCCGTGGACGGTTTCGGCGCCAGCGACCGCGGCCGCGTCGTGATCGGGGGTGAAAAGTGGTCGGCACGTCGCCAAGGGACGCATCAAATCGTTCCAGGCGACGCCGTTCGGGTCATTTCGCGCCGGGGATTGATTCTGATCGTGGAACAGGCGTCAGCCGACACCCGAGAATCGTGACTGTGCAATCAGGCACAACCGTCACATCACGTTCAACAACGGAACCACCGCCCCCAGGCATTTGATATGCTGCAATACGGCTGCCGAATGGCAACGGCGGCGACTCCAGAAGGCCTGAACGGAGATTTGCGACTATGGCTGGTTCCAACCGGATTGCAGGTACAGTGCCGATGCCAAAAGCGGCATGCGCCCTGCTTGCAGTTGCGGCGTCTCTTGCGGCTCCCATTCCCTTGCCGGCACAGGACGCTGAAGGCGCCGCCCTTCCCGACTGGAGCGGTGTCTGGCAGATGACCAGCAACACGGTCTTCGACCAGGCGACCGTAGATCCCCCCGGAGGCAGCTCCAATGCCCCGGGTACCCGCGAGTACCCGCCTTACAACGACGAATGGGAAGCGAAGTACGCCGCCAACCGCGAACGGGTCCGGCGTGGCGAATTCCCCGATCCCATCACGACCTGCGGCACGCCGGCCGGATTCCCGAGGATGATGAACCTGCCCGCCGGTATCGAATTCATCGTCAAGCCGGAACAGGTCTGGATCATCACGGAGGACGGTCCGAACATCCTGCGGATCTACACCGACGGCCGAAGCCACCCCGCCCCCGAAGACAGATGGCCGACCTACAGCGGTGAGTCCGTCGGCCACTGGGATAGCGACACGCTGGTATTCGAAACCATCAGTCTCAAGGGCGATGGCGATACCATTCTGGACCGAACGGGACTCGTCCTGAGCACGCAAGCCAGGATTGTCACCCGCCTGAACAGGATCGGGGACGATCTCATGGAAGCGCAGTTCATCATCGAGGATCCGGAAGCGCTGACGGCGTCCTGGCGCGTCGCCAAGCAATACCGCAAGCTGGAGCCCGGCACGCGAATGATCGAATTCGCCTGCGCGGAGAACAATCGCAACCCGGTCGATACGGCGGGCAGAACGCTGACCCTCGACCGGGAAGGCAACATTCTGGACGATCTCTGAACGTAGCCGGGCACACACTCGACCACAGGAAGCGAACGAAATGAATGCAAGAACATCGCTGTTGATCGCAGCCGGATGCATCCTCGCGGGATTCGCACTCGCGAGTTCCGCCCATCACGCCGCAACCATGTTCGACCGCGAACGGACCGTCGAGTTATACGGAGAGATCGTCGAGTTCCAGTGGACCTCACCCCATGTCTGGATTCAGATCAACGTCGAGAACGAGTCCGGCGAGGTCGTGGAGTGGAGCGTCGAAGGCAGCGTACCCAACCGGCTCTACCGTGCAGGCTGGCGCCCAACCACCTTCAAGCCCGGCGACCGAGTCACGATTCGCGGCGCTCCCATGCGCAACGGAGCCCCTGCCGCATTGTTCATCGGCGCCAGGCTGGCCGACGGCTCGACACTCGGCCGATTCGACGAATCCACCGCAAACTGAATTCAGGACTGCCGCCGCGGCGGTACCCGCGCCGGGCACTTGCTATTGGACTGATACGCCTTAACGAAAGACGGCCGGGCAGCCTGATGCCGACCGGCCGTCGCTCCGGGTATCAGCTCCTGGCCCGTCAGCGTTCGAATGACTGCCTGTACTGGATTCCGTACTCCCTCAGGCGCCGGAAGAATCGGGCGCCCTGGGAATCCGGGGGCTCCGTGGCAAAGAGGTTTTGAACGAATAAATTCACGCTGCCGCCGTTGTTGAAGCGGTAGATATAGTTCGCATTGATGATCAATTGCCCGCCTTCGTGGAAGAAGACCGACTGCTGAGCCTCGTTCAGATCCTCGTATTGCGCATTCAGGCTGTCGCGGTAGTTCGCGTTGATCCGTACCGTGTGGTCATTCCTGAAGTTAATCAATAGCGGTAGGCTGCCTTGCCAGTGCGGCATGGACGTGACGCCGTTAAAGCCCCCGCCCATGCCGACCGTGGCGCTGATGTTTCGCCCGACGGCATTACAGATAAGATCCGGGCACAGCGTTTCCACACCGGCACCCATCAGCGCATTGGGGAATTCGTACTTCAGCGTAAAGGCCGCCTGGGGCGAGAACCTGACCGAACCGATGGGCGTGTCAAAATTGAGCGCCGCGCGAATGTCCAAAAATTCGGCATCCAGGTAGCCCAGATTACCGACCCTTCCGACGATGCGAGCTACGTTTTCGATGGTGATCGGTATGCTCGGGTCGCGAGCATAGGCACAGCCACCCTCCTCTTCAATGGACTTGTAGGTGATGTCGCCCTGGTAAATGATGGGCAGGCCGGCGTCGTTCCTCGCCAGGCACACACCCGTCATCACGGTGGGCGCCGTGGGGGTCACGATCCGATCCTGGAAGTCGTACGCAACCCAGGTCGCGCCGATGCTGTGATTGTCCGTGATGTCGTAGTCGAAACCGATGGAGAGGTTATCCGCTGTCTGCGGTTCAACGTCGGGGTTGGCGGCGATCTCGTAGAGGAAAGACAGGCCGCCACCCATTCCGAACATCATGCCGGCCACATTCACGAACCGCATGCCCATGCCCTGGATGATCTGGCTGGCCTGGGAGTGGACAATGGACGGACCTCTGAACGACGTTCCATAGGAAGCACGCAGGGTCAAATCGTCCGTTGCAGTCCAGTTGACCGCGATTTTCGGTGTAGTCTCCGAGAGACCGTTCTGGTATTCCTCGTTGCGGACGGCCACCTGCACATTGACGCTGTCGGTTACCGGCAACGCCGCCTCGGCAAAGAGCGACTGCACCGTCTGCTTTCCGCTCCAGTCGTTGAACGTGCCGACCGTCGCCAGCAGCCCCTGATTGGCAAGCACATCCGAGTCCCGCTCCATGGTTTCCTGACGATAGGCGACGCCGGCGGCAATGCCGATGGGACCGCCGCTCAGTTCGCCGACTTCACCGGTGAGAAGAAAATCGCCGCTCGTGAACCCGTTCAGGAAGACATCCACGCGATTCGGAGTGAGCCACTCGACCATGTCCCGGTCATTGGCCAGGCCCAACGAAGCCGCGTCGGGCAAACCTGCGCTCATGAAGGGATTGTAGAAGTGGCAGGGACCCTGGCCCGGCGCCAGGCCGGGATTTGAAAGATCGGTGACGCCGCAGTCGGGTCCGCCGTATCCGTTCAGCGCCAGGGGCAAGTTGGACTTGATCATGTCCCGCAAGCCCTGGTACGCCTGGAAATATGCGGTCTGAAAGTCAGCGCGCCACTCCCAGCTACCCGCCAAGGCACCGTTCAGGGTGAACGCGGCACGAAGGGTATCGGTTCGGGTAAAGGAATCGTATTTCTGCCCGAACGGCAGTGTCTCGGCTTCCATATAGACCGGTAGTACGCCCATGCCCATGTTTGTAGCGAATCGCGGATTCATGCTCTTCGCCCGAATGTAACCGGGATGGTTGCTGGGAATCTGAAATTCCGGGCCCAGCAGGATTGGCGGTACTGCCCAGCTTCTCGCGAGATTGTCGCCCCACAAATCGACTTCGGCGATGCGTTCACGCCCGTAGTTCAGTTCGACGCCGGCCTGCAACGCGTCGCTGAAGTTGTGGGACACCGAGGCGTAGAGCGTGAGCAGCTTCTTGTCGTGCTGCAGCGAGTGGCCCGGATTGAAACTGGCCGGTTCCGCGCAAATCGTCGCGTTTTCGATCGATGTCTGACGGTCCCAATCCCCGTCGTTATACGCCGGAATCCGTGCGACCAGCGGCGGTCCCAGCGCCGGGTTGCCGCAATCGGGGTCGACCCAGGTATTACCCATGCCGGGCGAGTCGAAAGCGCCGCCTTGTATGTCGTCGAGACCGGTCCCGGTTTCCGGTGTGACATCCGGGTTCGGGTCGTCGGGGAACTCAATCTCCCCCAGCGTGATCTTGTCGCTCGCGGAAAACTCCAAGGCGAAAACGCCACTGGTCGTATCGTCGCCCGCGCCCCACAAGGCACCGAACGTGTAGTTCTTCTTGTCAGGGAGAGCTTCGTTGATTCGCGTATCGAGCGAGAAGTCGAAACCGCGGAAATCGTCCCGGGTGATGAAATTGACGACACCGGCGACGGGATCGGAGCCGAACAACGCGGAGCCGCCGTCCAGGAGGATCTCGGTACGGCCGATGGCGATCCGCGGCACCATGGCGTTGAGATCCGGCGAAGGCCAGCCCTGTCCGTCGATGACGGAGTTGATGGTACGCTTGCCGTTAACGACGGTGAGCGTATTCTCGTCGCCGATACCGCGCAGGTTGATCTGCGAAGAACGGCCGCCGCCGCGTAGTCTTGGCTGCGCGTTCGGTCCGGACTGCGCACCGGTGTCGCTGCTGTAGTTTTGCGGTACGCTGGTGAAGAAGTACTGCATCAGGTCGTGTGGCGCCTCCAGCCGGATATCTTCGCCGTCAACGACGGATACCGGTGAAGGCGAATCGATTCCCGTGTACAGGTAGGAGCCGGTGACGACGATTTCCTCCAGCTCCTCGCCCTCCTGTGCGTAGGCTGTACCCATTACCATGGCGGCGCCCGACAGGCCCGCCAAAACGCTTCCAAAGGTTACCTTGAACTTGTCCATCCCTATTGTTCCCCTTGCTTGTTTGAAAATCCCCTGTTCGAAGGTGTTTTGTCGAAATTTATTACAACTCGTTCATGTTTGGCGCGTATACGTTATACCAGTCGCGGAAAAAATGCGACGCCATAAGGCAACAGGCAGCCTACTACCATGTATTGTTGCGCACCAGCCACAATTGCAGAGCGCCAAGAGGCGCAATTTCGCCGTGCGGTAGCGCCGCAGCCGAGGCCGCGTTGTTGCGGCCGATGGATGACCCCGTTTGCTAGACGTCCAGCCGCAACAACTCGATCAGGTTACCGCCCAGAATCGCGACCTTCTCCTCGTCGCTCAGCGACGGCGAGTCGACGACGAGATCGATGGTATCCGGCCACGCAAACGGCATGTCCGAACCGTATACCACCTGGCTTGCGCCGGCCACGGCAACCAGGTGCCGCAGCCCCTCCTCGTTGAACACCATGGTGTCCACGAGAATCTGTGTCCGCAGGTACTCGCTGGGATTCTTCGTGTTGACGCAATTGGCGTTGTTGCGGGCGCAAGCGACCTCGGACCTGCCCAGGTACGACGGCAGGTACCCACCGCCGTGAGCCGCCACCACCTTGAGATTGGGGAAACGGTCGAACGCACCGTCGAAGATCATCCGGGAAAGGAAGAGCGTCGTTTCCAGCGGGTTGCCGATCACGTTGCCCAGACCGCCGGTTCCGTCCAGGGCGCCCGGCTGGATGATGTTCCTCGATCCGTCCGGATGCATGAACACCGGAACGCCCAGCTCTTCGGCCTTGGCCCAGAACGGATCGTACTTCTCGGTGGAAGGCGCCTCTCCCCGTGCGTGCCCGAGGATTGAAGCACCCCGGTGCCCCAGTTCCGTGACGGCGTATTCCAGTTGCTCGGCGGCCATCTCCGGGAACTGCAGCGCCGGCGAGGACATCGGCACGAACCGGTCGGAATGAGTCGCGCACCACTCGGCCAGTCCCTCGTCGTTGATCTTGACGATCGCCTCTGCCTGCTCCTCGGTTGCGTCGTACCACCAGAACCGGTTCACGCTCAGGGCCGCGATGTCGATGCCCCGCTCGTCCAGGTTATCGATACGGTGCTGGCCGAGCACCAGCATGTCCTGGAGCGGCGCATTTTCCAATGGTGTCCCCTCGATAATCGGCCTCACCTCCTGAAACAGGCAATGAGCGTGGATGTCGACCACGACGACCTCGTTGCCGCCCACCATCACCTGCTTGCCCCTGGATTGCGCCATGGCCCGCATGACCGGACTCATTGCCAGGGCGCCGGCTGCGGCGCGGCCTGTAGCCGTCAGGAAAGCTCTTCTGTCGATCATTGACTTTCTCCTGTTTGTTCTTCGTCTATGTCCTCAGCCAGCGCGTAGCACTCGTACTCGAGTATACGGATGTCTTCTTCCTGGCGTCGATACAGCGGCATGCGCATCTGCCAGGGCTCCGTGAAGACCTCTGGATCGGTGATGGTGACTTCGTACATCAGGTGATCCGGCCCGACCGGAGTATAGCGCTCGACCACATGCAATGCGGCGCTGTGAAAATTTCCCGACCGGTCGAACCACGTTTCGTCGGTGAAGTGAACGACGTCCACGACCAGCGTATCCCCCTCCCAGTGCCCCCGCGAATCGCCCATGTACCACTGGATCGGCCCCTCCAGGCGCTCCCCGGTCATGAATATGTTGCGGATCGTATGGACCCACTCGTAGATCATCACGACCTGCTCGGGCGTCTGAATGATCTGGAACGGATACGGCATGTAGGTAATGCGCGGCACACCCACCATCTTGCAGTTGGCCTCTGTATCCAGGGTATGGCGGTTCTCGTAATTCTGCTGCCGCTGCTCCAGCGCCCAGGGCTGGTAGGGCAGGTGCTTGCCTACCACAACGCCCTGCCCTGCAGGGACGCCGTACTCGGCGGCGTGGTCCTGGATGTTCCAGACTGCCGTGTTGACAGCCTGCCAGAAGCCTTGCAGATCGGGCTGGCCGTCCGGTGTGCGGGGCACGACGTAGTCCTGGGCTGCCGCTCCGGGGAATGCGAGGGCAATTGCCGCAAGCACCGGCAGACGGACGAGGATGTACCCCACGCCGAGCCGGGAAGCGGCCCGCACGCTGGACCGCGAAGCAGTCTGCGCAGCGATCCGGGGAGCGCTCCGCGCGCCAAACCGGGAAGCGGCCCTGCTCATTGATTCGGACCGCTGCCGGAGAACAATGACCGTCCATCCCCCAATGTCACTTCGTCGCCCTCGATCTGCCGGGACCCGTCGCGGGAAGGAAGTCCGTGAATCGTGACCTCGGCGCCTACCGGCAGATCGTCCTGCCGCCAGCCTCGCCGGTAAAGCGAATTTGCGCCTCCGAATTCCACGCGCCACATTTCCGGCCTGCCTGCTTCACCCTCGACCTCCACACTTAGCCAGGAGTGCGGGTTCCGCCATTCCATCTCGACGATTCGGCCGGAGATCGTGATCTCCCGCGTCATGTCGTATTGCAGCGCGATGGAATGATGCCCGAATCCCGGGATCGCGATCAGTACCGCAGCGAGACCGGCAACGGGCGCTGCACGTAACTTGTTCATCATGGTTGCCATTGCAGTTCCCTTTCCTCCAGTTCCCAGGCCGCCTTCAGTCGCCTGGCCTCGTCACCGGAAATACCCGGATAAATCTTGTAGCCGACGTTGCGATAGGTCTGCGACGCCAGCTCGTTGTCCTCGTAGCATGCCTCTTCCCAGATCTCGAACGACGGATCGGGAAGCCGCCTGAACGCCACGGCGATGGTGAAGGGGCGAGTGTAGACGTTGGGATCGTCCAGCGTCGCCTGCCAGTGGAGCGTATCGGCGTCGATCAGGGTAAATCGCTCGACCACGCGGGCTTCGTCTGTGAAGAATCGCCCTCGCTGATCCAGCCACGCGCGGGCATTCTGGTTGCGGGTCTCCACGACCAGCGTATTGCCCTGCCAATGCCCGTGGGAGTCCCCGTTCCAGAGCAGAATGTCTTCACCCAGGGGCGCGCGGTCCCTCAATTCGATGACGCGGAAGGCGTGCGCTTCTTCGCCCTGTACCAGAAACGTGTCGGCGTTCTGCACGAACTGGAGAATGCCGGTCATGTACATGGTCAGCGGAATTCCGTCCATTCGGCAAATTGCATTGTGGTGCACGTAGGCGACGCGGTTGTAGCGGCGTTGCGCCTCCGCCCAGGATTGTATGGGCACGAAACCGCTGGGTGGGTCCACCACGACGCTCGGCGCCTCGCCGTCATCCAGGGTCTCCGGATGGGCGTGCAGGCTCTCGTGAGCGCGCGCCCTGCGGTTCCAGATACCGCTCAGGTCCGGGTATCCGTCCGGCGTGCGAGGTGGATCGAACCGCTCTGCCGCCTCCAGGGCGCAGGCGTGGAATGCAGCGTGATTGTCGTCGGGACAGACTGAATCCGCCCACATCTGGGCGACGGTCGGCGCCGGCGAAATCAAAAGAACGCACAACGCGCTCAATCCGGAATACAGGATGCTCTGCTTGTTCAGGTTCATTTCCTCCGGTTCACGGGCCGAGCGCCAAATATCCATGGGTAGAATCGGAGTGTCAACACCGCGATTTCTGCTAGTATCCGTTCGAGCCCTCCGAGATTGCACCGGGACAAGGCACTTTGTCCTGGCGAGAATCCATGATCATCGGGGGCACCCGACAAACAGAAAGAACAACAGGAAGGCCGGGTATGAAACTACGGCGCCGTGCCAGACGCACACTCATCGGATTATCGATCACCCTGCCCGTCATCGCGGTGATCGGCGTTTTCGTCATGTTGCTCTGGAATGTGCTGGTTCCCGATCTGTTCGGCGGCCCGACGCTTTCCTATCTCCAGGCTGTCGGCGTCCTTCTGTTGTCGCACCTCCTGTTCAGGGGATCTCCGCTTCATGGCCTGCGGGTCTGGCGCCGGGCGCGGCGGCGCCAGCGCTGGAAGCAGCGGCTGGCGTCGCTGACGCCGGAAGAATTCGCCGCTTTCCGCGGCGAACTCGGTATCCAGGGCTCCGACGACCGCCAACTGTAGCTGCCTTTTTCCGAAAAAAGGGCCCGGCACACAACTGGTGCCGGGCTTTGTCCTGACTTGATATCAAGGGACTGTCTCAGTCGCCAAAACTGTAACTGAACCGCAAGCCGGCCGCCCTGCCTCGACGTTCCGTGTACACCAGATTCTGTCTCCATGTGGGCGGCCCGGGAGGCGCACCGATCGCGGGCTCTCCATCGAAGAAGATCTGAATACCCTGGGGCGCATCGGAATCGAAGACATTGTTCACATAGACCTCAGCGCGCCAATTGTCGCCACTGAGACCGGTACGAACGTCGGAAACAGTAAATGCGTCCAACTGGGCCAGATTCATGACGCTGGCATACTGGGCTCCGGTGTACCGGGCGCTCCAGCGCGTAAACCACTCCCTGCCATTTTCCAGCGGCTGCCTGTAATCCAGACTGAAAACAGCGGCAAGCTTGGGCTGAGTGCCGATTTCCCTGCCGGCAACACTGTTGCAACCGATGGTGGAATCGCCGATGGCGATCGTTTCGTCAACCGGTACACCGTAGTTGGAGGCCAGCAACGTGCATGCGCCCGCATCGTAGGAAATATTGATATAGGAAGCCGCAGCACTTGCACGCAGGTTGTCGGTCACAATGGCGCTGGCCTCGAACTCAAGGCCGGAACCCGTCACATCGCCCGCGCCCAGATAGGTGGACGCACTGAAGTCCATGCCCGCATAGGGGGTTCCCGCATCGCCCGCACCGTCGCGATTGGCGTCTACCCAGTCGCTCGGCGCGAAACTCAGGCCGCGAAAGATCTCCGTGTAGTTGTCCCAGTTCAGGGAATACGCATTCACCGCATAGCTGACCCTGTCGGCAATCGTGCCCTTGACGCCGATCTCGGTGTTGATCACCTCTTCCTCTTCATAGAACGCCATTGTCGATGGGGGAACCGGAAAAAATTCCGGATAGGATGCGTAGGCCAGTTCAATCTCGCTGGCGAACCAGCCGGAGTTCACGCCTGCCGGGTTGTTTCCCTTGGCTATCTGCAGATAGTAGGTGGTCGGGCCCGACGGCGTGTAGGTCAACCCGAAGCGTGGCAGGAATGCCTTGGTGGACTGGGAGCCGGATGTCACTTCTCCGGAACCCGCGATGTTGTTGCCGCCCACTTCATCGTTCTGATAGCGACCTTCCAGTGAGGCGGTGAACTGTTCCGTCATATCGTAGGTGAGGTTGAAGAAGTATCCGGTGTTGGAGGCGAACTCGGATATCTGGCGCCCCCCCGTCGGGCCGCGCTGGTATCCCGCGAGACTTCGATACACGACCGTCAGGAAATCGTAGTCATAGAACGAAACGCCACCGCCGTACCGGAACCGGTTCTCGCCCGGAGAGGCATAGCGCAGTTCATAGTAGGTCTCCCCGATGTCGGTTGGATCGCGCTCAAAGCCGGCACTGTCCAGTCGACCGTTCAGCATTTCACTTCCGTACAGGTCGGAATCGGTCCCACGCTCGTAAAACTCGTCGGACGAGAAACCCATGGCTACAAGCGAACCGCCGTTGTCGAAATCGTAGGTCAACTCCAGTTCCATGCGTTCTCGCTGGTTCTGCACGAACGGATCATCGATACCAATATCCGAATAGTTGTAGTCGTAGCTCTGTTGCCAGGGCTCGATGCTTCCGACAAAGGCACACGCGACAGCGCCCATTCCGCCGATGCCGCAGGTCGTTGCAGGTGAATCCGGATGAATCTGACGACGATCTCCGGGATTCATGTCGACACCGCGCACGACCGTGCTCCAGGGGTAAAAATCCCTCGGCGTCTGCTCGTTGTCTACGTCGAGATTCTTGTAGCGCCATTCCAGGCTCAGAGCCTCGGTTGGCGTGTAGACCAGTTTCACCAGCGTGTTTTCGGATGATTCCCCGCCGAGCCCGTAGCCTTCGTCGATCGTCACCCAATCGCTTTCGCCGTCACGCGACTTGCTCTCGTAGGCAACAAGTCCGCTCAGAACACCTTCAACGATAGGACCTGAGACGATTGCTCCAAGATTGAAAAGGCTGTCCTGCCCCACATCCATTGTGAGATCGGCTACAAGCGTATCGCCGGGATCGACAGTCGTGTAATTGATCGCCCCACCGAAGGTCGATCGACCGAAAGCAGAACTCTGGGGACCACGGAGGACTTCTACCTGCTGGATGGTATGAAAGGGCACGGTGCCCTGCTGTCCCAGGATCGGCATTCCGTCCAGGAACGTGGTTACCTTTTGCCTGTAGGTGGCGATCTCGTTGCTGACCACGCCGCGTATCGCGGGCGTCGCGGCATTCTGATCGAAACCGGTGTCGTAGTTGAGACCGGGCGTGTTCGCGTACAGGTCGCGTGTAGTGAGGATTCCGGCCTGCTTGAGCGCCTCACCGGTAAACACGGTGATCGAGACCGGAACCTCCTGAAGAGTCTCCTCACGCTTCCGCGCGGTGACCACGATTTCCTCGAGTTGAAACTCGAGGCCCTCCTGAGAATGAGCAGGCGTACCCGGAACCAAGATGAACATGGCTCCCAGAACGCTGCCGAAACCGTATCGAATCATTGCGATCTCCCAATTGTCGAAATTCACGATCCATTGTCTGCATATTGCAACAGACACGAACCGATTGTATCGGAAGAATGTGGAGGAAATATGGAAGAGGCGGCCGTTGTTTGCCCATTCAACCGAAGCGATCAGCAATCGGACCCGCGGCCTCAGCCGCCGGTTTGCGAGGGATACGGGCTGGATTCAGTCCCTGTCAACCTCAGTCAGGTCGTCCACGTACACGAGTCCGGCACGCGCCAGCGGCTCCCGCATCGCGTAGATATCCAGCGACAACTCACCCGCGGCCAGGCGCTCCCGCTTGTCGACTTCGTTTGCTTCCCGTGCCTGGGCCGCTGCGTGGACGCGTTCGACATCCTTGCGAGGCACGACGACTACACCGTCATCGTCCGCAACGACGACATCGCCGGGGTTGACCTGTTCTCCCCCGCATACGACCGGCAGGTTGACAGCGCCCGGAGTCGCCTTGACGGTACCCTTGGCGGAAACCGCACGACTCCACACGGGAAACTGCATCTCGGTCAGGGTGGACACATCGCGGCAACCGGCGTCGATTACCAATCCCTGAATTCCCTGTGCACGGTAGCTGGTCGCCAACAGGTCGCCGAACATGCCGTCGGTGTTGACCGCGCTGAGCCCGACCACGACGATATCGCCTTCCTGTGCCAACTCCGGGGCTACATGGAGCATCCAGTTGTCCCCCGGATGCGCCAGCACCGTGATGGCGCTGCCGGCGATGCGCGCACTGGCGTAGATCGGCCGCATGTAGGGCTGCATCAGCCCGCTACGCCCCTGCGCTTCGTGCACCGTGGCGGTACCCATTTCGGCCAGGCCCTCGATCAGGGCACGATCCGCACGAGCGATATTTCTTACAGCCAGGTTCTTCAACGCCATTCTCCAGGGGCATCCGCCAACGAGTCGGGGCGCAAAGCTTAATGGAACGGCGCTGGACTGTCATCGTGCAGCGCCGCCACCGTTCGACACGGTTCGGATGCGGCAGGCGTTGCGTTGCGGCGGTTGTGGCATTAGCGTACGCCTCTCGCCCGCAAGCCCGGAGGTACCGTTGAGTCCCAATGCCGCACCGCTGCGACACCTGCGTGTCGTGGAAATGACCGAAGCCCTGGCGGGGCCCTACTGCAGCATGCTCCTGGGGGATCTGGGCGCCGACGTCATCAAGATCGAACGTCCGGAACGCGGCGACCAGGCGCGCGGCTGGGGACCGCCCTTCGTCCAGGGAGAAAGCGCGTATTTCCTGTCCGTCAACCGCAACAAGCGCAGCGTGGAACTGAACATCAAGGATCCGCGGCAGCTCGAATCCCTGCATCGGCTGCTGGAGACGGCCGATGTCTTCATCACCAATGTACCCCGCATGTCTTCCCTCGAGCGCGCCGGTATCGATCCGGAGTCGCTGCGGCGCCTGAATCCCCGCCTGGTCTACGCAGCCATCAGCGGTTACGGGCACACCGGACCCAAGGCCGGACGCGGCGGCTACGACATCATCGCCCAGGGAGAAGCCGGACTCATGGCCATCACCGGGGACGAACACTCTGCTCCGGTCCGGTTCCCCACGCCCATGGCGGACATTACGGCCGGCATCTATACCCTGATCGGTATTCTGACCGCGCTCTACGCACGCGACGACTGCGAGAGCGGGACCGGCCGCGGTCAATTCGTGGATGTCTCGCTGGTGGACTCGCAGACCACGTGGCTCGCCAACCTCGCGGGCAGTTTCTTCGCGTCCGGCGAGCACCCGCGGCCGCTCGGCAACACCCACCCCACGGTGACGCCCTACCAGCCGGTGCGGGCCCGGGACAAGATGCTGATTATCGCCGTGGGCACCGAAAAGCTCTGGGCTCAGTTCTGCGAAGCAACGGGTCTGGACGGCACGGTCGTGACGGATCCCAGGTTCGCGACCAATGCAGACCGCAACCGGAATCGGGAGACGCTGATCCGGATCATCGAGTCAAGGCTCGCTCGCGCGGACGCCGCCGATTGGGTGGAAAAACTGGTCGAACGAGGCGTTCCTGCCGGGCCCATCAATCTTCCGGACGAGACGCTTCGAGACGAACAGCTTCGCGCCAGGGGCATGATCGTCGAACTGGAACATCCGCTGCTGGGCCTGGTGAAATCCCTCGGCAATCCTGTTCACATGTCCGGCAACGGTCCCAGCTACAGGCGCTATCCACCGCGACTGGGGGAACACAATGAGGAGGTTCTCGCTGAACTCAAGGCGAGGGAGAAAAGGCAATGAGTGCGAACCGGGATTCACGCCGCGGCTTTCTTCGATACCTTGCTGCCAGTCCGTTGCTGGGTGCGGCGCCCCGTGCGCTGGGCCAGTTCGATTTCACGCTGACCGACACGCTGATCGCCTCGCCCGATGAAGCGGTCAACGTATTCGATTTCGAGGCGGTGGCGCGGAACAACCTGACACTGGCTCACTACGTCTACATGGCATCCGGTGTCGATGACGGCACCACTGTCGCGGCCAACCGGAGCGCGTTCGAGAAGATCCAGTTGCGCGTTCGCCGCCTGGTGGACGTGCGCGAGGTGGATACGGGTATCGAACTGTTCGGGACCCGGCATGCGTTCCCGATCGTGCTGGCGCCCTGCGGAACCCAGTTGGCCTTTCACCCCGAGGGCGAACTGGCCACGGCAAGGGCCTCGGGCTCCAGGGACTGCCTCCAGATCATGTCGACAGTAAGCAGCTTCGGCGTCGAAGACGTCAATGCCCATCGCGGCGCGCCCGTCTGGTACCAGCTCTATCCCACGGAGAAGTGGGAAGTCACCGAAGGCCTGGTCCGCCGTGCCGAGGCCGCCGGCTGCCCCGCCATCGCCGTGACCGTCGACGTGCCCGTGGTCAACCGCGAAGCGATCGCGCGGTTCCGGCGCGACACCAACCCGGAGTGCCTGCCCTGTCATCAACCGGGGCTCGAGTTCTCGACCAGCAGACGCCCCATGTTCGACGGTCTCGACATCAGCGGCCTGAGCAGCACCAGCAGGGCTCAAAACCTGAACTGGGACTCTGTCGACCGACTCCGCGACTTCACGACCGCCAGGCTTCTGCTCAAGGGCATCGTCACCCACGAGGACGCCAGTCTGGCCGTGGAGCACGGAGTGGACGGGATCATCGTCTCAAACCATGGCGGCCGCGCCGAAAACAGCGGCCGTGGCACCATCGAATCCCTGCCGGAGGTGGTCGACGCCGTCGCCGGGAGAATTCCCGTGCTGGTGGACGGCGGATTTCGAAGGGGTGTCGACGTTTTCAAGGCGCTTGCGATCGGCGCCGACGCCGTCTGCATCGGCCGTCCCTACCTGTGGGGCCTGAGCGCCTTCGGTCAGGAAGGAGTGGAAACGGTACTGGACCTGTTACGGCGCGAACTGGTTGTCATGATGCAACAGGCCGGCACGACCAGCCTCGATGCCATCAACCGGAACTACCTGGTCGGCTGATTCCTTTCATCCAGGTAGGTGCCGAAGGCCTGGCCGACCTGCGCGTCTCGCAGACCGTACTCCACCAGCGCCTGCAAGTATCCGAGCTTGGTCCCGCAGTCGTAACGCACTCCCTTGAAGGCAAGGGCGTGCACGGTTTCCTCCTCCATGAGGCTTGCGATCCCATCGGTTAACTGAATCTCGTTGCCGGCGCCGCGTCGGGTCGTCTCCAACTTGTCGAAAATCCCGGGCGTGAGCAGATACCTCCCCACCACTGCGAGGTTGGAAGGCGCATCCTCCGGTTTCGGTTTCTCCACGATGCCCGTAATCCTTCGCGCGCCGGACGCTTGCTTGTGTACGGCGACAATGCCGTAACTGGCCGTGCGCTCTTCGGGTACGGTCTGCACTGCGAGTACGCTGCCGCCATGACGTTCGTAATGCTCCCGCATCTGCTCAAGGCAGGGCGTGGCGCTGTAGATGAGATCATCCGGCAGGTGCACGTAGAAGGGTTCATCGCCCACCGCTGGCCGGGCGCAAAGCACCGCGTGGCCCAAACCGAGCGGAATCCCCTGGCGCAGAAAGATGCAGCTCGCCGAGGACGGCAGAATCCCGCGCACCGAGGCCAGCAATTCGGCCTTGCCGGACTCCTCCAATGCCCGTTCCAATTCGGTATCGACATCGAAGTGGTCCTCGATGCCCCTCTTGTCGGCAGCCGTGACGAAGATCAGCTTGTCCGCGCCCGCCTCCACCGCTTCCTCCACCGCGTACTGGATCAGCGGTTTGTCGACGATGGGGAACATCTCCTTGGGCGTCGCCTTGGTCGCCGGCAAAAACCGGCTGCCGCGGCCGGCGACCGGAAAAACCGCGGTGCGTACGATGGAACTCAGCGGGATGTCCTCCCTGACGGAAACGAGAGCGCATCATACCGGAGATTGGAGTCAAATCGCGCGGCCGTACCGGCCGGTGCCGCCCACCTCGCTTCGCCCATCCGCCGGCTTGTCTGCCGACGGTTGGGCGGCTGGCATCGCGTAAGCGACCGGCCGGCCGACCGCGCAAGGGTTGCAGACGCTATGCGCCCTCTTCCGCGTCCGGGGTCGACACCAGGATGTTGCCCTTGTTGACCTCCAGCACATGGTCGCCGATTCCCCTGACCCGCGCGAGCGCCTCGGGCGAAGCGAATTCGCCGTTGGCTTCACGGTCGGCAACGATGGCCGCTGCCAGCGCAGGGCCGACACCGGTCAGCTCCATCGCCAGCGTCTCCGCGTTGGCGGTGTTGATGTTTACCGGCCCGGCCAGCACCAGACCCGGCGCCAGACTCACCAGCAGCACGCAAACGAATTTCTTGAATAGTCCTCTCATCAGTCTCTCCTTTGTCAACAATTGGATTGGGACAAAGGAATCCTAGGATGCCGGGAACAAGGCGGCAGCCTTAGAATCCGGCGAGATTGACTACAAATGCGGCATGTAACCCCCGGATGCCTGGACCCCGGCCGCCTAAGCCGTCATTTCCGCAAATCGAAACGTCTGCACCGGTCGAATGGACTCCCAGGACTTGCAACTCGGGCAGTGCCAGAGCAGACGCTTCGTACTGTAGCCGCAACTCGTGCAGCGGTAGCGGGAACCTGACGTGGCCAGGCGCCGCAGTCCGCCGCAAATCCTGTGTATCGACTCCCGGCGCCTGTCCGGGGGCAGCGCCTTCAGGTGCTCGACATCGATCAGCGGAGCGAGCGTGTCGTTGACCAGGAGAAACTCCTCCACGCAATCGCGTAGCAGCGGCGCCTGTTCCAGCCCGCTCGCAATCGCCGCGTAGGCGATATCCCGCTTGATCGATTCATCCCTGCCGATGAGGCCTTTCAGGTATCGCTCGATCTCTCCGTCGCGGCCGATTTCCCGGCAGGCCGACTCGAGAAGCGGAAGAATTTCGGCCATCAGGCGACGGTCCGAGGTCAGCAACTGCTTGTACAGCGTAACCGCCTGCGAATGATCGCCCTCCTCGCTGGCGATCGCCGCGCGGATCAACGTGCCCCTCAAGGTACGGGCCACACTTCGCCCGGCGTTCTTCAGATGCTGCCGCGCCGTTGCCATGTCCCCATCCAGGCGCGCGCCTTCGGCGAGTTCGCAATGATAGTGGGCGACCTCCACTGATTTTTCGCCGATTTTCGAATCGAGCTTGCGGCGGGCCTCGATGGCCTTCTCCCAGTCCCGCTGCCGTTCGTAGATGTCCACCAGGTTACGCAGCGCCGACTCCGCCATTGTCGGGCTCGACCGCAGCTCATTGAAGAGTTTCTCCGCCCGGTCGAAGAGTCCCGCACCGAGATAGTCGCTGGCCAGGGAAAACAGCGCCTGGTGACGTTGCGTCTCGCTGAGATTGGGTCGCGCCAGCAGGTTCTGGTGCACCCGGATCGCCCGGTCCACCTCGCCCCGGCGGCGGAACAGGTGCCCGAGCGCGAAATGCGTTTCCAGGGTTTCGTCGTCGACCCTGGCCATCTGGACGAAGAGTTCCAGGGCCTCGTCCGTCTGCCGATTGAGAACGAGGTTCAGACCGCGAAGGTAGTCCGCGCCGATCGACGACTCCGATGGTTCATCGCGCCGGAATTCCGGCAGTCGGGCAAAGACCCAGCCAATGGCCGCCGCGATGACCAGCAGGCCGGCCAGCAGGAATGTCGATTCAGTCGGCATCTTGCAGCGGAAGACTGCGCAGGCTGCTCACCTCGGCCTCGGCCAGCCTGAGCTTGCGCCGCAATCGCCGCCGCTCGCCGGCCATCCGAACCAAAGCGGCTCCCGCAGAGATCAGGCCGACCAGCCAGCCGACTGCAAATGCGACGGCAAAAGCCAGGGGAACGGAGACGTTCTCGAAACGGGTGAAGGCAATGTCGACATCGAGGGTGCCCGGATTGTTCCAGGCAAAGACCGCCGCGATCAGGACAACCAGGAGTAAGGCGAAGAAAATTCCGATCTTGCGCACAGCGGCCAATCTCCTGTCGACAGCCCGAAAATCGCTTCAGCGCACCGGAAGTAGACGTTGACCAGGCGAGTCGGAACGCGCGTCAACTGCGTACAGGCAAATGACGTCCTCCGTTGACGCGCTCTCGCAGATCCTTGCCCGGCTTGAAATGGGGTACGTACTTGCCGGCAAGCGCAACGGGTTCGCCGGTCTTTGGGTTACGGCCTGTCCGTGGAGGACGGTAATGCAGGGAGAAACTGCCGAATCCCCTGATTTCGATCCGCTGGCCATCGGCAAGCGTTTCGCTCATCAGCTCCAGGAGTTGCTTGATCGCCAACTCCACGTCCTTCGCGGGCAGATGTTTCTGCTTGCTGGCGACCGATTCGATCAATTCAGACTTTGTCATGGCCATGCACCATCTTCGAGGGGTATCGTCGATACCCGACCTGTTTTCAAATGTTCGGTTGCTAGTCCGAGGTCATCTGCTCCTTGAGCAAGTCGCCCAACGTCGTGCCGGCCGCGGGCTTGCCGGCCTCGGACTTGTAGTCCCAGATGGCCTGCGCCTCTTCTCTGGCCTCCTTCTCCTTGATGGACAGTGTCACGCTCCGGTGCCGGCGATCCACGCCGGTCAGCCTGGCCTCGACCTCCTCACCCGGCTTGAGCACCATCCTGGCATCATCGACACGGTCGCGGGAGATCTCCGTTGCGCGAAGCCGGCCCATGACGCCGTCCGCCAGAGCAATCGTGGCGCCCCTGGCATCCACTTCCTGTACGACGCCGCGGACGATTGAACCCGAGGCATGTTCGGCTATGAACTGGGACAGCGGATCCTTGTCCAGTTGCTTCACGCCCAGTGAGATTCGCTCCCGGTCCGGATCGATGGCAAGCACGGTCGTCTCAAGTTCCTCGCCCTTGCGATAGTTGCGCACGGCCACGTCGCCGGGCAGATCCCAGGAGAGATCGGAGAGATGCACAAGTCCGTCGATGCCCCCCGGCAAACCGATGAAGACGCCGAAATCCGTGATCGACTTGATTTGCCCCTCGACCCGGTCGCCCTTGCGGAAGTTCTGACTGAATTCCACCCACGGGTTGGGCTTGCACTGTTTCAGGCCCAGCGAAATGCGGCGCCTGTCCTCGTCGATGTCCAGCACCATGACTTCCACTTCGTCGCCGATCTGGACCACCTTGTGCGGACTGACGTTTTTGTTTGTCCAGTCCATCTCGGAAACGTGAACAAGACCTTCCACGCCTTCCTCGATCTCCACAAAGCAGCCATAGTCGGCGATGTTGGTCACCCTGCCGAATATTCTTGAATTGTGAGGATGCCGGCGCGAGAGATCCGTCCACGGATCGGCGCCAAGCTGCTTGAGTCCGAGCGATACGCGGCTGCGCTCCCGATCGAACTTGAGCACCTTCACTTCCAGATCATCGCCGACGTTGACCACTTCGGACGGATGCTTCACCCGTTTCCAGGCCATATCCGTGATGTGCAGCAGGCCGTCGATGCCGCCCAGGTCCACAAAGGCGCCGTAGTCGGTGAGGTTCTTGACCACGCCCTTTAGCGTTATACCCTCCTGGAGACTCTTGAGCAGTGCCTCGCGTTCCGCGCTGTACTCCTCCTCCACGACCGCGCGCCTGGAGACGACGACGTTGTTGCGCCGCTGGTCGAGCTTGATGACCTTGAACTCGAGGGTGTTGCCCTCGAGATAGGCCGGATCGCGCACCGGCCGAACATCCACCAGCGACCCGGGCAGGAAGGCCCGGACCAGGTCGAGGTCCACGGTGAAGCCGCCGCGAACCCGTCCGCTGATGGTTCCCTTGACGATCTTGCCGTCGGCAAATGCCTCTTCCAGCCGACTCCAGGTGCGGGTGCGCTTGGCCTTTTCCCTGGACAACCGGGTTTCGCCGAAGCCGTCCTCCACCGCATCGAGCGCGACTTCCACTTCGTCTCCGACATCGACCTCCAGTTCCCCCTTGTCGTCGAGGAACTGATTGGCCGGGATGACGGCCTCGGACTTCAGACCGGCGTTGACGATGACCACGTCCTGATTCACGTCAACGACGGTTGCCTGCAGGATCGCGCCCTGCTTCATCTGCCGGCTGGCAAGACTCTCTTCCAGCAGTTCGGCAAAGGATTCACTCATGCATGTACTTCCGCTTGCGCGGGCCTCCAATTCTACGCCGCCCCATCCTGGGCCGGCGGCCAGTTACTCCGCGCCGGCCTCCTGCCGGCGCACTCATTCAATTCGAAAGCAATCCACTCTCCCGGAGCCATACCCGGATGCGCGCGACAACTTCCTCCGGAGTCAATCCGGTGGAATCCAGAACGCGTGCATCCTCGGCGGGCTTGAGAGGCGCAACCACGCGGTTGGCATCTCGTTCGTCCCGCCGCGCAATGTCCTCCGAAAGGTTCGGCAGGCTAACATCAATACCCTTTTGGATCAACTGCTTATGGCGCCTCCGGGCACGTTCTTCCGGGCTGGCGGTGAGATAGACCTTCAATTCGGCTTCGGGAAAAACCACCGTGCCCATGTCGCGCCCGTCGGCGACGAGTCCGGGCGGTCTGGCGAAAGCCCGCTGCCGCTTCCAGAGAGCATTGCGAACCGCCGGAATCGCGGCAATTCGGGACGCCATGGCGCCGCACTCCTCCGTCCGCAGCAGGGCAGTGACATTGTCGCCATCCAGAAGTACCGCTTCCGGTTCGGCGGCTGCCGAGAACTCGACGCGCATTCGCGACGCGGCTGCAGCCAGCGCCTCCGGTTCGCCCGAGGCAAGTCCTTCGCGATTTACCATCAGCGCCACCGATCGGTACAGCGCGCCGCTGTCCAGCAAGTGCCAGCCCAGGCTCACCGCAACAGACCGGCTGATCGCACCCTTCCCGGAACCCGTGGGACCGTCGATTGCGACGACCGATACACCGTCGACCGTCATTCGCTCGCCCCGACGGTCCTGGTCTCGATGCCAAGACCGCAGCCGGCCGCGATGCGCCCGAAGTCCGGAAACGACGTGGAAACCTGCTCGGTCCCCAAAATCTCGATGAGTTCCCGGGCCGCTGTGCCGGCGATCGCAAAGGCCATCGCGATACGGTGATCGCCCTGTGCGTCCAGCCGGCCACCCTGCAACTTGCCGCCTTCAATGACCAGTCCGTCGGCCTTTTCAACCACATCGGCGCCCAGTGCTTGAAGTCCGGCGGCCATGACACCGATGCGGTCGCTTTCCTTGTAGCGTAATTCTTCCGCACCGCGGATCACGGTCGTGCCCCTGGCGCAGGCGGCGGCAACAAACAGAACCGGAAACTCGTCAATGGCGAGCGGCACCCATTCAGGAGGCACTTCGATGCCGCGCAGTTCGCTCCTGGAGACGAAGATATCGGCAACGGGTTCGCCCCCGAGAATACGCCGGGCCCGGGTCTCGATGCGCCCGCCCATGGCTTCGACGATGCTGAGCAGACCGCTGCGGGTGGGATTGACGCCGACGTTTCGGATCAACAGTCCCCTGGGTGCTGCGAGCAGGCCGGCGACCAGGAAAAAGGCTGCCGACGAGAAGTCGCCCGGAATCTCCGTGTCGATCGGCTTCAGCCGCCCAGGCGCGCGCACGGACACGACTTCGTCGAGCCTCGATTCCACGGCAACGCCCATGGCTCTCAGCAGCCGTTCGGTATGGTCGCGGCTGCGGCCCGGCGAACGAACGATGGTCCGGCCGCGGGCGCGCAGGCCCGCCAGCAGCAAGGCGGACTTGAGCTGCGCACTGGCCACCGGCAGAGTGTAATCGAGCGCCTTCAGCGGATACCGGCCGCTTATGCGGATCGGGGCGGTTCCCGACCGGGTCTCAACGTCGGCTCCCATGGCACGAAGCGGACTTGCAACGCGCTCCATGGGACGGCTCCGCAAGGATGCATCGCCGGTAAGTTCGCTGGCGAACGGTTGCGAGGCCAACACTCCGGCCAGCAGGCGCATCCCGGTCCCGGAGTTTCCCAGGTCCAACGGTCCGTCGGGGGGCCGCAAACCATCCAGACCGACACCCTGCACGCGAAGGTCGCCGCCCTCCACATCGACCTCCACCCCCAGGGAACGCAGCGCCGACGCGGTTGCGAGGCAGTCGTCCCCAAGCAGGAATCCCTTTACCGAACTGCTCCCCTCGGCCAGCGCACTCAGCAACGCGGTGCGGTGAGAGATCGACTTGTCTCCCGGCACGCGCACTTCGCCACCCACCTCGCGAACCGGGTGCACGACGAATGCCTGCCGAACGGCACTCAGTGAATCAGCTTGCATATTTGACCAAGGAGTGTCGCGAAAGTCCGGTATTCGATGAGGATACCGCTAGAGAATGGCCTTGGGATAGGAGCCCAGCACGCGGAACAGGTTTGCGTGGGACTCGACCTGCTCCAGAGCCTTGCGCACGCCTTCGTCCTCGGCATGCCCCTCGATATCCACGAAGAATACGTAATCCCACCTGCGGCGCCGCGACGGACGCGACTCGATGCGGGTCATGCTGATGCCTCCCTGTGCAAGGGGATCCAGCAGATTATGAAGCACGCCCGCACCCCTGGTCCCGGCGGAGGAAATCAGCAGTGACGTCTTGTCGTCGCCGCTTGGCGGAAAGAGCCGGGGACCGATGACCAGGAACCGTGTCGTATTGTCGGCGTAGTCCTCGATATTCGGGATGACGATATTCAGCCCATAGACCTCCGCCGCCACCTCCCCGGCGATGGCGGCCGTGCCGTCTTCGTCCCGGGCGCGGCGGGCGGCCGCCGCATTGCTTGAAACGGGAATCGTTTCCACGTCCGGCAACGACTGGGCGAGCCACGCGCGGCACTGGGCCAGGGACTGCGGGTGCGAGCAGACGCGCACGATCTTGCGGACATTGTCCATCCGTCCCATCAGGTGCTGGTGAATTCTCAGTTCGACCTCGCCGCAGATCTTCAGCGGTGAACTCAGGAACATGTCCAGGGTATGGGTCACGGTACCCTCGGAGGAATTTTCCACCGGAACCACGCCAAAATCGGCGGTTCCGCCCTCCACTTCCCGGAACACTTCGTCGATGGTCGGCAGCGACAGCGCTCTCACGGAGTGTCCGAACTGCTTGAGCACCGCCGACTGGGTGAAGGTGCCCTCCGGGCCCAGAAAGGCGACCTTCAGGGGCTCTTCCTGGGCCAGGCATGCCGACATGATCTCGCGGAATACGCGGACCATTTCCTCGTTTCCGAGCGGACCGTCGTTTCGGCTGACCACATCGCGCAGGACGTGGGCTTCGCGCTCCGGCCGATAGTATTCCGCCGATCGCGAGAAGCCCTTGGCCTCGCCGATCTTGCGCGCAACGGCCGCCCGTTCCGAGATCAGCGCCTGGATCCGGGCATCGATCTCGTCGACCCGGCTGCGCAGCGCACCCAGCGCGGCGTCGCCGTCGGCAGCGGACTGGTCATTCATGTCGAAACTCTGTCATCTGCGTTGAACGAGGGAACAGGCTAGCCCCGGCGGTTGCTAGTCCTCTACCAGCAACCGGGCGCAAAGTATGCCATCGATGGACGCAATGCGCCCCATTGTCGCCTTGCTCACGGGCTCGTCCACGTCGATGAGGGTATAGGCCAGCTCGCCCCGCGAGACGTTCAGAAGGTCGGCAATATTGATGCTCGCTTCCGCCAGCGCGATGGATATCTGGCCTACCATGGCCGGCACATTGGCGTTGGCAATGGCCAGGCGGTGTGGGCGCCGCCTGGGCAGAAGTGCATCCGGAAAGTTGACGGACGCCCGAATTTCCCCATGCTCGAGATACAACTTGAGGTTCTCCGCCACCATGACGGCACAGTTGGCCTCCGCTTCCGTCGTGGACGCACCCAGATGGGGCAGGCATACGACGCGGGGCTGTCCCACGAGTGACGCGGTTGGAAAATCGGTGACATAGGCCCCGATGCGTCCCGCCCGGGTCAGCTCCAGCACGGCAGCGTCATCCACCACCCCCTGGCGGGAAAAATTCAGCACGATAGCGCCCGGCGCAAGCAGCTCGAGACGGGCACGATTCACCAGTGCCCGCGTTTCGCCGTTCAGCGGCACGTGGGGACTAATCACGTCCGCGCGCTCGAATATCTCGTCAAGCTGGTTCGCTTGCTGGACTCCGGAAGAGAGTTGCCACGCACGGCGAACCGTCACCTTGGGGTCGTAACCCACCACCTGCATGCCCAGGGCCAACCCCGCGTTGGCAACCTCCACTCCGATCGCGCCGAGGCCGATGACGCCCAGCGTTCGGCTCGGCAACTCGAATCCGGTGAACTGCTTCTTGCCGGCCTCCACCGCCGAGTTGATCCGCCGGTCGTCGCCGGAGAGGCCACGCACGTAGTCCCTGGCGGCCGGCAGGTTGCGGGCGACCATGAGCAGCGAGCCCACCACCAGTTCCTTCACCGCGTTGGCGTTGGCACCCGGGGCATTAAAAACCGGAATCCCGCGTTGGCTCAGAGAATCTACCGGGATATTGTTCACCCCGGCGCCGGCACGGGCCACGGCGAACAGCGAATCAGGCAGCGCCAGGTCATGAAGATTGTGCGATCGCAGCATGATGGCATTCGGGCCGGACACGTCTGGACCCACCTCGTAGCGCTCCTCCGGCAGCCGGCGCAGCCCTTCTTCGGCAAGCTTGTTGAACGTCCGTACCTTGAATCTGTTCATTGCTCTTCCGTGTCCCCTGTGAAATCGACCCTAGCCGCGCCGGGCTTCAAAGTCCGTCATGAATTCAATCAGGGCGTCCACGCCCGCCTCGGGGAGGGCGTTGTAGATGCTGGCCCGCATACCGCCCACCAGCCGGTGCCCTTTCAGGTTGGCGAGGCCCGCGTGGGCCGATTCCTCAAGGAATACGGCATCCAGGTTCGTGTCCGCCAGGGTGAACGGGACATTCATCCAGGATCTGCAGGCGGGGTCCACGGGGTTGTCGTAGAAATCGCTGCCGTCGATCGCCGCATAGAGCCGGGTCGCCTTGCGGCGGTTGCGTTCGGCCATGGCTGCGAGCCCGCCCTGCTCCCTGACCCATTCGAAGACCAGTCCGGACACGTACCACGAAAACGTCGGCGGGGTATTCGACATGGAATCGGTATCCGCCATGACCCGGTAGTTGACTACGGTGGGCGTTTCCGGCCGCGCCCGGCCGAGCAGGTCTTTCCGCACGATCACGACGGTGACGCCCGGCGGACCGATGTTCTTCTGGGCGCCGGCGTAAATCACCCCGAAACGGCTCACATCGACCGGGCGAGACAGCAGCGTCGATGACATGTCGGCGGCGATCGGCGCCTCGGAAACCTCGGGAATCTCGTGGAACTCCACGCCGACCACGGTCTCGTTGGTGACCAGATGGAGGTAGCTGGCATCGTCCGTCAGGCGCCACGTGTCCGGATCCGGAATACGCCTGAAATTCCCGTCCCGGCCGGTGGCTGCTTCGTTGGCCCGCAGGTACCGCTGCGCCTCGCCAAAGGCCTTGACGCCCCAGTTCCCGGTAGTCACATAGTCCGCGGCATCCTCCGGGCCCGCAAGGTTGAGCGGCAGAGCCGCAAACTGCATCGTGGCGCCGCCCTGCAGAAACAGCACGCGGTAGTTGTCGGGGATATCGAGCAACTCGCGAAAAGTAGCCGTGGCTCGTTCGGCGAGGTCGACGAATTCCTTGCCGCGATGACTTACTTCCATCACCGACATGCCCGTGGCGCGCCAGTTGAGCATTTCGTCCCGGGCCTGCTCCAGAACGCGGGTGGGCAACGTAGCCGGACCCGGGGAGAAGTTGTAGATGCGTTCCATGACCTGCACTTACCCTGTGCAACCGTGCGTTATTCCGCCGGAAGTGACTCCTGCAGGCTCTCGATGCGTTCCATTCCGACAAGGCGGGCGCCTTCGTCCAGGCGGATCAGGCGTACGCCCTGTGCGATTCGGCCAAGAACCGAGATTTCCGACACCAGGGTGCGAACGAGCGTGCCGCTGGAACTGATGAACATGATCTCGTCGTCCTCGCCCACCTGGAGCGCACCGACGGCGGGACCGTTGCGTTCCGTCGTCTGTATGGCGATGTTGCCCTGTCCGCCGCGCTTCTGAACCGGAAAGGCGTCGACAAGCGTACGCTTCCCATAGCCGTTCTCCGTGGCCACAAGCACGTCTTCCTGATCCGGGATGCAAAGGTCGATCACTGCGTCATCGGCATCCTTCAACCTCAGGCCCCGAACGCCGGCCGCGGTGCGTCCCATCGGGCGAACGTCGGATTCCCGGAACCGGATGGCCTTTCCGGAGCGCGAGAACAGCATGATGTCCTTGTCTCCGTCCGTGATTCCGGCGCCGATCAGATGGTCGTTCTCACGAAGTCCGACGGCGATGATCCCCGGGGCGAGCGGCCGCGAGAAAGCGCTCAGGGGCGTCTTCTTGACCGTGCCCAGGCTGGTAGCGAAAAACACGTAGCGGTCATCCTCGAACTCGCTGATGGGCAGGACCGCGTTGATCCTTTCGTCCTTCTCCAGCGGCAGCAGGTTGACGATGGGCCGGCCCCTGGCGCCCGGGCTCGCCTGGGGAACGCGGTAGACCTTGAGCCAATAGACCTTTCCACGGCTTGAGAAACACAACAGGGTGTCGTGGGAATTGGCAACGAACAACTGGTCGACGAAGTCCTCTTCCTTGACGCGGGTCGCCGCCCTGCCCCGCCCGCCCCGGCGCTGCGCCTGGTACGTCGTCAGGGGCTGCGCCTTGGCATAGCCGCCGTGGGAAAGCGTCACCACCAACTCTTCCTGGGGAATCAGGTCCTCGATGGTCAGGTCGGCGTAGTCCTCGACGATCTCCGTACGGCGTTCGTCCGCGTATCGGTCCCTGACCTCGGACAACTCCCCGCGCATCACGGCAAGCAGGCGGTCCGGGTTGGCCAGAATCTCAATTAATTCATTAATTCTATCTACTATCTTTATGTATTCGTTATTGATTTTATCTTGTTCAAGTGCCGTCAAGCGGTGCAATCGAAGATCGAGGATGGCCTGGGCCTGGGTTCGCGAAAGGCGGTACCCGGCATCTTCCAGTCCGAATTGTTCGGTCTGGTCCTCGGGCCTTGTGGCCTCTGCGCCCGCGCGCTCCAGCAGCGCCACAACCTGCCCCGGCGGCCAGACGCGCCCCATCAAGCCTTCCCGCGCTTCGGCCGGCGAGGAGGACTCCCTGATCAGCGCGATCACCTCGTCGATGTTGGCCAGCGCCACCGTCTGCCCTTCCAGCACGTGAGCCCGTTCCCTGGCCTTGCGGAGCTGGTAGAGGGTGCGCCGCGTGATGACTTCGCGGCGGTGGCGGAGAAACGCCTGGAGCAGGCTCTTGAGGTTCAACAGCCGCGGCTGGCCGTCCAGGAGGGCAACCATGTTGATGCCGAAGACGCTCTCGAGCTGCGTGTGCTTGAAGAGGTTGTTCAGCACCACGTCGGTAATCTCGCCGCGTCTCAGCTCGATGACCACGCGCAGGCCGTCCTTGTCCGACTCGTCGCGCAACTCGGTGATGCCCTCCAGGCGTTTTTCCCGAACCAGTTCGGCAATCTTTTCGATCAGCCGTGCCTTGTTGACCTGGTAGGGCAATTCGGAGATGACGATGGCTTCACGGCCCTTCGTGTCCAGCGGCTCGGTGTGGGTGCGCGCGCGGATGTAGACCTTGCCGCGGCCGGTCTTGTAGGCATTGAATACGCCCTGAACGCCATAAACCTGGCCGGCGGTGGGGAAATCCGGTCCCGGAACCAACTCGATCAGCTCGGCGATCCCCAGTTCCGGATTGTCCAGCAGCGCCAGGCAGGCGTCGACGATTTCGCCCAGGTTATGGGGCGGGATGTTGGTGGCCATGCCGACCGCGATGCCCGACGAACCGTTGACCAGCAACTGCGGCAGGCGCGTGGGCAGGACGGACGGTTCGTGCTCGGTTTCGTCGTAGTTGGCGACGAAATCCACCGTCTCCTTGTCGATGTCGGCCAGCAGTTCCTGTGCGATCCGGGCCATGCGCACTTCGGTGTAGCGCATCGCCGCGGGGGCATCGCCGTCGACGGAGCCGAAGTTGCCCTGCCCGTCCACCAGGATGTAACGCATGGAGAACCCCTGGGCCATGCGCACGATGGTGTCGTAGACGGCGCTGTCGCCGTGGGGATGGTATTTTCCGATCACGTCACCCACCAGGCGCGCCGATTTCTTGTAGGGCTTGTTGTACTCGTTGCCCAGTTCGCGCATGGCGTAGAGCACGCGCCGGTGTACGGGCTTGAGGCCATCCCGGGCGTCGGGCAGCGCACGGCCCACGATCACGCTCATGGCGTAATCCAGGTAGGACTGCCGCATCTCGTCTTCGAGATTGACAGGAAGAATCTCTTTCGCCGCCTCCACCATAGAATCCACTACCGTCTCGCGGTTCCCGCGACGGGCTCAGTTTTCCCCGGAAAAACCCCTGTTAATGCAGGCAAAGCGAGTCACCGCAGGATCTGTGCGACCTGCGGTTCAGGCTGCCGAAATGCACTTGAAGAAACCGTAATCCAAGCGTTCAGGATGACCGTGTAATTCTACCACAAGCAGGGGCCTGGCCCGCGGCCGCGCCAGGAGCCCGCGCGGCGGGAATTCACCGCTGCAAATTCACTTTTGCGAATTGCTGCGGCGCTGGCTGCTGGCCCGCTATACTTCGCGCCTGTACCCGACTCCGCCCTGGTGTGACGCCTGCCGTGAGCCAACCCATCGACACGCTGATATGCCCCCGCTGGACCATCGCAGTGGAACCCGATGTCACTGCCGAGGAAGCGCTTTGCGTTGCGATCCGGGACGGCAGGATCCTCGAGTTGCTCCCGCGGGAGCAGGCACTGGAGCGCTATGCGCCCGCGGAGGTCCACGAGCGGCTGGACCACGTGCTGATGCCGGGGCTGGTGAATGCCCACACCCACGCGGCCATGTCGCTGATGCGCGGCTTTGCCGACGACCTGCCCCTGCAGGCGTGGCTCCGGGACAAGATCTGGCCCACCGAAATGAGGTTCGTAACCCCGGAATATGTGACCGATGGGGTTCGATTGGCCGTTGCCGAGATGCTGCGCGGAGGAATCACCTGCTTTGCCGACATGTACTACTACCCGCTGTCGGCGGCCCGGGTTGCCGCGGAAACCGGCATTCGACTTGTGGCAGGCATGATCGCTCTTGAATTTTCCACGGCATGGGCGGCGGACGCGGGCGAGTACATTCGCAAGGGCCTGGCGGTTCATGACGCCGTTCGCTCCGAACCGCTGGTCAGCACGATGTTCGCGCCTCACGCGCCCTATACCGTTGCCGATGAAACCCTCACGCGCATTCGCCAGCTTGCCGACCAGCTCAACGTGCCGGTCCAGATGCACGTCCACGAGACCGCCGCGGAGATTGACGACGCTGTGTCGGAGACCGGGAAGCGGCCCATTCGGCGACTGGACGATCTTGGGCTGATCAATCCGGGCCTGATGGCCGTGCACGCAACCCAGCTCACCGCCGGGGAAATCGCGCTCCTGGCCCGTAACGGGTGCAGCGTGATCCATTGCCCGCGGTCCAACCTCAAGCTGGCCAGTGGCGCCTGCCCCGTGGCCGATCTGGCGGCGGCGGGCGTGAACGTCGCGCTGGGAACCGATGGGGCCGCCAGCAACAACCGGCTGGATCTCTGGGCTGAAATGGATACTGCGGCACTGTTCGGCAAGCTCGTCGCCGACGACGCCTCGGCCCTGCCCGCGCCCGAGTTGCTGAGGATGGCCACCATCAACGGCGCGCGGGCGCTGGGCCTTGAAGACACCATAGGCTCAATCGAGCCCGGCAAGGGCGCGGACATGATCTGCGTGCGTCTGGATGAGTTGGAGACGCGCCCGGTACACGACCCTGTCTCCCAGTTGGTCTACGCCGCCGGACGGGAACACGTCACCGATGTCTGGGTCGCCGGGGAACACCTCCTGAACGATGGCGCGCCGACACGCCTGGAGACGGCTGCCATCGCCGACAGCGCGGACCGTTGGGCGCACAGGATGCACGCATCGTGAACCCGACGCCCCCCAACGCGGATCCCCGGGAACTGGCCAAGTTCGAAGCGCTGGCCGACCGCTGGTGGAACCCGGAGGGTCCGATGAAGGCACTGCACCGGATCAACCCCCTTCGCCTGGACTACATCGATGCGCGTGCTCCCCTGAAGGGTGCGCGCGTGCTGGATGTGGGCTGCGGCGCAGGACTCCTGAGCGAGGGAATGGCCCGGCGCGGCGCGCAGGTCCTGGGCATCGACCTCGCCCAGGCCAGCCTGGACGTGGCCGCCAGTCATGCCCGGGACAACGGTGTCCAGGTGGAATACCGATGCCTGGGCGCAGAGCAACTGGCTGCAAAACAGCCCGGAGCCTTCGACATCGTGACCTGCCTGGAAATGCTGGAGCATGTTCCGGACCCCGCGCAAGTCGTCGCAGCCTGCGCCCGCGCCGTACAACCGGGCGGAACGGTGTTCTTTTCCACCATCAATCGCAACCTGAAGAGCTTTCTCCTGGCCATCGTCGGCGCCGAGCACGTCCTCGGGATGCTGCCGAGAGGCACCCACGAATACGAAAGGCTCATACGGCCGTCGGAATTGGCCACCTGGTGCAGGGAGGGCGGCCTGCAGGTGGCGGATCTCACCGGCCTGCACTACAACCCTCTGACCCGAACCTTCTGGCTGGGAGGCAACGTCGATGTCAACTACTTTGCCGAGACCCAGCGCGGTATCGCGACGTGAGCATCGAAGCCATCCTCGTGGACCTCGACGGCACGCTGGTCGACACGGCGCCGGATCTCGTCGCCGTCCTGAACAAGCTCCTTGTGGACCGCGGTCGTCCGCCGGTTCCCTACGCCATCGCGCGCAACGAGGTTTCCAATGGGGCCCTGGGACTTCTGCGGTTAGGGTTTCCACAGCGGAGCGGCGACGCCGAGCTTGAGCCGCTCCGCCTGGAATTCCTGCAAGTCTATACGCGTGACGTATGCATAAATTCAAGATTATTTAATGGATTAGATTCTATTCTTTCACAACTACATGAATTTTCGACTCCATGGGGTATCGTCACGAACAAGCCCCATTCCATGACCGTCCCCCTGCTCAAGGAACTCGATCTGCCCAATCCACCGGGCTGCGTGGTCAGCGGCGACCGGCTGCCGCAGCGCAAACCACACCCTGCCCCGCTGCGACTCGGCGCCGACGAACTGGGCATCGACGCAGAGCGTTGCGTCTACGTCGGCGACGCCCGGCGCGACATCGACGCCGGACGTGCGGCGGGCATGATGACCATCGCCGCCGCCTACGGCTACATCCGCGCCGGCGACGACCCGGCGCAATGGGGCGCCTCAGCGCTCATCCGGCGTCCCGGAGAATTGCTGGACGCGGTGAACAGCCTGAAATGAACGGGACTTATATCCATAGGTTGACAAACAGGCCCAAACGATCACATTAGGCCGTTCCAATGCCTGCGGGATGAAGGTAGCATCCGCCGCATGAACGATTCCACCGAATTCCGGGCCGTCACGTATCGGCTCCATCCCGGAACGCGGGCCAAACATTGGAAGCTTGTTCAGACTGCAGGCGCTTGCCGGTATGTCTGGAACCATTTCCTCGCTTGCAATCGACGGGACTACGCGACCTACAAACTTCGCAAGATGATGTTCGACGCGGGGCTTGTCCTGGACAAGCCGTCCCCGCCATCGGTGAGTTTTCAGTCCATGGGCCTTCGGTTCACCGCGCTGCGGCGCGAGACGCCGTGGCTGCAACGGTTGCCGTACGTGCCTGTTCGGTACGTGCTCAAGTATCAGGCGGAGGCATGGACCCGCGCATTCGCGGGCGGCGGGTTCCCCCGATTCAAGGCAAGGCGCGGCGACGACAGCTTCACCATCCCGCAGAACGTGCGCGTACGCGACAACGTATTGACCGTGCCGAAGGTGGGGCGGGTCAAGCTGTCCCGCCGGGGCGGCAATCCGTACGCCGAGTGCCCACCGGTCAAGGCGACGGTCAAGCGCGTCAACGGGAAGTGGTACTGCGTGGTTGTCTACAAGGTCGGTGCGGTTGCCCGCCCGGACAACGGGCTCGCCCTCGGGGTGGACATGAATTGCGGGCAGGTGGCGGCGTCCACTGGCGACGTGCTGAGCATGCCGGACATGGCGCGGCTGCAGGCGCGCAAGCGCCGCTATCAGCGCATGATGGCGAGACGCAGGAAAGGCTCCAACCGCCGCAATCTTGCCCGCCACCGCCTCGCCCGCACGCAACGGCGAATCGCCACGATACGCCATCGCTGGCACCACGACACGAGCCGAATCCTCGCCGGCACCGCCGGACTGCTTGCCATTGAGGACCTGAAAGCCAAGGCCATGACCCGGTCCGCCAGGGGCTCGGCGGAGAATCCGGGCAGAAACGTTAGGCAGAAAGCGGGACTCAACCGGGAAATCTTGGGTACCGGCTGGTCGCAATTGCGGCAGATGCTCAAGTACAAGGCGACGCACGTCGAGGCCATTGCGCCGATGTACACCAGCCAGACGTGCAGGAGTTGCGGCACGGTCGATCCGGCGAGCCGCAAGTCTCAATCCGAATTCGAGTGTGTCCGTTGCGGACACAAGGGTAACGCGGACGTGAATGCCGCGTTGAATATCATGGCGTCGGCGACAGGCGCGGCTGGACGGCGAGGAGCGTTGGCGCTGGCCACTCCGAGGAACCGTCAACATGTATACGAACGGAGGGCGGCATGAGCCGTCAACCAAAGTATATAAGTCCCAAATGAACAGTCCCATCTCACTGCGCGCCTACAAGCCCCGCAAGGACCTGTTGAATGGCCGCGTGATTCTAGTCACAGGGGCCAACCGGGGGATCGGCCGGGCGGTGGCCCGGGATCTCACCGTCCACGGAGCAACGGTGATTCTGCACGGACGGGATGAGGAGGCCCTGGATGCCCTGTATCGCGAATTGAGTGAGGTGGGTCCCGAGCCCGCTGTCGCGGCACTGGACCTTGAACTCGCCCAGGGCGAGGATTACCACGACCTGACGTCCCGAATTGAATCCCGCTTCGGCAAGCTCGACGGACTTCTCCACAATGCCAGCATTCTCGGTGACCGCAGCCCGGTCGAGCACTACGATATCGGCCTGTGGCAGCGGGTGATGCACATCAACTTCAATTCCGCGTTCATCCTCACGCGCTGCCTGCTGCCCATCATGCGACGTGCCGATGATGCTTCCATGGTATTCACGACCAGCGGCGTGGGTAACCACGGACGAGCCTACTGGGGTGCCTATTGTTGCTCCAAATTTGCCACGGAAGGGCTGACGCAGACCCTGGCGGATGAACTGGAAAACACGAACATCAGGGTGAACTGCATCGACCCGGGCGCTGTACGCACGGCCATGCGGCAGGCGGCCTACCCCGCTGAAGACCCGCTGACGCTGGCCACGCCCGAATCCCTGACCGGTGCGTACCTGTACCTGCTGGGGCCTGACAGCCGTCGAGTCAACGGGGAGCGAATCCGGGCACAGCCTTGAGCGTTTGGGTTCCGGATGATTTCCGGGCTAGCCACCGCCGGATTCGAATCGCAATCCCACAGCCTCGTAAAGGGCCTCAAGCTCGGACCCACTCAGGTGTCTCGTCATACCACGGTGCATGTCGCCAAGCGCAATTGGGCCGTAGTCAGTGCGCAGCAACCGGTTGACGGGTATTTCCAGCGCTGCGAACAGGCGCCGGATCTCGCGATTTCGGCCCTCATGGAGCGAAACCCGGTACCAGGCATTGGCGCCCGATCCACCTTGAACGGAGATGCTGTCGAACCTGGCGATACCGTCCTCAAGTTCGACACCCTCTCGTAGTTGCTTCATTTGCCGCGTTGAAAGCCGCCCGAGGATTCGCACGGCGTATTTCCTTGAAACTTCATAGCTCGGGTGCATGAGGCGATGCGCGAGTTCGCCGTCGGTGGTGAGGAGGAGCAGGCCGGCCGTGCTGATGTCCAGGCGGCCCACCGCGATCCAGCGTCCGCGCCGTGGCGGTCTGACCTGCTGGAAAACGGTGGGCCGGCCTTCAGGGTCGCGGCGTGTGGTCACTTCGCCCACGCGCTTGTAATACGCAATGCACTGTGCCGGACCGGTCGTGGCGGGCAAGTGCAACAAACGCCCGTCAAGATAGACGCGTTCGTTTCCCGAGAGGTGGTCACCCAACTTCGCTGGGACATCACCGACCACCAGGCGCCCCTGCCTGATCCAGCGCTCCACCTGCCGGCGCGACGCCACGCCGGCGTTGGCCAGCACCTTCTGAATTCGATCAGCCACCAGCGTCGGTCGAGTCCGGATCCTCCAGCGTCGCTTCGACCGACAGTTCGGCCTGCGGACTCGGTTCGGGAAGCTCCAGCGCCACGTTCAGATCATCGATATCCCTGATCTCCGACAACGGCGGCAGATCGTCGAGCTTCCTGAGGCCGAAATAGTCGAGAAATTCCCTGGTCGTCGCGTAGAGGGCGGGCCTGCCGGGTACATCCCGGTGTCCGACGACACGGATCCAGCGTCGCTCCAGCAACGTCCGGACCATGTTGGTGCTCACCGAAACGCCGCGAACCGCCTCGATGTCGCCCCGGGTCACCGGCTGGCGGTAGGCGATCAGGGCCAATGTTTCCAGCATGGCCCTGGAATACCGTGGGGCGCGTTGTTCCCAGAGCGGTGCGAGCCGCGACGTCATGGATTGGCGGATCTGGATCCGGTAGCCGCTGGCAACTTCCTTGAGTTCGATGCCGCGGCCCTGGTAATCCGCACCCAGTTCGTCGAGAGCCGCCCTCAGCATGCCGCGCTCGATGTCCTCTGAGCCCGCCGCAAACAGCTCGCCGAGCTGATCCAGGCTCAAGGGCCGCCCGGCTCCCAGCAGAGCGGCTTCGACAACGTGCTTGATCTCTGCGATTTCCATCGCGGCCGCTCAGGCGTTCTGTTCCCCAATATTGGCGCTATCCGGAGCTGCACGCTCCGGCCCTGCCCCGTCCGGCCCCGCACCCTCCGGCCCCGCACCCTCCGGCCCCGCACTGTCCGGCTCGGCGCCCTCCGAATCCGGTGCGCCCGCAGAAGCACGCAGGTAGATGGGTCCGTAGAGTTCGTTCTGGACGACGTCCACCGTGGCGTCCTTGATCAGCTCCAGAATGGCGAGGAACGTCACCGCCAGTCCGGGCCGGCCCTCCCTGGGGTCGAAGAGCTGACTGAATTCCCTGAACCCGGTGCTTTCGAGCGTGTCCAGAATCTGTGACATGCGCTCCCTGACCGACAGGCGTTCCCGCTGTACGTGATGGTGAGAGTAGAGATCCGCCCGCCGGACGGCGTCCTGAAACGCCAGCAGCAGCTCTCTCAGGTCCACCTCGGGAGGCTTGGTGACCAGCCGCTTCCCTTCAACCTCCGCAGTAGCCTGCGCGATGTCCCGCTCCATGCGTTCCAGCTCGTCCATGTCCTCGGCGGCCGACTTGAATCGTTCGTATTCCTGGAGACGGCGGACCAGTTCGGCGCGGGGGTCCTCTTCCTCGTCGCTGTCTCCCGGCGGCCTCGGCAGCAGGATTCTCGACTTGATCTCCGCCAGCGTGGCCGCCATGACCAGGTACTCGCCCGCCAGTTCGAACTGCATGTCCTGCATGAGCTCGATATAGCGTGTGTACTGCTCCGTGACCTCGGCGATGGGAATGTCGAGGATGTCCAGGTTCTGCCGCCGGATGAGGTACAGCAAGAGATCCAGCGGCCCCTCAAAGGCCTGGAGAAAGACCTTGAGGGCGTGCGGCGGAATATAGAGGTCCCGCGGCAGTTCCGTAACCGGCTCGCCCTCGACCACCGCGAAGGGCATTTCGCGCTGCCGGGGATCGCCCGCCTCGCCGGAGATGGGTGGCGCCGTGGGAACCAGCTTGAGCCTGGGTTTGGATGAACACCCGGTTTCGGTCATTCAGGCAAGTCCGGCTACCGTTCGCAGGAAGAATCGCAGCAGCGGCAGTCGCACCGGATCCACGAGCACCCAAAGGACACCCGTAAACATCAACGCGATCAGGATCAGGAACCCGAACGGCTCCACGACTTGCAACCCCCGGGCCAGCTGCGGCGGCAGCAGGCCCGCCAGCACGCGTCCGCCGTCCAGCGGCGGAATCGGCAACATGTTGAAGACGGCCAGAAGTACGTTGATTACGACCCCGAACAAACTCATCCGCACGATCCAGTCGTCCTGGAGGTCCAGGCCCGGATCGAATGCGAGCCGCTGCGACAGCAGCAGCGCCCACCCAAGGGCCATGACCAGATTGACCGCCGGACCGGCGGCGGCCACCAGGATCATGTCGCGCCTCGGATTGCGAAGGTTGTGAAACGCCACGGGCACCGGCTTGGCCCAGCCGAATGCCCACGCGCCGGAACTTACTACCACCAAGACAAAGGGCACGATAATCGTCCCGAGTGGATCCACGTGCTTGATCGGATTGAGCGTCAGGCGACCGGCGTACTTGGCCGTTGGGTCTCCAAATTGAAGTGCAACCCACCCATGAGCGACTTCATGCACGGTAATCGCGAATATCAACGGAATGGCGACCGTCGCCACCAGGATGACGATGCTCATGATTTGCGCGTCCGGCATGCGCGTAGGATAGCCCGGTTTACGCCCCAGTCGCCAGCAGACCGTGACGAAAGTGCGAGCGGGACCAATACCGGTCGCTGCTACGTTAAACCGGCCACGCTTCCCTTGCCCACGCGCAGGATTTGCACATCGCCCTTGCTCAGGTCCAGGACGGTGGTCGGCTCGATACCGCACGAGTCGCCGTCCACGATGAGGTCAAGCTGGCGCTCCAGACGATCCCGGATTTCCTGCGCATCGGTCAGGGGGATGTCGTCTCCGGGCAAATGCAGCGTAGAACTGATCAAAGGTTCGTCCAGAGCTGTCAACAGGGCTTGCGCGATGGGGTGATTCGGTACCCGAAGGCCGATGGAACGGCGTTTCGGATCCTGCAGACGCCGGGGAACCTCCCGGGTTGCCCCCAATACAAATGTGTACGGGCCGGGCGTCAACGAGCGCACCAGCCGGTAGGCCCAATTGTCCAGGCGGGCGTAGGTGGAAATCTCCGACAGGTCGCGGCACACCAGCGTGAAATGGTGTCCCTTGCGCTTGCCGCGCAGCCGGCGGATGCGTTCCGCCGCCCACCGGTCCCCAAGGAGCGCCCCCAGCGCATAACAGGAGTCGGTGGGATAGGCGATCAGGCCGCCGGACCGGATGATCCGTACCGCCCCCTCCAGCAGGCGGCCCTGGGGATTGTCCGGGTGAATCCGAAAAAACTGGCTCATCGGGGCATTCTACTTCCGACTTGCGTTAAGATGCAGCGCTCGGAAGGGGCGCCACTGTCATGCAGGCACTGATCGACTTTCTGCCCATCATCGTCTTCTTCGTGGTCTACCAGACCGCCGACATCTATGTGGCCACGGGGGCGCTGATCGTCGCCATGGCGTTGCAGATCGCCTACCAGTGGCTGCGGACCCGAACGGTCAACAGGATGCTGCTCATATCGGGCGGACTCGTGTTCCTTTTCGGCGGTATCACCCTGCTCTTCCGGAACCCGATCTTCATCCAGTGGAAGCCCACGGTCGTGAACTGGCTGTTCGCGGCGGGGTTTCTCGCCAGCCGCTACATCGGCGCCAAGACGCTGACGGAGCGGCTCATGGGCCAGGCCGTGGAGCTGGAACCGATCATGTGGCGGCAACTCAATCTCATGTGGGTCGGAAACTTCACCTTCCTCGGCGCCGCCAACATCTACGTCGTCTACAACTTTTCCGAAGCGGTCTGGGTGAACTTCAAGCTGTTCGGCATGCTTGGGTTCACGCTGTTGATGGTGATCATCCAGGTAGCCTGGATCGCCGCGAAGACAGCCGACAGCCAGCACCAGGAGAGCTGATCGTGCTCTATTGCATCCTGGCCCGGGACGTATCCGACAGCGAGCCGCTGAGAGCCAAGGCGAGAAAGGCGCACATGGACCGTTACCTGAAGCTGGTCGACGAAGGCCGGGTCATCGCAGCCGGTGCCCTGCCGAATGTCGATGCGCCGGACCCGGGCCCCGCAGGCGTCGCCGGCAGCCTGACCATCGCCGAGTTCGAATCGCTTGAGGAAGCCCGCGAATGGGCCAAGTCGGACCCGTTTGTCGAGTCCGGCGCCTACGAGTCGGTGGAGGTGCACCCCTTCAAACAGGTCCTGCCGTGAGCGAAAAACGGCTTCGCCTGATACGTGCTCGGCTGGAAACCGCATTTGAACCCGAGCAACTGGAGCTGGTTGACGAGAGCCACCGTCACCGTGGCCACGCCGGCGCCGCCGATGGCAGGGGTCACTTCAAGGTTCGAATCGTTTCGCACCGGTTCCGGCATACCCGGCCCCTGCAGCGGCAGCGAATGGTTTTCGAGGCGCTCGGGGACCTGATGAAGACCGACATCCACGCCCTGAGCATTTCCGCACAACCCCCGACCGCCGGAGACCCCGGCGGCAATTGACCGCGAGATGACCATGAACAAACACTACGCGAGCGCGAGTTCCCTTCTGTTGGCCCTGGTGCTTGGCGGCTGCGCCGAGACCGAGCAGCCGGCCTCCGAACCTGCCGAGGCCAATCCCTTTGGCGAGGCCACGGTGGCGACGATCAACGGTGCGCCAATCTACGCCACCTTCTTTGACGCCTACGCCACGGCGCGGCTGCAACAGCCCGCTGAAAACCTCTCAGACGACGACCGCGACCTGTTGCTCGAGGAGTTGATCCAGTTTCATCTTCTCGCGGGAGCGGCCATCGAAGAGGGGCTGCCCCAGGAACTGGATTTCGCCATCGAACAGGAAATTCAGCGCCTGCAGATGCTGAGCCGCGCGATGGCCACACGGTACCTTGACGAGAACCCGCCCACCTCGATCGAGTTACAGGACGCCTACGAACAGAACATCGACCAGTTATCCGGCGTCCAGTACAAGGCGCGCCACATTCTCGTGGACCAGGAGGCTGAAGCTGTAGCGATTATCGGAGAACTGGAAGGCGGCGCCGATTTCGCACAACTGGCCATGGAACGCTCCACCGGGCCATCCGGACCCAACGGCGGCGACCTGGGCTGGTTTTCGGCCGATACCATGGTCGCACCCTTTTCCGACGCCGTAGTTGCCATGGAAGTGGGCACGTATTCTCAGCAACCCGTGCAGACGCGTTTTGGCTGGCACGTGATTCTCCTGGAGGAAATCGAGGATCGCCAGCCGCCGGGTCTGGAGGCCGTACGCGCCGACATCACTTCAGTGGTGGAGCAGCAGAAGGTCGAAGCGTTCCTGAATTCGTTGCGGGAGGCGGCGGAGATCGTCTTGGGGGACGAGTCCGGCTGATGCCTGGCGGCTACGGCAACCGAGCGAATTGCCAGGTGGTCGACCCAATGTCCCTGCGTGTTGCGGGATCCCGGCGACAAGCCCTGATGAGGTAGCCCGTGTTACCGTCATCTGACCCGCCCAGGCAGCCACCCGAAATGGAAGCAGCCGAACGGGCGAAGTGGCTCCGAGATGAAATTGACAGGCACAACCGCCTGTATCACGGGTTGGACGCGCCCGAGATTCCGGACGAAGAATACGACGCGCTGTTCAGGGAATTGCGCAATCTGGAAAACGCGCATCCTGAGCTTGTAACGCGGGATTCGCCCACTCAATCAGTCGGCTTCTCATCCGATAGCGCGTTCTCTCCTGTTGAACACGGCGCGCCAATGCTATCCCTCGACAACGTATTCAATTCAAAGGAGATGGAAGCATTCGACCAGCGACTGGCCGCATTGCTGGATGACGAGGTCGAGCGCGAATATTCCGCTGAACCGAAGCTGGACGGCGTCGCGCTCAGTCTGTTTTACACGCAGGGCCGACTCGTACGAGCCGCAACGCGAGGAGACGGACGAGTGGGGGAGGATGTGACACACACCGCAAGGACTATCCGATCGATCCCCTACCACCTTGCGGGCGCCGATGTGCCGGAAACACTGGATGTGCGCGGCGAGGTTTTCATGCCCTTAAGCGAATTCGAAGCCTACAACGAGCGCGCGGAAACAACGGGCAACAAGTTGCTGGTTAACCCCCGCAATGCGGCAGCGGGAGCACTCCGCCAAAAGGACGCTGCACTGGCTGCGAAGCGGCGCCTGGATTTTTTCGCACACGGTGTGGGCCAGGCTGACGATATTCCCCGAATCCACCGTCAGTCGGACTTGCTGGGGTCCCTGGAATCCTGGGGTCTCAAGGTGTGCCCGGCCAGCAAGAGCGTGAGCGGCGCCGAAGGCTGTGCAGGCTACTACGAATGGATTTCCAGAAAACGCGATACCTTCGATTACGCGCTGGATGGCGTTGTGTACAAGTTGCAACGGTTCGATCTTCGCGAACAGGCAGGCGCCTCCTCGCGTGCTCCGCGCTGGGCGGTCGCGCAGAAGTTTCCCGCCGAGGAAAAACTTGCCACGGTGCGTGCCATCGAGTACCAGGTGGGGCGTACTGGCGCCTTGACACCAGTTGCTCGCCTGGAACCGGTGTTCGTGGGCGGGGCCACGGTAAGCAACGCCACGTTACACAACTATCGCGAGCTGCTTCGGAAGGACGTGCGCATTGGCGACACGGTTGTCGTGCGCCGAGCCGGAGACGTGATTCCGGAAGTGGTGCGTTCGCTGCCCGATCACCGTTCGGGCGATACGCCGCTTCCGGCCCTTCCCGAAAGCTGCCCCGAGTGCGGTTCAGAAGCCGTGCTTCCAGAGGACGAGCCGGTCGTCCGGTGCACGGGCGGATTGAAGTGCCCCGCCCAACGCAAGGCGCGAATCCTGCACTTTGCATCCAGACACGCGATGGATATCGAAGGGCTGGGAGAACAGCGGATAGAGCAACTGCTGAACGCTGGGCTGATCGAGGACCTCCCGGACATTTTCCAACTGGAGCACCATGAGGACAAGCTTGCAAAACTGACGAGCGAAGACCCCATCGGGACGGAGTTGGCCGGAAAATTGCTTCGGGCCATCAATGCGGCCAAGCACACCTCATTGGACCGCCTCATAAATGGTCTGAATATCCCCGGCGTAGGACCGAAGACGGCGAGCCGTCTGGGAGAACGCTTCAAGGGGCTCCTGCCGTTGGCCGACGCCGACCCCGCCCAGTTGCAGGAAACAAAGGGCGTTAGCAAGGCTGCGGCGGAAAGAATTTGTTCGTTCTTCAGGCAAGAGACCAATTGGAAGACCATTTCCGGATTGATTGACGTGGGTGTGAACTGGCCAAATGAGGAAATCGGGCAACTCAACCAGCGTGCACCTTCCGCAGCGCGTGCTTCACGCCAATCTTTTGATGCAGACGATAACAATCAAGCGCCGGAACGCCCCCAAAATGATTCTCCCGAGCGATTGAAGGCAGCCATCAAACGCCTGGCGGACAGGAATTCGCTGAATATCGGTCCGATGGGATTCGATTGGATTAGTGAACTCGTGGACAAGGAAATCGTCCGCGAAGCGCACGAAATCTTTCGTCTCGAACTGGAACAGATCGAGGAATTGACCATCAAGCGGACGTTGGGCGGGAAGTCCGCGCAAAATCTGCTCGACGGAATCGAAAAAGCGAAGCGCACCACATTGGAGCGCTTCATTTATTCCCTGGGAATCAGAGACGTAGGCCGAGTAACGGCGGGGGCGTTAGCTCAGCACTTTGGAAGTCTGGACGCGCTGAGCACTGCAACAGAAGAACAGCTATGCGAGGTAGCCGATGTCGGCGAGGTCGTTTCCAGACACTTGCTGGAATTCTTTTCGAATACAGACAACCGCGACATGATCCAGGCGATTCGAACCAACGGTGTCGAGTGGAGCGAAGGCGACGCCGCACCAGCGGCCCCGGTCGGAGTATTAGAAGGAAAATCTTTCGTGCTGACCGGTACGCTTGAGGGCATGACGCGAGACATGGCACGGCAAAAAATTCTCGCGGCGGGCGGTCGTGTAGTAGGAAGCGTCTCGAAGAAAACCAACTACCTTGTCTACGGCGAAAATCCCGGAGGTAAGCGCGCCAGGGCGGAAAAGCTTGGTGTGGAGACTATTGACCAGGAAGAATTCCTGACAATGCTAGACCAAACCCGCTAAGCCCGATCAGTCCGAACGCTACATGGTTCGCAAATCCGGGGTGCGCCGGTACTCACGACCGTCGGCCTCGATACTCGATCAGTTCTTCGCGAAGGAAGCGTTCGCGCTGGATGCTCCAGGAATTCCCCAACTCGTCGAGCAGTCGGGCGTCCAGCGTTTGGCAAAGATCGCGCGCGATGCGGATCATCGTGTCGAACCGTTCGGCCGGGTCGCGGGATCCGGGCAGGACCATGAAGAAGGTCACGCCGGGCAATCTCGTATCCGGAAGATTGGACAGATCGAACGAACCGGGCTCCACCAGGTTGGCGACGCTGAAACCGCTCTCCGGAACATTGCGATCTTCGCAGTAGTGGAAGATTTCGTATGGGCCGTGCTGCAGCCCCGCCTCCCGCAGTGCCCGGACGGTGCGCTCCGCGTCCAGTTCCTCGCCTTCGCGGGGAATCAGGCGCAGGCTGACGACCCGCTCCGTGTCCCTCTCTGCGTTGGCACTGTCGGCGGCAACCTGCCGGTCGTCGGGATGTTCGCCGGAATCGCCTTCGGGGAGGGTCTCGTCCTCATCGGCTCCGGGCGAGCCACCCTCTGCCTCGAGGCTCGCGGCGAACGCTTCCTGCGGCTGGACCGGCTCCGTTGCCGGAACAAACGACTCTGTAACCGGAACAGGGGACTCTGTTTCAGGGGGCCAGACTTGCGGTTCGGACCGGGGCGTTTCAGCCGCCCTGGAACGCGACTTGATCAAGCCTGCGAGGAAAACGACCAGTACGACCAGCAGACCGAGGCCGAGCAGTACCCAGCGCAATTCCAGTTCGGACCAGACCATTACACGGCAGCAAGCTGAACCGCCTCGTCGATGTCCACGGCAACCAGCCGGGACACCCCCGGCTCGCTCATGGTCACGCCCGTGAGTTGTTGCATGGACTCCATGGTGGTCTTGTTGTGCGTAATCAGAACGAATTGCACGCGCTGCGACATCTCACCGACGATCTCCGCGAACCGGCCCACGTTGGCATCGTCCAGGGGGGCGTCGACCTCATCCAGCAGGCAGAACGGCGCCGGATTGAGTTCGAAGATCGAAAACACCAGCGCCACCGCGGTCAATGCCTTTTCGCCGCCGGAGAGCAGGTGAATCGTGCTCACGCGCTTGCCCGGGGGGCGTGCCATGATCGTGACGCCCGAAGTGAGCAGATCGTCGCCGTCGAGTTCGAGGTACGCGTGCCCGCCGCCGTAGAGTCTGGGGAACAGTCTCGCAAGACCGGCGTTGGCGGCCTTGAAGGTTTCGTCGAATCGCGTCCGCGTTTCGCGGTCGATCTTGCGGATAGCGTTTTCCAGCGTGGCCAGCGCCTTACCGAGATCCGCGAACTGATCATCGAGATACTGCTTGCGCTGCGACTGCTGGTCGAGTTCGTCGATGGCCGCCAGGTTGACGGATCCCAGCAACCGGATACGCCGTTCCAGTTTCGCAAGATCCGTCTCCCAGGAGGAGACCGATGCGTCTTCGGGAAGCGACTCGAGCAATTGATCGGCATCAAAACCGGTCCTCGACAAGTCGGTGCCGACCGAATCCATCCGCACCTCGACCTCGCGTACGTCCAGCCGCGCCTCCTCCACCGCCTGACGCGCTACGTCCACGTCCCGCTCCTTCTCCGCATGGCTGAACTTCGAGTCTCTCAGGCGCGATTCAGCGTCCTCCACGGCACTGCGGGCCGCATGAAGACGCTCCTCGACCTTGAGTTTTTCCCGTAGCTGTTCTTCGAGCCTGCGCCGTTCTTCGGCCACGGGTTTGACGGCAGCCTGAATTTCGGCTTCCAGTTCGCCCTGGCGCCGGCGCAGATGCTCCTGCTGGTCCCGTACGCGGTCCAGCGCACCGAGAGCCGACTCTCTGGTATTTTTCTCCGCCTCGATACGCGACGAAAGGCTCTGGACTTCGGCTCGAGCCTGCTCCTCGAGCGTGCGCGATTCATCGAGCCTGCGCCGATTCTCATCGCGGCGGACTTCGACCTCCCCCCGCGTGCCGGCCAATTCCTTGCGGCGCGCCTGCGCTTGCTCGAATTCCGCCAGGGACTGCGCCTCGCGATCCGCAAGGCCCCGGAGTTCTTCTGCAATATCGTGGATGCGGCGCTGCCCGGCCTGATTCCTGCGCAGCCATTCCTCATGGCGCGAACGGCCGCTCTCCAGTTTGCTTCGAACATCGGCGTAGCGCTGCCGGTGCTCGGCCGCTTCCGCCTGCGCCCCGCCCTGGCCGGCCTCGAGCCGCTCCAGCTCCGCGCGGATGCTGCCCAGCCTGAGTTCCTGCACCTCAACCCGTTTCTCGCACACAGCGATGCTCTTGCGCAGCCCCTTGATCTCCTCGGCACGTGCCAGCAAGCCGACCTGCGGATCGGCGTCTCGCCTGATCCGGATCCACTGCCGGCCCATCCACAGACCGTCGCGCGTCACCACGGACTCGTGCGGCCTCAACCGCGCGCGGATCGCCAGGGCCTCCGTCACGGACTCGACCGCGCGCACGCCCTTGAGCAGCTTGTCCACGGCAGGACCCCTGACGAAATGGCGCAACATGCGGCTGGGTCCGCGACCGGCCGGATCGTCGGCAATTCCGCCGTCCCAGAGCGTGACCTGTCCTGATGTGAGCTGTGCCAGACGCGGCGCCGCCTCATCGAGTCCGTCCACGCATACAGCCTGCAGATAGTCGCCCAGTACGGTTTCGACGGCCGTTTCCCAACCTTCCTCCACCTTCAGGGAGTCGGCGTAGCGCGCGTTGGAAAGCCAGTCGCTGGCGCGGAGCCAATCGCCGACCTGCGTGGATGCGGGCTCGGCGGCCGCCTCCTGCAGCGCTTCAAGAGAAGCCAACCGGCCCCGCTGTTCATGCAGTTGCTGCCGCGCCTCGTCCAGGCGCGGTGCGGTGCCCGCCTCCGATTCTCGCAGCGATTGAAGTTGATTCCATGTGCCTTCGAGCGCGGCGGTTGCGGCTTCGCTGGCACGTCTGAGCGATTTTTCCTCTGCTGCCATTTGTTCGATCCGCTTCTGCAGCCGCTCGACGTTGGCACCGGAAAGCTCCTCTTTCAGCTGTCCGCGCTCCTCCTGCAAGCGCTGACGATGGGCTCGGAGATGTCCGAAACGTTCTTCTTCGATGCGCTCCCTGTGCTCGGTTTCGGCAAGCGTCTCGATGATGCGTCCCCATTGCTCCTGGGACGCCTCCCAGGCCTGTTCGGCCTGGCGCAGATCATCCAGGGCGTCCCGATGCGCGCTGCGGGCGCTCTCAAGGCCTGGCCCAAGTTCGTTCAACAGACGATCAACCTGCGTTATGGCTGCGCGGTCGCTGTCGGAAAGCGCCCGGCTCTGCACCAACTGTCCGGCGATCTCTTCCAGATCCTGCTCCTGACGCTGTTGCAGCCTGCGGCGATGCTCCAGCGACTGTTCGAGCCGGCTGATATCCGACTCCACCTTCAACGCCCGGCTGCGCACATCCCCGTGCCGGCTGTTGCGCTCGTCCAGGTCAAGCCGCAACTCTTCGATCAGCGCTTCGGTGGCGCGTTGTTGCGCCAAAGCGGCTTCCAGGCCGGTTCGTTTCTCGTCCAGGTGGGCGCATCTGGCCCCGTGGTCGTCCTGTAGCGCCGACAACCGCAGCACGAGCAACTCAGCCTCCATCCGCCGCTGATCGGCTTTCAGAGTCCTGTATCGCTCGGCGGCCCGCGCCTGGCGCTGCAGGCGGCCGATCTGCTTGCCGACTTCCTCCAGCAGGTCGGTGAGCCTGTCCAGGTTCTCGCGGGTGCGCCGGATGCGGTGTTCGGTCTCCCGGCGGCGCTCCTTGTACCTGGAAATCCCGGCCGCCTCCTCCAGAAAGGCCCGCAGTTCCTCGGGCCTGGCTTCCACCAGGCGCGAAATCATCCCCTGCTCGATGATGGAATACCCGTGGGACCCCAACCCGGTTCCCAGGAGCATGTGGGTGATGTCCTTGCGCCGGCAGCGGCTGTTGTTAAGGAAATACTTTGACGTGCCGTCGCGCGAAACTACGCGCCGCACGGCAATTTCCGAGTAGCCCGCGTAAGGACCGCCAAGAGTTCCGTCGGCGTTATTGAACATCAGTTCCACGCTCGCACGGCCGACGGGCTTGCGCACGCTGGAACCGTTGAATATCACGTCGGCCATGGAGTCGCCGCGCAGGGTCTTGGCGGAACTCTCGCCCAGAACCCAGCGAACGGCGTCGATGATGTTGGACTTGCCGCACCCGTTGGGGCCGACAATCGCCATTAAATTTCCGGGGAAGGAGATCGTTGTGGAATCCACAAAAGACTTGAAGCCCGAAAGCTTAATCTTGATCAGGCGCATACAGACTTGTGACCGTCGAGCAAAACCAGGCCGCGATTTCTGCTCCAACGGCCCTAGTGTAATGGAAAACGCCGGACAACCCAAAGACTTCCGCTCCGGCGCCATCGCGGTATAATCGCGCGTTTCTCAACTACTGGTATGTCTTGACCCATGGCTGAATCAAGTGCCGCTACGCGGACGCCGACGCGCCGCAAGACTGGCCCGCGCGCTTCGAGCGCCAGAGCCAACCTATTCACCGGCCCGGTGCGTGGATTCGAGCCCTATCGGCCGAAGCGCGGTGAAGCCTACATGAGCGAAGGCCAGATCGAGCACTTTCGAAAGCTGCTCAATGCCTGGAAGCGGGAACTCATGGAAGAGGTGGACCGTACCATGCTGCACATGAAGGACGATGCGGCCAATTTCCCGGACCCCAGCGATCGCGCAACCCAGGAGTCCGACTTCGGGCTGGAACTGAGAACGCGGGACCGCGAGCGAAAGTTGCTGAGAAAGATCGACTCCGCGCTGCTGCGTATCGAAGAAGGCACCTACGGCTACTGCGAGGAGACCGGTGACGAGATCGGGCTGCGCCGCCTCGAAGCACGTCCCGTGGCGACCCTCTGCCTGGAAGCGCAGGAACGGCGGGAATTGGCGGAGCGGCAATTCCGCGACCGCGAGGACCGCTACCGCTAACCGATCCGTGTCGACAATGGAGGCCCCCACCTTGTTCGTATCAAATTGCTGGTACGTGATCGCGTGGGCCAAAGACTTGTCGAAGGAATCACTGCTGAGCCGCACGGTTCTGGGCAAGCCGCTGATTGCCTACCGCAACGACGCCGGCGATCCCGTTGTCATGGACGATCGTTGCTGCCACCGGCATGCGCCTCTTTCCATGGGACGACTGGAGGCGGACGGCGTTCGCTGCATGTATCACGGGCTCAAATTCGATCACAGCGGGCGCTGTATCGAAATTCCCGGGCAGGACCGAATCGCCGATTCGATGCGGGTCAAGTCCTGGCCCGTCTTCGAACAGGACGAGTTCATCTGGGTGTGGATGGGTACGGCCGAACAGGCCGACCCGGAAAACATCCTGCGGTTTCCGCTCCACAGCGACCCGCGCTGGCGCTATCGGCCCAGCCGGTTTCACGTCAAGGCCAATCACCAGCTCATCACCGACAACGTCCTCGACTTCACGCACCTGGCATGGACGCACCTGGAGACCTTCGGTACTTCAGGCGCAGCCACGATCATGCCCGAGCTGACTCCTGGAGAGAGCGGGATTCGGCTGAAGTATGTCTATCGGGGCACCGAATTGACCGAGTTTCACAGGAACCTTACCGGCTGGTCCGGCAGGGTCGACCGCACCCATGAACTCGACTGGACGGCGCCTGTGTTCCTGCAGGTGAGAAACACGTACACGCCAAATGAAGAATCCAACTACGCCGGCGGCTACCCCCGTCCATTGGTGTTTCGAAGTTCACACGCCTTCACACCGGAAACGGAAACCACCACCTGGTATTTCTGGACACATGCCAATCCTATGGACGCGGGAGGGGACAAGGAACTGGACTTCACCTACAACGTCGTCCGCCATGGATTCGGGAACGAGGACCTCCCGATCATCGAAGCACAACAGGCAAACATCCTCCTGGACCCGCAAGCCCGCATGCATTCAATACAGTACGATGCGGCACCGAACATTGCCCGGCGCATGAACGCACGACTGAGGGACCTGGAAGCCCGTTGAGGGGGAAAACTCGTCCGGATTGGCGGGCAAGATCGAAAAAGCGCGTTCAGGCAGCGTACAAGCGCAAAATTCCCTGAAAATTCACCAATCAGGTGGTGACAATTCAATTTGCGATGTCTATAATGCGCGCCGGCAGTGCGTTACTCCCCCAGCGCGTTGCTACCGGTCGAAATTCGGCCGGTTTTTTTAAAGCCCCCGTTCCGCGGGGGCTTTTCTTTTACAGGTAGCACAGGAACCGCCCGGTTCGGTACGAACTGCTACCGACTGCAGCGAGACAGCGCAATCACGCCGCTTCCAGATCCCTCATGCTCAGCCGGATCCGGCCCTGGCGGTCGACCTCCAGCACCTTCACCTTGATGACGTCGCCTTCGGAAAGCTTGTCGCTGACCTTTTCTACCCGCTCGTTGGATATCTGCGAGATGTGAACCAGGCCATCCTTCCCGGGGAGGATGGAAACGAACGCACCGAAGTCCATCAGCCGGACCACCTTGCCCTCGTAGATCCGGCCGACTTCCACATCGGCCGTGATCATTTCGATACGCGCCTGGGCTTCTCGGCCCGAGCTGCCGTCCACGGACGCGATGCGGACCGTACCGTCGTTTTCCACGTCGATGGTGGCACCGGTCTCCTCGGTCATGGCACGGATGACGGCGCCGCCCTTGCCGATGACGTCGCGGATTTTCTCCGGATCGATCTTGATGGTGATGATGCTCGGCGCCCAGTCGGACATCTTCTCCCGCGGCGCCTTGATCACCGAGTCCATCCGCCGAAGGATGAACAGCCTGGCGCTGCGTGCCTGTTCCAGCGCGTCGGCCATGATCTCGCCGGTGATGCCATCGATCTTGATGTCCATCTGCAATGCGGTGATGCCCCTTGCCGTACCGGCTACCTTGAAATCCATGTCGCCCAGGTGGTCTTCGTCTCCGAGGATGTCCGTGAGCACGACGTAATCATCGCCTTCCTTGACCAACCCCATGGCGACGCCCGCAACCGCGGCCGAGACGGGGACACCCGCATCCATCAGCGAAAGGCTCGTACCGCACACGCTGGCCATGGAACTGGAGCCGTTGGATTCGGTGATTTCCGAGACGACCCGCGTCACGTAGGGGAAGTTGTCCGGGTCGGGAAGAACGGCCTCCATCCCCCGCCGTGCCAATCGCCCGTGCCCGATCTCGCGGCGCTTCGGACCGGTCATGAAGGCGGTCTCGCCCACGCAGTACGGCGGGAAATTGTAGTGCAGCATGAATTGATCCTTGCGCTCGCCCTCCAGCGCATCGATGATCTGCGCGTCGCGCCCCGTGCCGAGCGTCGTGACCACCAGCGCCTGGGTTTCGCCCCGGGTAAAGAGCGCGGAACCGTGCGTCCTCGGCAACAGGCCGACCTTCACATCCACGGGCCTGACCTTCCATGACTCCCGCCCGTCGATCCGCGCCCCTCCGGAGAGTACCCGTCCGCGGACAACTGCCTTTTCCAGGCGGCCAAACTCGGCTTCGATCTGACCGGCGCCCCAGCCGGAGGCATCGTCACCCGCCAACTCGTCGACCAGATTGCTCCTGATGTCCGCGAGCCGTGCGCGGCGAGCCTGCTTCTCCACGACTTCGTAGGCGTCCCGCACCTGGTCGCCCGCCGCATTTTCCACGGAGCTTGCGAGCTGTTCGTCGGTTTCGGGTTCCTGCCAGTCGGACGGCTCGGCGGCAACTTCGGCTGCCAGTTCGTCGATCGCGGCAATGGCCGTCTGCATCTGTTCGTGCCCGTACAGAACGGCGCCCAGCATGATCTCCTCGGAAAGCACATTGGCTTCCGATTCCACCATCAGCACCGCGTTTCGCGTACCGGCCACCACGAGGTCGAGATCCGACTCCGCCACGGCGGACATGCTCGGATTGGCGATGTAGGCGCCGTTACGGTAACCCACGCGAATGGCGCCGATAGGCCCCTGAAAGGGCAATCCCGAAAGCGACAATGCCGCCGATGCGCCGATCAGCGACGGGATATCCGCGTTGATTTCCGGGTCAACGGACAGCACAGTCGCGATCACCTGCACTTCATTGCGGTACGACTTGGGGAAGAGCGGCCGAATCGGCCGATCGATCAGCCTCGACGTCAGCGTTTCCTTTTCGCTGGGCCGTCCCTCCCTTTTGAAAAACCCGCCGGGTATTCGGCCCGCAGCGTAGGTCTTCTCCTGATAATTCACCGTGAGCGGGAAAAAATCCCGTTCGCCGCCCCGGCTTTTCTGGCCTACCGCGGTCACCAGTACCACCGTGTCGCCCATGGTGACGAGGACGGCGCCGTTTGCCTGACGCGCCATTTCTCCGGTTTCGATGGTGACGGTCTGGTCACCGTATTCAAATGATCTGCTTGACTTCACTCTTCCATTCCCTGCACAAACGCTCGCTGCCCGCGAAGCGGCCAAGATCGATGTTTGCCATAACGAATCAGAGCCGTCGACACGGCTCTGAGAAAATAAGGATTCAACGTCTCAAACCAAGACGGCGTATCAGGTCCTGATAGCGCGCCTGATCGTTCTTCTTCAAATAATCCAACAACTTGCGACGTCGGTTGACCATTCGGAGCAACCCTCGCCGAGAGTGGTGATCTTTCTTGTGGCTTGCAAAATGACCGGTCAATTGCCTGATTCTCGCCGACAACAGCGCCACCTGGATCTCCGCCGAACCGGTGTCCTCATCGCCGCGCTGATATTCAGCGATGATCCCGGACTTTTCTGCCGCACTTAGCCCCATCCAATGTCTCTCCGCACCGGTCGCCGCGATTGTTCCGGTAACCGGACCGGTCATGTTCTGCCTGCCGGAAAAACCGCGTATTCTACTCTCACCTTTCCGTTCATTCCACGCTTTTTTTCAATTCATCCATCGGCGCCAGGGGATGCCGCGAATACGCGCCGCGGCGCCAGCCGCCCCGCCGACGTAATCTCGCCGATACCCAGAAACTCCTCGTCCGGGGAGTAGATCCGAACCTTGCCCCGAGGCCGGTCCAGCTCCACCGGTATCGTCCGGCCGTTGACAAACGGGTCACACAGCGGCGCGGGAACGACGATGCGCGGCCAGGACGTCAGCGCCCTGTCCGCAGGCATCAGACGCCGGTCCAACGCCTCCAGCCCCTCACGGGCAAGATCCTGCAGCGTAGGCAACGTAACCAGTTCCGCCTCGTTGAACGGCTCGACGGAGGTGCGCCGCAGCGCCTGCACGTGCCCGAGCGTTCCGAGCGTCCGGGCAATATCCTCGACCAGGGTCCGCACGTAGGCGCCCTTCGAACAGGTCACGTCGAACTCCAGTTGCGGCGCCTGCAGGCGCCGCAGCGCCAGTCGGAAAATACGTACGGTGCGCGGATTGCGCGGGACCTCGATGCCCTGGCGGGCCAGCTTGTAGAGGCGCTGACCCTTGTATTTCAGGGCCGAATACATCGGCGGAATCTGTTCGTACTCCCCAATGAACCCTTCCAACGCGTCTTTCACCGATTCCTTCGCGAATTCCACGGCCGGATTTTCGCCGACAACAGAACCGTGAGCGTCCCCGGTATCTGTAGACCGGCCCAGGCACGCCGTCACGCGATAACTCTTGCGGGCGTCCAGGAGATAGGAACAGACCTTCGTCGCGGCGCCCATGCACACCGGCAGCATGCCGGTCGCCAGCGGGTCCAGACTCCCGGTATGCCCTGCCTTCTCGGCCCTGTACAGTCGCCTCACGCGCTGCAGCGCCTGATTGGAGGTGAAGTCGGCAGGTTTGTCGAGCAACACGATGCCGTTGACGGCCCGCCGGTCGCTTCGCTTCACTCGGCCGGCTCCCCGCCGGACAGGCTCGACTCAGTGTCGGAGGATCCGTCGCCGGCGGATTCTTCCGTGGCAGCGTCGATCAGGCGCGTCAACTCCAGCCCCCGTCTTGAGCCTTCATCCACGGAAAACCTCAGTTCTGGCGTATGCCGGAGGCGCAGCAGTCCGGCGACTCGAGACCTGAGATGGCCGCTGGCCCGCTGGAGGGATGCCAGCACAGGTTCCGGGTCTTCATCGGGATTCAGGGTACTGAAGAAAACACGCGCCACCCGGATGTCGCCCGAGACCCGCACTTCGGTGACGCTGACACCCTGCAGGCGCGGGTCCTTTACATCGCCGCGAAGCAGGTCGTTCAACGCCCGCTGCAACTGCGATGCCACCCGAAGCGTTCTGGTGTTCTGTCCCAAGTGTTCCCGTGGGGTCAGCCCGTGCGTTCGACTTCCGTGCGCTCGTAGCACTCGATCTGGTCGCTGACCTTGACATCATTGTAATTTCGCACGCCGATACCGCACTCGGTTCCCGCCCGAACCTCGTTCACGTCGTCCTTGAAGCGGCGCAGCGATTCGAGTTCACCCTCGTAGATCACGACATTGTCCCGCAAGACCCGGATCGGGTTGTTCCGGCGCACGTAGCCATCCACCACCAGGCATCCGGCCACGTTTCCGAATCGCGGCGAGCGGAAGATGTCGCGGACCTCGGCGAGGCCGACGATCTGCTCCTTGATTTCCGGTGCCTGCAGCCCGCTGACTGCCGCCTTCACGTCGTCGATGGCTTCGTAGATGATGCTGTAGTAGCGCACGTCCACGCCCGTTTCCTTCAACGCTTCCCTGGCCGAGGCGTCGGCGCGGACGTTGAAGGCTATCACGATGGCATTGGAAGCCGCTGCCAACTGGATATCCGACTCGGTGATGGCGCCGACGCCGCTGGAGGTGATCCGGACCTTGACGTCGGAGGTGGAAACCTGCTCCAGCGCCTCCCGGATCGCCTCGGCGCTGCCGTGAACGTCGGCCTTGATGAGCAGTTGCACGGACTCCATCTCGCCTTCGGCCATCTGACTGAAGACATCGTCCAGCTTGACCGCCTGACGCTGCGCCAGCTTGACGTCGCGAGTCTTGGTTCGCCGCAGGTCGGCCACCTCCCGGGCCTTGCGCTCATCCGCCACCACGAGCATGTCGTCCCCCGCCAGGGGTGTGCCGGAAAGTCCGACCACCACGGCGGGCGAAGACGGCCCGGCGTCCCCGATCGGCGCGCCGGACTCATCGAACATGGCGCGAACGCGGCCATATTCCTGGCCCGCCAGGACGAGGTCGCCCAGATTCAGCCGGCCCTGACCGACCAATACGGTGGCGACGGCCCCTCGCCCCCGCTCCAGGCTGGATTCGAGCACCACTCCGGAGGCCGGCCCGCTGTCAGGCGACTGAATGTCGAGCACCTCCGCCTGCAGCAGGATGGCGTCCAGCAGGTCCTCGATCCCGACGCCGGTCACCGCGGAAACGTCCACGAACAGATTGTCGCCGCCCCAGGCCTCAGGGATCACTTCGAGTTTGGAAAGTTCCTGTCGGACACGGTCCGGATCGGCGTCCTCCCGATCGATCTTGTTGACGGCAACCACGAGCGGGACTTCAGCCGCCCTGGCATGCTTCACCGCCTCCTCCGTCTGGGGCATGACGCCGTCGTCCGCGGCGACTACCAGCACGACGATATCGGTCACCTGGGCGCCGCGGGCACGCATGGCAGTGAACGCCGCATGTCCCGGGGTGTCCAGAAACGTCACCCGGCCCTTGTCCGTACCGACGGAATACGCGCCAATGTGCTGCGTGATGCCGCCGGCCTCGCCCGCCGCCACACGCGTGCGGCGAACGTAGTCCAGCAGCGAGGTCTTGCCATGATCCACGTGCCCCATCACGGTCACCACGGGCGGCCGCGATTTGACACCCGCCTCGCCGCTCGCCTTCACCACCGATTCCAGAAGCTGATCTTCCAGCGCCGTTTCCGTGATCGGCTTGGCCGTGTGGCCCATTTCCTCCACCACCAGCACCGCCGTATCCTGGTCGATGACCTGGTTGATCGTCACCATCATGCCCATGTTCATGAGCGACTTGATGACTTCGCCCGACTTGATGGCCATTCGTTGCGCCAGATCGCCCACCGTGATCGTCTCGCCGATCGCCACCTCGCGGACCACCGGAGCCGTGGGTTTCTCGAAGGCATGCTGGCTCTCGACGCTCAGATGCACCGGACGGCGGCGGGGCCGTTTCTTGCGCCGCCGGGCACTGGTTCCCGGGGCCACGTGCAGCGTGCTGTCTTTCGCCGGTTTTGCCTGGCGCGCACGCTGCATATCCATTTTCGCCTGCGCGGCCCGTTCCCGCTCAGCCTCTTCCTTGCTGCGCCGCTCCTCCTCGGCCTTGCGGCGGGCCTCCTCGTCCTTTCGCCGCTTGCTCTCGGTTTCGGCCTGGCGCCGCGCTTCCAGTTCACGCTGTTCCTGCTCGGCCCTGATACGGGATTGTTCCGCAGCCTGCCTGGCTTCCTCGGCAGCGGCCTTGCGCTCGCGCTCCTCGCGTTCCGCCTCCCGCTCGGCATCGGCACGTTGCCGCTCCAGATCTGCGGCGCGTTTGGCATCCAGCTCTTCCTGCTGCTTGCGGGCCCGTTCTTCCAGTACATCCCGCTTGATGTAGGTGCGCTTGCGGCGCACTTCCACGCTCACGGTTCGCGAACGGCCCTGACCGCTGGACAGCCTGATCTCGCTCTGCGACTTGCGCTTGAGCGTAATCTTGCGGGGCGTGGACGCACTGGCATCCTTGCGCCCGTGGGCACGGCGCAGGTGAGTCAGCAGTTCCAGCTTGGCATCGTCACTGATCGTATCGTCCGCCCCCGTGACATCGATACCGGCCTCGTCGAGCTGGGACAGCAGCCGCTCTACGGGCACCCGCAGGACCTGGGCAAATTGTGTGACCGTTACATCCGCCATTCGGTTCTCCCGGGCACCCGTTACGCTTCGGCTTCGAACCAGTGCGCGCGCGCGGCCATGATCAGGATCGCTGCGCGTTCAGGTTCCAGGATTTCAATGTCCTCGAGATCGTCCACCGCCTGCTCTGCCAGGTCTTCGCGAGTCACGATGCCGCGGCTGGCCAACTGGAATGCGAGTTCGGTATCCATGCCGTCAAGATCCAGCAGGTCCTGCGCGGGCTCGGCCTGGTCCAGGACTTCTTCGGTGACGATGGCCTGCGTAATCAGCACGTCCCTGGCCCGGGCCCTGAGTTCCGTGACGATCTCCTCGTCGAATTCCTCGATGGAAATCAGTTCGTTCGCCGGCACGTAGGCAACCTCCTCCAGGGACGAGAAGCCTTCCTGCACCAGGATTGAGGCAACGACTTCATCCACGTCCAGTTCCGTCATGAAACTGGTCAGCAGTTCCCGTGCTTCCTGCTCGCTCTTTTCTTCGGCATCGGTCTCGGTCATGACGTTGAGTTCCCAGCCGGTCAGTTCACTGGCCAGGCGAATGTTCTGTCCGCCTCGCCCGATCGCCTGGGAGAGCTTCTCCTCGTCGACGGCGATGTCCATGCTGTGGGCTTCCTCGTCCATGACGATACTCACCACATCGGCCGGCGACATGGCGTTGATGACGAACTGCGCCGGATTCTCGTCGTAGAGGATGATGTCCACGCGTTCCCCGGCCAGTTCGTTGGAAACGGCCTGAACGCGCGAGCCGCGCATACCCACGCAGGCCCCCACCGGATCGATCCGTGCGTCGTTGCTCCTGACCGCAATCTTGGCCCTCAAGCCGGGGTCTCTTGCCGCTCCGATGATGTCGATCAGGCCCTGGCCCACTTCCGGAACCTCGAGCTTGAACAGTTCGATCAGGAAATCCGCCGAGGTGCGGGTCATGAACAGTTGCGGCCCCCGTTGCTCGGATCGAACTTCGCGGAGCATTCCCTTGACGCGGTCCTGGGGCTTGATGGGCTCGCGGGGGATCAGGTCTTCCCGGGCCAGGAATCCCTCGGCGTTACCGCCGAGGTCGACGTAGGCGCCGTTTCGATCGACCCGCTTGACGATACCCCCCACCAGGTCGCCCTCCCGATCCTCGTAGTCCTCGATGACCTGCGCTCGCTCCGCCTCCCGAACCTTCTGAACGATGACCTGCTTGGCGGTCTGCGCGGCGATTCGCCCGAATTCCACCGACTCCAGGGGCACTTCCACGTATTCGCCGGGCTGCGCTTCGGCGTCCACGTCAACCGCATCCTGAAGCCGCAACTCCCTGAGCGGCTCCTCCAGCTCGTCGGAATCGTCCTCGAATACCATCCACCGCCTGAAGGTTTCGTATTCGCCGCTACTTCGGTCGATGGCAACCCGTACGTCGATATCTTCGCCGTGCTTCTTGCGGGACGCGGAGGCGAGCGCAGCCTCGATGGCCTCGAAGATGATCTCCTTGTCCATGCCTTTTTCGTTGGAAACCGCGTCGGCCACCATCAGGATCTCTTTGCTCATCGCCCGGCTGTCCCCACGAAAGACCTCACAGATTCGAAACCAGTTTTGCCGAGGCGATTTCCGCCGGTTGCAACCGCCAGATCTCGCCATCGACATCCATCACGATCGACTCATCGCGAATACCCAGCAGGCGCCCGTTCAGCATGCGGCGGCTTTCCCTCGGCTCCCTCAGGCGCACCTTCGCCCGGCAGTCCCGGAAGCGCCGAAAGTGCTCCAGGGTGCGCAGCGGCCGGTCCAGTCCCGGAGACGACACTTCAAGCACATAACGGCAGCGGAGCGGGTCTTCCACGTCGAGAAAGGCGCTGAGCTGCCGGCTGACGAGTTCGCAGTCCGCGAGATTCACGCCGTCCTCCTTGTCGACGTAGATTCGCAGCAACCCATGCCGGCCAACACGGACATCGAGATCCACAAGCTCGTACCCGAGCGCTTCGACAGGTGGCTCCAGCAGCTCGATCAATCGCCTTTTTCGAATCGCGTGATCCATTTTCTCCGGCACACACAAAAAATGGGCCCTAGGCCCATTGTTCCTCTCTCACCCTCCGCAATGCAGCCGTTTTGGCGGGGCTAAACAAAAGGCCCCAAACGGGGCCTCCGACGCAAAGGCTTACCTTAAAAAACAACACCAACTAGCTAATTTCAAAAGAAAAAAACTAGCAATAAAATTGTTGCTGTCCCGCCAAATCCGATGTATTGTACCCTAAGTCAGGAGCCGAGGGTAGGCTCCTCCGGGGAGAAAGAAACGCCCTCATAATTCGTTCGGCAGGGCTGTGGCGCCCTGCAATCTTCGCGGCAACCCGGGCGCATCGCCGGGTGATCGCCCATCTTCGCCCAGCCGGTCTTCCGGACCATTCCGCGGACTGTTGCCGCGGGCTGCTAGGCTTGCATCGCTGCAAGCACCCTTTGCGGCGTCAACGGAATGTGACGCACGCGCGCGCCGGTTGCCGCGAACACGGCATTGGCCAAGGCAGCCGCTGTCGACGACAGGCCGACTTCTCCGATCCCGGTGGGCGGATTGTCCGTGGAGATCGCCCGCACCTCGATATTCGGCATCTCGTGCATCCGCATGATGGGGTGGTCGTAGTAGTTGTTCTGCCGAACTTCCCCGCTGGCTATGTCGATCTGCTCGCTCAGCGCACTGCTGATACCGAAGACGACGTTGCCTTCCAGTTGCGCCTCCGAGTTGGAGGGTTGCAGCAGATAACCGGCATCCGCGACCAGCCAGAAGTTGTGCACATCGATCACGCCGCTGGACTCATCCACCGAAATCTCGGCAATGCCTCCCGCAAACGTGGAGCTGTAGCCTGCAAGCGCCAGGCCCAGTGCCGTGCCTTCCCGTGGCCGCGTCCAGCCCGCCATTTCAGCAACGGTTTCGAGCACGGTCAGTGCCCGCGGATTGTTATGGCAAAGCTGCATGCGAAACTCGAGCGGGTCGATGTTCTTCGCCGCCGCCAGTTCATCGACGAACGATTCGGCGGCAAACTTCGTGTAGCTGGTCGCCACACCTCTCCACGCACATACTCGCGAGCAGCGTTCGGTGAGGATGTGCTCGGCCCTGAAGTTAGGGATGTCGTATCGCGAACTCTCCGAACCGAGCATGGCGATCACGTCCCGTCCGGCCGATACCTCCCAGCGGGGCGGATTCATGTACTCGAGCACCTTCGGTGCAGCCACCCGGTGGTGCCACCCCACCAGGGTGCCGTCCCCGTCGAAACCGGCGCGCAGACACTGTGCCGCCGCGTTCCTGAACGTGCCGTCCTTGACGTCGTCCTCCCGCGTCCATATGACCTTGACCGGCCTGCCGACCGCCCTGGAAACGAGCAGAGCGTCCTCCACATAGCGCTGGCGCCGCAACGTTCGCCGGCCGAAGCCGCCGCCAATGTACATCGGATGCAGGGTGATCCTGTCCGGCGTGGTCTCCAGGAACTCCGCAGCGCCGAGAATGGAGAGGCTCTGGGTCTGTGTACTGACCCAGATCTCCGCCGCCTTGCCGTCTTCGGTGACATGGGCGGTCGCGTTCATGGGCTCCATCTGGGCGTGATACGCGGGATCGCTGCGATAGGTCGCCTCGATGATCTCGGCCGCGCCTTCCATCGCCGTATCCAGTTCGCCGGCGGCACGCCAGGCGGTACCCGTCTGGGAAAGGTCTTCCGCCTGCCCGACATAGGTATCCAGATCCGTTGCGGAATTGGCCTCCCGGAATCGCGAGGACTCGCTCCAGGTGACGTCGAGCGCCTCCTTGCCCCACTTGCTTGCCTCGTAGGTGTCGGCAACCACGGCCACGCCCCAGGGCAGCGTCACGACGTCGGTGACGCCGTCCACGGCTCGGGCCGCGGCATCATCGATGGAAATGGGCTCCTCGTCTTCCACAGGCGCTCTCAGGACGGACGCATACACCATGTCCGGCACGTGCACGTCGATGCCGAATTCGGCCCTGCCGTCGGACTTGGCGAGCATGTCCCTTCTGGGCATGTCGCGGCCGAGATAGCGATGGGACCCGAAGGGCTTGAGTTCCTCGTCGCTCACTTCGGGCAGCGTTTCCGGAAGTTCCGTGAAGGCGACGATCTCGCCATAACCCAGCCGGCGCCCCGAGGCGGGATGGATCACCACGCTCGGTTCGGTCATGAGTTCTTCGACGGGTACATCCCAGTACGCGGCGGCCGACTGAAGCAGCAGCTTGCGCGCCTGGGCGCCGGCACGGCGCAACGGATCGAAGTAGGCCTGTACGGTCAGGCTGCCGGCCGTATAGAGCATGTTCTGGAAGAACGGGTTGCCGTAGGCCTCGTCATGGAAGGAGACCGTCTCGATCTTCACCTTGTCCCAGTCGGCGTCCAGTTCGTCGGCGAGAATCAACGGCAACGCGGTGGACGACCCCTGCCCCATCTCGGTGGCCGGAAACTGCACCGTGATCGTATCGTCCGCGTCCAGGGTCACCCAGATATTGGGCGTGATCTCCGTCGACCCCGTTGCCGGCGCCGGCGGCTGCTGTTCCGTTGTACACGCGCTGATGAGGCCGGACGAACCGATCACCAGCGTCAGACCGCCGACGCCGTGGAGGAATTCGCGCCGGTTCGGGGAAAACACGCTTGTGGAATCTTTCCTGTTCACCTCAAACCTCCTCCGCAGCGCGCTCAATGGCCCGGATGATTCGATTGTAGGTCCCGCAACGGCAGAGAATGGTGCTCATGTGGGTGACGATTTCCTCGCGGGTCGGGCTCGGGTTAGTCGCCAGCAGATCGGCCGCCCGCATGATCTGGCCGGACTGGCAATAGCCGCATTGCGGGACTTCCTCTTCGACCCAGGCCCTCTGGAGCGGGTGATCGGAGTCTGGCGAAAGACCCTCGATGGTGGTGATCTCCCGGCCCTCGATGGCCGACACGGGGGTGAGGCACGAGTAGGTGGATGCGCCGTCGATGTGGACGGTGCAGGCGCCGCACTGGCCTACACCGCAGCCGAACTTGGTCCCGGTGTACCTGAGGTGTTCCCGGATTACCCAGAGCAGGGGTGTCCGCGGATCGGCGTCGACATCGACGGTCTGCCCGTTGAGCGAAAAACTGGCCATGGCGATTTCCTCGAATGCAGCGGCACGATGCTGCGTCTGCAGCCCTTGTGCTACAACCGGCCGAAAGAGCCGGATCGGTCGGTTGCAACGTTAGGTTAAACCAGCAGTGGCGGACAATTCCAGCGGATCGGCCCCCTCATCCGCGAGTCAGGCTGCATCGGTAGTGATGCCAGACCAGTCGGGCCGCCACGGCTCGCCACGGATGCCAGCGATCGCCCGTTTGTGCCAGCGACGACACGTCGTCCCCGGGGAACAGATCTTCAACGCCCCGCTTCAGCGCCAGATCGCCCGGCGCCCATACGTCGATCCGCTTCAACGCCGACATCAGGTAGATCGCCGCGCTCCACGGTCCGATTCCCGGCTGAGCGCAGAGCGCCTCAATGGCGTCCTCGTCGCTCATCCGCGCAAGCCCCGCGATGGACACGCGCCGCTCCACCACGGCGCGGGCAAGCTCGTGACAGTAGCGTGCCTTCTGGCGGCTCAGTCCCAGTAAACGCAGACCATCCTGTCCGGCTCCGTGGACGCGCCCGGCAGTCAATCCCCCGAGGGAGCCACTCACCCTGCGGGCCAGCGATCGCGCCGCCAGAAAGGAGATCTGTTGTTCGAGGATGATCCGGAACAACGACTCGATGCCTGCGCTCCGGCACCAGAATCCCGGCAAACCCCAACGCCTCAGGACGTCTTCAAATTCAGGGAACAGTGCTGCCAGCGCAGTCGCGTATCGGGGAAAACTGCGTCTGTCGAGAGCGCCGTAAGGCAGAGGGTCTTCGCGCGGCGTGGCCGACGAGGCCGCCGCGGCAGGCACAGCCGGCGCGGCCGACGAGGCCGGCCCGCCGGGACCGCGGCCGGTACGCATTCCCGCCTCGCTGCCCGCGGTCAGGATGACGCTTGCGTCGACAGGTACGCCTGCTCTGAAATCGCCTGCCAGGGCTGCGATATGGCCATGAACTCCCGAGCCGAATCCCAGACTCTCGCAAACAGCGGATCGTCCGCGGCAAGCTCGTCAACCACCGAGTAAGTCAGTTCCTTGAGACCCGTGAGGACATCGTCCGGGAACTTGCGAAGCTCCACATTCTCATCCGCCTGCAGCTGTGCAAGGGCAGTGGCGTTACGCGCCATGAACTCCGATATCATGTCCAGTGTAGTCGCCTGGCAGGCCACACGGACGATGGCTTGCAGGTCCTCAGGGAGGGAATTCCACGCATCGCGGTTGATTATGCATTCCAGCGTGGGCGCCGGCTCGTGCCACCCCGGGTAGTAGTAGTAGCGGGCTGCCTGGTGCAGCCCGATCGCCACATCATTGTAGGGGCTGACCCATTCCGTCGCGTCGATGCTGCCCGTTTGCAGCGCGGTGAAAATTTCCGACAACGGCAGATTCACCGGAGTCCCTCCGGCGCGCCTCAGGACCTCTCCCCCGATACCCGGAATGCGCATCTTGAGCCCGTGAAGATCCGCCATGCTGTCGATGGGGCGATTGAACCACCCGCCCATCTGAACGCCGGTATTGCCGGCGGGAAACGGCATCAGATTGAACGGCTCATAGACCTCCCGCCAGAGTTCGAGGCCTCCGCCATAGTACAGCCAGGCATTCTGTTCATGCGCGTTCATGCCGAACGGGATCGTCGCGAAAAATTGCGCGGCCTCGGACTTGCCCCGCCAGTAGTAGGCCGCACCGTGACCCATTTCGGCGGATCCCTGGGATACGGCATCGAAGACCTCGAATGCGGGAACCAGTTCGCCCGCGGCATAGATGGTGATTTCCATGCGCCCGGCGCTCATCTCCTGGATGTAACGGGCCAGCGTATTGACGCCGGTGCCGAGACCGGGGAAGTTGGGCAACCAGGTCGTCACCAGCTTCCAGGAAAAGCGCTCCGCCGAGGATGTCACGCCCTGCTGTTCAGTCTGCGGGGTACAGGCCGCGAGGGCAGCGCCTCCGCCGAGCCCGCCGATAAACTCCCGTCGTTTCATGGCCTCAATCTCCTCTGCGCCCGTACTCGCTCTTCCGGACCTGCCGCCGGATGTTCGAAATCAGACTTGGCTCCCTGCAGTCGAAAGCCAAGGTCCGTTAACGCAATCCAAGATCGCGTGAACAGACCCTAGTCGCCGTGGACTATGCCGGTGGCGATACCGAGTTCCTCGGTCACCCCGTAAAAGTCTACTACAGGCTTTCCGCCCCCGCCCGACCGGTAGGCTGCGGCGGCTGCGATCCAGGTCTGCAGTTCCATGAAGCCGATACCGCCCTCCTCGACCACCTGACGCTGATCCCATTCGTCGAATGCGGCCAGATCGTTGGCCGTCAGCACATCGAGGAAGCGTTGGTCGATCTCCGGATTGAGCCGCATCTGCTTCTGTGTACGGACCCCGTCGACGATCATCCGGGCACCCTCGTGGTGCATGACCTCCAGACGCTCGAGCCACTCCGCCTCGTTGAGGGACCCGGGCCGCGACCCGCCGGACAACTGCCATGCCGTGACGCGCTCCTCCCCGGTGCCGAAATCCGGGTAGTAGCGGGTCGGGTGGTGCGACATGCCCCCGGATGCAAGAAACAGCACGCGCCGGCCGAGCGTTGCGGCAAACCGCCCGATCGCCTCGCCCAGCAGACGGGTGCGCCTGAATGGCACGAAGGGTTCGGTCACGCAGTTGATGAAGACCGGAATCGTCGGGTAGCGATCAAGCCCGCCCAATACCCGGGTCAATGTCTGCGAAAAGGCATGGTCCACGGTCATGTCATGGGACACGGCCGGATCCAGTCCGGATTGACGTAGCGCCCGTACACAATCCAGCGCGGTGTCCCCGGGTACCTCCAGGGGCCCCTCGAAACCGCCGATGTCGCGGGCGGCCTGCGCGGCGGCGCCCACGCAGAACGCGGGCATGAGCTTCATGAAGAAACCGTTGAAGTGGTCGGAACCGAAAGCGATGACCAGTTCCGGATCGAACGCCCCCAACGCGCCCCTGCGTTCGCGGTAGACCCGTTCGATCTCGTCCCATCGCGCCGGCTTGCGCGCGAAGCAGTAGTTCAACGGGCTATGTGAAGCGCAGAGGAGAGTACCTTTCAATCGATGTCCGCGATCAGTGTCTCGGTTCCGGCTTGAGCGCCAGTTCCCAGTGCGAGTAGATCGGCAGCCGGTTCGCCAGGGCGATCACCACGGCGATGAAGCCCGCCGCCATACCGACCGAAACGCCGATGTCCACCCAACTGCTGAATGGCGTGTCGTCCGGCGAGAATACGGGCACCACGGTGAGGTACTTGTACAGCCAGATCCCCAGGTTGATCCCGATGGCCAGTATTCCCATGGTCCACATGGAGCGCTTGACGAAGGCGAAGACGAACGCGACGAAGGGGATGAAGAAGCAGCAGAACATCATGGTCCAGAAGTACGGCGCGTAATGCCCGTACATCTGCCGCCAGAGCGGTTCGGTCTCGTGGGACAGGTTGCCGAACCACGTGACGAAGAACTGCGCCCAGAAGAAATACAGCCACATCAGGGTGAAGCCGGAGACGACCATGCCGAGACTCTTGATCTGATCCATCCCGAAGGGCGAATTGGCGGACTTCGGCCCTCCCAGCAGCGCCGGGAAGACGATCAGCGCGGCGGTACCGGCGAAGATGTTGCCGAACCAGAACAGGATCGGGAATACGGTGCTGTGCCAATGGGCCACCAGCATCATGCCGAAGTCCCACGCGAAGAACGTGTTGCAGATCACGTAGCCCAGCAGGACGAAGGGTGACAGCAGGTAAAGCTGCCCCTCGACTTTCCGGTGATCGGCACTCCCCTCGTCGGATCCGGCCAGGTCCGGCTGCAGCCCCTTGTAGGCGTAGTACACCGCCAGACCGTAGAACAGGGCGAGCCCGAACAGGTTCCTGTACAGCAGAAACGTACTGTTGAGCCAGGGGCTCAGGTGCTCTTCGGGCGACGGGTTCAACCAGTAGAAGAGTTCGTCACGCCCATAGGCATAAATCAGCAGGAATCCCACCACCGCGAACGGCAGGAACGCCAGCGTGCTCAACTCGGCAAGCCGATAGTAGGGCTTCGACCACTGGGCCTTCACCAGGCGCGTCATGGCGCAGAACACCACCCCGGTCTGGCTGATGCCCATGAGGAACAGGAACGACGCGGTCAGCAGGCCGATATCGGGCTGCGAGCCGTTGTTCGCTCCCGTGACGAGTGCCGCGATTCCCGCCACGAACAGCGCAGCGAATAACCAGAACGCCCAGCGGGGGGCAAGCATCGTGCGGGTTGTGGAAGCCATCTGAGTTTATTCCCCGATCTGTTCCGCGAATGCGCCGATCTGTGCCGCTGGTTCGCCGAGTTGTGCCGCGGACTCGACGACCGGTGCCGCGGCTTCGGCGACCGGTGCCGCGGGTTCAGCGACTTGTGACGGGGATTGGAACGTGGCGCGCATGTAGTTGATGACGTGCCAGCGCTCTTCCACGCTGAGAGCGTCGCGGTAGTAGGGCATCGTCACGCGCCCGCGCGTAATGGTGAAGAACAACTGTCCGTCGCCCTGGTCCTGGGTATAGGCGTCGTTCATGTCCACCGGCGAGGTTGCCAGCAGCAAACCAACCGGCCCGTCTCCGCGCCCTTCCGGGCCATGACACACCATGCAGTTGATCTCGTACAGGTACTGGCCGAAAGCCACGGATTCGGCCGTCGCGGGGATGGGGTTCTCCAGCAGTACGGCGGCATCCTTGGCTTCGAACATCCCCGCTTCCGTGACAGGCGTGGGCATCGTCTCGCCGCCTGCCACCGGAACGCCCGCGGCGTCCATGGGCGCCTCGGATTCCTGCGGCTTGGCCGACGGCTGGTCGACCATGTCCTTGTCCCAGGGAAACGCTCCGGCAACCGCCGTCAGGCTCAACAATACGGGAAGAGCAATCACATGACTCGACCGTTTCGCGGCGGCCGCCGGACTTGATTTCTTCATGGCAGCTGCGAGGCCCGACCGTATCAAGGCAACCGCCAGGCTCGCTGGATGCAAGGTCGTCACTCCGTCACCTCCCGGACCTCCTCGGCGCCCGCGCCGCGCAGGATCGCCGCCGCCCGTTCGAACACACTCTGGTCCTCGCAAGGCACGGCCACGGCGAACTTGTCCACGGCCGCCTCGGGAACGTAGATGCGATCGCGAAACGCCGGAAACCGGGCGCTGATGAGGAAGCCGATGACCGTGGCCAGTATGCCGAAAAGGATCGTCATCTCGTAGGTGATGATCAGGAACGGCGGCCAGGTGATGATCGGCCGCCCTCCCGTGGGATGCACGTACAGTACCGCGGTGCCCGCGGCCAGCGCGAAACCGCCGAGGCCGCCGAACAACGCACCGAAGAACGTGAATCGCTTGATCGCGGATTTCTTCTCGCCCAGCACCTCCTCCGCCGTCTCCAGCGGAATCGGCGAAATCACCGAAGGCTGGCCGAACCCGCTGCCCTTCAACTCGCCTGCAGCGGCCAGCGCCTCGGAGGGTGTCTCGAACAGTCCTAGTGCGTGGGTTGCCATTCGGGCTCTCCGGTCGGAGTGTCGGGTTCGGGTTCGGGCAGCGTCTCCTTGACCTCGTAGATGGACACGCTGGGGAAGATCTTCACGAAGATGAGGAACAGCGTGATGAACATGGCCACCGAGCCGACGATAATCGAAAGCTCGACCAGGCTCGGAACGTAGAGCCCCCAGGCGTCGGGCAGGTACTGGCGAGACAGCGACGTGCCGACGATCAGGAAGCGCTCGGTGTACATGCCGATGTTGATCAGGATGGAGAGAACCAGCATCGGGACGAACGACGTCCTGAACCGCTTCGAGATCATCAGCAACGGCGCCACCGCGCAGAACAGGATCATCTCCCAGTACAGCGGGGCGTAATAGCCGAACAGCCGGTACCGGATGGCCTCGCCCTCGGTGGACGTGCCTCCGTACCAGCCCGTGAAGATCTCCACGATGTTAATATAGGTCCAGATGAGCGACAGGACCAGGAGCAGTTTCCCCAGGTTATCGAAATGTACTTTAGTAATATACTGCTCAAAGTTCATGTACTTTCTTAAGAAGTACATCACGGTCACGATCCCTGCCGTGCCCGAATAGATGGCGCCCACGACGAAGTACGGTGCGAAGATGGTCTGATGCAGCGCCGGCACGATGGACAGCGCAAAGTCCCAGGACACGATGCTGTGCACCGAGACCGCCAGCGGGATGATCAGCACGGCCAGGAACGTGTAGGCCCAGCGCAGGCGGTGCCATTCGAGATCCGTGCCGCGCCAGCCCAGTGACAGTATGACGTACATGTGATGCCGCCAGCCCGTGGTGCGGTCCCTGACGGCGGCGAAATCCGGAATCGAGCCCATGTAGATGAAGATGGAACTGCCCGTCAGGTAGGTGGTGATCGCCATAACGTCGAACATCAGCGGTGAGCGGAAGTTCGGCCACATCTCCATCTGGTTGGGGTACGGCACGGCCCAGTGGATGAACCAGGGCCGGCCGACGTGCACCATCACCATCATTGCCGCCACGCACAACGAGAACAGCGTCATGGCCTCGGCGCTGCGGTACATGGCCTTGCGCCACTCGCTGTTGGTGATGTGCAGCACGCAGGACAGCAGCGTGCCCGAGTGGCTCAGGCCGATCCAGAAAATGAAGCTGGCGAGGTAGGTACCCCATACCGAGGGGTGGTTGACCCCGGCCGCCCCGATTCCGTAGTAGAGCTGATAGAACCAGGGGAAGAAAAAGCACGCCAGCATGACCGCGATGGAGCACGCCAGGGTGATGTAGTACTTCGAGCCCGTCTCCACCAGGGAACGGACGACGTCCCGGTTGACGTCGGCGTAACTCAGTTCCTGTGGCCGCGCGTCAGACGACATCGCCTTCCACCTTCCTGAGGTAGACCACGGACGGCGCCGTGTTCAGATCTTCCAGTACATGGTACGCGCGCTCGTCGGCCATTATTTGCGAGACACGGCTCTCCGGGTCGTTGCGGTCGCCGAATGCCATCGCTTCCGTGGGGCAGGTCTGCACGCAGGCCGGCTGTACCTCGCCGTCCTGCACGCGCCGGCCGCCCTCGTCCTTGGCCACATCCTTGGCCTGGCGGATGCGCTGTATGCAGAACGAGCATTTCTCCATCACGCCCTTTTCCCGCACGGACACGTCGGGATTCAACTGCTGCTCCAGCGGCGCGTCCCAGTGATGATTGTTGTAATTGAAGTAACGTACCTCGTAGGGGCAGTACACGGCGCACGATCGGGTGCCGATGCAGCGGTTGTAGACCTGGGCGTTGAGGCCGTCCTGGTTGTGGTACGTCGCACTCACCGGGCAGACCGTTTCGCACGGCGCCGCATCGCAGTGCTGGCAGAGCATCGGGATGAAGCGCAGCTTAACGTCCGGAAAATCGCCTTCCCAGTACTTTTCGATGCGGATCCACTGCATCTCACGGCCGCGGGCGAGCGCGTTCTCGCCGACGATGGGGATGTTGTTCTCGGCCTGGCAGGCCGTGACGCACGCGCCGCAACCGGTGCACCGGTCCAGGTCGATCGTCATCGTCCAGTGGTAGTCGAACGAATCGTAGTAACCGGGCTCCCGGTACTCCCGCCAGCTGGCCAGAAAGTCGTCGATGAAGCTCATGCCGGTTCCACCGTGATCGGAATACTGCGCAGATTCGTGCTCGCGTGCTCTTCCTCGCCCGAAGCCGTGGACTGGATGATCCCCCTGCCCAGATCCCGCGACAGGCCGCTGGTGCGTACGAGATTGGCGCGCCGGCCGGTGGGATTGAGCCGCACGCGGGTGGCATTCCAGGCCAGCCCCCCGGTCTCGGCATCCATCTGCGAGGCCAGGATTTCGATGGGATTGGAGCCGCGGCCGGCGGCATACCGACCGTATTCGGAATGGCCCTGCCCGATGGGCATGGCCACGACGTTCGGCATGATACCGGGATAGATCAGGACCGGTGCCGAAATGGTTCCGCTGGGCGACTCGATGTCCACCAGGTCGCCGTCCCGCAATCCCAGTTCCGCTGCCGTGGCCGGGTTGACTTCAAGCCACGCACCGTAGACGACGCTGGTCAGCGGATCGGGCAACTCCTGCATCCACGGCAGGTTCGCGCCGCGGCCGTCGTGCATGGTCTCTGTCAGGTAGGGCTGAAGGATGAAGGGGTAGCTGTTACTCGACCCGGCGAACTCGGGGGCGTCCACACCAATTGCATCGATGACCCCGGCATCCACCGTGACCGGCCCGGGTTCCGCGCGGGTATTCTCGCCCCATACGCCGGCCCGCAGGAGAGAATTCCAGAATTCGTCAAAGGCATCGGGCATCCAGCCGGCAGGGTCCGCGTCCGCGGCCATTGCAGCGGCCTCCGCGGGAACACCCTCGGCAACCGCGGTGGCGTCTTCGGCGGCATCCACCTGGGCGTCCTCTGCGGTATCCGCCTGGGCGTCTTCGGCGGCAACCGCCGGGACATCCTCGGCAGCCTCCGCCTGGGCATCCTCGGCAGCATCCGCCGCGTCGTCCTGTACATCCGTCGCGGTATCCTCCTCGGGGACCGCACCGTCCGGTTCAAAAATGCCTCGCCACCGATCCCGCAGATATTCCTCCGTCGAGGCCCAGGAGAGCCCGCCGTCCGGGTTCGCCGCGGCGGCGACCATGAGCAGCGTATCGCCGGTGTTGCGGGTATCGTAGAGCGGCGAAACCACCGGCTGGGAAATGGCGCCGGCCCGGAACCCCACGCCCGGCTCGGGGAAATTGTCGCCCCAGCTCTCGAGATAGGTATGGCTCGGCAGGACCAGGTCGGCCATGGCCGTAGTCTCGTCCATGAAGCTCGAAAGGCTGACGACGAGCGGAATTTCGGCCAGCGCTTCCCGGATGCCTGACGCGGCCGGAAGCGAGAACACAGGATTGGTCTGGTTGACGATCAACACCTGGATCCGGCCCTGACGGGCATCGTCGGCGAGCGCGAGCATCGAACGATGACTGGCGTGGCGTGCGGCAGCGCCCTGCCCTGCCACGGGTTCGGGATTGAATATCAGGCCGCCCTCGACACCGAGATTTCCGGCCAGGTAATTGAGCGCGGTGATGGCGGTCAGCGCGCTGGTGCCGTTGCTGTGCCGGGCCGCGCCGTCTCCGCCGATGGCCAGGCTCGGTCTCGATTCCGCAAAGGTATCGGCCAGCCGTGTAATGGTTTCCGCGGCGATTCCGGTCTGTTCTGCGGCTGCATCCGCGGAATAAGGCGCCAGCGCCGCCGCCCAGGCGTCGCTGTCCTCGCCCTGGTAGACCCCCTGGCTGACAATCCGGTTGGCCATGGCCAGCGCGAGAATGCCTTCGGTGCCCGGATTGGCGGGAACCCACTCATCCGCCGCCGCCCCGCTCACCGTCATCCTCGGCTCGATCTGAACGAACCGCCCCCTTCCGCCCTCTCCGCCCTGGCGGCTTCGTCCGAAGCCCAGACCATGATGGACCGGGGACAACCAGGTGCCCAGGTAGTCGGCGCCGAACGAAACCAGGTAATGCGTGTTGCCGAGATCGAAATAGGGTAGCTGCGCCGCCCCGAACAGCCGGTTCATCGCCGCCATCAGTTCATGGGGATGGTCGTAGTCGTAGTACACCAGCCGGTCCGAGCCCACGGAGGACACGAACTGCTCGAACAGGCCATGCAGGTGTCCGCCAACGCCTGCGCTCAGGAGGCATACGGAGTCGCCCTCCCCATTGGCGCGCAGTTCGCCCAGGCGTCCAGAAAGCTGCGCCAGGCCTTCGGTCCAGGTCAGCGGCAGCCAATCACCGGATCCGCGCTCCCCCGTCTGCCGCAACGGCGTGGTGACGCGATCCGGATTGTAGAGAACCTGCAGCCCGGCCTGTCCCCTGGCGCACAGCCGCCCCTGGCTTACCGGATGGCTCGGATTGCCTTCGATCTTCTTGGCACGGCCCTCGCGGGTGCGCACGCTGATGCCGCAGCCCGCCGAGCACATGGAGCACACCGTGTTGTACCAGGTCGCGATGCCCGGACTGAAATCTTCGGGCGGCGTCGGATAGGGAACCAGGTTTTCCACCGGGTGCTTGATCGCCTCGCGCAACATGAACCCGGCGCCGGTGCCCACGCCGCCGGCGCCCACCAGTTTCAGGAAGTCTCTGCGGTCAATGCTGGCCATCTGGTTACCCTTGTCCCCGGTTCACTTGTGGCAGGTCAGGCAATCGAGCCCGAACTCCACCTGGTGGTCCCTGTGGCATGTCAGGCACAGACCCATTTCCACCGGCGCCTGCCTTGAAACCACGTCCATGGTTTCCACCGGGCCGTGGCACTCCTGGCATTCCAGTCCGGCGGCCACGTGACGATTGTGCGGGAAGTGGACGAAATCCGGCAGGTCGTGGACCTTGACCCAGGGAATCGGCTCCTGGTTCTGCCAGTACTCCATGACCAGCCTGATCTGCGGGCGGTCCGGCACCACCAGCTCGTGGCAGCCGACGCACTTGCTCACAGGCGGGACGCCCGCCGAGGCGGACTTGCGCGCGTTCGTATGGCAATAGAGGCAGTCGATCTGGTAAAGCCCGGCGTGAATCTGATGGCTGAAATTGATCGGCTGCAGAGGTTCGGTGCCCGGCACGAATGTCCTGTTGAGCCAGTAGCCGAACAGCAGGCCCACGAACGCGGTACCGGCGATCATGGCCGTCGGCCGGAGCAGCTTCAGCGTGGGTACAAGCGATACGCCCATCTATCCGTCGCTCCGTTGTTCGGCCATGGCAACCAGGTCCACCAGCTTCCCCTGACGCCCGTTGGCGGCGCCGTTGCCCACCAGCCCGACGGAGCCGCCGAAGCGCTCGCCGAACTCGTGGATGAGCTTCGCCAGCTCACGGTTTCGCGTGGCGCGCTGATAGGTTTCGGCCATCTGGTGAAACGTCTGGTAGAAGAAAAGATTCATGTCGTCGACGGTGGTTTCCTTCGCCCACAGATCGATCGCCGCCATGGTTCGGCGCTCGGCGTCCCACAGCGACAACATCATCGATTGGCATTGAGTCGGACCGTCCGACTTCGCCTCAGAAGCCTCCCAGGCGATCGCCGTGGGCACGTTGTCCCGGTCGAGATCGACGGTCAGCCTGATTTCCGCGGTTCTTGACATCAACTCATGCTCTTGATTCGATGGAGCCCCTTTCCTGACGGACCCGCCCCAAAATGCTCGACATTCTCATCATCGCCGTAATGATCGGCATCATGGTCAGTCTCGGCGGCGGGCTGTACTTCCTGGTGCGCGACCGCGGCTCAACCCAGCGTACCGTGCAGTCGCTCAGCCTTCGCGTAGCGCTGGCCATCGCCCTGCTCGCACTCCTGGCATACGGATTCGTCACTCGATTCGTCCTCCCGGCCGCCTAGAACCAGTAGACGAACGTAAACAGGAACAGCCAGACCACGTCCACGAAGTGCCAGTACCAACTGGCCGCTTCAAATGCGAAGTGGTTCTCCGGTGTGAAGTGCCCCCGGAAGATGCGGATCAGCATGACCGCCAGCATCGTCGCACCCAGCGTGACGTGGGCGCCGTGGAATCCGGTCAGCATGAAGAAGGTGGAGCCGTAAATGCCCGCGGACAGGTTCAGGCCGAGATCCGAGTAGGCGTGGACGTACTCCACACCCTGCAGGATCAGGAAGACGATTCCCAGGGCCACTGTCAGCCCCAGCCAGGCCTGCAGCGCTCCGCGCTGGTTCTTTTTCAGCGCCCAGTGCGCGAACGTCACGGTGACACTGCTGGTGACAAGGATGACGGTATTGATGAAGGGCAGCCCCCAGGCTGCCATCGCCTCGGTGGCGGTACCCCCAGGCGTCATGAACAGTGGCCAGGTCTCGGCGAAATCGGGCCACAGAAACAGGTGCGTCTCCAGCTTGTCGCCGGCGCCCGCAAGCCACGGCACCGAGATGAGGCGCGCATAGAACAGCGCTCCGAAGAACGCCGCAAAGAACATCACTTCGGAAACGATGAACCACATCATGGCCTGACGGTACGACTGGTCCATAAGGCCGCTTACCAAACCCTGCAGCGACTCCTTGATGACCGCCCCGAACCAGCCGATCATCATGAAGGCGATTGCGGCGAGCCCCACATAGAAGATGATCTCGCCGGAGGTACCCGTGGCCGTCAGCACCTTGTCCGTGCTCTGCTGGATGAACGTTGCCGCGCCGAAGGCGGTGATGAACAGCGCGATCGAGCCGACGATGGGCCAGATGCTGCTGTGAGGAACGTAGTAGCGCGGAGTGCCGTTGGTGTCGTGGGAGTCGCTCATAGGACGGAATGCTCCGAGTGGTCCATCGACATCGTCTCACTGCCCGTTTCGGGCGTACCGGACACGGGCCGGGTCCCGGACGAAACCGGATACATCGTGTAGGAAAGGGTCAGCGTACCGATATCAGACGGCAGGTCTTCGCCGACGTAGAAATACACCGGCATATCCATCTCCTCGCCCGCGGCCAGCTCCTGCTGCGTAAAGCAGAAGCACTCGACCTTGTGGAGGTAGCGTGCGGCGTAACCGGGGGTGACGCTCGGTACCGCTTGGCCGGTAAACTCCGTGTTGGCGAAATTGCGGGCGAAATACTGCGTCTCCGTCACTTCCCCGAGCTGCAGGCGGACGCGGGTTTCGGTGGGCCGGAACTCCCAGGGCATCCCCCGGCTCACATGGGCCAGGAACTGTACGGTCACCTCGCGCTCGGCGGAGTCCGAAATCGTCTGCGATGAGGGTGCGGTGGCGGCTATATTTGGCGCGGCCTCTCCCGACGTCTTGCCGTTCAGGCCGGTGATTTCGCAGAAGATGTTGTAGAGCGGTACCAGCGCGAAGGCGAAACCGAACATGCCCACCGCCACCACCGCAAGCAGCGTCGTGTGCCTGCGCAACCGTGCCTGGCGATCTCTCTGCCGGTCCGTCACAACCCCGTCCCAGCGCACCGGTCAACGAAGCAAGCTATCCTGGCGCCGATCCCCATGGTTCAGTCCACCTGCGGCGGTTTGTGGAAGGAATGCAGCGGCGCCGGCGACGGCAAGGTCCATTCCAGCCCTTCGGCGCCGTCCCATACCTGGCCCGTGGCCTTGCCGGTACCGCCCCGTACCGCGTCCACGACGATGTACAGGAACAGGAACTGGGTCAGGCCGAGAATCCCGGCACCGACGCTCGAGACCAGGTTCAGGTCCGCATACGGCAGCGCGTAGTCCACGATGCGCCGCGGCATGCCGCCCAGCCCGGCAAAGTGCATCGGGAAGAACGTCAGGTTCAGGCCGAACACGGCCGACCAGAAGTGGATCTTGCCGAGACGCTCGTTGTACATGTTCCCGGTCCACTTGGGCAGCCAGTAGTAGACCGCTGCCATCGTCGCGAAGATCGCTCCCGGGTAGAGCACGTAGTGCAGATGAGCCACCACGAAGAAGGTGTCGTGGTACTGAAAATCGGCGGGCGCGATCGCCAGCATCAGCCCGGAAAATCCACCGATGGTGAACATCACCACGAAGCCCAGCGCGAACAGCATGGGCGTTTCGTAGGTCATCGAGCCCCGCCACATGGTGGCCACCCAGTTGAAGACCTTCACCCCGGTAGGCACTGCGATCAGCATGGTCATGTACATGAAGAACAGCTCGGCCACCAGGGGCATCCCGGTGGTGAACATGTGGTGCCCCCAGACGACGAATGACAGGATCGCGATCGAGGCGGTCGCATAGACCATCGAGTGGTAGCCGAAGAGCTTCTTGCGGGCAAAGGTCGGGATGATCTGCGAGGCGACACCGAAGCCCGGCAGGATCATGATGTAGACCTCGGGATGGCCGAAGAACCAGAACACGTGCTGGAACATCACCGGGTCGCCGCCGCCCGCCGCCGAGAAGAAGCTGGTGCCGAAGTGCCGGTCGGTGAGCATCATGGTGACTGCGCCCGCCAGTACCGGCATCACCATGATCAACAGGAAGGCGGTGATCAGCCAGGTCCACACGAACAGCGGCATCTTCATCAGGGTCATGCCGGGCGCGCGCAGGTTGAAGATCGTGACGATGATGTTGATGGCGCCGAGAATCGACGAGATACCCATCAGATGCACACCGAATATGAGGTAGTCGGTACTCGGCGGTCCGTAGGTGGTGGACAGCGGCGCGTACAGCGTCCAGCCGAAGTTCGGCGCCCCGCCCTGCATGAAGAGCGAGGACAGAAGCATGAAGAAGGCAAACGGCAGGATCCAGAAGCTGAAGTTGTTCAGCCGCGGCAGCGCCATGTCCGGGGCGCCGATCATCAGCGGGACCATCCAGTTGGCCAGACCCACGAAGGCCGGCATCACGGCCCCGAATACCATGACCAGGCCGTGCAGGGTCACCATCTGGTTGTAGAAGTCGGCCCCGACGTACTGCAGGCCCGGCTGCGCCAGTTCCAGGCGAAACACCATCGCCATGGCGCCGCCGACAATGAACATCGCGAAGCTCAGGCACAGGTAAAGAGTGCCGATCTCCTTGTGGTTGGTGGTCAGGATCCAGCGCAGGATCCAGGCGATCAGCGGGTGTCTTGCCGGGGGTATGGTGTCTGCGTGAGCAATCATGGTCGGCAACCTAGCGGGAATTGTAGATGGTGAGCGGCTGGACGAGGTCGCCCATGTCGTTACCGAAGGCGTTGCGCTCGTAGGTAATGACCGCAGCGATGTCCAGGTCCGACAATTGCGGCGCCCAGGCCTGCATTTCGGTGTCGACCACGCCGTTCAGGACCCGGTCGATATGCACATCCACGGGCCCGGTGGCGATCAGGCTGCCGGCCTGGGCGGGATACGTGATGCCCTGGCCGGAGCCGTCCGGCTGATGGCAGGTGGCGCAGTGCTGCAGGTAGACCGCTTCGCCCAGGGGCATCAGTTCTTCCATGGACCAGTCGCGGCTGCGGGCGGCCACGGCAGCCTCTCCCGCCAGTTCCATGGCGACTCGCTGATCCTCGATCCAGGTGTTGAACTCCTCCGCCGGCACCACCTCCACCACAACGGGCATGTAGGCGTGGTTCATGCCGCAAAGTTCGGTGCACTGACCGCGATAGATGCCCGGCACGTCGACCAGTGTCCAGGCTTCGTTGATGAACCCGGGGATCGCGTCCTGCTTCACGGCGAAATCGGGCACCCACCAGGAGTGGATCACGTCGTCGGAGCTGGTCAGGAAGCGGACCTTGAGCCCGGACGGAATCACCAGGGGATTGTCCACCTCCAGCAGGTAGTGCTCGCCCTTCTCCTGCTCGTTGTTGATCTGCTCCGTTGGCGTGGACATATTGCTGTAGAAGCCGATCCCGGCATCGACATACTGGTAGTGCCACTTCCACTGGGACCCGGTGATCAGGACGGTGACATCCGCGTCGCTGTTGTCCTCGATGTCCCGCAGGGTGATCGTCGCCGGCACGGCCATTCCGATGAGGATGAGCGTGGGGATCAGCGTCCAGATCACCTCCACCTTCGTGCTCTCGTGGAAGTTGGCGGGCTCCGGATGCACGGAACGCCGGTGCGCAATGATCGTGTAGAACATCGCGCCGAATACGACGATGCCGACAGCGAGGCAGATGAACAGGCTGATGTGGTGCAGCGTCTGGATGCGCTGGCTGATGTCGGTCACGCCCTCGCGCATGTCCCAGCCCTGGGCAAGGATGCTTTGAGGAAGGACAAGAAGGAGGCCGACAAACAGGCTGCGGGAAAGAAAAACGGGGAGTCGGGTCAGCGCGCCAATGCCGGCAGGAATGCAGGCAAACGCGCGGAAAGGCATCATGAACACATGCCCATGTACATGTCCGCAAATACTCCAGGCAACGCGTTTGAAACGATCACAGGGTAGCGAATTGTCCTTGTGCTTTTTGACGTGCAATGACTCTCGCGCGGCGTAGCATAGGGCAAGACGCCGCCAAGTTCAAAGGAAATCGTGCCAACGCGTCTAGCGGCTCAATTGTGCAACAGTTCGGAGCTGTCGGATGCCTTCCCAATCACGGTAACGAATGGCCTCGGACTGCTCTACATGACCGTTCCAGTCTCCGTGTTCGGCCAGCAGAAAGGCGTCGCCATCGACCTTGGCCTGGACCGGCACGCCTTCCCAATCCACAAAGTCGATACTGGGGCTGGAATGACGGTGCCAACTCGCGGCATCCTCCGGAATCTGCACGAATTCGCCGTTGGCGATCCAGGTTGTCCAGCGCACGTTGTTCCACGCCCGGAATTCGGCCGTACCCTGCGCCCAGGCTTCATTGACCGGACCGGTATTCGTATTCGTCGTCAGTTCGAAGGCCAGCTTCGCCGCACCAATGGTTGCCACCACGGCCAGCCCCAGTCCCACCAAAGCCATTCGCATCGCTTGCTCCCTTCAGTTACGGGCGCGCGTATTGCACCAGAATGTTGGCTCCGCGTCCACATCTTGAAAGCGGATTCGGCGAGCCAGGCACGGGCTCACCGCTCGCGTCGCCACGGAACCGGCAGGACGGCTTCAGTTCCGCCGTGTGCGCCACCACAGCGCGGCGCCGATCACGCCCAGTACGACGGCGAACGAATACCACTGGATTGCGTAACCGATGTGCCGCTCCGGCGGCATCACCCGCGGCTGCCACACGCGCACGAAACCATCGGCGGCCTCGGGTGACAACAGCAGTTGATAGTGTCGGAGCGGGGTTTCCAAGCGCGACTCAAGGTCCGGAAAAGTGGGAAACAGGAGGACCTGAGGCCAACCGCTCGCCGGGTCTCCCTGGTTGTCCAGGGTCAGGCCCGGGCGCGGCAATGCATCGATCTGCGCTCGAATCGTTCGGGTCGATTCTCCGACGTTTACGTCGGGCAGTGTGCGGCGCTCGGGGTCCGCCGGAACCCAGCCGCGATTGACCAGCACCAGTGGCTCGCTTCCCGCGAGCATGAAGGGTGTGAGCACGTGATAACCGGCGCGTCCGTCGTGGGTCATGCTATCGAGGAGAAACTGCCTTGAGGGCAGATACTGTCCGCGAAGCTCGATCCAGCGATAGCGGAACTCGTCGAATTGCGCTTCGGCCATCGGGACAGTCAGCGCGGGCCGCCGGCCGGCCTCCGCGAACCCGTCAAAAACCGCCGCCCTCTGGCCGGCGCGCCACACTTGCCAGCTTCCCAGTGACGCGAAGAGCGCAATCCCCAGCGCGAAACCGGCAACAAGTAGCGCGTCAGACCGCATGTCGCATCACGCAAGGCTCTCAGTTTCCGACGGCGCCGGGCAGTCTCAGAATGGCCAGGGCGATAAACCCCAGGTAGAGCACAAGGACAAGCAGCCCCAGTCCCAACCCCCATGCACGCACCCGGGTGCGGCGCCGAGTCCTGTCCTCACTCATCTGCTGCTCCATTTCGACCACACTTGCCCGCCAAATCGCCCGCACATCCGATCAGGCCGGCAAATATACAACCTCGAGGCGATTAAGTTATATTCAGTGCCCGCAGCCGGGAGCGACAGTATGAATTCAAAGGGGACGATTTCGGGTCTGGGTTTCCTGGCTACTGCGTGCCTGCTCCTGGCCGCAGGCTGCCAGCCGGCGACCGAAGAAGCACCCGCAGCGGTAACCGAAACCATGCAGGACTTCGGGGACTACACGCTGCATTTCAATGCGCTGACGACCGACCAACTGACCGCGGAGGTTGCACAGCGTCACGGCATCGTCCGCAGCGGCAACCGCGCCATGCTCAACGTCAGTATCGTCAGGAAGCAGGAAGGCGCCATCGGAGTACCCGTGCGCGGCACGGTGGAAGTATCGGCCGCCAACCTGACCGGGCAGCTCAAGCCCGTCTCGCTGCGCGAGATCACCGAGGCGGAAGCGATCTACTACATCGGTGAAAGCAATGTGGCGGATGGCGAGACGCTGGTCTACACCATCGACGCCACGCCGGTCGGCGACTCCACGCCGATGTCCGTTCGCTACATGAAGCAGTTTTTCGTCGACTGACGCTCGGGAGCGGCAGGGGACATCAAACCTTCCCGGGTTACAATTGTCATATGTAATCCCCGTTGTCGCCTGTCGGCGGAACGGTAGGCCGCGAGAGGACCCATGATCGCGAGTTCGATGACTGATGCCCGATTTCGGACGGCGGTACTGATTGCAGGGCTGACGTTTGTCGGTTCGGCAATTGCCGCGCCAATTACCACCACCTATTCCACTGTCGACCTGATCGCGGAACAGTCCTCCCTGCCGGCTGACGGCGGCGCTGTAACGCTGGGGTTCTACATCGAACCTAACCCGGGCTGGCACGCCTACTGGCGCAATCCGGGCGACGCGGGCCTCGAACCCAGGATGCGCTGGAACCTGCAGGAGGGATTCGAGGCCGCCCCGTTCGAATTTCCCGTCCCCCATGTCCTTCCCTATCTCGATCTGATCACCTATGCCTACGAAGAACCGCTGCTGCTGATGAGCGATGTTTCGGTCCCGGCGGGGCTGACGCCCGGGGAGTCGGTGCAGTTGCAGGGCCGGGCGAGCTGGGTGGTCTGCGACGATGAACTGTGCGTGCCGGAGAACGCAACGCTGTTCCTGACCCTGCCGGTGGATGACGGCGCCCCGGATGCCGCACAGGCCGGGCAATTTGCCGCCGCACGCGCCAAACTGCCTGACGCGGTCGACTGGCCGGCGCAATTCGAGCGCCTCGACAGCACCGTCAGGATCGCCATTGAAACACCCGAAGCGGCCACCGATGCAAGAGATCCGTATCTTTTCATTGAGGCGCGCAACCTGGTGGAGTACGGCCAGCAGTCCATCTCCTTCACCCCGCGCGGCGCCGTCGTGTCCATGGATTCGGCACGCAGGATGACCGACGCAACCGAGTTTTCGGCGATCCTGTCGTACCTCGACAACGACGGCGCGCTGCAGGCGTTTTCGTTCAATGTACAGGAAGGCGCCGGCGTGGCGTCTGGCCTGATGGCCGGCGCAGGCAGTGGGCTCGTCCCGGCGGCACAGAGCTATTCCGGACTGTCCTTCGGCCTGGCGCTGCTGTTCGCCTTCATCGGCGGCATCGTGCTCAACCTGATGCCCTGTGTCTTCCCGATCCTCAGCATGAAGGCGCTGAGCCTGGTGAAGATGTCGCAAACCGACCGGCGCGTCGCCGCACAGAGCGGCCTGTTGTATACCGCCGGGATCCTGGTTGCCTTCGCGCTCATCGGCGGCGCACTGGTGGCGTTGCGCGAGGCGGGACAGGCCGTCGGCTGGGGCTTCCAGCTCCAGTCCCCCGTGGTCAACCTGGCGCTCGGGCTGTTGATGCTGGCCATCGCGCTCAACCTGTTCGGGGTATTCGAAGTCGGCACGCGCGTCATGGGTGTCGGCCAGACGCTGACGGCCGGCGGCGAACGCCGGGCCGCGTTTTTCACCGGATTGCTGGCGGTGGTCGTCGCCACACCGTGTACGGCGCCCTTCATGGCCGGTGCACTGGGATACGCGCTGGTGCAGCCCGCGGCTGTGGCGCTGAGCGTATTCCTCGCATTGGGTCTCGGCCTGGCATTCCCCTATCTCCTGCTGAGCTACGTGCCTGCGGCCGGCCGCGTGCTACCCACACCCGGCCCGTGGATGGCGACCTTCAGGAACGTCCTCGCGTTCCCGATGCTCGCAACGGCCGTGTGGCTTTTCTGGGTGATCGGCAAGCAACTCGGTGTCGACTCCATGACCGTGGGACTCATCGCCGCGCTGAGCTTCGCCTTTACGGTCTGGGCCTATGGGCGCGTGGCTCATGCGCGCCGGCCCTATGTGTGGAGCGCCGCGGCCGTGGCCGGCCTCATCGGCACCGTGCTCATCGGACTGCGGATCGAAGACTACCGGGCGGCGCCCGTCTCCGTGTCGGGAACCGATGCGGGCACCCTGGGACTGCTGGAACTGGAGCACTTCACGCCCGAGCGCGTCGCCGGCTACATCGACGCCGGTGAACCGCTGTTTCTCTACTTCACCGCCGACTGGTGCGTGAGCTGCAAGGTCAATGAGCGGGTCGCACTGGCGACCGATGCGGTGGGCGAGGCCTTCAACGAGCGCGGCATCAAGGTAGTCGAGGGCGACTGGACCAGCGAAGACCCATTGATCACCGAATGGCTCGACCGTTACGGGCGCGTCGGCGTACCGCTGTACCTGTATTTCCCTGCCGGTTCGTCCCTGGACAACCCGGCCATCCTGCCCCAGATCCTGCTGCCGGAGATCGTGATCGATTCGATTGCGGTGGCGGATGCCAACGCGTAGGGCGGATCGCCCGAATCACCCCACGCCGCGTCCGTGCCGACCGGGGAGGACACCCGAAGAAGCACCTTCCAGCGCGATACTGCGGCAAGCGGAACAGACCTGAAAGGATTGGTAGCGGGGGTAGGATTCGAACCTACGACCTTCGGGTTATGAGCCCGACGAGCTGCCTGACTGCTCCACCCCGCAACAGGGGCGAAAAATAATACTCGCGGCGCAAGTTTGGCGCAACAGGAAGCCCTGTCCAGGAAGCCCTGTAATCGCCGCCCGGACAGCTCATTTCCGGTTGATTTGCATAGTTTATCGGCCTGGGATGCCGCTCTGCGCATGCTACGCTTATGGCGTGTTCCAGCCGAATGGCGCTGGTGGCGAAAGTCGCCAATTCCTGGAGTTCCATATACATGGCCAAAGACAAATTCGATACGCTCAGCGCCGCCCGCAGTCTCAGGACTGCGGGAATCGGGGATGAACAAGCCGCGGCAATCGTGGGCGCGATTCGCCTGGCCGTGAGCGATCTGGTGACCGTCGAACGTTTCGAGGCGGGACTGGCGGAACTCAGGACGCATACGGACACCCTAATATCGGAGCTCAGGGCGCATACAGATACCCGAGTGGCGGAGCTCAGGGCGCATACGAATATCCGGGTGGCGGAGTTGCGGGCGGACAATTGGCGCGCCCGTTTGGCGCTTGCCGGCGTCATCGTCGGCGCCAACGCACTGATGCTGACCGTGGCCGGTTACGTGCTGGCCGCGGTCCTTGGCGTGCCGCCGCGTACGCCTTGATCGAGCACGCGCAGGAACTGCTCCGCAGCGTCTACGGATACAAAAACTTCCGCGGACGCCAGGAGGAAGTCTTGGCCGCGGCGCTTGCCGGCAGGGACGCGCTGGTCCTCATGCCCACCGGCGGCGGCAAGTCGCTGTGCTACCAGTTGCCGGCCATGATCCGGCCCGGCGTCGGCCTGGTGGTCTCGCCGCTGATCGCCCTGATGCAGGACCAGGTGTCGGCGCTCAAGCAGTTCGGCGTGCGTGCGGAGTTCCTGAACTCCACGCTTTCGTGGCCCGAGCAGTGCGAAATACTCGATGCAGTCTCCTCGCAAAATCTGGATCTGCTCTACCTTGCGCCGGAGCGGTTGCTGCAGGAGGCTACGCTCGAACGGCTGGGCCGCGTCGATCTTGCCATCATCGCTATCGACGAAGCCCACTGCGTGTCGCAATGGGGGCACGACTTTCGGCAGGACTACCTGGGATTGAACGTCCTGGCCGAACGCTTTCCGAACGTGCCGCGCATGGCGCTGACGGCTACGGCCGACACGCTGACGCGCCGTGAAATCCTCTCCAGGCTCGAACTCAACGGCGCCGAGCAATTCGTCAGCGGCTTCGACCGGCCCAACATCCGCTACACCGTGCAGGCGAAGACCGACGCCAACGCCCAACTCCTCGCGTTTCTGCGGGAACGTCAGGATGAGACCGGCATCGTCTACGCAATGACGCGCAAGAAAGTCGAGTCGCTGGCCGAGTTGCTGACGGCGCGGGGATTCACCGCCCTGCCCTACCACGCGGGGCTGTCCACCAGGATGCGCAACGTCCATCAGGCCCGCTTCCAGCACGAGGACGGCGTGGTCGTCGTGGCGACCGTCGCCTTCGGCATGGGTATCGACAAGCCGGACGTGCGCTTCGTGGCCCACGTGGACCTGCCGAAAAGCGTGGAAGCCTACTATCAGGAAACCGGTCGGGCAGGCCGCGACGGGGAGCCCGCCGAAGCGTGGATGGTCTACGGCCTCCAGGATGTGGTCCGCCTGCGCCAATTGGTCGACCAGTCCGAAGCGGGCGAGGAACACAAGCGCATCGAGCGGATGAAACTCGACGCGCTGCTCGGGTGGTGCGAGGTCACCGCCTGCCGCCGCCGGGCGCTGCTGGAGTATTTCGGAGATGACCTCCCGGACGATTGCGGCAATTGCGACATCTGCCTCACACCCCCCAAAACCTGGGACGGTACGGTCGAAGCGCAGAAACTGCTGTCATGCGTCTACCGCACCGGGCAGCGTTTCGGTGCCGCGCACGTCATCGACGTGCTGCGCGGCAGGGATACGGAGAAGGTGCGCCGCAACCGCCACGAGCGCCTCAGTACATTCGGAATCGGCGAGGACCGCTCCCTGGCCCAGTGGCGATCCATTCTCCGCCAGGTAATGGTGCAGGGACACCTGCGCTCCGACGCGGAGCGCTACGGCGCGCTGCACCTCACGCCCAGATCCCGGCCGCTGCTGAGAGGCGAGGAGCGGATATGGTTGCGCGAGGATCCCGCTGCCAGGCGCGTAGCCAGACGTGTGGCCAAGACTGCGCAGGCAGACTCATATCAGGTCCCGGCACAGGACGAACCCCTATGGGAAGCGCTGCGCGAACTGCGCATGACGCTCTGCCGGGAAGCCAACGTACCGCCCTACGTCATCTTTCACGATGCAACGCTCAGGGAGATGGTGCGATTACGTCCGTCCTCGCCTTCCGAACTCCTGGCCGTGCAGGGAGTTGGCGAAACAAAACTGGAACGCTACGGCGAGGCGTTCCTGGAGGTGCTGCGTGGGCACGGGGACCGCCGGGCTACACCGGCCCGGCCCCACCCGGAATCATGACCGGTAGCCTGAGAACACTGAACGTGATGGCGAGGATGGCGAGATTGAGCGCGACCAGAATACCGAGCGCCCTGTTGACCCAAGCGATATCACGCCTGGTCGCCACATTCCCGTTGCCCGAACGATCCGGTTCCGTCACCCGGGCATTTGCCAGGGGCTCCGATAGTCGTTCTGAAGAAGCCCGTTAGCCGAATCGTTTTCCCGAAAACTCAGCGTCGCGGCATCCCAGTCGAGCGCGTCGCCGGTGCGCTGCGCAACATTGCCCAGGTGAGCATTGACCGCAGCAAGGCTTCCCGTCCTGACGTCGCAAACCGGCTTTTCGCGGGTTCGCATGCAATCGATGAAATTGGCCGTATGGTGATCCAGCCCCCTGTCCTCCGGGCGGGACGTCCGTACCGGTTGCCCCGCCATCCTGAAACTTGGCGGACCCCCCGACCTCCATTCCGTTTCGGGAAAGATTTCCCATTGGTTCCGGTCGACGACGAGCGTGCCGTTGCGGCCGACGAAAGCGACGCCGTGTGTCCGCTGGAACGGACCGAGCCCTGCGCCCATCGTATGCTCCCAAAGCATCGTGAAATCATCGAACTCGTAGATCGCCTGCTGCGTATCGGGCGTTTCCATGGCGCTGTCGGGGAAACCGAAGTTGCCCCCGCTCGACATCACGCGGTTCGGATACTCAACCTGCATCCCCCACAGAACGGGATCGATCAGATGCACGCCCCAATCGGTCATCAGTCCGCCTGCGTAATCCCAGAACCAGCGAAAGCTGCCGTGAAAGCGATTGCGATTGTACGGCCGCAGCGGCGCGGGCCCGAGCCACATGTCGTAATCGACGCCGGCCGGCGCGGATTCATCGGGCCTGACCGGGAGCGGCCGCATTCCGCCGTTGTACATCCAGGCCTTGACGGTGCGAATATTGCCCAATTGACCCGACCGAACGAAGTCCATCGCCTCGATCCAGTGCGGGCCGCTGCGCTGCCACTGGCCCACTTGTACAACGCTGCCGCTGGCTTCCTGGGCGGCCACCATACGCTGGCATTCCACGATCGAGTTGGCCAGGGGCTTCTCGACATAGATGTCCTTGCCCGCTTCGCAGGCATGTACCATCTGCAGGCAATGCCAATGATCCGGCGTGGCGATGATGACCGCATCGACATCCGGATCGTCCAGCAATTCGCGATAGTCCGAGAACACGCGGGGCTGCTCACCGTACATCTCCGCCAATTCTCCGCTACGCCGCTCGAGGACGTTCCGGTCGACGTCGCACAGTGCAATACAACGGGTGCCGGGCACGTTCAACGCCGAACGGGTATTGGCAAACCCCATGCCATTGCAGCCGATCAATCCAATGTTGATGGTGTCGTTGGCCCCCACGCGGCCTGCGTAAAATGCCCCCAGCCCCAGGCCGAGGGACACCATGCCGGTATTCTTCAGAAAATTTCTTCGATCCAGACCCTGATCGCCTGACGCGGCTTCACCCATCGCAATGCCTCCCCTGAAATCGTTGTTCTACGCCATTATCCACCCATAACTCGATTTCGTCGAACCTGAATGCGTTGGCCATCCTGATATCGTACACGGTAATGTGGAACATGGCCGCCGTCGCGAAGTATTTCGAATAGAGATCTGCACATATCGGCAGACTTCCAGCAATATCCGACGGGCCGTCATCGGCGGAATGGACCTGGCCACTACGATGACGCTGGCAATCGACGAGATTTTCCTGGTGCGATCTATTGCAGCCGTTTTGATCCGCTTCGCTGCTCCCAATGTCTGGGCTAAGCAAGCCCCAGGACACTCCCGCACAAATCCAACAGGACTCCGGGAAACAGCCCGAACGCCAGAAGCAGCAGTGCGTTCATGCTGACCGCGATCCGCAAGCCTGTCGGGGCTTCCAGCGCCTCTGTTCCAATCTCCCCTTCAGCACTCTCCTCCGCCTCCGAAAAGTACATGAACCAGATGACCCGGAGATAGTAGAACGCACCGATGACGGCGAAGAACACGCCCAACACGGCCAGCCAGACCAACCCGGCGTCGAGCACGCTTTCGAGCACCACCAGCTTGGCGTAGAAACCCACGAACAGGGGAATCCCGGCCATGCTGAACATGATCATGAGCATCATGAGGGCAAACCAGGGGTCGCGAGCGTTGAGGCCCTTGAAGTCGGCGATGTTCTCGGCTTCGAATCCTTCGCGGCTGAGGAGGATGATCATGCCGAAGGCGGCGGCGGCCATGAACGCATAGGCGATCGTGTAGAACATGGCCGCGCTGAGGCCCTGCGGCGTGCCGGCGATGAATCCCATGAGGATGAAGCCCACGTGGGAGATGGTCGAATAGGCCAGCATCCGCTTGAGGTTGGTCTGGGCGATGGCCGCCACGTTGCCCACCGCCAGCGACAGCACGGAGAGCACGATGACCATGTCCTGCCAACTGCCGTGCAGGCCGCCGAGGCCTTCCACCATGACTCGCCACGCCAGTGCGAAGGAGGCCAGCTTGGGCGCGGTGCTGATGAAGAGGGTTACCGGCGTGCGTGCGCCCTGGTAGACATCGGGCAGCCACATGTGGAACGGTACCGCGCCGAACTTGAACGCGACGCCGACGATGACGAAGGCCAGTCCCAGCAGCGCCGCCACCTGCGGGCCCTCTCCGGCCGAGAAATACGCCCCCAGCTCACCGATGTCCACGGTCCCGGTGATCCCGTAGAGCACCGAAATCCCGTAAAGCAGCGTGCCGGACGCGATGGCGCCGAGCACGAAATACTTCATGGCGGACTCCGCGGCAATGCTCGACTCGCGGTCGAAGGCCACCAGCGCATACAGCGCCAGCGACAGCAGTTCCAGCCCGAGATAGAGGATCAGCAGGCTGTTGGCGGAGATCATGACCATGATCCCCAGCAGTGCGAACAGCCCGAGGATGAAGTATTCGCCCTTGTAGAGTCCCTCCCGCTCCAGGTAGTCGCGCGAATAGAGGAATACCAGGGCGACGATGGCGTAGGCGAACAGCTTGAGCGCGTTGCCCGCCGGATCGGACACGAAGCTGCCGTAGAGCAGCGTGGTCCGTTCCCCTGCGCCGTAGTACAGCGAGCACAGCGCGGTGCCGAGCAGCGCCAGCATGGTCAGGTAGAACGTGGCCCTGCGCCGCGACGGTGGCAGGAATACGTCGACCACCAGGATCACGCTGATCGCGCAGACCATGAATATCTCCGGCGCTGCCCGGATCCATTCACCCACGGAAATCTCCCGCGTCAGTCATTGCACGTCCTTTCTCAGTCATCCCGCATGCCGGTTCCAGTCCGCGCGAGCCCCCTGCCCGGCTTCGGCTGGCCGCAGGCCGCGCATATGTATTCTCCCCGTTCATAGTTTCGTCTGCTGAACGTGTTCGAGCAGGTTGGCCAGCGTCACTTCCATCACTTCCAACAAGGGCGCGGGCCAGACGCCCAGCAACAGCACGCCGGCCGCGAGCACTGCCAGGTAGAAGAATTCCCTCGAATCGACATCCTTGAGGGACGCCACACCGTCGTTGGCGATATCCCCGAAGACCACGCGCTTCACCAGCCACAGCGTGTAGGCCGCGCCGAACACCAGCGTGGTCGCGGCGAGGAACGCGAGCCAGAAGCTCGCCTGGAAGCTGCCGAGGATGACCAGGAATTCGCCCACGAAACCGGAAGTCCCGGGCAGGCCCGCGTTGGCCAGCGCGAAGAAGACCATCAGCGCGGCGAACCTGGGCATGGTGTTGACCACGCCGCCGTAGTCGGCGATCTGCCGGCTGTGCAGCCGGTCGTACATGACACCGACGCAGAGGAAGAGAGCCCCCGAGATCAGGCCATGGGAGATCATCTGCACCATGCCGCCCTGCAGCGCCAGCATCGCGCCGTCGCCGCCGAAAATGCCCGCACCGCCGGCGCCGCCCAGGGCAATCTGAAAGACCACGAAGAACCCCAGCGTCACGAAACCCATGTGCGCGATGGACGAATACGCGATGAGCTTCTTCATGTCCTCCTGGGCCAGGGCCACGAAGGCGATGTAGATGATGGCAATGAGCGACAGCACGATTATTACGCCCGCCAGTGCCGCGCTGGCGTCCGGAGTAATGGGCAGGCTGAAGCGCACGAAGCCGTAGCCGCCCATCTTCAGCAACACCGCCGCCAGGATCACCGAGCCGCCGGTGGGCGCCTCCACGTGGGCGTCGGGGAGCCAAGTGTGCACGGGCCACATGGGCACCTTGACCGCGAAGGCCAGCAGGAAGGCCACGAAGATCCACTGCTGTTCCCGCAGCGTCAGGGGCAGATCGTGGAAGGCCAGGATCGCGTAGCTGCCGGCCTGCAGGTACAGGTAGATCAGCGCCACCAGCATGAAGACCGAGCCCAGGAACGTGAACAGGAAGAACTTCACGGTGGCGTAGATCCGGCGCTCGCCGCCCCAGACGCCGATGATGATGAACATCGGCACCAGCATCGCTTCCCAGAAGACGTAGAAGAGCAGCCCGTCCAGCGCCGCGAAGACGCCGATCATCAGGCCTTCCATGAAGAGGAACGCGGCGAAGTACTGGGCCGGACGCAGTTGGATCACCCGCCATCCGGCCAGGACCACCAGCGGCGTCAGCAGCGTGGTCAGCAGCACCAGCGGCAGCGAGATACCGTCCAGTCCCAGGTGGTAGTAGACGTTGAAGCGCTCGATCCAGGAAACGCGCTCGACGAATTGCATCTCGGCCGTGGTGACGTCGAAGCCAAAGTACAGCGGCAGGCTCAGGATGAAGACGACGGTGGAGGCCACCAGCGACACCAGCTTGCCGCGGTGCGCGCCCGCCTCGCTCGACCCCAGGGCGAGCACGGCGATGCCCGCCACGATGGGCAGCCATACTAATGCGCTCAGTATCGGAAAACCGCTCACCGCCTGCCTACCCGCCGCCTATCCGCCGAACGTCAGCCAGACCAGGAACGCGGTCAGCCCGATGATCATGGCGAAGGCGTAGTGATAGAGGTAACCGGTCTGGAGCGTCCGCACGACGCCGGCCAGGTAGCGCACGCCGCGGGCGCTGCCGTTGATGCCGACCCCGTCGATGACGCCGGCATCGGCGACGCGCCAGAGCGAGCCCGCCAGCATCCGCGTGGCCGCCGCAACGACGTTTTCGTTAAACCAGTCGAAGTAGTACTTGTTGTCCAGGACCCGGTGCAGCACAGCGAGACGGGCCTGAAGAATCCCGGGCAGATCTGGCCGGCGGATGTACAGGAACCACGCCACCAGCGCGCCGGCCGCCGCCAGGTACAGCGCCACCGAATGCGTTGCTGCATGGACGATGAACGCGGCAGCGCCGTGGAACTCTTCGCCCACCAGGCCCACCACGTCCTGCTGCGCGAGCACGAAGATCGAGTCGTCGAAGAACCCGCCGAAAAGCACAGGCCCGATGGTGATCCAGCCGATCACGACCGACGGTATGGCCAGCAATATGAGCGGCACCGTCACCACCTTTGGAGACTCTTCGAGATGCTCCCTGGCGTGATGATCGATCCGCTCCTCGCCGTGGAACACCACGAACAGCAACCGGAAACTGTAGAGCGCCGTCACGAAGACCCCCAGCAGCACGCACCAGTAGGCGTACCCCGCGCCGGGCGTGGCGGAGAGATGCACCGCCTCGATCAGCGCGTCCTTGGAATAGAACCCGGAGAACCCGGGAAAGCCGATCAGCGCCAGCGTCCCGATCACCGACGTCCAGTAGGTGATCGGCATGTACTTGCGCAGCCCGCCCATCCTGCGGATGTCCTGCTCGTGGTGCAGGGCGATGATTACCGAGCCTGCGGCCAGGAACAGCAGAGCCTTGAAGAACGCGTGTGTCATCAGGTGGAAAATGCCCGCGGCGTACGCGGAGGCTCCCAGCGCCACAGTCATGTAGCCGAGCTGGGACAGCGTCGAGTAGGCCACGATGCGCTTGATGTCCTGCTGGACGACGCCCAGAAGCCCCGTGAACATCGCCGTCGTGGCCCCGATCACCAGCATCACGCTGAGCGCGGTCTGGGAGTATTCGAACAGCGGCGACATCCGCGCCACCATGAAGATGCCCGCGGTGACCATGGTCGCGGCGTGGATCAGCGCCGAAATCGGCGTGGGGCCTTCCATGGAATCCGGCAGCCAGACGTGCAGCGGCATCTGCGCCGACTTGCCCATGGCGCCGACGAACAGGCCGAGGCAGGCCACGGTGAGCACCGACCATTCCGTCCCGGAGAGCAGCGAGATGCGCTCGTCCGCGAGGCCCTCCGCGGCTCCGAACACCGTCTGGTAGTCCAGCGACCCCGTAAAGGCCAGCAGCGTCGCGATTCCCAGCAGGAAGCCGAAATCGCCCACCCGGTTGACCAGGAAGGCCTTCATGTTGGCGAAGATGGCCGTCTCGCGCTTGAACCAGAAGCCGATGAGCAGGTACGACACGACCCCCACCGCCTCCCAGCCGAAGAACAACTGCAGGAAGTTGTTGGACATCACCAGCGTCAGCATGGCGAAGGTGAACAGCGAGATGTAGCTGAAAAAGCGCTGATAGCCGTCGTCGTCGGCCATGTAGCCGATGGTGTAGATGTGCACGGCCAGCGAGACGAAGCTGACCACGGTGATCATCAGCGCGGTCAGGTGGTCGATGAGGAAACCGATCTCGAGGCTGAGCCCGCCCACCTGGCCCCATTGGTACACGGCACCGCTGTAGACCTCCGCCCCGCCCAGAACGTCCGCCAGCACCACCAGCGACAGCACGAACGAGATGCTGACGCCGACGATCGTGATCCAGTGAGCCCCCGCCCGGCCGACGCGGTGGCCGAACAGACCCACCACGGCCGAGGCGGCCAGGGGCGCAAGGATGATGCTGAGGTAGACGCCTTCCACAATCAGCCCTTGAACGAATTCAGTGCGTCCACGGTCAGCCCCTGAGCGTATCCAGTTCTTCCACGTTGATGCTCTGCCGGGTCCGGAACAGCACTACGAGGATCGCGAGCCCGATGGCCGCTTCAGCCGCGGCCACGGTGAGGATGAAGAAGACGAATACCTGGCCCATCTCGTCGCCGAGCATCCGCGAGAAGGCGATGAAGTTGAAATTGACTGCCAGCAGCATCAGCTCGATGCACATCAGCAGCAGGATGACGTTCTTGCGGTTGATGAAGATTCCCGCCACGGACATGCTGAAGAGCACGGCGGCCAGGATCAGGTAGTGGGAGATGGTGACGGTCATCGTCGCATCACTCCCCAGCGCCTGAATCTTGTGCAGTTGATTCTGACACGTTCGACGCAGATCGCGTATTGTTCGATTCAGATCGCTTCTTATTCGATGCAAATCGAGAAACATCCTCTGCGGTTTCTGCGCCAGCCACAGGATCGACCTTCACCAGCCGCACGCGGTCCTCGCGCCTGACGGCCACCTGCCGGGCAATGTTCTGTACCTTCAGCCCGGGCCTGCGGCGCATGGTCAGGGTGATGGCGGCGACGATGGCCAGCAGCAGGATCATGGCGGCCAGCTCGAATGCATAGACATGCTCGGTGTAAAGCACGCTGCCCAGCGCCTGGGTATTGCTGTAGCCCGCCGGATACGGCTCCGGCGTAGCCACCGCGAGCACGTCCTGGCTCCGGAACCAGATGACGTGCCCGATCTCCAGCACCACCACAAACGCCACTGCCGCGCCGATGGGCACGTACCGGGTGAACCCGGTGCGTAGCTCTTCCACGTTGATGTCGAGCATCATCACCACGAACAGGAACAGCACCATCACCGCGCCCACGTACACCAGCACCAGCACCACGGCCAGGAATTCGGCCTCGAGCAGCAGCCACAGCATGGCACTCTGCACAAAGGCGAGCACCAGGAACAACGCCGAATGCACCGGGTTGCGGCTGGTGATCACACCCAGCGCGGAGAGCACCAGGATCAGCGAAAAGGCGTAAAAGAGGAGCGAGGTGATCAACGGTCGGGTCCTATCCGTGTCGCGGTCCGTGTGCCGTGGGTCGTTTAGCGGTAGGGCGCATCCGCCGCCTTGTCCGCCGCGATCATGGCTTCGTAGCGGTCACCGACGGCCAGGAGCTTGTCCTTGGTCATGATGTTCTCGCCGCGGGCTTCCATGTGGTACTCGTGGATCCGCGTCTCGACAACGGCATCCACCGGGCAGGCCTCTTCGCAGAAACCGCAGTAGATGCACTTGAAGAGGTCGATGTCATAGCGGGTCGTGCGCCGGGTGCCGTCCTCCGCCACGTCGGACTCGATGGTAATGGCCAGCGCCGGGCAGACCGCCTCGCACAGCTTGCAGGCGATGCAGCGCTCCTCGCCGCTGGGATAGCGCCGGAGCGCGTGCAGCCCCCGGAAGCGCGGCGACTGGGGTGTCTTCTCTTCCGGATAATGGACGGTTACCTTCTTGACGAACAGATTTTTGAGCGTGAGCCGCAGCCCCTTGCCCAGTTCCGTCATCAGAAACGTCTTGATCAGATTTTGAAACACGCGTACCTACCTTGAGTCGCTCGACCGGCTTCAGCCCCGCGGCTCACGCCGACCACGGCCCTACCTGCGCCACCACCATGACCCCTTCCACGGCGATCCACACGATGGTGACCGGAATGAACACCTTCCAGCCCAGCCGCATAATCTGGTCGTAGCGATAGCGCGGGAACGTCGCCCGGAACCAGAGGAAACAGAATCCGAAGAACGCCATCTTCATCGCCAGCCAAGCGAAGTGCGGCTCGGCGAGGAACGTGCCCGCGAACCCCGGCACCCCGGCGAAGGGCGACAGCCAGCCGCCCATGAAGAGTACCGACGTAAGCGCCGTGATCAGGATCATGTTGGCGTATTCGGCCAGGAAGAACAGCCCGAAGGCAATGCCCCCGTACTCCACGTGGAAGCCCGCCACGATCTCGGATTCGCCCTCCGCCACGTCGAAGGGCGCGCGGTTGGTCTCGGCCACCCCGGAAATGAAATACACCACGAACAGCGGCAACAGCGGCCACACGAACCAGCGGCTGATGCTCGTGCCCGCCTGCGCCTCGACGATCTGGCCCATGTTGAGGCTGCCGCCGGCCATGAGCACACCCACCAGGGCGAAACCCATGGCGATCTCGTAAGCCACGATCTGGGCCGCCGAGCGCATCGCCCCGAGGAAGGCGTACTTGGAATTCGACGCCCAGCCGGCGAGGATCACCCCGTAAACGCCGAGCGAGGTCACCGCGAGCACATAGAGCAGCCCGGCATCGATGTCCGCAATCACGAACGACGGATCGAATGGGATCACCGCCCACGCCGCAAACGCCGTCAGCAGCGACAGCACCGGCGCCAACAGGAACAGCAGCCAGTTGGCGTTGGCCGGTACGATGACCTCCTTGAGCAGCATCTTGATCACGTCGGCGAAGGGCTGCAGCACGCCGCGCCAGCCGACCCGATGCGGGCCGACCCGGTTCTGGATAAAGCCGATGATCTTGCGCTCGGCGTAGGTGGAATAGGCCACCGCCAGGATCAGCGGCAACAGCACGATCGCGATCTTCGTGCTCGTCAGCGCCACGTAGACCATCCAGTCAGGCAGGCCAAAGAAGGTCAGGAGGCGTTCAAACAGTGCCAGCAGTTCAGTCATGCGCGCACCGGGTCACTGGGCGTCCACGCCCGTGGCTGCGGTTTCCCGCGCGGCCGCAGTCTGCTGCAACGCCGGTCCCCGACGAACAAGCCCGTCCACCGAGTAGATGGGGATGTCGAGCACGGCTTCGTCGCAATCCGCCGGCTCGCAGGCGGGCACGAAGTCACCCTTGTATGCCGTGTTGGCGCCGCAATCTCCCAATGTCTCGGACAACTCCGCTCGAATGTCCGCAGCCGAACGGTACTCGCAGCCGGGCAGTTCCAGGTGGTTGCCGAGCACCCGCAGGATGCGCCAGCCTGCGCGCGCCTCGCCGACGGCATCGGCCGCCGCCTCGACGCTCTGCCAGGTACCCTCCACGTTGACGTAGGTTCCCGCCGTCTCCGCGAAGGTGGCGATGGGCAGCAGGATGTCGGCGACCCGCTCAAGGGCATCGCTCGCATGGGACGTGAAACAGATGACCTTGTCGGCGGCCCCGAGCGCGTCCTGCGCGAGCAAGGCGTCGGAAAGATCGTGCTCCGGCTCGAGCCCGAACAGCACATAGACGCGGCGCGGCGCGGCGAGCATCGCCTCGGCGTTGAGCCCGGGGGTCTCCACCGGCTGTCCGCCGGGACCGCGGTGGGGCAAGACACCCGCCAGCGCGGCGCCCGCGGCGTTGGCGCCCTCGGGAAGGTAGCCGAGACGGGCGCCGGTGACCCGGCACAGTGCGGACGCGATGGCGCGGATGTCGGCGAAGCGGGGATGCCGCATGGCGATCTGGCCGAGGAGCAACAGGCCCTGCGACTTGTCGAGCAGCACCTGCGCTGCCGCACGCTCGGGCACACCGGGCTGCACGGAGCCGAGCAGCGATGCCCATTCCCCGTCCGGCGCCCGGCCCCGCAACGCGTGGGCCGCCGCAAGAACTCCTGCCAGCGATCCCGCCAGGCTCGGGAGCGGCGCCTCGACGCAGACATCGTAGCGGAAGTGGTATTCGTACTCGGACGGGTTCACGAAGCCGACGGCAGCCCCCCGAAGGGCGGCATTTCGAATCCTGTGCGCAACAATCGGCACCTCCCGGCGCAGGTTCGAACCCACCACGAGAACACCCTCAAGATCGTCGATTCCGGCGATCGACGTCCCCAGGGCGGGCCATAGGGGATCGGCCTCCTGGTCCCGGAAATCACGGGTACGCAACCGGTAGTCGATATGGTTGCTGCCCAGGTGCCGGGCGATGCGGTTGAGCAGATACATCTCTTCCACCGTGGCGTTGGGCGACACCAGGAACCCGAGCCCGTCACCGCCCTGCTTCGCCGCGTCCCGCAGCGTTTGGGCTGCTTCTTCCAGCGCCAGAGACCAACCGATGTCCGCCCATCCCCGGGCACCGTAGACCCTTGGCAGCGTCAGCCGGTCCTCGGTGTAGACCCCCTCGTAGCTGAACCGGTCGCGATCGGAGATCCAAGTCTCGTTGATGGCGTCGTTGTCACGCGGCACGATGCGCTTGAGCTTTCCGCGCAGGACGTGCCCGTAAAGGTTGGACCCGGCGCAGTCGTGGGGCGAGACCAGCGGCCGCGCGGCCATCTCCCACGCCCGCGCGCTGTAGCGGTAGGGCTTGTTGTTGAGCGCTCCCACGGGGCAGAGATCGATGATGTTGCCGGACAGCTCATGATCGACGCTGCGCTCGATCCAGGTACCGATCTCCATGTCCTCGCTGCGGCCGGTGGCGCCCAGTTCCTGGATCCCCGCGATCTCGTCGCCGAAACGCACACAGCGGGTGCAGTGGATGCAGCGGGTCATGTCCGTGGAAACGAGCGGTCCCAAGTTCTTGTCCTTTACGACGCGCTTCTTCTCCGTGTAACGGGACACGCCGCGCCCGTAACCCATGGCCAGGTCCTGTAACTCGCACTCCCCGCCCTGGTCGCAGATCGGGCAGTCCAGGGGATGATTGATGAGCAGGAATTCCATGGTGGCCTTCTGCGCCGAGATCGCGGCGGGCGAACGGGTGAACACCTTCATCCCGTCCATCACCGGCGTGGCACAGGCCGGCAGAGGCTTGGGCGCCCGCTCCACCTCCACCAGGCACATGCGGCAGTTGGCCGCCACGCTGAGCTTGCGGTGGTAACAGAAGCGCGGCACGTAGGCGTCCTCGCGGTCGGTGACCTCGATGAGCATCTGCCCGGCCCGGGCCTCGACCGGGACGCCGTCGATCTCGATGGTGACCGTGTTGTCGCTCATGGCCTGCTTCCCGTCCTCACGCAGCCGTATCCAGTCGGTCGACGATGCTGCGCCCGCCGTGTTCGATCATGTACTCGAATTCGTGGCGGAAGTGCTTCATGAAACTCTGCACCGGCCAGGCTGCGGCGTCGCCCAGGGCGCAGATCGTATGCCCCTCGATCTTGTTGGCCACGTCCACCAGCATGTCGAGGTCCGCCTGGCGGCCCTTGCCCTCGGTGATGCGTGTCAGGACGCGGTAGAGCCAGCCGGTGCCTTCCCGGCAGGGCGTGCACTGGCCGCATGACTCGGCGAAATAGAACCTGGAGATGCGCCGCAGCACGCTCACCATGCAGGTGGTCTCGTCCATGACGATCGCTGCGCCCGTGCCCAGACCGGAGCCGGCCTTCTGGATCGTGTCGAAATCCATGGTGAGGTCCATGATGATGTCCGCCGGCAGCACCTGTACCGAGGACCCCCCCGGGATCACAGCCTTGAGACGGCGGCCGCCACGTACTCCGCCGGCCACGGCGAGCAGTTCGCGGAAGGGGATACCCAGGGGCAGTTCGTAGTTGCCCGGCTTTTCCACGTGCCCCGAAACGGAAAAAATGGCGGGGCCGCCGGAGCGCTCCACGCCCAGGTCCGCGAACCACTGCGCGCCGTTGCGCAGGATCGCGGGCACCGAGGCCACGGTCTGGGTGTTGTTGACGGTGGTGGGCGCTCCGTAGAGCCCGTAGTTGGCGGGAAACGGCGGCTTGAAGCGCGGCTTTCCCGGCTTGCCTTCCAGCGACTCGAGCAGGGCCGTTTCCTCGCCGCAGATGTAGGCGCCGGCGCCGACAAACGTAAACAGGTCGTAGTCGATACCCGAATCATGGAGATTGCGCCCGAGCCAGCCGGCTTCGTAGGCCTCGCGCACCGCGGCATCGAATCGCTCCACCGGCTCGCCCTGGAACTCGCCGCGAATGTAGTTGTAACCCACCGTGGCGCCCATGGAGTAGCCGCCGATGGCCATTCCCTCGATGATCGAATGGGGGTTGTAGCGGAGGATTTCCCGGTCGTGGCAGGTACCCGGCTCGCTCTCGTCCGAATTGCAGACGAAGTACTTCTGCACATCCTTGTCCCGGGGCATGAAGCTCCACTTCAGGCCCGTCGGGAAACCGGCGCCGCCCCGGCCGCGCAGGCCCGACGCCTTCACCTCTTCAATGATGGCTTCGCGCGTCCAGCCGCCCTCGAGCACCTTCCTCCAAGCCTGGTAACCGCCGCCGGCCAGGTAGTTCTCGAGCGTCCACGGCTCGGCCGCCGCGTCCATGGACGGCAGGCAGATGCGGTGGTCTTCGTTGCTGGCCATGCTATGCCAATTCCTCAATGGGCTTGCCCGTCCCCGGTTTGTCCATACCCGACCCGCTCACGCCCGACCCGTCCACATCATTCTCGCCCGCATCGAGCCCATCCAGGATCGCACCGACCTTTTCCGTGGTCAGGTTCTCGTGATAGGTGTGATCCACCATCATCATCGGCGCACCGCAACATGCGGCCAGGCATTCTTCCTCGCGCTTGAGATAAATCCTGCCGTCCGGCGTGCTCTCGCCCAGCTTGATGCCCAGCCTGTTCTCGAGATACGCGACAATTTCGTCCGAGCCCCGCAGCATGCAGGAGATGTTCGTGCACACCGAGATGCAGCGCCTGCCCACGGGTTCGGTCTCGAACATCGAGTAGAAGGTGGCGACCTCATAGACCTGGATCGGGGGCAGGTCCAGATACTCGGCCACCGCATCCATCTGTTCCTTCGTCAGGTAACCGTGGTTCTCGTGCTGGGCTGCCATCAGCGCGCCGAGGACGGCCGAGCGCTGGCGCTCCTCCGGGAAGCGCGCCACCCAGCCGTCGATCTCGGCCCGCACGTGCCCGGACAGCACCCGCTCGCTCAAGCGCGCCTCCCCGGCCAATGGCGCCTGCGCACTCACCGTCCCGTTTCTCCGCTCCATGGCCGCCGCGCGCTCATCGGTCGATCTCCCCGAAGACGATGTCCTGGGTGCCGATCACCGCCACCACGTCCGCCAGCATGTGCCCCGTCACCATCTCGTTCATGGAGGCCAGGTGCGCGAACCCCGGCGCCCGTACCTTGACCCGGTAGGGCTTGTTGGCGCCGTCGGAAACGAGGTAGACGCCGAACTCGCCCTTGGGATGCTCTATCGCGGCGTAGGCCTCCCCTTCGGGTACGCAATAGCCTTCCGTGAACAGCTTGAAGTGATGGATGAGGGACTCCATGTCGTCCTTCATCTCGATCCGGGCCGGCGGGATGATCTTGTGGTCCTCCAGAACGACGGGACCCGGGTTGTCGCGCAGCCAGTCCACGCACTGCCTGATGATCCGGTTGGACTGGCGCATTTCCTCTACTCGCACCAGGTAACGGTCGTAGCAGTCGCCGTTGACGCCCACCGGGATGTCGAAGTCCATCCGGTCGTAGACTTCGTAGGGCTGCATCTTGCGCAAGTCCCAGACGATGCCCGAGCCGCGCAGCATGGGGCCGGAGAATCCCAGTTGCATGGCCCGCTCCGGGGAAACCACACCGATGTTCACCGTGCGCTGCTTCCAGATGCGGTTGTCGGTGAGCAGCGTCTCGTACTCGTCGATGCGGCCCGGAAAACGCGCGGCGAAACTGTCGATGAAGTCCAGCAGCGAGCCGCTGCGGTCTGCGTTCATGCGATCGAGTTCCTTCGCGCTGCGGTTGTCGGCGGGCTGATACTGCGGCATCTCCTCCGGCAGGTCCCTGAAGACGCCGCCGGGACGATAGTACGTGGCGTGCATGCGCGTGCCGGAGACCGCCTCGTAGCAGTCCATGAGGTCTTCGCGCTCGCGGAAGCAGTACAGGAACATGGTCATGGCGCCGATGTCCAGGCCGTGGGCGCCCAGCCACATCAGGTGGTTGAGGATCCGGGTGATTTCGTCGAACAACACGCGAATGTACTGGGCCCTGATCGGCGGCTCGATGCCCAGCAGCTTCTCGATGGCGAGCACATAGCCGTGCTCGTTGCACATCATGGAAACGTAGTCCAGCCGATCCATGTAGCCGATGGACTGGTTGAACGGCTTGGACTCGGCCAGCTTCTCCGTGGCCCGGTGCAGCAGTCCGACGTGCGGGTCGGCACGGTGAATAACCTCGCCGTCCATCTCCAGCACCAGCCGCAGCACCCCGTGCGCCGCCGGATGCTGCGGGCCGAAGTTCATGGTGAAATTCTGGATCTCGGGCACCGGCTAGTCCTTGCTCAGATCCGGCTGGTAGCGGTTGTCGTCGCGGATGGCCTTGGGCACCAGCGTGCGCGGCTCGATGCTCACCGGCTCGTAGACCACCCGGCCCTTCTTCGGGTCGTAGCGCACCTCGGCCTTGCCGATGAGCGGGAAGTCCTTGCGGAACGGGTGGCCGATGAATCCGTAGTCGGTGAGGATTCGGCGCAGGTCGGGATGCCCCGTGAACAGGATACCGAACAGGTCGAAGGCTTCGCGCTCGAACCAGTCTGCGGACGCCCAGACGCCGGTCACCGAGTCCACGATGGGCCGCTCGTTGTCCTCGCAGGCCACCTTGAGCCGCAACCGGGCGTTGTTGGAGATCGACAGCAGGTGATAGACCACGGCGAATCGCGACGGTGGCTGGTAATCGGTTTCGGCCAGCGGTTCGCCCGCGCCCGAGGCGTTCGCGGCTGAACCGCCCGCCGCCGTTCCTCCCGGAGCGGAGCCGCCCCGGGCCGGACCGCCGCCCGGCGAATCGCCCCGGCCGAGCACGCCGCGGCTGAACCCCGTGGCGGTCGCCGACGCCGTATCCCATTCGGCGCGACCGTAGCTCAGGTAGTCCACGCCGCAGACGTCCATCAGCATCTCGAATTGCATGCCTTCCGTGTCGCGGAGGATTCGGCAGCAGTCCAGGAGGTCGCCCGGCGCGACGGCGTAAGCCAACTCGCCCGCGGTGTTATCGAGCCGTTGCACCCGCTCGCCCAGGCGCGCTTCCACCGCCTCGGCAATGGCCGCAAGTTTGTTGTCGAGTGTCATCGGGTGGAGCGAATCCTGCCGGGAGCGTTTAATCAGAGTCGTTGATGGAGCGTTCAGCGGGCAATGGTGTTGGTCCGCCGAATCTTCTGCTGCAATTGCACGATGCCATAGATCAGCGCCTCCGCCGTGGGCGGGCAGCCCGGCACGTAGACGTCCACGGGGATGATCCGGTCGCAGCCCCGGACCACGGAGTACGAATAATGGTAGTAACCGCCGCCATTGGCGCACGAACCCATGGAGATCACCCAGCGGGGTTCGGGCATCTGGTCGTAGACCTTGCGCAGTGCGCCCGCCATCTTGTTGACCAGGGTGCCCGCCACGATCATCACGTCGGACTGCCGCGGGCTGGGCCGGAAGATCACGCCGAAGCGGTCGAGGTCGTAGCGGGACGCGCCGGCGTGCATCATTTCGATCGCGCAGCACGCCAGCCCGAAGGTCACGGGCCAGAGCGAACCGGTGCGCGCCCAGTTGATCAGGTTGTCGACGTTCGTCACCACAAAGCCCTTTTCCATGACCTCCGGAAGGTCAAAGGGCATTTCCCGACTCAATCCCATTCCAGTGCTCCCTTGCGCCATTCGTAGATGAAGCCCACCACCAGCAGGGCGAGAAAGATTCCCATGGACACGAGTCCGAACAGCCCCACGGCGTCCAGGGAGACGGCCCATGGGAACAGGAAGGCGATCTCGAGGTCGAAGATGATGAACAGGATGGCGACCAGGTAGTAGCGCACATCAAACCGCATCCGCGTATCTTCGAAAGCCTCGAATCCGCACTCGTACGGCGAACGCTTTTCCGCGTCCTTCTGGCCCCGGCCCAGCGCCAGCCCGAGCAACAGGAGGATCACGCCCAGAGCGCCGGCAATGATCAGGAAAATCAGGATCGGAGCGTATTCAGCAAGCATGGCCTGGGCAATCTGATTCCGACGGCGCGGATTGTACCAGCCAGCGGGGGTGTTTTGGCTGCGCGAGACGCAAAAGTATGTCGTGGCGGCGTCGTCAATGTTCGGTACTTGTCGTTTCAGGGACCAGTGCCCATGATGTCCCTGTAACCGCATCACCAACCTCGTGAACGCCATCGTCACATGAAGGCTCTTACCAAGGCGCGGCCCGAACCAGGACTCTGGCTGAAAGATGTCGCGGAACCGGAACTCGGCATCAACGACGTGCTCGTGCGCATCGACCGGACCGGCATTTGCGGCACGGACCTGAGCATCTTCAACTGGGACGCCTGGGCTCGGGAGACCATCCCGGTTCCCATGGTGGTGGGGCACGAATTCGTCGGTGAGGTGGTCGAAACCGGCTCCAACGTGAGTGATTTCCAGACGGGCGCGATTGTCAGCGGCGAAGGCCATGTCGTATGCGGCACCTGCCGGAATTGCCTTGCCGGCCGGCGCCACCTGTGCGCGGACACCAGGGGGATCGGCGTCAATCGCCCGGGAGCATTCGCCGAGTACCTGGTATTGCCCATGACCAATATCTGGCACCATGCGCCGGGCGTTGATCCGGATGTGGCATCGATATTCGATCCGTTCGGCAATGCCGTGCATACGGCGCTGTCCTTTCCGGTGCTGGGCGAAGATGTGCTGATAACGGGCGCCGGGCCAATCGGGTCAATGGCGGTTGCGATTGCAAGACACGCTGGCGCGCGTTACGTGGTGGCGACCGACGTCAATCCCTACCGAATGGAACTGGCGAGAAAGATGGGCGCCACGCTGGTGCTCGACGCGCGCACGGAACGCGTCGCCGATGCCCAAGAGAAGCTCGGCATGCAGGAAGGTTTCGACGTGGGCCTCGAGATGTCGGGCAACGACCGCGCCTTCGAGGAGATGCTGGACAACATGTGTCACGGCGGCAGGGTGGCCATGCTGGGCATTCCCAAGGAGAAGATGTCGATCGACTGGAACAAGGTCGTGTTCAACATGCTGACGATCAAGGGAATCTACGGGCGCGAGATGTACGAGACCTGGTACAAGATGACCGTGATGCTGCAGAGCGGTCTCGACATCGGGCCGGTGATCACCCATCGTTTTCACTACTCGGAATTCCGCAAGGCGTTCGGGATCATGCAGTCCGGGGATTGCGGAAAAATCATCCTGCACTGGAATGACTGATACGTACGAATCCGTTCGACGGCAGCTCAGCGACACGCTCGCGGCGATTCGGGACCAGGGCCTCCAAAAGGGTGAACGGGTTCTGACCAGCCCGCAGCGTGCCCACATTGACGTGGCAAGCGGCGAGCGGGTCATCAACCTGTGCGCCAACAACTACCTTGGGCTGGCGGAACACCCGGAAGTCATTCGGGCGGCTCACGAGGGGCTGGACAGGTGGGGATACGGCCTTTCGTCCGTGCGGTTCATCTGCGGAACCCAGGCAATTCACAAGGAGCTTGAAGCGCGACTTTCCGGATTTCTGGGAATGGACGATACCATTCTCTATACGTCCTGCTTCGACGCGAACACCGGCCTGTTCGAGACGTTGCTGGGGCCGGAAGACGCCGTCATCTCGGACGAACTGAACCATGCCAGCATCATCGACGGCATCAGGCTCTGCAAGGCGAAACGCCTTCGATACCGCAACAACGATATGGGCGAGTTGGAGGCCAGACTGAGGGATGCGTCCAACGCAAGAACACGCCTGATCGCGACCGACGGCGTCTTTTCCATGGACGGCGCGGTCGCCAATCTTCCGGGCATCTGCGATCTGGCGGACAATTATGGCGCGCTGATCATGGTGGACGACTCTCATGCCGTTGGAGTCCTGGGGTCGACGGGAGGGGGGACACCTGAATACCACGGTGTTGTCGAGCGGGTCGACATCGTCACCGGCACACTGGGCAAGGCCCTCGGAGGCGCCAGCGGCGGCTATACCAGTGCGCGGCAGGAGATCGTCGACCTGCTGCGGCAGCGGTCCCGGCCATACCTGTTCTCGAACTCGCTGGCGCCGGCGATCGTTGTCGCATCGATAAGGGCCATCGATCTGCTCGCGGCCGACACCGAACTGCGGGATCGGCTTCAGGCCAACACCCGGTTCTTCCGCGCGCAGATCGCCGAGGCCGGGTTTCAAGTCCTGCCCGGTGAACACCCCATCGTCCCCATAATGCTGGGCGACGCCGCACTGGCCAACCGATTCGCCGACCGAATGCTGGAAAAAGGGATCTATGTGGTCGGCTTTTCCTACCCTGTCGTGCCCAGGGGAAAGGCCCGGATCCGCACACAGATTTCAGCGGCCCACACGCGGAAGGATCTGAGATTGGCAGTGGAAAGGTTCACCGAAACGAAGGCGGAACTCGGCGCATGACTCTTTTCGGAGACATCCACCACCCGCCCTGTGCAGACAGGCGGTCAGGAGACTGACTCCCGGGCTCTGTCAGCCCGTGGCAATAGTCCCGCGGCATTCGACCGACGAGGTGTTCGCGCGACTCTTGCGCCGGGCTGCTATAGATCCCCGGTCGTTGCCTGCCGGTCCCGCAGCCGCCGGTATTCGGCGAGGCGCCGGTCGATGATCCGGGCCCTTTCGCCGACCCGCCCGTCACCGCCGCCGATGTCGGTGCCGTCGGTCAGGCGCACCGACTCCCAGCCGAGCATGTTGGCTCCCGTGCGGGCCGGATTGCCCACTATCGTGATCCTGTCGCCCGGCATTAGCTGATCCTCCGTCCAGCCGGACCGTCGCAGGGCCACAGACGCATCCCCTTCGGCCATCCAGGTCTCGGTTTCGCCCCCTTCGATGTCCACCTCCAGGTAAACGCGCACATGGGGATTGACGAACCGGAACTCCCTGACCACGCCGGATATCTCAATCACTTCGTCCTGACGATAGTGGGCTGCAAAATTGTGGTGGCTCCAGCCGACCGGCGATGCCAGGAGCGTCGCAATGGTCACGAATGCCGACGTTCTGATCATGCGTCCTTTCCTGAAAATGTCGTTCCACGTCCCGCTCTTCCGGGACCTGCCCTCGCTGAACCCGCCCATACCAGTGCTGCAACAAAGCAGATGGGCGCTTGTGAACGCGCTAATCCGAATCCGGGCAGTTGGTTGTAGCACTAGAATTGTCCCGAAATGACCTCGCACGGCGCGCGGTCCAGTTCCACATCCGGCGTCAGCACCCGTGGACGCCGGATGGTCAACGGTGACCGCAGCATCACCGGATCGTACATCGTGAAGTCCATGTGGAGCACGTTGCCATCGGCTCCCAACGAGTATCGCTCCACGCCACGGGCCTGATCGCTGTTGTGGATGGCGAGCTGGTCATCCATGAGATTTGCCGCGACGTTTACGGTTTCGATGACGAGCGTTTCCCCTTCCCACCAACCGATGGAGTGGCCGGCGACCGTCCTGGATGAATCCCCCGGGTGCCCGCGTCCGTCCATGTAGACAATTCGGTCCACGGTCAGGTCCTCCCCCATGACCACGATCCGGTCGTCATGCATCTCGAACACGATGGGGTCGGAATGGACGATCGTGCGGAATGCACCGAAGCGTTCGCACTGGATGGCGGGGTCGTCGGCCAGATCATAATTGGATGCGTACTCATGGCCGAATTCGCTCAGCCGGTCCTGGACCACCTGCAGAGTGTGTTCTTCGGTCAACCGGATCAGGTCCTCGGCCGTGAGGTGGTCGTTCGCCGGGTCTTCCAGCAAGTCCCGCAGGTAGTCATACGTCTCGATCGCGCACCGGCAGGAGAGGAGGCCTTCGAGATCCCACGCGGGGTTGCCCAGCGTATCGAGGCTGTTTGTGCTCCACACCCCCGTCAGGTCCACCGGATGTCCGACCTGTACATGCCCTGGCGTGCCGGCGAGAAACAGTGCCAGTGCAACGGCCAGTCTCATGGTTCCCCCGAACAAACACCCATCGGCAGTCGATGTTATCCCAGCACCCCGCCCCGACCAAGTACGCACTGACCGCCACGGATCGGAAAACCGACCACAACGAAAGCGCGGGATGGCAGCACGGAAACTAAGCTCATGCCATCTTCGGCAAATTTCCCGAAAGCGCGGCGAATGTTTCCATAGCGCTTCTCCAGAAACTCACGGTATCGGACCAGCTGATCGGAGTGTTCGCCGGAGTCGACCTTGTTCTCGATCAGCCGGTCGGTTTGCTCAAACGCGCTGCCGCTCCATCGTCCCATTCCGACAGCCGTAGTACGAACCCAGCCGCGCTTGCCCGACCGACGTAGCGCTCGTCCGCAGTCACCAGTACGCCTCTTTCGACAATGGCGTGCGCGTGGTACGCAGCGTCGTAAAACGTTACACCGTAGCGTTTCGTCAATCTGAGCACACAATCGAGCCAGGCCGGAGAGCGGCGCGCGTCGGCCAGACCAAAGCGTATCAGCATGTCGAGCAATCGGCTTGCCTCGCCGGGACGTTCCCGCGCCAGCAAATTGCCGACTTCATAAATCCACAGCGACGGCACGCGCGCGCGAACATTCCCGGTCGCGATGGCGTCGCGCAGCGCGAGCGCGCGCGGTACATCGGGTTCAGTCGCCGGCGGCAGAACCCATTTCAGAATGACCGAGGCGTCCGGGACGACGACAAGCGGGACCATCAATGCCCGCCGTCGCGGTCCGCCCTTATCCAGCGCACGATCTCTTCGGAGGTCACGGGATCCGCCGCCGTAGTGTTGCGGTACTGGTCCATCTCGGCAATCGCATCGAGCCGGCGCCTCTTGACAGCCCATTCGCGCAAGGCCTGGTTGATCGTGCGGCTTCGCTCTCCTTGCGGAATACGCTTCAGAAGACGCCAAGTGTCATCCTGGACGATGATATTGATTCGATGGCTCATTGACCGGCAACCCAGTAGTGTGTAGTCGGATACACACCCTACCCAACGATAGCCCAGCGCGCAAGCGCCAGCGATCTTGAATTCCGGGGCCACCTGGGACGGCAATTATGGACAGGCACGTGCCCGCGCCGGTACTGTAGCAACACTCGCATACGAACAGGGGAACAGTGTCATGGCCCGTGCTCAACACGCTGTGCTCGGCAGGCCCGGAATGGACTTCAAGGACGAGCGAATCGCCCTGGCGTGCGCATTTCGATGGGCGGCCCGGTTCGACATGCACGAGTCGGTCGCCAACCACTTCAGCATCGCCGTTGACGAAGCGGGGACGCAATTCCTGATGAACCCAAGGGGGCGGCACTTCTCGCGGATCAGGGCAAGCGATCTCCTGTTGCTCGATGCCGAAGATAGCGCGACGATGGCACGGCCGGATGCGCCCGACCCCACGGCCTGGGCGCTGCACGGAAGCATCCACCGGCTAGTGCCGCATGCACGCTGCGTGCTTCACGTTCACTCGAAGAATGCGTCGGTTCTCGCCTGCCTCGCCGATCCCAGGCTACCGCCCGTCGACATCAACGCGATGCGGTTCTGGGGGCGCATGGGCATCGACCACGGCTTCGACGGTATGAGCCTTGGCGATGAAGCCGAACGCATCGCCCGGGCGCTGGACGACAAGCCCATTCTGCTCATGCGCCATCATGGGGTGATGGTGATCGGGGAGACGGTCGCCCGGACTTTCGACGATCTCTACTACTTCGAGCGCGCGTGCTCGACCTACATCGCCGCGCTGCAAACGGGACGCGAACTCGGCATCGTCTCGGACGAAGTGGCGGCAAAGACGGCGCAGCAATGGCTGGATTATCAGGAATTCAGCGACGACCACTTCAGGGAGCTTCAGGCCATCCTGGACCGGGAAGAGCCTTCCTACCGCCAATGATTCGATTGCACGATTGCATCGAGAGCGGCTGGCCAGACACGCGCCGCGACGAATAGCGCATCGTCCGAAACCACGCGGTCAGGTAGCGGGCATCCCTGACGGCTTCTCAACGAAACGCGAGGGACGCCGCCGGGTCATGGAAGTGCGGGCATCGGGGCTCCCACACCCGCCGGGTCATCGAAGTGCGGGTATCGGGGCTCCCACACCCGCTTGGCAACGGCGTCCTCGATCGAACTGCCATACGTCCGTCCGGCTCCGGACTCCACCGCACGTCGTCCTACGGCGACTGCAACGGCAAACGACACTGCACGGAGCCGGTCGATCGCCGGGAATATCTGCCCCGCCGCCCGTTCCTCGGCCGTCAACTGATCTGCGAGCGCACGAGATGCCGCGTCGATCATCTCGTCAGTGACCATCCTCGCCCGCACGGCACTCGCACCGAGGCCGAGTCCCGGGAAAATGAACGCATTGTTGCCCTGCCCGATCTTGTAGCGCCGACCCCGATATTCGACATCAGGGAACGGGCTGCCCGTGGCGACCAGGCAACGGCCTTCGGTCCAGTGGAACAGATCTTCGGGGATCGCCTCGGAGCTCTCAGTCGGGTTCGAACAAGGGAAAATGATGGGATGCGGTTCGTGACGCGCCATCTCCCGGACGGTCTCTTCGGTGAAGGCGCCGCCGTGTCCGGACGCGCCAATCAGGATCGTGGGTTTGAAGGCCGCGACAACATGCGCAAGATCCCGCCGCGTGCGTGCATCGAGACCGTATTGGCGCGCCAGTTCCACCGGCCACGCCAGTTCCCGCTTGTAGGCGTCGGTTTCCTCGCTCTCGATAATGATTCCCCGACGGTCCAGCACCGCTACACGCGCCTGTTGATCGCGCCTGGAAACACCCCTTTCGGTCCATTGGGCGCGAATTTGCCTGACGATGCCCAGCCCGCCGGCGCCGGCGCCCAGAACGACGATCCGCTGAGCCGCGATGTCCCCGCCGGTACGCGCAAGTGCCATCTCGATCCCCGCCAGCACGACCGCCCCGGTTCCCTGGATATCGTCATTGAATGAAGGAATCCGGGTCCGGTAAGTGTCGAGAATCTTCAAGGCATTGTCTTTCCTGAAGTCTTCCCACTGGACAAGTGCAAGCGGATGAACCTTGCGGACCGCCTCGACAAACTCCTCGATGAGCGAGTAGTAGCGATCCCCGCGCAACCTCGGATGCGGCCAGCCCAGGTACTGGTCATCGCCAAGCAGAGCTTCGTTGTCGGTTCCGAAGTCGAGACTCACCGGCAACGTCTCGCTCGGGTGAATGCCCGCACCGGCGATGTAGAGATCGAGCTTGCCGTGGGATATGGCCATGCCGCCCGCACCCTGATCGCCGATGCCGAGAATCGCCTCGTTGTCCGTGACCACCAGCAGCCTGACTTCCCGGCCGGTCAGGCAATTCCGCAGCACGCTCTCCATGCGCCCCTGCATGTCCGGGGTAATCCACAAACCGCGTCCCTGCTGGAAAACGTGGCTGTACGTCTGGGTCACCTCACCCACCGTCGGTGTGTAGACGATGGGCATGAGTTCCTCGATGTGGTCGATCAACACCCGGTAGAAAAGCGTCTCATCGCGGTCGCGAAGCGAGGCCAGAGCGATGTACTTGTCGAGCGCATTGGGATAGCTGCGGACCCGCGAGTAGACCCTGGCCGCCAACTGCTCCAGCGTCTTGCTCTGAAACGGCAGCAACCCTTCCAGCGCCAGCGCCTTTCGCTCTTCGGGAGAAAATCCCGTGCCCTTGTTGAGCGCGGGCTCCCGCAGCAGCGCCCTGCCCCGCAGAGGAGTGCGGTCGCGAAGCGGGTCTCGACGACCGATGTGCTTGTATGCCTTGACCATTACGGTGCGCCCGATGAGAAACGCAGTTCGGGCGGTTCGTCTTGGCACTATACGCCTTCGAACGAAGTTTGCAAGGCAAGCCGAAAAACAAAAAACCTTTTTATTTCAAAAAGATTTTATTCCTATTTCATAAATTGCACGAATCAATAACACTAAGCCAGAATATTGCAAAGACAGGCGGGACAGAAAACCACTTTCGCATTGCTTGTGAAGAATCCAATCGTTGGACGGCAACAAATGGATTACAAGGCACGCACAATCTGACGCTGTCTGCCCAATCCCTGGATTCCGAGCGTCATTACATCACCGTCTTTCAGATAGACCGGCGGGTGTTGCCCCAAGCCTACACCTGGCGGCGTACCCGTGCAGATCAAATCACCAGTCTGCAATGTCATGAACTGGCTCAAGTAGCTCACAAGGTAACTGACTCCATAGACCATCGCGCTTGTTGAGCCGTCCTGATAACGATGCTTGCCCACATCGAGCCACATCGCCAGATTTTGCGGGTCCTTGACCTCATCGGTAGTCACAAGCCACGGACCGATCGGCGCGAACGTATCGCAGCTCTTTCCCTTGACCCATTGCCCACACCGCTCGAGCTGGTAGCTCCGCTCCGACACATCATTGACAATGCAGTAGCCTGCGACATGGTTCAGAGCCGATTCCTGCGAAACATACCGGGCTTCGTCCCCTATGACGACACCGAGCTCGATCTCCCAATCCGTTTTTTCCGATCCGGGCGGGAGAAGCACATCGTCATCGGGACCGACAATCGCGCTGGTCGCCTTGAAGAAAATCACCGGCTCCTTCGGCACCTCGTTGCCTGACTCGGCCGCGTGATCGGCGTAGTTGCGGCCGACGCCGATGATCTTGCCAACACCCGCGACGCAAGGACCTATACGCACGGCTTCGTTGACGCGAGCGAGAGATTCAACATCAACGGTCCTCAGACCGCTCAAGCCCGACCGCGTCAGAACCTCTCCGCCGATGTCATCGACGATGTTGCCCAGATCGCGAATGTTGCCGCTTGAGTCGACCATTCCGGGCCGTTCCCGACCAACCTCACCATACCGCAGCAATTTCATCGAATCCTCACTACTACTAAAGCGACCAGCCACCGTCCACAACATGAACGCAACCAGTCGTGAATCCCGACTCGTCGCTCGCCAGATAGACGGCCAGATGTGCGACTTCTTCCGCACGACCAATCCTGCCCATTGGCTGACGCGCCCGGAAACTACGCCAGATCTCTTCTTCGTCGCCCTCGAGTTCGGCTACGCGTTCAGCTAGCGACGGAGTGTCCACGGTGCCGGGGCAAATGGCGTTACACCGGATGCCCTGTCGAATGAAGTCTGCCGCGATGGATTTGGTCAGTCCTACGACGGCACCCTTGGACGCCCCATACGCGAACCTGACCGGCACTCCCTTGATGGAAGAAGCAACGGATGACATGTTGATAATCGAGCCGCCACCGCTCTCGAGCATGCCTGGCAGCACAGCTTTGCATACCAGATACATCGAATGAACATTGATCCGAAACGACCGTTCCCAGTCTTCCGGCGCGCAGTCCAGAATCGACCCCTGGTGCACGTATCCCGCGACATTGGCAACCACATCGAATGCCCGGGAAGCGCAAATCGCCGTTACCTGGCCAGCGTCAGTGACGTCGAGAACTGCGATGTCGATATTGCCGCGCCTTCCTCCAAGTTCCTGCAGCGCCGCCTGATTGATGTCCGTTGCCAACACATCGGCCCCTTCGTCCGAAAACCTTTTCGCTATCTCCCGTCCAATTCCCTGCCCGGCTGCCGTCACCAGGCAACGCTTGCCTACCAACCTCGTCATACGCACACCTCGCTCTTGCCTCTCATCCAACCGATGAAGCGCGACGGCAGGAGCCTATTCTCCATTTTCCGCTCAGGCAACTGCATGAACGATTCTGCAGATCACGTCTAACCGGATCCTCGTGCCGGCGCCCAGCAAGTCGGAGAGAATCGTAAGTTGGCAGGTGACACCCTATAATCGGCGCAGCGCAAGAAAGGAGCGGAAATGGGTCAGAAAAAAACGGGCGGCCTGGCAGGCGTGATTGCCGGCCGGAGCGACATTTGCACGGTGGGCCAGGAGGGCGCAGGGCTCACCTACCGCGGCTACGACATCTACGATCTGGCCGACAACGCCTGCTTCGAGGAAGTCGCCCACCTGCTTCATCACGGGCACCTGCCCAACGCCGGCGAACTCGCCGCCTACCGTGAAAGGCTCAAGTCGTTGCGCTCGCTGCCCGGGGCGCTGAAACGAGCCCTGGAATCCATCCCCGCGGGCACCCATCCCATGGACGTGCTGCGCACCGGCTGCTCGGTTCTGGGCAACCTGGAACCGGAGACGGAGTTTTCCCAACAGCGCGACGCCGCCGACCGCCTGCTCTGCGCGTTCCCGTCCATGCTGCTGTACTGGCACCGATTTCACACCGACGGCAAGCGCATCGAGACCTCCACCGGCGACGACAGCGTGGCGGGCCACTTCCTGCACCTGCTGCACGGCGCCCCGCCGAGCGAACTGCACCGGCGCACCCTGGATACCTCGCTGATCCTCTACGCCGAGCACGAATTCAACGCCTCGACCTTCACCGCCCGGGTGATCACCGCCACACTGTCGGACATCCACTCCGCCATCACCGGCGCCATCGGCGCGCTGCGCGGTCCCCTGCACGGCGGCGCCAACGAGGCGGCCATGGAACTGATCCAGCGCTTCGATTCCCCCGAGGCCGCCGAAACGGGCGTGCGCGGGATGCTGGCCCGTCGGGAGCTGATCATGGGTTTCGGTCACCGCGTGTACACGCGGGTGGACCCGCGCAACGCGGTGAACAAGCGCATGTCGAAACGGCTGGCCGGAGAAGTCGGCGACGAGCGGCTGTATGCCGTCTCCGAAGCGATCGAGCGGGTCATGTGGGAGGAGAAGAAGCTGTTCGCCAATGCCGACTTCTATTCCGCCAGCGTGTACCACTTCATGGGCATTCCGACGTATCTGTTCACACCGATCTTCGTGTGTTCGCGCATCACCGGCTGGTCGGCGCACGTCTTCGAGCAGCGCGCGGACAACAAGCTCATCAGGCCCGGGGCGGAGTACACCGGCCCCAGCCTCAAGCCCTGGGTGCCGCTGGCCGAACGGGACTGATTTCGCGGCTCAGCATATCGAGTACCTCTCCGTGGGCGCCTGGGCCCGGAGCACCCCCGGCAATGTCGCTCCGGCGGCGGACGCGGCGGCGCCCAGCATGAGTTTTCGCCGCGAAATCGTCCCGGCCATCGTCGTCACTCTTCGACAATTCCCGGCTCGGGCATCATGTCAGCATACCGGTTGGCGGTTTCGGACACATCGGTGAACGGGGACCGCTCGAACGTCAACCCGTCTCCGGTCACACGCGGGTCTCCAGCCGCCTCCAGCCCCGCGAGCAACTGTTCGGCAATCGCTGCGCGGACTTGCGCGTAGGCAGGCTCGCCCGCCACGTTGTCCAGTTGATCCGGGTCCCTGCGCAGGTCGTAGAGTTCTTCGCCCGGACGCCTTCCGAAAGCACGTTCGTAGAAGTCAGGCGATCCTTCCTCATTGGCCATCAGCCATGCCTTGGTAGGCCCGGGGTCCATGTCCGCAAACGCCGGAATGCCGTGGTCCCCGGGCGGAATGCCCATGGGACGGCGATCCGGCGCAAAATTTCGGATATACAGGAAGTCCGCCGTTCGCAATGCCCGCTGCGGATACGGCAGGAACCCTTCGCGGGCAACATCCACATGGCGCTCGAGCCCGAAAATGACATGGTCGCGCGAGGAATCGATCTGCCCGCCTTCCGGCGCCTGCAGGTGCTTCAGCAGCGAACGTCCGTAAATTTCTGGAAGGGGTTCGCCTCCGGCGATCTCCACAAAGGTGGGCGCCAGGTCCGCGAGGCTCACGAAATCGTCGATGATGCGCCCCGGACGTGCGCCCGGGACACGTAACGTCAGCACCACATGCGTGCCGCCGTCGTACAGCGTCGCCTTGCCGGAAGGAATACCGGGCATGCCGTGGTCGCCGCTCAACAGCACCAGGGTAGACTCCATCTGCCCCCGCGCCTCGATTTCCTCGAGCAGGACGCCTAGATAAGCATCCAGCGCCTGCACCTCTCCCAGGTAGTCTGCAACGTCTTCGCGAACCAGCGGCACATCCGGCAGATAACCCGGCAGGCGGCCCTGCAGTTCGTCCGGGTCGATCCCCCACAGCGCCGCACCGGAACCGCGGGCCCAGGGCCGATGGGTGTTCAGGGGGCCGAAAAAATAGTGCCAGGGCGCCCCGTCTGCATTGGCGTTGAGAAACTCCCGGAAGTTGGCGCGCACCTCTTCCATCAATTCGGCTTTTGCGGCGTCAAGGCTCGACCCCTCCTCCAGCCGCTCGGTGACATAGTTCGAAAACGCATTGGCGTCGAGCCCGGCCGCTTCATATGCGTAGGCCTGCTCGCCGATGGGCGCATCCACGGGAGATCCCGGACGCCACCCCTTGAGCGACTTGCCGATGCGATAGCCCACCTCGATCAGCCGCTGCGGATAGGCGGGAATGGTCTGGTCCCACACTGCCGGACGCAGGATTGCGCCGCGGCCGGTGTTGAAAAAGTGACGGCCGCTGAACAGCGCGCTGCGCGACGGCGTGCACGACGGCGCGCTGACGAACGCGTTCCGGAATACCACGCCTTCGACCGCAATTCGGTCCATATTCGGCGTTTGGAGCAGGTCATTGGGACCCGGACGACCGTCGATTGCGGCATAGTGCCCGGCGAATCGCCCCCAGTCGTCGGCGAAGAAAAAGAGGATATTCCAGCGGGGCGCCGTGTCGTCGTCCGACTGCTGGGCCGAGACGCTCCCCCAAAAGAGCAGCCACCCTGACAGTCCAACCAAAAGCCAGGCACGCAGGAGGCTCATGTCCCGGCCCTCACGCCCCGCAGCCTGGCGCAGGCATCGGCGATCCTGCCGCAGGCGTGCTCCAGAACATCGGGAGACTCGGTAAAGGAAAGCCGGAAAAAGGGCGACAAACCGAACGGCGCACCCGGAACGACCGCGACATTCGCCGCCCTTAGCAGATAGGCGGCGAAGTCCGTATCCGTCCGGATGGTCTGCCCGTCGAAAGTCCGCGAGCCGATGGTACCCGCGCAGCTCGCGTAGGCATAGAAAGCGCCCCGCGGCGTCATGCAGTCAATGCCGTCTATCCGGTTAAGCAACTCGACCACCCGGTCACGGCGCTGCTGGAATATCGCGCAGCGCTCCCGGAGGATATCCTGGGGTCCAAGCAGGGCCTCGATGGTGGCCCACTGACTGATCGAACAGGGACACGAAGTGGCCTGGCTCTGGACCTTGAGCATCGATCCGATCAGTTTTCGCGGACCGCATCCATATCCAATGCGCCAACCCGTCATCGCGTAAGCCTTGGATACGCCGTTTACGATCAGCGTGCGGCTGCGCAACGCCGGATCGACTCCAACCGGGGTCACAAAAGCCGCGCCGTCATAGACTATGTGTTCGTATATGTCGTCGGACAGCACCCAGATGCCAGGGTGCCTGTGCAACACGTCGAACAGAGCCTCGTAATGCGATGGTGAATACATCGCGCCCGCGGGATTGGAAGGCGAATTCAGTACCAGCCATCGAGTGCGTCTGGTGATCGCCGCCTCGAGCTGTTCGGGCCTGAGCAGAAAATCCTGGTCGGCCGGACAGGGCACTTCGACCGCCACGCCTCTTGCAATTCCCACGATATCCCGAAATGTCGTCCAGAACGGTGCGGGGATAATGACTTCATCGCCCGGATCGAGGCTCGCCACCATCGCATTGAAAAGCACCTGCTTCGCCCCAGCCGAGGCGATGATCTCTCCGGCCTCATAGTCCAGGCCGTTGTCGCGGCGGAACTTCGTGCGGATTGCGTCCTTGAGTTCCGGCAGACCGTCCAGCAGCGTGTACTTGGTCTTGCCGCGCCGCATCGCTTCTGCTGCGGCTTCCTTGATTGGCTGGGGCGTATCGAAGTCCGGCTCACCGGCACTGAGATCGATAATTTCGCGCCCATCATGGCGCAGCTCCGAGGCAAGCTGCATGATCTGCAGGATCTCCGACACGCCGATCGCACCGAGGCGGGCGGCGGGCCGGAAATCCACAGCGCTCATTTCAGCCTAGCCGACGTCGAATGTGACGCCTTGCGCCAGCGGCAGTGAATTGCCGTAGTTGATGGTATTCGTCTGCCGGCGCATGTAAGCCTTCCAGGCATCCGTGCCCGACTCGCGCCCACCGCCGGTCTCCTTCTCGCCGCCGAATGCGCCGCCGATCTCGGCGCCGGACGGGCCGATGTTGACGTTGGCAATGCCGCAATCCGAACCCCGCGCCGAGACGAAAGTTTCGGCCTCCCTCATGTCGCGCGTGAAGATCGAGGACGACAGGCCCTGGGACACGTCGTTGTGTTTCTCGATGACCTCGTCGAACTCCGAGTACTTCATCACGTAGAGGATCGGCGCAAACGTCTCTTCGTAGACGATGCCGCACTGTTCGGGCATCTCCACGATCGCCGGTTGCACGTAGTATGCGTTGCCGTACTCCTCTTCCAGCGCGCGCCCGCCGCCCATGACGACACCGCCGTCCGACGCGGCGCTCTCAAGCGCATCCTGCATACGGTCGAATGCGCCCCTGTCGATCAGCGGACCGATCAATGTCTCCGGATTCAGGGGGTTTCCCAGCGTCGCCGACTGGTAGGCAGACTTCAGCCGGGGTACAAGCTGGTCATAGACACTCTCGTGGACGAAGGCGCGCCGCAGTGACGTGCAACGCTGCCCGACCGTACCCATGGCCGCGAAGGCGATGCCTCGCAGCGCGAGATCGAGATCGGCCGAGGGGCAGACCACCGTGGCGTTGTTGCCGCCAAGTTCCAGCAGTATGCGGCCGAAGCGCTTTGCGACCCGCGGCCCAACGGCACGGCCCATGGGAATGGATCCCGTGGCCGATATGAGCTTCGCGCGCGGGTCGTCGACGAGCTGTTCGCCAACGTTCCTGCCGCCGTAGAGCACGCCCGCCAGCCCCTCCGGCGCCGAAGGGCCGCTCTCGGCGAAGCGCTGTAACGCTCGTTCGAAGATCGCGTGTGCCGCCAGTGTCGAAAGGGGCGTCTTCTCCGACGGCTTCCAGACGATGCTGTCGCCGCACACGAGGGCAATCGCCGCGTTCCAGGACCACACCGCCACCGGGAAGTTGAAGGCCGTTATGATGCCGACGACGCCGAGCGGCTGCCATGTCTCCATCATCCGATGTTCCGGGCGCTCGGTCGCGATCGTCAGGCCGTAAAGCTGACGCGACAGTCCAACGGCGAAATCGCAGATGTCGATCATCTCCTGGACTTCGCCCTGCCCTTCGGACTCGATCTTGCCGACTTCGATAGACAAGAGGCGGCCCAACTCGGTCTTGTATGCGCGCAACTCCTCTGCCAGCAGGCGAATGAGTTCTCCCCGCCGCGGCGCCGGCACGTTGCGCCATTCCCGGAAGGCGTCGTGGGCGCTGCAGATAATTGCATCGGCCTGTTCGGCGCTGGTCTCGGGAACGCTGCCGATGCGCTCCCCGGTGATCGGGGAGAAGCTCTCCATGCCCCCGTCGGAATAGGCACTGGCCGGCACGCCAAGTGCGTTCATCAGGCGCGCCGTTTCCGCGGCCATGCTCCCGGCGACCTCCGTCGCGGGAGGGAACTGTTCAGGACTGGTGCTCATCGTGCGATTTCCTCCTGTATCCACACATCATTTCTCTCAACTGCCGCTCACGTGGCCAGTGCGCGCTGTTCCGCACGTCCCATCGAGAGGACGAAAGGGCGGCTCTCCTGTATCTCGGCAAAGGCGGTCTTCGAGTCGACGCCAAGCCAACCCATCTCGCACAGAATCTGGCCGATCGCGCCACCCAGGCTGTCGCCGGGCCCGAGTACGATAACGCAATCCGGCGCAAGCTCACGCAAGCCGACGCGGATCGCTGCGGAGAAATCATAGGTCTCCACGATTTGCGTACCCAGCGTATAGTCCCGCAATGCCCGGCGAGAAGACGCGCCGGGCCGCCAGATGCGGCCGTTGCCGTCGATCAGGGGCACGCTCGGCGACGTGAAACAGCCCGGGTTCAGGAGTTCGCGCGCCGCATCTCGAACGCCCTTCATGAGCGGCGAATGATAGGCGCCGTGATTCTCCAGCCGCATGGGGAAACGGCCGGGCCCCTGCGGCCCCTCCCGCTGCAGGTGATCCAGCGCTGCATCGGTTCCCGCCATGACCGCAATGCCGCCAAGGATGACCGAAGTGTAAAGTTCGCACCCGCTTCGTTGCCGGATGTCGGCCACCGCAGCATCCAGTCTTTCCCGCCTGCCGGCATCGGGCCGCCATTCCTCGTCGGTAAGCGGAAATACGAGTTGACCGCCGATGCGCCGCTTGTGCGTCAGGTTGCCCATCGTGTTGACCAGGTTGATCGCGTCGTCCAGGTCCAGGACGCCGGCGCATGCCAGTGACGTATACCAACCCAGGGAATTGCCGGCTATCGCGGCGACTTCGATGGCGTCCGAGTCCAGCGAACGAAAGTCGGCCAGAGAGCAGGCGAAGGTCAACAGCGATGCATTGTCGCCGCGCGAGTATGTCGCGAGGCTGAAACACTCCGCCGCGTCGAGTTCGCTGACGGTTCTCTGCCCGCCACGTGCACGCCACGCGTCGACCCGCCCGAGCAGGTCCCGCTCCCCGGCATGGTTGCGCATCAGGTAGCCAAGCTCGGACCTGGTATAGGCACCGCGGCCCGGACAGACGACGAGGGCAGATTTCTTCACTGCAGCCATGGACTCAGCAGTCCGCGGTTCCCCGCGATTCAATGCATTGGAGGGCCCGGGTGACGATCGACTCGCGACCGGGGAGCGTCAGCGTCGAAGCCGCGCCGATGGGAATAAAGGAATCGTCGGCCGCGATCCGCGCCGCATGTACATTCGGTCGCGTTTCTGCGAACAGCGCCATCAGCGATTCGCTCTGCGAACCGGTCCGGCGGCATTCGTCCACAATCAACACGCTGCGACACCCGGAGACGGCAGCCAGCAAGGCTTCCTCCGGCAACGGCGCGAGCCAGCGCATGTCGATGACCCGAGCCGCTACACCGTGTATCTCCAGCAGCGTTTTCTGCGCCTGGCGTGACAGGTAATAGCCATTTCCGTAGGTCACGATGGCGAGATCCGTGCCCCGGCCTTCGGTGTGCACGTCACCGAGCGCAACTACCGACCCCTCTTCGGGCGCTTCGTATACGGCAGTCCAGCCCCGGTCCCCGGGTTCGTGCAGATCACGTGTCATGTAACGCGCGATGGGCTCGAGAAACACGACCACGCGTTTCTCTTCAAGCGCCAGTCGGACGCACTCGCGCATCATTGCAACGGCATCGCGGCCATTGCTGGGACAGGCAATGACGATCCCGGGAACGTCGCGAAGAACCGCTATGCTGTTATCGTTATGGAAGTGGCCACCGAATCCCTGCTGATAGCCCAGCCCCGCAACACGAACGATCATCGGGTTCGAATACTGCCGGCTGGAGAAGAAGCTCAGCGTCGCCGCCTCGCCCCGCAACTGATCTTCAGCGTTATGCAGGTAGGCCAGAAACTGGATTTCGGCGATCGGCAGCATGTTGTTGTGCGCCAAACCGATACCGAGGCCGAGGATGCTCTGCTCATCGAGCAGCGTGTCGATAACCCGGTCGGCCCCGAATCGCTGCTGCAGCTTGCGGGTGACGCCGTAGACGCCCCCCTTCCTGCCCACGTCCTCCCCGGCAACGACGATGTTTTCGTGCTGAAGCATCAGGTCGGTCAGGCACCAGCCCAACAACCGCGCCATATGCTGAGGCTTGCCCATGAGCAGTTCGTCTTCCGCAAACGCCGCGGCGCGCACGTCGGCTGGCACCTTCGTTTGCGGCCAGGTTTCCCTGGCACGCGGAACAATGCTTGCCATGATCTCCTCGGGCGATTCGAGTTTCGGTCGCTTCACGGCTTCGTCGGCCATCCTCGCAAGCGTCTCTTCAACGCCGTTGTACGTATCGAGCACGTCATCGCCGGTGAGGATGCCGTTGCCGATCAGCGTCGCAGCGGTGTGCAGAAGCGGGTCCTGGTTCTCGATGGCGTCAATTTCTTCTCGCGTCCGGTAGGAGGTTTGAACGTCGGTACCGGCATGCCCCTGCAGACGCACGCAGTGCATGTGCACGAAGACCGGCTTGCGCTCCCTGCGAACGAAGTCTTCAGCCGCAACCGCCGCCTTGTAGGTTTCCAGCACGTCAAGGCCATTGACCGGCATGTACCGCAACGCCGCCCTGTCCGCAAACTGCGACCGGATCCATCCGTCGGGCGTCCGGACCGAAATACCGATCCCGTTGTCCTCGCATATGAAGGCGATCGGGACCTCGATCCCCTGGAATGCATTCCAGCATGCTGAATTGATGGCCCCCTGGGCAGTGGAGTGATTGACCGATGCATCGCCGAAAGAACAGATGACTACGCTGTCTGCGGGAAAATTCGTTTCAGTAAATTCAATGCGCTTCGCCAGACCAATGCTCAGCGCAGCGCCCACCGCTTTCGGCATATGTGAAGCGATCGTGCTCGTCTGAGGAGGGATGTTGAGCAGTTTGGATCCCAGCACCTTGTGGCGTCCCGAGGCTATGGGGTCTTCGGACGATGCGGCCAGACTCAGCAGCAGGTCCCAACCGGGAGTCTGCCCTGCAACCTCCTTCGAACGGTGAATCTGGAACGCGGCGTCGCGATAGTGCAGGAACGACAAGTCACTGAGGCGGAACGCTTCGGCGAACGCCGCGTTACACTCATGACCGGAGCTGCCGACCGTATAGTAACCTTCATTTGCAGCTCTCAGTTTGCACGCCATCCGATCGACCTGGCGGCTGAGCACCTGCGAATGAAAAATCCCGACCAGTTGCTCGTCGGTCAACCCGACATCGGCAGGCGACAATCGCGACCCGTAGTTCTTCAGGGCATGGGCGCTGATGCGCGCCAGGAACTTGGCATGGACATTGTCCTTGATCTGGACATCCCGAATGGCCCTGCGCCCTGTATCCGGCACAGGGTTTCGCCGCGTTCTTGTTTCCCGCGCCACGCTTGCCACAAAACCCATGGTTCATGAGTATACGGCGAAACCCCCATGCCGGTTTCCAGCAAATTGACAGAAATTCATGCACTTACTGCAAGAACATTGGGGTAGTTGGGCGCAAGACTTCGGCAACATCCCGCGCTACCGGGTGCCATGGCCATTTCAGCCATCGCACAGAACGTTGACGAGCGCCAGGAGGCTGCGCCGTAGGAAATCGCGGCTGCAAATTCGCTCTCATCCGCCCCTTCGACCGCTCGATTTCGTCAAATATGACCCGATATTCTCCTCAATCGATCGATCGAAGGGACGGCGATATCGAATTTTCGCTATCGCGATTTCCTACGGCGCAGCCTCCTAGTCGCCGGTAAAAGAGGGCTGTCGCCTTTCTATCAGGGCCGCCACAGCTTCACGGTGATCGGCAGTTTCGTGGACGATGGCCTGTAGAGCGGCGGAGAGTTCGAGTACGTCGTCCAAACGCTGACGCTGTCCTTCGCGCAGCAGCCGTTTGGTCAATCGCAGTGCTCTGGCCGGGTTTACGGCGATGCGTTGCGCGAGAGCGAACGCCTCTTCCATGAGTCGGTCGTCCGGAACGACTTGGGAAACCAGTCCAATGCGTTCGGCTTCCTTCGAAGAGTAGCGATCCCCGGTGAACAGCATCTCGGCGGCTTTCGAATGGCCGACGGCCTGTTGCAGCAGCCAGGCACCTCCGTCGCCGGGGACGATTCCGACCTTGATGAAGCTTGCCGAAAACGTTGCGCTCTCGGCAGCGATGCGAATGTCGCAGAGGCAGGCGAGATCGCAGCCGAGACCCACGGCGTGGCCATTGACCGCAGCAATCGTCGGAACCTCGATTTCGTACAGCGTACGCACGACTTGCTGCACACCACGCCGGTAGTTCGTGCGGGTCGAATCCGGCTGGTCCAGTGCTCCAATTCCGGTTCGCTGCTGGATCGCCTTCAGGTTACCGCCGGCGCAATACGCCCGTCCAGCTCCGGTCAGTATGCCCACCGAAACGCTGCGATCGTCGGCCAGCGCCTGCAGCGCATCGACCAGATCCCGGCAATCCTCGTGGCTGCCGATCGCGTTCAGCGCCTTTTCATTCTGCATCCTGAGAACCGCGACGGCGCCGTGTATTTCGGACGCTACGAAACTACCCATCGACTGTTTCCTGGAGTGGGTCCGGAACGGACCGGTCAATGCCTGCGGATGCGGATATTGCGGAAAAAAACCGGATCGGCATGGTCCTGCAGGCCGATATGTCCCTGCCGCGCAACGCCCAGGTGCTCGAAGCCCGGACTTCCGAACTTGGATTGGTCGAAGCGCTGCCGCCAGTCTTCCGAGTCGCGATCGAATTCGACGGTCCTTTCGCCATTTAGCCAAAACTCGACACGGCCGCCGATCGAAACAACTCGCACCTGATTCCACTCGCCAACGGGGCGCGTCACGTCGCGGTCTGGCGCGTACAGATCGTATGCGGCGCCGGCGGTCCTGTTTGGATAGGCCGCGTCCCGGTGACCATCGTTGTCGAGTATCTGCATCTCCAGACCGGTACGCGACGGCCGTTCCAGACCCTGGTGCTCGGTTACATGGAAAAAGATACCGCTGTTGCCTCCGGCGGAAATCTTCCACTCCAGTTCCAATTCGAAGTCGGAGAATTGCTCTTTGGTGATAATCCCGACCGGATCCGTGGACGTCTTGCGCTCCGGCAGGAATGCCAGCACACCGTCTTCCACGACCCAGGCCGGACTGACTGGTCCATGCTTGTTGAATTCACGCCATTGGTCGAGATTGGAACCGTCAAAAAGCCAGTACCAGTCCGATTCGGCATCCGCCTCCGATAGAGCGGTATCCTGCGCAAAGCCGATCTCCGCGAAGGCAAGCACAGACAACAGGCAGTAGCGGATGCTGAGCAACATTCGCAACATGGTCCAACTCGTACCGGAGCAATGCATTTCGACGACGTTACCCTTTCGGCAGGACCACACGAACTCGATCGGCAAATTCATCGTAGCACGATACCGCGGCGCGTTGACGAGCAGCCCCCCCGGCACGGCGATTCACGAGATGGGACCGGCCCGAATGGGGGATGACCCGCGCGAATCGGTCGTCGACCGCTGGAACCGGATGCACGCTGCGGCACACACGGGTACAGCCGGAAGAAACTCCGACTCAATTGACATGCTGTCGACGCATGGAACTATACTAGCAATCGAGCCCTGTCATATTCTCGATCAGGACGAACCATCCACATGATCACCTCACAAATCGACCGGCGCGAGGCACTGGGAGGGATCGCGGCCATATTCGGGGCCGCACTGATTTCGCCCCTGAGGCGCGCGGTCGCCGCCGGCACGGATCCGGGCATGGGTCCGCAGAACGATATCTTTTCGGATGAACAGAGGACGTTGCTGGACGCACTTTGCGAGCGAATCATCCCGACCACGGATACCCCGGGCGCCAGAGACGCAGGCGTGACCAGTTACATCGAGATGATTATCGATGAGTACTACGAGCCGGACGCCCGAGAAGGCTTTCTGGACGACCTGCAGGCCATCGATGAGTATTCACGCGAACAGCGTCAGGCACCGTTCGCCGACCTGGCGCCGGAACACCAGGACGACATCGTCTCCCTGGCGGAACAACGGCAGATCGATGGGGTCGACGATGATTTCTTCGAAACCATCAAGCAACTCACGGTCACCGGGTACTATACGTCGGAAATCGGCATGACCGTCGAGCGGATCTACCTGCCGACCCCAGGGCGCTACGACGGTGCGTATCCCTACGCAGAAGTCGGCAGACTCTTCACGGCCTGAGCGGCAACTCCGGACAGTGGACAGGCCACCGGAAAGCACGAGGTTCGATGCGATCGTCATCGGCTCCGGCGCGACCGGGGGCTGGGCTGCAAAGGAACTGTGCGAGAACGGCCTGAAGACGCTCATGCTCGATCGCGGCGGATCGGTCGAACACCGGCAGGACTACCCGACAGAGGGCCGCGGTGCGCACGAATTGCCTTTCCGGAACCGATGGCCGCCCGGCAAACAGGCAGATTACAGCCTGTCACCGACGGCTCGTCCGGAAAACTATCCGTTCTACGCGTCGGATGACGAACAGCCCTACGTTTACGACGAGAGCAAGCCGTTCACCTGGATACGCCCCGGAGTGGTCGGCGGCAAGTCGCTGGTCTGGGGACGCCAGTGCTACCGGTGGTCACGGCAGGATTTCGAGTCCAACCGGGCGGACGGTCACGGCGTCGACTGGCCGATTCGCTACGACGATATCGAACCCTGGTACAGGCATGTCGAAGGGATCGTCGGCATCAGCGGCGAGGCACTTGGCCTGGAGGGACTCCCTGACAGCGATTTTCAGCCTCCCATGCCGCTCAATATCGTCGAACAGCGGTTCCGCGAAGTGTTGGCACGCGACTTCGATGACCGGGTCCTCACGATCGGTCGCGTCGCCAACCTCACGCTGGACATGCCGGAGCAGGGCCGTGTCCGCTGCCAGTTCCGCAACCAGTGCCATCGCGGCTGCTCCTACGGCGCCTATTTCTCCACCCAGGCCGTCACCCTGCCCATGGCCCGGGCCACTGGAAATCTCACCCTGAAGGGCGACAGCGTCGTCGAATCGCTCGAATACGACGCGGCGCAGCAACGGGTGACCGGCGTGCAGGTCATCGACGCGCATACCGGCGTGCGGTCAGTCTATCGCGCCCGGGTCGTATTTCTTTGCGCATCCTGCATCGCCAGCAACCAGATCCTGCTCAACTCCAGAAGCGAGGCCATGCCCAACGGCTTGGGCAACACCCATGACGTACTCGGGCGGTACATCGTGGATCACGTCTACGGCGTTCGGGCCTTCGGTACGTTCCGCGGGCAATTCGAGCAATTCGTCGAGTACGGCCGCCGGCCCAACGGCTTCTACATTCCCCGCTTCCGTAACCTGTCCGATCGCGAATCCATGCAGGACTTCGTGCGCGGCTACGGCTACCAGGGCGCGGCGCGGCGCCTGGCGCCCGAAAGCGGCGCGGGATTCGGCGCCGAGCTCAAGCAGCGGCTGCGCGTACCGGGTCCGTGGCAGATCTACATGCTCGGTTTCGGCGAAGTGCTGCCGGACCCCGGTAACCGCGTGCTCTTGTCGGAGACCGCCGTCGATCGATTCGGTATCCCCCAGGTTCGGTTCGATGTGCAATGGGGCCAGAACGAGACCCGCATGGGGGCCGATATCGCGCGACAGAGTGTCGCGATGCTCCGGGCCGCGGGCGCGACCGAAATTGTCTCCGAAGACGTACTCGGTGCGCCGGGACGTGCCATTCACGAGATGGGCGGCGCCTGCATGGGCGACGATCCCGCGCAATCCATCGTCAATCGCTGGAATCAACTCCACGTGGCGCCGAACGTCTTTATCACCGATGGCGCGGCAATGTCCTCCGGCAGTTGCGTGAACCCGACCCTGACGTTGATGGCAATGACTGCCCGGGCCGCCAATCACGCTGTCGATCTGGTGAGTAACGATGCTGTCTGACGCGCGGGCACGGCGGTTCCTGGCGTTCCTTCTGCTGCTGATTGCCGGATTCCAGGCAGCGGCCCAGGATCGCCGTCCATACAATATCGTGTTGATCATGGCGGACGATGCCGGTGTGGAAACGATTGCCACCTACGGCGGAAACTCCCATGCGACCCCGGAGATCAACCGCCTCGCGGCCGAGGGCGTTCGATTCGACAACGCGCACTCGCAACCGCTTTGTACCCCGTCCCGGGTCAAGATCATGACGGGGCAGCACAATTACCGAAATTACGAGCAGTTCGCCTACCTGCGCCCTGAAGTCACCACGTTTGCGCACGCGCTCGAGGCGGCCGGGTACCGGACCCTGGTCGCCGGCAAGTGGCAACTGGCGTTCGGCACCGGGGAACCCGGCGGCTACCGCGGCCTGCTGCCGGAAGACGCGGGGTTCGACGAGCATTTCGTCGGCTGGCCGGACCCGGACCGCGCCAACACCTCCGACTACGTCTACTGGTGGCCCTCGATCCGCGACGATGCCGATCGGGTGGGTTACGACGAGGACGTATTCAGCCCCGACCTGTACAACCGCCGCATACTCGAATTCATCGAAGCCCACCGAACCGGCCCGTTCTTCGTCTACTACCCCATGCTGCTGCCGCACGTGCCGTTCGTGCCCACCCCGGATGCACCCCGGGCGGACTCCGCGCAGGACCGGTTCGCCGCCATGGTCGCCTACATGGACAAACTCGTCGGCCGCGTGCGCGCAAGGGTCGCCGAACTCGGCATCGCCGAGCAGACGGTCATCATCTTCACCGCCGACAACGGCACCGACTCAAGCCTCGTCAACCGCTACCGCGGCGCTCCGTTGCCCGGCGGCAAGGGGTCGACGCTGCAGCGCGGCACCCATGTGCCGTTCATCGCCTGGGGCGGTCCCGCCCTGCAAGGCCGCTCGAATGCCGATCTGATCGACTTCACCGATGTCTTTCCGACCCTGCTCGAGTTGGCCGCGGTCGAGGATACCGGCAGGTACACGCTCGACGGCCACAGTCTGGTTCCGAAGTTTCGCGGCGAGGCCGGTTTCCAGCGCGACGCGATCTTTATCCACTACGATCCCAAGTGGGGCCCGCCGGGTCAGCGTTATCGATATGCGGGCAGCCGCTACGTGTTCGACACGGACTGGAAGCTGTACTCCGATGGCCGTTTCTACGACATCAGGTGGGACCCCGAGGAAACTCGGGCGATCTCCACCTCGGGGGGCTTGAGGCCGAGCGCGCGGCAAGCCTTCGAGCGGCTGCGCGCCGTCATCGGGCAACATCCCAATAGCCCGAACTGGGGAGAACAGTCCGTCGACGGTGCGGACCGGGGCCCGTAGGGGCGTTCCCTCAGGCCAGGACCCGCCAGATGACCGCGCCGGCGCTGGAGGTGCAGATCAGAAGCACGGCGGGCCTGAATTGCCGGTCGGCGTAGCCGCGCAGCAGCCGCGAAGCCCAGGTACCGGCGGCCAGGGCGGGAAGCAGCGCCAGCGCCAGCCAGATGTCGCGCCAGCCGAGCCAGCCGTGGTACCACACGACGATCGCAGAAACGAGTCCGCCGATGGCGAAATAGGCGTTCAGGGTCGCACTGGTCTCCCGTCGGCGGGAATGCTGGTAGACAACGCCCATCGGCGGCGCACCGACCGAGGTGATGGTCCCGGTCACCCCCGAGACGACTCCGGCGGCGAAGATCGACCGCGGCGTCTTGCGCGGAGCCATGTTGACGAAACTCAGAACGATGGCGAACAGGATGACGATCGCGACCAGCAGCGAAAACGTGTCGCGGTCGTCGATGAACCCCAGCACCCCGAAAGCGCAGCCGATGCCGAGCGCCCTGCCCGCCAGGGCCGTCCCGAGTTCCCGGCCGTTGACGCTCGCCCGATGGCCGAGGGCGTTGGCTGCCGCGACCAGGTTGCCCATGACGATGACCGTCGCCGGCACCAGGGTCGGATCGACCAGCAGCAGCAGGGACGCGGCGAGCAAGCCGAATCCCATCCCCGTCAACGACTGTGGAATGGCCGCCACCGCGACGACGGCGAAGGCAAGCAGAAACGTTGCCTGATCGATGGCGAGGAAGGCCGGCATCAATCGTCGCCTTCGGCGCCCTCGACCAGCATCACCCAGGACTCCGAAGAGCGGACACGATGTTGGCGGGCCGCGGTGTAGGCATCGGAGAAATACCACTCCCTGAGCGCTTCGTAGCTCGGAAACTCGATCACCACGAAGCGTTCGGGATCCCACTGACCTTCGACCAGTTCATACCGGCTGTGCGGGACCACCAGCTTGCGGCCGCCGGCCGCATCCACCAACCCCGCGCCCGACTCCAGATATTGCGCATAGCCTTCCCGATCGGTGACATCGACCTTGGCCACGAAATAACCTTTCTTCATTACGAGTACCCTGCTTTTCGACCCTCCGCCCGGGCCCAAGCGTTAGAAAAGCGGCAATCGGTGCAAACATGCTCCCCCATGCCGGTTACGCCGACCGCGCCATCATCTGCAACTAGAGCGCCCGGACGTCGCCGCGCGTGAACCGGTCACCTGCGCTGTCGAAGACTTCCCGGCCACGCAGATACGTTTTCGACACGCGGTACTTCAGGCGCTCGCCCACGAATGGCGTGACTTTCGCCAGGGTGCGCCACTTCGAAGGATCGACCTTCCAGACTCCCTTGCCGGCGCTGCCCGTGACGTGGATATTCTGTTCGGGCAGGCCCTCGTCTTCCTCGACGATGACAAGGTTTGCCTCGTTGCCGATCCTGATCTCACCCGCGTCAAGCCCCAGGTGCCCGGCAGGGCCGGAGCAATGGCAGCGGCAGCCCGTATCGATGCCCAGTTTCGTCAACGTGTACATGTACGCCACCTCGACTGCCGAATAACCGGCCTTGGGAGTGAACTCGCCGGGAATCGGTTCGGTGCTGTACTTGTCGGGCAACCGATGCGGCGCATGGAACGAAACGACCACGTCGATCTTGCCGTCCATGGCGAGTTGCTGCATCCGCTCCACTTCCTCGGCCGGACGCAATGGCGGCACGTGAAAGGCCGCCGAGCCAATCTTCTTGTACGCCCGCTGCCTGTCGACGAACAGCGAATGATGGGGCACCTGGATGCGCATGTTCGGCAGGCGGTCACGGTGCCCGAGCAGGGTCTCGACGCTATCGGGGCGCGTCACCGAAACCCGCGCATGGAATGCCGGATCCAGGCGCCGCAAGAGGGCCTGCAGCGCGTATCGCTCGCCCTCCTCTTCCAACGCCGTTCCCTGGAACGCCAGCTCATCCACGACGATCAGCCCCTTTAGTCCAAGTTCTGCGCAACGCCTGAAGTACGCCTGGCTGTCATCGGTATCGCGCGGATAACGCCAGGGCCGCTGATCCCATGGCCAGAATTGCACTGAAAACGCGCCGGCCTCCCGGTAACCGTCGAGGTCCGGCGGATTCACCGGCGGGTGACCCGCGATGCCGAAGTCGCACCACGCCTTGCCGGCCACGTCTCCGGCACGCCTGCGCACCAGCTCGACCGAATCGATGCGCGGTACGGTGTTGGACTGATCGCCGACAACGGTGACTCCGCCGGCCAGGGCCGCCCGGGTACACGTCTCCACTGTCTCGCGTTCGGATTCGCCCCAGTCCCGCAGCGCGCATTGCAGATCGATCGCCGACGGCAGCAGGATCTCTCGCTCGCCCAGTTCGACGCGCGCTTCCGCGGAACCGTCGTCCTCATCCAGGATCGCCGCGATGCGCCCGTTCTCGATCAGCACGGCGCGGTCGCTGACCGCGCCATCGAAGTAGGTGCGTCCACAAATCATCAAGCTCACGGAGACTCCTCGTCAGTTTCGGGCGGGATCGGGGGAAAGACAGTCCGTGAGATCCGCCACATCCGCCACGTTCTCAAGGTCGTCCAGCAACTCGATCAGCCGTTCTATTCGGGCGTCTGGCAGAACGCCGGCCGCATCCCGCTCCAGCACGATTCGCGTCTGATCCGGCGCGAACCTGAATTCGTCCCCCTCGCGTATCAATCGGGCGCCCGAGCGGGTTTCGACTTCGATTCGGGTATAGCGTATCGGCTTGTCCGGGACAAAATCTACCGACATGGCCGCAATCGCGCGCCGGATCTCCGGGTCGGCGAAATCATCGTACCGCGACGGATCCTGTTCCCCGTCCAGTAGCAGCATGGCGCACTGGAAGGCGAATGACGAAGCCGCCAGGCCCGGATTGGCGAACGGGCCCAGTTCGTGACCGGCGGAGAATCGCCGCCTTTCCTTGGGAAACGTAATGCGTATGCGACTCACGTCGCGGGCCCGAAGACCCTGATCGACTACCATCGAGCGCATCAGCTCGATCGGTATCTGGTTGAGCGCCGTGCCCGGATAACGCTTCTCGCAGGACTCCATGACGGCGTAGTCGCGTCCGAGCGAATCGGCGATGGCATCTCCGTCAACAGGGCCGGAACCGAGAAAGGCATCGGCGAATCCGTACCTGCCTTCGATCACCGTGGGCGAACCCCAGGCGCCCGCGCGCGCCGAATACGCGCTGGTGACAGCGTGCCGGCAGATGAGGCTGTACCAGTGCGACACCGGGCCTGAGTCGTGTTCCGCCAACCCCATGGCGGTATGCGCCGCATAGGCCAGTGCAACCACGGTCTGCTCGTGATCCAACCCCAGCAACTTCCCGGCGGTGGCGATTGAACCGAACGGCCCGAACGGCTGGGTCGGGCGACGGGGCGGATCCAGTCCCCAGGTGAATTGCCCGAACTTGCCCATGATCTCGTAGCCGGTGACCACGGCCGTAATGAGATCGGCGCCGGACGCGTGGGTGCGCTCCCCGATACCGAGAGCCACCGGCAACGTCATGAGGCCTGCGTGTATACCGGAGGGAAAAATGACGTCATCGAGTCCCATGGCGCGCATCATCGAACAGTTTGCGAACACGGCGTCGACAAGGGTAGCCTTGCGCGACTGGCCGATAAGGGTCGCGTGGCCGCCGCCTTCGCTCAGGTCCAGGGCGAGCGCCACCGCCTTGCCCGCTTCGGGATGCTCGTCTCTGACGGCTCGGCACGCGAGCCCGATATGGTAGGCCAGGATCTGCCCGGTGCGCTTGACGGCCGCAGGATCGATCCGGTCGAATCGTTCGTCGCAAATGTATTGGGCGAGCCGCTGTGTGAGCGTAGTCACTCCCAGCGGACTCCGATTTTTGCGGCGAAGCGTGCAAGGTCGGCGTAGAGATCCGCCGACAGCACTGCTCCGGTTGCTTCGGCTTGCCTGGCGCGCTCGGCGGACGCCTCGCCGGGAACCCGGACCCGCTCGACCCCGTCCGCGGGCCGCGACGCATGGATCCGCTCGACCAGGTCGTCGACCCGCGCGACGAATTGCTCATGTGGCATCACCGCCTGCGGCTCGATGGCCAGAAAGAACAGGCTCGTGCCCTGCGGCCTGTCGAATACGTCCGGCATGGTCACATCGGACATGAAGCGGTCCCCACCGGCCAGCACGCCGGTCAGGATCTCCCACATGATCGCAAGCCCGGAACCCCTGTGCCGGCCCGCCGGCACCAGAATGCCGTCCAGCGCCGCAGCCGGGTCGGTGGTCGGCAGGCCGTCGGCATCGAGCGCCACGCCCTCAGGAAGCGGTTCGCCGCGCAACTGGTAAGCGTGAATGCCGACCAGCGTCAGTTCCGACAGCGCGGTGTCGAGAATGATCGGATCGCGCTTCCCGGCCGGGCAGCCGATGGCGAACGCCTGGTTGCCGAGAATCTTCGAGCGGCTTCCCCACGGCGCCATGAGGGGCGGTGCATTGTTGATGACCAGTCCGATGACCCGTTTCCGGGCGGCGAGTTCAGCGTAGTAGCCCAGTGCCGACGCATTGGAACTATTGCGAACGACCACCGTGCCGACGCCCGTGTTGCGGGCCTTGCCGATGGCCGTGAGCATGGCCCGTTTGCCGATCACCTGGCTGAAGGCATTGTCCGCATCGAATGCGGCGAGACTGTCGGTCTCGGTGACGAGGGAAAGGTTGCCGTGGGTCGCGGCCGCGCCTTTCAGGACGCGCGTGCCATATTGAATGATCTTGCGGGCGCCCAACCACGGGTAACCCCGTATGTGCGCCCATGCAATCTGTTCGGCCATGAGGTCGGCGTGTTCGGGCGACATACCCAGGGCCTCGAAATTGCGGGCTGTGAATGCTCTCAATTGCCCGACCGGAATCGTTATGTCTCTTTCCGCCATGTTGTCCTCACCCAGATTCCATGCGTGCGATAGTATCGCCGACTTCCGGTGAATCGCCCGGGTCGGCCAGCAGTTCGGTCAGCGTGCCCGATACGGGCGCCTCAATCTCCATGCTCGCCTTGTCCGTCTCCACCGCCGCGATCGCTTCGCCTGCCTCGACGGCATCGCCAATCCCCTTGAGCCACCTCATGATCGTGACTTCGGATATGCCCTCGCCCAACTCGGGCACCTCAATCTCTGTACTCACATCGAACCTCTAGCTTGCCTGCATCCTGATGCGTGCCTGCCGACGTTCCACATCCGGCATCAGCAGGCCGAAAACTTCCGAAGCGTCGTCCTTCGTCTCAAGCCGCGCGACCGACTCGACCAGCCGGTCGATGCGCTCTGCGGAGAGCACGCCGCGGGCATGCTTGCGCAGCAGTTCCGCCGCATCGAGCGGCGGAAAAACATGATCGTCACCTTCAGCCTTGAAGACCCGCCCATCTGTCGTCCTGATGGTGACCCGCGCGTAGATCGGGTTGGGGTGCTCGACGAAGCTCGTATCCACCCGGCGCGCGATTTCCAGCACGTCCGGATCATCCTTTGCTTCCCAACGCAGATCTTCGCGGATATCGCCGTCCAGCAGCAGCAGCGAGATCAGGAAATGGCACGAGGCAAACGCTTCCAGCGGCCGTGCGTACGGCGGACGAAGCTGCGCGGTGGGATGTCGCCGGCGCTGCTCGGAAAGCTGCAACGTCACCGACGCGACGTTCTCGGCCGACAGCCCGTGCCTCATGACGAGTACCCGGGTTTTTTCCACCGCCACCAGGTTGAGCATCGTGCCCGGGTAGCGCTTTTCCCGGGACGCCATGATCGCGTGGTTTCTGCCAAAGTCCTCAAGCACCTCCGCCGCCGAACCGGGACTGGCGCCGAAGAACGTGCGGTAAAACCCAAGCGGGCCTTCGAGAATATCGTCGGGACAGTCCCCCCCTGCCCCGCCGTAAAGCGCGCTCATGATGCCCGCCCGGCAGGCCATCGCATGGATCTGCGTATTCAGGTTGCAGGGCAGTCCCATGCCGGCGTGCGCCGCGTAGCCGATGGCATTCGCCGTCTGCTCTCGGTCCAGACCGAGAAGCCGCGCACAGACACCTGCGCTTGCCATGGGACCGAATACGGGGCCGGGCCGTCGCGGACTTGCCTCGGACCAGGTCCACTGGCCGATCTTGCCGAGGATCTCGTATCCTGTGACCAGCGCCGCGATGAATTCCGGTCCCGACGCTCGTTGCCCCTCGGCCATTGCCATGGCCACCGGAATGATCATGAGTCCGGCATGCATGCCCGCAGGGAAGATGACGTCGTCGTATCCGCCGCCGCCGATCAGGTGGCAATTCAGGTAGGCCGCATCGGTTGCCGCCAGCCTGAGATCCTGTCCGATGACCGTGCACGGGCCCGGCGGATTGCCCAGCCCCGCGATCACCGCGAACCCGGTCGACGGATTCAACTCTGCCGCCCGACGCCCCATGAAGGCGGTGCAGACGTGATAGAGAAAGACTCGCTTCGCCTGTTCCACCACGGTCGGTTCGAGTGACTCGAAGCGCAGGCCAAGGACGGCGTCGGCGAACGCGTACTTCATCGCTCAGGCCATCAAGGACAGCGCGACTCCCGACAGCGCACAGAAAGCCACGACGGCGAGCGCCGGAGCCCGCCAGGCCAGCAGCAGCACGAAGCCGATCAGCGCCACGGCGAAGTCCGCCGGCTGAACCACCACGCTGGTCCAGATGGGCGTATAGAGCGCGGCACCCAGAATTCCGACCACTGACGCGTTCACTCCCCGCATCATGGCTTGCACAACCGGCCGCCCCCGCAACGCATTCCAGAAAGGCAGCGCCGACAGTTGCAGCAGGATGCCCGGCAGAAAAATCGCAAACAGGCCGATCGCGATGGCTGCCGGGCCGATGACAGGCGCGGTGGCAACGGCACCCAGGTAGGCGCCAAACGTGAACAGCGGCCCCGGCACGGCCTGCGCCGCGCCGTATCCGGCGAGAAACTCCTCCTCGCCGACCCAACCCGGCGCGACCACGGCTTCATTGAGAAGCGGCAGCACGACATGTCCACCACCGAAGACCAGTGCACCGGAACGGAAGAAGGCGTTGAACATCGAGTAACCGGAATCGGGGAGCGGCACCAGCGCGGCGCCCAGCAGGACGGCCAGCAGCACCGTCGAAACGATGCCCACGCGTCGCGACACGGAGAAATCAAGAACCTCCGGTTGCTCATTGAGTTCGCCCCCGCACAACCGCCAGCCCAGCACGCCGCCAAAGACGATCGCCGCGATCTGGCCGATGGATGTGGGTGCGAGCAGGACGATGACTGCCGCCAGGGCGCCGATGGATGCACGCGTTGCATCGGGCGTGAGGGCACGCGCCATGCCCAGGACGGCATGGGCGACGATCGCCACCGCGGTAAGTTTCAGGCCGCGGATGAGGCCCTGCCCCGCCGCCGTCTCGGCGATGAACCCGGTACCGTAGGCGAACAGCACCAGCAGAACCGCGGACGGCAGGGTGAAACCCAGCCAGGCCATGAACCCGCCCCAGTAGCCGCCGCGCAACAGTCCCAGCGAGAAGCCGACCTTGCTGGAGGCGGGGCCCGGCAGAAACTGGCAGAGCGCGACGAGATCCGCGTACGCGCTTTCACTGAGCCACTTGCGTTTGGTGACAAATTCCGTTCGAAAATACCCCAGATGCGCAATAGGACCGCCGAAGCACGTGAATCCGAGCCCCGTAAAGATCCTGAGGACCTCGAACGCGGAGCCCTTGCTCCCCGCCGAATTCGCTTGCGCAGGGCCGTTGCCCGCCGATTCGTCTGCCGTGGTCATCGCCCTGGTTGCCTTTCAGCCTGCATCAGGCCGTTCGCTTGAGAGGTTGCGCGGCGATGTCAGCGTCGAGACGCGATCCGCCCACCGCCAGCGGATCCAGCCCGCTGCGCTTTATCCACGTGTACACGGGGGGAATCTCCTCGGCACAGGTCCTTACGTGCAAATCCACGAATACCGGCCCATCGTGCGCAAACGCCTTGTCGAGCGCCGGTTCCAGATCCTCCGGGCGATGCACGCCAACGCCGAGGAACCCATAGGACGCCGCCATGCCCACGCAGTCCGACCGGTCGAATTGAAGTGGCTCGGCCTGAAGGCCGCGCACCACCGTCGTGTGCGCGTCGATCCAGCCGAATGTCGAGTTGTTGAAGTGCAGGAGGATCGCCGGGATGCCCAAACGGACAACGGTCTCGAGATCGCCGGCGGACATGCCCAGCGAGCCGTCGCCGAACAAACCGATCGGCCGGTTCGCGCGGTCTGCGTACCAGCCGGCAATCACGCCGGGTATGGCGTAGCCCAGACCGCCGTAGGACCGGTTCATGATGACGCGGGACGCATCGTCCGAAAGGCACAGGTAGCGGCAGGTGTACGGGGTGGGCGTACCGGGGTCCACGAACACCAGTTGCGGCTCGCTGATGCGGCGACCCAGCGACTGGATGACCGCCGAGGGATTCAGCGTGCCGCTCGTCCCGCTGCTGCCTGCCCCGGAATTGGCATGGTCCCAGAACTGCCGTCGCCATCGATTGAGCAGGGCGGACCACGACGGATCCGCATTCGCTGTCTTCAGACTGCCCAGCGCAACCAGTTGGCGGAAGAATTCCCCTGCATCGGAGACGATATTGAGCGCGTCGCGGGTATTGCGGCCCAGTACCTCCGGATCGACGTCAACGTGTACGATCTGCCTGTCCGGGTCCGGCGCCGGAAACGACCACCCGATGGTGACGACCGAGCCCATCCGGCACCCGACGTAGATGAGCAGGTCCGACTCCTCCAGGGCACGGTTCGCATGGGGATGAAAGCCATTGTCGCCGATGATGCCGATGGACAGTTCATGGGTATCGCCGATGGACTGTTGCCCGGTCATTGAGGTGACGACGGGTACTTCATGCAATTCCGCAAATTCGGTCAGCGCCGCTCGGGCGTCCGAGCGGTTGACGCCGCCGCCGGCGACGACAAGGGGACGGCGCGCCCTGGCCAGGGCGTCCCGAACCTGTACCAGCTTGTCGCCGGTCGGACCGCACGGGTTCGCGGGCGCCGCCTTGCAGGCTGTATCGACGTGCATTGACACGTCGCCGGGCTGCACCTGCTCGGAGTAGATGTTGTCGGGAATGGCGATATGTACGGCCCCTGCCCGGCCCGTGGTCGCGATGCGAAACGCGTTGCGGATCGTCTCGGGAATCTTGCGCGCGGACTTCAGCATGATCGACGCCTTGGTCACGGGCTGAAACAGCCGCTGGCAGTCCAGTTCGGCGATGAATCCCCGGCCCTCCACGGCGAGTGAATTGTCGCTGGTGATGGCGATCATCGGCACCGCCGACTCGTTGGCTTCCGCCACGGCGGCGAGGCCGTAGAGCGGGCCGGCGCCGCTGGGAAACTCGACCACACCGGGGCGGTGCGTGACACGGGCGTAGGCGTCAGCCATGAAGCCCGAGGTTCGCTCGTCGCGCGCCATTACATGCTCGATCGAACAATCGTCATCTGCCAGCGCCCGGTATAGCGGGATGCTCGTCTCGCCGGGCACGCCGAACACGACCTCGACGCCGTAGGCCTCGAGCATTCGGACGATCAGTGTCGCGCCATCCATCGCCGGCATCCCCTTAGGCCAGTCTCCGGACATTGGAAGTTCGGCTAACTGGTACCGGACGCCGCAGCAGCCGTCCACTGCGGGTCGAGCATGCGCACGTAGAGCGCCAGCGCGCAGCCCCATACGACCATCGCGACAGTGACGTGGTAATCGACATGTCCGCGTGGTATGACAAACAATTCCAGCACCTCGCCGATAACGACAAGGATGGCAAAAACCCTGTACATCCATTGCAGCGTGGGCAGAGCCGGGTTGAATACCGCCAGTGCCTGCACGATCCCCAGCGCCAGCACCACCCACGCCAGCCTCGCGTGGAGGAGATAAGCCGTTGCAGCCTCTCCGCTGACCAGGGCAACTCCGGTGACAAAGGCGATCGCTGCCGCCATATGCACGATCACGATCAGCAGGTGTACTGCCACGATCCAGCGGGTCAACTTTGCCATGCCGGGATTTCCGGCTGCGTCAGTAGCAGATGACATCGATATCTATTCCCTGGGTGTGCCGGAAAAGTCGCGACGCTTGATACAGTACCGCCGACAAGCGCATGACTTCATGAGTATAGTGCCAAAACCCATGTCTGGTTGTTGACGAATTCTCAATATGTTATGCAGCGTGGGCAACAGACTCGCCCGACCCGTCAAGGAACCGACTTCGTCAGCCCGCCGTCGACCCGCACGCTCTGTCCGGTCACGTAGCTTGCCGCGTCGGAAAGCAGAAAAACGGCCGGAAAGCCGCCGGCTCATTGAGCGAAGCGCATCCCTACCATCATCGCGAACAGCACCCAGAATCCGCTGTAATAGGCGCGCCAGCCCCACTTCAGCGATCGGACCGGGAAGGTCGACCACCAGGCGACCATCCACACGCCGACTACGGCCGAGACCAGGAACATGGCGCCATAGGGAGTGTAAATGCGATCGAAAACCCCGCCGGCCACGCCGCGGATATACCCGCTGAGGATGGTCCCGACGATTCCGATTGCCGTGATCTGGCGCACGGCCACCGATCGAAGACCGCCCTGGACGGCTTCGAGGTGGCCCGCCTTCTGCATCTGCGGCCAGAGAATCAACTCGGACCACATGTACGATCCGAACCAGAATATGGCAAAGACCAGATGAATGGTGTGCAGCGTTACGTCAAGCGTCATTGTCATCCCCTTCCCTGTAATGAAACGTCATGGGCAACCCCGTCGACGGCGTCAATACTATCTGGGTGTTGACGACACGTCTCGGGACATTGCCCAGATTCTTCCTGGCCAGGTGGATTCCGTGCATGGAATAGGCATTGGAGACGAGGCCGATGCTGATTACGAGGTCTACATGGCGCCTGAGCAACTCCTTGCCTATCGCCACGCGTGCCTCGCTGGCCGACCGGCGCCCTTCCTGCCAGAGATCCATCATCTCCACGATCTCGTCCGGAGGCCGCACCCCGGCTGCGCCGCCGGACCGGAACCACTGCGCGAAATCCACGCCCATGATCGCACCAAAGCCGACCGTCGTATACGGGAACAGCAAATCGGGATTGACATAGGGGTCCTCGCTACCGGTCAGCATGACGCCGAGCTGTACTTCGCCGGACATGCTGCGCTGGTTGTAAAGAACCTGGTCGACGATTTCCACGTCCAGATCGATCCCGATCATGCGCCACTGTTCGCGAATCATCTCCGCAACGCCCGTGTAATCGAAGTGCGATACCGCGGTCACGCAATTGAGTTGCAGTCGTCCCGTGCCGTCCCTGCGAAGCCTGTATCCGGACTCGTCACGCTCCCTCAGGCCCAGTTCATCGAGGAGCCGGTTGGCCTGCAGGACATCGTGACTCGCCCATCTCGTAACCCATTCATCGCCTGGGTAGTAGCGGTTGGTCACCGCAGGCACCGACGCGGACGGGCGGCCGAGCCCGAGCATCAGGGTCTCGTTGATTTCCCGCCGATCGGTCCCCAGAGACAGGGCCCTCCGGAAATCGGGATTCCCGAGCCACTCCCCAATCTCCGGGTCTCCGCGATAGCTCAGGTTGACGCGTATGCCGAGATCCGTTCCCTCGTTGGGGTCGAGATAGATGTTGTAGTCGGAGCGCCGGCGATTGCTCAGCAGGAACGGCAGTTGCTCGATCTGCAGGTGCCTGTTCTGAAAGTCGAGCTGCCCGGCCACCGCCTTGAAGCTCACCGCGTCGGCGTTGGCGCAGAGAATGTTCTTGATGCTGTCGATATAGGGCAGCTGATTGCCGGCAGAATCGACCCACACACTGTATGGATTACGCTCGAGCCGGCAATTCTGCGAGTTGATGGGTTCGGCCACGCGCCATGGGGACAGTACGGGCAATTCCGGATTCAGCGACCAGTCGTTGCGGTTGCGCAGGTAGATCGACCAGTTCGCGAAGCCCTGTTCCCGGGCGACGGCGCTGACCTCGCTCTCGGATCGGTATTTCGGATGAAACTGCGACAGGTAATGCTTTGGCGCATAGCCGCCCATGCCGAACCGGCCATAGAACGAGAGGCCGCCCAGATCCGTCGAGCTGGCAAGCAACTCGGCCAGGACTTCATACGGCGCCGGGGCGACGAACCGGACCGTGAAGTCGTCCAGCTTCTCGATCAGCACGTCCCGGTTGTCAATCAGCATCGACGCGCTGGGCGCGGAGACGATTCGCCGGTCCAGGTACAGGTCCCGGTACCAGAAGAGCACGTCGTCCGCCGTGAACGGCGCGCCGTCCGACCAGCGCATGCCGCGGCGCAGCGACAGGGTCAGCACCCGGTAGTCGTCGCTGAAGCGGAAATCCCGGGCGATGTTGGGACGTACTGCACGCCAGTCCTTGTCCCAGTGAAGGAAACTGTCGGGCCCCGAGGCCATCCGGACGAGGCCCCATTGATCGCCCGGACCGACGAACGCCCGGCGCAGCGTCCCGCCGTAGCGGCCGATCTCGTGGAGCGGTTCGATCACGATCGGATCGCGACCGATCCGCTCTTCCACCGGGTCCAGCCGGCCCGCAGCCACGAGTTCCGAAAGCGCCGGCGATTCGCCAAAGGTCCGGGGCACAGCCGCAGGATCGGTAACGATTCTGCCGGATTCCGGCGCGTACGGCCCGAAATCCGCGTCGTCCAGGGCGACCGCCTGGGATGTGGCTTCGAAGCCTGAACGAGAACAGGACCACAGCGCGGTCGCCGAAAGCGCCGCGCAACCGCCCTGCAGGAGTTCGCGCCTGCTGTAGCGATCAGCCATTGTCCCCTTGCTCCTGCACACGGGCCGGCTTGCCGGCCTCACCGACACCTGCCAGCGAAAGTTCCTCAGCCAGGTGGCAGCGAACAAAACGCCCGGAATCCACTTGCCGCCACTCCGGCCGCTCGGTCCTGCACGCGGCAACGGCATGCGGGCACCTCGGGTGAAAGTAACAGCCGCTCGGCGGGTTGCGCGAACTGGGAGGCTCCCCGGGAGGCGGTGCGAACACACTGCACTGCTCCGGGTCGGGTTGCGGAACCGCCGCCAGCAACGCCGCCGTATAGGGATGCAGCGGCCGTTCGAACAGTTCGTCGCAGGGCGCCAGCTCGACCATTTGCCCGACATACATGACCGCGACGCGGTGACTGATGTGTCTCACGACGCTCAGGTCGTGCGCGACAAAGATGAAACTCAGTTCGTGCTGCTCCTGCAGCTCGACCAGCAGGTTGAGGATCTGTGCCTGTACCGACACGTCCAGCGCCGAGACGGATTCGTCGGCGATGATTACTCGCGGTTTCGGCGCCAGCGCGCGCGCGATGCCGATACGCTGGCGCTGTCCGCCGCTGAATGCATGGGGATAACGGCCCATGTGCGAGCCCCGCAGGCCGACCGCCTCAAGCAGATGGGCTACTTTTTCATCGAGTTCGCGTCGACCCCTTACGCCGAACAACCGCAACGGTTCGGCGACAATGTCGCGAACCGTCATGCGGGGATTCAACGATGAGTACGGATCCTGGAAGATCATCTGCATCTCAGCCCGGAGCGGGCGCAATTGCCTTGCGGTGAGTCCGGCCAGGTTCACAATTTCGCCGGAAGCCGTACTGAACCAGACTTCGCCCGACGTCGGTACATGGGCACGGATAATGGCACGAGCCGCCGTAGTCTTGCCACAACCGCTTTCGCCCACAAGCGACAGTGTTTCACGGCGGTGCAAGTCGAAGCTGATGTCGTCGACTGCGCGCACCACGTCAGCCCCTTTCGGATGGAAGAACTTGCGGAGCCGCTGGACGCGCAGGATGACCGAATCCGGAAGCGCCTTCGCCATCTCCTGTAATCGTTCCGCTCTCTCGGTCATTGCGGGTCGTGGAGGTGGCAGTTGACGACGTGATGCTCGGCGACCTGCGTCGGGCCAGGCAGGATCCGGTCGCAGACACCCCATATCGCGCTTGGACACCGGGTATGGAAGGGGCAGCCGGCAGGACGGTTCCCCGCCCGGGGCACGGTTCCGCCTATCGCCTTGAGTGCGCCGCGCCGGCGTCGCGTCAGGCTCGGCAAGGATTCCAGCAGAAGCTGAGTATAGGGGTGCATCGAATCGCGGAAAATCGATGCTGCGGGACCGCGTTCCACGATGAACCCCAGATACATGATGGCCACATCGTCTGCCGCGGCGGCCACAACGCCGAGGTCATGAGTGATCAGCATCAGCGCCATGTCATGCCGATCCTGCAACTCCGCGAGCAGCGTGAGCACCTGCGCCTGAGTCGTGACATCCAGCGCCGTGGTCGGTTCGTCGGCGATGAGCAGCCGCGGACCGCACACCAGCGCCATAGCGATCATGGCGCGCTGGCGCAGCCCGCCGGACAACTCCCACGCGTACTGGCTCATGATGTGCTCGGGATTCGGCATCCCTACATCGCGCAACTGCTCGATTGCGCGTTGCGCCGCCTCCGGCTTGCCGAGGTTGAAGTGCAGGCGCACGGCCTCGATGATCTGATTGCCGATCGTATGGACCGGACTGAAGGAGGTCATCGGTTCCTGAAAAATGAAACCGATGTCGCCGCCGCGAAGTTCGCGCATCTGCGCGCTGTCTCTGGCGAGACCCAGCAGGTCGAGCGTGTCCTCGTCCCTCCGCAGCACGATACTGCCGCCCAATCGGCAGGTTCGCTCGTCCTCGATTCGCATGATGGCCTGCGCCGTCACGCTCTTGCCGCAACCGCTTTCACCGACCACACCAAGCGTCCGCCGGGGCAGCACGTCGAAACTGATGCCGTCCACTGCGCGGATGCGTCCTTCGACCGTGTCGAAATCCACGGTCAGATCACGGACCTGAACAATCGGGTCCGCATTCACGCCGTGCTTTTCCGCCGCCCTAGCCACCCGGATCCGCCGCATCCCGAAGGCCGTCCCCGAGGAAGTTGAATGCGATGATGACGATGGCGGTCGGGATGGCCGGAATCAGCATCCACGAATACAGCGCCACGTTCTGCAGGCTCTGCGCGGTGCTCAACAGCACGCCCAGTGAAATGGCCGGGGGCCGCAGGCCGAGCCCGAGGAAACCCAGGGCCGTCTCGCTCGCGATCATCGCGGGAATCGCCAGCGTCGTCGTTGCGATGATGTGGCTCGTGGTCTGCGGCAGCAGGTGCACAAACATGATCCGCCCCGGTCCGGCGCCGCTCAACTCCGCCGCGACCACGAAATCCTCCCCGCGCAGGGACATGATGCGGCCGCGAAGTTCCCGCGCCAACTGGGTCCAGCCCACCAGTGCAATGATCAGGGTCACCGTGAAGTAGACCAGGGTGATGCCCCAGGTGGGCGGTATCGCGGCCGCCAGCCCCATCCACAACGGGATCGTCGGGATCGAGCGCAGAATCTCGATCGCGCGCTGTATGAACAGATCCACCATGCCGCCGTAAAACCCCGAAATCGTGCCGAAAAAAATGCCTGCGGTGATACTCACGGCAACCGCAGCCAGGCCGATGAGCAGCGATGTACGGATCGCCAGTGCGATGCGGGAAAACAGATCGCGACCCTGCTCGTCCGCACCGAGCAGAAACAGGCTGGTCTCCGCCGGGGCGCCCTCCGTACCGATCAGATGCCTGTCGGCAGGTATCAGGCCAAGCAACCTGTACTCGTAACCCCGGGCAAAGAACACCACCGGGATTGTCTGCGCCTCGTCCGGGACATACTCCAGACCGTAGGTTTCCGGGTTGCGGGTGCGCTCAAGCCCGTGCACGTGGGGGGCGAAACGGCCATCGTCGAAAAAGTGGATCGGTTGCGGCGGCACCAGTGCGCGCTGGGAATTGGAGGCGGTTGGGTCGGAATACGCGAGGAAATCGGCGAATGCGACCACGAGATAGAACAGGGCAACGACGATGGCCGACACGACTGCCAGCCGGTGCCGCAGGAAGCGCCTGCGGAACAGCGCACCCGGCGACAGCACCGGAATCTTTGCAGGCGTTGCAGCCGGCATCCCGTTGCCATTGTCAGGCTGGGGTACCACCATGACTCCTAGCTCTCCAGCCGGATGCGCGGGTCGATCCAGCTCAGCAGCAAATCGGATAACAGCGTCCCGACAACGGCCAGCGTGGAAAGGATGAGCAGGATTGCGCTGGCGAGGAACATGTCCTGCCCCTGCAGAGCCTGCAGCAGCAGCGGTCCCAGCGTCGGAATGTTCAGTACCATGGACACGATGATGCTGCCCGAAATCAGTGTCGGCAGCGTCAGGCCAATGGTGCTCACAAAGGGATTCAGCGCGAGCCGCAGGGGATACTTGAGTACCAGCGTCAGCTCACGCATGCCCTTGGCCCTGGCCGTGACGACATAGGGCCTGGACATCTCGTCAAGCAGGTTGGCCCGCAGCACCCGCACAAGCCGAGACATGATCGCGAGCGCGAGAATCAGCGCCGGGACGAGCATGTGCCAAAGGGCATCGAAAAACTTCCCGACCGACCAGGGCGCATCCACGTACCGCTGGGAGTGAATGGCGCCCAGATCCGCATTGAAATAGCGGAAACCGATGAACAGCGCAAACAGGGCCAGCAGGAAATTGGGAACGGCGATACCGATCATGCCGAACGCGGAAAATGCATAGTCGCCCATCGAACCCCGGTACATCGCGTTGTACAGCCCGATCGGTAACGCCAGCCCCCAGGCAAGCAGCAGTCCCAGGACGGCGAGCATGAGCGTGAGTCCCATGTACTCGCCGATGAGCCCGCTCACCTCGCGATTCCACTGCAGCGACATGCCGAAGTCGCCACGAATCGCGCCCGCCGCCCATCGCAGGTAGCGCACGACCATGGGCTGGTCGAGACCGTAGTCCCTGCGCAATTGCTCGATGCTTTCGGTGGAACCGATGGCGCCCGTCTGGGAAAGCTGAGCCACGTAGGACGAGACGAAATCGCCTGGCGGCAACTGGATGATAATGAAGGAGATGACCGAAGCGGCAAAAATCGTGACGACGCTAATCGAGGTGCGGTAGAGAATGAAGTTGCCGAGGGACCTTGATTTTCCTGCACGCATGACGTTGTCCGCCGCGTCAATCCGAGCCGGAAACAGCTATCGGATTCCGCAACCTCGCGATTATACCTTCAGCGCGGACGGGATTTTTCACGTCTGCAGTCCCGGTTTAATCGCCCAAGTGCGGACGCCCGGCCATGCACCGGATTTGCCGCACCGGCCAACCGCAACTTGACAATACGAACGCATATTGGAGAAATAGTGCGTCATTGCTTGCTTCGCCGGTAACCGCATTGCTGGCAATCACGCCGCAGGTGAAACGTTACCCGGGACAACGACAAGCTGAAATGTGCAAGTACCGTCATGCCTATACAGGGTTGAAGGCCAGATGAGCCTGACGATCAAGGGGCCCGCGTTCATCGCAGGCAAGATCCAGCCTGCCGCGATTCGAATTGAAGGCGGAATCATCCGCTCTGTCACCGACGACCAGGCAGGTGAGGCCGACCAAATGATCGAACTCGGTCCACGCCAACTCGTCCTGCCCGCCGGCATCGACCTGCTCTGCGGTCTGCGCGACTGGATTGCCGCGCCCAAGGAAACGGTGGAATGCGCCACCCGAGGCGCGTTGGCCGGGGGCGTCACAGTCGTCTGCGACCAGGCGAATATCGTGCCAAGACTCAACACGACACAGCGGATACGCGAACGCGTCCGGTTCGTGGCCGAGCGTGCCTACACCGACTACGGTGTGGCAGCGGCTCCACCGCTGGATCCCGCGGATACTACCGAGTATCGCGATGCCGGGGCCTACTGCGTCGGACTGTATTCCTGGAATCTTCGCCAGTGGCGATATGCCCGGGACCTCGACGACAGCACTGCGGAGTTCCAGCGCTACGCGGAGGCAGGCCTGCATGGCTCGATCGTGGTGGATGAGGCCGCATTCCAGGACACGCCCCTGCACGAACTCGGCGAGCGGTATGCGCTCGGCGCCCTGCTGCGTCGGCTGCCGCCGGAATTCCGTGTGAGAATTCAGATCACGCAGCCGGACAGCGTCGACAGGATTCTGGCGGAAGCAGACCGCCTGCCGAACGTGTCCATCCAGGTGCCTCATCATTCCGTTTCCATCGACAGCGTCACTGCCGCGGAACGAATCGGCGTGGCTTCCCGGCATGTGCCGCCGCTGCGCTCGGCCGAGGAGGTCGAACGGCTGCAGTGCTATCTTGCCGAGGGCAAGATCGACATCGTCACATCCTGGCACGCGCCCCACCGCATGCAGGACAAGTTCAGTTCGAATCCGATCCCCGGCGAACTGACGCCCAAGGCCGGGTACGCGGCGATCGACTTCGTTTATCCGCATCTGCTGACTCTGCACGGTCTCGACACCGCCTGCCGGCACTTCTCCGAGTTGCCGGCCCGCTACCTGGGACTGAAAAAAGGTCTCATCGAACCGGGCTACGACGCCGACCTGGTCATCTTTGAAGAGGACGAGGGCCATCAGGAACAGAATCTCGCCGTATCCGGCGGCTTTACCCGGGGTGTGTGGAAGGTCGAACCGATGGAGTTTCATTCCATGGGCAGGGTGACGCCGTTTTGCGGAGATCGATTGCGGTACCGGGTGATCACCACGTTCCTGCGCGGCAAGGTTGCCTTCGACCGCGAATCGGGTACACACACGCGGCGGGAGGTTCGGCGTGTCGGCGGCTGACGGCGACGGCACACCGACATTGCCGGCAGTACCGTACCGGGATCTGTAGGCGCTAAGCAGGCTATCCCAGGTCGGAACGCCGCGTGATTTCGCGCCACAGCCCGGTGCCACCCAGGCGGGCCACCCGGACGCCAAGTTTCTCCGCCCAATATCGGTCATTACCGAATTCGGAGCGCCAGCCCATCATTCGCCGTGTCAGCCGATGCAGCGGATACTCTTCGGTAAAACCGATGGCGCCGTGGACCTGGTGGGCGATGGACGTCACCGTACCCACTGCGATGTTTGCGCGCAGTTTGGCGGCCGCGATCTCCAATGCCGCACCGTCTCCGCCGGGGTCCCGATCCCGTGCCAGTGCCGCGGCCTGGCCGGCGCAGTTGACCGCCGCAGCTTCGGTCGCGAGAACGGCCAGGTTTTGCTGAACCGCTTGAAACTTCGCCAGAACCCGCCCGAACTGCTTGCGGGAATTGACGTGTTCGACGGACATTGCAAGTGCCCCGTCGGCCGCTCCGGAGATCTGCGCGACACGCATCAGTGCCGCGCACGACCGCAGGTCTACATCAGTCGCCGCCGAGTGCGCTGCGGCCTTGGCAAAGTGCAGGTCATCCCGCGGTTCGCCCGCTGGATTGGTGCGCGCATCGATCCGCGCACCCTGGGCCGGCAGGACCCATGCCTGTCCCGATGCTACCGCCACCACGGAGTCCAGATGCCGGCCCCAGGGGACACCTCGCAGCACTCCGCTGAATTTCCCGCCGCTCATCTCTCCGTCGACCTCGACGGCGACAGACGCCATCCCCGATGGCACCCCGAGCCCTGCCCGGCCGGCGCACCAGGTCGCCAACACCATTTCGCCCAGCGGCAACGGCAGGGCACGTTTGCCGGCTTCCCGCATCACCGCATGGAAGTCGGCCCAGTCGCCGCCGAATCCTCCGGACGCCTCGTCCACCAGCAGGATACCGAACCCGGCATCCTCAATGGCTGACCAGGCCTCCGCCAGGTCCGCCTCACCGATCGCCTCAAAGATGTTCTCGGCAGCCTGTACCAGCAGTTCCTGCTGCTCGCTCATCGGAGTCCCAACCCCCTTGCGATGATCCCGCGCATGATTTCCCGGGTCCCACCGCGCAACGAAAATGAAGGGGACGACTGCAGGAGCATGGCAAGCATGTCGGCGAGCGCGCTGCCGTCCGCAAGCTGCGCCTCGCCGCCCAGGGCGGCCTGGATGGCGATCGGCAGTGCCTGCTCGTAGCTGTTGCCGAGATCCTTGACGACGGCGGCTTCAACCATGGGATCCTGGCCTGATGCGAGCTTCGCGGCCACCGACATGGACATCTGCCTCAGTGTCCACAGCTCCGCCGCCAATCGGCCGATCACGCCGGCAAGGACGGCATCCGGTTCGGATCCCGCCGCATCGATCAGGCTGGCCAGCAGCACATGGCTCGACAGGTACCGCTCCGGGCCCGATCGCTCCAGTGCCAGTTCCGCAGTCGCCTGCGTCCACCCTTCTCCCTCCGCACCCACCAATGCGCCGTCCGGAACGTCGGCATCGTCGAAGAACACCTCGTTGAACTCATGGTGTCCGGCCAGATCGATGATCGGCCGTACCTCCACGCCGGGCAGATCGAGATCGACCAGGAACTGGCTCAGCCCCTCGCGGCGCTCGGAACCGGCTTCCGTCCTTACCAGTGTCAACATGACCGCGGCGTCGTGTGCATTGGTCGTCCAGACTTTCTGGCCATTGAGCCGCCAGCCGCCGTCGACGCGCATCGCCGAAGTGCGGATGTTTGCAAGATCCGAACCGGCGCCCGGCTCGCTCAAGCCGATGCACGCAAACAATTCGCCGCGCGCCATGCCGGGCAGGTACTTCCGCCGTTGCGCCTCGGTGCCATAGCGCAACAGCAACGGCCCGGTCTGCCGGTCCGCGATCCAGTGCGAACCGACCGGCGCGCCGGCCGCGAGGAGTTCCTCAAGGACGATATAGCGCTCCAACGGGTCCCGCTCGTGACCGCCGTAACGTCTCGGCCACAGCATGCCGATGAAACCGGCCTCGCCCAGCTTGCGGCTGAAGTCCGGATCGAGCACGGCCCAGCAGTTGGTGCGTCGTGCGGGGGCGCTATCGGGCAGATGCTCGGCCAGGAACGCCCGCACCTCCCCGCGCAAGGCCTGCGCATCGGAGGGCGTCGCATACGGGTGAATGGCGAAGACCGACAACCTGTTCTCCGGAGACCCTTGGCGCTACGCAATTTTAGGCGCTAGATACCCAGACCTTCATGCAAATTCCGCAATGGGTCGCGCCACAGAAGAAACAATCGCGCCAATTCCGAATTGGCTGCATCGCGCTATTGCCCACAGCCAATGCGCTATTCTACCAAGTGCGCGTTTTCTCCGGAATCTGAGGAATGTCACGGGTAATGGATTCAATTGAAAGGCGGCGCGTCGGCAGCACACACATTTCTGTCGACACTCTCGGTTTTGGCTGTGCCTCGCTGGGCAATCTGTTTCACAGGGTGTCGCAGACAGAAGCGGCTCGAATTCTGGATACCGCCTGGCGGCACGGTTTTCGCTACTTCGATACCGCACCCCACTACGGACAAGGTCTGAGCGAAAGGCGCGTCGGCGACGCACTGCGTCCCAGGGAGGGAAAGGAGTATGTCTTGTCAACAAAGGTCGGCCGCCTCCTGCGACCGGCCGGATACGCCGTCGAGCGTCATGGCTTTCTGTCCCCAATGCCCTTCGATATCGTTTACGACTACAGTTACGATGGAGTCATGCGTTCCTTCGAGGACAGTCTCCAGCGCCTGGGACTGGATCGAATCGACATACTCTTCATGCATGATATCGGGACGGCAACTCACGGTGCCGACAATGAGAGGTTGTTTCCCGTTGCCATGGATGGCGGGTATCGTGCGATGCAGCAACTCCGCAGCCAGGGCCGGGTGGGCGCCATCGGTCTTGGCGTCAACGAGTACGAAGTCTGTCAGGCAGCGCTTGAGTACGGAGACTGGGACTGCTTCCTGCTGGCTGGCCGCTACACGCTTCTGGAGCAGGAGCCTCTCGACTCTTTCCTGCCGAAATGCATGCAGCGAAACTGCTCCATCATCATAGGCGGTGCATACAACTCGGGAATTCTGGCCACGGGTGTCAGAAACAGAACACCTCTCCGCTACAACTACGCCGATGCGCCGGACAGGATTGTCGACAAGGTCTCAAGAATCGAAAGTACGTGCGAAAGGTTCGAGGTGCCATTGCCGGCGGCGGCTTTGCAATTCCCGCTGGCTCACCCTGCTGTTGCCAGCGTCATTCCGGGTATCGGAAAGCCAGGCCGCATCGAACAGACCCTGAACCTGTTTACTTTCGAGATTCCGGCGGAATTCTGGTCCGCGCTGGTAGAACAGAATCTGCTTCGGGACGATGCTCCCGTTCCTGGGTGAAACGACGGCATTTCGGGCAGTACGGGCGCGGGAGCGTTCCGGATTCTGCAACCGGTCATTGAATGGACGAAACAGCAGCAACGTTTAGCGAAAGGATTGCGGAGTATATCTGCGGGGAGGATCTGTCCAACGTCGATACCGCAGCGATCGAGCGCGCAAAGCAACGTTTCTCCTATCACCTTGGACTGGCGTTCCGCGGCCTGAAAGCCCAGGAGCCCGACATACAGCGCGCCATCGCGGTAGCGCGCGACCTGAGTGAAGGCGCCGGCGAAGCCACCCTGATCGGCCTGCCCTGGCGAACCACGGTAGCCGATGCCGTATTCGTCAATTGCCAGATGATGCGCGCCTTCGGGCAGGACGATGTGATCTTCGAAACCGGCGTGCATCCGGGGCTTGTGACCTTGCCCCTCGCCTTCTCTCTCGGCGAGCGGCATCATGTCTCCGGGGCCGCGTTTCTCACCGCCGTCATCGTCGGTTACGAGATGATGGGGAAGTTTGCCCGCTGGTCCTGGACGCTCGATGCACCGCGGCGGGCGACGATGCCGTTCGGCCCATTCGGTTCCGTCGCGACCGCCGCCAGGATCCTCGAACTCGACCGTGCTCAGACAGCCGTCGCGCTGGCCTACGCGGCCCACACGGCAATGGGCGTCGCCGAGAGCGATGCCGGACCCATCACGCACTACTATGGGCTTGTGTGCCGGAACGGCTTGATGGGCGCTTACCTGGCGAAGGCCGGCGCGTGGGGATCTCCCAGGGTGCTTGAGGGCGAGTTCGGCTTCATCCAGACTTTTCTCGGCAACGCGGAAATCGATCAGGATGCGTTGCTCGAGTGCCTGGGCCGCGACCACTCCATCATGGCGTCGGAAGAAAAACACTATCCGGGCACGGGTCTCAACCAGGTGCCCATCGAACTGATGCGGGGTTTCGTTCTGAACGACCGGATAAGGTCGGACGATGTCGCGTCCATTCACGTGACCTTTCCAGCGGAGCGGAGGAATTTCCGCGCGAGCTATGCGCGGGGTCCCTTCACCCCGCGCACGTCGCCATCGTCAGCCCTGTTTCAGTTCGGTGCACTACTGGTGGACGGCGAGCTGCGGCTCGATCGATACGAAGACGTGAACAACCCGGAGATCGGGAGGCTCATCGACAATACGCGGGTCGACTTCGTCGAAGGCAAGTCGGTTCGCTACGCCCGCCTGGAGGTCACTACGGTGGATGGGCGTGTCCTGATCGGCGAAGGCGATGAGTTCACCTACGCAACGGAGTCACCGCAAGACATCCTGATACGAGAGGCCGCCGGTATCCTGCCCGAAGACAAGATCTCGCGCGCCTGCAAGCTGATCGGTGCGCTGGAGGATGTACGCGACGTGGCGCAACTTACTGCCTGCCTCATACCATAGCCACAACACGCCTCGGGTATGCTCATGACCCCTGAGCGAAACCCGACGATTATTCGAAATCAGCCGTCAACGTCAGCCCTACTCTGCGGCCGATGTGATCGAAGTACCGGACGTCGGTGTTCTCCGTCGTAATGCTGCCGGCACCCGAGTTATTGGTGAACGGCGGATCGTTCTGGAACAGGTTGTCCACACGCAGGTTGACCCTGATGGCATCGTTGACCTGGTACCAGCCGCCGATGTTGAAGATGCCGTGTGAATCGACCTCCCTGTCGGGCCGACGGCAAACACTGCCGCAATCGTCGTAGCCGTTCTGGAACTGATGCTGAAGGAATCCGGTCCAGTCGTCATTCGACCAGCGTAGCGTCGCGTAGTGCTTGAGTTGCAGCGCCGGACCGAAATGACGGGTAAGGAACCGATTGAGGCGCGACTGAACACCCGAACCTTCATAGACTTCCTGGTCATAATCGGTCACGTAGGTCGCATTGTAGGTGAACGCCCAGTCGCCGATATCAGACGGCAGATCCCAGAGGAACCTGAAGTCGACACCTGACGTCTCGACAACACCGATGTTTGCGTTCGTCTGCAGAACGGCGCCGATGTAGTCGTTGAAGCGGAACGCCGGATCGTCCGGGCAGTTGTGGAGCCGATCAATTTCTTCCTCGGTGAATGTGCTGCAGCGGAAAATGAAGTCGCTGGCGAATCGGTCCCAATCGCCAAAGATCGCCTCCGGCGGAATACCGGTATTAACGACGTTGTCGATCCTGTAGTCCCAGTAGTCGAGCGCGACAGCAATGTTGCCGAAACCGGTTTGATCGTGGTCGAAGCTGATCGCTGTACCGATCGCAAACGTCTCGGATTCTTCGGGCTTCAGATCGAGGTTACCGCCCGTAATCCGGTTGACGCGGAGGTCGCAGACATTGAATGTATCGTCCCGCGGATCGCTTGGTGTCACGCCGTCCGGACACAGTTCCCGATCGAAGATAAAGGCAGCGGCGGGTATTGTGCCGACCAGGCTCCTCGCCTTGAACAGGTCGACCAGCGTCGGTGCCCGAAAGCCCTTGCCAAATGAGGCGTGCAAATTGACGTTTGGCATTACGTCGTAATTGATCAGCAATTTCGGATTGGTCGTGTCGCCGACGTCGCTGTAGTCGTCATACCGAACGGACGCGCTGACTTCGAGCTCGTCGGTGATCGGAACCTGGACTTCGAGAGTCGCCGAGTAAAGGTCGCGGGCACCCGAGACGTTGCGGTCCGGACCGAGGCGAACCTCCGGCGTCTGATTGGTGGCCGCAAGGCGTTCCAGCGACAGACCGGTAAAAAGCTCTTCTTCCGTGTATTCAAATGCGAACGCCAGGGCCGCCGCACCCGCACCGACGTCGATCTGCTCGATGTCCCGTCCGAGCGTAAAGCCGACGTTTCTGAGCTGCGCGTCGGCAATGCGGTCCTTGACCTTGCCCATGTAGCTGCCGGCGATGTACGCCTGTGCAGCCGGCGACTGGCCTGCGAAGTCCGCCCAGGGGTTGATCCACGTCGCACCGTCTGTGCCGTCAATTCCATCCACCCAGCGGTTGTCGTAGGATACGATCGCCTGCTCAAACTCTGCTTCGGACTGCAAGGCCCAGACTTCGTAGTCGAACGCACCGATGACGCCGTCGACCGACGCCATCAGGCGCCAGGTGCGGTCCGTTACCGTTTCTTCAGGTCGTTCGAGCGCGACCATCGATATGCCGTATGTCTGGACAGCCGAAGTCATATCCTGCCCGGAAATCGCCGGCACGATACCGTTGCCAGGATAATACGGCGAGGTGACAGGTACTTGACGGCCCTGTATTCTCGGCCATGGCCTTTCGCGCGTGATGTCGCTCCACGCATGGAAAAACTGCAGCGAAAACGTGTGCTCGTCAGCAAATCGCTTGGATACCTGCGACGCCAGAGTGTGTTGCTCTTCCTCGGAAATCGTGACGAAGTTCAGCCCGGTCAATGTGTAGACGCAGCTGCCGTCGCCAACGGCGTGAATGTCCCCCGTGCTTAACTGATCGGACATCACCGGACAGTCAGGGTATGGGCTGGCCCCGGTATTCGTCGCAATCTGGCCCGATGCCAGTGGATTGTTGCGCTGCCTTACGTTGCCGGGAAAGGCTTCCCGGCGGGTGCCAAAATTCGGGTCGGCACCAGGCTCGATGATGCCATGCAGAACACCGCCCCACGGTCCGTCCAGGTAGTCGCGATCGCCAGCCCTGAGATCATCACGATTACGAGCCGATGCAGCGACATAGAAATTGTGACCGTCAGCGTCAAGATCGCCGACGCCGAGAATCGTGGAGAACTTGTTCAGGCCACCGCCGTCTCCTTCAGTCGGAAATGTCGACGTCAAGTTCAGGCCGGAACCTTCGTACTCTTCATACATCTTGAAGTTGATAACGCCGGCGATTGCATCTGAACCGTAAATGGATGACGCGCCGTCGGGCAGGATATCCACACTGGAAACGGCCGCCTGCGGCAACACGTTGAGGTTGGTGGCAATGCCGGCGAACGGGTCGCGCACCACGCGCTTGCCGTCCAGCAGGGTCAATGTCGATTGTCCACCCAGTGAGCGCAGGTTCGCGAAGTTGGCAAAACTCGGATTGAACAGGTTCAGAGTGTTGGAGGTAACCTCACTCGCCTGAATCGACGGGATCGTATCCAGGATCTCGACGGGATTACTTACCCCACGATCGATCAGTTCCTGGTCGTCGAGCGTCACGACGATGTTCGAACTCTGTTCCTGCCTTATCAGCGAGCCCGTAGTGACGATTTCCTCGAGTACCTCGTCGTCCTGTGCCGTAGCCGGCTGGGCGACCAGAATGAGGCTCGCCACTATCAGCGGCACACATAGAAAGTCTTGGCGCCCTGAAGTCGGGCGACGAATCAGTTTTGTCATGGAGAACTACCCCCTGGTCAATTGAAGCCGGCACATCACGGCAGGCGACCAACGCTTTACTGGTCGCTTTGAAAAACGCTAACACTTCATGATTATATCGCTATGTAATGCCACCATATCTTGCTTTTTCGGCATGAATCTATGATTCATCGGCAACGGGTACGGCATGTTTCGGATGAAAAGCGATAGACATCGTTGTAGGCACAAATTCGTATATCAGCACTACTACTCATATACGAGCATACTTCACTGTGCGGGTCGAGTTCTTGCCAATAACGCACGAGTCAATGCCACTGCGGCACCGGCAGTTCCGACGTCGGAAACGGGTTGCCTTAGACGGAGGCGGGCGTCCGGATGGTGGTCGCGCTTGCTGCCTGGGCGAGCAGCCAGTCACGCAATGAGTCGTTCGAAGGCCTGAAGTGCTGCAATTGACGGCAGTTTTCGCATGAACTCATACCAGTTTAATGCTTTTATTCGTTGCTTTATGGCTCTAACATGCGGATTGACGCAAGCGTGGCAACAAGTATTGAGGAAACGGCATGGGTAAAGTCTACGAGGAAATCACCGATCGACTTGCAGATTTCATTGAGGCGCAGCACATGTTTTTCGTCGCGACAGCGCCGAAGAAAGAGGACGGTCTCATCAATGTCTCGCCAAAACGTATTCTGGAGTAATTGATGTACGCAATGCGATTGTTCATCGTGCTGGTCGCAGCTGTTCTTGCGGCCAGTGGTCCCGGCGCCGAATCTGAAAACGACGGTAACCGGACGCCACCCAATATCATCGTGATTCTTGCCGATGATGCGGGCGTCGAGGCCTTCGAACCCTACGGCGGATTGTCGTACGAGACACCAAACATCGACGCGCTCGCGGCACGGGGCGTCAAGTTCACGCGGACCTTCAGTCAGCCGTTGTGCACGCCATCGCGCGTGCAGCTGCTCACCGGCAAACACAACTACCGCAACTACGAGGCGTTCGGCTGGCTCGATCCGGACGAGCAGACGTTTGCGCAAACGCTGCAGAGCGCCGGCTACAAGACAATGGTAGCTGGTAAGTGGCAGTTGTCCGCGCCAGATTACCCGATTGAATACGATGCTTCACGCGCCGCACCGAATGTAACGCCCGACGTAATGCGTGAAGACTACGGCTTCGATCAATACTCGCTGTGGCAATTGAATCACGTTGGTAGCGAGGGCGCGGGGCCGCGTTACTGGGCTGCCAAACTCGAAGTCGACGGTCGCGACCTGACGCTCGGGGACGACGGGTACGGCCCCGATCATCACACGGCCTACCTGATCGACTTCATTCGAGAGACCACCGCCGAATCCCGGCCGTTTCTTGCTTACTTCCCGACTTCCCTGCCCCATAGCCCCTGGGTGCCCACGCCGCATACGGCGTCCGGCCCTGCCAGCGACACGATGCGCGCGCGCGAGAACTTCGGCGCGAATGTCGAATACCTCGACTTCCTTGTCGGGCAGATTACCGCCGCCGTGGACGAACTCGGCATCGCCGACAACACGTACATCGTATTCACGAGTGACAACGGCACGGCAAAGAGCATCACGTCATTGACCAATGCGGGCCCTGTCAAAGGTGACAAAGGAGATTTATCTGTCCCCGGCACGCACGTGCCACTCATCATCGCCGGCCCGGGCATCGAACCGGGCAAGCGTGACGATCGCCTCGTCGGATTTGCCGACGTTGCAACCACCGTCGTTGCGTTGGCCGGGGCGGACAATGACGGACTCGACGGCCGGCCTCTGGTGCAGGTGCCGGACCGCTCGCCGGCGGATGAATTGTATTCCTGGTACGACCCCAAGGGTCGGCCGTTCGCGCCGGGTGCTGTGGCCATGTCCGCCGCGCAGCGCGTGTATGACGACGGCCGCGTAACGGCGATTGAGCCGCAGGAATCGTGTTGCATAATGCGGGAGGTCCCGACGGTGGACGCGCCCGATCCTGAGCTGGAAACGCTGCTCGACCGTCACGCGCAAGGTAGCGCCAAACCCAACGTGCTATTGATCTTCACCGACGACCAGGGTTACGCCGATGTCGGGGCTTACGGCTCTACCTTCATCGACACCCCCAACATCGATCGGATGGCCGCAGACGGCGTGCGCTTTACACAATTCTATGCGGCGGCCCCGGTTTGCGCACCGTCGCGCGCGGGGTTGCTGACCGGCAAGACACCCGACAAAGCCGGTGTTACCACCAACGTCCACATCGACGCCGGGCCGGGCCGCGGTCTGCAGCTCGAAGAAGTCACGATCGCCGAAGTACTGGCCGACAACGGCTATCGCACCGCTGCCATCGGGAAGTGGCACCTGAGCGGCGAGATGACCACGACGCCGAACTACCAGGGATTCGACCACGCGTTCGGTCACCTCGGCGGTGTCATCGACAACTACTCGCACACGAACCATGTCGGACGAGTCGGTCACGACCTCTATCGCAACGGCGAAGAGGTCTTCGAGAATGGGCGCTTTTTCGCGGATCTCATGGTGGAGGAGACCCTCGAGTTCATCGATCGTGACGATGCGCGGCCTTTTTTCATCTATTTCGCACTGAATTCTCCGCACTATCCGTACCAGGGCGATCCCGAATGGCTGGCGGTGTACAAGGAGCACGATCTCGAGCGCCGGCAGCTCGAATACGGTGCGTTCGTCAGCACGATGGATGCACGCATCGGTGACCTGCTGGATGCGTTGGAGCAGCGCGGCGTGCTCGACGACACGATCGTGATTTTTCAGAGCGACCACGGCTTTTCCACCGAACAGCGCGCACTGTATGGCGGCGGCAGCGCCGGCATCTATCGCGGCGCGAAATTCTCGCAGTTCGAAGGCGGCCTGCGCGTACCCGGGATCATCCGCTGGCCCGGGAAGATCCCGGCGGGCGAGGTCCGCGATCAATTCGCCGTCAGCCAGGACTGGTTCCCGACGATCCTGGAGTACGCTGGTATCGACTACGACGTCAGCGCGCTCGACGGCCACAGTCTGGCACCGCTCATCAGCGATGCGTCGGAGTCCACCACGCACGACAGCTTCGTCTGGCACCAGTTTGATTACTGGCGCACAAAAAACCATTCCTACGCTGTCCGGGAGGGCGACTGGAAGTTGTTGTTGAACCCGCGGGAAACCTCGCCGCTGCCCGACGGCAAGGCGATTGACGAGAATCTCGAGGGGACTTTTCTCTACAACCTGGCCGACGATCCCGGCGAGACGCAGAACGTCCATGAGCAGCACCCTGAAGTTGTGACGAGGCTGCTCGCCATCCGCGACGCCTACGTCGCAGAGCTTGAGGCTATGGGCCGATTCGACTACCCGGCTCAATGAACAAAACTGCTGCGCTTTGCCGGTGCCTGCAGCCCGACGCGAGCGAGCCTGCTGTCCGGGCAGGCCTACCACGATACGGGCATCCAGCTCGTTGCCGGACCGAATCTCGCGGAGGATCAGGCCGATCTGGCGCGAGCGATGTACGAAGAATGGCTGGAGTGGGCCGAATCCCGTAACGTCGTCCTAAAGCCCACGGCGAACTACCCACATGAGCCGGAGTATGTTCCTTATTAACGAAACACTTATCGTGTCGTAACTGGGTCTGTGAAGGGCGGCCTCTCGAAGTGCAGGCCATCGCCCTGGAGCCGCGGGTCACCGGCCGCCTCGAGCGCCTCGAACAGGCGCGTACTGAGCGTCTCCCGGATCGATTCGTACGCCGGATCCCCGGCGAGGTTCACTATCTGGTCCGGATCTTCGTTGACGTCGTACAACTCTTCCGCGGAGCGATGCATCAGCTCGCGGTGAAAAAAGCCTTTCCAGGCGGTATCCTGGGCATGCTCGATGAGCCAGGTTTTGGTCGGTCCGCCATCGAAATCCGCGAACGGTGGTCCGCCGTCGACACCCTCGGGCGAACCCATTGGCCAGCGGTCCGGGGCGTAGTTTCGTATGTACAGGTATTGATCGGTTCGCAGCGCACGCTGTGGATAGGGCAGCAGCCCGTCTCGCGCCTCGACATAGTGTCGCTCTCTGCCGGTTACGACCCAACTGCGGTCCGCATCGATCTGGCCGCTGTCCGAGGACAACAAATGGGGCAGTATCGAGCGGCCGTCGGCACCGTCGAGTGGCGGTGCCCCGGCGATCTCCAGCAGCGTCGGAGCAATGTCCGCAAGGCTGACGAAATCGTCGATGACCCGCCCCGGTGTGCCGCCCGGTACGCGAACGATCAGCGCGACGCCCGTGCCGCCATCGTAGAGCGTCGCCTTGCCGTGCGGAAATCCAGGCATACCGTGGTCACCACTGAGAACGATTAGTGTCCGGTCGAGATGGCCGCGAGCTTCGAGCTCGTCAATGAGTACTCCGACATAGGCATCCAGTGCCTGAACCTCGCCGAGGTAGTCGGCAATGTCCTGACGTATATCGGCAACGTCCGGCAGGTAAGCCGGCATTCGCCCTTGCAGTTCCGACGGATCGATATTCCATAGTGCCTGAGCGGAACCTTCGATCCAGGTGCGGTGCGTGTTGCTCGGCCCGAACAGGTAGTGCCACGATTCGTCATCACCAACATCATCAAGAAAATCGGCGAAGTTACGGCGTACGCCGTCGAGAACCTCGGCGCTCGCCTCTGCAAGACCGATGCCCTCCTTCATTCGCCCCGATACGTAACGAGAGAATTTCGCGTTGCGTTCGGAAAATTCCTGGTAGGCGTAGTCCTGGCCACCGAAAGGCGCATCGGCCGGATGGCCCGGTCGCCAGATCTTGTACGACTTGCCGATGCGGTATCCGGCTTCGCGCAGTGCGAACGGATAAGACGGCACGCTGCCGTCCCAGACAGCCGTCACCAGGATGGCACCGTGCCCGGTGTTAAAGAAATGACGACCACTCATCAGCGCGGAGCGGGACGGTGTGCAAGACGGCGCACTCGCGAACGCGTGGCGAAACACGGTACCTTCGCGCGCAACGCGATCGATGTTGGGTGTGTGCAGGATCGCATTGATGCCGGGCCGAGCGTCGATATCGGCGTACGCGCCGGCGTAGCGTCCCCAGTCGTCGGCGAAAACAAACAGAATGTTCCAGCGCGGCGCATCGGCCGAGGCATCCGGTTGCTCAGGCGAGCAGGCAACAACGGTCAACGCAACGAGCAGCAGGGCCACGCGGGCCGACAGGATTCTGTGCGGCATGTCCGTCAATCAAGGACCTTTACGCGAATATCCTTGTAATGCACCTCGCTGCCGGGGTCGTGCGCCTGCAGCGCAAACGTGCCGGAGTCGATGCGCCGGCCCGGCCGTGCCCAGCCTTCAGGTTGCGTCCAGATAATCTGTGTCTTGCCATTGATACGGGTCTCGACGGTGTGGCCCCTTACGATAATCGTGTACTCAAACCACTCCCCGGATTTTGCGGGCGACTCATCGACTAGCACATGGGAAACATCCCGGATGTACCTCAGGACGAAATCCGGATCGTTCTCACGCGGAGTGCGGAGGTCGGCTACGTCATACAAGCTGCCCGTCAGTATCGCACCGCCCCCGCCGTTGTTGACCTGGGCTTCGAAGCCCTTCTCGGGCCAGTCCTCGTCCTGGTACTCGGTATGAAAGTAGATGCCCGAGTTGGAGCCGGGTAAAGTTTTTACCATCGCTCGAAATTCGAAGTTGCGAAAATCGGCATTGGCGACAGGACCTGAATAGAACAGGTGCGTTCGCCGGCCCTTCACCTTGATTACACCGTCTTCGACCACGATCGAGTCCGGGTTCTCGACGTTGACGGTCCAGCCGTCGAAGTCTTTGCCATTGAACAATTCGTGCCATTCGCCGTCATCGGCGATGACATGAGCCGAATTGCAGGCGACCAACAGGGCTGCCAGTAATACGCAGGAATTTGTAAATCCGGATTTTAGGGTCAACGATCTACTCCTCTTTGTTTGTTTAGAGCTGCGGAATGCCCGACCGCGATCTGAAAATTCATATATCAATACGTATATTTATATGCGATCATAATGTCACACGTGAATATTGTTCTTGCCATTGGCGTATCAAGCCATGCGCAGGCCACATTGACCGGTTGTGGGGCTTCCGTGGAGAAAAATAACATCAACTCGGCGCTGGCGCCGCTACCGGACTCGAAGCTGCTCCGAGATGGCACGTGCCGTCGCTAGGACGTGCTTTCCCGCCGCCCGGACATTGATGTCCGCATTGAGCTTGCGGATGAACGGTACAGCGAGCGCGGCAACCGCGCGTCCGTTGGCGAACACCGGCGCACAGATATCGGTCACGCCGCTGACGTAGACACTCTCGCGCGAGACGTATGTTTTCCCGGAAACCCCGTCCACCGCTCGCACGAACGCGTCGGCATCATCGACCTGACCATCTTCCATGAGCCATCGCAGCCAGGTTTCCCGCACGTCCGCCGGTTGGTGGGCGAACAACAACTGGCCAGATGTCGCCTTGGCCATCTTCTGGATGTGCCCGAGCCGCAGCGACAGGCGAATCGGTCCGGGATCGTCGACTTCCGCCACGTTGACGATGTGGCTCATTGACGGGACGGCAAGATGACTCGACTGTTGAATGTGATCATTGAGCGCATGCATGAGCGGTACCGCAACCTCGAGCAATACCTGGTTGCGATTCCGCGACAGGCCCATTTCGAACATCTTGTTCGTGACTTCGTACTTGCCGTCCCCGCCCGACCGCGCAATGTAGTCACGTTCTTCGAGCGTGTGAATCATTCGCACGATCTCGTTGCGCGTTCGATCAAGCCTTTCCGAGATCTCGTTGATGCTCATCGCCCGATCCTCCGCCACGAGCAATTCGAGAATATCGAGCCCCTTGGTCAGGGCCGGCGCTCGATAGAGACTGCGCGTATCGGAATCGGTTTTTGTGGTTGCCATGTGACTCGTGTCGATGCATTCGGATGGCCAGCCGATGATGCGGGCTATCCCGCGCAAAAACAACTACAGCTCCGGGCAGCTTGCCGCCGCGAGCAACGAAACGGTTCGTAACGCCGTGGGTACGATCAGGAAAATCGCAACAAGCGACATCCGCTTCCGGCTCGACGAGGGCGCCGGGACCGACGCAGTGCACGGCAACCCCGAGTACAGCTATGCGGTCGTGGTTCTGGAAGACGGCGACGGCCTCGTGGCCGAAGGCAGTACGTTTACGCTCGGCGCCGGTAACGACATCGTGTGCAGCCTCGCGGAATCCCTGGCCGGTGAACTCGAAGGCCGGGATATCGAGTCGCTGATGTCCGGCTGGGGTGCCGTCAGTAACCGGCTTGCCAACCACTCCCAGCTGCGGTGGCTCGGTCCGCACAAAGGCGCGATTCACCTCGCGCTTGCGGCGGTCACCAACGCTTGTTTCGATCTCTGGGCCCGCCATCGTGGACTGCCACTCTGGCAGCTCCTGCTCGATCTGTCCGACGACGAACTGCTGGCACTGCTCGACCTGAGTTACGTGGAAGACGTGCTGCCCGCAGGACGGGTCCTCGAGCTACTGGCTGGCGCGCGGCCGACGCGTGCCGATCGAGAGTCCGTCCTCGACGAAGGCTACCCTGCCTATGACACCTCGGTCGGCTGGATCAACTACAGCGACGAGGTGATCGCCGAGAACGCGAGAAATGCCCTTGATCGTGGCTTCGACGCGATGAAACTCAAAGTCGGGTCGAACGATCTCGAACGTGACCTGCGGCGTGTCCGCATCATCCGCGACGTCGTCGGTCCGGATGCAACCCTGATGGTCGATGCGAATCAGCAGTGGCGTTGGCCGCTTGCCGAAACCGCGTGCCGGGAGATGGCCGAACTCGGCGTCTACTGGATCGAGGAGCCCACGCACCCGGACGACGTGGCCGGTCATCGGCGGCTCGCCGATATTGCGGCACCTTCGATGATAGCCGCCGGCGAGCACATCCCGAACCAGGTCGTGTTCAAGAACTTCCTCGCGGCCGGGGCTATCCAGGTCTGCCAGGTCGACGCGCTGCGCGTCGGCGGCATCAGTGAGTTCCTGACCGTAAGCCTGCTGGCGAAGCACTTCGACGTCCCCGTCATTCCGCACGTCGGCGACCTGGGGCAGCTGCATCGGCATCTCGTGCTGTTCAATCACATCGCGCTGAACAACGAGCGACTGTTCCTCGAGTGCATTCCGCATCTTGCGGAGTACTTCGAAGATCCGGCGGTCATCGAAGACGGCCGCTACCGGACACCGTCGGTGCCGGGCGCGGGGCTGAAGCTCCGATGACCTCGGCGCTGGGTACTCTCGACTGGTTCATCATCGGCGCATACCTGGTCGGCATCACCGTAATCGGAATCCTCAGCGCACGTCGCAGTACGCGTTCGTCCGACAGTTACTTTCTCGCCGCTCGCTCCCTGCGCTGGCCGACGATCGGGCTGGCCCTGTTCGCGACGAACATCTCGACGGTGCACCTGATCGGACTCGCATCCTCGGGATTCAGCGCCGGCATGGTGGTCGGAAATTTCGAATGGCTCGCGGCCTTGTGCCTCGTACTCCTTGGCCTGGTCTTCGCCCCGTTCTATTTCCGCAGCCGCGTCGCGACGCTTCCGGAATTCCTCGAGAAACGCTTCAGTGCCGGATCCCGCACGATGCTCGCCGTCATGGGCGTATTCGGTGCGCTGTTCGTGCACATCGGGGTAAGCCTGTATTCGGGCGGTGTCGTCGTCGACGAACTGCTCCGCCCCGGCTCCGCCGACGTCGATAGGGGCAGCATAATCGCGTCGATTCTGATCGTGTCGGCACTGACGGTGCTCTACACGGTGCTCGGCGGGCTCAAGGCAGTCGTCGTGACGGAGTCGATCCAGACCGTACTCCTGCTGCTCGGAGCGCTGGCCGTTACCGTGGCCGGCGTGCTCGCGCTGGGCGATTCCGCGACAGCGGCGAACCAGGGCCTGGTCGAACACCTGCGAACCCGCACGCGACCCGACCAACTCTCGATGGTCCAGCCCTCCGGTGGCTACGCCTGGTACGCAATGCTGCTGGGCTACCCGGTACTCGGCATCTGGTACTGGTGTTCGGATCAGACGATCGTCCAACGTGTGCTGGGAGCCAAGACCGAACGTGACGCGCAGATCGGCCCACTGTTTGCCGGCCTGCTGAAGGTTCTGCCGCCACTGCTGATGATCCTGCCAGGCGTATTTGCATACGTACTGTTCGAGGACCGGATAGCCGCGAATCCAGACAGTACGCTCGTCGTGCTGATTCTCGAACTGCTGCCGCCCGGTATTCGCGGCCTCGTCCTGGCCGGGCTGCTCGCCGCGCTCATGAGCACGGTCGCCGGCGCGCTCAACTCGACATCGACGCTCGTGAGTATCGATATCGTCAGGCGCATCCGGCCCGGCATAGCGGACCAGCGACTCGTGCGTATCGGTCAGGTAACGACCATCGTCGTCATGCTTCTGGCGATCGCTTGGTCGACGCAGGGCGACCGCTTTGGCGGCATCTTCGCGGGCATCAACCAAATGATCTCCGCCCTTGCGCCACCCATCTCGGTCGTGTTCCTGCTCGGTGTGCTATGGAAGCGCGGGACTGCACAAGCTTCCCTGTTCACGCTGACGATCGGTTTCGGACTTGGTATCACCGTGTTCCTGATCGATTTCCCGGCGGCGAGTGGCGCGATTTTCGGCGAATACACTGCCGCAACCGCACCTCAGGCCCATCTCGTGGGTCAGCCGGTGCAGCTCATTACACATGGCCTGGGCATCGGCTTCCTGTTACAGGCGTGGTGGCTGTTCGTGATGTGCTCGTCGATCTTCGTCGTCGTCAGCCTGTTGACGCAGGCGCCGGATGCAGACGTCGTCGACAAGTACTGCTTCAGTCGCGCACCCGGCGCAGCACGCGAGAGTATGTCGATCGGTGACCCAAGGACCCTCTCGATTGCGCTGTTGGGCGCGATCGCCGTGTTATACATCCTGTTTTCCTGAATACGGGCCGGAGGACTGCCTGTGTCGAACATGACGCTCATCGATTCTCATGTACATCTCTGGGATACCGCAAGGCTGGACTATCCGTGGCTTACCGGCATTCCGGCGATCGACAGTCCCCACCTGCCCGGGGAATACCGTGACGCGTCCGAAGGCTACGACGTCGAAAAACTCGTGTTTGTGCAGTGTGATGTCGCGGACGGGCAGTCCCGCGACGAGGTGCGCTGGATTTCAGAACTTGCAGAAACCGACGAACCGCGCATCGCCGGCATCGTTGCCTGGGCACCCGTCGCCGAGGGCTCGGCCGTAGCCCCGGAGCTCGAGTGGCTTGCGACCATGCCGCTCGTCCGCGGTGTGCGACAGTTGATCCAGCCCGAGGCCGACAATGCGTTTTGTGCGAAACCGGATTTCGTGCGCGGCGTGCAGCTCATTGGCCAGGCCGGGCTCAGTTTCGATCTCTGCATCAAGGGTGACGGGCAGTTCGCCAGCGTCCTGGCACTGGTCGAGCAGTGTCCCGATGTGCGTTTCGTCCTGGACCACATCGGCAAGCCGTTCATTGCGGAAGGAATTGTTGAACCCTGGGCTGGCTATATCGGCCAGCTCGCAGAGGCTTCCAATGTCTTCTGCAAAATCAGTGGTGTGACTACCGAGGCGGACTGGGAATCCTGGTCGCCGGACAGCCTGCGTCTGGGCGGTAATTCCATCGACGACGATGTGCTGGACATGGTCGCCAACCTTCAGAATCTCACGCGGCTGTCACTGGAAAACACTGCCGTAGACGACAAAATGATTCGACCGGTAAGCGAAGTCGAAAGCCTGGTAACACTGAACGTAACCAACACCCGGGTAACAGCCGACTCGTTTGCCAGCCTGAGCCAGCTGCCGTTCCTGGAATCGGTCTACGCCTGGAACACTGAAACAACACCGGCCGCGCTCGATGAAGTGCGTACGGCACTGGCTCCTGTAATGACAGCTTCGCACGCAACTGCCTGCTCGCCCGCAAAATGGCCGAAAGCGGCGTTCGGGTGATCCAGCTATACCATCGAGGCTGGGACCATCACAAAAACCTGAGCAATCGCTTTCCGAAAGTGTGCAAGTCCGTCGATCAGGGTTCCGCCGCGCTGGTACTGGACCTCGAACAACGCGGCCTCCTCGAAGACACCCTCGTCATCTGGGGCGGAGAATTCGGACGTACTCCTATGGGCCAGAACGGCGACGGTCGCGATCATCACATCCAGGCATTCTCAATGTGGATGGCGGGCGCCGGCATCAAGCCAGGCATCATTTACGGCGAAACCGATCCGTTCGGCTACAACATCATTCGCGACGAAGTCCACGTCCACGACTTTCACGCAACGATCATGCATCTGATGGGCATTGATCACGAAAAGCTTCGCTACCGTTACCAGGGTCGCGATCTTCGACTGACCGACGTCCACGGACACGTTGTGAAGAATATTCTCGCCTGAGACTGATGCGATTGCGCACAATGGCCCTGCCGTCAGCTTCGACATGAAGCTATACCTGTGCGTTGTCCGCATGTTGTCATGCCTTTTTGTTGGTCGTCAGGTTCCGAATCCGGAACTGAAAGGCTCGTTCGATGGAACATCGAACTTCTTTTTTTGCTTCTCAAGATGCGATTCCAGATTGCGTCGAATATCTCTATACCGGGGATCGTCGTATACGCTGCGCATTTCCATCGGGTCCTCGATCAGGTCGAACAATTCCCACTCGTCCGATATCAAGAAATGAATCAGCTTGAAACGTTTGTCGGCAACTCCCTCATGCGGCTCAACGAGGTGGCTACCAGGGTATTCGTAGTAGCGATAGTAGAGTACATCGCGCCATTGGTATTCGAGTTCGTTTTCCAGGATGGGGCGTAAGCTTAGTCCCTGCATATGGGGATAGGCATCGACGCGGGCGATATCCAACAGGGTCGGGGCAATGTCAAGGTTGGAGACGAGCTCGCTGGTGGAGGTTCCCGGTTCTATTCTTCCCGGCCATTGCATGAGCAATGGCGTTCGAAATGACTCTTCGTACATAAATCGCTTGTCGTACCAGCCGTGCTCGCCCAGATAGAAACCCTGATCGGACGAGTAAATGACGATCGTGTTGTCTTCCAGGCCGTTGGCAATGAGGTAGTTGAGAATCTCACCGACACTGTCGTCTATGGAACGGATTGTGCGCAGGTAGTCTTTCAAATAGGCTTGATACTGCCAGCGAACGAGATCGGCACCCTCGAGAACAACATCTGCAATATCAGCGTTTCTTTTCTTGTACGCGGCATACCAGAGGCGTCGCTGCGCATCGCTCATATTGCCGTACATCCACTTCGGCCATGGTGTGTCGTTCTCGACTCCGTAGGCTTTCAGGTCTTCGCGCTGGGTTTCCTCACTGGGGTCATAGATTTTCAGATCCGCCCGAGGTCGGAAATCGTTGGCAATCGTCATCGCCTGATTGCTCGCCGCTGATGCTCGATTTTCGTAGCGGTCAAAGAGATTGGCAGGCTCCGGGATCGTCTGGCCTTCGAGAAAGTACAAATGTCGCGGACCTGATACCCACGGTCTGTGCGGTGCCTTGTGCTGCATCATCAACAGAAAGGGTTTGTCCTTCCCGCGGACCGTCTCAAGCCAGCGAAGCGATTTTTCAGTCGTAATATCAGTGACATAGCCAGGTACGGTTTCGATACCCGCTTTCGTCTTGAATTCCGGGTTGTAGTACAACCCCTGGCCTGGCAAGACATCCCAGTGATCGAAGCCGGTCGGATCGGAACCCAGGTGCCATTTGCCGATAATTGCCGTTTCATACCCATTCTCCCGAAGCATCTTGGGAAAGGTATTTTGGCTGCCATCGAATGTGGTGGCGTTGTCGCGAACGCCATTGAGGTGGCTGTACTTCCCAGTCAGCACGACAGCACGCGCCGGCGCGCATATTGAATTCGTTACAGTGGCCCGGTCAAAGCGAATACCGTTCCGCGCAATACGGTCAATGTTCGGCGTCGGAGCGACATCCTTCAGGCGGCCGCCATACGCACTGATGGATTGAAACGCATGATCGTCACTGTAAATAAAAATGATGTTGGGGCGAGCCTCGCTCGCAGCAGAAATACACGGGAGTAAGGCTGCAAGCGCGCCGAGCAACAAGCCTCGCTGTGGGATATTCATTCTTGCTCCTTTGGATATCGGCCCACTGCCTTTAGCTCTTCGATACAAGCGTGTTGACTGCGATATTTACCGCCAAGAGAATTCTAGAGTCATGATTGCACTGACAAAAGCGTCAAACTGTCATGACTTCATGTAAATATTGCTTCAATCTTTGGGACTTATATCGTTGACTGCGCAGCTGAACAATAATGCCCGAAGGGGGCATCTGGCAGGTGCCCGACCCTGTGAATGGGGTGTCGCAAGAGTGTTTGGACCTTGGAAACCCGCAATAAACACCCTGCCCGACGCTATCGATCAACCTGTATGCATTATTCCGCGTTTTGCGCAGTCAACGATATAAGTCCCCCTTTTTTAGCACTACATTATGTTTATGGGGCAACTCATGGCCGGGAACTGATGCACTCGTTGCCGAACGCGACGCATGTAGCGTCTGCTCCGCCTCGCGCAGGATCCAGTTGCACAATTCCGTTACGATGGGGGCCGTCGGCCGGTTTTCCGGAATGGCGATATAGTAGCCTTTGCTGGACTCGATCGCGCTGGTGCTGGCGAGAACGAGCTTGCCGCGTCCCAATTCTTCCTCAACGAACAGATCGGGCAGTAACGCTGCACCGAGACCGGCAACGGCAGCTTCCGTCAGCATGGAAAACTGGTCCAGCAACCAGCCTCTGTAGGCGTTCCTGGTGGAAATTGACAATTGCGTACACCAGTCCACCCATGCCGTACGCCGCAGGGACAGATGCAGCAGGGGCGCGGCTGCCAGGTCCGCATCGGAAAGGATGTTGTGCCTGCGAAGGAAGTCGGGGCTGCTGATGGCGATCATGCGCTCGTCGAACATATGGTGCATTCGCGTCCCGGCCCAGTCCGGCGTGCCGAAGTGTATGGCGATGTCGAACGGTTCTGCATCAAAGTTGAACGGATCGAATTTGGAAGTCAGGCGAATTGAAGCCTGGGGATGTTCGGCATAGAACTTCGGCAGGCGCGGAATCAACCACCGCGAGCAGAAGGTCGGCAATGTCGCCATCTCAATAAGTTGCACCCCCTTGGCGCGCGCACTGACCCGGGTCGAAGCCGCTTCCAGGTTGGCCATGATGGGCTGGATCTCCTCCAGGTAAGCACGGCCTGCCTGGGTCAAGACAATGCGCTGCCGAATCAGGTCGAACAGCCTTGCGCCAAGCAGGTCCTCCAAACCCCGAACCTGCCGGCTGACGGCGCTCTGCGCCAGGCAGAGTTCCTCTGCCGCACGCGTAAAGCTGCCAAGTCGCGCGGCCGCCTCGAAAGCGCGGAGAGACTTCAGAGTAGGCAGTATTTGCATGAAGTCATGAGGATTTAATGCTTTTAATTGTTGATTTATAGCTCTAATATCGGGTGGATTGCAAGTTGTACACACGCAACGGGACCGTTCATGAGCAAGGTTTACGAAGAAATCAGCGACAGGTTGGCGGCATTCATTGAAGCACAGCACATCTTCTTCGTCGCGACGGCGCCCGAACGCCCGAATGGCCTGATCAACGTCTCGCCGAAGGGGCATGACAGCTTCCGCATTCTCGGGCCGCGGCGGGTCGCCTATCTCGACATCACCGGCAGCGGGGTGGAAACCATCGCGCACGTCAAGGAGAATGGCCGCCTCACCGTCATGTTCTGCGCCTTTGACGGGCCCGCCAAGATCCTGCGGCTATACGGTAACGCTCGGGTCTGTGAGCGTGGCGACGAGGGCTACGACGAGTTGCTGGCCAAGTTTCCCGAGTACCCTGGCATCCGCTCCATAATCGTCTCGGACCTGTTTCGCATCGCCGACTCCTGCGGCTGGTCGATTCCGTTTTACGACTACCGTGAAGAACGCCAGCAATTGTTGCGTTACGCTGCGTCCTTTGACGAGGAGCAACTGCTGCAAAAACACCGCGACAATTGTTCACACAGCCTCGACGGCCTGGTGGGCGTAAAGCCCGACCTGTAGCGAGGCCGTCGAGGCGCGGGTCAGTCCAGAACCCGAACGCGAATATCCCGGTAGTGCACCTCGCTATTCGGATCGTGGGCTTGCAGCGCAAAGGTCCCGCTGTCGATGCGCCTTCCCGGCCGCGGCCAGCCTTCGGGCTCGGTCCAGATGACAAGCGTTTCGCCGTCGATGCTCAACTGGATGGTCCTGTCCCGAACGAGAATGGCGTACCCGGTAGCGCGCCCGGAGCGGATCGCCGCGACTCAGTTATCCCCGTACCGTTAACGCAGGGCCTGCAGGCGCTCCAGCATCCCGGCCTGTACGTCCCGGTAGTCCGGGTCGCCGTATACGCTTTGCATTTCGTCGGGGTCGCGCTCGAGGTCGAACAGCTCCCACTCGCCCAGATCGTAGTAGTGGATCAGCTTGTAGCGCGCCGAACGTACCCCGTAGTGGCGCGGCACGGCGTGTACCGCCGGCGGCCCCTCGTAGTAGTGGTAGTAGATGGCGTCGCGCCAGCCGGCCGGCTCCCCGCCGCGCAGGAACGGCGTGAAACTCTCGCCCTGCATGTCTTCGGGGACCGGCGCTCCGACGGCGTCCAGCAACGTCGGCGCGATGTCGATGTTCTGGATCAGCGCGCCGGTCTCGCTGCCCGGCGCCGTCACGCCGGGCCAGCGGACCAGCAACGGCGCATGCAGGGATTCCTCGTACATCCAGCGCTTGTCGTACCAGCCGTGCTCGCCGAGATAGAACCCCTGGTCGGATGTGTAGATGACGATGGTGTTCGCAGCCAGTCCCGACTCGTCCAGGTAGTCCAGCAGGCGGTCGATGTTCTCGTCCATGGCAGTCACCACGGCTAGGTAGTCCTGCATGTAGCGCTGGTAGATGTGGCGTACCCGGTCGTCTCCGCTGAGACTGCCCGCCACCAGCGGCCGATTGCGCTGTTCGAACGCGTCCCGATAGGCCTGCCGCTGTCCCGGCGTCAGCCGCGAGACCATGTACCGCCAGCCGGCTTGCCGGGGGATGTCGTCCGGGCGAACGGCCAGGTCGGCCTCGCCCGGCAGGAATTTAAGATCGCGGTCGTTGAAGTGGCGCGCCAGCGTCATTTCCTGTTGCGCCGCCCCCGACGCACGACCCTCGTAGGTATCGAACAGCGAATCGGGTTCCGGGAACACCGTATCGGCGTACAGGTTCAGGTGCCTCAGCGGAGGGAACCATTCGCGATGCGGCGCCTTGTGCTGGGACATGAGGAAAAACGGCTTGTCGCCGGCGCGCTGCCGCTCGATCCAGTCGATGGTCTTGCGCCCGATCACGTCGGTGGCGTATCCGCCGAACACGGCTTCTCCACGCGCGCTGATGAAGGTCGGCTGGAAGTATTCGCCCTGGCCCCGCAGTATGTCCCAGTGGTCGAATCCGGTCGGCTCCGAACCCAGATGCCACTTGCCGATGATCGCCGTCTCGTAGCCGTGCGACTGCAGGTACTTGGGCAGCGTCGGCTGCGAGCCGTCGAACAGGCCGCCGTTTGTGAACTTGCCGTTCAGATGACTGAACTTCCCCGTCAGCAGGGCCGCCCGACTCGGCCCGCAGATCGAATTGGTCACCGTCGCATGGCGAAACAGCATGCCTTCGTGCGCGATCCGGTCGATGCCGGGCGTTTCGATGAGCGAGCCGCCATAAGCGCTGACCGCCCGTAGCGCGTGATCGTCGCTGAATATCAGGATGATGTTCGGGCGGTCATCGGTCTGGGCCAGCCCCGATCCTCCGATCAGCGCGAACGCGATGAAGGCCAGCGTCGAAAAACGAGGTCTCATCATGGCCCCTTGAGTCCGAAGAAGTTGGCCGCCTCCTCGCCATCCCCGGCCACCGGCAGGATGTCCGCGCTGGCCCCGGACGCGACCAGAAGCAGTTCTTCGCCGGCCGACAGGTGGCAGACCGCCTCGTCCTCACCGACAAATTCGAGTTGCTCGGTGTCCGCAGACGCGGACGCGGCAAGTCTCGAAAGCCCCTCCGCCTTTACGCGGCAAGGAGAGCCGGCCAGACTCCCGATTTGCAGCCGCACCAGTTCGCCCGCCCTGCGCTCGGCGCTGACCAGAAAGGCGCCTTCACCTCGCAGGCTCGCAAACGCCACGTTATCCCAGTGGCCCGGCACGGCGGGGAAGACCCGCAACTTGCCGCCCCAACTCTGCAGCAGCATGTCATTGAGGCTGACCGAGCCGGTCAGCGAGACTTCCTGGGTCATGCCGCTGACCGAGTGGGCGTAGTAGTGGGTATTGCCCCGCGAGATGTCGGCGCCGCCATAGGTGTCGACGAAGGCGTCGAGGTAGGCATAGGCCTGCTCGCCGTCGCCCATGGCAGCGTACATTGACGCCGCGATCGTAAACGAGTAGCCCGCCACGGCCACTTCACTGTGGGACGCGCGGATGTCCTCGACGAAGCTCAACCAGAAGTCCACCGATCTGCGGATCTTCTCAAGGCCTCCGGACTGCTCGATGTGAACGTCGTAAAAGGGGTAGATCATCATGAGGTGTGAGAAGTGCCGGTGCGCGTCCTCAAGCTTCACCCCGGTGCCGATGGTATAGCCTTCCTCCGGGTCGTAGGGGTAATCGACCAACCGCGCGGCGATGTCCTGCCACTCCCGTATCTGTTCCCCGGTAACGCCGTCGGCCACCGGCGCGTGTTGCAACAACATTCCGACAGCCCACTTCAGGACGGTCAGGTCGTAGTTCGCATTCGGCGCGTACACGTATTCCGGCGAATACATCACCGGCAGGTGCAGCCGCCCGTCCGCGCCCTCCTGCATGACCTGCTGGTAGAGCCGCACGCCCCTGACCAGCAGCGGGTAGAGGGTCCCCGTCAGCAGTTCCTCATCCATCGTGTAGCGGTGGATCTGCCAAAGGTTGTGGCACAGCCAGAGGAAGCTCCCGAAAGTGGCCCGGTGGAAAACCGCCGGGATGGGATTGTCGCGCTTGAACGCCTCCGGGATGTCGTCGTACAGCAGAATCGAACTTTCGCCGGGGCCCGGCGGGATGAAGTCGGGTGTGGTCCTCGAAACCAGTCCGTAGCCGCCTTCGTAGGGTCCGGCCATGGCGGCAAAGCGTCGTCGGTTTTCGTTCATGTGGCGAATCAACGGCTCGGCCAGTTCGGGCGCGTTTCCAGTACTCAGAAGCCAGTAGGCAATCTGGATGTTGAGGTTGTGCCAGACGGCCGGCCAGGGTGAGCGCGGGTCGAACCAGGTCGCCTGCAGGTCGATGAGGTTGCCGCCGGGGCGAGTGCCGCCACGCAGCTTGTGGTACTGAATGTAGTAAAACGATTCGAGCTTCTTGTCGGGGATGGAGACGAACCGGCGGCTCATGAACTCGTTCCAGACTTCCGTGTGCCGGTCAAGCCGCGCTTCGGTTGTCTGAGCGCGCGCCGCCTCGAGGGTCGCCAGCGCCGTTTCGCGCGTGTCGATCCCCTGGTTGCGGTTGTAGGCCATGGTCGCGTTGCGGACGGTCCACCCGGCCTCGCCGGCTTCGTCCCAGGCAACGGTGATGTCGCCGGCAGGCTCACCCACCTCCGTGTAGGCCAGGCTGAAGAACCAGGCACCCCGCTCCCGTCCGGTGGTGGGCGGGGCCGTTTCGTACGGGCCCAGGTAGTACGGACCCACGTTGCGCGCGCGGTTGGTGGGCTGCGGGTCGGAATCGCCTTCGAAACGCCACTCGGCGGCCGCGTCCCCCGAGTTGCGGGTCAGCACCGTGAGAACCTCGCGTTCAGCCTCGATGAACGCCTGAAGCTCGATTTCGCCCGTGCCGGTGCGCAGCGCACCCTCCATCAGACCGTCGAATATCCGTACGCGGAACGGCCGTGCCGGCTCCAGATCGATGGCGGCATCGGTCTCGAGCACGAAGCGCCCGATGGATTTGCGGTGCGGAAAGACCTCTTCGGAAAGGCTGTAGACATCCGAACGGGTGACCAGGAAGACCAGCCGGTTCGGTTGCTCCACGTAGAGCAGCGCTCCCATGACGCCGTTGCCGAGGATGAGACCGTCGTAGTATTCCGTGGGCAGTCGCGTATACACCATGTCGTGATCGGCGAGATACGCGCCCATGTCGATATGTCCGGCCGTATCGAGCGTGTTCACATCGCGGAAGTTCTGAGCGCCGGCCTCGGCCATGAAGACCGCAACGGCCAGACACACGTGCGGAAAGACCGATCGTTGCCGGAACATTAGTGCACCCTGCTTTGTCCCGATTCGATGATGGCCTGCAGCTTCGACTGCAGGTCGAGGACGAGGGCTCGCTCCGCCTCGCTGACGCCGTCCTTCAGCAGGTCGTTGGATTCGCCGGGGTCGGCGGTCAGATCGTATAGCTGCAGGTGGGAATCGAAATCGAAGGTTTCGCCGATGGTAGTGAATGGATCGAAGGGCGCACCGCCGGAGAATCCTCCGGCAGCCTGGCCCCCGAAGATGACTTTCCATTCACGGCCCTGGTCATCGATTTCGCGAATCGCGAAGCCGCCCCGGTGGGAATGGTTGACACCAAGCGTTCTCGGCGCCCGCGGATCCGAAGGGGCCTCGTTTCCCAACAACAGGCGCGCCATGCTGATGCTGTCGTGACCGCCGGCGGATGGTTCCTCAACACCCAGGATGTCCGCGACGGTGCGGTAGATGTCGTTCAACTCCACCAGGCCGCTGCTGACCCGCGCCTCTCCGATCCGCCCGGGCCAGCGGAACAACAGCGGCACGCGGTGCCCGCCCTCGAAGGCGTCGGCCTTCTGCCCGCGCAGCAGAACTCCATCGACAAAGCCCGGCGAGATGCGGTCGTGGGAGGCGAAGGACTTTGACGCCCCGTTGTCCGAAGTAAAAATCACCAGCGTATCTCCGTCGATGTCTGCGGCATCGAGCGCATTGAGTACCTGTTCCACCGACCAGTCCACCAGGCGAATGAAGTTCGAGTAAAGCGTCTGTCCGTCATCCCGGGAGAATTCGCGCAAGCCCCGTTCGGCATCCGCGGGCACAAGTGCGGGCGGTACGATCGGCGCATGGGGGGCCGTCAACGAAAGGTAAACGAAGAACGGACGGTCCCGGGTTGACTGCTCGCGAATGTAATCCACCGACCGGCCGACGGTCTCGGGCAGAACGTCGCCGAACTCATATCCCTCTGCCCTGAATCCGTACAGAACCTCGTCCTTGAGCACGGGCTCAGTGGGCATGCCGATCACACGGTCGTCCTGCATGTAGGTGAACGGCGGGAAATTGATCGTGTCGTCGCCGAAATACGTGTCGAAGCCATGATGGACCGGACCGCCGCCGAAGGGTTGGGCGTAATCCACGTTTGCCCCGGTCCTGGCGGGTACCTTGCCGTCCTTCGTAGCCCAGTCGAGGCCCAGGTGCCACTTGCCGAACATGGCGGTCGCATAGCCCTCGTCCCGCAGCAGTTCGGGCAGAGTCTGCTCGGCCGGATCGATCAGCGAGGGGGCGTGCATGACCACCGTGCCGGCCGTCAGCCGGGTACGCCATGCATACCGGCCGGTCAGCAACCCGTACCGGGTCGGCGAGCACACCGCCGACGGCGAGTGCGCGTTGGTAAACCGCATGCCCTCGACGGCCAGGCGGTCGATCGCCGGGGTCGGCACCGGCGAGTCCACGGGGGCGACAGCCGTATTCGTGTAACTGCGGACGTCCCCGAGCCCGAGATCGTCGGCGAGAATGAGAACAATATTCGGCAATGCCCCTTCCGCCTCGGCTGCCTCAACTGCGGTGCCGCGAACCTCCACCTGGGCCAGCGTCGGTGCACCTTCGCGGGCATGCTGAACCCGAACGTAGCGGCCTTCGGCCCCAACCGGAATCTCCAGCGACGGACCGGCGCCGCCGATGAAGTAGCGCCGCCAGGTGCCGGAATCCCGGGATAGGTCCGCAAACGAACGGCCGGCAGGATCCTCATTGGCAACGAACACGTAGAAATCACTGAGCGATTCCTGACACTCGCCGTGTCCGCAGCCGCGCAGCGTGATCGATTCGACGTCATGAACTCGACCGAGGTCCGTCTGCCACCACCCTTGCGGGCCTGAGTCCGATGCAGTCCGCGAAACCATGTCCAGCGACGGCGCAGATGACTTGGGATAGAGGTAGACGTAGTAGGAAGGCAGCCGCTTACCCTCGTCGTCCTCGAACGTCGCGGTAATCATGGTCGGCCCCGGGCTCAGTTCCACCTCGAACCGAGCGCTGCGGTCACCCGTGCCGATCGAATGCGTATAGGTATCCGGGCCGATGACGAGCGACGCACTGACCGCCGCAAAGGCCTCGCCGGGCAGGTCCCGGTGAGACGGACCACCGGGAACCGGCTCGCCGCCAGGCAATCCGGACCGGATGGGATGATTAAGTTCCCGCGGCCAGCGCCGCATTTCCACGACGTACCGCCCCGCGCGCTCGACCTCCACCGCCCACACGCAGTCGTCGTTGACGCGCTGCCGGGCAGCCCGTACATGTGCCTGGCCCCATGCAGGAAGGCCGGATGACAGGCATTCCCGGGTCACAAGCCGGGTCATGTATTGCTGTTCACTTCCGACGACGATGCGCGGCGTATCGGCAAATGTGGGCTCGAGTTCGTCCCACCAATCTTCATAAACGCCCCTCAGGGACCTGACCACTTCGGGATGCCGGCCCGAAACGTCCCGGCCCTGCCCAGGATCGGACTCTATTTCGTACAGTTCCGTCCCGTTGACCAACCGCCAGCGGCGGGTCATGACGCTGCTCTGCTTCCATTTCTGCGGATCGATGATGCGCTGCGAATCGATGACGACCGGCCGGTCGACCCAGCCCTCTTCGCGACGCTCCAGAAGCGGCCGCAGCGACACGCCGTCGAATCGCTCCGCCGATTCCGGCCGGACGCCGGCCAGGTCCAGCAACGTCGGCGCAATATCGATATGCGCCGCCAGATTGCGGATCGCATGGGGGCCGTCCATGGAGCCCGCGGGCCAGCGAAAGAAGAACGGCGCGCGATGACCGCCCTCGTATTCGCTGGCCTTGTGACCCCGCAGGCCGGCATTGAATACCGGATGCCCCATGGCCGTGCCATTGTCCGTCATGAACATCAGGATCGTATCGTTTTCCAGACCCGCCTCCCGCAGGTGCCGCCGCAGCCGGCCGAAGTTGTCGTCGATGTTCTCGATCATGCCGAAGAAGTGCGCAAGCGAATCCGGCTGGTCGCCGTACCTCTGTGCATATTCCGTCGGTGCGTTGTAAGTCGCGTGCGGAGCGTTGGTCGAAAGGTAGACGAAAAATGGCCGGCCCTCGTCGAGACTGGAATCGATGAACGCCATGGCCCGGTCGAAAAGGGTATCGGTAATGAACCCCTCGGTCGGCACGGGCTGCCCGTTGTGGTTCATGATCGTGTCGAAATTCGTGTTGTTCCAGAAGTCGCTGATGTTGCCGGTGCCGCCGCCGCCGAACGTGAATGTCTCTTCGAATCCCCGGTCCTGAGGACGGAACGGGTACTCGCCGCCAAGATGCCACTTGCCAAAGAGGCCGGTCGCGTAACCTGCCTCCCGCAGCACCTGGGCAATGGTGACTTCGGCCCGGCGCATCAGTCCGCGACCGGCGGCAGTGTGCCAGACCCCGGTCCGGTTCGGGTCACGGCCGGTGAGCACTGCGGCCCGCGTTGGCGAGCAGGTCGGGGAGACATGAAAGTCTGAGAAGACGATCGCCTCTCGGGCAAACGCATCGATATGGGGCGTACGCACGACAGTGTTTCCGTGCACGCCAAGATCGGCATAGCCCTGATCGTCGGTGAGCACCAGCACGATATTCGGAGGCAGTTCTACGCCATTTGCACTGTCTACACCGGGCACACACACGCAGAGCACAGCCAGGACAGCAGCCGCTGAAATATGGGCCACCCCCCCGTTCACGGTGACGAAATCGTTGTAGCCGCCATCTTTCAAACTACCGGGAACGCCTTACGAGGCCCCCTGCCCAGATTGACTATATCCGCAGGCACCGTAAAGGTTCACGCAGTTAGAGCATGATCTCATAATGTTGTTGCGCAAACATTCACCAGCCCGAAGTCACCCTTTCCCATTTGTGAAGGGACCTGATCGAATCCAATCCCGACAGTACGCTGGTGGTGCTGATCCTCGAGTTGTTGCCGCCCGGCGTCCGCGGGCTGGTACTGGCAGGCTTGCTGGCCGCGCTGATGAGCACGGTCGCCGGCGCCCTCGGAGCAACTCGTCGGACAGCCGATACAGCTCATTACCCACGGGCTGGGCATCGGGTTCATGCTCCAGGCGTGGTGGCTGTTCGCGATCTGTTCGGGGCTCTTCGTGTTGTGCAGCCTGGCAACGCCGGCGCCGGATCCGCGCATTGTCGGCCAATACTGCTACAGCCGAACGGCCTCCGTGTCCGAAAGGAGCCGGTTCGCCGTCGGCAGTCCGGGATTCCTTACCATCGTGCTGCTCGGCGCCATTGGTACCCTGTACCTGATATTCTCCTGAAGAGACGCCCAGAGAGTCGAGCATGCCGGATTTCCCGATCATCGATTCCCACCTGCACCTTTGGGACCCGGCACGGCTCACCTACCCGTGGCTGTCCGCGGTTCCGGCCATCGGCGGCCCCCGGCTGGCCCGGGACTTTCGCGCCGCGTCGGCCGGATACGAGGTGGAGAAAATGATCTTCGTGCAGTGCGACGCCCTGCCGGAGCAGGCCCGCGACGAGATCCGATGGGTGGCGGAGCTGGCGGCGGATGAGGAGCCGCGCCTGGCCGGAATCGTTGCCTGGGCCTCCGTGTCCAGCGGCGCGGCCGCCGCAACCGAACTCGACTGGCTTGCCGCTCAACCCCTGGTGCGAGGCGTTCGCCAGCTCATACAGTCTGAGGATGACGACCGTTACTGTGCCCGGCCGGACTTCGTGCGCGGTGTGCAGCTACTCGGCGAGCGGGGCCTGTCGTTCGACCTGTGCATCAAGGGCGACGGTCAGTTCGAGAGCGTGCTCGAACTGGTAGGAAGATGTCCCGAGGTGGCATTCGCTCTGGACCATTTGGGCAAGCCCTTTATCGGCCAGTCCCGGATCGAACCCTGGGCCGAACACATTCGGCGTCTGGCCGACGCACCGAATGTGGTCTGCAAGGTCAGCGGGATGTGTACCGAGGCAGACTGGAACGACTGGACGGTGGACGATCTCAGACCCTACGCCGAGATCGCCTTCGAGGCATTCGGTCCCGGGCGCCTGATGTTCGGCGGCGACTGGCCGGTGGTGGACCTGGCGTCCACATGGGCGCAGTGGGTGCAGACGCTGACCGAACTGACCGCCGGCTTCAGCGCGGCCGACCGGCGCAAGCTGTTCCACGACAACGCCGCATCGTTCTATCGCATCTGAGAGCAGGCGCGGCCGCCGATGACCGGCGCCGGCGCTACTCGACTTCCGGCATTTGCAGGCCCAGGCCGGCGAGGGCCGCTTTCAGGTGTGCCAGCGCCTCCGGCGTCGGCCCCGGGTACTCCCCGATGATGGGTACGTTGCCGATATAGCCGATATCGGCGGTGCCCTCCTCCGTTGCATAGAATGCGCTGAGGGCCAGGTTCCGGTATTGGTGGAAAAAGGCGGCGGTATCCTCGAGACCCGCCTCGACGCGATCGGCAAAGGCGATCCGGTCCAGAATTCCGGAACGCTGATCGTCGGTGAGATCCGCGAATCCGGCTGCGAAGCGCTCCCTGGAGGACCGCTCCAGCCATTCCAGGCCATCGAAAATCTGCTCGCGGTCGCGCTGCTGGTCCGGATACGGCGCGCTGACCCACTCGTCGATGAATTCGTGCACGCCCAACGCGGTGGCCGCCGGCGAAACTTCATCCTCCGGCAGGATCATGTCACACAGGGCTGCGGCGACGCGCAGTTGCCGGGGGGTCATGGTGCGTTCCCAGGGGACAGTCGGGTTCAGCAGATCGGGATCCCGCCCGTATCCGGGACCGCTTGCCGGCTCGGGCGTACCAAGCAGCGAGAGCCCGGTCCCGGTATCCGTGCCGGCGCTGCCCGGAACCTGGGCGCGGGCGGCGCCGGCGGTCACCAGGGCGGATGCAAGCCACTTCAGCGTTGTGCGCCGATCGACCATGGGCAGACTGACGTCCTTCATATCTCGTTCCGCCTCATACGCTCGATCAGATTCTCGGTGCTGCGCCATGCCAACGCCAGGATGGTGAGGGTCGGATTCTTGTGGGCCTTGGACGCGAACACCGAACCGTCGGTCAAGTACAGGTTGCCCACTTCCCAGGCCTGGCCGAACCCGTTCGTCACGGAGGTTTCCGGATCGTCTCCCATGCGGGCGGTACCGACCTCGTGAATGATCACCCCGCCGGCGGAAATGGCCTCCTGCGGAGGGCGCACGTCCGTCAGGAGCCTGCCGCCGAGCCGGTCGATGAGGTCCAACGTGGTCTGCTGGAAGTGCGCCACCTGCCGAAATTCGTGCTCGGTATGCCGGTAGTGAAACCGGAGCACGGGGATTCCGAATCGGTCCTTGATCCCGGAGTCGATCTCGGCGTAGCAGCCGTCGTTGGGGATCATTTCTCCCCGCTGCGCGAACCGCAGCACGCTGCCGTAGTAGCGGCGGGCATCCTCCTTCAGGGACCTGCCGTAGCCGTCGACAATGAACGGGATGTAGTCAATACCGTAACCTGGCTCCCGGAATCCGCCACCCACCTCGTAGTGGTAGCCGCGCGGGAAATCGAGCCGGCCGGCATCCTGTTCGTCGTACAGCCAGAACGGGATGTAGACGTGTCCACCCATGGCGCCGTCCTCGTTGTAGCGCGGACGATTCTCAAGCGAAGGGATCTGCGCGGCCATGCCCGCGCCCACCGTATCCATCAGGTTCCTGCCCACCTGTCCGCTGGCATTGGCCAGCCCGTCCGGGTGCCTGCCGGAGGCGGAATTGAGCAGGATGCGCGCAGACTCGCCCGTGCTTGCGGCAAGCACTACGGCCCGCGCCGGGATGTGACGGTGCTCACCGCTGTTTCTGTCGATGTAATTGATGCCCGAGGCGCGCCCCCGTTCGTCGGTTTCGACCCCGTACACCATCGCATCGGTGAGCATTTCCAGTCGGCCCGTCGCCTTCGCCCACGGGATCAGCGATGTGGTCGACTGAAACGCCGCGCCGATGGAGCAGCCCCGGCCGCACGCGGTCGCATAGAAGCAGGCGGCGCGGTCGTCCATGGGCCGCGTGAGCACGGCACGGCGCATCGGTACACAGGGCATGCCCATGGACTCGGCGACCGACTTGATCATCAATTCCGCGATCCGCGGTCTCGGCGGCTTGTGCAGAATGCCGGGTCCGGAGTCGGGTGAATTTGTCAGTCCGTCATTGCTGCCGTAGACGCCGATCAAGGCTTCGGTCCGATCGTAATAGGGTTCCAGATCCTCGTAGCCGATCGGCCAGTCGACCCCCAGCCCGTCCCGGGACCGGGGCTTGAAGTCCAGCGGGCCCATTCGGAACGAATTGCGGCCCCAGTGGTTGGTTCTCCCGCCGAGCATCCGGGTGCGGTACCAGCGGAAGTCCGAGTCCTCCCCGGTGCTGTAGGGCTCGCCGGGAATTTCCCATCCGCCGCCCACGCCGGCATTGTAGAAGCCGAAATCCTTGTCGGGCGTGCGAAAGCCAAGCAACGGAGCCTCGTGGCTGGTATTGAACATGGGCGTTTCGGTAAACGGGTTGTAATCGCGGCCCGCCTCCACCAGTACCACCCCGATACCCGCCCGGGTCAGCAGGTACGCGGACATGCCGCCTCCCGCCCCGGAACCGACGACAACGACTTCGTGATTGCCCGACAATGCCATCGATGTTTTTCCCCGCGGCAGCGACCGGGTACGATGATCGTATAGCCACCATCGTGCCCCGATGGAATCGACAAATACAGTAGGCAGTTTTCCGGCGATAGGCAAATGCGACAACGCAAAATCGCAAGGCACCTGACCGCGGGACACGGCCGCCGCCTGGCCGGCGCGGCTCTGGCCCTGGCGGGCGCTTGCGCTGCGCGCGCACAGGTGGACACCGACTGGCCCGCCTACCACGGCGGCTACGACAACGGCCACTACTCCCACCTGGACCAGATCGACCGCGCCAACGTCGGCGAACTCGAGGTGGCATGGGTTCTGGATACCGGCGACCTCTTCCCGGGAAGGGAAATGTACGCCCAGCCACTGGTCATCGACGGTGTGATCTACGTGGTTTCTCCCAAACTGAAGGTAATCGCGGCAGACGCGGCCAGCGGCGAGATCATCTGGCAGTTCGACCCCTTCGAAGGCCGCCCGGCGCTGGGCCGGTACCGGGTGCGAGGCGTCACTTACTGGTCCGGGGGCGATGACGCACGGTTGTTTGCGGGTCTGCGCCATCACCTGTACGCCCTGGACGCGCGCACCGGGGAACCGGTACGGGGCTTCGGAGACCAGGGAAAAATCGATCTGCGCGAGCACCTGGACCGGGACCCGGAAGCGCTGTCCGTGCAATTGACGACGCCGGGCGTCATTTTCGGGGAGATGCTGATCGTGGGCAGCACGGTGAGCGAGTTCCTGCCCTCGGCCTACGGCGACATCCGCGCGTTCGATGTACAGTCCGGCGAACTGCGCTGGTCGTTTCACGTCATACCCAGGCCGGGCGAGTTTGGTCACGATACGTGGCCGGAGGAGGCGTGGAGGCACGCCGGCGGCGCCAATAGCTGGGCGGGCCTTGCACTGGACGCTGCCCGCGGCATCGTCTATGCACCGACGGGCTCGGCGGCATTCGACTATTACGGCGGCGACCGGCCCGGCGATAACCTGTTTGCGAACTCGCTGCTGGCGCTGGACGCGGCCACGGGCGAGCGGATCTGGCATTTTCAGACAGTGCGTCACGACACCTGGGACCGGGACCTGCCCACGGCGCCGACCCTGGTGACGGTGGAACGCTCCGGCCGCCGCATCGACGCGGTCGCCCAGCCGACAAAGTCCGGCCATCTGTTCGTATTCGATCGCGAAACCGGGGATTCAATTTTTCCCATCGAGGAGCGGGCCGTTCCCACCGCTGAAATACCCGGCGAGAGACTGTCGCCCCGGCAGCCGCTGCCCGTTCTGCCCGCGCCGTTCGCACGCCAACAGCTCACGGAGGCGCTGCTGAGCCGGCGCACGCCGGACGCCCACGCGGCGGTGTTGGAGAGATTCCGCCAGTACAGAAGCGGCGGCCAGTTCACTCCGCAGAGCCTCACGGGGACGATTATGCAGCCGGGCCTTGACGGAGGCGCGGAATGGGGCGGCGCCGCCTGGGATCCAGAAACCAGCCTGCTGTATCTGAACGCCAACGACGTACCCTGGCTGGTGCGTCTGTCCGAACGGCCGAAGTCCGGCGACGTCATCAACGGTCGCGAAATCTACGACCGCGAATGCGCGGTCTGTCACGGCGCCGATCGGCGCGGCACGGCCGAGTTACCGCCACTGACGGGTCTGGGCGAGCACCATTCGCTGCTGGAGGTGGTGCAATTCGTGGCGCTCGGCTCCGGCACCATGCCCGGATTCCGCGGACTCGGCGCCGACGCGCTGTACGCGGTGGGAGAATACGTATTGACGGGGCGGGAAACCATGGCGGCCGCCGACACACAACTGGCCCGCGAGACCCGGTCGGCCAACGCGGCCGTCACCAGCCCCTATACGCTTGCCGAAGCCGCCAGGTTCCAGGATCCCGACGGCTATCCGGCTATCGAACCGCCCTGGGGAACGCTCAACGCCATCGACCTCGCTACGGGCGATTACGCCTGGCGGGTTCCGCTCGGAGAGTATCCCGAACTGGCCGAATCGGGCGCGGACCCCACGGGCAGCGAGAACTACGGCGGCCCGTTAGTGACCGCGGGCGGTCTGGTATTTATCGCCGCTACCATCTTCGACCGCAAGCTCCGGGCCTTCGACAAGTTCACGGGCGAGTTGCTGTGGGAGACCGTGTTGCCGGCGGCCGGCCATGCCACACCGATCACCTACCGGATCGGCGGCCGCCAGTACATCGTCATTGCAGCGGGCGGTGGCAAGGCCACTGCGAGGGCGGGAGCCGAAGATGCGGGCAGTGGCGCTTCCTACGTAGCCTTCGCATTGCCCGACGACTTCGATCCCTGACAGCGCGGGTAGAAACGTTATCGGTACGGCTCTGCCGATTCAACGTAGCGCGGATGGCCCGCCCATCGAGCGGCTTGTCCAGGTCGAGGTCGTCCGAGTGCCGGTGGCCGGAAGGTGAATGGGTTGCAGCGCGAACGCGGTCACGTGCGCCGATCGGGACCTGACCGGAGGATCGGTGTAGACTCTGGCCAGGGAAAACAGCCATCAGGACAACAAGGAGCAAGTCATGTGCGACGATCGAACATTCAGGGAATCCAGCGAGTATCTGGACGGCAAAAATGAATTGACCCGGCGTGAGTTCGGCACACTGTCGGCGGGGGCCGGGCTCGCGGCGCTGCTGCCGCGGGCGGCCAACGCGCAGGCGGTCACCGAGCAGGACGTCGAGGTCACCACCCCCGACGGCGTCGCGGACTGCTTCTTCGTGCACCCCGCTTCCGGAACGCATCCCGGGGTGTTGATCTGGCCCGACATTCTGGGCCTGCGTCCGGCCTTCCGGCAGATGGGCCGGCGGCTCGCCGAGTCGGGCTACTCCGTACTCGTGGTCAATCCCTTCTACCGCTCGGTGCGCTCGCCGGTCGTACCCGAGGGCGCGAGCTTCCAGGACGAGGACACCCGAAACACCGTCATTCCGCTCGCGCGCGCGCTCAACGCCGACACCCACATCTCCGACGCGCGGGCCTTTGTCGATTTCCTCGACGCCCAGGATGCCGTCGATCCGGACCGCAAGATGGGCACGACCGGGTACTGCATGGGCGGTCCGATCACGATGCGCACCGCGTGGGCGCGCGCGGACCGCGTCGGCGCCGGTGCATCGTTCCACGGCGGAGGTCTCGTGACCGACCAGCCGAACAGCCCTCACCTGCTTGTCGCGGAGATGGACGCGCACTACCTGTTCGCAATCGCCGACAACGACGACATGGAGGATCCCGAGGCGAAGAACGTGTTGCGCGAGACCTTCGACGCCGCCGGACTGCCCGCGGAGATCGAGGTCTACGAGGGCGCACTGCACGGCTGGTGTCCGCCGGACTCCGCGGTCTACCACGAGGCGCAGGCCGAACGGGCGTGGAGCCGGCTGCTGGTGCTGTTCGAGACGGCGCTGGCCTGAGGACGGCCCAGGTCGCAGGGGATGCTCCGAGGTCATTTCGGAGAGCACCCCAACGTGTCGCGCTGGCCGTCCGCGTATCGCCGGCAGCTCAAAGCCTGTCAGACCGCATCTCGGCCATACAGCACTTCCACCAGCCCGCCACTGACGGGGAAGTGCACCCAACACCCGGCGCATTGGAGGCCGGCGCCCCGTAGCGCGTCCGCGTAGGCGGCGAGCTGGCCCGAGTATTCCAGCGCCTCGTCGGGCCACTCGGAGCGCGGGCGCGGTGACGACTTGTGGTCGATCACGATCCATCCCTGCCCGGTTTCCAGCAGTAGGTCGATCCAGCCGCGCAGCACCTGGCCGTTGTCCCGGACGAGTTCGACGGGATGCTCGACGAGCATGCGTCGCGGCGCGAATCTCGCGTTGACCGCATCCATGAGACGCCGCGCACAGTCGACGGCATCGCGGGGGGACAGTGCCCCCTCGCCTGCTCCATTGCGGATGAGCGCCGCAGCGCAGTCCACCGCATCGTCGCGGTGCGGATTGACAAGCTCCGCCGCGATCGCCGCGTGCAGCGCCGTGCCGACCTTCCCCATGTCGTCGGAATGAACGGCGATTCGCGGCCCGATCTCGATCCTCTCGCCGACGGTGGCGCCCTCGACAGGGCCGGCATGGGAAGGGCTTGTCCGCTCCCGGAGTCGAAGCTCGCTCGGCGAACGTTCGGGAAACCAGGCAGGACCGAAAGGGGCCGGCGCCGGAGCCGCAGATTCAGCGACCGGCAGATCCACCACCGCCGAGGGGATGGGTTCGCCGGGGGAAAACCGGTGGCCGCCGCCGCCGGGAAGCGGGCGCTCGCCGCCAACCGGCAACGGGTGTTCGTCGCCGGTGGGAAGCAGATGCCGGGAGTTGAAGTTGCCGAGCCACGCACCGCTGCGCGGCCCCGATGGCGGCAGGACGATGATGAGGGTGTCCCGGGCTCGGGTCATGCCCACGTACGCCAGGCGGCGCCCTTCGGCCTCCGCTGCGGCGGCAGTCCTTGCGCCCTCCTCCGACGACAGGATGTTGTCCAGGACGGGAACGCCCCTGGTGTTCCTGCCGAAGACGTTCGGGTAGAAGCGGATGGTCCGCCCGTCGAGTGGTTTATCCAGGTCGAGGTCGTCCGAGCCGGACTCGACGCGAACGTCCCAGATGCGGGGCCGCCATGTGTAGTGAAAGTCCGTCGCGACCACCACTGGCCACTCCAGGCCCTTTGCGCGGTGGTAGGTCAGCACGTGCACGGCGTCGCCGCCGGTGACCACCGGCTGCAGATCCAGTTCCGGGGACGTCGGATTCTCGAGCCAGAACAGGAACCCGGTGAGCGTCGCCGCCTCGTGCTGAGATGCGCAGCGGTTCTCGTACTCGACCGAGAGGTGGAGAAAGGCATCCAGGTTGCGCTGGCGCTGGGCGGCGGTGATGGCGTCCGGCCCCCAGGCGGTCACGATCGGGCGGACGCCGACGTAGTTGAGCACCCGCGCCAGGATCTCCACCGGCGACTGCGTCATCGTCTGGCCGCGCAGGTGGGCGATGCGGGACACGATGGGATCGTCGGCCACCGACCAGTCCCGTTCCCGTTCCCCGGATGCCAGCCAGCACAGCCGGTCCGCAAGCCACTCTTCCGGCTCCTCGCAGGCGCCCAGGGCCCGGATTTCTGCCGTGGCAAGCGTGTCGGAGGGATCGTTCAACCGGCGCAGGCACGCCCTCGCAAGGCACACTTCCGGCGTTTCCAGCAGCCCGGCCAGGGTCATCTTCATGGGCACCCGCCGCAGGCGCAGCGCTCTGGCAATTTCCTGGACGTGGCCATTGGTCGCGGCGAGCACCGCGATGTCGCCGTAGGTGACAGCCCGCGCTTCGCCCGTCTCCGGGTCGCTCACCCGATGCCCGGCGCCGATGTATTCCGAGATGGCGAGCGCCACCGCACCGGCCTGTACCTCACGTTTCCCCTTCGGGAGCGTCCAGCGCACCACCGCCGGCGACCCGTGGATTTCGGGGCGCTGGGGCGACAGCTCGACCCGATCGGGACTCATGCCATCGCGCTGGAAGGCTTCGCCGAATACCGCGTTCATGTAACGCACGAGCGAAGGCCGCGAGCGCCACGACCGATCGAGCAAGTCGAGCCGGCTGCCGCGGTCGACGAGCGCGTCGAGCGTGCTTCCCACAAGCTCCGGATCGCTGCCCCGGAAGCCGAATATGGCCTGCTTGACGTCTCCGACGAAGAACACTTCGGCGGCGAAGCGGGCGAATTTCATGAACAGCGCCAGTTGCATCGGATTGGTGTCCTGGAACTCATCCACCAGCAGCAAACGGACCTCCTCGGTAAGCCGCTCGGCCACCGCTGGCTCGTCGAGAGCGCGCAGCATGAGTTGTTCCATGTCGGGGTAGTCGACGAGGCCGCGGGCGGTCTTCAGGCTCTGAAAGCGGTCGAGGGTTTCCCCCGCGATCGCGAATACGCCTTCGATGTAGCCGCGTATGTCGGCGTGAAAGTCCTCGTGACAGTCATAGCAGGCGGCCGCGGCCCGCACGGGGACGGCCGCATCCTCGCTGCGTTTGGTCGGACCCGCCTTGCTCAGCGAAATCCACAGCGTCCATCGGCAGTCGTCGCGGCGAAGTTCCGCCGCGGCGTTGCGCAGTCTGGCAACGTATCCGCGGGTACCCTTGGTGGTATCGGTTACGAGGTCGATATCTGCGATGGCATTCTCAACGGCCGCACGCAGCGCGTCCGACGCCTCCGCTCCGCAAGTGGCCTCCGGAAAGTAGCCGAGCAATCGCTTCGCGCTTTGCCGGCCCATCCCGGGCAGATCGGCCGGGTCGATGTCGTTGCTTCTCGCCTCCTGGGCGATTCTGCGTACATGGTCCTGCCAGCCCGTACCGGCGCGGTCGTCCACGAGGGCCAGGCGCTGGGCGCGGAGGTTCATCGCTCGCACCCGGTCGGCGCTCAGCACCTCGTCCAGTGCCTGGTTGAACAGACGCGCACCGTCTTCTACGCCCGCGACGTTGATCTCCGGCGAGAGCCCGAGTTCGAACGCAAACCGGCCGAGCAGGCGGGCACAGACGCTGTGCACGGTGCCGATGAGGGACTGCGCCATCTGCGCCGAAAGCAAGGGCCGCCCGCTGCGGATGAGTCGCGTCCGCACCCGGTCCTGAAGCTCCGTCGCCGCCTTGACCGTGAACGTGGTGCCGATCACGGCGGCGGGCGTCACCCTGCCCTCGCAAAGCGCCTGCTCAAGCTCCCGGGTCAGGCGGTACGTCTTGCCGCTACCGGCTCCGGCGCTGATGAAGCGTACGTGTTCGAGGTCCCGCTTCTTGCTGCTCACGCGGTGTTCTCCCACCGGTCGCGTCCGCAGTTCCGGTCGCTCACGCCGTGTTCTCCCACCGACCGCACTCGCCGTTCCGACTGTTCCGCTTGCGCACCGCGCCGTTGGCCATTCATCGGGAACTCTCCCACCCGGTCAGGCGCGTGAAGTCATCGTAAGGATCGCCTCCCGAAACCGAGCGGAGACCTTCGTCCGGAGGAGTCGACTGTTCGTCCGGTTCGGTATGTTCCGTGACGACCTCGATCCGCCCCGCTCCCAGTTGCTCCCAACGCCAATCGCACGTGACCCGGAGGCGATCCCAAAGCTCCGCCGTACCGCTGCCGTCCTCCGACGAGTGCACGATGGCATCGGGAAAGCTCGCCCGGTTGGCGGCGAGCATGTTTCCGGTCGCGAGGATGAAGAACGCGCCCGCAGGCCATGCGTCGCTCCCGTCCCTGCTCTTCTGCATGTAGGCGTAGGTGGCAAGCTGCAGGGCGCGGTTCTCCGCCAGCAAACCGCCGCGGTATTTCTCTCCGGCCCACTTGACGTCGAGAACGGCGCGATGCCCGTTGCCGCGGGTCAACAACAGGTCGATGGTGCCCGTCAGGCGGCGCCCCTCGAACGGAGCCTCCCCCGAGTCCTCGGCCGCCGCCTCCACCACTCCTGCCGACCGGAGGTGTTCAAGCAGCCGGACCAGCGCCCGCTCCAGCGTGGCCGCGACTCGCTGGCGATCCACGCCACGCCCGTACCCCAGCAGCACGGCGCCTTCGCGTTTGACAATGCCGGGCAGTTCGGAGCGTACCCAGTCACGCACGGCTTTGTTCGGCATGTTTCGCCAGTCCACCTGCGTCGAAAAGAACTCCTCGAATAGGCGATGACCCAGGTTGCCCAACAGGCGGGTACCGTCCATCACCGCGGCGGCGCGGCCGGCGCGGAGCCGCGCGGCGTACTGCAATACCCACTCGTGCGGGTAATCGCAGAGCTTCGAGAGACTGGAATAGGACTCGACCTCGCGCGGCGATACCGGGTATTCCTCCGGCAGCGACCACCATCTTCGGAGCGCTCGCAAGTGCCTGAGCGGCAGCTCGCGCGTGCGAACTCCCAGCGGCTGGAGGGTTGCGCCTCCCCCGAGTAACACAGGCTCGATCTCCACCGTCGCCTGCCCGTCGAACAGGCTCTCGATGCGTGTCCACAGCGGATGCGCGCCGCGCTCGTTGTGGTGCGCGACCAGGACCAGTCGCTCGCTCGCATTGCACAGGGGCCTCAGCCATTCCCGGCTGCGCCGGCGAACGATGTCGTCGATTTCCGGCAGGTCCACGCCGGATGCGCGCAGCGCGTCGAGCTCCCGCCGCGACCAGGGATAGGAGATGGCAGTCGACTCGCGCGCGAGATTCCACCAGACCACGGTCGGCCAGGAACCCGTCACCGCAGCCGGCGCGGTGGTCGCCCTTGCGCGCCCGGCCTCGGCGTAGGTCGATGGGTCCGGCGCATCGGTCGTCACTTCATCGATCCGCCGCTGAAGCTCGAGCCGTTCGATACGCCGGGCGCCGGATTGACGAAGTTCCGCCAGTTCCGTCAGAAGCGCGTTTGCCTGGGCATGGGCCGCCGCGAACATCGCAGCTTCGGACTCGCTCTCCACGGTATTGGCTTGCGTGCTCGCCCAGGCCGAGATACGCCCTGTCCGCTGGAAGAGCGCTTCCAGGGGTGCTCCTGTATCGGGATCGTATCGCTCCGCCTCCAGCCAGAATGCGATGTCGGACCGATACCGCTCGACCTCCTTCTCCCCCGCTTCGTAATGTTCCCGCAGCGTTTGAGCAATTCCCTCAATGGCATCGATCCATGCGGGGCCGCCGATGCCGGGAGACGCAGCCACGGCATCGGCCAGCCGCCACCGTATCCACCTCGGCAGAGGACCGCTGGGATGAAGCAGAAACTGCAGCATCCGGTGCGGGTCCACCGGCTCCCACACCAACGCCAGAGCGAGCTTCAATACCTGCGTGGCCGACCGAAACCGCGTGTAGTGCCGAAAACCGCACCGCGGCAAACCCGCGCGTTCAAGCGCGTTATCCAGCACGATCCCGTCGACCTCGGCAACCAGGAGCGTTCTGCCGATTCCCCCGGTTTCCAGCAGGAATTCGGCGATCGCGTCCGCAGAGAGGTCCTTCGAGGCGGACTTCACCAAAACGAGTGAACCGTCGCCCTGCAGGGACTCGCGTTCCGCGCCGCCATCCTCGTCACGATCGGCCATCGACAGAAGCCGCCTCTGCACCCGCGCAAGATCGGAATCCTGCAGACCGGTTACCGCGAGTTCGAGTCCGGGCGCGGGGACCCACGGCAAGGCACGAACCACCCGCTGCCAGGCATGCGGAAGGTCCTCGACAGGCGTGTGAAGCTCGACCTGCCCGATCTGGGTCCGGCGCTCGGCGAGCGCCTCCGCCACCCGCTGCAGGCGCTCCCCGTGCGTGGGCGGCACGCGATGCCTGGCGATGGCTTCCACGGCAGCCATGTCGGCCAGCCGCGCCGGCGCATTGTCCGGGAACGTGCCGTCCCAACCGGCCTCGTACCACTGTGCCCTCCAATCCAGGAGCGTGCGTGCGACGTTGATCGGGTCGATTTCCAGCGACCGGTGGAAGAACCGGTCCGGGGTTGACACTTCCCGCAGGCACTGGAGGTAGCTGAAAGGCGCTTCGCTCGGGTGCGTGTCCGGCGTCGGCAGCCCAAGTTGCGTTTCCAGCACCTGGAGGAAACCCATTGGACCGAGCGTGATTTCGCCCGCCGCGTTCCGCGGAGCCGCCGGGTTCAGGCCGTCAAGGTGGAGTCCGAAAGCGATTCGCATGCTCGATTCTCAGTATTGCCGATCCATAACGCTGACGAATCGGTGGGCGAGTATATATCGCGGGGCAGCCGGAACCATTGCCCGTAATCTCCAGACAGGCCGGCGCCTCGATCAGAAGGAGATGCCGCGCTCTCACCCCGACGGGCTAAAATGGCCCGCTTCCCGGCGCCAGCCCGTGAACGTTCAAGGACAAACATGACAAACGCCGACATAAACTGGATCGCGCACTACATATGGGGCATCTGCGACGATGTTCTCCGCGACCTCTACACCCGCGGCAAGTATCGGGACGCCGTCCTGCCCATGACGGCGCTGGCCTGATGACGCCATTACCAGCGGGCCTTTGAAGATGACAATGCAAATAGATGATCGATATCCATCGACACAATAGAGATGCGTGGGATGCTGAGTCTCGCAGCGGATCAAGCCCATGGTGCCAGCCGGTTGATGAGTCCACTATCAGGAAAGCCCGTAACGGCCATTGGAACGTAATCCTCACCCCGAAGCGATGTGTTCCGCCGACCTGGTTTGATGGCGTGGACGGCAAGCGAGTGCTTTGCCTCGCATCGGGTGGCGGCCAACAAGTTCCTGTTCTCGCGGCAGCGGGAGCGAAAGTTACGAGTTTTGACATCTCGAAGGAACAACTCGCGAAAGACGAATTGGTGGCGACGAGAGAGGGGCTGGATATTGAGCTTGTTCAAGGTGATATGACTGACCTTTCATGCTTTGAAGCTGAACATTTCGATCTCGTGTTCCACCCTGTCTCCAATGTCTTTTGCAGCGATGTCCGAGTTGTGTGGCGCGAATGCCATCGCGTACTCGCAATCGGAGGGCGACTCTTGGCGGGTTTCATGAATCCTGCCTTTTTTCTGTTCGATCATGACTCGGTGGACACAGGAGAGCCCCTCCTGGTCCGGAATCGCCTGCCACTTTCGGAAGCTACCGATTTGCCTCCGGCGAAACTGAAACAACGACTCGATGGACCTGCAGCGCTTGAATTCAGCCATAGCCTGAATGACCAGATAGGAGGTCAGATTGACGCGGGGCTTGTGATTGCCGGATTCTATGAGGACGGTTGGACCGACGAGGCAAGCCGATTGAATCCGTATATGCCTATATTTATTGCCACGCTGGCGCTGAAGACATAGCGAATCTTCGGGAACCACGATGAGATTAATCACTCCTTTTCTCTGGTTTGACGGCAATGCAGAAGAAGCCGTCGATTTCTATTGCTCGGTTTTCCCCGACTCGAAAATCACCCGCATCAGCTACAAACCCGATGAACCCGGGGCCGGGTCCGTATTGACCATTGAATTCAAGCTGCGCGGGGAAGAATTCATCGCACTCAACGGAGGACCGCAATTTCAGTTCTCCGAGGCGCTTTCCCTGATGGTGGCCTGCGAAACGCAGGAGGAGATCGACTACTACTGGGACAAGCTGGCGAAAGACGGAGTACCGATGGCCTGCGGATGGCTGAAAGACCGCTACGGTCTCGCATGGCAGATCACACCGGCCGAATTTCTCGACATGATCGACAGCGAAGACATGGAACACAATTCCCGTGTCATGGCAGCGATGAACACCATGATCAAGTTCGACCTGGAGGCGTTGCGGGCCGCCAATCGAGGAGAATGATCATTCGGCCTGGTCAGCTCCGACTGGGAGGTTGCGCGCCTGATTGACCCGTCACGGATAGAGTTCGAATCTCTTGCCTTGTGCGTTGCGCAGCACGGAGAAGTGCCGGCGATCGAGCGTGATGACCCGGTCGGTATTCAGCTTCATGGCCAGTACAGCAACTGAAGCATCCACGGTGCCCAGCGGCAAGTCCGCGTACTGGCGAACGAGTCCGCCTATTTGTAGCCAGTCATCGGGGTCAGGGGCGATGACCGGAAATTCCGCAAGCCCTTCCAGGAAGCGGGCTTCCACGTCCGCACTGTGGCGTTTGCCCAGAAAATAGGCCACTTCAGCGACGCACAACGCGGGGATGACGATGTCGGCCGCACTTCCTGACAACGCCTTCACGCACGCCGCATGATCCGGATCCGCAACGTTGACAGAAGCCAGCAGCGGACCGCTGTCAGCGATCGCCAGCAATGTCGGTAGTCCAGTTGCGACTCAGTTCGGCGTCCAGGTCCCGCGCGGCAGGGGCATCGAGGTCCACCAGGCCCTGCCACGGCAGCTTGCGCCCCCGGTGCCTGTAAAGATGTTGCTCAAGCGCCTGGCGAACCACAGCCGACAAACTCACGCCCCGGCGATGCGCCTCGCGCTGTGCCATCTGGGCCAGGTCCTCCGGCATCGAGATTGTTGCTCTGGGCATTGAATTCATCTCGTATGAAGTGATGTACAGCATACTCCAAATGGCCTGCGCGTAGCCATACCCGGATGGCTTCACGTTGAGCGAGCGGCAGCGTCGCTGATCTAGACCTGGCAGCGCGGACCCGTCAGAGCCGGGGCGGCAACGGGACCTCGCTCAGGGTATCGAGCACGCCATCAACGCACTGGGCGCGGGCCCCCTCCTTGAGCTGTTCCGTCAGGTCGTTGACTCTGTCTTCGCCGTAAATGGCGAGCTGCACGGCGAGGACAATCGCCTGAATATACGCCCGCTCCAGAAACCTCGCTTCGTAGGAGTAGAGGCTCGTGTCGACGAGACGCCGGCCCCGCTCGGCGTAGGCGTCCAGATCGGCCAGTCCCGTTTCGATGTCGGGCGCGGCGTCCCGCGCCCACTGAAAAAGCAGGTCCCATTTCTGGATGACCGCCTCGCAGTAGTCGTCCGCGACGGCAGCGTCCGCGGGCTGCGGCTGTTGCGCAGGTACGGACAGCGTCCACAGAAGACCCGCCAGCAGAATCCCGTGCCTCATGACTACCCCTACATATGTTGGCAGATGCCGAGTTTACCTGTATGGGCACTGTGTTGTGGAAACCATTCCAGGCCGCTTTTGACAACGTGTAGCCTGGAGATCACGCGTTTCTGCGCATTTGGTTCGCATGGCGTGGTATACGCGAACACAAGTCGGCTACACTTGGGAGCAGGGTCAAAAATTCTGGAAACGATGATGCGGGTCAACCTGGTAATTCTGTTTGCGGCTCTCGTGCTTCCCATGGGCAGCCAGGCTCACCATTCCTTCGCTCCCTACGACATTCGAACGAAGATCGAGTTTTCGGGTGTCGTGGAGAGTTGGCGATTTGCCCGGCCCCATCCGATTCTGGAGCTGAAAGCGGAAGGCGGAGAGGAACATGTCTGGCGCATAGAAGTCGCCACCAGGCGATGGGAGCAACAGGAGATTCCCACGGACGCCATCATGGAAGGAGACGTACTGGATGTCGTGGTCTGGCCGGCCAGGGATGGCTCGCCCGAAGGTGTCCTGAGCGCCTTCACCAAGGACGGGGTATACACGCTCATCCACGAAGAGGTTCGACAGAGATCCGCCAACGAGGCGGCTGAGGCGGCGGAAGCCGCTGGAAACTGATTCATTTGCTTTGGCTTCGACAGGAGTGATATTCCGGTGAAAATCAAACTAACGATCCTTTCTCTTGGTTCTCTTTTGGTCGCCGGCCCTGCATCTGCACATCACTCCTTTGCTCCCTACGACATCCGGAACCCCGTTGACATGGCGGGCGTCGCCGTCGACTTCGTGTACAGGCGTCCTCACCCCATGCTCACTTTCCTTGATGAGGAAAACGTGGAGTGGGAAATCGAAGTACCCGTTCGGTTCTGGGAGCGCGCCGGGCTACCGCAGGACGCTATCGAACCGGGCGATGAGATCATCGTCCGCGGGTTCCCCGCCCGAACGGGGGTTGCAAAGATGGCCCTGGCCGCTTTCGAGAAGGAAGGGACGTTCTACAGCGTCCACGAACAGGTCGGCCAAAGATCCGCCAACGAGGCCGCCGATGCCATCGAAAGCGGCGAATCGCTCGAATCCGTGCTGGAACGATTCGCCGACGAAGAATAAGGAACACTCACTCAGCAGATTCGCCTTCCCACACGCTGCGAACCAAACCATGGTGCCGATGGCCGGACTCGAACCGGCACGGCTTGCGCCACTGCCCCCTCAAGACAGCGTGTCTACCAGTTCCACCACATCGGCATTGAATCGGGTCGGTGCTATCCGCGTGTTTGCGACAGCGGAAGCCTAAGGTTGGGCCGGTTCTTCGGCCGGGGGTTCCTCCAGGCCGGGCAGCGACGGTAGCTCGGGCAGCTCCGGCAGCTCGGTCGGAACCGCCAGGGGATCGGGCTCGAAGACTTCGGGCTCCGGCACGGTCCCCATCACGGATTCATCTTCCAGAATGCTAGTCGGTGCGGAGGGAGTCTGACCCGCCAGGTAGGCCAACGAAAGACTGGTGACGAAGAACATCGTCGCCAATACACCGGTCGCCCGGGAGAAAAAGCTCGCGCTGCCGCGAGCGCCGAATACCGTGCCCGAGGCGCCGGCCCCGAAGCCGGTGCCGGCTTCTGCGCCCTTGCCGCGCTGCAGCAGCACGAGGACGATGATCATCAGCGCCACCAGCAGGTGTATATAGAGCACTATGGATTGAATCGCCATTCGCCGATCTCCGTCCGCCTACGCCGCTGCCGCCTCGAAAATTGCCAGGAAGTCCTGCGCATCCAGTGATGCGCCGCCCACCAAGCCGCCGTCGATGTCGTCCATGGCGAGTAGTTCGCGGGCATTGGAACCCTTGACGCTGCCGCCGTAGAGGATCCTCAACTCGGCGGCGATTATATCACCCTGCCCTGCGATCAATCCGCGAATGAAGCCGTGAACTTCCTGGGCCTGTCGCGGGGTGGCGGTGTGCCCGGTACCGATGGCCCAGACGGGTTCATAGGCCACGACTGCGTCGGCGAAGGCAGCGGCCCCGGCCGCCGACAGCACGCTTTCCACCTGCCGTCCCACGACCTCTTCGGTTCGCCCTGCTTGGCGATCTTCCAGCAATTCGCCGACACAGAGGATCGGCGTGAGGCCCTGCGCTTGCGCCGCGATGAACTTGGCCGCAACCGTATCGTCGTCCTCGCCGAACAGCGCGCGCCGTTCCGAATGGCCCACGATGACGAAGTCGCAGCCGAGATCCTTCAACATCCTTCCCGACACCTCGCCCGTATAGGCCCCGGAATCGGGGAACGCGGCGAGGTTCTGAGCGCCGAGATGGATTGGACTGCCCGAGAGGCAGCAGCCGACTGTCTGCAGATAGACAGGCGGCGGGCACAGCAGCATGCTCGCCTCGGAGGTGTCGCCGATCCCGTCCGTCAGTGCAGCCGCAAGCGCCTTGCAGGATGCTAGCGAGCCGTGCATCTTCCAGTTTCCCGCGATGAGCGGGGTTCTCTTCGCCATATCTGTAGTCACTTGAAGGTGGAATGCCGGTCGGCGGGCGCAGAGCTTACGAAGCAGCGGCCATGGAATCAATACGGCTTCTCACCGAATCCGCCAGGCGATGGGCCACCGAGGAGACGGTTGCTTCATCCTCGCCCTCCACCATCACGCGAATCACGGGTTCCGTGCCGGAGGACCGAAGAACCACGCGGCCGTGTTTTCCGAGCACCGCCTCGGCTTCGCCCACCGCGTCGCGGATGGCAGGTTCTTCGTTGACATCGACGGAGTCGGCAGCCTCAACATTGACGATCAGTTGCGGGTAGACCGGCATGTCCTCGACAAGTTCTCGGAGGCTGGCTCCGGTACGCCTCATTACTGCCAGCACCTGAAGCGCGGTGACGAGGCCGTCGCCGGTGGTGGCCTTGTCGAGGCACAGGACGTGACCCGAAGTCTCGCCGCCGAGTATGCCGCCGCTGGCCTTGAGCATCTCCAGGACATGGCGGTCTCCTACCCTGGCGCGGCGAAATTCGATGCCGAGTTCCCCAAGCGCTGTTTCAAGGCCCAGGTTGCTCATGACCGTGCCGACGACCGGCCCCCGCAGCGCACCCTGCTCCAGCCTGTCGCGCGCCAGGATATAGAGCAAGCGGTCGCCGTCGATCAATTCACCGCTCTCGTCTACCATCACCACCCGGTCGCCGTCGCCGTCCAACGCCAACCCTGCCTGGGCGCGCACGCCCGTCACCGTCAACTGCAACAGGTCCGGCCGGGTCGCACCGCAGCCGTCATTGATGTTTCGCCCATTGGGAGAACAGCCTACCGGCACCACTTCGGCGCCCAGATCCTCCATCACCCGCGGTGCGACCTTGTAGGCGGCTCCGTGGGAGGCATCCACCACCAGTTTCAGTCCTTCGAAGTTCATGCCGTCGGGAATCGTCCGCTTGCAGAATTCCTGGTAATCCACCCGCGTGTCGGCGATATGCCTGGCCTGCCCCAACGCCCTGGAGGAACGGGTCACGATTGGCGATTCGAGCTGCGCCTCAATGGCCTCCTCGATTTCATCGGAGAGCTTGGCGCCGGCACGGTCGAAGAGCTTGATACCGTTATCGTGGTAGGGATTGTGAGAAGCGCTGATGACAATACCGAAGTCGGCGCCGAGTTGCGTCGTGAGAAACGCGATCGCGGGCGTCGGCAACGGCCCCGTGAGCAGCACGTCAACGCCGGATGCCACAAATCCCGCCTCCATGGCCGATTCAAACATATAGCCCGAGACGCGCGTGTCCTTGCCGATAAGCACCGACCCGCCGTCGGGCGCCAGCACCCGGGCCGCCGCGCTGGCCAGCCGCAACGCAAATTCCACGGTCATCGGCGGTCGGCCAACTTCCCCACGAATCCCGTCAGTACCGAAATAGCTCTTGGACGGCATTTCAAAAATCAGATTTATCTTCCAGGACTACTGCTGGATGCATCGCAACAACACACTGCGAAATCAGATCGCCGACATATATTGCGAGGTCTGACTCACCAGGTGGCAGTCCTGTAATTTCCGCATGTGAAGGATCGGCTTCATACGCTTCATCCGCTTCAAGCGGTTCATGAACGACACGCAGCGCCATCGATTCTTCCGAGACCGACCGGATTGTTGCGCCGACGTTCAACTCTGCGAATCGTGCGGCTGGTTTTCTTTCCAATCGACATAGCTGGCGAACCTTCGCTAATTGATGGTCCTTTCCTGATCCCAACACCTCCAGCCAGTTTACCGATAGCCCTGTTTCGTCCGGTCGATTCGGACGCAGCCGAAAGTCCGCGCCATCCGGAGTTCCATCCCCGCGAATCATGCTCGGCTTGACATAGCGAACGATGTGATCGTCCGGTGGCAAATCATCGTTCTTCATTCGTATAGCAGGGATTGTAGTTCGAACGCTCGAATCTGGCTCTCGAATCCAGCAACCGTGTCCCTCCCAACGACTCTCGAAACCGGCCGCGACGGGCATCTCCGCTTGAAAAGAACGAACTGCACAATATCGGCACCAAGAAACTGAAGCCCAACATGTGTCTCCTGTTCGTCCTGCCAGACCGCACGGAGGTTTCCATTGTCGATCAGCACGAGCTCGAACTGGCGCAGACGAGGCCCGCCACCAAAAAACTTCCAAAAGTCCCGTTCGGACTCCGGACGAAGCGAGTAACCATCGTCCACCGCATAAGCGCATAGTTCCTTGATTCGCGAACGGTAGGTATCGGAATCGTCCAATCGACGGACGTCGGGTTCATAGAGTTGAGCTGCTTTCTCGGCAACAAGATTATCGACACAGCTCGCGCTATTCCCGGTGTCATCCCTATGCGAAAAATGGATACTCAACTTCTGTGACACATCTACAAATCTCGAAATGCCTTCGGTCAGGCGTTCAGAAGGATTGACGATAAAAAAACTTCTTGGAGACCATGCTCCTGACCGCACTGCAATTGCACTACTACCTAGCTTCTTGAACCAGTAATAGATCTCCCGAATATTGCCGCCCTTTCGAAACGTGTGATGGTGGTAAACAATCACCGTGCGACCGCCATCGGACAGTGCTTCAACTTCACGCAATGGTATCCGTTTCCAGTGCCTTACGGTTCCAGAGCGAAATTTCTCGGTTTCATACAAGCCATTGTCTGGATCCAAAAAGATCACATTACAATCAACGAGCGTCCTCTGTAATTCTTCAAACCATTCCCTCCGCCACTCTTCGCGATGCTGGTGGTCTGCTACCGTATTTCTTGCAATTGAATGCGGGGGAGTCAGTCTCTTCGAGAAAAATCTCGTATTACTTCCAAGAATATCGCTATCGCGTTCGATTGAGGCTACGTTTCGGGCGTTGCGTTCTACTATCGCCTTGAGTTTCCAATAGAGCTCTTTGTCCAGATGCTCCCAGTCTTTCCGCCTCCGGCTGTCAAGGTACTCCAAATGGCCACCATCGCCGTTGGGTTCGTCAGGGTACAGATACCACGCCACTCCAAGTCTTCCACCTTCGACCTTGCGAATGAGACGAAGGAGAGCGTACTTGACGTAATCGCCTATATCTCCGGTGTACCTGTCTTGCATAGGATAAGTACGTGATGACTATCGCTTACGGCATTGGCTACGGGCTAATGGCAACAAGCGATATGACGCTCGATCGAGCGCAGAACACTGTCACCGGGCCGCCGTTCAGCAGAACCTTGCGGTGCAATACAGGGAAATTCCGCAGTTTCGCGCCTACTACCCTGACAATCAGTGCTGGCCCGCGGGGCCGCCCAGCGGTGGTGTGCCCTTTTCCTCGGCGGGCCTGGGTTTGGTTGAAAGGCCCTCGCCGGGTTCGGAGTCGTCCCAGTCTTCCGGCGGACTGGGTTCGCGGTTTTCCATGACTTCCTGGATCTGGTTCTCGTCGAGGGTTTCGTACTTCACCAGCGCGTTGGCCATCAGGTGCAGCTTGTCCATCTCGCGCTCGAGAATGCTCTTGGCGTCGACGTAGCAGACGTCCACCAGCTTGCGAACCTCTTCGTCGATGGCGTGCGCGGTCACGTCGGACACCTGCTTGTGCCGGGTGACGCTGCGGCCGAGGAAGATCTCGCCGTCGTCCTCGCTGTAGGTGAGCGGCCCGAGCCGGTCCGAAAGCCCCCACTTGGTCACCATGTTGCGCGCGATTTCCGTGGCACGCTCTATATCGTTGGAAGCCCCCGTGGTCACGTAGTCCGCTCCGTAGATGATCTCCTCGGCGATGCGGCCGCCGAACAGGCTCTTCATCTGGCTCAGGAGCCGCTGCCTGGAGTAGCTGTAGCGGTCCTCTTCCGGCAGGAACATGGTCAGGCCCAGTGCCCTGCCCCGCGGAATGATCGTCACCTTGTAGACCGGATCGTGTTCCGGGACGTGCAGGCCGACGATGGCATGCCCGGCCTCGTGGTAGGCCGTGAGCCGCTTGTCGTCCTCGCTCATGACCATGGAGCGGCGCTCGGTGCCCATCATGATCTTGTCCTTGGCGCTGTCGAACTCTTCCATGCCGACGGTGCGCCGGTTGGCGCGGGCCGCCAGCAACGCGGCCTCGTTCACGAGGTTCGCCAGGTCCGCCCCGGAAAATCCGGGCGTGCCGCGCGCGATTACCGACGGCCGCACGCTCTTGCCGATCGGCACCTTGCGCATGTGGACTTTCAGGATCTGCTCGCGGCCGCGCACGTCCGGCAGCGGCACCACCACCTGACGGTCGAACCGCCCCGGCCGCAACAGCGCCGGGTCGAGCACATCGGGACGGTTGGTGGCGGCGATGACGATGACGCCCTCGTTGCCCTCGAAGCCGTCCATTTCCACCAACAACTGGTTCAGCGTCTGCTCGCGCTCGTCGTGCCCGCCGCCGAGTCCGGCGCCGCGATGGCGCCCCACGGCGTCGATCTCATCGATGAAGACGATGCACGGCGCGTGCTTCTTGGCCTGCTCGAACATGTCGCGGACCCGTGAGGCGCCCACACCCACGAACATCTCCACGAAATCCGACCCGGAGATGGTGAAGAACGGCACCTTGGCCTCGCCGGCAATGGCGCGCGCCAGCAGCGTCTTGCCCGTGCCCGGCGAACCGACCATGAGCACGCCCTTGGGAATCTTGCCGCCCAGGCGCTGGAACTTGGCAGGGTCCTTGAGAAATTCGACGATCTCGACGACTTCCTCCTTGGCTTCCTCGACGCCCGCGACGTCGGCAAAGGTCACGCTGACCTGGTCTTCGCCCAGCAGCCGGGCACGGCTCTTGCCGAAGGACATGGCTCCGCGGCCGCCGCCGGCGCCCTGCATCTGGCGCATGAAATAGATCCACACGCCGATCAGCAGCAGGATCGGGAACGAGGACACGAACAACTGCAACAGGAACGACTGCTGCTCGGGCGGTTCCGCCTGTATGCGTACGTTGTACTCCTGCAGCGTGGTGATCAGCAGGGTGTTTTCGGTTTCAGGGTTGTAGGTGACGAACTGGTCGCCGTTGCGGTCGTATTCGATGGTTTCGCCCGTAAACGTCACGGTGGACACCGAGCCGTCCTTGACCTGGGCGATGAATTCCGAATAGGGGACGGTTTCGACGCGCTGATTCGCCGGCCCGAAACTACGCACCACCGACGCCAGCACCACAGCGATGACGATCCAGAGAATCGCGTTCTTTACCAAGTCGTTCAAGCCCTTATCCCCTTCGGTATCTCCACCGAATACCGCAGCGGCCGCCTACAGCGGACCCTACTACATCCCATGGTTTCCCGCCAGCAAGTACATCTCGCGGCTCTCGGGCCGCGAGGCCTTCGGTTTGATGATTCGAACACTGCCGAATCGCTTGCGCGTACGGGCCACAAACGCCTCGAAGCCTTCGCCCTGAAAGAGTTTGACCAGGAAACTCCCCTTGCGTTCGAGCACTTCTCCGGAAAATTCCAGCGCCTCTTCGGCCAGGTGCATGGCCCTGGGCTGATCCACCGCCGGATAACCCGTGATATTGGGGGCCATGTCAGACATTACAAGGCCGGCCCGCCGGCCATCCAATGCACCGATGAGTTGCTCCCGGATTTCTGCCGCGGTGAAATCGCCCTGAATGAATTCGACTCCCGGGATCGGGTCCATCGGCTTCAGGTCCACCGCCAGCACACGCCCGGAGGAACCGATCTTCTCCGCTGCGTACTGGCTCCAGCCCCCCGGACAGGCGCCCAGGTCCACGCAGACCATCCCCTTTCCGAACAACTGCGCCCTGGCGTCGATCTGCTCGAGCTTGTAGACCGACCGGCTGCGCCAACCCTCCCGGGCGGCGCGGGACACGTATGCATCGCGGCCCTGACGATGGCGCCAGTGGCCGGAGTCTCTGGATCGGCGGCTCATCGCGTATTTCCGTCATGATCGTCCAACAAATCCGTCACGTGCTCGCGGACAGTCTGCGCGCACGGCTGCCGGGACGCACCCGGCATTTCTGCGCGATCATTGCAGAAACGGACGCTAAACGTACTCCACTCCGACGATTTCGTAGCTCTGCCGTCCCTTGGGGGCGGCGACGTCGATTTCGTCGCCTTCCCACTTGCCGATCAGGGCGCGCGCCAGCGGCGAACCGATGGATACCAGTCCCTGCCTGATGTCGGCTTCGTCCTCGCCGACGATCCGGTAAGTCCTTTCGGCATCGTCCTCGATGTTGACCAGGTGAACGGTCGCCCCGAACACCACCTTGCCGCCGGCGTCGAGTTTTTCCACGTCGATGACCTGCGCCATGGAGAGCTTGGCCTCGATGTCCCGGATACGCGCTTCGGCAAGCCCCTGCTGCTCCTTGGCGGCATGGTATTCGGCGTTCTCGCGCAGGTCGCCGTGTTCCCGGGCGGCGCCGATGGCGGCGCTGATCTGCGGCCGTTCGGCCTTCAGGCGCTGCAGTTCTTCCCGCAACAGGCGGGCGCCGCGGGTAGTCAGGGGCACCTTGTTCACCGGGCGAACTCCCGGTGCAGATCCCTCAATCGGTTCACGACCACGTTGTCCATGTAGTCCAGCGCGTCGCAGGTTGCGGCCGCGGCGGGGAGCGTGGTGTAGTACGTCACCTTCCGATGCACCGCCGCCACCCGGATGGAGTGCGACTCCTTGATGGCCTGCTTGCCTTCGGTGGTATTGACGATGAGGCTGATCTCGTCGTTCTTTATCATGTCCACCACGTGCGGGCGTCCCTCCCGGACCTTGTTGATGCGCCGGCAGCGGACGCCGCCTTCCACCAGTGCCCGGGCCGTACCGCCGGTGGCCACGATTTCAAACCCCCGGTCGGAGAGGACATGGCCCAGCCTGACGGCGGCGGGCTTGTCCGGATCGCGGACGCTGATCAGCGCCGTGCCGCCGCGCGGCAGCGACACTCCGGACGCCGCCTGGGCCTTGGCATAGGCCTCGCCGAAGCTGCGCCCGGTTCCCATGACCTCGCCCGTGGACTTCATCTCCGGGCCGAGTATCGGGTCCGCCTCGGGGAACTTGATAAACGGGAATACCGACTCCTTGACCGAGTAGTACGGCGGCCGCGCGTTGAACTTCACGCCCTGCTCGCGGAAGGTAATGCCCGCCATGGCCTTGGCGGCGATCTTCGCGAACGGCTGGCCGGTGGCCTTGGAAACGAAGGGAATCGTGCGCGAAGCCCTCGGATTGACCTCCAGCACGTAGATCGTGCCGTTGTGGATGGCGAACTGGGTATTCATGATGCCGACCACGCCCAGGGCCCGGGCCATGGCGGCCACCTGCTCCTCCAGGGCCTGCTCGGTTTCGGCGCTCAACGTGAACGGCGGCAGGCAGCAACCGGAGTCGCCGGAGTGGATGCCGGCCTGCTCCACGTGTTCCATGATGCCGCCGACGATGACCTGTTCGCCGTCGCACACTGCGTCCACATCGACTTCAACGGCCAGGTCCAGGAAGCGGTCCAGCAGCACGGGGCTTTCGTTGGAAACGCTGACCGCCTCGCCCATGTATTGCCTTAGATCGTCTTCCTCGTAGACGATTTCCATGGCCCGGCCGCCGAGCACGTACGAAGGCCTCACCACCAGCGGATACCCTACATCCGCCGCCATCTTCACCGCCTCGCCGATCGTCCGCGCCGTGCGGTTCGCCGGCTGCCTGAGGCCCAGGCGTTCGATGAGTTGCTGAAAGCGCTCCCGGTCCTCCGCCAGGTCGATGGAATCCGGGCTGGTACCGATGATGGGGACACCAGCCGCTTCCAGGGGCCGCGCCAGCTTCAGCGGCGTCTGCCCGCCGTACTGAACGATCACGCCCAGCGGCTGTTCCCTGTCCACGATGGCCAGCACGTCTTCGAGCGTGAGCGGCTCGAAATAGAGCCGGTCCGACGTATCGAAATCCGTGGACACGGTTTCTGGATTGCAGTTCACCATGATGGTCTCGAAACTGGCTTCCTTGAGGGCGAAGGCGGCGTGAACGCAGCAGTAGTCGAATTCGATCCCCTGCCCGATCCGGTTCGGCCCCCCGCCCAGGATCATGATCTTCTGCGCCGAGGAAGGATCCGACTCGCATTCGCTTTCGTAAGTGGAGTACAGGTACGCGGTATGGCTGACGAATTCCGCGGCACAGGTGTCGACACGCTTGAATACTGGCTTTAAGTTATATTCATAACGCTTTGTTCTTACTTCATTCTCTGACCAGCCAATCAAGTCCCCGATGCGACTGTCGGAGAAACCCTTGCGCTTCAGTTGCCACATGCGATCGGCGGTGAGGCCATCCGCGCCCCGGGCCTCGAGGCGCCCCTCCTCCTTCACGAGGTCGTAAATCTGTGCCAGGAACCACAAGTCGATTCCAGTGAGGTCGCCCACTTCCTCGAGATCCAGTCCATGCCGAAACGCATCGGCGACGTACCAGATGCGTTGTGCGCCCGCCATGCGAAGCTCCCGGTGCAGCGCTTCCCGCTGTTCCTTCGTGCGCACTTCCCCGTAGACGGGATTGAGCCCGTCGGTCCCCGTTTCAAGCCCGCGCAGAGCCTTCTGCAGGGACTCCTGGAAGGTGCGGCCGATGGCCATGACCTCGCCGACAGATTTCATCTGCGTGGTGAGCCGGTCGTTGGCCTGGGGAAACTTCTCGAACGTGAACCGGGGCACCTTGGTGACCACGTAGTCGATGCTCGGTTCGAAGGATGCGGGAGTCGCGCCGCCGGTGATCTCGTTGCGCAACTCGTCCAGCGTATAGCCCACCGCGAGTTTGGCCGCCACCTTGGCGATGGGGAACCCGGTGGCCTTGGAGGCCAGCGCGGAAGACCGCGACACGCGGGGATTCATTTCGATGATGATCAGGCGCCCGTCCTCCGGATTCACGGCGAACTGCACGTTCGAACCGCCGGTATCCACGCCGATCTTGCGCAACACGTCGATGGAGGCGTCGCGCATCAACTGGTATTCCTTGTCGGTCAGCGTCTGCGACGGGGCCACGGTAATGGAGTCGCCGGTGTGGATTCCCATGGGATCGAGGTTCTCGATGGAACAGACGATGATGCAGTTGTCGTTGTGGTCCCGGACCACCTCCATCTCGAATTCCTTCCACCCCAGCACCGACTCTTCCAGGAGAACCTCCGTGGTCGGCGACTGGTCCAGGCCGCGGGAGACGATCTCCTCGAATTCCTCCCGGTTGTAGGCGATCCCGCCGCCGCTGCCGCCCAGCGTGAACGACGGCCGCACGATGGTCGGGAATCCCACCTCCGCCTGGATCTCCCAGGCCCTGTCGAGGTTCTTCGCGACATCGGCCTTGGGGACTTCCAGCCCGATCTCCCGCATGGCGTCGCGAAAGCGCTCGCGGTCTTCCGCCATGTCGATGGCGTCGCGGGACGCGCCGATCAGTTCCACGCCGTATTTCGCAAGCACCCCGTGGCGAACGAGATCCAGCGCGCAGTTCAGTCCCGTCTGCCCGCCCATGGTAGGCAGCAGCGCGTCGGGCCGTTCCCGCTCGATGATGCGCTCCAGGGTGCGCCAGTGGATCGGCTCGATGTAGACCGCATCGGCGCTTGAGGGATCGGTCATGATCGTGGCCGGATTGGAGTTGGCGAGAATGACCCGGTAACCTTCCTCCTGCAGCGCCTTGCAGGCCTGGGTTCCCGAATAGTCGAATTCGCAGGCCTGGCCGATGACGATGGGCCCGGCGCCGATGATCAGTACGCTCTCGATGTCGTTTCGGCGCGGCATCTATCTGTCCCGTACCGCCGCTTCACGCTCGGCCCTGGCGGCCTGCATGGAGCGGATGAAGCGCGCGAACAGGGGATCCACATCGTGCGGACCGGGACTGGCTTCCGGGTGCCCCTGAAACGAGAACGCCGACCGGTCGACCCGCTCGATGCCCTGTAACGACCCGTCGAACAGGGAGCGGTGCGTGGCCCGCAGGTTGTCAGGCAGGCTGTCCTCGTCCACTGCGAAACCGTGATTCTGGCTGGTGATCATGACGCGCCCGCTGTCCAGGTCCACCACCGGATGATTGGCGCCGTGGTGCCCGAATTTCATCTTCACGGTCTGTGCGCCGCTGGCCAGCGCCAGGAGCTGATGCCCGAGGCAGATGCCGAAGGTCGGCAGGCCGGAGTCCACCAGGGCGCGGATCGCCCCGATCGCGTAGTCGCAGGGCTCGGGATCGCCCGGTCCGTTGGAAAGGAATGCCCCGTCGACACCCAGTGCCAGGACCTCCTCCGCCGGCGTCGCGGCCGGCAACACGCTGACGCGGCAACCCGAGTCGGCCAGCTTGCGCAGGATGTTGCGCTTCACCCCGTAGTCATAAGCCGCCACATGATAGCGCGCGGTCTGCCCGGCGCCCTGCGACGGCTGCGGCGGATGCGGCAACTCAGGCTGTTGCGGCTCCTGCAGGCGGTGCGGCCGATGCAGTTGCTCCGGCCAAAGACTGCCCTCGTCCCACTGGTACGGCACGTCGGTGGTGACATCCTTCGCCAGGTCCATCCCCTTCAGGCCGGGGAATTCGCGGGCGGCCCGGACTGCCTTCTCCGGGTCCGCGCCGGGACCGGCCAGGATGCAACCGCCCTGGGCGCCCTTGTCCCGGATGATGCGCGTGAGTTGACGGGTGTCGATATCGGCTATCGCGACGGTCTCACCACGGCGCAGGTAGTCATCCAGACTCTGCTCCGAGCGCCAGTTGCTGACCGCCATGGAGAGATCGCGGACGATCAGGCCGGCGGCGTAGATTCGGGGTGACTCGAAATCCGTGGCGTTGGTGCCGGTGTTGCCGATATGGGGATAGGTCAGGGTCACGATCTGGCGAAAATAGGAGGGATCGTTGAGGATTTCCTGGTAACCGGTCATCGCGGTATTGAAAACCACCTCGCCGACCGTCTGTCCGGATACGCCGATGGACCGGCCCCTGAAGACCGTACCGTCCTCCAGCGCGAGTACCGCTGTCTCCGTCACCCCTGACTCCCGGGCCATTCGCATGCGCCCTACATAATCGAAGCGGGACAGCCGCAAGGCACACGGCTTATCCCGCCAAGTCTTCAAACACGCCTATTTTAAGCCGAGAACGTCCTCCAGCGAATAGAGTCCCGGCGGCTGGCGGACGACCCACTCGGCCGCACGCAGCGCACCGCGTGCGAAGACAGCCCGGTCCGCTGCCCGGTGCACCAGTTCGACCCGCTCCTCGGGCCCGGCAAACAGAACGCTGTGATCGCCGACGATCCGGCCGGCGCGGACAACCGAAAAGCCGATGGTGCCGCGTTCCCGCGGCCCGGTCTGGCCGTGACGGGCGTACGCGGCCACTTCGTCCAGCGACCGGCCACGGGCCGCCGCGACGCGCTCTCCGAGTTCCAGCGCAGTGCCGGAGGGCGCATCCGCCTTCCCTGCGTGGTGCGCTTCAAGGATCTCGATATCGTAGTCGTCGCCGAGCGCGGCCGCCGCGCGGGCGGCCAGGTCCTTGAACAGCGCCATTCCCACACTCATGTTGCGCGCATACACGATCGGGATGTCCCCGGCGCCGGACTGCAGTGCGCCCGTCTGTTCCGGTCCCAACCCGGTGGTCCCCATTACCATGGCCACGCCCTCGGCGACCGCGGCAGCGACGTTCGCTTCCGTGGCAGAAGGCAGGGTGAAATCGACGGCGACCTGCGCGCTCCCCAGGCCCGCCCGGGGATCGTCCGTCAAGACCACCCCGGCTGCCGGCAGACCGCAGACCCTTCCCGCATCCTGTCCCAGGGCGGCATCGGTGGACTCGGTGACCGCGCCCGCAAGCCGCAGGCCCTCCGTGTCGGCAAGACAACGGATCACGGCGCGTCCCATGCGGCCGGTGGCCCCGACTACGGCAACGTCAATCACTAGGCGCTCAGCCGATCGAAGAACTTCCTGACTCCGTCGAGCCAGGAACGTGCCCTCGGGCTATGGTGGGAACTCCTGGACTGGAGCGACTCGTCGAATTGTCGCAGCATTTCCTTCTGATCCTCGTCCAGTTTCACCGGGGTCTCCACCTGAACCTTGCAGTACAGGTCTCCGATGCCGGTACCGCGCACCGACCGCACACCCTTGCCGCGCAGGCGAAACACCCTTCCGGACTGAGTTTCGGGCGGGATCCTGAGCACGACATGGCCACCCAGGGTGGGCACGTCCACCGAACTGCCGAGCACCGCGTCGGCAAAGCTGATCGGCACCTCGCAGTTCAGGTTCCGGCCGTCCCTGGCAAATATCGGATGCGGGTTGACGGCTATGTCCACGTAGAGATCGCCCGCCGGGCCGCCATTGCGTCCGGCTTCACCCTCACCGGCCAGCCGAATCCGGTCACCCGTATCGACGCCGGCCGGGACCTGGACGGCAAGGGTCTTGACCTTGCGAACCCGCCCGCGTCCGGAACACTCGCTGCAGGGAGACGTGATGATCGTACCCTGCCCCCGACAGGTGGGACAAGTTTGCTGGATGGAGAAGAAACCCTGCTGAACACGCACCTGCCCGCTGCCGTTGCAGCGATTGCAGGAGGAGCGCTGCGTGCCCGGCTCGGACCCCGCGCCGCGGCACCGGCCGCACTCCACCTTGGTCGGCACTTCGATATTGACGGAGTCGCCCGCGACGGCCTGCTCCAGCGACAGAGGCAATTCGTACCGCAGGTCGGCACCGCGGAAAACCTGGGTGCGCCCGCGCCGGCCGGTATTGCCGAAGATATCCCCGAAGACGTCGCCGAATATGTCGCTGAATGCATCCGCGCCGCCGCCGAAACCGCCGGCCTGGCTGGCATCCACGCCGGCATGGCCGAATTGATCGTAGGCAGCCCGTTTCTCCGAATTGGAGAGAACCTCGTAGGCTTCCTTGGCTTCCTTGAACCGGGCTTCGGCCTGCTTGTCGTCGGGGTTGCGGTCCGGATGGAACTTCATGGCCAAACGCCGGTAAGCCTTTTTCAACTCGGCTTCACCGGCGTTTCTGCCGCATCCCAAGACTTCATAGTAGTCCCGCTTGGCCATGCCCCATCCTTATGGCCTGAGGGTCATGCGGGCCGCTTGTCTTCGCCGTTGCCCTTGACCTCCTCGAACTCCGCGTCCACGACGTTGTCGTCGCCGCCTGCACCGGCCTGTGGTTCCGACTCGGCGGCTTGCGCCTGCTCGGCGTACATTCTCTGGGCAAGCGGCGCCGAGGCCTCGCTGAGCGCGTTGATCTTGGTTTCGATAATACCCTTGTCGTCACCGGAAACCGCCTCCCGGAGTTCGGACAGCGCCGCCTCGACGCTGCCGCGCTCTGCGGGCTCCACTTTCTCGCCCAGTTCGGAGAGCATCTTTTCGGTTGCGTGCACCAGCGCATCGCCCTGGTTGCGCACCTCGACGAGCTCGCGGAACTCGCGGTCCTCCGCCTCATGGACCTCGGCATCGGCCACCATGCGCTCGATCTCGTCATCGCTGAGGCCCGAGGACGCCTTGATGACGATCTTCTGCTCCCTGCCCGTCGCCTTGTCCTTCGCGGAGACGTTCAGGATGCCGTTGGCATCGATGTCGAAGGTCACCTCGATCTGCGGCAATCCGCGCGGTGCGGGCGGGATTTCGGTCAGGTCGAAGCGGCCCAGGGACTTGTTGTCCTGGGCGCGTTGCCGCTCACCCTGCAGCACGTGGATGGTGACCGCGGTCTGGTTGTCGTCCGCGGTCGAAAACACCTGGGTCGCCTTGGTGGGAATGGTGGTGTTCTTGTCGATCAGCCGCGTCATCACACGGCCCAGGGTCTCGATACCCAGGGACAGCGGCGTCACGTCCAGCAGCAGGACATCCTTCACTTCGCCCGACAGCACGCCGGCCTGGATGGCCGCGCCGATGGCGACCGCTTCGTCGGGATTGACGTCCCTGCGCGGCTCCTTGCCGAAGAAGTTGCGCACCTCCTCCTGGACCTTGGGCATCCGGATCTGTCCGCCCACCAGGATCACGTCGTCCACATCGGATACCTTCAGCCCGGCGTCCTTCAGCGCCGTGCGGCAGGGATCCAGCGTGAGCCGGACCAGGTCCTCGACCATGGACTCGAGCTTTGCCCGGGTCAGATTGATGTTCAGGTGCTTCGGCCCGGTGGAATCGGCCGTGATGTAGGGCAGATTGACCTCGGTCTGCGCCCGGGTGGACAGTTCGATCTTCGCCTTCTCCGCCGCTTCCTTGAGCCGCTGCATGGCCAGGGGGTCGACGCGGATGTTGATGCCGCTCTCCTTCTCGAACTCCGATGCCAGGTAGTCGATGATGCGCTTGTCGAAGTCCTCCCCGCCCAGGAACGTGTTGCCGTTGGTCGCCAGGACCTCGAACTGATGCTCGCCGTCGATCTCCGCGATCTCGATGATGGAAATGTCGAAGGTGCCGCCCCCCAGGTCGTACACCGCCACCTTGCGGTCGCCGCGGCGCTTGTCGAGCCCGTAGGCCAGCGCCGCCGCGGTGGGCTCGTTGATGATTCGCCGGACTTCGAGCCCGGCGATGCGCCCGGCGTCCTTGGTGGCCTGGCGCTGGGAATCGTTGAAGTACGCCGGCACCGTGATGACGGCTTCGGTGACGGTCTCGCCCAGGTAGTCTTCGGCGGTCTGCTTCATCTTCGTCAGAATGCGCGCGGACACCTCCGGCGGCGCCATGCGCTTGTCGCCGGCCTGGACCCACGCGTCGCCGTTGTCCGCCTTGACGATCCTGTAGGGGACCATTTCGACGTCCTTCTGGACCACGTTGTCGGCGAAGCGGCGACCGATCAACCGCTTGATGGCGAACAGCGTGTTGGTGGGGTTGGTGACCGCCTGCCGCTTGGCCGTCTGGCCTACGAGCACCTCGCCTTCCTTCGTAAACGCTACCACCGAGGGCGTCGTGCGATCCCCCTCGCTGTTCTCGATCACCCTGGCGCTGTCGCCGTCCATGACGGCCACGCAGGAATTGGTGGTTCCCAGGTCAATTCCGATCACTCGTCCCATGATTTCCCATCTCCATACATGGTCACTTGTCCTGCCCTTCTACTTGCGGGCGGGATTCACACAATTCAAGGCGTAACGGCGCGCGTCAAGGCGTACCGGCACGCCTCAAGGCGTAGCGGCGCCCTTCGACGCGTAGCGGCGCGTCATCCGCCGTTGTCCGCAGGCTCCCTGGCAACCACCACACGAGCCGCGCGCAGCAGCCTGTCGTGGATGGAATAGCCCTTTTGAAACACTTCGATAACCGTGCCAGGTTCGGCATCCTCCGAGGGCGCCATGGCCATCGCCTCGTGCAAGGCGGGATCGAAGGGTTCGCCATGGGGGTCCAGTTCCTTGATGCCGACCTGCTCCAGCGCCGCGTTCAGCAGGCGCATGGTCGCCTTCTTGCCGTCCCGCAGGGACTCCGCGCTGGCCTGCTCCGCGGTCGCGAGCCCGGCCTCCAGGCTGTCAAGCACCGGCAGCAGCGCCTGGGCCAGCTTCTCGACGCCGTATCGGCGGGCGTTTGCCACATCGCGTGCCGCGCGCCTGCGCACGTTCTCCAGTTCCGCCACCGCGCGCAGGTATCGGTCGTGGTTGGCCGCCGCCTGTTCCCGCAGGGCTTCCACTTCCACAAGCGCGGCGTCTTCGGATCCGTTGTCGTCCGCGTCGGACTGCCCGGAGGCGTCCATTTGCCCGGCGACTTCGCGCTCCCCCTCCGAACCCCCGTTGTCGGCGCCGGCCGCCGACCTGTCGTCATCATCGTGGACCATCAAATTCAATCCCTCCGCTCGGGTATTGCCACCACCGCAAAACGCGCCCTGCCCTGTCCGCCGGCGCAATACGCGCCCGACCGCAGCCGCCGAAGCACAACGCTCCCGGCCGCAGCAACCGGCGCGCTCGCGGCCAATGATGTTGAGATATGGGCGCTAGTTCCTGGAGTTCAAGGCACTGCCGAGCAGCTTTGCGGTGACGTCGACGATGGGAATCACCCGTTCGTAAGCCATGCGGGTCGGCCCGATGACGCCCAGTACGCCCATGGTGTGATCCTCGGCCTCATAGGGCGCGGCCACCACACTGTACTCGTCCAGAAGCCGGTAACCGGATTCCTTGCCGATGAAGATCTGCACGCCGTGAGCGTTCAGCGTCTTGTCGAGAAGATGCAGGATGTCGTGTTGCCGGGCGAACGCCTCGAACAGCCGCTTCAGCTTCGACATGCCTCCCATTCCTTCCAGGCCCATCAGGTTGGTCTCACCGGCGACGACGAACTCGCCTTCGGATTCGGTGGCTTCAAACGCCTGCTGCGCCATCTCGATGGCATCCAGCATCACCGAGTTCATGCTTTCCCGTGTATCCCTGAGCTGCTTGATCAGGCGATTGCGCACGACGTCCAGCTCGCTGCCGCCGAACTGCCCGGTCAGGTAGTTTCCTGCCTTTCTGAGCTCATCTTCGCCGAAATCGCGGTGAACGTGCAGGATCTTGTTCTGAACGTCGCGATCATTGAGAACCAGGATGGCCAGAATCCGCTGGTTGGAGAGCGGCAGGAATTCGATCTGCCTGAGCGCGGTCTGCGCGGGCCTGGGAATCGTCACCACACCCGCGAGCCGGGTCATGGCCGACAACAGGTTGGATGCCGACAGAACCAGCGCCTGCGGGTCGGAATCCCGCAGCGCGTCCTCGAACAACTGCACCTCGGTGTCCCGCGGCGGCCGCAGCTTCACCAGCGTATCCACAAAGAACCGGTAGCCCTTGATGGTAGGCACGCGGCCCGCGGAGGTGTGCGGCGCGGCAATGAAGCCCATGTCTTCCAGGTCGGCCATGATGTTGCGGATGGTCGCCGGGCTGACCTCAAGGCCCGACTCGCGCGACAGTGTGCGGGAGCCGACAGGATGACCCTCGCGAATATAGCGGTTGACCAGCACCCGCAGCAGATGCCGGGCCCGCTCGTCAGGAACTTCCGCGAGCTGCCTCGCCCGCATGGCACCAACCCTCGCTTGAATGGATGGACACGATCGAAAACAAGCTAGCAATCGCATCCTCGGACTGTCAAGAAGTATTGCCCGCCTTTTTGGCGGGTTTTGTTCCGAGCACCGCGGAAGCGACTCAAGTACAATTCCCGGCGGTCCAATCCACCGCCTATGACTACCGCATTCAACAAGATCGGGCTCTTCTGGGGCCGCAAGAACAAGAAGGGCTCCGTTACGCTGGCGCAGGAGATTGCGTCGCAACTCGGCAGCCTCGGCCTGGACGTGTTTGTCCCCGAGCATCGCAAGTTGCCGGAGACGTTCGGCGCCTGTCACAGGGTGCCGGCGACGAAGCTGGCTGCACACGTGGACCTCATCATCGCCATCGGCGGAGACGGCACGATGCTGGACGCGTCACGCGGAGCGGCCCTGCACGGCGTGCCGCTGCTGGGAGTCAACCGGGGGCGGCTGGGTTTCCTGAACGACATTTCCCCCGGGAACCTGTCGACCGCCATCGAGACCCTGCTGCAGGGCGACTACGTGACCGAGAGCCGCCAGATGCTGCAAGCCACAATTTTCATGGGATCGGAAGAAAAGGGCTCGCTGGTCGCCCTGAACGACGTGGTCCTGAAGACCGTCGATACGGGCCACATGGAGGACTTCATCACCTCCGTCGACGGCGACTATGTCAACACCCATGGCGGGGACGGACTGATCGTGGCCACCGCCACCGGGTCGACCGCCTACGCACTGTCCTGCGGCGGACCCATCATCCAGCCCGACGTGGACGCCCTGGTCATCGTCCCCATCGCGCCGCATACGCTCTCCGACCGGCCGCTGGTGGTGAAGTCTTCGTGCACGATCCGGGTGAGAGTGGACCTTCGCCCCGGCAGCCGGGGCGCACAGGTCACCTGCGACGGCGACACCCTGGGAACCGTGGGCACGGACGACGCCGTGGAAATCCGGGCCGCCGACGAAACGGTACAATTGCTCCATCCGCGGGGTCAGAACTTCTACCAGCAACTGCGCTCCAAGCTCAACTGGGGTCATACGAACCGGCCACCGAGGCGCCGGATCGACGTTGACTAGCGCCCTGTACCAGGCAGCCCGTGACAAGAGTCCCGCGGCACGGGCCGGAAGTCGGGCTGGCCGAGGACGGCCGATCGACGGCCGATGCATCCCGGCGACGCGCGCCCGCCAGTCGAATGACAGATGCTCAACCTGATCGCAGTCAGAAACTACGCCGTCATCGACGAGGTCGAAGTGGAATTCGATGCCGGCCTGAGCGTGCTCACCGGTGAAACCGGAGCCGGCAAGTCCATTCTCGTGGATGCCCTGGGCCTTGCGCTGGGCGATCGTGCGGATGCCGGCGCGGTACGCAAGGGCAGCCGGCAAGCGCAGATCAGCGTGCTGTTCGAGTGCCCGGAGGATCACCCGGCGCTGGACTGGCTCGCCGAACGCGGACTGGACCGGGACGGGACCTGCCTGTTGCGACGCGTAGTCAGCGCCCGGGGTCGATCCCGCGCGTACGTCAACAACCAGCCGGCCACACTTCAGGATCTGCGCGCCGTGGGGTCCCGGCTGGTGAACATCCACGGCCAGGGCGCGCATCAGGCGCTGCTGCACGCGCCGGCACAACGCGGCATCCTCGATCACCATGGCGATCATCTGCAGCTTGCGGCGCAGGTTGCCGCGGCATTCGGAAGCTGGAAGTCCTGCGAGGCAGCGTACGAGGCGCAACGGCAGCAAGGCGCGGACCGTGCCTCGGAACTCGAACTGCTGCGATTCCAGGTCCGCGAGCTGGAAAATCTCGACTACCGGGAAGGCGAACTGGACGCCCTTCAGGAAGAACGGGGACGGCTCGCCAACGTGGACCGGTTGTCCAACAGCATCGAAAGCGCGTTGAGCGGCCTGTACGAACGCGATCACGGCTCGGCCCAGGAACTTGTCGCCAAGGCACAACGTGAATTGGCCGAAGCGAAGTCGCTGGACCCCTCTCTGGAGGATGCTGCGAACCTGCTCGCGGAAGCCGAGATCCAGGTCCAGGAAGCCGTCCGGGAGCTGGCCAGTTACCGGGACCGACTGGAGCCCGACCCGGAGCGTCTGGACTGGGTGGAGTCGCGGCTGGCAACCCTTCGCAGCCTGGCGATGCGGCACCATGTGGAGGAGTCGGAACTCGGCGTGTTGCTGGAACAGCTTCGTTCACGACTCGACGCGCTGGGGAGCGCCGGTGAATCGCTGGAAGCGGCGCGTCAGCGTGCTCGGGAAGCCCGGGACACGTATTTCGAGGCCGCGGAAGAACTGAGCAAGGCACGCCTGCAAGCCGCTTCATCCCTGAGCGAAGCGGTTGAAGCGCAACTGGCGGTACTTGGTCTGCCCAACGGCAGGATTCGCGCTGAAATCCTCGGAAAGCCGCGCGACCGGGCGGACGCCACCGGCCTGGATCGTATCGAGTTCCAGGTTTCGCTGAATCCGGGGCAGGAATTCGGGCCGTTATCCCGCGTGGCCTCCGGCGGTGAGCTGTCCCGAATCAGCCTGGCGCTGGAAGTGGTGGCCGCGGGTGCGACGACCATCCCGACGCTGGTATTCGATGAAGTGGATGCCGGGATCGGGGGCGGCGTGGCCGAAATCGTCGGACGCAGGCTCGCCGACATCGCGTCAAACCGTCAGGTCCTGTGCGTCACCCACCTGGCTCAGGTCGCAAGCCAGGGACGTCACCACTACCGCGTACTCAAGCAGGCGCACGACCAGTCCACCCGGACCGGCGTTCGTTCACTGAGCCGCGACGAACGGGTCGAGGAACTGGCGCGCATGCTGGGAGGGGTCGAGATCACACCGCGCACGCGTGCCCACGCCGAGGAAATGATCGTCCGCGCGGCGGATCGGATGTGAGGTATCAGGACGGCTTCGGCCGAACGTAGAGCACCAGGCTGTGGTCTTCGATCGTATAGCCGTGGCGGTCGGCAATCTCCTCCTGAAGTTGTTCGATGCGGTCGTTGACGAACTCGATGACCTTGCCGGTCTCCAGGCACACCATGTGATCGTGGTGGCTGCGGTCGGCAAGTTCGAATACCGACACCCCGCCTTCAAAGTTGTGCCTGTCGACCAACCCGGCGCCTTCGAACTGCGCCAGTACCCGGTAAACCGTAGCCAGGCCGAATTCGTGGCCCCGATCGAGCAGCGCCCGGTAAATCCCCTCGGCGCTCAGGTGCCGCTCGTCACTGGTCTCCAGCACCTCAAGAATCTTGAGGCGCGGAGACGTTACCTTGAGACCCGCATTCCGCAGGTGTTGCCCTTGCACGTTCTATGGCCCTTGCCGGTAAGGTATGATCCGCTCTACCCCCATGGGGGAAACCGCTATTTCAGTAAGTTGATCAGCGCCGCGCCACGAAGCGGCGCCAGACGCGCCGAAATACTTGCCGTGGCGAGGAATGACTCGCCTTATCGAGAATTATAGCCCACCGTGGAGCCCGATATGCCGCTTGACAGGCTGCCTCGCGGATTGCCGATGGCGTCAGGCCTCGCCGTCATTCTGCTTGCCGTCAGCGCTTGCGTTTACCGTATCGATATCCAGCAGGGCAACCTGCTGGAAGAAGACGTCATCGAGCAGATAGAACTGGGCATGACCCGGAGTCAGGTCCAGTTCCTGCTAGGCACACCCATGATCGCGGACAGTTTTCACCAGAACCGCTGGGACTACACGTACTACTTTCGGCGCGGACGATCCCGCAACGTCGACCAGCGGTGGTTGATCGTCTTCTTCGAGGATGACGAGGTGGTACGCATCGACCGGGATCCCACAGTATTTCCGATCGGGCGCTAGCAACCGTAGAAGAGTCTCGCTGCATGGGACGGAAGGCTGGCTGGCCGAAGACGGCCGATCGCCGTGCGATGCGCGACTCTTGACGCTAGCCCTTCTGTCCCATAGACCGGCCGGCGGCCACGGCCCTGTGCCTCATCTCACGCGGGTCCAGCGACAACGGCCTGCAGATCTCGACCCGGTCGCCGTCCCTGAGCACTTGATGATGTTCGATCTCGTTGCCGAAGAGTCCGAGAACCAGCGGTCGGCCGCGAATTTCCGGATGCTTGTCCATGAGCCCCGAGCGTTCGGCGGCCTCAACTGCGGTGATTCCCCGCACGTATGGAACGCTCTCGATCCACTGCTCGTGAGTCAGTGCATAGACGACCTCAATCATCGACCTTATTGCCGTAGATGGCGTCGGCACGACTCACGAAGGCCGCGACCTGCGTGTGTACGACCTCCTCGAACAACGAGGCAAACAGCACTTCCAGCGGCGTTGCCGACACTTCGAACGCCAGATTGAGTTCGACCGTACAGCCGCCGTTGGCCGCCGCTGCGAAGCGCCAGTCTCCGTTGAAGGCGTCGAACGGACCCGCAACCAGTTCCATGGTGATTGCCCCGGGTCGTGCCAGTGTGTTCCGGGTGGTAAAACTCCGGCGAATCCCGCCGATTCCGACTTCCACCGTGGCGACGACCTCGGTCTCGCCGATCTTTTCGACAGAGCTGCCTCTGCACCAGTGCAGGAAATCAGGGTAGGCGTCAACGTCGTTGACCAGATCGAACATCTGCTCCGGGGTGTAGGGGACGTGGTGCTGCCTGCGGACGCTTCTCAACCGCCCATTCCAAGCCAGCCGAGCACGCCGATGGCGTTCAGAAAGATCAGGACGACCGCAGCCGGGGCGACAAACCTGGATGCGAAGCGCCACAGGCGGTAGGCGGTGGGATTCGCAAGTCGCAGTTCTCCGACCGTGGAACGTCGACTCATGATCCATCCCGCAAATACGGCGATGGCAAATCCTCCTGCGGGCAGCATGATATTGCTGGTCAGGAAATCTGCGCTGTCGAAATACGTTCCCCACATGAAGTTCACGTCGGCCATCGCATTGAACGACAACACGCTGAGCAGACCGAGCGCCCAGATTGCGATGCCGATACCGATCGTGGCGGCCTTGCGCGAGATGCCGCGGCTCTCGGTCACCCACGCCACCACGGGCTCGATCAGCGAAATCGCCGATGTCCAGGCGGCGAACGAGAGCAACAGGAAGAAAGTCGTGGCAACGATCGTTCCCCCCGGGATGTTGCCGAAGGCCAGCGGCAGCGTGACGAAGATCAGCCCGGGGCCTTCCGCCGGATCCAGCCCGTTGGCGAATACGATGGGGAATATCACCAGTCCGGTGATCAGCGCGATACCGGTGTCCATGCAGACAACGGTGACCGACGTCGCGGAAATGGAGACGTTGTCCGGCACATACGCCCCGTAGGCCATCACCGCGCCCATGCCGATGCTCAGCGTGAAGAACGCGTGACCCAGGGCCGACAGAACGCCCGTCGGCGTGAGTTCATCGAACCGCGGCTCGAACATGAAGATCAGCCCCTGGACGAATTCGCCTTCGACCATGCTGTAGCCAAGCAGCAGCAGCAAGAGCCCCAGCAGAACCGGCATCAGCACGCGCACGGCACGCTCCAGCCCCTGTACGACGCCCCGGACCACGACGAATACCGTCATCCCCATGAACAGGGTGTGCCAGAATGCCGACGCCACCCAGTTCCCGGTCAACCCGCCAAAGATAGCCGTGATCCGATCGGGATCCGCACCAACAAAATCGCCGGAAGCGCTTTCGAGGATGTACGCAACCGCCCAGCCGGCGACCACGCTGTAGTAGGAAAGGATGATGAAGCTCCCGCCGACACCGAGCAGGCCCACAAGAAACCACTTCCTGTTGCCGCTCTCTTCCTCCCCCAGCAGCCCCATGGTCGCGATAGGATTACGCCGCCCGCGCCGGCCGATGAGGATTTCCGACATCATGATGGGCAGTCCGACGGCGAACACACAGACCAGGTAGACCAGAACAAATGCCCCGCCGCCATTTACGCCTGCGATATAGGGAAACTTCCAGATGTTTCCCAGACCGACGGCAGCGCCCGAAAGCGCCAGAACAAAGGCAAGCCGGGACGTCCAGCTTCCCTGCGGCGACCGGCGCCGGGCTTTGTTTGTAACCACCAGAAACTCCCCTTGGCGTGTGTTTTCCCGCGGATTCTAGGATCATTGTGTAGTCATGGCAAAACCATTGGAACAGACGCGCGCAAGAATTGCGAAGAACAAGAAGGCCACGTTCAACCACCTTATCGAAGAGCGGTTCGAAGCCGGTCTCGCACTGCAGGGTTGGGAAGTGAAGAGCATGCGAGCCGGCAAGGCCCAGCTATCTGAGGCGTACGTGACGGTAAAGGACGGCGAAATCTGGCTGTTCGGCGCCCACATGACGCCGCTCAGTTCGGCCTCGAGCCACGTTGAGGCCGATCCCACGCGTACCCGCAAGCTGCTGATGCACCGCCGGGAAATCGACCGCCTCACCGGGCTGGTGGAGCGGCGGGGGTTTACGCTGGTTCCGCTCGAGCTCTACTGGAAACAGGGGCGGGCAAAACTGACCGTTGGGCTTGCCAGGGGGAAACGCAAACGGGACAAGCGCGCGGCGGAGAAGGACCGCGACTGGGCCCGGGACAAGGAGCGGATACTGAAGCACCACTCGCGCGCCCAGTAGCAGATGTACAAGGTATGCGAGTACACTAGGCGTCGTGGGGGCGATCGGTTTCGACGTGGGCCGTGAAACCCTGTGTGCATGCCGAGGCGCAGAGTACCTCGTTAATCCATCTGCAAACCAAATAGTTGCCAACCAAGACAACTACGCGCTAGCTGCCTAAAAGCCAGTAAGGCGCCTTCCGCCCGGCTCGTGCTTGTGCGTCCGGACCCGGGAGTCATCATCGCAAGCTCGCCGGAGGGTACGTTCGGGGCCCGAAGGTCAAAACCTCACCGGACTGGCCTTGGGTTTTCCTCGTCCGTCAGGTAACCCAAGGTAAGAACAACGGCGGAATAAGCATGTAGATCACCGGACGGATCGCTTGCGGACGCGGGTTCGATTCCCGCCGCCTCCACCATTTTTCCTCTTTACAAGATCTATAAACCGTCGCAATCTATTGTATTACAATGGAATTTTGGCGCCCCCTGCTGGGATGCCTCATATTGGACGCACCATTGGCTGGCGACACCGCTTCTGACGGCGAACCCTGCGACTACCGGGTGGTCGGCGCCTGTTGTTTCTCTTCCCGGGAGACGGTTGCCCGTTGAGCCTCGAACATCCGTGCCACACGGCGCTTATGCTCCTCGTCTATGGGGGTCGTCTCGAGGCGGAGCGCGAACGTGTCGGAGTCGATCATGCCGCGTCGAACCATTTCCAGAGTGAACGGGCGATCCTTGGGGCGTCCGGCTACGTACTTGGCGACCGCGAGATCGACCGGATCGAGACACCATCCAATCGCCCCTACCGTATTCTCGTTCTGCACACGCACCAGGCGCCGTTGCCAATCCGCCGGAAGCACCGCCGTGTTCGGACTCACCCCATCCGCATACACCCCGTAAGTGGTTTGAAACATGGAGCCCTCGCCGATGGTGGCCGAAAGAATTTCCGCCCTGTCGGGGTGGTTGATTGGGTATAGGTCGGCTTCGAGAGATATTGCCAGGGGACCGTCCGCCTCGGGATGGGCACCCAATATGGATTGGCTGCCGATTACAATGAACTCGGTATCCCCGAGAATCGCGGCCGAGGCGCGCAATATGTGCTCAAGTTCGTGTCGTTTCATGGATGCGCCGCCGTTCCCATGGGGTCAGGATGCCCGCGAACGGGGAGCTTAGTCTCAGTCGGCTCGATTCCTCGGTATCGCTTACGAGCAGGACGCGGACCTGATCCCACGGTTGCTTAAGCAACGCCCGCCATTCAGCGCAGGCCGGGTGATCCTCTCCCCGATGCTCACGCCACCGATCAAGATTCTGCTGTGGGATTTCCAACAGGGAGTGGTCGGCGTCAATTTTCTGCGCGATCAATCGATGCGACCGCAACCGGATCAAATCCAGGCGGGTTTTCGGATCGTGGCGGCGGTCGTACGGATCTCGCACGGTCGCCGAACGGCCGGATGAGACTTGTCGCTCCATGGTAATGTCCATTTTACCCGTCCCGGGCGCCCGTCGCCTCTGAGACGGGCTGGGCGTGTATACCAGCCCCAACGATTCGGGTCGGCAAAGTAAACGAACCGCCAGTTTCGATCATCCAACGAAATAGTGTAAGCGCCATGCAGGCTGCCTTGTTCGCTGAGCCTGCAACGCCGACCGGAACCTGGCGATGGTTGGCAACAACGGAGGCTTTGACGATGCAACTGAAATTGAAAATTCACTCTCTCCTGGCCGTTTGTCTGCTGCTCCCGGGCCTGGGTTTCGCGCAGGCGCCCGACCGAATCCTCTACAACGGCAAGGTCCTGACCGTCGATCGGGACTTCTCGGTGGCCAGCGCAATCGCCATCCGCGGGGAGCGGATTCTCGCTGTCGGGGAGACCGATGAGATCCGCACTTTGTCCGGCGATGATACCGATGAGATCGACTTGCAAGGGCGCACGGTCATTCCGGGGTTGATCGACAACCACATCCACTATCTCCGAGCGACGAACTTTGCGGCGTACGAGACGCGCATTCACGGTGTCACGTCACGCAGGGAGGTCATGGCACGCATTTCCTCCAGGGCGAAGGAACTGGGGCCGGGCCGGTGGATATTCATCCTCGGCGGGTGGAGCGAGCAACAGTTCGCGGACGAGCCGGGAGGCTTTACCCGGGAGGAACTGGATGCGGCCGCGCCCGATAACCCGGTCTTCATACAAAGAACCTACAGCACCTTCTACATGAACAGTCTGGCCGTCGATCAGATCGCCCCGGCCATTCCGGAGCTGTATGAGGGCGGCTCCGTCGTCAGGACCAACAGTCAGGACGGGCGGACGGTCATGAACGCGGCACTCAAGCATTTTCCATTCGCGGAGACGCTCGAGGAACGCAAGGATGAGGTTCGCGCCTTCAATGACTACCTGACCAGCATGGGCGTGACGATGGTCTACGACGCAGGCTATCTGGACGGCTCGTACGAACCTGTGGAGGCACTCTACGAAGCGGGCGAATTGTCCTTGCGTGTCTTCTATGCCGCCCGTTACTGGGCCGATTCACCGCGTACTGCCATCGCAGCCGCCGAGATGCTGGATCGTGAGGAGCCGTTTCAACGTGACGAACGATTCGGAATGTTCGGCATCGGGGAGCACGTTTACGGGCCGTTGCATGACTCGCCGCGGTCGGATGTGCCGTTTTCCGAAGAAATCTATGCCGCCTGGCATGGCATCATCCGCGCAGCGGCCAGAAACGGCTGGTACGTGAACGAGCACGCGATGCAGGGCAGCACGGCCGAAAGGATGATTTCGATCTCGGAGGAAGTCAGCAAGGAGTATCCGATCGGGGATTTGCGCTGGTCGTTGGGACACGCCAATCGGGTCAGCGAGGAGACCGTGCACCGGGCGCGGGATCTCGGCTGGAACATCACACTGGCCAATCACACCCTCTCCGGTCAGCTCAGGGTCGATGGCGGACCTTCGCCGCCCATCCGCATGATTCAGGACAGCGGGATACTCTGGGGACTCGGGTCCGACGGGACAATCGTGGCAACGTACAACCCGTTCCACGCGCTTTGGGAGTACACCTCGGGCAAGGTGTTCCCGGACAGGGTCAAGTTCGAGGCCGACGAGGTCCTCACGCGGGAGGAGGCCCTGATTGCCCACACCCGCTCGAACGCCTACATCCTGTTCATGGAGGACGATCTGGGGACACTGGAAGCAGGCAAACTTGCCGACCTGGTGGTGCTTGACCGGGACTATCTGACCGTTCCGGCGAACGAAGTACGCGAAATCCGGCCGGTGATGACCATGGTGGGGGGAGAGGTTGTTCATGAGGCCGCCGACTGACTCCCGGTGATCGGATCGGCGAACTAAACGAACCGCGAATATCGAGCATCCAACTCGTATGGCGAAAGATCAATGCGAGGTATGCAGGGGTATGCAGATGACAAGCAGGAAAATTCAACTTTCCGCTCTCAGCGTCGTTGCGCTGTGTTTCTCCGGAACTACTTCGGCGCAGGAAATGTCGCGCTTCGAAATCATCTCCGAGTGCACGCAGACCATTCAGCGTTCCGCCATCTATCGCGATCAGCCGGATGCCGAGCGGTATTCCAACCTGTTCGTCGAGGACGGCGTCATCGTGATCGGCAGCAACGCGACGGAAGGCCGGGACGCGATAGCCGAACGCGTTCGAACGTCGGACCCATCGGAACTCGACAGGCATTTGACCGGCTCCATTGTCGTGGACATTGACGATTCGGGCCGCATAACGGCGAAAAGTTATGCCCTTATCTACGAGGGGGTAACGCCGGAATCGCCCGGCTCGGTACCGGCTACGGAATACCTCATGGCGGACTACGACGATCAGATGGTCATGACGGATACCGGATGCAAGTTCGTTCGCCGTCAGGTGACGATGATTTTCAGTGGGGACAGCTAGTGCTGCGTCAACCTCATGATGCCGTACCAGTGGCCGCAGCACGGGTACCGCTCGCTTTTCGGTCGGGGTTGCCACGCCGGTGCCAATAGCGATTCGTTAACTGCAATTTATCGAGGTATGGGGATGGCCAAGCTTCTGGACCAACTCACAAACATCTGGACCGCCCGCGTATTGGTCATGTTCGGACTCGTGGCCGGCTATGTACCGATATCCGCCACGTTCGATCATATTGGCGATCCGGATTCCCTGCTGACCGAAACTTCCTTCCTCCAATCCCACAGCTACTACCACTTCTTTCGCGAAGGCGTGGGCGACCTCACGGCCAGTGCGGTGATCCTGGCCATCATGTTCCTCGCGCCGAAATTCCGAAGTCCCGCGATGTGGTGGATCATGCTGGTTACGATGTTCGGCTTTTACGCACCGTTCTGGATCGGCGCTCCCTTCATGGCCGAACTGCGCGCACCCTTCATCGGCGCCGAAATCGCGCACTTGCGGATGGCCATTCCTGCCGTGCTCGGCTGTCTCCTGGTTAGAAGACATTACTTTAGTACGTGATAATAACTATCTGATTTATAGTAGAAGCTTACGTGCAGTCCATGAACCTCTGCAGATCCGGGCGATGGAAGGCGCCAATTCGAACCCGATTCAATTCGACGGCGTCAGGAGGGGTCACGTTCGCCGGGGCCACGCTGGCACTCGCGTTCGCAGCGCTGCCCGGCCAGGCGCAGGAATGGAGCCAGTATCTCGCATTCGATGACCGCTTCAGCATCGATTTACCGACTGATCCATCCATTGACGAGACGACGTACGAGACCGAATACGGGTTCACCCTGCCGGCGCGTACCTATACCGCCGAAGATGACTTCGGAACGTATACCGTGACAGCCGTTGACTGGAGCGAAGCCGAGGCGCTGCATGCCGAAGCCTACGAGGCCTGTGAACTTGCCACCGGTGATCTTCGCGGCGGTGACAACCCGGGCCACTGCAGTCGCCTTTACTACGAGAGGGAGATCCGGGGGGCCACGCTCGACGCCGCCTTCCGTCTCATGGAACCCGGAAGCGAGGTGACGCATCTCGGGTCGGCCAACACCGAGATGGTTGAAGGTATCGGGATCCAGCTTCTGAACAATGACGGCTCGCGGGCGTATGCCGTTCTTTTCTGGCACAACTATCACCTCTTCATAGCCAACGCGACCGCGCCATCGGGCATGCCGCCGCCGCTGCTCTTCTCGACATCGTTGGGTTTCCTCGACGAGGAAGGCAGGCGGATTACTTATGGGGAACGATATTCGCCACTCTATCCGGTTCCACACCGCACGCGGTGAGCTGGCGTGAATTCAGGAGTGTTCAGGATGCCGTATCGATCGCTGGTTCTGGTTTCGGCAGCCCTGTGCGCGATTGCTGCGGTCCTGCCTGCCGGTGCGCACCACTCCCGCTCCAATTTCGACCTCAATACGCTGGTGGACCTGGAGGGTACCGTGAACCAGGTCCACTGGTTGTTTCCGCACACCTGGATTTACCTGGATGTCGAGGATGAACAGGGACAGGTGCAGACGTGGGTCATGGAGGGCGGGAGTCCGCCCTCGATTCGGGCGGCCGGCGTCACTGAAGACCACATACGGCCGGGCGACCGGATCAAGATGCGCTGCCATCCTCTGAAAGACGGCGCGCCGGGCTGCGTGTCCGGTTTCGTGACGCCGATGCACGGCGACTTGGCGCGTGGGCACGGCGTTGAGAGAGCCTGGAATTGAGAAGCGCGAATCAGAGCGCGCCAGCCCCGGCGCCCGTGTCGCCGTGTGGCTGACGAGTGAGTTGGAGGTGAACTTATGAGGCCCCTATGGATCGCTTTCGGAGCATTGCTCACCGTACCCCTGGGCGTTACCGCCGTCCATGCCCACCATTCCTTCGCTGCGTCGTTCACTGACGAGCGGATCATGCGCGAAGGCGTCGTGGACCGTTACGTGTTCAGAAACCCTCACGTACTGCTCTATATCGCCGTAACCGACGATGACGGCGCTTCCGAGACCTGGATGGTCGAGGGTAGTTCCGCGACCGGTTTGCGCAGCGCCGGCTGGTCGGCGGATACGCTCTCAAGCGGCGATCATGTCCGAATCAATGGCCGCGCGGGCCGCAACAACCGGCCCATGATTTCCATGGAATCCGTCGCGGTTCTGGACCCCGAGTCGAAGATCGTATTGCGGGATATTCCCCTGGAGAACTTTGCGGACAGCAGGGAGCCCGCCGAGATCCTCTCACTTTCGCTCACTCGGGCCGACGGCCTTCCAAACCTGACGGGCACCTGGGGCCGCGGCCGCGGCCGCCCGGCTTTCTTCGACCATCGCGCGCCACCGTTCAACGAGGCGGGCGCCGCGATGCAGGCCGAATGGGACCCCGCAAACGACCCGCAGGTTGCGTGCGAGAATCCGACGCTGATCCGCCAGGCCGGCTACACGCCCCATCCGGTGCGAATCGAGCAGTTCGCTGACCGCGTCGTGCTCTCCTACGAGGAGTACGCCGGCGTGCGCGAGATCTATCTTGACGGCCGCGGCGCCGCTGTTCCGGGCGACGGGCACGCGAAACTCGGGCGCTCGACAGCGCGGTATGAGGGTGATCGGCTCATCATCGAGTCGACGCATATCACGGCCGGCCCGACCGGCACGGAGGGCAACCAACTCACGGACCAGGTCACGACGGTTGAGACCTATCGCCGCCTCGACGACCCGACACAGGGTCCCATGGTGGAGATGGAGATGATCATCAACGACCCCGGGCACCTCTACGAGCCCTGGGAGATGGTCTGGAAGAAGCTCTACCAGGAAAACTACGAGTTCATCGAGGTGGAGTGTCATATCCCGTACCTGGACTGAAAGCCCGGAGCTGAATAATCGAACTGCCATTTTCCGATTCAATATGGTGGAAATGACTTGTTGATTCGTCTTAAGGAACAAGAAGCAGTGCGTGCGTAAAGGAAATCTCACCGGAGTTTTCGTCTCGCTACGGCCTAATCTCGAGAGGGCTGTACGGGGGATTGTGCCCCCCAGGGAAGTCGAGGATATTGTCCAGGAGACGTACGTCCGCGCCTGCCAGGCTGAACACAGACAGGAGATCAGGGCGCCGCGGTCGTTCCTCTACAAGACGGCCCGTAATCTGGCGCTGGACTACGCAAAACGCGCGGAAACGCGGCTTACCGTGTGCAGTGAGGACCCCGGGACCGCTGCCCTGGCTGACCATCATCGCCTTGAAGATGAAACGTTTGATCAGGTCACGGCGGACGAAGAGTTCTCGGACTTTTGCGATGCGGTCAGGCACTTGCCGATTCAGTGCCGTCGTGCGTTCGTACTGAAGAAAGTCTACGGATACACGCAACGTGAAATTGCGCGAGAATTGAAGCTGAGTGAAAGCACAGTGGAGAAGCACATTGCAAATGGCATGAAACGGTGCACACTTTTCATGATGAAACGTAGAGCCAAGGCCCTTGGACGTGGAAACATGCGCAGGCGGAACTCTGGATGGGGGAGCGTGAACAAGGTGGATCGCTCATGAAACCGTTGTACGAGTTTCCGGCCGACGATGAAGTGTATGAGGAAGCGAGCATCTGGATCGCTCGAATGGACAAGGGCCTTGCGGCGGATGAAGAAGAAGCTCTGAGGAGATGGCTGTCTCAGAGCGACGAAAACCGCGCTGTTCTTCTTGAAATGACAAAGTTGTGGGACCGTATGGATACGCTGTCCCGATTGTCGGAAATCTTTCCGCACGCCCCGGCACAAGAACGAAAACCCGTGCGATTGCCGCTGCGGCTGGCGGCGTCCGTGGCGGTCGCCGCCGTCGGTATATGGGTGGGTACCGAGCTGTACCTGGCTACCGATTCCGTGCAGACAGTTACCGGGCCTGCGACGAATCTGCACGAAACCGCCATCGGTGAGCAGGCCGCCGTCGAATTGCCGGATGGCACCCGGGTTACGCTCAACACGAACACTTTGATTGAAGTGAGCTTTACGGAGGAACGCAGGCTCGTCACCTTGGAGCGAGGCGAGATACACGTCCACGTCAGTCACGATCCCGGTCGCCGGTTCAGCGTGATCGCCAACGATCACGTCGTTCAGGCCGTCGGGACCGAGTTCAATGTGGAGATCACGAACGATCAGCGTATCGAGCTTCTCGTGACGGATGGAATCGTAATCGTCGGCATTCTTGAAGGTACTGCCTTCGGAGACAATCCGGACAGTCCGTCGATACTGCCGCCGTCGGCAGTTTCCGTTTCAGCAGGACAGGAGATAATCCTTGGGTCCTCTGAAGAGGAGCTCAGTACGGTCGAGCCGGAGGAGATCGAGGTCAAACTGTCCTGGACTGAAGGCAATCTGATCTTCAGGGGAGAGTCGCTGGAAGAGGCGATCACGGAAATCTCTCGCTATACCTCCGTAGAGTTTCGTTTCCTGGATGACGACTCGAAGAGAGTGCGTGTCCTGGGGCTGTTCCAGACAGGCGATGTCGATGGTCTGTTGGCCGCATTGCGCGAGAACTTCAACATTTCTTACGAACGGATAGATGATGACACGATCCTTCTGAGCGCGCCGCCGTAACGTCGCCGGCCGCTCGGGATTACGCAGGTCACAAGTTATGCCTCTTTGTGATCATCATGGGGGAATTTCCATTCTCAATCGCCGAATCAACTCGCGATTGCTCAAGCGCGTGGTTGAGGCTGACGGTTGGGCATCGCTATGTGCCGTTGTCCTGCTCTTGCTGGCATCGCACTCGTTACGAGCTGCGGATATCGGTGACGGCGACATCTTTCTCTTTGACATTCCTCGACAGCAGGCCGTCCTGTCGCTCATCGATTTCGCGGATCAGGCAGGTCTGACGTTCATCGTCCCGTACGAGACGGTACGGGACAAGACTGCGAACGCCGTGCATGGCGAGTATTCCATCGAGGGTGCGGCGCACAGACTTCTCGACGGAACAGGCCTGCGCCCGCTGATCGGACGTGATGGCGCACTGATTGTCCGAGAGGAGGACAGCCCGGTTATCGAGCAGGAGAACGTAGCGGCAAACACACGGCGCAACGCGATTGCAGGATTCTTCGCGGGGATATTCGCGGGCGGAGCCGCCAACAACGCGCCTGCCCGGGAGTCGCAGTCGGCATCTGCCGCGGCGATGCTGGAAGAGATCGTGATTACGGCCCGGCGGCGTGAAGAAAACTATCAGGACCTTCCACTCTCCGTCGCGGCGATCAGCGCGGCCACGATGGAAAGCATGAGCATCCACGACATCAAGGACATCAGCGACTTCGTTCCCAACGTCTCGTTCCGCGAGACGGATGGCCGGGGTGCGGCCGTGCTGTTCATTCGCGGCATCGGAGGCGGTGGAAGCGGCGGAGGCACGAGATCGGCGGGCTCGGCACTTTATCTGGACGGCCACTACATTGCCAGCGGAGCGCGTGTCCTCAGTACGCTGGACATGGAGCGGGTCGAGATCCTGCGAGGTCCTCAGGGCACCCTGTTCGGCAAGAACGCCAACGGTGGTGCGATCCAGTACATCAGCAACAAACCTCAACGGGAGTTTGACGCCGACATCATGTTGCGGGGTGGCTACTTCGGTCAAAGGGATTTCAGAGGAATGATCAATGTACCGTTCAGCGACACAGTCTGGGGGCGCCTTGCCGTCGGCAGGGAAACCTACGACGGCCATTACTTCAACCGGTCGCTGAACCGAAACTACGGGGCATGGGATGTGCAATCGCTGGCGGGCAGTCTTCGTATCGCGCCCAACGGCAATTGGACGATCGATTTGGCAATGCGTGCCAATATCGACGCCAGCGACCAGACTGGCGGACAATGCAGAGTACACCCCAGCCAAGCTGCGTTGGATGGTATGGCGGCTGCGGGTTTCGATGTCTCCGGGTACCAGGCCTACGACGACGGTGTCAATCGCTGGGGCAGCTTCAAAGGTGTCGGCAACCTCGATCGGATCTATCCGGGCGCGACGCTCGACTTCTGGAACAACTGCACGCTGGACAACCAGCTTGGCGAGTACGTGACATCGGCAGGACATGACGGGTTCGTGGACCGGGAAATGGCGTTCTACAGCGCAACTGCCCAGTGGGAGCCGACTGGCGCGACAGGCAGCTTCGAGAACCTGAACGTCACGCTGACTGCCAGCCGAATGACCCAAACCAATTTTTCTTTCAAGGACGCCGACTACACGCCGGTGCGCGCAGACGCCTTCGGTGGCGCACGCTGGGGAGCGGGCCAGGATCTTGATTCGGATACTCTGGAACTGCTTTTCTCGGCGGACACCGGCGACAGGCTCAGCTTCATGGCAGGCACGCACTGGTACAACAACCGTGACCAAAACGGCGGTCTGGAGTGCCTCAGAGCTCTCAAGGCGAACTGGGCGTTGCTCAGAAACGACTTTACGCTCGACGCGAATGGCAATCCCGTCGGCGGCGACGTCTCCATTCCCTGCTTCCCTTCCGGGTCGACCTTCGACCGGATCAGCGACCAGACAACCGGCTCGCCTTATAACGTCGGGGCCAAGAGCGGGTTCACGGAGAACGAGTCGCTCGGGGTCTTCGGGCAGGTGTCGTTCGCCCTCAATGACGCCTGGACACTGGATGTCGGCGCACGCTACACGTCGGAGGACCGAAAATTCGACTTTATCGAGCATACGACCGTTCCAGGGACCTGCGTCACCAACCCGATCTACTTCCTCAACAACCCGAACCTGCCGAATGCCCCCACGGAAGCGGACCTGATCGCGAGGGGCCTCCCCACGAGCAACCCGGGCGCTTCGGGACCCACCGAGGCGTGCGTTCCGGAATCTCTGCTGAGCTTCGACTCGGTGTTTCTCGGCGGCTTCACAAACGACCTCGAGGACACGTTCACGGCGTCGACGGGGCTGGTCTCCCTGACTCGCACGCTGACGCCAGGCGGTGCGCTCGACAGCGGCATGATCTACGGGACGATCTCCCAGGGCTTCCTCAGCGGGGCGTTCAACGACGAGATCAACATCAATTTCGTGCCGGAGCTCGAGCCGCTTGTCACGATTCAACCCGAGTACGTGACCAACTACGAAGTCGGATTCAAGGGCACACTGGCCGACGGCCGCGTGCGACTGGCAACTACATTCTTCTACATGGATTACTCGGACAAACAGGAGAACGTCGACATCGACAACGGCGATGGGCGTTTCGGCCCGAACACGCAGGTGGGAGTCACGACCAATGCTTCGACGGTCGAAATCCATGGCATGGAGTTCGAGCTGCGCGCACAATCCTGGGACGGAGGGTTCCTGTCCCTCGACGTTGGTTACCTCGAGAATGAATACGGCGAGTTCACCTCGTTTGATCCCGATGCTCCCGGTCAGGTGGTTGATAGATCGAGCGTGACGATCCGCGACTTCTCGCCGGAGTGGACGGTTACCACATCGGTAGAGCACACGTTCCTGCTCGCCAACGGCGCCTCGTTGACGCCGAACCTCAGCGTGTACTGGCAGGCCGATTACGACTTCACGGCCGGTCTCGAAGGCGGCCCGCCGTCGAAGTGTCATCAGCAGTCTTATGCGCTCGTTCGCGCGCGCGCAAACTACCAGCCGCCAGGTGGCGCCTGGCAAGCTTCGTTGTTCGGATCCAACGTCACCGATCAACGTTACTTCAGCTTCTGCAATAATGGCCGCGCGGGTGTATACGACTATACGTATGGAACGCCTGATCGGTGGGGCCTTGAGTTCCAGATGAATTTCGGCGGATGACGAGGACGCTCCATGGCGGAACTCCCGTTGTCATTCGTCTACACAACCATCACCATATAGGTTGTTTATGGGACGATACATCAGGCTGGTGGCCCGGGAGGTTCCGTCGATGCGTCGGATCGTGGCAGGTGTTGCCGCCGCCCTGGTCTTCCAGGTAGTTGCCGGACAGGAAGACATCTCGCTCGAGGATTATGCCGCCTTGATGGGGTCCAATCGGGAGGCCCTCGGTGCCGTGGAGGCGGCGGTCGAGGCCGCCGCGTACCAGGACGCCCGGCGGAGCGTCGCGATCCTGCGCCGAAACTTCCAGGGAAGCCTGCCGCGTTTCTGGTCCTCACGGGAGCGCGCCGATGCGGTCGAAATCGTCAGGGATGGAGTGGACCGTCTCGCCAGGCTGGAAGAGATGATGAGCCGCACCTGGGATGTGCCCGAAATGCCCGTCCGACAGGCGACGGAGGAGTTCCGTGGCGCCGTCTGCGACGCTTGCCACAACATTTATCGCGAAGGGGACGGCGAATCGGGTTTTCGGTTCAGGGAAGGCGTATTCGCGCTCGAAACAGTTCCCGTCCACGCCCGGGAATGGAGTCAGTACCTCGCGTTCGACGATCGCTTCAGCATTAATTTCCCGGGTGAACCAACCATCCACGAGTCGACGTTCGTAACGGGCTACGGCATCACTCTGCCGGCGCGCGTCTATACCGCCGAGGATGATTTCGGGACGTATTCGGCGATGGCCGTCGACTGGAACGGGGCGAACGAGCTGCACGAGAAGGCGAATGAGGCCTGTCAAGCCGCCACCGGCGATCTCCGCGGCGGTGACAACCCCGGCATTTGCGCCAACAATGTTGAGTTCGACATCCGCGGAGCGACCTTGCATGCGGCGTTCGGCTTCCTCCAACGCGGGAGCGAGGTGACGTTTTTCGGGCCTGCTACCGAGGGCCGGATCGGAGGTATCAGGATTCAACTTCTCAATGAGGACGGTTCACGATCGTTCGCCAGCATCTTCTGGCATGAGAACTACCTCTATATGACGGAGGCGAATACACCGCCCGGAATGCCGCCACCGGTACTTTTCTCGAACGGGATGAATTTCCTCGACGAATACGGAATACGGATCGCGTATGACGCACCGTATTCCCCGACGTTTCCGGTTCCCTCCCGGAGGCGATGACCTGCTGTGGTTTCAAGAGTGTCCAGGATGAAAAATCGTCAGAGTCGATTGTTGGTTGTGGCGTTCGCGCTCTTCTGTATGGTTGCCGCTATCCTGCCCGCCCGGGCGCATCACTCGTACGCCAACTACAACATGACGACGCTGGTGCAAATGGAGGGAACCGTAAGACAGGTCCACTGGATCTTCCCGCACGTGGCGATCTACGTGGAGGTCGAAGACGCAGACGGCCACGTGCAGATGTGGGCAATGGGAGCCAGTACTCCGGCCGGGGTTGAAAGGGCCGGTGTCAGCAGGGACGACGTTCAGCCGGGCGATCCGATCAGCGTACGCTGCTATCCCATCAAGGACGGCTCGCCGGGCTGCGCGTTGGGTTTCGTCACGCCGATGCACGGCGACACGGCGCGCGGGCACGGCGTCGAGCGAGCCTGGAACTGAACCCCACCGAGAGAGAATCTTCACGAAACAAACTCTCGGCGATCCCCTTCACGAATGAGGCCGTCATGCAGGCCCCCTGGATGACCTGCGCAGGTCACAACTGATATCGCATTGCGGTCTCCTTGGCGGAACTCCCGCTCTCATTCGTCTAAACAAAACACAAGCAAAAGATAGCTGTTCCGCCGCGAGTTGAGTTCGCGGAACAGGTGACGCCCGCTGGTCGGTCTTGATAACGCACTGGAAAACCGTGCTGGGGATGGCCCGGTTATCCATAAGGGGAACGTAGCGATGAATACACTGAGAAACACAATTGCAGGGATCCTGGCGGCGCTGTTCGCCGGCGGAGCCGCAAACGACGCGTCCGCCCAGCAGCCGCAGTCGGCATCTGCCGCAGCCATCCTGGAAGAGGTCGTGGTCACGGCCCGCAGGCGCGACGAGAATTTTCAGGACATCCCGCTGTCCATCGCTGCCATCAGCGCGGATACGATGGAGGCCATGGGCATCTACGACATCAAGGACATCAGCGACTTCGTGCCCAATGTCCAGTTTCGCGAGACCGATGGCCGCGGTGTGGCCGTACTTTTCATTCGCGGCATAGGAGGGGGCACCGGCGGCGGCGGCACGAGGTCGGCAGGATCCGCCCTCTATCTGGACAACCACTACATTGCCAGCGGAGCCCGTGTCCTCAGTACGCTGGACATGGAGCGGGTCGAGATCCTGCGCGGTCCCCAGGGCACCCTGTTCGGCAAGAACACCAACGGTGGAGCGGTCCAGTACATCTCCGCAAAGCCCCAGCCGGAGTTCGACTCCGAGATCATGCTGCGGGGTGGCGACTTCGGTCAGAGGGACTTCAGGGGCATGGTCAATGTGCCGTTCAGCGACACAGTCTGGGGACGTGTCGCCGTAGGCAAGGAAACCTACGACGGCCATTACTTCAACCGGGCGCTGAACCGCGACTACGGCGCGGTGGACGTGCAGTCGTTCGTGGGCAGCCTTCGTATCGCACCCAACGACCATTGGACGATCGATCTGGCGATCCGCACCAACACCGACGATAGCGACCAGACCGGTGGACAATGCCGCCCGTATCCCAACGCGAGTGCGTACAACGCCATGGTGGCAGGCGGTTTCGACGTCTCCGCGTTTCAGCCCTACCCCGACGGTGTCCGTTCCTGGGGCCGCTACAGCCGCGGTATCGGTAACATGGAGCGGATCTATCCGGGCGCGACGCTCGACTTCTGGAACAATTGCGCCCAGGACGTCCGGACTGGCGATTTCGTGACCTCGTCGTCATATGACCAGGGCGTAGACCGGGACATCCAGTTCTACACCGCAACGGCTCAGTGGGACTCGGGCGGCGCCATAGGCAGCTTGAGCAACCTTAACGTGGCACTGAACGCTGGCCACATGGACCAGGAAGCTTTCTCCTTCAAGGACGCCGATTACACGCCGGTGCGCGCCGACGCTGTCGGCGATGCGGACTGGGGTGCGGGCCAGATCTTTACGTCGGACACGCTGGAACTGCTCTTCTCGGCGGATGTCAGCGACAGGCTCAGCTTCGTGGCAGGCACGCATTGGTACAACAACCGTGACCAAAACGGCGGTCTGGAGTGCCTCAGAGCTCTCAAGGCGAACTGGGAGTTGCTCAGAAACGACTTTACGCTCGATGCTGATGGCGATCCCGTCGGCGGCGACGTCTCCATTCCCTGCTTCCCTTCCGGGTCGACCTTCGACCGGATCAGCGACCAGACAACCGGCTCGCCTTATAACGTCGGGGCCAAGAGCGGGTTCACGGAGAACGAGTCGCTCGGGGTCTTCGGGCAGGTGTCGTTCGCCCTCAATGACGCCTGGACACTGGATGTCGGCGCACGCTACACGTCGGAGGACCGAAAATTCGACTTTATCGAGCATACGACCGTTCCAGGGACCTGCGTCACCAACCCGATCTACTTCCTCAACAACCCGAACCTGCCGAATGCCCCCACGGAAGCGGACCTGATCGCGAGGGGACTCCCCACGAGCAACCCGGGCGCTTCGGGACCCACCGAGGCGTGCGTTCCGGAATCCGTGCTGAGCTTCGACTCGGTGTTTCTCGGCGGCTTCACAAACGACCTCGAGGACACGTTCACGGCGTCGACGGGGCTGGTCTCCCTGACTCGCACACTGACGCCCGGCGATACGCTCGACAGCGGCATGATCTACGGGACGATCTCCCAGGGCTTCCTCAGCGGAGCGTTCAACGACGAGATCAACATCAATTTCGTGCCGGAGCTCGAGCCGCTTGTCACGATTCAACCCGAGTACGTGACCAACTACGAAGTCGGATTCAAGGGCACACTGGCCGACGGCCGCGTGCGAGTGGCAGCCGCTCTCTTCTACATGGACTACACGGACAAGCAGGAAAGGGTGGACATCGACAACGGGGATGGAATTTTTGGCCCCGACCCGACCATAGGCGTTACGACCAATGCTTCGACGGTCGATATCTCCGGCATCGAGTTCGAGCTTCGCACTCAGCCCTGGGATGGTGGGTTCCTGTCCCTCGACGTTGGCTATCTCGATAATGAGTATGGCCAATTCAGCTCGTTCGACCCGGACGCTCCCGGGGGGACCGTTGACAGGTCGAACGTGTCGATCCGGGACTTCTCGCCGAAGTGGACGATTACCACGTCGATAGACCACGCGTTTCAGTTGGGTAACGGCGCCGCGTTGACGCCGCAGCTCAGTGTGTACTGGCAGGACGACTACGACTTCACGGCCGGCCTCGTAGACAGCCCTCCGTCGAAGTGTAACCAGGAGGGCTATGCGCTCGTTCGCGCGCGCGCAAACTACCAGCCGCCAGGTGGCGCCTGGCAAGCTTCGTTGTTCGGATCCAACGTCACCGATCAACGTTACTTCAGCTTCTGCAATAATGGTCGCGCGGGTGTCTATGACTATACCTATGGGTCGCCTGATCGCTGGGGTCTCGAGTTCAGGATGAACTTCGGCGACTGACCCGACTGTTGACCCGGGAGGGAATGACCTATGCGGCCAATCGTGATCGCTCTCGCAGCAGCGCTGTTCGCGCCGTCGGCTGTCGGCCAGCAAGAGATGTCGCTCGAAGACTATGCGGCCCTGATGGAGTCGAACCGCGAGGCGACGGGCGAGATGGATGCGGCAGTCGATGCTGCGGAGTATGAAGAAGCTCGGGTTCATGTCGCTGTACTGCGCCGGAACTTCCAGGAACTGCGGCGCTTCTGGACTGTCCGGGAGCGTGCAGATGCAATCGGCATCGTCAGAGACGCGATCGGACGGCTTGCTGCGCTGGAGGAACTGTTGGGCCGCCCTCAAGGCGTGCCGGAAGATCTGGTCCTGGAGGCCACAGGGGAGTTCCGTGGCGCCGCCTGCGCGGCCTGCCACGACGCGTATCGTGAAGGCGATCGCGAGACGGGGTTTCGGTTCAGGGAGGGGGTTTACTAGTGCTGCATCAACCCGATAACGTCCTATCGGCGCGTCCGCAAGCGCGCATATGCGCGACGCCGGCTCGACGGCGTATGGAGCATACGTCAATAGACGGCAACAAAGCGGATGCGCGCTTGTGGGCGCGCCCTTCGGGTGGCTGCACGCCAGGCGTCGCGCGTGCCGTGTCGCTTGCCGCCACCGTCTGTGTTCTTGCACTCAAGGCGACACCTGCCCATACCCAGGAGTGGAACCAGTATCTTGCCTTCGACGACTTCTTCAGCGCCGCCTTTGCGGGTGAGCCGGCCATTCACGAGGGTACGTACCTGACCGAGTACGGCTTGACGCTGCCGACGCGCGTTTATTCCGCGGAGGACAGCTTCGGGGAGTATTCGGTGACGGTTGTCGACTGGCGCGAAGCCGCTGAGCTGCACGAGGTCAGCTACGAGGCCTGCAAGGCAAGTGTCAGCGATCTTCGCGGTGGCGACAATCCTGCCGTTTGCGGCAATCGAACCAATGGCGAGATCCGAGGCGCGACGCTTCATGCGGCTGGCGCGTATCTGAGGCGGGAGGGCGAGCTGACGCATTTCGGATTGACCGCTGCCGAAGGAGTGGAAGGTACACGAATCCAGCTTCGCAATCGGGACGGCTCCCAAACCTATGTTGCCATCTACTGGCATGAGTTTCGTCTCTACATCGTGGATGCGACCTCGCCGCAGGGTATGCCGCCTCCTGTCGCCTTCTCCACGTCAATGGGTTTCATCGACGGGGAGGGCAGAAGGATTCGGTATACGGGCCGATACAGCCCGCTCTTTCCGCCGCCTTCGCGCAGCCGGTGAGGGACTAGGGATTTCGGGAGTATTCGACATGCGATTTCGATGGTTGGTTCCGGCGGCCCTATGTTCGATAGCCGCCGTCTCGCCCGTCAGCGGGCACCATTCGCACGCCATCTTCGACACCGAGCGATGGGTGACTCTGGAAGGCGCCGTGCTGCGGGTCCAATGGCTCTTTCCGCATGCGTGGATTTACCTGGAAGTCGAGGACGAGCAGGGTCAGGGGCAGATCTGGGCGATGGAGGGCGCCAATCCGAACTCGATTCGGCTCGCCGGGGTCAGCAGGGACCACATTCGCCCCGGCGACAGGATAAGCGCGCGCTGCCACCCGCTGCGCGATGGTTCGACAGGCTGCGTACTTGGATTTGTCACGCCAATGCACGGTGACCCGGCGCGGGGTCACGGTGTAGAACGGGCCTGGAACTGAAAGGCCCGCGGGCACGGCGTTTAGCGAGCCTGGAATTGAGAGCCAAGAAGAAGGTAATTTCCCGATGAATCCGAAACGAATATTGACCGTGCTCGCCGGCGCCGCGTCAGCCATCTGCTGGGTTGTGGCCGGCTGGGCACAGGCTTCCGACCCGGCGCCTCTGATCGAGCAGGACGATGCCCTGAAGATATCCGATCACGTTTACGTGATTCTCGACGACGGCCGCAGGTATATCCCCAATGTAGGTATCGTCATCGGCGATCGGGCAACAATGGTCATTGACCCCGGGCTGGGTCTGGCGAACGGCGAGATCGTGCTGGGAGAGGCGCGAAAGCTCAGCGACAACGACGAGTTCTACGTCGTTTCCACCCACTATCACTCCGAACACGACCTCGGCGCCGGGGCTTTCCCGGAGGACGCCACCATGATCCGGTCCCGCGACCAGCAACACGACATCGAGGAGTTCCGCATGTCGCACGCCGAGCGTTTCGCGCAACGAACGGAGACGTTGGCGAACCTCCTTGAAGGGGCTTATTTCAGGCCGGCCGATGTGTTCTTCGACGACGGGTACAGCGTGGACCTGGGTGGGGTTACCGTGCAGATGTACGCTGTCGGACCCGCGCACACGCGCGGCGACACCGTCTTCTTCGTGGAGGAGGACCGCGTGCTGTTTACCGGTGACGTCGCGATGCGGAGGTACCCGAGGCTCGCGAGTCCAAGTTCCGGTGTTGCCGTCTGGCTCAAGGCACTGGATGAGATACAATCGCTCGATGTCGACATTGTGGTCCCGAGCCATGGCCCGTTGGGCGATGCAACGGTAATCGACGCGTACGAGGAGTACTTCGCCACGATTCAGGCGCGCGTCGGTGAGCTCAAGACTCAGGGACTTTCAGCCGACGAGATCGTCGAACGGCTGACGAGCGAGCTTGTCCCGCGGCTCTCCGACTGGCGGGAGAACGGAACCGCCATGATCGATTCCAGCGTGAGAACGGCATTCGACGAGGCGCCGTGAGCTCGGACCGAAACCGCACGTCTTCACCCTGCGTCACGGATGACCTTGGGGTCGATGGATCGGTCTCACTTCTGGTACCGTAACGCCCAGTTCAACCGAGGACAAGAAAATGATTCGTTTGAGTACCTTGCTTGTCTTGCTTTTCTGCACGGTGACCGCCAGCGCGCATCATGCGGCGACCGGACGTTACGAGCCGGATGCATTCGGCGAGATCGAAGGCGTCATCGCGGACGTGTTCTGGCGAAATCCCCACGTGCGCCTGCTCATCGCCGTCGAGGCCGAAGGCGGGCAGGAAGACGTGTGGGAGGTCGATTTCGGTTCGGTCAACACGGTTCAGCGCCTCGGCGTACCCCGTGACAGCGTAACGGTCGGCGAGCGTGTCAGCGTCTACGGCAGGTTGGGCCGTGACGGACTGAAGGCCATGTTTGCGGGCTCGATCGTCCTGCCCGACGGCGAAGAGGTCCTGCTGCAGGCGGGGGAGCGGCAGCGTTACGGGCTGACCGATGAGGCGTTGCGTGATGCGAAGAACGAGTCTCAAGAACTGCGATCCGATATCTTCCGCGTCTGGCTCCCGTTGGAGCGGCCCAGAACGGGTCACGTCGACTTCGGGTACCCGCTGACCGCGGCGGGCCGAGCGGCGCAGGCCCAGTGGGACCCGGAGCAGGATCCGGCGCTGCAATGCATTCCGCCCGGGATGCCGACGGCGATGGACAATCCGTATCCCGTCGAGTTTCGCGAGGAAGGTGACACCATCGTCATGTTGCTTGAGGAGTGGGACGGGTTGCGCACGATTCTCATGAACGGCACCGGCGAGCCCGCGCAGCCACGCATGGGCCGTTCGGTAGGCCGCTGGGAAGACGGGACGCTCGTCGTGCGGACCACCGACATCGCCTGGCGCTACGTGGACGATCTCGGCACACCCCAGAGCGAGGACGTCGTCATCGACGAACGCTTCACGCTGAACGAGGACGGCACGGAACTCCACTGGACGGGGCGAATCACGGATCCGGTGAACTTCACCGAGCCCGTGGTCCAGGAAATCGTCTGGACCTGGGTGCCCGGGCACGAGATCAAGCCCTTCGATTGCGCGCTTCCCGAGTAGCGTGAGACAGGTGTGGCGAAGCCGGTGAGCCACCGGGTACGCCTTACAAACATTAGCTGACACAGCCACGCCAACCTCTACCGACCCGGCATTGGACGGTCCTCGTTGCCGGGAATTTCTGAGCAGGATGTGAATGTCTGCGAGCAAGAGCAGTCATTTTTGTAACCTATTGTTTTACAGGTTTTTTATAAATTTTGTCTCGATAATGAACCTGTCGTCCGCGTAACGCGCCGTCGAACGGGAGAGTCGAGCTTTGATTGCGGGCTATTCGGCCCGGTACACCACCTCTCCTGCAACCATGGTCATCACAGGACTGAGGTCGCGAATTTCATCGACCGGAACAGTCATATAGTCACGGTCAAGCACGACCAGGTCGGCATACTTGCCGGCTTCGAGCGTACCGATCTTGTCCTCCATGAAAAGGATGTACGCGTTCGAGCGTGTGTGGGCGATCAGCGCCTGTTCACGTGTGATGACTTCATCAGGCTGGTACTTGACGATGTCGGGCAAAACCTTCCCGGCCGTGTATTCCCAGATCGTGTGGAACGGGTTGTATGTAGCAACAATGGTTCCGTCAGAGCCCAGGCCCCACAGGATGCCACTGTCTTGAATTTCGCGAATCGGCGGTGAAGCAATGCCTTCGAAGGGCGCTTTCACCGTGTGGTTTGCGATGGAGATATTCCAGCCGAGGTGTTTCGCACGCTGAATTGTCTCAGGCTCAACCAGATCGACATGCCCGAGCGTCCAGCGCAGGTTCTGAATCGGATAGTGCTTGTTGAATTCCTCCGAATAATCGAGCATGCGTCTGGCCGTTTCGTCCAGCATGGCATGCTCATTGATGTACCAGCCGTTCCTGGCCGCAGCTTCGGCAATCAGACCCCATTGTTCAAAGTGTTCATCGGTGGCGACAGAATTCGCACTGCGGGTGTTATCGTGGACAAAACCATGGACATGCTCACCGATACCGAACATTCCGAACCGATCGTCGCGCTCAAAAGGCGCTTCCCTGGCCAGTAACTCAGCGGCCGCAATTGCAGTTCGATCAGTTTCTGCCCAGTAGCGCAAGGCGTAGAAGACGCGCAGAGAAAGTTCGCCGGCCTCATAAACTGCTTCAACGGGATCATATGAACCGTCCAGATAACCTACGTCATAGGTTGTCGTTATCCCCATGCTGTTCAGATACCCGTTAAACGCCTTGACCTCTTCCATACGCCCTTCGAGATCCTGCGCAAAAGGGAAATATTCAAGCGCCGCGGCCATCACAGCCCGGCCTGTTCCGGGCGCGGGTTGAAGCGTGCCGTCTTCAGCGAACCACTCGGGATTCGCTTCATACAGGATATCGGCCGCGAGCTGATTCACATAGAAGGCGTTGTAGGTGCGCTGAATGTAGACGGGGTTTTCAGGAGCTGCTGCATCTAGCTCTTCGCGCGTGAACCCTCCCGGTCGATCGGCAAACTGCTGCTCGTACCAGCCCCCGATAATAAACACCCACTTACCTGGTCCAAGCTCTTCAGCCTTGGCGCTGATGTTATCCAACACCTGCTGCCGTGAAGTAATGCCGTGGATACGCAATTCATAGGCCGCATAATTCGTACCACGCAAGTAGTGGAAATGGTTGTCGATGAACCCTGGAATCACGGTGCGCCCTTCCAGATCGACCGGCTCGGTGTTTTCATCGGCCATCGCCAGCAATTCATCTGTGCTACCGACCGCGAGGATGTGTTCCCCGCTAATCGCGATGGCTTCGGCAATCGAGAAATCCGCGTCAACGGTCAGTATTTGGCCGTTGTAAAGGATCTGACTCGGACCTGACTGGGGTTCGGCCTGCTGAGTGTCTCCGACGGCCTGAGGAGTCTGGTCAGAAGGAGTGCACCCCACCGAAAATAGGTAAGCAAAAATTACAACCCCATATGAACACCGCACACGGCGTAAACTTTCTTTCATGTCTTGCTCCGGTCTTGACAGAAGACAATGTGTGTACTTTGACGTCACCAACGACGACACCCGTCAATCGGTTATTGCCCAATGGGTGGCGGCGCGTTCAGGTTCGCAGCAAATGGCGGCTCAGCCGTCTTTTCCTGAGGACCTGTCCATTGAGCTCGCAGCTCCCAGGTCTGGCGATCATCAATCGCTGTGTCGCACGCTTCAAAAGTCACATCGCGCATGAGGTGCAACGGGCGACCGCCACCGCCCGGCAGCACGACACCGCTCATCGTCAGACACAACCCAGGCATCAGGCCCGCGATGATGTGTCCCTCATCATCGAACGTCATTTCCTGCGCGGCGCGTCCATCGCAGGTTTCCAGCGAGACGAATGAGCCAGCGGCTGGTTCGTATAGCGTTATACACTTATCGCTGAATCCGATCATTCTGAATTCATTGTTCTCATGGATGTTCTCCATGTTGAATGCCTGATCCGCTGTAGGAACGTTGCTGTAGTATGTGTGACAGGTTTCGCCTCTAAGACCACCAATCAGCGCGGCGTTGTGTGGCGCGCCGCGCACATCGAGACACCAGCCCCGGTCTTCTTCAAATGCTTCAATTAGCTTGACTTCAACCGAAGTCTGCGCAGATACCGAGATAGCAAAAGCGACTGCCAGAATGCTTGTCAAACGCTTCATGTACTTCATCACTGTCCCCAACTGTCCGGACGGAGACGGATGATATACGCCGCAACATCTGCGATTGCCTGATCTGTCGTCAGCGACTTCGACATCGCTGCCATTTGCGTGCCCCGGATGTCGCGGGGATGCGTGCCGCGTACGCCGTCGCGGAAATATTTTAACTGTCGTGCGAGATACTGCTCAGATAGATAGACCAGACTAGCCGTTCCCAGCGCCTCATTGCCGACACCGTCAAGGCCGTGACATGCCGAGCAGATTGACAGGTAGGTTTGCTGCCCTGCTTCCGGATTGCCGGTGATACCAGGCTCGAGGCCCGCGTACCTCGACTCCCAGACGTAAGGTCGTTCAACAATCGCGTCGTCGGTCATCGGGATGCCCGGCTCGAGCCCTGAGATGTATTCGGCAACGCTCGACAGCGTGTAGTCGTTGCGGAGCATCCCGGTTGAAAAGTGCATCTGCTGTCCCGGGATATCCTCGGGATGGGTGCCGCGGACGCCGTCAATGAAGTTCCTCATTTGCTGCTCCAGATACCAGGCTGGAAGACCAGCAAGCGCCGGGGCATCGCGTCGGATACTGCCTTGTAAACTGCTACCGTGACAAAACTTGCAAACGACAAACAGCTCTTCTCCGGTGACAGTTTCGTTCGGCGTATCGAGTGTTTGAGCCAGCGCACCAACACTAATGTAAAAAATAGCTGGCGCGAAAAAGATTCTCGAAAAACGCACGTGTTTCCTAAACATGTTATTCAGCAGGTAGTGGAAACAGTTCTGCCGATCTCTCGACCGCTCGTTTTACGTCGGCAGCCGTGCACTGGTCTATCCTGACACCGCGCAGTCAAAGCGCTGCATAATCGCGTCCTCGCTCCAGAACCAGCGAACCTCTTCGACGACCGGCTCCGACAGGTACTCCGGGTCTGTCACTGTCAACACATAGTTCAGGTGGCCGTTGGCCGCATCGACCGTAAACTGCTCCTCGATCTCCGCGGCTTCGCTCATAGGGACTCCGCGTCGATTCAGGTAGGGAGCGCTGACTCGCGTCGTCGTTACCATCAGTGCGTTGTCTTCCCAACGACCTGTGGAATAGCCGAGAGGTGACGGATCAATACTCGCAGGATTCTCAGCCGGCTCCAGGTGAATCGTCCTGACAACATCAAACGCCTGCTGCCGAAGCTCAATGGCGCCGTCCAGCTCTACGAACTCGATCGGATGAGGGTCCCCGGTCATCGCTGGCATTCCGGGTGGTATGCATTGGAGTATCTGGTTATCGGCCGGATCTTCCTCATTCCATGCAGCGACGGCTGTCTCGGCGGCCTCCGTCAAAGGATAATAGTCAGCGGGCTGCAGCATCCAGAACTCTTCGGGCCGCTCCCGAGTCCAGATACGGAATATCCCACGACCATCGTCCGGGAGTGACCCGGAGGGCTGGTAAGTCGAGTTTCGACGATCGACGTAACGTTGGGGTGACCAACGAGGAGTCGGCGTGATCTGGGGATCAATGAGCACCTCAAGACCACTTGGGAGAAGATATTGCCCAGCCACCATTCGATTGGCCCGACGACTTGACGTTATCCCGGCGACCTTGACCTCAAAACCAGGCTGCAAGGTATCTCTATCGAGACCCATTCGATTAGCCGCGGTCGCATTGCCCGCTTCGATATGCCATTGCTCCACGCTTCCATCCTGGCCAACGGTGCGAAGACGGAACTCGATATGAGGATTTCGCCAGGCCACGGACACGACTTCGCCGCTCACCTCTGTGATATCGGTCGTATTGAATTCTGCTCGAGAGTGATGAGCCGAAGCGGCAACGGAAACACCGAACAACAGAAACGCAGTTACCTGTTTCATGACTCCCTCTGACATTTCGCGATTACTCAGCCGAATTTCGCGCGCCGTCCCTGGCCACGACAAATTCTCGTACGCGCGGTGCCCACGGTGCGCCACTCTTGTCGGCCGTAATCAATGCACTCAACTCTTCAACCATTTCGGTGTACTCGACCTCCTCGGAGACGTTACGCGTCTCATCCGGGTCGACCTCCAGGTCGTAAAGCATCCTTGCCTTGATGTTGCCTGACTCATCACGCCAGTCCGTATAGCGGTGGTGGCGCGTCCGTACGGACGCGCCATCGAACCAACGACTGATTGCCGCCATTCTGACTACCTCGGTCGGATCGCTCAGCACGGGTGCCAGACTCACGCCGTCGAGCTCTGCAGGCTTCGGCAGTCCCGCCAGATCCGTCAGCGTCGGAAATACATCGAGCAGACTTGCAACGGACTCGACACGGCTGCTCGCGTAGCCGGGCACACGGATGAGAAGCGGCATCCGAAGCGTCATGTCGAAGAGCGCATTCTTGCCCCACAGCGTGTGATCACCAAGATTCATGCCGTTATCGCCGAACAATACGACGATTGTGTCCTCTTCGAGGCCGAGGTCACCCAATGCATCCAGCACCTTGCCGACCTGCGCGTCCACATAACTGACCGCGGCGTGGTAGGCGTGGATGAGATTCAGTGCCTGAGATTCGCCCGGCAGGCCTTCCTGGGGAATTCCAGCGTAGCTACGCAGCTCAACCAGGTTGTGCAGAGGATGATATGGGGCTCCGGCAGGCATCGAGTAATAGGTCGGTGGAAGCCCGAAGTCTTCGGGATCGTATAACGACCAATATCTTTCGGGCGCCGTGAATGGAAGATGCGGCTTACGAAAGCCCGCGGCGATCAGAAACGGTGCGTCGGCCTGACCAAGCCGCCTCAGATCATCGATCACCTTTTCTGCGAGTTTCCCGTCAGGGTATGCGTTGTCGGCAACATCCAGACGCTCATAGGCCGGCCCGACGACGCCCTGGGGATTGTCGAGATAAGCACGCTGGATATCGTCGCGACGCGCATTGGGCGCCATCGAGCTGGTCCAGTCACCTTCCGGATTCCATGGCGTTTCACTCCACGCACTTTCGGTATCCAAAGTCGCGTCGAATACCTTGCCGTTACTGACGGTGTGGTAGCCATGCGACTGGAAGTAGCCGGGCAGGTTTACCGCATCCGGCAGGTCCTCGTCCAGACGTGAGTCGTAGGTGATAAAACGACTGGTAGTCGGCTTTCTTGCGGAAAATAGTGCTGCGCGCGAAGCGCCACAGTTCGGAACAGCCGCGAACGCCTGTTCGAACATCACGCCTGTGTTCGCAAGATCGTCGATGTTTGGCGTGAGCACGACCTGATCGCCATACGCCGCGACTTCCGGACGAAGATCGTCGACGATGATAATGAGCACGTTCGGACGATCCGTGCGTTGTGCAACGGCTACCTGAGAAAGCGTCGCAATCAATGCAATCAGCAAAATTCTTGCGCAGTACTTCATGTCTGTGTACCCATGGCAACTACTCAAAGTTTGGTCTTGAGATGTCCTCAAGCGCCGGAGGCGCCGGGCTATTGAGACTCAAAGTAGTAACGCTTCGCCAGAAAACACCCGATGACCGCAGGCACGGCCATCCGCAAATGCGCGATTTCGGCATTCATGTTCGGCGCGCGCAGTTCGGTCATGAATGGCGCGCCAATCCAGAATGGAGCAAAAATGCCAAACATCGTGATCAGCATAATCCACCACAACGCGGGATTACGAAACTTCGGTGCGGCGAATATGATAGCCAGGATTGCTGCGATGCCCGCGAGATCGCCAACGGCTTCACGAAAGAAGTGGTAATAGCCATGCGTCGTAAGGAAGGCCGTATCGACCAGCAGAAAATCCTCATCCCCGATATGGCCGAACGTCTGGCCAATGGGTACATGGCCAAACACAAGTCCGACAATGACGAGTACGCGGGCGGTCCAGATGTTTGTCAGTTGTTCCAGTAGCTTGGCCATCCCCATCCCTCAATTAATCTCAGTCAACGAAACACCGTTGGCCCCGGCAGGGTCGGTTGCCCTGGCCTGAACCAGCTCTCTCCGCTGAAAATCATCGTCACCTGGCGACGGACGAACTTGCGTCATGTCCTGTGCCGAAGCTGTTCCGGTGAAACACGGAGCGACAATGCCGAGCGCAGCAAATTGAATCAGCCTGCTTGACATCTGCATACCCCTGCATATCCCTTCATGCGCTTTAGATGCTCGAGACTTGCAGTTCGTTTAGTTTGCCGATCCGATCACCGGGCGTCGGTCGGTGGCCTTGTGTACAACCTCGCGGCCGTGCTGCCGTGCATTGCGTGCTCGTTCACGTACCGGCCGTTTCGGAGCGTTTCCTCTGGCGGCATCCACCAAACCACCCGGCGAGCCGCGTCGAGCAACGCGGGGTCAGCGTTTGTTCGCGGAAGGCGGGTCATCACAGACTCCTGCAAGGATTGTCGGTCTGGTTTCGAGAAACCAATCCACGCCTGGTCTACACCTCCGCGCACTGTTCGCTCAGGTGGTCGAGGACCGTCCAGGCCCAGGCCGCCGAATCCTCGGCGTGAACCGGGCGGTCCGGCGCCATGTTCAACTGGTTGGGATCACGTTGGGCGGCGTTCATCGTAGGCTCCCCGATATGCGCGTGGGGATTCTCGATCAATTTTACCCGACCCGGCAGCCGGTCGCCCGTGCGCTTCCGGAGAGGTATTCCCTCTTGGGGCGTAACGGCCGGGTTGTATCTGCCATTACACCATCAGGGGGCGTGTGCGCCAGCTCCAACGATTCGGGTCGGCAAAGTAAACGAACCGCAAGTCTCGAGCATCTAAAGCGCATGAAGGGATATGCAGGAGTACGCAGATGACAAGCAGGCTGATTCAACTTGCCGCGCTCGGCAGTATCGCTCTTTGTTTCACCGGAACAGCTTCAGCGCAGGACATGACGCGTTTCGAAATTATCACCGAGTGCACGCAGACCGTTCAGCGTTCCGCCATTTATCGGGATCAACTGGATGCCGAGCGGTATTCCAACCTGTTCGTCGAGGACGGTGTCATCGTGATAGGCAGCAACGCCACCGAAGGCCGGGACGCGATAGCCGAACGTGTTCGAACGTCGGACCCTTCGGAGATTGACAGGCACTTGACCGGGTCGATTGTCGTGGACATTGATGGTGCGGGCAACATAACAGCGCAGAGCTATGCCCTGATCTACGAGGGTGAAACGCCGGAATCGCCCGGCTCGGTGCCGGCTTCGGAATACCTCATGGCGGATTACGTCGACCAGATGCGCATGACGGATACGGGATGCAAGTTCGTCCGTCGCCAGGTGACGATAATTTTCAGCGGAGAGAGCTAGTACCACTCGGTTTTTTGCCCAGCGCTACTTCGCCAGGGCCAATAGTGATTGTTTACAGAGATTTCTTGAGGGATGGGGATGGCCAAGCTACTGGAACAACTGACAAACATCTGGACCGCTCGCGTACTGGTCATGTTCGGCCTGCTGGCCGGCTATGTGCCGATCTCCTCCACGTTCGACCATATCGGCGATGTGGATTCCCTGCTGACCGAGACTTCGTTCCTTCCATCCCACAGCTACTACCACTTCTTCCGTGAAGGCGTGGGCGACCTCACAGCCAGTGTGGTGATCCTGGCCATCATGTTCCTCGCGCCGAAGTTTCGAAGTCCGGCGATGTGGTGGATCATGCTGATTACGATGTTCGGCTTTTACGCACCCTTCTGGATCGGGGCTCCCTTCATGGCTGAACTGCGCGCACCCTTCATCGGTGCTGAGATAGCGCACTTGCGGATGGCCATTCCTGCGTTACTCGGTTGTTTTCTGGTAAGAAGACATTACTTTAGTACTCAATAGTAACTGTTTATTTTTTAACGGATATCTGCATGAATCCCATCAAGCACTTGCGCTTTTTGTCGTTCGCCGGGACCACGTCGGCACTGGCGTTCGCAGCACAGTACGGCCAGGCGCAGGAATGGAGCCAGTATCTCGCATTCGATGACCGCTTCAGCATCGATTTGCCGACCGAGCCGTCTGTCGACGAGACGACGTACGAGACTGAATACGGTTTCACGCTACCGGCGCGCATCTACACAGCCGAAGACAATTTCGGAACGTACTCGGTGACAGCCGTAGACTGGAGCGAGGCAGAGGCGCTGCACACGGAGGCCTATGAGGCCTGTGAACGTGGCACCGTTGATCTTCGCGGCGGTGACAACCCGGGCCACTGCAGTCGCCTTTACTACGAGAGGGAGATCCGGGGGGCTACGCTCCACGCCGCATTCAATCTCCTCGAACGCGGGAGCGAGGTGACGCATCTGGGGTCAGCCAACACCGAGATGGTTGAAGGTATCGGGGTCCAGCTACTGAAGGAGGACGGCTCTCGGTCGCATGCTGTCATTTTCTGGCACAACTATCACCTGTTCATCGCGAACGCGATCGCGCCACCGGGCATGCCGCCGCCGCTACTCTTCTCGACATCGATGGGTTTCCTCGACGAAGAAGGCAGGCGGATTACCTATGCGGAGCGGTATGCGCCGCTCTATCCGGTTCCGCGCCGCACGCGGTGAGCTGCCGTGAATTCAGGAATGTTCAGGATGCCGTATACGTTGCTGGTGCTGGTTTCGGCTGTCCTGTGCGCGGGTGCTGCGGTCCTGCCGGCCGGTGCGCACCACTCCCGCTCCAATTTCGACCTCAATACGCTGGTGGATCTGGAGGGTACCGTCAACCAGGTCCACTGGTTGTTCCCGCACACGTGGATTTACCTGGATGTCGAGGATGAACAGGGTCAGGTGCAGACGTGGGTCATGGAGGGTGGGAGTCCGCCCTCGATCCGGGCGGCCGGCGTCACCGAAGACCACATACGGCCGGGCGACCGGATCAGAATGCGCTGCCACCCCCTGAAGGACGGCGCGCCGGGCTGCGTGTCCGGTTTCGTGACGCCGATGCACGGCGACGTGGCGCGTGGACACGGCGTTGAGAGAGCCTGGAATTGAGAGCTGGAGGTAAACCAATGAGGCCCTTGTGGATCGCTTTCGGAGCGCTGCTCACGGTGACGCTGGGCGTCACCGCCGTCAATGCGCACCATTCTTTCGCCGCGTCGTTCACTGAGGAGCGGATCATGCGCGAAGGCGTCGTGGAACGTTACGTTTTCAGAAACCCTCACGTACTGCTCTATATCGCCGTAACCGACGATGACGGCGCTTCCGGAACCTGGATGGTCGAGGGTAGTTCCGCGACCGGTTTGCGCAGCGCCGGCTGGTCGGCGGATACGCTCTCAAGCGGCGATCATGTCCGGATCAATGGCCGCGCGGGCCGCAACAACCGGCCCATGATTTCCATGGAATCCGTCGCGGTTCTGGACCCTGAGTCGAAGATCGTATTGCGGGATCTTCCCCTGGAGAACTTTGCCGACAGCAGGGAGCCCGCCGAGATCCTCTCACTTTCGCTCACGCGGGACGACGGCCTTCCAAACCTGACCGGCACCTGGGGCCGCGGCCGCGGCCGCCCGGCTTTCTTCGACCATCGCGCGCCACCGTTCAACGAGGCGGGCGCCGCGCTGCAGGCCGAATGGGATCCTGCAGACGATCCGCAGGTTGCGTGCGAGGATCCGACGCTGATCCGCCAGGCCGGCTTCACGCCGCACCCCGTTCGCATCGAGCAGTTCGACGATCGTGTCGTGCTCTCTTACGAGGAGTACGGTGGCGTGCGAACGATCCATTTCGACGGCCGCGATGCCGGACAGCCCGACGACGATCATCTGAAGCTCGGCCGCTCGACGGCGCGTTACGAAGGCGACAGGCTCATTATCGAGTCAACGCATATCACGGCCGGGCCGACCGGTACCCCGGGTCACCAGCTCACCGATCAGGTCACCACGGTCGAAACATACCGACGGCTCGATGACCCGACCCAGGGTCCCATGGTGGAGATGGAAATGATCATCAACGACCCCGGGCACCTCTACGAACCCTGGGAGATGGTCTGGAAGAAACTCTACCAGGAGAACTACGAGTTTATCGAGGTGGAGTGTCATATCCCGTACCTGGCTGGCGTAGACGCATCTGGCAACCTGCCGGGATCGGTGACGACGACATCGTTACACCAGTTGTTCGAGGATTCGTTATGAAAAAACAAACGCTTTCGTGCCAGTCTCCTGGTCGCCGACCGACAATCTGCGCGTCGACTGGTCGTTCGGTTTGCTGAACACCGGATATGACTGCACCAATCAGTTCAGCGGCACCAGTGAGATCGTCGGCTGCACGGCGGACAATGCACTCGGCGCGTGGCCGATCGACATTACCGTCGATGCACCGATACCGTTTGCGCCCGAGTTCAATACGAATTTCGGTGTCTCGTATTCAGCCTACCTTGGCTTCCGGTACGAGCTATGATCCGATCGGAATGGACACGCTCATCACCATATAGGTTGTTTATGGGACGATACATCAGGTTGGTGGCCCGGGAGATTCCGGCAATGCGCCGGATCGTGGCAGGTGTTGCCGCCGCCCTGGTCTTCCAGGTAGTTGCCGGACAGGAAGACATCTCGCTCGAGGATTATGCCGCCTTGATGGGGTCCAATCGGGAGGCCCTCGGTGCCGTGGAGGCGGCGGTCGAGGCCGCCGCGTACCAGGACGCCCGGCGGAGCGTCGCGATCCTGCGCCGAAACTTCCAGGGAAGCCTGCCGCGTTTCTGGTCCTCACGGGAGCGCGCCGATGCGGTCGAAATCGTCAGGGATGGAGTGGACCGTCTCGCCAGGCTGGAAGAGATGATGAGCCGCACCTGGGATGTGCCCGAAATGCCCGTCCGACAGGCGACGGAGGAGTTCCGTGGCGCCGTCTGCGACGCTTGCCACAACATTTATCGCGAAGGGGACGGCGAGTCGGGTTTTCGGTTCAGGGAAGGCGTATTCGCGCTCGAAACAGTTCCCGTCCACGCCCGGGAATGGAGTCAGTACCTCGCGTTCGACGATCGCTTCAGCATTAATTTCCCGGGTGAACCAACCATCCACGAGTCGACGTTCGTAACGGGCTACGGCATCACTCTGCCGGCGCGCGTCTATACCGCCGAGGATGATTTCGGGACGTATTCGGCGATGGCCGTCGACTGGAACGGGGCGAACGAGCTGCACGAGAAGGCGAATGAGGCCTGTCAAGCCGCCACCGGCGATCTCCGCGGCGGTGACAACCCCGGCATTTGCGCCAACAATGTTGAGTTCGACATCCGCGGAGCGACCTTGCATGCGGCGTTCGGCTTCCTCCAACGCGGGAGCGAGGTGACGTTTTTCGGGCCTGCTACCGAGGGCCGGATCGGAGGTATCAGGATTCAACTTCTCAATGAGGACGGTTCACGATCGTTCGCCAGCATCTTCTGGCATGAGAACTACCTCTATATGACGGAGGCGAATACACCGCCCGGAATGCCGCCACCGGTACTTTTCTCGAACGGGATGAATTTCCTCGACGAATACGGAATACGGATCGCGTATGACGCACCGTATTCCCCGACGTTTCCGGTTCCCTCCCGGAGGCGATGACCTGCTGTGGTTTCAAGAGTGTCCAGGATGAAAAATCGTCAGAGTCGATTGTTGGTTGTGGCGTTCGCGCTCTTCTGTATGGTTGCCGCTATCCTGCCCGCCCGGGCGCATCACTCGTACGCCAACTACAACATGACGACGCTGGTGCAAATGGAGGGAACCGTAAGACAGGTCCACTGGATCTTCCCGCACGTGGCGATCTACGTGGAGGTCGAAGACGCAGACGGCCACGTGCAGATGTGGGCAATGGGAGCCAGTACTCCGGCCGGGGTTGAAAGGGCCGGTGTCAGCAGGGACGACGTTCAGCCGGGCGATCCGATCAGCGTACGCTGCTATCCCATCAAGGACGGCTCGCCGGGCTGCGCGTTGGGTTTCGTCACGCCGATGCACGGCGACACGGCGCGCGGGCACGGCGTCGAGCGAGCCTGGAACTGAACCCCACCGAGAGAGAATCTTCACGAAACAAACTCTCGGCGATCCCCTTCACGAATGAGGCCGTCATGCAGGCCCCCTGGATGACCTGCGCAGGTCACAACTGATATCGCATTGCGGTCTCCTTGGCGGAACTCCCGCTCTCATTCGTCTAAACAAAACACAAGCAAAAGATAGCTGTTCCGCCGCGAGTTGAACTCGCGGAACAGGTGACGCCCGCTGGTCGGTCTTGATAACGCACTGGAAAACCATGCTGGGGATGTCCCGGTCATGTGTGAGGGGAACGTAGCGATGAATACACTTCGAAACACTATTGCAGGGGTCCTGGCGGCGCTGTTCGCGGGCGGAGCCGCAAACGACGTGTCTGCCCAGCAGCCGCAATCCGCATCTGCAGCAGCCATGCTGGAAGAGGTCGTGGTCACGGCCCGCAGGCGTGAGGAGAGTTTGCAGGATCTGCCGCTGTCCATCGCGGCTATCAGCGCTGACGCCATGCGGGCCCAGGGCATCTACGAGATGAGGCAGATCAGTGACTTCGTGCCGAACGTAACGTTCCGGGACTCGGATTTGCGCGGCAAAGCCGCACTCGTCATCCGTGGCATTGGCGGGATTCCCGGCGGCAGCAGGCCGACTGGAGCTGGCGTCTATATCGACGGTCACTACCTTCCTACCACCAGAGGAACGATGCTCAGCACGCTGGACATGGAGCGGGTCGAGGTGCTGCGTGGTCCCCAGGGAACACTATTCGGCAAAAACACAACCGGGGGAGCGGTTCAGTTCATCACGGCTAAACCGCAGCCGGAGTTTGGCGCCGATCTCGAACTGCGGGTCGCGGACTTCGGCACGAATGAATTTCGGGGCATGGTCAACGTGCCGTTCAGTGACACAATCTGGGGACGGTTCGCTGTAGGGCAGCAATCCTCGGATGGCTATTGGTATAACCGCGAGTTGAACCGGGACTTCGGTGCAACGGACACGGAGGCGTACTCGGCTGCCGTTCGCTTCGTGCCGAACGACGACTGGACGATCGATGTGCTGGCCCGCGCCAATTACGACGACAGCGACAGCGTCGGCGGACAGTGCAGAGTGCAGCCCAACCAGGACATGATCGACCGCATGACGGCTTCGGGATTCGACGTCTCGGCGTATAGAGCGTTCGCGAATGGCCGCGGGCGCTGGGGCAGCAATCCCGCGAACTCGGTCGGCAGAGTCGATGCGATCTATCCGGGTGCGACGCTCGATTTCTGGAACAACTGCACGCTGGATAACGAACGGGGCGACTACGTTCACTCATCGGATTTGGCCGGGTTCGCGAAGTTCGACACGGAGTTTTTCAATACGACGGCCCAATGGGATTCGAACGGGGCGGTCGGCGCCCTCGACAATCTGAACGTGAAATTCATTGCGGGCCGATTAAACAACGCGAGTTCCACGAATCACGATCGCGACTGGACGCCGCTGTCGATTGACACTCTGGGTGCCAATGCTGTCACCGAGCCCATCAAACGCGACCAGCGGAGCCTGGAGCTTCTGTTCGACGCGGAAGTCAACGATCGCTGGGGCTTCGTAGCGGGCGTGCATTTGTGGGACTATGAGATAGACGCGGGCCGGAACTGCCTCAACGCGTTCAATGAGAACTTTGACCTCCTCACGAATGACTTTACGGTCGTCAATGGCGAGCGGGTTGGGGGCAACGTCTCCATTCCCTGCGTCGCTGACGGCTCGAATTTCGCGCGGCTGGCGGACATGATCAACCCGGGCAGAGCCGGCAATACGGGTATGGGTTCACTCTCCACGGTCGAGTCGACAGCGGTGTTCGGACAGGTGAGTTACGCCATCAACGACGACTGGACACTGGATTTCGGCGCGCGGTGGACCGACGAGACCCGCACTTTTCACTCGGTCGAGCACGCATTCGTCCCGCTGACCTGCCTGCACAACCCGATCCATTTCCTCAATAACCCCAATTTGCCGAACGCCCCAACGGCAGCCGAACTGGCGGCGATGGGACTTCCGACGAGCAATCCGGGTGGGCAGCCGCCGGGGACGCCTTGCCTGCAGGAATCTTCCCTGACTTTCGATTCGGTCTTTGTGGATGGCTTTTACAACGATCTGGAGGCGAACTTTTCCGAGGTGACGCCCATGGTCACCCTGACGCGCACGCTGGCGCCCGGAGACCGGCTTGAGAGCGGCATGATCTACGGCACGATCTCCCAGGGATTCCTCAGCGGCGCTTTTAACGACGAGCTCAACGCGCTCCTGGTGCCGGAGCTCACGCCGCTGTTGACCTATCAACCCGAGTTTGTGACCAATTACGAGTTCGGGTTCAAAGGGACGCTTGCCGACGGCCGGGTGCGGCTCTCGACGGCCATCTTCTACATGGACTACACGGACAAGCAGGAAGTTATTAACATCGATAACTCCGACGGACGTTACGGCAGCGATCCAGACATTGAAATGAGGACCAACGCCGCTTCGGTCGACATCGTCGGACTCGAGGTCGAGCTGCGAGCAAGCCCGTGGGACGGCGGTTTCCTGTCTCTCGACGTCGGTTACCTTCACAATGAATACGGGGAGTTCTCGTCGTTCGATCCCGACGCGCCCGGCGGCACGGTCGATCTGTCAGATCGGTTTATCCGAGATTTCTCGCCGGATTGGACTGCCTCGGCGTCGGTCGAGCATGCGTTCCAACTGGCTAATGGCGCTACGCTGACGCCGCAGCTCGGTCTGTATTACCAGAGCGAGTACGATTTCCGGCGATCTCAGGACGGCGGCGCGGACTCCGTCTGCAACCAGGATGCCTATTCGAAGCTTCGCGCGCGTGTGACCTACCAGCCGCAGGACGACGCATGGCAGGCTTCGCTTTACGGCTCGAATATCGGCGACGAGCGCTACTTCGCCTACTGCGACTTCTCGCGTTCGGGCACCTTCGACTACCATTGGGGTGCGCCGGATCTCTGGGGTCTCGAGTTCGTGATGAGCTTCGGCGACACTTAAGGTTGGTGGCCTGGGGGGGTCTGGCAATGCGTCGGATCGTGGTAGGGTTTGCCACCGCTCTGCTCGCTCAGGTGGCTGTCGGGCAGGAAGACATCTCGCTCGAAGAGTACGCGGCTTTGATGCAGTCCAATCAAGAGGCCCTCAGCGCCGTGGAGGCGGCCGTCGACGCCGCTGAGTACCAGGATGCCCGGCGCAGCGTCGCGATCCTGCGCCGAAATTTTCAGGGAAGACTGCCGCGTTTCTGGTCTTCACGGGAGCGCGCCGATGCGGTCGAGATCGTCAGGGACGGAGTCGATCGTCTCGCCAGGCTGGAAGAGCTTATGAGTCGAATCCGGGATGTGCCCGAAGTGCCCGTCCGGCAGGCGGCAGGGGAGTTCCGTGGAGCCGTCTGCAACGCCTGTCACGACGTTTATCGTGAAGGGGACCGCGAATCGGGTTTTCGGTTCAGGGAAGGTGTGTTCTAGGAGTCCGAAGAATGCTGCATCGAGTCGACAGATCTCCATCCACCCCAGCCGGATTCCTGCGTCCGCTATCGATTGCTGCAAGCGCGCTCGTGTTCGCTCTCGCAGTCGCTCCCGTTCAGGCTCAGGAATGGAGTCAGTACCTCGCGTTCGAAGATCGTTTCAGCATCGATTTTCCGGGCGAGCCGGCTATCCACACGGCGACGCACGAAACGGGCTACGGTATTACACTCCCTGCGCGTGTCTATACCGCCGAGGATGACTTCGGAACATACTCGGCGATGGCCGTCGACTGGAATGAGGCGGATGAGCTGCACGAGCAGGCGAATCAGGCCTGTAGAGCCGCTACGGGAGATCTCCGCGGTGGCGATAACCCGGGTATTTGCGCCAACCATGTGCAGCGTGATATCCGCGGGTCAATGTTGCACGCTGCGTTCGGCTTCCTCGAACGCGGGAGCGAGGTGACCTACTTCGGTCCTGCGACCAACGAGAGGGTCGAAGGCATCAGGATTCAGCTTCTCAACGAGGACGGGTCACGGACGTTCGCCAGCATCTTCTGGCACGAGAACTACCTCTATGTTACGGAGGCGACCACGCCTCCCGGAATGCCGCCACCGGTACTTTTCGCAACGGCATTAAGCTTTCTCGACGAGTACGGTATTCGCGTTTCGTATGACGCGCCGTACTTCCCGACATTTCCGCTTCCACCCCGCAGGCGGTGACCTGACGAGATCTCGAGAGTGCTCAAGATGAAGAATCGAAAAATCGGACTATTGATATTCGCGGTTCTCCCTATGCTCGCAGCAATACTGCCAGCCCGGGCGCATCACTCGTACGCCAATTACAACATGACGACCTTGGTGGAAATGGAGGGGATTGTCAGGCAGGTCTACTGGATTTTTCCGCATGTGACGATTTATGTGGAGGTCGAGAACGAGCAGGGCCAAGCGCAGATGTGGGCGATGGGCGCCAGCACTCCACCGGGAGTAGAAGAGGCCGGAATCAGCAAAGATCACGTACAGCCGGGCGATCGAGTTGGCGTGCGCTGTTACCCAATCAAAGACGGTTCGCTGGGCTGCGCGTTGGGTTTTGTCACGCCGATGCACGGCGACATGGCGCGCGGGCACGGCGTCGAGCGAGCCTGGAATTGAGTTACCCGCCGGAACGAATCTTCACATTGATGCAGTTCTGACCGAGACAATGCGGTCATTCCAGGAACGCGTCGCCGGGCTCTGGGCGGAGCAGAGCAGTTCGGAGCTGCGACACAGCTCTCAAGGGGAACAATCAATGCAAAAACTCTTTTGTTTTCTAACAGTTACATGGATCCTGCTGTTCTCGGGGCCGTCGTTCGCGCAGTGGATCGAGTATCCAAACGTGGAAGACGGCTTCTTCATTAACTTCCCTGCCGAGCCGCTGGTAGAGGAGATCGCCTGGGAGTCCGAGTACAGAGCCACCTTCCCGGCCCGCATCTACAGCGTCGAGACGAACGGGAGCCGCTATTCCGTGACGGTGGTCGATTACAGGGAGGCGCAACGAATTCATACCGAGCGGGTCGCGCCGTGCGTCGATGGGACCGAGCTCTGTCTGGGCCCGATCGAGGGCGACAACGACACCGGCGTGGGCGTCGGCTACTGGAGGGTGGATGTGCAGGGCTCGATGATTTACGCGGCCTCGCAATTCCTGAAACGCGACGCAGAGATGACGGATTTCGCGTGGGGTCTCATCGCCTTCGTGGAAGGTTTGCGACTCCATCTCATCAACCCCGATCAGTCCCGTACCTTTGCCTCGTTCTACCTGCACGCAGAGGGGACTGAGAGAAAAAAGAAGGAATCTCCGATATGAACCCGAAACAGATGGTCTTGGCCGTCATCGTTTTCGCTACGATCTCTTCCGGCAGCTTTGCCCAGGCGCCCACGGTGTCCGATCCTTTGGCAATCGGCGGCAAAGACACCGATTGGTTCATGACTCGGGATCGGCTGCCCGATCTCCACAGCGAACCGCAACAGCCGTTCAAGATCATCGGCAACGTCTACTACGTCGGCTCAAACAACCTCGGCTCGATCCTGATCGCGACCCCGATGGGCCACATCCTGATCGACACTGGTACCAAAAAAATGGGGACAGTCGTGTTCCCGAACATCGTGGAGCTCGGCTTTTCACCCGCCGACATCAAGGTGATGCTGGTCTCCCACGCGCACTACGCCCACATGGAGACGATGGAAACTCTGCGCCGCTTCACCGGAGCCACCGTGGCGGCTCTGGAGGCCGAGGTTCCGGCCCTGGTGAGCGGCCATGACATTAGCCAGAGCAACACCTGGGGTCACGAGCCGATTCAGGTCGGTCGCATCCTCCAGAGCGGTGATGACATCAATCTCGGAGGATCCTCAGTCAAAGTGATCTGGACGCCCGGTCACACTCCCGGGACCGCCACCTACTTCATCAACACAGAGGAGAACGGGCAGACCTATCAGATTGTTTACGGCGGTCCGCCCGAGCCAGTTGTCGGCAATCCGCAGTTCGACACCCGTCCGGAAGACGCGTTCAATTCGTACGCGGCCCTGCGGGCGATGAATCCAGACATACGGATCATAAACGAACCGGAAGGCCTATTAGAGGGCAAGCTGGAGGCTCTTTGGGCCGATGCGCGCCCGAGCCCGCTGACGCTTGCGCCTGGAGAATGGGCGAGGTTGATCGACGACTCGGAGGCCGACTTCAGAGCACGCCTGGCCGAGTCGACCGCTCCGGTGCGCTGACGCTGCATTGACCCCCGCTTGCGAGCCGCGGGCGTGTCGTTCAAAGAAAGAAGTGGAGCAAAGGGAGTCGGGCGAGAAGGCTCCGTGGGGGATATCCCATTCTCATTATCAAATATTTGAGCTGTGAATGATTTCTTCCAAAAAGAAACTGTTCTTCGGCATGATCGCGCTCGGGGTCACCATCGTTGTGACCGTCGCAGGTCAGCGTCAGCGAGAGCTGCAGCGAGGTGAAGAGCTTGCAGCAATCTACTGTTCAGCTTGCCACCTGGAGCCTTCCCCCGACACGCTTCCGCGACACAGCTGGGTAGCTGCACTAGGCTACATGGGCTATTTCCTCGGCATCGAGAACACCGACTACCTGGATGACGAGTCGGAGCTGGTGCAAGAGAACGTCAGATCTCGGCTGACTTACCTGCAGCTGGACAACGCGTATCCGGGTACGCCGGCTCTGGATGACGACGACTGGCAAGCACTTCGACGCTACTATCTCGACGCGGCCCCCGCGACACCGCTTCCTCAGACGGATAAACCGACACTTCAGTGGGAACTCGACAGATTTCGTGTCTCCAGATCCAGTTATCAGCCTCCGGTAACCGTAACGACTCTGGTGCGCATCAGAGAAGACAGGGAAGAAATCTACATCGGCGACAGCGGTGGTCAGGCACTGACAATTCTCGACAGCGATGGCCGCATCAAAGTCGCACCCCGACGTTTTCGCCCTGCGATCTCGCCGGTCGACATCGAGTTTGTGGGCGAAACGGCCTACGTTGCCTCCATCGGTGATCTTCTGTCGACGGAGCCTTCTGAAGCTCGTACCGCTCATATCTCTGCCGTCGAACTGGTTGATGAGAGTACGGCAAATGCAAGCATATCGCTTGTGCTGGACGATCTTTACCGACTGGCCGACATGGAAGTCGTCGACTTGAACGGTGATGGCATGCTGGACTTTGTCGTCGCTGGATTCGGTGCCACAACGGGTAATGTATCGTGGTTCGAGTCGCGACAGGATGGGAGTCTCGACGAGCACATTTTGTTAGGGCTTCCGGGGGGAGTAAAGGTCAGAGCCCACGATTTCAACAACGATGGCCTTCTCGACATCATGGCGCTGGTCTCGGATGCGAGAGAAGGGCTGCATCTTCTCGTCAATCAGGGCCAGAATCAGTTCGTGGACGAACTGATTTTCGAAACACACTCCGGCTACGGTCACACCTTCTTCGAGCTTCAGGATTTTAACGATGACGGGTTGATGGATGTCCTGGTCGTAAATGGAGATAACGTCGATTCGGATCCCTATAACACGCCAAAGAACTATCATGGATTGAGAATCTATCTCAATCGAGGCGGCATGCGTTTCGAGGAGGCCTATTTCTATCCGATGTACGGCGCTTTCTCTGCCAGGGCCGCTGATTTCGACAACGATGGCGATCTGGATATAGCGGCGATCTCCTTCTACCCGGATTATTCATCGGAACGGCAGGAAGCATTCACCTATCTGGAGAATCACGGCGGACTCGAGTTCTCGCCGTTCACGAACAAAGCCGTCATGCAGGGCCGCTGGATGACCATGGACGTCGGCGACATTGACGGTGACGATGACGTCGACGTCGTGCTCGGCGGAGGATACCTGCACGTGGGCATGTTCGCGTATCCGGAACTCCATGAACAGCTGGTGCAAACGGGACCTGCCGTGTTGCTTCTGAAAAATACGCTGAACTAGCCCAAGCCCTTGGAATGACCGACTCTCCAGTCGATCGGAGACGTGCCAGTCGTTCCGCAACCACCTAACTCGATCAAGTTGCCATAGCGGAAATGACCTCCTGATTCGTCTATCAGGTAATCAGGATTGGTCTATGCATAACGAACTAATAGTCCATAACTGGGGATCCCGGTTATCAAAGGGGAACGTAGCGATGAATACACGACGAAACGCAATTGCAGGATTCTTGGCGGCGCTATTCGCAGGGGGGGGCGCGAACGACGCGCCTGCTCAGCAGCCGCAGTCGGCAGCTGCCACAGGGGTGTTGGAAGAGATCGTGGTGACGGCTCGGAGGCGCGAGGAGAATTTCCAGGAATTGCCGCTGTCCATCGCGGCGATCACCTCCGATACGATGGCGACCATGGGTATTTACGACGTCAAGGACATCCACGACTTCGTGCCGAATGTCACGTTTCGCGAGACGGATGGCCGCGGCTCGGCCGCACTTTTCATTCGCGGCATAGGAGGGGGCGTCAGCGCCGGTGGCACGAGGTCGTCCGGATCCGCTGCTTATCTGGACGGCCACTACATCGCTGTACCTATTAATGTCTTCAGTACGTTGGACATGGAGCGGATCGAGGTCCTGCGTGGACCCCAGGGCACCCTGTTCGGCAAGAACACTACCGGTGGCCTGATCCAGTACATCACCACCAAACCCCAACCGGAGTTCGGCACCGACATCGTGTTGCGAGCTGGCGACTTCGGTCAGGAGGAATTCCAGGGCACGATCAACGTGCCGTTCAGCGACACCATCTGGGGGCGTTTTTCCATTGGTCAGGAAAATTACGATGGCCATTGGTTTAACCGATCGCTTAACCGAGACTACGGCGAAATCGATCTGCAGACGTTTTCGGGCGCCCTTCGTTTAACGCCCAACGAAAATTGGACGATCGACCTGGCGGTCCGCACCAGTTCCGACGAGAGCGACCAAACCGGCGGGCAATGCACGCCGTATCCCACGGCGAGAGGGCTCGCTGCCGTGGCGGCTTCCACCACGGTTCTCGACGTCACCCAGTTCGCACAGGCCCACCCCGACGGTGTCGGTAACTGGGGTGGCTTCGGCGGTGTCAGCAACATCGACCGGATCTATCCTGGCGCGACGGCCGACTTCTGGTACAACTGCCATCTGGACAATCAGGCCGGCCCGTACGTGACCTCGGCGGGACATGAAGGGGTCGTAGATCGGGAAGTCGAGTTCTATTCCGCAGTGGCGAATTGGGACTCGAACGGCGCGATAGGCGGCCTCGACAACCTGAACGTGCAGCTGACCGCCAGCCATATGCAGCAAACAAGTTTTTCCTGGAAAGACGCCGATTACTCGCCGTTGCGCATTGACGCTTTCGGTACCTCTCCCACGCTTGGGGGTGGCGGCAACGTGGTTGATTCGAACACTTTGGAGCTGCTCTTCACGGCGGATGTCAGCGATCGCTTGAGCTTCGTAGCAGGCACGCATTGGTACAAGAACCATAACGATAATGGCCAACTAGAGTGCTACAACGCTCTCAAGGCGAACTTTGATGCGCTCAGAAATGACTTTACCTTGGTACCCGATGGCATGGGCGGGTTTGAGCCAGTCGGGAACGACATCGTCGCCATTCCCTGCTTCCCCTCTTCGTCGGTTTTCGACCGGATCAGCGATCAGACAACCGGCTCGCCTCTTGTCGTTAACGCCAAGAGTGGGTGGGTGGAGAACGAGTCACTCGGAGTCTTCGGGCAACTGTCGTTCGCCCTCAACGATGACTGGACACTGGATTTCGGCGCACGCTACACGACAGAGGATCGGGCCTTCGATTTTATCGAGCACAATACTGTACCGGGGACCTGCGTGACCAACCCGATCTATTTTCTCGACGACAACCTGACTTTGCCCAACGCCCCCACGGAAGCTGACCTGATCGCGATGGGACTCCCCACGAGCAACCCGGGCGCTTCGGGACCCACTGAGGCGTGCCTTCCGGATTCTGTGTTGACTTTCAACTCGGTGTTTCTCGGCGGCTTCACAAACGACCTTGAGGACACGTTTACGAAGACGACGCCGATGGTTTCCCTGACGCGCACACTGGCGCCCGGAGACCGGCTTGAGAGTGGCATTATCTATGGGACAATCTCACAAGGCTTCCTCAGCGGAGCATTCAACGACGAGATCAATCTTAATTTCACGCCGGAGCTCGCGCCGCTTGTCACGATTCTCCCCGAGACCGTGACCAACTACGAAGTCGGATTCAAGGGCGCACTGGCCGACGGTCGCGTGCAGCTCGCGACTGCCGTCTTCTTCATGGACTACGAAGACAAAGCGGAAAACATCGACATCCCGAACTCGGATGGGCGTTTCGGCCCCGAAGATCCCATAGGTGTCACGGCCAATGCTTCGTCGGTCGAGATCTACGGCATCGAGTTCGAGCTGCGCGCAACGCCTTGGGATGGCGGCTTCCTGTCCCTCGACGTTGGCTACCTCAAGAACGAGTATAGCGACTTCACCGCGTTCGACGAGACAGCTCCTGGTCAGCAGGTTGATAGGTCGGGCGCGACGATCCGTGCCTTTTCGCCGGACTGGACGATTACCACATCGCTGGAGCACGAGTTCGTGCTCGGCAATGGCGCCTCGTTAACGCCAAGCGTCAGTGTGTACTACCAGGACAACTACGACTTCACTTCCCGTCTCGTAGACGCCCCGCCGTCGAAGTGTAACCAGGAAGCCTATGCGATCGCTCGCGCACGCGTAAACTACCTGCCGCCAGACGGCGCGTGGCAAGCTTCGTTGTTCGGTTCCAATATCACCGATAAGCGTTACTGGAGCTTCTGCAATAACGGCCGCGGGGGTGTCTACGACTATACCTATGGCGCGCCGGATCGCTGGGGTCTCGAGTTCCGGATGAACTTCGACGGCTAGCCAGGCTGGTGGCAAAGTGGCTTTGCTAGGATGTTTCTTCTGGGAGGTTCCGAAATGCGTCGATTAATCATCGGCCTGGCCGCCGCGCTGGTCGCCCAGTTGGCTGCCGGTCAGGAAGACATGTCGCTCGAAGACTATGCGGCTCTGATGGAGTCGAACCGGATGGCGATCGCTGAGGTGGACGCGGCGGTCGATGCCGCCGCGTACGATGATGCGCGGGTGCACATCGCCGTCCTTCGCCGGAACTTCCAGGAACTGCGGCGCTTCTGGTCTGCGCGAGGTCAAGCAGATGCGAACAGCATCGTCAGGGACGGCCTGGGGCGTCTTGCCGCGCTGGAGGAGCTGTTGGGCCGCTTTGGATTGTTTCAGAGCAGTGGCGAGATACCTGTCGCGCTGGTTCGGGAGGCTGCGGAGGAGTTCCGTAGTGCCGTCTGCGCCGCGTGCCACGATGCGTATCGTGAAGGGGATCGGCAGACGGGTTTTCGGTTTAGGGAAGGCGTCTACCAGGAGTTCGAATGATGAATCGAGTCGATGCTTGCTTATCGGCGTTTCCAAGCATCCGTGGCGTCAGCCTTGTCGCGACGATATGGGTAGTTGCGTTGAGCCTGACGCCAGCCCAATCCCAGGAGTGGAATCAGTACCTCGCCTTCGATGACTACTTCAGTGCCGGGTTTCCCGGTGAGCCTTCGATCCACGAAAGTACGTATCCGACCGAGTACGGTTTGGAGTTACCAACGCGCGTTTATTCCGCGACCGATATGTTCGGGGAGTACTCAGTCACTGTCGTCGACTGGCGCGGGGCCGCTGAACAGCACCTGATCAGCTACGAGGCGTGCCTGGCGAGCGTTGTCGATCTCCGCGGTGGTGACAATCCGGCGGTTTGCGGTAATCGGACCAACGGCGAGATTCGCGGGGCGACGTTGCACGCCGCAACTGAGTATCTGCGGCGAGACAGTGAGCTCACGCATTTCGGGCTGACGGCTGCGGAAGGGGTGGAGGGTACGCGAGTTCAGCTCCGTAACCCGGATGGGTCGCACACCTATGTCGCTATCTACTGGCATGAGCTTCGCCTCTACATCGTGGACGCGACCTCGCTGCCGGGTATGCCTCCGCCTGTCGCGTTCACGACATCGATGGGTTTCATCGACGAAGATGGGAGAAGGATTCGGTATTCGGGACGTTATACCCCGCTCTTTCCAGTTCCTTCCCGTGGCCGGTGAGCGAATTGTCATTGCAGGAGTGATTAAGATGCCCTCACGATGCTTGATTTTAGCGATCTTCTGTTCAGTTAGCGCGGTCCTGCCGGTCAGCGCGCACCACTCGCACGCCATTTTCGATACGGAGACATGGGTAACTCTCGAGGGCAACGTGCTGCAGGTCCAATGGACCTTTCCGCACGCGTGGATTTACCTGGAGGTCGAAAACGAGGAGGGTGAGTCGCAGATCTGGGCAATGGAGGGCGCCAATCCGAATTCGATCCGAATAACAGGCGTCAACAGGGAAGACATCCTGCCCGGCGACAGGCTCAGAGCGCGCTGCCACCCGTTGCGTGATGGTGCGACCGGTTGCGTACTTGGCTTCGTTACGCCGCTGCACGGTGATACTGCGCGCGGTCACGGAGTCGAACTGGCCTGGAATTGAAAACAGAGAAGAAGGTGATTCCCCAATGAATCCGAAACGAATGTGGAACGTGCTCGTCGGCGCCGCGTCAGCCATCTGCTGGGTTGTGGCCGGCTGGGCACAGGCTTCCGACCCGGCGCCTCTGATCGAGCAGGACGATGCTCTGAAGATATCCGATCACGTTTATGTGATTCTCGACGACGGTCGCAGGTATATCCCCAATGTAGGTATCGTCATCGGCGATCGGGCAACAATGGTTATCGATCCCGGGCTGGGTCTGGCGAACGGCGAGATCGTGCTGGGAGAGGCGCGCAAGCTCAGCGACAACGACGAGTTCTACGTCGTTTCCACCCACTATCACTCCGAACACGACCTCGGCGCCGGGGCTTTCCCGGAGGACGCCACCATGATCCGGTCCCGCGACCAGCAACACGACATCGAGGAGTTCCGTTTGTCCCACGCCGAGCGTTTCGCGCAGCGAACAGAGGCGTTGGCGAACCTCCTTGAAGGGGCTTATTTCAGGCCCGCCGACGTGTTCTTCGACGACGAGTACAGCGTGGATCTGGGTGGGGTTACCGTGCAGATGTACGCTGTCGGGCCCGCGCACACGCGCGGCGACACGGTCTTCTTCGTCGAGGAGGACCGCGTGCTGTTTACCGGTGACGTCGCGATGCGGAGGTACCCGAGGCTCGCGAGTCCAAGTTCCGGTGTTGCCGTCTGGCTCAAGGCACTGGATGCGATACAATCGCTCGATGTCGATGTTGTGGTCCCGAGCCATGGCCCGTTGGGCGATGCAACGGTAATCGACGCGTACGAGGAGTACTTCGCCACGATTCAGGCGCGCGTCGGCGAGCTCAAGACTCAGGGACTCTCAGCCGACGAGATCGTCGAACGGCTGACGAGCGAGCTTGTCCCGCGGCTCTCCGACTGGCGGGAGAACGGAACCGCCATGATCGATTCCAGCGTGAGATCGGCATTCGACGAGGCGCCGTGAGCTCGGACCGGAACCGCACGTCTTCACCCTGCGTCACGGATGACCTTGAGGTCGATGGATCGGTCTCACTTCTGGTACCGTAACGCCCAGTTCAACCGGGGATAAGAAAATGATTCGTTTGAGTGCCTTGCCAGTCTTGCTTTTCTACACGGTGACCGCCAGCGCGCATCATGCGGCGACCGGACGTTACGAGCCGGATGCATTCGGCGAGATCGAAGGCGTCATTGCGGACGTGTTCTGGCGAAATCCCCACGTGCGCCTGCTCATCGCCGTCGAGGCCGAAGGCGGGCAGGAAGACGTGTGGGAGGTCGATTTCGGTTCGGTCAACACGGTCCAGCGCCTCGGCGTACCCCGTGACAGCGTAACGGTCGGCGAGCGTGTCAGCGTCTACGGCAGGTTGGGCCGTGACGGCCTGAAGGCCATGTTTGCGGGCTCGATCGTCCTGCCCGACGGCGAAGAGGTCCTGCTGCAGGCGGGAGAGCGGCAGCGTTACGGGCTGACCGATGAGGCGCTGGAAGACGCGAAGAACGAGGCTCAAGAACTGCGATCCGATATCTTCCGCGTCTGGCTTCCGTTGCAGCGGCCCAGAACGGGTCACGTCGACTTCGGGTACCCGCTGACCGCGGCGGGCAGAGCGGCGCAGGCCCAGTGGGATCCGGAGCAGGATCCGGCGCTGCAATGCATTCCGCCCGGGATGCCGACGGCGATGGACAATCCGTATCCCGTCGAGTTTCGCGAGGAAGGTGACACCATCGTCATGTTGCTTGAGGAGTGGGACGGGTTGCGCACGATTCTCATGAACGGCACCGGCGAGCCCGCGCAGCCACGCATGGGCCGTTCGGTAGGCCGCTGGGAGGACGGGACGCTCGTCGTGCGGACCACCGACATCGCCTGGCGCTACGTGGACGATCTCGGCACACCCCAGAGCGAGGACGTCGTCATCGACGAACGCTTCACGCTGAGCGAGGACGGCACGGAACTCCACTGGACGGGGCAAATCACGGATCCGGTGAACTTCACCGAGCCCGTAGTCCAGGAAATCGTCTGGACCTGGGTGCCCGGGCACGAGATCAAGCCCTTCGATTGCGCGCTTCCCGAGTAGCGTGAGACAGGTGTGGCGAAGCCGGTGAGCTGCCGGATACGCCTTACAACCATTTGTTGACATAGCCACGGTTGCCTCCGGCGACCCGACATTGGACGGTCCTCGTTTTCGGGAATTTCTGCGAAGGATGTGAATGTCTGCAAGCAAGAGCAGTCATTGGGCGTTTCGGATAAGCGAAGTAAACGAACTGCCCATCCTGAACATCCAACAAGATAACCAAGCACATCCATGGGCCAGCCCGTGCACAGTACGAACGAATCGCGCAAAGCTGCGACAATCGTTTCCGGACCGGAACCGGGGTTGGAAACGATCGACAGCAAAGGCGTAATGCGATGCGTACGAGCGGCTCAGGGCGGCGACATCGGCGCCTTCGAGAAGCTTTACCGGCACTTCGCAGGTCTTGTTTACGGTCTGTGCCTGCGGATACTTGCGTCGCCGGCGGATGCGGAAGACTGTGTGCAGCTCACCTTCACGAAGGCGTGGGCTCAGCTCGACCGGTTCGAAGGACGCAGCGAGTTCGGGACCTGGCTGCACCGGATAGCCGTCAATGAAGCGCTGATGGAGGAACGGCGGCGAAAGCGACGATTTCAGCTGGTGCGTTCGCAGGACGAGCCGGCTTCGGAGAAAAGCGGTACTGCGGCGGCGCTCGATATCGAAGACGCCATTGCCGGCCTGCCGATGAGGCGCCGCCACGTTTTTGTACTGAAGGCCGTCTACGGATACAGCCACGAAGAAATCGCCGATTTCCTCGGAATTTCTTCCGGAACCGCGAGAGCCCATTATCACCAGGCACGCCAGACACTGATGGGCGTGCTGGGTCAGGAGAAGCAGCATGAGTGAAAAACAGGATCCCCGTGCCGAGCAACTGGATGAGCGCGTCGCCGGCATGGCGCGCGAAATCATGCCCGAGAGAGACCTCTGGCCGAAGATATCCTCACGCCTCGAGCCCCGCAACAGGGCGGCATCGACTCCACGGGCCGCGTGGCAGCCTCGCGGCTGGGCCTCGATCGGGGTAGCGGCCGCCGCAGGCTACCTGTTCGCGACATGGTTTCCGTTGGCATCGATGTTCACGCAGCCAGGACAACTGACGCAGCCCGCCCAGCTTCGGGCCGAGCTGCTGGCCGAAATCCAGCCGACGCTCGATCAACTCCCCGCAAGTACGCGGGCCGTGGTCGAGACCGACCTGGCCGGATTCGAGCATGCCTGGCTCGGGATCGAAGAGGCCTCGGAAACGGAGCCTGACAACCCCTTGCTGAACGAGCTGTTGATGTCCGCGCAGGATCGGGCTCAATCGGTTCGGGATCAGCTGGCTCGGTTAACGAACGATCAGGCGGAAGCGGTGGAAATATGAAACCAATGAACGGGAAGTTTGGGACGATGTTGGCTGCGGCCTTGCTTGCCGGACACGCCGATGGTCAGACGGATGACTCTATCGTCATCGATGACCAGACATTTGAACGGATTCTTCCGGCACCTGTTCCGGGACAGGTCTCCGTTTCGATGGCGATGGGTGAATTGATCGTCAGGGGATGGGACCAGGACGAAATCGAGGTTTCGGGGGAACTCGGTGAAGACGCGATTCGCGTGGAGGTGACTCGGAACGAAGAACAGATGCTGATCAATGTTATTCCCGTTCCCGAGGGCACCGCACCGCAGTACGGCGGCGAAACCGACATCTTTGTCAGGATGCCGCGCCGGAACAGTCTGACTTTCTCCACGACCGACGCCGAGGGACTGATCGCGGGCATCCATGGCAGCCAGTCGCTGCATACGATCAGCGGCGATATCGAGACGGAAATCTGGTCGGGGCCCATTACCGCAGAGTCGGCAAGTGGAGACGTGTCGGTCTCCAACCGGACCGGGTTCGGTGTGCCTGGAGAGCTGCCGAACTCCAATGCGTCCGAATTGGGTGCGGTCGTACTGACGACCCTGAGCGGCGAGATCGAAGCTCGCGGCCCCTTGAATCAATTGACGGCATCGACCGTGAGCGGCGACATAGAACTCGACGTCGCCAACGTTTCGATGCTTCAGCTTGAATCCAGCAACGGAGATATCGAGGTTCAGGCCACCCTGAGTGCCGGAGCCGAAGTGAGTGCGGAAACGATCAATGGCGACGTGGAACTCGACATCGGCGAAGAAGGCAACCTGACACTGGACCTGGGGTCGTTCAGCGGCCGCATTGAAGACTGCTTCGGGTATGAGGATCAGCCGTCAAGCTCCGGCTCGGGACGCGAGTTGCTTGTCGATGGCCCCGACAACGCGCCGAGCGTTCGTGCCCGGACACTGAACGGCGATATCGAAATCTGCTCCTCGTAATTCTTGCGCGCAACACCGCAACAGGCAATTCAACCGATTGATTTACAGGGCTTTCCTTATGAAGGATCAATACTTTCGCCCGCTGAAGACAGGCGGTGCTCCTCATGGGGTTACCCTGCTGGCGCTTGCGTTGGGCTTCGGCCACGCGCACGGCCAGGACAACCCGGCCTCAAGCGTATCGGCCGAACGCGACAAGATGCTGAGAATAGCCCGGACCGGGACCGCGCCGACGATCGACGGCGTTCTGGACGATTCGCCTTGGACGCTTGCGCCGGTTATCGACGATCTGCACCAGTTCGACCCGGTGGACCACGGCGAGCCGACAGAGCATACCGAAGTCTACGTGCTCTACGATGACGACAACCTTTACATTGCGGCCCGCATGTTCGACAGCGAACCGGATCAGATACGCGCACGGCAAATGGTGCAGGGCCAGGGGATGTGGTTCGATGACTCGTTCACCGTCCTGCTCGATCCTTTCAACAACAAGCGCACGGGATACAGCTTCCAGGTCAACCCGGTCGGGAACCGCCGGGACGGGATCTTTGAAACGCCGACCGAGCAGAACCAGGACTGGGAGGGTATCTGGCACGCAGAGGCCCGGATCAACGATGAAGGCTGGGCGGCCGAATTTTCCATACCCTTCAAGACGCTGAATTTCGACCCGAACAATGCCGACTGGGGATTCACGGTGGAACGCAGCATTGCGCGCAAGCAGGAAGATATCGCCTGGGTGTCCTTCAATCGCGACGTGAACCCCGGAGCGACCGGTGTGATTTCCGGTCTGACCGGGCTGCAGCAGGGTGTGGGCCTGGATATCGTGCCCTCGATCGTGACCACTCAGTCCAGGGACTACGAGGCGAGCAGCTCGGGCTCCCGGACAGATCCGTCGCTGGATGCATTCTATAACTTCACGCCGTCGTTGGCGGGCGTCCTGACGCTGAACACGGACTTCTCCGCGACCGAGGTCGACGATCGACAGATCAATCTGACTCGCTTCTCGCTGTTCTTCCCGGAGAAGCGCGATTTCTTCCTGCAGGATGTCGACATATTTTCTTTCGGCGGGCTCGAGAGAAACGGCATTCCCTTCCATTCGCGCCGCATCGGGCTGGGCGACAGGGGCCAGCCCGTGGATCTTGAGGTTGGCGCCAAGGTCACGGGACGCGTCGGCCGGTGGAACGTGGGTGTACTGGATATCCAGCAGGAAGGGTTCAACGACGTAGACGACAGCAACCTCTTCGTGGGTCGAATCTCGGCCAACGTGCTGGAGGAGTCCAGCGTCGGCATGATCCTCACCAACGGCGACCCACGCAGCAACCGGGGCAATTCGCTGGCCGGCGCGGACTTCCGCTATCGGAATACCCGCCTGCCGGGAGACCGGACGCTGGAAGGCGAACTCTGGTTCCAGCAGTCCGATACCGAGGGAACCGATGGCGACGAAACCGCCTGGGGACTGCGTCTTGCGTCACCGAACAGCGAAGGACTCCGGGGCGAGTTGGCATACGATACTTTCTCCGAAGATTTCAACCCGGCGCTGGGCTTCGTGAACCGATCCGGCATCGAAAGGACGGAGCTGGCACTCGGACACAGCTACCGACCCGCCAGCCATCGCTGGCTTCGATCGATCCAGTCAGGCATCAACTTCGAGAGCTACGAAAGGATATCGGGCGGTCTCGAAAGCAGCCGGTTCTTTCTGGAGTTGGTAGAGCTGGAAACTCATACCGGCGACGATTTTTCCCTGAACCTGGCACGAGATCGGGAAGTTCTCCTGGATGCTTTCGAGATCGAGGATGACGTGGTGATTCCTCGTGGCGACTACGAGTTCGACAGCATCGGGATCGAAGTGGGTGGCGCGGATGAGCGCACCATCGCCCCGGAGCTGAGACTCGACGTGGGCGATTTCTACAATGGCGAGATTCTCTCTGCCAGCGCTGAAGTCAATTGGCGCCCCAACGAACACCTCTTCCTCGGCTTCGGCTACGAGTACAACGACGTCGAACTGCCCGCCGGAGAATTCGTGACGAAGCTGATTCAGGTGGAGGCGAACTACGCGTTCGATGTCCGCTGGTCCTGGGTCAATCAGATCCAGTACGACAACGAGTCGGACTCGGTCGGAATCAACAGCCGGCTGCGGTGGAATCCGCGCGCGGGCCGGGATCTCTATATCGTCCTGAATCACGGCTTCGACGCCGAGGGCGCCTTCTCCCGGTTGCGTTCCTCCGAGTCGAGCCTGTCCGTCAAATACACCCAGACCTTCCGCCTATAGGTCCGGCGCTGCGTCCAACTGAGAATTGCGTGTCAGTTGGATAGAGCCTTTGTGAGATTCAACGCCAGTTGGATTTCCATTCGCGGTTCTTGTGCCCGCCCGAAGACATTCAGTCTGTTCGATACCCTGACGCCGCGCCCGTGCATGGTAAGGTAGCCCACGTTGGGCAGACGCCGAGACCTTTCCGCAAGGTCCAGCCAGCGCGGAAGCTGGCGATTCGCACCCTGCCCCACTCGGAACCTGCGCCAAGGAGGGGAAAATCGTGACCTATGTGGACGGAATGTTGACCGCGGTACCCACCGCCAACAAGGAAATCTATCGTAAACTCGCCACGCAATCCGCAAAGGTGTTCAAGAAGCACGGCGCCCTGTCCTACATGGAGTGCTGGGGCGACAACGTGCCCGAAGGAAAGCTCAATTCAATGCACACCGCAGTGTTGCGCGAACCCGATGAGACGGTGGTTTTCTCGTGGGTCACGTGGGCTTCCAAAGCGGACCGGGACGCAGGCATGCAGAAAGTCTTCAGTGATCCGGAGATGCCGTCGCACATGGACTCGATGCCCTTCGACAGCAAGCGGATGATATTCGGCGGTTTCGAGGCACTCGTCGAAGCCTGACGGGTAATGCAGGAAACGACTACGATTACAGGGCAAGGTTCAACCAAAAAAAGCAAACATGGAAACGACAAGAAGAACGTTCATCAAGGAAGCTGCGATGCTGTCTTCGGCATCGGTTCTGGCCGGCAAGGGAATTATCAGGAGCGCCGGAGCGCAGACGACCGACTATCGGCGCGTCGCGGTGGAGGAGATTTACTGCCCGCCCGAAGTGATGGAGGCATCCATCAGGGCCATCAATGCCAATCCGGATCTGGAACCGAATTTTCTGGGCAATTTCAGCCCGGACAACGCGCGTTTCGTCAACGGCCGAATCATCGAGCGGCTTCAGGACATCGGGGAAGAACGCCTCCGGGTCATGGACGAAAGCGGCATCGACAAGGTGCTTCTCAGCAATTGGGCACCGGGGGTGCAACTCTTCGGGACCGAGGAAGCGAAGGAACTGGCGGCGATCTCCAACGACCGTATGGCCGAAGCCGCGCGTGCGCACCCGGACCGCTATGCGGGCATGGTGACCATCGCGCCGCAGGATCCCGAGGCCGCGGGGGTGGAGATCGAACGCGGCCTGTCCCTCGGACTCACCGGCGTCCTCATCAACTCCCACACCCACGACGAGTACCTGGACGACTCGAAATTCTGGCCGATCTTCGAGGTCTGCGAGGCCCGCTCCGTGCCCATCTACCTGCATCCGCGGGTACCGGCGCCCCAGATGTACCCGCCGTTCTCCCAGTACAACATGCACGGAGCCATGTGGGGGTTCGCCATCGAAGCCTCGACCCACGCGCTGCGGTTGATCGGCGCCGGCGTATTCGATCAGTTCCCGAACCTGACGCTCGTTCTCGGCCACATGGGCGAAGGTCTGCCATTCTGGCTCTATCGGCTCGACACCACTTCCGCCGGGTTCGTAGGCCGCACGATCAGCAGACCTCCCAGCGAGTACGTGCGCGAGAACATGCTGATCACCACCAGCGGCATGGCGTGGGATCCGGCGCTCCTGCTGAGTCACACAGTGCTGGGGGCCGAGAACATCATGTTCGCCGTCGACTATCCCTTCGGAAACTATGCCCGGGATACGGCCTGGTTCGATGCCATCGACCTGCCGGAAGCCGACAAGCGGCTGATCTACAGCGGCAACGCGGAGCGCATTTACAACCTGAGCTAGCCCAAGCTTTGCACCAGCTGCCGATTCTGGTCTGAAGTACCCGGCATTGGCTATTGGAGCTCTTGATGGAGCCTTGAACCTCAATCCTGTTGCGGGTTTCCCGGCGCCGGCGTGGTTGGGCCGATCGAAGCCAGATAGGCAACGATATTGGTCATGTCTTCGAGAGTCAGGTTTGCGATGGTCGGTTGCATCAGTTGTGCGGCGACACCCTTCCTGGTCCCCTGCTTGAAGTCGTATAACTGCCGCATCAGATAGCTGGGCGAGCGGCCGGCGATACCGGGAATCACAGCGAGACCCATCAGGTCCAGTCCGTGACAGATGGCACAGGCAACTGTCTTCCCGTCACCGCCGTTCAAGACAAGTTCTTCTCCCTTGGCAATACTTCCCACAGGCACGTAAACATTGAAGCCCATGCGCGGGTTACGAAGATAGTCCGCCTGATAGGTATCAACGGGAGTCTCGATAATGCGCCCGTCCAGAGGCTCAGTCGGCTCCGTACCCACCGTGAAAAACATGTTGTTGTCCGGATTCAGGTACATCTCCGGAATCAGTTCTGCCTCCTGCACAAAGTACCGGCGCGTCGTCCAGGGAACTGCGGCCCAGAACTCTGCAGATTCCTGAATCTCTTCCTCGGTCATCGCCCGAGCCATCCTGATCATGTTCGGCGTGTTCGGTTTTCTCGGGTCTGCGCTGTAACGCAATCCGTTCCGCATATCATGAATTTGCTGAACCAGGTACGCCGCCGGTTTTCCCGCAACGGGTGCGTTCGAGGGACGTCCTTTCCCGTTGGGCAGATGGCAGGAACCGCAGGCCCAATCGGGCGCCCCGCCCTGGAGGCTGTCGGGTCCGTACTTGATAATGTCCGCCATGGGGGGATAGTCGCCCGGGAACCAGTCGATTACGTCCTGAGCATGACGAATCTCCTGGCGGGAGAAAGTGGCGCTGCTTCCCTCCAGCGTAAGTGGCCTTCTCAACTCTTCTGCATCCTCTCCAGGCAGGAGCGCCCTGTTCCCCGGTGTCGGAATCGGCGGCGTATCACCTGGTTCGGGCTGAGAGTCATAGCCATATGCCCACTCGGGTATGGGCGCCCACAACGAGAGTGACTCCTCTGTCTGAGACTGAGCCACCGGTACCCCAGTGGCGATCAGGAAACTGCAAATGAGCGCAACTTTGATTTTCTCGTTCAATTCCTGTCTCTCAAAACAACTGATCTACTACAGATTGACGGCCTGTTCCATCGCCGCCGGGCTCAGTACCGACTCCAGGCCTCGCAACCAATATCAAAGACTTCCTATGTCCTTCAAGCGGCATAATAGACTTGCCCACGGCTTCTTGCAGCCAGGAACTGCCGCTCCAATGCGATTGCGACAGGGCCTTTGAAGTTACTATCCTTGACAGTGTTGGCCGGGAGCGGAACCGATGAAAGTGCCCGAAGTGGAAGCGCCGGGGAGACAGGATCGATGGGGTTGCACACTCATTCTGCTCCTGTCCGCGTTGTTCAACGTCAGTCTCTCGTTGGCACAGGAACACGCGGCACAGCCGAACGTTCTGTTTATCGCGGTCGATGACCTGAACCACTGGGTTGGTCATCTCGATAGCCATCCTGGCACCTTGACGCCGCACATCGATCGTCTTGCCGGCAAGGGCGTGACCTTTAGCCGCGCCTATTCGGCAGCTCCGCTGTGCAATCCTTCGCGGGTCAGCCTGCTCACGGGTGTCATGCCGGCTCGCTCGGGAGTCTACGGCAATTTCGAGGAACTTCGTCAGCAGCTGCCGGATGCCGTCACACTACCGCAATACTTTCGCCAGCATGGGTACAGCGTCAAGGGAGGCGGCAAGATATTTCACGGCGGATCGGGAGATGAGGAACCCTGGGACGAGTATTTCCTGGCCGGGAATTCGAATGCGCCCCGTGAGCAAGCAAGCAGTACACAAACAGGCATGTGGGATCCTTGGGGACCGTCGACTCTGGATGATCGCGCGATGAATGACGCCAGGATTGCCGATCGCATCATTGCGGAGCTTGCAAGTCAACATGACAGGCCATTCTTTCTGGCCTATGGCACATACAAGCCGCACTTGCCCTGGCGCGTTCCCCGACAATACTTCGAGATGCACCCCAGGGAATCGGTCGTATTGCCGGCGGTGGTAGAAAATGATCTCGATGACGTACCACCCTTCGGCCGCAGGCTTGCCGCCGAAGTATTGGACATCTCGAATAACAGGGACTTTGCAACCCCGGGCGGCGACCACGCCAACGTACTCCAGCACAACCAGTGGCAAGCAGCCGTACAGGGTTACCTCGCCAGCATCACCTTTGCCGATGCGCAAGTTGGCAGGGTTCTCGATGCATTGGCAGATTCACCCCACGCTGACGACACGATCGTCGTGCTCTGGGGAGATCATGGTTACCATCTTGGGCAGAAGGAGCACTGGCGCAAGCACACGCTGTGGGAGGAAGGACTCCGAACTACGCTGGTAATCTCGGCTCCCGGATACACCGGGAGCAATGTTCGCAGTGATCGCGTTGTCAGTCTGCTTGACCTGTATCCAACGCTGATTGAACTGGCGGGTCTCGAGCCGCGGCAGGGAATGGACGGGCAATCCATCGTGCCCTTGCTGCAACAGCCGGATCTACCCTGGTCGCGGCCGGCGGTCAGCACCTACGGTTTTCAAAATCATTCGATTCGTACCGAACATTGGCGATATATCCGCTATCACGATGGGACCGAGGAGCTTTACGATCACGAAGTGGATCCCAACGAGTGGACCAATCTTGCCGTGGCACCCGTCGCGGCCAGATACCGGGAGGTGATCGATCAACTCGCCAGGTACCTCCCCGAAGTCAACGTACCCGGCCCAGCGCACTGAGTTTCGCCCTCTTAGACACTCTCGACCGCTCCAATACGATTGCGATAGAAGCTTTAAGATTCCTGTTTTTTGCCGATTCGCGGGAGCGGAATCAATGCGGGTGTCGATGCTTGGTAGTCCCTGTAGGCGGGATACTTTTCGGCCGAGATCGATTCGGTGAGCCTCAGTGACGGTATGAACAACGCCGTGAGCAGAATGAATCCAAGGCCCGTCCAGTGCAGCCACTGGCCGGACGCGGCGACCGCAAACAGGTAGAAGGTCCACCACATACCCAACTCGCAGAAATAGTTCGGGTGCCGGCTGTAGCGGAACAGACCTGTCGTGAGGAACGGCTCAACGATTTCCTCACCCGCGGCCATTCTCCGTTTCTTGTCCTGCTGGAACCGCCACATCTGTTCGTCGGCCAGGGATTCGAATATCAGGAACACCAGGAACAGCCCGGCGGCCACCGCATCGAGCCAACTCAACGGTATCTGTTGCCACACCCACGCCTGGTGGATGGGCGACGTGAACAGCCAGATCAGCAGCATCTGCGCCGGCGCGATGAAGACGAGATTGAGCAACTGGAACCCCACTGGCCCCGTTTGCTTGCGAACGGTATCCCAACGGTAATCCTCGCCGCCCTTCTGATATCCGCCCTTGCGGACGAAATTGAACGTCAGCCGCACCGACCAGAGCACCACGAGCAACGTCATGAGATTCACGCGCGCGGAGTCGAAACTTGCGGCATAGGCGACCATGAGGCAGTAAATCGCCGGGCAGATCGACCAGGCCCTGTCCACCCAGGAGACTTCCCGCGTGATGACCGACAGCAGCCATATGGTGGCTGCCAGAATGATGCACAGATCCAGCGCCGAGCCGAACGGCATGCCGGTTAGGGGGTGGTTGAAGATGTTCATGGCGTCGCCGGACCTTTGGGTTGCGGGGTGCACGCATTGTAACCGGGGAATCTTCCTGCCATTGGGGGCGAAGCGGAACGATTCCGCCTGCGTCGGCGGTAGGGAGCGGCTCCGACCGGTTGAGCCGGGACGAACACGCCTCCGGCCGTAGGGGCGAAGGCCGAATTGATCGATGAACGATCAGAACCGGAACGTGCGGCTGTATTTCACCGCAAATTCGGATTGTCTTGAGTGCAATTGGGAAAACGCCGCCAGGGCGTCGAAGTCGTGGTTCCAGACCACGTAGAGATCCTCCCCGGCTCTGGGGTTCCAGCGCAGGCGGCTGTTGATTCCCACGCTTTCGGACAGATTGTCGTACTGGATCAGGTTGACCCAGGACCACCTGACGTTGAACGCAAGATTGGCGCGGACCTGGATCAGGCGCGTGCGGAAGTGGCTGTGCGGCAACTCGATGTCGTTGTACTGATACGAGACACGGGTGTACCAGCGACTGCTCGGGCGCCAGTCGATACTGCCGGTCAATGAAACCTGGTCGCCTCCGTAGTATCCCTGCTTGCTGATTTCGATCGCCGGCGCAAGCACGCGTTCCCGCGCAAATTCCGCTTCAAGCTGATAACCGTTTTCGTCGTATTCTCCGGCCGGAATCACGGTACCGTGGGCCACCGTAAACGGCTCTGCCAATACCTCCGGCAAATTCATCACCGACAGGCTGTATTGGTCGCCGCGATGATTCTCGATGTGAATCGGCCGCCACCAGTAGCTCGCGGATTCGAATTCGCCTGTCGAGTAGGTGCCGTAGTGTTGCAGGGAGACAAACGTCGCAAATCTTCGAAGCCAGGGGTGCCCCTGAGGGCGATGACTATAGGTGCCCCACAGCCGCGTACGTTCGTAATCCCTGCGGTTCAGGAAACCCAGCGCCGGATTGAAGTTGGGTTGCATGACCTCGTATTCGACCCTGCCGGCGAATCCATCGCTCGCAGCCACGCCGAATTGCGCACCCCAGTTGGCCTGGTCCACGTCGAGATTCCCGCTGTCGCTTTGCTGATAAAAGACGGCGCCTTCCGCGGTTCGGCCCGGGAACAGCCGCCTGTTGCGGTAACGGAAGTCGGCGCCGGCGACGGAATTGTCGATGTTGGAGCGGGGATTGCCGCTGGTGACGATCATCCCGACAGTGGACTCCTCCAGGATGTTGGCAGATACCCGTCCCACGAAAAGGTCGCTCTCCTCCACATACCCGCTTCGTCCCTCGAATCCGTCCTGATTGACGCCCAGGACGCCTACGTTCAGGCGTCCGATCCGCCCGGTCAGCTTTGCGCCGCTGTTGATATCGACGGCCTGTCCCGCGTCGCTCAGCCCGATTCGGCGCGAGAAAAACGGCATGCCGTTCGTGCCCATGTTGTCCGGCTGCATGCCGGCGGGACCGAACGAAAAAATATCCACGTCCTGCAGGAAGAAATCCCGCTTTTCGGGAAAGAAGGTCGAGAACCGCGTCAGGTTGACCTGCCGGTCGTCCACTTCGGTGGCGGAGAAATCCGTGTTGAACGTCAGCACGCCCGTGAGTGAAGGCGTGAAGTTGTAGAAGACGTCCACGGACGGGTCCGTCCGAGTGGACTGGTCTTCGGTCGCGAAGTCGTGGTTGCTGGCCAGACTGACCGAGGGAATGATGTCCAGCCCCCTGCCCTGCCGCAAACCTGAGAACCCCGAAAGCACGCCGGCGGACGAGGGATTGATTGCGCGGTCGAAGGATGACCAGGCCATGCTCTCCTTCTTGCGTGGAATCGCCCGGGCGACGGAGAATCCCCAGTCCGGATTGTTCGGATTGAAATTCAGCGTCTTGAAGGGGATCGAAATTTCTGCCGTCCAGCCCTGCTCGTCGATAACCGCTTCTGCGTGCCAGATGCCGTCCCAGTCCTCGTTCACCTCCGTCGCGCGGTCGAATAGCCCGTCGCGACGCACACCGTTCGGATTGAGCTGGAACCGGTATCCCGTACGCATGTTGTTGAACGGATCGAGTATCACCTCGATCCGATCGTCAACCTCGACGGTTTGCCCCTGGATCATCTGCCTGGCGGCAATCAATGCCGGCTCGCTGTCCAGCAGCCGCGCTCCCACGTACAGGTTGTCGTCGTCGTAGAGCACATAGAAGATCGATGACTCGCTGGGTTCGCCATGGTCGACCGGCTCGTATTGGTGAAGGTCGGTGATGACGGTGGCCTCGGCCCAGACCTGTTCGTCGAGCCTGCCATCCAGCAGCGGCGGCGCGGACGCGCGAACGATGTCCGTCACCTTCCGGGTCAAACGCTCCTGGGCGACCGCCGCGGCGCCGGACATCGCCAGGATGACGGCGAACGCGACCCCCGATCGAACCTTGAAACCCAACGACTTCATCCTGTCTCAGTATCAGAACCGGAACGTGCGGCTGTACTTCACCGCGAATTCGGACTGTCTCGAATGCATATCGGAAAACGCAGCCAAGGCATCGAAGTCGTGGTTCCAGACGACGTAGAGATCCTCCCCGGCGCGGGGATTCCAGCGCAGCCGGCTGTTGATGCCCACGCTCTCAGAGAGATTGTCGTACTGGATCAGGTTGACCCAGGACCACCTGACGTTGAATGCAAGATTGGAGCGTAGCTGGATCAGGCGCGTACGGAATTGGCTGTGCGCCAACTCCACATCGTTGTACTCATACGAGACGCGGCCATACCAGCGGCTGCCGGGGCGCCAGTCGACCCGACCTACCACCGAAACCCGCTCGCCGCCGTAGTACTGCTCTTTTCCGACGGACAGCGACGGTGCAAGCACGCGCTCCTGCGCCCACTCCATTTCGATCTCGTATCCGGATTCTTCGTACTCTCCGGCGGGAATCACCGTGCTGCCGGCCACCGTGAAGGGCTCCGCCAATACTTCTCGACCCCTGGACACCGCCATGGTGTAGCTGTCGCCACGATGATTCTCGATGCGAAACGGCCGCATCCAGTAACTGGCGGATTCGAATTCGCCGGTCGAGTACGTGTCGTATTCCTGCACGGAGAGAAAGGCCATGACACTTCGAATCCACGGGTGCCCCTGCGGGCGGTACCGATACGAACTCCAGAGCCTCCGGCGTTCGTAATCCCGGCGGTTCACGAAACCCAGCGCCGGATTGTAGTTCGGCTGCAGGACCTCGTACTCGAGCCTGGCCGAGAGCCCTTCGCTGGAAGTCACGCCCAGAGTCGTACCCCAGGCCGACTGCTCCAGGTCCACGTTTGCGCTGTCGGTGCGCTGGAACCAGGCGGTGCCGTCCGTGGTTCGTCCCGGCAGCAACCGCCGGTTGCGGTAGCGGAAATCGGCGCCGGCCAGGGAATTGTCGATGTTGGAGCGGGGATTGCCGCTGGTGACGATCATGCCGACACTGGATTCCTCCAGAACGTTGGCCGACAGGCGCCCGACGAAGAGATCGCTCTCCTCTACATACCCTCTTCGACCCTCGAATCCATCCTGATTCACGCCCAGCACACCCACGTTGAGCCGTCCGATTCGCCCGGTCAGCTTCGCGCCGCTATTGATGTCCACAGCCTGTCCCGTATCGCTGAGGCCTATGCGCCGCGAGAAAAACGGCAGGCCGTTGCTTCCCCGGCCGCCGCCGCTCCTGCCCGGACCGAACGAGAATATATCCACGTCCTGAAGGAAAAAATCGCGTTTTTCCGGGAAGAACGTCGGAAATCTCGTCAGGTTGACCTGCCTGTCGTCCACTTCGGTCGAAGAAAAATCGGTGTTGAACGTCAGCACGCCGGTCAGTGAAGGCGTGAAGTTGTAGAAGACGTCCACGGAAGGATCCGTCCGGGTCGCCTGATCCTCGGTCGCGAAGTCGTGGTTACTGGCCAGACTGACCGCGGGAATGATGTCCAGCCCCCTGCCCTGCCGCAAGCCGGAGAACCCCGACAGGATACCGGCCGACGAGGGATTGACGTCGCGGTCAAAGGAAGACCAGGCCATGCTCTCCTGCTTGCGTGGAATCGTTCGGGCGACGGTGAATCCCCAGTCCGGATTGTTCGAATCGAAATTCAGCGTCTTGAAGGGGATCGCGATTTCCGCCGTCCAGCCCTGCTCATCGATCACCGCTTCGGCGTGCCAGATGCCGTCCCAATCCTCGTTCACGTTGGTCGCGCGGTCGAATACCCCGTCACGGCGCACACCGTTGGGATTGAGCTGGAACCGGTATCCCGTGCGCATGTTGTTGAACGGATCGAGTACCACCTCGATGCGATCGTCGACGCTCACCGACTGCCCCTGGACCATCTGCCGCGCCGCGATCAATGCCGGCTCGCTGTCCAGAAGCCGCGCCCCCACGTACAGGTTTTCGTCGTCGTAGAGCACATAGAAGAACGACGTTTCGCTGGGTTGCCCGTGGTCGACCGGCTCGTACTGATGCAGGTCCGATATGACGGCGGCCTCGGCCCAGACCGGATCGTCCAGCCTGCCGTCCAACAAGGGCGGGGAAGAAGCGCGAACGATTTCCGTCGCCTTTCGGGTCAATCGCTCCTGCGCGTCGCCTGCCGCGCCGGTCATTGCCAGGCAGGCAGCGACTGCAGGGATCAACAGAGCTTTGAAGTCCCACGACATCATTCAACCCTTCCATTCGTTTCGGGCACACCCAAGTGCAAGCCTGACGGCTGCGAGATGCGCCCAACTCGAAACAACCCATTTCCCCCAAACGCGGCAGCGAACCGAACGGCTCCAAGTATGGCCCGGAAACTGTAAACCAAGCCACAGACGGATTCTCTAAAGAATAGTTAATGCGCGCGACGGCGCTTGCCGTCCCGGGTTGAGTTTCGCGAGGCGCGATGCCTCAGCCGACAGGATTGGAAACGTAACAGGATTCTGCTGCCGCGGCAGCTAGACTTTCAGCCCCATCAGTGGAGTTTCTCCTTCCATTCCAGCGTACTCCAGGCTGGGTTCCTCGCCCGCGGACCATGCCGGAAGGGTGAACCGGACCCGTCGCCAGACCTCCGGGCCCTGGGCGCCCGGGTGTACGATCGGTTCGCCCACCGTGACGAATTCCGCGCTGACGCCGTCGTCGGCGAACCGCACAATCACATAACCCACGCCGTCGGTATCCGCGTAGTTAAGGTGGGGATTGACGGCATCGACCGCCTGCTGCATCGCGGCCTGCGCGTCTCCGGTCTCCCCCAGCGTTGCGGCCGCTTCGGCCCCGAACAGCAACCAGGCATTGAGCGCAGGCATGTTGGCTCGCGGATGTCCGAACAGGGATCCGTCGAACTGCACCCGCCCGTTCAGTTCCGGAACGGATTGCGTGCTGTTGCTCTGGTTCTTGAGCCGCGGCCCGGAACAGATGGACGAGCCGGCAAACTCCGCCATCACGGCCCGGGGCGAATCGCCGTCGAAATCGTCATACACGACGCCTGCGAAATGAGCGTGCCGGTCGCCGGTCAGGGAAACCGCATTCGTTATGCCTTCGTCGGCGATGAACGTCATCAGCTCCCGGCGCTCCAGCGGATAGCCGTCCCAGGCGTCCGTCCACCACAGATCGTCATGGTTGCCGTAGTCGCTGAAACTCATGTCGAATCCGAAGCGCATGAGCGGTACGTCGTTGCAGATCACCTTCCAGCGCGACTCGCTGTCCAGCAGCGAGGCCGTAAGCCACTGCTTCTGCTCAGCGCCGAGCAGCGATCCCGCCGGGCTGTCCCTGCGGCTGTTGGGAATATCCTGGCCGCCCAGACTCACGGTCTCGGGCGGGTTGCCGCCGTTGGCCGTCCGCCCGGCGTTCTGTGTCTCCACCAGTGCGGCGGGTAGCGGTTCGTTCGTCAGGAACTCGCCGCCGGGGATCGACGCATCGACACCCCGAGGCCCACGATAGCTGCGCCCGTCCACCAGCAGCAATTCCGCCATCCGGCCCCATCGCAGGCTCCGGTAGATGGACAGGGTCCCTATCGCCGCCAGGTTGTTGGGCTCACGGCTCAGGTAGTTGTCGTCGAAACCCTCAAGCTCCACGTCGGAAACCTCGGCCGGCGAGAAATCCCGCGCCGGATTGCCGGGCACAGGATTGCTGCCGAGCGCCGCGGGAATGTATTCGAACCACGCCTGGTTGCTGTCCATCTTGCGCCGCTGGGCCGGGCCGCCCGGGTGGTAACTCTGCCAGGCGTCGTTGTAGAACTCGTGGTCGTCCCAAATGCAGACAAAGGGAAACGCCGCCCTCGCATCCTGAAGGTCGGGATCGAGAAGGTAGATCTTGTACAGCTCCCGATAATCGTCCAGCGATTCCGCAACCAACTGCTCGCCCATCGGCCCGACGGGGCCCTTGGACGGCAAACTGGCCACCATGCGCGGCGAGCCGTCCGCGTTGCGCAGGTCTATTCCCTCCCCGTCCAGACTGACCAGCGGACGCCGATTGCCGGCCTCGTAGATGAAGTCACCGACATGCACGACGAGGTCTATCCTGCGGTCGTCGGCCGCCTGTTCGTCATCCAGCAACAGCCGCCGATACGCACTGAACAGGCCCTCTTCGTAGTGCTGGCAGGAACAGACGGCAACGGTCAGCGGACGATCGGCGTCCTCGGGAGGCGCCGTTCGGGTTCGCCCCACCCGGCTCGCGCTGCCGTCCGGCGCGAGAAACCGGTAGTGATAACTCCCATCGGACTCGAGACCGGCAGTGAAGCAACGCACGGTAAAGTCGAAGCTGCGTTCGGCAAGAACCGCCTGTTCGAGAATCACATCGGAAAACCCGGGATCGCGGGCAACCTGCACCCGCAATTCCACGCTGTCGGTGTCGGCCGCCTCGGGTTCGACCCGTGTCCACAGGACCACCGCGTCCGGCAACGGGTCCGCCGATGCCACTCCCTGCGGGAAACCGAAGCGCCCGGGCGTGGAACGCGGTCTCGAGCAACCCACCAAGGCAGTGGTCGAGGCCATCGCCACAAAACAACCCGCGGAACGCGCAAAGGCCGCGAGGAATTCGCGGCGCGAGTACTGGTCGGGCGGCGGCATGACGAAATCTTGCCACAGGATTTGGAAACTTTCAGAATGCAATGGGACTCCTGCCGCGGACTGCGAGAAAGACGGGAACCGTTCGCGCCGGAATCGCATCCCGTCTTGAAACGAGGGGAACACCGATGTCGAAGAAAGTCTTGAGCAGGGCCGGAAGAAGACTGGCTGGTCCGATGGCGCTGGGTGCGCTTGCCGCCGCGGCATCGGCCGCCCATGCCCAGGAAGCCGGATCGGAAAACGCTCCGCCGGAACGCGAGATCACCAATGTCACCGGCGACCTGTACCGGTTCCGGCAGATTCGGCACATCGGCATGTTCCTCGTGACGCCGGACGGCATCATCGTCGTGGATCCCACCAACTCCGAACTCGCCGGCTGGCTCAAGGTCCAGCTGGACGAACGCTTCGGATTGCCGGTCCGGTACGTGATCTACAGCCACAGCCACAACGATCACGCCAGTGGGGGTGAAGTCTTCGCGGACACCGCGACCTTTATCGGACACGAGAACATGAGGAAAAACCTCCAGCGCCCTCCCGAGGACGCACCGCTGCTGCCCCGCGAACAACTCTGGGACGCCAACGGCGACGGCCTCATCCAGGAAAACGAGACCGATATCGGGATGTACAGCAACAATTTCGCGAGACGGGACCTTGACGGCAACGGAGGCCTGAACCGCGCGGAAATATGGGCGGCGCGCTTTGGCGGCAACCAGGTACCTCCCGACATCACTTACACGAACCGGGCGACCGTGCGCCTGGGCGGAAAGACCGTCGAACTCCACTACACCGGGCCCAATCACTCCGACGACATGACCGTGGTGCTGTTCCCCGATGAACGCACCATTTACACGGTCGACTTCCTCACGCCCAACCGCCCGCCCCGCACCCAACTGGACGGCGGCTTCCTGCCCGAGTGGGTGGACTCACTCCGGCGCGTGGAGGCACTCGACTTCGACATCATTTCCCCCGGCCACGAATCCCCCGGCACCAAGGCCCACGTCACCGAACAACGCCAATACCTCGAGGAACTCGTCGCCGCCGTCGAAGCCGGAATCGCCGAAGGCCGAACCAGGCAGGAACTGGTCGACACCATTCTCATGGAAGACTACGACCACCTCATCGAATACGACTATTCACGCGCCGCCAACGTGGCCGGCGCCTACGAAATCCTGATTTCGAATCCGTAAGGAGACAAACCAGCGAGGGCGTGTGCGAACAGCCCTTGAGCGGGTCGTGGGTGAGGAGCGTGCCTTGGTGTAGAATGCCGATCCCGCGTCCCGGTCGGGACGAAAATCGACAAATCCCCAGAACCAAGCAAGGACCTGCGCATGTAAGGGCTGGAGCCGGGCGATGTGGTCGCGGCCAATATAACCGAGGCTACGTTGTACAGCCGACCGCAAACGTTGGGGCGAGGCCCAGCGACGCGCTGGATTTAGAACTGTTTACACACTGGCAAGCAAATGAGTTGGTTGAATCTGTTGAGCGCGGCATTCGCCGGGGGCATTTTTGTCAAGCTACTTGAATTTGTATATCAGGAGTTTCGGAGTCGGTCCGAACGTAAGCTTGTAGCACGCCGATTCGTTGACGAGAATCTTGACCCTGTTCTGAAGGCCGCTGACGAACTGGCCGCAAAATTGGGGGCGCTGGCAAAGAACGACTTCAGGCCGCTACGCGGCGGATATCGTTCCCACATGGACAACCACGACTTCAGCGGTCTTCTTTTTATGTTGGCCAATTTCTGGGCTTGTGTTGAACGATTTCGTCGAAAAGGACTATCCGTCTCGATAACTCAAGACGATCGGGGCCAGACATTCGCAAGCTTCACGAGTTGTTTGGAGTCGCAAATGGTTAGACTTGTGGACCGCATGTCGCAGCGCGCGATCGCGGAATCAATTCTGATCCGACGCGATGGCGATACGGAAGTCATGGCATTTATCGATTTTGTTCGAAAATTCGAGGATGGGGACGATGACAGAAGATGGTTGGATCCGGTAGTCCGCATACTGACCAGAACGAAGCACACTTCGGTGCGTCAGAAGCTCCTCCAGTACGGTGCAGTACTACACGCGATGATCGATACTCTTGACCCCAAGCATCGGGTGACCAGGGACAGGCCAGCCTACACCGGGAAGCTCTCGAAAAGGACTTGGAGGAACCTGAAATATCGGGTGTTCGGCGTATACCTGACTTCGGTGGCGAACCCCGAAAAGTACTTAGGGCCGCCTAAACGGCGACCCTAAGCATCAGTGTAGGAAGGCGGCGCGAAGGGACTTTGGCTCGCCCTGGCTACAGGGCTCGCGGCACGTCCGTCGGGCCGCCCTTATTCTGTGACCAGAATCAAACTTGTTGAAGTCCGGTCTGGCTTATGACTCTAGGGGAAGCGCTCGTCGTGTGTCAAGGCGCACGGCGATTGAAGCAACCACGCCACGAAAGGGCGCGAAAAGAGGGTGCCTGAACTGCGGACGAGCGGCTTCATCCGCCCGGCCGCGCCGTGCGGTGTATTATCCGGACAGGAAACGGGTTCTTTACCCTCTGCCGGGGCTGCCATGAGATTGATCCCACTACTTGCCGTTGCCCTGCTGGTCGCTGGATGCGGCGGAAACGAGGCGCTCGTTCCGCACTCCGTGGAACTGGTCATCCAGACCGAGATCGTCCCGGAAGAGGAACTGCTGGACGTGGGGGTCGTGGTGTTCGACGCCGGCGTTCCCGAGGGCGAGGTCGAGAAGGAGGTGGAGGAGGAACTGCTGGAGGACGGCACCTACATCCACATCCGCCGAACCGAGGCGCGGTTCATGGCCGTGCATCTCAGCGATACGCTCCGGACCAGCGGGCACTGGGGTTCGGTGCGGACCACGCCGCGAGAATCCACGGCGGCGGACATCAACGTCACTGCGGAGATCCTGCGCTCGGACGGCGAACGGCTGCAGCTCCGTGCCCGCGCCGAGGACGCCACCGGTCGCATCCTGATAGACCGCGAATACGGCATGCGGACGGCAGCGGGTTCCTTCAACCGCCAGCAATACCCCGGCCTGGACCCGTATCAGGACGTGTTCAACCGCATTGCCAACGACCTGGCCGCGGCCCAGGATGAATTGTCAGGCGAGCAGAAGCGCGAGGTGCGCACCGTGGCGCAGCTCCGGTTCGCGGAGGAACTCAGCCCCGAAGCGTTCGCCGACTACGTCGTGCGGGACGGCGGCGGCCGATACACCCTGAACCGTCTGCCGGCCGAGGACGATCCGCAGTTCGAGCGTGTCCGGTCGGTCCGCGACCGCGAGCACCTGTTCGTGGAGACGCTCAACGAGCACTACGTGGATTTCTACGAGCGTTCGAAGGACCCCTACCACGGTTGGCGCGAGACGGCGCGGGAGGAAGCCGTCGCCATCCGCGAACTGGAGCAGGACAGCCGCTCGCGAATCGCGCTGGGCATTCTCGGCGTGGTCGCGTCGGTGCTAATCGGGCTGGGCAGCGACGGGGACTTTTCCGACCGGGTCGCCACCGACACGCTGATGTACATGAGCACGGGGATGATCGAGAGCGGTTTCCTGCGCCGGGAGGAGAAGCAACTCCACATCGCGGCGCTGGAGGAACTCTCCCTGAGCTTCGACGCCGAACTCGAACCGATGGTAGTGGAGATCGACGGCATCCAGCACCGCTTCACCGGGACCGCCGAAGCCCAATACGAGGAATGGCGCGAGCTGCTGCGCCAGATTTTCCAGGACGAGACGGGGCTGCCCACCGTCCAGACGCGTACCGACTGACCGGCTGATGTCCCGAGCGGTTGTATTTGCCGTCCTGGCCTCGTGCGCGCTGGCCGCCTGCGGCCCCCTGCGCTACGTCGATGTGGATTCGGAGAACCAGAGCAGCCGCATCAGCCACCTCGTCATTCACTTCACGACTGGAGACTTCGCAGAGTCGTTGCGAGTGCTGACCGAACGCACGGAACGTCCCGTCAGCGTGCATTACCTTGTGCCGGAAAACGGCGACCCGACCTATCCGCGCCAACGGCTCCGGGTGTACCGGCTTGTCGACGAAGAACAGCGAGCCTGGCATGCCGGACAAAGCCATTGGCACGGCGACAATGCACTGAACGGAACGTCCATCGGCATCGAGATCGTGAACCGGTCGAGCTGCATCGCCGTGGCTCCGGGCACCGAACCCGGCGACCCTGCGGATCGTTGCGAGTTTCTCGATTTCGACGCCGAACAGATCGATCTCGTCATCGAGCTCGCGCTAGACATCCTTCAGCGCAATCCCGGTATCGATCCGGTCGATATCGTCGGCCATTCCGACATCGCACCCGACCGCAGGCTGGACCCCGGACCGACATTTCCCTGGCGCCAACTCTACGAACACGGCATCGGCGCCTGGTACGACGACGACACCGCCGACCGCTACCGCGAACGCTTCCAGGCAGACCCGCCACCCCTTGCGCTGCTGCAGCGAGGCCTCAACGCCTATGGCTACGACGTAGAAGATACCGGCGAACACGATGCGCGGACGCGGGACGCGCTCACGGCGTTCCAGATGCACTTCAGACCATCGGATTGGTCCGGACAGCCCGACACCGAAACCGCCGCCATCCTGTTTGCGCTGCTCGAAAAATACCGGCCGCGGGAGTTGAGCGGTTTGCTGCAAACGCTGCTGTAGCGAGAAGCGAGCTTCTGAACCGCACCCGGAGACTATGGGAACTGCCATGGCGAATGTGATTCAACGCTTGGCCGGGGGAGCCTGCCTGCGGTGGGTATTGTCCGTTTCGGCTCTGCCGCTGCTGCTTTTCCTCCACTCGGCGAACGGCCCCGCCGTTCGAGCTCAGACCATCGCGGTCGACGGGCTGTCGGCGCCTGTCGAAATCATTCGCGACCGTTGGGGGATCAATCACATCTACGCCCGGACGGAGTACGACCTGTTCTTCGCCCAGGGCTACGCTGCGGCTCGCGACCGCTTGTTCCAGTTCGAGGTCTGGCGGGCTCAGGCAACGGGTACGGTTGCCGAGATGCTGGGCGCCGACGAACTCGACAGGGATATCGGCTTCCGGCTGTTCAAGTTTCGCGGCGATCTGACCCAGGAGATGAACCACTACCACGATCGGGGCGCCATCATCATCCCGGCATTCACGGATGGCGTGAACGCCTACATCGCCGAAACCGAGGCCGATCCCGGGCTGCTGCCGGAGGCTTTCGAGCTACTGGGCATACGTCCGCAACGGTGGACTCCGGAAGTCGTGATTTCCCGGCACCAGGGCCTGGTGTCGAATGTCAGGGACGAACTCGACTACGGCCGGGCCGTGGCCCGTATCGGGGTCGATGCGGTCAAGGCCGTTGCGAACTTCCACCCGCGGGATCCGGACATCGGGCTGGATCCGGCGATCGACCCGAGCCTTCTGCAGGACGACATCCTCAGGCTTTATGTAGGCTTCCGTCAGCCCGTCCGGTTCGAGCGCAGCGATCTGGCGCCCGCGTACCGGGCGGATGCCGATGCCCTCAAGCGGATTCAGCTTGCTTCGGGAGCCGACCGGAGCCGGGACGCTCTGGGGCAGTGGCAGGATGAGCAGGACACGGGTTCGAACAACTGGGTCATCAGCGGCCGGCTGAGCGCAAGCGGCTACCCGATCATGGCCAACGACCCGCACCGGGCCCAGTCGGCGCCTTCGCTGCGGTACTGGGCGCACCTGGTCGGGCCGGGGTGGAATGTGATCGGGGGCGGGGAGCCCGAGATCCCCGGAGTGAGCATCGGCCACAACGGGCACGGCGCGTGGGGTCTGACCGTCTTTGCCACCGACAGCGAGGACCTGTACGTCTACCGGACGGATCCTTCCGATCCGAACCGCTACCGCTACCGGAACAATTGGGAGCGGATGACGGTGATCACCGAGACCATCCCGGTAAGGGAGCAGGCCCCGGTGGAAGTCGAACTGAAGTACACGCGGCACGGTCCGGTGGTCTACGAGGACCCGGACAACAACGTCGCCTACGCGGTACGGGCTGCGTGGCTTGAGCCGGGTGGAGCGCCGTATCTGGCGAGTTTGCGCATGAATCAGGCCACGACATGGGAAGAGTTCGTCGAAGCGTCCAACTACTCCAATATTCCCGGTGAAAACATGGTCTGGGCCGACCGGGACGGGAACATCGGCTGGCAGTCCGTGGGGATTGCGCCCATCCGCCGCAACTTCTCCGGACTGGTTCCGGTTCCGGGCGACGGCCGCTACGAGTGGGACGGGTATCTGCCGATCATCGCCAAACCGAGCACTTTCAATCCGGCCGAGGGATTTTTCGCCACGGCGAACAACCAACTGACGCCGGACGACTATCCACACTTCGATGCCATCGGATTCGAGTGGTCGGATCCGTACCGGTGGGCCAGGGTGTCCGAAGTCCTGGACTCGGGGCGCCGCCATTCCATGGCGGACATGATGGACCTGCAGATGGATACGCTGTCGATACCCGCGCGAACCCTCGTTCCCCTGCTCGAGCACGTGGAACTGGACGAAGGCGACGCGAATCGGGCGCGGCGCCTGTTGCTGGACTGGGACTACGATCTGGATCCGGCATCCGTGGCAGCCGGGATTTACGTCGCGTTCGAACGCAGACTGCAACGCGCGATGCACGAGTTGCTGGTACCGGTTGAGGGCCGTGAGTTCATCCGGGGCGTTTCCATGTCGGTGATCATCGATCATGTTCTCGCGCCGGGCGGCGAGTTCGGCAGCGACCCGATCGCCGGTCGCGATCGGCTGCTGGCCGAGAGCCTCACCGGCGGTGTGCAGGATCTGCGGGACAAGCTCGGTGACAACATGGACGACTGGCGGTACGGCCAGCCGGATTACAAACACGCCACGATTTATCATCCCCTGTCTCACGCCCTGACGGGCGAAAGGCACGACCGTTACACCGTGGGCCCGCTGCCGAGGGGCGGAAACTCCTACACCATCAACAACGGCGGGTCCGGCGACAACCAGACCAGTGGCGCGTCGTTCCGCATCATCGTCGACACCGCCGACTGGGACCGGGCCGTGGGCACCAACACCCCCGGTCAGGTGGGCGACCCCGATTCCGTCTACTACGACAACCTGTTCGAACTGTGGGCCAACGACCGCTACTTCCCGGTGTTCTTCTCCCGAGAGCGAATCGAATCAGTGGCCGCCGAACGATGGGAACTGCTGCCCGGGCCGTGATTGGGGAAACGTGCGGCAACGCCAGTCCCGTCGCCACGATCGCACCGCGATTCGAGACGCTGAGCGCCGTTCGCTACCGGCTCCGGGGACGAACGGGTGCGGATCACCGCTGGACGAGGGCGCTACGGCGACGTGGCCGGTGCAACCAGCTCCACCGACGATAGCGGCGTCCTGTTCCAGAACGGCGCCACCGCGTCCGCATTGCCGGTCATCTCGTAGTGAATAGCCGCAATTGGAATCCGCCCTTTCGAGATGAACTCGTCGTGGAACTGGCGAAGCACGAACTCCTCTCTCAATTGCCGCTTGCGTTCGGCCAGTAGCCAGAACATCTGGATGTTGCCGATCGTGTACTCGAGGCCATGCCCGGGTGCGGGGCGAAGGTGCGAATAATTGCGTGCGACATCCGGGTCCATCATGGGCGTGACTTCCATCCAGTATTGGGCTGTTTCGGCGGCATTGAACTCGTTCCACTGGTTGTAGATGTCGCCGAGCGAACGTGCGGCCCGCCACAGCCCGAACAAATAGATCAGTTCACGAGTTCGCGGCCGCGCCTCGAAAACGCCCAGCTGCAGCGGCCCTTCCTCCAGGTATACGGCCCAGCCCTGCCAGCGTGCGCCGAAGTTCACCTGGCTGCGAATCGGGTGATCGATCCTGGACGCAACCATGTTGTCGAAGCGATGTCCGGGAATGACGGCATGGAGATGATCCGGCGAAGGATCGCGATACTGCACTTGCTCCCAGAAATTGGGCGGCGTTTCGCGAACCACGAACGGGACATTGAAACCCATGACCTGCCAGTCGCCGGGGATGTATTCCGGCACGGTGATGATCGCTTCGTCCTCAAGCCAATCGCGCACAAGCCGATCGGTGTCCGCGAGTCGCCGATGGTATTCCTCGGTCGATTCCGACAACTCAAGTTCCGGAAGTTCACGATTGCGATGTCGTTCCAGGGCATAGAATGCCCACAGACGATCCAGCTCGCGCTGGGACAGCAAAGCCATTTCTTCGGAGGTATAGGGCAGCAGCAACCCGTACTTGACGAACCAGTCGAAGGCTTCCTTGCCGACGCCGTTCAGCGCCGTCATATCCTCGCGGTTGTCGACCAGCCATTCGTGAAATTCACGCAGAGCCGATAACGCATCCATTATGTCGGCTCTCAGTTCCGGTTGAGCGTCCGCACGCTGCAGCAGATCCTCATACCAGCCGATGAAACCCGGCGGCATCGTTTCGCGCCGGGGATAGGGGGGTGCATCTGCGGCCGGGCAGGGAGCAGTGCAGGGGTCAAGTGCACCCCCAATGCCATCCGAATGCGTCAGCATGAAAATCGCACGGTCAGCGTAATCGCCTGCCACTTCCGTCAGATTGCTGCGGGCGCCTTCCAGCAAGAGCGGGACGGACCGCAGTTTTTGCCGCAGGATTTGTTGCTCGTCGCCCGATACGGGGAGGTCGGTGAATGCGATCGGGACCACGCCGTTAACGTAGAACAACGGATCGCGGGACCACGGGCGCGTGACGTGCAGAATGAACTCCTGCTGATCGAGTTCAGCGCGTACGGTCAGAAAGTCGACTTGCTGCGGCACGGACCATCGCGCGACGCCCATATCGTCCATACGACGCTGCATTGCGCGGATCTCGTCGCGGCGGCGTTCGATGGCGGCCGGACCATAGTCGACCACTCCGTCAACGGCATCGGGTGTTTTCCAGGCCTGGTACTCCGCGAACAATTCAAGCAGGTCTTCGTAGCTGCCAGCCCCGTTCGGCGGCTCGGCGACAGCCGGGTTCACAACTGCCATGCAAAGCAACACGACGCAAGCCAGCCCCTGCCGGCGGATATGCGAAAGCTGCGGACTGTACGCTGTTTTCATTCTTTTTCTCCTTCCAGCCTCGGGCAGGCTGAGGCCGCAGCATGTTCGATGGAATCAGCGCGGCCATTGGTGCAGATTGCAAACACTTGTTCGCAGTATAGCGAAATTTGTGCTGCTGCCTATGACACCGCTGAACGCGCACATTGGATTGAGAGCTGGGGATGACTCCAATACAATTGTGGAGACATTCGATCCCCTCGGCCGCCGTTTCTTCGTCAATACAAGCGTCGCATTTTGATCCTCACATGAGCATTTTGCAGACCCCGGGCTCGGAGTTGGTCGGCGCCGTCGCGTTGCTGCAGCACGCAGACCCGACAGAACGCGCCAGATTCAACGCGCTCGAGGATGCAGTTTGGGGTAAGACCACGCTGCGTGCTGCGGTAATTGAGTCTGTGCGCCTGCGCTGCGCCCACTTGCGTGGCTGTGCGTCCTGTTCGGCAACACGCATCATTGCGGGCACTGAGGACGGCCTTACCGAGTCGCAGATCCCCTTGCTCGACCAACCCGACGCTCGCGATGAGCTCACCCCACGTCAAATGGCGGCGCTCACCCTGGTCGACCGCTTTTTCCAGAATCCCCGGGCTCCCGAGGAAGCGGAATCGACCCGAATTGCAGAGGCATTGGGCTCACGCGGGGTACTCGAAGTGTTGATCACCTGCGCTGTATGGTGCTCGTCGGAACTGCGCCTCGCGCTGGGAGAGGACCGGGCTCCGGAGTGCAACATCATCGTGGAGCGTCCCCACGGGACCGTTGAGGAACAGGATTCCGCGAGCCGTTGGCCGGCCCTCAAGACATCGGTGCTCGACCCGGAGGGAAGGTTTCCTGAAGCTTCGCCCGAACTCACCGAACCGCTGTATGGCCTGGTAAAGGCCCTGTGGTCTGGCGCAGGTTGTTTGTCACCCGACGTGGCCGCGGCATGTGTAATTCGCAGTACGCAGCTATTCGGAATCGGGTCGGACGAACCCGTCATCGCATTACTCGTACCGCCGATTGCGGCAGACCTGGCGAACAGTGACGATGTGCGGAACTGGACGCATTGGCCAGCCGGCCTCGAACGTGATGTGCTCGAACTCGCGGAGACGCTTTGGCTGGATCCATCTCAAGTGGACGAGACTGTCACCGATCCCATAACGGCCGCGATCGGGGTCAAGGGTGTAATTCTGGCTACATGGCAATTGCTCTGGATCAAGCAACTCCACCGGCTGACATTGGTATTGCACCGGGGACGTTGAGCGCCGTTCGCTACCGGCTCCGAGATTTCAGAGAGTTATCAACGTCTGCATCAGCAGGCCGTTCAGGATAGCAAACGTATTCGCGATTGGAAGCTTCCTGTCTGGCTCGAATGTCCTGAAACATCCGTCCCACATCGTAGTTGAAACGGGCCGAATACTCGTCCCGGACAGCGTGGACTTCTGCAATGATCGGGTCAGGCTGTGTCGTCTGCATGATCGGGCTTCATCAGTTCAATGATGGTATTTGTTAATCACAAAGTTAACAGGATTAACAAGAACCTTGTTAACGCCGTTAATTTTGTTAATTTCTTTGAAATGCACTCATCCGTGATGAGCCGAGAAGACGGTAGCGACGATAAGGGGTCACGGGATGCGGCCCATGGCGGTATCATGCCCCAACGCACGTTGACTGCGCCGAAGGCTCCATTGATTCCCAAGTATCCCAGCACGCCGTACTGGCCCTGGTCGCCATCCGTCGCCCGGGGGGATGCCTTGCACCCTGACCCACGCCGATTTGTTGGCGAACCCGTGGTGATCACCGAGAAACTCGACGGCGGAAACACGCTCCTTCACGCTGGCGAAGTGTACGCGCGCAGCACATCCGCCCCGAGTGCCGGCAAGTGGATGGCCATGGTCAAAAAACACCATGCCTGGAAAGTGCGGGAGCCCGATGTCTATCTTTATGGGGAGGATATCTACGGCGTGCACAGCATTGCCTACGGGCCTGTGCCGGAAAGTGAAACGTTTTACGCTTTCGCGCTCCGTGATGGAGACGGCGCGTTCGCACCTTTCGACAAGCTTGAGTCGTACGCGATGCGACTAGGGATTCCGGTTGCTCCGGTCCTTTTCAGAGGCCGGTTCGAATCAATTGGGGACATACGGAAGTTCATGGAACGAGCCCACCTTGAAACCTCCGCGCTTGGCGGTGCGCGGGAGGGCGTCGTGTTGCGGTTGGCAAAGGGGTTCCCGGCATTGAAATTCAAGGATAACGTCTGCAAGAGCGTTCGCCCTGACCATGTACAGACGGATGAACACTGGACCAGAAACTGGAAGCCCTGCGATATCGTGCCGAAGTTCGAATCGGATCGTCAGCCAGGGACCGGCTGAACGCTTCGACGGCTCCTACGACCCGAACAGCGCACGCGATGGCTCGTGACTCCAGAATCGAGTGGACGGATCACACGTTCAATCCCTGGTGGGGATGTACGAAGGTGTCGCCGGCTTGCGACCACTGCTACGCCGAAACATGGGCGAAGCGCGTGGGTTTCGACGTTTGGAGCGCAAGCAACTCGCGGCGCTTTCTGAGCGACGCGTATTGGCGGCAACCTCACCGTTGGAACGATGAAGCCAAGCAGAACGGGCGACGGGCGAGGGTGTTCTGCGCCTCCATGGCGGACGTGTTCGAGTGGAAGAAGGGCTTGTCCCGGTGGCGCGAACGGCTGTGGAGAGTAATCGAAGAAACTCCATTCCTGAACTGGCTACTACTGACGAAACGTCCACACCTGGTTCAGCGCCTTACGCCATGGGACAGCGACTGGCCCGAGAACGTTTGGCTCGGAACAACTGTCGAGAATCAGAGGTGGGTCGACAAGCGTCTCCCATACCTCAGCGAGAATCCGGCGCGCATCCGTTTCCTGGCCTGCGAACCCTTGCTCGACGCAATTTCGCTGGACCATTGGCTTGACCGAAAGATCGTAAATTGGGTAATCGCCGGCGGCGAAAGCGGTCCAAGGGCACGGCCGAGCGATCCCAGATGGTTTTATGCTTTACGAGACCAGTGCATTGCCCACGCGACACCCTTTCACTTCAAACAATGGGGCGACTGGGCGCCAATTGGAGTTCCCGAAGGCGCGAAGCCTCGATCCATCGTCGACGACCGTTCCTACTCGACGCCGATGGGAAGGTACGGGAAGAAGACCAGCGGTCGCGAATTGAACGGCAGAACCTGGGACGGCGTTCCTAACTTTCTACAGCGACAATCAGGATAAGAAAGCTGCCGGACTGTTCCTCTTCATTTCGCTGTTCATCAAGCTCTACGAGGAGCCCCGGATGGCGCGGGAGTTCGGTGACGACTACGCCGCCTATTCGGCCAGCGTGGGGCGCTGGCTGCCACGGCGGCCCAACAGATAGTCCGGAACGCGGTTCGACTGAACTTTGTAAGCCACTTGTGTCCGATATTGGCGATCAACCATTAGACCCATGGGACCCCAATCATCGGGTGACCAGAAACAGGCCGGCCTACACGGAAAAGCTTTCGAAAAGGACGTGGGGGAACCTGAAGTATCGGGTGTTCGGCGTGTATCTGACGTCGGTGGCGGACCCCGAAAAGTACTTAGGGCCGCCAAAACGGCGACCCTAAGCATCATCGTGGGAAGGCGGCGCGAAGGGACTTTGGCTCGCCCTGATTACAGGGCTCGCGGCACGTCCGTCGGGCCACCCTTATTCTGTGACCAGGATCAAACTTGTTGAAGTCCAGTTTGGCTAATGACTCTAGGAGAAGCGCTCGCCGTGTGTCAAGGCGCACGGCGATTGAAGGGACCACGCCATGAAAGGGTGCGACAAGAGGGTGCTTGAACGTCGGACGTGCGGCGCCGACGCCTCCGATCCGGAGTGGATGCTCAACGTGTGTGAGGTCGGCTACCGGATGCCGCGGCGGCCGCTCGCGTCTTCGGCCACCCTCAATGCGAGACGGCGGTCCTCAACGGAAACGCGCTGGTACAGGGCATCAGGCATGTACAATGCGCGCGCTCAAGGGCCCTGCCATCCAGATGGGCATGATGGCCCGCGCGGCAGATAGCTCCTCGAAGTCTTCCGCAGAGAGCATGGGCAGCACTGCTTCAAGACCTTCGTCAACCTCCTTGGGGCCGAGCCAGGCCAGCGCGCGGATCACGTCTCCGGCCTTCCGGTGCGGGGCGGCAAGTTGCCAGCGCGGAGCGTGGCGCAGCTCCACCGCCGCTCTTTTTCCGAGGTGCAGCAGACCAGCCGGACACAGCGGCGTGGCCTCCGGCAGGCTTTCGGCGTAGTCGATGATGCGCTGTGGGAGGCTGCGCATGGACCGCATCTCCTATCGTGGTGTCAGAATGAGTAAGACCAGAAAACCACTGTGAACCGCCCCGACTTTTCCGGAGGCTCCATCTCAAGAATTGCTGTCTCCGGGAAACCCGGGGCCGTTCACGTCAACACTCCAGCCGTTTCTCTCATTGCGCCGCCCAGGGACGGAAGTCGGCCTGGAAAATGACACGCGGAGCAGTTCAGCTAGTACTCCCGTGAGGGATTTCACCAGATCAGGAAATTCTCGGTTTCTATCGCCAGACCCCCCGACATCGTTGGCGGGTATGGCTGAATGACGCCGCATGCGGCTCGGGCACCGCCGGCACATCCGGCCGCCTCGCCGTCCGGGCAATACGTGTCCGGGTCGACGTGAACGATGACCGCGCTGCCATCCTCATCGAAAACGGAAAGCGGTCCTTCGGACAGGGTCACGCGCGACGTGACCGTCATGAGATGCCCGTAACCCTCGTCCCCGATCGTCAGGTTGGTCAGGTCACCGGCGTGGTAGGGGTGATTGCCATCCGGGCTCGAGTTGCTGTTGGGTCCGGGATCGAAGTGGCCATTGGCCGCCGAGCACGGAATGCACATGCCGGTCTCGTGAATATGGACGGCGTGCTGCTTCGTTTCCATGCCACCACGAACCCTGACAAGGAGGTCAACCAGTTTCACACCCTCGGACGACGGCTGTTCCCGCAGAAAGACCGACCCAAGCGGAGGCCCCCAGGGATTGTCGCAGGAGCGGAGCATCGCATACGCCGCGTGCTCGTCGGCACTGTTGCTGGAATCCTCGGAATCCGCTTCCTGGGCGAAACTTACGAGGGTGAGCATGCCTGCCCCTATTGCGACGACGCCAATGATCGCGCCGCGCAGTGGGCTCAGTAGTTGCAGGGAAGGCTTCATAGAGCGAGCTCCACCAATGAAGAGTCAACCCGAATATAGCGGAACAAAACAGTCAGCGGCAATCGGAGCCTTCCCGAACTCGAACCAATGGTGGTGAAGATCGACGGTGCCCCGAGTTGAATCCCGCTGACTTCAGTCATACGCTACTCACAGTCCTTAGACCCTGCACCGACACATGGCCACAGTCCTCGACGAAGTAACCACCATGTCCATCGACGCCCCGCACGCCCAGCGGCGCGTCGACGACTGGATTCGCCGCTTGAGCTCGCTCTACGGCGAAGTGAAACGCAAACGCTACCTGGACTGACCATGAGTACACGAACAGCCAGCCCCGCCGAGTATTTCGTCTGCGTCGAAAACGCCGACTACCCGGTCTCCCTCGAACTGCACAAGATCTACCGAGCCCTGCCTGACGAGAACGCGCTCGCCGCTGGCGATCTGCGTATCGTCGACGAGAGCGGCGAGGATTACCTGTATCCCGCCACCGCGTTTGTCGGCATCACCCTGCCGGAGCGCGTCCGCTCGTCATTCCGCCGCGGCGCCTCGTAGCCAGCACGCTGCATCGACACGGGTGCTCATGAGGATTCACTCCCCAAAAAAAGCAAGGGCCACTCCGAAGAGCAGCCCCTGAGCCGACAGCACGCTGCCAGCGGGTATCTGCACGAACTCTAATTCGCCGGTGGCCGACTCGCAACCCAAAAACGCAGCTTGATTGCTACGCCTGGTACGACGACGACACCGCGGACCGCTGGACTTTGCGCGTTTCTGGCTGAAATGGCGAATTACTGTACTTGTCTAAAAGGTGGAATAGATTGCTGAATGGGAAATGAATTTCACTACGATTGAGTTGACATTAGGTAGCGGTTGACAGATGGTTGCTAGTTACAGGGATCAGGCTATGCGCGGAGAGCTGGTTATGCGCCCAGAAACGGTACTCCGGGAACTCGGTCCGGAAGAGGCGGCGCTTCACGTATTCGCCGCGCACGGACACGAGGACGCCTGGCTCGATGCGTTCGCCGACAGTCTCGATCGCCGGCGGGCCGCGCGATCCTTCGCGCGCACTCTCAGGGCGTGGGGTCTCAGCCAGGCGGAGGCGGCTCGCTGCTTCGGCGTCAGCCGCCAGGCGATCGGCAAGTGGCTTCGCCAGGGCGCGCCCGCCGAGCGAAAGACCGTCTTGTCGGATCTGGCCGCCGCCACCGATCTGCTGGTGCACTATCTCAAGCGCGACAGAATCCCCGCGGCGGTTCGCCGCCCGATACCGGCCCTCGACGGCGTTTCCCTGCTGGAATTGCTGGCGGCGGGCGATACCCGGGGCATTTTGGCCGCGTGCCGCGAAATGTTCGCATTCGAGCAGGCCCACGGCTGAGCGTGGAATTCCTGCGGGAAACACTTCCCGACGGCCGGGAATGGTGGCGCATCGCCGACCCGCCCTGGGAGAACCCCCTCGACCCCGGTTTCGCGGGCCGCCGAGGCGGGCGGTGGAATCCGCCGGACAGTTTCCCGGTGCTCTACCTCAACGAAAACATGTTGACGGCGCGGTTGAATCTGAGCACCTTCGTCGCGCACTGGCCGTACGAACCAGAGGATCTTCGCGACGAAACAGGACCCATTCTGGTCGGGTGCGCCCTGCCCCACCGACAGATCGTGTGCGAGGCTCATACTGCGGCTGGCCTGCGCGCGGCTGGCTTGCCCAATACTTATCCGCTTGATGGAGATGGGACGCCAGTGGCCCATGCTCGTTGTCAGCGCATCGGGGAGCGGGTCAAAAAAGCGGGTTTGCGCGGCGTTCGGGCTCGATCCGCCCAATCCCGCGACAGTGCGGGACGTGAGTTGGCCTGGTTTCCCGCTTCTTCTCGCGCCGTGGCTCGGCGGCTGCGCGTTTTGGTGTTTGGAGGGTGGTTCCGGGGTTAACGGAGCGTAGGGCCGCCATCAGGCAGCGTTGAATTTCGGTGACTGTTTCGCCTATGCGCCGGCGGACGTAACGGGCGAACCGCTGCTGTTCAAGGGCGACGATTTTGTCCGCACAGATGTTCGGGCGGCGCTCCCCGCAAATGGGAGCGCTGACGACGTTGATATAGTCGTCCCGCGTTGAAAGAGTGATCTTAGTGACATAAAATTGTACTCATTAATATCACCATGCACGAGTGGGCGAATGAGTACGCATACGATCATGACCAAAGGCGTCCGCCTGCGAACCGCCGGGTCCACCCCCAATAAGACTGCCGAGACGACCGGCGAATGGCTCGTCGCGCCGTACAAGCGTTCCGCCCCTTCGGTGACGGCAGGGGAGATTCGAGAAAGCATCCCGGTCTTCAAGGGACATCGCGGCACGCAACAGGCGGAGAAGAACCTCGCCGACATCATTGAAGGACTCCTGGCGGCCGAAAGCTCGGGGAGGCAAAAAGAAAATACGCTGGGCCTGGAAGCGCAGGAAGAGGATCTCCTGGTGGTATCCGCTGACGATCCGGCAACGCTTGAGAACGCCAGGTTGCTGATCGAACTCCTGGACCAGCGTCTGGGCGATTTGGAAAAGGCCGAGATGGAGCGAATTATCGAGGCAGTCGTGCCCTCGCTCACCGACCGGCCGCCGCCCGCATTCATCGATCAGGCGCGGCGCAATGCGGAGGCACGCGCGGCTTTCCTGCGGGAATACGAAGTGCTCGACGCCGATCAAGTGCATGAGCTATTCGGCTCGAAGGCGAGGAATCGCTCGGCGTTGGCGGCTCGCTGGCGCTCGGGCAAGAAGATATTCGCCGTGCAGCACCGCGGACGGTTCCTCTATCCGGCGTTTCAATTCGATGCGCAGGGGCGCCCCAGGCAGGTGATTTCCAAGGTGTTGGCCGCATTGGGTACCGAGGTCGGCGGGTGGCAAACGGCCCTTTGGTTCGCGTCGCCGAACGGCTGGCTCGATGGAGAAAAACCGGTGGATCTGCTTGATCGCGAGCCGAGCGCGGTGCTCGATGCCGCTGCCGACGTGGCTGAGCCGGTTGTCCATTAGTGACGGACAACGACGCCACGCAACGTCCAACCGCTCACCAGGTCAGTGACAGCCAAGCCCGCTGTTCCATCGCCGCCAACCCACGTCGATCCACTCACCACGACCTGGAGTGCGGGCCGCCGGCTGTATCGAGTGCACCCGGTGAGCTACGCGCCGAACCGGTTCAATCCGGGGAAAGATGGCCAGCGCGGCCGATTTCATCCCATACGTAGTGCACAGGGAATTCCGATCCCTACACTCTATGCCTCGGACCGAATCGATGGCGCGCTGTCGGAAACGGTGTTCCACAACATCGTCGCCGGTGGCGTCATCTTGCGGGCGGAACTCGCAACGCGCTGTCTTGCCCGCGTCGAGTTGGTACGCGATATCATCATTGCGGACCTGAGCGGTCATGGATTACGGCGGCTCGGCCTCGACCGCTCGCAGTTGCTCGAAACCGGCGCGCGGACCTATGCGCATACGGCGCGATGGGCGGAAGCCATTCACCAATCCGACAGTATCGCCGATGGAATTGTTTGGGTTTCGCGGCCGTTCGATACGGCGAAGGCCCTGCTCGCATTCGGCGATCGGTTGCAGGCGGCCGATTTTGCCGTGATTGGCGAACCCGAGCGACTCGATCGTGGCAACGGATACCGCCGTGCGCAAGAGGCGGCAAGTTCCGCCGGGATCACCATTGCCGAGGGCTGATGGTTTCGCGGGCCGCCGAGGCGGGCGGTGGAATCCGCCGGACAGTTTCCCAGTGCTCTACCTCAACGAAGACATGTTGACGGCGCGCTTGAATCTGAGCACCTTCGTCGCGCATTGGCCGTACGAACCAGAGGATCTTCGCGACGAAACAGGACCCGTCCTGGTCGCGTGCGCCCTGCCCCACCGACAGATCGTGTGTGAGGCTCATACCGCGGCTGGCCTGCGCGCGGCCGGCTTGCCCGATACTTATCCGCTTGATGGAGATGGGGCGCCAGTGGCCCATGCTCGTTGTCAGCGCATCGGGGAGCGGGTCAAACAAGCGGGTTTGCGCGGCGTTCGGGCTCGCTCCGCCCAATCCCGCGGCGGTGCGGGACGCGAGTTGGCCTGGTTTCCCGCTTCTTCCCGCGCCGTGGCTCGGCGGCTGCGTGTTTTGGAGTTCGGTGGGTGGTTCCGGGGTTAATGGAGCCTAGAGGTGCATGGAACCCCCGATCTCAAGGCTGATCCGGTCGGACTTCGGCCAACTTGATCAACTGATGAAGGAGAACAGCAGAACCTTTGGTTTTCTGCCACACCAGGCTCTTTACTGTCACTGAACCGCCCCGACCTTTCCGGAGGCTCCATCTCAAGTTTTGCAGTCTCCGGGAAAACCGGGGCGGTTCACGCCATTGGTTGTCTCCCAGCGTGCGAGCAACGAAGTGAGGGACTTAATGAACGTCAGTTTACTAATTGCCCTCTGGGGAGCAGCACTCTCCACCGTTCTGGCGACCGTAAAGCTGTGGGAGATACGGCGAGACCGTTTCCGAATCGATGTCGGCTACAACTTCTCCGGCGCTCCCGATGGAGCGAACAAGGTCATCGTGCGCAATCTGGGTACACGACCGTTCATTCTCGGCTATTGGGAACTACTGTGGCTCCCCCACCGTTGGGCACCTAAACACAACGCAAGGTCTATTTCGCCCGAGGAAGACGCCGACGACAGCGCGCGTCGCCCGCGTGCGCGGTCGCTCCGCGCCCGGATCGACCACGTCACACGCCTGCTCGAACATGTCGATGAGCACGTCTTCTTCGAAAGACGCTAGCGACGCCCTATCGGCGCGGAGGCAAAGGCCTGCAAGAAAGCACAGGTCGAGCGTTTTCAGGTCCAGATTGATCCGGTCACGCGCGAGGGCAGCAATGAGGCGGCTCGGATCGGACGACATCAGGGACTCCGGCAGATCTTCGCCGCAGTGGCTATGTCAACCAAAGTTACCAGATGTTCCGTCGCGAAGTCCTTTTGGTAGTCAGCCCTGTGGAGCTTTCGCGCCGTTCATTGCGCATCGGCGCCGTCCCGGTCCGAATCGAGCCACCCGAGCAGCTCGGCGCCCGTACCGCAATCGACGATGCGTTCTCCGATCCCGGCGAGACGGTCCGGATCGGAGGTTGCGGCAAGATGGCGGGCCAGCGCGTCGCCGGCCGCGGCGCCGAACTTGCGGGCCGCCTGCCGGCGCAGCAGTTCGCGCTCCGCCGCGAGACCCTGTTCAAGGCCCTGCGCCTGGCCCCGCACCAATCCCAGCTCGATGCCCTGCTCAATGCCCTGTTCAAGACCCCGCTTCTCGCCCCGCTCCAGGCCCTGCTTGAGCCCTTTCTCAAAGCCTTCCCGGGTGTATTCCTCCTCCCACTGCCGGGCCCGCTCCGCCAATGCCATCATCACCCCTTCCTCCTTCACGATTTCAGGAAACTCCCGCTCCAGCGACGCGATCACCTCCGCCGCGTCCGACTGCGTGAACCTCTTCGGGAACACCATCCGCATCCAGTCGATCAGCGCCCGCACCGCTTCGGCGCTGAGATCCCGCGGCATCGCCCGCAGCCGGTCGGCCATCCCGACCGGGGTCTTCGCAGCGTTCAGCCGGAACACCGCGGCGACCAAGTTGTCCCGGGGCAAATCCTCCCCCGCCCGGCGGTTCGCGTCAAGCAACAGGTAGGCGCCGCTCAGCGGCAGCCACGCCTCGCCGTCCGCCGTTACGATCACCTCCGCGGCGGCGCCCGGGGCGTGCCACGGAGGCCTCCCCGAATACAACACTACCGGCAGCACGCGAGTCTCGCCGTCCAGGTCCGATGCGCCCTGCCGGCGCAGCCGCTCGCGGGCCGCCCCGGCGTAACCGTGCATGCGCGCGGCCATCGACGGATCGACTCCGGATTGAAACTCGATCAGCAACACGAGCGAGCGGCGGCGGCTGTCGTCCTCGAAATACACTCGCCAGGCCGCGTCGCCGTGCCGTTGCCTGGCGTCGGCGTCCACGGAGTCCGCCGGCAGTTGCAGCGGCGTGCCGAGGTCATGGCGCTCGGCGATCGGGCGTGCGAAACCCTCGAGCATATGCTCGATGAGGACGGGCAGGCCGAACAGGCGTTTCCAGGCGGCGTCGTGGTTCATGCCGGGAGTTTCGCAGGAGACGCCGGCGCTCGGATACGTGCGTTTCTCGGCAAGATGCACGGAAATGGCGTTTTCCTGGATGTTTTCTTGCTCGACTTCCAAAGACGCGCGCAAGTTCTACGACATTGACGGAAGAGTATGAAGGGCAACGCTTCGCAGCATGGCGGCTCGAAGCAACGACCGCAGCGCAGCCGCTCGACGCAGTGACCGTTCCACGCATCCAACGATGGCCAGACTCGGTTCGCGAATCGGCAGCTACGACCATGAACCCACGCATCCGGGTAAAATGCGTGTTGGTGAAACGCCGATGCGGCCACTGGAAGGCAAAATTCATGTCAAGAAGGAGAATGAAGCTGAACCATGTCTTCCCAGACAGTCGCCCACTCCAAAATCGGCAACTGTCAGAAAAGGTCTGAACTCCCACGCATGATCACCGGCGAGCTGAAGTCGAAGGTCGACCGAATCTGGAACACCATGTGGTCCGGCCGCATCTCGAACCCGCTCTCGGTTATCGAGCAGCTCACTTACCTGCTCTTCATCAAGGGGCTGGACGAGTTGCACACGCGCAAGGAGCGCAAGGCTGCCCGAACGGGAAACCCGATCGAGGAGCCGGTTTTCGCCGCCCACCAGGATGCTCTGCGTTGGTCGCGTTTCAAGGAGCTTGCGCCGGAGCAGATGTTCGAGACGGTGCGCGACAAGGTGTTCCCCTTCATCAAGTCGATGGGCCAGACGGGGGACTCGGAAGAGAGATCCACCTACTCCCATCACATGCAGGACGCCCTCTTCATGATGCCCACGGCTCGGGTGCTGGCCAATGTCGTCGACCAGCTCGACGACATCGACATGGCCGACCGCGACACCAAGGGCGATCTGTACGAATACATGCTCGGCAAGATCGCCACCGCCGGGCAGAACGGGCAGTTCCGCACGCCGCGCCACATCATCAAGCTGATGGTGGACATGACCGCGCCGAAGCCGAACGACGTCATCTGCGATCCGGCTTGCGGCACCGCCGGCTTCCTCGTTGCTGCCTCTGAGTATCTCGTCGAGCACTACGGCGACCGCATCTACAAGGACGACAAAACCCGCCGCCGGTTCAACGACATGCAGGCCGACGGCTACTCGCTGGACGACAAGCGCGCACCGCAATCGAACACCAGCTACCTTGCCGACATTCTCACCTGCTGGCGGAACCGAGAGGCGAAGCGCAAGCGGGCGCGGACGGACCAGAGTTTCTTCGTACCCAAAGCCGAAATCGAGGGGAACGACTACAATCTGTCCATCAACCGTTACATCCACCGGCGGGTTGCCGAAAGCAATCGGCGGACGACGGCGTTTCGACCGATTCGATGGCCATACGCAGTTTGGCGAGGCCCGTCAATTCAAAGAATCGCCTCGCCGGACCCTACGGTACAATCCTAGGCAGTCAGCACAGAACTTGGAGAAGTCGTGCTTGTACGCCGAGACTTGCAGCATGGTGTCGGATAGATGGCCGAAGGTCGCGATCAGGCTTTGTTTGATAGCTTGTCTGTTGGTGCGAGATATGCTGAAAATCTTCTTGGGGATTTGTGGCTTGGCTGTGTCGGCAACCATAGCGGTCAATCTTCGGACAAGAAGGTCTTCGGAAGGAAACGAGTATCCGGCGAAAAGCACGACGTCCGCTTGACGAAACGCGATGGCGGCCTTCTCGAAAACGCACTGGAAGTACGCGGAAGCGTAGTCCTGAAAGCTGGACGGTAGGACCATGACGGGATTGCGTTGATGGTCTCGATAGTCGACTGCAAAGCCTTCGTGACTCTCGATGATTTCGAACCCGCCGTTGAGCTTCAACAGTTTAAGGCTGTGGGGACGGTCGATGAGATATTGGGTATTTTCTCTGCCATTGATGTGTGCGGGGGTGAACCCTCGGTAGAGATCTTCGAGAACCGGGTCTCCAGTGCTCTCCTGAATCCATGATTCGATGGCATAGTCGTAATTGGTTGTTACGAAACACAGGTCCAGACCTAGGCTAGCATCGGCATATTCGCATCGGTCATGTAGCATTTCGCGAAGAAGGGCGATCATTGGTTGCCGGTGCGGGCTTTTCGCGCTCTTGACGGGAAGCCGATCATCAAGGTCCTTGAGGTCGTTGATGTAGTGGATATCGCGGTAGTGCTGCTTGATTGAGCGGTTGAGGCTAGCGCGCAACCGAGACACACTGTAACGGTCCAACAGTTCACCGCGAAGGAAGGGATGGTGTTCGCAGAGGTCTAGGAAGCTGGCGACGTCTCTCATGGCTTCTTGGTCAACATGACCGGTTTCGCCCTTGTTGAGATAGTCGAGCAAGTGTAGGACGCTTTCGTTTCCCTCGAACGCACTTGTAGGAATCGAGAACAGGTCTTTTGACAGGGGACTCTTTGTCGACCACGCTTTAGCCAGACCTGCGCCGCAGAAGATTAGCAGGCGACAGCGATCAATGCGGCGATTGATAGCTCCGATGGCGGGAGCAAGAGCGGACATGAAGTCCTTGGCGCTGGAGTGCGGCTTCCAATGGCGTGCTCTGGGCATCGGTCTAGCGTCGGCGGAGTACGTGTACTCGAGAAGGGGTTACGGTGCCATCGTACGTACGCACATTCTAACGGAATGAGCCTACTTCGCTCCCCGGAACTCACTTTACAACGTAACAAACGGAATTAGACACGAGCGAGCATGGGGGATAAGCTCCGCAACTGACACCCGTGCATCACTGGGAACGCGATTGGGATGATTACTTCAGCGCCCGCGACGCTGGCTCCCCACGGATTCCGAAATCAAATCCGTGGTAGTCTCGAATTCGCGTTCAGTCCCACGAAGCCACTGCTCAAGCGCCAACGCAGTGATGCCCGCCCCCTCCTTGCGTAACGCGCATTCCCAGATGATCGCCACGCGCCAGCCGGATTCTCGCAGTTTTTTCTTGGTGCGTCGGTCCCGTTGGACATTCTCCTTGAACTTCGCTTGCCAGAACTCCGGTCGGGTCGCGGGATTGGTCGTATAGGGACAACCGGCGTGGCGATGCCAAAAGCAGCCGTGCACAAAGCAGACGGCCCGGAAACGACGGAAAGCAAGATCTGGTGTTCCGGGGAGTTTCCGATCATGGAGCTTGTATCTAAGCCCACGCGCGTGGAGTGCTCGTCGCAGGACCAATTCGGGTTTCGTATCCTTACCACCGATGCCCGCCATCATGCGGGAGCGAGTCGATTGATCCACTATGTCCGCCATCGATCATCCTGCTGGACGTACAAGCGCTTGGACCGTCTCTTCCCTGGCAAATATCTGCCAAGCGCTTCTCCCTCATTCTGCCAGAAATGACAGATGCGGTGCCTGTCGTCGACCTGTTTTCGGGCCCGGGCGGGCTCGCTGAAGGATTTGCTGCGCTTCGCGATTCGAGTGGACAATCCCGATTCCCCATTGCTCTTTCCATCGAAATGGACTCCGCCGCGCATCGCACATTGCTGTTGCGAGCGTTCTTGCGAAAGTTTCCGAGTGAGTTCCCAACCGAGTATTACGAATATATAAATGGCGAGGTGAAGGAGGAACCCGACTGGGCCACCATTTATCCGAACGAGTGGGAAGAAGCATCAGACGAAACTCGGCAATTGGAACTTGGTACGGCAACCGCTACGGCCTTCGTCCAACAACGTGTCCGGGATATTCGAAAGCAACATGGGACCAGAACGGTTCTTCTGGGCGGCCCACCATGTCAGTCGTATTCGATTGCAGGCAGATCCCGCAATGCCGGTAACACCGATTACAACGCCGACGAGGATAAACGCCAGTCGCTGTATATAGAGTACGCGAAGGTGCTTGAACAACTTCAACCAGCAGTTGCTGTGATGGAAAACGTCAAGGGAATGCTCTCCGCTCACCATGAAGGCAAGCCGATTTTCTCTGACGTCATGGACAGTTTGTGCCATGCAGGCGGCAAAGACACCTACCGGTTGGTTGCCTTGGCTCCGTCCCAACAGGGCCTACACTGGCGGAAGGGTCTTCAAGCTAGAGATTTTGTCGTGCGCGCAGAGCAACACGGCATACCGCAGTCTCGACATCGGGTCTTCGTGATCTGCATCCGGAAAGATGTTGCCGAAGGCCTTCCGGATCACGTCGTTCCACGGCTAAAGGAAAACAAAATACGCGTATCAGTGGACAACGTGATCGGCGCCATGCCGAGGCTTCGTAGTCGATTGAGTCGGAACGACCACGAGTCGTTGTGGAGGCACTCAATACAGTCGGCATTCAAATTGATTTCCGTGTTTATTCCCCCTATGAATGACGACCAGAAGAAAGTATTCCATCAAGTGCTCAATCAAGCTCGAGAGGCAGCAGAAGGCCCCGCTCCACCCTTTCGTGATGCCGAGGGCGGCATTCCTATAATCGATGCCTGCCCTATCGGGCTGCGCAACTGGATTGTCGACGAAAGTCTAACCAAACTTCCCAACAACGAGACCAGAGGGCATATGGAGTCGGATCTCACGCGGTACCTTTATGCTGCGGCATTCGCTTGCGCTGTGGGAAAATCGCCTAAGGCTTCGGAATTCCCAGAGGCGTTGGCCCCAGAACACAATAGTTGGAATACTGGAAAATTTCATGATCGCTTTCGAGTCCAGCTGGGTGATCATCCCTCTACCACGGTAACAAGTCACATTTCCAAGGACGGGCATTACTTCATTCACCCTGACCCGACCCAGTGTCGGAGCCTTACCGTAAGGGAGGCAGCTCGACTTCAGACGTTCCCTGACAACTACTTCTTCCACGGCGGCCGTACGCAGCAATACGTGCAAGTCGGAAATGCAGTACCGCCATATCTCGCAAGCAAGATCGCAGGGTGTGTGTGGGCAGTATTCGATCATCACGACGCAGTCTGCATGACGGATTCAAAGCGAGCTTCGAGCACATCGAGTCGGTTGCCGGGGCAGACTTCGTCTGCATTTGGCCCGCCCCTTTCCGCTTCATGATCGCAGACAGCCAGCAATCGGAACTTGAACTCCCGCCCCGCGCATCTGCGCTGGTCGAGAGCCTTCGCGACATGGGTTACTCGCTCGCAACGGCGCTCGCCGACGTCATTGACAACTCGATCACCGCGAGAGCCCAAGACATCCAGTTGTTCGCAGACACTCATGATGAATTTCCCGCGATTGGGATACTGGACAATGGTGTCGGCATGTCACGAGATGAACTGCACGAGGCAATGCGCCCTGGTACTCACGGTCCTCTTGAGGTTCGCTCGGATTACGATCTGGGACGATTCGGGCTCGGGCTGAAAACAGCGTCGTTTTCCCAGTGCCGCCGACTCACCGTGCTTACCCGGAAACACGGAACAGTCTCGTGCGCCATTTGGGATTTGGACAAGGTCGCCACACGTGATCGATGGGTAGTCGAACTCCCTAAAGCTCTGGACAACGTACGCTGGTCCAAGAAAGTTGAGACTGACGGCACACTGGTGGTCTGGGAGAAGCTTGACCGCTTGGTTGGAGCCGATGGCAGCGGCAACAGGCAAGATCTTGTTCGGCAGTTGGATAACGCAGCATCGCATCTGGAGTTTGTGTTTCACCGCTTCATGTCCGGCCGGGAAGGCAAGCGCATCTCAATTTCGCTGAACGGACAGAAACTGCGCCCTTTCGACCCGTTTCATTCCACAAATCCTGCGACACAGCATCATCCGGAGGACATCATCAGTCTCGCAGGCAAGGAAATCCGTATCTGGCCAGTTACGCTGCCGCATCATGACAAGGTTTCGAAGGCGGACTGGAAACGGTATGGCAGAAAAGAGGGCTATGTTAGTAATCAGGGCTTCTATCTCTATCGGAACCGGCGGTTGATAGTTCATGGCACCTGGTTCCGTCTGGCCCGCCAGCTCGAACTCACTAAATTGGCGCGAGTCGGCATCGACATCCCGAACACAATGGATGCGGAATGGAAAATCGACGTACGGAAGGCCTCGGCTCACCCGCCAGCACCCGTTCGCGACCGATTGAGGCGAATCATCGAGCGGATGGGCGTTCCCTCGCGACGAACCTACACAGGGCGAGGTGCGAAGCTTACCGAACACAGCCGCCTACCTGTCTGGTCGAGAGTTCAGGACAAGAACCGGATTTCCTATGAAATCAATGACGAACATCCGATCCTCGCGGCCTTTTGCGACGCTATAGAGCCGCCGACAGCCCGCGAATTCGAGCGCATTCTCCGGCTTGTCGCGTCAGCGCTCCCAGTCGAGGCCCTGCACGTGGACGTAAGCGCGAATCCCGAAACTATCATGTCGCCCGAAATTGCATCGGACGATCTTCATTGGATGGTTGCATCAATGTGGCGCATCCTTCGGGCTCGGGGACATTCGCCAACTCAGATCAAGGAGCGGATGCGTACTGCCGAGCCGTTTCGGTCACAGTGGAAAGCAACCATCTCTGTAATCGAAGAAATCAACAAAAATCCCGATGGTTCTGTGAGTCGATGAACGAATTGGACAAACTAAAAATCATGGTCCAGAGCCTTCTGGCCCAAGAGCTACCGACACAGGCACGCATTCGAGAAGTGATCGCAGAGACTCGCCCCGTGTGTCCCGGTGTGACGGACACGCAGACCGAAGAACTGGCCCTGGAGCTGGAAGCGATCCATGGCGTCAGAATGACCGACGGTGCCGCCTTGATCAATCCGGGATTCGTGCCATGGCTGGATGCCGCGCGTTCCGGAATCGACTTCTACTACTGGAGCCGATACCGACGCCTCCTGGAAGAAAAGGGACTGTCCAGCCAAGTTCTCGGGGGGATCGGCAATGTCACGGACCGAATACTCGGATTCATCGAGAAACCCGACAAGCCCGGAAAGTGGGACCGGAGAGGAATGGTCATGGGACATGTGCAGTCGGGCAAGACGGCCAACTATATCGGCGTCGTTACGAAGGCCGCAGACGCAGGCTACCGTGTGATCATCATCATAGCGGGACTTCAGAACAAGCTGCGCGACCAGACACAACGGCGTGTAGACGAGGGCTTTATCGGATTCAGTAGTTTGGCGGGAAAACGCAAGCAACTCCCGCAGCAAAATATTCTCGGCGTCGGACGTTATGATTCACGTCGCCGCCCGAGCGCGTTCACAACTTCCCATAGAGACTTTCACAAGGGAATCGCTGAGAGCCTAAACGTGCCGTTGCAAAACCTCAGCGAACCCGCCGTGTTCGTCATCAAGAAGAACCCGAGTACGCTGCAAAATCTGATCGACTGGCTGAAGACGCACAATTCACACTTGGGCACGGAGACAATCCAGGAGCCGATGCTACTCATCGATGATGAGGCTGACAATGCGTCGATAAACATCAAACGCCGACTGGATGAGGTGTCGAGGATCAACGGCCAGATTCGCGAACTGCTGAATTTATTCGACAGAAGCAATTATGTTGGGTACACCGCTACGCCCTTCGCAAACATATTCATCGATCCCGATACAGAAGACCAGATGGTGGGACACGACTTGTTCCCCCGAGACTTCATCGTGAGCCTCGATCCGCCCACCAACTACTTCGGTGCGGCGCGCGTCTTCAGGGAAGATGCACATACCATTCTTCGCGACGTGGACGATCACCCCGATCTGCTACCCACGTGGCACAAGATCGACCATGTCGTTACCGCGCTGCCAAACAGCCTTTATGAAGCTGTTCGCGTATTCCTCGTGGCAAGGGCAATCAGACTGGCGCGCGGCCAGGATCGCGCTCATAACTCGATGCTCGTCAACGTCTCGAGGTTCGTCGCGGTACAACAGCAACTCCGTAACGAGATTCAGTCATTCATTGAAAGAGTCTCGGCGAGTATTCGAGTAAATGGCGCAAGACCATTCTCGGAAGCCATGCGCGATCCCGAGCTAGCCGAGTTACACAGGGTCTATCTGAAGCACTATGGCGCTGAATGTGGCCAGTCATGGTCTGATGTACAGACCCGTTTACTCACAAGCGTCAGCGCGGTCAGCGTTGTCGAAGTGAACAGTCGCGCAGCGGGATCGCTTGACTACGCCGAACATGACGTTTCAGGACTGAATGTCATTGCAGTGGGCGGTCTCTCCCTTTCCCGAGGGCTTACACTCGAAGGGCTGACTGTAAGTTACTTTCTTCGGCGGTCGATGATGTACGACACGCTGTTCCAGATGGGCCGGTGGTTCGGCTATCGCGACGGATACGATGATTTGTGCCGAGTGTGGATGCCAGAGGAAGCGCAGGGCTGGTATGACCACGTTGCCGAATCAATCGAGGAACTCCGCGATGAGCTCACACGCATGCAAAGCACCAACGCAACACCGCGGGACTTTGGTCTCAAGGTCCGAAGTCATCCAGACACGCTCGTCGTCACTGCGCGCAACAAGATCGGTACTGGCACTCACCACAGGGTCTTGATTGGACTCGGAGAACGGTTTGTTGAGACTGCCATTTTGCATCCTGACAAGGCGACGCAAGAGACGAACCTGACGGCAGCGATGCGACTCGCAAGGCAAATGCGAAGCGTTGGTCACGCTCCTGAGAATGGAGAGCAAATAAGAGGTAGCCGCTTGGTACGTGATGTCCCGGTGAAGGTGGTGGATGAGTTTCTTGGCGCGTTCAAGAACCACCCGGGCTCATTTGCCACTGAGAGCGAACCAGTCCGCCGCTACATTGCGCCTCGATCCGACGGTGAACTGTGCAAATGGGACATACTCTTCGCTGGCGTTCAGCGCGAGACCAAGACGTCCCTCATCAATGACTGTCTAGGCTTTCCACTTGTATGCCAGCGTCGTATAGCAGGCGAGCGGAGCGACAAGTCAATGCTCATGGTGACAAACAAGCAACGAGTGAGTTCCCGTGGAATCACCAAAGTTGGGCTAACCGAAGCACAAGTCAAATCCGCCGAAAGCGCATATGTCGCCAACAATGCCCCTGATAGCGTCAAGAACTACCCCGACTGGATTTACGGCAAAGTCCGAACGAAGCCGCTGCTAGTCATTCACCTTCTGGCTATCGGCAAGGAAGGTGAAGACCTGAGCACAAGCAATCCCGTGGTAGCGTGGAGCATCAGCTTTCCGCGAACAAGTCTCAGGGAGAAAACGGTCGAATACGTCGTCAACACAACATGGTACAGGGAACACTTCGGAGAAGATGACGAGGACGATGACGCGGGCGACGACTATGAAGACTGACGACCCCTGGAACGAAATTCGACCACCGGACAAGAGTGGGGACATCAGTGCTCGTAGGATACTGGATATTGGCTCCCACGAATGGGGGCTGTACTGGGCAATAGACAGTCAGCGACACCGGCTTCTCATCCTCCAGCATCGATCCCTTCATAGACCCTCCCATCGCCTGCCCAAACTGCGGGGGTTGAAAGTGGAAGTATTTCCAACCGAGGACGAGGCGGGGGGGCGCGTGGTCATTCGTCTGATGGACCACGAATTGAGCGAGGTCTTTCTTCGTTTCTGTCTGGATATAGTAGACGCCACACATAATTCTCGATCCGAAAGAGAGGCAATAGAACGATTTCTCGTCCGCGCCTGGCGTTGGCATCACCTATTGAGAAGCGGTGCCGACGGTCGCCTAAGCGAACGGGAACAACGGGGGCTAATCGGCGAACTCTACGTGCTGGAGCGACATCTACTTTCTGCCATTGGCGCCGCCAATGCCGTGCAGGCCTGGGTAGGTCCACTTGGAGCGCCCAAGGATTTCGAGATTGGTTGGGTCAGCGTGGAAGCCAAGACTCGAACACCGCAGGTGTCGACCGTTCGCATTTCCACGCCGACCCAACTTGATTCGAACGAATCCTTGCGCCTGTTTCTGCATGTCACAGAGGTAGCGCGCGCGCCGAACGAGTCCGCACGAACGCTGACGGTTACCGATATGGTGAAACGCGTACGTGATACCGTCACCGCGCTCGACGAGTCGGCAATTGTCACTTTCGACGAGCGCCTGAACGCAACCGGTTTCGACCGGAACGACGATTATTCCGACCATCCATGGCTTATCGGCTCTGAGTCCATCTTCGAAATCAAGGAAGGATTTCCACGCATCACGCCTGGAATAGTCCCACCGGGAGTAGACGATGTGCGATACGTGATCTCACTTCCCAGTTGCGAGGACTTTCGTGTCGAGCAGATGACCCTGGCGCAAGCGCTTTCTGGAGGAAACGATGGAAGTTGAAGAGTTTGCCCGCGAGTTTTTCCAGGACCTGCTCGCAGAATCCGATTCAGATGGTCAGTTTGTCGAGGATGTCTTCTTCCAGAATTCCTGTGAGCTACTGATGGAAGCCGGCGAATTGGATACTGCCGATCGGGTTGCTTACAGGTCGCCGACACGGGGAATCCGCGTGGACGGTTACGGTGGCGACCCATCGGATGCCTCAGGGACACTGAGTCTTATCATCTTGGATTTTCATAGCCAAACATCAGTTGGGCGACTGACCAAGACGGACATGGATGCGGCGTTCCGTCGCCTGTCAAATTTCTTGCGTCGAGCGTTGGACAGCAACTGGCGGGGAGCATTGGAGGAAACAAGCCCCGCGTTCGGCCTTGCCGATCTGATATCGCATCGATGGCGTGGTATCACGAAGATACGCCTGCTGCTGATAACCAATCGAATCCTCAGTGATCGCGTCGACGGTCGTCCCGTAGATAGTCTGGAAGGCAAACCCGTCACACACAGCGTCTGGGACATTCATAGGCTTCAAAACCAGGCAACGGTCGAACAAGACCGTGAGGACATGGAAATCGACTTGAGGGAGGATTTCGGTGGACCTCTGCCGATCCTGCCGGCGCAGCAGTTCGAAGCGGACCACGAATCGTATTTGGCGGTAGTCCCTGGCACTGTGCTCGCGGAAATATATGATCGATGGGGAGCGCGCCTTCTTGAGCAGAACGTACGAGTTTTCCTACAGGCCCGAGGGAAGGTGAATAAGGGGATCAGACTCACACTCGAAAATGAGCCGTCGATGTTCTTCGCCTACAACAACGGCATTACTGCCACAGCTGAAGAAATTCGCGTCAAGGAAAACGGTGGACAACTCCTTCTGTGCCGTCTCAAGAACTTCCAGATCGTGAACGGTGGCCAAACCACAGCGTCAATTCACGTCGCGAAACTCCGCAAGGTCGATCTCTCCAAGACCTTTGTCCAGATGAAACTCTCCGTGGTCAACCCGGAGCGGGCAGTGAAACTCGTGCCGCGGATATCCGAGTATGCAAATAGCCAGAACCGGGTAAGTGCGGCAGATTTCTTTTCAAACCATCCATTTCACGTCCGTATCGAGGAGTTCTCGCGCCGAATCCATGCGCCGTCACCCGACGGAACATTTCGTCAGAGCAAGTGGTTCTATGAACGAGCACGAGGACAGTATGCGGATGCGCGCGCGAATCTCACTCGGGCGCAACGCAGGAAGTTCGATCTGCTGTTTCCGCGACGGCAGCGTTTCACCAAAACTGATCTCGCCAAGTTCATCAATGTGTGGGAAGGCCGCCCACACGAGGTAAGCCTAGGCGCCCAAAAGAACTTCGCGGCCTTCGCCGGACGGGTCGGTGCAGCATGGCGAAAAGCACCTGACAATTTTAACGAAGCTTGGTATCGCGAGGCAATTGCGAAAGCGATCACGTTCAGAACAACTGAGCGCATAGTATCGAGGCAGGCTTGGTATCAGGGCGGATACCGCGCAAACATCGTAGCGTACGCTATTGCAAAGATTGCCCACGACGTATCGACGAGGCGCAAGGCCGTGGAATTCAAATCCATATGGCGCCGTCAAGCGCTGAGCCAAAACATGGGCGACGTTCTGGCAGTTGTAGCAGAGCAGGTTCACCAAGTCCTGATCGACCCGCCTGAGGGAATAAGCAATGTTACGGAGTGGGCAAAGAAGCAAGCATGCTGGGACCGAGTCAGCAGACTCAAGAGCAAGTTGCCTGATTCTTTTGTCGGCGAGTTGATTTCCGTCGAAGAACAGCGAGACTCGGCGCGAAAGGCACGGCGTAATCAGCGAGAACTGAATGGGATGCAAGCACAAATTGCTGTGGTGAATGTTGGTGGCTCGTTCTGGGCAGATGCTCTGACCTGGGGAAGGGAACGTGATCTCCTTACGCCAAGAGAGACAGGAATTCTTCAGGTCGCAGCCCGTGTGCCCGGACGTGTACCGACAGAGAAGCAATCATCTGCGGTCATCAAGGTACTGGGAAAGCTACAATCGGAAGGATACACGGCAGAACTGTCTTCAAGTCCGTGATTGTTATTGAGTGATGCGACTTCAAGCTGGGAGCGGAACAGCGTCACGACTCCGGCTTGTCAATGTCGCGATATGCACCGCTTGGCCTCCGGCGCCTGAGCAGGGTTTGGAACTCGCACCCGTGGATATCGCTACCGCGACCAGTTCGCGTCGGGATACACCATCAATTCAGTCAATTCATCATTCGACCAATGTGACACACAGACCTAGTCAGTCAGTGAAAGAATGTACGCTACAACACTTGCGTCTATACTATGAGCCATTGGACTGAAGGGGATGCAAAAATGCCTAGATTATCGATGTTATGGGATTATAGAAACGAGCCGGTTGTTGCTCTCCTGAGTACTGCAGCCGTCGTGCTTATTGCATTTCTGATATGTGTTTCTACTTGGCAATACTTCGTTAGAGTTACACCGTTCAAATGTAATGATGTTTGGCTTCCAGCATCTGTTGAATTGTGTAGCGACGCGACTGCAGCACAATCCAACAGCGCGCCGCCACCGATTGGCGCAATATTGCCGTTCTTTGGCAGCGATGAAGACCTCCCTGGCAACTGGGTAGTTTGCGACGGTAGAGATGTCCCGCAGGATAGCCTCATTTCGATTGATGCTAACGCGGAGGAAGGCGGAAACCAGCTTCCCGACCTAAGGAGCAGGTTCATTCGTGGAGCGGCTACTCAACTAGCTGATGAAGGCATCGTGATCGGAGGAACCGACACAATCAATCTGAGTCATTCCCACCTCTGGGCGGAGAAGAGGGGTACCCAGTGGTGGTCATACGAGAGTGGCGAATTTCAGCGAGTAGACGACTGGGATAATGGGATTGGTGATGATGGAGAGGGCAACCGGCCCTTGAGCAATGACGCGAGTCTGAACCTATTTACCGACTCGCAGGGAGACACTAACGCAGACAATCGTCCCGCATTCGTGGAGCTAAGGTATATAATCAGAGTCCGCTAAATCGGATCGATTATCGGACGTTTAGGGTCCCGCATTCTTCTGTCCACTTCGCAAGCGAATTGCCGCATACGTCGTCTGCGTCGAAAACGCCGACTACCCGGTTTCCCTGGAACTTCACTAATTCTACCGTACGCTGCCCGACGAGGACGCGCCCGCCGCTGGCGAACGACTCGCCTCTCGGCAGCTATCCTGATTGCGCTTCGAATGGATTGTGCGCTAGACATCGTGTGGGCCAAGGTCAAGGCCCACGGCATCGTTTTATGTAGCCTAGCTAAACGGGACCTGCTTCCAGCGTCCTTATGACTTCCCGGGCCGCCCTTGCCACGTCGGGATCGTCACTCTCCACGAATGGCCTGAGATCGGGCACTACTTTTGGATCGCCGATACTCCCCAAGACCGAAAGGACCATCGGGACGTGTTCTCCACGAGCTAGCGCTTCTTCCAGAAGGGGCTCTGCCCGCCTCCCGGCTCTCGTCAGCAGAATTCCAGCAATCGACCGCACGTCCTCGTCTTCCGCATTGAGGGCATCGACAAGAACGCGGCCTGCGGCGTCGATCCCGGTCAAGCCCCAGAACGCCCGGGAGACAAAAAGCCGAGTAGCCATTGAGACCTTCATCGCATTTTCTCGTTATGCGCCCGATCTTTGAACGGCGCGTCCCACGAAAGGAGTCTGGCCCGTGAACCGGGCGATAACTTGATGTAGGCCCGTTCCCACGCTAAACCATATCTGCAATCCCATAACGCTTCCACACGTGCGGGTCCCGCGTTGCCTTGCCGGTCGGCGACTGGCTCTGGGATTTCCCGGGGCCTTTCGTTTCTTGGGGGAAGACCATTGCCACAACCTCACGCTCTCTTCGTCGACCTTCTCCAAAATGGCAATTTCTTGGGTGCAAGTGAATTGTGCAAGAACCTCTTGCACAATTTCGCGGTCGCGCCAAGCGGCGGCGAAAGCACGCATGTACTTCAGATTGCGGGGCGAGAATCCCCGCATGTCCGGGAACGCGTTCCGCAAGTCGTACGCGAAGCGGTCGATCGTTGCGGCGCCCCAGCCTTCCCGCGCCTGATAAATGCCTGAATCTGCGTGTACGTTGCCATGATGCTCGTCGCCATTAGTCTGCGGTGCCGTGTCGTTTATTGTCTCACCAATTGGCTCGAGCTACTCCGCCAGATCTTCAAGAACCCGACAACCCAGCGAGGGCGTGCGCGGACAGCCCTTGTGCGCGTCGTCGGCGACGAGCGGGCCAGGGATGGCCATTAGCGAGGAGCCGCCGATGCTCCCCCCGCCAGGGATGGCGGGGGGAGCTTGAGCGCACAAGGGCTGTCCGCGCACGCCCTCGCGGCAAGCTCCAGAATCACGCAAGGACGCCCACCCACGCCCCCGCGCCCACCTCAAACAAGCACCAGACTCAACTGCGGATAAACAATCAACAGAATCAACACGATCAGCATGATCACCGCAAACGGAAACGCCCCCGCAAAGATATCGAACAGCGAGATCCGATCTTCGTCCGCCAGCGTCGCCTTGATCACATAGCAGGCAATCCCCAGCGGCGGCGTCAACAACCCGATCTCCGCCCCCACGATCGTCACGATCCCGAACCACACCAGGCTCACCCCGTAAGGCTCGATGATCGGCAGGAACAGCGGCACCATGATCAGGATGATCGAAGTCGTATCCAGAATCGTCCCCATCAGGATCAGGATCACCACGTAGATCGCCAGAATGCCGTAGAGCCCGATCTCCGCCTGGGCAATCCACTCCCCGAGATCGTTCGGCAGCCCCGACAGCGCCAGCATGCGACTGTACATCGTCGCCGCCACGATCAGCATCAGTATCGATGCCGTGATGTGCCCCGTCTCCACCAGCACCCGCCAAAGCGTCGTGCGGTTCAGCTTGCGCTTGACCAGAGCGACAACCAGCGCCCCGGCCGCACCCACCGCACCCGCCTCCGTCGGCGTGAACAGCCCGCCGTAAATGCCTCCCAGCACCAGCAACACCAGCACCACGATGGGTACCGTCTTGGAAGTGGCTTCCCTGGCCGACATCCCCGCGGCGGCGGCAGCCGCCTTCGCACTGTCCTGCCCGCCCACGTATGCCGGAATGAACTGCGCCATCGCAATGATCGCCACCGTATACGCCAGCGACAGCAAAATGCCCGGGACTATGCCCGCCGTGAACAGGTCCGCCACCGACTGTTCCGTGATCAGCGCGTAGATGATCAGCATCACGCTCGGCGGAATCAGCATCCCCAGCACCGAACTCCCCGCCACCACGCCCACCGCAAACCGCGGCCGGTACCCGAACCGCAGCATCTCCGGCACCGAAACTCGCGTGAATACGGCCGCCGAGGCAATACTCACACCCGTAATCGCCGCAAAGGCCGCATTCGCCGCCACCGTAGCAACGCCCAACCCACCCTTGAGCCTGCGCAGTGCCGCATTGGCCACCTGGTAGATGTCCCGGCCAAGTTCCGCCTGGCTCACCAGCAACCCCATCAGCACGAACAGCGGGATTACACCGAATATGTAGTCCTCCAGGCTGTTCGACGCCGCCAGCGTCAGCAGGTAGATCGGCGCTTCCAGCGAACCGCGCAGCAACCACACGCTGATGAACGACACCAGACCCAGCGCCACCGGCACGTACATGCCGGAGTAGATCAGGACCAGGATGGCCAGCACCGAAAGCAGGCCGATTTCAAAGCCCGTCATGAGGCCGGCCTGCGCAGCTTCTGAATCGTCTGGACATTGCGCCAGGCCAGCAGCGCAAACTGCATCGCCACCACGATGCAGCCGATCACCAGGATCAGGCGGATCGGCCACACCGGCACCACGAAGAGACCCTCGTTGCCCGCGAAATAGCCTCGCTCATAGGCCTCGATCAGCCGCGGCACCGCCCCGAACAGGATCGAGATGAAGAACAACGTCCCCGCAACGTCGAACGCCGCGCCCATCGAATGCCCCAGCACCGGCCGGCGCTTCACGATCTGCTGAAACAGCCCGTCCGATCGAGTGAGACGCCCGGCCCGGACCGCATCGCTGATCTGCAGAAAGACGATGCCCACGATGGACAGTTCGACAATTTCCGCCACGCCCTGGATGGGTGCGTTGAACAGGTACCGGGACAGCACGTCCACGTTGATGATCAGCATCAGGGCGAAGATCCAGGCCGTACCCACGCTGTTGAGCCCGGCCACCAGGCCGGAGAACGCGCGAATCACGGGGTTGCCGGGCGTGGGCCCGGCGCCGGTTTCTGCGTTCACAGTTCCCGATCCCAGTGCCGGACGATAGGCTGGTTGTTGGCGCGCATGATGTCCATGTAGTCGCGCAGGATCTGTTTGCCCGGCAGTCCCCTCTCTTCCAGGTCCTCGGCCCATTCCTGCGCCATGTTGGGCAGGCTCTCCGCCCAGACCCGGCGCTGTTCGTCGGTCAGCGGCTGGATCGTTCCGCCCTGCTCGACGAATTCGTGGCGGCTCGACTCGGCGCGCCGGTCCGTCTCCAGCGCCAGTTCGTCACGGTAGTCGACGGCCGTCTCGGCGAGCACGCGGCGAACTTCCTCGGGCAGCCTTTCCCAGGAACGCCGGTTCATGGTGATGACCTTGGAAGTGACCGCACCAAGGCGAATGTCGATCATGTAGGGGGCGACCTCGTAAAGCTTGTAGGCCACGGCGGACTCCGCCCAGGCCACCGTGCCGTCGGTCAATCCGGTGGCGATGTTGTTGTAGAAGTCGCCCAGGTTGCTGCTCACGGCCGCCGAACCGAGCCCCTGTACGTAGCGCAGGTTCAACCCGACGCCGCAGATCTTTGTGCCTCTGAAGTCCTCCAGCGTTTCAATCGGTTCGTTCATCAGTACCTGATAGGTATCGATCGCTCCCGCTGCAGTCAGAAAAATCTGGTTGTAGTCATCCCACTGCTTCTGCAGCTCCGGGTAGCGTCCCACCAGTTCATCCACCGTTCGGGCCACCAGTCCGATGTCCGCGGTGACCAGCGGCGTCACATAGCTGATGTTGAAGAACGGAATCTTGTCCGGATGAAACGGCGACGTGATGATGCCGATATCCGCCAACCCGTACTGCAACGCCTCGAGCACGCCGCCCGTCTTGGCCACGGTGCCGCCGAAGGCGCGGTTCCAGTCGATCTCGTAGTTGCCGGTCTCCGCCAGCCGGCGGTCCACTTCGGGCATGTAGTAGTCGAGGAACACCCGTACCCACAACGCAGTGGGCGCATAGGCATCGATGACGGTGAGCGGCACGGCCTCCTGCGCGCGTACCGGTTTGGCGCCAAGGAATGCGGCGCAGAGACCGGCCAGCATCAGCAGGCGGGCGCGGCGGAGCGGCTTCGGGGGACGAACTGGATTCATGGGAACTCTCTTTTCCGTTTGGACCGGCTGCGAATGCCAGTCTACAGTCTTTGAAACCATTCGCGTGTTTCGGCTGGCTGGTTTCCCACGTATACTCGCGAAATCAGGCTACGGGGCGAATTTTAGCGATAATTTCCTCGGCAAGGAAATAATTTCGATAACTGCGCCCCTTGATCCGGACCAGGGAACTTCAATGCCAAGCGCAACTGCCACCAACGGTCGCGAAACCCTCGCGTCCATCGCCTACCAGCGGCTGCTGGACGATATCGTCGGCGGGCGGCTGCAGCCCGGTACCAAACTTCGGCTCCAGTTTCTCACCGAACGGTATGAAGTGGGTAACAGCCCGCTGCGCGAAGCCCTCAACCGGCTTTCCGCAAACGGCATGGTGCAGCGCGAGGAGAACCGGGGGTTTCGGGTCTCGCCGGCCTCGGCGGATGAACTGTCGGAACTGATCCGGACCCGTTGCTGGCTGGAAGAAGTCGCGCTGCGCGAATCCATCCGCCATGGCGATGCGGCGTGGGAAGAAGGCGTGCTGGTGGCATATCACCGGCTCTCGAAGAGAAACCGGCTGTCCGACGAACAATATGTCAGTTTCGACGGGACCTGGGAGGATCTGCACCGCGCCTATCATCTGTCGCTGCTGTCGGCCTGCGATTCGGGTATTCTTCTGGGCTTTTGCGCGCAACTGCACGAACAGACGCTCCGCTACCGCAATCTCAGTTCCATGAAGGATTATCGGGACCGCCACGAACTGGACGAACATCGCACGATTCGCGACGCGGCACTGGACCGCGACGCCGACGCGGCGGTGGAGTTGCTGCGGTCGCACTACCGGGTCACCGGCGAAATCGTTCTCGCCAGCGGCAACCTTTCCTGAACGAAGCCCGGTCGGCCTGGCTCGCACCTGACACAAGCTACACTCGGAGACACGTGATGAAAGTCGGTTTCATCGGCCTGGGACGCATGGGCCACGGGATGGCGTCGAGAATCCTTCAGAGCGGACACGATCTGGCAATTTTCGACCTGGTACCCGCTTTACTCGAAGACCTGGGCGCCGCCGGAGCCACCGTTGCCGACAGCGTTGCGGACGTCTCCGCCGGCCGTGACGTGGTGATCTCGATGCTGCCCCACGACGAAGCGCTGAACGCGCTGGTCTTTTCTCCCGGTGGACTGCTGGAATGCCTGCCCGACGGGGCGATTCACATGGTCAGCGGCACGCATGGCGTGCAGGTCATCCGCAAGCTCACCGCGGCGCATGCCGACGCCGGCCAGATTCTCGTGGCCGGCCATGTCCTCGGCCGGCCGGACCTTGCCGCGGAGGGCGAGCTGACCCTGGTACCGGGCGGTCCGCCGGAGGCATTGCAGCGGCTCAAGCCCATTTTCGACGTGCTCGGAAAAAGCACGTTCATCACCGGCGACGAGCCCCAGACTTCCACGGCCGTCAAGATCGCCAACAATTTCGTGCTCGGCAGCGTCATCGAGATCATCGGCGAGAGCATGTCGCTGGTGCGCAAGTTCGGCGTGGAGCCGGCGCTGTTCCAGCAGGTCATGACCGAGGGGCTGTTCGGGGCGCCCGCCTTCCATGTCTACGGGCAGATCATCGTGGACGAGGCCTACGACAAGGTCGGCGCATCCGTGGAGATCGGGCTCAAGGACGCGAACCTGGCGCTGGCCGCAGGCGAAGCCGTGGACGTGCCCCTGCCCAGCGCCAATGTCTGGCGGGACCGGCTGCTGGGCGCCAGGGCGCACGGTGACGGCGACCTCGACTGGGCGGTGATGGCGCGGGAACAGGCCCGGGCCAGCGGCATCGAGTAGGATCGATTGACGCCGTTCCGGACAGCAACTCCCGAGATTGACCGATGCCCGAACTGCTGACCGATCCCGCCTTTGTCGCCATTGCGATCGTCGCGGTTCTCGTTACCGGCATTTCCAAGGGGGGATTCGGCGGCGTCGCCCTGCTCGCCGTACCCCTGATGTCGCTGGTCATATCGCCCATTCAGGCGGCGGGCATCATGCTGCCGATCATGATTCCCATGGATTTTCTCAGCATCTGGATGTACCGGAAACGCTGGGACGCGCGCAACCTGGCCCTGCTGATACCGGCGGCCACGGTGGGCATCACCATCGGCGGGCTGACCGCCGGCTGGGTCAACGACCAGATCGTGCGCCTGCTGGTGGGCATCATCGCCGTGGTGTTCACGATTCACCGCGTCAACGAACTGTACCGGCACCGGGCGGCGGGGCAATCGCAGCCCCGAAGGGTTCCCAGCAAGCCCTGGGGCGTGTTCTGGGGAACCTGTGCGGGGTTCACCAGCTTCCTGGCCCACGCCGGGTCGCCGCCCTACCAGGTCTATGTCATTCCACAGGGCCTGAAGAAGGAGATCTACGCCGGCACGAGCGTGATGTTCTTTGCCGCCGCCAATGCCATCAAGCTCATCCCCTACGGGATGCTGGGCCAGCTTTCGGTGACCAACCTCTCGGTGTCCGCGGCACTGTTGCCGCTGGTACCGATCGGTGTCTTTCTGGGCGTGTGGATCAATCGCCGGCTGCCCGAAAAGACCTTTTTCGCGATCGTTCTGGCCTCCATCTTCCTTGTGGGCCTGAAGCTGATATGGGATGGTGTGTCGAATCTGGTCGGCGTATAGCTGGCCAGGCGCAAACAGGGAAAACCAACGATGAAAGCAATCCGCGCAGTGGTTCTGACGGCCGCGTTCACTCTCGCCGCCTGCGGACCGCAACCGCCTCCTTCTGAACCCGGCACGGCAACGCCCGAACCCGGATCGGCGTCGCCCGAACCCACCACGGCATCGCCCGTACAACCGAACTTCCTGCTCATCGTCGCCGACGACCTGGGCTATACCGACCTCGGCGCGTACGGCGGCGAAATCCGAACCCCGGTCCTGGACGATCTGGCGTCACGGTCGGTGACGTTCACGAATTTTCACGTCCTCCCCATGTGCGCGCCGACCCGGGCGATGCTGCTCGCGGGAACCGACCACCACGTCGCGGGGCTTGGCACCATGTTCGGGGCCAATTGGTTCACGGGTCTGGAGGAAGGTCAACCCGGCTATGAGACCTACCTTTCCGAGCGGGTGGCATCGCTGCCGGAACGCCTTGCCGAGGTGGGTTACCGCTCCTACATGGCCGGCAAGTGGCACCTTGGCCCCGACCCCGGGCAATGGCCCGTCGACCGCGGGTTCGACCGCTCGTTCGCGCTGCTGCCGGGCTCGGGCAGCCACATGGTCATTCCCGAACGTCTGTACGTGGAAGACGGCGAATGGGTCGAACCGACGCAGGAAGGTTTCTATTCCACCCGCGCGCATACCGACAAGCTCATCGGTTTCATCGACGAAAATCACGGCGACGGACGGCCCTTTTTCGTCTTCGCCGCCTACACGTCTCCCCACTGGCCGCTGCAGGTCCCGCCCGACTTCATCGACCGGTACGCCGGCGTCTATGACGACGGATACGACGCGCTGCGCGTCGCGCGCATGGAGCGGGCCGAGGCGCTCGGCGTCATCCCGGAAACAGGCGCAGGCGACTTCGAGCCCCTCGGGCCGGCCTGGGACGAGCTGAACGCCGAGACCCAGGCCCACTACGCCCGGCGCATGGAAATCTACGCCGCCATGGTGGAGAACCTGGATTATCACGTGGGCCGGCTGATCGACCACCTGGAAGACATCGGCGAACTGGAAAACACAGTCATACTGTTCATGTCGGATAACGGCGCGGCAACCGAGAACATGGAGTACAGTCCCACCTTTTCCCAGCGAATCGAACGGGATAACAGCGACAATTCCCTGGAGAACCTGGGCGCGGCCAATTCCTACATCAGCTACGGCGCGAGTTGGGCCCAGGCCGCCACGGCGCCCTTCAGCCGCTTCAAGGGGTACGCGACCGAAGGCGGGACCCTGGTGCCCGCATTCATACTCCACGGTGACGGGACGAATCCCGCGGGGCTCGACGGCCAGTACCTCGGCGCCATCGATATCGCTCCGACCGTGCTGGAGCTTGCCGGCGCGTCCATTGACAGCACCTCGGTCCAAGGCCGTGAGGTGGCCGCTATTACCGGCCGGTCCTTTGCCGGCGTGCTCGGCGCCGATGCGGCTCCGGTCTATTCGGAAGACCACGTCTTCGCGTCTGAATTGCACGGCAGCCGCTGGGTGCGCCAGGGGCGCTACAAGCTGATTTGGGAGCAGCCTGCCGTCAACACGTGGTGGCCGTTCGAGGTTCCGGAGAGCTGGTATCGCTGGCAGCTCTACGATCTGCAGACCGACCCCGGGGAACGAACCGACATCAGCGCGGAACATCCGGAAGTGATGGACCGGCTGATCGCGGCGTGGGAGGACTACGCCGACACCAACCAGGTGGTGCGCGAGGTGCGGATCAACCAGTTCGAACGATGGCAGGTACTTCCCGAAAACTACCCGAACCGCTAAGGCGCACAAACCGCAAAAACTGCACTGTCGGCCAATCGATTCCGGATATGACCCCGTAACGTCAGCTTAACGTCGAAAGCTGCCGCAAAAAACGTAGGATCCTTTTCGCCTCTCATTTGCACGTGTCAGCCCTCGGACGACTTGTCCGCCCGTACTCCTGAACCTTTGTTGGCCGCAACGCTATGTTAGCGAGTAATGAAGTGTGGCTTACGTGAATCGTCACCATTTATGAGCTCCGTAATCTCATTTAAATCTGCGACAAACTCATCATTATCCACTTCGTAATATCTCCAGCAACTAAACTCCTTGATGCCATCATCCCGAAAGCCATATCGCCGCATATCTTCAATTGCATTGCGGGCCCCTTCGACGTGTTTCAGTGCTCTTTTCTTGTCGCCGTTTGCCCAAGACGCAATTGAAAGACACTGCTGATAATTTGCTGACACGTCATCGTCGTCTGAGTCTTCTGCCTGATCAAGTTCGACAACCCGTTGGAACACCTCTGCCGCTACCAATCCCGTATATCCCCATTTAGCCATTCCGTAATTGAAGGTATCAACCTTCCCCAATTCGGCTATTCCCTTCCCGCTAGGAAGCAGCATATCCATTGCATGGGCAAATCTACCGGTTCCAATATACACAAGACTCAATTGAAAAAAGTCTCGCTCATGTGCATGTCGAGAATATGGCTCACTTTGGCCAGGCGGTTGCTCTTGTAAGTCGACAGTCGTCATTAGTATGCGATCTGCCACGCCTAACTCGTCCAGAGAGCGGTTCAATTTCGAAGCAAGCCACAGGCGTGCTTTGTTGCTCAGTGACTTAACGGCAGTGGATTCAGAAACTGACTTTGCGCTGAACTTGTCAATTAGTGGAATTGCCTCGCTCAACATGGGTGGAGATGCTCGATCTGAATCCAAGACTCGCCTAGCGTCATCGCTTGCGCCGGAGCGATTTCCACGCTTTGCTCGAATTCGAGCGCGGGTCAGGTAAGCACGGGGATCTTCGTATCCTGAGCTAATGGACTTTTGCACCAACTCCCTTACTCGATCCGGTTCAGCAATTCGCTGGTAATGTTCTGCAAGTCGAAATAACACTTCCCCATCGCTGGAGTGTTTTTCCTGGATGTCGACAAGCCTATCTTCAGCCGCAAGTATCGTGTCATCTACTCCAGCGTCAGCCCAAGACCTGGTCAGGCGGCGGATATACTCAAGTGCACCATCGCGATCAGCTGTATTGCGAACCGCAATTTCGCTGACTAGCTTCAAGTATTCATTTGCGAGGCGGCTTCTCGGACGGTCTTTCACAAACAGCACTTGGTTCAATAGGGACAGACTGTCATATCTGTGCACTATTAGCGGCTCGCGACTAAACTCGAGCTGATTCTGAAATGCAGCTTTCTTTTCGTCGAGAATTCTGTCTTCATCGTCCAAATCCGGCACGTTGGACATTACAAAATGTAGTTCAATACTCTTGTTGCGCGGTTCTTGAGCCTCCGACCGAATATCCCTTACAACCCTTGTTAGCCCACGCAAATTCTGTTCATTAGGAAAAAACAAGACAACTACGGCATCTGGAAGCTGCCGCGTGCAAATTCCCCCAGTGTCAGTATGTCCCGTTCGTGAATCAATCAATACGTAATCAGGTGCCAACATCTTGCGCCACTGCGCCTTGAGATCCTCGAACAACAAGAAACCATCTTGTTCAGCGTACAAACTACCCCAATCAATCTCATTGAAACTTGTTGCGTAGTTTTCGGCGTGCCCGGATGGCATGATCCACAGACTGCCGTCACGCTCCTTCACACCCGACGTTTCGCTGATGAATCTCTCCACGGACGGTGCTTGTCCAGACTTCAAATACTCGACGACAAAATCGATTAGTCCGGGTACGTGAGCCTTGGGCTGCATGACATCAAATGTGTCAAGTCCTGGCGCCTCGAGATCGAAGTCCACTACTAGTACACGGCGCCCGCGGTTGGCTAGCGCCACAGCGACGTTAGCCAACGCCATGGTGCGCCCCACACCGCCCTTGAATGAGTAGAACGTAGTAACGTACATCCTGTCACGCAGCTGGCCGAAGCTGATACACGTTACTTTGTTTGCGCAATCGATCTTCGTCGTTCGTCGTCAACACTTTCCATTTGCTTGTGTCTGTGTACGCTCCAGAGTCTGCTATCTGTGATGACATGAGCAGCATCTCCAGTCTCGGCACAATCTCTGGAAGGGCCAAGAGGCGCAGATAACGATCGTATCCGTAGGTCTGAATGGACAGTCCATTCTCCCAGCGATTCAATGAAGCGGTACCCAGTCCCGTGACTTGGGCAAACTCCTTCCGCGACATTCCAAGATTACGTCTGATGCTCCGAATCTTGTGGGGCGACAATACGCCCAAGTGATTGCAGACCGTTTCGTGCTTAAGGCGTTCGCTTGCTTCGTCCAAATACTCGAATTCACACGCGCGGCAACTACGCACCGGAAGATCTACCGCCAGCTCAACCGCACCTGCACCTTCTCCGTAGACAAATGTGTGGTGACAAATTTTTGTCGAAACCTCGCTACCGCCGCACAGGGAACAAGACAGCTTATTCTTGCCGTCTCCTGGCTCCGCGCGAGTAATTTGCAATGGCATTGGTGGTTCTCCTAGCTGGGAATCTTGGAGTAGTGAAAGCTGCGCCCGATTATCTTGCCTGCTCCCAACTGGAGCTTAATGTATACATAAGGTCGACCTGACTCGATAGGGATCTTTAGAACATATCCCCTGGCACCTGGCGGTTTACGCAGTTCCACTACCTCTACAACACAGCCTGCTCTCAGTTGCGTTGCGATGAGTTCCCAGGCTGACGTGTCGGTAAAGTGAGTATCGAGCATTCCATTGGGATTTCGCACCTGTTCTGGCCGCCAGTCGGTCGGACGGTCTCGGGTCCAGTCAGTCACTCTAGCATCATTCCTTTCGGATAATACTATCAATTGATGCCTTATTTCATCCAGAATAGGCAAATTCAGCTCCACTATACAAATTTTTGGGGCTATTCGCAATCATTTGATATTTTATCATACTCCCATGTGGAACAACGCTTAGTTTCATCTTGGGGCGGGCAGCCGGTACGATACATTTCTGCCGTTCGGCTAGAGCTTGGTGAGCTAAACTTCAAGTATGATTGTGAAACCTTTTTTCGCGTTTCTTCAATTCCTTCTGGTATTGGGCCTGTTTGGCTACGCGACTACGACCATGAGCGAAACTTTCCGCCTGACCGCGGGAGGCCCCCAGTCCGCCAGCCTGCCGTGGATCGGCATCATCGGCACGCTGGTGGTACCGGAGTCCAACGTCCGGCTGGAAGCCATGGGCAGCGAGCACCGCATCGCCTGGCGGGAAGCCTACGGCGGCTCGCTGTACAAGTGGCAGAACTCGCTGGAGGCCATCGAGATCGGCCTCACGGACATTGGCTGGGTGGGCGCGCTGTGGGAAACGTCGAAGATGCCGCTGCAGAACGTGACCTACTACTCGCCCTTCGTGACGGACGATCTGCGGCTGCTGCTGGACCTCTTCAATGACCTTCACGAGACGCTGCCCGCACTGGCCGACGCGTGGGAGGAACAGAACCAGATACTGCTGGGCGCCAGCGGAGTCGACACGTACCACCTCATGTCCACGTTTCCGGTGACGCGGGTGGAGGACCTGCAGGGCCGGAAAATCCTCGCTCCGGGGCCCTCGGCGACGTGGCTTGAAGGCACCGGCGCGGTACCCGTCAACGGCGGACTCTCGACCTATTACACCCAGCTCAGTACCGGTGTTGCCGATGGCGTCCTGACCATTCTCAGCGGCGCCTATCCGTACCGGATCCACGAGGTGGCGCCCTACATCACCCTGGTGGGCATCGGCGCCCAGTTCAACGGCGGCGTGGCCATCAACAGGGATACCTGGGAACGCCTGCCGGCCGATGTGCAGGCCGTCATGTCAGAGCTTGGCCGCGACTACAGCCACGCTCTGGCGGACGAGGTGAACCGGCGCTACGAGGAGGCGCTTGCGGCGGTCCAGCGCGAAGGCGCGCAGGTCACGACCCTGCCGGACGCCGAGAAGCGCAAGTGGATCGACGGGCTGCCGGACATTGCCGGGCAGTGGGTACGGTCCGCCGAGTCCCGGGGCCATCCCGCGGGCGAGACCCTGCGTGCCTACCTGGCGGCCCTGCGCGCCCGCGGCGGGGAGCCGCTGCGCAATTGGGACGAGCCGCGCTGAACGCCTCCGCCGCGATATTCGGCAGGCTCCTCCAGTGGACGACCGGCGGATGAACACTGTGGCTTTGATCCTTCGCAGGTTCATCCAGTGGGCGGCCGGCGGATGAATACGGTGGCTGCGATCTTTCGTAGGCTCATTCAGCGGACGACCGACGGATGAACACGGTGACAACGATCTTTCGCAGGCTAATCCAGTGGATGAACGGCGCCGGCGTGGTCTGGGTGTTTGCGCTGACGTTCCTGATTTGCGCGGATATCACAGGGCGCACGTTGTTCGACAGCCCGCTACAGGCCGTGCCCGAGATCGTTGCCCTGTCGCTGATCGCGTGCGTCTTTCTGCAGCTCGCGTTCGCCGTGCACGGCGGGCGACTGACGCGGGCCGACATCCTCCTGAGCCAGATACGGCGCCGCAACGCCGGAGTGGCCGGCGGGCTCGAACGGTTCTTTGCCATCGCCGGTGCGCTGGTGCTGCTGGCCATGACCGCCGGGGCTTGGCCCGACTTCCTGCGGGCGTTCCGCACCAGCGAATTCGTGGGTGTGGAAGGGATCTATACGCTTCCGATCATGCCCATCAAGTTCATCGTCGTGCTGGGGGCCGCAACCGCGGCATTGAGCTTCCTGTTCTTCCTGGGCCGACGTCCCAAGGGGCGATCACGCACCGCCGGCGCGTGGGCAACCGCCGCGATTGCCGTCGCGGTCGCCGCGGCGGTTGCGGCGGCGGCCTGGAGCCTCCAACTCAGCGACCGGGCCATCGGCGCGCTCGCCATCTTCACGGTGCTGACCTTCATCGCGCTGGGCATGCCCATCGCCATCGCGCTGCTCGGGGTCGGGTTCGCGGGACTCGGCCTGCTCAAGCGCGATTTCGGTATCGCCACCGATACGCTGTCGCTGGCCGCGCAGGGCACCATCTCGGAATACGTCTTCGCCACGGTGCCGCTGTTCGTGCTGATGGGGCTGTTCGTGAGCGTCTCGGAGATCGGCCGGGACAGCTTCAGGGCGGCGCAGCAGGTCTTTGGCCGCATCCGCGGAGGGCTCGGCGTCGCCACGGTCGCCGCGAACTCGGTGTTCGCCGCGATCACCGGCATCTCCATCGCGTCGGCTGCCATCTTTTCCAAGATCGCGGTGCCGGAAATGGTCGAACGCGGCTATACGCCGAAGTTCGCCGTGGGACTGACCGCCGGATCGTCCGTGCTCGGCATGCTGATTCCGCCCAGCCTGCTGCTGATCATCTACGGGGTGATCGCGGAGGTGTCCATCGGCGGACTGTTTCTCGCCGCCATCGTGCCGGGGGTCATCCTGGCCGCCGCGTTTGCCATCGCCGTGCTGGTGATGGCGCGTTTTTGGCCTGGCTTCGTGGGGCACATCCAACCAGGGGAGGCAAGCGGGCTGGGTACGGGGCGATGGGATTCGCTGCTCGCCGTATTCCCGGTTGCAGCCCTCATCCTGCTCGTTCTCGGCGGCATTTACGGCGGCATCTTCACGCCCACGGAGGCCGGCGCCGCCGGCGCTTTCGCAGCCCTGTGCATCGCCCTCCTGCGCCGGCGCCTGACATGGCCCGGCCTGTGGGACGTCATGCGCGAGACGGGCCAGGTCACCGTCACCATCCTGTTCCTCATCATCAGCGCCAGCACCTTCAGCCGCATGCTGGCGCTGACGGGGCTGCCGAGTGACATGGCCGGCTACCTTGCCGGACTGGGACTGGGCCTGGCGGGATTCCTGAGCGGGTACCTGGTGCTGCTGATCGTGCTCGGCACCGTGCTGGATTCCACGTCGATCCTGCTTATCCTGCTGCCGCTCGCGCTGCCGGTGGTCACCGAACTGGGCGGCAACCTGATCTGGTTCGGCGTGGTCACGGTCATCGGCGTGGAGATCGGCCTGATGACGCCGCCGCTCGGACTGAGCGTCTACGTGATCAAGTCCAGCCTGAACGATCCCGACATCAGCCTGGGCGCGATATTCGCTGGATCCTTCCCGTTCGTGGTCATCACCTTCGTGGTGACTGTCTTGCTGATGGCCTTCCCGGGGTTGAGCCTGCTGTTCCTGTAGTCAGGGACCGACCGCCGTCCCGTCCTCATGCGTCAACGAATCCCAGCCGATGGTGTTGGAACCATCTCTTGAGGGGTTCCCCACGATGGTCAGTCTCGTTCCGGGCAGAATGGTCTCGTCGGTCCAGCCGCGACGGTGCAGGACGTTGCGGCCGCCGCCCTCCGCCATCCACTCCTCGACCTCGCCGTCTTCGTTGGTGACTTCGAGGTAGATGCGCGTGTGCGGATTCTGAAACCACCACTCGGTCACGACGCCCTCGATGGTGATGGTCTCGTCGATGTCGAAGTGGGCCGCGAAGGAATGGTGAGCGGAAGCCTGTCCAACCACGAGCGGCAGTACAGCCGCCAGGAGAGCGGCGAGCCGGCTTCGTATTCTGTCTGTGTTGTCAATCATCGGTTCGAAAGCTCCGGTGTGCAGTCGTAGCTGCTGACGGAATGCAGCGACGGTATGTAGTAATTGGTGCCGGAGAACGGCTCAAGGAAGAATTCCGGGTCCTCCGCGGTCCATTCCAGCATGAGTACCCTCTCTTCCGGGTCCACGGTCAGCCGTTCGGTTACGTGCAGCGCGCCGCTGTGGAGAATACCCGGGTGAGGCGTCAATACGCCCGGGGCGAAGCCGACGGTGTCGACCACCAGGGTCGAGTCCTCGTACCTGCCGATGGAGTGCCCGTAGGGTTGCGGCGTCAGCGCCGGGTCATGTTCGCTCGCCAGATGAATGGTGCGAACGGTGTCCATGTACTCGTGGCGGATCACCACGCGATCCTCGTGCTGCTCGATGTCCGTCGGTGTGCCGGGTTCGCTCCAGGCGCGGGTGATGCTGGAGGCGCTGCACTCGAAGGACGGATCGTCGAACCGTTCGTCGTAGCCTTCCGCGGCAGCCAGACCCGCAGGCGTGAGCCGGTCGGCGCCGGGCATCGCCGAACCGGGGCCGGGCCCGCCTCGCCCGCGGCTTCTGTCGCGCATCCACGGGCCGGCCAGATTGGGAATGCCGCCCTCGAGGAAAGCCGCCCGGGGCGTGTCGCCGGTGGCGGGGTCGGGGAGCGTGTCGCCTGCAGCGGGCTCGGCAGGCGCGTCGCCGGCGGCGGATTCGGGGGGCGACACGACCGCGCCTGAGCGGGCGATGGTGGTCCCGTCGGTGAGTTCCGCCGAGGTAAATGAGCAACCCAGCGGATCGCGCCGCGCGGCGATGCCCTGAACCATCACGATCTGGCCGACGGTAAAGCGTTCCTCGGTCCACCCCTGCCGCCGCAGCGTGTTGGCGGTCTGCATCTCGCAAGCCCAGACAACCGACTCACCGTTCTCGTTCTCCGCGCGGATGTGCAGGAATGCGTGGGGATTGACGAACTCGAATTCCTCCACCACGCCCTCGATGGTGATCGGCCGTTCCCGGTCGTAGTGCGGCGCATTGGAGTGGTGGGCACCGGCCGTGGCCCATGCGAACCAGAGTGCCGCCCCGCTTGATATGACGAAGATCTTTCTCATGATATGCACACTCCTCTGTGCGCCGTCGCGCCGGGGGCTCGTGCTCTGTCCAACCGGTGATGGCGTATCGGTAGGATAGCGCTAGAGTCTCTCGCGCAGAATACAGTCAAAGGTCAGCAGTTCCTGATCGTAGGGATTCCAGATCTTTTGCAGCCGCCAGGGCTCGCTCAACATCACCGGATCGGTCAACTCCAGGTCCATCACCAGTTGCCCCCGCTCCGTCAGCGAATAGGTTTCAAGCAAGCTCGCTCCATCGCCCGTCCAGAAGAATCCCTGGTTCATGTTGAGACCCGGCGAGAAACCGGTGGTGCGCACGACCAGCCTTTCCTGGTCCAGTTCGCCCATGGAATGGCCCATCGGACTGGGTTCGTGCCCGTCCGGCGGCGGTGTATCCAGGTGCACCAACCGCTCCACCTCCCATTCCTCGTAGCGAATGCTCACGACATCGCCGCGATACTCGATTTCCACGGGATAGGGGCCGAGGACCTGCCTTACCAGGCCCGGCTGCTCGCAGCGCACGGCCGGATCGTCTGCCGGATCGAAATCCGCCATCAACGCCTGACCGTGTTCGTTCAGCGCGGGCGGCGGTCCCGTGATGCCCATGCCGCCCATGCCCCCGGCCATTCCGGGAGGCTGGGACTCGCCGGGCAACAGCGGCACCGGCGCACCCTGCCACCAGATGCCCGTCAGGTCCACGGTCGCATCCTGGGCGACGGCCGGCGCGCCAACCAGGAGCGCGGCCATGACACCGGCGACTACCGGGCAGGTTCGGGGAAAATCGTTCATTGCAGCCTCCAGTCTCCTTCCTGACAGTCTATACCAGTTCACCGGAACGGCTGGCGAACCGAGTGTATAGCAGCCACAGACCCGCCGCGGCGAGGCCCATCAAATCCGTCATCCAGCCTTGGCCGAGCAATCCGATGCCGGCCAGCGCGATCCACAGGCGCCCCACCAGCGTGAGGTCGCCCCGCAGATACCCGACGATCGCTGCCGCCAGCAAGAACACGCCAAGTACGCCGGTTACCGCGGTGAATCCGATATCCAGGAATGATCCATCGGCGAGCAGCGCCGGCCCGAAGAAGAACGCGAACGGCAGCAGGTAGCAGACCAGGCCGTAGCGGAATGCCGTCCACCCCACCCGGTTGACGTCGGCGTCGGCGACCCCGGCGGCGACATAGGATGCCAGCGCCACGGGCGGGGTGATGGTCGACACGCAGCCGAAGAAGAACACGAACATGTGCGCCGTGAGCAGCGGAACGCCCATTTCCGCCAACGCCGGAGCCACCACGGTGGCCAGAATCAGGTAGGCCGCCGTGGTCGGCAAACCCATGCCCAGGATGATGGCCGCCACCATGGTGAGCAGCAGGCCGATCAGGGGAACGCCTCCGGACATGGAAATGATGAAGATGGAAAGCTTGGAGCCCAGCCCCGTGACGGACAGGATGCCCGAGATGATGCCGGCGGCGGCGCACGCTGCGGAAATCGGCACGGCGCTTCTGACGCCGGCAACGATGGCCCGGCCGATCTTCCTGAACAGCTCCATCGAGAGCGCTCTGGTCCAGAGCAGGTGCAGTCCGAGCAGCAGCGCGATGGCGTAGAAGGAAGCCTTCACCGGCGAATAGCCGGCGATCATCATTCCCACCAGGGCGATGAAGGGAACCACGTAGGGGACACCGCTCAGGAGCGTCTTCGACAAGCGCTCGCCGCCGGCTTCCGGCTCGGCCGGACGGATACCGCTCTTCAACGCCTGCAGATGCACCACCACCAGCACCGAGACGAAGAACAGCAGCGCGGGCATCAGCCCCGCCTTCATGATGTTCACGTAGGGCGTGCCGACGATCTCCGCCATGATGAAGGCCGCCGCGCCCATGACCGGCGGCATGATCTGCCCCCCGGTGGACACCACCGCCTCGATGGCCCCCGCCTGGTGCGGCCGGTAGCCTTCCCTCTTCATCACCGGGATTGTGAATGAGCCGGTGACCGCGACGTTGCCGGCCGCCGAACCCGAAATCATCCCCAGGAGCGTGCTGAAAATGACCGCCGTCTTGGCCGAAGCGGCCGTCATGCCGCGCGTCAATACGTCGGAAAACCGGAAAAAGAAGCCGCCGGCGCCGAACTCCGAGAGAAAGGCGCCGAAGATGGTGAACAGGATGATGTAGGTGGACGCTACTCCGATTGGAATTCCGTAGATGCCCTGGCCGGAGAGCGACAGGAACGAAATCACGCTCTCAAGGCGCACGCCCCGCCCGTACAGCACGCCGGGCAGATACGGAGAGACCATGGGATAGGCCAGAAACACCGCCGTGATCACGGCGAGGAAATTGCCGGTTGCCCGCCGGGCCGCCTCCACTACCAGGAGGATGATCATGACGCCCACTACGATGTCCGTGGCCGTGGTGGCGCCGCCGCTGAACGCGATGTCCTCCCAGCGGGCCAGCAGGTAGATGCCGGTGCCGATCGCCGCGAAAAAAAGCAGCGCGATCAACCACGTGCCGCCACGCCGCCGGCCCGACTTCGCGGAACCGCCGGCGAGCAGAAAGATCAGCCCCAGCATCACCGTCAGGTGAACGGCACGCACGACCATGGTGGACAGCACCAGCAGCCCGGACACATTGGCCAGGTGGAACAGCCCGAGCGCCAGGGCCAGCGCGCCGATCAACCGCGTGCGCAACGTGTCCAGGGAACTGCTACCGTTCGGCGAAGTATCGTGCGGCGCCGGGATGCAGCGGCAGGGGCAGATCGACCGATCGTGCTGCATCGATCTGCCCGGCGATCGCGTTGGACTCGCTCAGTTCGGCGAGGTTGTCGTAGATCGACGCCACGACTTCGTAGACTGTATCGGCGGATTCGCTGCCCCGCACGATCAGGACGTTGGCGATCGCGAGCACCGTCGCTCCGGATTCTGTGTCGTAAACGGCGGGTGGTATTTCCACCGGATAGTAGTAGGGATTCTCCGCCACGAACTGTTCGATCACGGGCGCTTCCACGTGGATGAAGGCCAACTCCTGGGTGGCGCGTGTCTGCATCACGGCCGCCGCCGGATACCCCGCGAGCGCGAACGAGGCATCCACGTTGCCGTCGCCCAACTGGGTGAAGCCATCCGAGTACGACAGAAAGCTCGGAACGACGTCGTCCATCGTCATCCCGTGGGACTGAAGAAGCAGGTCCGTGAGCGTGACGGTAGGCCCCCCGGCCGGCCCGATCGCCAGCCGTTTGCCGCGCAGCTCGGCGAACGTCGCGACACTGCCGCGGGCCCTTGCAACCAGGTGCAATACGCTGGGATGCAGCGCGCCGGCTGCAAGCACATCGAGCGGAGCCTCGAACGGCCCTTCGCCCCGGTAGGCGAAGTACGCCAGATCGGCGTTGGTCAGGGCCATCTCCAGTTCGCCGGCAGAGACCAGCCTGGGGTTTTCCAGGGCGCCTCGGGTGACGATGGGCACCATGGAGATGCCGTCCGCGTACCGCGTCACGAGGCTCGCCAGCCCCTGCCCCAGCGGGTAGTAGGCCCCGCCCAGCGCGGCTGTCCCCAGACGGTATTCTTGCCGGTCGGTGGGCGGCGCGCAGGAGGCGACAACCGCCGCAGCGGCGATAGCGATAAGCCGATCCACTCTCACGATAGTTGGGCCTTCCGGAAAAGCGCGCTGCCACAAGGCTACGCCAAAGGAAACCAGTGGGACAATTGTGTAGCAGTTTGGGAGAGATTGCGATTCCGGCCGGATGGCTGCCATGACCCACTGCCAAGGACCCAGCCGGGTTGACTTGAACACGGAAAGGGAGTATATCGCATATGAGATACAGGAGACGCCGATGACCACGCAAAGCTCAATGCTCCATGTCCGCATGGACAGCGGTTTGAAGAGAAAAGCGACCCAGGCGCTGGCGGCGATGGGCCTCACGGCCTCGGAAGCCGTGCGCCTGCTGTTCCACCGCATCGCGGTCGATCAGGCCTTCCCCCTGGAGCTGAAGGTTCCCAACGCGGAAACCAGAAGGGCCATGGCCGAAGTGGATGAGATGGTGAAGAATCGCGAAGCGCGATTCGCGAATGCGGACGAGATGTTTGCGGAACTTGAAAAAGCCAGCCGCAAGTAAGCGGACCAAGCTGCCGCGCCGGGTAGATTACGCCAGGAATTTTCTCAAGGACTGGGCGCGGCTCTCGCGTTCGGGGAGATACGATATGAAGCGGCTGAAGGCGGTCATGCTGCTGCTCATCGCAAACGACGCCCCGCTCGGTCCCGAACGGAAAGACCACCCGCTGAAGAGTGAATGGGAGAGATACCGCGAGTGCCATGTAGGAGGGGATTTTCTACTCGTCTATCGCATTGACGATGCGGATGGCCCAAGCGGTACGGTGTATTTCACACGCGTCGGCACCCATGCGGAGCTGTTCAAATGACCGTTGCCGAGATCGACTTCAATGAGCAGAAAGAAACGTAAGCGGGTCAGGGCAAAATCCGTCGCGCCTGCGGCGGCGCCCGCCTCCCCGCCGTCGGCCGCCGGCACGTTGCTCGGCGTGAGCGCATGCTTCGTGCTCTCGGGCTTTGCCGCCCTTCTCTACCAGACGGCCTGGATGCGCCAGTTTTCGGTGGTGTTCGGCACCTCCGAGCTTGCCGTCGCCACCGTGCTGTCGGCCTACATGGCGGGACTGGCGGTGGGCGCCGGCATTGCCGGGCGCTACGTCAACCGGATCACGCGTCCCGTGCTTGTGTATGGAATCCTGGAAGCCGGCGTCGCGCTGTCCGCCCTGGCGGTACCGCTGTTGCTGGCGCTGGCGAACCTGCTCTACGGCGGAATTCTGGGCGGGCAGCCGGAGCCTGCCGATGCCAGCGGCCTGGGCCAATCCATGTTCTACCTGGTGGTGGCCTTCATCGTGCTGGCAATTCCCACGGGCTGCATGGGCGCCACGCTGCCCATGCTGACCCGGTACGTCGTCCGTTCCGAAGATCAGATCGGGCCGCGGGTGGGATGGCTCTATGCATTGAACACAGTCGGTGCGGTCGGCGGCACCGTCACCGCGGGATTCCTGTTGCTGCCGGCCCTCGGTTTGTCGGGAACGGTCTGGGTGGGGGTTTTCATCAACTTCCTGGTGTTCCTGATCGCGGCCTGGATCGCGCGGAGCCTCGCGCCGTTGCAATCCGCCGACGGCGCTTTCCCGTCCCCCGCCGTCGCGGCGGAGGCGGCATCGTCACCAACGGCGCGGTCGCCCGCCGCCATCGGGCGGGGCACGGCATCGTCGCCCGCTGCCGCCAAGCGGGCCGCGGCATCTTCGCCCTCCTCCGCAGGGGCCGAGGCTGCCGGAACCGACACCGCAACGCCCTCCCCGTTTGCCACGAGCCCCTTCGGCCGTCTCGTCGGCTCGTTCTGGATTCTCCCGCTCATGTTGATCTCCGGCGCCAACACGTTTACCTACGAGGTGCTCTGGACCCGGTTGCTGGGACACATTCTCGGCGGCAGCATCGTGGCGTTCTCCACCATGCTTGCAGCCTTCCTGAGCGGCATCGCCATTGGCAGCGCGCTGGCCGCGCGTTACGCCCGCAGCGCCAGTACCGCACTCACGGGATTCGTCGTAACCCAGTTCGGGATCGCGATTACGTCGATCGTCATATACGAGAGCCTTCACCTGCTGATTCCCGAGGCGGCAGGACTTCGGGGCAACGCTTCCATCGCCATGATCGTCCTGTTGCCGTCGACACTGTTCATCGGCGCGACTTTCCCGTTCGCCGTGCGAATCCTCGCAACCGGAGAAGCCGATGCCGCACCGGCGTCCGCCCGGGTATACGCGTGGAATACCTTCGGCGCCATCGTCGGCGCCGCCGTCGCCGGATTCGTTCTCATCCCCTTGCTGAAATACGAGGGCGCGATTCAGATGGCGGTGATCCTCAACGCCGCCCTCGCGGTTGCCGCCAGCCTGCTCGTACTCCAGCACCGGTATCGGACCGCAGTGGCCGCGGTTGTGGGCCTGATCGCCATTGCGCTGGTCTACCGGCCGGAGCTTCCGGAACAGGTCCTGCGCACATCGCCGATGACCGACTACGGCCAGGGGGAGATCCGCTACTACGAAGTGGGCCGTTCCGCGACGGTCCTGGTGCTGGAGGAAGACGGTTTTCTGAATCTGCGAACCAACGGGCTGCCGGAAGCCTCCACCAACCTGCGCGGAGCGCCGCCCTACCAGCACAACCAGCACCTGCTCTCCACGGTCCCGGTGCTGGCCCGGCCCGACACCCGGGACATGCTCATCATCGGGTTCGGCGGCGGTGTGGCCGTCGAGGGCGTGCCGCCGTCGGTGGAAGCCGTGGACGTGGTGGAACTGGAACCGAAAGTCATCGAAGCGAACCGGATTCTGAGCGAGGAGCGCGCGATCGATCCCCTCCAGGACCCGCGGGTCGAGGTGTTCATCAACGATGCCAGAAGCGCCATGCGGCTGACCTCGAAGCGCTACGACGCCATCGTTTCGCAGCCGTCGCACCCGTGGACCGCCGGCGCATCGCACCTGTACACCCACGAATTCATGCAGTTGGCAAAGGACCGCCTGAATCCCGGCGGCGTATTTCTCCAGTGGATGAACAGCCAGTTCGTTACCGAATCGCTGCTCAGAAGCCTGTGCGCCACGATCCTGGAAGTCTATGACTACGTGCGCGTCTACCAGTGGACCACCGAAGTCCTGTTCTTCCTGGGTTCCGACGAACCCCTGGACATCGAGCTGAACCTGAGCACGACGGGCCGGCCGCTGATCGACGAGCCGATTCACTACCTGGAGAAAGGGATCGGTTCGGTGGAGGACGTGCTCACGGCCCTGGCCATGGACGAGGCGAACATCCGGCGCTTCGCCGACGGCGCGCCGCTGTTGACCGACAATTTCAATCGCATGGCGACCGAGTCGGCGGTCGCGATGGAAAGGGAAGAAACGCTGGTCTTCGGAGAACTGATCGAGCTTTCGCTGCCCTACGATCCGCGTTTGCAGGCCGGAAGCTGGGTGCATCGGAACTTCCCCATCGATCTCAACTTCGGCTACATCTCGGAACGGCTGGAACGCGGCGGATACAAGCGGCATGCGGTGGAACTGGCGGAAACGCTGGAAGAGCTGAACTCCCCCGAATCCCTGTTGCTCATCGGCATGGGGCTCGAGCGGCAGGGGGAGGCATTCGAGTCGCAGCGCGTGCTGCTGTCGGCCCTGCTGGCGGATCCCCGGGACGACCAGGCCCGCTTCGCCCTGCTTCGGCCCTGGCTGAACCGGCTGGAGCTAGCGGATACGCCGGGGTACGTCACCGATCTCGCGGGCCGGCTCACGGGGTCCCAGGCGGCTGTCGTGGAAGGCTGGCGCGCCGCGGCCCAACAGGACTGGCAGCGGCTGGTGGATCTCGACCCCGAATTGGCCCGCACGCGCCCCACCGACCAGTGGTACCTGGAGTCCGTCAAGCTGCGCGCCGACTGGCGCATCAAGGTCACCACGCCCGAGTTCCAGCCCCGGCTTGCGCGGGAAGCCAAGCGGCTCATCGACAATGCCATCGCGATCTTCCAGGATCCGGAGTTCTACAGCATGCGGGTGGCGGCCGCGTTCGTGGCCGACGATGCCATCGACGTGATCGAGACCGGCCGGCGCCTGCTGTACGTATTCGACAACGAAGTCAACAACGCCGAGGAAGGCCGCCTCGACCTGACGCCCGCAGCGGTCGACCAGAAGCTGCTCCAGATTGAGACGGTGCGCCTGGTGGTGGACCAGGTACGCCGCGATCACGACATCCCGGGCTACAAGACCGAGCAGCTCGACCGGGAACTCGGCAACATCATTCGCCGCCTGGAGGAACTGAGGGACACGCTTTAGTTCGAACGGCACACGTGCCGGGCACCGATGACCCGCGGCGGCTTCGCGGCCGCCGCGCCTGGACTCCGGTCAGCGGCGCATGCCGCCCATTCCCGCCGGCGCCCCGGCCGGCCGGCAGGGGTGCTCCTCGACGCGGCCGGGATCGCAGACGTAAACGCCGGTCATGTAGTTCGTCCACTGGGTCCATGATCGGGTGGGTGGATCCTGCTTCCATATCATGCTGAGGATATGGAGCCGGTCATTGCCGAGCACCGTCTTGTTCAGGGATGCCAGCATCTGGCCGTCGGCCAGTTCGCACACCTGCCGCCAGAGAACCATGGAGTATCCGTTTTCCGGACCCTCGCCCAGTACTCGCGAGTCGAATGACACGCAACTGTTTGCATCGCTTTCGGAGCGCAGCTCGTAGACGCGATCCGCCCTCGTGATTCCCGCCGTGGTGCGATAGGTCTCCTGGCGCAGGGCTTCCCTCCAGTCGGACGGCTCTTGCCCGCCGGGGAAAACATATCGTTCATCCTTTTCTTCGGCCTCACGCTGGTAGGGCGTCCAGCCATCGGGCAAGGGCACCATCATGGTCTCGCCTTCGGGGGATTGGAGCACAACCTGTCCGGCCATGCCCTGCGGCGCCCCGCCCATGCCTCCACCCATTTGCGCAGCGACCGGAGATGAAATCGCCGCACATACAACACTGACTACCGCCAAGCTTCCTGGCTTCATGCTACAACCCGCAACGTGGTTCTTGACCCGGGACGTTTTCGATATGATACGCGGCCAGCGGCCGGATTGGCCATTCTCCGGCTGATTGCGGGGTCAAACAGTCGTATTTCCCGGTGGTACAGAGGTTAGGTATGGGCGTAAGGCGAGTTGTCACGGGTCACGACGAGAACGGCAAGGCCATTGTGGTCTCGGACGCAGACGTCACCAATATTGTCCGCCCGGCCCACCGTCCGGGCGTGGCCATTCACAACGTCTGGCGTCTGGACAGTGCCCCGGCAAGGGTCTTTGGCCCGGAGGAAACCACGACAGGCACCATCGGTCTTTTGCCGCCAGCCAACGGCTCGGTTTTCAGGGTGATCGAATTCCCGCCCGAGAAGGGCTGGATTGACGACGTGGATTCCGATGCAGCGAAGGCGGCGTGGGACTCCGTCGGCGCCGGTCACGTGGGCGACAGCAGCGGCGCCGCGCCGCATCCCCTGATGCACCGAACGGAAACCGTGGACTTCGCGCTCTGCCTTGAGGGGGAAATCTACCTGGTGCTGGACGACTCGGAGGTGTTGATCAAGGCCGGCGACACCGTCATCCAGAGAGGCACCAACCACGCCTGGAGCAACCGTTCCAATGCCGTGTGCAGGATGATGTTCGTACTCGTCGACGGGACCTTCGAGCAGGACTCCGGGGACGGCTGATTCGGTTCCTTATCCGTTGATGTGCCGGATCCGGTACTTCGCCATACCGGCTATGCCAACGACTTTCCCGCTACCCCTCGCTGCCGTGTAACGCGTCGATTTGCGCCCTCAGCGCGTCGAGTTGCGCCTGTTCCTCCTCGGATAGTTCGCCGGCCATCAGGTCGTTGTGCTCGTACGGGTCTTCCTGCAGATCGAAGAAATGCTCGACGCCCTGGTCCACCAGCAATTTGTAACGCTGGTTGCGCATCGTGTACCCACCGCTTTCGAGACCCGCGTCGGTAGTAAAGGAATCGGCATAGACCCATTGTCGAATCGACTCGCGGCCGGGGTCCGAGAGATAGGGCACCAGACTCACCGAGTCCACGGTGATTCCTTCGGGCACTGCCTCTGCGCTGTCGATGCCCGCCAGTTCGAGCAGCGTGGCAAACAGGTCCGCCGAGTTCACGAGCGCATCGGACACGGCGCCGCTCGCCACGCCGGGTCCCGCAATCATGAAGGGCACATGAATGCCGCCGTTGTAGAGCGACCCTTTCGCGTACCCCGGTCGAAACGGCGCACGGACCGCATTATCGCCGGTGCCGTTGTCGCCGATGAACAGGACGTAGGTGTTCTCGAGCACCTCCGGGCCGATGTGATCGAGCAGCCGGCCGATCTCCGTGTCCATGGCCTCCATCATGGCATCGAAGAAGCGCGGATCCTGCTGCTCGGCATCCGCCACGCCAAAATCCGAAAAATCGGATTGCAGCAGATCCCGGGGCGGCATGTGAATGGGCGTATGCGGTGAATTGAACGCGAGCCAGAGAAACCACGGCGCGTCACGCCCGGATGGGGCGCCCAGCCATTCAATGGCCTCATCCACCTTGTCGGTGACCGCGTAGCCGCTTCGAGTCGAGAACTCGCCATTTTCCAGGTGCACCCAGGCGAAGTAGCTCTCGGGACAGCAGCGGATCAGACCCGAGAAGTGGTCGAAACCCACGAGATTGGGATGATCCTGCCAACCGTTGCGAACGTCGGCGAGGTGCCACTTGCCGAACGCCGCCTTGTCATAACCCGGATCCGGACCGGCGGAGAGCGCCTGAGTCAACGCAAACTCGTCCCGGCCGATCCCCCACCGGGCACCGTCGTCGATACCGGTGAATGTGAAGCCCATGCCCATGCCCATGCCCGTTCCCGCACCCATGCCGAACTCAACGACTCCGGCCGGGACCGGCGGCGGCTCGGGCATCGGTCCTCGCGCCTCGCCGTCGCCGGTGGGGCCGCCCACGCCGGTACGAAAGCCGTAGCGGCCCGTCAGAATCGTCGCCCGGGTCGGCGAACACATCGACTGGGACCACATGTTGGTAAAGCGAACGCCGCGCTCGGCCAGCGCATCCAGGGTCGCCGTCCTCGGCGTCTGCGTTCCCACGCCGAAGCTCGCCAGCGTTTCCACGCCCATGTCATCGCCCAGGATGACCAGGATGTTGGGACGCGATCCGTCGGGCCCCTGCGCGTTGGCGGCGGAGGCCGCAACGAGCAGGCAAAAAGCCGCCTTCGCAATGTTATTGCCCATTATTGTTGCCCATTACCTGTATATCGAAATATCGGTGTCCCGAAGTTCGCACTCGAAACGTTCGCCGGGCTCTATACCCGGCAGCATCTCATCGCCGGGCTTGTAGAACCAGGTGTGATCCCAGATTGCCGGTTCCACCAGGTACTCCGGATCCGTGATGATGATCTCGTACGCAAGCTCGGTCTCGTCCTCGCTCATCGTGTAGCGTTCGAGCATCGAGACGTTCTCGCTCATCGGCCTGCCGTCCTGATCGAGGAACGGCCAGTTGAACCGTGTCGTTTCGACGACGAGCACATCCCCCTCCCAGCGCCCGACCGAATATCCTAGATGACTTGGCGCCTGGGACTGGCTACCGGCCTCTTCACTCATGTGAAACACGCGCTGCTGACCCCATTCCTCGATCCGCTGGACGATCCGGTCACCCTCGTCGATCAGCTCGATGGGATAGGGATTGAGGATGGCGTTGGGCATACCCGGCGGTATGCACTGGAGACTCGGATCGTCGGTTCTCGCGTCGTAACCGTCCAGCGCTTCCTGGGCTGCAGGCGTGAGCACGAACGGGTTGCGGAGCTGATATCGAGTCTCAAAACTCCATACCTTGAAAATTCCGGTGCCGGCAGCATCGGCCGCACTGGCGAGCACCACCTCGTCTTCCGATGACTCGGTTCGTCGCACCGGTACCTCTTCGCCGTCAGGCAAGAGCACATGAGAAGGGCCGCCGAATATCATGCGATCGCCTCGCCGGGAAACTCTCCCGCCTGCCCTGACGCGGTCGCCGACCTTCACGGAGTCCCTGGTAAATCCCCTTCGTATCAGTTCGCTCGTCGTGTTGCCTTCCGTAACCCATTCTTCGACCACACCGTCAGCATTCACCACTTCGATCGTGAATCCGGTATGGGGATTTCTCCAGAAGACTTCGGTGACGGTACCCTCGATTTGCACTCGCCTGTCCATTTCGTAGAACGCCACAACGGAATGGTGTCCCAGCGCCGGCAAGGAGAGCGCCAATAGCGCCCAGCAAACGGTAAATGATCTCATGGTCGTCCCCAGGAATTATCGAACCCGATCAATATACCTGATCGGAGAGAGTCTTCAATGCACGGCTCTGTAGGCCCGATCCGGTTGAGTTTGCAATGCAGGCCGCTGAAACTCCAGGCAGGGCCTCAGCGAGCCGTCGGCATCGCAGCCGAAACGGACTCGCGCCAGGCGTGAAGCCGGGCACGCAGTTCGGCAGCTTGCTCAGGCTGCTCGGCAGCCAGATCGCGCTGTTCGCCGGGATCGTTCTGAAGATCGAAGAGCTGCACGGTGCCGTTTTCGAAGTACTCCAGCAGCTTGTAGGCACCATCCCGGATCGCGCCGCCGGGACTCTGCATGCCGTGATTGCTGTAGTGCGGGAAGTGCCAGAAGATCGCGCCGCGCTCGAATGCGCCGCCTTCGAGAGCGCCGGCAAAGCTCACGCCGTCGACGTGCTGATCCGGCCTGGCCGGCAAGCCGGCCATCTCGAGCAGGGTCGGATAGAAGTCGGTGCTGATCACGGCTTCGTCGCGAACCGCGCCGGCCTGGCCGACGCCCGGCCACCGCACGATCAGGGGCACCCGTATGCCGCCTTCGTACAACCAGCCCTTCGCGCCGCGCAGGGGCAGACTGGACGTGGCGTAAGCGACGTCCAGCTCGCCGGGGTCCACCACCCGCTCCGGATTGCCGAAGTTGGCTGCCGCCATGCCTCCGTTGTCGGAGTAAAAGACGACGATCGTATGCTCCGTCAGTCCCAGCTCCTCAAGCATGCGGAGCACACGCCCCATGCTTTCGTCGACGGTGGTGACCATCGCGGCGAACTGGACATTGTCCTGATGCTGCTTGATCTTGACCGTGCGCCGGGGCAACACCCGGTATTCCCCATGCGAGGGCTCCTGCCCCAGGGCATCCAGTTGGGCGGGCGAAAGCGGCTCGGGATCGTCCGGGTTACCCTCCAGTCTGTATGCGGGACCAGCCGGCGCTTCCGCCGATTTCAGCTTCTCCCGGTACCGCAATACCAGGTCCGGACGCCCCTCGATCGGGTCGTGTACGGCGAAGTGCGACAGATAGAGGAAGAAGGGCGACTCCCGGCTCTGCTCCATGAACTCCAGAGCCAGGTCGGTGATCCGGTCGGTGAGGTAGGTGTCCTCCTCTCCCTCGACCGTCAGGCCTTCCATCCTGTACGGCGGGAAGTAGCCGCCCCGAGGGGTCGATCCGTAGAATCGAGGCGCCTGGACGTCGAATCCCTGGTGGAGGGGGCCGGCTTCGCCGTCGCCGAGGTGCCACTTGCCGAAGATCCCCGTCCGGTAGCCGTGCTCCTGCAACGCTTCGGCCAGGGTGAGTTCCCCAAGCGGCAGGGCCGCCAGCTTCTCGCCGCTCAGCAACCGTTCGAAGTCGCGCCCGGGGCGCCCCGGCAACCAGTCCGTCAGGCGCAGCCGCGCCGGATACTTGCCGGTCAGCAGTGCCGCGCGCGTTGGCGAGCAGACGTGCGCGGCGGCGTAGGCGTTGGTGAAGCGCACACCCTGTTCGGCCAGCCGGTCGATGTTCGGCGTCTCGTAGAACGTGCTGCCGAAGACGCCGATGTCACTCCAGCCCAGGTCGTCGACCATGAAGAAGACGATGTTCGGCGGCCTTTCCGTCGCTGCCGGAGCAACGGGCACGCTCTGCGCGAAGACAAGCGCGGCGAACAGGCAGAAAGACACGGCAACGAGACCACTGCCAATCATTGTGGGCGGGAAATTTGACCTGGAATTCATGGCGCCTCCCTGATGGCGGAGTGTCTATTAATGGTACAACCCGTGACTTGTCGAGTCCTCCGGCGTAGAGCGTCATTCCTTGTTCAACGAGAGTCAAAGAGCGACGGGCGCGTTTCCATGGCTGCCTGATGCTCTCGCACGGCCTCGAGCATCTCCGCCAGGATCTCGGGGCGCTCGGCCGCCAGGTCCCAGGATTCGCCCGGGTCTTCCCCAAGATGGTAGAGAAGAGGCGTCTCATGCTCGGTCCGCTCCGGTCCTATGCCGTACGCCTTTTCGGTGATCAGATGAATCTTGTACGGCCCCTTGCGAAGTGCATACAGCTCACCGGCGCGGTAGTGGGCCAGGACCTCGCGTGTTCCCGGCTCGCCCCGCAGCAGTGTGCCGCTCAGGTCGACGCCATCCAGGATGTCTTCGGTCGTACCGCCGGCGAGCGCGAGCAGGGTCGGGAAGAGATCCATCGCGGAGCCGATGTCGCGTACCACGCCCGGCTGTATGCTGCCGGGCCACCACATGACGCCCGGTACCCGGATTCCACCCTCGAAGGTTGTCCCCTTGCCGTTTCGCAACGGACCCGCGGTGCCCTTGTCGGTGCGCATGGTGAGCCAGGGGCCGTTATCGCTCGTGAATACGACCAGGGTGTCTTGCGCCACGCCCGCGCGCTCGAGGCTTCGGCGTATCTCTCCTGCGCTCCAGTCGATTTCCTCGATGACATCTCCGTAGCGTCCCGCAAGGCTCGTACCCGCGAACTCGGGTGCCGGAAAGAGGGGCGTGTGCGGCATGGTGTAGGGGACGAAAAGAAAAAAGGGCCGATCCGAGTGGCGGTCGATGAATTCCTGCGCCTGTTGCGTATAACGGCGCGTGATCGTCTCCTGGCGGGCCGGCCGTTCGAGGATCTGGTCATGATATTCCTGACCCACCGATCGGCTCTGCATCAGCGGGACGTTCCAGTACTCGATTCTCGGAGAGAAATAGGCACCGGGGACGCGTTGATCCGTCCCGTCCATGTCGTTCGAATAAGGGATTCCGAACCAGTAGTCGAAACCGTGCCGCGTCGGCAGGTGTTCGGGCCGGGCCCCGAGGTGCCACTTACCGACGATCCCGGTGGCGTAACCCAGTTCCCGCAAGGCCTCGGCGATCGTGGTGTTCTCTTCGGAGATGCCGCCCGTCTGCCTGGGAAAGAGCACGCGCGACCTGTGGCCGTACAGTCCGCTGCGGTTTGGCTGCTTGCCCGTGAGCAGGGCGCCGCGGCTGGGCGAGCACACGGCCGAGGCCACGTAGAAGTCTGTCCACCTCTGGCCTTCTGCCGCCATTGCGTCCAGATTCGGCGTGCGGATGGAAGGGTGCCCATAGCTCGAGAGGTCGCCATAGCCGAGATCGTCGGCGAACAGGATGACGAAGTTGGGCATGCGCTCTTGAGGCGGTTCCGCGGGCTGGGCTGCAATAGCAAGCGGCAGCAGAGCCAGGCAGATGAGGAAGCAGAGGTTTCTTGTACCGGTCACTTTGTGCTCCTGCAGGTCAGTTCCTTTCCAGCATCACCAGGGCGCGCTGGCGACCCGGGTCCGGCGATCGTCGAGTTTGAACATACACTATTCGGGCAGGGCGAAGGCAATGTAGGCATCGCCCGATTTCGTGCCGATCTTGCCGCCGCCCGCGGCCTGCACCACGAACTGCCGCCCGTTCACCCTGTAGGTGACGGGCGTGGCGTATCCGGCGGCGGGTAGTCTGGTCTCCCACAGGAGATCGCCATTGGCCATGTCGAAAGCGCGGAAGTGCTCGTCCCGGGTCGCGCCGATGAAGAGGACGCCGCCGGCGGTGACGATCGGGCCGCCGTAGGACTCGGCGCCGGTTGGCGGACTGCCGGGCGCGGCCGCTTCCGGCCAGTCGCCGAGCGTGACTTTCCAGAGAATCTCCCCGGCGTTCAGATCGATGGCGTTCAGGGTCGCCCAGGGCGGCTTGACTGCAGGGTAGCCGTCCGGGTCGAGGAAGCGGCGGTAACCGGCAAAGGCGTAGACCGGATCGCCGGTACTCCCGGCAGACCTCGCCTCCGACCCGAACGCCGGGTCATCCACCTCGAACAGGTAGGAGGCCAGCGCCTCCATGTCGTTGTCCGTCAGGTAGGCAACGGGCGGCATGGTGCCGCTGCCCTCTCGTATGATCGCGATCGCTTCGGCCACCGTCATCCGCTCCGCAAGACCGACGAGGCCGGGAAAGACGCCCAGGGAATCTCCGCTTCTGTCCGTTCCATGGCATTGCTGGCAGTGCTGGGCATATAGTCGATGACCGGTTTCGGCGGCGCGGCTGGCGCCGGGATCGACTTCGACGATTGCGCCGATCCAGGGGATGTCATTGCCGTTGACGTACATGATTCCGCTACCCGGATCCACTGCCGCGCCACCCCATTCGCCGCCGCCGTCGAATCCGGGAAAGACGATCGTGCCTTCCAGACTGAAGGGAACGAACTGGCCGCCGCTGCGCATGCGCGCCAGCTGTTCGCCGACGATGCGTTGCGCTTCCGGGGTTCTGTCGGTGATGTCGCTTGCCGAAAGCGTCTGCCGGGTGAACGGGGGTGGTCTGACCGGGAGCGGCTGAGTTGGCCACGCCCGTTCGCCGGGAATGTCGGACGGGGGATAGGGCCGTTCCTCGATCGGAAACAGGGGTTCGCCGGAATCGCGGTCGAACAGAAAGACGTGGGCGGTCTTGGTGATCTGGGCGACGGCATCGCGCTGCACACCGTCCCGCGTCACGGTGACCAGGTTGGGGGGCGCCGGGAAATCCCGGTCCCAGATGTCGTGGTGGACGGCCTGAAAGTGCCAGATCCGCTCGCCGGTGGCGGCATCCAGGGCAAGCAACGTGTTTGCGAACAGGTTGGGGCCCTGCCGGTCCCGGCCGAAGAAGTCCGGCGTGGCGGACCCGGTGGGCACGTAGACGATGCCCCGCTCCCGGTCGACGGACATGCCCGCCCAGTTGTTGGCTCCGCCGACGCGCAGGTAGGCATCCTCCGGCCAGGTGTCGTAGCCGAATTCACCGGGGCGCGGGATGGTGTAGAAGGTCCACCGGACGGCGCCGGTGCGTGCATCGTAGGCACGAACGTGGCCGGGAGCCGCGGGCTGGCCCTCGGAGACCCGCACGGGCAGTATCAGGAGGTCCTCGTAAATGACCCCGGGCGTGTTGGAGACCAGGTACAGGTCGCTGACATCGCGCCCGAGGCCCGCCTTGAGATCGACACGGCCGTCATGCCCGAATTCCCTGATCGGACTGCCGGCCCGCGCATTCAGGGCAAACAGGCTTGCCCCGGCAGTCAGGAATATGCGGCCGTCCGCACCGTCGTCCCAATAGGTCACGCCTCGGGCAAAATCGCCGCCGGTGGCGGTTGCTCCGTTCTGGAACGGATCGAATCGCCACAGCTCACTGCCCGTTGCGGCGTTCAGGGCGAAATGGTGCAACTGAGGCGATGCGCCATAGAGGATGCCGCCGACCACGATCGGACTGGTCTGCATCTGCGAGTAGTTATTCGGATCTGTCCCGCCAGCGTGGTAGATCCAGGCTGTTTCCAGGCGATGGGCGTTTGCCGGCGTGATCTGATCGAGGGTGGAGTGCTGACTGCTGCCGTCGCCGAGATAGGTTGGCCAGTCGACGTCTTCGGGTACGGTATCGCAGGCGGCGACCGCTAGTGCGCATATCAGCGCAGAGGCATTCGCTGCCATTTGGCTGCCACACGTTCCGTGTTTGGTTGATCCCGGTACCCGCATGCCCCTGCAACAATTGGGATTCACTTGACCAGTCGGATAGTATCACCGACAAGCGATTGGGCACGGTATGGCGTTGAGGGAAGCACTCAAATTCGTGAAACGCTACGCCGCCTACTGGCACTTCATGCGGATAAGGGAAATAAATTCAGGTAATACAATGAATAAAGAGATATTTTTAACTTCATTTATTAGCACATTGCTGGTGTCGGGCGGCATCTTCGCCGAAACACCCGCCGAGGTCACACTGGTGGACAGACTGGACGAACCCCGAGGATTCTGCTTGGACACCCTCGGTTTCCAGGCCAACGCTCGACCCGAGGACGGTCTGCAGACGCACAGTTGCTACAGCTACCAGGGGCAGCTGGGAGTAGACCAGGCATTCGACGCGGACGGTATTCCCGACAATGTGTTTCGCCTGATCGAATTCGATCTGTGCATGACGGCAACGGGCCTGGCCGCCGGCAGCGAGTTCTCGCTGGATCCTTGCGACGGAAACGACAACCAGCGTTTCGAACATCGCCCCAACGGCAAGATCATGTCGCTGGCGGCGCCCGGTAACTGCGTGACGGCCGGCGAAGGCCCCAGCCGCCACGGCGGCGGCGGCGACCCGGTGCACCTGATCCGCGACCTCACGCTCGAAGTCTGCGACGGCAGCCGCGACGACCGCCAGCAATGGCGGCTCCGCGAGACGTTCGATTAATTCCTACAGTGGAATCATTTGGCGAGCCGGCAATATCGCGCCGGAGTGCGCCGGCGACGAAACTTACAGGTAGGCGATCAACCGCCCGCAGACTACGGCGAGCGTCCAGAACACGATCGAACTGACCGCGAGCGCGGTTCCCATCTGCGATACCGTGCCTGACTCTTGCCAGGCATCCGCTTCCTGCCGCAGGACTCGCTGAGTCAGGTGCAAATTGGCGATGCCGAGGATGACGAAAGTGATCTTCACCAGGAATGGCACACTCGTCACGTAGAACGTCGCCTGCGCCATGAAAAGAGAGAGTCCCGAAAAGGCGTTGACGGTAATGCCTACCCAGCCAAAGGCCAGCAGCGGGCCCAGACCGGCATACGGGATCGGCTTGAAGAATCCGAGCATGCGCAGGTTGATCGCGAACATGATGCCGACGACGGCTGCAAGCCCGATCGCGTGCATGGACAGCATCAGCGGCCAACCCAGCAACCCGGCAACGATCCACTCGGAATAGGCCGTGCCCTCCAACCAGCTTAACAAGCCCATAACTTCTCCAGCTTAACCGCTATCGTTGGCGTCGGCTTCTCTGTCGATGACATACGTGAGAACCAGGACGACCACGAAAGTCGAGACGACGATAGATAGAGCGAAGATGAAACCGCCCATGATGGTCTAGCCTCCCTCTCCGTAGTAGGGCAACAGCCGGCCGAATACCAGCACGGCAGCCCAGGAAACCATTGTCAATGCCGCCATCACCTTGGCCCGCGGGGGCGCATCCTGATCCGATTTCACATCCCAGATGTCGTCGAAGATCGTGAAGTAGATAATGGCGAGACCGCCCACCATCAGCCAGATGATCTTCGGGGGAAACCCGTCCATGGCGACGTAGCGGCCCGAGTCGGCGATGAAGAAGAACATGCCGGTGACGATGTTGACCAGCAATGCCAGCGCCCCGAGCGGCAGCAGTCGGTGCACGGCGGAATACGGCACGTTTCTGGCAACACCGAGTACACGCAGCCCCACCAGCAGAACGACGCCGAACAACACTGCCATGCCTACAAAGTGCGCCGCCTCCATGGACGGCCAGGCCCAGATGATGCTCTGTATGGCCGCTTCGATTGCGGCAGTAAGCCCGATGGGTTCTGCCATCGCGCCCTCGCGAAGTTCCGGCCGCAGTACGGTGCCGCCCAGGCTGCCAGCTTCGACGATTGTCAGCAATGCGACAATTCCCAGCGCCAGCACGGCATAGAATCCCGCCGTGGACGCGCGGCCATAGCGGCGCTCCCGCCACAGGACAAGCCACGACACGAGGCCCGTGAGTCCGATGAACACGAATGCCATCAACGCTGCGTCACGATGAGCATCCAGAATCTGGACCGACATGTCCGGCCGGCCCTGGTAGGCCCAACCGGCCGCCGCGCCGGTGATGTAGGTGGGAATCGCCAGCAGGCCCAGAACCACGAAAAGGATCAGGCTGACCCTGCGCATGCCGTCGTTCTTCATGTACGCCGAGGCGATCAGCAACCCAAGGACGAAAACGCTCCCGATCAGCGGGAAATGATTCAGCACGATGTGCAGGTGCGGGCCGGTATTGGGAAATACGTCCATAGGGATTTTATCTCTTGATGAACGGCATGGGACGGCGAAGGACTCTACAGCACATATGGTGAGTATTGCAATGTATCATTCGCCCTTCGCATATGGTTTCACGCATTGGGAAAGGGTCAGGAATGGTCAAGGTACTGGTATCGGGATTTGGCGTCATCGGGCAGCGACTCGCCGACGGAGTGGCGTTGCAGGAGGACATGGAACTGGTGGGTGTCGTGGATGCGGCGCCGACGCTGACGGTACAGGCTCTGCGCGACCGGGGCATGCCGTACAGGCTGTTTGCGGCCTATGAAGATGCCTGCGCACCGCTTGAGGCCACCGGCGTCCCGGTGGCCGGAACGATGGAGGAAATCCTGCCCGAAGTGGATGTGGTTCTGGACGCGGCCCCCGGCGGAATTGGCGCGAAAAACAAGGAGCTTTACATCAAGCACGGTAACAAGGCCGTCTTCCAGGGCGGCGAGAAGGACGAGGTTGCCGATGTCTTCTTCCACGGCTATGCGAACTACGAGGAGGGGCTGAATGCCCAGTTCCTCAAGCTGACGTCGTGCAACACGACCGGGCTGATCCGCGCGGTCGACTGCCTGGACCGCGGTCCCGGCGTGGAGCGTGTCGCCATCACGATCGTCCGGCGCGTGGCCGACCCCGGCGACTACCACCGGGGCATCGTCAACGCGCTGAAAGTGGACAAGGCGCCGAACCACCAGGCGGTGGACCTGATGGCCATCATGCCCCACGTGGACGCCACGGGGCTGCTGGTGCATACGCCCGTCACCCACGGCCACTTCATCTCGGTCCTCGCCACGCCGAAGGACGACCTCTCGGTGGACGAGGCCAGGGAACTGTTCGAGGCGCACGACCGCATCCGCGTCGTTTCCACCGACCAGGGGTTCCTGGGCAACGCCTCGATCTTCAAGTATGCGCGCGACATGGGCTTCCCCCGCGGAGACATCTACGAGTTGCCGGTCTGGGAAGACACCCTGGTGAAGTCCGGACGGGACATCATGTTCGGAATCCATATCCCCCAGGAATCGGTGACCATTCCCGAGTCCATCGACGGCATTCGTGCGTCCATGGCCATGGAGACGGACCGGCTGAAGGCAGTCGGCGATACCAACCGTTACCTGGGCCTGCCCTACTGGAAATAGCCTGCGCCGAAGCCTGACTGCCCCAAACGCATCGGGAGGCATCCGTGGCAAACATGACCCCTCTCGACCGTTTCGACTACGGCGGCAAGACCGTGCTGCTGCGGGTGGACATCAATTCGCCCATCGACGTCGACACAAAGCGCATTGTCAATGAAAACCGCATTCGGAAGAGTCTCCCGACGATTCGGCATCTGCTCGAAGGCGGCGCCCGCCTCGCCCTGATCGCACACCAGGGCGACACGCTGGACTATCAGAACCTGATACCTCTCGAGGAACACGCCGAAAAGCTGACCGGGCACCTGGGCCGGCGCGTGGCCTACATCGATGACGTGGCCGGGCCCGCGGCCCGGGAAGCGGTAAAGGCCCTCGGGCCCGGAGAAGCCGTTCTGCTCGGCAACCTCCGCTACCTGAGCGAGGAAATCTCGACCTTCGAGACCGCCGTGAAACTGGCGCCCGGGGAAATGCTCGACACGTACCTGGTTCGCGGGTTGGCGCCGCTGATCGACTACTACGTGAACGACGCCTTCGCGGCCGCCCACCGCAACGCGCCTTCCATGGTGGCCTTCCAGGAACTGAAGCCCACCGCCGCCGGAATTCTGCTGGCGGACGAGGTTGCGGCCCTGGACCGGGTGATGCACGCGCCCGAGCACCCCTGCGTGTTCGTGCTCGGTGGAGCAAAAATCTCCGATGCCTTCGGGATGATGGAGCCGGTGCTCGCATCGGGAACGGCTGACCGGATTCTGGCGTGCGGCATTACCGGTGTAGTGATGCTGTTGGCCAGCGGCTTCCGACTCGGGCGCAAGCAGGAGCAGTTTCTGGAGGACCGCGGACTGGACGTCTTCGTTCCCCAGGCCGCGGAGTACCTGCAACAGTACCCCGGCCGGATTGCCATGCCCCTGGACCTGGCCTATGCCGAGTCCGGCCAGCGCCGCGAGATCGCGGTCAAGGACCTGCCCGCGGAACACCTTTTCCTGGATATAGGCGAGCGCACAATTGCGGCATACGAAGCCGAACTCCGCGGGGCAAAAACCATTTTCGTCAACGGACCGCCCGGCGTTTACGAGCAGGCGGAGTTTACCGCTGGGACACGTGCCATTTGGCGAGCCATCGCCGCCTCGCCGGGTTATTCGGTGATCGGCGGCGGCGACACGGTCACGGCGGCGGCGAGCTTCGTCGATACGGCGGACATCGACTACGTCTGTACGGCGGGAGGCGCAATGGTGCGGTATCTCTCCGGTATCCGGCTGCCCCTCATCGAGGCGATGGAACGGGCCCACGCACGGGACGGCTGAGCCAAACGCACTGCGGCGAGAGCCGCGCATATCGCTGAATTGCACAAGGGCCAGCGCGCGGGGCGGACCCGTCCACCACCCGGACGGCCCGCATCACTCCAGGGCTCGCATCACTCCAGCTTGTAGCCGACGCCATAGACGGTACGAATCACTTCCTCGTCCGGAAGAAACTCTCGAACTTTCCGCCTCAAGTTCTTGATATGACTGTCCATTGTTCGGTCGCTAACGGTGCGGCTGTCCTTGTAAACCCGATCCATCAACTGGTTGCGGGAGAATACGCGGCCCGGGTTTCCCAGCAATACGCCGAGCAGCCGAAACTCCAGCGGAGTGAGATCCAGAGCATATCCGTTGACATGCGCCCGGTGGTGTTCGCGGTCGATGACGATGCCCAGATAGTCGCCGCCCGGGGCATTCTGCGAAGCCACGCGCCGCATGATGGCATGCACTCTGGCAACGACCTCCCGTGGACTGAAGGGCTTGCAGATGTAGTCGTCGGCGCCGAGTTCCAGACCCAGCAAGCGGTCGATTTCTTCCACCCGGGCCGTCACCATGACGATGGGAACATCCGAAAACCCCCGAATCTCGCGGCAGATGGACATGCCGTCCCTGCCGGGAAGCATGACATCGAGCAGAATGAGCCTGGGATTATGGTCGCGCACCCAAGGAACGACCTCCTCGCCATTGCCGATATGGTGCGTCGGATAACTTGCCAGCAACAGGTAGTCGACGAGAAGCTGCGCGATCTTCGGCTCGTCCTCGACCACCAGGATCGGCGAGCCGTTCATAGCCCTGGCCCGCGTGACGGTCATCCTGCCGCGTGAATGGCTGCCGGAAGCCGGACGACCATTTTCAGTCCGCCCAGCCCTGATGGCGACGCGCTGATACTCCCTCCCAGCGCGTGCGCGATCCGCTTGCAGATGGCCAGCCCCAACCCCGCACCGCCCGTCTGACGGCCCCTGGAACTCTCCACCCGGTAGAGCCGCTTGAACAGGCGAGGCATCGCATCCTTCGGCACATTCGGTGCGGAATCCTCGATACTGACTTCGATGTCCTTGCCCTTCTGCAGGCAGGCGACACGTACGCGTCCACCCCGATCGGTGTACCGAATCGAATTTTCCAGCACATTGGTAAATAGCTGCCCAAGGCGGTTGACGTCGATCAACGCTTCCAAAGGCCCTTCGGGATAGCGGGTTTCCAGTTCAAGACCCGCATCGCGAATCCGCGCCTCGAACAATTCCACCGTATCTTCCAGCACCTGGCCGACGTCGGCGACCTCCTTGCGGTAGCGAAGCGCCCCCACATCCGCGACGGAGAGCTGGTATATGTCGTTGACGAGTTTGGTGAGCCGTTCCACCTCGCCGCTGAGGGACTTGCGGGTCGTTTCGTCGAATGGCCGCACCCCGTCTTCCACCGCCTGCAGCTCGCCCCTCAACACGGACAGGGGCGTACGCAATTCATGGGAAATATCGGCGATCCATTGGCGCTGGGCTTGCTGGTTTCGTTCCAGTGTCTCGGCGAGGACGTTGAAGTTTCTCGCCAGACCGCCCAGTTCATCGGAAGACTGCACACTGAGCCGTTCCGTGAAGCGCCCGTCGGCAAGCGCCTGCGTGCCGCGGGTCAGTTGGGAGATGGGCGAGACGATCTGGCGGGAGAACACAATGGCGAGCACGCCCGCCAGCAGGAGCGCGAATACCGCCGTACCGTAGATCCAGCGAACCTGCTGCTGCGAAAACTGCTGATCCAGGTCCCGGGCCAGCGTTTCCAGCGGATTGAGATGCAGGTTGCCCACCACTTCGCCGAAAACGACAATGGGCTCGATGCGCAGCGGCGTATCCCCGGCAGGCGGGCCGAACAACCGGTTTCCTGCGGCGTCAAGCACGGAAATTCGCGGCGACACGGCCAATGGGTCCCTGGACACGGCAGTGCCGTCGTGCGACGGCAGTATGCGTTGTGGAAGACCGTCAGAGCGAGTCGTACCAGCTGGAGCCATGAGTTCCAGCCATCGGTCGCGGTCTCTCCCCACAGTCTCCCAATCGCCCTCTTCCCCGTAAACCTCGGAGAGTCTCAGGGCGAAATAGCGAAGCGCTTCGGCCTCGTTCTCGTTAACGTAGTTGAGGAACCCGCGCTCGAAGCTCCAGCGTGTGACACCGGTGGTCAGTGCAAGCACCACCAGGGCAGCGAGCAGGAACCCCATGAATATTTTCTGTCCGATTCCGATGCGCATGATGCTAATCGATTCACTCCAATGAGCAGAGCCGTCGGTTCGGTCGAACCGCAGGCAGTTCGACAGAGTCGTGCTGCGACATAGTATAGGTAAAATCGAAATTTGCTCATAACACCGGAAATCGGGAATTCCTCCATAATCTCTACACATTTCTTGGTTATGTTGTGCCTGAGGGGAAAGGTGTGCCTGTTGCATCTCTGCAACGAGCGCAGCAGATATGGTGATAACAGGGGATATGCAATGATCCGAATCAGTCAGATATTCATGGTGGGAATCTTCGCGACTCTGGCCGTGGGCGAACCCGTCTACGCCCAGACGGAGCAGGACTTCGTGCTCGAGGAAATCATCGTCACGGCACGAAAGCGTGAAGAGAGTCTCCAGGAAGTACCGGTCTCCATCTCCGTACTGAGCGACGGTCTGATCGAAGACACGGGCATTCTGACCCAGGAAGAATTGTTCCAGTTGGTGCCGGGCATCTACTATGACGAAGGTCCCGACCGCAATGCCGCATTTCCAAGCGTGCGCGGGGTTCAATCCAATGAAATCGCAACCAATCGAACCAAGGTAACGGCCTTTGTCGATGGCATGCCGATCCTGGGTTCCCAGGGCTCTCTTGGATTCGGCAACCTGGAGCAGGTCGAAATCTATCGCGGTCCGCAAAGCGCAGCTTTCGGACGTTCGACATTCGGCGGCGCGATCAATTACGTGACCCGGGATCCGGGCGAGGAATTCGAAGGCAACGTCCGCGCAGAAGTGAATGGCTACGGACGCCGACTCCTGCGCGCGGGCGTTTCCGGCCCGATAAGCGACACCGTGGGCTACATGTTGAATATCGAATACGAAGACAGCACGGCCCCGGACGACTACCTCGCCACCAACATCGCCGGCGACGAACTTCAGTATGGCGAGCGCAGTACCGACTCCATTTCGGGCAAGATGGTCTTCAATCCCTCCGACAACCTGGAAATCGAGCTGACATACAGCAACATCGTCACGTTCGATACGCCGGGCGTGTCCTACTACATCACCGAGGAAGCCCGCGATGCCTGCTTCGCCGACAACGGCATCATCGTCGTGGGCATGGGCGCCGGTCTCGCGGTCGATGGAACCTACGACTGTCCCGACTGGAACCAGGGCGCTTCGCTGTGGGCGCAAAACGATCGATCTTCGGTCCTGGCGCTAGCCTTCGACAACCCCGCTTATGCAGACCAGTTCCCACAGTACCAAGGGCTGACTCAACAGGAACAGGACGATCTGCTTTTCCTGGCTCAGTCCCAGTCGGTTTTCGGCGATTACTTCTCCGCACACGATGAGCGCGACCGTTTTTCGATTCAGGCCGATTATGCGACGGACAATGGCCATGCGCTGCAATTCACGGCTTTCAGCGGTTCGGAGAAATACATTCGAGGGGCCGACGGCACCCGTGATCCGGCCACCCCGATAACCTTTACCAGGGGCATGGCCATGGGCATGGGTCCGCCCATGGGACCGATTCCCGATTGGGTGTACGCCAGCATGGGACCGGGTGCCACCGTCGGATCGATCATGTCGGATCCGACCGATATCAGTGAAGCCTATGCCGAGGTCCGCTGGGTTTCTCCGGCGGAAAACCGCCTTCGTTATGTCGTTGGCGCCTCACACTACAACTACGACTTCCTGACGACCCTTTACTTCGGCGGTTATGACGCGGTGGCTCGCGGGCCGGAAGCGGTTCAGCGCTATCTCGAGCTGACCCTCGACGACGTTTCGGTTCCCGATCAACTTCTGGGTGAGTCGGCTTCGAACACGAGTGTTTTCTTCAACGCCACCTACGACGTGACGGATCGACTGGCGTTGACCGCGGAAGGCCGTTATCAGAATGATGAAGTATCGGGTGAAGACACCATTTCAGGGAACACGGGCTCGGTGCTGACCAAGAAGTTTGTTCCCCGATTGTCCTTCAACTACAACTTCAGCGAGACAACCTCTTTCTACGGTCAGTTCGCCAGGGGCAATAACCCCGCAGGCGTGAATGTGGGATTCTTCAACGAGGCTCTCCAGGGAACCCTGGCCCGGGCAAACCAATTATGGGATACCACCAACGGCGAACAGGGCGTTCCCTACGATCTGGATACCGTCATCAACTTCGATGAAGAGCAACTGACCAACGTGGAGTTCGGCATCAAGGGCAGCGCCTTCGATGGGCGCCTGCAGTACGCCACGGCGATCTACGTCATGGAATGGGAAGGCAACGTCCAGCCGATCAACCTCTATTGGGGCGATCCGAATCTGCCCAGAAACCAGCGGGACCCGAACGAGAGCAACCGCACCTTCCTGAATAACGGCGACCAGGAGATGAAGGGCGCGGAGTTCGAAGGTAACCTGTTCGTCACCGACAGCTTCAGCATCCGTGGCGCCCTTGGCCTTCTGGATGCGCACTACACGAATTTTTGTGACGTAAACATAGCCGCCATGGGCGGCGTGGGTGACTACGCATTGGCAACCGGTCGCCCGGTGATCCGGGAAACCGGCGGGAGATACGCAGCATGCTACCGCGTGGACGGATTGGAACAGAGAGAACAACCAAAGGTTACGGGTTCCCTGAGTCCAAGCTATCGCGGCGTTGTAGGTGATGCCGGATTGAGCTGGAATGCACGTGCGGACGTGCGTTTCGAATCGGAACAGTGGCTGGATTCGGCAAATGTCATAGCGACTCCAGGAGTGACTACCGTGAACGTCTCTGCCGGCCTGAACGGCGACAACTGGAGTGCAGTCCTGTATGTCAACAATCTGACCGATGAGGACACGCCTCGCAGACTTGCATCGGGTGAAGACGTGACGATCAGTCCCCTGAGTCCGGGGAGTCTGGCCATAGCTGCCGCGGCTCCACGCGGTGTCAACATTGATCCCAGGGAAAACTGGCGGGTTACCCCGCGTCCACCGCGCACAGTCGGACTTCGCCTGAATTACAATTTCTGAGGCGCGGGCGGATGAAATCTCGCGCAACAACGACAGTGTTGGCGACTGCGGCGCTGTGGCACCGTGGCGCCGGAATGGCGTTGGCGGCTACTGTTCTGGCGGCCGGAGGAGCCAATGCGCACCACTCCGCCAACGCCGCCTTCACCACGAACATCATCGAGGTCGAGGGGACGGTCACCGATTTCAACTTCACCAATCCCCACATCGATGTCTTCTTCGATGTGGTCGGCGAAGACGGCGAGGTGACCGGGTGGAGGGCCAGCGGCTCGGCCGCCAACCTGATGCGGCGGCGCGGCTGGACCGCCCACACCGTGCAGCCGGGCCAGTACATGCGGATCAGCGGCAGGGAAGCCCGCAACGGCGTGCCCATGGTGCTGCTGGGCAACATGTCCGAGCTGGACCCGGCGGACGGTTCCCTGATTCGGGTCGTGGAAGGCGAGAGCGACTACGTGGAACCGGTGGGTGCCTCCCCCCTGGCGCTGACCCTGGATGACGGGCGGCCGAACTTCACCGGCGCCTGGACCATGGGTCCCGGCGGTGGCATGGGGGCGGGCGGAATGGGGATGGGCGGCGGCCCCGGCGACCGCACACCGCCTCCCTACAACGAGGCCGGCACGGCAGCGGCAGCGGCTTTCGATCCCGTCAGCGACCCGGTCGTGGCCTGCGTACCGCCGGGCCTGGTCCGTCAGGCGGCGTTTACGCCCCATCCCGTGCGGATGACGCAACTGGAAGACCGGATCATCCTGGAATACGAAGAGTACGGCGGCCGCCGCGAGATCCTGCTGGACGCGCCGCAACCCGGCGACATCGAACACACCCACCTGGGTTACTCGACGGCGCGATACGAGGGCGACACGCTGGTCATCGAGTCCAGCCGGCTGCTGGAGAACTACACGAGCCCTCTCGGCAATCCCGTGAGCGACCGGACCACCATGGTAGAAACCTTCAGGCGCATGGACGATCCCGACGTCGGCGCGGCGCTTGCGCTGGAAACGGTTATCGCCGACCCGGCCTATCTGACGGGTCCCTGGACGCTTCGATGGCTCAAGTACTACACGCCGGAGTACGAATTCATCCCAAACGATTGCCGCGTGCCGCCGGTGTACCAACCGCCCGAGTGATCGGCCCGCACCGGCGGGCTACGACCTGCGAACACTCGCGCCATTGGGAATCGAGGCGCAAGCGGCGTTCAGCGCGATCCTGCGCGCCCACAGGTCGCGCCTTAAGCCACGCCGCGTGCTATCCCGTCAGGCGTTGACGCCTACTCGGCAACGGAATTGACCCGGACTGGCGTCCAGGCCATGCCGTCGGGGTCGCCGACGTCGGAAACCAGCACCTGGCGGTCGTTCAGGCCGTCGAGGCTGAATGTCAGTACGTCGCCCGCGCCACGGTCGCCGACGAAGGCCAGGCCGTCGTGGATCAGGACGCCGAAGGCGGTACCCCGGGGCTCGTCGCCCAGCGAAACCTCGGTCAACAGCGACCTCGACCCGACATCCCACAGGCGCAGGTACTGCGGCACCGGCCCGCCGCCGCCACCGCCGTTGGGCGAGATTGCAAAACCGTCCGGCCCCATCTCGATACGTCCCGTGAAACGCCTGGAATCAAGCGTCTCGACGATTTCCAGCGATTCCGCGTCGATGACGGAGATGGTTTCCACCTGGCGGTTTGCAACCCATATCTCGCTGCCGTCGGCAGAAACGTCGATTCCCTCGGCGCCCGGTCCCGTCTCGATGACGACCGGAGCGCGATCCTCCTCCAGGAAGATGGCCGAAAAGGTCCCGTCGCCGAGCCGGCTGCTGACGTAGGCCCGCGACCCGTCGGGGCTCAGGCGCACCATGTGGCCTTCGCGCCCGCCCGTGGCAAAGGTCCTGACCACTGTCTGCGCCTCCAGGTCGATCAGCGCCAACTGGTCGGAATCCTGCATCGTCGCCACGGCATGACGCCCGTCCGGTAGAAACAGTGCGGTATGGGGCCGTGAATCGGGTCCGAGATCGATCCTCGCCACGGTGCTGGCCGTGGCCACGTCCATGAGAATGACGTGACGTCCGGGCTGGTCGTTGGGCCCGTACTCGGAGGTGAGCGCCATCGTACCGTCGGGCGATACGTCCACTTCGTGGGGAATGATCTCTCCAACCGGCACCCTGGCAACTTCCGCACGAGTTTCCAGATCGATGAAGGCGATGCTGCCGGAAGCCCGGTCGGTCACCAGCAAGGTACCGTCCAGCATGGCGCCATCCGGCGCCGGGCCACCGTCGGAACAGCCGAAAGACCAGATGGCGGCCGGCAAAACGAACGCCCACCGCACGATACGACGACCGCATCGCCCCAAACCACGACCTCCAAGCATCCGCCTCTCCCATCACGAATTCGTCCCGCAATCAAAACACGGGACGAATTCCCTGTGCAAGAATGCCCAAGCCGGTTTGTTCACCGGCGCGATGGATTTGATATGGTCCTGCTGCAACTTCCAGGCGGAGTGCGCTGCATTGCGACCGGTCAGAGCCGACAGAACGAATACCGTAGTGGATCCCGGGTACCGTGTCCGCAGTATCCTGGCATGGGTGCTGCTTGTCCCGCCGGCGGTAGCCCAGCAGGTGGGATCCGAGCCCGGCGACTGGCCCAGCTACAACCGCGATCTGGCCGGTACCCGATACTCGCCGCTGACCGGGATCGACACCGGAAACGTCCGCGAACTCCGCGAAGCCTGGTCGTACGCGTTGGGGCGCAACGTCACCACCGGCGACCTGGGCGGGGGCTCGCAGTTCGTTCCGCTGGTCATCGACGGCATCATGTATCTTGCCGGCGCCGATCACGTGGCCGCGCTCGAGGCGGACACCGGCGATGAACTCTGGCGTTACGAAATGCGCGTGCCGCCGTCGCGGCGCGGACTCGCCTGGCGGCCCGGCGACGGTGAACTTCCGCCGATGCTGTTCATCACGGCGGGGGCGCAACTGCTGGCCATCTTTCCGGAAGCGCTCGATACCACTTCGCGCACCATGCCCGTGGCTTATCTCGGGGCACCCGTTGTTTTCGAGGACCTGCTGCTGGTCGGCTCCAATACGAGCCCCGGGAGCGTCCGCGCCTTCAATGTGCGGACAGGATCCCAGGCCTGGGGCTTTCATTCGACGCCGCAACCCGGCGAGTTCGGCCACGACTCCTGGGAAAGTGACGCCTGGCGGGATCAGCCCAACGTGTTCCACTGGGCGTTCTCGCTGACTGTGGACGAAGAGCGGGAACTGGTGTTCGCCGCCTTCGAGAGCGCCGGCCCATCGGACTACTACGGCGGCGACCGCCCCGGGGACAATCTGTTCAGCGATTCCATCGTCGCGCTGGACGTGCGTACCGGCGAGCGCCGCTGGCATTACCAGACCATTCACCACGACATCTGGGACTTCGATCTGCCCGCGGCGCCGGGTCTGCTGGACGTGGAGATCGACGGCGAGACGGTGCCGATTCTGGCCCTGGCCGGAAAGACCGGTTACATGTACATCCTCAATCGGGAAACCGGCGAGCCGGTATTCGGTATCGAGGAACGCCCGGTACCGCAAAGCAACGTGCCCGGCGAGCGGTCCTCGCCGACCCAGCCGATCCCGGTCAAACCGCCTCCGATCGCCAGGGTCGATTTCTCCGTCGAGGACATCGTCGGCCCGGAGGACACCACCGATGAACACGCGCGGTTCTGCCGGCGGGTATACGAGGAGAGCGGCGGATTCCGGAACGACGGACCATTCACCCCCTATGGATTTCGCGAACCCGGCAGCGACGCCCCATCCACCATCGTCTTCCCGGGCTCCATCGGCGGCGCCAACTGGGGCGGCACGGCGACCGACCCGGAATTGGGCTACGTCTTCGTGAACACCATGAACGAGGGCAGCTTCGGCTGGATCGAGGAAGATCCCGTCTATCCCGGCAACTATTGGCGCAACAGCATCCACGGCCCGCTGTCGCGCTTCTGGTGGCACGAGACGCCGCGAGAGTCCCGGGGCAGCGCGCTGAGCGGCGGCGAGTCCGCGTGGCCGTGCAACAAGCCCCCCTGGGCAAACCTGGTCGCGGTGAACGCCGCCACGGGAGAGATCGCCTGGAACGTCCCGCTGGGAATCACCGAAGAACTGCCGGAGGAAAGGCAACGCACCGGGCGCCTGGGCATGGGCGGCCCCATGGTGACCGCAGGCGGACTGGTATTCATCGGCGCCACCAACGACCGGCGCTTCCGAGCGTTCGACTCGCGCACCGGCGAGGAACTCTGGGTGACGCGGCTTGAGATGAGCGCCTTCGCCAATCCCATCACTTATCGTGGGCGAGACGGCAAGCAATACGTCGCTATCGTGGCGGCAGCAGCATCCGCCCTGGACGACCCCAGCCCCGACGAGGCGCAGAAACTGGTCGTGTTTGCCCTACCCTAGCGAGGCCGGTTCACTCCTGTGCGCCATCTTCGGACGCCCCCGACTCCAGAGGAATCCCGAGCCTCCCTTCGATATGGGAAACTCGCTGGCCGATTTCGGTCAGAGTCGTTTGCATCTGCCGGATGTCGGCGCGAATCTCGCCGTGTTCCGACACCAAAATCGCTCCAAGTCCCACGATGAGAACACCAAGAGAAATGCTGGCAGCAACAATGGTTGCCTTTACACTCAATTCCGCTTCCTCCGCTACGCTTTGTCCAGCCTGAAACACCGGGCATGCGGCAAATATACACCCGTTCTCGCATCGTGACAGCGGTCAATTTCTGTGCGTTCTGTTCAGTTAAGCGTATTTTTCAGTATTAGCACGGACTCGCCGGACTCGACGAGTTCGTCGTACAGTTCCGGATTGCCGAACAGGCCGATCTCAAGGTAACTGCCGCCCAGAACCACATCCACGTCGGCATCGCCGTCGACGTCGCCGATGTCCATGGTCATCCAGCGGCCATCGTTCAGTTCGTCGTTTGTGGAGGGGAGAAATTCCAGCCCGCCCTGATTTTCCAGGTAGGCGAAGGATTCGCGCTGCGGGTCCGAATAGTCGGGATAGAACGAAACGGCGGCGATGTCCAGGTCGCCGTCGGCATCGAAGTCGGCCGATCTGGCAATAAAGGCCCCGTACATCGGGTAGAAAAAGGCTTCCTCGAACTGCAGGTCGCCCCGATTGAGGTAGATGCGCACGCCATGGAAGTTCTTCGGCGTGTTGTAGGGATCCGAATCCACGTTGTCGCCGTTGACGACCAGCGCGTCCATCAGGCCGTCGCCGTTGAAGTCGTTCAGTTCCAGGAAGGTGTGTCCGTAGGAGGAGTCGGCATCGAAAACCGTGCGCAGCTCAAATTCTCCGTCGCCTTCGTTCATCAACAGGTGCAGGCCCTCTCGCGCATCGGAAACGAGCACCATGATGTCAGGCAGGCCATCGTCGTTGAAGTCGTGGACCCTTGCCTTCACGGCCCCCGGCAGGGGCAGCAGCACATGTTCCTCGTAGCCGCCGCTTGCCAGGGATTCGAACCATGAGACGCTGCCGAAGATGGAACCGAACCCGCAGACGATGAAGTCCAGGCGCCCGTCACCGTTGAGGTCCGCGACTTCCAGATCGGCCATGCGAAACAGTCCGTCCAGGATGACTTCGTACGTGGCATCGGCAATGCTGTCGTTGACGAGCCTCAGGGCGCCCAGATGGGCCGGCCCGGCGTTGGCCTCCTGCTGGGCCAGCAAGTCGCCGATGGAACCCAGGTAGACCGTATCGCCGAAGAACTGGATGTCCACCGGCGTGATCGCCGGACGGAACTGGCGGGAGGTACGGGGTCGGCCATTGCCGTCGAGCACCGTCAGCAACTGGGCGAGGCTGTCGCCAACGTAGATGTCGCCCGTCTCCTCCCTGACATGCACCATCGTGGTGATCGCGAACGATTGCCGATAGCTGGTGCGGAATATCTCGAAGCGCGGCATCGCCCGGGAGAGCGGCGGCTTGCCGACCTGCGGCAGGGGCTCGGAGGGGGCCGTTCGGAGGTAGTACTGTCGCAGCAGCGCCCAGTCCTCCTCGCTCAGCAAGGGCGCAGCAGGGAAGACACCGTCGCGCCGGAGAACTTCAAGCCGGCCGCTGACGTTGGACCGAACGAACTCCGGCGCATCGTCGAGAAAACCGATGTCCTCAATGCCGAGCCAGTAACCCATGTAACCGAGAGCCGCGACCCAGCTACGCTGCGGCAGGATGTCCGGTGCCGGCTCAAGGTGGCAGGAACTGCAGTAAAGCGCCGACAGTTCCGCGCCTCGCTGGAGTGCGCGGTGGTTGCGTATCTGCCAGACCGCCACTGCGGCGACGGCAACTGCGGCAAGACCGATATAGACGCGCCTGTTCGACATTCCTTGAAGGCGACTTCGTACGGGAAAGGCGAACTTTGCGCTCGCTACAGCGCCTCGTAGACGATCCGGCCATCCACCATGGTCAGTACCGAATTCAGGTCGCGAATCTCGTCCGCCGGGATGGTCATGTAGTCACTGTCCAGAACCACGACATCGGCCAGCTTGCCAACCTCAAGTGTCCCGAGAAGATCTTCCTTGTGCATGAGCCACGCGTTGGAGCGCGTGTGGGCAATGAGCGCCTCCTCGCGAGTCAGTGTGCCGTGCTTGAAGTAAGGCTGCCCGGCGGTGTCCTTGCCCGAGACGACCCAGTAGAGCGTGAAGAACGGCGAGTCGTGGGCCACCACCTGGGCATCGGAGCCGAGGCCGAAAGGTATTCCGCTTTCCTGGTACCACCGGATCGGGGGCGCGTCCTGCTTCGCGAGCAACGCGGCGCGCGTTGCATTGGCATTGCGTGTCTGCGGTGAACTCATGGCAGCCGAACTGTGCAGCGCGACGGCCATGCCCAGCGCCCTGGCCCGCTCGATGGTCGCCCGGGAAAGTCCCTGGGCGTGCTCGAAACGCCACCGCAGATGAGTAATGGGATAGGTCTCGTTGATCTCCTCGTAAATGTCCAGCATCTGATTGACGGTAATGTCCCGATTCACGTGTTCGTTCACCTGCCAGCCGTGCCTTGCCGCGGCGGTCGCGATCGCCCGAAACTGTTCCATCATGTCGTCGGGATAGGGCCGGTCACCCATACCGTAGGTGTCGGAAACGGGCAGGTAGACGTGTTCGCCGAAATGGAGCATCTGGTACATCTCCGGCCCCGAAAACGGCTTGTGGATACCGAGGCCCTCGACGATTCCCGGAACCTCCTCCGGCGTCCAGGCGCTCACGTTTCGGCCGAAATGCGGCGGGTAGTAGATACGCATGTCCAGTTCGCCGGTGTCCACCAGGTGCTCGCGGATGTACTCCAGGCCCTCCTCCGGGAATTCCGGCCCGTTGTACGTCATTGATGTGGTGACGCCGAGCTTCAGGTAGTCGGCGATTTCGGCCTTCAGCCCGGCTACCGCCGTTTCACCGGTGACCTCGGGGAACAGCGGCCGCAACTGCCACTTGAGAAAGATGCTGCCGGTGAACTTCCCCGTGACATTGCCGTCGGCGTCGCGCCAGATCCGCCCACCCGTTTCCGGGCCGGGGTCCGGCATGTCGTTGGTGATGCCGCCCAGTTTCATGGCCCTGGAATTCAGCACCGCCGTGCCCCAACTGATCTGCGTATAGACCGGGTTGTCCGGCGCCACGGCGTCCAGTTCTTCCCGGGTGAACTCGCGCTGGTCGTCCGTAAACTGCACGGGATTCCAACCGCCGATAGCGAACACGATGTGCTCCGGCCCGTCGCCGGGACCCAGTTCCGCAGCCTTTGCAGCAATGCGCTCCAGCGCCTCCGCCCGGGTCCGCACCCGCCCGAGGCGTACGCCGTTGGGCCACGTGGGCGCGTTGAAGATGAGGTGATTATGGTTGTCGATCAGCCCGGGTATGGCTGTGCGGCCGTCCAGATCGATGACGCGCGTAGTGTCACCTGCCAGCGCTTCGACCTCGTCATTGCTGCCGACAGCGGAAACTCGGTTACCCGTCACTGCCAGGGCCTGCACGACCGAGAATTCTCCGTCTACCGTAAGAATCTTCCCGTTCAGAAACACGGTATCGGCGCTTTCCTGAGCCGCGGACTGCAAGGCCCACAACGCCCCTGCCAGCACCGCGATCCCGCACCAGTTGTTGCGATGGAGTGGGTTCATGGGTTGCTCTCCGGTTTCAGCGTTCGTTCTCCGGGATAGCTTAACCCGAATCTACCGCTGGCATTGGTACCATGGTGCCGTGAATCGACCGCAACCCATCCGCCCGTCCCGCCCGTCCCGCCGGTCCCGCCGGTTCCGCCCGTCCCGCCGGTTCCGCCGGTTTCGCCCGTCCCGCCGGTTCCGCCTGCCCGCCGCCATGGCAGTTACCCTGATGTTGACCGCCTGCGGCAACGAGCCCGAAACGCTGGATCTGCGCGGCCGAACCATGGGGACCTCGTACTCCGTCCGCATCGTGGCGCGTCCCGGCGACTCCCCAGTTGCCCTGGAAGCGTTGCGGCAACGCGTGGCGGCACGGCTTGAGGGGCTGGACAACCTCTTCTCGACCTATCGACCGGATTCGGAAGTAAGCCGATTCAACGCACAACCCGGAGTGGAGTGGTTCGGCGTCTCGCCGGATTTTCTCGCTGTTCTCGAACAATCCGTTTCGGTGAGTCAGCTTACGGGCGGCGCATTCGATGCGACCGTGGGTCCGCTGGTGGTGTTGTGGGGATTCGGCGCCGGCGAGACATCCGAGCGAATCCCGGACCCGGAGGAGGTGGGCAGGCTTCTGCAGGCCACGGGGTCCGGACACCTGCAATGGCGTGAATCGCCGCCTGCAGTGCGGCGCACCCGACCCGGCGTGCGACTGGATTTTTCCGCCATCGCCAAGGGGTATGCCGTCGACAGGATATGGGAGCTGCTATCCGAAGCCGGTCTTCAAGACTACCTTGTGGAGGTCGGCGGCGAGGTTCGCACGCGCGGTCGCCCCGCCGACGGCCGCGACTGGTCCATCGGCATCGAGAACCCCGACGGATCGGGCGTCGCCGGGGCCGTGCCGCTGCGGGATGCCGCGATCGCCACGTCGGGCGATTACCGCAACTTCTTCGAGCACGAAGGCCGGCGCTACTCCCATGTCATCGATCCTCGAACCGGTTGGCCCGTTGCCCACGATCTGGCCTCGGTCACCGTCGTGAGCCCGACTGCGGCCAGGGCAGACGCGCTGGCGACCGCTCTGCTGGTAGTGGGGCGGGTAGCAGGCATGGAGCTGGCCGAGCGTGAGGGGATTGCCGCGCTGCTGGTGGTGCGCGCCGAAATGGGTCTCGAGGTGGTGCGCTCACCCGCCTACCAGTCGTTCATCGGCAATTGAATATGGTTCCGGCGCACCAACGCGTGGTCTTTGGCCGCTTGCTCATCGGCGAATGCCTTCAGCGGTAATCGAATATAATTCCGGCGCGCTCCACCAGGCACTTCGCGGTACCGCCCATGGGCATCATCACACCACGGAACAAGGCTGTCACCGAATACAGGGGGCTGCACCTGTACCACTTCAGCCAGTCCAATTGCTCGATGCGCGTGCGCATGACACTGGAGGAAAAGGGCCTTGTGTGGACCAGCCATCATGTGCACCTGCACAAGGGCGAGAACGTCACGCCGGAGTATTTCGGCATTCATCCCAAGGGCCTGGTGCCTGCACTGGTTCACGACGGCGTGTTGATCATCGAGTCCACCGACATCATCGAATACCTGGACAGGCAGTTTCCGGACCCGCCACTGCGCCCGTCGGGTGCGACGGGACAAGCTGACGCCGTGGAGCGCTGGATGTGCGCGGCGGCCGACAACCACATTCACGTCAAGACCTACATGTTCGCGCATCGTCTCGGCGCTATCATGGCCAAGAGCGAAGCCGAACTCTCTGTCTACCGTGAACTGCAGGACAACGAGGAACTGCTGCAGTTCCACGAGGAAAACTCTTCGCCGGAAGGGCTGTCCCGCGCACGGGTATCCGCGTCAACGCAGGTGCTGGCCGACTGCTTCGCCGACATCGATCGAACGCTGGACGATCGGCCGTGGCTCGCCGGCGACGCGTTTTCGCTTGCCGACATCACCTGGATCCCCTTGCACGTGTCGCTCGACAAGGCCGGGTTCCCGTTCCACCGCTATGCCAACGTGGCACGCTGGAAGGACGCCGTGCACGCCCGCCCCAGCTTTTTGCGCGCCGTACTCGACTGGACCGGTGGAGCATGACCGGCCCATGCACCAGTGGATCGGGATCCCGGTTCCGACCGTTGCAACAGAGACAACCATCATGCGGAATCTGACCGTTTTGCCGACCAGTGTCCTGCCGGCCGCGGCCCTGGTGACCGCCACGATGACCATCGCTGCAGCCAACAGCGCCGCGCAAACCGGTACGATCGAAGAAGTCGTCGTCACGGCGGCCACCGGCAGCCGGATCGTCCGCCAGGGCGATTCTCCTTCCCCGCTCTCGAACTACGACGGGGAGACCTTGCAGGACTCCGGGCTCAGGGATGTCAGGGACCTTGTCGGGGTGCTGTCCATCAACGCGGGAGCGGAAAACAACTCCGACAACCTGACCCAGAACTACACTGTGGGCACCGCCAACATCAACCTGCGCGGGCTGGGTGTCGCCTCCACGCTGGTGTTGCTGAACGGCCGGCGGCAGGTTCTGTCCGCTGCGCAGACCGACGATGGTTCCAGTTTCGTGGATCTTGCCGGCCTGGTCCCCATGCTGGCCATCGAGCAGGTGGACATCCTCAAGGACGGAGCCACCGCCATTTACGGTTCCGAAGCCGTCGCCGGAGTCGCCAACTTCATTACCCGCAGGGGTTTCCGGGGCGTCGAATTGCAGGCCGAATACCGCAGCCGGGTCGGCAACGGTTCGCAGGATGACCTCACGCTCGACGGCGTGGCCGGCGGCGAAATTGGCGGCGCCGGAGAGTTTCTGATCGCGGCAAGCTACCTTGACCGCACCAGTCTGGTACTGACCGAAGTGGACTGGCGGCGTCCGTCCACCAGCGGTTTCGGGAATCCCGCCAGCTTCAATGTGCCTTCGCTGGGCCGGACCGTGGCCGACCCCGACTGCGAACGCTATGAAGGGCTGCTGCAGGAGCTGACCGGCGACAGCACGATCTGCCGCTTCGATTACGGTCCGCAGATCACCGCGATTCCCAACGAGCAACGTCTGCAGACCTGGGGCCGGGTGGACGTAAGCGGCGGCGATGCAGGCAATTTCTGGGCCGAGCTTGGCTACGCAAGCAACGACATCAATCGCGACGTCTCGCCCAGTTTCCCGGTGTTGAGCACGCCGGTCGTTCCTGCGTACCACCCGGGGAATCCATACGGCGAGGATGTCCATTTCCAGGGCCGCCCCTACGGTTTCGGCCAGCCGCCCGAGATTAACTATTACGAGCACGTCACGGCCCGGCTGGCCGCCGGTTTCGAAGGCCGGATCAGTGACACGGCTTCGTGGAATGTTTCGCTGGTGCGCGCTCAGAACGATACGCTTCAGAATCCACGCGATGTGGTCACCGCAAACTTTCAGGCCGCCCTTCTGGGTTTCGGCGGCAGCGGCTGCAATGCGAACCCTCTTGAGGCCGGGCCGGACCGGGCGGGCACGGGCGGCTGCCTGTTCTTCAACCCCTTCAGTTCCAACTTTGCCGCACGCCCCGGTGAGGCGCTGCACAACTCGCCGGAACTGCGCCCGTTCATCATTGGCGACTACTTTGGCGACGGGCGATCGCAACTCACGACGATGGAAGCGAATGTCACGGGATTCCTGCCGTGGCGCAGCGCAGGCTACGCCGCGGGCGTGCAGTACCGCGACCAGTCGCTGGACTTCGCCTACGACGACATCACCCGCAACGACGGCTTCGGGTTCCTGATCGGCAACCCCGACTTTGACGCCGCCGACCAGGTACGTGCGGCCTATGGCGAGATCTGGCTGCCGCTCACGGAGAGACTGGAAATCACCGGGGCGTTGCGTTACGAGGACTACGGCAAGGGAGTCGGCGACACGCTCGACCCCAAAGTCACGCTGCTCTTTCGCGCCTCAAGAGGTATCTCCATTCGCAGCTCCTACAGCACGTCATTTCGCGCCCCGTCGCCATTCCAGACGAGCGGTGCGCAAACCAATTTCACCAACATCGTCGATCACGACGGCTCCAGAACGTTTGCCGGCCGGCGCACGCTGGGCGACCCGAACCTCAAACCGGAGACGTCCAGCGCCTTCAACGCCGGTATTTCCTGGCAACGCACCGGGGACTGGGCACTCAATGCCGATTATTGGCGCTATTCGTTCAAGGACGTGCTGCGCAAGGAGAACGCCCAGGCCATCGTCAACGCCAACCCGTTCGACCCGCGCATCGAACGCACGTCTGCGGGCACGATCGCCATTGTCAACGTTGCCTTCATCAACGCCGACCGCATCGAAACTTCCGGGCTCGACGTGTCTGCGAACGCGACCCTGAACGTCGGCGGGGGGTCCATCGAAGCCTGGGCGGAGGCGACGTGGCTGTTCGAATACGACGTGACCAACGCGGGTGTTGCCGTCGATGCGCTCGGCAAACTCAATCGGGCCAACGTGGGGGCGCCGAACCAGCGACTGCGGGCCGTCGCCGGCGCCAGTTGGTCCGGAGGCGCCGTGCGGCTCACCGGCCTGCTGCGGCACGTGGGCGGTTACGAGGACGACGGCGGCGGGTCGATCGACGGCTTTACCACCCTGGACGTGAACGCCCGCTGGTCACTCGGCGGGCGTTGGGGCGAACGCTTCGACGCTTCCGTCACGCTGGGTGCGGCGAATCTTCTGGACGAAGACCCGCCTTTCGTGAATATCGGGGGCAGTTACGATCCGCGTTCCGCCGACCCGCGGGGGCGGCGGGTGTTCGTGTCGTTCGGCCTCAGGCGGTAGGTGGGCAGCGAACCATCGGCAACGGCAACGGCAACGGCAACGGCAGGAAAGGATTCCATGGCGAGCGGTGAGAAATCGACGGTGCCGCGGCGTATAGCCATTGTCGGCGGAGGCATTTCCGGGCTGGGGGCCGCATGGACACTGCATCACAGCCCGGACCGCTTCGATTTCCGGCTGTTCGAGGCCCAGGACCGGGTGGGCGGCAATGCGGTCACGGTCGACATGCCGCAGGACGAAGGCGGCTCAATCCCCTTCGATATTTCAGTCACCGCGCTGATTCCCTCGGTCTACCACCACATCCTGCTGTTGATGGAGAAGTTCGGCATCGAAGTCATCGATACCCGATTCAACTACAGTGTCCGGTATCGCGGCCGCAAGTATGCTCACGACTTCGACTCGGCCATCAGGCAAGACCTGCAATCGGAGATTGCCAGGTTTCAGCGAGTCCTGAGGCGCCTCCATTGGTTCAGCCCCCTCACCCACTCCAGGTCGAAGCTTGTCAACGCACTCAATCCCTTCAATTACATCAGCATGGGGACGGTCCTGAACCTCGCCGGCCTCTCCGGCGACTTCAGGTACATGATTCTCAAGCCCATGTTCGTCAACTTCCTGATGGCGACCAATGTGTTCGACATGCCGGCGGCATTGTTTGCGAGGTATCTCGAATTCTTCGATATCGAGTCCGCAACGCCAATGCAGACGTGGGACCAGGGAACCCGGCGCATCTACGAGAACCTGGCCTCCGGTTTCCGGGACAGGATCTACCTCAACCGGCCTGTAAGAAGGGTGTATCGCGAATCAGACTGCGTCGTGGTCGAGGACGAAAGCGGGGAGCGGGAGACGTTCGACGAGGTGATCTTCGCCTGCAATGCGAACCAGACGCTGATGATCCTGGACAGGCTCACGATGCTCGAGCGTCATGTTCTCTCGTCGGTACGCTATGAAAGCGAATTGCACAACCATGCCATCGTGCACTCGGATTCTTCCGTGCTGCCGGACAACGAAGTCAGGGCGCTTGAGACACGGAGCACCCACGTCGAGCAGTACGGCGCCCGGCCGGACAACTACGAAATCACGTACATCATGCACAACCAGCAGCCATGGGCCAATCGGTCCGACAAGCCCTGTCTGGTGACCTACAACCCGATCACTCCGATCGATGGAAAAAAGATCGTTGCAAGGCGGTGGTTCCAGCACATCGTGCACGACGTGCGGCATGTCACGTGGCTCGTCCCCCTGTTCCGCCTCCTGCAAGGCAAGCGGCGGACCTGGCACTGCGGCGCCCATACTCTGATCAACAGTCAGGAAACCTGCCTGGTCAGCGGGATCGCCGCGGCCAGACAACTCGGGGCGGATTATCCGTTTGAGGATCCCGAGGCAAGGCGGTCATTCAACCATTACGGGAAGATCCTGCACGGGTGGCGTTTCAGGAAAGCGTAGTGGCAGTTGGATGGGGAGGCAGCCGCTTCTTCGACGCAGCCGGGCAATCGCGGCCAATCAGCGGGCGCCCCGGACGATTCAACCGAACAGCAGGGACGCGTGGAACAACAAGCCCATGAGCTGCCCGTAAAAGGCCCACAGCACCACGAGCACAATCCCGGCGTAGAGGCAGGCAACGCGCCAGCCGTAACCGCCCCATGTCACCAGATACGCGGCCACGAAGAGCGGCAGGGCCACCAGTTGTCCGGCCAGGTAGGTGACGCCCACTATCGCAAGAATGACTCCGATGAATCCGGCGCTTGGCGCCAGATCCGCCTTCTCCGTGGCTGCCCGCCACGCAGCACCGATTCCGCCGCCTGCAGCGATGCGGGCGGCGAGGAAATCCCTCAGCAATACCCATGCCGTCAGCGGCAACGCCGCAACCAGAATCGCGTTGGGAAACTGCGCCGTGGCCGTCTCGTCAAACCCCCGGGTAATGCCGTAGGCTACCGCGAAGACTGCCAGGAGTACGGCAGAAAGGGGGAACGAGATCAACGGATTGCGCTTCGCGCCTTCACCGGCCTCCGAAGTCTCGTCTCCGGGCTTCCGCCCCCGGATCGCGAACGCGATGGTGGCAACGATCAGCAAAACGATGACCACGACGATCGGGCGGTTGTAGAGCCATTCGTACTCGCCGTAGATCTGGGTCGTGAGCTGGAAATTGTTCTCCATCAACCCGCCGAGAACCAGGGCGAGTATCAGCGGCGGGCGCGGCCAGCCGCCCTGCTTCATCCAGTACCCGAGTACGCCGAAGCCGAGGCATATCCACCAGTCGCCCATGGAATTGGTCGCGACCCAGGTCCCCATGAGCAGCACGGTGATCACGCCCGGAACGATCAGGTGGCCCGGAGCGAAAGCAATCTTGTGGACGTGGCGGGCCAGGAACATCAGCAGCGCCGCTGCAACCACGTTTGCCACCACGATGGCCCACACCATGCTGAACGTCAGCGGCAGATTGACCGTGAGCATGTCCGGGCCGGGCCTCAGGCCCTTGATCACCAGCGCGCCCAGGAGGATGGCGGTGCCGATGCTGCCGGGAATGCCGAACGCCACCGTGGGGATCAGCGCGCCGGCCTTGTGCGAGTTGTTGGCGGTTTCCGGTGCGATCACGCCGCGGATGTCGCCGCGGCCGAAGCGCGACTTGTCCTTCGCGCTCTGCAGCGCGTGGCCGTAGGCGATCCAGTCGACGATCGCGGCGCCGAGGCCCGGCAGCATCCCGATGTAGGTGCCCAGAAGCGAACAGCGCAGCACGAGCCATCGGTAACGAATCGCGTCCCGGATGCCGCGGATCAGGCCGCGCCGGGAATCTTCTTCCGAAGCCACGCGGGCGATCGAGGTGTTCTTCACCGCCAGGTCCATGAGTTCGGGCAGTCCGAACAGCCCGAGTACGATGGGTATCAGCGGAATTCCGTCCAGAAGGTAATTGATGCCGAAGTAGAACCTCGGAATCCCGGTGGCTTCGGCATAACCGACGGTGGTCAGCAGCAGCCCCAACAGTGCCGCGACAAGCCCCTTGGCAAGCGAACGGCCCGAGAGCACGCCCACCATGGTCAGGCCGAGCACGGCCAGCATGAAGAACTCCGGCACTCCGAAGGCGAAGATCACCGGCATGATGATCGGCAGCGAAGCGGCCAGGAGTAGCGCTCCGAGCACACCGCCGAATGCGGATACCGTGTAGGTCGCGCCAAAGGCCCGGGCCGCCTGCCCCTGCTTCGCCAGCGGATAGCCGTCGAGGATCGTGGCCTGGGAGGCCACCGTCCCCGGGATCCCCAGCATGATGGAAGCAATGCTGTCGCTGGTCGAGGTCACCGCGTACATCCCCAGCAGCAGCGCGAACGCCGGCACCGGGTCCATGCCGAAGGTGAACGGCAGCATCAGCGCCAGCCCGACCGCGCCTCCCAGGCCGGGCACGGCGCCCACCCACAGGCCAAGGAATACGCCGAGAAGAAGGTAACCCAGCGCGGGCCAGCTCAGCGCCAGTACGAGGCCGGCTACCATGCCGTCGATCATACGGGCCCGGCCTCCCGGTGCAGGCCGGACCGGCGCCGAGGTTTGCCGCCTCCGTGATCGAGGCCCTCCGGACTCCTCGCGTGAACCGGTGCAGCTCGGCCGGGCGCGTTGCCGATCATTGTGCCACCAGGGACCTTCATCAAGGGTTGACGGTCAATGACGTTACTGACTCTCGCGAAGCTCGCGAACCTGGCGCCTCAAGGTCTCGAACTCAAGCTGTTCCTGCCCGGTCAGGCCGCTCTCCAGCAAGTTCACGTGCTCGTACGGATCTTCCCGCAAGTCGTAAAACTCCTCGTCCCCCTCGAATCGAACCAGCTTGTGGCGATGGTTGCGCATCGCATAGTCGGCCGTCTCGACCCCGTCGAAGCCGCCGAAGAATTCGTCCGCATACAACCATTGCCGCCGTGACGGCGCGGAGGGGTCGGACAACGTATCGAGAAAGCTGACGGAGTCGTGCGTGACATGTTCGGGGACGGCCCGGTCGGGATCCAGGCCCGCCATTTCCATGATGGTCACGAACAGGTCCGTCGAGTTGACCAGCGCTTCGGAGACGCCGCCCCGCGCCACGCCGGGACCGGTCACGATCAACGGCACGCTGACGCCGCCCTCGTAGACGGTGCCCTTGGCGCGACCGTCCCGGAAAGGCGGGCTGATGACCGGCCCCCACGTGCCGTTGTCGCCCATGAAGATGACATAGGTGTTGTCGCGAACCTCCGGATCCAGAGCCGCCAACAACCGGTCGATCTGGGTGTCCATGGCCTCGAGCATCGCCTCGAAAGCCGCGCGCCAGCTCTCCGGGGGCATTTCGTCCGCGTTCACACCGGAGAAATCCGACTGCCAATACTCCTTCGGCGGCATGTGCATGGGCGTGTGCGTCAGGTTGAAAGCGAACCACAGCAACCAGGGTTCATCGCCCCGCCCGTCGAGCCAGGAGATGGCGTCGTTCACCTTGTCTTCGGGCGCGTAGCCAACGGTGCCGATGACTTCGCCGTCAACGACCTTTCTCCAGGCAAAGTACGACTCGGGGCCGCCGCCCATCAGGCCCGAGAAATGGTCGAATCCGGCCAGATTCGGGTGGTTCGTCCAACCGTTGCCCGGACCCGCCAGGTGCCACTTGCCGAAGGCGGCGGTGGCGTAGCCGAGGTCCGCATTCCCCTTCAGCGCCATGGGCAAGGTGAACTCATCCGGCAGAAGGAACGGCCGCGGCAAGGCCCGGTCCTCGGCGGAAGCCGGATTCGGCTCGTTCCGCGACTCCGCAGGCGACCCGGCAAGCACGTCAGGCGGAGGCGGCATCGGCCCGCCACCCACCGGGCGGCCGATGCCGGTCCTGAAACCGTAACGGCCGGTGATGACGGTGGCGCGCGTCGGCGAACAGACGGGCTGGGTCCAGAAATTTGTGAACCTGACGCCGTCGCGGGCCAGCGTGTCGAGCGCCGGGGTTGCCGGCGCGTCTTCACTCAGCCCATACGACGCGAGGGCCTCGACGCCCATGTCGTCGCCGATTATCAGCAAGATATTGGGCGCGGCGATTGCGGTGCTCCAGGGAATCGGCAATAGGCAAAGGCTCGCCAACAACCCTGTTCGCCGACGGCACCGCAACGATGGGTAATGCAGTGGATTTGTTATTTTCATGACCGGGCAGTTTACTCCAACTCGATAGCGCGACGGCGATCGTATCCGCCGGATGCCGCCGGTATCCACGCGCGATGACGGAACGCGGCAAGGGATCGCACCGGTCGGGCGAAGTCGGAGAGACTCCACGGCATTCGGTACGGGAGATGTTGCCGAACTCCCATTGCCGTTTCCTGCCAATTGGCATAACATTTCTCATATTGCCTCATATTGGCAGAACGAAATGGCTACGAGTTCGCTGGAGACGCGGGCAAGCGTGGATGATCGGCCCCGCATGAACACCGTCGCCCTCGAGATGTTCTTCCGTCTCGCGACCGAATGGGGTTTGAGCCGGCAGCAGCAGATCACCCTCCTCGGCAAACCCAGCGAGCGAACCTTTTATCGCTGGCGGTCCGGCAATGTGGCGAATCTTCCCCACGACACCCTGGAACGGATCAGCGTGTTGATCGGCATCCGGGAGGCCACCCACCTGCTGCTGCCTGTACCCGAGCGGGCCAATGCCTGGGTGAAGCGTCCCAACACCGCCCTGGGAGGCCGGTCAGCACTCGAAGTCATGCTGATGGGGCGGGTGGAACACCTCTACCAGGTCCGGCGGCTGCTCGAATCCTGGAATGCCTGAACGACCCGCGCCGCCGCCCACCCTCCGCCCTGTCCGCCGGCAATGGACCCGGATTGTCCGTGCCAACACGCATCACCGGCCACTACCGGAGTTTTTCGCGAACCCCGAGGACCGCGAGGCAGCCCGGAAAGTTGCAGCGATCTCCGACAACGCACTTGCCGGGCCTTCGCAGCCGATTCCCCGGCAGTCCGCGGCAACAGCGCGCCTTGCGCCATTCAGGGCGCCGGGCCAACCCAGCAGGTTCAGCGATGGCGCCTACGGAGTGCTCTACGCCGCCCTCGACACCGAAACTGCGATTGCGGAAACGGTTTTCCACTGCGGGCGGCACCTTCGGGCAACCGGGGAGGACCCCGTGGAATTCGAAATGCGAGGCTACGTGGGCAATGTGGCGAAACCGCTGGAGGACTTGCGAGGCGCTGCTTTCGAACATCTTCGCCAGGAGGACATCGAAACCTGGCCCATCTGCCAGGCATTCGGGCGCGCACGTCGATCTGCCGGCGCCTGGGGCCTTCTGTATCCCAGCGCCAGACGCGCGGGTGGCGAGTGCATCGGCGTATTCCGGCCGGGCGCCGTATCGATCCCTGTACAGGGCGCGCTGTACCGCTATTGCTGGAACGGTGCAACCGTACACAGGGTGCTGACAATCAGCGAAGTGAGAGACTTCTCGCCGGTCTATCGGGTGGCATAGGGCACTTCGATCCGCAATTCGACCCGCGAGTGGCCGCAGCGCAGCCAACTGGATAGAATTGGAATGACAAGCGAAAAACTCACGACAGAGCATTGCTCCCGGAGACGAGAATGAAAATGAAGATCGTCGTTTGCCTGTTGACCGGTGCACTGGCCGCCGCCTCCGCCTTCGCCCATCACGGCCGTGCGGCCTATTCCACGGAAATCGTCACAGTCGAGGCTACCGTGACGGAATTCAGATTCGTCAATCCGCATGTGCAGATTTATTTCGACGTCACCAACGAGGCGGGCGAAACCGAGCACTGGCAGGGCGAGCTGACGGCCCCCAACAAGCTTGCCCGCGGCGGTTGGACCAAGAATACGCTGCAGGCGGGAGACCGGATTCAGATCAGCGGGCGTCTCGGACGAGGCGGCGGACATTCTGTGGCCATCAACGAAATCATCATGCCCGACGGCCAGGCAATCCCGCTTTGGGAAGTGCTGGACGCTCCCACGCGCTAGCGCCGCGGCCGCCGATACGCGATGATCGGTTGGTCGCGGCACCGGCCGGACAACTGAACAACCCTTTCTGGAGGTAGGCCATGGAACGGACAAGCTGTTCGATCCTCGTCATGATCGCAATGCTCGGATTTTCGGGCGTTGCGAATGCGCAGTTCGGGACGGGCAGCCCGGTCAACGCGGAGCCCCTGGTAAACGGCCCGGCGCCGGCTCGTGACCTTGCCGGTGTATGGACGCGCATCAGGCCCGAGGGCACATTCGGCAGCGGCGCCACGTGGACTCCGGACCCGCCTGGACTGACCGCGTGGGGCGAAGATCGCTTCGCAACCTCGAGGAATTCAAATGCCGGTGGTTTTTCGCTTGCCGAAACCAACGATCCGGTCCTTACAAGATGCTATCCGCCCGGCACTCCCCGCGTGTACTTCCATCCCTATCCCTTCGAAATCGTCTACACGGATACCCAGATGATCATGCTCTACGAGTACGATCACACGATCCGGCGAATCTTCACCGACGGGCGCGAGCATCCCGAGGATCCGGTGGCCCTGTGGATGGGTCATTCCATCGGACACTGGGAGGACGACACCACGTTTGTCGTCACCACGGTGGGCATAGACGAGCGCACCTGGATGGACCGGTCGGGTTACCAGCACAGCGATCAGTTCAAGGTCACGGAAGTGTTCCGACGCATCGACCTGCTCAACCTGGAAATCGACATTACATTGGAGGATCCGGTCGCGCTGGCCGAACCGTGGGTCGCCGAGACCCTCTACTACCGCCTTGCGCCGTTGCACTGGGAACTAAGCGAGATCAGTTGCTCGGGCGACTACCTGGATTTCAGCGCCTTCGAGAGTTTTCTGGAAGATGGCGGGGAATAGGCGCGACCGATGACCTGGCGGGCGAAACCAAACAATCAGGCCGGGGGGTTCCAACCGAGCGCAATAGCATGACGACACGGAGATTCGCCCGCACGGTCACGATACTTGCGGTGCTCGCCTGTCCCGCGATGGGGCCTCAGGCGCAGACGCAGGCGCCGGACGGTGCGCCCGACCTCAGCGGCATGTGGAGCGATCCGCCCGCAAGGGCCGAAGACAATTTCTGCCACGTCGGATGCACGGTCGCCGCCCGGGACTACCTCACGCAACTCCTCGACGACCCCGACAATCTGGACCGTTCCTACGCCGAGTTGCGGCGGGTGGCCCAACGCTTCAACTCTACCGAATACGTCCCGGGCCACCTGACGGAAGAGGCCCTTGCAGACTACCCCTTCGACCCCGCCACCAGTCCGTCACTGACCCGGTGCGAACCGTGGGGATTCACTCGCCAGATACTGGCGCCCCACGCCATGGAACTCACACAGTTCGATGACCGCGTCGAACTCTACTATTCCGAATGGACGGCACGACGCACGATTTATACCGACGGCCGCGCGCTGCCGGAGAGTCCCGCGCCGAGATTGCTGGGATACTCGGTCGGGCACTATGACGGCGATACCCTGGTGGTCGAGACGATCGGGGTAGCCGCGGATCACTCCAATACCGGCTTCGTCCACAGCGATCGACTCACCGCTGTCGAACGATATGTCAGGTCGGCCGACGGCAGCCGTCTCGAGGTGGAAGTCACATTTTCGGATCCGGCGACGTTCGTCACACCACTGGTCATGGCGCGTGCCTGGGGCTGGGCTCCCGGCGAGGAAATCTATCCCTACGAAGACTGCGTCATACCGGGAGAGTAGAGCATCATGCCATCCCCTGTCCGCCTGCAATCACCAGCGTCAGTCCGCGCAGCCGCGCTGATCTGCGGGCTGCTGCCACTGGGTTCACTTGCCCATCATGCCTTTGTCGCGGTTTACGACCCCCGAGAGACCCGAACCATAGAAGGTACGTTCGCCGGTTTGGAGCTGGTCAATCCCCACGCTCGAGTCTATATCGATGTTACAGCCGAAAACGGCAGTGTCGAGCAATGGACCGTTGAAGCGGCAGGCAAGCTGTCCCTGGCCCGACGGGGATGGACGGACGACATGTTCCGGCAAGGTGAAGTCATTACAGCCGTCGGCAACCCGGCGTTGTCCGGCGACAACGCCATGTGGATGGTGAGAATCGTCAGGTCGGACGGCAGCGAATACTATGCCCCGAACGTTGAGGACGCGAATGCCATCGAAGCGGAGCGCCGCGAACGAGCCCGCCGGGCCCGGGAACAGCAGTAACGGCCGTTTCCCGAACTTCAGCGCACTTCGTCGACATAGGCGGCCAGGAAGGCCGCGATGTCGTCGGGTACGTCGTACAGGCTGTTGAGAATCTCGGTGCCCTCCTCCGCGCCGATCAGGGGCAGGCTGAAGCCGTACATCGTCTCCTCTTCCGCCTGGTATTCAGGATCGAGCGTCACCTGGACAAAGCTGTCGCGCAGTACGTTTACCTGTGCTTCCGGCGTACCCGGCGGCAGCAGTGCCGCGTAGACGATGTTGTTCACCCGCGGCAGGATCCACTTGTACAGCTCGTAGAACTCACCGGAGGGTTCGGTTCCGGTCACCTGGCGGTAGAAGTCCATGTAGCTGGGTATATCCGCGGCCACGTCCAGGGGAGTCACGTTGCCTGCGGTGTCTGCGGACGGGTTGTGCCACAGGGGAATGGCCAGACCCTCGGCTACCAGGGTGGGCTCGATGGAAAATCGATAGAGCCCCAGCGATGCCACCTGGATATCCACCTCACCGCGGCGTACGGCGTTGAAAACATCCGCTGCGCCCTGAAAGCCGGTGATGTAGCGGTACTCGGCGCCCAGCGCATCCAGCGCCAGGCGGCCCAGCAGATCGAAGCGCAAAGCCGGATTCTGGCCGCCGAAACGCAGGCCGTCTGCCGTCAGCAAATCCTCGGGACGCTCTACCCTGTCGGTGCGCACATAGGCCATGTTCGGACTCAACAGCCCGCCGACAAAGGGCATTGTGGAGAAGTCGGCCCGCAGCCCGGGCTCCTGCAACACGGCCGCGGCACCGTTGGTTGGGGAGAAGAGCACGTGCAGGCCGTCGGCCGCGGCGACTTCCGCACCGTAGTTCCACACGCGCGTGCCCCCGCCGCCCGGCAGGTTTCGCACCACGATGGTGGGTTCCCCGGGAATATGCTCGGACCAGAAACGGGCAAAGACACGTGCCGCAAGGTCGGCGCCGCTACCCGGCGTACGGCCCACATACACCGTGATCGTCTTGCCCTGGTAGTAAGGCGCAGACTCCTGGGAATGGCCGGATTCCCAGATCGCAAACGCGGCGATCGCCAGAATCGAGACCCGCCAGGCGCAGGCGCGACCGGCGAATTGCCCTCCGTCAGTCAAATTATGGATCGACATCCTGTTCCTCTCACAATCCGCGACCCTAAAACACCCGGTGCATGGGCGGCTCACCGCGCACCACGACTCGTACCACGTTGTCCCATGCACTGCTGAACAGATACGCGGAAGCCTGGCGTGTAACGCCGGCGACGTGGGGCGTGAGGAGCAGCCTTTCCGCTGCCTCACCCTGGAGCGACAGTAGCGGATGCGACGCCTGCGGCGGCTCCTGGGCATAAACGTCCACCGCGGCGCCGCCGATCTCGCCGCGCGACAGGCCGTCGGCCAATGCCACCTCGTCCACGACGCCGCCCCGGGCAGCATTGATCAGTATCGCCGTGCGCTTCATGACCGCCAGTTCAGCGGCGCCGATCATGTTTCTTGTCGCCGCGACCAGGGGCACGTGCAACGTGACGACATCGGCATCGGCGAGCAATTCAAACATCGGCAGCGGTTTCGCGCCCAGTTCGGCTGCAGCCACCGTATCCGCGACTCCCGGATCGGTGTACACGATTCTGCTGCCCATCCGCTTGAAGGCGGCCGCCACGGCCATCCCTACATTCCCGAGCCCGACGACACCCACGGTCAGACCTTCCAGCCCCGTCACATTGGCCGCCAGCATGTGCGCCCGGGCAGCGGAGTATTCGCCGCGCCGGATCTGCCGATCCGCCCAGCCAATGCGCCGCAGCAATACCAACGCACAGGCCAGCGCATACTCCGCCAGGGCTGAATTCGAGCCCCCCGGCACGTTGGCAACCGGGATGCCGTACGCCTTCATCGCAGCCTCGTCCAGGCGGTCCACCCCTGCGCCGGTGACCTGCGCCAACTGCACCTTGCTGTCTGCAAACCACGTTCCGGGGATCGGCGGACCGACGGCGGGAATCACCACTGCGCCGGCGTGCCTGAGCCGCGACGGTACCGAAGGATCGTCAGGCGCCACAAAGGCGATGTCCAGTTCCGCCGGGGGCGTGACGCCGACGCGGAGAAAGTCCGCTTCGGGCCGCAGGCAGAGTACGTCGAGATTCGCCACCTGACTTTCCGCCACTTCGGTCAACGCCGGCCGCCGCGTTCCCCGGCGCCCAGTTCAGCGACCGGGAAAAAACACAGCAACTCGAGCGGTTCCCGGCCCGTATTGCGCGTGTGGTGCCGCTCTCCCGGCGGCACCAGCACGGTATCGCCGGGACGCAGCGGCCGTTCCCCCTCCTCAGTGCAGAACAGCCCCGTTCCGGAAAGGACGTGGATGCACTCTTCGCAGTCCGGATGCGAATGATGCCCCCGGCCCGGGCCGCCGTCACCTTCCACGGGAATCTCCACCCGCCGCAACGTCACGGCGCGCGAACCCCTGGCACCGGAGACGATTTCCCGGGAAATCCTTCCCGGCAGACCCAGCTCCGTGGCATCTTCGGCTGAAATAATCAGAGCCATGGAACGTTTCAGGTCAACCGACCTGTTGCAACCTCCGCACTTCAGCCGTACCGCCCTGAACGGCATCGAGCCGCGCAAAGATTTCGGCCGCCTCGGTACCGATGGCGGCGGCGACGCCGTCCAGCATGCGCCGGGCCTTCTCGACCGTGGCATGCTCCGGCGAACCGTACCAGCCGGTAGGCGCAATGGAACGAATGTCGGTCAACACCGGCTGATAGCTGTGCGTACGTCGCAGCCGATCCATCTCCTGGCCGCGTTCCGCGTTGGAGGAATAGTCAATGCGCTCCAGGTGAACCAACTCGGGGCGGTACGCCAGCACCGCCAGGACCTCGATCTCTCCGCCGTGAGTCAGGCCGCCGAATTCCTCTCCGAACAGTTCCGCGGCGACGTAACAGGCCTGGACGGTGACCACGGACATGCCGTGCTCCCGATGCAGCGCGTCGGCGGCGATGGACAGCGACGGGATGTTGCCTTCATGCCAGTTGAGAATCAGGCAGCGGCGCGCACCGTGGCGGGCCGTGGAGACGCAGGTTTCAGTGACCACCTGCATGTACGTTTCCGGCGTCAGCGTGATGGTGCCCTCGAAAGGTGCGTGCATCGGGGTAACCCCCAAAGGCCCACCGGGGAGCACCAGTCCGTCCATCCTCTCCGCCACCGCGTGCGCAACGACATTGGCAGCGTAGATGTCGGTGCCGGTGGGCAGGTGCGGGCCATGCTGCTCCACGCTGCCGGCCGGAAAGATGACCAGCGGATTGCGCCGCAGTTGCGCGGCGATCTCCGGCTGCGTGAGATCGATGAAATACCGGGTCGGCAGATCGCTCACATCAATGCCCCCCGACGATGCGGCCGGCGGTCCGCTGTCATGGTTCTGGCGCACATCAGGCCGCCGCGAGCCGGGCACGGGACGCCTCAATGACATCATCGAGCCTGATCAGGCCGCCGCCCCGCTCCACGGAAACCAGCGCCGCGTTCACCACGGCCAGCGCGACGTTGCCGCTGCGGGCCGTCAACTCGGCAGGTTCGCCGGTCGCGCACACATCGGCGAACATCTCCAGTTCGTCCTGAAACATGTCTCCCCGGGGCAGATCGATCACCTCTCTGCGCGCATAGCCGTCCTTGCCCCGCTGAATGTACAGCAGCGATGTCTCGTGCAGTTTCTCGGGCGTGTCCCAGGTGCCGAAATCCAGTTCATAGTGCATCAGGCCCTTCTGCCCGAACACCCGAACGGAGAAAATGCCGGGCGAGGTCCAGCTCGAGCCCACGTAGCCGAGCTTGCCGTCGGCGAACTTCAACACGGTCATGGACTGGTCGTCGACTTCGGCGCCCACAGGGGAGAGTTTGGAGGCGACGGACGACACAGCCTCGATCTCCCCTCCAAGGTAGTGCAGGGAATCGAACTGGTGGATGGCCAACTGGGAAAGCGGTCCGCCCGGCGCCTTGTCACGATACCAGCGCCAGGTGTCCGGGGTGATCTCAAGCGCGCGCTCGTTGGAGAAATTTGCCTCCATGAAGACCACGCGGCCCAGCTCGCCCGCGTCCATGGCTTCGCGGATCAGGCGAATGCCCTTCAGAAGCCGCGCGCTGTGCCCCACCATGACCTGCACGCCGTAGCGTTGCTGCAGCGCTTCGATCGCAAGGCCGGATTCCAGGGTATTGGCGATGGGTTTTTCCGTATAGACCTGCTTGCCCGCGCGGGCGACCTGTTCGGCCACGGGCAGATGCTGTTCGTTGGGGACGGTGAGGATGACGCCCGCGATGCCGGGGTCCTGAAGCATCACTGACAGTTCCGGCACCGCCCGTATGCCGAAGTCCCGCTCGTAGGCGCGCCGTTTTTCCTCCGAGCGACTGTAACCGGCGACAATTTCGAGGCGCCCCGACTTGCCTGCCGCACGGGTGAGAACCCGGGACCAGCGGCCGAGTCCGACGATTCCCACCTTCACCGGCATTACGCTCATTTCACGCATCTCCTGCCCCTTCACGGGTACTTGAAAGGCGCAATATCGTAAACTATTGCGCCCGCGTCCGCAGTCGCGCGATTTTGGCGAGTTTCAAGGAGGATGAACACGTGAGTATTCCACATCTGCTGGTGCACAATCGGCTCGACAACGTCGGAGTGATCGTGGTGGAAGGAGTGCAGGCGGGCATGGAGTTGCTGGCCGTGGTGACCGAAGATGACAGCGATTTCACGATCGCGACCCGGCACGACGTTCCCATCGGCCACAAGATCGCGCTGACCGACCTGGCCGAGGGCGATACCGCGATCAAGTACGGCGTCGATGTCGGCCTGGTGGTCGCGGACACCAAAAAGGGCGAACACGTCCACACACACAACCTCAAAACCAAACGATGGTAGGTGCGCACATGACGGCAAACGGAACCTTTTTTGGCTATCGGCGAGAAAACGGCCGCGTAGGCATACGCAACCACGTGGCGATCCTGCCGGTGGACGATATTTCCAACGCGGCCTGCGAGGCGGTGGCCAGCAACATCCACGGCACCATCGCCCTGCCACACGCCTACGGTCGCCTGCAGTTCGGAGAGGACCTTGATCTCCACTTCCGGACCATGATCGGCACCGGTTCGAATCCGAACGTCGCCGCCTGTGTGGTCATCGGCATCGAGCCGGATTGGACACAGGAAATCGCCGACGGCATTGCCGCCACCGGCAAGCCAACCGCCAGATTCTCCATCGAGCGGCACGGCGACATCAACATCATCGCCGCGGCGTCCCGGCAGGCGAAGGAATTCGTGCACATGACGTCCGGGCTGCAGCGCGAGCCCTGCGACGTCTCCGAGCTGTGGGTCGCGGCCAAGTGCGGCGAATCCGATACCACCACCGGACTGGCTTCCTGCCCGGCGGTGGGCAACCTGTACGACACCTGGATCCCGGAGGGGATCTACGGCTGCTTCGGCGAAACCACGGAAATCACCGGCGCCGAGCACATCTGTGCGGCGCGGGCCGCCACGCCGGAAATAGGCCAGAAGTTCCTTCGGACGTGGCAGGCCTACCAGGACGAGGTGGTCGAGCCCTACAAGACCTCCGACCTGTCCGACAGCCAGCCCACCAAGGGCAATATCGCCGGCGGGCTGACCACCATCGAGGAAAAGGCGCTGGGCAACCTGGAAAAGATCGGCAAGCAGGTCAGCTACATCGACGTGCTGGAACCGGCCGAGGCGCCGTCAAGCGGGCCGGGACTGTATTTCATGGACACTTCCTCGGCGGCGGCGGAGTGCAACACGATTCAGGCCGCAGCAGGCTACGTGGTGCATTGCTTCCCGACGGGCCAGGGAAACATCTGCGGCAACGCGATCATGCCGGTCGTCAAGATCACCGGAAACCCGCGGACCGTGCGCACGATGGGCGAACACATCGACGTCGACGTATCCGGCGTCGTGCGCCGGGAGATGACCATTCCCCAGGCGGGCCAGGCGCTGATGGACATGGTCATCCAGACGGCCAACGGGCGCCTGACGGCTGCGGAAGCCCTGAGGCACAATGAGTTTGTCATGACCAAGCTATATCGCAGCGCTTAGACGCAACCCCCCGCGGGCAAGCGCTAAACCGGAGAACACCAACCCTGCATCCACCCGACCCGGGCAATCGCAGTCCATTCGCCGCCGGGCACCGCGCTCCTGCGGCCCGTGGCGAAAGTCCTGCGCCGCGCCGAAACCGGCCGGGCGCCCGCGGCGGGCTGCTGGCCGCGCTCTTTGTTTGCGCGGCGGCGGCGGGCGCGGCCGCACAGCAGCCCAATGTCCTGGTGCTGGTTGCCGACGACCTCGGCACGGAAACCCTGGCAGCCTACGACTTCGGGCAGCCCACCGCCGTCACGCCCAACATCGACGCGCTTGCCCGGGACGGCCTGCTCATCAGGGATTTCTGGGCGCAACCCACATGCTCCCCGACGCGCGCCGCGATCCTGACGGGCCGATACGCCTTACGAACCGGTGTGCGCACGGCATTGGGCGCCGACTGGGCCGGTCTCGGGATCAGCGAGCCACTCCAAAAGCCGCAATCGGCGCCAAAAGAAATCGACTTTTCACCCATGGGTCCGTTACCGGAAGGGCAGAACCTGATCCTGCAAAGCCTGACCCGGAGCCCGGGCGGTAGTACACCTCCGTTGCAGGACGGCCCGAGTCCCGGCGAATACATGCTGCCGCAAGCCCTGAAGGACCTCTCGACGCCTTACAGCACCGGAGCGTTCGGAAAATGGCACCTGGGCACATTCGCAAATGGCCTGAGCCGCCACGCGAATCTGGCCGGATTCGACCACTTCTCCGGATATCTCTTCGGCGGGCCGGGCAGCCATTTTGCCTGGCATCACATCGTGAACGGCGAATTGAGCGAGAGTCGTGGCTATGCGGATCAACGAGCCGTTGACGATGCCGCCGACTGGATCAACGCCCGCAACGGCGAACCTTGGTTCGCGTGGGTGTCATTTGCAAATCCCCATACACCGGTCCACCTGCCGCCTGTCGAGTTGTTGTTCAGCGCTGCCGGAGACCTGGATCCCGATGCGGTCAGCACAGACAACACGCAGCCCTACTTTCTGGCCCAGGTGGAGGCCATGGACACGCTGGTCGGTCAATTGCTCGGCCGGATTCCGCAGGATGTGCTGGACGACACCTACGTGATCTTTCTCGGCGACAACGGCACGGTCGAGTGGGACGATCCACCCAGTCCACGCGACCGGAACAAGGTCAAGGGCACCCCGTACGAGGGAGGTGTCAACGTGCCGCTGATCGTCAGCGGGCCCGGGATTGGCGCCGGCCAGGAGAAACGGGTTCTCGGCCACGCGGTGGACCTTTTCGCGACCATTATTGAACTTGCCGGGGGCGACGTCACGGAGCTTGTGCCTGCGGAAACGCGGCTGGATTCAGTCAGCCTGCAGGGCGTGCTGCTTGAAGCCGACGCAACAGGACCGCGCAGTTGGGCATTCGCAGAGCAGGCACTCGGCCCAAGCTCGCATGACCTCATTCGCAACGAAGCGTACAAATTGATCGTCGACCTGAACTCGGACGCGGAGGAGTTCTACCACCTGGCCAGCGACCCTCACGAAACCAACCCGCTCGCGCTGGACGGGTTGAGTGATCCGGATCGCTGGAACTATGACGAGCTGAAGCGCATCTACGCCGGGTTGCTGGCCTCCGGGGACGCCGAATCCGTTGCGCGCTGACGCACCAGCAGATTCATCAACTCATCCACCGTGGTCTCTTCGAATCGCTTCTGATCCGCCGCGATCGCAGAGAGAAGCGCCCAGCCATCCCCTTCAAGCCAAGGGCGAACGCCCGTTTCGAACTTCTGCATCAGCACAGGCAGGGCTTCCCCGCGTCGCTCGCGGTGCCCGGCGGGGCACGAAATTTCCACCCTGTCGGTGACGCTCCCGTCCCGAAACCTGACCTGCACGGCGTTGCCAATGTAGCGTCTTTCGGGATCGTAGTAGTCGAGGGTGAACTGCGGATTCTCGCTCACCTTCATTCTGGTGCGCAGCGCATCGATTCGCGGGTCGCTCGCGACCACCTCTTCGTAGTCGTCCGCGGTCAGCCTGCCGAAAATCAATGCCACCGCGACCATGTACTGAAGGCAGTGGTCGCGGTCGGCCGGATTGTGCAGGGGCCCGGTCTTGTCGATGATGCGGACGGCGGGTTCCTGCGTTTCGATCCTGACTTCGGCAACGTCGTCAAGACGGTCCTCGATCTCGGGATGCAGTGCCATGGCGGCTTCCACCGCCGTCTGCGCGTGAAATTCGGCGGGAAAGGAAATCTTGAAGAGAATGTTCTCCATTACGTAGGTGCCCAACGGGCGCGCCAGGCGGATCGGTTGGCCATCGAAGAGCACGTCGGAAAACCCCCATTTCGGGGCGCTGAGCGCCGACGGATAGCCCATCTCGCCAGCCAGCGTCAGCAGCGCGAGACGAACCGCGCGGCTCGTGGCATCGCCGGCAGCCCAACTCTTGCGGGGACCGGTATTCGGCGCGTGCCGGTAGGTCCGCAACGCGCCGCCGTCTATCCACGCGTTGGCAACGCTGTCAATGACCTGTTCGCGGCTGCCGCCAAGAAGATGCGTGGCCACCGCGATGGAGGCGATTCGAACCAGCAACACATGATCCAGACCGACCCGGTTGAAGCTGTTCTCCAGACTCAGCACGCCCTGGATCTCGTAGGCCTTGATCATGGCGGTGAGAAGGTCGCGAACGGTCATGGGTGAACGCCCGGGCGGACCGCCCCGGCGATCCCGGTAGTCGGCCACCGCAAGGATCGCGCCCAGGTTGTCGGACGGGTGTCCCCATTCGGCTGCAAGCCAAGTGTCGTTGAAGTCCAGCCAACGGACCATCGCTCCGATATTGAAGGCGGCGGTGACCGGATCGAGTTTGTACGCGGTACCCGGCACGCGCGCTCCATTGCGCAATTCGGCCCCTGGGACCAGAGGGCCGAGGAGCTTGGTGCACTCGGGCGAGCGCAACGCCATGAACGCGCAGGCGAGCGCATCGAGGAGACAGTAGCGCGCGGTTGTATAGGCCGTAGGCGCGTCCGGTAGCGCGCCCACCGTGTAGTCGGCTATTGCGGCAAGGATCGGATCGGGATCCGGCCGCGCTGCCTGGCGGAGATCGACGTTCGACATGGCGTCCGCGATTCTACGCGCCTCGAACCTGTAGCGACACCCGGGAATTCAGAGTGCCGGCAGGGGCGGAACGTCCGCCGCCGTTGCAGGCACGGGCGTGCGGGCGGTGTTCATGACCATCGCAAGCAGCGTGTAGTAGCCGATGATTCCAACAGCGTCGATCACCCCGCGTTCTCCAAACGCTTCCACAGCACGTGCGTAGGTTGCGTCGCCGACCCGGTGCGTGTCATGGAGCTCGGAGAACAAGGCATGGAGTATGGCCTCATCCTCGGTCATGCCCTCGGGAACGCGGCCCTCGGCAACCGCCCTGACTGTATCCGGATCGATACCGGCGTCCAGGGCAATCGAATAGTGCGCTGCCCACTCGTATTGCTGGTCCCACTCCCTGGCAGTCAGCAGAATCAGGAATTCGCTCAGCTGCGGCGGCAGGCTGGTGTCGTAGCGAAGATAGTCGCCCATGGCCCGCGCCCTGTTCAGCACCTCGGGGCTACGCAACAGCGGAATCCAGGGCCCTCTTGGAACAATGCCGCGCACGGCGGCCAGCTCGGCTACCGCAGCCGCCTGTGCTGCAGTCATGTCTTCCGCAGCCATGGGCGGCATGCGATCCTGGGCACGCCCGGGGGAAACAGCGCAAAGCGCCATCGCCACCGCCGCGGCGAGCCAGTGCGTGCAACGCCATCCAACCTGTTGAAGCAGCTGCATTTTGTCCTGTGTCGCTGCGTGCTCAGTGCGTCATCGAGTAGATCAGGTAATTGACGGCGAACCGGTAGGCCAGCGCGGTCATGGGTTCCGGGTACCACGGGTCGTCGGCGTGTTCCCAGGCATCGCCCATGTCCATGTTGAAGTTGATGGCCACCATGAGCCGTCCGTCGTCGTCGAAGATACCCCGCCAATGGGGCACCGTGCCTTGCCTGTTGCCTCCTCGACCCGGTATCTGGGTACGTTGGTCAAGGTCATAGAGCACATGCAGCAAGGGATGATCTTCGCCGAGTTCGAGTATCGGGCGGTCGGGAAAGACCAGCCGCATGGACTCGTTGAAAATGTACCACTCGTACTCTCCCCAGAAATCGTCCACCATCAGGAACCCGCCGCGGTCGAGATACTCTCTCAGCAGCGCGGCTTCCGAAGTGTTGAGTTCCCACTGACCGACCTCGACGGCATACAGCCACGGGTAGTCGAACAGCCGGTCGTCGTCCAGGGTGATCAGTCGACCGCCGTCCCCATAGTAGTCGACGGCCTGCCCATCGACGCGGGTGAGACGGTTGACGCCCTGCATGAGGTGGTATTCGGCGTCCGCGTAGTCCGTGCTCCAGGCGCCTCCGCCTCCCCAGCCCCGGCCGCGGCGACTGGAGGGAGAGTTCCTGTATACGAGCCTGGCAAAGTGAAATTCTGCGGTGGGCTCTCCCTCGAGTCGGGCGTCCCCTCCCTGCCCCGCGGCTGTTTCGACCCACAGGCAGGCGGCCAGCGCCACAGCGGTCAGCCCGGACACGGCAGAGGATTTGGCCTGGCGAATCATTTCCACCCCGTCTAGCCTCACTCTGGTCGAAAACAGCGAAAGGATTATGACATTCATCCGGTTGCGAGCCAATGTAACCGATCCGTACGTATAATGCGCCCCGTGAGGTCACCGCACTCTATCGTTGTACTTCTGTTCGCACTGGCTCTGCCGGCTGCCCGCCTGGACGCGCAACCGGCTACGCCTCCCGACATCCTGTTCATTTCCATCGACGACCTGAACGACTGGGTCGGCCCGCTCGACGGGCATCCACAGGCGCAAACGCCCAACATGGACCGCCTCGCCGAGCGAGGCATGGTGTTTACCAACGCGCATTCAACCTCCGCAATGTGCAATCCCGCCCGGACGGCTCTCATGACGGGTCTGAGCGCTGCGACGACCGGCGTGTACGTGAACCAGCCGGACTGGCGTACGATGGAAGTCTTCCAGGACATTCGTACGCTGCCCGGACACTTCCAGGATGCCGGCTACACAACTTATGGCGCCGGCAAGCTGTTCCATTCCAGCACCTTCAGTGCCTGGGCCTATTACGGCTACAACGACACCACCGCCTGGGATGCCTACTATCCTTCCCTGGACCGACAGATCCCCGACGAAATCAGGCCCCACGTTCTCCCGGCCAACGACAACCCCCACGACGCGAGGTTCGACTGGGCGCCGATTTTCGCCGACGACCGCGCCATGGGCGACGGTCAGGTCGCTGCATGGTCGGTGCGGCAGCTACTCACCGAAACCGACGGTCCCCGATTCGACGCCGTGGGCATCTATCGTCCCCATCTGCCCTGGTACCTGCCGCAGCAGTACTTCGATTTGTACCCGTTGGATACCGTGGAACTTCCACCCGTACTGGAAAACGATCTGGACGATATTTCCGAAATCGCCAGAAGGCAGGGCACGAACTTCGGGTCACCGATGGAAGTACACCAGTGGGCGCTGGAGGCGGGCGTCTGGAAGGACGGCGTGCGCGCCTACCTGGCCAGCGTCAGCTTCGCCGACGCCATGATGGGACTGGTGCTGGATGCGTTGGAAAGGAGCGGGCGGTGGGAGAACACGATCATCGTGCTGTTCTCCGACCATGGCTTTCATCTCGGCGAGAAGGCGCGCTGGCGCAAGCAAACGCTGTGGCGGGAATCCACCCGGATACCGCTGATGGTGGTCGCTCCGGGCGTCACGCAAGCCGGGAGCCGCTCGGACGTGCCGGTATCGCTCCTGGACATTTACCCCACGCTCACCGAACTGGCCGGGCTGCCGACGCCGCAACACATGGAAGGCGTGAGTCTCGTGCCGCTGCTCGACGATCCCGAAGCGACTCTGGACCGAAGAGCCGTGGTGACGACGTTCGGATACCGCAATCACGCCGTCAGCAGCGACCGTTACCGGTACATCCTCTACTCGGACGGTTCGGAGGAACTCTACGACCTTGAGACCGACCCGCACGAATGGGCGAACCGCGCCGCGGACCCGGCCCTGGCGGACGTAAGGGCCGAGTTGCGGGAGTGGCTTCCGCAGCATGACGAGCCCGACGCCCGGGCGCAGCAACCCTGAAGTCCCGACAATGACATTCGCAGTGCGATTCATCCCCACATGGACGTGCATCGCGATTGCCGCAGGGGCGATTTACCCGGTTGACGGTGCCCGCGCCCAGGCGGACTTCGAAGGCATGTGGGTATACAACGTGCCCCTGACTGTACTTGCGCGAAGCGAGAGCGAACTGGGGTTGACCCCGGCGGGACAGGCCGACTGGGACCAATACGACCCTCAGGACGATCCCTTGTTCCGGTGCATCCTGCCCGGCGTACCGAGGGGCCTGACGGATCCCTATCTTCTGGAAATCATCCAGCAGGAACATCAGATCGTGATGTTGCACGAGTATTTCCACCAGGTTCGCCGGATCTACACGGACGGCCGCGAGGCGCCCGAACACTGGCCCCTGTCCATGGGCGGCTATTCCACCGGGCGTTGGGAGGGCGAAACGCTGGTAGTAACCACCACCCACCTGTCGCCGGACAACGCCATGAACATTCAGGGGCATCCGTTTTCCGGCGACGAAAACACCTACGTCATCCAGCGCTATACGCGCATCGGAGACGAACTGAAACTGGAGGCGACCGTCCACGACCCGACCTTTTACGAGGAACCCTACGTGATCGAGTTCGGCTGGGACCTGGTCCCTGACGAAGAGATCTGGACGTACGAGTGCGATCCCAGGTTCGGCGACTTCATGATCGAGGCGGACCCGGCGCAGACCGGGACAGACCCGTGAAACTCCCGGACAACCCCACGACAGATCGGGACGAACCAGTGGCAATTACGCGCACAGGCTCATGGACCGCGATGCTGGCGGCGCTGGTGGCCGCGAGCACGCCCCCGGTGGCCGCGCATCACAGCACCATGTTCTTCGACATTAACGCGGAAGTCGTGCACGAAAATGTCACTGTGGTGGAATTCCTGGTCGCCAACCCGCACGGAGTGCTGACCTATATCTTCACCGACGACGACGGCAACGAAGTGCAGTGGCAGGCGGAACTGCCAAGCGGTAACTTCACGCGGCGCGGGGGAATCAGTGCCGACATGCTCAGCCCCGGCGATCGCTTGCCCGTTGTTATGGGCTGGCCCGGCGTTCCCGGCCTCGTCAGGGAAAACATGTCGCGGTTGAAGAGCATGGAGTTCCCCAACGGGGACGTGGCCACGTTTACGCCTGTGAGCGCGGCACTGACGAGAGCGGCTGAACAACCATAGAGATGGTCGGCTGCTACGTCGCGTGGCGGCGTGGCGGCGTGGCGGCGTGGCGGCGTGGCGGCGTGGCGGCGTGGCGGCGTGGCGGCGTGGCGGAGTTATCCGATGATTTCACGCCAACTGCATGCGTCCGGCGCCTGCTTTTGGCAGAATAGGTATTGATCCGGTTTTCCGAGGAGATTCGGCATGTTCGTTCTGCGACTGATCTCACTGACGACGTTACTGATCTTCAGCAGCTCGGCCTTCGCCCAGCGGTGGGCGCCGTTCACGAGCGAGGACGCCGTATTCCGGATCATGGTGCCCGGCGGGGAATTCGACATCGAAACCGTCGACTTCGAGACCGAGTACGGAATCGTTGTGCCTGCACACATCCACAGAGCGGAAGATCAGTACGGAACCTACACCCTCACCGTCGTCGACTACGTCGATTCCATGGAACTGCACAGGGAGCGAATCGCCGAGCTCGACGGCATCTATCTCAGTGTCTACGGGGAGGTGGACGCACGCGGGTCCGTCGCGTATTTCGCCAGAATGATCCGCGAGAGAGCCGAATCCGTGGAATACGACAATTACCACTACATCGGCCGGGTCGATGGCCACCAGCTTCATACCACCAATCCCGACGGCACGCGCACGTTTGCGGGCCTGTACCTGCTCGAGAGCAGGCTTTACGCCATCGAAGCGACGATCGCGCCGACAGCACCCACCGGCGGCATGTTCCAGCAGTCGTTCGAGTTCCTGGACGAGAACGGCGTCAGAATCATGTATCCGACCTTCCACGAGGTACGAAAAATCAAGCTCGGCAGCGAGTATCGGCCGGGCCGCTAACTGTCTGGAATTCAGGAACAAGGACTTCGGGAGCCAACCATGCAACCAAAGCGAATAGCCCTCGTCTTCATCGCAACGCTTGCCGTCACTCTGACGGGATGGGCGCACCACTCCCACGGCAACTACGAGATGACGCAGTACACCGAGCTTGACGGAACGGTGACCGACCTCTACTTCATCAATCCGCATGCCTGGCTCTACATGGATGTCGAGACCGAGGACGGAGGAACCATAACGTGGGCCATGGAGGCCGCGGGCGCGTCGACGCTTACCAGGGCCGGAATTTCCGAAGACGAGCTCAAGCCCGGCGACCGGATCCACGTAAGATGCCACGCGCTCAGGGACGGATCCCCCGGTTGCCTGCTCGGCTTCGTGACGACTCCGGACGGTGTCGTGAAAGAATGGGATTAACAGCGGTACCGGCAGCGCGATCAGCCGCAAAATTGGCCTGTCAGGAGATTCTCAGATGACCGTCAAGGTTGACTGGTACTACCACCGCCCCGGGTGAACCGGCTGTAAACGGGCTTCCAAGTTTCTGGAGGCCAATAACATCGAGATCGGCGAACGGGTCCCCGCGAGCAGGAAGCTGCAGGCAGCGGATGCGGCAGCCATGCTTGAGGGCGCGTCACGCCTGATTGCTTCCAGGGGCAAGAAGGTCAGCGAATTCTTCGGAGACAGCCTTTTGTCGGATGAAGCCGTACGCGCCATGTTGGGACCAACCGGAAACCTGCGCGCCCCGACGGCCCGAATCGGCGAGACTGTACTGGTGGGCTTCAATCAAGACGTTTATTCGAGCGTATTTGGCTGAGGCGATTGACGAAATCTCCACCGACGCGCTGGTCATGCTCTAGTTCATGATGCAGAGCGAGGCCGTGTCCGGCTGTTTGCGGCTGTATTCAATATTGTTTAATCTGAATACAAGTCAGGCGGGAAACTAACCGATGCGGCACACGACCACAATGACAGTTCGCGTCAGCGGCGCGCTCAGCGACTTCGTCGCGGCAAATGTCGGCGAGACCGGAGCTTACGAAAGTGTCAGCGAGTACGTGCGCGATCTTATCCGCCGCGACAAGGCACGCACGGAGCGCGAAGCTTTCGACCGGCTGAAGGCCGAGCTGGCGCGCGCCTTCGCTGCGCCGGACGATTCCTACCATGCGCTGTCGGCATCCGAGGTCATCGCGAAACACAATGCGCCTCCCGGCGCATGACGCGGATACGCGTCCAGGATGCGGCGGCGGTCCGCATCGACGAAATCTACCGCTACAGCCGCGAGCGCTGGGGACAGGCCCGGGCGGATGCTTACATCCGCGGGTTGTTCGAGGCATTCGATGGAATCGCCACCGGCGCGGTCGCCTCGCGTGCGGTTCCTGCGGAATTCGGGGTAGACGGTTACGTCTTCCGCCACAAACGGCATTTCGTCTACTGGAAAAAGCTGGACGACGGGGCGATCGGCATTGTCACCGTGCTGCATGAACGAATGCACCAGATCGACCGTTTCCTGGAAGATCAAGCGCCCTGAGCCAGCCCGGCAGTGCTTATTCGAGCCGAGCGATTGCTGACAAGAACCTCACGGTGTTGCTTGGCGTGGCTTGAAGGCCCTCGCATTCGCAGAATTTTGCAAAAAACTCGATTTCCGCTAGTCCGTCGCCCTGATCGGCAGGCCTCCGGGTGAGTTGGGTTCCCGGTACCGGTAGAGGTAGTCGTACATGGTGATGATGTTCGGCTCGATAACCTGTTGCAGGTTTGTGTAATCGTCAAAGTCGCTCATCGTCACGAGCCCGAGAATCTCCTCCAGCGTGCGGCCGGCCACCATGTGGTCCAGCACGCGTTCCCTGAGAGTCGCCAGGTAGTCCCGGTAGCGGCGGAAGTAGCTCTGGTCTGCGACAGGCGAGTTATGTCCCGGCATGACGATGTCCACGTCGTCCATCCGGGACAGGATTCCCAGCACCTCGATGGTGTTGTCCACGTCCATGTCCCGAAAATCCGGATTTGGCAATTGACCGTGCGGCCGAGACAGATCCGGAACGAACAGCACGCCATCCTGGGGTATGTGGGTGACGATGAGGTTGTCGCTGTGGGTCGGGCCGAAGTAGTGCAACACGACCTTTACGCCACCAAGGTCGATATCCAGCGACCCGTCGAACGATACCGTAGGGATCGGCGCAACGCGCCCTTCCCTGATCAGGTGCGCCCTGATCTTCTTGGAACCGATCGCCACCGCCGTATCCGCAAACACCATCGTACCGCAGATGTGGCTCTGGTGGTCGTGGCTCAACACGACGTAACGCACCGGGACGTCGTAGCGTTGTTCCAGTTCATCCCTGAACCACTGGCCGCTGTCCGGCGTGCACGGGGTACCGGGCCCGTCGATTACAATAATGCCTTCCGACGTTGGAACGAACAGTCCGCTGATCCCTCCCATGGCGCCGCCGCCCCAACGGTACACGTTCTCCGAGATCCGGTCGATGCTGCGAACGGAGTTGTCCCAGCTGGTCTCATACTGGGCGTACGATTGTGGACTTAGCAAGACCAGTGCCGCGAGCGTCAATGGATTGATGTTCTTCATCGGGATACCCCTGCAATCATGTCCTTTTCCGGACATAGCTTACACAGTATTCCGCGGTGATGGACAATGGCGAAATGGTGGAGCCGAGGAGATTCGAACTCCCGACCTCTGCATTGCGAACGCAGCGCTCTCCCAACTGAGCTACGGCCCCACTACCCTGTGGCTGCGGAATTATCCCGCATTTGGTGCAGCGTAGCCATATTCGTTTAGTCCGGGCAAGAACGACATGGCCATGACGATGGCTGCGCTCGCTTGATCGACCACGCGTGTAGGCGGTAGGGTTTAGGCGACCCTTTCCACTTTCAGACACGACTCCTGGATAGAACGAAGATACCGTTGGACCGGCAAAAAAATTCCACCACCCGGCGTGACTTCATCACCGGCGCGGCCACGCTGGCGCCGCTGGCCCTGGCACCGGCGGCCGGCAGAGGCCAGGGGATCGTCAGCGGGACGGGCGACCAGTTCGATTACGTGATCGGCGGCGCCGGACACAACAGCCTGCTGTGCGCAGCCTACCTGGCCAAGGCCGGCAACCGCGTGGTCGTGCTGGAGGGGAGGACCATGATCGGCGGCGGGGTCAAGACGGCGGAAGTGCTGTTGCCAGGCTTCAGGGAAGATCTCTGCTCGACGGTGCACACCGGCTATTCGCGTAATCCCGCGTACGTGAACAACGAGATCGACCTGCGGGACCACGGGTACGAACTCATGGACCCGGAGATCGTCTCGCATGTGCCGTTTCTGGACGGTGCTTCGCTGACCGTCTACCACCACGATCCGGAACGTACCGCTGCGACGATTGCCAGGATCTCCGGCAAGGACGCCGAAACGTTCAGGCGCCTGGCCGAATCGCGGGCGAGGTATCTCGCGATGTCGCCTGCACAACGGTCGCAATCGCGGGAAGGCACGTTCTGGCAACGGCTATCGGAGCTGTCGGGATACGACGCCTGCAGGCAGATCTGGGAAAGCCCCCATGTCCAGGCCGCCAATCTCACCACGGGCCACTTCGGCGGTGTCGCGGGCAGCGATATCGGCACCGGAAACCAGGCCGTGACCATGATCAGCCACCTGGGCGGGCGGCCGATTCCCAGGGGCGGCTCAGGCATGCTGGCGGAGGCCCTGGGTGGATATATCGAAGCCCGCGACGGCGTCATCCTGACCAACAAACCGGTGGTTGAACTTCTCATCGAGCAAGGCCGTTGTGTGGGCATGGAATGCGCCGATGGCAGCCGCTACCGGGCCCGGAAGGGCGTGGTCACTACGATTCATATCAAGCACCTGGTGGAAATGGCGCCTCGTGATCTCTGGGGCGACGAATTGCTGGACATGGTCGAAATCTGGCAGCCGGAACACGCCATGTTCGCGTTTACCTACGCGCTGTCGGCCCCGCCCACCTACACCTCGTCGGAAGGCGGAACGATACAGCCGTGCGAGGCCGCCATCATGCAGCGCCCCGAGAGTATCTTCGTACTCAACTCGGATCAGGCCGGCGGTGAACTCAACATCGACGACTACCCCTTGCAGATCGTGCACGCGGCGAACGTGGACCCCACCCGCGCACCGCCGGGCTACGGCTCCGTCAAGATCGAGGGGACCATTCCCTACACGCTCAGGGAAGGATCGGAGCATTGGGATACGCTCAAGGAGAAGGTCGCCGACCGGATGCTTGACCATTACATGCGTCATACCACCAACCTGACCCGGGACAACGTGCTGGCCAGGGTGCTCATGAGTCCGCTGGACATTGAGCGAATGAACCCCGCCATGTGGCTCGGCAGCGTTCATCAGCGCTTGAGGACGTTCGACGTTTACACGCCGTACCGACTGCCGATCCCGGGGCTGTATCACACCGGTGGCTGTACCGAAGGCGGAGGCTCGGTCACCGGCCGCCCCGGCCGCGCGGCAGCCGCTGCGGTCCTCGAGGATGACGGCCTTTCTCTCGAGGATGTCGCCGCGCGGCGAGCCTAGCACGCGATCAGGAACAGATTTCGAGGGCCGATGGAAATTCGAACATTCAGCGAGCCGGGGCAGCGCAGTACGGTGGCAGGCCCGGCGGTACTCTGTTGCCTGCTCCTGATCGGCTTGTCGCTGACTCTGGTTTTCGGCGCACGCGCCCAGCAGGCCGCAGCCGTACTCCAGGTTCCTGCCAATCCGTCGATGCACCCCGCACCGGAACAGCCCATCGAATACAGTCACCGCACCCATCTGGCGCTGGGGTTGACGTGCGAGACGTGCCATACAAGTACAGCGTCCGATGCGTTGATGGGGTATCCGCAGACCGGCATGTGCATGGGGTGCCACAGCTCCATCGGCCTCGAGCTGCCGGGCGTCATGCAACTTGCCGTATACCATGCGTCCGGCGAGCAGGTACCCTGGGTACGCGTCTACGAAGTTCTGCCCGGAGTCACCTGGAATCACCAGTCCCACATTGCGGCGAGCGTGGACTGCGCCGCATGCCACGGCGACATGGCACTGACGGATGCAACCGCCATGACCACCAGCACCACATCCATGGCGAGTTGCATCAGCTGCCACCAGGCGCACGAGGCCGATACCGCTTGCGCGCTCTGTCACGCCTGGCCTGCGGAATGAGCATCCGATGTTCCCGTCAATTTCGAAACCTGGAGAATAACGAATGAAACTTCGAAACCATTCACCGTGGCTCGCCCTTTCAATGACCCTGGCAGTCTGCATGCCGGCCATTCCGTGCGAGATCTCGCAATTTGAACGCCTCGCGGAGGAGTCGCCGTACGGCGTCACCCTTGCCAGTGCCGAACGAGTCGATGATGTGGGTGGCTACTGTCAGCTGGAGGGCGTCATCGCCAACGCCGAAGACGGCGAGAGCCGGATCCGGTTCAGATTCCGGTTTCCGGATGCCGACGCGTGGAACGGTCGGTTTCTGATGGGCGGAAACGGCGGCTCGGCCGGCAGGTTTCAGAGAGATCATCTATCCCTGCTTGCGCTGGAACTGGGATACGCAACCGGTCAGACGGACACCGGTCACGTCCAGAGTTCATCCGAAGATTGGGTGATGAAGGAACTGGCAGACGGCACAGTTGTGCCGAACCATGTCGCCATCGAAGACTTCGGGCATCGTTCGGTCCATCTGACCACGGTTGTCGGTAAGCAATTTGCCGAGGGGTACTACGCGCGGGCACCCGATCACTCCTATTTTCGCGGTTGTTCCACCGGCGGGCGCCAGGGGCTGATGGCCATGCAGCGCTATCCCGCAGATTTCGACGGCATCATTGTGGGCGCCCCGGTCTTCTCGCCGGCTCGCATGATCGTGTCCGGTCTCTGGACGACCCAACAGGTCGCCCGGCTCATTGCCGAAGACCAGCCGCTTGCGGGCGAGCAGCTTGACTTGCTGCAGGATGCCGTGCTCGACGCTTGTGATGCCATCGACGGGATCGAGGACCAAATCATCGACGACCCCCGGCAATGTCGCGTCGATCCCGGCATTCTGCAGTGCAGCGAGTCCGAATCCCCGCCCCAGTGCCTGACGGACAGCCAGGTCGAATTCGTCCGCACGATCTACGATGGCCCGGTAACCACGTCCGGCGAGCGCATCTACCCCGGGCTCCTTCACGGCGGCGAGTATGGCCGCGGCATGGGCGCGGGCGGCTGGGCGCGCTTTACCGCGGGCGCATGTGCAAATCCGGAAGAATCGGGACAATGCGACTATCTCGACTATCTCGCCCAGGTCTGGTACCAGGATCCGGACAGGGATCTGCTGAACGACTTCAGCATCGATAACCCCGACGATGTCGCGGCAGCCGACTCTTCCTATTACTCGGCAGTGACGCGTGCCGACAATCCCGACGTGACGCCCTTCGTGCAACGCGGCGGCAAGGCCATCCTTTATCACGGCTGGAGCGACACCGTTGTCACCGCGACACCTACGGTCGAACTGTATGAAGCCATGGAGTCAACCGTCTCCCGCAAGCGGGGGAAATCCGACTTCCGCGACCATGTACGCTTGTTCATGGCCCCCGGTATGGCCCATTGCGGCGGCGGCCATGGCCCTTCCATCGACTTTCACCCCGTGCTTGTGGCCATCGACGACTGGGTCACCCACGACCGGGCACCGGACTCGATACTGGCGACCCACGACGGGGGGCGCGGGCTGTCACGTCCCTTGTGCCCCTATCCACAGGTTGCAAGGCTGGTGGAACCGGGGCTGGATACGAATGCGGCATCCAGTTTTGACTGTGTGGACCCGGAGTAACCACATGACCAGAGGAGACATGCGATGAACACACCTCTGAAAATTCCCGTTATCCGTGCAGCGCTGGTATTGGCGATGACGGCGATTGGCGGCGCTGCGGTCGCGCATCACTCCGCACGCATCACCTACGACATGGATACCGTCATCGAGATCAAGGGCGAGATTACGGGTGTGACCTGGCGCAACCCCCACGTACGCTTCACCCTGGGCAGCGTGGACGAAGACAACGAGTTGGTGACGTGGAACGTCGAAAGCATCCCGGTCACGCGTCTGAATCGGGTCGGCATCACGCGGGAAATGCTTGGCGTCGGCGACACCGTCACGGTGGCCGTATACCCCGCCAGGCGCCCCGTGCGCAACGCCTACGCCATCAACATGCTGCTGGCCGACGGACGCGAGGCGTTGCTGGATACGCCCGTCGCCCGGTGGACGGACAACACCGTGGGCACCGGCCTCGACGAGACGCCCGGAACGCCCGGCGCCGACCCCTCCCTCGGACTCTTCCGCGTCTGGAGCACCGATGGTTCATTCCTGCGCACGGAGACGCGCTTCCTCACCGAAGGCGGAACGCTCGACTACCCGCTGACCGACGCCGCCCGCGCCGCGCAGGCGGCCTGGGACCCGCTCGACCCGGACAACCCCTTCCTCACCTGCATTCCCAAGGGCATGCCCACCATCATGCAGCAGCCCAATCCCATCGAATTCACCGACGAGGGAGACCGCATCGTCCTCCGGATGGAGGAATTCGACGCAATGCGCGTCATCCACATGAGCGGCGACGCCGGCGGCCAGGACGCGCCCCCGTCCCGGATGGGGCACTCCATCGGCCATTGGGAGGACGACACGCTCGTGGTGCGTACCCGCCGAATCAATTGGCCTTACTTCGACCAGAACGGCCTGCCTCAGAGCGAAGACATGGAAACGGTGGAGCACTTCACGGTCAACGATGAAGGCAGCCGCCTTGACTACGAATTGGTCGTCACCGACCCATGGCTGTTCACCGAACCGGTGACGCTCGGCAAGTCGTGGCGCTGGGTCCCGGGCGATGCCGTGCTGCCGTTCAACTGCGCGGAAGACTGAGCTCAAGGACCTGCCGGATCAACAACATTGCGGTTCCGCCGCGTGTCAACATCGGGTGAGATCGTCGGCCGCGAGTCGTGGCGCGTTGGAGGATATTCCGAAACATGAGTGACGCCCAATCCCGCTACCACCGCCAGGCGCTGCTTCCCGGCTTCGGTGAGGAAGGGCAACGGCGGCTGGGCGCGTCAACCGCATTGATATTGGGATGCGGGGCGCTCGGCAGCATGTCCGCCGAACTTCTCGCCCGTGCCGGCGTCGGCCACCTGGTGATCGTTGACCGTGATTTCGTCGAGATCACGAATCTGCAGCGGCAGCTCCTGTTCGACGAGCGGGATGTTGAAAATGCCATCCCCAAGGCGGAAGCGGCGCGGAGTCGTCTTGCGAGGATCAACTCCACTGTCCGCGTGACGGCGATCATCGATGATCTCAATCATGGCAACATCGCCCGCCATGCATCCGGAGCCGATATTTTCGTGGACGGGCTGGACAATTTCGAAACCCGGTACCTCGCCAACGACTATGCAGTAAAGCACGGCATTCCCTACATGTACGGCGGCGCGGTCGGCACCGTCGGCGCGGCGTTCGCGATCCTGCCCCACACGCCGGACGGAGACGCACCCTGGGAACGGGATGCCGCGGGCAGCGGGGCAACGCCCTGCCTGCGCTGTCTCTTCGAGGAAGCACCACCGCCCGGCACCACTCCGACCTGCGACACCGTGGGCGTGCTGGCTTCCGCTGTCACCACCGTCGCAAGCTTCCAGGTCGCCGAAACGCTCAAGGCGCTCACCGGTAACTTCGACCGCGTCTGCCCGACCTTGCTCAATATCGACCTGTGGACGAACACCGTCATGCAGCTCAAGGTCGCCGGCGCGCATGAACGCGGCGACTGTCCGTGCTGCAAACAGGGCCGCTTCGACTATCTGGACGGCAGGCTAGGCTCCGGGGCGACCACCCTCTGCGGCCGGGACGCCGTGCAGCTAACCCACAGGCAGGACCCCGAAGGGCTCGATCTCGACAGAGTCGCTGCTCGCTTGCGCGAGCATGGCAACGTGACCGCAAGCCAATACATGCTCCGCGCCAGTATCGCCGACGGCGGCAATGCTTATACCCTGAGCCTCTTCCCGGACGGCCGCGCGATCGTTCACGGCACGGATAAGCCGAACGTGGCGCGCGGCGTCTATGCGAAATACGTGGGAATCTAAGTGCGGCCTCCAAAAATACTCGAAATTGGCGCGGCAACGGAGGCACAGCGAAGAAGCCTGCGCAATTTCAATATTATGCTCATCCCCGGATCCGGCCCGCTCGACAATGGTTGGAATTCGTCATGCGACTTCCAGCCGAATCGCACCAAGGGAGATTAACGTGACTGCAATCCGAGTTCTCGTGGGCACGAAAAAGGGTGCCTTCATCCTCACGGCAGACGGCAATCGTGAGAACTGGTCCGTGGTAGGCCCGCATTTCTGCGGGTGGGAGATCTACCACGTCAAGGGCTCGACGGTGGACACCGACCGCATCTACGCCTCCCAGACCAGCGACTGGTTCGGCCAGGTCATCCAGCGCTCCAACGACGGCGGCGTCACGTGGGAACAACCCGGATCGGGTCCGAAGCTGCCGGAAACTCCCCCCAGCTCCGAGGACGGCGAGGAGATGCCCCAGGGCAAGAGCAACATGTTCGTGTACGACACGTCCGAGAGTACCGGCAAGCCCCTGACCACCCACCAGTGGTACGACGGCACCCAGCATCCGTGGGAGTTCGCCCGCGTCTGGCACCTGGAACCCTCGTTGACCGATCCCGACGTGGTTTACGCCGGGGTCGAAGACGCTGCCCTGTTTCGAACTACCGACGGCGGGCGGTCCTGGCACGAACTGGCGGGCTTGCGCGGGCACGATACGGGCGCCGAGTGGTCGCCGGGCGCAGGCGGCATGTGCCTGCACACGATCCTGCTGGACCCTGCGGACCCCGAACGGATTTTCGTGGCGATCTCCGCTGCCGGTTCGTTCCGTACCGAGGACGGCGGAAAGAACTGGACGACGATCAACCGCGGCCTCAGCTCAAGCTTCATGCCCGATCCGGATGCCGAAATCGGCCACTGCGTGCACCGCCTTGCGATGCACCCGTCCAATCCCGACCGGCTGTTCATGCAGAAACACTGGGACGTCATGCGCAGCGACGACGCCGGAGCCAACTGGTACGAGATCAGCGGCAACTTGCCCAGCGACTTCGGTTTCCCCATCGACGTGCACGCACACGAACCGGAAACAGTCTATGTCGTGCCCATCAAGAGCGACGCCGAGCATTACCCGCCCGAAGGGAAGTTGCGCGTCTTCCGGAGCCGGACGGGCGGGAATGAGTGGGAAGCGCTCACCAACGGGCTGCCCCAGAAGGACTGCTACGTGAACGTGTTCCGGGATGCAATGGCCGTGGATTCCCTCGATCCCTGCGGCATCTATTTCGGTACCACCGGCGGACAGGTCTACGTCTCGCCGGACGGCGGCGATCACTGGTCGCCGATCGTGCGGAACCTGCCGAGCGTCCTGTCGGTGGAGGTGCAGACGCTGCGATAATCCTCATGGACCGTCCCTTCCCTTCTCCCATGATTCGCGTCGAACTCCCCTTTCATCTGAGGACACTGGCGGGTATCGACGGCGAGGTGACGCTCACGGTAGAGGGTGAAGTCACGCGGGCCTCGATCCTGGAAGCACTGGAGGCCCGCTACCCGATGCTGCGCGGAACGATTCGCGATCACGTCACCCTGAAGCAACGCCCGCTGGTCCGGTTCTTCGTGTGCAAGGAAGATATCACCCACGATGCGCCGACGGCGCTGCTGCCGGACGCCGTCGCGTCCGGCGCGGAGCCCTTTCTCATTGTCGGAGCGATCGCCGGCGGTTAGCGCCGATTACGCGGTCCGGGGGCGCCGCGCGGCGGCCCTGGCGACCTCTGGGCCTCCACCCGCACCGCGCACCTGCAGCGTTCGATCAAACTGGTCGGGGAGGTCGGCGGATCCTACTCGGAATCCGGTCCAACGACGGGATTGGTCAGCATCCCAATGCCCTCGATCGCGCAAACCGCTGTATCGCCGGGCTGCATGTAGATCGGCGTCTCCCGGGCCGTTCCCACGCCCGACGGACTCCCCATGGCGTAGATGTCGCCAGGCTGCATCGTCGCGATGTGGGAAACGTAGCTCAGCATGTCGTAGATGTCGTGCGTCATGTTGCCCGTATTGGAGTCCTGCATGACGGTGCCGTTCAGCGTCAGCGTCTGCCTCAGACTCAATGGTTCCGGCACAAATTCCCTGGGCACGATGAACGGGCCCAGCGGTGCAAACGTGTCATGGTTCTTCTGCAGGAACCAATCCGAGCCCATACGGCCATCGCCCCGGCCGCCGCGGTCCGATACGTCGTTCTCTAGCGTGTACCCGAAGATATAGTCCTCGGCATTTTCGACCGCCACACGACTCGCCGGTTTGCCTACCACTACCGCGAGTTCGCACTCCCAGTCCATGTTCGGCCGGCCGGGCGGCATTCGGATCGCCTCGCCGTCGGCAATGATCGTATTCGCCATCTTCAGGAACACATAGGGATTCTGGCGGCGGTCATCCGGATCCCGCTCCCAGATACCGGGAATGGGATCAGGAATGGGCCCCTCGATGATTTCGCCGGGCTGCCCGGCCATTTCGGCGGCGTGCAGCGCATAATTGGCTGCCGCGTTGTAGATGATGTGCGGCCTGATGGGCGGACGTACGGTGACGTCGCCCAGGTCGCTTACCCAGGCGGCACTCGTATCGGAGGCGGCTGCCGCCGCGATGGCTTGCAGCCTCGGGGCCAGGGCATCGTAATCGACGATGAGAGCCGTCATTTCCGCCGGGATCCGCGGCATGTCACCCGCAAGCGACTCGTTGGCTTCGGCTATGTTGACCACCAGCGAGTCATCGAGCACCAGGCCAAGATACGTCTCGCCGCCGCTTTCAAACGTGCCAAGCTTGTACGGCACAACGTCCTGTGCGAGGACCCGGGTCGGGATCGACAGGATCAGCGTCAGAAAAACTGTCTTTCTCATTAGTTCTCTCCGTTCGAGTTTGTGGACGAAGGCGCGCTGATCATTCTGCAATCCGAACTGTACGATATCAATCGGAGAAGAAATCCGACCGCAGTTCTGCGATCGGAATAAAACGCGCAGCCTGCCGGTAGATCGCGCGCACCGTACCGATCGCCAATTGCGAATGCATCGGGACCGTCAGGACCTGCCGTTCACCGGTCGCCGCAATGCGAACAAGCTTGGCGTGGCTGCCACGCATCGAGACGACTTCAAAGCCGGAATCACCGAGGATCCTCAACACCTCTCTCGACGTCAGCCGTTTCAGGCGCGGCATCAGACGGCAACGGCCGAAGTCTCGTAACTGACCGCCAGGCGCGGAGCCTGCGAAAGACCGGCCCGCGCGAGTTCTTCATCGTCAATATGCAGTTCCAGAGCGCTTCTGAGGTTGGCCAGCGTTTCGTCCAGAGACCGGCCCTGCGTAACCACCGCAACTTCAAGGCATTCCGCCACGTACCATCCTTCGCTTTCCGAAATCACGGCGTGAATCGCCGGACGTCGGTTGACCTCCCCGATCTGTGCCGTCACATCGCCGATCCGGTTGTCGTCGGCGGAATTTTCGTGTGCCGGCGATTTCCCGCGCTCCGTTCGGCGAAACTCAGGAAGAATTTCGTAGACCCCCCGATCGACGCGGCGAAAATATGGCCATCGGTGAGGATGGTTTTCCGGTGCGTTCGCGCAGCATCGGCTCACGATATGCGTACGAACCGAACTTTCATTCAGATGTGGCAGTGCGCGGACAATCTCATTCGGACTGAACGTCCAGTCGTCCTTACGGCATAGCCGCTGAGCGGCGGCAAGGACCGCCGCATGGATTGGTTGGCCACCCTGCTTTTCCCGACCGTATTGCGCCATTTCCGACTCCAGCCCACCAATGAGTGGGCTATCATTGTAGAATAATCAAGATGTAAATTATGATTGTCAAGTAACGGTTGCAACAAGGAATGCCGGATCCGGCTTCGACTCACGTTCAGCGCCGCAATGGCTTCAGTTATTCAACGGCACCCAGCATGCGGATGAAACCATCCTGCCTTGACGTAATGAAAATCTCCCCGTCGCGACCCTCGCTGATTTGCAGGTCCGCGCGAATGACGGTTCTGCCCATGGTCTCCTCCACCAGCTCCCACAGCGTGACGTCGCGAGTGCTGCCGTCCGCGTTCCGAACGTAGAGCTGAATTTCCTCGATGGCCGCCACGGTCTCGGGAATGCCGTCGTCGGCCGCCTTCATTTCCGCGACGCCGGCCGCAAACACACGCCCCCGTTGTATGTCCCCGAATACGAACTTGCCCTGCAGTTCGGGAACGGCGCCGCGGTAGACGAAGCCGTTGGTGATTGCGATGCCTTCGTCGTGGTCGTACATTGCAACGGGATACAGGAATGGGTCCGCTGTCTGCCCACCAAGCACGTCTTCCGGCAACGCGTAGACGACCTCCATCCCGCCATCGGGCTGATCCACGCCGTTGTCGAAAATGCCTTCGCGCCGGAACCAGCCGTAGTTCGCGCCAGGGTGGACGATATTGATCTCTTCGATCTGCATGTTGCCGATTTCGGCTGCGAACAGGGTGCCGTCGGCTAGATCCCAGGACAGACGGTGGGCATTGCGAAACCCGTGCGCATAGATCTCGCCCAGCGTGTCCGGATCGCCGTCCGAAGCCCACGGGTTGGAGGGCGGAATCGTGTAGTCCCCGAGACCCCGCTCACCTCCCGACTCGGAAGGACTGCGAGGGTCGATGCGAAGGATGGCGCCGACAATCGAGTCAAGACGCTGCAACTGTCCCGGGTTGACGGCATTCGGTCCTCCGCCGTTGCTGAAGCCCAGGTCGCTGCCGCTGGTATACAGAAGGCCGTAGTCATCATCTCCCGGATCGGCCGTCGGGTTGAATCCAACGTACCCGAACGGGTGAAAGAACCGGTCGACCACGTGGGCCACCCTCAGCAGTTCCCGCCGGGAACCGTCGAATACACCGGCCGACGGATCGTCGGCGCGCCACTCGGTGATGACGTTGTGATAGGTCACGTCATCGGGCCCGAAGCCTGGCGGAATGAAATCCGGATCGGCATTGTTGCCGGCCGCATACTCGCCATGGACGGTGTAGAAGAGCCCGTTGCCGGCAAATCCCGGATGAAACCCGAAGCCGATAAAGCCGCTTTCCAGTCCCGCGTAAACGCCGTGAGGAAACGCCTCGGACACATCGGCGTAGAGGGACGGCTCGCCATCGGCGCCGATCAGGTAGAACCCACCGCGGGAGTCGTTGACAAAGCGCCTGCCATCCGGCAAGTCCCGCACGAAGCTGACGCGCGCCCAGGCGTTCGGATCCACATCCCGCTCGGGCGGATGCTTCGTCCGGGAGTCGGGCAGTCTCGCGACGTCCGTTAACTCGACCCGCAGCCCCCGGTTCTCGATGGGCTCCGGGATGGGGTCATCGATCTGGGCGGAACAGATCGATGCCGCAAGGATCGCCGGGGCGCCGGCAACCGCCAGGCGGCGCGCCATTCCATCGCCGTACCGAGCCGTGACCGAAAATCTCACGACCATGGCGGAACGGCTAGCCCGTCAGGTGCTCCGTCCAGAAATCGATCGTCCGGCTCCATGCCAGATCGGCGGCTTCTTCGTTGTAGCGCGGCGTCGAGTTGTTGTGGAAACCGTGATTGGTGCCCTCGTACATGTGCATCCGGTAGTCCACGCCGTTCGCCTGCATCGCCGCCTCGAAGTCCGGCCACATGGCGTTGATGCGCTCGTCGGTTTCGGCGTACTGGATCATCATGGCCGCGCGGATGCTTGCCACGTCCTCGGTCGCGGGCGCGGCGCCGTAGAACGGCACGCCGGCGCTGAGATCCTCGCCCAGTGCCACCGCCAGACGGTTGGTCATGCCGCCGCCCCAGCAGAATCCCGTGGCGCCCAGGCGCCCCGTGGACAGTTCATGGCCCTGCACGTAGCGGGCGCTGTTGACCATGTCCTGGCTCAGCTCGTCCGGATCGAGGTTCCGCTGCATCGTGCGGCCATCGTCGTCGTTGCCGGGATAGCCGCCGACCGGCGACAGCCCGTCCGGCGCCAATGCAAGAAAGCCCGCCACTGCCGCGCGTCGGGCAACATCCTCCACATAGGGGTTCAGGCCGCGGTTCTCATGAAAGATGACCACCGAGGGGAAGGGTCCCTCGCCCGTGGGCTGAACCAGGTAGCCGCGCATCATGCCGGAGGTGCCGCCCGGCGACGGGTACTCCACGTAGAGCCCCCTGATGCGCTCGTCGGTGAAGGAAATCGTCTGCGCCTCGGCATACCGCGGCATCAGCGCCTGGGCCATCCACAGCGCGGAAACGCCGCCGATGGTGATTGTCGCCGCCTTGCTCAGGAACTCCCGGCGATCAATATAGCCGTGACAGTATTCGTCGTAGAGGTCAAAGATTCGTTGGTCGATTTCCTGTGCCATGGGTAGTCCCTCCTCGATGTGCACCCGATTTTCGTTTGTTCTGCGCAAGACCAGTCGGAACCGGTCTGCAATGACCTCCCAGATCATACAATACGTACGCACCCCTATAATGCGGAATCTACATGACAATTGCGTAACGGGCGGTTCCGCCACTAGGAACCATCGGCGCGACGACGCATAATGAAAACGCTTGCGACGCAGGGAGAACACTCATGCAGGAAGAGCGCCGGTGGCCCGGGGGGGTACGGGGTTTGAACGCCGGCGTAGCCGTGATCGCAATGGCCGCGTGCCTGGCGGTCTCCGGTTGCAGCGACCCGGCGCCGGCCATTGAACAATCCGACATGCGCTGGCTTGCCGGAGACAATCACGTGCACTCCCGCTACAGCGTCCTGTGGGATCGGGAGTCCGACCCGCCGGAACCCCTGATCGGCGCTCACGGTGTCTATCCCATCGCCCTCAACGCGCTGATGGCGAAGCACTACGGGTTGACCTGGATGGTCACCACCGACCACGGCGGACGCATGCACGCCAAGCTGTACCTGGACGAAGCCTATCCAAACCTTCAGGTTGCGCGGGAAGTCGTGCCGGAGGTGATCCACTACTACGGCCTGGAGTTGAATGTCCCGGCTGGGGACCACGCCAGCGTCATTTTCCCTCATACCCACGACGAGGCCCAGCGCCTCTACGACTTCGAGTCTCGGTTCGACCGGCGCAGTGCCGGCCCGTCGGATCCCGGCAGCGATACCGAGGCCCGGATGCTGGAAGCCCTGCAGATGCTGGATTCGCTTCCGGTGAAGCCGGTCGTGCTGGCCAATCATCCATCCAGAACCGCAATGGGCGGCGCACCCTACGGCCGCTATACGCCAGATGAGTTCCGTAACTGGAACGACACGGCGCCGGAGGTGGCGGTGGGCATGGTGGGATCCCCGGGCCACCAGGCGATCTCGATCCTCCGCGACGGTTCCCTGCGCGAAGGCGGCACGCGCGGGCAGTACAGCGGCATTCGCACGCGCGGCGGTTTCGATCCCATGACCTCGATTCTGGGCGGCCTCTGGGATTCCATGCTGGGCGAGGGCCGCCGCTGGTGGATCACCGCCAATTCGGACTCCCACCGGCACTGGAGCGACGGCGGCGTGGACTTCTGGCCAGGCGAATATTCCAAGGCCTACGTCTATTCGCGGGAGAATAGCGCCGACATCCTCGAAGCGCTGCGTTCGGGGCGTATTTTCGTCTCTACCGGCGGCCTTGTAACCGAACTCTACGTGAACGCCGCGACCACGGACGGCAACGTGGCGGACATTGGCGGAACGCTCAGATTCGACCCCGGCGATAGCATCGTCGTGATGATCCGCGTGCGCGACCCGCAAGGAAAGAATTTCCACGGCGACACCCCGAGCGTCCAGCGCGTGGACCTGATCGCCGGCGACATCACCGGGCCGGTGTCCGACAGGAGCAAGGACACCAACCCCACCACGCGAATAATCCGTCGATATGAAGAGGGCGACTGGACCCGCGACGGCGAGTTCATCTCCATTACAGAGCGTTTGGACGATGTCAGAGACAGCCTCTATCTGCGAGTCAGGGGCACCAATACCGCCGAACTCGAACCGGCGGAGGATACGCGCGGCGAAGATCCGTGGACCGATTTGTGGTTCTACTCAAACCCGATCTTTGTCGAAGTGAACTGAGTTCTGCGCAAGCGCTGGATATGGCTCCGTAAAAATCTGGGCACGCACTGCGGACATCTTCACGGAGGGCGTGAGTTGAAGTTCGGAATCCGGGAGAAAATACGATGAGATTCGACAAGGGCGATGGTGCCGGCACAGCCGCCAGCGCCACCTTGCTGGCGCTCCTGGCGCTTCCAGTCACGGTGTTCGCCCACCACTCCATGGCCGAGTTCGATCGCGCGGTTACGCTGGAACTTGAAGGTGAAATCGTTGACGTTTCCTGGACAAATCCGCACGTACTTCTGTGGTTGTCGACGACGGACGAGAACGGCGCCGAGGCCATCTGGGAACTGGAGAGCAATGCAGTCAGCGCGCAACGCAGGCGCGGACTTACCGGTGACCTGGTGGAAGTCGGTCAACGGGTGCGCGTGTCCGGCTCGCCGTCCACGCGCCGCGATTCCTACCTGCAGGTCCACAACGTGCTCCTGCCCGACGGTCTGGAACTGTTGATGGGCGGTGGGCGTGTAGCCCGATGGTCCGACAACACGATCGGCGGCGATCCCTGGGGCGTGGACCCGGAGCAGGCCGCGGCCGCCCGGGGCGAGGGGATCTTTCGAGTCTGGAGCCGTGCCGTCGGCACCTGGTACTTCGGTGCCGAACGGGGCGGTTACAGCCTGACGCCGGAAGCGGCAGCCGCCAGCGCCGCCTGGGACGACATTTACGACAACCCGATCATGGAATGCATTCCGCCGGGGATGCCGGCCCTGATGGGCAATCCGTATCCCATGGAATTCGTCCAGGCGGGCGATGCGATCGAACTGCGCTTCGAGGAATTCGACATGGTGCGCACGATCCACCTCGATTCCGCCGCCGACCCAACGGAAGTTGCGGCCTCGCCGCTGGGCTACTCGATTGGAAATTGGGAAGGCGACACCCTTCTGGTGACCACAACACGCATCAACTGGCCCTACTTCGATCGCGTGGGCGCTCCCCAGAGCGCAGACGTCGTGGTCGAGGAAGAGATCCGGGCCGTGGACGACGGCGAGCGGCTCGAATACCTCATGACCGTCACGGATTCCTCGACCTTGCTGGAGCCCTATGTCTGGGAGGGCGCGTGGGAATGGCGGCGCGGCGAGGAGGTCGGCCGATACGACTGCACGCTGGAACGCTAGCCGCCAAGACCGACAGTCCGGATCCTAAGGTCGCGCAGACGACCTGACCTGCGTCGACCAACCGCTAGCGCTCGATGACGGACACGTCGCCGTACGAATGGATGCTCCCTCCCCTCGGGAGTGTCTGTGATCCTATGCCTCGAAGTGCGTTTCTTCCGGTTCGATACGGGCACCTGTCAGGGTACGCCACTAGCGTCGGCGCAACAACGGCACGATCATCCAGACCGCTCGCGCAGATTTGACAAACGTCAAATTATGACTAGGCTTTAGGAAAAGACTTCTGGATTGCCACGAGCCGGAAGAGAAGAAAACAAAAACCAGCTCAATTGTCGTAGTTTGCCAACGCTTGGGGAGATCGATATGCAAACCCTGTTCCGATTTACAGTCGTTTCAATTCTGGCCGGACTGATGGCCGCACCACCTGCTTTCGCACAACTGGAGGAAATCATCGTCACCGCGACACGGCGCGAGGAGAGCCTTCAGGACGTTCCTATCTCTGTGACCGCGCTGACCGGAGTCGCGCTCCAGGAGGGCGGATTCTCCGACATGGATGACCTCTCCGTCTTTATTCCTAACTTGTACATGCGCGACACGTTTGTCGGCCAGAGGCTCGCGATTCGCGGCATCGGCACCTCCCCATCGAACGAGGCATTCGAACAGGCTGTGGCCCAGTTTCATGATGGCGTCTACTACGGGCGCGACAACCTCGGCCAGAACACATTCTTCGATCTGGAACGATTGGAGGTCGTGCGGGGGCCGCAACCCACTTTTGCGGGGCAAAGTGCCACAGCGGGCGCGTTGAATACCATCAGCCGCCGGCCGGGCGATACGATGGAGGGCAACGTCACCCTCGCCTACGGCAGCGACGAGGAGACCACCTTCGAGTTCGGAGTCGGCGGGCCGTTGAGCGACACGTTCGGCATTCGCGTGGCAGGACGGGCCTACGAACTCGGCGACGCGGGTTATACGCAGGCGACGACGGGGGACCCGCTGGGCATCCGGGACAACGCGGCGTTCAGGGTGACCGGTGTATGGACGCCCACCGACAACTTCGAGTTGACTCTGAAGTACGAGTCGCAGGATGTCTGGCAGGTGGGCACGCCAGGCAAGTTCTCGCGCTGCGATCTGAACCCCGCGACCAGCCTGGGTAACCCATTTCTGTCGGCGGGATTTGGCGCGATGTGCGCTATCGACCATCTCTACAACGGCATTCCGCTGATGGACTCAAATGGTGTTACCGGTTCCGGAGGCTTTCAGGATATCTGGGACGCAGTCGCGGCGATTGACGCGGCAAACGGAATCACCGACCCGAACGATCCCCGTTCGTGGACACCCGCCGCCAGCCCAGTCGCGAGAAACATGAACAATGTTCGCGAATTTCTTGAGCCGGAGGAACGCGATCACCAGGCCGACATCCTTCTGGCCAACTTTGATTGGCTGATCGGCGACTTTACCCTGAGTTCCATCACTTCCAGCGTTTCCTATGACAAGCACGACTGGCTTGATCCGGATGCCAGTTCGTTTGCGGTCTTTTCGGACGAACGAATCGAGTTCTTCGATCAGTCCGCCCAGGAATTCAGACTGTCGTCTGCGCAGGACCAGGCGTTCGCGTGGATGGTCGGCGCGTACTGGCAGGATCACGAACTCGACACGGTAATCGACATTTTCGCGCCTCGCGTGTTTGGACATCCGCTGGCGCTGGCACTGGGGCCTCCCAATCTCCGAGGTACCGGTTACGGCAGCCAACTCATTGAAAACTCGACCTGGAACAGTGTGTTCTTTGCCGGTAACTGGAACGTGGCCGAGAACGTGCGAATCAACATTGGCGCCCGTTATCAGGACGTGGAAAAGACCGGCGTTCTGACGCCGACCATAGGATTTCTCGCCGTGGATGCCATGGAATACACGGATTTTGTGCCCTTCCCGGCGGGCATCTCGGACCCGATCCACGAGACGTTTGCAACCAGCGACACACTGCCGGAAGTGGCGGTAGAATGGGATGTCGGCGATGACTCCATGCTCTACCTCAGGTACGCCGAAGCCTTCAAGGCAGGCGGGTTTGTGATGGCCCCTGCGCCAGGCGGCATGTTCGCCAGGCAACTCACCTATCGGCCGGAATTTGCCGACGGCATTGAACTGGGATTGAAGTCTCGCCTGCTGAACGGCACCCTGGAACTCAACCTCGCGTACTACGACACCCAGTATACCGACCTGCAGGTGACGGTCTTCCGGGCGGAGACCTCGTCTTTTGAAACCGACAATGCGGCCGCCGCAAATACCAGCGGAATCGAGGTCGATGGGCGTTGGGCTCCCACGGAAAACTTCACCATGGGCTTCAGCGGTGCCTTCAGCGACGCTGTGTATGAGAGTTACGACGGTGCCCGCGAATGCAACTCGCTGGAAGCCAAGGTTGGCTCACCGACAAACGGTTCCATGGGCAGCGCGTGTACCGTCGATTTGTCCGGCGAGAAGATACCCAATACGCCGGACTGGTCGATCACGCTCTCCCCGCAGGTCAACTTCGGCCTGAGCGCAAACCTTACGGGCTCATTGAGCGGTATGATCCTCTTCAGCGACGGTTACAGGCTGACCGACGACCGCGACCCGTTGAACTTCCTGGATCCCTTCCAGCGCGTCGACCTCCGGTTTGCCGTTGCGCCAACCGACGGCAATTGGGAAGTTGCCCTGTACGGCCGCGACATGACCAACGACGTTGGACTGAGGATTGGCGGTGGCGGCCGCACCTTCCAGAGCCGGACCCGCGCGCTCGACTATGACGGCGGTGGCAGTGCCTTCGAGCGAGGAGCCCGGTACGGAGTGCAGTTCAGCTACTTCATGGGGAATTGATGGCGGTAAATCGACAATACAGAGCCGCACCAAAAGCATTGGCGACCTGAGGGGATGATCATGAAAGCACTCATTGCGACCCTTTCGCTCTATCTTTTTTCGACCCTGCCGGCATTGGCGAACGAGGACTGCGTACCCCTCGCGGCGCAGTATCCCGACCTTGGCACGAGCCAGAGCGTGTCGGCCGCGAAGGAATTCGACACGGTCTGGGGTTCCTTTGAGTTGCCCGGGGGACCGTGCGGGTACTCTTCGGCGGAAGAGCATTACAACGCGCTGCTCGAAGACGCCAGGGCCCGGGGCGGTCCCACGGAACATACCCTGACCTCGCTACCCGACTGGAGCGGCCACTGGGGTACGGACAACGATGTCGGCGAAATCGCGATTGTCGGCCTCAACATCAATCGGGAAGGCGCCGCCATGCGGCTCAACCCCGAGGCGCAGGCAGTTTTCCGTAACGATCTGCAGCGCTGGGACGAGGACCAGGCCATCGATCCCATCAGCTTCTGCCTGCCGCCGAACTTCCCCCGCTGGTTCACCGAGTACGGCTACCGCGAACACTTCGTCACACCGGGCAAGACCTTGCTCGGCAGCGAAATGATGAACGAGTTCCGACGGGTCTTCACCGACGGACGGCCCCATCCGTCGGACGACTGGATGACCAGCGAATGGCTCGGCTACTCCATCGGGTTCTGGGATGAAGACGTGCTGACGATCTGGACCAGGGGCATCAAGGAAGGCATCCTGCAGCGGAATATGCCGCGGGTCAGCGACCAGCTCGAGGTCGTCGAACGCTGGCGAAGGGTGGAACCCCTGGGCGACGCGCTGGGGCGAATGGAGATCGAGGTCACGATGTATGACCCGCAGAACTTTGTCGAACCCTGGCATACCGTGGTGGCGTTCTACCTGGAGGACGAGTCCACGCCCGAACTCAGGGAGCGTGTCTGGCCTCATCAATGGGACTGCGTGGAAGGCTCGAACTGGTACATGACCGAAGACGGCGTGATTTCCCAGTACGCGCCGGGCGAGAAGCCGGCCATCACCGAGCCCGACTACTGGTTCAACGAGAACTTCGTCCACGAGTAGGTGCGCGACCTCGAGTAACGAACCGATTCCCTGCAGCAAGGCCCCGGGAGAAGAATCGATGAGAAAGTCCAGCCTCCTGATTTCCCTGACCGCCGCCATCACCGCACTGATTGCGGCCCCTTCGGCGGGACATCACTCCTCCGCGATGTTCGACGATCAGACGGAACTCACGCTTACCGGGGTCGTGACGCGATTCGACTACCTGAATCCGCACTCATGGCTCTACATGAACGTCACGCAGGATGACGGGACTGTCACGGAGTGGGGTTTCGAGTTGTCCGCGCCCCCGCTGTTGCGTCGCGAAGGCATTTCGCCCAACGCGTGGCGCCCGGGCGATCTCGTCAGGGTCCGGACGCATCCCCTCAAGGATGGACGTTCCGCCGGGTCGCTGCGGGGAATTGTCAAGTCGGACGGCAGCCGTTACCGGAACGCCGAGGGGCTCGAGCCGCCGAGTACGCACTAGCGGAACACCAATTGACCGGGCTCGCGCCTGCTATAATCCCGCGCGTTTTTCGGCCCTGATTTCGAGGGAGCGACATGGAATCAAACGTTCGGTGGGTACTCTTCGGTTTGATGCTCTGCGGACATGCACTGTCCGCCGCGGAATGGACGGCAGTCGATTCGACCAGTTCCGTGAGCTTCATGGCCATTCAACAGGGATCGCCCTTTGAGGGGGAGTTCCGTTCCTTCACCGCAGAAATCGACTTCGACATCAGCGACCCGGCCGGCGGCAGCATCGTCGGCGTTGTTGAAATGGGCACGGTGCGTACCGGGGACAGCGAGCGCGACCGGACGCTGCTGGATCGGGAATGGTTCGACCCCAACAATCATCCGCATTCCCGGTTCGAATCCGAGAGCATCGAAGCCACGGAGTCGGGGTTTCGCGCCGACGGCCAACTCACGCTGAAAGGCGTCACGCAGCCGGTAGCCATGGACTTCACGTTCGAGGACACCGGCAGCGGCACCACCGCCCACTTCTCGGGCACGTTCGAACTGGAACGGCTTCAGTTCGGAGTGGGCGAGGGTTTCTGGAGCGACACAAGCTGGACCAGCAACGAGGTCACGGTGACTGTCGAGCTCGACCTGGAGCTTTAGCTCCGGAATTTCCTTCAGGCCGAACGGCAGCTCATCCGATCACGGACAGTCGGGCTCGACCTGGAGCCGCAACGCCCCGGAACTGCCTGCCTCAGCCGGGCGTGCAGGGCGTCGGATTCCACCCGGAATCGTCCGCCTGCTTCTTGAAGTTCGTGCTCGTCACGTACGGTATGTCGAGATAGAGTGGATCTTCGACGATGGTAGTGACGATGAGCCACGTGTCGCCGTTGGGCATGGGCGTGACATCGTAGTATTCCCGCACAACGGCGTCGGCACTGTAGGGGACGCCGTTCCAGCGCAGATAGCCGGGCCGCAGGTTTGTCGTCACCACTTCCAGCGAGCGCCACCGCGATTGGTTGCTACTGGGGTCGGCAACGCCAACGGGCAACGCAACCCTGAGCTGTGATTGCCCGCCGGGCGGCGGTTCCCAACGGGCGGATGAATGGCCCTGCCAGGTGCGTTCCATGCCCTCCGGCGGTGCGCCGCCGAAACGGAACAACCGCGTCTGCATCCCGGCGTCGGTATCGATCCGCAACGTCTCGTCATTCTCCCAGGTCACGTGAATGCGTCCCGGCACCCGCATGATGGCCGCCGCGCCGTAGGGACGGCATTCTTCACCGGGACCCGCCATGCCCGGTTCCCACAGGTCGGCGACACGTATGCCCACCTCGTTCAGCGGGATGCTCGCGTAGTCGCCCTTGCCGGGCACCACCATGCGCCAGCGCCAGTCCTCGGTGACCACCGAGACCCAGTATCCGGTCAGGTCGACCGGCGCCGATTCGCGGGGCGAGGCAGCGTCGTCCTGGGAATACGCGATCGGCCCCGCGCCGACGGCCCACAGGATTCCCGCCAGGGACCCCAGAGCACGACCGGCTCGCATCGCCTGCACAAAAGAAAGACCGGCCCCGATCAACCCGTTCATTCGCTGAGACTCCGGTACACCGCCTCGACAAACATTTCCGTCGTCCAGAATCCGCTGTCCGATCCGTACTCCGTGTCGTAGTCCAGCGACGGACGGGCCGCCTGCACCTCGTCCAGCGACATACCGGCGTCGATCAGCGCCTGCACCCGGTCGCGGACAATGGTGACCATGTCCCGATACTCGACGACATCGGCCTCCTCGCAGAGTCGCCCATGTCCCGGGATTACCTTGGTACCGCCCTCCTGTTTGTCCTCGGGTACCGCTATCCGGATGATCCGGTTCAACGCATCGATCACACCCTGGACACTTCCGCCCCTGGCCAGATCGATGACCGGATAGCGCCCGGGCGTGAAGATATCTCCGGTACTGACGACATCGGAGCGGCGGAAAAACACCAGGCTGTCGCCATCGGTGTGGGCCGACGGCTGATGCAGGATCTCAATGGGTTCGCCATTGAAATGGATATCCCTGTGGGGGGTGAAATACGCCTCCGTCGGCCAGCCTTCCGGCGAAAGCCGGGTCTCCGGCAGGCTTTCGTCCGGCGCCGCGGTCATGCGCAAGAGGACGTTCTCGTGTGCGATGATCTCCGTACGTACGCCCGTTTGCTCATTGCCCATATTGGCCAGGGCCTGGTTGCCGCCTGTGTGATCGGCGTGTACGTGAGTGTTGACGATCACGTAGCGCACGGGCGAATCTATCAGTTCGTGGACGCGCCCGGCGATTCTCGGCGCCAGATCCGCCACCAGCGTATCCACCAGCAACACCCCGTCGTAACCGACCTGCAATGTGGCGTTGCCCCGGGGACCGACGAGCATGTACACGTTGCCCTGAACCGGTAGCACGTGGACTTCGGCCTCCCCGGAATCCTGCTGGGCGATGACCGGCACCGCAAGTAGAGCCGCCATCGCCATGGCCATGGCTGTCTTTCGCGCGACCGGCGTAGGTAACGTGTTCATGCGCCCAGCGCGCATTCGCGCGGCGGGCATCAACGCCATCGTCGCCGGCTCGGCGGGCATCCCGGGGATCATGCTCCGGTCACCCGCCGCAATTGCCAAGCCCCGTGCAGGTGCAATACCTGGTGCACTGCGGAGGCTCCGGAATCTCACCCATGGTCATCCGGTATTCCGGATACAGCGTATGCGCCCCACCCCGCGTGGCTTCAAAGGGGATCCCGAAGAACTCGGAGAATTCGCTGGAAAACGGATTTTCGCCCGGCATGTAGTGCGGCACCGTGCCTTCGGGAACCGGCACTTCATGCGCCGGCGTGCACGCATTCGGGACCATTCGCGCGTTGGGCTCCAGCACCCAGTTGGAACTGCGCACCAGCGGCTCGGTGAGGAAGGCCGGATCGTCGATAGAGGTCACCACGGTCAGGTAATCGCCGTGCCGAATCCAGTACTCGGTCAGCGTAGCCTCGGCGCTCCTGGGCATGCCGTTTCGCCGCAGGTAGGACGGCTTGAAGTGGGTGGTGGTCGTAACCAGCGCATTCCCCTCCCAGACGCCCGTGGAAAATCCCTGCCAGGTATGGCGGGCGTATTCGGGCGGATGGGCACGGCCGTCCAGCCAGATCGTTCGCTCCATCTCCATCCACGCCATGCGCGTGCGAATCGCCACGAGGCTCTGTGTCGCCGGGTCGATCTCTTCCCATACGCGCATGGGTACGGACAATCCGCGCATGGAATAGTCGCCTCCGTGCGGCCGGCACTGGTACTCCACGACTGCGGAAATCCGGTTCGGATCGTAACTGTCGGCCCGGAGACGAGCTGCCTCGTTGATCGGCAGCTCCAGGTAGTCTCCCAGCGCCGGACCCGGGAGACGCTCGGGTGCGTCCTCGTGGTAGAGCGCGACCCAATTGCCGGTGAGGTCGATCTGCGCCGCCACCGTTCCGGGCAGCAAAAGGCTCGCGATCAAACCGACCGCAACATGGACGAAATTCAAGCCTCGCATTCGCATCCCCCGTGTTGGTGTCAACTCCCCCTGTCCGCGAATACCAATCTCATCGGCGACTGCACGGCCCTGTCGAGCTACGCCCGATCGGACCGGGCTGCCTGCCGTCACTCCGCCTGCTTGATGGGCGCCGTTTCCTTGAGGAAGAAAGACAGCACGATGCCGATGGCCACGCCGAACAGCGCCACCCAGACGACGTTCTCAATACCGAAATTGTTGGTCACCCACCCTGCGATGGCCGGTGCAATGCCGCCGCCAAAAATTTCTCCGGTGCCGACGACAATGCCGATGGCGGCGGAAACCAGCCCCAGCGGCGCCGCCTCCGTGGCGATCGGCCCGGTGATCAGCGCGATCACGCCCAGGCTGAAGAACGACACCACGAAGATCGTCAGGAACAGCGCCATCGGGTTGGCGCCGAGCTGGAAGAAAATCCACACCGAGATGGTCGCACCGATGAAGCTGATGATCGTCATCGGCTTGCGCCCGAACCGGTCGGACAGTCCGGGAATACCGAACTGGCCAAGGAATCCGCCGAAGCCGATGCCGGAAAGCACCGCACCTTGCTGTTGTGGAGTAAAGCCGATGTAGCCTTCCAGGTAGCCCGGCACCATGGCGCTCAACACGAACACGCAAGACATGGTGCAGAACAGCAGCAGCATGGCCAACACGATGTTGGGTGTCCTCAGCAGTTCCATGTAGCTGCTGCGGGTCTGATCGGCCGTGAGCGCGGCGCCCACGGTGGCGCCGCCCTGCGTGTCTTCCGGTTCTTTCAGTACGAAGTACAGCAGCGCCGCGACGATGAAGCCGGGGATCGCCACGATCCAGAATACCCAGCGCCAGGAAGGTACTACTTGCAGGAGCTGCGTGGCGATGATCGGTCCGAGCGCGAGGCCGAACAGAGCGAACCCGCACTGCTGAGCACCCTGAAGGATGCCTCGCCGCTCGGGCTTGGCGGCAGAAGCCACCGCCGTGAAGCTGGTCGGCGTGTATGCGCCTTCGGCCGCACCCATGAGCGCCCGGATGAAGATCAGCCCTACCATGCCGGAGGCCATGCCCGAAAACCCGGACATCAGCGAGAACACGAGTATCGCCGGAATCAGTATCTTGCGGTGGCCGATCGAATCGGCGAGGCGGCCGCTGAAAATCGCGAATACGCCCCACGTCAGGCCCAGCGCGCCGACGAGATAACCGATGTCGCCCGGACTCAGGCCCAGGTCCATCGCCATCGTCGGGCCAAGCGGCGCGATGATCCATCGATCCAGCCCCACCAGACCGAAGCCGATTCCCAACAAGGTGACGACTTTCCATTCGTACGTTGTGTCCCACTTCCCGTTGGCAACGGTCATATGATTCTCCTTCGTGCCCTTGTTGTTGTCCCCTGAGGGAAATCGATTCTGACCGGCGGCCGCACTCACGAGCTTCGTGGATTGTTATCGGGCCGGCCCGGCTTTTGAGCTGCGCCGATCATAACTTAATCTTGCCTGGCAGGTAATGGCGTCACCGCGGCCGAGGCTACTTCGGTCCGGCCAGGCACACAACCGCGCATCCACCGAGCCGTCGGCCCAACGTCCCGGGGCCGCTCTCTGATAGACTTTCGCAGGCGCCAAAGCACCGGAGAATCGCGTCATGAGAAGAACAAGCGGCCTGTTGGCAATCGGTCATCTGGCCCTTCTCGTCTGCAGCCGCGTCTGGGGCCAGGACCTCGCCATCACCAACGCCAGGATCATTGACGGCAACGGTGGCGTAATCGACAGCGGATCCATCATCGTTCGGGACGGCCGCATTGCCTCGGTTTCCCCCGACCTGGCCGATGCCGGCAGCGCAGAGTCCATCGACGCCGGCGGCATGACCGTCATGCCGGGATTCATCGATGCGCACCGACACGTGATCAGCGGAGATCCGGACCAGTGGCTCGCCGAGGAGTCCGTGCCGCGCATGCAGGAATTTCTCGACGCCGGCTTCACCACCGTACTGTCCGCCGGCGATGACCTGGACGCCATTCTCGAACTGCGCCGCCGGCTCCACGAGGGCGAAATCAGCGGTCCCAGACTCATCGTTTCCGGACGCGCGCCGCTGGCGCAAAGCACGGGAGGTTTCGCGCCGGGCGTGGATCCCGCCCGCATCGACGTCTCGCGGCCGCCCCACCGTCCCACGGAACCCGCGCCGGGTATCCCCCACGAGCAGACCCGCGCGAGGATCCAGCAGCTCGCGGACGCCGGCGTGGATACCATCAAGACGGTCATCATCATCACGCCCGATGGACCGGAACAGGAGACCCTGTCGGTAATCGCCGACGAGGCGCAGCGACAGGGCATCCCGTCCATCACTCATGCGGTCACCGTGGTGGACACCGTCGCGGCGGTCGAGGCCGGCACCCACGCGCTGGTGCATACCCCGCACATCGGACAGTTGGACGAGGAAACGGCACGGATCATCGCCGACAGCGGCATCCCGATGGTTTCGACCCTGGGGATATTCGTGCCGACGTTCGCTGCGGACAATGAGCTCATTCGGGACCGAACGGGCATGGACAACGTGCCCCGCTTCCGGGACCTCGACCCCTTTCCCATGGACACGATCTCCAGCGCCGGCCAGGGTCCCGTCAATGCGCGCATGCTGTGGGACGCCGGCATCGTCTACGGCTTCGGCACCGATACTCGTTTCGAACCGCAGGATTCCCTGTTCCACGAGCTGAAGCCGCTGCACCTGGTGTTCTCCGCCGAGGACATCGTCACGATCATGGGCCGTAACGCCGCCATCGCCATCGGAAGGCTCGATGAACTCGGAACCGTCGAAGCCGGCAAGCTGGCCGACCTCGTCATCCTGGACGGCGACCCGCTGGACGATCCCTATGATCTGCTAAATGTCCGCGTGGTGATCCAGGGCGGAGAAATAGTCGTCGACAACCGTTAGGATTGTCCACTTGTCGACCAACCGATCGGATTCGAAAGAGAACGGCCCCATGAAAAGGATCGCGTACCTGAGTATGTCCGTGCTGCTGACCGGCGGCACGTTGGCACTGCCCGCGCAGGCGCAGGACTTTCCGCCTGTAGAGATGGAACTCATCCAGCTCAATGACGACATGTACGTCATCCACAACGAGTTCGTGCCGGGCAACGTGACCGTACTGGTGACCGACGAAGGCGTACTGCTGGTCGACGACAAGTTCGAGGCCAACTACCAGGAGATCGTCGATCTGGTCGCATCGGTCACCGATCAGCCTGTCCGCTACGTGGTGAACACCCACTATCACTTCGATCACTCCGGTTCCAACGCGGCGTTCCAGGCAGCCGGCGCACAGGTCGTCGCCTCTGAGCAGGCGCGGGCGAGAATGCTCGAGACGGGCCAGGCAGCCGGCCTGCCCGTGTTCACCACGGAAGATCACGCCCGGATTCACCTGGGCGGCAAGGTGGTCGATCTGTTTCGGTTCGGGCGCGCCCACACCGACGGCGACGTGGTGGTCTATTTCCCCCAGTACCAGGTGCTTTCCACGGGCGACCTGTTCACCTACGGCAACGCAACTCCTTTGCTGATCGACTACTCGGGCGGCGGCAGCATTCGAGCGTGGACGAATACGCTGGACGACGTGCTCATGCTGGGCTTCGAAACCGTGGTGCCCGGTCACGGCGTGGTGACCGACCGGGCTGCGCTGGAGGAGTTCCAGGGCGTCGTTGCCGCCATGCGCGCCCGCACCCGGGAGTTGATCGCCTCCGAGAGTTCCAGCGAAGAGATCGAAACGATGCTGCGAGAGGAGTTCTACTGGCAGGATCTGCATCTGACCATGGGATTTGACGGCCTGCTCGCGGAATTGTGATCGGCTCCAATAAAGTGGTTTCGCAAAATCGACTGACGATGAGGAATACCCGCATGAAACACCTCCCGACCGCTGGCAGCGCACTGTACTGCCTGATGGGTACTCTGCTCCTTGCAGGCACGGCGTCGGGACAGACCGAGGACCCCGAACGCAAACAGGCCATGATCGAACTCGGCCTGGCCAATGAAACGGCCTGGGATCTCTACCAGGCCCTGGTGGAAGAGGCAGGCGGCGGGCAGACGCTTGCATGGAACGACATCCCGGACTGGTCCGGCGTCTATTCCCGCGGCGGAAATATCTTTAACTTCGACCCGGACCAGGGCCAGGAACGGATGCCCACGGCCAGACTCACGCCGGAATTTCAGGCCGCGCTCGAGCACAGACTCGATCTGCGGGATCAGGGAGTGGAATACGACAACCTGAGTACCTGCGCACCGCCCGGACACCCGCGCTGGCTGACCGAACCGTTTCTGCGCGAGTTCGTCATCGCCCCCCATCAGACCTGGCTGATCAATGAAATGGTCAACGACGTCCGCCGGGTGTACACGGATGGGCGCCCGCACACGCCCGAAGATGAAGCCTATCCCCTCTATAACGGCGATTCCATCGGCGTCTGGGACGGCGACAGGTTGATCGTGCACACCAGCCAACTGATGGCCGGCGTCTACCAGCGAACGCAACCGGACTACACCGATCAGGTGGAGACCGTGGAGATCTGGCAGAAAGTGGATGACCGAAACCTCAAGGTCGACGTATGGGTATACGATCCGCCGGCGCTGGAGGAGCCCTGGTATTCCCGTCAGACGTATACCAGGCTGACGGACCCTGACAAGAGTCTGCGGCTACGCTATTGGCACTGCGCTGAGAATCCCAACAACACGGTGATCGAGACCGAGGAAGGCGCCAGCCAGTTCGCCGACTTCACGTTCGACTGAGCGCTGAGTGACCGCAAGGATTCGCTCGGGCTACACGGCATTGGCGCATGCTACCTGCAACACGCGGCTGTCAGGTCAGGCGGAAGTACAGGTAGATGGGGAAAATTAGCGCAAGGATTGTCGTTCCCGCGACGCTCCAGGAACGAACCCACCCGGGCGGCTGCCGATCGGGGGGGATTTCCCCGAAAAACATGATGCGGTGATTCATGAAGGCAACCACTGGCGCCGTCAGAAAACCCAGGGCCGTAATGAAGTCGATGAAAGCGCCGAAGCTTCTCGGCAAGGCATACAGAACGACGCCCGACGTGACGATCTGAAACCACAGGAACCCTCGATAGAGCCGCTCCTCCGACGGCACTCCCGTACCGCGGGCCAGTTTCGTCACGACATTGGCATACACGCGCGGGAATCCATCGACCACCGCCAGTACGGTCGAAAGCATGACCGTCATTGCCGCGACACCCACTATCAGTTCCGTCCACTGACCGATCACTTCCGTGAATATCCCGACAAACTGGGCGGCGAAGGCAGCCGACGAGCCGGCCAATTCGATTTCCCGTCCAAGCAGGACAACCGTACCCATGATCAGGAAGCAGAATGCCAGCACGAGGCTCGTGATGAAGCCGGCATGAAAGTCGAAAAGTGCGACGCGTTCTGAAACTGGCCGGCCCAGTGTTCTGCCGCGTGCAATTACCCAGGCGGAGAGAAAGATCGAACCACCCAGTCCGATGGGCATCCAGCCTGCCACGGAAACGGAGAAGAACAGGTTGGACTCATTGAGTTCGAAAGGCGCCGCGAGAGGTTGGCCCGGACCGATTCCGGCGATGGCCGCCAGCGTGGCCAGAACCGTCAGGATAGCGAAGAGCGCGACGAATACCCGGGTGATGTTCTCCAATACCCTGTAGCGGCCGATCAGCAGCACGATACTTGCGACCAGCACGGTGGCTACGGTAGCGACGATCGCATTCACCTGGACTCCCAGCAGATTCATGCCGAGCCCCACGGATACCAGGGTGACCGCAGGGACTACACCCACGCCCTCGATGAACGTCGCCAGCAGTATGAGCGCCAGCAACCATCGCCCCTGCCTCTCGTAGCCGCTGAGTACCGTTCTGCCGGTCAGGGCCGCGTACTCGGCACCGAACCGGAATGCGGGGTACTTGATCGCGCAGGCAGCAAGAATCAGGACCACGAGCGTGAGCCCGAATTCGGCGCCGGCGCGCGTCGACTGCACCAGGTGCGATACACCGACTGCAGTGGCGGCGAACAACAGCCCGGGACCCAGCCGTCCCAGCCATGAGGCAATGACGCCGGTAACCCCCATAATGTTCTTGCCGATGAGCAACACGGTCAGCCGGGATTCATCGCCAGTTGATCAGCCGTCCTGGCCATCGCGGTCCTCCGCTCCGTGCGGTGAGACAGCCGCCACCGTCTGCTAGTGAGACTCCGCGGCCATCGCGTCCCTGTTTGAGGCAAATCCCTGCTCGAGCCAGCCCTTCCACCGCTCTATGGTCTCCTCGTCGCCGGCGCACCCGCCATCGCTGGGATCGATATACGTCCCGTCTTCGAGTCGTACCCACCCCAGGTGCCCGGCGGGCCGGCCGTCCCTGATCGGGCAGTACATGAAAGTCAACCGGTCGCCGGGTTCGAAGGTATTGCCGTTTATGCTCCTGCGCAACAGGCTCACTGGACCGGATCCCTCAAAGCTCCAGAGAGTCACGTCGCCGTCATTGTTTTCAACGTCGAGATACAGCCAGGAATGCGGGGCGTTGAACGCCCAGCGCACCACTTCGCCGGACATGATCAGTTCAGTGGATTGGTCAAATTGCACAAACGAGTGATGAGCGGGAAGCGATTCGGCGGACACAAGACCCGCACCGGTCAAGAGCAATCCCCATACGTCAATATTCTTCATCTTTTTCGCGCCTCTGCCCCATCCGGGCACGCGTACCCTACCCTATTCCGGCAATTGCGTGTTGTAGATCGGATCACGCGACTGACCCGGCAGTTCCGGAAACATCGTGTAGCCGCGGGCATCCTTGTATTCGGGATCGCCCGGCAAATGGAACTGCGTGCGCCCGTCCTCCGACAGGTACGAGTTGCTGCTGGTCTCGCACTCGAAGTGGCGAATTCTTGCACCGATTTCCATGAGCTCCGTTGAAGGCTTGAATCGATACACGGCGTTGATCGGCTTGACCAGCGATAGCTCGTCGTAAAAGGTAACCTGAACTTCCAGCCGTTCTTCGCCGTTCTCGAGCGTCTTCAACTCCCACACTTCGACCGACTCGAACTGGTTGCTGGTCAGGGGCTGACCCCGGAAATAATCGGTGGGCAACAGGTCAACGGTGTGTGCGATCAGCTTGTCACCGTCCCAGAACCCGATCGTATCGCCGAGCCAGGAGTGAGTAGCGTAAACGTTGATGTGTTCCTGACCGATGTAGATGCGCCGATTCTCGTTGCCGAGGTCGTTGAGTTGCCAGGACTGATGCGGCAGGTTGATGAACTCCCGCACATAGGGTTCGCGCAGGTGGCGGGGATAACCCGGCGGTTCGCAATGGGTCAGGCGGTCGTAGTACTGCTGGCCCGTCTCTTCGGCCTGGCGTCGCCGCTCCCTGAACGCCTCTTCGTACGGCGGCGTGAGGACGCCGCTGCGAACCGAACCTCTGACGGTCGAGCCGATCCGTTCGTCGGTGTATTCTGCAAGGAAAATGTCGTTGTTGTTGTTGCCGTCGGTTTCCCACAGGCCGGACCACTGCGGAATCGTTTCCATCGTATGCTGCGTTCCGCCGTCCGCCTGCTCCAGCAGATACGCGTAGTGCTCGGTGGAGGTTTCGAATTCCATCGGCGGAGGCACGACGAGCAGTTCCTGAGCAAGGGTCACGGAACACACGGTCAGCCAACAGCAGCCGAAAGTTGCAATAAATGCCCTGGAATTCATTCCATCCTCCGAAGCGTGCGCAACCTGCCCCGATACCCGATCTGCTATTATAGTTCAGCGATTATCGAAAACGCTCTACGTCGCGCGTGGCGAGAACGGCATTCACGGATTTGGAGCATTCCATGAGAAAGTTCGTAGTCATCGGCCTTGGCGCCGTTGCTCTGGCGGTCGGTTCGGCGGGTTGGAGTCACCACTCCGCTTTCATGTTCGATTTCGAGAAAGAGGTCACGCTGGAAGGTGTAGTCAAGGAGTTCCAGTACACCAATCCGCACTCGTGGCTGCTGGTGGACGTGACAAATGACGATGGCACCGTCACGACATGGGGCTTTGAGGCCGAAGGTCCCAGCACGCTGATGCGGGCCGGTATAAGGCGGAGCGACCTCTCACCCGGAACGGAGCTGAGCATTACCGGAAATCCCATGAAGGATGGCCGTCCCGCGGCCGCATGGATCATCGCAATGCGAGCGGACGGCGTGGAATTCAATCCCCGCGCCGGATTTGCCATACAGTAACCGTATCCGGAAACACCGGATCTGATCAGGTTCACCATGAGCACTGAAACACCCGTACTCGACGACCCTTACGAGGTCGTATCGGTGCGTCGGTCCGAGACACCCGCCGGAGCCGAGGGTACGGACTGGCACCGTTACGAAATCGTTCAGGGCAAGAACAGGATCAAGGGCTACCGGCAAGGCAGCCGTGAAGACGTGACGGAAGCCGTTACCGAGATTGCAGCCCGCCTCAACGAGCGCCGTTCCGGCAAACGTGGCCGGGTCAAGCTGACGGCGCCGCAGAAGAAAAAGAAGCAGTAGCGTCTCATCTGCAGGTATCGGGTTGCCGGACCATGAAGCGCAAGCCCACGACCAATCGACTAGCCTGCCTGAACGGAATCACGTGGTAACGCTGCCTGGCGCTCCTCCAGCATCAATTGTTCCTCCAGATTGGGCGTCGCCTCTTCCGGCAGTTCCCACGGCAATTCTTCCAGGGTAGGCAACTCTTCCTCTTCCGGATGTTCCAATTCGGGCCGGTCCGGGGCAGATTCGGGTACGACCGGTACATTCGGTAACTGACGACCGCGATCGGGCGCGGGAATATAGTCCGTGATCCTGAAGTACTGCGTGGAATCCCTCAACAGGTACCTGCTGGTCACGTCATCCATAAACAGCAGCAGGCCGATGGTCACGGCGATCGCCCCGAGTGCCGCAAACAACAGGCGAGAAATCATCCTTCCATTCCAATGGCGCGCAACCTTCGCTGCACAGTGGCCACAAGCGCGGTTGGCGCAAATGCCATCGTTGCGTCAACCGGCATCGATGGCCCCCTTGGGACGCAGCACAGGGAAGTTGATCACCGTCTCCGGCGCCACGCGATCCAGGTCCAGGTCGGGATTGTATTGGCGCACCAGCCAGACCGGCACACGAAAGTCCTGCAGGGCGAGTTCCCACAGGGACTCCCCGGACTGCACCTCATGATGCCGAACGCCGGTGACGTCGTAGGCCTGGAAGAATGCCTCCTGGGTTTCCTGCTGATAGGCAACACGCCTTGCCTCGAATTCGTCCCGGGACACCACGGAGAAATCCAGGCTCAAGCGCCGCCCGATGACAACCGGCTCGCGGAAAGGCATGCCATTGATGTCCCGAAGCCGCTGGGTTCGAACCTGCAGCCAGTCCGCGTAGTGGCCCAGAGTCTCCAGCGCCTGGACCTCGATGGATCCGTCCGCGCGTACAAGGTAGTCGCTGGGATCCGCCGCCAGTTCAGCCTGATCGCTGGCCAGTACGTTGACGGAGTCCTCGGACTCGGCGTCAGCCATGGCCGGGGCTGCCACTGCCACCATGACTTGCGCCTCCGAATCCGAAACGGCCGCTGTTGTCGGTTCCGGCGCCGCTTCGGAAACCACCAGGCGCTCCGGCTCTACCTCGGGTCCCGGCTCAACTTCAGGTTCTTCCGAGGGCGGCGGCGCTGACTCTGCGGTGGGCGCACTGGCGACCGTCTGCGGCGATACGGCGGGTGCAGGCTCATCGGCCGAGACAGGCTCTTCTTCCGCGACAGCCGCCACGCTCGGCACCGGCCCTGAGGACTCCGGCAACGCCGCCTCGACCGCTCCGCCGACAATCAACTCCTGGCCGATGTAGATCCGGTCGGCATCCGCAATCGCGTTCCTGGCCAGCAGGTCCTGCGCGCTGACGCCGTACACCCGTGCGATTCCATCGATGCTGTCGCCTGCGCGGACGATGTAGGTATTGCCGTCTCCGGACGGCAAACCATCTCGCTGGGCAAGCGTAATCGGCCGTGCCCCGTTGCTCCCGGGCAGCCTCAATACCTGGCCTTCGCGAATGAAGTTTCGGCTCCGAAGATTGTTGATCTCGACCAGGGCGCTCTGGCTGACCCGGTAGCGCGTCGCGATCCCGGAAATGGTCTCGCCGCGCTGGACGCGATGCAGCACGTCCGGACGTTGCGCCGTGTAGCGCAACGTGGCGGGAATCCCGGCCATCCGCTCGGGCGCGCCGGCAACGGCGTCCGCCGGAACGCGCAGCCTGAATCCGCTGGGCACGAATTTCTCTCCGCTCCAGACCGCCGAAGTCAGCGCGGGATTCCAGTTGCGCAGCAAGTCGTGACTGACATCGAAGGCGTCCGCCAGCGTGGACACGGTGACGAAGTCGGGGACGTTCATCACCACGGTATCGGCTTCGGGATCGGGATTCAGGGGACCGAAGTATTCCTCCGCGTTGGCATCGACATCCACGGCCGCAAGAAACGCCACGTAAAAGTTCCGCGAGGCGAACCCGAACAGACGGCCGCTGTATTCCCGCAGAATGACTTCTATGCGATCAGTTCCGGTACTGCGCACCGCGTTGCGCATGCCCGACTGGCCATGGTTGTACGCCGTGATCGCCAGCGCCCAGTTCTGCAATACCTCGTAGTTGTCGCGCAGCAGTCTCGCCGCCGCCACCGTGGAGAAGAACGGGTCGCGGCGGTCATCGACGATGTGGTCGATGCGCATGTAACGCAAGCCGGTGGAGCGAGTAAACTGCCACATGCCCGCGGCGCCTGCCCGGGAGTAAGCCGTGGGATCGAATGAGGACTCCACGTGGGGCAGCGCAACCAGTTCGATGGGTACTCCCTCCTGGCGCAGCACCTCGTAGATGTAGGGCTTCCAGCGGCCGGCACGCACAAGGCCCGCGCGGAACCGGTTGGACTGACCGCGCTGCCAGCGAATCCGGTCGACGGCCGATGCAAGCGTCTGACTGCTGACGTCCTCGGGCCACAGGGAGAGTACGCGCCGTTCCTCCGGTGTGAGGTTATCGCGCTTTCCTCCGGCCAGCGTTCGGAGCGTCGCGCGTATGGACTCGAAGGCCACATCGACCTCGTTCTGCCGGCTACGCTGACTGGCATCCTCGTCGAACCGCATGGTCCGGTACACGACGTCCAGGTAGCGGTCGTCGTGAATGAAACCGCCGTTGGTGTCCACCTCGGTATAGACCCGCGTCCAGAAGCGGATATCGGGCTCGATCTCCGGAGGGCGAGGCAACTCCTGGGCGGAAAGACTGCCACTCAGGCAAGCGACCAACCAGCCCGTCAGCAATCCCGTGAATCGAGTGGTGTGAAGTGAACCGGGGGAGAAAATTCGAACGGATCTCATCGCGAACGCAACTCCAGGGGGTGTCGGTGATTACAACAAAGTTTCCGGTTCGTATCCATAGCGAAACTACGATCCGGCGAAACTCAGCCCTTTCCTGATCAACCTGGGCGCGACACGCAGGAAGGCGAGCGCGGTGACCGGCATGATCACTGCGTAGAGCAGCGATGTAATGGCCAGCGTCGGGTCTTCGAGCAACGTCAGGGTAACCAGCAAGGCCAGCGAAATGTTCTGCACGCCGACCTCGTAGACCAGCGTGACCTGCTGCGCGCCGGGCAAACCGGCAGCACGCGCCAGCCCGTATCCCATCGCCATGGAGAGCAGATTCAGCGCGGCCACCAGCAGGCCGGCCTGGACAAAGTTGTCGAGCACTTCGCGCCAGCTGGAAATCGCAGCCGCGGCGATGAGCACGATCAGCACATAGACCGTGACCTGGCGAAGACCTTCCACCAGCCGCAGCGCAAGATCGGGGCGAATCGCCCTGAACAGCATCCCGCAGGCAATGGGAATCACGGTGATCATCGCAAGTTGCCGGATCATCTCCCCTGCTGGCACATCCGGAGCGGCGCCCTGGCTCATGAAATAACTCAACGCCAGAAAGGCAAACAGGGGAATCGTGAAAATGGTGATCGCGCTCTCGATGATGGTCAGCGTCACCGACAGTGCCACGTCGGCGCGGGCGGCAAAGGTATAGGCATTGGAGGTCACCCCTCCGGGACACGCCGCCAGCAGGATCGCACCGGCAGCGACCGCCGGATTGGGAGCCAGGAGCAAGGCGAGCACGAAGGCCAGCAACGGCAGGCAAATGAGCTGGCCGAAGAGTCCGACCGACACCGCCCTGGGAAAAACCACGACTCTCTTCAGGTCGCTCACCGTTAGCGACAGGCCCATCCCCAGCATTACGGTGATCAGCGCAGCCGGGATGGCCCGCGTATAGAAGAAATCCATGATGCTCATGTGTTCGCATCCTGGTCAGGATCAAACGGATGGCGCCGAATGATCACGGCCTCACGGCCCGGCCCGGTCGAGACGATGTCTACCGGGATTTCCACTTCCTCTTCAATGCGCCGCAGAAAGTCGCGCGCTTCCCGGGGCAGGTCTGCAAATGCGGTCTTGCCCGATGTCGGTTCACGCCAGCCCGACATGCATTCATACACGGGCTCGCACTCGCCGTAACGGTCCATCAGCAACGGTGGGGTGTCCAGGAGTTCGCCATCCAGCCGGTAGCCCGTGCATATCCTGACCTCGTCCAACCCGTCGAGGACGTCGAGTTTGGTCACGCTCAGACCGGTAAGCGAGTTGGTAAAGGCAGCCCGGCGCAGGGCGACCGCGTCGAACCAGCCGCATCGTCGCGGCCTGCCGGTGGTGGATCCGAATTCGGCCCCCACCTGCGCCAGATGTCGCCCCATGTCGTCAAACAGTTCCGTGGGAAACGGCCCCGCGCCAACGCGGGTGGTATAGGCCTTGACGATGCCCAGCACGCAGTCGATGGGCGCAGGACCCATGCCGGTTCCCGTGGCTGCGCCTCCGACGGTCGTATTGGACGAAGTCACGAACGGATACGTGCCCAGGTCGATGTCCAGCAGCGCGCCCTGAGCGCCTTCGAAGAGTACGCTGCGCTCGGCACTCTGCATTTTCCGCAAGAGTTCGGGCACGTCGGCGATCAACGGCTTCACGCGCGCAAAAAAACCGGCAAGCCGTTGCAGTTCCTCCTCCAGGGAAACCGGCTCGGCGGAGTAGTACCTTTGCAGGAGAAAATTGTGCAGATCGAGCAGGTCGGCCAGACGCTCCCGCAATTGCTCCGGCTCGAAAAGGTCCGCCAGCCGCACGGCACGCCGCGCCACCTTGTCTTCGTAGGCGGGGCCGATACCCCGTCCCGTTGTACCGATGGCCTCGGATCCCAGCGCGCGCTCGCGGGCGTGATCAAGGGCCTTGTGAGAGGAAAGAATCAGCGGACACGCCGGTGACAGCCTGAGCCGGTCATCCACGGGGACGCCCTTTTCGGCCAGCCGGTCCATCTCTTCCACCAGCGCTTCGAGACTCAGCACCACGCCGTTGCCGATCAGGCAAACGACCCCGGACCGCAGGATGCCGGATGGAATCAGATGGAGAACTGTCCGTTCGCCGTCGATGACCAGCGTATGCCCTGCGTTGTGACCTCCCTGAAAGCGAACCACGGCGTGGGCGCGCTCGGCGAGCAGGTCCACGATGGCGCCCTTGCCCTCGTCGCCCCACTGCGTGCCGATTACGACGACGTTTCGGCTCAAGAGCTATCCCCGAACGACATAGAGCAGCACGAGTCCGGCGATGGACAGGGCCAATCCAAGACCCCGCAATTGTCCGTCGTTCATCCGGGAGATTCCAGCCACGCCCCGGCGCCACGCGCGCGGCGCGGCGAAGGGGAACAAACCCTCGAGGATCAGGAGAAACGCAACGCCGGCAAGAAGATCCGACCAGGCCACGATGCGACTAGGTTCTGTTGACGCGCGCCGCGGAAATCAGAGCGTCGAGCCCATCTGCTCCTGCAGGAACTGGAAGAACTCGCTGTCCGGACTCAACACCAGGACGTCCTGCTCTTTGCCGATGGCTTCCCGGTAAGCCGACATGCTGCGGTAAAACGAGTAGAAATCGGGGTTCTGCGTGTAGGCGTTGGCGTAGATTTCCGCTGCCCTTGCGTCGCCCTCACCACGGATGCGCTCGGCATCCCGGTACGCCTCTGCCAGTATCACCGTGCTCTGCCGATCGGCATCTGCGCGGATCCGCTCCGACTCCTCGGCCCCTTCGGCGCGAAGCTGTGCCGCCACGCGGCCCCGCTCCTGCTGCATGCGCGCGAATACCGAACCGCTGACCTCGTCCGACAGCTCGATGCTCATGACCCGCACGTCGACGACCTCCAGTCCAAGCTCCGGCGCCTGCCGCGCTGCCGTAACCAGCATCTGTTCCATCAGTTCAGAGCGCTCGGCCGCAACCACTTCCTGCACGGTGCGCCGCGAAAACTCCGCCTTGATGCCCTCGCGAATAATCGCGGACAGGCGTTCGGAAGCAATCTCCTCGAGGCCGCTGGCGGCACGGTAGAACTGTGCGGGGTCGGCAATGCGCCAGGTGATGAAGTAGTCGACGATCAGGTTCTTCTTCTCGCCGGTCAGGAACCGTTCCTGAGACTCTTCGTATGTCAGGACCCGGTCCGGAAACCGCCGGATGTTGTTCACGAACGGAATCTTGAAGTGGAGTCCGGGCTGATAGTCCGACTTGACGATCTCGCCGAACCGGAACTTGATGACATGGTCGCGTTCGTCCACGGTGAATACCGTCAGCCAGATCGTGACTGCGGCAAGCAACCCCACCGCGAATACCAGATTGAATTTCGAGCTCATCGATTTTCCTCCGCTCTACCGGCCGTTCTATCGGCTGTCGCGCACGCTCGCGCTTGAACTCAGCCCCCCGCCCGTGAGCGGCGTGCCGGCCGGCGCCAGCACGTTCTGGGGACTGTCGGTACGCCTCTCCACCAACCGGTCCAGCGGCAGGTAGATCAGGTTACCGCCGCCTTCGGAATCCAGGAGCACCTTGGTGGAATTTGCCAGAACCTCTTCCAGCGTCTCCAGGTACATTCGCTGGCGGGTCACTCCCGGCGCCTTTTCGTACTCGAGAAGGATCTGGACGAACCGGTCGGCCTCGCCCTCGGCATCGGCAATCACGCGCGCGCGATAAGCCTCCGCGTCGTAGAGTTCGCGAGCCGCAGCGCCGCGCGCCCTGGGGAGGATGTCGTTGGCGTAAGCTTCGGCCTCCAGACCCATTCTCTCCCGGTCTTCCCGGGCACGAATGGCATCCTGCACGCTCGCTTCCACATCGCCGGGGAAGTTGGCGTCCTGCAGGTTGACCTCGTACACGGTGAGTCCCGTTCCGTAGGAGTCCAGGGTGGCCTGAATCAGGCTCTGGGTCTCTACCGCCACCTCGGCACGTCCTTCCGTAAGAATGAAATCGAGCAGATTCTTGCCGATCACTTCCCGGATGGCGCTGCTGGTGACATCCTGCATGGTATTGATGGGATCACGGACATTGAACAGGTAGGCCTCCGGGTCCGTGCGCCGATACTGCACGACGAGATCCACTACCACGATATTCTCGTCCTCTGTGAGCATGCTGCCGCGGTAGTTGTAACGCTCCGTCGCGTTGGTATTGATCCGCTCGACGCGGTCCACCAGCGGAATGCGCCAACGCAGCCCGGGCAAGGTAATCGCGTGAAATTCGCCGAATCGAAGCACGACGCCGCGTTCCGCATCGTCAACCATGTACAGGCCGCGCAACCCGAACGCGGCCACGACCAATATCAGGACGGTCGCCCCAATACTCCTGCCGCCGTTCCCCGGCCTGCCCGCCCCGTTGCCCCGGCCTCCGCGGCCGCGGCCGCCGAACATTCCCGCCAGTTTGCGCTGCAAGTCGCGCACCATGGCGTCCAGATCGCCCGGACCCTGGTTTCGATCGGTCTGCCAGGGATTCCTGTTGTCGTCGTTGTTCCAACTCATAGCTCTATACCCGCTCAAATCCCTCGCCTGAGAATCCCTCCCGATGACACAGTTCCCGCCATCGTTTCGAGGTCAGCGAAATGTCCAACGTCCAGCCACCCGCCTCGCGAAGTCGTTCTCCGCGGACGGCCCTGATCTCAAAAAGTCTTGCACGCAATCGGCTGTCACCCGGTCCCAATACCAGCCGGCCGGCCACCGGTTCACCGACGGCATGCGCCCGGATCAATTTGCCGAGCTCCTCGACACCGCTTCCGGTGACGGCCGATACCCACGCCTTGGGCGACCTTCCGGTGCCCGCCGAGCCATTGAATTCCTGAAATGGCGGGGCCGCCAATCGATCCACCTTATTGTACACCTGAATACAGGGAACGTCGGCTACACCGATCTCCTCGAGTACAGTCTCGACCTGCCGCCTGCGGTCTACGTGGTGTGGATCGCTGACGTCGATCACGTGCACCAGCAGGTCCGCCTCCCGGGTCTCCGTCAGCGTTGCGCGAAAGGCTGCGATCAGTTCGTGGGGCAGGTCGCGGACGAAGCCCACGGTATCCACCAGCAGTACCTCGTCCAGTTCGCCCGGCGACAACCGCCTGATGGTGGGATCGAGCGTCGCGAAGAGCGTATTGCGGGCCCGGACGCTGGCGCCGCACAACGCGTTGAAGAGCGAGGTCTTTCCCGCATTGGTATAGCCGACCAGTGCCGCCGTCGGTACCCCCGAACGACGTCGGCTGCGACGGCCCAGGTTTCGCTGCCTGTCGACCCGATCGAGCCGTGCCTTCAGGTACTTGATACGCTGGCCAAGCAGGCGGCGGTCGGTCTCGAGCTGGGTTTCGCCGGGACCCCGCAGGCCGATTCCGCCCTTCTGCCGTTCCAGGTGAGTCCAGCCCCGGACCAGGCGCGTCGACAGATGCTCGAGCTGAGCCAGTTCGACCTGGATCTTGCCTTCGTGGGTTGCGGCGCGCTGGGCAAAAATATCGAGAATCAGGCCGTTGCGGTCCAGCACACGCGTCTGGAGCAGCCGTTCGAGATTGCGTTCCTGGCTGGCGGACAGGGGCTGGTTGACCAGAACCAGGTTCGCCCCGGTTGCACGAACCGTGTCCGCGAGTTCATCCGCCTTGCCCTGTCCCACGAACAATCGGACGCTGGGCTGACGCCGGCGGGCCCGCAGTTCGCCGACGATCTCCGCGCCCGCAGAAACGGCCAGGGCACGAAACTCCTGGACCTCGTCGTCGGAACATGCCCGTCCAAGGCCGATTTGCAGCAGAACGCAATGTTCGCCGAGGCTCGCCCCCATGTATCAGTAACCCCTGGGTACGGACGCCGGTCGGCGAGCCGGGGCGACGCATTCAGTCATGCTGTTCCGTGTCGTCGGATGCAACGCGCACCACCCGCCCGGGTACCACTGTGGAGATGGCATGTTTGTAGACCATCTGACTGACGCTGTTGCGAAGCAATACCACGAATTGGTCAAAGGACTCGATATGTCCCTGCAGCTTGATCCCGTTCACGAGATAAATTGAGACCGGTACTTTCTCCTTGCGCAACGTGTTCAGGAACGGGTCCTGAAGCGATTGTCCCTTGGGCATGTTTTTTTCCTTGAATCCGGTGCGCGAAACAATGGGCAAACAGCCTGGCCCCGTTGTTCGATCGCTTCATTGATCCCACAGCATCGAAATAGTAGCACAGGCACCAAATTTCAACCCCTGTCGACTTTGTCCAGTAACCGCGCCAAAAGAATTCTTGACATTCCTGTATCTGCAGGCACCTGCCGGGTCGCCGTGTCCGAGCGTAGCCACGTCAGTTGCCGTTTGGCAAGCTGGCGGGTCGCGGAGACAGCTCTGTTGCGAGCCTCCGGCCAGTCGCAATCCCCGTCCAGATGGGACCAGATCTGGCGGTATCCGATCGTGCGCATGGACGGCATCGCCGGGTCCAGGTCGCCCCGGCCCCTGAGCGCCTTGACCTCATCCACGAAACCGGCCTCCACCATTGCGTCGAAGCGCTGCTCGATCCGCTCCGCAAGCCGGCCCCGGTCGGGCGGAACGAGCGCCACTGCCCTCAAGGGCATCCCGGGCTTCAGTCGCGTGCGCGACTGGAGCACCGAAATCGGCTCCCCGGTCAACTCGTAGACTTCCAGCGCCCGTTGTATCCGCTGACCGTCCGCCGGCGAGATTCGACTGGCCGCGACCGCGTCGACTGTCTCCAGCCGGTGGTGGAGAGTCGCCCAGCCGTCACGCTCCGCCTCCCGGTCCAGGCGGCGCCGAATCGCCGGATTCGCGCGTGGCAGCGCCGCCAGTCCGTCCCGCATCGCCCGCAGATACAGCAGCGTTCCGCCCACCAGGATCGGCAGCCGCCCGCGGCTTCTGATGCGCTCGACGGCGTCGCGTGCGTCGACCGCGAATCGCCCCGCCGAATAGGTCTCCGTGGGCGCCAGGATATCAACCAGATGATGCGGTATCTCGGCAAGGATATCCGGCGCCGGTTTGGCCGTGCCGATATCCATGCCACGGTAGACCATGGCGGAGTCCATGCTGATGACTTCCAGCGGAAATTCTTCGGCCAGCGTCAGCGCCAGGTCTGTCTTGCCGCAGGCAGTGGGACCGGTGATGCACACGCACGGCGGAATACCTTCGTTCACTGGCTCCGTGCCGCTACTGGCCGCGCAGAAACAGCCGATCCAGTTCGGCCACCGAAACCTGTGTCCAGGTGGGCCGGCCGTGATTGCAATGGTCGGCGCGCTCGGTGGACTCCATCTCCCGCAACAGCGCGTTCATTTCGTCAATCTCCAGTTGCCGGTTGGCTCGGACGGCGCCATGGCATGCCATCGTGGCGAGAATCTCGTCGACAGCCGCCTCGACGCGGTGGGCGCCCGCGTTGTTCGACAGGTCGGCGACCACGTCTCGGAACAGCGGTTCCACAGAGGTCCCTTCGAGCATCAGGGGGATCGCCTCGATGCGTACTTCGTCCATCCCCCGCCGCGTCACTTCGAATCCGAGGCGCTCAAGGTCTCGCTGCGAGACCTCCACCGCCTCCGCCTCGCGCTCGGCCACCTTCAGGGTGGCGGGAATTAGCAAAGGCTGAGACTTGAGTCCGCTGACCTTCAACTGCTGCTTGAACCGTTCGTAGGTGATGCGCTCATGCGCCGCGTGCATGTCGACGATCACCAGACCGTCGGCGTTTTGCGCCAGAATGTATATGCCCAGCAACTGCCCGACCGCGAAGCCAAGCGGGTGAGCGCCGTCCTCCACGGGCTTCGTCCGGGGCGGTGCATGCAGCAGTTCCTGGAGTCGTGCGCCTTCGCGGACATCGAGCCGGCGCGTGTCGATACGCATCTGGCCCTGCCCCGAACGCTGGCCGGACGGGATTACGCCGTAACCGCGCGGGACCTGCGAACCCGGCAGGCGCGCGGGAGGTCGGGGATGATCCCGTTGTTCGGTGTCCAGCTTCCTGGCCAACACGGTTTCCACCGTATGGTGGACGAAACCGTGTACGCGGCCCGAGTCCCTGAAGCGAATTTCCAGCTTGGCAGGATGCGCATTGACGTCCACGCGGCCGGGGTCGAGGCGCAGGAAGATGGCGTAGGCCGGCTGCCGCCCGTGGAAAAGCACGTCTTCGTAGCCCAACCGGACCGCGTGGCGCAACACCTTGTCGCGCACGAAACGCCCGTTCACGTAGGTATATTGCATATCCGCGTGACCGCGGGAGAACGTCGGCTCCGCCAGCCAGCCCATCATCTCCAGGTCCTCGCTGGTGCGCTCGAAAAACCGCGCATGTTCGATGAAACGCTCTCCGCAGACCCTGGCCAGACGCGCTTCCTGCTGTTCGCGGGTCAGCGCGGGAGAAAGCGATAGTGTGGTTCGGCCGTTGTTCTGCAGGCGCCATTCCACGTCGAACCGGGCCAGCGCCATGCTGCGCAACACCGAATCCACGTGCGAGGACTCGGTTCGTTCGGTCTTCAGGAACTTGCGCCGAGCCGGGGTATTGAAGAACAGGTCACGGACTTCCACCGTGGTGCCGGGCGGGTGCGCGGCCGGTCGGGGAGCCGCCGCAATCCCGCCGTCGCACTCCACACTCCACGCTGAATCTGCGCCCTCTGCGCGGGAGACCAGCCGAAACTTCGCGACCGAGGCGATGCTCGGCAAGGCCTCGCCCCGAAAGCCCAGGCTTGCAACCTTCTCAAGCTCCTCAAGCGTCGAGATCTTGCTGGTGGCATGGCGCGACAACGCGAGCGCAAGCTGGTCCTTCGGGATACCGATGCCGTCGTCGCGGACGCGAATCAGTCTCGTGCCTCCCGACTGAATCTCCAGCTCGATGCGGCGCGCGCCGGCATCCAGACTATTCTCGACGAGTTCCTTGACGGCGGATGCCGGGCGTTCGACGATCTCTCCGGCCGCAATCTGGTCGATGAGTTCCGAGGGCAGGATGCGGATCGACATGGCCCTATTTTAGCCCGTGCACGACCGGACGTGGCCGCAAATCCTGAAACGGCGTGGCGGCTGGGCCCGTGCCGGGGAAGTCAGCCGACCGGTATGGTCAGTACCTGACCGATGCGGATCATGTCGCCGGACAGCCCGTTGAAGCGCTTTAGGGAGGACAGGCTGACGTCGTAGCGCAACGCGATCTCCGAAAGCGTCTCTCCACGGGCGATGACGTGCCGCACCGCGCTCTCGCGGTAAGGCGGCGGATTGGCCGCCAGGTAGCTGCCCGGCGGCGGATTGTCGCGGAAATAGTCGACGATGCCGTCGTGAATGGCCCGCGCCACCGCGCGCTGGTACTGGGAAGTCTTGAGCGCGGCTTCCTCACGGGGATTCGAAATGTACGCCGTCTCGATGAGCACGGACGGGATATCCGGCGACTTCAGGACCAGGAACGGCGCGTGCTGCACCTGGTGCTTGCGAATCTTCGCGATGGTATCCAGCCGCTTGATGATGCTCTGTCCCACCTGCGAACTGGCGCTGATGGCCGCGTTCTGGGACAGATCGAGCAGCACGCTGGCCAGCACCTCGTCCTTGTCCGCCAGCGACACGCCGCCGATCATGTCGGAGGCATTCTCGCGCTCGGCAAGCCGGCGCGCCGCTTCGTCGCTGGCCCCCTTGTCGGACAGCACGTAGACCGTGGAACCGCCGACGCGGGGGTCCCGGAAGGCGTCGGCGTGAATGGATACGAACAGGTCCGCCTCGCCCTTCCTGGCGCGCTCGGTGCGTGCGCGATGCGGTAGGTAGTAATCGCCGTCGCGCACCAGTATGGGCTCCATCCCGGGCTGCGCGCGCACTTCTTCGGCGAGGTATCGCGAGATTCCCAGCACGATGTGCTTTTCCCGCGTCCCTCCGGGGCCGATGGCTCCCGGATCCTCGCCGCCGTGCCCGGCGTCGATGGCGATCACCACGGCACGCCCGCCGGACGTATCGGCACGTGGAACGCGCCTGACAGCCGGCGGCACGGGCATCGTCGGGGTGAGATCCAGTACCAGCCGATACCCGTAGATCTCGTTGGGTTCGAGAACGAAGCTGCTGGCCTGCGATGGCTGATTCAGGTCCAGCACCAGGCGCATCGCGCCGCCCGGACGGATTCCTGTGCGCAGATTCGAGACCAGTCCGCGGGCTTCGGCGATATCGGCCGACGCGGAGAGGCGGCTGTCGTCGAGATCGATGACCAGCCGGCTGGGATTCTCGAGACTGAAGATGTTGTAGGCGGTGGGTCGGTCGAGGTCCAGGACCACGCGCGTCGACTCCGGGCTCGCCCAGAGCCTCACGCCTTCGACTTCGTTGGCCTGGGACATGGAGGCCAGAAAGCCTCCTCCAAGGAACAGAATCGCCACAAAGCGATATGCCCTTCCAAGCATTGCTGCACGCCTCTCCCACAGACTGCTCGCCTATGTTTGCAAAACAGGCGGCGAAATTCAACGCTTTTTTTCGAAAAAATAGAGGATTAGATGGAAAACCTAGAACACTAGGGAGATCTGGGGCGTAAACCTGCCAACAGCGCAGCTCCCACGCTCGAGTGCGGTGTGACCGAAATGCGTCGCCCGGCGGCTCCCGTGATTTCAAATTCCACCAGCACGTCGCAGCGCGCGGTCAACTGCTGCGACCGTCCGGGCCACTCCACCAGGAGCCACGCATCCGGCCGGTCAAGCCAGTCGTTGACGCCGATGGCTTCCAGTTCGAGTGCCTGGCGGGCCGGGGCCTGGTCTTCGGGTAACCGGTAGAGATCGACGTGAACCAGCGTGACGTCGCCCAGTTCGTAGTGTTCGAGTAACGTGTAGGTGGGCGAGGGAACGCGCCCGCGATGACCCAGACCTTCCAGCATGCCGCGGACCCAGGTGGTCTTCCCGGCTCCCAGGGGGCCCTCGAGGCCGACCAGCAGCCGGCACGGCACATGGTTCCTCCAGTGACGCGCAAGGACCCGTGCCCGTTCCCGGAACCGCCCCTCCCCTTCCACGTCCCAGGCTATGGCAGGCACGGGCACTTTGCCGTCAGCCAATGGACTACTCGATGGGAGCGAGCAACTCCAGCGCAGTCACGAGCTGACGCACACCGTGCGAGCCCGTTTCGTTAAACACATTGCCCTGCTCGGCCCAGCGGTGCAGCGAGTTGATGTCGAGCCTGGCGCACTGGGGCCGCACGCTCCAGGTGACCTGGGCCGCCGAACACGTGCTCTGGTCGTATGACGGGCCCGTCGTCGAGCCTCGAAACAGCACCGGCTCGCCCGTCGCCGCCGGAATCATCCTCGCCTGGTGCAGGCCTTCGATGACATTGCCGCCATAGGCCATGGCAGTGAAATCGAGCGCATCGGGATCGTTGACCACCAGAAACGCCTGGGCTTCCACGCGCAGCAGTGGGTCGCTGCAGGTGTCCGGCACGCAAGCGCCGAGCCCCTCGCCCGGCGCGGCGGCGCAGGTCGTATGGACCCAGTGCACTTCGATCGTGTCGCCGGGTTCCACGCCCTGGTAGGCGCCCTCCGCCGGTGCGAGTTCGGTTGCGGTGAGATCGGCCGTTTCGTTGCAGGCGTATCCGCCGTCGTCCGCATCGCTCACGAAGACGCTGAATCCCGGGCCGCTGTGTTCGGCATTGGTATGCGTGTGGATGTTGCACAGGTTCATCTCGCTCGCAGGCGGCGCGAACGGAAATACCACGGCGTTCAGGCCGGCGCTGCTGGCGATATCGCGTGGCGTCTGCGGCCCCATGTCCACGCAAAGTTCCTCGCCCGGCGAGTCCGGCGAAGCGTCGGCAGGCACGGCGGAATCCGGCGAGGCGTCGGCGGAATCCGGCATATCCTCGCCGCCGCAACCGGCTGCCAGTGCGATCAGCCCAATACTCAAACTGTGTGCAATTCTCATGACCGTGGCTCCTGACGTGAAATCCTGCCTGTGTCGGCGTTCCCAGCGCCTCCGTCGATACTATTTCAGCGTTTGTATGCCGTCAAAGGATTACGCTGCGTGCCGCCGGTCCGGCGGGGTTCGCCGCTTCGCGGATGTGTGCCATCAGGTCCCCCGCCAACATGCCGCATTCACCGCCCCGGGCGGCCGCATCGCCGCAGGCAGCGTGAACCCACACACCTGCCCGCGCAACCGCAGGCAGGTCCCCCGATTGCACCAGCAGCCCGCCGAGGATGCCGGCCAGGACATCGCCCATGCCCGCCGTCGCCATGCCGGGGTTGCCCCGGTCGCACAGTCCGATGGAGAATTCATCCGGCGCGGCGACGAGTGTGCCCGCCCCCTTGAGGACCGCCACGCCCCGGAACCGGTCCACGATCCTCGCCACGGCGTCCGCGCGGTCCGCCTGAATTTCTTGGGTGGATGTTCCGAGCAACCGCGCCGCCTCGCCCGGGTGGGGCGTCAATATCCAATTGCCCCTCGCCGTCCGCTTGTCCCGCGCCCGGCCTTCCCCGGCCAGCAAATTCAAGCCGTCGGCATCCACGACCACAGGTAGTTCGCTCCGCAGCACGCGCTCCCACACGGCACGCGCCCACGCCGACTGGCCCAGACCGGGGCCCAGCACGACGCCATCGGCCGCTTGCAGCCATGGGTCAAGTTGCGGGGGATCTTCAATGGCCACGCACATCACCTCGGCTCGACCGGCCATTACGGGACCAACCGAGTCGGGATGGGTCGCCACCCGGACCAGTCCGGCGCCCGAGCGAAGCGCCGCCTCGGCGGCCAGGCGAATCGCACCGGACATGCCCGGGCCGCCGCCCACGAGCAGGAGACTGCCTGCGTCCCCCTTGTGTGCGGTCCGCGACCGACGCGGCAGGATGGCCCGCACGTCGGCCCGCGCAATCCTTCGAATCGGAGCCTCGACCTGCGCGTGGGCCGCAGCCGGAATGTCGAGACCGGCATACTCCAGCGCGCCCCTGAAGTTGGCGCCGTCACCGACGAACAGACCCTGCTTGAGCCCGACGAAGGTGACGGTGAGGTCCGCGTGGACGGCGGCGCCCAGCGGCAGGCCGGTATCGGCGTGAAGCCCGGTCGGAATATCCAGCGACAACACGGGGCGACCGGCCGCCTCCATGGCCGCCACAGCCGCCAGAAAGTCACCGCGCAGTTCACGGTCCAGGCCACTTCCCAGGAGACCGTCGACGAGGATGTCCTCCTCGGGCACGCGACCGGCGTCAAACGGGTCGAACGCCCCACCCTGCTCTCGGTAGTCCTGCCACGCGCGGGCCGCATCCCCGGACAGCCGGTCCGGCGGCACGACGGCGATGACCCTGACGCTCAACCCGAGGTCCCCGGCCAGGCGCGCCACCACGTAACCGTCGCCCGCGTTGTTGCCCGCTCCGCAGTACACCGCGATGGACTGCGCGGCGGGCCAGCGCCGGCGCAACACCGCAACCGCAGCCTCGCCGGCGCGGCACATCAACGTGTAGCCGGCGATCCCCATCTCCTCGATGGCGATTCTGTCCAGGGTACGGACCTGCTCGGCTGTGTAGATCGCCGTCGGGAGTCGGGAACGGGCCAATTCCATGGGGCGATATACTAACGCGTCCGTCTGTCCCGGCCGCCATGGACTTCCGCAGCACCTGAGGCTCCGATACCACGATGCGAACCGACTCCGCAACCGAATCGCCTCCGGCGGCCGCCAATGCCGTCGCGATGGACAAGGCGCAACTGGCGGAACTGGCGCACGCCATCAAGCGCGAGGGCCGCGCGCTGGGCTTCCAGCAGGTCGGCGTTGCCAGTGTGGATCTTGGCGAGACCGAGTCGCGCTTCAGGTCCTGGCTCGCACGTGGATTCCACGGCGAGATGGATTATCTCAGCCGGCACGGAAGCAAACGCACACGGCCGGCGGAGCTGGTGCCCGGGACTGTGCGCGTCGTTTCGGCAAGGATGGACTATTGGCCCGAGGGAAGCGCCAATGCGGAGGACATGCTCGATAAGTCACCCTACGCCTACGTCTCCCGCTATGCGCTTGGGCGGGACTATCACAAGGTGCTGCGCGCGCGCCTCAAGCGCCTGGCCGAGTTCATCCGGAAACGGGTCGGAGGCGCCGGCTACCGGGTATTCGTGGACAGCGCCCCGGTCCTCGAGAAACCCCTGGCGCAAAACGCCGGCCTGGGCTGGATCGGCAAACATACCAACCTGTTGAACACCAACGCGGGTTCATGGTTTTTCCTCGGCGAACTCTTTACCGACATTCCCCTCCCCGTGGACGAGCCCGCCGGGGACCATTGCGGAAGCTGCAGGGCGTGCATCGACATCTGTCCTACCGGCGCCATCGTCGCTCCCTACGTTCTGGACGCGCGGCGGTGCATCTCGTACCTCACGATCGAGCTGCGCGGCGGCATTCCGGAGGAATTCCGGCGCGCCATCGGTAACCGGGTCTTCGGCTGCGACGACTGCCAGCTGATCTGCCCCTGGAACAAGTTTGCCGTGCCCTGCAGCGAAGCGGATTTTTCCGCGCGCCACGGTCTCGACGCCGCCCTTCTGGTTGACCTGTTCGGCTGGAGCGAAACCGACTGGGATGCCGGTACCCGTGGCAGCGCTCTGCGCCGCGCCGGCTACGCGGGCTGGCTGAGGAATCTGGCGGTCGCCCTGGGCAACGCGGAGTCGTCCCCCGAGGTCATCGCTGCATTAGGGAAACGGATCGATCACCCTTCGGAGATGGTGCGGGAACATGTACACTGGGCCCTGGAGCAGCATCGATCAACGGTCGCAGAAACCGCGCCCGCGGAAGCCTGACCCGTCTGTGAATTCAGGCTCAAGGCCCGACGCCGGCCAGCGCCATTGCAAGATCATCCTGATTGATTCGGATCAGGTTGATCTTGCGCTAGATTCGCAGGTTATCGATCAGCCGCGCCCTGCCCAGCCACGCCGCCGCGAGCACGATCAGGTCGTCGTCAGCCGATTCCAGGCCGTTGGGCCTGCTCAGGTCCCCGGCCCTGCGAACCTCCACATACTCGGGATCGAATCCCGCATCCTGCAACGCCCGGGACGCCTGCGTCTCCACGGCGCGAAGATCCCGCTCTCCGTCGAGCAGCGCTTCCCGAACTCGCTGCAACTCCCCGTGCAGCTTCGGGGCCGTACGGCGCTCGGACGTGCTGAGATAGCGGTTTCGGGAACTCATCGCCAGTCCATCCCGCTCCCGCCAGGTTGAACCCGCAACCACCTCGATCGGCAACTGAAGGTCCCTGACCATGCGGCGCAACAACACCAGTTGCTGATAATCCTTTTCCCCCAGCACCATGACGTCGGGCGCGACGATGCCGAGCAGCCGCAATACCACCGACGCCACGCCTTCGAAATGCCCGGGGCGGCTCGCGGCGCACAACTCGCCGCACAACTGGGGTACCGAGACCTTCACTGCCGCCTCCGATCCGAACGGATAGATGTCCTTCTCGTCCGGCGCAAAGACCAGGTCCACCAGTCCCTGCTCGGCCAGCATCGACTCGTCTTCGGCCAGGGAGCGCGGATAGGAGGCAAAATCCTCGCCGGCCCCGAACTGGGTGGGATTGACGAAGATGCTGCACACGACACGGTCGGCACGCTCCCGTGCGATCTTCATCAGACTCAGATGCCCCTGATGCAGGTTCCCCATGGTGGGGACCAGAGCTACGGTACGATGAGTCAGTCTCCAGCTACCGACCAGCTCGCGCACGGCCTTCGTGGTATAGGCGCCTTGCAGGGGAACGCCCGAAATGTCCACGTCCGATCTCTCCTCGCGCCAAAACGGGCGCATTCTATCAGGAGAAACAGTGCTCGCTGGAAGGATAATCGCGGTTGCGCACCGCTAGGACATAGGCCTGAAGCGCGTCGAGCGTGGAGTCCGCGTCTTCCATGAAGTTCCTCACGAATCGCGGCGTGCGGCCCAGGGTGATCCCGAGCATGTCGTACAGAACGAGTACCTGGCCGTCCACCGACGGACCCGCACCGATGCCGATGATGGGCAATTGAATCGCCTGCGAGATCATCTCGCCGACCTCGTTGGGCACGCATTCCAGCAGCAACAGATCCGCCCCGGCGCCCTCCAGGGCCTTCGCGTCCTCTACCATCTGCCGTACCGCGGCGGGTTCCCGGCCCTGAACCTTGAAACCCCCGATCTTGTGTACCGACTGCGGCTTGAGCCCGACATGGGCGCACACGGGAATATCGTGCCGCGCCAGACACGACACGACGTCGACCTGGCTCTGGCCACCCTCAAGCTTGACCATCATCGCGCCGCCCTCCTGCATGAGCCGCACGGCGTTGTCCAGCGCCTGCTCGGGCGAGGCGTAGCTCATGAACGGCAGATCGGAGACCAGAAACGGGCGTCTGACTCCGCGCGCCACCATCCGGGTGTGATAGACGACGTCGTCCACGGTGACCGGTACGGTGGTTTCGTGCCCCTGGATGACCATGCCCAGGGAATCGCCGACGAGAACCAGGTCCACGCCGGCCAGGTCGACCAGTTGCGCGAAGCTCGCGTCGTAGGCGGTCAGGCACGCAATGGGCACGCCGTCCTCCTTCATCTGCCGCAGCGTGGAGACGTTGACCGGGGGGGACGGCATGCCCCGCTGTTCCAATTGCTTGTACATGACGAATCCTCAGGGCCGCTAGACGATCGTGGTAGCGGCCGGATTGAAGAATTGCCGTCCGGGCCGGACGCGCCCGATTTCCTGCAGCAATTCCCGGTAGTCCGAGTCCCGCCGGGCGGGATCGAATTCCGCCGCGTTCACGATGAGCAGCGGCGCCTCATCGTACCGGTAGAAGAAATTGGCGTAAGCCTCGCACAACCGCTCAAGATAGCGAAGATCGATACCCTTTTCAGTTTCCAGCCCACGGCTGGCAATCCGCCGCAGAAGGACATCCGGCGGCGCCTGCAGGTAGATCACCAGATTGGGCCGGGGTGGATTCATGTCAAGGGTCCGATAAACCTGCTGGTACAGCGCCAATTCGCTGCGGTCCAGGACATGCTCGGCGAAGAGGCGATCCTTGTCCATCAGAAAATCCGTGACGCGAACGTTGCAGAACAGATCGCTCTGGCGAATTTGGTCCAGCACCCGCGCCCGCTGAAAGAGGAGAAACAACTGGGACGGCAACGCCGCCTGCCGGTGGTTCTGGTAGAAGCGCGACAGGAACGGGTTTTCCCGCGGATTGTCGAGAATCAATTCGCCGTCGAAACTCTCCGCCAGCCGGCTGGCCAGACCCGCCTTGCCCGAACCGATCGGTCCTTCGACGACGACGTAGCCGGGATTGTTCGAAGACAGCGCCATTCGATCTTACCCCGCCTGGCCGTGACCCGACCCACCTGCGGCCGAGCGGCGCGAAGCCCGCCGGCGACGGCGCGGGCGCCGCCGCCGCTTCACGGCAAAGGCCTTGTGCTGTTCCTCCGGCGCAAGCGTCTGGACTTTGGTCCACCAGCGCGCCAGTTCGGGATCGGCATCACCACACTCCGCGCGCAACAGCAGGAAGTCGTAGGCGGCGCGAAACTGCCTGTGCTGCAACAGCCTGCGGGCGCGGGCGCCCCGCCGGTTGTGGAAGCGCCGCTGCATGAGCAGCATTTCCTTCATCGGGGAGCTGAATCGCCGCGGCAAGGCAGTGGTTTCCCGCTGCTCCCCGACAATCTCGTCGCAGGCGTCCAGAAAGGCTTCGATCTCGCTGCCGCCGTCTTCGCTGCGTATCCGCTCGGCGGTTTCCCGGATGGGGAACCACAGCAGCACGGCAAAGAGAAACATCGGCGTGACCGGCTTCTCCGCCTTTACCCGCCGGTCGGTGTTGTTCAGGCCCGCCTGAATGAACCTGAGGACCACACCGCTCTCGTCGGCCCGAAGCGAACGGGCCGTTTCGGGGAAGAGGTGCTCGAACAGGCCGAATTGCTGCAGGCGGCTCAGGCTGCTGGCGGCATGGCCGGCCTGAAACAGCTTGAGCGTTTCGTCGTACAGCCTCGCCGCAGGCACATCCTGCAACAATGCCGCCATTTCGCCGATGGGTCCGGCGGTGTGCTTCGCGATCCTGAAGTCCAGTTTCGCCGACAGGCGCGCCGCCCGGAGCATGCGCACCGGGTCTTCGCGGTACCGGGTCACCGGGTCGCCGATCAGCCGCAGCGTGCGGCTGGCGATATCGTCCATCCCGCGGGCGTAGTCCCGGATGGTGAAGTCGGCGATGTTGTAGTAGAGCGCGTTGACCGTGAAGTCCCGGCGCCAGACATCCTCGTCGATGGTGCCGTAGACGTTGTCCCTGAGAATCCGGCCGCTGTCGGCGTGCTCGCGGTCGTCCTCGGACCCGCTTTGCGACGACCGGAAAGTGACCACCTCGATCACTTCCCTGCCGAAGCGCACATGTGCCAGGCGGAATCGCCGCCCGATCAGCCGGCAATTGCGAAACAGCGCGCGAACCTGTTCGGGCCGCGCATCGGTGACCACGTCATAGTCCTTCGGACTGAGCCCGAGCAGCAGGTCGCGCACGCCCCCGCCGACGATAAACGCCTGGTGCCCGCATTTCTTGAGTCGGTAGAGAACCTTGAGCGCGTTGCCGGACACATTGGACCGGCTGAGCGTATGCTGCGGCCTGCGGATGACCACAGGGCCGGCAAGGACTTGATCTTCCGCGGTGTTCAAAGCAGTTTCGGCGCTAACCCGCACAGGCTACCGCCCGCCTGGAAGGACGGGCGCAACAAACGATTGGAGAGAACTGCGAGCTTTCGAGCAGGCCAAGTTTCACCGTTCCCGAAAGACCGTTATCATAACAGCCCGCATTTTACCGAGCACGGCGCTCCCTTCGTCTAGCGGTCAGGACGCGGCCCTCTCAAGGCTGAAACAGGGGTTCGATTCCCCTAGGGAGCGCCATTCATTCAACCACGTCAAGGTTCGCGGCCCCTCGCACCGATCACGGAGCGCCCAGCACTCTGCCGGGGCCAAAGGCCTCGACCATGAACGTGTCTTCCAGGGCCACGACCTGATGTTCTGCATAGGATTCGATGACATACCCGTTGCCTGCGGCGGCACGATCTGCGCCATCCGGCCCTGTTGGGCGTTGATGGCCATGCTGCCTGTTCCGACACAGGCCAGCGTTGCGATCAAAGAGTACCTTTTCATTGAATTGACCTCCGATTCCAGGTTTTCGAGCGCCCTTACGGCGGCCAGCGCGATCGTGTCAAGACCCGGTTTCCGCTGTTCGTACGTATTCGCCGACTACTCTCCAAAGGGGCGGCGCTGAAAGTCAAGTGCTCCATCGAAAAATCGGCTAGTCTACCCGGGCCGACCGACCTGACAGTTGCGAACCTGGGTGATTTCGATGGAAAAGAGAGTAAACGACCTGATTGCGAATCTCTCGTCCGGCCAACTCGGGCGGCGCGAATTCCTGACGCGAATGGCCGTGATTCCCGGCGGGATTGCCGCCGCGGCGGCCGTACTGCCGATGCTGCCCGCGGAAACTGCCCGGGCGCAGTTCGGGCCGCCGCCGTTTACGCCCGCCGAGGGCGAACGGCGCCATGCGCGAATTCGCGCGATGATGGCGGAGAAAGGCCTGGACGGCATGATCGTCCCGCATCGCGCGGGCGACGGCGTCAACCTGCTGCAGTATGCCGGCTATGTGTCGGGCGGCGGTTTCTTTCCGTACGGCGACGGCGCCGTGGTCTTCCCGCTCGAAGGCGATCCGGTCATCGTCGCGAACCGGCTTCCGTCGCCCTGGATCAGCCGCGCGAAACCCGTCGTCTTCGAAGACGGTGTGCAGGTGCCGCTGGGCCAACAGATTGTCGAAGCGGTCGAAGAGCTTGGGCTCGCGAACAGCACGATCGGTGTCGTGGGCACGGTCACGGGCGGTGAGGGCGTGAACGAGTTCATGAATGACGGTCTCGTGACCTACGCGACCTGGGCTACCGTCCTTGCCGGCCTGCCGAATGCCGAATTCACTGACATATCGGACGACTTTGCTGTGCTGATGATGGTCAAGGGCGAGGAAGAGATTGCAGCCTGTACCCAGGCAGCCCTGATCGGCGAGAGCCTGCACGAAATGCTGCTTGAGACGACTCAGGTCGGCACGGACCCGGCGCAACTGCGCGAAAACGTGGCGCTGCATCTTTTGCGCAATGGCGCAACGGCCGACGTGCAGGCTGCGTTCCTGCCGCCCGGACCGATGGGTGACGGCACGGTCTTCAATTCCGAATACGGGATCATCCACGGCGGCGGGTATTGTCAGGTCACGCTGTGCATGGTCGTGGGCACCATGAGCCTCCGGATGGAGGCGCTGGCCGAGGTTGCGCACGAGCTCATGGACTACGGAGCCGAACATCTGCGCGCCGGCAAACGCTTCGGTGACCTGATGAAGGAAATGGAGCAGATCAACCGGCGGAGCGGTTACTGGCATCGCGTGCCGCACATTCACGGCCTGTTGCCGATGACGCTCGTCGGCCCGGTGTTTACCAGTGAAAATGCAGAGGGCTCAAGGACGCTCGGCGCCGACGTCGTCGTACAGGAAGGCATGGTCTTCAGTTTCGAGCCCGGTGCCCGCGAGGGCCCGATGGCGGAAGCGAAGGTCGGCGCCACTGCGATCGTCACGTCCGACGGGCTGAACGTGATCAACACGATCGGAACTCGCGTGCAGCAGGTTTAACATTTGAAGCAATTGCTATTGACAGTACTGGCCGCCCAGGCGACATCCGTTCTGGCGCAGGATCGGCCGCCCAACTTCCTGGTACTGATCGGCGATGACATGGGTGTCGAGACCCTCTCGTCCTATGGAATCGGCACGCCCACGGCCGTAACGCCCAACCTGGACCGGCTGGCGAACGAAGGCGTACTGTTCGAGAACTTCTGGGCCGAGCCCACGTGTTCACCCACCCGCGCCGCCGTCCTGACGGGCCGTTACCCGTTTCGAAACGGCGTACGGGGGCCCCTTATGGCGTTCTGGGGCCGAATGGGCGTTGCGCCGCCGGAAAAGCCCGCTACTGCGCACAAGGAAGCGCTGTTCAACCCCTTGGGGCCCGTTGAGGAAGTGGATGACCCCATGCCGGAAAACTACACGCCGGGACTGTTGAATTCCGAGCTGCTGATACCGGAATTGCTCAAGCGGCTCCCCACGCCCTATGCCACCGGGGCCGTGGGGAAATGGCACCTGTCTTCCCCGTTCAACGAAAACTGGCTGGATCATCCCAATGCCAACGGGTTCGATTTTCATGCAGGAACATTGACCGGCACGGCGTACAGTTATTTCGCCTGGCCGCATATCGTGAATGGCGAGGCCCGGCAGGAGACGGGGTACGTGGACACCGCAAATGCGGAAAATGCCATCCGGTTCATTCGTGAACAGGGAGACGATCCCTGGTTTACCTGGGTGGCGTTCAACAATCCTCACACGCATGTGCACCTGCCGCCTACCGAGCTGCTGCACAGCGAGGCCAGGAATCTCGACCCGAACGCGGTCAGTCACGACAACACGCAACCTTACTTTCTGGCACAGATCGAAGCCCTGGACACCCTGACAGGACGCATCACGGCGTCGATACCGGAAGAGGTGATGGATCGCACCTACGTCATCTTTCTCGGCGACAACGGCACCGACCGATGGTCCGGACCACCTGAGCCCACCGACCCGGAACGGGCCAAGATGACCGCCTACGAGGGCGGAGTGCGGGTTCCGTTAATCGTCAGGGGACCCGGCATCGAGGCAGGAACCCGTGTTCCCTACATGGCCCATGCGGTCGATCTGTTTGCCACGATCCTGGAGCTGGCCGCCGGAGACGGCGAGAGTGTCACACCGGCCGATCGCCCCATCGACTCAGTGAGTCTCGTGCCGTACCTGCACGGAATTGCCGATGAAGAACTTCGGGAATGGAATCACAGCAGTGTCGTGATAGGGGCTTTGCGGAATTCCCGTGCTCTGCGCAACAGCGAATACAAGTTGATCATCGATAACGGCAACGAAGAGCTCTACCACATTGCAGAGGATCCGGCAGAGCTTCATGCCCTGGACCTGGAAAACCTGACGGAGACGGAACGAACCCACTACCAGGCACTACAGGCGCAACTCGAAGAGCTGAACTGACGGCGTCAGAACCGGCCTATGCGATGAACCCCTGCAAAATGCCCCACAACGCCGCCAGCAACAGCACGACGGTGGGCAGGAAGGTGATGAGCATGCCGATCTGCCGGGCCGCAGGATCCCTGGTGTAGGCATTGGCATAGACGATACGCCCCACGATCCATACGGCTCCGATCAGGCCGGTCAGGGCATCACCCAGAACATAGAGTCCCAGCCAGAGCAAGGGCAGGAACAGCACGACTTGCTCTATGGTGTTCTGGTGGATGCGGTTGGCGCGCTCGAACTCGGGGTGACCCGACGTGGCCGGCGCCTCCACGCCGTGTTCCTGGCGCATCTTGCCTACGCGCATGCTCAACACGAATGTCAGAACGACGGTGGCCACGGTCACCAGCGCGGTGTATTTCATCGCGATCATGACTTTCGCCTCATCCGTGAGCGCCAAGCTGCCGGGCCGCCCAGTCCTGGTCGGTCGGCAGGCGCAGGTCCAGCGGCCCGCCCGACTTTTCGTCGTGATGCGGATGCCCCGCTCCGGACCACATCTGGCGGTCTGCATTGACCGCGGCCTGGTACAGCCGGTATGCCCCCTGCGGGTCCATGATCCGGTCCGTGGGTCCGTAGCCGATCAGCATCGGACACTCGATCTGGTGGGCCACGTGTTCCACCGTGTAGTCGACCAACTTTCGCCGCGCATCGGCGAGGTCTTCGGCGCCGATGATCCAGCGCACGCGGTCCCGGATTGGCGGATAGAACTCGAACAGGTCACGGAGAACGTCGTGGGAACCGGCGCCCATCCACACCGCCTTTATGCGGCTGTCGCCACTGGCCGCCCGGGGCGCGGAGTAGCCGCCCATGCTCTGGCCGCGAAGGCCGATCCGCTCGGGGTCCACGTCCGGCCGCGACTGCAGGTAGTCCACGATGGGCGAAACCAGCCGTTCCGTGTCCGGCGGCATGTGGAGGTTCATCAGGCGCTTCGGCGCGCCCTGCCCCGGCAGGTCCATGACCAGGTAGGCCATGCCCCGGGCGACGTAGGCCCCTGAACCGTTCAGGGTGTTCTCGGCCAGCGAATCCGCTCCCTGGTAGTTGATGACGGTCGGGTAGCGCGTGCCCTCGGGGCCATTGGGCTTGCGGAAGTAGGCAAGGAGATCGTTGCCGTCCACGTTGATCGTGACCCGTTCGAATGGCGGGTCCTGCAACTCCCACGCCTTGTCGAAAAATTCCCTGAACTTCATGTAGCCCGGCATCATCGTCTCGTCGGTATCCTCCTGGTAGACGATGGACAGGCGGTGAAAGCGGCTCGCACGCAGGTAGAAGTTGTGGGCCGATACGTTGAGCCCCTGCTCTTCGTAGCCCACGGCGATTTCCTCGTTGATCTGCGCGACCCGGTTCCACTCCGTGTACCACGACAGCGGATCGAAGGGGCGCATACGCCGTGCGACTTCCAGTTCGTGGGGATCGTCGGTATGGATCGACTGGTTGAGCCGAATTTCCATCTGACCGCCACCCTCGATGGGCTCGCCGGTATAGAGCCGTGCCGGATCCCGGCCGCCCACATCGCCAACATGGGCATTGCCCGGCCCCAGGTCCTGTGCGGATGCCGGAGCGCGCAATGCACCGGCCATGGCTGACGCCCCAACCGACATCATGCTCCACTTCATCATCGAGCGCCGCGTCAGTTTCGATTGCTTCTTCATAATCCCGGAATCCTCGCTGTTCGTTTTGTTTGCGGCCGTCTCCTTGCGGGCACGGCCGTGTAGGCGACTGGCGGCTGCAGCCGCAGCGCGCGCTAGCGTATCATGCCGCAACCCGCGCCAGCCATGGCAACCCTTTCCGGTAATTCATGAACCGTTACGACCCCGCATTGGCCAGTCTTCCCCGACGGGCCGCCGCAATCTTCTACGACCTCCTGCTGTTTACCGGTCTGGTCATGATACTGACGCTGGTGCTCGTGCTGTTACGCGGCGGAGAAGCCATTCCGCCGGCATCCTGGTGGTATGACGTTCTTCTGCTGGTCACGAACTTCGTCTTCTTCGGCACTTCCTGGACCCGCGGCGGCCAGACCCTCGGTGCCCGGGCCTGGCGGTTGCGGGTGACTGCCATGGACGGGAACAATCTGAGCTGGCGGCAGGCAGCGCTTCGTTATCTTTCGGCGTGGCTGTTGTTGCTGCCGCCGGGATTGGGGTTCATCTGGGCCAGGTGGGACCCGGACGGCCTGTGCTGGCATGACCGGCTTTCCGGATCGCGCGTGATCCGGATGACGTAGAGTCTGCAAATCCCGCCCGTCGTATGCCGCCGTTCCACCGGCCGCGCGCCAGTCGGCTAGCGGACCCGTGAGAACGCCAGCACATTGACCAGCAGCAGGGCCGCCGCGGGCAGCCAGGCGACCACCCGGGGATCCAGATCGAATACCTGGCCGCTGTTGGCGAAAGCCTGTGCCGTCACGTAGTAGGCCAATCCGATCAACAGTCCGATGAGGATCCGGACACCGGTCCCCGTGGAACTCATGGCGCCGAGCACGAAGGGAAGCGCCAGCAGGGTCATTAACACCACCGAGACGATGTCCGCCATCCGCGCCCAGTAGGCGATCTGCCATGCGGTTGCGTCCAGTCCGTTCGCCTGCAGGTAGGCGATATAGCGGGTCAACCCGTCAGTATCCAGCAGATCCTGCCGAATCACCGAGAACTCCAGCAGGTCCGGGCTCAACCCATAGTCCTTGACGGCCTGGCGTTCCGTGCTGGCGGTCACGCCGTCCGGCCCTTCAAAGGCCGTCTCGGCGTAGTTCTCGAGAATCCATTGGTTGGCCTGATCGATATCGGTGTTGTCGGCGTGCGCGATGTGCGTAAGGCCCTGGTCGCCGTCCAGCTCGAACAGGTAGACGCCGCCGAAACCGAAGCCGTCGGCTTCCCTGCGCAGGTTGACGACCCGGTCGCCGCTCTTCAGCCAGGTGGAAGCGCCGCCGGACGCCAGGTCCGCCGTGTCCAGAAGCGCCCGTGTCCGCATGTCCCTGGCGTACACGGTCATCGACGGCGCCAGCGACTCGCCCAGCACGGCCATCACCACCATCAGCACCACGCCTGCGGCCGCCACCGATGCCGTGAGACGCGCCAGCGAGGCGCCGCTGGCGCGCATCACCACCAGTTCGCGCTGCACCGCCAGATTGCCGAGGCCAAGCAAGGCGCCGATCAGGGCGGCTGCCGGAAGCAGTCTCACCAGGAGGCGGGGAATGCGCAACACCACGAAGGCCAGGGCATCGCCGATCGAATATTGAGCCGTACCGACATCCGGTAGCTGGCCCATGAATTCGAAGACCGTTCCCACGGAGATCAGCACCGCCAGCACCAGGGTCACGCCCTTGAGCACGGCGGTGGCGACGTAGCGGTCCAGTACGTTCATGCCGAAGCGGCTCCTGCCGGCGCCGCACGCCCGGCCCGCGTGAACCACCCGGACTGCATGCCCAGCAGAACGAGCCCCAGTACGCCGAGCATCGCGTGGACCCACCACACGCCCAGCCAGCCGGGTACCTCTTCCCGCTCGACCCAGGCCCGGGCGATGGACAGCAGATTCAGGTAGGTGATGTAGATGAGAATGCCGATCCCGAGGCGGGCGTAGCGGCCCTCCCTTGGCCGCGACCGGCTCAGCGGTACGGCAAGCAAGGCCAGCACGAACAGCGACAGGGGCGAGGAGATTCGCCACTGCAGCTCGGCGCGGTCCGCGGGATCGGATGAACCCGCCAGGTCCGCCAGCGTTTTCGTCTCCACGGGCTGCTCCCCGTCACGGCGTTGGACGAGGCGCACAGGCATGCCGTGTTCGGCGAATTCAACGATGCGAAAGCTCTGATCCCCGGGCACACCCTCATAGCGGTGGCCGTCGTAGAGCACAAAGGTCAATTGACCATCCGCCTCCAGCCGACGCTCGCCCCGGGCCGCGACGATGACCACCACCCCGTTGCCGTCGTTGCGCTGGATGAAGACATCGTGAATCTCGTTGCCTTCCACCTCTTGCGCGTAAATGATCGTCTCGCCCGAATCGGGACTCGTGAAGGTCCCTGCCTCCAGCACGCCGATCTCCAGCGATTCCTGGGCTTCCTGCCGAATCTGTTCCACCTGCCGGGAAGCTTCCGGCGTGCCGATCAACGACAGCCACGCCACGGTCGTGGAGAGAATCAGCGTCAGCAGGCTGATGGGGAGCAGCAGGCGGGGCGGCCCTACGCCGCAGGCTTCCAGGGCCACCATCTCCGAATCCCGGTTCATGCGGGCCAGCGCCAGCAGGATACCCAGGAACAGGCCGATGGGCGCGAGCCAGGTAATGTACTGCAACGAGGTCAGGCCCAGGACCGCAAACACGGCATCGCGCGGCAGTTCGTTGCCGGCGGCATCGTCCAGGGTCTCCGCGAACTGATTGCTCATGAAAATGACGACGAGGACCGTCGTCACGATCAGCCACGAGGAAAACGTTTCTCGGAGGACGTAGCGGGATATCAGGTGCACGGCGGAACGGGTTTCAATGTGCCTGAAGCAACGAGTACACTTAGCCCGCCTTCGGGCAGTGTATCGACACGATAGCATAACGCCGCGGCGGGGCGGTGAGCCGGACGCTCCCCCCGAGGGCTGTTCCCCATGCCCGCGACGTACAGGAGATGTTGAAATGCAGTTTTCCGTAACGACGGGTTCTTCTGCTGCCGAGGCGACCGGCTGCGTCATTCTGCCCCTGTTCGAGGATGGGCCGTTGACGGCCGCCACGCAGGCCGTGGATGAGTCCTGCGGCGGAGTCCTGGGCCGGCTCGTGGAAGCCTGTGACGCATCCGGTAAGCCGGGACGCACGCTGCTGTTGCCCGGACTCGGGGGGATTGGGGCCGAGCGCGTGCTCCTGACAGGTTGCGGCAAACAGGACGGCTTCGACGCGAAAGCCCTGAACCGGGCCGTTGCCGCCGCCGCACAGGCGCTGGGCCAAACCGGTGTCGCGGACGCCGCCAGCTACCTGTCCCAGGGCGGTGTGGCAGGTGTGGATGCCTATTACGCCGCGCGCATCACAGTGGCCGCGGCCAGCGGCGCCGCCTATCGTTTCGACGAACTCAAGAGCAGCGCGCCGGAAGACGGCAATCTGAGCGGGTTCGCGATCGCGGCGGCGTCCGGCGATGCGTCCGAAGCGGAACGCGGAGTACTCCACGGTCAGGCCATCGCCGTTGGCGTCGGCACCGCCCGGGACCTGGGCAATCGCCCCGCCAACGTCTGCACGCCGTCTCACCTGGCGGACGAGGCTTGCCGGCTGGCGGACCGGTACGAACACGTTGAAGCGGAAATCCTGGACGAGGAAGACATGCAGCGCCTGAAAATGGGTGCGCTGCTCTCCGTGACCGACGGCGCCGAGGAACCCGCCCGCCTGATCCTGATGCAGTACAACGGCGCCGGCAGCGATAGCGCGCCCGTCGCGATCTGCGGCAAGGGAATCACCTTCGATACCGGCGGAATCTCCATCAAGCCGTCCGCCAAGATGGACGAGATGAAATTCGACATGTGCGGTGCGGCCAGCGTCCTGGGCACCATGGCCGCGCTGGGCGAATTGCAGCCGCAGATCAATGTCGTGGGCGTGGTCCCGGCATGTGAAAACATGCCCGGCGGGCGCGCCACCCGGCCGGGCGACATTGTCACCAGCATGTCAGGCAAGACCGTGGAAGTGCTCAATACCGACGCCGAGGGCCGGCTGATCCTGTGCGACGCACTGACTTACGCGGCCCGCTACGAACCCCGGTGTCTGCTGGACGTGGCGACCCTCACCGGCGCCTGCGTCGTCGCCGTGGGCCACCTCTACACAGGGCTGTTCTCCAATGACGAGTCACTCGCCGCCGACCTGCTGGAAGCCAGCAAACGATCCCTTGATCCGGCCTGGCAACTGCCCGTCGATGACGAGTACGGCGAGGGCCTGCGCAGCAACTTCGCCGATTTCGCCAATATCGGCGGCCGTTACGCCGGCGCCAGCATCGGCGCGCAGTTCCTGTCCCGGTTCGTGGATGGCACGCCCTGGGCGCACCTGGACATTGCCGGCGCCGCCTGGCATCCGTCCGGCAAGCGCAAGGGGGCGACGGGCCGCCCGGTACCGATGCTGGTGGACTTCCTGCTCAACATGCAATGACAGGACAACGACGACGCAACCGTCTCGCAGCTCTCCGGGCAAGTTCAGCGTGACCCGGATCGATTTCTATGTCCTGTCGACCGACAACGCGGACGCGCGGCTCAGGATCGCCTGCCGGATCGCGCAAAAGGCCGTGCAACGCCGGCATCACGTCTTCGTCAACGCCGCCGATCAGGGAGACGCCAACAGACTGGACGACCTGCTCTGGACATTCTCCCAGGGCAGCTTCATCCCTCACCTGGTCGCAGGACGGGGGCTGCCGGCGGACGGCGACGAACCGGTGGTGATCGGCGTGGTCGACCCCGCCACCGCCGACGATCCTCCCGCCGAGGCCGGCGAATATTGGGATGTCATGATCAATCTGGCACACGATGTACCGGGGTTCTTCAGCCGTTTCGCCCGTGTCGCCGAAATCGTCGATGCCGACCCGCACCGCCGAAACCAGGGAAGGCTGCGCTACCGCTTCTACCAGGACCGGGGCTACAAGCTGGAAACGCATCCGGTCTGACACCGTCATGAACGCTTCCAGGAAGGGCTACCAGCCCGAAGAAATCGAATCCCGCCAATACCGGCGCTGGGAGGAGGCGGGCTACTTCAAGCCGTCCGGGCAGGGCGAAAGCTACTGCATCGTCATTCCCCCGCCCAACGTGACCGGCACCGTGCACATGGGACACGCGTTCCAGTACACCATCATGGACGCGCTGATCCGCTACCACCGCATGTGCGGTGACAACACCCTCTGGCAGATGGGTACGGACCACGCCGGCATCGCCACCCAGATGGTCGTCGAGCGGCTGCTGGATGCCGAAGGCAAGACGCGCCGCGGGCTGGGCCGTGACGCCTTCGTGCGCCGTGTGTGGGAGTGGAAGGAGCATTCCGGAAACACGATTTCCAGGCAGATCCGGCGGCTCGGCGCTTCGGTGGACTGGTCCCGCGACCGGTTCACCATGGACCCGGAACTGTGCGAAGCCGTCACCGAGGTGTTCGTGCGGCTGTACGAGGAAGGGCTGATCTACCGCGGCAAGCGGCTGGTCAACTGGGACCCGGTACTGCATACGGCGATTTCCGACCTGGAGGTGCTGGTTTCAGAGGAGACGGGGAAGATCTGGCGGTTCCGCTATCCGCTTCTCGACAGCGACGACTGCCTGGTGGTCGCCACTACCCGGCCGGAGACGATGCTGGGCGATACGGCGGTCGCCGTACACCCCGACGACGAGCGCTATCGGCACTACGTCGGCCGGGAAGTGCGCCTGCCACTGGCCGGGCGAACGATTCCGGTCGTCGCCGACGACTATGTCGACCCCGAGTTCGGCACCGGGTGCGTGAAGATCACCCCGGCGCACGACTTCAATGACTTCCAGGTGGGGCAGCGGCACGGTCTTGCGGCCATCAACATTTTCGACGAGTCCGCCGCGCTCAACGACGCCGTTCCGGAGCGGTTCCGCGGGCTGGACCGGTTCGAGGCGCGGCGCCGGGTCCTGGACGAGTTGCAGGCCAGGGGGCTGGTTGACGGCGAGCAGGACCACAAGCACATGGTCCCCCGCGGCGACCGCAGCGGCGCGCTGGTCGAACCGCTGCTCACGGAACAGTGGTACGTACGGACCGGCCCGCTGGCGGAACCGGCGATCCGGGCGGTGCAGGACGGCAGCATCCGGTTCGTGCCCGGGAACTGGGCGAAGACCTATTTCGAATGGATGCACAATATCGAGGACTGGTGCATTTCCCGGCAGTTGTGGTGGGGACACCGGATTCCGGCCTGGTACGACGACGAGGGGCGCGCCTACGTGGCCCGGAGCGAAGACGAGGCCCGCGCGAAGCACGGCCTCGGCCCGGAGATGGCGCTGCGGCAGGATGGCGATGTGCTGGATACCTGGTTTTCGTCCGCCCTGTGGCCATTCTCGACGATGCACTGGCCCGCGGGATCAAGGGAGCTGGAGACGTTCTACCCCACCCAGGTGCTCGTAACCGGTTTCGACATCATCTTCTTCTGGGTCGCACGGATGATCATGATGGGACTGAAATTCATGGACGACGTGCCGTTCTCGGACGTCTACATCCATGGACTGGTCCGCGATCAGGCCGGGCAGAAAATGTCCAAGTCCAAGGGCAACATTCTCGATCCGCTGTTCATCGTCGACGGCGTGGACCTGGAGACGCTGGTACGGAAACGCACCGAAGGCATGATGCAGACCCACCTGAAGGACCGTATCGAGGCGAGCACGCGGGAGGAATTCCCGGACGGCATCGCGGCGTACGGAGCCGACGCCCTGCGACTGACCTTCGCCTCGCTGGCAACCACCGGGCGGGACGTCAGTCTGGACATGGGCCGCGTTGAAGGCAACCGCAATTTCTGCAACAAGCTCTGGAACGCCGCCTCGTACGTGTTCTCCCGGGTGGAGACGCCGCTCCCCGATGCGCCGCTGGAATACACGGTGGCGGACCGCTGGATTCGTTCGCGGTTGAGTTCGGTCATCGGGCGGTTCCGGCGCGCGTTCAGCGAGTATCGATTCGACCTGGCCACCCAGGCACTTTACGAGTTCACCTGGCACGAGTACTGCGACTGGTACCTGGAAATGACCAAGACGGTGCTGAACGATGTGGATGCGCCCGAGGCCAGGGTTCGTGCCGCTCAGCGGTGCCTGGTCGACGTTCTCGGCACGCTGCTCCGGCTGCTGCACCCGATCGTACCCTTCGTGACGGAGGAATTGTGGCTGGAACTCTGCAAGCGAACCGGACGCGACAGCGCCACCATCATGCTCGAAGCGCAGCCCCTTCCGGAGTCTTTCGAAGTCGATGAAGAGGCGGAAGCGGAAATCGATTGGCTCAAGGCGTTCGTCATGGGCGTTCGCCAGATTCGGGGGGAGATGTCCATCGCCCCGGGCAGGCGGCTTCCGGCCCTGCTGGCAGGCGCCACCGGCCTGGACCGCGCGCGGGTGCGCAGGCACGAGCCGCTGCTGAAGAGCCTGGCCCGCCTGGACGAAATCGGCTTCGTCGAAGTCGCGGACGAAGTTGGAGGCGCTGCCACTGCGCTGGTGGGCCGGATGACCGTCCTCGTCCCACTGGAAGGGCTGATCGACATGGATGCCGAACGGGACCGGCTCAGCAAGCAGATCCAAAGGGCGGCCGACGACCGTCAGCGCAGCGAACGAAAGCTCGCCAACCCGCAGTTCATCGCCAACGCACCGGCAGCGGTCGTCGACAGGGAACGGCAACGGGCGGCGGCGCTGGACGAGCGGCTCGAACAGCTCAATGAGCGTCTGGCGCGTCTATCTCCCTGAGTGCCTCACGGATGCTGGCGGCGAAAATGACCGCATCCTCGCGGCCGCCGTGCGCCTGATAGTAGGACGGACGCACACCGATTTGCTCGAAACCGGATGATCGGTAGAGACCCATTGCTGCATCGTTGGAAGGCCGGACTTCAAGAAACGCGCGCCCGACGCCCATTGCCCGGGCGCGTATGCAAAGGGTGTGGAGCAACTGGCGGCCGTATCCCTGCCGCTGAAGTTCGGGATGCACGCACAGGTTCAGAATGTGCGCCTCGCTTGCGGCCACCGACATGATCGCGTAGCCGTTGACATCGCCGTCGATGACCAGAACCAGGCATTGGTAGCCTGCCAGGAGGCAGTCCCTGAAGATGCCCGGGCTCCACGGAAATTCGTAGCTGGCCTGCTCCACCGCGGCGACTCCCCGCAGATCCCGGTTGGACATGCTGCGAATCTCGGTCCGGGGCTGAAGCGCCGCGCTCATTCCGGGGGCCGCAGCAGGCGCTTGACGATCTTCAGATCCTCCCACGACTTGGACTTGGCAAGCGGACTGCGCAGCAGATAGGCCGGGTGATAGCTCACCACCAGCGGCGTCGAGGCTGAGCCGAACTGGAACGTGCGGCCGCGAAGCCGCCCGATGGGCGTGTCGGACTGCAATAGCCACTGGGCGGCGATCCTGCCCAGCGCCAGGATGACCCGCGGCTGCAGCAGCTCGATCTGCCGCTGAAGGTAGGGCGTGCAGGTCGCGGCTTCGTCGGATTTCGGGTCTCGATTGTTGGGAGGCCGGCACTTGAGGATGTTGGCAATGTAGACATCTTCGCGGGCAAGATGGATCGCAGCGAGCATGGCGTTGAGCAACTGGCCGGCACGGCCGACGAAGGGTTCCCCCCGGCGGTCTTCTTCCGCTCCCGGAGCTTCGCCGATGACCAGCAGATCCGCCGTCCGGCTGCCGACGCCGAATACCGTCTGGGTCCGGCCTTGATGCAGGGCGCATTTGGTACAGGTGCGCACCGCTTTGCGCAATTCGTCCCAGTCGGCGGACACTTCCTCAACCGCTTCGGCGGCCGGCTCCGGCTCCGCGTCCGCGGCACCGCGCAACACCCACACCGGGATGCCCATCGCATCCAGGTATTGCTCCCGCAACCCGGGCATCGTCATCGGGATCGTCGCGGCCGCTCATGGGCGTGAGCTTAGCATGTAACCATGACTCCGATTGACGCGCCGGCGAGTCGAATAACCTACAATGCGCGGGTCCGAAAAATGGCAAGGGACGGCATGAAGCTTTCTCAATTACCCCTCTCGACTTTCAGGGACGCACCCGCCGATGCGGAGGTGATCAGTCATCAACTCATGCTTCGGGCCGGTATCGTGCGCCGGCTCGCATCGGGACTCTATAGCTGGCTTCCGCTGGGCGTTCGGGTGCTGCACCGGATCGAGCGCATCGTCCGCGAGGAAATGAACCGCGCCGGCGCGCTGGAAGTCTCCATGCCCGGCGTGCAGCCGGCGGAGTTGTGGCGGGAGTCGGGACGCTGGGAGGACTTCGGTCCGGAGCTGCTGAGGCTGCAGGACCGGCACAGGAGAGACTTCTGCCTGGGTCCCACCCACGAAGAGGTCATCACCGATATCGCCCGGACGGAGCTCAAGAGTTACCGGCAGTTGCCTGTCAACTACTACCAGGTCCAGACGAAGTTCCGGGACGAGATCAGGCCGCGATTCGGCGTCATGCGGGCGCGTGAATTCGTGATGAAGGACGCCTACTCCTTCGACCTGGATGAAGAAGGCCTGGAAGAGGCCTACCAGGCCATGCGCCGCGCCTATTCCCGGATTTTCGACCGCCTGCAGCTCACCTACCGGATCGTCCAGGCCGACTCCGGCGCCATCGGCGGCAGTCAGTCGGAGGAATTCCATGTGCTCGCCGACTCCGGCGAGGACGCAATCGCCTACTCGGAGGCCGACGGGTTTGCCGCCAACGTGGAAACGGTCCCCGTGCTGCCGGATGGGGAATCGCACCGGCCGGCGCCCCGCCAGGACCTGCAGCGCGTCGCCACACCGGGCGTACGCACCATCGCCGATCTTTGCGAGTTCCTCGACGTTGCGCCCGGGCAGTGCCTGAAGACCCTGCTGGTAGCAGGGACGGAGACGCCCGCGGTCGCGCTGCTGCTACGCGGCGATCACGAACTGAATGTCCACAAGGCCCAGGCGCTGGACGCCGTTGCCGCTCCGCTGCGCATGCTGTCCGCCGCACAGGTGGAAGCGGCAGCGGGTGTCTCTCCGGGGTCGGTGGGTCCGCTGGGACTTGAGTTACCCGTCTTTGCCGATCAATCGGCGTCACGGGTCGGCGACTTCTCATGCGGTGCCAATCGGGCCGAACACCACTACACCGGCGTGAACTGGGAGCGGGACGTGCCCCTGCCGCCCGTGGCGGACCTTCGTAACGTGACGTCGGGAGATCCCAGTCCCGACGGCGGCGGACCGCTGACCGTCGCCCGCGGCATAGAAGTGGGGCACATCTTTCAATTGGGTACCAAGTACAGCGACGCCATGGGCGCCACGGTACTGGACTCCGGCGGCCGCCCCCGCAGCATGCACATGGGCTGCTACGGGATCGGCGTGACCCGGGTTGCGGCCGCGGCCATCGAACAGAGCAACGATGCGCGCGGCATCATCTGGCCGGACGCCATCGCACCGTTCGACGTCATTATCATCCCCATCGCCCTGGACAAGTCCTACCGGGTGCGGGAGGCCACCGGCAAAGTCGCCGGACAATTGGAGGCCGCGGGACTGGAAGTGCTGGTGGACGATCGCAATCAGCGGCCCGGATCGAAGTTCGCGGATGCCGACCTGATCGGGATACCTCACCGGCTGGTGATCGGGGAGCGAGGCCTTGACCGTGGCGAAATCGAGTACAAGTCGCGCCGCGACGATGCGATCGAGATGGTCGCGCTGGACTCGCTGGTGGAGTTCCTGGGCGCGAAACGCGCCTGACCCGGGTTTCCGGGTCCCGCTGCTGTCAGAGAATCCGGAATCCCTGGGCGACAGGATCGTTCCACTCCTGGACTTCGACGCCCGTCGTTCTGGCGCCTGAGGGCCCTTCCCACAGCCAGGCACACAGCCGGGCGATGGCCTCCGGATCGCCCGCCGCGATGACTTCCACCGTGCTATCGGACAGGTTCCTGGCCGAGCCTCGCAGCGCCCACTGCTCCGCCTGGCGCGCGGTGGTCACCCGGTACCAGACGCCCTGAACGCGACCGGACACGATGCAACGAACCGCTTGCTCATCCATGGTGGCAATCAAGGGCAGGGCTCGATGGTGGGCGCAGGACGATCCTGACGGTTACTCAGGCTATTCCTCGTCGACAGCCTGACTCGCCTGCAGCGCTTCCACGGCCCGGTTCCTGGCGCGAATCGCACTGTCCTGCGCCAACAGGTAGTAGCGGGCGCGGAGTTGGGTTTCAGCCTGTTCGAGCAGGGCCCTGGCCTCGTTCAGTTCGTCCGGCGCCAGGGTTGCCGCATCCGACTCCTCCGCCGCAGCGATCGCCTGGCGTGCGTCGCTCATCTCCTGTACCGGCGGACCGGCGGCACATGACGCAATCAACAGCGTCAGGAGTATGATAGCGCCTCGGTAACTCATCAATTGACCCTGGAACACCCAAGCGGGAACGTAACAGGGGCGCCAGATTCACGTCAAGCAGCAGGGAGGACATACGTGAAGCCCAGAATCTACCACAATCCCCGATGTTCCAAGTCCCGTGCAACCATGACGCTGCTCGAGTCCAGGGGTATCGATGTGGACGTCATCGAATACCTGAAGACACCGCCGGATGCTGGCGTACTCGCCGGCCTGCTCGAAAAGCTCGGAGTTCCCGCCCGGAATCTGGTCCGAAAGGGGGAACGGGCTTTCCGGTCGGCGGGTATCGATCTCGAAACCGCCAGCGAGACGGCGCTGATCGATTTGATGACCACTCATCCGGTGTTGATCCAGCGGCCCATCGTGGAAACGGCCAAGGCAGCACGCATCGGCCGCCCTCCGGAACAGGTCCTGGAATTGTTTCCGTAGTAAATGCCCTCCGACGCGAAAATTCTCGTCCTCTATTACTCGCTCAGGGGACGAACGGCGGAGCTGGCGCGATTCGCTGCGCGGGGGGTGGAGACCGCGGGGGCAGAGGCCATCGTTCGTACGGTGCCACCGGTGTCCACCACGACCGCGGCCACCGATGCCCCGATACCGGATTCCGGTCCGCCCTTCGCTGATCTCGAAGACCTGGCCGGCTGCGACGGCCTGCTGCTGGGAAGCCCGACACGGTTCGGCAACATGGCAGCCGCGCTCAAGTACTTCCTCGACTCTACCTCGGGGCTGTGGTTGAAGGGAGCCCTGGTCGACAAGCCGTTCGGCCTGTTCACCAGCACCGGTTCGATGCACGGGGGACAGGAAACGACGTTGCTCACCATGGCCCTGCCGCTGATCCATCACGGCATGCTCTGGACCGGAATCCCCTATACGGAACCGCAGGTCACGTCCACGCGCACCGGCGGCGGGCCCTACGGCGCGTCACACGTCGAAGTCGACTGGAATCGGACGCTGTCCGACGACGAACGGGCGCTCGCCGCCGCGCTGGGGCGGCGAGTCGCCGAGCTTGCCGCGGTTCTCAAGTCCAGGGAACCTGCGCAGTAGAAAGTCGCGAAAGCGAATTTGCAACCGATATCTCTGTGGCGCAGGCTCCTGGCGGCGCGATCCGTAGCGCCGTCTGCTAGTTCCGCGACATCAGGAACCGACGCGCCTCCTGCAGGCCGGTGAACGAATCGCGCCCGTCCCAGATGGCATTGAGAATCTCGTATTGCCCGGCGGCGCCTTCTTCGTCGCCCATTTTTTCCAGGGCCCTGGCCAGACCCAGAACCGAGCGGGGCCGGTTCGGCATGCGCAGAAGCGATGTCTCGAACTTTGCCACCGCGTCTTCGGGCCTGCCCAGTTCCAGAAGAATCTCGCCGTACAGTTCGTAGGCCGGCTTGACCGGATTGGCGGCTCCGTTGGGCGGGCGAATCTGCGCGACGATCTCCAGCGCCTCGTCCATCAGCTGAACTGCCCCGTCGGCATCGCCCCGAGCCGTGCGCACCAGGGCGCCGACCTGCTTGTGCATGACCTGCACCCAAAGGCGTCCCGAGCGCATGACGCCGCCATCGCTCCCGGCCGCCACCTGGCGCGCCAACGCCTCTTCGGCGCGCCCGGCCGTTTCCACGTCACCGGTCCTGACCGCGCTGAGTCCCGTGGCGAGCAGTATGTGCGGAGAGGTCTCGTCGGTGATTTCGTCGATCCGCCACTCCTCGGTCTCTACTACGTAGCGCGCTTCCATCAACGGCAATGTCATGACCGCCCGCTCCTGACCCTCGCTCGCGTCGATAATCGCCTCGAGACGGTCGATCCACAGACGGGCCTTCTCATAGTCGCCCAACTGCAGGTCGCCGTATTGGCCCCAGTCCAGCGAGTGCACTGCGTCACCCACCGAATCCCCGGGCTGCCAGAGGGCCTGCGCCGCGTCATACGCGGACTGGTTCCCGGTGGAAACGCGGTCCCACATGCCGTGCTGAATGAAAATATGCGTGGGCATGTGGCGGGCATGCGATACCGCCGGGGCGATATCGGCAAAGAGGTACGCTGCCGGCAGCGCGATGGGAGCGTGCAGCGGATCGTCAAAGGAGTGGATCACGAAGTGGGCTGCGCCGGGATGGCTGGGATTGCGCTCCAGCACTCCGAGTGCGATGGCGCCGGCCCGCACTTCCAGCCGCAGGCTGTCGTCTGCGAGTGCGCGTGCGCCGCTCAGCATGGACAGCGCGTAGAAGGTGGCGATCTCATCGTCTGCCGGATACTGCTCGTACAGGCGGGCCATGGCATCCATGTAGGCGACGCGGCGCTCCTGCCAACTGCCTTCGCCCCACAGCATCTCGACCGCTTCGAGCAACCCCCTCTCCCGCGCGGTGGGTGCCTTGGCCAGGCGTTCTTCCGTCGTTGCCCCAAGTCGTGCAAGGGCTTCCCGCGGCGATTCGGCGTTGGCCTCGGCCTGCAACGGGTGATTGTAGGAAAGCGACTCTCCCCAGTAGGCCAGTGCAAAATCGGGCTCGATGGCCTGGGCAGCGCGGAACTGCTCGATCGCCTGCTTCCATCCGAAGCTGTGCAGGATCGCGACCCCGCGAAGGAAGTGCTGCTGCGCCTCCTCCGTGGCCGAGGTGGGGAAGTCGATGGTGCCGACGTTTTCGAACTGGGTATGGGCGGGTCCGCCCACCGTCAGCGCAACGAGGGCAAACAGGGCGGATTTCAGTCGGATGCTTTTCATGGGACTCGCTCCACGCGTTGGACCTGATCTCGGTCCATCATCAATCAAACCGCACATCCGGTCAATGCGGAAAGGCATTACCGGGTGGTCATGTTCGGGACCAGCTGCTGGTGCTGCAACCAACCGCCAGATTCGGATGATTTGATTGCAGCGCTAGAGTTCAACGGCTCCGACCACTCGCTTCTCCTGCCAGGCCTGCGTGCTCCAGTTGAGCGCATAGTCCAGGCCGCTGGTGATGCTGGTGAAGACCACCGCAGCACCGGCGATCAACACCCAGATTGCCGGCGGCCAGGCGAAGGCGGCAGCGGTCAGCGTCAGCCCCACGAAAATGAACTGGCACGTGGTGTTGATGCGGCTGATGAGCCTGGGCTCACCCTCCAGCGGAGCCACGAGCCACTGGTAGGCCGCCGCGCCGCCGACGATGACCGCGTCCCTCGCCACGACCAGAATTGCCAGACTCAGGGGGATCAACCCCAGGTAGGCCAGAGTGAAGAAGACACTGATCGCCAGGAGCTTGTCGGCCGCCGGATCCAGAATGCTGCCAAACCGCGTACGCCAGTGAAATTGCCGCGCCAGGAAACCGTCCACCGCATCGGATATGCCGGCGATGCCGATCAGTATCACGGCCGTGAGGTACTCCTGCTGCGAAAGGAACACCACGATCGGGGCGACCAGGATGACGCGCGCGATGCAAATCGCGTTTGGTATCCAGTTGAGCTGCATGGGCAATCCCGTTCTTGAATCTGTCGGTCTGGTATCTGGAATCAAGTCCCGGGATCGTGACGCCGGGCGCGAGCCGGTATTTTCGCGTTATCTGGTCAGCGAGTAAATCAGGTCGCCGCCGATTTCGTCGCCGCCTGCGGAAGATGCGGAGAGCACTTCACCCAGCGCCAGGACCCTGTTCAGCACCAGGGCGCCGCCACGGGCTTCCACGCGCAGCGTCATTTCCGCGCCCACAAGTTGTTCCAGCTGTACCGACTGCAGAACGCTCAGGCTTTCCAGGTAGCTCATCACGCGGCCGTAGTCATCCAGCGTCTCGACGCCCGCGACCACGAGGCGAGCGCTCGTCGCGCCGCCGATGCCGCCGAATTCCAGGGCGTAAAGGTCGGCCAGATCGTCGAGGCCCGACCGGACCGCGGCGCCCGGCAGCGGGCGCAGGGTCCCGCCCCTCAGCAGGGTCCACTGAGCGGTCTCGAAACCCTCCTCGCCCAGGCGGATGCGGCCGGTCAGGACTGCATCCGGCGCGTATCGCTCCGATGCCCGGGTCAGGCGATCGGAGAAATTGCCCCAGACATCGATAAAGTCCACCGCATTCAGATCCTGCACGTCCATGAGCGGCAGAGATATGGGGAGTCCGCGCTGATTCGCCGCTTCGAGCAATTCCTCGCGCAACGTCACGGCAGCGGCCTCCACGATCTCGCTGCCTGGGACCGGCGAAGGGCTTGCCGCCAATATCCCGCGTTCCCCGGGACCTCCGTCGATGGCGACCCAAAGCAATGTCAGCGGACGCTCTTCTCCCCACACGGGTTGGTTTCTTGCCGTCAGCGCTTGCTGCAACCCGGGCGAATCGAAGACGATGAGCAGATTCTCCCTGTCGGGATTACCTCTTTGAACCACATATCGACCTGCGTCCTGCACCAGGTCCAGCAGGGCCGGATGGGTCGGGGCATCGCGTTGGCCGGTGATTCGAATCAGCAATTCTCCCATGGCGAACCGGTCGAAGTCCGCATCCGTTCGCAGCGCTCGCTGTGTCGTGACCCGAGAATTCAGCGGTACGGTAACCATGTAGAGATTTTCGAAAATGGCCGGGAAAACCGCCGCCGGAACGAGGACTGCGGCGATCGCCAGCATGATCGTGCAGGCCGGGACGAGACGTGTCCGGCCAATGGTCTTCCTCATCAGTACACTCGGGATGCCGTACTCTCGTATTATAGCGGTTGGGCGACCCGCCTCCCGGTACCGTGGGCGCTGTGTCAAGGAGAACAAGAGAAGTGCGCGCCAAACCATTGCTGACCTACAAGGCCGCCGGCGTGAATATCGACGCCGGCCAGGAGTTGGTCGAGCGAATCAAGGGCGCCGTCGCGCGGACGCGGCGTGTGGAGGTGCTGGGCGAGCTGGGCGGATTCGGCGGCCTTTTCAAGGTGCCGGTGGATCGATTCCGGCGCCCCATCCTGGTTGCCGGCACCGACGGCGTCGGCACAAAGATTGAACTGGCCATCCAATATGACGCTCACGAAGCCGTCGGGATCGACCTGGTCGCAATGTGCGCCAACGATGTGATCGTCGTCGGAGCGGAACCGTTGTTCTTCCTGGATTACCTCGTCACGCCGAAGCTGGACGTGGATGTCGCTGCGCGGGTCGTCAGCGGAATCGCCAGGGGATGCGAACTGGCAGGGGCCGCCCTCATCGGCGGCGAGACCGCAGAGCATCCGGGCATGGAAATGTCGGTCGACTACGACCTGGCCGGTTTCTGCGTGGGCGTGGTCGAAGAGCCCCAGATAATCGATGGGCAAAACATCAAGCCCGGAGACACCATTATTGGACTGGGTTCTTCGGGTACGCACTCCAATGGCTTTTCGCTCATACGCCGCGTGCTGGAACACACGGGGGCGGACGAAAATACGCAGGCCGGCGAACGCCCCCTGATCGAGCAGCTCCTGACGCCCACCCGAATCTACGCCGATACGATCATCAAGCTGATAAGGGAAGTTTCGGTCAAGGGCATCGTGCACATTACCGGCGGAGGGCTGATCGAGAATATCCCCCGGGTTCTGCCGAACAAGCTGGGCGCACGCCTGGACTCAACCTCCTGGCCTTCGCAACCCGTATTCGACTGGTTGCGGAATGCAGGCGTCGCTGAAGTCGAAATGCTGCGTACCTTCAACTGCGGTATCGGCATGTGCGTGGTCGTCTCGCCGTCAGACGTCGAGGAGGCCCTCGCGATACTGCAGGACTGCGGCGAGAAAGCCTGGGTCATCGGCCGCATCGTGCGGGACCGTTACGAAAAGGCGCGAGTCAGTTGACAGCCGGCGTGCCGTTCAGGGTCGTCATACTGAGCTCCGGTGAGGGCACGAATCTGCAGAACCTGATCGACTACGCTGCCCGGAGCCATGATCGCATTCGCGTGGTGGCGGTGTTCTCCGACCATCGAAGCAGGAGCCTGGAGCGCGCGCGGGGGGCAGGCATCGCAGCACATCACCTATCCGCGATGGGTTTCGCAGACCGCGAGGCATACGACGTCGCTCTGGGCGACGCGATCGAAGCCTGCGAACCGGATCTGATCGTGCTGTCGGGCTTCATGCGGATACTCGGCCAGGCGTTCGTCGCGCGCTTCGGCGATCGCATCATCAATATCCATCCTTCGTTGCTGCCGAAGTTCAAGGGTTTGCATACGCATCGCCGCGTGCTCGATGCCGGCGACGCCTTTCACGGCGCGACGGTCCACTTCGTCACCGAGGAACTGGATGCCGGCCCGGGCATCATTCAATGCCGAATCCCGGTGCTCGCGGGCGACGACGAGGCGAGCCTTGCTGCGCGCATTCACGAAGTCGAGTACATGATTTTTCCCCGCGCCGTGGAATGGTGCGCCAGCGGGCTGGTCCAATTTACCGGTGATGAAGCGATTTTTGACGGTATGCCGATGACCGGGCCGGTCGAAGTGAAGCATGAGAGTTGATGCCCCGGTCGCAGCGCTCCTGTGCGCCGCGGCCGGCGTCGCCACCGGAAGTGTCCATGCCGCGGACGAACTGCCGCGCTACAACGCCGTCTATGAGGTCTACGACCGGGGCCGCGCCGTCGGCGATGCGGAGTTCTCGGTGACGCTTCTGGATGCCGAGCTAAGCATCTACGAGTTTCGCTCCGTATCGCGCGTCAGGGGCCTGTACCGGCTGTTCGTGCCGAGGCCGGTGGAGGAACTCAGCATTTTCGTACTTGAGGGCGGGCAAATCCGGCCCTTGACGTATTCGCTGCATGACGGCACTCGGCGGGAGAGGAACAGTTTCAACATCGAGTTCGACTGGGAGCGCGGTCGCGCCTCCATCACGACCGGAGACACTCGCCTGGAGCCGCAGTTACTGCCAGACACGCTGGACCGGGGAAGCCTGCATGTCGCACTGATGCTGCTCGGCGACGATTTCTCCACGGAGAATGTGACCCTGCTCGACATGGATGGTCCCGAAACCCACGAGTTGCGCGCGGACGGGGAGGAAACGCTGGATACGCCGCTGGGCCCTGTCCTGACCCGGAAGCTGATCCAGCAACGGTTGGGCTCATCGCGCCGGACCCTGGTGTGGCTGGCCCCCGGCCTGCGCACCCTGCCGGTTCGAATCGAGCGTCAGAACGACGGCGAAACGCGTGCAGCGTTCCAGCTCAAAAGCGTTCGGTGGCACGATCAGCGTCCGTGACGAATCGGTAACCGCGGAGCGAGGTCCCCAGCGGGCGCCGTGCGCGGGCGTGTAGTCGTGGCCCCTGGCCGCCGGGCCCGAGGCCCCGCTCGCGAGCACCATGCTCGCGAGCGCCGAAACGGCGCATGCGCTATCCCTTCGGCAGCGTGACTCCCGTTTGCCCCTGATACTTGCCGTCGCGGTCCCGGTAGCTGATCTCGCAAACCTCGTCCGCCTCGAAGAAGATCATCTGGGCGACGCCTTCGTTGGCGTAGATTTTCGCCGGCAGGGGCGTGGTATTGGAGAATTCCAGCGTCACATGCCCTTCCCACTCGGGTTCCAGGGGCGTGACGTTGACGATAATGCCGCAACGGGCATAGGTCGACTTGCCCAGGCAGATGGTCAGTACGTTGCGCGGAATGCGGAAGTACTCGACCGTTCTCGCCAGCGCGAAGGAATTCGGGGGCACGATGCAGATCTCGCCCTGCTTGTCGACGAAACTGGAGTCGTCGAATCCCTTGGGGTCGACGATCGCGGAATTGATGTTGGTGAACACCTTGAATTCCGCCGCACAGCGCACGTCGTAGCCGTAGCTGGACGTGCCGTAGGAAATCACCCTGTCACCGCCCAGGCGCCGCACCTGATCCTCCTGGAACGGCTCGATCATCCCCTGTCCGAGCGCCATGCGGCGTATCCACCGGTCCGAGCGGATGGTCACGTGTTTTCCTCCACGGTGATCGTGGGGAACAATTGGCTGTAGTCCTTGCCCTCCGAGGCCAGTTGCGCGCCCGCCGCCCTCGCGATCTGCAGGTAGTACCGCGCCAGAGAACCGTCCGGTGCGGCAACCACAGTGGGCTCACCGCGGTCCGTGGTTTCGCGGATGCGGCCGTCCAGCGGCAGCCCTCCCAGCATCGGCAGGTCGTACTCCACGGCCAGCCCCTCCGCGCCACCATGGCCGAAGATAGGCTCCTCGTGCCCGCAACTGGGGCAGATGTGCCGGCTCATGTTCTCCACGATGCCCAGAATCGGCACGTTGACCTTCTGGAACATTTCAAGGCCCTTGCGTGCATCCGCCAGCGAAATGGCCTGGGGCGTGGTCACGATGACCGCGCCGCTCACCGGCACGCGCTGGGACAGCGTAAGCTGGATATCGCCGGTACCGGGCGGCATGTCCACCAGCAGGTAGTCGAGCCGGCCCCAGTTCGTATCGTTGAGCAACTGGTTCAGCGCCGATGTCACCATGGGCCCGCGCCAGGCCATCGGCTGGCGCTCGTCCACCAGGAATCCGATGGACATGGCCTTGATTCCATGGGCCTCCAAGGGTTCCAGCGACTTGCCGTCCCTGCTCACGGGCCGCTGACCCATCAACCCCAGCATCCGCGGCTGACTGGGTCCGTAGATGTCGGCATCGAGTATCCCCACCCGCGCGCCCTCCTGCGCAAACGCCAGTGCCAGATTCACCGTGACGGTGGATTTGCCCACGCCGCCCTTCCCCGAAGCCACGGCAATCAGGTTGCTGACGCCCCCCATTGGCTTGAGCCCGTGCTGCACGGAGTGGGACTCCACCGCCCAGTCCACGGAGAACGCAACATCGGCTTCGATACCCAGTGACGACGTGTGGTCACGCAATCCTTCGAGCAATTCATCGGCGCTGCGCTCGGCGGGAAAGCCCAGGCGAATGGCTACCCGATACCCGTTCGCGGCGGGCTCGACTTCGAGTCGAGCACCCGAGTCGCCCAGTCGGAGATTCGTATGGGGGATCAAGAAGGTACGAACGCGCTCCTCGAGCGCCGCCTGTTCCTGGCTGCTCATGCGGGACTACCAATATGGTGGAAACCGCAATTGTCGAGCTTCGATCCGTTCAAAGCAATCGCTGGCCTGGTGGTCCGTCCCACAGGTTCCTGCGTGTTGCGAGTGAGTCCGAGGCGCGGATACAAGGCGGGAGCATCGCCGATGCTCCGATGGCATAATCGCGCACCAATCCCTGTACCACGTCAATTCCCCGATCGGAGTCCCGCGCAGTGGCCGACCCACGCGACATTCTGGTGACCAGCGCGCTGCCCTACGCCAGCGGTCCGCTGCACCTTGGGCACCTGGTGGAGTACACCCAGACGGACATCTGGGTGCGATTCCAGCGCATGCGGGGGCATCGTTGCATCTACGTTTGCGCCAGTGACGCCCACGGTACGCCGACGATGATGCGGGCGGATGAGGCGGGGGTCGCCCCCGAGACGCTGGTCGCCGAAGTCGCGGATGGGCATCGCAGGGATTTCGAGCGCTTCAGGATCAGCGTCGACAACTACCAGACGACGCACTCCGCGGAGAACCTGGAACTGACCCGGGAGATGTATCGGCGTCTCAGGGAGAACGGACACATCGACCGGAGGGTCATCACCCAGGCGTACGACGACGAGCGGCGCATGTTCCTGCCCGATCGGTACGTGCGCGGCGAGTGCCCGTCCTGCGGCGCCGCGGACCAATACGGAGACTCCTGCGAGGTTTGCGGCGCAACCTACGCACCCATGGACCTGAAGAATCCCGTCTCGGTCGTGTCGGGGACCACGCCGTCGTTACGCGAATCCGAACATTTCTTCTTCCGGCTGAGCGCGTTCGAGAAAGAACTCAGGGCGTGGGTGCCCGAACACGTCGATACGTCCATGGTGCGGAAGCTCGAAGAGTGGTTCCGGGCCGGGCTCAAGGACTGGGACATTTCGCGGGATGAGCCCTACTTCGGCTTCGAGATTCCGGGAGAATCCGGCAAGTACTTCTATGTCTGGTTCGACGCGCCCATCGGCTACATGGCGAGTTTCCTGCAGCTATGCAGGCAGTCCGCGGCGGCGGGCGGCGAAACGCGCGGCGCCGGCGCCGAATTCGACGACCACCGGCACGGCGCTGAATCTGACAACAGCCGGCACGGCGCCAGACTCGACTTCGACGACTACTGGGCCGCCGCCGCGAAAACCGAACTCTATCACTTCATCGGCAAGGACATCGTCTATTTCCATACCTTGTTCTGGCCGTCCGTGCTCAGCGGCGCGGGGTACCGCAAGCCTTCCGGCGTCTTCGTGCACGGGTTTCTCACCGTGGACGGGAAGAAGATGTCCAAACGCCGGGGCACGTTCATTATGGCCTCCACCTACGCGAAACACCTGGATCCGGATTACCTGCGCTATTACTTCGCCGCCAAGCTCAGCAAGTCGGCGGACGACATCGATTTGAACCTGGACGATTTCATCGCCCGGCTCAATTCGGACCTTGTCGGCAAGGTGGTCAACATCGCCAGCCGCTGCGCCGGTTTCATTCACCGCCACAACGGCGGACTGCTCGGCGAAACGCTCCACGACGAGGAGCTGTACCGAAGTTTTGCCGACGCCGCGCAGCAAATCGAAGCCGACTACGAACAGCGCGACTACTCCCGCGCACTGAAACGCATCATCGCGCTGGCCGACCGCGCCAATCGCTACATCGACGGCGAAAAGCCCTGGATTCTGGCGAAGGATCCGCAGCAGTCGCAACGCGTGGTCGACGTCTGCACTCAGGGCATCAACCTGTTTCGCTCGCTGATGGTTTACCTCAAGCCCGTCGTCCCGGGACTGGCGGAGCGCGCGGAAGAATTTCTTAACGGGGCCCCGCTCGCATGGAGCGATGCGGGCACGCCCCTGCTGGATCATCGCCTCCGGAGATTCCGGAGCTTGCTGGAGCGAGTACCACCCAAGGAGGTCCAAGCCATGGTCGACGAGAGCCGCACGCGCCCCGACACCCCCAAACCAACCTACAAGGACGAGATCGACATCGAGCAGTTCGCAAGGGTTGACATGCGCATCGCCCGGGTCATCGAAGCTGGTTACGTGGAGGGCGCCGACAGGTTGCTGAAGCTGCGCGTGGACCTGGGCGGAGACGAGCGGGAGGTGTTTGCGGGCATTCGCTCCGCCTACCGCCCGGAGGACCTGGTGGAAAGGCTGGTGGTGGTGGTCGCCAACCTCAAACCCCGGAAGATGCGTTTCGGCACCTCCCAAGGCATGATATTGGCCAGTGGCCCCGGGGGGAGCGACATCTTTCTCCTGAGTCCGGACAGCGGCGCCAAACCCGGCATGAAGGTCACCTGAGCCACGGGGCGGAGCCGGCGGTTATCATGTTTCCGACCGCCCCGATCAACGAACAGGTCATCCGAACATCATGACGGAGTTGGTGGTAATCATTTTCTCGGCCGCCCTGGTCAACAACTTCGTACTGGTTCAGTTTCTCGGGCTCTGCCCCTTTCTCGGCGCCACGCGCAAGCTGGAGGGCGCCCTGGGCATGGGGCTGGCCACGGGCCTGGTGCTGACGCTGGCCTCCGCGTTCAGCTACCTGGTGGAGCGGTTCGTATTGATCCCGCTCGATGTCACCTACCTTCGCCTGGTGTCTTTCATCGTGGTCATCGGCGCGGCGGTGCAATTCACCGAGCTGGTTTTGAGCCGCGCCTTTCCCCTGCTTCACAAGGTTCTTGGCATCTACATTCCGCTGATCGCCAGCAATTGCGCCGTGCTCGGCGTCGCGCTGTTGAACTCCAATGCCAGCCGCAGCCTGGCGGCCGCGATCTTCTACGGCGCGGGCGCGGCGCTGGGCTTCGGCATCGTACTGGTGCTGCTGAGCAGCCTGCGCGAACGCCTGGAAGGCGAAGACGTTCCGGCGCCGTTCCGCGGCTCGGCGATCACGCTGGTCACCGCCGGAATCCTGTCGCTGGCTTTCTTCGGGTTCAATGGCTTCAGCCGTCTTTGATGGTCACCGGCACCGTTGTCCTGTCGAGTCTCGCGATCGCACTGGCCATCGGGCTGGTGCTGTGCAGCCGCTACATGGCGCAGTCGGAAGATTCCGTCGTTGACGAAGTCGAGCGAATACTGCCCCGGATCCAGTGTGCACAGTGCGGCTACCCCGGCTGCCGACCCTATGCTGCCGCCATCGTTGCCGAGTCGGCGCCGCTCAACCTCTGCCCTCCCGGTGGCGAGGACACCGTAAGGCGGCTCGCCAGGTTCCTGGGACGCGACGCCGCCCACCTTGCAAGTCCGGCGGCCGTCGCGGGCGCCGCCGCAGTTCCGGCCAGCCTGGACGACATCGCCGTCATCGCCGAGGACCTGTGCATCGGGTGCAATCTCTGCGTGCTCGCCTGTCCTGTGGATGCCATCGTGGGCGTTCACCAGATGATGCACACGGTGATAACCGATCACTGTACCGGGTGCGCACTGTGCCTGCCGCCCTGCCCCGTAGACTGCATTTCGCTGGCGCCGCGTCATGCTTGAGCGGAGCCTTCAGCGGGAGCTTTCCGGCGGCTTCAGAATCAGGGCGAGGAAGGCGATGTCCACGGGCACGCCCATCGCCCGTGGACTGTTGCCCGAGCGCCTGATCATTCCGATGGACCAGCAGGCGGGACCGGCGGCGGTGCCGGTCGTGGAAGTCAGCCAGCGTGTACGCAAGGGAGAAATGATCGGCCGGCCCGGAGGCCTCCGCTCGGCGGGCGTCCATGCATCGGCTTCGGGCGCGGTCAGCGCGATTCGGGAGGGACCGGCACCCACGGTCAACGGCCTGACGACGTCGCTGTGCGTGCACCTTGAAACCGACGGCCGGGATGAGCAGGCGCCACGCGAGGTCTGGCCGAAAGAACGGGACGCGCGAATCGATGCCATCTGCAGCGCCGGAATCGTGGGTCTGGGCGGTGCGGTCTTTTCCACCGCGGAGAAACTGCGCAACGACGGCGGCTGCGATGTGCTGATTCTCAACGGCGCCGAGTGCGAGCCCTACATCAGTTGCGACGACATGCTGATGCGGGAGCATCCGCTGGAGGTTGTCCGCGGTGCGCTGGCCATGATGGACCTGGCAGGCGCGGAGTCAACCGTATTCGCGGTCGAACGGGACAAGCCGGATGCGCTGCGGGCCGTGCGCGAGGCCGCCGCCCAACTGGGCGATACGCGGATCGAGTTTGCCCGGGTGCCCACGGTCTATCCCGCCGGCGGAGAACGCCAGTTGGTCGAGTTGCTGACCGGGCGCGAGGTGCCCAGCGGCAGCTATCCCCCTGCTGCCGGGTGCATCTGCCAGAACGTGGGCACGGCGTTCGCGCTGGATCGATTCATGCGGCGCGGCGAACCGCTGACAAGCCGGATCGTGACAGTCACCGGCGAAGGTGTCGCCCGTGCAGCCAACGTGGAAGTGCCCATCGGCACACCCATTCGCGACCTGATCGACTTCTGCGGCGGTTACCGGGGTGAGGTGGCGCGCCTGATCCTGGGGGGAAACATGATGGGTTATGCGCTTCCCGGCGACGACTTGCCCGTCACCAAGGCAGGCAACTGCATCGTTGCGGCTCATTCGGACGAGATACGGGAATCCACCGGGGAGTGGCCGTGTATCCGCTGCGGCGATTGCGCCGATGTCTGCCCTCCCCGGCTGCTGCCACAACAACTGCTGCGGGCAGCCTCCGTGCGGGATTTCGACCAACTGGACGCCCTGGGCCTGAACGACTGCATCGAGTGCGGTTGCTGCGACATCGCCTGCCCCAGCCAGATCGCGCTGACCGAACGATTCCGGCAGGCAAAGCAGGCCTGGGCATTGGTCTCGCAACGCGCCGCGATGGCGGACCTGGCCGCGCGGCGTCACCGGCGCAAGCTGGCGCGATTGGCGGCGCAGACTGAGGACATCCACCGGCAGCAGGACGATCTGATCGCCGCGATCGGCAGCGAGGACAGCCGGGCAATGATCGAGGCGGCGGTGGCGCGGGCGAGCAGGCGGCGCGGCGAGAGCGATACGGCCCACTGATGCGATTTGAGCTGAAACCGCCGCCCCACGCCCTTCCCACCACCAGCGTACCGAAGATGATGCGCCATGTGGTCTACGCGCTGGCGCCCGCGGCGCTCGCCCACGTGTGGTTCTTCGGATGGGGGATCTGCATCAATGCGCTGATCGCCACTGCAGCGGCTCTGGGCGCGGAAGCCCTCATGCTTCGCGTGCGAAGCCGGCCCGTCAAACCCGCGCTGCTCGACGGTACGGCGACGGTCACGGCCGTGCTGCTGGCCTTCGCGATCCCGCCCCTGGCGCCCTGGTGGGTGCCGGTGATCGGCGCCGTGTCGGCCATCGTGCTCGCCAAGCACCTGTACGGCGGGCTGGGATCGAACCTGTTCAATCCCGCAATGGTGGGTTACGCGGTGTTGCTGATTTCCTTCCCGGTGGAAATGACCTACTGGCTACCCCCCCGTGGCGCAGAACTCGGGCTGCCGCCCGTTGGCGCCGGGGACAGCCTGCGCTTCGCCCTGACCGGCTCGCTGCCCCAGGGGCTTGCTGTCGACGCAGTCACCCAGGCCACTCCGCTGGACCTGGTGCGCGAAGGGCTGACCAGCATGCAAACGCTGGCGGAAGTACAGGCCGGCCCGCTGTTCGGCGGCATGGGCGGCCGGGGCTGGGAATGGGTCAACAGCCTGATCGCCGTCGGCGGCCTCTATCTGCTGTTTCGGGGCATCATCCGCTGGCACATTCCCGTGTCCATGCTGGCGGCCATCGTTGTGCTCGCGGCGGTGTTCCACGCACTCGACGCCAGCCGCTACGCCTCGGCGAGCTTTCATCTGTTCAGCGGCGCGAGTCTGCTGGGCGCCTTCTTCATTGCCACCGATCCCGTCTCCGCCGCGACGACCAACCGGGGGCGGCTGATTTACGGGGCGGGGATTGGCATACTCGTCTACGCAATCCGTACCTGGGGCGGATATCCGGACGGCGTCGCCTTCGCCGTGCTGCTGATGAACGCGACGGTTCCCCTGCTGGACCGCTACACCAGACCGAGGATTTATGGCCGACCGAGATAGACAGGGCCTGCGCGCCGTCCTGGTGGTTGCCGCGATCGCCGTGTGCGCGGCCGGGCTGATCTCTGCCAGCCATGAAATCAGCGCCGAGCGGATCGAGCGCAACATTGCCGAGCGGGTGATGCAGTCGCTACACGAAGTGCTGGACCCGTCCCTCTACGATAACGACCTGATCGGATCTCAGGTTCAGGTGATCGATCCCGACCTGCTCGGCACCACGGATCCCGTTCAGGTGTTCACGGCCACGCGCGGCGGCGAACCCGCCGCGGCGATCTTTGCCTCGGTTGCCCCACGCGGCTACAACGGCGCCATCGACCTCCTCGTCGGCATCGATGCCGAGGGCGTGATCCAGGGCGTGCGCGTGACCGATCACCGGGAAACACCCGGACTGGGTGACCAGATCGAGATTTCGATTTCCGGCTGGATCACCGGATTCGACGGGACCAGCCTAGCGGAACCGCCGCTCCCGCAGTGGGCCGTGACGGCGGACGGCGGACAGTTCGACGCCTTCACCGGCGCAACAGTGACGCCCCGGGCGGTGGTTCAGGCGGTGCGGGATACGCTCGTCTACTTCGATGAACACAAGACCGAACTGTTCGAGCGCGCCGCGGGAGCGCCCCTTCCATGAACGGTGCGGGAACCCTCTTCGCGGACGGATTCTGGCGCAACAACGCCGCGTTCGTGCAGTTGCTGGGGCTCTGTCCGCTGCTGGCCATCACCACGACACTGGTCAACGGGCTTGCCCTGGGCATCGCCACCACCCTGGTGCTGATCGCGACCAATTCGGTGGTGTCCCTGATCCGGGGGGCTCTGGTGCCGAGCGTTCGAATCCTGATTTTCGTGCTCATCATCTCTTCCCTGGTCACCACCATCGACATGTTGACCAATGCGTTCTTCCACGACCTGTACCGGGTACTCGGACTGTTCATCCCCCTGATCATCACCAACTGCGCCATCCTGGCGCAGGCCGAATCGGTGGCCAGCCGCCATCGAATCGACCGGGCCGCATTGTCCGGCCTTGCGACGGGCCTTGGGTTTGCCGCGGCCCTGGTCATGCTGGGCGGGCTGAGGGAAATCGTCGGATCCGGCACGCTGTTTTCCGGCATGGAGTTTTTGCTGGGCGAAGCAGCGCGGGGCGTCTACCTGGACCTGCCCTACGACGGCATGCTGGCGGCAATTCTGCCGCCCGGCGCATTCTTCGGACTGGCCGTTCTGATTGCCGCGCGCAACTACCTGGCGGACAGGAAAAAGGCTGATCCTGCCCGGAGCGAAGCAGCGGCGGTTCGACAGTGATGTCCGCGCTCACACCGTGAACTCCGCTCGCATACCGTGATCGCAGAGCCCACGCCATGAACTCGTCCAAGCGCCGCAAGATCTACGAGCGTCTGGCCGCCGCCAACCCGGAACCGACCACGGAACTGAACTACAACTCGCCTTTCGAGTTGCTGGTGGCGGTGGTCCTCTCGGCGCAGGCAACCGATGTGGGCGTCAACAAGGCCACCGCCGGATTGTTCAGTGCCGCCAATACGCCGGAGGCGATGCTGGCGCTGGGCGAAGCCAGGCTCCGGGAGCACATCAAGAGCATCGGCCTGTTCAATACCAAGGCAAAGAACATATACCGCACCTGCACCATCCTGGTGGAAGAACACGGCGGCAAAGTGCCGGCGGACCGCGAGTCGCTGGAAGCCCTGCCCGGCGTGGGCAGGAAAACCGCCAACGTGATCCTCAACACGGCCTTCGGACAGCCGACGATCGCCGTGGACACCCACATATTCCGCCTGTCCAACAGGACCGGGCTCGCCCCCGGCAAGGACGTGCGCGCGGTCGAGGACAGGCTCGTGCGCATCACCCCCCGGGAATTCAGGAAGAACGCCCATCACTGGCTGATTCTGCACGGCCGGTATGTATGCAAGGCACGCAAACCCGAGTGTCCCCGGTGCGTCATCGCGAACCTTTGCGAGTACAAGGAAAAGGTAACGACATGATTTCGCGGAATCGCCGGCGAGCGTGGGTGACTTGCGTCTCAAGGCTGTCAGCGTCCCCTCGCTCGCGTGATAAAATCGCCGGTCGTTGCATCCTTCTGTTCGGAAACCGCATGAAACTGATCCTCGCTGCATGCTCTGTAGCCCTGATCTTCACCGCAGGGCAGGCCACCGCGCACCATTCGTTCGCCGCTTCCTTCACGACTGACGAGATCGTTCGCGAGGGCATCGTCAACCGGTACGTATTCAGGAATCCGCACGTGATCCTCTTCATGTCGGTCGAGGACGGGAACGGAGAGCAGGCCGAGTGGATGGTGGAGGGCAGTGCCGCGACGGGCCTGCGCAGGGCCGGATGGTCTGCCGACACGATCCAGCCGGGTGACCTTGTGCGCATTACCGGCAACGCCGGCCGCGATGGCAAGCTGATGATTTCGATGGAACATGTCGAGGTCCTCGATCCCGAATCGGGTGCAGTCCTTCGGGTCCCGTCCATGAACACCGATCGAACCGAGGTTGCCGCGGACGAGATCGTCTCCATCCCCTTGCATCTGGCCGACGGACGCCCGAACCTGACGGGCGCCTGGACCCGGGGACGCGACGGCCCGGGATTCCGCAATCATCGTCTGCCCCCCTTCAACGAGGCCGGCGCGGCGCTGCAGGCCGAGTGGGACCCGATCAACGATCCGCAAGTCGCCTGCGAAGATCCGGGCCTCATTCGTCAGGCCGGTTTCACGCCCCATCCCGTGCGTATCGAGCAGCATGACGACCATGTCGTGATTTCGTACGAGGAGTATGGGGGCGTGCGCACGATCTACTTCGAAGACAGGGAAATCACGGACGAGTTTCGCCGTCTTGGCCAGTCCGTGGCACGCTACGAGGGCGACACCCTGATCATCGAGTCGACCCACCTTCCGGCGAACCCCACCGGCACACCCGGTCACCGGCTGAGCGACCAGGCGACCACGGTCGAGACCTATCGCCGCCTGGACGACCCGACCCAGGGGCCCATGGTTGAGATGGAGATGATCATCACGGACCCGGGTTATCTGACGGAACCCTGGGAGATGGTCTGGAAAAAGCTCTACACGGATGGCTACGAGTTCATTCCCGTGGAGTGCTACGCACCGTACTGACCGACCCACTCTTCGCGGTTATGCCGCGTTCGCCCCGATGGACGGCGCGGTGCCGCGCTATCAGCGTATGGCTACGGGGTGAACTGGGCTCTGTACCGCACCGACGAACCGCGGTGCGGCGAGCACGAAGAGGAACTCGTGGGCGCCGTCGCGGGCCAATTCTCCGGTGCGGATATTTTCAAGAATATGGACACCGTGCCTGACCAGCAACGCGCTGTGCACCGGCAGGCGCTCGTCAGCATTCTCGCCCGGGATCACGTCGAGAGCCCAGGTATCGATGCCCACCGCGACCACCCCGAGACCGGCAAGGTATTCGGCTCCGTCCACGCCCAGTCCGGCCACGGACTCCATGAAGCGCGCGGGATCGCTGTCGATCAGCTGCAGGGAGCCCGTGTGCAGCAGTACCACATCGCCCCGGCGAATCTCGATTCCCTGCCGCGCCATGGCGCTTTCCAGTTCCGGCCGATTGATCGCGGTCCCGCCCGGAACCAGGTCCGTACCAAGGTCTGCCGCGATATCCAGCAGGACACCGCGCGTGACGATGGGCGGGACGTCGTGGATGCTGTATCGGATGACGCCGTCCGGTCGAAGGACATCCTCGATCGGCACGTTGTTGTAGTGATGGCTGTCGACACCCGCGTGCGCGAAGCCGTCGATCTGAGTGCCGATCCCGAGCCATGAGATGAGCAGATCGTCATTGCCGTTGGCCCTGTTGGAGCCCCTGACAACCCCTTCATCCGTGTAGATCCGGCTCACCTGTATCTGGTAGTTGCGTGTCCCGAAGGCCGGTGTGCCGGGCCCGGTGGGTATGGCAAGCGAATAGACCTTGCCGTCACGGACCAGACCCGCCGCTTCGCGCACAATTTCGGCTGATAGGTTGTTCACCGCGCCGAGCGTATCGTCGGGGCCGTAGGGAGACGGGAGCAGGGTCTCCTGTGCGCTGACGGGAATGGAGCCCAGGGATCCCAATGCTGCGCAAAGGACCGGAATTACTGCTAGGCGCTCGATCCGGGACAAGTTGTATTGACCGATCATGGGGACCTCAGAAAACCGCGATTGGATTAAGCGGGGAACCGGTGCCGCCCGGAACACGCAAGGGCGCGGCCGCGATGGCAAACTCCCATCGTCCTGCTTCGGCAGAGTATTCGGCGACGGCCTCCAGATCCAGGCTGTCGAGAATCGGCGTACCCATTGCGACAAGCAGCAACGTGTGCAGCGGCCACCGGTTGTTTTCCACGTTGGATGGGGCCGCATCGACGACCGCATCGCTGCCGACCACTGCGACATCGCGTTCACGGAGCCAGGCCGCAGTCGTATAGTGCAGTCCGGCCGCCGCTTCTGCGACATCCCATGCGCCCAGCGCTTCGCGGCGCGCCCAGCGCCCTGTTCTGAACAGCACCACGTCGCCAGGTTCGATGGACGTTTCGAACTGCCGCTCCCAGGCATCCAGTTCCTCGCTGTAAACGGCAGTGCCCGGCTCAAGCCACGGCACGCCCCTGTGACGAGCCAGGTCGACGAGCACCGCGCGCGTAAAGACTCCGTGTTCCATCGCCGTGATACCCACCAGACTGCACCCATCTTCGCTGACGGTATCGATCGCGAAACCGTTGTAGGTCTCGCCGTCATAGAAGCGGTGGCAGAGCGCATCCAGGTGCGAATGTACAAACCCGTGATACTCAACCCCGATGTGATCGAAAAACCACTCCGGCGCTGCCTCGATTTGATATAGCGCGTGGGAATAAGGCATCGGATTGTCTGGCGTCACGTCGGTCAGTGTTTCGTGTGCCAGTGAAACAGTCACGCCATCCACGACGAGTCCGGCGGCGGCAATTCGTTTGGAAGGCGTGATCAGATTTACGGTCCCGAGTTGATCGTCCGCGCCCCACCGGCCGCGATTGGAGACCTCGCGCATCAGTTCGTCATATTGCTCTTTCGGGACTACATCCTGCGCGCGCGCTTTCCACCCGACGCCGTGCCACATCACGATGCCTACGGCAAGAATTACTATGGATAATTTCATCCTGGGCTCCCTGAATTTTGCGGTAGGGCTTCTTGAACGGGACATCGTTCGTCGCGGACTGGTGATGACAAATTGAATCGCCGGAATTATATCGGGCGGTTTCGCCGGGTGTGATTCTGCTAATATCGCCGCCGACATCATGGAGGGCCCGGATCGCCTGTTGGTGGTACTACCCACAAGACTGACATGAGCGCCGCGAATCAGGCTGCCGGCCAGGCTGCAGGACCGTCTCCGGGCATTGCCGGACGCTTTCGCGGCTTCCTGCCCGTGGTCGTGGACGTGGAGACGGGCGGGTTCAATCCCGCCACCGACGCGCTGCTTGAGATTGCCGCGGTTCTGTTGCGGCTGGACGATGGCGGAGAACTGCACCCGGCCGAGTCTGTCCGCTATCACGTAGAGCCCTTTCCAGGCGCGCGCCTCGACCCGGCCTCCCTGGAAGTCACCGGCATCGACCCGTTTCATCCATTCCGCCTGGCCGTGGACGAGAACGAGGCACTGCGCGGAGTGTTCGACATGGTGCGCAAGGAAATCAAGGCGCAAAAGTGCAACCGGGCCGTGCTCGTGGGTCACAACTCGTTCTTCGACCTGCAATTCGTCCATGCGGCAGCGGAGCGCAACAAGATCAAGCGCAATCCGTTTCACCCGTTCTCGAGCTTCGACACCGCGACGCTCGCCGGCGTCGCCTATGGCCAGACGGTACTCAGCCGCGCCGTCACTGCCGCAGGATTTGCGTGGGACGAAGCCCAGGCCCACTCAGCCGCGTACGACGCCGATGTCACGGCGCGAGTGTTCTGCGAAATCGTGAACCGGTTCAGGCCGGTGTACGAGGGCTTGATCAACGGTTAGCCGCCTGCACCGTTAATGTAGCCGATCCAGACGGAGGAATCGACGACGATCACCGATCGCGTCGCATCTCGTCAAGAGAGCCTTCCCAGCGTAATTTCCCACGCAACTGCCGGATACGCGCCTGGTTCCGTGTGCGCACCAAAAGGCGCAGTCCCTCCTCCACAGCAGCCTTCTTGGTCCTGTATCCGCCTGCCTTCAATGCCTCCGCCATAAGGCTATCGTCGATCTCGATGTAGTTACACATGCTCGACCCTTACCGTACTGCCGCGCCAGGGCGAACGGCGGCTTGTCAGTCCGCTTCGGTCTCCGGGGGCGGCGCCGCCGACTCCACAACGGTCTTGAGCTCGCCGGAATGGTACATCTCAATGGCGATGTCGCAGCCGCCGATCAGTTCGCCGTTGACGTAGAGCTGGGGATACGTGGGCCAGTTGGAATATACCTTCAACGCCTCGCGAATCTCCGGATCCTCAAAGATATTGACGAAGGCGAAGGGCTTGCCCACGGCCCGCAGCGCGGCCACGGTCTGCGCGGAAAAGCCGCACTGGGGAAAGTCCGGCGTGCCCTTCATGTAGAGCAGCACCGGATGGCTGCGCAGTTGGCTCTCGATCCTTTCGTTGACGTCCATCGCTTCCACAGGCCTCCGTTGACAAGCGACCCGCGGTCATCGGCTTTCTGCCTGGGAAAGCCGTTGGGCGGCGGGCTGATGATTGAATAATGCGGGTCCCTAACCTATTCTTCAAGTTCCAGAACAACGGCTCGACCCGGCAGGCCCGGTGGAGTCCGTATAACGCTTCGCACAAGCATTCGGAGAGGAAATCCACACATGAATCCCCTGAACACAGTCAACGGAACCATCGCCGCCGGCGTCGTTCTCGCCATCCTGATCGGTCTCGTCACCATGGGTATCGCATTCAACACGGCGAGTTTCCTGGTCTGGATCCACGTACTTGCGGGCATCACCTGGATCGGCCTGCTCTATTACTTCAATTTCGTCCAGGTTCCGGCGCTGGCGGAGGCTGCCTCCGACGAGGGCGGTCCGGGTGGCGCGGGCATCACCAAGTACGTCGCGCCAAGGGCGTTGTGGTGGTTCCGCTGGGGTGCGGTGGTCACGTGGCTCTCCGGTGCCGCCTATCTGCTCCACCTGGGTATACTTGTCGATGCCTTCCTGCTTCGTGGGACCTCGCTTGTCATTGGTGTAGGCGCATGGCTCGGCACGATCATGCTGTTCAACGTGTGGGTGCTGATCTGGCCGAACCAGAAGAAGATTCTCGGTATGGTGGAAGCGTCCGCCGACGAGATCGCCAAAGCGCGCCGGGTAGCCTTCCTCGCCTCGCGCACCAACACCATGCTGTCCGTCCCCATGCTCATGAGCATGGTGGGTATGGGACACCAGGGCTTTTTCATCTGACCGGTTAGCCGGCAGGCGCCTGAAGCCCGGAACGGCGGACCGCCTTTCCGGCGGGCTACTTCATGTTCGCGTTAAACTGCCGTCATGACAGTCCCGCCCGTCTCTGCCGATGCGATTGCGAAGGCCGTAGCCGATGCTCTTCGTGAGGATGTCGGCGACGGTGACTTGACCACCGAACTGATCCCCGCGGACGTAGCCGCGCGCGCACAGGTTAGCGCGCGGGAGAGTTGCATCCTCTGCGGAACCGGCTGGTTCTCCGAGGTTTTTCGCCAGATCGACGCGAGCGTGGCGGTGAGCTGGCACCGCTCCGACGGAGAAGCCGTCGCGCCGGAAACAGACGTTTGCCAACTGCAGGGTCCGGCCAAGGCACTGTTGACCGGCGAGCGGACCGCACTGAACTTCCTTCAGACGCTGTCGGCAACGGCAACTAGCGCCCGCCGCTACGTGGATACCGTCGCAGGCACCGGAGCCACAATCCTGGATACGCGCAAGACGATTCCCGGTCTGCGCGACGCCCAGAAATACGCTGTGCGTTGCGGCGGCGCACGCAACCACCGTCGTGGCCTCTACGACGCTATTCTTATCAAGGAAAACCATATCGCCGCGGCCGGTGGGCTACGTCACGCTGTAAACGCCTTCCGGCAACGGACGCCCTCGGTGATGCTCGAAGTCGAGGTGGAGAGCCTCAACGAGTTGCGCGAGGCGCTGGCTTGCGAGGTCGACCGCGTATTGCTCGATAATTTCAGTCTGGAAGATATCAGGCAGGCCGTGAGGGTTCGCGACGCCAGCGACGGCCCTCGTGTCGCACTTGAAGCCTCGGGTAGCGTCGACCTGGAAGGCGTCCGCGACATAGCCCTTACGGGCGTTGACTACATTTCCGTCGGCGCATTGACCAAACATGTCCACGCGGTGGACTTCTCAATGCGTTTTGTCTGAGCTGAACAGCGCGACGCAACCTGCGGTACACTCTCACGCGAACATCATGTGTTCGGTTCACCCTCCGGCTCCGGGGATGGGAGAACAAGGCGCGCTGTTACCCAGTCCGAGTCGGACGCCGCAGAGCCGCGCGCGAAAAACTTCCATGATCCGCGAATCGAGGTTTGCTCGCGAGAGCCCTTCCCGCTGCGTTCATGTTAGAGTCGTATTACGTTTTCTTGATCGATAGCGAGCACAATGCAACAAGTCAAGGTATCCCCCAAGTTCCAGGTGGTCATTCCGAAACCGGTGCGCGAGTCTCTTGGAATCCGACCCGGTCAGCGCCTCCAGGTCTTGCCCTACGGGGACCGCATCGAACTGGTGCCGGTGAGAGAAATCGGCGAGATGAGGGGATTCCTCGCTGGCATGGATCCGCGACTCGAGCGCGAGCCCGATCGTGAATTCTGACCATGTCCGCGAATCCGCTCAATCTGGTCGATTCCTCCGGCTGGATTGAATTCTTCACCGATGGACCCAACGCCGGTACGTTTGCCGGCCCGCTTTCGGATGCAAGCCGACTCGTGGTGCCGACCGTGAGTGTCTACGAAGTTTTCCGAGTGGTACTGCGCCGTCGCGGTGAGGACGATGCGCTTCGCGCCGCTGCCTTGATGAACCGCGGTCGGGAGATCCCGCTTTCGTCCGCGCTTGCCCTGGAGGCGGCGCGGCTCGCACACGAGAGTAACCTGGCGATGGCTGACGGCATTATCCTGGCCACGGCGCGACTCACAGGGGCAACGCTGTGGACCCAGGATGTTGACTTCGAAGGCATGCCCCTTGTGAAGTATTTTCCGAAAGTTCCGGCCTGACGTGACCGTGCACCCAGCTCGCTTGTCACGGCATCATGCAAAAGAAGCTGTCTGCTACGGCGGGGTCCAGGCCCGGCTCCCTCAGCCTCGGCACTTCGGGGTAGGCGCACAACGGCCGTGACATCTGTGCTTGAGGGCTATAGGCCTCGATCGCTTCGGGCGCTTCGCCTTCTTCGACCCAGGCCTGAAGGGCACCGAAGGCGTCGAAGTCGTGGAAACCGGCGCCGTTATTGCAGTGTTTCATCCCGGGGACCAGGTAGAGGCGGAGGAAGTCGTCCGTTTCGGCCTTGCTGCCGGTCGCGGCCAGCACGTCCTCGTAGTAGTTGATGCTATTGCGCGGGGCGATGTTCTGGTCGTCCCAGCCGTGCCAGAAAACCATCTTGCCGCCGTTGGCCCTGAAGGCGGACAGATCCGGATCGATGGCCGCAATGACAGGCGCAAACCGCTCGTGTGCCTCCCTGATGGCGTCAAAGTACTCGTCATTGTTGATGAATTCACGCCAATCCCATTCCGGATCGTTGAAAACCATGGTCTGGAAGTAGAACTGCGAAATGAAGAAAGGCTCGCCGATGTGCCCGCCCCATCCGTCCTCGCTGCCCGGCTCGTAGCCCGGCCAGATCTGCTCGCCGGTCGCCGGGTCCCGCAGCCCTTCATAGATCATTGCGATCGACTCCGCCTGATCGGGCGTCAGGCAGATTGCGCTGTCCATGCCCGCCGGACAAACCATCAACCGGGGATCGAACGCACACATTCGCGGATCTTCGATGAGCCCGTCCTCGAGTCCGTCAACGCCATCGCAAGCCTCGACGGCCGCTTCCCTGAGAGCCGTCAGTTTCACAGGGGGGACCATGCTCGGACATGCCGCTCCCCGTGGCTCCAGTTCATCGCCGCAGATCACCTCATCCGACCCGGAGTCGCATGCGGCGGGCATGCACTGGCCGTCGGAGCCGGCGTCCCGGTGCGTCACCAGCGACGGATACAGCTCTCCGGGCCACAGGCCCGTCTGGAAATTGGCCGGCGCACCCACCTCGATCCCGTCGAACAGGTCCGGGTACTTCTGGGCCATCTGTAGTCCGTGGGCGCCGGCTCCGGAACAGCCGGTGAAATAGGAATACTGCGGTTGGCTGCCGTAGTAGGCGTCGATCACGTCCCTGGCCGCCAACGTGGTCAGGTAGTGCGCGCGGTGCGCCCAGTCCGTGAGGAGACCTTCGCTGAGTTCGCCATTCACCAACGGCCACGCCGGCCCGTCGGCATTGGTGTGGCCGGTATCGGTACTTGCCGTGGCGAAGTTGAGTTCAAGCGCCTCGGCCAGGTTTCCGTGGCCGATGGAGCCGGCCAGCCCACCGTTTCCGTACACGTTCAGTTTTCCGTTCCAGCTTGCCTCGGACGGCAGCCACACCTCGAAGTTGATGTTGCCGTTGATGTTGCCGATCACGCGGCAGAAATCGCTGGGTGCGGCGACCTCCTGACGCCGGGCTCTGGCGACGACGGTTCCCTCGGTCACGACTTCGGCCATGATCCGGGTGGTTTCGGAATTCAGGGCCGCGAACGCGTCGTCAGTGCATTCCGCTGCCAGCGTCGGCCCCGCGATCGACAAGGCCACAATCAGCAAACCGGATCCCGCGATGCACGCTCTTCTCATTTTCTTCACTCCTTCGTCCACGGAAAGGCAATTGCCTTTACGCAATTAGTCCCCGATCCATTCCACCACCGTACTCACCCCCATCCCGACGCCGACACACAGCGTGGCCAGCCCGTAGAACGGCCGCGGCTGTTGCGGTGCGCGACGTTTCATTTCATGGATGAGCGTCACCAGGATGCGGGCGCCCGAGCAGCCGGTGGGATGGCCCAGCGCAATGGCGCCGCCGTTGACGTTGGTGATGTCGTGGCGCAGCCCCAGCTTGCGCATGCAGGCCAGGGTCTGGGCCGCAAACGCCTCGTTGATTTCGATCAGGCCGATGTCATCTAGCGTCAGGCCCAGGCGATCCAGCAGCTTACGGGTGGAGGGGACGGGACCGTAGCCCATGACGCCCGGGTCGACGCCCGCCACCGCGGAACCGACCCAGCGCACCAGGGGTCGGAGCCCAAGTTCCGTGGCCCGCTCGCCGGTGGTGAGGGCCAGCGCCGCAGCGCCGTCGTTGATGCCGCTTGAGTTACCCGCCGTAACCGTCCCGCCCTTCTGAAACGCCGGCCGCAGTTTTGCCAGCCGCTCCAGGCTCGTATCGACTTCGTAGCGGCCGTTGACTCGCCGGTAACGCGGATGTTCGTCGGTGTCCACGATCAGCGGGCCGCCGCGCCTTCGCGGGACCTCTACCGGGGCGATCTCATCCGTGAACCGGCCGTCGTTGATGGCCGCGACGGCACGCCTCTGGCTTTCCAGTGCGAACGCGTCCTGATCCTCGCGGCTGATCTTCATGTCCTCGGCCAGTGCCTCCGCCGTCTGCCCAAGGCTGATGATCGGATAAAGCGCATCCATTTTCGGATTGTTGTAGCGCCAGCCCACCGTGGTGTCGTACATGACGGGCGGTTTGGTGCTCGGGGTCCGAGCGGGCTTCGGCACGCTCCACGGCGCCCGGCTCATGGACTCCACGCCGCTGCCGATACAGATATCGGCCTCCCCGGCCAGGATGGTCTTGGCGGCAAGGTTGACCGACTCCAGCGCTGAAGAGCACAACCGGTTGACGGTCACGCCCGGCACCGTGCTGGGGAAACCCGCCAGCAGCGTGCCCATGCGCGCCACATTGCGGTTGTCCTCGCCCGCCTGGTTGCTGCAGCCTGCGTAGACGTCGTCAACGATTGCAGGGTCGATCCCGGTCCTGCGCACCAGCGCCTTGTAGGTTAATGCCAGCAGATCGTCCGGCCGCACGCCAGACAACCCGCCGCCGTAGGCTCCGATCGGCGTGCGAACGCCGTCGACGATGACAACTTCCTTCATTCGAACAATCTCCTTCGGCGATATGCAGCTGCGATCATGGCGCAGGCATCGAAACAAACGGATAGTAGCGCATCACCAATATCGAAAACGCCCATTTGGCGTGCATGCGCACGGTTACGGGCGGGTGGATCCGAAATCATCGATTGGCCGCAGCTCGCTGGCGTGTCTCAGGCCAGTTCCCTGCTCCGTCGGGCGGCGGCTTGCACTGCCTCGCTGAGGAGCGATTCCAGGGCGCCCGAGTCGCCGATCAGCACTTCGAGCGCGGCCTGCGTGGTCCCGCCGGGGCTGGTGACCTGACGGCGCAGTTCCGCCGGGTCCGTACCGGACGCCTCAGCGTAGGCGCCTGCGCCGGAAACCGTCGCCAATGCCAGCCGCTCGGCCAGATCCCTCTCGAAACCGACCTTCACCGCCGCCGCCGCCAGGCATTCGATCAGCAGGAACACATAGGCCGGGCCGCTGCCGGAGACGGCGGTGACCGCATCCATCAGGCCGTCGTCCTCCAGCCATACCACCTGCCCCACCGCAGCCATGAGCGATTCGCAAAGCCGCTGCAGATCCGGGTCCACGACGTCGCTGGCGGCCAGCGCGGTGATTCCCCTGCCGATCGAAGCCGGCGTGTTGGGCATGCCGCGGACGATGGCCGCACCGGTGCCGAGCAAGCCCTGGTAGAACGCGATGGTCTTGCCCGCGGCAATGGTAAGCAAGACTGCCCGGCCATCGGCCAGGTCGCGATAGTCCTGCAGTGCCCCTTCGACCAGGTGGGGCTTGACGGCCAATACGATCACATCGGGGCGAAACGAATCCGGCCGCCCCGGGGAGGCCTTGATACCCAGCGATTCGACGGCGGCGCGCGCCCGCGCGTCCGGGTCGACCACGTGAACCGAGTCCGGCGCCCGGCCGTCAGCGAGCCATCCGCGCAGCAGCGCCTGGCCCATGTTGCCGCCGCCCACCAGCAGAATCGCTTCCCGGCCGCTCACGATTCCGACCCCGATCCCGATTCCGACCCCGATTCCGATGTCGGTGGCATCACGCTCTCTCCGCTTCCCCGAGTACCGGTCTCAACACGGCCCTCCCCGGCCAAGACCCCAGGAACCCCCTCGCTGTGCGCCACCACGCACGCCGTGACGCCGTCTCCGGTCACATTCACCGCTGTTCTCATCATGTCCAGCAACCGGTCGATCCCGAAAATGAGCGCAATACCTTCCACCGGCACGCCCACCTGGGTCAATACCATGGTCAACGTAATCAGGCCGGCGGAGGGAACCGCCGCCGTGCCGATGGACGCAAGCGTGGAGAGCAGGATAATCACCAGGAAGTCCGCAAAGACCAGGTCCACCCCGTACACGTTGGCAATGAATACGGTGGCGATGCCCTGCATTATGGCCGTCCCGTCCATGTTGATGGTCGCGCCCAGCGGGACGGTGAACGAGGCAATGGAATTCGGCACGCCCAGGCGCCTCGTCAACGCATTGAGGGTGACCGGAATCGTCGCCGCTGACGAGGCCGTGCTGAAGGCAAAGGTCATCGGCGCTCGCATGCGCGCCAGGAACCTGAACGCATTCAGCCCGAAGGCCCGCAACACCAGCGAATAGACGACCAGCAGATACGCCAGCAGCGTACCGGCGAGGAGCAGAAAGTAGCCCGCCAGCGGAATGAAGATTTCCCATCCCTGCGTCGCAAACGTTCGGGCCAGCAGAGCGAATAGTCCGATCGGTGCAAGCTGGATGACGAGCATCACCATTTTCAGGATCACTTCGTTCAGGCCCCTGAAAAATCTGACTACGGATCCTGCCCGCTCGCCCGCCAGATTCGCCGCGAACCCGAACAGCAGCGCGAAAACGATGATCTGGAGCATCTGCCCGTCCGCCATGGCCTGGAACAGGTTCTCCGGAAAGATGTTGATGAATGTGTCCGCCAGGGGAGGCATTTCCCGGGGGGCGACTTCCGCAAAATCGCCCTCCAGCTCGAAGCCGGCTCCGGGCGCTACTACAAGACCCATCGACAGGCCGACGGTAACGGCCGCGGCCGTGGTCGCCAGGAACAGGCCCACCGTTTTCGCACCCACCCGCCCGAAGGTCTTGAGGTCGCCCATGGCATTGACCCCGCAAACCAGCGAGACGAGAACCAGCGGAACCACCATCAGCCTGAGCAGCGCGAGGAATATTCCGCCAACGACGTAGAAGAGACCGTCCACGAGAAACGAGTTCAACGCCGGCAACGCCGCCGCCGAAGCGTTCAGGGCAATGCCCACCACGATTCCAGCCAGCATCGACAGCAGAATTCGCTGCGTAAAGCTCACACGGTCTCCTTGTGCCCGGGGAATCCCGTAAATCCGCGACACTTCCTGTCTGTGTTGAAGCCGCCGGACTGCGGCAATGCCCGGCGTACCGCTGTAGAATACCGCACAGAAGGACGCCCGGCATTCTTCGGGAGTGTGGGTTGTGCGCCTTCAGACCACGACTATTTTCAACTTTTTGAGGAGAAACCGATGAAGGGCACCCTTGTTCTATCGACTGCGGTATTGATCCTGCCGGCCCTGGCGACTGCCGAACCCATGGAGTATTCACTGGACATGAGCCACTCCCGGGTCTTTTTCGATGTCGACCACCAGGGATATTCCATGATGCGCGGCATGTTTCGGAGCTTTGACGGAACCCTGATGTACGACGAAGCGGATCCGTCGGCCAGTTCCGTCAGCATCAACATCGACGCTTCCAGCGTGGACATGTACCACGACGGGCTGAACAATCACCTGAGGAACGACGACTTCTTCGGCGTGGAGACTCACCCGTCATTGATGTTTGAAAGCACGTCAGTCGAAGATCTGGGCGACGGGCAGCTTCGCGTCAATGGCAATCTGTCCATGATCGGCCAGACGCATCCGGTCACGCTGGATGCAGTTCTCAATCAGGCCGGAGTATTTCGCGGCGGCCCCAAGATCGGTTTCAGCGCCACGGGATCGCTGGACCGAACCGCCTACGGCATGAACTTCGGTGCGGGGAACATTGGCACGGACGTCAACTTCAGCATCGAGATCGAAGCCACCCGTCCCGGCGAGGGCGGCGCCCCGGCCGGCATGGGCATGGGTATGGGACAGTAGTCAGGCCCCATGACTTGATCGTGGCCGCCTGAGCGCCGGACGCGTTTTCGGCGGCCACGGTCCTCCGGTCGCTCGGAGCCTCGGGCGACCCGTGTTCAAATTCATTTCCGGGGGAATATCATGCGCTCAGGGTCCGTGATTGCAATCGCGTTCTTTCTTTTTGTATCAAATGGTTACGCTCAAGATACCAACGACGGCCTGGAAGACCGGATCCGCAGCCTGGAGGCTGCGGTGGCGACGCTGGATACCCGCCTCGCAACCCGGACCACCGCGGGTACAGGCTCTCTGGATACCTCCGTGGGAGGCCTGTCGGTCCAGCGCCGCATCGACGCGTTGGAGAGGCAGGTTGCCAATCTGACACGCCAGTTAACCACGCTTCAGCGGCAGGTAGAGCAAGCCGGGCGCGATGCATCCAGCGCCATACGCGAAGCCGAGGCCGCCCGGCGGGACGCGCGGGATGCCCTGATGCGCGCCCGCTGAGATCCTGCGCAAGGATCGCCACGCCATCAGGGTGCAGGGCGGCCTTCCTCCGCCGATCCGGGGGACCATATCGCTCGGGATCGTAACGCTCCAGGCCATCGGGGCGCACGGCGGCCTTCGTCGCCTGTGTTAGCCTATGCGCCCATCGTCGCGTGAACGCACAAACAACGGAAGGGATCCATGGCAGACAATCCAGGAGATGGCGACATCCGCATGTCGGCGGGCAACCTCTACCGGGAGGAAAGTTATACCGACCGGCAGGTAGGTAGCCTGCAGATACTCACTCCGGTCAAGAAGGATGGATCCACCGATTTTTCGCGGCAGAAATTGTTCGTGGGCCAGACCCAGATCCTGACGCCCGCGGGCGCTCTGCCCCTGAGTTTCGAGATCGAGGCCAAGTCGCTGGAAGAGGCGATCGGGAAATTCGGTGACAGCGCGCAGACGGCGCTCGCGGGGACCATGGAGCGCATCGAGGAGATGCGCCGGGAAGCCGCCTCGTCGATCATCGTGCCGGGGAGCGATCCGATGGCGGCCCCGGGCGGGGGGCTCCAGGTTCGCTGACGCGTCGCCGCTGCACGGTTGCCAGGGCTAGATTGAGTCTCTGCGGGTGCAACAATGAAAAAACTGCTGAGGGATCCGCTGCTTCATTTCGTGGTACTGGGCGTCGGCCTGTTCCTGCTCTATCAACTCACGGGCCAACAGGCCGACGACGACGAAATCCTCATCGACCGGGACGCCTTGCTGCGTCACCTGCAGTACCAGTCCGTGGCCTTCGACCGGGCTCAGTTCGAACTGTTCCTCGACGACATGTCCGCGCGCGAAACGGCGGAATTGATCGTGGAAGCCGCCCGGGAGGAAATCCTCTACCGGGAAGCGCTGGCCATGGGGCTGGACCGGGACGACTACATCATTCGCAGCCGGCTCGTGCAAAAGCTCCGGTACCTGGCGGAAGGCTTCGCCAGCGACGCGGCCGGCCTGAGCGACGAGGACGTTCAAGCGTATTTCGAAGCCAATCGCGACAATTACGAACTCGATCCCTACATAACGCTGACCCACGTGTTCTTCAATGCCGAGCGCCGCGGGTGGGATGAGGCGCGTGCGCTGGCCGAGGCCAAGCTCCGGGAACTGAACGACGGACCCGTGCCGTTCGAGGAGAGTTCCGCCCATGGCGACCGGTTCCCGTACTTCGTGAACTACATCGAGCGGCCGCCGCAACTCATTGCCAGCCACTTCGGAGGCGGCATGACCGAGGCGCTGTTTCAGCTCCCGATTGACGCGACGTCATGGCGGGGTCCATACGAGTCCCGGTTCGGAACGCACCTGGTGCTCGTCACCAACCAGCAGCCGGAGCGCATGCCGGGCTTCGACGAGGTCAGGGAGCGCGTGGCGGCCGACGCCGAGGCTGCGCGCGACCGGGCACTGACGGACGCGGCCATCGACGAAATCGTGGCGCGCTACACCATCGTCATCGGCGCCGATCTGCAGAACGCGGACGAAAGGACAGGGGCCGAGCTGGAATGAGGCGGCCTGCCGCACTTGCCGATTTGAGGTGGCCTGTCCCACTGGCCGGCGTAAGCTGGCCTGTCCCGCTCGCCAGTTCAAGGTGGCCTGCGGCACTAAACGCAGTGAGACGGGCACCGCTCGTTTTAGGCCTTTGGCTCGCCCTCGCCGCCACCGCACTCGGCCACGATCTGCGCCCGATCTTCATCGACATCACCCAGACATCGGCAACCGATGCCACCCTGCGTTGGAAGGTCCCATCGACGGTATCGCGGGCTCAGCTCCCGGCGATCTCCCTGTCAGAGGCGTGCACACCCGAGTCCGAACTTCGCCTCGTATTGCGGGCCGATACCTACCAGGGCGAGCAATCGTACCAGTGCACCACGGCCCTGGCCGGAGCCGCAGTTTCGCTGGACTTTCCCGCAACCAACCCGTCGCTGACCACGATTATCCGGGTACTGACCCACGACGGCCTGCTGCTCTCGGGACTGCTGCCCCCCGACGAAGTCACCTGGACGATTCCCGAAGCACCAGGCCGCTGGGAGGTCGCTGCGAATTACACCGAACTGGGCATCGAACACATTGCTGTCGGCTGGGACCACCTGCTGTTCGTTGCGCTGATGGTCCTGCTGGCACGCAGCCCCAAGCGGACCCTGATCATGGTCACCGGCTTCACCGTGGCCCACTCGCTGACCCTGGCGCTGTCCACCCTGGACCTGATGTCGCTGCCCATCCCGGTAGTGGAGACCGCGATCGCGCTCAGCATCGTATTCCTCGCCGCGGAAATCGCCCGCGGCAACCGGCAGACCCTGACGCACCGTTTCCCCCTGCTGGCGACCGGCCTGTTCGGCCTCCTCCACGGCTTCGGGTTCGCCTCGGTCCTGCGCGAAGTGGGCCTGCCGCCCACCGAACTGCCCACCGCCCTGCTGTTCTTCAACGTGGGCGTTGAAATCGGCCAGATTGTATTCGTGGTGGTGATCTACGCTGCCGGCCTGGGTTGGCAGGCAGCAATGCGCCGATCGCGTTTCGGGCGCCGCGGGTTCATGGTTGAGGGTTCCACCGCCGCCACGGCGACAGCTTACGCGGTGGGAGCGATCGCCTGCTTCTGGACGATCGAGCGGTTGCTGGCGATCTGATCTCTGCCGCTACGCCTGAGGCCGCGCTCGGCGCAAACGAGTACGGTCGAACTAGCGGGAGTATTCTCGTCTCACGACAAGCAGCCCCACCAGCGGCGGAACCGCCATCACGAGGTGCTGGATTTCGGCGTTCAGGCTTGGTGCGGCGAGTTCGGCCATGAAGGGTGTGCCGGCCCAGAACGGCGCGTAGAACCCCAGCAGCAGCACAAGCATGGTCCACCAGAGCACTGGAGCCCGGAGTTGAACAGGCACCCACAGCAGGATCAGGACACCGATCATGGCGCCGAAGTCTCCGAATACTTCGCGGAAGAAGTGATGCCAACTATGCGATTGTGCCAGGGGGCTCTCCGGGGTCAGCAGAAACAGGTCGCTGCCGATATGCCCCCAGGTGAACATCACACTGCGCAGCCCTACCACGAAGCCAATAATCACCAGCGCCCGGCCGATGTTCATGCGGTTGATGTATTCCATGGGTGAATCTCTGAACTCGCTACGGCCTGTCGAGTGTACCAGCACTCCGTCGCGGGGCAACGCGCTCTGTTCCACGACGCGCGCTCTTCGACAGCGTTCCACAAGCGCGTGCCGCGACCGGTGAATCCTATTGCCGCCCTTGTGGGTACCGGCAGCTTACCTTAACCTGCGGAGCAAGTCGGCAAGGGGTTGATGACGGGATGCCGGTCACGCGTGTGAATTCCTGCGATTCCAGACAGCGTAATGCAGGCGCCTGCACAAATCGCGTCGGATGGATTTGGGTTCTGACGGCGCCATTGATGGCGGGTTGCGACAACACCGACTCGCCCCTGCCCGCCGTAGGCACGCTGGAGCGTGACCGGATCGAACTGGTGGCCGAAGCCAACGAACCCATCGTCGAGATCGCCGTCACCGAAGGCCAGGCCATCGAGCAGGGCCAGCTTGTGCTGAGGCTGGACAACGCATTTCACGAGGCCCGGCTCGCGGCCTCCGTCGCTGCCCTGGAGAGAGCGCAGCAGCGCCTGGCCGAATTGGTCCGCGGACCGCGCTCCGAACGCATTATCGAAGCGGAAGCCCGTGTCGAGGGCGCCCGGGAGAATCTCGACGCCCAGCGCCGCGAGCACGACCGGGTGCAGGCGCTGGTGGATGACGGATTGCTCAGTCCCTCGATGCTCGACACCGCGTTTGCGCGCCGCGAGTTGGCGGAGGCCGACTTCGAAGGTGCGGAAGCCCGGCTGCAGGAGTACCTGGAAGGCACCACGCCCGAAGAATTGGCCCAGGCAAGAGCCGCCGTGGATGAGGCCACCGCCACCATCAACGCGCTGCGCATCACTGTTTCGCGGCTCGCCGTGCATGCGCCCACGTCCGGCACCGTGGAGGTGCTGCCTTACGAGCCTGGAGAACGCCCTGCTGCCGGCGCCGTAGTGGCCACGCTGCTGGTCGATGCCGCACCCTATGCGCGAATCTACGTGCCAGAGCCCGTTCGAGCGCGCGTGACGCCGGGTCTGGCGGCGGTGGTGCGGACGGACGGCATCGACACCGAATTCGAGGGCACGGTCCGTTTCGTGTCGTCGGAGGCCGCCTTCACGCCCTATTTCGCCCTCACGCAACGGGACCGCAGCCGTCTCAGCTACCTCGCGGAAGTGACGCTGACGGGAGAAGCGGCCGCCAGCCTGCCCACCGGAATCCCGGTGGAAGTGGATTTCCCGACGCTTCGGGAGTGACGCGTGGGGCTGCGCGACGGGCGGATGGCGCCGGGGAACCGCTGAATGACGTCGGGGAACAACCAAATGGCGCCGGGAAAGCACCGAATGGCGCCGAAGGAGTGACGCGTGGAGGCCTCCGCCGCCATCGTCACGCAAAACCTCAGCCGCCGGTTCGGTACGGTCCTGGCGGTGGACGATCTGCACCTGCAGGTTCCGGAGGCGCAAATCTACGGGTTCCTCGGTCCGAACGGGTCGGGCAAGTCCACCACATTCCGGATGCTCTGCGGCTTGCTCAAGCCCACGGCGGGCGAGGTCGACGTGCTGGGGCACCGTTTACCCGCGGACGCCGAGCGCATTCGCAGCCTCATCGGGTACATGACCCAGCAGTTCTCCCTGTACCGGGACCTGACGGTACTGGAGAACCTCCAGTTCATGGCCCAGATCCAGGGACTGTCGAGGCGCGAGCGTCGCGATCGGATCCGCCACAGCCTCAGGGCCTACCGCCTCGAACGCTACCGCAAGCGCCGCGCGGAACACTTGAGCGGCGGCGAGCGCCAGCGCCTGGCCCTGGCTGCCGCCCTGCTCCACCGTCCGCCGCTGTTGCTGCTGGACGAACCCACCAGCGCCGTGGACCCGCAAACCCGCCGCGATTTCTGGGACGCCCTCTTCGAACTCATCAACCAGGGCACGACCATCCTGGTATCGACCCACTACATGGACGAGGCCGAGCGATGCCACCGGCTGGCGATTCTGGACCGCGGGAGCCTCGTCGCTGAGGGCGAACCGCTGGAGTTGATCGGAAACATCGACGCCACCGTCATCGAGATCACCGGAGCAGACCTCAAGTCGCTGCGCGAGACCCTCTCCGGCCTGCGCGGAGTCTGGAATCTCACGCAACTGGGCAGCCGCCTGCACGCGCTGCTGGACCCGGGGACGGAGCGTCCCGTCGAACGGGTCCAGGGGGCGCTCGCGAACGCCGGCCTGCAGGCTAACGTGTCCATAGCCGAGGCCGGTCTGGAAGACGTCTTCGTAGCCGCAACCGGCAAGAGGCCCTCATGAACGGCATTAGAAGAATGTGGGCCGTTGCCCTGAAGGAGTTCAGGCAACTCGCACGCGACCGCCTGACCTTCGCCATGGTCATCGGCATTCCACTGATACTCATCACCCTGTTCGGCTACGCGATCAACATGGATGTGCGCGACCTGCGCGCCGGAATCGCGGACCAGGCCGGCACCCAGACGTCGCGGCGGCTGGTTGCCGACCTCACGGCAACGCAGGTGATCGCCCCGGTGCGGCAGGCGGCCACCGCGGACGAACTCGAGCGGATGCTGCTCGGCAACGAAATCGTCGTCGGCGTCTTCATCCCGCGGGATTTCGAGCGCCGCCTGCAGGACCCCAATCGGGAAGCGGCCCAGTTGCTGGTGGATGCCACCGATCCGCTCATCCCCGGCATCGTCTCGGCAATCGCGGACATGCCCTTTGCGCTTCGGGAGCATGGCGCCTCACCGCGGCTGATCCCGCGCACCGGGCGCAGCCAGCAAGGCAGCCTCTTTTCCATGCGCCAGTACTACAACCCGGAGGGACGTTCCGCGGTGATGATCGTGCCGGGAACCATCGGCGTCATCCTCACCTTCACCATGGTGCTGTTCACCTCCATCGCCATCGTCCGCGAGCGCGAACGGGGCAACCTGGAACTGCTCATCACCACGCCGGTCCGCAGCATCGAGCTGATGCTCGGGAAGATCATTCCCTACATCTTCATCGGCCTGCTGCAGGTGAGCCTGATCCTCTCCGCCGCGGTGTTCCTGTTCGACGTGCCGTTGCGCGGTACGCTGCTGGATCTCTACGTGGCCTCGCTGGCCTACGTCGTTGCCGTGCTGGGATTCGGACTGCTGATTTCCACGATCGCCAAGGTGCAGTTCCAGGCGTTTCAGTTGACGTTCTTCCTGTTGCTGCCGTCGATCCTGTTGTCGGGATTCATCTTTCCGTTCGACGGCATGCCCCTGCCGGCGCAATACTTCGCCCAGGCGTTGCCGCTGACGCACTTCGTCGTCCTGGTGCGCGGCATTCTGCTCAAGGGCGCCGAACTGGCCGACCTGCTGTTGCCGTTGCAGAAGCTCGGCATCCTCTTCGTGATCTCGATGACGCTCGCGATGATCCGATTCCGCAAGCGGCTGGACTGAGAACAGCACTGCGCGCCCGTAGCGGGACGAAGTTCAGCGGTTCTCCCGACGGCCGCGCCTGACCGCGAGAAATATCCCGGCGACCACCAAGCCCGCCCCGGCCAAATGGTAGGCGAACAGGCGCTCATCCAGAAAACTGATGGCGAAAGCGGCGCCGAAGACCGGGATCAGGTTCACGAATATTGCCGCGCGGTTGGCTCCGACGGTACGAATCGCCGAATTCCAGAAGTACACCGCAAACAGCGAGACGCCGACCGCAAGAAAAATGACGGCGCCTATGGTTTGCGGCGTCGGCAGGAATGGCCGATCCAGCAGGCTTTCCGCCACGTAGAACGGCAACCCGACGATGGCTCCTCCCACAGCGATCAGGAACAGCAGCACGGCCGTACCGGGTAACTCTGTCGCACGATGCAACGAAATGGCGTAGAGCGACCAGCAGCACACCGCAACGAACATGATCAGATCGCCGCTGTTGACGCTCAATTGGAGCAGCGCCTGAAAGCTGGCCTGAAACGCCATGACGAGGATTCCGATGAAGGCGGCCACGACACCCAGGAAACGAACCCTCGTAAGCCGCTCCGCGAACACAAGGAACGCTGCGAGCGCCGTCACGGCCGGTTGCGTGGCGTTGATGACGGTTGCATTGATGGCCGTCGTATAGCTCACCGCAACCACGGACAAGGTGGAGCCGGCCACCATGTACGCGCAGATGAGCGCTACCTGCCGCCGCGCCGACGGCGACGGCGGGAGTTCCCTGGCCACGCGGTTCCACACGAACGGCAGCAGCATCATGGTCACGCCCAGCCACCGCCAGAACGTCAGCGCGAATGGCGGCGCAATCTCGTAAACGCCCCGAACGACGACGGGCCCGGCCCCCCACAGCGCCATGGCCAGCACGAGGTACAGGTAGGCAACGGGTCGCCGAACCGGTTTCACGGTGCGACTCCCCGCCTTCGGACTATTCCACGGGCACGAGCGAGTAGCGGCCGTCCGCCGCCAGGCATTCGGCTTCGGGCAGTCCCAGTTCGCGCTTCACGATGTTGGCGCCCTGCACCAGCGCGGCCATCTTGTAGCGGGCGTGGCGGCGGCTCATGCCTTCCCGCCCCATGCCGCAGTCGGAACACAGGATCAGCCGCTCCGCAGGAATGTGCTTGAGGGTATCCCGGATCCTCTGGGCGATTTCTTCGGGCCGCTCGATCTGCAGGGAATGGTGATCGATCATGCCGATGGCGATCTTCTTCTCCTCGATCACCCTGCCGATGGCCGGTATGTCCCGCATTCCCGAGCTGGTCGATTCAAACGTGATCACATCGGCATCGACACCATTGTACGTCTCCAGCGCCGATTCGTAGCTCTGGACCTCCTTGAACATCCGCTGCTGCGACGGGTTGCCCCAGCAGGTGTGGCACCAGACTTCTGCCTTCTTGCGCAAGCCCTTGACCGTGTTGTCGTATACACCCGCCATATCGGCCATGTCGTGTTTGCCGAACACCTTTCCCCGTACCGGAATCATGTGGATGGCCGGTTCCTCGATCTGGATGACCGGGCAGCCCGCATCGGCCAGATCGTTGAGTTCCTCGTTCAGCGCATCGCTGAACGCCATCATCCGGTCGAAAGGATCCTTGTAGTAGCTGTCATCCACGGCCGCGGAGAGGATGTCGGGCGTCACGGTGCCGAACTTGACCGGCCTGGCGGTGAGTCGCTGGGCCGTCTTCCACATGGCGGTGTACTGCAGGTCGCCCCGGCCGATGGGCCCGACGACCCGTGGCATGACCCGGGCTTCGAGGTAGTCGTGGAGTATGTGTCCCATGGGGAACGCCACGCCGCCGGTCTTCATCACGGTTGGCTGGGGATCCGTACGGTCGAGCCCATCCATGTGAAACAGCGGATAGCTCGTCCAGCTCTGGCCGCCCACTTCCTCGTCGTAGTGGGCATCGCCGTCCGTGCAAATGTCCAGGCCCGCGACTTCCTGGTCGCGCAGGTGTACCGCCACCGCATCGGTGTATTGCTCCCTGTAGCGCGAATTCATCATCCGTCTGAGAAACGTTTCCGAGCCCAGGTTCTCGGTAAACCAACTGGGCCGGGGCAGCGATCCGATGATCGTGGTGGGCAGCATGGTCTCTGCTGTTGCTCGAAGCATTTGTAAAAACTCCTGTGGTATGGCAACCCGTGGTAAACGTCCGGAGCGGCCGCTCCGTTCGAGATTTCCGGTCTGTTTTCGCTAGCGCCTGTTGTCGTGGTGGCTACCGTCGATGATGAGGTCGAGATCACGCTCGATGCACGGCGGCGCCGGGACCAGTTCCCGGTCGGTCAGCGTCGCCACCCGCACCTGTTTCTCCCAGGGTTCGGCCAGGACCGCCGGATCGAAGGCGGTGGCCTGGTAATGCAGCATGTCCGCCTCCCGCCAGAGACGCTCGACAACCCTCAGGTCGGCTGTGTGAAACGTTCCGTCATCCGTCAGCCACGTATCCTCGTTGAAATTGGTGGTCTCCACCACGAGCGTGTCGCCCTCCCAGCGCCCGACCGCATCGCCAAGGTAGCTTGGGCCGATATCCGTTCGATGCCCCCTGCCGTCCGTGGGGACAGTCCGGAAATGACTGCCGGTGATGTCGTTGTAGAGAAATACAACCTGCCCCGGTGTCTGAACGACCTTGTCGGGCGGTCCGATGCGAGGAACGCCAGGCGGAAAACACTTCAGCGCAGGATCTTCTTCGACCTGCCTGTTGTCCAGATCGCGCACTGTGGCGAGAAACTCGGGCTTGTAAGCAGGCCGTTCGGCCGGCACCCGGGCCGGAGCCGGCTCGGTCGCCTCCGACTCGCAACCGCGGATGCAAAGCGAAGCGCCCTTTTGGACGGGCCTGACGTGCAGGATCCCGTCGCCGTTGTACCAGGTGCCGTTCAGATCCGGAAAACCGTCCGGCGTGCGGGGTATGTCGGACTCGTTCTGGGCAAACGCGGCAGGCGCCACTGCAACGAATACGGCTGCGGCCATCACGGCGGGCAGATTTCTGACAATGATCATGACGTTCTCCCCTGTTCGGTTTCAGCAGCCCGCGGCCGGATCTCCGCCAATTCGGGTGCAAGACCGCCTCGCCGAAGACGGCCGGTCCACTGGCGGAGATACGCGCGCGGCTTGTCGCTGGCTCTCAATCATCCGACGAGAGTTGGTAATGGTGTCCTTCCGGGTAGTGGATCCTGATGATGTAACCCAGATTCTCGTTCTTGTCCCACGCGCGCGCCGCCTCGACCCGGACGGGCTGCCCGCCCCCGCTGAGCATGTCCGGGGTCACCTCGACCTTGTACAGGTACGAAGGAGGTACCGTCTCCAGGCGCCAGGTGGTCGTCGAGCCGGACTCGTCTGCCACGTCCAGATGAACGTAGATGTGGGGATTGATCCAGTCGACTTTGGAGATGACGCCACTCAGTTCCACCTTGTCATTGCGATCGAACTGACCGTCCACCGAATGATGGGCCACCGCCGTGGCAGTCATGACGAAGATTGCGCCACTTGCCAGTGAAATCCAATTCCTGTTTCGCATGGGCCCACCAAAAAAATTCACACTACGCCATCGCGTTGGAGCGATCAAGGCCATTGCGTGGACGCGAGACAACAACCGGACTGATTGCGCCGACGGGCCTCACTCCTATAATGGCTCTCGCGCACTGCTAGCACGCTCGATTGGAGTCAGGCCATGACCAAAGAATGGAATTTGCGCTTACCGGCGTGCCTTCGGGATCTTGCTCGTTGGCGATCCACGGACAGAAGCGACGGGAACCTGATCCCCTGGACCGGCGGCCTCAAGGGCGCTGTCCTGGCGGGATTCGTTACGGTGCTGTGCGGTGTATTCGCGAGTGCGCCAACGCTTGCCCAGGGTTTCGATACCTCGGGTGGCGAATGGCTGACCTACGGAGGCGACCTCGCCAATACTCGCTACGCGCCCCACGGCCAGATTAACGCCGAGAACTTCAACGATCTGGAAGTGGCCTGGCGCTTCAACACGGCTTCCCTGGGCCCGGAGCCCGAGTTCAATCTCCAGACCACACCCCTGATGGCCAACGGCGTCATCTACACCACGGCGGGAACGCGCCGTTCGGTGGTAGCGCTGGATGCCGCGACCGGCGAACTCCTGTGGCTGCACCGCGAGAACGAGGGCGAACGAGGTGAAGTCGCGCCCCGCCAGCAGTCCGGGCGCGGGCTGGCTTACTGGAGCGACGGCGAGCAGTCCCGCATCCTCTACGTCACCAAGGGCTACCGAATGATTTCGCTGGACGCGGTCACCGGGATTCCGGACCCGGGGTTCGGCGAAGGCGGCGTCGCGGACCTGAAACTGGAGGCTGATCAGGACATGGACCTGATCACCGGCGAGATCGGGCTGGCCGCCACGCCCATCGTGGCCGGCGATGTGGTCATCGTCGGCGCCGCGCACCTGGTCGGGTCCCGGCCCGTGAGCATGCGCAACGAGAAGGGCTACATTCGCGGCTACGACGTGCGCACCGGGGAGCGGCTGTGGATCTTTCACACGATCCCGATGCAAGGCGAGTTCGGTTTCGATACCTGGGAAGGCGATTCGGCCTCGTACACGGGCAATACCGGTGTATGGACGCAGATCAGCGTGGACCTGGAGAACGAACTGGTCTTCCTGCCTGTGGAGCAGCCGACCAATGACTGGTACGGCGGGCACCGCCACGGCGACGGGTTGTTCGGCGAGAGCGTGGTGGCCGTCGACCTGTACACCGGCGAACGGCGCTGGCACTTTCAACTGGTCCACCACGGCATCTGGGACTTCGACATTCCCAGCGCACCGGTACTGGCCGATCTCGTGGTTGACGGTCAGCCGATTCCGGCAGTCATTCAGCCGACCAAGCAAAACTGGCTCTACGTATTCAATCGCCTCACGGGCGAACCGGTATGGCCCATCGAGGAACGGCCGGTGGAAGCCTCGGATGTCCCGGGCGAACTGGCGAGTCCGACACAACCATTCGTCACGTGGCCGCCACCGCACGATCTTCAGGGCCTGTCGGTCGATGACCTCATCGACTTCACGCCGGAGCTGCGGGTCGAAGCCATCGAACTCGTATCCCGCTACAAGATCGGGCCGATGTTCACACCGCCGGTGGTGAGCCGCTGGGAAGGCCCTCTGGCCATGCTGATGGTGCCCTCCTCCACGGGTGGCGCAAACTGGCCGGGCGCGTCGTACGATCCGGAAACCGGCATGCTCTACATCCAGTCCCAGACGCTGGTGTCGGCTATTGGCCTGGTGCCGGGCGGCGAGGATTCGGACATGAATTACATTCTGGGCGTGGTCCAGGATCCGGTCCTCGGGCTTCCGCCCCTGAGCGGAATGTCCGCCACGCCCACCGTCCAGGGACTGCCCATCGTCAAACCGCCCTACGCCCGCATAACCGCCTACGACATGAATACGGGCAACATCGTCTGGCAGGTCCCCCACGGCGACACGCCGGATGAGGTGCGCGATCATCCGCTCCTGGCGGGCATGGACATACCCCGCACCGGCCGGCCCGGCCGCGGCGGCGTGCTGGCGACATCGACACTCCTGATCGCAGGCGAAAACGGCTTCGTCACAACGCCCCACGGGCGCGGTGCCATGCTCCGTGCGTACGACAAGGCAACCGGCGAGGACCTCGGCGCCGTCTACATGCCGGCACCGCAATCCGGCGCACCGATGACCTACATGCTGGACGGCAAACAGTACGTGGTGGTCGCCGCCAGCGGGCAGGGCTACGGCGCGGAACTGCTGGCGTATGCGTTGCCGGATGGCGAATAGCGCCACCGAATTCCGGTTGTCATGCGCCAAATGCAGGCACCCATGCAAAAGTCACTCGCGCGGACTGAATGACACGATTCGGTGATACCCTGTATCCAAATCAGTCTCCTCGGCCGTGTGACCGGACAAACTTGAACAATCGAGCGGAGACTGAGCACGCAGACGGAGCAAGATATGAAACCACTCGCGCCTGGGGTCGTTCCCGCCCTGCTATTTTCAACCATTAGCGCCCACGCTCAGCAGACGCTGGACATCTACTGGACCGACGCCGATGGCGCCGCCGCGACGTTGATCGTCACGCCCGAAGGCCAGTCGATCCTCGTCGATTCGGCCTTCGAACGGCCGGAGAATACCTACGCAAACCGCATCAAGGCCGCGATGGACGATGCCGGCGTCACGCAGATCGACTTCGCCTTCACGACGCACTATCAGGGCGATCACGTCGGCGGGCTATTTGCGCTCGCGGAAATGGTGCCGATCATCGAGTTCGTCGATCATGGGGAAACGTCGCTGACCGACGACAACGGCCAGGCGAGGTATGCGCGATACGTCGAACTCGCCGAAACCGGAAAGCGAACCACGGTCCGTCCGGGCATGACCCTGCCGGTGCGGGGCGTGGACCTGATCGTCGTCGCAGCGCACAAGGAGTTTCTTACGGAACCGCTCACGGGATCGGCCGAACCGAACCCCATTTGCGAGACGGCAAACCCGTCGAATCTATATTGCAGAGGCGACGAATGCGTGTCGACGGCGCTTGCGGATTTCGACGGCGAGGACATCTACAGCGCCGGATTCCATCTCTCCATGGGCAACTTCGAATACGTTAACGTCGGCGATCTGTCCTATGGCGGACTGCACGCCCTCGTCTGCCCCGTGAACCTCATCGGCACGATCGATCTGCTTGAATTTCCGCATCACGGCAACGACGTGGCTCCGCAATTCGTCTCGTCTCTGGCTCCTGTCGCGGCAGTCTCCAACACCGGCGCGACCAAGGGCGGCAATCCGGACGGGTACGAGGCGGCTGCGGCAAGCCCGGGGCTGGAGGGCTTCTGGCAAGCACATTACGCGACCGGCACGGATGACGAGCACAACACCGAAAGGCGCAAGATCGCCAACCTGGCCTTTGAAAACGAACACGGTCACTGGATCAAGGCGGAAGTGCAGCCGGACGGCAGCAGCTTCACGATCACCAACGCGCGCAACGGCTACAGCGAAACGTACACCTCGCGATAGTGGTGCGGGGCGTTTGCTACGGGCTTGTCAGGGTGCGCCCGTGGCTCTTGGCGGCGCGGAACCTTCCAGGTAGACCTCCCGTCCATCGGGAAACGTCAAATCCCGGCCGCTTGCCTTGTTGGTGCCGTCGATGGCCTGGTAACCATCCACGAGGATCTCCGTCCCCACCGGCAGGGTGTCGCGAGTGATTCCCTTGCGGAACAGCGTGTTCGGCGTTCCGGCTTCGATTTCCCAACTCTCGACCGTGCCGTCGTCACGCGTGACCTCAATGGTGAACCACGAGTGGGGATTGATGAGTTCAACCTTCGTGAGTATCCCGCGAAGCTGAATGGGTTTGTCGGGGTCGAATTCCCCGAGAAACGCGTGGTGCGCCCCAACGGGCAGCGCCACAAGAATCATCGATTGCGCAATCAGTGTCAGCCGCATCTTCATTGATCCGCTCCATCCTGGCCTGCCGTCTCCGCCGCAGCCCGCTCCCGGGCGCGGGCTCCGCTGAGTATGCCCAGCATGCCGCGGTTGGTCTCGTGGCAGGCAAACTCGTAAATCAGTCCGTCGAGCCTCACCGTGGGAATCTGTGCAGTCCACGGCCGCGTCAGGGTGACGGGGTCCTCGATCGTGAACTCGTACATCAGCATGTCGTCGGCCACCCGAGTGAAGCGCTCCGTCAGGCGCATGTGTTCGCTGGTACTCCGAAAATGCGTCTTGTGCGTGAAGTTCGTGGACTCCACCACCAGCGTTTCGCCCTCCCAGCGGCCGCGTGCGCTACCGAGCCACTGGCGCACGCTGTCGTGCAAGGGTGGGCGTCCATCGAGGGGAACGACCCGGGTCTCGTGGATCATCTCTTTCAGGATCAGGACGTGGTCCGCCGTCTGCACCAACTGGAAGTTGTTGTTGTAGGCCGACGGCAGCATCGGCGGGCCGGCTCCCTGATCGCCATTGCCAGACCATACGATGCAACGCTCTCTCAACAGTCGATCCTCCGGACCGTCCGCCGTGTGCATGCGCCGATATGCCTCCCGCTCCGCACGCCGTTTCTCACCCTCCGGCGTAAGCGCGGGTATCCGCCCATCCGGCGGGTCGACGATCAGCGACGTTCGCCGGGTCCGGGCGATTTCCGACCCCCAGTCCCACCAGAAGTCGTTGTAGGCGAAAGCCACGTCCGTCTCTACGGGTATGTCGCGGTTACCCCGGTAGGTTTCGTCATTTCGCCTCGCCTGGTAGGCCGCCGCCTCGTCTTCCGTCAGGTACGCCTGGTCGGCGAACTCTGCGGGCCGTTCCAGCGGCGTGAGAATTGCGTTGGACCAGAACCCCTGCAGGTCCGGTTGACCGTCCGGGGTTCGCGGAGCCCGGTAGTCCGGATCGAATTCCGACGGCGCCTGGCCGGCTACCTGCGCGGCCACCGCCATGCAGGCGCCAATGACGGCGAAAATCCCTGGTCCCGAAAAACGCATCCGAGAACTCCTGTTCATCGGTTACTCCTCCTCCTGTTTGCGCAGGTGCCCGTACATCTTCTGCTCCACGAACTCCACGCACTTGAATTCCATCAGTTCCACGTTCTGCTCGATGCGGCGGTAGAGCGGCAGGCTGATCGTCCATGGGCGCGTAAACACTTCGGGATCCTCGATCGTTGCCTCGTAGCGCAGGTGGTTGGGTCCCATCGGCGTGTATCGCTCCACTACGTGCAAGGCATTGCTGTGAAAGTTTCCGGCCCGGTCGAACCAGGTCTGGTCCACCATGCTCGACACATCGACCACGAGGGTATCGCCTTCCCACCGGCCTACCGACCAGCCCATCCAGCTATCGGCCGGCGCCGGCCCTGGGTCGGTCATGTGAATGGTGCGCACGGCGTTGGCAAACTGATAGGCGATCATCACGAATTGCGGTGTCTGCAGAATCTGGAACGGATAGGGCAGATAGGTCGCGCGCGGAACGCCCGGCAGGAAACACTTGCCTTCCGGGTCCAGTTCCAGCCGGTTCTCGAAGTTCTGTTTCTGCTGTTCGGCCGCCCAAGGCTGGTACGGTATTTCGCCGCCCTCGACGATGCCCAGACCGGGCTGAATGGCACTGAACGTGCCGAGCACAGGAAGTGGCGCGGGTCCGGCGGCGTGCGGTCTGATGTCCCAGTTGGCCTCGGTCAGAGCCTGCCAGATACCATCCAGCCGGGGTTTGCCGTCGACCGTGCGGAGCAACTCCCCTGTGGGCGCCTGACCGCAGGCAGACGAGAAAGACCCCATCGAGAACAACGCCACCAGCGTGTATCGAAGCCGATTTCTCATGTGATCGGTCTCTTTCGATCTTCTGTGCCAGAATAGCGCGGTCGGCGCTGCCAGACCAGTGAACCATCGGAAAGTCAACCGCGCGGACGCACCCCAGACATGCTGCCGGGAGATCGAAATGTCGCAACTCAGTGATCCGGACCGCAGGAGCTTCCTGAAACGCGCTGGAATGACGGCGGTCCTGGGCGCGGTCGGGACCAGGTCGGATCCGGTCGGTGCGCAGGGAGTACCGGCTTCCACATCAGGGCAGACCTTCGATTTTGACGAGATCTATGATCGCAGGGACAGCGAAAGCATCAAGTGGGACCGGCCCATCGAAGGAGTCGATGGGGAGATCGAGGTCGGTATGGGAATTGCCGACATGGACTTCCGCGCCGCGCCCTGCATCACCAACGCCCTGGCCAGGCGCTGCGAGCACGAGAATTGGGGCTATCTGGAGAGGCCCGAGTCGTACACGCAGGCGATCGTGGACTGGAACCAACGCCGCTACGGGCTTGAGATCGACCCGGCCACCATAGAACTCACCTCGGGCGTGCACTCGGGGCTGATCGCCGCGCTCCGGACCTTTTCTCCTCCCGGGTCGAGGGTGCTGATGAACACGCCCACCTATGACGGCTTCTACAACTTCGAACTCCGCTTCTCACGCACGGTGGCCGAAGACAGCGAGATGCAGGTCGTCGACGGCCGCTACCAGGTCGACTGGGACGACTTCGAACGCCGCGCCGGCCGGGCCAACGTCTTCCTTCTGTGCAATCCCCAGAACCCGACGGGCAACTGCTGGTCCGAAGAGGACCTGCTGCGAATGGGCGAGATCTGCCTCCGGCGCCGCGTCATCGTGCTCGCCGACGAGATCCACTGCGATTTCGTGACCGCGGGCAACCAGTACACGCCCTTCGCCAGCCTTCCCGACAGGGAAATTGTCGACAACAGCCTTACTTTCAAGAGCACGAGCAAGTCCTTCAGCCTTGCGGCAATGAAGGCCGCCTGGTACTTCTCGACCAACCCCGACCTGCTCGAGCGCGTGCGCTCCAACACGCGAGTCGATCTGAGCACCCTGGGCATGGAGGCGAACCGCGCCGCGCTCATCGAAGGCGATGACTGGCTCGATCAACTGCTGCCGTACATCGACGCCAATCACGACTTCGTGGAGCGCTACCTGCGGGAAAACATCCCCGCGATCAAGTACACAAAGGCGCAGGGAACCTACCTGGCGTGGCTGGACGTGAGCGAACTGTCGGAGCGGGTCGGCGCCCGCGAGATGGCCGAGCGGGAGAACGGCACGGCGGAGTCCACGGTCACGCCCGAGGAAGTCATGCAACGCTGGTTCGGCAACAACGCGAGAGTTTACCTGAACCCGGGCAGCGCCTACGGCACGGGCGGTTCCGGCCACATGCGCATGAACCTCGCGACGTCGCGCCTTCTGATCCGCCGGGCGCTGGACAACATATCGGCGGCGGTGGCGACGGCGTAGGCCGAGACGCCACTCCACAGAGTAATGCCTGATGGCGTGGCGTGGGTCGCGTGAAAGAAATCTGCGTTTGATTGCGGTTTTCTTCACACCATCTGTTCTCTAGTACAACCAGGCCGCCACGATGGCCTTGGCCAAAGACTCGTGTAACCGGCCGATTCGGAGGGCAGTACAATCAGAACGCTGCAACGATGAATTGACAATGGTTACCGGCAAAGCAGTCTTTCATGAGGACGATCCGCTGTTGCTCGATGCACAGCTGAGCGATGAGGAGCGCGCGGTGGCTCACGTGGCGCACAAGTACTGCCAGGAGAAGCTGGCTCCGCGTGTACTGGAAGCCTTTCGCGAAGGAAAGTCGGAGCCTGCGATCTATCGCGAGATGGGCGAGCTCGGCCTGCTGGGAGCAACGATTCCCGAAACCTGCGGTGGTGCGGGTCTGAACTATGTTTGCTACGGCTTGATTACGCGTGAGCTGGAACGGGTCGACTCCGGCTACCGCTCGATGATGAGCGCCCAGTCGTCGCTGGTCATGCTGCCGATTCACGAGTTCGGCAGCGAGGCAATGAAGCAAAAATATCTGCCCAGGCTCCTGACAGGCGAGTTGATCGGTTGCTTCGGCCTGACCGAACCGGATGCCGGCTCCGATCCGGGCGCCATGATCACGCGTGCGAAGAAGGCGCCGGGAGGCTGGACGCTGACGGGCGCAAAAACCTGGATCACGAACAGCCCGATTGCCGATCTTCTCCTGGTCTGGGCGAAGGACGAAGAAGGCGCAATCCGCGGATTTGTCCTGGAGAAGGGCAGTAAGGGCCTGTCTACGCCGACGATTCACGGCAAGGTCGGACTCCGGGTTGGCATAACTGGCGAAATCGTGATGGATGGCGTCTTCTGCCCGGACGAGAATGTTTTCCCCGACGTTCGAGGGCTGAAAGGCCCGTTTACCGGCCTCAACAGCGCACGCTTCGGGATCTGCTGGGGGGCGATTGGAGCAGCTGAGGACTGCTACCGGCGTGCGCGAGATTACGTGCTCGATCGCAAGCAATTCGGCAAGCCGCTGGCCGCCAATCAGTTGGTGCAGAAAAAACTCGTCGACATGTTGACCGAGATCGCGCTCGGCCTGCAGGGCTGCCTGCGGCTGGGGCGCATGCGCGACGAAGGAAGCGCGGCAGTTGAATTGACGAGCATCTTCAAGCGCAATAACTGCGGCAAGGCTTTGGAAATCGCCCGGACTGCGCGCGACATGTTGGGTGGCAACGGCATAAGCGACGAGTATGGAGTCGCTCGCCACCTTGTCAACCTGGAGGTGGTGAATACTTATGAGGGCACGCATGACATTCACGCGCTGATCCTCGGTCGAGCGATTACGGGGATTGCGGCCTTCTAGCCGTCAGCTCGCTTGCGGGAATCTTGAATCCACTATCCGGAAATCAGATGACGTACGATCATTTCACCTAAAGTCCATTTCGAACATCCATCGAGAGGAACACGCTCATGCGCCAGGCCGTTATTGTTTCGACCGCCCGTACGCCGATCGGTAAAGCCTACCGAGGTGCTTTCAACAACACCTCGGCACAGGCACTCGGCGGACATGCAGTCAGGAATGCCGTCGAGCGCGCCAAGGTCGACCCGGCCGAGATCGAAGACGTGATCATGGGTGCAGCGCTGCAGCAAGGCTCATCCGGTAGCAATGTCGGTCGCCAGGCGGCACTGCGCGCCGGATTGCCGGCCAGCGTTCCCGGCATGTCGATCGATCGCCAGTGCGCTTCGGGCATGATGGCTATCGCTACCGCAGCAAAGCAGGTCGTCGAAGACGGGATGCAGGTGACCGTCGGCGGCGGGCTCGAATCGATTTCATTGGTACAGAACAAGCATCGCAACCTCTACCGCGCACAGGATGAATGGCTGAAAGAACACGTGCCGGCAGCCTACATGTCGATGCTGGAAACGGCGGAGATCGTAGCCGAGCGCTACGGCGTCAGCCGTGAGTCGCAGGACGAGTTCGCATGCCAGTCGCAGCAGCGTACGGCGATCGCGCAACAGGCTGGAAAATTCGACGACGAGATCGTGGCGCTGACATCTGTCATGTTGGTACAGGACAAGGAGACCAGGGAGATTTCACAGCGCGAAGTGACGCTGGAAAAAGACGAAGGCAACCGGCCGTCGACGACGACGGATGGCCTTGCGGCGCTGCAGCCCGTGTTCAAGGACGGAATGGTCGTCAAGGAAGGCAAGCACATTACCGCCGGCAATGCCTCGCAACTTTCCGATGGGGCCTCGGCAGCGGTGGTCATGGAGGCCAGGGAAGCCGAGCGGCGCGGTCTGCAGCCACTCGGAATCTATCGCGGCATGGTTGCCGCCGGCTGCTCGCCGGATGAGATGGGCATCGGACCCATCTATGCGGTGCCGAAGTTGCTGGAGAAACATCATCTCAAAATGGACGATATAGATCTTTGGGAACTCAACGAGGCGTTTGCCGTGCAGGTTCTCTACTGCCGTGACAAGCTCGGCATCCCCAATGAGAACCTCAATGTCAACGGCGGGGCGATCTCGATCGGCCACCCGTACGGGATGTCAGGCGCGCGCCTGGTCGGCCACGCCTTGATCGAGGGTAAGCGCCGCGGCGCCAGGAACGTTGTCGTCACGATGTGCGTCGGGGGCGGCATGGGCGCAGCCGGCCTGTTCGAGGTGGTGTAATCGTTCAGTTACCCCGTTAACGACCAGCAATCCCGGGCCCTGGTGCCAGGGATTTTTCTTTTGCATTGGATTGCGAGGCTGTTATCTTGGCGCCCTTTGATCGAGACAGGTCGGACAGACTCCGGAGGAAATCATGAAGCCGGTGAGCGCGGCCGACTACACTGTTGGTGTTGTGGGCGCAGGCACGATGGGGCAAGGCATCGCTCAGGTATCGGCTCAAGGCGGCCTCAGGGTGCTGGTGTTCGATGCCAGACGAGGTGGTGGCGCAGAGGCGGTTGATCAGGTTGGGAAGCGCATCGACCGGCTCGTCGAAAAGGGGCGCATTGGCGAAGATGATGCCGCCAATGCCAAGGCCAACCTGCAGGCGGTGGACGAGCTCGATGCTCTGGCCGGATGCGATGTCGTCCTCGAAGCCGTATTCGAAGACTATGATGTCAAGGCCAGGGTCTTCAAAGACCTTGAAGCGATTGTATCCAGGGACTGCATCATCGCCTCGAACACATCTTCGATCCCGATCTCGTTGATCGCGCGCAATTGCGAGAAGCGCGACCGGGTCGCCGGGATGCATTTCTTCGTTCCCGTACCGCTGATGAAGCTGGTGGAGGTGATCAAGGCAGCAGAAACCAGCGACGAGACGGTCGCAGCACTGACGGAACTCGGCAAGCGCATGACGCGCGTGCCTGTGACCGTTGCCGACATGCCCGGCTTCCTGGTCAACATGGGCGGGCGCGCGTTCACTACGGAAGGGCTCAGGATCGCACACGAGTCGGTCGCGCGACCGGAACAGATCGATGCCATCATGCGCGACTGCCGTGGCTTTCGGATGGGTCCGTTCGAACTCATGGACCTGATCGGGATCGATGTCAACTTTCCGGCGAGCCGCCAAATCTACGACGGCTATATGCAGGATCCGCGGATCAAGACATCGCCGAACCACGAGGCGATGTTCAATTCCGGACAGTTCGGCCGCAAGACCGGTGGCGGCTGGTACAAGTATGCGCACGGCAAGATGGTCGAAGCGCCATCCGCTGACCATGCGACCAGTGCGGCGCCTGCGGGCAAAGCAGCGCTGGCGGAAGCCGACGATGCGCTCGCCGCCCTGTGCAGGGAACTTGAGCTCGCGCTGGGTGAGGATGACGGGTCGTGCCCGATTCTTGCCGCGCCGTTCGGCGACGATGCGACCCATACGGCATTGCGCACCGGTGCTGACCACACGCGCCTGGTGTGCGTCGACCTGTCATGCGACACCTCCAGACGCCTGACGATCATGACCGCGCCCGGTGCCGACCCGGCGATACGTGACAGCGTTGCAGCCGCTGCGAATGCTGCCGGCCGCGCCGTTACCGCGATCGGCGACAGCCCCGGCTTTGTCGCGCAACGCATGACCGCGATGATCGCCAATCTCGGCTGCTATATGGCGGAGGTGTCGCTGGCGAGACCGGACGACATCGATCTCGCCCTGAAGTTGGGCTTGAATTATCCGCTGGGGCCGTTGGAGCTGGCCGCCGATCTCGGGCCGAAGCGTTGCCTGCAGATTCTTGAACGCATGCAGGCCATCACCGGCGAAGATCGCTACCGCCCAACCATGTGGTTGCAGCGTCGTGCTGCGCTTGATCTGCCGATCCATCTGCCTCACTAACGCAGCGGAAAACCATCAATGGCGAAACGCTGGAAGGATCAGTCGTTCCTTCGCCATATCGAAGCCGGACTTGCGGGTGGGGCGCGCCTTGCCACAGGCCCCGCGGGATCGGTTGAAGTGACAGGAACTTGTGGGACACGACGCCAGGACACGGCTAGGAGAACCTGACTATGGCCACGATTGATGATCTTCTAGCGCCAAAATCGGTCGCCGTTGTCGGCGCCTCCGACAATCCTACGCGTATTGGCGGACGGCCGATTTCGCACTTTCGGAACCTCGGCTACGAGGGTCACGTTTATCCTGTGAACCCCAATCGTGATGTTGTGCAGGGTCTCCAGGCGTATCCGACCCTCAGTGACATCTCCGGTGACGTCGACTTTGTCGTGGTCGCTGTGCCGGCAAGAATTGTACTCGACGTCGTGCGCGACGCCGTCGCAAAAAAAGCCAGGACCGTGCTGATCTTCTCCTCCGGCTTCAGCGAAATGAGCGAGGCGGGACAGCGCGCCCAGGATGAGCTTACGCGCATTGCGCGTGACAGCGGCGTGCGCATCATCGGGCCGAACTGTTTTGGCGCGTTCAATTCCGCAATCAATTTCTACCCGAATTTCTCCGCGAGTATCGCCTACAGGCAGCCGACCCCGGGTGGTCTTGCCATCACCAGTCAATCGGGTGCCTACGGCATCCACATTTTCAACCTCGCCTACCAGCGCGGACTGAAGATGACTTACTGGATCTCAACCGGCAACGAATGCGATGTGCATGTTGCCGAAGCGATCAAACTGCTGGCGGAGAACGACGACGTCCAGACAATTTGCGCCTATGCAGAAGGCATCAAGGACGGTGACGTGCTCGTTGAAGGCCTGGAGGCAGCGCGTGATGCGCGCAAGCCGGTGATATTCATGAAGGTCGGGCGCTCGGAAGTCGGCGCTGCAGCCGCCAGCTCCCATACAGCCTCATTGGCCGGCGAAGACGTGATTTTCGATGCGGTCCTCAAGCAATGCGGTGCCTATCGCGCGCACACCACCGAGGAAGCGCTCGATATCGCTTATGCGGCATCGCCGCGAATATTTCCCGTCGGCAAGCGCCTTGGTCTTGTCAGCGTGTCCGGCGGTGGCGGCGTGTTGATGGCGGATGCAGCCGCTGACCATGATCTCGACGTCGCGGAAATGCCGGCTGATGCCCAGGCAAAGCTTAAGGAGCTGCTGCCGTTTTCAGCGCCCCGCAACCCGGTCGACGTCACGGCGCAGTTGCTCAATGACATGACGTTGGTGCCGCGCTTCATCAAGCTGATGCTCGATCAAGGCAATTACGATGCCTTGGTCGGTTTCTGGTCGACGACGGCGAGCGTGCCTGGGGTCACGTCGGCGCTGCGCAAGAACCTGGCCGAGGCCATGGAGGGTCAGGAAAACAAACTCTTCATCCAATCGGTGGTCGCGCCACCGGAACTCCGCAAGCAGTACGAGGACGAAGGCTTCCCGTGTATTGAAGATCCGTCACGGGCGGTTGCAACAATGGCCGCCTTGATGTCGTGCGGTATGGCGTTTGCCGCCGGCCGTCCGGCGATGCCCGAGATCCCGAACCTGACGGCCCTGCCGGAAGGCCCGCTCGGTGAAAAGGAGGCAAAGGAAATCCTCGCCGATTTCGGATTGCCGGTGGCGACCGATACGCTGGCAACCAGTGCCGCGGAAGCAGCGGCGGCGGCCGAACGGGCCGGTGACCCTGTGGCGATGAAGATCGCCTCGCCGGACATTCTTCATAAGACCGACGTTGGCGGCGTCAAACTTGGCGTCAGCGGCGGCGATGACGTGAGGGCCGCATATGACGAGATCGTCGCCAATTCCAGGGCGGCCAGGCCCGATGCGAAAATCGACGGTGTTCTGATTTCAGCAATGGCCCCGGACGGTGTTGACTGCATTCTCGGCGTCAGAGTCGATCCGGTGTTCGGGCCGGTAGTGATGTTCGGTCTTGGTGGCGTCTTCACCGAAGTGCTGAGAGATGTCAGCTTCCGGCGCGCGCCGGTGAGCCCTGAAACAGCGCGCGGCATGATCGATGAACTGAAAGGCGCTGCTCTCCTCAGGGGCGCCCGAGGCGCCGAGCCCTGCGATCTCGATGCGATCTGCGATGCGATTTCGAAGCTGTCCGTGATTGCCGCAGCCCACGGCGAGGCCATAGAAAGCATTGAATTGAACCCACTGCGTGCCTTGCCAAAAGGATGCACTGGCCTCGATGCCCTTATTGTCAAACGAACCTAGGGGAAAATGATCATGGCGCTACCGCCCATTCTGCAGAACCTGCGCATCCCTGTTATCGGTGCGCCGATGTTCATCGTCTCCAATCCCGAACTTGTCATCGCCCAGTGCACGTCAGGGATTGTCGGTGGTTTTCCGGCGTTTAACGCGCGCGAAGAGGAAGGCGCTCCGATCGAGCTCGATCGGTGGATTACACGCATCAAGGAGGGGTGTGACCTGCACAATCAGGCACACCCGGAGCGCCCGGCAGCACCGTTCGCGACCAACCTGATCATGCATCGTTCGAATAAACGCCTCGAGCGTGACCTCGACATCTGCGCCAAACAAAAGGTGCCGATCATGATTACGTCGCTTGGCGCGCGCGAGGAAGTCTACGAAGCGGTGCGCGCCTATGGCGGCATCACGCTGCATGACGTCATCAATAACCGCTTCGCGAAGAAAGCCATCGAAAAGGGCGCAGACGGGCTGATTGCAGTCGCAGCCGGTGCCGGCGGGCATGCGGGAATAACGTCGCCGCTCGCCCTGGTGCAGGAAATCCGCGAATGGTTCGACGGCCCGCTGGTGCTGTCCGGCTGTATTGCAAGGGGCGACTCGGTGCTGGCCGCAGAGGCCATGGGCGCCGACCTCAGCTATGTCGGGTCTGCGTTTATCGCCACAGAGGAAGCCAACGCGGTGCATGGCTACAAGGAAATGATCGTCGAAAGCGCCGCCGACGACATCATCTATACCGACCTGTTGAGCGGTCTTCACGGCAGCTATCTCAAAGGATCCGTGCGCGATGCCGGGTTGGATCCCGACAATCTCGAGACTTCCATTGCCTCAGTCCTGAAAGCAGACGAAGGCTCGTCGACGACACCGAAGTGGAAATCAGGCTCGTCGCGACCGAAGGCGTGGAAAGACATCTGGAGCGCCGGTCAAGGTGTCGGTGCGATCAAGGACGTGCCGGCGGCGGCGGAACTTGTCGACCGCCTGGAACGCGAGTATCTGGCCGCACGCGAGCGCCTGGGCCTGAGTCCGGCCACCCGAGTCGCAGCAGGATAGTTCTCGGGTGGAAGGCCTCGCGGCGGCCTGTCGTGCGCCTAGGACCAGCTGAAGTCGCGGCGCAGGCGGCCCAGTTTGCCATAGAACGCGTCATGGCGTTTGTTGTCGGCTGCGGTATTCGGATAAAGCAGGGAACCGACGGGGATCACAATCAATGGCACGAGCAGCGTAAGGAATGAGGGATCGCTCCATTCTCCCAGATAGGTAATCAATTCATACCACCACTGAGCAAAACCGCCAGCCGTTGCGTTTTCCACACCGTCAAACAAGGTATTCAACAGCCACATAATCAGTCCGCCGGCAAAACCTGCCGCTATTCCCCAGAACGCCGCCCGTTCCGACGTACGACGCCAGTACAAAACAAAGGTCACCGCAATTGCCGGGGGCACAACCATAGCTAAACCAAGTAACAAGAGTTGCAATACCGAGCTGATGTATCCGAGGCTGGCAATGATTGTCGCAATCGAGCCATAGATAATGGTGACAATCTTGTAAGCCCGTAGCTGTTGATCGCTGCTAAAGTTTTTGACACCGGGTACCCAGTCGTTGACGAACATGGTTGAGCTCGCCAATAGTATCGGCGCGCCGGTAGAGATTATCGCGGCCAACACGGCTGCCAGGGCGATGCCGGCCAAAACGGGCCCACTGTCGATCGCCAATTGCGAAATATTCCGGTAACTGCTCAGCCCGCTCTCTGGGCCATAGGCCGCCATGGTCAAGATACCAATGAATCCTGCGACAAAGGACACGACTGCAGCAATAATGCCGGCAAAGAAAAACGCCTTGATCAAATGGTCTTCTTTGGCCGCCGAATTTGCATAGTTTGCGTAAATTGAAACCGCCGGTGTGTGAATAGTTGCTGCAACAAACAGGGCGATGATAGTAACCAGACCGATGCCGGAAAAACTCCACCAGGCAACTTCATCTCTTCCAGCTTCCGCAAGTCTGATGGTCGATTGGGTGACGACGGCATCCCAGCCCCCCATATTCTGCATCGCCACCGTGCCGACAAGAAGAAGTCCGAACAAAATGACAGCACAATGAACGAAGTTTGCGGCTGCAACGCCTTTCAAGCCACCGGTTACCGTAAAGGAAATGATAAGTAATCCACCAATGGCAGTACTTACAACAAAAGGCAGACCTGTTACGCCAGAAATGATCGAGCCAATCACGTAGGGCTCGAGAATGTTGATTATCAGATATTCGGCTTGCACACAGAGACTGATTAGCCACTGGCAGCGATAAGAACCAAATCGACGATCGAATATCTGGCCGACAGTGACAACTTTCAGTCGTCGATAAGGGATTACGAAGAATAGACCTACCAGAAGCAGGGCCGTGAAGGCATTTACGCCGAACCAGAAATGGCCTATGCCTTCGCTGACTACATCACCCGCTACTCCGTAGGTAGCGACTCCACCGATGCGTGTTCCGGCAACGCCCGTCATCAACGCGAACAAACCGAGCGTACCGCCGCCTATCGCCCAATCCGATCCACTGGCGTTGCTGCGATTCATGTAAATTCCGAACGCAACAAAAAAAACCAGGTATAGGATGATGATAATCGTGGTGATGCTCATGCAGAGCTCCTGCTACTCTCCACTGCTCTCAACGCATCAACGCATAAACCGCATGGAAGATCGGGTGTGTGCCGGGTAACTCGATGATGGGCCGGTCCGGAAAGATGCGAATCATCCCTCGCACGAAGCCTTGCCATTCAACGGTGCCGCAATAGCTGTCGCAGAGCGGAAAGCCAGCTCGCAGCAAGTACTCGCGCAGCTTCAGAGCGTGCGCGTCGGTGAGGTCCCAGGCGCCCATCTGCGTCGTTGTCGTCTCTTGACGTGTGCCCAATACGTCGGCGAGACGACGCATCGCATCTGAGCGCTTGTGAACGCGCTGATCCGAATCTATCAGGTTGAAGGAGCACTAGTGTTCCACGGCGGGCTCGGCTACTTCGGCTCCGGCCGCCGGGACCTCGTCCATTGTGCCGCTCATCGAGAACAACCAGACGCTGTCGCCGCGCTCGGTGCGTGCGAAGCGATTCCCGGCCGAGTAGGCGACGACATACTGTTCGTCGTTGTGCTCGAAGATACTGACAGGCGCGTTCATCCCGGCGCCGGTCTGGAACTCCCACAGCGTAGCGCCGTTACTCGAATCGAACGCTTGCAGCCGGCCGTCGTTGCGACCGACGAACAATAACCCGCTCGCCGTCACCGTCGCGCCGCTGAAACACATCTCTCCCGGCCAGCGCTGACGCCAGACGATGGTGTTCGTACGCATATCCATTGCGGCCAGTATTCCAGAGTCCGAACTTCGCACCATGCCGAAGTCACCGCCAATGTATCGAGTCCCCGCAGATTCCGGAACGTCGTCGTCGACTTCACCGCCGCTGAAAAAACCGATCCTGTCGGTCGCGCAGACGAACAGATGCCCGGCTTCCGGGTCGTAGGCGCTCGGCGCCCAGTTCGCTCCTCCGGCCGCGCTCGGGCTTGCGAGGATACCTTCGGTCCAGAAGGGCGTGAAGATTCGGCCGCCGTTCACCAGAGGCGGATAGCCTTCAATCTGTATTTCGATCGACTGCGGAACGAAAGCGTCGCCGATCGGATAGGGCTGCGTGGCCGCTGTCGCCTGGCGCGGTTCCTGCGGTACCGGACGTTCTTCGATCCCGATCAGCGGCTCACCCGTCTCGCGGTCGAGAATATACACCCATCCGGTCTTGCTCGCTTCCGCGGCGGCCTTTCTGACCACACCGTCGATCTCGATGTCGAAAAGAACGACCGGGTTCGCCGCATCATAGTCCCAGAGATCGTGGTGAACCTGCTGAAAATGCCAGCGGTAGTCGCCGGAATGTGCGTCGACCGCAACGATTGAAGTCGAGAAGAGGTTGTCTCCCGGGCGTCCCGAGCCGTTGAAGTCGGGCCCGGGGTTCCCGGTGGAGAAAATGACGAGATCGAGATCCGGATCCAGGGCCGGCGTTGTCCAGACCGTCGCTCCGCCGAATCGCCAAACTTCATTGTCCTGCGCCCAGGTGTCGTGGCCGAACTCACCCGGGCCGGGTACCGTGTAGAACGTCCAGAGATCGGATCCGTCCTTCGCGTCGTAGGCTTTGACGCGTCCGCGGGTGGCATACTCGGCGCCCGCGAATCCCGTAATGACCATTCCGTCGTAGTAGAGCGGCGCGCTCGTGATCGTATAGCCGTCCTGCCAGCGTTCGGCCTGCACCGACCACGCAATCTCGCCGGTCGATAGATCCAGTGCAACGAGTTTACCGTCGAGCTGACCTACAAAAACCTGTCCCTCGCCGATAGCCACACCGCGGCTCGTCCAGCCGCAGCATACGGTGCTGATGGACTGGTCCAGTTTGGCTTCGTACTTCCATAAGCGTTCGCCGCTGTCGACACTGATAGCGAAGACATCATCCGCACCCGTAACGATGTAGACAACGCCCTCATGGACAATCGGGGCTGCTTCGCCGGAGTACTTGTCACCGACTCCGGAGCCGTCGAGCCGCGCGCGCCAGACGCCTTTGAGTTCTCCGATGTTGTCCGGCGTGATGTCCGAAAGGGGGGAATAGCGCTGGTTGTAAACGTTGCCGCCATTGGTGATCCATCCGTCGGTGGGCAGCGCCTTGAGTTCATCGCCGCTGAACCCCGATCCGCTGCCGCCTTGCTGTCCAGAGGCGGCGGAGGCGAGCGTCGCAGTTATCAGAGCAGTTGGGAGAATGGCGCTTCGTCTGGCAACGCGCATCGTGCCTGTCTTCATATCTGACTCCGTGTCAGCCGCTATCAGCGTTCGAGCGAACTCACAACAAGATTTCGCGCCTGACGTTACCACGAACAGAACAGATGAGGTTTGCAAAACCGTAATTTCGTTCAGACTCTTCTCACAAGACCATCGCCTTTGAGCCGCCACAGCAGGACATCAAGGCGATCCTGGCCAAAAAACGGTTCTCCCCTGTAAGCGCACGTCGGCACGCCCCAGTGCCCCGCCGATTCATGATCCGTCTGGTTCTTCTCGATTTCGGATTCCAGGCGATCGGCATCCGAAATCACCAGTTTGTCCAGTCCTTCAAGATCCAGACCCGCCTTTTCACTCGCGAGCGCAAGATGTTCTCCTTCATGCCAGTTTACGGTTCCGCCCCAGATGAGACGGGAAATCTCATCTGCAAATTCAATACCGTGGCCCAATTCAGCCGCTACTATTCCCAAGCGGGTCAGTCTGTAAATGTAGGGCTGCTCCTCACCAATTTGCCTTAACCCACTATCATCGACGTAGTAAACAAGCGGGTCGGGATTTGGCCAGACGAGCGGCAATTCCAGAAACTCGGCCACCCGAAACAGATCCTTCATGAAGTATGAGACCCACAGGGGATGGAGCGTTTGGAAAAAATCAGGCATACGGATGGCAATGGGATACACGGGCCGGAGATTTACCTTGAGCTGATACTCATACTGCCACTGCCTTAGTCGCGGTACGGCGAGGTATGACCACGGGCTCCGGAACGACCAGAACACATCTATTTTCAGTGGCTCGCTCACAGGTCGCCAGTGGCTGTTTCAGCCTCCCTTCCGTGTGGCGGTTTCAGAGCGGCAGATAATGCCGCAATACCTTCCAATGGGTATGCACAACGCCCTTGTCAACCAACGCCACGATTTCTTCTTCGCTGTAGCCTGCCTCGCGCAATATCGAAATCGAGTGTTCCCCGGGTGAGGGCGCCGGATGCGTAGGCGTCAGGGCCGAAAGTTCCGGCCGAATCCAGGTGGCCAATGGGCTCGTTGTCGGGTATCCGGAGGGGTGCGGCCCACGTAGCAGACGGAACGAATGGTCGGGAACGCTATCGCTGCCGTCGACTGTGGTCTCGACCGTATATCTCTCACGCAGCTCTGCCAGTGTCTGTACCGCGATAGCGGCTGCCCCCGGTAGCGCTGCGAGTTTGTCCCTGAGTTGGGCCAGCGTCAGGTCGCGTGCTTCATTGCCGATCGCTTCGGCAGATACCGATTCGGCACCGACCGCGCTCGCGAGTTTGCTGCCGTCGCCGGCGCGGCAACCAACGAACGCCCAACCGTCAGCGAGTTGGTACAAGTGCTGTTCGCAGCCATCGCCGCGCGCCGCTTGCCCCGATGGAATCGCTTGCTCCGATTCGCTGTGGCGTGTCATGAACGGAAACTGCACAAGCTGCACGGCCATGGCGAGCGAGGTCCGCACGAAACTGCCGCCTCGGCCTCGTTCTCTGGCGAACAATGCCTGCGCAATGCCCACCGCCGCAGCGTAGCCGGTGATGTAATCGACGCAGGACGCCAGTGCATGCAGGACCGGTCTGTCCGGCTTGCCGAAACGCGTCATGATGCCGCTGGCAGCCTGCAATACGGGATCGAACGCCGGGTCGTCCTTGAACGGGCCACCCTCGCTGCCGCCCCAGGCGCTGATCTGGCAGGTGATGATGTCCGGACTGACAGCGGTGAGCTGGTCGTGTGCAATGCCTAGTGAACGCGCCGACCTATCAAGGAAGTTATGCAGCACGACGTCGCTGTCCTTGACCAGCCGCGCCATCACTTCACGGCCGGCTTCGGTCTTCAGGTCCAGCACCACAGCGCGCTTGCCCTTATTGACGTCGATGCCGAACGACATGGTCAAGCGCGGCCCGCACAGTGGTTCGGGCGGGTCGATGCGCACCACATCGGCGCCGTGCTCAGCAAGCATACGCCCGGCTACGGGTCCGGCAATAACGTTTGACAGATCCAGCACGCGCACGCCTTCGAGCAATCCACCCGACACCGAATCTCCGGCAGAAGCTGGTGTCAGTGGCGACTGCTTCCAGTCCGCGCCAGACACATGCTGGCGTGACCGCAGGTTCGGAGACCGAGTTGCCGCACCTTCGATCGAGACGAAGCGCCCCGGCATGCGCACTGCTCCGAGATGCGGATCCTCCATATCGGCAAGCACGCCTGCTTCCAGCAGTTTTTCGTCGGCCAGCCATTCCGAATCGGTTTGCACCACGGTGACCGGTACATTCGCGTCGCGCAGTAGCTGTTCCCACACCTTGCCGGGCCGCGTCTTGATGCGCTCGGCAATCATGGTCCGCAGGCGCTGGCGGTTGTGCGGCGAGAGCTTGGCGACATGGTTCAGGTTGTTGCCGTCACTATTCTCGCTGTAGGGATTGCCGACGACCATGCCCTCGGCGATAGCACGGTCAAGAACACCGACTGTCTCGAGTAACGCGCGGGTTTGGTAGACGTGGTCCGGCGTAGCGATATACAGAATGCGTCCATCAGAGCATCCGTAGAAGGCATTACCCGGAGCACCGCGGCTTTTCAGGAAGTCGACGATGCGACCAATATGCTCCTCGGTCATATGTTCGCGCAGCTCGCGCAGGATCGGAAACACCGTATGCAACATGGTGTTGTCGATCATTGGGGTATTGTAGCGCTCAGGCCATCCGTAGATTTTTGCAATCAGCACTCCCACCGACGATAACACTGCATCTGCCAACGGCACCACAGCGCGTTGCCCCCGCCCGCTACGCTCCCTTTGATAGAGCCCCATCGACGCTGTTACTGCGCCAAGCACTCCGCCATAAGCCGAAGCCATCGGAATCGCGGTGTAGACCGGATCACCGCCGATCAGTGATCCAAGCGAACTGATGTCGGTATAGACGCCGACCGCGGCGTCGACGATGCCTTCCCATGCCGGCAGCTCGAAATTTTCGTCACCCTCGGCAAATCCCGGCAACGACACGTAGACAATGCGCTCGTTGTTGCCCAGGCTGGCGTAGTCGAGCTGCAACCCGGCCGCGGCGCCGGCGCGCATGTTCTCGAACACGACATCGCTGCTGGCGACCAGCTCGCGAACCTTCTTCCTTTCGGCGCTGTCTTTGAGATCGATTTCGAGCAACCGCTTGCCGCGATCGAGCAGCGGATCGCACGGGTGGACGTCGCGCCCGGGGCGGACAAACTCGACGACGTCCGCACCCTGCTCGGCGAGCAACATCGACGCGACGCGTCCCGCCCAGCCAGTCCCGATGTTGACGACGCGGACACCTGAAAGCGGTAGTGACGCTGGTTTGGTATTACTGGCCATTTGATTCCGGGTTCCGTTCGACGGCAGCGGTGAAAAGAGAATATGCGCTCGGCATTGTCACGTACAGAACAGACGAAGTCACCATAACCGCAATCAAGCGCAGTTAGAGTTTTCGCCCGCCGAATTACAAACGACACCGTTGAGGGTGCCGGGTTACACAGCCGGGCACGCCACAATCAAAGCAGCGACCGCGCCTGCCTAAGACCAGCTAAAGTCGCGGCGCAGGCGGCCCAATGTGCCATAGAACGCGTCATGGTGTTCGTTGTCAGCAACCGTATTCGGAAATAGCAGGGTAACAACGGGGATCACAATCATGGGCAGCAGCAGCGTAAGGAACGAGGGATCGCGCCATTCTCCCAGATAGGTAATCAGTTCATGCCACCACTGAGCGAACCCCCCGGCCGTCGCGTTTTCCACACCGTCAAACAAGGAATTGAACAGCCACATAATCAGTCCGCCGGCTAAACCTGCCGCCATGCCCCAGTACGCCGACTGTTCCGTCGTGCGACGCCAGTAGATGACAAAGGTCACCGCAACTGCCGGGGGCACGATCAGAGCGAAAGCAAGCAACAGGAGTTGCAGTACCGAACCGATGTATCCCAAGCTGGCAATGATTGCCGCAACCGAGCCATAGATAACGGTGACAATCTTGTAAGCCCGTAGCTGTTGATCGCTGTTAAGATTTTTGGCTCCGGGCAGCCAGTCATTAACGAACATGGTTGCGCTCGCCAATAGTATGGGAACACCGGAAGATATTACCGCAGCCAACAAGGCTGCCAGGGCGATGCCACCCAGAACAGGCCCAGTGTCGATCGCCAATTGGGCGATATTGAGGTAACCGCTCAGCCCGCTCTCGGCACCGTAATTCGCCATGGTCAATACACCGATAAATCCTGCGACCAACGGCATGAGTGCGGCAATGATGCCGGCAAAAAAATACGCTTTAATCAAATAGTCTTCTTTTGCCGCCGAATTCGCAAAGTTTGCGTGAATCGATACCGCCGGCGTGTGAATGGTTGCCGCGATAAACAGGGCAATGATAGAAGCCAGACCGATGCCGGTAAAACTCCACCAGGCAGCTTCATCTTGTCCAGCTTCCGCAAGCCTGGCGGTCGACTGGGTGACGACGGCATCCCAGCCACCCATATTCTGCGTCGCCACTATGCCGACAAGAAAAAGTCCGAAAATAATGACGGAACAATGAACAACGTTTGCGACTGCCGTGCCTTTCAAGCCACCGGATACCGTAAAAGTAACGATAAGTAAGCCGCCGATGGCAACACTTACGACAAAAGGTAACCCTGTAGCGCCGGAAATTATCGTGCCGATCACATAGGGCTCGAGGATGTTAGCTATGAAATAGGTGGCTTGCACACAGAGACTGGTCAGCCACTGGCAGCGATAAGAACCGAATCGACGATCGAATACCTGGCCGATAGTGACGACTTTCAAGCGACGATAAGGGATAACAAAAAACAGACCTAACAGAAACAGGGCCGCGAAGGAATTTACGCTGTACCAGAGATGGCCTATGCCTTCGGTGATTACCTCACCTGCGACTCCATAGGTGCCGACTCCACCGATGCGCGTACCGGCAACGCCCGCCGCCAACATGAAGACACCGATCGAACCTCCGCCAATCGCCCAATCCGATCCACTGGTATTGCCGCGATTCATGTAAATGCCGAACGCGGCAAAAAAACCCATGTATAGGACGATGACGACCGCGGTGATGCTCATGCAAAGCTCTTGCTACAGTTTTGCCAATAGTCCAACAGGCTCAGCAGATACGGTTTGTCGGTTCCGTACTTCCAGCTAACGTTATTCAATTGATCCGGAATACGACTCAGCGACAAGCGAAGATTCAGATCATCGATTGCCTGATCCGACACGGCAATGGTGAATTCTCGAATGGCCGTATCTGACAACGCGCCCTCGCCCGTTGGCTGCGCGAAGGCAGTGCCAAAAGAAACAAACAAAATGAAAAATAGAGATAACAGTCGAGCAGACATCGGCAAATCCTTCGTCAAAATTCTTCTTTCCAGGCCCTGGCTTAATGAATCAGCTCAACGGCATCCGCAGTACCTGCTTGGCCAGGATGTTGCGCTGGATCTCGTTGCTGCCGGCGTAAATCGGGGTCCGACGCGCGTTGTAATAATGACTGAGGACGTTAATGGACGACGTACCGAAATCGATCACGCCGGTACGTCCGCCGGCATCGCCGGCGGCCTCGAGCATGAATTCACTCAAGCGGCATTCCGTTTCGCCGGCCCAGATTTTGAGTACCGACACATCCGCGCCAAGCGTCTCACCGCGCCGAAGGGTGTCGGCGAATTCATTGTACAGCGATTCGAGATCGGCGACGTCGATCTCGAGCCGGGTCAGGCGATCGAGAAATGTGGGGTCATCCAGCGATCCGCTCGCCTCCGCCAGTTCTCGCAAGCGGCTGAGCCCGCGCTGGCATGGGCCCGGACTGCCGACGAAGAGACGCTCGAATCCGAGCAGCGTCTTGGCAACGGTCCAGCCGTCGTTGAGCTTTCCGACGAGGCTCTCCACCGGAACGCGCACGTCGTCGAAGAAAACTTCGCAGAATTCTTCTTCACCGGCGATGTTGCGAATCGGGCGGATGGTGATCCCGCCGACAGCGAGATCGATGAGCAGGAAACTGATCCCGGCCTGTGGTTTGGCTGAAGTATCGGTACGCACCAGGCAGAATATGTGGGTCGCATGCTGCGCCAGGGTGGTCCAGATCTTCTGGCCGTTGACGACGAATTCGTCGCCGTCGCGTACCGCGCTGGTGGTCAGCGACGCCAGATCCGAACCGGCATTGGGCTCAGAATATCCCTGGCACCAGATATGCTCGCCGCTGAGCGCGTTCGGCAGATAATGCGCCTGCTGTTCGGGTGAGCCGTACTGCATCAGCATCGGGCCGACCATGATGACGCCTTGATCAAGTGTCCGCCCCACGCCCCATCGCTCGCGCTCTTCAATGAAGATCAACAATTTGTCCGCCGCCAGGCCCATGCCGCCGTGCTCGACCGGCCACGCCGGCGCCGCCCAGCCGCGCTGGTACAAGCACGCGTGCCACTCGCGGCTGTGCTCCGCGCTCAGTCGCGTCGGCGGATAGCGCAATTCCGGCGGATAGTTGCGCTCTAACCACTGTCGCACGATTGCGCGGAAGGTTTCGTCGTCCAGTGCGTTCCAGTCCCCACCAGGCGGATCAGCGTCGGCGGCGACTTCGTGACCGTCCGCAGGCAGCGTGGCCGCGCTCGGCGAACTCCGCGTTTCGCGCCGGATGCGCGCAGCATGCGCGTCCGCCTGCCCGTAACGGGCTGCCATCACCAGTGTGCGATTGACGTACAAACTGACATCGCATTCATCGGTTAAGCCGATCGCGCCGTGCAACTGCACCGCTTCACGCGCCATAGCCAGCGCCGTGGTGCAGGCGCGGAAGCGCGCGCGACTCGTGGCGCAGGACATCGCTGTTGCACTCCGATCGGCTGGCGATCGGCCGGCTTGTTCGACAACCGCCGCTGCCAGTCGTAGCTGTATGTACAAGTCGACCATGCGGTGCTGGATAACCTGAAAGCTGCCGATGGCCCGGCCGAACTGGCGCCGCGTCGCAACGTATTCCAGGGTGATCTGAAACAGCGCCTCGCTGAGGCCGAGCAGATAAGCGCTCGAGGCGACTTCGGCCCGAAAACGGGCGATGGCGAGCGCATTCGTTGCCTCGTCGCCGCGTCCGAACAGCATTGCTGCCGCGCGATCGAGCCGGAGGCACGCGTCATGGCCGCCATCAGCAAGTTTCAGCCGTGTCGCGCTGGCCCCCTGCGTGCCGGCGTCGAGATAGAACCAGGCCGGCTGCCCGTCGCAACGTGCCGGTACCAGCCAGCCGTCGGCGTCGCTGCCGAGCGGGACACTGGCGCAACATCCGCTTAGTGTGTACACACTGCCATCGGGAGTGGCATCGACGCCGTCGAAGGTACTCCGCTCAACCCCGCCAAGGGCCGGAACGATGACGCGGTCACCACTCCCGCAATCGCGCAGCAACGGGTCGCCGGACTCCAGGCAGACCAGCAGGGTCGTCGCACAGACGGCGGTTTCGATCACCGGTTCGGGCGCGAGCACTGCGCCGAGTTCGCGGCACACACCGACCGCGGCCGCCATGCCGAGACCGAGTCCACCGCGCGATTCGGGCACGAGCAGCCCGCACCAGCCGAGATCGGCCATCTGCCGCCACACCTGACGGTCGAACGTCGACCCGTCCCGGCGCATCCGGCGCAGGCGTTCACGCGGTAACGCGCGCTCGCAAAAGTCGCGAGCACTTTCGCGCAGCATCGTGACGACGTCGTTGTCGACCGCCACGGCAGGCGAATCAGTCGATTCAGATTGCTTCATGGAGTGTGCCTTGACCATGTAATCACGCGATGCAAATCCTAAAGTACCCTGAAGCCGAATCCCGTGGCCAAAATCTGGCACCGTCAGCCGTTGGGCTGGAGAATTCCGCTGAGGCGTGTTTCGATAATCGTACGGGCTTGTTCCATTGTCCGATCGATTATTATTCGTGTCGATGTCGCGATCGTTTCAGAATATCGCGCATCCGAAAAATCTGGGGCCGTATAGCCTGGCTGCGCGGTGCACTATATACGTTTCCGGGTCTAGTGGAAATTCATGGGAATACCGACGTATGAAAGCAGCATATGTAGAACAAATCGGACCGCCAGAAGCGCTGATTTACGGTGATCAACCCGAACCCGAGCCGGGGCCGAATGACGTCAAAATCCGCGTGCGCGCCACGTCGGTCAATCGCCTCGATGTGTTTATGCGCGCGGGCTCGCACGGCACCCGCATTACGCCGCCGGAAATTCTGGGCCGCGACATCTGCGGTGAGGTCGCCGCGGTGGGGAGCGAAGTCCAGGGTTTTAGCCGTGGCGATTGCGTCGTCGCGAGCGGCACCGGCAGTTATGCGGAATACGCCCTGGCCTCGGGCGCGCGCACGTTTCACTGGCCCGACTCGTGTTCGTTCGATGACGGGGGAGCGTTACCGATCGCGGGTCTCACCGCCTATCAGATGGTGATTAATCGCGCGCGTGTGCGCCCCGGCGACGATGTGTTGGTGATGGCGGCTGGCAGCGGCGTGAGTAGCTATGCGATCCAGATAGCTCGTGCCGTGGGGGCTCGCGTTATCGCTACCGCTGGCAGCGATGACAAATTGGTCAAGGCCCGAGAACTGGGCGCGGATGAAGTGATCAATCACTACACCGAAGACATCGCGGCGCGCGTACAGGAGATGACGAACGGCGAAGGGGTTGACGTGGTGATTGAGCACGTCGGGGCCGCGGTGTAGCCGGCGTGTTTCCGCAGTTTGAAAGTCGCCGGACGTTTGGTTACCTGCGGCGTAACGGCTGGGCACCGGGTCGATTTACACCTGGGTGTGGTCCTTATGCGCGGCCTCAATATTATGGGGGTGGGGGCCTGGGATTCGGAGGCGCGCCGCGCACGCAATGATATGCGCGAACTGATCAAACTAGTGGCCCTGGGCCGGGTGCAGTCGGTGATTCACCAGCGCTTGCCGTTGTCGGAGGCCGTGGCGGCGCACCGCATGCTGGAGGATTCAACTTTTTTTGGCAAGGTCGTGTTAAATCCCTGAGGATGTGATAGCGCGAGGCGAGGTAGGCTACTGTAACCAGCATTACCGTCGGCAACATGATTCAGGGTGACCGCCTGAGTGTTCGTATTTTGAAACTCCGATGGTGGCTTGATGATAAACTCATGCAATGGGATTTCAATCGATATTTAGAGAAGAATTATTTGCCGGTCAAGTGATTCTTGTTACGGGCGGCGGTTCCGGAATAGGTCGCTGCATTACTCATGAACTTGCTTCTCTGGGCGCGACAGTCCACATTGCCGGGCGGACAAGAGAGAGGCTTGCAGATGTTGCCTCAGAGATCAGCCAGAGTGGGGATAATGTTGATTGGAGTATTTGCGACATTCGAGAAGAAGATCAGGTAGAAAACCTTTTCGAGGCCATTCTCGAAAAACATGGGAGCTTGAATGCTCTTGTAAACAACGCCGGCGGGCAATTTCTGTCTCCATTGGAAAAAATGTCCAAAAAGGGATGGGATGCCGTCATTCGCAATAATTTAACGGGTACTTTCCTTGTTTCCCAACAAGCATTCAAAACTTTTTTCCAGAATAATGGCGGAAATATCGTAAATATCGTTGCGGATTTCGCCAGGGGTATGCCACTTCTGGCCCACACAGGAGCGGCCAGGGCCGGAGTAGATAATCTAACGAAAACGGCTAGTATCGAATGGGCAAAGTATGGAATACGAGTCAATTCTGTTGCGCCAGGCTTGACCAGTACGTCGGGACTACGTTCGTATAATGAAAAGTTCCTGAAAATGATGGAAGAAAGAAAAAAACGAATACCTCTCAAAAAACTTGCCACCGAAAGTGAGATCAGCGCAGCAGTTACCTTCTTGCTATCTCCGGCAGCGAGTCATATGACTGGTACGATCGTAAAAGTAGATGGAGGTTTTTCTCTTTGCGGTCCCATGACTCCACTAGAAGAATATGAAGCTGGCAAAAGTTTTGACGGATTCACCTGAGAAACAACCGGCACTAACCCGTTTATTGCATCTGATGCATCGAGTGGTCCATCTGCACCTCCCGCCCTCTTACTACTGAAGGAGCTTCCGCGTCGGGCCCGAAGGAGAAGCTGTAAGTGCCCTTTATGAGTGTCTCGGTGTCATCGAGGATGGCCCACTCCGCAGAGTAGTAGGCAGTCTGTTGCAGTGGGGGTAGCGGCAAGGAAAACCGATCGTTCACTCTCGGATCGTATCGAAAGTTAATGTCAACCCATTCCCTTGTCTCGTCGTACAGAACCCATTTGACCAGCCGCACTGGCTGCTCGAACCCCAGGCCGAATTCGTTCGGGGCATTAGCCAGCACCGAATCATCAACCGGCGCGGATTCGACTGTAATCCCAGCCTCAGCGGCGCTGATACCGAACGTAATACCATGCCCCTGACGCATCGCGACTTGTCTTATTTCTGCCGACACGCCTCTCGTGCTGTCGATCACAGGCATTTCATGTTCGCCCTGCTGTTGTTGGGCGTAAACAGCTTGCAAGCCCATGAGGGACGTCGCCACCAGCATTACCGCCGGCAACAGGATTCTGGCTGAGCGCTTGAGTATTCGCATTTTGAAACTCCGATGGAGGCCAACAAGACGGTATTGATTCTGGCATTATTCTACCGTTCAAGCCACTTCTCAAGAACCGATGTATTCTCGCGCTTCCTGGTCGTCTAAAAACATGGACCCACACACTGGAATGGAAATCGAACCCGGCGGAATCGACACACCGAGCCTCGATGCGAGCGAGAGACCGCTGCAGACATGAGGGCGGTCTGGTACGAAGGCGGTGGCCCAGCGGCCGAAGTCCTGCAGATCGGGGAACTGGAAGCGCCGCAACCCGGCGAGGGTGAGGTGCGAGTAAACGTCGCGTATTCGTCGGTTAATCCTTTCGATATCAAGAAACGCGTTCACGGTGCGGAGCTCGCATACTGGGACCGGGTCGTGCCTCACGTGGACGGTAGCGGAGAAATCGAAAGCGTGGGCGGCGGTGTTTCCGAATCGCGCGTCGGTGAACGCGTCTGGTTGTTTGGCGCCCAAGTCGGGCAGGCCATGGGCAGCTGTGCCGAATACTGCGTTTTGCCCGAGTGGAAGGCGGTGGCGCTTCCCGAGGCGGTGTCGCTGCAGCATGGGGCGTGCCTTTCGATCCCGGTTGTCACGTCACTCGAATCGCTGTCGGTTGTCGATTCTCTGGCGGGCAGGAGTGTGCTCGTTGCAGGCGGCGCGGGTCGCGTCGGTGCGTGTTCCGTTCAGATCGCAAGCGCAGCGGGCGCGCGCGTGATTGCGACGGCGTCGAGCGCAAAGTGCACAGGGGTCGAAAGTCTCGGCGCCGAGCGATGTTTCGATTACCGCGACCCTGAACTGCAGAGTCAATTGCATGAGTGCGTGGGAAAACGAGGCTTCGACCTCGTTGTCGAATCGCGCTTTGGCGGCAATGCGGAGCTCAATTCGCGCGTGCTCGCACGCGGCGGCACGATTTCCGCCTACGGTGTCGACGACGCGCCCACGCCGGAGATCCCGGCGCGCCGGTTGATGATGAAAAACGCCAACTGCCGCTTTGTCGGAATTTTTGTGCTGAGCCGGAAGCGTCTGTCGACACTGTTCGAACAAGTCAATCGGGTTGCAGTCGCTCCTGGATTCGAGTTTCGAATCGGCGCAGAAGTATCGCTCGACGAGGTGGCGACGCTACATCAGCGCGTCGAAGGTGGAGAAGTGTCCGGCGCTGCCCTGATTCGTATCTGAGTCAGCGTGTGATGCTCGAAGTCGCGTTCCTGTTCGAGGATAAAGGGAAGAATCATCCCGGCGGTCTTTTCCACCTGGTTCATGTGAAAATCGTGGTTCCCCGTCAGCAGTTCATGGCGGCCGTTCGGGATGGCGGCGGTGCGCGTTTTGTACAGTGTTTCGCTGATGGATGACATGAAAGGCGTTGCGATCAAGGTCAGCACCGGGGCTGTGATGCCTGCAAGGTACTCAAGGGCCTGCTCCTCGGTCATCAGGATGGGGGAGACCCAGTACAGTGCCGGATCACTGGTCCATTCGTAGTGGTCATCAACCCGTTTTGCCGAGCGCTCGCAAATCAGCCGCGCCGGTTCATCGGGCAGACCGGATTTGGCCTGGCGAGCCTTGATCATCTCGTCGATGGAGGCATAGGGGCGTTGGCGACGCGCATTGGCCCGGCCGCTGTGCAGGCTTTTTCGCACGCGGGCGACGCACTTGTTCGCGGGCTCGCTGAACGGACCGAGGGCATCCAGCATGACCAGGCTGCGGACTCGTTCGGGCGCTGCCGCCGCGTAAACAGCCGCAATGCCTGCCCCCAGGGAGTGACCCACGAGGTGGCAGGTTTCCCAACCGAGTTCATTCAGCGCCGCATCGACGTCGCGCAGGTTTTCCATGAAGTAGTAGTTGGCCGAAGGGTGACGGTGGTCGGAGTGGCCATGGCCTGGAAGGTCCACGGCAACCAGGTCCAATCCGGGCAACCGAGTCGACAGCGGAAGGAAGGACGCCGCATTGTCCTGCCAGCCGTGCAGGCACAACACACGCGGCCCGTTTGAATTTTCGCCGCGCAAGCCGGCCATGACGCCGCGCGGTGTTTCGAGCCTGACTTCGTTGGGTGGTTTCATGATCAACGGGATTCCGGATGCCTGTTGGGCTTGACTGATCGTAGCGGGGGAAAGCACATTTGAGGATAGGAAATTCTATCGCGAACGAGTTGCCTGCGTGGCCTGGCAAGTCAGAGGGAATCGGAGATGAAGGCATTGATGATTGGTGGCACGGGACCCACGGGACCCACGGGACCCACGGGACCGCATATCATCGCTGGACTACTGGCCCGGGGCTACAATGTCGCGATGCGGTCACCCGATCAGGGGCAGGTGCCAATTGTGTTTCGATCCCTTCTGCGTTTGATTACGGGTTTCTCCATCTCGTCTGTCAAAGGCTAAACTGAAACCGATCACCAGCCAGAGCACGAACATGAGCCCACACATCACGATGGAAGTCGAAGGCGGTGTCGCAAGCATTGTCATGAACCGGCCTGCGGCGAGAAATGCACTTAGCGAAGAGCTACGCGCCGGTCTCGCCGAGTTCATGGAACAATGTGAAATGGAAGACGCGATCCGCTGCGTTGTCTTGCGGGGCGCAGGTGGCCATTTCATGGGTGGCGGCGATGTCAAAGGCTTCAAAGAGCACGAAAACATGGCGCCCGAAAAACGCAGGGCTTTGATTGTTCGCCGCCTTCATGCCTTGCACTACTCGATAAACCGAATGCGCAGGATGCCCAAGCCGGTGATCTGTGCGGTGGAAGGTGCGGCGGCTGGTGCCGGCGTTTCCCTGGCGGCGGCGGGTGACCTCACCATTGCTGCCGAATCCGCCTTTTTCACCTTGGCGTATGCACGGATCGGCCTGAATCCGGACGCGTCCAGCACCTATTTTCTTCCGCGAATGATCGGCCTCAAGCACACATTTGAAATGATGTACCTGGCCGACCGGTACACCGCCGAAGAAGCCAGGGAAATGGGCCTGGTCACGCGGGTCGTTCCCGACGATGAATTCGATAACCATGTCTCCGAGCTCGCTGCCAGGCTGGCAGACGGTCCAACCTACGCGTATGGGCGAGGGAAAGCGTTGCTCAACGCATCGTTCGAGAACTCGATGGAATCCCAGCTTGAACTGGAATCATGCGCCATTGGCGATTGCGTCATGACAGACGATCACATCGAAGGCGTTACGGCGTTTGTGGAGAAACGCGCCCCGATCTTCAAGGGAAAATAGTCCCGGGACACCCAATCGAGGGACTTGACGGATCGCCTGTTATCGGACGTGCCGCGCAGCAAACCCATTGGAAATTGCGAGCTTGTTGCTTTCTTTCACTTTGGCCTGGAATGCCACTCCTGCATCGACGTCCCATCCTTCAACCTGAAGCGTCTGTCCAGGTATTACCGGAGAACTGAAGCGCAGATCCAGGGATTTCATTCTTGTGGGATCGTAATCGAACGCCTTGCGCAATACGGAGAAGCCGCATATTCCATAGGTGCAAAGACCGTGAAGAATCGGAAGCTCGAAACCGGCTTTTCGCGCCAGCTCCGGGTCTACGTGTAACGGGTTTCGATCGCCGTTCAGGCGATACAGCAATGCCGCCCTGTTGCTGGTGGGTATCTCGTCGACAAAATCGGGGGCCCGCTCGGGCACACCCGGGAGCGGCTCCGGCGCTTTGCCAAACCCGCCTGCTCCACCATCCCCCCGCAGGAATAGTGCCGATGAGACAGTGCAAAGATGATCGCCTGTTTTATTGTCGGACAGAATCTTGTCAAAGTAGACCAACGCGCCTTTGCCCGCTCCTTTGTCGACTACCGCACCGATGCGATATTCTCCGCGCAATTCAGCGGAGGGTGGCATGGGCCTGATGTATCGTGCCCGTTGCTCGCCGTGTAGCAACTTGACGACATTTATTTCAAACTCCTTATTGGTAACCCAAAGACCAAGCGATGCCAACACAGATGACATACTGGGGAGCACACGCAGATTTTTCTCATACACGAAAGGTAGCTCATTCTCATCGAAGGGATTATCGCAAACACCCAGACTGAGGGCATAAAACATCACATCGCGATCGGTATGAGAGGTAATCATGGTTTCGAATTTGTGCTCTCGTAACGCTTCCAGATTCATGATTCTTCAGTCCTCAGCTATTGGTTGGTGTGATTCGGGCCTGGCCTGCTCATTTTCGAAAGTGAAGGACGCGAATCGTGGTTCACTGTACGCCGTCAGAACCATTCGGACGGCGAGGGTCCGGACTCAAGAGAGTACCCGGCTCATCAGGTCTGATTCAAGCCACCTGCGGACGGTCCACCAACGCCGCCGCGCCGCCCTCGGCATAGCGCCGATACCACCCATGGAAGGTGGACCGAGGGGATACCCAGCGTCGCCGTGTCGCCCCACGGCAATCCTTTCTGCGTCTGAATTGCGGGTTTTTCCATCTCGTCTGTCATGTGTGTGGCAGGGCCGCAATAACAGCCCTGGCCAACATCTCGTGTAACAGAGAGCTTCGGAGGGGAATGCGTCAGCGCTACCTGATACTTTGATCGGCCAAATTCCCCCTGCTATAGTGAACCAATCGCCGCGCGCGGGCGCGAGGGGCTGTGCATTTCACATGTTACACGCGGCTGATTCGAGAGGCCCCCTTGCAGGCGCCCTGCATCGGAATTCTCTGATCGCAGTCATCATCTCAATCGGGAAAATCCAGAGGATAGAACCATGCAATCCCCGTCCAGAATGACTCTCGTTCCTCTGTTCGCTCTCCTGGCCACGCCTTTGGCCCTGGTGGCGTCAGAGTCCGGAGATATCACATTCCACAAGGATATCGAACCGATCCTGCAGGCCAATTGCCAGACCTGCCATCGTCCCGGTGGCGCCGGGCCCATGCCGCTCTTTACTTATGAGCAGGTCGCCCCTTTCGCCGGGCTGATCGAGTACAAGACCGGCCTGAGAGACCAGGCGGGGGCCATGCCGCCCTGGTATATCGAGAAGGATATCGGCATACAGGACTACAAGGACGACATGTCGTTGAGCGATGAGGAGATCGCCACCATTTCCACCTGGGCTCGCAGCGGCACACCGCAGGGCGACCCCGCCGATGCCCCAACTCCGCTGGTATTCGATGACAGCGTCAAGTGGACGCTGGGCGAACCCGACCTGGTGGTCGTACTGCCTGAAGTCAGCATGAAGGCCAATGCACCTGACTTTTGGGGTACTGTGCCCCCGGTGCCAACCGGATTGACCGAGGATCGGTATGTGAAATCTGTCGAAATGGTAGAAGTTAACGATCTCGATATGTCGAAGGTTCTCGGCGTAGTGGGCGGGCGTTATATCGTCCACCATATGGAGGTCCGCACCGCTCAACCGCGTGAAGACGGTGGTTTACAAACAAATAATTATGATACGCCATGGCCTGTGCACGAAGTCGGCCGTAACCCCGACATATTCGATCCGCGCGCCGGACCAATACTAAGAGCGAATTCGGAGCTCTACTCCAGCTCGATACATCTGCACTCGACCGGCTTCGATACAACAGCCCATATGGAAATCGGTTTTCGGTTTCATGAGAAGGGTTATGAGCCGGAGTACCAGGAAGTCCCCAATACCATCGGTAACGGCGTGGATATCAGTATAAGACCGAATTACGACGGTCAGGAGCTTCATGCTTACCGGGTTCTCGAGAACCCCATCAAGCTGGTCGCCTTTGAACCGCACCTGCATGCACCGGGGAAGCGTATGTGCATAGAAGCAATCTGGGGAGCCAATGTAGAAACGCTGGCCTGTGCTGGCTATGACCACAACTGGGTCCGCACCTACGTGTTCGAAGCCCACGCAGCGCCGCTATTGCCAGCGGGCACTATTCTTCATATCTATGGAGAAATGAACGTTACACCTACCAATCTCAACATGACGGAGACACGCAACTGGACGGGCTCAGGCAATCGCTCCGTGTCGAACATGTTTATCGATCTGGGTCGCCATGTGAACTTGACGGAAGAGCAGTTTTTTCAAGAGATGGCCGACAGGCGTCAAGCGTTGAATCTTGGGCCGAATGACCATGTGATCGGCTGCCCACTGTGCACCGCACCATTGGTCTCGGCGACTCGTCCCGACGAAGCTGTAGACAGCGCCTGGTATACGATTGCCGGCATCCTGTCTGGCATGAATCATTTCCCGAATGACGCACAGAAAGCCGAGTTGCTGAAGATTGCCAACGATCCTGCGTCCAATCGGGCCTTGGGTATGTTGGCCGGCGTAGTAGCAGGCCTTGAGCACGCACCAAGTGCGCAAGACAGAGCGATGATGGAGCGTGTCCTTGATACCGGGACGACGCGATTGCCAGTGGAAGCGCTACTGATAGCCAGGGGCGTGCTTGAGTTTGATCACTCGGTCGGCACAGAAGCCAAGGCTGCTCTGGACGCCATGCTGGAAGACACGTAGTACAAGACGGAAGCAATACGAATAGAGAATATTCAGCGCAGTGCAATTGAAAGCATTCAGCAAGTGAGATTTGTCATGCCAGTGAATAGCTACACATCCCGTCTTTTCGCAAGAAAAGTAGTTCCTGGTCTGGTCTTGTTGCTGTCGCCGGCGCTGGGCAGTGCCGAGACCTACCTGAGCGGTGCGCCCCTGTGGGCGGCGTATGAGGGCTGGAATGAAAATCCGGATGGCTCGACAAACTACGTATTCGGCTATATGAACGACAACTGGGAAGAAGAGATTCGAGTGCCGATCGGCGAAAACAATTCGTTTTCGCCCGGAGAGGCCGACCGCGGTCAGCCTACCTTCTTCATGCCGCGGCGTAATCGCTACACCTTCACCGTCACCGTACCGGCCGATTGGGGCGATCGTGAACTGGTGTGGACACTGAACGCCAACGGAAATGAATCCAGTGCTTATACCAGCAAGCATCAGGATTTTTTCATCGATAATGTCATTATCTCTTCAGATGGTGGTTCGCTGGGTGTCGGCAGAACCACTCCGGAAGTTTACATGAATGTGGAGCCTACGCTCTCCATCGAGGGCGACAATGAGCGCTCGGTAGCCATAGGCGAACCGCGTCATCCCGGCTACTTCGGCCGGCCGGGACCTGCCGAGCACTCAGTACGCGTGGGCGAGCCCCTTAGCCTGCGTGCTCACCTGACAGATGACGGCTTGCCGCGCCCGGCGGTTCAATCGACGCGCACCGAGCAAGAGCTAGTGCGTATGATGCGTGCGCCGCCCCAGAAGGTTACGGTGCGCAAGATCAATGCGCTATATCTGAGCTGGAATCTGTATCGGGGTGAAGGCCAGGTCACGTTCGACCCACCCCAGACAAAGGTATGGGAAGACACCCGACCCGCCTCGAATTCTCCCTGGGGTGTGCTCTGGCTCCCGCCGGAAATCCCGGCTGATGGCATGCTCGAGGCGACGGCGACGTTTGATACACCCGGTACCTATGTCTTATGGGCCAGGGGAGATGACGGCAGTCTCCAGACCGACGGCTACATCACCGTCAACGTCACCGAATAGAGCGCGAAGATCGGTATCACTGCGGTATCGCAGGCTTGGCAGCGGGAGAACGATGAGATCCGGCCTCACAGGGCTCTCAATGCGTCAACGCATATACCGCAAAGTTGACGCCCAGGCGAATCGACGCATTGGCCGCCTCTTCCGGATAAAAATACTCGTCGGCGCGCTGCCAGCCGTCCGCGATATCGTTGTTGAACGTGATCATGACCATCACGCGATTGTCGTCATCGAGGATCGCGCGCCAATGCGGCTCGGCGCCGTCGTTGCGGTAACCGTGCGGTAGATGCTGCCAGGTCGGGATCTGAGGCCTGTCGCTCAAGTCATAGACCGAATGAAAGATCGGGTGTGTGTCGGGCAACTCGATGATGGGCCGGTCCGGAAAGATGCGGTTCATCCCTCGCACGAAACCTTCCCATTCAACGGTGCCGTAAAAGCTGTCGCAGAGCAGAAAGCCACCTCGCATTAGATACTCGCGCAACTTCAGAGCTTGCGCGTCGGTGAGATCCCAGGCGCCCACCAGCCCCGAGATCAGGAAGGGCCAGTAGTACACGTCGATTGCGTCGTCGAGATTCACAGGCTGCTCGACCAGGCGAACGTCGATCATGCTCAAGCGCTCAAGCAAGCGTGCAAACGTCCGGTCGCCTTCGGGATAGTCCACCGTCCATGCCGTGCCGCCCCGCAGCCAGTCGCCGCCACCCACACCGAGCGCGTAGCCGTGGCGGGCCTGCGGGAACATCAGACGACCGACAACGAACTCGCCAGGCTCCTGATAGCCGTAATCTACGTCCGCATCCCGATACCAGCCGCGCTCCATGCTCGGGTACTCGCGCCATTCCATTTGCGCCCAGGCGATCTGGGCAATGAAGAGAAGCGGCACGGCGATCCACACGGAACGAAAACTCAAAGCGGCCACCGGTTATTTTTCAATTTTTACCTCTAAGACATACAGCCGCTTGCATACAGTATAGGATTACTGCCGAAAGTACGACAGCGCAGCTCCTGGTGATGGCGCATCCGGATACTGTTACCCCGGATGTTGACGATGTGACAGTGGTGCAGCAGTCGATCGATCAGCGACTTGACTCCGGTTGAAACGGAAGAAATTTATTATCACAATCAAGAGTAGGCCAAGGTGGCCTGACTCACAGTTATAGAGTCTCCGGCATTCCCGGGACGGTTCACTTATCAAAGAAACTACTATGAGTTATTCGGGAATCACCGGTTTTGGAGCGTATATCCCCCGCCTTCGAATTGATCGCTCCCACATCGCAAATGCCCATGCCTGGATGGCGCCTTCCTTGCGCAGAGGGGCGAAAGGTGAACGGGCCTTCTGCAGTTGGGATGAAGATGCGATCACCATGGCCGTGGAGGCGGGGCGGGACTGCCTGAATAACATTGACCCGAAATCAATCGGTCGCATAACGCTTGCATCGACCACCTCGCCCTTTGCCGACCTCCAGGGCAGTGCGATTGCGGCAGGTGCCTTGAGATTGGAAGAAAACACAGCGAGCATGGACATCGCCAACTCACAGCGAGCCGCTACATCGGGTTTTATCCAGACGTTTCAATCCGCACAGTCCACGCTGTTCATTGCATCGGAGCGACCAGCGGCCAAACCCGCCAGCCCTCAGGAGCTGGGATTTGGGGCCGGTGCCGCAGCGTTTGTAACCGGTACCGGAAATGTGATTGTCGAATTTCTGGCAAGCGCAACCGTGACAGCAAATTTTGTCGACCACTTCCGTGCTGCAGAGGAAAAGTACAACTACTACTGGGAAGAACGCTGGATCAGGGATGAAGGCATTAACAAGCTTGCAATCCAGGCGGCGACTTCAGCCCTGGAGAAAGCCGGCGTCGCCGCGACCGAAGTAAACCATCTCATCGTGCCGCCAGTTCAACGCGGTGCCGCCCAGGCCGTTGCCCGGAAGCTGGGCTTCGAAGGCATCCTGGCCGATGACCTGCAAATGGGTTGTGGATACACCGGTACTGCACATCCGCTCTTGATGCTTGCCAATGTATTGGAACAGGCGGGACCCGGAGAACGAATACTTCTTGTCGGGTTTGGCCAGGGCGCGGATGCCATAGTGTTGCGGACAACTGAACATCTCGCATCACGTCAACCAGCACGTGGAATCAAGGGCAACCTGGCCGACAAGCTGGACACCCGGGAATACCTGCGCATGCTGTCTTTTTACCAGGGAATTGAACTGGAATGGGGCATGCGCTCGGAAAAAAATACCAAAACCATGTTATCTACCCAATACCGGGCCGTGGAGCAGACCGCCGGTTTTAATGCTGGACGTTGTGGACGTTGCGATACCGTCCAGTTTCCACAATTGCAGTATTGTGTTAACACCGACTGTCGGACACCGGCAGCAGAATTTGAAGATATTTCCCTGATCGATGAACCCTGTGAGGTGTTCACCTTTACCAGTGACTGGCTCTCCTATTATCCCGCCCCACCCCTCTATGTCGGCTTTATCCAGTTCGATAATGGTGCCCGCGTGTCAATGGAAATGGTGGATATTGGCAACGATGGGCTTGCGGTTGGCATGCCCATGCGTAATGTCTTCAGGGTCAAGGATATCGATCAGCAACGAGGCTTTCGACGCTACTTCTGGAAAGCAACGCCTACAGTAAGGAAAGAGGCTTGAACATGGCAACAGGAATCAAGGACAAGGTCGCAATACTCGGTATGGGTTGTTCACAGTTTGGAGAACGCTGGGATAGCGATGCCGGCGACCTGATGGCGGAGGCCTTTGATGAAGCGCTTGAGGATGCGGGTGTCGAAAGGCGGCAGATTGAGGCGGCCTGGTATGGTTGTTATGCCGACACGGTCAATGTCGGCAGTTCCGCCATCCCTGCATCGACTGCCCTTCGTTTGGATGGCATTCCCGTAAGCCGGATGGAGAACCTGTGTGCAACTGGCACCGAAGCTCTGCGCGGCGCGACCTATGCTGTTGCCGCCGGTGCCGTGGACATCGCACTCGCCATCGGTACGGAAAAGTTGAAGGACACGGGTTATGGAGGATTACCCCCCGCTTTCAAAGGTAACTTTAACGACATGTGGTTGCCTGCCAGCTCTGCACCGTCCGGATTTGCCCAACTCGCCCACGGTTACGAACACAAGCACGGGATACAGAAGGAGACGATCAAACAGGCGATGGCACATGTCTCGTGGAAAAGCCATCAGAATGGAACGCGCAATCCCAAGGCGCATCTGCGCAAGGCGGTTTCCATGGAGACCATCCTTGGTGCGCCGATGATATCGGACCCGATCGGTCTCTATGATTGTTGCGGTGTATCCGACGGCGCCGCCTGCGCCATCGTTACCACACCGGAAATTGCCAAATCGCTTGGAAAATCCGATCTGGTTTCCATCAAGGCACTCCAGCTCTCTGTCAGTAGCGGGCTGGAATCCACCACCAATCAATGGGACGCCAGTCACGTACGCAATACTCGAATTGCCGCTAAGCGCGCCTATAAGGAAGCCGGGATAGACAAGCCCCGGGAACAGCTAAGTCTGATTGAGGTACACGACTGCTTTTCCATTACCGAGTTGGTCACCATGGAAGACCTGTTCATTTCCGAGGAAGGCAAGGCGACTCACGATATTCTGGATGGATTCTATGATTCTGACGGCGGCGTCCCTTGCCAGACAGATGGTGGGCTCAAATGTTTTGGCCATCCCATCGGCGCCTCCGGGTTGCGCATGGGCTACGAAATTTACTCCCAGCTCCTGGGGCGCGCCGGTGAACGACAGCTGGATAGTCCCAGCCTGGGTTTGACGCACAATCTCGGTGGCGTGCCCTATCTTGGTATTGTGGCAGTTTCAATCATGGGATTGATGTAGAAGACTATAGTCGGATTCGCGCTGCACAATCACAAATTTCATACACTCGGCACCTATGTCTGGCTCTCGCCGTGGGGCATCGTCGTGCTGAAGAAAGAAGTTTACCGCATAAAGCGCGTAGGCTAGCCAACTCAGGCTTACTCAGTAGAGTAGCTTTCTCCAAAATAGCTTATCACAGGAGCACATATGGCAGGGGTATTGGAAGGCATAAGAGTTCTGGATTTTGGTCGCTATGTGGCAGGTCCTTACTGCGCAACTCTCCTGGGTGACCTCGGCGCCGAAGTGATTCGTATTGAACGACCTGAAGGCGGCGAAGACCGCGATCTATCGCCCCTCGGTTCGGACGAAGGCGGCGCACTCTTTCTTGTAATAGGCAGAAACAAATCAGGCATGACCTTGAATTTAGGTAGCGAAGAAGCAAAACCTATTCTGGAACGACTGGTTAAGAGCGCAGACGTGGTCATCGCCAACCTGCCCTACCCAATTCTGAAAAAAACAGGCTTGGATTACGATAGTCTAAAATCCATTAAAGAGAATATTATTCTCACCACCCCCACTGCCTATGGCGAGGGTGGGCCCTACAGCAACAAAGTTGGTTTTGATGGCGTGGCCCAAGCCATGTCTGGCACCATGTATTTATCAGGTGAACCCGGAAAGCCCACAAAAACTTCTGCCCCTTATGTCGATTACGGCACGGCGTGCCTTGGCGCTTTTGCTACCCTCGCTGCCATTTATGAACTAAAGAATAGTGGCAAGGGTCAACATGTAGAAACCTCACTTTTAAATACTGCTTTAACGGTTGGCAACCTCGCGATTGCTGAACAAGCAGAAATTAACATCAATCGTGAACCTATTGGCAACCGAACACAATACGCGGCGCCTGCTGACACTTTTCAATCGAAAGATGGTTGGGTAATGGTTCAAGTGATTGGCCCTTACATGTTTAAGCGTTGGTGCGTATTAGTCAACAAGCCAGAATTCCTACAAGACGAACGTTTTAAAGATGACGACAGTCGTGGGCAAAACGGAGCTTACTTAAGCGAGGTTATGCAAGCCTGGTGTAGTCAGTTTTCTAGCAAAGAATTAGTTACAAAGCTGGAAGCCAGCCACCTTCCCTGCGCAGAAGTACTCACACCTCAACAAGCGCTTGAAGATGAACATATCATTGCCACTGAACAGTTTATCGATGTGGAATTTCCAGGTTTAACGAAACCCGCCAAGGTCGCTACGCCGCCTTTTAAACTCTCAGAAACACCCACCAAGACTATGGAGCGACCACCTTGTTTAGGCGAGCACACCGATAAGATCATTGCTGAACTTGGCTACAGTGATGAAGAGCTAAATCAGTTTAAGGAAAACAAGACCATATAAACGGATCCCTTCCCCGCTTTGTCTTTTGCTCGGGCCGAAGCAGGTGCAGGATTCTCCTTACCTCAATAACAGCGCATCCTCAGCGTCGTTCTGAGGCATCCATTTTGCCAGTTCAGCCTTGATCTCGTCATACGCCGGATCGGTTGCCAGATTCGCCCACTCGCCCGGATCCCCTTCGTGATCATAGAGTTCCTCGTTACCATTGAAGTAGCGAATGTAGCGATAGCGTTCACTCCTCACCGCATGATTACCAAATTCATTCGTCGACAGTGCAGCGCGATCCCAGGCCATATCCGGATCTTCCAGCAGCGGTTTCAGGCTCACTCCGTCAAGATTGTCTGGAGCGGCGATACTTGTCAGCTCGGCGAGCGTTGGAAAAATATCCACCAGCGATACCGTCCGTGCGCTGCGGGTGCCCGGCGTCGTCACACCGGGAGCAACGATGATCAACGGTACGCGTGTGGCCTCCTCCCATAGCGTCTGCTTGCGCCAGCGATGCTTCTCTCCCAAGTGCCAGCCGTGATCCGACCACAGAACGATGATGGTGTTGTCGGCCCGCTCCGTGCGTTCCAACGCGTCAAGTAACCGGCCGACCATCGCGTCGGCGAATGTTATGCTCGCCAAATAGGCCTGAACGCCTTCTTTCCACTTGCCTTCATCGATGACCCACTGATGCAGCTCCATGGGCGCCATCGAGGTTCCCGCCTGAAACTGTTGACCGATCAATGGCACATCGTCGAGGTCGTCTGGCGGAACTTCCGGAAGCACAATATCTTCCAGCGGATACATATCGAGATATCCCTGTGGGACATACCACGGCAGATGCGGCCGGTAGATCCCCGCCGCGACGAAGCGCGGGCCGTCGTCCGCGGCGCCAATCCTCTCCTCCGCCCACGCCGCTACCTGCCCGTCTCCCATCGCTCTGTCATCAGCAACCACGGCAGACCAGTCAAAGTTAGGCGACAGCGGATTACCGTTAGCGGGAGTAACGTGGGGACGGATCTCGTCGGGAATCTGCCGCGTCAATGACGGATAGTATGCGTCCCATGCTGAGGGATCGTTGTAACCCAGATACCCTGACGGAGAAAAGGTGTGCCCATGGAACAGCTTTCCCGCGCCGTAAGTTTCGTAACCGTTCTCTCGTAAGAACCTCGGCAGGTTCGGTAACTCCGCAAGGTGCTCGATCTCCATCCAACTGGGGTAGTTTCCGTAGATTCCGCTCGTTGACGGCTGAAGGCCAAGCATCACTGAAGTCCGTGCCGGGTTACACAGCACGGCAGGTGAGTGCGCATTCGTAAACAGAATGCCGCGATCGGCCAATGCGTCCATTTTGGGGGTTAGTGCCTGAGGATGACCGCCGAGCACGCCGACCCAGTCGTTGAGATCGTCGACCGAAATGAACAGGATGTCGGGCCGTTCCTGCGCCTGCACGACACCCCCAAGCAAGGGGAAGATCAATAGGGAGACAACGAACCGGCGCATCAACTCGATACTCTTGTATCCCTACTGTGGCGCGCGCGTGCGTCGACAATCCTAATTGGGTGGTGGTGGCGGTGGCGGCAGATCAGGCGGCGGCGTCAGGTCGAAGCGCTCAAATCCCGTTTCGGGATCAACCGAGCGATCGTTCAACGAACAGACGTCATGGTCGCGGTAAACATACCCGGGGTCGCGTTGGTATACGGTGGTGAAATTGATCGGCGCTGTCAATAACTGCGGCGCAGTCAACACCGTATCGATGACCAGCTGATCCTGTTCATTGAGCCGCAATCTTTCCACGACATGAACATTTTCTCCTATCTGCGGGAGATTGGGGTTCGATGCCGTGGGAAAGGTCGTATCGGGGTACAGACCGATGGTTTCGACAACCAGGGTATCGCCTTCCCACCTGCCGACGGAGGTACCGCCATTGGAGGGTTCGGGATTCTCGCGTAGAGGACGGCCGTCGATGGGGATGCGTCGCAGCAGTCCGTCTCCGTTGGTAATGGTGAGCCTTTGCGGCATCAACAGGAACTCGACGTCGTTGGTCCTCCCGCCATTGATCCCGCCATTGAAACGGTGGGGAATACAGTACACCCCTACACCGCCGCGATTCACACCGGGCACACGGGCTGCCGCTGCGATCCGCCTGGCTTCAGGCTGATACACCTCCAGATTCGCAAGCACCGGACGCACCCCGTTGCCACTAGTGCTTTGACCTCCCGCCTGTGATGCGGCGCGCACCGCCTCAAACCCCCCTTCCATCTCCCACCATCCGCTCCAGTCCGGTAACTCGCTCCAGTCCCGGAACTGCTCCATCGATGCGGCAGCCGGATCGTCGGTGGCCGTGCTGTCGGGGCTCTGTCCGCAGGCGGCCACTAGCACCGCAACAGCGCAAGCAAGCAGTTTCCGGGCGATACAACGGCCGGCACCCACATCACGCACTCTGGTATTTTCGATCGGTGCGTAGGAATGGTGCACGAATGCCGACGGTACTTGCAGCAACAACCGCACACCGAAAAATCCCATGGCATTGGCGAAGAAATGAGATTTCTGTCCTGGCAGTAGCATCTCGAACGCTCCTGATTTTTCCGGGATCCGCTGACCAATCAGTCAGCCACCGGCGTGAGCCACCGGCCCGCATTCACCTCGCCCCGAATGATGACGACCTCCTCCTGTCGGGAGAGATCGATCGCGGCAAGTAGAACTGCTGCAGCGAACACGGTCATGCGTCTGAGAATGTTCATACCACTCTTCCTTACTTTCTATCCGTGACGCCTGGAACGAATAGTTTACACGCACACCGATCTCCCGCGGCAGCAGCGGACGACAACGCCAGCAGGCACCGCACGGTCTCCGTTCCAGTCCGTCGATGAAGGCCCTCAGCAGAAGCCTCTGAATGGAAAACAACCGACGCGATGACTTCCTCAATTAAGTCGGTAATCTGATGGCACCAGGCGCGCGTCTGCATGCGGATTTTTCCATCTCATTTGTTATTTGTGTGGCAGGGCCGTACCAGCCGGGTCTCCCTGTATTCGTGTAAAATCCAATAGTTGGAGACGTCTCCACGATGTCTGAGTAAGTCCAGAGGACAAAACAATGCGATTCCCAGCCAGAATGTCTCTCGTTCCACTTATCGCCCTCCTGGCCATGCCTTCGTCTTTGCTGGCGCAGTCCGGGGAGATTACATTCCACAAGGATATCGAGCCGATCCTGCAGGCCAACTGCCAGATCTGCCATCGACCCGGTGGCGCCGGGCCGATGCCACTCTTCACTTATGAGCAGGTCGCCCCGTTCGCCGGGCTGATTGAGTACAAGACCGGCTTGAGAGATGTGGCGGGCGCGATGCCGCCCTGGTATATCGAGAAGGATATCGGCATCCAGGACTACAAAGATGACATGTCGTTAAGCGATGAAGAAATCGCCACGATCTCCACCTGGGCGCGCAGCGGCACACCGCAGGGCGATCCCGCTAATGCCCCGGCTCCGCTGGTATTCGATGACAGCGTCAAGTGGACCTTAGGCGAACCCGATCTGATCGTCGTCATGCCTGAAGTCAGCATGAAGGCCGGTGCACCTGACTGGTGGGGTACGTTGGACCCGGTGCCGACCGGGTTAACCGAGGATCGCTACGTAAAATCCCTGGAAATGGTAGAAGTTAACGATCTCGATATGTCGAAGGTTCTCGGCGTAGTGGGCGGGCGTTATATCGTCCATCATATGGCTATCCACAGCGCGGTAGTGACTGAGGGAGGTAATATCCAAAGAACTGCTTTTGATACCCCATGGCCTATACACGAAGTCGGCCGTAACGGTGACGTATTCGATCCGCTGGCTGGACCCCTACTACACGCGAATACGGTCATCTATGCCTCTACGTTACATTTGCACTCGACCGGCCAGGATACGACAGGCCATATTGAAATCGGCTTTCGGTTTCATGAGAAGGATTATGAGCCGACGTACAGGCAATCACGGTCCCTACTTGGTAGCGGCCTGGATATCAGCGTCAGACCGAACGAGGACAATCAGCTACTTCATTCTTATAAGGTTCTCAACTCTCCGACAAAGATAATCCGCTTTGAGCCGCACCTGCATGCGCCGGGGAAGCGTATGTGTATGGAAGCCATCTGGGGAAGCTCAATAGAAACCCTGACTTGTGCCGGCTATGACCACAACTGGGTCCGCAGCTATGTGTACGAAGACCACGCAGCACCGCTACTGCCAGCCGGTACTATTCTTCATGTCTATGGGGAAATGAACGTTACGGCAACCAACATCAACGTGCCGGATGTACGTAACTGGTCAGGTTCAGGTAATCGTTCTGTGTCGAATATGTTTGCCGAGCTGGGCGAGCATGTGGAACTGACGGACGAGCAGTTTCAACAAGAGATGGCCGCGCGACGTGAAGCGCTGGATCTGGGACCGAATGACCATGTGATTGGTTGCCCACTATGCACGCTACCGTTGGTCTCGCCGACGCGTGCCAACGAAGACACTAAGGTAGACACCGGTTACGTTGTAATCGCTGAGATCCTGTCTGGTATGAATAACTCCCCGAGTGACGAACAGAACCGTGCGCTGGTAGCGCTTACCAACGATTCGAATAATCGGCTCGTGATCATACTTGCGGAGATCGTAGCCAACATTGACGGTGTAGCAAGCGATGAAGACAAAGCACTGATACGCAATATCCTTAGACGTAATGAAAGCACGGCGCCCAGAGGCGCGATCGCTGCTCCAGCGCCAGCGGTAGCAATAGCTGAGGCCGCACTTGGATTCAATCAGGTGGTAAGCGCGGAGCACAAAGCTGCGCTGGAAACTATTGGGGAAGGCACGCAGTAGTGCAAGGCTAAATCAGTACCAATAGAGAATATGATGAAACAATACGCATCCCGGGTTTTCGCAAGAAAAGTACTACTCAGTCTGATTTTATTACTGTCTCCGGCGCTGGGCAGCACCGAGACCTACAGTTCCGGTGCACCGCTGTGGGCGGCGTATGAGGGCTGGACTGAAAATCCGGATGGCTCGACTAACTACGTATTCGGCTATATGAATGAAAACTGGAAAGAAGAGCTTCGAGTGCCGATCGGGGAGAATAATTCCTTTTCGCCAGGTGAGGCCGACCGCGGTCAGCCTACCTTTTTTATGCCGCGACGTAATCGCTATACCTTCACCGTCACCGTGCCGGCTGATTGGGGTGATCGTGAACTGGTGTGGACACTGAACGCGAACGGTCATGAATCGAAGGCTTATACCAATAAGCATCAGGATTTCTTCATCGACAATGTCATCATCTCTTCAGAAGGTGGTTCGCTGGGTGGTGGTAGAACCACGCCGGAAACCTATATCAATGTAGAGCCTACCGTCACTGTTGAGTTGGATAATGAGCGCTCAGTGGCCGTGGGCGAGCCGCGTCCTGCGGGCTTCATTGGCCGGTCCGGACCTGAGTTTCCGGCCGAGTACTCAGTACGTGTGGGCGAGCCACTCACTTTGCGTGCGCACCTGGCAGACGACGGCTTGCCGAGGACGCGGGTTCAATCGACGCGCACCGTGGATGTGCTTCAGCATATGATAGTGCCGGCCTATAGGCAGGGGGTGCTCAAGATCAATGCACTTTTTCTGAGCTGGAATCTGTATCGGGGCGCAGGCGAGGTGACGTTCGACCCGCCCCAGACGAAGGTATGGGAAGACACCCGGCCCGCCTCGAATTCTCCCTGGGGAGTCTTTTGGCTCCCGTCGGAAATCCCCGAAGACGGCATCATCGAGACAACCGCGACGTTTGATACACCCGGCAGGTATGTCTTATGGGCCAGGGGAGACGACGGTAGTCTCCAGGCCGATGCCTACATCACCGTCGATGTCACCGAATAGCGCGGCGGGGAAACACGCGCAAATGAAACCCATTACGAGAGGAATACGCGCGATGACAAGACTAATGACTGCTACGACTGCGTTGCCTGCAGTCCTCTCAATGCTGTTATGCCTGATGCTGTCTCCTGCTGCCGCGCAGGAGCCAATGCCAGGCGTCCATCGAACCCCTGATGCCCGTTTTGCGGACCTCGACAATTTTCCGTTCGAGCCGCACTACATCGAGATCGATGGGCTGCGGATGCACTACGTCGACGAAGGACCGGGCGACGCAGGCACGTTCCTGCTTCTGCACGGCGAGCCGACCTGGAGCTACCTCTACCGCGACTGGATTTCGGTATTGACCGCCGCCGGCTATCGGGCAATAGCACCCGACATGATCGGGTTCGGCAAAAGCGACAAGGTGATCGACAGGGAGTGGTACACGGTCGACCGCCATGTGCATATGCTGACGGAGTTCGTCACAGGTCTCGACCTCGAGAACATCACCGTCGTCGTGCAGGACTGGGGCGGACCGACCGGGCTGATAACCGCAGTCGACCTTCCGGACCGGTTTGCCCGCCTGATCATTCTGAATACCTGGCTTCATAACGACGGTTTCGACTACACCAATCTCCGGAGATGGAACGTGCGTTCACAAAGCGTCGATTTCACCGACTGGACGAGCGAAGGCTGCGGTATCCCCCCTTGCCGGCACGGCATGGACAGGACGGCGTATGGCGCGCCGTTCGATAGTGAGGACGCTACTGCGGGTGCATTACGCTGGCCGTGGATGTTGCCGTTCGCGCAACCCGAGGCCGGCGCCGCCGAGCGACAGGCGGCCGCCTTTGCGGCACTTGCCTCCTGGGATAAGCCCGCGCACGTCATTTTCGGTGACCAGGACCAGGGCTTCACCCCGGCGTGGGGACGCCAGTTCGCGGCGCACATTCCTGGCGCGACCTTCGACACCGTTGAGGGTGCCGGGCATTTCGTCCAGGAGACCGGCGCGCCGCTGGCGGAGTTGATTCTGCAGCGTATCAGCGAGGAGTAGCGGTTCACGACGCCAGAAAATTTCCAGCACCCCCGGTCCCAACCTTCAGCCGAACGAACGGCTGAGCGCGACCACCCGCGAGGTTGACGGTTGGTCGGTAATGCTCGTGCGACGCGGACCGGAGGACCGCGCAACTGTGGGGCGTCTTGCTCCGAGAGGTGAACGTGGGAATGTTCTCACGCAACTCTTAGGTATAGGCGACCTTGGCGCGAACCAACGATTCGAGGCATCCGGCCGTCTCGAGGATCCCGCGCAACGCCGAGTTCGGGCTCTGTTCGCCGTACTTCCGGCGGATCTCTCGCAGCGACTTCGCGTGATACCTCTGCGGACCGCCAACAGTCTGGGTCCACGAACGACCGTCCAGTTTGACGGTAAACTCGTCCGCTCCCGACGCAAGCGCCTCAGCATTCGCCGTGGACCAGAGCAGAAACGGGCGGACGTGTTTCTCGAGGAACGGAGCCAGCGTCGGCTGTAGCGAAGACCAGGTCTCGAACTCGCCCTCCGCTTTCGGATCAAGCATCTTGTCGATCCAGCGGCAGGTCGCATCATGCCCTGATGAAAGGATCGCACCGGCTGTCGGATCCGTCCAGGCCTGATAGATCTGCGCCCACAAGCCGAAATCCGCCAGCGACGGCAGTCCACCGAAAAGATAGCTCCGACTCGCCAGGTGCTGTTCGAGCAGTCGAATGCCGTCCTTGAAAGAGTCCTCCAGCAGCGGCGCGGTTATCTCATTCGAACCAATTACCCAGCCCCGGCCGGCCATCCGATCGCGAATGTATTGTGTCATCTTCTCGCGCTCTTCCGCAGAGGCGTCGGGCATACTCCCTGCGGCGATACGCTCGGCAGCCGATCGCTGATCGGCCTCGCGCGCCCAACGGTAGTGAAACATCCACTTGTTGCCCCACTCGTCAGCGAATTCCTCGATCAACTCAGAGAGAAAACGAAGCGTCCCGCCGTCGGGGTGAATGGATGGCTCGGGCACGCGGGCCTCCAGCGACTCGATTATGGGTGTCGAGTCTTGCAAACCCTCACCCTCGGGCGTCGCGACTGCGGGAATGATCGGCAGCCTTGCGTACTTCTTGTACTCGGCCATCGTATTCGTGTCGCGCACATTCCACTCGTGCGAAATTCCCTTGTAGCGAAAGTACGAACGAACCTTGACCGAATACGGAGACATTTCCGCGCCGAAAATTCTGAATTTGTCTGACATCTCAAGGCTCCAGACGAGTTCGGTAATCAAGTGAACCAGACTCCCGCAGCGTAACGAGCAGGCACCGTAGATGCGACGACCGTACCGGACGCACTTCAGCGCTGCAGCGTCTTTTGCGCCTCCCTGGCAAATACCTCCGCCGCCTTTTTGTCTTTCGTCATCCCAGCCCTGCTGAACGGCACCTCGACGCCGCGACGCAAGGCCGGACGTTCCTTCATTTTATCCATCCACCGCTTGAGATGGGGCAGCCCTTCTCGCGAGACGCCCGACCATTTGTGCGTCCGCGCCCAGCACCAATTGGCGATGTCGGCAATCGAGAAGTCGTCCGCCAACCACTCGCGGCCACTGAGATGCGAGTCGAGCACCTCAAAAAGACGCCGGCACTCATTCTGGTACCGGTCGATCGCCTGTTGAATCTTTTCCGGGAAGTATCGGTAGAAGACATTCGCCTGGCCCATCATGGGGCCGACACCACCCATCTGAAACATCAGCCATTGAATGACCCGGGACCGCCCCTTGGGATCGGCCGGCAACAATCGCCCGGTCTTCTCCGCCAGGTAGATCATCAGTGCGCCCGACTCGAAGACCACGAAGTCGCCCGCTTCGCGGTCGATGATGGCAGGGATCCGGCCGTTCGGATTAATGCGAAGATACCAGTCTTCCTTCTGCACCTGCTTCGCCAGCTCGATGGTGTGTACTTCGTAGGGGAGCTCGAGTTCTTCGAGCGTGCAGGAAGCCTTCCACCCATTCGGTGTGGGTGCGGTGTACAGATCGATCATGTCGGTGGCCGTGTGTTCGAACGCGTGCCGCTGACGCCGATTCGCGATTCAGGCTAGTCCCACTCTTTGACGACGCCGTCCGGCGTCGTGACGAAACCGAGCAGGCACCCGTTGGAGCCGTCTCTGAGCGCGTGACACTTCACGTGGATCTTGTCGCCGGGCTTGAGCTCGTCCTCGGCGATGCCGACCCGAGTGAGAGTCGTGGCGCCCGCGGCCTCCATGGCCCAGTTCTCCATCCCGTTCTCGGTCTCGACATCCATGTAGATCCATGCGTGGGGATTGATCCAATAGACGTCGGTCACCGTGCCGTCGAGCTCGGTCGTATCCATTCGCCACCGACGCGGACCTTGCGTGGCTGGCGGAAACTGTCGAAGAAGATACCGTTGCCCTCCTCGTCTATGAATTCGAGCGACTGCTGGAACATACCGCCCGGGGGTGAGCCCGGATTGACCCGCGCTTCGATGATGTACAGCTTGCTCTCGAGCAGGTAGAGGCCCGCGAACGTGCGCGTTCCGTCGGGATTGGTCGTGTGCAGCTGATGCCCATCGAGGCGGCCGATGTAATGGTAGTTGTCGTACTCGACGCTCTGCGCGCGCTCGCGAATCTCTCTCGCCGCAAAGGCGATCGATCCGCGCACGTCCACCTCGCCGTAGACCGGGAGATAAATGTCGTTGAGCTCTTCGAGGCGCTTCATGTGAAGCTCCATCGAATCGGTGTAGTCGACGACCGTCAGCGTGAACGTCCCTTGATCGGTCACGGCCTTGTGCACCTTCGCGGGGACCACGATGCCGTACTCGGTCTCGAAGTCCACCGTCTCGATGTCGAACGTGCCGCCCGGCGACATGATCCGGAACTTGCCGTCTTCATCGGTAAACGGCGCCCACCGCTGGGCGAGGGCCGTGCTGCTGAAGAGCAGGATCGATGCCAGTGTGAGAAATCGCAGAAGGCACATAGGTAACTCCCAAAGGAAACTTCCAATTTTCGAAAATCTTGCCACAAGGGGGGCGTATCGGTCCATTTGAAGGGGGGTCAGGAAGAGCCCCGGGATGCACGCTCACCACGGTTCAACATACGTTCGGACGTCTGTTTCGAAGCTCCACGCCGAGCGCGGTTGGGCATGTAACTGCCAGTCGATCTCCGCCAGCTCATCCGGCTGCATGAAGCCGTCCGCGGGGCGTTCAGCGAACCATTCCGGAAACCGTTCGCGCGATGGCGGAGCCCAGGAAGTCACCCGTCCCCACCACTAAAGCTACTCTGGCAGCCGTCACACCATCCTCCTCTGACATGTGTGTGCCAAGGTGGCTCGCCTGCAACGGTCCACAGGTGTCGAGGTACCCCGCCTCGCCGATGAACGGATACCATTTCTCGGCGCATCAGTCAGAAAGGTCGACGAAGTGAACTGTTTTAGTATTCCTCTTCTTCCGGGATCGCCACCTCCTCGCCGAAAGAGGGCGCAAAGGCGCTGCCGTGAAACTGGGTGATGGGCCCCTTCGGCGTGAGATCCTTGCCCGCCAGCCCCGGATAGTCCGGAGCCCAGCGCAGGGGGGACCAGCCGTTGAAGACATTCTGATGATCCGGGTTCTCGGTAATCAGCGTCTTCACGATCTCCCCGCCCCAGGTCACGGGGCCAACGTAGTCCCAGACCACTTCACCGTCCGGTGTCAGCTCCACCATGCGGCCAGGCCGCGCCAGTTGCACGAGCGTGTTACCGTTCGGCAGGCGCTGGACCGCCGAGCCGTGGAAGCTGTTGAAGCCGTCAGTGGTGTGGTACATGGACACGATCTGGTTCGAGAACAGACGACGGGATGCCCTGGGATCCTGTTGTCCCAGGGAGCGTCTCGTGCCCGGCATGACGTTCGTGTAGCCGGCTTCCGGCGGATTCACATAGTGGTCCTTCTCCACCCCGTTTTCACCCAGGTACGGATTGAGCTCCATGAACTCCGACTGGGGATCGCCATCGCCGAACGCTCGCGGCACCGACAAACCGTTATTGAACAGCAGCAGATTCCCGGCGCCGGGGAATCCGTCCCTGATCCACTGAATGTCGTGGACGCCCCCGACCTGCAGGTGGCCGGAGAATTCCTGGAGCGCCCAGTTCTTTTCCGCGTAGTGAGGGTGCTCGCCCTGACCATAGATCGCCGGATTGCCGAAGCGGTAGAGAAAATCGCCGGCCTCGCCGGCCGCGAGCTCGAGGCTCTGCTCAGGATCACCGGCCACGAACGTTCCGTCATGATCGATGATGTATATCTCTTTCGTAAAGTTGCAGCTGACGGCGATATGGCCCGTCTCCGGGTTGTAGTCCAGCCCGTTGCAATGCACGTAGTCCGGCGAGAGCACGCCCCAGTTGATGTCGAGCCGTTGCGGATAGTCGGCGATGGAACGTCCGCTGCCGACGTAGTTCTGCTTCGAGCTATCGATGTCCTGGACGAGGTGATCGCGAAACCGCCACTCCCAGATCACGGTGCCGCTACTGTCGATCTCGACGATCGTGTCGATTTGCGCGCCGTCGTAGCGTTCGGCGGCACCCGGGTTCGCACCGAGTGCGATTGCCTCGTCATGCGTCAGCCGCGCATTGGCGATATAGAGGACCGTGTAGTCATCAAGCTCGGCGTTATAGATGCGCAGATGATCGTGATGGGGGCTGTAGTCCTCGCGCGGCTCCGTGTACTCCCAGAGCGTCTGACCTTCCCAGTCCCGAATGGCGAACCTCTTGTTGCCCAAATACCCGAATACGGTGCCGTCTTCCTGCAAGTAAGCGTCATGAAAATCGGGAAAATAGTTCACGACCTGACCCGCCATGTCGATCAGATAAGCGCCCGGTACCCGCTGGGTCTTCACCATGGTGTAGCCGGAATGGGCTTTGTGCGGGTCCCAGTAGATCACCTCCGTGGGTCCGCGGGAGGCCTCGTAGGCGGAGACCACGCCCGTCATGACGACCAACAGCCCCGCAAGGAAGCCAACCGATAAATTTGCAAGCCTGGTACTCATTTGTCTTTACACCTGTCCAAGAAAAAAAATTCAGCCGGTCTCGTTTGTCTGTCGGGCGCTCACTGCGCCCCCCTCCTCCCGGATGACACAATCGTAAGGCTCGATCTCCTGCCCGGGCAGCCACGTGTAGGTTCCTAAGCGGACCGGCGATCCGATCAGATAGTCCGGATCGATAGACGTCATCTCGGAAGTCATGGTCCGGCCGTCCGCGGACGGCGTGAACCGCTCGATGTGCATGGCATCGGCACTTTGTGGCGCGCCGGTGCGATCGGAAATTGGCCAGTCGATGCGTGTCGTCGTAATCACCAACGTATCGTCTTCCCATCTCCCAACGGAGTATCCGAGCGGCGTCGCGGGCTGCGTCTCAGGATCGACATCCGAATTCATGTGGATTGTCCGCACCAGGTCATATTCCGCCTGGAGAAGGATGATAGTGTCGCCCTCGTCCACAAACTGAATCGGGGTCGGGACCTCCATGCCGATCGGCATACCCGGCGGGATGCAGTCCGGATTTTCCAGATAGAGCCACGCGTCGAAATCCGCCTTGGCCGCCTTGGCCGCTTCCGTCAGCTCGCTCTCGTCCAGTCTCCGCAGGCCCGCCCGCCCGCGCTGCCAGACCCTGAAGATGCCTTCGGCCTCCTGAATCGCGGCCTCTGCCCTCGCCTGGCTCGGCTGCGGCTGCTCGAGACTGAGTCTCTCGTCGGCGAACCGCAGTGGATAGTTTCGGGCAGAATCCGCGAACTCGAGACCGTTCGGCAGTAACAGATTACGAAGGCCCATATAGCGAGGCTTCCGTCGCGATACCACACCCGCTACCTTGACCTGGGAACCGATCGGCAAGAGATCGGGGAATCCCCTGCGCGCCATGAACCCCCCCGGATTCGTCTCCATTTCCCAGATCTCGCCGATCTCTGGACCGGCGGTGACCCGGATGCGAATACGCGCGTGGGGATTGTGCCAGAACACTTCGGTCACCTCGCCCTCGAACTCCACCAGCTGACTGGTGTCGTATAAAGGCTCGACGTTCGGTCCATGATGTGCCGCGGCGCTGACGGCAAAAACGGTCAAGGCACCGAAACTGGCGATTCGACGCGCCATCCTGCTTCTATCCATTGGAGTACTCCTGAATCATTGCCCCCCTGGGATCGGGATGCTCGCGCCCGTCCATATAGACCATCCGCGTATGCCCGTCCTCACAGCGAATGATGACGACCTCCTCCTGTTGGGAGAGTTCGATCTCCATTCTGATCAGTTCGGGCTGAGGTCGTGGCGACGCCGCAGCAATATCTGCGAGGCGAACTCCACGTAAGCACCGCCTTCAGCACGTAATTTTTGCGCCTCAGCGGGGGGGAGCCTCGGCGGCGCGTTCAACGTGTCCCGATCTTCAGCCAAATCGACTGAATACATCGTGCGCGAATTGCCGCCGTAAACAATTTGGGTCAACAACATCCCTTCGGATCCCGCCTCGCGTTGAAACGGATACCATTTCTCGCCGTACCAATTACTCAGGTCGGCGAAGTGACCTGTTCCGGCGACCCGCGTCCGAACGGTTGCGAAGTCGTATTGCTTACCCTCCACCGGCGGAATACTTGCCGGGTGGACCCGCAGTACCATATTCCGTCGCGAAACCAGCGTGTCGTTGACACGAGCAGCCCACTGGGCGGCCTCATCGGCCGGCAGCGGCAGCTCCCCCTCACCCAACCGCGCAATCGGCGTGAAAACATGGAACGTATCCAGGTCGCCGATCTCTACCTGCCAAAACTCCCTGGCCGGCATGCCGGCTTCCTCTCGCGCTGCGTTTAGCTCTTGCTGCAGCCCTACCCATTCCGTGACTCGATTGGGCTTGACCGTCACGATGCGCAAATCCAGCAAGCCGGGTGCTTGCCCCTGCGCATAGCTCGGGTGGAAACCGATCAACAACGTCAGACCGGCCAGAAACACCGATAGATTCCTAAGCCAAATACTCATTTACATTGACACCTGTCTAAAAGGAAACTCCATAATTCGAATACGAGCTACTATCATATACAGGACTAAAGTGCGCCGCGTTGGCCTGTAGGGCGTTCACTGCCCGCCTCCCGCAACCACCACCTTCATGGTGAAGCAGACGTTCGGATTGCGCCATACAACGTCGACAACCCTAATTGGGTGGTGGCGGTGGTGGCGGCAGATCAGCCGGCGGTGTCAGGTCGAAGTGCTCAAATCCCGTTTCGTGATCAACCGAGCGATCGTTCAACGAACAGATGTCGTGGTCGCGGTAAACATACCCGGGGTCACGTTGGTAGACGGTGGTGAAACTGAGCGGCGCTGTCAATAACCGCGGCGCAGTCAACACCGAATCAATGACCAACTGATCCTGTTCATTGAGCCACAGTCTTTCCACGACATGAACATTCTCTCCAATCGGCGGGAGATAGGGGGTCGATGGCATGGGAAAGGTCGTATCGGGGTACAGTCCGATGGTTTCGATAACCAGGGTGTCGCCTTCCCACCTGCCCACGGATGTACCGCCATTGGACGGTTCGGGATTCTCGCGCAGAGGACGGCCGTCGATGGGAATGCGCCGCAGCAGCCCGTCGCCGTTGGTAATGGTGAGCCTTTGCGGCATCAACAGGAACTCGACGTCGTTGGTCAACCCACCATTGAATCCGCCATTGAAACGGTGGGGAACACAGTACTTTACTCCACCGCCGGGGTCCGCACCGGGCACACGGCCTGCCACTACGATTTGCCTGGCTTCAGGCTGAAAAAGGTCCGGATTCGCAACGGCCGCAAACACCCCGTTGCCACTACTGCTTCGCCCCCCCGACTGTGATGCGGCGCGCACTGCCTCATATCCCCCTTCAATCTCCCACCATCCGCTCCAGTCCGGTAACTGCTGCGCCGATGCGGCAGTCGGATCGTCGGTGGCCATGTTGTCAGCGCTCTGCCCGCAGGCGGCCAACAGCACCACAGAAGCGCAAGCAAGCATGTTCCGGGCGATCAACCGGCCGGCACTCATGGCGCCTCTCCCTGTTCGGCCGCGCGGACTGCGTCCATGAACCTGAGCGCGGCAATATCGCCCGGGGTAACCGTGCCGTCCGCATGCGTGATCGTCCCCAGCGATCCACCGGCTTCGCCGCTGCGTAGCGGAAGATACTCGATCGTCACCTCCTCGCCGACTTCCACGGTGTCGTCGCGCGTCCAGCCGGCTTTCACCATCATCGTAATGCTGCCGGTCTCGAACGCATACAGCTGATAGCCGCTCTCCTGCGTTTCGTCGGCCACATATGCCCAGAGAAAAACGTGCGGGTTGGTCCATTCGAGCTGCGCCACTGTCGCGGTAACCTCGAGTATTCTCGTGTTGTCGATCGGTGAGTAGGAATGGTGCGCGAATGCCGACGGCACTTGCAGCAACAACAGCACCCCAAGACATCCCATGGCATTGGCGACGAATGAAGTTTTCTGTCCTGAAAGTAGCATCTCGAACTCTCCTGATTTTTCCGGGATCCGCTGACTATTCCTGGACCCACCGGCCCGCATTCACCTCGTCGCACTCCCCGTATATCATTTCGAGATGTGGGGAGGGAAGCAACTCATGGTAGATCACCAGGGGCCTTGCCAGATACTCGGGGTCCTCCAGTATGTACATGGCATCCATGTAAGTGCCGTCCAGCGCCAGGCGGTATCGCTCGATCACGTGCTTCTGTCCACCCGAGGGCACGCCGATCTGGTAAGGGGAGCGGTGATCCTCGAAGTTCGCCGTGTCCACCACCAGCGTATCGTCCTGCCACCAGCCGATGGAGTGGCCCATGGCGAATCGCTCGCTGGGATCGGGATGCTCGCGCCCGTCCATATAGACCATCCGCGTATGCCCTTCCTCGCCCCGGATGATGACGACCTCGTCCTGTTGGGAGAGATCGATCTCCATCATGTAAATCTGCGTGGAGTCCAGCATCGATGGCGTTGGCCGTCCGGCACAGGTCGACTCGGGGTTCTCGGCCGACAAAGGATCGTAAGCGGCCTGCGCCGCCAGTCCCGCGTCGGTCAGCGTCAGCTGGGCGTGGTAGAAGCCGTCGAAGCCCCCGGGGTACCGCTTCATTTTATTGAGGTTCATCCGCCATATACCCTCCAGGCTCTCGGCGGGGGGGGGGTCTCCCTCCCCCTCCTGGGCGGCGATCACCGCGGCCAGCCCCTCGCCCACGGAGAGCCCTTCCTTTTCGAGGGAACGCAGCAGGCCGTACGGTCGCCCGTTTGCAAACACGTTGGCTTGAATGCTGACCCGCTCGCCTGGTAACAGCGAGTCCCGCGTCCAGCCCATTCGTGTTTGAAAGTGGACCGGGCCCATCTGCAGTTCCCAATCGACGGGTTCGCCGCTCTGCAAGGACTCTACGATGACGTAGACATGTGGATTCCGCCACGCGAACTCCTTAACCGTGCCTTCGATGGTAACCATCGTCTCCAGGTCCACACCTGCGTCGCTGTGATGCGCCGGCACGGGCGTCGCGAGCACGAGTGCTGCAGCGAACACAGTCATGTGTCTGAGAACACTCATACCAGCTCTACTCCTAACTGTTAATCCGTGACGCCTGGAACGAAAAGTTCAACCGCAACACCTTCAATGAATCGCTTCATTTGGCTTAACCCACCACTGAGACCTCGGTATTATAAAGATCACTGCGTTTTCACACAGCCTCGGCCAGAAGCGGTCATCAGAGAACAGCAGCTCCGTTCAACCCTTCAAAGATCTTGCGGCAAGCCGAATCGACTACGAAAATCGGTAAGCTCGATTGTGAATTCGTCCGCAGCGAGGAATTGCTCGTCAGTCATCTCTGGCTGCTCTGCTTCCTTGTACCATTCGGCATAGGTATCCAATTCACTCGAGTAGCTTTCGTAGTAACTTGAATAGGTTCGTACGTCGACTCTTGGATTAGCGCCGAGTGTGTGAAAGATCATTTCTCGAAACCAGCCATCGCCAGTAGCCGCAGCGCGTCCCTCCGGTTGGCCTGCATCGACTGCAGACTGGCCACGCCACTGGAAGTTCGCCAGTAGCTGATAAACCTCATGCCCGTATTCGTTCTGGTCGATTCTTATCGCCTGACCCGGTTGATGCCCGCTCAGGACCATGAATATCTGATCCGTCTTGCTAATGAACTCCTGCCATAAGTCCTCCGCGCTATTGTTGCGCTCGGGATCTATCGACGCCAGATCCATAACAACGAATAATCTCTCGCCGCGAGGATTCAGGTAATCATGCGTCGAGATAATTGTCGGGATTCCGGGGAAGTCATCGATGACGCCCTGCGCCCACTCAACCACGTGATCGCCCGCTTGCATCTCGAGAGCCAGGTGCAGGAATCTGTAACCCCCCGCAGTAAACACCTGAGCGCTACTGCCGCCACCCTCAAATCCACTGACGTACCAGTCCTTGTCTCGGAAGAAGTCCGTATCGCTTCCGAAAGCTCCGCGGAAGTTGTTAAGGCCTCCAACATGTCCCGGATAATTCCCCCGCGCATTCGGTTGGGTTCCGGCGACGAACCACCAGGCATCATAGTCATGATTTCCCGGTGCGACGCCAAAAGGGATTTCCGCATCGCTGATCAGCTGATAGCCCTCAACGGCTTTAGGTATTTCAAAATTTATGGTCCCTTCAGGCTGGACCCATCTGGTGACCTCTTCCCGCGACCCAATTCCGCGCGCCTCATGACCCGGGTCTATGCTACTTGTTACATGCTGCCAGACGTCGCCCACAGAGGCGACAAACACGACGTCACCGCCGTTCGATTCACCCTCGCTGGCAATGTGTTGCATCTGTTGGATGTAGATGTCGGCGCTGTCGATCGCAAACCCTTCTGCTTCCTGTCGCGTGAAGTCGATCATTGCTTGAGTGTCCGGGATCACGACGATCGTGAATGTCTCATCGCCGGTAACAGGCCTGTCGGTGGAGCAGCCGAAAGCAACGATGCAGAGAAGTGCGATCGAGAGCCCGCTCGTTCGCCAATTATTTTTCTTCACGCGAATCTCCTAGTCCTCGGTTACCAGGCCTAGAATCGACTGGACGTTGCGCCTTACGATTCGAATCGTCGTGTCGTCTCGAAACGACGCGTTCTCTTCTCCACCCAGGACGTTCATTGTGAAGATTCGTCCAACCAATGACGGGAATCTCTGTTCGATACCGGTAGCCCAATCGTATCGAAAGAGCTCCTCGCCCACCAAGAGCCCTTCCTTCTCGAGGGAACGCAGCAGGCCGTACGGTCGCCCGTTTGCAAACATGTTGGCTTGAATGCTGACCTGCTCGCCTGGTGACAACTGTCATGCGCCTGAGCATATTCACATTAAGGGCTACTCCTGCTCGAAATTCGTTCTAATCCGCGACGCTTAGAACGCAAAGTTCACCCGCAAACCGATCTCCCGCGGCCTCCGGGGCAGATAGGTCCAGGTGTTTCGGTCGCCGCGAAGAGTGAGTTCGAACCACTCTCGCATGTAGACTATCGTATCCTCGTCCGTGAGATTGTTGCCGAACAGGATGATTTCCCAGTTGTCGTTACTGAAGTTTATCTGGCCTGTCGCGGTCGTCACTGCCGGAATCTCCGCTATATTGACGACGTCATAAAATGCCGAACCTTTGTGGCGGACGCCCAGATTAGCACCCCATCGCCAGTTTCCGGCGAGCGGCGCTGTGTAAGAAGCCGAGACCGACGCCTGGACGTCAGAGTTGGTCTCGATCTCGTTGCCGGCGACCTGCTTACCGGGGAGGCCGCCTGCAGTCACGCAATCTGGAGCGAAGCCGTAACCTCCCCCGGCCCTGGGCTGCCTGCCGGCGGCACTTAAATCGCAGTTCTCGTCATACTTATTGTCCTGGAGTGATAGTGACGCTCTATACGACCAGCGGTCGGTCGCGAGCCAGTTCGCCTCAAACTCGATGCCCTTCAGGTCGCCACTACCCGAGTTAAGCCGTACGCCCGTGAGTGTGGAGGTTGTAGGTGGATAGATCACGCCGTTGGGGTCGAAGCTACCGTCGTTCCAGCAACCCGGCACACCGGCACAACTGCCCATGACCGGAGGAGTGCTGCCGAAGAAAAAGCTCTCGCCCAGGATCATGTCTTGCCAATCGATGACGTAGATCGCTGCCGCTAATTGCACCCGTCCGTCGAGCGCGTTGCCTTTAATCCCGAACTCATAGTTTGTCAGCTCCTCTTCGTCGGTTGACGTAAATTGGTCGGCCGTGAAATCGATGACGCCCGCCGCAAAAGCCGCCTCAGTCGCCGCCTGTACCAGCGGGTCGATCATCTGCGGATTGGCTACCGCCGGGTTCGTGCCCTGAGATATCTGGCCGTAGATGGACCAGGCCTCGTTGAGACTGTGAGTAACCGCCAGGCGCGGTTGAAACGAGTCGGTGGTTTGATCCACCGTGTTGCCGCTGACGACGTCCAACGTCAGGTTGTTGTCTCGCTGGAAGCGCCCTTCGAATGAGGCCGTGGTCCGATCGCTGATGTCCCAGGCGAAGCTTCCGTAGAGACCGGTTGCTTCCGTGGCCTGATCGGTCCGTCGTCTCGGCAGAAACGCCATGCCACGGTTGACCAGGTCCTCCAAACCGAGCTCGGGAAACGCGACGCCGGCGTATTGAAGGAAGACCGTCGAGGTATACTCGAACTCATAATGGGAGGCGCCAACCATCCAGCGCAGCGACGAATCGTCCGGGGAGATCCAGCGAACGTCCAGATAGTTTTCCTTATCGCTGCCGCTTGGAACGCCCATGTTCAAGGTCAACATGGGATTGAACATGCCTCTGAAGTTGGTCGTCTGCCCCTCCACGCCGCCTTGCGATGCCCACCGTAACGACTCATCCGTGGCCGAGGAGACGATCGCCTGCAGGAGACCGCCGTTGTCGAAACTGAAATTGAACTCGCCGGCGATTCTTTGGCGTTCCCGCGTGTCCGTCGGGTCGAGCACGCTGTACGACAACGCCTGATTGTAGGCGGGAGTTCCCTGGACAAACCCATCCTGAGTGAGATCGTTAAACACCGGCATCGGTCCGGTGCCTAGCTCGCAGTCCCACTCACCCTGCACATAAGGGCGCATGTTGCCCAGCACGATGTTGTTACAAGCAGGGGCCGTCCCCCCAGGGAGCGAGTATTGGGCAGACTGACCATCGTCCGCCCCGGTGTACGAAGCCGACAGCTCCATATCGAAAAAATCGTTCGGGGCGAACTTCAGCTTGGCGGCGATATGCTGAGTATTCGTGGCCCCTACCTCGAGACCGTCGGTCGTGATCCACTCGTCGGGACCTTCGAAGTCCTCCTCGTAGAGGTCCAAGGTGAAGCCCAGCGTATCGGTGATCGGGCCGTCGAAATTCGCGCCCAGGAGGGTGCGGTTCAGGTCCGAAGCGATGATCTTGAACGCGGCATCAAACTCATCGCCGGGATCCCGCGTCACATAGTTGATCGCGCCTGCGAACGTCGCCCGGCCGAATGCCGCGCTCTGGGGTCCCCGCAGCAACTCGACTCGCTCGAGATCAAGGTACTGGAACGTCGACCCGTTGCTCCCGACGATCGGCACGCCGTCGAGAAAGACGGTCATTTTCTGGGCGAGGGCGCCCTGGGAACCGGGGGAGACTCCACGAATCGTCGTTAGCGACCCTGACCGGCTGCCGCCAATCTCAACGTAGTCGACGCCCGCCGTCACCGCGTAGAGGTCGTTGGTGTCCACTAGGTTCTCCAGCTGCATGAAGTCGGCGTTCAATACGCTGATGGAGACTGGCACGTCCACAAGGAGTTCTTCCCGCCTGCGGGCCGTGACCACGATCTCCTCCAAGGTAGCAGGGACTGCCGAGGCATTCGGGGCTTGCGCCTGCCCCTGCCCGGGAATGGCCGCAGCGGCCGCCAGACCCAGTGTCGCCGTCAGGCCCTTCCAAAATCCTGTCCTGTTACTATTCAGCATCTCCGTTTCCCCTTGATTGATGGGAGCTTCAATTGAAGCCTCGCTCTGTCCAACTACCGTATTCTCTTCAATAAGAATCTGGACGACTCGTCTATCGGAGAGCCCGCCCGACAGCCCGGATCCCTCGAGAATCGCATCGAGCGCCCCCGTCAACGTGAACCGCCCGACGACCGCATTGGCCTGTCGGATTACGACGAGATCATAGGGAAAAAGCATCACCGCGCCGGTCTGCTCAGCCAGTTCATTCAGCGCTTCCGCAGCGTTCAGCGATGGAATGTCGATGTCGTAGAGCGGCTCCTGAGCGAGGACGGCCTGGCTTGCCATCAGCAATACCACGCCAACTGCCTGGTTGCGCGCCCTGCTGCAGCGTTCTGCTCGTATTCCCCTCCGAATCTCTCTGTTACACGAGACGTTGGCAAGCCCTGTCGTTGCGGCCTTACCACAGATATAACAGACGAGCAGGGGAAAACCGCAATAGATGCCAGATCCGATTTGCACCAACCGATCGGCCAGGCGACAGAAGAACAGGTTCGAGCCTTCAAAGTGGACTCTCGCCAGCCCCACGATTCCCCCCCTTTTCAGATTCCGATCAATTCGGATCTCAGTCAGTTCATCACTCGGCTGCCGCCGACAACACGACGTGGTCACGGCTCAATCTCTGCACGCGCAGCCCAAAGTTCTCTTCGAGCGCGGAGAGCATCGCATCGGTTTCTCCCACCGGGAATTGGCCGCCGATCCGGATCGCTCTCACGGCAGGATCCGGAATCTCTATATTCACCGTGGTGTACCGGCCGATCTCCTCGACCGCCGTCTCGAGCGACTCGCCTGAAAATGCGAGCAGACCCTCTCGCCAGGCAAGCAGCCGGTCGATATTCGGGAGCTCTATCCGTCGAATGAGATCCTCTTTTCCGGCGTCCGGCGTGCTATCCGCAACGATTACCGTCTCGCCTGCCTCGAGCGTCCCCAGCAGCGCCTCAACCGGGGCGACGCCAGACGTTGTCGCGTCTGCGCCTGCTGGCTCGTGCGAGACCAGCGCGACCTTCCCTTCCGAGACCGTCACTTCGACCTCGCTCTCGCGCAGATGCACGGCGAATGCCGTACCGACGGCCTCAACGCGGCGGTTCGCCGCAAAGACACGAAATGGGATCACGTCGCTCTCGGTCACCGTGAAGTGCGCTTCGCCTCGCAGGAGCTGTATATCGCGGTACTCTCGGCTGTAGTTGACCTGAATTCGGCTGTTCGTGTTCAGCATTACGGTAGAACCATCAGCCAATTGCGTCGTCCGCTGCTCGCCAATTGACGTTGAATACACCCCGTTGGTTGTTGTCCATGAATCGTCATGGTTCAGGGCAGAGACAAGGACCGCGACGCTGAGAATGAGCATGGCGGTGAACCCGGCTAACGCAACGCGCATTCCGATTCTGCCGCGATCGGCCGGGCGAGTCGCTCTCGCGCGCACTCCAGCATTTCCCAACGGCACTGCCAGTTCCGTGAGCACATTCATGTTGCCCCATAGTCTTGCGAGGCTGCCCAGCTCCTCTCTATGGACCGGACTGCGACTGAGCCATTCACGCAAGTTTCCAAGCTCATCGGCCGATGGCTCTGAGTTGCGGTCGAGCTTGATCAGCCAATCGGCGGCCTCGTGTTCAACGCGGCGCCGATCAGGAAATTCGACGATATCTGTCATCACCATCTATCCTTCGTGCCTGAGTGTGGCTTCGGACTGTTAACGCCTGCCCGAAGCGCTCCGTTCTCTTTTTCGTCGATCAAGGCCCTGCATGCCAGCACGCCTTGACGCAAGTACTTCTCAACAGAGCTCACGGACAGCGACATCCGGCTTGCTATTTCCTTGTGAGCAAGCCCGTGCACCTTTCGAAGCAGAAAAACCTGCCGGCACTTCTCCGGCAGAGATGCCACAGCTTCGCAATACAGTCCGAAATGCTCCTCTGCTTCAATTTCCTCTACGGTAGAAGCCTCTGCATTTATAACAACCGACGCGCTGACTTCCTCAATGAAGTCGGTGATCTGCCGGGATTTTCTTGTCAGCTCGTTGAGCGCGACGTTTCTTGCGATTCGAAACAGAAACGCTTTCGGCTGCTCGATGTGCTTTTGCTGTTCGGCCGCGAAGGCGCGAAGATACGCTTCCTGAGCAACATCCTCGATATCCTGAGCGTTCGCAAAATACCGCGCCAGGAATCTCTTCAGGAACAGACTGTTCTCGACGAACGTTTCCGACACCGACGCCACGCGTCGTTCGCTTCCTCTGGCGTCTTTTCCATCCGTCATATCGATCAGTTTGGCTGCCCTGGCCCGACTCAGCTTCAACGAGGACGCCCACTGGTCAGTTACCAGCGAGATGCCGATATCCGCAATCTACCTGCCCATTCTTGCCGCTGTGGGCTCCGAATATCTGTGTCGCTTAATTGTATTGCAAATTCATCCAGAGCGGGCGAGCCCTCCCATAGAACGGGTAGCAGCTGAACGAAGGACGTAGGAGCGACGACCTCGACGCGAGTTTTCGGCGACAGTAGCAGCCGTACCGGGCGCCCTTACAGATACGCGTCGTCCGAGCAATCCAGGGGGATCTCTTGTATCTCAATGCCCGGAACAGCCATCCACCCCAGGCGCTTCGTTGAAGGCGCGGTCAGCGTTCCCGGGTCCGTGAACGTGATCTCATAATTGAGCCGAAGTTCGTTCTCACTAAGAGCAAACCGCTCAACCGCGAAGCCATCTTCGCTCATGGGCGCACCTGAGGTGTTTTGCCATGGAAAGTTCATGCGGCTCGTCTCAACGATGAGGGTGCTGTCGTTCTCCCAGCGGCCAACGGAGAATCCCATATGGCTCCTCGGCTGTGTCGACGGATCGATATCATCCGCCATGTGAATGACGCGCTCGTTGTCCTCGAACTCGATCCGGAAGAGAATCGTGTCGCCCTGATCGATGAACTCCATGGGATAGGGATTCACCATGATTGAGGGCATCCCACGCCGCTGGCAACGGACGACCCAGTTGTCGGCTACGTCCCAGGTCGCCAGTACAGATTCAGCTTCCGGCGTTAAAGATAGAGGTTCCATATCGCAGTCTCGATTAATGCAACCCTCAACACTCGCCAACTTCCATACGGTAAAGAGCCCTCTCGGCTCGGCGCTCGCCGCTTCTGCTACTCCCCATTCCCCTGAGCCGATGACGGTCCGCGCGTTGGGCCAGTGAGGATCGACAGCAGGACCGAGTCCTCGCCACAGTACCTCGGCCCCGTCTGCCATGAGCGCGCTGTTTACGATAAAGTTTAGTGGACGGCGAGTGGACGGCGAGCCCACTACAGTGATGACGTCGCCGACCTGTAGTAATTCCGCCGTGACACCGCGTCGCGTAAGATGATTCGGTGAGGTTCCGGCCATCCTCCAAAGTTCGTCTTCACCCTCGTCGTTCGTAATCCTCATCGTCCAGCGTATGTGCGGGTTTGCCCATACGACATTGACGATCTCTCCTTCCATCTCATAGACATTGCTCCTATCCCATTCCGCCATTGAATGGTGCGCCGACGCCTGCAGAGGAAGAGCGGCGGCGATTGCCGCCATGGCCAGGTTAAATATCGTTTTCATCGTTAACACATTCCTGCTAAATGTCTTTTTTAAAGGACGGATACAATCCTAAATAAGTCAGCCCATTAGTCAAAGCGATCCATGGGTATATAACCACGAGGATGTCGATATCCGCAGTCTGCCTGCCCCACCCTTGCGCCACACCAACGTGCCTCAACGTGCTCCAACTTGCAGATGGCGCTGTGGAGACCCTACCGAATGCTTTTACTATCAATACGTTAGAGTTCGCCGATTGCCTTCGGGAGGCAGGGTCCGGAGGTTCACTGAATCGCGCAGCGATTTTGGGCGCCCGAAGGGCGGTCCACAAGACCGAGCGGCGTAGCCGCGAGTCATATCCTCTCACCCCGACCAGGAACACTCTATAGTAGATAGAAGAGAAGCGATTCTCGTTTTAGTATCTGGAGGATTGGCAAAATGAACATTACTCCGCTGCCAGGAATACTGGTCTCGGCGCTCGCGCTGAGCGTCGCCGTCACCTCGCCCGCCGTCACGCAACAGGTCGAGGAAGCGCCCTCGACAGTCAACGCAACCTATGTGGCGGAATCGGCCACCGACACGCTCGAGCCCGGCGAGAAGATCGAGAACCTCTTCAACAAGAACGTCACTCAGGACTACATCCTGCAGAGACTGACCGACCGCATCTGGTTCTTCCAGGTTCAGTTCGCCGGCACGATGTTCTACGTGGGCGACGAGGGCGTCCTGCTCATCGATGCGGCGGAAGGGCGCGCCGATGCGATCAACGCGGGTATCGACGAGGTGACCGATCTGCCGATAAGCGCGCTGCTGTATAGCCACAACCACGCCGACCACATCGGCGATGCGTCGGTCCTGGCGGAGCAGATTCCCGGTCTGCGCATCATCGCGACCGAGGCCACGGCACGGCTCATGGCGCGGCTGGGTTCCAGTCACCCGGCGCCAACCGAGGTGATCGACGCCAATACCAATACGTTCCGCTTCGAAGACCTGACCGTGCGCGTCGTGCCGCTGGAGCATTCCGGTCACGCGCGCGATCACGCCATATACGTGCCCGAAGGTACCGGAGTCATCCATGTACCGGACATCTTCAATCCCGATCAGCCGCCGTTCTGGGCCTTTGGGGGGGCCGAAAGCTACCTTGGTTACCGCGAAATGATCGAGACGGTCGGGTCGCTGGAATGGGACTACCTCTCGGCCTCCCATGGCAATGTGGGTTCTCGTGATGACGTGGAGTTCTATCTGACTTATCTCGACGATCTCGAGGCAGCAGTGGCGGAGGCGATCGTTAACGTGCCGCGGGGCGCGGGGATCGAAAACCCCGAAACAATCAATAACCACGCAGCGTATATCGGGTCGTGGATTCCGGAGCTTGGCAAGTACGCGACAAATGCGCTCCGCCCGACCTACGGAGACTATTACGGTTTCGAGTACTCGACGCCGAAGAACGCGGAAATGGTCGCCTGGTGGATGTTCGCATATCGCTGAAGGCGGGCCGGCGTGCTCATGTCCGATGGCGCATCACGGCGTTGAAACAATGATGGCTATTCGCTGCTTCTAAGCTCCTGGATCTGCTCTCTCAAGGTACGGTACGCCGCTTCCTCTTCAACGGACAGTTCTCCGGTCAGAAGATTGTCGTATTCGTAGGGGTCTCTCTCGAGATCGTAGAGTTCCTCCGTGTCGCGGTACCGCAGCAGCTTGTAGCGATCGCCGCGCATGGCATAGTCGCCATCCGCTACCCCGGGGAATCCGCCGTCGAAATAATCCGCGTAGATCCATTTCCGCCCGGTCGAGGCATCGGGGTCCGACAGTACCGGGAGAAAGCTCACTGAATCGTGCGTGACCTCGTCGGGTATGGCCTCCTCCGGATCGATACCCCCCATCTCCATGATCGTGACAAACAAATCCGTTGTGTTCACCAGTGCTTCGCTTACGCCCCCACGCGCTACTCTCGGGCCTGTAACGATCATGGGCACATTGATGCCGCCCTGGTACACGGTGCCCTTGGCACGCTCCGGCCGGAACGGTTCCGCCACCCAGGACCCGGGGGTGCCGTTATCGCCAATGAATATGACGTAAGTGTTGTCGCGCACCTCCGGATCGAGTGACGCCAGCAACCGCCCGATCTGTGTGTCCATGGCTTCGATCATCGCGGAAAAGTAGTCTCCGGTTAGCTCTTCCGGCACGGACTGCGGGTCCAGGTGCGAATAATCCGATTGCCACATTTCCGCCGGCGGGAGGTGTAGCGGCACGTGCGGAAGATTGAAGGCAAACCAGAGAAACCACGGGTTGTCGCCCTGCTCGTCGATCCAGCGGATGGCGTCGTCCACCTTGTCGGCGGGTGTATAACCTGTCGTTCCGCTGACTTCTCCGTTAACGACCTTGTTCCAGGCGAAGTACGAATCCCTCGTCGTCCTGATCGACCCCCCGATCAGCCCCGAGTAGTGATCGAAACCAACCCGATTGGGATGGTCGGTCCACCCAACGGGGATGTCTGCGAGGTGCCACTTGCCGATGGCCGCTGTTGCGTGCGCGAGATCGTCACCCCGCTTCAGAGCCATAGGCAGGGTGAATTCCTCGGGCGGGAGACCGGGCCTTGTTACGGGGCCGACGCCTGCGCGGACCCTGGCGGCCGCCGGCCTGGGGCGCTCGAAGGATGCCCACGCCGGCTTGTCCGGCGCAGGTACAGGCGGGCCGTCCGTGAGCGCCATGCCGATGCCGGTCCGGAATCCGTAACGGCCCGTGATCGCCGTCGCGCGCGTGGGCGAGCAGGATGGCTGCGACCAGACATTGGTGAAGCGCACACCTTCTCTGGCCAGCTCGTCGAGCGCGGCCGTGGTGGGTGGGTTTTCCCCCAGACCATAGGAAGCCAGGGTCTCCACGCCCATGTCGTCGCCGATGATGAGAAGGACATTCGGTGCCGCAGCCACATTGCCCGACAGACCCAACAGGAGACACGACACAGCCGTCGCACACCAGATCTTGTAAGGAGACGGAGCGGCTATCTTTGGCCCCCGTTTCATGATTACTCTCCTAATGCGCCTCGATTTAACAAACAGCCTCACCTCCGGAGGGGCCTGATGTCAACCACTGGCTTGCAAAACGAGGGGGAGTCCATTTGCGGTCATTCGCGCCTGCCTTACAGACCTTCCGGCGGCGGAATTCCGTGAATAGGGAGGACACTCAATTCAGCACGCACTGAATGTTCCCTCGGCATCCAGTCTTTCGAACTCGGTCCGGCCCAAGCCCAGCCAGTTGCAGTAAACCTCGCGGTTGGCGGCACCCAGGTTCCCGTTGCAGATATGTTGCGGTGGCTGGCTGCCGGCAAATCGCAGCGGCGATATCGGTAGCGTCATACGACCGTATTCGGGATGATCGACTTCGCGCAGGAACCCACGCGCGCGCAGATGTGGATCGCCGGTCAGTTCGGCGAGATTGCGCACCGGCGCGACAATGGCATGATATTCACGGAAGATGACATCCAGTTCGGCTTTGCTGTGCTGACTGGTGAAGGCCTCGACGACGCTATCGACTTCATCCATATGTTCGACCCGGGTGCGCTGATCGGCAAAACGCGGATCGTCGATCAGATCGGTGCGGTCCATCGCCTGTAACAAATCCGTCCAGTGGCGGTCTTCGAGACAAATTACCGCAATCCATCCGTCCCGGGTGGGATAAACATTCCACGGGGCTTCCATCAATGCCCCATGTCGACTGCCGGTGCGTTCCGGCGCCTCGCCACCCGAACTCCACCACTTGTCCAGATTGGAGGCGAGCGATGCGTAACTTGCCTCCATCATCGACACTTCGACGCGACGACCGAGCCCGGTTCTCTCACGCTCGAACAATGCGGTCATGATGGCGCCATAGAGATGTGCGCCTGCCATCAGGTCGCACACTGCCGCGCCGGCCTTGACCGGGGGTGTATGCGGATGACCGGTAACGCTGACGATTCCTGACATGGCCTGTACGGTCAGGTCCATCGCCGGTTTATCTCGATACGGGCCATCATGGCCGTAACCGGATGAGGATGCATAGACAAGATTCGGATGTGCCTTCAAAACCGTCTCGGCATCGATGCCGAGACGTTCGACCGCGCCGGGCGCAAAATTTTCCACCACCACGTCGCACCGATTCACCATTTCGAAGAAAAGCCTTTTCCCGGCTTCGGATTTCAGATTGAGCGTGACGCAATCCTTGTTGGCGTTAAACATCGCAAACGCCATTGCGGAGCCACCGAGCACGCCCCGACGCCGGGTCACTCGCCATTGGGCGGTTCGATCTTGATGACCCGGGCGCCTGCCATCGCCATCATGAAGGTCGCGTAGGGGCCATTGTAAATATGGCTGAGGTCGATGACGGTGATACCCTGCAGCGGTAGCGGACGAGAGTCCAATGGCTTACTTCCCTTTCCAGTTCGGATCGCGCTTGTCCGAAAATGCGGCCGGACCTTCCACGGCATCTTCGCTGAATTCCAGTAATCTGATGACCTGGGACTCCACGCGCAATCCCGTATTCAAATCCATGTCACGACTACGCAGCGCAAGCTCTTTCGTGGCCTGCAGGGCCAGTGGGGCATTTGCGGTGACGCGTCGTGCATATTTGTAAGCCTTGTCGAGCAACTGCTCAGGCGCCACCACCGCGTTAATCAGGCCCCAACGTGCGGCTTCATTCGCGTCGAACGGGTCACCGGTCAATAGCCATTCCATCGCGATAGCCTGTGGAACCTGCGACAGGATTCGTTGGGTACCACCGTTGCGGGGAATGGTACCGCGCTTGACCTCGGCCAGCGAAAAACTGGCATTGGAGCTCGCGATTCGAATATCGGTGGCGAACAACAATGTCATGCCTCCACCGAGACAATAGCCGTTAACTGCCGCAATAATCGGTTTCCAGATTTCCAGACCGTTATTCAGCAATTGGTCGCTTTGCGTCAACCACATCTCGGACAATGGAGTGGGGTCGGTCAGCACCTCCTTGATGTCGGCGCCTGTGGTAAATGAACGATCGCCGGCACCGGTGATAATGGCGCACTTGATCGAGGCGTCATCGCGCACTCGTATCCAGGCCTTTGACAAGGCGTCATAGTGTTCCCGGTCCATTGCGTTCAGGCGCTCGGTCCGGTTAATGGTGATTAGTGCGATGCCATCCTCGTCAAGATTGAAATCGATTGACATGTTTATCCTCTCTCACGATGTCTTGATGGATGCATCAGCTCACCGATTCGCCCGCCGCAACCGACGCACTCGTTGCCTTTAGAGACAGTCCTCGTCCCGGTGACTCGACCTACACCCGGAACACGCCATAGGGCTCCTCCTCGAATAGCTACGAAATTTCCCGAAGTAATTTTTGGTATTTTCAACGAAGTAGCTAGCAAATAACAGGGAAACTATCTGACGAGCGGTAGTCACTTCAGTCATGCGCGGCCGGGCGTCATCCCGGCCGCGCCCATTCTAATCAGGCGGGCACTGCCCTATGATCACTCATCTGCCGAGTGACACGCCCGATACCACCCGCCGAAACCTCGTCGCATCCCTCGTGGGTCTGGCGCGCGTGACGAATTCGCCCACTCAGGGAATCATCGATCTGTGATCGCAGCGGTCTTCGATCGCTGGTCGGCCAGTCCCTTGACGGTCGAATGGCGCAGACGCAGAATGTGGTCCGAAACGACACCGACCCGTTCTCCACAGAATTCGCCAGACTGGAGGAACAAGCGCATGACAGGAACGCAGAAACTGGGACTGAGTGCGCTGCTGTTGATCGCAACGGGCGCTGTAGTGACCACAGTTGTAGTGACCGCACAGGACACGCCGGAAACCCTCGACCCTCTCGTTATGCACTGGAGAGCTGCCGATTGGGGGCCATCGACAAACATTCCTGGTTTCCCGGCCGGTCGGAGGAACGCTCCGATTGCCACCGATCCGCAGACAGGTGGTCCAACCTACTTTTCCCGCTTCCCGGCCGGTTCAGAATTTGCGATGCACTGGCACACCTACACGGAGACACTGGTCGTGCTGGAAGGATCGGTCGACGTCACGCTCGACGGCAAGCTGTACACGGCCGACGCAGGCAGCTACATCATCCTCCCTGCCAGAATGCCTCACGGTTACAAGGTGCCGTCGAACGCTGACGTCGTACTCCTCGCGAGGCGCGATGGACCGGCGGACTACTTTTTTCTCGATCCTTCCATCCAGGATCTAACGTATCAGCCCTGACATTTGCCATGTCTGCCATAGGTGCGCCGAAGCACCTACCGCTATCATTCGTTAACGGTTAAGGACGGTACTTGGAGCGGCCACCGAGCTCATAATGCACGATGGGCACCAAGTCATTGGCCGTCCACGTGTCCTCCTGCCCACACTTGGCGTCATATTGTGCTGTTGGCCGCTCGGCCATAACCTCCGCGAGAGACATGCCGTCGGCGATCATGCTCAAGACCCGCGTGCGTACGTCTTTGATCATGTAAAGAAACTCGATCACGGCGTCTCGACCAACCGGGTCCAGACCGTGACCCGGAATCACTCTCGTTCCTGGTCTGGCGGTTGAATCAATACGGGCTGTCACCGCGCTAGCGGCGCGATTCAGAGGCCAGTTCGGGGCTGATGAAATCGAGACAGCTTTTTGGCCAGAGCAGTCGGTCGCGTACCTACCGACTAAACCGCTCAGTCAATATTGTCCAGGCGTGCCGCCACCTCTTCGCGAACGCGCCTGACCGAAGGCCGTTCCGCCAATCGCTCGGCATACGCTGAAACGACAGGATACCCGCCGTAAGGCATGTACTTTGCGGCGTAGCAGAACGCTGCCCCGGCCGCACAGTCCGACAGCGAAAACTCGTCCCCGTTGGCCCAAGCGCTTTCGCTCAATTCGTATTCCAGAAAGTCGTATACGGCCTTGGAACGGTAACGAGCCGTTTCGATTTTCCGTTTGTCGCGCTCGCCCTTCGGCTTGCGGCTTTCGCTGAACAACGTAACTACGGAATCGGTCAGGTAGAAGTCGATGAACCGATCCTTGAACCGCGTCTTGCGCGCTACGTCGGAATTGGTCGAAATCAGCGGCGCACCGCCCAGGCTCTCGAGATATTCGACGATGATGCTGGACTCCGGTATGAGCGGACCATGATTGAGGACGATCAACGGGATCTTTCCGAGGGGATAGATTTTGCGGTACCGCTCCCGTTCACCTTCCGCCATCAGGTTGACGATATGGGGCTTGAACACAAGCCCCTTCTCGTAAATGGCTATCAGGACCTTCTGCGAATACGTCGACAGCGGATGATAGTAGAGTTCGAATTGCGGCCGCGATCGCTCATGCGCGTCGCTGGCTTCGCGCTCCTGCTCCTGGTGGCCCTTCAATGCGACTGCGGCGTCATGCTCGGTTTCGTAGGGACCGTGCCAGTTGTATTGCTGATCGTGCCAATACCACCCTCCCGGCCAAGGCTCTTCGGCAAACTTCGTCGCATACCACTGGGAAGCCCAGTACCTGGGATTGTTCAATTGAAGGGTCTCCTGGGTTGGTGCGCTCAGAATACCCTAATCATTGTACCGAATGGCCAACACGACGACCTCGACGGTTCCCCCGCACTCGAGTTGCCGGATCGTCGTCTGAGAACGCGGACGATTCGCGGATGCGCCCTCGGGTCGCTAGTATCCGCCCATGGAGTCACAGGACGCAGTAGTGATCGGTGCGGGCGTCGTGGGTCTCGCCATCGCCCGGGCGATGGCAATCGATGGCCGCGACGTGCTCGTGATCGAGCGAAATGAAGGGATCGGCGAAGAAACCTCGTCGCGCAATTCCGAAGTCGTACACGCAGGTATCCACTACCCTCGTAACAGTCTGAAAGCGAAGCTGTGCGTTCGCGGCAAGGAACTGCTGTACCGCTACTGCCGGGATCGATCGATCCGCCATCGGCGCTGCGGCAAGTTGATCGTCGCGGCGAACGAAACCCAACACGCGGAACTGGAGGCGATCCAGGCCCAGGGGCAGGCAAGCGGAGTCGACGATCTTTCGATCATGGACCGGGCCGGGGCGGCAAGACTGGAGCCTGCGGTGGTTTGCAAATCGGCCCTGATTTCACCCTCCACCGGAATTGTCGACAGCCACGGGCTGATGATGTCGTTTCAGGGCGATCTGGAGGCAGCCGGAGGTACCCTCGCCCTGCGATGCGAGTTTCTGCGAGGGCTGGTGGACGAGGAAGGCTTCAGGTTGAGCGTCCGATCGGCGGGCGAACCGGTCGAAGTCAAGGCAAGGACGGTCATCAACTCTGCCGGACTGGCCGCGGAACACGTTGCGCGGCGCATCGACGGCCTGCCGCAGCGGCTTGTCCCCCGCATACGTTTCGCCAAGGGAAACTACTTCGTCTACCGGGGCAAACACCCGTTTCGCCACCTGGTGTACCCGGTGCCGGAACCCGGCGGACTGGGCGTGCACGTCACCCTCGATCTCAATGGCCAGGCGCGATTCGGTCCGGACGTCCAGTGGATCGACGCGCCCGACTACTCGGTGGACGAGTCGCGCCGGGACCGATTCCACGACGCCATCCGGACCTGGTGGCCCAAGGTGGACCGCGACCGGCTGGCGCCCGGATACGTCGGCGTGCGCGCCAAGCTCATCCGCCCCGGCGATCCGCCGGGCGACTTCATGATCCAGGGGCCGACTGAGCATGGGATTCCGGGGCTGGTCAACCTGTACGGCATCGAATCGCCGGGACTCACGTCATCGCTGGCGATCGCCGAACAAGTGGTACAGGCGTTGGCTCACTAACGATTCATCGACGGATTGGGAAACGGGGATCGCTTGTAGTTCGGTTCCAGACCGGAGACAATCGGCTGTCAGCGGTGCATTCAAGAGTCGGAGGTACCATCATGAAGAATAACTGGCGCTACCTGGCAGCGGGCGTGGCGCTGTTTGCGGCATTGGCCCAGGCCTGGAGTACGCAGCTCATGGCCCAGCCGAACCTGGACGAGATGTTCATCGCCGAGGATACCGACGGGTTCGATCCGGGTCTGGCCATCGGCGATCAGTTTCCGCCCATACGCGCGCTCTACGAAGGTGAGGAGATCTCCTCCATCGACGGATTCATGGGCGAAAACGGCGCCATCTTCATCGCCAACCGTTCGGCCGACTGGTGACCCTTCTGCAAGAACCAGCTCGTGGAGCTGCAACAGCACGTAGATGCTTTCGAACAGGCCGGCATCGGTATCGTCGTTGTCACCTACGACGCCCCGGAACTGCAACAGGCGTTCGTTGAAGACGAAGGGATCACCTACCCGTTCATCTCCGACATCGATACCGCAACCATGGTGGCGCTCGGCATCCTGAACGAAGACCACCAGCCCGGTGACCGGACGTACGGCATCCCCCACCCCGGGATATTCGTGCTCAATCCCCAGCACGAGATCGTCGGCAAGATCTTCGTCGAGTCGTACCGAATACGCGTGGACGGAGAAGGCGTACTCAACTACGCCGTGCAGGTACTGGAGTAAGGGCGCGCGGAAGCGCCCGGTCTGCCGCTCGCACGCGCGGGATTGCCGCGGCGAGACGCTCTCGGATCACGGCGAACGGCGTTTGCCACTCGCGCGCGCGGGATTGCCTCTCGCGGCGCCACTGACCCCGCGAGGGGCCGCGGCGGCTACTGGCCCTGAACCGCTTCCAGCGCCTCCAGAACGTTGTCGGCCGGAGCAAGATCGCTGATCGTCTGTGCGATCTTGCCGTCGGACGTCACGATAAAGGTCGTGCGCTCGACAAAGTCGTGGCCGATCGCGATCCCGCGCGTATCCGTCGCTTCCGGATTGCCCTCGCGGATGTTGAGGTCGTAGGACCTTGCAATCTCGCCGTTCGCATCGGACGCAACCGCAAGCTTGCCTGCGCAATACTCAGGATCCGCGGAGAAGTCGTTCAACCGCTCGACACTGTCGAGCGAGACCCCGATCACGCTGGCGCCTGCGGCGTTGAAGGCTTCCATATTGTCGGCAAACTCACGCGCCTGAATGTTGCAGCCGCGCGTATAAGCTGACGGATAGAAATAGACCACGACCGGTCCTTCGTCGAGCGCGTCACGAAGCGAAAAGTCGAACGCCTCGCCCGCCAGCGAAGCGGTCGCCTCGAACAATGGCGCATCATCGCCGGCCTGGAGCGCCCCGTAAGCGGGTAGCGCAATGGCTGAGGAAGCCAGGAATCCGAATAGATAGTTTTTCATTGATTTTCCCAAGGTTGGTTGTCTGATCAAGAAGAATAACGTTTGAGCGTGCTGCGTATCCTGACTACAAGCGGTGGTTCGCGCAAGTATGAAGTGCCCTGTCCAACTGATAGTGGCGTATCGGTTGGATAGAGCACTGGCAGTCTGTGGCAAGCGTGTCGCTGTCAGGGCGTGTTGCCTCCGCGTAAAGCGTCGATTCGATTCGTCAAGTCCTGTACTGTGACCTCGTACGCCGGATCGTGGGCAAGGTTGACCGACTCGCTGCCATCTACGCCCAGGTCGTACAACTCCCTTGCAAATGCTGCGCCCTGGCGCGCGTTATCCCGCCAGAGCGAGAACCGATGCCGATCCGTCCGGATGCTGTACCCCATGATTTCCCGGTACGGCTCCATGAAATGCCGATACTGGCTCAGCGCCGCGTCCTTGTAGGGCGTGTCCGGATCGTTCATCAGCGGCGCGAAGCTCTCACCGTCAAAGCGCGGCGACGGATCGAGCCCGGCCAGTTCCACCAGGCTCGGGTAGATGTCGATCAATTCCACCAGCGCACCCGTGGACTCGCCGGCGGTCTCCTGACCGGGAACGCTGACTATGAGGGGCGTATGCGACGACAGTTCGAACAGGCTGTGCTTCGCCCAGATGCCCTGCTCGCCCAGATGGAACCCGTGGTCCCCCACCAGGGCGACGATCGTGTTGTCCCTGATGTCCAACCGATCCAGTTCGTCCAGCAGCTTGCCCACCTGGGCGTCGACGAAGCTGACCGCAGCGTAATATCCGTGAATCAGCTCCAGCACCTGCTCCCCGGTCAGGTCGTCGTCCGACGGAATGCCCCGATAGGACTCCAGTTCGCTGTAGATGTAGGGAATCCCCGTCGTGCCTTCGGGCCGGACGGAGTCTGCCGCCGGCCGCAGTTCGGCACGGTCGTACAGGTCCCAATACCGGCTCGGCGCGGCGAATGGCAAGTGCGGCTTGACGAATCCCACTGCGGCGAAGAACGGCTGGCCGGCGTGTTCGCGCAGCACTTCCACGGCCAGATCGGCGATCCTGCCGTCGCGATAGTCGCTGTCGGGCAGATCCGCCCGTTCCACCGCGCCGGCGTTGAATTGGTGGAACAGCGCGTTCGGATCCTCCTGCAACGCTTCCTCCCACAGGCGCAGCCTCAAGTCATGGGTTTCGGCAGAACCGTAGCCTTGCCAATTGTCGTCGTTCGGCGCAGCATTGAAGGGCGGTTCGCTCCAGGCATCCAGATCGTCGTCGCGGGCGTGGTAGACCTTGCCGACGGAGTACGTCCGGTAGCCGTTGCTCCTGAAGTGCGCCGGAAGGGAAACCACCTCGGCGTCCGACGAATCCAGTCGCCGGCCGTTGTTGTAGATGCCGGTGGTGTCGGGCCGCAGTCCACTCAGCAGGCTGGCCCGCGACGGGCCGCATACGGGCCACTGGGCGTACGCCCGCCGGAACAGCAATCCCTCCTCGGCGAGACGGTCGATGTTCGGCGTGTGCATGATGTCGAAACCGTAGACGCCCAACTGCGGGCGCAGATCGTCGACGATGATGAGAAGTACATTCGGGTTCTGCTGGAGTGCAACATCCTGAGCCCACGAGTCGACCGCGAACCAATGCTGCAGCAACAGTGCTGCGATGATGCCAAGCACGCCGACCCGTCGGCGCCCCCGCACTTCCGACAGACCGGAACAGCGCTCAGGAGCCTGCGCGCAGAATTGATCGACATCTACCCGAGTCTGGTGGAACCCGCCGGACTCGATCGCCCGCCGCGCGTCGACGGCGAGAGTTTCGTGCCGTTGCTCGACGATCCGGACAGGCCCTGGAAGACTGCGGCCCGGATACGTTACACGTTGAACTCGGACCCGATCGGAAATCACGATCATTCGGGCGGTGCGACGCACCGGAAACTTTCGGCCTCGTTGGGGTCCAGGTTCGGATCGCTCAACCGGGCCACCTGCGGATAGGGGCACCAGGGACGGGAGATGCCCCGCTCCTCGTGGGTCGCCACGATCGCATCCGGCGCCTCGCCGTCGCTTACCCAGGCATCGAGCGCCTCGAGGGCCGAAGCCGTGTAGTTGTTGGGTCCCTCTCCGCCGCCGCAGTGCGCCATCCCCGGAGCCATGAACAAGCGCACATGATCGCGAAAGTCGTCGCTGCCGCGTTTTCGCGAGACCGTGTCCTCCATGGCCTCGTAGAACTGGACGGTGGTCATGGGCGTGACGCCCGGATCGGTCCAGCCGTGGTAGAGAATCGCCTTGCCGCCCCGCTGCACGAAGGGGGTCACGTCGGGATTGTCCGCCCGGGTCACACCCGAATAGAAGGACGTGTCCGCCGCCAGCACGTGGGCCGGATCGTCGATGTCGAAAGTGCTTACCAGGTCCAGATCGGGGTCCTGAAACCATGCGCGGGCGACCATGTCGCAGCGCCCTGTGGCCTCCGCGTTGTGGCAGTCGGAGCCGAGAAGTGCCTGCCAGCCCTGCCTGCCGTTGCCCTCGCCGCCCGGGAGGCGTCCCGCGTAAATCCGTTCGCCGGCTTCGGTGACGGGTCCTTCGTAGACCAGGCGAACAAAATCGAGCTGACGCTCGCTCAAGCACATGGGCGGTGCCTCGGAGCCGCTGCATTGCAGCACGCCGGGATCGAAGCCGCACTGGCGCGGATCGTCGATGATGCGATCCGCGATCCCATCGTCCGCATCGCAAGCTGCCAGCGCGCTCTCGTGGATGAGGTCAATCTGCGCCGGGGCCAGGGACTCACCCTCCTCCGCAAGGCGGGTGTTCTGCTGCGCCAACCAGACCTGGGACATGTTCAGGCGGGTCAGCGAAAACACGGGAGCGCCGGCGACGATACCGTCGAAATCCCCGGGATAGCGCTGCATGGCCTTGAGCCCCTGGCGTCCGCCGGTGGAACAGCCAAAGTAATAGGCGTATTCCGCGCCGTCCGCATAGTAGGCATTCACCAATTGCTCTCCAACGGCGGAGGTGAGGTGAATGGACCGGTGCCCGAAATCCTCGATGGCGACGCTGTTGGGCACGACGTTGCCGTCCGCGGCCGTGTGCATCATCCAGTCTTCAGGTCCGTCCCGGGTATGGCCGGTGTCGGTTTGCCCCGTGGCGAACCCCAGTTGCAGGGCGACCTGTGCACGGTTCTCTCCCTGGAACATGCCCGCCGAGCCCCCGTTGCCGAGGACCAGGAACCGGCCGTTCCAGTCCGCCTCGTCCGGCAGGCGAAGCCGAAACCGGATACGGCTGCGGCCATCGACGGAATTGGCGATTTCGCCTTCAACCTGACAGTAGGCGACACCTTCGTCGATCCGTTCGGCGCCCGTGAGCGTGACGCCATGGGGCGAGTCGGCGGCTGACCGCTCGAAACCGGACAACTCGCATGCGAGCGACCCCGTGGCGAACAGGGCAATCAGACAAGATACCGAAAAACGGATGGTTTTCATTCTTCTCCCCTCCGGTGCTGTTTCAACCTCACGGTCTCGGGACAGCGACCGTGCGGCCGGCTACCATCACTCGACCTGCAATACCAGCGCAGCGCGCGGCGCCAGGTCGATGGCCGATGTCAAATCGTACGCGCCGCCGCGAATGACGTCCACGCCGCGTGTGGAATCGCCGAGCACTTCTTCAAAGCGCTCCAACGCGAGCGTATGCGGCTCGGTGTTCTTGTTGAGCACCACCATCACCTTCTCGTCGTCCAGGTAGCGGAAATAGACGTAGACGCTGTCCTTCGGCAGGAAGTGGGTTAGCCCGCCGCGATGCACGGCCAGAGAGTCCCTGCGCCAGTTGAAGAGCGTGCTTACCAGTTCCTGAGCTCTGAGCTGATCGTCCGTCAGGCCCCGTCCGGAGACCGCGTCGGCCTCATCGCCCTCCCAGCCACCCGGGAAGTCGCTGCGGATGATGCCGTGATCGCCGCCGCTGGTGGCCAGAATCTCGGTTCCGTAGTAGATCTGCGGTGCACCGCGCATGGTCGCAAGGTACGCCATGGCCAGTTCGAACAGCGCGAAGTCTTCCCCAAGCTGCGAGTAGACGCGCCTCATGTCGTGGTTGTCGCCGAAAATGACCAGTTCGTTGGGGTCCGGATAGAGGACATCGTTTGCCAGCATCGAATAGAGGGATCGGAATCCATTGGTAAACCGTTCCTCGGCCACCAGCGACGAGGCGAGCACGGAGTTGAGCGGAAAGTCCATCACGCTGCGCAGCCAGGAGCGGTAGCCGTCGTGCTTTTCCGCGCCGCCCTGCCAGTAAGCGACGATCAGGGGATTCTCGGTCCACTCCTCGCCCACCACGTTGAAGTCCGGAAATTCCTCCATCACCCGTCGCGTCCACTCCGCCATGAACTCCGCCCCGGAGTACGGATAGGTATCCATGCGCACGCCGGCCAGGCCCAGGTACTCGATCCACCAGATGGCGTTCTGGATGAGGTAGACCGACATCAGGGGATTGTCCTGGTTGAGATCGGGCATGCTCGGCACGAACCAGCCATCGTAGAACTCGCGCCGGTCGACCTCCGCGCCATAGGGATCGACGCTGAGCGACTTGGCATGGGTCGTCCCCACATAGCCGTCCCACTGGTGCACCCAGTCGTCCATCGGCGGGTCATCCATCCACCAGTGATACAGGCCGCTGTGATTGACGATCATGTCCATGATCAGTCCGACGCCCTTTTCGCGTCCGACCCGGGCCAGTTCCGCCAGGTCTTCATTGCTGCCCTTGCGCGGGTCCACCCGGTAGAAATCCGTGGTCGAGTAACCGTGGTAGGAGAATTCCGGCATCGCGTTCTCGAGCACGGGATTCAGCCATACCGCGGTGAAGCCGAGTCCGGCGATGTAATCGAGCCGATCGATGATGCCCCGGACATCCCCGCCGTGGCGCCCCCTCGGCAGGCTCCGGTCCAGCACGTCTCCCATGCCTTCGATCTCGTCGTTATCGGGATCGCCGTTGGCGAACCGGTCCGGCGTGATCAGGTAGATCGCATCGGCAGCGGAAAAGCCGCGGGTGTGTTCCGGGTCCTGATTGCGCTCGTTCAGGCTGTACGCGTGGGTGATGGTATCGCCGGCGCCCTCGAAGACGATGTCGAATTCCCCGGCCTCGGTGTCGGGGCCGATATCGAGACGGACGAACAGGTAGTTCGGATTGCCCGTCATGATGACCTCGTTGACCGAGACGCCCGGCCAGTCGACGCTTGGCGACAGCGTACCCGCATCTTCGCCGTAGACCAGCAATTCCAGTTGCGGGTGCTGGAATCCGACCCACCAGTTCGGCGGCTCGACGCGCTCGATCTCGGCGGCGGATGCACTGGAAATCGTGCACGCCAGTACCATTGCCCAAGCAGGGAGTGGCCGGTTCATTGATCGTTTCATCTGGACATTCATCGCGTATTCACCCTCCATCAGCCTGTCAGTCCCGGCCTGACTGTCAGTCCCGGCCTGACTGTCAGCCCCAGCCTGACTGAGGCTCCGATCCGAAGTCAGCCCTCCATTTCCTCCAGTTCCAGTCCGCGCGTTTCATGGACATGCCTGATCACGAAATATACCGAAACCACCGCTGCCAGTGCATACAGCGAATAGGCGCCCATCAGGCCAATGCTGACGAGCAATATCGGAAACGTCATGGTAATTCCGAAATTTGAGCCCCACTGTGCGAGGCCGCTTATGGCAAGCCCGGAACCGCGAATCTGGTTGGGGAACATTTCTCCCAGCATGACCCACATCACGGGTCCCCAGGAGGCGTTGAAGAAAAACACGTAGAGATTGGCTGCAACCAGTGCGACGGTGCCCATGGTATCCGTCAACTGCAGCGCCCCCTGTTCATCCAGGGTGGCGCTGGAGAACGCCACCGCCATGGCGGTGAGCGTGAAGGCCATGCCCACGGAACCGATCCACAGCAGCGGTTTTCTGCCGATCCTGTCGATCAGGCTGACGGTGATCAGGCAGGCGCCGATGCTCACGGCGCCCGAGATGACATTGATCAGCAGGGCGTCGCTTTCTGAAAACCCGACTGACTGCCAAAGCACCGCGCCATAATAGAAGACGACGTTGATTCCGACGAGCTGCTGAAACGTCGCCAGTCCGATCCCGACCCACACGAGCTTGCGGACGCGGCCTGTGGCGCTGTCGATCAGGTCGGCGAATTTCGGCCGATGGTGGTCCGCGGCCAGGGATTCGTCGATCTCGGTGAGCTTTGCCGCACCCTGCTCAGGGCCGTACAGGCGGGTCAGGACCGCCTGCGCCGTCTCGGTCTTTCCACCGATCACCAGGTACCGGGGGCTTTCCGGAATGAACAGCAGGCCGGTGAAGAAAAGCACGGCCGGCGCGATCTCGATCCAGAACATCCAGCGCCATGCCTCGAACCCGAACCACAGCTCGGCGGTCGAAGCGCCGGCAATGCCGGCCAGCAGGTAGTTGCTGACGAAGGCGCTGAACAACCCGGTGATGATGGCGATCTGCTGAATGGTGATCAGCCGTCCCCGGTAGTGCGCCGGCGCGACCTCGCCGATGTAGGCCGGCGCGATCACGCTGGCCGCCCCGACCGCCATGCCGCCGAGCACGCGGAAGATCACGAATTCGACGGAACTGCCTGCAATGCCCGAACCCCAGGCGCTGACGAGAAAGAAAACCGACGCCACGATGAGCAGCGACCGGCGCCCGATGATGTCGGCCAGGCGTCCGGCGAAGAATGCCCCTGCCGCACACCCCAGGAGCATCGAGGCGACGTTGAAGCCGGTGCCGACGCTGTCGGACTGGAACGCGAGTTGCAGCCCGTCTACGGTGCCGTTGATAACGCCGCTGTCAAAGCCGAACAGGAACCCGCCGATGGTCGCGATACAGCTGATCGCGATAATGAACCGTGCGTTCAATTGGCTTCTTCCGCCCAGAACTGCCGGTAGAGCTCAGCGCGAATGGCCCCATCCCGGCCTTGCCCCCCCTCGGGAACCGCGTACAACTGCGACATGATGACGCCGACGAATTCGCGCTTCGGATCGACCCAGAAATGGGTGCTCTCGTAGCCGCCGCCGATCCAGATTCCCGCCTCGCCTTCACCCCTTGTTCTGATGGGCTCGCCGGGAACCCAGAGATTCAGGCCGTTGTGCCCCTCGGGGTTGTCGAGCTGCGTGTGCGGAGCATAGATGTTCTCCACGGTTGCCGTTTCCAGGAATCGCTGTCCGTTCAGGGTCCCGTGGTTCAGCAGCATTCGCAGAAAGTCCGCGTAGCCGTCCGCCGTTGCCAACATGCCCTCGCCGCCCAGGTACAGCTCATGATCCGGTTCGTAGCCAGGAACGTCCGCTCCGAAGATATCCAGTTCCCCCGGGTGCGCGACCCGCAGCGTGCCGTCCCGACCGCTGATTCGCGGCAGCAGCCCGGCGCCCGCCGGCAAACCGTACTGCAGCCCGTCGATACCCAGCGGGCTGGTCAACCGCTCCTCCACCAGTTGCTTGAGGCTCTTGCCGGATGCCCGCTCGGCAACCATGCCCAACACCGTCGTATTGGTTCCGTAGGAGTAGCGCGTCCCGGGCTGCTGGATGAGCGGCAATCGCGCCAGCCGATCGATAAAGTCCTGCGTATCTTCCGCTACCGCCACATTCTCTTCGATCAGCGGGGAGTCTATGCAGGGAATATTCGTCGTTGCGTAGTAGAAGCCGGCTTCGTGGTTGATCAGGTGCCGGACGGTCATCACCGAATCTGCGGGCGTTTGTTCGAAGGGACAGACCGACGCCCTCTCTTCGTTGTCGATTTCGCTCAGACTCCTGCCGTCCGAGGTGACGGCAACCTGCATGTTCTCGAACTCGGGAATGTACTGCGTGACCGGGTCTTCGAGACTCAGAATGCCGTCTTCCACCAGGTCCAGCACGGTGGAGATGGTGACGATCTTGCTCATGGACCAGATGCGGATCCAGGTCTGCCCGTCGATTTCCGCATCCGGCAGCAGGTCGCGATTGACGGCGCCGTGCTCGTAGACGACGTTGCCGTCACGATCTTCAAGTCGCGCGTAAATAAAGGGATAATGTCCGCCTTCCACGAAGCGATCGATCACCGCGTCCACGGCATCGGGATCGGGAATATTAACGGCGGCCGAAGCCGGGCCGGATAGAATCGAGAAAATCAGTCCCGAAAGAGCAAGACGCGCAGTACGAATGATCAACATGAGGTTGGATTCCTTGCGAAGGGTAGCGAACAAGCTGGAACGCGCCATTTTAGCATTCGGAATGCCGAGCCACGGACGCGTGGGCGCTCCGTCATGAGCAGGTTCCTCGGCATTGATGTCGGCACCCAAAGCCTCAAGGCGCTGGTCTACGACAGCGAGCGGCGTGAAGTGGTGGCCACGGGCAGCAGCGAACTGCAGTTGATCAGCCGTGCCGACGGCACACGCGAACAACTGGCGGAATGGTGGATCGAGGCGCTGCACTCGGCCCTGGCGCAGATTCCTGAGGCTGTCAGATCCTCCGTAAAGGCAATCGGAGTTTCCGGGCAGCAGCACGGGTTCGTACCCCTGGACGCGGGTGGGACGGTTCTGGCTGCTGTGAAGCTCTGGTGCGATACGGCGACCGTGAGTGAGTGCGAGGAGATATCCGCGCGCTTTGGCGGTGACCAGCGCTGTATCGACTCGGTCGGTAACCCGATCCTGCCGGGCTATACGGCGTCGAAGATCACCTGGCTCAAAAACCATCACCCGGACAGGTACGCCAAACTGGCGACCATCCTCCTGCCGCACGACTACGTCAACTACTACCTGACAGGCGAACTCGCCATGGAGTGCGGGGATGCCTCGGGTACCGGACTGCTGGACATCGGCTCCCGCGACTGGCATCCGGAGATGCTTGCCGCCGTGGACCCGGATCGGGATCTGTCGAACTGCCTGCCGCCTCTCGTCGCCGCCGACGACACCGTGGGCACGCTGCGGGCGCCTCTCGCCGGGCAACTGGGGTTGCCGGCCGGCACGCCCGTCGCCTGCGGCGGCGGCGACAACATGATGGCTGCCATCGGTACGGGTAACGTCACCGAAGGGCGCCTGACCATGAGCCTGGGCACGTCCGGAACGCTTTTCGCCTACGCCGACGCACCCTGCGTCGACCCGGACGGCGAACTGGCCGCGTTCTGCTCGTCCACCGGCGGCTGGTTGCCGCTGCTGTGCACGATGAACTGCACCGTCGCCAGCGAACTGGCGCGCTCGCTTCTGAACATGGATCTGGACACGATGGAGTCAGCCGCCGGCGGGGCCGCGCCGGGCGCCGACGGCGTCGTGGTACTGCCCTTCTACAACGGCGAACGCACACCCAACCTGCCCAACGGCAAGGGCAGCATCCTCGGACTCAACGGCGACAACATGACCTCCGCCAATATCGTCCGGGCTTCCATGGAAGCCGCTGTTTTCGGCCTGCGTGCCGGGCTTGAGGCGTTTGCGCGAGGCCACGACACCCTGGTGGACGGGATTGACGAAATCCGGCTCACCGGGGGTGCCGCAGCCAGCGCGGTCTGGCGCCAGATCGTGGCGGACAATTTCGGCCGGCCGGTACGGCTGCCTGTCTCCCAGGAGGGCGCCGCCATGGGCGCCGCGCTGAATGCCATGCTCCTGGGCAGCGCCAGCCACGGCGACTCGCGCGCCCTGGCGGCGGAAATCGACGAGCACATAGAATTTGACGACGGGGCCGGCGCTGTTCCAAACCCAGCGACACAAGCCGTCTACGATCAACAATTCGAGACCTACAACACCTGGCTCGAAGAACTCAGACCCCAGTTCGAGTGAACCCCTGTCCGGCCCACTTCCAATCAACACAATCCAGTACTTATTCCAGTCACCGCCCATTCAGTACCTTTTCGAGTGAACCCAAATGACACGTAACCTATTCATCGGCGAGCGGGAATTCTTCCCCGGTATCGGCAAGATTCGCTACGAGGGAAAGTCCTCCGACAATCCCCTTGCCTTCAAGTTTTACGAACCCGATCGGGTGATCGGCGGCAAGACCATGGAACAGCACCTGCGATTTGCGGTCTGCTACTGGCACACCTTCCGCGGCACGGGCGCCGACCCGTTCGGTCCCGGTACGCAGATTTTTCCCTGGGATGAGCCGGCGGACAGGATGGACGCGGCCAGAGCCCGTGTGGATGCGGCATTCGAGTTTTTCAGCAAGCTCGGGGTCCCCTACTACTGCTTCCATGATCGGGACATCGCGCCCGAGGGCGTCAACGTTGCGACCTCGGAGCAAAATCTCCGGGACATGACCGAACTCGCCGCAGAACGGCAGCAGGCAACCGGGGTCAAGCTGCTCTGGGGCACGGCCAACCTGTTCAGTCATCCGCGCTACATGAATGGCGCCGCCACGAACCCCGATTTCAACGTGGTCACGCACGCTGCGGCCCAGGTCAAGGCAGCGCTGGACGCCACGGTCGCGCTGGGGGGCGAGAACTACGTCTTCTGGGGCGGTCGGGAAGGCTACGCGAGCCTGCTCAACACCGACACGCGCCGGGAACTGGACCATCTGGGCAGGTTCATGGCCGCAGCCCGGGACTACGGCCGCGCCATCGGCTTCAAGGGGACCTTCCTGATCGAACCCAAGCCCATGGAACCGAGCAAGCACCAGTACGATTTCGATGCCCAGACCGTAATTGGCTTCATCCGCCACTACGGGCTTGAGGGCGACTTCAGGGTCAACGTCGAGGCCAACCACGCCACCCTGGCAGGCCACAGCTTCGCTCACGAACTGCAGATGTGCGCCGACGCGGGACTCCTGGGCAGCATCGACGCCAATCGCGGCGATCCGCAGAACGGCTGGGATACCGACCAGTTTCCGGTGGATCTCTACGACACGGTTTCAGCCATGCTGGTGGTGCTGGAGAACGGCGGCCTGCACACGGGTGGCCTGAATTTCGATGCCAAGGTGCGCCGCGAATCGGTGGATCCCGAGGATATCTTCATCGGCCACATCGGCGGCATGGACGCCTTCGCCCGCGGCCTTGCCATCGCCCACGACCTGATCGAACAAAGCCCGCTGGTCGCCAACCGCGCGACCCGCTACGCGAGCTTCGACAACGGCGACGGCGCCGCCTTCGCCCGCGGCGACCTCGGCCTTGAGGCACTAAGGGACATCGCCGCCGCAAACGGCGAGCCAGCCAGCATCAGCGGCCGACAGGAGTGGCTGGAAAACCTGGTCAACCAGTACATCTAGCGGTTCCCCGGTAGCCGAAATGTCATGAATACGATTCAGCGGTCCACGGGCGATCTGGTGACTTCGGATCAGTTCGAAACCCGAAACGCCGAAATGCGGACGTACGTTGATGGCAGATTCACCGAAATGCGAGCGTACGTCGATGGCAGATTCGCGGAAATGCGAGCAACCATCGACAAGGGGTTCGCAGCGCAGGAAGCAAAGCTGTACCGGGCCCTCTGGCTTCAGGGAGCTGCCATTGTCGGCGTGCTCACCGGGCTGGTCGGGCTGGTAGCGGGACTGCAAACGATCCTGGGCGGGGGATAGCCCGCTAACTGTAGTAGCAACCTCCCGGGCAATTGGTTGGCCGCGTGGGAGGGTAACTGAAGAATGCGGCTACTTGCTGATGAGCTGTCGATCCCCGCCGTGCAGATTGACAGCGAACAATCCATCGTAGCCGTCATCCAATACGTAGGCGATCATCCCGTCGGAATCCAGCTCGATGCGTCTCGGCTGGGCTAGAGCAGTCCCGCCGCCGATCTGGCGCGGCACGTCGGTTTCCTGCCGCCGCCCCTCGGCATCCTCCCCCAGGGCCGAAACGCTGGCATCGCCCGAGACAAGCTCCGCCCAACCGGTGACCAGGTTGATCGCATAAACGCTTCCTCGGTGGGGGTCCAGGACGAAAATTTGCTCATTACGTGCGTCGTACGCTATATCCCCAAGGGAGACGGCCAGCAATCCGTCAGCCAGGGGATCCCGGGATACGAGGATACGATCTCCGTTCAACAGATTAACTTGGTAAATGGAGTCCGTGCCGATGTCCGCAACGAACGCCCGCTGATCGTCCAGATCAAGTTCAATAGCAAACGGGATTCGCAGCCTTTCTCCGACCCCGATTTCCGCATCGGAAACTATGCGGCGGTCGCCACTTGTCAGGTCCACTGCAAGCACGGCGCCAAGCACCCGGTCCGACACGTACGCGACGCCACTTGACGGGTCGAGTTCGATATCGGAAATCGTACCGAAAAGAGGACCGGATCCACGGGTTGAATCGGAAACCACGATGGGCTCTCCCCCCGCGAGATCCAACGAGAACAAGGCACGGGCACCATAGTCACCGAAATAGAGCCGATTCCGGGCCTCATCCACGGCCAGGGCCGACGGGTAGTTGCCAGATGTTTCCCCGGCCTCGCCAGTGCCCAGTACCAGTCTTCGATCACCGCCGTTCAGGTCGAATTCGACAACAATTCCAGACCGTGAGTCAGCGGCAAACAACCGGACCGGGTTTGCGGTCATCGCCAGCCCGATCGGATACTTCAGACTGACGCCCGCGCCAATCCCTGCATTGGTGATTTCTGTGCGATCGCCCGATTCAGGGTCAACGGCGACAAGGGCTGCCCCCACGTCATCGGCAACGAGAAGCCGGCCATTGCGGGAGTCGAAAACAATCGCCACCGGCAATTCGAGCGCCGGGCCGGAACCGATCGGCACGCCGTCAGCGGTTGAAGCATCCGACAGGGTCGCCCTATGCCCCGTGGCCAGATCAACCTTTACGACCGATCCCAAATTTGCGTCCACCACATAGGCAATTCCATCAAGCACGGCAATGTCCGACATGGAACCACTGTAGGGGCTTGCATCATTGTTTGGCTCGGAAATCACCCTGAACGACCCGGTCCAGAGCGAGATGGCGTACAGGTAGTCGCTGTTTCTGTCAACGAGAATGGCCCGATTGAAATCCGGGTCGATAGCCAATCCTTCAGCCGGCGGGAAACCAGGGCCGTTGCCTATTCCTGCATCGAATATCACCGATTGAGAATTCGTTGGCGGATCGAAAACGACCACTCGAAACCCATGGTCTTCGCGGTCGGTGAGTACAACCGAACCATTGGCAGGATTGAATGCCACTCGCCCTCCAAATCCCTTCTCGAAGAGCATGGACTGCTCGCCGGTGGTCAAATCCACCTTGAATAACGCTCGCTCATCCTCGTCAAGGACATAGGCAAGGTTATTTGCACCGTCCAGGGCAAGAGCGACCGGCTCAGCGATTTGCTTCCCGGTTCCCGTGAACAGGATTCGCGCAACGGATTCGGAAAGATCCTCGCCGCCACCCAGGAGCGGACCGGAGACAATTTCGCGATGGTCGTCTGCCAGATCGATTGCGACAATCGATCCGGCATGCCGATCCACGGCAACCAGACGATTCCGATCATCGTCAATCTCGATATCTGCAAAGGATCCCACATCCGGCGACCTTGAAAGATCCAGCGATTTTCGGGCAGTCCCAAGATCAGGGTGCTCCGCTACGATGTCGAGCGACACGCTCGCGTCCACCATACCCAGCGGCACATTCGATACGACAAAACTGCCTGCGTCGTCGATCTCCCCGGGAGTCGGGGTGTCGTTTACCAGAACGTTGACGGAGAACCGTGCAAATTCACCATGGTCGATGAACCCTGAAACGGTGATGTCCGAAAAACCAAAGGCAGCATGCTCGAAGGGGAAGTTGACGACGAGAACATCGCTACTGAGCTCCCCTCCCGCCGGCGCTTGACCGATCGTTCCGGGACCCGGACGACTCACGCCCGATGGCTGCTCGCCACTGTCCCGCCCAGACCCGCCTCCGCCGCACGAGCACACTGCCACGAGTCCGCAAACAATCGCTATCCGGAAAGGATGACGGTCCACCTCCAGAGACACCTCCAGAAACACTGTACTGGATAGACAACACGATTCGCCAATCGCCAGACGATCAACTCTCCGCGTATGCTGGAGCGGGGCCGCGCGCTGAGCCGGTTGTTCGGCTGGCATGCGGAAAGATTGCACGCTGTCATTCGCACGGCCAATTCTGACAGTTGTTCAGACCTTCCCCAGCGGTCGAATCATTCGTCCGAATCTCGCTGATTCGCCGAGTTTCCCAGCTTGTTCCCCAGCATCCAGGCGCGGATAGTAAACGCTGTCGGAAGCGCGCACCAAGCCGGTTCCTGACCCTCAATTGCAGAACGACTCATTGATGAATAAGGTAGGCGAATGGCATCGATCGACACACTGGCGGCAGCAAAGGAATTGCAGGACGCGGGATTTGACCCCAAGCAAGCCGAAGCACTCGCCCGCACGGTAGGCAAGCTCGAATCCGAGCACCTGGCCACCAAGACGGATCTGGCCGGGCTGCGGGCGGACCTGTACCGCGTCGCCCTGGGCATCATTGGCGCGAACGCCGCCATCACGTTGGGAATCGTCCGGTTTCTGGGCCAATAGTGACGCGACCGGTTCCGGAACATTTGCTCCCCCGCAATACGGCTGCAGCTCTTCCCCGACCGGTTTAGCTTCGCGGATCCGCGGACGGAGCAGTATGCGCAGGTCGGGAATGCGGTGCAGATGAAGGAACTCTCCATTGCCATATCATCTTCATGGCATACCGATACAAGTAGAACCCCGACGGCGGGCTATCCGAAGCAAGGACATGAAATCCGAACTCGCCGTGCGCCGCCTCGTTCACGGCATGGGCTACCGCTACCGGCTTCACCGGCACGGCCTGCCGGGCCGCCCCGACATGGTGTTTGCAGGCCGACGCAAGGTCATCTTCGTTCACGGCTGTTTTTGGCACCAGCATTTCGACCCCGGCTGCAAGATCGCCCACCGCTCGAAGTCGAACGTCGATTAATGGCTTCCGAAGCTTGACGGCAACGTTATCCGCGACGCCGACAACCAGGTTCGTCTCCGGGAGTTGGGCTGGGACTCGCTTGTGATTTGGGAATGCGGAGTGCGGGCGGGGGAGGGGATTGAGGATCGTATACGGGAATTTCTGGGCAGGTAGTTGTAGCCAGCGCTCTCGATTACGAAACGGAACAGGTATCACCAATCTAGCCCGGATATTGCACGAGTCGCCGATTTTAGCTTGAAGGCTGAGCGATTTTCGGGTTTGGACGGATTCAGTGGGGTTCAGGGCGCGCTGGAGGCGATCGATGGCCTTGTTTCGGTTCGGATCGAGGCGTGGCGAGGTGGGTTGAGGCGGTTTGGAAGGGGATCGGAGGTAGCGGGGCCTGGCGTGTTCGGTCCACGCCTTCGGGAACAGGACGAGTGAGTCTTATCCGCCGGCCAGGCGTCTGGCCACCAGGAAGTACAGGTCCTGGTTCGGACAGGAGCTGCTGAGCAGGAACCGCACGCGGCGGGTATTGATCAGGATCACCGCGCCGATCTTGAACAGCTTCAGGCGGATGGTACCGACATAGGCTCTCGCCAGCGCGGTGCCTTTGAGCCCGATGCGCCGGATGGTCTCGATCAGCGTGTAGGCCAGTGAGGCCAACAGCAGCCGGAACTGGTTCGGCCACCACTGCTGACAGGACGTGCGGTCGGCGAACAGCTCCAGCTGGTTTTATCGCGGTAGGGATCCCCATTGCTGGGGACCCCCCGCACAGATCCGGACGTGCCCGCTAAGGCATCCGGCTCCTCCCTTGGGTCGGATGAACGGCCAATCGTTGGCTCGGCCACGGGTGTCGGATGGTCAGTCTGGGCCAGTGGGTATCCACCAATCGTTGCAGGGCATCCCAAGAGTGACGATCTTTCTGCGAGCGACGACGCAGTGTACGAAACCACAGGCGCTTCACGCAGTGGATGAACCGAGCCAGCCAACGAAAGCTGGTCGGCACAGCATAGTAGTTCAGCCACCCATCGATCACGCGGCCCAACCAGCGGGCCGTTTCCGCCTTGGGGCGGTGCCGTCGCCGACAAAGAGCCTCCGCGATCCGCTTCAAGGTACGAGTCATCCGCTTCGCCATTGGCTTGCGTCCCAACTGAAAGCTCCCGTTCCGGTCCTTCGTGCAATAGTGCGTGAAGCCCAGAAAATCGAACGTCTCCGGTTTGCGCTGCCCGCGTTGCCGCCGGTTTCTCATCGCAAACCTCCCAAATTCGATGAGTCGGGTCTTGTCGGGATGCAGGTCCAGTTCAAAGCGTTCAAAGCGCGCCTTCACGGCGTCGAGGAATCGCTCCGCATCCTGCTTGTACTGGAAGCCCACCACAAAGTCGTCGGCGTAGCGCACAATGATGGCGTCGCCTCCGACCTCGTGGCGGCGCCACTGCCTCTGGAACCATAGGTCAAGGACATAGTGCAGGTAGACGTTCGCCAAAATCGGCGAAATCACCGATCCCTGCGGTGTCCCCCGCAGGTTGTCCCACCGTTCTCCATCTTCCATGACACCGGCGTTCAACCACTTGATGACCAGCCGTATCACCCGCTTGTCCCCGATGCGGTGCTCAAGAAACCGGACCAGCCAGTCGCGTGAGACGTTGTCGAAGAATGCGCGGATGTCGCAGTCGACCACCCAGCCGATTTTCCGCCGCTCGATCCCGACCGCTAGCGCATCGAGCGCATCGTGCGCCCCTCGCCCCGGCCGGAACCCGTAGCTGAACCCCAGGAACTGCGCCTCGTAAATCGGCGTCAGGATCATCTCTGCCACCGCTTTCTGGACGATCTTGTCCTCCAGTGCTGCGATGCCGAGCGGCCGCGTTCCGCCATCCGGCTTCGGAATGTTCACTCGCCGCGATGGCGTCGCCCGGTACGCTCCCGAATGCACGCGGTCGTGCAGGTCGGTCAGTCGACCTTCCAGCCCTTCCAAGTACATCGTCCACGTCATGCCGTCCACGCCTGCCGAGGCGTTCTTCTTCAACTCGAAGAATCCCCAGCGCAGCGCATCCACCGTGACATGGTGAAGGAGCGTCGTGAGACGCGCCTGTGGTTCCCGTTGTACAAACTGCCGTATCCGCTCAGCCGCCTGTGACACGCGTGCCCGGTCCTGCGCCCGGTGCGTGCTTTGGCTCCGCGGATTCCCCTCGGGCTCGGTCCTTCGCTCCATCGACTCCGCCGGAACTGCCGTTCCCTTGTTCGCCGACTTCATCGCTACTACTCCCGAGTCTGACTTCTCCATGCCGTTCATCTTCGGTTACGGATACCTCCTTTCCTCAGCGGTCCCGCCACGACAGCGGGATGACACGGAGACCTCCCAGGTCCCGACGACGTGCGTACGAACATGCCTGAGTTCTTAGACACCGCGGAACCCCGCCCCGCCATCGCCATGACGGTTGGACGGGTGCTGCCTTCGACCTCAAAGAGAGCCTCGGCATTCCGATCATTACCGTTTACGGTGCTCAATAGCCCTGCCTGCTCGCGCCCCTGTCAACGCTTAACCTCCATCCTCGCGAATGCAGGCCCATGACTCGGGGTGGAAGTGGTGGCTAACCTTCTCCTTCCCGCCGGACTTTCACCGGCTACACGTACGCCAGTTCGCCTGGCGCTCCCTTGATCCGGTTTTCCATGTCCCCTCGGGCGCAGTACAGCCGCTCGTACAACGCCTTCGGATCGCCCTTGAGCGAGGTGACGATGTAGCGCGGGTTGGCGCCGCGCAGGGTGTGTTCGATCTTTCCAATCACCCGGCGGGGCCGGTCCCAGGTGCGCGCCCCGTAGGTCAGCTCCACGAACCGGCGCACCTTCTCCCCGGTCTCGGCCACCTCGGCCGCGGCGGCTTCGCGGTGCTCGGCGGTGAGTGCGTTCAACCGTTCGTTCTTCGCCAACCCCACGATGTAATCCACCGCATGGCGATCGCACCAGCGCAGCAACTTCCAGCGGCAAAAGCCGGAGTCGCCCCGGAACACAATGTGCACGCCCGGCCACGCCTGACGCAGCCGCTTGACCAACAACGACAGGATCGCCCAACTGTGCTTGGCCGCATCGATGTTCGACGGGCGAAGATAGCTGACCAACAACTGATCCCCGCAGAACACGTACAGCGGCAAAAAACAGTAACGACGATAAAAGCCGTGGAAGAATCGACCCGCCTGATCCCCGTGCACCGGATCGTCGGTGGCATCAAAGTCCAGGATCAGTTTCTTCGGCGGTGTCTCGAATGAGTCGATGAACCGCTCCACCAGCACCTCGTGGATCCGCCACGCCGTGGCCGCCTCGGCCCGGTTCTCGAACCGGCACAACGTCGAGGCACTGGCCAAGGGCCGATCCCGCTCCACCGCCGTCTGTAACCCCACCTCCCGGCGAAGCTCATCGTGATCGTTCAGATCCTCATACCCCAGCGCCACGGCGTAGACGCGTTGGCGCACCAACGCGTGCACATCGTGGATACAGCTCTTGCGCCGGCGCCGATCCGACACCGCTCCGGCCACCGCCTCGGTCAAACCCAAATACCGGTCGGCCTGACGCAGCAGCAGCGACCCACCGTCGGAGGTGATCTCCCCACCGTCAAAACGTGCCTCCACCACACGGCGACAAACACGTGGAAACTCAAACGCGTTCTGGTAACATTGTGTCACGGCAAGGTCTCCTTCGATATCAGCCTAAGCAACTGAATTATATCGAATAATAGGAGCCTTGCCTCCTTATTGGTGCATTATTCGGGCTAGCGCATCGAAGCCGAGCGTGGCATCAACCCTGACCACGCTTCAACCAATTCAATTGCTGGCCGATTCTGAGACCTTCCATCGGCACTGTCACCGAATTGAACCTGAGCCGGAGGTAGCCTTCGAGATATTCCCGATAGCGCTGGCCAGCGAATATCACCACTTCGTCCGCGTCCGGCAGCACTTCGTCCATTTGAGTGGAGAGCAGCCAGGATGTCGAGCGTGTTCAGCCCCAAGGCAGCTATTCGGCTCAGAAGAGGCCGCTCCACGCCAGCGCGATGCGGAAGCGAGATGACGCGCAGAAACACGACGTCCCGCCGCTGCAATCAACTCAGCGGCGGAACGCTCGAACCCAGAGACTGAACCAGTACGACCCGGTCAGAACCGGTACGATCCGCCGAAGAAGTACGTCGCGCCATACTCCTGCCAGTCCTTGATCTGGCGGTGGTCGTTGTTCAGGAAGCCGGTGAACGGTTCGTTGGTCAGGTTGGTGCCTTGCAGGTACAACGTCAGGCCGGTCATGGGGCTGCTTTCCGGGAAGCTGTAGCTGAGTTGGGCGTCGATCAGCGTTTCCTCGGTGATCGACCGCAGCGTACGGCTTGAGCCGAAGCCCTGCACTTCGCCGAGGAAGTCCGACCGGTAGTTCTGGCTCACGCGTGCCGAGAAGCCGCCCTGCTCGTAGTACAGGGTGATGTTGTACACGGTGTCGGAAAGTCCCGGCAGCGGTGTGGACGGGTCTCCGGTGCCGCGCGCGATTTCGCTGTCCGTGAACGACGCGTTGAGTACGGCGCCGAATGGGGCCAGTTCCGGGACGATGAGGTCGCCGGCCAACTGCAGCGAGAGTTCGTAGCCCGAAAGCTTGCCGCCGTCCCCGTTCGCCGGACGGTTTACGAAGCCGGACGTCAGAGCCGGCGTCACGTCGCCGGTGGGAAACTCGGAAAAGTCCACAAGCACCGGCAAGTCGTAGACGTAATTGAGCAGATCCTTGTAGAACGCCGCCACCGCAAAGTAACCCAGCCCATCCTGGAAATACCACTCGTAGGCCAGGTCGATCGAATTGGCTCTCCAGGGCTCGAGGGCCGGATTGCCTCCGTTTCCGCCCCAGGGCGAATTCGCCGGGTCCGTCGAATTGACCAGGCTGGAATTGAAATTGACCTGGCGGCTGGCGCGCAACTCGTCCATCCTCGCTCGAGCCAGGGTACGCGCCAAACCAAGGCGGACAAACTGCCCTTCCGCGATCAGGAAGTTCAGATTGAGGCTCGGCAGAACGTCCGTGTAGCTCGCGCCGCCGCTTACCTGTTGCTGTCCGGCGGCTTCCGCCGAAAGCGACTGCCCCTGGCGCGCGCTCTTGCCTATGGAACTTTGATCCGTACTAACAACCTGAACGCCGAAATTGCCCGTCACGGGCGTGGCTCCCCACTCGGTGTCGACACCGAACTGAACGTAGGCAAGGGAGACATCTTCGTCCACGGTCCAATCGCCGGCGAGGACGCCGCTGTGGAAATTGTCCACTCGCCGATAGACTCCACTCTCCCACATGGCGATTGGATCAAAGGTCGCGATGGCGGGAAGGCCGAACGGAATCGTCACGTTGCCGGTGGAAGCGAATTCCTGGCTGAGTTCGCCGGACGTGAGCGCGAGAAAACCCTCGTCGCTGTTCAGCCTTGACTTCGTACGGCTGTCGAGCTGCACACCGAATTCGACGCTGCTGATCGGGCCGTCCATGAAGCGCTCGGCGCTCAGGCGGATCTGGGTGAGTTCATCGTCGATCGAGGGCCGGTTGTCGTAACCCACCTGCCCGCCGGGAATGCCGGATCCCCAGGCGCCCCATCCCTGCGGACTCGTCAGGCTGGTGGCGCCGGGAGCGGTGTAGTCGAGCAGGGAGGAAAACACGGGCGCGCCGCCGCCAATCGAGAAGTCGATCGTATCGAGGGCGCCATCGCCGAGGTGGGGTCCGGTGCCGGTGTTGAGTCCCAGAATGACGTCCTGGCGGTCAATCGCCGAGTGGCTGATATCGACGGTCGCCGTCCAGGACTCCCCGATGTCCGCTTCCAGGTTCCAGCCGGCGGCCCAAAGGCTGGAATCGCGCGCTTCCAGGTTGTGACTGAGCACGGTCTTGACGTTGCTGTACGTGCCGCCTGTGATCAGGCCATCGGTCACCTGAGGGTTGCTCAACGATGTCCCATAGGACCAACCATTCCAGGCCGGGAACATATTCATGCCAATCTGACGCACCAGCGTCGTCTCGTCGAAGCTCGACCTGTAGACATCGATTGTCGAGTTGATGCGGTCGTTGGGCTGATATTCGAGGACCGCCATCACGCCGTCGCGCTCCAGTTGTCCCGACTTCGAAAAGGCGTTGCCGCCGGTCAGAAGCATCGCGTTCTCGGGACCGTAGGGGCTATAGCCCCAGAGGTCGATGACTTCGCGCTGGCCGGGAGAGGCGATGCTGGAGAAGCCGACCGCCCAGCCCAGCGTGCCGTCGTCCGACTGATCGGTGTACGAGAGACTGTAGCGCAACCCGCTGTCGTCCACGTCCGGGTTGAGCGAGTCGAAGGCGGTCCACTCGTTGCGCACGTTGAACGCGATGGTCTGCTCGCCGTACTCAAGCGGACTGATGGTACGCATGTCCACGGTGCCGGCCAGGCCCTGACCGGTAAGCGACGCCTCTGGCGTCTTGTAGACCACCACCGCCTGAAGCAGTTCCGAGGGGTACTGGTCGAACTCGACGCCGCGATTGTCGCCGGAGCTCACCTGCTGGCGGCCGTTGAGGAGCGCAGTGGAGAAATCCGGCGCCAGGCCGCGAATGCTTATTACTTGCTGGCGTCCGTTCAGACGCTGCCCAGCGAGACCCGTCAATCGCGTGAGCGCCTCCGCAATACTGTTGTCCGGGAGTTTGCCGATATCCTCCGCCGAGATCGCCTCGACGATCAGGTCGGAATCGCGCTTGAGTTCCATGGCGTTCTGGAGGCTCTGGCGGAAACCGGTTACGACGACCTCTTCAATGACCTGCTCGTCCTCGGATTCCTGCGCCATGACGTGCCCTGCCATCGAGCCGACGGCCGTTGCCACCGCCAGTGAGAGCGGGCTGAACCTGAGTGGGAATTCTTGCCGCCTGGACGTCATTCGTGCCTTCGACCTCTTGCTTCGCGCCATTTTGCACTCCCGATCTAATGCCATGATGAGGAAACCCGCGAATTATAGGTCCAAGCGGCCGTCCAACGAGTCGCCTGCATACGTATTCATGTTTGCATTCGTATGCATATTCGTGTCGCCCGCAAACAACACGGCAGTGCGGCGGCTCACCGATGCGTGTAGGTCACGGTCTCGCTGGGGGCGTAGCCCAGGCGATGGGCCACGATTTCGATTCGCTCGCCTGGCTGAAGGCGCAGCGGTCCAGAGTACAGGTTCCAGCCCAACCAGGGTACGCCTGCACCCTGGCGCCGATACCCGATCGAGGCGCCTACCGTGGCGCTCGAGACTGTCACTTCCGCGCCGTCGCTTTCGACCACCGGATCGGCCGTGCCCGGTTGTTGACTTCCGGGCCAGAACTGCTCGATCAAATCAGTCTCGGGGATGAAGCCCATATCACCGGCATCGTCCATCCACTCCTGCAGGGCCTGCCGGAACTCGGCCAGCCGCTCTGCGTGGGCCGGGTCGGCGGCCAGGTTGTTCAACTCGTGGGGGTCGTTCCAGGTGTCGAACAGTTCCTCTTCGGGTTTGGAAGGGCGGAACCACTGGGACTGGATTTCGTTCAGTTCCCCGGCATCCCGCAGCCGCAACAGCTCCTGCGTGGTCGCCATCAGTTCCCGATAGTCCAGAGGCAGGTAGTAACCGCGCTCGGGCTGAAAATTTCTCAGGTACTTGTATCGCTTGTCCCGCACCGCCCGGATCGTGTCGTAGTGGCCATCGAAGCGGTCGGCTGCGGCGAAGATGTAGGGACGTTCGTCCTCCTCAAACTCGCCGTCGAACGCCCTGCCCTGCATGTAGTCGGGCGCCTGAATGCCCGCCCGGGACAGCAGCGTGGGCGCGAAATCGACAAAGCTGATCAGCCGGTCGTCCACCTCGCCGGCCCGTTCCCCGCCGGGATAGCGGACGATCATCGGCACGTGCAGGCCCGAGTCGTAGAGCAATCGCTTTTGACGCGGCAGCGGGCCGCCGTGGTCGGTGTACCACACGATGATCGTGTCGTCGAACAAGCCATCCTGTTCGAGCTGGCCGAGCACGACACCCACGTGCCCGTCCAACTCGACGATGTTGGAGTACATTTGGCGGACATCCCTGATGACCACGGGCGTTTCCGGCAGGTAAGGAGGAATGGGCACCTCAAGATCCGCCGGAATGAGCAACTCCTTTCTCTCGCCCGCAGGATGCTGTGTCCAGACCGGCTCCACGTTCCGGTCCGGCGGAAACTCCTCCCGGTCGTAGCGCAGGTTCCAGACTGTCGCGGGATTCCAGATCTGACTCTCGTGGGTCACACCGAAATTGAACACGGCGAAGAACGGCTGCCCCTCGGGGCGGTTGCGCCAGTGAGCGAACAGGCTGGTCTCGTCCCAAGCCATTATCGACGGATGGAACTGGTAGTCCTCCTTGGAGTTGTTGGACGTGTAATAGCCATGCTCGCGCATGATCTCGCTGACCATCCTGACGTGCGGCGGGGGCACGGCCTCATAGTTGATGATGCCCATCTCCCTGGCTTCCGGCTGCTGGTAGGTGGTGCGCATGTGGTGGGCACCGATGCTGGTGGGATACATACCCGTAGCCAGCGCGGCCCGGCTCGGCGAGCAGACCCCGGAAACCGAAAACACGTTGGTAAAACGCACCCCCTCGGCCGCAAGCCGGTCGAGATTAGGCGTCGACACAGTCGGGTCCCCGAATCCCGCGAGATACGGGCCCAGATCTTCGGCAACAAGCCAGAGAATGTTGGGTTGCTCGCCCGCAGCCTGTGCGCAGGCATGCCCGCTGGCCAGCAGGGCGCAAAGGGCCAGGCCAATCCCGGCAAGACGGCTATTGATTGTTGTGGTAGCGATCATATTCTTCCTGGAATTCGGGCAAGATTGCGGTGAGTTGGGAGGGCACTCTTACGACGGCGTCGCTGTGGGCAGTAGCGAGCGCCGTGATCTGTTCCACCACTTCGGGGTTTTCTTCCGCCACGTTGAACGCCTCGGACGGATCGACTTCTAGGTTGTAGAGCAGCGGCAGGTCGCTGTCCTGTATTTCGTCCGACCAGGGATTCGGATCGTTGACAAAGAGCTTCCAGGCGCCGTGCCGGTACGCCACAAAGTCGTCCTGCCGGTAGTAGATGACCCGCTCGCGTACGGCGCGAAGCTCCAGGAAAGTCTCCGTGATGTCGATACCGTCCAGGTCCGGGTAGCTGCCCACCTCCCCGCCGGCCATGTTCAGGAACGTGGGCAACAGATCCATCGTGGTCCCGAGAGCATCCGACGCGACGTTTGCCGGCACCGTGCCGGGCATCCAGACGATGGCGGGCACCCGGTATCCACCTTCCCACGGGCTGCCCTTGGCGCCGCGCAGCAAACCGGCCGAGCCACCGTTGAGACCGGCCCACCCCCACGGGCCGTTGTCACTGGTGAAAATGACCAGGGTATTTTCCGCCAGTCCGAGGCGCTGCAGCGCCGCGGCGATTTCTCCCACGCTCCAGTCGATTTCCTCGACCACGTCGCCGTACAGGCCCCGCTTGCTGGTGCCGGCCCGTTCCGGGGTGACCATCAGCGGCGTATGCGGCGCCGTATAGGGCAAATAGAGAAAGAAGGGCTGCGACCGGTTCGCCTCGATGAACTCGATCGCCCGCTGCGTGTAGCGTTCGGTGAGCAGGCTCTGGTCGACGATCCGCTCGATCACTTCCGTTCCTTCCATTAACGGCAGAACCGGAAAATTCTCACTGGCATAGTCCCAGTTGTTCTCGGGGCGCATGTCATTGGAATAGGGAAGACCGAAGTACTCGTCAAACCCGTGCGCCGTGGGCAGATGTTGCGGTATGTGGCCCAGGTGCCATTTGCCGACCGTGGCAGTGGCGTAGCCCTGAGCCCTGAGCGCCTCGGCGATCGTGGTCTCCGACGCCGGCAATCCGCCGGCAGAGTCCGGGAACAACACGCCGCGCCGCCCCACCATGCCGTTTCGGATCGGCAGCCGGCCCGTCATCAGGGCCGCCCGGCTCGGCGTACACAGCGGCGCGGCAGAATAAAACTGTGTGAGCCTGAGCCCTTCCCGGGCGAGCCGATCCAGGTGGGGCGTCTTGATGGTGGGATGCCCGTAACTGCCCAGGTCGCCGTAGCCCAGGTCATCGGCGAACAGAATAACGAAGTTGGGTGGTCGCTCATCGACCGAACCCGCCGTGTCCGTCGTGTCCGTCGTGTCCGGCACGTCCGGCGTATCCACCGCGTCTGTGCATCCGGCGACGATCGACAGGCCAGCAAGGATGCCGGTGGCAAGGGCGATCCTGCCAGCCGTGCCGATACCATGCCCGGGGAACAGCCGGTTCACCGTGCCGGCGCCATGCCGAATATGCAACTGGCCGGCCGTTCCGGCGGCATGCGGCCGCGGTCCCGTTTCGCAGGTTCGAATCGCCATTACAGCCTCCCCGCCTGTCCGGCGATCATTCGCTGGAAAAACTCGATTTCGCCGATATTGGAATACGCCTTGCGCAGCAAGTCGCGGCGTTCGTCGAATGACAGGGTCTGGCCCTGCTGCTCGGGCGCCCACTGCAATAGTCCGGGCGCGAAGACAACGCCGAAATACGGAGCGTAGAGAAGACTCGCGGCATTCCCCAGCACTCGCGGGTCCCGGCGGGACTCGAGGTAGGCGAAGAGTTGCGTACGGAGGCCATCGAACACTTCGGCGTAGGCCTCGTCGCCCGCCAGATTGTGCATCTGAAAGGCGTCTGCACGCACGTCATAGAGTTGATATTCGTCCCGCAATCCAAAGCTGTGTTCGTACAGCGACGGGTACTCCTCCGCGTGTTCGATCATGAACGAATTGGTGGGACCGCCGTCAACGTCGCGCGGCATCACGTCCGGGCTCGGATTCCAGACCAGCAGATAGTCCTGCGTTCTGATGGCCCGGGCCGGAGTGGACATTCCCCCGCTACCGGCATAGAAACCGTGCCGCTCCCGATACATGTAGACCGCGTCGCGGGGCGCCTGACTCGGCTCCCCGGTCAGCAGGGATGCGAGACTTCGCCCACTCATTTCCGACGGCGCCTCCACTCCGGCGATCTGAAGAATCGTCGGCGCGATATCGGTGTGGCTGACCAATTCGTCGACCCGCTGCCCGCCTTCGATGTTATCGCCCCACCACATGACCAGCGGCATGCGCGTGCCGTAGTCGTACAGCGTGGCCTTCGCCCGCGGAAACGGCATGCCGTTGTCCGAGGTGAAGATGACGAGGGTATCGTCCTGCAGCCCGCGCTCGGTCAGCGCCTCCAGCAACCGTCCCACGTGCATGTCGACATGCTCGATTTCAGCGTAGTACTCGGTGATGTCGTCCCGGACCTCCGGTACATCCGGCAGGAACGCCGGCACCGTCACCGTCGCCGGGTCCTTGCCTGTCGCCGCCGCGATCCCCTGCGTATAGCCGCGATGCGGTTCATAGGTTCCCATCCAGAACGCGAACGGCCGATCCGGGTCCGTTGAATCCAGAAATGCCTCGAAATTGGCGGCGTAGTCGATATCCGACATCGCCACGGAATCGAACAGGTCTTCAAAGGGCGCATTCCGGATCTGGTTGTACGGCTGGCCGGCCGGATTGACTTCCCGATCGATGAGGAAACCGGGCGCCCAGCCCTTCCCGGTAGCCCCGACCCGGTAATCCTGCTCCGCCAGCAACTCCGTATACGTCGGGAATTTGGCCGGCAGATAACCCCATAGCGAGGCGCCCTCCTCCAGCTCGAATCCGTTTCTCCCGGTGAGGATCGACGCTCGCGACGGCGTGCACGAGGGTGTGCTGACGAAAGCGTTCTCGAAGATCACCCCTTCGCCGGCCAGCCGGTCGAGGTTGGGCGTATCGATTTCGTCGTTGCCGTAGGCGCCCATGTGCACCCAGCTCATGTCGTCGGTGATGATGAAGACGACGTTCGGCGTTGCCGCGCCGGAATCCTGGCCGACAACAGCCACCGGAATCATGGCCGCCGCCACAGCCGCAGCCGCCGCTGCAAAAATCCCCGTCCGCCACCGTACACCCTTCCAGTTCATACTGCGATGACCGCGATAGCGGGTCGACCGCAGTCCGGTCCGCGCACGAGTCCAGGCCAGCGGACCTGCGCCGCTTTCCGCCCGCCCGATCGTCCAGTTCATTGAATGCGCGCTCATCGCCTACAGCCTCTCGAAGCCCTTGTATCGCACCCAGTCGAAGTCGGCATACTCCCCCGAGTCCTCGCCGTTGCCACTACTGTATACCCCAAGGTAGGCGCCGGTGTATCCCCGGCTCAACAACCGGGCGGCGTCGGTTTCTGCCAATTCGGCGAAGGTGTCGCCCCGGTCCAGAGAATACTCGTACACATACCGGCTGTCCTTGGAGACTACACGGAATACGATTTCGCCGTCGTAGTCCGCAAGCTCTCGCTCTTCGACGGTGCGCGGCTCCGACCCGTCTTCCGCCAGCACCAGCCGCAGGACGTTCGCGTCACCACGCCGCACGACCGTGAAGTTCAAGTAGTTGCTGTCCTTCTGAAAGAGGCTGACGCCGGCCTCGACGTTGTCCTGTTGCGGAGAAAAGGCCATCCTCGCGCTGTATTCGAAATCGCTCTCCTGCTGCCGTACCCCCATCAGGGCCGCCCGTCCACGCTCGGCGATCACGTTGGGGTGGGCGTAAAGGCGCAGGTGTCCCGGCCGTTCGGCGAGGGAGTAGATTCCGGGCATGGGAACACGCCGGAAGTTCCATTGCAGATCGAGCGTTTCCGTGTCGAAGTCGTCGACAAAGGCGTCGTTTCGGTGTTGCGCGGCGCCTTCGAAGGGTAGCGGCGTGCGTCTTTCCACGCGCCCCGTTTCGGGCGCCACGACCGGCCATTCGTACTTGACCTCCTTCCATTCGAACGGCTCGCGCTCCCAGGCCACCGGGACCAGGTGGGATTCTCGGCCCATGTTGGAGTCGCCCAGCTCGTCGTTGCGCTTGCCCAGCGCCACCATGTACCAGCGCCCGTCGGCCAGTTCCACCAGGTCGGCATGGCCGGTGCTGTGCACCCAGTTGCTGTAGGAAAGATTCCGCGTCGTGAGGATGGGATTGCGGTCGTTGGATGTGTACGGCCCGGTGATTTCGTCGCTCACGGCGATCATGACCGCGTGGTTGTAGCCCGTACCGCCCTCGGCGATGAGCAGATAGTAGCGCCCGTCGCGCTTGTAGATGTGCGGCCCTTCCGCCCAGGTGCCGTCGCAGGCGCCGCGCCACAGAAAGTACCGCTCGCCGATGAGCTGCCAGTTCTCCGGATCGAGTTCCTGCAACCAGATTTCCCCCTGGCCGTTGAACTCCGGATCCGGGGGACCGTGGTTGCCCACGTACCAGACCCTGCCGTCGTCGTCGAAAAAAATGTCCGGATCGATGCCTGGCGCGCCGTCGATGACGTACGGCTCGGACCAGGGGCCTGCCACATCTTCGGCGGTGATGATGAAGTTCACCATGCGGGTGGGCAGGCCGGGTCCCGGATTGTAGACATTCGTGGTGATGACGTAGAAAAGCCCGTCGTGCCAGCGGATGGACGGGGCGTGAATGCCGCCGTTGGACTGCACGTCCACCAGGTTGACCTCGTCGCGGTACAGATCCGGGTCGTGGATGCCGTACCCGGCCAGTTCCCAGTTCACCAGGTCGGTACTGTGGTGAATGGGCAGACCGGGAAAGTACTCGAACGTGGAGTTGACGATGTAATAGTCGTCGCCCACCCGGGTGATGGACGGATCGGGATATCCGCCGCGAAGGATCGGGTTGCGGAAGGTGTCGGTCTGGGCGGCCGCGTCCAGCGCGAATGCGGCGACGCACACGGCTCCGGCGACGCCACTCAACAGGCGGTCCAACCGGACCTTGCCGCGCGGGCGCCCCGCCGGCCCCGGAGCGACGCGGGACTCTTGCCACGAACTGTCAAATGGATTTCGATTCATTGGATTACACCCCTGTTGGTATGAGTTGCAATGGATTGCGCCCCCTGTTGGCATGAATTGCGACTGCGCCCGTTCAGGGCCGTTGCCGCTCCACGAAACGCACTGCCGCGGCGGCCACAACCATCGAAAGGCCGGCCAACGGAAGGGCAAGGATGACCCGTCCGCCAAACACATGCTCCACGATAATGCCGAGCACCGCAGCGGCCAGCAACTGCGGTATGACGATAAAGAAATTGAAGATACCCATGAAGATGCCCATGCGCGCCGCCGGAATGGCGTTGGCCAGGATCGCGTAGGGAATCGACACGATGGACGCCCACGCAAAGCCCACGCCAATCATCGAGACCAACAACCATGCCGGGTCCCTGATGACCACGAACGACGCCAAACCGATCGCGCCGAGCAAGAGATTGAGCTGGTGCGAGCGAAACAGCCCCAGCCAGCGAATGAAAAGCGGGATAGACATCGCCGCGACCACGGCGACCACGTTGTAGCTCGCGAACAGAACGGCCACCCAGTCGGCGCCCTGGTTATACAGCAGTGAAGTGACATCGTCGTTGCCGTAGTGATAGGCGGTTACCGCGGGCGTCGAATAGATCCACATGGCAAACAGCGCAAACCAGGAAAAGAACTGCACCCACGCGAGGCGCTTCATCGTCTCCGGCATTTCCACCAGGTTGCGGCACATGTCGAAGTACAGGTTTTCTACGCGTCCGCGCCGCTGCATATCGATGGCGAGCCACTGCAACAGCCCGAATACGGTGATCCCGGCCACCAGCAGGTAGATGGGCGGGTCCGCGCCCAGTAACGCCGCAAAGGCCAGGGCTGCGACGCCGATTCCCGTCCATATCACAGCGTGCCGGGGACTAAACACCGTCGCCGAACTTCGTTCCCGTTCTGCGCTGTCACCGGCGGGGTCCTCGAACGAAGCCAGTTCCTCGGGGTTGTACTCCCGCGAGCTGACCACCGTCCACATGACGGCACAGAACAGGACGGCAGCCCCGAAGTAGAAGGAGTAGCGGACGGAATCGGGAATCTCGCCCGCCGGCGCCGTGTTGGCAATCCCCAGCCAGTTGGTCATCATCCACGGCAATGCCGACGCCACCACCGCTCCGAGCGCGATGAAGAAGCTCTGCATCACGTAGCCGGTGGAGCGCTGACTCGGCGCCAGGTTGTCGCCCACAAACGCCCGGAACGGTTCCATGGTGATGTTGATGGACGCGTCCAGAATCCACAACGTCCCGGCCGCCACCCACAAGGCCGGGGAATTGGGCATTACCACCAATGCAAGGGTCGTGAAGATGGCGCCAAAAAAGAAATACGGGCGTCTGCGACCGAGAATGTTCCAGGTCCGGTCGCTCATGTAGCCGACGATGGGCTGCACCACCAGTCCCGTCAGCGGCGCGGCCACCCACAGCAGCGGCAACGTCTCGATGTCCGCCCCCAGAGTCTGGAAAATCCTGCTGGCATTGGCATTCTGAAGCGCAAACCCGAACTGGATGCCCAGGAAACCGAAACACATGTTCCAGATCTGCCAGAAACCCAGCAGCGGTCTTTGTCGAGTCTGCATCAGTTGCTCATTTTCGTGGATAAGTGGCGTCTACCGGCCATAAGGGAGTTTGTCCGCATTTTTTGGTTGAAAAGTGAAAAAATCCCGCCTTTTTTCACTTTCCAAGTGAAAAAATCCCAGAAAATCGCCAATGGAAGAGCCCGCCTTTCATCTATTGGGGCACTGCCGCGCAGTGCGCGCGGATGAATTCTTCGTGCTGCGGCATCTGCCCCACTCCGCCGCGGATGATCGTCGTAAGGTCGCGCAGGAACTGCTGGAGTTGCGCCGAGGTGATGCCGTCGGCGATGGAATGGTAGCCGCGCGGCATGATGTTCTGGCCGAGCATCACCTGAAGCCAGGCCGCCTCGGTGAACAGTTCGCCAAGTTCGCGGTAGACGCCCCCGGCGGCTTCGAACAGCGCCAGCCGGTGCTTGAGCCGGTCCGGCACGGCCAGGTTACGGCAGTCCCGCCAGAACGGCGCGTCGTCCCGCTCGGTGGCCTTGTAGTGCAGGATCAGGAAGTCCCGGATGCGGTCGAAATCGAACAGGCAGTGGCGGTTGTACTCGTCGATGTTGGCCTGCTCGAAGCGCCGGTCCGGGAACAGGCGCACCAGCCAGCTGACGCCGGTCTGGATGAGGTGGATGCTGGTGGACTCCAGCGGCTCCATGAAGCCGCTCGCCAGGCCCAGCGCGACGCAGTTCCGGTTCCAGAACTTCCTGCGCCTGCCGGTGGTGAATCTCAGCAACCGGGGTTCGCCCAGCGGCTCGCCGTCCAGGTTGTCGAGCAGGGTGGCGGTGGCCTCGTCGTCGCTGATGTAGCGGCTGCAATAGACGTGGCCGTTGCCGATCCGGTGCTGCAACGGAATCCGCCACTGCCAGCCGACGTCGCGCGCGATCGCCTGCGTGTACGGCCCCACTGGTCTCGCGGGTTCGCTGGCCACCGCGACGGCCCGGTCGCACGGCAGCCAGTGCGACCAGTCGTCGTACCCCGTGCCCAGCGTTTGCTCGATCAGCAGTCCACGGAACCCGGTGCAATCGATGAACAGGTCGCCCGCCACGCGCGTGCCGTCCGCCAACACCAGCGCGTCGATGAAACCGTCCGCCGGACGGCGCTCCACCCGCGCGATCCTGCCCTCGGTCCGGACGACGCCGAGCCGTTCGCTGAATTCCCGCAGATACCGGGCGTACAGGGAGGCGTCGAAGTGAAACGCGTAGACGATGCCCGGCAGCGGACTGCCGGGGATTTTTTCAATGCGGTCGAAGCGGTTGGCCAGGGCGGCGGTCTCGTTGACCGAATAGTTCCAGAAGCGTTCGGCATATCCTTCGCGCAGGCCCCGCAGCCAGTACTGGTGGAAATTGCCCATGCCGAGGTCGCGGCCGATGTCCCCGAAGGCGTGCATGTAGCAGTCGCCCCGCCGACCCCAGTTCTGGAACTGGATGCCCAGCTTGAAGGTGCCCTGGACCCGGCGCAGCATGTCGTTCTCGTCCAGGCCCAGCACCCGGTTGAACTCCTGAAGCGGCGGAATCGTGGCCTCCCCGACCCCGACAGTGCCGATCTCCTCGGACTCCACCAATCGGATCCTGACGGTTTTCCCCATCGTCTTGGCGAGCAATGCTGCGGCCATCCAGCCCGCGGTGCCGCCGCCGGCGATGACGACCTGTTCGATGGGTTCGCGGTCCATGCGTTAGCGCTCTACCGACACGCGGGCCGTCGGAACTCGGGCCGTCGACACTCGAGCCGTCGAAACGCCGCCCGTTCGCGAACGCTCGTCCGATGAGTGTCCGGCGGGCGCACGATCCGGCATGGCTCACCGGGTTCCTATTGCCCCGTCCGGGTCAGCCGGACGGCCGCGCCGCCACCCGGCGCGAGGCGGAGAGACAGCCGATCCGCCGCCGCGACCTGGCGCGTTTCAATGGTTATCGAGTACGGATTGGACTCCCAGTGAGCGTCGCCCCCATCGACATAGATTTGCGCTTCATGGGGGTCGTCCGCATTCAGAAAAGAGAGGTCCACTTCGACATCGCGCGCCTCCCCGTTCGTGATCGCGCCCAGGTACCAGTCGTCTCCACCTCGCTCGCGGCGGGCGATTACGACATATTCGCCTACCTCCCCCGCCAACGCGACAGTCTCGCCCCAGTCCGCGGGCACATCCCGGATGAACTGGAACGCGTCCGGGCGCGACTCGTAGTTTTCGGGCAGATCGGCGGCCATTTGCATGGGGCTGTGGATGATGACGTACAAGGCCAGTTGCTTTGCCAGCGTCGTCTCCACCCGGCTTTCCGGGCTCCCCCTGGGCATGTCCTCACGCACCGGAGGGCGTTCGTTGGGCATCAGGTCGAAAATTCCCGGCGTGAAGTCCATGGGTCCCGACAGCATCCGGGTAAACGGCAGAATCGTGGTGTGTTCCGGCGGATTGGGCGGCAGGCCCCAGGCATTGTACTCCTGGCCGCGGGCGCCTTCGCGGGTGACCCAGTTCGGATAGGTTCGCCGCAGGCCCGTATCCTTCACCGGTTCGTGGGGATTGATGGAAATGCCCCGCGCGGCGGCCTCCTCGATCACCTTCAGGTGATGTCGAACGGCGAACTGGCCATCGTGGTACTCGTAGTGCGGAACGCCGTCCGCGTCGACCCGCTTGAGCCACGAGGTCCCGGCGACATAACCCGTCTTTACCCGCGTCACGCCCAGTTCCTCGTACAGGTCGAACGCCGCACCCAATTGCTGTTCGTAGTTGGTGATGTTGCCGGAAGTCTCGTGATGTCCGATCAACTCCACTCCGAGTTCGTGCCCGTAGCGGGTCACCGCCTCAATGTCGAAGTCGGGATAACTTTCGGTAAAGCTGAACAGGTCACCGGCCGCCTGCCAGTCGCCGTCCCATCCCATGTTCCACCCCTCCACCAACACGCCGGCGAAGCCGTTTGCGGCGGCGAAGTCCATGTAGCGCATGGTTTCTTCGGTGGTGGCGCCGTGAACCCCGTCACGGCCCCAGGTGCGCTCGTTGATATGCATCGCCCACCAGATGCCGACGTACTTGCCGGGCTTCACCCACGAGACGTCGCCCAGCTTGTTGGGCTCGTTCAGATTGAGAATCAGATTTGAATTGACAAGCCCCACGGCATCCGGCGCAATCTGGATGGTTCGCCAGGGGCTCACGAACGGCACGGCGGTCTTCACCAGCACACCGTCCGACCAGGGCCGCAACGCCGCCCGGAACGCCCCGCTGTATTCCTGCATGAGCGTCATGCCCGAATAATCCACCAGCGCGGCTTCGTGGATGCTCAGGTGCGTACCGCTCGGCAGGCGGAACGTCACCGGCGTGTGTACGCGTTCGATTTCCTCAAGGCCGGTGTGCCGATAGAGCAATTCGTAGCGGTTGGTCCGGTCCGCCGGAATCCACCACGCGGTCGCCTCGGGCGGCACGGCGAACTGGGTCAGTTCCCTGACGATGTTCAGCGACTCGATTCCGGGCTGTTCCGGCATCTCGTAGCGGAACCCGATGCCGTCGTCGAAGGCACGAAGCCTGATATCGATCACCGCACCGGACACTTCGTGCCGGGCGGTCACCAGGAGTTCGTTGTAGTGATCCCGAACGAAGCGATTCTCGCCCCACGGCTGTTCCCAGGTCGCGTCGGAACTGCGCCGTTCCGGCTCCCCCAGCAGAACCATCCCATCATTGAAGCCGTGCCGGCCCTGGAAGAGCAGACCGAGCTGCGACGGCCCGATGGCTTCCTCGCCCCGGTAGTGAACGGCGTATCCCAGACGGCCGCCCCTTGCACCCACGCTCACTTCGATGTCGCCGCCGGGCGACAACAATCGTTCGGCTTCAAACTCCTGCGCGCTGCCGGTGGCTAGTGCGCAAAGAGCCGCGGCCAACGCCGCGGCTCGAAGTCGGTGTCCCACTACAACCTGTAAGATGCGCCCAGCAGGAAAGTGCGCCCGTACAGGCTGAACCTGCTCGCCAGGCGAGGATCACGCTCAAAATAGAGGTGCCTGACCCGGTCGGTCAGATTCTGGCCCTGGAGGAAAATGTTCAATCCGGCCAGAGTGCCCGAAGTGAAGTTGTAACCGACCTGCGCACTCACGATCTGCTCGGCCTCCGTGGCCTGGTTGTTGATCCCGCCGAGGCCTCCAACGGCGACGATGAAGTCGGAGCGAAATGTGGAACTGACCCGGGCCGAGAATCCGAAGCGCTCGTAGTAGAGGGTCGTGTTCACCACCTCTTCCGACAGGCCCGGCAGGCGCGCCTCCGGGATTCTCGGGTTGACAATGATGCTGCTGTCGGTGGCGGATGCGTTGAAGACCGCGCCAAAGCCGGTCAAAGCCGGAGTCAGCATCTCGCCGGGGATCTGCAGACTGAATTCGACGCCGTAAAGCTCGCCACCCATGCCGTTTTGCGGCCTGTTGACAATGCCCTCGCTGAGAACGGGAACGGGGTCGGTCGGAAAGCCTGAGAAATCCACCAATAATTCGTCATTGAAAATGTAAGTTTCGAGATCCTTGTAATACGCGGCCACGGCCCAGTAGCCGCGGCTTTCGGAGAAGTAGTGCTCGTAAGAGAGGTCGATCTGATTGGAGATCCAGGGCCTGAGCAGGGGATTCCCGCCATTGCCCCCCCAGGGCGACATGTAGACATCGGTACTTTCTGCCCTGCTTGCATTGAAGTTGATGCTCTGGCTGGCGCGCATATCGTGAATGGGGGCACGCGCAAGGGCCCTGGCGATGCCGAGGCGAACCACCTTGCCCTCGGCCACCGCAAAGTTCAGGTTCATGCTCGGCAGGTAGTCGGTGTAGGTGGCGCCGTCGGTGAAGTCTTCGCTGACGAGACCCCGCCGCCTGTTATTAATGTTGTTGGCGTTCCTGAGTCTCGACCCCGTCGAACTCTGGTCGGTGTTGATGATCCGCACGCCGAAATTGCCGGTGACCGGCACATCGAAGAGCGTAGAGTCCACTCCGAACTCCAGGAAGGCCATGAGCAGTTGCTCATCCACGGAATAGTTGTTAGCCAACACACCGCTGGCCAGGTTTCTCTCCAGCTCGTAGATGCCGCTGTCAAAGACGGCCCTTGCGTCGTAGGCCGCTATCGAGGGGAAACCCCATGGCAATTGTACAGCCCCGATCGCCTGGATCGGCGCAGTCAGCATCCCATCGGCCATGACGATGAACGCCGCCTGGCTGTGGTCGCGGATCTTGCTGCGTTGATCGTATTGCACACCGAAATGAATGTCGCTCAGGCCACCCACATCGAGCGTGCGCTGCGCGGCGGCGCGCACCTGGGAGATTTCATCGTCGGTGGCCGGCACGTTGTACCAGCCGACGGCTCCACCGGGGGATGCGGCCCCCCCCGTGTTACCCGCCGGGTTTGTCAGGACCAAAACGCCAGGCGCGGTATAGTCAAGCACTCCGCTGAATGTGGGGAGCCCGACATCGTTTATCGTGAACGTCAATGTATCCCTCGCCCCCTCGCGCCCGCGGCCTGTAGCGGATCTTGATTGAATCTCCGTCTGGCTATGGTCAATGACCGATGTGTTCAACTTGATCTCTGCCGACCAGGCATCGTTCAGCTGGAATTCCGAGGTCCACGCAATCGCCCCCAGATTGGCATCCGTAGCTCTATCCGTATTGACTACGGTCAGCTTCAGGTTCTCGTAAGTTCCTCCGACCACCCGACCGTCCTCCACTACCGGATTCGGCCCGAGAGTGTCGGGTTTATTGCGTGTTGGGGGGCGGTGAATGTTGAATACTGTCTGGGCCAGTCGCGTTACATTGCGTTCCTCGAATTGCGAGTAAAACAGATCCAGGACATGGGTCGTTCGTTCGGACGGTCTGAACTCCAGGACCCCCATGACGCTATCGCGCTCAAGCACCACGGACAGGGCTTGCGACGCGAAACCCCTCAGTGCCACGGGCGGGGTTACCAGACCGACGTTCGCATTGGCGATGTCAGGGTTGCCCCAGTTCCAAAGGGGCAGCGAATCACTCTGCGTCGGCGCAGAGACGCCGGCGTATCCGACGGCAAAACCGACCTTTTCGTTGTCGAACTGGTCGATATAGGAAATAGTGTAGCGTTGTCCCCGGGTCTCTCCATCCGGGTTTGCGGCCGGCTTGTCATTCCACTCGTACCGCACGTTGCCCGCGATGGCGGGCTGGCCAAAGTCAAGCGGCCGGACGGTCTGCATGTCCACCGTGCCCGAAAGGCCCTGGCCCGAGAGCGAGGCGCTCGGCGTCTTGTACACCACCACGCTGGACAACAGCTCCGAAGGATACTGGTCGAACTGCACGCTGCGGCTCGTAGTCGAGGCGCTCACCTGCTGCTGACCGTTCAGGAGCGCGGTGGCGAAGTTTCCCGAAAGTCCGCGAATACTGATGTTCTGTTGACGGCCCGTTTGCAGGTCTCTTTCACCTGCGAGTCCGGGTAGCCGGGTCAGGGCCTCGGCGATGCTGTTGTCCGGCAGCTTGCCAAGCTCCTCGGCGGAAATCGCTTCGATGATCTGCTCCGACTCCATCTTCAGGCGCATGGCCTCCATCAGGCTCCCCCGGAAACCGGTCACCACGATCTCTTCGATGCCGGCTCCCTGGCCACCCTCCGAATCCGATTCTTCCTGCGCCCACGCGTTCAGGCTGAGAGCGCCGGCCACGGCCAACAAGAGCGGCGTGAATCTCTGAGGGATATCTCGCCGCGTGGACCTTCTTCGTGCTTTCGACCGCTTAATCCGTGCCATTTCTCCCTCCGATGTATTTCTGGGGTGAGGATCCGTCAGAATTTCAGGCTTTTGACGCTCTTGCAACGATTATAGGCTCAAGTGTCCTGCCAAAATGCGGAATGCATACGTATTCATTGTGGCTCTCATGCAACATCGCATTACATTTAACGGTTAACCCATCAGGGGCGCCAATACGTGTACCGCCAGTTGGCAATTTCTGGAACCGGAACCCATTTGTCCGGGACAAGGCACGGATCAAGGCAATGGAGGAACGCGTGAGAACAACGAACCGAGTCTGCACCGCTATTAACGGAGTCTACACCGCCATCAACCGCGTCTGCACCGCTATCTTGTGGGTTCTTGTGCTTGCGATGCCCTCGACGGTGCATGCGCAGTCGCCGCACAACGTGCTCTTTCTGATCATCGACGATCTGCGCCCGGAACTTCCGGTCTACGGCAGCACGCACGTGCATGCGCCAAACATCGAGCGCCTCGCGCAACAGGGCCTCGTGTTCCACAACGCCTACGCCAACGTGCCGGTGTGCGGCGCCTCCCGCGGCAGCCTGTTGACCGGATTGCGGCCGACAGCCACCCGCTTCGTGGGGTTTCAGGCACGAATGGATCAGGACACGCCTGCGGCGGTTCCGTTGTTTGGAGCCCTCAAGGCGCAAGGGTATCGAGCATTGAGCTTCGGCAAGGTGGCTCATGTGACCGACGACTCCGCGGGCCATTGGAGCCGCGCTCCGTGGAATCCCTGGACGGACGCGCGGGAGCTTCGGCGCATGGGGTACCGCGATTATCTGCTTGAAGAAAATCTTCAGGCGGTCGAGGAAGGTGGACTGGGTCCCCCTTTCGAATCGGCCGACGTCGCCGATGACGCTTACTTCAGCGGCCAGATCGCCGATCGCGCGATCAGCACGATCGAGGAGCTTGGCGAACAGGAGGACCCCTTCTTTCTCGCCGTGGGCTTGCTCAAGCCGCACTTGCCGTTCAACGCGCCGCAACGCTATTGGGATCTCTACCGCGCCGAGGACATAAGCCTTCCCGAAGTGAACGACTTGCCCATCAACGCGCCGAGCGAGGCCTGGCACAACTGGGGTGAATTGCGCTATTACGATGACATGCCGGAAGCACCCGAACCGCTGTCCGACGCTCTGGCCCGAACCCTGATTCACGGTTATTACGCCACCGTGTCCTACATTGACACGCTCGTCGGCCGCATTTTGCGGGCAATTGACGAAAACGGCTTTTCCGACAACACCATCGTGGTGTTCCTGAGCGATCACGGCTGGAGTCTCGGCGAGCACGGGCTCTGGGCGAAACACTCCACGTTCGATGTCGCCACCCGATCGCCGCTCATCCTGAGAGCGCCGGGCGTCGCGCCGGGCCACACCCGGGCTCTGGTTGAATACGTCGACCTCTATCCCACGCTGATGGAAATGCTGGGACTGGATGTAGCGGCCCATCTGCACGGCCGGAGCTTCGCGAATGTCCTCTCCGATCCAAACGATCCCGGCAAGGACGCCGTGTTCATGCGCTGGCTGGGCACAGAAGCGATCAAGACACCGGATTTCGCCCTCAGCGAATGGTACGACGAGCAGGGCGAGGTCTCGGCGAGAATGCTCTACGATCATCGCAATGATCGCGACGAGACCATCAATCTTGCAGATGAGCCTGAGTATCGCGACACGGTCGAGGCGATGCATCGCGCATTGATGAACAACATCAGGGACCGGGAAGCAATTGATTAGCAGCTGCCACCGGCTGCTGGACTTCCCGCTTTTCCCTGGTCGGGCAGTCGCTTGCGCCCGACCCGGTTGAGGTCCAGGATTGCGGCAAATATTCACAAGGGGAGTACGATGAAAATGACTGTGGGTCGGTTGCGAAAGAGGATGCGGCTCCCGCTGGTCATCCTGTGGACACTCGTTTTCGCGATGCCGGCGATGTTGCACGCTCAGCCATCGAGCAATGTACTCTTTCTCATCGTCGACGATCTGCGCCCGGAACTGCCGTCCTACGGTCACACGCACGTCCATGCGCCCAACATGGAGCGCATCGCGCAGGAGGGCCTGGTGCTTCACAACGCCTACGCCAATGTGCCGGTTTGCGGCGCTTCCCGGGAGAGTCTGTTTACGGGAAGGCGGCCGTTTCCCGGTGGTTCTGCAGCGGTTCACGCTCGAACGGAACCGGTCGCACCCCCCGCCGTGCCGTTGTTCGGAGCCCTGCAGGCGCATGGGTATCGAACCATCAGCCTGGGGAAAGTGGGTCAGTGGAGCCACGACACGGCGGGATACTGGAGTCGTGCTCCGTGGCATCCCATGAGGGAAGGACCACCGCGTCAGCGCCTTGCGAACCGCGACTATCAGCTCCCGGAAAACGCGCAGGCGGTCGAAGACGGTGGACTGGGTCCGGCCTTCGAATCTGCGGAAGTTTCGGACGATACCTACCTGAACGGAAAAATCGCGTTTGAGGCGGTGCGCACCATTGAGGAACAACGGGGTCGGGAGGAACCCTTCTTTCTCGCCGTCGGGCTGCCCAAACCGCACTTGCCGTTCACCGCGCCGACACGCTACTGGGACCTCTACAGCGAGTCGGACATACGTCTTCCCGGGGCGAACCAGTTGCCCCTCAATGCGCCTCCCGAGGCCTGGCACCCATGGGGTGAATTGCGCTATTTCGACAACATTCCGCCTTCACCCGAGGCGCTGCCGGACGACCTGGCCCGCACCGTGATTCACGGGTACTACGCCAGTGTCTCCTACTCGGACGCGCTCATCGGCCGCATCCTGGAAGCACTTGAAGAAAATGGCTTCGCGGACAACACCATTATCATGCTCTTCGGCGATCACGGTTGGAGTCTCGGCGAGCACGGGCTCTGGGCGAAACACTCCACCTTCGATGTCGCCACGCGCTCCCTGCTCGTCGTCAAGGCGCCCGGACGGCCCTCGGGCCACTCCCGGGCGCTCGTTGAATTCATCGACATCTATCCGACCTTGATGGACCTCCTGGAACTGGACGTGGAGACGGATTTGCACGGCGAGAGTTTCGCGGGACTGTTTTCCGATCCCGAGGCCGCGGGCAAGTCCGCCGTGTTTACGGGCTGGATGGACTCGGAGGCGATAAAGACGCCGGAGTTCGCTTTCACGGAGTGGTTCGACGAACAGGGTGAGGTTTCCGCGAGAATGCTCTTCGACCATCTCAACGATCGCGACGAGACGGTCAACCTTGCAGAAGAGCCCGAGTATCGCGACACGGTTGCTGCAATGCATCTCGAGCTGATGCAGAACCTCCGGGAAAGGGAGCCTATCCATGTAGTTTCCCCACCGCCAGTCAACTGAGAAAGAACACTGGCGATGCGTCTCGTAGCCGATAGATGCACCCCACTCCGGGCCGATGGTCCCACCGCCAATGCCGAAATTCGCACAAACAAACCAGTTCAAGTAAACCGGTGAACGCAATGATCAAAATAACCCGAGCTCTTTGGACAACCGCATCCGCCTGTCTCGCAATATGGGCCCTCGCGGCCCAGTCATTGATGGCTGCCGAGTTGCCCCGCAGCACGCCGGAGCAACAGGGCATCGACTCCGCCGCGGTCGCCGATTTCGTTGCCGCGCTGGACACCGAAATCGAGGACGTGCACGGCCTGATGGTCCTGCGCCACGGTCACGTCGTGGCCGAGGGCTGGTGGGAACCCTACCGCCCCGAGTTCATCCACTCGCTGTTCTCCCTGAGCAAGAGTTTCGCCTCGACCGGCATCGGCCTCGCCATCGCCGAGGGACACCTGAGCGTTCATGACCAGGTCATCTCCTTCTTTCCCGATGCGGTGCCCGAGGAACCGACCTGGCAGTTGGAGGCCATGCGCGTCAGCGATCTGCTGACCATGTCGACCGGTCACATAGGGGAGGATCTGCGTGCGTTTTCGTTCGACTCCACCTCGCATCTGCCGGAAGCCTTTCTGAATCTTCCCGTGGCCCACAAGCCGGGCACGCACTTCAACTACAATACGCCCGCCTCGTACATGCTGTCGGCGATTGTCCAAGAGCTCACCGGGGAGAACCTGCTGGACTATCTGCGCCCGCGGCTGCTGGACCCGCTGGAAATTGAGGATGCGACCTGGAGCACGGATGCCGAGGGGGTAGCGCACGGCGGCTTCGGGCTGAGCATCACGACGGAGTCGATCGCCCGTTTCGGGCAGCTTTATCTGCAGCAGGGCATGTGGGAAGGCGAACAACTGCTGCCCGCCGAGTGGGTGGAGCAGGCCACCAGCCGGCAGACCTCCAACGGCAGCAATCCCGAAGGCGACTGGGACCAGGGATACGGCTACCAGTTCTGGCGCAGCCGCCACGGTTACCGGGGCGACGGCGCCGGCGGCCAGTTCGCGATAGTCCTCCCCGAGCACGACGCCGTCGTCGCGACCACCAGCGGTACTGCGCAGATGGGCGAAATCATGAGCATCGTCTGGGACCGCCTGGTGCCGGCCCTGCAAGACGAACCGCTCGATGACAATCCGGCTGAAGCGGAGCGCCTTCGCGAGCAACTGAACAACCTGTCGATCCGTGTGCCGGCCGCCGATCCGGCCGCTGACGGTAACCAGGAATGGCTGGGACGCTCCTGGCAATTCGAGGAAAACGATTTCGACATCGAGGCGCTGGCCCTGGAGAACCAGGACGACCAGACAATGGTCGTTATCACGACGCCGACCGGCGACCACGAGATCGCCATCGGCGACGGGGCCTGGGCCGCCGGCCGTACCGGCCTGTTTCCGGGCGCCGCCGGTGCGCTGCTGGGCGAAGATCAGGGCGAAGGTCACCGCATGGCGGCCGCCGGAGCCTGGACCGGCACGGACGAGTACACATTTCGCCTTGCCTATACGGAGACTCCGCGGGTCGCCACCCTCACGTTGCGGTTCAGTGAAGAGAGCCTCGCCCTCGATATCGATCAGATCGGCGGGTTTGCACCAAGAGTTCCGACACTGACCGGCACACCGGCCGGCGAGTAATCGCATCGGGCCGGCGATCTCTCGTCGAGACGGGGCATCGCCCCGGCGTCGGGGCGCGCGGGCGAGCCGCTGGGCACAGGCGCGACCATCGGCTCGCATCGCCCCCGTGCCGGCGTGCGCAGCGCGGGACCTGCTGCCGCAATTCTGGTACCGTCGGGCTTTGGCATGAGGCCGTGGCATGCACAAGGTGACCTCGCTTGAAATCGCGGAGCTGGCGGGCGTTTCCCAGTCCACCGTCTCCCGCGCCCTGCGCAAGAGTCCGCTGGTCAATCCCGACACCCGGCGCAGAATCCAACGGATTGCCAGGGAGCACAACTACAAGGTAGACCGCAGCGCCAGCACCCTGCGCTCGCAGGACAGCCGCACCATCGCCATGCTGGTGCACGAGGAGTCGGGGATGGACTCCGACATCAATCCTTTCTTCGTGTCCATGCTGGCCAGCATCACGAGAGCGGCGGCGGCCAGGAACTACGACGTACTGCTGTCATTCCAGCAACTGAGCAAGAACTGGATCGTCGACTACGAGAACAGCAACAAGGCCGAAGGCATCATCCTGCTGGGCTATGGCGGTTACACCGACTACATCCGCAAGATCGAATTGCTCGACGATGCCCATGTATTGACCTGGGGTCCCGTCATCGAGGGCCAGCCCGGTCACTTCGTCGGCTGCGACAATCGGCGCGGCGGCTACCTCGCGACCCGATACCTGCTGGAACTCGGCCATACCCGCATCGCCTATCTCGGCGACATTTCCGATGACTGCCCGGAATTCCAGGACCGCTACCGGGGACACTGTGCAGCATTGAGACAGGCAGGACTGCGTGCAGACCCCCGACTCCAGGCTTCGTCACTCTCATCCACGCACACCGGCCATCTGGCCGCGCGGCAACTGATTGCCCGCGGCGAGGACTTCAGCGCCGTCTTCTGCTGCAGCGACCTGACTGCGCTGGGCGCCATCCATGCACTTCAGGAGCAGGGCCTGAGCGTGCCGGGGGATGTGTCGGTCGTGGGGTTCGACAACATTCCCTCGGCAACGCACATGTCGCCGGCGTTGACGACCATTCGACAGAATACCGTCAAGGCAGGCGAAGTGATGGTGGATACGCTGCTACGGCTGATCCGGGGGGACTATGTCGAATCGCAACTCGTCCAGCCGGAACTGGTCGTGCGCGAATCGTGCGGCCCGAGGAGAACCGAAAGCTCGGACAGGACCCGCCTGGATACCAGCAGACAGCGAATATCCTCGAAACTGGCTTAACGGACCTCCGCAATCAACATGGAGCGCGGCGGCAGCAAGAGTGCTTCGCCGGCGATCGCGCCCTGCGGTGCCTTGAATCCGTCGAGTTTCTCCAGGCGCGCACCATTGAAGTGGTCCAGGTCGCTCCGATCGATACGACGCTGCTCGCCGTCGAGATTGAAGGACAGCAACAGGGTCTGGCCGTCCGTGGATCTCGTGTAGGTCAGTACATTGTGACGCACGGGGAGGAAGTTGAGGTCGCCATGTAACAGCGCCGGTTGCCGCTTTCGGAAGTGGAGGAAGTCCCGGACGCACTCATAAACGGAATCCGAATCCCCGGTTTGGCGGTCTGCAGCCAAGGCAAAGTGACGCGCGTCCACGGGCAGCCAGGGCGTCGCGCTTGAGAACCCGGCATTCGGTGCGTCCCGGCGCCATGGCATCGGCGTTCGGCACCCATCCCTGCCCTTGTAGGCGGGCCAGAAGTTGATGCCGTAGGGGTCCTGCAGATGCTCGAACGGCACTTCGGCCTCTGGCAACCCGAGCTCGTCGCCCTGATAGATGCATACGCTGCCCCTCAGGCAACTCAACAGAATCGAGAACAGTTTGGCCGACTCCGTATCCGGCTCATTGCCGGTCCATCGGCTTGCGACACGTTGCACGTCGTGGTTGCCGATCGCCAGGCAGCACCAGCCGTCCCGGGCCTTGCGCTGCAGGGATTCCAGGGTCTTCTTGATGTAACTTGCCGAACCGTCGGGTCCCATCAGATCGAAACTGTAGGCCATGTGCAGGCGGCTGTTGCCGCGCGTGTATTCGCCGATGACCTCCATCGAGCGTTCCGAGCCGATTTCGCCCAGGGCCACTGCGTCGTATCGATCCAGCAAACGCCGGATTTCTTCCATGAACAGCAGGTTGTCCGGATGCGTATGGTCGTAGCGATGCTCCTGCATGGAATAGGGAGATCCGATCTCGCCGCCGGTGAGAAACTCGTTCTCGGCGACGGACTTGGCGGGATTATCTCGGAACTGCGGATCGTGCATGCAGAAGTTCACCGCATCCAGGCGAAACCCGTCCACGCCTCGCTTCAGCCAGAACTCCAGATTGCTCAAGCCGGCCTGCCTGACGTCCGGGTTATGGCAGTTGAGATCCGGCTGGCTGGCGAGAAAATTGTGCAGGTAGTACTGGCCGCGGCGCGGCTCCCACTGCCAGGCGACGCCCCCGAATACCGAAAGCCAGTTGTTGGGCGGACTGCCATCGGGCCTGGGATCGGCCCAGACATACCAGTCGGCCTTGTCGTTATTGCGCCCCTCACGGCTTTCCAGAAACCACGGATGGCGATCCGAACTGTGACTCAGGACCTGATCGATGATGACCCGGATACCATGCCGGTGCGCTTCCTCAAGCAGTCTGTCGAAGTCTTCCAGTTCCCCGAACAGCGGATCGACCGCGCGGTGGTCGCTGACGTCGTAACCGAAGTCCTTCATCGGCGACTTGAAGAAGGGCGAAATCCAGATCGCGTCTACGCCCAGCGACTGAATGTAATCCAGTCGGGTGGTGATACCCTTCAGATCGCCCGTGCCATTGCCGTTGCTATCCTGGAAACTGCGCGGATAGATCTGGTAAATGACGGCATTGCGCCACCAGTCGCTCACGGCAGCATACCCCTGAGGTTACGTCGACCGACGCAAATACGGGTGCAGACGACACGTCTGTCCAGGGCGTTTCGACTCATTCTCGCGATGACTCAATCGTATCCGGCCAAAGTTTAGGGCAAAAAAGAAGAGCGGCGACGATGCTGCAATCGTATTCATAGCGCGTGATATTGAATCGCCGGGTGACCGGGCCTTGTCTTCCGGCAGGGCCGAGCTCGATTCGCCCAAGATCATGAATGAAGTACCGATACGCCTGGGAAGCGACGCACAGAGGCAGCGCGAGGCTCGATGCAAGACCGAGAAAAAACTATCGCCGATCAAGTTGGTGCATTGGCCGTCGACCCGATCCGCGCGCGCAACTCATTCGTAGATTGCGATAGGACCTGTAACGCCCATGTCCTGCTTCCAGTCCTCGATAAGTCCCTGAAACTCGGCCACGAGATCGGGATATTCGTCCACGAGGTTGTTTTCGGCCCGGCGGTCGACGGTGACGTCGTAGAGGACCATCTCGTCGGTATCCGCGTACCAGAGGAACTGCCAGCGGTGGGTTCGCACGTAGTATCCCTCGGCCCGCTCGCCCATGGGTGTGGTCATCGAACGCCGATTGTCCGAATAACCCACGAGATACGACCGCTCCGGCATCGAGCGCCCCTCGATCAGCGGCAGTAACGAATACCCCGGCAGTCCTGCCGGAATCGCAACGCCCGCCAGGTCCAGGATCGTCGGGACGATATCCATGGACGAGACCAGGCTCGAGTTGTTGAAGGAGCGCCCTATCCGGTCCTTCCAGTAGAAGATGAGCGGCGAGCGGAAGGACTGGTCATAGAGTCCGTTCTTGCCCAGGGGACCGCCGTTGCCAAGCAGAAGATTGTCGGCGATGGTCGCGTTCTCGCCCTGCTGGTACTCGACGTCGGCGTCCTGCTCCCAGCCGTTGTCGCTGATGAAGACGAACACCGTGTCCTCCATGAGTCCACGGCTCTCGACATGGTCCATCAGCCTGTCCACACCGTGGTCCCACCAGGTGAGGTTGGCATAGTAGAGTTTGGCCGACTCCGAGATGTCCATGTCCTGGTAGTACTTCCTGTAGGTGTACGGCGCATCGAACGGCACGTGCGGCAGCGAGGGCGCAAACCAGATGAAGAACGGCTGTTCCCGGTGCCGGTCGATGAAGTCGAACACCGGTTCCATTGTTTCGCGAACGAGTTCATTGCCTTCGGCGCCCATCAACTCCTGGAAAAACGTGTTCCCGCCGTAGGCGGACATGTCCCAGCCCTCGCTCATGCCTTCGGTGAAATGGCCGTTGAGGTAAGTGTTCTCCCACCATTTGCCCCCTTGCCAGCTCACGTAGCCCGCCTCGCCCAGCAACTTCGGCAGCGTGTCGAACTCGCGCATGGCGGCGGCCTTCTCGACCTGCTCCCACAAGCCCTTTTGCTCGTCGCTCAGGGAAGCGTAATTCGCGTCCGCCTGGCGGCGGCGCTCGACGATCTCGTTCTCGCGCAGAACATATTGGACCGGGTGCAATCCGGTGATCATCGTGCGCAGCGACGGGCGGCAATAGGACGCCGTCACATGGGCGTGGGAAAACGTCACCCCGCCCGCGGCAAGCGCATCCATCGACGGGGTGACGACGTTCTCGTCGCCCATGAACCCATAGTACGGATAGCCATGATCGTCACCGACCAGGAAAACGATATTGGGCGGCCGCTGGGCGAAAGCGGTACCGGACAGGAACAGAACCAGGACTGTTGCGAGAAGATTCGCCGGAACTGTGCGATTCATTCAATACCTCCAGAATGCCAGGTGCAACCCGTGCTCCCCGCGGTTGCATACCGACAAAATCCTAAGGGGCGTTGATGGGCGTGTATAGGCGATCGTGCGTGAATACGTATGCAGGTAAATGCATCGGCAGCGCTGTCTGTGCCGGAACCGGCTCGTTCCGGCACCGAATCAGCTTGCGCCCGAGCACCGAATCGGCTCGTTCCGACATCGCATCAGCTTGCGCCCGAGCACCGCATCACGCTGGCGTCAACGGCCAGATCAGCGGCAGCAGCACCATCACGGTAACAAAGACCACCACCGTCAACGGCAGCCCAAGCCTGAGATAGTCCCCGAACCGATACCCCCCGGGCCCCATCACCAGGAGGTTCGCAGGATGCGAGATCGGGCTCGCGAAGCTGGCCGACGCCGCCATCGCCACTGCCATCATCGCCGTCTGCGGCGCGATACCCAGGTCCGCGCATGCGGAGAGCACAATGGGCGAAATCACCACCGCGAGCGCGGCGTTGGGCATGATCAGGGTGCCTGCGGCGGTGATGATGTAGAGCCCGCCAATGACCCACCAGGGACCCAGCGGGCCGACGTACTGCATCGTCAACTGGGCGAGATACGCCGCCGTGCCGCTCTCCAGCATGGCCGTTCCCAGCGGAAGCATGCCGGCGATCAGGAAAATCGCGCGCCAATCGATGGCCCTGTAGGCATCCTCCATCGTCAGGCATTGGCTGAGCACCATCAGCGTGGCGCCGATGACGGCGGCGACATAGATCGGCAACCAGCCGGCCAGCACGCTCAACACCACGCCCAGCATGATGCCCCCGGCAATGGGCGCCCGGCGGGTGTCCAGTGCCCGCTGGGTCACCGGCGTCAGGATGATGAACTCCGGGTCGCGTTCCAGCACGATCAGTCGCTCACGGGGGCCGAGCACGAGCAGGGCGTCGCCGTGTTCCAGATTCAACCGGTCGAGATTGGAGCGAATGGACTCGCCGTGGCGCCACACGGCGACCAGTTCCAGCCCGTAGGTATCGCGGAAGTTGATCTCGGTCAGGGGCCGCCCCGCCAGGCCCGAGCGCGGTTCCAGGGTGGCTTCCAGGAGGCCGAGCCGATCCGACTCGAAGGCGTTCAGATGGGTGTGTCCGCCCCGCTGAACTTCCAGTTCCTGCAGCCCCCGCAGTACGTCGAGATCCTGTTGGCGACCCTGGATGAGCAGGATGTCTCCGCCCCTGAGTGGCTGGTCCGGCTCCGGCATGACGCTCAGGTCGCCGTCGCGGAACAGCGCCAGAAGGCGGAAGTCGAAAGCATCTCCGAGCCGGCTGCGTTCCAGCGTGTCGCCCGAGAGCTGGGATTCGAGCGGTATGCGCACCACGAAAATGTAGTCCTGGAGCTGATATGTGTCCCGAAGCTTCTCTTCGTCGACTTCGCGGCAATGGGCGAAGTCGGGCGAATGCTCAAGCTCGAGCGCGCTTTCCGGCCTGGCCTGCAGCAGCAACGTGTCCGCCGGCCGCAGCGGGACGTTTCCCAGATTGGACCGGCGCACCAACCGTCCGCGGCGGATGGCGAGCACATTGGCGCCGTACGCCTTGCGGAACTCCGAATGGCGCAGCAGACTGCCGGCCAGCGGCGAGCCGTCCTCGACCACCACCTCCATCAGCTTCACCTGGCCTTCCATCAACCCTTCCAGTACCGGTGCTTCCCTTTCGATGATCACTTCGCTCCAGCGCTGAAACTCGCGGAACCGGTCCAGCCGCCCCTGCACCACGAGCTTGTCGCCGCCCTTGAGCACCGTCTGGCGCGACGGCATGAGTTCGATCTTGCTGTCTTGTTCCCGGGCGATGACGATCAGGCCCGCCGCAACGCCGATCCGGCTCTGGGCCAGCGTCTTGCCGACCAGAATTGAGTCGTGCGGCACGCTCATCTCGAACACTCGCGTATGCAGCCCGTACTGGGTTCGCAGATTGCGCTGGCTGCGACGCTGGGTTTCATCCTCGCGTTTGATGCTCGGCAGCAGGTGACGGCCCAGCAGTGCGATGAACAGCGTCCCGGCGACCAGCACGCCGCCGCCGATGGGCGTGAAGTCGAACAGGCCGAAGGACGGCTCGCCGGCCTGCTGCAACGCTCCGGCGATCAGCAGGTTGGGCGGCGTGCCGATCAGCGTCGTCAGCCCGCCCAGCAGGCAGCCGTAGGCCAGCGGCATGAGCAGCTTGGAGGCCGGGACCCGGGTTCGCCGGGCAATCTCGATGACCACCGGCAGCATCAGTGCCGCCACGCCGATGTTGTTCATGAACGCGGACAACACGCCGCCGGTGAGCATGATGACCACGGTAATGGTCCCCCGGCCGGTGCCCGCAAACCGGAGCACAGTTCGGCTGATAACGTTGGCGATGCCGGTGCGGGTCAGGCCGTCGCTCAGGATGAACATGGCCCACACGGCAATGACGGCGCCGTTGGAGAATCCGGCCACCGCATCCTCGGGCGAAACCAGGCCGGTCACGACCAGCGCGCCCAGGACGATGAGCGCGGTGACGTCCATGCGCACCTTCTCGCTGACGAACAGCACCAGCGCGACGCCGAGGATGGTCAGCACCAGAGCGATTTCAATCGTCAAGTCGCGGCCTTTGGACGGCGGGCTCGAATCCTCACCGCCGCGGAACCTGTCGTGTATGGACCACCGTCAGCTACAGCGGCAACCTCCCGATCAGCGTTCGCGCCAGAAGCAGGAGCAGTCCACCCGTAATGAGCATGGCCAACCCGGTGGAGACGCACCAGCGCACAATCACTGGCCCGCGCGAAACCACGACCAGTACGGGAACGGATGCGAGCGAAGTCAGCAAGACGAACTGGCGCAGCACGGCCGGGACCCACGGCCACCGAAAAGCCCACGACTGGAATTCCGGGTGGCGCATGACTTCGCGCGCCAGTACGCGGCGCGAACCGAGCCGCTGCATCGCTTCGGCGGATGCCTCGGCAGACGGGCATCCCGCCGCCAGCGACTCGGCTTCCAGGTCTTCGTAGTGATCGTACAGTTCGGCCAGCGTGCGCGTGACCATGGCAGGCGCCACACCCCCGCGGAGGAGTTCCCGCCTCAACGCCCTGAATTCACTCGCGGGCGCCGAAGCCGGGTATTCAGACATGCCCCGCCTCGCCAAGAGCGGAATCCACTCCGGCGCTGACGCGATCCCACTCGCCGCTGAGCCGCTCCAGCCGCTCGCGCCCCTGCGGCGTCACCGCATAGTAGACGCGCGTGCGGCCGTTGACCGGCTTGCGCTTCGCGGTCAGGGCTCCGGCCTTTTCCAGCCCGTGCAGCACCGGGTAGATCACGCCCTCGCCCAGGGAAATCGCGTCGCTGGTCACCACGCGCACGGACTTGACGAGTTCGTAGCCGTACATCTCCCGCTGGGAGAGCAGCCTGAGCACCAGGAGTTCGGGAACACCGGTCATGAAGGGGGGATTGGTCTTGCCCATAGCAGCATGCAACCTGGCAGGGAACGCCGCTACTATACCTCATACTTCAAGGTATGTATACGGCGGCCGGCTCACGCGGAGTCGGGTTCCGCGCATTGGGAATTGTCGCTGCGCGCGCGGATGAACCGGGTGGACCCCGTCCCCGAGGCCCTATAATCGGAAGGTGCGCCGTATATCGGGCAAGGAATGTGACCATGAAATCAACAGGAACTGTATTCGCTGCCATCGCGCTGATGGTACTTGCAACGGACACGAGCGCCCCCCAGACGCAATCCGCGGAGAATGACGAAGCCATGCAGACCGAACGCGCCCTGGCCATCCACGAGGCGGTGATGACCGTCGACAGCCACGACGACATCCCGTTCAACTTCGCGACCGAGGCGGTCGACCCGTTCGATGCCCGCCGGCAGTTGAACCTGCAGAAAATGCAGGCCGGCGGCCTGGACGCGGCGTTCTTCATCGTCTACGTCGGTCAGACCAGGCGCACTCCGGAAAACTATGCCAGGGCACAGGCCGACGCCATGACGAAATTCGACGCCATTCACCGGATGGCGGAGGACATGTATCCCGACCTGATCGAAGTGGCTTATTCGGCCGACGATGTCGAGCGCATTCATGCCGAGGGCAAGCTGGTAGCGGCGATCGGCATCGAGAACGGCTACGTGATCGGCCGGGACCTCTCCCTGCTGCAGCGCTACCACGACCTGGGCGCCCGTTATGTGACGCTGTCCCACAACGGCCACAACGACATCGCCGATTCCGCGCAGCCCCGCATGGACCTGGGCGATGCGGTATCGGAACACGGCGGCATCAGCGAATTCGGCGAACAGGTCATCGCCGAGATGAACCGGCTGGGAATCATGGTGGATCTTTCGCACGTCTCAAGGGCCGCGGCTCTGGACGCGATTCGACTGTCCCGGGCGCCGGTCATCGCGTCCCACTCCAACGCGCTTGCCGTTACGAATCACCCCCGCAACATGGACGACGAGACGCTGCTGGCGTTGCGCGACAATGGCGGCGTCATGCAGGCCACCGCGCTGAGTGTATTCGTGAAGGAATACACGCCCGAACTGCAGAACGCATCCCTTGCCATCCTGGCGGAGTACGGCATCGGGCACATTCGCGAATGGTTCACCCTGACCAGCGCGGAGCACAGGGAAATCCAGGCGCGGTTCAGCGAAATCGGCTACGCCGATGTCGGCGACTTCATCGACCACGTGGACTACGCGGTCAACCTGATCGGCATCGATCACGTGGGACTGAGTTCGGACTTCGACGGCGGCGGCGGCGTTCTCGGCTGGTGGGATGCCAGCGAAACGGCCAATGTCACGCTGGAACTGGTTCGCCGCGGCTACAGCCGGGAGGACATCGAGAAGCTCTGGGGCGGGAACCTGCTGCGCGTATGGCGGGAGGTGGAACAGTACGCGGCCGCGGCGCAGGCAGCGCAGCAGTAGGCGATCGCAGGTTTTCCTGGCCCTGGGAGAGGTTTGTGTCCGCCGGGCCAGGCCGGGTGCTACAAAGGTCGGCGCGACGGACCGGCGCGGTGCGGCGCGAATCCGTGCGACGAACAAACCTGGTGCGGCGCGGGTCCGCGCTCCGGGCCGGCCCGGATGTTACGCGGGTCCGTGCGACGGATCGTCAGGCGCCCGGCTTGAAATCCGCGAACTTGCCGCCGTTGCGGCCCAGATCCTCCAGCAGTTTCGGGACTTCCCAGTACATCGGTCCGAACCGGTCCCGGAACTCGCACACTCTGGCGTAGACCTTGTCCACCCCGATGGTGTCCGCATAGTGCATGGGTCCGCCCCGGTACCTCGGGAAACCGTAGCCGTTGACCCAGATGACGTCGATGTCGCCGGATCGGCTCGCGATCCCTTCCTCCAGAATGCGAGCGCCCTCGACGATCATCGCGCAGATGCACCGCTCGACGATCTCCCGCGCGTCAATCGACCGCCGCTCGACGCCCAGCGCCTCGGCCTCGCGGGCAATCCATGCCTCGACCTCGGGATCCGGGATGGGTGCGCGGGATCCGGATTCGTAGCGATACATACCCTTGCCGGTCTTCAGGCCCAGCCGACCCGCTTCCACCAGCACATCGGCCATCCGGTAGAAGAGGGGATCATCGGGCGGATCAGTACGTTCCCGGCGTATGCTGTAGCCCACGTCCAGGCCAGCCAGGTCACCCACTGCGAGGGGCCCCATGGCCATCCCCCACTCCTGGAGCGCACCATCAATTTGCTCGGGCGCAGCACCCTCCAGCAGCAGCAACTGGCTCTCCCGCCCGTACCCGTAGAGCATACGGTTGCCCACAAAACCGAAGCAGTTGCCCACGACCACGCCCACCTTGCGCAACCGTTTCGCCAGGGCGAGGGCGGAAATGATGACCTCGTCCCCGGTCGCATCGCCGCGGACGATCTCGACCAGCCGCATGATGTGGGCCGGGCTGAAGAAATGCGTTCCAATCACCTTTTCGGGCCGGCCCGTGGCCGCGGCGATGCGATCCACGTCCAGGGTCGAGGTATTTGTGGCGAGAATCGTGTCCGGACGGCACACCCGGTCCAGGCGGGCGAATACCTGCTCCTTTACCGCCATGCTTTCGAAAACCGCTTCGATCACCAGGTCCGCATCCGCCACTGCGTCGTAGTCCTGAGACGTCGTCAGCCGGCCGAGTCCGTCCTCCGCCTTCGCCGGACTGACCTTGCCGCGCTTGACACCGCCTTCGTAAAGCCCCTCGATGGTCTTCTGCCCCCGGGCAAGCCCGGCCTCGTCATAGTCGAGTACCGTGACCCGGAACCCCGCCCCGAGACAGCTATAGGCGATCCCCGCACCCATGGTGCCGGCGCCGATGATCGCGATGTGCTTGATCTCGGGTCCAGCAGCGGCCGGACTCACGCCGGGAGGCGGCTTCACCGCCTGGCGCTCGGCGAAGAACAGATGCCGCAACGCGCTCGACTGCGGCGACGCCATGCACTCGAAGAAATGTTCCCGTTCCGCCTTGAGCGCCTCATCGATCGGCAACTGCAGCGCCGCCTCGACGCATCGCACGATCCGCTCCGGCGACATGAGCCCGCGCGTCCTGCGGGCGATCCGCTTGCGGTAGTCGCTGAAAAACCCGGGGTCCACTGGATCCACTGAAAGATCCCGAATGAGCCGCGGAGGCCCTCCAGCTGAAACCAGTTCCCGCGCAAAGTCCATGGCTTCGTCGAGCAGATCTCCGCTCTCGGCGAGCCGGTCGACAACGCCCGCCCGGGTCGCCTCGGCGGCACCCACCGGCTTACCGGAGATCATCATGTCCAGGGCGCGTTCCGCACCCACCAGGCGCGGCAGCCGCTGGGTTCCGCCGGCACCCGGAATCAGCCCAAGATTGACTTCCGGAAAGCCCACACGGGCTGTCGGCACGGCAATTCGATAGTGGCAGCCCAATGCGAGTTCCAGGCCCCCGCCCAGCGTGGTGCCGTGGATGGCGGCCACCACCGGCCGGCGGCATGCCTCGATGCGGGCGATGACTTCGGGAAGCCAGGGCGGCTTGGGGGGCTTGCCGAATTCGCGGATGTCCGCACCGGCAACGAAGGTCCGGCCCGCGCAGCACAGAACGATTGCGTCGGCGCCAGCATCCTCCGCCTCGTCCACCGCAAGGACGATCCCGGCGCGCACCGCCTGCGACAACGCATTCACCGGCGGATTGTCAATGGTTACGACGGCCAATCGGCCTTCGAGTTCGAGACGCACGACGCTCATAGGTACTCCTGTTGCGTTCGTAGCAAACGTGGCATTCGCTCCCGATCCATCCCGGCGCCGCGAACACAATTGGCGCGGCGTTCCTTCAATCGGCGGTAGATCGAATTACACAAATGCGGGCAGGAAGCCGTAATGATAAGAGCCAATGTCAACAAAATCGAGATCGAGGAGCGTCGGTCACATCGAGGGCTTGCGGGCTGTGCCATGATTGCGGCCATGAAAAACGAAATCGAGATTCCCGTGGAATGGGGCGACACCGACCAGGCCGCGATCGTGTTCTACCCGAACTACTTCAGGTGGTTCGACATCGGCACGCGCCACCTTCTGGACGCTGCCGGCATGCCGTACGCGACCCTGAGCCGGGAGTTCGGGTTGCTGGGGCTGCCTCTTGTGGAAGCCGGCAGCCGGTTCCTGAAACCCATTCGCTTTGGGGATACCGTGAGGCTTGCAAGCACTGTCGCCGCCTGGCGAAGAAAGACCGTCCGAATCGACCACCTTGTCAGCGTCGGCGGAACGCTCTGCGCAGAAGGCCACGAAATTCGCGCGGTGGCGAGGGAAGATAACGGGCGCATTGAGGCCGTCAGTCCGCCCGATGCCCTGGTGGCCGCATTGCCGGTTCAACGATCCAGCGCCTGAATCCGTCCCGACCGCCGGGCCGGACAGCGGCGCATCCCGATCGCGCGACGGGTTACGGACGTTCGACTTGCGGATATAATCCGATTCCCTTTCGACCATCCCCTTTTCGGAAACCACCCCCCCAACCAACGCTGTGCCGACTCCACCGCAGCGCCACCGTGGCACCGATGCCTACCGGTCGCTCCCGCGCTCGGCCCGGTTGCTGGCGCAAGTCTACGGTACCGTTTCGCCTTACGCGCTGACCATTCCCCAGGTCCGGACTCTGCTGACGCAGGCCGGCATCGGGAACACGGACCGGGCATTTGGCCGGACCGACGTCATGCTCCTGAACGACGCGATCATCAAGGCGGGCATCGGCGTGCGCGCCACCGGATCCGCGGCGGTTCGCGCGGCGCCGGAATGGGCGGTTGGATTGACCGCCAGGGCGCACGCCGACGGCCTGCTCACGAAAATTCATCAGGCGATGCGGTACGCGGCGCACTACGACGCCGACCATGAACGCACGATGAAGTTCCGCTGGGCCGCGATCCTCGGAGACCGCGCGGCACTCAACGCGATGCGCGCGGGCAACACGCGGCCGCACGATCCGTGGCGCGCATTCGCGGAACCCCCTGCAGTGGCCACCATCGAAAAGCTCCCCGACCCACACCGCGAGGATGCGCTTGAGGGTTGCCTTCGGGAAACCATCGACCGGGCGGCCCCGCCGGCCCCCATCGTCGATGCCTGCTTCCGCCTGAGCGCGAGGCCCGAGACGCACGCCGCCGAGATCGCCTTCGCCTATGTTCTCGGCGGCCGTTTCGAGGATGCCGAAGCTGTATTTTCGGCGCTGCCCGCGGACACGGCAAACGGCAAGACGGCCACTGCGGGCCTGGCTTCGACGCAGGCCATGATCGCCACCCTGCGGGGCGACGACCGGGCCGCGCTGGCGCTCATCGACAACGCCGTCAAGGCCGAACGCGGCGGCACACGCAAGCAGATCCTCTTTCCGGATATGCGGGCGTTCGTGTTTTCGCTTCTGAGCCTGGCGAGAATCGACACGCCCGAGGCCGGCGCGAAGATCCGCCGATTCATGGAGTACGCCAACCGGCTGCGCGTCGATCGCGTCGCGGAACTGAATCTGGTCGATGCGATTCGGTTCCTTCGGGCAGGCCGGGAGTTTCAGGGCCCGCTTGGCGGCGAATCGTGGATCGAGGTGATAGTGGACGGACTGGCGCTCCTCCAGGCTGAAGCGAACGACCAGCCGCGCGACCGCGATGCGTGGCGGGCGAGGGTGGAGCGCTGCGCCCGGCGGGCGGCGGAGAACGGTTACCGGTGGGTGGCGGCGGAGTGCGCCGCGCTGACCGGCAAGGTCTGCGGGGACGGGACAGTCGCAGCCGACCTGCCGGATCCGGACGCCCTGCACGCGGCATTGGGAACGCAATCCCTGTTCGACAACGTCATCCCCGCGGACCCCTGGGAACGTTCGCTCAAGGAACTCGAACAACTGGCATTCGAAGTCGGGCGCAAGAAGCCCCGCAAGCGGGCCGCTGCGCCCGTGGAGAAGCGGCTGGTATGGCAGGTTCTGGACTACGAACACGATATAGAGGTGGCGGTCCGCGAGCAGCGGCGCACGCGCGGGGGCGGCTGGAGCAAGGGCCGCAAGGTCGCCCTGCGGCGCCTGGCCGAGCAAGCCCACAAGATGAAACACTTGACCGACGCCGACCGCGCCGCCGCAGCCGCCATCCGCCGGCACGAAACCTGGAACCGTACCGAGCACCGCATCGGCCCCGGCGGACTGTACGCGCTGGCCGGGCACCCGCATGTCTTAGACGCCGATGGCGGCCCCATCGACATCGTCCGAGTGGAGCCCGAGTTGCGCGTCGACGAGGAACCCGGCGACAGCGTGCGCGTCACGATGCAGCCGTACCCCTGGGGCACCGACTACTCGTGGATGATCGGCGCGGGCGTGGGGGACCGCATCGAAATCACCCGGTTCACGGCGGACCAGATGCGCATCGCCCGCCTGGTGCCGGAGGGCGGCCTGACGCTGCCCGCGAGCGCCAGGCCCCGCCTGCTCGAGGCCATCTCGGATCTCGCCTCCAGCGTCCGCGTGCAGAGCGCCGCCGGCGAGGCCGAGTCGGCCACGGCGGTCGAAGCCGACCCCGAACCGTGGATCCGCATGGAACCGTACCAGACCGGGCTCAAGGCGTCGTTGCTGGTCGAACCCATTTCCGATTCCGACCAGTTCCATGAGCCGGGCAAGGGAGGCAGCACGGTATTCGCCAACCTCAATGGAGTCAGCTTCCAGGCCAGGCGCGACCTCGAAGCGGAGCGGGCCGGGGTGGAGCGCCTGGTCGAACGGTGCCCGCCGCTGGCATCCCGGCCCACCAAATACGCGCCCCTGGAAATCCCGGATCCGATGCATTGCCTGGAACTGCTGGAGCTGATCGCCGCCGCGGGAGCGCGCTGCAAGTGGCCCAGCGGGGAGCCCTTCCGCATCGCCGCCCGGCATTCCACGCCGTCGTTGTCGCTTTCGGTCAGGACCGCCGACCAGTGGCTGGAGACATCCGGGACGCTGGCCGTGGACGACGCCACCGTGCTCGACCTGAAGCGCCTGCTGGACCTTCTCGACGCGAGTCCCCGATCCCGCTTCGTCAAGCTCGACGACGGCCGGTTTCTCGCCCTGAGCGCCGCGCTGCGCCGGCAACTGGACAGCCTCGCCAGCCTGTCGGCGGCGGCGGCGGGCGGGGCGGTGCGCGTGCATGCGCTGGCGGCATCGCCCCTTGGCGACCTGTTTGCGGATGCCTCCCTGGATGCCGACGGCGGTTGGCGGGACCTGAACGAGCGCATCGATGCCTCGCTCGGGTGGGAACCGCCGCTGCCGGCCACGCTTCAGGCCGAGTTGCGCCCCTACCAGACCGAGGGCTATCGCTGGCTGGCGCGGTTGAGCCGGCTGGGCGCCGGGGCCTGCCTGGCCGACGACATGGGACTCGGCAAGACCGTGCAATCCCTCGCCGTGCTGTTGCAGCGGGCGCCGGACGGCCCGGCGCTGGTGGTCGCCCCGACCTCCGTGGTCGCCAATTGGACCGACGAGGCGCGGCGATTCGCGCCGACTCTGAACGTCCGCGTCTACGCAGGCTCCGCGGCGCGGCGGGCGGAACTGCTCGACGGTCCCGCGCCGTTCGACCTGTTCGTCACCAGCTACGGGCTGCTGCAGAACGATGCCGAACGGCTGGCGGCCGTCCCATGGCATACCGCCGTTCTGGACGAAGCCCAGGCGATCAAGAACCCCGCCACCAAGCGGGCACGCGCGGCACGGCGGCTGAGCGCCGATTTTCGCGTGGTGACCACCGGCACACCCATTCAGAACAATCTGTCGGACCTGCATTCGCTGTTCGGCTTCCTGAACCCCGGATTGCTGGGCTCGCGCGAGAAGTTCCGCCAGCGGTTCTCCGAACCGGTGGAGCGCGACGGCGACGAGCAGGCCCGCGCGAGGCTGCGCGGGATCATCGCGCCGTTCGTGCTGCGCCGGCTGAAGAGCGATGTGCTCGACGATCTGCCGGAGCGCACAGAAGTCACGATACGCGTACCGCTGTCCGGCGCGGAGGCCGCCATGTACGAAGCGCTTCGCCAGCGGGCGGTCGAGGAACTCGAAGCCGCCCGCCTGGGCGCGCCGTCCGCGGCGGACGGCGAACGCTTCCAGGTGTTCGCCCACCTGATGAGGCTGCGCCTCGCCTGCTGCCATCCGCGTCTGGCGACAAGGTCGTTCAACAAAGGGGAGTCCCGTGCGCTCGCGGGAGCGACCGCCGAATCGGAGCCGGAAGCGGTGGTGGAAGCGATGGCCGATTCGGATGGCCAGCCAATGGCCGCCTCGCCCGGAAGCTCGAAACTCGAGACGTTCGCCGCCATTCTGGGCGAGTTGCGTTCCGGCGGGCACCGGGTGCTGGTCTTCTCGCAGTTCGTGAAGCATCTGAAATTGATCGAGGAATACCTCCGGGCAAGGCATATCGAATATCAGTACCTGGACGGCGGCACGACAGCAAAAGCCCGCCGCAAACGCATCCGGGCGTTCCAGTCCGGCGACGGCGAAGTCTTCCTGATTTCTCTAAAGGCGGGCGGCACGGGCATCAACCTGACCGCAGCGGACTACGTGATCCACATGGACCCGTGGTGGAACCCAGCGGTCGAGGACCAGGCATCCGACCGGGCCCACCGAATCGGCCAGACCCGCCCTGTGACGATCTACCGCCTGGTCGCCGAGGGCACCATCGAGGAGCAGATTGTCGACCTACACCACCACAAGCGGGAGCTGGCGGACAGGCTGCTCGAAGGTGCCGACGCCACCGCGAAATTAAGCACGGACGAGTTGCTGGACCTGATCCGCCAACCGCTGCGGGATGCCGGGCCGCGTACACGCGGGTAGGGTTTCGGCGCAAGCGGACCGGAAGCGAAGGGGCCTGGGGCGGGTAGCCTTACTTTCCCAACTCACCGACAAATCTGGCGTAACTGATTGATTTGTCGTCGATGGAAGGTGCTGCGTCAAATGCCAGGAGACCTGCGCTCGTTTTCAACCGCGTTGACGGTGGCATACAATGCTCGGCAGACTGCATCTGGCCCAGCCACCGTCAGGGGGGAGATTACCGTGGGGCGGATCATTGCCCAAACAACCATTACCAATCGGCTCGACGAGGACAAGTCCATCCGGTGCGGGATGCTCGTCGATACCGGCGCGGGTGCATTGATTCTTCCCCGGTCGTGGAAGGCGAGACTCGGCCGATTTCTGCGCGCCGAGCCTGTCAAGCTGTTGCTGGCCAACCAGGAAGTCATCAGCGGCGAAGCCTGTGCCCCGGTTGAGATCAAGATCGAGGGATTCCGGCCCGTCTGGAACGAAGTGGTCTTCCTCGATGCGGAATCGGGGGGAGAGGAAGACTTCGAACCGCTGCTGGGCTACGTCATCCTGGAGCAGGCTCAAGCAGCCGTGGACATGGTGGGTCATCGCCTGGTACCTGTGCCCTACATCGACATGAAGTAAGGCACCCGCGACCACGCATGGACAGCCGATTGCGCCCGCAGCGGCTCCAGGTTCAGACAACCGTCAGGCCGTGCTTTGGCGCCTGGCGGCGAACCGGGAGCCCGGCCGCGTCGCAGAGGGCGGCGTGGGTATAGTGTTCGGCCATCTTGCCCCGCCATGCCGGCACGAAGTCGGTATTGCTCATGGGCGTGGCGTCCTTGCGAGCCCGGTGGGCGACTGCCGCGATCAGATCCTCGGTCAGTTCCTTGCCAATCAGCAGGTCTTCCAAGTCACTGACGCACACGGGGCTTGAGCCCACGGCGCCGAGGTAGACGGCCGCGCGGTCGACCACATTCCTGTCGTCCATCCACAGCGCGACCGCCACCGACAGCACCGAAAAGTCGATGGAACCCCTGCGGCGGAGCTTCCAGAACGCCGAGCGGCAATGGTCGCGATCGGAATCGGCGGGGACGATGACCCGCGTAAGGATCTCGCCGGGACGCATGCCCAGGTACTCGATGCCGTCGTCGCGATACAGGTCGGTGAGGGGAATCTCCCGCTCGCCACCGGAGGAAATCAGCCTGACCCGTGCGCCCAGCGCGCAGAGCATGGGTGCGGCGTCGCTGGCCGAGTGGGCCCAGCAGCGGGGCGAATTGGTGGCGACCCAGCAGATCGAGCCCTGCTCCTTCATGCAGTAGTCGATGGAGCGGCGCCATTCCTCGGTCTGGTTGTAGTAGGTGCAGCGGGTATCCACGCAGAGATTGCCCCCGAGCGTTCCCATGTTGCGCAGGGGCGGCGAGGAGATGGCCGCTACGGCGCGGGCGAATCCCGGATAGCGGTCGCGAACGGCATCGCTGCGCAACAACGCGGTCAGGGTAACCGTGGAACCGATCTCCAGGCCCTGCGGCGCCTCCCCGATACCCCGCAGTTCATCAATTCCCATCAGGCTGACGACGGTGCCGGCCTGCTGGTGGCGCCGTTTCATGTTGGGCCAGAGATCGGTGCCGCCGGCGACCAGACGCACGTCTCCGATGCCGTTCGTCCCGCCGGGGCCGCCACCGCCGCGTCCGCCGCCCTGACCTGCTCCGCCACCTCCGTTTCCCTGGCTCACCCCGCTGTCACTCCCGCCGTTCGGGCCGCGGCCGTCCAGCAGGTCCAGCACTTCCCGCAGGCTGGAGGGCGAGCGGAAATCAAGCGGTGGTAAGCGTATCACTGCGCCGCTCCTTCAGGGCGTCTTCGCGGTCCTTCATGGTTCCGGAAGCCGCGCGCACGCTCCGGCCGCGATGCTTCGGATCGTGCCTAGCGCGGCCGTCGCCGCCCTGTTCCGGCGTCGGCACTTCCACCGGCGTGCCGTAGTCGACCTTGGGGAACCGCGCGGGACCAGCTCTCGCCGGACGACCCTTCGCCCTGGCTTCCAGCGCCTTCAGGACCAGTTCCGGCGTCGCCGGCACCTGGTCGACCCGCACACCGACCGCATCGAAGATGGCATTCACCACCGCCGGCATGATCGGCAGCAAGGGACCCTGGCCGACTTCCTTGGCGCCCATGGGCGCGCGATCGTCCCTGGATTCGATCATGTAGCTGGTCATCCCGGGCATGTCGTGGAAGCCGGGACTCTTGTATTCCAGCAGCGACGGCATCTTGTGGACCAGCGCGGAGGACAGGCGCTTGGGCAGGCGCCGGAACACCTGTTCCTCCATCATCGCCTCGCCGAGGCCCATGTAGATGCTGCCCTCGATCTGGCCCAGCGCCAACACCGGGTTGATGGCCTGGCCGATGTCGTGCGCCATCCAGACGTGCTTGCAGTCGTAGACGCCGGTTTGCGGGTCCACTTCCACCTCGACCACGGCAGCGGAGTAGGAATAGGTGGGCGATGGCCCCACGCCGGCGCCGCGGTAACGCCCCGGCGCACGCGGAGGAATGTAGGAACCGGTGGTGCCGAGGGTGCCGAAGCGGGCCTCGGCCGCCACCACGGCCGCATTGAAATCGAGTCCCCTGTCCGGGTCGCCGGCGGGAAAGACGCGCCGGTCCGCGAACACCAGTTCCGCCTCGGAGACCTCCAATTGCGCCGCGACTGCCCTGGCAATGGTGTCCCGGGCGCGCTCGGCGGCCTGCATGGCGGCATGGCCCACCATCATGGTGACCCGCGAGGAGTAGCTTCCCAGATCGACCGGGGTGAGGTCGGTGTCGCCCACGCAGAGGCGGATGTCCTCCAGCTCTATCCCCAGAATCTCGGCCACGATGGCGGCGAGCACCGAGTCCGAACCCTGGCCGATCTCGGTCTCGCCGCAGAACACGGCCACGCATCCGCTGCGGTCCAGCTTGATCTGCACGCCGGACTGGGGCATGTGGTTCCAGTAGATCGGCAGGCCGGCGCCGCAGAGGTAGGCGCCGCAGGCAAGCCCCAGGCCCCGGCCTTCGGGCAGCTTGCCGTAGCGCTCCTTCCAGCCGCTGCCGCGCACCACGGCCTCAATGCACTCGCCCAGTTCGATGGAGCCGATGCGCAGCCAGTTCGCCGTCACCGAGTCGGGCGGCTGCAGGTTCCTGAGCCGCAACTCGGCGGGATCGATGCCCAGGTGGTGAGCCGCCTTGTCCAGGTGCACCTCGAAGGCGAAGCGGGGCTGCGGCGTGCCGTGACCGCGCTTCGGGCCGCAGGGCGGCTTGTTGGTGAAGGCGCGGGCGCCCTCGAACCAGTAATTGGGGATCCTGTACGTGGTGGTCTGGAGCGCGCCGGTGTAGTACGTGCTGGCCACGCCATAGCTCCCGAACGCGCCGCCGTCCAGCGCGGTGCGGAGGTGCTGCGAGGTGATCGAGCCGTCCTTCTTGAAGCCGGTCTTCAGGTGCATCAGCACCGGGTGGCGGCCGCGATGGCAGTAGAAGACTTCCTCGCGCGTGAGCGTCACCTTGCAGGGGCGCCCGAGGGTGAGAGCCAGCTTGGCCACCACCATCTCGTGGTTGAAGGGATCGCTCTTGCCGCCGAAGCCGCCGCCGTTGGAACAGGCCACCACGCGGATGCGCGACGCCGGCAGCCCCAGCACCTTGGTCAGCGCCCGGTGCACGTAGTGCGGCGTCTGCGTGGACGAATACACCGTCACCCGGCCTTCGTCCTCGGGAACGCCGACGGCGCTGTGCTGCTCCATGGCGAGGTGGGTATTGCCCTCGAAATAGCAGGTGTCCTCGAGGATCACGTCCGCTTCGTCGAAGCCCTCCTCCACGGCGCCGAACTTGAGGGACACTTTCTTGTGGATGTTTCCGTCATCCGCGTAGTCGTGCATTTGCGGTTCGGGCGTCTTGAGCGCCTCGTTGAAGTTCGAGATCGTGGGCAGGAGTTCGTATTCCACCCTCACCGCCAATGCGGCCTCATGGGCGATGTCTTCGGAGACCGCCGCGACGGCGGCGACGGGATCGCCGACGAAGCGAACCGTGTCCACCGCCAGCGCGTGTTCGTCCTCGGAAACCGGCAGGATGCCGAACTTGTCCGGCAGTTCCGTGCCGACCAGCGTGCCCAGCACGCCGTCCATGGCCTCTGCCGCCGACAGGTCGATATTCCTGATGCGCGCGTGGGGAACCGTACTGCGCACGAGCTTTACGTAAGCCATGCGCGGGAAATTGAGATCGTCGGCGAACTGCGTCTGACCGGTGACCTTGGCACGGCCATCCACGCGCCGAAAGGCCGTACCGATGAGCCGGTACTCTTCCCGGGATTCGCGTCCGGCGCCGATGGGATCGGCCTTCGGGTTAGCCGCCATCGCTCACGCGCTCCAATTTACTTTCACCCACAGGCCACGATTCAACTTCGCCCGCCAACCGCAATTCACGTTCGCTCGCAGGCCGCAATTCACCTTCGCCCGCAGGCCGCGATTCAACTTCGCCTCCAGGCCGGGATTCACCGACGCCCACCGACAGCGCGGCAGGCCGCGATGCCGGGTACGGAGCCGGCGAATCGGCACCGTGGAAGTCTTCTTCCGGGGGCCGCCAGTCGTCGCCGCGCGCCATCGCGCCCGCCCAACGCACCGCCGTTACGATTCGGTGGTAGCCGGTGCACCGGCACAGGTTTCCGGACAGCGCTTCGAAAATCTCCGCGTCGTCCGGGTCGTCGTTTCGATCCAGCAACGCGCTTGCCACCATGAGGATGCCCGGCGTGCAATAGCCGCACTGAGCGGCGCCGAAATCGGCGAACGCCCGTTGCAGGGGATGCAGTTCGTTGTCGTCCTGCAGGCCCTCCACGGTCTCCACCGAGCTGCCCTGAACCTCGACGGCGAGCTTCAGGCACGACAGAACGGCTTCTCCGTCCACCCGTACCGCGCAGGCGCCGCACTCGCCCAGTTCGCAGCCGTGCTTGGTGCCCGTCAACCCGCATTTCTCCCGCAGGACTTCCAGCAAGGTGTGGTGAATGGGGAAAACCACGGGATAGTCCTCGCCGTTGACCCGCAGGACGGCAGCGGTGACCCCGGGTGGAAGTGACGCTGCGGTCGCCATTGTCCTGGCCCGCCGCCCTAACTCGCCGGCGGGGTGAATTCGATGGCGCCGTCGGGGAGCAGGTAGAGCACGATGGCCCGCCCGCCCGTCACGGTGGGGAAATGCGCCGAACCCGGTTCGTAGACCACCCAACCCCGTCCGTGGCCGTCGAATTCGGCCTCCGGGTCCTGGGGGATGATCATGTCGATCTCCCCGTTTGGGTGGCGATGGTGGGGCCCGACGATGTCGTCCATCTCCACCACGTCCACCGAGAACCCTGCCGTTCCCGGCCCCGGCTTGATGACGCGGCCGAACTTGATGCCGCCGTGCTCGCGGTTGGCCAGCCAGCCCTCGCGCACGCCCTGCTCGCAGAGCGAGGCCAGCGATCCGAACGTCTCCCCGTCCGGCGGAAACGCGGTAGCCAGTTCCTGCTGGAGTCCTTCGTCCAGCGCCGAACCTGCAACATGGTCGGCGACGGTGGTGACCAGGCGTTGGAATGATTCCAGGCTCATCGTTTCAGTCCTCCTTTACGCCATTATCAGGTTGACGAAGCACTACGCCGCCAGCTTCACGTACTCGAAGTCGCCCGGCATCCCGTTGATTCCTGCCCGCGGCGGGGCGATCCAGTTGGCGAACTTGCCGGGTTCCGTGCAGGGCTGCATCAGGGACAGGATGTAGTTCATGTCCGCCTCGCTGGGCAGCCACTCGCCCTGCCGCTCGGCCCACTCGGTCTCAGAAAGTAGTTCGCCCTGCGGTGTCGCCTGAACCTCCGCAAACTCGCCCACGGCCCGATTGAAGGCCCGATGCGGCAAACTCAGCCGAAAGTCGATGTCATAGGCCTTGAGCGCCCGGTTCCACCGCTTCAGGACGTTGTTGCAGTCGGCGATGAAATCATCGGACAGTCTCGCGTTGATCGAACTCAGCGCGGGAACGTCACGCTCCACGATGCGGTCGCCGACCACCTGGGTCACCGGATAGGTCTCGTTGGCCAGTTGGTGATCGTCGTCGATCCGATTCTCCCGGAACCGCCCCTTGAGGCTGGCGTTGAAGGCATTGGCCGCATTGGTGGAGACCTCGGCGCCGAACAGGTCCAGCGTGACCGCCACATGGAAGTTGATCTTCTTCTGAATTGTCGGCAGGTCGACGACGCCGTGTCTCCGCGCGGCCTGAATATCGTTCGGATCGTCGATGCCCTGCTCGTTCAGGACCTGGCAGGTCCGCTGCACGATACGCTCGACTCCGGTACGACCCACGAACATGTGGTGGCCTTCCTCGGTGAGCATGAAGCGGCAGGTCCTGGCCAGCGGATCGAAGCCCGACTGCGCTAGCGCCTCGAGCTGGAACTTGCCGTCCCGGTCCGTGAACGTCGTGAACATGAAGAACGACACCCAGTCAGGCGTTGCCTCATTGAACGCCCCCAGAATCCTCGGCCTGTCCTCGTCGCCGGAGCGGCGCTGCAGCAGGTCTTCGGCTTCCTCGCGGCCATCGCGCCCGAAGTACTTCTGCAGCAGGTAGACCATCGCCCATAGGTGCCTGCCCTCCTCCACGTTGACCTGAAATACATTGCGCATGTCGTAGAGAGAGGGGGCCGTGGTGCCGAGAAAACGTTGCTGCTCCACCGAGGCCGGCTCGGTATCGCCCTGGATGACGATGAGCCTGCGCAGCATGGCCCGGTACTCGCCGGGAATTTCCTGCCAGACCGGTTCGCCCTTGTGCTGCCCGAAGGCGATGGTGCGCCCTTCCTGCTGCGGCGCCAGCAGCACACCCCAGCGGTAGTCGGGCATCTTCACGAATCCGAACCGCGCCCAGCCCTCCGGATCGACGCTGATGGCGGTGCGCAGGTACACCTCGTAGTCCTGGAATCCGTTGGGACCCATGCTGGTCCACCAGTCCAGGTACTTGGGGTACCACCGCTCCATGGCCCGGCGCAGTTTCATGTCGGCCGCCAGGCCCACGTTGTTGGGAATCAGGGAATCGTAGTTGACTTGTGTGTCCATGGCTGAACTCGCTGGAACTGTCTTGTGGTTATCTCTATTTCGGTTGGTCTGCCGTACTAGACTCGCTTCCGATCGTATTGCGCCCTGCGGCCGGTGCCGTAGAGCTTGAGTGCGCCCTCGTCGCCGACCGCGTTGGGACGCTGGAAAATCCAGTTCTGCCACGCGCTGAGGCGGCCGAATATCTTCGACTCCAGGGTTTCGGGGCCGGCAAAGCGCAGATTGGCCTCCATCCCGGTGAGCGCATCGGGCGAGAAACTCGCCCGCTCCTCAAGCAGAAGGCGAATCTCGTCTTCCCAGTCGATGTCGTCCGGCGCAAACGTCACCAGGCCCGCATCCAGCGCGTCCAGGCCTTCCAGCGGTTCGCCGATGAGTTGCTCGGCGCACGCGACGCTCTCGGGCTCTCCGATGAAGCGCGTCTGCAGGCGGGACAGCCCGTTGGCCATCTTCAGGTACCCGAAGTTCAGCTTCGACAGCGTGATGGTGGGCGCGGGAGTCGGATCGTCCTCCAGGCAGCCGTCGAGCATGTAGGTGCGATCCACCGCGAACAGCAATTCGGCCAGGAGTCCGGTGAAGCAGCTTCCGGGCTCGACGAAGGCGAAGCTGGTGCGCGACGTGATGTCCAGGCGCTTGAATACGCGCTGGGCGAAGAGCAGCACCTCGCGGATGAACCAGTCCGAGGCGTGTTCCTGCAATAACGCATCGTAGGCTGCCACCTGTTGGCTGTTGCCGCGTGTCTTGATGATGAGCGTGCCCAGCGTGGGTTCGTTGAACCGCAGGTGCAGCAGGGCGTCGTCCAGTGCGCGCATCAGCGCCAGCGGCCAGAATGCCGCGCCCTGGCGACTGGCCTCTTCGGTATCGGCACACGACTCGGTGGGCGCTTCCAGGGTCAGGGTGGCGGCGAGCCCCTGAGCATCCAGATCCATCGTCAGGTGCGGGTACTGCACCTGCGAGGCGGAGACCTTCTTTTCCAGGCGCGCGAGCGTGACGCCCGACTCGTTCGTGGGCCGATCGGATTTCTCCGCCAGGGCGATGGCCCGCTCCTCCACACGCTGCTCGAATTTCGAGCGGGGCGCGATCTCGTCCACCAGCCGCCAGTCGACGGCCCGCTGGCCCTTGATGCCCTCCTCCACGGTGCAGAATACGTCGGCCAGGTCCCGCCGCACGCCGCGCTTGTCCACCACGCGGGTCAGTCCACCCGTACCGGGCAGGACCGCCAGCAGCGGGACCTCCGGCAGGGAAACCGCCGCGTTGCCGTCGTCGATGAGAATGATGTGGTCGGTGGCCAGCGCCAATTCGTACCCGCCCCCGGCCGCCGGGCCGTTCAGCGCCGACAGGTAGATCTGGCCGGAGTTTTCGCTGGCATCCTCCAGCGAGTTGCGTGTCTCATTGGTAAATTTGCAGAAATTCACCTTGTGCGAATGGGTGGCGGTACCCAGCATCCGAATGTTGGCGCCTGCGCAGAACATGCCGATCTTGCCGGAAGTCAGGATCACGGCACGGACTTCAGGGTGCTCGAACCGCAGGCGCTGCACGGCGTCGTAGAGTTCGATGTCGACGCCGATGTCGTAGGAATTCAACTTCAGTTCGTAGTCGCCGAATTGGGGCGCGTTCTCGTCCACATTCATTTCCAGGCGCGCGATGGGGCCCACGGTGGAGATCGACCAATGTCGGTACCGGTCCGGTTGGGTCCGGAAATCCAGTTGTGTGGGTTCAATGCTTGCCATAAGATGAATTATATTGCATTACTTATTGATATACGCCCCAAAAACTGCATGATAACATACAAAAATGTCGGTTATTGGCAAGGACGCACGACATATACTTCATCCAACTCATGTTGATTCGGGTCGCTCGATGACAACGAGTTCGGCGCCAGCTCAAGACACGGACAGCCTGCTGGAGCAACTTGGGCTGCGCGTACGTTCGTTGCGCTCCCGCCTGGCCATGACGCGTCGAACCCTGGCCGCGCAGGCCCGGGTTTCCGAGCGCCACCTGGCCGACCTGGAGACCGGTCGCGGCAACATATCGGTGCGTCTTCTCGATCGAATCGCCGCGGCGCTGGATACGGAAATTTCCGACCTGATGGAGACTGCCGGGGACCGCACGCCGGAAGAGAACCTTGTTGTGGAGTTCGTCCGCGCGCTGCCTGCGGACGAGCAGAAGCAGGCGTTGCAGTTGCTGCACGAGCGCTTCACCCTAGCACCGGAAACAAAGCGCAGGATCGCGCTGATCGGCCTGCGCGGCGCCGGCAAGAGCACGCTGGGCGTGGAGCTCGCTGAACGGCTGGGAGTCCCGTTCGTCGGTCTGGTCGGCGTGGTGGAGCGCCTGGCCGGGATGAGCGTCGCCGAAATCTTTGCGCTGTCCGGTGAGACGGGCTACCGGCGCCTGGAAGAACAGGCGCTGTTTGAAACCCTAAACCGGCACGAGGGCTGCGTGATCGAAACCGGCGGCAGCATCGTCTCCGATCCGGGATTGCTCGGCACGCTGCTCACGGCATGCTTCGTCGTATGGCTTCGGACAGAGCCGGAACATTACATGGCACGGGTGGTGGCGCAGGGCGATCTGCGCCCCATGCAGAACAGGCCCGACGCCATGTCGGACCTGCGCAGGCTGCTGGACGAACGCGATCCGTACTACTCTCAGGCGCATGCCACGGTCGATACCACCAACCAGACGGTCCAGGAGTCCCTGAGCGCACTGTTGCAGTCCCTGCCGGATCACATGGCCGCGAACGGTCACGGAACGGCCGAGCCCGGAACGGGTAAGCGAACTCATGTTGACGGGTGAGTTTCTCAGGCTCGCCGCGCGGCGCGCACCGGGACGCACCGCGATCATCGGCTCGGGGCGCAGGCTTACCTACCGGGATCTGGACGCCGAAGCCAATCAGGTAGCGAATGCCCTGCTCCACCTCGGCGCCGACCGCGAAACCCGCGTGGCCATCATGTCGCGCAACCGTCCCGAGTACGCCGCCGTCTACTTCGGCGCGGCCCGGGCAGGCGTCATGCTGGCCCACATATCGACGCGCTGCACCATCGACAACCTGGCCTACATGCTCGACCTGACCGGCGCGGAGATACTCTTTGTCGAGCAGCAGTCGGCTGCGCTGGTCGAACAGGCCAGGGCACGCTCTCCGCAACTGAGGCACGTGATTGCGCTCGATCTCCCACGCGATGGCGAGGAGTCGAAGGTAACCCCGACCTTTAGCCAACTCATCGCATCCATGGCGGACACGCCGCCCGACGTCGAAATCCGCGGTGCCGATCCACTGGGGGTCACCTTCACCGGCGGCACCACCGGACTGCCCAAGGCGGTGCTGGTATCCCATCGCGCTCGGGCGGCGACCGCCTTCGCCGCGGCGGTGGATTTCGGGCTCGGGGAGAAGGATATCGTCGCCGCCACGACACCGCTGTTTCACTGCGCGGGCCTGTTCGTCTGGTTCGCGCCGGCCATCATGCTCGGTACCACGGTCGTCACGCTGCCCGGCTGGGACGTCGAACAGTTCATGGAGGCGACGGAACGCGAAGGGATCACCGCGGCATTTTTCGTCCCGAGTCAGCTCAACGATCTCGTCAGCCACCCGGCGTTCTCCGCGGAACGTCTCCGAACACTCAAGAACGTCGGCTACGCAGGTGCGCCCATGGGCCGGTCGCTGCTGGAGCGGGTCCAGGATGCCCTGCCCCACGTGGCGTTCACCGAGAACTACGGCCAGTCGGAAGTCTGCCCGCTGACCATCCGTTGTCCGGGACACGGCAAGGAGAAACTGGGTACGGTCGGGCGCCCTGCCTTTAACGTCGAACTCGACATCGTCGACGCTGAAGGACACTCGCTTCCCACCGGCCAAATCGGCGAGATCGTGACCCGCGGCGATCAACTCTTCGACGGCTACTACCGCGATCCTGAACAGACAAACGCCGCCTTTCCCCTCCGGGACGGGTGGATGTGGACCGGCGATGTCGGCTACCTCGACGACGACGGCTTCCTGACGCTGGTGGACCGCTCAAAGGACATGCTGGTTTCCGGAGGTGAGAACATCTATCCCGCCGAAATCGAAAATGCCCTATACGGGCACGACGCGGTGGCGGAATGCGCAGTGTTCGGCATCCCCGACGACCACTGGGGCGAGGTTCCCGCCGCGCACGTGGTGCTGTCCGGTAACCGAACCGCCACAGAAGACGAATTGATCGACTATGTCGCCTCGAGGATCCCGCGCCACAAGCGCCCGCGACTGGTGCGGTTCGTCGAGCAGTTGCCGCGTACGCCGGTGGGCAAGATCAGGAAGGCCGAATTGCGGGATCGCTACTGGCGCGGGCGGGACAAGAGGATATAAGGCTTGGCAGGCATTGATTGATCGAAACACCAGTCAGCGGGCGGCAATGGAGGCAGGGGCGTCTGCGACTGCTGGTTTTGCGCTCCGCGCATTTTGCGCGCTAGGCGCGCTCAAATCTTGCGGCTACAATACCCCCGCCCGAAATCAGGGAAATTCCCAGCGAGGACAAGCGCCATGACCTATGTCATAACCGAGAGCTGCATCAAGTGCAAGTACACGGACTGCGTGGAAGTGTGTCCGGTGGATTGTTTCCACGAGGGTCCGAACATGCTCGTCATCGATCCAGAGGAGTGTATTGACTGCACGCTTTGCGAGCCGGAGTGCCCGGTGGAGGCGATATGCTCGGAGGATGACATTCCGGACGGTCAGGAACACTTCCTGGAGCTGAATGCGGAGCTGTCCGAGATGTGGCCCGTCATAACCGAGGCGAAGGATCCACCCGACGACGCCGAAGACTGGGAGGACGTGGAGGACAAGCTCGAGCACCTCGAGCGGTAGAGCTACGGCTGCAGCAGATAGGAGAACTTGAGGAAGAGCTGTTTGCCGTCACGCCGCAGATGGTGGGTGCGAACCATCTCCGTGCCCGTTTCCGTATCGACCAGCGCGAAGTTGCTGGAATTGGTGTTGAATCCCGCGTACAACGCCGACCACGGATTGATCACGTACCGTACCAGCAGGTCGAAGTTCATATTCTCGTCTCGTTTGAGAGAGGTCAGCGGACCCGGGTCGGTTGCCTCGTGCTGAGCAATGAACCGCAGCGAGAGTTCCCTGGTGAACTGGTAGTTCCAGCGCGATCGGACGATGTGGTCGGTAAAGATGTTTCCCGCCCCGTTCGGATCGTCCAGCTTCGTGTACAGGTAGGTGAAGTCGTGCCGCAGGCGATCCAGCGGCCGCCAGAGCAGTTCGAAACCGGCGCTTGACGACTCCGCCAACGCCGGCTCGGTTCCCGGCAGGGGGGCCAGGTTGATCGTTTCCCCCATTTCCAGTTCCAGGCTGAATCCCACCGTGGTGAACATCTGCGTTTCGAATTCGGCGGACCACGTCTTCTGCTCGTAGTCCCGTTCGCGCAGGAGTCCGGGAAAGTCCTGGGGCCGCAGGCGCTCGTCGACGTCCTCGTAGGTCAGGCTCAGTTCCGTTTCGCCGTTCCAGGTCCACTCCAGGGCCGGCATGACCTGCGAGTACAGCCGCGATCCGGTCTGATCGACGATGTCGTTGACGAAGACCCGCCCGCCCCAACTGTTGAGAAATCCGCCTTCGGGCCAGAAGACGTATCTGGCAAACCCGTGTGTCGAGCGGGAATCCGGCTGGTAATTGCGGTTGAAGAACCCGAGATCGGCCCTGAACTCCTCGCTGGTGTCGATGACATGCGCGTGAGCGGAGAAGTTGCGGCCGCTTCGATCGAAACGCGCGTTGAGTTGCCGGCCGTGCCGATGATCGTGACTGCCGTCTTCGAAACCGGTATCGATGGCCTGCAGCTCGGTGGTCCAGTTGGGGTTCAGCTTGAACCGGGCATCGAGGCTCGCAACCTGGTTGATCTGTTCGCCAAATTCCCGTTCGGTGTAGAGAACGCCCACGCGACTTTGCTCCGAGATCTCCCGAAAAACCCGCAGGATGCGAATGTCCGCCGCTTCTCCGGCCAGAGAGTGTGAGGGGTCGAGCCGCTGGCCGGGCGCCTCGTCGTTGATCATCAGCGTCCCGATACCCCAGGCCCCCTGCTTGCCGGTGAATCGCAGACCCGCGTCCGGATCCGCGATGCGGCGGGTGAACACCAGCGTGCTCTCGGTATTGAAATAGTCCGCGTTCTCGATGAAGAACGGTCGCCGCTCATCGAAGCGCACCTCGAAACGCTCGTTCACCGTGACCTGGGGCTCGTCCGACTCCACCTGGCTGAAATCCGGGTTCAGAGTGGCGTCGAGCACCAGGCTGTCCTGAAACACGAACTTGGCGTCCAGCCCGATGTTCTCCTCGGAGTTCTCGTTGAAGGCCGGACCGCCGGCCGCACGTGAATCCAGGACATCGAAGGACCGCGCAAATGCGAACGGAATCAGTTGGATATTCCGGCCGGGCGATACGTCCCGAACCCCTCTCAGCATCCCTGCCTGGTTGAGCCGGCCTTCCACGGTCGACAGATAAGGCGGCCAGTTGGACTGTTCGCTGAGCCGGGGAATCCGCCGTTCGAACATCACCCGCCATACCTGCTCGTCGGTATCGGGAAACCGGAGGTTGCGCAGCGGAATCGTCATCCTGACCATGTAGCCGGAATCGGTGAGCTGCGCGTCCGTGTACCAGACGGCCTCATAGGATGTGTCGAAGTTCGACTGCTTGGCGATCTCCGACCAGCGCCCGTCCACCTGAACGCCCAGTGGCGTGGAACCGAACCCGTATGCGTTGCGCTGATCGTTGAAGGTATCGATCATGACGGCGACGAAATCGTCATCGATGACGTTCTCCCGCGGCGCGAGATTGGCCCGGATGAGTTCCGGTTCGGAGTCGAAGGCCAGAAACACCACGTACAGGTTGCGGTTGTCGTAGGCCGTGTAAACCGTGGTGTCCTGCCTCGACGGCATGCCGTTGTCAGGCTCGCGCTGCACGAAGCCTTCGACGCGGGCCATCGTCGCGGCGATTTCCGGTGACGCGGCCATGCCGCGAAAATCGTCCAGTTCGGGCGCCCGTTCGATGTAGGGAATGACCAGTTCGTCGACCTGCTGGGCGACAGACAACGGACTCCACATCAACGCCAGGCAAGCGAGCCAGGACCACGCGTGAACCACGCCTGGCCGCCCGTTACGCGACAGATGGAATTTCCGGGTAATCATGACAGAGCGCTGTCCGGTCTCCCCACGGCATTGTGCCTATTTTACCGGCACGCGCACAGCAAGCGACGTGACAATCCTGTCATTTGGACCGTGAAATGCAGCCTGGTCCGCACTCCGTTTTCAGAGTTCGTGTCAGGATGCAGGGCATTTGGTGTCCTGTGTTTGTTGCAAAATCTGCGCACAGGTGCGGTGCTCCCGTATTCGGTGCTATAAAGGCGCTCCCGCAGCCAGCACCGGAACCCAATTGCGCCATGATCATCGACTGCCACGGCCACTACACCACCGAACCTCCCCAGTTGAAGGACTACCGAGAGCGCCAGAGGCAGGAGGTCGAGAAGGACCCGTTCCACCAGGCCGGGACGGTCGATCTGAAAATCACCGACGACCAGTTGCGGGAGAGCGTGGAGGGCGCGCAACTGAAGTTTCAGCGGGAACGGGGCACGGACCGGACCATCTTCTCCCCCCGGGCCAGCGGCATGGGACACCATATCGGCAATGCCTCCACCAGCCTCACCTGGAGTATCCAGTCCAACAACCTGATCTACCGGCTTACGCAGCTTTATCCGAACAACTTCATCGGTGTCTGCCAGTTGCCGCAGTCGCCGGGAACCGACATGCGGGCCAGTATCGGTGAGCTGGAACGGTGCGTGGAACAGCTTGGCTTCGTCGGCTGCAACCTGAACCCCGATACCAGCGGCGGCTCCTTCGATCTGCCGCCGCTTGGGGACCGGTACTGGTATCCGTTCTACGAGAAGATGTGCGAACTAAGAGTCCCGGCCATGATCCACGTCAGCGCCGCCTGTAATCCGGCGTTCCACTCCACCGGGTCGTACTACCTGAGCGCGGACACCACCGCGTTCATGCAGATGCTCACGTCGGACCTGTTCAGGGACTTTCCGGATCTGAAGTTCATCATTCCCCACGGCGGCGGCGCGGTGCCCTTTCACTGGGGCCGCTTCCGCGGGCTTGCGGACATGCTGAAGCGGCCGCCGCTGGACGAACTCCTGCTGGGCAACGTCTTCTTCGACACCTGCGTCTACCACCAGAAAGGCATCGACCTGCTGGTGGACGTAATGCCCATCGACAATATCCTGTTCGCCTCGGAGATGGTGGGCGCCGTGCGCGGCATCGATCCGGAGACCGGGCACTACTTCGACGATACCAAGCGCTACATCATGGGCAACACGAACCTGAGCGAAGCCGATAGAATGCAGATATTCGAGGGCAACGCGCGGCGTGTGTACCCGAGGCTCGGCGGGTTGCTCGACAATTGAACGGGTAGCGTGGCAGCAAGGGGGATGGACTGATATGCGCACTCGACTTGCAACCCCCGGGTTCGCCGGCGTCGCAGCAGTGATCTTCGCCGCTTCCGCCCACGCACATCATTCCGTGTCGACCAATTACTTCAGCTACGAAGAGGCGCCGGTGGAGCTCGTCGGTACCATCACCGAAGTCGAGATTCGCAATCCACATGCGCTGATCATTCTGGACGTGGTGGACAGCGACGGCGTGACGACCGAGTGGCTGGCCGAGTGGTCGGACGGCAACGCGCTGCGCCGCAGGGCCGTGGACATCGATCTGATCAAGGTGGGAGAAGAAGTGACAATCAATGCCCGGCGACACCGCCGGCTGGACCACGTGATCTACATCCGCGATGTGGTCCTGTCGGACGGCACCATAGTGCGGGACTGCGGCGCCGGCATCTATCGCGGCGACGAATACTACGCGACCTGTGACGAGGCGGAAGCAGCCCAGGGCCGGCAGGATCCGTCTTTCCTGGTACCTTGAGCACGGAAACTACAACTAGCGCATGCGAAAAATGAAAGATCAAGGAGCCGGCCGGGTCGCAGCCGCCATGGTTGTGGGTGTTCTTGCATGGCCAGCGGCATCGCTTGCGCAAGGCGAGCGCCTGGAACTCGACGGCGTATGGAACGTAACCGGAAGTTCCAGCCCCGACATCGCGCTAAATACCGCGGGCGAGTCATTCCGTGAAGCCTATGACTTCCTTGTGGATGATCCCCACATGCAGTGCCTGCCCACAAGCGTGACAAGGACGATGATCACGCCCTCCCCCCTGATGGAAATCCGTCAGCACGATGACCACGTGGAATTCAACCACGAATTCATGGACGTGAAGCGCCGCATACCCGTCGATCCGCAACTGACCGCGCAGGATGCACCGATCGCCGATGCGCAATTTCCGCACCTCGGACGCTCGGTGGCCCGCTACGAGGGAGAAAACCTCGTCGTCGCCTCCGCGGACATTCACGCTGGCGTGTTTTCCACGTTCCAGTGGGTCGGTTACCCGCAGTCCGATCTGATGGTGACCACGGAGCGCTATATCCCGAACGGCGACCTCATGGAGGCCCGGATCACCCATTTCGACCCGGTCTTCTATCAAACCCCGTTCACGATCGTCATCACCTACGCGCGCACCGACGCCCCTCTGCTGGAGTGGGGATGCGTCCCCGAGAAGGCCTGCGCGGACCCGCGCCTGTGCGGTGTCGACACAGTTCAACGATGAACGGGCGTCCGATATGGCGCCATGGAGACAGCTGGGACTGTGCCCACAAAATTCGGACAAAAAAGACCGAAACAATGCTGATTCAACGGACACTATTGTCCTATCATGTGCCTCATGACCGGGAACGAATTCATCAGGCGAGTCAGGAGAATCGGGCGCGAGCGCGGCGTGACGGTCCGCCTCGCTACCGAGCGCGGCAAGGGCAGCCATAGCACACTGTACTTCGGCGACCGCTTCACGGTGGTCAAAAACAAGCGCAAGGAACTTGGCGCCGGCCTCCAATCCGCCATGATTCGTCAGATCGGTCTCGACAAGAGCGATTTCCGTTGAACCCTTGATCCATTTGGAGACTGCGATGCGATTTACCTATCCTGCACGATTGCAACGTTATTCCGCCGACGAGATCGTCGTCTCGTTCAGGGACCTGCCGGAATGCCTGACCTCCGGCGCCGACGAGTCCGAAGCACTGGCCGAGGCTGCGGATGCGCTGGAAGAGGCCGTGGCTGGCCGCCTTAATCGGGTCGATGAGTTGCCGGCTCCGAGCGCTCGCCGAGCCGGAGAACACCTGGTGGCGGTGCCGCCGATCACGGCGGCCAAGGCGGCACTATGGCTGGCGTTGCGCGAGTCGGGGCTGACCCGCGTGGCTCTGGCTCAACAGCTAAACGTCGACGAGAAGACAATCCGCCGAATGCTCGACCCTCGGCATCGGTCCGCCATTGACCGCATCGACGAGGCATTGCGCGCGTTGGGGAAAGAACTCGTGGTGGAAACCCGCGCGGCTTGAGCAAGGACGGAAGGTATTCTGTCTCCCGAATAGCATCGCATCGGACAGCATCGGCGGACTGTGCCCGGTCCTACGGCTCGATTCCGAGTTGACGCAGCAGCCAGGGTTGCACCACCTCGTCCCGAATTCGGCCGCCCGGCCAGTGCTCGGAACGGCCCATGTGACCGCCGACGGGGTTCACCCAGGCGGTCTTGGGATCGCCGTTTTTCATCATCAGGTAGAGGTCGCTGATGGGTTGTTGGGTGTCCTGCTCGCCGTTCACCAGCAGCATTGGCGCCGACGGCTGGTCGATGAGGCCCCGCTCCACCAGGGAGAGCCTGGGCCCGTAGGCGAAGAAGTCCTCCATGGTCTCCACGCTGTAAACGACGGATCGCGCGGGAAACAGATCGAAGAGGTATTCGAGGCTGAGTACCGCGTGCTCCTGCCATTCCGGCTGATAGTAATGATGGATGCCCACGCCGTGCACCGCGGCGCCGAGAATGCGGTCGCGTTCGGTGTAGGCCAGCACTGCAGCCCAGTACCCGCTCCAACTGCGGCCCTGCACGACCATTCGCGAGCCGTCGATCTCCGGACGCTCGGCCAGGTAGTCCAGCGCGGCGGAGAGCATGCGCTCGGCTCCCACATCGATCAGGATGGGCGCCTGCCCCGTTCCGGGCATATCGATGGCGGATGCTGCAGCGCCCGCCTCGATGTAGGCATTGCTCCCGGCCATGACGCCTTCCTTGCGGGAGTCAAGCCCGTTCATGCCGAAGACCAGCGGAGCCGGGCGCACGCCGTCGGGCAGCCGCAGGTAGAGGACGATCTCGCTGTCCTCGAAGGGGATGGTTACCGTCTCAACCGGGGGGTCCAGCAAGCGGCCCCACTCGTTGAACGCGACCAACCCCTGCTCGTAGGACTCGCGCTTACCGTCGGAGTGCTTCTCCGTCGGCCAACGGCCCACGTCGAAGTAACGCCAGGCGTAGTAGAAGTTCTCGCGGGCCTCGTCCTCGGTGGTGGCCGTCCTTGCCCGCTCCAGGTACTCCTCGCCGATGGACGACCAGGCGGCAGCCCAAGTGTCTCGCTCAAGATCGTGCAGCGCGGCCACCGCCCGCTCGGCATCTTCCATCCTGACCACGCCGATCGGGCCTTCGCCGTGAAGAGCCCGGCGCAGCGTTTCTTCTTTCAGTTCGTCCAGGCCGCGCGGACCCCAACTCTGCGCCGATGCGAGATTCACCGCAACTAAAAGAGAAAATAATACAGTACTTTGTGTGTATTTATTCATGTCATTTATCCAATATGGAACACTCAATCGATAAACGCCCCTAGCTCCACTTCCCTGACGCGGACTTCCAGCTTGAAAATCTTCAGAAGCACGGCCACGCGCATCCACATGCCGTTGCGTTCCTGGCGCCAGTACATTGCCCTGGGGTCCGCGTCCACGGCCGGGGCGATCTCCGGCCCCCGTGGCAAGGGGTGCATGACGATGCTGTCGGGCTTGAGCAGCTTCATTTCTTCGGTGCCGATGCTGAACTGACCGGTATCCACCTGGTGGGATTCACCGTCCCGGTCCCACTCCGACTGCATGCGGGTCACGTAGAGCGCGTCAAGCTCCGGCAGGACGCTGGGCAGATCCTCCGTCTCCACGTACGGGATGCCGTGCGTTGCCAGGAAGGACTTGATGTCATCCTCCATCGCAAACTGATTTGGCGCGATGAACACCAGGCGAACGTCGCGGTAGTTCTGCATCAGCATGGACAGCGACCTCACCGTGCGCCCGCGCTTGAGATCGCCCATCATTCCGATGACCTTGCCGTCGATGCCTCCCAGTTCGGAAAAACTGCGGTCCAGCGTGTAGATGTCCAGCAGCGCCTGGGTCGGGTGCTGATCGCTGCCGCTGCCGCCGTTGATCACCGGCACCGGACGGGCGATGGAATCCATGAGGTCGGCGGCCGCCGCAGCGCGTCCCGGGTGCCGGGAGCGCATGATGATCACGTCCACGTAGGAGCTGAACGTGCGGATCGCATCCTCGAAACTTTCCCCCTTGACCTCCGACGATGTGGACGGATCGCGGATCTCGCTTGTGCGCATGCCGAGGATGTGGCACGCGTTGTTGAAGGACAGGAAGGTCCGGGTGGAAGGTTGCGTGAAGTAGAGCATCGCTCGGCGGTTGGGTGCCAGATCCTGCAGAAATCGCGCGCCCGCGGGCGTCTTGGCGATGGCCCGCACGCGGGTCGCGAGCGCACACAACTCGTCCAGGAGCTGGCGCTCGAAGACGCGGGGGTCGATGACGTGAAAGAGCGTCGTGAATTTCCTGGTCACGGCGTTGACGACGGCTCAGGCGGTACTCACCTGCAAGGGCCCATGGGACTGCTCCCTTCCCGCGGCGGCGTTGACGATCATGTCCGTGATGATCGGCGTGCGATTGAAGTAGTGCCCTCCCAGCGCGTCGGAAATCGCGCAGATCAGCGCCGATGCCGCCGCCCCCATCACCGGTTCGCCGGTGCCCTTGACGCCCACCGGATTGTTGAAGTCCGGCTGGTCCACCGCGCCCCATTGCATGTGCGCCGGCACGTCCAGGTAGGACGGCGGTTTAGCCTGGTAGAGGCCCACGTTGCCGGGCAAACCGATCTGCGGGTCGTAGATGATGCGCTCCAGCGTCGCGAAACCCACTCCCATCACCGCACCGCCCTTGACCTGCGTCGCCAGTCCCTGGGGGTGAAGCACCGTGCCGCAGTCCGCGACGCCGACGTAGTCGAGAATCTCGTACTTGCCCGTTTCCAGGTCCAGTTCGATCTCCATGAAGCCCACCGCCAGCGCGGGCGCCATGCCCGGCAACTCCAGTTGATCCCGGGCTACGCCGATGAGGCCCGTCCCCGCCAAACCCGCCACTGCCCTACTGGTGACGGAGTTCAGGTTTTCGGGCACTTCATGTCCATCGAAGCGTCCGCCCAGCTCCACGGCCCGGCGCGCGGCCTCGGGGTAGGTCAGCGCCACCGAAGGATCGCTGCGCAGATACACCTTCTCCTCGCCGATGTCGTAGTCGGACGCGTCACCGCCGAGATCCATGGCCGCGATGGCCTTGAGTTTCTCCATCGCATCCATGGCGGCGGCGTAGGTCGTCCGGGTCTGCGTGCCGCTGGTATTGCTGCCGTACTGACCGGAATTGTAGGGCAGGTACCGGTTCGTATCGCCCCGCTCCACCACGCAGTTCTCCCATCGGCACCCGAGCAATTCGGCCGCCACGCGCGATGTCGCAGTATGGGAATAGGTTCCCAGGTTGCCGACACCGGTGTGAATGTGCAGCCGGCCTTCCGGCGTGAGCCTTACCAGGCCGTCGTATCCCGCGAAGCTGCCGGCGTGGAACCCCTGGCCGATGGCCACGCCGCGCACCTTCGATCCGTTTCGCTGACCGCTCAGCGCACGTTTCTCCTGCCAATTGAACGCCGCCGCCCCCTGCTCCAGCGCTTCCACCATGTAGGCGCTGGTGACCGGGATGCGTCGACCGTAGACGATCGAGTCGTGGCGAGGGGCGTTGATCCTGCGAATGTCCAACCGGTCGATTCCAAGCTCACCGGCCGCCTTGTCCAGTATCGGTTCCACGGCGGCGGCAATCTGGTTCTGGCCTGGACCGCGCTGGGGGCCGCGGGGAATGGTGTTGGTGTGAACGGGGACGCCCCGCGACCGCATCGCCACCGGCGTCAGGACCACCGAGACATGTTCCGCAGCGGAGCGAAAATCGAAAAACCCTTCAGTGGGCCCACCGTCCTGCACCACGCGCAGGTCCGCGGCAAGCACGCGCCCCTGCGCATTGAACCCGAGCCTGATGCGACCCTGGAACCCGCCGCGGGCAATCCCCAGAAAGTACTCTTCGGCGCGGCTCATGCGCATCATCACGGGCCGGCCGATCTTGCGCGACAGCAGCGCAGGGATCGCCATCAGCGGATAGGCGTGGCCCTTGGAACCAAATCCGCCGCCGCAATATTCCGCGACCAGCCGAATGTTCTCTTCCGGAACGTCCATCAGGCGCGCCAGTTCATGCAGGATGAACGACTGGCTCTGAGAGGAGGCAAACAGGTGACAGCGCCCATCCTCCCAGTAGGCCATGTTGGTACGCGGTTCCATGGAGTGGTGGGAGTTGCCCGCGGTCACAAAGGTTTCGTCCAGCACCAGTGCGGCGTCGCTGAACCCGGCTTCGAGATCGCCGTAGGACCATTCCTCGAAGACTTCCTCGCCGATGGGCAGGCTGCCTTCCGGTTCGGCGGCGAAATCCGCCGCGGTCCACTTGATGGTGCGCACCGGCACGCCGCGGGTCGCCGAATTGCCGTCGCTGCGGGCGTCGGGCCCGCCGGGATAGAGACTATCCAGGGGATCGACGATGAAGTCCAGCGGTTCGATGTCCACTTCGACGGCGTCAATAGCGTCCATGGCGGTGGTCTCGTCCACGGCCGCCACGGCCAATATGGGATCTCCGACGAACTTCGGCTCGTTGCTGAGGATCGGGTTCATGGGATGCGACGGCACTTCGTCGGCCGTCAGCACACCGAATACGCCCGGCATCGCCTCCGCCCGGCCGGTATCGATGCGGATGACCCGTCCATGGGGAACGGGGCTCGGGTAAAGACGGCAAAAGACCATGCCGTCGACGCGAAAATCCTCCGCGTACTTCGCCCTGCCGGTTACCTTCGGTTCCACATCGGCAGGCAAGAAGTCCTTGCCGAGCAATTCAAAGGCCATGGATTTTCCCCTGCGTTCGGATTATTCGTCGGGAATTCTCACAAGCATGCAAGAACGATCCCGGAGTGTCGAGTCCCTGGGATAGATTCCGGACTTCGCGTCCGGGGATGAGGTGACTGCCGGAGCATCGCCTACTGGAAGTAGATCTCGTCGTAGCTCAGCAGGAACTGATCCATGAACTCCTCGTCGTTGCGCTGTTCTTCCGTCAACTGTCCGACGGCCTCGAAGAAGTGATCCCATCCCCCGGGCGTGTAGATCACGATGAACTTGCTGTCGGGTTCCAGCGCCGTCCAGGCGTGGACCGTTCCCCGGGGCGTAAACACGATGGTGTCTTCGGTGACGGTATGCCGCACGTTCTCGTCGCCGTTGACGACGGAGTAGCTGCCCCGAATCACGTAGAAGGCTTCATCGTGCCAGTCGTGCTTGTGCAGCCCGACCGATGTCTGGTCGGCGAACGTGTCGGAGAAGACCGTGTACTGGCCCGCCGTATCCTCGGTGCGCAACAGGATCTTGATGGTTTCCCCGTCCTCGTTGGTGACGCCCTCGATCTCCTTGGCATCGACGATGAGCGGTTCCATGCCCATGTAGTCGTGAGCGCCGGCGGCGGTCCAGACTGCCGCAAGGGCGATGGCGAACAATGTGCGTATCTTCATGGTCTTCTCCACAGGAAATTCAGCAAACGCCGGATGATGTTACGACACAAGCCAGAACTGCAAATCTTTCGTCCGGCTCAGAACAGATACTTGAGGCTCACGCCCAGACCCCAGAACCCGTTGTCGTCCGTCGTCACGGTATAGCGAATGTCCTCGCCGCGGCCGACGCTTGACTCGTGGCTCCGCAACTGGCTCCAGAGCGTCTCGCCGCTCCCGAATGCCTCGAAGTCCACCCGGCGAAGCTTCAATCCCAGCATGGCCCGTTCGCCCAGCAGGTAGTCGACACCCACGAGCAACTGGTAGCCGAATGTAGAGTCGGACACCAACGTGTTGCCGACAGTGGTCGTGCCGGCCACCTTGGCTCGCAGCAACGGATCATTGAACGTGGTGATCCGTTCCGGGTCGTCGTTGCGCTTCCAGATCGAACGGTAATCGAGCGTTGCCCGCTCGCCGCCGACGCCAACGCCCACATACGGCGCCCAGGAAGACGGCGAAGGTCTGAAATCGTAGTACACGTTGACGAACGCACCGTGCGACCGCAGGACGTCGATCTGCCCGTACGCCTGCTCGATCTCCTGCTCCCGTTTGTCCAGCGTCACGTCATCGAATATGTCCGTGTCCGACCGGTCGTCGTAGGTTGTGCTTCGGTAGAAGTACTCCAACTCGAGCCTGACTGCCCCCCAGTCGTAGCCGATGGCCATGCCGGCCCGGGTTCCATTGCCGCGGCCAAACGCATTCGTCCACGACGTGAGCGGCGGAGCCACGGCGCATTCGCCGCCCGTTTCCAGACCGAGCGGATTGATGATCAGGTCGCACCTGGTGCCCCAGTCGTTGTCCGCACCGTGGGCAACGAGCGCCGACGCGGCGTTCATCCCCAGATCCATCTCGATGTACCGGTTCGATTGAGCCGCTGCGCCGCAGAAGCAGCCCAACGACATGACGGTGACCGCCAGAACGATTTGTCTCAAAAACATGGGTACTCCAATCCAGCCCTAACCATTCCAGCACGTGCCCCGAGGACGGCGATTCCATGGGTTCCGGGACTATGTTGGCGTCAAGGATAATCGCTCAGGACGCCGAAGTCGTGGCAGCCGATGGGGTTCACTCCACTCTGACCTATACTTGAGTGGCAGATTCCGACTCCATGCCGACACTCAGCGGTCTTCCAAAATCTAGCAACAACGATTATGAGACTCTCCGCCGTCACCGTAATGCTGCTCTTGGCACAGCTGTCGATTGGCTGGGCAGAGACGATAGTAATTCCGCGTGAGGATGGGTCCGATCTCAGCCTATTGCTTGAGGCGCCTTCCGGTGAATCCGGATTTCCGATTGTTCTCTTTATCGACGGATCTGGCTGTGGCGGCGCCGCACGAGACGAGTTCAGGGCATTTGCGCGGCTGCCGGAATGGCTGGACGGATCCGTCGCTACTCTTGTTGTCGAGAAGCCAGGCGTTGCCGCGACTGCCGATGGTAGCCAGTGCTCAGAAACCTTTGCGAATTACTATTCTGTAGATCGGCGCGTATTTGACCACTTGCGGGCGTTTCAATACCTGCGACGCCACGCGCCCCGGTGGAACGGAGAAGTCTATCTGTTGGGCTGGTCCGAGGGTGCCTTGATCGGTGTATCCGTTTCTGCTTACACACCGGAAGTCAAGAGAGCGGTATTTGGCGGATTGGGCGGCGGTATATCGATGGCGCGACAATTCGAGGACTACATGATCTGCAGCCCGGACCGCACGGAGTCCCGTGAAGACTGCATTGGCAATCTGCGTGCACGATTCGACGAGATTCGAAGTAACCCTACACCGGACGAGACCTGGCTGGGTGCCGACAACAGCTACAGAGTCTGGGCGACACGACTCGATGTGGTGGAGTTCAACCTGATCCGCGACTTTGGCATTCCCATTCTCATCGTGCACGGGTCCGAAGATCGCGACAGCATCCCGGTCGAGGCTGCTCGCGAACTGGTCCGGCTTCTGGAAGCCGAAGGAGAGGTTGATTTCGAGTATTGGGAAGTCCCGGAAATGGGCCACGCCCCGTATTCGCTGGACGAGGAACGGAGCGAGCTACTCCGTCTCGCCATGCTCAATTGGCTGTTCGAGCGAGATCCCGGCCCCGGAGGCCCACCAGGTTTCGGTGGTCAATTGGAGTAACTGCGCACGACTGTCGCATTTACATGACCGCGCGACCGTTCAGAACGTCCGCGCCAGGCTCACCATCAATCCGGATTGCTTCGCGCCGACTTCGGCGGGCACGGTCACGCGGACATCGTCGAACGGCGTGACCCAGCCTTCGTCATCGTACTCCGTGTGACGCAATTCGATCCGCACCGCGACGCGCTGCCGAACGCGCCGTTCCAGTCCGATGCCGAACGTTGTTCCCTGGAAATCCAGGTTGCGGCTGTCCGTACCGGACACGAAGTTCGGCGTATCCACCGCCGACGAACACGGCGACGGCGAGAGACACCCGTTGAAACGGGTCGAGAACGTGCCATTGGTACCGCGCATTCCGACAAGCCCGTAGACGCTTGCGTCCCATGCACGTAAAGGGCCTGCCGCCACTCCCAGCCTGACCGACACACCGTAGTTCCGGTCGCTGTCGTACGACCAGTGGTCCGGCCAGCTTTCCCCCAGCTGATTCCGGCCCGCCGATTCCCCTATCCCCGGAAACTGGCTCTCGACCGCCTCGTTATCGAACGCCACATCCAGTTCCACCGAAAGGTACAGTGTGTTGTCGACGACCGGATGCCGGTATCCGGCGAGCAGGCCCGGACCGTACGCCGTGAGCTTGCCGCTGTCCCGATCGTGCAACAGCCGGCCCCGGCGCGGTTCCGGAACGAGCGTGTCCGGCGCCCGTGTGTCAACGCGCTTGTCAGCGGAAGCGGTGAGTTGGCTGGCAAGCCCGGTGACGCCGGCGTAAATGCGCTGATCCTGCGCCAGCGCCCTTCCCGTCGGCGCCGACGCAACAATGGCGAGTATGATCGCAGCAACCACCAACCCCGGGAGGGGCGGACCGCATCGCCAATTGGTGAAACCGCGTTGTTTGTGTCCGTTCACTGCTGGCGGATTGTAGCGGTTCGACAAGACGTTCGCATTGCGGAGTCGACGCCCTCGGGACTCCATGCCGGATGTAGGATAGGGCGTTGGATGGGTACCGTGCTCATTAGGACCTGCAACCATGAAGATACTCGGCTTTTCTCTCGCCGGCCTGGTCGCCATTGCAGCAGGCATATACATCGCTTTCTTTTTCAATCCCCAGACCCCGGAGCAGGAAGAGATCAACGCGGTGTGGGTCCAGTTTGGAGAAGACATTGCGGCGCTCGGTGAGCTGGTTCGGGGCGCGCCCTTCAACCGGGACGAGCAGACCGCCGCGGAGGGCTACCGGCACCTGGCGCGCTATCTGGCGACATTCCTGGCCTACCACACCGACCTCGCCGACCCCGACTATCCGCAGTTCATGCGTTTCCCCAACGCCGTGGCACGCGTCGGCTGGGACAACCCGGACAACCCGTATCTGTCGTTCCCCGTCCGCGGCGACCACGTGTACCGGCTGCGCGGCAATGTCGATTCCTTCGATCTCGTCACGATCAATGTTTACAGCGGCTTGCTGGGCCATACGCCGATTTCGGACATTCGTCACGTATCGGGCATGGTCTCCGACGATCTGATCGCCGACGAGAACGGCGATTTTGTCCTGACGCTCAGCGCCGAATCCGTTGACGGCAATTGGCTCGCACTGGAACCCGACGCTTACTTCGTCATCATCCGGCGCCTTGTTTCGGACTGGGAGCAGACCGACGAGGGGCTCTGGGAAGTGCTCAACCTGACGACGCTCGGCCGGGGCGCTCCGCGTCCCGCGCCGGCAACCGTGGCCCGGCAACTCGTCGATGCCGCAGCGCAGGTCCGGAACCTGCGGGAACTGCTGACGATCGCCCATCGAATCACGTTTCAGCTGACGCTGAGCCCCAACGATATCTCGGAGCCCGCCGTAACCGACCCGAATATCCCCATGGCCGATCCGTTCCAGGCAGCCTCGCGGGGCTATTTCAGGCTGGCCGAGGACGAGGCCCTGCTGATCGAGGCCCCCGAGGCGGCGTGCCGATACACCAACATCCAGCTCGCCAATCCATGGATGGAGTCACTGGATTACGCCAGCCACCAGTCGAGCCTGAATCACGCCACCGCCCATGCGGATGCGGACGGCCGCGTTCGCTACGTGATCAGCCGGCGGGACCCTGGCGTACAGAACTGGCTGGACACCGCGGGCCTCCCCGAAGGCTCCTTCCTGGCGCGATGGACTTACTGCGACGAATATCCGTCCGACATTTCGTCCCGCGTGATCAGTCTGGCCGATCTCGATGACCATGTGCCCGCCGACACGCCGAGGGTGACGCCCGAGGAGCGCGCGCGGGTCATCGCAGCACGTCAGGCCGCCATCAGCAGGCGTTACGCCGGCGGGTCGTGACGCGCCTGGGGCAACGCGGCGCACATGGAGGACTTCCTCGAATTCGCCAGGCGGGTCCTGAGCTGCCAGGGGAAATTTCTCGCGTTCCGTCCTTGCTGCTTACGACGATGAAGCAACCGCGGACGCACTCTACTCGCGGCCAGCGAGCGCTGCATCAACTTCAGTCTTCGGTATGAGCGACCCGGGCTCGAAGCGCGGGCGGCCGGGCTCGGCCTCGGACAACGGCGCAGCCTCGCGAACCGACTTGAGACTGCGGGCAGCCAGCGCCTGGTACTCTCGCGTGGCCCTGGTCTTCCACGCCACCTCGTGATCCTCAAGCGTGCGCAGGACCCGCGCGGGACTACCCACCAGCAGGCTGCGCGGCGGACACTCGAACTCGGACTTGACGAATGCCGTGGCGCCGACCAGGGATTCTGCCCCGATCAAGGCATTGTCCATGACGACGGCGTTCATGCCGACCATCGCATTGCGCCCGATTCTGCAACCGTGCAGAACCGCTCCATGACCGATGTGCCCGTCGGGCTCCACCGTGCAATCCCTGCCGGGAAAACAGTGCATGACGCACGTGTCCTGCACGTTGCAACCGTCCCCGATCATGATTCGGCCGAAGTCGCCCCGAAGCACGGCGTTGGGCCCGATAAAGCAATTCCTGCCGATGATCACATCCCCGATCAAGACGGCAGTGGGATGAACCCAGGACGACGGATCAACGACGGGCACAAGGTTTTCGAAAGCGTAGCAAGGCATCGTGACTCCAGCCCTCGGCGACTTCGGGAACGCGAATTATAGGACCCGGGGAGTGCGTCGCCCTGATGCTCGACTCTCTCATGCACCGCAATCTCTTCTGATGCGCCGAAACGGTGCGCGCAACGCCCCGTGAAAGTGCGTTTGCCTCGTTACTGCATGGTCTCAGGCCCGTACCCGGAGCGTTCAGGGGCTGGCATGGTCCTTGCATAGCCCACTGCAAAGGAAAAGCAGGCCGCTGACCCGCTTCAACGTCAACCACGCTGTGGCGTGAGGAGAAGAACATGCAGGCCGACGTGATCTACGAGGATGTGTTGCCGGGCGGCAGCCACTGGTCGTTCGTGGCCAACGCCGGCGTTCAACTGCAACTGGTGGACGTCGAGGGGGGAGGCAACGCGGCGATGATTGCCTACAACCCGGCAAACCCGCTCGAACGCCTGAACCTGCCGGACACGCTGAAATGCCAGCACACGTTTCGATTCACCAGCGGCCATTGTCTCTACTCGGACATGGGACGCGTGCTGTGCTCTGTCGTCGCCGATGATGTGGGCTGGCACGATGCCTCCAGCGGCACCTGCAATGCGGAGATGGTACACCGCAAGTGGGGCCGCCTGACGTTCCAGGAAGCCCGCAACGACTATTACCGCAACGGCCGCGACTCGTTCCTGGTGGAACTGGGCAAGTACGGCCTCGGGCGCCGGGACCTGGTGGCGAATGTGAACTGGTTCTCGCGCGTCAATGCGGCGCTGGACGGAACCCTGCGTTTTGCCGACAACCACTCGAAGCCGGGCGACACGGTCACGCTGCGATTCGAGATGCCGACGCTGGTGATCCTGCACACCTGTCCGCATCCACTGAACACGGCAGCCGATTACCCGCGCTGCCCCATCGGCTACCGGCTGAGTCTCGCCGATCCCGTCGCCGCCGACGACCCCTGCCGTATCTCGCGGGAGGAGAACGGCCGGGGCTTCATCAACAATTCACTGTATGTGCTGGGCGCATGACGCAGGACGGAGGGCAGTCAGGATGCTGAAGGAGAGCAAACTGTCCGTCGACGTGGCGGACTGGAAGGAGACGGTTCCCGCCGGGGAATACTGGATCGGCACGCTCGGCAAGGGCGACGTATTCCGCATCACCGACCTCGAGGGCAACGAGGCTGTTGACACCTTGTTCTTTAACGCCAACAACCCGCACGAGCGGTACAGCGCGTTCGACACGGTACGCGAGCAGGGCAATCTTTACCTGTCCACCGGAACCACCCTGCTCTCGGACGAATGCAATCCGATGCTCAGAATCGTCGCCGACACCTGCGGCCGCCACGACACGCTGGGCGGCGCGTGTGCCAGCGAGAGCAACACGGTCCGGTATGCGCTGGATACGAAGAGCATGCACTCGTGCCGCGACAGCTGGCTGCTGGCCGTCAATACGCACGAGGAATGGGGCCTCAGCAAGCGCGATATTGCCCACAACATCAACTTCTTCATGAACGTGCCGATTTCTCCCGAGGGCGGGCTCACGTTCGAGGACGGAATCAGCGCACCCGGCAAGTACGTGGAACTCGTCGCCGAAATGGATATCCTCGTGCTCATCTCCAACTGCCCGCAGCTCAATAACCCCTGCAGCGGCTTCAACCCGACGCCCATCGGGTTGGCGGTCTGGCGGCAGGCCGGTTAGGGACCGGGCGGCGGGCCGCACATCAGCCGGGGCATGTTCCGCAAGGTTCTTATTGCGAACCGCGGAGAGATCGCGGTGCGCATCTGCCGGACGCTGGACGAGATGGGCGTCGCAAGCGCCGCCGTCTTCGCCCACGCGGACCGGGGCGCCCTGCACGTCGAGGCCGCGGGCGAGGCGCACCCGCTCGGCGATGGCAGCGTGGCGGAAACCTACCTGGACATGAACCGGCTGCTCGATGCGGTTGAGCAGTCCGGCGCAGAAGCGGTACACCCGGGGTACGGGTTCCTGAGCGAGAACGCCGCCTTTGCCCGAGCGCTCGAAGAACGCGGCGTCACGTTCGTCGGCCCCCGTCCGGAGCACCTCGAATGCTTCGGCCTCAAGCACCAAGCGCGCCGGCTCGCAAGGGCGGCCGACGTCGCGCTGTTACCGGGCAGCGGCGTGCTGGGTGATGTAGAGGACGCGCTACGGGAGGCTGCGGCCGTCGGCTACCCGGTCATGCTCAAGAGCACGGGCGGCGGGGGCGGTATCGGCATGCAGCGCTGCGGAGACGCGGCCGAACTGGAAGCGCAGTTTGCCGCCGTGCAACGTCTCGCCGGACGTGCATTCGGCGACACGCGCCTGTTTCTGGAGCGTTGCGTCGTGAACCCGCGGCACGTGGAGGTGCAGGCCCTTGGGGACGGCGCAGGCGGAATCCTCATCCTGGGCGACCGGGACTGCTCGCTGCAGCGGCGGCACCAGAAGGTCATCGAAGAGTGCCCGGCGCCGAACCTGCCGGATTCGGTACGAAAGCAAATGCACGACGACGCGCGGGCGCTGCTTTCGAGCGTGCAGTACCAGAGTGCGGGCACCGTCGAATTCGTCTACGACCCGGAGCGCGAAACCGCCGCCTTCCTTGAGGTCAACACGCGCCTGCAGGTCGAACACGGCATCACCGAACTCGTCTTTGGCGTGGACCTGGTGCGCTGGATGCTCGAGCTTGCGGCCGGTGAACTTCGCCCGCTGGAATCGCTGGAAGGTGAACTGCTGGCCGCCGGCTGGGCGATCGAAGCGAGGCTCTGCGCCGAAGACCCCAGGTACGATTTTCGGCCCACGCCGGGCCGGCTGTCCGTGTGTGAATTTCCCCATGCCCCCTGGCTGCGAACCGATACCTGGCTGAGGTCGGGCACGGATATCCCGGCGCACTACGATTCCCTGCTCGCCAAGGTCATGGCGTATGGCTCGACCCGGGAGGAGGCGCGCCGGCAACTGCGCACGGCATTGGAAGAAACGGTGCTGCACGGTGTCGAAACCAACCGCGAATTCCTGCACCAGGCACTCGGATGCGAGTCGTTCGCCGAGGCTGAACACGACACGGGAACACTCGCCGGCTTTGTATATCGCCCGCACACCCTGGAAGTCGTTGCACCCGGCATGCAGACGACGGTCCAGGCCTGGCCGGGCCGAATGGGCTACTGGAACGTCGGCGTGCCACCGTCGGGGCCCATGGATGACCTTTCGTTCCGGCTCGGCAATCGCCTCCTTGGCAACCATGAAGGTGTCCCCGGGCTTGAAGTAACGGTTGTTGGTCCGACGCTCGCGTTCCAGTCGCCCACCACCGTCCTGGTCGCCGGCGCGGTCGAGATCAGCATCGAAAAAGCCGGGGGCTCGGTACGGGCAGCGCCCTGGAAACCCCATGCGGTCGGAGCCGGCGATGTTCTGACAGTCGGCCGCGTAACCGAGGGCATGCGGGCGTACGTGCTCATCGCCGGTGGCCTGGAAGTGCCGGAGGTCATGGGCTCGGCAGCGACCTTCACGCTCGGGGGCATCGGCGGGATGAACGGGCGCACCCTCGAGGCAGGCGACGTGCTGCGCCTGACCTCGGCGTCCGGGCGCCGCGACCGGCACGATGGCCACGGTGTTCCCCCACCTCGCCTCGACGCGCGTCGCACGTTGCGGGTGACCATGGGTCCCCACTGCACCGATGACTTTCTGACACGCAGGGACATCGACGCCTTTCTCTCCGCTGAGTGGGTCGTTCACTACCACTCGGATCGAACCGGCGTACGCCTGATCGGTCCGCATCCGGAGTGGGCACGCCCCGACGGAGGTGACGCCGGACTGCATCCATCCAACGTACACGACAACCCATACACGTTCGGCGCCATCGACTTTACCGGCGACATGCCGGTCATTCTCGGTCCGGACGGTCCGAGTCTTGGCGGGTTCGTATGTCCCGCAGCCGTGATCGAGGCGGACCGCTGGAAGCTCGGCCAACTCGGTTCAGGTGACCGCGTGCGCCTGGTGCCGGTTACGGAAGTCGAGGCCAGGTGCATCGCACGCGAGCGCGACGACGCCATCGCAGCCTGTTCCGCGCGGGCCTTCGCCATGCCGAGGCTCGCGCGTGGCCGCGTGGAGGATCCGATCGTCTGCGAACTGGGCGACATCCGGGTGCGCCGGGCTGCACAGGATTCGATCCTGGTGGAATTCGGCCCAAACGTTCTCGATGTCGGGCTGCGGATGCGTGTCCACGCGCTGGAAGCGGGTATCGCCGAACAGCGCGTTGCCGGCGTGCTGGAAACGACGGCGGGAATCCGGTCGCTGCTGATCCGCTTCGACTCCAGACGCCGCGCCGCGCCCGAGTTGGCCCGGGAGCTCGAGCCCCTGTTCGAGCGGGCGCGCATCGTGGAGCCTCGGGTCGTGTCTCGAGTCGTGCACCTTCCCCTGTCCTGGGACGACCCGGCCTGCCGGACCGCGGTCGACAAGTACGTGCAAAGCGTGCGCCCCGATGCGCCATGGTGTCCCGACAACATCGAATTCATTCGCCGTATCAACGGGCTTCGGGACCGGCAGGCGGTCAAGGACATCGTCCTTGGCGCAGACTACCTGGTCATGGGCCTGGGCGATGTCTACCTGGGCGCCCCGGTCGCCACACCCGTCGATCCCCGGCACAGGCTGGTAACAACAAAGTACAACCCGGCGCGTACCTGGACGGCAGAGAACTCCGTCGGCATCGGTGGCGCCTACCTGTGTATCTACGGGATGGAGGGCCCCGGCGGTTACCAGTTCGTGGGTCGAACGCTGCAGGTCTGGAACCACCATCGGCGCGGGCGCACATTCGACAGGCACTGGCTGCTGCGGCCCTTCGACCGGATTCGCTTCCACGAAGTTCATGCAACGGAACTGCTGGAGATGCGCGAGGCCTTTTCCCGGGGCGCGTTGGACCTCGATATCGAACATGGCAACTTCGATCATGACCACTATCGTGCATACCTTGCCGATCATGCCGAGGAGATCGCTACGTTCGAAGGGCGCCGGCGAGCGGCCTTCTCCGCGGAACTCGAGGATTGGAAGGCACGCGGCTTGCTGACCTTCGAATCGGCGGAGACAGATGGCGCCGTTGAGCCGACAGACGACATGAATGGCGAGTCGTTCGTCACCAGTCCCATGGCGGGCTCGGTATGGTCGGTCCACGTGCAGCCCGGTCAGCGCGTCCAGACAGGCGACCTGCTGTTCATCGTCGAGTCCATGAAGACCGAATTCCGGGTCATTGCGCCGAACGCAGGCGTCGTGGGAGAGGTGCTGATCTCAACGGGTCAGGCGGTTCAAGCCGGCCAGACGCTGGCGCTGGCGGCATGATCGAGCCTGTTTCCGTCGCTTCGCTGCGGCGCGCGTACGCCGAACGGCGGCTTCATCCACAGGACGTCGCCTCCGAGGCCGTGCAACGCGCCGCGCTGATCGACGACGGAGTCTGGATCCATCGACTCAAGCCCTCCGAAGTGCAAGGCTACGTGGACCGGCTTGACGGGATCGATTTCGAACGCACACCCCTTTGGGGCATTCCGTTCGCCATCAAGGACAATATCGACCTGGCGAACACACCCACCACCGCAGGCTGTCCCGCATACGCCTACGTCCCGGAGCACTCCGCGACAGTGGTCAAACGCCTCCTCGAGGCCGGAGCCATACCCATTGGCAAGACCAACCTGGACCAGTTCGCCACCGGACTGACCGGAACCCGATCACCCTACGGCGCCGTGGCGAACGCTGTCGACCCCGCGTACATCGCCGGTGGCAGCAGCAGTGGCTCGGCCGTGGCGGTAAAGCGGGCGATCGTCCCGTTTGCTCTCGGCACCGACACCGCCGGCTCGGGCCGGGTGCCCGCCGCCTTCAACGGCCTCGTCGGCTTCAAGCCCACCCGGGGTTGGTGGTCGACGCGCGGCGTCGTACCGGCGTGCCGGACCCTGGACTGCGTTTCCGTTTTTGCCCACACCGTGCAGGATGCTCGCAACGTGGCGGAGGTTGCGGGCGCTTTCGACGAAAAGGATCCTTTCAGCCGCCGCGTGGACTTTGTCGGGTTCGATGCGGACGCACCACGACTCGGCTGCCTGGCGCCCGACCGCCTGCCCTGGCCCGGCAACACGGCTTACGCGAAACTGTACCGGCGATTTGTCGCCGGACTGCCCGGAGCACCTGGTGCGGTTGAACCGGAACCCTTTCTGGCCGCGGGTCGACTGCTCTACGAAGGACCGTGGCTGGCAGAACGCGTCGCGGCAGTGGGCAACTTCATTGAGACGCACCCCGAGGCCGTCCACCCGATCACCCGGAAAGTAATCGAAGGGGGTTGGACGCCTACCGCGGCGGACTACTTCCGAGCGCAGTACCGCCTGGCCGAGTTGCGGCGGGTCGTCGAGTCGGCGTTCGCCGATATCGACGTCCTCGTCGCTCCGACCGCGCCGACCCACTACACGCTCGCTCAGGTGGAGAAGGACCCCTTCGCGACGAATACCCGCCTGGGCGTCTTCACCAACTACGCAAATCTGCTCGATCTGTGCGCCGTGGCACTCCCGGCCGGTATGACTTCCCGCGGCCTGCCGTTCGGGATCACCCTGCTCGCGCCCGCGGGACGCGATCATGCGCTGCTGCGCTACGCGGAAACAATGGAAGGGGAGCAAGTCACTCGCCTCCGGTGAACCGGCATGGCCGCCGGCCACCGCTGGAAGAAGTACTGGTGTTTCCAGGACTCAATCGGGCGAAGCGGATGCATCGGCCGCGATGCCGCTCAGAAAATTCCTGCCTCGAGACCGGCCGCAAGCATCATGCCCAGTTCCCGGCATTGCCCGAGCCAGGTCTCCTGGAAGCTGCCGACCATCAGCAATGGTTCGGCCACCTGTTTCAACTTGAGGCCGGTGACGATGCGCGTGACGGCATTGACAGTGCCGGTGCCGTCATTGCCGGCCTTGACGACCAACGCGTAGGGTCTGCCGTCGACCTTGTCAAGGCAGGGATAAAATGAGCGGTCGAAGAAATCCTTGAGCGCCCCGCTCATGTATCCGAAGTTTTCAGTGGTAACGAAAATGACCCCGTGGGCCTCAAGCAGGTCGTCAGGGCCCGCTGCCAGCGCTTGTGCCGGGCGAACATCAACCGACTCGATTACCGCGTCCGAAGCGCCATCGATGAGCGCACCGACTATCCTGTGGACGTTGTCCGAGGGTGCGTGGTAAATGATGGCTAGTTTGGAGTGCATGTCTTGTCCGTAGCTGATGGGAATCCTTGCGTCCCAGGGTCAGGCAATTTCAATCGGGTCTTCCCAACCAGAGTTGCAGAGTCCTCGGATTCTGCACACTTATCGCACGGCATGCATTTGGACGGCTGGACAACGCGACTTGCGCACTGTACAAGCTTGGTAGTACTTGCGGTGACCCGTGCGTGCCGGCATGCCACGGTGGCGGCGCCGATGGAGAGATCATATGGGTGAGAATCGTCCGGACGGCTCCTGGGCATCGCTTTATGAGGACCACGCAGCGGTGTGGGAGCAGCGCTTCGCGGATGCGTTCGACGTCTGCGGCGTCGACGGGGCGATCATCTTTTCCGGCGCGGTGAAGTATCGCCACCGGGACGATCTCGAATACCCCTTCTTTGCTGAGCCCTATTTCAAGGCCTGGGTGCCGTACGCTTATCCGGGCTCGGCGGTCAGGATCGTTCCGGGTGAGAAACCGATGCTGGTTTACCTGCGCGATGAAGACTTCTGGCACATGCCCGCGCCCGAACCCGAAGGCTTCTGGCCCGGCCGCTTCGAAATTCGCTGCGTCTCCACCGAGAAAGCCCTGCTAAAGGAACTGGACGGCGTTTCCCGTCTGGCCGGCATCGGCGAGGATGCCCGCGAAGGGATGGGGTTCGCAAGCGTGAACGACCCGGCACTGCTGTCGCAACTGGACTATACCCGCGCCTTCAAGACACCGTACGAGGTGGCATGCATGGAGGAGGCAAGCCGTATCGGCGCCCTTGGCCATGCGGCCACGCAGCGCGCGCTGGCCGAAGCGCCATCGGAGTTCGAGCTCAACCAAATCTACTGCCGCGCCTCGGGGCAACGCGAGTCGGCGCTGCCCTACCAGAACATCGTGGCCCTGAACGAACACGCCGGGATCCTTCACTACCAGAATCTGGATCGGCAGCCTCCGGCGCGGTTCTGCACGTTTCTGCTGGACGCCGGCGGCGATTTCAACGGCTACGCGTCGGATATCACCCGAACCTGGACGTCGCCCGGAGACCCGTTCGCCGACCTGATCGCCTCCCTCGATGCCATGCAGCAGCAGCTATGCAGGGAAGCACGCCCGGGCACGGACTATGTCTCCCTGAACGATCGGACCCACCGGTTGCTGGCCGAGGTGCTGGTGGCGCATGGAATCGCCCGCTGCTCTGCCGATGAGTGCTACGAACGGGGCATCACGCGAGTCTTTCTGCCGCACGGGCTCGGCCACCTGCTGGGCTTGCAGGTACACGACGCCGGTGGCCGCCTGGAGGCGCCCGGCGGAGCCGAGCGCCCTCCCCCTGCCGAACATCCGTTCCTGCGCCTGACCCGGACGCTTGAGCCGGGGTTCGTGGTGACCATCGAACCGGGCCTCTACTTTATCCCCGCGCTGCTCGAGGACCTCAGGCAGAGCGCTGCGGGCAGGTCAGTGGACTGGGAACGCGTGGCGCGGTGGCTGCCTTACGGGGGGATACGGGTCGAGGACGACGTGCTTGTGACCGAATCCGGGAGCCGAAATCTGACGCGTCCCGCCATGAAAGGCTGCGGACTCGCCTGAATCCCGGATACGGCGCGGCCCGGTTCGGCACGGCGCCGTCGCAGGCATCAGGACGCTCGGCAACTATCGCAAATGGTTAGCTATTTGCGGTAGCGGCACGCCGTGCGGTACCGCGCATGGTGCCGTTGTTCGGTTCCACTGCCTATCCGGGTTTCTGGCAAGGAGACTGACGCTACCTGTTTGCGCCCCACCGGTACTCGAGCCGGGCGTAACCGTACAGGCCGTTCGTGTCGAACGGTGCGCGCGAACTGAAGACATTGCCGATGGCGGTCGGATTGGGGTTTCTTCCCGGTTCATTGTTCAGTGCGTTGCGTGCTCCGACGGTCAGGCGGCTCGACGCATTCAGCCGCATCGCCGCTTCAAGATCGACCAGCGTGAAGCCACCATAGGTCCAATCGTCGCGTGCGTCGTACCATTTGTCGAAGTAGCCCAGCCGAGCAAGAAGGTCGAATCGACCCACGGCGTGATCGATGCTCACGTTCCAGCGGATGTCCGGCAGCGCCTCCTCGATCTCCCGGATGCGCCGGTTGTCCAGCAACTCCGGATTCCATGCCACCACCTCGGTCTCGGTCAGGTTGAACGCAAGCGCCAGTCTCGTGCGGCCTCCGAACACCCCGGGCCGCCAACCCGCGACCAGGTCAAGCCCCTGGGTGCGGGTCTTGAAATCGTTCGCAAAGAAGCGGAAGTTTGCAAGATTCGCGGCGCTGGTGATGCCTTCCAACAGCAATTGCTCCACCTCGGCCGGCCGCAGCGCGAACAGTTGCGTCACCCCAAGCCGGTCCTCGAGATCGATGCGGAACAGGTCGGCGGTCAGGGTCAGGGAACCCCGCTCCAGCACCGTGCCGACGGCCACATTGAGCGATTTTTCCGCTTCCAGTTGCTTGCCGCCGCGCAGCGCGGCGACCCGGGAAGTGGACGGAATGGTGCCGTTATTGACCAGGTCCATCAGTTCCGGCGCCCACTGCGTGGAGACGTTGAACGCGTTCTGTTGTCCGGGCGTCGGCGCGCGGAAGCCGGTGCTGATGCTGCCCCGGAAGGCAAGGTTCCCGGACACCTCGATCCGCCCTGCCAGCTTGCCGTTCAGCGCCGCACCGAAATCCTCGTAGTCCTCGAACCTGAGTGCCGCTGCCAGCCCCCAGGTTCCGTCCCCGGGCCCGTACTCCACATCTGCGTACACCGCGGCGTTCGCCCGATTCCACTCCCCGGCCGCGATCGGGCTGAACCCGGGAAAGCCATTGGAACCGGCGCTGAAACCCTGGGCCGCATAGGGGCCTATCCGCCATGACGGCTCCTCTCCCAGCCCGATCCTGAACCCCTCGTTGCGCCATTCGAGCCCGCCCGCCACGTGGAGGCGGCTGCCGAAGCTCCGGGAAACATCGAGATTGGCGTTGATGTCCTGCTGGCGGTACAGGCCCGGATCGAACAGGGTCGGCGTGTCCAGGCCCAGGGACGCATTCACGCTGTCGTGCAGGAAAAAGTCGATCCCATTGGTACCCAGGCTCAGACTGAAATCCCAGAACGTTCCGGAAGCGGTGACGCCGCGTACGCCGCCGACCAGGGAGGCATCCCTTCGATCGCCGCCGAAGGCCGGCTGGAAACCGCCCGGAAAGAGCGCCTGAAACGTGAAGCAATTCGGGTTGGCGCGGACCTGGCCGAGCGCGCCGGGATCGGGCAAACCGTTCGCCACGGTCACGGTCGGACAACCGGCGGAACCGTCGGCGATGCCGTCGGCGGCATCCAGCGTATCGCCCACCAACAGTGTCGCACCGCCGTCTGCGCTGAACACGGCGCTGCGCGTGTTCGGGTTACGGAAGAAGAAATTGCGGCTTCCCACCCGGCGGCTGGCGTAGTTCGCGTGGCCGTAGATGTCCGTGTCGCCGCGCAGGGGTCGGCCGAAGTTCATCCAGAGCTTCAGGTCGTCCTCCACCCTGGCGGCGCCCCAGCGCTGTGCCGGATCGGCGACGTCGGTGTTGCCCGCGGCAATCAGCAGCGCGGCATCGGCTCGCTGTACCGCCCGGACGGTGGGCTCTGCGCCGCCGTACTCCATGCTCAGGTTCACGAACCCCCCGTCGCCCCATGGCAGGCCGATGTTGCCGGCGACGGTGGCCGATTCTCCGTCCCCGGCGCTGTAGGCGCCGGCCCGAATTTCCAGAGCGCCCCCGGAATCCGCGTCCTTGAGCAGAAAGTTCATGACACCGGCGATCGCGTCGGAGCCGTACTGCGCCGAGGCGCCGTCGCGCAAAACCTCCACCTGGCGCAACGCAATGGACGGTATGGACGACAGGTCCGGGCCCTGCGCCCCGTGGGAGACGCCGATGCGCGACCACAGGATGACGGCCCCGCGGTGACGGCGCTTGCCGTCGATCAGCACCAGCGTATGATCCGGCGCCAGGCCGCGCAGATTGATCGGCCGCACCACCACCGCCGCATCGCCCGATGTGGCGCTGATATTGAACGACGGCACAACATTGCGCAGCAGCATGTCGAGTTCGGTGGAACCCTGCCGCGACAGGTCTTCGCCTGCGACCGCGTCGATCGGAACCATCGAGTCGGTCACCGACCGCTGCCGCAACCGGCTGCCCGTGACCACGATCTCTTCCTCGACCTCAAGCGCCGGATCGGCGGTCTGTCCAGGCGAGGTGACGGGTGGCCGTGCCGGTGGATTCGTCTCCTCAGGGTCCTGCTGACCCCAGGCGGGCATGGCAGCGATGACAATAAGGCACGATGCCGGGGCGGGAATCCGGACAAATCTTCGCGCGCTGGCAGCGGCGTGCATCTCCGTGGACTCTCGGCGAAAGTGTTCGCTCAGGCGCCCGGCGGCTCGGAACGCAAGATCGCGTCGAGGGCTTCATCCGCCGACTCGTAAATGTCGAGCATCCGATCGAACCCAACCACCTCGAACGTGCGCCGAACGGGCTCGGTAAGCCCAAACAACGCGAAGCGGCCCCCTTGCTCCGCGCTGCGCCGGGCGAACGTCAGAATTTCCCGCAATCCGGCCGAGTTGATGTACGTCATGCCCGTGCAGTCGAGCAGCACGGGTCCAGCCCACCGATCGCCGACCTCGGTGCTGATCCAATCGGAGAACACGTCGGTGCGCGGCAGCAGCACGCGCCCGAATACGGACACAACCATCACGCCCTCGCGCGCCCGGCTGGACACTTTCAAGACAGTACCCCTTCGTTACGGGCCGCTCCCTATACGCGGCAGCCCAACAGCCAGGAAAATTCCAGTCGCCAGAGCCCTGACGTTTTCCCTGACCCTTGATACCAAGTTAGTAGGTACCGTTCGCCAATATCAACAATGTTTTCTTTCAGGCTCGATAAGTTTTTCCTATCCCCGGGCCCAACTTTCCACAAGCATGTAAAGCGAGCTCAGCATCACGATGATCGAGCCCGCCTGGATCCACAGGCAGTCGCTGCGCAACTCGCCGGTCGCAAACTCGAACCGGCTGTTGGTGACGCGCAGACGATGGCCTTCGCCACGCGCTAGAAGCGAACCCGCACTCCCGTTTCGATCGTGCGTCCCGGCTGGGGCGCCAGGTCCTTGACGACGGACGTGTGCAGCCGCTGCTCGTCGTCGGTGAGGTTGCGCCCGGCGAGGTACAGGTCGACCGTCGCGTCGCCCGGGCGAAAACGCCAGGCGACTCGCGCGCGCAGGTCATCATAACCGTCCGTCGGCAACTCGAATTCCGCGACGTCGTCCTGGGCGGAAGCCTGCACGTAGTCCACGTTGGCCCGCAGGCGGTCGCCCGTGAACTCCAGGGACAGACCGATCCGGTCGGGCGGAATGAGCGGCAGGTTGTCGTTGCCGGAAATGTCGAGTTTCGGCGACACCGTGTCGTAGAAAGCCCCGATTTCGAGGCGTCCGGCGCCCCACTCGGCGACGGTTACGCTGCCTTCCACCTCGAAGCCCGGCAACGTCGCGTCGGCCTGGGAGTAGCGGCGCACGTCGAAGCCGTCCCGCTCCTCACCCGTCGCGGCCTGGTAGATGAAGTCTGCAAAGGCCGTGTAGTAGAAGGTTCCCCGCACGGACCATCCGCCGCCACCGCCGGTGAGCGTCGCCGCCAGGTTGCGGGCCTGCTCCGTCTCGAGTCCGGGATCCCCGATCTCGTAGAGGCCCGTGCCGGGGTGCGGGCTGTCGGAGAAGAGTTCCTCGCCCACCGGAGCGCGGGATGAGTAGTCGGCCAGCAGCGTGCCCTCCCAACCCACGCCGAGCGGCACGATCAGGCCGAGCGAAGCGCTGCTGCCGCTGAAGCTGCGGCTGGAACCGTGCTCTGGGGTGTGCTCGACCCGGTCGAAACGCAGGCCCGCCTCCAGCCCGAGTTCGCCGAGAGAGCGCTCGCCGACCCAGAACAGGCCGGTCGACGACGTGTCGACGGGGGGCGTGAAGGCTTCTGCGCCTACCACGAAGAACTCGCGGTCGCCCAGTTGGGCGCCCAGGGCGCCGCGCCAACCGGCGACCGGACCGTGCGTCAGTTCGGCGCGCGCTTCCCAGGCCTTGTTCGTGAAGGCCACCCCCACCTCGCCGGCTTCGTTCTCCACGTGTTCGTAGTCGTTGATGCCGAGCCGGAGGTTCAGGTTTTCAAAGCCGCCGAACGGGTCGACCATGCCAGCCTCCAGGTCGATGCGCGTCTGCTGGAGGATGAGGACGGGCGGGGCCTCGACGCCTTCACCGTGGTCGTCGTGGTCGTCGTCGTGGTCCTCGTCGTGGTCCTCGTCGTGGTCCTCATCGTGATCCTCGTCGTGGTCCTCATCGTGATCGTCGTCATGGTCGTCGTCGTGCCCATGGGCATGGACGTGGCCGGGGATGCCGTACTCGGAGTCCAGGCCGCTGACGGCGACGCCGAAGAAACCGCGCTCGCCGACGAAGGAGAGGCCGACGGAACCGCCCTGGACCTCGACGGCGCTGCCGGGCAGGCTCCCATAGGCTTCTTCCTCGCCGTGATCCTCCTCGCCGTGATCCTCCTCGTCGTGGTCCTCCTCGTCGTGATCCTCGTCGTCGTGATCCTCGTCATGGTCCTCGTCGTGGTCGTCGTCGTGGTGATCTTCCTCTTCCTCAAGAGCATGCAGGGCCTCAGACTCGGCAAACCCGGGGATGTCGTAGTCGCCCGCCTCGCGGGAGAAGGCGTCGACGTGCCATGCCACGTTGCCGCCGCCGCCGTCGAACCGGAGGGCCCCGTTCCTGCCGTCGACGTTATCGGAGCCGCGCAGGTCGATGACGCCGCGGACGCGCTCCGGCACTTCCTGCGGGATGCGTCCCGTCTTGACATCGACCACGCCCCCGATGGCGCCGGAGCCGTAGAGCAGCGTCGCCGACCCCTTCAGTATTTCGACGCGGTCGGCCACGAAGGGATCGACCGTAACCGCGTGGTCGCCGCTGCTGACGGAAACGTCAAGCGTGTCGATCCGGTCCTCCATGATGCGCACGCGTGCGCCGCTGAGGCCGTGGATGACGGGGCGGCCCGCGCCCACGCCGAAGGAACTGTTGTGGATGCCCGGCTCATTGCCCACGGTGGCGCCGATGTTGTCCACTGCCTTGCGTTCGAGCTCGTTGGCTTCCATCACGTCGGCGGCCTGCGCGAGCCCTCCGCCCGCGAGCGGGTGCGCCGTTACGATGATTGTCTCGATCTCCGCCGGCTGTTCGCCGTCAGGCGCGTCTTGAGCGGACGCGGCCACGCCCAGGCAAGTTGCCACAGCCGCAGAAAGTGGTTGCATGCGATTCATTGTGCATCTCCAAAATACCGAACAGGCGCGCGACGCCCGAAGACAGTCGCGGAGTCAACTAGGTTGCGGTCAGGAGACGGGAGGTGCGCGGGGTCGGACGACCTCGTATGGGCGGGGAGCAAGGGTGGCCGAGTACACCGGCAAGCCGGTGAACAGGCGCCATTCGAACGGTCGGGCGTCAACCCGTTCGACCCCCGGAACGTGGTCCGGATCGGAGATCGCACAGAGCGTGCAGACCTCCTCTTCATTTTCCTGGTAGTGCAGGTGCGCATCGGCGACCGATTGCCCGGCGCACAGCACCAACGCGGCAAGCAGCACCCATCGCCGCAGCGCGCGACGCAGTCTGCGTGGCACGCTCGTCATTGTCTCGGCATTGGAGATTTGGGACGCGGACATGGAACTCAAGTGCAAGGCACCGCTACGACGAGCGAAGAGGTGTGTTATAACATATCCTTTTTGGGGAAGGAAACGACTCATGGCGGGCGATTCCCATGATCCGGCTTGACGCCAAGGGTATCCGGTGGAGTCCGGTAGCGCGCCTGGATCTGTACGCGGCCGGGCTCTCGACGCTGTGCGTGCTCCACTGCGTCGCCCTGCCCGTACTGGTAGCGCTGATGCCGACGGTTGCCCAGGCTGCGGATAACGAGCTTGTGCATCGACTCCTGGTGGTCGCTGCGGTTCCCGTGAGCCTTCGGGTAATCTGGAAGACACGGCCGCTAAGCGGCAACAGGCTGTTTGTCAGCGCGGCACTGGTTGGCCTCGGGCTGCTGTTGCTGGCCGCGTTCATGGAAACGTTGGCGCCGTACGAGGAGCCGATCACCGTTGCCGGCGGCGTGCTCCTGGGTTCCGCCCACATTTGGCACTGGATGCGACGATGTGGCAGGGGTGGCGCCCACCGACTACCCGTTGAATCCGCTGAACCTTGATTGTAGGCTGCCGGGAGTGATCAGCGAACTCCCGAGGGTACTTCGATTTGGATAGACGGTCGGCGAGAGCGGCGCCGCTCGCGGCGAAATGGCGAAATCTCGCCGAACGGCGCTGCGCGGAGAAGGGCGCGCGGCTGACCCCGGCCCGATTGGCGGTCTACGCGGAAATGCGGGCCTGCGGCCGGCCGCTATCGGCCTACGAACTTATTGCGCTGCTGGAACAGCGGCAGAAACGCAAGGTCGCGCCGCTGACCGTTTATCGTCACCTGGACTTTCTCATGCGAACCGGGCTCGTTCACCGGCTGCAATCCGTCAAGACCTATTTTGCGTGCGACCATCCCGACCATGCTCACGAGAGCCAGTTCCTGCTTTGCGACTCCTGCGGCCAGGTGGATGAAGTGGAGTCCAGCGGGGTCGAGACGCTGCTCGCCCAGATCGCGAACGAGCGCGGATTCCGGCCGGACAACGCGGTAGTCGAGGTCAAGGGGATGTGCGGCACCTGCGTCGTCGACGAGCACGCCTGAGCCGCCCTGCAAGTCAACAACCGGCACACCGGTTGGCCGAAACCGATCCAAGTCGGTGGTTCAGAAAATCGGATCGAGCGACAGAAGCAATCGTTCGCCAGCTCCATGGGGAGATCGGTGAACGACACCGCCAAAGCACTCGTTCCACGCGCCACCCTTCAGTAACGACCAGTGGCCTGTGGTCAATTGCCGGATCTGCCGGTTCGCCTGGACGGGGGGCGCCATGGTATCGAAATCGGCGAACACAGCCCAGTCGACATCGCTGTTGGGAATCCATTCCGTGCCCGAACCGCTGAGCGTGATCAACATGCGGCAAGGCACATGATCCACATGAAATCGCGGGCACATGGGAGCGTTCAGCGTCTTGAGTCGAATACCGACCCGTTCACAGTGCATGAGCTCGCCCAACAGTTCGCTGGCCTCGGCGATTTGATCGAGCAGCGCAGCATGCACGTCGCCGTCGATTGTCGCCGGCAGCTCACTCGCCGGGGCTTCGGGATCATCGGCAGGCTGGACCCATCGCAATCGCGGAGCCTGACGCGAACGGATCAAACGCTTTGCCAGGGCTTCACAGGTTCTCGCTTGCGGGCGCGACACGCTGACGATTTCTACATCCTCGTCATAGATCGCCGCAAAGTCGCCCAGCTGATCACTGATTACCTGTCGCATCAGACGTCTGCCTCCTCGAATTCGCGAATCCATAGTGGGAACGGGTCCGGGAACCGTTTCCAACTGTCCGGGCCGGCAACAAGCTCTTTCTCATTCAGAAGGCACGCATCCAATGCCCGACTTGCCTGTTCTTCATCGAGTGATTGCCCGATGAAGACAATCTCCTGACGCCGATCACCGAAAGGCGGTTCGCACTTGCTTTCGATCGCCGCCCTGTGTTCCATGTGTTCAGGCCACTCATCCTCAGGCACCGCTGACCAGAACAGGCCTGCATATCCGTGATTCATGATGCCGCCTGCCTGAGACCATGAACCCGCCTGATCGAAACGTGAAGCCAACCAGAAGTAACCTTTCGATCGAACCAGGTTGCCGTGACGCCAACCCCTTACGAGAAAGTCGTACAGTCGCTGGGGGTGAAACGGCCTGCGCGCCCGGTAGACAAAGCTGCCGATACCGTATTCCTCGGTCTCCGGCACGTGTTCGCCACGAAGTTCCGCTAGCCAGCCGGGCATGTTCTCTGCCTCGTCCATATCGAACCTGTTTGTACCGAGAATGGCGACTGGCTCGAGCTTTCCGTGGTCCGCGACGAGCACCTCGGCGCCGGGATTGAGGCGACGCAGTGTGGCGAGGAGCGCGTGAGTTTGAGAGGAATCGAGCAAATCGGTCTTTGTCACCACGATGACGTTACTGAACTCGACCTGGTCGATGAGGAGATTGGCGATATTGCGTTCGTCCTCCTCGCCGACCTCCATGTTCTGTTCCTTGAGGGTTTCAGCCTCTTCCATCAGCCGTGGAAAATTGTATGCGTCGACGACGGTAACCATGGTGTCAAGCCGGGCTACCGACGACAGCGAGCGGCCCAGTTCATCCTCGAACGTAAATGTTTCCGCCACCGGCAACGGCTCGGAGACACCGCTCGATTCGATGAGGAGGTAATCGAACCGTCGCTCGTCTGCCAGGCGCGCCACCTCGACAAGCAAATCCTCCCTGAGCGTGCAGCAGATGCAGCCGTTGGTCATCTCAATAAGCTTCTCATCCACTTGCTGGAGCGACACGTCCTCCCGGAGGAGATCGGCGTCGATGTTGACCTCTCCCATGTCGTTCACAATAACCGCAACCCGCAGGCCTTCACGATTGTTGAGAACATGATTCAGGAGCGTCGTCTTGCCGGCTCCAAGAAACCCTGACAACACGGTTACGGGTAGAGATGATTCCATGCCTGCCTCCAGAAATTTGTTACCTTATAACATATCTCCGGTGGGCAAGGTTTCAAGTCTGTCCCGCCCGATATAGCACGAGCGCACCTTGCAGTGGGTAAGTGAATCGCTCGGCGGAAACTTTCGCCTGGACCTATCCGCGGGACCAGGTTTCCGCAAGCATGTAGAGCGAACTCAGAATCACGATGATCGAGCCCCCCTGGATCCACAGGTAGCGGTAGATTTCGCTCTTGAACTCGGCCAGCTCGGCCGTTTGCCTGGCAAATCCGGTTTTCATGTCGCTGCGCAACTCGCCGATCGCAAGCTCGAGCTGGCTGTTGTTGACGCGCATTTCCGCGCGCAACTCGCCGACCGCCGCATCGAACCGGCTTTCGGTGACGCGGAACTGCGCACGCACCTCCTCCATTGCCGCATCGAACCGGGTTTCGGTCAGCAGCCCGTTCCTGGCGTGGCTGACGGTGCTCACGATAACCTCGGCATGGAAATGGGATCATCGAAAGTGTAACAGGCGGGGTGTCTTCCATTGACTCGTCCATCGACAGACTACCGACTCGTCATCGAATTCTGGTTCGGCGAACTGCCGATGCGACCGGACGGCCTGGCCGACCGGCACAGGCTCTGGTACGGGGTCGATGCGGCGACCGACACGTTGATCAGGGATCGCTTCGGAACAATGGTGGAGGGCGCCGTCGCCGGATCGTTCCGAAGCTGGGAGAACCAGGCCCTGTCCCGGCTGGCGCTGATCGTCGTTCTGGATCAGTTCACCCGCAATATCCATCGGGGCCGCGCGGGCGCATTCGACGGCGACGCCCGCGCGCTTCGTCTCGCGCTGGACGCCATCGACCGCGGCATGGACCAAAAGGTCGATCCGATAGCGCGCGGGTTCTTCTGCCTGCCGCTGCAGCACGCCGAGGACCACGCCGTTCAGGAACGTTCCGTTCGTGTCGCGGAACGTTTCGATGCCGAGTGCCGAGCCGCGTTCGGAAATTACCCGGCAGCTCTGGCGCGCTATGCCCGCGAACACCGGGACATCGTTGCCCGCTTTGGCCGCTTTCCACATCGCAACGAGGCGCTGGGCCGAGAGTCCACGGCAGACGAACTGGCGTATCTGGCCGGCGATGCGCCCTCCTACGGCCAAGCTTATGCCGAGGATTGAGTGGCCTTAAATCCTGTCCTCAGCGGCGGGTGCAGTTATGGACAGTGTCGATTGGAGGGGGGATCGGGTATGCCGGTGGACGGAATCCAACAGAGAATATAAGTGACTGTTAATTAAAGATATTTTGATTGTCCAATCGAAGCGTACCCAACAATTTACCCCACGGTCGGTGTGTTTTTGGGTACATTCGGTACGAGTGCGAGGCACCATGTGGCTGAGGATTGGGGCGGAATTCCGCATCTTTGAAATCGAGCTTGGCGCTCTGGCCATGAGTCTGGTACGTTTGCGGTGTGGCCACGTTAGCGTCTCCAAAACAACCGCCGCCAGAGCACCTGAAGGATTGGTACCCATATTACGCTGGGTTCACGTCGGCCTTCGTGACCGACGTGTTCGAGGGCTATCTCGATTGTGCTGAATCCGTAGTTGACCCTTGGAACGGATCCGGGACCACGACTGCCGTAGCAGCGGATCGAAATGTGAGCTCCTTAGGCATCGACATCAATCCAGCGCTATCTGTTGTGGCTCGGGCGAGGCTCACTCCGAAATCAATTGCGGACAGCTTGGCTCCCATCGCTGCGGACATCGCGGTTGCTGCTAAGCGGGCGACGCCCGGCAAGCGAGATAATGATCCACTCTCAGTTTGGCTAGGGCCTTCTGCGAGTAACGAGATCAGGAAGCTTCAGCGCGCGATCCACGTGGTCACGGCTGCGAATGACACCCTTGAAGTAGATCTGTACAGCGGTGACGAGTCGGCACCATCACGGTTGCCACTAGTCACTGCGTTTTTCTACTCGGCACTTTTCGCGGCGACTCGCGATTTACTTCGACCATTCCGAGCGTCTAACCCAACGTGGATGGTGCCTCCAAGTTCCCCGCACAAGCGGCTTAGGCCAGGACCAGAAACTATACGAGCGCGTTTTGTTGAACGGGCCGCTTTTCTTTCTTCGCGACTGCAGGTTACCCAGCCAGACTCAATCGAGTTAGCGAGTATTCGGACTGGGCGCGCGTCTGAGATTTTGTCCAATCAAAACTCATTCGACGCTTGTTTGACGTCTCCGCCATATGCGACACGAATCGATTACATAAAGGGATCGATACCTGAGCTCGCGGTGCTCGGCTTAAGCGAATCAGCCATTGCAACTTTGCGTCAACAATCCACTGGCACGCCCGTTGTGCGAGGTGTAGATAGGATCGAAGGCAGGATACCCGAAAAAGCGCAAGACCTTGTAGAGCAAGTTGCAGGGCACCAATCGCACGGCTCGGCAAACTATTATGCGCCATGGCTCCGCAATTACCTCACAGAGATTCACACGGCGCTCGAGTTGATCGCGGCTCGCGTAAAGCCCGCAGGAAGAATCGCAATAGTGGTTCAGGATTCATACTACAAGTCCGTACACATAGATTTGCAGCAACTTGTTACAGCAAGTCTGGCAGCAGCGGGACGATGCATAATCGCCCGGCACGATTTTTCGGTGCGTCACTCGATGTCGCACATGAATTCTAGAGCGCGTTCACATCTTCCAATTCGGAAACACCGAGAGTCGCTATTAGTATTCGAATAGAGCACGTGCCTTGTGAGGATGGCAGAAAGGTCTACGGAGGTCTGCGTGGCGCGAGAACGTGAAAGGGCCGACGGAGACGGAAGCTGTCGTGTAGTGTACCTATTGGGGGCTGGTGCGACTCAGGGTTGTATTTCTCATTCGGGGAGTCAACAAAACCTCATTATGAGCGCACTCTCTCAGCCGATCTCTCAGGCGCTCCGTCATAGGGTGAATGAGAAGTATCAGAATCACTCGGGGATACACCGGCTGGTTAATGAGGCGCTTGTCTCAGAGCAGTATCTCGACATTGAACAGCTGATCACCTTCCTCGAAGACACTCCTGCAACCGAATACCGAGAGTTCGCGAATGATCTGCGGGATGTATTTTCTTGTGTGCTCAAAGCCCGACTGAAAAAAGTTGAAAGCGAGCTAGCGTCTTCCCGTTCTGGGCTCTACGCGGCCCTTGTGGATATGCACGAGGTTGCTGGTAATGAAGAGCGGCTTCAAGGGTTTCTCACGCTGAACTATGACGTTCTTTTGGAACGTGCGATCGTGAAGGAGCTTGGTCGTGAAGTAGACTATGGGATCGGACCAGGTCGCGTTGATGGAAGGGGCCGAGAAATCACTGTTCTTAAAATGCATGGATCGTTTGGTTGGTCGCGAAATTGGCCGATTGAACCAGAGCTACAGCATGGCGCTGGCGTGTGGATCGCTCCGGGAATCAAGAAACCGAAGAACGACTATCCGTTCAACATAATCTGGGGTCGGGCAAGGGAACTGCTGGATTGCGATCTATTGCGGATAATCGGCTGTAATCTTGGTCCAAACGATTGGGACCTTGTATCGTTGCTGTTCTCGACACGGCACACACATTCATCGGCACTTCCGTATGAGATCGAGGTGATTTCGGGGCTTGATACGGTGAATCGTATCCGAAAGCAGTTTCCATATCTTGAAGTACGGTGGTTACCGGAGTTACCGAGGATTGGCGATCAGATCGTAGGCGAAGTTCTTGGCTCAAAGCCTCGTCGGTTCGATAGACTGTCGGAGGAACTGCAATCTCAAGCAAATCATAAGGCTCAGAAGTCCATAACGAATCCGTTCTTATACTGGTTGACACTTATGGGTGAAGACCTATTGACTGAAGTAGGCGATCTGTCCACGGAATCCGGCGTCTTCCGGGACTTTGCTGACGCGATGGGGTGATAAATTCGATGCAGAGGGAATCAACAACACTGTCAATTAGGGATCTGCGAAGTAGTTTTGTGGATATTGAATTCCCAGAGTATCAGCGCGAACCGAATATATGGTCGCGTGAACAGAAGCAGCGCCTGATCGACTCGATCCTTAGGCGATTTGATATTGCGTCCGTGTACTTTTACCAACGGGAGAATGGAAGGCTTGAGTGTATCGATGGAAGGCAGCGGCTAAACGCTATAATGTCCTTCCTAGCGAAGAACCCGGCAGACGAACGAGACAATGGTTTCGCATTGCACCTCGAAAACGAGATTTCCAGTGGACTCGCCATAGATTTCGACGATCTAAGCGGGCTTACATTTCAGGAGATCGAGAGGCATGCAAGCAATGAAGCGTCTGATCTACACGATTTAGCTACGGAGGCACAGCGGGCAATTCTCGAGTATCTTGTTACAGCTGTAAATCTTTCGGAAACGACAGATGAGGAAGAGTTTAATTTGCAGTTCCTCAGACTAAACCTTGGTACTCTTATAAACGCGGGAGAGAAACTGCACGCGATGGTCGGTGAGATGCGCGATGTCGTTTTTGCGGACAACGGGATCGGGAAACATCCCTTCTTTGAGTCGGTCCGAATTCCAACAAGACGGTATGCCAAGGAACTAACAGCAGCACAGGTATTGCTGCAGATATTCTCACTCACAGAGCTAGAAAAGTTTGCGCGCGCTCGTCATGTTGATCTTCAGAGGTTTGTGAAGCAATACGAAGATGTAAATCCGGCGCATCCATTGATTGGGGACGTGCGAGAAACACTCGATGCGATGAGTGATGGAGTAGTTGACGCATCAGGCTACCTCCGAAACCGCGCTGTTACGGTCAGCCTAATCTTGTTGGCGTGGCACCGGAACGTGGCCAATGGCGACCTACGATCTGAACTGTTTTGGGAATTCGCGAGGACTTTCTCGGAACGCCTTGGATCGCAAGTCGAGAAGATGAAGTTGTTCAACGTAGATGCAGAATATCAACACCTCGTAGAATTTCAGCGCCACCTGACGCAGGCAGCAGTTGAAGTGACAGCGATCTCCCGTCGGCATGAGATTCTGAATAGGAGCCTAGATCAATGGCTAGAGGATCGCACATTGGAGGGAGATCAGGAATATCAAGAGCGAAATGGACAGATTCCCGGCTAGTCGTAGACGACAACTTCACTCTTCGCCGGCTTTGGGGAACTTGTTTTAGCCGGAGCGCCACACCAATTTACTGACGTAAGTCATCCGTTCTACACTCTGACCGAATGCTTAAGTCTCGTAGTCCCGCCAAGTAGGGCATGCGCGAACAACACAAATGCCCTTGATGAGTTTTCGACGATTACGAATTGGTCACGCTTCATGGCGTACACTCCCAACTCTGCGCACTGAAGGAGCAAGGTGAATCGTACCGTGTTTCCCGGAAATTCTAAACGTTGAGAACCTGGAAATGGAAAGGACTCCTAATCCAAATGTGGGACCCGGGGCTGACGCGCGATTCGTTCAAACTCATGGCAAACTTGCGCGTTCACTAAGAAAGTACAACCTTGCGTCGCTGGTATCGTCTATCGGTGGGCTGATTACGATGCCTGACTTTCAGGCGTCCGCCGTACGTTTGGAGGTTCTTCAACATCTCGCTGTCGCAAACGCTAGCGGCAGACTACCACCGCTCGCCTGCTCGCTGACTCGCTGGCTAAACGAGCTCGGAGACGGATGGGCTGGGGTACTGGAGGACCCTGCGGAGGATGTTTTCGTATCGCGCGTGTTTGACAGGACTCGAAACTACCTCATGTTTGAAGGCTTGTACGAAACCTCGGCGTTCTATCTCCAACGATTTGTCAACGTTCTTGACAGCATGCCGGCGTACGAACCCTTTTCTGATCTCAAGCGCGCTGCACACGCGTTGCTCAGGTTGTCCGACGAAACGGTCAAACGGTCTGGCCTAAACCCGTATATTGTCGGCAACACGGTACCCCTTTCAGCCGTCACCAAGAGTCTCGCCCGTCGGGGACGAACGGCAAGAAGCCGCGTTGTATTTACAGACAACGACCTCACGCGACTCAATATCGACCGCGATGACATTGAGGACTTTGTCCTGGGTGAACAGGACCGTGCCCAACTAGATGGTGCGGCCTACGGTCATTCCTCACTTGAACGTCATCCTCTTATGGCCATCGGGGGCAATGTCTACTTGACACTGCCGGCGGCCGTCTCCATGGCGATTAGGCGCATGGTCATTGAGTGGTGTTTGTCCAGTGGCTGCGAAGATGTCCTAAGTCGTGCTTACGCGCGAGAGATCGCAGATGCATTCAATAACGTTCCTATCCTTGGGGACAAGACAGCACCGGCCCCACCTTTTCAGCGCGTGGGCGGTGTGTTCAATGCAAACATGACGACGTGGATAGACGAGGGACGTTTACTGCACTTGTGTTTTCTCGTCGACAATTTCACTGGCTACGACGCAACGGGTACGGTTGGCTTGAACCCTGATACCACCAGTATCAATAAGGTAATAGCGGATAGTATTGCTAAAGAGCGAGAGTCCTTTTACTACAAGAAGCGTTTTCGCGGGGCTCTCTCTCTTATTGTGTTGTGTGGTTGGGGACGCTCCATGACGATAGACTTAGCACACGTCAAGAATGAGCGATGGAGGGCCGAAGTAATTTCCGCGCCTGACTTAATTTCATTGAGTTTTGCACAATCTTTCTCTCCTTTACGCCTTTGGAGCTTGCTGGACTCTCGGGATCGTCTTCGTCAGCACGGCGTTGACCTCGTGAATGCCAATGGCCTACTAAACCTCCACGCATGGTCCGAATCACTCGATGGCCATCTCGTCCCGCATGGGGACTTGCCTGACGACATCATCAACAAATCGCTGAAATTTATCATCAACCAGAACAGCCTTCTTGAAGTCCGCAAGACGGGTGCCCAGAAAGGCGACGTTCACCGTGCCATAACCTGGGATCAGCAAAACGTTATGGTTCGGCGATTTGGTACGAGTTCCTATTTTCGGGAAGACGCGAACTCTCCACTTTACGTCAGTCTCGACCACATAGAGCAAAAGCGTCTTGTGGGCGTGTATGAAACCGACTTGAGGGGTTGGTGGGTCATGATCGAAGCACCCAATTGCGAGGACCATGACATTCAGTTCCGACTGTGGGAAATGCTCGCTACTTGGATCGAGCGATCAGCGTGCGCTTTAGAGGCCACAACTTTGGCGATGCCAGAAGGACCGATCGCATGGATATGTCGATTTGAAGATAGCCATCCCACAGCCCCCGACATACCTATTCCATCGCGCGAGGAGGCTAACAGGCTCCTGGAGGTCAACACCTCCGATAACGTCGTTCGCGTTACAGCGCGAAAAGGATTTTTGACTGCCTCTCGCGTCGCGGAGAATATCGGAGAAAGACTGCTTGTGGAGCGATTTGTCGCTGGCTCGTGCAGGCTATCAAGCAAGAACCCCTCAACCGAGATGGTTAATTCACTTGTTGACCAAATCGTCCCAAACAAGTGGGCCCGTAGCATGCACTTCTTGCCTGCTAAAGAGTATCGGGATTTCATCGGAATCAATGCCCGCGAGAAGCCAATTCTGATTTCCAAGGTTGACGACGCACTCTCGAGAATCGGACTTGGATGGCGGATAAGGCGACCGGAGCAAGGAAACCGAATTGAGGGAATCGGGCCTTGTTGCAAATACCTTAATGAGCTTGTTGAGACGATCTGGACGGAAATCCGATCAAGACTTAAAACCTATAACCGTAGGCAGCTATTGGTGACGCTCTATCGTTACCACGAAATTGTACAAATCGAATCGGATCGCTGGTTTAGAACTGCCCGGGCGGTTCTTTCCTTACATCGAGACCAGAACGCTGCTGCAGAGGAGTCTGCGAACGAGATCGCCAAGCTCAATGCGAGTTCACTTTGCACGCGCATCCTTATTGAGATGGCACTGTGCGAGTGCCCTGCAAATGGCGGGAAACTCGCAGGTCGACTTGACATTTCACGACTGTTCACGGAAGTGATGCATATGTACTACTTTGGAGGGTGGTCTGGGGCGATTTGGTACGAGTGCAAGGAGCCTGTCATTCGAATCACGCCTCTCGGCGATGTGCACACGAATGTCGACTTCGACCAGCAGATTTTCGATCCGTACGTTCAAAGTCACGGCGTCGGTCGGTATCGGTATGGCGCGAGCGCATACGAGCGACACTTCCGCCATGTAGAGCCACTCGACACAGCTCGTGAAAAGTTCGAGCCTGCGTTCTGGCAGGCGTGGTCTGAAGCGTTTGGCTTTTCCATCGACGATGTACGCGTATTCATGGATAATTTGGACCACGAGGGTTTGAAACGTCAGGAATTGGTTTTCTCGGCAACAGAAGCCGAAATAGCGGGGCTTACCGGCTCGAATCGGCTTGATCCTGTTATCGTCAGGAAGATTCTGGAAACCTTCGCGCTTGTTCCCCGCTCTACGTGGGCATCCACCCCTGAGGGATTCTCATCTAAGGACTGGTATCCGTGGCGCTCTCGGCGTCGCCTTTCCCTCATAAGCAGACCTATCCTTCGACTTGAGGAGAAGACACCACGTTATTTGATTGCTCCCGGTATGGTACGCGACGGGATACGAACGGTAATGGTCCATTGCTTCGATGGAGGGTATGAGGCGAGGGCTTTCCCAATTGGGCTGATGAGATCCTGGATCGGCACCGCCGAAAACAAGCGCGGACACGCCTTCAACAAGGAGGTTGCCGCGCACCTCGAGAGTCTCGGTTGGAACGCTTGGTCGGACATCAAGATGACCCGCATTCTCAATGCCAAACTTGATCGTGACTATGGTGATGTCGATGTTCTTGCGTGGAAAGCAGGTCGGGTTGTGGCGATAGAGTGCAAAGACTTGGAGTTGGCGGTGACGCCGACCGGCATCGCTCGGCAACTGTACGATTTTCGTGGCAAGTCAAACCATTACGGAAAACCTGATCGCTTGAGGAAGCACATAACGAGACTAGAGTTGCTGAACCTCCACAAAGCGGCAGTCGGGCGTTTCGTCGCCGGACATGAATCGAGATTAGTAGAAGGGTTGATCGTATTTAGCAAAGTCGTTCCTATGCACTTCGCGGGTTTTCCCGCAAAGCACGAAATGCGTGTCGTTACCAAAGAAGATCTTGCAAATATCTGATTGGTCGTAGCGCGGGAGCGGTGCTGGTAGCGTTCCCTAGTCAGGCCAGCCCCATATCGCCGCGATGGTAGCTACTGCCCCGTACCGCCAGCCCCAAACCGGATTCCAGTATGTAATCCAATTTCTGATCCCCACAGGCGACGATAGAAACGGCGTCTCTGAATCGGAAAATTGGCTTTGCGGCATCCCCTGTTCCTATTGGTCCCGTCAAGACGTGCTTTATGCCGTCGGAGGCAACGTCGTGGATTGAGGCCTTGTTGCCCAGGGTCGAGTGAGTGAACGCTTCGCGTGCCAGCGCTTGGGATTGAAGGAAACACGGCCGATAATGCGGCCGGACGACTGCTGAGCGATACACGACGAGAGCGAACATCCGGAGCGCAATTTCTTGCAGATCTTGTATCCGACTGCCGAATTCGCACGTTCTGTCTGAAACTTTTTTGCGCACTCCAGCGTAGTTACGCATATCGGGGCGCAGAACCGGGCCGACGTTGCGTCTTTCCTCCCGACAAGCCGCAATGCCAAGGGGCTTTCTTTCCCCTATGTTGGATGCCATGAGGCGGACATTCTTCATCGTCGCGATCCTGGCGGCAAGGGCAATGGAGGCGGCCTTCGAGCAGCGGATGCGTTGTCGCTCGAGCGATGCGCGGGGACCCGGGAGTGGCCGTTTTCATTTGCTCCGGATGTGAACCGGGGCGTCCGATCATTCGAACTGAGTTTGCGATGAGCAAGGAGGAGAATGGATGAACGACCAACGCACCTTATTGAATACCAGGCAAGCCGCAAGACGGGTGGCCCTGAGTCCGCGGACGCTGGAGCGATTTCGGGTCACGGGCGGAGGACCGGAATTCGTCAAGATGGGCCACGCCGTCCGGTACGCGGAACGGAAGCTGGATGAATGGATTGAGAAGTGCAATCGCAAATCGACATCCGACGATGGCCGCGCATCGAAGAAAAAAATGCGATAAGAGATTCGCGATCAATCCTTTTGGACTGGATGCGCCGGGGCATGGGTCCGCGCGGGTTCGGGCTGGCGTTGGGCGAGCCGAGGTTGGCGAAGCGACTGGCTGAGGGTCGCGCGGTCCGGCTAGTCACCGCCGACACGGCGCTTGAGTTCATGGGCGAGCCGCCGTTGGGTACTCAGTTTCTCAAGGACTCGAGGCTTAGGTCTCGATCACCGGAGCCTAAGGAATACAAGCTGGGTCTTGAAGTGACCGGGGACAGCTCGTTCGCGACTAGTCTGCGCAACGGGCTCTTTCCATACTTGGGCACCAACGACAAGGTCCGCCGACTGATGGGCGCGAATTCCAACGCGGACGAGCGACGCGCCATCGGCGCGGCGACCCTACACAGGAGTTGGTTCCCCCCAGCCTACGCAGACAAGTCGCGACCACAGAAGGCTACCTGACCACGAAGCAGGCGGCGAATTACCTGGACAAGGGCCACCGATCGCTCGACCGGCTGCGGGTCGACGGCGGTGAGGAGACGAGCAGACCGGCATTGGACGCGACGGCATAGAAGAAGCGGGGCATCTCGCGGCGAACCTGGCAATGGTCATGAGAAGCTCTGCGCGACCGGGACCCACCAAACAACGCAAGGATCGCACCATCAGGTATCGTTAGCACGCCAAATTGCAAGAGGATTGTGAATTGAAGATCGGAGTGCTGATGGTCGGGTCGCTGTTCTGGGCACGGGAGAGAAAGGACTGGCGCAGCGCACGTCTGGACGAGGGTGCTGCAGTGCGTGTCAAAGCGCCGATCCGCTACGGTCGCCTTTCACGTTCGAACACGTTCACCATGGTCTTCTCGGCGGGGCTTGACGAATCGAGATTCGGCCAAGCGATTGTGCTGCCCTGTAGGAAGCGCGTGACGGAAATCGAGCATCTCATTGACGAGGCAAGACACCTCTGGGCGGCGGAGAGCAATAGCAAGTGCTTGGACGGAGTGTCAGCAGGCTGGGGGGTGCGTGGCACTGCGACCAAATCCGCATCGAGAACTCCCGGACGGCATTCTCGAGGGGTGGATGAACTACGTTTCCGGTAGAAGCGGTTACGGACAATTGAATCAGGCCGACGGCGAACCCGCGGCAGTGGACAGCGGCGGGATTCTGAAGATCCCATGGCCGGAGGTCCTGGACGGTACAGAGCTTGAATTCGATGCCCTGCTCGGGACGGCGAACGATCCGCACATTTGCAAGGACCGGTACCCGTCGGTTCAGCGAATCGCCGAGGCATGGATAGCAACCGCTGAGGATGATTGCGTCGATTACTTCTACAAGAACAGGTTGAACGGAATCACGACCTTTCAGGACCGGGAAATCGAGAAGCTCTTGGATCAATCGCGCCGCCGTTAGGTTTTGCGGCACGCGGGCACGAATGTGAGCAGGCGCATCGAAACACCGCGACCACCGCTGAGTACTCCGACGGAATGGAGCTGCTAAGCAGGCTGTTGAGCGCGTAGCTGCAGGCGTTCCAGGGCAGGCTGAATGAGGCGTCGACGGTGACCGTGCGGTCGGTGGTCGAGTCGCGTCGTGCAAAATTCGTGCACGCTCACCCCCGATCACCCTACAGTTACAGCTGTAACCGGCGTAAGCGCAACGTGTTACGTCGGTCTCCCGCTCCGTGTTACGTGTGTAACACGCTCGATTAATTTCAGTAATATCAGTCCGTTAGCGCGCTTACAATACGCTTACGCGTTCCCACGGTCGTCCTGCGCAGTGCTGGGGTCTGAGGTGTAGTAATGCGCAGCGCAGGCGTTGACTGCGCCCGATGCACCCAAGGTGCGTCGGGTGTGAGAGCCGAGCCGCCGAAGGGCGTGAGATGGACCTAATCGAGGGTACCCAACGTCGGGAAAATCGGCTCGGGAATCGAGCCGACGGGGAGCCTCTGCGGCGACTGAGCGGACGCCGCAAGGCGCGAGGGTAGCGAGGCGTCGTTCGCGACAGCGAGAGTCGACGACGGCGGTGGAATCGCCACAGTGCCTCGGCCGGCACCGCGGTGGCGGCCACTGTCGCCATCGCATTGGCGGCGCAAGTCGGAGTCTGCGTATGGCAAGACAATGTCTCCAGAGATGGCGGATGAACGGCAACGGTTGGACGGCCGGGGGGAACGTTCAGGCGATGCCGCTGGCAGGCGTCGGCGGCGGTCGCCCAGAATGCCGCATACGGCGGGTCTCCAAAGCTGGATCCCGGAGCGAGTACCCAATGCCGTGCAGACGATGATCTCGTTGTAGGCTGGGCGCATGTCGCGAACCTCGTCGAACGTGGCCACGTCAGGGATTGGCTGGCCACAGGCTTGCTGCGCCCGCGACGCGTCAGCGGGCCAGCGGCGAGTATCTCCATTAGTGAAAGAGACGAATCGCTCGACCGCATCGCAGCGGCGGTCGTCCACCAGACCACGGCCGAAAAAGTGGATCGAGAATGTTGATGCCGGGGTGCGTCTGTTGATGCGCGTGCTCATCTGTGCCGCCTCCTTCGTATCGCTGATGGGTCGCCCAGCCGGTGCGCCTCCCCGAACACAGGCTGCCGTCCCGGTCACGGCCAGACTCGGCATTTCGGCGGCGTTAGGTTGGGCATTCGGAAAAACGGCACAGTGCTGGCGCGGCCAGGATTCTCGCGTTAACAGATGATGTGCGGGGCAACATCAAGAGCCAGTCTTGAAACTTTGGTCCGGCGCAGTTGAAGTGCTATAGTGATTCGAGCAGTCCCGTTAGTGCTGACCACAATTTCTTGGGGCAGCCGAATCCAGAAGTAGTCCCGCTGTTTGCCCGTCGAGGCGTTACCGTCTGCAGGAAGGCTAAAGCCGCGCCTGCAGAGTTGCCACGCGGCGATTTTCAGTATACGGAGTATGAGATGAACCAATATAGAAGGCCCATGAAGGGCGAAATCGTGTTGTTTCGACGAATCGCTAACACCGGCCCTGAGCGATCCTTAGTGGAGTATCCTGCAATGATCACTCAAGTCGAGAGTGAAACGTGCGCTAGCCTAGTGGTTTTTAATGCCTTTGATGAAAGCAGTCAGGTCGCACGACCCGAGTTCAACGTGGAGTTTGGTCAGGGAAATCGCCAGTGGCATCGACCTGAAGACGCCTAGGCAAGGCCGTGCGGTCACGGCCTAAGCGCCGCGACCGCGCTTACCCGTCAGCTCGCGTTCAATCTTGTTCGAACCCATAGCTCGCTTTGTCCAGCTTCAGATCGTGGGCATTGGCCTTGACCGTTTCGACGACATCTTCGGGATAACCTTGATCGGCCGCCGAGCCGTCAATCTCAAGTGTCAACTGGAGAGTTGACCCCTTGGTCCGTGTAAGTTCCACCAACAGTCCGTCCATGATGCGCGCGACCTCAAGCCCGGCACGCTCCGATTCGATGGGGATATTGGCAAAAAACCGTTTTGGCTGGGGCTCTGTCGGGGCTGGCTTCTTGTCGTCCTTTTCTTGTTCATCCGTGGTTTCGTCCGTCGGGGTTGGCTTCTTTGAAGTATCGTCAACGTCAACTCCGACTGGCCGGACAGCGTCGCGCCGTACAAGCAAGCCATCGCCGATGTCGTGTAACAGCCCGACATCGCGGTCAGCGACGCCACTGTACGCACCCTCCTCGCCATCGAATCCCGACGCGTACACATACGGAGCGGCTAGGTCCGCGATGAGCCGCTGAATCGCCCCGTCGAGCGTTGCCTCGTCGCGTAGCCGCGGCAAATAGACATACGAGGCAAACCAGTCCCTGATGTCCTTGACGGCAACGTGTTGCCGATCCTCCGGCCAGATGGGCTCGAGACTTTGCAGCAAATTGCTCGGCCCCATCTCTGCGATCACCGTGCCATCGCCGCCAACCTTGTCCCAGACCGCTTGCGGGATGCTCTTAGCCCCACCCCGGTTGACGAGCCGCGTCGAGCGCATGACGTAGCCGACGCTACTATGCGAGGCGCCCTCTCCCTCGTCAGGAGGCGCGGGATAGAGTACATGAACCCACGCCCCCCGAACGCTCTGGCGAAGCGCATCCAGGCTGCGGTTTGCCTGCTGCCTCGCATCTTCCGCCTGCGCCTGGGTCAGGTTTTGCTGTAGATCGCGGTCCCTCAGAATGGAATGCCAAGCCCGTTCGCGGCGGGCATTCTCACGCGCCGCGCCGATGTTCGACACATCCGCAGCGACGAATATCAAGGCATTGCGGTAACGCCGTTGGCCGGTGCCCCGTCGTTCGACGGTTTCGCTTGCCGCAACAGCGCCCTTGGATTTCGGTCCAGCGCTTGCCTCATGCGACGCCGGCGGCGGCAGCACAACCAGGGCCGTGGACCGGCGGTCCTCAATATCGGTCGGATTGTCCGGAGCCGCGTGCACACGCGGGAAGCCGGCGCGGCTCCGCTGATCTTCGCGAAGGAGTTCGACGATTCGCTGGTCCGCCTGCTCGTCGCTCACGTCCCGCGCACGGTCGGACGCCATCTTGTTGAGCGTCGGTTGCGGCGAGAACCAGTAGTTGTCCCCATCGCGGTAGAGATGGGCAGAGCGCGATGCTATTTCCTGCAGCGCCTCCCCGAAAATGGCGATCTGGTCGCCCGGTTGAGCGCAGGACAGGCGAAGCTCAGTCCCGCTCATTCCGCCGCGCGGAGCTCCAGCGTGAGGCGCGGTCGCGAAAAATACGGTGCGAGCAGCCAGAGTCGCGGCCTGCATCTTGAGGAAGCGCGGACGCTGCGCCTCAATGCGGGCGGTCAGCGCCTGGTCGCCGTCGACTTCAGATTGCAGGATTGGCCCGAATGCGCGGTGGAGCGGTTCAAGTAGCGCCGTGCGGACCTTGGTGTCGCGGAAGGGCAGGAGCGCGGGCGTGATGAGCGGTGCGTTGCTCCCGCCGCTCCAAAGCGCATAGACCACGTTTGCCATGATCTTGAGGATGCCCCGTGTGCGCTGAAACTTATCTAGTACCGACCAGTCCCCGGAAAACCGCCGCAACACTTCAGGGTGGAGGGGGTAGGCTCGGCGCATCTGCTCTTCGTAAGCGGCCTCCCGAACTTCCGGCGGAAAGTCCGCACGGTTTTCCCGGTACAGCCTGCGAAAAGCCCGAATGGCGTCGTCGCGGTCTTTTTCGCCCGCTTCGTCCAACGGCTGAAACAGGCGGCGCCGGACGATTTCGAAGGTCTCGATGCCGCTGGCTGGGGTCCACGCCGACTGTACGCGACCGAATATCTTCTCAAGACGCCGGAGGGCGTCCATGCCTTGCTCGTCGCCGACTTCGGCACCGGATTCGGGCAGGGAGCCGACAACCACCACGCCCTGAACTGCCGCGGCAGCCTCCGTCAATGACTGAATGAACGCATGGAAGGCATCGTATTCGAGGCCTCGCAACTGGCGCGCGAAGGCCACGACTTCGTCCATGAGAATCAGGCACGGGGCAGCGTTTCTGAGGATCGGTATCAACTTTTCCGAGCCCGGATTGGTGCGCGCGTTTTCGGAATCGGCGATGCTGTCCACCGCTTCCCAGCCACCGAGCCGCCAAGCGATGTAACCCCAAAGCGTGCGGATCTCGCGACCGCCTTCCGCATGCATCGCCTCGGCGGCGCCCTTGTGCGTGCCGACAAACACCGCCCGATTGACCCGGGCAAGCGTATCGACGCCAGCAGCTTCGAATATCTCCGCCATGCCGGCAAGCTCCCGTGGCCGGTAGCCTGCCTCGGACGCCCCGGCCAGGTGATGCAGCGCCAGCATGGTATGGGTCTTGCCGCCGCCGAAGTTGGTCTGCAACCCGATTACGGGGTCGCCGCCCTGGCCGGCCAGACGCGCGATCGTCGCCGTCAGCACGCGCCTGAGACCCTCGGTCGCGTAGGTGATGCGGAAGAAGGCGGCCGGGTCGACGTATTCTTCACCACCCTCGCCCTGGTCCACGAGCGCCAGGTTCGCGGCGAACTCGGCATCGGAGAACCGCGCTTCGAGCACATCCGGGTGGGGTTCGCATACCTCGCGCCAGGGACGGAGCTGAGATCGCGCGGGCGGCTCATCGAGATTCAGTTTAGCCGTTATGCCCGGGGCGACTGTGCCGTCGGCTGCACGCTGCTCCGCGTAGAGCGAATCGAGGACTTGACGTTGCATGTCGGCGCCCACCGCAACCAGCAGCTCGCGTATGGCATCAAGATGGCGCAGCGCCTCGCGCGCTTCCATAGAGCCGGTGAAATGCGCCGCGCTATTGCGTGCGTCGAGGCACAACGAAATGAAACTGCGCGCCCTTCGGAGTTTTGTGTCGTTGCGGAACAGGTCGTTCCAGTTGTCGAGCAGCGTCTTCAGCAGAGCGTAGACGTCCATGTTTTCGCCGGCACGAGCCCCCCGTGCCCGACTCGCGTAATGGTGCCAGTTATTTCCATGTCGGTCAGACATGTGCTTGGCGACATAAGGGCCAAGCCCTTGCCGGAGCGCCTCCAGGCCCTTCTCGACCCGCTGCTTCGCTTCAAGCGCCGTTTTGCGTGTTCTGCTGCTTCTCATAGGGTCGTTACTTCCTCGTGATGACCTGCGGCCCTCCGGTCAAACGTGCGGATTGGTCGATGTCCAGTTGCCTAGAATCATATCGACCACCCAGCGCGAATCAATCGTTGCCGATTAAGCGCTATGATCCTGGCTTCATACCCCCTTCGGGCGACGGCGAGCGCCGATTCTATCGCGCACCGATTCTCAAGGCCGACAAGCGGATTGGGCGGCAGTCTTTCGCTCATCGCCCGATTTCCCGGCCGCCCCACGGTCAAACTCGCCGGTATCACCGAACAGGTCCCCCGAGACTGACTCCGGCTGCGCTCTGGAGCGGGATGACTGATTGATCCGCCGTCACTCGACTCTGCTACAACAGCATCTACAGTAGAAGCTGTCCGGGTTGCGGGTCCCGTACGATTTCAGCGGCGGCCGCTTCGAGTGCTGGCCATTCCCGCGCCAGCATATTCCACACCTGCGCCTCCGCCGCGCGGTCCTTACGCTCGCAGATGTCGTAGAGTCGATAGGCTAACAGGCGCGCCGCCTCGCCGCGCTCCGGCGGCATGTTCGCGTAGAGTTTCGCAGCCGCGGCGATGCCGCCAGCAGATGACTCGAGCACACGCGCCAAATGCTGAGCGCATTCCCAGTCGGTAAGGCGCTTGTCGGTGGAGGGGTCCCAATCCGCTGGTAGCTCTTCGCGCCGCAGCAGTCGTGCCGACCCCCCCCCGGGCATGAAATACGCCAGCGTGCACCAGTTCGTCAAGACCAACATCGTATGCTTGGGCCATCCCGATGGCGTCCCCGGCCCTACCTTCGTCCATGTTGAAAGTCTCGAACCAGTCAAGACAGAAGCGGGAATCGGCATCGTAGCCGGTCGCCTCTTCTCCAGAGATTTCGTCTCGAATCTGGTTGATGAGCGCAATTGCTGTGCGCACAGTCATGGGTGTGTCGTCGGGTTCCAGCACTTTCGCGGCGGCTGTGAACACGCCCATACCGGGTCCCAGTGACGCTTGCGCCATGTCCACGGGACCGACACCTCCGGCACGGATTTTGGCGAGCGCTTCAGGCAACGTAGCGCGGAGCGCCGCGACAAACTCCCGGCGGGTGATCAGTGCTGCATTTGGTGAACGTTTACGGCAAACGAGGACAATGGATGAAGCCAACGCATTGACTTTTTTCTTTAGATTGTCGGCTAGCTCGGTCCGTACAGGCCAAGTCCCGTCAACCAAGAAGCCCGAATCGACCAGTCCTTGCAGAAAGGTCGCCCAGCCCGCTGAAGTAAGTCCTTCCTTCGCAAATTCGGATTGCTTGAAGGCGTAGAACATGGTGACGGGAAAATCGTCGCACCCTGAACGGTGCATGTTGCCGAGTGCAATATGCATTCCATCCATGAAGAATTGTTCTGCCGCAGACTTGCCGCCATGGCGATAAGGTGTCGCGACCAACTCTTCTTCTTTTGGGGTCAGTACGCGACGAAACAGATTGGGCCAGAAAGCACGCAAGGCACGCCGCTGCCAAACGTAGAAGAAATCCGAGAGGTCCGCGTAGCCGATGTTGTCGTAGTACGGTGGGTCCGTTGCGATAACAGCTTGATTGGCGAGTGGCGTATCTCCCGCGGCGTTTTGTTGGATGACCGCGGTGTTACCAGTTGCAGACGGTACATTGGCCACCACGTTTGCAAGATAGTCTACCTGCCCAACGAAGTTGCCGCTCGAGTCGCTGAATGGATTAGCTTCGCAGAAGTCCCAGACCATTGGTAGGGCCTGTCGGGCGAATACTTGCTCCACCGTGGCTCTACCGCTGTGCCAGAAGCTTAAATTTGATAGGCGGTTGGCTTGCCTACTGACACATAAACCCAAGTATGTCGATACTGCATCCGCGTAGCCGCGCAAGCCAACACCACCCTCGGCGAGCCGGGCCGTGTGCTGTGGCCAGTTGGCCGCCAGGCCATCTTCCTCCATAACGTCCCTCGCATCCGACAGAACCTTCTCGCACGCTTTCGCGACCAGTTCCGAAAACGTCGTCAGCGACAATAATTGGCGGTCGGTGAAGAGGTCAGCGTAGGTGGGCATCCCATAATCTGGTGGCGAGAACCAACGAGGATTCTTGGGAAGTTCATCAGCCGGTCCCCATTCCGGCGAAGCAGCGCGGGCCACTTCCTCCATGTCCTCGGAGGGTTCCAGATACAGCCGTGTTCGTTTGCCTTGAGCCGCCACCGCCATCAGCCGGTTACCCATCCGCCCCGCCATCCCTTCTGCCTTAATATAGTTACCGGAGATCGGTGCGCCCGTGACTAAGCAGGTGAAGCTCGCTCCCCGCCCAGCCTTCGTCCCGGCTCGCGCTTGCGCCAGTTCGTCACGCGGAATCGCGACAGCTTTCAAACCGAACTTGTCATCCGCCTTCACCGCCGCCTTGATCGTGAACCGGTAGGTCATGCTCGCGCGGTCGACTACTGGAACAACTATGGCTTCCTTCCCTTTTTTCGACGACAGGATGAACGAACTTGCGAGCGGCACATGTCTGCCACGCATCATCGGGTCGGGAGACGCGACGGTGCGTGCCCAGAGCCAAGCAATGACGGTTAAGTCCTGGTCCACGTACGGCTCAAGATCGTCCCGGTCAACCGCCATGGCCTTGGTAATCTGGACCCTCGGATAGAGATGGCCGATATGAGACTCGGCTTGTTTCCGCATCCACCGACCATAGTAGCGAATGTCTTCTGCCAGACCATTTGCACCCTTCCACGCTACGTGCCGATCACGGTCAGGATTGACGGGCGGGCGCTTGGCAAATTTCGGCGGTATCTCGCAAGTCGCCTTGGAAACCAGCACCGCGACGGGATTGAGGTCCGAGCCGTGGGCGCGCAAACCGAGACGTTGCGCCTCCAGCGGAATCGATCCGCCACCGCAGAATGGATCGCAGACTGGCGGCGCGTGTTTGGTCAGATAGGCAAGCACCGCTTTGGACTTGTCGCGCGGCGGCGGAGATTCGCCGCGCCCGCGGGCTATCGAACGCGCGATCTCGTATCGTGCCTTGTCGAGGATGAGATCGCTATTGGTCGCCTTCCAAGGCACCATGTCCTTGATGATGCCGTGCAGGCGCTCCCGCTCCCGCAACTGATCGCCTTCGGTTGGAAACACTTCCGGCCACGCGGAGGGGTCGTCGACAAGCTGTGCGAACAGCACGGCCCGGCAGGCCGCGAGCGGCCGTCTCGCCCACCACAGGTGCAGCGTGGAAGGGTGGCCGTGACGGATTGACTTCTCCCGGGCCGATGCCGCGTTTATGGCTTCGAGCGGCAGAGAAACCTCGATGAGTTTTTTCCGCAGTGTCGTCATGACGCTTCCTTGTTACCCTTTTCCTGATGCTGTTGCGCTGCCGCCTTGATCGACGCGACAGAAATAGCCCGGTGAACTTCATTGAATTTGGGCTCGGCTCCGAATAGCGGCGACGGGTTGTTCACATACAGCGGAGCATGGACCAGATCGCCTTCGATCAGCACCGCGGCCAGAAAGTAGGCATCGGCGGCGTTAAGCGCGGTCAGCATTTCGTTGCGCGTGACGGTGATCTCCCGCGCGTCGGCGCGGCGCCCCTTGACCTCTATGAACCGGAGCCCGCCCGTCGCCAGGTCGCGGCTCTCGATGTCATAGCCGCGGTCCTCGACGGCGACGTCACGAGGCTCGAACCCAAGGCGACGCTCGCGCTCCATGACCGCCTGCATGGCCTTGGCTTCGACTTCCTTGCGCGAGCTTACGTCGGTGACATCCCGGATGCCCTTCTCGCCGCTCAGGGACGGGTCTTCCGCCTTCAACAGTCTGGCCGGCACGACCAGGGCGGCACCACAAATCTCCGGCGGTAGCGGCGCGATGTCACGTTGACGCGCAATCTCGGCGAGCCGCAATTCCAGCCGGTCCGTCAGCGCCTCGGCCTGACGCCGGACATTCTCCGAATTCAGCCGCGGCTTCTTGCCCGCCCGTTCTTGGGTTTCGAGTTCGAGGGCGCGATGGTGCAGGTGCGCGATCTCTCGGCGCATGCGTTCCTTGACCGCGGCCTCAATCTTGTCGAGCTCGGCGAGGCGACGTTTCTTCACCTCGCCCAGGTGTCGCGGCACGAGATCGGTGATTGCAAGCTTGCGTGCCTGCTCCTCCAGCGGCTCTTTGAGCCAAGAGGCTTCCACGATCTCTGCCAACCGGCCGCCTTCCGCTTCCTCGGGTGCCCGACAGTCCAGATGCGGCGCGGGTCCAGCATCGACGGCCGTGCCTGTTTCGTCGAGCCACACGAACTGGAGCCGCTCAGAGATGAGTTGCGGCTGGCCATTGCGCGTGTTTCGGCCGTCGCGGATGCCATGGCGCAGCGCGATCAACACGCGCGCAGTCTCGTGCCGATCAGCGTCGTCGATCAATACCGTCCCGCGCGTCAGCAGATCCCTGTAGCGTTCGAGCGTCAGGTCGATCAGCGAGTCGAGCAGCGGATGGCCCGGTGCGACGAGAACGGCCTGTGGCTGGCCGCCGACAGCATCCTTGTCGAAGCAAATCCGGCGATAGCGGGGCAGGACGGGATCGGCGCGGCCGATCAGGCGGTCCCTGTCCCTGAGAATGGGCGGCACTCGGGTCGCCTCGAATCGACGCTTCTCGCGAGAACGCAGCACACCGCCGGCTTGCGCGAAAGCGGCCTCGAAAAAGGAACGGATATGGTGCGGCTGCAGGCGCCGCGCCGCCGCTCGCTCCATCTCCTCGCGTACCGTCCGGAGCGTCACCGGATCGAGCCCTTCCCTGGTGAGTTTGTTGCGCGCGACTAGGTCGTTGATGTTGTCGACGTCGACCGCGCCGTCGATCACCTGGAAGAGACGGTCGCGCACCTCCTGCCGGTTCCCATAGCGGATCGCCTGCATGAAGAGCTCCCGCAGGGGCCGTGCCTCGAACAGTTCTCCGAGCACGTCGTAGACTTTGCCGCCCAGCGTTTCGCGCGCGGTTTCCAGCTTTTCGAGCAGTCGCCGGAAGACTGCGCCTTCGCGCGTTTCGCTCGCGACCAGGTTCCACAGGTGGCAGACCTCGGTTTGCCCAATTCGGTGGATACGGCCGAAGCGTTGCTCAAGACGGTTGGGATTCCACGGCAGATCGTAGTTGACCATGAGGTGTGCGCCGCGTTGCAGGTTCACGCCTTCGCCCGCCGCGTCGTTGGCCACCAAGAAGCGGACCGCCGGATCGTCGTTGAACGCGGCGATGATGGCCCGCCGCCGGTCGCGGGGTACGCCGCCGTGGATGACCGCGACACTTTCGGCCTCGCCTGTGCGGTTGCGGATGCGTGTAGCCAGATACTCGAGCGTATCCCGTGCTTCGGTGAATACGACGATCTTGCGCCTGACGTCCCTGGCGGGATCGTAAACCAGCGGATCGTCGAGAATACGGTCGAGTTCCCGCCACTTGGTGTCCTCGCCCGACCGACGGAGTGCCTTCGCCATTCGTTCGAGCCGCTTGAGTTCGGCGATCTCCGCCTCAAGTTCTGCAATGGTCTGCGCCGCGGTGGCGCGGTCCAGCAGCCGATCTTCGTGCGCCTCGATTTCTTCGCCGGTGGCCTCTTCGAGGTCGTCCTCGTCGAGGATGGGTCCGATTTCCGGCTCCGCGCGCGAGATGCTTGCCTCACTGCCCTTCCGGCCCAGCTTCTCTTCGTCCAGCCGGCTTTCGAGGCGCGCTATTCTCCGTTTCAGCGATTCGTGAATCGCGGCGGGCGAGGATGCCAGACGGCGCTGCAAAATCTGCAGCGCGAAGCCGACATTGTTGCGCCGCCGCGTGCCATCGTCCGCCAGCCGGTCGGCGCGGTTCATCTCCTCGCGGACATAACGCGTCACTGCTTCGTAGAGTTGCGCTTCCCGGGGCGAAAGCTCGTAGGACACGGTGTAGGCGCGGCGCTCGGGAAACAGCGGCGTGCCATCGAAGCGAAACAGTTCCTCCTTGGTGAGGCGGCGCATCATGTCCGCGGGATCGACCTTGTGAACGCCTTCGCGGAAACGGCCCTCAAAGCGGTCGGCGTCCAGAAGCCCCATGAAGAGTTGAAAATCCTCCTCCTTGCCGTTGTGCGGCGTCGCGGTCATCAACAGGAAATGGCGGGCAAGTTCGCCGGCCAGTGCGCCCAGTTGGAATCGCTTGGTGTACTTGACTTCACTACCGAAGAAGCTGGCCGACATACGGTGCGCTTCGTCGCAGACGATGAGGTCCCATTCGGGCGTCGCTTTGAGCTTCGCCTTGAGCTCGTCGTTACGCGCCAGCATATCGAGCCGGGCGATCAGCCGCGGATGGTCGACGAAGGGGTTGCCGGTGACTGAAGTCTCGATCTGCTCGCGGCTCATGATCGCAAACGCGAGGTCAAACTTGTCCACGAGTTCGTCCTGCCACTGTTCGACCAGGCTTCCCGGGGCAATGATGAGGCAGCGCTCAAGACTGCCCCGGATGAGCAGTTCCTTGATCAGCAGGCCGGCCATGATGGTTTTTCCGGAACCGGGATCGTCGGCCAGGAGGAACCGCAACGGCTGCCGGTCCAGCATTGCGCCGTAAACGGCAGTCAACTGATGCGGAAGGGGTTCGATCTGCGAGGCGTTGACGGCCACGTAGGGATCGAAGAGATGGGCCAGGCGAATCCGAAACGCTTCGGAGGCGAGACGGAACAAGTGACCGTCGCCGTCAAAGGCGAAACGGCGGGCCGGCGCGACTTCGCGAAGGCCGGACTCGTCGTCTCGATAGAGAATTCGATCTCCGAGACCGTCCCCCCCCTTCCAGGTCACCTCGACGGCGTCGGGACCGTACGCGCGGGTGGCAATGACTTCAACTGCGCCTTCGCCGTGAATGCCAGCCAAGCGGCTGCCGGGGACGATTGTTTCGAGTTTTACCATGAGGAATTGTTATCTGATTATCAGAGTCTGCATGGAGCTACGGCGAGCGCCCGGTGCCTTGCAACTCTCATGGTTTAGAGGGGCCGATCATCTGAGTAGACGAGCCTGTAGGTGGCGGGAAAGAGGGTGATTTTACCTGCTTCGCGCATGGCTCGAAGTCGAGAGCCTCCGACTTCAACCGGGTCGCCCTCAATGTTGGCGAGGATGAGCGCATAGGTTTCCGGGTGTTGATCGATGAGCTCCCAGACATCCGCTTCGATTTTCAGGGGTTCGCGCTCCAGGCAGTGATTCCTCGGCCAAAGGTATCGAGCCAGGATTCCTTCTGCGCAATGTCGCTCCCACGGAAAGCGACCGCCGTTCGCCCGAGCGATCCAGCTACCATCATCATGGGAATATCTATTGTTGCTTTTCTTCTTGTACCCCTGTGACGCCGCAAAACGCTCTATAAGGGAGGGCTTGGCGGGTTTCGGTTTAGGACGTGGCCTCGGCGCCTTTTCCTCGTCAATGAGATCGGGTCTCGACTTATCCTCGGTTTCGGAGTTACCCGAAAATTCAATATCGTCCTTTCCGTCTGCTGTAACACTTTGAGCCATGGCGTGTTCGATTTCTTCAGATTCTTGATCTGCTTGGTCAGAATCGTCTCCGTGGCGAGATTCAGCATGATCGGTGTTGTGCGGTTTCGCGTCGTCCACCAGTTCCTCGGAGTCAGCGTTCAATGGGCACAGTTTGAAATTCTCTTCAAGGTACTCTCTGATGTCTTCCGGAGCACGTTCGAAACTGTAGTCCAGAGCCGCCTTGATATCTGGACGCCGAAAAGATTTTCCGATCTCCTCAGGTATGCGCCGGGCCTGCTTGCCCTTGGGCAAGTCGGCGACGTAAAGAATCCGATTGAACCACAGCACGTCGGTCCGGCGAGACGTTCCGGCGGGTTTCCCGTCGACATACGGAATGATCGCTACTCCGGACGTGTTGCACCATTCCGATTTCGCGAGCCTGGTTGCCAGGTTGCGAACTCGCTGTGTTTCGTCCTCCGAGTCGAATTCAACCCGGCGCAGTTCGGTACCGACCGTGGCCAGCCATTTCCTGCTCACGTTCTTGCTGGTGATCAGCGGAATGGATTCATGGCGTTCATCGATCTGGGTTTCCAGTGTGGGCAGGTGGGAGAAAGGAAGATCGCCTGTTACTTCAGGCGACAGGCTTCGCAGATCGGCGGTTGCGCGTTTCACCCATTGATGTAAGTGCCCCCAAGGTACGCTGGATTGCATGGTAAGCGAGTACCGAAATCCATTCGCGGCGACCCATTCGTTCGCGAGGTTGAGCCAATGCCCACATTCGTTCCAACAGCGGATGGGATACCGCGACAGCAGTGAGCGTGTACGCTGGAGTTCATCGGGACTGAGATGTTTGCTGACCGGCAAACTACCCAGCCACTTGATCGCCAGCTCAACAGTCGGTCGATCGGCAACGCCGATTTTTCGCCAGAGCGTCAGCGCGGCGGCCGAATTTTGCACGACTTCCGCGTCGGGGACGTCGTCTTCGTGCTGTGCCAAAAAGACGCCGGAGGCCGACTCCCAGATACCGTTTTGGGTCAGGATGAGTTTTTCCGTCTGGAATGCGCGTCTGATCTTCCCAAAATCATCTGTGGAGCACGAATCAATCAACTGGTCGAGGCGGTTATACCATTTCATTACTTCATGGACGGGCGGGTCTTCGGATGCGGCAAGCGCCTGGAGGTTACGGAGCAAGCGATCCGGCCCGGTGGCCGTGCTTTGCACGCCGATCAGGTCCAGCAGGGGCCGCATGGATTCCTGATCCAGGGATCCGTGAACGAAGTGCTCCACATCTAGCAACGGTTCAGTTTCCGGCGTACGGCGGAAAAGTTCGCCAGGTTTTCGGCGAACGCGATGCGTGTCGGGAAGGCAGGGTCGATCTCGTAACCTGTGCGCCCAAAGTGGGATGACCTTGGGAAGGTGTATCTTTCGCTCGTGGCCGTTCGACGCCTGTTCGATGATCTGCGCCGACGCCTTGCTCTGCCAGAACGCTGGTTTCTGGGACAAAATTCGTTCCGTTATCTCGGACCAAATTGCCGGATTCTCCGATTCAAGCTTCTGCCAATGCGCCCAATCTGCCTTGTCGAAATCCCAATCCTCGATATAGAACCATGGATCCTTGTAGCGGTAATTCAACACGCCTTCGCTTCCCCGAGTCCGCAATAGTTGCTTCATGTCTAGATAGTGACCCACGATGTTCCTTGACTTCACCAGCGGCACGAACGTACCGAGACCGGAACGTCCCGAAAAAATCCACTGCATCCAGTCTTCACGCGAGCAAGATGAGTACTGTGCCGAGTACTCTGAATGGAGTATCCGAGAGGCCTGCCTCTCTTCTGGCACCAAAGTCTCGAGACGGCCGTCGGCATCGAATAAGATGCCTGACTTCGCTGATCGCAGGCGTTTGTCGACGGTCACAAATTTGAACGAGCCATCCACCGTCGAGCGTAGTTTTGCAGCGATCTGGCTAAGCCGGACGCACTCTGGGATGTAGATGGTGTCGCGGGCAAAAAACTGACTACTCACCCGACCGATCACGGCGTTCGCGTCGCTGGTGCGATCCAGCCCTAACTTCGCCAGAACGGAATAGGCTGCATCAATCGCTTCTGTCGCGGATTCCTCGTCACCATCTGCCGCGGTTCGTCGTAGTTCCGCGAGAAACCGCGGCCAGTTCTGATTCAATACGATCAGGTATTCGGCCAGGAAATCCCAGTCATCGTCCGACTGAAGGAGTTTCTTTTCTCCCAGACGCACGACGTCGTCTGCGGCGTAGAGATCGCCTTTGCCCTGTACCGGTAGTATCCGGATGCGCTTTGCGCTGACACGACTATGCCAATCCGTGATGTCGGGCGCCAGATAGGACCACAGCTTCAAGAGGTTTCGCCAGGTCTCGGGCCTCGGGAGGTGTTTCCGCTGAAGCGTTTGGAGAAGAGATTGCTTGCCGAATTTGTCGACAAGGCCCCAGTTCACAAGCTTTTCGCGGTCCGCTGGCAGGATATGCTGGCACAGGGCAGGCCGTCCTTCATCGTCCAGCAGACGCGCGGCATGGTCGGCGGGCCAGACTTCGAACAACTGTGCCGGGATGGAGATACTCTCATTTGCTGGCGTAACGGACCCATCTTCGGTCAGCAACATGGACTGTCCGTCGATTTGCCGTTCGAAAGACTTCTCGACACGAGCGCCGCATTCGCCTTCCAGTGCCGCATCGTCCCAGTCCACATTGGGAAGAAGCCCGTAGCCGGGCGCGCGTTCAACGGTGGGCAAGTCTGTTTTGTTTAGCCAGCGCAGCATGGCCGAAGCCGCCAATCGACCGATACGCTCAAGTAGCCATCGGTTCGTCGGCGAGATCTCCGGGTCCTTGATCTTGAGTCGCGCTGGATCCTGAATGAACGGCGCGTTGCAGGCAAAGGGCAAGTCGGTCTCAAGGCCGGTGGGCAATACGACGTACAGACGCCCCTTCGCGCCGAGCACAATTTCGATTGTGCAAGAAGGGAAATCGGTTTCGTCGTCGATGCCGAGAAATCGCTCCTGCCGAATTTCCTCAATTGCCTCGTCGGGAAAGGGCTCGGCATCCGATCGGATCAGAAGATAGTCCTTCTCGGTGTTTTCGTTGAGGGCCACCCACTCGCTGTTCGCCAAGGGGCCAGGACCCATACTGTCCCAGTGCAATTCCCTATCGCCGATGCGAATCCGACGAATGTTGTTGAAGAAGAGTAGTGAAACGGGACTCTTCAACCATTCGTCCAGATTTTTCTCGACTTGCTTTTGGCGGTAACCATCGGCTATCTCGACCGAGACGCGGGTTCTGCCGAGGGTATCGGGCGCCTCCTGGATCCAGTGCGGTTCGGTGAATCGCTTCTGAAAGAAGCAAACGGAGAGCGAAGGTGTGAATAGCTTTACGCAATCTCCGAGGCTGAAAGTGCTCTTGAACCCTATGCCGCGGAACCCGATGGTGTGCAGGGACTTCTTGTTCGAGTATCCGAAGCGGCAAAGCGATGCAAAGTGCTCCTCCGAGAAGTCATCGCCGTTGTGATCGAATATGAAAGTCTGATCCGTAACGCGTACCGTCGCTTCCGTCGCGCCAGCGTCATCAGCGTTTTGCAAGAGCTCCGAAATAATGTGCCGGGGGCTTTGGACCTGCTTGAAGAGCTGGTGCCATGGACCCGCGAGTTCGGGGTCCTGCTCAAGCTGATCCCATCGCTCCGCGGCTCGCCGCCGGACTGACTCGTAGAATTCGGGGGCTATATTCACGGGATAAATCAGTCCGTGCGCGCACAACGGTGAATGTGAAGCTTGCGGCTGCCACACCCCACGAAGGGTCCAGTCTGGTGGAGTTCACCATGGATATCGTCGTTGAATGTTCCAGAGGCTCGGAATTGGCTTCGGGCCACGTTGGCGAAGTGTCTGTAGCTGATCGAGGACTTGATTTCGTTCATGGCGATACCCGTAAACGCTGGGCCGCAATGGTACTGACTTCTTGGCTTCTTCGCCGGTTCGGAACTCCGCTCCACACCGTAGGCGCCTCGTTCGACGAGAAAAGCGGGCACTACTGGGCACACAGCTCTGCTGGCACCCAAGTTCACATCGCTTGGTGAGCAAGACATTTAGGCTGGCAGCCAGACAATTCAGACTGGAAAAGCAAACTCGCCATGCTCACACTTGTGACAGAAGCTGGCGCATTAGCTACCTGAAAGAGAATGGAGCGACCATGGCCGAAGTACCCCCCAAATCTGACACAGAACTCCCCGAGAGATTCTCGTCTCGGAGGCGATACGTAGAAAGTTTGGCTCGCTTTGATGCAGCCCTATGTGAAGGATGTGCTGTTTCTCAGGCAACTAGCGGGCAATCCACCCATCCGAGTTTGGGATTCGCAACCCGCGTTTTCACGCGCATTCTCGCCCACGCACGCAACCTTATCAGGTCAGTACCACGGAGTAGATGGTGTTCCGCTGATTATGAAGATTGGGACTTCGGCGCAAACGCAGGCGACTTTCGTTCGATTATGGAGGCTGCGCTGTTGTTCCACTACCTCTGTGATGCCGATCCCGATCCCGATAATCAACGCGCCATCGTACAACTGATGCACCTCTATGACTTGACAAAACGCACGAGGATTTTTGACGGCGGCGAGATGAACGTTGAAGCCGAAGAAGTACGATCGGAGATTGTTGGGCGACTAAAGAGCACTCGGCGATTCGAGCAACTCCCGCCCGATGCGCAGAAAGATGCGCTAAAAGGTAAGTGGCTGATGCTTGAGTCTAGGGAGAGCGTTATCGCGCGCATTGGGTGGAATAAGTCCTGGTACTACTTGCTCTGGAATCTCACATCCCAGTACACGCACGTCTATTCTCTCGCCTTCTATCGAATCGAGCCCAATGGGCGTGGCACAGGTATCGAAAACGAATTTGATCGAGGATTTTTGGCAATGGGTTTGGAGACTGGCGCCGAAGTATTGAAGGGCATCACCGACGCGCTTTGTGAGCACTTTCCGAACGCGAAGGACGTTCGAAATGGTTCCAATTCGAAATTTTCGCCCGGCCCCTACCAAAACCTTCCCAAAGGAATGAAGCGAGCGCAAAAGAGGAAAAGGAAGCCCGCCCGACGCTGAAGAGAAAGCAATTGCTATGCGTCTTCCAGGAAGGCCACCTGTCCTATGACGGCGCGATCGGCACTTTTTACCGTCCGTTCCCGTACTTCCGGGGAGTACCTCGTTCGTCTGTCCATTGCTCTATCCTGTCAATTGATGGAGCCTCCAGAAACGTCGGTAAGCGGTGTCGCTACACCACGTGGACTTCAGCTTGAGATTGGCGTAAAGGCCCAGGGCAGCAGTCGATCGATCTCCGAGGCCGGATGGCCATTGGCGATGGCTTCGAGCGTGGCCTTGAGGTAGGCGTGGGGGTTGACGCCGTTCATCTTCGCCGTTTCCACCAATGAGGCGATGCGCGCCCAGGCTTTGGCGCCTTCGTCGTGGCCGGCGAACAGTGCGTTCTTGCGGCTCAGCGCCAGCGGCCGGATCGCGTTCTCCACGACGTTGTTGTCCATCTCCACGCGCCCGTCGGTGAGGAACACCTGTAGCCCGTCCCAGTGGTTGGCGATGTAGGCCAGCTTCTCGCCCAGTCGCGACTTGGGCGAGATCCGGGCGCGTTGCCGGCGCAGCCACACCCCGAAGTCCTCGACCCGCGGCGCGGTCCGCGCCTGGCGCACGGCCAGCCGGACCTCGGGCGGCTCGCCCCGGATCGACTTCTCGATGGCGTACATCCTGGCGATCCGCCGCAACCCTTCGGCGGCGATGGTCGAGCGGTGGCTGTCGTGGACCTCGCAGAGCTTGCGTCTGGCGTGCGCCCAGCAGTAACAGCGAACCACTCCCTTGCCGGGCGCCGCCACCGCGTTGTAGCCGGCATAACCGTCCACGTGCAGTTGGCCTTCGAAGCCCTCGAGAAAACGCTTGGCATGATATCCGCCGCGTCCGGGCGCGTAGAAGAACACCACGCCGGGCGGGTCCGGACCGGCCCAGGGCCGCTGATCGCGGGCCAGTGCCCACAGGTACCCCGTCTTTGTCTTGCCCCGGCCCGGGTCCAGCACCGGCGCCCGGGTCTCGTCCATGAACAGATGCCCGGACCGCTTCAGGTGCCAGACTAGCCGATCCACCACCGGGATGAGGTGAAAGGACGCCTTGCCCACCCAGCCGGCGAGCGTGGAACGGTCGAGCTTCACGCCCGAGCGGGCGTAAATCTGCGATTGGCGGTACAGCGGAAGGTGATCCGCGTACTTGGAAATGAGTACCTGCGCCAGCGCCCCCTCGGTCGGCAATCCGCCCTCGATGAGGTGCGCCGGCGCGGCCGCCTGGAAAACCCCCTGCTCGCAGCTTCGGCAGGCGTACTTGGGGCGCACCGTGACGATGACCCGCAACTTTGCCGGCACGATGTCCAGCCGCTCGGTGCGGTCCTCGCCGATGCGCGCCATCTGCCCGCACCCGCAGGGACATTGCGTGCTATCGGGCTCGATGACGTTCTCGATCCGCTCCAGGCCCTTCGGCAGATGCCCGAGGTTGCGCCGCGGGGCACGGCGCCGGGTGGCGGGCGATGTCCCCTGGGCGCCCGCCGCGGCCGCGGCCTCCTCGACCTCGGCCACCGCGCCCTCCAGGTCCTCGAACGCCAACTGCCGATCGTCATGCGGGCGCTTCTCCGAGCGCTTGTCATAAATCGCCCGGCGCAACTCCTCGACCAGGTGTTCCAGGCGGCGGTTGGTGTCGGCGAGCAGTTCGACCCTGGCGCGAAGCTCTTCGTTGTCGGCTTGCTGGCGCTCGAACAGCGCCCGATGGGCTTCGGGCAACGCCTTGAGATCGACCGCTTCGGGATGGGCCTGCATGACAGAATACTATCATAAAATCAGTCAGTTATGAACGAATATCGGCCCGGAAAACGGGCCGATATCAGGCCGTGTGCAGCCGCCCCGGGCGTCAGGCCGCGGTGCGCGGACGGCGCACCCTCGGGGACCACGCCCGGCGCCAGTCCAGACCCTCGAACAACGCCTCGAACTGCGCCCGGGTGAGCCGGATGACGCCGTTGCGAACCGCCGGCCAGGCAAACCGCCCGCCCTCCAGGCGCTTGTACGCCAGCGCCAGGCCCGTGCCGTCGAACCACAGCACCTTGATCCGGTCGGCCCGCTTGGCCCGAAAGACATAGGCCACCCCCGAATACGGGTCCAGTCCCAGCTCGTTCTGCACCACCGCGGCCAGCCCGTCGTGGCCCTTGCGAAAATCCACCGGCTCGCTCGCCACCAGGATCCGCGCACCGTTCGGCGAGATCATCGCGAACCGCCGGCCAGCGCCGCGGCGATCGCCGCGACCCCGGACACATCGGCAATGCCTTCCAACCGCACCGTCACGCCCCGGCCCTCGATCAGAACCGAACAACGTTCCTCCACCTCCACGGCGGCGAACGCCCCACCCGGCTGCGCCTGCGCCGACGGGGGTGCCGCCAGTTTGCCCTTGCGCAGCTGCGTGCGCCACGACGACAATTGCCTGCGCGTGATGGCATGTCGCTCGGCCACCGCCGTCACCGACTCCATCGAGGCAAAGCTCTCCCGGACGATCCGGATCTTCTCCTCCGCACTCCATCGCCGCCGCGTCTTTCGCTTCCCTCGCTTGCGCCCAACCGCAGCCGCTCCGTTGGCCGCTGCCGCCAAGCCAGGGGCTTCACCCCTGGCGTCCACATCAGGATCCCTCATCGAACAACTCCCTAGACAAAAGGAGTCATACAACCTCTTTGGCTCAGCGAAAGGAAGGTGGGGTCGGCTAACCGCTTACGAAACGTCGGGGGGCACTATCGATGCAGGGAAACAACCTTGGCGTCCGAGCCCATGAGATAGTCGGCCCAGGAATCCATCAACCGGCGCCGGCGCTCGAACAGATCCGAGCGGAAATAAGCACCCTCCACACCACCCACGGTATGCGCCAGCGCCGCTTCGGCGATCTCCCGGGGCTTGCCGGTCTCCGCGCACCAGTCCCTGAACGAGGATCTGAACCCGTGAACCGTGGACCGCTCAGCCAGCCCCGAATCCCGCAGCACCTTGGTCAGCGTCATGTTTGATAGCTGGCAACCGCGGCGATGGGGCGACGGAAAGACCAAACCACTGCCGTCGTCCAGCGCACGGGCTTGATCAAGCACGTCTAGTGCAGAAGCGCTTAGCGGTACGCGATGTTCGGAAGCGTTTTTCATGCGTTCGCCCGGAATGCGCCACAGACGAGAGTTAACATCGATTTCGTCCCACCGGGTGCCGCGGATCTCGGACGTCCTGGCGGCCGTCAAGACGAGGAAACGAAACGCTAGTTTCGCTGTAAGCGACGCCCTTGAGGATTGAATGATGTCAAGCGCAGAAGCCACTTCACGGTACGGCAGAGCCCGGAAATGTGACTTGACGGCGGGCATTTTCGGCAGTGCGCCGTCGATGGCTTCGCCTGCGGCGTTGAATTGCACAAACCCGTGCGCCTGGCACCACTTGAGCGTGGCGCGGATGTGTCGGCGAACCCGCCGTGCTGTTTCCGGTTTGGCGGTCCAGATGGGTGTCAGGACGGTGAGAACGTCCTCGCGGCCGATGCGGTCCACGGGCAGGGTGCCGAGCCTTTCGAATGCATGGCGCTCCAGTTGTTGCATCCAGTTCTTTGCGACCTGCTTGTTTCGCCAGCGCGGCCGCAGCGTTTCGTAGGTTTGCCTGGCGGCTTCGCGGAATGTGGGTACCCTGGCCTGACGTTTCGCGGCCAGCGGGTCGCCGCCGCGCCGTGCGATGGTGCGGTTCTCGTAGGCGGCCTCGCGCGCCTGTGCGAGCGTCACGTAACCGCAGCCGCCGAGCCCGATGTCGTGGCGTTTGCCGTTGATGGTGAGGCGCTGGATCCAGTGTTTGGACCCGCCGGGCGCGACTCTCAGGTACAGCGTGTTGCCGTCGCCGTACATTCCGGGGCGGTTGATCGCCCGGACCATTTTCACCGATAGCCTGCCTTGCCCCACGATTTACCCCACGTTTTTACCCAACGATTTACCCCACATGGGGATTCGAAATGTAGCGAATTACAGCGTGGAACGCAAGGCAACTTTCACGACGCAACTCTTTGTTTTAGTTTATAAATCAGGAGCTTGTCGGCCCCTGTCGGACCATGTCGGTTCGAAGCGTTGAGGAATGGTGCCGGTGGACGGATTCGAACCGCCGACCCACGCATTACGAATGCGTTGCTCTACCGCCTGAGCTACACCGGCTTCGGACTCGTTCGGGTGGCACATTATCCTTTTTATTGGCCGCGCTGCCCATAGCATTCGATGCAATGAGTCGCGTATCCGTGTGCTCGCCTCCGCTACTCAAGCCAGGCGCGGAGTCCATTCTGACGACTCCAACGCCCTTCATCGCAAAATACCCCGCATTTCTGCCGAGTTTGCCCAGATTCAAAGGTTACGCCGGCAACCCTGCCCCGATTAGGCTGCATTTCAACCTTTTTCGGGAGCAGCCGCATGATCCGTTGTCGCGGATTTACATTACTGGAACTGCTGATCGTGCTCGTGGTCGCCGCGACCCTGGCCGCTGTGGCAATTCCCGGTCTCGATGCCTTCATCCTGAACGCACGCCGAACGTCGGACGTCAACGGATTCGTCACCGCCGTGCAACTGGCCCGCGGCGAGGCGTTCAAGCGCGGGCGCCCGGTTGTGTTGTGCAAGACGACCGACGGCACGAGTTGCGGCGGCTCGGACGTGGATTTCGACCGGGGCTGGATGGTGTTCGTCAACGACGACGGCGACAACCCGCCGCGCCGTGACGCCGGCGAACCGCAACTGTATTCGTATCAACCGGCAACCACGGGAAGCATCACGGCCAATCGGCGACTGTTCGAGTTCCGGCCCTTCGGGCGGCGAAGCACCAACGGCACGGTGACCTTCTGCGATCACCGCGGCTCGGAACAGGCGCGGGCTGTTGTCGTCAGCTTCACCGGCCGGCCGCGCGTCACCCGCAATGGCCCCGGCATGCCTCCGCTCGCCTGCGAATTCTGAGGGCGCGGCTGTGCAGAGCGGTCTCACCCTGATAGAAACGCTGGTCGCGCTGGTGGTGCTATCCGTCGGCCTGCTCGGCATCGCCGCCCTGCAGGTTCAGGGCATGGGCGCCGGGCGGACCGCCCACTACCGCACTCACGCGGCCAACCTGGCCGCGGACATGGCGGAAAGAATCCGGAGCAACCCGCTGGGACTGGACGCGTACGCCGGATCTGGCAGCGACAACCGCTGCGCCGCCGCTGCGGGAGATGGGCCCGACTGCACGCCCGAACAGATGGCCGCTCACGACCTGTTCCTCTGGGATCGGACGATTCGTACCAGCCTCCCCGAGGGCGATTGGGACATTCAGGTCGATTCGGGATCGGTACCGCCGGGGTATCGCCTTGAAATCTCTTGGGTGGAGCCCCGGCACGGTGAACTCCAGTACGGACTCTCGATAAGGGCATCGCAATGATGGCGCCGCTGCCACAGGCTTGCACGGATACTCCCGCTTCCCGTCGCGTCAGCCGGCCGGCTGCCGGGGGGAGAACGATTTCGCGCCGGGCGCCGGAGCGCCAGCACGCGTCATGCAGCGGCGGCATGACGCTGATCGAGTTGCTGGTGGCGATGGCGCTCGGCGCATTCCTGCTCCTGGGCGCGATGACCGTGTTCACGCAGGGACAGGCGGCATTCCGGGTGAATGAATCCACGGCGCGCCTGCAGGAGCACGCCAGGCTGGCGCTGGCTTTCCTGGAGGAAGACCTGCGAATGGCCGGGCATTTCGGACTCACCACGCGCCCGGGAGACATCGAGAATCGCGCCTCGGCCGGGCAGCCGGTGCCTCCCGGGCTTGGCGTTCGCAACGATTGCGGGCGCAACTGGGCGATCGACCTCGATGCGCCGGTCGCGGGAACCGGCAACGGCTTCGGATGGACCGGATGCGCGCCTTACCGGCAAGCTCAACCCGGCTCCGATACGTTGGTGGTACGACGCACCAGCGAGGTCGCCACGCCCCCAGCCTCGTTGCGGCGAGGCACGCTGTATGTGCGAACCGCGCGCTTCGGGCGCGGAACCATTTTCGATGGCGCGGCACCGCCCGCGGAACCGCCGGCATCGCAGGCCCGGTCCTTTCAACTCCTGAGCCGGGGCTACTACGTCAGCCAGCGCTCATCGCTGGACACGCCCGGCAATCCGGTTCCGTCGTTGCGCATGAAGGTGCTGGCGGGCAGTTCCCGCGGCCCGAGGGTCGTCGATCAAGAGGTCGTTCCGGGCGTCGAGGATCTTCAGGTCCAGTTCGGCGTGGATACGGACCCGGTCGGCGAGTCGGGACGGGGTTCGGTGAATCGCTACGTCAACCCGGGGGACGCGCTGCTCGACCCGGACGATCCGGCGTTCCTGCCGGAGGCCCGGGTTCTGGCGGTGCGGGTCTGGGTGCGCGTGCGCTCGGAACGGCCGGAACAAGGTTTCACCGACTCAGGGGAATACGTCTACGCGGATTTGGATCGACCGGCCCCAAACGACGCGTACCGGCGTACGGTGGTGACGAGGACGATCCAGTTGCGCAATGCGAGGTCCTCGTCGTGATGACCGCTCCATTGAGTTGCCGGCGGCAATCGGGCGTCGCCCTTGTCGTCGCGCTGGTAGTGCTGGTAGCCGTTACGGTGGTCACCACATCGGCCATGAGCACGGCGACGCTGCAGATGGTCATGGCGGGCAACGTGACCTCCTACGATCTTGCGTTCCAGGCGGCCTCGTCTGGCATCGACCTGGCCATTGCCCGGGGCGGCTTCAGCGTGGAGTCGCCGGGCGCCCTCCCCCTCACCCGGCTCGGCGACGGTGCCTCTGCCGAGGCCGTGATCGCATTTTCGGAGTCAACATCCGTTCCGGGCGCGGCATTCAGCCTGGGAGAGGGCTTCGCGGGGCTACAGGCGTTCCATTTCGAGATCACGGCCGTCGGCACGGGGCCTCGGAACGCCGTCTCGACACAGCGCCAGGGCTTCTACGTTCTGGGACCGGGCGAGGCGCCCGCTCCCTGACGGCCCCGGCGTCATAGGGAATTTCACATGCTTACCTGCAACAGATACCAGCGCCCAGGGACAAGCCCGACCCGGATGGCATCAACCGCACTCTGCGCGATGCTAACCGTGACGCCGGCCGCGGGCGACGACACGGAACTATTCGTCACGGATACGCGCCGATTCCCGGATGCAAGGCCGAACGTGTTGTTGATTCTGGACACGTCCGCCAGTCTGGCCCAGGCGGTCGAGACCCAGGAACGCTACGATTCGGCCGTTCAGTACACGGGCCGCTGCGATGCTTCGCGGGTGTACTGGCGCACGGGCGTCGGCGCGCCGCCGCAATGCTCGACCGACCGCTGGTTCGAACGCACGGCGCTGGTTTGCCGGAACACGCTGGACGCGTTCGACCAGGGCAACGGTGGCCACATCGATCGCTTCGCCCGGTTCGATGCTGCCGGGGGCGGCCGCTGGGAGCGCCTGGACGAACAGGACAAGAGCTTGCCGGTGGAGTGCGAAGACGACGGCGGAAGCCACGGCGACGGCACCGACCCCCTCGCCGTCTTCGCCCGCAACGGCGACGCCAGTTCTCCCTGGAGCACCGATCCGCGCGACGAAATTGCCTGGGGCCAGAGACCGGCGGACCGGCGGTACACGGTCTACGACGCCAACTACCTCAATTGGTACCACGGCCCGCGTCCGGTTCCGGGAACTCGCCATCTTGTGTTGCAGGAGGTTGCCAAGAGCCTGCTCACGCAGGTCGAAGGCGTCAACGTCGGCCTGATGGCGACCAATTTCGACCAGGGCGGATCGGTCCTGCACGCGATCGAAGGCATCGACACCGCCCGGGCTACGCTGATCGACACCGCCAGCGGGCTGACGGCGGTTGGCGGGTCGCCGCTCGCCGAAACGCTGTACGAGGCCGGGCAATACTTTGCGGGCCGTGACGTGGATTACGGCGACGGGCACGGATCGCAAGTTTCCGTGGTCCAGTCCCGCGACCCGAACGGCGGCGGCGTCCGCTACGCCTCACCGATTCGGCTGGGGTGCCAGAAGAACTTCATCGTGCTGCTGACCGACGGCGTCCCCACCCAGGATGTGGATGCTGACGCCAGGATCGCGGCCCTGCCCGGCTTTTCCGATGCGGTGGGTTCGGCTTGCGACGGGACCGGCGACGGCACCTGCCTGGACGACATGGCGGCGTACCTGTTCGCGGCGGATCTGGATGCGTCCAGTCCCGGCAAGCAGAACGTGATCACCTACGTGGTCGGCTTCACCGCTGACGATCCGCTGCTTCAAGCCACCGCGGTACGAGGCGGCGGCTCCTATTTCACCACGGCGGAACGAGCGTCCCTGCAGGCCGCGCTGACCAACGCGGTCACGTCGATTCTGGAAACGCAGACTGCCTTTGCCGCGATGACCGTGCCGGTGGATCGCTTCAACCGGCTGCGCAACGGCGATGAACTGTACCTGGCGGTGTTTCGCCCCACTGCCAACGCACACTGGCCGGGCAACATCAGGAAGTACCGGTTGCGCGGTTCCGATGGGGCAATCCTGGATGCCCGGAACCAGCCCGCCATCGACCCTGGAAGCGGGTGGTTCGTTTCCGATTCCCGCAGCTTCTGGTCCACCGGGGCCGACGGCGAGGACGTGACCCTGGGCGGTGCAGCGGAGCAGATTCCCGATCCGGCGTCGCGCCAAGTCTATACGTACCTGGGCGAGCCCCTGCTTACCCATCCCGACAATGCGCTGCAACGCTCCAACAGTCTGATCGACGAGGCGTTGCTGGGTATCGGCGACCCGGGCGATCCTACGCGAGATGAAGTCATCGACTTCATTCGCGGTTCTCTCACCGCACGCACCCGGCGGCCTGGCGAACGGTCGTCGCGCATGGGGGACCCGCTCCACGGCAAACCGGTGGCAGTTACCTACGGCGGTACGGTCGGCAACCCCGATCCGACGGATCAGGTTGTCTATGCCGCCACGAACGACGGGTTCCTCCACGCGATCGACGCGCCAACCGGCGCCGAGCACTGGGCGTTCATTCCTCCGGAATTCCTTGAGGACCAGTTGGTCCTCCATGCCAACGAGGCGACCCCCGACAAGCATTACGGCATCGACGGGACGATCCGCACCCACGTCCAGGCCGATAGTGGCGGCGTCATCGAGCCGCTGGAGGGCGAACGCGTGTACCTGTTCTTCGGCATGCGTCGCGGCGGAAGCTCGTACTACGGGCTGGATGTCACCCGGCCCGACTCCCCGCAAGTACTGTGGCGGCTCGACGCTACCGCACTGCCCGGCCTGGGACAGACCTGGTCCACGCCCGTGGCAGCGCGTGTCCGAATCCAGGGGGCCGGGCAAAATGCTCAGTCCCTGGTACTGATTTTCGGCGGCGGCTACGACCCGACCCAGGACAGGATTGAGGGCAGTACCGATGTACAGGGCAACGCCCTCTACATCGTCGATGCCCTCGACGGCAGCCTCCTCTGGCACGCTGCTCCGACCGGCTCGGATTTCGAAACCAACGACATGCAGTATTCCGTTCCCGCCGATGTGCGGGTCATCGACCTGGACATCGACGGATTCGCGGACCGGTTCTACGCGGCCGACATGGGCGGTCAGGTCTGGCGCTTCGACGTATTCAACGGCCGGCCGGCTGCCAGCCTGATCGCCGGCGGTGTGATCGCCCGTCTCGGCGGTGCGCCGGACACTGCACCCTCAGCGGCCGAGTCGCGCCGCTTCTACTACGCCCCGGACGTAGCCCTGGCGGGAATCGGCACGCAGCGATTCATCCACATCGGTATCGGCTCAGGACATCGCGCGCGTCCCAACAGCCTCGCCACCCATGACCGCTTTTTCGCCTTGCGCGACCATGCGGTCTTTGAGTCGCTCACACAGAGCGAGTATCAAGCCATGACGCCGATCACTGCCGCCGACCTGGTCGATATCACCGACAACCTGCGCGAGTCCATCCCGTTCGGCAGCCCGGGGTGGCAGCTCGCACTCAACGACGGCGGCTGGCGCGGAGAAAAGGTCCTGGCAGAGAGCCGAACCTTCAACAACCAGGTTTTCTTCACGACCTTCACCCCCGCGGCCGGAGCGCAAGGCAACCTTGACAATTGCCAGCCGCAAATCGGTACCAACCGACTCTACGTCGTTAATCTCTTCAACGCCGATCCCGTCCGCAACCTCAACCGCCTGGGCGAGGACACCCAACCCACTGAAGAAGATCGATCCGTCGACGTACCCGGATCTATTCCTGGCGAAGCCGTGTTCCTGTTTCCTCCCCCCGACGATCCCGAATGCGTCGGCCCCGAATGCGCACCACCGCCGCTGGTGTGCATCGGGTTGCATTGCCTCCCGACCGACTTCGATAACGCCCCGGTCCGCACCTACTGGCGGCAGGAGACCCGTTAGTGAACATGGAAATGACGCCTCACTGCCTTTTGCCCCCAGCCGCCACCGCGCATACGAGATCCAAGCCGATTGCCCAGGCTATCGGGTTTACCCTGATCGAACTAATGGTCGTACTCGTGATCGTCGGCATCCTCAGCGCCGTCGCCGTCCCCACCTACCGGCAATATGTCATTCGCGCCCAACGCACCGAAGCCAAGACAGCGTTGCTGCGGTTGGCTGCGAACCAGGAACGCCACTACCTGCAGAACAACACCTATACCGACGACCTGGCGTTGCTGGGATTCGCCACCGGTGTCAGCGAAAACGCCGTCTATACGCTGAGCGTCCCCATCGCCGATAGCGTCACCTATCAGGCCATCGCTGTACCAACCCCAGGCGGCGGTCTGAATGACGTCGACATGAGCCAGGACGATGCGTGCGCAAGATTTACTATCAATGCCGCCGGCCAGCGCAGCGCCTTCCCCGACCCCGATGGCATCTGCTGGTAGCAACCCTGCCCGGCTGCGCCGACTTCACCAGGGTACGCGGATAGCGTATAGTGAAGCAACGTGATCTTCGTTGAGACGTCGATATTCACGTGCGTGGCGCAGTGCGGTGGAGGAAATCCGCAATGACTGAACGAAATATCGCCAGCGAGGTCCTGGAAGGCCTTCGGGAGGTTCGGAGGCACCGTGCCGGCAAGCTCACGCTTCGAACGGCGCGGGTGGAGCCCCAACCGCTCCCGGAACTCACACCGGAGACCATCCGCGACATTCGAAACCGTCTGGACGTCTCAAGGGCCGTGTTTGCCCACATGATTCGCGTGCCGGTGCGCACCGTCGAACGCTGGGAGCAGGGCAGGTCCAGACCGCCCGACTCGGCTGCGGCCCTGATTCTCATGGTGAAAAAATACCCCGACACATTCGATCGCCTGGCGTCGCTCTAGCCTTGCCGCCGCGCGCAGTGCCTCAACGAAGCCCCTTTTCTGCTATGCGGTAATCCGCGCAATCACCAGATCCCGCAACGTCACCATTCCAATCACGTTTCTCTCCGCATCTGCCACCAACGCCCGCGACAGCCCCAGGGTAACCAGGTGCCGCGCGGCATAGCGCACCAGCATGGTGGAGGGGATCGTGACGACGGGCTTGGTCATAACTTCGTAGACGTGGACCCGATCCGGCGCGCGGTTTTTGGCGATCACCTCCCGCGCGATGGCGACTACGTCGATGAGGCCCGCCTCATCGTCCTCATTTCGGCGCTCAACCACCAGTGAACTGATCGAGTGTTCCTGCATGATTGCTACGGCGTCGGCAACGGTTGCGAGCCCATCGATGGATTGCAAGTCGCTTACCATCACTTCGCTGACGTGAATTTTTCGCTTGTAGGTCATAGTTCTTTTTCCACCTCTTTCAGCATGGTCGGTAGTTGCGTGGTAAGACCCACCACATCCTCGATGGCAATCTGGAACGCCACCCCGGCCCCGGGCTCTTCGTCGAAACGGCCGACATCCCGAATACGCTCCAGAATCTCCTGCGATCGTTCCTCCACCACCAGAAACAGCAGCAAGTCTCTCTTGGAGGTGATCTCCAGTCCGAGAAAGGTCTTCTCCGGCTTGAGGCCCTCGCCGCGCACGCTGGTAATGACGGTGGCGCCGGTGGCGCCGCCCTCCCTTGCGGCATCGATGATGGTATCGGTCTTGTCGTCCGGAGCAAGGACGACGATGAGCTTCATTCTCATGACTGGGAACTCCTTCTGAGGCCCGTGTTGGCGCCGCGCAGGCGCGATATCAGTGGTACGACCATGGCGTACCCGAGTACGGACATGATGGGAAAGGCGCTGGCAAAGGCGATCAGGCCGAATCCGTCGATCAGCGGACTGCGCCCGGGGACCGAGGCCGCGAGCCCCAGGCCCAGCGCCGCCAGGACCGGGACGGTCACCGTGGACGTAGTGACGCCCCCGCTGTCGTATGCCAGCGGGATGATGGTGCGGCGGGAACGAAACGTCTGCACGATGACCACGGCGTAGGCGCCCACGATGTACCAGGGCAGCGGCGTGCCGGTGACGATTCGGAAACACCCCAGTGCCACACCCACAGCGACCCCCAGCGCCACGGCAAAGCGCAGGCCCTGCGCGCCCACCGTACCGCCGGAGACCTCCTCTGCCTTGAGCGCAACCGCAATTAGCGAGGGTTCGGCCACGGTGGTGGCGAAACCGATGGCGAAGGCAAAGGCGTACACGAGCATGTAGTCGTCCCACTGGACGCCCGTTGCCGCAGGATCGACAACTGCGGCGGCGGTGAGTTGTGTCACCATGGTCTCCCCGATCGGGAACAGCGCCTCTTCCAGACCGACCAAAAACAAGGACAGCCCCAGCAGCACAAAGACGAAACCCATGACAATGCGCTTCAGGTTCGGGATTTTGCGGCGCAACACCGCCACCTGAAACAGGACCAGGATCGCGATGATCGGCGCCACGTCAAAGGACGTGGATACACTCGTCTGAACTAGCGTCAGCACGAATTCCATCACGCCACCATCCCGTAGGCGAGCACGAAAATTATGGGCGTGAGGCTCGCGAAGGCGATGAGGCCGAAGCCGTCGAGCATGGGGTTGCGGCCCTTGATGGACGACGCCAACCCCACGCCGAGCGCGGTCACGAGGGGCACGGTGATCGTGCCGGTGGTCACGCCGCCGGAATCGTAGGCCACGCCGATGATCTCGTCCGGCGCAAACAGCGTCATCACTGTCACTATCGCGTAACCCCCGATGATCAATCGGTGAAGCGGCCAGCCCTTGAGGATGCGCAGCACGCCCAGCACGATGGCCAGACCCACCGAGCACGCCACGACCATCCTCAGCTCAAGGGCGTAGCGCGTGCGGGCATCATCCGTTGCCGGGATCGCGCCCGCCTCGGCCGCCACCTCGGCGGCTGCGGCGCCGACGGCGATCAGCGCCGGTTCCGCAACCGTGGCTCCGAAGCCGAGGCAGAAGGCAAATGCCAGCAACGCCACTGGGCTGCCCTTGTTGACGAAAGCGTGGGCGATGGCCTCGCCAAGCGGGAACAGTCCAAGTTCGAGCCCCTGGACGAACAGCGCCAACCCGGCCACCACGCACACCAGGCCCACCGCCACACCGGCAAGGTTCGGAAAGGGTTGTTGCAGAACCGCGATCTGAAAGAACGCGATAACGATGATGATGGGCGCCAGATCGCGCAATGCTCCGGCGAACCGCCGCACGAGCGCGTCCAGCGTTTTAGCCACTTGCTTCCCTTGTCACCGCTTGTTGCCCCTCGCCGCCCGTTGTCACCGCGTCAGGCCGGACCGTCAATTCGCGGCGGCACGGCGGCCGCTCAGCACGCTATCCAGTATCAGCAGTATCGCCCCGACGGTGATCGACGAATCGGCCACGTTGAACGCCGGGAAATACCACTGCCGGTAGTGGACATGAATGAAGTCGATCACGTGGCCCAGCAGGACGCGGTCGATCACGTTGCCCAGCGCGCCCCCGATGATCAACGCAAGCGCCGCCGCAAGAAGACTCTGTCCGCGAGCCGGCAAGCGCTTCAGCCAGACCACCAATCCTGCGCTCACGCCGATCCCCAGCGCCGTGAACATCCAGCGCTGCCACCCCGATGCATTGCTGAGGAAGCTGAACGCCGCCCCCTCGTTATGGAGCCGTATCAGATCGAACACCGGCAAAAGCGTCAGGGACTGATATTCGACGAAGTTGCTGGTGATCAGCCATTTCGTCCACTGATCCAGCACGATGACGGCCAGCGTGAGCCACAACCAGGCCCAGGCGCCAAACCTCGACTCCGCCCGTTCGCCGCCGGATGGATTCATGCGTAAATCCGGGTCTCGCCCGGTCCTTCGACGTTGCCCACGCAACGGCCGCAAAGTTCCGGGTGTTCCGCGTGCCGCCCCACATCGGCGCTCTTGTGCCAACAGCGCGAGCACTTTTCGTGCGGGCTGGGCGTGATTTTGATCCCGATCCCATCCATCGGCCCGACGGTTCCGTCCGCATCGGGTGATTCCCGTGCGGGCAATCTCGACGGGTCAGGCTCCAGCGAAGTGTTCACACTCGCGCTTGACGTGATGAAAACGAAACGCAATTCGTCCCCCAATTGTTTCAGCGTAGCCGCCAGCGGGTCCGCGCAGTCGATGACTACGTCGGCATCCAGCGACGAGCCGATGAATCCCTTTGCCCGCAAATCCTCCAGTTGCCCCTTTACAAGCTGGCGAACCCGCAGGATCGCGGGCCAGTCCACCCCGGCGCCATCTCCGTCGGGTTCGGAGACCCCGGAGCCCGCGACGCCGGGACCAGGGACGCTGGGCTCCGGGATCTCGTGCCAGGTCGACAGCAACACCGAATCCCCCCGTTTCCCCGGAAGCTCGGCCCAAATCTCCTCCGCCGTAAAACTCAGAATCGGCGCCAGCCACCGCACCATGGCCTCGGCGATGTGATACATGGCCGTCTGGGCCGATCGGCGCGGCACACCTTCGGCCGGTGTCGTGTAGAGCCGGTCCTTGAGCACGTCCAGGTAGAAGCCGCCCATGTCGACCACGCAGAAATTGTGGACCTTGTGATAAATGCGGTGAAACTCGTAACGCTCGTAGGCTTTTGCCACCTCATCCTGTAACGCACGGGCGCCGTCCAGCGCCCATCGGTCCAGGGCAACCATCCGTTCGTCCAGCACCTGGTGCCGCCCGGGGTCGAAGCCGTGCAGATTGCCCAGCAGGAAGCGCTGCGTGTTGCGCATCCGCCGGTAGGCGTCCGATACCCGCTTCAGGATTTCCCCGGAGACGCTCATCTCGGAGCGGTAGTCCGTGGCCGCCACCCACAGGCGCAGGATGTCGGCTCCCAGCGTACGGTACACCTGTTTCGGATCGATGACGTTGCCCAGGGACTTGGACATCTTGCGGCCCTGCTCGTCCACCGTGAACCCGTGGGTGAGCACGCCCCTGTAGGGCGCGCGGCGGTACATGCCCACAGAGGTCAGCAGGCTGGACTGGAACCAGCCGCGGTGCTGGTCGGAGCCCTCCAGATACAGGTCCGCCGGCATGGACACGTCCTCCCGGAGCGTGCCCACCACGTGGTGGCTGAAGCCCGAGTCGAGCCACACGTCCATGACGTCGGTGACCGGCTCGTACATTCCGGCATCGTCACCCAGAACCTCCAGCAGGCTCGGCTCGAACCAGGCATCGATTCCGTGTTGTTCCACGATGTCCGCCGCACGAAGCGCCAACTCGGCGGAATCCGGATGCATCTCGCCGGTTTCCTGGTGCACGAACAGCGGGATGGGCACGCCCCAGGTCCTCTGCCGGGAAATGCACCAGTCAGGCCGATCCCTGATCATTCCGCGGATGCGTTCCTCGCCCCAATCGGGTGTCCATTCCACACGGGTTGCCTGCTCGAGCGCTTCAGCCCGCAATCCACCCTGGTCCATGCCGATGAACCATTGCGGCGTGGCCCGGAAGATGACCGGTGTGCGATGCCGCCAGCAGTGCGGGTAGCTGTGATTCACCCGTTCGCGGTGCAGCAACGCGCCGCGTTCGCGCAGTACCTCGACAATGCCGTCGCCGGCCTTGTTGATGTGTTGCCCTGCGAACAGCGGTGTGGACGGCAGGTACTTGCCGTCGCCGTTTACAGGACAATCCAGGGGCAAGTCGTACTCCACACCCATCGCAAAGTCTTCGTGACCGTGCCCCGGTGCGGTATGCACGGCGCCCGTCCCCGCCTCGGTTGTGACGTGTTCGCCGAGCACGACGGGCACGATGCGGCCGTAGAAGGGATGCCTGAGCTCCAATCCCTCGAAGGCGGCCCCGCGGGCCGTACCCACCACGGTCCGCTCCCCCATTCCGAACCGTGCCGCCACGCTCTCGAGCATATCCTCGGCGACGAGCAGGCACTCCCTGCCCTTGCCGACGTCCGTCTCCACCAGGACATACTGCAGCGAAGAATTCAAGGCCACAGCCCGGTTGCCCGGCAAGGTCCACGATGTGGTGGTCCAGATCGGGATCGATGCTGGACAATCCGGTGCGGCGGCACCCAGCGCGTTGCCGAGCGCGTCAGCATCCACCACGGTAAAACGAACATCCACGGCGTCGGAGCGCTTGTCGCTGTATTCCACCTCGGCCTCGGCCAACGCAGACCGGCAGTTGAGGCACCAGTGCACGGGTTTGTACCCCCGGAACACCAGACCGCGCTCCAGCAGTCTCGCAAACGCCCGAAGCTGCTCGGCCTCGTAACGCGGGTCCATGGTCAGGTAGGGACGGTCCCAGTCGCCGATGGCGCCCAGGCGCTTGAGATCCTCGCGCTGACGATCCACCTGCTCGCCGGCGAACTCGCGGCAGGCCTTGCGGAACGCACGGGCATCGAGCCCGTTGCCCAGCTTGCCGAATCGGCGTTCGACCTGGTGCTCGATGGGCAGGCCGTGGCAGTCCCAGCCGGGCACATAGGGTGCGTCATAGCCGGCGAGCGTGCGCGACTTGACGATCATGTCCTTGAGCACGTGGTTGAGGGCGTGGCCCAGGTGGATGTCGCCATTTGCGTACGGCGGTCCATCGTGCAGCACGAAACGCGGCCGCCCCCTGGAAACGGCGCGAATCTGCCCGTAGATGTCCTGCTGCTCCCAACGTTCGAGCATCTCGGGTTCCCGCTTCGCGAGGTTGCCCCGCATCGGAAATCGCGTGCGCGGCAGGTTGAGCGTGTCCTTGTAGTTGGTCATGCCTGCTCAGTAATCCGTCATGCCCGCTCGATGGCCCGTCACGCTTGTTCGCTGGCCAGTCATGCTAGTTCGGTCGCGCGTCATGGCGGTTCAGGCGGCCAACGCCGCGCGGGCGTTCTCCACGTCCTTGTACATCTGCACCTTCATGGTGGCCAGGTCGGCGTACTTGCGCTCTTCGCGAAGCCGCCGAATGAAGTGCACGGTGATGTACCGGCCGTAGATCTCGCGATCGAAATCAAAGATGAAGACCTCCAGCAGCGGCTCGACGCCGCCGACGGTGGGCCTCGTGCCGACGCTGGCCACCCCGTCCAGCAGCCCATCCGCAAGACCGCCGATGCGCGCGGCGAAAATACCGTCCACGGGCGCCTGCCGACGGTGAAGGTTGACGTTGGCGGTGGGAAATCCCAGATCCTTGCCCAGACCGATCCCCCGCACGACCCGCCCGGAAATGGAGTAGTCCCGGCCCAGCATGTCGCTGGCCAGCGCAAGGTTGCCCTCGCGCAGAGCCTTGCGTATGGCCGTGCTGCTGACGCGCCGCCCGCGCCAGTAGATCGCCGGAACTTCGGTCACGTCGAACCCCCTGGCTTCTCCCGCCGAACGCAGGTCGTCCATGGTGCCCAGCCGGTTGGCGGCGAATCGAAAGCCCTCGCCGACCACCACGTGGCGTGTATTCAAGCCGGCAAGCAGCACATCCTCGATGAATTCCCGGGCCGAAAGACGCCGGATGCGGCGAAACGACGGGCAGAAAAGCTCGTCGACCCCCAGGTTGGCCAACAAGTGATATCGCTCGCGGAACCGGGTGAGCCGCGCGGCGGGTCGATCCGGCGAGAAAAACTCCCTCGGCAGCGGCTCGAACGACAACACCAGGGCCGGCATTCCGGACGCGCGGCTGCAGGCCTTCAGACGCCGCAGGATTTCCTGGTGTCCGCGATGCACGCCGTCATAGGCGCCCACGGTGACCACCCGCGGACGTGACGGCGAACGCTGCAAATGCGACAGGTGACGATGGACCAGCATGGAACGGCGGCGGCAAGGGATTTCGGGGGGCGATTATATGCTGGAACCAGCCGATAGGCTGGCCGCTGGTGATTTCCGAAGTGCCGACAAACGCAGCCCGAGCAGGAAGCAACAGCAGAAATACGCCGCCATTCCGGCAAGGACGCAGACGGCGAGCCAGCCAACCCGGCCTGCGACACTCAGCAGCAGCCAGTCCCCGGCCGCATTCCGAATCCAGGCAACGGCGAAGACCATCACGATCCCGGATACCAGGACCTGCATGGCGAGCCGGCCCCAACCCCGTTCGGGAGAATAAACACTTCGCCTGCGAAGCCCCCGGTACAGCAGGCCGGCGTTGAACAACGCGGAGATCGTGGTCGCCATCGCGAGTCCGGCGTGGGGGGCGTAGAAGTTCGTTCGCACCAGGCTCACTACCAGGACGACGTTGAGCGCCATGTTCAGGACCAGGGCGTAGACGGCGATGCGAACCGGCGTCCGGGTATCCTGGCGCGCGAAATAGCCCGGCGTCAGCACCTTCACCAGGATGAATCCCAGCAAACCCAGGCCGTAGGCGATCAATGCCGCTTCGGCCATGTCGACGTCGTTGGCTGTGAACTCGCCGCCGTAGAAAATCGTGGTAAGCAGCGGTCGCGCCAGCACGATCAATCCCAGCGCGGCCGGGAACGCGATAATGAGCACCAGCCGCAGCGCCCAGTCCAGGGTCCTGCTGAACGCCTCCGCCGAAGCCCTGGCATGTTGCTCGGAAAGGGTCGGCAGGATCGCCGTCGCCAGCGCGATGCCGAACACACCCAGGGGAAACTCCATCAGGCGGTCGGCGTAGTAGAGCCAGGAGATGCTGCCGGCGGCAAGAAACGAGGCGATCAGGGTATCGAAGAGGATGTTGATCTGCGCCACCGACGAGCCGAACATCACCGGCGTCATCAGTTTGAGGATCTTGCGCACGCCCGCGTACGCCCATCCCCATCGCGGCCGCGGCAGCAATTTCAGCCGCATGAGGAACGGCAGTTGGAACAAGAGCTGGACCACGCCGGCCACGAAGACCCCGGCCGCCAGCCCGATTCCGGGATTCTCAAGACGCGGCGCCACCCACCCCGCGAAGGTGATCAGGACGAGATTGAGCAGTACAGGCGTGAAGGCCGGTACCGCGAAACTGCGGTAGGTGTTGAGAATGGCGCCTGCCAGGGCAGTCAGCGAGATGAAGAAGAGATAGGGAAACGTCAGCCGGAGCATGTCCCGAGCCATCTCGTAGCGCCCGTCGTCGCCGATGAAGCCCGGCGCAAACACCGTGATCAGGATCGGCGCGGCGATGACGCCGAGGGCGGTGATTCCGAACAGCACCAGCCCCAGCGTACCCGCCACCCGATCGACGAGTTCGCGCGTCTTCTCCGCGCTGCGGGTGGCGCGGTACTCGGAGAAGACCGGCACGAACGCGGCCGAGAAAGCGCCTTCAGCGAAGAACCGCCGCAGCAGGTTGGGGATCTTGAACGCCACGAAGAATGCGTCCATGAGCGGACTGGCGCCGAACCAGCGGGAGAATCCGATATCCCTGGCCAATCCGGAGAGCCGCGACAGCGCCGTCATGGCGCCCACCACCGTGGTGGAGCGCAGCAGGCCGCCGGGTTCGTTACCCGTGTCCTGCGCGGATTCCTCCGGCGGCCTCGCCTCTGTCACTGGCACTCTCCTCGCACACACCGATCCCGCGTCGATTCCCCTCAATCCCGAATCGATTCACGAGCCCTGGACACACGCCAGCCGGCCGGCGCCCGAGAGCCTGATCCCACGCCGTTCGCCGGCCTGCTTGACTTGAATTGGTGAGCTACCAATAATACCGCCCTTTTCGGGGCCGACCCCTTCCGATTCACACGCCCGGTGACCCATGGCCAACATTCAATCGGCGAAGAAGCGCGCCCGCCAGAACGACAAGCGCCGCGTCCATAACGCCGCGCTGCGGGCGCGGCTGCGAACAGCCGTTCGCCACGTGCTCAGGGCCGTTGCCGAGGGCGACAGGGAAGCCGCGCAGAGCCGCTACAAGGCGGCCGTGCCGCAGATCGACAAGATGGCTGCCAAGGGGATCATCGGCAGGAACAAGGCGGCCCGCTACAAGAGTCGGCTCAACGCCAGGATTCGAGCGCTGTAGGCGCAACCCCGTATCCTGACGGACAGGAATCGCGGCAATCAGGGATTTTCGGCCTCAAGGCGAGACATCACCGCTCTGGTCGGGGTGTCGGCCCCTTCGTCGATGGCCACGCACCGCCGTGCGCCATTGGCCTACTCCGACTACGCGCCGCCGAAGAGCTTGAGTGCGGCGAATAACGCCCCGGCGATGGCTATCTGTGACAGCAACATCTTGTTCACAGCGGTTGCAAGCGCAGCTTCGAGCTTGGCGACCGAAGCATCCAGCTTGTCTGTCGTAACGTAGTCTTTTCGTTCCTGACTCATGGCGTTGACGAGGGCCTCGGCTTGTTCGGCCTCGAACCCCGCTGCTTGTAGCTCGCGTGCGGTCGCAAGCGTATCGAATGTACCGGAAAGCATAACTCACTCACAGTCATAATTCACCAAGACGCAGCCTGCCTGCGGAACATCGTCCGACGCGAGTGCAATTTCTGAGCTAAACCTGCAAATTAGGCCCTACTTTGGACGTTGATACCCTATTTGGACGCCATATCTACGCAAGACGCCGTCTTCACGCATGAGCCGATGCCCGCTCCAGATAGTCCATTACCGAACGGGCCAACGCCCCGGCGCCTTCTCCCGTCGCCGCGCTGATTCCGAACGCGGGGCCGTTCCAGGCCGACGCCTTGACCAGTGAATCGACCGCGTCGTCCCACTGATCGCGTGGCAATAGGTCGAGCTTGTTCAAGGCGAGCCAACGGGGCCGCGCCGACAGGCCATCGGAGTAGGTTCGCAATTCGGAATCGATGGTCCGGACGGCCTCTTCCGGGGGCATGGCGGCGCCGGATTCGGCCACCTCCACGACATGCACCAACAGCCGGGTGCGCTGCAGGTGCCTGAGAAACTGGATGCCGAGTCCCGCGCCCCGGGCGGCGCCCTCGATCAGGCCGGGAATGTCCGCGACGACAAAACTGCGGTCCGTCTCGATTCGGACCACGCCCAAGTGGGGATGCAGGGTGGTGAACGGATAGTCTGCGACCTTTGGCCGCGCAGCCGAAAGCGCCCGTAACAGCGTCGACTTGCCCGCGTTCGGCAGCCCGACCAGACCGACATCCGCCAGCAGCTTCAACTCGAGCGCGAGTCGCCGTTTTTCGCCCGGGTCGCCCGTTGTGAACTTGCGGGGCGCACGATTGACGCTGCTCTTGAAGCGGCTGTTTCCCAAGCCACCGCGACCACCCTGGGCGACCTTGAGCTTTTGCCCCGGGGCAGCCAGGTCGCCGAGGACTTCCTCCGTGTCGATGTCGGACACCACAGTCCCGGCCGGGACGGGGACATAGAGATCGTCGCCCGAGGCACCGGTCTTCTGGCGGCCGGCGCCGCCGCGGCCGTTTCCCGCGGCAAAGCGGCGCTGAACCCGAAATTCCGCCAGGGTGTTGATTCCGGATTCGGCGATCAGGTACACGCTGCCGCCGTGCCCGCCGTCACCGCCATCCGGACCGCCCCTGGGCACGAACTTCTCCCGGCGAAAACTGGCGCAACCGTTTCCGCCGCAACCCGCCTCCACCCGGACGGTTGCCTCGTCGACGAATTTCATGGGTTCATGCTACGCGGAAACACTCGATACTCTCCACCAGCCAGTATGCACGGAGGGACCGGCAATGGAGAGGGTTAATGTTCGGATAGACGAAACACCAATCGGCACGTGCGCCCGGAATTGTCCGGCGCGTGCTCCGGAAGTGGATCGGCGCGTGTGCCGGAAATGGTCTGGTTGATCTCGCCTTGCCGTGCCGGTTCAGCTCGACACGAGGTTTGCGTCAGGACGAGACTACGCTGACGAACTTTCGGTTCTTCGGACCCTTGGTCTCGAAGGCCACGCGGCCCTCCGCGGTCGCAAAGAGTGTGTAGTCCTTGCCCACACCGACGTTGACGCCAGGGTGAAACTTCGTACCCCGCTGCCGAACAATGATGTTGCCCGCCAGTACGTGCTCCCCGGCGTAGCGCTTGATGCCAAGCCGTTTGGATTCGGAGTCGCGACCGTTCTTGGAACTGCCGCCTGCCTTTTTGTGTGCCATATCTCGACTCCTTCCGGATCAGGTGGACTCGGCTGCGTCCGCTTCCGCGGCGCTGTCCGGCTCGGCCGCGCTCGCCTCAGCCTCTGCCGCGCTCGCTTCTGCTTCAGCGGCGTTCGCTTCTGCTTCAACCGCACCAGCCTCCGCTTCGGTGGCGCTGTCCGGCTCAGCCGCTTCGGCTTCCGCATCGACCGAACCCGAACCGATGGAGGTGATTTCAACCTCGGTGAAGTGTTGCCGGTGTCCCATGGTCCGCTTGTAGTTCTTGCGCCGCTTGAATTTCGTGACCACGATTTTCTTGCCGCGCCCCTGGGCGGTTACGATTCCCTGTACCCGGCTGTCCTCCACCAGCGGAGACCCCAGCGTGACGTCGGCGCCATCGGCCACCATCAGTACCTGGTCGAACTCCACCGCATCGCCTTCATCGGCATCCAGGCGTTCCACGCGGACGCGATCGCCCTCGCTGGCACGGTACTGCTTGCCGCCTGAACGAAACACTGCGTACATGTGGGGAAACTCCTGCCGGCCCGGGATCGATGCGGACCCTGGAACGCGCGGATTTTATTGAGTTCGCGGAATGGGGTCAATTGTCGGCGCCGTTGTGCCCGCCTTTACCGTCATTTCCGCTGCCGAAATCGCCGTTGCCGTGATCGCCGCTGCCGAAATCTCCATCGCCGGGTACCGAGCGAATCAACGCCGGATAGTAGTACAGCAGCGTGGCGGCACGGGCGATCCAGTGAACGCACATGGCCGCCCAGAGCCCGTGATTGCCGAACGGGGTCAACGCCCACCAGGCCGCCAGGAATATCGCCAGCGACGCCAGGCCGGCCCGCCGCATGTCGGCCGAGCGCGTCGCGCCGATGAAGATTCCGTCCAACTGGTACGCCCATACGCCCAGCAGCGGGGCTGCGACAGCCCAGGGGAGATACACTCGCGCGGCGTCCCGGGCAGCGGGGTCCACGGTCAATATGTCCACGAACAGCGCCCCGAGCACCGCCACAACAACAGCAATGGCGAGCGCCGTGCCTGCCGCCCAGGCTGTCGTCAGCCGCACGGCCTCCCTGACGCCCGCGCGCCGCGCGGCGCCTATTGCGCGCCCCACCAGCGCCTCGGCCGCGAACGCGAATCCATCGAGCAGAAAGGCCGCTGCCGAGACGAAGTGCATCAGCACTGCATTGGCCGCCAGTACCACATCGCCCTGCTTGGCGCACTGCGCCGTGAACCAGGCGAAGGCGAAAATCAGCGCCAGCGAGCGGATCATGATGTCCCGGCTCACCGCGACCGTTCGCCTCAGACGTGCGGCATCAAGCCAGCGCGCCGGCGACCAGTGCCCGCCCATACCCCGAATGTGTCGCACGGCAATGTAAAGGCCCACCGCCGCGGCCAAATACTCGGCCAGAACCGTACCGCCGGCAACACCCCGCACATCCCAGCCGAAACCGAGCACGAACAGCGCGTCCAGGCAGATGTTGGTCACGTTCAGCACCAGTTGCAGCGCGAGGCCCGTGCCCGTGCGTCCCAGGCCGATGAACCACCCGAGCAGCGCGTAGTTGGCGAGCGTGGCCGGTGCGCTCCAGATGCGGATGTCGAAGTACCGTCGCGCCAGCAACTCGACCCGTGGGCTACCTTCGATCGCCGTAAACGCGATCTCGCGGATCGGCCACTGCACCGCGATCAACGCCACTCCGGCGGCGAGCGCGACCAGCAACGCCCGTCCCAGGTTGGCGCAGACTTCGTCGACATCCCCGGCGCCCCAGGTCTGCGCCGTCAACCCCGTGGTGGCCATCCGCAGGAACCCGAATGCCCAAAAGACGAATGAAAAGATCAGGGCACCCACGGCAATGGCGCCGATGTAGGCCGGATCGGGAATCTGTCCCACGACCCCGGTATCCACGATTCCGATCAGGGGCGTCGATACATTGGAGACGATCACCGGCAATGCCATCGTGCCGACGGATCGGTACGTCACCGGCCTGAGTCTTTCGGCAACCTGCATGTGTCGTCCGTATCCGTATTCGTGGGTCCGGTGCGGGACTAGACGGCCGGGATGCATCGCCGGCCGATCGGCCGTCTTCGGCCAGCCGGTCTTCCAGCCAATGCCGCGGGACTTCTGCCAAGGGCTGCTTCGCGGCAGTCTCGCCAAACGGACTCGTATCGGGCATTATGCGCACGATGCAAGCTGCCGAATCGCACCTTAACGCACCGTCCCTCGAAGCGCTCAGATCCCTCGTAAAGAGCGACTGGGCCGCAGTCAACCGACTGATTTTCCAGCGTCTTGGCAGCGATGTCGCCCTGGTCAACCAAGTGGCTCACCACATCATTCACGGCGGCGGAAAGCGATTGCGTCCGCTGTCGGTTCTGCTGGCGGCGCGCGCCTGCGGCTACCGGGGAAGCGCGCACGTTCCCGTGGCCGTGATCATCGAGTTCATCCACACCGCGACCCTGCTTCATGACGACGTGGTGGACGAGTCTGCGCTGCGCAGGGGAAGAAAGACAGCCAATTCGGTGTTCGGAAACCAGGCCAGCGTGCTCGTGGGCGACTTTCTCTACTCAAGGGCGTTCCAGATGATGGTCGAGGTGGGCGAGATGGATATTCTCGACGTTCTTGCCAACGCCACCAATACCATCGCGGAAGGCGAAGTGTTGCAGCTCATGAATTGCAACAACCCGGACCTGGCCGAGACGGACTACCTCGAGGTGATTTTCCGAAAGACCGCCAAGCTCTTCGAGGCGGGCGCGGAATGCGCGGCGATTCTTGCCGGGGATGGCGGAGAGACCCGCAAGGCCCTGGTGGATTACGGGCGGCATCTGGGCCTGGCATTTCAACTCGTCGACGATGCCCTGGACTACAACGCCACCGCCGAGGAACTCGGCAAGAACATCGGCGACGACCTGGCCGAAGGCAAGTCGACACTGCCGCTGATCTACGCCATGGACAAGGGCAGCGCGGCGGAACGGCACATGATTCGCGAGGCGATCGAAACGGGCGGCACGCAGAACCTGACCTCCATCCACCTGGCCATCCAGGCCACCGGGGGGCTTCGGTATACGGCGGACCGCGCGCAGGAGGAAGCCGGGGCCGCGATGCAGGCCCTGGAGCGGCTCCCCAAGACTCCCTACAGGGAAGGCCTGATCACGCTGGCGCGGTTTGCCGTCAATCGGCGCTTCTGAGGGCTTTCGGAACCCGACCCGTGACCGAGCAATCGTTCCCGATCCATCGCGACCGCTACGACGCGCTGATGGACGTGGTACGGACACGGATGACCGTGCGCGCCTTCGACCCAGAGTACGAGGTACCGAAGGAACACTACGAGCTGATCCTGGACGCCGCCCGGCACGGACCTTCCGGCGCGAACGCGCAACCGTGGCACTACATCGTCGTCACGCAACCGGAAACGAAGCTCAGGATCGCCGAGTACTTCGTTGCCGAGCAGCGCCGGAGGGCGAAGCTCAAGATGAAGTTCCCCACCCCCGACTACCGGGGGATCGGCACGGCGCCCGGCGTCATCGTGGTGGCATCCGACTTCCGGTGGGTGCGGGCATTCCCGGTGCTTCGGGACAATGACTCCCCGCTCAATGAAATGTACAGGGAGAACGCCGAGCGCATCCTGCTCCAGAGTGTGGCCGCATCCACCATGTCGGCGCACCTGGCGGCCGCGGCATTGGGCTACAACGTCTGGTGGATCACCGCCATCGGTCAGCAGGAGGCGCAGGACGCCATGAAACCCCTGCTGGGGATACCCGACGACCTGTCGGTGCTCGACATCATGTGCTTCGGCCCGCCGAAGAAGGCGCCCTACAAGCGCTGGAAAAAGAAGCTGGACGAAATCGTCAACTGGGACCGGTTCGATCCGGAGCACTACTGGACCGAAGAGCAGATCGAGGAATGGGTCAGAACCCAGCGCCACCGTGTCATGTATCGGGATGAGAGCAACATTGATTGAAGGGAGGTCAACGATGAGTTTATGCGCCGCACTCCAGCTGAGGGCGTGGCGGAATACACCGCCCGGGACTCCACTCGGGAATACTTGCGTCAAGCTCCTGGCCCTGGTCATTGCCGGCGCAATGGCCGCCTGTTCCCAGGACTCCGGACAGTCCGCCAGCCAAGGCGCTGTTGACCCCACGGACTCCGTGGCCGACTCGAGGCCCAATATCCTTTTCGTCGTCGCCGATGACCTTGGATACACCGACATAGGCGCCTTCGGAAGCGAAATCTCCACGCCGAACCTCGACGAACTGGCCTTCGCGGGCGTGCGTCTGACGAACTTCCGCACTCACAGTGCCTGCCAGCAAACACGGGTCATGATGATGGCCAGCGCAAACGTAACCGAAGCGCTTGAGATTCGACCGACTCAGCCCAGCCGCGAAAGGGCCAATCGGCTGAGCCTGAACTGGGCGATCATTCCCGAGTTGCTGCAGGATGCGGGCTACGAGACCTACATCACCGGCAAGTGGGACCTTGGCCTGGAAGACGGCTATACGCCCTCGACCCGGGGATTCGATCGCTCCTTCGTGCAGCTTGGCGCCTCGGCCAGTCACTTTCCCGAGATCCTCTGGGACGATTACAGCCTGTATCGAATGGACGGTGAGACCGTCGAGTACGAGGATTTGCCGCCGGATTTCTACACCACGGACTACTACACCGACAGGATGATCGAGTTCATCGACTCCGGCGAGCCGCCGTGGTTCGGTTTCGTGCCCTACACCACGCCCCACTGGCCGTTGCACGCGCCGGAGGACTGGCTGGATCGCTATGCGGGACGCTATGACGATGGCTACGACTTGTTGCGCGAGGCCCGCGTGGCCCGGGCCGGCGAGTTGGGTGTCGTGCCCGCGGGCGCGGAACTCAACGACTTCGAGCCGGTCGCTCCGACCTGGGACGAACTATCCGCCGAGGACCGGAGAGGCTACGCTCGTGCCCAGGAATTGTACGCGGCCATGGTAGAGAATCTGGACTTCAACTTCGGTCGCCTGGTCGATTACCTTCAGGAAAGCGGCCAACTGGAGAATACCGTCATTATTTTCAGCTCCGACAATGGCGCCTCCACGGCCGCGTACGGCATCGTCCCGACCTCGCCGGGTGCTCATCCGGCCCCGCCCGGCTTCATCGACAACCGCTTCGAGAACTGGGGTCGCCCGAATTCCTTCGTCGACCACGGCCGGGGCTTCGCCGAAGCGGCCACCGCTCCGTTGCAGGGATACAAGGGCACCTTCAGCGAGGGCGGGCTGCGCGCAACCGCCTTCGTTCATTATCCTGCAGCCGTTCCGGGCGGGCAGGTCAACAACACATTCATGAGCATGCTGGACATCCTGCCGACGTTTCTCGACATCGCCGGCAGCGCGCATCCGGGCGCCGGGAGCTACCGCGGACGGGAAGTCAATGGCATCCTGGGGCGCTCGTTCTGGCCGCATCTGACAGGGGAAATGCCCGCTGTCTATTCTCCCGACGACTCGGTGGGCTGGTCGAGGGGCGACGGGGGCGCCCTGATCCGGGGCGATTACAAGGTCATCAACACGCCGGCGGCAGGCGGGATGGGGGCGGCGACTCCCTGGCGGCTCTACAACATCGCCGAAGACCCGGGCGAGCACAACGACCTGGCCGCGGAAGTGCCCGGGCTGACCGAAGAACTCATCCAGGACTGGGAGCAGAATTGGCGCTGAGCCGGTAGTCTCCTTGCATTGAGTGGCGCGGCTACAGGGGGCCGGGCACGACGCGGCGACAAACGGCGCGACTGCAAAGTACGCTATTCGTCGCCCTCATTCCCTTGACGATACGCCGATACGATACTCACGTATTCGGTCAGTATTTGCCCGTCGGTATAGGGATCGTCACCGGGTCCGTTCGCCTCACGCCGGTGAATGGCGCGCACGACGTCCATCCCGTCCACAACACGCCCGAAGGCAGCGAAGCCCAATCCATCGGGATTGCGCGTGGCGCCGAAGTCGAGCGCCGGCTGATCGCCGACACAGATAAAGAAGGACGCACCACTTGCAGTGCCCGGGTCGCTGCGACCCAGCGAGACGACACCGTCCTCGTGCAGAATGCCCGAGTCGCGCGTGGGCTCGTGCTCCACCGTCGGCAAGTCCGTTACCTCTCCGATCACCCCGCCCTGGATGACCTCGATGATCGGGCTGCCGTTGTCATTCACCGTGGTGACCGTTCGCCAAAACGCGCCTCCCTCGAAATACCCGCCATCGACGTGATCCAGAAAACTCGCCGACGAAATGGGCGCCCGTTCTTCGTAGACCTCGATGGAGATGTTGCCGAGTTCGGTTTCCAATACGACCATGGTTTCTCCTTGTGCTCCCGCTACTGCGAGCATCGCCAGGATTGGCGCCGATGCAACCGGGGAAATCATCCCGTTAGCCGTCGCTCACTGCCTTGAATCGTCTGAGCTGATCCTCGGTAGCCGGCGGCTGGTGGTCGCGCTTCCACTGAGCGTAGGTCATTCCGTAGATGCGTTCGCGAGCCTCCTCGATATTCACCTCGATACCGCGTTCCGCCGCCGCGGCAACGTACCACTTGCTCAGACAATTTCGGCAGAACCTGGCCAGAATCATCAGCTCGATGTTCTGCACGTCCCTGTTCTCGTCCAGATGCCGCAGCAACCGGCGCAACACGGCAGCATCGAGTTCGGTCTGTAGTTCACTTTCCATGGTCCGGCCTCGCAAGTCGATCGTGTGGGTTTGTCCGTAGCGTGACAAGCATTACACTCATTTTCCAGAAATTTCCGGCCTGGGCTACCCGAACGGTTCGAGGAGTCTTTCCGCAAGGATAGTCCGGAACGAAACACTTGTACTTGCATATGCCCGCAGTGCTACAGGGTATTGCGGCACAGAAGGAAGTCTGTCATGTCGTCAAGAATTTCAATTTCGCTCGCCGACGAACAACATGCCCTTGCTACGTCCCTGGTCGCGGCAGTGGCGTTGTCGGGCATGTGTCCCGGTACTACCGCCGCGCAGGAAAACTCCCATTGGCCAACCTTCGGTGGGCAGCCCGGAGGGGCGCAGTACTCTGAACTCGATGAGATCCATACCGGCAACGTCGGCGAGCTTGAAGTTGCGTGGATCCATCGCTCCGGGGACGCCTCGTGGCTCGAGGCCACGCCGATTCATGCGAACGACACGCTGTATTTCTGCACGGCGCTGAACCGCGTTTTCGCGGTCGATCCCGAAACCGGCGAAGAACGGTGGCGGTTCGATCCGCATTCCGACGAGGGAGGGCTCGGGCTGATCGAAGAGCCTCGGCGTGACGCCAGGTGCCGCAGCGTGGCCTATTGGGAAGCGGAATCGCCGCAGCCGGGCGCGCCGCAGGCGCAAACGCAGTCCCAGACGGGCCAGGCGTGCGAGAAGCGAGTGTTCAAGGCTGACGTGCACGGCAACATCTACGCCATCGACGGCGATACGGGGGCCTCATGCGCGGACTTCGGTGCGCAGATGGGGCATCCGGGCTATGTCACGCACTGGGACTACGAGGGCAACGGGGTAGGCCCCCGGCACTCGACTTCGGGGCCCATCGTGGTCGGCGACCGCGTGATCGCGGCGGTCGGCGTGGAAGACAGTGTCGTCAACGCCAGCGACGGATTCGTTCGGGCGTTCAACGTGCGTACCGGCGAACTGGAGTGGGAATTCAATCCGATTCCTCCGGACCGCGTTGACGAAACCGGCGCGGCCAACGTCTGGTCCACGCTGAGTGCCGACCTGGAGCGCAACCTGGTCTTCCTGCCGACAACGAGCGCCTCATCGGACTTCTACGGCGGCACGCGAACGTTTCCGATTCCCTACGCCACCGCAACCGTGGCGCTTTCCGCGGAAACCGGTGAGCCTGCCTGGCACTTCCAGATCGTCCACCACGACGTCTACGACTACGATCTTCCGGGACATCCGCTGATCGCGACGATCCAAAAGGACGGTGAAGAACGGGATGTGGCGATCCAGCAGACCAAGATGGGGTTCACCTTCGTCTTCGACCTGGATACCGGCGAGTCCCTGTTCCCGGTGGAGGAACGCCCGGTACCCGCCTCCGACGTGCCGGGGGAAGCGACCTCGCCGACGCAGCCGTTCCCGCTGCTGCCGGAATGGTTCACCCCTACTGCCCTGACCCGCGGCGACCTGTTCGGATTGACGCCCCTGGACCGCCGCTGGTGCCAGCGGCAGTTCGACGAACTGCGCTACGAGGGCATGTACACGCCCCCCAGCATTCAGGGGTCCCTGCACTACCCGGGCTTCCAGGGCGGCGGCAACTGGGGCGGCGCGGCCTTCGACCCCAACTCCAACCTGCTCATCGTAAAGTCGCTGGACATCGCCACGCGGCACTGGCTGCGGCCGAACGAAGGCGGTGCAATCACCCCCATGCCGGACGCGGACGGCGCAAGCGCGCCCAACGTGAGCGCGAGTTCGTCCGGTCCGGGCGATCCCATGCCGGGCACGCCCTACCGCACGCAGAACGAATTCTTCATGTCGCCGCTCGGGATCCCCTGTACCCCGCCGCCCTGGGGGACGCTCACGGCCATCGACATGGACTCCGGCGAGATTCGCTGGCAGATACCGTTCGGACAGATTCGCCGCTTCGGCATCACGGTGCCGAAGTTCATGGGCTGGGGGACCGCCATGATCGGCGGGCCCATCACCACGGCCGGCGGACTGATCTTCATGGCGGCATCCATGGACAAGAAGTTCCGGGCGCTGGACGTGCGGACCGGCGAGGAACTCTGGCAGGCAACGCTCCCGTATGCGGGCATGGCGGTGCCGATGACCTACATGGCCGGAGGGCGGCAGTACGTGGCCATCGCCGCGGGCGGCAACCGGCGCACTTACACGGAAGAAGGTGATACGCTGGTCGCATTCGTCCTCGGGGAGTGAGGCGCCAGTGATTCTGAATCATTTCAAATTGTCGCGGACGACGACTCCAAACCAGTTGCCGGCAGCACCCCAGCCCCATCGCGGTATCCCTGTACAAGCCTGCTGCTCCGCGTCGATCGCCGCGTTCCTCCTCGCATCCGCCTCCGCGTGGGCGCATCACGGCCACCCGCACTACTTCAGGGGAAGCTATACGCACCTGGAGGGGACAATCACTGAAGTGCATTGGTTGAATCCGCATACGTGGGTGTACCTTCGGGTCGCGGGCGGCGATGGCGAAGACACCGTCTGGTCACTCGAGGGCGCTGCTGCGACGACGCTGCAGAGGGAAGGATGGACTCATGAAATGGTCCAGGTGGGGGACACGATTTCCGTTCGCTGCCATCCGCTCAAGGACGGTTCGCCAGGGTGCCTGCTGGGGTACATCACCATGGAGAACGGTGTGGAGAAGGAGTTTGACTGAGCTCGGACGTGCTCAAACCAATTGACAATTCTGTCGTCGAGCAAGCACGGGCGACTCTCAATTCCTGCCGCGAGCAACCGAACCTCTACGTATCGGTTGGTTCCAGCACCAGCCACGAATCTACCGCCCGATTTTCCCCATGCAGGGAGATACACATGCGCTTGTCAAAGCTTCTGTCCATTGTGCCGCTCGCCCTGCTTTGCGGCCATTCTCACGCCCAGGGCTGGATTCAGTACGCTAACCTTGCCGACCGGTTCGCCGTCAACTTTCCCGCCGAACCCGAAATCACCGAGACGACCTACCTTTCGGAGTATCGCGGCATCATGCCTGCGCGCGTGTATACGGCCAATCGGGGGGAGAGCCGGTATACGGTCACGGTGGTCGACTACACCGAAACCGAACGGTTACTGGCGGAGCGGGCGGAACGTACGGGGGAACGCCTCAGAGGGGATGACGTGCCGGGCGACATACTGGGTTCGATCGACTACGCCGCCTGGAACATCCGCAGCCGAGGCGGCGAGGTAACGTACGATTCCTGGGCGCACTACGACCGGATCCCCGGCCACCTGCTGCAGGTTACGAACACCGACACTTCGAGAACCTATGCCGGCATCTTCCTGCACGCCAGGCGCCTGTATATCCTGGAAGCGACCGTACCGCCCGGCTCGCCGCCGCCCGGCCTCTTTCAGCAATCCCTGAACATTTTGGACGAGCAGGGCCGCCGGATCCGCTACCGGTTCGAGATCGACGAGCAGGGCGAGATTCACAGGATCCGCGAGGCGCCCCGGGAACAACTGGCCGGCGAGGTGCCCGAGTGATGATCTCCGCTATTGCGCGCCGCTGCCCAGGTCCAGCATCACATCGTCCATTATCTTCGGGTCCCCGGGCTCGCCGCCGCCGAAGAACCACTCGCTGGGCTCGGGCCTGACATCGATGTAGTCGCCTTCCGCCGATGACTCCCAGGTCGTGACGTAGACCCGGGACCCGGCCCAGTCATCCACACCGAGTTTGGCGCCCTCGTAGAAGAAGGTGATGGTGCGGTTGTCCCTGTCGGTGGTTACCCGGGGCGAGACGCCCAGTTTTTCGCCCGGCCGATCCGCGTCGCTGCCGGTTGATCGGAAAGTATAGCTGTCCCAGCCGCGCGCAAAGTGGGCGAGGTCCCAATCCATGGATGCCGGCGCGCTGGCATTGAGGCGGGGCAGAACCGTAGCGCCCTCGCGTTCGGGAAGATCGAAGAACGTGGTTAGGGCGACGTTGTCGAATCCGAGCGGCGGCAACCACGGTGTGGTGATCTCGGCCATGGTCAACGTGAGTTCCAGGTTGCGTCCCGCGGCGCGTGCGCGCACGGACTCGATCTCGCGCTGGCGCCCGCTCTCCGAATGCTGCGGAATCACGTACTGACCGGTCGGTCCGTAAGCGTCGTCGGGATCATCCTCGACCTCCACCGAAAGTACCGCTTCCGTCACTCGAGTCGTGTAGTTGATCCGCTCCGACAACTGATCCGTTTCCGCCGAATAGACCTGCAGGAAGCGGTTAGCCTCCCCAAGATCGCGAACGGGCACGCCGATCCGCCAGCCGCCCTGCGGGTCCGCGCTAAAGTCGGTTGCGCGATCGAAATTTCCGTTCTCGATCAACCGCAGGGGTGCGCTGCCCTGGCTGACGGTGCCGGTGAGCTCGAAATCCCCGGTGAAGACAGACCCCTCGATTTCCGAAGAGTCGACGACGATCTCCAGATCGGACCGCGACGCGTCGGACGATATCGTTCCGCCAGGGCGCAGCACCACGAATCCCCTCGGCGGGAGCCTGAGACTCAATCGACCCTCCGCATCGGTTATCGCGGCCTGCACGGCCGGCTCCGCGAACACCACGTCGAGGCGCTGAAGCGGCGCGGCACCCACATCGAGCCGATGCACCAGCGTGCTGTGATCGGCGCTGTTCAGCAACACGAGCGCGGCATCTCCCTCGTAGTCGCGGCGATACGACAGAACGCCCGGTCCGCTCGATTCCGATGCCAGGATCTCAAGCCCTCCGCGGGTCAGGACCGGGTTTTCGGCGCGCAGCGAGGTCAACCGGCGAACGTAGCGGAAGTAGTCCGAATCCGGGTCGAACGACCCTTCCGGGTTGCGAAGTCCGCCGGCAAACATCGCCATGCGCGACTCCAGCAGTCCCTGTTCCGTGCCCTGGTATAGGATCGGGATCCCCGGAATCGTGAAGATGACCGCCAGCGCCTGCCGGAAGGCCGCCGCGTGCGCGGCCGCCAGGAACCGCGCCGTATCGTGATTGTCCACGAAGTTCGGCACCGTGAAGGGGTCCCGGTAGAGTTCCATGTACCGCTCCAGGCGATAGGCAAGCGAGGCGGTCTCCACGCCGCGGGCCAGGACCCGGCTGATCTCGTGGTAAAGCGGATAGCCGAGCATGGAATTCGGTCCCGGCACGCCGCCGGATTCCATGTAGGCGGCCACCTTGCGTTCGCCGAAGTCGTCATACGGCTCCGACGACGCAGTCACCTCGCCAAATGTCAGGAAGTGCTCCTTGCCGAGATCGCGGGCGTGGGCGTAGATCCCGTCGTCGTCGTGCAGGAAACGGTTCCAGAACGCCAGAGGAACCAGCATGACCGTATCCATACGGAATGCGTCCACCCCCACCTCGTCGATCCAGTACTTGTAGATTTCCTTGAACGCATCGATGACCACCGGGTTCTCGGTGTTGATGTCGTTGACGTGCCCGAGCGAGTAGTAGTGCTCCTGGTAGGGATCGGAATAGTCCTGTACCGGCGGCGTCCAGTGGTAGATGTCCGCCGCAACGTGCTCGGGATTGAGCCGGTCGATCTGGTTGAAGGGGTATTGAACCGGGGCCGGCTGATGGGAGTCCGGTTCCAGCAAGTAGAAGTTCCTCGCCGTATCGCCGGGATCGTACTCGCCGTCGTAGGCGAAGAAATTGCCGGCATGATTGGCGACGATGTCCTGTATCAGGTACATCCCCCGGCAGTGCAGCTCGTGCGACAGCCGCTTGTAGGTCTCGAGCGTCCCGAAGTGCGGGTCGATCTCCTGATAGTGTACCGCCCAGTAGCCGTGCCAGCCGGCGGCCTGGTACGGCGTGCTCCACCACTGGTTGTACACCGGCGGCGTAATCCACACTGCCGTGGCGCCGAGCGAGCGGATGTAGTCGAGCCGGTCGATGACGCCCTGCAGGTCGCCGCCGCTGAAGTGGCTGGCCAGGGAGGGATCGTACTCGCCGTAGCCCTGGTCGTTATTCCCCGGATCGCCGTCGCTGAAACGATCGATCATCAGCATGTAGATCACCTGGTCGCGCCAGTCGGGGGACGGCACGTGCAGCAATGGCCCGTCGTCTGCTGCGCATCCATCGGCAACCGCATCCTGCACAGTCGCGGTGTCTATGGCTGCGATCTGCGCGACCGCAATCTCCTCCGGATCCGGTGTCCCCCACCCGGCCAGCGCCACGGCATTACACGACAGGAGTACCGTGGGGAATCGAAAACTGTTCACGGTCCACAACATCCGTCAACTTCCTGGTCGGGTATGAAATCTCCGAAAATAAACGCAGGATTCAAGCTTGGTCCGGAACGACTTCCTGTTGGTGCAGATGCGAGATCAGACAATCGCGAAGCAACTCGCACTGCTCAGAGTCCCCCGACTCCGGTCTGCGCGGGTGAGCATTGAAGTGTCGGATTGGGCCTGTCTCCGTCGTCAGGCCAGGCAACGCTTTGGCAATCATCAGCGCCGCCGTTTCGATCAGTTCCTCGTTGTACGGCCCAGGCAGCAAGTTCTGTTGATCTTCATTGGTCTTCCACGGCGCGTTCAGAATGCCCGGGACAAGACTGGCTGTGCTGGTCGGAAAAAACGCCCAGAAAAAGCCGGGACGATCCAACCGATCCAGCGGTACAGCCCACCGGATCGGAACGTCGCTATCATCGTCGTGCAATGGCCAATCGCCGCGAGCCTCAGTCGAAAGGCTGCAATATGTGTCGAAACATTTCCAACGCGAAACGCCATCGCCAGAATCAAGATGAAACTCACCGTCCCGTTCCTGCAACAGGACGTTCCGGGAATGTTCCCCATCCTCAAGTGTCAAGTAGCGGACGTGATCGACCAATAGCAGGAACTGCGGTGGAAACTCGCCAATCTGTTGGGCGAGGTCGCGGTGCGCGGCGGGTTCTATCGGCAACCGGACGATGTTCGTCGCCCAGCTCATCAGTTCGTGCAACTCCTTGTCGGTTTCCCTCGCCTCGTGTGGATCAATGGGTTCGGGCAAGCGCAATACCGGATAACGCTCGGCGGGGGCAACCTTCTCGATGCGTTGCGCCGCGCGCTGCTTGTCGAAAACAAAGGAACCCGAGCGGCTGTAAAACTCGGGGGCATCGGTGACGCCAAGGACGGACTTGAAGCCGAGGCCGAATCTGCCGATTGCGCCGGTGTTCCTCTTGTTCGACATGTGGGAGAACATGAGTCCCACAACACCAGCCTCGTCGATGGGAATTCCGTCGTCGGCGCAGTAAAGGTAGCGGTCTGTAAGTCGAATCAGGATGCTTTTACCGTTTGGAGCTTCACGCAAGGCGTCAGCGCTGTTCTGGACCAATTCCAACAATTGTCGATGCGCATAACCGCCATGAGCCGTATCGCGCTCGTGATTTGCGTGTTCAGTTACGAGGATTGGTTGCTCACGGTACGAGTTGAGCGTTCCGCGTGCCCGTTCGACGATAAACTCGCCGAGCGTGCCGTCAACACCCATCCAATCCGGCCCTTCGCTTGGAGTCGGAACGATAAGCGCGGCATCCTGGCAGTAGAACTTGCCCCGCTCGCTGTTCGAGAAATCGTATTCCGTCTTCATTTTCGCGATTCGTACTGACGCCGTTCGCCAGGGGTGGCCGTACGGGCTGAAATCAGCCGCCCCGAAATGTTGTGGTCAGCAGTCCCAATATACGTGTGGGACACCACCAACAGCCGACCGTCCCGAGCGACGCCCATGGTAATCCACCGCTCTTCATACTGGTTGTGACCCTCGTCGGGGACCGACTGCGAGAGCGGATCAAGAAAGACCGTTGCAGCATCGTAAAAGCTGACCTTATGTTTACGCAGGTTGCTTGCCGCCTTTGCCGGATCCCACTCGAACACGGTGTTCTACTTACTCTGGTCTCGACTGGGCAAACGAAGACGCGTTCAAAACAATTCGCCATCGAAAATGCGCGCGAGATTGAACGAGAGAGCAGTATGGGCATCGTGAAATATTCGGTTCGGACAACGGCCCGAGTGCAAATGTGCATTTTAGCCCACTGCGCTCCGACTGAGACGTAATGAACACCGGTTTTCGCCTCGCGGATCGACATTCGGTTCCACACTACCGGACAACGCGTACGATCTGGAGCAGAGAATCTGCCTTTTTCTTGCAGTTATGCAGGTAATTTCTGAACTGAACGCCACCTGACTCATCGACTTCAATCTGCCGGAGATACGTACTTCCAACAAGTCGATGCGCTTCCGATGCCTACGGGGCTGTAGTCCGCGCCGCTGACGACCATCATTGCCGCAGGAATCGGTCCATTTCGGCGTCGGCGGCTTCCAGTGCGGACTGCGCGTCCATCTCGCCCGTGGACGTAAGCTCCAGTGCGGTATCCAGTTGTTCGAAAATGATGTAGGTCGCACGTGTCGTGGGTACTTCCGTACCCAACTCTGCCTGCCGAAGATAGGCGTTCAGCGTGGCGTTGGCGGCAACATCCGGGTCCGTCGCCAGTCCCAAGTCGGTCGGAATCATGAAGGTCTCGACCGCAAACTCCTTCTGCACGTCGTAGGACGAAAGCCACATGGAGAGATTGACGGCTTCCACCTTGGCGGCGCTCTGCTTTGACACGCCCCAGCCGAAGACGCTGAACATCGGACCCATTCTCCTGCCGGTTTCGGCAACGACCGGCATGATCGTCACGCCCAGGTCGAGCCCCGCCTCCGCGTAGGCATTCCAGTTCCAGGAACCGTCCAGCACCATGGCCGCCCTGGATAGCTGAAACTGAGTCGACATGGTTTCAAGACCGGTGCTCGACACGGCAACCCCGTGCACCCTCTCCAGGTCCAGGAACCACTCCAGCGCCTGCGCCGAACCTGGGGAATCGAGTGTGGGATTGCCGTCGGAGTCGAACAGCGTTCCGCCGAAACCCGCCAGAAAGGGAATAAACCAGTAGGACCACTTCAGCGGCAGGGCAATTCCGAGAATGTCGTCGCGGGTCAGGGCCTTCGCGGCGCCCACCAGGTCGTCCGTGGTCCAGTCATCGCTGGGATACTCCACCCCTGCCGCGTCGAACAGGGACTTGTTGTAAATCAGCGCCAGGCAGCCCTGACTGACCGGAATCGCATAGAGCGCATTACCGTAGCGCATTGCGTTCAGCGCGCGCGGTTCGAAACGCGAGCGCTGCACGGGCGTCAGGTGTGGCCTGAGGTCCTCCAGAAGCGGCAGGCCTTCCACTGTGATATAGCCGATCCTGCCGATTTCGGTATCGGACAGTCGCACGACATCCGGCGCCTCGCCGCCCTGGGACGAATTGATGAACTGAGGGAGATTTTGCCCGTACGGGATTCGTACCGGCTCGACATCGACATGGGGATGTGCGGCCTCGAAGGCATCGACGGCGTCCTCGAAAATCCGCTCGTCCGTGCTGTTGGCGCCAAACGTGTGCCAGACCTCAAGTGGGATCGATCCGTCCTGAGCACCCACCATCGCCGGCACCGCAAGCGGGGCGACCGCCAGCCAACGTGACGCGGCCCGAATCAAGGCGCGCAACCTGGCCATGCTAGCGCGAGGCGCCAAATGACACCCGGCAAATCCAGCGTGGCACGGAGACCGGTGAGGCTATCACCACGTGCCCCTACCCGCCGCCATCCGCACCAGGCGACGCGAACAGGAACGTCAATGGGTCGTCCAGCCGTTCGCGCCACGACACCTCGTTGTGATTGGCGCCTTCGTAGGGCCTGATCACAAAGTCCGTTCCTTCACGCAGGCCCTGCCGCAACAGCCATTCCCGGACGGCAAGGTGCGGTTCGTGGTATTCGGCGTCCAGCCCTTCGGTGCCGTAGTCGAACCAGTAGCGAACGCCATCCGGTACCGTGAGGCCGTTCTCGATATCCCGAACGATGTAGGGCGTGTCGTCGGCGCCTTCCCCGGTCTCGTCCGCGGAAATGAATCGCTCGGCCCAAGCCTCCGACAGCACGAAGTGCGAGGAGATGCAACCGCAGGCCCCGAACACGTCCGGATGGTTGGTCACCAGGTAGTACGACAGGAGGCCACCCATGGACGAACCCATCACCGCCGTATTTTGGGGGCCGGTCAGCGTGGAAAACTCCCCGTTCACCCGGGGCATGAGCTCCTCGATCAGGAAACGCGCGTAGTCCGGCGCTCCGTGCCACGGGGAATACTCGAACCCTCGGTCAGCCGAGTTGAAAACACCCACCACGATGACCGGGGGAATCGTGCCCGACTCCACCAACCGCACGACCGCGTCGTCCACGTCCCAGATTTCACCGCTGCCGATCAGCCTGGGGTCGAACAGATTCTGCCCGTCGTGCATGTACAGGACCGGGTAACGCTGCTCGGCGGCATCGTCGTATCCCGGCGGCAACCAGATGCCGACATGGCGTGAGGCCGCCAGGTGGCTGGATGCCACATCCTTCCAGTAGACCAGAGTTCCCTGTACACCCGAACCCTGCCAGTCGTCGATGTAGGTCACCGGATCGGCCGTTTGGGCGGCTGGCCGCTCGGTGCATGCCGCCAACGTGGCAGCGAGGAACAACGCGGTGCTCCGAGCAAAACTCATGGCGTCTCCCTGCCGCGGCACATCGCCGCAGCCACTCCGAAATCAATGCCCAGAGCATACTCCACCGGCTGGCGCAAATGAACGCAAGCAAACTGCATCCGGAGAAGTGGGTTGGGGGGAATACCAGCGCTGGTTCCAACCGATTATTGCGGATAAGTTGGATGCAATCCTAGAAGCGGAACGTATGGGTGTATTTCAACGCGTACTGTGACTGTTCGGAGCGCAGCCTGGAAAAGGACTCTTCGGCGGAGTAGCCGTGGTTGATGACGATGTAGAGGTCCTGCCCGGCGCGGGGATTCCAGCGCAGCCGGCTGTTGATGCCGACGGATTCGGACTCGTTGTCGTACTGGATGAGATTGAGCCATGACCAGCGAACGTTGAAGGCGACGTTCGCGTTGAGGGCCATCAATCGGGTCACGAAATGGCCGCCGGGCAGTTCGATGTCGTTGTATTCGTACTCCACGCCCATGTTCAGGCGCCGGTTCGGGCGCCACTCCAGTTCCGCCGACATTTCCACGCGGTCGCCGTTGAAGAATTTCCCCTTGTAGTAATCGAAACCGGGCGCCAGAACGCGTTCCGACGCGCCGGATATCTGGATATCGAAGCCACTGTATTCATGGTCGCCGACGGGGATCACCGTTCCATCCACCACTTCGAAGTCCTCGAAGAGTACTTCTCGCCTGCGGTTGAAATTGAGGCTGAATTCGTCACCCGAATGGGTTTCCAGTTCAAACAGCTCAACGTACAGGCGTTCGCTCTCCAGCCCGCCGGAAAGCCTGTCGAACGACTCCACGGAGGCACCGTGGGCCAGTGTCCTGATCCAGGGGTGATCCGGGTAGCGGGTGTATCCAACCTGGACCTCGCTGCGCCGGATCCCGCGACGGTTCACGAACCCGAGCGCGGGATTGAACTGTTCGTCGAATTGCTCCATGGCAATCTCGCCTCGCAGCCCGGTGTTGTTGGGCGCCGACAGGCTGACGCCCCACGCACTCTGATCGCCGCTCACGCCCAGCGTGTCCGACTGCTGGTACCACGCCTCTCCTGCCAGTGTGCGCCCACCGGGCAGCCGCGTATTGCGATAGCGAAAATCCACGCCAAACACGGAGTTATCGAGATTGCTACGGGGATCGCCGTTGGTCACGATCATGCCGATGTTCGACTCCTCCAAAATGTTGGCGGACAGTCGGCCGACGAACAGATTGGTACTGTCAACTCCCTGGAACTCTTCCTGCTGGATGTCGAGCACGCCGATGTTCCAGCGCCCCACCCGTCCGGTAACCTTTGCGCCGAGATCCAGGTCCACGGGTTGGCCCCTCCTGCCCAGGCCGATCCGGCGAGAATGAAACGGGATGCCGTTTCGCCGCAGTCCGCCGAATGAGAAAATGTCCACATCCTGCAGGAAGAAGTCCCGCTTCTCGGGGAAGAACAGCGAAAAGCGGGTCAGGTTGATCTGACGGTCATCCACCTCCGTGGACGAAAAATCCGTATTCATCGTCAGCACGCCGCTCAACGAAGGCGTGAAGTTGTAGAAAACGTCGAGTGCCGGCTCCGTGGCGGAGTTACTGGCGTTTGTGTCGTAGCTGCGGGAGCCGGACATCACCACGGTCGGAATGATATCCAGCCCCCTGCCCTGTCGAAGCCCCGTCAGACCCGTGATCGTTCCCGTCGTGCCGGGATTGACCCGCCTGTTGAATGAAACCCACGCGATGTCTTCCTGATGGCGGGCGATGCTGCGCTCGACGGTGAAGCCCCAGTCGGGGTTGTCCGGGTTGAAGTTCAGGGTCTTGAAGGGAATCTCGAATTCCGCGGTCCAGCCATGCTCGTCGATGACCGCCTCAGCAAACCAGATACCTTCCCAATCGCGATTCAGGCGGGTCGGAGTTTCGAAAACACCGTCCTCCCGGCTGCTGTTGGGATTGACCTGGAAGTTGTAGCCCGTGCGGTTGTTGTTGAAGGGGTCCAGGTAGATTCCAATGGAGTCGTCCCAACGCAGGGTCCCATGCTGAACCATTTGCCGTGCCCGGATCTGGTCCGGTTCGCGGTCCCACATTCGCGCGGCGACATAAAGACTGTCGCTGTCGTAGAGAATCCAGACTTCAGTGCGCTCGCTGGGCTCGCCATGGTCGACGGGCTCGAATTGATGCATGTCGTCCATGGACGGGGCGGTCGCCCACACGGCATCGTCCAGCACGCCGTCGATAACCGGCGGAGTCTCGGTTCGCGCCACCGCCAGGATCTTGTCGCCGCCGATCCGGGACGAAACAATGTCCTGCGCGCCAAGAGGTGCGGCAAGGGCAAGCGTCAATGCCGGCAAACAGGCGGTGACGTTGCGGGTGGCAGGCAGCACTGGACAATCCTCCGTAGCGGTCCGGGGAGACTCGAAACTTGCGAATCATGTTGTCACAAAACGCCGGGGCCATGGATTAAGAATTCGTAAGGACCTGAATCTCAAGAATTATTCAGAACTCCAGATTAGCGAGCGCCACTCGACTTGCCTGATCGGTAGCGGCGGACCACCAGGAATGCAGGTTTGCAGACGCAAGCCTGCCGCCAACGTACAATGGCGCCTTCGTTCTGGAGGCTGCGTTCAGTGATCAAGCTCAAGAGCCATGTCGGCGGCGCCTGGCAAGAGGGTCGGGGAGAATCCGCCATCCTTCTCAACCCCGCCACCGAGGAACCCCTGGCTGAAACTTCCACGGACGGGATCGACTTCAGGGGCGCACTGAATCATGCCCGCGACGTGGGCGGGCCGGCCTTGAGGAGCATGACGTTCGCCGAGCGCGGCGCGTGCCTGCGCGGCATCTACGATGTGCTCTACGCGCATCGGGAGGAGCTGCTGGACCTGTCCGTGAGCAACGGCGGCAATACCCGCAACGACGCCAAATTCGATGTGGACGGCGCCAACTACACGCTGCTGGCATACGCCTCCTACGGCAAGAAACTGGGCGACCGAAAGCTGCTGGTGGACGGCGTCTCCGAGCGGCTGACACGCAGTCCGCGCTATGCCGGCAAGCACATCCTCACACCCTTGACAGGTGCCGCGGTCCACATCAACGCCTACAACTTTCCGGCGTGGGGATTCATGGAGAAGGCCGCGGTGGCTCTGCTCGCGGGCATGCCGGTCATCACCAAACCGGCCACGAGCACGGCGCTGCTGGCCTATCGCATGACGGAGTTGCTCGTCGACGCCGAGGTATTGCCCGAGGGCGCGCTGTCATTCATCGCCGGTTCCACGGGCGATCTGCTGCATCACCTGGGACCCCAGGACGTGCTCGCCTTCACCGGTTCCAGCGGCACCGCGAAACGCCTGCGGAGCCTGGACGCACACGTTCAGTCATCCATGCGAATCAACGTCGAGGCGGACAGCCTGAACGCCGCCGTGCTGGGCCCGGATGTGGCGCCCAGCAGCGAAGCCTGGCACCAGATGATGCGCGACATCACCACCGATGTGCGCCAGAAGGCGGGGCAGAAATGCACCGCGATCCGGCGCGTGCTGGTACCTCCGGAGCACCGCAAAGCCTGCATCGAGGCGCTGGAAGACCAGCTTGGCGAGCTGATCGTGGGCAACCCGGCCGATGCGTCGGTGCGGGTGGGACCGCTGGTCAATGCCGCTCAGCTTGAAGACGTTCGCGAGGGCCTCAGGGCCCTTGAGACGGAATCCACGCGGGTCATGGGAGATGCCGAGCCCAGCGGTCTGACCGGGACGGCGAACGGGCGCGGCTACTTCGTCACGCCGTTCCTGTTTGATTGCGAGGATGCCGGCGCTGCGAACATCGTGCACACGCGTGAAGTGTTCGGTCCCGCGGTCACGGTGATGGCCTATCGTTCGGTGGAGGACGCAGCGGCCATCTGTGCCCGCGGCGACGGCGCGCTGGTGTCCTCCGTCTATTCCAACGACCGGCGGTTTGGCCGCGAGATGCTGCTGGCGCTGGCGCCGTTTCACGGCCGGCTGACCCTGGGCGGAGACAAGGTCGCAGGGTTTGCGCCGGGCCCGGGCGCGGTGCTGCCGGCGATGGTCCACGGCGGGCCGGGACGGGCCGGCGGCGGCGAGGAACTGGGTGGCCTGCGAGGGCTGTCGTTCTACCTGCAACGCACTGCCGTTCAGGGCTATCAACCGCTGCTGGAGAAGTTTTTCCCCAGTGCAGACTAGGTATCGGTTACGCTAGAACCAGCGACGCTACATGGTCCGATCGATGAGCCGACTAACCCTTGCCGCCAGCGTACTGCTGCTCCTGTGTGCCTGCGAACCCCAAGACACGGACACGAATACGGACACGGAGGCACAGGCGGAAGTCGTCACCGTCGTGCCCAACTACCTGCGCCCGCCCGTGATGGGCCGCAACGGCGGCGTATCCGCCGGCCATCCGCTGACCACGGCTGCCGCCATCGAGATTCTGCAGAACGGAGGCAATGCGTTCGATGCAGGGGTTGCCGCATTATTGACGGGCGGCGTGGTCGAGCAGGACCTCTACAGCCTGGGCGGCGAATCGCTGATCCTCGTTTATCCCCGTAGCGAGGGAGAAGTCACTTCCATTATCGGCCAGGGTTGGGCGGCGCGCGACGCCACCATCGAGTGGTATCGCGAGCGCGCCAGGGATCTCTACGGGTACGGACTCGACCCGGCCGTCGTGCCGGGTGCGCTGCATGGCGCGCTGACCGTGCTCGAGCGCTGGGGCACCATGAGTTTCGAAGAAGTGGCCGCGCGCGCCATCGAGTATGCGGAATTGGGTTTCCCCCTGCGGTCCCGCACGGTCGGCACGATCTACAGGGAAATCGACTTCATCAATCGGTGGCCCGCCAACCGTGCGTACTGGACGCGGCCGGACGGCTCCATGTACGCGTCGGGAGAGATCATCCGTCTGCCGACACTGGCGAACACGCTGAACAGGATGGTCGAGGCCGAACGCGAGCAGAGCGCCAACGGGCGCGAAGCCGGCATCGCCGCCGCCCGGGACCGCTTCTACAAGGGCGACATCGCCGAGGAGATGGTGGCGTTCCTGCAGGCGCACGGCACGCCCTTCGTGCTCGATGACTTCGCGGAGTTCTATGCCCGGGTCGAGGAACCCGTCAGCACGACCTACAAGCGCTATACCGTCTACAAGCAGTCCTTCAACAGCCAGGGGCCGATGCTGTTGCAGACGTTGAACATCCTCGAGAACTTCGACCTCAGGAGAATGGGCCACAACAGCGCCGACTATCTCCACACCATCGTCGAAGCCTTCAAGCTGGCCTACGCGGACCGGGACACCTATTACGCCGACACTGACTTCGTGGACGTTCCGGCGGAAGGTCTGCTGTCAAAGGAATATGCCGCTCAGCGGGCACAATTGATCGACATGGAGAGTGCCACGGAGACGTTTGAAGCAGGAAACCCCTTCGCGTTCGACCCGACGCGTGACCGCGAGGATTGGCAGTACTGGGTGGCGGATGCCGCGAACCCGCCTCCGCAACGGCTGCAGGTGGCCGCTGTAGACCGGGCTGACAACATGAAGGACACCACCCATATCGCGGTCATCGACAAGGACGGCAACATCTTCGACAGCACTCCCAGCGGCGGCTGGATTGGCGGCGCGGTCATTCTCGGCGACACCGGCATCGCCATGAGCGTGCGCGGCGAGCAGTTCTGGCTCGACGAGACCCGCGCCGCGCAGTTGCGGCCCCGTTCACGCCCCCGCTACACGCTGACGCCCAGCATCGTGCTGCGCGACGGGGAACCCTTCCTCGCCATCGGTACTCCCGGCGGCGACAACCAGGAACAGACCATCCTGCAGATGTTCCTCAACATCGTGGAATTCCCGTCCCAGTGGTACCCCAACCTGCACCAGGCCATCCAGGCGCCGCGGGTGCAGACCCTGCACTTCTACGCATCGTTCTGGCCGCATGAAACGGGCTTCAACGAACTCAACGTCGAAAGCGACCTGCCGCCACAGGTCATTCGGTCGCTGGAAGACCGGGGTCACGTAGTGAACCGCATGCAACCCCTCGGCATCCCGTCGTGCGGCACGGTCGTACTGCTCGACCCCACCCATGGCGCACGCATCGCCGGGGCGGACGTGCGCAGGGATTGCTACGCGATGGCGTACTGAGCGCGGCGTTGACCCGGAAGCGCGGGCCGGACGGCTATGCCAGGAACCGCACCGCGAGCAGGCCCAACGCGCCCGTCATGACGAGGTAATAGATCGTCGGGATGATGGTGCGGCGCAGCGTCGCGCCTTCCTGGCCCAGCAGGCCCACCGTGGCCGATGCCGCCACCACGTTGTGGATCGCGATCATGTTGCCCGCTGCGGCGCCCACCGCCTGAAGCGCAACCACGAGCGCGGCGGAAATGCCCAATGCCGTGGCCACCCCGTGCTGCAACAGGGCAAACATCAGGTTGCTGACGGTATTGCTGCCGGCGATGAACGCCCCCAGCGCCCCGATGAACGGTGCGAAGAACGGCCATACCGCGCCGACGTTGACGGCAACCCAGTCCGCCATGACGATGGGCATGCTCTGCAGCCCGAGCGCATTCACGTCGGAGTTGATGTAGATGCGCACCATGGGGACCGTGAAGATCAATACGAATCCGGCGCCCAGCAGGGTTCTGGACGATTCGGAGAAGGCGGCCAGGAATTCGCGGCCGCGCATGCGGTGCAGCGCGACGGTCAGAAGTGCGGCCACCAGCACCATGAACGCCGGCAGGTAGAACGGCGTCGTGCTGGCCGTCACGCCGGTGCCCAGGATCTCCTCCCAGCGAAACGCCACCGACTGCAATGCCCGGCCGATGGGCACTTGCGGAAGCCGCGTGATCACCAGCAGTCCGGCCACCAGCACGTATGGCATCCACGCCCGAACCGGCGTCATCTGTTCCCTGGGCGTTTCAAGTCGCATTTCCAACTGTCCGATCCATTGGTTTGGCCACTCCTCCCGCGGAGCAAAATCCCATTCGTCCTCGGGAACCAGGAAACGCTTGCGCGCCGCCGTCGTCACGATCGCGAGACCTGCCATCCCCCCCAGAAGCGAGGGGAACGCGGGCCCCAGGAAGATGCCGCTCAACAAGTAGGGAATCGTAAAGGCGACACCCCCGAGCAGCGCGAAGGGCCAGATGGACAATCCTTCGGTCCAGGATCGGTTCCTGCCGAAGAACCGCGTCATCATCATCACCATGAACAGCGGCATCGCCGTTCCGACGATAGCGTGCAGGACTGCGACGTGGACCGTGACGACCTGCAAATGATCGGCCATGGTCAATCCCGCCGCGGCCAGTTGTTGCGTGACTTCGGGGCTCTCCAGTCCTCCCCGTACTCCCACCAGAATCGGTGTGCCCACCGCTCCGAAGGTCACGGGCGTGCTCTGGACCATCATGCCGAGCATCACCGCCGTCATCGCCGGAAATCCCAGCGCGACCAGCAGCGGCGCGGTGATCGCGGCCGGCGTGCCGAACCCCGATGCCCCCTCGATAAAGCTGCCGAAGAGCCAGCTGATGATGATGAGCTGCACCCGCCGGTCCGGCGTGATCGTGGCAAATCCGGCGCGAATCGCGGTTATGGCGCCGGAGTGTTTCAGCGTGTTGAGTAGAAGTATCGCCGCAAAGATGATGAAGAGGATTTCAAACGTGATGAACAGTCCCTGAATGGATGCCGCGGCAATCTGGGTCACGGGCATGGCCCACGCAAACAGTCCGATGACAACCGCGAGAACGTAGACGGCCGGCATGGCGACCCGGGCGGGAATGCGAAAGCCCACTAACAGGATCGCCGCCACGAGGATCGGCAGAACGGCCAGCAGTGCCTGAAGGGATTGCGACATGTCCTGAGCTTCCGTTATCCGCCCCGCGGGATCACTGCGGAATGAAATGGCATTAGGTCGTCAATCTCCGCCGGGTCCTGCGATTCGACATCCCACCGGAAGAAACGCAGCGCAATCCGGTCCGGTTCGAAATCGACCAGTGTGAAGCCATGCTGCTCCAGCGGAGTGATGTCTTCCTCCATATCGACGTGGGACGGAGTGCCGGGGCCGACGCCCCGAAAAGCCGATGGCCACAATTCATCGCCCGTGCTGATCGGACCTGCCAGCGCGATGTTGATCGGATTGGCGGAAAGATCCATGGCGCCGCTGCGCACCATCCTGCCCAGCGCCAGCGCATGCAAGTCGCCGCTTATGATCATCGGAGTCCGTTCCTGCATGTTTGCAAGCGATCTGACGATTCGGTCGTGCTGGGCCAGCCAACCCTGCTGCCAATAGGGTTTGGGAATGTCAGTCGTCAGCGTCTGGTCCTCTCCCAGAATATCCGGATACCACTCGCCCCACTTGCCCGCACTCCAGCCCAGCGGACTCGAAGGCACATGGACCAGGTGGCGAGTGTCTTCATTCCCCGTTCTCGCGTCCAACCACTGCTCAACCTGCGGGTCGACAAACACGGAAGTCGGTCCGGCGATCGTCATTGTTCGCCTCACGTCGTACAGAAGCACCTCCGCCAGGTTGCCGAACCGTAGCGTGCCAAAGCTCTCCGACAGGCCACTGATCCGATCGCCGGATGAAGACCACGGCAGGTAGGGAGGCCGATTCGCATCCGGGAGAAACTCGGGATAGAAGAGCTTTTGCGAAGCGCGGGCCAATTGAATCATGAACCACGAAGGCGGGAACGTCACCATCTCATCGGTGGCTTCGTCGTTCTCGAAATGGTCGTGATCATCCTGCAGGAAATAGACCGGCGTGGAGCGGAAGATGGTTCCATAGACCGGTGCAATTTGCGGCGTTACTGCCAGTTTGAGCACCGTTTCATTGTCGCTTCCCAGGACCAGTGCGGAGCGGTCGAATTCACCAGCCAATCGTCGAGCCGTATCCGTATTCGCCAGAATGAGACCGCCGCGAGGCGACAGGATGTCCCAATACACGTGGTCCCCATTGGCTATGACGGCCTGCGGGCCAAAGGATAGCGCGCGACGCAGCAGGCGCTGGCGAACGGCGGCTGGCAGGAACCCGAGTGCGTCGTGGCCGCCGGCGCAGGTGTAAACGAGCAATCGGAAGCTGTCCACGTTGGCGTCACGTGCCGGAAAGGTCGACAGTTCCCAGGGTTCGCACAACGCCTGACCGCGGTCGCCGCTGAGTTCCAGGGCGAATGTTCGGCCAGCCTCCAGGCCGTCGGCATGGAATTGCCAGAACTCCCCCTGGGTGTCGTTCATCCGGCCCTCCACCCGCTGACCGCCGATCAGAAGTACGGGCGGCGACGACTGGCGTTCCGAAAAGGATGCCTTGATGAGAATACTCGAGTCGCTCACCGCGGGCAGCAAGTGTCGGACAACACCGGAATCCCAATCGTCGTCGATCGCACCGGCCTCATTCTGGGCAAACAGGCCGGCCGGCAAGTGAGCCAGGATGTTTGCGCCCAAGGCGCCCTTGAGAAACCGGCGTCTGTCCATGGTTCCACCTCGCGGCCGTTCGAGCCATGTCTTAAGGACGTCGGCTCTCGAAGCGGACATAGAATACGGGAATTCGGGGCACATTGACGGAAATCGAGCATCAAGTCGTACAGAAACGCACTGTTTGTCGCCGGCCACGCAATGCGAATCGGACAGGAAGCGGCTATCCCGAGGCTATCTGGTATAAAATTGTCCAGTCAGCGATTGTTTGTCGGATCGGGGTGTAGCTCAGCCTGGTAGAGCACTGTCTTCGGGAGGCAGGGGCCGGAGGTTCAAATCCTCTCACCCCGACCAATAAAAACAATAATTTACGGTCTTTTCGTACATCTTGCTTTAGGTTGAAGGTGGCATGCATGCCACCTTCAGGCACGAATTCGCTCCTCTACAGCCCCTCTGAACGTGCCCAACCTCGTACCCGTTTCGCCCCCTCTAGTCAAAGCAAACGTGAGATCATTGCAAGGGTCGCGTGACGTGATCTCGAATGCGAATAGAGCACTGACTTCACTCTGCGCGTAGGCTGAAGCTACGATGTCAGCCAAGAGCACACCGACTGAAAGACGCCTAGCAATGACCCCACTGAACTTGGTGACGCTGCTCGACATCTTCACCTTGCCATAGACAAATCCGCAATTGACTCGACACACTTCAACCACGGAGCCGTAAGAAATCTTGGAAGCAACAAAGCCGTACGAACTCGGAAAAAACTCCCGGTTCCCCTTTCAAGTATCAATCGCCTTGTGGGGTGATCTACTGGGTTACGGCGCAAACATGGCTGAAGCGGAATTCAACCCCATAGCCGAAAAGGCAAAAAGGAGCGTAAAGAGACTTCGCACCTTCCACAGAATTGTCGCCCAGGAAAGTTTCCGTCTTTTTCCGACGCTGGTCGTGAATGATGGCGTTGCCGCATACCGCGATCTTTCACTGCGAAGTCAGTCGGTCGGACTGGATTTCGTGCAACGAGCCTGGAGCCTTTTCCAGACCATAACCGCCGAAGACAAACGAAATCAATTCCCGGGTATGAGAATGGTCGTCGCCTGTGGATTTCGAATGCTCGGCCGAAAACCTAGAGTCGAGAGCGATAGTGTGAAACTAGAGTCCATTCTTCGACGACATGAGCGTGGAAAACTGACCCATCATCAAGCCATACACGAAGCCTTTGCCGCTCGACCGTCCTTTGATATCGTTCCCCAACTCCAAGGCAATTTTGCGTTTACCAAGGCCTATGTCGCGGAGTCTTCTGGAAGCGCCGGAAGCCTTGGCGGGCCAAATTTCTACCTGGATCTCTCTCTTCTACACGAACCACTGTCATCCTGGCCCCTATTCCATGACACAGTCTCCTGGCAACATGATACTCTTGGACTGGACACCCATTTCGGCAAGGTCAAGGACATTCCTGCCTACTCGCAGGATTCTCACGGTGGCGCGTCGCCAGTGCGAAACGGTCTGCAGGTAGCTCAAGCGCTTGTCGGGTACATCGACGTCTTGGAAGCACTTCGAAACGCAAAGAAACCCTGAATACGGTAATTGGCTAATCTGATCGTATCTAAAGCCAATCCTATCAGAGATTCACAACGGCATCGGACAATTCACGGAGTAATCTTGCCCCGCAATTGACAGACCGCATGCCCCTGCGAATTCGGCTTTGCGCTCCACAGATACTGGGTCAAGGCTTCTGATTCCTGATCGCAACAAACCCACTCGCGCCCTTGCCGCGCGCGCGCCTAACGGTATAGCCGAAATTGCCAAGATTGAACTTTCGATCATCGGCGAGTCCCGCTAGCGCCGCCTCGATCTTCTCCGCCACCGGGTCCACGCTGAGCGCCGCAGCCTGCTGCGCCAACCACTTCCCGAACGCCTCTTCTCCCAGTTTGTCGCCCACGTATCGGCGCAGCGCAGCAAGTTTTCTCAATTGCCCCTTTGTGAGTGTGCTTTCATCAATGGCCATCGGTGTCGTCCTCCCTGTCGTGCCCTACATACCGTCTTTCAACCCGCATTTTACCCGGATTGGCCGATCCTTGACCGCACACCACCCGCAGTGCGGAATTGTCGCACCCCTGCGGCACACACCTAAAGGCAGACGCCGCCAGCGATCTGGGCGACTATCCGTGTGCAGGAACGGAGCCCATCACACTTCGGATTATCGACACGACGGATACGGAGCCGCTGAGCAAACCTGTGGAAGGCGCTCTAGCGACGAGTATCATTTAAGCAAAGCGCCTTGCCGGCTCACTTCATTTCGGGTCAACCCGCTTAGCGCCACCGCCGCTGTAGCCCTTCTGACTCACGTCAATAACAATCAGCCGCTCCATTGCGTCCGCAGGGTCCAACTCGGTCAGCACGATTTGCTTCGTGTGCGAACGCATGTACCCGAATTCATCGAATGCCGACTCGGCCGAGCGGATAAGTGAGATCAGCGTCACCGCGACGACGTGCTGGAGTAGTGGCCTTCATCGGCAAAATGATTTATGTTCCGTCAGCATAGACTCCACATTGTCTCTCGTGCGGAAACGTCGATAGGATTGGTATCGTAGCGCAGTACCGTATTGGGAGAACCCATTTGAGCCCGTACTGCGCTACAGCTTCGCCGCTTGGGTAATTAATCCAGTGAATCGTCGAACACGTCTCGCCTACGATAGCCGCTTTCGTTTGAACGCGGTTTGTCCCTACTACACGATGTTCCCGCTTGAATTTCCAATGGCCATTCTTCGGACAAAACCGAGATCGACCGTCGTACTCGATCCATTTTGTGGTCGGGGCACCACAAATTTCTCGGCGCGCTTCCTTGGCTTTCGCTCATACGGGTTCGATACATCCCAAGTTGCGGTCGCTATTGCAAAGGCAAAGCTGGCATCTCCGCCTGCGGATCGAGTAATTGCTCTCGCGGACCGATACCTGAACAATCCAACTGACTATGAATTACCGGTGGGTGAATTCTGGTCTTGGGCATACCATCCCAAAACTCTCGATCAGATATGCCGGATTCGCTCTCGGCTGCTGCACGCCAGAACTGGTGATGCAGCGCATCTGCTGCGCGCGATAATGCTAGGCGCGCTCCACGGACCACTGGCAAAGTGTTTGGGAAACTCTTCCTATTTTTCAAATCAGATGCCACGTACGTTCGCGTCCAAACCCGCCTATTCGGTGAGCTATTGGCGCAAACGTTCGATGAGACCACCCCAGATAAACGTATCTGACGTAGTTCGCAAACGCACTGAAGCGGTGCTTAAGCTCACGTTCTCGGCGCCCACATCACCCACAGCCATTCGTCGTGGCGACGCTACCCAAAGAAAGACGTTCAATGCCATCAACCATCCTGTCGACCTTGTTATCACGTCACCCCCATATTTCGGTTTACGCACCTATGTGGAGGACCAATGGTTGCGTAACTGGTTCCTTGGAGGACCCGATACAGTATCGTACGGTGGACATCCGCAACTAAATCATGGCTCCGAGGAGAGTTTTTCTAAGGATCTAGCCCGGGTGTGGAATCGCGTTGGCGAGGTCGGTTCCGAGCGACTGCGAATGCTTGTTCGCTTCGGCAGTATCGGATCGAGAGCAAGCGCTCCAGGACCACTTCTCAAACGTTCGCTCGAGCTATCTTCCTACAATTGGAAAATTAAACGCTCCAGAGACTGTGGGAATGCGGCGTACGGCAAACGCCAAGCCAACCAAATGGGCAAATCGACAACACCAGCGCGTGAACGTGACTATTCGATTTCGCTTTGTCTTCAGTAATTACATCCGTACGATGAAAGTCGTTTTACGCGGGCCGCGACGCTCCGTTTTCCAAGCTACGTTCTGAACACCGCCCAGCATCTTAGTCACGGCGGGTCCAACCAAGTGGTACGCCACGGTGTCTTTGTCATCCAGACTGTCTGGAAGCGCGTCTTTGAGCAGCGCCTTTAACTTGCCCCACGTCACGCCGGAATCAAACTCGCTGATCAGTTGAGCATCGGAGGCAAGCGTACTTATGGCGGCCTCCTTCTGAAGCGAGAGAACATCGATGCTACCCTCATCATCGGCGGTTTGCGATTCAGCCTGCACGGGCGAAACACTTCCTGTGGTCGCTGCCAACAGATTTGAAACCGTCTTCGCAGCCTGCTCCCTTAGACCAACAGCGTACGTGTCGATTTCGGGCTTGTCGTAGAACGGATCGATCGTTTCGTACATTGCCTCAAAGGACAAACCTCGAAATGGAATGGGGTAGGGTGCCTCACCGGCGCTACTCCAGAACACCCCGTGCCCAGGTATGGGCTCGTTCAGGAGGCTGCTAAGTAGGTCCTTGCTAAAGTGTGAGTTGGCTCCGCGCACGCTCCGTAAGTCCCCTTCCGATAGCAGATGAAAAAGAAACCAATTGTCACCCTGACTCAGTATATCCCCGGGGATACTCCCTGGCTGCTGGGTTATCAAAACGGCACCCAGGTCATACTTCCGGCCTTCTTTTACCCACTCCACGTACGCGGCCGATGCGGGATGCCGCTCGTTCAATACCGATTGGGCTTCTTCGACTACGGCGATCGTTGGAATCGTGCGCGGTTCCGCGTTGGTGAATTCCTCTTGATTACGATCAAAAATTCTCCTCAAAATCAAGCCGCTCAGAATCAAAGACGGACCACCGCGAAGCTGTGACACATCGACCACGCAGAGCTTGCCGGCGGACAAGGCCTCCATGAGCACATCGATCAGCGTGCTTCCTTTGTCGTGAAGCATTCGCACGATCGATGTCATGTTGGCTCTCGCAGCCAAGGCCTCGACTTCCTGGCCCGACTCAAGTTTCATCAAGTCTTGAATCTGCCCAAGTGGGGCGGCGTTTCCATACTGATCGATCAATTCGACCAATTCGGACCACGAGGCTGGATTCATCCCACGAAGTTTTCGAACGTTTTGCTGGTCCTGCTTTTCAGCCGGCACTGCGATGTTGATTATGTCGCTGGGCCGGAATCGCCGGATATCAAGTCTTACCCCGCCCGCCACAAAGGAACCGTAATAGGCACCTGGCGCTGCCCGCGAGGTAAATACAACCAACCGATCCCGCAAATGAGGAACGTCGCAAAATCCCGGCCGCCCCTTGTCATCCGGCCAGAAGTACTCCCCATCCGGATCGAATATGACTGTCCCCACCGGAACACGCCTTTTGCCTCGTTTCTGCACTCTCGGTGTTTTCTTGTAAAGCGTGCTGAACAAGAGTTTGTTCAGGTTTGATTTGCCGAACCCGGCGCGTGCAAACACGAACGTACGGCGTGAAACGAGATTCTCGATGGCAAATCGAACCGATACCGTTGGATCCTTGACTCGCATCCACGACGTTTCTTCCAATCGGACATCACCCGCGCCGTAGACGTATTCTCCAAACGCTAAGTGTCCCAATTCAGCACCCGTTCCACGATCGCCTGCAACGTGCTTCAACACGTCATCCGCCAGGAAAGCAACCCTGCTACCAACGTGCGGCAGCCGCCGGTGAGACGGCACGAACACCAATCCTCCATCCACATCGCCATTACGCAACACGCCCAGAATGCGTATGTCCACTCGATAGCGGAGATAGGCTTCCCGCAAGTTGTCAGGTACATCGCGGCCGTCCGCGACCGATCGAATGGAATACTGCTCACCGGCAGAAGAAGTGAGTTTTCCATCCGCTGAAATTGATGTGATGCGACCCAACACAGCCTCTTCAGGGGTCTCCAGCTGACCGAGGATGAACTGACCATGCATTGGAATATCACGAAGTCGTTCATCGTACGGCAAGGTAATATCCGCATGAAATTCCAGTCCGCCGTCCCTGAACCCGCGGAATACCCCAACCACTTTAGATTTCGGAAATAAGTCCATACTCAAATCCGCCTAGTACCGCGCCGCCTCCGGTTCCGTGGGTTGTAACGCCAATTCATCAAGCATTCGTCTTGAGTCTTCCCCGACACACTCCTCAATCGCGCTACTCACTTCTTCCTGAAGAATATCGAAGTCAAGACCTGCCAATGCGGCCTTCTCGTGCGCCTGTTGAAGGCTCAGTGGGTAATAAGGAACAGGGAAGCCTTCTTGTGCATCGAAAAGTAAATGCCCCAGAATCAGCCCAGCGTCGTGGCTTTGCCACTTGAGTATGTCGACAGCCCACACAGGATCGTGGATGTGAGAGCCGAATTTGACCAAGAACAGTTTCCCAGCGTTGTAACTCTCTCCTTCCCCTCCCCCGGTCACGATCTCGGCCCATTTATAAACCGACTTTTGCAGATCATCCGGAATAGGCGTGTAGCATGGATACGTATTTCGCATAACGCCCGTTAATGCCATGGCAAGTCGATACTGCTGTAGAAACTTGTTTCGTTTCGCGATCCCAACAACATAAATCCGGCGCCTACGCGCTTCATATTGTGCGCGAATAGCGTCAGATAGCAACTGCTGATACTTTCCGAATAGCCCCTGGGCAAACTTTTTTGTCCGCAATAGTCCGTCAAACACAATTACAGTGTCTGTCATAAAGCGATAATCTCCGCGTACCAGATCCAACAGCACCGCCCATTCGATCAGTTCGCGATAGATCGTTATCCAGAGTCCCGTTCGATCTTCCGGTTTCTTTCGAATCGACGTCGATAAATCGCCAACGCTCTTCACCTCAAGTGCCGTCATCATCCGTCCCAAGGGACTCACGGCTTTGCCACGTGCATCAAAATGCCTTGAGTCGATTTCATCCACCAGCATACCCGGCGTCACAGCCTCGATACAGTATTGCTTGTCCCCGGAATCCACGACTCGAATGACGTCCACTACGAATGGATCAAACGCCACTCCATCATGACCTCCGTCAGTTGCCACGATCGATACAGCCGCGCTTCTACGCGGTTGGATCCGCTTGGTCGTATGCTTGAGAGGACGCACAGCTTTCTTGAGCGATTTCAGAACATCCTGGTCCGCCAGAACCGCGCTCCTGACCGCTGCACTCAACTGAGCATCGGACTCAAGCATTGTTCGAATCCAAGTGCCCCGCCGAAATCCGCAAGACTGGAGGGAAAACCCGCTCTCCAGCGATCATTCTCTCCGCTTCATCCAGGTCTCTCTGGAAATCATCAGAATCAACATACTGGTAGCGCCACGGACTGACGTACCTTGACCGTCTGCGCAGGCCGTCACGCGACGTGCTCAGATTTTCCTTCGCCGCTTTGTTGTCTCCCAGGATCCATTCTGAAAGGGCCAAACAAAAGAAGTAGTTGGAGTCTCGATCACTCACGCGCTGTTCAGCGTTAATCTCTCTCACTTGTAAAAAATGCTCCTTCGATATTTCGCCGGTAGCGCCCCACACGGCGATACCAAAGTTAAACGCAGCTTCAACACCGTCCGACTCAGAAAGTAACTCCATTGCGTCATCAAATGCACCACCCCCTATGAGCGAAATCGTCAGGGCGTTTTGAGCCCTGCTCAACGTTTTTTCATTCGTCTCCTTTGACCTCAAGACGCATCTCAGAATAGCGTTAACCACTTGATTTGCTTCCCCTTCCATAGCGATTAGATTTGCAACGCCAACCTGCGATTCCATTGACAGCGACTCAAGCGCGACTGTCCCAGGCAATTCGCTAATCAGATCTGGAGCCAATTCTCCAATCAAAGAAACAAGTCTTGACACTTCGTAGAATCCTTCCGCCTTGCTTCCAAGCGCAGCCTTCAGATCTCTCTGAACTCCCTCATCCTCACCCACCACGGCATACAGTTCGGCGCGCCGACAATAGGAGTCGATGTCGCTCGGCCCCCCCGCGATCGCATCGGAAAGATAATCGATTGCGTCCCTATAACGACCCTCACGCTCTCGTATCCGTGCCAACAAGTTCAGAATTGCCGGATCGTGCCTGTGCTTATCCGCAATCGCTTCGACTCGATCATCGTCCCCGGACCGAATACCACGACCGACCCGATGCGGACTTAGCTGCGTCAACAGAAAGTCCTTCGCGCCATCCAGATCTTCAGGATTTAGACGAACAATCTCCTTTACGAGGCCCCGGTACTCCTTTGCCAAACGAGAGTTCTCCCGCTTAATCGTAAAGACGGTGTGTTCCAACATCGCCATATCGTCGTAGTGCCTTATCATTGTACTCATGGAACCGGGATCCAGAGCATCTCTAAACAATCTCAGCTGCTTCTTCAAAACACGATCTTCATCGTCCATGTCCGGCACGTTAGATGGGAAAAAATGCAACTGAACATCCTTTCGCCGAAGTCCATTCGCCTCTCTACGTACGGCGGATACGATCGGTTTTAACCCTTCCAGATTTTGCTGATCCAATCGGAACAATAAAGCCACTGAATCGGGCAATTGACGTGTGCAAATCCCTGAAACATCCGTATGACCCGTTCGAGAATCAATAAACACATAGTCCGGTCCCACATAGCTCTCCCACTGAGCCTTGAGATCCTCGAACAACAGGTAACCGTCTTCCTCACCGTATAACTGCCCCCAGTCGATACGACTTAGTCGATTTGCATACAGGTCGTCTCTGCGTCCTGCTGGCATCACCCACAGCTTCGCACCTGCGGGGCCTGTTTCATATACATAATCGCTCACATCTGGTGACTCTCGAGTTGTCCGATAATCAACAATAAAGTCGACCATTCCTTTCGATCTGCGCACACTGTACGTGTCCAGAAACGCCTCAATGCCCGGCGCCTCCAGATCAAAGTCCACCATCAATACACGTCGACCTCGTTTGGCAAGCTCGAAAGCGCAATTTACCAGCGCCATCGTTCGCCCAACGCCACCCTTGAAGCTGTAGAAAGTTGTCGTATACATCGATTGAGGGATCCACTAACCAAAACTTGCCGTCAACACGCCGGGTTGAAGCTCGAACGCTACTTGCTCACGGCGCAATCTGGCCGTTCTCTCTACCAGCCTAAGGTGGAACTTGGGCTTCGCGGCAGTTGCGGAATCGTTCTTCCGGGCAGTGGCATCTCTACCCCTGTCTTGTAGCCGGCGAAAATTGTCCTCGTAGCAAAGCAGGAATAGGAAACTGTCATACGCTCGATTCGGAAAATGCGAGCCCGCCTCCCATCGAGCAATCGATGCCTCGCCCAGTCGTGTAATCGAAGCGAACGCCTGGCGCGACAGTCCATAGCGCACGCGCACATCCTTGACCTCCGCAGGGGTCATTATTCCCAGGTGTCGGCACATGGCATCATGGCGCGCAGCCTCTGCGCTCGGACCTGTAAACTCAAATCCACAATCTCCACAACTAAACACGACGACGTCAACGCTGAGGACTGCGCTGTCCTCATCCGCTCCGTATTCGAACTCGTCGATCTCCGTTCGACGGCTCAGATTTTTGCTCCCGCACGCCGCACACTTCATGCCATCGTCAAGCGCCTGGTAGTTCACTATTTGTTACCTCACTGTGGTTATAGCAATTTATGGCTAGCGATCGATCGTCGACCAGTGGAAACTCCGGCCAGTCACGACCCCCGATCCCAACTGAATCTTGATGTAGAGCTGCCGATCTTGGCCCTCCACATCAACATGTAGTACGAAACCGTAGGTTCCGGGTTTATCGTCCATATCGATGACTTCGATTTCATGACCCTCCTCGATTCGATCAGCTATAAAATGCCACGCCTCATTGTCCGTGAACTTCATTCCGGTTACGGTGCTTGACATACAGCCGGCATTCCAGTGACGCGGAAAACCCATTCGCCTAGACCTCCGCCGTCTGCACAGAACGACCAGCTCATGTCTAAACGCTTCCGGGTCAATTGCTGGCACCTAGTCTGCCCCTCGCATATCAATTGATACAGTGCGTAAATGCACCAAGCAAGTCAATATATCATATGATACAGAAATTGGTCAATCTCCATCATCAGTAGCGCTCCACCCCTATACAACTCTACCTAACGCATTGATTTAGAAGGAAATAAATCCGCGTGCCATTTTCGACATGGTGCGCCGAAGCCCGGAGTAAATTGGCATCCGCAGTGGCGGGGCTTGCTTCGAACGGAACCCTGCAGGCCACACTTCGAGTCACCAACACGAACGAGCCGGAGCACATAGGCACACCTTTGAACTGACGCGCTGGAGACCGGAACTGTCAAACCGAAGCGCACTCTCCGCTCGCTGCGTTTCGACTCAACGGACCTAAACCTGGATGAGCCATTCCCCTCCGAGATCGCCGGTTTACGCTTCGTCGTCCACCGGTGACCGCGGCAGCATCTGCCCCCAGGAATTGGCAATACCGTGCCACTTGCGCCTGGGCACCCGCGCGACCAGTTCCAGCTCGACACGCCGGCCGTCTTCCAGACGCCTGGTGCCTAGTTTGAAGCGCGCACTCGAACTCCCTGCCTTGATCGCCTCGAACAGTTTGGGAATCCTCGCGGCAACGCCCCCGAGGAACCGGCGCTGTTCTTCCGTCAATCCGTCCAGGTCCCGAACCGGTGTTAAACGCCTGTGTATATATACAGCATGCCCGATGGTGAAGCACACAGGCAACCGCTGGCTCGCAATTCAGACCGCAATCAATCCGGGCGCGCTCCACGGTGCCACGCCGCTACCCGGCCGGGACCGTGGACCGGATTTCATTGCGAAGCTGCCGGAGGTCTATTGAGCCGTTACGGGTTCCAACAATTCCGGGCCGCTTGCGTTCGGATTGTTGAATCTTGTCGAAATCGGATGGGCATCCAGCAACCCGTCCGCCAGCGGTTCGGCGACCGCCAGGGCCTCTTCCTTCGTGCCGGACAGCCAGGCCTTCTGTTCGACCCCGCTCTCCAGTACCACCGGCATGCGCTTGCGCGTGTTGTGAATCTCGGCCATCAGCGCATTGGCCGGGGCAGTGACGATCGTGCACGATTCGACACCCTCACCGTCTTCGGTATGGGAGACCTCCCACAAGCCTGCAAACGCCATCGGCCGGCGGTCGGCAAGATAGACCAGCCATGGTTGCTTGCGACGGCTGCCCGCAACCGCCTGCCACTCGACGAACGAGGTGGCCGGCACCAGGCAGCGCCGGTCCGACGCCCAGGCATGGCGGTAGGCGGCTAGCTTCGCCATTGTTTCGCAACGCGCGTTCGCGGTGGCGTACTTCGGCACGACGCCGCGCGCCCAGACCGGGATGAGCGGCCAGACGGCCGGGCGCATCACCCGCCGGTCGCCATTGACCCGGATCGTCGGGACCCGCGTGATCCTTCTCTCTCGGGTGGATTCTCCTTTCGGGGGCGGCTCCGACGGCGCGATGTTGTAGCGATCGCCGACGTCCACCGACGTCTCCGCGTCAATGACTCCGAACGCATCCATCAGCGCCTGGGGATCGCTGACGATGTTGTAGCGGCCGCACATCGTCGAAGAATAACACCGGCGGCTTCGCGCAATTGAAGCCGGTCCCGTGCAGCGCGGCTCGCCCGTTTCCCCGCCCTGCGCATCGACATCGCTGCGCCGGTCGCCACCGCCGCCACTCCCCCACGGCGCCGCTCGCTTCCACCGGCACCGCGTCCCGCACTCGCTCCGCCCGGAGTGGCGTCGAGCCTTCTCCCCGGCGAGTCCCGGCCGGGACGCGGGCGCGTGCGCGGGTCCGCCAGCCCCCTGCGTGCGCCGCCCGTTTCCATCACCCGAGGTGACCCCATGCCCCGCATCGTCAAGACCGTCGTCTACGAGCTACCGGAATTGTCCGAATCCGCCCGGGAACGCGCCCGGACCTGGTATCGGGATACCTGCCTCGACCACGAGTGGTACGACGCCGTGTTCGAGGATTTCGAGACCGTCTGCGGCCTGATCGGCGTGACGCTGCGCACGCAAATCGTCCGGCTCGTGGGCGGCGGCACGCGCGAGACGCCCAATCTGTATTTCCGGGGGTTCGCCAACCAGGGTGACGGCGCCAGCTTCGAAGGTGCGTACCACTACGCCCCGAACGCGGCCCGAGCAGTTCGCAGCCACGCTCCGAAGGACCCGACACTGCACGGCATCGCCGACGATCTTCAGCACGTTCAATGGCGCAACTTCTACCAGCTCGCCGCCGTCATCCGCCAGCTCGGGTCCTCCTGCCACGAATACAGCATGAGGATCGAGGTCGAACGCGACGGCCCCGCAACGCAGACCATGACGCACGACGCAGAGAACGCTGTTGTCGAGGCCATGCGCAACCTCGCCCGCTGGTTCTACCGACAACTTGAGCGCGAGTACGACTACCTGACTTCCGACGACGCCGTAGACGAAGCCATTGCCGCCAACGGCTTCTCGTTCACCGAGACCGGCGTTCGATTCGGCTGACCGTTCCCGCCACGGATTCGGCTACCGCGTCCGGCTCCGCCGAGGGGGGAGGCATCCCCCGGCCGGGCGGATTCCGGGGGCCGGCGCCCGGAATACCGCGCCGGCCGACGTCCGGGACGCAGCACTTCGTATCGCTTCCATCTTCCCATCACCTGTCGAGGAGCCTGTCGATCATGCCCGCATCGAATGCCGACGCCGAAACCGAGGTGCGAACACCCGCCGCAACCGCCGACGAGAACCGCTTCGCCCGGCTCACGCCCGCCTGCCTGTCGAAGAGCGAAAAATCCTCCGTCATCGCCCTCGCCCTGAATGTGCTGAGAAGCCGCTGCCGGCCGAACCGCGCCTTCGCCGCGCCGGAGGACATCCAGCGGTTTCTGCGCGTGAAACTCGCCGGCCGCCGCGACGAGGTATTCGGGATTGTCCTCCTCGATAACCGCCATCGACTGATCCGGGTCGTCGAACTCTTCCAGGGCGCCGTCGACAGGCCGTCCGTCCGCCCCCAGGCCGTCGTCCGGGAAACCCTGAACCACAACGCCGCAGCCGCCATTCTCTACCGCAACCACCCGTCCGGCATCGCCGAGCCCAGCGAGGCCGACCGTCACATCACCGACAGGGTCGGCCGGGCGCTGGAGCTGATCGACGTGCGGCTCCTCGACCACATCGTCGTCACCGACGGCTCCTTCGTCAGCCTCGCCGAGCGCGGATTTGTCTGATCCGTACGCCGGCGCCGTCCTCCGGCGCCGCACGGAGTGGAGGTCGGCCGGGACGGGGCGGGTCCCGGGGGCCGGCGCGCGTTCATTCGCGACCGCGTTCCCGGCCGATCCGCTTGCTTCCATCCCCTTCCCACCGCCAAGAGGAGCCCGCCGCTCATGTCCGCCCCGAATGCCGCCTCCGCCCGCGAAGACCGATTTCGTTCGCTGAACCCCTCCTTGCTGACGAGCGCCGAAAAATCCTCCGTCGTCGCCCTCGCCCTGAAGGTGCTGTCCGGGCGTTTCCGCCGCGGCCGCTGCCTGAACGCGCCGGAGGACGTCCAGCAATTCCTGCGTCTGAAGCTCTCCGGGCGGCGCAACGAGGTCTTCGGAGTGATCTACCTCGACACGCGGCATCGCCTGATCCGGATGACCGAACTCTTCAACGGCACCATCGACGGGGCGGCCATCTACCCCCGGGTGGTCGTGCAGAAGGCCTTGGAGAACAACGCCGCGGCGGTGATTCTCTACCATAATCACCCGTCCGGCGTCGCCGAACCGAGCGAGGCCGACCGCGGCATCACGCTGAAGCTCGGCCGCGCGCTGGCCCTCGTGGACATCCGCCTGGTCGATCACCTCGTCGTCACCGACGGCGCATTCGTCAGCCTCGCCGAGAGAGGCTGGATTTGATCCGAACGGCATGATCCTTCCCCCCTCGCCGCCGACCGGGGCGGCATTCCATGGAGTCCGCGTAAAGCATGGGTCAGGGCGAGCCGGAGAGCTTCCGGAGCCTTCGGTTCGCGCCCTTTCCCGTTCCTTCCGTGCCCCACGCCGGGGCCGATTCAGGAGGTACTCCATGTCCGATTCCGACCGCACCATCCGGTGCCTCCCCCTTCATTCGCTGATCCCATCGCCCCAAAACGTGAGGAAGACGCCGGCCGAAGGCGCGGCGTTCGAGCAGCTCAAGGCGTCCATCGCGGCCCACGGACTGCTTGAAAATCTCCTCGTGCAGCCCGCCCAGGGGAACGGCAAAGCCGAGGGTTGCCACGAGGTCGTCGCCGGCGCCCGGCGCCTGGCGGCGCTGAAGGTCCTTGCCGAGGACGGCGCCATCGCGCCCGACCACCCCGTGCCCTGCCACGTCGTCGCCAACGGCGACAACGCCGTGGAACTGTCCCTGGTCGAGAACACCATGCGCGCCGCGATGCATCCGGCCGACCAGGTGGAAGCCTTTGCCGAGATTGCCCGGGATGGCGGCACCGTCGCCGAGATCGCCGCCCGGTTCGGCGTCTCCGAGCGCACGGTGGAACAGCGTCTGCGCCTGGGCAACGCCGCCCCGGAATTGCTCGAAGCGTACCGGGCGGGGGAGATGGGACTTCAGGCCCTGCAGGCGTTCTGCGCCACCGCCGACGCCAGGCTGCAGCTCGCCGTGTGGGAGGAACTGAAGGCCCAGCATTCCGGGCCCAGCCTGTATCAGATCCGCAGGCTCCTGGCCGAGGGCCGGATCCCCGGAACCGCGGCCATTGCCCGTTTCATCGGCGCCGACGCCTACGAGGCGGCCGGCGGCGCGCTCACCCGCGATCTCTTCGCCGAGGAGGACGAACGCGGCATCTGGTTCGACGACCCCGCATTGCTCCGGAAGCTGACGCTGGAGCGCCTGGAAGCCGCCGCGGAGGAACTGCGCACCAAGTGGTCCTGGGCCGAAGCCCGCGTGGAGGTGGAGTGGAGCGACACCGCTCGCTTCGCGCAGATCCGCCCGAAACCCGGCGAGCCCACCGAGGCGGAGACGGAGGAGACCGAACGGCTCAACGCCCGGTGCGAGGCACTCAGGGACCTCGCCGACGAGGACTGGACCGACGAGACCGCGTCGGAGTTCGAGCGCATCGAGGCGCGACTGAAGGCAATCAAGCACACTGTCTCCGGCCGGGCCGTGTTCCGCCGCAAGGACATGCAGATCGCGGGCGCCATCGTCACCGTCGGCGACGACGGCAACATGCGCGTCATCCAGGGCCTGGTCCGCCCCGAAGACCTGCCCAACTCCACGGACGGTTCTGCGGACGGCGAATCCGCCTCCGCCAACGGGGCCGGCGACGACGCCCACGACCCCGGCGCGTTCGACGGGCACGTGCAGCCGCCGGCCATTTCCCGCCCCGATCCCGTCCCGGATCCCGCGGCAATGGCGCGCAAGCGCGTCGGCATCGGCATCGGGCTCGGCGACGATCTGCGCGCCATCCGCACGTCGCTGATCAAGGCGCACCTGGCCGAGGACTTCGAGGCCGCCTTCGACCTGTGCGTGTTCCAGATGGCCCGCGCCCTCTTCCAGACCGGGTACCGGCCGCATGCGCTGGACATCAAGTTCTCCGAGACCGCCGACCGTCCCCCGATGCGGCGCGACGACAAGAACTTCGCCGAAGCCTCGCAAGGGGAAGGCATGCTGCGGATCAACCGCGCGGCGCTGCCCCTGGACTGGCTGCAGATCGAGGACGACGGCGACGCGTTCCGGATGCTGAGAGACCTGCCAGCAGAGATGAAGCAGGCGCTGTTCGCCGCCTGCGTGGCGCGCACGGTGCAGGGACAGCTCGCGTTCGAGCCCTCGGCCCGGCCGGAACTGGAGGCCACCGCGGCGCGGCTGGACATCGACTTCGCGGGCCAATACCGGCCCGACGCGGACATCTTCTGGAAGCGCCTGACCAAGGCGAAGTTGCTGGAGGTCGCCGCGAAGGTTCTCGGTCCCGATTGGGCTTCCGCGCGCGCCAAGTCCAAGAAGGCGGTGCTGGTCTCCTCCATGGCCCGGGCGTTTGGAGCCGACGAGGAGCAGGCGTTGCACATCTCCCCGCTGGCCCGCGCCGCCGCGCTCAAGTGGACGCCGCCCGGGTTCGAGCCGTTCGACGCCGGAGAGGCGGCCGCCAAGACCGAGGCGGACGACACGGCCGAGTCGACCGGACAACCGGATGCCGGCGCCACGCCGGACAAGCGCGGGGACAACGGCGACGGCTCTTCCGCCGCACCGACCAACGGCGAAGACGCCGGCCAGGCACCGGACCGCGCCGCGGCGAACGGCGAGGACGCCGACGCCCCGGAGGTTCCCGCCACCGAGGTGCCCGAGTTCCTGCGCGTGTCGCCGTAACGAGCCGACGCTACTCACCCTTTCCAACTTCCAACGACACCCGCCGGCCCCGCGCCGGCGCGTCCGTTCACCTGTCCCACGACGGAGAAACATTGCGATGAACGACCCACACACGCCTGCTGCCACATCCATACGCGCCCGCGTTCACCCCGGCGCCCTGGACCGGATGCACATGTTCTTCGATGCCTCGGCGTCCAGCGCGTTCGTGGAGCTGATCGCCAACGCCCGGCGCGCCGGCGCCACCCGCATCGACATCTCGACCCGGGACCTCAGTCCGCCCGACGGCCATCGCTTCGAGGTCACGATCCGCGACGACGGCCGCGGCATCGCCGATCCGGCGGTGCTCCTGAGCTTCGGCGAGTCGGGATGGAACGAGAAACTGGCCCGATCGGAGAACCCCGCCGGCATGGGCCTGCTGTCCTTGGCCAAGCACGGCTGCACCCTGGCCTCGCGTCCGAAGTCGCCCACCGCCGGGCAGTTTCCGTCCTGGCGGGTCCAGCTCGAACCCGAGCATTTCATGGGCAAGGCCGAGGCGGGTGTTGTGCCCGACGACGCCGCTCCGAAGCCGCACGGCACCCGCGTCACGTTCGAAGTCGCGCAGACGCTGGATGCGCTGCGCGCGGCCGCAGGACGCGCGGCCCTGTTCGCGCCGTTGCCGGTGACGTTCGACGGCGAGGCGTTCAAGCGGCGCGATTTTCTGGAGAACGCATTCCGCATCGAGCAATGGAAGGGGCTCACGCTGGGCGTGAACACGTCCCGGGACGTGCCTTACGCCCGGACGGACGTCAATTTCCACGGCCTCACGGTCAATGCGCGCCTGCCCGTCGTTCAGACGCTGGACGGCGAGATCTGGACGGTGAGCGCGGACGTCGTGGACTGTCCGGAACTCGAACTCGTCCTGCCCGCCCGCAACCAGGCGGTGGAGAATGCGTTTCTCGAGGAACTTCGCCGCGAGGCCCGTCTCGCGATCTACCGGGCGCTGGCGCCCATGGACCCGCCGCCGCGCGTGGCCTTCAAGGACCACCAACGCGCGGCCCGCGCCGGGATCGACCTGCCGGTGCCTCCCGCCGAACTGCGGCCCTGGGTCCCGGCGATCGCCGACGTGGACAACTGGACGCGCCCCGGTTCCCTCGTCCCCGTCGGCCCGGACACCGTGGTGGTCGTGTACGACGCCGATCCGCCCGAGACCCAGCCCTTCTATCGCGCCGCGCAACGGGCCGGGCTCACGCCGAGGCTGTTCGAGTCCGACCGGTGCCTTGAGGGCTACGATTGGTACGACGCCCTGCCGCGCCTGACGGACGTTCGCACCGAGATCCAAATCGGCGGAGCGATCCTCTCCCGGCAGGAACTGTATCGGCGCTTCCTCGACGCCGAACGAGCCCGCGACCTGCACGCGGCCCGCCTCGCGCAAGGCTGCGCCCCGCAAGAGGGGGGCGCCCAGCAGGAGGATTGCTCCCCGCAAGGGGACTGCTCTCCGCAGGAGGGCTGCACCCCGCAGGGCGATCGGGCGGAGGCCATTGTCATGCTCGCGGAGATCGTCCGGCCCGATGGGGACAAGGACGTCATCCCGGTTCCGGCCGATGTCGCCCTTGTCGGCGAAGGCGGGTTCGTGGAGTACGCCTGGCCCGTGATCGTTTCGGGCAGCGACATCGACGCGGAGGATCTCGCCGAACTGCTGCGGCACGCGTTCTTCTGTCCCTTCGACGACAGCGACGCCGACAGCTACGCCACGCAGCTTCGGTCCTTCGAGATCGAGGCGCTCCGCCTGGCCGTGAAACACGTCGCCTCCGCCGACGAGGCCACCCGGGCGGTCATCGCGCGCGCGGTCTGGCAGGAAATTCACTGGCTGATGCCGAAGGACCGGCACGTGAACATCGCCGTCCGCGGCAACGACGTCTTCGTGAAACTCGGCCCGCCGCCAGCGGGCTGAACGCCCTTTTCTCTATCCACACTTCAATCCACAAGGAGCAACCAATGCAATTGATGACGCCCGAACTGCGCGAGCAACTGATCGCGAATGGACAGGACCGGGAGGGCGACCACTTCCCCGCCGTGAAGTACTTCTTCCCCCTCGGAGCCTCCAAGTGGCTGATTTACGCGATGGATCCCGACGACAACGACTACCTCCACTGCCTGGCCGATCTGGGCATGGGGTTCCCCGAACTCGGGGGTGTGTTGCTGTCGGAGCTTCAGGGCTTCCGCGGCCCGCTCGGCCTCGGCATCGAGCGGGACCTGTACTTCGAGCCGAAATACCCGATTGCGGTGTACGCCGCCGCCGCCCGAAGCGCCCAGCGCATCGTCGAGTTCGGTCCAGAGCTTGAGGAGGCCGCCTGCGAAGCCGGCCTGGCCGTCGCCGGTAAGGCCGCTGCCAGCGATTCCCACGGCCATCAGCTCGGCGTAGCGGAAGCTGCCGGCCCCGAAATTGCTGTCCGCAAGTCTGCTGTCCGCAAGACTGCCGTGCGCAGCACTGGCGTGCGCAGCGCCGCGTCAGCGGGCGAGCTGCCCGCGGGACACAACCGCCACCGCGACGCCCTGATGATCGTCGATCCCGGCGCCTGCAACCCCTCCGGGGTCGCGCTGTCGCTGCACAACGCCTGCCGCCAGGTCATCGCCGAAGGGGGCGACCAGCGCACCGACCCCGCCGTGCGCCTGATCGTCACCCAGCTCTCGTACCTGACGAACAGCCACGCCGACCTCGATACCGCCGAGTACGGCCGATTGATCGAGGCGTGCAGGAAGAAAGCCGGCGCATCCGCGTCCTAAAGCCCGCTTATTCGCGTCCATCCCGCCCGGCCGCGGCCGATCCCGCCGCCGGGCTCGTACCGGCGCACGACCCAGAGGAGCTTCCCATGCCCGAACCGCAATCCGCCGCAGCCTTGCCCGCCGCGCCCGCCCTGCGTTCCCTCGACACTCACCCCATGGATCCGCGCCGCGGCCCGAACCTCTCCCCGAAATTCGCCGCGCTCTTGTGCTGGCTGCTCTATCTGCCTCCCATGACGAAGCCTGCGATCGTCAGTGTGGCCGTCAGCGGCGATTGCGTGTTCGCCGCCACCACCGAGGACCGTTCCTTCAACCTGCTGCTCGGCTCCTGGCAGGACTGCGTGTCCAACCTGCGCGGCTGGGGCGCGGCCTGCGGCGTGCCCGACGACGCCATCGACGCGATGATCGAAACCGTCCGCATCGGGGGCGCCTAAGCCTCGGTCATCGTGCGGCACGCACAGCTCCATTTGTCCCACATTTCCTCTTGCGTCATCCCCCGGGCCCGAGCGCCACCGAAAGGTAGTGGGCCTCGGTGGGTCAGGTCCGGATCGGAGGAGAGCGCGTGCGTTTTTTCTTCGGCCGGCCCCTTCGCCATCCACCCACCCGAAGGAGCCCGTCCATGCTCGATGCGCCATCGCAGCGCCCGTCCGCGCGCCCGAAGCGGCCGCCACCGCAATCCGCGGCCCATACCGACAAACCCATCCGTCTGCTGAGCGCCGCGCGTTCCCTGATGCTCCGCCTGTCCAAAGGCCAGGCCCTGACCGCCCCCGTCCTGCGCGACGCGCTCTCCGGCGCGTTCCACGGTACCGACGCCGAGGGGGCCTGGGTCTGGAAGGACGCCTACGACGCCGCCGAGGCCGCCATCGTGCTCTTCCTCAAGCACTACGGCATGGCAATGCGTCGACAGGCGGGTGCCGGCCCGCAAGGCCCCGCCGCCATGCTGGCGATGCTCGAACGCCTGGCCGCTCTGGAACCTTCCCACACGCGCCGTTCCGAGGAACAGATCCGCCTGCAGCAGTTTTCCACGCCCCTCCCGCTGGCCTACGCCGCCGCGCAAGCGGCCATGATCCGCCCCGCAGATCGAGTGCTGGAGCCGTCGGCGGGCACCGGGATGCTGGCCGTCATGGCGTATTGCGCGCTGCGCGAGAACGCCACCCTCAGGCTCTACCTGAACGAACTCGCCCCGACCCGGGCGGGGTTGCTGGAACACCTGTTTCCCCGGGTATCCGTGAACCGGAACAACGCGGAGAACATCGCAGACTACATCCTGGGGCTCGTGCCGTCCGCGGTGCTCATGAACCCGCCGTTCTCCGCCAGTCCCGGCGTTGAGCGCCGGCGCAACGATGCCGACCTGCGCCACATCCGTTCGGCCTTCTCCATGCTGCCGCCGGGCGGTCGGCTGGTCGCCATCACGTCGCGTTCCTGCGTGCCCGACAATCCCGCGTGGCAGTCGGCGTTCCGGTACCTGGACCCGCCCGCGCGGACCGTGTTCTCCATGGGCATCGACGGGCGGGCCTATGCCCGGCACGGGACGTCGTTCGACACCCGGCTGACCGTCCTGGACCGTATGCAATCGGGAGAGGACCCCGGCGCCCTCGACCCCTCGTTCGATCCCGCCGACACCGCGGCCAATGCCGCCGAACTGCTCGATGCCGTGCGGGCGCTCGTGCCGCCGCGCACGCCCCTGGCCCGGATGCCTGCCTCCCCGCGAGGCAAGGGCAGCTTCCTGCTCGAACCGCCGCCCAGCAAGGCTGGCCACCGCCGCAGCACCGCCAGGCCCGCGCCGCGCACCGATTGGGGATCCGTCGCCGAACTCGAGTACGACATGCCGTCCGCGGCCGATCCCGCGCCGGACACCGATCCGGATGGCGAGGCTCCATCCGCCGGACCCTACGAACCCTGGCGGCCGGCCACCGTCCGGATCGAGGGCGCGCGGCCCCATCCCACGGCGCTGGTGCAGTCCGCGGCGATGGCCGCCGTTGCGCATCCGCGGCCGGCCTACCGCCCGAAGCTCCCGGCCAGGATCGTCTCCGAGGGACGGCTCTCCGACGCGCAACTGGAAAGCGTCATTCTCGCCGGACAGGCCCACGAGCGGCGCCTGCCCGCGCACGTTCGCATCGGCGACGCCTGGGAGACGGTTAACCGCGTCAGTCCTGCGGACAGTAGTGCTGCGCACAGCAGTACTGCGGAGGCCGGTCCGGTACGCACGGAGGACGGAGAGGTCCTTTCGTCTCCGGTACGATTCCGGCGCGGCTGGATGCTCGGCGACGGCACCGGCTGCGGCAAGGGCCGGCAGGTTGCCGCCATCATTCTGGACCGGTGGTTGCGGGGCACCCGGCGCGCGTTGTGGCTGTCGGCCTCCGACAAGCTCCTGGAGGACGCCCGCCGGGACTGGGCCGCGCTCGGCGGCGCCGAGGCCGATGTCGTCCCGCTGGGGAAGATCCGCCCGGCCGATCCGATCCCCCATCGGCAGGGCATCCTGTTCGCCACCTACGCGGCGCTGCGTTCCCCCGCCCGGCAGGGCTCGCAATCGCGGTTGAAGCAGATCGTCAAGTGGCTGGCCGACGGTCTCGACGAGGAAGACCGTCACGCGTTCTCCGGCGTCATCGTGTTCGACGAAGCCCACGCCATGGCCAACGCGGCCGGTTCCAAGGGAAGCCGGGGGGATGTCGCTCCCTCCCGGCAGGGCCGCGCGGGGCTGCGCCTCCAGAACGCGCTGCCGGACGCCCGCATACTGTACGTGTCCGCCACCGGCGCAACGACCCTGGCGGGACTGGCCTACGCCCAGCGCCTCGGACTCTGGGGCACCGACGAGACCCCGTTCGAGAGACGCACGGATTTTGTGTCCGCGATGGAATCGGGCGGCGTGGCGGCCATGGAAGTCGTCGCCCGCGACCTGAAGGCGCTCGGACTGTACCAGGCCCGGGCCCTTTCCTATGACGGGGTGGAAGTCGAAATGCTGGAGCACCCTCTCACCGACGAGCAGCGCCGGATCTATGACTCGTACGCCGACGCGTTCAAGATCATCCATTCGCACCTGGAACAGGCGCTGCAGAGTACCGGCATCTCCGACGAGAAGCGCACGCTCAACCGCAACGCCAAGTCGGCGGCCCTGTCCGCGTTCGAGGGCGCCAAGCAGCGGTTCTTCGGGCACCTGCTGACCTCCATGAAGTGCCCGGCGCTGATCCGAGCCGTGGAGGCCGACCGGGAAGCCGGCCGCGCGTCGGTGATCCAGCTCGTTTCCACCGGAGAGGCGCTGATGGAGCGCCGCATCGCCGAGGTGCCTACTTCGGAATGGAACGACCTGAACATCGACCTGACGCCGAGGGAGTCGATTCTCTCCTACCTGGCCCACGCCTTTCCCGTGCAGTTGCAGCAACCGTTCACCGACGACGAGGGCAACCTCATGTCCCGTCCGGTGTTCGACGACGACGGCAAGTCGGTGCTTTCCCAGGAAGCCGTCGCGGCTCGCGACGCGCTGATCGAGCGGCTGGCAGCCCTGCCGCCCGTGCCCGCCGCGCTGGACCAGATCCTTCATCACTTTGGTCACGAAGCGGTGGCGGAAGTCACCGGACGGTCCCGGCGCGTGCTGAGGATTGTCGATGCCGACGGCGAACGCCTGGCGCTGAAGACCCGGCCCGCGTCCGCCAACCTAGCCGAGACCGCCGCGTTCATGGAAGGCACCAAGAGAATCCTCGTGTTCTCGATGGCCGGGGGCACCGGGCGCAGCTATCACGCGGCGCTGGACTGCGGGAACACCGCGCGCAGAGTCCACTACCTGCTGGAACCCGGGTGGCGCGCAGAGCAAGCCATCCAGGGACTCGGGCGGACGCACCGCACACACCAGGCGTCCGCGCCGGTGTTCCGCCCCGTGACCACGGACGTGAAGGGCGAGCGGCGGTTCATCGCCACCATTGCACGCCGGCTCGACAGCCTGGGGGCGCTCACGCGTGGACAGAGGGATTCCCAGACATCCCTGGGCGGGGCCGACGCGGCGCTGTTCAAGGCCAGCGACAACCTGGAAAGCCCGTACGCGCGGGCCGCCTTGCGCCAGTTCTACGGTGCCCTCTGGATGGGCTACATAAACGGCTGGTCGCTGGACCGCTTCGAGAAAGCCACGGGCCTGAAACTCGCCCACGAAGGCCATCTCAAGGAGGACCTGCCGCCCATGCCGAAGTTCCTGAACCGGCTGCTGGCCCTGCCCATCGAGGAGCAGAACACGCTGTTCGCGGAACTGGAAACGCGCATCGACGCCAACATCGAGCAGGCCATGGAGGCCGGCACCTTCGAGCAGGGCGTGGAGAACATCCTGGCCGAGTCGCTCCTCGTGGAATCCAGGGAACAATTGATGACGCACGAGCGTACCGGCGCGGCCACCGAACTGGTCGCGATCGCCCGCAAGGACCGGCTCGAACCGCTCACCGCGGATGCCGCCATTCGCTTGCGCGACCAGGCCCTGGCGGGCGGCAACAAGGCCGCGTTGATAGTCAACGCACGCTCGAACCGCGCCGCCGTCCGGGTGCCCGCCCCGTCGCGCATGCTGGACGACGGCAGCATCCAGCCCCGCGTGCGGCTGTTGAGGCCGGCCTCGCGCGACACGGCCGCGGACGCCGCGCTGAAAGCGTCGCACTGGCGCAAGGCCGACGATACCGAATGGCGAACGCTGTGGGACGCCGAAGTGGAATCCCTGCCCACCCACAGGAACTCCCGGCTCTGGCTCGTGACCGGGCTGCTGCTGCCGGTCTGGGACCGGCTTCCGCAGCAAGACCTGCGCGTGCGCCGGCTTCGCACCGACGACGGGGACGCCCTGATAGGCCGCGTGCTCAATCCCGAGCAGGCGACCGCGATGCGCCGGGCGTTCGGTCTCGGCGGCGGCGTCCGGCTCAGCGCCGCCGAGGTTCACCAGGCGCTGACGGGCCGCGGCACGGCGTTCGGCCTCGCCAACGGCTGGCGCCTGATCCGGTGCCGCCAGATGGGCGCTGACCGCATCGAACTCGTCGGGGCGGTGGACACCGACCTGCCGGTACTCAAGCGCCTCGGCTGCGTGACGGAGGTCGTCTCGTGGCGCACGCGCGTGTTCGCGCCCGACGCGGACACGATCGGCCGTGTCCTCGACCGCTACCCCCTCGACGGCGCGGCAGCCTGAGCCGGTCCCTCCTATACGTATAGCCGGCCCGCGCTCGTCGCCGACCGGTCCACAGCCCTCGCCAGCCGGCCCGCTTTCGGCTCTTGCCGCACCGCCACCGTCCCGTTTCCACAGGAGAATTCCGTCATGTCGCCCACCAGCACGCTCCCCGAGAACCCCGTGTTCGCGTTCTGTCCCGAATACGCCCCGCCCGCCCGACCGCAGCAGATCCGCATCGTGTTCGAGCACGTCCCAGGCTACGTGCCCACCGCGCTGGTGGCGCTCACCCTCGCCGACGCGGAAAGGCTGTGCTCCAAACTCAACGCCCGACTCGGCCTGGACCGCGACGCCTGGATGAGACTTGCCGCCGCTGCCATGCGGAATGACTCTGGATCACCCCGTCACGATCTTCATTGAGCACCCGCTGACTCCAGCGTTCACCCTATACGTGAAGCCAGCACATAAGGACTAGCTCAATCGTTGGTATCGATTATCGACTTCGCCCTTCAAAATGCCATGAATTTCTGATACCGAGTGAGCGAGTTCGCGAGATCCTCGTACAAGTTCGCTTGCTTCCTTTACGAACTCGGCCTTCAACCAACTGAGTATGTCGTGAGTTCCACCGATTCTACTTTCTCTCGCGCTGTTGATTTGATTTTCACTAAGCGTTTGTCGAAGTATAGACATCATGGGTTTGTCATTTCTCCAGTCGTGGTATTTACCGTCTCTCACTGAGCGACCGACCAAGTAACCAATACGACCATAAACTCTCATTGTAGTTTCGTAGAGAAGCCAAAGCCTACTGCTGACGTAGATTATTTCCGATCCACTTAGACAGGATCGTATACTCTTTGTGGTTTCGGAGAAAAACTGAACGCCATCGCCGTGTTCCTCAAGAACCGAACGCAGACCAGAGTCCTCTCGGCCACTCACGCAGGCATCCAATTCCTCGGGAGTTAGCATTATTATAAAACCTAGTATCGAAGAGTACGCTTCGTGCATTTTCTCCATGGCCACCCATAGTGCCTCAACGGAGGATATAACCTTCGACCGTAGTTCTGATTGAGACTCTGTAAGGTAGTTGACAGATGACACTATAGCCGAATTACTTGCTTGGATGTCGCCCCTTAGCTCCTCCATTTTCTTGTTGTAGTCGTGCTCAATATACTTCAAGATACTCGTCGCGAGTACTTCCGGAAAAGCCCGAACGACCACCGTCCAGACGATCAACATAAACAGTGTAACCGCTATTGTAATCCAATCCATAGCAAGTAGCTCCCTTAATACACCGTGAGGAATACAGTGGCGATATAATTGACCGCAAACGATAGTCCAATATCCTCATTCGGAATCTATCGATTTTTGAATCACGCTGCTCAAGTGCGCACCAGCGTTGCCTGTTATCGGCCCGACTCGAGAAATTTTCTCCTGATCTCCGACCTGAAGCAAACTGAGGTGTCCGGCCAAATCAATTTGCGCCCGCGTTTCTTCCGTATCTGCTCCTTCCTTCATTCCCTTTAGTGTTCGAGCAATGAGTGCCTTATGTAGGTGTTCTCCTTCCTCTCGAAGCCTCATTGTCGCAATTCGTCCGGCCCAGTATGCTACCCCGCCGAAAACACTAGCACTCAAGAACCTGGTGATTATGGAATCCAGTCGCTGAACACTCCAAACTGGAACCTGCTCATCACTTCCGCCGTCCATTAACCCAAACGCAATCAACAATATGCTCGCCGCAGCAGCAAGGGACAAAAGCGTCCAGCAATATCTGCTCCTCTTGGCGCGCTTACCTTGTTCTGTGTAATCCACAGCTATCTCACTAGTTGCCGCGCCGCTCGCTTCTGCTTGCGCGTGTTTTGCGCGCCTTTCGGTTTCTAATGCTTCCGTCTTTTGTGTTTCCAATCGCAGTGACGACCACATTGGAAACCATCCCTGCAACGCTTGAATCAGGTCTCGCTCGAAGTGTTCCACCTCACTCATGTATCTCAAACGCTCGCTCGCAGCGTTTTCTCTTGATAGATTCCAGTCCTTCATTTCCTCTAATGTAGATAGTATTGATTCGAGCACATTGATCGTCCGGTTAGTCTCCAAGGCAGATACATCGTTGCTTGTAACTTCTCCAAGTTGACGAGTCATTTGCAGGATCCTATCCAGCACTTGCCATACATCGAAGAAGTCGATATCTCCCCAGCCCACATTCGTCTTCAGTACTCCTTCCTCACCCAATAGCGCTTCTATCTTCTGACATGCCTCCAAGAAGGGGTGAGTTAGCGTGCGTCCTTTCGGCCGCACCGTAGAATTTCCGCGCTGAAAATCCAATGTCTCGCTAGCGGAAATCCACTCGCTCGCACCTTCTAGCGCGTTTGCGACTTGATTGACCCATGCAATCTTCTGTTTGGTAGATCGGGTCCCGCTACCAATCCTCCTGTAGGCTGAGGCGAGTTTGGAGACAATTTCCGGTGGCGCGGATTCCCTTGCAGTTCCGAACGCATATTCCAATGCCCTGCTGACGTTACCGCTACTCATCGCATGTAGAGATGTTTGCCACGGAGGACCAGTTAGAGTTTCATATGACTTGTTCGTCGGATGTGAAAAGACCCTAACCAGAACAGCTCCGGGCAAGTTGACAATGAACCGGTCATCGCCGATGGATTCAATACCGCGACCATCGAACTTGACGATACAATTCTTATCTCCTATACAAACTTCTGCGCAATTTGCTGCAATGCGCAATAGTTCCGGAAATGTCACAGTGTCTTTTTCCATGATTTATCCTCTAAAACTCCTACGTATATGAGGGTGATTTGCTTGCAGCGCTCGCACCTCATCACTCCCTTATCTCACTGTCTGACTTGTCTGGAATTGGCGTTCGTACTCTAACGTGGCGTGCCTGCAGATCCATAGAACCTCACGCTAGTGGTCGCGCTCGTTGACGCGTCGGGCGATAACTCGGCAGCGACACTGTCTCTGCACATCAGTCGAGAGGCCTCCAATTACAGAACTATAGGTCGGCATCACTCACGACGAAAGGCGGTACTTTTTGAATCTTTTCAACTTCCAAGTCATGCTTCATGAACTGCATGCGCGTAACGTTATGTTCACTCGTCTCGAAATTGACTGCACGTACGACATGCACCTTGATCGAATCGAGATTGATACGCAGTGCCGGCTCCCGCGAGTCCCTTGTTTGCTGCGTCCACTGACGTCTCAGCATCGCTGCGACATTAGGACGCAGGCCGTTTGCGGGACCCGCCACATCCTTCTCAGCCGCCGGCGGAACCCGCTCAATCACGGTATAATCCCTTTCCCAACCTCCCTCGTACATGTCACCGGTTGCCGCCTCGATTTCAGTTCCATATGCCACCTCAATCGGGGCTACCCGTGCCGCCTTGTGGAAGAACACCACGTTTAACGCGTTCCCGGCTGCTTGCACGGACGGAAACACCATACCGTCAATGGGAATTTCGCTTTCCGTGGCCAGAAAATCGGCGATTGCCTGGGTCGGCAGGTATTCGAACGCTTCGTCGTCAGGCATCACGGGGCGCGTCATTCGCTGACTTAACGAACGCAAGAACATTGCGCGCTCCAGCCGAGCTCCAAGTCTCGCATCGAAAAGGCTCCCACGCTCACTTACTTCGCTGACCGCCGCCAGATCCACGAGTCGCAGCGGACGGATAATCTCGAAACTAGCGATGGCCACCTGACTTCCCACAGGAGGCCGAACCTCAGCGATCGCAACACGCGACTCATTCGCGCCGTAAAACATCGAGATCCCTCGCGCATTCATGCGCCCCTCGCTAGCTAGGCTTGCCGGAGGTGAGCCCAATTCGCGATCAGGATGACAAAGCGCAGCACACAGCCGATCATCCGACTGAAATGTTCGCGCACGATAAATCACCTCCATCGACGTGCCTGGCCCAGCGTCAATTAGTAGAGGCCTACCGTCGATCGTGGACATCGTATTGATCCCGCGAAAGACCGATTCAAGATGATGCGCCCCTGTCCGACTGAAAAATCGCGCCTCGGTCTTCAGCGAGCGCTCGAAACTGCGCCAGTCCTCCTGCCAACCTTCATCATTGGTTCCTTTTTCCTCATAGTAACTATCCCCACAGAACTCGGTTTCCATACCCATCGCGGCGCTGTCAAAATCGCCGTACTCTTCCGAGAGAATTTCCTGGATGTCCCGAGCCGCCTTCTCCGGCATGTCGGCCGCGTTCGCGATGGCATAAATGACCGGTTCGCCATCTCGTTCCCAGTCGTATTCCGACTCTCGATCAGATAACAACGTCTGCTGCCACGAATTTGGCTGGTCTGACGTTCGAATGAAATGCTGTTCGAATACCTCGCAGATTCGGTCTGACATTGCTCCTAACGGGTAGCATCTCGCCTTCCGATCACAGTACGAGCAACGGCAAAACTGACCCTCCCGCTCCATTTCCGCGCGTAGATAATTTTCACCTACACAGCGGCTGCAGAGAAACTTCGCCTTCAATTCTTCAAGCATCGTCCACAACTCCGTTTCTCAAGCCCCACTTCCCCTTCCGACCAGACACTGCGTCCGCCGAACCGATTTTCAGCCGGCTCGACGCCGTCACCCTCCCGGCGACTCTCGCAACGGTAGATAGAGATCCGTCACCAACTTATCAAACGGAGCGTCGACGGCCATCGTTCGGTACAGCTCCATGCACGATCCTTCGCCCATCGACTCGCCGCTGCTGGGCAGCCAGTCCTCTAACAGCCCGCCGTAAGCCCGGGCAATCCCGTCGTACGGACCGGTCAGCCGGTAGACGGCATGGCGCCCGCCGCGCACCGGACCCAGCACGATGCCGGGGGGCGGCTCTTCCGCTGTGCGCAACTCGACGCATGCGTCGAAGCGCAGCTTCTCCGGGGCGACCGCCTCGGGATTGTCCCAGGAGAGCGTCAGCACGCGGCCGGTCGGCAGGCCGATGCTGTCTGCCCACCTGAACAGCCGGTCGAAACAGCGACCGACGTCCTCGTAGGGGCCGACGTGACGGATGCGCGCCACATGAATGGGATCGAGCATTTCGATGCGAACATCCATGTCGACAGCTTCGGGTGGCCCTGACGTATCTTCCGGCCCGGACGGGGGAGCGCCATCCTACACTACTCTCCGAACAGGCCGCAGACGACCGGCGATCCCCGCGGCGATGGGGACAGCACCTTGCGGGGCGAGCCCCCGGGGAAGAGAGAGTCTTCCGCTCCGGGGACTTTCACCCCTCTGCGGAGAACACCCCCCATGTACCACATTGCACATCTCGCCACGGCGCCCGTGCCGCTGGACTTCAACACGCACCGCCACGCGGATTCGGTGGCCGACGCGCTCGGTCCGGATTCCGGTCCGCACAACGAATCCCCCGTCCCGACACTGGACCCCGCTGCCCTGCTGACCGAACTCGGCCTCTCCGATCGGGCGATTCGCGAGGCCCTGACCGAATCGCCAGGTCCAGGCTCTTGAGAGTGGGGCGTAGCCCCTTCGAGGATGAATCGGGAAGGGCCCGCGAGGGTCGTTCCCGGTTCGCCAACCCCTTGTCATCACTCAAGACCTCAGGAGATCTACCATGTATGGTTTGAATCGCGCGGAAGTCATCGGCCGTTTGGGCGCCGATGTCACCATCAACCACCTCACGAGCGGCGGCCGCGTGGCGAACATGTCCGTCGCCACCGACGAAGGCTACCTCAACCGCAACACCGGCGAGCGGGTCGACCGCACCGAGTGGCACCGGGTCGTGACCTTCCAGCCCGGGCTGATCGACATGCTCGAGAAGCACGCCCGCAAGGGCCGGCTGGTGTACGTGTCCGGCACGATGCAGACGCGGCGCTGGCGCAAGGACGGGGAGGACTCCGACCGGTTCTCCACCGAGATCCGGCTGGCCCCGGGCGGGCGCGTCCAGTTCCTGGACAAGCCCAAGGGCGCCAACGGGTCCGACGCCAACGGCGCACAGGCGGCTTCCCAGCCGGCGCCCGAGGCTCCGGCCGCCACGTCCGAGCCGCTGGACGACGACATCCCGTTCTAGACATCGTCTGACCGCTCGTGCCCCTTGGGGCCGGCTCCCGCATTTCCTCGGCGGGGGCTGGCCCCTTTTTTCATGCACGCGGGGCACGGTCCTCCCACACCGCCACGTCCGCACGCATCTCCCGGGTCAGTGCAGCTTCGGCGGGGGCGATTCGCGGTGTGCGAGAGAGAGACCGATCCAGTCGTCGCCCCCAACCGTCCACGGAGGACCCCGACCATGACACAACCCGACACGACAGCTTCTCCCCGCCTGGTCTACGCCGGCATCGGCGCCCGGAGAACTCCCCCCGAAATCCTCTCCGTCATGACCCGCCTCGCGCAGTGGCTGCACCGCACCGGCTGGCATCTGAATTCCGGCGGGGCCGACGGCGCGGACCGGGCGTTTGCGGACGGGACGACCGCCGAGTCCCGCACGCTTGTACTGCCCTGGCCCGGGTACAACGATCACGCGGGTCCGGACTGCCGCACGCTTTCCGCCGACGAACGCCAGCCCGCCCGGGACCTCGCCGCGCTGCTGCATCCGGCCTGGCAAAAGTGTTCGCGGGGCGTCCGGGCGCTACATGCCCGCAACGTCGGTATCGTGCTGGGCCCGGGCCTGAAACGTCCGGTCCACGCTCTCGTGTGTTGGAGTCCGCGAGGCGAAGCCGTGGGCGGTACCGGGATGGCGCTGCGCATCGCGGACCGGGCCGGAATCCCCGTGGTGAACCTGGCCGTGCACACCCCGCGCGACGCCTGCCTCTTCCTGCGCACCGTCCGCCTGGGCGAAGTGTACGGGTACCGCGTCGGCGGGGTACGCTCGAACCGAGGAGAGGGAGAATGACCGTCGTTATCAACATCCGCCGCCACCGTTCGGCTCTCGCCGATCCGGATGTCGTGCGCATCGACCGCGCCACGCGATGGGGCAATCCCTACGTCATCGGCCGCGACGGTTCCCGCGCCGAGGTCATCGAGAAATACCGCCAGCGACTCTGGCGAGAAATCCACGCCGGGCAGATGCCGCTCGAAGACCTCGCGGCACTGCACGGCAAGCGCCTGGCCTGCTGGTGCGCGCCCGAGCCGTGCCACGGCGACGTGCTGGCCGCGGCCGCCCGCTGGGCCGCCGCCGCAAAGCGCTGCGGGGGTGAGTGACGTGAACGCCCGCACACCCGACATCCTGTCCCGGGGCGCGCGCCTCGTGCGCGACTTCGTCACGCCCGCGGAGGAGCGGCGCATCCTGGAACGCATCGCCGCCTCGCCCTGGCTCCGCGACCTCAACCGGCGCGTGCAGCACTACGGGTTCCGGTACGACTACCGGAACCCGGGTGCGCGGGAACTGGCTTCGCCGTTTCCCTTGTGGACCGAGCACATGGCCCGGCGGCTGGCGCCGTACTTCGACGGCGCGCCCCCGAGCCAGTGCATCGTGAACGAGTACTGCCCGGGGCAGGGCATCGGCATGCACGCCGATCACCGCGACTTCGGCGGCGTCGTGGCGTCGCTGTCGCTCGCCGACGACTGGCCGATGCGGTTCCGGCCGCGCAACGCCCGCCCGTACGTGCGCCACGGCGCACCGGGCGACGAAGTGCTCGCGCTGCCGCGCCGCTCGGTCCTGGTGCTGACGGGCGCTGCGCGCCATTCCTGGATGCACGGCATCGACCCAACCGACACCGCGCACCTGCCCACGACCCGGATCTCGGCCACGTTCCGCACGCTTGCGGGCTGAGGCCCGCGCGCCGGAACGCCGCCGCCTGACAAAACAGGAGAACCCCGATGACCGACCGCCTCAACCTGCTGCGTTCCTACCCAAAGAACGACGTCTGCGCCTTCCGCTTCACCAATGCCGAGTGGGGTCTGTTCAGCAACTTCGCCGCGCTTCCCTTGCCGATCCCCGCCGGGGACTGCTTCTTCCCCACCTCCGAACACCTGTACCAGGCCGCGAAGTTCCCCGGGGATCCGGATCTTCAATCCCGCATCGCGGAGCAGCCCACCGCCGCGCTCGCCGCCCGGCTCGGCCGCACCGCCGCGCCGCTCACGCCCACCTGGCACCGCGACCGCGTCGACGTCATGCGCTGGGTCCTGCGGCGCAAGCGCGAGGCCCTTCCCGACCGCATCGACGCGCTGCTGCGCCGCACCGAATCGCGCCCGATCGTGGAATTCTCCACCCGCGACGACTACTGGGGCGCGCACGCCAACGCCGCCCGCTACGTCGGCGCCAACGTCCTCGGCCGGCTCTGGATGGAACTGCGCCACCACGCCGCCACCGGCCACCGCAACCTCTCCTCTGCCGTCTACTGCGACTCGAACCGGCTCGGCGCTCTCGCCCGCTAAGCGCGGGCTCGGCCGAGCCTCTACCCTCGACCTCGATCCCGGCCACGTTCCGCACGCTTGCGGGCTGACGCCCGCGCGCCGGAACGCCGCGGAGAGGTCGAGGGGGGCCGGTACCTCTGCGATCCCCTTCGACCGGAGTGCCGATGAATGCCTCGACCGTCTCCGCGCTGCTGGCGCAGCGCGCCGAAGCCGTTTGCCGCAAGTACCTGCCCAACGGCAAGAAGCAGGGCCGGTACTGGTGCGCCGGGGACGCGCGGGGCGCGTCCGGTCGCTCGCTCTTCGTGCGGCTGTCGCCGCCCGGGACCCCGGGCAAGTGGACCGATGCGGCCACCGGCGAACACGGCGACCTGCTGGATCTCGTCCGGCTCGCCACCGGATCGGCCTCGCTGCGCGAGGCGCTCACCGAGGCGCGCCGGTTCCTGGCACAGCCTGTTTCTCCCGCGGCTTCCGATGACGATACCTACGACCGCGCCGCCGCGGCCCGGAATCTCTGGGACCGGTGCGGTCCCATCGACTCCACCCACGCCGAAGTCTACCTCCGCGCCCGCGCCATTCACCGCTGCCGGTTCCCGGCATTGCGGTTTCATTCCGCCTTGCCCTACCGGTCCGCTTCGGGCGGCTGGCGTCGCTTTCCCGCGCTGGTCGCCGCCGTGACCGGCGACGACGGCGCGCTCGAGGGCGTGCATCGTACGTGGCTCGATCCCCGCCGCCCGGCCAAGGCCCGCGTATCGCGTCCGCGCAAGGCGCTTGGACGCGTCCACGGGCTGGCCGTGCGGTTCGGCGATCCACTTGCCTCATCGACCCTCCTGGTGGGGGAGGGCATCGAGACGGTGCTCTCCCTGGTCACGGCGGCGCCCGACACGCTGTCGGCTGCCGCGCTTTCAGCGGGCAGCCTCGGCGCGTTCGTGCCGCCGAAGCACGTCACCCGCCTCATCATCGCGCACGACCGCGACAAGGAGGGCAAGCTCGCCTCGCTTCGCTTGCAACTGCGTTGCACGCAGCTCGGCATCGCCTGCGCGGTCCTGCTTCCCGCAGGGAACGACTTCAACGATGACCTTCGTCAGTTCGGCGCGGAACCCCTCGCACAGCGACTGGCGCCACTCGCGGGCAAGGGGGCAACAGGATCGGATGATTCCCTCGCTGGACGCTCGCGAGTTTCCCAAAAGAAGCAGGGGAGGACCCCTGCGACCCCCTGAGTCGGTGTCCGCCTGATTCGCCGTCCGGGCGCCTTCCGGACACGCGAGCAAGCCGCGACGCCGGATGGAACCTGCTGGCGCAGAACCCATCCGGCACGGGGCTTGCATTTTCGCGTGCCCTACAGGGGCCGAACGGCGCGGCGGACGGTCTCTCTCCGAACGGCATGCCCAGGGTAGCAGGCGGTCAACCCGTCGAAGACGACGGGTCCTCCGCTTCGCTGCGGTCCTGCGGATGACTCTCGCCTGCTGCCCAAGACATGCCGATCTAAGAGAGACGGCGTCACGTCTAACGAAACTGAGGAGTTCATTACCATGAATACGCACTTGCACCATCCCAACACTTCACCCACCGCCGTGATCTGCGAAAACCTGGAACGCTTCGGCGGCGCTCCGGCACGAGGCGAACCGGATCCCCGCGCGATCTGGGACGAAAAGGAAGCCCTGACCGGTCTGGACAACATCCTCAACCTCTTCGTTGAGGAAGTCGCACCGGACGGAACCCAGCTTGCCGACGAGCGCGAGTCGCTGCTGTGGGGTTTCGTCAACACGCTGCACATGCAGATGGTTCGCCTGGACCGCGCGGTCGACAAGCTCTCCCCGAAGATGAAGGACCTGCAGCACGCCCAGGACGGGACCGAGATCAACGCCTGGGAGCTGGAACGCACCATCGAGCGCTGCCAGAACCTCGGCGACCGGCGCGACGCCTTCGAGCAACTGCGGGACTACGCTGCCCACATCTACTGCGCCGACACCGGCAAGACGTGGCGGCCGCGGAACGGGTCCCACACCAGCCGCACTTCGCAACTCACCTCCGCTACGATCGACGCCCGTGACTTCATGCGCGCGCGCCGCGAGGAGAAGAACAGCGCGCACCTGCCGAAAGGCACGCTGGTGGCGGTCGCGGGCTCCAAGCCGGTCAGCGACGCCGACGCGATCTACGCGGCGCTGGACAGCGTGCACGCCAAGTACGCCGACATGGTGCTGGTGCACGGCGGCGGACAAGGCGCGGAGATGGTCGCCGCGCGCTGGGCCGAGTCCAGGGGCGTGCACCAGGTGGTGTGCAAGCCGGACTGGAACGCCCACGGGCGCGCCGCTCCGTTCCGGCGCAACGACGAGCTGCTGAGCCTGCTGCCCAAGGGCGTCATCGGCTTCCCCGGCTCCGGGATCTCCGAGAACCTGCTGGACAAGGCCACCCAGCTCGGGATTCCGGTCAAGCGCGTCAGCGTCTGATCCGGCGCGCCTGCCTCGCGGGCCGTGTCGCCACCCCGGCGATGCGGCCCGCGCTTTTTTTCGCTTCGCTCCTGCGGCCCTTGCCACGCCCCTGGCGTGGCGTCTGGCCTGCGCCGGGCGAACCCGGCGGCAATGGAGAGAGGAACCGACGATGAGCCGAATCGAATTCAAACGCATCGCGCCCGACGAGTCGCGCATCTACGATGCCGGCGACTGCGTGGGCGAAGTCTACCGTCACGACGACATCCTCAATCCCGGCGAGCACTACTACGTAGTGCATCTCAGCGAAGACTACCGCGGTCCGGTTCGCGTTCGCGAACGCGGCCGCATCCGCGACGTGGCTCATCGCCTCGTGGACACCCATCCGCTATGGTAGCGCTCGCTTCGGGCTTCGCCCGCTCGCCTCGCTCTCTCGCCGGCGTTCGCATTCGCGATCGCCGCCTTCGTCCCTCCGCCCGATCTCGCCCCCGCTCGATCGTTCTGCGCCACGTCTGCGCCTGCACATCGAAAACGCGCCTGCCAGGCGTAGCGCCGCGCCTTCGGCGCCGCGCTACGCGGCGGCTGCGCCGCCTCTCCCTCGCTTCGGCTTGTTCTCCAGTTTGGACTTCAGCCGCTACAGATGCTTTCGCCTCTCGTGACGCTGACGCCGTTGCTTTCGCTCCTGCCTCTTCCGAAGAAGTTTCCGGGCGCGTCGCTTCGCGACCGGGCTACCCTGCCGAGCCCGCTGCGCGGTCTCGTCCCTTCGGGCGGGTATCCCTCGCGCCTCCGTTCGCTTCGCTCACTGCGCGCTCCGCTTGCCCCGGCGGTTCGCTGCGCTCACCGCCGCCCGCCTTCCCGCCACCGCCGTGGGTTGCGCCGGCGCTCCGGTCGTTCCGCCGCTGCCGCCTCATCGCGCTGGCGCTATGCGCCTTGCGCGCTTCGGCGCCGCGGCCCGACCGCTCACGCGCCGCGGCGGCTCACCCCCGGTTCCGGTCCCGGAACCGTTCTCCCCATCGTTAATGTCGTCGGCTTGGGTCTGTCCTACGGCCCGGGGCCGGCTACGCTCTCACACCCGACGCACTTGCTGTGCATCGGGCGCAGTCAACCCCTGCGCTGCGCACCGCGACCCCTCGGGCACCGGGACTGCGCAGGACGACCTTGGGAATGCGTAAGCGTCTTGTATGCTCCCTAACCTTTTGATAATACATACATTAATCGAGCGTAATTCCCGTGTAACACCGCGCGGGAAACCGACGTAATCTCCGTGTAACACGGGACGGTACATCGACGTAACACACTGAGATTACGCCGATTGCCGCGTTACCTGCGGGTTGATTGGCCGGGAGCGTGCGCGAGCGTTGCATGACTTGACCGGATCAGGCAGAAGGTTCACGCGAGAGTTCTTTCCAAAACCAGAGGTCGACATGCCATCGAAACGACATCCTCGCTCCATTCGGTTCTCCCGAGAAGAATGGCAGAGCATCGCACGTGCCGCCGTGCGGCACGAAACCACCCCAGGCGAGTTCGTTCGCGACGCCGCCCTCCGCGTCGCGACCGAGGAAAACGGCTTGTCGGACGTCCAGTTGACGCCTGAATTAATCGAATTGATCAAGACAACGTTCCGCGGCGTGCACGTGCTTGCGTACCTGAAACGCGAACAACTCGATCTTGCAGGCGAACAGGAACGGTTCAAGCACGCCGTACTGGCCGCTCAAACTGCCCAACTGGACACCCTTTCCGCGTCGGAAGACGATTCTTCCTGATTTGACGGCGGACTTGTTTCACACCATCTACACAAGAATGCATTCCGGACCTCGACGTGCCCTCCACAAGCACCCCGAATCCGATACCATTGCACCGTCGCACATTCCCGCGGGAACCGAGCTTCAACCACCCCTTTACACGTCATCCGTTATTCTCGCCATGAATAGGATTCCAGACATCCATGCCAAGTACAGTTTCGATTACATCAACCGGGACCTGAAAACAGCCGATCAAGTCAACGATTACGCTCTGGATTTCTTCAAGGATGTCACGAAGGTCTACCGACTAGCCATCGACCAAAAGAATCCGATTCGAAATCCGTCCGGGTACTCGCTAAGCGATGCGCCAATCCTGGGGTTGCTCGTGCGCATATGGAAACTTTCAACATTGGTCGTTCAGTATTTCGAGCGGAAAAATGGCGACTTTATCGCCACGTTTCACCGCCCTCTAATGGAAGCGTCCATAACCGCGCTGTATCTGCTTCGACAGGACGACGCCGTCATCCGGGACTATCGCCGTTGCTCATACAAGGACGCTCTTCGCATATTGAGGGATTACAAGGCAGGTTTCCCATTTTTCAGAACCAGGGCCGGACGACGCCTACTCACGTCCGTTCGCGAAAATCTCGCCCTCGAAGGGTTGACCGAAGACAGCTTTTCTCCACAGAAGCGCAATGGATGGAAACTGCAAGGCAAGAGTTTCTTCCGGATATTCAAGTCGATGTTTCCAGCCGAGTCCTACGCCTTCGTCTACGGCCTTTCCTCCGAGTCCATCCACGGTTCGTGGACCAATTCCATGGATTGGTCCCTGATTCCAAACGAGGATGGGACGTATTCGGCCTATCCGCTTTTCAAATCCGCCGACATGAGGTTTATTTCCTCTGCATTTCACTACTCAACGCGAGCTTACCGCTTATGGTTAGAACGAGTACAAGCCGACAACGACAGCCTGATCGACGCACTCGACTTGATCGAACGCATCAATTCGGCAATCGTCCATAGATTCAACGAACTATTCGACGGACAGGTTTCGGCCGCTCCGGATAACGATTGCCGTGAGCGCACACAAGCGTAGCAAGTAAGCACAGTCAGCATGCACGATGTAATGGACGAGCTTCGACCCATCATGGCGAAGTATGATGAAAACTACGTCGCCAACTTCCTCGAAGCGGGCGACACTCTGGACCGTTATGCACTGAATTTTTATGAGGACGTGGTTGAAATTTACGATCTTGTCAGCCGCCTGAGACATGAAGAACGGAATCCCACGGGATATCCCTCCAACGATGCTGCGATCCTCGGCCTGCTCATCCGAACGTGGAAACTCCTCAAACAGGCTCTTGAACTCTACAAGACGCACCACGCAGAGTTCATTCTCGTTGTCGAGCGCTCCGTGGTGGAAGCCTCTGTCATGGCAACGTATCTCCTGAAGAATGACGATTCGGTAATTGAGGACTATCGGATGTGTTCCTACAGGAACAGACTGCGCATTCTGCGCGAACTACAGTCCGGCTCGCCGTTTTCCGCTACCAAGCCTGGCCAACGACTCTTGAATTCCATACAGGAAAAACTGGAACGCGATAACCTGACTCAGGCCAGTTTTTCCAGACAAGACGCGAATGGATGGCGTGTCCAGGGCAAAACGTTCTTCGACATCTTTGAAGAGGTTGTGGATCCGGAGCTATACCGAACCGCGTACGGAGTATTGTCCGAAACCGTTCATGGGTCTTGGCTAGAATCCGTGGATTGGTCTCTCACACAGCACCGAGATGGAACGTTTTCCCCACGATATGAATTGGATTCGGCACCAATCGGATTCGTGTCATTGTTGGTGCCGTTCTCTACTCCCCCATATCGACTGTGGGTCGAACGCATTCAGATCGGTAACGACAACATCTCCCATGCCCTGAATTGGATAGACAAATTCAACTCCGTGCTGCTGGAAAAGTACGACTATCTGTCTCAGTAAACCGTGGCATGCTTGTCTAGACTCGTTTGCGACTCACCATCGCTTCGGCAGAAATGTCCCATCCGTTCCTTCAGAGTCTGCAATTTTGCGTTGGATCCGCCTCAATCACCGCGATCACGCTGTCCACGATGCGCCTTGGAATCAATGCACGGTCGAGGCCCAGCCCCGGTCCACGTGCCGCTATTGCGGATCATGGCGGCGTATGACCACGCGCAGCCAGCAATTTGCCGACTATCCTGGTGCAATTGATCGATCAAGAAGTGAAACTCGTTTAACAACCGTACCCATTCGCCGCACCGGCCATCAACTATTTGGGAACTTCGCTATGAAATAGATTGCAGAAACTTCTCGACATCATCAACCACATTGCGCGCTTCAGTCCGGTCGGCATAAAACAGCCGCTTGAAGCTGCGCGCGCAGTTAGCGTGCCAAGCCGTCGGAGCCACCATACTCGCGACTTGTGCTTCCGCGTCGGCGTCCCCATCATCCGCTACCTTTGTGAGCAAACAATTAAGGACACAGATAACTGTTGCCCGCTCCCGCATCAGGTTCTTGCGACCAAGAACATCATCAAGGCCAAAGAAAACGATCGTAACCAGCCCCCGCACCCTCAAGAATCCGTCGCCCGACCGACTCCGCGGCAAAATTCCATAAAACGACAACACATCTTCTGGATCGACATCCAAACGCCCGACGGGAAAGAGAAGGAAGGGTGCTTCGGCTTGCATCGTCATCGGATCCGTTCCACCGAAATCGTATTGGCCTGAAATTGGAAAATAGTTCTTCTTGAGCCCCGAATTGCACGGTTTACAGGCTGCTGCGTAGTTCAACAGATGGTACGCGAGAAGATAGTATCCACTGTTCCGCCTGGGGGGATCCGTTGGGGTAACGCCTTCGCCCGTAAGAGATGGTGGACACTGCCACTTCCTGACCATTCCCTTTGGCCGGAAGTGCTCTAGGTCCAGTTCGTACTGCGCCAAGTTGCCGTCAAATTTTCGTTCGCAATAGCAACATTTCCCGTCTCCTTGGACCGTCATGAAGACAGCTTTGATTTCCCCCCAGATCGAACTCGCTTCCCTATACTTCGCTTGCCTACGCAACTCCGCTGTGCGAGCCGTTGCCCTGGTTCTCCATGTCGGTTCGTGCCCGTCCACCAGAACTTCGAGCTGGGCGGGGGTCACGTCGTACCGGATCACGACTCCGGACCGGACAGCTCGGCCATTAGGGCTCGCGCCGCCTCGGAATCGCCATCGCGAGTCTTCTTCAGCAGACTTCGCATCCGACGCGTCTGGCTTGCACAGCGCGTCGACTCAAGGCCGAACAGCTCCGTGAGAAGGATCTGATCAGCGTCCAGTTTCGATACGTCCAGTTGCACTCGCACCAACCTGCAACTCCCATCCGATCGTTGTCTTGCGATGACTACGTTCTGCCATTCAAGAGAGCCAACCAGCAGAGGGCTGTGCGACGTGACGATAAACTGGATACCCGGCAACTGTCGGGCAAGTCGCGGGAGCAGTCCCATCTGCCACCCAGGGTGCATATGCAGATCTACCTCGTCAATCATTACAATCCCTTGGTTTTTTACAAGCTCTTTACCAGGGGGACACGTCTCACAGACATGAAAGAGCAAGTCTCCAATCCAACCGAGAAAAGCCCGATATCCATCCGATAGAGCCGGAAACGGCACACTGACTTTTCCGCGTCGAAAAACGTACTCTCCGCTTTCCATCTCGCCGGTAAATCGGTACCCCCCGCGACCGAGCAGACGGTTGACAAGAATTTTCACTTCACTAAACCGATCGGGCCTTGCCTCCTGATACCGCGGTAACCAGTGACTCAAGGGAAGCAGGGAGTATGCTTCCTCGAACAAGCTCATGATCCGCTGTGCACGGGTGAACGACGACGCTTGCCGTGCCGCCTCGTCTACACGACCGACCTTCTCCACCCGCCGGTTCGCACCGTAACCCACAAAGAAAAAGGCCTCAGAGCGCTTGCTGTAGATCGGATGCCAGCGTTTCTCGTCTCCATGCCCCCATCTCAATCTCTCTAGATCGCCGCGGCGCTCAACACGGATGCGGGACTTAACCCGTGACAGCTCACCAGGAAAGATGTCCCTTTGGTCCTGAGCGTTAAGTGTGAAACTAGCGTCAATGAGCGCTCCTTCACCATCGAGTCGCCCATCTTCTCTCCGCACGAGGTAGTATGGAAACAGTCCTGAATCGGCCACTGCCGGACCAAGTGCGGCCAGGGCCACACCCTTTAGCAGAGTCGTCTTCCCGGAGCCGTTCGCCCCAATCACGAGATTCATGTTCTCTAGTTTCGGCCCATCGAACCCGGGAAATACTCTTCTCTCGGGATGCGCAAACCGAATTGACGACTTCCTGAACGTTCGAAACTCGCTCAACCAAATTGAGTCCACGTACATACGGCTCCTGCTCAATGTCGATGCTCATTCCCCGCTGCGACTATAGCGCGGAGCGCTACTTCAAGCGAACTTCCGCAACTAGATATCAGCGGCCGATCACACGGCCATTCACTCGATCTGACCGTCTTGGCGTACTCACTCACGCTATCCTTCAGTCATGCCCACCTGTTTTCTCTGCGGCGAGCTTGACTTTCACCTCACTCTACCTCAATCCACGCCATTCACATCCCCAACTCATGCTCCAATTCCTTCGGTTGCAGCGCTCGCTTTCCGTCGCGTTCAGTGGGCTCGGCCGCCGCCTTCCCACTGTCGTCAGCGGTCATTTCCGGCATGGCCACGGCACGTTCGGTCCCAAACTCCAGCGCCTCCAACGCCGCCACGCGCTCGCCGGTAGCCGTTTCCAGCTGCTCGCCGAGCCCTTTCCTGTCGTCCGTCACAAGCTCCGCCCGGTGCCGAGCCCGGCTGATCTCCACGTAGAAGCTCTTCTGGGTCGTCAGGTGCGGGTGACCGGCCTCCATCACCGCGATCACGTTGTCCACGGTGCGTCCCTGGAACGCATGAACGGTGGAGGCCCACGCGCGGTCGAGGTGCCGCAATTGCGGATCGCTGCGCTGCATGTCCAGCGTGCGCCCGTCCTCGAGCCTGAACGTCACGTTTTCCTTGCCCACCTCCGTTACCTCCGCCAGGTGGCTGTTGACCAGGCCGTGAGCGGTGTCGTTCCTCGTCCAGCGGATGCGGTCCCCGACGCGCAACTCGATGTTTTCGCTCTTGTAGACCTCTACGGCGCCGCGACTTGCGGCCACGCGCAGGGGCTGCCAAGCGATCGGGTTGCCCTCCGGCGATGTCAGGTACACGGTGCCCGTGGCCTGATCCACCCCGTACACTCGCCGATGTTCGCCTTTCTCCACCCCCAGGCTCTTGTACGGGCGGTGAAACGCGACCGTGTCTCCCGGCGCGTAGTTCCCCGCCACGGTCATCTCCGCACGGGTGTAGCCTCTTGACACCAGCCGCTTCGTATTCATACCGGGGCCGTGGATCGCACCGTCCCGCACCAGCCGCGTTCGGATGTACGCGTTGATCTGCTCGCGCAGGGCGTGACTCGGCGCCATCAATCCGGTCTTTTCCCGTTCTTCCTCGGGCAACATCAGCCAGCGTGCTGCCGCGGCGCCCGCCAGGTTGTCCCGCTCCGCCTCCGCGATGCGCCCGCCGAGCTTTTTGAACGCGGTCTTCACTTCGCCCGCTAGGCTCGCCCGGACCGCTTCCTTCAGTTCGTCGTCTCGCTGGCGCATGATCTCGTCCATTCTCGCGGTCGTCATGCCGGCGCGCTGGAGCTGGGCGAACGGTTTGCCCGCGTCCACCGCGTCGAGTTGTTTCTCATCGCCCACGAGCACCACGCGGGGGATTTGCAGCATGTTCGCGATGCGCAGCAGGTTTCGCATTTGAACGGTGGAGGCGAGAGACGCCTCGTCCACCACGAGCACCGTTTTGGAGAAGGCCTCGCGCATGTCCCTCGCGCCCTGTTCGGTCAATCGTCCCCCGGCCACACCGTCGTTGCGGGCCAGGAACCGCTGCAGCGTCTCGCTCTTCATCCCCGCTTCGGTGCCGAGTGTCTTGGCCGCCGATGCCGACGGGGCGAGTCCCATCATCCGGTAACCGTTTTTTTCCGCCAACACCCGGGCGCGGTCCAGCATCGTGGTTTTTCCGGTGCCGGCGTAACCCTGCACGCCCACCACGCGATCCTTCGTCGAGAGGATCAGCTTCACCGCTTCCTTCTGGCCGAATGTGAGGCGTCCCCGATGCAACAGCGGTGTCACGCGCCACTTTCGCATCACAGGTGTTGACGCGTCCTTTCCCTTCTCCATCAGCCCGATGGTTTCCAGTTCGTCCGCCACGGCCCGGTCCGTGGTCAGCGAATCCCCCTTCACGGGGATGTCCGAGGTGTGCAGCGTTCCTTCCTTCACGAGTCCCTCGATCACTGTCACCGCCTCGCCGACCCGGACCTCGCCGGGCTTCCGGGCGATCGCGGCGGTCAGCAGGTCCGTTCTGGAAAACACCGCCTCGCGTTCGGACAGGTGAGCGACCGCCCAGGCGACCGCCCGTTCCGCCGCGCTGCCTTCGTCCAGGCGCAGTTCCCTTTGGCGCTTTTCCGTATCCGCCGTGCACGACATGGCGTCATCGGCCAATCCCTTCGCATCGAACCCCAGCGACTCGGCCTGTTTCTGCCAGTGGTCTCGCAACCCGGCGTGATCCACGTCCCGCTTGTGCGCCCGGGTCATGAGCGCGGCGCGCTCGGCCAGCCTCGGGTTGTCCTTCGAGTCACCCAGTTTCCGTTCGTTCATGGCCGCCACAATGGCCGCGCGGCGGGTGGAGAACGCCTCGACGACTTCCCTGGATACCCCGGCAATCTCGAATCGGCCGTCGGCATGACTCTTTTCGATGCCGTATCCGAGGTCCTGCAGGCGGCTGGCCAGTTCGCTCCTGTACAACGCCCCGAGCAGCATCTTGGAGCGGTAGAGCTTCTCGTTGGCCATCGTTCGCCACTTGCCGTCGCCGCCCCGGACCATGTTGGCGATGACCGCGTGGGTGTGAAGCTGCGGATCGAGGTTGCGGGAGGTGTCGTGGCGGAACGTGGCAGCCACGACTTTCTGTCCGCCGGCGCGTGTCATTCCTCCGGTCGCGGGGTCGCTGACGCGGGTTTCGGCCACATGGCGCTCCAACCACTCGAGCGTGCGCTTCACCGCCTGGTCGTGCGCCTGGATGATTCGTTCGTCGCCGCCCACGAGCGCGGCGAGCGAGACCGACTTCGGCGCCGAAAGCGTCAGATCCCGGCCCGGGCGGTGCTCAAATCGTCCGTCCTTGCCCTTGCGCCCGAGCCGCTGGCCGCTGCCGTCGGGCACCTCGCCATGCAGAATGTTCCTGAAGGTCTCCGGATCGACCTCTCCGGAAAGGCCCAGCGACTCCGCGCCCTGTCCGGCCCAGACGCTCGCTTCGCGGTGGCCGGGGTCGTCCTTTGCGTAGTAGCCGTCGCGTTCGTAGTAGGAGACGCCCTGGGAGGCCGACGCGACGACGCCGATGGACGCCACCATCAGTAGAAATCCTGGGCCTCGTCCGGTTCGGCTGCCGCGTCCTCCATCCCGGCGCGGTCGCCTGGACAAATCGTATTCCCCGATTCGCCCCCATGAGTTTCGTCCGCGGCGAGCCGCGGCTCCGTTTCATCCGCAACGGGCGCTTGGGCGCCCTCGCCGCCGTCACCGTGGACTTCGCCCCCGGACCCTTCTTCCAAGAACGGCAGCGCGGGCTGGGATTCCGGCGCGGCGGAATGGGTCTCGCGCCCGTCACCCGCCGAACCGCCGGACACGCCCCCGACGCGTGTTTCCGTTCCGCCCGGAAGCGCCCTGCGCGGCGTCCCCTCATGCCTGCCAGCCAGGAACGCCGGGGCCACGGCGTCCCGTTTGGTGTACCGAAGCTCGATCCGTGCGACCGGGAACGGCCCGGGGAGTTTCAGATATCCGCTGAGGTTCGGCAGTCGCATGATCTCCGACGGCAGCGCAAGCGACTGAAGCTCCCGCCTCGGCATCAGCGTCACGCCGTCGCGGTAGGGATCGGCTCCGTAGCTCACCCCCTCGGATATCTCCTCGATCTCGCTTCGCCCCAGGCTCTCGGCCGACCACTGCGCAGTGTCCCGGTCCGGGGCGGCGAATACGACCCGGGTGCCGCAAAGCCCGGAGATCGTCTCCGCGCCGTTCTTGCCGTACAGGTCTCTCAGGGCGGACGCCACCTGAACGCCCAGCACGAAGCATCCGCCGAACTGGCGGCTCTCGGCGAGCCCCGACTGAAGGCTCGGTACACGGTGCAGGGTGGGCAGTTCGTCCAGGATCACCCAGATTCTTCTGCCGTCGTCCTGTTCCAGGGAGAGCATGGAGTTGACGGCGATCTCGAGCCACGTGGAGATCAGTCCCCTGAGACTCGCGTGCTGGTCGCCGCGGGAGGTGAGGAACAGGAATCCGCCGTCGCGGTCCCCCGCAATCCATTCCCGGATGGAGTAGGGTTTTCCGCTGTCCGCCAGGACCTCCATGGCGCCGATGTTGGCGGTGAGCATGGCGCGCACCGAGAGCGCGGTCTTGGGGTTCTGCGGGTCCACGATGGATTGCGCCACTGTGCCCTCCATGGCTTTCGCCAGGTCCGAGAGATCGGTCTTGAGCAGGTGTTCCACCAGCGCGCGGTTGGTCGTCTCTCCCTTCCGCCAGAGCACGCCCGCGCCGTTGGCGAACAACTGCCGAGCCGCTGTCACCCAGAACGGGTCCACGGTGTCCTTCTGCTGCGGAATGAGCGCGGCAGCCATCGTGTCGAAGTCTCTCGGGCTTCTCGCCTCGAAGAACGGCGACCAGCGCGGGGCGCGGGCGTCCAGCGGGTTCAGCAGCACGTCCCTGCCGGCATCGAAGAACGCCTTGGTGTAGCTGCCCATCTTGTCGTAGATGACGCAGCGCTCGCCGCGGGAACGGATCTGTTCCACCAGGTCCGAAATCAGCACCGTCTTGCCCGAGCCGGTGGTGCCGGACACGATGGTATGTTGGGTCTCGGCGCGTTCCGGGTACGGCACCCCCGCGATCCGGTACGGGGGCTGCGCCCCCGCAAACTTCCTTGCGACCGCCCGCGACGTCGGCTCCACCGTACGGCCCAGCGCCTTCGCCGCGACCAGTTCGGCGCCGCGCACGCGCTTCTTGCGCTTCAGGCGCCGGCCCTGGAAGCGGAACCAGCCAAGCATGACGGCCACGACGCCCAGCCCGATCTTTACTCCGAGCCACATGCCGGAGCGGACGGTATCGAGAATGTTGTCCCGCGCGGCATGCCACGGGGCGTAGCCCACGATGTCCCGGAGCGTCGAGACAGCCCGTTCCCCGTTTTCCAGCACCAGCGCCTGCCCCGAGTCCGGTTCGTAGCCCATGGCGAGTTTCGCTTCGGCGAGCGTAAGCATCCCGGCGGCGTAGAGGTGATACCCCGGCACCGTTCGAAGGTATTGCACGGCGGGCACCGCGACCGCGAGCGCCGCGGTCAACAGCAGTCCGACGCGCACGAGCTGGCTCCACATGCGCAGCCCGTGGAAAACCGTCTGCCCGCCCCGGACGGTGTCGTCTCCCCACGCCCTCAGCATGGTTGTCCGGACCTTCTCATGCGTGGCCCCGTCATACCTCTCTCAGAGCGGCATGCCCCCGCACGGCGCCAGCAGGAGCCGGGGCGCAGCCCTGGAGGGGCGAATCCAAGGGGTTGGAGACAGGGGCACCGCTGCCCGCAAGGGTTGCGCCCTGCAAGGGTTGCACCCGGCATGGGTTGCACCCTGCAAGGGCTGCATCCGGCACGGGCAGCGCCCCACAACACCTGTTTATTCCCGATCCGGAGGTCGCCGCAATGAACCGCAATCCGAACAATGCACCCACGCCCGTCACCCTGTCCGAGCGCCTGCTCGTGCTTGGGGGGCTGGCCATCGCACTGCTTGCCACGCCCATCCTGGCGCTCCTCTCCGTCCCGGCGGCCGTGAACGGCGCCGTCTGGACGCTCGCGATCCTCTATACCGTGTTCGCGAGTCTCGGCCACGCGATGTGGCTCGGACTGGCCCACGGCGACTGGTCCCGGTTCGGGCCGAGTTGCGAGGCGCGGGAGCGTGCCCGACAGGAAACCGTAAGTTGGAGCTCGAAAACCGGTCCCTACGCCTTCATGCGAATCCGGGACCGGAACGAGGCGCTGACGCGCGGGGCCCGACCGTTCTCCGGCTGATCCGATCACGGCCGTTCCCCACGGCCGGCGGCGTCGTCCGCGGCTTCCCCGGACGGTCCTGCTGACGACAATTCCCCAGATGGCAATTCCGCTGGCGGCTTATCCGGTGCCGCGTTCGCCGCCGTGCCGTAGAGCCGTCCGGCTATCCAGCCGCCGATCAGCGGGACTTCCTCCAGCACCTGCTGGCCCATCGGCTGCGTTCGTTCCGCCTCGACATTCTCCCGGCCCGCCTCGACACCCCCTTCGGCCGCCGCGGCGCGTCCCTCGCGTTCCGCGCCCCGCGCCGCCATGACGCCTTGCGTCTGCGATCTGGTTAATTTCGCCCCCTCGCTCACGTTCGTGGGCACCTCCGCATCGCCCGCGCGTTCCCGCGCTTCCCCGGCCCATTCCCCGTGCGCGGTCGACGCCGCGTCCCCGTCCGCCGCCTGAAGCGCCTCCCGCCGGTCCTCGAAAGTCGCCCGGCTCGGTATGCCTGCGGCATGCAGCCCGCCCGCGTCGGGCGAGACCGGAATCCGTTCCTCGACGAACGCCGCGGCGTGTTCTCTCAGGGTTTCGGCCTCTTCCGGAGTCTGCGGCGTAGCCAAGCGCAAGGCTCCGCCCACACCAATCGCCCGCCCGTCCGCGCCGGGCCGTTCGGCGAGCCAGGCAAAGAACGGCTGGCCCAGGTCCCGGTCGATGGCCTGTGCCTCAGCGCGCACCTGAGCCGCCTGCGCACTCCAGCTCTCCGCCGTCTGGAAACTCGCGCCCGCGCGGTCCTCGAACCGGCGCATCTGCGTGAGATTCGATCCGAAACTGTCCTCCAGGCTCGCCAGTTCGCTCTCGCCCGTCGCGGTGGAGTAGCGGCGGGACGCCTCCGACACGCTCGACCAGAGATCCATGACCCGGTTTTCCTCGGCGTAGTCCTGCAGGCGGTTGAACGCCTCGCTCTCGATGGTCTGCCCTCGCCACGTGGCCGAGCCGCTGGCGCCCATCCTCACGACCTTGCCCCAGCCCCCGCCCAGCGTCGCCTCCGCCGTCAATACCGCCGCCTGGTCCTTGGTGATCCCGGCGATCTCCGACAGCCGGTCCATGTGGCCGGAAAGCACCTGCGCCTGGCTCGATTCGCTTTCCGTGACACCGTGCGCGTGAGCCGTCCCCGTGCTCACGTCCCGGGCGTGCCGTTCCACCAGGGCAGTGCCATCCGTCGCTGCGGCGGTTCGCGCTATTGCCGCCTCCGCCGAAAAATACTCCGCCAGCGTTCTGGATTGCGCGGCACGGTTCTCGTGGCTGGCCGCGAGGGATTCCGAGAGGCGGATGCCTGCGGCGGGCAGGCGGCTGGTGGCCACACCGGCGTCGACGATGGCGGTGCCGTCGGCCGCCACGGTGTAGGCGGCGCCCTCAGGGGCGTATCCCGAGTAACGCCCCGTATCGACTTGCGCGGAGGTCCGCACTTGGCGCCCCTCCAGCGTTGCGAACCGGTGCGAATCCATTTGCGTGGACCCCAGCGACAGGTTTCCGCTCGCGCCCTCCCGCGCCGCGGCCGATGCTGCTTCCTGCCCGACGTGAAGGACGGACGAAGCCAGCGCGGTCGCGCGGCCCACACCGTATGCGAGCGCGGCGGCCAGGAACGGCACGGACATGGACAGGTAGCCGGACATCACCGCGACGTCGGCTGCCACCGCGCGGATTCCAGCCTGGGAGACCAGGGAGATGCCGATATCGCCTCCGGGCATGAGTGCGACCGCGCCCATGCGCTCGGCGGCTTCCCCGAGAGCGATCCGGTGCAGGATGGCGTACAGGGGTCCCCAGCTCTGCAGCCATACGAACCCGCCCAGGTAGGCTCTGAAGAACGCGCCCCCCGCCGGTGTCAGCATGAGCAAAACGGCCATCGGGAAGGCGCCGACGTAGAGGCACTCGAACACGATCCGCAGCAACGGCACCCAGGTCTCGGCCTGCCGGCCGATGGCCCGGTACGCGGCCACGGTCTGGGCTTCCGCGCGTGTCTCGGTGTAGGCGCGAAGCGCGGCGGCGTTGCCAGTCTCCGTGGCCCACTGTTCCCCGGCGTCATGGACCGCGTTCAGCACCATCTGCTGGCGGATCGCCTCAGCGGCGGATCTGGACGCCCCGATCAGGAAATCGTGGGCCACGGGCAACGCGGCGATGAGTTCCGCGCGCGCCAGCGCCTCGGTGTCCGCACCCGGAAACAGTCTCAGTCCGAATATCCCCGTCGCGCGGTCGATCTCCCCGGCCCATAGGGCCGAAAGTCTGGCGGCGGATTCCGCGCAAGTCACGATCTCGGTATCCACCGGCGTCGCCCCCGTGGCGCCCGCCACACCGCGGTTCGCGTACTCCACCAGCCGCGCAGGCGAGGCGCCTGCGGAGGGCGAACCGGTGCTGGTCACCAGCGCCCACAGGTCCGTCGTCTCCCTCAGGTCGTCCGCGGATATGTGTCCGAGCAGCAGGGCGTGAAAAATGCACTGACGGGCATAGTTGCGGAGATTCCGGGCGAACACTGCATCGGTGACTTCCATGCGCGTGACCGCATCAGCGAGCCTGGAACCGAAGATCATGCCGTGGCGCTGGTATGTGAGATCGTCCGGAAGCGTGAACGCCTGTTCGGTGAGCCGGGTCAGGCCGTCGCCGACCTCGGAGGTGAGAGAGGCGAACAGCGCCAGCCCGATCGGTACGTTGTCCACCACCGCCGGGGCGAGCGTCGGGTCCAGCCGGTCCACGACGCGCACCGTGGCCTTCGGCACGATCATCGCGCCCCACACGGCGGCGAACATCAGCACCCACTTGGCGTTGTCCTTCCAGGAACTGCCGAAGGCGGTACGAAAGAGAATCCACGCAAGCCCCGCAACACCCGCGAGCTGCGCAAGCGTCAGGTACGCGCCGCCTCCGGTGATTGCGGCCACGGCGTTGAGCAGATCGACCAGGTAGACGCCACCGCCCAGTGTGTAGAGTTCGTACATGTGCTAGCGCACGGCAGGCTGCACCGGATCAGCGGGGCGGACCGGCCCCCTGGCCTCGGGAGAAGGCAAGCGCCGCTCTCAGGTCCGCCGAGAGGGCGCCGGCGAGTTCGGTCTCGATGAGCCGCAGTTTCTCCACCACGTCCAGCGCGGTGTTGAACCGCTGCAGACCCTCCTGGCGTCCCGCGGACAGCGCGATCCGGTTTTGCCGCAGGCCCTCACGCCAGCGTTCGAGCTGGGTCGCATCGGCAATGTCGAGCCCTCCGGCCCGCTCCTCCACAATGCCGTGAAGGTCCGATATCCACACCTGCAGTACGTCCAGCGCCACGGCCTCGGCGAGCGCGTCCACCTCCTGTTCGATCACCGCGCCGCGGTAGGCCGCGGCGGCGTTGATGACCCGGTAGACGGGCAGGGTGGTCAAGTTCACCAGTCCCAGGGCATCCGCCGGCGGCGCGGTGTCCTGGCGCACCGCGTCCACGAGGTCGCGCAGCAGCCCGCTGACGCGGGTCCGGAACCCGTTGTCCGCCGGGATCGTCACCCGGCCCAGGGTAGGGTTCAGGCACTCGGTGGGGGTGTCGCAGGTGTACACCGGCAACTCGCCGCCGCCTTCCATGAGGATTTCGGTGACTTCCCGATCGAGCGCCAGCGGTTCCAGCACCCGCACCGTGGGCGTGTCCGTGGACGCATCGGTGACGGGCGCGGTCACGATGACGGTGCCGGTCAGCGACATCGCGAACTCCCCGAGCGCGGTGTCGGAGCCGAGGAAGGTAGAGTTCTGCACCGCCTCCCAGGCGTAGTTGACGTTCACCGGCGAGACGTTCTCCAGTTCCCCGCTGGCCGCGGCCAGGGTCGAGTTTCTCTGGCCTCCGGACCCGCAGCCGTGCCGCGCGGCGGCGTAATCCGAGAATATGCCCTGCGACGTTCCGATCGCCGCGCAGATGGACGCGCTGGCGCGGTCGTTGGTGGACCAGGCGGCCCCGACCAGCGATTGCGCCATCTCGCAGGAGTTGATGCTCTGGTTGTTGACCCAGTTGGCGAGCGCGCGCAGCTTGCTCATGGTCTCGGCGATGACGGGGGAGATGGTCTCCAGCGCCAGCTCGAACGCGAACCCAGTGGCGTTCTGGGCGATGCCGCGGGCGAAGGCGACAAGTTGATCGGAGTCGATGAACGAGAACGAGCCCGCGAAGGCGTCGATGCCGCCGCAGCCTGCCTGGTACGAGGGGAGGTTCACCGTGGCGATGCGCTCGGACTGCACGGGCGCGCGCAGGTACAGGTTGCCCAGCGTCCAGTGGCCGGACGCCTGGCCCTCGAACGCGGTGGGTCCGGTGGTGTTGACCGCCGCGCCGTCCCAGAAGCGCTGCATCTCGGACAGGACATCCGCTTGTGCGGGCAGACACATCGCGATGGCGGCCAGACCGGCCATTGCCCTGCGCCGGCGAGTTGCCCCGCGGCAATGGATCGCCCCGCGCAAGCGGGTGGTGGCGGCGGCCGGGGCCGCGCCGTCCAGCACTGCATTGAGCAGTCGGGCTGCCACGCGCCAGCCGCCACCGCGGCAGCATTTTACTTCAAGTCCATTTCTCTCCATACCGCGATCAGAAGTCATGTCCCACCTCGAGTTGCGTGAGCGCGTAGATCCGTTCGGCCAGTTGGTCCTCGGCGACGACCCCGAACGCCACCGGGATGGCCTCGCCCGTCTCGGTGTCGAACAGCACCACCGCGGGCAGCGGGGCTCCGTCGAGGCCGAGTTCGGCGGCCCGGCCGTTGTCGGGCACCGCTTCCGGCCAGCCTTCCAGCGCCGCGCCCGAGATGGACACCGCAAGCACATCCAGGCCGTGCCGCAGGGAGAATGCCCGCAACAGCGGCCCGAACACGGCGCAGGCGGCGCACGAGGCGTCGCCGAGGTAGATCAATCCGTAGCGGTCCGAGAGGTTGGCCAGGACGCTCTCCCGCGCGGAGCGCCGCTCGTCGGACCAGAGTTGTTTGGCGAGCGCCCCGGCGGGCCGGGTGAGGGTGTAATCCAGGTCCGGCGTGGACCACACCACGCGGCGGAAGACGTCCGAGAACGTCGCCGCGCGCTGCAGCGACGCCTGTTGCAGGTAGAGGTAGGCCGCGACGTTGTCCGTTGTCGGCTCCAAAATGGCGACGGCGCGGGATTCCTCCAGCGCCCGGCGCATGGCCTCGATCTGCGCCACCGCGCCCGGTCCTGTCGTGGCCGGAACGGCAGGCTCCGCCTCCTTCTCCGGCTCCGGCGGCTCCTCCGTATTGCTCCGCGCAGCGGGGTCGCAGTAGAAGTGCCAACCGAGCGAGGCGTCCGCTGCGGGATCGCCGCACCAGTCCCGCCACTCCCGTCCTTCGGCCTGTAGCCCCGGATGCGGCACTGCGCCGAGCCCGGCGCAAACCACCGCCATGCGCAACATGGGATGCACCGATACCCCTCAGTCGTTCCGCTCGTAGTACCGGTCGATTCGCTCGCGCATCAGCGTCCCGGTGGAGCCCGCGTCGGGCAGCGAGACCCCCGGCGCCTCGTTCCTGTCGAGCAGCGTGGACGTGAACTCCGACAGATCCACCCGGTCGAAATCGATCCGCTGGATCTGGGAGACCGTGAAGCCGTCGCAGTCGCCCCAGCCCATGCCGAGCTGCGGGCGGGCCTGTTCGTGCAGGATGCGTCCCAGCAGAGACGTGAACACGCACCAGGCGCGGTCGCGCCTTCTGCAGAACCCGAGGATACGCCTGGCGCAATACTCTCCGAGGTAATGGGTGACGCCCGCCGCGCGGGCCTCGGCAAGTTCGATTTCATGGGCGTTGCAACCGAGCAGGCCCGCCTCGATGAAGATGCCGGAGTCGTTGCAGCAGTTCTGCCCGCCCAGCAACCGGATGGTGCAGAACTCCCACTCCCCGGAAAAGATCCTCATGCGGGCCCGGTCGAACTCCTCCCCGCCCATCTCCATCACCAGGTTGAGCTGCGTGGCCGCGTCCACGAAGCCGGTGTTGGCGGGGGTGTTCACGCTCTCGCAGCCCGCACCCACGCAGGACGTCACGCCGCCGCAGGTCCCTCCCCTACCCGCGTCGTCCAGATCCGCGCCGCACGCGCTCACCGATCCGGACGCCAGCCCGTCCGCTTGCCATGTCGAAGCATTCGGGGCGGCTTCAATGGACGCCGCGCGCTGCACCCCGGGATCGGTGTCGTCCACGTTTCCGTCCGGGCGCGAAAGCGCCGCGTCCGACACGAATGCCCCGACCGAACCGCCGCCGTGCTCCGGATCGGCCAGCGCGCGTTGCGCCGCCCCGGGCATCCCCGTCGCGGTGTGTCCGGTCTGGTCCACATCGGCTCCCGCGAAGCCCGGGATGTCCTCCGGGGTGTCCGAGTCCGTGGCCAGCGCCCGGGCCGCCGTCTGGCCCGCCGAGCCCACGGCCCGAGCGGCGGCTTTCGCGTCTTCATCCGCCTCCTGGGCGCCGGCCGCCCCGCCGAAACACATCCATGCCGAAAGAACCGCCGACCAAGCGCGGATTCCACATGCCGCGATCTTCCGACTTCTCATTTCAGTTCCCCTCGAAGCGCCTCCAGATGCCGCCGCGCCGCGCCCCGGCCCGAATCGCCCTCGCGCGCGATGGCCTCCAGCGCCGCCTCCAGGCCGATGTTTCCCGTCACCAGGTCGTGCGGCGGCGGGGCATCGGCCGAACACCCCGGACTCGTGCAAGGAGCCACGCCCCCCGGCACCACCGCCACCGCCGGCACGTGCGCGATGCGGAACAGACGGAACAGCCTGGGGTCGATCCCGACGCCCGCGCCATCGGCGTCCTGGCGCTCGCGGATCGCGTGCAGGGTCGCGGCGAGGCCCTCCGGTTTCACGCCCCGCAGCACAATCGCTGCACCTATCCGTGCCGCTTCGGCGCCCCATTCCCGCCAGCTCGGCTCCGGCACCGCCAGGCTCATGAACACAACGACTTCGGGTCCTGCGGACGGCGGACCGAAATCCCCCACCGCTCGTCCTACCGCCGGCGCGTGCGCCTCCACCGAGACCGACCCGGTCCCCGCCGCGTCGCCTGCATCGCTCAGCGCCCGGCCGATCACCGACTCCGCCCACGTGGCCAGGTCTTCCCCCCGCGCTGCCTCGATGGTCTCCGCCGAGCGGTCCATGACCGCCTCGGCCAGCGCGCGGGCCTCGTCCTCGTATAACGCCGCTTCCTGGGCGCCGGCGCCGATGCCGACAACACACCCCAGGGCACCGAGAGCCGCGACGGGATGCAGGATTCGATACCGATTCATCGCCGCGGCCTCACAAGAAGCAACAATTGCGTTTCCGAAACAGCAAGTACCCGAAGTTCTCCCCGGACACCGGCAGTTCCCGCAGCGATTCCCACAGCACCGAGGACCGTCCGGTGGGGTTGCACCCCACCGTGGGCGACGTCGCGGGCACCGGCTGGCTCATCTGCCAGCGGTACTGCGTTTTCTTCATCACCGGCATGGGATACGGGTTGCACAGCGCCGCCGGGCCCGACGTCCCCCACGCCAGGCCCAGCCGGTGCAGCCGGAACACCATCCGCTCGGCGGCGAGCAGAGAGGCTTGCACGCCCCCGACGTGCGCGCTCACCGCCCCGGTCAGGGGGTACATCCCGCCCTGGCACCCGGCGCACCAGAACAGCTCGTCCCGGGGGAGCCCGGTGGAGGCTGCCGCGCAGTCCGCCGCGCACGCCGCCTGCGCGGGCAGGTCCGTAAACAACACCGCCTCGGGGTTGACCAGCAGCGCCAGTTCCTCGTCGTTCCAGGTGGGATCCAGTTCCGAGACCCAGGCGATGTCCATGCTGCCGGTCTCCATGCAGCCGTAATCCAGCAACGCCCCGATCCAGGAGAGCAGGGGATAGGTGTAGTAGTGCACGTGCCAGACCGAACCGGAGGCGCCGTCGCCGCCGGAGGATCCCGTACGGCCCCTTCCGGCGCCGAGACCCGCGTCGATGCTGAGTCCTCCCAGGTTCGAGAAACAGTAGGGCGTGCGCGAGACGTCGATCAGCCGCGCGGGCGCCCACAGTCCGATGGCCAGTCCGATCCGCAGTCCGCAATAGCACACGGGCGACGCGGGGTTCGGCGTGTCCGGCGCCCCCGCGGCGGCGCCAATGCCCACCGACCCGATGGAGATCGGGAACAGGCACTCCCAGCACACGTCCGTCAACGGGTTGACGAACCGTCCGGTGCACGCCTGCGCATCCGCTGCGCGGGGCAGAAGGGCTGCGCCCGGCAGGGCAAGGGCGAGCACCGCCAGCAACGTCCGTGTTCTAGCGTGTCGGGTCATCGGATGGCTCCTTTTTCTCGGTGATGATTCTGTCTGCATTGGGTGATTCGGGCAGTGAATCTGCCGTGCGCAGCACTGCGCCGCGCAGCGGCACTTCCTCGATGCGCAGCTTCAGGCCCTCCTGGCGGATTCGGGTAGGCGTGGCCCTGAGGCCGAACTTCGCAGTGAGCACGCCGCCCTGATCGAAATAGAACGCCCGGGCGTGGGTTCTTGCCAGGTCCAGCGGCCGGCCCGCCAGCAGCACGATCCGGGTGGGCGCCACCTGCGCGAGCGCCCACTCGACTTCCCCGGGCCGGGTGCCGTCGATGAACAGCAGCGTTTGCGTCATCGGCCGGTGCGCCAGCGGCTCGATGCGCGTTCCGGCCGCGGCGATGAGTCCGTTCGGACCCACGATGTCCTCCTGCACGATCACCGCCGGGTCGTACAGCCAGCTTCTCGGTTCGGTGGCCGGGACGATCCCCGGAACCGCGGGCGGCGCTTCCAGGCGCTCGCGCGCCCGGTCCCTGGCCTCGCCTTCGAGCCGCGCCAGTTCCCCGGATGCCTCGAGTCTCTCCAGAGAGGACTCCACCTCCGTGAGCAGGTCCGGTTCCTCGATGGGCCAGACCTCGCCCCACACGCCCAGGTCCTTTGCCGACACCGGCATCGACGCATCCAGCACGCCCGCGAGCCAGATCGCCGCCATCACGTGGCCGCCGCAAACGCTGCCGGGCGTTCTCATCGTTTCGCCTTCCCGCCGACGGGCGGCGCCTCGCTTCGTGCCAGCGGCTTGCCTCCCGCAAGCGCCGGTCCTTCGAGGCCGAGCCAGGGAACGTCGGGCAGAGGGAACGCGCGCCCCCGGATGCGCTCGCGCGGCACGAGCCCGATCTCCGCGTAGCGGCTGTCGTGGCTGTCCGCGTGATCGGCGTGAAGGAAATAGCTACCCTCGGGCACGATGCCGGGGGCCACCGGCTCAAGCATTCGTCCCGTGAGCGATAGCGGTTTCGCGCGTCCAATGTACTCGCCGCCGACCCACACGCCGCGGTCGGCGTCCACGGCGATGGCATCCCCCGGCACGCCGCGCACGGTCTTCAGATACGGCACCGACGCACCCAGGGATTCCGGGGGATCGAACACCACGACGTCGCCCCTTTCCGGTTGGCCGACCGGCACCAGGAAATACCCCCAGGCGTCGTCCGACCAGCTCGCGTTGACGTGAATCCTCGACGCCAGCGCAAGCCACACGAGCGCCAGCGCAATCGCGCCCATCAGAAACCGGTTGCCCCGATCCGCCGTCCAGCCGCTCATGGCCCGTCTCCCGGCGCTGTCTCCTGAAGCCGCCGCCGGACTTCCCCGGTGTAGTCCCGCGCACCGGCCGCCACCGCTTCGGCGGGCAGCAGCACCACGCCGCGTTCCTCGGCGACACGTTCCAGCGCCGCTTCCAGGCTCGCCGCCCAGGCCCGGGTCGCCGCGGCCACTTCCGCCGAATCGCCCTGTTCCCCGACCGCCCCCGCGACGTACTCCAGCACCAGTTCCTCCAGCCTTACCTGCCCGATGGGCGGGCTGTCGTCGCCCGATTCCACGAACGCGCCTGCGACGAATGCTCCGACCAGGACGATCCCGATCCACGCGCCCGTTCCCACGGTCTTCACCTCTTCACGCCCGATCATGTTTTCCGCTCCCGGGCGTTGCGTGCCCCGGCATCGTCACGCTCACGCGGCTGTCCCGATGCTTGAACCACGCCGTGCCCTCGCCGTCGTGAAAGAGGTACATGTAGTGCCCGGCGTAGCGGGCGCTGGCCGGGTCGCTGGACAGCACGCCGTTGCGGATCGCGGCCTCGAACACCGCGTCGCTGTCCTCATGCACGCGGACACCGCCCTGCGTCCCGCCCTTGCGCGCATGGGAGGGCTGCCGTCCGCGACCGGCCCCGACAGCCGACCGGCGCAGGAATCCGGGCACTCTCGACATCGCCGCGCCCCTCACCGGTACGGAATCGCCGGGGGATTGGCGCGGTCCCATTCCACGCTGCCCACCGGCGCCTCGCAATGCACGACGTACAGCACCACGCCCGCGGCGACCAGGAGCTGAAAAAGCGTCAGGAACACCAGTCCCGCCGCGAACACCCTGAAATTCATGGTTCGGTCCGCCCTTCGCCGCCACCATTGCCGCCGGGCTCGATGCCCCGCGGCGGCAACCCGTTCGCACGGCGCAAACCCGCGCTCAGTTCCGAAAAACGCTCCAGCCACTTCTTCGCGGCCCGGTCCGGGTGCAGGGGCCGGGTTCTCTCCTTCAGCGGAGGGAAGAGCGGACCGGCGCCCGCGATCCCCACGCCGCCGTCGGCGATTCCGGCTTCGTGCAGGTCCCGGTGAAGCGCTGCCTCGGCCATCCTGCGGATGAACCTGAGCGCCTCGGCCCAGTCGGAGGGCAATTCCGCATCCAGTCCCGCGGCCTCCAGCACCGTGCGGCGCACGGCCGCGATTGCCCGCTTCCGCCGTTCGGCGGCCTTCGCGGATTCCGCCGCAGCAACCCCCTGCTGGGAGCCATATCCCGTCCACGCCAGCGGCGCGTCCGCGAGCAACGCGTGAAGCCCGAGCACGCGGCGTTCCGCTTCGTCCATTCGACCGAGACGGTCCACCGCGGCGCTGACCTGCATCGCGTGCTGCGCGACCGAGTAGAACCGACGGCTGCGCCCACCCCAGCAGCACGTGTTGGCGAGCACGTGGGCGACCGCCTCGAAATCCACGTCCCCGGCCCCCAGCGTCGCCGGGTCGCCCGGCCAGTTCGGTCCCACCGGCTGTTGGTCGACATTCATTCGCTTTCTCCCTTGTTCGTATCCCCCGAACTGCCTGGCACAGCGGATCCGCCCCGCGCAGCAGATCTGCCCCGCGCAGCGGCGCCGTCCCCGGAGTTCAATGTCCTGTAGCGATCGACCCAACACCGTGCGGCGGCCTCCGGTTCGAGTGGTTGGATCCTGTCCTTCAGCGCGGGAAACGCGGGCCGTTCCGCCCCGCCAAGGTCGCGCCGCACCGCCGTGTCCGCCATCCGCCAGACCAGCCCCAGGCTGTCGGCCCAGCCTTCCGGTATCCGGGGACCGAGTCCCGCCCCTGCCAGCACGGCTTCGCCCTCGTCGACGCCAAGCCCCGCCGTTATCGCTTCTCCGAGCAGCGCGTAGAGCGCAAGGCGCCGCCGCGCTTCGGCGCCGAGTTCCGCGAGCCGCCTCAGCCGCGCCTCGAACTGCACCGCTCCGCGCGGGGGCAGGTCCGAGGCCGCGAACGCGCGCGCGACGTCCTCATACGCGGATTCGCCGTGCGCGGCATTGCCGAGCGACGGTTTGCTGTGCGCAGCACTGCCGTGCGCAGCACCCCAGCGGCACACGGACGCGAACACGCCCGCCAGCGTCTCCACGTCCAGGGTGCGCAACGCCGTCTTGCCCAGCCCGCCCAGCCGCTTCGGACCCTCGTCGTTCAACCACGTCGCGCGTATGTCCGCCAGCCACGCCTGCATCGCGACGACGTGCCGTTCGGCGTCGTTCAGTTCCGCCACTCCTTCCAAGCCCCGACTCACGACGACCGCGTGCTGGGCGCGGGAATAGAACCGCCGGGTCGAGCCGTAGTGCGCCCGCGCCAGTGCCCTCGCCAGCGCCTCGGTATCCACCGCACCGGACGGGAGCAGCGGGGCAGCCCCGCGCCAGAACAGCCTCCGGGCCACGCGCACGCCGTTCACGAGCCCGCGGCGTTGCGCGCGGCAGAAACGCTGCGCCTGGTAGACCCGTCGCCCTGCGCATTCGATTCGCCCTGCGCAGCAGTGCTCTGCGCAGGCGCGGCGATACGCGAGATGGCTTCCTCCGTGGACAGGCCCTGGGCCTTGAATTTCTCCACGGCCGCGAACGCGGGTCCGCGGGACGAGAAGAGGGACACGGACCACTTGTCCAGCACGAGCCGCGCCACGCGCCAGCCGTCGGGGCCGTGCAGCACGAGTTCCGCATAGCGCCCGCCGACGGTGGCAAGGCTTTTCAGCGCCCGCTCCATGCCCGGATCGCAATGAATGCGTTTCTCGGACTTGAGCAGTTCCACCGATTCGTCCTTCTGGCTGAGGAAAATCACCCAGTCGGCGTTGTCCCAGGCGGCGCGCGCGGCGGCGTTGGCGTAGTAGTCGTTGACCGACTGCGTGCCCGTGACCAAGGCACCGCGGTATTTCCGAGCCCTTCGGGCGGCGCCTTCCAGAAACGCCTTGCTGCCGTCGCCGGCCAGCAGGTCCCACGCCTCGTCGATGACGATGGCTTTCGGGATGTTGCGGTCGCCGTGGTACATGCGCTGCGTGGCGAGGAACACCACCAGCATCAGCACCACGCCCTGCACGTCGCCGCGGCCCTTGAGTTCCGCGAGCTCGAATACCGTGAACGCGGCGTCCAGGGCCGGGACGTCCGAGCCCGCGAACAGCCGCCCGCTTGCCCCGCCCGGGCACCACGGCCCGAGCGACAGCCCCATGTCCCGGGCGCGTACGTCGGCGTGCTCGTTAAGATGCAGCCGGACATGGCCGAGGTCCGCGTCGTTGCCTTCCGCGTTCCAGGCGCACGCGATCGCGTCGTCGATCAGCGCCGCCTCAATGTCGTCCACCTGGCCGCTTCTCCGGCACATCCGCCGAATGACGCCGGCGAGCATCGAGAAACACTCCTCCCGGTAGTCGTCGTCGGCTTGCGCGGCGGCGGCGTCTATCATGGCGAAAGGGTTGAGGCAGGCGGAGTCCTTCCCGAACTGGATGAACGCCCCGCCCAGCGCCTCGGCCGTGTGCTGGAACGAACGTCCGTCGTCGATGACCACGGCCTCGCCCCCGGCGCTCACCAGCCCGCTCACCAGTTCCTGCATGAGCACGGACTTGCCGGATCCCGACTTGCCGGTGACGGCCACGTTGTAGTTGCCGGCGTCGTTGGCGAACGGCGACCAGCCCGCGGGCTGGCCCCGGCGTCCGAGGAGGAGCAAAACGGGCGGGTTCTCGGGGTCCAGCCGCTGGCCCCGCCATTCCCCGTGCACGGGGGCGATGTTGACCGCCGATGCGCTCAGCAGCGTTTTCATGCGGCCCATGCGCGCCAGATCCGTATCCAGTCCCCCGGCACCCGCCAGCGGCAGGCAGGACAGCCAGGACGGGAGTTGCACGTACCGTTCGGCGGCCACTCTCCAACCCTGGCCGTGATAAATCGCCCGCACCGCCTGTTCGGCTTCGTCCACCGCTTCCGCGGGACAGTACACGGCGGCCAGGTAGCACGCCTTGACGAGCCGTTCCCCGTCCTTCAGCCGCTCGGTGACGAACCGCCAGTCCCGGGCCTTTTCGGGCAGGCCCGGCAGGTACCTCGCAATACCCGTCCCCGCCTGCTGGGTGGCGCGTGCGCTTTTCAGGAACGCCTTTTCCCCGTCCGCCGCATCGCCGGTCATTACCGTGAGGCACGTCAGTACCGGGCAGCCCGGCTGCATGAAATCCCGGTGGAAATCCCCGATCAGGGCGTTGCCCCGCCAGCCCGGCCACACTTCGGGAAACGCCAGTGCCGTCAGCACCCGCACTGCCACATCCTCACCGTCCGGATGATGGAACAGCAGCCCGTCGGGCCTCACCGTCAGCGCGCGGCCCGGAGAAATGCACTGCGCGTGCAGCGGATCCCTCGGCGACCACCGCCGCCCCGGCCTCAGCAGCCCCTGCGGGGCGGCAATCCCGTCCACGGCGCCAGACCCGTTCATTTCGGCGCGCGTCGCTTGCCCAACCGACGGTGCGATCCATTCCGCGGCCACCGACAGCAGTTCGTCCGGTTCGATCCGCCGGGCCTGCGCGCCCGCCGACGCCAGCGTGCCCTCCAGCGCCCGCCGGAACGCCCCCAGCGATGTCTCCGTCGCCGTCGTCGGCACACCCGCCAGACCCGCCGTGACGAACACGCGGTAGTCCGAACAGGTGAACGGCGGGCCGCCCGGGTGCAGCGCCCGCCACCCGGCGTGGCCGAACAGCGCTTCCCGCCGTTCGGCGATGACCCGGTGCAGCCCCCCCGCTTGCCGCCGCGCCTCGGCCCAGGCCGCCAATGGCGCCCCGAACCGGGGGCTGGCCCAGTGGATGACCTGCAGCGTGCAGCGCTCCGGGGCCGCGTCCGCGAGCACGCCAGCGAGCGCGCCCAGCGTTTCGGCGTCGATCCCGGCGAACGGCGGCAGTTCCGACACGAACCCGTGGCTCGCGGCGTTGACGTAGAGTTCCGTACCCTTGTCCCACGCGCGCCAAGGCAGCAACCCGTGCAACGCCTCCGGCATCTCCGGCGGCGCCCAGGGCGCCATCGAGTCAGGCCCCTCGAACAGATCCATGAGCCGCGCCATCACGGCAGCATCCACCTTGCGGGCACGAGCACCGCCCGCACCCATCTGGCCTCGTGGAAAACGCCGCTCTCGTCCACGTACGGCGCGATCCAGATCCGCCCGATCACTTCCTCCGTCCTCAGCCTTGCAGGCGGCAGCCCAGCGGACGGCACCCCTGCGGGGGGCAGATCGGCGGGTCCTGCGGACGGCAGATCCGGGGGAGCGTTTGCTTCCCGATCGTTCTCCGGCGCATCCCCGGGCGTCGATTCGACACCCTCATCGGATGCCGCCCCTTCCCCCTCCCTGGGCGCATTCCCGGTCAGGCGCCGCAGCCATGCGAACGGGCGGCAACCCTCCAGACATCGTTCGGATGCCGATCTCGAACTCTTGCCCGACTTTCTCGCGCGAACGATTCCGCCGTTCCCGTCGGTCCGGTACAGGGGCCGTTGGCTTGCTCCCGAATGCGCGGTCCCCGCAAGTCTGCCCCCCGCAGGGGCGCCCCCCGCAGGGGTGCGCGCCGGGTCGGCGGCGGACACGCTCGTGCACGGCGTGCCCTGACTCGCCGGGCAAGGCCACTCGCTGCCGATGTGGCTCGTTGCGCAGCCGCCGAGCACCAGCGCACACAGGACCGTGCACACGCCCGGCCCGATTGGATTGCGCACGTCCGCCATACGCCGATATCGCCCGTACATCATCCGCTCCCCGATGGGTTGTCTTGCCTGCCGTCGAGCCAGGCGCCTTCCAGGAACACCACCGTGACGGCGGTGCCCGCCTGGAGCTGGATCACCGGCTGGTACTGTTCGGCGCGGCGGATGAGGTAGTCGCTGACCTGCTCCCCGGCCGTGCCCGCGCCCGCGCCGAGGCCCGCGCGCCCGATGTCATCCAATTCCGTGTTCTCGAACGTGGCGGTTCCTCCGCCCGCGAGCACCGCCTGGGGCCGGAACGCCTGGTTCACGCCCTGGCCGATCCCGGAGAACACTCCGGACAGAAACGCCCGCTGCACCAGAGCGCCCTCGCGGCTCACCACGGGGCCTCTCACGCCCGCCTGTCCGGCGCCCGCCACGAACCCCGAGACGGCCGTCTCGATCACGGTGTCCGGCGCCTCGCCCGCGCAGGCCAGCGTCTGCAGCCGCACATAGACTTTTTCGGAACTCAGGTCCCCGTAGGCGGCGCCCGTCACGGTGCAGCCCTCGATATCGCTGCGCGAGGCGGATCCTTCCACGGCGGCCCCGAAGGCGGGGCTGGTGAGCCTGAGCAGCACCGGGCGCGGATCGCCCTGCGAGGACACGCCCGCGGAGGCGTCCGCGCCCGACAGAACCACCGCGTCGGCGTAGCTGCCGGCCGGCACGTAGGTCGAGAGCGGCTTGGCGGCCTCCGGCGCACCTGCCGAATCGGGCACGCCGATGTTCGACGATGTCGGGTTATCGAGCTCGAACTCGCGCATGAGCGGCCCGGTCGCGACGGGCGCGGCGATCTGTTCGGGCGCCGGCGCCGTTGCGCTCGGGCTGCCGATCCCGACGGCCGGCCCGAATGGATCGGACACGAGTGCGGGGGCGCCCGGCACCGTGCCGGGTTCCAGCGTTCGCGTCAGTTCCTCGATCGCCGCGGCCTGCCTGTCGATGACGGAGCGGGCGTTCTCGGCGTCCTCCGTCAGCCGTTCCCGCAGCCGCGCGTTGTCCTGTTCCAGTTGCCGATTGCGGGTTTCCATTTCCCTCAACCTCGACTCGATGGTGCCGAGCCGCGTTTCCGACTGCCTCACCCAGGCCGCCTCGGCCTCGCCCCCCGAGCCCAGTTCCGCGTCGATCCCCCGGAGCGTGTCGCCGGCATCTCCGCCGCCGCCCGCCCCGAGCCACAGCACGAACGCCACCGCGAGCACCCCCGCAATGCCGGAGAAGAGCAGAAGCTGGCGGCGTTGCACGGCGCGGTTGTGGGGATCGGCCGTGGTCATCGGTCCGTTCCCGCGCTGCCGCGCATTTGCATCACGACCGCGCCACGGTGGTCGCTCCCGGCGGGTGCGAACCCTTCGGACACCCACGCGGCCAGGACGCTCCCGCGGTATCTTCCTGCCAGCGCCTCGGCATCGAGTCCGGCCTCGGCCGGGACCCGCAGCACGCGCACGGCGTACCGGTTCCCGCGCCAGGTCTCGATCAGCGCGGCCGGCGCTTCGCGCTCGCTGTCCGATCGGCTCCCGTCCCCGGGACTGCCGTCCGCAGGACTGCCGACCGCAGGTCCGCCGTCCGCGGGCCTTCCGTGCGCAGGACCCGGCACGATCAGATACCCCGGCGGGGGTGCGTTGAGGGCTGCGGCCCGGATCAGTTCGACCAGTTCCGATGCGTGGGTATCGGCCCCTGCGGCCGCGTTCCCGCCGCCGTTTCCCACCCCCGGCACGGCGGCGGCATTGCGGATCAGGATCTGCGCGGAGTTCCGCTCGACCACGGTCAGCGACAGCCGGTACGTCAGGCCGCGCTCGGTGCCGAGGTACAACGTCATCGGCGCCGCATCCGGCAATCGGCCCGAATGGGAGCCGGCCGCCCCCAAACTGCCCGGCGCAGCCGCTCTGCCCGGCGCAGCCGCGCGCACGTAGATGTCGCCGCGCACCGGGTCGTGCTCCACGGCCGGGCCGCCCGGCGCCTGGATGACCCGCACTATCCGGTCATTGTCCAGCGCCACCCTATTTACCGCCGTGGCGGAAATCTCCGCCACCAGTTCCGCGTGGTCCGCCGCCTCCAGCACCTGCAGCGTGTGTCCCGCGGACGGCAGGCCCATATATATAATGAGTCCGGCGCACACGGTTCCAATCCGTCCGGTCATTCTTCTCCCTCCCGTTCCTCGAACCGCAGCAGGCCGATCCGCCCGCCGTCCATCGCGAACACCAGCCGGTAACGCTTGCGTTCCCTTGTCGCCTCCTCGCGGCCCAGCCAGGTCACAAGTTCCCCCGTCACGTCGGCGGCCAGCTCGCCCCCCGCCACCCGGACCGAGGCGGGGTAGAACGCGCTGGAGAGGTTCCGGCGTTCCAGCCGCGCTGCCTCGGTTTCCACCCACGCGGCGATTTCTCCCCGGGCCGAGGCATGGGCCATGCGGGAAATCGCCTCGCGGACTTCCACGGCGTTCTCCGGCGTGAGCGTCAGCAGCGTGACGGCCACCGTCCTCGCGGTGTCCTCGAGATACCGCCGACCGGCCCAGGTCTCGCCCACCGTCCACACCGGCCCCGAGACCGCCGGCACCAGCACCACCATGCGCTCGGCGGTGGCCAGACCGTGGCTCAGCACCGCGTTGACCGCCATCGACAGCGCCAGCAGCACCGCGAGCACGAGCCGCTGGTCCCGCACCCGCCTTCGCTCCGATTTCATGGCCTTGTGTTCCAACGTCGCTCCCGTGCCGGTTGTCCCGTTCTGCCGTGCGCAGCGTCACCTGCGGTGCGCAGCACTAGCCGGCGAACCGCCGGCGGTGGCTACCCGGCGCGCCCTTCAGCCCCAGCACGAACCCCGGCAGGAACCAGTACACGGCGTGCAACGCGAGGCCCGCGCGACCGCCGCGCTTGAAGCGGCGCAGCGCGAGCCACCCGCCAACCCCTATGACAAGTCCCGCGACGAACGCGTTGGCCGCCAGGCCCAGCATGGCCGGGCCCATGAGCACCGCCGCCTCGTCCATCGTCCAGAACAGCCACCGCTCCGGGTCGTCCAGGCGCGAGGGGATGGCGAATCGCTCGGCGTCGTTCATCGTCCGCGCCCGCCGATCAGACGATCGCCGTGCCGACGATGCTGGTGACGACGCCCGCGCCGGCGCCCGCGGCCACGCCCACGCCCACCGCGCCCATGATCTGGGTGGCGTTGAACCTGAGCACCGAGCCCACCAGGGCGGCGCCCACCGCGAGCACCGCAGCGAGCTGTCCGCCCGTGCCGCCGACCATGTCGGTGACCGTGTCCAGCGGCGCGGCGAACGTGGTGTCCGTCGTCGCCCAGGCCGGTTCCATCCCGCCCAGCAGCGGCAGCGCCGCCGGCAGTATCCGCAGCGCCAGCGCCGACATCGGCCTCGCCGCCGCTGCCGCCGCCCCCAACGCCGCCGCCAGCGTCCGCGCCATCTCCGCGCCCCGGTTCCTCGTCTCTCTTGCGTTCAATGTCGGTCTCCTCGTCATGTCATTGCCGGCGCCGGCGCCGCGCCGTCGTCGGACGTGCTCAGGCGCCGCCTGGCGTACGCCCACTTGTCCAGATCTTCCTTCCGGTAGCGCACGCTGTTGCCCAGCTTGTAATAGGCGGGGCCCCCGCCCTCGATCCGCATCCGGTCGAGCGAGCGGTGGCCCTTGCCCAGGTACGTCGCCGCCTGCTTCACGGTCAGGTAGCCCTGCTCGTCCTTCGCCCCGGCCTTGCCATTACCGTGCTCCCCGTGGCTCACGTGCCCGCCCGCGCCCAGGCGAAACCAGCTCTTGTGCAGGGTGGCCGCCCCGATGGCGCGGCGCTCGTCCGCTCTGGAATGCGCGCCCATCCACCGGCGGATCCTGTCCACGGTGCCAAGGTAGGGCGACAGCCCCTCGCGGATGTTGGTGACGAACGAGCGGTCCCCGAGCGCCTCCAGCCCAAGCACGTACGGCTTGGTGCCGGTGATCTTCAGATACGCCTCGATCTCCTCCAGGAACAGCGCGCGCAGCGGCGGCTCGCCCATGTACGCCAGTGCCTTGTCGGCCGTGTCGAGGCGGACCGGGCGGCCCCCGCTCAAACGCTTCGCCAGCCTCGGATCCTTCACAGCGAGGCCGAAGGCGTGCGGGCTCATGGCCCGGCGCTTGAGGTATTCCCCCACCATGCGCCGGAACGCTTCGTCGAAGGACACCTCGAAGAAGCGGTCCGAAATGCGTTCGATCCAGGGGTGGGTTCGCGTCATGACGCAGAACATAAGAGGGCAGCAACACCCCGACAACGCGCCCGGGTCGGGCGCAGGGCTCGTTTTCCGGTCAGACATGCTCGGTAGGGCTCGACGTTGCGCGCTGTCGCGCGGAAACGTGTCCGCCGGCCGCCCCGCCGGTTCCCGATCCACCCCCGCCGCGCCCCCACCCGCGCCGCGGAATCCGCCGTTCCGTTACCCTTTCATGCCTGCCGATCGGCCCCCGATCGCGCCCGAACGGGCGCCGGGGGAATTGTGTGGATTGTCGGCGCGGGCGCCGTCCATGCCGCCGCGCCGCCGGTTGCGGCCGCCTACGCGAACGGGGCGGCGATTGCCGCCGCTGCGCGTTTCATGCCGACCGTTCCCATGGGGAGGCTCCGGCCCGTGCCGGTACCGGCGCCGCCGCCTACCAGCGAATACGGCCTCCGAGTTGCACCGCGTGTTCGGGAAGCCCGTTCTGCCCGGCGCGCCGGCCGAGTTCCAGCGCCGCCTCCGCGTGCGGACCCGAGGTAAGCTTCAGGCCCATCCTCAGCGCGTCCTGTCCCTCGCCCGAATCCGCCGCCACGAACGGCGCCCACAGCGCCCGGCCCTTGCGGCCCTGGATGCCGTAGCCGAACTCGGCCTGCAGGCGCTGGGCGGCGTGGAAGCCCCCGCCCCGGGCGAGGCCGTTGGCGGTTTCGGTGGACCACAGCGACTGCACGCCGCTGTTGGCCGCGCCCCAGGCCGAACCGAGGCTGGCGTTGAGCCCCAGCCCGTCGCTCCGGGGCTGGAACCGGACCGAGGCGCTCGCGCCCCATTCCTCGTACGCCGCGTCCTCGTGGGCGAGGAGCCCGCGGACATCGGCCTCGACCGCGAATCGGCCGGTTGCAAACCCCAGCCCGGCGCCGATCTCGATGCCCGCGCCGGTCTCGGCGTCGCCGCCGTCGAAGCGCAGTCCGGCTTCCAGCGTGGGGCTCAGCACGGCGCCGTTGGACAGCGGCATGGTGCCCGTGCCCTCCAGCATCAGCCGAACGCGGCTCGCGGCGCCGGTGGCGCCCATGAGGTTTTCCACCCGGTCGGAGGCCGTCTCCGTCGCGAACGCGTCGGAACGGATCGCGAGCTCGAACGCGCCGGCCTCTCCGGTTCTCACCGACAACACGCCGCGCCCGCCGAACGCGGCCATGGTGGTGGCCATGTCCGTGCGGATGGCGGCGTCCGATCCCCCGGGCGTGACGAACAGGTCGCCCGTGCCGTAGCCGAGGGTGCCCCAGACCTGGGTGCGGTCGTTGACCCGGTAGCGGGCAAAGGGATACAGGCTCGTGAGCGTGCTTGCGACGGTCCCGCCGGACGCCCCGGATTGGCTGAACGTCCCGTCGCCCTCGCTCATGGCGAGCACCAGCCCGGTCATCCAGCGGTTCCACTCGGTGTCCACGCCGAGGGTGGCGGTGGCCACCTCGCCCTGAATGGAGAGCGCATCCTCGCTGCCGGAGAACCGGGTGGCCGCGGTGCGGCCCCACACGGACCAGTTGCCGAACCGGCCCGGCGCGGCGTCCGCGGTACTGCCGCCTGCAAGGCTGTCGTCCGCAGGACCGTTGGCAGGCCGGGAGTAGAAGAACGATGTGCCCATCAGCCCGTCGCCGAATGTCGGCAGGCCCAACGCCTGTTTCAGCGCCTGCCGCGCGGAGTGTCCCGTGGACGGTCCTGCGGACGGCAAACTTGCGGCCTGTCCTGCGGACGGCAGCCCTGCGGACGGCAGCCCTGCGGACGGCGCCCCTGCGGACGGCGCCCCTGCGGACGGCGGGACGGGGTTGGCGCCCGGCGATCCCGGGGCGGTCCAACCGCCTGCGCCGCCCGCTGCGTCTGCGCCGTGCGAACCGGCGCCTGCGAATCCGCCGACGCCGCTATCCGTATCCGTAGGAATGCCGCCCGAGCCGTTACCGTGTGCTGGACTGCCGCCTGCAAGGCTGCCGTCCGCGGGGCTGCCGTCCGCGGGGCGCCCGTCTCCGGCACCCAACCCGAACCGTGTCCTGTAGCTGCCGAACAGCGTGTCCAGGCGCTGCCCGCCGACGGTGAAGTGGGATTCCTGCGGTCCGCCCTCGACTCTCTGCCCGATGGCTTCGAGCGCGTGCATCGAGGCGGTGCGTCCGAACCGGGCGAGCCACGCCTTCGGCATCGGGTCGGCGTTCTCGATGGTGGCCAGCCCCACGCGGTCGCCCAGCGCCGAGCCCGTCGGGTTGGACAGCTCCAGGGCGAACCTCTCGCCGTCGTCGTCGATGGCGTCGTCGAGCAACGGCACGCTGACGGTCTTCGACGTGTCTCCCGCCGCGAAGGTGAGGGTGCCGGACACCGCGGTGTAGTCCTCGCCGGCGTGCGCCGTGCGGTCGGCGGTGGCGTAGTTCACCGTCGCGGTGCCCGCGGCCGCACGGTTCAGCGACACGGTGAACACCACGTTCTCGTCCTCGCCCTCTGTCGCGTTCACGTCGCCGACCGAGATAAGCGCCGGCCCGCTCACGGTCGCGGAGACCGTGTTGGAGAGCGGGCGGCCGGATTCGGTGGATACCGAGCCCGCGGCCAGGGCAATCGTCACGTCGCCGTTGCCGGAGGGGCGCACGGTGATCTTCCATCGCCGGTTCTCGCCCTTTACGACGCGTTCGGCGCCGCGCACGGTGCCGTTGGTCGCCGTCACCGCGCTGTCCCGGAGCGTGGTGTAGGGGAAGCGTCCGGAAAAGTTCTCGCTGAACACGATCACGAACGAGAACAGGTGCCTGCCGTCGTGCTCCGCGGGCAGCCCGCTGAACGAGGCGGTGAGCGGCGGGGGCACGTCGATGACGGTGCCAGTCGCTTCGCCAGTGGCGATCGTGGCGCCGGAGGCGTTGGAGAGCGTCAGCGTAAAGGTCTCGTCGTCCTCGACGGACGTGTCCGTGAGCGCCGGCACCGATACGGTTGTCGAGGTTTCCCCGGCGGAGAACGTCAATGTGCCGGAGACCGCCGTGTAATCCTGCCCCGCGGCCGCGGTGCCGTCGGACGTTGCGTAGTTCACAGTCACCGTTCCGATGGCCGCCTCGCTCAGCGTGACGGCGAAGGAAAGCGTGGCTCCCTCGTCCGCCCGGGCGCCGGCGACCGACACGGTGGGCGGCGGCGGGGGCACGTCGACAATGGTTCCGGTCGCGGTCCCGGTGCCGATCGCGGCGCCCGAAGCGTTGGACAGCGTCAGCGAGAGGGTCTCTCCGTCGTCCAGCACGCTGTCGGCGAGCGCCGGAACGGAAACCGTTTTCGAGGTTTCCCCGGCGGCGAACGTCAGGGTGCCGGACACGGACGTGTAGTCCTGTCCCGCAGTGGCGGTGCCGTCAGAGGTTGCATAGTCCACCGTCACGGTGCCGATGGCCGCCTCGCTGAGCGTGACGGCGAACGAGAGGGTCGCTCCCTCGTCCGCCCGGGCGCCGGCGACCGACACGGTGGGCGGCGGCGGGGGCACGTCGACAATGGTTCCGGTCGCGGTCCCCGTGCCGATCGCGGCGCCCGAAGCGTTGGATAGCGTCAGCGAGAGGGTCTCGCCGTCGTCCAGCACGCGGTCGGCGAGCGCCGCCACCGACACCGTTTTCGAGGTTTCGCCGGCGGCGAACGTCAGGGTACCCGACGCCGATGTGTAATCCTGCCCCGCAGCCGCGGTGCCGTCGGACGTTGCATAGTCCACCGTCACGGTCCCGGTGGCCGCCCCGCTCAGAGAGACGGAGAACGAGAGCGTTTGTCCCTCGTCGGCGCGCGCGCCGGACACCGACACGGTGGGCAGCTCCGGTTCGGGCACCTGTGCCGGTTGCTGCGCCGGCCCGCCCACGGTGGCCGTCACCGCGGCGGACAGCGCCCGCCCGTCGGCGGCGCAGATCGCGGTGGCCGCCGCGCAGTCGACCGCGGGGGCCAGTTCGATGGTCATGGGGTCGTCCGAGGCCGGGCGCGCCCGCACGGCAATGCGGCGGTTCTGACCGCTCGTCACGCGCTTGATGTCCACCAGTCGCCCGTTGGTTACGGTGAGCGCCCCGGCCTCCAGCGCCGTCAGCTTCAGGCCGTCGAACTCCTCGCTGAACTCGATCTCGAACCCGAACAGCCTCGCGCCGTCGTGTTTTGCGGGCAGTCCGGTGAACTGCGCCGTCAGCGCCGGCAGCGCCTCCGTTCGCCCGGCGGCGCTCTCCGACCAGGGGCCGGCCCCGTCCCCGACCGCGCGCACCTGCACACGGTAGGCGGTGTCCATGGAAAGGTCCGAAATGCTCGCCGATGTCGCCGCGCCCGTGTCGGACACTTCCGTCCATTGCGTCGCGTCCGCCGGGTCGGCGTCTCCGGCGAACCAGCGCAAGTCGTGGGTCGATGTCGGCACGGCCCCGGCGTCGACCGGCGCCGTCCAGCTCACCGTCAGCCCGGTCTGCGATGCGGCGGCCGCCGCCACGCCCGTGGGCGCCCCTGGAGGTTCTTCGACATTGGTGACTTCCACCGTCACTTCGATCGTGTCGTCCGCGATCGGCGGATCCTCGGCGTTGCCGTCCGCATCCTCACCGTCCGTGACCTCGGCGGTGAACGCGTAGCTCGCCTGCATCTCATGGTCCAGGATCGTCCCGCTCCTCACGGCGATCGCCCCGCCATCTCCGATCTCGAAGTGCGCCGCGTCCGCGCCCGAGAGCGAGTACGTCAGCGCATCGCCGTCCGTGTCCGTCGCGGCGACCGTCCCGAGGGCCGCGCCGTCGGCGTGGTTCTCGGGTGTGGACAGCGCCTTCCCGGCGCCGTCGTCGAACGCCGGCGCGGTGGGCGCAACCGCCTCGCTCTCCACGCGCACCCCCGAAAAGCTGTCGATCTGGTTGCCCGCCGCGTCCCACAGTCCCTCGCCCGAGCGCGGCCAGGTATAGTCCACCGTCGCCGACTCCCCGGCGGCCAGCGCCCGGCTCAGCGCCAGTTCCACGCCCGCCCCGTCGGCGGTGAACGACGCGCCCTCGATGGACATCGCCGATGCCCCGGACGCCTCGACCGCGAAGTCCTCCGCCGCCAGCGCCTTCGCCCGGTTCAGCGCGCGCCCGAAGTCGAGCGTCACGCTCTTGGGATGCGCGCCGCTGCTCGGCTTGCTCGCCCGCACCGCCGGATTGGCCTGACCCCTCAGGCAGTTCGACGACAGGTCGTTGGTCACCGACAGGTGGGTCCAGTCCCGGGAGCCGGTCCCGTTGATGCTCTGGAGCTTGGGCCCGGTCTCGGGCTCTTCGTAGCTCAGCGTGAACGGCGTCCTGCCGTCGCATGGCGCCGTCGGGTGCGCCAGCAGCAGCTCCACCCTGTGCCGCGGCGCCGTGGTGTGCCGCATGGGCGTGACGGCCACCACGCGGTTGGGGTAGACCTGGCGCACCGTCTGCCCGCTCGCCAGCGGGTAGTGCAGCGTGAACGCCGAGATCGGCGGCACCGCGCTCGGATCGACGTTGCCGCCCATCGTGACCGTCACCGTCTCCCCGTTCACCTTCTGAGCACTCGGACGCGGCGCGCTGCTGCTGTTGCGCTCGAAGACCGTCTCCTCGAACTTTGCGACCGCGTTGCCCTGCCGGTCCTGCAGCGGGTTCGTCCCCGGCGTGTAGGCCAACGTGATGCCCGTGGTGGCGTTCGCGATCTGCTTGTTCGAGGTCAGGCCGACCCCGTTCCCCGCCACGGCGATCGTCGCGAAGGCGAAGTCGCTGGCGAGGGCGGGCGTGCCGTCGCTCAGCGCGAAGTCCGTCGGCGCCGGTACGGACCCTGCGTCCAGCGGCTCGTTGAAGGTCAGCGTCAGTTTGGACACGCTCCCCGATTCCGCGAGCCACCAGTCGACCAGCTCCGGCGCGCCGGTGTCGTGCACCGCGGCAACGCGGAAGCGCTCGAACCGAGAAACCGCGGCGTTGCCGGTGGCGGCGGCCTGCAGCTTCGCCCCCGAGGCCGGCGGCGCATAGGACACGCTCGCCTGCTCGTTCGGGTGCACCGCCGAGGCCAGCGTGACGAAGACCCCGGACCCGTCGACGGACACCGCGTCGGCCGTGCCCGCGATCTCGCGCGCGCCGAAATCGTTGTCGGACGCATGCACCGTGAAGGCGCTCCCCGCCGGAGAGGAGTCCTCGTCCAGGTCGCCGTCGAACACCACCCGCAGCGACTTGCCCGACACGTCGGCGCGCAGCGGCGCCGGCCCCGCGGTGTCGTTGGTCACCGCGAGGTCCCGGAACGCCGGCGTCGGGTTGTCGTTCGCCGCGTCCCGCAGCGTCTTCTCGCCGTCGTAGTGGAAGTACGACAGCATCACCGTGTCGCTTTGCTCCACCGGCTGGGCCAGCGTCAGCACCAGCGTCTTGTTGTTCGGGGAGCTGGCGCCCTTCACGGACACCGCGCTCGGATGCTGCTGGGCGTTGCGGTGGCCGCCGTGGGTCCCGGAGCTCCTCACTTCGAGGCTCCGCATCAGGTACCCCGCGTTCGTGATCTTGAGCGCCTTGTCGAAGGTCACCTCCAGCTTCGCGTCCCGCAGCAGCCCGCGCTGCCTGCACACGCTCCAGGAAGTGTTCACCGGGCAGTCGTTCCGCCCCCGGTCGGTCACCGTCGCGCCGGTCGGCACCGGCCCCATCCGGGTCGTCTTGCTGCCGTCGACCTTCGCTCTCGCGCCGGCCTCCAGCGGCAGGCCGCTCCACGCCAGGATCGCCGCCGTGCCTCCGTCCTCCCCCGCCACCGTCGCCTTCGGGTCGCCGCCCAGGGTCACCGCCTCGTCGTCGTTCGCCGTCACCCGGAACCCGTCCGTGTCGCTGTCGGTCGATACCACCGTGTGGGCGAAGCGCAGCGTCCGCCCCCCGTTCAGCACGCTGTCGAGCGCGACGTCCGTGTCGGTGGTCCCGATCTCCAGGCGCAGCGTGACGTTGGCGTTGCCGCCGGTGACCTCGACCGGCGCGGTCATCTCCACGTCGACGAGGATCACGTCGCCCTGGACGTAGGTGTCGGCCTCGCCGTCCTTGGGCGTGTCCGAATCCTCGGTCGCCTCCGAGACCACCCGCACCAGCTCGATCTTCGGCGCATCGTGGATCTGGTTGTGGAGGGCCGCGCGCAGCGTCCCCGTGACCGGCGTCGACACCAAAGTGCCCTGGGTGCGGGCGAATGCCCGGACCTGCATTTCGTAGGCGCCTCCCGGCGTGAGACCCGTGAATGTATGGCTCCGCACGTCCAGCGTGAGCGGGAGGGATGTAGCAGAACCGTCGTCGGGGATTGGCGTGCGAAGCACCGACCAGCTCACCACCGGCCTCGGCTCCTCCCGGGTGTCCTCGCCAGGCGCCCAGCGCAGCGTGATCTCGCCGGCGCCCGGACCCGGGACGGCGTAGGCCACCGCCGGCACCGGAAGAGTGTGGTGAAGGCCGCCCCCGCCGTGCGCGAGGGTCACGCAGTGCGACTCCGGGCACTCCGCCGTCGTCGCGGCGAGGGTGCCCGCCGACCAGACGCTCGCGCCGACGGCGTTCTGCGCCCGCACCTGCACCTCGTAGGTCTTTTCGGGGGTAAGCCCCGTGATCCGGCCGCCCGGCCCCGGGTCGGTCGTGTCGGTCTCCGGCTCGCTCCAGTTGCCGGTGGAACCCCGCTCCCGCCACCGCAGGTCGTAGTCCGTGATCGCGCTGTTGCCGTCCCTCGCCGGCGGCGACCACGTCACCCGCAGCTCGGTCGCCGAGACCGTGTTCACCGTCGGGGCGGACGGGGCGGCGGGGGCCGTTATCAACTCGCCGTCGACGGCGATTTTTCTAATAAAGCCTGTGTCACTAAACGAACCTGTCGACGTTGCCACCCGATTCGCACTCGAGTTAAAGATGCTCCAGCCCGCGGCAGAGCCGGAGTCCTGGTTTGGGGATATCGTGGCGCGTGACCTGCCGCCTGTTCCCTCGACCACTACCCAATAGTTCGTTTGTTTGGTGAGCTCCGTGCCTGCAGGTGCGGTGAACGTGATATTCCCGGCGGTTAGGCTCGACGGATTGGTCAGGGTGACGCAACTGTCGCTTGCCAGGCTGTCGCACCCGGTGCCCGCCTTTCCCGCTATGCTCTGCGCCGTCCCCGTCCCGACCTTCACCGTCAGGTTTGACGGGGCGGGGTCGAAAGCAAGCGTTACGGAACTGAGCCGGTAGCCTGTGGTGTGGCTGCCGGCCGTGAACCGCTGCGCGACGTCGTGAGTGCTTAAGGGAGTGCCGAGCCCGTCTGTGGACTGCCCCAGATTGCTCACCAGCGTCTCGGTGGTCGGCCCCGCGACCACCGGGGCGGTCACCGTGACCCTCACGTTGTTCGCGCTCGCCGAGACGCCGCCGTAGGAGTCCACCACCTTGAAGGTGAAGTTCGCGTCGCCGTCGAACGAGCCGTCCACGTCGAATATGAACTTCCCGTCGTCCAGCTCCTCGTGCGTCACCGTCTTCGGCAGGTCCGCGCTCGCGATTGCCGTGCCGTCGAGCTTCAGTTCGCCCGCCGAGGCCGCCGGCAGGCTCGCGATCCGCACCTCCATCAGCGGGTCGCCGTCGCCGTCGGCGAACCCGAAATCCCCCTTGGCGAACGTCAGCTCCTGCCCGCTCCTGACGCTCTTGCTGAAATCACTCCCCGTCGGCGCCGCGTTCGTGCCCCGCACGCGCACGAGCGGGGTCGCATCGACGTCCACCGCCCGCACCCCCACGTCCGCCGCCGCCGTCAGGTCCGCGTCGTTGCCGCCGTTGCCCTCGCTGCCCTTGACGGTCGCCCCGTTCGACAGCCGGATCACGTTGTCCGAGCCGTCGCGCTTGAGCGCGATGCCGTCCGTGTCCGCGTTCGCGGCCACCACCGTGTGGGTGCCGAACTCGATCTCGGTGCGGTCCGTCGAGATGTAGTCCAGCGTCACCTCCGTGCCGCCGATGTCCGCTACCACCTGCACGTTGGCGTTCGACCCCTTGTTGTCGACCACCAGGGGGTTGTTCCCGCTGATTTTGCCGAATCCCACCCAGACCTTGATCTCGTTGTTGCCCGTGGCCGCCGTGAACGTCTCCGCCGTGCCGTCGAGGTCGGCGTCCACCGTGGGAGACGGGAACGCGAAGGCATGGTCGATCGTGCCCCGGATGGCGTACACCTCCTTGCCCGAGCTGGCGGCCGCGTGGGCCAGGTCGGCGTCCGCGCTCCCGGCGCGGATCGTGCCGCCGTTCAGCGCCAGCGCGTTGGCGGCCACCCCGACGATGGGCGAACCGAAAGATGCCGCGCTGTCCCCTTCCACCACCGTGTAGCGGAACACCAGCGCCGTCGTGCCGGTGCCCGAGACGTAGCCCGCATGGCGCGTCACCGTGCCCGATGCTCCGAACGCCGGGCTCAGCGCGAAGCGCGGCGTGCCGGTCACCGTCACCGCCGCGCTGAACGTCGCCGTGATCTCGATGACGCCTCCGATCCCCCAGGTGGAGACCGTCGGCAGGTTGGTGAACGCCACCGAGGAGATGCCCGCGCCGTCGTCGTCGTGCACCGTCACCCGCGCCGAGCTCGCCGTGCCGACGTTGTAGTTGCTGCCCGCCGCGAGCTGCGCCGTCACCGTGCCCATCGACTCGTCGGTGGTGTCGGCCACCGTCGCCACCGTCAGGGTGGCGGTGGTGGCGCTGGCGGCGATGTTCACCGTTTTGGTGCCCTCGTTCGCCGTCGCCACGAAGTCGCCGCCGCCGGTCTCGGAGACGTTCACCGTCACCGGCAGGACGGCGGTGGGCGCGGCGCTCGCGCGCACCGTGAAGGTCGCCGCCGTGCCCTCGGTCACCGCCGGGCCGGCCTCGATGGTGATCGTCGGCCCGGTCACGGACGCGGCCACCGTGATCGTGAATTCGTCGCTCACCGAGTGCGTGGCGTCGCTGGCCGTGACCTTCACGTTCACCGTGCCCGCCGCCGTCGGGGTGCCGGAGAACGTGCGCGTGGCGGCGGTGAAGGTCAGCCAGGCGGGCAGCGCGGTGCCGTCGGACTGCGTCGCCGTGTAGGTGAGCGTGTCGCCGTCCGCGTCGGCGAACGTGTCGGCCGGAAACGCGTAGTTGAACGCCGTGCCTACCGTCGCCGGCTGGTCCGGGATCGCGTTGGCCACCGTCGGCGCGCCCGGGACCGGGTCGTCGTCGTCGTTCACCGTCACGCTGGCGGAGGTGGTGGTGCCCAGGTTGTAGTCGGTGCTCGCCGTCACCGCCACCGTCACCGAGCCGTTCGGCTCGTCGGTCGAGTCGCCCACCGTGTCCACCGTGTAGGTGGCGGTGGTGCTGCCGGACGCGATCGTCACCGTGTCGGCGCCCTCGTTCGACGACGCCACGAAGTCGCTGCCCGCCGCCTCGGACACCGTCAGGTTCACGGTCAGGTTCGTGCTCGGCGCCGCACTCGCCGTCACCGTGAAGCTCGCCGCCGTGCCCTCGGTTACCGCCGAGCCGCCCGCGATCGTGATCGTCGGGCCGGTCGATGCGGCCGGGGTGCGGATGTAGTACCAAATGGATTCGTTGCCGTAGTGGCTGCTCCCAAACGACATCCAGTAGTCGCGTTCAGCCGCTATCGTTACTGCGGAAAGTGTGGCGCTCGTGATGGTATGGGATGTTCCGGCAGGATTAGCCGCCGCTGTAAACAGTTGCTGGTTCGACCAAGTACTGTCTGCTTTTTGGTGGCAGATGTTCACATCGAGCGAAGCGGTTGAGCTAAAGCCGGCAGGCATCGGGTTCTTGAACGTCACGGTGATCGACGTCGCCGTGGACGTCACCGATTGGTAAGGCTCCAGCGTTCCATTGTGGGTATTGCTGCATGCCGTCGGTACGGTCGGCGTCGTCATTTGCGCCAACGCCGGTGCGGAGAACAGCGCGATCCCGGCGACGGACCCGAGCGCGGCGAGGATGAGCAGCGGGCGCGCGATGAGGTTCGTCCTCATGGCCGTTCGCCCTGCGTCCGCACCGCCCCGAAACCGGCCACCAGCACCGCCTGCGACGGCCAGTCGCGGGCCCCGTCCGCGCCCTCGGCCAGCTCCGTCCACAGCCGCAGACGCCCGGCGACCTCGGCAGCGCCCGGACCGTGCACCGCGGCCAGCCAGTCGCCGCGGAACGCGTCCGCGTCCGGCAGGCCCTCCGGCGCCGCTCCCGCCTCGGCGGCGCCGATGCGCGCCGCGCCGGACCAGGCGCCGTCCTCCGCCGGCCCGGCCCGCAGCACCAGCGCCGGCAGGCGGCCCGGCGCCCCGGCGGCGGGAAGCAGGCGCCGCGCGTCGAGCGGCGCCAGCACGATGTTGTCGATGCGTCCGGAGAGCGTCGGCTTGCCGGCGGCGAGGCCGGCCTCGATCGTCGCGTCGCCGGCCAGCGCCCAGCGGCGCTTGTCGAAGAAGAGATGTCCGCTCAGCCGTCCGCGCCAGCGGGATCCCGTCCCGGGCGGCGCATCGGCCGGCGCGCCGAAGGAAAGCCCTGCCTTCCCGGCGACGATCCGCTCCGGGGCGACGCCGACCGGCGCGACGGTCCACCAGCCGTATCCGGCGTGCGCCAGCCGCCGGCCGCCGCCCGCATCGTTCGACAATGCCAGCGCGACGTCGTGGTACGCGCGCGGCGCCTCCGGCGGCGGACAGTCCACCCGGTTCCACAGCCCGGGCCAGGTCGCCGCATGGTCCGCGTCGCCCCAGCCGGACACCGCGTGTTCGGTCCCGAACACGTACGTGGAGCCGAACGGGTAGCCGCTGTGGAGCTTCAGTTCGTGCGCGCCGTCCGCCCGGCGGCGCAGCAGCGCCTTGGTGCCGTCCCCGGCGCGCGCCAGCGCCAGTTCGAAGTGCGGTTCGCGCAGCAGGGCGCGCGCGGCCGCCTCGGCGCCGGATTGCGTCGCGAACGCCTCCGCCAGCTCGACGCCGGCGTTTTCGATCAGGGTCACGATGGGCGTCGGTTGCGGCCACTCCGGGTCCGCTCCCGGGTCGCCGCCGGCGCGCCAGCCCTGTCCGGGGTAGTGCGTCAGATGCGCCGCCGAGACGATCCGGTCCCGGCTCCAGGGCGGCATCGAGTCGTCGTCCGGACCGCAGCCTTCGACCCTCGGTCCCTCGCCCGTGACGGCCCGAGTGGGTCCGGGTGGACCGGCGAGCGCTTCCGTGACCTCGATGCGATGGTGCAGCGCGCGCAGCGGCCAACCGACGCCGGCCCCGCCACGAACCTCCGCCACCACCTCGAACAGGTATTCCCCGTACTCCGGCAGCCCCGATACCGTACGACTGCGTGCCGTGGACGGGCTGGGCTCCGCGCCGCAGGGCGCCGTGTCGTGGACGCTCCATCTAAGGTGCGAAGGCGTCAGATACACGCACGTGAAGCCGCCGATGAGATGGGCGCGCGCCTCGTCCACCGTCCAGGACAGCACCACCCCGCCGGGTCCGGCCTCGGCGCTTAGCCCGGTGAGCAGGCGGGGAGCGTCGCCCTGCGCCGCCGCCGCGCCGAGCAGCGCGACCTGGCACGCGCCGACGATGCGTGCAGCCGGGCCGCGCCCGCAACGCGCGGGCGCCGCGCCGGGACCCCTCGGCTGGACGGTTCTCTGGCTTTGTGCCGTATCCATGCGGCTCCCAACATTCCGGCGGGCGCCGCTGTCGCGAGCCGGAAGCGACCCGTTCCGGGGCTCGGTGTTGGCCCCGGTCAGCAATTCAAACTCGCGATAACTGTAATTATCGCGAGTTTGAATGCCGGTCCCCGAATCGGCGGCACGGAGGCCCGCAAATGCTCATCGACGTAACCCACGCCCCCGGAACCGGGGTGGCCGCGGAGCCGCCTCCAGCGGAGGACTTCGAGGGCTGCATCCGCGCCGCGCGGGGCGCCGTCAGCCGCAACACCGAACGGGCGCTGCGGGCGGATCTGCGGCTGTTCGCGGCGTGGTGCCGCGAGCGGGGGCTGACCGCGCTGCCGGCCAGCCCGAACGCGGTCGCGGCCTACATCGAAGACATGGCCGCCTCGCGTGCGCCCGCCACGGTCCGGCGCTACGTCGCCAGCATCGCGGCGGCGCACCGCACGGTCGGGCGCGCGGAGACCGTCAAGACGGAAGCGGTGAAGCTCGCGCTGCAGCGCATGCACCGGCGCAAGGGGCGTCGCCAGACGCAGGCCCGGGGACTGACCTGGCCGCTGCGCGAGCGCCTGCTGGAAGCCGCGGGCGAGCGCCTGATCGACGCGCGCAACCGGGCGCTGCTGGCGGTCGCGTACGACACGCTGCTGCGCCGCTCCGAGCTTGCGGCGCTGCAAGTGGCTGATCTGGTTGTGGAAATCCAGGGATCGGCGACCGTGCTCGTACGCCGCGCCAAGACCGACGGCGAGGGACGCGGGGACATGGTGTACCTCGTCCGCGACAGCGTCGCGCTGCTCGCCGAATGGCTGGGCAGGAGCGGGGTGGAGGACGGGCGGGTGTTCCGCTCGCTGCGCGGCGGGGCGCTCGGGACGAGGCTGGACCCCAGCCAGATCCCGCGGATATTCAAGGCCATGGCGCGCCAGGCGGGGCTGCCCGAGGACGTCGTGCTGGGGCTGTCGGGGCACAGCGCGCGGGTCGGCGCCGTGCAGGACATGATCGCCGGCGGGATCGAACTGCCGGCCATCCTGCAGGCGGGCCGGTGGAAGTCCACGGCGATGGTGAAGCGCTACGGCGAGCGGCTGCTGGCGCATCGCAGCGGGGCGGCGCAACTGGCCCGGCTGCAGGGGCGGGAGTAGCCGCGGGGCGCGATCGGCTTGCTTCGCCGATTCGAACAATCAGCCGGCCCTGGAGTAGCCCCTGCGCGCGCAATCGTCTACGGTGGTTTGGCGCAGTCCCGTCCGGAAGGCTGCGGAAGCTGTTATCGGGCGATGTTATCGCGAGTTTGAAATCAGCGTGGCACGTTGGGTCGGCTCGCCGGCGTTGCTGCGGCGCCACGCGGCAGGCTCGAACCGAAAGTGACATAAAATCAATGGGTTGCGGCTGTCTGCCGCAAAGCGGCGCGGGAGCGGAGGCGGCGTGCCGGGCGGTCCGGGATTGTCGCGGAAAGTCCTGATTTGACTCACAAACTCGCGATAATTACAGTTATCGCGAGTTTGCCGACGCCCCTTTCCTCGGGCACATACGGCGGGACCATCATCGCAAACGGTTGATTTACCGTGGCTTTTTTGGATCGCTGACGGCGATTCCCGCCATCGGTCCACTCCCCGGTTGCTACGCGCCATGAGTCGCCGGCCGGTCCCCTCGACCGCGACGGCCAGTTCACCATTTGGAATCGTAGCCGGGCTGAAACGCCTGTAAATTCCTTCGATTTTGGAGTAGCCGGACTCCGGCCTTCGGATCGTCAAGGACGGCGCAGGCTCCGTCTCCCGGCGGAACCTCAGCGCCGCGGCAGCGCGTCCGCCGCCAGCACGTGGCGCACCAGGTCCACCTGACCCGACACGTCCAGCTTCCGGCTGACCTGCTGGACCAGCCAGCGCACGTAGTTTTCGGTCCAGCCCGCGGTCTCGGCGATGTTTCGCACCCTCAGGCCCTCGGCCAGCATCGCCGCCATGCGGGCCTCCGACGGCGACAGGCCGAGCGCCATCGACACCCGCCGTGCGTCGATCCGGTGACGCCGCGCCGGGTCCACCACGAGCACCAGCACCGCCACCCGGTGCCCCCCGAAGTCCGCCGCACCGTCTCCCACGGGGCTGACGTGCAGCGCCAGCCGCGAGCGACCCGAGGGGCGCTGGACGGTGATGGAGCCGCCCCTCGGCGGCGCGCCCCACAACTTCGGCAGCGCGCGCCGCAGCAGCCGGCGCAGGCGGCTGCGGTCTGCCGGCAGCCGGGCGTCCAGGTTTCCGTCGCGCTCGCGAAGCGCGTCGCCTGTGCGCAGGATCTCAAGCGCCGGCGCGTTTGTTTCCAGCACGCGCCCTGTGCGGTTCAGTTGCACCGCGCCGATGCGGTCGCTGTACAGCAGGCCCGCAAGCCCCGCGCCGAGCGCTCCGGCGGCCGCCAGCGCCTGGCGCACGCGCACGAACTGGCGCACATGCGGCAGCAGGCGCCTGAGCAGCCGCAGCCGGGCCGAATGCCAGCCGCCGCGCCCGACGGGGTCGGCGATGGCCCACGCCAGGCGCAGCCTGTCCGGATCGTCGAAGTGCACGTACAGCCCGTTGCACGCGCCCAGGCGGCGGTAGCCCTCGTTGTACACCGGAGATGTCCTCAGCTCCTCCTCTGTGTACAGCTCCGGAAGATGCACCAGCCGGCCCTGGGGACGATCCAGGAGGCGGCGCGGGCCCGTGTCCAGGGGGTAGTGCACGTCGAAGTACTCCCGCGCCAGGTCCTCCCGGCTCTCGCCGCGGTAGAGCAGCCGGGCGAAGTAGATGTTGTCCTCGCGGCCGTTATCCTCGCCGACCACCAGGCAGCTTCCCCGGACCCCGCAGGCCTCGTCGATGAGCGCCGAGGCGGCGGGCCAGCGGGCATCGTCCAGAGCCGCCTCGTACAGCGATTCCAGGCAACGTTCGAAGGCATCGTCCGGGTGCATTCGGCATTCTCCCGATGGCGTGTCCCCGGGGCCGCGCGCGCCCGGCGCGGGGGACGGTTCGTGACAATCTACGCCGAACGGGGCGGCCCGGCATCCTTCAATATATAAGGTGTCGCCGAACCGGGAACGAAAAAAACCGGCCTGTCGGGCACGCTCCGGTGCAATGTGCGGCATCCCCGCGCTACAGGTTGCGGAAGATTCCCGGGTGTTCGAGCACATCCAACCAGGCGTCCGTCCGGTACTGTCCCGCGTGTTGCCGGATGCCGCAGGGGGGCGGCTGAATCGCAAGGAACCGGCTGGCCGCGGTACCGTCACGCAGCCCTGCGCAGTTTCGACCGAGGCTGCGCCCAACCGGTTCGTGTTTTGCCTGACTCGTGTGATGGAATGCCGGAGAATCGCGAATCGCGCGGTAAGCCTCGATCGGCTGCCAGCCCCGCGAATCCGCAACGACCTTTCGATATGATAATGCCCGTCCCATATTCGCATGGAGCCGGAATGTCCCGTCCACGCACGTTCACGTTCCACTTATGCGACCCCTCCGGGCACACGCCGGGCGATGCGGCGATACTCGACGCCATCCAGGCCCACCTCCGGGAGTCCGGGGAGATCCCGGACTGCACCCGGTCGCAAGCGCTGAGGTGGGCGCTGAACCGGTTCATCTCCATGGACAGCCCGGTGTTCGGGCACCTGCCCGACTGGTGGCAGACTTACGTTCGCCACGAAATGCAGGAGTTGGGGATCGGCGATCTCATGGAGGAAGCCGGCGCCGACGCCGGCGAGACCGAATCCGAAACACCCGGCGCGCCCGGCTGACCGGCTGCCTGACGGCCGATGCCCCGACTGCTCACCATCGACGAAGCCGCCGCCGAACTCGGCGTCCCGCCGGGCTCGCTGCGCACCGCCGCGGAAAAACACGGCTATCTGGTGATGATGGGCAGAGCCCGCCGGATCGACCCTTCGACCATTCCCGACCTGATTCGGAAATGCCGCAACGAACCTGTTGCCCAGGACGGCCGCGGTCATGGCCGTTCCAGGGGATCCAACCTGTCCGGCACAAGGACGGAAGACAGCTCTCGACGCGCACTCGAAACCGCCGCGAAACTGAAGGGAATCTCGCGCGATTCCTAGTCGGGGAAAGCCGATTTGCGGCCTGATTCTTTGCGATCGCAAAGAATCAGCGGCGATTTTGCAAAATTCGATCAGCGAGTCAAGTCTTTAACTCGTTGAAACTATTATTTTTTTCTGGTCGGGGTGAGAGGATTTGAACCTCCGGCCCCTGCCTCCCGAAATCGGCCGTGCAGCCAATTTCACTACTTCTAATATGTATGCAGTTCATCCGACGCCGTTCAGGCGTTATCGTTGGCTTTCAGATCGCTTGAAGCATTGCGATCACAAAATTTCGGCCACACGATGGGCCAACCTGAAATAAAACCTCCAAGTCACTGTTTCTCGCTATGCTCTCCATGCAAACCCAACAGTCAAGCGCCTACGATACACTCCGCTGCCAGCCAATTCCGCAGCCGATCCGTCCATCAAACGATTGGTAAACTACATGTCAATTGACACGATGCCCACGCAGTCCGACAATGCCCTTGAGTCAACACAGCAGCTGGAAATACCGATGAGACATATCAGTCTATGCAGCATTGCGATCCCTTATCCAAGTTGTTCTTCGGCTTGCGAACCTAGCGAAGTTCACCCCTCCATTCACACTCATCGATTCCGCGTGACTTGGCGCCAGACAGTCTTCCTAGCTTTTGCGTGCGCAATTGCTCCAGCCCAGGCAGAAGAGATAAAGATTGCCACGTTCAATACCGAATCGGGTGGCAACACACAATCTGTTCTCGTAGCTGAGACCATAACGAGCGTCGATGGTGTCGATATTTGGGGACTACAAGAAGTTGAAAGCGAAAACGCGCTAGTACGCTATCGCGACGCAGCCAGGAACTCTGGTGGCGGTAATTGGCGTTACGTCCGTAGCGAATCAGGCTACAGCAGCGACCCGGACTTCAAGCCCGACTATCTCGGCATCCTTTATCGTACTGACATTTTTCGACAGATTGAGACCGTAGAGTTGCATTCTATTCGATCGGAACCAGGTAGCGACTACTACGGAAGCGCTAACTGGGGTCTGCGTGGAGCGTTGTTCTTGCGCTTATTGCACTACCGCTCAAATACGGAGTTCTACGTTGGGAATGTGCACCTCAAGTGTTGCGGTGAAGGCATTCCCGTTCGACAACATCAGGCTAAGCTCATCGCCAATTGGATTACCACAGCGGAGGTTCCTGTGATCCTAATCGGTGATACCAATATTCCAATTCGACCAGGACTTACGGCTGCCCAAGTCGACTCCCTTGCCTTCCGTGAGTTTACTAGAGACGATGTTCTCACTTGGGTCGAGCCGGACAACCCTTATAAGACACAGTGCAATCCAAATTATAACTCGATGCTTGACCAGATATACCATAGTCCTGGCTTCTTGATGGACTCCGCCAAAACCGAAATTCAATTTACAACCCCAGACTATTGCGAAAACGATAGTCACGGCTATGCTGACCATCGACCGATTGTTGGAACTTTCCAATTCCCGTAGCCAACACTAAACGTTCGAGACGCATTCCAACCATTACTTGACAAGTGACCGTACTCGCAATTGCTACACCGCTATCCAAACGAGAACGACCAATGTGGCTTCATACCACCGATTACTCAACCATCATCTCAGCCCAAAATACAACTTACCCTGTAATCTAGGCAAACAATCGCACATAATTTTTTACTGCGTGGAAATCCCTACTCCTGCAAATGTGTCCGCTAGCAGAATTACTCGGAGCCGTTGGTAGCGAAACTCTCAGGTTCCGCAGTGTCCGCCGACGTAGAGCCACCATATTCTTGTAGAACAAGTAAGGTGATTGTGCTGAGTATCCCCATAAAAAATAGCAGAAATGGCGTCCAGACTAGAAGTTCAGCTAACTCCACAAAGTTCCAAATTAGTTTCGGAGAATTTTCTCCAAACACCCTCAAAAGCGTGACGGGTGTATTTTCAACCTCCCCATTAGCTATGGCTTCCAAAGGGCGTTCCCTCAACCCGAAACCTCGGATAACGCGATTGGTGTAAATGGCTTCGCTTTCCGCCCCTCCTGTTCCCGTATATTCATCCGTCGTGGTAACCACCAAGAAGGCGTTAGAGCTTAACCATGCCATTCCCAGAATAATCGTACAAAAGAAAAACCTGACAGCTAATTTACGCTTCCTTTGAATTGACCAACTGTAACCCATCAAAAACAAACACATTCCGACAAAGACGGAGAAGTAACTGGCAAATGACACGATATCATTCGGGTATGGCGGAATCATATCTGGAGCCCACGCTTCAATGAACCGTGGAAAAATAGTCCCTCCCAAGCATGCTATCGCACCAAGAACGATTTTAATTTTCTTTCTATAATCTGAAATAGACGGAGGCAAGGCTGGTTTCCTAAAATCCTAAAGTATCTCCTGAATCAACACCTCATGTGTGCTATCTCTGGGAAATTCTACGTTTTCGCGACGGCCTGATTCAACTCGTTCACCGTCAATATACCGATATGAGACAAAAGTCCAACGCGCACGTTCAACTAGTCTCTGCGCCGTGGACGAACCGAAATCCGTAGCACTGTTCGGATCAAGCAATGACTTGTAAAATTCAATTTCTGCCCCCTCACCGCCGGTAGTAGATACCGTCACGAGGCAATGGTTTTCCCTGCTTGAAGTCAACGCGACATCTACGTTGATTAGGAATTGCTCGACCTTAAAGAGGTTTTCTTCGTCCAGATTTTCTAGCTGAATTATTTGGCGGATCTCGGTATTCCACACCGTAGCAAGCGCTGCAATTTCATCGTTGCTGGCGTTTGCCTCAGCGACTTCATCGAACAGTGAGTCTATTATAAAATGTGATTCCACCTCGCTCCGAGATCGTTGAATTGATCCAAGTTCATCAGAGTATCGACGAAGAATCTCAACACGTGCGTCCCCTGCGTTATCAGAGATGGGTTCAACATAAACCGTATTATCAAAGCCCAGTACGCGCATCGTCGCATACTGATTAAATAAGTCATCCCACCGTCGCCTAATCTGATCACGGGATTGGTATTCCAATATGCTGAATTCCCCATGTGCTTCAGAAATGATTAACGTGTTATTGTCTTGTTGCTCTAATCCACTGCTAACGCGCTCCCAATCCTGTGCGCTAGTTACAGAATATGCATCAAATGGTATGACGTGTAGAAAGGGCCCCGCAAAGGACGTATGATCCCAGACAGCAGTTGCCTCACTCATTTCCAAAAGGTCTGTCGCGCTACTCGTGTCGACCGTCAGAATGGCTTCATACGGAGCGGAGCGTGTCTCAGGAGTAAATGGAGAAATTCTAACGTTGTCGCTAGCTCCTGGCAGCGACGCTACATCAACTGCTTGAGGTGATCCGCCTACAATCAGCCAATCTGCACTTCGTTGTTGTGCTTTTAGAGTTACTGGCAATGCTATTGATAGAGACAAGACCAGCAAAGCAATGACTTCAAGTCGAAATGTTCCAAAACCCATCATTTAATTTACCTCTCTATTAAAAATCTGACATTACTGGATAAACTCCTGCCGCTAGGGTTGTCTACTGCGCATTTGACGGCAATGCCTTAAAAGCCCTAAACTCTACTGCCTAATATATCGTCAATTACATTTACATCCAGCCATAACTAAAGTTGGAGTATTCTGATGCCTGCATTTGCTGATCCTGGAGTTACTTTATCACTCAATATTGATTCAGAGATCAGGGCCCTCAGGACTTGGCGTGACAAAGAGCCTGGCCGATCCATTCCGCCCCGAGATACAGAAAATCTGCTCGTAGCCACATGGAACATAGCAAATCTGGGCGATCCTGGCCAGATGCGTACCCAAGCTGATCTTATGCTACTCGCAGAGATAGTCTCTTGGTTTGATGTCGTTGCAATACAAGAGGTTAACAAAAATCTATCCGACGCTTGGGAAATAAAGGCGCTTTTGCCCGAGTCGTGGCGTACTATTTTTACCGATGTCGGCGGCAATCAAGAGCGTATGGTTTTCCTCTACGATAACGATGTCGTTTCACTGCGGTCGCTAGCAGGGGAAATCGCAATTGCTCCTGGATCCCACCGATACATTAGGATTAAGGGCATAAAGCAGAGATTTCTTGGATTCGATCGCAATCCCTACGCGGTTGCTTTCCGCAAACATGATTTTGGATTCATACTTGTCAACGCCCATCTCTTTTTTGGGTCCACCAGCACCGATGACGAGAATCGTCGAGCTCTCGAAGCGTACGCGCTTGGGCGATGGGCCGACATTGAGCAAAGGAGCGGGGCCTACGAACGAAATGTGATAGTCCTAGGCGACCTCAACATACCTAAGGCACAACCCGGAGATCCAATTTTCACCGCATTGACAAAGCGCGGGTTGCAGGTTCCCTTGCATTCAACTCGTATAGCTTCCGCAATCGCGTCGGACAATCAATACGACCAAATTGCCTTTTTTCCTGGACGAGTAAAGAAACGATACCAGACAAGTGGAGTATTCGATTTCGATGGCGCCGTATTCGCGAATTATTGGAGGGAACTAGATCAAAGACATTCAATCGATAAAGCGCGGACTTTGTTTTGCGATTATCTTCGTTACCACCTTTCAGACCACCGTCCCTTATGGGCTCAATTTTCCAATTTATGACCCACTATCTGTCCGCTAATTCAAACAATCAATGGTATCAGTGCTATCGAGTGATTCAAAAAAAATCGCTCAGGTCAATGTATTGTATTCTCCGTAGTCTTCAATACACGGTGCGGTGCGCTAACCCCGTTGTCTGAGCAAGCGCAATCCTTCAGGCTCAACAGTCTCGCTACTTTGATGCTTCAACATTTGGGCCACGTGTTTCCGCATCCCCCACGATCTTCAGCGCCGCGCAACTCATCTAAATCGGATTTCATAATTTCCAGACATCATCGTCCTTAATGGTGCCCGCACCATATGTCAGCTACTTCCTGTCGTCAATGAGTCTGTGCCCGGCGACAAAACATTCCTGAAGTATCCCAAGTCTTCTTGGATTCCCTGAACCCGCTGTTCATCTTCAGTTGTCCATTGAGACACATGCATAAAGACAATATCGCACGAGTAACCTACCGTCGATGATCCCGGGCGATCCGTTGCAATACCCACAACAGTCTGGGTCTGCGGCAATCTGCCCCTTACAACCAGGCACCTCAGTGCCAGTTCCTTCATTCTGAACTCTCGGTCCTGGCTACTTCCGATGGTAAACACATAAGCGCAGCCATTTCGTCCACCAACCACCCGCGCCGCAGTGTTCCGTTTAGGGTTCTGCAAGAACGCCACAAACGCCTCCCCCAAAACCAATCGATTACGTCGGGGTTCCAGAGCCATTGTTACAAGCGCCGATTCGTCATCCGAAACATGCCCACTGTGCATGTCGAGCATACCCCCAGTGAGCAAATCATCTGCGAAACTATCGATCAGGCGATCCCACGCGTAACTGGGCTTTAATTCCGTCTTCATTCTTTTGAATTCTTCCGACGCTTCGAGCCCCTGCCAGAGATCGTTACTTAAGATCAGCATGTCAGGTGCCGTTTGCCCAACCGGCGCCAGTCGGAATGTCCCTTCATTCAAAAGGTAGAGCGCAACAAGATCTTCCATACCTCCGCCATCGAAGTGAAGACGCGTCTTGTCCCTGACAAGCGATTCGCTCGCTTCCAGAAACTCCACAAAGTCAGTAATAGTGTCCAGAACGGAGAATAGTCCATCAATACCCTGTTCATCGCACACATGCACAAAACCACCGCCGAAATCACCCCATTGCAGCGGTACATTGCCGTTCCCGCCCAGAGCAACGGCAACTCTGTGATATTGCCTAGTGCTATGTTCAGGTAGAGAAATCTCTCTGCCGTCTCGCCGTTCCACTCTATCCCGCGTTCGCAGCCACCGTTCCGCTCCCGCGATTTGCGAGACAGACTTTTCAATCGCAGCCTTGGCCCATCGATTCCAACCCGTGACATTTCCCGTATCTCTGTAAATGCTGTGCTTGACGGAAACGATCACGATGTGAGGACCGCACACCACCAAACAGTCGCACAGCTCATTTCCGTGCTTTCCCTTGGGATTCGGATGAGTCCATAACCGCAGGAAAGATCGTTGACACAGTCTGGTCACCAGCCGCTCGGACGGCGTCAGTCCATCATCCTCACGCACTTAAGTACCTCGACGCAAAAAACTTGTACAGTCAACTATCCGCGTAGTGTCAATTCGTTGCCACAGCGCTCTTTAGAAAATGCCATCTGCACACTTCCCATAAATACGGCGCGTCTTGCTGCGAGCTGCCGACCGGCAGTCTTTGAGCAGTCGATAACCATCATCTGTATGGATTGAAACAAGGTTCAAAACTTCTGGATTCTAACGGCCCGCTATCCACGAGCCGTTCAACCTTACACATCCTACAGGCTTCACATTGCATTGGAAGTGGGCCACATCCGTCCCGCGCGCCCACTTTACTTCATGCCACCCCGCATCCGACCCTACCGTAATCAGACTCTTCCCAAAGGCGATAGTCTCGATACATTGGATGCGCTAGGCCAACTAGCGCCGTGAGGATTCGCAACGTCAATCACGCAAACCGCGATTTTCCGTCTTTCTTCCGCGGACAGTCCCTCCACCAAGCACCGCTCGAGCTCCCCAGCATTGGCCGGAATACCGCCCATCCCGGGAGTTGGCCGACAATGTTTGGTATCCCCGAACCAAAAGACCACGTAGATACCGTGACCGTTCGCTCCCGGGTCCCGGGCATACTTGGCAATCAACTGATTCCGCATGGCGCTCCATAGGTCCTTATGGCAACTCCTCTTAATCTCGATCGGGACATTGAAGCCACTGCATGCGACACGGATGTCGGCCCGTTTGTCCTCGGCGTAGCTACCCTCCCGCTGAAGGTCGATACCCTGCCTCTCCAAACCGGATCGCAACTCGTCCATCAATGCGTTGCGTCCCTCGTTCTCCGGTTTCGGTTTCTCAGGACGGCCGAATTTGTCGACGTTCCAGAATTTGCGCCACGCATCAGTGTTCCCGACGCGGATCCACTGTGCGGCTCGTCTCAGTTGATCCATCGTCACCGCCGCCAAGTCGGTGGCGTTTGCCGGCCTGGCGTTGTTTAACATATCCACCACTCGCCCGACATCCGAGTATTCAAAGCTCGCGTCGCGCCGAATTGCCTTCTGACGGCTCACCGCGTCGACAATTTGCGTACGCCAGGCGGTAAGATTCTTCTGTACGGACAGTTTTTCAAGTTCTTCCGATGCGCTGGCGCTCGCGTCGGTTGCCAGTTGATTAATCAGTCCGTGGACTCGGTCCGTTGCTTCCATTCCCGGAGTTACAATTGTCGCTGTCTCGGACTCATTATTCAGAGAATGCGGGTGATGCAGGGCGCCAATCATTCTAATCAGTAGCGCCAGCGCCCCAGCGTCCAGTTGCTCAATCAACACGCGCGGTGTTTCGCTTCTGCTTGCCAAAAAATCACTAAGTCGCTGGACACGCCGCTCCTGCCCGGCCACGTACGATTCAACCCGCGCAACAAACCGCACCGGACAAACGATCAAGCCCGCACCGAGCCAGTACACCCGCTGCGCCATATTCATGCTTCGGGCGCTCAGCTTGCTGTCCATCAGTTCAACGAGCGCTTCGCGTTCCCAGTAAAGACACGCGGCGACCAGGAGGTGTCTCAGGCTGGAGAGCTGTCGAGCCGCGCATCGTACGGGGAAGACACGCAGAAGCGGCTCGACCGCAAGATAGGCAACAGTCTTGTGATCCGCCGAATACGCAAGATCATAAAGATGCTGCGAAAAGTCCCGTCCTTTGCGTAGCGTCGACTTGGCGGATCGTATCAGCACGTCAGCAACCAATTCCGGCTGTTCATTCAGCAACTTTCCGTACCACAACGGTCTCCCGTCTGCCTGGTCCCACGACCCAGACCAGACTCCAACGTTGTAGTGAAGCGCCAGCGCCAGCCCCGCCAAATCTCCATCGAGCAAACCATCCTGGGCGAAGACTTCCGACTGCATTTCATTGAGTCCAGCCAAAAAAGGATAGGACAGAACGTGCATGCGCTGGCGGGCGCGGAGACGTATCGCCTCGTCATCGGACGGAAGATCCGCACGGGATAGGACTCCGCGAAATCCCGCCAGAATCGTCTCCACCAACTCTTCATCATCCCCGATCAGATGGTTCAACCGCTCACGAGCCGTACTGCCCGTCACGCTCCAGTATCCGCCCAGATACGCTTGAGCCAAATCGTGAAGCAAGCGAACATCCGCCCTGTTCTCTCGCAACTCGATTTCGGACGCCCTCACCCGTTCCCGCCATTTCCGCTGGCGTTCGTTCAGGTGCTGTGGAGCGTTCTCTTGCGCGTTCTTCTCAGCCTGCTCATTCGCCTTCAGCTCGTCCAATCTTTGCCCAAACGTGCGCTGCAGAAAATTGTTTCCGGCGATGCGCACATCGACGGTCTTTCTTGACACCTCCCTGCCGTTTGACCTATGCACCGCGTCCGCAACCCGCTGTATCAGCCAAGTCGATGCGGCACGATTTTCCGAGACAGTCGCGCGGTCGAGACACCAGGACCCGAAATCCACCGGAAGCGGTGCACCGAAGCGCCTCCGTTCCCGTTCCTGCCACATCATTTGATTAAACGAGTATCCTTCGGAGCGCTCCATCCAGTTGATGCAATGCTGCAGTCCCAGTTCCATCAGTGTCTTGCACAATTCGGGGCGCTCACCAATCCAGCGACCGATACGATCCCACGCATGACCACCTAACCGGGTATCGAACTCCCAATCCCCTACCCATCCAGCGACACCCAACCACCCAAACAACCGGTACGGATCCGGCAAGTCCTGGCAGATGCTCAGGTATCGATCCAGAAGATTGGAAGGTACGCGCCGCAACGCATTCGACCGTTGCCCATGTTCCCCAACTTCGGCGTATAGCCAATCACGCATTTCGACGAGTTGATCTAGCAATCGTGCCAATTGCTCACAACTCGACCGCTTCCCGACTATGCGCTGCCAGAAGTGTTCGTACGACAGCACCTGGCCTCCCCGCTTCGGCGCCCTGAGGTAACCGAGCACTTCGGTTTCCGACAGCGCTTCGGGATACAGCGTGTTCAGCAGCGAACCGAGCAGGTCGTCGTCGGGGTCCGAAATCTGTCCTGCATATAGGTCCTGTGCGAGTACCTTCAGTTCGGCAAAAACCGCCGTTTGATCACCCCTTTGCACCCTGTACGCATTCAGCGCTCCGTGCCTGATTCTCGGCCACCACGTCCCGTCCCGGACGACATCCATCAGGTCGGGGGCAACACCGTCAAGCGCCTTTCCGTGCGCCAGCATCTCCACAAGAAGACACACGAACGCCTGGCGCCGGTCGTCTCGTTTCGAATCCGTTGTGCGGTCCCGAAACAGCTCTCCCACTTCCGGATAGATCAGGTCTCCGAGCCGCGAATCCACCTCCACGGCCCTCAAGAACCAGGGGTTCTCCATCGCCGTTTGCTCAATCTGATCCAGTATTCGGCGCTTTTCGCCGCTCGTGAAACCCTGTACATCTCCGTACAGAATGGTGCCCATTGGATCCCGCGCAATGAGTTCCGCCCGGCTGGACGGACACTGCGCCGCAAGCCACCCGCACAACCCGCGCAACCCGGTCACCACCGCCCCGTCCAGACCCGTCACCAGCGCCAGAACGCGGCCCACCGGAAGTCCCTCCGCGATCCGCTTGGACAGATACCGGGCCGCAACGAATTCCGCAATCTGCCGGTGAAAAGGCAGTACTTGATCTCCGTCCGGCGCCGTGAACAACTTCGTTCGAACCGCGCGACGCAGCAAGTTCCCCTCGGTGTCCCGCAGGTCTTCGAGAGCCGGAAAATCTCGCGTGCCCTCGGCTTGCAGTCGCTGAAACCCCTCGGCGCCCGTGAGCAACTGCACCGCGAACAACTTGCCGGCCGCTCGCATCAGCGCCTCGGTATCGGCCGTCTCCGGTTCCGCGATGCGATGCGCCTCGTTGTGCTCCCTTACCAGCTTTTCGCAGGCCAGTTCAAACGTTTCTGTTCGCGTCGACGGCCAATCGTCGTCCTTCACCGCCCTTGCCAGCAGCCCCAGCCCCTGAGGATTGACCAACATTCCGTCAATACCCCGTTCGCGGGCCGACCCGATGAATGCCTGCGGTTCCTCGATCCCGTACACTCTCCGCAGTATCTCCTCGGCGTCCTCCTCCGTAATCGAATCGAGATGCAGTACTCGAACGACGCCGTCCGGCGCAACCGCCTCCAGGTGTTCTCGGTCGTTCGACCCGAACCAGTCTGCTTCCCGGCAAGACAAGCGGAACTTCGGGCGTCCAAACCACTCTAGTTTCGCCCTAACGGCGTCCAGCGGCGTTCTACCGTCCGCACGGCCCGCACGCCTTTCGTCGAGCGCATCGATAAACAAGGTCACCCCGTGCCATTCGACTCGGTCCTCGAACGTCAGGAAATCCCGTGCCGTGACGCAAAGCCCGCCCGATTTCCCGGCTTGCCGCTCAAACTCGGTAGTCTTGCCCGAGCCCGGCGCGCCGAGCAGCACGTAGGCGCCCGTATCAGCCAAATCCTCGAACCCAAGCGTTCTACTGTCCCTCCCGGCCTCGGACTCGCCCCCGGTGATTTCGGTACAAGTTCGTCGGACGAAGTCGTTCACGACGCCCGGAACCATGCTTCGGCGGGAATCGACATGAACTCCTCCAACGGCACTCCGCCTCCCTCCACAACCACTTCGCGGCTAACGTCGAAGCGTTCCGAGAACGCCGCCAGTCCCGACAGCTTCGGGCGGCGCGGGCCACTCTTGACCTCGACGCTCACCAACCGTCGACCGCGCTCCAGGACGAAGTCGACCTCCCGCGAATCCTCCCTCCAGTAGTGCAACCGCATGTCCGGCGTCAGAGTGTTGTAAAGATGTGCCCCGGCCGCACTCTCCACGAGCCGTCCCCAGAAGCTACGATCCGCCTTCGCTTCCCCGAACGTGTACCCGGACAATGCCGACATCAACGCCGTATTGAGCACCAACAGCTTAGGACTCGACGCCCTGACACGGACCGCACTGCCGGCGTACTTCGGCAGACCCGTGACCAACCCAGCGTTCGACAGCAGTGTCAAGTAGCGCGCCAGCGTCGTCGTATTGCCCGCGTCGTGGAGTTGCCCGAGCATCTTGCTGTAGGACAATATCTGCCCGGAGTAAAGTGCCGCGAGTTCAAACAACTGCTTGAGCAATGCAGGTTTGTCCACGCGTTCCATCGCCAGGATGTCACTCTCGATATTCGGCTCGACCAGCGAACCCAAGATGTATCCCCGCCAACGCTCCTCGTCACGCACGAGGGACGCCGCGCCCGGATAGCCTCCAAAATAGATGTAGCCCGGGAGATCGACACCGAAAGCCCGCGACATTTCCGGAAACGACCAGTGCGAAAGTCGGATTCCCTCGTATCGGCCGGCGAGGCTCTCGCTAACACCCCTTTGCACCAGCAGTGGCGACGATCCCAAGAGAATCACGTGCAGCCCGTGCCCCTTGCGCCTGTCCTCGTCCCAGAGCCCCTTTACCGTTTCGGACCAATTCGGAACCTTCTGAATCTCGTCCAATGCGAGCACAGATTCCATCCCTCCGGCTCCTGCCCGGGCTCTCGCCTCGGCCCATGTTCGCACTAGCCACGATTCATCCCTTACATCGGTCATCCGCAAGCTTCTTTCAGCGGTGACCCCGTCGCGCAATCCGCTGTCCGTTGTGATCGCGTCTCGCGCGGGTTGGTCCACGGCGACGTAGCCAGTCGCCAATTCCAGCTCTTCAAGCACCTGCTGCACGAGCGTCGTCTTTCCGCACTGCCGCGGCCCCGTCACCAATATCAGCCTTTGGGGCTCTTCTCCCAAACGCTCAAGCAAGATCGCCTTCTGTGCGCGCGCAAATGGCTCCATGCACAGATTTTACTGTTTTGAGTAGTTTTACTCAATTGCTACATATATTGTGCATCACAACCATTCATGCATCCGCAGTTCGAACCGTCAGCCAGCCGACCCTTACAACCGCCAAATTCGCTGCGAGCGGTTCACGATGTACTCTCCGATGCCGGCACCCAAGTGCCCGCCATTTCGGGCACGTTTCCGACACGCCGGTACTTGGTCCCGCCTGGATACTGGATCATCAACTTATGCCGGTACCGCGCCGGCATCGCATTCCGCGTCGGGAGCCCGGAAATTACCTTAAGTGGGCGGAGCCCTAGCTGGCGGTATTCCGGCTTGGCCCAAGCCCTCAAACCGCGCGGTGATGCTTTCGGAGAGGCCGCCTAAAGGCAAAGAAATTCATCGGCCAAGTGTTCCTGCGCAGTACTGCGCACTGCAGTACAGACGTGACCCGACCGGTTCCCGTTAACCCGGTTCAGGTTCTTTGATTGAATTCCTTCTGATGATTTCTCTTCCATTTCACTCCAATCGCCCGCCAGCCCTGCCTGGGGCACTGCATCGAACCGTGTCCGAAAGTCGTCCCGTCTTCAATCATCGACCTCGCAGGTGCAATCGTTTCCGTCGTCTCGCGCTAGAGGAGTCGGAGGTCAGCGGTCTTTTCGGGGACGAAGCCTCCGGGGTCGTCGAGGCGTAACCGCCCCCGCCGATCACCCGGAAGCCTGATCCCGATGCCTCGACCGCTCACCATCGACGAAGCCACCGCCGAAACGGGGTATCCCGCCCGGTTCCCCTCATTCCCCCAATAGCACGGCTTCCCGATCGGGATGGGCAGATCCCGCCGCATCGATCCCGCCACCATTCCGGAGCCGATCGAAACATGCCGCAACAAACCAAACCCGCGCGACTGTGGCGAATGCCCTCCACCGGAATCTGGTATATCCGGTACGAGGGCAGGAGACGCTTCTCGACGCACACCCGAAACCGCCGCGAAGCTGAAGGAGCTCTCGCACGGTTCATCGCCGAGCGCCACCGGCCGATCGGTCCAAACACGCCCGACAAAATGACCGTCGCGCAGGCTCTGGACCTGTACTGCGAACACCACGCCCCCACCGTCAAAGACCCGGTCCGGATTGCCCACGCCGTCGACGCGCTCGTCCCTCTGCTCGGACCCCTGCCGCTGTCCAGCGTCAACGGCGCAAGCTGCCGCTTCTACGCGAAGCGGCGCAAAAGGGCTCCTTCCACCATTCGCAAGGAATTGGGCACGCTCGCCGCGGCCATCAACTACTGCCATACCGAGGGCTACCTGACCGCGCCGGTGAAGGTCAAGCTCCCCCCCAAAACCCCGCCGCGCGACCGGTGGCTGACCCGCCGGGAAGCCGCCAGGCTGCTCAGGGCCGCGTACCGCAACCCGAAGGGCCGGCACCTTGCCCGGTTCATCCTGATCGCGCTCTACACGGGCACGCGCACCAGCGCCATCCTCGGCCTGCAGTTCATGCCGAACACCCAGGGCGGGCACGTCGATACCGCGCGCGGCATCATGCACCGCCGCGGTGTCGGCGTCGCCGAATCGAAGAAACGCACACCGCCCATTCCGGTACCGCGCGCGCTGCTGGCTCACCTGCGCCGGTGGGAACGCGACGGTTGCCGGTTCGTCGTCCATGTTCGCGGCAATCCCTGCGGACACGTCAACAGCGCCTGGACCGCCGCGCTCAAGGCGTCCGGTATCGAGCACTGCACCAAACACGACCTGAGGCATACCAGCATTACCTGGGCATTGCAGGCGGGCATGGACCGTTGGGCGGCGTCGGGATTCTTCGGCGTATCGCTGGACCTGCTGGAGCGTGTCTACGGACACCACGACCCCCGGCACATGCGCCGGGCGCTGGAGGCGATGGAACGCCGTAAGACTTTGCTCCCCCGTACTGGCACTAGGGCAACGTCAACTAACGACCGATTTCGAACCAGGAGCTGAAGAATACATGTTCTCTCGTATCCTCTAGTACAGCGCGAGCTCTTACAGGCCTCTGCAGCTCTCGATCCCCAATCAACCTATTGAGCGCAGCGTTATCGAATTGAATCTCGATTCGATCCCCAACGCCCAACCTCCGGTCCTCCACATCACTATTACCGGTACTGGCTGCCCCATATCGCCCCAGAAACCCCGGAGCAATCTGACAAAACCCTCTTATCTCCAACGTCAGATTGCTAACTACCAAATCGCGATGACCGTTATTGACCGCGTACAGAGTGAGTACATCCGGCGACCCTTGGCCCATCAACGAAACCTGCGAGTATCCCCATCCATAAGACACGAAAGCACTCAATCGGCCCGAACGTAGTTCCTTGACGCCGAGAACCGTCGCCAGAACCGCTCCGTACAGCGCAATTAACAGCGTGACTATTTGGGCAACTGTCTCTAGTGTCTCCACCGCATGCTCATCGTTCCAGGAAACGCAAGTGTATCCGGTCCCTGACTCCCCATGGCAGGGGCCATAAAGGGTGTACTGCAGGACACATTGAGGCGTTTTGAACGAGTTTAAAGCCCCTGAAAGCCCCTGAAACAAAGTGAAATCAGTTACTTACGTGCGATTTCCCCCTCCTAATCGGGTTCGGGAGGCAGGGGCCGGAGGTTCAAATCCTCTCACCCCGACCAATAAAAGCAAACGCTTACGGTCGAATCATGCATTTAAACTTTCGGGTTTCGGACCTGTCACCGTGCTGAAATCGCCTTGTACCATGCCCTCGGCGCGTTACCCGAGCCTGAATTCACCCACAGATTTTGCTGACGAGCCAAACTTCCTTTATCCTCAACAATCAGACTTTTCACTCAATAATCAGACCTTTCACGCTGGGCGCAAAGGGGGGCAAGCCATGACTATAAGAAAAACCCTCTCTCTGATTTTTGCGGGACTTCTTCCACTCGCGTTCATTGCCTGCGGTTCCGAGGACGGGCAAGAGCCATCCCAGCCGGATGCCGGTCTTCAAACACCGGCCGGCGGCGGTGTCCAGATAGAAAGTGACGATATCGGCGGCACGGTAACCGGCCCCGGCGGTCCCGAAGCCGGTGTCTGGGTCATCGCCGAGACCCACGATCTCGGGACGCGCTACGCCAGGATCGTGGTCACCGACGACCAGGGCCAATACCTGGTCCCCGACCTGCCCCAGGCCGATTACGACGTCTGGGTGCGCGGTTACGGCCTGGTGGATTCCGAAAAAACCCAGGCCTCGCCGGGCGCCAATCTGGACCTCACGGCGGTGCCCGCCCCCAATGAAGCGGCGGCAGCGCACTACTACCCGGCCGGCTTCTGGTTCTCCCTGATGGAAATGCCGGCCAGGAGCGAATTCCCCGGCACCGGTCCGGCGGGCAACGGCTTCAGCCCCGACGTCGAGCACCAGGCGGACTTTATCCGCCTGGTCACCTCCGGCAGCTGCCTGAGCTGTCATCAGATGGGCAATGAAGCGACACGGGAATTCCCGCCCCTGTTCAGCGGTTATGATTCCTCCGCTGATGCCTGGGCGCGCCGTATCCTGTCCGGTCAAGCCGGAGAATCCATGGTCCGCACCCTGGCCGGCTTGGGAATGGAAGGCACCATCCGCATGTTCGCCGACTGGACCGACCGCATCGCCGCCGGCGAACTGCCGCCGGCGCCGACCCGGCCCCAGGGATTGGAGCGCAACGTGGTCATCACCCAATGGGACTGGGCCGATCCCACCGCCTATCTCCATGACCTGGTCTCCTCCGACCGGCGCGACCCCACCGTCAACGCCTATGGCAAACTCTACGGCGCCCTGGAAGCAAGCGCCGACTACCTGCCGGTGCTCGACCCCGTCAATCACACCCTGGACCAGATTCCATTGACCATGATGGACCCCGAGGCGGGCCCCGTCTCCGGTCCTCCCCTGGCGGAATCCCCTTTCTGGGGCGATGAAGCCATCTGGGATTCCAGGGCCAACGTGCACAACCCCATGCTGGACGAAGAGGGCCGGGTGTGGATCACCGCCCGGGTGCGCGGCAGGGACAACCCCGACTGGTGCAAGTCGGGCTCGGACCATCCCTCCGCCCAGATCTTCCCCCTGGAGGGCTCGGGACGCCAATTGGGCGTGTACGATCCGGCCAGCGGGGAATACACGCATATCGATACTTGCTTTGGCACCCACCACCTGATGTTCGCAGAGGATGCAGATAACACCCTGTGGACCAGCGGCGGCGGCGAGGTGATCGGTTGGCTGAACGCGAATGAATTCCTGGAAACCGGTGACGCCGCGGCCTCCCAGGGATGGACGCCGCTCATCCTGGACACCAACGGCAACGGCGTGCGCGACGCGGACTACGTGGAACCCGGCGACGCCGTGGACCCCACCAGGGACAAGCGCATCGATCCCGGCAGCTACTACGCCGTGGCTCCCGCGCCGGACGGTTCCGTGTGGGGGACGATGCTCGGCTACCCCGGCGCCGTGGTCCGGCTGGCGCCGGGCGACAACCCCAGCGAGACCGCCCTGATCGAGTACTACGAACTGCCGGTGGATGAAAACGGCGATCCCATCGAGGGTTTCACCCCCCGCGGCGGGGACATCGACCGCGACGGCGTGGCCTGGGTGGCCCTGGCCAGCGGCCACATGGCCAGCTTCGACCGCCGCAAGTGCGAGGGCCCCCTGAACGGTCCCCAGGCCACCGGCCAGCACTGCCCCGAGGGCTGGAGCTTCTACACGGAGCCCCTGCCTCAGTTCAAGAACCTGGTCCAGTCCGGCAGCTCCGAAGGCAGCTACTATACCTGGGTAGACCAGTTCAATACCCTGGGTCTTGGGGAAAATATCCCCATCAACACCGGCAACCAGAGCGACGCCTTGCTGGTGCTCAATGACGGAGAGTGGCTGAGAATGCGCGTGCCCTACCCTATGGGCTTCTACACCAAGTGGATGGACGGCCGCATCGACGATCCCGACGCCGGCTGGAAAGGCCGGGGCATCTGGGCTTCCTTCAGCAGCCGCACGCCCTTCCACATGGAAACCGGGGAAGGCACTACCGGCCAGGTGTTCCACTTCCAGATGCGGCCGGACCCGCTGAGCAATTGATGATTCACGCGATGAGCGGCAATTTCCACGGCGAAGTACAGGAAGAGTAAACTCCCTTTTTTACCCAGGTTCAGCAGCAGTTGAACGTAATGACACCAAAGGACAAGGCCGGAATGGCCGGGATGAGGTACTGAGATGAACAGAATTCTCCGCGTCGCAGCATTGATATTCACCTGCATATTCTTGACGGTCGGCGCTCAGGCCAACGACTTCGTTATTCGTGAATTTGTAAAACAGGAACTGACCCCCGCCTATTGGTCGGAAGGCGCCGATTTCGGCGACTTCAATCAGGATGGTCACCAGGATGTGGTCAGTGGACCGCACATATTCCTGGGGCCCGACTTCAACCACCGTTACGAATACTATCCGGCGGTGGCGCCGACCAAGCGGCAGCCGAATGATCATTCGATTTACTCCAATGACAATTTCTTTTCATGGGTCTACGATTTCAACGCGGACGGCTGGCCTGATGTCCTGACGGTGGGACTTCCCAATACCGAGGCTTACTGGTACCAGAACCCGGGCAACTCTTTCAGCGGTCCGGCCCCGGACCGGCCGGACCACTGGGCGCGCCACCTGGTCATAGATCGTGTCAAGAACGAAGCACCTAATTTTGTAGACATTACCGGCGATGGGGTGCCTGAACTGTTGATGGCCTACTACAGACATTACGGCTATGCTTCGCCGAGCCCGGTAGCTCCGACGCTTCCCTGGGTCTTTCACCCGATATCGACCAGCGAAGAGGTGGTTCATCACTACACCCACGGCCTGGGCTACGGGGATGTCGACGGCGACGGGCGCACCGACGTTCTGCACGGGGATGGATGGTTGCAACAACCCTCTTCCCTGCAAGGCAATCCGGATTGGGCTTTTCACCCCTACCCATTCGCTGAACGGGGGGGACCCGGGCTGTTCGATGGTTTGAAGGGGGGAGCCCAGATGTTCGCCTATGACGTGAATGGCGACGGGCTCAACGACGTCATCACCAGCCAGGACGCTCACGGCTGGGGCCTGAGCTGGTATGAACAGAGCCGTACCGGGGAGGAGATTACCTTTCAGGAGCATATTATTATGAGCAAGGAGGAGACGAATACCGACAACCCTTATGGTGTTCAATTCTCCCAGCTACACGCACTGGAGCTTGCCGACATCGATGACGACGGCCTTATGGACATCGTGACCGGAAAGACCTACCGGGCTCACGACTTCGGCGACCCCGGGGCTCGACAGGCCCCGGTGATCTACTATTTCCGGCTCACGCGCCAGGATGGTCAGGCAGAATTCGTTCCTCATCTGATCGACGACCAGGCGGGCATCGGACGGCGGCTGGTAAGCGGAGACCTCAATGGAGATGGGCTGATCGATCTGGTGGTCGGCAATAAATTCGGGACGTTTGTCTTTACCCAAACGGTTCGAACCGTCGACCAGGAGGAATGGGAACAAGCGCAGCCTGTCCGCAGCCAGGATTTTTGACACCGGTACCTGCTATAGAGCAGGCCCCTTGACGCTCAGCCGGCCGCTATAAAGCGGTAGCGCGTCGTCTGCGAATAGTGCTCGCCCGGCGCAAGCAGCGTGCCGGGGAAGGCGGGTTGATTGGGTGTATCGGGAAAGTGCTGGGGCTCGAGGCACAGGCCGCGGTTCGGCGCGAACGGCGGTCCGAGTTTCTGCCCGCCGTATACCTGAAGTCCGGGGCACGTTGTCGTCATCCGCAGGCAAAGGTCGCCGTTCGGGCTCTCAAGCTCGGCACGGCCGCCGGATTCGCCCAGAACATAGTTGAAGTCCAAACCGCCGGTGCGCACAACAAGCGGGTGCCGCGACCCGATGACATCACGCAACGCCGCCGGCTGGCGCAGATCCAGTCCGGAACCGGTGACATCGAGGAAATCGCCGGTCGGCAGCAGGTCCTCGTTGACCTGCAGGATTTGCCGGCTGGCAACATGCAAGCGATGCCCGAGCACATCGGCATCGCCAGCCGCGAGATTGAAATAGGCGTGGTTGGTCATGTTGACATGTGTCGGCCGGTCGGTTTCAGCGTCCAGCCGGATCACGAGCTCGCGTTCGTCCGTCCAGCGGTACGTAACGCTCGCCTCGAGCGTTCCGGGGTAGCCCTGGTCGCCATCCGCTGACCGCAGCCGAAACCGCCCTGTATCGTCCGGGACCGCCGCATCGATCGACCAGTACCTGTTGTGAAAGCCGCCGGCACCGCCGTGCAGGTGGTTTTCCCCCTCGTTGGCATCGAGCGGATAGTCAACACCACCGAGGTTGAAGCGTGCACCGGCAATGCGGTTGCAGGTACGCCCGACGGTCGCGCCAATGAAGTAAGGGTCGGTCAGGTAACCCGCGCAATCTTCATAACCGAGAATCACATTGCGGATGCCGTCCGGCAGCTGCAGTTCGATGCGTGTCAGCCGAGCGCCGTGATTCAGCAGTGTGACACGGTCGCCGCGGGCATTTCGCAGTACCCGCTCTGCCAGGTTGTCCGCCGCTATCGTGTCGCTTGCCTGGGCCACTATCGTGTCGCTTGCCTGGTGCCGCGATGCGCCGCAGGTGCGTGACACCGCCCGCGTGCACGACAGAGGAGCGAAATATGACCTTCTCTAATTGTTATCCGGCAATAAACGAATCATCGGATTCCGAAAGTAAACGCGGCTGTCGGAGCCCACGGACTCCAGGCCGATCGTGCCCCGGTGAAGACTGGCCGGTCCATCTGCATCTGCAGGTTCGGTGAATTCATTGACCGTCTCGTCATTCACTTTTACCGTTACTGTCTTGCCGTCGACCTTGATGTAGTAGTTGAACCATTCATTATCGCCGTGTGGGGCAGTCTTCACCTCGCTTGCCCCAACCAGGCTGCCGGTCATGCTCTCACCGTCCCGGCTGGCGTTAATCTGGGCTTCATAACCAAAGGTAGGAGGTCCCTCCTCCTTGTAACGGGTATGAAAATAGACCCCTGAAGCTGACCCGGGATAGGTATAGACATCAACCTTGAATTCAAAATTCCTGAAATCACCGCCGTCAACGGGCCCCAAATAGAACAGGGAGCTCTGCGGACCCTCGACAACAATGGAATTTGAAACCGCTTCGTGGGGGACAAGTTGAAAGGACCCGGAACCCATGTTCCTTTTCGTGGGCCAGACAGCACCTCCGTCAAACCAATTCATTTCAGCAAAGTTCGTCGTCCCGCTGGCACGCCAGCCGTGCAGGGTCCCTCCTTCCCGCAGGGAGACCCATCCCAGTCCCCGCTCGCCCGAATAACCTTCCGACGGGTGACCATTGTCCTCTAGCTTACCGGCCGCCCACAGCAGGCCGGCCGCTACCAGATTCAAATTCACATCCGAGCCCATGATCGGAGTGTGGTGACCCAGCGTGCTGGCGAACACGCGAACCCCTTCGTATTCGTGAGTCCAGGCTATGGGAAAAAATTCAGCGGCTTCGACGCTGTAGGCACGTGCCAGCGGGGTAGCATTGTCTTTCAGCTCGATAGGCATGTACAGCTCTCCCGTGGGAGTCCGCCAGGCCCCGGGAAAATTGATCATGATCGGATGATTCGGTTCGAGCGCTTCTACCGTAAAAGGGACACGAACAACTTCATGCTGATAGGAGACGGCTCCGGTAAATTCGTACCATACGGTAGTAGTAGTCCGATGCAGGTGCATCGGGCAGTGCAGCAGTACGGCAGGTACCTGGTGCTCGGCATGGGTAGCCATGATCCGTTCAACATGTTCAGCATCGCCCATATCCAGATTACAGCTGTTGTATAACACCAGATCAAAGTGCCGCGCCCACTCATCGGTTAACAGGCTTTCAAATTTGAAATGCATGTCCTCTGTACTTTTGCCCTCGTTATGGTCGATGGTGAACTCGATATTACCGATGCGATCGGTCAGCCCCTCTTCAAGCTGTCTCTTTTGGGTATAGTAGTCGTGAAAAGGCCCCCCACCGGTAATCATCAAGACTTGCAATGGATCTGCGTTCTGCGCTCCGGCGTATTGAGGCAGGTTGGCGGAAAAAACCAACGCAAAAATAGAAAGGAGTATTTTCTTAGAAGTACAATTGATCGTATTCATTTATTGGGTCCTCGATTTTTGTCTCATAGATTGAGTCACATCTTTGTTTGGTTCAAAGATTACAAGATACACTGAACTGTAGAAGTTCAGACCCGGTCTGACAGTTACCGATTCTGCGGAGGAGCCCAAATTGTTAATCCGGCAATAGACGAACCATCGGATTCCGAAACTCAACACGGCTGTCGGAGCCCACGGATTCCAGTCCGATCGTGCCCCGGCGGAAACTGGCCGGTCCATCTACATCTGCAGGTTCGGTGAATTCGTTGACTGTCTCATCATTCACTTTTACCGTTACATTCTGGCCGTCAACCTTGATGTAGTAGCTGAACCATTCGTTATCGCCGTGTGGGGCAGTCTCCACCTCGCTTGCCCCAACCAGGCTGCCGGTCATGCTCTCACCGGCGCGGCTGGCGTTAATCTGAGCTTCATAACCAGAGGCAGGAGGTCCTTCCTCTTCGTATTTCGTATGAAAATAGACCCCTGAAGCTGACCCTGGATGGGTATAGACATCAACCTTGAATTCAAAATTCTTGAAATATCCGCCAGCGATCCAACCGTCATAGAACAGATTTCTTTGATCTCCCTCGACAATCAGGGTATCGCCATCAAATCGGAATGATTCACCGACCGAGGCATTATCCATGGTCGGCCAGACCATTTCTTCATCTAGTCGGCCATACCAGTTAGCAGACGTCCAATCCACGACACCGCCGCTTTCAATCCAACCGTTTAGCGTACCATCCCAGAGAGAGATCCACCCAAGTCCACGTTCTCCTTCATACCCCGGGGCCGGCGAACCATCTTCTTCAAGTTTTCCTGCCGCCCAGAGCACGCCCGATGCAACAAGATTCAAATTCACATCTGACCCCATCGAATCATTATGGTGCCCCAGTGAACTGGCGAAAACCCGAACGCCCTCGTGTTCGTGTATCCAGGCTGTTTCAGTATAGGCGTGTGTCTCCACCGAATAGGCATGAGACAACGGAGTGGCATTATCATGTAAATCAATGATCAGATATAACTCGCCTGCAGGCGTCCGCCAGGAACTGGGATAGTTCGTCATGATCGGGTGATGCGGCTCCAGAACCTCGATCGTGTAGGGAGAGGTATTGGGATGATTTTCTTTCTCGTGGGCGTATGAAACAGCACCGGTAAAATCCCACCAGGCATCCGCTCCATCGCCCTCTGCATATTGATAGAGATGGATGGGGCAGTGAAGCATAACGGCAGGTAGTTGATGCTCGACGTGTTCGGCGATGATTCCTTTTACGTAGGCTTCATCTTTTACTTGAAGATTACAGTGATTGTAGATGACAACGTCGAACTCCGCCGCCCAGTCGTCCTCCAAATGGCGGGAGAAATGGAAATCAGTTGATTCCATTGTAATCGTATCCGCACCTTCATAGTCCGTTGTAATTTCGACGTTCGAAAGACGCTCCAACAGTCCCTCTCTAATCTGGTCCTTTTGCGTATTGTAATCGTGCCAGGGTCCCCCGCCGGTAATCATCAGGATTTGCAATGGATCTGTGTCCTGCGCCCCGGCGTATTGAGGTAGGCTGCCAAATGCAACCAACGCCAAAACAGAAAGGAGTATTTTTTTTAACATATTTGCAATTGTATTCATTTATTGGGCCCTCGATTTCTATCTCGTAGTTTGAGTCACATCATGAACCGGCCAGCGTACTTAGTTTGGCTCGACACAATAACCAATATTTGAGCATTCCGTTTATTTTATTGAACTGCTGATTCCGGTAACGCAAATGCATGAACGCGCCTTCCAATATCCTGTGTTACAGGCGAACGATAACGACCGCCGCCGCCGCCTGCTACAATCACAACATATTGTCTTCCATCAATTTCGTAAGTGGAGGGAGTCGAAAAGCCAGGTGAATCCATCTCGAATTCCCACAAAAGCACGCCGCTGGTTTTATCAAATGCTCTGAACCGGTTATCTTCTGTTGCTGCTATAAAGATCAAACCTCCTTGTGTAACAGCCATTCCGCCAAAGTTTTCAGCACCGGTATTTCGAATCCCCATTTCTACCAATCCGGGATATTCTCCGAGTGGGACCGACCATAAAATGTCGCCTCTTGCAACATCTACCGCAACGAGTTTCCCCCATGGTGGTTGAATTGCATGATACCCCATATGGTCTGTGAAATATTCCAACTGAGGTACATACTGTGGGGTTGATGTGGACCAACTCAATTCGCCCTCTCCTCCACTCCACGTCAAATTTTCGTCACTTAAATCGATATCGGATGCGGATGTTGCTTCACCAGTTTCACTTTGAAGAAAGGCTACAACATTATCCAACTCATCTTCGTCAAAGGCCGGAAAGGCCGGCATCGCATTTACGCCTTGTGAAATGACAGTTCTTAGTTCGTCAGCACTGAGCGTTGTATTATCGAGAGCAACAGCTATCCCTCCTTCTCGATCGGCACCATGACAAACCGCACAGGCTGCAAGATAAATTGTTCTCCCCTGGGCCGTCTCCGTCAAATCTGCGAATTGATCAGGATGTATGATGTCCAGCGTTAGTATAAATGGGAAGTCATTTACGTTTACGTAGGCAATATTTGTCTCCGGATCGAAAGCCGGGCCGCCCCATTCGTTCCCTCCGTGAATTCCGGGTTGTACGATCGTTCCTTCTACACTTGGAGGTGTATACATCGGTCCGGCTCTCAGTCTTTTGAATTGCTCCAGTGCAGATGCGTGAGACTCGGGTGTGATGGTGGTCAAATCGGACTCATAAACTGCCGTTCTTACAAGTGGGTCAGGCTTTAAGGGCCATGGTTGAGTTGGATAAGGAACTTCACCGAGTGCCGCGTCTGTCGGTACCGGTTTTTCTACAATGGGAAATAGAGATTCTCCGGTATCCCGGTCAAATACAAATACCTTACCCTGTTTCCCTGTCTGAACGACCACATCTCGTTCTTCGCCATCTTGCGTAATGGTAGCCAACATCGGTGCAGGAGCGATATCATAATCCCAAATGTCGTGGTGCATCGTTTGGAAATACCATTGTAATTCTCCAGTCTCCGCATCAATGGCTAAAACGGAATTCGAGAAGAGGTTCATGCCAGGTCTCGCACCGCCACCTCCATGGATACCACCGGTGGCAGAACCCGTAGCGGCAAATACCCAGCCTCTTTCTTCATCAACGGTAAATCCACCCCATGAGTTGGCGCCCCCATAAATCATGTTATCTTCCCACTCCCAAGTCTCATACCCGGGCTGTCCTTCCAGGGGAATAGTGTTAAATCTCCATTCAAACTCCCCGGTTAACACATTAAAGGATCTGATGTTACCAGGGGGATCTTCTCTTCCTTCGAAAACATTTGAATCCAAAATCAAATGGTCATCATAGATTACGGGAGGCGAGGTGTTCGTTATTTTGTTTTCCAGCAGGTGAGCAGGCCAAACATGATTTTCCTTTAAATCAATATACCCGCCGTCACCGAACGACTCTATAAGGGTACCGTCGTCTGGGTTAATTGCCCAGACAATATCTTTCGTAAGATGGAAGAGCCTTGAGTTATTGCCATTCTCATCTTCCCAATACACGGACCCTCTCATGATTCCACTGTCGAGATAATCTCCTCTGGAATGGTGTTCCGACAGATCAAACAGCCATAGTTCATCTCCGGATGCTGCATCCAGGGCAACAAGATTTAATTCAGAATCAGCAAAATACATCACACCTTCAATAATAATCGGGTTGGATGACATCCCCGGCCGAACAAGATCCCTCGTATCGTAGGTCCACACTTCTTCCAATAACTGAACATTTTCGACTGTAATCTGGCTTAGAGAAGAGTATCCAGTTCCTTCCTGATCGCCACGATAAGTAGCCCAGTCAACGAAATTATTCAGTCTGCTTTTTTGACCTGCGGCACTTGTTTGGGCCGATGTATCATTATCCACCCAGCCGAATGCAATCAGCACAGAAAGGAAGGTCAGGGGAGAGAACAAATAGAGTTGTTTTTGCATCAGTTCGTGGCCTCGTTCCGTTTATATTCGAATAACAGGTAAATTTATTTTCCTATGTTTCTGATAGTGTGAAGTCAGGTAGTCGTTTAATGACTCCACCTTCCATAGCTGACTCATGGGCGAGCAAGCCAACACATGTCCAGTTTGCAGATTGGACCGCATTAGGGTAGGGATCACGATCGTTAACAACAGAGTCGACAAACTCATGTACCAAGTGCGGATGAGAACCTCCGTGGCCAGCGCCCTGGATAAAGGATAGGTGAGCATGTTCATCCGCATCATACACGCCTTCCAGGGTAAACTCGCGAATCTCTTCCGGTAGCAGATGCCCATAATCCGGCACCTTGACACGTTCGGGTATTTCCGGTTCGGGTTTCTTTGCCGTATGAAGAACCGGATCCTCCCCTTCGATAAGCGGCCATTCAAAGGACTTTTTGGATCCGTAAGCATCGAAGCTTTCTCGATATTGACGTGACGTATCAAACAATGAACGATGAATGTGAGCGGTCAAGTCAGAGTTCTTCAACTTAATATGGCAGGTTTCAACCGCAAAGGGAGAACCTGATTTTTCGATGAGGTCATCGCTGATTGTTCCCGACCCAAAACACGATACATATTCTGCTTCTTTGTCAGTAAGTCCAAGAACGGGGCTGACAACATGAGTTGCGTAGTGCATCGGTTTCATGTACTGCCAATAGTCGGGCCACCCCTCCATATCCTGGGGATGACTGGCTTGCAAATATTGAATTTTCCCCAATTCCCCTTTTTCGTAAAGCTCTTTTACAAACAGATATTCGCGGCTGTACACAACCGTCTCCGCCATCGTATATATTAGTCCCGTCTCCGCGACCGTTTCTACAATTTCCCTGCAATCCTCAATACTTGTTGCCATCGGCACGGTACATGCAACATGCTTGCCCGCACGCAGAGCCATTAGCGTGTGTTCCGCATGGAGCTGAATGGGTGTATTTATGTGCACGGCATCAATCCCTGGATCTTCCAGAAGCTTTTCATACGAGCGATAACGTTGACCTGGATCGATGTTGAAAGCATCGCCTACTTTATTAAGATCAGATTCCGAACGCTGGCAGATTGCATACATATTCGCATGAGGGTGCTTTTGATATATCGGAATGAACTCAGCTCCAAATCCTAGACCTACAATTGCGATATTCACTTTACGTTCTCCATGTCCGGTAAGCGCCGATCAATACATTATCGTGTCAGCACGCTGATTTCGCATGACGAATTGATTAAGCGCTGCCTTCCAACCGCGAATCGGCCGGTTCCATTTCTTCAAGGCGTTCCGCAGGGCAAGATACAAAATTTTCTGGATCGGTTCGTCGTTCGTAAACGCGCCGCGATTCTTTAGCACCTTATCGAGTGCTCGTCCCAGAAATGAGCAGTACCCACCGACACGACATGCCGGTGGGTACCCAGATACCTGCTCCTGCTTCTGGTTCTTGCCGACTTCTACCTCGCGAAGACGTACCGCGCACCCAGGTACAGGCGCATGTCGCCTTCCTGGAAGGACTGGAATTGTTGATCCGTGCGGCCGCGGAAGACGATCGGTTCGTCCAGCAGGTTGATGCCCTCCAGGAAAATGGTCAGATTATCGGTGGCAGCATAGCTGGCGCTGAAGTCAAGCTGCGAGAACTCGTCGACAAACCGCGGAATGCGTTGGCTGACGTTGGTGTTGGCCAGAAATTCACCGCGGTTGTTGTAGTGCAAACGCACACTGAACCTTTCGTTCTCGTAGAAGCCCATGAGATTCCACGAGTCCGACAAGCCCGTCAGGGCAAACTGGTCCTCAGTGTGCGGGTTGGCGAGCACATCGTAGCCGATGTCACCGTCGACAAAGGTCGAGTTGGCCTGGAAGCCGAAGCCATTGAGGTTGCCGGTGAAGAAGTGCACCCAGTTCAATTCCAGGCCCTGGATATTGGCGCTCGCCTGGTTTGTGGGCTGCTGAACGACAAAGTTCATCAATGGATCGTTCGAGTTGGGCTCGATATCACACGCGGTGGCGATGTCGGACGACAGCGCGGCGCCCCCATCATCATCGGGGTCGATGAATCCCATGGAGCCGGATCCAGCGACAGTATTCCCTGCATTTGGCCCCGCCTGAAAAACTACATTTTCAAGGCACGCATCATTATCGATGAGCGCGGTCATGGTGAAGAGGTTCGTCTCGGTCAGCCCAGCTGAAGTACCATCTGCTTTGGTATGAGCATTCAATGCGTCGATGGCCTGGCCCAGGCGGGTACCCGGGGCTCCGTTGGTGACATCGCGCAGGCCGAACAGGTTTGTTGTTACCTGCTCGTTGCCGATAAAGTTCTTCACCGACTTGTCGAAAAAGGCGACCGTAAAGGCGCTCCCCTCGCCGTAGTACCACTCCAGCGACAGGTCGAAGTTGTCGGACTCCAGCGGCTCCAGTTGCGCGTTGCCCCTGCTGCCGGTGGCGACGCCGCCCAGGTACGTCGCCGTGCTCGGATTACCGGCATTGGTGGTGACGAACATGTTGTTATACGGCGCGCGCGCGATGGTGGTGCTGAACGAGGCGCGCGCTTTCAGGTTGTCGTTGACATCCACCGAGAAGTCGAGGCTCGGCAGCAAGTTGTCATAATCGAACGTCTGCGACACCGCCTGCACGTCCGAGCTGAACACCGTGGCGAGGTCATTGTCCGATGTCCATTTCTTGAACATGGGAACCGACTGAAGTGTTACGGATTCGACGTCCGTCTGCTCCCAGCGCAGGCCGACCACGACCTGCATCGGCCTGCCGCCGACTTCGCCATCCAGAACGCCCTCGCCGTAAAGCGACACTACGTCCTCGGTGATGACGTTGTCGGCGATGCTTACCGTGGATCGGTTGTTGTAGTTGTATTGTGCCCCGCCGCCGTTGACGAAGCCGTCAAAGGCCTCCGCCACCGCCAACGGATCGATAAAGAACGCTTCCTGGCCCACAAGTCGCAGACTGGCGCCCGGGGCCACCGTTCCGCCGGCGGCGGTGAAATCCCGGACCAGTTCGTCCGCCGTCAGAAACTGATTGTTGTGATCCTCAAACTGGCAGCTTATGCATACGTCTTCAATGACTTCTTCCCCCATCAGCGTCGCGATATCGCCGATGAAGCCGGTGTTCCAGCCGCCGATTTCGTCCCGGTAGCGCTCGTAGACCGAGTGCATTTCGTGGCTGACAAAGCCCGCGCCGAAATTGGCCGTGACCGGACCGCCGTTGTCGAAGGCGACTGCCATCTTGGCCTGGTCGATGACGGTATCCTGGGTACCAAATTCCTGAATGATGTACTGGAGCCCGAGATCCGACTTTTCGAAGATTCCATTCGCATTACCGCCGGGGAAGGTAACCTCCCGGCCGCCGACCATGGTTGTGCTGGGGCCAGAGCCGTCCGCAATGGCCTGGGCGACGTTGGGTATCTCAGTGCGGTAGTCCACGATGTGGGCGGCGACAGCCTGACCGCCGAGGGAGGTTCCTTCAATGAGGGCGCCACTCGGGTGATTGCCCTTGGCGACCGCATTGCCATGGGCCGCATCGAAGTTCAACGTCAGCGAGTCGTTGAGCTGATAGTCGACGTTGAGGCCGAACGAACTCAACTCGTCCCGCATCGCGAACAAGCTGTTCCGGAAAGGGAGCTCCTTGCCCGCCTGGCTGAAGTCGCTGCCTCCGCCGGCCACGAGCGGCTCGGACAAAAAGTCCGGCTGACTGAGGACAGGGTTGCCATTAAAGGCGACAAAGTCGAACTGGCGGACCCAGAAGGGTAGATCCGAAGCACTCTTTGCAAACTGATCGTTCCGTGCGAACAGGCTATCCGCGGTAACGGTCATGCGGTCCGAAGGCGCCCACTGCAGGGTCAGCGCAGCGTTGGTGCGCTCGCGCGAACTCTCGCTGAATGCGAGGGCCGCAGAATGCGGGAAGCCGGCCAGTTGATCCGGGCCGGGTGCGTTGACCAGGTTGGCGTTGGCGAAGGCGGGGATGTTCGGATTGAAGGGAAACTGCCAGACGATTCCGCGCCCGCTGTTGTGCAACGCTGTGCGATTCGAGAATTCGCGCTCCTGGACGGAACCGAAGGCGGACAAGCCGAAGGTGCCCTCATCGTTCGTCCAGTTGCCCAGACCGCTTATCTCCGGCGTCGTGCCACCGCCGGAGTCCGAGAGGGCTTTTGCGCCAATGGAAAACTGGTTGGCCGATTCCAGGGGCTGAATGGTTTCGATATTGATCGTGCCGCCAAGACCGCCGGAGGGCACCCCGGCCCGGCCCGACTTGTACACCTGCAGACCCGATACTCCCTCGGACGCGAGGTTCGAGAAGTCGAAGGAGCGCGAATCGCCGGTTCTGATGTTGGCGTTGATGCCGAAGAAGACGCCCCGGGCGTCGGCCGCGGGCATCTGCCGGCCGTTCAGGGTCACGATGTTGAAGTCGCCACTGAAGCCGCGAATCGTGACCTCTGAACCCTCGCCCTCGACGCGGTTGATGGACACACCGGTAACGCGCTGCAGCGACTCCGCCAGGTTGGTGTCGGGGAACTTGCCGATATCTTCGGCGGAAATGGCGTCCACAACGCCTGAAGACTCACGCTTGACGTCCATGGCCGCCAGCAAACTGCCGCGAATACCGGTGACCACGACCTCCTCGAGGCCCTCACCGGCCTGCTGCGCACTCGCTTGGCCGGCCATGATGGACAAAGCTGCCGATACGGCGGTAGCCAATTTGGTTTTCTGCATTGTTGTTTTGGTTTCAACCATCTTCATTACCCTTCATTACCTCTAGCCATAGTCTCAGTACGCCCGATGCACGCGCCAGCATGATCAAGGCGACATCTAACGGGCGAATTTAGCACACTTCCCCTTGGTCAGAAAAGGCTTGAGTCGCCGAAACCCGTAAAAAATAGTTTGTAGCAAATGCGCAACATTAGCGGCCCTGCGAGCCGTCCCCCCGCGCCACGTGCGGCCCCCTGCCCGCGTGATATGCTCGATTCGGTGGAGGAGAAAATTCGCGTAGTCGTCGCCGGCGGCGGAACGGCTGGTTGGTTGACGGCCTACAGCCTGGTCACGCGGCTGGGTAACCTGCTCGAAATCACGCTGGTCAAATCCGACCAGATCGGAACCGTGGGTGTGGACGAGGCGACCGTCGCCACCATCTGCAATTTTCACCATATCTTTAAAGTCGACGAGCGCGAGTTCATGCGCGCGACCCAGGCAACGTTCAAGCTCGGCATTGTCTTTGACAACTGGGGGTCGCCGCACGACCGGGCAAGTGGAGGACCGGCGCGGAACTGAGTGGCACTGAACGAAGCGAGCGGTTAAGGCGTAGGGCCACCCCCTTTATCACAGCACGACGGCACACGACGCCCTCGGGCGGCCGGACAAGATCCGGGCTTGGCGGGAGTTGCGGGACATCGAGCCGAAGTGCTAAGCCGATCCGTTTCGAGGCTCAGGTATTGCGGACGATCAGGAAGCGGGCTTTGGCCGGAGGATCGAACACGCTGCTGTAAAAGAAACTATCCCTGATTTCCTCAATGCCGAAATGCGGGGAAATCAGGTCCAGAATTTGTTTCTTTTCAAAATGGTACGGCATCTGGATGAGTTTGTCGCCGAACTTGTCGTAATTGACGAAACGCTCTTCCTCGCTGCTCATGATTTTAAGCAGAAGTGTGCCGTCGGGCCGCAGAATCCGTTTAATGCTGGTGACATATTCGTAGTGATTGAACATGCAAATCGAATGATAACAACCTCGATCGAGCACGAGGTCGAATCGGTTCTCAGACAGGTTTGAAGCGGAAATATCGTCGAGCAAAAACTCGATTTGCAGGCCTTGTTCCCCGCCGAGCGCGAGTTTGGCCTGTTTGATGGCGGTCTCGGAAATATCGGTGCCTACTAGCCGGTGGCCCCTGCGGGCAAGTTCCATCGCCTGCGATCCGCTGCAAGTGCCGAGATCGAGGATGTCGAGTTGGAGCAAATTCCGCTCACGAAAGAATTCTTCGATATCGGGATCGAGTCGGTCATTGAACCACGGCCATCGATTCTCGCCATAGACGGTATACATCGCATGGTTTTTCCTTTCCCACTTGTCGCGGTTCCACGACTTAAGCCGTTGCCTGATGTCCATGATCGCGTTAAAAATTCGCCGGGGAATGCAACACTGTGAATGTATGGCTGCCCGGCCCGAGCGGGTAAACAAGATCGGGTCCGTCCCGTCCAATGCCGCTCCCGTTGAATTCTTCGCTGATTGCATCGGTGGGAATTTGGACGAGTTCCGGTTCGCCAAAGTTGGCGTCGGCGCGGACTTCGTTGGCCGGGGGCGTCGGGAGACGCAGAAAAGCCATCGTGTTTTCCGGCACGACGAAGCGGTAATCGTGGATATTGCCATCCACCGACCATTCGCTTTTGATGCGGTCGCACATTGAATCGTTGAGGTGGTCCCACTTTTTTGGACAGGTTGTTAAGGTGTACTCCGAGTGACGGACGGAGGGCGGCGTGGAAACCCACCTCTCAAGCTTCACGCGCTCTTCCTTCGACAAAGCAATTTCCCCGCCGCGACCCGCATCGCACAACCCCCGGCATGCCGATCCAACGCAAGGTACCATAACCCACCCCATAAACGAGTGTAGCATTACGTCCCGGCGCGCCGCCCGCGCAAGCGTCAGGAGCTTGCGCTGTAGTAACGATTCGCGCCGTGACGAATATGCTGGGATGGCGGCACTTCGAAACATGCCTCGTCGGTCTGAGGCGAAGCCTCGCTAGAGCAGTAGCAGCGTTACAGTCGTATCTTCTCGAAAGTCTGCAAGCCCACGATGAATGTGTCGGCCTGAACCGAATTGCGCGCCTCGCTACCGATCAAGTCAACCAAGCGTGAAGCGGTAGCGTACAGATTGGGAACATAGCGATTTTCTCTCCCCAGGTACCGCGAATCTCTCGATTCTGCCAAGAAATGCGATGCCCCCGGGCGATATCCGGTCCATACAATCGTGGCACTTGAACACGTGCCCCCGGGCACATCGACCGATTTCTGGACGGATTCCATGCACGATCCCGCCTACAAACTGCTCTACTCGCACCGGCGCATGGCCGCAGACCTGCTGCGCGGATTCCTGCCGGACGGCTCGGAGGCGGGCTTCGATTTCGACACGCTGGAACCGTTGCCGGCGTCGCATGTCGGGCGGGGGCTCAAGCGGCGCGAGGGCGACCTGATGTGGCGTTTGCGTGCCCGGACGGCGCCGGGCGATGGGTGGGTGCATGTGCTGGTGCTGCTGGAATTTCAGTCCAGAGTGGACCGGCACATGGCGTTGCGGGCGATGACCTACACGGGGCTCGCCCTGGAGGGGTTGGTGCGCCGTGGGGAGGGGTTTCGCGAGGACGCGCGCTCGACGGTTCCGCTGCCGCCGGTGATCCCGTTTGTAGTCTACAATGGGAAGCGGCGCTGGACCGCGCCGCTGGACGTTTCGAAGCTGTTCGCCCCGGCGCCCCCGGTGCTGGCGCGGTTGCGGCCGTCGAACCGGTACGTGCTGCTGGACATGGGCAAGGCGGATGTCGGCGGGGTACCGTGGGACAACACGGTCGGCTTGCACATCGCGTTGGAGAAGGCCACGCTGGAAGAGGCGCAGCCGGTTTTGCCCCGGCTGTCTGCGACGCTGGCGGGACCGGAGCATCTGGGGCTGCGGGTGGCGTTCGCCGAGTGGCTGAGGCGGTCGTGGGCGGAGGAGTACGGCGTGCTGGCGGACTTGGAAGACAAGTCGCGCCGGAACCTGGACCGGATGGTGGCTGAAGGAGAGGTGGAAGCTATGGGATCGTTGGCGGTTGAGAGGTGGCGGGAGCAGAAGGCGCAGATTCATGCGCGGGGCCGGACGCAAGGTCGCATGGAGGGCCGCACGGAAGGTATTGAACACTATCGGCACTCACTGGCGCGTCAGGCGTCGCGCCGATTCGGCGCCAGCGCGGGCGAACGCCTGTCGGCGCTGCTAGCGGGCATCTCGGAGCCGGAGCAATTGGCGGCTGTGGGCGACGCGATCATCGATTGCAAAACGGGCGCAGAGTTGCTCACGGCGGCGCGGCGAATCGCCGGCGTAAATTGAACCGCGGAGCAACTGGCACCGAGCACGTTTTCGTTGTGGAGGCGCAAGCTTCGGCGGTGGGCGGCGGAGAGCGGGGCCAACTGCGCGGCGCGGTTTGCGGAGTTGGCGGATTCGCCGCCGCGCAATGACACGTCACACGGCTCGGTCAGCTACGCTGTGAGCGCTCGGCGAACAAACTCGGGGATCGTAGTTAGATGGAGGAGAAAATTCGCGTAGTCGTCGCCGGTGGCGGTACGGCTGGTTGGTTGACAGCTTACAGTCTGGTCACGCGGCTGGGTAACCTGCTCGAAATCACCCTGGTCGAATCCGACCAGATCGGAACCGTGGGTGTCGGCGAGGCGACCGTGCCCACCATCCGCAATTTTCACCATATCTTTAAGGTCGACGAGCGCGAGTTCATGCGCGCAACCCAGGCAACCTTCAAGCTCGGTATTTTCTTTGACAACTGGGGCGCGCCGGGCGAAAGCTACATTCACTCGTTCGGCGATATCGGGCAAAGTACCTGGATGGCGGGATTCCACCAGTACTGGATGGAAGCGCATGCCAATGATTTTGGCGGCAGCCTGGAGGACTATTGCCTCGAATTGAAGGCGGCGAAGGCCGGCAAATTCGCGGCAAAGGTAGGTGAGACGCCACTGGCGTACGCCTATCACCTGGACGCAACGGCCTACGCCGGATTTCTGCGGCAAAAAAGCGAATCGCTCGGCGTCCGGCGAGTCGAAGGCAAGATCGGCGAAATTACCGTTGATCCGGTGACGGGCAATATCCGATCGCTGGAATTGGAGCAGGACAGGCAGGTCGCCGGTGATTTCTTTATTGATTGCACCGGCTTCAGAGGCCTGCTGCTCGGCGGTGCATTGGATGTCGAATACGAGGACTGGAGCCATTGGCTGGCCGCCGACCGCGCTCAGGCAGTGCAGACGAAAAGTACCGAGCCGCCTCCCCCCTATACACGCGCCGTTGCACATTCCTCCGGGTGGCAGTGGCGTATCCCCCTGCAAAGCCGTACCGGCAATGGCCTTGTCTACAGCAGCCGGTTTTGTTCCGACGACGATGCCCGTGCAACCCTGCTCGGCAATATCACTGGAAAGACCATCACCGAGCCCCGCCTCCTGAGATTCAAAACCGGTTTCCGAACAAAAGCGTGGCACAAGAACTGTGTTGCCATCGGTTTATCGAGCGGCTTTCTCGAGCCACTTGAATCGACCAGCATACACTTGATTACCACTTCGCTGATCCGCCTGATGAAGCTCTTCCCGTTTTCAGGCGCAATGGCGCCGCTGGCCGAGCACTATAACCGCGAAACCCGGATTGAATGGGAGGCAGTGCGCGATTTCATTATCCTGCACTACAAGCAGACGCAACGGGATGACAGTGAATTCTGGAATTATTATCGCACCATGGATATCCCGGAGAGCCTCGCTCACCGCATGGAGCTCTTTCGGGAAAACGGCCATGTGTGGCCGGATTTGGTGAACCTGTTTCGCACGCACTCCTGGGTTCAGGTAATGATTGGGCAGGGTTTGTTCCCGAAACATCGTCACGGTGCAGGTCGTATATTGTCACCGGAGGCATTAAAGCGAGAGCTCGAAAAGCTGAGTTCTTTTGTAAATCATAATCTTGCCAAGCTGCCTGCTCACGAGGACTTCATCAAGCAGTATTGCCCGGCGCATAATCGGGCTACGTGAGCACCCAACCGCCGTCATTAACCCCGACAACTTCATGTACAAGGACGTTACGGCGTCCGAGCCCGAAATCCTTCGCAGGCTTCAGCAGGCAGGCGAGCGCATTCATAGGGGAGACTGAAACCAGGTGCTTGTGACAGGCCCCCTGAGCCATCAGGGGGCCTGTGCAAAGATCGTTGCGTCCAGCGGTATTTCGCTCGCTATTCGAGCCGCATCCTGAGCGTTACGCCGAACTCCCTCGGCCGGCCCACGACACCCTGGTCGATGCCTGCCAGGACCGCCGGGAATCCACCCTGCCGGTAGTACTCGTTGGTCAGATTGGTGCCGAAAAAGGCAACGTCCCAATTGCCGACGGCCGGCGTCCAGGTGATCCTGCCGCTGGCCAGTCCGTAGGCCACATTGGCCCGGGACGGCCAGTGAAAGCGCCGGTCGCGGAAGGTTACTACGTCGTCGATCCAGCCGTAGTCGGCGCGGACCATGACCGAACCGCCGCTGCTGAGATTGTTGTCCCACTGCAAACCGATGCTGTATCCAATTTCGGGGGCATTCTGGAACTTGTCGCCGACCTGGATGGTGGTCGCCAGACCCGTGTCGGTATATCCCGCGTCGAGCGTCGCAAGGGTGAAATTCACCAGGAACGAATCTGTCGGCCTCCAGACGCTCTCGATTTCGATCCCGCTGATTTCGGCCTCGCCGGCATTGGTCGTGGTGGCTTGCCCGGGGGTGAGCACCTCGCCGACCTGGATACCGGCCCACGTCCCCCAGAAGTAGGTCGCGTTGAAGCGCAGCCGGTTGTTCGCGAAATCCGACCGCAGGCCGAGCTCGTAGTTGGTCAGATACTCGGGGTCATAGGAAACGATGCCGTTGTTCGGCAGTTCGGGATTGAAGAGCGAGTTGACGCCGCCGCCGTTGAATCCCTCAGCCCCGGTGATGTAACCCATCACGTTGTCGCTGAACTGGTATTGCAGGGCGAGCCTTGGCGTGAAGGCGTCGAAGCTGGCGTCGAAAACCAACGGTGCGCCGCCCTGAACGTGCCGCTGCGGTATCTGCCCGAAATACCTCGTCCCCTGCTGCGGATCACGCACGCCTTCGCCGCCGACGCAGGGAAGGACATCGCGGGGGTTGCCGCTAATGCCGCAGTAGACTTCCGAGGAAAAGTCCTCTTCGGAATATCTGGCGCCGACCGTCAGCGAGAGTTGCTCCGTGAGGTCGAAGACCACCTCGGCGAAGATGGCCGTATCCTCCGTGGCGATGAGGTTCTCCGCATGGCGAAAGCGCGGACACGTGCGAATTCGGGGACAGTTAACTGAGCCCGGTCGATCCCAGGTCTCCCAGATTTGATCCTTGCTGAGCTCCTCCAGGTCGTGATAGTACACGCCAAGCACCCAGTTCAGCCGGTCTGAACTGCCCAGGAACTGAAACTCCTGCGTGGTTTCCTCCCGTACCTGGTAGTCCCACAATTCGAAGAACACGAACGGCGTCGAATCCCTATCGAAGAATACGCCCCAATCCTGTTCGCGCGTGGATGTGATCGAACGGAAGGTAAGGGAATCGTTGATGTCCCAACTCAGATTGGCCGTGAAGGTCTCGTTGGTGCTGTCGTAGCCGTCGCCGTCGAAGCTGGACCCGCTGAGATATTGCTCGCGTCGCCCGTGGGCATACAGTTCGTCTGTGAACTCCAGGCCGGCCGAGTTGTAGCACTCTGGCCCGCCCCCACAACTCCAGGGAGCCATCCCCCACGGTACCGGGAAATTCTCGACGACATCCCACAACACGTTGGCCTGCATGCCCGCGTCGTTGTTGTTCTAGGTCGCCGTGAGCAATGCCGTGAACGAGTCGTTGGGCTGCCATTGCAGCATGCCCCGCAAAACCGTGTTGTCGATGTCCCCGTAGGATTCATCGACATGAAGACTGTCGACGTAACCGTCCCGCTTCAGGCTCGCCGCGGTGATCTTGGTCAGGACCGTGTCGCTCAAGGGAATATCCACGTTGGCAACAATGTCGGTACGGTTGTATTCCCCGAAAGTCGTCTTGATTCTTGCGCCGAACTCCTCCTGCGGCTTCTGGGTCACGTACTGAACGGCCCCGCTGATCGCATTCTTGCCAAAGTAGGTGCCCTGCGGGCCTCGCAGGACTTCGATGCGCTCAAGCTCAACCACATTTTGGAGGGCATCCGCGCTGCCGGACTGCACGACGTCGTCGATATAGCGCGCCACGCCGGGGATGCCGCGAATGGTGAACACTCCCGCATTACCTCCGGGCCCGCCGGCGCCGCGTATGTCCACGTTGGGCAGGAGCATCTGAAGATCCCTGATGTTCTCGATGCTTCGAATCTCAATATCTTCGGCACTGAGCGCCGAGACGGCGACCGGTACTTCCTGCAGGTTTTCCTCGCGGCGCCTGGCGGTGACGACGATTTCCTCGAGCACCGCAACGCCCTGTGCCCGTGAGTCGACGGGTACGATCGTGAATACCAGGCCCATTGCCAGACCGAATGTGACCATGCCGATCCGGCCAAAGTAGCTGTTAAACATTATGTGGTTCTCCCTTCTTGCAGGTCGCCCGCTTATCTTTCGAGATACGTGGTATCGATCCTTCTCCAAGTCTTGGATGCTCGATATTCGCAGTTCGTTTAGTTTGCTGATCCGATTACCGGGAGTCAGTCGGCCGCCTCATGATTATTGTTATCCGTCTTTAGGAAAAAGTGATGCAAGGATGGTGCGCACAGATGCACGATTTCAGGCTTCGGTGGCCGCCAATGATGCCTACGGTCTCCTCAGTGGCCGGATCACTTATACGCCTGCGGCCGATAACTGGGATGTCGCCATCTTCGGCACCAATCTGACGGATCAGTGGTACAGACTGGGCGGGTTCTCCGCGGTGCTTGCCGGTCTCGATCAGGGCGTCGTCGCCCGCCCGCGCGAGATTGGCGTGACGGTGAGGCTGCGACTCTAGTTTAGTCGTCGCCCGCCTCGCGTCTGAGGCGATTCGCGTAAGAAAAGGAGTAGTGGCGCGCCGGTGTATTCAGCGTGTTTTCGCCGAGAGCGTCGAGCGCATCCGCCATGAGCCGCTTTGAAGTGGGGTCGTCGGGCCGCAATCGGGTGACGTGCTGGGCGAGCTGAGCTGCACCGAGAGCATCTCCATTCGCCATGGATTCGCGCGCCAACTCCATCATGCGGTCGACACCGCCCAGCCAATCGGCCATCCGCTGTGACTGTTCAACGGGGTTTTCGCGATGCAGATTCAGCGGGTTGCCGTCGAACCAGCCGAGTTCCTGCGCGTAGATCTGGCGGACGGTGCCCCAGACGCTGCCGTAGTAGTCCGCCAGGTAGTCGAGTGACTCGAACCGTTCGGGCAGGGTGACATAGTCGACTAGTTCATCGGGCGTCAGGAACATTCTTGCACCGTCGATAGTGCGGTCGTAGACCCACTGCATCGCATCGCGGCGGTTGGTGAGGTGCTCCACGACATTCTCGGTGAGTGGGTTGCCGTGCCCGGGCACAAGAAGCTCGGGACCCTCCTGAATCATCTTGTCGAGGCTTGCGATCCAGTCCCGGATCGAACGGTTCGTGCCGCGAAGCGGGTAGACGTTGGGCCAGGTGTGAAAAACGTTGTCGCCCGCGAAGAGCAGCCTCTGTTCCGGCAGCCAGATATACAGCTGGTCGGCCGTTTCTCCCGGCGCGGCGACGAGTTCAAGCTGAACGCCGGCGATTTCCAGCTCGATTCGCTCGTCGTCGAAGGTGCGGGTTGGAGCGACAAACCGGACTGGGCTTGCACGTTCTTCCGGTGACATCGGTCTCGGCGGCCCGTTAAACGCAATCGACTGGCCGGCAGGCAAGTCTCCGCCCTGGGTATCCGCCGGTCGAGAGACCCCGGCAAGCCCTGCCTCAGCGGCAGCCCTCATTTCGGCATTGAAGTTCGCCCGGGCCCAGACTTCGATGTCCTCACCTTCGTCGGCGAAGGCGCTTGCGCCTCGGGTGTGATCGCCGTGACCATGCGTATAGATGATGGCTCGAATCGGCTTGTCCGTGATCGCCTCGAATTCCGCGCGGACCTCGGCGGAAAGCGCCGGCGAATGCCCCGGATCGACGACGATGATCCCGTCGTCGCCGACGATCATCGAATTCGCCGACAATGTGTAGCCCACCGCCGTATACACGTTGTCGCCGACCTGGAACATTTGCCGCGTCACCCGGTCGCTCCAGGCACGGAGGCGTTCCGTCGCGTCGGATTGCTGGGCGGCGCCAGGAGACGACAGAGTCCCCAGAAGCAGCAAGGTCAGGGTCTTCCGGAATCGGTAGCTGCGTGGCCTGCGACAACTCATACGCTGCGCTCCTTTGCGTTGAACACTCAAGTCTATCGCCGAATCACCGCAGCGCGATACACAATTCCGCCGCCGGCTTCCTGCCCGGACATCTCGGCGCGGTCCTCCGCGCTCAGCTCATCCGCCAGGGAGTAATTCAATCAATGGATGATCGCCTGATACACGGCGGCGGTAAATTTGCTTCAGAGCGCGATGACGATCTTGCCCATGAAGCTGCCGTTTCCCATGAGGTCGTAGGCTTCCTGCGCCTGCTCGAAGCCGAACACGCGGTCGATGAGCGGGCGGATCCGATGCTCTTCCATAAAGGCGTTCATCGCCTCGAAGTCGGCGCGGGAGCCGACATAGATGCCCGACACCGTGGCACCCCGGCCCATGAGCGCTCCCACCGGGATGGGCGGCGCCGCGCCAGTGATACCGCCGATCAGGGCGACGTGACCTTCGAATGCGAGCGCCTCCAGCGCCTTGCCCAGCGTGTCGCGGCCGCCGATTTCGAGCACATGATCGACACCGTAATCGTTCGTCAGGTCCCGGACCTCGACCTGCCAATCCTCGTATTCGCGGTAATTCACTGTGCCGACGGCGCCGAGTTCGGCTGCCCGAGCCAGCTTCTCGTTACTCGAGCTGGTGATGATGGGCTTTGCCCCCGCAGCAGCGGCGAATAGTAACCCGAAGCTCGACACCCCTCCGGTGCCCTCCAGCAGCACATATTCGTCGGGCTGAAGGTTGCCTTGCGTGAAAAGCCCGTTCCAGGCCGTGACCGCTGCGCAGGGCAGCGTCGCCGCTTCTTCGTAGCTCAGGTATTCCGGAATCGGGACAAGCGCGCGCGGGGTCGTGACGATCACCTCCGACAGCATGCCTCCCGTGCCGGGGCCGGCCCCGCGCGCCGATGGGCGGACCGCGGCGTTGCGTTTGCCATCGACCCAGTCGGTAAAGAACGTGCTGGCTACCCGGTCGCCTACCTGGAATTCCGTCACGCCCTCCCCCACGGCAATCACCTCGCCGGCCCCGTCGGACAGCGGAACGTTGTCGGTGTAGTCGAGTCCCCGTTCGCCGACCGTCTCGTCGAGCATGTACCAGTCGCGGCGGTTGAGCGACGTCGCGTGGACCCGGACCAGCACTTCGCCGGGACCCGCGACCGGACGCGGCACCTCCCGCATCGCAAGTTCGTATCCATCACCACTCACTGCGAACTGGTATTGACGAATCGTCTCCGACGATTGCGCATCAGCCTCTGCGAACGCAGCAAGAGCAAGCACGGCGGCTGCAAGACAAGTTCCTGGTGTTCTCATAACTGCGCTCCCGAACTCAAAAATCGCGAACCCATGGTTCGCCTGGTGAGTCTTCTTCAAGGATTCATCAAGGCCTCGGTCCAGTCAGCTTGTCCGCGTGGCCGATACGACACTGCCACCGACGCATTGTAGCTGTCCGCTTCGGCTCTGTCGCAGGGCCGCTTTTCGGGAAATCCCTGCTTGCGTCCTGTCGCCATGCTTCAGGCTGCAAAATCGTGGCAGAATGGTAGAAGCCCGTCCTGACTGCGAGGAGACTCCAATCATGTCCGACCCGATGACCCGCCGCCGGTTTCTCGAAAACAGCTCCTTCATCGCCGTGGCTTCAGCCTGTGGGACGGCATTCGCGCAATCCGTGCCTCGGAGTTCGTTCGGCGCGCAGTCGACGGCCGAAGAAGTGACCGCGGGTCTGGATCTCAGCGGGAAAACTGCCGTCGTCACAGGCTGCAATTCCGGCATCGGCTACGAGACCATGCGGGTCCTCGCGCTCCGGGGCGCACACGTGATCGGTACGGCGCGCTCTGTCGAGAAAGGCCGGGAGGCAGCCGACAGCGTGACCGGGCGCGTCACCCCGGTCGTGCTGGAACTCACGGACTTCGATTCCATCGTGGCCTGCGCCGATGAGATTCAGGCCATGGACGTGCCGGTCGACATGCTGGTCCTCAACGCCGGCATGTTGCTGACGGAGTTGCGGCAGGTCAGCGGCCTCGAGATGCAGTTCGTGGTCAATCATCTCGGCCATTTCATCTTCGGCAACCGGCTGATGAGCCGCGTAACGGACGCGCCCGAAGGACGTGTCGTGGTCGTGGGCAGTATCGCGCACATGGGAGCGCCGGAAGGCGGCATCCAGTTCGACAATCTGGGGGGCGAAGGCTGGGGCAGGCAAAGCTACGGGCATTCCAAGCTCGCAAACGGTCTGTATTCGCTTGAGTTGTCCAGGCGTCTCGCCGGCACGCGCGCCACGTCAAACTGCGTTCACCCGGGTGGCGTCAGGACCAACATCCTGCGCAATACCGGCTTTAGCGGGGCCAGATTGAACAAGACCCCGGAACAAGGGGCCGCAACACAATGCTACGTCGCAGCGCATCCGTCGCTGACGGGCGTCACGGGCCAGTACTTCGCCGACTGCAACCTCGCCGAGCAGGGCGACTATCAGAAGGACGAGGCGATGGCGGCGCGCCTGTGGGAAGTATCCGAGGAACTCACTCGCGACTACCTCCTGTAGGAAATGACCTGGCCGGCTATTCCTGCCGCGACGCGCTTTCCCAGATCTGTTCGCCCGTCTCCACCATGGTGACCGAGGAGGCGTTCGCGGAAGTACTGCCGTCCCTCGCGCCGAATCCGACAACGCTGATGACGTCGCCCGGCTGTGCCGTCTCGGGCGTCCAGCCCTGCTTGAGCAGCGTGTTGATGCCCAGCAACTCGACGGACCAGTTCTCCACGTTGCCTTCCGCGCCTTCGACGTCCATGTGGATCCATGCGTGGGGATTGGTCCATTCGATTCGCGTGATGGTGCCGGTCATCTCGACGGGCCGGGCGACATCGAATACGGCAGAAAACGAATGGTGAGTCAGGCCTGGCGCCGCCGAGAGCAGCCACGCTACCCCAACAAGAACTGAAAACACATGCCTCATGACCGTACTCCCCTGATCATCAGTACCGAACGGCTTTCGTATAATGGCCAGCGTAGAGGCCGGCTGCACATCAGTCAATCCTGGCACCGACACCTGGGGAAAACACAATGAAACGGATCCTCGCAACCCTTGTTTTCCTGGCGCTCGCCGCACCTCTGTCCGCGCAGTGGATTTCGTTGCCTACGCCGGGTGTCCCACGCACGGATGACGGCGCACCGGACCTGTCCGGGCCCACACCCCGCACAGCCGAGGGCCATCCCGACTTCACGGGCTTGTGGCGCACCGCAGGGACGACCGGAGACCTCGGCGACCGAACCAGGTTTCAGCCGTGGGTCAACGCGCTGATCGATGAACGCGACGAGCGCTATTTCGCCGACAATCCCCGATTCCATTGCCTGCCCAGCGGACCGGCCGCCATCAACAGCGGCGGGAATTCCTACGGATTACGCAGAATTCTGCAGCATCCGACGATGATCGCCGTGCTCTACAACGACGGTACCTATCGGGAGATCTTCATGGACGGTCGGGAACTGGAGGAGAATCCGCTGCGAACGTGGATGGGCTACTCCGTCGGCCGCTGGGAGGGCGATACGCTGGTGGTCGAGAGCAACGGCTACAACGACAAGACCTGGCTGAACAGCCGGGGCGTGTCGCACACGGAACAACTGCGCATGACCGAGCACTTTCGCCGCCCGAACTTCGGACGCATGGAGATCGAGGTCGCCTACGAGGATCCCGGTGCGTTCGACACACCGCTCAGCGCGGCCATCCGGATGAATTTCGCCGCGGATGAGGTGATGCTGGAGACCGTCTGTACGGAGGCCTACCTGGGCGGCGACCGCGACCATTGGAGCACCGGCGTTACGGGGCGGGATTCAACGTCCGTGGAAGTCGCTCCCGAACTCCTTGCCCGGTACGTGGGAACCTACAGGGGCATGTACCTGACGAACGACGTCACGATCCGAATCACCATGGAAGACGGCCAACTGTTCCTGCAAAGGGGCAACGCAGGGAGAGCGCAGTTGGCGGCGCAGAACGAAACTGCATTCTTGCCGGAGGGCGGCGGTTGGGGCTACACCTTCACGGTCGACGGCGACGGGATGGCGAGCGCAATCTCCGAAGTCCACGTTTCGGGAGCATGGACTTTCGACCGAGTGCCGGAATAGCCAGCCAGCCGTCAGTAAACCTGACAGGCGTAAGGCCTGATAGCCGCTCCGAGAGCCACCCAGTTACGCTCGTAGACGGCGGGTTCGGAAAACGTCGGACCGTCGGTGACGGTCATCCTGTAGTCGAGCCGGCTCTGATCCTCGCTGACCGTGAACAGTTCCACCAACTCGATGGCCTCGCTCTGCGGCGTACCGATGCCGTCGAAATAAGGCCAGTCGATACGCGTAGTCGTGACGACGAGGGTGCCCTCCTCCCACCGCCCGACCGAATAACCCAGATGCGATGCGGGCGCATCCGCCGGCGGTGCCGCATCGTCCATGTGAATGATTCGAACGCGATCGAAAAACTGGATAACCAGTTCGATCTCGCTACCGCGATCCGTGAATTCGATCGAATGGGGATGCATCATGATGCCGGGCATCCCCTGCGGTTCGCAGCGCTCCAGAAAATTGTCGATGGGATCCCACGCGGCTCGAGCCTCGATAGCGGTATCGGTAAAGGGAAAGTGGCGCGATTGTACGGCTGAATCGCCTGCCCAACTCCAGACACGGAAAATACCGCGGTTCTCGCCGAGAGCGTCCACGAGGTTGCCTTGGGTGACTCGCGAGTCATAGCGCCCGACGTTGGACTCGGACCACCTGGGCTCGGCATCCCGGTCGAGCAACACCTCCGTCCCGTCGGCGAGCAGGAGATGGGTTGCGAGCATGTCCCGGGGACGTAGAACCGATTCGCTGCCGAGGAATGTCACCTGTTCGCCGACACCGAACATTTCCCGTGTGGCACCGCCGCGTTCCATGGAGAAGAGGTTTGAACGCCCCTCGACTCGCCACAATTCCTCCTCTCCGGCGTCATTGGTAACGCTCAACGTGAATCCCACGTGGGGGTTGGTCCAATGGACGGCCACGAGTTCGCCGCTGAGTTCCTGCTTCTGCTCCGGATAGTGCGAGCGGGAATGATGACCGAAGGCGAGAGCGGAACAGGCAAGGAGCGCCAGTCCGGTTGCAATTCTCATGATTCCCCCTTCTCGCCGGCCGCCGGATCGGCGATCAATAGGCTGCGGTCATTCTGCTACCGATGTAGTTGGGCGATTCGATCTCATCGATGATGGCCACGGCAAGGTCTTCCATGGAGATGGCGTTTCGGCCTTCGGCATCGCGCATGACCACACCGGATCCTGTGCGGAAGACTCCTGTGCGCTCGCCCGGAAGCAAGTCCAGCGGCGGTGCGATGAAGGTCCATTCGATGTCCGTCAACGTGCGCAGATAATCCAGTGCGAGCGCGTGCCCGATCATGCTCACCGTGACTCCTGTCCCCTCGATTTCCATGCCCACACTGCCGGACTCAAGCTCGAAGTAAGGCACGCCCGGCGCCCTGTCGAGGGTCGTCCTCGCTCCACCAATGACCATCATTCGCGGAGCATCGCCACCCAGGGCTTGCAATGCCTCCACGAGCGAGCCCGTCGCCTGACGGGGGATGCTCAGCATGGGGTCTTCGGAGTCGGGATTGACGCCACCGACCGCGCTGATCACAACGTCGTGGCCCGCGACAAGCTCGATGACGGAGGCAGCGTCGGTCACGTCGCCCTGGACGACCGTGAGCCGTTCGTGCCGCTCGGTGATATTGGCCGGCGTGCGACCGATACCCGTTACCGAGTGACCGCGATCCAGCGCCTCGCGAACGATTCGGGAGCCCACACGCCCGGAGGCGCCGTAGACGGCGATCCTGACGGGCTGGACTGCGTCGGTCTGGGCCTGCAGCGCCATCGCCGCCAGACCGTCCTCGAGCTGGACGATGACATACTGCTTGCCGTCGTGCATCCAGCTCGACATGCCGTAACGCGAAATGCCGGGTATCGGCACGGCGCCAACTCGCGCCCCGGTCTGTTTGTCTATCGCGAACAGGTGAGGAGCGTCATCGCTGGTCTGCCCCGAGGCCAGGAGCAGCGTCGGCGTTGCCAACATGGCCGCCAGGCCGAAACGGCCGGGGTTCGTCGGGACGCCCTCGACTGCCTGGAGCAACGGGTGATTCCGAATCATCTCCTGCTGCGCCTGCGGTGCGTCGCCGTGGGGGATCGTCCAGAGATGCTCACCCGTATTCATGTCGATTGCGACGATCCGCCCGACCGGTCCCTTCCAGATCGAGAGCCCGTCAATGGTCTCGGTGCTAGCGACGGAGCCTCCGTCAACGCTGCGGGAAAAGTCGGAATGGGTGGTGCCTGTCTGAGTTTCGTCATCCAGCGGCGATTCTGCCGCCGGCGCGAGGTGGGCAGTCGAGCATGCGCTTTGCGACGCGATAAAGATGACGCCTGCCACCGGATCCGCCACGGGCGCTCCGGTAATGTTTGCGCCGCCGCCCCCACCCGGACAGATTCGGGCGGGCACAACCAGCTCCGGATCGCCCGCGTAGGTCGGTGGGTTGAACAGGGGCACGAGCAGGTTGTTCCCCTGTGCCACCTGCAACGCGGCCTGCCGGATCTCGGGCGTATAGTCAATGAGCTGCGCCTCGGTTCTCCCCTGAATGTCAAAGGGTGCCGGTTTCGTGGGGAACGGCTGCGTGGGCGAAAGCTGCTCGCCGGGCACCCGGGACTGCGGCACCGGGCGTTCCTCGATGGGCCAGATCGGCTCGCCGGTACGGCGGTTGAACGAGTAGACGAAAGATTGCTTGGTGACCTGGAAAACCCCGGGGATCTCCCGACCGTCCACAGTGACGTCCATCAGGATTGGAGCCGTCGGCGTGTCGTAGTTCCAGATATCGTGATGGACGAGCTGGAAATGCCACGCTCGCCCGCCGGTTTCCACGTCGAGGGCAAGGAGGCTCGTGCCGAAGAGGTTGTCTCCGGGATGGAAGCCGCCGTAGTAATCGATCGTGGCTCCGTTCGTCGGAATGTAGACGAGCCCGAGTTCCGGATCTGCAGAGAGCGGCGCCCAGGAGGAGACATCGCCCGTCCACCGCCACGCGTCGTTTTCCCAGGTCTCGTGACCGAACTCACCCGGACGCGGAATGACGTGGAACTTCCACTTGAACCGACCGGTCCTCGCGTCGAACGCGAGAATGTCGCCGGGGACGTTCTCTATCCGGGTCTGGTTGTAACCCTGCTCGGCCGAGTTGCTGACGACCACCGTCCCGTTCACGACGATGGGAGGGGACGACGAGGTAATGTAGCCCAGTTCCAGCGGGAGCCCATGGTACGCATCGTACCCCTCGCTCCCGACATCGTACTCATGCCATGGTCCCCAATCCGCAACGAGAGGCAGCAGAAGATCGACCACGCCGGTCTCCGGGAAGCCCGGAATTCGAACCGGTGTGCCCCAGTTCTCCAACGGCAAGCCGGTCTCCGCGTCGAGGGCGTGGAGGAAAAATGCGGGAGTGGTGATGAATACCACACCGCGTCCGTCGATTTCGGCATACGCGATGCCCTTGCCGTAGCCCTTGCGCATGGAGTAGTCGTACCTGGCCGTCTTCGGCTCGGAGTAACTCCAGAGCAATTCTCCGCTCACAGGATCAAGGGCCACCACGTGGCGGCGTTCCCCGGTGACCGTGATCAGCTTCCCGTCGACATAGGTCGGCGTCGCGCGCGGCGTGCTGGGGCCGAAGCTCGCCGCGTTCCACTGCCAGACGAGTTGCAGGTCCTCGAAGTTGGAGGCATCGATTTGCGTCGCCTGCGTGTAACGCGTGTGCCAGGCATCGCCGCCCAGGTAGGTCCATTGCCCATTCTCGATCCCCGGTCCCTGCGCCGGCGCCGTCGCGGGTACGGAGCCGAACGCGCCCAGCGCAAGCATCAACCAAATCGAGAACAACGGCCGCCTCGGCTGTTGCCAATCGTTGTTCGTGATCATTGTCCTCTCCACGGTTCGGCCGTGTAGTTCGGGATTGTGCCGATTTCCAATGGGCTCGTCAGATTTTCTTGACCAACCAATGCTCCCGTGCATTTCCGCAAATATCATACCGGTCAATTGCGGAAAATCCCGGCTTGCTGTCAACGGCAGTCTACATCCCTCTCAGGCCGCTCGTAGTCGCAAGTGCAGCGACCAAAGAAATCTCGATCACCGCTTTTGGCCGCTACAATGCACCTTGCCGCATTGATCAAATAGCCAGGAGACCCCAGATGGCCAGACAGCAATGGAATGTACCGCCGGATTTGCAGATCGACGTGTCAAAAAACCACGCCGTTTCGATCGAGACGAATCGCGGCAGCATCGAGCTCGAACTCTATCCGCAGCACGCCCCGCAGACCGTCAATAACTTTGTGTTCCTGGCGGGTCAGGGATTCTATGATGGCGTCATCTTTCATCGTGTCATCGCGAATTTCATGATTCAGAGCGGCGACCCGACGGGAACCGGCCGCGGTGGCCCGGGGTATCGATTTGCCGATGAGTGCATCGGGAATCCGCTCAAGCACGAGCGTTGCGTCATATCAATGGCCAACGCCGGGCCGAATACGAATGGCAGTCAGTTCTTCATCACCCACCTGGCGACACCGCATCTGGATGGAAGGCACACGGTGTTCGGAAAGGTGACGAGCGGTGAGGACATTGTGGATGCCATTCAACAGGGCGACAGGATGATCAGCGTCACTGTCGCTGCCTGAGGCCTACGATTGACCGCGCCTGCCTCAATACCCAATACAAGAATGACGACATTGCGAACAGCAAGATCAGGATCCCGATGACCAAACGCATCCATATTAACCGGCGTAGATTCCTTGCCGGTTCCGCAGGCGCCATGGGGGCGGCGTATTTCGGCAGGTTGCCGCTGGAGGCCATGGCCCAGGAGCAAGCTCCGGCCGCTCAGGCATGGGACGCCGGTCTCGTGCAGCATATTATTCCCACGGTCAGCGATACGCGGATTCTGCTCAAGGTCTCGTTCGATCGGGCGTTGGCGGACGCGCCCGTCTTGCGACTCGAGAACTCCGCCATCGCCGGCAGGATGAGCGACACGGCCGGCGAATACTGGCAGTTCCATGCCGGCCAGTTGCAGCCGGGGCGTCGCTACGCGCTTTCGTTGCAGGACACCAATGGCCAGTCCTTGTGCGAACCCTGGCCGCTCTCCACCTTCCCGTCGCCAACCGCAGACCCGGAGCGCCTCCGCGTGCTGTTCTATACCTGTGCCGGCGGAACCAGCGGCACCTACGAGGGGATCGGTCAGCGCGAAGGCTTCCTGCCGGCCAGCATCCGCAACCGCCTGCTGCGCCGCGCGCTGTCGTTTCAGCCTGACGCCGCGGTGGCCATCGGCGACCACATGTATTGGGACCTCCACACCTGGCAGGGCGAGTACGCCGGGCAATTGAGCGAAGCCGGCCGTATTTCGAACTTTGACTTTTCGGCCAGCGCGCTCGGGGCGAGCAACGAAACGGCGATAAAGGCGGCCGCTGGCCCGCAAATCGTCCCGATTTACGGGAGCGATTTCCGCTCCACGCCGGTTTTTTTCCTGCAGGACGATCACGACCACTGGGAAAACGACGCGGTCACGGACGATTTCGCCAGCTATCCCATCGCCTGGTTCCAGCTTCAGCTTGCGCGAGCGACCCAGCAACTCTACTACCCGGAGTTCCTGCCGGACGACGGGCGGCCCGCCGGCCTGCCCTGGTCCTCCGCGGGAGATCGCGGCGACGTGTCGGAGAGCTTCGGCACGCTTCGGTTTGGCCAGCTTGCGGAGATCCTGCTGTACGACGTGCGCCGCACCATGAATCTCGCCGGACCGAACGCGCAGTTCGTCGGCCCGCAGGTCGAGCGGTGGTTGATCGACCGCACCCGCTCGTCGGAGGCACGCCACCGCGTGCATGTGCCCTCGAATCCGTTCGGCTGGAGTGCCGGCAAATGGGGCGAGTGGTATCCGGACATTCTGGACCCGGAGAGCGGTACGCTCACGACTGCGATTGACAAGCCCTATTGGCAAGAGGGCTGGTTGAGGCAGCATGACCGGCTGGCGGAGGCAATGGGTCAGCAGGATGGAAGGATTCCCTTGCTGGTCAGCGGCGACCTGCACGCCATCGGCGCCGGGAAAATGCACCGTTCGGGTGCCGTCGATCTGCGTGGGAACCCCGTGACCGCAGTCCTGAGCGGTCCCATCGGCACTTCAATCCAGGGATTCCCCTCGGTGGTCCGCGGCATCGGTGCGACGCCGCCGGCTCACCTGGACATGGAGGAAACAATGTCGCCCATTGAGGATCACGGTTTCACCCTGATCGACTTCCTTCGCGACCGGATCGTGCTGCGGCAGTTTGCCTGGGACGTGGACCGGGAGTCCCTCGATGCCATCGACCGGCTGGAGCCGATACATACCACGGAACTGGCGCCGGCGGCGTAGCCGGTGTCCCACCGCACCGGCCCGCCGCCGCCCGCAACCGGGCCGCATATGCAGTTTCGCCGAACCTGCTCATCGCAACCTTACCCCGGTTCATCATTTCTATGTCATTGACTCCGACAACGTGGATTGTGTGTGGCGGTGGATGGTGCGCGGCCCCCGATTCGAACGGGGAAGCAGATCGTTTTGAGCGACCCAGGTATGCCAATTCCCGTCAGCCGCGCACTTGAAATGGTGGCCGCCCTCGGAGTCGAACCGAGAAGCGCCTGTTTCTAAGACAGGCAGGTATGCCAATTCCCTTCAGACGGCCATGATGGCGTCCCCGGCAGGACTCGAACCTGCAACCCCCGGGGTAGAAGCCCGGTGCTCTGATTCCGATTGAGCTACGGAGACGTGGTACCCCAGGCCGGATTCGAACCGGCGACCTGCCGCTTATCTGGCGCATAACGGGGTATAAACCCGCCGCTCTACCGACTGAGCTACTGGGGCCTGGGAGCCTGCGGCGCAGGAAATCGCGATAGCGAATTTGCAGCCGTGATCTCCTTCGGCGCAGGCTCCCGTATGGACACGCCGCCCGGATTCGAACCGGGACCTCGAGGGTTGCAACCTCGCGCCTTGCCCGTTTGACTACGGCGTGTGTGTTGGCAGGCCGGCGACGATTCGAACGCCGATTGGCGGGTCTGGAATCCGCAGTCTTGCCATTAGACGACCGGCCTGGGGGTGGCTCGGCGCCCTGGATTTGAACCAGGTCCCCAAGATTCAAAGTCTTGTGTCCTGCCGGTTAGACGAACGCCGAATGGATGGCACGGCTGGGGCGATTCGAACGCCCGTCCTCGACCGTCGCAGGGTCGCGCTCTCGTCCTCTGAGCTACAGCCGTACGTGTGGTTGCCCGAGGCGGTTTCGAACCACCGACATCCGCTTTGTAAGAGCGGCGCTCTGCCATCTGAGCTATCGGGCAAACATGGTAGCGGGGGCCGGATTCGAACCGGCGGAAGCGGGAATATGAACCCCGCGTGAGACCCCCTCCCCCGCATCGGGATGAGTGTGGTGCGGCTGGCCGGTCTCGAACCGGCGGCCTCGACGTTGGCAACGTCGCGCTCTGCCCGCTGAGCTACAGCCGCATTGCTTTCTTGCGTGGTCCGCCCTGAGAGAATCGAACTCCCGTCGCCGGGTTAAAAGCCCGGTGCACGACCACTATGCCAAGAGCGGAAAAGTGGCCTGCCCGGGAAGACTCGAACTCCCGACCTGCTGGTTCGAAGCCAGCCGCTCTGCTCCATCTGAGCTACGGGCAGGTGCGTGGTGTAACGGAAAATGGGGCGAACCACCGGACTCGAACCGGCATCGGCCAGGGTCACGGCCTGGAGCTTTACCAATTAAGCTAGGAACGCCATTGTGTGGCGGAGGCTGGAGGGATCGAACCCCCACGCCCTTCCGGGCATCACGGTTTTCAAGACCGATAAGCACGCCAGCCTTGCGAGCCTCCGAAGTTGGTCTGGAAGGCAGGATTTGAACCTGCGGCCCCCTGCGTCCAAGGCAGGCGCTCTGCCAGGCTGAGCTACTCCCAGAGTGTGGTGGACCGGGACCGATTCGAACGGTCAACCTCGCGATTATCGATCGCGTGCTCTGCCTGCTGAGCTACCGGTCCGTGGGGATCCGGACGGGATTCGAACCCGCAATTACGAGGTTGAAAGCCTCGTGGCTTAACCATTCGCCCACCGGATCGTGAAGCTGGCGACGCGGACCGGGGTCGAACCGGCACCCTCTGGATCGACAGTCCAGGACTCTGCCTGTTGAGCTACCGCGCCGGGAAATGAACGACTGAGACTACATCGTTTCCAGCCACCCTTTGGGGGAGTACCGGACGCCTTGCCTGGCGACCGTTGCCCGTCTGTCCACGATGGCCCGGCCGAAACCGGCGCCATCGTAAGCGGCCATGACTGCCTTTTTGAGAGTGTGGCGATTCACTCGTATTGCGCACCTGGTCGGCAGTTCACTTACCGTGAGCCTCGCGGGCTCCAAACAGGGGCTACCTGACCGTGCGGTGTTCCGCCAAGGTCCGTCCGCTTGCGGCTTCGGGACCGCCGAATTGCCCGAGGGCTTCGGCCTTAAGCCACTTCTCGGTACGCACCGGGACGCGTCTTTGCGTTTAGATCGGTTGGCTAATGCCGGATTTGAACCGGCGACCATCGCTTATCAGGCGAAGCTCTACCACTGAGCTAAAAAGCGCGAAACCCATTTCGACGTGCGCGCCCCGGTCGCTTCGCCGCCTTTTGGGCCGCGAAATACGACACGCCGACTGTCTTTCACCTACCGGCTACTCAACAGAGGACTAGGACGCCGGCTGCTCACCGGAACCCCGGAACTCTGCGCATGCGCACTCGCTCGTAAGGCTCGTACTGCCATGCACTACCCGTTGCCCTTCACGATTGACGATGTCGGTACCGCGGGGTGCACCACCACGTGTTCTTTCACGAGCCTGCATTCCCGGCAGAGCCGGTGCGTGAGCCACGCTACTTCCGCGCATCGCTTGGCCGCTATCCCCGCCGGTCTCCCGGCGAGGACAAGAGGGTCGGGCCTGCCTGGATTGACCGAGCCCGAAAGCTCGGCGGGACGCCATGGGTCGCGCCCCTTTCCCGCCGTTACCGACGGTTATCGGCGCCAGGCCGCAAGTCACCGCGTCGGCCGAAGCCGAAGCCGTGAGATTGGTGGAGGACCGCGGATTCAAACCGCGCACCTTCCGGTTGCAAACCGGATGTTCTGTCCACTGAACTAGTCCCCCGCTGACTGGCTGGCACGGCTGGATTCGAACCCGCATCGTCCCGGTTAACAGCCGGGCGCTCTACCGTTGAGCTACATGCCATGTGGCGGATCGGGAAGGAATTGAACCTTCGCCGCCTCGGCCTTCAACCGAGCGCTCTACCGTCTGAGCTACCGATCCCCAATTGGTGGAGGGAGCAGGAGTTGAACCTGCAAAGCCCGAAAGGGCGCCTGGGTTACAACCAGGGTATCTCGCCAATGAATGCCCCTCCGAATCTGGAGCTGACGACAGGCATCGAACCTGCAACCCACTGCTTACAAGACAGTTGCTCTGCCATTTGAGCTACGTCAGCCAAGATGTCGGGACAGGCGCATGGACGCACCGCAGGGTTTGATGTTGCGGCCGCTCCGCACCACGCGAAGCACTGCCCCGACACGTCACACAATCCACGTTGTTAAAGATCGTCCACCGGGCACAAAAAAGCCCCGGTGGTTTCGAACCGACCAGGGCTTTGGTAGCTGGTCTGGAGGGTTCGTTTTGTCAGCCCTCCAGAACGGTTTTCCGGAGAGGCTTAACGCATGAGTCCACCATGATTAAACTCATACGAATCCACGCTAATGCGGGTTGTCGTCTGCCGATTCCTCGCACACGGGAGCGCGTCGCTGGCTATCGCCACGACCGCTTGCCCGGCCGATGAGGCGCCAGCGGCTTCAGACAATCTGAGTTGTATGGATTTCCAAATCATGGGCGCGCAGTATACTCGCCTTTCTCCCCGTGTCAACACTTCATCGGAACATTCGGTTCACAAAATAGGAACTACCGATTGATGGTAGCCCGTGGCGCGAATCCCAGGACGTGCCGAGGCCGGCGGGAGGTCAGGAAGGATGCCCGGCGGCGAGACCCGTGCAAATGGCCGCTACGGCTTTCGAACCGTTTCGGGCCGCGATTCACGCACCGACTTGAGCCAGGACGCCAGATTCCTCTCCTGCTCCGGGGTCAAGTCGAGCGCGCCAGCCATGAAGGCGATCGTGTCGATCACCCGCGCCCGAATCGCCGGGCCTATTTTTTCGTCGGGCCGCGGGCTGCCTTCTCCGAACAGCAGCCACTGCGGCGTCACGTGCGTTGCCTCCGCGATCGCGATCATGAGCTTGAGGTTCGGGTTGACCGGTTCCGAGGTTTCCAGACGGTGCAATCCCGTCTTCGACAGGTTGATTCCCATTTGGGCGAGAATCTTCCTCAGTTCAGCCGGCGCAAGCCCCGAGCGGTCCCGGGCGTCGCGGATGCGGTTGGAAATGCTGTCGTTCGCGGGTCGAAGCCTGTCGTAGCTTTTTCTCGCCATCGGCCGGGATCGCGCCACGTTCTGTCAGCTTTGGTTCCATTCCACGGGTTCGGCACCCGGATGCTCAGGCTCGTAGTACCACCGGAGGCCCAGCGGTTCCTCGCTGAGGACGTTTGTCTTGAAGCTTCTCCAGGCCTGGATTTCGAAGTAGTCCAGGGGGCCGTCCAGGGCACGAAGCCGGTGGGGTACGCCGGAGGGGAAGTAAACAAGCGTGCCTGGCTCGATTTCCTGCACATCGCCTTCCACCTCGACGACGCCGCGGCCCTTGAAGGTCATGTAGCAGTGCGCCGGTCCGTCGGGATTGGCGTCGGTTCCCACGTGGGAATGGTAGGGTGACGACCCGCCGTCGATATAGTGCATTTCACCCGCCTGAATGGCGTTGGTTGGCGTGAGGCGGCTGCCATCCGGCAGGCGCACGCTGGACTCGGCGCAGAACCGGCGTACCCGGCCGCCGCTGGCGTCGCTGAGCACACGAAGCGTCCCTCGATCAAAGAAGTATCCGGGGCCGCCCGGCAAGCCATCTTCAATCGCCGCAGGTGGCTGGGGAACCACCATGTGGAGCAGTTCCACACTGGTTCCCGAAGCCTCGAACCGAGCCGGCTCGTGCGGCGCCAGCAGGATGCCTGCGCCTTGCCCGGCGCGGTGCGTCTCGCCGCCGTAATCCACGAAACAACTGACCGGATCGTTCATGACGTACAGGACGTGATAGAAATCGCCTGCCTGAACGTCAAACTCTCGACCCGGCAGGACGGTTCGCCTGTAAACGGTCAGCGTTTGCGAACCGCAAATGCCGGGACTGCACAGTTTGCGGCGCACTCCGGATGGGACGGAATCTGGCTTTGCCGTATTCGAATCGATGATGTGAATGTCCTGGATGCTTGCCATTTTTGCCTGGACCTCGAACTTCGTGCTGCGTGAACTGTCTCGTCCGCTCCTGCCACGCCGGACATCAGGGCGTGATGGTACCAACCGCAAGGATTGGTGTCCCGCCAATTCACTCGCATATCATATCGATCTGTCTCGGTACTCTCCCGGATTACGTTAGATTGGGCAAGTGAGCCTTTACCAAGTTCAAAAGCTGGTGCAGTCCGTCAACCGCGACCCGGAATCGCGGTCGAAGTTTCTGGAGTCACGCGAATCCTTCGCGCAGGAATTCGAATTGACCGACGAAGAACGTGACGCACTGGTGAACATGAATATGTACGATCTCTACGACATGGGAGTGCATCCGCTGCTGCTGCGCCCGTTCACGATCATTCACGGGGTCTCGGAGCCTGATTATCTGCAAGCTATCCGGGAGCGAGGCTGATTCCATGCCCACGGTCTTCGCCTGTTCGGTCAGCCACACGCCGGGGATTCGCGCCTGGGCGGAGGCGCCGCCTGCCGATCAGAAGGAGCGCTTCTATGCCGGCTACGATTTTCTGCGGGAGCGATTGTGGGCAGCGCAGCCCGATACCATCCTCATTGTCAGCAGCGAACACTTCGCGAATTTCTTCCTGGACAGCATGCCGGCATTCGCGATCGGGCAGGCGGAACGCTATTTCGGACCCATCGAGCCCTGGGTGAAGATCACGCAGGGATACACCCGCGGCGATCCGGAGCTGTCCGGGCAGTTGCTGGATACCTGCTATGCGGAGGGCATTGAACTCAACTACGCCAGCGAACTGAAGCTCGATCACGGCATCATGATTCCGCTGAGCTTCCTGGACCCCGGGCGGGAACTCCCGGTCGTGCCGCTGATCGTCAATTGCATGACCTACCCGATGCCGACGCAGAAACGGTGCTACGAGTTGGGCCGCGTCCTGGCGATAGCGCTCGAGTCCCACGACCGCCGGGTTGCGGTGGTCGCCGCTGGAGGGCTCAGTCACGCGCCCGGTGAGCGCATGCATGGCAACATTGATTCGGAGTTCGATCGATCATTTCTTGGGCAACTGGAATCCGGTGATGTGGACGCGATGGTTGCGCATACGGATGAAGCGCTTGAAGAAAGGGGGCTCGGGACACACGAGATTCGCACCTGGGTGACCCTTGCCGGCGTCGCCAACGGTGCACGGGCGCAGACGATCTTCTACGAACCGGTCGTCGAATGGGCCACCGGATGCGCCCTACTCTACTATGAATGACCACGGCCGAGTTCGGAACAGGTTACAGAACCCGGAACGAACCCAATCACCGACCGGATTCGGAACCGGTTGCGGAATCCGGCATGAGCCCAATCACCGACCGGATACGCGGCCAGACAAGGAACCCGGCATGGACGCGATCACCGACATGAAACGAATCACGCTGTTACCGATGGGCCTCCTGGTGGCCCTCGCCGCCACCGCCCAGGAAGACGAGCGGCTGGCACTGTCCCGTGACGCCGCGGCGCAACTGGGCCAGGAACTGACCGCCACGCTACTGAGCTCGCTGGGGACCGACGGACCCGTTGAAGCCATCGATGTCTGCAGCGTGGAAGCGTCTCCCATCGCGGAGCGGCTGTCCCAACAGGCCGGCGCCCTGGTGGGCCGTACCGCGCTGAGAATCCGCAATCCGGAGAACGCGCCGGACAACGCAGCACGCGAGGTGATGGCGGCCTTCGTCCGCGACCTGGCCGCGGGCGCCCCGGCGCCGCCCGAGCATTTCGAGACACGGCCCGACGGCAGCGCCCGTTACATGAGCGCCATCGTCCTGCAACCCCTCTGCGTGACCTGTCACGGGTCGGAAATCGCACCGGAACTCGCCGCAGCCATTGCCGGGTACTATCCGGAAGATCAGGCAACCGGATTCGCGGTGGGAGACCTGCGCGGCGCCTTCATCGTCGAGTGGCCGGCTCCCGGGGCGCAGGTTCCGTAGCACCGAGCACCTCAAGCCAGATGTGGGCTGGGTGATGCCGCGGAAGAACCAGAAAATCGCCGGGAATGTGCACGGCGACGGCGCAGTCGACCAATTTACCGGCGCACGTACTTCCTTACCGTCTCCGCGCCCACTTCTGCTCCGAAAATCTCCCCTGCGCCATTGGCCGCAAGCCCGTGAGCGCCCGTCGCCGCACTGTTCCCGGGATCGAATGCCGGGTCCGGGATGAATGCGGCCATCGACCCATCGCGCGAACTGCCCACTCGTATCCCCCGCTCCCATCCCGGATTTCGAGCCGTATTGGACTGGTTGTCCGACACGTAAAGGGTGTCGTCGTCCCCTATGAACAGCCCGCTTGCTCTGCCGAATTGATGCCATTGATCCAGGAACACGCCTTCCTGATCGAATATCTGGATCCGGTTGTTGTCCCGATCGGCAACGAACAGTCGGCCGCGGGAATCCATGGCAATGTCGTGGGGAACGATGAACTCGCCAGGGCCTGTGCCGGTTCCGCCGAAACTCGCCAGAAACTCTCCGTCCGGAGAAAATTTCTGAACGCGATTGTTGGAGTCCGGGTTGTGCCCTTCCGCAACGAAGATATTGCCGTTGGGTGCAACGACAACCCCGGTTGGACCGTTGAATTGTCCAGGGGCCGTGCCGGCCACTCCGGCCTCGCCCAACGTCATCAGGATGTCCCCTTCCGGGCTGAACTTGAAGACCTGGTGCCCTCGCTGGCCGTCACCGTCCGCATCCGTGACCCAGATGTTTCCGTCGGCGTCGACGTAGATTCCGTGAGGCCATACGAACAGGCCCTCGCCGAATCCCCGGATCCACCTACCCGAAGGATCGTACAAGAGGACGGGTGCCAAGTTATACCGACCGATGCAGCTGTTCTGGCCGCATCGCTCAGCGATCCATAGATTGTTCTCACCATCCGGGTAAACGGAACTTACCGATCCCAGAGGTCTGAAGTCAGGCGGCTGAATCCATCCGGAATCTTCTTCATACAAGACATCTTGCGCGCCGGCCATACCAACCGAGCTTATCAGTACAAGTCGAGCAGCGTATCGAAACATCTGTCAAGCCCTCCCGGCCAGTAACGTGCGCCCTGGAAGCAAGTCTGCAGGTCAGTAAGTTAAACGAACTGCGAGCCTCGAGCATCTAATGTGCACAAAAGAGGATCACCACGCTGACGTATTTTCGGCCGGATCCTGCACTTGACGGAGGTTTCTGTCCGGCACCGTTATGGTTCCGTGATGTGGTGTTACTCTCGACTGCGGCAGGGTATCCGGATAGCGGTCCGGTCCGTTAACGGAGATGCACGATGAAACAGTCAATCAAAACCACCTCGTGCAATAGATTCTTGCGCCTTCAGGTCAATCCGGTCTTCGTTCTTGTGCTGCCGGCGGCGCTAATGTCGCACCAGGCGGCTGCCCATCATTCGCGCAGCCATTTCAGCGACGAAAAAATTACGATAGAGGGCACCATAGAGTCCTATGACTGGAAGAACCCTCATGTTTATTTCACGGTACGCGTCGCGGACGATCAGAACGACAGCAGGACCTGGACGATCGAAACTCACAACACGCTGAACCTGAGTCGGCACGGTTGGACCGGGGAATCCCTCAAGCCCGGCGATGTCGTCATCGTCAACGGGAGCCCCGACAGGAACCCCGACCGTCTCTTTGTCTTTGGCGACTGGATGATAAACACCGTCAGTGGGGAACGGTTGACGATAAACGGCCCGCCACCCGAGGAGGTACCGGACGAGCCCGTTCGTTACTCGATGCGTTTCGTGGACGGAAACCCGGACCTCCGCGGCGTTTGGCGAATTTTTCCTCCCGAAGGCGGCCCGACGTTCGGAAACCGTGATGTTGCGCTGGATCTGCCGCTGACCGAAAAGGGGCAGGCGGCGGCAGCGGCCTTCGACCGCAATGCCATTTCCGCCCGCGAGTGCATCCGAACGCCGCTGCCGGCCTTCAGTTTCATCAGTCTCTTTGAAGTCGACCGTCAGGACGCCGAAGCCCTGAATATGCGTCACGAGTACGACAATATCCGCAGAACAGTGACCTGGCGCGAGTCCCTTCCCGGCGGATTGGAGCCGCACGAGTTGGGCCACTCGATCGGATTCTGGGAAGGGGACACGCTCGTCGTGGAAACCGGAGGCTTCCTTCCCCACCCGGAGGGTAACGGCCGGGGCATTCCGTCCGGTATCCAGAAGCATGTCACCGAGCGGTTCACGCTCGAGGATGACGGAAATCAAATGCGTGTCGTCGCAATTACGCAGGATCCCGAGTATCTGGCGGAGGCGAATACCGAAGAGCATCTCATGCAACGCGTCGAGGAGACGCTCATCGAATATGAATGCGACCCGGTGGCCTCGAGCCGCTATACGAGCCCGGACTGAGCGCACCATTCAGCAGAGTCGTACTTGAGACGTCTCCAGTACGACTGTGGTCGTACGTAGCCCAACGACCGCGGGAACTTCTTCAAACCAAGTGTCCTGGGCGCTGGCCCTGCCAAGTGAGCCCATCAGAACGAATCGAGCGGCGTATTGCAACACTTGCCTGGCCTTCCCTGACTGCACCGTGTGTCTTGTACGCGAGTCTGTAAGCCGGTAGCTTATCCTTATCGTCCCGACGGGAACGTCCGCCGTTCGGCCTGAATCTGGATGGGAATGGAGACCCCCATCATGCGCGCCATAGCCAGTCCGCGCCACAACCACGACAATGAGTTACGCTGACTATCGGCCCTTCGTACCCACCCCCGAGCAATCACGCATAGCAGGCGAGACCGCAGAGGAGCACACCGCTGGCCGCATGGCCACCAAGCGCGCCCAGACCGTTTTCGAGGAGTGGCGCGCCCTCTACGACACTCCGTTCCTGGGCATCACCGCTGACGGAACCGTCAAGGATGGCCTGTTCACCCTGAAGGACAGCGGCGCGCCTGTCGAACGGATGGCCAGTACGGCCTCGGCGGTACTCGACGTTCTGACGCCCGATGAACGCAAGGCCTGCCAGCATCCGGTCGGCTCGCGTTTGTGGCGCAAATGGCAGAACACGGAAATGTTCGTCGAAGATTACGGTCTGCGCCTGGAACATGCCGGGACCGCGGTGCGGGAGCGAATCCTGGAAGTCCTGCGGGCAAGCCTGAGCACGGCCGGATACGAAAGCACACTCGGCGTCATGAAGCTGAACGAGTTTCTCGGCGAGGTGATGAACGCCAGGGGCATTCTGAACCAGTGGAGTTTCAACTTCTGCATTTTCGGCGCGCCATCGACGACCGAACCGTGGGGCTGGCAACTCTTCGGCCATCATCTTGTTCTCAACTGTTTCTGCCTCGGAGGTCAGATGGTGCTGACGCCGTTCTTCCAGGGCGCCGAAATCGTTTACGCCGACAAGGGACCGCACAAGGGCCTGACGCTGTTCCGGGACCACGAGCGAAAGGGCCTGGAACTGATGAATTCCCTGCCGGAAAAGTTGCAGCGCCGGGCCATTGTCGGACATTCCATCATGGGCGAGGATCTGCCAAAAGGACGCCGGCACTTCGCGGACTACATGCATCTCGGCGGCGCGTACCAGGACAATCGAATCGTGCCCTACGAAGGCGTCGACACGACGCTGTTCGACACCGGGCACAGGAACCGCCTGCTGGATCTCGTGGAGGAGTACATCAGGCCCCTACCCCACGGTCCACGCCAGGCCAAGCTCGAAGAGTTCGAGCGGCACCTGGACGACACGCACTTCTGCTGGATCGGCGGTCACGGGCCCGAGGATGCGTTCTACTACCGAATTCAGAGCCCCGTCGTGTTCGTCGAATTCGACCACCATCCGGGCCTGTTCCTGACGAACGAGGTGCCGCTGAAGTTCCACATCCACACCATCGTGCGTACCCCGAACGGCAACGACTACGGTATCGACCTGCTGCGCCAGCACTACCGGCACTCGCACAAGCACGGTCATGGACATTCGCACGATCACGGCTAGACTCTGAATCCATGGATCTCGGAATCAAGGGCAGAACGGCCTTGCTGTGCGCATCGAGTCAGGGCCTCGGCTACGCCTGCGCGCAGGCGCTGGCCAGAGAGGGAGTGAAGGTCGTGATCAACGGTCGCGACAAAGACAAGCTCAGGAAGGCCGCCGACGCTCTGTCCGAACTCTGTGAGCAGGAGGTGTGCCACGTGGCGGCTGACGTTACCACCGACGCAGGGCGTGCCGCGCTGCTCGAGGAGTGCCCGGCGCCCGACATTCTGCTGAACAACAACGCCGGACCCAGCGCAAAACAGTTTCTTGACACCGAACCATCCGACTGGCACACAACGCTGGACGGAAACATGATTGCGCCGATCCGCCTGATACACGCGGTACTGCCCGGGATGATCGAGCGGAAATTCGGGCGCATCGTCAACATCACGTCCGCAATGGTGACGGCGCCCAAGCCTCACCACACGCTGTCCGCCGGTGCGCGAGCGGGGCTTACGGCCTCGCTGAAGGCGTTGTCGCTGGACGTCGCCAAACACAACGTGACGATCAACAACATGCTCCCCGAGCGATTCGACACTCAGCGTCAGGAGCAGATGGCAAGAGCGTGGATGAAACGCGAGGGCATTACCTACGAACAGGCGCGAGCGCTGCAGGTGAAGGCCATCGCCGCCAACCGGCTCGGCAGGCCGGAGGAATTCGGTGCGGCGTTTGCGTTTCTGTGCAGCGCGCACGCCGGCTACATTTCCGGCCAGAATCTCCACCTTGACGGCGGTTCCTACCCTGCGCTGCTTTAGATCTGTCATGGAGAGGGCGTGATCCCGAGTCACACGCCTATGGTCGTACGTAACCCATCAGCCCCGGAAACTCTTCCTCAAGCCTGGCCGCCGCTTCTGCGTCAATCAGGAAGCACTCGGTTCTGTCAAATCCCGGTTCGATGAGTCCGCACACAGGGAGTCGCTCCCTCAGTCGGCGCATGACGGGCGTGTCTCCGCGAATTCCGTACGTGACGAGGAGTTGTGACGGCTCGCTCTCGGAGTTGCCGGGGATCAAGAGCGCCCTCAACCGGGCACGATTCGGCGTGACGGCCGGAAAAATTGAAACGGTCACTGCATCCCCCGGGCTGACGAGCCCGTCGTGCCAACCCTCGCGCGCTAGCTGCGACGCGGGACTCAGTTCGAGCAGCCAAGCCCCGGAATTGCCTGCCTCGTCGATCTCGTCAATGATCAGCGCACCGTGGGGATTCAGAATCCGAAAAGCCCGAACCGTGCCCTCGAACGCGTAAACGGCGTCCTCGCCTTCCGGAGTCTGCAGTGCGCTGAAGGAATGGTGTGAAGCGGCGGGTTGCGTCCAGAGCGCGACGGCGACAAGAATCCGGGAAACGCCAGCCCAGACTCTCGAAAGACGTTGCCAACCGTTCATGGCTCCCCTCTTTGTATCAGGCCCATTGGATTCTACTCCGGTCTGGACTTTATTGTCGGCGTACGGGCACAGCAACCCACTGGAAGCCGAGATTGCGGAAGCTGATACTGTCTCATACCTAAGGCAGTGGTACGAACCGGACCAATGGAAAAATCCATCAGCCATCTCGAAAAACGATCCTGGCAAGAGGAATTGGAACGCCTGCAGACAGCAGCAGCCGGCGATCGCGCGCGCTGGCAGAGGCGGCGGGCGCGCAATTCTGGACAACGCTCCGAGGCGCCGGATCCGCTCATTCGGATGGGTGAGTTCTTTCTCGCCGTGAACGCGGATGAAGGGCGCCTGCTGTATCTGCTCGCCCGTGCGGTGCGTGCAAGATACATCGTCGAATTCGGCGCCTCGTACGGCGTCAGCACGCTGTATCTGGGTGCTGCAGCCATGGACAACGGAGGACGGCTCGTCACCACCGAAGTACATCCCGACAAGTGCCGGGCGGTTCGACAGACGCTTCGCCAGGCTGAACTGGACTCCGTCGTTACATTGCTGGAGGGCGACGCCCGTAAAACGCTTCCGGCACTGGAACCCGGCTTTGATATGCTGTTTCTGGATGGCTGGAAGAGCCAGTATCTTCGACTGACGAACAGCGTCGAGCGATTGCTGGCGCCGAGTGCTCTTGTTGTCGCCGACAACGCCTTTCACGAGGCCGCCGCTGACTACGCTGATTACATGTTGACGAACCGACGGTGGTTCTCGCAGCGCGCCGGCAAAATACTGATCAGCGTATTTCAGCGGTAGGCCGCCAGATTCGGCTCTTGTTGGCCCGCAAACCTGGTATTGGCGGCCACAAACCAGGAACATCGCCGATGAGTCCACCACTTGAATTGAACCGCTTGACCCTCGGGGCTGCCGTACTCCTCGCGGCGGTGCCTGTTGCGGCACAGCAGCTCCCGGACACGACCGCATCGCTCGGTGCGGACAAGATCGTGCGAATCGTTCGCACGTCTACGCCGCCCAATATCGACGGGCTTCTGAACGATCCCGTTTGGCAGGACGCACCCTTCATCGAGGACATGCACCAGTTTCGGCCGGCGGATCACGTCGAGCCGACCCAGAAGACGACGGTGTACCTTGTCTACGACGACAACAACCTCTACGTGGCGGGCCGGATGTGGGACACGGAACCGGAGGAGATCCGGGCTCGCAGCCTGGCTCAGGGGCAGGACGTGCGTTGGGATGACGCGCTGAATGTCATACTCGACCCGTTCAACAATCACCGAACCGGGTACGAGTTTCAGGTCAACGCGAACGGTGTCCGCACCGAGGCCGTGTTCGAATCGGCGAGTCGGATCAACCGGGACTGGGAGGGCATCTGGCACGCGGCGTCCAACATGGATTCCGAGGGTTGGGCGACGGAGATGGCGATTCCGTTCAAGACGTTGAACTTTGATCCGCAAAATCCGGACTGGGGCTTCACCATCGAGCGAAGCATCGCGCGCAACCAGGAGGACATCGCCTGGGTGTCCTACAACCGGGAGGTCAGTCCCGCCACCACCGGAACGATTTCCGGGTTGACGGGATTGCAGCAGGGCCGCGGGCTCGATGTCGTGCCTGCGGTCGTGGCATCGGGGTCCCGGGACTACGAGACGAACGTCAACGACTCGGGCTTCGAACCGTCCCTCGATGTCTTCTACAACATTACGCCGTCGCTCACCGGCGTCCTCACGCTGAACACCGACTTTTCGGCCACCGAAGTCGATGATCGCCAGATCAATCTCACCCGCTTCAACCTGTTCTTTCCCGAGAAGCGGGACTTCTTCCTTCAGGACGTCGATATTTTCGCTTTTGGCGGCCTGCGCAGAAACGGCATTCCGTTCTTCTCCCGGCGCATCGGTCTCAGCCGCAGAGGCCAACCCGTGGATCTCGACCTGGGAACGAAGCTCACGGGCCGTGTCGGGCGCTGGAACATGGGCTTTCTGGGAGTCGCTTTGGACGACTTTCAGGATACGGACAGCTCCAATGTCTTTGTCGGGAGGGTCGCGGCAAACGTGCTCCAGGAGTCCAGCATCGGCCTGATCGTCACCGGCGGCGACCCCCGGTCGAACAACGACAACTCGCTGATGGGCGCGGATTTTCGGTATCGCAACACGCGGCTCCCCGGTGGGCGTACGCTCGAAGGAGAGGCCTGGTTCCAGCAGTCGGATACCGAAAACGTGGATGGCGATGAAACCGCCTGGGGCGTCCGGCTGGCCTCACCTAACAACACCGGGCTCCGGGGCGAGTTCGGGTTCGAGAAGTTTCACGATGACTTCAATCCTGCCCTGGGATTCGTGAACCGCAGGGGTATCGAGCGCTCGGAGGTGAGCGCCGGGTACACGTCACGTCCGACGCACCGATGGATCCGGGAACTCCAGCACGGCGTGAATTACGAGCGCTTCGAAAGGATCGCCGGAGGCGTCGAGAGCGAAAGCTGGTACATCGAGCTGGTCGAACTGGAGACCAACTCCGGTGACCAGGGCGGATTCGCGATGCAGCGGGAGCGCGAGGTACTGCTGGAGGAATTCGAGATTTTCGATGGCGTCATCGTCCCACCGGGGGATTATGAATACGATCAGTACTCGTTCGAAGTATCCGGTGCGAACGACAGAATCTGCGCCCCGTCCTTCGAGTACGGCAAGGGCAGATTTCTGGGTGGCGATCGCACGGAATTCGGCGCCAGCCTGCAATGTCGCCCGAACAGCCGTTTCGTCGGAGGCTTCGAGTACGAGTACAACGACATCGAGCTTCCGGGCGGAGCATTCGCTGCGCAACTCATCGCCATCAGGGCCGACGTCGCCTTCGACGTGCGCTGGTCCTGGCTGAACCTGATCCAGTACGACAACGAGTCCGAATCCGTCGGCATCAACAGCCGCCTGCGCTGGACGCCCAGAGCCGGTCAGGACCTCTTCATTGTCCTGAACCACGGCTTCGAGTCCACCGGCGCGTTCGCGGGACTGCGCTCCCTCGAGTCGCAACTGTCCGTCAAGTACACGCAAACGTTCCGGTTTTAGCGCCCGATGTAGTACGCGAGCAAATCGATCGCGTGTACCGCAAGTCAGCTAATCGCTGTACATCACACCGACGCGGACCGGCGTCCATGCCATGCCGTCCGGTGCATCGTGGTTGTCGATCAGCACTAGGCGAGAGCCGAGACCGTCCAGATCGAAGACGTTGATCAAGCCTTCACCGGGGTCGGCGACGAACGCCAAGCCGCCGTGGATGAGGGCGCCGAAATTGCCCTCGAAGGGCTCGCCGGGCAGCGGTACCTCGGTGACCAGCGTTCGGGTATTCACGTCCCACAGGCGAACGTGCCTTGGGACCGGTGCTGCGCGTCCACCCCCGTTGGGCACAATGGCGTAGCCGTCGGGCCCCATTTCGATTCGCCCCGAGAACGGCCTTGACTCCAGTGTGGCGGCAACCTCCAGCGACTCCGCGTCGATCACGGAGATGGTTTCCTCGCGACGGTTCGCAATCCAGATTTCGCTGCCGTCGGCGCTGACGTCCAGCCCTTCCGCCCCAAGGCCTGTGGGGATCACCACTGGTGCTCGATCCTCATCAAGGAAAATCACCGACAAGGTGCCCTCGGCGCCCCGGCTCGTGACGTAGGCGCGCGAACCGTCGGGACTGAGCCTCACCATGTGGCCGTCGCGGCCGCCGGTTGGGTACGTTCGTACCACGGCTCGCGCTTCGAGATCCACCAACGCAATCTGATCCGATTCCTGCATCGTGGCCACTGCGTGCCGCCCATCGGGCAGGAACAACGGCGTGTGCGGACGGGATTCCGGACACAGGTCGATGCGGGCATCGATACTGGCGGTTGCGACATCGATCAGGACCAGATGACTGCCGTGGTCGTCCTCGGGACCGTATTCCCCGGTCAGCGCCTTGGCGCCGTCGGGCGAAACATCGACCTCGTGCGGAATGATCGGGCCAATGGGGACCCGGGCGATCTCGACGCCGGTCGGCAGATCGATGAAGGAGATGCTGCCGCCGGTACGGTTGGCGACGACCAGCGTGCCATCCAGCATGCCGTCTTGCGGCACGGCCGCCGAACACCAGAACCAGATAATCAGCGCCGCCCTTGCGGCTCGCAGTACCAGGGCGCCATGCACTCGTCTACCCTCCTGGTGGCAGGATGCCGGCCGGATTCCGCACAACTGCCATCAAGATCAACGATACATCAGGTCGGGGCTGGCGGATTCACGAACGGCCAGGGTGACGATTCGGTTCGCGCGTCCACGGGCACCACGACAACCACCGGCCCCTGCTCCCGGAATCCTTCCCCGATCGCCCGCGTCAAATCGTCCGGCCCGTTGACCCGTACGCCCTTGGCGCCAAAACTCTCGGCCAGCTTCACGAAATCCGGATTGACCAGGTCAGCCCCGAAGTCCCGGCCCTCGAATCGTTGCGTCTGGTCCCGGCGGACGTTTTCGAATCCGCCGTTATCGAATATCACCGTCACGAGGTTGATACTGAATTGAACCGCAGTCGCAAGTTCCTGGACGCCGAACATGAAGCCACCGTCGCCGCAGGCGACGACGACAGCCTTGTCGGGGTTCGCCACCTTGACACCCAGGGCAGTATTGAAACCGTAGCCCAGGTTGTCCTGATAACCACAGGTCACGTATCGCCGTGGCCCGTAAACCGGGAACGCCAAGCGTGCCACGAAACCTGTTTGCGTAATCTCTTCCACGAAAAAGCCATCGTCCGGCAGTGCGCGCCGAATCGCTTTCAGATACTGAACCTGAGGCTGCACGTTTTCCAGTGACGCTTCCGCAGCCGCCTTGTAACCGACGAATTCGTCCGTTCGATCATCGCGCTTGCCGATCAAGGTCTCCAGCGCGTCCAGCAGTGCCACGGTACCTTCACGGGAATCGGCGACCACGCCCACATCGGGCGGCAGGCGGACGAATTCAGTCGGGTCGATATCCACGCGGACAGTCTTGAGGCCTTCAGGTAGCCATTGCCAGCGAAAATGTGCCAGTTCAAGACGGCTGCCGATGCCGATCAGCAGATCGCACTTCGGCCAGTACTCGAACGCGGCCGTGGACAGCAGCCCATAGGGGCTTCTGTCGCTGACGATACCCTTGCCACTGCGATGGGCGGTCACCGGCGCCTGGATCAGCCTGGCCAGCGCCTCGATCTCCTCACTGGCGTGATACGCGCCCGCGCCGACCATGATCAGGGGGTTCCTGGCCGTCCGGATCAGCTTTGCTGCATCGGCAATCTTGTCCTGATCCGGCGGCGGCGCGGGCGGAATGTTCCGTTCGACGTCAAGTACGACGTCCCCGGAAGTTTCGAAAACATCCCACGGCGCCTCAATGGCTGCGGGCCGGATGCGGCCTGTGTGCATTTGGCGAAATGCCTCGGCCACCACGCCCGGTGCCTGGCCTGGCTGGTCAATACGCGCGGCCCAACCCGTAAACCCGCGCATCGTGGCCAATTGATCGGGCAATTCGTGCAACTGTCCCCTTCCCTTCCCGATCAGGTGGGACATGATATTTCCCGTGACGCAAAGCACCGGTGTGTTGGCGCCGTAGGCCGTACAGAGCGCCGAGGAAGAATTGAGCATTCCGGGACCGGGCACGACCGTGTAAACACCCGTCTTACCGCTGGACTTGGCATAGCCAAACGCCATATAGCCCGCACCTTGCTCGTGGCGGGTAGTAATGAACGTGAGCGGCTCTCGCGCGACTGCGTCGTTGAAACCGTAGATGTGCACGCCCGGGATCCCGAACAGCGTGTCCACACCGTGCGCAACAAGGGATTTCGCGACCGCCTCGCCGGTTGTCATGCGAACCGGTGTGTTCGCGACGGCCGAAGCGTCCAGCGAGCCCGTTCCAGGCTGGGATGCTGCGCTCACGTGATCTCTCAGCTGCTACTGTGCCGGTCAGCCGTCATTGTCGCCGCGAATGATGTTGATGGTCACCGTGGCCGGCTCGCCGTCGTCGCGCAGGCCGTAGTACTCGACGTGGTACCGGTCACCGGTGTAGACGTCGCCCCGCGTGCTTCCGTCGAAGAACGGCCGATTGATGCCGAGATTACCCAACGAAAGGAGCTGCCCCGGCATCAGGTCCTTGCCGTGGGACTGCAAGTGGTCCCGGAGCCATCGAACTGCGTCGATGGGCCGGTACCAGTCCGCCATGGACCTTCGTTGGATGACCGTCCCGTTCTCATCGAGCACTGCATACTCCATGTTGTTCAGGCGTTGCAGCCAGTCTTCCGTCGAGCCGATGGCGACGGGTTCGCCGGCCAGGGCGATGCGTGTCGACATGTTTCCGACTATGCCCCTGATCATGCCGTTCTCGTCCGGCTCGGACGTCGGGTCCGGAATCTCGGCGAACGGGACGACGGCGTCCAGGCCGGCAAGAATCTCAAGGTCCGTCTCCGCGGCATTGATATCGGCACTGCCTACGCGAAACGCGAAGTCGGCTTCCAGGAAGCTGTCCGCTCCCATGTCCTCGAGACGGACGGCGGCGCCGTCCTCGAGAAACATGCCGGAAAGCAACTGCGCCCTGATCCCGCCGGCGGGGAAATTGGGATTGGCGGGTCCCGGACTATGGCCGCCCGTCTTGTAGCCAACCACCTCACCCAGTGTCGGGCGCAGCATCTCCACCAGTTCATCCTGCCAGCGATACGCCTCTTGCAGGGACAACTCGGGTGCGAAGGGTTGGACCATCCTGTTGTTCAGGAAGTCGTCCACCATTGCGGCCACTGCGGCACGGACTTCGGATTCGTCCGACTGGGCGAAGTCCTCCCACTCGGCCGTGCAGTCGTAGGGCCTGAATTCGTATCCGGGTAGCGGCGTGCGGGTGGTCTCGAAATACAGCGGCTCCGGAAACACCACCGGGTCGCTGATCGTGATCGCGTAATGCAACACCGGCTCGCCGTCTTCCTCGACTACCCGGAAGCTCTCTTCGTAACGAGCCTCATCCGACTGCGGTGTGCCGTAGTCCGAGTAATAGGGCCAGTCCACGTGTGTCGTGGTGACCAACAGCGCATCGCCGTCCCACGTCCCCACCGAGTAGCCCACGTTGGACGGCTCGGGATTCGGATCCGGTTCACCCATGTGGATGAGTCTCCGGATGTCGTACTGAACCAGTTGGATGCGGATATCGTTACCTTCCCGAAAGATACCCATCGGCCGCGGATCAAACATCGCATCCGGCATGCCATGCTCGCAGTGAAGCTGGCGATTGTCCGTCAGCGGATCGTATGCGGCATTGAGTTCGGCGCCGCGCTCCGTGTAGTCCAACGCCTGCAGCGCGCCGGCGAACCACGGTCCGGAATGCGTATCCCAACTTCGGAACATGCCGTCTGCTTCAAGCGCTTCTTCAGCCGCCCTGGCAGGATCGATCCGTTCGGGCTGCTCGACCAGCCGGTCGTTGGACCAGCGCATTTCGCGGCCGGCGCCCTGAACGTATTCCCTGCCGTCAGGCATCAGGATGTGAAGCAGGCCCAGGGAGTGCGGGTTGTTTCTGGCGACGTGCCCCGCCACGCGAACGGTTCCGAGCAGGTGCTGCTCGGCGAGTCCCATATTCTCCAGCCGCCGGGGATTCGGTCCGAACTCGAGTTCCCAGAGGGTCTCGGCGCCGGACTCGTCGACAACGCTGAGTTTCGCCCGCGTATGGGGATTGCGCCAGAAGACCTCGACGATCTCACCCTCAAGCTCGACGAGTTCCGACTGGTACAGGAGCGGATTGGTTACGCTGCCGTGGTGGGCATGCGATGCATTCGGAATCAACGCAAGTAACGGAAACGGAAGAAGTTTCAAAGACCTCATGACGACCTCCAGGCAACGGTCCACGCTAGAGCTCCTCCAGCATGCGCAGAAATTCCTCGATGTCGGGCGGTTCGGTACTGTCCCCGAAATCGACGCAGGTCCAGTCCCGAATCTCTTCTTCGGGTGCCCAGATGAACTCCCGTCCCATGGTGAAGGTCTCCGTGTAGTACACCGGGTCGTCGATCTCAAGCTCCAGTTGCAGATCCATGGAGCCCGGCTCCCGCCAGTACCGTTCCGTGACGCGGGCCTCAAGGCTGAGGGGCTGCGAGCCCCCCGAAATGGGCTCTCCCACCATGTGGGACGTTTCAATGACCAGGATATCGCCCTCCCAGCGCCCGACGGAGTAGCCGAGAGGCGCATTTTCCCGGTCAGCCGGCGGCGGCTCGCCGTTCATGGCGATGTAACGGTACGTGTCTCCCCGTTCGTAGTGAATAATCAGCGTGTCGCCTTCCCCCTGGCGGAGTTCGATGGGGTTACCGTTCCACAGGAGCCTGGGCATGAATTCCGGCGCGCAGTCATCCTGGAGTCTCGGGTTGTCGAGCACCGGATCGTAATCCGCCACTGCCTGGTGGCCGGCCTCGGAGAGCGGGATGACCTCCGGCTGGCGGCGGGGCGGACCGCCGCCATCGAAAATCGGTGGCGCGTAGATGCCCAGGAAGTCCATTCCGGAATCCGAGCCCTGCTGGGCATCGGCCCGAAGTGGGCCGAATACGCAAATCGCCAACGCGACGGATAACAGCACTTTCATAACGTCACCTCGCAATTGCGGCATCCGCCTGGTCATCCGACTCGATCAGCAAGTCCCCGCGCCACTTGCGCGAATGCCACAGTTGCGTCACGACAGACTTGATCGCCTGCGCGACTTGCTGGGTCGCAAACGACTGCGCACGGTCGGCCTGCGCGATGATGCCTACGTCCCGCCGAATCGCCGGCCGTACGATCTTGCGCGCGGTGACCGACTTGCCGACGAGGTCATGGACCGCGGAATACGGCAGCACGGCACTGGTGATCCCGGCCTTGATCAACAACATGGTCTGATGATAGGGCGTATGGATCGGGGGACCCTTCAGTTTGATTCCCTGCTTCGCCGCATGCCGCGCCAACAGCGCGCCCAGGGTGTTGCGGTCCGACGGCTTGAGGATCGGATGCCGGGCCAGTTCGCGAAAGGAAACGTCCGATCCATTCGATTCACCGCCATTTTCCAGCGGACTGATCAGATAGAGATGTTCGCGAAAAATGGGGGTGATGGTCCGGGACTTCGACCTCGGAATATCGAAATGGACGAGCAGGTCGAACTGTCCGCGTTCGAAGGCGGGCAGCACGCTGGCCTGCAACCCTTCTTCCAGATCCAGTTCGATTCGCGGAAACCGGTCGTTTACGTAATTGAACAGCGGCACCGTGAGTGCGTGACTGAGGCTCGGGGGCATGGCCACGGCCACGCTGCCGTGCGGGTCCCTCTCCAGGTCGTTGACACTGCGCTGAGCCTGGGCGACCTGGCGAAGAATTCCGTAGGCGTGATTCAGGAACTCGCCGCCGGCGTCGGTCAGTTCCATGCCGCGCTGGCTGCGGTTGAACAACTGTGCGTCCAGTTCCTGCTCGAGGCTCTTGATGTTGAGGCTCAGCGCCGGCTGCGCAACATCCAGCCGGTCGACCGCCCGCGTCAGGCTTTTCGATTCGGCAACAGCGACGAAGTATCGGATCTGGCGCAGGTCCATGGCGGCCTGAACGTTTGCGAATTTCAATAAACATAGTGCAAGCAAAACGCCAAATCAATATTATTTCAGGCTCCTGCGCGAATCGCGCCGACCCCATTTGCGAGCGCGTCCTGTTAACGTCGCGTTCCGGCGCCTGGCGCCGCTCTCGATACCGCCTTCCTGTGGATTGGCGTTCGCAAATCGCCGGCGGGTGGAGTAAGTTAGCCCACTCGGCAGCGAGGGAGAAATCCAGGGAAAGTCATGAGAAATTTGTCGGGCCTGCCATTGGTTTCAATTGCGTTAATGTCCTGTACCAATGCGCCACAGGACGCTACACACAGTGTCGCCGAACTTTCCGAGCGCGGACGCGAACTGTTTTTTCTGACTGATTCATGCGTGGACTGCCACGGCGCGGACGGAGCCGGCGGCCTGCTCGCCCCGTCGCTCGATGCGAGCGTCACCCCTCGCGCGATCGACTACCAGCTCCGAACCAATCCGGAAATGGCCGAACTGGCCGATATGCTGAACGCCACGCCGGACGACCTGCTGGCACTGTCCGTCTTCATTCGGGAATTGACGGGCGGTGAAGAGGGCGCCATCGACGTGGCCGCATTGCAGGCCCAGGCGCCTGAGCCCGAAACGGCCGATGCGCCGGCGGAACCGGCCACCGCACCATCCGCAACCGCCAGCGAGCGCGACGCCATGATCCGGGCCGTCGAGGACTTCTCGGCGGTGGTGGACACCTGGGAGAGGCGTGCCCGGCCGGGCAGTCTGCTGCGCACCTACGACGTCACCGTGACAGCGGAATTCGACCCCGGGGAGCCAAAGTTCACGCCCGAGCCCGGCAAGACCTACTTCTATGAAAACGTCGGCACGCGCGGAACCCGGAATCTCACGACAGGCGAGACCTTCACGCCTGAAGGCATGAAGGTCGTCGTGGGCGATGCCGAAACACTTGAAGTCATCGCCTCCTACGAGATTCCGCCAGAGCTTCGAAGCTCGGTTCATTCCACTGCGTTGTCGCCGGATGGCCGCTATGTCTACATCTCCGGTGCGGCGCCGAACGGAGAACTGGAACCCACAGGCGCACCGCCCGGACTGTCGCGAGCCGCGGCCAGCATTCTCAAGGTCGATGCCCTCACCCTGCAGCCGGTCAGGCAACTGGCCGTCGGCGGACGCATGCACCACGCCCAGGTCTTCCGGGATCGCTACATGCTCATCGATTCCTTCGCCCAGGACGAGGACGGGCTGACGGCCTACCTCTTCGATCCCGAAACCGACACGATTATCGGCGGGTTCCACGAATCGGACCTGGGCGGCAACGCCTACACGGCCTGGACCGACAACGAATTCATCTACGTACTCGTCGAGCCCAACGGGTACGGAATGCAGGCGGCCCGCAGGTACCTGCGCGGCGAACTCACCATGGTGCCCGCATCCTGGGTGGCAAGAATCGACCCGGACACCTGGGAGGTACTGCAGGAGTATCCCCATCCGGGACACCGCGCCGACTGGATCTGTTTCGATCACGATTCCAGTCACATGTACGTGCCCAGCACCGGCAACAACACCGTGAGCCGGATCAACATCGAGACCGGCGAGATCGCCTGGGCCCGGCCCACCGGACCCGGCCCCTACGGCTGCAGTGTGAATGCGGACTCCACGCAAGTCTGGATCGCCGACAAGGGCGAAGCCACGGGCCTGGTGGGCGGGCGCACGGTCACCGTGTACGAAACCGCCACCGGCAACAGCCTGGATGTGCTGTTCTCGGCGTATCGGGTCGACCACATCCTGTTGTCGCCGGGCGGCAACGAATTCTGGGCGACCAGCAACTACGAAGGCGCCATCTACGTCTTCGATGCGCTGACCCGGGAGCGGAAAGGCATCATCGATATCCCGGGCGGCGGGGACCTGCATGGCCTCGTCTGGGTGCACTACGACGAATCAGGAACCGCCAGAGTGGTGCGGGATCAGGGCGGCTTTCACCACGGGACCGATCCCCGGGCCGCGCTGTAAGCCCGGGTCCGAGCGGCCTGCCCTCTTGACGAGGCGGCTCGATGCCGAATTTCGTCAGCCGCCTGCGCGAATCGCGTCGACCGCCATTTGCGAGCGTGTCTTGTTGACGGCGCGCTCCAGGGTCATGTTGTAGTAGCGGGCGGCCTCCGCATTGTCACCCATCGACCGCAACGCATCGCCGGCCGCCTCGCCTGCGGGTTGCACGATGACCGGTGGACCGATAAAGGGAGGCAGAGAGTGCTCCAGCTCCGCCGCTGCTTTCAGAAGTTCAATGCCATCGTCCGCATTGCCCTGGGCAATCAACAGTTGTCCCTGGCCGATGTCTTTCAGCACACGCGGCACCGCATCCCGCGCCGCCGGACCGGAACCCTCCGGAATGACAATTTCGTTCACGTGGCGCTCCATCGACTCCAGGTCGTTCTGCGCCAGGGCCTGGCGGGCACGGACGTAGTGTTCCGTGGCCCGGTGCATGGGGCTGACCCCATCCAGGTCGACCGCCAGGTCCATCAGCGGATCGTCCCACGCGCCGGTTTCCAGCATGTAGAACGCCCGGCCCATGATGAGCTGCCCCGGCGCCATGTCGTCGCCCTTCTCGATCTGGCTCGCCAGGAAGTCCAGCATCTCCCTGGCTTCGTCCAGTTCGTGCAACTGGACCAGCGCATACAGCAGCCAGCTATGGGTATGGTAAGCCTCGTTGCGGAACAGCACGCCGTGCTGTCCCAAGCTACGCTCCACAGAGACGTTGTACGCACGCCGATTGAGGTCCCGGGTACCCTCGAAATCGCCCAGCGCCAGGAAGATATGGGACGGCATGTGCAGGGCATGTACGGCATCCGGCGCCACGTCAGAGTAGACACGCGCCGCCCGCAGGCCCAGCGGAGCATGGATCGGGTCGTCGAAGCTGTGGATGTTGTAATGCAGCGCGCCGGGGTGGAGCGGATTCCTGTCGAGAATTTCCTCGGTTATGGCCCCTGCCCGCATGTACTTGTCGAACTCGCGGCCGTTGTGGCTGGTGGTCAGAATCCCCAGAGCGTACAGCGCACCGGCGTCGAGATCGTCCGGCCAGCGTTCGTAGATATCGCCGAGCATCTCCGCGTAGTCCGTCTCGATCTCAAGCTCCGTGCCCTCCCCGGAGAAGAGCCGATTGGCCGCGGCCATGTAGGCACGCTCGCGCTCGGTGGGCGCAAGTTCCAGCCGTTCCGCGGCAGTGGGAGCCAGCTTCGCCAACGCCGCCCGGCCCGCCGGGAGGTCTTCCCGGTTCCATAGCGGCTGCTTGTGGGACAGCGCTTCGCCCCAGTACGCCATGTAGAACCCCGGGTCGATCTGCTGCGCTTCGATAAAGCTGTCGCGCGCATCCTCGAATTCGAAGTTGTGCAATTGCAGCAGCCCCGTCAGAAAAGTCGGGTAAGCCTCCGGGGAACCCGTCGCTTCAAAGTCGGTAACGCCATAAGTGGTCAAATCCTCCGGCGATGCCGAGTTACCCGAGGCGGGCTGGGTCGCGGCATCCGCCGCGATTTCCGATGTATCGTCGGACTGTGAACAGGACGATCCAATCAAGAGAGCGACCGCGCACACAAGTAATCTCCACATATCCGTGCACCTCCATTCAAGCGTGTTTTCCAGTACAGCTACCTACTATATTCCTACCGGGAAAGGCATGTAGTAATTTTCGGAAAAATTCCACCCCGGATGGTCAGTCCGTAGATGCACCAGATGCCGGCGCGTGCCCTATTCGGCGCAGAGTGTCGGCTCCGCGAGCGACTCCCCAAGCGCCAGCCAGTAAGTCTCGATGGCCGTAACGGGCTCGGTGAATGTCTCAGGATCGATAACTGTCATTTCGTAATCCAGGCGCTGCTGATCGTCACTCACGATGAACGTCTCAATCGTTTCGATTCGATCGCTCTGGGGTGTCCCCAGGCTGTCGTCGAAATAGGGCCAGTCGATCTGTGTCGTCGTGACCTCGAGTCGGTTGGCGGCTGCCCAGCGGCCCGTCGAATGGCCGAAGCGGCCCGGTTCGGGTGCCGCCGGGGCCGCGGCACTCTCCATATGGATGGTGCGATCGATCAGCGCATTGTTGGAAAACCCGATCAACCGGATCCATGAACCGTTGTCGCGGAACTCGATCGGATAGGGAGTCGCCATCACCCCTGGCATGCCTACCGATTCGCAGCGGGCGGCAAACTCGTCCATTCGCGCGAGCCACTCCGCACCACCTGAACCAGGGTCCCTCCGGTACGGAAGACCCTCGCCGTAGGCGATCGGCCGCAGCACAGGCCGGCTCCAGGTCCGGAACAGTCCGCGGTCCTGCGCGATTGCGTCCTGAATGGGTACGCCGCTGCCGTCCCCGCCCAGGGCGACGTCATTCCACCGGGGCTCGACGCCGGCGATCATCAACAATTCCTGCCCGTCGCCGAGCATCAGGTTGTGCAGCCAGAGCTGAGCGCCCTGCGCCCGGTGAACCCGGCCGGCCGCCCGGATCCGCTCGCCCGGGCGGAATAACTCTCGCGGCAGGCCCCTGCGCTGCAGCACATACGGATTGCCTGTCTCCAGCGTCCAATCCGCATTCCGGCCCGATTCCGCAACACGAACGGTCAGGAGCACGTGAGGATTGCCCCAGTGCACGTCGACCAGTTCCCCCTCGACTTCAGCAATCTCGTCAGTGTAGATCGCGAAGGAGTGGTGGGCCCCCGCTACCCGGAGTGGGAAAGGGAGCGTGAGCAGGAGTGAGAGCGCCATCAGGCCCGGCATGCGCGCCACCACGTGTGCCATCTCCCTCACGGCATCGGTGCGCCGGTACCGGCAGCTACTCCGGCGCCGGGCGACGGTTGTTGTCGCCGCTCAGCTCCGTACAGTTGTAAGGTCTGTAGGGCTCGCTGGTGCGCTGAAAGACGCTCTCTCCGACCCAGTCCGTCTGCAGGAAAGCCGGATCGTGAGCGACGTAGGCGCGCACCAGGGTCTGGCCTTCGTCCCTGACCTCGAACCGCTCGGTCACCTGCATGTCCGCGCTGTGCATGAGTCCGGCGCCGAGCGGAAACACGACGCCCTGCTCGAAGCCCACCGTGTCGACCACCAGCACGTCGCCCTCCCACCGGCCGATGGAGTGGCCGCCGACGCCGGGTACGATGTCGTCCGGGTGTTCCGTCCGGTCCAGGTGGACCGTTCTGACCAGATCCATGTAGCCATACTGGATCGTGACGGTGTCGTCGGTCTGATAGATGTCGTTCACATGACTGTCGTGGGTGAAGCCGAAGATGATGTTCGCCGGGTGACAGTGTATGGCGGGATCGTCGAACGGCTGTTCATAATCCGCGGCCGCGGCCAGACCGGCCTCGGTGGGCGCCGGGCGCCCGCCTCCCGGCGCACCGCCTGCCATGCCGCCCGGAGCCGGGCCCATTCCGCCCGGACCCGCGGCCGCTCCCCCGGGAGGAGGCCCCATGCCGCCGCCCATCCCCTGCCGGACCCAGGGGCCGCCCAGGTTGGGCTGACCGTTGGGCAGGTAGGCCGTCCAGGATTCCGGCGCTTCCGGAGCGTCCGCCGCCGGAGCCGCCTCGAACCCCGGCGGAGGATCGTTCCGCGCAATGCGCGTGCCGTCCTCGAATTCGATGAAGTTCGTATAGCAGACGCGGTCCTCGCGGCGGGCCGGCGCGCCGGTCATGGTGATCGCCTGCCCCGGCAACAGGGAATCGTCGGTCCAGCCGCGGCGTCTCATGCCCGTTCCCCCGGCCAGCTCACAACGCCAGTTGGCGACCTCCCCGGTGTCGTCGGTCACGTCGAAGTACACGTAGGCGTGCGGATTCACCAGCCTGAGCTCGGTGATGACGCCTTCGACCGTGACGGGATTGTCCATGTCGAAGTGCGGCGCGGCGGAATGATGCGCGTAGGCTCCTGCCGCAATTCCCAAAGAAACAATGGTGAAGCAAATTCTATTCATGATTCTTGCTGGGCAAGCCCAGCCTCCAGTACATCGACCGGCCCAAGTTTAGCGGCAACATGTGGAGCAATTGTGGAGTACCCGCCGGCCCGGGCATTGAACGGCCAAGCTGGTTCCTGCAGCAGATCGCGGCGGATTCGGTGAGTAACGGCAGGTGGCGTGGCGGGCACGGGCAGTTGCCCAAACAGGTCAAGCCAGCGTGTCGGCCGTTCTTCGCTGGGAGCGGACAAGCCGGTACCAGGCGATGGCCGCCAGCGCGACCAGAACACTGGGCAGGACCGCCAACTGCACGGCCGTCCAGCCGAACGCGTTGAGCAGCGCGCCGGAACTGAAGGAGGCAAACGCCACCAGCCCGAAGACCAGGAAGTCATTGAGGCCCTGGACCTTCGCCTGCTCCTCGGGGGTATGCGCTGAGGCGAGCAGGCTGGTGGCGCCCACAAAGCCAAAGTTCCAGCCGACACCCAGCGCCACGAGCGCGAGATAGAAGTGGTGCAGATCCATGCCGGTCAGCGCGATCGCCGAACAGACGCCGAGCAGCAGCAGTCCGGTACCGATGACCGGGAGATGTCCGAAGCGGGCGATGATGTGCCCGGTGACGAAGCTTGGCGCAAACATCGCGACCACGTGCCAGCGAACGATGTCGGCGGCGTGGTTGGTGGTAAATCCATTGCCTACGATGGCCAGGGGTGTCGAGGTCATGACGAGATTCATGACCGCGTAGCTCACCATGGCACAGAGCACGGCCGTGATGACCCTGGGCTGCCTGAAAATAACCCCTAGCGGGCGCGCGACACCTCCGGATTCGGATTGCCGCGGAGGCCTCGGGATCCGCAGGAACATCACGATGCTCGCACCGATGAAGTTCAGCGCGATGACGCCCGCGTAGGCGCCCGCATAAGGTACCGGGTCCAGCGCATCGCCCAGCTGGCGCACGACCTCTCCGGCGAGTATCGCGTTGATCAGGCCGGCGCCCAGGACCAGGGAAATCGCCTTGGGCTTGAATTCCTCCGACGCCGCGTCGGCCGCCGCGAATCGGAAAAACACCTGGAACGCTTGAAACACGCCGGTGAACCCGGCGCCCAGCAACAGCCAGTCGAACCGCCCTTCGAACAGCGCGAGAACGGCGAGTGTCCCGCCGACCGATCCGGCAGCGCTTCCGAGAAGAAACCCGGCACGACGCCCGTATCGGCCCATGAACAACGACGCACCCGGGGAGACGAACATTGCGACCAGCACGATAATCGAGATCGGCAAAGTGGCCAGCGCGGGATTCTCGGCGAGCAAGGCGCCCGCCAGCCCGCCAAGGATGAAATTGACGGGTATCTGCGCCCCGAGTATGCCCTGCGAAAAAAACAGGATCGTCAGGTTGCGTCTTTGGTTTCTTACCATCGAAGCGTTGCCGAATTCCGCATCATGCAGTTCCGTCCCGGCTGCCCGGACCGACTCAAGTGCCGCGAATTGTGACGGTGCGATCCGGTACCGCGCAATACTATCCTTGCGTAAACTCTCCCCGCGCACGTTCAGCAATCGCTTCCCGGCGATCGATCAGAGCGGTCAGACCGTCACGTCGAATTCGCGGACCAATGCACTATACTGCGCCACGGCTCACGCACGTCTGAAGTCGATGCCCCGGAAAATCAACAAGCTCCTCGTCGCCAATCGCAGCGAGATTGCCATCCGCGTAATGCGGGCGGCCACGGAACTGGGAATCGGCACGGTGGCCATTTACGCGGACGAGGATCGATTCGCGCTGCACCGGTTCAAGGCCGACGAGAGCTATCCGGTGGGGGAAGCGGGTCAAGCGCTTGGCGCCTACCTGGACATCCAATCCATCCTGCGCGTCGCCAGGGAAGCCAGGGTCGACGCCGTCCACCCGGGCTACGGCTTCCTTTCCGAGAATCCCGAATTTGCCGACGCCTGCAGCGAGGCGGGGCTGATCTTCATCGGCCCGCCGGCCGATGTGATGCGCAAGGTCGGCAACAAGGTGAGCGCACGGGAACTGGCGAAGTCGGCGGGCGTGCCGGTGATGCCGGCCACGGACCCGCTGCCTGAGGATCCCGACGCTGCGAAGGAAATGGCCGAAGCCGTGGGCTATCCGCTGATGCTCAAGGCCAGTTGGGGCGGCGGCGGACGGGGAATGCGGGTGATCCGCGATCCTGCAAGCCTGAGCGAGGATATCGCCGTGGCGCGGCGTGAGGCGCTGGCGGCATTCGGCAACGACGAGGTCTACCTGGAGAAACTGGTGGAGCGTGCCCGCCATGTGGAGGTCCAGGTTCTCGGCGATACCCGCGGCAACCTGGTCCACCTCTTCGAGCGCGATTGTACGGTGCAGCGGCGCAACCAGAAGGTCGTGGAGCGCGCTCCGGCGCCCTATCTGAACGACGAGCAGCGCGAAGAGCTGTGCGGCCATGCCCTCAGGCTGGCAGCCGCGGCCGGTTACCGCAACGCCGGCACCGTGGAATTCCTCATGGACGCCGACACGGAGGCGGTCTACTTCATCGAGGTCAATCCCCGTGTCCAGGTGGAACATACCGTGACCGAGGAGGTGACGGGAATCGACATCGTCAAGGCGCAGATCTGCCTGGCCCAGGGCGCGCGCATCGGCGACGCGGACAGCGGCGTGCTGACCCAGAAGAACATCCGCCTGAACGGCCACGCGCTGCAGTGCCGGGTAACCACCGAGGACCCGGAAAACCAGTTCATCCCGGACTACGGGCGCATCCGAACCTACCGCAGCGCATCGGGATTCGGGATACGGCTTGACGGAGGCACCGCCTATGCCGGTGCGTTGATCACGCCATACTACGATTCCCTGCTGGTCAAGGTCACCGCCTGGGCGCCAAGACCCGGCGAAGCCGTCAGCCGGATGGTCCGGGCGCTGAGGGAATTCCGCATCCGGGGCGTGGCCAGCAACCTGGCTTTCCTGGTGCAGGTGATCCGCCACCCGCGGTTCCTGCAGGCCGATTACACGACAAGATTCATCGACCGGACACCGGAGCTATTCGAATTCCGAAAGCCGCGGGATCGCGCCAGCCGCCTGCTCAAATTTCTTGCCGAAATCATCGTTAATGGCAATCCGGAGGTCACCGGACGCGTCGAGGCAAGCGCCCGGACGCCGGCGCCGGTGCCGGAATACTCCGGCAACTGTCCGAACGGCAGCGTACAGCGACTGGACAGACTGGGTCCCGAGGGATTCGCCCGCTGGATGCTCGAGCAGAAGGCCGTACTGCTGACCGATACCACCATGCGCGACGCCCACCAGTCGCTGCTGGCGACCCGAATGCGCAGTTACGACCTGCTGCGGATCGCTCCGGCCTACGCCGAACGCCTGCCGCAATTGCTATCGCTCGAATGCTGGGGCGGCGCCACCTTCGACGTGGCCATGCGGTTCCTCAGGGAAGACCCGTGGGAACGGCTCACGGCGTTGAAGGAGCGTGCGCCCAACATTCTCCTGCAGATGCTGCTGCGCTCGGCGAACGCCGTCGGTTACAAGAACTACCCCGACAACGTGGTAGAGCACTTTGTCGCGCAGGCTGCAGAAGGCGGTGTGGATCTTTTCAGGGTTTTCGATTCGCTGAACTGGGTCGAGAACATGCGTGTCGCCATGGACGCCGTGCTCGAATCGGGCAAGCTCTGCGAGGCCGCCATCTGCTACTCCGGCGACATGCTGGCGCCGGAGCCGAACAAGTACGATCTGGCGTACTACGTCGGCATGGCGCGGGACCTTGAGAAGGCGGGCGCCCACATCCTCGGTATCAAGGACATGGCAGGCGTATGCAAGCCGGCTGCCGCAAGCCGCCTGGTCCGGGCGCTCAAGCAGGAGGTGGGCATACCGATCCACTTCCACACCCACGACACCAGCGGCATCGGCGCGGCGGCAGTGCTGGCGGCGGTGGATGCCGGCGTGGATGCGGTCGACGGCGCCATGGACGCCATGAGCGGACTGACTTCGCAACCCAACCTGGGCTCAATCGTCGATGCACTCCACGGTCATGAACGCGACCCCGGGCTGGACCGGGAGGCGATGCGGAGGATCTCACGTTATTGGGAGCTGGTGCGGGAGCACTATTCTGGTTTCGAGAGCGAAATTCGTTCGGGAACGGCGGATGTCTACCGTCACGCCATGCCCGGCGGGCAGTACACGAACCTGCGCGAGCAGGCGCGCTCGCTGGGGATCGCCCATCGCTGGCCGGAGGTGGCCGACCGCTACGCGGAAGTCAACGAGATGTTCGGGGACGTGGTCAAGGTCACGCCGACCTCCAAGGTCGTCGGCGACATGGCGCTGGCCATGGTCTCGGGCGGGCTGAGCGCCGCTGACGTGCTCGATCCAGACAAGGAAGTCGCCTTCCCCGAATCGGTGGTGTCGTTCTTCCGGGGCGACTTGGGTCAGCCCGTAGGCGGCTTCCCTGAAGCACTGCAGCGCAAAATACTCCAGGGGCGCGAACCGCTGACCGAAAGGCCCGGAGCAACGCTACCGCCCGTGGACCTTGACACCGAGCGCAAACGGGCCGAAAAGCGCGTCCGCCGCCGCGTCAGCGAGACGGAGTTCTCATCCTGGCTGCTCTATCCGCGGGTCTTCGAGGAGTTTGCGGAACATCTCAGGAACTATTCCGACGTCAGTACGCTGCCGACGCCGATCTTCTTCCACGGCCTGAAGAACCAGGAAGAGATCGCGGTGGAAATCGAGCGGGGAAAGACGCTGGTCATCCGCCTGCTGGCCGTCAGCGATGTGGACCAGCGCGGCGAGCAACGCGTGTTCTTCGAACTCAATGGCCAACCGCGGACGGTCGAACTGGTGAATCGCCAGGCCACGGCCAGCGTGACGGCACACCCCAAGGCCGACCCCTCCAATCCCAACCACGTTGCCGCGCCCATGCCCGGAAAGGTCGTGGAAATCAGCGTCACGTCCGGCCAGGGCGTCGAAAAGGGAACCGCGCTGCTCACCATCGAGGCGATGAAGATGCAAATGTTGATCCGCGCCGAAGGCCCGGGCACGGTGGCATCCATCCCCGCCCGGGTCGGCATGCAGCTCGAAACCCAGGACCTGCTGCTGGAACTTCAATAACCTTCCGGCAACGGATGAGCCGGAAAGCGGCGGCTGATCGTGGGCACAGTTGCGTCGCGCGAGTTTTTAGTCCATAAATGGTGTCTGAAGAGATGGAAAGCAGAACGAACCCTTTGCGGAGGAAGCAGAGATGACCAGATACCTGGCAGCAGCAGCGATTCTTTTTGGCCTTTTGACCGGCAGCGCACTCGCGCATCACGGCTGGGGCGGCTACACATCGGCGGATTTCACCCTCACCGGAACAGTAGTCGACACGCACCTCGGGAATCCACACGATCGCCTGACCGTTGACGTGGATGGCGAGATGTGGAACGTGGTCCTGAGCCCGCCGGACCGCAGCCGGCAAGCGGGCTTCGCCGACGGCATCGTCAAGGTTGGCGACACGGTTACCATGCTCGGCAACCGTCATGCCAATCCCGGCACGCTGGAGATGAAGACCCGGCGGATCACCGTCCAGGACAGCAACTACGACCTGTACCCCAGGCGGTTGTAACGGCAACACCGCCCGTTGCGCTCGCGGACTCCCGTGAGGGGAGTCCGTGTGGTCCGATCGGACGGCCTCGTGAAGAGTCCGCCCTACCCGATCGGCAGACTTGACTCCTTCTTGACCGCCCGCAGGGCGAAGCTGGTCTGCACGCGAGACACGCCGGGGAGGCTGGTAATGGCCTCCCGGTGAATGCGCTCGAAATCCTCAAGACTTCTCACCACGACCCGGAGCAGGTAGTCGTACTGCCCGGTCACCAGGTAACACTCCATGACCTCGGGCACGCGGGCCACGGCGACCTCAAAGGCATGCAGGTCTCGCTGCTGCTCCTGGTGCAGCGTGATCTCCACGAAGACGTTGCTGCCCAATCCCAGCTTCGATGCATTCACCCGTGCTGCATAGCCGGTGATGTAACCGTCTTTCTCCAACGCGCGCACACGGCGCAGGCAAGCCGCTTCGGACAATCCCACAGCCTCGGCCAACCTGACGTTGCTGACGCGGCCGTCTTTCTGAAGAAGATTGAGGATAATTGTGTCTTTACGGTCAATACTCAAAATTTTCTTTCCATATTTCGTAGTAGCTTGAATTAATCTTGCTAATTGTGGGCCGAATTACGCTGAATTTGCAAGCGCCTTGATCTCCGATTCGGATAGGCTAGTGGTGCAACCTGACGGGAAGACAAGAAATGCAAATAGGCGTTCCGAAAGAAATCAAGAATCACGAGTATCGGGTTGGGCTGACCCCGGATGCCGCGGCCCGCCTCACGCGGGAAGGTCACCGAGTCCTGGTCGAGACCGGAGCCGGCGCGGGCGCCGGGTTCGACGACCAGGAGTACACCGCTGCCGGCGCCGAGATCATGGCGGACGGCGGCTCGGTGTTCGGCGCTGCGGAGATGATCGTCAAGGTCAAGGAGCCGCAACTCGAAGAGTGCGCATTGCTCTCGCCCGGCCAGATCCTGTTCACCTACCTGCACCTGGCAGCGGACCCCGATCAGGCGTGCGCGCTGATGCGATCCGGCGCCACCGCCATCGCCTACGAGACCGTCACGGATGCGCATGGGACGCTGCCGTTGCTGAAGCCCATGAGCTGTATCGCCGGTCGAATGGCAACGCAGGTCGGCGCTCATTACCTTGAGATGCCGTCCGGCCGCGGCGTGCTGCTCGGCGGTGTGCCCGGAGTCGCGCCGGCGCGAGTGGTGGTGGTAGGGGCAGGCGCGGCCGGCACGAATGCCCTGGAAATGGCCGTGGGCCTTCAGGCCGACGTCACCGTGCTCGACATCAACCTCGCACGACTGGAGGAGTTGGCAACCCGGTTCGGGAATCGTATCCGCACGCTTTACTCCACACCTGAGGTCATCGCCCGCGAAGCGCGGACCGCCGATCTCGTCATCGGCTCGGTACTGATCCCCGGGGCCTCCGCGCCCAAGCTGGTCACCCGCGAAATGGTCCGGTCCATGAGGCCGGGCTCGGTGCTGGTGGACATTGCCATCGACCAGGGCGGATGCTTCGAAACCAGCCGTCCCACCAGTCACGCCGACCCGGTCTACGTTGAGAGCGGCGTCGTTCACTACGCCGTGACCAACATGCCCGGTGCCGTTCCCCGAACCGCGACGCTGGCGCTGACGAATGCCACGTTGCCTCACGTTCTCGCGCTGGCGCGTCTGGGTTGGCGGCAGGCCGTTCAGCGCGATCCTCACCTGCGCAACGGAATCAACGTCACTGCAGGGGAGATCAGGCATCGGGCCGTTGCCGAAGCGCTGGCCTCGGCCACCGGCGACGACTGGCATTGCGAGATCGGGACGGCCACCGCCGCGTAGCATCGGCGTGGGCTGACCCAATCTCGCAGTGCCGGTCGCGGGGGCCGGACCGGTCGCGGCAGGCCGGTTACGCCGTGCCGATCGGGGCGGGGCGAGAAGCGCTGGGTCGGATATTGAGGTTCCTGACGCCGGGTCGGTCCTGCCGGTTCGGCAGTTGGGCTCCCAGGCGACAGCAGGTAGAATCAATCCGACGATTGGTACTATCGCAGGCAGAACCCATGCGCACGCTGCTTCTGGCCGTTCTGGCACTCGTTCCGGCAGGCACGCTGCTGGCCCAAAGCTGGGTCAACTACAAGAACACGACCGATTTCTTCTCCATCAACCTACCGGAGTCCGTTGAACCGGAAGTACGGGACATCACCTGGCCGTCGGAGTATGGCGCAGTGTTTCCCGGGCGCGTGTATTCGTTCCTGGAGGGTCCGGCCGCCTATTCGGTGACGGTGATCGACTATACGGACTCGCTACGCATTCACCTGGCGCGGACCAACAGCACGGAAGCCGATTCGCCTGTCAATTACTCCTATTGGCGAATCGACGTGCTTGCGTCCATTGCCTATGCGGCACGGCAATTCCGCGAGCGCGGCGGCGAGGTCACGTACGACGCCTGGCACCACGTGGACCGCGTGGCCGGACACCAGCTCAATATCACCAATCCGGACGAATCCCGCAGTTACATCGGGATTTATCTGCACGACGCCCGGCTGTACATCGTTGAGGCGACGGTGCCGAAGAATTATCCGCCCCAGGTCCAGTTCCAGCAGTCCCTTGGATTCATCGACGAAGAAGGCATGAACATTCGCTACGACTGGGCCGAAGACGGCTCGCTGATCCGAGGTACGCGCCCCCGCTGATCCAGTGCACGCCCGCCCGCTGGTCCGGGGAACGTGCCCACGCCGGTCCGGGGCCACGATTTCGGTGGCGTCCTTGAAGAGCCTTCTTTGAAAAGGGGCTACGAAGAATTGCCCGGCACCCAACTTGGGAGGCAAACCATGTCGACAACAGAACGGTCAATCAATTCAGCGGCGATATTCCCGGTCGCCTGCCTCACTCTCGCGCTGACCGCGTGCGGGATCCAGGAGGATTCGCAGACCGACGGATCGGCCGATCCTCCGTTCACCATTCGCAACGTCACGGGCAACCTCTACGAAGCACGCACGGCTACTCATAACGCGGTTTTTCTGGCGACGACGGAGGGCATCATCGTCGTCGATCCCCTGCGGGCGGATTTTGCCGAGTGGCTCGAGGGCGAACTGGCGGCCCGCTTCGGTTCCGAAGTGGAGTACGTGATTTACAGCCACCACCATCCCGACCATGTGGCCGGAGGGCAGGTCTTCGCCGACACGGCAATCTTTGTCGGTCACGAGAATACCGCCGCGAGGCTCCAGAGCGGGCTGCCGAGCAATGCGGCGCGTTCCGACGCCAATGGCAACGGCACGCTGGAACGGAGCGAGGCGGCCGGCGGTTACCTGAACAGCTTCGACAGCATGGACACCGACGGGGACGGCAGCCTGAGCGGCGCGGAGATCAACGCCGGCACCGTACCGCTGGACGTCACCTACACGGAGCAAATGATGCTGACCCTGGGCGACAGCACCGTGGAGCTGCACCATCCCAGCGCGGCGCACTCGGCCGATACCACGATTGTGCTGTTCCCGAATGAACGGGCGGCGTTTACGGTGGATTTCCTCCACGCCCAACGATTTCCGGGGACGTTGAGCGGCTACACCGTGGATGAATACGAGGCGGCGCTGGCAACCGTCGAGGCGCTGGACTTCGACATTTTGGTTGCCGGGCACGGCAACGCGGGCACGAAAGCCGACGTCAACGGCTTTCTCGGATTACTGCGCGACCTGGAGTCCGATGTCATGGCGGGAATCGCCGAGGGCCTTGACCGGGAAACGCTCCAGGAAACAATCCTGCTGGCGGACTACAGCGACTGGCTGCTCTACGAGGAGCGGCGCGCCAACCTCGTCGGCGAGATGTACGACACGCTCACGACGTCAGAATAAGTCAAGACTTGCGACGGCCCCGAAGCGACAGAATAATCCGCCCGCAATCCGGCTCGGCCCGATGCCCGCATCCGATGCCCGGACAAGAACAAGGACATCACCCGGAGGAAACCCATGTCCAACCTCGTACTGATCGTCAAGGTCACCGTCGACCCCGACTGCGTGGATCAACTCAAGCCCGCGATGCTGGAGAATGCCGCGCAATCCCGCCTCGAGGAGGACTGCTACGGTTTCGATGTGAACGTATCCGAAGACGATCCCAACACCTTCCTCTTCTATGAGGTTTACAAGGACGCCGACGCCCTGGCGCGGCACCGCCAGACGCCTCACTTCCTGAACTACTGGAACCTGTTGCAGGCGCTGGGCGACAAGGTCGAACGCACCGCCCAGATATACGACAAGCTCAACTGACGGCGCGTTGCCGTGTTGCCCGCCCCGCGCGCGGGCGACACCGGGATTCCGGAGGCGAATCCCGCAGCAGCGAGAATCCACAACGGCACGGTTGGAGCTGCGGCGGCGCCCTACTCCACCAGTTCGCGGTCGATCCCCACCGCCGTCTCGATCGCCTTGCACACGGCGGACGTATCCAGATGATTCAGCCCCAGGGCAATGGCGGAATTGAATTTCTGTCGCGATGAAACGTAGAGGTCGATGGGCGACTTCACGCTGGCGGCGAATTCCGTGATGATCGCCGCATCCTTCTCGTACACGTCGAACATGGTGCCCCCGCCCTCGCGGTAATCCGACGCCGCCATCATGGCGCCGCGAATGTCGAGCATCCTTGAACCGCCCGCACCGGCCGTGAGGACACGGTGGATGAGTTCCGGCTCCAGTCCGGCCTGCTGACCCAGCACCATGCATTCGGCAGCCGCCGTCGTGTGAACGTGCACCAGGTAATTGGCGAGGAACTTCATGCGGCTGGCGTTACCCACCTCGCCGACGTAGAAATTCGTTGCGGTGAAGCCCTCCAGAACAGGCACGGACTCGTCATAGGCGCCCTCGTCACCGCTGACGTAGATGGAAGCCATCATTTTCGCCAGCATTGACGGTGTTCCGCTGATGGGGGCGTCGAGAAAGCGCATCCCGGCAGCCTGCAACCGATTGTGTGCAGAAATTTTCTGCTCCACGGTCAGGGTACTGCACTCGATCAGGATCTGACCTGACTTGGGTTGTTCAAGTACACCGTCGATAACGTCATTCAGCGCCTCGATATTCGGCAATGAAGTCGCCAGGATGTCTGCCCCCTGCGCCACCTCGGCCGCCGACCCCGCCGCCGCGAGGCCCGCATCGGCCAATGCCGCCATGCACTCCGCCCTGATATCGAATCCCGTGACTACAAAGCCGTTACCAAGCAAATTGCCCGCGATGTTCCCGCCCATAGGGCCCAGTCCGATGACACCAACCGTTGGACTCATGTCCTGTTCTCCCGATCAGTAAGGGTATTACCTGCGCCACGCGGCGGAACGCCGCGCTCGTTTCACGCCGCGAAGTTTAGCGCGAATCCAACCCGAATGCCGGTTGCAGAAACGACGGGCCGGGCGGGGCTCGCGCCTCGCCCGGCCGTACAGGTCAAGCGGCTCTGAGAATTTCGCCTGTCAATTCTGCTGCGAGTACCTGAAACGCAGACCGTACTCCCGTTGACGCCGGTTGAATCGCTGGCCCTGCGTGGCCGGGGGATCGGTGGAGAAAATATTGTTCACGAAAAACGACAGGCTGATTCCGGAACTGGCGTTCCAGGTGTAGTTGCCGTTAAGCGTCCACTGACCCTCCTCGTGGTTGAACGCCCCAAGCTGGGCCTCGGTGAGGTCCTCGACCTGCGCATTGAGGCTATCGCGGTAATTGGCAGTCAGGCGCACGCTGTGCATACTGTTGAGGTTCCAGTTCAGCGGCAGGTTGGCCTGCCACCGGGGCATTGACGTCACGCCATTGAAGCCGCCCCCCATACCGGTGGTTGCGGAAATGTTGCGTGAGATTCCGTTACAGACGCCGCCTTCGCAGAGAAAGTCCACGCCCGACGCGTCAAGCGAATTGGGAAACTCGTACTTGGTCGTGAAGGTCGCCGAAGGCGTGAACCGCAGCGTGCCTCCGCCCGCATTGAACACCATCGAGGCGCGCACATCCAAAAACTCCGCATCCAGGTAACCCAGGTTCTGGACGTAGCCGACAACCGATTGGAGATTGCCGCTGTTGAGCGGCTCCAAGGGGTCAAGGGCAACGGCGCAACCGCCCTGTTCAACCGGTACGTACGTGATGTCGCCCGCTGCCAGGATGGGTATTCCATTTGCGTCCGTGTTCAGGCAAGCCGCCGAGTTCATCACGGTGGGCGCGGTGGGCGAGACAATGCGATCCTGGAACTCGACAGCGATCCAGGATGCACCCACGCTGACGCGATCGGTAATATCGTAGTCGAAGCCCGCCGACAGGTTGTCGGCCGTCTGCGGACCCACATCCGGATTGTGCCGCAGTTCATACGGGAAGGTAAGCCCGCCACCCATCCCGAACGACTGCGGCGGCGTGTTGGGATTCATGTCGTGATCGATGGGGACGTTCCGCATGTTCATCCCGGTGAAGATCTGCGTAGCCTGCGAATGCACGATCGACGGTCCCCGGAATGACTGGCCGTACGAGCCGCGCAAAGTCAATTCGTCGGTGGGAGTCCAGTTGACCGCTATTTTCGGCGTGGTTTGCGAGAAACCGCCGTCGTAACTTTCGTTGCGTGCAGCGACCTGCATGTTGACGTTGTCCGCCAGCGGCAGTGCAAGTTCGACGAACAGCGAAGACACTTCCTGCGAACCGTGCCAGTCAGAGAACGTCCCGGCCGTGGCAAGCTGGCCGGTATTGGCCAGTTCGTCCGCATCCCGCCCCAGCTCGTCGCTGCGAATCGCGGCGCCGACGGCCAAGCCGGCCGGGCCGGCGGGCAGTTCGCCCACGTCGCCGGTGACAAGAAAGTCCGCACTCCAGAACGTCGCTTCGAATATGTCGACGCGATTCGGCGTGAGCCACTCGACCATGTCCGGATCGTTCGCCAAGCCCAGTGCGGCGGCGTCCGGCAACGCGGAACTCATGAACGGATTGTACCAGTGACAGTTGCCCGTCCCCGGCGCCGGATTCGCCGGGCTGCGCACATTGGTCACGCCGCAGTCGGCACCGCCATAGCCGTTGATTGCCAGCTCGTAGTGGCCGACTACCATGTCCCGCAAACCGTTCTGCACCTCGTAGTTGGCGCTGGTCAGATCCAGGTGCCACTCCCAACTACCGGAAATTGCGCCGTCAAGGGCCAGCGCGACCCGCGACAGGTCGGCGGTGGTGAAGGAAGGCAGCGTGGAATTGAAGGGCAGCGTTTCGCCTTCCTGGAAAATCGCTACCGGCACCGGCCCCCTCCTGCCCGGGACCGTGCCGAATGCGCCATCGGTCAGATCGCGCGCCCGGACGACGCCCGGATGATTGTTCGGGATCGCGAAGGTCGGGCCCAGTGCCACGGGCGGGAAAACCCAGGCCGAGGCGTTTGAATCCCCCCAGTAGTCCGTTTCAGCGATGCGCTGACGCCCGTGGTTGACCTCCACGTTCGCCGTCAGGGATTCATTGAACCGGTGCGTCAGCGAAACAAAGGCAATGGATTGCTCAATGTCATTCTGGAGCGCGAGCCCCGGGTTGTAGCCGGTGGGTTCCGCGCAGGAGTCGGCCATGTCGAGGGTGGTTTCGCGGGTGAATTCGCCGCTCGTCTCCGCGGGATACTTGGCAAACAGCGGCGGACCGAATGCCGGATTGCCGCAGTCCGGATCGACCCAGGTCGGCACCACACCCCTGCTACGCCTGCCGTCGAAATTCAGGCCCCTCACGATATCGAGCCCGGTGCCGGTCTCCGGCGTCACGTCCGGATCAGGATCGTCCTCACCCTCGATCTGATCCAACGTGATTCGGTCGGTAATGCCGTGCTCGAAGGCGACGACGAAGTTGGTGGAGTCGTTGCCGCCACCCCAGATGGCCCCGACATTGTGGTTGGCGGCATCCGGAATGACTTCGTTGACGCGGGTCTCCAGCAAGACGTCGAATCCGCGGAAATCGTTGTTGGTGATGAAGTTCACCACGCCGGCGACCGGATCGGACCCGAACGTGGCCGCCGCACCGTCCATCAGCGTTTCCACGCGCTGCACCGCAATGCGCGGCACGAGCGAGTTGATGCTGGTGCTCGGCCAGCCTTGACCGTCCACCGCCGGATTTGCGATGGTCCGCCGCCCGTTGAGGAGCGTCAGGGTGTTCTCGTTGCCGATACCGCGCAGGTTGATGGTGGGATTGCGCCCGCCGCCGCGCAGCCGCGGCTGCCCGTTTCTGCCGGTCTGCTGACCGAGGTCGCTGCTGAAATTTTGCGGCACGTTGGTGAAAAAGTACGTGAGCATGTCCTGGGGCGCCTCGACCAGCAACTCCTCGCCGCTGATCACCGTCACCGGAGAAGGTGAATCCACCCCCGAATAGATATAGGAGCCGGTCACGACGATTTCTTCGAGTTCTTCTCCTTCCTCCTGGGCCAGCGCGGCGGCGGCAAATCCCATGGTTGTCAGAAGCGTCGCGAGTGCCGTGACCGAACGTTGAGTGTTGAACATGTATCCCTCCGTTGAAACGCTGTTACGACTCACAAATCCTGCGCGGCTGGCGCGATCGCGAGCCAACTCGGCCCGCCGGTTCAAAGTGCACATTTGCAACAGCCTGCGATAGATATTGGCTACGTTTTTTTCGGTACCTGCCAAGAACACCACATGAACCGTTGGACAGTCGCAACGCAGTAAACCAAGAATACTCTTACTTGAACCTCCCCCCTGACCGAATCCAATGAAATTTGCGCAAAACCCCATGAAAAACGTGCAACTTGTACGCCCTGCGCCGGGGTGAGACAGGCACGGGTACCCGATTGCTTAAGCGGCACGCTAAACTGGGATAACACTCCCATTTTCAAACTTCACTGCGATAACGGCGACCCCGAGGTCGACACGCGGTTCGCGCTGAGCTTACAAGCTGTAGCAGTTGCACCGCCGGGAGGATTTTGCATGAGACAATCAGCACACGGGACAGCCATTCTTGCGGTAGCTTCGGCAGCGGTCGTGCTGGGGCCAGCGCCGATATTGGCGCAGGAGTCGACCGAAGCCGCATCGGAGATGCCGCCGGCGTTACCGGAGGTCATGGAAGAAAAACAGCGACTGCTGGACATGGGCCGGGCACATCAGACCGCGTGGGACCTGTATCGGGCGCTGCAGGTCGATGCCGGCGGCGGTCAGCAACCCCCGCCGTTCGATCACTTGCCTGACTGGTCCGGTCTCTGGTCCCGCGCGCCCGACGCCTTCGTGCTGTTCCAGCCGGAAGCCGGAGAGGCGCCCCAATTCACTCCCGCAGCGCAGCGCATGCTCGCCGAAGGACGCGAACGGACGTCGCAGGGAAACGTCTACGACGTAGGCATCAGCGACTGCGGCCCGCCCGGTTTTCCGCGCTGGCTGGTCATTCCCTTCCTTAGGGAATTCATCGTCCGGCCGGAGCAGACGTGGCTTTCCTCGGAGACGGTCAACAACGTGCGCCGCATCTACACCGACGGCAGGAGCCATCCGGACGAAGCCGAGCGCTACCCGCTCTACTACGGCGATTCCATCGGCTTCTGGGACGAGGGGAAACTGGTCATCCATACCAACCAGCTCATGGCCCGCTACATGGGGCGCAACAACCTCTACCAGAGCGACGCCATCGAAACCGTGGAGGTCTGGGAGACGGTCGCCGAAGACCGGATTGAGGTTGACGCGTGGATTTACGACCCGTCAATCCTCGAGGAACCGTGGCACACGAAGGTCGTCTACAATCGGATACCGAATCTGGACCGCTCCCTGCGCGTGCGCTACTGGCACTGCACGGAGAACCCCAACAACGAGGTCTACGAGACCGAAGAAGGCGGCACCCAGTTTACAGAGTTTCTTTTCGAGGTACGTTAGGCCGAAATCTGGCCACTTCAGCGACGAAGGATTTATGCAATGGCAGTTGAGAGCAGCGAACGCACGTCCCCCATCCGTTACGAAGCCGACGAATCCCCGCCGAGAGCGCTGAGTTTCGGCCTGGGACTGCAACTGGCGATCCTCTGCATTGCCGGCATTGTGCTCACGCCGGCCATCGTGATCCGTGCCGCCGGTGGCACCGAAGCGTACCTGTCCTGGGCGCTGTTCGCCGCGGTCGCCGTCAGCGGCGTGACCACCATCCTGCAGGCCGTCCGGGTGGGCCGGATCGGGGCGGGCTACGTGCTCATGATGGGCACATCCGGCGCCTTCATCGCCATCTGCGTGACGGCGCTCGCCGAGGGCGGCCCGGCGATGCTGGCCACGCTGGTGGTCATCTCCTCGCTGTTTCAGTTTGCGCTTTCGAACCGCCTGTCGCTGCTGCGTCGAATTCTGACTCCGACCGTGGCCGGAACCGTGATCATGCTGATCGCGGTGACGGTGATGCCCATTGTCTTCGACATGTTGACCGAGGTGCCTGAAGGCAGCCCGGCACCGGGCGCCGCGTTGAGCGCGCTGGCAACGATCGTCGCGATCGTGGCCATCGGATTGAAAGCCACGGGCACGCTGCGACTCTGGGCGCCGGTCATCGGTATCGTGGCAGGAACGGTCGTGGCGTCGTTCTTCGGGTTGTACAACACGGCCCAGGTAGCGGAGGCGGCATGGGTCGGCATCCCGGCGATCGCGTGGCCCGGCTTCGACCTGAGCTTCGGTCCGACGTTCTGGGCGCTGCTGCCGGCCTTCGTTTTCGTGACCCTGGTCGGCGCCATCGAAACGATCGGCGACTCCGTGGCCATACAGCGAGTCTCCTGGCGCCGAGACCGGGCGGTGGATTTCCGTACCGTGCAGGGTGCGGTGGCGGCGGACGGGGTGGGCAATCTGCTCTCCGGACTGGCGGGCACCGTACCGAATACGACGTACTCCAGCAGCGTTTCGGTGACGGAGCTGACAGGTGTGGCTGCCCGCAGCGTCGGTGTCGCCGCCGGTGCCGTATTCCTCGTGATGGCATTCCTGCCGAAGGTGCTCGCGCTGATCCTGGCGATACCCGGTCCGGTTGCCGCCGCCTACATCACCGTGCTGATTGCGATGCTGTTCGTGGTCGGCATGAGAATCGTCGTGCAGGACGGCATCGACCATCGCAACGCGCTGATCGCTGGTGTGTCGTTCTGGATTGGCGCCGGCCTGCAGAGCGGCGTGATCTTTCCGGAGTACTTCTCGGCATTTGCCGGCGGACTGCTCCAGAACGGCATGACCGGCGGCGGGCTGATCGCGATTCTGCTGACCCTGTTCGTGGAGTTGACCGAGCCGCGGCGGCGGCGCATCGAGGTGGAGTTCGATACGTCCGCCCTGCCAACCATCAGGGAGTTTCTCGCCAAGTTCGCGTCCGCCGGCGGCTGGGACGCGGCCATGGCGCACCGGCTCGACGCCGCCAGCGAGGAGACGCTGCTGACCTTGCTCAACCAGGATCAATCCGGCGGCGACTCCCCGAAGCGACGGCTTCTCGTGGTCGCTCACAAGCACGCGGGCGAAGCGATACTGGACTTCGTTGCCGCACCGGGCACGGCCAACCTGGAGGACCGGATCGCGCTGCTGAGCGAACAGGCCGCGACTACGTCGATCGAGCGGGAAGTGTCACTGCGGCTGCTGAGGCACCTGGCCTCGTCGGTACGGCACCAGCAGTATCACGACACCGACATCGTGACGATCCGGGTGACACCCCCGGGGGCGGTGCCGGCCGGCTAGCCGACCGCTTTACCCGGAGCGGTGCTGGCCGGTTACCCGGCGGTCCCTCCGAGGGCGGTGCCGGCCGCTTAGCCGACGGTCCCGCCGAGTGCGCGTAGTCCGTCTCCGCGCCGGCGCCCGATCAATTCGCGAAACGCTCTCGCCAGCACTTGTGCGTCGCTCGTCCTCATGGCGGCAACGTTGACCCTGGCGTCCGGCATCATGTAGATGTGAAACAGTTCTTCCATGAGCCGCTGTTCGCGCGAATCGATCGGCAGGCACGAGAACATCCCCAGTTGCCTTTCGATGAAAGAAGCGTCGAATCCCGCGACCTCGGTTTCCAGCAATTTCCGAAGCACCCGACGCTTGCCGATTATTTCCAACCGCGTTCCATCGAGCTCCGATCTCCACAGGTTTGCGAGGTCCGGTGACGTCAGGATTTCCAGAATGATGGCCGCACCATGATCCGGCGGCATGAAATAGAGTTGCCGCGCAAAATCCCTGAGCCGCCGCACCAACCAGGTCTCGACCCTTGCCCCGGGCGATACCACGACGGACAACATGCCAGCCCGATCCCTGTAGATTCCGAAACTCTTCGATGAGGACACCGCAAGCAACAATTCCGGTACCCGGCTCGCCATCAACCTGAGACCGGCAACGTCCTCCTCGACACCCTGACCGAATCCCTGGTAGGCGACATCGACGAAGGGTATGGCGCCCTTCTCCGAAACCAGTTCGGTCAATGCCTGCCATTGATCCAGGCCGAGGTCCTGTCCCGTCGGATTGTGGCAGCAGCCGTGCAGCAGAAGCAGATCGTCGCGGCGCATGGCCGCAAGATCCTCAAGCATTTCGTCGAACCGAAGTACCGATTCGTACCGATCGTAGTAGCGGTAGGTCCTGACCGCCATGCCCGGCTTCTCGAAGAATTCGAGCTGGTGCGGCCAGACCGGATCCGATACCCACACGCGGGATTCACGCGACAGGGACCGTACCACCTCCGCGCCCACACGCAACGCGCCGCCCGCCCCGGGTGTTTGCGCCGAAATCACGCTGCGCTCCCCCTGCGCGAGAATCTCCGGACCCAGCACAAGTCGTTCCACTGCCCTGCAATAGCCCGGGTTTCCGAGCGGCCCCATGTAGGATTTCGATTCTCCCCGCCTGACAATCCGCAACTCCGCCTCGCGCACTGCCTCGAACACCGGCACCTGGCCCTCATCGTCCCGGAACACCCCTATGCCCAGGTCCATCCTGTCAGGGCTCCGATCCGCTGCGAGGCGCACGAACATGCTCTCGATGGGATCGTCCTCGTAGAGGGGCATTTCACGAAACATCCGTTTCCTCCAATTGCCGCCGCGGCACCGTCGGCCGACGCCACCTTACCAGTCGCGGACCTCCCTCTGGTACCCCGAATTGCCGGGGCTCAGCGGACTCGCCTTTGCAAGCGGTCATGACACGTTCAATAATAATTGTTTGGAACCAGTTCAAGTCATCCTCGGGGAGTTCTCATGAAATCGACTGCACGCAAGCAGCCGGGATTTGCGGCCCGCGGTCTCGTCGCCATACTCTTCCTGGCCGCCGGCAGCCATGCACAGGCCGACAGGATCACCCTCAGGATCGCCACGGGGCACCCGCCCGGTGTCGTCTACGCCGGCTTGATGCAATCGTATTTCCAGACCGAGTTCCAGCGCCGGGTGGAGGAACGGACCGAACACACTGTCAATTTCATCGAGGGATACAGCGGGTCCATCGTCAGGACCTCGGAGACGCTGGAAGGCGTGCAGAACGGAATCGTCGACATCGGCGGCTTCTGTTACTGCTTCGAACCCTCCAACCTGCCGCTGCACGCGTTCCAGGTCATGCTGCCGTTCGGGACCATGGATCCGACGGTCAGTCTGAAGATCGCCCAGGACGTGTACCGCGAGGTCCCCTACCTGACCGAGGTCTTCGAGGAGGAGTTCAACCAGAAATTGCTGGCGCGCATCGCGGATGCGGGCTACAACCTGGGCACGTCATTCGACTGGAATACGGTGGAAGACCTGCAGGGCATCAAGATCGCCGGTGCGGGACTCAATCTGAACTGGCTGCGCTACGCCGGCGCCACCCCCGTTCAGGGCGCCCTGCCCGAGGCGTACACGGGCCTGCGGACCAATGTCTACGAGGGATGGATCATGTTTCCAAGCGCCTGGGTGCAACTCAAGCTGTACGAACCGGCGCCCTACTACACCATGATCGGCTTCGGCTCCATCACCTGGCACGGCCTGACCATCAACCTCAATACCTGGAACCGGCTCCCCGCGGATGTTCAGGAAATCCTGCTTGAGGTATCGGCCGACTACGAGGAGCTGACCGGCTCCAACAATCTCGAGCGCTACGGCGACGACGTGTCGACCTTGCAGGAATTGATCACGGTGAAGGAATTGGGTCCGGAAGTGCGTGAGGAATGGGCCCGGTCGCTCGCCGATTGGCCCAGACAGATGGCTGCCGAACTGGACGGACTAGGTTTGCCGGGAACACAGGTACTGGAAACGGCCCTGGCGGCGGCAGAGCGCCATGGATACGTCTGGCCGGTCCGGTATGAAGTCCGATAGCTGCAATCGCCAATGGCAATCGAGCAAACAGCGTGGTTCTTGAAGCGTTAATCGGCGCGCTGATATTCGGCGGTCTCGTATGGTTCCTGAATGCCGTGGGGTTTGCAGGATTTGAGGCCGTGATGATGGCGGTCGGAATTATCGGGTTGGTCTGGTTCCTGATCCGATAGCCCGTCGGATCGGTAACTGTCCCGGAACACCCGTGTCGATCGTCAAGCTTAGCGACCGCCTGACGCGCTTCCTGCTGGTGCTCGCCGCCGTCTGGGCCTTTGTCCTGACGTTCTTCATCATCGCCGACATTGTCGGACGCAGCGTCTTCAACTCACCGGTCTACGGTGTGCCGGAGATCGTCATGAACTCCATCGTGATGATCGTCTTCCTGCAGGCCGGTTATGCCATCCGCAGCGGCGCCATGCTGCGCGCGGACTTCCTGGCGCAACGCTTTCCACCGGCGTTCGGGCGAATCGCCCTGGCGCTGGGATACCTGCTGGGCGCGGCGTTCTTCGCGATGATCCTATTGGGCGGCTGGGAGGCGGCGATACGATCCTGGGTTGCCGGCGAGTACGAGGGCGAAGGCGCCCTGCGCGTTCCCGCCTGGCCGACCCGGTTCACGATCCTGATCGGCAGTGCCCTGGCCTGCTTCAACTACCTGCTGATGGCGTATCTCGACATCTTCCGGCCGGAAGCTTTGCGTTCCGCCGCGGGTAATGACACTGCGGATTCCGGCACAGCGCATCCGAACACCTCCGATCGCGACGCATCCAATCCCGACGCCTCCCGCCCCGACAGCGAACATCCCCGGGCGAGGGACTGATCGTGTTCGACGTCAACATTGCCACCGTCCTCATCGTCAGCCTGCTGGCCATGGTGGCGCTGGGCGTGCACATCGCCATCGCGCTCGGCATGGCCAGCGCGCTGGGGATCTTCCTGGTCACGGGCGGCAGCCCCAGCGTGGTCCTGGCCATGCTCGGCAGCACGGCCTACGAGGCGTTGCGCGCATACGAGTTCGCGGTCATCCCGCTGTTCATGCTGATGGGAGAATTCGTCAGCCGGTCCGGTGCGGTGACCGATGTCTACCGGGCCATACACCGCGGGCTGCAGCGTTTGCCAGGGCGGCTGGCGGTTGCGACCCTGCTCGGCAATGCGATCTTTTCCTTCGTGACCGGCGTCAGCATCGCCTCGGCGGCGGCTTTCTCTCGCATCGCCTACCCGGAGATGAAACGCTTCGGCTACCACCGCGGTTTCGCCCTGGGTGCGGTGGCCGGCTCCAGTTGCCTGGGGATGCTGATACCGCCCAGCGTGCTCATGATCGTCTGGGGCCTGCTGACGGAGCGCTCCATCGGGCAAATCTTCCTGGCGGGCGTGCTGCCCGGGCTTCTGCTGGTCAGCCTGTTCGTCTGCTACGTGCTGGTTTCGGCGGTGGCGCGTCCGGCGCTGGTGGGTGGCGGCCAGGAGGCGGCCGCCGAGGCTTCGCAGGACGATGACGCGCCCCGGGCCAGCCGGTTGCAGACCTGGACCAGCGGCCTGGGCATCCTGTCGGTCGTCGTCGCGGTCCTGGGCGGCATCTGGTTCGGCGTCTTCACGCCCACCGAGGGCGCAGGCGCCGGGGCCTTCATCGGCCTGATGCTGGCGATCGCCAAGGGGATGCGGTTCCGCGGCGCAATGGACGCGATCCTTTCGGTGGGGCGGACCTCCGCGCCGATCCTGCTGCTGCTGGTTTCCGCCGCCCTTTACTCCCGCACGCTGGCCATGACGGGCGTCTCAAGCGGCATACAGGGCGCGTTTCTCGGGGCGGAACTGGCGCCCTGGCTGCTGCTCGCCGGCATGATCGGCATCTGGTTCGTCCTCGGCATGGTCATCGACTCCATCTCCATCATGCTGCTGACGCTGACCATTTTCGAGCCGATCGCGGTGGGCCTCGGCTACGATCCAATCGCGTTCGCGATCATCGGCATCCTGGCCATCGAGGCGGGCCTGCTAACGCCGCCCTTCGGCCTGCTGGTCTACACGGTGAAGGCCGCAATCCGGGACGAGGACGAGAACATCTCGATCATGGAAATCTTCAGGAGTTCCACGCCCTATTGGATCATCATGCTGATCGGGCTGATCGCCATCGTCAATTTCCCCGGGATCGCCACATATCTGCCCAGTCTGGTCTTTTAGGTATCCAGGTCCAGACCGAAGTATTCGATGGCGTTGGTCCGACCGATCCTGATGCGTTCCTCGTCTGTGATTTCCTGCGTGGCGTCGTACCAGCCTGCGGCATCGTGCATGCTCTCGAAGGGGTAGTCGGCGCAGAAGAAGACCTTGTCGGTGCCCATTACGTCCAGCGTGTTGCGGAACGCCGGATCGTTGAAGAAACCGCTGGTGGTGACCACGAAGTGATCGAGGAAATACTCGCCAAGCGGTCGCTTGCCCCGGTAATCGCGCCTTGAGAAACGCATCCGCGCATCGATGCGCCACAGTCCGTGGGGAATGAACTCGCCCAGGTGACCGATGACGATTCTCAGGTTCGGGTAGTCGTCGAAGATTCCCGATCCGCACAGGCGCAGGGAGTGGATCGAGGTCTCGACCGCGAATCCCCACGGAGCGCTCATGAGCCAGGGGTGGCCCTCGTAGTTCTGGGCGCGGGACGGAATCTGCATCCGAGGATGCAGGTAGAACGGCACGTCGAGTTCCGAAACCGTGGCCCAGAACGGCCGGTACTCGGGTATGTCGTAGTAGATGGCTGAGTCGGGGACATCCTTCTGGGTGAATCCGTTCACGATTGCGCCCTTGAAGCCCAGATCCGTGATGCAACGAGTCAATTCCGCGGAAGCCGCGTCCGGATCCTGCATGGGCAGCGCGGCCATTCCGCCGTAGCGGTCGGGATACCGGGCCATGGCCTCGGCGATGGCGTCGTTGCCCTTCCTGGCCACTTCGATGGCCTCGGCCGTGTCGAGGATCCCCTGGATCCCGGGCGCATTGAGGGACAGAAGCGCGAACTCGATGCCCGTTTCGTCCATGTTGCCCAGGCGGCGGGCGCCGACATCCAGGATTTGCCGGGTGAAGTCGTCCCATCGCCCCGAGTCGCCGGCGAAACTGCGCGTTTCCGATACCGTTTCCGGAATCGCCATGTGTTCTTCGAATGCGATCTTTCCCTGCATGCCCGTCTTTCTCCTGTTCGACAGTCAACGGTGACGCCCGGCGCGCGCGGAATTATACCCGCGGGCGCCGGTACCCGAACTGTCAATTTTCGGTGAGACAGGGCAGTCCCCGGCATCGTCACGCCACGGCGGTCCGCCTGCGTTTGGCTTCAAAGGACGTCTGAAGAACATCCGAAGGTTGACACACAGGCAGCAATTCACGCTAATTGCCGCTTCAGCCAACCAATTCGGGGAACGCCCATGCCAAGACGCTACGACGAAGGCCATCTCAACATGGAGATCATTCGCGAGACCGCCGAGCGGTGCAAGAACTGGGGGCGATGGGGGCCGGACGACGAGATCGGCACACTGAACTTCATCACGCCGAAGGACATCGTTGCCGCGGCCCGGCTGATCCGCAAGGGCAGGGTCTTCTCGCTGGCCCTGAACTTTGACAACAAGGGCCCCCAGAGCGGACTCTGGGGCAACCGCTTCAACCCCATCCACACCATGACAGCGACGGGCACCGACGCAGTCGCCGGCAACCAGGACGCGGGCAAGTTCCGCTACGCCGACGACATGATCTCCCTGCCGCTGCAGTGCGGTACACAGTGGGACGCGCTGGGACACATCTTCTATGGAGACAAGATGTGGAACGGCTACGACGCCCGGCTGGTGGACAGCAACGGCGCGCAGAAAAACGCCATCGACAAGATCAAGGACCGTGCCGTGGGGCGCGGCGTTCTACTGGACGTAGCTCGGTACGCGGGCGTGGAGGCCCTGGACGAGGGCATGGCCATCACCAACGCCGATCTGGACGGCGCGGCCGAAGCCCAGAACGTGGAAATCAGGCGCGGCGATTTCGTCATCGTGCGCACTGGCATGATGGGCCAGCGGCAGCGGGCCGGCAACTGGGGCGGCTACGCCGGCGGCGACGCGCCTGGCATGGCCTTCGAGACCGCGGACTGGATCTACGAAAACGAGATCGCAGCAATCTGCGCGGATACATGGGGCTGCGAAGTGCGACCCAACGAGACCACCGAGGCCCAGCAACCCTGGCACTGGGTGGTCATCCCCATGATCGGCATCACCATGGGCGAAATCTTCGTGGTCGACGAACTCGCCGACGACTGCTCCGAGGACGGAGTCTACGAGTTCTTCTTCTGCGCCCCGCCCCTGCCCATCACCGGCGGATGCGGCTCACCGCTGAACCCGATCGCGATCAAGTGACGGTGTGGCAGTTGCTCAGGCCTGTCGTCGCCAAAGGCGCTCATTCGTCAGTTCATCGAAAATCTTGTCGGCGGAGACCAGTGTCATTTGCTCAAGGTCTGCCTGCGCAAGCAGGATTCGGTCCCATGGATCGCCATGATCCCAGTCCAGGTTTGCGGCGTACAACAGGTGCCGCGACGTAAGCCCCACTTCCCTGAAACCTGACTCTATCGCCGCTTGAGGCAAGTCCAGCGTCTCCACCGCAATCCGCCGGCGCCTGGCCTTGAATACAAGCTCATAAAGGCTCACCGGGCTAAAGAAAACGTCATTGGCAACGTCGCCTATGAGCGAGCGGGCATGTTCCGGCAGCCTCGGACTCAATGTCAGCGCCCACAACAGGGCATGGCTGTCGAGAAGCAGCCGCACGGGCGAAGCTACCGCCTCGCAATACCCAGACTGTCAGTCAGCCCGCCTTCCAATGCCGCCTGTTCGTGCGACGGCAGCGGCTCATCCAGCGCTGCGGTCAGCGCCTCGATAGCCTCCTCGCTCATCAAGTCTTTCAACACGCCCAGCCGGCGCTTGCGCGGGCTTCCCAGGGGAACCAGTTTCGCAACGGGCATCTGTCCGCGCGCAATCAATACCTCTTCTCCCCGCTCGGCCCGTCCGATCATTTCTGCAAGCCTGGCCCTGAACTCGCTCACGGTAACGGCTGCGGAAGCGGAAGAGGTTTCGCTATTGGACGAAAAGTTACTGGCCATTGGGTTTTCTCGATTAGACGACGATAAGCCAGAACGTGCCTTGAGGTTTCAACGTACCAGAACCGACCTACTTGTACAAGTGATGTACAAGGCATGGTTAATGCAGGGACGGGACAATCTCAGCGTTTATCCCCGGCCTCGGTGCAAACCCATTCCCGGAGGGACGCCGCCAAGCGCTTGCCGATCTCGCCACGGTTCTCGACTACACCAGCAAAGGTTGCAAAGTCGATGCAATCCTTGCCTTCTCTTGCCGTGGGCACGATATAGATGATCTCGATGGCTGGGAGCCGCTTCGGAATATCGATGGCGGCGATGCAATCGTACACTCCGCGCGGTTGCGAGTAGATCTTGTGCTCGAGGTCGGGCGGCAGTTCCATAAGGTCGAGAGCAGCGATCGCCTTCAAGAGGTGGAAGTATTTTTTTCGCGCATAGAGGCGGTCCGCCTTCGCCATGGACTTAATGTCACAGAGCAGCGCGGCGAGACCACGATCCCTGGCGCGATTCAGGTAGTGCCCCTGGTCATCCTTGAGAGATCGCATATCGGTCTTCAGTTCGATCAGGAACGCGTGTTTGCGGTCTGTCGAAACGGCGAAGTAGTCGGCCTTGTCCGAACGCTTGGTACCGTGCTGTCCGAGTGGGAATTCGGGGATGACACGCGGATCAACGCGGACGCCGCGCGATTGAAGGTGCCTGTCAAGAACATCGACGAGGAACAGTGCAAAAAACGCGTCGGCCCGCGGTTCCAGCCGGTATGAGGGAAGGTGCCGCCAACGATCCAGAAGATCGAACAGGGAAATCAAATCGGGATGTCGCATACGATTGTCCAGTGAGCGGAGATGGAAGTATTGCTGTTCCCGTTGGGTGAGTGGAGCCAGTCTGACGCGCCCCGGGCAGTCGGCGATCAACCTAGTGCCGGTGACCGCGCAGTTCCTGACCTCTATCGACCATATGGATTTATCCGCATTTGTAACGGATATTGGCATACGAATACTATAGAATAACGAAAACATAATTAATAATCCGCTTTACACGCGGATAATAAACTATGATATATCAGAAGCGTTTTGCGCTATCTTCGTTCCTCACGGAGCTGCTGTCCGAGGGTCGCGTGGTGTTTACCGCCTCGGAGGCGCAGGCGGCGCTCGAAGTCGGTCCGGGCGCGTTTCTCGATGCGGCGGAGCGACAGCAACGGCGCAAGCACCTGATCAAGCCGCGCCGCGGATTCTATGTCATCGTGCCGCCGCAATTTCTCCGATGGGGCGCGCCGCCGCCGTCGTGGTACATCGATGCGCTTATGGCACATTCGGATCGTCCCTACTACGTTGGTTTGCTCACGGCAGCGGAACTGCACGGGGCGAGCCACCAGGCGGTGATGGAGTTCCAGGTGATCACGGACCGGCAACTGGGAGCGATTCGGGCAGGACGATCCAATATCGTGTTTCGATACCGCAAGGACATGGAGGCGGTTGCAAGCGGGATCAATGAACACAAGACGGACACCGGGTACATGAAGATCGCCAGTGTCGAGCTGACCGCCCTGGATCTGTTGCGCTATCCGCGCGGCGCCGGAGGCATTGACCATATCGCCACTGTGCTCGTCGACCTTGGCCCGCGGATCGACCCGGGCAGACTGGCCGCGTTGTCGGGAGCATTCGAACGGTCGGTGGCGCAGCGCCTGGGTCATTTGCTGGAACGGTTGGGCTACGGTGAGTGCACCCATGCATTGCACGAGGAGCTGACTCGGAGCGGACGGACGTTCTGGGTGGAGCTTGACCCACTTGAGGGCGCAGGGCGCGACTTTACCCCGGCAGTGATCCAACGCGACAACCACTGGCGCGTCAAGGTGAGAAGGTCGCCAGAGCCGGATACGTAATCCCGCCGATAGACACAATCGCCTGAGGTTGGGTGGCGCCTTGGGCGGCTTCACCAGTCGCCTCGCACGACGATGTGGACGATACAGTCCGTTCAAACCGACTCACTCGCTGCCGCGTGATGAAGCGCCGCGGCGTGCTCGCGCGCATGCTCCGCCTGCGTCCCGAATGTATTCATTGGCTGGCGTTTTTCGTGTACGGTTTCGCCAAGAGCAGGCGAGAGAACGTCCGCCGGGGCGAATTGGCGACGTACAGATTGCTGGCCGACGAGTACTTGGCCCTGAATCCGTCCGGTCTCGCGGCGGCACAGGCGGTTGGAGCGATAGTAGAGGTGAAATGCGATGACAATGCAGTACAAGAGTGAAGCGCTGGCCGCCGCGCATGAGGCAGCGCTTGGATTGTCGGAAGCGGGTGTGATGCCGAAGCAGACCGTGCGAATGTTCGACGAGATGTGCCTCACGCTAGTTGCCAGAAATGACGGCGGACGAAATCCGCGCGCTGAGGCTGCGCGAGAACGCGAGCCAGGCAATGTTCGCACGCCACCTCAATGCGACCACGGGGCTGGTGAGCCAATGGAAGCGCGGAGAGAAACGGCCTCGGGGCGGATCGCTGAAGCTGGTGACGATCGTCGCCACGAACGGTCTGGGCGCGGTGGCGTGAGGTAGAAGCGATGGGATCTTTGACGGCGGAAAGGTGGAAAGAGCGCCAGCGACAGAAAGAAGCGCAGATTCGCGCGCGGGCCTTGGCGGAGGGCCGTGCGGAAAGCGTTAAATTCCATCGGCGCGTGCTGGGAAGTCAGGCGGCACGCAGGTTCGGCGCAGACACGGGCGAACGCCTGTCGTCACTACTGGCGGGCGTTTCGGAGCCGGAGCGCCTGGCGGCGGTGGGCGACGCGATCATCGATTGCGGCACGGGAGCGGAATTGCTCGCGGCAGCGCGGCGCATCGTCAACGATCCAGGCGATCCGCACAACCGGTGGGAGGACAACAATCGTGCTTGAGCACTTGCGCATCCAGAACTTCAAGGGATGGAAGGATACCGGCGCGATCCGCATGGCTCCCATTACGTTGTTTTTCGGAGCCAACAGTTCGGGCAAGTCGAGTATCGGTCAGTTTCTCCTGTTGCTGAAACAGACAATCGAATCGGCGGACAGGAAGGCCGTGTTCTATCCGGGCGGCAAGAACTCCGCCGTGCAGCTTGGCTCCTATCGGGAGATGGTGTTCGGCCGCAACCCGGATAACAAGATCGCATTCGAGTATCGGTGGTCGCTGCCGGAAACGCTGAAGTTCGAGAACTCGTTGTACGTGCAGGATTTCTCCGGCGACGCTATTGCGTTTGACGCTGAGGTGGGCTTGGGAGAAGGAGAGCGTCGTTCGCTGTCTCTGGATCGCCTGAAATACGAATTGACAGCCGGTGGCGAATCCGCGCTCACCATCCGAATGTCACGCAAGCCAAACACCAGATCCGAGTATGAGGTGGATGCGGACACTTACTGGCTGACACGAAAGCCGGGTCGTGCCTGGGCTCCCGGCGCCCCTGTCCGGTTTTATGGTTTTCCGGATGAGGTCGTCGCGTACTACCAAAATGCGGATTTTGTCCAGTCCCTGAACCTGCGGCATGAACAACTGTTTCGATCGCTGTCTTACCTTGGGCCGCTACGAACGCGAGCGGAACGCTTGTATTCCTGGGCCGGTGTCGAACCCGAGAGCGTCGGCTACGCGGGAGAGAACACGGTCGCAGCTATGCTTGCAGCACGCGATCGCATGATCAGTTTGGGATATAAGCGTTGGAGAAAGCCATTCCAGGAAATAGTCGCGCTGAAACTCAAGCAATTGGGTCTGATCGAGGAGTTCAGGGTCACACCGATTTCAGAACAACGACAAGAATACGAAGTCAGGATTCGCGCCAAAGGTTCACGCGACTGGGTCGATCTTCCTGACGTCGGTTTCGGCATTTCGCAGGTGCTGCCCGTGCTGGTGCAGTGCTTTTATGCGCCGCCAGGGTCAATCGTTTTGATGGAACAGCCGGAGATTCATCTGCATCCGAGGGCGCAATCTGCCCTGGCCGACGTGATGATCGATGTCATCAACTCCAAGGAAGACGGATGGGACAGAAACATTCAGTTGATCATTGAAACCCATTCGGAACACTTCCTGCGTCGCTTGCAGCGCCGGATCGCCGAAGAAAAGGTTACTCAGGAGAGTGTATCGGCCTATTTCGCAAACGTCTCAAGTGCGCCTGCCAAGCTGGATGCGCTGCAATTGGACGAATTCGGCAACATCCTGAACTGGCCCGAACACTTTTTCGGCGACGAAATGGGCGACATTGCAGAACAGGCCAGAGCTGCGCTGACAAGACGCAAGCAGAGCAGTCTCTCTTCGGAGTCAACCACGTGAGCTTGCCGTCCCTGTGTGTGGTCGACACAAACGTGCCCAAGGTGGCCAACCTCGCAACACAGCCCGATCCGGGGTCCGACTTTCCTGACACCTGCGTAGAGGCGTGTTTGGAAGCTGTTGACCATGTTGTGCGGACCCGTGGCCTGATTCTCGATGCAGGTGACGAGATCTATTACGAGTACATGGGACAGCTCTCGCTATCCGGCCAGCCTGGTCTCGGCGATCGCTTCATGAAGTGGGTTCACGACAACCGATGGAGCTTTGATGAATCGCAAAGAGTGCCGATCACAAGTAGCGGTGACTCGTACGACCAATTTCCGCCGCACGACGGATTGGACAATTTTGACAGATCGGATCGAAAGTTTGTCGCCGTGTCGAATGGCCACCCGGACAAGCCACCCATACTGCAGGCCACCGATAGTAAGTGGTGGGGATGGAAGGACGCATTGGAAGAATGTGAAATAGAGGTCGAATTTCTTTGCCCCGACTACGTTGAAGCCAAGTACGCGAACAAGATGGGCACATGAAGGACACCTTTTACAAGTTCCCCTCTACCGCTCACCTGACGACTCTCCCCGGAGTCGAAATCCGGGACGATAAGGTGCTGCCAGATAACGAACGCAGCGCATTTCTGGCCCGGGAACTCACGGTGGAAGAAAAGGTGGACGGGGCCAACTTGGGAATTTCTTTCGATTCGAGCGGGAACGTGCGCGCTCAGAACAGGGGCGGTTACCTGAGACTTCCGGGTTCGGGTCAGTGGCGGACGCTTCGGAACTGGCTCAGACTTCGAGCGGATGCGCTGTTCGACACACTGATCAATCGTTACATACTTTTTGGCGAGTGGTGTTATGCCCGGCACTCAGTTTGCTACAGCCGTCTGCCGGATTGGTTTCTTGGGTTCGATGTCTTCGATAAACGATCAGGTCGATTCTTGTCTGTAACCCGTCGTGATGCTCTATGCCGCAAGATGGATGTGGCTCAGGCGCCCATCATTGCCCGCGGCCAGTTCGACTTGAACGAACTTGTGAAACTTCTGTCGAAATCGGCGCTTGCCGATCAGCCGGCGGAGGGTCTCTATCTCAGGTCGGACAGCCGAAAATGGCTGGTGCAACGAGCCAAGATCGTTCGTCCTGAATTTCTTCAATCGATGGAAGAGCATTGGTCCCGCTCGGTGATCGAACCGAACCGCTTGTCGCTTGATGTCTACGGATGAGTTCGCCCAAGCACGGCGAATGAAAATTAATCCACCACTTCGGGGACGCAATCGTAGGGCCCAACCGGCGAGGTTGTGCGCGCCATGACGCGTTGACCGGTCACCGGGCCGGTGAAGTGGACCGGGTCATCTGCCATCCAGTCGATGAGCAGGTCGCCTTCCTCGTTTACCGACAGGCGCTCGGTGAATACCAGTTCCGAGGAATTGAGAATGCCTGCACCGTTTGGAAGCAGAACGCCGGGCTCGAACCGCGTCGTTTCGATGACCAGGGTCGCGCCCTCCCAGCGGCCTATGGAGTGACCCAGCGTGCTGCGCTCAATGTCTGAGGGATGCTCGGTCGCACCCATGTCCACTGCGCGGACCGAGTCCATGAACTCGGCCTGAATCACCAGGTCCTCTCCCTCAGCGCGAATCTCCACCGTATGGCCGGGCTGATCCCACAGTTTCAGCGGACTGCTCGGGCTGCAGCGCAGAACCGGACTGTCGAAGACCTCGTCGTAGTCGGCGTGGACGCGCGCACCTTCGGGTGTGAACAGGTGATCGTAGGGGTCTTGTCGCCCTCCCCCGGGAAAGCGTTTTCGAATCCAGTTCCCGGTCACGGTGCCCGGGTTCTCGCTGGCAAAATGCAGGTTGAACTGGGTCTGCCGATTATCGAGTGTCCGGCCCACAAAAGTCCGGCCGTCCGCGTGGGTGCTGGCGCCGAACTCGCAGCCCAGCGGGTCGCGCCGTGCGGCGACGCCTTCGACGACGATCGACTCGCCCGGTTGAAAGCTTTCCTCGGTCACGCCCCTGCGCGACAACTGACCCCGGCTCGCCATTTCGCAGGTCCACAGCACCGTTGCTCCGGCCTCGTCCTGCGCTTCGATCGTCAGCGACGAATGGGGGTTACGGAAGTCGAAACTCACCACGGTGCCTTCGATGCGGACGGGACTGTTCGGATCGTAATGTACGGCGAACCCGTGATGGGCGCCGAGCGGCGGCGATGCGAGAAACAGGGACAGGAGCGCCATGCCTGGCGTGCCGGCGTGGCCATCGCGGCAGAAAATACGCGGAAAAAAGTCTTGCACGTGCGTTTGCCCTCCGGTCAGGTCACGCTCGGGTTGGATCAATCATCATAGAACACGTCCGGCTCGACCGGCAGGATAACCTCCGTTCCCAGCCGCGCCGAGCGGTCCATGGCCATGGTCAGCATCAGGTTCCTGTGGCCGTCCGCGGCGCTGGCATGGGGCGTTTCCACGCCCAGCATGATACGGCTGAACCACGACATGGTTTCCTCCCGCATCGGCCCCCAGAATTGCTTGTTCCAGATATCGCCCGGAGGGTAGCTGGTGAGGAAATCCACGTGGCGTTCCATCGGGGGCTCGAATTCACGGGTCGTGTAGCCCGCCGGCAGCGGCTCTTCGGTGGCCAGCACGAGGTCGCGATGGGTGTCCTCGACGTCGATTACTCCCTTGGTTCCGACGATGCCGATCTCGATGCCGTACACCGCCCCGGGCCAGACCACCGGCAGCGCCCAACTGATGTTCATGGAGAAAATCGTGCCGTCGTCCATGGTGAACAGGCCGAAGGTGGAGTCCTTGGTCCCCAGTTCGGCCAGGACCTTGTCGGTGGAACGTGCGTAGACGCTGACCGGGGTCTTGCCTTCCATCAACCACATGGACATGTCCAGGCTGTGGGTACCGGAAACCACCATGGGCGTGAGGTTGCGGCGATCGCGGGTCTTTTCGATGGTGGCGATGGGCACCATGCGGTTCATCAGCGCGCGAGTGATCACCGAATGCACCTCGCCGATCTGCCCCGCGGTCAGGCGCTCCTTTATGGTCAGGAAACGGCGGCGGAATCGCTGCGTATAACACATGCAGGCATCGACTCCGGCCTGTTCGATCGCCGCGAGGATTTGCGCCGACTCGCGTGCATCGGTGGCCAGGGGCTTCTCGATGAGTAGCTTGAGCCCGCGGTCGACGGCGGCCAGTGTCGGGGCTGTGTGGTTGTTCTCGTCGGTGAGGATCATCGCCGCGTTCACTTCCGGCCGGTTGAGCAACTCGTAGAAGGACGTCGTGAAATAGTCGGCGTTGGTCTCTTGCGCCAGTTGCCGGCCGGCCTCCTCGCGCGTGTCGCAAAGGCCGAGCCAGCCGACGCCTGGATACTGGCGCGCGCACTGGGCGCGAATGCGGCCGATGGTGCCGCAGCCGACAATGGCAAGACCGATGGATTCCTGGCTGTTGCTCATTCCGTTCCTTTCCGAATCTGCCGTCAGGCTCTCAATCTTTCCCGTGTCTGCGACCTGCAATCAGGTCCTCGAACCGCCGCGCCTGAAAATGCCGTCGTAGAAGGTATATAGCACGACCAGCAGCAGCACCGTGCCCAGCTTCCGCTCCCAGAGGATGGTGAGAATGCCCGTATCCTCGAACACGAGCAAGGCGCGGCGCAGATTCTCGTCGGCCAACGGACCCAGGATCACCGCCAGGACCAGGGGCGCCAGCGGGAACCCGAAGCGGTGCAGGACGAAACCGACGAGCCCCGAGGCGAGCATGACGTAGACATCGAAGATGTTGAGGTTGACCGCAAAGGCGCCAAGGACGCAGATGGGCAGAATCACCGGCATCAACAGGGTCTTCGGCAGGCTGAAGAGCTTGACGCAGGGCTTGATCAGCGCGATGGCCATCCCGTACATGAAGAAGTTGGCGATGATGAGGCCGATGTAGATGAAATAGATCAGCCCGGGGTTCTCCACCTGGATGAGCGGACCGGGGACCACGCTTTTCAACTGCAGCGCCGCCAGTATGGCTGCGGCCGCCGCGTTGCCGGGAATACCCAGGGCAATGGTTGGAAGCAGCGAGCCGCCGACGTTGGCGTTGTTGGCGACTTCCGAGCAGACGATGGCCTCGTAACTGCCCTTGCCCCACTTCGCCCGCTCGGCCTTCGACGCGCGCCGGCGGCCGATATCATAGGCGAAGAACGACGCCACGTTCGCGCCAGCTCCCGGGATCGCACCGATGACGGTGCCGATGATGCCCGACCGGAACGACGGCCGCAGGAACCTGATCAACGCGTTCAGCGACGGCAGTACGGGACCCACCTTCGACGGAATCCGGGGCGGATTTTTCTGCGGCAATACCCGCAGGATTTCCGACACGCCGAACAGGCCGATGAGCACGGGAATGAAGCCGATGCCGTCGTCCAGGTAGAAGGAGCCGAACGTGAACCGGGAGACACCGTGTATGGCGTCGAGGCCGACAAAGGACACCAGCAGCCCGATCCATCCCGAGATCCAGCCCTTGATCGGCGCCTCCATGGACGACATGGAGCCGCAGATGGCGATCCCCCAGAGCGACAGCAGGAACATTTCCCACGATCGGAACTGAAGCGCCAGGAAGAGGATGACGGGTATCAGGGCGATCAACAGCACGATCCCCACCCAGTTGCCCACGAAGGATGCGGAAATCGCCGTCCCCAGCGCCAGGCCGCCTTCGCCCCGCCTGGCGAGCCTGTAGCCTTCGATCATGGTCGGCACGGCGTCCGGCGTGCCGGGAATGTTCACCAGAACCGCCGAAATGGCGCCCCCGAAGACGCTGCCGGTATAGACGCCCAGCATGAACATGATCGCCGTGTACTGGGACATGCCCACGGTGAGGCCGATGAGCAGCGTCATGGCCATGGTCGTGGAGAGACCCGGCATGGCGCCCCAGAGAATGCCCAGCGTGACGCCCGCGAGGCATGCCACCCACAACCAGGGGTCGAACGCGATCAGGACGAGTTGGTCCTGGATCTGGGCGAGTGCTTCCACGGCGCGTCAGTAGCCCGCGGGCATGGGAATGCCGAAACCGTAGCGGAATATCGCCGCCAGCACTTCCACTGAAACCAGCGCGACGAGCAGGCAGCGGGCCGGGTGCGCCCTCCAGAAAAGCCGGAGGATCCAGGCAACCATGATCACCGAGATCAATTCGTAACTGCTGATCCTGACAGTGAAAAAACCCAGCGGCACACCGAATTCGAAGTTGACCAGGCCGACCAGCAGTACGTAGGCCGTCACCAGCGCCATGAGCTGCGCCGTGCGATGCGCTTCACCGGTAGAGCCAGTCGCAGCGACCTTTTTTAGCGCCCTGAGCCAGCCTGGCGCCTTGATCTTCGCCCCGGCCCGAATTGCGCGCCATCCGAGGACTGCAGCCATGGCAAAGAGTGTGGAACCGATGATCACCGGGAACAGCCCGGGCGCCGTGTAGATGGATCCGGGAACATCGAGCCGGACGGAGAACACCACTGCCAACGCGGCGAAAATCGCGATGACCAGCGCAGCAGCAAGGTCGCTGCCGGGCGCGGTACGGTCGGATCCCTCCCCGGCTTCCGCCTCCGCTGACCGCGATTCGGAGTCGAGACCCGACAAACGGCTAGTCGCCATCGTGGATCGGCAGGACGCTATACCCCGGCGGCGGCCACCACTGGTCGAACTCCTCAGGCAGCGGCAGCTCCAGTTCCGCCGCGGTCCTTGCGCCCGGAATCATCAGTTGCTCAAACACGCTCGCGGAGATCGTCTCCACCTGCGCGGCGCGACGGTCGGCTTCCGGTCCAATCAGCAAATCCACGGCAAAGTGGCGCTCGGCAACCTGCGTCCGGAACCCTTCGGACTCCGTTGCAGCGATGAACGCCGCCTCGACCTGGCGAATGACGTCCGGCGGCGTATCGCGGCGAATGCCGAGATTGTACGCACCGCTCGGCGGTAGCCGGTTGCGGATATCGGGAATAAAGTTGACCAGGGACGGCATGATCCGGCCGCTGGGCGTGGCGATGTCCTCGAGGCTGGTCTGCTGCAGCGGAACGAGCTGGCCCGCATCCACGTATTGAATGTGCTCGTGCACCCCGCCGCCGGTGATGTCGACCTCCCCGTTGAGCCCCGCCAGCGTCGCCAGTTGCCCGCTGTTGTAGGGCACGTACCGCAACTCGATGCCGGCCGCCTGCGCCACGACCGCGGCGAACTCGTGCCACTGCCCGCCAGTCCCGGACGTGGAGATCGTCAGCGTGCCGGGATTGGCTCTTGCAGCCTCGATCACGTCGGCGAACGTCTTGAAGGGCGAATCCGGACGCACGGACCAGCTCGCCGAGCCCGACGCCGCGCGCATGTAGTACCAGTCCCGCCAGGACACGGAATCGCCGCCGCCGCTGATGCGCGAATACTTGTTGAAGTTCGATGCACCAAGCATCGTGTAGCCGTCCGCGGGGCGGTTCAGCACGTAGCGAGTCGCCACCGCGCCCGCCGCGCCGGGGCGGTTGACCACGTTGATCCGCCACCCGGTGGCGCTCGCCATTTCGGCAGCCAGCGCCCGCAGCATCGTGTCGGTTCCACCGCCGGGCGAATACATGACCACCAGCGTGATGGGCCGTTCCGGCCATTGGGCTGAAGCGGGGCCGACAAGTCCAAAGACGGCCGTCAGCATCAACACTGACCCGGCCAGCGCCCATCGAACCGCCCTCGGCGAGGCGCCGGCAATGCGCAAGGATCTCGTCAGTGAGCCGATTCGAAGTCCCAATCCGGTACACCCGCGTCGCAGTGTGGCAATGCCATCCGGGATTCGATTCTTGCAAGACAGCCCACTTCGCGCAACAGGGGCAGGAAGCAGGCACGGTTCTACCTTGAGGAGCCGGACCTCAGTATCCGGAAGCCCGCACAGTCGCCCGGGCTGGATCGTGTGCGGGCGTCAGACTGCCAGGTGCACGCAATCGCCATGCCAGCGACTGCGCGGAAATGCCTCACATGCCCAAGCGAAACACTCGGCCATCATCAATCAGCAAGTGCCGGTTGTCTACAAGATTCGGCACGCCGACGCGAAACGTGTATTCCCCGGCGCCGTCACCGAACACGATGTGATAGACGCGACCATTGCCTTCCTCGTCCCGCTCGGCGGGCAGCCGCGCAACGGTTGCCTCGTCCGTTTCGAAAATATAGACGTCAGCACTTGCCGAGTCCGCTGTTTCGTCCTGCCAGACACCCGTAATCGTTACCGGCATGAGCTGGCCTTCCGGCTGAGACGCCGAGGCGATTCGGATCTCATGGATGTCGCCGTTGGCTACCCAGAACTGCGGCATTGCTTCGGACACGGTCCAGGCGCCGCAATCGCGCTCCTGCGGAACGGCCTGCAAACAATAAGGCAAATCTGCCGGCGTGTAATTCAGGTCCTCGTTGTAGGTGCAGCGGTTATCGGCCGTACATGACCAGTGATCCTGAGCTTCCGACGGGAACAGCGTGTAGAACGTGCGCGGACGGCCGTCCGGGTAGGCTGGCGCAAATATCGAATCGGGCTGGTCTTCTTCCAGGGCCTCGGGAATCGGAACGCCGCGCGCAGCGTATCGCTCCGAATCGGGCAAGTTGAAAGTCAACAGCGGCCCCATCGATATGATCGCGCCGTTGCCGCCGGTTCGCGGATCCCCCCACTCGTCCCCGGTACGTCCATGCGTATAGAAGAACGTTTCACCGTCTCTGATCGTTTCACTCGTGTAGGGAAAGTAGACGCTCGTGTCGTACCCGTTTGCCTCGTTTCCGCCAGGGTGTTTGACGTGGCCGAAAATTGACCACTTGAGCGAAGTCGTGTCCCAGTAGTAGCCGATTCGCCAGTCGCGTATGCCGGCGTACTCGAACTGCTCGATGAATTCGAGTTGCTCGGGCAATGTCATGCCAAACGTGTCCGCCAGGTACGGATACCAGATCTTGTCGAATCCCGCCTGATAGACGACTCGTTCACCGTCAATATCCACGAGAAATAGCCGACCGGGCTGGGTATCCGGTCCGTACGGCTGAGCCAGCGCGTTTGACGAGAACAACAGCGCCGCAAAAAGTACCCTGTACATCGGATCACCTCCGTTCCGATCGATGAACGCTGCCGCCGTCAATCAACCGATGCCGATTATCGACTATGTTCGGTACACCCACCCTGAATGTGTATTCCGCATCACCGTCACCGAACACAATGTGATAAACGCGTCCATCTCCACCTTCGTCCCGCTCGGCACGCAGTTGCAAGACAGTTGCCTCGTCCGTTTCGAAAACCACGACGTCCGGACTTGACGGATCCACTGTCTCATCCTGCCAGACACCTGTAATCGTTACCGGCATGAGCTGACCTTCCGGCTGAGTCGCCGACGCGATCCGGATCTCATGGATGTCGCCATCGGCTTGCCAGAACTGCGGCATGGCTTCGGACACGGTCCAGGCGCCGCAATCGCGCTCCTGCGGACTGGCCTGCAAACAATAGCGCAGATTTGCCGGCGTGTAATTCAGGTCCTCGTTGAATGTGCACTCGTAATTGTTCGTACATACCCAGTGATCCTGAGCTTCCGACGGGACCAGCGTGTAGAACGTGCGCGGACGGCCGTCGGGATATGTCGGCGCAAATATCGAATCGGGCTGGTCTTCTTCCAGGGCCGAAGGATGCGGAACGCCAATCGCGGAATATCGGCTCGACGAAGGCAGGCCGAATGGCACGATCGTCCCCGTCGATATGACCGCGCCATTGCCACCGGAATCCGGATCACCCCACTCATCGCCGGTACGTCCGTGCGTGTAGAATACGGTTACACCGTCTCTGGTCGTCTCGCTTGTAGGCGTAAAGTAGACGCTGGTGTCGTACCCCTCGACCGTGTTTCCGCCCGGGTGAGTGACGTGGCCGAACATTGACCACTTTAGCGGAGTCGTGTCCCAGTAGTATCCGATTCGCCAGTCGCGAATGCCGGCGTACTCGAGTTGCTCAATGAATTCGAGCTGCTCGGGCAACGTCATGCGAAACGTGTCTGACAGCCGTGGATACCAGATCTTTTCGAATTCCGCCTGATACACGACTCGTTCGCCGTCAATATCCACGAGGAAAAGCCGACCCGGCTCGGTATCCGGCCCGAGCTGCTGAGCCAGCGTACTAGACGACAACAACAGTGCCGCAAAGGGTACCTTGTCCATTGGAAGACCAATCAGTCGATTCTTGCCGAGAAACTTACTGCAATTTCGCGCGGTCTGTTCATTGAGGCCGGACCACCATCCAGACACCACACACAGTAACCTTCGTCGGACAGGTTCTTCCCAAGCAAGGTAATGAAATAGTTCTCGTTGGGAGACACCAGCCGCACGCTGGCGTTGTAAAGCGTATGGCTTGGGGAAAGCTCTGTCGGAGCGTACGTAAGATTCGTGTAGGTCTCACCGGAACTGGCGATATCACCATGGAGTCTGATGTCCCACGCGCCGATGGCATCATTCATGTAGAGGTCGGCATAAAACGATCCCTTCGTTTTGGGGGCGAAAGGGAGATCAAAGCCGGAAAGGTCGCAATCGTCCATCGCGTTGCGTGCGCTGGCCGGGCAATCCGCAGAGCCGACGAAGGCATCGAAGGTAGCATCGGTATAGGCAAAATTACCGCCCACTGTGAGCGATCCACTGACGTTCCAGGCAAGATCCGTCTCCAGTCCCTGAACGGTAGTATCCGCTGCATTGGACACGGAAAAGACACGTACACCGGTGGAAGTAAATATCCCTGTCGCAGCTTGCAAGCCTTCAAGAGACATATGGAAGAGAGTTGCATTGAATAACAATGCACCGTCCATCCAGGTGGTCTTGGCTCCAAGTTCAAGGTTGTCGTTGGTTTCCGCGTCAAACGAAAAATCTGCGAAGGGACTATCGATACGATCGCTGAAGCCGCCGGTCTTGTGTCCCTGCGCAAAACTCGCATAGAGCATGGAATCGTCTTGCGTATACCACTGAGCCGTGATGGAACCGGTGAATTTGCCTTCGGAGCGACTGTCGCTGACGGATATGGGTGGTCCACCGGGCCCGCCGGGAATGGGCAGGACTGTATACGTACCGTATTCCCTGAAAAACCGCTGAAAAGCGAAGCTCTTGTCTTCACTGGAATAACGCCCACCGACGATCAGGGTCAGTTGATCGCTCAGGTTCCAGCGTACCTGACCAAAACCTGCAAGGCTCTCCGTCTGCTGATTCCAGGGTTCACTTCGGCTCAGGTACAACATACCCATGGGCGCACCGGCAAAAATCGTAGTCAGGTTTAGGTCTGACTCCTGATTTCGATCAAGATCGCTGTCCTCGTAATACACGCCAAGGATATAGTCGAACTGCCCATCGTCCGGGTCCGAGGTAAAGCGCAGTTCCTGGCTGACACCGGAAAACCCCTCGATCCTGGTCGCCTTGAATGCCTGGGTAACGCCTCCGTCCAGACCGTTAAATCGATGGTGGTAGTCATATGTTTGATTCGCAGTGATGGAGGTCAAGGTACCTGCATTGAAGTCATAATCCAGCCTTAGCGTGTTGTTCCCGGTTTCCGAATCGCGTGATGGACAGAATGATCCGGTATTGATGGTTTCGCCGCCAACAGTGGCAAAAGTATCGGCACAATTCATGTCAATGTACCAGTCCATCCCGGGAGTGAAATCCGGTGAGAATCTAGATAACAGCCCGGAGGTTCCACCACCGGGCATCTCGGCAGTGTCGGAACCCAGGAAGTCGTATTGCTGCCGTTCCACTTTCAGGTTGGCAGTAAACCGATCGTTTGGTGTCCACCTCAGTTTGACACGGACCCCCTGATCGGAGCGGTCGACCCCATCCGGACCCTCAAGCCGATTGATATAAAATCCGTCACTGTTTCGCAGACGCACGGCTATGCGACCGGAAAACTCTTCGCTCAACGGGCCGGAAACGTACCCCTGCAGCTCCTGGGTACCGCCTGTGGTGCTATAGCTGCCCGCTGAAAGATTGATCCCGGATTGGAAGGCATCCGTGGGTTCGGCGGTTCTCATGAGCAACGCGCCAGCCACGGTATTCTTGCCGAACAGGGTACCCTGCGGACCCCGCAGTACTTCCACGCCGGCCATGTCCATGAATCCATGCGTGTTGATGGCAGCACGGCCGATATAAACGCCATCGACATATCTGCCCACGGATTGTTCGATGGAATGGGTCAGACCGCCACCGAGACCGCGGACATAGAGGTTGGGAATAATGGAGACGTCGCTAAATTCAAAATTCGGTACGTACACCGACAGATCTTCCATATCGACGATTCCGAGATCCTGAAGTTGTTCGCCGGTGACGGCGCTGACCGATATCGGTACATCCTGAATGCTCTCGGCACGCCTGGTCGCTGTCACGATTATTTCTTCCAGCGCAGCCTGCGCAAAAGACTCGGACGAAACGAGCAGGATCGCGGCTACAGGCACGTAGCTCAATTTGCCCATAAATCGTTTTTTCATACATCCCCCATACTGAATGGCCTTAAACTTGAGACCTATTGGTTGTGGTTTTCCCCTAACGTCATGGCGGAGCTTCCGGCGACTTCATGGAAAGTTGACGTCCGCACGCCGGAAAAACTCAGCCACGACCTCCGGATCTTCGCGTTCCTCTTCCGACATGGCCTGTCTGCGGAAGCAGACCCGGCGCCGAGTAGACCGATTGCGCAAATCAGACTTGCGCGAAAAAGAACTCTGGCTGCCATTTGTGCTCCCTCCCCGGAGGCAATCCCGCTTATCACCGGCGGCATTACACCCCCCACCAGCTTGATTCACACGTTGAGGCAAATTACATCTCTTGGAGTATAATTGAACGCAATTCAAACGATAATCTGTAATTTCATGAACATTTCGTTCTTAAAATACGCTCAATCAAACGGCCCATGTTTCTGGATATGCATGTCGGGTCCTGCTATTTTCGTTGTGACCCGCCACCATGGACGGTAGAAATCCTGGAACGGAAAAACCGTTACATGATGCAAAAAAACGGGCAATAAACTTCTCCTGCACTTTCGAGGGAATCAAATGAAAATCAAAAGACTGGCGGTTCTTGGACTATGCGCGGCTGTCTCACTGCTGGCGTCCGCTCAGAGCATTAATCCGCCAAAAGAAACACTAGTCAACGTTGCAGATCTTGAGGCGCGCAATCCCTTCGACGGGATTCTTTCAAAGAGTGTGTACACGTTCACGACGGCGCTCTTCTTTATCACTATCGAAGCCGGCAGTTCATCCGCACATCACAATCATCCGGACGAACAGACCATGCTGTTCCATTCCGGCAGGGTTCGAGCCATGGTTGGCGACCGCGAATACGAAGTGGGCGAAGGCGATGTTCTTGTCATTCCAGCCTACGTTCCCCATCAAATGGTCGCCATTGAGGACTCGTCATGGACTGAAGTCCATGGGCCCGGAATCAACAACAGTCGCGCATGGGAGATGGCAGGGAACTAGACAGGAGGCCCCGGATTTCTGCAAGACAAATCCATGCAATGCAGTTGCGCTGCGTGACTTTCGCGTAGCGCAGTCCGCAACGTTCCCTGTGCTAGAATCCGACGCCGGTTGACGAGGGTGAGGCCATTGGCCTCACCTTGTCATTCCGGCTCACCATTTCGCACTTTCACAGACGCAGAGGATCGGGCATGGCGAATTTCGGCACGGTTGGATTGGACTGGCAGCAGCGGGTCAACTGGGAGCGGCTGCGAACGTATCGGCTCGAACGCGCCAGGGAACGCATGAAGGCCCACGGCCTCAGCGCCCTGGTGCTGATGTACGACGAGAACGTCCGCTACATCACCGGCACCCTGACGCCGGGTTGGAACCGCCTCAAGCCCGGACTGCGCTACGCCATGCTCTGCGGCGATGATCCGCCGGTACTGTTCGAGCAGGGCGACATCGGTTTCCAGATCGAGCGGCATTCGCCGTGGATCCCCAAGCAGAACGTCCGCCACTCCTACGCCTGGATCAAGGGCGCCGCGGGCCCCGCCTCGCAGCAGCAGGTAAAGAAGTTCACCAACGCCGTGTTGCAGGAAATGAAGAAGAGCAACGTCTCCGGCGAGAAGGTGGGCATCGATTTCGTCGACATCAACCTCATCGGCGCCTTCAAGGACGCCGGCATCGACTGGACTGACGGCATGACGCCCATGATGGAAGCCCGCGCGGTGAAGAACGAGGACGAGCAGGAGTGCCTGCGCATCGTCGGCGCCATCGGCGACGGCGCCCACTGGGAAACCATGAAGTTCCTCAAGCCCGGCATCACCGAGAACCAGGTCACCGCCCACATCATGGAGTACCTGTACTCGATCCCCGGAATGGAAGACGTGGAAGACGTCATCGTCTCCTCCGGACCCAACACCTGGCCCAACTGGCGGAACTTCTCCGACCGCATCATCAAGCCCGGCGACATCGTCTTCATGGATCTCGCCGCGCTGACCTGGAATGGCTACAAGTCCTGCTACTACCGTACCTACTGCGTGGGCAAGGAACCCACCCAGCAGCAGAAGGACATCTACGCCACGGCGCTGAAGTGGCTGTACGACTCCATCCACGCAGTCAAGGCCGGCACCGACACCAGGGAAATCGCCAAGTGCTGGCCCTCCGCCAAGGAAGCCTGGGGTTACGAGGAAGAGGACCAGGCGGCCGCCAACCTGTGGGGCCACGGCCTGGGACTCGCCCAGTACGATCCTCCGGTGATTTCGAGGATCTGGTCGCTGGATCACCCCATCGAGATCAAGTCCGGCATGGTGTTCGCGCTGGAAACGCAGCACGGCATTCCGTTCCAGTGGGGCGTGCGCATCGAGGAGATGCTCATCGTCCACGACGATCACACCGAGCTGATTTCCAACTTCCCGGTGGAGCAGATCACCGTGGTGGATCCGCTGCCGGGGTATTCGAGCTTCTAACAACACCCGCGCACGACCGATGCTCGCGCCGAGGGAATGGAAACGCCGGAGGGCGCCATGAGCGGGTTTTCCGGCCGGTTGGTCGTTCCGTTGAATGAGACCGAAGCCGCGGATGCCTCCCGCTTCGGCCCCAAGGCGGCGAACCTTGCGGCCCTGGCCCACGCGGGACTGCCCACGCCTGGCGGCTTCGGCGTCGACGCCGAAGCTTATCGGCTGCAGATGCGCGCGCTCGGGCTGGAATCCGCCTCGCGGCTGGTCTTCGGCGGCCGCGACATGGTAGCCAGACGCAGCGCGCTGAAGATCAAGCTCGACCTGCTGCAGCGTCCGGTTGACGCAGCCCTTGCGGGACCACTGGAGCAGGCATGGCGCGCGGTCACCTCCGGGTCAGTTTCTGGCGCCGGATCGGCACAGGAATCGCTCGGTGTGGTCCGCTCCTCCGCGCTGGTCGAGGACCGTGCCGGTTCGAGCTTCGCCGGGCAGTTCGAGAGCTTCCTCGGGCTTGAGAATCAAACCGACTACTTCACCGCGATCCGTTCATGCTGGGCCGCGTTGTGGGCGACTCGCGCACTCCGCTACATGGCCACCCATGACCTTGACCCCGCCGACACGGCCATGGGCCTGATCGTGCAGCCGCTTGTGGAAGCGAAGGTCTCGGGCGGCGGGCTCAGCCGCACAGCGGACGGCAACATGCTCGTCAGCGCCACCTGGGGCCTGGGATCGGCCATCGCGCAGGGCGAAGTGGTCCCGGACCGTTATCGCCTCAGCCGAAGCGGCGATTTGCTCGAAGTCGCCGCCGGCAGAAAGTTTCACGCTGTCGGCTGCGCCCACGGCACCCGCTCCGTGGCACGAGCCGAGGCGCACGAGCCCTGCCTGACCACCACCCAGGTGCGGGAATTGGGCGACCACCTTCGCACCGCCGAAGACGTGGTCCAGGGCCCTGCGGAAATCGAGTGGTCCCTGGACAACGAAGGGATCAAGCTGCTGCAGGCCCGCCCGCTCCACGTCGAGTCCGCCGTTTCCGCGGACGAGGTCTGGGAACAGCACCCTCGACTCCGCGGCCACCCCGCCGGTGTCGGATGGAGCACTGGACGGGCCTGCGTCGTCAACTGCGAATGCGAACTCTCACGGGTCAACCCGGGCGATATCCTGATCACGCAAGTCGCCGGCCCTGCACTTGCCGGGGTACTGCCCCGGGTCGCCGGCGTGGTCGCGGAACTGGGCGGCAGCACCTCGCACCTGGCATCGCTCGCGCGGGAGCGAGGTTTGCCAATGGTGCTGGGCGTACTCGACGCCACCGGCGAGATTCCCGAAGGCTCCACCGTGGCCGTGGACGGCGTCGCCGGAATCGTCCGCTGGATGAGCTAAACCTGACGGATCATCTGCAGAGAGTCGCTATCAAATAACGGGATTGGTTCCTCGCCAAGCCTGCCTCAACGATGTCCTACGAACTCCTGGCAGGGTATTTCCCGAGCGCCAGAAACAGCGCGATTGAAACCAGGAGTAGTCCCACGGAGGTCGCGAGCATCACTGTGTATCCCTGAAAGGCTTGCGCAACGGCCCCGAAGAGTGGTGGCGCAATTCCGGCGCCGACGGTAAAGAAGGCAATGATCATGCCGAAGATCGCGGGATAGTTTGCCGGCCCGAAGTACTTGCTCGTCAGGAATGCGAGCAGATCCAGTTCGGCGCCCGCCGCCAGACCGATCAGAATTCCAACAAATGCGCCTGTTGCCAGGGTCATGTCCACGTTCAGCAGGATCAGCAAACCCACCGTTGGAAGCACGAAAAAGCACGCTGCAACACCAGGCGCCCAGAAGCGATCCACAAGCACGCCAGCCAGTATTCGACCCACGATCACAGTAAGTCCCATGACCGCCGCAATCGTTGCGATGGAGCTGCGCTCGAATCCCTTTTCGCTCATGATGCGCTCGAAATTCGACAACAGGCCTGCCAGTACGATGACTGTCACGAAGAGCACGACGCCGAGTATCCAGAAGCGAGCGGTACGCATCGCCTCGCCACGCGTCATCCCCCACGACGAGGGTTGACTCGTTGTGTCTTTCGTTCCGCCTGCCGTCACGGCGCCAGTCGCCTCTCTGAACATCGAGATCACGATGGGTAGCGATACCAGCAACGCCCCGATGCCGATACCGCGATACGCGGTTCGCCATCCATAGTTGGAGATAAAGAACTCGACGATCGGCGGCAGCAGAAAGGCACCAAGTCCGGTTCCCGCCATTGTGATTCCGATTGCCTTGCCACGGTGTTTGGAGAACCAGCCGTTCAGGACACCTGTCCAGACGATCGGCAACGATCCTGCGCCGAGAAATGCCAGCAACGCCCAGTTCAGGTACCAGAGCATCAACGAGCCATTGTTGAACGACAGGATCACGTACCCGAGCGAGTGTCCAATGAGGCCAGCGACACCGACGACAAGAAGCCCCGACCTTTGTGCGATCGCACCGATCAGCGGCCCGGTCAGGAGGCCGAAGCACATCAGGACGGTATAGCTCAGAAAAAATTGCGATGCGCTCCAACCGAATTCGGCGATCACGGGACCGACAAAAAATCCCTGCGAATAGTTGGTGAGCGTGAAAATGCCGCACATCGTTCCAATCGTCGCGGCGAGCAGAGGTTTCCACCCGTATTTGAACTCATTCACTTCCTGAACCTCCGGGTCTTGATGAACCATCCGGGCTAACGGGTCTTTCGTATCCGCACATGGCGCCAAGGCAACCATTCTCACGAATTTCCCTCCAAACGATCAATTGCGCAGCTCTGCTGCCGTTTGCAGATAACGGTTGGAAGAGGAAAAGGTGTAATTCCTTGCCGGGGCATTGAAGGTACGTTCGGCAACGACTGCCAGCGCCTCGCCAAGGAGTTGAAAGGCATCGGCACTTTCCGGTTGGAGTTTGGTGACGTGCCAGGCAAGTTGAGCGGCGCCCAGTTCATCGCCGGACTCCATCTCCGCGTGCGCCCTGGCCATCAACTCATCCACGCCACCGACAAGATCCGCCATGCGCCTGGCCTGCTGCACGGGGTTTTCCCTGTGCAGGTTCAGCGGGTTACCGTCAAACCAGCCCAGGTCCTGTGCGTAGATGTCCCTGACCGTACCCCAGACGCTGCCGTAGTAATCCTGCAGATAGTCGAGGTCAGCCAGGTGATCGGGCAGTGCAGCATACTCCACCAGTTCATCGGGTGTCAGGTAGTTCGCTGCCCCTTCAATGGTTCTGTCATGAACCCATTTCAGGGCATCGTGGTAGTTGGTCAGGACGGTCATGGTGTCTTCGGTGATGGGGGTCGTGTGCCCGCCCACAAGGACCAGGGGATCTTCGGCCATCATGCTGGCCAGGCTCGCAATCCAGTCTCGGGCCGATCGCCGTGCCGTGCCGCGCAATGGATAAACATTGGGCCAGGACTGATAAAAATTATCCCCGGCAAATAGCACGCGTTGTTCGGGCAGCCAGACATAGAGCTGGTCATCCGTCTCCCCCGGTGCCGCGACCAGGTCCAGGCTTATCCCTGCGATCTCAAGCGAAACCCGATCTTCATTGAAGATATGAGTAGGCGGGACAGTGCCCGGCCGTGTAGCCGATTCAATGAGATCAGTGCTCAATCCCGCCGAGTTGACACCGCCCCGCGGAGGTCTCGGAGGGGGAATCGCAATACCGACACTTATCCTTTGCTCATCGGGCAAATCGAAACCCTGGGTATTCGATGGCCTTGCTCCGCCCGACAGTCCGGCCTCGGCCTGGCGTCTGGTTTCGGAACCAAAGTTGTCCCGTTGCCAAACCTGAATTCCCTCGCCTTCATCAAAAAAGGCAACAGCGCCATTGGTGTGATCAGGATGACTGTGCGTATAGATAATCGCACGAACCGGTTTGTCGGTGATTCTCTCAAACTCCTGTCTGACCCGTAGCGACGCAGCGGGCAACTGACCCGGGTCGACAATCACGACGCCATCGGACCCGACGATCATGCTGTTGGCAGAGACGGTATAGCCAATTGCGGTATAAACATTGTCTGCAACATTAATGATCTGCTCTTCGAACATCCTGTTTCTGTCGAGCAATCTCATGGTTGCTTCGCTCTGTGCGGAAGCAGTAGTGACAACAGCACTACTCATCAGGGTCATGCTTGTCGTGAGCAATGAAACTCTACGCTTGCAGATCATCGTTGTTCCTCTGGATTTGAAGTTTGATTTCATTCGATGGCTCGCAAATGACGAGAAACAGGCAATCGCCCAGACCGCCCATTACTCGTGCCCGGGCTCCACAACGCGGATGGTCTCGCCGATTTCGATCACCATCAGATCTTCGGCAACGACAAAATCTCCACTCCAGGTGGATTCGATCTGGGCCGCCAATTCAGGAATTCGCGATGGCTCGTTGTCCAGGTGGGTCAACACACCCAGACGAGTCCGGGACTCGGAGAAAACGCGACCCACGTCCGGGGCGAGCGTGTGCAACGCGACAATGTCGTCGGCAACTTCCTGCGAAAACGTCGTACGAACATAATGCTCCAGAGCCGGAGACATCACCTCATGGATTAGCACATCAGCTTCGATGCTGTGGCGAATCAGATTGTCCGAGTACGCCGTATCGCCGGAAATGACGACGCTGAACTCTCCGACATCGACTCGATATCCAAACGCCGGCTCAACGACGTGATGGTCGACGGCAATCGCGGTGACCGTCACATCATCGATCACAATCCGCTCACCGTCGGCCACTTCCATTGCTACATAGTCCAGGAAGTCCCGCTCTACCGCGTGCACCTGCCTGTCGGCACGAAAAACGACGTCCTCTTCGTAGGCCAGACGCAGGTGACGCATGAATGCCTCGGCGGCGGCCGGTCCATAGACTCGAAGGTTTTCCTGGCGTCCCTGGTTCCACCCGTTCATGTACAGGTCCGCAACTCCGACCGTATGATCGGAATGCATGTGTGTAAGAAAGAGGTGCCTCGTCTCCCGCAAGTATTGCGGTCCCAGGTTCCACAGGCGATGGCCGCAGCCCCGGCCGCAATCGAACAGCAGTTTGGTATCGCCCGCCTCAACCAGAATGCTCTGCCCGAACTGTCTCGGGTTCGGCACCGGCGTACCCGTACCCAGTAACGTGACCTTGATCGCCGGCTCTGTCTGCGCCTCGGCGTCGACGGCAAACGATGTCAGCGAGGCAGCCATCAGCGCGATCGCGGTGACAGTGCGAAGTGAGAGCACTCTCCACCCTTGCCGTGCAGCCACGAGGGTCCCCATGCCCGCGACTAGTCCATCTGGATCGTGACCCATTTCCACTCCGTCATGACCTCGATGTCCTCTTCCGTACCCTCGCGGCCGAATCCGCTGTCCTTCGTACCGCCGAAGGGAACGTGGGGCTCGTCGTGCAATGAGGACCCGTTGACATGCACCATTCCCGATTCCACGTTCATCACGTACTGCATGGCCGCGGAGATATCCTGGGTATAGATCGCGGCGCTCAGTCCGAAGTTCGAGTCGTTGGACGCGGCAATCGCATCTTCCAGCCTGGCAATGGGATAGACGGAGACGACCGGGCCGAAGGTCTCCTCGGCAAAGACGGTCATGTCGGGTGTCACTCCCGTCAGCACGGTAGGCCGGCAGCGATTGTCGATCCAGTCTCCGCCGGTGACGACGGTCGCGCCCTTCTCGCGGGCGTCCTCGATGTGGCCCCGAACGCGATCCCGTTGCCGTTCGCTGATGATTGGCCCGATCACCGTGCCAGGGTCGCGAAGGTCGCCCATCCCGAGCCCGCTCGCGGCTCCAGCGAACTTTTCCACAAATGTATCGAACACATCTTCATGAACGTAGACCCGGCTCGCCCCCATGCACACCTGGCCCTGGTAGAGGAAAATACTCTGCACGGCCCCGCCAATGGCTTTCTCGAGATTTGCATCCTGCATGACAACCAGCGGGCTCTTTCCGCCCAACTCCAGGGTCAACCGCTTGCCGTGCTTGCCGCATAACTCCCGGATATGCTGGCCGACGCGGCAGGATCCCGTGAACGTGACGATCCTGACAAGGGGGTGAGTCGTGAGCGTGTCGCCGATTTCGTAGCCATTGCCGGATACGACATTGAAGACGCCTTCCGGCAAGCCGGCCTCCGCGTACAGTCGTGCCAGCCGGTTCGACAGAATCGGGGCTTCTTCGGACGGCAGCATCACGACGGTGTTGCCCAGCGCGATCGGATTGCAGCTCAGCCGGACGCCCTTGATCAGCGGCACGTTGAACGGGGTGATGGCGGCAACCACCCCGATCGGCGACCGAATGCTCATGCTGAACTTTCCCGGTATATCCGACGGGATGGTCTTGCCGGTTACCTGACGCGTCATTCCTGCCGCCGCACGCAGGAACGACAAGCCTTTTTCGACCTCGAATGCCGCCTTCCCTATTGGCGAGCCGATTTCGTCGACAAGAATGTCGATGAACTCGTCCCGATCGCGCTCCAGGAGTTCCGCCGCCTTGCAGAGAATGCGCTCGCGATCTTTCGGCAGCGATGAGCGAAATGAACCGAAAGCCCGGTGCGCAGTTTCCACTGCCTCGTTGATGTCGTCCACGGACCCGGCCGCCGCCTCGGTCAGCACGGCATCATCCAGCGGATTCCTGGTCGCAAAATATTTTCCGCCCCGCGGCGGAATGTTCCTGCCGTCGATCCAATGATCGACTGGACCATAGTCCCGTGCTGCCGATGACCTGCTCATTTGCATTACCTCCGGACCCGTCTATTGATTCAGTGCGCCACCGTCCACATTGATGCTCTGGCCCGTGATGAAGTCACTGTCTTCACTCGCCAGGAAGAGCATGGTGCCGACAATGTCTTCCGGCAGCATGTCGCGCTGGATGGCTCGCATGGCAAGCGTTGGCGCACGTGCAACGCCGAGTTGACTGTGCTCCCTGACGCCTTCGCTCTCCGTGAATCCAATGACAATCGTATTCGCGTGGATGTTGTCGGCGGCGAGTTCCCGACTGATTGCCCGGGTCTGGGCAATGACCGCGCCTTTTGAGGAGACGTAGTGAAGAAACATGGGCGCACCGCGAAGTACCGTACCCGACGAAATATTGATGATCTTGCCGCGCCCGTTCCGTTTCATGCTGGGAACCACAGCCTTTGTCGCCTGAAACGGGCCCCGAATGTTGACTCGCATGACCAGGTCCCATTCGTCATTGGGAATCTGCATGAACGGTTTCATTGCAAGCGCCGCAAAAACGGCTGCGTTGTTGACCAGCACTTCGATCGGCCCGAATGCCGATTCCGTCTCCCTGACCATCTTCTCCAGCGAGTCGTCCGACGTTACATCGGTAGTCATGCCGATGGCCTCACCGCCTGCCGCCTCGATCGCCGAGACAGCGTCCTTCGTGTCCGCGATATCGGTGACTGCAACCCTTGCACCGTTGGCTGCCAACGCCTCCGCGTAGGTGCGGCCAATTCCCTGGGCCGCCCCGGTCACAACTGCTACTTTTCCGCTCATACGCCCCATGGGCCTTCCTCACTTGATTCCGATGATTTGCTTTACGTCGGGCCAACTTTGTGCACCGAACGTCCTGAGGTCGTTGGTCAGATCGGCCGGGCACCAATCCAGAAATGCCGGCGCGAATGACGCCATTGCCTTGATCCGGCCGAACCAGGCTTCGACGAAGGGGAATCGCCCGCCTGTCCACATTCCCGACATGCTCAGCATGTCCAGCCGATTTACGTAAGGCGTCAGGGCAACGTCGGCCAGGGAAAAATCGGCGCCGGCCAACCACTTGTTCCGTTCGAGTGCATCGTTCATTTTCGACAGGTAGTCGTCATACAGGCGGAAGGTCCTGTCGATGCCGGGTGCTTCGAATCCCAGACGAACCAGCTCCTTCTTGCGCTCCTTCCAGGTCGACGTGACCGACTGATCCGGCGTGCTCCCAAGGAACTCACGGAGCTTTTCTTCGCCCAGGCGCATCAAAATATGCCGATGACAGCAAACAAACGTGAGTTCGCCGCATGCCGGATGCAACTGTTCGTCCACGGCCTTTTCCCACAACCTCACCCTGGCGCGCGCCAGGGGGTCTTCCGGCATCAGCGGCGGTCCGTCGAATGCGTCGTTGACGTACTCGCAGATGACCGTCGACTCGTTGATGATGTGGTCGTCGTGGACCAGTGCGGGCACGACGGCCTTCGGATTGATCTTCAGGTAATCCGGGTCGAACTGTTCGCCTTTCAGAATGTCGATGTAGTGCATCTCATCCGGCACTACACCCTTCTCCGCCATCGCGAAGCGGACCTTTGCGGCACAAACCGAGGAGCCGTGGTGATAGAGTTCCAGCATGGCGCTATGCGGAGCCGAACCCGGGCGGCCACCACTTGATGATGCCGTCCCGGTAACTGTTTCGCGCGCTCAATCGACGCGACCAGTCGTCAACGTTGCCAAGCGAGCCGAATTCGTAGTTCGCCAACCTGTGCAGCGTGAATTGCAACGGAACCCAGGCAATGTCCGCCAGCGAAAACCGGTCTCCTGCAAGCCAGTTGTGCTCCATGAGGATGGCATCCATCTCGGAGAAACAATCATTCAATGTCGTCTTCGCCCTCCCGATTTCTTCGTCGGAGAAGCCCTCGTTCGTACTCTTGCGGTGAAATTCCAGCAGATCGGGATTCTTCTGCAGTGACCTGTACTTCTCGTCATCTTCCTCCGAGTGAGCCATTCGCTTGCCGACACGTATGTGGTAGATGAACGGCTTCACCGCCTTCAAATGGATCGCCGTTGCACGCCGCAGCCAGAAGTACATGTCATTCCGGTCGCCTTCGTCGGTCGGTTTCAGCGGCGGATCGGGAAACCGGTCGTCGAGGTAATCGATGATGTCGTCCGATTCGATGACGACCTTGCCGTCGTGGACCAGCGTCGGCACCAACCCGTTCGGATTGATACCGAAATACTCCGGCGTGATGTGTTCCTTGCGCAAAATGTTCAGATGGTGACTTGTCCACTCAAGCCCCTTTTCTTCAAGCGTCATGCAAACACGCATCGAACAGTTCGATACACCGCTGTGATAGAGGTGCAATCCCTCGAACTCGAGCACGGATTCGTTGGTTGGAGTTACAAAACCCACATTTGCCCCCGGCTGCTAAAGGATGACCACTTCTTGACGGATGACCATACGATGAGCGGACTAGTCGAAGTCTGCCGAGAATCTCAATCCGATTTCCCGCGGCGGGTTCATCGCGGCCAGCACGTTGGGTCCGGAGGGGATACACCACGCGCAGAACGCCTCGTCGGTCAGATTGGTCCCGATCAGCGCAACCGTAATCCGTTCATTCGGCGAAACGAGTCGAAGACCCGCGTTGCTGATGGAGTAGGCATCGGTCAACACGTTGTCCTGGTAGGAGATATCGGTGTATTGCTCGTCCGATTGCGTGTAATCGAAGCGGCCCCCGAAATCCCAACCGCCGATTGCATCTTCGAACAGGAAATCGGCAAACACGGTGCCCTTCAGGTCCGGAGCGAAGATCAGGGGCAGTCCGGCCAGGTCGCACGTGCCCGTGACAGGATCCGGCGTCACCGGCGTGCCGCCGTGACACTCGGCACCCGGAAATGAATCGTAGCTCGCGTCAGTGACGGCGGCGTTTGCACCCAGTGTCCAGACGTCATTGGCAGCCCACGTCAGGTCGATCTCCACGCCCTGGCTGGTGGAGTCCGCTGCGTTGGAAACGGAAAAAGCGGGTACTGTGCCGGGTATCTGGGTCGCGAGTTGCAATCCCTCCACGTCCATGCTGAACACGGCGACATTGAACGCCAGCGCGCCATCGAGACTCGTTGTCTTTGCGCCAAGTTCGATGGAGTTGACGTTCTCCTCGTCGTACTCGTAGTCCGCCATGGGGTTGTCTATCCGATCGCTGAAACCGCCTGTCTTGTGGCCCTGCGAGAATGCGGCGTAGAGCATGGCGTCGTCGCTCGACTGCCATTGCAGCGTTGCGGAACCCGTAAACTTGTTCTCCGAACGGCTGTCGGTGACGGCGAGCGGGGGTCCGCCGGGACCGCCGGGAACGTTGAGCCGATTGTTGGTGCCGTACTCCGCGAAGTAGCGTTCAAAATCGAAGTCCTTGTCCTCGGTGGCGTACCGGCCGCCCAGAATCACCGTCAGATCGTCGGCAATATGCCATCTGACCTGCCCGAATGCCGCGAATGTCGTGGTCCCGATCGTCCACGGCTCGTAGCGGTCCATGTAGAGATGTCCCGGATTGCGGAAAATCGTGACCAGGTTGATACTCGAGTTCTGATGCCGGTTGACTTCGGTATTCTCAAAGTAACCGCCAACGATGTAATCGAATGCATCCGATTCATTCGATGTATAGCGCAACTCCTGGGAGAAGTTGTCGTATTGCTCGTTCCTCCGCGCGCGGAAACCACTGGCAAGACCCATATCGAGTCCGACGAAATTGTGCTTGTAGTCGTAGTCCTGAAGTGCGCTGATCGAGGTCAGCGTCCCCTCAGGGAAATCGTGCTCGATCGTCAGCGTGACATTGGAAGACTCCTGGTCACGGCTGGGACAGAATGAACCCGCATTGAACTCGGTATCGGCAGCGCCGTCTCCATCGGTATCGCGATCGGCGACAATGTCCGTGCAATCGACATCGACGATCCAGTCGAGCTCCGGTGTGAAGTTCGGCGACGGAATCTGGTAAACGAACAGGGGCGGACCGCCGGTGTCGGCGATCTCCGCAGTATCGGGTCCCTCCGAATCGAACCGGTCGAATTCCACCTTGAGGTCCACGCTCGTCCGGTCGCCGGGCGCCCATGCCAGCTTTAACCTTACGCCGGTATCGGATCCATTCGGTCCGCCGGGACCTTCCAGTCTGTTCGTGTAAAACCCGTCGGTACTCCCGAGCCGTACAGCGATGCGTCCCGCCAGGTTCTCGCCAAGCGGCCCTGACACAAAGCCTTGCAGCTGCCTTTTTCCGCCCGTCGTGCTGTAACTGCTGGTTGAAACGGAGAAGCCGCTCTCAAAACTGGCGGTAGGATCGGCCGTGTTGATGATCATCGCCCCGGCCACGGTATTTTTCCCGAACAGTGTGCCTTGCGGACCGCGCAGGAACTCCACGTTCTCCACGTCCATGAACCCATGCAGGTTGATTGCCGCGCGGCTGATGTAGACGCCATCCACAAACCGGCCGACGGACTGCTCGATCGAATGTGTCGCGCCAGGGCCGAGCCCGCGCATATACAGGTTGGGCAGGATGGAGGCGCTGTTGATTTCGAAATTCGGAACGTAGAGCGAAAGGTCTTCCATGTTGGAGATACCCTGGTTCGCGATTTGCTCCCTCGATACCGTGCTTACGGAGACCGGGACGTTCTGGATGCTCTCCGCACGCTTGGTGGCCGTGACGACCACTTCTTCAAGGACTCCCTGCGCAAGAGCCGACCCTGCGCCAATTGAAGCGATTGCGCAAATCAGACTTGCGCGAACTGGATTTCGATCTGCCATTTGTGACCCTCTGAGGTATTCGCGCCGATCGCCGGCGGCATTGCACCTTCCCCCACCCGCTTTATCCCCGCGTGGAGGCACATCGTGGTAGTAGAAGTGTAATTGACCGAAATTAGATTGATAATCTGTAATTTATTGAATAGTACGTTCGAAAAACACGGTTAATTGAATCGGACACGTGCGAAGACTGCTGGAACAGCAATATCTGGTCAATGGACCTTGTCGGGTCCGGGATTACTGGCCGCCGTGAGGGTGGTGTCCCGCACTACCGGCCCAGAAGAACGGCGTATTCCGGGTGTACCTCCAAAAGCCGCTTCTCCCACGGCGGGAAGTTCCCATACTTGTTGCGCAGGCTGTTGATGAATATGCGAACTTTCATGGGTACGAACGACGACTTCCGGTAGTAGGCGTATACCCTGGCGCTGCTGACGGTCAGATTTGGAAGAACCGGCACCAATTGTCCCGAGGTCAGTTCCCGTTCGATGAAAAAGACCGGCATTAACGCGATGCAGTTGTGCCGCATGACTTCCGCGTGGAGCATGTGGATCGTGTTCGTTCTGACGACAGGCTTGATTTCCACGGTTTCGATTTCATTGCCGTTGTCGAATCGCAGAATGCAATCCGGCTCGACGTGATCGTTGTGTGCCAGGCTGTGGTCCTTCAAGTCGGCGGGGCATGTCGGATGGCCGTTCTTTTCCAGGTACTCCGGTGTTGCGACAACGACCCGCCGCGCCGGAAATACCTCTGTCCTTTGCAGGGTGCCGGGCAGTGTTGACGTCGGTTGAATGCTGACGTCATACCCTTCCTGTACCGGGTCGCAGAATCGATCGTGCTGGCGCAGCTCGATCTGCAGTTGCGGGTGCTGGGACCGGAATTCACAGAGGTCCTGAGCGAGAAATGCCGCGATCACGGACGAATTGCAACTGACTCGAAACGTGCCGCTCAACGCCCACTCGGTCGAGTGCACGGCCGCTTTCGCCTGCTCGAACTCTGCCAGCAGGTGCACGCATCGCTCGTAGAATTCCGTGCCTGCGTCGGTGACGTGCAAACGTCGCGTCGACCGTTGCAACAACTGAAGTTCGAGGTGTTCCTCAAGCTGGTTTATCCGCGTTGCAATGACCGACTTCGCGGTGTCCGTCTGACGGCCGGCCTCGGCGAAACTGCCAACCTCGACCACCTTGACAAAGGCCCGAATGCACCTCAATTCGTTCATTGAACGTATTTTGAGAACGAAAATGACATAGAATTTAATATTATCATTTTTCTTGGAACAATAAACCTTTAGCTAGTGTGTGCCGGCGCGGCCAATGAAAAGTAGAATAGCCTCCGGTTCCGGTTTCCGCATGGGACAAATCACAAGGAAATACCGATATGCAAACGAAGGCAAAGGTCGTCCTGACCGACTACGTGTGGGAGTCTCTGGACATCGAGCGTGAAATTCTGGACGGGCTCGCCGATCTGACCCCGTTGCAGGTGACCGATCCGGAGGCATTCTTCCCCGAGGCCGCCGATTGCGCCGCCCTGCTCAATACCTACGGCGGGCCGATCACCGCCGACGTCATGGCGCAGATGCCCCGCTGCAGGATCATCGCCCGCTACGGCATCGGTGTGGACACCATCGACCTGGATGCCGCCACGGAAGCGGGCATCATCGTGACCAACAATCCGACGTACTGCATCGAGGAAGTGGCCGAACACACGCTGGCGATGATGCTGAGCGCCGCCAGGAAGATCACCTTTTACGATCGCCAGGTCCGCAGCGGCGGCTGGGCGGTACCTCCCGGCAAGCCGATCTACCGTGTTGCCGGTTCCACCGCCGGCCTGATCGGCTTCGGCAACATCGCCCGGCGCGTGGCGATGGCGGCCGCAGCGCTTGACATGCAAGTACTCTATTTCGACCCGTTCGTGAAACAGGGCCAGTTCGACGTGCCCGGGCAGAAGGCCGAACTGACCGAGGTTCTGGAACAGGCGGACTACCTCTGCGTGCACGCGCCGCTGACCCCGCAGACACGTGGCATGCTCAACGCCGATGCCTTTGCGCAGATGAAGCCCACCGCGGTACTCATCAACTGCTCGCGGGGGCCCATCGTCGATACCGCGGCCCTGATCGACGCCCTCGACGCAGGGCAAATCGCGGGTTGCGCGCTGGATACCACCGATCCGGAACCGCTGCCCGAGGACCACACGCTGCGCACGCGCGAAAACGTCATCATCAACCCCCACGCGGCCTGGTACAGCGAGGGGGCCATGGAGGGGCTGCAGCGGGGCGCGCCCAGCGAGGTTCGCCGCGTACTCGAAGGCCGTTGGCCCGTCAACGTGGTCAACAGGGCCGTCAAGGGACGCAACCGCGCCGGGCTCTAGACTGGTATGTCACGATAACCATTCAAACATCACGGGGGACCGCCATGGTGGATCGATCGAACCTTGCCGCCGGCGTATTCGGCGCGGCGCTGCTTTTCGCCGCCTCGCCAGCGGCACTCGGACAACAGGAACCAGCGGGAGCCGAACTTCATCAGCTGTTCGCAGATGAATGGGATCGCCGCTTGAATCGGGACCCCCTGTTCGCGAGCAACCGGGGAGTCACCGACTACAACGACCGCCTGCCGGACATGTCAGCCGCAGCGCAACAGCGCGCCCTGGAAGAAGACCTGCAATTCGTGCAGCGGCTCGAAGCGATTGACCGGGACACGTTGTCTCCGGACGACCGGACCAACTACGACCTGTTCGAATTCGTGATCGGTCATCGGGCACACCTGGCGACGTACCGCCAGTACCGAATGCCCCTGACGAGCGATTCAGGATTCCACATCCGAATCCAGCGCATGTACGAATCGATGCCTTTCGGCACGATCGACGACTACGAGACGTATCTGTCGCGGCTGCAAGCGGTGGAAACGTTCTTCGCGCAGAACATCGCCAACATGCGTGACGGCCTTGCGGATGGATTCACCCAGCCCCGGGTAATTCTGGAAGGGATCGTGCCATCCATCTCCGGCGCCATCGTCGAGAGTCCGGAAGACAGCGTATTTTTCACTCCGTTTCTCAACATCCCCGAGTATTTCAGCGGCGAAGACGCGGACCGGTTGCGGTCGGAAGCCGCAGCCGCCATTGGCGAAACCGTGATCCCCGCCTACCGGGAGTTCCTGCAATTCTTCACCAGTGAGTACATTCCCGGGGCCCGCGAGTCGCTCGGCGCATCCTCCCTGGAGAACGGCCGGGCGAACTACGAAGATCTGGCCCGCTTCTTCACCTCCCTCGACGATGCACATCCCGACGACATATACGAACTCGGACTCCGCGAAGTCGCACGGATCCGGGCGGAAATGGACGAGATCATCGAACAGGTGGAATTCGACGGCACGTTTGCCGAATTCATCGAATTCCTGCGGACCGATCCCCGGTTCTATGTGGACGATCCCGGCCAATTGCTCAAGGAAGCGTCCTGGATTGCCAAGAAGGTGGACGGCCGGATGCCGGCGTTCTTCAGGACCCTGCCGCGTATGCCCTATGGCGTAATGGCCGTACCGGACGATCTGGCCCCCAACTACACCACGGGACGTTACTGGAGCGCGCCGGTGGGCGGCCGTCGCGGCGGCTACTACATGGTCAACACCTACGCCCTGGACAAGAGGCCGCTCTACACGTTGGCGGCTCTGACCGTTCATGAAGGCGTGCCGGGGCACCACCACCAGATTTCGCTGGCGCAGGAGTTGACGCAGTTGCCCGAATTCCGGCAGACGTTTTACCCCCATGCCTTCGGCGAGGGATGGGGGCTTTACTCCGAAAAACTGGGCATCGAAATGGACATCTATGAAACGCCCTACGATCACTTCGGACGCCTGAGCTACGAGATGTGGCGCGCGGTGCGGCTGGTTGTGGACACCGGCATGCACTACAAGGACTGGTCCCGGGATGAGGCGCTCCAGTACCTGGCGGACAATACGGCCCTGTCGCTGCAGAATGTGCGAACGGAGATCGACCGCTACATTTCCTGGCCCGGTCAGGCGCTCGCGTACAAGATGGGCGAACTGAAGTTCCTGGAACTGAGAGCCCGGGCCACCGAAGAACTGGGAGAGGCCTTCGACATCAGGGATTTTCACGATGCGCTTCTCATGAACGGCGGCGTGCCGCTGGACATGCTCGATGGCGAAATCGACCGGTACATCGAATCGGTCAGGTCAGGCGAAGGCCCATGACCACCGGCACGCATACCGTTCAGGCGGACGAACGCAACCGGAACATAAGGATCAACATCAACGGCGAGCTGTTCCCGAGGGACAAGGCCGTCGTCTCCGTCTTCGACAGCGGCTTCATCCTCGGCGACGGCATCTGGGAAGGGCTGCGCCTGCACCACGGCGTCATCCCGTTCCTGGACCGCCACATGGCACGCCTGTGGGAAGGCGCCAAGGCTCTGGACCTCGACCCGGGGCTATCCCGGGGCGACCTCAAGCAGCGCCTCTACGACACCGTGGATGCCAACGGCATGGAATCCAACGTCCACATTCGCCTGATGGTCAGCCGGGGCGTCAAGTCGACGCCCTACCAGGACCCTGCCATGACCGTGGGCGGGCCGACCATCGTCATCATTCCCGAGTACAAGATACCCGATCCCGGGATGTACGACCGCGGCGTGCGGCTCTACACGGTATACGTCCGCCGGGGCTATGCGGATGTCCAGGACCCGCGGATCAACGGCCACTCCAAGCTGAATTGCATCTTCGGCTGCATCCAGGCCAGCAAGGCGGGCTATGACGAGGCGCTGATGCTGGATCCCCACGGTCACGTGGCCACGTGCAACTCGACGCATTTCTTCATCGTTCGGGACGGTGAGGTCTGGACCTCCAGCGGCGACTATTGCCTGGACGGCATCACGCGGCGCAACGTCATCAATCTTTGCAAGGCGAATGACATCCCGGTGTACGAGAGGAATTTCTCCGTGATGCAGGCCTACAGCGCGGAGGAAGCCTTCGTCACCGGTACCTTTGCGGGCCTGACCCCGGTTTCGGAGATCGATGGCCGCACAATCGGCGATAGCTTGACCGGCGGTGGGCGGGCCGGCGATGGCCAGGCCGGTCCGATAACCCGGCGCTTGCAGGCGCTCTACCGGCGACTCATCGACAGCGAGTGCGGCCACGGCAGGCAATGACGATTCGCATCGCCATGTGGTCCGGCCCCCGCAACATCTCCACCGCGATGATGCGAAGCTGGGAAAACAGGCCCGATTGCGCGGTGGTCGACGAACCCTTCTACGGCTGCTACCTGCATGAGACGGGCCTGCCCCACCCGGGGCGGGAGGCCGTGATCGCCTCCCAAAGCGCCGACCGCGCGGAAGTGATCCGACAGCTCACCGAGCAGCCCGTAACCGCGACGCTTTTCTACCAGAAGCACATGACCAAGCACATGCCACCCGGGATGGACATGGGCTGGTGCGCCGGCATGCGGCATTGTTTCCTCATCCGCGACCCCGCCGAGGTCATCGCCTCCTACCTGAAAAAAATGCCCTCGGTGGACGAGCACGACATCGGCATCGCCAGGCAGGCCGAGTTGTTTCGGGAGATTTCCGCGGTCACGGGCAAGCCGCCCTGCGTGATCGACGCCGCCGACGTGCTGCGCGATCCGGATGCCGCGCTGGCTTCGCTATGCGAATCCCTCGGAGTCGACTACCAGCCCGATTCCATGCTCTGCTGGCCGCCCGGGCGTCGCGAGTCTGACGGTGTCTGGGCACCTCACTGGTACAGCAACGTGGAAAAGTCCACGGGCTTCAAGCGCTACCACCGCTCGGATCCGGAAGTGCCGGAAAAATACGAGGCGCTTTGCACCAGCGCGCGCATCCACTACGAGTGGCTAAGCAAGTTCCGGCCGGATTGATGGTGGGCCAACAGGGCTTGTAGACAGACACCGCACCAGAACACGCGTGCGCGATGACCACCTGGCCCACGTTCGCCCGGGTCGTCATCCCCCGGCCCGCACCGGTGCCGGGGGATACTCCAAATATGGCAAAATATGTCAATATTTGCCAATCAGTCTGGAGGCATCAAATTGGCAACACTAAACGTATCCATGCCGGACGCCATGCGCGCATGGATCGACGCACAGGTTGAGGCGGGTGAGTACGCCAATGCAAGCGACTACATAAGGGATCTCATTCGGCACAATCAGCGTGAACGCGACGCTCTGCGGTTGGCTTTGATCGAGGGTGAAAAGAGCGGCACCAGCAACCGATCGGTCCTGGATATTGCCCGTCAAACCAAACGCCGTCTGAAGCGTGCACAGGTATAGTCTCAGCGATGCAGCCGACGAAGACTTGTCGGACATCTACACCTATTCATTTCATGAGTTTGGAGAACGGCGTGCTGATGCATACTTCCAATCCCTGGAGGATAGCCTTTTACGATTGGCAGAGAATCCCGGCTTGGGTCGTGAGGTAGCTTCTTTGCGTGCCGGATACCGATTATTCGTGCACAAACGACACTCGATCTACTACAAGCAGATCCGATCAGGGATTTCCGTTGTCAGAGCCCTGGGTCCCGGGATGGTCCCGGATCGCCATCTACCTTGACCCCAATGACCAAGACAGACCATTCTCTGGAAACGCTGCTCACCCAAGCAGGGGACTACATTGACCCGGAAACGGGTGCGATCGTGCCGCCGATTCATCCCTCGACGACCTATGCGCGCGACGAACGCTACGAGTTGCAGGGATTCGAGTACAGCCGCATCGCCAACCCGACCGGGCGGCGGGTCGAAGAGGTTCTGGCGAGGCTCGAAGGCGCCGAAGACGCGCTGTTGTTCTCGTCGGGACTCGCGGGAGTCTCCACGTTTTTCGAATCGGTGCGCTCCGGTCAGCGCGTCGTTGCGCCACGAGTGATGTATCACGGCGCCGCCGACTGGCTGCGCCGTCTTGCAGCGCGCCGTGGGATCGATGTCGCCTTTTTCGATGCCACGGAATCTGGCGCCCTTGAGCGGGCGGTTCAGGCTGGCGAAACCGCGGTCGTCTGGATCGAACCCTCGGTGAATCCGACGTGGGACGTGATCGACGTGCGGGCCGCGTCGGAGGCGGCACATGGGGCGGGAGCGATCCTCGCGGTCGATGCGACGGTAACGCCGCCGGTCACGCTTCGGGCGCTGAACCTCGGCGCCGACATCGTCTTTCATTCAGGCACCAAGTATCTTGCCGGACACAGCGACGTGACGGCTGGCGTGCTGGCAACCAGGGCTGTCGACGCGCGCTGGGAAGAGATCAACCGCGCACGCACGCTGATGGGAGGCGTGCTCGGTCCTTTTGAGTGCTGGCTGCTGTTGCGCGGCATGCGCACGCTGCACCTGCGCTACGAGCGCCAGGCGGCGAACGCGCTGGCGATCGCCCGGCATTTCGAACACCACCCAAAGCTCGAGGCTGTTCTCTACCCCGGGCTTGAGTCTCACCCCGGTCACGAGATAGCTGCGCGCCAGATGCAGGGCGGATTCGGCGCCATGCTCTCGCTACTCCTCGCCGGCGATGCCGACGCCGCCAGGCGCGTGGCAACCCGCACGCGGTTGTTCGTGCCCGCAACCTCGCTTGGCGGAGTCGAGAGCCTTATCGAACATCGCGCCACGGTGGAAGGCCCGAACAGTGTCGTACCGGCGAACCTGCTGCGCGTGTCCGTCGGCATCGAGCGGGTGGACGAACTCATCGCGGACCTGGAGCAGGCGCTGGCCTGATGCGGCCGGGACCTGTCGTCCCTGCGAGTAATGAAGGTCGCCCCCGTACCATGAGCAACAACCGTCTGAACTTCTTCTTCCTCAACGTCGGGCACTTTCTCGACCACCTCTTCATGCTGATATTCGCGACCGTCGCGGCGCTGCGGCTCACCGAGGAATGGGGCATGAGTTACGCGGCACTCATCCCCTATGCCACGCCTGGGTTTATCGCTTTCGGTGTCTGCGCGCTCCCGGCCGGCTGGCTCGCCGACAAGTGGAGCCGGGAAGGCGTGATGGTCGTGTTCTTCATCGGTATCGGGGCGAGTTCGATCGCCACCGCGCTCGCAAACACGCCCGTCGAGATCGCGCTCGGGCTGCTCGCCATCGGGGCGTTCGCCGCGATCTATCACCCGGTGGGGCTTGCGATGGTCGTGCACGGGCGGGAGAAGACCGGGGTTCCGCTGGCGGTGAACGGTGTCTTCGGCAATCTGGGCGTGGCCGCCGCGGCGTTGATCACGGGCTATTTCATCGACACGGGAGGCTGGCGCAATGCGTTCATCCTGCCCGGCATCATTTCCATCGGCCTTGGCATTGCGTACGCGGCCATCGTCTTGGCGGGTCGGAAGCGTCGCGCTGAAGGCGCCACAGCACGCACAGTCGCCGAACCGGCCGGCTCCGGAGCGTCCTCCGTAGACCGTGACGTGTTCGTTCGCCTTTTCTCCATCATCATGCTCACGACCGTTATCGGCGGCATCATCTTCCAGGGCACCACCTTCGCGCTACCGAAGATCCTTGACGAGCGCCTGGTTGAGATCGCCGGATCGGCCACCGCCATCGGAGGCTACACGTTCCTGGTATTCGCCATCGCCGCGGTGGCGCAACTCTATGTCGGGTACCTCCTCGACAAACACTCCGCGCGCACCGTGTTCGCGTTCGTTGCCGGGCTACAGGCTGTCTTTTTCGCGATCATGTACCAACTTACCGGCATGGCCGCCCTCCTCGTCGCCATCGCCTTCATGCTCGTCGTCTTCGGGCAGATTCCCATCAACGACGTGCTCGTCGGCCGAATCACGAAGAGCGAGTGGCGCGCCCGCATATACGGAATTCGATTTGTCGTGAACTTCACCGTCATGGCCTCCACCCTGCCGGTCATTGCGGGGATTCATGCAGTTTGGGGGTTCGGAATGCTGTTCGTGGTGATGGCCGTCGCGGCTGGCGCCACCTTTGCAGCGGTTCTGATGCTGCCACGTACCGGCGCGGTCAGGGCGCAGCCTTCGGCTGCGTGAGAGGATGATGCCGGTCCGGCAAGGGCGAGTGACGGGTCCGCCTGGCAGAACCGCTATTGCGCAAGCAATGACCTGATCAATTCCTCGTAATCCCGCGCCTGCTGCCTGCGCACCAACTCGTAGTCGTCGCCGTCCAGGTATTCGGTGTTCTCGCCGAGCTGGGTCATCATTTGCCGGTAGCCGGGTTCATCCTGCATGCGTGCGAACGCCTCTCGCAGGATCGCCAGCCGATCCTCGGGTGTGCCGACGGGAGCCATGACGACTCGGTGAATGAAACCCGTGTTGGGCGGCAGACCGATCTCCACGAACGTTGGCACGTCCGGGTCCATGCGTTCCGTCCCGGCAGTGGCCAGCAGCCGGATTCGCCCGGCCTCGAGGTCCGCGGCCAGCGTGGCCGGAAAGGCCATGGAGACATCCACGTCGTTCGCCATCAGCGCCGCCTTGGCCGGCCCGCCGCCCCGGTACGGCACAAACCGGAAATGCAGATCCAGGTTCTTCATGATCTGTAGCCCCGGAACGAAGAACGCCACCCACAAGCCGCTGTGAGAAAAGGTAATTTCGCCCGGTCGCGCCCGCGCGTCGGCCTCCAGTTGCGCCCACGTCTCGTAGGGGCTGTCCGAGCGCACGATGATCGCGACCTGGCCGTAGTTGACGCGTGCTACGGGCACCAGGTCCCGGTTTGTGTCGTAGGCATCGTTGCGAAACGTATGGCGGTGTAGCTGGTCGCGGTAGTTGTCGGTAAATAGAAGTGTGTAGCCATCCGCCGGCGCCTGCACCGCTTCGAGCGTGCCCTTCTGGCCAGCCTGCCCCGGCACCAGCTTGATGAGCACCGGCTGGCCGAGATGGTCGGTAAGGAACCGGGTGAACACCCGCGCGTTGAGATCGCTGGAGCCGCCCGCGGCGAAGGGCGTGACCAGCGTGATGGGTTTCTCCGGATACTGGCCGTAAGCGGCAGGGCCGAAAAATCCCGCTACGAACAGCAGAACAATCCAGCCAGAATTTCCAGGTCCGACACGCATCGATCACCCGCTCTGTTGCACCGCCGCCGCCTCTCTCGCCAACGCCCTTTCCCGGAACCGCTTCATTCGAATCCCGAGAAGCGTCCCGATCACCGGCGTAGCCAGCACCAACGCGGTCATTCCGAGTCGCTCGGTGAACGCGAACCGAATCCAGTCCGAGCCCGCCAGCGCCAGGGTCTGGCCGAAACTGTACTCCAGCTCACGCCCCAGGATAAATCCCATGACCATCGGAGCGACGTCAAATTTCGCCTCCCGCGCCGCGATGCCCACCAGCCCGAAGCCGATCAGCGTGACGATGTCGAAGGGGTTTCCGCGGGCCAGATAGGTGCCGGCGAAGGCCAGCATGATGGTGATCGGGATCAGCAGCGAGCGCTTGATGGTCACCACGCGGGCGAACAACGGAATGGTCAGGTAGCCGATGATCACGAACAGCAGATTGGCGAAGACCATGGCGATCAGGATCGCGAAGACAATCTCTCCGTTGGTCTCGAGCAGCGTCGGACCGGGACGCAGTCCCTGCATCATGAAGGCGCCCAGCAACAGCGCCGTGACTGCATCGCCCGGAATCCCCAGCGTCAGCAGCGGCACCATGGTGGGGCCGTTGACGGCATTGTTGGCGGCCTCCGCCGCAGCCACGCCGTCCAGCTCACCCTTTCCGTAGCGCTCCGGGTGCTTCGAGGCGTTCTTGGCGGCGATGTAACCCATCATGGCGGCGATGGGCTGACCCAGTCCCGGCACCAGTCCAATGCCGGTGCCGATGGCGGTGGAGCGGAAAATCGTCCGCACGCTCCGCTTGAGCTCGGCCGGGCGGAGCTTTTCGCCCACGAACCGCACCGCGCGTCCGCCGGGCATGTCTCCCTCCTTGACCGCCGCGAAAATCTCCGGCAACGCGAACAGCCCGATCAGCATCGGAATCAGGTGGAAGCCGTCGTACAGCTCCTGGGTGCCGAACGTGTATCGGGGCATCCCGGAGAAGGGATCCGCGCCGATAAACCCGAACCACACACCCAGGCAGAGCATGAGCAGCCCCTTGAGCACCGGGCCCGTGGACGTCACGGCGATGATGACCAGACTGAGGAACATCACCGCGGCGATCTCCGGGGGACCGAAACCGAGCACGATGGCCGCCACGGGGATGATCATCACCAGAGTGAAGATATCGCTGAAGGTATCCGAGATCGCCGAGGCGAACAGCCCCATCTCGAGCGCCTTGCGTGGCTGGCCCTTCCGGGTCAGTCCGTGGCCGTCGAACACCGTGGCGATGGAGGCCCCCGTCCCCGGCATGGAAATCAGGATGGCGGGCACGCTGCCGCCGTAGATCCCGCCCTTGTACACGCCGATCAGGAATGGAATGCCGATAAGGGGGTCGCCCACCAGGAAGGAGATGGGCACCAGTACCGACATTCCCATGGAGGTGGTGAATCCGGGCAGCGAGCCCATGAGCATGCCCAGCAGCAGCCCGCCGGCCATCCAGACGAAGGTGTCGATCCGCAGTGCGGCGTCCAGACCGGCGAGCAGCGTTTCGATCATTCGGCTATTTCGTCCTGTCGGTCGGCATGGTTTCGGCGAGCCACCTGCGCTAAAAGGCAGGCAGGAGCCGCAGCAACGGCGCCAGTGCCCGCTGAACGAGGTCGATTTCGGGCAGCGCCGTGCGCATAACGTGCGTCACCGCGATGTAGAAACCCAGCGGGATAAGGATGCTGATGGCGAGGATCTGCAAGGGGTTGCGGTTGCCCACCAGGATCGAGGTGCACGCCATGAGCATGAACATGGTAATGAGGAACCCAAGGGTGCTGAGCACCAGCGCGCAGCCAACGGCAATGACCAGGAAGGCGAGCTGACGCAGCAAGGCCTTGCGAGAGGTGGTTGTGCCGGCGGTGCTAGAGGCAGCGGTACCCGCACCAACCTCGTGCATGCGTAGCCCCAGGAAGATCGCCGCCACCGCCACCGTGCTCAGCAGAATCAGATAGGGGAATACGCGCGGACTCATCGCCAGCAGATCCCGTTCCAGCGGGATGGGCGCATCGACGATGAGCCAGCCGCTGAACGCCAGCGCGAGCGCCGCGAGCACGAACACCACCGCGGTGAAGCGCGCGTCCGCCTGACGCGCCAGCGCCGGGGCTGCGCCCAGGAGGAGGCGGATCACGCGGCGGCGGAAGCCAGAGCGGCTGCGCTCAGGGGCAGGTCCACGGCCTGCTTGCGCTCCACCGAGAGATCGGCGGCGATGTAGACGTCCATCACCCGGCGCGCAGCTTCCGCGGAGCACATTTCAGGCCGGTCGAAGGCCACCGCCTCGATCCAGTGGACCGTTTCGTTGTGCATCGGGCCGGCGAAGACATGATCCACCCGTTCGCCTGGCATTGGCGACATGGGCAACTGGATGCCCTTCTGCATGGTGTTGACGATCACGTCCCGGTGGGTGTCGTCGATCACCAGCATCCCCTCGGTGCCCGTGATTTCTATCCAGGTACCCGAGTAGTTGGGATAGCCCGGCGGCATCGTCCAGCCGGCGCCGATGTTGAGGATGACGCCGTTGTCCATGGTCACCATGATCCACTGGGCGTCTTCGGAGCCGGTGATGTCCTTCATGGCGCCGTAGGAGGACTGGGAGTAAACGCGAATCGGGCGCGCAGGCTCCATCAGCCACAGCAGGAAGTCGATGTCGTGGGTGGCTTCCATGGCGGCCGGAGAGAGCTTGATGCGGCCGCTGATCTTGTTGCCGAGACTCCGGGTGAGGTGCCGGCTCACCAGCGCGCAGACCGGATCGCCGATGGTCCCTTCTCCCAGATGCTTCTTCGCGTAGGCGAACTTGTGATTGAAGCGCTGGGAATAGCCGATGGCGAACTTCAGCCCCCTGGCCTTCTGGATGCGGATGAGTTCGTCGGCCTCGTCCAGCGTCATCGCCAGCGGCTTCTCCAGAAAGACGTGCTTGCCGGCCAGCAGCGCATCCCGCGCCATGGGATAGTGGGTGGTTTCCGGCGTGGCCGCAATGATGACGGTGTCGATGGAGCCGTTGGCGATGATGTCACTGTAATCGGTTGTTGCCGAAGCAGCCCCCGTCTTCGCCGCGACCTCCTTCAGGCGTGCCTCGTCGATATCGGCGATGTGCAATTCGTCCACCAGCGCGCTGGCGGCGCAGGTATCGGCGCGGATGCCGCCGCACCAGCCGGTGCCGATGATGCCGACGTTGATTTGTTTCATGGAGTGTCTCCCGGTTCCTGCGGTCGTTGCTCGTGCGAGGCGCGTCCGGATGCGCCGGGCCATTTTACGAGATCGGGCAAGCTAGTAAAGGAAGCGGGCTGTGCGGCGGGATTCGCCGCTGCCGCAAGCCTGATCAATGGCTTGCTCCTCTCATGGACTTGGTGGACATCCACGTGTTCGGTCCAGTTTCTTACCCGGGACCCGAAGGTCAATCTCGACAAATTGCCCGCATTCTAACGGCGAATGTTCGCTGTCCGCTTGTTAAGTTTGTCGCCAGTTCGTCATTGCACCCAATGCGAACGGCACGGAACGGTCCATGCGGACCGCGAAATTTCATAGCCATACCAAAGGAGAAATTCATGAGAACACTGACTGTAACGGAAATGGACGCTGTCTCGGGTGGAGAGAGTTCATTCGCTCGGAACCTCGCCCAGTGCACTGTCGACACCGCGATAGGCGCCGCTGCCGGCGGGGCAATGGGGGGACCCATCGCGGCTGTCGTCGTTGCGATCGCTGCCAACCTGGCTTCCGACGCCTGCAACGCCCTGCCGGCACCCTATTGATCGGCGCCATGCGTCATGGAACCCATCGGCACGCACTTCGTGCGGTGGCGGATCGCGGTGAAGGCTGCGAAACGCCCGATCCGCAATCCGCCCCGGTGGATTCCGGGCCTGGTCACCAACCTTTGAAATGACGAGGAGAACACAATGAGAACCTTGACCGAACTGGAAATGAGCGTTGCCGCAGGCGGCGTCGACCCGATTCCCAGCCCTTTTGAGCCATCTGATCCGTGCATGACGAGACCGGACCCGATCTGGACAAGCATGATCCTGGAGCTTATGTCTCCACCCAGGGTGAACGTTCCGGACCGGTAGAGTTTCGCGAACTGCCCAGGTAACGGAGCGGATTGAATTGCCGGACGGCGACCGCGCGGACGCTTCCGCGCCCGCCGTCCGGCGCCTCTGAGGCGACCGGCCACCCATGTCCGACCCGACCGTTTCCGACGGCAATCTGCCCCTGTTCCGCGACGAAGCGTTGCAACGCTTTCGCGGCACAGCATGGCAACCGCCCCTGGTTTCGCAGCCAGTTTCGGCGTGGGCGCTGGCGGTGGCCGCACTAATCGCCGCGACCGCGTTCATTGCGTTCGCCGCCACGTTCGAATTTGCCCGCAAGGAGCAGGTGCGCGGCTACCTGACCCCGGTCGGCGGCTGGTCGCGCGTCACGGCCAAGTCGTTCGGCGTGGTTCGCCACAGGCTGGCGATTCCCGGAGCAGACGTGCACACCGGCGATGTGCTCCTGGAAATTTCTCCCGGTGACGGCGTGCGGCAGGCACTTACGGTTCAGGATCGGATGCTGGAGGAAATCCAGGGCAGGCGCGCCGCGTTGGTCGAACGACTCCACCTGGTCGAACGCGAGTACGAGCAGGAAGCTGCCCTGCTCGGGCGGGCGAACGAGGCCGACGGTCACGAACTCGAACGGATCGAGGAAGAGATTGAATTGACGCAGGCGCAGGCGCGGATCGCGCGGCAGCGATACCTGGACGGCGTGCGCCTGGCCGATTCCGGAGCGCTCCCGCAGGCCGAGACGACGCGCCTTGAAGATGACATGCGCTCGCGACTGCTGGCACTGTCCGAGCGGCGCCGCACGGCGGACCGGCTGCGCGCGACGCTGGCCTCCGCCGCCTCGCGCCTCACGCAACTTGAGACCCGACGCGACCTCGGCAGCACCGCGATACGGGAACAGCTACACGCGTTGGCCACAGAGGAATCGCGAATTCTCGGCGAAGGCGCCCACCGCGTGCTGGCGCCCAGGGACGGCGTGGTGGTGTCGGTGCGGGTCGAGGCCGGCGACGGCGTTCAGCCGGGCCAGGTGCTTCTGGACATCGTGCCGCCGGGCAGCGTACTCCAGGGAAGGCTGCTCGTGCCTTCCACGGCAATGGGCTTCGTCGAACCCGGCCAGGAAGTGCGCGTCTACCTGGACGCCTTCCCCTACGAGCGCCATGGCGCCCAGTCTGGACGAGTGCGTTCGATCTCCGCCACCGCGCTAACCCAAAGCAATTCGCCGACGGGTCAATTTCAGGTCGGCGCACACTACCGAGTGGATGTGGAATTTCCGAACGGATTCACGCTATCGCCGACGCAGGCGCAGGCGTTGCGCCCGGGGATGACCGTCACCGCAGACCTGGTCCGCGACTACGGCACGCTGATCGACTGGATGATGGAACCGTTGCGGGGCGCCGCCCGGCGCCTGTGAGCAAGCGTCCCGCCCCGATTCGCCAGCATGCGCCTGCCAGTCATCCTGCAAGCGGATCGCGCCGAGTGCGGTCTGGCGTGCCTGGCGATGGTCGCGGGCTTCTACGGCCATCACGCGACGCTACGGGAACTTCGGGCCCGGTTCCGAATGTCCATGCGCGGCGCGACGGTGCGCAAGCTCCACGATTGCGCCCAGCAAATGGGCCTGAACTGCCGCGCCGTGCGCGCCGAGCTCGAGGAACTCAAGCAGTTGCGCGCGCCCTCTATCCTGCATTGGGAATTCGATCATTTTGTTGTGCTGAAGTCCGTCAACCGGCGCGGGTTGAGCATTGTCGATCCCGCCATGGGAACGCGCCGGCTCAGCCTTGAGGAAGCCAGCGGGCGCTTTACGGGCGTTGCGCTGGAACTGGCGCCCACGCCCGCACTTGCCCGAAAGAAGGCCGCCGATTCGGTCCCGCTGTTCTCGTTTCTGACCGCCTTCAAGGGATTGTCCGGACCGCTGGGGGCGGTTTTCACGATGACCGTGCTGCTGCAGGTGTTCGCCCTGGCGATGCCGTTGCAGATGCAGTTCACCGTGGACCAGGGCATCCGTCAGGGCGATATGAACATCGTCGTCGCCCTGGCGGTCGGATTCGGTTCGATCGCCGTCATCTCGGCGCTCACGGAGTACTTCCGTTCGGTGCTCGTGCTCTACGCAGGCAACACCGCGGCGTTCCGCATGGTGGGCGGATTGGCGCACCACCTGCTGCGCCTGCCGGACGCCTGGTTCACTGCCCGCCATCCCGGCGACGTCCTGTCGCGATTCAATTCGATCACTCCGGTCCGGAACTTCCTCATGAGCGGCGCCTTCGCTATGCTGGTGGACGCTGTCATGGCTGTGGGGGCGGTGGCGGTCCTGCTGCTGTACTCATGGCAGATGACCCTGGCGCTGTGCGCCTTCCTTGCGTTCTCTTCCGCGCTCAAGCTGACCACTTACGGCCCGCTCAAGCACCTGACCCACGAATCCATCGCGGCCGACGCGCTGGAGGAATCGAGCTTCATCGAGAACGTCCAGCGCCACCGCTCCATCAAGCTCCTGGGCGCCGAAGCCGACCGCGAGGACGCCTGGGGGCAACGATACGTCACCTCGATCAACGCCGAGGCGCGGCTGCGCCGGTTCGGCATCCACCTGCAGCTCGCCGCGTCCACGATAACGGCCGTCGAAACCGCGGTCATGCTGCTGCTGGGCGCTTCGCAGGTCATCGCAGGCGCGTTTACGCTGGGAATGCTGTTCGCCTTCAATTCCTACAGCGGCATGTTCGCGGCTCGCATTCACGCGCTGGTTCGCGCGTTGCTGGACATGCGCATGCTCAGGCTGCACCGGGAGCGCATCGCCGATATCGGTTTGGAAAAACGCGAAGTGCCAGCCGGTACGAACGGCATCCGCGCCGGGCTTCGTGGTGCAATCTCGGTTCGATCGTTAAGTTACGCCTACAACGATGAGGAAGGACCGGTACTCCACAATCTCGACCTGAATGTGGCGCCGGGAGAATTCCTGGCCGTGTCCGGGGAATCCGGCGCCGGCAAATCCACCCTGGTCAAACTGCTCGCCAAGCTCCTTAACCCCGATGAGGGCGAAATACAGGTCGATGGGCACGATCTCCGGCTGCTGGACACTGCCCACTACCGCCGCCAGTTGGGGGTGGTGATGCAGGACGACGACCTGTTTTCCGGCTCGCTGCTGGAGAACATCGCCGCAGGCGAGGCGCGGCCGGACCTGACGCGGGCCGCGCAGGCAGCTCAGCTTGCCTGCATCGACGAGGACATTCGGCGCATGCCCATGCAGTATCTGACGTTGGTGGGCCACATGGGCTCGACCCTGTCCGGGGGACAACGCCAGCGCGTGATGATCGCCCGCGCCGTCTACCGCCGCCCGCGAATCCTTCTGCTCGACGAGGGCACCGCGCATCTCAACGACGCCCTGCAACAGCAGGTACTCACGAACCTCGCCGGCCTGGGCATCACGTTGATCGCGGTGACTCATGACCCGAGGGTGCTGGCATGCGCCGACCGCTGCGTGCGCATTTGAACAATTTGCGAACTTGCGCCTCAACGCACCGGGTTCGGAGTCTGGAACGCCTGTTGGCAAGAGCGCCTGCCGCTCACTCGCTAGCGGCCGAACCGCCTGCCCGAAGCTTCATGACGACCCGATACGCGAGCTGCGCACCCGTGATCGCGACGACCACGAGAAGAACGATTCCGAGCGCCGCCCAAAGGCGAGAAAATACCGCGTACAGCCCGCTCGCCAGCAGAAGCAGGTTCATCAGGCCCAGGAGGCCGAGCGATCTCCAGGAATAGGATTGGGGCCGCCGCCGAAGCGTCGCGAAATCGGGTTTCTCGTCAGTTCGCTCGTACTTGTCGACGACCCTGCTGATGAACAATCGATCAAAGATCAGGGAGTACGTGACCGCAACGGCGAGGCAGAACAGCACATAGGCAGCGGAGCGAGAGGTGGTATTCAAGTCCAGAAACCTTGTGCCGACGAACAGTAAAGGCGGAGCCAATACCAGTAGCAGGGTCGCCAAATAAATTCCCAGAAGTCGCTTCAGTTTCTCCACGTCCTCACCGGACGTGACGAGGACACCTTTGCGAAGACACCACCTGCCTGCAAGAACCGGAAAGAAGAACGTGGTTTCCCCCTTCTCGTTGACCCTGAAATTCACCGACGTCATTGAACGAAAGAGACTCACCGGCCTTCTCCTCTTGCTCCCTTGGGGAGACACAATTCGACGATCATAGGCATGGATCATGCCACCGGGGAATGGCCAAAAGCAGCGAATTCAGCCAGAAATGCTCAGCGAACTGCCCTGGCGATCGCTCGTATTCTTAAACGCGCCGACTGCTGTATTCGCCTGAAGGCAACGGAAGTCGAGTCCAGGTCAGAACATCAAGTCGGGCAACCAGGTTGCCAACGCCGGGCTCGAGAGAATCAAGGCCGCCACGCCCAACATGACTATCCAGAACGGAACGGAGCCTCGGAAGATGTCCCCGAGCGTGACGTCCGGGTCCGTGACCGAAGACTTGACCGTGAAGATCAACAGACCCATTGGCGGCGTCAGCAGCCCCGCTTCGATGACGATGATTCCGTAAATCGCAAAGGCGATCGGATCGAAACCGGCCGCCACCGCCAGCGGCACGAACACCGGTACGGTCAGAAGGATGTCCGAGATGGAATCGATCAGCGCGCCCAGCAGCAACCAGATCACCGTCATCAGTACGATGAGCCCCACCGGCGTCAGCCCGGCGCCGGTGACCAGGTCCTGGATCAGGTTGATGCCGCCGCTGACTGCCAGCAGCTTCGCGTACATGGATCCTGCGATCAGCAGGAACATGATGGGGGCGGTGTAGCGGCCGGCGCTGTAGATTGCTTCCATGAACGCCCTGCCGCGCATGCCGTTTGCGTAGCCGAGTACGAGACTGCCCAGAGCACCGAATCCGGCTGCCTCCGTGGGAGTGAATACGCCCGACCAGATGCCGCCCAGGACCAGAACAACCAGCCCGACAATGCCCAGTGCGCTGACGAGTTGGCGCCCCAAGGCTGCAGGTGTCCGCAAGTCCTGGCGGTCGGCCTCTTCGCCTTCGCCCTGTTCCGGGCTGCGGGCCACGGCCGGAGCCACTCCGGGACTGATAACCGCCTTCAGCGCGCAATAGACCACGAATGCCAGCCCAAGTAGCAGACCCGGAATCACTCCCGCCACGAACAGCGCTCCCACGGATCCCTCGGTCAGGATCGCCCAGACGATCAGCAGTACGCTCGGTGGAATCAGCATGCCCAGCGATCCGCTGCCGGCGATGACCCCCAGGGCATACGGCCTGGCGTAGCCGCTGCGCCGCATTTCCGGGTACGCGATTCGACTGAATGTCGCAGCGGAGGCAATTGCCACGCCGGACACCGCCGCAAACGCCGCGTTACCCAGCACAGTGGCCGCAGCCAGTCTTCCCGGCAAACGCGCCAGCAACCGGTCGCACAGTCGATACAGATCCGACGCCGCACCCGAGCGGCTGATAATCTCTCCCATGAGCATGAACAGTGGGATCACCGCCAGCGCGTGGCTGCGGATAGCGTCGTAGGCGGTGGAACCGAGGATCGAGAGCGCGATCTGCACATCTCCGTAGGCAAGGTAGACGCCGATGACGCTGGCCACGCCCAGGGCGATGCCAATCTGCACGCTCGCCAGGATCAGTACCAGCAGGATCGCCAGCGAATAGAAGATGACCTCCGGTCCCATCACGGTGACGGGCTCGCGGGTTCGGGGTTCCGCCCCAGTTCGGACCCCTGCCCGGTCTCCGGCCGTTCGCCTGATTCAAACCCCTGCCCGATTCCTGGCTCCGGCCCCGGATCGATCCTTCCCGTCCAGTCCAGGTAAAGCAAGTGCAGATAGACGTAGGCAGCAAAAATTGACGTCGCCACCACCAGAAACCGCACCGGGTAGGTCGGCACCCGCAGCGCGCCCTCCCCTTCATACTCGCTGACGGCGAGCGCTTCCAGTGCCGGCCCCCAGGCGCTGTACGCCGTGCCCAGGAAAAACGCGAGCCCAAGCCCGCCGGCCAGCGTGCGCAGCAACCGCTGTACGCGCTTACCCACCGCATCGTATAGCAGCGTGCTGCGGATCATGCCGCCCTGGTAGATCGCCAGCGGCAATTGCAGGAACGTGATCGAGACGACGGAATTGGCGATGATCTCCGTGGCGCCCAGCAGCGGCTGGCTGAAGAGATAGCGGCCCATCACGTCCACGAAGATGATCGCCGCAAGCACCAGCACCCAGAACGCCGACACGACGTGGGTCGTGCGCGCAAGCCGCTCGACCGTCACGGCGCGCACGGCCGGTCCATTTGCCGAGTTGTCATGCGGGCCAACATCGCATTCATGGGCTGCCGGGACCCTGAGCCTGAATTCACCCCCAGCGGTCCCCGCGGTTCAGACGTCCACCCAGCCGCCGTCCGTAACGGACCTGGCAATGGCCTCGAGCAACGCCACGTTGCCCACGCGCTCTTCGTCGGTGAACCGGTAACTGCCGTTGCCGGCCACCGCGCCGGCCCATTCCTCGATATTGGCGCGGACAGGGTCCTTGGGGTCGAAGGTCCGGCTGTGCTGCACGCCGTCCGGACCGCAGCTGATGAGGTGCGTGCGGCCGCCCTCCTGGGGATGGGCGTCGTCGCGCGCTTCGACCCATAGCTTCTCGCCGAACACGCTGTAGCGCCCGTAATAGGGGGTGGCCGAGATTGCACCCACAAATCCCGTCGCCCCGTTGCGGAAGCGCATCTGCACTGCAACGAGATCGCCGGTGGGCAGGGAGAGGACGCGCTGCGCGGAATGTGCGCAGACCGCTTCCACCGGGCCGAACATGGAAATGAACAGGTCGGTCAAGTGTACGCCCATGCCGGTCATGCCGGCCGCCGGAGCCTCCTCCACCGACCCGCGCCAGTTGTCGGCCTCCACCGAGGCGAAGATGCTGTGGGAAAAGTTGGCTTCGATGTGCATCAGCGTTCCCAGGTCGCCCGAGGCAACGATCTGCGCAATGGCTTCCATGGTGGATTCGTAGCGGCGCTCGTGCCCGACGCCCATGATGAGGCCGGCACCGTTCACTGCGTCCAACATGCGTTCGACGCTTGCCCGGGTGAGCGACAGCGGCTTCTCGCAGAAAATCTGCTTGCCGTGGCCCACCGCGGCGAGCACCTGTTCCTCGTGCTGGGAGTGGGGCGTGCACAGGATGACCGCATCCACAGCCGGGTCCTCGAGCACGTGCCGATAGCTGTCCGCGAGCGGGATGCCCGTCTCGTCGGAGAAATCCTGGTGGCCGTGCGGACTGCGGGACGTCAGCCGAACGATTTCGATCCGGTCGCTCCCTGCCACCGATTTCACCAGATGCCGGCCCCACCAGCCGAGCCCTACCATTGCCGCTCTGATCACAGCTACCCTCGCTTTGGTACTTGCAGATTATTCGATGACGTATCGAACCGGCCAATCATATCCGCTCCGGGCGACCGCCTCGATATAGGCCGCAATCACCTCCGAGCCGGGCATGCCGCGGGAGTCGGCATCCTTGGCCATTCGGTCCGGAAAGTCCAGCAGGGACTGCGCCCACTCGGCGCGCACGTCAGTCGGCAGTTCGCGGATTTCGGCGCCGGATGCCTGCAGCGTTGCAAGCCCTGCAGTCTGCCGTTCGTCCAACACCCGCGCCGCCTCGGATTCGTAGCCGCGCCCCACCTCCAACACGATTTCCTGCACATCGGCCGGCAGTCGTGAAAGAGATCGGGTGTTCATGGTCACCACAACCGCGCCGCCCATGGCGCCAAAGCCGACCATCGTGTAATACGGCGCCGGCTCATGGAACTTGTAGGCGGCATACGCGGAAGGGAACATCACCCAACCGGAATACACGCCGGTCTGCAGGGACATGTAGCCGTCCGGCAGCGTGGACTGGACCGGGATGACCCCGGCAAATTCGAGCCATGGCAGATTCGGCCCGGCACCGGCGACTTTCACGCCCCTGAGGTCCTCGACGGACTCCCAGGGAACGCTCGAACCCAGGTGGTAGTTGTCCCAGCCGTTGATGGCGATGACGGTCTGCCTGTAGTTCTCCTCCAGGTGGTCCGTCAGCCACGGGTAGGCGTCGTACACCTGACGCGCCACCCGCATCGCCTGTTGCGCGTCCTGCGGGCCGAACGGAACGAAGTACTGGAAGTTGTGCAGAAACAGCTTCGCCGGCTCGAAGCAGGTGCAGTAGGCGCCGATATCCAGGATGCCGATCTGCACGGCTTCCAGCGTCTCGGCCACGGAGGCGATGGAGCCGCCATAGCCTTCGATGATCCGCAGTTCGTGATCGGTTTCCCCGGCCACGCGGCGTCGCAACTCCGGTACCAGGTAGTCGCGCAACACGGTGACATACACGGTCGCCCCGGCGGGATGCCCCGAACCGACCCGCAACGTGAACTGCTCGGCGGCGGCATCGTCCGGCGGCAGGAAAAAAATGGCCGTAACGGCCAAAACTATCAGGAGACGGCTTCGCCGCGATATCCACCAGGTCCGCGCGCGCCGACGCGGTACCCGAATCATCTCCGTCCCTGCGATGCTGCGACTGTCCTTCAGGCGAACGTCACTCAAGCGGCAGCCTCCCCGGCGGACGCTGCCTTGCGGCCGGCGTTCTCCCCCGTAAGCGGATTCAGCCGGCAGGCTTCGGCCCAGGTGATGATGTTCAACGTACGCACGAAGCTGCCGGCGCCCACGTTCTCCGCGCACCACATTCCCAGTTCCACAATCTCGGATTCGGAAAAGTGCTCGCGAAGCTCGGCGTAGAAGCCGTCATCGTCCGCCCTTGCAATATCGTGCTTCAGGTGATCCGCGAAACGCAGTGCAACCTTCTCCCGCGCCGACAGCAGGGGCGAATGCTCGAAGTCCCACACGGCCTGGACCCGCTCCTCGGTCAATCCAGCTTCGATGGCGGCCGCCGAGCGCACGGTACCGCAGTAACCGCAGTTGTGATCGAACGCGATCTTGACCCGGCACAGTTCCTTCAGGTCCCTGGGCAACTCGCCCTCGTTGCAGAGCGACAGCCAATAACGGTACCAGGCCATGCCGATGGGGCTTCGAAAAATCACGCGCAGCACCCTGGGATCCGGGGCACCGGTCAGTTCGGCGTTCTCGATGTGCTCGAGCGCCTCCGCCCCCAGTTCGTCATCCTGCAAATAGTCCAGTCGAGGCATGCACAGCTCCTTTGGTCGGGCGAGGGATCCGGTGCAGTACCGGATCTCCGTCGCGCAATTCAGGCTATATGAAATCCGGGCGGTAGCCTATAGCCCCACGAGTTCCGTCGCCTCGCCGGTGAGTTCAACGATGTGCAGCCCCGTGTGGGACCGGTCGACGGCGTAGATGTAGCCACGGTCGTCGATTTCGACGTTATTGGTCTGGATCGCTGCGTCGCACCTTTCGTTGCCGTCTATCGTTGCGCACAGTTCGATTGTCGCCTCCGTGGTATCGGGGATGTAGTAGCCCACCTCCACCGGCAGGAAGGGATCCCGGATGTCCACCGCGCGAATGCCGGCATTGAAGTAGGAAAACACCGCCAGCGTCCTGTCGAACGCCGGGTGGAAGGCATCGTTCACGGAATGCGGCCCGAAGCGGCCACCGCGTTCGCAGAAATCGCCGGGCATGTCGGGCACCTGGTACGTGGACACCGGATAGGGTTTGTCAGCCTCGGTAATGTCGATCATGAAGACCACGTCACGTTCGCCCCGACAGTACAAGGCACTACCGCCTGCTTCGGAGGGAACGATCAGAAAATCCCTGACGTCGACACCACCCTCAACCCCGGGATTCGGGATCGGCACACCAAGTGCGGGTTTGGCCGTGTGGACGCCCCACCAGGACGGCATGTCGAGCCGCGAGATCTGAGGATACAGCAGGTTCTCCGGCGTAGGTGCGAACGGGTCTTCCGCATCGGGATCGCCGTTGAGGAACCGGTCCTTGTCGAGGATTTGCAGCGTGCCGTTGTTGCCGCTGCCATATCCGAGGTACATGAAGTCCCCATGCACGAACGGCTGGTGCAATCCGGAAATCGAATACTCCGGCATGGATCCTTCGGCCGTGGGTTCCCAGCCATCCAGACCGAAGTCACGGATGTGCCGGGGCGCCTCCGGACTACTCAGGTCAAAGGCCTGCAGAACGCGGGTGACCCGCCAGCCATCGGGCGTGCCATTGAAATAGCCCACGCCCGTCTCGCACTCCCACTGGATCTTGTGGGTTTCACGGTTGCCTCGGCTTGACTCCGGGCGCGAAGAGATGCCCGTCTCGGCGATGGTGGAAAGGACTTCCGGATTGGCCGGATCGGTGACGTCCAGCAACTCGTAGGCGAGCAATCCGTTGGTTCGCACGGCGTAGACACGGTCCGGGTCGCCCGCCGGCAGTACGTCGCCGTCGCAGACCTGGACATGCTGTGTGCCGCTGGCTGCCGCCCCGGAGGGTGGAACGTGGGCGAGCATGACCGGCGAGGCCGGATCAGTGGCGTCCAGGATCGACAGTCCGTTGACCTCCGTCTGCTCAGTCATCGGGTTGACGGCCTCGCCTGCGTGATGTCCGACGAACAGGATGCGCCGGTCCCCGTAGGCGTGCACCACGGGTTGATAGGCCGAGCGGGCCTGAAGGTCATGGTAGCCCACCAAGGCCATGTTCCACGCCTGCAAGTCGACCACGTTGCCACCATCGTTCGACGGCGCACTGCATCCGGCCAGCCCAAGGACGAATCCGGCCACGCAAGCTGGAGAAATATTCAAACCGACCGTGTGCATTGAATCATGCATTTCATTATTCCCCCGGTTTTGCAAGATGCTGCGCCAACGTCCTGGTTGCCTTGCGAGTGATAAAGATCGTCAGAATCAACGTGGCAATGAGACCGGCGGCAAACAGCACGGTACCGCCGGTTCCGGCCTCGAACTCACCCTCCGCGAGTTCAGTCAGCGACCGCGCTGTGGAGCCGATGTAGACGTACAGGACGATGGCGGGCGCCATCCCGATCCAGGAGGCAAGCACGTAGTCCCTGAAGCGCACGGCCGTCAGTCCAAAGGCGTAGTTCAAGAGGTTGAAAGGAAACAGCGGCGACAAGCGCGAGAGCAGCACGATTACGAAGCCTTCCTGACCCGCCGCCTTGTCAAGGGCGTCAAATGTACGCCATTCCGCGATCTTGCCGGCAACCCAGTCCCTGGCGAAGAATCGACCGACCAGAAACGCCGCGCTGGCGCCCGCAAGGCTGCCGGCGGAAACCAGCATCGCTCCAACCGGCACGCCAAAGGCAAACCCCGCCGCCAACGTCAGGATGGTACCGGGGACGACCAGTACCGTCGCGACCAGGTACATGGCGATGTACAGGATCCACGCAAGATAGCGGTGGGACTCGGTCCACATCAGCGCGACGGTCAGCCACTGCCGCACCGGAAGCAGAATCACTGCGGTCAGCATGAACAGGATGAAAAGTGCAAGCAACAGTGGTTTCGTCGGAATCTTCATGCAAGGCACCTGGCGCCTTCACCCGGCAACGCGGAGGAGCGGCACCAAGCGCGGTCAACCGTCCGGCTATCCAATCTCCGTGCCTCTTCGAACTCTGAAACGGTTCAGGAGTCAGTTAAAATAATCGTATATCAAATTTCCCGGCTCTACAGGAGAAATGGCAGATGAAGCACTTTGCCGGCTTGCTGGTATTGATCTCGATCGGAGTTCTCACGTCGCCCCCGGCGCTTGCTTCCGGATCCATCATTGCCGGTAAGGGAATCAATCCCAGGGATGCCTATACGCGCGGCAAGGCGCTCACGTTTCAGAAGCTTGTATGCGCTGCGGACTGCCCTCTCCAGAACCGCGATCTCGATCGCACACGCGCCGAGAGCCTCAAGATCAGCCTGGAGGCACGCGACGCGGCCGAGAAACCGGGCACGGTCGACGACGAGCACATCCTCGTGCTTTGTCCCGGCAATCTGGGTACGGATTGCGACAGCGAAGTGGACGAGCAGGAACTGGTCCACTACTACCTGACGCGCCGCTTCAAACTTTGAGTTCGACCGTGTTCACAAGCATGAGCGGATCAAGCGCGACGGCCGAGGAGTACTCTCGTGAATCGTAAGCGTGAAATTACCTGGATCGGGGCGGCTGCCATCGCCGTCTGTGCATCTACCGCACTGGCCGCAGGCTCACCCTGGCTTCCACCACCCGGTGGGGGATCGGTTGCGGTGTCGTATCTGCAGCAGAGCGCAACCGAGTTCTACCGCAGCACAGCGAAGAGGCCGACGCCCGGCGGCGGCCTGGAACTCGCTCAGGACACGTTCTGGGTCGATGGAACGTACGGCATTGCAGATGCCGTGGCGCTGGATTTTCGAGTGGGCCAGGCCAGCAGCACATTTGCCACCGGGCCGGGATTGCCTCCTTCACAGGCGAACATATCCGGACTGGCGGATCTCAACGTGGGCGTGGTATGGCGAGTGGTCGATGAAATCGTGACCCCTTCTGCGCCCAGCGTTGCGTTTCGCGGCGCGCTGATCAAGGCGGGGAATTACGATACCGGCTATATCAATTCCCTGGGCGATGGCGGCGACGGCGTGGAAGTCTCGGCCATAGTCGGCAAGTTCATCTCCGATCGGGTTGCGTTGTCGGGCGAGGTCGGATTCCGATCCCGCAGCTCAAGCGATAACGACATCCCGGATAGTGTCTTTGCGCGGTTCCTTGCCGGCGTGATCGTTGGTGATCGACTCGGACTGAGCCTCAGTTACGAAATCGACGACTCCCGTTCAGGCCTCGAGATCGGTGGGCCGGGTTTCTCGCCCAGCCGTTTTCCGGAATTGCAGGAAGATATCCACCTCGTTGGCCCCATGGTGAGCTACACCGTATCCGATCGCATCAGCATCGGCGGGGCCTACGCAAAGGTTATTGACGGTCGAAATACGGCAGCGTCGGATGTCTGGAGCGTCTCGCTGAACTTTTCGTACTGATCGGACAGGTTCCGCACCTCGAGAGGAACGGCGCTTTACGGCGAGCAACCTCAGGGCTGGTTCAGGTTCCAGTCGTAGTCGTATTCCACCGCGCCTGCAAATTCTCGCAGGTTTTCGGCGAGTTCCTCGTCGGCGTAGCGCACGAGATGTTGCATCACGCCGTCCTCGCTGCCGCCGTAATCGGCCACCCACCAGTCGTAGATGCTCGAGATGACGATGAAATCCTCATCCACGAAATCCACGCCGCGGGGGTGGTTCACATACTCGCGCGCCCCGGCTTCAAGTTGCGATTCGACGTTTTCGGCAGTGAACGCGGTCGGGAGCAGATTCGGGCAGCCGATGCTGGCGCAGTTCACCGCGTAGTGGATCCGGTTATCGCGATAAATTGGCCGCAGAATGCCGTGTTCGATATCGTCCAGCGTCAGGTCGAGGCCGGCGACGCTGGCCCGTACGTCGCCCCACGGGCCAATTGGAATCAATCCACCAACCGCCAGCATACTCTCGCTGATTTCCCGGATTGAATCGACGGGATAAGCATCCACCACGACTCTCACGGTCAGCGCGTTATAGAAATTGATCCAGTACGCCTTCTGTTCCAGGCGGGAGTAGTGACGTGGATCGAGCCCCTGAAGGTACGCCAGGTAGTCGGAAAGTTCGGCGTTGTCCGCCTCGCTGGCCTTGAGTGAAGCGTAGTCGACGCGGTTGATCCCCGAGTCGTCAATGCTCAGATACCCGTCCAGAATCTCCTGCCAGGCACCATGATCGATTTCGGTGGAATTGCTTTCGTCGCTGGCATCCCAGGCCGTTATGAGAATGGGGTCGGCCTGCGCGTAAACGATACCGGACACGAGCATCGCCCCGATAAGTGGGGGCACGATCCGATTTCGCGGAATCTTGCCCCGGCACAATCGTCCGATGAACTTTCCAATCACTAGTATTTCCCTCGCTCCGGCGAAATCATCTTGTCCGATGCCCGATAAGGCCGCGCATCCACAACCAGGCGATTGTTGACAGGATGCTCACGCCGGCTCCGATGACTCCCCGAACGGTACCCCCGACCTTTGACTTGCCGAAGCGCCGTCGCCGAGTGTCGACCGGCATCTCCACCATTTGCATTCTAGATTGGATCACCTTGACCTGCATCTCCACGGTCCAGCCGTATGCGGTCGCTCGCATGTCGAGGCGCCGCAAGGCGTCGTTGCGTATTGCCCTGAAGGGCCCCAGGTCGGTAACGGGAATTCCCCACAACAACCGAATCATCCGACTGGCCACATGATTCCCGATTCGTTGCGGCGCCGAGAGCGCACCTCGCTCGCTCCGGCCAAGCGTTCTGGAGCCTATCGCCAAATCGGCACCGTCGGCGATCGCGTCGAGCAATATCACGGATTGACCGACGTCAACGGATTGATCGCCATCCACGAACAGCACAACGTCGACGGCCCGTAGTGCGGCGATTGCGGCCAGACACGCCGGTCCGTAGCCCGCTCTTGGCTCATAGACCACGCGCGCACCGGCCTGGCGCGCCTGAGACGCGGTCGCGTCGGTGGAGCCGTTGTCGCACACCACCACATCGTCAACCACACGATGTCCTTCTCTCGTGTGCAGGTTCAGGAGGGCCGTGACGACAGGCGCGATGTTGTCCTGTTCGTTGCGCGCCGGAATCACGGCACCGACTGTCAGGTTGCGGTACATTGCTTGTACGCTCGCGGCTGCCTTAACTCGTCGCGGTCGAACGCCCGCGTCGGGTCAGATCCCAGGCGAGAGCCATCAGAATCAGACCAAACTCCAAAGGGCGTACCCAGACAGGCTGTTGATATGCCTGCAGATCGCTGGCGTTCAGGTTGAGTCCCGTCACGTAGCTGAGGAGTATGACGGCAGAGGCCGTCCACGCCCAGGCACTGGGAACGACGGTTGCGAACGGCAGCAGCCACAGCAGGTACCAGGGATTGATCACCGGCGAAACGCCCAGGAACACCCCGTAGATCCAATCGCCGCGTGGAATGCCCTGCTTGTCGGCGGTCCTGATGTAATGAGCAGCATAGAGTATCCAGAACGCCGCAAAAGCCACTCCGAGGACGACCATCGCATCAGAGCGCTGCAACGCGGTCGTGAGCAAGCCGAACGCCGCGGAATTGAATTCCCACTCCCGCGCGAAGGTCCGCAATGATTCGAGGTCCGTTCCCCCGGTCAGCGCGAAGGGCGCATACAACGCAGCAATCGTAGTACCGAACAGCACCCAGTATCGTGCTCGGGCGCGTGCCAGGACGAGCGGAGCCAGCAGTAGCGCAAACACCTTGGCTGCGCAGGCAAGTCCCAGAAACACCGCGGTGCTTCGCCAGTGACCGGCGCGGGCGAGGACCATCGAGGCCAGGAGCAGACACACGCCTATCCCCTCCGGATGCGCCGTAAACGCTATCTCCTTGACTACCAGGGGGCACCAGGCATAGAGCAAGACGTTACGGGCGGGCGCCAGACGCAGCAGCAGCGCGATGGTTGCGAGGTCAAACAGGATCAGGATCGACTGCAAGGCTACGAGGCTGCCCGGCTCCAACCAGTAACCGAGCAGAAAGACAAACTGCGTGGTGGGAGCATAGACCGTGGGCAGTTCGGGATTATTGATGCGATCCAGTATCGATTGGAATGCTACCGGGATCTGTAAATCCACGAAGAAGGCTTCCGGTGCAACACCGTATGGCGTCCCGGTCGTTGCAAATCGATACCCGTCCCACAGATATCGATAGAAGTCGTCCTCGAAGATTGGACCGCCAATCAGGCCGCAAATCCTGAATGCCGCCGCCCAAAGAAACAGTCGCCCCAGCGGGAAAGGCTCGTCGCAACGCTGAAAGTGGAAGTACAGCCCAAACACCGGCAGGCCGGTCCAGACAATCAGGAGAAAGAACTCCGGCAGACCCGGCTCCCCGGTTTGCCGTGCCAGCCAGGCAAGAGCCGCGTAGCCGAGAGTGCACCAGAGGCCGGCGGCGTCCACCAACCGACGGGTGGCGGTGCCCGGCCGTTTGAGCCCAACTTCGGTCGCTGGCATCAGCCAGCCTGAAATGTGGGCCAACAAAGGCGGGAGAGTCTTAATTGTTCAATAAATTTCAGTAACTTAGGTTGGGATCGAACCCGGATTTCGCGCCTTGCAGAGTGTACCCAAGGGCCTCCCGGTATTCCAGGAAAAGGAGGCCGCATCTCGATGGGAGACGCCCAAACCGACCTAACGGTTACAATCGCCGGGAATCCCAACAACAAAAACAGGTCTCGAATTATGGCGAAGTCCCTTGAGTCAACAACAAGGATTATTGCCGCGGCGGCGATTGTGGCGAGCATGGCGGCCTCCGTCGGCGCGGCCCCCAATATTGTCATCGTGATGGCCGACGACATGGGTTGGGGCGACGTGGGATTCCACGGCAGCGAGATCCGGACCCCCGAGATCGACCGGCTGGCCGCCGGCGGCGTGCGATTCGAGCGGTTTTACACTCACTCGGTGTGTTCACCGACCCGCGCGGCCCTCATGACGGGGCGATTCGCTGTCAATTCCGGCATGCTCGGCCCCTCCAACCCCTGGTACGCGCGCGGCCTGCCATTGGACGAAAAGCTGTTGCCGGAATTTTTTCGGGAAGCGGGGTATCGGACCCACGCGGTGGGCAAATGGCATCTGGGCCCCAACGAACCCGAATACCACCCGATGAATCGCGGATTCGACAGCTTCTACGGCCATCTTCATGGTTACCTGAACCATGAACTGCACACCCTTTACGGCCGCGTCGACTGGCAGCGCGACGGCAGCACAGTCCACGAGTCCGGCCACGCCACGGACCTGGTCGCCGCCGAAGCGGCAAGACAGATCCGGGAACGCGATCAGGACGCGCCGCTGCTGCTTTACGTGGCCTTCGGCGCGCCTCACGCTCCGCTGCAGGCGTCCGCGGAGGCCATCGCCGAATACGCCCATATCTACAATGAACGCCGCCGCATCTATGCAGCCATGGTGACCGAATTGGACCGGGGCATTGCCCGCATCGCGGCGGCCCTGGAAGAGGAGCGGATTGCGGAGAACACCCTGCTGGTGTTTTTCTCCGACAACGGCGGCTCGCCGAACCAGGGCGCCGACAACGGACCGTATCGCGGCGGCAAGGGCAGCCCCTTCGAAGGCGGTACCCGTGTGCCCGCCCTCATGCATTGGCCCACGGGATTGGAAGCCGGCACAGTCTTCGGGGAGCTGATGACAGTAACGGACCTGTTGCCCACATTGCTCGCAGCAGCCGGCGCCGACGCGGACGCCGCACAACCCATCGATGGCCGCAATTTCTGGCCCGCGATCGCCGACGGTGCACCGGCTCCGGCAGGCCCTGCCCTGATCAGCAATTTCGGTCGAGGCGTCCTGCAACACGCCTATTTCAGTGGCGACTGGAAACTGGTGCGGGTTGCTGACGATCAGGGCGGAACGGAGGACTTGCTTTTCGATATTCTCAACGACCCGTCCGAAGAGAACAACCTGGCAGAAACGCGTCCGGATGTCTTCCGGCAACTCGTCGGGGAGTTGGACGCGATCCCCAAGGCCGAGCCCATCAGTCTGCATGATCGGTTGCCCGCCCTGAACGAACCGGGTGGGCCGATGCGCTGGGATCCGGACAACCGCCCGCCCGGCGGCACGCCCTACGCGGAGAGCGGACGCATTCCCTTCCCCGAGGGAAATTACCCCTGAGACGGCGGCAAACCCGCCGCCCGGCGGGCCTCGGCTATTGTAGGGACTGCGCGAACTCGCGAGCCGCGCGCAGATCGTAGGTCACGTAGAACTCGGTCTGATAAGCGCCCCACGCCCCCCGCTCGATGGCGAGATTGACGATGCGCAGCAGGTTGGGCGGAAATCGCATGACGATCACCTGGCCGACGCCCATCATGACGTAGTGATCGACGATTTCGACGCCGTCCGGCGGAAACATCTCGTCGAACCCGGCATCCTGCAACAACTCGGCGCGCTGGACGTTGTTCATGCTTTGATCGTGCTTCAGGAACACGGTCAGCATCATCGTGTCGCCGTCCGGCAGCAATGGACCGCCGGTATTCTGCGCATGGGCCTGTCCCGCGGCTCCCAGCAGAACCAAAAGTGGGCATAGCCCCAGAATCCGTTTCGCCAATCCGTTCATGAACTGTTCCTCCCATTGTTGGAAATGTACGCGCGGAACGGGTGCGTCCCGCACTCATCCGGGCCGAGTATGCCCGGTTCAGTAAGCGACCGCGCCTGTATCGGCACGAGGATCGGGTGCCGTCCGCCGTGTCCGCCCTAATCGGCGCCCCGCATATGGAAATCCCAACGGCCTCCTGCCACGGCAAGGATTTCAGCCAGATCCTCACCGCGCAGGTAGCCTTCCTCCACAAGCGCGTGTGCAGCCTCCTCAACCAGCGTGAGGTACTGCGCCCGGTCTTCGTAGCGCTCTTCGATGGACGGGCGCGTGTCGCCCATGGCTTCGCGCTCGGCGCGAGTCCGCGCGAAGGGCGCGTAGACGCCAGCGCCCGACACCGGATTCCCCGGCAGCCACCCCGTGTACGTACCCAGCGGCACGGCGATATCCGGCGATCTCAGCCCGCCGATCTCGTTACCACTCTCGTCCACACGGGGCACGAGAAACGGGTACGCTGGACCGAGGCCGGGCGGTTCGCGGGTGATGACTCCCCTGGACGCAAGTTCCGGACCGAAGTCCAGCGCGCGCAGGATGCTGACTTCCTCGAGTGCTTCCACACCCGGCACTTTCGGGAATCCCAAGTGTTCGTAACTCACCAGCGTGCCCTCTTCGAGCGTCGCGTACCGGCTTGACGGAGCAGGGACATCGTCGGTGATCCAGAGGTCCATCCGTAGCAGCAGCGACCTCAGAAACCAGTCATAGTCGTTGGGATTGCGAAGGTGGCCATCACCGCCCGACGGAGGAGGAAAAGGCGCCGGGCCGTGCTGCGTACCCGCGAAGTGATAGATCCGCGAGTTGTCCGGCAACGGCAGGTCCTGTTTGCCGTCCGGCGTCGTGTGGGCAAGCGCCCCCACCGACCGCCAGTATTCGGTGGATGAATTGGTATAGAACACGCGCGGCATGATTTCGGGCTCCATCCTGGCCAGCAACCCGCCGGTACTTCCGGTTATGGGATCGGTCTGCACGGCGTCCGCGAACGGGAACAGGCGGTTCGGGTACTCGAACGCGCCGCCGGGAGCCCTGGACGGTTGCGCGAACCGCACGTTGAAGCTGCCCCTGGCGGCCCCGGCGATGTGCGCGATCACGCCGTCGAAAACGCGTTTGCCCTGCTCGTCTGCGTTGAAACCGTCGTAGAGCCAGGTGCGCAGTAACCGACCGCTCTGGGACGACCCGAAGGCGATGGCACGGTCGAGGACGCCTTCCGGAACGTCCAATGCATCCGTAGCGCCGTACTTGAGCATGGAAATCGCATCGCGTATTGCCGCAAGTCCGAGACCGGCAAGAGGCGGGTTTTCGGCCACGTACACGACGTCATAGATCCGGCCGGGCTCGAAGCCGCTGCCGAGATGGACCGAGGTCGGGTCTTCGACGATACTGTCACCTTCCATGCGGGCGAATCGCCATTCCTCCCGGGGGATGACCTGCCGCTCCCTGTTCATTCCGTCGCGCACCATGAGCACGTTGCGGGGGTCCTCGGGATTCGCCACCGGATAGGCGATATGGCCGCGATCCCCCAGTGAGTGGGAATACACCTTATCGGCGACGAAGATGTCACTTCGCACCAGGCCCTCGATCGGTTCGTCCACATTGGTTGCCATCGGCGGATAAACCCGCAACAGCCCGTCTTCGAGGGGCGTATCGAGCTGCCAGCCGATCCACAGCAGCGTGAATCCCTCTTCCAGCAGAAAGCCGTCACCGTAGTCATCCTCGGTGAGCGGGTCACGGGTTGAGGCCGCGCCGTTGAACCGGCCGAGCACCCCTATCCGGCCCCGATTGGCAACCTCGAAGAACACGGCGCCATTGCCCGCGGAGACATCCCTGGGCTTGACCAGGACGAAATCGGCCGAAAACTGCACCCGGCCGGCGCCATCAGTGGGTGCGTAGTCGATATCGGTGACGATCCGGTTGGCCGGATTTGCCGGGTCCACGGCGTAGTGGATCCGCCCGGCCAGCCGTTCGTAGACTCCGGCCGAGCCGTAGCCTTTGCCGTCGGCAATGTCGTCCCGACGCTCGACGTCGACCCGAACCACCTCCGCAGAAACTGCCGTTACAGTGGCCAGCAGGACTGTTGCAAACACTGCGCGCCCGTGATTCATTTCGCTCCCTCCACTCTTTCGCGTTTTCGCTCTTTGGCGTTCTTGCTCTCCGGCGATTCTCAGGCCTCTTCGGCAATCTGCTCGTTGGTCAGGTCGGAACAGTTGTAGGGCTCGAAGGGGATGTCCGCGATTTCCACCGTGTCCTCTCCCGTAATGCTGCCGACAAAGTAGGCCGGATCCTCCGCGACCCAGGAACGCGTGAGGGTGCCCGCTTCATGATCGTACGTGAACCGTTCCACGACATGCATTTCGCTGCCGTGCATGACCGCGTCGCGCGTTTCCAGGTAGCCCGGTGCGAACCCTGTCGTCTCGACGACGAGTTCATCGCCCTCCCAACGGCCGATCGAATGACCGCCCCGGGTCATTTCGACGTCCGCCGGATGCTCATCCATATCCATGTGGATGATCCTGACGATATCCATGAATCCATACATGAGCGTGATCCGGTCGTCTTCCTGGACGATACTGTTGACGTGCTGGTCGAAGGTCCAGTCGTCAAAGATGTTCACAGCCATGCAATGAAAGCGGGGGTTGTCCTCCCACTGATAGTCGGCCACGGCCCCTGCGCCGATCTCGGTGAGCTGCACGGACGCGCCCATCCCCATGGCGTTGCGAGCCTGTTGAGCGGGGCCTCGACCGAGCGCGTTTTCTCCTCCCAGCAGCCGTTGCGGCCGGGCCCAGTCGCCGCCGATGTTGGGATGCCCGCTGGCAAGGCGTGCCGGCCGCTCGCTCCCGCTGCCGTGCTCAAGACTCTCGGGCGTGAGCTGGCCGTACCGTTCCACTGTAACGCCGTTGGCGAAAGTAACGGTGACCAGGTAACAGGTCTGCGGGTCCCGCCGATCGGGCGATCCCAACACGTCGATTTCCGTACCGGGACTGAACATGTCCTCACTCCACCCCGAACGGCGCAGCACGGTGGCAGCGCGCAATTCGCAACGCCACGGCACAACTTCGCCGGAATCCTCCGTGACATCGAAGTAGACGTAGGCATGGGGATTGACAAACTCCAGATCGGTGACCACGCCGGAGATCTCGAACGTGGTGGACGTGTCGAACTGGGCTGTGATGCCGTGATGCGCCGTAGACGAACCACTCCATCCAAGCGACATTGCGGCCGCAACAGCGACGCCCTTGATTGACACCACCGCCGAACGCGGCACCCTTGTCGTTTCCGTTCGTTCCAACATTCTCGTCATCATGCGAATATCCGCTCATCTCTGGCGCCGGCCAACCATTCATCGCCAACCGTCCGCAGTCTACAATCTGAGTCAGACTTTGTCTGTGCGGCAAGTCCGTTTCAGACATTCTGATTCCTGAAGATTGTTCAAGGGACCCAATCGGAAACTCAACAAGGAGCCAAGCGTGCAAACAGTCCGAAAACCACGGAACACCAAACGGGAAATTGCCTTCACTGTACTCGCCCTATTGGTCGCGGCGTTGCCGCTGTCCGGTAACGCGCAGGCCCAGACACTCGATGTAACGCTGCTCGGTACCGGCGACCCGGTGCCACGCGTCGACCGTTTCGGACCGTCCATCCTGGTGGAGGCCGGACCGTACCGGCTGCTGTTCGACGCCGGCCGCGGCGCGTCCCAACGCCTCGTGCAACTCGATATCTCCCTTGGCGATATCGACGCAGTCTTCATCACGCACTTTCACTCCGATCACCTGTCGGGACTTCCCGATATCTGGCTCACCGGCTGGCTCCCGCCCCCGTTCGGCCGTCGAGATCAACCCTTGCGCGTGATCGGGCCCGACGGCCTCTCGGGCATTCTCGATGGTCTCAGGCAGGCATTCGACCCCGACATCCAGATTCGCCTGGTGGACGAACAGTTACCCCTCCAGGGGATCGAGTTCGATATCAGCGAATATTCCGCAGATGGCGTCGTGTTCGACGAGGAGGGGGTGACGGTCACCGCGTTCGCGGTGGACCACGGTCAGTACATCAAGCCTTCCTACGGCTATCGGGTGGACTACGCGGGCCGCTCGGTGGTCCTGTCCGGCGATACGCGATTCGACGAGAACCTGATCGAGGCCGCCCGGGGTGCGGATGTCGTCATCCACGAGGTGGCCGCGGCGCGGGAGGAAATGCTGGCATTCGATGAGCGCATTCAGCTCATTCTGGACCACCATACGACCCCCGAGGAAGCCGGCATCGTATTCGACCGCATCAGCCCGAAGCTGGCGATTTACAGTCACCTGACGCTGTTGAGCAGCCCGGACTCACCCGAGGTGACGCTCGACGAACTGATTCAGCGAACCCGGGCGAACTACGCCGGACGCCTGCTGGTGGGTGAAGACCTGATGCGTCTGGAAATCGGAGAATCCGTCAGCGTGCACCGATTCCCGTACTGAACGCCGGCTCACTCCCATCCCGCACGCCAGCCCGCGTTTCGCGCCGATGTGCCGCCTATTGCACTTCGATCTGCGGCCTCCCGGGCTCCTGCGTCCACAACTCCGTAATCTTGCCCATGGGCGTCAGGTCCTTGCCGGCAAGCCCGGGATAATCCAGCGGGTAGCGTGCGCACTTGAAGAGCGCGTTGTACCGTTCGCCGGCAGCATCGCTCATCAAGATGTGAATACCGTACTTGTCTCCAGTGCGGTCGCCCACCGGACTGATGTACTCCCATACGACCTCACCGTCGGGCGTGACCTCGAAGAGATGACCGTTGGCGCCCGAGCAAACCAGCGTATTGCCGTTGGGCAAGCGTTGCAGACCGGAGATGTAACGGCTGTAGAATGCCGTCGGCAGGGTTGACTGGAAGCTCCAGACGATCTGTTTTGATACAAGCTGCCCGGCGCCCATGCCGGGTGACACCAGGTCGTAGCCGGCTTCCATTTCCGGAACGTAGACGCCGTTCTCCATGGGCCCGTCGTACGGGTTGAACTCGATGACGGACGAAAAAGTCACCCCAAGCTGCCGCGAACCATTGTTGAATATCAGCATGTTGCCGGCGCCGGGGAGGTTGTCGCCCATGCCGATCTCCTTCTCCCGTATCCACTGAATGTCATGGGAGAAAAAGACCTGCTGGTGCCCGTTGGTGCTGGACTGTCCCTCATTGATCGACATCGGGCACATGCCGGCATCGTAGACGCACGGGTTGCCCCAGCGGTGCAGAAAGTCGCCCGCTTCGCTCGCTGCCAGCGCGATGCTTTGCTGTGGGTTCCCGGGTATGAACGTGCCGCCGTGGTCGATGACATATGACTCGCTGAACGTCGAGTTGTTGATCGCAATGTGATCCAGCGTCTCGTTGTAATCCAGGGAATTGATGTGGATCCAGTCTCCGCTGGCGCCATTGGCAAAATTGGGATCCATCTTTCCGGGATGCTCGGCCACTACTCCGTAATTTGGAAGAGTGTCGTCGATGTCCTGAATCAGGTGATCCGTGATGTTCCACTCCCAGATCACGTTGCCGTCCATGTCGACCTCCACCACGCCGTCGGGGCGTGAGGTGTAGTCGTCGCGCCTGGCCGGATCGACCCCCAGGGCGATCGCCTGCTCGTGGGTAATTTCCAGCGAGGCGACGTACAACAGCGTCCTCTCCTGGAGCTTCGGATTCCAGATCATGCGAAAGTCGTGATGGGGCGTGTAACCGGGACGCTCTTCCTCGTGCTCCCAGATCACCTCACCGTCCCAGTCGTAAAGCTGGTAGATCGCGCCGCTCATGCCCCCGCGGCCGACCCGGTCAATGGCGCCCCGGAGCAGCGTGCCGTCCTCCAGCAGCCGTGCGTGTTTTTCGACGGCTTCGGCTCCCGGCGTCGACCAACCATCCGGATACGGCCAGTAATGCACGACGTTTCCGTGCATGTCGATCAGGTAAGTGTTACGGCCCCGAAACGGACTGAATATGGTGTAGCCGGGCGACGCCTTTGCGGGATCGTACTGAATCAGTTCGGTGGGCCCCTGAAAGACCTCATAGGCCAGGGACCAGCCGCCAGGGCCTGCTGCGGCAACCGCGAATCCCGTCAGGACAATTTTTCTTGTCAACATCTTGCTTCTCCGCTCACTCGCACGTCTTTTACCGGTTCCGGACGGAATCGTCCCGCGATATCAATCCAATCGTCCGTTGAAGAACTCCATGATAATCTTTTCAGTGAACCGCATCCCGCAACCACGAGCGAGCAGTGATGCGGTTCTTCCGAGTACCAACGCAACACCTGAACGACACGTAGCGAAGAGGTCAATCGAGATGGCATGTGATCGAAGAATCCCGACGCGACGGCTCCGCAGGCGGGCCTGTTCATTCGCAACGGCCTGGGTGGGTTGGCTCGGTCTCGTGCTGATCTCGCCCGCAAGTGCCCAGGATACGGCGCCCTGCGCAATCCGTGATCTCGCGCTCGTCAACGGCAACGTCCATACCATGGATGCGCAGGGTTCGATCGTTTCTTCGGTGCTCATCAAGGCCGGTCGTTTCGCGGCGCTGGATCCGGATCCCGGTGCATTCGACGAGTGCACGGATGTAATCGACGTACAGGGGCGGACAGTGATTCCGGGCCTGATCGACAATCACGTGCACTACATCCGGATCGCGAATCGTCCCGGTCATGACCTGCGGGCGCTGGAAGTGACCTTTACGGTCGAAGCCGCATTGCAGGCAATTCGGGAGAAAGCCGAAACCGTGCCCGCGGGTGCGCTGATCACCACCATCGGCGGCATAAGGCGAACCCAGTGGCGGGAACACCGCTTCCCGACGCTGGAGGAGCTTGATTCGGCGGCACCGGCAAACCCGGTCTACCTGTCCGAGCGCGGCGCCGGCCCGGGGCAGGCCAATACCGCGGCGCGCGATCTGCTTCGCGGTCTGGGTGTCCCCGTCACCGACTCGGGCGAAATCGCTGCTGGCGCGGATACGGCCCTGGCATACGATGTCCTGGCGGCCGACCTGACCAGCGAAGATCGCAAGCGTCAGCTAATGGGCGTGGCCGACTACGCGCTCTCAGTGGGCCTGACCACAGTCATGGACATGTCCGGCACGGTTCCCGGCGTGGGCTTCATCGACCAGACCAACGGTTACGACTTCTTCCTGGACCTGGTGCGCGAGGGATCCCACAAGGTCCGCACGCGAATCTACTTCCCGGGCCTGGACGAGGACGAGGAACTGACGCAGCTCACGGGCTACCTCGACAACAAATGGCCCAACTACGGTCCGGAGATGGCGAAGATCGTCGGCATCGGCGAGTGGTCGGTGGGCCGTTCGCTCTTCAATGAACAGCCCCTGGGGGATGCAGCGCGGCTGGCGCAACGGCGGATCGCCGAGCGCGGCTGGACCTACCATCAGCACATACACACACCCGAGGAGATCGACGCGCACCTGGACGTGTGGGAAGAACTGAACGAAGAGTTCGACCTGGCGGCCATGCGCTGGACGCCCGGACATCTCAGTTTCATTACTCCGGAACTCATCGAACGCGCGAAGGCCATGGGACTCGGTCTCGGCGTTCACGGCCAGCGCTACCACGCCGGCGGGATGGGCGGCCCGCCCTGGCGCACCGTGATCGAGAGCGGACTGGTGGCAGTCGGCGCCGGCTCGGACGGCGCCCGGATCAACACGCTCAACCCCTGGTGCATGATCTACTACATGGTTACCGGGAGAGATGTCTCCGGTGAGTTGATCAACGACGGGCAGCAGATCAGCCGGGAGCAGGCCGTACGGCTCTACGCCTCCCACGAGCAGGGCTGGTTCACGAAGGAAGACGATCTGTTGGGAGGCATCGGCGTCGGCCGATACGCCGACCTTGCCGTACTCAGCGCCGACGTCTTTGACCCGGCCGCGGTGCCGGTGGAACAAATCCGGCACATGACGTCAGTACTGACGGTGGTCGGCGGTGAGGTCGTCCACGACGCAGGAACCATCGGGCAATAGCGATTATGAGCTGCGCGAATCCGGCGAAATCTGAGAAATCGATTCAGACCGCGTTCCGGTAGCCCCGCCCTATCCGGTCGCCCTCACCGGTTGGGACGCAATTCTCGCCCATCGCGCCGGCGGCTCCCAGAACCGCGGCCGGATCGGCAGCAGCATGGCGCAGGCGATCAGGGTAAGCACCATGAACAGGATAAAGCCGTTGGTCAGCGTACCCTGAACGTCCGCGAAACGGGCCAGCAACGGCGGCCCGACGGCAAAGCCGAGATTCATGAACACCGCCATGATGCCCATGTTCAACCCGATGTTCTGGGGTCCGTAGTAGTGCTTGGTCAGCACGGGGACATCGACGATCAGGCCGCCGTGGGCGAAGCCGCGCATGGTCATGAAAACCATCATCGTGAAGACCCCTGCCACGGGGAAGGCCAGCAGGATCGCGACCACGAGCATGAGATACGTTAGCTGTATGCCCCGGATCGACATCTTGTCGTAGACCCAGCCCCAGATGATCTTGGAAACGAGCCCCACAGCGGCGAACAGGCTCGCCGCCCAAGCGACATTTCTGATGTTCATGCCCTTGTCCAGCTCCAGGAACAGTGCGGCGTTCTGGGTCATGCCCTGATCCACGCCGGCCACCAGGAAGATGCTGATCGCGATCAGCCAGAAGTTGCGGTGACGAGCGATATCGCGGAAATGCGCGACGAGGCTGCCTCGCGGCTGGTGATCCGTGGGAACGGCAATCCTGGCAGCGTGCACACTGCCGGGCCGGAACAAAAGCAGCCACGCCGGGATCGATACCAGCCAGACTCCCAGGCTCATGACCGCCAGCGCATTGCGCCAGCCCATGGATTCCATGAGCGGTACCACGACGATCGGCACCAGCACGCCGGCGGCGCTGTTGGCTGCGAAAACCACCCCCAGCGCCGTGCCCATCTGCCGCTCGAAGACCCTGGCGACCACGACCTTCATGCAGGCCGAAGCACCGGATGCGGCAACGCCCAGCAGGAAGCCGTTGACGTAGTAGACGAGCAGGTTGGTCGCCCACAGCATGGCAAGAAGCCCCAGACCACCCATACAGGCGGCGACAATCACGATCGGGTTGGCGGAATACTTGTCCAGCAACCGGCCCATCACGAGGGCTGCGGCGGCTCCGATTACAAACTTGGCTGTAGCGAGCGCCGTCGCTTGCTGGCGGTTCCAGCCGAATTCCTCCATGGCGCCGGCGTAGATGAACGGCAGGGAAAACGTCGGCACACCGAAAGTGAAGAACACCAGCAGGAAAGTCACGGCAATGATCGGCCAGTTGTTGATGAGTTCGTTTTCGCGCGCGGCCGCCATCGGCATCTCCCGGCAGGGGTATCGATGAATACTTTACTATAATCCTCTGCCCGGACAGGCGGGCACGGTGCGCGAATGGACCGTAAACCAATGGAAAATCAGTGGTTCGCAGAACGGCGATCTGTGAAGAATTGTCTAGCCGCCCGTGGCGAGAGCCCACCGTTCCAGCGGGACCGGCGAGGCGCCCGGCCAAGGACCAGGCAACCCTCCGCAGTGTCCGCTGCAAATCGATGGGTCGCTGCTTCGGTGTTCGCCTCACTCTGCACCGTGGCTCTTGTCGTGAATACCGGATCCGCCCAAACCCCGTACCTGTCTGCGAACTGGATCCGGGAAGGGACCATCGAATTCGGCGAATGGGTGTTCACCGAGGCCGGTCAGCGAGTGTTTGACGACTACGACTTTGCCCGCGACGATCCCGCCTACGACTGCATCGGCGCAAGCTGGACCCGAATCTGGCTCAATCCCAACGTGCTGGTGCGGATCACCCAGGCCGACGACCATGTACGGCTGCAGTACGAGTGGATGGACATCGACAGGATCGTGCCGCTGACGGACCCAAACGATCCCGATCCCGAGCGCACCCACATCGAAGGAATGCCCGCATTGGGCCATTCGACCGCCTGGTACGACGGCGACACCCTGGTCATCGATACCGTCGACTTCGCGCCGGGCTACGTCTCCACCATGGCGGAATGGGCCGGAACGCCCCAGAGCCGGAGAATGCACACGGTTGAGCGGATCAGCCGCGACGGAGACGTGCTGACCATAGAGACAACCCACATGGATCCTGCCTACTATCGCGAGCCCCTGGTGGTTACTATCCGCTATGCCCGGTCTGACTTTGAACTGCTGGACTATGGCTGCACACCCGAGGATGCGGCCGTAGTCGCCCCCGATTGACGATGAACGCCACAAGGCACGCAACTTCGCTTCGCGCCAGCCTGCGCTCCCATGTCCATGGCGAGGCCCGGTTCAACTCTTCCGGAACAGTGCCCGGATTGCTGTCCTCCCACGCCCATGGCGCAGCCCCCTGGACAGTCGTTTTCGCGACGGCGGCGTTGGTCGCTACAGGATTGCTTTCTGCCGGCGCGTTCGCGCACCACTCGGTGCCCGTCAATTTCGACACGGCGCGTGACATTTCAATCACCGGCGTGCTCACCGAGATCAAGTGGCTCAATCCCCACTCGCATTTTCGAATGGACGTGACCGACGATGACGGACGTACGGTGGAATGGCTCGTGGAGATGGGCGCCATCAATACCATGCGGCGCGCCGGATTCGAAACCGACAGATTCACCCTTGGGCAACTGGTCAAGATTACCGGATGGCCCGGCCGGCGCGACCGTGTCGTTTATCTCAACCGGGCGCTGATCGAAGACGGCACCGAGCTGCTTTGCATTGGCGCCCGATGCAACCTGACGGAGGAAGAATAGTGGCGGAAATCGTTCTCGGCATCTACACGGCTCACGGACCCCAACTCAACACCACACCCGACGAGTGGGAACTGCGCCTGCCCGCCGACCGCAAGCGCAGGCATTGGTTCAAGGGCAGGCAATACGATTTCGATGAGCTGATCGAACTGCGCCACGGCGAAAACCTTGGCGCGGAGAGTGCCATCGAGGCCATGCAGGTACGCTACGACGCCTGTCAGGAGGCCGTCAAGAGTCTCGCGGAGACCTGGCGGGAAGTCAGTCCCGACGTCTGCGTCATCTTCGGCAACGATCAGCGGGAGTGTTTCCACGAAGACATCACGCCGATGTTCACGGTGTTCGGCGGCGAGACGCTCGATCATGGCCCCCTGACCGAAGAACAGGAACAGCGCCTGCCGCCCGGCATCCTGCAATCCGAATGGGCCTACCGGCCCCACGACACGGTGACATACCCGGGCCTGCCGGAACTGGCGACGCGGGTGATGGAAGAAGGGCACCGGAGCCGCTTCGACCTGTCCTGGTCGTTGCACTGGCCGCACAACCCCGATGCCTGGCACCACGGCACGCCCCACTCGTTTACCTGGATCTTTCGGCGGGTGATGGAAAACAAGGTCGTGCCCACGCTGCCACTGATTTGCAATACGTTCTTTCCGCCCAACCAGCCCACGGCGACCCGGTGCTACGAATTCGGCCAGATGGTGGCGCGGGCGATCGCCGACTGGGACAGCGACCTGCGCGTGGCCGTCTGCGGTTCCGGAGGCATGAGCCACTTCGTCATCAATACCGAGATCGACCAACTGTTCTTCAAGGCCATTGCCGAGCGCGACCCGGAGCCGCTCTGCGCCCTTCCCCAGAACCTGCTCATGGACGGCACCTCGGAGTTGAGAAACTGGATTTCCGCGGCGGGGTGCCTTTTCGGTACCGAACTTTCCGGCGACGTGTTGACCTACCAGCCGTGCTACCGGTCGGAAGCCGGGACGGGCACGGCCCAGGGCATGATTGCGTGGACCTGAAGGGCGCCCCCGCGCCACGCATGAGGCGCCCGTGAACTACGCATCGCTTGTCGACCGGCTGTCCGCGCTCGACACCTGCGCGGTCTCCGATGCCCTCGACAGCCTTGGCGTGAGCGGCGCGGTCAGCGGCCTCGCACGGCGCTCGACCACTGCGACAATCGCCGGCCGCGTGCAGACGATGAAGCTTGCCGCCGGCAAACCCAGGGGCGGGTCAGGGAGCCATTTGGGAACGCATTCCATCGTGGAATCGAGCGACATCGATGTCATCGTCGTGGAACAGCGCACCGGAATCGAGGCAGCCGGCTGGGGCGGAGTGCTGGCCACGGCGGCGCATCACAAGGGGATCCGCGGAGTCATCGTCGAGGGACCGGCGCGCGACATCGACGAATACGAGCGGATCGGGCTGCCGGTATTCTCCCGCTCCGCCACTCCGCGCACGGCGCGCGGGCGAATCCACCAAGCCGCAATCGACGTCGAGATCCGGGTCGGGGACGTCGACGTCGCGCCCGGCGACCTGGTCATCGCGGACGGCACCGGTGTGGTGTTTGTGCCGGCGGGCAACGCCGAAGAAGTGCTGGCCATCGCAGAGAAGATCACGGCACGCGAACAGCGCATGTCCGCCGACGTGCTCAGGGGCCACCCGGTGACCGAGGTGATGGGCAGGAACTACGAAACCATGCTTGGAACGCAGGACTGAGTTCGGCGATGCCCGAGCGAAGCCAACGGAAAACAACGATGACGAACAGAAACAAAAAACCGGCGGAAGCTAACGGCGAACGGAAACCAGCGGCAGGCGGCGGAAACAAATTGCATGGCGACGTGACGATAATCCCATCCAAACGGCGATTCCTGAAGGCGGCGGCGATAGCGGGCGCAGGCGGTCTGGCCACCATGCTCGCCCCTTCAACAGGCAGGACGCAGCAGCCCCAAGCGCCAGGCGCTTCGTCTATCCCCAACCGCTTTCGAATGGCCGGATACTCGCCGTCAACCACCAGTTTCAGCCAGGGACTGACCCACATCGGCGATCGGCTCCAGGCCGAAGCCGGCCTCGATGTCGACTACGTCTACAACGTCCTTGAAATTGGGTACGGCGGCGGAGACCTGCGCTGGCTGGTGGACTCTGGCGTGCTCAGCGCAGGCTACGTCACCATGACCGACGTGCCTGAACTGGAGTTGGCCGCCCTGCCCTTCCTGTTCGCCGATCACGAAACCGCCCGGGCGGCCATGGACGGTCCCCTGGGAGAGGCCGCCACGGCGAGTCTGGAGGCGACCAACAACTACCGAATTCTGGGATATTTCGAGAACGGCTTTCGCCACATCTCCAACAACGTCCGCCCCGTAGAGACCCTTGACGACCTGAGCGGCCTGAAGATTCGCGTGCTGGGCGCCCAGCTGCGCACCTTCGAACTGCTTGGCGCCGAAGCCCACGCCATCGATCTGACAGCGGGCATCGAGGCTATCCGGGCCGGTGAACTGGACGGCCAGGAGAATCCCTTTGCGAACATCGTGACCTACAACATCTACCCCTATCAGCGCTACTACACCACAACGTACCACTCCTACCTGTCACGTCCGATCTTCGTCCACCGACCCACGTTCGATGCCTGGCCCGCGGATGTTCAACAGGTCGCGCGGGCCGCAGCCCGGGAGGCGGTGACCCTGCAACGCGAACTGCACGACGAGGAAGAACCGCAGGCGCAAGCGGTGATCCGCGAGGCCGGGGGTGAGATTGTGGAACTTTCGTCCGAGGCCCGCACAGCGTTCATGGACGCCGTGCAGCCGCTATACGCAGAGGCCCGTAGCCGTTATCCGGCCGAACTGCTCGAAATGGTGGGCCTCTGAAGCGTGCCACTCCCCTGTGCCGGCGACCGCAGTCGCGAGTTCTCCAGCCCGGGAATCAAACCTCAACCAACAAATGCTAACCCCAATATCTCAGTGCGCCTTTCCACGGCGCACAGATTTTTCCTGGCTAGTCCTGAATGCTCCAGCCTGTAGAAAGCGGGGCAAGATTCCTGTTGTTGAACGCGGGATAGTCTCTTGGAAACTTGTAGGCACGATAGAAAGTAGAGCGACTGCCCGGGACTGTCCGTAACACCTCCTCACCCTCTTCCGTAACCTCAAAAATCCCACTCACCAGGCCGCTGACGCCGAAGATATTGCCATTGGGCAGACGCCTGGCCCCCGACATGAACGGCGCGTAAAAACTCTCCGGAGGATCACCGGCAAATTCATTAAATTCGTAATCCGGGCTCGCAGGACCGAACGCTTCGTTACCGGCACGGAGGTATGCGTTGCCACGCGCAGGCAGTGTCAGCTCGATGTAACCGGTGTAAGCCGGTTGTCGCTCCACTCCGTTGTTGAATACGCTGATATCCCCGCGCGCAGGAACACCATCGGGTATCCAGGCCGCGTCATGCTGCTTGAAAAGCTGTCGGGATTCGGCATCTCCCATTCCGTAAGCATGAGGATTTCCCCATCGATAAATCAGATCGCCACCGCTGCCACTTGCACCTCCGCTATCCGTACTTGCCTCCGCCGTGGTGGTGCTGTGATCGATAATGAAAATCTCATTGGTACCGAAATTGCTGATCAGAATCTGATCCTTCTCTTCGCTATAGGAGATGGAATTGAAGTGAAAAATGCTTCCGGGGATGAATCGCGTTGATTTGCCAACATAGTTGACATCGATCTTGCCGACATGATCTGCAGGATCGCCATAGTTGGGGCGGTCAGGAAACAGATCCTGGACGATGTGGTCCAGCACATTCCATTCCCAGACAATACGGGTCGATCCATCTTCGAGATTCGGTTGAATTTCAATGATGCGTTCAAAGGCTATCGCTCTGTCGTTAACGGGCCGAAAGCCGAGTGATTCAGCTTCCTCAAGCGTCTTGAAGTCATTGACGATCAGCAGAATGTTCCCATTGGGCATGGGTTCGAAGTCATGATGCATGCAATGACGATAAGGCGTGCAATAGTCGAATTCCCAGAGTTGATTCCCATCCCAGTCGATGATCTCGAGAGTTGTGAATGAGGCTACGTAATAGTCTTCCATGCCCAGCCAGTCTTCTCTTGAGTAGGGACGCACTACCGTTCCGTTTTCCAGCAGGTACGGGCCAACGCCTTCGTGGGCATGATGCGGACTGTCCCAGCGGTGCACCGGCTGGAACGATGAATTCAACAACCAGGCGGTATTGCCAACGGTCCGGCTCATGTTGGTGTTGTGCTCCATGTAGAAAATGTAGCCATCAAACGCCCGGTTGTCCTGACCCGGCCCGACTCCATTATTGAACAAGGTAGCGCCAAACGGACCGCGGTTTGCTTCAGTCATCGAACCCTGGAATCCAGTCATGTCCGGACTCCCTGCCCGGCCGCCCTCCGCGTTACCGCTCCCGGCTGCGGCGGCATCGCCCTGGCGCAGTGCCGTTTCGGCGCTACTCAGGTTCCAGTCGCCATCCTCGTCCAGGCGCTTTATAGCACTGGCCGAGGTTTCGATTTCATCGGCATCAATGGTCCAGTCACCATTGCGATCAATGAAATTCATCAGGGGCTGAATCCTGGGATTCCGCATCATTTCCCCCATGAATCCCGGCGGGAATTGTCTTCCTTCCGGCAATACCAGCCTTGTCTCTTCCGGTGACAGGACGCCATCGCCATCCTGGTCCAGCGCTCTCAGCGATTCAGAACTGGACTGAACCTCTTCAGTCGAAAGCACGCCATCGGCATTGAGGTCCAATGCCGTCAGGACAGGCTGTTCCGCTTGAGACATGGGCCCCTGGGCCGATACAACGGTCACACCAAGTCCAAGGAAGAGTGACAGGAACGCCACCTGAATGGCGGCTTTCGGCTGATCCGAAGTTTTGCGGTCAGGCATTACAGCAACCTCCTGGAAGACGCCAGCACGAGTGTAATTGACCTTAATTCAATTGATAATATGTAAGTATTGGACTTATACGTTCTAAAAAACCGTTCAATTGAGTCTGGCGCGTGCGCAGGCGGCCAACAAATCCTCAATCGTCGCGGCGTCGTAGAACTCCACGTCGGCGATGACCTCGGAGATCCGATGGCGGCGGACAACTGGGGTGTGCACATCGACGAGGTACACACCGAGCCGAGCCTTGTTGTGCAGTCGGCCTAGCCGACCCGCTGCATCCGCAGCCCGATCTCGTTGTGGATGTCCAGTCCCGTCTCGGTGACGATGGCCGTAGCGCCGACCTTCACGTGACCGCTGCCCGGCCCGAACCCACGGCGCGCGCCGGGTTCGAAGCTGAACGCCATCCCCGGCTTGACTTCAATGTCGGCGCCGATGGTCTTCGAGGGCTGGAACGGCGGCGGTGCGTTGTAGACGGGACCGGCCATGAACATCGGCATGAGGCCGTGAATCTGCGGAAAACCGTGCCAGACGCCGTCGCGCATGACGATGTCTTCCATGCCGGCGATCACGTCGCCGAAGCGCGCGCCGGCCCGCAGGTTCTCCGCACCGTAATCCATGGAAGCGTGCGCGATCTCGGCCAGTTCCCCGATCTGGTCGCTGACTGAGCCGCAGGCGACGCACAGGGTCACCTGGGCATATCCGCCGGAATGGATGATGCCGTATTCGGAGTTCAAGACCTGACCGTCGCGAATCGTTCCGGGGGCCAGTTCCAGCGCCTGAACGTCGGACGAGGCGTCATTGCGGATCAGGTACTCGGCGACCGCGACGCGAACGTCTTTCGCATCCACGCCGACGTCGACGGTGTCGAGCAGCATTTCGTGCAGCCCCTCGCCCACTTGCGCCGCGCGGATGATATTGGCCTGCTCCTCCTCCCCCTTGACCATGACCAGTTCGGCAAATTCCGGCGTGATGTCCGTGAACGTGGCATCGGGCAGTCCGGCCATGATCGTGGCCCAGGTCGCATACTTGACAAAGCCCTCATTGATGAATTCGTTCAGTCCCTCGACGTTGGCGCGGGTGCCGACAACGGCAATATTGCCGCCGGCGAGTCCCATTTCATTGACGAGATCGACAACCAGTTCTCCGATGGGCGTCTGCTCCCCACCCTCGAACCACTTCAGCGTGGTCCGCTCGATCCAGGCATTGGGTCTGGGTATGGCACCGACCATGGCAGGCTCACCCTCCAGCGGAAAGACCACGGCGCCCGGGGTCATGAAGAACGCATTGGAGACGTACTCTGCGTGCTGCAGAAAATTGATGCCGTCGCCCATGCCCTTGGGGAGAATCAGGCAATCATAGCCATTCTCCGACATCATCCTGCGGATGTTGGCCCAGCGGCGGTCGCGTTCCTCGATGGAGTAGGAACCACCTCCGCCAAACATCTGAGCCCTGGCCTTGGGCGAAATGAGCAGGGGAAAGGCCGCGGAGGCGGCGGCGATTCCACCCGGGAGAACAGCCAGTCGCGTAAGAAATTCGCGGCGGTCGACGCGGCCGCGGGAAAACTGTTGAAGGAGATCGTCGAGTTTCTTTTCCATCGTTACCTCAAGTGCTGTGTCCCGGAAACAAACGTCCCACGGCTGGTGCTGGGTGGAGAAAATCTGTCCAAAGTATACGCTGAACACCAGTAACATGGCGCACAACATATTGATTTAATTATTAAAGTTTCTGATTGTACGCCATTTGTTCCATGAATAACCAAGAGTCTGTCGATCCTGATGGCATTACGAAGGCGCCGCTTGTCGAGCGTATCCCTCATGTTCGTCAACAGGCAACAGGCGGAACGCCCACAGATTCGCTAGACTTTGCACGCCTCAAGGGTTTCGGCAGGAAGGTTCGTCATCAAACTGAAGGATAAAGTCGCCATCGTCACCGGCGCTTCCGGTGGCATCGGCATTGAATTCTGTCTCGCGCTGGCGCGTGAAGGCGCGAAAATCGTCGCGGCCGACCTGAATCCAGACGATGCGGCATTGGCGCGGCTCAAGGAGGTCGGCACCGACGCAATCGCCGTGCGGGCAGACGTAACCTATGGAGACAGTGTGCGCGCGATGGCCGCCGAGGCGCTGGCGGCCTTCGGCCAGATAGACATCCTGGTGAACAACGCCGGCGTGCTCCCCCCCATGAAGCCCTTCGACGAAATTACGGACGAGGAGTGGGACCGGGTCCTCGGAGTCAATATCAAGGGGCAGTGGCAATGCTGCAAGGCGGTGGCTCCGGGGATGCGCGACCGCGGTTACGGACGGATCGTGAACATCTCCTCCAGCAGTTTCTTCGAGGGCGTGCCCCTCACGGCGCATTACGTGGCTTCGAAGGGCGCGGTCATCGGCTTCACGCGTTCTCTGGCCCGCGAACTCAGCGGAACCGGCGTTACCGTGAATGCCATCTGCCCGGGATTGACCATGACACCGGCCGTTGCGTCCCAGATGGAAACCGAAGTCGGGAGCAACGTGCGCGAGCATGTCATTGCCTCGCGCATCGTGCAGCGGGACCAGCATCCCTCGGACCTGTCGGGCGCGCTGGTGTTCCTGGCTTCCGACGACAGCGCATTTATTTCGGGTCAGACGATGCTGGTAGACGGCGGGGTCTCGCACCACTGAAAGTCTGAACGTCTACTCCCGGCGATTGCCGACCCCGTGTGATTCGGGCGAGAGTCGTTGAATGCGCATATCGTTGGTTGATCGCGTAGCTGTGAAAGCGTCTATCGGCGAGTACGCAGAGACCAAATTTACGACGTGATATGCTTTGACAGCGCGGTCAAATGCCACAATCAGAGCTAACCGCAATAGCATAAGCGAACTCGAATCCCAGCTTTTTGAGCTTGGTTGCCGACTCGGAGTTGCAACATGAATCTACTGAGATTTCTTCTGGTCATTCTTTCAGCTGCATTCCTGGCCGGCATATCCGTCGCACAGGAAAATCGCATGCAGCAGATTGTGCCGCCAGCGGTAAAGATAGTTACTACCGCGCGCCTGCCAACCCTACAGGTCAACGAACTCGTCTCCGCGCAGCCGGTGCAGTCCGCGTCGATTACGATATCGCAGACGAGGCTGCAGAAAGGCGGCAAGTCGCCGCATCACAACCATCCCGAAGAAGAACTGATCGTCGTTATCAGCGGGCTACTGCGAGTGATGTCGGCCGATGGCGAGTACACGGCCGGACCGGGCGACGTCGTAGTCGTTGAGTCCTATGCCGAGCATCAGTTTGAGGCGCTCGAGGACACATTCATGGTCGAGGGATTCGGCCCAGGGCGTCTGATCGGTGCGCCGCCGCCGCTCGAATAAACTCGAAGACCAAAATTACCTGGACGATGATTTTCGCCAACCTTCTGGCTTCTGACGACAGCGCCTTGATTTCCGGTCAGACGATGCTGGTGGACGGCGGGGTCTCGCAACTCTGACGGCTGCACGCCGGATCCGGATGCCTTGAGCCGCACCAGCGGCGGGCTTGGCCCCGAGGGCGGCGGGCTTGTCTCCGGGGCCGCCCCTACTCTCCGGCCTTGATGGACCGAATCAGCTCGCCCTGCCAGATGTGCCCACCGGATCCCAGCGTTTCGATCGTGACGCTCTCCTCCAGGGCTTCCAGTTGGTGCAGCACGTAAGCAGGAAAGATCACGACGTCGCCCGGTTCGAGAATGTACTCGTGCTCACCGGAGGCGACCCGCATGCGGCCGCTCACCAGGGTCACGATCTGCTCCTCCGAATGGTTGTGCAACGGCGACATCGCACCCTCGTCGAACTGCACGCGGTTGAGCATGACGGTGTCCCCCACGACAAAGCGGGTATGGACGCCGGGAGCGATGTCGTTAACGGCTACGTCTTCGTAGCTGCGGACCGATACTTCCGGCTGGACGATCTGGGCATAGGCAGCGGCCAGCAACATCAGCAACGACAGCGATACGACTCCAATCCATGTCTTCATGTTCATATCTCCCTTCAACGACCATTTTCCGGGACCATTGCCGGACCTTGGCAGCCGGGCGCCTCGCCGGTCTCGGTGCCAAGCGCGACTCTTGCCATTGGCTGCTAGACTCCATGATCACGCAACGAGATGGAAGCGATTCCGGTCTGCCCGTCGCGCAACTTGAGATTTCAAGCGTATCGAATCGGAAAGGAGTATCCAATGGGGTCCACACTGGAAAGGGAGACTCGAATGCAAGCGCGCAGCCAAGCGGCAACGGGAGCACGCTCGTGAGCGTTCGTGGGCCGATGCGCATCACGCTTGCAGCGGTGCTGGGACTCGCCGCCTGGACGGCCACGGGCCAGGAACACCCCAACATTCTGCTGATCATGGCCGACGACCTGGGCTGGGGCGATGTCGGCTACAACGGAGCGGAAATCAGAACACCGAACATCGACAATCTCGCGGCAGAGGGCATCAGGCTCGAACGTTACTACACCCACCCATCCTGTACACCGACCCGAACCGCGTTCTACAGCGGCAAGCGCGCGGTAAACCTGGGCACCATCGCGCCGATCGCACCTTGGGAGGATTTCGGTCTGCCGCCCGACGAAACGGTCCTGCCCCAGTACCTGAAGGAAGCGGGATACACCACCTGGCTGATAGGCAAATGGCACCTGGGCCACAACTACCATGATCAGCATCCCCTCAACCGTGGCTACGACCACTTCTACGGCACCAACAGCGGCGAGGTCAATTACTACACCCACGCGCTCAATCGCGTTCCGGACTGGGAGCGCAACGGAGAAGCGCTTGACGAGGAAGGTTACGTCACTCACTTGCTCAGGGACGAGGCCATCGAACTGATCGAGGGATACGAAGGCGATGCGCCGTACTTCATGCACTTGTCGTTCACTGCCCCGCACACTCCTCTGCAGGCACCGGAGGAATCCGTGCAGGCCTATGCGGATATCGCCGATTTCAACCGTCGCCGCCTCGCCGCCATGATTACGGAGATGGACTCGGCAATCGGCGGGGTGCTGGCCGCCGTTGCGGACCGGCCCGACAGCGACAATACGCTGACCGTATTCGTCAGCGATAACGGCGGCGAACTCACGGCCGGTGCGTCAAACGCACCCTTCAGGGGGAACAAGATGTCGCTCTACGAGGGCGGAATTCGGGTGCCTGCGCTGGTGCATTGGCCCTCCCGGCTGGAAGGGGGCCGGACGAAGAGCGCCGTTGCCACCGTCTACGACTGGCTGCCGACGCTGCTGTCGCTGGCGGGACACCCGGGCGTCGCGGATAGCGATATTGCCGGGATCGACTTGTGGACAACGATCGAAGGCTCAGCCGAACCGCAGCGCGATCAACCCGTTGTCCTCACTTCAGCCACGCCGACCGGCCCGAGAATGGCGGTCATCGTAGAGGGATGGAAACTGATCCGTTCGCTGCGTCCGTTACCGAATACGGCGGGCGAATTCTCGGTGGAACTCTTCAACGTCATCGACGACCCGCAGGAGACCAATGACCTGGCGGCAAGCGAGCCGGAGCGAACGGCACGCATACTGGCCTATCTTGAAACCGTTGAAGTCGCCCCGGTACTGGGCGGCACGCCGCCGCCGGAAAACTACGACGGCGCCAGCGGCCCTGAGGTCGAACCGGACAATCGTCCGCCCATCTACCCGCATGTGGCCGACTCTGTTACGGATAGACCGCCGGGCCGTTAGGAGCTTCCGCCCCGGCAACCGGCGCGCTGACGCCTGGGGAAATGGGTATTTCCAAGCAAGGCTGCGCCAGATTCCGACATCGAGATCGAGGACGACGCTAACGGTACCTGGCCGCCCTATCGGTCACCGAAATTCCATCGCGCCTGGACGCCGTAGGTGGCGCCCTGCACCCGTGTGACGAGGATATTTTCGTCGTAACCCAACGGATCGCTGGTTACCGTCAGGAAGCGCCGGTTATCGGTTGCGTTATCCGCATAGAAGGCGACATCCCATCTCAGGTCCGCAGGCTGCAGGGCGACACGCAGGTTCAGGTGCTCCTCGGTACCGTTCTGGTACTCGGGCTCTTCGATCTGATTGAAGCCATTGTTGCCGTGGCCGAGCAGGGCCAGATTTCCGCTGAGCACAACCCGGTAACCATTGTTCAACGGGTGTTGGTAACGAGCCCCAAGCGTGAGTTGCCCGGGCGTTGCCAGTGCGGTATCGAGGCCGGCCGCATCGAAGAATGTCGCCCTGTTCACCGCACAGCCATCCTGCCGGCGGGCTCGCTTGTAGCCATTGCACGCCGCGCCGGGGTAGCTGTCATAAGTCGAATCGAGAACGGCGCCCGAAAACGTGACCGCGAGGTTTTCCGACGCGGCCCAGCGGCCGTCGAACTCGAAGCCGGTGCTGGTCGAGGCCGCCGCATTCTGGATGATGAATTCCGGCGCGCCGAAAAAGACCGGCGCCAGAGCCGACACCTGCCGGTTGGCAAAATCCGTACTGAACGCAACGATGTTGAGCTCCAGCCGTCCGTCCGACAATTGCGACTTTATTCCGACTTCGAAGGTCTCCGCCTCCTCCGGGTGATAGACGAACTGCTCCACGTCCGGCGCCGACATGCCGACGCTGAAGCCGCCCGACTTGAATCCCTCGGCATAGCGAAGGAACAGCATGCTTTGGTCGGTCACGTCCCAGCTCAACTGAATCTGTGGATCCGTGGAGTTGTTGTCTACGCGACCGGCCACGCAGACTTCCGTATTCGGGTCGGGTCTTGGCGGACGTGCGCCCGGTGCAAACGCATTGACCTCGGTACCGATCTCGCAGCCCGGACCGTTGTCGCTGTGCAGCAGCCTGACGATCTGTCCCGCGTTGTTCAGCTCATAGTGGCCCGTACCGTTCTGCATCTGGCCTGTCTTGTCCACCTGCGTCACGCGTGCACCGATGTCCAGGGTGAAGCTCTCGCCGAGATTGAACCCGAGATTGACGAAACCGCTCAGCCACTCGGCTTCTTCGTCGAAATAGGTGTCGTTCGGAAACGGCGGGGCGATCCGATAGTCTGCAACCGGGACAGTACCAATAATCGGGAACGGTGGGGGAGCCGCCGCGACGATCGCGCCGAGGTTGTTGTTGTCGAAGACACTCTCCTGCCAATAGACGCCTGCCATCCATTCGAATGCACTGTCCGGCGCGCTCTGGACTCGAAACTCCTGCTGGGTCACTTCGTAGCTATTGAAAATGGGGACGGGGTAGAAGTCGACCGAGGTCTCATCGGGATCGGTCAACTGGTTGAAGTCGAACTGAATCCTGTTGGTCTGCGAGGTGATTGAAAAATTCTCGGCATCGTATTCCAGCATGAGATTGACTCGCGTGCCGTCCTGCGTGCGTCGTTCGCTGGCCTCGGTCAACGGTTCCCCGGACCGCACGAAGGCGCCGGCGGGAAAGCCCATGCCGGCGAAATTGACAAACGGCGGCACTCTGGCGGCGAGCACGACTTCGCGCGGGGACGGTCCCGCGACACCATCCCAGGAGACATCGTCGATGCCGTTGCTCGGATTCGCGTTGCAAAGGTTGTACGCGCGCATTCCCGGTCCGGGCCGGTCGTTCGGAGCACAATAAGCATATTCGGAGGTCCCGCCATTGCCCACGGACTCGTACCAGGTGGTCATCAGGGTCGCGGTGAAGTTATCCGTCGGGCTGAACTCCAGCGTGCCGCGCACGGCGGTGTCCTCGGATGAACGCGCCATGCGGTCGCCGTTCTGCATCCACCCGCCGCGCTCATCGACAATGGCGGCGATCCGCGCACCGAATCCCTCTGTCACCGGACCGCCCAGCGCGAACTCCAACTGGTTTTCCTCGTCCGTACCGATGCCGGTTCGTACGTAGCCGTTCAGCGCATCCCCGGGCCGCCTGCTGATCAGGTTCAGTGCGCCTGCCACGGCATTCTGGCCCGCAAACAGCGGCTGCGGCCCCCGCACGATCTCGATCCGGTCCAGGTCCAGAAAGGCGGTGGTCGTGGTGCGATCCCGGCCAAGGTAGGCGCCGTCGATGAAACTCGCCACGGACGGCTCGAATGCGGGATTGCCGCCCACCGTGCCGACACCGCGCACCACCGTCGCGATGCCGATCACCGTATCCCGCATCGTCAGGTTGGGGATGAACGTCGCCATGTCCACCGCGTTGACCAGGTTGAGCTCGTTGAGCAGTTCACCGGTCTGGGCCACGATGGATAACGGGATGTCCTGCAACGATTCCTCGCGCTTGGTGGCGGTAACGATTATCTCCTCAAGCTGAATCTGCTGGACCTGGGCGAACGCGCCCAGCGGCAGTGCAAGCAGCGCCAGAACGGCAGTCGAGCGTGCCCGGTTTGCAATAGACCGAATCTGGAAATCCATCAAGTGTCTCCTACGCTGGAGTGGACGCGCCAATACGAGCGGCAATTCGCGCAGTATTTCTTTTGCGACCTCGCAAGTATAGAGAACAAACGATTACTCGCCGCTAAAAATTTCTTATGGGGGCCATTCATGCGGCAAATGATCAGTGACGCACAGCCGACGCGTATGCCCGCATCAGGTGCTCCCTCAGCCACACATTGCCCGGATCGTGAGTCTGGCTGCGGTGCCAGATCAACAGCACCCGGAATGCCCTCTCCGGAATTGCGGTTTTCAATTGAGCGACCCGATAGCGGCCCAGAAAACGCTCGGCGATCAAGCGTGGCAGCGTACCCACAAGGTCGGAGTTCTCGATCACGCTCAGCATCGCGTAAAAGTGAGTAACGCGAACCACGATCGCATCGGCCCGCCCATGGGCGCGAAGGAAGCGCTCGGTAACGAAGCCCCTGTGATCGCGGGCCTTGAGACACACATGGTCCAGCGCCAGGGTCTCGTCGACGTTCAGCGTTCTTCCGGCGCAGGGATGCCCCTGTCGAACGAGCGAAACCAGCGAATCCCGGCCAAGCTGCCTAGCCTCGAATTCCTCGTCAGCCAGCGAAACATGGTCAATGGCCAGATCGATTTCTCCGGACTTCAGCGCGTCCTTGAACTCGTCCGCGAACCCACCCACGGCGTTCAGCCGGATCCTGCCCTGATTCGGTCCCAGCGCTTTCAGCAGCGACGCCAGCACGAAGTGCTCCAGGTGCTCGATGCCGGCAATGTTGAAGACTCGCGGCTGCGTCGGATCGAAGACGCTCCGGGCGGCCAACCCGTCTCGAATGAGTTCAAGAGCCGGATTGAGCGATGACGCCAATTCGCGCGCCCGCGGCGTCGGCTGCATGGAATTGCCCTGACGCACGAACAATTCGTCGTCGAACAGGCCGCGGAGCCGCTTCAGCGCGTTGCTCGCCGCAGGCTGACTCATGCCGATCCGGTTCGCGGCATAGGTCAGATTGCGCTCCTGGTAGATCGCCTCGAAAACCGTAAAAAGGTTCAGATCGATGCGCCGCAGGTTCGACATGGATGCTCTATTCACTGAACGAATGGCCTTTTATAACAGATATTCATTTCTGTTACTGCCCCACGCCCACGTAGCATGAGTGAATTGCCCCGGGCCGCTAACTTGTGACCTGCGATCAGGGGTAAGATGCCTTGCCGAATTCAGCGCAGGTTACCGCAAAGATGAGGAAATTCGTTCCCGTTCTCGTTGTCGTGCTGTCTCTGCTGGCCTGGACGTGGGGGGACCGTTTGCCGGACGTAAGACCTGGTATCGTCAGCGCTGCAGCGGCCCAGGAAGGACCGCCCAACATCGAGGGCGTGTTCGGTCCTCCCGGGGGTCCGGGCGCCGGCCTGGGAGGACTGGGACCGCCCGAGGAGAAAGGCCAGGGTCAACTCGACACCTACAGCAACGAGGAACTCATTGCGCTGGGCAGTGAAATCTACAACACGCCCGCGCTCTGCACGACCTGCCACGGAGCCAACGGCGAGGGCCTCATCGGGCCTACCTTCGAGAATCCGCCGAGCCCGTACCTCATCGCCTACCAGATGCAGAGCAACCCGCAGATGGCCGTGGTGGTGGAACTGCTCGACCCGACTGTCGTCGACGCTTTCGCGTTGACGTACTACATCACGCAGTTGCGCGGGCACGACCCGGAAGCCATCGACCGCGGCGTGCTGCTCAACGAACTTGCCAGCCTGCGGGTGGTGGGCCAGGGACAGGTCGTGCTCTCGCGCCGCGACCGGCTCGTGGAACAGATCGCCCCGTTCGAGACCGTGATCGCCGACTGGACGCGCAAGGCGGGCGAGGGATCTCTGGAGAAAGAATACACCGTAACCGTCGTGGAGGAATACGACGCCGGCGAACCGAAGTTCACGCCTGAACCGGGGCGCACCTACTTCTACGAGAATCTGGATCAGCCGAACTTCTTCTACTATCAGGGGCTGGACACCGAGTCCGCCGAAGTGGCCCGCGCGAGCCAGGTGGCCGTCGGCGACGCCGTCACGCGCGAGATCATCGCCGCCAACGAAATGCCCGAAGGGCTGAGCGGCCAGGTGCACACCACAGTGCTGTCACCCGACGCCCGCTACGTATACATCACAGGCCCGGCGGCGGCCGGCGCTCCGGAGGGCAACATGGAGATCGTGAGTCCCGCGTCGCTGCTGAAGGTGGACGCCCTCACGCTCGAACCCATCAGGCAGCTGATCGTCGGCGGCCGACTCCACCACGGTCAGGTCTTCCGGGACCGCTACCTGCTGATGGATACGTTTGCCCGCGACCCCGATGGCCTGGATGTCTTCCTGCTCGATCCGGAAACCGATGAAATCCTCGGCGGCATCCAGTGCGAGGACCTGGGCGGGTCCTGCTATACGGCCTTCACCGACGACGAGTACATCTACCTGCTGATGCAGCCGGCTGGCTACGGTCCGCCAGCCTTCTCCGGCATCATCGGCGGCGAGCAGTTCGTACAGGGCAGCGTCACCGTCCTGCGCCCCTACTGGGTCGCCAGGATCGATCCCGACAACTGGGAGGTGGTGCGCGAGTACCCCCACCCCGGTTACCGGGCCAACTGGATCGTGCTCGATTCGGCCGGCGAATTCATGTACGTACCCTCCGGCGGGACCTCCAACGTCAGCAAGATCAACCTTGAGACGGGCGAGATCGCCTGGGTCTCGGGGACAGGGACGGGCCCCTACGGCGCCAACCTGAACCCGGACGAGACGGAGATCTGGGTGGCGGACAAGGGCGAGGTCACGGGTTTCCGCGGACGCACGGTGACGGTCATCGACACCCAGAACCCCCGGGCCAAGGAGACCCTGTTCGGGGCATACACGGTCGACCACCTGCTGTTGTCGCCCAACGGCCGGGAGATGTGGGCGACCAGCAACGGCGAGGGCACCATTCATGTCTTCGACGTGGCGACGAAGGAAAAACTCGACGTCATCGAGATGCCCGGCTTCGGCAACCCCCACGGGCTGGTCTGGGTCCATTACGACGAAGAGGGCAACGGCCGCGTCATACGCGACCAGGGGGGATTTCATGGAGGCATCGATCCGTACCGCGGCGTGGTGCTCGACTATTGAGTTCCGTTCGAATGACGATTGCCTGACGATAAACGGAAAATTGACTGACGCTTCGGAGCGGCCTCGGGCCCGCGCGACGCAAGGGGATTGACATGCGATACACCTCGGCACGCAGCAACTGGGTATTCAGTGTAGCCCTGCTGATGCTGATGTGGGGGCTGGTGGGCCTGCAGCGCAACGCCTCGTCCTTCCTGGGTCCGCACATCGCCGCGGATTTCGGGCTCAACCTGAGCGGCGTCGGCTCAATCGCCCTGGCCTTCGCGGTGGCCTGGGGGGTCGGCTCGCTGCTGGCGGGACGGCTGGCGGACCGGCACGGTACCAAACCCATGCTGCTCATCTTCGGCGCGATTACCGCCGTCCTGGGATGGATATCCGGGCTGGCCGCGACCATCGCCATCTTCATCGCCATACGAACCGCGCTGGGACTCGCCGAAGGCGGCGTGCTGTCGCCGATCATGAACGCCGCGCGCCGCACCGCACCGCCGGCCGCCCGCGCGCGAGTCGTATCGCTGATGTTCATCGCGTTCATCATCCTCGGCATGGTTGTGGCCCCGCCCCTCCTCGACGGCATCGCCAACAGCTACGGCTGGCGCACCGGATTCTTCATCGCGGCCGGCCCCATGGCCGTGGTGGTGCTCCTGCTGCTGATTTTTTTCAGGGAACCGGCCCTGGAACTGGATGTAGCCAATGCGCGTGAGGACGGTGGCGCGGGCCCACGCGGAGACGGTGGCGAGGGTGCGAACGTTGGCGCCGGCGCGAGTGCGCACGCGGACGGCGTACGTGCGCCGCTGCTGACCATACTGCGGACGAAAAACGTCTGGCTCAGCGCGCTCATGTCGATCTGCAGCATGGGCCGCGTGTTCACCTTCATGGTCTTCGGCCTGTTCCTGCTGGGCAGCGATGTGAATAACGGCGGGTACTTCATGCTGGAGGGACCGGTAATTCCCCTCACCGTCAGCGTCGCCCTGCTGGCGGACGGCGTGGGCGGGTTCGCCTTCACGTGGATCGCCGACCACACCGGGCATCGCCGCAAGGTCGTCATGTACGCCTTCCTGGGGGCGATGGTGTTCGGCCTCATCTTCGCCCGCCTGCCGGCGGAAGTGCCCTACGCGGTCCTGCTCATCAGCATCGTCGGATTCATGTTCTGCGGCGGCGCGGTCTCCCCGCTGGCGGTAGGCGTGATTCCCGCCGAGGCGGTCAACCCCCGCGACGCGGTCACGGCCACAGGCACCGCCAACGCCATCGGCGAGATTCTGGGCGCCGGGATTACCACCTACGTGGTAGGCGCCATCGCGGTTACGGCCGGGCTTCATGCCACCATGATGGTACCCGTGAGTCTGATGCTGGCGGGCGCCGTGCTCGCCTGGGCGCTCGACGACGTTCGCGCCAACCGCGCCGAGCCGGGTTGAAGATCGCCACCACCATGAACGCATCCATCTGGAACGAACTGCAGGGCGTCGACCTGAAGCAGACCTTCGTCGATGCCGGCGGCATCCGCACGCGCGTGATCGAGGCGGGTTCCGGGCACCCACTGTTTCTGCTGCACGGCACCGGCGGGCACGCCGAGGCCTACAGCCGCAACATCGCCGCCCACGCGCAGCACTTTCGAACCATCGCCTACGACATGGTGGGGCACGGCTATACCGATGCACCCGACATCGACTACGACGAGCAGGCCTACGTCGACCACCTGCAGGGCCTCATGAACGCTATGGGGATCGAGGCGGCTCACATCTCCGGCGAATCCCTCGGTGGCTCGGTCGCGGCCTGGTTTGCGCTGCAGCATCCGGAGCGCGTCGGCAAGATTGTGCTCAATACCGGGATGCCGCTTTCGCCCAATACGCAGCAGGGCATCGACCAGATGAAGGACTTCCTGGCGCGTTCCCGCAAGGCGACCGGCACACCGACCCGGGAAGCGCTGGCCATGCGAATGAAGTGGCTGTTTCTGGATGAGTCCAGCCTCACGGAGGAACTCCTTGAGACCCGTCTGCGGATCTATGCGCAGCCAGGGCGCGCGGATGCCATCCGCAAGCTGACGGAGCGCGCTATCGGAGGGCTGATCGACCCGGCGAGCCAGAAGACCTGGTACCGCCCCGATCAGCTACAGGAGCTGTCCTGTCCGGCGCTGTTGCTGTGGACGGAGCACAACCCCGGTCAGCCGGTGGAACTCGCCCGGCAGGCCGCAACCACCATGCGGGACGCCCGGGTGGTCGTGCTGGGCAACAGTTCTCACTGGCCCCAGTGGGAGGAACCCGACGCCTTCAACCGGGCGCACATCGAGTTTCTGCTGGGCTGAACCACCGCCCCGCCTGACAGGGCCGCCCGTGGCGGCCACTTTGCCGGCGGCGCGAAACCGCGGCCGCCTGAACTTGCCGGCCCGCCTACAGGGTCCTGCCTTGCCTACTCGGGGTCTTCGAGAATGCGCTCGGCGCTGCGCCGGGCTACCTTCCAGCCCGCGTCTGTACGAACCAGGTCGTCGCGATAGATCCACAACGCGCGATTGGCGTCGCGGAACGGAGGCGGCGAAACCGATTTCTTGCCGTTGTCGTAACGGAAGCCGAGCATGTAGGCCTGACAGTGGGCGTGGTCCCTGTCATGGACATCGACGATGAAGTTGGTCAAAACGTGACGGAGAATCAGCGTCGGCGATCTTCGGCGGACCTGCGCGAGAATAGATTCCCTGCCCTTCAATTCCCTGCCGCGGCGATGCCACTCGGCGTCGTCCGTGAAATAGTCGACGAATTCCTCGAAACGACCTGAGTCCAGATAGTGGCCCATGCGGACCATGATCTCCCGGCATTCGCGTTCGATCCGGCGGCGCTCGACCTCATCCACCGGGCGAATCGCCGGCGGTACGTTCGCAACCTGCCGGCTCATGCGTGGTGTCCGCCCGGAGTCCAGGTCGCAAAGCCCATTCCCGCTCCCGTCCCCGCTTCGGATCGGTAACAGGGTACGTAGTCGATCAGATTCATCTCCAGGTCCGTCTCCCACAGCACACCCAGGGCGGCAATCCAGTTCTTGTACTCCGAGGTGCCCGCCTGCAGCACGTTCTCCGGAACGGACAGCAGCGTATCCAGATCGCGCTCCTGCAACGCCCGCAGCAGCCGCCTGTCAAGCGCCTCGTCGATCGCGAAGTGCGTCAGGCCGCCGGAACCGGCGACCGCAACGCGGGCATCCTTTTTCCAGGTCTTCACCGCCCTTCCCATGGAACGCCCGAATTCGAAACAACGCCTGACCGGCGGCTGGTTGGGCTCGAAGTAGGTGTTCATGAGCACGGGCACCAGCGCCATTGGCCGGTCGTGCAGCAGGCGCCGCACGATGAATCCGACGGCATGGCCGATTCCCCGCAGGCCCTCCGGATCGACGGGCTGGACTTCCGAAGAGGTCACGTCGAACCCGTCGCGGATGCCCTGAGTGATGATTTCCAGGGCCAGTTCCGAAGCGATCGGATAAGCCTCGTCCTGCGGCGGACAGCTCGCCGCAAGGATCTCGCATACGGCCCCGGGCAAGTCGGTCCTCGCCTCCGGATCGAAACCGCAATTCACGAGACTGTCGCCGCAGTACACCGCGAACGGCGGCTGAATGTCTCGGCGAAAGTACTCGTAGTGATCGTCGCCGATGATGATCATGGCATCGAGGCGCGCTTCGCGGATGCGCGTGGCAAGCGCATCGAGCGCCCGCTGGCAGTCCGCGAACGCGGCCTGGCGGGTCGCAAGCGTATTCTGCCCGGCGAAATTCGCGGCGCCGCGCAGTGCCAGCAGCTCATCGTAGGAGTAGGTATTGCCGCGAAAATGGATTCGCGGAATCTCCATCATGTCGGCGGTCCGGCTGCGTCCCCAGATTTCCGGATCGATGGTGAGCAGCGGCCCGTGGGAGGTGCCGAAACCGAAGACCAGGCTAGCCACGGCAATTCCCGATCAATATAGAGTCACAACTATGCACGCGAGACATTGTAGTGAGTTCTGCCCCGATACCAGAAATAGATATTGATAATGGGAGTTCATTCATTGCGCAAATGGCAGCATAAACCACACAAAACGTGCGCGCAGCCGAGCCATGCCTGACGAAAATGAACAGCCATCACAAAAAAAATGACTGACGTACGCATGGGGCGGGATCGAATGAGGTGCCGATGCTATCCTCGCGTCCGCATCTGGCTGCACCGGGAATCATGACGACACACAACCACATCGAACAACTGGATCTGTGGATCGGCGGGGAGCATACGCCCTCTTCCTCCGGCAAGTACTTCGACGATCTGGATCCCACGGACGACTCGGTGTTTTGCCGTGCCGCCGAAGCCACCGCCGAGGACATGGACCGCGCCGTGGTGACGGCGCACCAGGCTTTCCGATCCTACCGTCAAACCACGCCGCGCCAGCGCGAGCAATGGCTCGCCCGCGCCGCCGACATCATCGAACGCGACCGGGACAGCATCGTCGATACGATCGTCACGGAGAACGGTTCGCCGATCATCAAGGCGCGCTTCGAAACCCTGGCCGCTGCTGACTACATCCGTTCAGCTGCCGGCATTACGCGCCGGATCGTCGGCGAGACGCACCCATCGGACAACCCCGGCCGCATGGTGATGAGCGTGCGCGAACCGTTGGGCGTGGTGGGCAGCATCACGCCGTTCAACGTGCCCTTTCTGAAGGCCGCCAAGCTCAGCGCCGGGGCGCTGGCGACCGGCAACACGGTGGTGGGACTGGCATCGGAATTCACGCCCAGATCAGTGTTGGTGATGGGACGCGTCTACGAGGAGGCAGGCTTTCCTCCCGGAACGTTTAACGTCATCACCGGCTTCGGCGCCGATATCGGCGACAGCCTGACCACCCATCCTTTAGTGCGCGCCATCCTGTTCACGGGCTCCAGCGCCATCGGCAAGCACATCTCCGCCCTCTGCGGCCGGCACATGAAGCGCTGCGTGCTCGAACTCGGCGGCAAGAGCCCTTCGCTGGTGCTGGCGGACGCGGACGTGGACGCCGCGGTGGATGCCGCCGCCATGGCGTGTTTCTTCTTCCAGGGCCAGGGTTGCATGGTGACCAGCCGGGTACTGGTGGAGCGGCCGATCTTTGAGGAGTTCGTGGACAAGCTCAAGGCCAAGGCGGAGCACGCCGCCGAGCACCAGATGGGCGACCTGCGCGACCCCAACACCTGGGTGGGACCGATCATCTCGGAACGGCAGCGCAACCGCGTACGCGCGCACATCGAGGATGCCCGCGCCAAGGGCGCTACGGTGGTCACCGGCGGCGAGTGGGTCGGCAACCGCTGTCAGCCCACGATCCTGACCGGCGTCGGGGAAGGCATGACGGTGTTCCGCGAGGAGACCTTCGGGCCGGTGGATGCGATCTATCCGGTGGACGGGCTCGAGGACGGACTCGCGTTGGCGAATGACACCAACTATGGGCTTTCCGCTGCCGTGTGGACGAAAGATATCGACCAGGCGATGCTCTACGCCCGCGGCATCGAGTCGGGCACTGTGCACATCAACGCCGCGACCTTCTACGACGAGCCCCACGTACCCTTCGGCGGCGTCAAGGACAGCGGCATCGGCCGCGAAGGCACCGAAATGGACATCGAGGCACTGACCGAATGGAAACTCATCACGCTGCAACTGCCCGGCGAGCGAGCGTTCGGCGCTCCGGCGGTGATTGACTGAAGGAGTAAGCAATGAGTGAGCACCCCGCAACCATCAATATAAGGATCAAGATTGTGCGTTTCGAAGGACCGCCGCGCGGGCATTTGTTCTTTGCGACACGTTGCGTGGAACCCAGCGGACAAGCAACGCACCATCCACCGAAGAGTAGAGAACCCGGTAATTCAGCAGTCAACGGCGATTGAATGAAACTCTACTACCTGCCTGGCGCCTGCTCTCTCGCCATCCACATCATTCTCGAGTGGATTGGCGAACCCTACGAGGCCGAAGCGGTCACGCGCGAGCAGACCAAGTCGCCCGAGTACCTGAAGCTGAACCCAGCCGGGGCCGTACCCGCACTCGTGGATGGCGGCAGCGTCTACACGCAGAACTCCGCGATCCAGAAATACCTGATCGACAAATGCCCCTGGGCGAACCTGGGTCCGGACCCCACGCCGCAGGGGCACTACGAACTCAACTACTGGCACGGGTTTCTCGGCGGCGACCTGCATCCGGGGTGCCGGCCTTACTTCGTGCCGCAGCGGTTCCACCCGGATGAATCCGCCCACCAGGCGATACGCGCCGCCGCGTTCGCCAACCTGCAACGCCTGTACGGGATCGCCGACCGGCACATGAACGGCCGCGACCACGTCATAGCCGACCGACGAACGGTGATCGACGCCTACCTGTTCACCTTCTCAAGCTGGGCGGCACGCGCGTTTCCCAACCGGCTCGGGGATTTCCCGCACCTGAACCGCTTCGTCGCGAACTTGCTGGAGGACCCCGGCGTGGCCAGCGCGCTGGCCGATGAGGGGGTGTCGTTCGAGCTGTAGCAGTCCTTGGCGCAGGATAGAAGTGGGGACCGCCCGGGGGCGGGCGAATTACAGGTGACGCGATGGGTCCATCCTAGCGTGGAGGACGCGAATGATCAGAACACCCTCTGCGTGCTCCGCGTAGAAGACGACATGCGATCGATGCTCGAAGCGCCGTAGACCTGGCGCCAGCCACTCCACTCGCCGCTCCAATCGCGGGTTCTGCGCCAGATTTCAGAAGCACGCTTCCAGATCATCCCGATATTGGCGCGCCTGTTCGACACCGAAGGTTTCGATGGTGTAATCGGCAATCCCGGCGAGGTCGGTTTCAGCGCGCGGGGACAGACGGATGTCAGCCACGGCTAGTTCTATAGCGCTGCTCTGCCTCCGCCCAAATCTCCTTGACCGTCTTGTTGCCGATACCGCTCTCCAAGCCTTCCTGAATCGCTTGCTTCAAGGCCCGGAATTGCGAGCTGCGTTCCCGGTCGCGCCGGATCAAGTCGCGAAAGTATTCGCTGTCGTTGCCGTATTCGCCGCTATCGACTTGCCCCCGGACCCACTGCTCCTGCTGATCAGTTACGGTAATGCTCTTCTTCACCAACGGCATATTGGCCCCCAATGGTTGGTGGGAATATATGCGACAATATCGGACATCATCCCCCTGCGCAACGAAACAGTCGATCTCCCGTCGGACAGCGCGGGCTCATGCGAAGAAACTTACCGCTGTGCGACCCCATCTGTCGCATTGCCGTGACACTATCTGCCCTTGCGTCAAGCCGGACTTGCGTTCGTCATCCCTCCGCAATGAACGGTTAGCCAGAATGGACCGAAATGCGCCTAAAATCGCGTATGCGAACCGCAACCGACACCACGCTGCGCCACTTGGCGATGCTTACCGCCATTCCAGTTGGACTCCCCGGCAAGAGCACGCCGCAGATCCTCAAGGAGTTGCTCGACAAGAGCCCGGACTTCAATGTCGACCGACGCACCATCCAACGCAGCCTGGTGCAGTTGTCCCAACGATTTCCCATAACCGCAGAGACCCGCGGCCGGACCAATTATTGGTACTGGATCGAGCCGCACGCGCTGACGCAGATTCCGGCGATGACCGCTACCACGGCGTTTGTGCTGAGCCTTGCGGCGGAGCACCTCCGCCCGATCATGCCGCCATCGACGTTGCCGATGCTCGACCCGTACTTCCGCCACGCCCACAGTATCCTCAATGGCACCGACTTGGGACGCTGGGCTGACCGCGCGGCCATCATCGCGCAGGGGCCGACGCTTACGGCACCCGACATTTCGGCCGATGTCCAGGAAGCGGTCTACGAGGCGTTGATGACGAACCGAAGGTTCGAAGTGCAGTACCGCGGCAAACACGAGAAGGAATCGAAGGCGATTGTTCTGAATCCGCTGGGCATCGTTGTGCGGACAGGCATCGTCTATCTGGTTGCTACTTCCTGGAAGTACGACGATATCCGCCACTACGTGCTGCACCGAATGAGCCAGCCTCGATTGATGGATGAACCGGCGCGGATGCCGGCGGATTTTTGTCTTGCCGATCATCTGGGCGACGACGGCTCGTTTGCGTATCCGGCCAGCAACGAGAAACTGGATCTACGGGCGCTGTTTCACGCAGGTGCGGGCGCACATCTGACGGAGAGTAGTCTGGGGCCGGACCACCGCGCCACGGAGCAGGAGAACGGGCGTATTCTGGTGGAGGCAACCGTTGCCGATACCGCTGAGCTGCGTTGGTGGATAAGCGGCTTTGGAAGCCTCGTCGAAGTTCTCGGACCGGCGGCGTTGCGGGATGAATTCAGGGAACAGGCGCGCGCTCTGGCGGAAATGTATGAACAGGATTCGCGCGCTTCGGCACAGAGTCTATCCGGTTCCGATCGCACGTCTGTGTGAGTAGCATTCGCCGCGACGGTCCTGTAAATAATTCTGTGTGTTGAGCCGTTCTTCATCGTCTGCCGCAATCCGATGGAAGTTTCATACCCGGCATGACCAACCAACCCACCCTCTCAAAATCCCGCTACCTCACCGGCGACCAATGCCACCTCAGGCTCTGGTACGACAGCTACGAGCGAGACTTGGCGCCGCCGCCCGACGCCAGCTTGCAAACGGTTTTCGATACCGGCCACGAGGTCGGGATGCTCGCGTGCGAGCGTCATCCCGGCGGGCACAACATCGCGCACGACCACCGGCATGTTCGCGACGCGCTTGAGGAAACCCGGCAGGTCATAGAGGCAGGAACGGCGTCGACGCTGTTCGAACCAGCTTTCAGGCATCGGAGCGTACTCGTTCGGGTAGACATTCTCGAGCGCCTTCCCGGCGGCGGCTGGCGACTCGGTGAAGTCAAGTCGACGACCCGACTCAAGGATGTGAATATTCCCGATGTCGCCGTTCAGCTATGGGTACTGCGGGGCGTCGGTCTGGACATTCGAGAGGCCGAGGTGGTTACGCTCAACCGGGACTACGTCTATGACGGTATTCGGCTTGATCTTGATGCGCTGTTCAAGCGCCATCCGGTAATGGACGAAGTCGAGGCACTACAGGAGACAGTGAGCACCCGAGTCGGAGAGATGCTCGCCATACTTGCCCAACCAGCGGCGCCGAACATCTCGCCCGGCACCCACTGCTTTACGCCCTACGACTGTCCGTACTACGGCCACTGCACCCGCGATTTCGTCTGGCCCGACCACGGCATCGGCGAGCTTCCGTCGCTCCACCCCAACCGCCGTGCGCAACTGGAGGAGGCGGGCATCGAAGAAGTCTGCGACATCCCTGCGGAATTTTCGCTGACTACATTGCAACGCATAGTTCGCCAGGCCGTTCGGGAACAACGGGCCATCGTTCACGGCAACACTTCAGCGGCGCTGGCCAGGCTGACACCACCGGTTCGCTACCTGGATTTCGAAACCTTCGCGCCGGCAATTCCCCGTTTCGCCGGCACGAGTCCGTACGACGCTGTGCCCTTCCTGTTCTCTGTTCACACCGAGCACGCAGGCGCGCCGCTCGAACATACCGACTACCTTCACGAGCAGGACGACGACCCCCGCCCGCACATTGCCGACCGACTGATTGAAGCGGTTGGAACGGAAGGGTCCATCTGCTCCTACTCGCACTACGAAGGAACCGTGCTGAAGGAGTTGGCTGCGGCCGTGCCCGAACGCGCAGACGAACTGGCAGCCGTGTCGGCAAGGCTGTTCGATCTGCTTCCAGTCGTCCGCAACACTTACTACCATCCCGAATTTCACGGCTCGTTCTCGATCAAGCGCGTGCTGCCGGTGCTCGTGCCCGGTATGGACTACGACGATCTCGATATCCCCGACGGGCGGACGGCATCGGCGCAATACATGCGAGCGCTCAGAAGCGCCGAACAGCAAGAACGCCAACAGACATTCGACGACTTGCGTGCCTATTGCGAACGCGACACGCTGGCGATGGTACGGCTGAGGCAGGCGCTCGACGCCCTCTGACTGCGAGACTAAACTTCCTGGCCGCAGAATTGAATATCAATACTCCCGGGAGGTTCCGATGGCACATCACAAGCGCAAAGGTCCCAAGTCTACGCGTAGCGGCTGCTTACTTTGCAAACCTCACAAACGCCAGGGTTCCAGTCTGCCGCAACGCCAAAGGCACAGCGTGAACCGGCGGATGCAAGCCTATGCACGCGCGCCTTCCGCCGCCTACGCAATAGAATAGCTGCGGAATGCAAAGAACAGAACCGCAATTGTAGGGGGTAGGCCGAACGCCCCCGAGCACGATCATCACTCCTCCGCGAATTCCTTGATACTGCGAGTCCTGCGGAGTTTGTGCGCCGGTCAATGCGTGTCGGCGCCCCCCCGGTTCGCACCGATCCACTCGATCAACTCGGCACCAGTGCCGCAATCAATGATGCGCTCTCCGATCCCGGCGAGACGGTCCGGATCGGAAATGTCGGCAAGATGGCGGACCAGCGCGTCGCCGACCGAAGTGCCGAACCTGCGGGTCGCCAATCGGCGCAGCAGTTCACGCTCCGCCGCGAGACCCTGTTTTTCGCCTTGCTCCAAGCCCTGCTTGAGCCCTTCCTCAAAGCCTTGCCGGTGCCACTCCGCCTCCCACTCCTGGACGCGCTTCGCCAATGCCATCATCTCCCCTTCCTCCGTCTCGATTTCCGCAAACTCCCGCTCCAGCGACCCGATCGCCGCCGCCGCGTCCGACTGCGGGAACATCCTCGGGGCCACCAACCGCAGCCAGTCGAACACCGCCCGCCGCGGCTCGCCGCGCAGCCGGTCAAGCAGCGACCGCACTCGGGCGCGCATCTCGCCCAGAGTCTCCGCAGCGTTCAGCTCGAACACCGCGGCAACGAGATTGTCCCGAGGCAAATCCTCCCGCGCCCGGCGGTTCGCGTCAAGCAGCAGGTAGTTGCCGCTCAGCGGTAGCGATGCCTCGCCGTCGGCCGTAACGCCCACTTCGGTGACGCCGCCCAAGGCGTTCCACGGGCGGTCCCCCGAGTACAATACCAGCGGCAACACCCTGACCTCGCCGTCCTCGTCGGATTTCCCCTGCCGGCGCAACCGCTCGCGGGCCGCCTCGGCGTAAACGTGCATGCGCGCGGCCATCGACGGATCGACCGTGGATTGGAACTCGATCAGCACCGAGAGCGAGCGCCCGCTGCCGTCGCCGTAATCCACTCGCCAGGCCGCGTCGCCGTGGCGTTGCCTGGCGTCGGCGTCCACCGAGTTCGCTGGCTGCTGCCGCAGCGTCGAGAAGTCGAGGCGCTCGGCTACGGGCCTTGCGAAGCCCTTGAGCAGATGCTCGATAAGGACGGGCAGGCCGAACAGGCGTTTCCAGGCGGCGTCGTGGTCCATGCAGAGAGTTTCGCCGGAGACACCGGCGCGTGGATACGGGCTTTTCTCGGCACAATGCGCGGAAACGGCGCCGCGAAGGACGATAGGCGGACTCGACATCCGAAGGGCCAGCTCCGCAGCTCCCTCGATTCACTCGTTCGCCCTCTCGCGCAGCCACCCCGCGAGACCGCCCTCGCCGATCTTCTTGTTGGCGAAATCGAACATCTTGTCCCGCGCTTCATCGCCGGGCACTTTCATGTCCACGCCATTTGTTATCAGCGTTATTTGCATCGCAATCCAGGAGGCTCGTTTATTGCCATCCTGAAATGGGTGACTGCGCATTATTCCGTGCGCGATGGAGGCTGCGAGATCGAACAGGTCGAGCTCCCTGCCGTACAGAAGCATGTTTTGCGGACGCGCAAGGGCGGACCGCAGCGCATTCTCGTCGCGAATGCCAAGACTTCCGCCATGCTCCCGCACAGTCTCGTCGTGCAACTCCACCACGTCTTCGCAAGCCGGGAGGTTCAGTGGGATAGCGGCCACGGGGCCGCCTCGATCATCCCTCGATTCTCGGTCGCGATCTCAATTTCCGTCTCCACTGGACATTGAACTTACTCGTCCTCCGAGTCCGCTCGGGCAAGAGCGGCGAAGACATCGCTGTCACGGGTCTTGAGGTAGTCATACGCCCACTGGGGCGCGGACTTGAAGACCACCTTGTCGGGTTCGATCGGGCCGTACAGATACCGCTTGGGCATCCGGGCACTGGTGTGCTTGTCGGTCGACTTTTTCATCAGGCTGCAGGGGACTCAGAATGGAACGGCAGATACCACATACACTACTGAGTTACGCCCGAATTCCAATCACTTCGACCGGAACTCCGTATAATCAGTTGTCGCTGTCCTGCGACTTTTTTCGACCGCCACCATGGAGCAGAATGAAGGCCACGATTGCCAGGATCGCCGCCGAGACAGTTGCCAGTAAAGCGGGCGCGACTATCCCGATGATCATATTCGTCTTGCGAATCATCCAGATCGTATGCCCGATATACATGAGGCCAGCCGCTATGAGTAGTACGGTGGTATTCAGCCCACGATCCAGCAGATAACCTCCACTGGGCTCGGACACCCACCAGCCGATACCCGCCATGGCCACCGCTACGGCGACGAACGCGAGCTTGCCCAGCGAGAACGGGCTGACCCCAAAATTCTCCTTGGATTGTTTGTGGATAAAGTACGCGATGGCGACCAGCGCAAGAACCGCAAGTACAATGCCGATAACAATCAGGGCAGTCATTCCCGTCTCCTCTCGATCCGCCCACGACCCTCAGAACATGGCGCGCGACAAGACGCATGTCACGGCGACCGAGGCGATATCGAGCACGGGCGGGACCACTTCTTGGATCGTTATGGTCCGGTGTCCGTTCACTGCGGCTCCGGCAATCTCGAGGATCGCCGGTTTCCGACCTGCTTCATGGCGCCCTTGATTTCGTTCAGATCCCGGTCGATCGCCGCAGTCATCGCCAGCAAGCGCATGGTGACAGGCTTGATGACCTTGAGTGCAATCGCCAGGAACACGAGGGGCAAGACTATGTTCTTGATTACCATAAGAACCAGTAACCGTGTCAGGTACTCTGCCAAATTTGCGGCCCGCTCAAGCAGATTCGATATTGTTGAGGAAAAGTCGGGCATGCTGAAATCGGGAAGCATCCGAGCCGCCGCATCGCGAGCCCTATCAAGGATGCCGTTTTCGTCTTCGGACTCTGGATCTAGCTCGTTCGGACCCTCGACTTCGCCCTCATCGATCGTAAGTTGATCGAGAATCTGCTGATCATCGCCCGATATTTCCTCGCTGATGGCGGAAAGCTCCCCACTACGTCGGTCGATTTCAGGCTGCAACAGCACTTGTCCGGCAAGATTACTCGTCATCACGAACACCGGTACGATGAAACGGACGACTGCCGCAACGACAAACACCTTGAACGCCATTCCGCAAAATCGATTGAGCAGATCAATATACGGTGCGTCGCCGGATCGCCTGCTCCAGACAATTATCAGTGTCGAAATCGTGACAAGTGCAATAAACGCAAAAAGCCATTTGAAGAGGGCGCTCGATACGAAGGTAAGAACAACACTCTGCAGCAACAGCGATCCGAGTGCCCATGTCATGATTGTCGAAAACCGCTCGATCGCGTCATTGACGGGATCGAGCACTTCCCCGACATTGGTGGACACGACTACAGCATCAACTTCTGTGCTCTGAACCACTGAAATTGTCGCGTTCAAGCCTCTCGCTACGCCATACATTGCGAAAGACTCTATAGTGGTCTCCGTTAACCGCTCACCGGCAAAGTCGTCCAACGTGCCATGCGTGGAAAGCGCTGTAAGCGCGAGTATCCCGACCACAAATGTCAGCGTCTGGTACCGGCGACCACTCCATGCAAATTTCGTCTCTACGCGCATCGGATTGCGATCAGCGATAGTGGGTGTATTTTCTTGCGTATCTTCTTGCATGGTTTTTTCCCTTTTCGTGGATGGAGAACTAGGACCCCGCTCTCCCCTACTCCAACGCTGGGATGTTTGGATGCCGAAATGGAGTTATCGAGGAATCTGACAGTTGGCCCATCGCCTGCGGGCGAGTGGTGAAAACTCAATTTCGCGGCCTTGACGTGGTCCGTGCCATAAGCGTCGGCATTCCCATCGCGGGCGAGAGTATCCCACACGCGACTCTCGCTATCTTGAACAGGTTCCCGTCGGCGGACCGGTCATGATCGGTCGAAACCCGGCGCCAGAATTAGCCGGTCCGCCATCGTAGCGGCGACGGCAATTGACCGGACAAGGCGCTTTGCGGATTGTGTTCGATCAATGCGACAAACAGCTTCGCGTACCGGCAGGAAGTTCCATCAGTTCGGCACACATGCGTCGCAAACAGTCTCGCGACGTCAACAGGCTGCTGTGCACGCCCATGGGTCCAGCATGTCCGAAACGGCGTTTGATACACTTGGCGCGGCCCGCAGACTCAAGGCCGCGGGCATTGAGGCTGGGCAGGCCGAAGCCATCGTGGAGGTCATGGGCCAATCCGTCAATCAACTGGTCACCGTGGAGCGCTTCGAGGCCGGCGTCGCGATGCTGCAAGCCCGCATTAACGTTGTTCAGACCGAGTTGCAGACCCGGATCGATGCCGTTCGAACCGACATGCGGGCTGAGACCGCACGTTCCCATCTGATCTCAGCGGGAGTCATCATTTCCGCCAATGCGTTGATGATGGCGATTCTGGGCTTCATCCTGACGCGCGGAGCGTAGCATGCCAAATGTTCTGGGATTCGGCGGGTTCTTTTTTCGGGCAAAGGACCCGGATGGACTTGCGAAATGGTATCAGGATCACCTTGGCATCAATCCCACTCCGACGAACATGGAGATGGCGCCCTGGGTGACCGAGTCCGGGGTCACGGTTTTCTCACCCTTCGCTGCTGACACGGACTATTTCGCGGCGGACAAGGCCTTCATGCTGAATTTCCGCGTGGCCGATCTGGACGCGATGATCACACAACTGAAGTCCGCGGATATCGAGGTTAGCCACGAAAGCGAGATGGAGGGCATCGGCCGCTTCGCCCGCATCCACGACCCGGAAGGAAACGCGATCGAGCTTTGGGAACCCGCGTCGAACGCATAACGGGTATCGTTTGCGGTATCGAGTAGCGCAGCAAGGCGTTGTATATCCAGTGTGCACATCTTTAGGTCGTGCCGGAGATCTGCGAGTCGGCATGATGCTCTGCAAGCGTTGCACACATCCTTTGTAACCGCTGCCGCAATTCGGCCGGCTTCTCCACCGTAACGCTTTCGCCCCACGTAAAGAGATGCCGGCACATCTCCTCCAGACCACCCGCCCTGAGCTGAATCGTCAACGACCCATCGTCGTTCTTGATTAGGGTCTGACTGGGATGGAAAAGGAAGGTCGCGGCGTCGGGGGCCGCGTCGGGGTTGAACCGCAACACGACATCCACCGGCGGTTCCTGAAATGCGCCGAACGAACGCTCGGCAAACTGCTGAAGGTCGAATTCGGGATCGCGGTCGAAAGTTTCGCCGGTCACGAGGACCTCACTCACGTTTGCAAGGCTCCAGAGCCGCGGTCCTTCAGCCCAATCCGTGTGTCCGACCAGGTAGGCGCGGTTGCCGTAGAGTACGCCGTAGGGTTCGACAAGCTGGCGGCTGCGTCTTCCCGATGACCTGGCGACGTAGCTGAATTCCACCTTGCGGTTAGCCCTGATCGCGTCGCGGAGCAGCGCGAGCAAACCGGGTTCGATCCGGGGGCGGGGACCCGGGCGCATGGCCGATCCTTCAACCTGCATGAGCGCCTCCAGTTCGTCGCCCAGAGTCTGTGCGTCCAACATTCGACGCAGCGCTAGCAATTTGGCAACGAGTTCCCGCAGAATCCCGGCCCGCTCGGTGAGCCCGGCCCGATCAAGCCGGCCGGCGGCAGATTCAAGTTCGGCGAGTTCCTCGGGCGTGATACGAACGAGGCCGCGCAGATAGGTCGATTCCAGCCGCCAATGGATGCGTCTGTCGCCGGTTTCCACGGACTGGAGCGGGCCGAACGCAGCTTCGACCGCATGGCGCATGCGCTCCGCCGTCCGGCGGCTGACGCCGAACTCCGCCACGATGTCGTCCATGGTCAATCCGCCACGGGCGCCCTGGAGGCGGATTGCCAGGTTAACGATGTCCTTTAGCCGCTCGTAACGCATTTCACTCGCCGTGTACCCCAAACCCGATCCGCGTCGGCCGGTTCGGCTTGGCGTCGCACTCCTCTTGCAGCATGGCGGCGAGCGCATTCGCGTCGCTCAACCGACCCAGAATCTCCGCGCGCCGCCGCACCACGGCAAAGTCGCCCGGAGTCACTCCCGACAACGTCCGGACCGTCGCGGGTGCATCCAGCCCGAAGAAAACCCGAAATGCCGCCACCCCCTGATCGGGGGCCAGAAAATCCAGGCGAAGCTTGAAATCGAAGCGCCTCAGCGTCGCGGGGTCGAGATGTTCGCCGAAGTTGGTGGTGCACGCAAACGGAAGCGGATGGCTCTCCATCCAGGTGAGCATCTCGTTGACCTGGCTGATCTCCCAACTGCGATGCGCGAAGCGCCGGTCGGAGAGCAGTGAATCGGCCTCGTCGAATACCAGGAAGTGTCTATCGTCGCGGGCTTCGGCGAAAGCTTCGGCGATCAGCTTCTCAGTATCTCCCACCCACTTGGACATCAGGTCCGAGGCCCGCTTTTGCACCACTTCCAGCCCGATTCTTTCGGCCAGGTAGCGGACAAACGCGCTCTTGCCGCTGCCGGGCGGGCCTTGGAGGCAGAGCGAGACGCGCTGCGATCCCAACTCGGCGAGACGGTCGGCCAGTTCGACCGGATCGGTCAGTGTGCGGATACCCCTGGGGCCGGTACGGGTCCGAATCAGCCTGGGGTCAAACTCGCCGGGCGCCCGTCGGGGCGGCTTCTCGCCGTGCAGCAGGCGCGACAGGCTGCGCACGCCGTGGCGGACCGTGGCGATGTCCCCTCCGTCGATGAGCCGAGCCGCGGCGGTGGCGCCGGCGGCCACGCCGGGCGTCACGTCGAACTCCCTGGCCAGCGCCCGGGCATCGCTCTCCTCCGACGGGATGCCGTGGCGCTTGAGTTGCCGGGTCCAGATGCGCTCGCGGACCCTGGGCGAGGGCCGGCGCAGTTTCAGCGCGTACATCATGCGCCGGAGCACGGCCTCGCTGGTCTGACAGGCCGCATTGGTCGTCCATAGCGTGGGGGCCTTATTCTCTTCCAGCAACCGGTGCAGGAAGACCCTGGAGCCGTCCGCCCTGCGCCTGCGCCGGCTTGCCGGGCCGAAAAACCACGGAAAGATCGAGCTCGGATCGGCAAGCAGATCCTCCATCTCATCGAAGAGCAGAATCGAATTGTGGCAGCCTCCCAGGACGCGTTGCGCGAGGCGAAGCTCCTGGAGCCGCTCGCCCCGGCTCGGTTCGCAGCCGCGTTCGTCCGCTTCGCCGACGCTGTACATGGTGACCCCGAGCCGGTGTGCAAGCGTTCGGCAGAACTGCGTCTTGCCGGTCCCGGGCGGTCCGTACAACAGCACGTTGACGCCCTGCTCGCCACTCTCCAGCGCGCCCGTGACCAGTCGTTCGACGTGGTCTCGGTAACGGGCCACGTGGTCGAAGTCCGACCACTCGAGTTCCGGCGCACGCGCCTTGTCGAACAGCAATTGCCGGACATCCACGCCCTTATGCGCAGGTGCGTGCGCCAGCCGCAATAGCCGTTGCATCAACTTGAAGTCGCCGTTGTCATCGACGGATACCAGTCCCGACCTCACGAGCGGCGAATCCACGGCCAGACGGCGAAGTACGGTCCCCATGGAAATGCCCAGCATGTGGGCCAGACCGGGGTTCGCCACGGAAAAGAAATGGTGATGGACCCTGCCGAAACCATGACGGCAAACAATATCGTCGATCATGGACTCGACGACCGGCTGCGTCTCGTAGCACAGAAGGAGTTCGAGCAGCGCACCGTCGGTTCGCGACAGCCGCATATCGCGCCCCAGACGCCGGATTCGCTGTCCGGTACGGTCGGCGCGAACCCGCTTCGACGCTCTGTATTCGGTTGCAAGGGTATCGCGCAGACGCTCCCAGTCATCCGCCGAAACGTCCTCGTCCCTGCGTAGTTCGTCCAGCAGTCGTGGATTGTCCGCGTAGCCGGGAAGAAAGAGCCGATCAGCGGCGTGCAGCACCCACTTGACCAGTTCCCGGCCTTCGGTCGACCGGTGTCGCATTCGCGCAGCCAGATTCACAAGATACTTCAAACACAGGTGTCGCATGTAGGCCGTGAGCATCGCTTTTCTCCCGTCCGGATTTCCTTTCCGGAGAGATGCTAGCGACTGGATGCGTCAAATACGGTCGCATTTGAAGCGCGACATCAAGCAGATGACGAAGAGGAAGAACTACTGCGCGACAACACAAGGAATTCGCCGCACGAGTCGAAGGCCGGCGGCAGGGAATCCGACTCGGACTGAATGCCTGGCTCCTACCCTATTAATGGACGTTTCCGCCGCAGATCAGGCAAACGAAATACCGTGATTCGTGAACGGCATGGATCGCAGACGACGGCCCGTTGCGGCAAAAATCGCATTCGCCAGTGCCGGTGGCGCCGGCGGCGCGCCGCACTCCCCTCCGCTGCCGGGCGTATCGGTCGGCGGCAGAATCACCGTTTCGATTGCCGGCATGTGGCTGATTCGCACCATCTCATATTCATGGAAGTTCTTCTGCCGGGTCGCGCCGTCTTCGATGAGGATCTCCCCGAACATGGCGCTGGTGAGGCCCCAGGTAATGGCGCTCTCCATCTGGTGCTCGATCATCATCGGGTTCATGTACACGCCGACATCGCATACGCAGGTGATCCTGTGCAGCTTGACCCGCCTGTCATCGCTCACCGAAGCCTCGAAGACCTCCCCGACCGTGGATTCATCGCTGTAAGCAAACGCCACGCCCTGGACGCTTCCAGGCGCCGGGCTGCCCCAGTTGGACCGCTCTGCGAGCGTATTCAGCAGCAGCACGTTGCGCTCGCTGTGACCGGCCAGTTCCAGCCGGAACTCGATCGGATCGCGGCCGGCCGCGTGCGCCAGTTCATCCATGAAGCTCTCGCGGTAGAAGGTGTTGTGTATGAAACCGACGCCTCGATAGAAACCTATCGGAATACCGGGTCTTGGCGAGTGGTATTCGAAATTCAATGCAGGGAAGCGGTAGTCGTGGTCGATCAGACCCTCGGTCGCAAACGGATCCACGGGCACATCGGGGTTATCGATCAGCGATGCCAGAGTCGACTGCACCGCGATCCTGCCCTTGAACCCCGTCACCCTTCCCGCCTCATCCAGGTAGCCTTCCATCCTGACGACGGACTTGGGCCGGTAGGTGTCGTGGGTCATGTCCTCTTCCCGCGACCAGACCAGCTTCACGGGTTTGCCGACCTGCTTTGAGATCAGCGCAGCCTGGTCCGCCGGCGTAGGCCTGCCCCGGCGGCCAAAACCGCCGCCCAGGTATTGGTTGTTGACGATGATGTTCTCTGTCGGTACTTCGGGAAACATGCGTTCGCACATGCTTTCGATGCCCCCGGGTGCCTGGGTACCCATCCAGAACTCGATACTGTCGCCTCGATAATGGGCGGTGGCATTCAGCGGCTCCAGAGTAGCGTGGGCCCAGTACGGCGCCTCGTAGGTTGCGGTGACGACCTGCGCCGCCGCGTCCCTGGCGGCATCGATATCACCCTCATTGACAGCCTCGTTGCCGGGCTGGTCGAGCAATTGCAGCATTTCCTCGCGGATGTTTTCGCTGTTGCGCGCCGCGACGGGGCCCAGCTCCCACTGCGGCTCAATCGCATCCAGACCTTTCTTTGCCGACCAATAATTGGTTGCGGTTACCGCCACCGCATCGTCCAGCATGACCACCTCTTCCACGCCGTTGACGGCGAGCGCGGGCTCGGGATCCACGGACCGCAGCGTTCCGCCCGGCACAGGTGTCGCCGCGATGGTCGCCACCACCATCCCGTCCACGTGCATGTCGATCCCGTAGTTCGCCGAGGCCGTGGACTTCGCTTCGGTATCCCAGCGCGGGAAGGGTGTGCCGAGGATCCTCCACTCGCTCTGCGGCTTGAGCGGCACGTCCGCGGGAATCTCCATTCCCGAGGCCGTCTCGCCCAATTCAAAGTAACGCAGGCTCCTCCCGGAGGCCGGATGCGTGACGCGCCCGCTCCGCGCGACGGTCTCGTCCACGGGCACGGCCCATGTCGCAGCCGCGGCGTTGCGCAGCAACTCCCGGGTATTCGCGCCGAGCTGCCGCAAGGGCTCATACGCCCAGCGGACCGCGGAAGTCCCCACCGTCGTCTGGTAACCGAACAGCAGGTTACTGAAGGCTTCCTGATTGAGGGGCGCCTGTTCGATGCGTACCTGCCCGATATCCAGTTCCAGTTCCTCGGCAATGAGCATCGGAAGCGAGCTGAGCGAACCCTGCCCCATCTCCGCTGCAGCCGAGACGATGGAGACTGTATCATCGGGGTTGAGCGTCAGGTAGGCGTTGATCATGTCCCGGTCGATCACGAAGGGATTCGGCAGTCCGCCGAACTGGGCACGTGCCGGCCCCGCCGGAAGGTGGAACCCGATGATCAGGCTTGCTGCGGCCGTACCCGAGGTTTGCAGGAATTCGCGCCGGGAGATTTCCATCTTCATGCTCAGCCCTCCCTCATCTTCGCCGCGGCGGTGTGTATTGCCGCACGTATCCGCGTATAGGTGCCGCACCGGCACACGTTCGTCACGGCGACGTCAATGTCCGCGTCGGTGGGTTCGGGATTGCGGTCGAGAAGTCCCTTGGCAGCCATGATCATGCCGGACTGGCAGTAGCCGCACTGTGGAACCTGGTGCTCGATCCAGGCCTGCTGGACCGGGTGATCTTCAAGGTCCTCGATAGTGCGGATGTCGCTGCCTTCCGCAGCGCTCGCCGGGACGATGCAGGCGCGCACCGCGTTGCCGTCCACCTCGACGGTACAGGCTCCGCAATACGCGATCCCACAGCCGTACTTGGTGCCGTTAAGCTGCAGAAAGTCCCGAAGCAACCACAGCAGCGGGGTGTCGGGCTCGGCATCGACCTGATGGGTTTGACCATTGACCGTCAACGTAATCATCTGATTCCCCGCCTGCGCCGGTACAAATCGCCATTTCCCTGTTCGGGAGAGTCGTTTGGAACAATACTAGCCAGATTTGACCGTGACAAATTCACGCGACAAATGGCGGGTTATCCACGGTGGACATCAATTCCGTCTTTCCGCGCCGGTACTGTTAACATGCCGACCCCGCAACCCTATTCAGTACATGTTTCGCCTGCATCCAAAGGAGCAATCATGAACTTGCGACCATTTCTTGGCCCGTTGACTTTCGCGTTGCTGGGCTGGACTGCCGCTCACGCACAGGACAATCAGACCATCGTGGTGTACGGCGCCAGCGGAAACATTGGTGGACTGATTGTCAATGAGGCACTGGAACGAGGCCATTCCGTGATCGGCGTTTCACGCTCTCCCGATCGCCTGACCGTCGAGCACGCGAACTTCACGCCCGCGCAAGGCGATGTGACAGACGTTGAGTCCTTTACTGCGGTGACCAGTGGAGCGGACGGGGTAGTGATCTCCGTGCAGGGGACGCCGGAGGGCGACTTTGCGCCGGAAAACTCGACCCACGCGCTGGCGGCCAGCACAGCGGCCGAGGCGCTCGTCGGCATGGAGAATGCACCGTACGTGTTGCAGATCGGCGGCGCGACGACGATGCTGCCGACTGTCGAGGACATGCTGGCGAACGCGCCGTTTCCGGTATCCGAAGGTACGCCGCCGTATGCCATGCTCATCGGTCACAAGGTGGCCCTGGACACCTATCGCGCCAGCGACATCGACTGGACCGTACTTACACCGCCGTTCAATATCATGGGCTGGACCCCCGAGGGAATTGCGGATACGCAGCAGCTGGGCGAATATCGCACGTCGACTACGGAGTTCGTCACGGACGCCGACGGCAATCTGTCGATCTGGGTGGCCGACCTTGCCGCCGCGGCCGTCGACGAGTTGGAAAACCGAGCCTTCGTGAGGCAGCGCTTTACGATCGGCTACTGAGCCGGGAGGAACAGTTAATCATGGTACAAAAGTCATTCTGGACAGACGCCGACAACGGCATCCTCGTACTTCGGCTGGTGTTGGGCGGCACCTTTTTTCTACACGGCTGGAGCAAGGTCCTTCACGGGGTCGAGAATCAGATGAGCATGCTGGTAGCCAATGGCATCCCGGGATTCTTCATATACTTCGTCTACATCTCCGAAGTGCTGGCGCCGATTCTTCTGGTGCTCGGACTGTTTACAAGACTGTCCGCGATTTCAGTGATCGTGACCATGCTGACGGTCTTCTACGTCCTTCCGGGACCCTTCTTTGCACTGACCAGCGTAGGGGCCTGGAACAAGGAAATTCAGCTTCTGTTCCTCGCGTTGGGTGTCGCGCTGTTCTTCATGGGCCCGGGACGATTCCGCGTCTACGCTTCCGGCAAGAGGCATTGGCTGCTGGACTAGCCGGGACAGCGGGCGCCCTGCCGGTTCAGCCTGCGAGGCTGGAGCCGTAGGAGCCGATGGTGCAGTCGTACGGATAGACCGGGTATTGCGCAAGCACGTAGTCGGTCGTCCAGGTGACCGGCCCCGAATAGTAGTCAGGATCCACCAGCGTGCGTTCGACCGTCAGCATTTGCTGTTCCGGGTCCAGCGTGAACCGTTCCGTCGCCAGGGCCGCGTCCGTATAGGGCGCGACGCCTTCCATGTTGATCCAGCCCGGGAGCAGATTGCGCGTTTCCACTACCAGCGTATCGTCCTCCCAATGCCCGATTGAATACCCGACCAGGCTTGGGGGGTAGTCGTCGGGAAACTCGGTCTGGCCGAGGAAGACCCGGCGCACCGTATGGTTGTACTCGTACAGGATGGTGACCTGGTTTTCCGAGACGATCATCTCCATGGGAAAGCCGGAGACCGTACTCAAGCGGCCCCAGTCGATCAGGCAGCGCAGAATGTCGTCGGTGGCATGATCGTACTCATCCATGACAGCCTGACCCGCAGCCGTAATGTTTGAGATATCGGGGCGATCGACACCGGAAACGGCCCGGATCCAGACACCCGTCATCCCGTCGCGGGCGGGTCGCGGTTCATGGCCCCACGCAGGTAGAAGCACCAGCAGGCCAAGCGCGAGACTGAACCACCTGCCGGACATCCGGACCGGCCCATGGAACAGGCTGAAACGACAGAATGCTGTTGGCCGGAACACTAGACCGACTCGTCTTCAAGCTGGATCTGATTCACCCCGTCGCCGATACCGGCTGACGAATTTTCGCCGGTGTCCTGGCGAAGTCCGATCCAGACCCTCCAGTCATCGGCGGGACGGTAGATGCTTCTGAGGTGCAATCCCAGCCGCCCCTCCCTGGCGCGCTCGCCCGTCACCCGGACCACGTCGCCCACCGCCAGGCTGCCGTTTGTCAGTCCGCGCCGGTACAGCGCCCCCAGCGGCCAGGTTTCGCCCGCCCAGACTTGCGATCCTTCCGCCCCTTCGATTTCCAGGAATATGCGGCTGTGCGGACTGGTCAGGTTGACCTCGGCAACCGTTCCTTCAAGGATGACGACATCGTCCCTGTCGTACTCGACGACCCAGGTATGGTGCGCATTGACCGTAACCGGTATAGCGACCATGAGAATGGCAACGACTTTGCGAAAGGACCTCGACAGGTACATTCGTCTCTCCCACAACTTCTTGTCGACTTTCAAAGTTAGCACGGATTACACACAACCCAAACCCGGTATTGGCTGAACAAATGACCGGGTATCACCAACTTTGATTAGACGGGATCGTATCGGATCGCTAAGTTGAAGTATTCTGGTTCGGACGGAACCGGAAGAGCCGGATCATGCAAGGAGCAGCTTCATGAAACTGTTACGACTGTTGTCCAGTGTCGGCCTGTGCCTGTGCCTGCAGGCGGCGAACGCCCAGAATGAAGGTATGGGGCCGGGGATGGGGCCGGGCGGTCCTGCCGGGATGGCGCCTGGAATGGCCGCCGGCCAGATTCCGATCTTTCCGCCCGACCTCGAAGCGCTGGAACAATTTCCACAGTCGGAGCGTGACCGGATCGTCTCGGGGATCGAATCCTTCCAGACCGTGCTCGACGGGTGGGAGAGAAAATCCCGGACGGGCAACATCATGAGCACCTACCAGAATGAGGTGATCGCGGAATTCGAGCCCGGTGAACCGAAATTCGAGCCAGAGCCCGGCAAGACCTATTTCTACGAGAACACCGGCGTCATAACGAATAGATTCTCCGTCGGACGCAATATCACCACCGCCCAGTCCAACCGCGTGGTGGTGGGCGACGCGGAAACCAAGGAAGTCATCGCCTACGGCGAACTGGCGCCGGAACTGCGCACCAGCGTTCACACGACCGTCGTCTCACCGGACGGCAGATATGTTTACATCATCGGCGCTCTCTCCGCGGAAACCCAGCCCACACTGCTCTCCACCACTGCCATGGTGAAGGTGGATGCCCTGACGCTCGAGCCCGTGAAGATCGTCACCATGGGCGGGCGGCTGCATCACGGCCAGATTTTCCGGGATAACCTCCTGCTGATCGACACTTTTGCGCGAGCCGACGATGGCCTGGACGTCTTCCTCTACGACACCGAGACGGATGAGATCGTCGGCGGCGTGCGCGATGAGGACCTCGGCGGCAGTTCCTATACCTCGTACACGGACGGCGAATACATCTACATCCTGATGCAGCCGGCCGGCTACGGCCCTCGCGGCATGGACGCATTCGTCGGTGCATCGAGCATGAACGTCGGCCGCCTGACCACCATGCGGCCGTTCTGGGTGGCGCGTATCGACCCCGATACGTGGGAGGTGGAACAAGAGTACCCCTACCCCGGCTACCGGGGCGACTGGATCGTCATCGATTCGGCGTCGGAATACATGTACGTGCCCGCCGGCGGCTCATCCAGCGTCACCAAGATCGACATCGAGACCGGCGCAATCGCCTGGCATGCGGCAGCGGGCATCGGCCCCTACGGCGCCACGCTCAACGCGGACGAATCGGAAATCTGGGTCGCGGACAAGGGCGAGACGACGGGGTTCATGGGGCGGACGGTCACGGTACTCGATACCGCCAGCGGCCGGGGCGTGGAGACTGTCTTCGCCGGCTACATGATCGACCATGTGCTGCTCGCTCCAAACGGCCGGGAAGTCTGGGGCACCAGCAACGCCGAGGGGGTCCTGTACGTCTTCGACACGGCCACGCGCGAGCAGATTGCAACCATCGAGATGCCCGGCTACGGCGATGCCCATGGCCTGGTCTGGGTGCACTACGACGAGAACGGCGATGCCCGGGTCGTTCGCGACCAGGGCGGTTTCCACGGCGGACTCGACCCGGCGGAGGGGATTTTCCTGGACTATTGATCCATCGTCACGACTCCGGTCCGTCTGCAGGTTGTGCCGGCCGCCACCGTGCGGCCGGTTCATCGATCTGTCCGCGCAACTTCCGGACGTTTTCCGATCCAGGGCCGGAAATCCGGGCGCTGGGCGCGTGATCGACACCGGAGCAGAAACCATGGGATCAGGTATTGAATTCAATCGATCTCGCTAACCGAACTGCCATCGTCACAGGAGCCGCCCGCGGACTGGGTCATGCAATCGCATCCCGCCTGCGCCAATGCGGCGCCAGCATAGCGGCGTGGGACCTTGACGGGGCCGGGCTCGATGACGCGGTCGCGCGCTTGCGCCGAGGCGTAGCATCTGCCGGTGAAATCACCGGAATTCACGCCGACATTGCCGACGCCGATTCCGTGGCTACGGCGATGGAGGCCACCCTCAAGGCGTTTACCCGTGTTGATGTTCTCATCAATAACGCGGGCATCTCCGGGCCGAACCACCCGCTGTGGGAATATCCTCCGCACGATTGGCGGCGCGTCATCGACGTCAATCTGGTGGGCAGCTTTCTCGTTTCGCGGGCCGTGGTCCCGACCATGATCGCCAGGGGCTACGGGCGGATCGTCAACATCGCTTCAGTCGCAGGCAAGGACGGCAACCCGAATGCCTCGGCCTACAGTGCATCCAAGGCCGGGCTCATCAACATGACCAAGGCGTTGGGCAAGGAGTTGGCGGGAACGGGTGTGCTGGTCAATTGCGTGACCCCGGCGGCGGTGCGCACCCCGCTTTTTGAGCAGATGAGCGACGAGCATGTAGCCTACATGCTGTCGAAGATTCCGCTGCAGCGTTTCGGCGAACCGGAGGAGATCGCCGCGCTGGTGGCCTGGCTCGCCTCGGAAGAGTGTTCGTTCAGCACGGGCGCAGCGTTCGATTTGTCCGGCGGACGGGCGACGTATTGAGCCGGATGCCGCGGAAGAACAGGAGAATGGCATTGAACATGATCGAGCAATTCAGCCTGGAGCTGTGGCAGGCACGACTGGAGCAGAAACCCATCGAGCCGCTGACCGACCGGGTCCCCGATCTGACCATCGGGGACGCCTACCGGATTTCACTGGCTGTACTCGACCGGCGGCTCGCCGAGGGCGAGACCCTGGTGGGCAAGAAGATCGGGCTGACCAGCAAGGCCGTCCAGGAGACGCTCAAGGTCGATGAACCGGACTTCGGCTTCATCACCGACGTCATGGTCTGCCATAGCGGGGACACCGTGGAAATCTCGCGCAGCCTGATTCGTCCGCGGGCGGAGGGCGAAATCGCATTCAGGCTGAGCCGCGATCTTGCGGGCCCGGGCGTGACCGCCGACGAGGTTCTCGCTGCCACCGGGGGACTGGCGGCCTGTTTCGAGATTATCGACTCGAGGATCATGGACTGGCGCATCAGGATCCAGGACACGGTGGCGGACAATGCCTCCTGTGCGCTGATCGTGTTGGGCGACCAATGGGTGGCGCCCGACACGGTCGATCTGCCCGCCTGCAGGATGGTAATCAGGACGAACGGCGTTGAGGTGGCCACCGGCCTGGGTGCGGCCGCGCTCGGCTCTCCCGCGAACGCCGTGGCGTGGCTGGCGAATGCGCTCTCGGAACACGGCACCACGCTCAAGGCCGGTGAGATTGTACTTTCGGGTTCCCTGGTACCGCTGCAGCCCATCGATGCCGGCGATTCCCTGTTGGTTGAAGTGGAAGGAATCGGTCAGGCGGAGGTTCGATTTGTCTGAAATGAACACCCAGCGGAAGGAATTGCTTGACACCGTATCCGGCTACCAGGTCGGCGTCATTGCCATATGCGTCGCCATCAACATCTTCGAGGCGTTCGACCTGTTTGCCATGGCCTACGCGGCGCCCGTGCTGTCCCAGGCCTGGGGGCTCGAGCCCGAGTCGCTGGGCATCGTCCTCAGCGCCGTCTTTGTCGGCATGGCACTGGGTTCCGCCCTGGTCGCCCCGCTGAGCGATCACTTCGGGCGCCGAACGGTGATGTGCGCGGCGCTGGCGGTCCTGACGGGGGCCATGTTCCTCACGGCAACGGCATCCACGATTTCCCACCTGGTGGTCTACCGGGTTCTTGCGGGCATGGCCATCGGCACCATTCTTCCCACCGTCACCACGACGGTTGCGGAGTTTGCGCCCGACCGGCACCGCAATCTGTGCGTGGGCATCCTGCATGTCGCGGCCCCGGCCGGGGGCATTCTGGGCGGTATCGTGGCCCTCGCCCTGATGGCGAAATACGGCTGGACATCGGTATTCGTCGCGGGTGGTGCGGTGACGGCGCTGGTCGCGCTGCTCGCCCTGGCACTGGTTCCGGAATCCCCCGAGTTCCTGCTGAGGCAGCCTGAAGGACGGGGCCTGGCGAAGCTGAATGCCACATTGGCACGCATGGGTCAGCGTCCGGTGGACGCCGAAACGGCCGCATCGCTGACGCGACGCCCGGGAAGCACCGGAATACGCGGCCTGTTCGAAGACAACCGAGTGGAGTGGTCGGTGCTGCTGTGGGTCTGCTTCTTCTGCGTGATCTTCGGTCTGTATTTCGTCAACACGTGGCTGCCGCAGGTCATCGTCAGCGCCGGATTGCCGCTGGACCGCGCCATCTACGTAACGGTGATCTTCAACACCGGCGGCGCCATCGGCGTATTCTGGATGGGGCTGCGGTCCCATGCCCGGGGTGTACGGCCCATGCTCATGGGCTTCCTGCTGAGCAGCTTCGCGCTCATGGCCCTGTTCGGATTCATGCCCTTGAACGTGACCCTGTTGTCCGTACTGGCATTTTTCGCCGGATTGTTTGTTAACGGCAGTTTCGTCGCGCTCTATATCGCCGCGGTGCGGCTCTACGACACCCGGTCGCGATCCAGCGGCCTCGGCTGGGGCATCGGCATCGGGCGTATCGGCGCCATCCTGAGTCCCGTGATTGCCGGGCTGTTGATCGGCCTGGGGCTTTCCAGGGGATTGAATTTCCTCATCTACGCTACCCCCTTCCTGGTGGCTGCCATCGCCATCGCCGCGCTCAAATCCCCCCGGCTGGCCGCGCGGGATGGTTCCGAACCGAGCTAGCGCTGATCCGCTATTATCAGTTGGATAGAGCACCAGAATTCCAGACGTATCGCGATTACTGCACACGCCATGCCAGAGGCATATCACAAACTCCGCACCAAGCGCGCTCCCAGGCCCGACGGGTGCCCCGTGGATCACGCGTTCTCGCCCTTTGCAGTCAAGTACGTCGCCGACCCGTACTCGGAACTGGCGAGGCGGCGCGAGGACTCTCCGGTCTTTTATTCCGAGGAACTGGGGTACCTGGTCGTCACCCGGATGAAGGACGTCGCCGCCGTCTTCACCAACCCGGATGTGTTCTCTTCGGAAAACGTCCAGGATCCCGTGCTGCCGATCTGCGATGCCGCCGCCGAAGTGCTTTCCTCAGCCGATTACGATCCCATTGCGGTCATGTCCAACCGCGCCCGTCCGGATCACACACGGATCAGGAAGTACACCCAGGCCGGGTTCTCCGGCCGGCGCATCCGGGCGCTGACGCCCTATGTTCGGGAGCGCTGCGAGGCCCTCGTCGACGGCATGCTCGAAGCCGGCGCGCCCTGCGAATTCGTGTCCACGATCGGGCACCCTCTTCCCGGAGAAACAATCTTCCGCCTGCTCGGCTTCCCCCGGAAGGACGATCCCCGGCTTCAGGAATGGACCACCAACCGGCTTGCGTTCACCTGGGGCAAGGCAACCGAAGAGGAACAGGTCGATATCGCGAAGAAGATGCTCGCCTACTGGCGGTATTGCGTATCGTTCGTCAAGCACCGGCATCGGGAACCGGCCGACGATTTCACCTCGGAACTGCTGGCCGGGCACGATGCCAACCCCGACGATCTCACCTACAAGGAAGTGGAATCGGTGGTCTACGGCCTGTCCTTTGCAGGCCATGAGATCGTCAGCAACTTCCTCGGCAACTCGCTGGTCTGCCTGCTCTCGATGCGGGAAAACTGGGAGGCGATCTGCGCCGAGCCCGCGCTGATACCCAACGCCCTGGAAGAGGTGCTGCGGTTCAATTCTCCGCAGACCAGTTGGCGACGGGTGGCGGCCCGCGATACCGAGATTGCCGGCTACCGGGTCCCGGCAGGTACGCAGGTTTTCCTTTCCCTGGGTTCGGCGAATCACGACGAAAGTCTTTATGACGATTCCGGGACCTTTGACATCCGCAGAAAAAACGCCCGGACCCATATCTCGTTCGGGCGCGGTATCCACTTCTGTCTCGGCAATCGACTCGCGCAGATGGAGGCGCGGATCACGATGGAAACACTGGTCCGGCGCGTGCCGTCTCTGCGCCTGGTGGAAGATCAAATGCTTGATTACTTCCCGAACTTCACGTTTCGCGGCCCGAAAGAACTTTGGCTGAGCTGGTAAGTGTCCGAAATGCGGAATTCAACAATGCGAACAAAGATGATGCGACCCCTTGAAGTTTCCCGAATCGCTGCGAATGCAATCTGTTCCCGCGCAGTGCATCGCAGCAAGGGCCTGGTTGCCATCACCGCGGCCTTTGGCTTGCTTGTGCTCACGGCTCCAGCGTCGGCGCAACAGGAATCAACGTTCGACTATTGGCATTTCAACCGCGAAATGATTCGCCGCGGACAACAGGCCGTGTTCATGTGCAATGGGCTTTTCGTATCGAATCGATCGCTCGCGCAGGTATTTGAACAGGAACTTGCCTACTTGCCCGAAGTGATTGGAACGGCTGCCGGCGGAGATTACGTCGTCGATACCGCTCGCGGTGCCGTCGCAGTCGGTGCGCCGGGTGGGGTGCCGGGTGGGGTGCCGGGTGGGGTGCCGGTCATGCGCGCCGCATTTCGCGAAGGTATTGGCTGCATCGTACTCGCACCGGACCAAGCCTTTGACGATATCGACAGCCTGCCGGCGCTGACCATGCCGCCTCCGCCTGGCGATCCGGCCACAATCGCATGGCCGGACGGCGACATGCTCGAGGATGCGCCGATGCCGGCGGCTATCGACCAGGCCGCCTTGCGCGCGGCGTCGGACTGGGCTTTCGACCGCGAGTCGCCGGAACAGGTCACGCTGAGCCTGCTGGTCGTCCACGACGGGCACATCGTTCATGAGCGCTATGCGCCGGGCGTCACGATGGAGACGCGCACACGCACCTGGTCCACGGCCAAGAGTATCGCGGCAACGCTGATCGGAATCCTGGTGGACCAGGAAAGGCTGTCCCTCGACGCACCGCTCGGTCTTTCCTGGTTTCCGCACGCCGATGCCCACGACCATGACCCGCGATCGGCAATAACCCTCAGGCACGTTCTCAACATGTCAAGCGGCCTGTACACGATCGACAACGCGAATCTCGAGTATGCCACCGGCTCGGGTTTGTCGTACTGGGCAGGAGAAAGTTCGGCCATTCACAGCCGCAGCCGCGGCCTGATCAGGGAACCGGGCACGCACTGGGATTACGAGAATTACGACACGCTGCTTGCGGTCTACAGGATGAAAATTGAGCTTGGCGAAAACGCGTACAACGAGTTTCCGCGACGCGCATTGCTGGACCGGATCGGAATGCGCAACTCGCTGCTCAGCACTGATCGATTCGGGGATTTCATCCTGAGCAGTCAGGTCTATACCAACGCACGCGACCTAGCGAGATTCGGACTGCTCTATCTGCGGGGCGGGGTCTGGAATGGAGAACGGTTGATCTCCGAGGATTGGATCCAATTCGTGCGCACGCCCGCGCCGTCACTGGCTGAGCACGGCAATTTCTATGGCGGTCAATGGTGGCTCGTGCCGGACGACCGGACCGACGTGCCGAAGGATGCCTATTCGACGGCGGGCAACCGCGGCCAGTATGTAATCGTCGTGCCGTCCCACGACCTGGTCATTGTCAGGCGCGGCCTCGATTACGGCGCCCAGGGATTCGACAGATGGGACCTTGCGCGTGAAGTGATCGAGGCCGTGACCGAATAGTGTCCGGTCTCACAAGATCCTGAAGATTCAGAGCAATCAAACGTTACGCGAGACTGTTGATCGGATCCGGTCGACGTTCGAGATGATCGGTCACGAGTTCGTAGGCTAATCCAACCTCGAGTACGGACTGGTCGGCGCCCATGGGGCCCATCAACTGCATCCCCATCGGTCGGCCGCGCGCATCGAAGCCGACGGGCAGATTGAGCACGGGGACTCCGGCCAGGGTCCCGCCGATGACGACTTCCATCCAGCGATGGTAGGTGTCCATGGCACGGCCATTGATCTCGCGCGGCCAGTGCACTTCGGCCGGGAACGGGAAAACCTGGGCACTGGGCAGCGCGAGAACGTCAAATCGCTCCAGAAGTGCGTGCAAGGCACGGTACCAGGCCGCTCGTGTCTCGGATGCTGCGGTAATTTCGGCGGCCGTGAGATCGAGGCTGCCCTCTATCTCGAAAATCATCTCGGGCTTCAACTGTTGCCGCAGGGTTGGGTCTTCCAGCATCGGCTGGCGTCCGGCGTGCGACCAGTGCCGGAGCGTGAGCCAGCATTGCCACAGCCGGCCCATGTCGAAATCCGGGAGGACACGATCCACGTTCGCACCATGGGATTCAAGGACCAAAAGCGACTGCCCGCATAGTTCGAGCACACCCGGCTCGGTCGCAAGATAACCATCGTAATCGCCCATCCAGCCAATGCGCAGGCCCTCAATCTCCCGGACACGGTAGTCGTCAAATCCGGGCAATTCGTCGCGCATCATCATCGGCGCCCGCGGATCGAAGCCCGCCATCGTATCGAGGAGGCGGATCGTGTCCTCGACGTTTCTGCCCATGGGCCCGTTGGTCGAGAGCTGGTTGTAGAACAGGTCGTCGGGCGTTCGCGGCACCCGGCCCTGGCTCGGCCTGAATCCGATCACGTTGTTGAATGCCGCCGGGTTCCTGAGCGAGCCCATCATGTCGCTGCCATCGGCGATAGGTAGCATATGAGTTGCCATACCGACCGCCGCACCGCCGCTGCTGCCACCGGCCGCAAGCGCCGGATCGTACGCATTGCGGGTCACACCGAACACGCTGTTGTAGCTCTGCGATCCCATGCCGAACTCCGGCACGTTGGTCTTGCCGATGAAGATCGCACCCGCGTTTCGGATACGGGCGATGTGCAAATCGTCCGCCTCCGGCAGGGTGCCAGCGAAGACCGGCGACCCAAGGCTCGTGGGGAGACCAACGGCATTGGCCAGATCCTTGACCGCGTGCGGCACGCCGTGCAGCCATCCCCGATACTCCCCGCGCGCGAGTTCCTCGTCCGCGCGCCGTGCTTCGGCCAGACAGGAATCGCTATCAAGCATGCTGACGACGGCGTTATGGACCGGATTGAACGTCTCGATACGTGCGAGATAAGCCTGCATGGTCTCGACGCAACTGACCTGCCCCGAACGAATTGCGGAGGAGAGTTGCGCGGCGGACAGCGAAGTCAGGTCGCTTGGCAAATCCGCGCGCGTTTTGTGTGAGGCCAACATCGATATTGCAAGTGCAGCGCCAACTTTTGCAGAGTCTTCCATGAGTCGTCGGCGACTCAGGATGGATCGCAGTAGTCCCATCGTCTATCCCCGCGCGCCAAGCACGGCGAACGATCTTAGCACTGCCGCATAAACCGGGGTAACTGGATCAGCGTCGAGATGGAACGAAACGCAGTCCGATGAGAGCCGCTATTCCGGCCACGGCCACGGCAACGACACCAGGCGCCTCCGGACCCAACCAGACGGAACTGCTGCCCACGGCCAGTGCGCCCGTGAAAACGAGCAGTCCACTGACGATACCAATCCCGGTGCCGAGTACGGCGGTCTGCAATGCCTTGGCCGTCAGCAGCGCAGCCACCAGCGCCGTGCCGACCGCGTAGAAATTGGCCAGCCCCGATCCCTGCAGCAACAGCGCATCGTTGTAACTCCACAGAAACGGCAGCAGATAGGCGACGGCGCCCAGTTGAACGCCGATCCAGGACGTGCGCCACACCTCGCTCCCCGCAAGCCCGGATGCGACGGCGCTGGCGATGGCCACCGGCGGCGTCAGGAAAGACAGCAAACCGAAGTAGAAGATGAAAAGGTGCGCTGCGATCGGCGCCACGCCCATTTCGACAATGGCGGGCGCGAGAATGACCGAGAGGACCACATAGATCGCCGCCGTGGGCATGCCCATGCCGAGGATGATGGAGATCGCCCCGGTGATCATCAACATGACAAGCAGCCCGGCGCTCTGCCCGATCCCGGTCAGAACCAGCGACAGCGAGAACCCCAGACCGGTGATGTTCATGACGCCGATCACGATGCCGGCGCCGCCGGCGATCATGAGCAGGGGCAGCATGTTGGCGCCGCCGCCGACGATGAGGTCGAACCACTCCGCCTTCGAAGGCAGCCGCCGCTTGCGAAACACGGTCAGGCCCAGCAAGGCCACAACAGACCACAGTGCGGCCACACCCGGGTTGAAGCCTCGCCAGAACAACAGGTACAGCAGCAGCGCGAGCGGCGCGAGAAAGATCCAGCCATCGCGCAGTTCCCTGCCGGCGCTGGGAAGCTGCTCTTTCGGAAGGCCGTGCAAGCCGTAACGCAGGGCAATGGCATCCACCTGCGCAAACAGGCAAACGTAGTAGAGCAACGCCGGAACAGCGGCAGCGATCACGACGCTTGCATAACTGACCTGCAGGAAGTCTGCAATCAGGAACGCGGTCGCACCCATGACAGGCGGCGCAAACTGCCCACCGTTGGAGGCAACGGCCTCTATGGCGGCCGCGTAGTGGGACTTGAATCCGGAACGTTTCATCAACGGAATGGTCACGATGCCTGTGGACATGATGTTGCCGACCGCCGTGCCGTTGATGGACCCGAATACGCTGGAGGCAACGACCGCCACCTTGGCCGGTCCGCCGCGTTGGTGGCCCATGCCGGCCATGGCCAGGTTGGTAAAGAACTTCGTCGCGCCGCTGACCTCCATCAGCTTGCCCAGCACGATGAACGCCAGCACCAGCCGGGCCACGACGGTCAGCACCTGGCCGGGCACACCGTTGGTATCCGCGTACAGGTACATGATCAGCCGCGACATCTGCAGTTGTTCGGCCTGAAACGGCGGCGGCAGCAGATAACCGAGGAAACCGTACGCGATAAGGCACCAGACGAGAATGGTGATGGGCAACCCGGCCGCCCTGCGCAACGCCTCCATGAGCAGGAGTATCGCGACGGTTCCGGGAATGTACTTCTGCGGGGTGTATCCGAAGATGTCGATGATCCAGTCGGAGTAGTTCAGCGACATCCAGCACCAGCTGCCGATGGCCGCCAGCCCAAGCACCAACTCAAGCAACCCCGCCTGCTTGCCGTAGGGATGGCGCAGGTAGGCAGCCGCTATCCCCAGCGCCATCAGCGGCCCCATCCACTCCGCGGAGATGACCGAGATGCCGAAGTACTGCGGGACGTCGATGATCCAGGCGATCCCGATGACGATGACCGCCCCGAGGTAGACGTGTTCCAGCCGCGTCAGAAACCCGCCCAAGCTAATCTTCCGATGACCGTATTCGGTCTATTGCACGGCAATCGCCAGTGTGCGTACCTGGTTTTGCTCGTGTGCGTCGGTCCATAGCCCCGCCTCGCGGAAATATCGCGCCGCGCCCGGATGGTACGGATGCGGACTGTCGGCGGGTGCAATGGCATCGGCGGGAACCGGGCTGAGCAGGGCATAGTCGCGCCGCAACAGCTCCCACTGCTGGTGAATGGTCTTGACGATCAGGTACGCATCATCGTCGCCGAGGTGGGCGCCGGTATTGAGATAGGTCGCAAAACGCACCAGCCGGACAGGCTCCGGAACGCCCACGGCCGCCATTTCGGGGGTAAACAAATCTACATGGGCTCCTGGCACCGTATCGGTCAGCGCGCCCTCGTCGCTGCCGATACCCAGGAAGCGGATACCACCCGGGATCGTCGCCTCGGCTTGCCGCGCAAGGGCCGTGGCAATCCCGATGGGCGCCGCGTCCACCCGTCCCTCGGTCAGCAGCCGGACCCCGTCCGGCAGGCTGGCGACGCTGACCATGTCGATGTCGTCAGGGCCGAGGCCCGCGGTGGCAAGAATGGTCCAGTGCCACCGCTCCAGCGCAACGTTGGAGCGAATGGCCACGACAACCCGCTTGCCGCGCAGCTCGTCGACGGTCGTCATCCCCGATTCGGCCCTCACCATCAGGTTGTCGCGCAACGGCATCATCGCCGCTATCAGCCGCAGGTTCGACATGGACACCGGGTACGGATCGAGCGCCATGAAGGCGGACTGACTGTCGATCTGGGTGTTGATACCCAGGGCGATCTCACCTCGCTGGAGCATGGGCATGTAGACCGAAGAGCCTGAAAACGGACGCACCGTCGACGGAATCCCGGTCTCGTCCTGCAGCAGCTTGGCGATGCCGCTGGCGACCACGTAGTAGTTGGTTCCGGCCGGGTTCGAGCCGATGGCGATGCGCCGCAGTTGCGCGTCGGCGTGATCCGGAGCAAACCACACCAGGCCGACCGCAAGCGCCGGGGCAAGGGCGGTTGCCCGCCGGATGACGTTGTTCATCATGGGCACTAGTCTATGCTGCGATCACACCGGAGTCATCCGGTTTGAACGATAGGGGCTGGGCCATACCCCGCCGCGACCCGGCGAGACGATGCCGTTGGGGTCCGCGGCGTCCTTGAGCGTTTCCAGAAATTTGCGCAGGGCGTGATCGTTGAACGAATAAGCCCCCATGACCTGATCCTGAAACGTGGGCGAGGCGCGATACTCGCTCCAGCCATTGGCGGATGCTATTTCGATGAGCTGGGACATCCACGCCCGGGTCTGCTGATTGGCCTCCGTATTGGTTCGATACGTGGGCAAGCCGACGATTATGATGAAATTCCGCGCGTGCCAGGTGGATGGGGTGAGAAACGGGTCAAACGGATACTGTCCGCCGGTACTCACCATTCCGGTCCCCTGCGTTGCATCGAAGAAGATCCGGCAGGCGTCGAGAAAGTCCTCGCCCGTCTTGGGGATTACGCAGGTAAAGTCCAGGTGCCCATCCACGGGAATCGGGTTCTGCTCACTGCGGGCGCCGATGGAGAAGATGGCCAGATTGGGGACACCGAACGCCACCTTGCGCTCGTTCGCGATCTCCTCCTCGGTCATGGGCATTTCGTAGTATTTCTCGTCCTCGAATGTGGCGCCCGGAATCGCTTCGGCGAGCTTCTGCCTGGCCTGCCCCCACATCGCCCGGACGACTTCCGTGCCGCCGTAGAACTGCAGCTGGCAGGCCCATGACGGTACGCCCATCTCCTCGGCGACCCGATCGAGCGTGTCATCGTCCGGGAAGGGATTGCCGGCCAGCAGGTCCGCCAGCGGCGGTTCGTTTCGCACCGCCCCCAGCGGGCTCCGGTAGCGCGGCTGACCGATATATGACGAATTCTCCAGGTAGTTGACCACGTCAACGAGCGGGATCAGGTCCCGGCGCTTCGGCACCGAAACGATGCCGCTGAGATAGGCGTCGGGTTCCGGCAGCAGCCAGAATCCCATCTTGGTCACCACGCCGAAGTTGCCTTGGCTGAACAGGCCATCCACCCACGGGCCGTACCCGTAGCGATTGTCCTGCCAGCTTCTGGACCCCGGTACGGCGCCCATGCCGGTGCGCATCAGTTCGCCGTTGGGCAGTACGACCTCCATTCCGCAATGCGCTCCGAAATGATCCCTGAAGGGCCAGGTCGTATAGCCGAGGCCGCGGTCCAGCGAGTTGCCCACGACGCTGCCCCAGCCCGGGTCGGGGCAGTCGATCCAGACTTTCAATCCCCGCTCCTGGATGTAGTTGTAGAGATCGAAATAGGAAACACCCGGCTCCACCAGCGCAAAGGCACGCCGCTCATCCACCTCCAGCACGCGGTTCATGCGCTTCAGGTCCAGCACCAGGGTGCCCGACATGTTCGGCGCCGAACCGCCGTAGGTCAGGTTCTTGCCGGTGGAGATCGGATACAGCGGTACACGGAATTCATTGGCGATGCGGACGATCTGCTGCACCTGCTCGACTTCGATGGGCGCAACGGCCCCGGACGGGATCCGCTCGCCCGGCTCGCCCCAGCTCGGCGAGTACGCGTCGCGGTAAAGATCGACATCCTCGTCGCTGGAAAAGACCCACTCCTCGCCGACGACTTCGCCGAATCGGCGCAATGCCTCGTCGAAGGTTGCCTGGCTTACGTTGGGAGGTAATACGGCCATATCAATTGCTCCATCAAGGAAAGGAACCTGACGGCTCCGGGAACGCCGCCCATCCGTCCGCGGAACAGCGGGTCGGATGCCACATCGAACCGTCCGGTTCACGCTTGAACTGCAAGGTGCGCATGAAGTGCTGCGTGAGATAGACCGGATCGTCCACGAACGTCTGGACGGCGAGATATTGCTCCCCTTCGGCGCCGGTGAGTACGCTGAAGAACTCTGTCATGAACGCCTCTTCGCTGTAGGGAACGCCGTTTCGGCGCAGATAGCCGGGGCGCAGGTAACCGGTATCCACCTGGAGGCTGCCGCCGCCGGACTCCTCGACGATGGCGTCGTTGCGAAACGCGCCTGCCTGCTGCCCGGCGCCGGGATACAGCCAGCGCGCCACGGAGTGCCCCTGCCAGGTTCGCTCGCCCCGCGGTTCCGGCTGGTCGAACCGGAATAGCCGGGTCTGGCTGCCTGTGTCGGTCTCCACCCGCAGGGTATTGGCGTCCTCCCAGGCGATATGCAGCCGCGTAGGCAGCCGCATGATCGCCGGGGCAGCGTACCCCTTGCAGGCCTCTCCCGCGGCCTCATCCCGCTCCGGGTCCCAGGTATCCGCCACTCGGCGGCCTTCGGCGTTCAGCGGCACCCAGGAATAGTCTCCCTTTGCGGGCACGATCATGCGGTACTGCCAGTCATCGGTGATCAACGCTGCCCAGTAGCCCGTCAGATCGATGGGCGCGGCCTCCATGGCAGAACCTGCGGGTCCCTGGGCATTGGCGCAGACCGCCAACCAAGCCGCGAACCCGGCCGTCAGCCTGCCAGTTGCCCCGGTCACGATCACGGCCCCGAGCCTGTCCGCGGTCCCGGCCCTTGTCGTCCTGCGTTCATGTCCATGGCTCCCGAATGGTTCTCTGGTCAATCATCGGTGATATTGCGAAATACGGCCTGGACGAACATTTCCGTGGTCCAGGCGCCCTCCTCGACCCCCCAACGCCCGTTGTAACCGAACGTCGGCCCGGCTTCCTGGATCTCTCCCAGGGACATGCCCTCGTCGATCATGTGCTGGACGCGATCGCGGATGATCGTCAGCATGTCCCGGTAGTACGTCACGTCGGCCGAGTCCGCCAGCCGCCCGTGGCCCGGCACGATCATCGTTCCGCCCTCGGTCCTGAATTCCGGAATCGACAGATCGATGATGAAATTCAGTGCGTCGATGATCCCGTCGATATGTCCGCCGGCCTCCACGTCGATGGCCGGAAAGGTCTCCATGGAGAAGATTCCGCCGGTGCTGATGACGTCCGAACCGTGGAAATAGACGATGGTGTCGCCGTCGGTGTGGGCATTGGGCATGTGAAACAGGCGGATGCCCTCGCCGTTGAAGTAGGTCCTGAACTTGAACCCGTCGGTGAAGTAGGTCAGCGTGGGGAGGCTCCCGAACGATCGCTCGGCGAGCAGCATCCGGTTGAGCACGTTCTCATGGGCCATCACCCGGGCGCCTTCGGCGGCATCGGCGATGGTACCGGCCACGTTGCCGCTGGTGTACGTCGTGCCGAGCGCTGCGAAGAATTCGTTGCCGCCCACGTTCTCGGCGTGTGCATGGGTATTAATGATATGCCGAACGGGTCTCATCGGCAGGTCCATGCTCATGCTGGGGTGATAGGGCATTCTGGACTCGGTCTCCGCGCCGCCGCGCTTCGCCGGTTCCATGAGCAGCAGGCCCTGGACCTGAAGCGCGTCCTGGATGCGCCGGATGGCGCCGAGTACCTCCTCCCCCATCTGCGCCAGGCCGGTGTCCACCATCAGTACGCCGTCGACGCCTACCGAAGCGGTGATGTTGCCGCCCGCCCCGCTGATCATGAAGACGTTCCCGCGCACCGGCAGTACGTACACCGCCGCACCCTCGGGATTCAGGATTCGCGGCGGAAGCTGCTGGGCGATGGCGTGCCCGTGCATGGCGACGGCAGCGCCCACTACCGCTACAGCGATCAGCACGCGCTGAAGACACGCGACGCGTGTCGGCCGGACGCGTACCCTGGCCTCGGGCACAAGGCTCCGACTTGCGATGTTGTCGGGCAGCGGCCGTTGGCGCACGATCACCTCCGGGACCGGGCATACTCGGCCGAACTCGCCTCCATCGTACGCGACGTGGACTTGGCGTAGTCGCCCAGCTTCAGGCGGTATTCCGGGTACATGGTCTGCGCGCCGTCGTACATGATGTCCGGGGGCAGTCCGTAGGCTTCGGCGAAGTCGGTGAAGTGCTCGTTCTGACCGGGCAGGAAGTGGGGCACGTAGCCATCGGGCCAGACCACCTCCGTCACCGGCGTGCAGGGATAGACGGTCATCTGCTGGTTCAGCGCATCCTGGTACTCGGTGCTGCGAATCAGCGGTTCCGTCAGGTAGTGGTCGTCGTAGGCGATGATCACCCAGGTCAGATAATCCCGGCCGCGGAACTGGCGCCGCATGACGTACTCGGTGAGCATCGACGTATCGCTCTGCGGCGGGCCGTTGCGCCGGTACCAGTTCTCCTTCATGTGCGTCGTCGTGATGCGCAGCTTCTCCCCTTCCCATGTGGCGGTGGAAAAGCCGAGCCAGCTATGCGGCGCCGTTTCCGGCGGGTGGGAGCGGCCGTCCATGTAGATCGGCACCGTTACGTTGCGATACCACTCCATTTCGTAACCGATGAGATTGCGGTTCGCCGGATCGGTGATACGCGAGATTCGCAGATTGGAGGGGTCCCGCTTCACGTACGCGGCCGAATGGGGCCGGCACTGCCATTCCGGGAACGACAGGATCGACTGGTCATAGGTCTCGGCACGGTGAATGGACTCCTCGCTGAGCGGCAACCCGACGATCTCGCCGATATGGGGGTTGTCGCGGACGTCCTGCTGGCCGGTATTGCGCCATTCGCCGGCAAGGTCCATTTGTGCAAGCGCCGCGCCCGGAGCAGCCAGCACGAGAGCCAGAACGGCGCGGGCGGCGATCCGGTTTCTGGTCGATCCGGCCGCCCGGATTTCCCGCGAATACCTTCCAGTCAACGTCCCGCAGATCATGATTTTCCCTGGATTTGCTTCCGATTCCCCTAGTATTCCAACACGTTCCCCAGCGCCGGATTGATACCGCTGTGGAAGCCCCCCTGGTCGCGCACCACGTGGGGTTCGCCTGCGTCGTCGTACCAGACGAAGACCAGCCCGTGAGCATCGCCGAATCCCGGCATGTCGATCACGTGGGTCTGCTCCCGCGTCTCGACATCGAACACGTAAATCCGGCCATCCGAATTGCTCGTACCCCACATCTCGCGCCCGTTCGGCGACAGCAGCACGTGATCGACCTGGTACCCGGAAAATACGGTCTCCAGTTGCCTTCCCCTCCCGGTGTCGATGACGGTCATCGTGCGGCCGAACATGCCGGTGGTCTCGCCCTTGTCCGCGACCCAGATCTGCGACTCGTCCGCCGTCAGGCTGGCGCCGTAGGGGCCGGTGCCGGTCGGCGCCGTCCAGACGATCTCACCAGACACCAGGTCGATCTTGTTCAGATAGGAGTTGCCGCCCACCGGCACGTACATGTTCTCCCGGGCGGAATCGAGCACGATCCAGTTGGCGCGGAACCCCGGATAGGGATACTCCTGCACCACTTCCCACGACTCCGGGTCGACCTTGGCCACCCAGAACGGCCGCAATACGGCGAATTCGCCCCGGTTGTAGCGTCCGGCCACCAGGTAGCCGGAAATCGAACTGGAACCGTACCCCGCCGGCTGCATCAGGATGTAGATGTATTCGTTGTCGGTGAACGACGTATACGAGACCCCGCCCAGATCCTCGTCGCGTACGCCACCGATCACTTCGTCGGTGGCGGGGTCCATGAGGAAAACATCCAGCCCGTCCTCGTCCCGTGCAAACGTATCCACCAGCATCAGCCGATCCTGGAAAATCTGCGCATGGTGCATGCGGCCGCCAACGATCAACTGTTCCACCGGCTGCAACGTCAGCGCATCCGCCTTGATGATGGTGGCCGGCGTGTCCAGCCCGCCCACGGGGCGATCCGGTGCGTCGCCGTAGGAAGGCCGCGGCCCGGTGATATAGACGTAGCGTCCGTCGGGCGTGACGGCAGTGGAGTGCACGGAAGCGCGGAATTCCGGCGGAAACGTATGGTAGGCGATGATTTCCTTGGTGGCGGCATCGCCGACGACGATCTGCACGGATCCGGCGTCGTACCGACCCATATTGGGAAATCCGAGCTCGCCCGGCTGGCCGGCCCCGGTATTCTCGTAGAAGTACACCTTGCCCGGCTCGGGTTCGAACTTCGGCTCGCCGAGATCATACGTGCGCGCGACGCGGATTGTGTAGTCGCTGCGAATATTGCCTTCCCTGGACTTGCGCTCCCAGTCGGCAACCACCGAGTCGAAGCGCTCGACTTCCTGCACGGCCCGGTCGCGCGCCGTCACGACGAACGCGTCCGTGCTGGCGTATTCCGCGTAGTCCCGGGCGCTGGCCATGGAAGCCACGAGTTCGCGGATTGCTTCGGCCGTGACATCCAGATCGGCGAACGAACGCGTATAGGCTGCGATCGCGACGATGTCCTCGCGGCTGGCCTGCATCCGTTCGCTCACATCGGCCATCTCCGGATTGGTGTTGAGCATGTAGTGAATGTCGAACGCACTTGGCGCGTGATTGATTGAAGGCGCCGTGTCGGTGCCCTCGCCGCTGGCGCCGTGGCAGTCCCAGCACTCCCCGTCACCCATGTAGAGTTCTTCGCCGCGTTCGACGACGGCGTCGATGTTCGTCAGGTCCAGCGATGGCGACGGAGAAGACTCTCCACCCCCTCCGCACGCCGCGAAAAACATGACCGATACAATGGCGATCAGCCTGTACATCCCCTCAAGGACCATTCCTGTCCGAGGCTCTTTCATCAGTGATTCTCCACTACTCGGTTTTCGGGACTTCCATGCGCCTGCACGACCGGATTATTGGTGACCGGCTTTTTCTGATAGCGTATGCGGGTCAACGGCACAACGCAATCGCTGGATCAGGGGCACGTCTCCGTTCGGACGCAATCCACGGCCACACGATTCCCCGGTTGCAGCGAGAAGAGGGATTATGGACTGGGTGTTCTTCTTTGGTCGTTTCCACGTGCTGGTCCTGCACCTGCCGATCGGAATCATTCTTGCGGTGATCGCCCTGGAGGCCGCATCGCGCAGACGGACCTTGCAGCGCCCGGTATCGGCCGGTTCCTTCCTTTGGGCCGCCGCTGCGGTGACCTCCATTGTCACTGTGGCGCTGGGCTACATGCACTACTTCGAAGGCGGATTCGCCGGCACGTCAGCGACAGTTCACATGATCGCCGGCACCAGCGTCGCCGTGCTGGCCACCCTGGCCTGGATGCTGCGGATGTGGCTGACACCGCTCTACGCCAGAGCGCAGTACGGCATCGCCGGGGTCCTGGTCGTCCTGCTGTTTGTCGCAGGACACTACGGCGGAAACCTCACCCACGGCCCGGCCTTCCTCGCCGAATTCGCTCCGGGGCCGATTCGCGCGCTGGCGGGCCTGGAGCCGCGGCGTCCGCCCGTTACCGAACTGGCAGCGGCCGACCCTTATCTGGATGTGGTTCGGCCCATGCTTCGGGCGCGCTGCTCCAGTTGCCACAATTCCGAGCGCCAGCGCGGCATGCTCGATCTTTCGACCTACGAGACCACACTGGACGGCGGCGAGATCGGGACGGCGATCTCGCCGGGAAATGCCGAGGACAGCGAACTCTATTACCGCATCACCCTGGCGCGCGACCACGAAGACTTCATGCCCGCCGAAGGCAAGACACCGCTGACCGACATCGAGACCGAGATCATCCGGTGGTGGATCGACGCCGGCGCTCCGGCGGAAACGACCCTGGGCAGCCTGGACATTGCCAATGTTCGGCCCCTGCTGCGGAACCAGCTGGACCTTTAGATAACATTTTCCCGAGTTTGTCAGGGCACGTCCGGAACACCGGTATCCTGGACGCCTGCTACCGCAATTCGAACGCCCACACCACCGGTCCGGAACTTGAAGGCAGCTTGACCTCCGGAATCAGCGGCGTGCGATCCACCGAGATACCGCCACCGTGGCCCGCCGTCAGCGCCACGTATTGCCTGCCGTTGGCCATGTAGCTGATGGGCGGGCTATTGGGCACATCGCTGAGCCGGACCTGCCACAACTGCTCGCCGCTGTCCGTATCGAAGGCCGTGAAATAGCGCTCCACGTCGCCCCCGAACACGAGGCCGCCGGCAGTCGCCAGCACGCCGCTCATCCAGGGCGTGCGCTGCCGATACGTCCACAGCACCTCCCCGGTCTCGAAGTTCACCGCTTGCAGTCGCCCGTAGTTGCCGTCGCTGTCCGCCCGTGGTCTGACGGTCCAGTTCACGCCTGACGACAGGCTGGTGACCGTCCCTTCCGGTCCCGGCGTGAGATCCATGCAGAACTCCGTCAGCGGAAGAAACATCGTACTGGACGCCGAGTCATATGAACCCGGAATCCAGTTCTTGGCGCCACCCGCATGGGGGCAGACCGTAACGACGTGGTTCGGGCCGGGCATCATCGCCGGATCGATGGTCTTGGCGCCCGTCTCAGGGTCGATCGCCGTGATCAGGTCCTGCAACCCGAGATCCAGCGAGTCCACATAGGCGCCCGTATCCGCCTCGAGAAAATCGTAGATGGCCACCTTGCCCGCCGCAGCGACCACCTTCTTTTCCACGCCGTCCACCGGCATCGTCATTACCTGGCGGCCGAAAATCCAATCCAGGTCCCATTGGTCATTGGGGAGGTGCTGGTAGTACCAGACCAGTTCCCCGGTATCCGGGTCCAGCGCCGCGGTGGTGTTGGTAAACAAGGCATCGCTGGTAACGCCAGGACCCCTGAGCGGTTCGAGCAGGGGTCCGGTATCGTAGGTTTGCGCCACGCCGAAATAGGCCAGTCCGAGTTCGGCATCGTAGGTACCCGGAACCCAGATCGATCCGCCGTTGCGCTCCTCCAGCAACAGACCGTTCCAGGACTCGCCACCCGGCTCCCCCGGGCGGGCGATCGTCCACCAGCGCCACATCTCCTCGCCCGTGGCCGCATCCAGCCCCACGACGTAATTGCCGCCGGGCGCGCGCCCGGTCGTGCCGATCATCACCTTGCCCTGGGCGACCAGGGGACCCGAGGTCATGGCGTAGCGCTCGTCGTCGCCGATCTGTTGATCCCAGACGACATCGCCTGTTCTGACGTCCAGGGCTACGATCCGCCCGTCGGAAGTCGGCAGATACAGCAAGTCGCCGCCGAGGGCGATGCTGCGTTTCACACTCGGTGACCTGCCGCCTCGGGCCCAGTGGGAGTATTGCCACAGCATGTCGCCCGTGGCCGCATCCAGCGCCTGAACGATGTCGCCGTGACCGTGAACGAACATGACGCCGTCATGAACCAGCGGCGCCACCTCGGCCGATCCGGGGGGCAGCGACCAACTCCACGCCACGCGAAGGTCGCCGACGTTGTTCCTGTCGATGTCGTCCAGCGGGCTGAAACCGAAGGCGTCTTGCGTGCGGCGCCACGTCAGCCAATCCCCCGCGGGGGGGTCCGCCAACATCTCGTCGGTCACCGGGGTGATGTCTTCCAGGGGATTTGGACTCGGCTCGGGCGGCGGCGGCAGGGAAACGCCGCCCGGTAGCCCGCCACTGGCGGTCCGTCCGTAGCTGGGCACCAGAAGCGAACTGAGCGCCTGCACGTCCGTCGGCAATGCGCCCGCGCTGGGACGTACGCCATTTTCCTGCAGAATGTAGGCCATCAAATCAGCGTAGACCGTGTCGCCCAGCGTTCCCGGCGCCGCGCTCGGCTTGGTTGCGACGATTTCGGCGAACAATCCTGCGACCGACTTGCCGCCCCATTGCTGAAGGAAGAGACGCCCTCGCAGGGGCGGGCCGAGTTCTCCACCATCCAGGATATCGCCATGGCACGATGCGCACCCGGTCTCGTACGCCGCCCGGCCGCTGGTGGCCTGATCGTGGGTGAAGCTGGGACCCACCCACTGCCCCTGAACCGGTTGCACCGTCAGAAGGCACGCAAGCGCGCCGACCGCACCCACCGTGCGTCCGGCGCCCAATCCACCTGTCGGAATTCTCCCAGCATCGGTCATGCCGATTTCTCCCTGCGTGTCTGCTTTCAGTGGCACCTCCGGCGAGTGCCGGCGAACGCCCCTGTTTCTGCTACGTTCTTCTCAACCTCGCAAGCGCCAGGCGCTCTTCCCGGTTGGGATCGTCGGTGACCCTGACCTCCTCGCCGAACATCATGGTCGGGTAAGCGTCCGGATTGAACGCGGGCCAGTGAGGCATGTCCGCGTGGTCCGGATTGCCGGTCCGCGCAAAGGCGGCCCAGGCAGCACTCATTACATGGCCGAGTTCGTACCTGGAATGTTCCGCACCGGTCATGGAGGCCGCAATGTCCAGATTGTAGAAGATGAAGGGAATGTCCAGAGTATGGTACGAACCCATGCGGTTGTCATGGACCTGCGAATACCAGTCAAAAAAGTACAGGTAGCTCGGCGCAGCGCCTTGTTCGAACTTCAATTTGCTCAGGGTTTGCGCATTCCAGCGTCGTGCGTTGTCCGACTCCGCCGTCAACCAGAGCATGCGGTTGCGCTTGTCCGGGTGAAGCCGCCGATAGAGGTCGAGCAACTCCCGTGCGTCGTCGGGGTTACCGTGGGCCAATTGCGTGGTGAACAGGTCCAGCATTTCGTCGTCCGGCAGCTCAAACGGCGGCGGGCCGATCCAGCCGTCCTCCGTTTCGGTTGAACCGACCATGAGCGGCACGTCCGCCGACCAGGACGGCGCCGCAGGATCCCATTGGTGGCCCGGAATGAAGGTACCGTCGATCACCGGACCCCTGCCCAGTCCCGGAAGCTCGGGTTCGCTGTAAATGGCGTCCTGAATCTGCTGCACGGTCAATTCCTGCAGGCGATCGAGGTCGCCGGGGGCAATTCCGAGCTTGGCCAGAAATCGCTCCGCAGCCTCATTCGCATCCGCCGAAGGCGTACCCCTGAGGGCAAACCCGCTCTGGGCGACGGCGCGGTGAAACAGGCCCTGAGCCGACGGCATGGCCATCAGCGTGGTCACCTTTCCTCCGCCGCCCGACTGGCCAAAGATCGTGACCCGATCCGGATCGCCCCCGAAATTCTCGATGTTGTTCCTGATCCATTCCAGCGTCGCGATCTGGTCCTGCATGCCGACGTTGGTGGACCGGGCCCACTTCTCGCCGCCAATATCCGCCAGATGCAGGAATCCGTGAACGTTGAGCCGGTGGTTGACGACGACCACCACCACGTCCTCTTTCTTCGCCAGGTTCGTGCCGTTGTAGAGCAGGTAGTTTCCGGAACCGGCGGAAAAGCCGCCGCCGTGCAGCCAGACCATGACCGGCCGTGCCGCGCCGTCGAGGCCCGGAGTGAACAGGTTCACGTTCAGGCAGTCCTCGCCCTGCAGACTGTTGCGATTGAGCGCCCGCACCACCGCCGCGGGCTCGCTGCCGCCGGGCTGCATCAGGGCCCGTTCGCCAAGCTGGAAGCAGTCCCTTACACCATCCCACGGCGCAGGCTTCTGCGGCGGCATGAAGCGGTTCGCCCCTCCCGTCGGTGCACCGTAGGGAATTCCCCAGAATTGGTGCACACCGTTCCTCAGCAGGCCGCGAACGCTGCCGGCCTCGGTCTGCGCCGTACCGCCCGGGCTGGAAAGGCGCGTCTCCTGCGCCACCGCACGCAGCGCCGGTGCTCCCGCCATCAGGCCCGTCAACGCAGTCAGACCGGTCTCACAAAAACTTCGGCGAGTCATGAACATGTTGTTCGGTAGTTTGGTCTTGTACATCACTTCTCCATCAACCGTAATCGCCCGGGCACCAAAACTGACTACACTCATATATTCCATTGGCGCAACGGTTGCAACAGTCCGCACATCCATGGCGCCACCTCGATTATAGTAGCCACCGCGAACGGTACCTGGAAATCGGGTGGCGACTAGAGCGCAGTGCCCCTTGCCCGGAGCGTCCGCGGAACGGTCCGCGCTGGCAAACACGCCGCAAGGGAGAAAGTAGTGGCTAGGTTGAATTCCATGGATCTGCTGGACGTCGACGCGCTGTTGGCGGACGACGAAGTGCTCGTCAGGGACAGCGTGGCCCGATTCGTGTCCGACAAGGTGCTGCCGATCATCGGGGAGTGCTTTGAGGAACACCGGTTCCCCTCCGAGTTGATCCCCGAGATGGCCAGTCTCGGGTTGTTCGGCTCGACGCTGCACGGATACGGCGGCGCAGGCCTGAACAGTATCTGTTACGGGCTGATCTGCCGGGAACTGGAGCGCGGCGACAGCGGCCTGCGAAGCTTCGTCTCGGTACAGAGTTCGTTGACCATGTTTCCGATCCACCGCTACGGCTCGGACCGGCAGAAGGAACGCTGGCTGCCGGCGATGGCGCGCGGCGAAGCGCTCGGATGCTTCGGCCTGACCGAAGCCCACGGCGGCTCCGACCCGGGCAACATGAAGACGCGCGCGAAGCGGGACGGCGACGACTGGATTCTCAACGGTTCCAAGATGTGGATCACCAACGGAACGGTCGCCGACGTTGCGCTGGTGTGGGCGATGACCGACGAGGGCATCCGCGGTTTCCTCGTGGAGCCGGGCATGCGGGGGTTCGAGGCAACCGATATCGAGCGCAAGTTCTCGATGCGGGCGTCGATCACCTCGGCGCTGTTCTTCGACAATGTTCGGGTCCCCGCCGAAAGCGTTCTTCCCGACGCGGTGGGACTCAGGTACCCGCTGAGCTGCCTGTCCCAGGCGCGGTTCGGAATATGCTGGGGCGCTGTCGGGGCCGCGCAGGCCTGCTTCAAGGAAGTGCTCGGCTATGCCGACGACAGGGTCCTTTTCGACCGCCCGCTGTCGCACACGCAGTCGATACAGATTCGCCTCGCCGAGATGGCTCGCAGGATCGCGACCGCCCAATTGCTCGCGTACAGGCTCGGTCAACTCAAGGACGCCGGCCGGATGCAACCGGCGCAGGTTTCCCTCGCCAAGTGGCATAACGTCCGCGCGGCGCTGGAGATCGCCCGCGACAGCCGGGATATTCTCGGCGGCAGCGGAATCACCGTCGAGTACACGGCCATGCGCCATATGCTCAACCTTGAAACCGTGAATACCTACGAAGGCACGGAGACGGTGCACCAGTTGGTCGTGGGCCAGGCGCTCACCGGCGTGAACGCATTCTGAGCGACGGCGACTTTTCCTTTACAATGGACCCTATACCGGGGCTGATGAACAAGTCGCATAAAGGAGCCCGGTACTTCCGAAACAAGGAGTACGCCACAATGAAAAGACTCTTGATTTCAGTATTTTCCGCTTCCTTGTATGGGTTCGCAGGCACGAGCGCTCAGGCGCATCACTCGTTTGCCGTGCATTTCGATCCCACCGGCCTGGCTTCGGTCCAGGGCGCCGTGGCGGACATCCGCATCAGAAGCCCGCATTCGTTCCTGGAACTGGATGTGCAGGGCGAGGACGGGACCGTCCAGCGCTGGGAAGTGGAAACTCACTCGATACCGCTGCTCAAGCGGGTCAACATCGACCACGATACGTTCGAGATCGGCCAGACATTGACCGTCAGCGGCATGCCGAGCCGCGTTCCGGATCGGCCGCTGATTTTCGGGCTCGTTTTCGAGACGGATGACGGTATGGTCTATCAGTGGGCGCCGGACACGCTGGTGCCCGAAGGCGGCCTGGCGGCGGAAGTCAGCGCGACGGGGCTTGAGCGCTTCGAAGGCGTGTGGGGCTATGAAGCGGACCCGAATCCGCACATCAACGCCGAATCACCCTATCCGCTGACCCAGGCGGGGCTGGACGCCAGGGCCGCGTTCAATCCCCTGGACACGCCGGCCATGCGCTGCATCCCGCCTAACCTGCCGTCCATTCTTTATGTCCCGTATCTCTTTGGAATTGAGGTCGATGACGATGAGGTGCGGCTGCATCACGAGTACTACGGGATCGTCCGTCCCGTCCGGCTGGACGGTGAGACCGTGGTAGCGGAATCGACGGGTCAGTTCGGTGAGATCATGGGCCGGGTCGAAGGCGACACCATCGTGGTGGAGAGCCGCGGCTTTCCGGACCTGGAAGCCGGAATGGCGTCGGACTTCGACCCCAACGGCGTCGGCGCGGACGTGCCGTCCAGCGCACAGAAGGAGTTCACGGAACGCTACAGCCTCAGCGACGATGGTCAGACGCTGATGGTCGAATACACCATCGTCGACCCGGTGTACCTGACCGAATCGTATATGGGATCCACCCAGTGGAGTCGTCTGGCCGAAGGCACGCCCATCGAGCCGTTCGAATGCGACGCGGAGACAGCAGCTCAATCCACGTCCCAGGGCGCCGGATAGTGCCGGATAGGTAGCGGCCCCGCAGGGTCATCCGCGGCCACGGGTGAACTCGGGCAAACAGACAGGAGAACAAGGATGTCCGAAGCGATCGTTGCGCAGAAGAGTCCCTACGCGGTCGAAGTCTCCGAAGGCACCGCCTATTTCTGGTGCCGCTGCGGCAGAAGCCGGAACCAGCCTTTCTGCGATGGTTCCCATAGCGGCACCGAATTTACGCCCGTGAGATATGTATCGGATCGCGGCGGCACCGCCTACTTTTGCGGTTGCAAGCGAACGGACAAACAGCCGCTCTGCGACGGGACACACAACCGAATAGGGTGAGACGCGCCCCTCACCCCGGACGGCCGGCGCCCGTCGGAATCCGTTCCCTGACACCTGGACATTCTTGCCCGGGTCGCCGGTTCCCGAGTATCGGAGCGCGGATCAGAACCGGTCGCTCTGCACGGGGCATCCGGGGAAGTAGTTTCCCTTGGCCATTTCTTCTGCGCAGCGCTGCCGGGCTCGTTGAACGCCGCCGTCCACGAATGCACGAACCTCATCGGCCGTCATGATGTACTGGTGAACCGGCGACAGCAGGTCCACTTCAAGATCGTAGTATTCGATGATGTCCCACAGGTTGTCCGCCCACCATTGGTAGTCCTCGGCCGCCGTGGCGATGTCGGCTTCGACGATCAACCCATGCTCCGGCAGATGCGCCAGGACAAGATCCGCCGCGTGGATGTTGTTGCGCGCCCAATAGAGATCCACGATCAGGTCGTCGTCGGCGAGTCGCAGATGCTCGTCTACCGGCAGGAACTTCATTTCCTGCCAGTTTCGTTCCAGGAAATCGGGAAAATCCGGAGCCCGGCGCTCCGCCCACTCACGCAGGATGCCTTCGTTGGCACGCTTGGAGATGATGGTGAGCCCGGCGGCGACCGCGGCCCTGAATCCGCCCGAATGATCCGAATGGTGGTGCGAGACGATCGCCTCGGTCACCGGCTTGCCCGGCACCAGGCGATTCGCAAACTCGATGGTTGCGTGCGTCTGGAGCTGGTTTCCGTAGACCTCGTACAGGGTCAGGTGGTTGCTGAATTCGAATACGGTCGTGCCGGTCGACAACCGCCAGACTCCCTCCGCAACAGGCATGGCTTCGACAACGGGCGGTTCCACCACCGGCTCCGGGGCTGCGGCCACCTCGGCGGGAGCGGAGAGATCCGCGATGTCGCCGTCGATCTCGTAGGCGTCCACGTAGACTTTCATGAAGTCGATATCGCGCCAGTCGATGACCGTGTTGTAGCCGAGCGGCAGCAGCAGCCCATCCACCGGTACGTACCCCGTGAAATGGACCGTGTACGTCAATTGGCCCATGTTGTCCTGGGGATTGATCCAGCGCACAAACCGCGGCAGGTCGCTGGCGGGGTCGACGCCGATCGTGAGTCTGTAGCCTTCGGCAGTGACGATCGGAATCAGGGTCGAACCGTCTTCTACGCTCACTTCGCCGAGACTCGTCTCCGGTGAGAGCGCCGCACGAATCGCGGTCACGGGATTCGACAGCATCCACAACCGGCGGTGCCGGGGACCGTCGGCTCGCTGGGACCCCTGCCCGCCGGTGTCGCCGACCCGCTGCGCCGTCCCGTTCGGCAGGACATTGTAGGCGACATCCCCATCCAGAATCTGGTTCGTCGGCGTAAATGCGTGCCCGCGGGTCCCCGCAAACGGGAAGAGGTAGTTTCGCCGCTCGAAGAGCTGGAATCGACCGTTCTCGAGATCGTAAACGCGTCGCAAGTCGTTGGCCGCACCCCACTTCTGCGGCGCATTCGGGTCACCGGTGATGTTCCCGCCGCCGTACTGATACGCCCACTGGCCATAACCCGTCAGCGTAATGTTGCGGAGCTCAAGAATTCTCCCGGCGCCGCCCAGGGCCTCCGCACTGGCGCGCACTTGCTCGGATGCCGCCTGGGCGTGACCGGACAGCGACGACAGAACCACGAGAACGCCCATCCAGTACGTCGCAAAGTGTCGAATCGAATGCATTTCCTTTCTTCCGTGTTCGCTACCGGGCTACGCTTCGTCGTCCGCCGAAGACCGCCACGGCATCTGCCCCCAGGAATTGGCCACACCTTATTACTTGCGATCAGCCACTCACGCGACCAGTTCGAGTTCGACGTGCCGGCCGGGTTCGCGCCTACCAGCGCGCCCTGAGCTCGGCGAGGACGCCGCCAATCCCACGTGGATCTTCAACGAGCGCGGCGTCGGCTACCGCCTGGCCGCACCCTGACCATATGTCTCAAGCTGATCAGTCGCCAGGCAGGCCGGAGGAGAAGTACCAGTACAGCGTCGCGAGCACGCCCGTCTGGGCGACCCATCCGGTCATCATCCATCTGGACAAGCCGAACTTGGCCTTCTCGATCTTCAATTCAAGCTCCGACTTGAATTCCCGGAGTTCGGCCTTCGTCGCCAGTTTGGAAACCGCGTTGTCGAGTTCGATCTTCGTCGCGAAATTTTCGAGATCGTCCTTCGTCGCGAAATTTTGCAGATCGGCCTTCGTCGCCAGATCGGAGACGGCGTTGCCGAGATCGGTCTTTGTCGCCAGTTCGCCAACCGTTCGGCGCTGGATCGAAACGATCGCTTCAGCGTGCTTCGGCTCAATTCCGGCCGCCTCAAGTTCGCGTGCCGCAGCCAGCGTGTCGATAATCACCATGCCGGTGCCGCCAAGCTGCGTGCTCGCCGCTCCCATATGCATCGTCCCTTCATTGCCAAGCCATTCTTGACTCCCTAACCTACCGTGTCAATCACGCCGGAACACGTTCCGAAACTGCGCTGATCGCATGGAAATGCGAAGGCGGGCCAGCCCGGGCCGGTAAGCGAGAAGTCAAATCACGCTGGCGAGGCTCTGCGGGTCAGGGATACAGGCTCGGCAGGCGATCCGCGCGATAGATGGCCCAGTTGGAGTCGTCCTGCTGAAGGCGCATCTCCCACACCTTTTCCGGGGGATCCGTGTGCGTCACTTCCATCAGCCGCGCCCATCGCTGGGCCTGGCCGGGCGGGACGTTGACGCCTTCCGCATTGGTTTCCGCGCCACCAACGTTGATCAGCACGGTGTCCGCCTCAGGGTGCCAGTCCACGTCGCCCAGGTAGCGGCCGTAGTAGACCTCATGCTCCGGACCGTAGACCCACGGCTGGCTGACCTCCATGGTCTCCTCGTTGACCGCGTACTCCACCGCGCGGCTGTAACTGTCGGCCAGGGGCATCTTCTCGTTGTACGGACTGGCGCGCGCGGCGCCGTTGTCGAACAGCAGGTACGTGCCGTGCTCGGTATGGGTAATGGCGTGGTGCTTGTAGGACCACTCCACATCGCCCACCGGTGTGAGCAGCTTCTCGCTCCAGGGTTCGTTCCAGTTCTCGTGGGTACCCAGGATCCAGACCAGTTCGCCGGTATCCATGCTGACCTTGATCACCGCATCCTGGTAGGGCACGGACATCAGGAAGGAGTTGTCCTCTTCTTCGTAGATCAGCGCATTGCCGTGGGTCCAGTCGTAGACGATGCCTTCGACCACACCGTCGTAATGGTTCTCCCAGAAGTCCTCCCGCAGCGAATTGTAGCCGATGCGGTTGATGTCCAGGATGTCGAACAGGCTCCACTCGTTGACGACCTCGCCCTCGGGCGTGAATTCCACTACCAGGTCGCCGATGACGTTGGCGTCCGCCCGCGGTGCGTCGGGATCGGTCTCGCTGGTGTACCAGTCCTCGATCACCCGATGCTCGCTGCTCAGCAGCAGGAAATTGCCGTTGGGCAGTTCGGCAAAGTCGTGGTGGAAGGAGTCGGTTTCCACCGGGATGCTGCCGGGCGCCGGGTCCTTGGCGGTGCCGGTGAAGTGCCAGCGGCGCTGGATGTTGCCCAGCATGTCGATTTCGATCATGCCGTCGGTGCCGGGCCAAACCTCGTAGACCAGGTTACCGTTGTTGAGCCGCCGTACATCGTGGACGCGATGGTTGCCCGGCAGGTAGTACCAGACGATTTCGCCCGCGTCGTCCACGGCGATGGCGGGGGAGAAGTTGGCCGGCGTGGAATTGCCTTCCGTGTCCCAACGGCCGTTGATGTTGAAGATCGTCACGCCGGGCTCCATGCGTGCCGGGTCCCGGGCGGTGATCAAGGGCGTCGGAAACGCCTCCGGCAACGGCGGCGTGGTAAACGTCTGGGCTGCCGTTTCTGCGGCAAGCCCACCTTCATCTTCGAGTGTGGCCGTGATGGTATGAGTCCTGTCGGGACGCATACCGAGCACGGGAACCTCGTGGTCCGTGGACATTTCGTCGCTGGGCGTGACGCTCCAGCTTCGCTCGCCATCGTCCAGATTGATCGTCAGCCGTGTTGGAACGTCGGTGACGACGCTCAGAATGGCAGCCAACGGCACGGTGGGATTCGGATTGCCCACCAGCGTGACGCTCTCGACGGATGGCCCGGAGGCCTCCGGCATGGCCGTGCCCGCGTCATCGCCCGCCGGTGATCCGCACCCGGAAATCAGTAATGAAGCCGCAATCAATGTCGCCGGAAGGGAAATGGATAGACCTTTCATACGGGGCTCCTCGGTACCGCAGAATTGACGTGGACGTGCAATTTACCCCGTTGCCGTTCAATTCGCTAATCAGACGGCCAAATCGAGTGCAGTTCGGGTAAAGTTGCGTTCCTGTCTATGGCGAGTCTGAAAGGTGGAACCGTGAAACGGAATTTCTCTGCGGCGGTGATTGCATTGATCTGCGCCCCGGGTGCGTTGGCCCAGCCCAGCGATGCGACCCTGCGCCTGCTCGAACGAAACAACATGTTCGAACCGGACATCATCCAGGTCGCCGACGATGTCTATACCGCGATCGGCTACCAGGTGTCGACCAATACGATGATCGTGGGGGATGACGGCGTCATCATCGTCGACCCCGGGCAGCAGGTGGCCGGCGCCCGCCTGGTGCGTGCCGAATTCGAGCAGATTACCGACCTGCCCATTCGAGCGCTCATCTATACCCACGGGCATGGTGACCATGTCAACGGTTCGCCGGCGTTTTTCGACCCGGACTCGGGCATCGAGGTTTGGGCACGATCGAATTACGGCTCGGAGACCGCGAGGGTTGCGGCGGCCGGGTTGACCAGAGGCGCGCGGCCGTCCAATACGCAGGGATTTGACCTGCCGCCGGAGCAGCGGATCAGTGTCGGCATCGCCATCCCGCCGCAACGCCCGGTGGGCAACCAAATGGGAGACGGTGCGCGAGCCCAGGTTCAGCCGGCCCGGCCGATCGAACCGACGCATACGTTCGCCGAAGACCGGATACGGCTCGAGATCGCCGGTGTCACGCTGGATCTGGTGGCGGCGCCGGGCGAGACGGCGGACCAACTCTACGTCTGGTTGCCGGAACAGCGGGTGGTCTTTGCCGGCGACAACTTCTACCAGTCGTGGCCGAATACCTATCCGTTGCGGGGCACGGCGAGGCGATCCGTTCGCGACTGGATCCGGAGCATCGACAGCATGATCGGCGAGGACCCGCTGCACGTGGTGGGAGGCCATACCACGCCGATGCTGGGCAACGCGGTGGAAGTGCTGACCAATTACCGTGATGCCATGCAATGGGTCCACGACCGCACGATCGAGGGCGCCAAACAGTACATGACGCCGGACGAGCTGGTGGAATACGCGGCGCTGCCGGAGCACCTGGCCGAACTGGACTACCTTGCCAACTACTACGGCAGCGTCTGGGGAACGGTTCGCGACATCTACGCCCAGGACCTGGGCTGGTTCGACGGCGATCCGCTCAACCTGCATCGAGAGAGCCCGCTGCGGCAGTCGCAGCGCATGGCCGATCTCGTGGGCGGGGCCGATGTCCTCATGGAGAAGGCTCTTGAGGCGATGGCGGCCGACGACCCGCTGGGCGCCGCGCAATTGGCGCAGCACGTGATTCGGCTGCGGCCGGAAGATCCGGAACCGAAATTGCTGATGGCCGATGCGCTCACGGTAATCGGGGAGCGGACCTTCAATGCCCCGGCGCGCAACTACACGCTTTCTTCGTCGAACCGTTATCGTCGACAGGCTGCAGAAGTCGAGTAAACGAGATGCGGGTTGACCGGATCGTCCTGCGGGACTCCTCCGCGGGCCGGTGGCTTTGCTTCGACCATCCGGTGGATGTGCTGTCCACCCGCCAGCCTTCGCAGGTGCTTGCCACGCTCGAGAAAATCGAACGCCGGGTCGAGCATGAGCGCCTGTTTGCGGCAGGGTTCCTGACCTACGAAGCCGCACAAGGTTTCGATCCCTCGTTCCGGACGCATCGCGCAGGCACGCTTCCGCTGATGTGCTTCGGGCTCTTCCGGGAAGCCAGGCCCCTGGAGGCGCTGCCGGGAACGGCACTGCGGCCCGTACCTGCGTGGCGAATGACAGAATCCCGTCACGACTATTTCCGCAAGATTCAGCTCATTCAGGACCGGATCCGTGAGGGGCATACCTACCAGATCAACTACACCACAAGACAGGTCGCGTCCGGCATTTCCGACCCGTTTTCGCTTTTCGCCGGGATTTCTGCCGAAGCGCCGTACGCCGCCTACGTGAACGGCAGCGACTTCGCCATCCTGTGTGCCTCGCCCGAGTTGTTCTTCCGGCTGGATCGGGGCCTCGTCCGCTGTCAGCCCATGAAGGGAACGGCGAGACGCGGGATGACGTTTGCGCAGGACGAGGAACTCGGGACCTGGCTCCATGAGTCGAAAAAGAACCGCGCCGAGAACGTGATGATCACGGACATGGTGCGAAATGACCTGGGCCGAATCGCGAAACGGGGCTCGGTCCGAGTTTCGGAGCTGTTTGCCGTCAGTCGATATCCCACCGTGTGGCAGATGACATCCACCGTGGAAGCAAAAACCGACGCTCCGGTGTCGGCCGTGCTGCGTGCGCTGTTTCCGAGCGCCTCCGTTACGGGCGCCCCCAAGGTCGCAAGCATGCGGCTAATTCATTCGCTGGAACGATTTCCGCGTGAGGTCTACACCGGCACGATCGGCTACCTAGCGCCGGATCGCCGGGCCCGATTCAACGTCGCCATCCGAACTGCCGTAGTGGACAAGCGCACGGGCTCGGCCTTCTACGGTGTCGGCAGCGGCATCGTGGCCGATTCCGAGCCCGGCGATGAATACGCCGAGTGCCTGACCAAGTCGAAGATCCTCAAGTCTCCTGCCATCGCACCGGGTTTCGCCTTGCTGGAAACCATGTTGTGGACACGTGACCAGGGCATTTTTCTACTGGACTATCACCTGAACAGGCTGGCCGACTCGGCGCGATACTTCGGGTTCGGTTTCGACCGCGACGTGGCGGTTCAGGCACTGGTTTCGCTGGCGCGCACGTTTGGCGGGCATCGTTACCGAATCCGGTTGCTCCAGTACCGAAATGGGCCGCCCGTGCTGGAACACGAGGTCATCGAAAAGCCGCCGAGTTCCGCATACCCGGTCATCGCGCCGGCTCCCCGGCCCATAGATCCGGACAACCCCTTTCTGTATCACAAGACCACCCGACGGGGGGTCTATGAGCGCGCATTTCGATCGGTTGCCGGCTGTGACGACGTACTGTTGTGGAATACGGACGGCTTCGTGACCGAGACAAGCATCGCCAACGTGGTGGCCACAATCGAGGGGGAGCGCGTGACGCCGCCCGTGACGTGCGGTCTGCTCGGCGGGACGTACCGCCAGTGGCTGCTGGACCGGGGAGAGATTCGCGAACGGGCGATTCACATGGACGACTTGTCCCGGGTGGATGAACTCACGCTCATCAATTCGGTTCGCGGCGAGACCCCCGCCCGGCTACGCTCACTGACGGTTCCTGCGGCCGCGGCCAGTCGATAATCGCGCATTCGGTAGACTTGCCGGCAGGATTTCCGCGGCAGTCCCGACCTTGCTGAAACTCGAATCCGCGCTTGCTAATCGCCGTCCTGAGGCGGAGGACCGCCTGTGGCCCGGCGCATCGTGCCACCGCCTGGTAGCCTCAGGTCCACCGAACCGTCGGGCGCCGTGCGGATACTCCAGTCGTGGTTTTCATCCCGCATGAGATGCACCCTGTAGTCCTGGCGCACAGGGATGCAAAACGTCAGCGCATCGTCGCACGCAAAGTACTGAACGCGTAGACCCAGGGTGTCGCCGGGCTGCCCGTCGACTTCGACGAGAAACTCCCGCGGGTCGGCATCGGCGGGCTCCTCGGGATCCACGCCGGCGCCATGGGCCGGGTCCACCGAGACTCCCGCCGGAGCGTCGATCCGGAATTCCACCGGATCGGTCTCGTTGTTCCAGTGGACCCGGTACAGCGGGTCCAGGTGGAATCCGAGGTACATCGTGCCCTTACCAGTCCGGAACAACTCCGGAGTGCCCTCGGCGCGCAGCTTGGCGTAGAAGGGAATGTCCGTCGACCCGGTCTGCGGTTCGATCTCCATGGGCAGCGCGCCTTCCGGCTTCGGTACCCTGGCCACGATGCCCTTGGCCACCGTCGGGATCGGCGGTTGGGCGGGAAGATCGAGATCTGCAACGGCCGTGGGCTTCTCGACGGCACCCACCAGGCGCTCCATGTCCGCCCGCAGCGCCTCGGGATCGCTCCACGCCCGGCGCGCGACGATGTTTCCGTCGGCGTCCAGCACGAACTCGCTGTTGGGCGTCTTGCCCACCATCTCGTGGTAGGCGTTGTCCATGGTGTCCGCCAGCCACGATACGCTGGTGCCCAGGCGCCGTTTCGCCTCGGCCACGTGCATCAGGCGCTCCTCGATGCTGAAAGGGCTGACGTAGTTGTCGAGTTCGGGATGCGCCAGGGGCTTGTAGATATAGAAGAACTGCACGCCCTTGGGGGCGTAATCGACTTTGACCGTCTCCAGACCGGGGACGTTACGCAGGAAGGGGGGTCACGTGAGACAGCCCAGCGTCAGCACCGTATAGGGCTTGCGCCGGGCCAGCTCGCGGATGTTGGCAGGATTGCCCTGGTCGTCGACGATGGTGATGTCGGGAATCTGCACGCCAAGTCCCGGCGCTTCCACGAAGCGGGCGTCAATCGGAGTCAACCCCCCGCCTGGCCCCTCCTGCGCCCAGGCCATTCCTCCCGGCCACACGGCGGCAGCCAGACCCGCCAGCAATACGTTTCGGAAATTCATCTCCCGACCCCCTTGTTACTGTGCCTCGCGCCCCGGCCCCGGAATGATTCCCCGATTGGGGCCGGAAAAGTTAGCCACGGTACCGTCGGCAAACTCGGCACTCTCCAGGCGCATGAAGTTTGCGCCGCTGCGGCTCGGATTGCCGGACACGGACACCAGTTGGTCGCCCGGCTCGAAAATCTCGCCGCCCAAACCCCTGCGGCGCAGGTTGTTGGCGCTGGCCAACTCCGCGCTCCACTCCTGTTCGTTGCCGTCGGCGTCGGTGAAGGTGTAGTGGAGCCGTCCGTGGGGATTGACGATCGCGTACTCCACCACCGTGGCGCCGCTGTGCTCGATGGTCGTGGACGTATCGAAATACGTGGCGCCGTTATGGTGCGCCGCGACCGGCAGGCCGGCCAGCAGCACGAGCGATGCGGATAATCCCAGGGTTGCCAAATGTTTCATTAATCCCTCCTCACTCGATTCCGCCGAACTCGGGAATGCACTCGTATTCCCATATCTCTCCGTCGGGAGCGTAATTCCAGAGTCCGTTTACCACGTAGGGTTCCTCGTAGTAGGTCGGATCATGCACCTCGCCGGTGAACTGCAGCACGTCGCCCTCGCGCCACCAGCGCTCGATGGCGTATGTGTTCTCGTCGCCGGAAAACGGGAACCCTGCGGTCCACATGTAGTTGTCGGGATGCATGTGCGTGGTACGAATCACCAGGGTGTCGCCATCCCACTCGCCCGTGGAATAACCGATATAGGACGGCAGCCAGTGGTCAGGCGCCTCCCTTCCGTCCATGAAGATACGGCGCACCTGGTGAAAGTGCTCGTAGAGGATCAGGATCTGGTGCTCCTGCTGGACGATCTCGATGGGATAGGGGTCCACCAACCCCAGCGGAATCCCGGGCATCAGGCAACGCAGCGTCGGGTCCTTGTCGGGGGAGAAGCTGTCGAATTCGGCCTGACCGGCGGGCGTCAGCCTGACGGTGCTCGGATCCGGCTGACCCATCATGCGTGGGTGACTCGGATTCCAGATGCCTTCGAAGTCGGCCTGGGCAGCTGCTGGTCCCGCCATTAACGCACAGGCCAGGGCAACAACAGCGGCAGCCGAAATCGGGCTCCGCAATCGCAGATGGTTTACTCGTGGTGAGAGCATCCTATAATTCCTCACAAACAGCGCAACGTTCCGGTCGCCAGAATGCTAGCCTACTCCAGTGATCGGACATACGGCAAATCCGTTGGGCGGGCTGCACGGTTCGGTAGGCAAGAAGGCCTGTAAAGCTAGGGAACACATGCTCAAAGAGGAGATCAATGGTATGTGGATTCGAATGATCGCCGGCTTCACAGCCGCAGGCGCGATGTCGCTCGGGGCATTGGCACATCACAGCGTGGGAGGAAACTTCGACCCCGGCACGACGATCGAGGTGGAGGGTGAAATCACCAGGATTCACTGGCGCAATCCCCACGTCAAATTCACGATGACGGTGGCCGGTGAGAATGGCGAACAGGAAGAGTGGGAAGTCGAGACCCACTCGCTGAGCATCATGCGCCGCCTGGCCGCCGCCGACCCGTTCGTCGAGATCGGCGATCGGGTCACGGCCGCGGGCTGGCCCGCACTGCGCTCGCCCCGTGGCCTGTTTGTCAATAACATGCTGTTGCCCAGCGGTGAAGAGTTCGTCTTCCGGTTCAGCCCCGAACCTGCGGACCTGAGGTGGTCGGACCGTCTCTGGGGAACCAACGACCGGTGGTTCGCCGAGGCTGGAGATACGTCGGGCGCCGAACTGGGTATTTTCAAGGTGTGGAGCACAACGCTTGCCGGCGGCGAGGGCTTCTTCTGGCTCAGTGAATACCCGTTGACGGACGCCGCCCGCACCAGTTTTGAGGCATACGATCCGCTGGTCGACGACCCGCTCCTGAACTGCGGCCTGAAGGGCATGCCCCCCATCATGGGAGCGCCCTACCCCATCGAGTTCGTGGATGAGGGCGACACCATCGTGCTCAGACTCGAGGAGTACGACCTGCGCCGCATGATCTACATGGAATCGCAGGAGGAGAGTCCGGAGCCGTCGATTCTCGGACACTCCACCGGCCGTTGGGAGGGCGACACACTGGTGGTGGAGACCACGGCGATCGACTATGGGTACTTCACCACCAACGGCATTCCCCTCAGCGATGAAGTTGAGATTATCGAGAGATTCACGCCCGGCGAAAACGCCAGCAGACTCGCCTACGAGATCACCGTAATCGATCCGGCCACCTTTTCCGAACCGGTGGTCATGGACAAGTCCTGGGTGTGGCTTCCCGATGTTCGAATCGAGCCGTACGAGTGCGATGAGGGCTAGTGTGGCGCCCGACCCGCCAGGAACCAGTTTTTCGTGGAGATAGAAGAATGAATATTCGCACTGTTACCGTGACCTTGACCGCCGTGCTTATGGGCATGCCACTCCAGGCGTTTTCCCAGTCGATGTTCCTGCGCTCCTTTTACGAGCTTGAGGACCCGCGCGGCTACTGCCTGGACATCCCCGGCTTCGGGGCCCGAATGCAGATCGACGCGCCGATCACCACTCATACCTGCAAGTACAGTCTGCCCGGATTCGATGTCGATGAGATCTTCGAGCACGCGGACGGCAAGCTCCGGCTGGTCAACTACGACCGCTGCCTTTCCGCCGACTCGATGGAGGCCGGCAGCGCGGTCGTCAATTCCATCGACTGCGGCGATGCCCACCCGTGGGAGGTCCATGCCGATGGCCGTGTCACCCCCGCGGCGGATTCCAGGCAGTGCCTCACGCTGGCGGCCGAACGGGTCTTCGTCAATACGTCCATCGGCACCGTGCCGCCCTATTCGTCCAGGGCCATAACCCTTGAACGGTGCACGGCCAACGCATCCTATCGGCAGCGCTGGCGCTGGTCGGAAACCGACGAGATGCCGACCTACAACGCCAACAGCCTGCGCAGCGGCATGACCACGGCGGCTCGCGAAGCCAATCGCGAAATCGGTCCCGCCGTCGATCCCGCGGCGACCGCGGCCATCTACGCCGACGCTCCGCGTGCCTTCGGGGCAGCCGACGTCACGGTATCGGACGAAATCGCCTACGGCCCGGAAGAGGGGCATCGGCTCAGGGTCTACGAGGGTAACAACCGCAATTCGCCGGGCGTGGGGGCGCCCATCATCCTGCTGGTGCACGGCGGCGGCTTCTCGCGCGGGGACCTGAACAACCTGGCGCACGTGGCGACACACTTCGCCGGCCTGGGATTCGTCGCGGTGAACATGACCTATCCGCTGGCGCCGGAACACACCTGGCCCAGCGGCGCCGAAGCCGTCCACGCGGCGGTGGAATGGATTCATGCCAAAATCGGCGACTATCGGGGAAACCCTGACCAGCTTTACCTCTATGGCCATTCCGCCGGCGGCAACCATGTGGCCAACTACGTGTTTCGGCCGAGCCTTTCGTCCACGCAGGGCGATCGCGTGACCGGCGCCATTCTCGCTTCGCCGGCGCTGCAGTTGCCCGGTGCGCCGGACGAGGTCGGTTCCGCCTACTATGACGTCGACGGCCGGACGCTGGCGGAAATGCGTGTGCTGGACAATATCGAAACGGGCTCGATACCGGTGCTGATTACCTTGGCGGAGTTCGATCCGCGTGGCTTCCACCGCTCCACCGCGCAACTGTTGACCCGGCTCATCGAGGACTTCGGCGCGCAGCCGCGGCTGCGGCAGATGCCGGGGCACGGGCACATATCGTACGTGTCCGCGGTCGGCACCCGCGACCGGTTGCTCGAGGAAGAGCTGATGGACTTCATGTTGTCGCCGAGGTGATCGCCCGAGGAGCATGGAGACCCTGATGGAGACTGGATTGATTGAAAGAGTCGCTGCCCGGGCGGGAACCGTCGCGGCCGGCCTCACGATTCTGGCTTGCGGTCCCCTGGCATTCGCCCAGGAACCCGACGAATTGCTCGCGCGCGGCACCTACCTCATGGAGAGCATTGGCGCCTGCGGCAACTGCCACACGCCCAAGAGGTCCGACGGCACGCCCATCGAAAACCTCCATCTGGGCGGCGCGTTTGTCATTGAGGAGCCCGCGTTCAAGGCGTATGCGCCCAACATTACGATGGATGAGGCGACAGGCATCGGCACCTGGAGCGACGAAGAGATCATGCGGGCAATTCGCGAGGGGTTCCGACCGGATGGGACCATCATCGGTCCGCCGATGCCGACGCCCTGGTACCGCGATATTTCGGATACGGACGTGCGTGCGATCGTGGCCTACCTGCGTAACGCGGCGCCGGTGAACCGGGTGGTGCCGAAGAGCGAGTACCGGGTGCCGCTACCGCCCGATTGGGGGCCTCCTGTCGAATCGGTTCCCGATGTTTCCCCCGACGACCCCCTCGCCTACGGTACCTACGTTGCCGTCGCCCTGGGCCATTGCACCGAGTGTCACACGCCCATTGTTGAAGGCGTGCACGATTTCAGCCGCATTGGATTGGGCGGCAACACTTATCCGAACCTCTTCGGGCTCGGTTACTCGGTGATTTCCGCAAACGTGACATCGCATCCGACGCTCGGTATCGGCGAATGGACGGACGAGGAAATCAAACTCGCCATCACCGACGGCATCCGCCCCGACGGCCGTCAAATTCTGGAGAGCATGGCATTCCAGTACTACCGGAACATGACCGAAGAGGACCTGGACGCGCTGGTGGTGTACCTGCGCTCGCTGCCGCCGCAGCCGGTGGAGTGAAGGGGAAACGACCGACTTTCGGATTTGGAGGCTTTCAGGGCGTGCGGCAGCGATTGCGCTTTATCCGCACCGGGGCATACGCGTAGTGCCAATAGTAAGAAACACAGTCAATCCGACGAACTTCAATCCGGAAATCGAACTCCCGTACCAACTCAGGAAGGACGACTTTCGTTCAGCATTGCAGGATGTCTACGACTTTTTCCATGACGTAAACGAACATCTCATTGCGAAAGGTCTGCAGCGATTGGACGACATGCTGAGACCTGCGATCATGTCGGGGGTCTTGTCCGATATGCTCACGTCCAGCTTGGCTACGCATTCCCGGGTCTTGGTGGAAAACAACTACTTCAACGGCCATCCGGATCTAGTGGTTCAGGGCGTCTACGCAAATAACTCGGTCAAGGCGGGTGAACAAGGGGTGGAAATCAAGACGACGCGAAAAAAAGGTGGTGCCGTCGATACCCATGGCGCGCGAAATCAGTGGATGTGCGTGTTTGTTTACAGGGTTGACACCAAATCGGAACCTGCCGTAAACCGGCGTCCGATGACATTCACCGAGGTGTATCTTGGCGAGGTGACACTGGACGACTTTCGCAGAAACCCGCGGGGAGAACTCGGGACGAGAACCGCGACGCTCCACGCCGATGGAATCAGGAAGCTGCGTGAGAGTTGGGTCTACAAGGCTTAGTGGGGCTGTTGGTAGCGTAAGACGTAAGCGCGGGAATTGAGTCTACGGCCATCTGAAAATAGTCCCTGTCCCGCTCAATTCCGATGCTGTCGTAGCCCACAGCGTTGCCTGCCGCCAAAGTTGACCCCGCGCCCGCGAAGGTATCGAGCACGGTTCCCTCGCCTAGCGGCAGAACGCCCCGGACCAATTGTCGAAGAAACGCTTGCGGCTTCAAACTGGGATGCGGGGCAAGATTCTTCTCACCGCGCCGAGTCGGCGACGATGCAATCACGTCGCCGAACGGTTTCGCTTTCTCCGGACGCCGAAATCCTCCCGTCTTCCACTTTCTCAGGTTGTCCTGAACCCTTCCCTCCAATGGTTTTCTGAAAACCAACCAAGGCTCCCACATCGAGCGCGGCATCACGCTCACGTCACGAAACTCATCGTGCGCACCCTTGGGCCGGTCGCCGCCTCGCATGGTCATTGTCAGACGAATGATCTCGCCGCGCCGCTCTAGACCAGCCTCGGACAACGCAATCGCGACAATATGGGAAACCAGCGGATTGGAAGCTACGATCACGTTGGCTCCAGGTACCAGCACGCGATGGGCCATCTTTCCCCACACAAGGAAAAATTGCCTTAACTCTCCAAGCTGATTCTTGTCCAGCGTCGTAAACCGGGGAAGTGGCGATCTCCGGTGACCATCAAAGGATGGGGGTATGCGCCACACGCCGCCCTTACCGGCACGCAGTTTTCGTTGCTGCTCAACCGTATATTCGTGCAGACCGTAGGGTGGGTCCGTCACGATGGCATGTACCGAATTGGGGGGGGGCTCCTCCAGCCACGAGAAGCAATCGTCATGATGCAGGACGGACCGCTGGAACGAAAAGGACTGCTCCCTGGCATCGACCGGCGCGAGGAATCGTTGCCGTGGGCTCGGCTGATGAGATCTCGCGCGATAAACCCCTCGCTGCTCGCGGATGAAGAGTTTCGGGGTATTGAGCCTCATATAGGACCTGATAGACGAAGTCGGGGTATCGCCAATTTGATTGCAGACACCTGCCTCGATGTCGGATATCCGTAGCGGCGCTTCCGACTCCTCGAAAACCTTGATGATGGCGTCCCGGACCCGACCGGGAGGTTGCTTCCCAGATGACATCCGCAAAGGTTAAGACGTCTGGACGTCTACAGTCAATCGCACGTGATCGAATACCGATACATGCAGCGTATTGACCCGCCGGCTGACACCGGTTTCCCTCCAGACCAGCGCGCTAGCGCGCGGTCCAGCCGCCGTCCACCTTGAGGCTTGCGCCGGTCATCAGCGAAGAATCCGGCGACGCCAGAAACATCACGGCGGCGACGACCTCGCGAAGCTCGCCGATACGGCCCATTGGGATGCATTCGAGCGCCCACTGCTTGAAGGCTCTGTTCTCGAACATGGGCGTTGTCATGGGCGTCTCGATGAAAGTCGGCGCGACGCTGTTTACGCGGATGCCGAGGGGCGCCAGTTCGACACCCAGCGCCTTGGTCAATCCCTCCACGGCGTGCTTGGTCATGCAGTAGACCGTGCGGTTCGCCGCGCCGATGTGCCCCATCTGCGATGACATGTTGATGATCGAACCGCCTCTTGCAGCGCGGAGCATCACCCGCGCAGCGCTCTGGGCCGTAAGGAACATCGCCCGCACGTTGACGGCGATCATCTCGTCCACGACCTCTTCCGGAGTGTCGATGAAGGGCTGCGGAGCATTCGTGCCCGCGTTGTTGAACAGAATGTCCAATTGCTCAAGGCGCTCAACGCGACGGTGAAATGCCGAATCATTGACGTCCTCGGCCCAGGTTTCCACGGCGCTGCCCAACCGGTCGCGCAGCCGGTCCAGATCGCCCTGATTTCTCGCCACCGCGATCACCCGCGCGCCGGCATCGACCATGGCTTCGGCGCAAGCTGCCCCGATGCCGCGGCTGCCGCCGGAGATCAGCGCCACACGTCCGCTCAGGTCCCATTTTGCGCCGCCGGGAGTGCCGGTCGATGAATTCATGCCAGTGTCGATCCTGTTCTGGCCGGAATTACGTGAATAGCCTGCGGTTCGTCATCCGTCGATGCAATCGTAGGGCTCGACGGTGACACCCGGCACATAAATCCATTGCGCCGAAAATTCGATGGGCTCGACAAACGCGGCAGGATCCGTGGCGGTGGCCTCGTAGTGCAGACGGCTTCCATCGGCACTCGGCGTAATGCGCTCAATGATCTCAAGATCCTCGCTGAGCCAGATACCTTGACGAAACAGTTGGGGACCAAAGTGGGTCGTGTTCACGACCAGCGTGTCTTCATCCCACCGGCCAACCGAATGGCCAAGCATGGAAGGTGCGCCCGGGGCCGTTTCGGTCATGTGAATGGTGCGAACCGTGTCGTACTCCTCCAGGCGCATGACAATCGTGTCGCCCTGATCGACGAACTCCCGCGGATACGGGTTAGACATGATCCCCGGCATACCCTTGGGTGTGCATTCACCTGTGCCCGCGTTGTCGGTAACCGGATCGTAGGCCTGAGCGGACGCCAGCGCCTGCTCGGTGAGCGGCGGACTTTCCATCGGCAGGCCCCTGTAGAACGCCTGCGGCGATGCACCGGTCCAGGGCCGGAAGAGTCCCAGTTCAGGCGCCGTCCCGTCCCCTTCCCGTACGAACCGCGGCCCCGTCGTACCCAGCGCCGCGTCGTTCCAGTACGGCTCCGCACCCTGGGAAAAGAGAAGCTCGCGACCATCGGGAAGCAGCACATTGGTCACGTAGATTTCGGTGGCGCCACCGTGCGCCGGATTGCCCACGAGCGAGATCGAGTCGCCCTCTTCGAGGAGCACTTCGACGATATCCCGCTGACGCAACATGCTGACCGACTGTGCCTCGACTTCCCAGAATTCCTCGCCGCCTGCGTCGTTGGTCACACGCAGGGTGAGCCGCACATGAGGATTGCGCCAAAGGACCCGTTCCAGCTCGCCCTGCAGCTCGATCGAGCTTGAAAGGTCGAACTGCGCACCGATTCCGTGGTGTGCAAGCGTCAGGGCGGGAACCGCCAGGACCAGGGAACCGGCTGCAAGAGGAAGCCAGGAATGAATCGTTCTCATGGTCAAACCGCTCCTGAACCGGTTTCGGTACTTCATGGAGTTACGACAGCGCGGATCATGCCCCGGGCGGCAACGGCAAAGCGCAATCGACTTCGACGAACTGATAGTACGTGGCCGCATGGTTTTTCTGCCAGGACATCTGCCACGGACCCGTCAGGTGCTCCGGGTCGTTGACGACCAGGGTCATTTCCAATAACGCGCCGAATTCAGGCGAATTGGCACGCCGATAGGTTTCCGTGACCGTACTGCTGTCGCTGAGCGCGTTGCCCCGCGTGCCGGTGAGCCGCCCGAGGAGTTGCGATGATTCAATCACCAGTGCATCGCCCTCGTACCGGGCCACGTGATGACCGTAGTCCGTGTGCCCGTCCGACACTGGGGCGCGCCCATCCAGATGGATGGTGCGAGTAGCTGCACCCTGTTCGTATTCGAAGACCAGGTGATCGTCGTTCTGGGTGATTCGCAGCGGATGTCCCGACATGGCCTGGCGCACCAGGCCGTGGTCGGCGCACTCCGCAAACGCCGGGTCGTTCAGCGCATCGAATTCAGACTGCAGCGCGGCTCCGGCCTCGTTGAAGGGTGGCGGCGGGTTGGGTCTGCGACCCAGGCCGCCGAGCCACATGCCGGCCAGGTTCGGTCGCCCGTCGTCCAGCGTCAGCGCCACGGACAGGCTCGCATCCGGCGCCTGGCTGTTGTCGGGCGCTTCCTGCAGGCGGCGAATGATCGAACCGTCCGCCGGATCGAGTTCGACGAATCGGCCGCTTTGAATTTCGGCGGATTCGATGAGGAGCATGGGCGCGCCGGTGCGGCTGCTCTTGCCGGCAAACCGGATCAACTGGCCGGGCTGCAAGGTCTCCGGGGTCCACCCCCAGCGGCGCATCGGCGGCGCGGCCGGACCCGTGACCATCCAAAGGGTCTCGGCTCCACTCTCGTCCGTCACTTTGAGCATGATGTTGACGTGCGGATTAACGAAATTGTACTCGGCCACCACGCCTTCAACCTCGATTTCCTCGTCGGTGAAAACGGCCCCGGCGGCGTGGTGCGCCAGGGCAGCAGGACATACAGGCACGGCCGCGACAGTCAGTACGGCAAGGCAGCGAATATTCAGCATGCAGGTTCCCTGGACTTGTTTTGTCACAGTGTACTACGCGGTCCCGGCCGGTCGTGTACTACGCGATCCCGGCGTTGGCCGGTCGTGTGCAACACGCCTGTCGTGCGAGAGCACTTGATCATCGGCACGCCGGGAATTCTGACGGTACAATCGCCGTCTGTCCCGAATTTGACATGAGCCCAACGCCAACGGGACACGATGCCGATCTTTTTGGAGAAACGCCATGGCACGTTACCTGAAACGCGGTCAGCCGGCCGAAGTCACGGCCCGGGAAGACGATCGCGTTCGCGAGGCGGTCGAACGGATCATCGCTGATATCGGCTCTCGTGGGGACGATGCGCTTCGCGAATACTCCGAACGATTTGACCGCTGGTCGCCGCCTTCCTTCCGCCTTGACGCAGACACCGTGGAGGCCTGCCGGCGTTCGCTGCCGGGCCGGGTGATCGACGACATTCGATTTGCCCAGGCCCAGATACGGAAATTCGCCCAGGCGCAAAAGGACGCGCTTCGCGACGTGGAAGTCGAGACGCTGCCGGGCGTTGTGCTGGGGCACCGGAATCTGCCCGTCAACAGCGTCGGCTGCTACGTACCGGGCGGCAAGTATCCCATGGTGGCTTCGGCCCACATGAGTGTGGTGACCGCCAAGGTGGCGGGGGTCAGCCGAATCGCCGCCGCCGCGCCACCCTATCGGGGCGCTCCCAGCGCAGCCATCGTCACCGCCATGGACATGGCCGGCGCCGATGAAATCTACTGCCTCGGCGGCGTGCAGGCCGTGGCCGCGATGGCGCTGGGGACCGAAACCATCGACCCGGTGGACATGATCGTCGGACCCGGGAATGCCTACGTGGCGGAGGCCAAGCGGCAACTCTTCGGGCGTGTGGGAATCGACCTGCTGGCGGGGCCGACAGAGACCCTGGTGATCGCCGACGACAGCGTGGACGGCGAACTCTGCGCCGCGGACCTGCTGGGCCAGGCGGAACACGGACCCACCTCGCCGGCCATCCTGCTCACCGATTCCGACTCGCTCGCGCGGGAGACGATGGCGGAGGTCGAGTGCCAATTGGGCATCCTGCCGACAGCGGATGTCGCCGGCGTCGCGTGGCGGGATCATGGCCAGGTCATCGTCTGCGAGGGCGTCGACGAGATGGTCCGGGTAGCCGACGGGATCGCCGCCGAACACGTGCAGGTCATGACCCGCGATCCGTCTTACTTCCTGGAAAACATGACCAACTACGGCGCCCTGTTCCTGGGCCCGGAGACCAATGTGGCTTACGGCGACAAGGTGATCGGCACCAACCACACGCTGCCCACCCGGCGGGCGGCCCGGTATACTGGCGGGTTGTGGGTCGGGAAGTTCATCAAGACCTGTACCTACCAGCGCGTTACAGCTGAGGCTTCCCTGGAAGTCGGTGAATATTGTTCGAGGTTATGCGAACTCGAAGGCTTCATGGGACACAAGGAACAGGCGGATATTCGCGTGCGGCGCTATGCCGGTTTACGCCGCCGGACGGCCTGACCGAGACCTCATCGTGGCGAACACTGTAGAAGTTGCCAAACTTCCCAAACCCCGTTTCACGGGCGCATCTTTCCGGGCACGTTTCCCCAGGCACGTTGCACATGAATTGAGAGTAGAATCGTCCACGCAAGAAACCGCGAGGCTCATAACATGAATTTGATCCATCGTACCGCCCTCATTGGTGCAGCATTGGCACTCGTTCTGGTCCAGCAAACCAGCGCGCAGGACGACTCCACTGCCTTCGTCGTCACCTATATCGAAGTCTCGCCCTCGTCCGTCGAGCAGGCTGTGGGACTGCTCTCGGCCGAGGTGGAGGCCGGTCGCGGCGATGCGGGCAATATGCTGCTCGAAGCCCTTCAACGCATCGACCGCCCCAACCACTTCGTTCTCCTGGAAACATGGACGAGCCTGGAAGCCCAGCAATCCCACCGGGATTCGGCCCGCACGACGGCCTTCCGAGATGCCCTGGCGCCGCTGCTCTACAGCCCCTACGACGAACGCCTGCACATCGAGATGGTGGCCGACACCCAGTACACCGAACCGACTGGCGATGCCGTCTACGCTGTCACACACGTGGACGTCACACCCAACAACGTGGAACCGGCCCGGGAGCACCTTCAGACGATGGCCACCGCGAGCCTCGCCGAAGCCGGCAATGAACGATTCGAAGTACTCGTGCAATCCAATCGCATGAACCACTTCAGTGTCGTGGAGCGATGGGAAAACGCCGAGGCGCAGCTGGGACACATCGACGCCGCGCACAGCCGGGAGTTTCGAAGCAGTGTCTATCCGCTGAGCGGGGCGCTCTACGACGAGCGGTTGTATCGGGCCCTGTAGCCGACCGGGTCACGCCGCGCTGCCTGCTCGTAGATTTTGATAGAACCGTTTCCGGCTCAGGAAACGACTGCGGACTCCATCCAATCGACGACGCGATGGACATCTTCGGCGTCCGTCTGCGTGGGAGGGACGACACGCTGTAGCGTTAGTCGGCGGCGCTCTTCAGGATCGAGAATCTCCGCGTCGTCAATGTAGCCCTTCTCGGCCAGCCATTCCTCCAGCTTGTCCGTCTGGCCCGATTGGAATCGCTTCAGGCGCCGGGCGCGCAGAGCGGCGACAAACTCTGCGGGGTCGCCCTCAAGTTCCTTCGCGAGTTCCGCGGCGCCCTCAAGGAAAACGTCGGTAACGGCATCGCACTCCTCAAGGGCCACCCTGTCCACGGGCATTCCACGCCCCTGGCGCCATAATTCGGTCCACGACCGTGCGGCCTGGCACCTCAGCACCAGCCGCTGTCGAGTCTGGCGGTCGGAGAGCGCGCCTGGAGCCGCGTCGCTGGCCAACAACGACTCCAGTTGTCCCAACGTGCCGATGCGCCAGGAATCCAGGAGCCGGTGCAACAGGTCAAGGTCGTCGCGGAGCAGATGGAAGAGGTGCACCCCGCCGGCGTCAACCGTGGGATTGACCAGGGGCACGCCAAGGCGCGCAGCATACATTTCCCCGTCATCGTCTCCCGGCGGAGGAATTTCCGGCGGCGGCTCGACAGCCGGGAGGCCGTTCCCGGGCGTGGATGCACCGTACCGGATGGCGGCCAGATCGATTAGCGCCGGCGCCTCGCCGGTGGCCCGCTCCCATAACGCGGCCTCATGGCGGCGGGCCGACAAGTAGAAGACCTGGCGCCGCTCGGTTTCCGCCAGGCGCGAAAGCGTCTGTGCCATCACGGCGAATCGCTCCTCGTCGCTGGTGGTTAGCGCCTCGTCGAGAAACAGCGGCAGCCGTTCGCTACCCGTTTCGAGGTCCTCGATCCAGGCCAGCCGTAACGAGAGCAGCAGTTGCATCCGCGTGCCGGAGGAGAGCCGGGCGGGCGAACGCAATTGCCCTTGCCGAAGATCACGGGCCGTAAAGCCGGTCCTGTCGGAAAGCTCCAGCGTAAAGTGGTAAGCCGTGACCCCCTCGAAGCGTTCCCGCGCCCTGCGCAACAGATCGGGTTCGCGATCGGTCCTGAACGCGTGCTCGACGTCGTCCAGCAACACATCGGTCGCGGCATGCACCAGGGCCGTGTCGCGCTTGTCCCGCAACGCCTCCTCCGCCCGCCCAAGCTCACCGGCGGCCTGTTCCACGCGGTGACTCTTGCGCGCCGAATCGAGCCGCTCGTTGATTGCCGCCTGCCGCTGAATCAGCTCCGTGTACTCGTCGGCCCGTTCCGCCGCAGCCTGCAATTCGAGCTGTAGTGTCTCGACGGAATCGCTCTCGACCGCCTGGATCAGCGCCGACCCATCTGACGGCGCTGACGCGTCCGCCGGCGCCGCATCGTCCGCCAGCGTTTCCCTCAATCGCCGCTCGTCATTTTGCGCCAGGACTAGGGCCTCCCGCGCCATGCCCCAATCCTTCAGACGATCGAGCCTCCGGGCAAGCTCGGCGCGCGCGCCAGCCTCAAGTCCCGCACGGGAGTACAGGCTGGTGCGTTCCGACTCGTCGGAGTCGATCCGCTTCCGCAGCGAGTCGATGCTGTCCAGTTTCGACTCCATCTCGCGCTCCGCCTCCCGCGCCCTGGACAGACGCACTTCCAGGGTCTCAAACGCAACGCGCAGCGCGTCAGCGACGCTCGACGCGCCCAATTTCGTTGTAGTGTCGGAGTTCTCGATCAGTGGGTCGTCCTGTCCCCGCCATGGCTCAAGCCACTCGCGAACATGCGCGGCATTTTCAGCAATCCGTGCCTCGATCACCTTGAGTTCCGCCTGCCGCTCGGCAAGCTTCGCACGCGCCGTATCCCACTTGTCGGTCACCGCGGCGAACCGGACAAACGGGGCACCGGTCAACGCCGGGTCGATGCCGATCTCCGACGCGAGATCACGCCTGCCCGTTTCCAAATCGTCGATTTCCGCTTCGACCCGGTCGATTTCGGCACGCAACTCCGGGACGCTTGCGGCCCGTTCCCGCCGCAACAGCAGTTGGATCAAGGGTCCCTCCACCTCGGACCGCAAGTGATCGCGTACCGCGTCGCGGTCCCACGTGGGCGGCGAATCGAGGCCCGTCTCGCCATAACGCTCCCTCGCGGCCTTGCTTCGCTCTGAAATCTGCGAGTTAACGCTCCTCGACAGAATCATCACGGCGACCAGCATCATCACGATTAACCCGGACGCGGTAGCGACCGACCACGCTTCCGCCCAGACGGCTGCCAGCGCGGTGGTCCCACCCAATGTCACTGTGGCCCACCACGCGGTCAGGACCACATTCGACACCCATGCCGGGACGCCTCCGCCCTCCCCGACCGGTTGCGCCGCCAACCAGCGGCGCAACGCGTCACTGCCCTCGCGAAGCCGGCCGATCTTCGAATCGTCGGGCGGGTCGCCGGCCATGTCCAGCGCTTGCAGCAGCTTGCGCCGCTGCTCCTGCCTTTCACCCAGCGGCTCGATGATTGCCTGGGCCCGCCGCAACGCGGATTCGTCAAGCCTGGGCGGCTGGCCTTCACCATGAAACTCCGCGAGGGCGTCGGCGACGCTCGACCTTGCCCCTTCCAGCGCCTCCAACACAGCGTCGCGCTTCAAGGCGTCTTCGCCGACGCGCCGCAACAGATCCTTGACCTGCGCCATCCGCTCAGCCGTGGGGCGCTTGTCCCTCAATCCCGTCCGCTCAAGCTCCCGCTCCGCGGCGGAGAGCCCACGCCGTGCCTCCTCCAACTCCTCTTCCAGACCCGCTGCCCTGGCGTCGAGCTGGTCGAGACGCACAATCTCGTCGCCATGCAGCTTCTCCATTCCGGGCGGAAACGCTACGAGCGCCGCGGCGCACTCGCGGCGGCGGCTGAGGGACGCATGCAGTTCCAGCGCCGTATTGAGCCGCTCGCGCTGGATGCCCGCCCGAGTCGCCTCGTGAATTTGCCCCTCCAGTCCGGGTAACTCCGCCTCCTGACGGTGCAAGGCCACGTATTCGCTCCGCACGTTGGAGAGCGCACCGCTGGCATTTCGCAGGTTCCTTCCTTCGTGGATTGCGAAAAGCGGACCGATATCCTTCGTGCGCGCGCGGTCGAGATCGAATCCACCCCGCACGGCGCGCCAGAGATGGTCGGCCAATTCCCCATCGCTGCTGTCGTCCGCCAGCAGGCTTTCCACGGACAGCCTGTAGAGCCCGAACTGACCGGCGCCCGGCAACGCGGGCGGCGGCGCCGGGTTACCGTCCCGCATCCACACGACCTGCCGGCCGGTGCGGCGCACGGTCCACCCCGCATCGCCGCTCAGGAATTCCGCTTCCAGGTGCAGGTCCGGCGGATCGTTTTTCGGATCGACGCCGGCAAGCAGGTACTTCAGCGCCCTTACCAGGCTGCTCTTGCCGATCGCGTTGGGGCCGGTAACGATGTTGACGCCGCCGCTTGCCGGCTCGAAGTCGAACCCCGGCTCGATTCCCGGCAAGGAGTGTATGTTGAGACGGCGCAGATGCATCAATCCTGTTCCGGCGCTTGCTCCAGCAATCTTTCCAGGGCGCGATAGCCGGCCCTGACCAACCAATCCGCCGGATCGGGTTCCATCGGCTCGCCCAGGCCGCTCCACCTGGGGGCACGCGATTCGTCGTTCAGACGATCTCGGGCCAGGGCGATCAGACGATCCCGTTCCGGGTGGCCCTCGGGCTCCTTCAGCCAAAGGAGACGTTGAGCCAGCAGCCCGGGAGGATCCCCCCGTTGGGCGAGCTTTTCCAGATCCATTTCTGGGCGAACTTGAGAGAAAATGGACTCGATGAAGTAGTGAATGCTGCCCGTTCCGGTGTCGACCCGTTCCCGATCCTCGTCGGAGAACCCGGCGGCGGCAGCGGCGCCGAAGCGGCTGCGCCCGCAGAAACGAATACCGAGACCCACCGCGTCGGGACGATGCTTTGCGCCGGAAAGCGCCTCGTCCAGCACGCGTAACTCATTCAACACCCGCCCCTTGGCGTCGGCGGGATCGGAGATGCCTTCGAGATCGACATCGAGGCGTTGCCAGCGCAGGGGCGCAAGCGGGAGATGCTCAACCTCCCCGATGGTTCCTCTGCCGACGCTGATGAGCCAGGGACCGCGCGCGCCGGTTTCGCGGCGATGCAGGCCAGTGAGGCTTCCCAGGTAACCGTTCGGGGAGGCGGCGGTCAGCGCGTCCGGGACATGGATGTGACCGAGCAGCCAACCGTCAAGCCCGGCCCGCTCCAGTTCCAGTCCGGTAACCGGAGCGTAGGGGCTGGCGCCCGCGCCCCGGTCGCAGTGCAGCAGGCCGAGATTGAGCCCGGAAGCGCGATCGAAGGGCCCATCCGGAAGGGGGCTCTCCATCACTCTCGCCCGGGGGAACGACCAGCCCCAGATGGTGACGGATTCGCTGCCGTCGGCGATCTCGCAGTGCTCCCACTTGCCGCCGGCGCCCAACAGCCTGAATGCCGGAATCTCGTTGGCGAGCCGCGGCAACACCTCGACGTCGTGGTTGCCGGCCACGCCGATGACGCCGATGTCCGCGTCGGCAAGTCGCCTTACACCCCGCGCCAGTTGGCCATAGGCCTCGAAGAAGTCGTCGTCCCTGTCGACCACATCGCCCGCCAGCAAAACGGCCCGGACCCTGGCCTCCAGGGCCGCATCTACCGCTCGCTCCCAGGCAGTGGCTGGTCCGTAGCGCCTTGACTGGGCAGCCAGTTCGGCGGGCAACCGCGACGGCGTGCGCCCGAGATGGATATCCCCGACCGCGAGAATCTTCATTTGCGGCCCGTCATGAGTGTGGACTGACCACGCGCACCGTCAACGCAAATCGAAGTTCACCGCAACGCCGGCGTATACGTTTCGCGCCGGTCCCGGCTCATAGAAGCGGCGACCGAATGCGTTCAGCCGGATGTTGGAGTTGTAGCTCTGGTCGAACAGGTTGTTGACGCCGACAAAGGGCGAAAATGTAGCGCCGCCCCGGCTCGCGTCGAATCCCAGTCGCAGGTTCGAGAGCGTATACGCAGCGTCCGAGACGGTGTTGGCGTTGTTCGCAAACTGATCGCCCACATGGAGCGCGTCCAGGGCGCCGAACCAGCCGGCGGGATGACGGTAACTCAGTTCCGCAAACAGCAGTTGCTCGACCGTGCCGGGAATCCGGTTGCCGGAATAGTCGTTGCCGTTGTCGTCGAGAAACTCCGCGAACGTGAAGTCCGCGTAGGTATAACTCAGCGTGATGCCGATGCGGTCCGTGGGCCGGGACGACAGCGTGGCTTCAAGGCCCGTCCGGCTCGAGCGTCCGGCATTGGCAAAGAAATCCCTTCCGGGGCTGCCGGGAATCTCGTAGGGAATCAGTTCGTCTTCCACGTCGATGTCGAAGACGGCCAGTTCGTATCGCGTGCGGCTGCCCACACCGCCCCGCAGTCCGACTTCCAGATTCGTGGCCGCCTGAGGCTCCAGCAGGGGGTTGAATCCGCCGGCGCCGGACGGATTGGCAAACTCGGTCGTGGTCGGCGTCTCGAATGACGTGGAGTACGTTCCGTATACCGTCATGTCCGCCGACAGGTTGGCCGTCAGGCCGATCATGGGGCTGACATCGTCCAGCCTGCGCACGCCGGAATCGTCGCCGTTGCCCAGAAACCGGTCGCCGACGTCGAATTCCACTTCATCGAAACGCAGACCGAACGAGAGTTGAACATTGTCCGCAATACTGAGTTCGTCCTGGATGAACAGTCCGGTACTGGTGACGTGCTCGTCCTGATCCAGGGTCAGGGCGCCGAGAACGCCCATGTTGTTGTTGAACCGGCGCCGGTGATCGTCCTGGTCGTCGTAGTCCAGGCCCACGACGACTCGATTGGGCCTGTCTCCCAGGCTACCTTCGTGGGTATAGCTGATGCCGCCGCCTGCAAAGAATCGCTGCAGGTCCACCGAGCCTCCACCGAAGAAGGGCAACCGGTTGCTAAAGTCACGGGATACATAGTAGTTGCGGACCTGCAATTCGCTTCCCTCCCCCATGGGAAGCGAGTAAACGAAGCCGACGCGAGTCTGCTCCAGCGCCTCGCCCCCGACGAAACTCAGGTTGCGGTCCCTGGCCGATCGCGGATCGGCCTGCGCCTGGGCGAGGTTGATGCCGCCGGGATCGTTCGACACCGGCTGGTCCGTATAGTTGGCCAGCGCCAGCAGGGTGCCACGGTCGCCAAGATCGAATTCGAGGCGCCCGCTCAACTGCGTATTCTCGGTTTCGCTGTGTTCCCGGTACCCGTCAAACCCGGAGTCGGAGAGGCTGACGAAGTAGTTGACGCGGTCCGCCTGCCCGCCCGTCTTGACCTGGAACTTCCGTGCGCCGTACTCACCTGCAGTGAGGCGCAGATTGGCAAACGGCGTCTCCGGCCCTCGCTCCGACGTCACGCTGATCACACCCCCGGAGGCATTACCGTAATACGACGAGCTTGGACCGCGAAGCACTTCGATCTGCTGCGCGGCGCCCAGGTCGATGCTGTCCACCTGGCCCTGGCCGTCGGGCAGCGTCTCGGGAATGCCGTCCACGAGAATCTTGACACCGCGGATACCGAACGCCGACCGGGCACCGAAGCCGCGGATGGAAACTCGCAGATCCTGGGCGAAATTGTAGCGATTCTGCATGAACAGCCCGGGTACCCGGGTGAGCGCCTCGTCAAGACCCAGTTGCTGGCGGCCCAGTTGAATTTCGTCCTGGCTCACCACACTCACCGCAGCGGGGACCGAGTCCAGCGGACGGCTCATTCGAGTGGCCAGCACGACGATCTCCTCCAGCCCCTCCCCTGCGGCCGGGTCGTCTTGCGCGCCGACGAGCGCCGGGAACAGCGTCATTGCGACCAGCAAGTGAATCCTATGTCCCATTCTCAATACTTCGTTCCTTGAAACCCATCCGAAGACCCGGTGAAATCTCCTCGGCAAACTTGTTGGTGGAACCACTAGTCAAAGATATCCAACGGCAAAATGGCAGTGACACCGACATTGGGCACGTCGACCAGCTGGCCGATTCGAAGGTCCACTGCCACGCTGGCAACAACGTAGGCCTGCTCGGGTGTCAGACCGTGATTCGCAACCATGTAGTCGATCATTTCCAGTAGGGCGTTTCTGGCCGCAAGGCTGATGTCCTTCGAGAGATTCTCGAGCTCTCCTGCTTTGGGTGATTCGAGATAGGCCATGTCCGGCGGAATTTCTCCTGCGGCCTTCAGCGGTAACCCGGTGGTTGCATAGAAGCGCCTTGAGGGCACGTCCATCAAGCGGACAGTACCTTCATAGTGTGGACCGCGAAGAAGCTCCGGTCCGTCCTCGATGAGCTCGGTCGTCAGCGTCACGTCGGCGTCCATCTCGATAGCCGTGCCGGCGACTTCACCGTCGCCCTGGGCAAAGTGCATGTCTCCGACTCCCAGACCGCATCCTTCCACGTAGCAGGGCAGATAGACCGTGACGCCGACGCCCAGGTAGCGGATGTCCATGTTTCCGCCGTGTTCCCGGGGTGGACCTGTCCGCAGGCAATCGTCGCGGCGGCTGCCTTGCGGTCCGCAGATCTCGGCCGGCGAGGCGTGTATCGGCTGAGGCAGGCCCACGGCGCCGCCTGCCGCGGCCAGCGCTGCCTCTCGCTCCAGAGCCGCGGCATGCTGCGCAGGCCCCGGCAATACCGTCACAATTCCCGGGAAACTCGCGTTCGGGATACGCACACCCGGCAACGCATCGGATACCGCTTCCCTGCGATTCAATCGCCACGTGACGCTGAACGGACCCGGAATCCGGTCCCCGATGAACGCGTTGGGCGTAATCCGCGTGACGCCGAACGGCCCGGGGTCGATGTCGAGGATCGTCACCGCGAGCACATCTCCCGGTTCCGCACCCTCGATGTAGACCGGACCCGCCAGCGGGTGCACCGTGCCGCGCACCGGGTCGGCATCGCGAGGGTCCACGTAGGTACTGTCGGGATCGAGTTGCAGGTCGGCGGAATTGCGGGTCTTGAGAAGGACCGTCTGGCCGGGGAGAGCTCGTGCAGCCATGGGAATATCAGGGTGCAGGCGGTTGAAACACTGGGGATCTTCCCCGCAGTGCCATCCGGACCCGCCGACTACGACAACGTCATCCTGCGCCGGGGCGTGCGCAGCGGGCAGGATTGCCATAACCACCGCGACCGAGACGACCACGCGCTGGAAACATCGTTCCAGTGAGTTCCTCTTCATCGAACGACCACCGACTGCGCTCTTTCAGGCGGGACATTGTACCTGCCATGGTCGCAGACCCGAACATGTCATCACGATGGCGCTTGTTTCGCCTTGAGAATGCGCATGATCGCGGCGAACTTCGAAATTGTTTTCACAATCTTGAAGGTTCTTCAGACTTCTGTACGCACACTTCAGACCCCACCGCGTACAGTGACCACAACTTCGAACTGCACCACACAACACGGGAGCCAGCCATGAACACGACGAAGACAGCAGCGATCGCAACCCTGATTTTCCTCGGCGCGAACAGCGCGGGCGCAGCGGGTGCGCCGGCCTGGATGGATGAGGGATTCGTCATGGAGGAAGTCGTCGCGACCGCCGAAGCGCCGGCGCATCTTTACATGGAGGAAATCGTCGTCACCGCCAAGGCGCCCGCCCATCTCTACATGGAGGAAATCGTCGTCACGGCCAAGGCGCCGGCCCACCTCTACATGGAGGAAGTCGTCGTCACGGCCGAGACTCCCGAGGCCGAGTACACGGAGGAAGTTGTTGCTACCGCCAGCCTGCAGGACGTGCGTAACGCGCGACTGGCGCGGCTGATGTCCCTGCGGCTCGCGTTCCTCGACCGCAGCTAGCAGCCCGTCCACCCCCTGTAGCCCCGGGTGCTCTGCACTCGGGGTTTTTTTTGTGGGCAGGCAACGCGCTAGAATGGGTCCCCTCTGGAAGGGAGGTCAGGACCTTGGAGAACAAAAAAGCCGGCGCGCTGCAGCTCGGCATATTCATCTTGTGCCTCCCCGGCGCTGCCGCAGCACAGACTCCGATCCACGAACCGTTCCCCGACTACGCGCCGCCGCGAACACTGCACGGCACGCCCGACATCAGCGGGACCTGGCAGTCCTTCACGACCGCCAACTGGAACATCCTGTCCCACTCCGTGCAGCCGGGCCCCTTCGCGGAGGTGACCGGCGCCTGGGGCGCCGGGCGGGCGGGACTGGGTATTGTCGAGGGCGATGAACTGCCCTACCAGGAATGGGCGGCCGCCGAACAACAACGCAACTACGAGAACAGGGCCGTAGTCAGCGTCACCAACGACCCCAGCCGCTTCGACACCGGCGACCCGGAGCTGCAGTGTTTCCGCGCCGGAGTGCCGCGGGCGAATTACATGCCGTTTCCCTTCCGGATATTTCAGACGCCCGAACAGGTGCTGATCGTCTACGAGTACAAGGGTGCATATCGCACGATCTACATGGACGAGGAACGCCCGGCTTACGATCAGTCCTGGATGGGTACCTCGAACGGCCGCTGGGAGGGCAATACGCTGGTGGTCGATGTTCAGGGATTCAACGAGCACACATGGTTCGACCGCGAAGGCAACTTCGCCAGCGACGCCCTGCGGGTGACCGAACGATGGACGCCCGTCAGCCCCTACCATATGCGCTATGAGGCCACGATCGAGGATCAGAATGTGTTCACGCGGCCCTGGAACATCGGCTTCATGCTCTACCGGCATGTAGAGGCGGACGCCCGGCTGCATGAATTTCAGTGCATTCCCATCGTCGAACCGATGATGTACAGGCCGCTGGGCTTTTATGACGAAGACGTCACCAACGATTAAGATAGACAGGGGGGTACGTTGAAATGAATGGTGGAACCCGCCTCCTGGATTCACTGACGGTCGCGACTGCCGCACTGGCGGCATTGCCCGCGAGTGCACAGTCACCGCCGCCGTCCGCCCTGATCAATCAGGAATCGGAGGAAACGGTTGAAGCCGCCCGTGCCGCATCTCCGCACACCTCCGAATCGACCTACGCCTATTTCCGCGAGGAAGCCGAGTCGTTCATTGCGGAAGCCACAAGCCGCATCTGGGATCCGAACGCGCCGCGGGAGACATCGCCGCGGACGTCCTGGGGCGATCCCGACCTGACCGGGTATTGGCTGAATGTGGCCTATGTGCCCCTGGAACGCCCTGCCGACCTGGCCGGAAAACTCCTGTACACGGAAGAGGAAGCCATAACCGCCTTTGTCCGATGGGCGACGCGGGACGCCTCGGTGGACCCCGCGACTGTGCACTACGACTGGACCGAATTCGGCATGGACAACTGGCAGAGCCCGATTCGCCCCAACCTGCGCACGTCGCTCGTTGTGGATCCCCCGAACGGCCGGGTCCCGCCGCTGACGCTCGAGGGACAGGCCCGGCAGGAACAGCAGGCGCGCCGGCACACGCTCGAGTCCAGGGGGCTGTACGAGCGGTGCATACAGGGCAACCAGGGGCCGCCACGCGTGCCGTTCCTGCAGAACACCGGGCAATCGCAGATCGTTCAGACGCCCGAGGCGGTGATTCTCATCACACAGGCCAACAGCGACGTGCGCATCATCCGCCTGGCCGAAGCGCCCCCGCCACCGCCGAGCGTGCGAAGCTGGCTCGGGGAGTCCCGCGGCCGCTGGGACGGCGACACACTGGTCATCGAAACGACCAACTTTCACGATGGCCGCAAGTGGGACGGCTCCGCGGGCAACCTTCACCTGGAAGAACGCCTGACCCGCGTAGCTGGTGACACGATTCTCTACGAGGCCACAATGACGGACCCCACCACCTGGGAGGCGCCGTGGAGCATCGAGGTACCCTGGCCGATGATGGAGCCTCCGGGGTTGTTCGAGTTCGCCTGCCACGAACAGAACTATGGCATCATCAACGTGCTCAGGGGGGCGCGGGTGCGCGCGGCAGAATATGAAGCCACCCGGGAAGAGGCGTCCCGGGCTGAGTAGGGACGGGGGGCAGAAAATGAAACAACGACTCTGGCCAGGCCTGACGATCCTGGTGGTTGCCGGCCTGCTGGCATCGGGCCATGCAGCGGCGCACCACTCGTTCGCAGCGGCCTACGATGAGAACGCTCCGCTCAACATGCAGGGCGTCGTGACAAAGGTGGAGTTGACCAACCCGCATTCATGGCTCTGGGTGGACGTCACCAACGAGGACGGTACCGTGACCAACTGGGGTTTCGAGGGTGGGCCGCCCGTAAACCTCTTCAGGAACGGGCTCACCCGGGACACGCTTCCGGTGGGGTCGGAGATCAAGGTTTTCGCCTATCAGGCCAAGAGCGGCGAAAACAAGGGCGTAGCCGTATTCTTCGAGTATCTCGATGGCAGCAAGGTCTTCATGGGAGGATCTGCGCCGGGCGCCGACGGGCAGCCGAGGCCCGAACGCGATCGCTGACCGGTTCGCGGGGCGGTACGGCGCGCTGCCGACCCTTCTCCGGACAGTCCCGTGCCGCTGCTTGAAATCTTCGAGTGGCTGGCGGCAACCCCCGCCAGCACGGCCTTGCGCGAGTCCCACTACGCTTATCTCGCCTTTCTTGCCACTCACGTCCTGACGCTCGCCGTGTTCCTGGGCACCGCGATCCTCGTCGACCTGCGCCTGCTTGGCATTTCCATGTCCCGCGTCCCCGTGTCGCAGGTCCTGACCCGCCTGCTCCCGTGGACGACAGGGGGATTCGCGGTCATGGCCGGCAGCGGGATGTTGATGTTCTATGCGTCCCCCGCGGACAAGTTCGTCAACCTGTTCTTCCGCGCCAAGATGGCGATGCTTGGGCTCGCCGGACTCGCGGTGTGGCTGTTCTTTCGCACGGTTCACCGCAGTATCGACGATTGGGACAATGATCCGGTGCCCCCGCGTGCGGCGCGACTCGCCGGCGGCCTGACGTTGCTGTTGTGGACCGCAATTCTCGTCGCCGGCCGCATGATTCCCTATCAGCAGTACTGGTTCACGTGATGTCCCTGCTGGAGTTCTTTCACTGGCTCGAGTACCTGCCGCTGCTCGTCGCAATGCGCAGTTCGCCCTGGCTCTTTCCTGTCATCGCGACCGTGCACCTGCTCGGCCTGGCGATCATCGGCGGCGCGGTACTGGTGGTCGACCTCCGCCTTCTGGGCCTCGGCCTGACCGGTCAATCCGCCGCGCGACTGGCTCGCGATACCGAACCGTTGTTGCTCATCGGCATCGCATCGATGCTGCTGACCGGCCCCTGGCTCTTCATGTGCTTCGCGACCAAGTACTACTACCTCACCGCGTTCTGGCTGAAGCTGGCGTCGCTGGGCGCGGTGCTCCTGTTCACGTTCACGATCCGGCGGCGGGTGGTCCGGAACCCGACAATCGCCGGCTCGGTACCGAAACTGGTGGCGGTTGCGTCCCTTTCGCTCTGGTTCAGCGTCGCCCTGGGCGGCCGCCTGATCGGTTTTCCGTAATCGGCGTCAGGCGTCCTCCTCCAGCGCCCGGCGGATGATGTAGAGGATGTTCTGCGTATGCGCCCGCGTCTCCACGTTGCCGCTGCGCTTGCCGCTCAGCAGCCGCTCGATCTCCCGTAACTGGTAGAGCGCCATCGACTGCGACGGATAGTCGTGGTCATTTTCCGTGACGACGTCCGTCAGGCGAGACACGTATTCCACCTGAAGGTTCTGCCGGAACGTGTTCACGTCACCGCGCCGGTCGGCATTGAAGATCGCGGCGGTCAGGTCGTCCATCATGTCCGCCAATGCGTACTCGTTGCCGTAGAGGCGGGAATCGGTGATTCGCGTCATGACGGTGGGATGCATCAGGTGAGCCAGCACGCCGCGCTGTACCGAGAGCAGCCACTCATGGACTTTCGGGTCCTCCGTTTCTCCCCAGAAGTTCCATAGTCGGCGCTGGGCCTGCAGGTAACTGTAGAGTTCTTCGGAGCCTTCCAGCGCGTCGGGCGCGAACAGGTGCAGCGCGATTCCTTCCATTGCACGCTGCTGGGTTTCGAAGCTCACCGGTACAAAAGGTACGTCGGCGCCGGACTGACCCGATACCGACCGATTCACGTAGACGCCGCCGACCTGATGGCCCAGTACGCTGATGGAGCGGGAGAACTGCGACAGCAAGATACCGTAGGCGTCGCGCAGCCGATGCCAGGACTCGCCTTCCGCGGCGTTCTTCTCCCGGGCCGTGACCAGCAGGTCCCCGACCAGATTCAGGCGCTCTTCGGCGTAGCCGACCGGATCGCTGGTGAGGTCGTACCAGTGCACGCGGGGGTCCATGGCCCAGCCGGGGGCGCGCATGACGTGATCGTCGGTGCCGAACAGCAGTTGGGGTTCGGTCGAACGGGAGGCGATTTCCCGCAGGCGTTCGCGTTCCGTCCCGGGATCGTCCAGCGCCGGCGAGTAACTGTATTCGACGATCCAGTCGTCATAGACCCCCGGCATGGTGCTGAAGTAGGCCGTCTGCTCCCGTCCGCCGGTTGCGATGTGGATATCGGTGTAGTCCATTACCGACGCCTGCAGGCTACGCTCCGCGACCACCTCCGGATCGTGGATCTCGTCCGGCGTCAGCATGTTGGATGCGGCGAAGTTGTGAGCAAAACCAAGGGTATGGCCCACCTCGTGCAACGTCAGGTCCACCAGGAACTCGTGAATCAACTGTTCTTCCGCCGCCGCACCCATCTGCAGGGCATTCACGGCCAGCCGGCCGAACGCCTGGCTCAGGTGCAGCTCGTGGCCGATGGAGCAGTATCCGGGTTCGAAGCGCTCGGGAACCTGGGAGAAATCCAGATTGTCGAGGATGCGCTGATAATGGACTCGCCTCGTGACGCCCGAGTATTCGAGCATGATGTCGGCGCCGATGATCTGGCCGGTGCGCGGATTGGTGAACGACGGCCCGTAACCGGAAAACGGCGGGTTGGGCGAGGAGGTCCAGCGAAGCACGTTGTAGCGGATGTCGCCGGCATCCCAGTCCGCATCGTCGGGCTGCACGCGCACCTCAAGGGCATTGCGAAAGCCGATCTTCTCGAACGAGCGGTTCCAGGCGAGCACGCCTTCGCGGATTGACTCCCTGAATTCGATGGGCGTGGTGTTCTCGATCCACCAGACGATGGGCTCCACGGGTTCGGAGATGGCCGCGGAAGGATCCTGCTTGACCAGGTGCCAGCGCTGCACCAGGTCCCGGTAGGGAGTGACGGAATCGTCGGTCAGGTCCGTGACCTGCTCCGCAAAGAAACCCATGCGGTGGTCGGTGAACCGTGGCCGGTAGTCGGTTTCCGGCATCGCGATCAGCGAGTGCTGCAAATGGATGCTTACGAAACGGCTGTCGGTGACCTCCTCGTCCCCGGAAACCGTGGGCGCCGGGTCTTCGTAGACGTACTCGACCTGCACGTCGGTATTCAACGGGTAGTTGCGTATCGCCGTGATCTTGCTCTTCTCGTCGCTCAGGCTGCCGAGTTCGAATCGGTCCCGGTCGTCGCGGTCCGAATTCGGCGAGGGCTTGACCTGCGACAGCGTTTCGCTGGCGAACAGTTCGTCCGCGGCGATGAGCATGGCGCCGGTGTCTTCGTCCTCCGCCAGAATCGGCTGCGAGGCCAGCAGCCCGGGGCTGATATTGGCGTCCGCGGCACGGCTCAACGGGTTGTCGGGGTCGAAATAGAACGCAGTATTCTCGGCACGAATCTCGATACGATCGAAATGGCGCGCGACGGACAGCACGCGGTTCTCGCGATAGTTGCCCCTGAAGGTGCCACCCTCGACCACGCCGTCGGTGCTCACCGAGACGTAAATGTACTCCCTGTCCAGTTGCTCCGGCATGACCACCATGTGCGTCTCGCCGGTATCACGGTCCCGGTAGAGCGTAAAGAGTCCATCGAAGCGGTCGCTGTTTTCGGTGAGATCGGCGATCGTCTCGCGATCCTCCCCGTCGTCCTCGCCGGTCAGTTCAGGCTCCTGGGCGAGCGCAGGCATTACCAACGTCAGCGGTACCAGCCACAGCACGAATCGATATCGAAACGGGTTTGTCATGTCACGGTCCTCCTGAAGCGGAACAGAAGCATAGAAAATTCCACCACCACGGGCCAGCATCCAGCTTCCGCGGCATTCGGGTTCCGCCGGTCGCCATGGCAGTCCTGCTGGTCAGGATGGCGGTCCCGCCGGTCGGCATGGCTGCAGCACGTCCGGATTGGCATGCGAGCCGCCCGCGTGAACATGCCAGGATGAATCCTGACGCAAATAACGGCAAACTATCGCCGCTGTTGCGGCCTTCCCCATCGCGAGAACTGAATGGACCTGATCTCCCTTTCCGAACTTTCCGCGCTCGTGCAGGTGATTCTGGTGGACCTGGTGCTGGCCGGGGACAATGCCATCGTCATCGGCATGGCCGTCGTCGGGCTTCCGGCTCACCTGCGCGGCCGCGTGCTCGTCCTCGGTATCGCGGCGGCCACTGTCCTGCGGGTCATTTTTGCGCTCCTGACCGTTCAGTTGCTGCAGATCATCGGTCTGCTGCTGGCCGGCGGCATCCTGCTGCTTTGGGTAAGCTGGAAGCTCTGGCGTGAGCTTCGGGTCCAGTCGCAGCAGCAACACGCCGCCCGCAACATCGGGGCGATGGCCGGTGGCGAGCCGGTGGACAATGCCCGGGCACCCGTGAAATCGCTGCGCGCCGCAGTCACTCAGATCATCATTGCCGACGTCTCCATGTCGTTGGATAATGTGCTCGCGGTGGCGGGCGTCGCGCGGGATCACCTCTGGGTGCTGATTTTCGGCCTGGCGCTGTCCATCGCCTTCATGGGATTGGCCGCCGCGTTTATCGCCCGGATTCTCGCGCGTAACCACTGGATCGGTTACCTGGGGCTTGCGGTCATCCTCTATGTTTCGGTGAGCATGATCTATGAAGGGTCGCTCCAGATTATTGGAGCCATGAGTCAGGCATGACTGAAGACAGCACAGACCGGCGGCCGGACCTGTCGGCGCTGCGCATGAGCGAGGAAGACTACTCGCCGCGCCGCTCCCGATGGTGGTTCTGGCTGCTGGGCGGCGCCATCATCCTGGGCGGCGTCTACTTCGCCTACCGCCTGCCGGTCCCCTGGCTGTTGCCCCGGGTGGAAACCGCCCGGGTACAGGTGCTCACGCCAACACAGGCGTCCACGGTACTGACGGCGACAGGCTACACCTATGCCCGGTCGCGGGCCGCCGTCGGCGCGAAGATCATCGGCCGGGTGGTCGAACTGCCGGTGGACGAAGGAGACACCATCGAAGCCGGCGACATCATCGCCGTGCTCGACAGCGAGGACCTGCAGGCATCGGTTCGCCTCGCCGAGGCATCGCTCAACGAGGCACGTGCCCGGCTGGCCGACGCCGAACGCGAACTCGTCAGGCAGGCCGACCTCGTCGAGGACCAACTCACGTCGCAGGCACTCTACGACACCGCGATCACCCAGCGGGACGTGGCCGTCGCACAGGTCGGCACCGCCGAGGCCCGGCTGAACGCGGCGCAGGCGCAACTGGACTATACGGTGGTGCGCGCACCCATCGACGGCGTGGTCATCGAGAGGAACATCGAGGTCGGCGAGATGGTGGCCCCGGGCGGCTTCACCTCCCAGCAGTCCACCGGCTCCATCGTGCGCATCGCCGACCCGACGTCGCTGGAAGTGGAAGCGGACATCAACGAGAGCTATATCGCCCGGCTGCAGTTGGGACAAAGGGCCAGCATCCGCGTGGACGCGGTGCCCGATTTCGAGTACAGCGGCAGCCTGCGCCAGATCGTGCCCACCGCCGACCGGCAGCGCGCCGTGGTCCAGGTCAAGGTCCGCATCGACAACATCGACGTGCGGCTGGTCCCGGACATGAGTTGCACCGTGACCTTTCTCGAAGAAGGCGTCGATGAAACGGAACTCGTCCAACCGCCGAAGCTGCTGGTCCCCGAACAGGCGATACAGTATGCGGGCGGCGCGGCGTTCCTGTTCCAGGTCGATGACGACGTGCTGCGCCGGACCCGTGTCCAACTGGGCGAGGCATCGGACGGCCGCGTGGAAATACTGGAAGGCGTGAGCGGCGGCGAGACGGTCGTCAGCCGCGAAGTAGCGTCACTCGAGGACGGCCAGCGCGTCCGGATCGCCGAAAACTAGTACACGGAGCACGTTGCATGGCTGAAAGACTGGTAGAGATCTCGGAAGTCACCAAGAACTACCGGAGGGATGCGTTCGACATCAAGGTGCTGGCGGGCGTCTCCATGGATGTTTCCGAGGGCGAGTTCGTTGCCTTGATGGGGCCATCGGGGTCCGGCAAGAGCACGCTGCTGAATCTGCTTGCCGGTATCGATCGCCCCACGTCCGGAAACATCCGCGTGGCGGGGCAGAGCCTGGGGGGGCTGAACGACAGCCAACTGGCAGGATGGCGCCACCGCAACGTGGGCTTCGTGTTCCAGTTCTACCACCTGATACCGGTGCTCACCGCCTACGAAAACCTGGAGCTGCCGCTGACGCTGACGAAACTATCCCGCGCGCAGCGCCGCAGGAAAGTGGATCTGGCGCTGGAAGTCGTCGGACTGGCGGACCGCAAGGACCACTATCCGCGCCAACTCTCGGGCGGCCAGGAGCAGCGCGTGGCGATCGCCCGCGCCATCGTCACCGACCCCCGCCTGGTGCTCGCCGACGAGCCCACCGGGGACCTGGACGCCGGCAGCGCCCAGGAGATCCTCGACCTGCTGGCCCAGCTCAACGAGGAGTTCGGCAAAACCATTGTCATGGTCACCCACGATCCCAGGGCCGCCGAACGCGCCCGGCGCGAATTGCACCTGGACAAGGGGCGCCTGCATTCGGCTACGAGACACTAGGCGATGTTCAAGCTGATCCGCAGAAACCTGCTGCGCAACAAGCGCCGTACGATCCTCACGGTACTGAGCATCGCGATCGCGCTGATACTGCTTGCCTTCCTCGATCTGCTGCTGGCCGCCATGTCGGGCGTCGACTCGGCAAACGCAAACCGCCTCGTCGTGCGCCACGCCATATCGTTGACCTTCTCCATGCCGGCGGCCTACGAGCAACGGCTGGCGGCGCTGGAGCACGTCGAAGGCATCACCATCATGAACTGGTTCCAGGGCCGCTACATCGATGACCGGCCCGAGAACTTCTTTCCGCGCTTCGGCACCGATCCCGACACGTTTCCCGATGTCTATCCCGAGCTTGAGTTCAGCCCGGGGGCAATCGATGCATGGCGCGCCGAACGCACGGCGTTCATCGCCGGCGGGGCGCTGGCGGAAGAAAAGGGTTGGGAGCCCGGCGACGTCATCACCATCGAAGGGGACATCTACCCGGTGGATATCGAGCTGACGCTGCGGGGAATCTTTACCCATCCCACCGACGAAGCCGCGGAGCGCGTGCTCTATTTCGACTGGCAGTATGTGGAGGAAGCACTGGGCAACCCGGGGGCCATCAACTCCTTCTACATACTGCTCGACTCTCCGGACAACATGAACGAAACCATCGCCCAGGCGGAGGCCATGTTCGAAAATTCGCCCGATCAGGTACGCGCGGAGACCGAGGCCGCGTTCTTCCTGTCCTTTCTCGAGATGATGGGGAACATACAGTTCCTGTTTTCCGCTATCGGCCTTGCGGTGATCGCCTCCATCTTCTTCATCACGGTCAACACCATGGCCATGGCCGCCCGGGAACGAACGACCGAGGTTGCCGTGCTGCGAACGCTGGGCTTCACTCGCTCAAGGGTGCTTGCCATCGTGCTGCTGGAGTCCCTGAGCGTCGGCGTCCTGGGCGCGGCCATCGGGCTTGCCTTCATGGTGCTGGTGACCGGCGCGCTATCCTCCTTTCTGGCTTCCCAGGGCATGACCTTTTCGGAGCTTCGGCTGGGCGAGAGAACGCCGACTCTGGTGATGGGCATCGGAGTGACTCTGGGTCTGGCAGCCGGGCTGGTCCCCGCGCTGCAGGCGATGAACATGAAGATCGTTGACGGCCTCAGGCGCGTGGCCTGATGATCCCGGTCAAGTACAACGTCAGAAGCCTGTTCGTGCGCAAGGCGAATACGCTGATGACCATCGTTTCCATCGCCTTCGTGGTGCTGGTCTACGTGGGCGTGCTGGCCCTGGGCGCCGGACTGCGGGTGGCGTTCACCGCCAGTGGCGACAACTCCACGGTCATCGTGCTGCGCGACGGCGCAAACTCGGAAATGGAGAGCTACTTCGCCACGGAAACCCACCGTATTCTCGCCGCTATGCCCGGCGTCGCGCGCGGCGCCGACGGTGAACCGCTGGCTTCCGGGGAAACCATGACGCTGCAGATTCTGGAGCGCCCGGACGGCACCGAAACGAATGCGGTACTGCGCGGCGTGGAAGACGACGCGTTTGCCCTTCGTCCCTATATCCGGATCACGGAGGGCCGGCGATTCGTGCCCGGGCAAACCGAAATCATCGTCGGCGACCAGCTCGAAGGAGAGGCGGGCGGGCTGGAACTCGGCAGCATGATCGAACTCGGGCGGTTTACCTTCACCGTGGTCGGCATCTTCGATTCCGGCGGCTCCAGTTACGGATCGGAAATCTGGGGCAGCGTGCAGGAATTCGGCGATTCGTTCCGGCGCCAGAACTATTACTCCTCCACGCGGCTGATGGCGGAATCTCCGGCACAGGTCGGGGCCCTGATCGCGGAGATCGAAAGCTCCCAGCAGATCGACGTGGCCGCGCGGGACGAGCCGGGCTATTTCGATGCGCAGAGCAATGCTTCCAGCGGAGTGTTCCTGATGTTGGGGAACCTGATCGCCGTGATGATGGGTTTCGGGGCCTGTTTCGCGGCTGCGAACACGATGTACGCCCAGGTCGCCGCACGCAGCAAGGAAATCGCCACCCTGCGCGTGCTGGGTTTCCGGCGGCGCACGATCCTGGGCGTTTTCGTGCTGGAAGCCGCCGTGCTCGGGCTGGCCGCGGGTGCGCTGGGCGCACTGCTCGCGCTGCCGCTCAACAACGTATCGGCGGGCACCACCAATTTCGTGACATTCAGCGAGATACGCTTCGTGCTGCGAACCACGCCTGACGTACTTGGCGCGGGCGTGCTGGTGGCCACGCTGACGGCCGTGATCGGCGGATTCTTCCCCGCCCTGTCGGCGTCAAGGGCGCCGATCGCAACGCTGTTGAGGGAGGGCTGACCCACGCTTCTCATCGCAGAGACGCTGCAGGGGCAGTTACCCTGCAATTGTGCGTCGCGCGTGCATTAGAATTGGAGTCGATACTTGATTGCAGGGATTCAGGGGGAAGATCGATGCTGCAATTCAATCGCCATCCGTGGATGTATGGACTGCTATCGTTGCTCGGCTGCATCGCCGCTGTCGCCGCTACCACCGTATTCGGACAGGACCAGGCGGCGGTCGACCAGGCAAACCCCAGGGGCATCGAGGAAATCGTCGTTCTCGGCAGCCGCGCCCGCGTGGAAACGCTGGCCAACGAACTGCCGGTGGGCGTGGACGCGTTTCAGGGAGCCGACGTGCTGCGGTCCGGGGAGGCCGACCTCGGTGCCGCGCTGACGAAACTGGCGCCATCCTTCAATTATTCCCGCCAGTCCGTGGGTGACGGCGCCCTGCTGCGGGCGGCCACGCTGCGGGGCCTGAGCCCCGACCAGACGCTGGTCCTCATCAACGGCAAGCGGCGGCACAACATGGCCTGGCTGCGGGTACTCGACGGGGTCATCGGCTACGGCACCGGCGGCACGGATCTCGGCGCCATACCGTCTGCCGCCCTGGCCCGCGTAGAGGTGTTGCGCGACGGGGCGGCCGCACAATACGGCTCGGATGCCATTGCGGGCGTCATCAATCTCGAATTGCGGGACCGCGCCGATGGCGGTGAGTTCACCGTTCAGGGCGGAACGGGAGACGGCAACGGATCGCGGGTTGGCGCCGCCTTCAACGGCGGCGTGCCGCTGGGAGATGATGGTTTCATCAACGTCACCGCGGAGTGGTACAAGGAAGAGCCGCTGAATCGCAACGGCGGCAACGGCGGTCTGGACCCGGATTATCAGGACCGGCTCATCACGCACAGTTCGCCGCTGAACGACAGTGCGTTCCTCTTCCTCAATGCAGAACTGCCCATGGGCGACGACTCCGAAGTGTACGGGTTCGGTGGCCTTTCCCGCCGTGAGGGACTCGCAAGCGGCGCCTACCGGTTCCGTTACAACTATTGGGAGGGGCTTCAGTCCGGCAACGACACCTGGGACTTCGTCGTTCCGAACTTCATCAACTTCCACGAGCGCAACACGCACCCGGTCTATCCGAACGGCTTTCTCCCCTACGAGGAGTCGCGCATCGACGACATCTCCGGCGTGGTCGGCTGGCGCGGGACGGTTTCGGCCTGGGACATTGACCTGAGCGGCGCCTACGGGCGCAACGAGTACCGGTTCGGCGTGTCCGACACGATTAATGCGTCCATCGGAGCACACTACCTGGATCGCAATCCGGGAGCGGGCATCGCCGACATCATCGCCAACGCGGGCCCGACGAGCGGCCTCAGCGGAGGGATCGAATTCGATCAACTGACACTCAACCTCGATGTGCGCCGGACCTTTGCCGACAGCGCACTGAGCGCGCTGGCCGCGGGCTTCGAGCATCGTGTGGAGAATTACGGGCAAACCGCGGGTGACGAAGCCTCATGGTCATGTGGACTGCCCCACGCCGAAGACTACGGAGGATTTGCCGTCGGACCGGACGGCACGCCCCTGGCAGGTATCGTCGCCGCCTGCGGATTCCAGGGATATCCGGGCTACAGCCCGCAGAATGCCCGGCTGAGCGACGACAGCCGCAACAACAGCGGCGCCTACGTTGAACTTGAGTTTCAGCCTGCGGAATCATTCACCGTCGCGACCGCTCTGCGTTCCGAAAGCTACAGCGATGCCGGTTCGCAGACCACGGGCAAACTGGCCGGACGGCTGGGGCTGGGTGGCGGGTTCGCATTGCGAGGGGCAGTTTCCACGGGCTTCAGAGCGCCCAGCCTTTCACAGCGGCGATTCAATTCGATCCTGTTTGTCGGCAGCGAAACCGGGCTGACGACGGTTTTTGCCGTGAACGAGGGTCACGAGGTCTCCCGTGCATTCGGCGTGGACTCCCTGGCACACGAGACCTCTCGCAACGTAAGCGCCGGGTTGGTACTGACGCTGGACGACTTCGATCTGAGCATCGACATGTACAGAACGAATGTCGAGGACCGTGTTGTCCGGTCCGCCGGCATCGGCTGCGCGGGCATCGCGGCCTGCGATGCCATCCGGGTGGGTACTGCGGCATTCTTCTTCAACGGCGTGGACACCGAAACACAGGGCGTCGACCTTACGGTCCGCTGGGGAACGCCCCTTGGCGCCGGCCACCTGTTGCTGTCAGCCAATGCCAATGTCAACGAAACCGGCATCGTCGACGGCAAGGCACCGGCCGGTGCGCCGGGCCACCTGGAGTTTTCCGACTATTTCGGCGGATGGACGGCAGACCTTCTCGAGAACGGCCAACCCGAACGGCAAGCCAATTTCACCGCGGACTGGGAGCATGACCGATACGGCGGGCTGGTGCGCCTGAACCACTATGGTGCCACAACGCAGCACCCGCTGGATACGGGCATGACTCGTATCGAGGCCGCCACTGTCGTCGACGTCGAGGCCCGATTCCAGCTAGGCTCCGTGCGCGGCGCCCTTGGCATTAATAACGTTGCCGACAAACTGCCGACCGAACTGCCCAAGACCCACCTGTCGAATATCCTGTGGGGCATACGCTACCCGACGGAGACGCCCTTCGGGTTGTTTGGCCGGTTCGCGTACCTGCGCCTGACCGTGGGCGTTTCCCGTTAACGCAGTCCGTTCAAAAGTTGGTCAGCAATTTTCTTCCCGTGGTGTTACAATGATTGCGCTGCAAAGAGTGTTGCGTCGACGCAACGGACAGCAACAGTTTCGGGGAGTAACATCGACTCGCCTTGGCACTGCCGGGAAATTCGGGGCGCAGAACGGGCGCCCCCTTTCTTTTGTCCCATTGCCATTTCCCTTATTCGATTGACTCAGCCCAATCGGTTTTCGCATCGGTTAAGATGAGCGGATGATTAGAAAACTCCCTGCGATCCTATTGACTCTTGCTTCGGTCGCCACACCTGTCTGCGCCCAGGAAGTCCGTCTGAAGGCACACCACATGTTGCCGCCCGTGGCGCCCGGCCATGCAATGATGCTGGCTCCGTGGGTGGAAAAGGTCGAAGCGGATTCCGGCGGGAGACTGCAGATCGACATCTACCCTTCGATGCACCTGGGCGGGCAGGCACCTGCGCTGATCGACCAGGCCTTTGACGGGATCGTCGACATTGTCTGGACCCTGCCGGGCTATACGCCGGGCCGGTTTCCGCGAATCGAAGTCTTCGAGCTTCCCTTCCTTGCCGCACATCCGGTGGTGGCGAACTTTGCCATTCAGGATTTCATCGAAAATCATCCCGAGGAGTTCCAGGGCTACAAGCTGATCTCCGTCTTCGTTCATGCCGGCCAGCTCATTCATTCCAAGGAACCGATCCGCACCACCGCCGAACTCGCCGGCCGGAAGTACCGGATCCCAACGCGCGTGGCCGGATGGATGGTCGAGTCATGGGGTGCAACGGCTATCGGCACCACGGTTCAGAAGATCCCCGAAATGCTTTCCAGGGGTATCGTCGACGCAACCCTGATTCCGTACGAGGCCTCGTTCGGCCTCAAGGTCCACGACCTCGTCGACTACAATATCCTTCTCGACGATGAGACCTGGCCGCGATTCAACGCCCAGGTGCTCATGGTCACCATGAACCAGGGCACCTACGACAGCCTTCCGGCGGACCTGCAGGCCGTGATCGACGCCAATTCCGGGCGGAATGTCGCCAAGTGGATGGGGGAGAGCTGGATGGCCATGGAAGTCGCCGGTGAACAAGCCGCCGAAGCCTCCGGCGAGTTCATCTACCTTCCTCCGGAAGAAGTCGAACTGCTCCGGCAGAAGAGCCAGCGTCAGGTGGCCGAACGGTGGATTTCGGTGGTTGCCCGAGACGGTATCGACGGCCGGGCCCTGGTGGAGGAAGCCACGTCGCTCCTGGAGCACTACGGCCAGCTCTACGCCGCCGGAAACCTGTAACAGCGTTTCACCGCCGCGAATTGCCACTGCCGCGGCCAGCCGCGTTATCTTCCCGCGTACGCGAGCGAGTCGCTCCGTTGTTGGTTACTATTGACCCGACGTGAAATACGACATCGAGACGTTCAGGGGCGATCTCTTCGGCGGACTCACTTCCGCCGTGGTGGCGCTGCCGGTGGCGCTGGCCTTCGGCATCGCGTCCGGCCTCGGCGCGGCTGCCGGATTGTACGGCGCCATTGCGGTGGGTTTCTTTGCTTCGGCATTCGGCGGAACGAAATCCCAGATATCCGGCCCCACCCCATCGATGACCGTTGCCATGGCGGTCATCGTCACCACGCACGCCAGCACACTGACCGAAGCCCTGACCATCGTGGTCATGGGCGGACTGCTCCAGGTGCTGCTGGGCGTATTCAGGGTCGGCCGCTTTGTCGCGTATACGCCGCATGTAGTGATATCCGGGTTCATGTCCGGCATCGGCGTCATCATAATGCTGATTCAGGTGCTGCCGTTCCTCGGCGCACCCACCTCTCCGGAGGGACCCATGGGAGCCCTCCGGAATCTGCCGGCGGCGCTCGGCGACATCAATACAAGCGCTCTGGTCATCGCCCTGGCAACGCTTGCCATCGGGGTCTTCTGGCCCTTGCGGCTGGCCCGGCTGGTGCCTGCGCCGATCGTTGGCCTGATCGCGGGCACATTGCTGGGCATGCTGTGGCTGACCGACGCGCCGGTCATCGGGCAGATCCCGGCGGGACTGCCGCAATTGCAGTTCGAGTTACCGTCTGCCGCTTTTCTGGTCAGCGCAATCCATCCGGCGATCATCCTCGCCTTGCTGGGCTCGGTGGACAGCCTGCTCACCTCTCTGATTGCAGACTCCCTGACGGGTACCCGCCACAAGCCGGATCGCGAACTGATTGGCCAGGGCCTCGGCAACATGGTCGCGGGACTGTTCGGCGGACTACCCGGCGCCGGCGCCACCATGGGAACAGTGACCAACATTCGCGCCGGCGGATCGACCCAGGTATCCGGCATCCTGCGGGCGATCCTCCTGCTTGCATTGCTGCTCGGACTCGGGAGATTCGTCGAGCCGATTCCGCATGCGGCGCTCGCGGGCATCCTGATGAAGATCGGCTGGGACGTCATCGACTGGCGCCTCCTGCGCCGTATCCATCGCATCCAGCGCCATCATCTGTTCGTGCTGCTGATGACCCTGAGCCTTACGGTTTTCGTAGACCTGGTCACCGCGGTCGCCATTGGCCTGATCGCCGCCGGGATGGCCCATGCGCGACAATTGGAAGGCCTGGAACTGGACAGTGTGGTTTCGGTGCCGTTGCTGGACCAGACGTTCTTCGCAGGCGATGCGCGCATGGCCAATGTGGACCCGCTTTCGGCTCGCGTCGGGCTGGTGGCGCTGCGGGGCAGCTTCACGGTGGCCTCTTCCCACAAGCTGGTCGCGGTCATCAGTGTCGATATCCGCGACCACGAGGTGGTCATCTTCGACTTCTCGGGCGCCACGCATCTGGATGACAGCGCCGCCATCGTGATAGAGCAACTCATCGGTGTGGCAACAAAGGCCGAAACCGAAGTCATCGTCATGGGCCTTTCCGGCTCCGTCGGCGATACGCTCGATACGCTCAACATTCTGCGGCGCGTACCCGGGGACCGCATCGTGTCAACCCTGAGCGAGTCCCGCGAGATTGCCGCGAGGCTTCTCGACGACCGCGCCGATTGATCAAGACCTGCGACCGACCGACAGGCAGCCGTTGGCTCGTCTCCGACCCGATACGTTGAAATCCTGCGATGGGAGTTTTCGCAGCGGCCGCGCTTGCGAAAACTCCTATCCCTTCCTGGCGATGACGTTGAGTAACGCCTGGCGTTTCTCCACCTTGACCACCTGCAGTGCCCGCTCCAGCGCTGCAGGCAGATCTGCAGGATCCTCGACAAGCTCGCCATGGCCTCCCCCCGCTTCGCAGATCAGGTCGAATCGGGGCGACGGCTCCAACTCGCAGAGGGGCACTGATTCCGCCTTTGCCGCCCACCCTTCCGGGGCGTAGCGGAACGTGGCTTCACGCGAGCGCTGCCAACTGCCGTTGTTGTAGATGACGAAGAGCACCGGCAAGTCGCAGGCCCTTGACATGAAATGCGTGGCGGTCGGTACGCCAAAAACATGGCTGCCGTCGCCGATCGCGCATATCACGGTACGGTCGGGGCGCGCCAGCTTGGCGCCCAGCGCCGCGCCGGGCGCCCAGCCCAGCACGCCCGAGTGGGGATGGCTGAAGAACGTGCCGGGCCGGCTGAAGCTCGTCTGCGTGGGGTCCAGCGAAATCTCGGTGACGACGATGTCATCTTCGTCCAACACGTCGCCGATGCATCGTGAAATCCATCGATAGTCCATCGGACGATCGCCGCTGACGCGACGTCCGGAATCGCGCCACCCTTGCCGCTGACGACGGTGCGCGTCTTCCCAGCGCCTGCGCCGTACATCGATGATGGTACGGTCATGCAGGATCCCTGTCACGCGGGATTCCAGTGCGCGCAGCGTGCCCGCTGCGTTGCCGGCCAGCCCGATATCCGTGGGATAGCCGCGAATGGGATAGCGCTCGTAGAGCGGATCGTCGTCGACCTGAATCACGGTGGCATCGTGCGGCGGTTCCGCCTGGTTCGGAAACCACGGCGTATCGGATTCGACCGCCAGGATGACATCGGCCCCGCCTACCAGCGCGCCGGGTTCAAATCCCTGGTGAAGGGGATGGTCCTGGGGAAAATTCATGTACGCGCCCCAGGATTCGACCACCGGGATGGCCAGCCGCTCCGCCAGCGTCACCAGCGAGGCCACGGCATCGGGATCCCTCCCCGGTGACGAGACCACGATGAGCGGATTCTCGGCCCCGACGAGAACCTGCGCGGCGCGGTCAACCGCGGCCGTCTTCGGCCGCGCGGCAGCCGATGGCGTCAACCTCGGCCCGGCGCTGAACTCGAATTCGGGCAGCGCTTCGCCCGCCACATCCAGGGGAAACGTCACGTACACTGGACCGGAAGGCGGGTTTGCGGTGATGGCCAGTGCCCGGTCGACCACGGTTTCGAGCTGTTCGCCGCAGCGCAACTCGTAATCCCACTTTATGAATTCGCGCACCATGGCTGCCTGGTCGAACGACTCCTGGGCCCAGTGAATGGTGGCCGCGCGGGAGGTATTGCGGCCTTTCTCCGTGATGGACGTTCGTCCCGCCGCGACAAGCATGGGGATTCTGGCGCGGGCGGCGTTGATAATCCCTCCCACGGCATTTGCCGTGCCGGCAATGGTATGCAGCATCGCCACCTGGGGATCGCCCGTGACCATGGTATAGCCGTGGGCCATGGAAATCGTGGTGATCTCGTGGATGACCGTGATCGGGAGAAGCCCGTCCCGACGGCCCTGGGCCTCGCGCTTGGCAAACGCCTCGATGAACGGCGGAAAATCCGTTCCGGCGCCACCGCCGAAGAAGTACCTGACGCCCCGCGCTTCGAGCAGTTCCAGGAAGCCCTCGGCGATGCTGTCCACCTGAATGCGCTTCCTGCTCATGATCCTTGTCCTCTTGCTGTCGTAAAGGTGTCGCCCCGACGTCCGATCAACGCACCCGGCTCAGATGAGATATCGCCGCCAGCCGGTTATGATAGCGAAACTGATTGCAGCCCGGTTCGCAAATCCCGGCGGGACGCGCATCGGCCCGGAACCAAGGAGAAAGTCCATGAGAGTCGTGCTCGGAATCGGTTATCTTGCAATGCTGGTTACCGGTGGCGCCATGGCCCAGCAGGATCGCGACTGGGACGCGGTCACGCTGACCATCCACCACGTGGCCGGCGGCGTGTACTATCTGGAAGGCGCCGGCGGCAATATCGGGTTGTCGGTGGGCGAGGACGGGATCGTCATGGTGGACGACCAGTTTGCACCGCTGACGGAGCGCATCCTGGCCACCATCGCCGACCTTGACGACGGCGAGATCCGGTTTGTCATCAATACCCACGTTCACGGCGACCACGTTGGCGGCAACGAGAATCTCGGCAAACTGGGCATTACCATCCTCGCAAACGATCGGGTGCGCGTACGAATGGTGGAGGAAATGGCGGCCGATATCGCGTTGCCGGTGCTGACCTACAGCGACACGACCACCGTTCACCTCAACGACGAGGAGGTGCACGTCTTTACGGTTCCGCCCGCGCATACCGACGGCGACAGCTTCATCCACTTCCGGGGCTCCAACGTGCTGCACCTGGGGGATGTGTTCCGAACCAACAATTTCCCCTACATCGATGTGAGCAGGGGCGGTACGCTCAAGGGCACTCTGGAAGCGCTGGGCATTGCCATCGGCATGTCCGGCCCGGATACGCTGATCATTCCCGGGCACGGCAACGTCTCCACCCGTGAGGACGTGGCGGAGTTTCGCGACATGACGCTGGTGGTCGCCGAGCGGGTCGAGCGCCTGGTGCGCGACGGCTCCGTTTTGGACGACGTGCTCGCTGCAGGAACCACGGCGGAGTACGAGGAACGCTGGGGCGACCCGGAGCGCTTCCTCACGGGGCTGTACACCGAGGTCGGCGGGGAACTCTAGAACGTGGACAGGAGCGGCAGCTGAAACGTCCACGCGTTTGCATCTACATACCCATCGACGCATCCGGAGCTTCCCATCAGCGCATCCGGGAGGCGGGTTGCGAGGTGATTCTCGGCCAGGCGACCTGGCGCTCAGGAATCGAACGCGACGCCCTGTTTGAACTGGCTCGCGGCGCCGATGTCCTGATGGGCGCTACCATCAAGAGAGCGCCCATCGACGGCGCCTTTCTCGATCGTCTGCCTGAGTTGCGTATCGTCTCCAAGTACACCATCGGCGTCGAGGACGTGGACCTGGACGCCGCCACCGCCCGGGGCATCCTCGTCACCCACTGCCCGACCGAAGCCAACTGGGGCGGCGTTGCCGAGGGAACCGTCGGCTTCATGCTGACGCTGCTCAAGCGGGTACGCGAGCGTGACCGCCACGTCAAGGCCGGCGGCTGGCGCGACGACAGCCTCATGGGCACGTACCTCGGCCGGCGCGGAGACGGCTATTCCGGCCTGACAATCGGCATCGTGGGCCTGGGCCGCTGCGGTTCACGGCTGGCCGAGTTGCTTTCCGCCTGGCGGGTTCGAATGCTGGCCTGCGATCCCTATGTCGAGGAGGAAAAATTCGAGCGCCTGGGCGTCGTTCGGACGGACCTGCCAACCCTGCTCCGTGAATCCGATGTCGTCACGCTGCACGTCACCCTGACCGAGGAAACCCATGGTTTGATCGGCGCGCGGGAACTGGAATCCATGAAGCCATCGGCGATTCTCGTCAACACATCCCGGGGAGCTGTGGTGGATATTGACGCGCTCTCCGGCGCGCTGGAGACGGACCGGATCGCCGCCGCCGCGCTGGACGTGCTGCCCGAGGAACCCCCGGGCGAACACGCCCGCATCCTCTCGCTGGGCGACAAGGTGCTGCTGTGCCCGCACATGATCAGCGCCAACCATCCGGGCACACTCCAGCCGGCCATTCCATGGGCCACGGACGCAACCCTGGCCGCGCTCCGGAGCCAGGTGCCGGAGCATGTCTGCAACGTCGAGGCCGTGCCGCGGTGGCTGGCGCGGTTCGGCGAGACGCCGCTCATATGACAGCCGGTCCGCACCAATCTCCGCCCAAACCGGCGTACGGCACGCGCGCGATCTGGTCCTGGGCGTTCTACGACTTCGCCAACTCGCCGTTCACGACACTGGTGATCACCTTTGTCTATGCGACCTATTTCACCCAGGTCATTGCACCGGACCCCATTACCGGCACCGCGCTGTGGTCACGGGCCATCACCGTCACGGCACTGATCACGGCGATCTGCTCGCCCCTGCTCGGTGCGCTGGCGGACCGCGGCGGCTACCGCAAGGCGTTCGTGCTCGCGTTCTCGCTCATATGCGTCATTGCCACGGCAGGGCTCTACCAGGTCCTGCCAGGGCAGATTGCCGCCGCCCTGGTACTGGTCGTCATCGCCAACCTGGGATACGAATTTGCCACCGTCTTCTACAACGCCTTTCTTCCGGACATCTCGCCGCCCGGCCGCATCGGGCGCATCTCGGGCTACGGCTGGGCGCTGGGCTACATCGGGGGCCTGCTGGCGCTGCTGCTGGCGTTGGTGGCGCTGGTTCAGCCGGAGGTTCCGTGGTTCGGCTTCAGCACAGAAGCCGGCGAGAACATCCGTGCCACCAATCTGCTGACGGCGGCGTGGTTCGCCCTCTTCACGCTGCCGTTTCTCCTCTGGGTTCCGGAAGACCGCTCCGCCACGTCGGAGCGCGGCCGCATTGTCGGCGACGCCGTGCGGCAGTTGCGCGAGACATTCACGGAGATCCGCCGTTACCGCCAGATCGTCCGCCTGCTCGTGGCGCGCTTCTTCTACAACAACGGCCTGGTCACCGTCATTGCCTTCGGAGGCATCTATGCCGCGGAGTCGTTCGGCTTCACGCTGCAGGAAGTGTTGATCTTCGGGATCGCGCTGAACGTTGCTGCTGGCGCCGGCGCGCTCGCAATGGGCCATCTGGACGACCGGATCGGCGGCAAGCGCACGATCATCATCTCCCTGGTCGGCCTGGCGCTGGCCACCGTGCTGGCGATCGCCGCAACGGACAAACTGTGGCTGTGGGTGGCTGGTGTCATCACGGGTATTTTCCTGGGACCGAACCAGGCAGCCAGCCGTTCGCTCATGGGCCGCTTCGTGCCCAGGGAAAAGGAAAACGAGTTCTACGGCTTTTTTGCATTCTCAGGCAAGCTGACGGCCTTTCTTGGACCGTTCCTGCTGGGCGTGCTGACCCAATGGACAGGTTCCCAGCGCTGGGGCGTCTCGGTGGTGCTGATCATGTTCGCAGCGGGACTGGTGCTGTTGATTCCGCTGGATGAGCAGGAGGGCATCGCCCGGGCTCAGCGCGATGGAGCGACGTGATGCGAATCATCCCCGAGATCCGTGCTTTCGAAGATGATCTCGTCGCCTGGCGGCGCGATCTGCATGCGCATCCGGAGTTGGCCTACCGGGAACATCGAACCGCCGGCCTGGTTGCCGAACGCCTGCGCGGATGGGGCATCGATGTGGATCAGGGTCTCGCCGATACGGGTGTTGTGGGCACGCTGTCCAGGGGTGAGGGACCGACCATCGGGCTGCGCGCCGACATGGACGCCCTGCCCATGGAAGAATCGAATACCTTCGCCCACCGTTCGCAACATCCCGGCCGGATGCACGCCTGCGGTCACGACGGCCACACGACGATGTTGCTGGGTGCGGCGCGCTACCTGGCCGGACACGGCGATTTCTCAGGCGCCGTGCGGTTCATCTTCCAGCCCGCAGAAGAAGCCGCCGGCGGCGCGAAACGGATGCTGGACGAGGGATTGTTCGCGCGCTTTCCGGTGGATGCCGTCTTCGGCATGCACAACTGGCCCGGGTTGCCGACCGGCCGGTTCGCCGCCCGGGTCGGGCCGATGCTGGCGTCCCTGGATACTTTCGACATTCGCATCGAGGGACATGGCGCCCACGGCGCCGCACCGCAACAAGGCGTCGACCCGGTGGCGGCCGCCGCCCAGGTGGTCACCGCCGTGCAGACCATCGTCAGCCGCAACGTCGATCCGCTCAAGAGTGCGGTGATCAGCGTGACCCGGATTCACGGCGGCGACGCCGACAACGTCATCCCGCCGGAGGTCGTTCTCGGCGGCGGGATTCGCAGCTTCGATCCAGAGGTTCGAGCCCTGTTGTGCCGGCGTCTGGAGGAAGTGGTGGAAGGCGTCTGCGCGAGCCTCGGCGCAAATGGTGCGGTGAAATTCACCGCGCGCTATCCCGCGGTGATCAATGCCGCCGAAAGCACATCGCTCGCCCTTAAAACCGCAGCGGCCGTCGCAGGTGAAGCCAACGTCAACGCCGAGACCGATCCCGTGATGGTTTCGGAGGATTTTGCCTACCTGCTGGAGGCCAGTACGGGCTGCTTCATGCTCATCGGCAACGGCGCCGGCGAGGGCGGTTGCATGATTCATAACCCCGGATACGACTTCAACGACGACATTCTCACGGTTGGAGCCACTTACTGGGCGCGCCTGGCGCAGAATTTTCTCCGCGAGCGAGGGGGTTGATCCGCCACCGCCGAACCCGCTTTCGAACCGCCCGGCTTTCCCTGCGGGCAAGCAGGTTGAGCAATCCCGCGCCGATGCGTATCCTGCCGGGTCTTTCTGAAACGGGTAGCGAGGGTTCCCGTGGCTGACCACAGGCGAATATTCTTCATCTTTCCCGGACAGGGCTCCCAATACCCCGGCATGGGTTCCGATCTGGTGCAGGAATTCGACCAAGCTGACGAAGTCTTTGCCCGGGCCAGCGAAGTTGCCGGCTACGACATGGCGGAACTGTGCTTTGAAGATCCGCAACAGCGGTTGAACCGCACGCGCTACACGCAACCCGCAATACTGACCCATGAAGTGGCCTGCCTGCAGTCACTGCGGAGCCTGGTCCCCGAGCTCCGGCCCGCGATGACCGCGGGGCATAGCCTGGGGGAATACACGGCCCTGGTCACGGGCGGAGCGCTCAGTTTCGAGGACGCGCTGCGGCTGGTCATACGCCGCGCCGAATTGATGAGCGAATTCGGCCAGGGCGGAATGCTGGCAACGGCGCTCGATCTCGGCTCGGCCCGGGCGCTGGCCGACCGGCATTTCTGCGGCATCGGCGGGTGCAACCTGCCCGAACAGACGGTCATTGCCGGCAGTGAGCAGGATCTCGACCGCCTGTCCGCGGACATGGCCGCCAAATACCCGCGCAAGCGGGCGGTGCGGCTCAGGACCGAAGGCGCCTTTCATACCTACCTGATGGTGGACGCGGCGCTTCACTACCGCGAAGTTCTCGAGGCCGTGAGCTTCGAGCCGCTTTCCACCGGCGTCTTCGCCAACTACACCGGCGAACTGCACGAGTCCGACGAAGACGCCATTCGATCGCGGCTGTTCTTTCAGTTGTTCCACCCGGTTCGCTGGCGTGCGTGCATGGAAACTGCTCTTGAGGCAGGCGTGGATACCATCGTCGAACTCGGCGGCGGCATCGGACGAGGCGACGGGCCCGAGGGGAAGCGTCCCAACCTGGAATCCGTCGTCAGGAAGACGATTCGATCCCAGGGTCACGACGCGGAGTATCTTGGAGCGATCAACGCGGGAGGCATTCGCGCGGCGGCCGAGGCGCTGCAGGCGGACGCAGCATAACCAGGCATGGCCGGGGCTTGCGCACGCAAGCGCGCCGACCCGCCCGCACGTCGGATGAGATCGAACGGACAATGACACGAGCCAAGCAGAAAGCCACCAATGTCACCTGGCAGGAAGGCCTGGTGACGAGGGATGACCGATACCAGATTCTGCGCCAGCGGGGCGCGACGATCTGGTTTACCGGTCTCTCCGGCAGCGGCAAGAGCACCATCGCGGTGGCCCTGGAGCGCGCGCTGTTCCGGCGTGGCAAGTTGTCGTACCGCCTCGATGGCGACAACGTGCGCCTGGGCATCAACAAGAACCTCGGTTTCTCCGAGGCCGACCGCAGGGAGAACATTCGCCGCATAGGAGAGGTCGCGAAACTTTTTGGCGACGCCGGCACCATCTCGCTGTCAGCCTTTATCAGCCCCTATGCATCCGACCGGGATGAGGTTCGCCGACTGCACAAAGACGCCGACCTGCGATTTGTCGAGGTGTTCGTGGACTGTCCGCTGAGCGAGGCCGAACGGCGGGATCCGAAAGGACTGTACAGGCGCGCCCGCGCGGGCGAGATCAGGAACTTCACGGGGATCGACGATCCCTACGAGAAACCCGTCAACCCGGAGATTCATCTCCGCACGGACCGACTCACCGTGGAAGAAGAAGTATCGGCCATCATCGACTACCTGGAGAGACAGGGGATAATCGAATCCCACCCTCTCGGCGGATCGGTCGGGCCGGGTGAACGTGGTGCCACAGCTGCAGACCCTGCGGGTGGGGACACGACGGGTGTCTCTGAACACAGCGCAGCGGAGGGCAACACCGGGTGATCAAACCCCATGGGGCCGATGCCCTGAACCCACGGTTTGTCGCCGACGGCAAGGACCGGGCCGAATTGCTGGCGGAGGCCGAGTCGCTGCCGTCGATTGTGCTCAATTCGGCGGCGGCCGCCAACGCCGTCATGCTGGGCGGCGGTTACTTCACCCCGCTGGACGGCTTCATGAACCTCGCGGACGCCATGAGCATCGCCGAAGAAATGCGTACGGACGACGGGCTGTTCTGGCCGGTGCCGATCCTGAACCTGTGCGCCGATGTGGGCAGCATCACTTCGGCTCGGCGCATCGCCCTTCGCGACCCGAATGTTGCCGGCAACCCCGTGCTAGCGGTGATGGAGGTAGGGAGTATCGAAGCCGCCGGCGCTGAACAACTGGATACCATCGTCCGGTCTGTGTTCGGAACAGGCGACGACAACCACCCGGGCGTCGCTGAATTCCGCGATCTCGGCCGCTACTGCGTGTCTGGGCCGATCGATGTCCTCAACTTCAGTTACTTTCAGCGGGATTTCCCCGACACGTTTCGAACCGCGGTCGATATCCGCGCGGAAATCGAACGGCTGGGCTGGGAAACTTCGGTGGCGTTTCAGACCCGCAACCCCATGCACCTGGCCCACGAAACGCTGTGCCGGATGGCCATGGAGCGCTTGGGTGCGGACGGCCTCGTCATCCACATGCTGCTGGGCAAGCTCAAGCCGGGAGACATACCCGGCGAGGTTCGCGATGCCTGCATTCGCAAGATGGTGAAACTCTACTTCCCCGCCGACACGGTGATGGTAACGGGATACGGCTTCGACATGCTCTACGCAGGACCGCGGGAAGCCCTTTTGCACGCCCTTTTCCGGCAGAACATGGGCGTCACGCATCTTGTCGTGGGACGCGACCATGCCGGCGTCGGCGATTACTACGGTCCTTTCGAATCCCAGGCGATCTTCGAGCGGATTCCTCACGATGCCCTGCAAATCCGAATCTTTGCCGCCGATGTCGCAGCCTGGTCGAAAAAACTCGGCCGGGTAGTGATGATGCGCGAAGTGACCGATCACACGCCCGACGACTACCTGGTGCTCTCCGGGACAAACTTGCGGGGCATGCTGAGCCAGGGCAAACACCCGCCACCGGAAATCACACGGCCGGAAGTGGCCGAGATTCTCATGGACTACTACCGCCGCTGACCCCACAAGGACGATCCGAAGCGCTCAAGGAGCTTCAGTCAAAAGGTCATCGAACCGCCCCTCCGCGTATCCGCAGTCGTGACAGGTCGAGCCGCGACTTGTGGGCGCGGCCCTTACGCAACGATCAGCGTCGGGTCATGGTTTCGGCCCGGGCGCGGTTCAGTCCCGTCAGGGACCGCTCCCGTCCAACAGCATTGCGGAGCGAGAGTTCATAGTACTGCACCGCCATCTCGCGGTTGCCCAGCGCCAGGTAGGTGTCGGCGAGCAGCTCCGCCATGGGCTGGACGGGCACCGCCGGCCCATAGTCGATGGGCAGTTCGCTTTCCAGGTCCGTCGCTTGCCGGATCAGCGCCAGCGCGCGCTCGGCGTTGCCCGACGCAAACTCGATCTGCCCTTCCAGCGCCAGGCGCAGCAGGTGCGGCGATGCCGCCCGGTCGTCATTGGTGACCACCGGCTTCTCGCCGCCCATGGACTCAAGCGCAGCCCGGGCCCCGTCCGCGTCGCCCCGATTGAGCGCAACCAGTCCCCGCACGTAGTAGTCAGTGGCGACGGATAACGGGCTGAGCCCCGTGAGATCGATCTCCACATCGGCGTAGCGGCTGTCCCATTCCTGCGTATCGACGATGTACGAGGCACGCGCGGCCACATAGTTGCTGCGGGGGAACGGGCTGTCGCTGCCGTGCATCTCCACCTGTTCTTCGATCAGCGCCAGCCGCTCCCGGGCGCGCTCCCGCTCGCCCTGCTGGGTGAGGCTGTAGATCAGCCACGTCAGGGCGTGGTAGCCCTGGTTGTCGTAGAGGTCGTCCGGATCCGCCTGCCGGGCTCTCGACTCCTCGAACGAGCGAATGTTGCGGTCGGTGCCCTCGTCCCACATGCCCAGGGCAAAGTAGATGTGCGATCCCATGTGCAGGGCGTGCACCGCCGATGGCGCAACGCGGATGTAGTCGCGGGCCATCCGCAGACCCAATGGCGCGTGGATGGGGTCGTCGTAACTGTGAATCGCGTAGTGCAGCGCACCGGGATGCAACGGGTTTTGCTCCAGGATCTCCTCGCAGATGGCGCCCGCCCGCATGTACGTGGCGTAGTCGCGGCCGTTGGATACCACGAGGATGGACAGTGCGTAGAGTGCCGCCGCGTCCAGGTCGTCCGGGTACTTCTCGTGCAGCACCCCGAGCGCTTCGGAATAGGCGAGGTTTCGCTCGTCCTGGGTGCCTTCGCCGAAGAGGATCTCGATGGTCGCCAGGTAATCCTTCTCGCGCTCGGTCTGCATCCGCGCAGCCCGAGCCTCCCGCGTCGGGCCTAACCGCTGCAGTACGGCCCGGGATTGTTCCAGATTGTACCGGCGCCAGAAAGTGTGTTCCCAGGTCAAGGCTTCACCCCAGTAGGCCATGCCGAAATCCGGATCGATGGCCAGCGCCTCCTGGAACGAGGCGCGCGCGTCGGGGTACTCGAAATTGTGAAGCTGCAGCAGGCCACGCAGGAAGGCCGGCTGGGCCTCGGCCGCGCCCGTGGCATCGAATTCCGTCATGCCGTAGTTCTCCTGTGCCTGTACGGCCAGGGGCAGCATCACGGATCCCAGGATCAACGCGAGGATTCGGGCGGTTTTCATTGGTCTCATCTGACTCTCCTGCGTGTTTCGATTCGGTGGACAGCGCCTTGCCCTCCGCCAGGCGCCAAGAGGCTTCGCTCGGGCGCCGGATCAAGGATAACCGACGTTGCCCGCCTTTCCCATGAAGGTTTCAACTTCTTCACGTACAGTCCGCTCGCGTTTCAAGTCTCACGATGCCGCCGGCTTGCCAAGGAGAGCGCCACGGGACATTATCGGGATCGGAAACACAAGAAGCCGGCCGACGAGGCAACCAGATGTACAAGCAACTACCGGCCCTCGCGCCGACGATCCTCCTGTTGTCCTGCACAGGCGGTCCCGTCGAAGAAGAGCTGACTGTCGCAGAGCTCTCCGAACACGGCCGCGACCTGTACTTTCTGACCGATTCCTGCGTGGAATGCCACGGCGCAGACGGCAGCGGCGGCCTGGCCGCCCCCCCGCTGGACGCCGGCATCACGCCCCGCGCCATCGATTACCAGCTTCGCACCAATCCCGAGATGGCCGAGCTTGCCGATGCACTGCAAGCCTCGCAACAGGATCTGCTGGCCCTGTCTGTCTTCATCAGGGAGTTGACGGGCGATCCGGCGGATTCCATCGATGTGGCCGCGCTCGCGACGGAGGCGCCGGTTGCCGGGGCGGAAGACTCCACGGCGGAGCAGGCAGCCGTCACCGCGGTTGCGGCAGGAAGCGAACGCCTCGCCATGCTCCAGGCCGTCGAGGACTTTTCGGCGGTCGTTGAGAACTGGGTGCGGCGGGCCAGGGAAGGGAGCCTGATGCGGACCTACGAGGTGGGCGTGGCTGCCGAGTTCGATCCCGGGGAGCCGAAATTCACCCCCGAACCCGGCAAGACGTACTTCTACGAGAACGCGGGCACCCGGGGCACCCGGAACTATCGGACCGGCGAGACCTTTTCGCCCGAAGGCATGAAGGTGGTTGTGGGCGACGCCGAGACCCGCGAAATCGTCGCCTCCTACGAGATCCCCGCCGAACTGCGCAGCGCAATGCACTCCACGGCGGTCAGCCCGGATGGGCGCTGGGTCTACATCTCCGGCGCGGCGCCCGACAGCGAGCAGGAACCCCAGGGCGCCTCACCCGGCCTGTCGCGTGCTGCCGCCAGCGTGTTGAAGGTGGATGCCCTCACCCTGCAGCCGGTACGGCAGCTTTCTGTCGGCGGGCGCATGCACCATGCGCAGGTCTTTCAGGACCGTTACATGTTGATCGACACGTTCGCCCAGGACCCGGACGGGCTCACCGCCTATCTGTTCGACCCGGAGACCGACCGGATCATCGGCGGCGTCCACGAGGAGGACCTGGGAGGCAACGCCTATACGGCGTGGACCGACAACGAGTTCATCTACATCATCATGGAACCCGCCGGTTACGGATTCCAGGCCGCACGCAGGTACATGTACGGCGAACTGACCGTGGTGCCCACGTCCTGGGTGGCCCGGCTGGACCCGGAGACCTGGGAAGTCCTGCAGGAGTACCCGCACCCCGGCCATCGCGCCGACTGGATCTGCTTCGATCACGACGGCAGCCACATGTACGTGCCCAGCACCGGCAACAACGTCGTGACCCGTATCGATACCGAAACCGGCGAGATCGCATGGACGCGCCCGACCGGTCCCGGTCCCTACGGCTGTGCCGTCAATGCGGACTCAAGCGAAGTCTGGATCGCCGACAAGGGCGAATCCACGGGCATGGTGGGCGGCCGTACGGTGACCGTGTACGAAACCGAATCCGGCAACAGCGTCGATACGCTGTTCTCCGCGTACCACGTGGACCACATCCTGCTGTCGCCGGACGGCAGTGAATTCTGGGCCACCAGCAACTACGAGGGCGCCATCTACGTCTTTGATGCACTGACCCGCGAGCGGAAGGACATCATCGACATACCGGGCGGCGGCGACCTGCACGGCCTGGTCTGGGTGCACTACGACGAAGCAGGCACCGGAAAGGTCGTCCGCGACCAGGGCGGGTTCCACAACGGCGCCTCGCCCGGCCTGTAGGCGAAAGCCGGCGGACCTTCCGCCGAACCCCGTTCGGCGGCGGACCGGTCTGAACGCTAGAGTACACGGTCGAAGAACCGATAGATGATTCCGCGGGCGAAATTGAATCCCAGAGGAGTCAGCGACAGGAACGCACTCTTGTGCCGATACAGCACGGTAACTCGCTCCGGATAGCCCGTCACTTCCCACAGCGCTTCTCGTGAATCCCGTGGAATGCAGTTATCGAACCGGGCGTCGATGATGAGGATCCTGTCCGGATCGTAGTGACCCGCATAGTGCGTGGGCTCGACCGCCCCTGTCCGTTCCTCGAAGAAGTGCCGGTAGTCGTCGAGCGACCAGCCGTAAGCCTCCAATGCGTGTTCACGCATGCGCCCCGCCTTGCCTCTGCACCGGGCCATCACCTCCGAGAACATTGCGCCGCCTGCCATGTAGACCCCCGCGGAAATCCGCGGGTCGTTGCCCATGATCGTGGCGGCAGCCAGTGCGCCCATGCTGAAACCGATGATGGCAACCCGGCCGGGATCCACCTCCTCGCGGGTAACCAGCCAGTCGATCAGGCGCCGGGTATCGTTCACCGCCGTCCGATAGCGTTCCAGGCTGTCTTCGGCGATTGCAATCCACTCCTCCTCGCTGGGCGTGGACCACAGGGTTTCCCAGGGAAACAGCGGCGGCTCGCCATACAGCCAGATCACATGTGCATCGCCCCCGGAATGCCCGGCGTATCCATAGGATATCTTTCGCGGCGGGTACTGGCTCGATCCCCAGATGGGCAATACGATCAGCAACTTTTTCGCCCCCGGCAGACGGCTCCGCAGGTAGAGTCCCTCGACGCGATTCCGGGCGTGCCCGTTGGCGCCGCTGGAAGCGTAGGACAGTGGAATGACGTCGTGATGACGGAGCGTGCGCAGCGGCGGTCCGAGTTCCACCGGCCCGTTGGCGGAATAGTCAAGGCCCTCGCTCGCCATCGGCGGCGCATAAACGTAGCCGTCATCCGTGCGCTGGTCCCGGGTGTAGTGAGCCACGCACGCATTGAGGCAGCACAGCGCCAAAGCACACGAAACGCGGAATGCGTGCCGCTTCATCATCCGTGATCCCCTGTAACGGGCGCGAATTCTAGCCAAGGAGGGGAATCATCGCTACAGAAGGGCTTTTGTCCCGGGCTGCTTGCGCGTACAGTTAGCGCACGGAATCGGGAGGACCACATCATCGAACCCCAGGGTCAGGCCAGGTCGGGACTCGCCATCGCAGTCACGGTCATTGCGATCGTCGCGGTCATCTACGGGATGCAGGCGGCTCGCGCCATCCTCGTCCCGTTGCTGGTGGCTGTATTCATTTCGGTACTTTGTGCGCCCATCACCCGTCTTCTGGAGCGGGTGCGCGTACCCACCGGCATCGCGGTGACCCTCGTCATCATCCTGATCATCGGCACCCTGACCCTGGTCGGCACATTCGTTGGCGGCTCGCTGGCTGCCTTCAACGATCGTCTGCCGTTCTACCAGACACGGCTCGATGAAATCTTTACGGAAATGGCTGCGTTGTTGGGCCAGGACGTCGGTGTCGACCTGTTGCGCGATCTCATTCAGCCCGAGGCGGCGATGGGTCTGGTTACCATAGTGCTGAATGCGATCCAGGGATTGCTGGCGAATTTCTTCCTGATTGCCTTCTCGGTGGTATTCATGCTCCTGGAGGCCTCCTCGCTGCCCGCCAAGATACGCCTGGTGGTGCGCGCATCCCGCGGCGAGCCCGAGTACTTCAAGCGATTCACCAGCAGCGTGCAGCGCTACCTGGGCATCAAGTCGCTCACCAGCCTGGCCACCGGCCTGGCCGTCGGCGTGCTGGCCGCAGCCTTTGGCCTGGACTTTCCCGTGCTCTGGGGCCTGCTCGCCTTTCTGCTCAATTTCATTCCCAACATCGGATCGCTGATCGCCGCCATTCCCGCGGTGCTGCTGGCGCTGATTCAATTCGGCGGACTCAACGCGGCGTTCATCGCGCTCGGCTACTTCGTGATCAACATCGCCATCGGCGGCGTCATCGAGCCCAGGGTCATGGGACGCGGACTGGGGATGTCCACGCTGGTCGTCTTCCTGTCGCTGGTCTTCTGGGGATGGGTGTTCGGCCCGATCGGATGCTGCTTTCCGTACCGCTGACCATGACGGCCAAGATTGCGCTGGAGTCCAGCGAGCGAACCGCCGTTCTCGGAATGCTCCTGAGTCCGCCCGGCCGCAGCGCCTGAATCCGGCATCGCCGGCCTCTTGGGCGGCACCGGCTGCCAACGCTACATCCAACCGATCACCGCATATCTGCTGGATGTAGCGCTAGGTTTCGTAACGCAGTGCTTCGATGGGGTCCAGGCCCGCGGCACGGCGTGCCGGCCAGATACCGAAGAACAGGCCCACGCCAATACTGAACAGAAATGCCAGCGCCACGGATTCGGGCGAAACGAAGGTCTCCCAACCAGCGTACCGCGAAAGCGCATTCGCCGTGCCCATGCCGGCGGCGATACCCGCCAACCCGCCGAACAGGCACAGCGCGACCGATTCGACCAGAAACTGCAAAAGTATGTTGGTTCGAGTTGCGCCGAGCGCCTTGCGAATGCCGATTTCGTGGGTGCGCTCGGTCACGCTGACCAGCATGATGTTCATGATGCCGATGCCCCCGACCAGCAGACTCACTCCGGCGATGCTTGCCAGCAGGAACGTGAACGTCTGCTGAGCTTCCTGCTGGGTGGCGAGAAACTGTTTGCGGTCGATAATGGCGAAGTCGTTGGGCTGGCCCGGAAGGATCTGATGTTCCGCACGGAGTACGCGCTCGATATCCACCATCGCCCGCTCCAGCGGCACACCGTCCATGACGCGGAGATTGATGGTTGAAATGCGGCTGTTACCGGCTACACGCTGTTCCGCGGTCGAGATCGGTATGAATGCCGAGCTGTCCGGGCTGGGACCGCCGGAACTGCCGATCCGATCGAGCACGCCGACTACTTCGAAGCGTTGCCCGTTACCCATCACGGTCTTCCCCAGGATGTCTTGCGGCGTCTGTCCGAGATCCTCCGGTACGTCGTTGCCCAGCACAATCACCCGTCGCAGCGCCAGGTCTTCCTCAAGGCTGAAAAAGCGGCCATATGCGACCGCGTAATTGAACACGTCCGGGTAATGATGGGTCGTGCCGATCAGTCGCGAGTTGGTGTTGTTTCCGTCAAGTTCGAATTGACTCCGGGTCTGCAGTTCCGGGACGACGGCATCGATATACCGTGTTTGCTCCTGGAGAGGCTCGATATCGTCGACGGTCAGGGTCATCTGTTCCCTGGATACGCCCATGGAGAAGAATTGCGAGGTCGTCAGCGACAGAATGTTCGAACCCAGCGCCGCAAGCTGGTCGTCGATACGCTTCTGCGCGCCCGCCCCTGCCGCCAGCATCGCGATGACCGCGCCCACACCGATGATGATGCCCAGCGTCGTGAGCATCGAACGGAACAGATTTGCGCGGATCGACTGAAACGCGACGCGGATGATTTCTCCGATCAGCATGGGCCGTGAACGCTCCGGGTTTCGGCTCGACTGCGACACAAGCCTAGCATCGACGGCTACACCGTCAAGGAGGCGCAACTGAAGAATTGTGGAGATTCCGCGGCGCCTCTCCTTGCGTGGACCCGCGCATGCAACCGGCGACTCGACACGTCGAGCACTGGAATTGTAGGATCGACACTTCAGGGGAACCCCGCATGTGGGCATGCAGTAGCCTGCAAATCGCCAGTGAAAGCACGACACAGATCGGCAGCCGGCAAACCGGGCAGGAGGTAACCGGGCGATGCGGACGGCATTCAGAATATCGTTGGCCGGCCTTTGCGGGCTGCTGCTCGCGATGTTCGCGTCGCCGTCCGGACCGATTTTGACATCGTCCATTCTGAGGCCGTACGTACCGGAATCGCCCCACAAGGCGTACGGTGTCGTGCTTGCGGGGCTTGGCTCCCATCATGCGGCGCCGTTGCACGAATGGGTGGACGAGGCCGACCGCGCCGTGCTTGAACCCACGCCGGTCGCGCTGCCTTTTGAAATTGCGCAGGATCTGGACACAAGAGAGCCGGGGGCGGAGGGATATCTCTTCTCCGCCGAGTCGGGCCGTCGCGTACGGATCGAACTGCTCCGGGAGAACGGCGCCGAACGCTCCGAGGTCTTCGTCGACCTGTTTCGTCTCAACGGTGGTCTTCCCCGCTACGTGTCCAGCACGATGGCCCTGCCGACGGCCGGTGCCGCGGCCCGCAGCCAGCAGGTCTCCATGGACGTTTCCGGCGACTCTGACTTCATTGTGCGCGTGCAGCCCGGCCTGGAAGAGCAGGAAGGCCGGTATCGGCTCGCCATCGGCCTCGAACCGCAATTGCACTTCCCGGTTGTCGGCCATGGCACAGGTTCGATTCAAAGCGGCTTCGGCGCCTCCCGTGACGGCGGAACCCGGGAACACCACGGCGTCGATATCTTCGCGCCACGGGGGACTCCCGTGCTGGCGTCGCTGGACGCCCGAGTGCGCCGCGTCGACGTCACTGATCTCGGGGGCAATGTGGTGTGGCTGGAGCCCCTGTTCGGCAACACGCGACTCTACTACGCACACCTGGATTCGCAGAGCGTCGAAGCAGGTCAATATGTATTTGCAGGTGAGGTGATCGGTACGGTGGGCAATACGGGTAACGCCAGAACCACGCCGCCGCACCTGCACTTCGGGGTCTACATTCGCAATCGCGGCGGCCCGCGCGATCCCTACCCCTTCCTGAAGCAGACCTCCCCATGAGCCTTCGACATCAGATGGAATTGAAACCATGAACGAGAAAACAGGAATGACCGATTTGGAGGCAACTCGCACGTCGCGGTTGCGTTACGCCATGATCGCTTCGGCGGGCGCTTTGGCGTTGGCAGCGGCAACGCTGCCCGCATGGGGTGTTCAGGCGGGCGATGAAGCACCGCCGTGGGTCGGAACGGATGCCGGGGATCAGGCGGTCGCCTTCCCCGACGTGCTGAACGGAAATCCGGCCGTCATGGTGTTCTGGGCCACATGGTGCCCCTACTGCAAGGCGTTCATGCCGTATCTGGAACCGATCCTGGACGACTACTCCGACCAGGGCGTGCAGGTGATTGCCGTGAATACGCGGGAAGACGAAGCCGAGGGCGATCCCAGGGCCTATCTGGAGGATCTCGGATTTCCCCTTACGGGTATTCTCGAAGGCGACGAAATCGCCGCCGACTACGACGTCCATTTCATCCCGGGCCTCATGGTGGTCGACGGTTCCGGCACTGTATCCTGGCGCCGGGAGTCCACCGATTTGCCGCCGGGCGACGAACTGTCGGAATTCTGGTCCGCAGAAGTTCGTGCAGCGCTTGATGCGGCGCTGGCATCCCGGGCCGGGACAGCGCCGGCACCATAAGGACCCCCAGGCGCCCACCCACTCCATTCTTGCCTTCCTGGCGCGGCGGCTGCCAGGCGGCCACCCGTACCTGCATTTTCTGAATATTGTTCTGCGGAAGTGGAATAAATACAGGCACTTGAAGGGTGTATTCTGTTCATCCGTTTCCGTTGCAGCGGTACCACGTCCGTACGCGTGTCCCGCGCCCGAAGCGAGAATGAAGAAGATGCAGATGATCATCGCCAATCGACTCACTGACGGACGCGTCGTTTTCATGGACGATGCCGGCGATTGGGTGAACGAAATCGCGGACGGATTGCTGCTCGTCAGCAGGCAGGATGCAGATGAGAGTCTGGCTGCGGCTCAGCAGGCCGTGGAAGAGAACCGGGTAGTCGATCCCTATCTCATCGATGTAGCGGCGGATGCCGGCCGGCGGCGCCCCGTTCTGGTTCGGGAACGAATCAGGGCCTTCGGACCGTCGGTGGGCCTGGTCCCGCAGAGTCGCGGAGTTATCTGACCGTGTACCGCTACGACGAATTTGACCACAAGCTGGTTGCCGAGCGGGCCCGGCAGTTCCGCCGCCAGGTGAAGCGGCGCCTGTCCGGGGAGCTCACCGAAGACCAGTTCAAGCCGCTGCGGCTGATGAACGGCCTTTACATGCAACTGCACGCCTACATGCTGCGGGTCAACGTGCCCTACGGCAGCCTCTCTTCCAGGCAACTTCGAAAATTCGCCCACATCGCGCGCACCTACGACCGGGACTTCGGCCATTTCACCACGCGCCAGAACATTCAGTACAACTGGATCAAGCTGGAAGACGTTCCGGACATCCTGGAGGAACTGGCCGAAGTGGAGGTCACCGCGATCCAGTCCTCGGGTAACTGCGTACGCAATATCACTTCCGATCACTACGCCGGACGGGCCAGGGACGAGCTTGCCGATCCCCGTGTCTACGCCGAACTGCTGCGCCAGTACACGATCCTCAACCCGGAATTCTCCTACCTGCCCCGCAAGTTCAAGATTGCCCTGACCGGCTCGCCCCGCGACCGCGCAGCCGTTGCCCTGCATGACATCGGACTCCGGATGCACCGTAACGAGGCAGGGGAGACCGGCTTCGAGGTCCTCGTCGGCGGCGGCCAGGGGCGCACGCCCTTCATCGCACATACCATTCGGGAATGGCTGGCGCCCGAGCACCTGCTGTCCTATGTGGAGTCGATCCTGCGCGTCTACAACATGTACGGCCGGCGGGACAACATTCACAAGGCCCGCATCAAGATCATCGTCAACCAGATGGGCATCGACCGCTACCGCGAGCTGGTTGAGGCCGACTGGGAACAGATCAGGGACAGTGTGCTGAAAGTTCCCCAGGCGGAGGTCGACCGCATCAACGCCTATTTCAAGCCACCGGAGTACGAGTGCCTCGCCGACATTCCCGACGAATTGAACGACGTTCGGGCGCGAATTCCCGAGTTCGATCAGTGGATGTCCGCCAACGTCGCCGAGCATCGGGTACCCGGCTACAGCATCGTCAATGTTTCCCTGAAGGCACCGGGCCTGCCGCCCGGCGACATGACCGCCGACACCATGGACGCCGTTGCGGACCTTGCGGACCGGTACAGCCTCGACGAAATCCGCGTGAACCACCGGCAGAACCTGAGCTTCGTGGATGTGCGCCAGCTCGACCTGTTCACCCTCTGGAAGGAACTGAAGCTGCTTGACCTGGCCACGCCCAACATCCAGACGGTGAGCGACATCATCTGCTGCCCCGGTCTGGACTATTGCAATCTTGCGAATTCGCGCTCGATCCCGATAGCCCAGGATCTCAGCCGGCACTTCGTCGACGTCGACCACCTGGCGCTGGTGGGCGACTTCACGATCAACATCTCCGGCTGCATGAACGCCTGCGGCCATCACCACGTGGGCAATATCGGCATTCTGGGAGTGAACAAGCGCGGCAAGGAGTACTTCCAGCTCACTCTGGGCGGTTCGTCGGACGAAAACGCTTCCCTGGGCGACCGTCTCGGCCGCGCCCTGCCGCAGGACGAAGTACCCGCCGCGGTGGAAACCATCGTGGATACCTACCTGGCCATCCGGCTGGACGGAGAGCGCTTCCTCGATACCTACCGGCGGGCCGGCATCGCGCCCTTCAGGGAGGCGGTTTACAACCCGGTGCAGGCCCGGGCCGTAGCTTGATGGCGCTGCTGAAGAACAACGCGGTGATCGACGATCCGTTCGCCGATGCTACCGGTCGGGAGACGATCCCGGCGAGCGGTCCGGTGCTCGTCGATCTCGACCAGTGGCAAACCCATCGCGAGCAATTGCTGCAGCGGACCGAACCTGTCGGCGTCAAGCTTCGGAGTGACCAGCCGCCTGAGTTGATCGCCGAAGATCTGCACTCGATCGCCCTGATTGCGCTCGAGTTTCCGGTGTTCAGGGATGGACGCGCCTATTCCTACGCCCGCCTGCTGCGGGGGCAGTACGGTTATGGCGGCGAGATCAGGGCCGTGGGAGACGTGCATCTGGAGCAGCTTCACTTCATGGAACGAACCGGGTTCGACGCATTCGAGCTGGAAAGCGATGACCCACTGGGCGATATGCAGATCGCCTCTGCAGACTTCGACGTCTGGTATCAGCCGGCCGCCGACGGCCGCTTGTCGGCCGTGCAGTTACGGCATCGGACCGGCTGACGAATCTCGATCAGAGCGGCCTGATCCGAATATTCCTGAACCGAATCAGCCCGCCATTGTTCTGAAACGCGATGGGGCCGCTGGCGTGGGTGTCGTCCTCGAGGTCGGCGGTGAGCGTGCCGTTCACGCTCGCAGTGATGCGGTTGCCCTGCGCGGTGATCTCGTAGGTGTTCCATTGCTCCTCGGTCATCACCGTTTCCATGGGAGCCATGTGGTTGACAACCGAACCGGTCCGGTTATCCGGATTTTCGTTGGTGTCGTAGATGTTGAGCTCGTAGCCGCCCATGGCGCTGATCGCCTGGGGGTCTCCATTACGGATGAAGATGCCGCTGTTGGAGTTGGCGCCCGGCCAGAATTCCGCCTGGAGCACAAAGTCAGTGTAGTGCCCCCGGGTAACCAGGAACGAACCCATGTACCCGTCGGCTTCCACGTAGTCGTCAATGATGTTCCACTCGGCATCGCCGACGGCATTGAACGAAGTCAAGTCATGCCCGGCAAAGAGAATCGCCCATTCGGGCTCGCTCAACAGGGACGCCTGTGTCGTAGTCTGGGCAATCGGCTCCGATGCCTCCGGTTCGGCAGCTTCGGGCATTGTCTCGGAAGACCCGTTATCCGCGGCCGCCTCGGCGGCCGGTTCGTCACCCGCCGGCATTTCCCCGGAAGGCTCGCAGGCCACGAGAAAGAATCCGGCCAGGAAAAGCAAAGCGGTTCGCGAATTAATCATGATGTCCTCCCTCCAGGTCTGCGCTGAAGCGGTTACCAACTACCGTGCCAGGACAACGTAGAATACACGAGTGTTCGTTTCCACACAGTAACTGAGCCGTTGCAATCGCCGAACCGTCGATGGAGACGGCGGGAACGTTTCGACGCACGCAGCGGATGTGCGGACTCGTCGAAGCGATTTCTGTCCACATCCGCCTGACGAGCGTCCTCTCGCTGTAACAAAAGTGGCAGTTGGAGCGCCAATCTCGTACAGCGCTGAGAAAAAACCATGTAACCATATGATTTTCAATAGAAAAAGAAATTTGACGTTTTTTTGACCAATTTATCTCGAAATGGCGCAGCGTCGCGCTATGAGCCCCGCCATCAATGTATTTTCCACAGAGTTATCCACAGCATTTGTGGATTCTTTGACGGGCCGGTGTTCGGGTAGAATGCATCAGACCTCTTCACGACACGGAATACGTTAATGATATTTCATGCTCGATCCAGGAACCGGCCGTTTCACTACGGCCTGTTTCCTCTGGAAACGCTTCCACGCGACGATGACGTTACCGCGGTGGAATCCGGGGCGTCCCCCAAATCTGCTCCGGAGAGAAGTTCCAACGGCGCCGATCTCGCCCATGTGGCGGACAACTACAGATCGATTCTCGCCCAGTTCGTGGATGACGAGGTGGCCCCCGATCGGGCGCCGGTTCCCGACGATCTCGACCGCCGGGCGGCCGATATCAAGGGCAACGCCTACTTCATGGATGCCTCCCAGGTCGGTATCTGCCGGATTCCGGACAACGCCTGGCTGACCGGCGCCGAGAAAACACCCGACTCCTACGCCATCGTGATGCTGGTGGAAGACGGCAAGGTTCCGGACAAGGACAATCTGGCGCACGACTGGGTGGCCTCCTCGGTCCGTGCCGTCACCGACATGCGCGCTGCCGAAATTGCCGTGGTGGTGGCCGGGCATGTCCGTCACATGGGTTTCACGGCGCGCCCCCACATACGGGGCCACGAGATACTCGACGCCCAGCGGCTCGCTGTGCTGGCGGGGCTCGGGGTGCGGGATGGCGACAGTATTCGCAATCCATACATCGAAAATTTTTCCATCGCCGTCATCGCCACAAATTACCAACTGGCCACCGACCGCCCCTTGCACGCCAAGGCACTGAAAGCCAGGGGCCTGCGTTACTGGTGGGGGCTCAATGGGGCCCAGTCGGGCCGCGAGCGGCGCCGGCGAGCGGCGCGGCCGTCGCACTACAGCCGCTATCCCATGGAGACGGTGAAACAGGTCGAGCGGCCGACCACGCTGATCATCGACGACGAAGTGCCCCGGGTGCCGAAGCGGGCGGCCTTCTTCGAGCGCGCGCTTCAGGGGGATCTGGGCCCGCGGGCCCAGAAGGAGCGCAGCCGGTTCTCGTTCAAGCATCCCACGTCCCAGAGCCTTCTCAAGACGATTCGGTCGCTGGTTCCCTACCAGGACGGAGACGCGGCCGCCGATCCTGATATGGACCGCTACGGGGACCCCGCGGCCAACACCAAGGCTGTCAAGGCACTGTCCTACTTCCTCGGCGCCGATCTGACCGGCATCTGCGAGGTTCCGCGCTACGCCTGGCATTCCCACAAGGAAGACGGGCGCCCCATCGAGATGTACCACCGCTACGCCGTGGTCATGCTCATCGACCAGGGATTCGACACCATGGAGGGCGCCAGCGGCGACGACTGGATCTCCGGCACCCAGTCCATGCGCGGCTACCTGCGCGGCGCGGAGATCGCCGGCGTGATGGCCGACCTGTTGCGCGGCCAGGGATTCTCCTCCCGCGCCCAGACCAACGCCGACAGCGACGTCCTGCACATTCCCCTGATCCTCTGGGCCGGGCTGGGCGAACTCAGCCGCATCGGCGAGCTGGTGCTCAACCCGTTCGTTGGCCCGCGCTTCAAGTCCGTCGTCTTCACCACCGACTTTCCCATGGAGGTGGACAAGCCGATCGACTTCAGGCTGCAGTACTTCTGCAACAACTGCCTGAAATGCGCCCGCGAGTGCCCTTGCGATGCGATTCCGTGGGGCAAAAAGGTGATGTTCAACGCTTACGAGATGTGGAAGATCGACGCCGAACGTTGCACCCGCTATCGCCTGACCAACTCCAAGGGCGCGGCCTGCGGACGCTGCATGAAGACCTGTCCGCTGAACAAGGTGGTGGACATGGACGGCCCGCTGGTGACGCGCATGGCCAGTTGGCTCGGCATCAACGCCATGTGGCTCAAGCCGCTGATGGTCCCCATCGCCACCCGGCTGGACGACTGGCTGGGCAACGGCAAGCGCAATCCGGCCAAGAAATGGTGGTTCGATCACGAGATCATCAATGGCGTGGCAATGAAGCCGAAGAGGGGAACCAACCAGCGGGATTTGAGGCTCGGCCGGTACATCGACCCGAAGAAACAGAAAATCGCCTACTACAACGCCAACATGATGCCTGCCCCCGATGCGCCCGCGGGATCCGCCAGGGTAGACCGCAAGGCGGCAGTGACGTCCGGCGAGTTGCTGGAGACTCCGGCTGAGGCTGCAGCGCGCGTGGCACGGGGCGGGCCGACGCCGGAACACTACATTCCCACTCCGCCCGGAGGGATCGACCCGGCCGAGGCCGAGCGCGTCGCAAGTCCGTACAAGAAACAGTAGACAGACCGATTCACACTTGCGAAGGCCGTTGGCCGGCCCCCTCCGGCTCAAACGCCGGAGGGCGTTGCCTCATTTGCAGACGCAGGACGGCTTGCCAGCCCGGTTGCAGTTGGTTGCCGCGCCAACGCATTGAGATCTGCGCGGTACTCGCCTTGCAGGGAGTCGGTGGGCCAGGCCAGCGACACCACCCATCCAACCACCAGGGCGAACAGGAAGGACGGCGGCATGGTTTCCAGTGCAGTGAAATACGGCCCCGCCACCTGGAGTTCCTGCAATACGAACTTGCTGATGATGGTCATCGAAAGCCCCGCCACCATGGACGCGATCGCGGCGCGTTCGGTGAAGCCCGACCAGAACAGCGAGAGGATGATCATCGGACAGAACGTCGCCGCTATGCCGGACCAACCGAAGATCACGAACCAGAAGATCGTCCGCTCCGGCGATAGTATCGAAATGGTGATCGCCAGGCTCAGCGCCAGCGCCGCCATGGCCAGGGTGACTCGCCGGCAAAGCCTGGCTGCAGCGGCATCTCCAATGCCGGGATTCAGCAGGCGCTCGTAGATGTCGTGGGTGAGCGATCCTGCGGCCATGACCAGCAGCGACGAGACCGTAGACATGATCGCGGCCAGTACTGCCGCCACGTACAGGCCCACGATCCACGGCGGGAAGGTGTACTCCACCAATTCCGGCAGCACGTTCTGGGCGCCGTTACCGAGTACGGCATCGGGCTGCACCCCCGCTTCGGTAAAGAGGTAGCGGCCGAGGATGCCGATGCAAACCGCGGAGAAATCGACCAGGATGGTAAACAGCACCGCCACCCACTTGCCGCGATGGATCTGGTCGTTGCTGCGGATCGCGATCAGCCGCGCGAAAACCTGGGGCGAGCCCAGGAAACCCAGACCGATCGCCACCATGCCGAGCGCCAGGCAAACGTTCATCAAGGTCAGTCCGCCGGCGCCCCAGAAGCTGACCAACCCGGGATCGATCGCCTGCAGACCCGCGTAAATGGCCTCTGAGTTGCTCAGGGAAAGGAAGGCCACGACCGGCAGCATCACCAGGCAAAGCAGCATCACCGAACCCTGGAACATGTCGGTCCACGCGGCAGCCAGGAAGCCGCCGGCCACGCAGTAGGCGGCCACGACCATGAATCCCACGACGGCGCCCACCAGGTAATCCCAACCCAGGAACGAGGCGAAGGCGGACCCGGTGGCGTCGATCTGTGCGGAGATGTAGATGAGCACGAAGAAGCACAGCGAAATCGCGGATATCACGCGCAGGGTGTGAGTGGACGACCTGAAGCGGCTGACCAGATAGTCGATCACCGTCATCGACTCGTAGCGGTCGGTCAGCCGCTTGAACCGCGGCGCCATCAGGAACCAGGCCACAGTGACGCCAAAGACTTCGCCCACCACGATCCAATAGGCGGAAAACCCCACCATGGCGCCCATGCCGGTCAGGCCCAGCAGCAGCCAGGCGGATTCGCCGGTCGCCTGGGCGGAGAAGGCCGCCACCCAGAAACCGAGCCGCTTGCCGCCAACCACGAAATCGCTCATGTTGCGGATGCGCCGCGCAGCGAGCCAGCCGAGCACGACCAGCACGCCGAAGTACATCGCGATCATTGCGTATTTTTCAAACATGAGCGGCGCCCGTGCCGGAGTTCGGACGATGATAGTTCCTGGGAGAACGGATTCGCCAGCCTGGTGCGCGGCACCGCACGTCCAAATGCGAGTTGCCGGATAACGGGATCAGATCTGCCGTCAGCGTCGGGTTGAGGGACCCTCTTGACAGGATCTCCACCCAACGCGTGAAAAAACTGATACTCTGCTTGGATCAACACTAATTGTTTGGGGTCCCGCAACGGAACATCCATTCGAGTCCACAACAAGTCAATACAGGGCTGGTTCGTTCGCTATTCGCTACACAAACTCCGGTCGAGCGCAATTCCAGTTCTGTTAACGGGGGAGTCATCATGAAATATCTCGGGCTGTTATCGCTGACGGCCGTCCTGGCCATTCCGTATCAGGGATTTGCCCAGGGCGCCGGAGCCACGCTGGAAGAAATCGTCGTCACGGCAAGGAAGCGCGAGGAGAACCTCCAGGAGGTGCCAGTCTCCATTTCGGTCCTCAGTGCCGACCTCATCCAGGAGGCCGGCCTCATCAACCCGCGCGACATTTTCGAAGCCGTGCCGGGACTCGACTATGACGAGTCCCATGACCGAGTGTCCTCGAATCCCGCGATCCGCGGTGTCCAGTCCAGTGCCGTGTCCGTGCTTCGTCAGAAAGTCACCTCGTTCATTGACGGTCTGCCGCTCATGGGCTCACAGGGTACGCTGCAGCTGACCGGTGTGGAGCGCGTCGAGGTCTTCAGAGGCCCGCAGAGCGCGGCATTCGGCCGCGCGACGTTCGGCGGCGCCATCAACTACGTTACGCGGGATCCGGGCGATGAGTTCGAGGGCGATATTCGCCTCGAGACCAGCGATCTGGGCCGTAACTCACTTGAGGTCCTGCTGGCCGGACCGATCACGGATACCGTCGGCTACACGGTGAATGTCAACGTCGACGAGTACGACGCCCCCGACGACTGGGTATCGACCGAGGGCTTCGGTCTCCACGGATCCACAACCGAGTATTTTGACGGCAAGCTGAAGTTCACGCCTACCGATACATTCGACGCCGAGATCACGCTCTCTCATCTGGTGACTGACGACGAGAATCCGCTCGAAATCAATATCTCGCCGGAGTCCTATGCAGCTTGCACGAACTTTCCGAGCCCAAACCTTGTTGGTGTGAACTGGATCAGGGGCACCTTCGATTGCGACGTGTCGATTCCGGTGGGCGGCAATCCGACCAATATCGATACGGCCGCTGCCTACGCCGGCACGTCCGACGAGTTGCTGGCGCGTGCGTTTTCGGTCTCCGATCCCGGCGTCTTCACCGAGCGAAATCGAATTCAGGGCGAGTTCAACTTCGCGCTGGCCAACGACACGACGGTCCAGGTTCTCGGGTTCGTGCTCGAAGAGCGAAAGGACTGGTGGAACGATACCGATCGCAGTGACGTGCCGGTGAACATTTCCATGGGCATGCTGGCCATGGGGATGCAGCCGATCTCTCATATGGCGTCCCCGGCGGATACCGACGAGCAGATGGTCGAAGTGCGCTGGCTGTCGCCGGACACCCAGAGGCTGCGCTGGATGGTCGGTGCTTCGAACTACCAGTACGACGTACTGAACATCGTCTGGAGCCAGTACGACGCGATCGTCAACGGATACGCCGACCAGCTTGTCGAACAGTTCGGTTTTACGGTCGTCCCGAACGTTATTTTTTCGGAGGATTCGAAGAACGTTGGCCTGTTCGGCAGCATCAACTACGACATCAGCGACAGCACGACCTTTTCTTTTGAGGGCCGCTGGCAGAACGAGAAACTGACCCACATCAACCCCGTGACCGACGAGTCGTTTACGAACGACACGGATTCGTTCCTGCCGCGTATCGCCATCACCCACACGCTGCCGAGCAACGTCACGCTCTACGCGCAGGCATCGAAGGGAAACAATCCCGCCGGCGTGATCCCGGCCGCGCGTAGTCCGCGTATCGTCGAGTCGCACGCGCAGGCAACGGAACTGGAACTCATCAACTGGTCCCTCGACAGCGTGCTGTTCTACGAAGAAGAGGAAATCACGAATCTTGAGTTTGGTGTCAAGGCAACCCTTGCCGAGAATCGTGTGACGCTCGCCAGCACGATCTACACGATGGATTGGGAGAACTACAACCAGCCGTTCACGCTGAACTGGAACATCAACACGTTGTGGGCGCAGTCCGGGAATCCCGGGATGTCGCCGGGGTTGCTGGGCGGTTTCGGTGGCGGCGACTACATGCTGCGCACCCAGCTAAACGCAGGTGACGCCAGTGTCGTGGGTTGGGAAAACGAAGTGCGCTGGCTCGCCGGCGACAACTGGACGCTGGGCGGTACGCTGACCCGGCAGGACACGCAGTACGAGGAGTTCTGTTCACCGTCGGCAGTCCTCGATGTCGGGCTCACACCCACGAGTCTGGTCACCGACGGTTCGGGAGTTCCGTTCAACTGCGTCGATGTCGTCGGCAATTCGCTGCAACGCCAGCCCGACCTGACGTATACGCTCAACGCGACTTACCGGGATGCGCTGGGCAACACGGGATGGCAGTGGATCGCGAGAGCCGACTGGCGCAGAATCGGCGAGCAATACCTCGACGATTTGGAATTCATGTCCATGCCGGTGACCGAAACGCTCAACGCGAGTGTCAGCTTCCGAAACGATGACTGGAATGTACGAATCTGGGGCCGCAACCTTACCGATAACGATACGCCGCGCCGGATCAGCGAGGGTACGGACTGGAATACACCGTTGACCAGCAGCTTCTGGTTCATCCCGAGAGATCCGCGTGAGTTCGGGGCGCAGTTGACCTACAGCTTCTAGCAGCACGCCGCAGACTTGGCCGGCATATTGGCGGTCCCGTCGGTTGCAGGAATGGAGTGGCGCTGCATGGGCGAGCGGTTCCTGGATCACGTCGAACCGATGGCGCTACCATTAGCCGGTTTCCCGCCGCAAATCCAGGAGCCTGTAGTTGACGGCGTCGCCACGACTTGAGCGCGCGGTTTCGCGCTGGCAGATTGTCGGCATTACCACCAATGCCGTCGTAGGGAGCGGCATTTACCTGGTGCCGGCCGCGGCTGCGGCCTTCCTGGGCCCGGCCAGCCTGTGGGCCGTGCCTCTCGCGGGCTTCGCGGTGCTGCTCCTTGCGCTTTGCTTTGCCGAAGCCGGGAGCCATTTCAGGGAACCCGGCGCAGGTTACATCTATACGCGCGAAGCCTTTGGCGAATTCATCGGCTTTCAGGTGGGCTGGATGACCTGGCTGGCTCGAGTTGCAGGCGGGGCGGCGGTGTGGAGCGCGCTGGCGCAGGCGCTGACTTTCGTGTTGCCAGGTGCGGCGGAAGGCTTCACTCGTGTCGCCGTGATCGCCGTTCCGCTCGTCTTGCTGACCGCCATCAATGTCATAGGCGTGAAACACGCCGCTCGACTCGAAGTCGCGTTCACGGTTGCGAAGCTGCTGCCGCTGTTGTTTCTGATCCTGGTCGGCATCCCGGCTGTCGACGGTTCGCTGATCTTTCCGATGTCTGCGCCCGAAACGGCAGGGCTCGGAGCGGCGGCAACTCTTCTGCTCTTTGCTTACGCCGGATTTGAAAATACGGCGGCGGCGGCCGGCGAATACAAGAACCCGAAACGCGATGTCGCGTTCTCGCTGATCGTTTCGATCGTTTCCATCACGCTCCTGTACACGCTCGTACAGCTTGTCGCCCTCGGCACGCTGCCGGACCTTGCGGAACGAGCGGACGGCGCGCCCCTCGCGGATGCAGTCACGTTGATCGTCGGTGTCTGGGCCGGAATCTTTCTGACGCTCGGTGCCGTCATCTCGATTGGCGGAACGATCGGCAGCACCATGCTGACCGGCCCCCGATACCTGTTCGCGATCGCGAGGAACGGGTTCGGTCCGTCATTTCTCGCGCAGGTTCACCCGCGATTTCGCACACCGCACTGGTCGATCGTGACGCAGTCCCTGATTGCCGGGGCGCTGGCGCTGTCCGGCTCGTTCGTGCAGCTTGCGATGCTTTCGATCATCGCGCGCCTCGCCACGTACATCGGAACCGCGGCGGCCGTACCCGTGCTGCGCCGCAAGATTGCGCCGAGCGAAAAGACGATCGTTCTACCCGGCGGATCGACAATTCCCGTACTGGCGCTGGTCGTCTGCATCGCGTTTCTTGCGAGCGCGACTCCGGGAAATCTCGTTGCCGGGCTGGTCGCACTTGTTGCAGGCGGGGCGATCTACTTTTACCGGCGCAGTGACGGAAACTGTGAGGGAGCTTAAAGCGAAAGCGATGTATTGACGAGCTGAGACATCCGCGCACCGAGACTACGCTCTACCCGTACTCGCGCGGCCCAATAACGATGATCGGAAAGCAGGAGATCAATCAAGTCATGCAGCAGAAAATGACCCTCGTCCGTTGGCTCTTCAATCCGTTCGTCCGCATCGCCGGAACGATCGCGCTCGCAGTGGGGCTGGGCGCCATCGTCCTTGGCGGCCTGGTCGCCGGCGCGGTCGGAATCCGGTTCGACGGGCTGATCGACATGCACTTCGTGGGACCCGTTCCCCTGTGGTTGCCGGTCCTGGAAGGAATGCTGAACTGGATCGTGATTTCGGTGCTGATCGCCGGGGTCGCGCGGGTATTCGGCGGCGGCGTTCGACTGATCGACATCGCCGGTACCCAGGCCATGGCACGCACACCGTTGATTCTGTCTGTCGCAATCTGCAGCCTGCCGTGGATCCGCAATTCCCTCGCCGAGTTGGCCACCTCGCTCCAGGATTCGGGCATTGCCGCGCCGGACCTGGGCACCGGAGTCCTCGTCGGGAGCCTGATCATGATGGCCGGCATCGCCTGGATGATCGTGCTGATGTGGAACGCCTTCTCGGCTTGTTGCCACATCAAGGGCGGGCGGGGTATCGCGTTGTTTGTCGGGGCGGTGGTGGTTGGGGAGGTGATCACCAAGGGGATGGTGGTACGTCTTTTGTAGATTGTCGAGCACGATCTTGACGAATCCAGCGATCGCGCCCAGCGAAATGCTCGCTGTGATCAACGCCGAAATTGTGTAACCGGGTTATGCAATTGCTTTTCTACCAGCTAAACGCCCGGCGGCGATTCGTCGAATTTCCGGCCCTGTTTTTCCGCGTCGATACGGCGACGGTTCCACGCCTGCCATGCTTCCCGTTCCTCCGCACGGCCCTTGGCCCGGCCCTCGACCCTACCCTCGGCCCGGCCCTCGGCCTTGTGCTTCTCGATGACCGGCAGCACGTAGCGGTTAACCATCGCCTGATACACTGACATCGTAATCTCTCCCATGACGTTCACCGGTCGCGTCAGCAGCATCGCCACCATCGCAACGCCCGCGCCGACATCGCTGAGTTGGCCCAGCACCGCCAGCGCGAAGACGCCGACGCTCCACCACTGCGCCGACTCGATCGACCGTTGGCTGCTTGGACGGTGACGCCTGGCAACGAGTCCGGACATTCAAATTGACGGTCATTTGATGAAATGCCGCTCTCATGCGCTCAGCGCCTCTTCATAAACTCGCGCCGTTGCCGCGTCGAAACAAGCGAATATCACTTCACTCACGGAATTCACCGCCGCTGAGCGAACCTCCGCGACGGCAATTTGCGCCGCGGCCCGCTTGGGAAACCCGTACACGCCCGTGCTGATGGCGGGAAAGGCCAGCCGCTTCAATCCGGTCTCGGTCGCCAGACGCATGCAGTTCCGGTAGCAGGCCCGCAACGACTCCGCTTCACCCCGTCCGCCGCCGCGCCAGACCGGTCCAACCGTGTGGATCACGTACTTCGCCGGAAGACGGTATCCGCCGGTGATCACAGCCTCTCCGGTACGACAACCTCCAATAGTGCGGCATTCGGCAAGCAACTCCGGCCCGGCAGCCCTATGGATGGCGCCATCCACGCCGCCACCGCCAAGCAGCGACTCGTTGGCCGCGTTCACAATGGCATCGACCCGTAACGTGGTGATGTCGACGGTTTCTACCCGAGTCTCCATGGTGGACGCGACTATACTCGCCCCTTCTCGATCTCCTTTTTAGCCCGAACCAGCGCCTCAGACCCAGACGCGCATTCCAGCTACGTGCCCGGCGGCGTTTCGTCGAATTTCCGGCCCTGTTTCTCCGCGTCCATGCGGCGGCGGTTCCACGCCTGCCATGCTTCCCGTTCCTCTGCACGGCCCTTGGCCCGACCCTCGGCCTTGTGCTTCTCGATGACCGGCAGCACGTAGCGGTTAACCATCGCCTGATACACTGACATCGTAATCTCTCCCATGACGTTAACCGGTCGCGTCAGCAGCATCGCCACCATCGCGACGCCCGCGCCCACGTCGCTGAATTGGCCCAGCACCGCCAGCGCGAAGTCGCCGACGCTCCACCATTGCGCCAACTCAACCGCCCATTGGCTGCTCATGTTATAGCCAATGCGCGCGAGCGCCACAAGCCATAACGCCCCCACGATCAGGAAGAACGTCCTGGCATCCGTAGCCTTGACGCTCCAGATGGGGACCTGGTCCCCGGGCCGGGGCGTCGGCGATGGCAGAAGTCTGCCCAACCAGTGCAGCGCTCTCACAAATATTCCCCGGTCGCGGTGAGCTTGCATCCAGCATAGCGGGGCCATGACAGGGAGTCCGCAGGAGAAAATAGCGTTTTCGACCAGAATCAGCAGTTGTGGGACGGCGCCGACGAGAGAGAGCACCGTATTCGTCGACGTAGTAACTCATCGGCAGATTGCCAGACCGCATGTAAGTTCTCGGCATTACGGAACTGGCCGCGATCGAGCTATTCCCCAGAATGCCGTGTTGACATCACCTCATGCACAAGCGTTTTGCGAAGGACGACATTTAGCCCGAACGCCGAAGTGATCCGGGAGCGGTTCGCCCTTCTTGCTGCGCCTTGGCCAAAACTCCAATCGACCGTCAAACAGCAAATCCGGCGTATGTGCAATGTGATCGATGGTCAAGCCCGGTGCTCCTGATAGCTCGCCAGCAGTTGCAAATGTGAATCCGTCGAACGCGCGCAGCAAAAGCTCGTGCGTTCGGTAGGGCGCCCCTTCCCGGGGGATACGTTGGTTGAAGTCCCCCAGTACAACAGTCCTCTGCGTGGTCTGTCGATTGCGCCAGCTTTTGAAACCGGCCAACCAACGCTCGTGATCCTCCCAGGGAGTGCGGTTTCTGCGGCCCGTGTACACATGGGCGCCTGACCAGGGAATGCACGCACCAACCACTACGATTGGTCCCACTTCGGTTTGCGTTGTCCCTCCCACAAACCTTCCTTCTGGAAACCAACTTGAGGGGACTGAACCGAAATCGGACCAAGGCCCCGACCATGGCTGCTTACTCCAGAGGAGCACTTTTCGGCGTCCCGGCGGAGCGGGGTAACCCCAGTCCGGCCCAGCATCGATGATATGACCACCATCTGGAAGGATTTCCGCGTACCCCTCCGTCACGCAGAGTATGTCGCAATCGGGTTCGGCCAGTAGGGCGCCGACACGGTTTCCCTTTGCCGTTCCCGGTTTTGCCCATTCCGTATTCCAGGTGCCGATACGGACCATGTTTACTCCCATTGCCTTCTGGTTCCGTTGGTCGGAACCTCCTGAGTCGATTCGATCCAAGCTTTTGATCTTCGGGACAATTGAAGAAGTTGGCGACTCGCTACCGTCTCCGGCTGCTCCCGATCCCCGTACGTCGGGCGATCGGCGGTTCGACGATTGCCTTGTCCGTAGAGTCGCGGACGGTCCACAGCGATGGGGGACGTCCGGTCGCCGGTGCGTCCCTCTGGGCTACTCGCCTTTCGCCGACCATCCTGAACGCGCCGCTCTTGCGCATCTGGCGCTGGAAGTTGCCAGGGTCGATCACCGTACCCCAAACTGTCTCGTAGACCTTGCGGAGTTCGCTGATGGTGAACTCCGGCGCACAGAATCGCGCGGCCAACGCCGTATATTCCAGCTTCGAGCGCGTGCGCTCCAGCGCATCGGCGAGAATCTGGCCGTGGTCGAACGCAAGCCGGATGCGTCCGTTCTCGAACTCCGATACCGGTTGCAGGCTGGCAGCGACGGCATCGGTTTCACCTCTGGGATCGGGAAGACCGCTGCAGATTGCCCAATACGCGATGGTAACCACGCGCATGCGCGGGTCTCGACCCGGTTCCCCGTAGCTGCCGAGTTGTTCCAGGTGGACTTGATCGGCGGAAATCGATGTCTCCTCCTCAAGTTCCCTGGCCGCAGCGGTATCCAGGTTCTCGTCCGGTCGGACGAAGCCGCCGGGCAATGCCCAGTCGCCCTTGTGCGGTTCTTCGCCTCGCTCGATCAGCAGGACCTGGAAGTCCCCATCGCGAATGGTCTGCACGACCACATCCGCCGTTACCGCAACCGGCGGGTAGTCGCGCGGATTGTATTGGCCGTTCTCCATGTGTCGGGCGTTCCCGCTGTGTCAGGTGTCCTCGCTGCATTGGCGTTCCCGTTTTTCGCCGATAAACGTACCACGCATTTATTGACATTTCTACAATAACTATTTATTGTTATTTATACAATATAGTTGTTCGCCAGCAGGAGACTTGATGCATATTCCGAAACTAGACGCAGCCTCGATAGGCTGGCCCGTTACCAGGTCGGGCATTTCCATCTTCCCGATTTACCTCGCCTGCAACGATCTTCCCGATATCGCCACCGGCGCATCCGCCGATCTCGGTATCAGCGAAATGGGGGATGCTTCGGTGCAATCCCTGAAGGCCTTCAACCCGTCCAATGTGCCTGTCTTGATAGTTGAGGGTGAACACTTTCTTGGGGGCAAGCAGAACCGGGCGTTCAACGTCACGGTCCTGCTCCCCGCCCAAACCACGCTCGAAGTGCCCGTATCGTGCCTCGAACAAGGCCGGTGGAACGCCCGGAGGCCGTTCCGCCGCAGCAACATGCATTCTCCGTTGAATGTACGCCGACAGACTCAGGAAGGTGTTTCCGCATCCATGTCGGCACGAGGGTCCCGACGTGGCGAGCAAGGCAGGGTCTGGCGTGAAGTGGACCGGACGCTTCAAGACGCCCGGGCGGACTCGCCCACTGCCTCGGCCGCCGACGCGGTAGAACGCATGACGCGGAACACGTCCCTTGCCAGCTACATCGAGGAATTGGCAAAACTCGGCCCCCTACCGGGTCAGTGCGGCATGGCCATCACCCACGGACACTGGATCGCCGCCATTGAAATCTTCGGCAGCGAAAAGCTGTTTAAGGCGCATTGGGATAGCCTGATCCGCTCGCATATGCTCGCACACCCGGATGTGCGGCGCAGGCCCTCGGCCACATCGGTCCTGAGCGTGCTCCGGAGTCTCGGATCGGTGGAATCCAGCGATTCCGTTGCCGTAGGCCTCGGCACGGAACAGCGCATATCCAACGACCGCTGGGTCGGTCAGGCCTTGACTCTGGACGGCAATCTTGTGCACGGCAGCTTCTTTGCGAAGCATTAGGCCCGACGTACAACCTGTAGCGGAAGACGAAGGAGTTACGCAGGCAGCTGCATCGGTACGGGTCCGTTGATCCTGGTTGACACGTCATCCTGGATCCACCTGCTGCGCCCGAACGTCAATCCGGCCGATCGCGGCCGCGTCACGTTCGCTCTTCGGGCCGGGGGCGTCTGCTGGTGTCCTGTCGTTCAACTCAAGTTGTGGAACGGCGTGCGCCGACAAGGGCTTCGACTTGCTGGGTAACGTGCAGGTCCTCTCGGATGGCCAAACGGCGGAACCGGCGCCGGTTCCATGACGACCGGGACGTGAGCTGTTTGCGAAGCAACCCTGACAAGAACCGCGGTGCCGGAATTTGTTCCGGATACGTCGGCGCCCTACCTCGGCGCCCGAATATACTCCACCAACGCCTGAACCCGTTCCGGCGGCGCCGCCGTCATCCGGCTCACGGTGAGCGCAACGGCGAAATTCAACACCATCCCCAACGCACCGATCCCCTCGGGCGAGACGCCGAACAACCAGTTCTCCGCCACATCTTCGGCAAACGGCGATCCGGCCCACCGCAGGAACAATCCCTTGAAGAATTCGATGTAGGCATAGGTAAAGAGCAACCCAGTCAGCATCCCCGCGATGGCCCCCTGCTTGTTCATCCGCTTGGAGAAGATCCCCAGCAGGATCGGCGGGAACAACGACGCTGCAGCCAGCCCGAAGGCAAACGCCACCACCTGCGCCACGAAGGCCGGTGGGAAGTAGCCCAGCAGGCCGGCGATGAAGATGGCAACCGCTGCGGAAATCCGGCCCGCCAGCAACTCCCGCCGCTCGGAGATGTTCGGCAGGAACACGCCCTTCAGCAGGTCGTGGGACACGGCAGCGGAAATCACCAGCAACAGTCCCGCCGCCGTGGACAACGCCGCGGCAATCCCGCCGGCCGCAACCAGCGCGATTACCCAGTCCGGCAGCGAGGCGATCTCCGGATTGGCCAGCACGATGATGTCCCGGTCCACCTGCAGCTCGTTGCCGTTCCAGCCGAGCGCTTCGGCCTCGGCGGCAAACTCCGGATTCTGGTCGTTGTAGTACTGGATCCGCCCGTCGCCGTTGAGGTCCTCGAATGCCAGCAGCCCGGTCCCCTCCCAGGTCCTGAACCAGTCGGGACGCTCGTCGTAGAGCAGGTTGCTGTCCGGGGCGCCGACGGGTCCGGTCTGGATCGTCTCCATCAGGTTCAGCCGCGCCATGGAGCCGACGGCGGGCGCCGTGAGATACAGGATGCCGATGAAGAGCAGCGCCCAGCCCGCGGAGTAACGGGCGTCGCGGACCCTGGGCACGGTGAAGAAACGCACGATGACGTGGGGCAGTCCGGCCGTACCGACCATCAGCGCAACCGTGATGCAGAACACGTCGAAGAATCCCTTCGTTCCCGACGTGTACTCGGGAAAGCCCAGCGCGGTGACCACTTGGTCGAGCTTCTCCAGCAGCGACACCGAATCGCCCTGCACCGTGCTGCCGAAGGCAATCTGCGGAATCGGCATGCCCGTGATCTGAAGCGCGATGAAAACCGCGGGCACGGTATAGGCGAAGATCAGCACGCAATACTGGGCGATCTGGGTGTAGGTGATGCCCCTCATGCCACCGAGAACGGCATAGGTGAAGACCACGCCCATCCCGATGACCAGCCCGACGCCGATGGGCACCTCCAAGAACCGCGAGAAAACGATACCCACGCCGCGCATCTGCCCGGCGACGTAGGTGAAGGAGATCACGATGAGACAGATGACCGCGACGATGCGCGCTGCCCGGGAGTCGTAGCGTTCGCCGATGAACTCGGGCACGGTGAATTTGCCGAACTTCCGCAGGTAGGGTGCGAGCAGCAGAGCCAGCAGGACGTACCCCCCGGTCCAGCCCATCAGATACACCGAGCCGTCGTAGCCGAGATACGCGATCAGGCCCGCCATGGAGATGAACGACGCGGCGGACATCCAGTCGGCGGCCGTGGCCATGCCGTTGGCAACCGGATGCACGTGTTTGCCGGCGACGTAGAAGTCACTGGTATCGGCGGCCCTGGACCAGATCGCGATGCCGATGTAGAGCGCGAAGCTCGCCCCGACAACGAGGTAAGTGAGCGTCGTCAGGTCCACGGTGCGCGCCTACTCCTCGTCCAGGTCGTGCTCGCGGTCGAGCCGGTTCATCCGCCAGGCGTAGTAGAAGATCAGGGCGATGAAGACCAGGATCGCGCCCTGCTGGGCGAACCAGAAGCCGAGTTCGAAGCCGAAGAAGCGGATGCGGTTCAGCGGTTCCACCAGGATCACGCCGAAGCCCAGCGAGGCGATGAACCAGACGGCCAGACAGCCGGCAACCAGCCGCAGGTTGGCGCGCCAGTAGCGCTCTGCCGAGTTGCCGTTGCTCATTGAAACCCCTGACGAATCCCGGCAATGCCGGGAACCGCGCTAGTCTAAGGGGTGGCCGAAACCATTGCCAGCAGTCGTCTAGCGGGCGCTGACGAGCGTTGCGACAGCTCACGGAACGAAACTTTCCGCTTGATCCAACCGCATCGCCGCGCGACACTTGCAAAGTTGCCCTGAGTTTTCCGGAGACGCGCATGACATCCATCAATCGACGCCGCTTTGTGCAAGGTGGTTTGTTCGCTGCCGCCGGTTCCGCAATGGGGCCCATTGCCGCCCTTGCCTGCGACGACGTCAGCAGCGAATTCGGCCGCCGGTCCACGGCCGATGAGGTCACGGCCGGGCTGGATCTCACCGGCAAGACGGCCCTGGTAACGGGCTGCAACTCCGGCATCGGCTACGAAACCATGCGAACGCTGGCGCTGCGAGGCGCCCATGTCCTGGGCACGGCGCGCACAATGGAAAGGGGACAGGAAGCCTGTGACAGCGTTGAAGGACGGGCAACCCCGCTGGTGCTGGAACTGACCGAGTACGAAACGGCGGTTCAGTGCGCGGAACAGGTCCGCGCCATGGGCACGCCGCTGGACATCCTCATCTGCAACGCCGGCGCGATGTTCGACGAATTGTGGCACGTGAACGGAATCGAAGCTCACTTCGTCACCAACCACCTAGGCCACTTCGTCCTGGTCAATCACCTGCTGGACCTGGTGGTTGGCGCGCCCCAGGGCCGGGTTGTCATCGTCGGCAGCCGTGTCCACGAACGCGCGCCCGACGATGGCATTCAGTTCGACGAACTCTCGGGAGAATCCTGGTTCAGTCCGCGGCGGGCTTACGGGCACTCCAAGCTCGCCAACGGCCTGCACACCCTGGAACTGGCGCGACGTCTCGAGGGCACCGCTGCCACCGCCAACGTCGTTCACCCCGGCCTGGTCAGCACGAATATCGCGCGCAACCTGCCGGGCTGGCAGGAGGCCTTGTTCCGCCTGGCCGGGTACTTCCTCCTGAAATCGTCGGCAGAGGGCGCGGCCACTACCTGTTACGTGGCCACGAACCCGGACTTGCAACACGTCAGCGGCTGCTATTTTGCCGACTGCAACCCGGAAACACCCTCCGCCAACATGCAGGATGAGGACATGGCCGCGCGGCTGTGGGAGATTTCGGAGGAGCTGACTCGGGACTTCGCGGCTTGACCCGCACGCCCGGTCGGGATCAGACGCTGCCGATCTGAAAGATCAGCAATGCTCCAACGTACCCCAGTGCGGTCATGTAGCCCCACGCGAACAACGGCCAGCGCCAGGTATTCGTCTCCCGCTTGATGACCGCCAGCGTCGCGGCGCACTGCAGGCACCACGCGTAGAACAGCAACAGGCCGAGGACCATCGGCAGGGTGAACACGGTGCGCCCGTCGGGCCAGGTTGCCGTCGTCAGGCGCTCGGCCAGGCTCGACTCGTCCGCCTCGGAGCCCACGGCATAGATCGTGCCCAGCACCGCCACCACCACTTCCCGCGCCGGGAACCCGGCGATCACCGCAGCGGAGACGCGCCAATCCCAGCCCAGCGGTCGAAACAGGGGCTCGATGCCCTGGCCCATGCGCCCCAACCAGCTCTGCGCCAACTGCGCGGCAGCGGCTTCGTTGTCGATTCTGGCGATCTCTGCGGCGAGCGCCTCATCCTCAAGCACGGTCTGTACTTCAGCCTGGGCCGCAAGTCGCTGACTTTCGATGTCGTCGGCCCGCGGGAAGTACGCGAGCGCCCACACCACCACTGCCACTGCGAAAATGACGGTGCCCGCGCGGCGCAGGAAGATCCAGGCGCGGTCCGCCAGCTTCATGAGCACCGTCCGGGCGTTCGGCATCCGGAACTCCGGCAATGCCAGCACGAACGACGGCTTCGGCCCGCGCAGCGCCGACTTTCTCAACAGCAGCGCCGTGGCGATTCCCCCCAGGATTCCGAGCAGGTACAGGCCAAACAGAACGAGCCCCTGCAGGTTGGCGAAGCCCACGCTGAGATTTGGCACGAAGGCCGCGATCAGCAGTGCGTAAATCGGCAGCCGCGCCGAGCAGGTCATGAACGGCGTGGCCATGATGGTGGCGATACGGTCGCGGCGGTTGGGGATGACCCTTGTGGCCATGATGGACGGCACCGCACAGGCGAATCCGGAGATCAGCGGCACGACGGACTGCCCCGAGAGACCGACCGCGCGCATGGCCCGGTCCATGAGAAACGCGGTACGGGCGAGATACCCGGTATCTTCCATGAGGATAATGAACAGGAACAGGATGAGTATCTGCGGGAGGAAGATCACCACACTGCCCACTCCCGCGATGACACCGTCGGCGAGGAAGCTGGCCACGGCACCGGCCGGCAGCGTGCCGGAAACCCATTCGCCAAGCGCGCCCGCAACCGCATCGATCAGGTCCATCATGGGGGTGGCCCAGGCGAACACGGCCTGGAACACGGTGGCCATCAGCGCCAGGAACAGGACGGTGGCCGGATAGGGGCGATTGATCCAGTCCACGATGCGGCGCTTCCAGCGCAACGGCGCCGGCGCCCGGGACTGCAGCCGGGGAAGCGCCTCGGAGATCCACCGGTAGCGGACCCTGGACTCCACCGCCAGCGGCGGATCGTCGCCGCACAGGGAGTTGCGATGCGCGGCGATGCGGCGATCCCCGTCCGGACCGAGCGCGCGGCGGATGGCCTCAGCGCCGACCGGGTCGTTGTCGATAATCGTTCGTTCGATATCCGCCAGAGAGAGGTCGGAACCGCGCACGTCTCGTTTGAGGGCCACCGCCTCTCGCCGCAAGGCGGGCCAGAACTGCGGTGTTTCGGCATCGGAGCGATCAACGGCTTCGGCTATGCAGGACCTCAGCGCCGAGAACCCCTTGCCAGTCGTGGCCACAACCTCGCACACCGGAACGCCGCCCAATTTTTCGCCCAACGCGTCGCAGTCGATGGCGATCTGCTGCTCGGCCGCGGCGTCCGCCATCGTCAGGGCCACCACCATGGGGCGTCCCAGTTCGGCCAGCTGCTGCAGGAGAAACAAACTCTGGTAGAGACGCGTGGAATCCACCACCGCCAACAGGGCGTCCGGAAGCGGAGTCCCCGCCACGCGGCCCAGCAAGACGTCGACGACAATGCGCTCATCCGTGGATTCGGGGCTCAGCGAATAAATGCCCGGCAAATCGATGAGGTTGAAAACTCTCGATCCCAGGGTGAGCTTGCCGGTGCGCTTCTCGACCGTGACGCCGGGATAGTTTGCCGTGCGCTGGTTCAGTCCGGTGACGCGGTTGAACAGCGTGCTCTTGCCTGAGTTGGGGTTTCCCACCACCGCGATGCTGACAGACCGCGAGACGGTTATGTTTTCCAGCGGAATGCTGACGGATGCCGACTCGGCCATCAGTCTTCCGCGCCTGCCGTGGGGGTCACCGTGAAACGGCGAGCGTCGGCGCGCCGCAGGGACAACGCGCTGCCGTGGATGCGCAACTCCATCGGATCGCCGCCCAGCGATCCGCCCAGGCACTCCAGTTCGGCGCCTTCCACCAGGCCGAGCACCATGAGGCGGCGCACACTGGGCTCGACCGGGTCGACGGCATCAATGCGGGCACGGTCGCCCCGCTTCAGGTCGGCAAGCGTCATGGACTTGATCCCCGAAAAGCGCAAATAGCAATTATTCTTATCCGGGACCTATTTGCAAGACGCAAGGCAATGTTTTTTGGGCCGCGCTACCGGAAAGGCGGGCTCACAATGGCGGATTCACACGACATACCAGAAGCTCGAACGCAACGGCGAATCGATCCGTAATCCGAATGGAGGGTACGAGATAGCGGATCAATTCCCTAGTCGATGATGTGATGTACCGGCGCCGTTTCCATTTCCCACGTCCCCGAGTCGCGGTCGTACCGCGACAGGGTAAAACAGTGCCAATCGGAATCGTTCAGCCTGGGGTAATCGCCCCGGTAGTAATAGCCCGGCCAGCGCGTTTCGGTCCGGAACATCGTATGGTGCGTGACGGATTCCGAGGCCACTACGCGGTGGTGCAACTCCCACGCCCGCTGAAGCTGGTGGAGGTCTTCGGCCCCAAGATGGTCGAGATCCTCCTTGAGCATCTCGAGCAGTTCCAGTCCCCGGGTGAGCAACGGTTCGTTGGTGATGTAGTTCGCACCGATGCCGCCAACGTATTCGTCCATGATCTTCTCGAGCCGCTGAAGGCCATGCATCGGCAGCAGATAGCTGGGCGAAACCGTGCCCGCGACGATCTCGTTGCGGCCGACCTCGTAGTTCTCCAGGGGCTTGAAAATCACCTTCTTCAGTTCCTGGTACTCCGCCTCGCTCACCTCGGGGCGGTCGTTACGCAAGTCGTTCACGTAGTTGACCGCCGCCTTGGCGGCGATCCGGCCTTCGGTGAAGGATCCGGACGAAAACTTGTGCGCGGCGCCGCCGATGGTGTCGCCGGCGCCGAACAGCCCGTCGACGGTCATCATCCGGTTGTATCCCCACTGGTAGTCGTCGGGGGCGCAGTCCTCCGGCCCGCTGGCCCATGCCCCGGAGCAGGTGGCGTGCGAACCCATGACGTAGGGCTCCGAGGTGGTCAATTCGGGATTGGTGTGCTTGGGATCGATGTTCTGCGATGCCCAGACGACCGCCTGCCCGATGGTCATGCCGAGGAAATTCTCCCAGCCCACGGTCTCCTTGTGGGGATCCTGGAAGGCTTCCTTCGTCACCATTCGGATCGGTCCCCTGCCGGCCTTTTGCTCTTCCAGCAGGGCATGGTTTCTCAGGCAGGTCGGCACCGGGTGCCTGTCGACGTAGTCTCCGACCAGATTCCTGGTGTGTTCGGTCCATTTCGACTCGTATTCTTCGCCGTACGCGTTTTCGGTGTAAGTCTTCAGATGCAGGAAGTAGGCACCCACCGGTCCATAGCCGTCCTTGAACCGCGTCAGCACGATCCGGTTCTCCATCTGGGTCATCCTGGCCCCGACCAGGATCGGCAGCGCATACGCCGAGGCGCTGCTCCAGGGCGCATACCATGTCCGCCCCATGCCCTCCCCGACCGCGCGGGGCTTGTAGATGTGCGAAGCTCCGCCGGCGCAGACGATGACGGCCGTGGCGCGAAAAACGTAGAAATCTCCGGTCCGGACGTTGAAACCGACGGCCCCGGCAACCCGATTGGCCTTCGTGCTGTCCATCAGCAGATGGGTCACCATGATCCGGTTGTAGACCTCGGTCGCGGCCTTGCAGGCCGCCTCGGCGACGATGGGCTTGTAGCTCTCGCCATGGATCATGATCTGCCACTTGCCTTCGCGCTGATACCGCCCGGTTTCGGGGTCGCGCATCATCGGCAGGCCCCAATCCTCGAACTGGTGCACGCAGGAATCCACATGCCGGGCGATGTCGTATCCCAGATCCTCGCGCACCAGGCCCATGAGGTCGTTGCGGGCGTAGCGGACATGATCCTCCGGCTGGTTCTCGCCCCAGCGCATGCCCATGTACGTATTGATCGCGTACAGGCCCTGGGCGACCGCACCGCTGCGCTCGATGTTGGCCTTCTCCACACACACGATCTTGAGGTCACGCCCCCAGTAGCGTGCCTCGTAGGTCGCCCCGCAGCCGGCCATGCCGCCGCCGATAACCAGAACGTCGGAATCGACGAAGACCGTCTTTCTGCGCGAGAAGAGGCCCATCAGTCCGTTCCCCGATCATCTGGACCCAAGGTGGGCAGCTCGTCGACCTTGAGGAACTCCGGCTCATGCGCGAGTTGTTGATCCCTGAACGAATCCTCGGTTGGCGATTCGTACTCGACCGGCGACTTGATCGATCCCCACGGGGTGGTTCGGATCGGCGAAACGAAGTCCTTTTCCGTGCCGTCCCTGAACTTGATCTTCCAGGAAACGGTCCCCTTGCTCTCTTCCCGAAGTACGCGAACGCTGTGGCCCAGGGGAGCGAAGTCGGCATACCCCCGTGCGTCGATGGCGTTCTGCGGGCACGCCTTGACGCAGGAATAACACTCCCAGCACATGTTGGGCTCGATGTTGAGGGCGCGGCGGTAGGTGGGGTCGATATGCATGATGTCCGATGGACAGATATCGACGCAGTGGCCGCAGCCATCGCAACGGGTCATGTAAACAAAGGTCGGCATGGTGCTTTCTTCTCCTGGTACCGAAGACCGACAGAGTCCTGGCTAGTAGTGCCGGGCGTGCTGGCGGGCGCTGCCGAATTTTTCCGGCCGATCGGCAGGCGGGGGCAGGTTGCTCCTCGAACCGTCGGCTTCTTCCACGCGCTTCTGGAAGGCGGCTGCGGGCTTGTAGAACATGTGCGCAAACTTGGACCACGGTACGGAGCCGAACAGTACCGTCGAAGCGAGGATGTGCAGCGCGAAGAACAGATTCGACCAGGCGCTTCCGGCCGACTGCAGGTAGCCCCAGACGAGGCCGAACGTGGCGCTGGCGAGCAACGAGAGAATGAACAGGTCGGCAAACACAAGATGAAACGGAGAATTGCCCTCGGCCGCAACATCCACGCGAATGAAGAACCAGAACCAGTAGCCGCCGACGCAAACCATCAGGGCGCCGAGATACCACAGTTGCGGCAGGATGGCAGGCGCGGGCGTAGCCGGTGTCGGGTACTGGAACACCATGATGGCGGTCGTGGCCACGAAGGCGAGGAAACCGTACATCGTCAGCAGGTGGGCAATCCTGCGCCGCTGGCTGCAGAATTCGCCGGACATCAGGCCCTCGAAGAGAACGGTCCTTACCGCCAGGCTCGCCATTTCCCCGGCACCGACCCGCCGCGTCCCCTTGCTGCTGGCGTTACGCCAGTTTCTGAAGAAATACCGGGCGCTTTTCTTGTGGAGCGTGTCGTACACGGTGCCGGCCATCACCAACACCAACATGATGACTACGTAGAACTGCATTACAGCGGGCGGAATGGATGCCGAAAGCTCGGCGAACGGATTAATGGCAAACACTAGATTACCCCAACAAATCTCTATAGTAGTTGCCGCGCGAACACGTGCCTGACTGACCGAAGAATATCCGTGGCGGGCGAGTATAACGAACTCTCATTACCGGCGTTACATAACTTTCGGACAGAAAGCGTGACGGATGCGGACGATTGCGGCATGCCGGCCACGCATTGGAGTGGCCGGGGCAGCCCGCCGGACGGCTGGAAGGGTGTCGGCCACGGCGCCAAGTGAGCGCCGGTCATGCGGCGGGACCGGCCCCGAAAATCTTCTGCAGATTCGCAGCGTCGGCGTTCCCGCCGCTGAGTATCACCGCCACGTTTCTCCGCGACATCCTTGAGCGTTCCGACAAGAGTCCGGCGAGCGCGGCTGCCCCGGCCGGTTCCGCCAGGTTGTGCGTCAGGCTGAGCAGCAGTCTCTGCGAATCGAGCATGGCCGCATCGCTCACGGTGATCACTCGCGCAGCTTCCCGATTGATCATGTCCACCGCATCGGGCACCGGAACCCGAGTCGCTACACCGTCCGCAAATGTATCCGCGCGGGGCGTGGAAACCGGCTTGCCGGCCTGGTACGACAGGGCGTAACACGGCGCCCCTTCGGACTGCACGCCGATCACGTCCGTCGTCAGGCCAAGCGCGTTACGGGCCGCGATCACGCCGCAGATTCCCGAACCCAGGCCGATGGGTACGTAGACCGCGTCAAGCGGGCCGGCGGCCTCGAACAGCTCCAGGGCGTAGGACGCGACGCCTTGCACGAGGGTCGGCTCGAATGCGCCCACCATGTGAAGCCCTTCGGTTTCGGTCAGCCGGTGGGCATGCTCCAGTGACTCCTGAAAGTCGCTGCCGTGGATGACCAGTTCGGCCCCCTGCGCGATCATTGCGGCGTTCTTTTCCGGGTTGTTACCCTCCGGTACGCAGATCATCGAACGCAGTCCCTGGTGGGTCGCGCCGACAGCGATCGACTGGCCATGATTGCCGCGGGTCGCCGCAATCACACCGGGACAATCCGGCTTCCGCTGCTTCAGGCGGTGCATGTAGAGCACCCCGCCGCGGACCTTGAAAGCACCGGTCTGCGTATGGTTCTCGTGTTTGACCCACACCGTAAGCCCGGCGTGACGGCTGAGCAGCGGCCAGTCGAATTGGGGCGTCGCGGGCACCTGCCTGTAAACGATTTCCGCCGCTGCCCGCAGCGACTCCAGAGAGAATTGCATGATCGATCACCGCTCCACACAGGCGCCCGCGAATGTAATCCAACGGTTGCGATTACACAATCGGATTCATTACGCTCAAAAGCATTCCCCGGTTATCCGGGCTGGACCGCCAGTCACAGCGTCGATCCACTACGGGCTCGCGAGCTATACTCGAAACGGTCGGAACTCAAACCGGAAAGGAACTCAACAGCATGAAACCCGGATATCGTTACGCTTTCAGACTATTCTTGCTCGTGGCGGCGTCACTCGGCGTCAGCGCCTGCGGTGGCGACGCCGGCATTGAGGGCTCGGAGATGACCACCACGGACTCGGGACTGATGATTACCATGACGCAGACCGGCTCGGGCGCCGAGGCAGCCGCGGGCAACTCCGTGAGCGTGCACTACACGGGTTGGCTATACGATCCCGGGAGCGACGGCGGACGCGGCACGAAATTCGACAGTTCGGTGGATCGCGGTCAGCCCTTCGGGTTTGCGCTGGGTGCGGGGCGCGTGATCGCAGGCTGGGACGAGGGCGTCGCAGGCATGCGGATCGGTGAGAAGCGCGAACTGATCATCCCTCCCGACCTGGCCTACGGCAGCCGCGGCGCCGGCGGGGTCATACCGCCTGACGCGACGTTGTTGTTCGAAGTCGAGTTGCTCGCTGTCGAATAGCGCCGGCCGACGCCTTGAGCCGAGCGGCCGAATTGAGCCAGGGCCCGTTAACGCCTTTCGAGGAGAAAGTGGCATGACACGCGTTCCCGCCTGGATTCCTCTGGTCATCGCTGCCGCTCTTGTCGGTCATTCGGCCGGCGCTCAGGAACCGGATCGACCAAACATCTTGCTGTTCATCGCCGACGACATGACCTACAGCGACGCCGGCGCCCTGGGCAATCCGATGGTCCACACACCGAATCTCGACCGGCTGGCCCGGGAAGGGACCACCTATACCCACATGTTCACGGCTACCGCCATGTGCTCGCCTACGCGCCACATGATCTACACCGGACAGTATCCGGTCCGCAGCGGCGCCTACCCAAACCACGCGCATGCATACGGGGACACGAGGAGCGTCGTCCACCACCTGACGGACCTGGGCTATCGCGTCGGACTGGCGGGCAAGTTGCACGTGAATCCGGAGACGGTCTATCCATTCGAGAGAATCGGCGATTGGTCCCTGCACTTCGACCTGATCGGCGAATTCATCGGCCGCGACCCCGAGCAACCCTTCGCCCTGATCGTCGGTTCGAACGAACCGCACCAGCCGTGGGACAAGGGCGATCCCTCCCGCTACCACGCGACTCTGCTCACGCTGCCGCCCTATTTCGTCGACACGCCCGAGACCCGGGAAGCGCTGACCCGGTACTACGCCGAGATCACTTACATGGACGGCGAACTCGGCCGTGTCCTCGACCTGCTCGAACAGAACGGCGCGCACGAGAACACGTTGACCATGTTCTACAGCGAGCAGGGAATCAGCGGCCCCTTCGCCAAGTGGACGCTCTACGACGCGGGAGTCAAAACATCCCTGGTGGTCCGCTGGAGCAATCGGGTACCTGCCGGCGAGACATCGTCCGCCCTGCTGCAGATCAACGATCTGCTTCCGACCTGGATCGAGGCCGCCGGGGGCGTACCGGCTCCGGAGATCGAAGGTCGGAGCATGTTGAATCTGCTCCTTGAGGCAGGCCCGAGACACCGCGACGTCGTTTACGGCATCCAGACCACCACCGGCATCAACGCGAATCTGGAACCCTACCCGATCAGGTCGATCCGGGATGAGCGTTTCAAGCTGATCTGGAACCTGGTTCCAGACAATCGGTTCACGAACCTCATTACCGAACAGGGCAGCGACGGCTTTTACTTCTCGTGGCGCGACCTGGGCGAAACCGACGCCCGCGCGAAGGCACTGTTCGAGAGATACCAACACAGGCCCGAATTCGAGTTCTTCGACCTGCAAGCGGACCCTCACGAACTTACGAACCTTGCAGAAATGGCGGAACACAGGGAGCGGATCGCTGCCATGCTGGAGCAGCTACAAGCGTGGATGCAGGATCAGGGCGACCTGGGGCTGCAGACCGAGATCGAGGCGCCGCAACGTCAAGGAACACCGTAGCGGAATCGGAAGCGAAGGGAATAGAGCGCAGATCGGCACCGCCAATCTTCGGCTTTCCGATAGTCCCAGCGAACGGGCGGTTCCAGCGCTATTCCGCTTGATACCGGTCCTGCGACATGTGATGCTGCACCACTCCGCCGTATGGAAAGCCGGGCGTTTCGGTGCGGGCGGATTCGAACAGTCGGTTCATAGTCTCCACGATGTCAGGGTGATCGGCCGCCACGTCGTTTGACTCGGAAATGTCCCTATTCAGGTTGTACAGCTCCGTTGGCGAATCGACGCCGTAGCGCACCGCCTTCCACTCGCCCATTCTTGCGGATTGGCGAAAACCGCCGTCCGGCAGGGTCTGGAACCAGCCGCTCAGCTGGATTTCAAAGTTCAATGCTTCATGTTCCCGCTGCTCTTCGCCCAGCAGGAGCGGCAGGAACGAAATGCCATCGGTTTGTTCCGGCGTTTCATCGTCGGCGATGTCGGCAAAGGTGGGCATCAAATCCTGAAAGGCGGAGATATGCGCGGTCGTCGCTCCGGCCTCGATCCGTCCTTGCCAGTACGCGATGAGCGGCACCCGAACACCACCTTCGTACAGGTCCCGCTTCCCGCCCCTGAGTGCTCCGTTGCTGTCGAAAAACTCGTGATCGTGCCCCCCCGCCGCAAAGTGCGGTCCATTGTCGCTGGTGAACAGCACCAGGGTATTTTCCAGCTCGCCCATCTCCTCGAGCTTGTTCAGCAGGCGTCCGACCTGCCTGTCGAGCAGCGTAATCTTGGCCGCATGCACTCTTTCGATCTCCGGCCAGCCCCGGTCCGCGTAGAGTTCGGTATCCCGGAGCGGGCCTTCGAACGAGTGCGGCGCCCGGTAGGACATGAACAGGAAGAAGGGACGGTTCCTGTCCATGCTGTCGAGAAAATCGAATGCAAAATCCGTTCGAAAATGGTCCTTGCCGTCGTACTGCGTGTAGTCATAGGGGACGAATTCCTGGTCTCCGTTAACCCACAACCGTTGCGGGGGAAACTCTCTTCCGCCGAAACGGGCGGACCACTGTTCCTGCACGGCATAGTCGAAGCCGTGGCCCCAGGCCCAGGTTTCCACGTCATCGGGGTTATCCAGATGCCACTTGCCGACGAAGGCCGTCTGGTATCCCGCGCCCTTGAACATCTCGCCAAGGGTAAATTCGTCCCTGTCGAGGGCAACGCCTTCCCACCGGTCGTTGCCGAAGAATCCGGCATTGCCGCGGATAGCCACGTTTGCCGCACTCTTTCCGGTCAGAAGGACCGCTCGTGCCGGTGAACAGACGGCATTTCCTGCATAGAAATCGGTAAACCGCATGCCTTGCGCCGCCAGTTTGTCCAGTTCCGGCGTCTGTATGATCGTTTGCCCGTATGAGCCGAGTTCGTTGTAGCCCAGATCGTCGGCCAACAGCAATACGATGTTTGCACGCGTCTGCTGGGCCTGTATGCCGGCGGAGAGCGGTATGAGTACGAAAAGCAATATCCAGCGCATCAATTCGTCCCTCCGAATTCGAGGAGTATGTCATCCATGATCTTTGGCGCATCCGGTTCGGCGCCGCCGAAGGCCCATTCTGAGGGCTCCGGGGCGAGCCTGGTATAGGCGCTGTCCCAGGTCGTGATGTAGATGCGGGCGCCTGCCCAGTCATCCACGCCAAACAATGCACCTTCATAGAAGAATGTCACCGTGCGTGCTTCCTGGTCGGTGGTGACCTTCGGAGACACGGCCAGCATCTGCCCGAAGCTTTCCGGGCCTGCACCCTCGGTACCGTAGCTAATGCTGCCCCAACCCGTACCGATGTGGGCAAGGGCCCAGGTAAGTCCGCCCGGCATTTCAGCGTCGATCCGGGGCAACACAGACAACCCGTCCCTTCCGGGCAGATGGAAGAAGACCGAAAAGGAAACGTTGTCGAACCCGGAGGGCGGCAGCCAGTTGTCGGTAATCTCCCGCATGGTCAGCGTCAGTTCCAGGTTGCTGCCCGCCGCCCGCGCCTCGGCTCTTTCGATTTCCCGCTGCTGGCCGCTCTGGGGGTGCAACGGGCTCACATAGGTGCCCGTGGGGCCGTAGGCATCGTCCCCCGGATCGGTGCGCTCGTCGGCATGCTCCGCATCGGAAATCACCGCAGTGTACGTGATCTGCTCCGAGACCGAGTTGTCGTCGATTGCCATGACCTGCAGGCGCTGCGTGATCTCGCCCAGGTCCCGGACAGGCACGGTGACCTCCCAGCGGCCGTCGGAATCGGCCGCAAAGGCAGTGGTTCGTTCCAGGTTTCCGTTGGCGACGAGTTGCAGGGGCACATTCGGACGACTGACCGTACCCGTCAGTTGGAAGTCGCTGCCCTGCACGCCTTCCGGACGCCCCTCGATGGTGATCTGAACGGATGGAGCCACTACGGCTCCGGCAGCAGCCTCGCTGCCGGACGGCCGCAGGACAAGGCTCGCACGGGGCGGCAGCGTGAGGGACAGGCGTCCGTCGGGCGAGGCGGCCACATCGCCCCCGAAGTTGCGGGCAAACAGGGTTTCCAGTTGCTCGTTCGGAGCGAGACCGACATCGATACCGTGTGCCAGTATGGCGTGACTCGCGGTGTTCATGAGCACCAGGATCACCTCGTCGAGATGTTGACGCCGAAAGGCGAAAATCCCCGGGTAGGCCTCATCCGATGCCAGCACGTCCACGCCACCCCGGGTCAGCGCCGCATGTGTCGTGCGCAGAGCCGCGAGATCCGCAATGGTGGTGTAGTACTCCGATTGAGTATCGAAACGCCCCTGCCCGTCGCCACTTCCGCCCAGGAACATGGGTTCGCGTCCTCCGGTGACACCCTGCTCGGTCCCCTGGTAGACGATGGGAATGCCGGGCACCGTGAACAGGAAGGCGAGCGCCTGCTCAAACGCATCGGGCGTCGCGGTGGCCAGAAAGCGGGCCATGTCGTGGTTGTCGATGAAATTCGGAATAACGAACGGATCCCTGTATCTCTCCATCAACTGCCCGATACGATAGGTCATCTGGTGCGTCGGGTGACCGCGGGCGAACACGCGCCCGATCTCCGAGTTCATCGGGAAGCCGAGCATCGAATTGAACACCGGATCCGCATCGCTGCCCAGGTAGCCCGTTATCTTGGTCTCGCCACTGTCGCCATAGGCGGGCGAGCCCGAAAAGGCCTCCCCGTAGGTCAGAAAGTGGTCCTTGCCGAGCCGCCTCGCATGGGGATAGATGCCGTCCTCATCGTGGAAGAACCGACGCCAGAACTCGTGAGGGACGTGAGCGGCGGTATCGACGCGAAAACCGTCGACGCCCACCTCCTCGATCCAGTATCGGTAGGTTTCCTTCAAGGCATCGATAACGACCGGGTTCTCGGTGTTGAGATCCGCCAGGTGCCCCAGTTGATAGTACGTTTCCTGGTAGTGGTCGCTGAAGTCCCGGATGGTCGGAGTCCAGTGATAGATGTCGGCAGCCACGTGTTCCGGATTCAGCCGGTCGATCATGTGGAACGGCGGCTGTGTCGGAGCCGGCTGGACCGAGTCGGGCTCCATCAGGTAGAAGTTCTGCGCCGTGTCGTTGGGATCGTACTCGCCGTCGTAGTGGAAGAAGTTGGCCGTATGGTTCGCGACGATGTCCTGGATCAGGTACATGCCGTTGCAATGCAATTCATGCGAGAGCCGTCGGTAGTCGTCCAGGGTACCGAAGTGGGCATCGACTTCCTTGAAGTTGACTGCCCAGTAACCATGGGAGCCGGCCTGGGAGTAGTGGCTGCTCCACCACTGGCTGGCGACCGGCGGGGCGATCCAGACGGCGGTAATGCCCAGCGACTTGAGATAGCCGATCCTGTTGATCAGGCCCTGCATATCGCCGCCGTTGAAATGTCTTGAGCTGTTCGGGTCGTATTCTCCGTAGCCCTGGTCGTTGTTGGTTGGATCGCCGTCGTTGAAGCGGTCGAGCAGCAGCATGTAGATGATCTGGTCGCGCCAGTCCGGGGACGGGACGTGAAGGAGTTGCGTATCGCCGGCCGCGCAAACCTGCGCCGCATCGTTGCTGCCGGACACAGGGTCGGCTCCGGTAGACACCTGGGCGGGACCTGTGGACGGCGGCTGCGAACAGCCGCCGAGTGCAAGAAGCATCAATGCCGGTATCCCGGCCATTCCAGACAACACGCTACGACTGTCGTTCGTCATGGTATCCCCTCCCCCCAAAGAACCTCGCCCGATAGATGACGAAACCACCTGCCATCTCCGCAGTCAGGCGGCTCGCATCGAACTGCAGGCGTCCCGTACGGCGCGAGCCCTGTCAATGCATTGTTGTTCGAAACGGGGACGCCGGCAGCCCGGCGCCATTGAACAGATTGCCCTCCGGATCATCCCCCCAGGCATAGCGCGCCCGGACCGGCACCGGTACGGCGGGACTGGTCAGAATGACCGAACTCCCGGCAATCCTGGCCTCGGCGTTGACGAACTTGCCGTCCGAACCCGCCAACTCGAATCCCGTCAGCGGCTCGTCACGCGCCTGCAACCCCGAACCGGCGTGGTCAAACCAGAGCCGTAACGCGGTCCCCTGTCGTGTCGTCTGCCTATACGTCGGTCCGGAGTATTCCAGACCTTGCTCTCCATACGCGATGGCGCGCGCGGCCAGCGCCAGCCGGAGACCCGCATCCTGCTTGTTGCCGGGGTGTATATCCATCGAGTCGCCGATGTCGATGGTCACCGCCATGCCCGTGCCGGCGAGTCCAAGCGCCATGGACTGAGCTTCCCTCAGTTCCGGCCACTCGCTGTTCTCGACGACGCGAGCGAAATTGGGCAGTTGCACGAAGAGGAAGGGGAAGTCGCCGTGCCCCCATTCTTGCCGCCAGTCCTCGATCAGCGTGCGAAACAGCCGGCGATAGAGAAGCGCCTGGCGGTTGTTGGCGTCGTTTTCCCCCTGGTACCAGATCACGCCGCGTATCGGGAACGGGGTCAGGGGCGCGATCATCCCGTTGAACAGCCACGACGGTGTTGCCGAAGGATTCAGCTGCCTGGGGCGAGGCGGCCTTCGCGGGGTCTCTTCACCCGCGGCTTCAGCCGCCGCAGCACGCCTTTGCCAGTCCGCGAAAGCGGCTTCATATTCGGGTCTTTCCGCTTCGCCTTCCGCGTTGAATTTCGCCACGAATTCCGCCAGGTCCGGCTCGGCCGAAAGCGCACGCGAACTCGTCCATGACTGGGCAGGCGTGCCGCCCCACGCCGATACCATGATCCCGAACGGGACGCCGAGTTCAGTGTGCAGATGGCGAGCGAAGAAGTAGGCAACACCTGAAAACTCGCCCGCCGTCTCCGGCGTTACCGTCCGCCATTCACCCTCGACATCGTCCCTGCGCGTATCCGCAGCCGACTGCGCGACGGTGAAATAGCGAATTTGCGGGTACTGCGCTGCAGCGATCTCCCGCTCCGCGTCGTTGGCACGGTGGAGCGGCCATTGCATGTTGGATTGACCCGACCCGACCCATACGTCGCCGACGAGTATGTCGGTCAACCGGATCGAGTTCTCGCCGTCGATCGCGAGACCGTAAGGTCCCCCTGCGTCGGTGGGTTCAAGCCAGACTTCCCAGCGACCGCCGGAAGACGCGGCGGTAACCGCCGTTTCCTCACGAAAGGCGACTCTTACTGTTTCGCCTGGGGACGCCCAACCCCAAACGTGAATCGGCATGTCGCGCTGCAAGACCATGTGGTCGCCGAACAGCGCCGGCAATCGCACATCGGCCCAGACGTTGGCACAAAGGGCAGCATTCAGAAGCACCAGCGGAAAATATCTCATCGCGCACCCATTCTCCCATTCATCGCGCACTCATTATTCCATGCGTTCCGGCTGCGGTTCACCCGGCGGCAATTCGGCGCCGGCGCGCGCGGACAGATAAGCCCACAGTTCGAGGTAGTACGGGCGCACCTCCGGGTTGCGGCCCCAGGGAGCCATTTCGGCCTCGCCGGCGTAGCCTGTGTCCATCGCCGCCGCAAACTCGCGGCTGTCCATGCGGCGAACGCGCGTCAACAGGTTTGGCGCGAAACTGCTTCCGACAGCGTCGGCCGCGTGGCACACGGCACAGGTCCTGTGAAATACCTGCCACCCAACGTAGGTGCGCCGGTCGACGGTACAGGCATCGGCCGCGGCCGCGTCCTGCGGACACGTCACGGCAAACAGGGCGGTTTCGTCAGGCGCACCGCCCCGTGTCGGTACCTGGCTTTCTCCCCACGTACCGCACAAGAGGAAGACCGCACCTGCCGTCCATACCCGGCACGAATTTCCGGCTAGAGTCATCGTGCCCATTGTAAGCTACCGCCATGCTCACCTATCTGGGATTGGGATCGAACCTCGGCGACCGGCATGCGAATCTCGCGCGGGCGATCGAGTTGCTCGCGCAGCGGCCACTCAGGGTGGAACGCGTATCCCCCGTGGTGGAATCGCCGGCGCTGTTGCCGGATGGCGCCCTGCCGGAATGGAACCGGCCGTACCTCAACCTCGCCGTGGCCTGCGAGACCGAGGCATCGCCCGAAACGTTACGAGAGTGGAGCAAGGAGATCGAACAGCGCCTGGGACGCTCGCCGGGGCCGCGCTGGTCGCCTCGCCCGATGGATGTCGACATCCTGCTGTTTGGAGACAAACAGCTGCGGACGGAATCGCTCACGATTCCGCACCCGGACCTGCGGAAGAGAAACTTCGTGCTGACACCGCTGGTCGCGCTGCACCCTCGTCTGGTCCCTCCCGGAAGCGGCGGCAAGACGCTCCTGGATTATTCCCGTGAATTACCGAACCACATTCCGCTGTGGATGGGCATTGTCAACGTTACGCCGGATTCGTTCTCCGATGGCGGCCGCTTTCAGCGATGGGAGTCGGTCGAGCCCCTGGTGAAATCCATGTTGGAAGCCGGCGTTCACCTGATTGACGTGGGCGGCGAATCCACCCGACCCGGCGCGGCGCCGCTGAGCAGCGATCGCGAATGGGCACGCGTGGCGCCGATCCTGGAGGCGCTGCTGGAGATGCGGGGAGACGATCCGCTCGGCCCGCGCATCTGCATCGATACCTACCGTCCGGAAACGGCGCGCCGGGCGCTGCGGCTGGGCGTGGACGCGATCAACGACGTCAGCGGGCTGGGCTCGCAACCAATGATCGAGTTGGCGGGCGAAAGCGGCGTGGACTTCATTGCCATGCATCAGCTTTCCCTTCCCGTGGACCCCGGGATCACTGTGCAGCACGACGCCGACCCAAGCGAGGCTGTCGACGCGTGGCTGATGGAGCACGTCGAGCTCTGGGACAAGGCGGGCCTGGACCTGAACCGCATCATCGTCGATCCCGGTATCGGCTTCGGCAAGACCCCGGGGCAGTCGCTCGAACTGATTCGCCGGGCGGGCGAGTTGCGGCGGCACGGCTTTCGCGTCCTGGTGGGTCATTCCCGGAAATCGTTCCTGAAACCGTTCGTGGGCGACGACATGACCGATCGGGATCTGGCCACGGCGGGCCTGTCCCTGGAACTCTGCGACCAGGGCGTGGATATTCTGCGCGTTCACGATGTGCCGCTGAACGTGGGCACATATCGCGGGTGGGCACTGGCCCGCCGCGCTGCAACTGCAGGCCGGTCATTTTGAGTTCGCCACATTTTGGCGCAGAATAGGTTGATCAAGACAACAACGCAGGCCGCGAAGCACCTCCGCCTGCAACCTTAGCCAGGGGAATACGCCATGCCAAAGAGATATCTGTACGCCGTCTCCATTGCCTTCGCCGGCCTTGCTGCGGCATTGATCCACACCTCCACCGCCCAGGAGTCGAACGGCAACAGTTACGCAGCGGTCCAGGGCCAGATGGGCGGTCAGGACATGTTCGGTGCCTACGACGTGGTTGCCGGCTGGCCGCAGGACATTTCCACGCTGCCCGGCGCCGAGGGCTGGACCTTCGGTGCGGGCCAGAGCGTGTTCGCCGAAAGCCCGGACCGGGTGTTCTACCTGCAACGCGGCCTGCTGCCTTCAATGGACGCGCCGCGCCCGCAACGCATCCCGGACATCGGCCCAAGTCTGACATACCCGGCAACAGGCATCTGGCGCAACGCCACACGCGTGAGCATCCCCAGCGGCGGCGGCACGGGCAGCATCGCCGAGCAGGGGATAACGAGTTGGCTCGAGGCGGGCGGACGGTTCGGAATCGATGCCCGCTGGCAGTACTGCATCCTGGTTTTCGACCGCGACGGAAACGTCGTGGAAGCCTGGGACCAATGGGATTCGATGCTCCAGCGGCCGCATTTTGTCGCCATCAACCCCTACGACCCGGAAAAGCATGTCTGGATCATCGACGACCACAAGCATGTCATCCACAAGTTCACCAACGATGGCACGACGCTGGTACAGACGATCGGCACTTACGGAGAGTCCGGCGCGGATGAAACGCACTTCAACCGTCCCACGTTCCTGGCGTGGTTCGAAGACAGCAGTTTTGTCGTCGCGGACGGGTACAACGGCACCCGCGTGGTCAAGTTCGATGCCGACGGCAACTACGTGACGTCATGGGGAGAGCCGGGAACCCTGCCCAACGAGACACGTCCCGCGCACTGGAACAACGTCCATGGAATCGCGGTCGATCCGGCGACGCAACGCGTATTCGTCAACGACCGGGGTAACCGCCGAATCCAGGTCTTTGATCCGGACGGCGAGTATCTGTACGAGTGGAGCGTGGGCGAGCGGCCCGCCAACGTCCACATGTTCATCATCACGGATGACGGCTACCTGTGGGCCGCGGACCGCAGCACCCACAAGATCCTCAAGTACGATCTGGACGGCAACTTCCTCTACGCATGGGGCACTTACGGCGACTTCCCCGGCGGTTTCGCCGGCGTGCACGGCATGAGCGTCGACCAGGAAGGCAACCTGTACCTGGCCCAGGTGGACAACAAGGGCGGCGTACAGAAGTTCGTGCCACGGGAAGGAGCCAACCCCGACTACATCATCGGCAGGCCACACTACGCTGCCTGGGAGTGACACGCACGCAGTTCGAGGCGAAGTGATCGATAATTGCGGCGCACTCCATTTGTCGGTCCCGGGACATGCCGCCGGTTCGTCCACGGCGACTTGCTTTGGATAGTTTGCAAGGCGGTCATCGTCGCAACGTGGTAAAGCCGTGCCCGTCAGCCTCGGCGAGTAGCTCGGAGTCGCGGACGAACTCGTCTGGCAGCGAGTGGCAAAGGGGCGCCGTTGCACCGAAACCGGGATTGGCCGACGACTGCCGTCCCCTATCCGCCGTTTCCCGCTTCAGTCAATCAGTCTTTCTCGGCGATAAACCCAATTTCTGTCGTTGACAGCCTCCAGGGGGCGGCACAAACTGCGGACGATGAGCTGGGCAGCAGCGACATAGGACTCTGGGCCACCTTGGCGACGCAATCGAAAAACAAACCGCTTCCTCGCGCCACCTACGAGGATGTGCTTGACGCACCCGAGAACAGGGTGGCTGAGGTTGTTGCGGGTGCCCTTTACACGAATCCCCGGCCGGCCTCTCTACATGCGCGGGCATCCACGTCGCTGGGCGTCAAGCTTGGCGGGCCCTTCGATCACGATGCCGGCGGTCCTGGCGGCTGGTGGATCATCGACGAGCCCGAGCTTCATCTCGGCGAGGACATACTGGTACCGGACGTGGCGGGCTGGCGCCGCGAGCGGATGCCGGACTACCCCGACACGGCGTACTTCACCCTGGCGCCGGATTGGGTCTGCGAGGTGCTCTCCCCTTCGACGCGCAAGCTCGACCTGCGCCTCAAGCGCCCGGTCTACGCCCGCGAAGGCGTCCGCCACCTGTGGCTGGTGGAGCCACTGGACCACACGCTGGAGGCGTTCGAGTTGCGCGACAGAAAATGGACGCCGATCGGGACCGCGCGCGACGACGACCCAGTGGCCATCCCTCCCTTCGACGCCGTCACCTTCAATCTGGCCGCCCTGTGGCCATGAGGATCGAGCGGCTGCCAATCGACTTGCTGCTTCAGGCCTGTGGGGGCCCGTAGTAGCCGCTTTTCTCGGCCGCGCTTTCGCGCAGCAGGCGCGCGCCCTCGATAACGCCTTCGTCCAGACCTTCGCCGCCGGCATCGATGTGCGCCAGCAGAGCGCTTCGCATGCGTGGATCCCAGTAGGTTCGCAGATGGTTGCGCAACCCTTCGCGCGCGCGCTCCGGGGAATAGGGCGCAAAGAAGTCGCCGATCTGGTTTGCCATCGCGATCAGGCGATCGAGCTCGATGACTTCACCCGCGACGGCAGGCCGTTCGCCGCCACCCGACACGCTCAGACGACCTCCTCGACAGCAGCCACGGCAGCCTCACGCTCACGCCGTGCCGGTCGCGTGACAACCGATTCGCCCTTCCACCACTCAGCCGGCACGACTTTCGTCACTTCCACGGCCGTGACCTTGTATTCCGGGCAATTCGTGGCCCAGTCGGAGAGGTCGCTGGTCACGGCGTTGGCCTTGGACTCGGCATGGTGGAATGTCGTGTAGATGACGCCGGGATTCACGCGTTCGGACTCAACGACCTTGAGACGCGTCGAGCCGAAGCGGCTCGTGACCCTGACACGATCGCCGTCGGAAAGCCCACGCACCTGCATGTCGCCGCGCGACATCTCAAGCACATCCTCCGGATGCCACAGGGAGTTTGCCGTGCGCCGTGTCTGCGTGCCGACGTTGTACTGACTCAGGATACGACCCGTGGTGAGCAGCAGGGGATACTGCTCGCTGACCCGCTCGGAAGTGGGCACGAAGCCCGTGAGCATGAATGTGCCGCGGCCGTTTGCGCGCGGGAACTGCTGCATGTGCAAGACCTCCGTACCCTCGGGCGCGGCCGTGTCGACCGGCCACTGCGCCGAGCCGACGCGGTCGAGCAGTTCGAAGCTCGCACCGCTGTAGGCGGGCGAGAGTCGTGCGAGCTCGTCGAGCACCTCGCCGGCATGCGCATAACTGACTTCGTAGCCCATGGCGTTCATGAGCTTCACCGTCACTTCCCAGTCCTGATAGCCCGCGAGCGGTTCGACAACCTTGCGAACGCGGCTGATTCGACGCTCGGCGTTGGTAAAGGTGCCGTCCTTCTCCAGCGACGAGCTGCCCGGCAGGAAGACGTGTGCGTACTTCGCAGTCTCGTTGAGGAACAGGTCGTGGACGATCACGCACTCCATCTTGCGAAGCGCAGCGATGATGTGGTTCTGGTTGGGGTCGGACTGCACGGGGTCTTCGCCCATGATGTACATGCCCTTGAAGTGGCCCGTCAACGCCGCATCGAACATGTTCGGCAGCCTCAGTCCGGGCTCGCTGTCGAGCCCGATGCCCCACTCGGCCTCGAAGCTCGAGCGGGTCGCATCGTCGGTGACGAAGCGGTAGCCGCTGAAGACGTGCGGCCAGCTACCGAGGCAACTGCCGCCCTGCACGTTGCCCTGGCCACGCAGCGGGTTCACGCCGACGCCTTCACGGCCGTACATGCCGCAGGAGAGCGCCAGGTTGCCGAGGCACATCACGCCCGTCGAACCCTGCGAGTGCTCGGTTACGCCGAGGCCGTAGTAGATGGTGCTGCGCGGACCCGACGAGTAGATTCGCGCGGCGCGGCGGATGTCCTCGGGATCGACGCCGGCGATCGGACCGATGGTATCGGGGGAGTACTCGTCGCTGCCGACAAGCTCTGCCCAGAGCTCGAACTCCCTCCACTCGCAGCGCGATTGGATGAAGTCCGGATCGTGCCGGTTTTCGCGCACGATGACGTGCGCGATGCTGTTTAGAATCGCGACATTCGTTCCCGGGCTGAGCGCGAGGTGGACGTCGGCACGGCAGTGCGGGCTGTCGACCGTCTCGGTGCGGCGTGGATCGATCACGATGAGCTTCGCGCCCTGGCGAATGCGGCGTTTCATCATCGAACCGAACACGGGATGGCCTTCGGTGGGATTCGCGCCGACAACCATGATGACGTCCGCTTGCAGCACAGAATCGAAGTGCTGGCTCGCGGCGCCTGCTCCCACCGTGGCTGAAAGCCCGAACTGGGTCGGTGAGTGGCAGATACGCGCGCAGTTGTCGATGTTGTTGTTGCCGAGCGCGGCGCGCACGAATTTCTGCGTCAGAAAAATTTCCTCGTTCGTGCAACGCGAACTCGAAACGCCGCCCACGGAACCTCGGCCGTAAGTGACCTGTATGCGCTTGAGCTCGCGTGCGGCATGCGCGAACGCCTCGTCCCAGCCGACCTCCTGCCAGGGGTCGTCGATGCTTGTACGGATCATCGGCGTCCTGACCCGGTCCGGATGCCGCCAGTAGTCGTAGGCGAAGCGGCCCTTTACGCAGCTATGGCCGTGGTTGGCCTTGCCTTCCTTCCACGGCGTCATCCGCACGATCTCCTCGCCGATGGTTTCCGCCTTGAAACCGCAGCCTACGCCGCAATAGGCACAGATCGTTATCGTTTCTTTTTCTGGCTTGCGTGGGTTAGGCACGTTCGTATCCTCCTGGAAACAGGCTCTTTTCGACGAGCGCGTGACTGGGGCAGGCCTGGACGCAGGCGCCGCAACTGACGCACTCCGACTCCATGAAGGTTTCGTCCTGGCTCGCCGCTACCTTCGATTCGAAACCGCGCGCCTGGATCGTGAGGGCGAAGGTGCCCTGAATTTCCTCGCAGGCTCTGACGCAGCGGCTGCAGACGATGCATTTCGCGGGATCGAACAGGAAGTAGGGATTGGAGTCGTCGACGCGTAAATCGAAGTGGTTCCGGCCGTCGCCGTAGCGGTGGCCCTTCAGGCCGATCGCCTCCAATGTCTCATGAAACTCGCTCCAGCCGTCCGGAATCTCCGACTCGGGAAAATCGGACAGGTAAAGCTCCATGACACCCTTGCGCAGCTTGGTCAGCTTTTTCGACTGCGTCGTGACGGCCATGTCCGGCGCCACCAGGGTAGTGCAGCTTGCCGGATAGCCGCGCTGTCCCTCGATCTCGACCAGACAAACGCGGCAACTGCCGAAGGACTCGAGCGTGTCGGTTGCGCAGAGTTTCGGTACAGCACACCCTGCCTCGGCTGCCGCGAGCATGACGGAGCTGCCTTCGGGAACGGTCACACCGACCCCGTCGACAGTGAGCGACACCGGCTCTCCGTCGCGCGGCGGCGTGCCGTAATCAATGTCGTCGCGCAAGCCCCGGACCTCAGTCCACATGCGATTCCTCCCGGTCTTAATGCCGAAATCCGCTCCGGTATCTTACAATGTCGCGCCTGGCGGGGAGAGCGCGCAAGTCGCAATCGATGAGTTGCGCGTCGCGATTTGAGCGCTCAAACAGCAATCCTGCTGCCCGTCCCGACGGATTCCGTTCTGCTTGCCCCGGCCCTCCCGGAATAGAGCCCGCGCACCTCATCGGCAATGATGCGCATGCCCTCCTCCACGACGCGGTCCTCCTGGGCGTAGGACAGGCGAAGACATTCATGGACATGACGCCAGGGTTCCCTCAATCCGGGGAAGAACCGGTGCCCCGACATCACCAGGACGTTTCTGGCCTTCAGCCGGAGGTACAACTCCTCGCTTGTAACGGGCAGGCCGGGGAACCACAGCCACAGGAAGAAGGCGCCCTCCGGGGAATGGATCCTGCAGGGCACGCCCTTGAACTCGCGCCGGACCACGTCGCACGCAAACTGCATCTTGCGCTGGTAGAACGACTGGATTACGTCCCGGCTGATGTCTTCGATCTCGCCGCTTTCGACCCACGGTTGAACAAATACGGCCCCGGTACTCGGGATCGTGAGACTCTGCACGGCCGTCATGTTGCCTAACGCCTCTATGATTTCCTCCCGGGCGATGACGATGCCGGTGCGTATTCCCGGGAGCCCCAGCTTCGACAGGCTCTTGCAGAGGATGACGTTCTCATTCCATAACGGAGTTGCAGGTGAGTAGATAATGCGAGGAAAGGGCACGCCGTACGCGTTGTCGATGATGAAGGGCACTCCCGCCGCCTTCGCCATGGCGTCGAGCTGATGCATTTCGCTGTCGGTGATGATATTGCCCGTCGGGTTCGTCGGACGTGAGACGCAGACTGCGGCAATGTCGTCATCGATACTCAGCGAATCGAACTTCACCCGGTACTTGAAGAATCCCCCGGGGCGTTCCTCGATTTCCGGGCGGTGGGCAACGTACAGGTCGTCAATCAGGCCGATGTCGTTGTAGCCGGCGTATTCCGGAGTCATGGGCAGCAGGATGCGCCGGCGACTGCCGTCGGCGAAGTCGCCGGCCAACATGTTGAACAATTGGAAAAAGCCGGTCTGGCTTCCGGACGTCAACGCGATGTTGTCGGCCGTCAGCGGCCATCCGTACTTTCTGGACAGCAACCTTGCCAGCGACTTGCGGAAACCGAGTTCGCCCCTGGGATGGGCGTAGTTGCCCATCATGCGCTGGATATCGTTGGGGCTGTCGCCGATTTCATGCAGACGCTGCTGGAACAGCGCCACCATTTCCGGAATCGTCCCGGGGTTGCCTCCGCCCAGCAGAAGCGCTGTCGGATCCTCGGCGATCGCCCGTCCCAGGTCGCCCATCAACTGCGCCGTCCCGGTCACCCGGGAGAAGCGTTCACCGAATTCTGACAGTTTGGCGGTCATGCGGGGCTTCTACTCCTTGGACAGCACGGAGTCAACAAAAATCCCGGCCGACCTGTTGCCTATCGCTGCGGCAAATCGCTTTGGCGACCGTCCACCACACCGGCCCATACCTGGATGTTGGTTTTCGATCAGGCGCGCAGAAAGAAGCTGCGGGCAGTATTTTCAGGCAGGTTGCCCAGAACGGCACTCAAGCTGCGGACTCATGGTGCTCGCGAATTATTCTCGGGTGCCGAGCCGCTATTTTCAGGAGCGCGAGCGCAGGGCCTTCCGGCTTTCTTCTGCCTTGCTCCCAATTTCGGAGAGTGTGAACACTGATTTCCACAGCTTGCGCAAACTCGGTCTGCGTCAGGCCTACAAAACGCCGTAACGCTGCTATGTCCTCTCCGCTCTCGAAACTCCCCTGCCGCAAACGCCGACGCAACCGCGCTGGAATCGCTCCCGCAAACCGATCATCCGTAATTTCCGGTATTTCCGTCATTCGCGGTAACCCATCCTCGAATTAATACAAACCCTGCTCGCGTTTTCCGGCCATCCGAGCCCCGATTATCCGTATTGTGTCCTCATTCCGTTCTGTGAAAACAACAATGGCAACGCCGCGTTCGATGAGGCCAATCGCGATGAAGCGGTCTTCGTGTTCGGAATGTGCTGAATCAAATGTTTCGAGATACTCATCAGACTCAAATAGTTGCCGCACCTCCGAGAACGACAGACCGTTTTTTTTCGATTTTGCCGGTCTTTCGCCTCGTCCTATTCATACTTCACAAGACCAATGGTAATACCCAAAATGGATAAGTCAATGACTTAGTTTCCGGTTGAGCCGACGGGATTTGGATCTCTCATCGGCGAGTGGGCGGGGAAAACGCCTACTGGGACGCGCACGAGGCAGTCGGCACCAGGTTCATCCCCGCGTGGGCGGGGAACTCTACCCGCATCTTTGGCGCCCTTGCGCGCATCCAACCCGTGCCCACTCAAACCCGCAAAATATCTATTGGCAAAGAATTCTTTGCCAAAAATTACATTCCGAAGCAACGAAAATGATGTGGGCGCCAACCTCCGGAAATCAGAAGACGCCGGTCGAGTTGGTGCGCATGCGGACCAGTGCCGGCTCACAATATCCGGTCCGGACGCGAATAGACATTGAAACGGTCGGGCTTGAGAAAGCCCACCAGGGTCATGCCGAATTCCTCCGCGAGCTCCACCGCCAACGACGACGGCGCGCCCACGGCCGCCATCATGGAAATTCCGGCCATCATGGCTTTCTGCATGAGTTCGAAGCTCGCCCGGCCGCTGACCACGACGCCGCGGTCTGACAAGGGCAACCCGTCCCTGAGGAGCGCCTGCCCGATGAGCTTGTCCAGCGCGTTGTGGCGGCCCACGTCCTCCCGGATCGCGTTGATCCGCCCCTGGTTGTCGAACAATCCCGACGCATGCAATCCGCCGGTACGCTCGAAGACGCTTTGCCGGGCGCGCAGCTGCTCCGGCAGTGTGCCCAATACCTCGGGAGCGACGCTCAGCGCGACTTCGTGGAGATCGTATCGGCCCTGTACCGCGACGGCTTCGAGCGAGGCCTTGCCGCAAACGCCGCAACTGGAAGAGGTGTAGAAGTGTCGCTCCAGCCGCGCCAGATCAACCTCCACGCCCGCCGCCAAATCCACGCGCACAACATTGATCAGGCCGTTCGCAGCAGGCGGTCCGCACGGACCGATGGCGTCGACCTGATCTGCACTGGCGATGATGCCCTCCGTCAGCAGAAACCCGGCAGCCAGTTCGCCATCATTGCCCGGGGTTCGCATCGTGATCGAAATGCTCTGCTGCGCGCGCCGGCCATCGGGGTGGCTGTAGGCCAGGCGAATCTCCAGAGGTTCCTCGGTCGCGACCGCATCGTCGCAGGCCCCTGCACCCGCGCCGAATCGGTGTATCCGGAGGCGCTTGACGCTCGTAAGCGTTGCGATGTCTTCGGTGCTCAACGCTCGACACGCCGAATCCGGCTCGACGTGACCTCGCCCACGTTGCGGCAGCCCACAAGACGCATATCCCGCTCGATGTCGGTGCGCAGGATCGAAAGCGCCCGGTCGACTCCGGCCTCACCCCCGGCACCCAGTCCAAACAGGTACGGACGCCCCATCGAGCAGGCGGTCGCCCCCAGCGCCAGCGCCTTCAGCACGTGCACGCCACGTCGCACGCCGCCCTCGAGAATGATCTCCATTCGATCGCCCACAGCCTCCACGATCTCCGGCAGCACCTCGATGGGTGCCGGAGCCGTATCGAGCTGGCGGCCGCCATGATTCGAGATGATCACTGCACTGGCCCCCACCTCGGCCGCGCGCACGGCGTCCTCAACCGAAAGCACGCCCTTGATCGCGAACGGACCGCCCCATTCCTCGATCATCCAGGCCGCGTCATCCCAGCTCACCGTGCGGTCAAGCTCGTCATTGAAGAAGCTGACCAGCGTCGTGACATCGCCCTTGATGCGGTCCTTGACGCTTGCCAGTTCGATTGGCGGGTGGGTGTAGTAGTTCCACACCCAGCGCGGATGCATGGCAAAACTCCAGAGGCTGGCCAGGGTCAGCCGGGGCGGAATCGTCATCCCCGTCACCAGGTCGCGCTCCCGGTTGCCGGCCACGGGAACGTCCACCGTCAATGCCAGAGCGTGGTACCCGGACGCCTTGCACCGCGCGATGAACTCGCGATTCAGACCCCGGTCCTTGAAGACGTAGACCTGGAACAGCTTTGGCCCCGAGGTCGCCTCGGCAGCCTCCTCGATGCTGACCGTGGAAATGGACGACAGTGAGTACATCGTCCGTGCACGCTCCGCGGCATGGGCCACGGCAAACTCGCCCTCGTGATGAAACAGCCGTGACATAGCCGTGGGCGCACAGAACAATGGCATGCTGATTGTCTGACCGAAAACCGTTGTGGAAAGGTCGATTTCGCTGACATCCACCAGAAAGCGCGGCACCAGTTCCCAGCGATCGAACGCATCGGTATTCTGGCGCATCGTCCATTCGTCGCCGGCCGCACCATCGATGTAGTGGAACATCGGCGCCGGAAGCCGCTTCGCCGCCCGCTCCCGCAGCTTGGCGATGTTGTAGCAGCGTTTGAGCGCGCGCGTCATGTGACTTGCCGTGCCCGCAGGTCCTCGGGGAAGTGGTCCAGAACGCTGATGACGGGGAACGGGGCCATCCCGCCCAGCGCGCACAGCGAGCCGGCGACCATCGTATCGCAGAGGTCCCTTAACAACAGCAGGTTGTTTGCCTCATCGACACCGCCCAGGATCCGGTCGATGACTTCCACGCCGCGCACGGCGCCGACCCGGCAGGGCGTGCACTTCCCGCAGGACTCGATGGCGCAGAACTCCATGGCGAAGCGCGCCTGCTCGCCCATGTCCACGGTATCGTCGAAGACCACCAGGCCACCGTGGCCGATCATCCCGCCGAATTCCGCGAACGCCTCGTAGTCCAGCGGCGCATCGAACTGCGACGGATGGATGTAGGCGCCCAGCGGACCGCCCGCCTGCACCGCCCGGATCGGCCGGCCGGTGGCCGTGCCGCCGCCGAAGTCCTCCAGCAGTTCGCGCAGGGTTCGGCCGAAACCAACCTCCACGAGCCCGCCCCGCTTGATGTTGCCCGCCAGTTGTACCGTCAGCGTCCCTCTCGAACGGCCCGTGCCGTAGTCCCGGTAATACTCTGCGCCTTCGGCCAGAATGATCGGCACGGACGCCAGGGTAATCACGTTGTTGACGATGGTGGGCTCTCCGAACAGGCCCTTGATCGCCGGCAGTGGCGGCCGGTAGCGGATCATGCCGCGCTTGCCTTCAAGGCTCTCCAGCATGGAGGTCTCTTCACCGCAGATGTAGGCGCCGGCGGCTTCGCGAACTTCAAGGTGAAAGGCCTGGCCACTGTCCATGACGTTGTCGCCCAGCAAGCCCGCCGCTTCGGCGATCTCGATGGCCTCGTTCATGATCCGGATCGCCAGCGGGTATTCGGCGCGCAGGTAAATGTAGCCCATGGTCGCGCCTACCGCCAGTCCGGCGATGGTCATGCCCTCGATCACCACGAAGGGATCGCTCTCCATGACCATTCGGTCGGCGTAAGTGCCGGAATCGCCCTCGTCCGCATTGCAGGTGACGTACTTCTGCGATCCCTCGGCGTTCAACACCGTGCGCCACTTGATCCCGGTGGGAAAAGCGGCGCCGCCGCGGCCTCTGAGGCCGGATTCAGTGACGATATCCACGATTTCCTCGCGAGACAGGTGTATCGCCTTTGCAAGCCCCTCGTAACCGCCGTGCGCGCGGTAGTCGTCCAGCGAGAGCGGGTCCGTGATGCCGACCCGGGCAAACGTCAGCCGCGACTGCCCGGCCAGGTAGGGAATCTCTTCGGTGGGCCCCAGTCCCAGCCCATGCTCGCCGGCCGCGAGGAACCCGGCGTCGAAGAGAGACGGAACGTCGGTGCCCTGCACCGGCCCGTAAGCATGGCGCACGCCGCCGGCTTCCACCTCGATCATAGGTTCCAGCCAGTAGAGTCCGCGGGAACCGTTGCGCACCACGGCGACCGATTCGCCGCGCCGGGCGGCCTCCACTGCAGTCGCGGCCGCCACGTCGTCGGCGCCCATGGACCGCGCCGTGGTATCGCGGGGAACGAAGACCCTGCGTGCGCCCTCCGGCATCCCCGGGTTTTCCGCCGACGGCATCCCTCAGCCCTCTTCCAGCAGCGCATCGAGGCGTTCCGGGGTCACGCACCCGTACACGAAGTCATCGATCATGATCGCGGGCGAACAGGCGCAGTTGCCCAGGCAATAGATCGGTTCCAGGCTGAACCTCTTGTCGGCGGTGGTTTCATGGAAGCCGATGCCCAGCCGCACCCTGGTGTGCTCTTCCAGCGCCCGTGCGCCCATGGCCTGACAGGCCTCGGCCCGGCACAGGTACAGCGTTTTTCGGCCCGGCGGCGTGGTTCTGAACAGGTGGTAGAAGCTGATGACCCCATGCACCTCGGCACGGGAAAAATTGAACACCTCGGCCAGGGTGGGCACGGCCTCCGGCGGAACGTAGCCGAGTTCGTCCTGCACAGCGTGCAGCGCCGGCAGCAGCCCCCCGGGACGGGCGACGTGGCGAGCGGCGATCTCGCGGACCAGCGCGTCGGAAGCGTCGGAAGCGTCGGTGCCGTTGCCGGAATCCTGCGTGCTCAACAGCTTCTCCCGGGAAATGACCAGTCGGTCATTTTACCTGAGCGACCATTTGTCGGGCAGTTGGTCAGCTTGGGAGTACACACTTGTTTACGACTCTTTGTCTTTCGTCGGCGACAGTGGCGGCCCGCGTTGCGTACAGCTCCTCTGCTGTCGGCAGGAACCTGCAACGCCGGCAACCCGCCCAGGAACCGGCGTTTGTCGCTGGCCGGCGTGTTCCGCCCGGCATCCTCCTCACGATTCGGGCTGTTGCGGATTCGGAAACAGCCCGGACTGATCCTCGTCTTCCCGCGGGACAAGGCACTGGAAATCCTTCTCCACCAGGATCTTGAGGCGTTCGCCGTCCGGCAACTCCTGTTCACCCCTGATCGACACTTCGTCAGGCGCCTGCCAGCGCTCCGCCGCCGCACGCGGCAGCGTCACCCGAATGTGCTCATCGTCGTAGCTGGCACCCACCCGACCGTCGTCGACGGTTCGCAGCTCATAGGTCAGCCGCCTCCCGGGGCCGAATGCCACATGCTGCCGAACTACTCCCTCTGAGCGGATCTGCGTCATCTCCGCCTGGGACACGCGGAGTCGTACCGAGTTTCCAAGAATTCTCAATTTCATGTCAGCAATGTGCGCCAAATACGAGCCGCTTGGAATTTACAGCACGTAGCCGAACTTTTGTACTGCGCAGGTTGAGAACACAGGCTGGCGCCCCACCGATTGATATAATGGCAGGCTCGCAACGGCCGGACGCTTCGGCGCCTTCAACATTGGATAATCTTATCGGGTCTGAAGGAAATCGGTATTGGTCCCGGTCCGTGGGACCCGCTAAAGTGAATCTGCCCCGACCGGAGAATCGGATCAGGAGTTCCAAATGAACAGAGACGTCGGGATCAGCGGATTCGCGGCCTATGTGCCCCCCTATCGAGTGAGCCTGCAGGACTGGTGCGGGTGGACCGGGGCGCCCTGGGACAAGACGCGCGCCGTGGTAGGGAACAGCTTCCGGATGCGCGGGCCGCGCCAAAGCGTCTACACCATGGCCGGCACGGCCGCCATGCGCCTGATCGAGCAGTACGGAGTCAACCCTGACAGGATCGGCTTTCTCGGGCTGGGCACCGAATCCAGCACCGACAATTCCGCCGGTGCGGTCATCGTCAAGGGCATGCTGGACGACGGGCTGAAGGCCCGGGGCCTGCCCCCCGTGAACCGCTACTGCGAAGTGCCCGAGATCAAGCACGCCTGCCTCGGTGCGGTGTACGCGCTGAAGTACGCGCTCAGGTATCTCGCGCTGGCGGAGGATGACCGCTGCGCCATCGTCATCAGCGCGGACATCGCCGAGTATGCCCGGGGCAGTTCCGGGGAGCCGACGCAGGGAGCCGGCGCGGTGGCCATTCTGCTGGAGCGGGATCCGAAGTTGCTGGAGGTGAACCTGCGCTGCATCGGCAGTGCCTCCTCTTACCGGGCAGTGGACTTTCGCAAGCCCGTGCTGCGCAACCTGATCCGCAACCAGCTCAACCGGCATTTTCAGGACCTGCCGGTGTTCAACGGCAAGTACTCCACTACCTGTTACCTGGACGAGACGCTGCACGCGCTTGCGGACATGCAGCGGCGGCTGAACGCGAGTCCTCCCGAGTACTATCACGGGCTGGGTGCGGTGTTCATGCACCGCCCGTATCACCGCATGCCGCTGACAGCCTTTGCGCTGAGTTACCTGTTCGGCCTGGCGCACGAAAGCGAGTCCGGGCGCAACGAACTCGATGCGTACTGCCGCAGTGCCGGTCTCGATACCGATGCCGTCATCGCGGAGATGCGATCCACCCCGGACGTGCTGCGGCTGGTGCGCGAAGGCAACATCAACGAGGAGGTGTACCCGCTGAGCATGGCGCTGCTGAAGGACTTCCGTGCGGGGCACGTGTTCAGCGAACTCATTGCCTCCAAGATGTCGCTGGGATGCGAACCCATGAAGGACATCGGCAACGTGTACTGTGCGGCGCTGCCGGCGTGGATGGCGGCGGGCCTGGAGGAGGCGGTGCGCGAGGGCATCGAGCTGCCCGGGCGGGACATCCTGGCGGTGGGCTACGGCAGCGGCGATGCGGCCGAGGCGCTGCCCATGCGGCTCGTGGAGGGCTGGCAGGAAGCGGCCTTGCGAATCGGGTTCATGGAGGCGCTCGCGCCCTGGCAGACGCTGAGCCGATCACAGTATGAAAGCCTGCACGATGACGGGGAGGCACGGGGACTTGAGGACCCGGACAACGGGTTCGTGGTCGAGGCGGTGGGCGATGCGTCGAACACCGCCTTCAGCGACGAGGGGATCGAGTACTACCGCTTCGTGGGCTGACCTGAAGCCCGGGCCAGTGCGCGCCGGCGACGATACCGCCGCCAGCCCCAGATCGACGGTGCGGAGCACGAGTACACGGCGAACATGCCGAATATGACGACGGGCGGATTCAGCGCCACCAGGATCAGCACGCCCAGCACGAAGATCAGGTTACCGAACGGGATACGCCCGCTCAGGTTGAATTCCTTGAAGCTGAGGTAGCGAAAGTTGGACATCATGGCGGTCCCGGTGAGCGCGGTGATCGCTACACCCGCCACCAGTGCGGTCAGCCCGCCGATTTCGTACTCGATGCTTCCCCAGACCATCGCCGCGATTCCTGCGGCAGCGGGCGGGCTGGGCAAACCGCGGAAAAATCGCTTGTCGCTGGAACCGCTGGTGTTGAACCGGGCAAGGCGCAGCGCGGCCGAAACCGCATACAGGAATGCCGCCAACCAGCCGAGCCTTCCCCACAGCGGCCCGTACTCGGAGAGGCGTACCACACCCCACTGGTAGGTGACGATCGCCGGTGCCAGCCCGAAGGACACCATGTCGGCCAGGCTGTCGTACTCCTTCCCGAAATCGCTCTCAGTGCTGGTCATTCGGGCCACGCGGCCGTCCAGTCCATCCAGAAACATGGCAATGTAGATGGCCCACACGGCGCCGAGGAAATTCTGGTCGATGGCGGCGACAATGGCGTAGAACCCTGCGAACAGTGCTCCGGTGGTGAGCAGGTTGGGCAGCAGGTAGATACCCCGCTTGCGCGTCGTGTTCCGATTCGAATCGGCCATGACCGCTAACCCACTGAAACCGGCTACCGGATCAGGACCGCGACAGAATGCGGTCGAAATGATTGTGGCTGATCTCGGTCCACTCCATCTTGAACCAGGGAGTGAATTGCTCCGGAGCGGCTTCAAGCTCCGCTTCCAGCGCGCCGATGCCGACGAAACGCCAGTCCGCGATCTCATTGACATTCACGTTGACCGCACCCGAATACCGGCCATGGTAGACCCAGCAGTACTCATGTTCCGCGCCCACTGCGCCATATTGGGCGTGATACTTGAACTTGTACAGGAAGGTCAGCGGGCACTCGAAGCCCAACTCCTGCCTAAGCCGCCTGGCTACGGCCACCTCCATGGATTCCCCGGCCCGGGGATGCGAGCAGCAGGTATTGGACCAATAGCCCGGCCAGAGCGGCTTCTGGGCGCTGCGCTTTTGCAGCAGCAGTTCGTCGCTGTCGTTGAACACGAATATGGAGAAGGCACGATGCAGGACGCCGTTGCCCTGGTGGCACTCGCCCTTGGCGCGACGCCCGATCTCCCGGTCCAGTTCATCCACGAGGATGAGTTCCTCGTCCGGGCTTGAGACGTCTTCCCTACGCGCCATTCAGGGGTGCTCCCAAGTTGACCGGAACAGCCTGATACCCCGCGGAACGTATTGCCGAAACGACAGGCTCGGTATCGCCGCCGCATATCGCAACGATCGATCCGCCGCCGCCGCCGCCGGTCAGCTTCGCGCCCAGCGCACCGCTTTCGCGCGCAATATCCACCAATTGCTCCAGTTCCGGCGTGGAGACCTGAAGCGCATTCAACATTCCGTGGCAGATGTTCATCAGTTCTCCCAGCGATGGCAGGTCCTCGTCCCGGATCGCCTGCACGCCCCGCAATACCAGCGCGTCGATCTGATCGAAAATGTGTTCGTAGAGCTTCTGATCCTGCTTCCAGGCCGTTCTCACTCGACCCACCGTCTTGGCTGTCAGCCCTTCGAAACCCGTCATGCCGATGACCGCCGGGATGGGAGTCTTGATGTCGAGCGACTCGACCAATGGCGGCTTGCCGGGGCGAAATATCAACGGTCGCCCGTAACAGGCAAGGGTGTTGTCGAGACCGCTTGGCGTTCCATGCGCTACGGTTTCGTATTCAAAGGCCAGCCCATTGACTTCCTCGTCAGACAGGGCCAGGCGGAAGTGCTTGTCCAATGCCCGCACGATGGCCACCGCCATGGCCGCCGATCCCCCCAATCCCATGCTTCGGGGCACCTCGGAAGCCACCTCGATTCGCATTGACCGCCCGCTCAGTCCAAGTTTGTCCATGATCACGCCGGCGGTGCGCTCGAACGAACGGCGGTCCTTGGGGTTGCGAGCAAGCTGGTACTCCACCCCCCAGCGGGGGATGATCACATGGATCCCCTCGTCGCAGTCCTCAACCACCGCGTGCACGGTAATGGGAACGGGTGCGCCGATGGCATGACGGCCATAGACGACGGCGTGTTCACCCAGGAGAACGACCTTGCCGTATCCGACACCCATGGCATCCGCTTCGGCATCCGCCAGGGCCGAGCGCAGGGGCTGGCGGTCCGGGTCCCGCTTCAGTTCGGCGGCAATTTCCTGCGCCTTCCACACCTTGATTTCGTTACTCAGGACCAGCCGGTCAAGTACGTCGTCGAACAGCGTCTCGGGCACGCCTGCGGCGGTGACAACGCTCCGGGCGTGCAATGTCATGTGACCCTTCTGGATACCCTCGGTGGCCAGTGCGCGGAGCGCGCCAAAGTTCTGCGCAAGACCTACGGCAGCCATGATCTCAGCCAGCTGTGTGGCACTCTCCACGCCCAGCAGGCGCATGTTCAGCGCGGCGGTCGGATTGGACTCCAGGGGTGCGCCCACAGTGCCCACCTTGATCGGCACCTCGATGCTCCCGCAGAGGTTTCCTTCCTTGTCGGACCACCATCTGGTAAGCGACGAATATCGATCGCCGCGGGCCGCGTACGCATGCGCGCCGGCTTCGATCGCGCGCCAGTCATTGCCGGTGGCGATGGCGACGGGGTCGATGCCGTTCATGATCCCCTTGTTGTGGGTGGCCGCCCGGTAAGGGTCCACCTCCGCAAAGTCCGCCGCAATGATGATCCCGTCGCGCACCTGTTCTCCGGTGTAGTCGTTACCTCCCAATGCCGAGTGCGGAATCGTGCACCGCGCCCGGGCGACGGAGCGGTCGGTCAGGTTGGAGAGAATGCGCAGAAATACCTGCCCGCCGGTGATGGACTCTATCAGCGGGGCGACGCCTTCGCACATGCCGTTAGTAACGTTTGCGCCCATGGCGTCGCGGGTATCCACAAGCAAGTGGACTACCAGCATGACCTTTCCGCTGGAAGGCAGCGTATGGTCGTACAGTTCGAAATCCCTTGCGCCTCCACCGCGAGCAACCATTTTCGGATGAAAGCTGTTCGCCAGGTTGAGAATTTCCTGCTTGTGTTCCAAGAGCGCGGATCTTGCCGCCTCGATTTCGTCCAGATCGACAATCTGAATCTGTCCGATCAATATTGGATCGGTCGCCTCGGCGACGAAGCCGCCGTGCTCCCCGATCAGTTTCGACGCCGAGCCCAACGCAGCGATGACCGACGGCTCCTCCACCGCCATGGGCACCACGTAACCGCGGCCATTGACGATAAGGTTCATCCCCAGACCCAGCGGAAGGCCGATGACACCGACAACGTTTTCCACCATCTTGTCGGCGGAGGCGAGGTCCAGCGTATGCCGGCCGCTTGCCAGGGCCCGGAAATCGCGGCCGGTGACGATCCCGCGCTCATGCACTGCGCGAACGCGTTCGGCGACGCTCAGCTTGTAGAACTCGGGAATCCCGCGTCGATCTTCACTCATCGGTCCACTGTCCTTACGTCCAGACCCTGTGGGTCAATGGCCAATTTGATCGTATCATAGCGCTCGCCCGCCGCTTTCCCGAACCGGACCAGCGCTTCCGGATCATCACTGAAGGCCAGCCCCATATCACCGCCCCCCGCGCCGCTGACCTTGTACGCCACGCCGAATCGCTCCGCCAACTTCATCAAGTGCAGGTGCTCGGGCGTGAAAATCTCCGCTCCCATCCACTCGCCCAATGCCTGAAGTCCGCCAGCATAGTCCCGTATCGCGTCGAGAAAACCATCTGCATCGCCGGCCGCCGCGCGTTCGATGCCGGATTCGGACAGCCGGTCCAGCGAGTCCATCCAGAAGGAGGCTGCAGCCGGAGATTCGGTCGACCGGGCGCGGAATTGCGCCAGGTGTTTTCGGGTGGATGCCGAGGTCCGCACAAACACGCTCACGAAGTCCACACCGTCGGGCAGCTGCACGCTTTCGACCCGGGGACCGGTTTCCCCGTCAAGCTGAAATCGAATCACACCGCCATGGAGGCTCGCTGCCACGTCGAGACCGCTGCCCGCCCCTCCCTGATACGCTGTGTGCTCCTCAATGAAGCGGCGCAGTACCGCGCCGCTCATCTCCGCAATGCCCTGCCCCGTCCACGCTAGCCAGGCGCCGCACCAGGCAGTCAGGGCCGCTGCGCTTGAGCCCAAACCCAGTTTCCTGCCCTCTCTGTAAAGTCCGCTGGAGTCGAGCAACCCGCGCCAGGCTGTCCCATCGGCAATCGGAAACGCTTCGGAAATCCGATCCACAAGCGCCAACCCGCTGCGCGCCCGGTTACTGAAAATGACATGCCGTTCCGCCTCGGCCGACGACTCCAGGCGACACACGGCATTTCCGCTGGACCGGATTTCGGCTCGGCAACGGCGGTCCACGGCCATGACCAGTGCGGGCGCATTAGCCAATACGGCGTACTCCCCGAGAATGACCAGCTTGCCGGGCGCGGAGGCGACTGCGCGAACCATTTGCGAACCTCAGCCTGCTTCGACGCCCGGACCCAGGCCGCTCTCCAGCACATCCACGACGCCGGGAATGTCCGCCAATGCCTCGCGCACGGTTGCCGATGAACCGGGCGCGCAAACCGCCTTCAATTGCGGACCGGCATCGATGGTAAAGAATACCGGCACCGCCGACCGGCGAAGATCCCGCACGGCTTCCAGGCAGGCGATCGTCGCGGCATTCCAATAGAGCAGCGGCGGCCGTGCCGCCATGGCGGCACCGTGCATGCCGAGACAATTGCGTTCAGCCACGTCCGCCAGCGACTCGAAATCCTTGTTGGCGATCGCTTCGCGTGCCTGCCTCAGGTCTGGCGGGCTACCGGCAACCCATGCCGGGAAGTAAGGCGACGTGGCGGCTGAACGGGTCATTCCGGCGCGGGAACTCACTTGCTTTTCTTCCCGCGCCGTCACCGCGACGACCAGTTCCAGCGGCCATTCCCCGGCCGCAATCAGCGGCTCGGCATAGCTGTCTGAGCCGTCCGGCCGGGTGCCGGCGCGCATTTCCACGAATCCACCGAGAATTGATCGCGCCGCCGATCCCGACCCCTGGCGCGCAACAACGCTCAGCTCCCGCGGCGACAGCGTCAGGTTCAAGGCCCGCGCGGCCGCCGCCGTCAGCGCAGCGTATCCCGACGCCGAGGAGGCCAGGCCGGCCCCGGTGGGAAAGTTGTTGCGGCTGGTAACGCGAGCCGCATGGTCCACTCCGGCCTGCGCCCGAAGCAGATCGAGGCAACGTCGAACCCGGTCGAGTTGCTCCGGGCGGTTCTGCCCGTTCAACGTCAACTCGTCCGCAGCCAGGGAACCGTCGAACTGGACTTCAGTTTCCGACCACAGAGCGTCCAGCGTGATGGAAATGGAGCCGACGGCGGGAATGTTCAGCGGTCCGTCGTCCGCCTTGCCCCAGTACTTGACAAGCGCAATATTGGCGCGCGCTCTCGCTTCCGCCTTCATGTGGTATCGGTGGCACCTGCGCCTGGGTCATCGCCCGGGCGTGCCCAAACCGCCCTCCGGGCCCACCATGCGCATCCAGGTGGCCCGGTCTGCCCGCCACAGGGGCAAACCGGTGGCGGCCACCCCGAAAAGCCATCGCAGGCAGCGGTTGCTGGAGAGCATGAGATTGATTGCAAGAATGGTCGCCCTGACGGTACGCCGCGAGACCTTTACCTGTTCTCCGGACGTGAACTGAGGGTTCCGATGAAGCTGTTGCAGGGTCATGACCGCAAGCCCCAGCGCCCACAGGCAGAATCGGCGAATCCCCGCCTCCCGCGCCGGGATATGGCATGTGTATTCCAGGGCGTTCTGAAGGTGCCGATGGGTGACGGCGATCAGCGAGTTCATGCCCGCGGCAAAGTCGTGCGTCCGGTGAAACTCCTCCAGCCGTTCAACCTGCAGCCGGCGACCGGCGAACATGGATCGCGGCAACCAGCAGCGTCCGCCGCTGCGATCGTCCCAGATGTCCTTCAGAATATTCGTCATTTGCAGCCCCTGACCGAAGGAAACGGCCAGGCGCCGAAGCTCGACCCGCTTCTTCACCAGTTCCGGGCAGTGAATGCAGAACAGGTCCGTAAGCATCTCGCCCACTACACCCGCAACCACGTAGCAGTACGCACCCATTTCCGTCAGGTCCTTCAATCCCCTCAGACTCTTGTTGCGCTGAAACTTCGGCATACCCGTGCACATGATGGTGAGACAGCGGGTCAGCGCCTCCTGCTCCTTTTCGGTGAAGCCATGCGTGACGCGGATCACCCTGGCCGCATTGAGAACCAGGTCCCGCTCGTCCGGCAACACCTCGGAAGACAGCTGCGGCGCCAGTGCGGCGGCGAATTCCGCGGCGTCCTCTCTGCCCTTGATCGCGGCAAGAAATTGCCGATGGAATGCCCCCTTCCGGCGCTCGTCGAGTTGGGGATCGTCCTCGATCGTATCGGCTATGCGGCACAGCAGATAGGCATTGGTCACCACCTCCGAGAGTCGCCCCGGCAATACGGGAATCGTCAGGGCAAACGTCCGCGAAACCCCCGGAAGAATGAAGTCCTGGTAGTTGCGGTCCACCAGGCACTCGGAAACCGCCTGGTTGGGGGTGGGTTTGACCAGCATGACAAGTCCGTTGGAGCAGACCGGTGGTACGATTGCGTGCGATGGTATCACAGGCACCAGAACAAGGATTTGCCCACCGGGTCCAACTCTACGTGAGCCGGGTCAACACCCGGCTGGAGCGGGCTTTGACCCGCAACGGCGGGGCTCCCGAGCGACTCGTCGATGCGATGCGGTACGCGGTACTGGGGCCCGGCAAACGTGTTCGCCCGCTGTTGAGCTATGCCAGCGGCGAACTGGTCGGGTTGGCCGCCGAGCGGGTTGACTCCATCGCGGCCGCCGTGGAATTGGTGCACGCCTACTCGCTTATCCACGACGACCTTCCCGCCATGGACGATGACGACATGCGCCGCGGCCGGCCGTCCACGCACAGGAAGTTCGGCGAAGCCATGGCAATTCTGGCGGGAGATGCACTGCAGGCGCGAGCCTTCGAGGTTCTCAGCCAGGATGCAGCGGGCTCTGGTACGCGTGGGGCCAGAGTGATGGAGTGGCTGGCAAGGGCAGCGGGACCCGAGGGAATGGTCGGGGGCCAGGTGCTCGATCTCCAGGCCGAAGGACGCGTTGTGGACGAAGCCGCACTGGCAGACATTCACCGCAGGAAAACGGGCGAACTGATTCGGGCCGCCATCATGATGCCGGGCGAACTGGCGGGCGCCAGGGCGAAAACCATGCGCCTGCTGGACGTGTTTGCCTGCAATATCGGCCTGGCCTTTCAAATCAGGGACGATTTGCTGGAAGTGGATTCCGACTCGGCCACGCTCGGCAAGAGCGCAGGCTCGGACGAAAGGAACGAGAAATCCACCTATCCTTCCGTCCTGGGCGTGGAGGCCGCTCGCCGGCGTGCCGGCGAAGTGTACGGGACCGCACTTGGAGCACTCGACGGTCTTGGCGAAGACGCAGCCGGATTGCGCTGGATCGCCGATTTCATCGTCAACCGCTCCCGGTAGCAGTAGCGGAATGCGCACATGAGAGTCGCCGATGCATGCCTGTCCACGGCGATGCGCGCCTTCAACCAGGGCGACCGGGTGCTGCGGGGACTCGGACATGGCCCACCGACGCTCAATCCCGATCGACTCCTCCAAAGTGCCAGGCGCGCCACCGGATTGACCGATGTAGGCGTAGAGGGCATTCACGGCCCGATGGAGCGCCTGGCAGAGGCCCTGGAGCGGGAAGCGAAACTGACACTGTTCGGGCGCCTTACGGCTCGCCGCTACCTTGTCAGCCTGCTGGAGACGGCCCTCCTCCTTCAGCGGGATCGCCGCTTGTGGCCTGCCGTGGGCGAGCAGCGGATCACGGCTCCGGTGTTCATCGTCGGATTGCCCAGAACCGGTACGACACTGCTTCACAATCTGCTCGTCCGGGATCCGGAATCACGGGCGCCGCTGACCTGGGAGTCGATGTTTCCCGCCGGGTACCCGGAGGCGCCGCCGGCGCTTCGAAGAGCAAAATGGAAGGCTTCCGCGCGCCTGGCCATGGCGAATCGCATCGCTCCGGATTTTCGGCGCATCCATCCCGCGGGATTCGACCGGCCCGAGGAATGCGTCGCGCTGATGGCGCCGGGATTCGCCAGCGCCGTGTTCCATACCCTGTACCGGGTACCGTCATACCAGGACTGGTTCGAATCGGACCGCCAGACCACGGGTCTTGAAATGCACTTCCACATGCTGCAGCAACTTCAATTCAGACGAGGGAAGACGCGCTGGGTACTGAAGTGCCCGGCCCATCTGTTCAGCCTCGACGCATTGCTGCGGCGGTATCCGGACGCGCGGCTGATACAGACCCATCGCGATCCGCTGCGGGCAATACCCTCCATCGCCAGCTTGACCACTACGCTGCGCGCTGCGTTCAGCAGTCAGGTGGACCCCTGCGAGATCGGCCGGGATTGCACGCGGCGGTGGAGCCGGGCGCTGGAGCGATTCCTGCACCGGCGTGATTCGCTCCTTCCGGACCGCGTGGTGGACGTGGCGTACTCCGAGCTTGTAGCCTCGCCCATCGGTGTCGTGGAACGTATTTACGACCAACTGGGGTGGCGGATTTCGCCCGCTGCCAGGGCAGGCATGGAAGACTACATGGTGGCGAATCCCAGGAACGCCAGCGGAGTTCACCGGTACTCGCCCGAAGCCTTTGGCCTCGATGCCGGACAAGAGGCGCGGCGCTTTGCCAGCTACCGCGATCGCTTCAAAATCGTGAGGGAACACGTTCGCGAGTTCCCGGGCAATCTTCCGGAAGCGACCGGGTAGCTGGCACGGCCAACGACATATACTATCGCGTCATGTTTGTGTGTATTTCATTGCCGCAAGCCACCGGATCGTCGGGCAGGTAATCCGATGCGGCCCTATTCCACTCGGCAGGTGGCCGAACTCCTCGGGATGACTCCCGCACGTGTGCGCTCCCTCGCACAACGAGAGTTCCTTGCGCCCAGTCGAAACGAGCAGGGACAACTTCGATTTTCGTTTCAGGATCTGGTTCTGTTACGCACCGCGAACGGCTTGCTCGAGGCCGGCGTGCAATCCCGGCGCGTGTGGCGGGCGCTGGCGGCCGCGCGCGACCGCCTGCCGGCCGGTCAGCCACTGAGCTCGGTTCGCGTGCTGGCCGACGGCCAGCGGGTGCTGATCCAGGAACGCGATACAGCCTGGGAACCGGAATCAGGGCAGACCATTCTCGCCTTTACGGTCGAGGATCTCGCGGCGCAGGTCGCACCGCTGGTAATGGCGGCCGCGCCCCAGGCCCGGGCCCGGGCGAACACGAGCGACGAATGGTTTGAGCTGGCGCTCGAGTTCGACCACGTGGGCGCCAGAGACGATGCCGTGGCGGCTTACCGTGAAGCCATCGCGCTCGACGGCACTCACGTCAACGCCCGCATCAATCTGGGACGCCTGCTCCACAATGAACGCGCGTATCGTCAGGCTGAGGAGTTGTACAGGGATGCCCTGGGCATCGACCCCGCCAGCGCCATCGCGGCGTTCAATCTGGGCGTGGTCCTGGAAGATCAGGGCGCGCTCCAGGAAGCCATGGAAACCTACCGCCACGCGCTATCGGTGGACCCGGCGCTGCCCGATGTACACTACAACCTTGCCCGCCTCTACGAACAGCGAGGCGACAGACAAGCCGCCCTGCACCACTTCGCATGCTTCAGGGACCTCAGAAACGAGCGCGACGAGTTATCTGACTAGGAATACGACTTGGACCGGGAGTACGCAGAAATAAGACAGGTACTGATTGCCAAGCGCGCGGAACTGGCAAGCCGGCTGGAGCGCATCAAGCGCAACATTACCTCCGGGCACAGCGCGGATTCCGAAGAACAGGCTCAGGAACTCGAAAATGCCGAGGTAGTGGATGCCCTTGGCAACGAAACGCGTCGCGAGTTGAGCAAGATCGCCAGCGCCCTGGCTCAGATGGAGAACGAATCCTACGGGATCTGCGTGAATTGCGAGGAAGAAATCCCGCTGGCACGGTTGCAGGCGTATCCCTTCGCCGACCGGTGCATTCGGTGCGCGACGGCTGCAGAGGCGAGGGCGATGCGTTAACGCACCGTTCCAATCCGGAATTCGTCGCCGGGGGGGCACCTCGTGTGCGGTCGTTACGGATCGTGAGGCGGTTACCCGATCCACACAAACTTGCAGATGAACAGCACCGCCAGCACGCTCACCGCCGGCTTGAGGGCCGTGCGCCGGCCACTCAGCAGCTTGGCGGCCGCGTAACTGACGAATCCGATCGCAATCCCATTGGCGATCGAGTACGTGAACGGCATCGTCATGGCCAGCGCTGCCGCCGGAACGTATTCCGTGACGTCGCTCCAATCGACCTCGACAAAGCTTCGCATCATCAGGCAGGCCACGAACAGCAGCGCCGGTGCGGTGGCGTAGGTGGGAACCGTGGCGGCAAGCGGCGACAGCAGCAGCGCCGCCAGGAACAGCACTGCGACGACCACGGCGGTCAGACCCGTGCGCCCTCCGGCCCGTACGCCCGAAGCGCTCTCGATATAGCAGGTCACCGACGAGGTACCTGCGGCCGCGCCGAAAACGGTGGCCAGCGAATCGGCAACCAGCGCCCGCCGCAGTCTGGGAAGACGTCCCTGTTCGTCCAGCAGTCCGGCACGGTGAGCCACCGCGATCAACGTCCCCGATGTGTCGAACAGGTCGGTGAACAGGAAGGCGAATATGACGCCGACCAGTGCCAGGTCCAGTGCGGCGCGGACATCCAGCCTGAACATCACCGTGCCGGGGTCGGGCGGGACGTCGGCGATGCCATTGAAGTCGCTGACACCGAGTGCGACGCCGGCGGCCGTCACGCCCAGGATACCGATGATGATGGCGCCCGGCACCTTCAGCCGATCGAGCGCGACGATACCCGCAAAGCCCAGCGCGGCCAGCACCACGCTCCACTGGCCCATGTCACCCAGACCCACGAGCGTAGCCGGGTTATCCACCACCAGGCCCGCGTTCTCCATGGCGATGATGCCGAGAAAGAGCCCGATACCGGCCACCGTGCCCATCTTCAGCGAATGGGGCACGGCATTGATGATCCACTCGCGCACCCGAAACACGGAAATGGCCACGAACACGACGCCGGACAGGAACACCGCGCCCAACGCAACCTCCCACGGATAACCCATGCCCAGCACGACCCCGTACGTGAAGAACGCGTTGAGTCCCATGCCGGGGGCCATGGCGATCGGATAGTTCGCCCACAGACCCATGATCGCCGTGCCCACTGCCGCCGCCAGGCAGGTGGCCACAAACACGCCACCGGGATCCATTCCGGCGTCGGAGAGGATCGCGGGATTGACGAAGACCACGTAGGCCATTGTCAGGAAGGTCGTCGCGCCTGCGGCCAGCTCGCGGCGAACCGTGGTACCGTGCTGTTCAAGCCTGAAAAAACTGTTCAGCATCCCTGCAACTCCTCCCTTGTCGTTCTTTCCAGTGCGGGCCCTCGGCAAACAACCCAGGCCGTGATCTTCAGGCTGCCTCTGAACGGGGGCGGTCGCCCGGCACCGGGGGGTGTGCCGCCCACGCCCTGAGTAGCCCGTTTTCAAGGGCCCTGGCCCGCTCGATGGATGCCGTCTTGACAGGACCGTACCCCCGTATCCGCTCCGGCAGTCCGGTCAGTTCCACGGCGAGGTCCAGCCGCGATTCATCCAGTTCCGCAACGATACGCGACAGCAGCGCCTCGTAGTCGACAATCAACTGCCGCTCTGCCCGCCGTTCCTTCGAGTGGCCGAATACGTCCAGCGGCGTGCCACGCAACCGCCTGAGACGTGCAAGTACCCGGAACAGCGGCAACACCCAGCCGCCCAGGGCATACTTGCGCGGGCGTCCGGTAGCGGGATCGGTCCGCGCGATGAGCGGCGGCGAGAGATAGAATTTCAGCCTGGCGGAGCCTTCGAATTTTCCCCTGGTTTCGGAAAGAAAGCCGGTCTGCGCAAACAATCGTGCGACCTCGAATTCGTCCTTGTAGGCCAGCAGCTTGAAGTAGTATCGGGCAACGCTCTCGGTCAGCCGGGTGCTGCCGCTGCAGACACGCTGCTCCGCGCGCCGTACCCGGTCCACCCAGTCCCGATAGCGCCCGGCGTACGCCGTATCCTGATAGCCGGTCAGGAATCGCACGCGGCGCTCGATGATGTCGTCCAGATTCGAAGAAACCGGCTCGGGCTCCGCGGCCGGACCTGCCCTGCGCTTCACGGCGGCCGGATCCACGACGGCGTGACGGCCCCATGTGAAAGCCTGAACATTCCGATCCACCGCGACGCCATTGAGTTCGATGGCGCGAATGATCGCAGCCTCGGACACGGGCAACAGGCCCCGCTGGAACGCCGCCCCCAGCAGGAACAGATTGGCCGCGATTCCGTCGCCGAGCAGCGCGGTCGTCAACCCGGTCGCATCCACCAGAACAGGATCCGCCGAACGCGCCGCGCCTGCCAGTGAGGCCAGCATTGCGGATTCCACGAACTCGAAATCGGGATCGAGAATGAACGCCGCCGGCATTTCCTCGTGCGTATTGACAACGACCCGGGTTCGATCAGCGCCCAGACGAGCCAGGATATCGGGGCCGCTTGCGACGATCAGGTCTGCGCCCAGCAGCAGATCGACCTTGCCGACGGGAATCTGGGCGCAGCGCAGGTTTTCGGCGGACGTGCCGATGCGCACATGGGAAACGACAGCGCCGAATTTCTGGGCAAGACCTGTCTGATCCAATGCCATCACCCGGCGGCCCTCGAGATGGGCGGCCATACCCAGGATGGCCGCGACCGTGCCCACCCCCGTACCGCCGACGCCGGCCAACAATACGTTGCAGGGCGACTTCTCGATTCGCACCGGCGCCGGCAGACCCGGCATGGAATCGAGCCCCGGCGACGGGAGTCCGGGCCGCACGCCCTCCAGGGTCACGAAGCTGGGGCAGAAGCCGTCGATACAGCTGAAGTCCTTGTTGCACGCGGACTGGTTGATGGTTCGCTTGCGTCCGAATTCGGTCTCGAGCGGTACCACGGACAGGCAGTTGGAGACCGAATTGCAGTCACCGCATCCTTCACAGACCAGTGGATTGATGGCAACCCACCGGTCCGGATCTTCGGCTTCGCCGCGTCTGCGCCGACGCCGCAGTTCCGCAGCACAGGTCTGGTCGTAAATCAGGGCGGAAACCCCGCGATGTTCCCGAAGTTCCCGCTGTACCCGGTCCATTTCCCGGCGATGGTGCACAGTCACGCCCGCGGGCAAATCCTTGTGACGATAGCCCCGCGTCTCATCCGTGACCACGACGATCTTCCCGACTCCTTCCGCGGTCAACTGGTGGGCCATCCGCTCCACCGTCATGGCGCCCTCCACGGGCTGACCGCCCGTCATTGCGACCGCGTCGTTGTGAAGGATCTTGTAGGTCATGTTGACCCCGGCGGCAATCGCGGCGCGTACAGCCAGCAGGCCGGAGTGGGCGTACGTGCCATCGCCGAGGTTCTGAAATATGTGCGTCGTCTCGGTAAACGGCGCCTGCCCAATCCAGGTTGCGCCCTCGCCGCCCATCTGCGTATATGTCTTCGTATCCCGGTCGTCCATCCACGTCGCCATGTAGTGACAGCCGATTCCGGCGACTGCAATACTGTCTTCGGGAATTCGCGTGGAAGTGTTGTGCGGACAACCGGAGCAGAAGTGCGGCAGCCTTGAGGGCGATGCCGCCCCGTCCTGTAGTGCACGCGCCTCGCGTTCGATCCGGGGCAGGCGCCGGGCGATCGTCTCGTCCGGCACGAGCCGCAATAGCCGTCGGGCGATGGCCGTGGCAACCGACGCCGGCGTAAACTCGTCGACGGCGGAAAGAAACGGTCCGCCGTGTTCGTCCATTTTGCCCACGATTCGGGGTCGAACCGCACCGCCGCGGTTGTAGAGCTGCTGCTTGAGCTGGTCTTCGATGATGCCCCGTTTTTCCTCTATGACGAGCACCTCCTCGATTCCCGAGGCAAATTCGCCAAGCTGCTGGCGTTCCAGTGGCCAGCTCATGCCGACCTTGAATACCCTGATGCCCAATTCGGACGCTCGCTGCCGATCGATTCCCAGTTCATCCAGGGCCTGGCGAACATCCAGGTAGGCCTTGCCGGCGGAGATGATCCCCATACGCGGTTTCGGAGAGTCGATGACCAGCCGATTCAGCCCGTTGGCCCTGGTGAACGCCAATGCGGCAGGAATCTTGTGATTGTGCAGGCGGATTTCCTGATCGGCGGGTGCGTCCGGCCAGCGGATATGCATCCCTCCGGACGGTAACCGGTACTCGGGTCGCACAATCCGTGGGATGTCCGGAATCCGGACCGTCTGCGCAGCATCCGCATGTTCCTCGGTGAGCTTGAGTGCGACCCAGCAGCCGCTGTACCTCGAGAGTGCATATCCCTTGAGGCCCAGTTCGAGCACGTCCCGGAGATCGCTCGGGTTGAGCACCGGGATCCTCGCGTCCATGAAGCTGTATTCGCTTTGGTGAGGGAGCGTGGACGATTTGCAGATATGGTCATCGCCGGCTACGACGAGGACGCCGCCGTGCCTTGCGGTTCCCGCGTTGTTGGCGTGCTTCAACACGTCGCCGCTGCGGTCGACACCCGGACCCTTGCCGTACCAGAGCCCGAATACGCCGTCATACCGGCCGCCGGGGAACAGATTGACCTGCTGTGTACCCCAGATGGATGTGGCCGCCAGGTCTTCGTTGAGCCCGGGCTGGAAGTGAATCCGGGCCTGTTCCAGAAATGGTTTAGCCCGCCAGAGTTCCTGGTCCAGTCCGGCGAGGGGCGATCCCCTGTAGCCCGAAACGAAACCCGCGGTCTTCAGGCCGGACCCGGCATCGCTCTCGCTCTGCAACAACAGCAGCTTGACCAGGGCTTGAAGTCCGGTGAGATAGAACGACTCCGTGCCTGCGCTGTATCGCTGGTCAAGTCCTTCGATCTGTCGCAATGTCATGGTGCTGCTTTCAGCCGATTTGAGTGCTCGATGTCGACCGGTTTGACCACATGGCGGACCAAAATACTGCAAGGGCTCACGGACCCCAACGCAACGCGAAGTTCATCTTCGGCTGCAGGCTCATCTTATCCCGAATTCCGCATTCGCGTTGATCTCACTCTGCCCCGGAGCCTGCGCGGTGGAAACTTACGGGTCCGGGTTATCGGCAATGATCTCGCACAGGCGCTCCGGATCGACATTGGCGCCGCTCAACACTACGGCCACGCATTCGCGATCCGACGCCACGCCGTCCAGCAATGCAGCGAGTGCGACGGCTCCGGATGGTTCCAGGATCAGCTTGAGGAATCTTGCGGCGAATGCGACGCCTCGTGCCGCCTGAGCGTCCGAAACCTCCAGACCGCCCGCCAGCCGCCGCCGATTGATGGCGAAGGTGACCGCGCCGGGAGTGGGAGCCATGAGCGCGTCGCAAAGTGTGGGCGGATGGCCCCTGACCCGCTGCCGGCGGCCGGATTCCAGCGAGCGTCCTGTCTCGGCGTATCCTTCCGGCTCCACGGCAAACAGGTCGCACTCGGGAAAGATCGTTTCCATGGCCAATGCACACCCGGCAATCAGACCGCCGCCGCCGCAAGGGGAATAGAGCGCCTCCAGGCGGACGCCACTGTCGCGGGCGAAACGGGCAATCTCAAGCCCCACGGTGCCTTGTCCGGCGATGATGTCAGGGTGGTCGAACGGGGGCAGCAGCACAGCGCCGCTGCGAGCCGCCAGATCGGACCCGATGCGCTCCCTCTCCTCCGTGTAACGATCGTACAGAACGACACGTGCGCCCGCCCGCTCCGTGCCCAGCCTCTTGATCCGGGGCGCATCCCGGGGCATGACGATGGTTGCCTGCATGCCCAGCCACCTGGCGGCCAGGGCAACACCCTGCGCGTGATTTCCGGATGAAAACGTAACCACCCCGGCGCGTCGCCCGGCTTGGCCGAGGCTCAGGAGTCCATTCAGAGCGCCCCGTATCTTGAAACTGCCCCCATGCTGCAGGGACTCCGCCTTGATCAGCACCCGGCACCCGGCGCGGCGGTTCAGATCCTCCGATTCCAGTATCGGGGAAGGCATGATCCGTGATCGAAGCCGGATCGAAGCTTCCCTCACGTCTTCCGCAGTGGGCAGTACGTCGGTCATTTTAGGCTGTCCCTGCATGTACCGTGGCCCGACAGCGTAGCCCCGACCACGCCCGGAGTGAAGTCCAGCTGCCCCCGGAGCCACCGATTGCTCCGATGTTTCCCCGTATAATCCGCGCGATGATTCACCCGAGCCCAGACGCCGACTCGCCACGTCCCATCGTGCAATTGCGCAACGTGGACGTGAAGTTGCTCGGCCATACGGTTTTGCACGGAATCGACTGGGCGCTGTTTCCGGGTGAACATTGGGCGGTTACCGGCGCGAACGGCAGCGGCAAGACGAGCTTCCTGAGGCTCGTGGCAGGCCAGCTCTGGCCCAACGCGGGCCGGGGCACCCGCCGCTACGATTTCGGCGCAGAACTGCAGGTCGACGCCGTGCAGGCGCTCGACCGCATCACGCTGGTAGGCCATGAGCTGCAGGATCGGTACACGCAGCTCAAATGGAACTTCCTCGCCCTGGAAGTGGTGCTCTCGGGCATTTTCCGCACGGACGTGCCGCGACGCGACCCCGAACCCGGCGAGGTCGAACGCACCGCACGAATCCTGGACGAACTCGGCCTGACGCACCTGGCGCAACGGCCGTTCCTGGAACTCTCCCGGGGCGAACAGCGGCGCGTGCTCATCGCACGCGCCCTGGGTTTCGAGCCGGAAGTCCTGATTCTGGACGAACCCGCGGCGGGCCTGGACCGCCGGTCCCGCCAGCGGCTCAAGGAGACCATCGACAGCATCAGCGCGCATACCACGGTGATGTGCTCGTATCACGACGCATCGGACCTGCCTCGCTCCATCAAGCGGATGCTGCGACTGGAAAACGGCCATATCGTCGAGTCCCGTGCGGTTGCATCCGGTTCCGCCCCTTCGGCCCGTCCGGAATTGGCCGTCGCAAGCCCGTCAGCGGTGGCACGCGACACCCGGGCGGAGTTGGCCTCGGACGTGATCATCCAGATCGAACAGGGCGACGTGTGGCTGGACGAGCGGCAGGCGTTGGCGGGTATCGACTGGCGCCTGGCGCGCGGGGAGCACTGGCTGGTGCGAGGACCCAACGGCTCCGGCAAGAGCACCTTTCTGCGCATGCTGCACGGTCAGCTGCGGCCAGCGCTGGGGGGCTCGATTCGGTTCCCCGGAATCGAGAACCCGGACAACGTATGGGACCTGCGCAAACAGGTCACCTGGGTCTCGCCGGAATTGCAGGCCGGCTACTGGTACCCCTCCACGGCGCGTCAGTGCATTTATTCCGGCTTCGATTCAAGTATCGGCCAGACGCGCCGAATGACGGCTGCGGAGACTGCGCTGGTGGACGAACTGCTGGAGCAGTTCAGGCTCGTGGACCTGGCGGACCGCAACATAAGGACACTGTCCTACGGCCAGTTCCGCCGCGTGCTGATCGCCCGCGCCGTGGTACACGAGCCCAGGGTCCTGCTGCTGGACGAGCCGTGGGAGGGTCTGGACCACGAAAACCGCAAGCTCGTCAACAGCGAACTGGAGCAGATCATCGCGCGAGGTACGCAACTCGTGTCGGCCAGCCACCTGAGCGACACCCCCGCACCGTTCAACCGGCTGCTGGAGTTGATGGACGGCAGGATCGTCGGGGCGAGCGTGTTGCATGCGCCCGAACAGAATTCACATGAACGAAGGAGAACCCGGGCATGAATCTCGAAGGCGGCGTAATCGTGATCACCGGTGCGGCCCGGGGTCTGGGTGCGGCGATGGCCCGGGGCGTGGCCTCGCGCGGCGCAACACCGGTTCTGGTGGATCTCGACGAGGCAAGCCTCGGCAACACGCGGCAGGCCTGCGAGGCCCTGGGCGCCGAAGTCGGATGCTTCGGGGCCGATGTCAGCAGGGAACCGGAGGTCGAGCGATTGTTCGAGCGTACAGTGGAGGATTTTGGCCGCCTGGACGCGCTGATCAACAACGCGGGCGTACTCCGCGACGGCCTGCTGGTGAAGGCGAAGGAAGGAGAGATCGTCGACAAGCTGAGCCTTGAGCAGTGGCAGGCCGTCATCGACGTCAACCTGACGGGCGTCTTCCTGTGCGGCCGGGAAGCCGCGGCCCACATGATCCGCCTGAAGAGCCGCGGCTGCATCATCAACCTGTCCAGCGTCTCCAGGGCAGGCAACTTCGGGCAGACCAATTACTCTGCCTCCAAGGCCGGTGTCGCCGCCATGACCGTCGTCTGGGCAAAGGAACTGGCACGGCACGGCATTCGCGTCAACGCCATCGCTCCGGGGTTCGTCAAGACGGAAATGGTCGCCGGCATGCGACCGGAAATACTCGAGAAACTCGCTGCCGGGATTCCCGCCGGACGACTCTGCGACCCCGAAGAAATCGCTCACGCGGCAATCTACCTGCTGGAAAACGACTACATGAACGGCCGCGTGCTGGAAATCGACGGCGGATCACGTCTCTAGCGGCGCGTGGCCGGATCGAACTGGCGGAGCCGAACTCTCAACCCCGCACCAGAAAAAGAGGCCGCAGCCCCGAAGGACTGCGGCAATCAACGGAGGGATTCCGAGGTCGATTATTCGGGTACTTCCACGAACTCCGGATAGGCTTCGACACCGCATTCGCCGATGTCCACACCTTCGTACTCCTCTTCTTCGGAGACGCGGATTCCCATCACCCTGGATAGCACGAACCAGACCGCAAGACTTGTCACGAATACCCAGACGAAGATCGAGACGATGCCGAGCAACTGGGCGCCGATCGATGCGTCGCCATTCGTGAAGCACACAGCGATCAGGCCCCAGATACCAACGACGCCGTGAACGGAAATGGCGCCGACGGGGTCATCTATCCTGAGCTTGCGGTCCAGCATGACGATGGACACCACCACGATCGCGCCGCCGATCGCGCCGATTATCGTCGCCGCCAGCGGTGAGGGCGTCAAAGGCTCTGCGGTGATGGCGACCAGACCGGCCAGAGCTCCGTTGAGGGCCATGGTCAGATCTGCCTTGCCGAACCACAGGCGCGCCGTCATCAGTGCCGCCACCAGGCCGCCCGCGGCCGCCATGTTGGTGTTGACGATGACCAGCGACACCGCGTTGGCTTCATCGACGTTGGAAATCATGAGTTCCGAACCGCCGTTGAATCCGAACCAACCGAGCCAGAGGATCAGGGTTCCCAGGGCTGAAAGCGGCAGGTTGGCGCCAGGTATTGCCCGGACTTCGCCCAACGGTCCGTACTTGCCCTTTCGTGCGCCCAACAGGAGGACACCGGCCAACGCCGCAGCGCCGCCGCACATGTGCACCACACCCGATCCCGCAAAATCAAGGAATCCGGCCGCATCCAACCAGCCGCCGCCCCACTTCCAGTAACCCTGAATGGGGTAGATGAAGCCGGTCAGGATCACGGCAAAGGCGAAGAACGAGAACAGCTTCATGCGTTCTGCAACGGCGCCCGAGACGATGGACATGGCCGTCGCCACGAAAACCACCTGGAAGAAAAAGTCGGACAGACTCGAATAGTACGGCGCATCGTCGCCGCCCGCGATTACGTCCGCCGCTGCGTTGTCCGCGGCGGTCAGCAGGCTGATGCCCGGAATCACGCCGTTACCGTCGCCGTACATGATCCCGTAGCCGCACAGCATGTACATGATGCAGGCAATCGAATACAGGCCGACATTCTTGGTAAGAATCTCGGCCGTGTTCTTCGCCCGAACCAATCCCGCCTCGAGCATGGTGAAGCCCGCGGCCATCCACATGACCAGCGCGCCCATGACGAGGAAATAAAATGTATCCAGCGCGTAGCTGAGTTCTGCAATTTCCATGTTGATTTCTCCTCCTGCCTACAGCGCCTGGTCGCCGGTCTCGCCGGTGCGAATCCGTGTGGCCTGTAACAACTCGGAGACGAAGACCTTGCCGTCGCCGATCGAACCGGTGCTCGCGGAAGCGACGATCGCCTCCACCGCGGCATCCACCAGTTCGTCGGCCACCGCCGCTTCGATCTTCGTCTTCGGCACGAAGTCAACCGAGTACTCTGCGCCCCGGTAAAGCTCCGTATGCCCCTTCTGCCGGCCGAAGCCCTTGACCTCGGTCACGGTCATCCCCTGAACGCCCGCTTCGGCGAGCGCCTGGCGGACATCCTCGAGCTTGAAGGGCTTGATCACTGACGTGATGAGTTTCATAGCGTCACCTTCCTTTGTCTCTGATGTACTGAAAAACCTGTCTCATTCGCCGAACGAGATGCCCCGGGTCACGCCGAAGGTCAGGGCGATGTCGCCGCCGTCCTGGCTCGGACCCAGATCGCTGCTGGCCACCACCGCCATGGACAGGTCGAGGCCCATGAAGTCGAAGCCGTAACCAAGCTCGCCGTAACTGCCCTCGAAATCCTGGCCGAAACTCCCGAACGTGATGTAGGCGCCGCCTTCGAACCCATAGCTGACCGAAGCGAAGGAATACTTCTGATCGCCGTACTCCCCGTTGACAGCCAGATCCACCGACAGGCCGCCGTAGCTCACGCCGAGATTGATTTCCTCGTAGGTGTCGTCCCAGTCGTCGGTGTAGTAGTAACCCGTAAAGCCGACGCCCCAACCGAGATCGCCCGCGGAGCCTCCAATGCCGAAATACAGGTCTGTCTCGATCCCCTGGCCGACATCCGCGCCCCAGGTACCGATATAGAATCCGCTGTCGTGCTCGAAGTCGAGACCCGCGGAAGCCGATGAACTCGACTGAAAAATGCCCCGGTAGATGTAGTCGCTGACCATGCCGAAATTGGCGGAGACCTGGGCCGATGACACGGCCGGGAGCGCCGCGAGGGCGAGAACGGCCAAGAATCGTGGAATCACCATTGCAATATCCTCCTGGGTTTGGGATTCGAATCGTCCCGCAAGTTATGCACTATCCGTGCCAGAAATTACTTTCCTTATGATTTTCAATAGGTTGACGATTCACGCCGACCACAGACCGCAACATGTGCACTATGGCGGGACGATTGAAGGCACCACGACAGCGCGCAAATTTCCCGTATGTGGCCGTCAGGGCTATGATTCGATCCTGATTCGAACAAGTTGAAGGAACGCCGACATGGTCACGACTGCTTCCCTGATTCTTCCCGTCCTGCTGTCCGCCGCCCTTGTCTGGGTTGCTTCGGCGCTAATCTGGACGGTGTTGCCCTGGCACAAGAAGGATTACGCGGCCTTGCCGGACGAGGCCGGCACGGTCGCAAACCTGGCCGCTCAGAACCTGGCGCCCGGACAGTACATGGTCCCCCACGCCGCCTCGCCGGAGGCGATGAAGGAGGATCGGGTACGCAAGGCGTATGAAGAAGGCGCCGCGGGATTCGTCACGATACTGCCCCGCGGAATTCCCGGCATGGGACCCAACATGGCATTGAGCGCCGTGTTCAATATCGCTGTCGCCGTGCTGGTAGCGTACGTAGCGTACCTGACGCTGGCTCCCGACGCGGACTACATGGCGGTCTTCCGGGTCACGGCCGTGGTCGCCTGGATGGCCTACGGCGTCGGCACGGTACAGGAAGCGATCTGGTTCGGCCGCCCGTGGAGCAGCATCTTCAAGGGCTTCGGCGACGCGCTGATCTACGGTCTGCTTACCGGCGGTGCGTTTGGGTGGCTATGGTCCTGACATAGCCCGAAGCGTCGCATCACGATTCGTGATGGACGAAAAATTGTCTAGAACTCCTCCGGGCGAGGCTAAAACTCCTCAGGCGCGACGGTCAGCGTCAGTCCATCCAGGTCGTCGGTGAGCATGATCTGGCAACTCAGGCGGGAACGCTCTGGATCGAAGTACATCGATTCGCTGACCAACAGGTCTTCTTCTTCGTGCCGGGGTGGCAACTTTGCCAGCCAGTCGGGGTCAATATGGACATGGCAGGTGGCGCAGGAACACAGTCCACCGCAGATGGCATCGACGCTGTCATCAAGGTCCCGGATGTTCTCCATCACTGTCATGCCGGACTGCCCGTCGATTTCGACTTGCCGGCCTTCTCGATCGGTCACCGCCAACTTTGTCATTTCACGCGCCTCTGGATGCCGTGGAAGCGGGCACTATACTACTGTAGTGCGCACAGCATAACCGGCCCGTGCCGGCACGCCTCAGGAATGGAAACTCAGATCGTCAACGGATCAGCCGAAGCCGCCCGAACGGACCTCGTGGTCATGTTGAAGGCACCGGCCAACGCCAAGCGCAGGCTTGCGGCGGAGATCGGCGATCATGCGGGTGAGGTCGCCGCCCACCTCATGAACTGTGCACTGGAAGACGCAAATACCTGGCCGGGTCCCGCTTGGCTGTCGCCCGCGAATCAGGGAGACCGGGACTGGCTGATGGCGGAAATGGAAACCGAATCCGCGCTATCGCAGTCTTTTCCCCTGGGGCCCGTTGGGAGGGCCAGTCCGCCTGGAACAGTCAAGACGCAACACGGTGAGTTTTGCGGGCTTGTCCCTCAACAGGGCGAGAATCTGGGCGAACGCATAAACTCCGTTGACCGGGACCTTCGCCGCCGAGGCGTCAGCAGGCTCGTCTTCCTGGGGACGGACTGTCCCGGGCTTGACTCCGCTTATCTCGGGCAGGCCGCTGGCAGTCTGCAGTGGGCGGACGCCGTTCTGGGGCCCGCCGGGGACGGCGGAGTGGTGCTGATGGGCGCGCGCCGCCCCTGGCCAAACCTGAATGACCTGAACTGGAGCACGGAGTCTCTCTGCGCGGAGCTTCGCGACCTTTGTCAAGAGGCGGGGTGGACCGTCGCGACGCTGGCTGCCCGGGAGGACGTCGACACGTTGCAGGACCTGCTCGGAGCCGGGACCGCATTGGCGGGCGACAGACGGGCTTCGCGACAAGGATTGGCCGAGTGGCTGCGGGCGCATATCAGTGCACAGTCTGCCCCTCAACGTGACATGACGTGCGAGGCGCGCCGGGAAGGCACACCGTGAACCCGCTCCCCATGCTGGACGAGTACCCCGGCCAGAACCATGACCGCACCTGGCGGGAACTGGTATTCCCGCGTGACTACCGCAATCCCACGCCCCGCTCACGCTACCACCTGGTAGTAATCGGCGCCGGACCCGCGGGACTGGTGACAGCGATCGCGGCGGCGGGATTGGGGGCGCGAGTCGCCCTGGTGGAGCGTCAGGCCATGGGCGGCGACTGTCTCAACGTGGGCTGCGTCCCCTCCAAGGCACTGCTGGAATTCACCCGGCGCAACCCGGGCTGCGGAGCGGACGAAGCCTTTACGTGGCTGAGGCAGGTCCGGGCGGAGATCGCCCGTCACGATTCGGTGGAACGCTACCGCAGTCACGGGGTGGACGTGTTTCTCGGTACCGCACACTTTACGAACCGGGAAAGCGTTGCCGTAGGAGAGGATCGGCTCCGTGCGCGGCGGTTCGTGATCGCAACAGGCGCGCGGGCCGCGATGCCGCCGATACCCGGGCTGGCGTCCAGCGAACCGCTCACCAACGAAACCCTGTTCGATCTGGTGGAACCGCCGAAGAAGCTGGCAATTCTCGGCGCCGGACCCATCGGCTGCGAGATGTCTCAGGCGATGGCACGTCTGGGAGTTGACGTTCACCTGTTCGAGTTGGCGGACAGGGTGCTGCCGGGCGAGTCCGCCGGCGCCGGACACGTACTCGGGCCGGCCCTCGAATCCGACGGGGTCACGCTTCACCTGGGTTCCCTCGTCTCGGACGTCACCCGGAGCGAGGAAGGGCCAATCCTTCACACCGACGGAATCAACGTCACCGCGGAGCAGATTCTGGTCGCCGCGGGGCGCCGCGCCAACGTTGAGGGATTGCAACTGCACAAGGCCGGCGTGGAACTCCACGACCAATTGATCGTGGTGGACAACAAGTTGAGAACCACCAACCGGAAAATCTACGCGGCGGGCGATGTCTGCTCGCGGTATCAGTTCACTCATCACGCCGACGCCCATGCAAGAATCGTCGTGCAGAACGCACTGTTTGCCCCCACGGCGACCACGTCATCCCTGATCGTGCCCCGTTGCACCTACACCGAGCCGGAGGTGGCCCAGGTGGGCCCGACTCACGAGGAACTCGATCTGGCTGAAACCGACTACGACAGCTACCGGCTTGAGTTTTCGGAACTGGACCGGGGCAGGACCGCCGGCGACCGGCACGGATTTGCCGAGGTGACGACACAAAAGGGTCGGGACAGGATCCTGGGAGGCACCATCGTCGGCGAGGACGCAGGCGAACAGATCGCCGGCCTCTGCCTCGCCATGAACAACGGACTCGGACTTGGCAAACTGAGCAGGACGATGCTCCCCTACCCGACCCGTGGCGAGTATCTGCGACGCCTCGCCGACGCTTACAATCGGACGCGGCTGACGCCGTTTGCACAAACCCTGATGAACACGTGGTTGCGCTATGCCACGCGCTGACGAGCACCGAAACCCGACCGCCGACGTCGCCATCGTGATTCCGGTGCTGGGCGACGCCGCCAGGCTTCGGACGCTGCTGGATCTGATTGCGGTCTGGGAACTCCAACCCCGAGAGATCATTGTCGTCGCCGCCAATGCCGACACTCGGTCGAGCGCTCTCTGCAAGCAACGAGGTTGCATGTATCTCACGTCGGAACGATGTCGGGGACGACAACAGGACCAGGGCGCCCGGGCCGCCCAGGCCGACATTCTCTGGTTTCTCCACGCCGATTCGGCGCCCTGCCCATCCAGCCTTGGCGCCATCGCCCGAGCGGTCGCTGACGGAGCAGAAGGGGGACACTTCAGATTCGCGTTCTCCGGGACGCCGATGCGGCGAAAGAAGACGATTGCGTGGCTGACCAACCTTCGCGTCCAGTTCGGAGGAATACCGTATGGCGACCAGGGCATCTTTGTTCGCCGGGCCATCTACCTCGCGTGCGAAGGGTTTCCGCACCAACCGTTGTTCGAGGAGGTCGAGCTGGTGAGAAAGCTGCGTTCCCGAGGGCGGTTTCAAACACTGGCGACGCCGCTGAGGATATCGCCCCGACGGTGGGAGCGGAACGGATGGGTTCGCCAATGCCTGAACAACCGCCGGCTGGCGCTGGCCTATGCGTGCGGACAGACCGCGCACCGACTGGCCTACAGGTACGATCCTCCAACGCAAGTGCATGCAGACACGGCCGACGGGGGTCCCGGTTCGTGAACGCGGTTCCCGCACACTTGCTGCCGAATCCCGAGCCACCGGGCTACATCCAGCCAGGCGCGCTGCGGGAGTTGTGGTTTCATACCGGGACGGCATGCAACCTTTCCTGCCCGTTCTGTCTGGAAGGCTCCAAACCCGGCGACGGCCGCTTGCAGCGAGTCACGCTCGCCGACATACGACCCTTCGTGGACGAAGCGGCAGCACTGGGTGTGGAGCAATTCTCCTTTACCGGCGGTGAACCGTTCATCGTGAGGGATTTCGTCAACATCCTGCACTACGCGTCGACGCTGAAGCCGTGCCTTGTGCTGACCAACGGCACCGATCCGGTCCTGAAGAGGCTGCATCAGATCGAATCCCTGACGGCACGGCCCAATCCCGTCGCGTTTCGCATCAGCATCGACTATCCGGACGAATCGCGCCACGATGCCTCTCGCGGTTGCGGCAGTTTCAGAAAGTCCTGGCGCTGCCTGCGCGAGTTGCACGTGCGCGGATTCAGGGTTTCGGTGGCCCGGCAGCAAGACTCCGGCGAGAACTCCGATTCGGTCGACGCAACCTATCGGTGGCTCTTCCGGCAGCATGGCCTGCCGGCCGACACGCGAATCGTGGCTTTTCCGGACTTTCTCGCGCCAGGGTCCAGACCCGCCGTGGCCACCATTACCGAGCGCTGCATGACGACTCATCACACCGCCGAGTCGCGCCGCAGGTTCATGTGCCATTTCTCGAAAATGGTGGTGAAGAAAAATGGCACGATGCGCGTCTACGCCTGCACACTGGTGGACGACGACAAGTCCTACGACCTGGGCGCAACGCTGTCGGAGACACTGACAAAACGCATCTACCTGCGCCATCACCGCTGCCTCACCTGCTTCGCACAAGGCGCCTCCTGCAGCGAAATCTGACTGCGCACAGGGGATTACCTTACAGGCAGTAATTCGGTTACACTTTCTTCTCTCCCCGATACGTTTTCTCAACCTATTGTTTTATATATAAAATTTGGTGGGCCACTTCTTGGAGCACCCAAGCCGATGTCGTCTGTCAACATGAGAAATGCCACCTCGATTTGCGCGCTATTGGTTACCGCCCTGGTCCTCGTATCGTCAGTCCACGGCCAGGGGACCACGCTCGGTTACATCTACGGCAGAGTGACCTCAAGCACGGGCCCGGTGTCGGGCGCCCGAGTCACTGCCTTGCATCCGGACACCTCCCGGAATCGCACCGCGGTTACCGACGCGGACGGCCGCTACCGGTTTTCAGCGCTCGCGATCGGGCGCTACGCCGTTTACGCAACGCTCGATGCCCTGCAGTCGAGCATCGTTCCGACAGAAGTGAACGTTGGCGAGGGGACATCCATAGAACTGCTTCTGGAGAATCCCAGGACGGTGGAGGAAGTCGTCGTCATCTCGGAGCCAGTCTCCCCACTCGACGTCACCCGGGCGGAGACTGCGAGGATCGTGACATCGGACGATATCCTGCGTCTGCCCATCCCCAGGGACCAGAACGCCGTGGTGCTGATGGCGCCTGGTGCGGTACAGGGCGACCTGGCGTTCGGAACGGCCGGGAACCGCGCCCACTACGGCACGGGTTCCGCTTACGCGTCGCTGGGCGGCGCCTCGGTCGCGGAAAACGTCTACTACATCAACGGCATGAACGTGACGAACTTCCGCAACGGGCTCGGCGGGAGCACGATCCCGTTCGAGTTCTACGATCAGTTCCAGATCAAGACCGGCGGTTACAGCGCAGAGTTCGGGCGCTCCACGGGGGGCGTGGTCAACGCAGTCACCAAAAGGGGTTCGAACGACTGGCGATTCACTGTTGGCGGTTACTTCCAGCCGGATTCGCTGCGTGGCGACGTCCCCAATGTGGAACATCCCTCGGAGCGCATCGAGTATGACTCGGCCGACGGCTTCGACGAGCGGGACGATTTCAGCACTTTCTTCTCGGCCGGCGGACCCCTTGTCCGCGACCGGCTGTTCGCTTACGGAATCTACGAATTCAGGGATGTCGACGTCAACGATTACAGCGCCTGGGGCCGGCTTTACAGGGAATCCGACGACGACGGGTTCTGGGGCCTGAAACTGGACTGGCTTCTCAACGACGATCACCGCATCGAATACACGGGGTTTTCGGACAAGAGAACGGTGGACCGCACAACCTTCAGATGGGATGCCACGGATAACGCGGTCGGCCGGGAACTCCGCGAGACAGCGATCGGCCGCGGAGGCGACAACCATATCGTTACCTACCGGGGCTACTTCGGGTCCGGTCTTGCCGCGACGGTCATGTGGGGCGCCAGCGAGTACGACCTCACCTCTGGTTCGCCGGCGAACGACACATGTCCCGTTGCCATCGATTCCCGTTCCCGCGGTTTCCGGCAAATCGGCTGCTGGACCGATTTCGTGAAGGCCGCCGCGGACGATGAACGCGAGATTGCCCGGGTCGATATCGAATGGGCGGCCGGCGATCAACACTTGATTCGCTTCGGCATGGACCGCGAGGAAAACACGTCATTCGACAGCCTGGGGTACTCGGGGGATGCGTTTTTCCAATACCTGGCGGCCACGCCGGGAGAGGTTCTTCGAAACGGCGCGATCGTGCCGGACGGGGTGACGGAAGTGACCCGCCATCGCCGGTTTTCAAGAGACGGCCACTTCGACGTGATTGCGACGGCCTTCTACCTGGAGGACGAATGGACCATCTCCCCCATATACGCAACGCTGCGTATCGGGTTGCGTAACGAGCGATTCGACAATCGCAACGCCGAGGGCCAGTCGATCGTGAGGATTACGGACCAGTACGCGCCACGCATCGGGTTCTCATGGGACGTCGGCGGCGACCGAAGCTCCAAGGTCTTCGCCAACTACGGCCGCTATCACCTGCCGGTCGCCAGCGCCGTCAGTATCTTTCTCGGAAGCCCATGGTTTTCCTCGGAAGACTGGTACGTGCTCGATCAACCCGTCGCCGAGGACGGAAGCACGGCGCTCGGCGCCCGAATCGGCGAAACCACCCTATTCGCCGATGGCTCTTCTCCGGATAGTCGCACCGTGATCGACCATGACATCGAGCCCATGGCCCAGGACGAGTTTATTCTAGGCTACGAGCGCAGGATTCTGTCGGACTACATTTTCGGCATTACACTCACGTATCGCGACCTCATACAGGGCATCGAGGACATCTCCATCGACCAGGCCATCGGCGCTTTCGGCGAATTCAACCTGGTGCTCGCCAACCCCGGCCGCGGCGTGCGGACCTATTACGACATCGACGGCGACGGCAACCTCGACGAACTCAGGCTGTCGGCTGAAGAACTCGGTTTCCCGCCCATGCAGCGCCGCTACCAGGCGGTGACGCTGGACTTGCAGAGACCCTGGGACGGCGTGTTCTATGCCCGGGCCTCCTACACCTGGTCGCACAGCTACGGCAACTACGAGGGCACGGTTCGCAGCGACACCGGTGAGGACCTTGCCGGTGCGACCTCGCAGTTCGACTACAGGGGCCTTCTGGATGGCGCCCATGGCGACCTGCCCAACGATCGGCGCCACCAGTTGAAGCTGTGGGGAGGCTGGGAGTTCGCCGACGGCTGGCAGGCTGGCGCCGCGTTGCAATACTCCAGCGGCCGTCCGCGCAATGCGCTCGGATATCATCCCAGCGACCCGTACGCGCGGTTTTTCGGGCCAGCATCCTTCTACCAACAGGGTGAACTCACGCCTCGCGGATCGCTTGGAACGACAGCAAACGTGTACAGGCTGGATCTTGGCCTGAAATATTCCGCTGACTCACGCCTGGGGGGTACGCTGACTGCCCGGCTTGACGCCTTCAACATTCTTGACCTGGATGCCGAACTGGAGGTGGACGAGTGGGCCGACCGCTGGGGCGGCCGCCGAGCGTCGCCCACGTTCGGGCTACCGACCCGGTTCCAGCAGCCGCGAACCGTGCGTATCGGCCTGCGCTACGAATTCTGAGCCCGGCCTCCCCTGCAAGTGGAAGTATGAGCCTTGGATCAGTCGCCCCCTTCCGGCGCCTCAAGCTCCGGGTAATCGACACCAAGCTGTTCCAGGAAGGTGTCGAATCGGGCCGGGTCGTAATAGTAGGCCTCAAGCCGATCCGTGAACTGCGCCATGATGCCGGTGTTCTTCTCGATCGCCGGCGCGTCGTTTTCGTCGATGAACGGCAGGTAACTTTCTTCGGCGGTCTGTTCCTCCCGGAAATACGCCCACGCGGACTCGACCAGCTCAGAATTCTGCAACAGGTCGATCAGCGTGGCCGCGACGACCCTGGCCCCCGCGACGGCGCCCTTGTGTGCCACGGGGGTCGCCATGGCGATCGCGCTGGACCAGTGGTGGCCCTGCCGGCCCTCGATATTGGAGGGAAACCGCAGCGTCACCGTCGGCACGACCCAGGAGACGTCCCCTATATCGTCCGATCCGCCGGACCGGGGAGTCTCCGGCGGCTCCCCGAGTTCGTCGACCTCGGTCTTGAGCCCCATGATCTCGTCGGCTTCCATGAACTCCTGGAAGGCCCGCGCAAACGTCTGGTCGTCCTCCGACCAGTCGGGCATGCCGACTGCGCGCATATTCTCGTACATGGCCTCGGCGATGGGACGGTTGAAGTGCCGGGGATAGGCGGTGCCGACGATCCGGCGCGATACGGTGGTGTCGGTCATCAGTGCGGCGCCTTCGGCCATCCGCTGCAGCGCCTCGAAATTCTCCCGGATCAGCTCCCCGGTCATTTCGCGAACGAAATACCAAACGGTCGCCGTCGGGGGAACCACGTTCGGCTGATCGCCGCCGTCAACGATGACGTAGTGGGACCGCTGCAGCGGCCTTAGGTGCTCGCGGCGGAAATTCCAGCCCACGTTCATGATCTCCACGGCATCAAGCGCACTTCGCCCCCGCCACGGGTCCCCCGCGCCATGGGCGGCCACGCCTTCGAACGTGTATTCCACCGACACCAGCCCGGTACCCGGAGCCTGCCCCCAATTGACCGCCAGCGAATCGTCCACATGGGTAAAGATCACCGCGTCGACATCCTCGAATCGCCCGTCGCGGGTAAACCAGGCCTTGGTGGCGAGCAATTCCTCCGCAACGCCCGGCCAGATCACGAGTGTCCCTTCGAGCCCCTCGCGCTCCATGATCGCCTTCACCGCGAGCGCGCCCGCGATCACGACGGCCTGCCCGGAATTGTGCCCCTCGCCGTGCCCCGGCGCGCCTTCGATGATCGGTTGCCGATAGACAGCGCCCGGAAGCTGGGAAGACTGCGGGATGCCGTCCACGTCCGACCCGAGCGCAATGACCGGGTCGCCCTCGCCCCACGTCGCCCACCAGGCACTCGGGATGCCGGATACCTCGTTATCGATGGCAAAGCCGTTTGCTTCGAGTATGTCCGTCAGGTAGCGCTTGGTTTCGAATTCCTGGAATCCCAGCTCGGAAAACGAAAACAGGCTGTCGACGATCTCCTGAACGAGCTTGGCATGGCCGTCCACAAGCCCCACGGCCTCCGCCTTCAATCCGGTCAGGACCAGCGCCTCATCATTCTGCGCGGAGGCATCCAGGGCCATTGCCAGGCCACTCAAACCCAGTACCAAAACAGTCAGTCTCACCATCGGCCACCTCCGGGTGCCAGTAGGCTGCGCCGCAGAAAACCGCGCATCAGTGGGAATCCGGTACAACCTCGCCGCGCTCCCCCACCGCAAGACCCAGAATACGCGACCAATTGCGGCTCAACAGGACCGAATCGGGCGGAAGAGGTTCAGTGACCAAACGCACCATGTCCAGTTCGCGGAATTGCGGCTCACCCGTCCCGCGGCCGCCGATCAACCTGATGCGGCTGCCGTCGGGAACCAGCAGCGCGGCGCCCGCCTCCATCCCGGCGTCCAGCAGGCGGCTGCCCGCGAGCGCGAGACCGTCCTCGCCGACGGAGAACCGATGCATCCAGTGATCGGTCTGGACCAGCAGGAACTCGCTGTTGCCGCTGAAACCCAACCACCGTACGGGATGGACAAAGTTGTGCGGTTCGCCTACGGGGGCCAGGCTCTCCACTTCCCATAGCTGTACATTGCCTGTCGCGTCACCGGTGACCAGGCGCGATCCGCCGGCACCGAAGGCGAGCGCCGTTGCTGCGGCACCCACCCGCACCGAGTCCGGCGTTGCTGCCGATTCCACGGCGGTCAGGAAGACATTGCCGTCCCGGTCGCCCACGCTGAGCAAACCGGAGTGGCTGTCAACAGCGATGGACACGACGCCTCCGCTGACGGGCAATTCACGCACCAGGTTGCCGTCCGCCGCTTGCCAGACCCTCGCGGTGAGTTCGGCCCCGCTTGCCAGCCATTGCCCATCGTTGCCGATCGTCACAACATGGACGGGCCCCTGGGGATGACGCATGAACGGGGCAGTAGGCGCTCCGGAATCCAGCTCCCATGTCCTGACCAGGCCATCGCTCCCGCCGCTGGCGATGACGCCGCTCCCGGCGTTGACGTCAATGCTGGTGATGCTGCCCTGGTGCCCGATGAAGTTGACGCCGGGATCGGCGGAAACGGGAATGTCTGCCTGTTCGTCCAGAATCACCCCGACGTGGCCGTCCAGAAAACCCAGCACCGCGATACCTTCAACAGGGTCCAGGCCGATCGCCGTCAGTTCGGTTTCGGCGGACGCCGCAGGCCCGGAATCGGCCAGGTTCCAGAGCTGGAACTGCTGTTCGTTGTAGGTGAGAAGCCGGCTGCCATCGGGCGCCAGCCGCGTTTGGATCGGCGCCCCCTCCTGGCTCACCCTGAAACTCATGGACGCCGAGCGGTCAGTCAGTCCGCGGACCACTACCTGACCGGCCAGGGCCCGGTAGGCCACCCTCGAGGCGTCGGCAGCGATGCTCACACTCTCCGGCGCGCCGGTCTGCCCCAGGCGCACCCCCTGGGTGGATTCGGGCGCCGTCCCGTTCAGATCCCAGACGAACATGTCGCCGATATCGTCGATGGTCAGCAAGAGGTCGCCCGTCGCAGCGGCCACCAGCCGTGCCGGATCGCGCCGGTGGGGCAGCTCGCGCAGCAGTTCGCCGCTGCGGGGATCCATGACCCGCACCAGCCGGGACGGTCCGATCAGTACGAGATAACGGGCGTCGGGCCCCAGCATCCAGTCGGTCACCCCGGCCAGACCGGCAACGCTTGACAGGAGTTCGCCGTCCGCCGTGCGAAACAGGCTGTAAAGCGCGTCCTGCTCGTCAAGCCGCTCGGCGATCACGACGTGCCCACCGCTGTCGGTGAGCGCCGGTGGCAGCAAGAACCCCGTCTGCGTTCCCACCCGCGACACCAGGACCCCGGTCCTCGCGTCCCAAAGCTCCAACCGGTCTCCAGCAACGGCGAGAATCCTCGAGGTGTCGCCGGTCAGCGCAACGTATTCCGGTTCCGCGTCCAGATGCACGTCACCCACCAGGGAATTGGTCCGCAGATCCCATAGCGACACCGCACCCACTACGCTCTGGCGCGACGGATGCGCGATGGCCAGCCGGCCGTCGATGCTCAGGTCCACATCTACCTGGTCTGTGCGCAGCGGATCGGAAATGGCAAGGCCCTGGGGCTGGTCTTCCCAGCCGCGCACTTCCTCCGCGAAGTACAGGCCCCAGCGGATAAGCTGCCCGGCGGAATCCACGCCGCGGTCCACCAGCGTCAGGCGCCACACGCCGCGCCGATTCTCATCCGCCAGTATCGCCACTGGCGAGCGGCCGCCGGCCGTGACGGTGTATGTACCGGAGCTGTCGACGCCTGGAGCGAAACTCACCTGGGCTCCACTGGGAGCCTGCAACGTGGCCAGCACCTCCTCCGGGGCGGGATGTTCCAGGGTCAGGCGCAGTTGAAACGCACCGGCCGATCCCGGTTCGTTGACCGTGATCTCCCGGCTGACCGGCAAGTGCTGCAGCGAGGTAAGCCGATTCTCGAAGTCCAGCTTGCCGAAACTGTTTAGACGCAATCGCCGTACCTGGTGGTCCAGGTCGACCAGTGCCAATTCTTCGGACTGCCAGTCCACCTCCCAGCGGGCCGGCGCTTCGGCGAGTCTGAAACCGCGCACCAGGGAACGGTAATCGTCGCCGACCAGTTCCGCGGCCAGCCGGCGGGCGCTTTCGTTCCCTCCCGCCGCCGCCCGGGCGCTGAGGAGTAACGCCTCATCGCGACGTTCCTGCCTTACAGCGTCCTCCGCCCGTCGTACCCAGTACTCGTCCATGAGTCGATCGGCCAGGCTTCCATAGCCATCCAACCCTCGCAACACCGCATCGAGGCTGGCCACTTCTTCGAACGATTCCGCTTCGCGGCTGCGCCGCTCCATCACGGCGGCCAGCAGCCGGTCGGCGACACCGGCAAACCCCGGCAGTCGACCCAGCCTGTCGTGGGCCTGCATTTCGGCGGCCAGACTTGCCGTGGCGGCGGAGAGAATCTCGATGTGCGGGCGAGGTACGTAACGCACATACCAGATGGAACCGACGATCAACGCGGCGACCAGCGTCGCGGCGACGGACCACCTGCGCCAGGCGAACGGCATCTCCGAGGTGACCCATTCCTTGCCGAAGACTCGCTCGAACAGCCTGTTCCGAAAACCCAGCCGGCCATCGGCGCGCACCCCGATCACGCCAGAGAGAAGCAGTAGCTGGCTTGCCAGCGAGCCGGGGTCATAAAGAAGCATCTCGCCCCTGACGACTCGCCCGAGAAGCGCCAGAGCCTGCTGCTGCGCGCGCGTGCGGCCGGTCAGGAATGCCCGGATATGGTTGAGGAGCGCCTCATTGCGTCGCGCACCGGGGCCGAGGAACTGGTCCTTCAGCACCGCCTCGAGCTTGCTGGGCATCCCGCCGCGGCGCGCCAGTCCGCGTGCGACCTTCTGGGTCAGATAGGGTTGACCGGACGTCCAGGGGAAAATGGCCCGAAGCGCGACACGTCCGTGCCGGGTGTCGTCCCCGAAGCCCGGCGCCAGCCCGCAAGCCTCGTCCAGGCTGAAGTCGGGCAACTCAATGCGGCGTCCTTCGACGAACGGGGAAATCGAGGTGTCGGGGCAAAGCTGGCGCGGCGCCGCCACGCCCAGGACGACGAAGTTCAGCCGCTCCAGTTCGGGTTCCGTCGTGCGGCCGCTGTAACAGGATCGGATACCGCCGAACAGTTCCTTCGCAAAAGGCAGCCCGATGGCTCTTTCGATCTCGTCGAGGAACACGGTGACCGGTTCCGAAGTATTGGGAAGTACCACCTCCCAGAAGAATTCGGCAAGCCTTTGCTCGCCGGGCAGGGCGCCCTTGCCCTGCCACCAGGCTTGCAGGTCCGCCTTCAACCGAAGTTCACGCAGCACCCGGTAGGCGATACTGTAGGACCAGCGTCCGGCTTCGGCGCCTCCGGACCGTTCGCCGCCCATGCCGATCTGGCCCAGGTCCACGACCGCGACCAACTGGCCCTCGGCGCGCAGGTCGCGGACCGCGCGGGCCATCAGGCTGGACTTGCCGCTGGCCTTGGGCGCCAGGATGTAGCAGAACTGCCGTTCGCGAATGCCCTGCAACAGCGCCGCGTCGGCGGATCGCTCGATGTAGCACGGCCGGCCCGGCTGGACCGCACCGCCTACGGCAAAGAACTGGCCTGTTTGAGAGACCCTGGACAAATCCATAGCTCCTGATCGACGCTCACACCGGTCTTGTCGTTCTGGCGCGGGCCGTCGTATTCCGACGCATCAGGACTCGCCGATGATCATCCCGAGTCTGTCCGCACGCCGGCGAGACATCCGGGTTAAGATTGTAGCAGGCAATCCGTGCCACGCCTGGCCGGCAGAAATGCGAAGGAACGCCGCGAATGGAAATCTGCCACTCACACAACCTCAGTCGACAACCAGTCCCCGAAAAACCCTACGGCATACGGGTCAGGCTGCCGGCCGGGGATACCTTCGGACGCCTCCTGGGAACGGACTGGGAGCAGTTCCATTGGTTCGCCAACCGTGCCGAGCGGGATGCGGCACTCCGGGACATGGCCAGCGAGCACGTCTATTCGCGCAGCGGCGACCGCCCGCACCTGATCTACGAAGCCGTGCAGGCGCCCGGCGCGCCGGACGATCCTTCCGTATAATACCGGCCGCTTGAAGCGCCGCTCCCGGAACCGGACGCCGGCGCGCGGCGCCGTGCCCCGAACCATCCGCCTGGAAACCAAGATCATGCTCGACCTGATGACAATCGCCCGAACGGAAGCTGCCGGCGGGGACCTGTTCGGCCTGCTTGAGTCCCTGTACGAACCGGCCGAACTGCGCCCCACGGGTTATCCGGATGCGGTCATCTGGCACGGCGGCAACCACGGCGGTTCGGTCCAGCCCGTCGCCCACTCGCTCACCGACGCGTACGCGCTGCTGGGGACCGTGGCCGCCATCGACATTCTCGGCCTGCCCTTTTACGCGGTACCCATGTGGGCGCAGTATCGCCACGACAAGAAGCTCGCACCGCTGAGCTGGTTCGGCAACATGCCCTGCATCTCCATCAAGTGGTCCACGGCAGGCGATGCCTACGTCAACGGCAAGGGCGGAGAACGCGTCGTGGTCATGGGCAAGTCGGGCAACGCGCCACTGCGCACCCAGGCGGGCGTCTATTGCAACGTGCGGCCTTACGGTCCCGTCACGGTGGTCCGCTGCATGCCCTGCCTGCCCTATTCGCAGGACAAGTCGGTGTTCGACGTCGACCCCGAAACCGGGATCATCCATTGCGAGATGAATACGCCGGGGGTCCAGATGGCCTATGCCGTTCGACGATTCCTGCAGATGGTGCACGAAACCGGCCACGTCGGGCGGGTGGCCTACAAGCCGACCCAGGCCCAGGAAGACGGGGTCAATTCCGGCATCCTGTCGTGGATGCTGCAGGGGACGAAATTTGGGGTGGGCCGCCGCTATGCCGTCGATGGCTACGTGGAGCACCGCGAGCTGGTGGACCGCATCGTCAACCTGCTCCCCGCCGGCTTCAAGGACGGCATGGAGAACTGGGGCGGGCGCATCGAGCAGCACATCGCCGATACGAACTACGGGATTCTGCTCTGGGATCTGATCCAGCAACAGGACACCATCATCCTCGCCACCGACCTGGACGGGGACCGCCTGACGGACCTGCTTGCCGACGTGTCCGATCCACTGCGCTTCTTCGCCGGAAAGGTCCTCGATCACGTGGGCGCCAGCGCCGACAACATCTGGGAAGACATGGGCTACACCACCGGCAACGGCCGCGACATGACCTCGGTGATGTACCGCATGCAGGGCCCCCCGATCCACGAGCAGACGCTGGGTTCCGCCGACGCGATGCTGCTGCGGCTGCTGGACGGCGACGAATCCATGGGCGGCATCAAGAAACCCTACGACCCGCGAATCCACTATGTGCTGATCCGCGACGCCTACCGGGACGCCAATCCCGATCACCCGGAACTGCATGCCTGGCTGGACGGTGTACTGGAAACGTTCGATGACATCTACTCCGGGGAGCGCCCCGGGTTCCTCGAGGGCTACGCGCAGTTGAAGGCGGCGATCAGGCCCTGGGGGAGTTAGCCGCAATTTCCTGGCGCACGCGCAGGACACCCCAGCCATGCACGAGCGCAGAATAAACCGCGTCGCGATCGTCGGTGCAGGCGACATGGGCTGCGGCGTCGCTGCAGAACTTCTCGAAAAAGGTTTTAGCGTTACCACCTGCCTCAAGGGGCGCAGCCAACGCTCCCGGAAGCTGGCAGCGCGAGTTGGAGTTCGCAACGTCGGGGACTACGAAACCCTTGCCGCCAAAGCGGACATGCTGCTGTCCATCGTCCCGCCTTCCGCCGCCATGACGGTTGCACGAGAGATCGTCCCGTTGATTCGGGAAACAGCAAGCAAGGCATTGTATGTCGAATGCAATGCGTTGGCGCCGTCCACGGTCCACGAAATCGCCGAAATTGCGGCAAACGACGAGGTCGACTTCCAGGACGCCGGGATCGTCGGCGCCCCGCCCCGTGCAGGGCGCCTGCCGGTACGGATCTATACCAGCGGGCCTCACCAAGATGCGCTACGCCGGATCGTGACGGAGAGAATCGACGTCAAACCGCTCGGCACCGAGATCGGCCGTGCCTCGGCGATGAAGATGGTCTACGCATCGTTGAACAAGGGCACCAACGCCTTGCGCGCCGCTGCGATTCTGGCCGCGGAACAGCTGGGCGTCGGCGAGGACCTGCGCAGAGAAGTGAAGCACAGCCTGCCGGATGTCCACGAGTCCATGCTTGTTCGCATGCCGAACATCGCTTGCGACGCGGGACGCTTCACGGGCGAAATGCGCGAGATCGCCGCCACGTACAAGTCCGCGGGTGTGACCCCCCGGTTTCACGAAGGTGCCGAATGGATCTACGAACTACTGTCGTACTCGCCCATTGCCGAGGAATCACGGGACGAAGCTGACGCGAAGAAACGCAGCCTCGAAGAAGTCACAGACATCTACCGCCGGACGCTGCTGGATTACTTCGGCCGCGTCTGACCGTCTCCCCGGACCACGTACTTGTAGCTCGTCAACTGCTCGGCGCCCACGGGGCCGCGGGCGTGGATCCGGCCGGTGGCGATGCCGATTTCAGCGCCCATGCCGAACTCGCCGCCGTCGGCGAACTGGGTCGAGGCGTTGTGCAGCAGGATGGAACTGTCCAGTTCGTTCAGGAATCGCTCGGCCGCGGCGGTGTCTTCGGCGATGATGGCTTCGGTATGGCCCGAACCATGGCGGCGGATGTGCGCCATGGCCTCGCCGATATCGTCCACCACGCGCAGCGCGATGATCGCGTCCAGGTACTCCTTGCCCCAGTCCGAATCGGCGGCCGCCCGTACCCTTGAATCGCTGCGCTGCGCCGCCGCGTCGCCGCGCACCTCGCAGCCGGCCGCGATCAGGTCGTCCACGAGCGCAGCGAGCGTTCCTGCCGGCGCGCTCCGGTCCACGAGCAGCGTCTCAGTGGCGCCGCAAATGCCCGTTCGCCGCATCTTGGCGTTGACGACGACCTGCCTCGCTTTCTCCAGATCGGCGGATTCGTGCACGTAGGTATGGCAGATGCCTTCCAGGTGGCCCATGACCGGTACCCGGGCGTCCTGCTGGACCCGGGCGATGAGGCCCTTGCCGCCCCGGGGCACTATCACGTCCAGGTACTCGCCCATCTCCCGGAGCAGAATTCCAACCGCCTCCCGGTCCTGGGTGGGCACCCGCTGCACGGCCCCGGGCGGCAATCCCGCCTCCTCCAGGCCCTCCACCAGGCAGGCGTGAATTGCGGCGTTGGAATGAGCGGCCTCGGTGCCGCCGCGCAGGATCACGGCGTTGCCGCTCTTCAGGCACAGCGCGCCGGCATCGGCGGTCACATTGGGACGGCTCTCGTAGATGATCCCGATCACGCCGAGCGGTACCCGCACACGCTGAATCCGCAAGCCGTTGGGGCGCTCCCATTCGGCGATCACGCCGCCGACCGGATCGTCGAAGTCCGCGATGCTCTCCACGCCCCGGGCCGTCGCCTCCACGCGCTGTTCGTCCAGCGCAAGACGGTCCAGGAGGGCGGGGGTAAGCTGTTTGCGGCGGCCGGCTTCCATGTCCATGGCGTTGGCGCCGAGGATATCCGCCATGTTCCTGCGCATGGCGTTCGCCGCGGCCCGCAGCGCCTGCGTCTTGCTGTCCGCATCCACGCGGGAAAGCATCCGGGCGGCATCCCGGGCAACGGCGCCGATGTTCATCATCTGCCGGTTCAGGTCCGGGGCAATGTCTCGTTGCTCTGCAATCATGGTTCCATCTCGTTCAATGTCAGTGCCAGATCGTCCCGGTGGATCATTTCGTCGCGGCCACGATAGCCCAAAATTCCTTCGATCGCATCCGAGCGATACCCGGCGATGGCGCGTGCGTCGACTGCGGGGTAGGCGATCAGGCCCCGCCCCAGTTCGAGCCCGGCCCGATCCAGCACGTCTACCGCGTCGCCGCGTTCAAAATCGCCGCCGACTTCGGTGACGCCGGCAGGCAGCAGGCTTCGCCCGGACAACAGGGCGCGCCTGGCTCCGTCATCCACAGTCAGCGTGCCGCGGGGCTTCAGCGTACCGGCAATCCACTGTTTTCGGGACGCTCTGGGTGTGGAGCCGGGCAGGAACCACGTGGCCCTGGCGCCTTCGCGCAGCGCCCGTAGCGGACGCGCGACACGACCGGAGGCGATCACCATGCGGCAACCCGCGCCCATGGCGATCCGGGCCGCCTCGAGCTTGGTCCGCATGCCGCCGGAGCCGTAGGCCGACCCTGCGCCGCCCGCCATGCCCAGGTGAGCTTCAGACAATGCCGAAATCTCCGCGATATGTTCGGCGCCCGGATCGATGTTGGGATCGCCCGTATAGAAGCCATCCACGTCCGAAAGCAGAATCAGGCAGTCCGCGCTGATCATCTGCGCCACGCGCGCGGCGAGCCGGTCGTTATCCCCGTAACGGATCTCCTCCGTCGCTACCGTGTCGTTCTCGTTGATCACCGGCACCGCGCCGCGCTTCAGCAGCGTGAACAGCGTATTCGCGGCATTCAGGTAACGGCGCCGGTTCTCGCTGTCGTCCAGCGTCAGCAGGACCTGGGCGGCAGCGATACCGTGAGCGGCGAGGATCTCCTGGTAGGCGTGGGCCAGCCTGATCTGACCGGCGGCGGCAGCGGCCTGACTTTCCTGCAGGCGGTGCGTCAGCGGGTCGATTCCCAGCGACCCGGCGCCCAGCGCAATGGCTCCCGAAGATACGACCACGATCTCCTGGCCCCGGGCGCGCATGTCGGCGACGTCCGCGCAGACCCCTTCAAGCCAATCGCGCTTGAGGCTTCCCCTGGCGGGGTCGACAAACAGCGTCGAGCCGATTTTCAGAACGCAACGCCTCGCCTCGCCCAGTCGTTCGGCATGTTGCGTATGCGCGTTCATCGGAATCCCCCGAGAGACTGTTGGCTCGGCGCGGTGCGCCGGCTACGTCGGCGTCAGGATGGGTGCGCCGCGCGCCACCGCCATGGCGCCGCTGCGCACCACGGTCAGCATCTGCGCACGCACGGATATCGCCGCCACGAATCGGTCGATCTCGCCGCTCCCGCCCGTCAGTTCCACCGTGAAGTGGCCTTCCCGGTCATCCAGTACCGTGGCGCCGAATTCCCTGGCCGTGCGGGCAATGGGCTCCCAGTCATCCCCCGGCATCTGGATCTTGAACAGCGCCAGTTCGCGCTCGATGTGCTCGTCGTCGGTCATGTCGATGATGTTGACCACGTCCACCAGCTTGCCCAGTTGCTTGATGATCTGATCCATCACCGTCTCGGACCCGCTCGTGACCAGGGTCAGCCGGGATACGGTTTCGTCATGCGTCGGCGCGACGTTCAGGCTCTCGATGTTGTAACCGCGGGTGGAGAACAGGTTGGCCACCCGCGCCAGCGCGCCGGCTTCGTTCTGAAGCAGGATCGAAACGATATGTCGTACGGAGTCCGTCACCTGGAACTCGCCGCCTGTCCGGTACCCGCCGGGCATGTTGGCCCAGTGCAACGACTATTGCAATACGGGTATTTTTCATCAACACTCGCGACCTACTGGCCACCGGAATGGCTACGACGGGACACGGGGGGCGTCGCGGAACCGCATCGACCAGCAATGAGCACACAAACTCAAACCAGTCCGGGCAGTCCCCACCCGCTCTCGGGAACGGAGCTGAGCGGCGCCGACATGATCGTCCAGGTGCTGGCGGACCAGGGCGTGGACACCGTATTCGGTTACAGCGGCGGCGCCATCCTGCCGACCTACGACGCCGTGTTTCGCTACAACGACGAGCACGGCCGCGATGGGAAGGACGCGATGTCGCTGATCGTTCCCGCCAATGAACAGGGCGCCTGTTTCATGGCGGCCGGCTATGCGCGCGCCACCGGCCGGCCGGGCGTGGTCATCGTCACCTCCGGACCCGGTGCGACCAACTGCGTGACGCCGGTGCGGGACTGCATCGCCGATTCCATTCCCATCGTCGTCATCTGCGGACAAGTGCCCACAGCCGCCATCGGCACCGACGCCTTCCAGGAAGCCCCGGTAACGGGTGTGATGGGATCGGTCGCAAAGCACGTGTTCCTGGTCACAGATCCCGAACGCCTCGAGACAACGGTGCGGTCCGCCCTGGAGATCGCCCAGTCCGGCCGCCCGGGACCGGTGGTCGTGGACGTGCCCAAGGATGTTCAGAATTGGGTCGGTCCGTACAGGGGCGAGGGTCTGCTGCCCGTTCCCGGCTACCGCCACCGAATTCGGAAGACCCTCGAAAACACCATGAGCGACGAGCGTTGCCGGGAGTTCTTCTCGCTGCTGGGCGACAGCCGCAGGCCACTGATCTATGCCGGCGGCGGCGTAATCAATGGCAACGCTGCACCCGCCCTGCGCAGTCTGGCACTGGCCTTCCGGATTCCGGTCACCACCACCCTCATGGGCCTGGGGAGTTTCGACACCCGGCACCCGCTTGCGATGCACATGCTGGGCATGCACGGAACGGCCTATGCCAACTATGCGGTCGACGACTGCGACCTGCTGATTGCGGTGGGTGCGCGCTTTGACGACCGGGTCGCCGGCGACCCGCCCAAGTTCGCGCGCAACGCCAGGCGGGTCCTGCATTTCGACATCGACCCTTCGGAGATTCACAAGGTCAAGCGGGCCGACTGGTTTCATGTCGGCCTGCTCCCCGACGCCCTGGAATCGCTGACCCGGTACGGCCGGCGCACGGGCTTCTCGCGCGACTGGTCCACGTGGCACGAAGAGTTGCAGGCATTGAAGACCACCTATGCTCTCAACTACGACCGCGAGAGCGAGCTCATTCAACCCAATTACGTCATCGAAACCATCAACGAAATCACTCGCGGCAAGGCCATCATTTCCACCGGCGTCGGGCAGCACCAGATGTGGGCGGCGCAATACTTCGATTTCAGCGAGCCCCGACTATGGCTGACTTCCGGAAGCATGGGCACCATGGGCTTCGGCCTGCCCGCCGCGATCGGCGCCCAGTTCGGCCGGCCCGACCGGCTGGTGATCGACGTGGACGGCGACGCCAGCATACGCATGAACCTGGGCGAACTGGAGACCGTGACCACGTACGGACTGCCCATCAAGGTGCTGATTCTGAACAACTTCGGCGACGGCATGGTCATGCAGTGGCAGCGGCTGTTCTTCAGGGGCCGCCTGGCCGGCAGCGACAAGTCGCTGCGCAAGAAGGACTTCGTCAGGGCCGCCCAGGCCGACGGTTTCGAGTACGCGGTGCGGCTCGACCGCAAGGAAGATGTGCCGCGGGTACTGCAGGAATTCCTGGACTTCGAAGGCGCCGCCTTCCTGGAGGTGCTCATCGATCCGGAGGCGGGCGTCTATCCCATGGTGCCGCCGGGGATGTCCTACCGGGACATGCTGACGGGCGACTTCATTCCGAACCGCTACGAGGGGCGCGACGCGGCCGAACCGGACGAATCGGAATTGTTCTGACAGCCCGTGGCAGGGGTTCCCCGCTGGTGACCGATGCGGTTCAGGCCGCTCGCCTAACGACGCGGCAAACGGCGTGGGTCAGCGCGCTCAGGTCCTTCGATTCTATGATCAGGGCGGGCATCAGGTAGACCACGTTTCCGAACGGGCGAACCCAGACGCCTTCCTCGACGAACTGTTCCCGCAGCCGACTCACATTCGGTCGACCCCGCAATTCCACCACGCCGATGGCGCCCTTGACTCGCACGTCGGCGACACCCGGCAGCTTCGCGCAGTCGGCGAGTTCGTCCTTCAATTGCGACTCGATGTTGGCCACCTGAGCCAGCCGCGGCTCCGATTCGAACAGGTCCAGCGAGGCGTTGGCGGCGGCGCATCCCAGGGGATTTCCGCAATACGTCGGACCGTGCATCAGCGCGTGTTCCGGGGAATCGGAAAGGAACGCCCGGTAAACGTCTTCCGTTGCAACGGTAGCCGCCAGCGGCATCGAACCGCCCGTCAGCGCCTTGGACAGCGTGACGATATCCGGTGTCACGCCGGCCTGCTCGCAGGCGAACAGGGTCCCTGTGCGACAGAATCCGGTGGCGATTTCATCCAGGATCAGCAGCAGGTCATGGCGCCGTGCCGCTTCGGCCACCCGGGCCAGCACCTCCGGCGGGTGAAACTTCATGCCCGCTGCGGCTTGCACCAGCGGCTCTGCGATCACCGCCGCGAGTTGCCCGGCGTGCCGGTTCAGCGTCCTCTCCAGGGTGCGCACCTGGGCCGCCGTCCGCGGCAGATCGACGATGACCTGATCCGCGAGCGCGCCCCTGAACAGCCGGTGCATGCCGTCCTCGGGGTCGCAGACCGACATGGCCGCGAACGTGTCGCCGTGATAGGCATCCCGGAAGCCGAGGAACCGCGTTCGACCGGAAACACCCTGGTTGATCCAGTACTGCAGCGCCATCTTCATCGCAATCTCGACGGAGACGGATCCCGATTCGGAATAGAAGACGCGATTCAACTCGCCGGGAAGCAGCCGGGTCAGCCGCTCCGTGAGGGTAATGACCTGCTCGTGAACCAGACCGCCGAGCATGACATGGGGCATGCTTTCAAGCTGCTGAATGATGGCCCAGCGGATGTGCGGGTGATTGTATCCATGGCAGGCGGTCCACCACGACGCGGTACCGTCGATGAGGTGGCGGCCGTCGTCAAGGTAGATTCGCACGCCTTCCGTGCGTGAAGCGACGCGCGGTGGCGGCGCCGTCTGCATCTGGCAGTACGGCAGCCAGATCTGGTCCAGTGTCATTTCAGGTGTCTCAACTTGTCGAAAAGCACGCCATGTTAACCCGCATGGCCCGCAACATTGCCGGGGCCCGCGGTCCTGACCCGCCGGTGCGGACATAAAGTCATCCCGTATATACTCCCGCATCGCGTTTCCCATCCGGTAGCCCAATGACCCGCATCCGCTGCTTCAAGGCCTACGATGTGCGCGGCCGCGTTCCCGAAGAATTGAACGAGGATGTGGTCTATCGAATCGGGCGGGCCTACGCTGCGTTCCTGCAACCCCGCCGGGTGGCCGTGGGCCGGGACATCCGCCTTTCGAGCAGCAAGCTGACGGACGTTCTGGCAGGCAGCCTGGTTGACTCCGGGATAAACGTCGTGGACATCGGCGTTGGAGGGACGGAAATGGTCTACTACGCCACTTTTTCCCGCAAACTGGACGGCGGAATCATGGTCACCGCCAGTCACAATCCGCCGAACTACAACGGCATGAAGTTCGTCCGCGAAGGCGCGCGCCCCATCAGTGCGGATACCGGGTTGAAGGAAATCCGGGAACTGGCCGAGCGCGCCGGGTTCGACGATGCGCCGGCGCCCGGGACTTCGCAGGTCGTCGATATCGAGGCCGACTACGTCGATCACCTGCTCAGCTACGTCGATCCCGGGAAGCTGCGTCCGCTGAAGATTGTGGTCAATGCCGGCAATGGCGGCGCCGGGCCCATCGTCGACCTTCTGGAGCCGCACCTGCCGTTCGAGTTCGTCAAGGTTCATCACCAGCCGGACGGTACGTTCCCCAACGGCGTGCCCAATCCCATGCTGGAGGAAAACCGGCGTGTGACGGTGGAAGCCGTGTTGCGGGAGGGTGCAGACGCCGGGATCGCCTGGGACGGGGATTTCGACCGCTGTTTCTTTTTCGACGAGAACGGCCGCTTCATCGATGGCTACTACGTCGTCGGACTGCTGGCGCAATCCTTCCTGGACCAATCTCCCGGAGCACCGATCGTCCACGATCCGAGGCTCACCTGGAACACGCTGGAGGTGGTGGAGCACTGCGGCGGAAAGGCGGTCCAGAGCGTGTCGGGACACGCCTTCATGAAACAGGCCATGCGCGACCATGACGCCGTCTACGGAGGGGAGATGAGCGCTCACCACTACTTTCGCTCCTTCGCCTACGCCGACAGCGGCATGATCCCCTGGCTGCTGGCCACCCGGATCATGAGCGAGCGCGGACTGCCGCTTTCGGCGCTGATGGACGAGCGCATGGCGATGTTTCCGGCCAGCGGCGAGATCAACCGGACCGTCGATGACGCGGCTGACGTGCTCAGGCGAATCGAAGGGATCTACGCGGCCGAGGCCGCGCGCACCGAGCACGTGGACGGCCTCAGCATGGAGTTTGACCGCTGGCGCTTCAACCTGCGCGCGTCGAATACGGAACCGCTGTTGCGGCTCAACGTGGAAAGCCGCGGCGACGTTGCTCTGATGAAGGCGCGCACGGCCGAGTTGTTGGAACATATTTCCGGGTAGTGGGACGGTCGGGCAAAATGGACATCAAGGCGTTGAGTGAAGACGGTCTAAGGCATTTCGCGCGCGAGAAGCTGCAAGGGCTGCAGGACAGGCACCTGTTGCGAACCCTGATCCCCACCGGGCGCCGCCCCCGCGCCAGAACGCGACAGCAATCGCGCGACCTGATCTCCTTCGCGTGCAACGACTACCTGGGCCTGTCCCTTCATCCGAAGGTCGTCGAGGCAAGCCGTGAGGCAACGCGAACCTGGGGCGCAGGCGCAGGCGCATCCCGCCTGATCACCGGCAACAACCCGCTCTACGCGAGCCTGGAGTCGGCGTTGGCGAATATCAAGGGCACGGAAGATGCGGTGGTCTTCGGCAGCGGTTACCTGGCCAACGTCGGCGTGATCCCGGCTCTGGCGGCGCGGCAGGACCTGATACTGATGGACGAACTGTGCCACGCGTGCCTGTTTGCCGGAGCGACCCTGGCGCGCTGCCGGACATTGAGCTTTCGACACCAGGATACGTCGGAACTGTCCGGCCTCCTGCACGAGCACAGGTCGGCGCATCGACACTGCCTGGTACTCACCGACGGCGTCTTCAGCATGGACGGCGACCGCGCGCCGGTCGATGAGCTTCTTCGGATATGCGAGGCCCACGATGCGTGGCTCATGACGGACGACGCCCACGGCCTCGGCGTTATCGAGAACGGACGCGGATCCGGCTTCATGGACGGCCGTGCGGTACCCATACCGCTGCAGATGGGGACGCTGTCCAAGGCCGTAGGCGCCTACGGCGGATACCTGTGCACGAACCGGGAGGTGGGGGACCTGATCCGCAACCGCGCCAGAAGCCTGCATTACACCACTGGACTGCCCCCCGGCACGCTGGCGGCAGCGACCGCCGCGCTCGAACTGATCGCAACCGATGAGGACCTGGTTCGCCAACCGCTGGACCGGGCGCGTCGATTCAACGCCCGGCTGGGACTCGAACCGCCCGAGAGCCCGATCGTCGCGTTCGTCCTGGGCGACGCCCGGCGCACCATGCAGGCTGCGGCGGTGTTGCGGGAGAAGGGATTTCTGGTCGGGGCCATACGGCCACCCACGGTACCGGACGGGACGGCGCGGCTGCGCCTGACGTTTTCCGCCGTGCACACCGAAGAGGATATCGACCGTCTGGCCACAGTCGTCAAGGAAGTTCTGCCCGGTCCATGAGCACGATCTTTGTCACCGCCTCGGGCACGGAGATCGGCAAGACCTTCGTCACCTGCGCCCTGATTCACCAGCTGCGCAAACAAGGTTACAGCGTCCGTGCGCTCAAACCCGTAGCCACAGGAGTGACAAGCGACACCCTGGATACCAGCGACAGCGGCATTCTGTTGAAGACACTGGGGCGCCCCATCGATGCCGGACGGGTCGCCGCGGTTTCGCCCTGGCGCTTCAGGGAACCGCTCTCCCCCGATATGGCGGCTGAGCGAGAAGACCGCAGCATCCCTTTCGATGACCTGATCGCGTTCTGCCGAAAAGAGACCGGAGAAGATGTCACGCTGATCGAAGGGATCGGCGGCGTCATGGTGCCGCTGGACCGGCGTCACACCGTTCTTGACTGGATTGCTGCACTTGAATTACCCGCGCTTATGGTTACAGGCAGCTATCTGGGCACGCTGAGTCATACACTGACCGCCGTCGGCGTGCTACGTGCTCGAAACGTGAAACTGGCCGGCATTATCGTCAACGAGTCCGAAACGCAACCCGTTGACCCCGGGGAAACAGCGGACGTACTCGCACGATTTGTTACGGATGTGCCGGTTCGCATTGTAGGGCGCCTGGACACACCGGAAAGGGTCCCGGACCTGCTGCAGCTGCTCGAGCCGTTTCTTGCGCGCGCCGGGCATCCTGCGCCATAACGTCCAGCCACTTCAGAGCGGGCCGGACGCCCGCAAAAATGGGGCGCCGAAACCGGCGCCCCCAGCCAGGCCGCAACTCTCACTGGTCGGTTGCCGCTGCTATCGATTCGCGCGTCATGCGCGTTTCACCGTCCTTGGGTATGACCGTCAACTGGACGCGTCGTTCCATCGCGAGCCCGTCGGGATCGTCCTCGGCCGCCGACGAACGCTGCTCTCCGTAGGCATTGACGCTGATCCGGCCTGCCGGCACACCGGCACGAATCAATGTCTCCATGACAGCAGCCGCACGCTGCGCCGAGAGCATCTCGTTATGATCGGTTTCACCGCGGGAATCAGCGTAACCCTCGATGCGCACCAGCATGTCGTCCAGCCCGGCGAGCGCCCCGGCCAGCCGTACCAGCCGCTGCTGGGTCTCGTCGGGAAGCGTGTCCTCGTCCGTCCTGAAGAGCACCTGGACATCCAGCGCCTCGCGAACTGCCGTGCGCAACTGTTCGGTTTCCCGGCGCAGCCGCGTCTCCAGAACCGCGACCTCGGATTCCATGGTCGACACCTGCAGCTCGGCGCCTTGCAACAAGTCGTCGAGTTCGGTGACCCGCGTCTCAGACTCCATCCAGTTCCGCTCGAATTCATCCCGCGCCTGGTGCTGCCGATTGAACTGGTCGCCCAGCCAGGCGCCCACTGCAGCGCCCACGATGAATCCCACCGGGCCGCCGGCCGCGGCCCCGACGGCCCCTCCGCTGCCCACACCGATGGTCTCGTACTTCGAGGCCCTGCTGTCATCCGCGGCCCAACCGGTGGTCGAGAATGCGGCGGCTATCAATAGGAAAATGGCGTGTCTCATCATGGCGTTGCTCCTCTGTGTGTCTGCCCGTGCTTTGCTGCACGCCGACATTGAAGCTCACACGCCGGTCGACACCGTGATGCATCAGGGCAACGAACGTGGCAAAAATGATGAATTGTGACGGCGGGTATCGGGTCAGGTCACAGTTGAAATTCAGGCGCTTTGGACAGATTTGACGCTCGACTGATCGCGTCGGTTAGTCGATCCTCTGTCCCATGGCCCAACGGTGGAGAAAACTCACCGTAAAGGCTTGACAACGGTCCAATGGCTTATCAGACTTAGCTAGACTTAGCTAATAAGAGTCAGGCCGATGAAGGTGAACATGCACGAAGCGAAATCTCAACTTTCCAGGCTGGGAAAGTTGGCGTGGAAGGGGGAAGAAATCGTGATCGCCCGGTCGGGCGAGCCGTGGCTGCGCCTGACGCCCTACCGAGACAGTCTGGAAGAACGAAAGCTGGGAGGTCTGGAAGACGAGATCTGGATGTCTCCGGACTTCGACGAGGACGATGAGGAACTTGTCGCGGCCATTGAAAGCTCGAAAATCTTCCTGGATGAGACTTGATCGTGCAGCGTCTCCTGCTCGATACGCATGTATTCGTCTGGTCGCTTTCGAAGGTCGCGGAATTGGCCGAAAACGCCCGCACCGCCATCGCCGACCCGCGCAACGACGTCTTTGTCAGCGCCATTACGGGTTGGGAGATCAGCGTCAAGCGCGCCAAAGGGCGCATCAGGGCTCCGGACAACCTGGAGGCGCTGGTTACCGAACGGGGATTCAAGCATCTGCCGCTCACCTTCCATCACGCGGAGCAAGCGGGAAGCCTCCCCATGCATCACCGGGACCCATTCGACCGGTTTCTGATCGCCCAGGCCCAGGCCGAGGGTTTGATCCTCGTCACCAGGGACGGCCGAATACCTCTCTATGGAGTCCGCACGATGGCGGCCTGAAGGCCCTCTACCCTCTCCGGAGCGTCGGCAGCGCCACGAACGTGCCGCCGTTTCTCTGGCACAGCTCCCGCATCAGCACCGCGTAGCGGGCGGACGTTCCCAACTGGCCGTCGAATGCCACGTAGTAGACGGGGAACGCCACAGCGTGGATGCGCACGCGGCGGCTGCCGTCCTCGGTGGCACGGTTTCGGCGGTCCACTTCCCGGACCACCGCATCGATGGACCCGGACGAGAAATCGTCGCTGTAAACGTAGAGGCTGATCTTCTTGGTCGGATCGTAGAACGTGTCGATCGCCTCCAGGATGCCCTCCCGGGGACTCGAGTTGGAGAAAACGCGCCAGTTTCGCAGCGCATCGATGATCGATTCGCGAATCGTCGGCGTGTCCGGGATCCACTCGTTGCGGTAACTCCGGAACATGTAGTCGCCCATGTCGTTGAAGACCTGGATCCCCCTGACCTGCGGATAGACTTCCAGGGTTTCGCGAATCTGCTGCTGGACACGGTTCCAGGCGTACTGCTGCATGCTCCCGGAAGTATCGATGATGAAGATGATGTACTCGCTGTCCACAGGGATGCCGCCCACCATGTACTCATCCGGATCGGGCCGGTAGTCGGAAAGCAGGCGCTGCATCTCCTCCGTGAGCCGCTGTCTCGCCAGGACCAGTTCGTTCTGAATCTCCTCCGCCAATTCGACGCCATCCAGGGAGGCCAGAAATTCCGCGCGGATCCGCTCGAGTTCGTCCTCGAGCTGTGCGATTTCGATCTCGTCGACGTCCACCTGCTCCACTGTGGCAGTGCGTTCGCGCGTCACCTCTTCGGTCTCGCCGAGAATTTCCTCCAATTCCTGCTCGTACCTGGCGATCAGGCCTTCCAGCTCCACATGGCTCTCTTCCAGGCGGATCGGTTCGAAGATCTTGGCGATGACCAGCAGCAGCACCACTGCGCCGAATCCGCAGCAGACCACGTCCAGGAACGACAGGCTCCCGGTTTCGATATCGCGTCGGCTCTTCTTGCTCATGGCCAATCCTCCGAGGGCGCCATCATCGATCCGCCCGTATCGAGCGCCAGCAGCCAGTATGCCGGGGCGGCTGACGGGTCCCCTTCCATGGCGTAGAGAATGACGTTCACCGGCACGTTGAACGGCAGCGAGCGCCGCGCCCGGTCAAAGTGCCGAACGCGCTCCTCGCCGGTCACGCCCGGCTGATTGGGCGTGACCTCGCCCATGGTGGGCAATCCGTCGACCAGCAGGTAGATATTGTCCGGCCTGGGATCCAGCGGGCGCATGGCCGCGAAAGCCGCGTGCAGGCTGGTGGGGCCCTGCGGTACCGTCTCGCCCAGTTTCTCCACTGCCGCATCGAGCTGGGTGCCGTCGGTAATGGTATGCCACGCCGTCCCGTCTCCCTCCAGCAGCGACCAGGCGGTGTCGTTGAAGGCGAAAATCTGGATCAGCGTGCCAGGAGGTATCTGGGTAGTCAGCCAGTCAAGGGTATTCACCGCCTGACGCCACTTGGGCGCCTGCAGTTGCTGCTCTTCGCTCATGTTGCGGCGCCGAAATATGTTGACCACAGTGCGGTCCAGCATGCTGGTGGAGGCATCGACGAGGATAACTACACGCTGCCCACCCATTCGCAGGCCCGTCAGGTATTGACGGTTGCCGTCGCCGGTGAAGCCTCGCAGGCGATCGCCGGCAATTTGCGGCGTCTGCGAGTCCGCCAGGCGCTCGGTTTCCGCCTCCAGTTCCTCAAGTTCCGCGCGCAGGCGCTCGATGATCTCGTCCCGCGTCGAGCTGTCCGCATTGATGGCGTCGGACTCCTCCTCGATGTTCCGGATTTCGGTGACGATCTGTTCACGCCGATCCCTGAGAATGGACCATTGCTCTATCAGCCGGACCAGGTCCTCCTTCATCTCGACCAGGTTTCTGCGTCCTGTGAGCACCTTGAGCTCCATCCGGTCCACTTCGCTGGCCAGGTCGTCCAGCGTTTCCTCGCGGCGCAGGTCGATATTGGCGTTGATGATCATGAAGAACAGAATCACCGCCCCGAATCCACAGGTCATGGCGTCCAGGAAGGACAGCGAGAAGACGTTCATCTGCTTACGGGCCATCGTGCACCTCCACCGCGATGACCTGTAGCTCCTCTCCGGGCGAGCCTACGCGGATGACATCCGCCGGACGCAAGACCGTCTCGCCGCGGACACGCTTCTCGTTGACGAATGTTCCGAAGCGGCTGCTGTCCTTCAGGCAAAGTTCGCCGTCCCGGCGCACCACCTCGCAGTGGGACCGGGACACCGCCTGGTGCTGATCGTCAATGACGATCGTGCGGCGCCCGTTGACGCATTCGCGGCCAATGTGCAGCGCGGATTGCCCCACGGGAAGCGCAACACCGCGGTGCACGACATGGGTGGCGATGGCCTCGGCATCCGACGCCGTCACTGCGGCGGGTTCGACCTCCTGTACTGTTGCGGGCTCGCCCTGCTCGGGCTCTCTCCTCCACGGCAGCCTCTTGAGCAGCTTGACCTGACCGGAAGCCGAATCCAGCCCCCGCGCGCACGCCAGCGCACCCTTGACAGCGGCATCGTGGGGCAGGGTCACGATTCGGGTATCGTCCAGGCGCTTCAGTTCGGCCGTGAGACCCGGCAGATGACCGACGCGGTGGGACACCTGCAGCGTGAGGCTGGCGCCCGGCTCCCGCTGCTGCGCCACGAACTGGACCACAGCCCGCCAGGCACCGGCCACGACGCCGAGCACCTGCTTGCGGGTCAACCGGACCATTCGCGCCTCACCGCCGAAATTCAGTGCGAGTTCGGTGTCATCGTCACTGTGCAGCGCACCCAGCGACTCCGGTAACCGGTCATGGACGAGTTGCTCGGAATCGGCGCGGTGGAACGGATCGAAGCGCGTCTGCAACACGAACAATTCCGCCACGCGCTTGGCCCAGAGGTCCATCAGCGAGACGAGTCCGACACCGGTCAGGGCCTGTTCCGGTTCGGCGGCGACGCCGTCGCCCTGCTTCAGTACTGTCGCCGAAAAGCGGTGCAAGTGGACATCCAGGTGGAGGAGCTGGCGCCCGGGCCAGGGGCGTGCACTGGCCGCCGCGGCTGCGTTGACCATCGCCCGGACCGGCATCCGGCATTCCTGAACCAGCCCGAGCAGCAAACCGAGCTGCTCCCGGCTATAGTGACCCGGCACAACGAGGACGGCGTCCCTGCCTGCACCGCCGAACCGGTTCCACAGCCCATCCAGTTGCCTGAAGGCGAGCTCCGCGGAACTGCCTACCCCTTCGATTCCCGCGCTGTCGGGGTCGAGGCTCAGGTTCTCCCAGTGAGCGTTGCTGGTCTGGCGGGGACGCAGCCGCGCCTGGGCGTATGCCGTGTCCCCGGCGAGAAACTCGCCATTGTCCAGCGAAGCGTAACCGGGCTCCACCGCCAGCACGCCGGAACCATCGGCGACGGTCAAGCCCGCGTCATTGATCTCGATGGCCAGCGTGTTCACTGTTCGCTACGTCCCGATGTCTGCCTGCCCGCCCGTCAGCCCCTGCCCCGTACCTGCATGTGCCTGATGAGATTGTGGTCGATGTACGTCTGCGTATCGAAGACCTGGCGCTCCTGAAGCAGTTGCAACTGATGCACCAGGAACATGACCACGATGGAAATCAGCAGTGCAATGAACGTACTGTTGAAGGCCGTGCCCAGGCTCTCGGTAACGCCGGCGATATCGCCGTCCACGGCACGATGTGCCTGGCTCAGGGCCTCACCGATACCGCGTACGGTGCCAATGAACCCCACTGAAGGAATGGCCCACGCGATGTACCGGATCATGGAAAGTTCCGACTCCAGGCGCTCGCCCTCCGATTCGCAAAGGGTATTCGCCACCGACGAGACGTCCTGAACATTTCGTGTGGACCCGAAGCGCTGCAGGGACGAGAGCATGACCCGGGGCAGCAGCATCTCGCGTATCCGCTCCGGCAGTGACTGGATATTTCGCGCATACTCCCGGGTATCCTCCGGGAGTATGCGGACCCCCTCCGGCACGGGCACCAGTTCCTCCTGCAGCAGCTTGCGTTCGCCCACCGCCCTGAACGCCTTGAAACCCATGATCGAGAAGGCCCAGAACATGAGCACCAGACACGCTTCCTGCTCGAAATCCCGAATGAGAACGTACAGTGAACGCTCGGGAGTGTAGGTCTCGTCCTGCTCGATCAGCATGGCCTGTTCGGCCATGATCGCTTCAGCCTGGGGGCGGATCAGCGTCACGTACACGGCGTGTACGACGATCACCGCGATGATCAGCGCAAAAACCTGGTAGAGAAACTCGCCGGAAAAACTTCGGTTCATCTGCATCCTGCCTGCACCTAGAAGTCCACGGGAAACGTCACGGGTTCGTCCGCGCGGATATTTTGACTCGGGACAAACAGTTCATCCAGAGGCGGAATTTCCGGAAGCGCCGCAGCGGGTTCGGTCGCACCGGTTTCGGCCGCGACCCCATCCGCGACGGTTTCGGGCTGTTCGGCTGTACCGGCTTCCGCCGCTTCGGCGGCCGCCGCGGAATCGTCCTCGGGTGCAGCCTCCTGCTGCGCGTCCGCTTCCGCCGTAGCTTCCTCCGCAACCTCCTGCGAAATGCCGGCGACCATCCACAATCCCAGCAATCCGGCAATGCAGATTCGAATTACCGCAGTCACGTTGATACCTCCGCAATCAGGTCATCGACCGCCAAATGACATTTGACCATGCTACATCGAAATCATTCCAGGTTTCGCGCAATCCTGAAGCCTGTCCACTCGTCGCCCTCGGCATTGAAATTCCGCGACGCCATGCGCAGGTCGGTCACCGTCGCGCCTCGCCAGCTCGGTCCCCTGACCACCCTGAACCGCCCGTCAACGGGACCGAGCGGGTTATCGACAACCACTTCGGTCTCGGTCCTGCCCACTTCATAATAATCCTGAACCCACTCCGAGACATTACCACCAAGGTCGAAAATGCCCAGCGGATTGGCCGGAAAGCTTCCGGATGGGGCAGACACGCTGAAACCGTCGTTGTAGGTGACCAGGGTTGTGGGCAGCAACTGCCGGGCGGAGATGTCGGCGTAATTGCCGACCCGGTCGGGCGGAGGCAGTTCCGCGCCCCACGCAAAAATCAGCGGCTCGTCGCGGACGGCGAAGCGCGCTGCCCAGGCCCATTCGGCCTCGGTGGGCAGGCGGTACCCGCTGCGCAGCGGCCGGACCGCCCGCCAGGTGCCCTCAGCCTCTTCATACACCGGCTGCAGCGAGTCCCGGATGCTCAGCCAGTTCATGAACTGCGCCACCTGCTCCCAGGTGACCCGAACCACGGGCTGTTCGTCGCCGTCCAGCGATTCGCCCGAGAACGAGCCCGAGTCATGTTCGGGATCGAACTGCCGGAATTCGGCGTTACTGACCTCCTTCACCCCGAGGTAAAACCCCTCCGTCAGCCTGATCGCGCGCAACGCCTCGTTGGAGCGGCGACCCTGTTCGCGGCGCGACGACCCCATGGTGAATTCGCCGGGCAGCACCAGCCGCAACTCCTGATCCAGACTGGACTGCACGGATTGCGGATACCCGGCTCCGGTCACGGTATTCAGGGCAACCAGGGCAGTTTCCCAGCGCTGGGAAAAACCCGTGCGCGGCGTGATCGTGGTGGACTGGGACGCGTGCCCCTCGAGCCGAATTTCCAGATCATGGGCCACGGCGAGCAGCGACAACTGCGCCGGCGTCACGCCGCCGAGTTCGCCGTTCACATAGATCTCCGCGGCCGGCGGATCGCTCACCACTTCGACCACGCCGAGTTGCGCCGTCAACGGTATTTCCAGGCGCCGGCCGCTGTCCGCCTCCACGGAAAGCTCGCGGGTCTCGGTATCGTAGCCGGGTTTGGTCAGCGTGATGGCGTGCGTGCGGCCGGGCCTCAACCCGAGGGTCAGCGGTGTCGCGCCCTGGTACTCGCCGTTGACGCTGACGGCCGCGCCGGCGGGGTCCGTGACCAGTTCCACCCGTCCGTCGGCCTGGACGAGCGCGACCTCGGGCAGGCTCAGCGGCTGGTCTGCAAGCACGGTGACCGCGTCGCGCCACGCGTTGTATCCGGCAAGCCGCAATTCAACCAGCCGCTCGCCCGCGCCCAGTTCCAGTTCCGCGGGGGTGGTCGCCATTGCCGTGCCGTCCACCAGTACCTGCGCACCGGCCGGCCGGCTGCTCAGGCTGACCGGCGCCCAGTTCGGGGTCAGTTCGGCGGCCAGACTCTGTGGCCGGCCTTCTCCGAATACATCCAGCTCCAGCACCTCGGACAGGAATCGCTCGGCGATGAACTCCACACGGTGCCGGCCCGGCTCGACTTCCACGCCGATCAGCGGCGCGGTACCGATGGAAATCCCGTCCACCTGGACATCCGCCGCCACATCCGGTTCCGTGGTGAAGGTGATGATTCCCGGAAGCTTGGCCAGTTCAAGCTCCACCGTCTGGGCAGGCAACTGGCCGACCTCGACGATCACATCCAGTTCATGGTATCCGGCCCGCTGCGCCACCACGCGATGGGACCCGGAACGAACCAGGAACCGGTCGCCGATGCGAAACTTGAACAGCGTGCCCGGCAGTCCGACTTCATCCGCCGGCGGTACGGTCACCAGTTGCACCGACTTGGCCGTAAACGCAAACCACCCGGCAACCGCCAGTACGGCGAAGGCCGACCCCACGATGACGGCGGTGCGCCGCGTACGCCCGCCGTGAACCGCAGACGACTCGCTCATGCCCGGCCGGAACGCGATCGGCTCCACGGCGACTTCGTCCTCGTCGGACGTCTCCAGGGCCAATTCCTCAAGATCCGGCGGCGCCGTATCGCCGCCGGTCACCTGGCCCTCGATCGCCAGTTCCAGCCGTTCGTCCCGGAAACTGCAGCGGGTCCGCGCGGTATCCAGCGCGATCGTCTGACCGTCCCTTAGCCAACGGGAACCGGATACCGGCTCGCCGTCCAGGCGCAGTCCACGGGTGTTCCTGCCGGGCTGAACGAAATAGGCGCCGTCCAGCGTGCCGATCTGGAGCGAGCCCGAAATGCCCTGCAAGCGGATATCGCACTCGGATCCGCCGCCAATGAGGACCGGTAACTCGGCGGCCGAAAACCGGCGTTCCTCGCCTCCTGCCCTGGCGGTCAATACGCAGCGATCGAGATCCGCCATCAGATCCGCTCCATGCATTCCACCCGGATGGGTTCCAGCGACTGACCCGGCAGAACGGTGAAGGTCATGCGCACATCACGGTAGCCGGGCCGGCTCCCAACCACGGTGTAGGCGCCCGGGCGCAGTTCGAGGTCGTGGACCAGAAACTGCCCCAGGCGGCCGACCCGAAACAGCGTGACCTCCGTCAGTTCATCGGACTGCAACTGCACCGGCAGCGGCGTCGAGGCCAGCCGCAGCAGCCGGTCCAGCGACTCCACCTGTTCCCCGAGTCGCGGCCCCATGGGCGCGATACCGGCGGCCTCGGCGGCCAGCAACTGCGCGTCGCGCAACACATTGTCGTTGAAGAGCAGATCGGGGTGGTCGATGAGATTCTGCAGCTTCAGTTCCAGGTCCACGCGATACTGGGTCCGATCCCGGCCTTCCTGGGCAAACGCCAGGGTCGAATCCGTCTGCAGGGCGTCGTTGTAGAGGCTCAGCGCATTCTCCCAGCGTTCCCGCAACTCGAACGCCAGCGCACGCGCTTCCACCAGTGCGATCTGCTCGAGCTTCCGGCTCTGGTCGGCCTGAATCTGCGCGTTCCTCGCCTCCTCGGAATCGGGACGCAGCGCGAGTGCCTGGGCGAAAAGCTCATGGGCTTCTTCGAACTCTTCGGCGGCCATGGCGTTCAGTCCCCTGGACATCAGGTCATCGAATCGCCGGGCCCTGATCGTCGCTTCGAGCGCGTTGAGCGCCGACCGGGCCGGTGCCCAGAGTCCGTCCAGCGCCACCGCCTCACGATAGGCGCGGATCGCTCCTTCCAGGTCGCCGGATCGTTCCAGGTCTTCCCCCTGACGCACGAGGGCCAGGACATCGGGCAACTGCTGCGCCCTGAGCAGTCCGGCCTGCGCGTCGGCGTTATCCGGTTCGATCTGCAGCACCAGTGAAAACTGCTCGGCCGCCACGTCGGCGTTGCCGGCTTGCAGCGCCTCGCGGGCCGCAGCCAGTGCGGCATCGATCAGTTCGATCGAACGCGTCAGCAACCCCTCCCCCAGGTCGAGGGCTTGCTCATACGAAGCAACGGAATTCCAGAATTCGTCTGCAAGGTAGGCATCGTCGCCGCTTCGGCCAAGTTCCTGGTAGGTCTCGAAGTCGTCGCCGCCCCACTCCGCGGCCGATCGCCGGTCGAGCTGGGACTGCTGGTTCAGGAGCTGCGCCAGCAGTCCGTCGGCCTCGTCACGCAACGCCTCGAGTTCTTCTTCGGTATAGACCGGGCCTGGCTCTTCAATGGGATCCGGAGGCGGCGGTTCCTCGGCGACGGGTTCCTGCGCCTGCTGATCGTCGACCCAGTTCGGCAGCCACATGAAGACCACGGCAGCCGCGACCACCAGCCCGCCGAGCGCCGCGACTCGAACGGGCATGGACAACGCCCGCCCCGGTTCGCGGCGCCGGACCTCCGGGCCGGGCTTGCGGAAGCCGGGCTCGACCGGAACGATGGTTTCGTCGTGTCCGGGGTTCTGTTTATCCCGTTCGGCCAACGAGCGTATCTCCTGGTGCCCCACCCACCGATTCTAATGCATGCCGCAGTGGTCCGATGCCCGCGGACAACGCTGCCTCGCGCTGGTTCAGGATGCCGGACAGGACTTCCGCCAGGTGCCTCGTGCCGCGCACCCCCGGATCCGGCCGAAGCTCGGGAAACAGCCGCGAATGCTCTCCATTCAATTGTGTCGGATTCCTGCCGAACGGCAAGGTTCCGAGCCAGAGTTCGTAAACCAGTACCGCAAGGGCGTAGACGTCATCGGCCACGTCGGCTTCATCCGTCGACTTGCGGCGCCGATAGGCCGCCGTCCCACCGCCCCGCGGCGCCGGGCCGCCGATGCGGGCGGCCAGGGCAAAGTCGATCAGGCACGGCATGTCACCGCGTCGCAGCAGGATGTTGCGAGGCTTGAGATCCCGATGAACGATCCCCGAGCGATGCAGATAGTCCAGCGCGCACGCAATCCGGGTAGCCACCGGAACCCAGATGCGCGGTGGGCAGCCGGCCATGGACACCAGGTCGCCACCGTCCAGGTACTCCATGACCAAACCAGGCCCGGAAACGGAGTCGTCACGCTCATTCGGGATACGGAAAAGACCGAGAACATTGATCACGTTCGGATGCGAAATCTCACTGAGGAAACCATATTCGCGATGCACCAGCGCCCGGCCTGCAGCCTGGTCGGCATCGCCGTCAAGGCGGGGGAACTTTACCGCAACCCGCTGCCCGTCAGCGGTGGCCGCTGCGAGAACCCGGGACATGCCGCCCCGCCCAAGCGGTTCGCCAAGGGTCAATCCTTTCAGAAAACGATCTGAAGTCGTGTCGCTGGCCCGCATGGGGGTTCGCCTGACGACGCCCGGGGCGCTGACGCCGTCCTCGCGCCTCTGGATCAGGCTCCCGCGGGAACCGCTGCGGCTGCATCGGGCAGCGCTGCGGTATCTGTCTCGCCCTCCGCGCCTTCGGCAGGTACGTCAGCCGGTTCAGGGTCTTCCGAAACCGTCTCTTCCGGCAACGCCTCCGTGTAGACATCCATGCTGCCGAGGCCTGTTTCCTCGATGTAGATCTGTCGCAGCAGGTCCCGCCAGTCCTCGTACTGGGCTGCGGCGGTGCCCGTAAAGCGATGCTGTACGCCCTCCAGTTCCACCACCATGGGCTTGACTTCCTCGTCGAAACCGACCGAGAGCTCTTCGAGGGCCGAACTGTGCAACTGCTTCTCCTGACGGCGAAGCATGCCGCTTTGCAACATTTCCATGCTCATATACATGAGCGAGTCGCGCACCACGCGGTCCGCAAAGTCGCCGTCGCTGTTAACGCCGTAGACCACCGATGCGAGGATGCCCGCGATGCCCAGACCGGTGCGCCAGCGGCTCGATCGCTGCAGCTCCCGGATGGCAATGGACTCCTCGCGGGCGAATTCGCGCCAGCCGTGATAGGGCTCCAGGGAGCTCTGGTAGAAGTCGACGTAGTGTTCGTTGAGCGTCTCCACGAAAAGGTGCTCGCGGTCGCGAACCAACTGGGTTCGTTCGAACTGCGGATCGTCTTCGGCGGGCAACCGGCTCAGCGAATAGCGCCCGTTGCGCGCCTGAACGACGTAGTCGCCGAACGCTTCAGGACTCAATTCGCCGGCGAATCGAAGCTGGGAAACCGTCCTGATATTGCGCTTGTCGTCGGATGACAGCCCGTCCTTGGCGGCGGCCAGATCGTTGGCGACCCGGTTGAAGACATCCTGATAGGGATCCAGTCCCGGATACTGCTGGCGGTTGAACGCGCCGGCAGCAGTCTCCATGAAGTACTCTTCCTCGACCCAGACCTCGCCGGTCGAATCGACGGCGCGGACCCGCAATCGCAATTGGCTGCCGTCGGAATGCAGAATCTCGGCCGTGACATTGATATCCGCCGCCGCGGACTCCCCGGGCGTCGCCCAGACGGCTCCCCAGTGCCCGCTCCTCTGCAAGGTATCCCGGAGGTGAACGGCCATGTACCGCGCTTCGGCGCGCCGGATATGCACAAAAGTACCGTCGCGCAGCAACTCCTCCAGAATTTCCTTTTCGATTTCACCTTCCGGAACGCCGGGGTCGAATACCACCACGCCCACGTCGAGCAGTTCGTCTTCCGGAACGGTTTCGGTTTCCGCCACCAATTGGACGGTATGGGGGATGAGCACCTGGTTGCTGCTGCAGCCCGCCAGCAGCCCGACGCCCAATACGAAGAATGCAAGTCTTTTCATGACTGCCGCACCTATTGAAGAGCTATGATCTTCTTGTACTCGTTGTATTCATCCCAGAGGGCCGCCCGCAACAGCGGATCCTCCTCCTTGGTGGCCGCCTCGCAAAGCTGGCGGGCGACCTTGTCCGTGTCTTCGCATCCCTCGACGGGGGGCGGCGCTTCCTCCGGAAGTTCGGCTCGCGCAAGGATCGGCCGCTCGCTGGCAGGGTCGCTGCCGTCACCACCGCCGGCGGAACCGCCGGTGGTCACGTTGCCGCCGCCATCGGCGCCACCGCCGAGGATGGATCCGTCTCCACCGGGCACGCCTGTGCCGCCGAAGCCTTCATCGGCGGCCGAGCCGATGCCGCCTCTGGCGATGGCCTCCTGCTCCGCGCCCATGATTGCGTCAAAGTCTTCCAGGGATTCGTTGAATATGCCTTCCGCCTCGGAGGCGCGGCCCGCCGTACCCGTGCCGCCGGCACCGCCGCCGGGCCAGCCGCCCTGCTCGCCACCGGCTCCCTCGTCACCGCCGCCGAACCCGCCGTCGCCGGTCTCCGTGCCTCCAGCCTGGCGGGAGTCGCCACCCTGGCCGCCGTCACCTTCCGTGCCGTCACCTTCCGTGCCGTCGCCGCCGGCGCCCTGACCGCCGGCCTGGACACCTTCCTGACCGTCGCCGCCGGCACCCTGACCATCCTCGCCCGGACCGCCGGCCTGGCGGGAATCTCCGCCCATACCGTCGCCCGTTCCGTCCTGGCCGCCACCTTCCTGGCCGCCGCCGCCGGCGCCCTGACCGTCCTCACCCTGACCGCCGGCCTGACGCGAGTCTCCGCCCTGACCGTCGCCGGTTCCGTCCTGGCCCTGCGAATCGCCCTGCTGACCGCCCGACTGACCGGCAGCACCGTCACTCTGACCACCCGCCTGGGAGCCTTGGGGACCGTCACCGCTGGGGGAAGGGAATCCGCCGCTGGGCGAAGGCATACCACCACTCGGAGACGGCATCCCGCCACTGGGCGAAGGCATCCCACCGCTCGGGGAGGGCATTCCACCACTGGGCGAGGGCATACCACCACTCGGAGACGGCATCCCGCCACTCGGGGACGGCATCCCGCCACTCGGGGAAGGCATTCCGCCGCTGGGCGAGGGCATACCACCACTCGGAGACGGCATCCCGCCACTCGGGGAAGGCATTCCGCCGCTGGGCGAGGGCATACCACCACTCGGAGACGGCATCCCGCCACTCGGGGAAGGCATTCCGCCGCTGGGCGAGGGCATACCACCACTCGGAGACGGCATCCCGCCGCTCGGGGATTGCTGCCCGCCGCTCGGCGAGGGCATCCCGCCGCTGGGGGAAGGCATCCCACCGCTGGGGGGCGGGGGCACGGTTGACTGGCTCTTGCAACCCAACAGGAGTACAGCGCCTGCGCAAACCAACAACAACCTGAGTGGCATGTTCCCGAGACGCATGGTCCTCTCCTTACAGAACGATACTTCCTGTAGTTTATGAAACCTGGCGACTACAGAAGTTCACTTCGCGCACATTCTTCTCGTATTGTGCCAAAATCCCGCAACCGGTGACGATGTGGTTGACCGTGCGTTGACTCATCGAACCATCGAGATCGGTATCACCGCATTGAAGGAACAACATATGAGAACCATACCATTTATTGCCGGGCTGCTTCTATCCGCCGGCGCCGCTACCACCCTTGCGCAGGATATCCCCGAAATGCCGCGAACGCCGGCGCCGGAAGGCGCGGAGGTTTACTTCCAGTCTCCCGCCGACGGCGACACCGTCACCTCCCCGGTCCTGGTGCGGTTCGGACTCCGCGGACTCGGCGTCGCCCCCGCGGGAATCGTGTTTGACGATACAGGGCACCACCACGTGCTCGTCGACGTGGGAGAGGATGAAATGCCGCCGTTCAACCTGCCGCTGCCCGAGACCGAGCAGTCGGTGCATTTCGGGCTCGGCCAGACGGAAGCCGAACTGACGCTGGAACCCGGCGAGCACACGTTGCAGCTTGTGGTAGGCGATCACCTGCACACACCGCACTTGCCGCCCATCGTGTCCGAGGTCATCACCATCACGGTCACCGAGTAACGCAGAGCGGCGCCGCACCCGCCGTCGGCCGGTACCCGGTGCTTCCTGCGCAGGGTTCACGGCCGGCGACGGCCCGATCATCCTGATCCGCCGGCGATGGGCACAGGCACCCCTGGGAAAACAGATATGGACATTCGCGACGGATTCGTGGATTCGGTGGGCAATACGCCCCTGATCAAGCTGCGCAAGGCATCCGAAATGACAGGCTGCACGATTCTCGGCAAGGCCGAGTTTCTCAATCCCGGCGGGTCCGTGAAGGATCGGGCGGCCAAGTACATGGTGCTGGATGCCGAGCGCCGCGGCGTCCTGGAACCGGGCGGACTGATCGTGGAAGGCACTGCGGGCAACACGGGTATCGGCCTGGCCCTGGTGGGGAATGCCAGAGGCTACCGGACGCTGATCCTCATGCCGGATACGCAAAGCCAGGAAAAGAAGGATGCGTTACGGCTGTGCGGGGCGGAACTTCGGGAAGTGCCGGCCGTGCCGTATCGAAACCCGAACAATTACGTCCACATCGCCGAGCGAACGGCGGCGGAACTTGCTGAAACGGAACCCCACGGCGTGCTCTACGCCAACCAGTGGGACAATGTCGCCAACCGGGAAGGGCACGAGGTGAGCACCGCACCGGAGATCTGGGAGCAGACCAACGGCACCGTCGATGGCTTCATTTGCGCGGTCGGTACCGGCGGTACGCTGGCAGGCGTCAGCGAGTTTCTGAAACGCAAGAACCCGAACATCGTCACCGCGGCAGCCGATCCCATGGGGGCCGCAATCTATAGCTGGATCAAGACCGGCGTGCTGGCATCCGAAGGGGATTCAATTTCAGAAGGCATCGGCCAGGGCCGTGTGACCGGCAATCTGGAGGGGGCGAGGATCGACGATGCGTTCCGCATACCCGACGAGGAGATGCTGCCGGTATGCTTCGACCTGCTCCGGGACGAAGGCCTGCTGCTCGGCGGTTCCAGCGGCATCAACGTGGCCGGCGCGATTCGCCTGGCGAAGGCCCTGGGTCCCGGCAAGACCGTCGTGACCGTGCTATGCGACTCCGGACAACGCTACGAGTCCAAGCTCTACAATCCGGCATTTCTCGCCTCGAAGGGCCTGCCGGTGCCTGACTGGTTCAAGTAGCGCTAAACTATATAGGTATAGCACCGGACACCGAATCGCGGTGATTCAGTCGCCGTATCGGTTTCGGGCTGACCACAACAAGTACAGAGGAATCGCCATGTCCCGCCACAACCCATCCATCGCGCTCCCCGTCCTGTTCGCCCTCGGTGCAATCCTTCCCATGATTGCATCGTCCGAAGGAGCCTTCCTGTGCGATCCACATACCACGGATGACGAACAGGTATGCCGGGAAGCGAAACGCACCGGCGACAGCATGCCGGCGGAACTCGCCGCTGCGATCAGGCGAGTCACCGAGGAGGGTGTGGCGGCAGCGGAGACGTCGGGGCTCTACGCCGACCAACCGAGGACCTACGAACTGGACGAGATCGAAGTCACCGCCAATATCGCCTACGGACCGCACGAGCGAAACCTGCTCGATGTCCACATCGATACGCGGCGCAACGACGACGACGCCAGGCCGGTGGTGATGTATTTCCACGGCGGCGGTTTCGTCCGCGGCAACAAGGACGGCAACCGCAACGTGGCCGACTACTTTGCGAGCCTGGGCCTGGTCGGCGTCAATGCCACCTACCGTCTCATCCCGGATGCGAAGTGGCCCGACGGCGCCAATGACGTGGGCAACGCGGTAGCCTGGGTCAAGGACAATATTGCCGGTTACGGCGGCGACCCCGACAAGATCTTCGTCATCGGCAAGTCGGCGGCCGCTTCCCACGCAGCCACGTATGCTTTCAGGCCGGACGTGTTGGAGCCTGGCATTCCCGCCGCCGCCGGCGTGATCCTGATCTCGGGCGGCTACGGCGCCGACGCGGACGCACCCTCCGAGAACCGCCTGGCCTACTTCGGCGAGGATCTGTCGCGATGGCCGCATATATCGACTGTCGGCAACGTCGAACGGACCGATATTCCCATCATGCTCACCATCTCGGAATTCGATAATCCAGGAACCGAACAATCCATGGTGGAGCTGGTGGCCGAGGTGACCGAGAAGTCGGGCAGCATGCCACGAGTGGTCCAGTTGATCAGCCACAACCACTACTCGCCGAACATAAGTATCGGTACGCAGGATACGCAGGTCAGCGCGGCCATCCTGCAGTTCGTGCGTTCGATTGCCCTCGGACCGCCGGAGGCGGCCGCGCCCTGACCGCGTTCGCAGGCATGCCGTTTCGGCGACCTACCAGCGATACTGTACGCGAGCCTGGTAGTTGCGCGGCAGTTCGGGCAGCACGATGACTCCGCCGAAGAGATTCGGGAAGTTCGCCCTGAAATAGCGTTCGTCGGTCAGGTTCTTGGCCGCCGCGCTGAATGTCCAGTTCCCCGCCTCGACAATCAGGCCGGCGTTGATGAGCGTATAGGCGGGCAACTTCACGGAGTTGGAGAACCCCGAATGGACGGCATCCACGTCGACGGCGCTGCCGCTGACCGCCACGCCGTTGCCGAAGTCGTAGGTGGCGGTCAACGAGGCGATGTTCCGGGGCATGCCGGCGCGGCGGGCGCCTTGCCTTCCCGGACGGATCACGGCGCCGCCCAGGGTACCGCCGTAGATGGCTTCGGGGGCCACGCCCGGAATGTCATCGGCGCCGATGAAACTGAAGCGCGAACCGGCTTCCAGCGTATTGAGGTTGACCACTTCCATGTCGGAATAGCCCAGCGTGAACAGCAACTTCTCGCTGGCGACCCAGCGCATCTCGAACTCCGCGCCCTCGGTCTGCGACGCCTGGTTGGTCACCGTGGCCTGGGCCGAGAAGTCGGTTCGCTGTTGCTCGTAGAAGGACAAGGCAAAGTACAGGGAGTTATTCAGCAAGCTGCCCTTGAGGCCGATCTCGTGAAGCCTGGAGACATCGAACGCGCCGCCGCCGGCGATGTTGTCCGTGGTGATCTCCGCTCCCTGCCCCGCGATGACAGTGGACTGCCTTGAGACGGTCGCGTAGGGAATCAGTCCGGGGCGGCTGTCGTAACTGATGCTGAGCGTCCAAGAGAAACCGCCGAATCGGTCCGCCGCCGCAACCCGAACGCAGGAATCGTCGGGAGGCGCGCAGAAGTTGTTGGAACTGGCCAGCAGGAGCTTGTGCACCGGCTGGCGGCTCTCCATGTCGATCGTGTCGTAGCGAACGCCGGCCAGTGCACTGAACCCGTTGTCCCAGGTCACGTCCGCCAGGGCGGCCAACCCCAGATCGAGGTAGTCGCCGATGTAGTATTCGGTGTAGTCGCCGTCAATACGTGTGGCCAGCAGCCGGGCATCCAGCGGTCCGGATGGACGGGTGAGGTCGCGCCGGTCGAAATACTCGTTGGTATAATCGTCGCCGTGGTCAAAGTTGGTATAGCGCAGTGACGGCGAGAGTTGCACGGAAACCGTTGCGCCGCCTGTCCGCCAGGAATTGGCCGCCACGAGCTTGTCCTCGATCACCCACGTGTCGTGGAACTGCGAGAATCCGTACGCGTTCTCGTTGAGGTTGTCGTAGGCCTCGTAAAACAGCTGGTTGGTCCACTCCCATCCCCCGGCAACGGGACTCAGGACGGCATCGAAGTAGAGCGTGAGCACGTCGTTCGCGACGACGTCGTCCGGCGCGACCAGAACCTGGCTACCGTCGAGCGTGGCCCGGCCCACATCGACCAGGCGCAACAGCTCGGGCGTGCACCCGAAGAGGCTCGTGTCGCCGATGGAGCAGACGCCGTCGCCGGGGTCGCCGGGGTCGAGAGCTTCGGGGCTGCCCGGGACCAGTCCGGCGGCAAACGGGTTCAGGTCGGTGAAGCCGTCGCCGTCGATGTCGAACTCCTGGTGGGAAATCATGCCGTCGCCGTCCGTATCCAGCGGCAGCGGCTGGCCGGTAACATAGGTGCCGTGGTCCACCAGTTCCTGGGTCAGGCGATTCCAGCCGGCAATCTGGTTGCCGGTGTATTCGTGATACATGCCGCCGAACTCCAGGTTGAGCCGTTCGCCTGCGTTGGCGTCGAAAGACGCTTGCAACAGAGTCTGGCGGACACCGCTGTTGCGGTAGTAGCTGCCCGAATTCTCGAACTCGGAGTAAAGATAGTAGCCGATGTCCCGATCCCCCAGGCGGGCCGGGCCACCGACTTCGGCGGTAAGAATCCGCTTGTCCCAGCTACCGGAACCCAGGCCCACGGCGCCCGTGGTGCCGTCGACGAATCCGCCGGTCTCCTCGACCCTGGCGGACTTGGGGTTGAAGTTCAGGTACCCGCCGATCTTGGCGGGTCCGTAAATGGGCGACGCCGGTCCGCGGACGATATCGATGCGGTCGGACGCGCCGATGGGCGTCGGGTAATTGCCGGGGTTGTCGAGGCGCCTGACCCCCCGGAAGTACGTCTCCCCCGGCGTGCCCCGGATATCCAGTGACCCGGCGACGCCGAAGAAAGATTGCGTGAAACTGCCCGGCGCCACCGCGATCAACTCGTCGATGTCGCGCATGTCAAAGCGGGCCATCATTTCTTCGCTGACCGTGGAGGCGGACCTGGGCGTATACAGCAGCGACTTGCCGAAGCCGAAGACGGATTGCACGTCCTCGTCGGGCAGACTGCCGAGATCGCCGACGACCACGACTTCTTCGACAGGTCCCCCGGCCGATTCCTGGGCAGCAGCGCCGGACACCCAGGCAAGCGCGGCGAGAAGCACGATCTGCCGAGCGTGGCCGGCGACGAATACGGCGCCTTCCACCGCCCGCCGGCGGCTCAAGAGTTGCCCACGGATACGCATGAATCTCGAACTCCATCGGAACCGCAGCGGGGGTGGAACCCGGCGGCTGTCGCGAAAAACCGTAGTTTACGCGCCGCAGCCGGACCGGCAAGCGCCGAATCAATGGATATTGGCGCTAATGGGTCATTGACCAGACGACGAAATTGATGCCGAGCCGAAATGCGTCCGCAGCGGGTTCCAGCGGCATGCGCGCCTGATCGTACCAATCCCAGAAGTTCGCCAGGTCGTTATTGTGGCCCGCCGCTATGACCACGTCGCCGGCGTCGTTCAGGATCCCGTAGTAGGTGATGTTGCCTCCCGGCACGTAGGGCGACATTCCGTTGAGATCATAGAGGTCGAAATGCGCCTTGAAGAGGGGGTGATTCGGTTCCAGCGTTATGAACGGACGGTCGGGAAAGACGCGCGCAACCTCCGATCGCATGGTCGCCATTTGCCACGAGCCGTCGAAGTCGTCCATCAGCACGAATCCGCCCCGTTCGATGAACTGCCGGAAATTCTCGACCTCCTGGTCTGTCAGCTCCATCTCGCCAGGCTCGGAGACGTAGGCGAACGGGTACTCGAAGACCTCCTCGCTCCCCAGGTCCACGATGCGGTACGACAGCACCTGGATGTCGATGCCGGTGGATTGCTCGATGAACTCGTTGAAGTTCTCGTCGGAGTTGGGGTAGTTGTGGGCCCAGCCCATGTGCCCGATGGCGCCGTTGGTTCCGAAACGCCAGCGGGCAACGATCAACTCGGTGGCCGGAGGGTTGTTTTGCTCGATTTGCCAGCGTCGACCGAACTGCGCGTGGGCATCCGTGACTGTTAGCAGCGCCATGACAGCACCGGCCAGGGCAGCGATCCCGATGCGCAATTTCAACTGCATGATGTGCTGTTTTCGACGGAGCATTGCAGGCGATCTATAGCCTTGCAGAGCATATCATGGGAGGTACGGATCGACGGCTCAAGCCTGGCGCCGCCAGCCTTTCAACTCTCGCACGACTGGCTGCTCAATTCCCCCGGCGTCTGCCGCGCAACCGATGAGGCTATTGGAAAGCCGCCGAGAACGCCTGTTCCAGGTCGGCGATCAGGTCGCCGGTATCTTCAAGGCCAACGGCAAGGCGAACGGTGTTTTCGCGTATGCCGGCCCGCCTGCACTCTTCCTCGCTCAGGTCACCGGCAAAATACAGCTTCACCGGGGCAACCAGCGACTCCGTCGAACCGATGCTCGACACCGTGGCAAACAACTGCAGCGCGTCGATGAACCGCCACGCCTGCTGCCCGTCGCCCTTGAGGTCGAAACTCAGCACGCCCCCATAGCCGTCCATCTGTTCCGAAGCCAGCCTGTGGCCCGGATCGTCCGCCAGACCCGGATAGCAGACCCGCTCGACCCGGGGGTGTCCGCTCAGGAATTCGGCCACTGTCAAGGCGCTCTCCGAGTGACGGCGATATCGCAGTGCGTAGGTCCGCAATCCACGAAGGATCAGGAACGCCGCGCCCGGGTCCAGGGTTGCGCCCATGTTGGTAGCCAGCGGCTTGAGGACCCTGAGCCGCTCCCGGTCGGCGATCACGACACCGCCCATGACATCGCCGTGACCGCTGGCGTACTTGGTCAGGCTGTGGATGTAGTAGTCGATATCGAACTGCCCGTGGTTGTGCAGCCCCCCGAACGTGTTGTCCAGAATGGTGACCACATCGTGCGCCCGGGCCAGCGTCGTGATGGCACGAAGATCGGGGACCTGCACCATCGGGTTGGTGGGCGCCTCGAAAATCAGGCACCGGGTGTCATCGGCCGAAAAGACCTTCTCCATACCCTCCAGATCGTGCACGCTCAAGAGGACATGGTCGATTCCAAGCCGGGACAGCCGCTGCCGTACCATGACGCGGATGGGCCGGTAGGATTCCAGAAAGCAGACAACGCGGTCCCCGGCGCCCAGGTTGCCGAGCGCAGCCAGCCAGGCGGAGGCCATCCCCGTGGATACGCACACGGCATCATCACGCCCCTGCAGTTCCGCCGTCAACTGCTCCAGTTGCCGCGTGGTGGGGTTGGCGTCGCGGGTGTATTCGTATCCTTCGCCACGGGCTTCGGGTGTCAGCGACGAGGCGATGTCCCCGAACCTGAACTTCACAGAGCGGTACACGGGCTCCACCAGGGACTCGTTTCCCTTGGGCAGTTTCGCCCGCGGATGATGTGCGAGACGGGTTTCCTTTCTCATGTCGACAGGTCCTCTTGCCCCCTCAGAGTATATCGATGGGATCGCCGACCCTCACCGTGCCCAGCCGGCGAGGAATCAGGTTTTGCCCGAACATCACGCCTTCCGGACCGCGGCGAAACGTCTTCAGGGTGCGGATCGGTTCGCCGTCCGGGTCCTTGGTGGCCGTCGCGGGATCGACTGTAGTCAGCACACAGCGCGTGCAGGCCCACGCCACGTCCAACTCGGACTCTCCGACCCGGATTCGCCCCCACCGGTCTTCCTCGAAGGGGACAACCGTTTCAGCAACCAGATTGGGACGAAAGTTCACCATTCCAACGGGCCTCGGTAACCACTCGTTGAGTTGTGCGAGCGACGCCGTGGCGGTCAACAGTACCGGAGCGCCGTCGGCGAGACTCACCTGGTCCGTGTCCTTGCCGCGCCCGGGCCTGAGCCGCCGCACGTGTCCGTCGGACAGGTTAACCAGCCGGCACGGCAAATCCAGCGCTGTACTGAACCAACCGTTGACGGCGGCGTCCGCCTCGGTGAGTTCCAGCGTATCGCGCCAAACGGTGGCGGTTCGCTGCGGGCCCGACGGCAGACTGGCGGGCAACAGCAGCGTTTCCTGCCCCGGCGCGTCCACGGCCCAACCGCCGTTGGATTCCCGAACCCGGATCCTCGCCATTTGCGGGTGCTCGCGCTGGGTGAGAAACCGGCCGCGCTCGTCCACCAGCATGTAGCGCCGATCACCGCGGAGGCCCCGTTCCTCAAGGACTGCGTCGGCAACGGAGATGCCGCCGCAGGACTTGATGGGATACAGCCTGATCTCGGCCAGGTGCATGGCCGCTCCCTATACGCGTTCCAGCGCCTGACTGAGGTCGTCAATCAAGTCTTCCACATCCTCCAGGCCCACGGAAAGGCGCACCAGACCGTCGCTGATCCCGACCCGCTCCCGTTCGGCCTTCTCCACATCGGCGTGGGTCATGGTCACGGGGTGCGTGACGAGCGTCTCCACGGACCCAAGGTTTTCCGCCAGGGTACACAGGCGCACCGAGTCCATGAGCCGCTTGCCGGCGCTGACGCCGCCCTGAACCTCGAACCAGAGCATGGCGCCGAATCCGGTCGCCTGGCGCCCGGCCAGTTCGTGCTGGGCGAACGACGGCAGGCCCGGATAGGCGACCTGAGTGACCTTAGGGTGCGCCTCCAGGAATTTCGCAATGGCGAGCGCGTTGGCCGATTGCCGCTCCATGCGAATGGACAGCGTCTTGATGCCCTGGAGCGTCAACCAGGCCACCCACGGCGACATGATCACCCCGCTGGCGTTCTGGATGAACCGGATGGATTCGTCCAGTTCTTCGGTGGCGGCAATCACCGCGCCGCCCACGGTGGCATTGTGGCCGTCGAAGTACTTGGTGGTGCTGTGAATCGAAATGTCCGCGCCCAGTTCCAGCGGCCGCTGGTAGAACGGCGTCAGAAACGTGTTGTCCACCGCGTGGGGGATATTCCGGGCCCGGGCGATCTCCGATATCGCCTCGATGTCGGTGAGCTTCAAGTTCGGATTGGCGGGCGTCTCGGTGAGAATCAGTCCCGTATTCGGCTTCACCGCCGCTTCCACCTCGGCGGCGTCCGCCGTGTTCACGAAGCTGAACTCCACGCCGAATCGCGCAAAGACCTTGGTACTGAGGCGATACGTGCCGCCGTAGGCGACATCGGAAACGATGGCATGATCGCCGGCGTTGAGGCAGGCCTGAAAGACCACCTGGATGGCGGCCATACCGGTCGCATAACAGGTGCAATCAAACCCGTCCTCCAGCACGGCCAGCTTGCGTTCCAGCGCCCGCACCGTGGGATTGCCGCTGCGGGAATAGGAATAACCCTTGGACAGGTAGTCGTCCACGGACGGCTGAACGAAGGTCGTCGACTGGTAGATCGGCGTAAGAATCGAACCGGTCTCCGCGTCCGGCTCGACACCCGCGTGAATCTGTCTGGTCGAGAAGCCCATGGAGCGCCTCCGTACGGATAGGCGGCGGATGATACCGGAAACGCCACCCGCAGACATGGCCGGAGAGCCGCACTCGCGCGATACAATCCGCGTTCAACTGTAACGCCGGGCCAGAATCAATGAATCGCCTGAACCGATTGACCGCCGCACTTGCCGTGTTGATCATCGTCAGCCCGCATGGGCTTTACGCCGACGACATCAGGATCGTCAACGCCAACGTCGTCACCATGGACGATGACAATCCGACGGCGGATACGTTGCTGATCGGCGGCAACCGAATCGTCTCCGTGGGCGCAAATGCCGCGGATGGCGCCGAGCAGGCGGAATCAAGCGACGGCGGGATCACCGTCATCGACGCCCGGGGGGCTGTCGTGATCCCGGGACTCATCGATCAGCATCTGCATTGGAACCGCAGCGCGATCACCTGGGGATACGCACTGCATCGCGGCGAAAACGCGTTCACGCTGCAGGACCTGGAAGCCGCAATCCGGGCACGGACCGCGGAAGTGCCGGAGGGCGAATGGATCGCCCTGTTCGGCCGCCACAATCATCTGCAGTTTCTTGAGGACCCCGACGATCCACTGTCCGGGCGGTACCCCACCCGGCAGGAACTCGATGAGTGGGCTCCAGACCACGCGGTCCTGTTCTCCCAAAGGTTTACGCCGACTCCCGTGGGGGCGGGTCCGGAAGACTTCAACCGAGCCACCTTCACCGGTCCGGGACAGATGAACTCCAGCGCCATCAATTTCTTCAATGGTCTGTCGCCCGCCGTGCCACCGGTCGCCGAAATTCCCGCTGACGGCTCGTTGAGCAATGACCTGAACCAGCAGGTATACGAATGGACGCGGGCGAACAACACGCTGGAAGAGCAGACGCGCAGCACCCTCGACTTGGTGCGCTGGTCGCATGGCATCGGACTGGTCGGTGTGGGCGATGCCGGGGGCAGCGGATTCCGCCAGACTCAGGACTTCATGCCGCTGCTTGAACTGGCCCGCCGCGGGCAGCTCAAAGTCCGAAACCGCTACCAGATCCGGCCGGCGGGTGCGCCGGGCGTCGATGGCCAGAGCGGGATTGCCGCTCTGCGCAATGTGCTCAGCGCCGCACCGCTCGCGGCGACGACGGAATGCGCCGGCCCCGAAGAAATCCCGGGCGAAGGATTCCATATGAGTCGCGTCGGCGGCCCCTATTTCAGGAACATGGGCCTTGGCGAGTTTCTCGCCGCGCCGACGGCCGATTCCATCGAGGAGGCCGTAATGTTTCTTCTTCGACGCCCGGACTGGTCGTTCCACCAGCACGCCGAAGCCGGCCAGATCGGCCAGGTGATCGAGGGAATCAGGCGGGCGGTGAGCCGCGACGATCCTTGCCGGATCGGATCGCTCGCCGACCGGCACGCCTCCCTGGAGCATCTGAACGATGCCACAATGGAGGATCTGGCAAACTTGGCGGACCTGGGCGTAGGCGCCGGCATTCAGGCGGTGCGCTTCCTGTTTCCGGGGTGGCAGTACTCAGGTCCGCCGTATCGGGCTGCGATGGACACGCCAAACCTCAACTTCGGTTTCGGTGCGGACGGGATGTTCGCAGGTGTCGGCAACCCCTGGACCATCCTGCAATTCATGGTCACCGGCGAGAACTATCGCGGCGAAGACATCCTCACCGCGGATTCATTGGGCCGCGGCCCACAGCAGATCACCCTGATGGAAGGGCTGCGTGGATACACGCGAGGTGCAGCCTGGTTCACCAGGGAGGAGCATGAACGCGGTCAGCTCAAGGCCGGCTTCCTGGCCGATCTGGTCATCCTGAACCAGAATCCCTTTGAGGCCGACACCCGCCGAATCAGGGAAACTCGGGCAGTCCTCACCATCGTGGACGGGGAGATCGTCCATTCGGACGGGTCGCTCTGATCCGGCCGGGTCCCCTGCCCCGACAGGTTGCCGCCAGTCAATCGCGAATCTGCGGCGCTGCCTCGGGCAGCGTCAATGGGCGCTACTCAGCCAAGCCCGGAATCTCCAGAAAGTCGCTCCAGGCTGCGGGCCGGCCGTGGATGGGCACGATCGTCGATACGTCCAGTCCCAACCGTGCAACCTGGTTATGCAGGCTGCGATTGGCAGCGGAGGCTTCGGGCGGCGGCGGCACGTGGGTGTCGAACAGGTCCGCCTCCACAAGAATGCCCTCGTCGGGCAGGAACGCGATCGTCATACCGTCCACGTGCTCCAGCGGGTGCACGTAGTAGAGATTCAGGTTGCGCTCGCCGTCGCTGATCACGTAGTTCTCCGTGTAGCGCTCGTAGTAGTAGCCTTCCGCCAGTTCGGTGGGCGGCCACAGCGAGACCATGTCCGGAAGCAGCGTGCGCTGTGAGTAGTTGAGCACGTCGCGGATGTAGAAGTCGTAGTTCAGCCTGTGCGTGACGATCGTTGCCCCAATGTGCATGTAGGTTCGCAGGCCGCCGATGTGATCGTTGTGCTGATGCGTATTGACCAAGAAGCGAATCGGTTTGTCGGGGATGAGCCTGACCACCTCTTCGATGACCGCCAGGCTGCGCTGTTCGCTCACCGGCGCCTCGACGACCGCGATAAAGTTCTCGAACTCCACGGCGACGCTGTTGTGCGAGGAACCGCCCAGCAGATACACACCGTCCGCAATCTCTTCGGTCTCGACCGTCACCGCAAACTCAGCCTCGCGCACCGAGTCCGGCACTGCGACCGGTTCCGGGCACTGATTAGCCTGGATGTCGTCAAAGACACCTCCGAAGGCGTTGTGTCCGGCATTGATGCTCTGGGTCTGATAGTTGTCGTCCCAGCCCTGATGGGAGTGCCAGGTAATCGGGAAGCGAATGCCGTCACCCAGGTCGGCATAGCTGTCGTTGAAGAATTCGTGTTCGTAGTTGAAGTCCCCAAGCACCGGATCCGGCACCCAGGTATGGATGCGCTGCAGCAGGTCCTCGCTGTTCACCGTCGCATCGACCCGATACTTGCCGAGGACCGTGATGGAAACGATCCTGACCCTCTCCGGCGTCGTGGTGGGGCCGTCGCGGCCCATTTCTCCCAACTCCCAGCGCCAGGTAGCGACGGGGTTGGCGCCCGGCAGTCGCGCCGCCTTCAGGAAACCGTGCGGATTGAGCCACATGTCCAGTTGCCAGTTGGCCGCATCTTCCGGCCGGGCGGCTATCGGCTCGCCTTCGGGGCCATCCTGGTGCCAGCCGTACTCGCCGTTGACCATGAACAGTTGCCGGGAGTGCTGCTGCACCGGGGTCCCGCCGAGCCAGCCCAGACCGTACTTCCAGGATGCGGGGTTCTGTCCGGGCGGCCGGTCGAACGTCTCCAGCATGACCCCCGTTTCCCAGTTCATCATCCGGGTGTAGTTGTTCAGCTCGCCGCGGGGCCAGTCGACGTTGTAACCGTTGAGGCGCTGCTGCCCGACCAGGCCACTGTAGCCCGAGCCGGAGAGCGTCACGCAACTCAGATTCTGGGTACCGATGGCCGCCTCGGCCGCCTGCAGAATGGGCTCGGGATCCAGGAAGCCCGGAGGAATTTCCTGACCCAGCGAATGGGTTGCCGCCAACGGCAGGAGCCCCAGCAGGGCAATCGGGTTTCTGAATCTCATTTCAGCCTCCGGGTTTGGGCGTAGCCCACTTCGTGCGTCCATTCTATTTGAATTATCGCCGGATGCGCATGGGCCATTCGCGCGGAGTCGCCCGCTGCAGGTGGGCGGACTATGTGACAAAATAATCAAAGGGTTGAATCTGCAAACGAGCGACAGAACTCGTTCCTTGACACGAAATACCTCACCAGGAGCACAGCATGCGCATCTCTTGCTACCTATTGGTTTCGATCATTCCTTTTGCCGCGAACGCACATCATGGCCCGGGGCAGTTCGATGCTTCGCAGCAGGTCGAGGTCACCGGCGCCGTGACCGAAGTCCGTTTCGTCAATCCGCACGGATACATCTATTTCGACGCCACCGAATCCGACGGCACGGTCACGCCGTGGCGCTGCGAGTTGCAGGCGGGCTCCCTCCTGCGGCGTGCAGGCTGGACCGAGGACCTGTTCCCGATCGGCGAGACGATCACCGTTACCGGAAGTCAGGGCAGACTTGAGCCCCACGCCTGCGCGTTGCGGTCCGTCGTTCTTGCTGACGGCAGCGTGCTGCAGCGCTATGACCAACGCCGGGTACTCGACGCGCCCACCGGCTCGGCAGACCGGCTCGTCGCGGGTCGTCTTGAACTATCGGGCACGTGGGCCGCTCCGCAGCGCAACCCCCAGGGCGGCGCTACCGGCGGCGGAATGGCCCCGGCCATGGGGGTTCCTGCCATGGGAGCGGGAATGGGCGGCGGCGGGCCTGCGCTCGAGATGACCGATGCCGGCCGGGAGGCCATCGCGGGGCTGACCCACCAGGAGGACAATCCGCGCTTCCATTGCATGGCAGTCAACATCCTGTTCGACTGGGAGTTCGATCGGCACGTCAACGAGATCATCCAAACGGACGAGGAGATCACTCTCAGGTATGGCTTCATGGACATCGTCCGGACGATCGGCATGGATCTGGATGAACATCCCGACAACATCGTTCCGAGCCGTGCCGGCCACTCCATCGGGCGCTGGGAGGATGGCGCGCTGATCGTCGATACGATCGGGTTCGAGGCAGGGTTCATCGCCGCCGGCCCGGGCGGGCTCGTCCCGCACAGCGAAGACCTGCACGTCGTGGAACGCTTCACCTACGACGCCGAGACCCAGGGGCTCACCCGAAGCTACACAGCGGAAGATCCGCGCTACTTCAACGGGACATACACCGGCCAGGACACGGTCTTCCCGTCGGACGTTCCTTTTGAACCGTATGCCTGCGTGGAGCTGAAGGACGCGTTCCTGGAGTAGCCGTCCAGGTGGCCAGGCGGGTTGACGGTGGACCGCGAGTCCTGCCGCGGACCGGTACAACGTCTGCAGGCGGGCGGTCCTTGTGAGAGGATAATTCGCGGACAAGTCTGGACGCGAGCAACAGAACTCATCCTTTCGCCGAGAACACTTCGTCAGGAGATCAGCATGCGCTTCCATCACTGCCTGATTTTTTCGATCATGCCTCTTGCCGCGAACGCTCATCACGGCCCGGGGCAATTCGATGCTTCGCAGCAAGTCGAGGTCACCGGTGCCGTGACCGACGTCCGCTTCGTCAATCCACACGGATACATCTATTTCGACGTCACCGAATCCGACGGCACGGTCACGCCGTGGCGCTGCCAGTTGCATGCAGGCTCCTTCCTGCGGCGTGCCGGCTGGACCGAAGACCTGTTCCCGATCGGCGAGACGATCACCGTTTCCGGGAGTCAGGGCAGGCTCGAGCCCCACGCCTGCGCGCTGCAATCCGTCGTTCTTGCCGACGGAAGCGTGCTTCAGCACTATGACCGGCGCCGGGCACTCGACGCGCCTACCGGCTCGGCAGAGCGACTCGTCGCGGGTCGGCTTGAGATCTCGGGCATGTGGGCCGCGCCGCAGCCCAATCTCCAGGGCGGCGGAATGGCTCCGGGCATGGGGGCTCCGGGCATGGGAGCGGGAATGGGCGGCGGCGGGCCTGCGCTCGAAATGACGGATGCCGGCCGGGAGGCCATCGCGGGGCTGACCCATCAGGAGAACAATCCGCGCTTCCACTGCACGGCGGTCAATATCCTGTTCGACTGGGAGTTCAATCAGAACGTCAACGAGATCATCCAGGCCGACGAGGAGATCGCGCTCAGGTACGGGTTCATGGACATCGAACGGACAATCAGCATGGACATGGATGAACATCCCGACGACATCGTTCCGAGCCGTGCCGGCCACTCCATCGGGCGCTGGGAGGATGGCGCGCTGATCGTCGATACGATCGGGTTCGAGGCAGGGTTCATCGCCGCCGGCCCGGGCGGGCTCGTCCCGCACAGCGAAGACCTGCACGTCGTGGAACGCTTCACCTACGACGCCGAGACCCAGGGGCTCACCCGAAGCTACACCGCGGAAGATCCGCGTTACTTCACAGGAACCTACACCGGCCAGGACACGGTCTTCCCGTCGGATGTTCCTTTTGAACCGTATGCATGCGTAGAGCTGAAGGATGCATTCCTGGAGTAGCCGTCCGGGCAAATCGGCGGGCTGACGGCGGCCCGTCCGCAAAAGGACAAGGTCAAATCGCGGCGGGCCTGTCTGGGCAGCGTACCTTCCGGTCCTGGCAGGGTAACTTCCAGTCCTCGAATGCAGGGGGCTACGTCGCGACCGGCCTGCGGCGCAGCGAATGGACGCCTATCGCGAGAACGATCACGATCCCGCCGAGTATGGCCAGCGCGCCGGGGACCTCTGACAAGAACAACCACGCCCACAGCGGCGCGAACGCGGGCTCCGCCAGGAGCAGCAGCGAGGTTTCGATCACCGGCAGCCGCCTCATGCTCCGGGTGACGAAGAAGTACGCGAGACCAATCTGGAATATTCCCAGGTAGGCGATCGCAAGCCAGTCAAGACTGCTGGTGTTGCCGAGTGGGAAAATGAACAATCCGGCGGCCGCGGCGGCGAGAAAACAGCCTGCCGCCACCGCCGTTTCCGGCTGATCCCTGCCGGAACCCGAACGGGACGCGAGCCAGCGCAGGCCCGTCAGCGTGAGTGCCCATGAGATGCCCGTACACGCGCCGAGCAGGTTTCCCAAATGCGGGTTGGAAGCCGTGTCCAGCGGCTCGCCGCCGGAAGCAAGGATCAACACCAGCCCCGCCACCAGGGCCGCCATGAAGGCCAGGTCACGCCGCACGATGCGTTCGCCCAGCAGCAGCGGTCCCAGCAACAGCACGTAGAACGGCGCCGTTTCCTGCAGAAACATCGCATTGGCCGCCGTCGTCAGCTTGTTGGCCAGTGTGAACAGCGTAAAGGTCGTGGCGAACGGAACGGCCACGACCAGCGATCGCCACGTCCAGCCCTGACGCGCCCGGGGGATCAGCAGGAGTATGACCAGACCTCCCACCAGGCTGCGAAAACACGACACCTGCCAACCGGTCAGCGTCGCCGCCTTGATGGCCACGCCACCCGTCGAAAACAGCAGTGCGCCGAAAATCAGTTGAACGCGAGCCTTGAGCACGGCCTCTCCAGTCAGTGACTTCAGAAATCCTCGAATACAACCACGGCGGGAATTCCAAAGTCCATTCCCGACACGGCGAACGCCGATTGGAGGATGTCATCATCCCTCATCTTCAGCCCGTCTTCATCGACGATTGTTCCCTTCTCGCCCCAAGCAACACTTCGCAGATTCAATACGTCGTCCGCATGGGAGGAGCGTGCTTCCCTCGGCTTGAAGGACGCAAAACCCTCGAAAAGCCGAACTTCTCTCGAAGAGGGCACGTCATGCAGGCGACGCAAAAGGTGCATGGTCGCCAGTAACACGGCAGCCCCTGCTGGTTCGTACCAATAACGATGCTGCGTACCCCGTTTCTCGATCTTGCGGCCCGTTGGGTTTCCGTTTGCGTTGAACGCTATGGATAGCGGCGCTTCGATCAGCAGATTCAGTGGAGACGGGCATTTCTCCATCTCACGCGCAATCTCGGATACGAGGTCGCCATAGCGGACCTCACGCGGTTCCGAATCGTCGATCACGATGCCGCAACTCCGCTTGTCCCGCGAAAAGCCGATGTCCACAAACACCCATCTGCCGGAATCGCGCCGCACCTGATGGCGGTCGCCCGGCACGATCATTTGGCCGGGATGTCGTTGCCGTTCATCCCGCCTCCAGTCATGTTGGTTCCACATGATTCCCAGCGCGCGCGCAACCTCGCACAGTCGCTGGTAACTCGCGGACCCGTAGCGCGTCGCCTCGTACCGCTGGACTTGCTGCTCCTTTATTTCCAGACGATTCGCCAACGCCCGTTGACTCAGGCCCGACGCGATTCTGGCTTTTATCAGACCGTCTGCAAGCTCCTCGAACGAGCCCACGGGTATGGCGGACGGATCGGCGGACTTCAAATCCTCGTATTCCTTGAGTTCTTCGCGCAGGTCGGCAAGTTGGCTTCGCAAGCCATCCAGTTCGGCACGCAACAGCCTCGGATGAACGTCGGCACGTTCGGTTGACGCCACGTCGAATTCCTCGATCACGCGGGCAAAATCAGCCGCTTTCTTTCGCGTGATCCTGTACTGCCTCTCGTTGGTAATCATGGCAAGCTCTTCAGATTCGGACATCGCTCCATTCAGCAGCGTGGATGCCCGGAAACAGGTAGCCGGTATTCGGGTCGAATTGAAGCATAACAAACACAACAATATAGTTGTGTTATTCTGCGGTCAACCCTAAACTGGTCCGCGCTCATCCCATCCCAAGGCCATGCTGTCGTTGCTCTCGCCACGCGGCTCTGTTAGAAACGTTGTTGATGCAACAAGGACCACAAGGGCGGAGAACTCGGCCCGCCTGGAATGGCCCGGGAGTCCAGCCTTGAACATGAGCCTCAATCTGAGAGTCATCAGCCTCGTGCTTATCGTCGTCGGAGTCATCATTGAGTTCGCGACATCTGGTTCCCAGATCGGAAATTTGATTGCCGGGGTCGGCATTGCCGGCTACGTCTACGACTTCTTCAAGCGACGTCAGCGTCCGCCGCTCTGACTCGAACCGGCCGCTGATATGCCGTCAACCCGCGCATCCAGCGTCCCACCGGTCATGACTGGAAAGGCGTTCCCATCGGTGGCCGTGCTGGCGGCGATCCTGCTTGCCGGCTGCGCCAACGAAGAGCCGCCGGGTGGCACGGGCGGTGTGGCGCTTTCGGCAGGCGAAAATGCCATCCCGGTCCAAGCCGACTATGTCGGCGGCGAACTCTGCGCCGCCTGTCACATGGCCGAAGCCGAACTCTGGCGGGGGTCGCACCATGACCTGGCGATGGCCGTTGCGAGTCCGGCTTCGATCAGCGGCAATTTCAATGACGCGCAGTTTACCTACAACGGTGTCACGAGTGAGTTCTTCATACGCGACGGCGTCTATCGGGTGCGGACGGACGGCCCGGACGGTGTGCTCACCGAGTACGAGATCACACACGCGTTCGGGGTCGAGCCGCTCCAGCAATACCTCGCCGAGTTTCCCGACGGCCGCTACCAGGTTCTCAACATTGCCTGGGATTCGCGTTCTGCCGATGAAGGCGGACAGCGGTGGTTCCACCTCTATCCGGACGAGGCAGTGGACCACGAGGATCCGTTGCACTGGACGGGCGACTTCTACAACTGGAACAGCACTTGTGCGGAGTGCCATTCCACCAACCTGCACAAGAACTATTCCCCGGAGGAAGATCGCTTCGAAACGACGTTTTCCAGCATCGACGTGGACTGCGAGTCCTGCCACGGACCGGGGTCTCGCCACGTTCAGGCGCCCGAGGAGATCCCCATGGGCCTGGCGGCCGCTACAGGCCAGTGGCAATTTCCCGAGGGTGCGGTCATCGCCCAGCGTGTGCCGCCGCTTGCGGATCGGACGGAACTTGAAACCTGCGCCCAGTGCCACTCGCGCCGCAGCCAGTTCAGCGACGAGTTCCAGCCCGGAGATCCGTTGCTGGACGGGTTCCAGCCCTCGTTACTGGACGAGGGGCTCTATCACGCGGACGGTCAGATCCAGGATGAGGTCTACGTCTACGGCTCGTTCCTGCAGAGCCCGATGCACGCCGCCAGCGTAACGTGCAGCGACTGCCACGAGCCCCACAGCGCGCAACTCCGCGTGCAAGGCGATGCACTGTGCGCCCAATGCCATCAGGCCAGCGCCTATCTCGGTCCGCAGCACCATCACCATCCCGGCGAGGGTCCGGGTACAGCCTGCGTGGACTGTCACATGCCCGCGGAAACCTACATGGTGGTGGACCCGCGGCGCGACCACAGCTTCAGGGTGCCGCGGCCGGACCTCTCGGTGTCCCTGGGCACGCCAAACGCCTGCAACGGATGCCACCAGACCGAAGGCGCGCAGTGGGCCGCGGATACCGTCGCCGCTTGGTTCCCGGAGGGCCGCTCCGGCACACCCCACTACGCGGAGGCCCTCCACGCCGCACGCCAGTGGTCCGGCGATCGCGGTTCCCGCCTGACCGCCCTCGTCGACGACCCGGCAGCGCCCGCCATTGTCCGCGCAACCGCGTTGAGCCTGTTGTCGGCGCAGCTCGACGACCGGGCGTTGCAAACGGTGGAGGCGGTCATCCAGAACGACGACCCCCTGGTGCAGTTGACCGCCCTGGGCCTGATCGAGAACCTGAGTCCGGACGATCGAGCCGGCTTCGCCCAGCGATTCCTGACGCACCCCTTGCGGGCGTTACGGCTGGCGGCTGCCCGGGTCCTGCTGCCGTCCCGGGAGCAGCTCAGCCCACGCCGGCAAAGCGACCTCGACTCCGCTCTGGAGGAGTACTGGGCCGCACAACGCTTCAACTCCGATCGCGCGGAGGGACTCTTCAACTCGGCCAGCACTCTCGCTCAACTGGGCCGCCTGGAAGAAGCGACAGAGGCGTTCGAAACCACCATCGAGCGAGCACCGTGGTTCACCGCCGCCTATATCAATCTGGCCGACCTCCTGCGCCGCTACGGGCGCGAACAGGAGGCGGAGGCGCTGCTGCGCGAAGCCGTCGAGAACAACGACGGGGATCCCAGCGGCCATTTCGCCCTGGGTTTGTCCCTGGTACGTTCGGATCAGCTCGAGGCGGCCATGGAAGCTCTCCAGCGGGCCGCCGAACTGGCGCCTGACGAACCCTACTACCAGTACGTGATCGGCATCGCCCTGAATTCCACGGGCGAACGGGCGGCAGCGCTGCAACGGCTGCGCGATGTCCACGCGCGTTTCCCGGGGCACCGCGACACCATCGTTGCGCTGGCAACGATGCACCGGGACGGCGGCGAAGTCGATGAGGCGCGCCAATATGCCGAACGCCTGCTGGAAATGGCGCCGGCGGACCCTTCCGCCCGAGCCCTGCTCGATGAATTGAATGCTGCCACCCCCTAATGCCTGCCCGACCATGAGAGAACCCGGCATCCGGACAACGCTCATTGTGCTGTCGATCCTGTTGTCGGGAGCAGCCGCCCACGCCCAGGGCACAGCGGATTCTTCCGACCGCGATCGACCGAACATCGTATTCATCCTGGCGGACGACCTGGGCCTGACCGACATCAACGGTTTCGATCCGTTGGGCCGAACCTACTACGAGACACCCAACATCGATCGGCTGGCGGCCGAAGGCATGGTATTTCGGCACGCGTACACCAACGGCGCGAACTGTTCCCCCACCCGGGCGGCGCTGATCAGCGGCCAGTACTACCCGCATCAACCCATCTATCACGCGGGCCCGGCCCGCACGTTCGCGATGATAGGCGCGGACAACGCCAGGGAACTGCCGCTTGAGAAATTGACCGTAGCCGAAGCGCTGCGTGAGGCCGGTTACGTCACCGCCATCATGGGCAAATGGCACATCGGCGATCCGCCCGAATTCGGACCGCGGCAACAGGGCTTCGATATCAATATCGGCGGCTACCAGGCCGGCAATCCTCACGGCTGGGAAGGCGGCTATTTCGAGCCGAACAACAATGCATACATCGACGATGCCGAAAGCGGCGAATACCTCACCGACTATCTGACCCGAAAGGCGATCCGGTTTATCGGCGAGCACCGGGCGGAGCCTTTCTTTCTGTTTGTTTCCTATTACACGCCGCACGTACCCTTGCAGGCGCCCGAGGCACTGGTCCGCAAGTACGAGCGCAAACCCGCGCAACGCGGCCATACCAATCCGGCCTATGCAGCGATGATCGAATCGCTGGACTCCAACGTGGGCAAGCTTCTCGATGCCCTCGACGGGTTCGGTCTCGCCGAAAACTCCATGGTGGTGTTCTATTCCGACAACGGCGGCGTCGGCGGCTACGATTTCCTGGGTCGCGGGGACACCGACATCACCGATAACGCCCCCCTTAAGGGCGGCAAGGGCACCTACTACGAGGGGGGCATCCGGGTTCCGCTGGCGGTTCGCTGGCCTGCCGGGATACAGCCCGGAACTGAAAGCCACGAACCCGTCATCGGGATCGATTTCTACCCGACATGGCTGGATGTGGCCGGAGCCGCGCCACCTGGGAACTACCCGTTGGACGGGCTGAGCCTGACGCCCCTGTTTGACGATCCCAACGCTTCGCTGCAGCGTGAAACGCTCTACTGGCATTTCCCGGGTTACCCGAATTCGCCGTGGCGAACGGGTCCGGTCAGCGCGGTGCGATCCGGCGACTGGAAGCTGATGAAGTTCTACGAAACCGATCGCGTAGAGTTGTACAATCTGGCCCGAGATCCCGGCGAGCAGGAGGATCTGGCCGGGGCGATGCCGGTGCAGCGGGACCGTTTGCTGAATGTCCTGGAAGACTGGCTGCGACGGACAAACGCGCCGCTGCCTGCCTGGCCGGACGCCGAGTTCGTCCGCCGAACCGGGCGCCCAGGCCCGTCTCATCTTCGGTTGACCCGCGATCCGGCGTGAAAGCTCGGTTGTGTGGGTGTACCCTTTGTGCACATGAGCAGCCTCGCCCCGGCGGGACAACCCGGCGAGTACTCGCCGAACCTGCTTCAGTCGATTCCCCGGGCTGAAGGCCGTAACCGGCTGGGCATTGCCGGCGCCCTGCCGTTCGCCGGCGAGGACATCTGGAATGCCTACGAGCTGAGCTGGCTCGACATGCATGGCAGGCCGGCAGTGGCCACGGGCGAGTTCCGGATGCCCGCGGACTCGCCGAACATCGTCGAGTCAAAGTCCCTCAAGTTCTACCTGAACTCCCTCAACGGCTGCCGGTACGAGTCGCCGGAAACCGTGCGCAGCACCCTTGCCGCTGACCTTGGCGCAGTCTGCGGCGCCGAGGCGCAAGTCCGGCTGCATGCATCCGGGTCGGAAGGGACACCGGCACAAGGCGAACCCGTCGGGCACTGCATCGACACCGAAGAGCTGGAACAACCAACCTACGATCTCGATCCCAAGCTGCTGCGCGCCAGCGTAGAATCGCAATCCCACATCGCCGAGACGCTTCATTCGAACCTGCTGAAAACAAACTGCCCGGTCACCGGCCAGCCCGACTGGGCGACGGTGATGATCCGCTACCGGGGACCAAGGATTCGCCGCAGCGCCTTGCTGGCCTACCTCGTCTCGTACCGCAACCACGCCGAATTCCACGAGCAATGCGTCGAACGCATGTTCGTGGACATCGAGCGCTACTGCCAACCCACCGCCCTGAGCGTTTACGCGCGCTACCTGCGCCGGGGCGGTCTGGACATCAACCCGTTTCGCAGCAATTTCGAAACCCCTCCCGCAAATATCCGCCTGCTGCGACAGTAACGCGCCAACTTCACGCATTGATGTCAAGCCGGGAAACCAGCTTGGACCAACCGGATAGGAAATCCCCAATACGCATAAATGCGTATCCGGTATTTGCGTTTTCTACTTTTGCGTAGCGGGAGGGAATCGAACCCATGGAGTCAGCTCGCGAACTTGCAGAGCAGGCAATGGAACTTGGTGGATCTCGTGATGGCGTCTTGCCCGCGGCGGCCTTGAATCAACCCAACAGATCGTTGAGAAATACCGGCGCCGGTGGCCGCCCGGTTATGTTCCAAAAGGATTGATGATTGTTAATCCTCCAATCCGCTGCCCATGCTGGAGGTCTTCGGTGTAGAGCATTTTGCAGCCCGCTTCCATCGCGGCGGCGACGATGAGACTGTCGTAGAAACCGAAACGGTAGCGGAAATGGATATCCAGCGATTCCCGATAAAGGCGAACGCTTGGTTGAACCCGATACAACGGCGCCAGCACGTCCTCCAGATATCTGCGCATTTGATCTTCCGTCAGCCGTACCTCGGCCTTACGTATCGCGGTGTTGACGCATTCCTGGATAACCTGAAAACTGATGCACGCTGTCCGGGTGGCGATTCCTCGTTCGATCAATTCGTTCGCGATCCCGGCTTTTCGAGTGTCGATGTGCTCAAGCTGATACACAAAGACGTTCGTGTCGATGAAGAACTCAACGCTCATTCATCTCTTCGCGTGTCAACTTGCGCCCAACGCGCAGCTTGCCCTGGAGTTCGTGAATGGTCCGCATCGCCCGGGCGGCCTGCCTCTCGCGGCCAACGTAGTCGGCGAGCCAAAACCTGAATTTCGCATTCAAGGTCGTATGCTCCGCGACGGCACGGCGCCGCGCCGCTTCGATTAAATTCTCATCGGCACTCAATGTAATGTTTTTCACGATCAACTCCCTGCCCGCCCCGAAAAACGCTAGCGTAGTGTACACTATTTTAGTGCACACTATAGTTGCGTCTCTCGGCTATTGCGTCGGGACAACACGCCGAATCAGCCGTGTCACCGTTAACCCCTGGACGATGATCGAAAACAGCACCACCACGTAGGTAATGCTGAGTATGAACGGCCGGAACTCGTTTGCCGGCAGCGACAGCGCCAGGGCGACTGCGATGCCGCCGCGCAATCCGCCCCAGGTCAGTACCGGGACCGCACCGCTCGGAAGCGCCTCCCAGCGGCGAACGGCCACGCGGGAGAGAAACACGCTGAGCCAGCGGCCGGACAGGGCGATGGGGATGGCCAGCAGGCCCATCCAGTATTCGAACCCGCTGCGGGCGATGATCAGGACTTCCAGGCCGATCAGCAGGAAGAGCACGGAATTGAGGATCTCGTCGAGCAGCATCCAGAACTTCTCGAGATAATCCCGGGAGCGTTCGCTCACCGCGTATTCCATGCCCTTGTTGCCGATGAAGAGCCCCGCCACGACCATGGCGATGGGGCCGCTGGCATGCAGCCGGATGCAGACCGCGTAGCACACCATGACTACCGCCAGCGTGATGAGGACCTCCAGGTTGGGCTCGTCCAGATGGTACATGGCGCGGTAACCGGCGTAGCCCGAGATCAGTCCCAGTACCACCCCGCCGAGCACTTCCACCGCGAACAGTTCGCCGATGTGGAGGAAGCTGGGTTCGCCGCCCTGCACGGCGACGCCGACGATCACGGTAAAGACAACGACGCCCACGCCGTCGTTGAACAGGGACTCCCCGGCCAGCGTCACCTTCAACGATTCAGGCACCGGGACGGCCCGGAACAGGGCCAGCACCGCCACCGGATCGGTGGGACTGATCAGGGCGCCGAACACCAGCGCCCAGACGAAGGGCAGTGGGTGTCCCGCCCAGCCGGCCAGCAGCCAGGTCGCTGTGGCGATGGCCAGCGTGGAGACCAGCGTGCCCGCCGTCGCCATCAGCCCGATCGTGCGATACCGGCTGCGCAGCGCGGACAGGTCCACGTGCAGGGCGCCCGCGAACAGCAGGAAACTCAGCATGCCGTGCATCAGCGTCTCGTGAAAGTCGATCCGCCCCAACACTTCGACAATCAGCGCGTCGACGTTGGCGGCCGGCACCAGGGACTCGATCAGCAGCAGCATCAGGGAGGCGGCCAGCGCGATCAGAACGAGGCCGATGGTGTGCGGTACGCGCAAGTACTGGTGATTGACGTAGCCGAACAGCGCCGACAGGCCGATCAGGAACGCGCCGATCTCAAACAGGCTCATGCAATTCCTCCCGGCGGAACCGTGTCACAGGAGCAGAAAACAAAGGGTGCTCAGCACCGCCGTGCCCAGCAGGTTCAAGATGAGCCCCTCGCGGACCATGGCCCGGATGGGCACGTGGCCGGAGGTGAATACGACTGCGTTGGCGCCGGTGGCGACGGGCAGCATGAAGGCGCAACTGGCGCTCATGGCCGCCGGAACCATCAGCAACCGCGGGTCGACGCCGGCGCCGATTGCGGCCGCCGCCAGGATCGGCATCAGCAGCGCGGTGGTCGCGGTATTGCTCGTGATCTCGGTGAGGAACGTGACGGACAGGCAGATTACCGCCAATACCAGCAGCGGATGCAGGGTGCTCAGCGCGCCCAGCGCTTCGCCCACGATCTGGCTGATGCCCGAGCTCACGAACGCGCTGGCGATGCAGACTCCCCCGGCGAACAGGAGGAGGATGCCCCACGGGATCTTGATGGCGGTCTCCCAGTCCAGCAGGCGCCCGCCCTTGCCGCTGGGCACGAGGAACATCACCAGCACCGCAAGCAGCGCCACACTGGCGTCGTTGGACTGGGGCAGGTTGAGCCAGGCGCTCCAGCCGCCGAATGGGTCGGTGCGGGTCGTCCAGGCCAGCGCGGTGAGGGCGAATACCGTCAGCGTGCGCTTCTCCTCGGTCCGCCAGGCACCCACCGGCGGAACGGAAATGTGGCGGGTTCGGGAAACCCCGCGAGTGATCCACAACCCCATCAGCGGCACGAAAACGACCACCACCGGCACGCCCCAGGCCATCCAGTCGAGGAAACCCAATTGAGTATCCGTCGTGTCGCTGTAGACCTGCATGAAGATCAGGTTCGGAGGCGTTCCAATGGGCGTTCCGATGCCTCCAATATTGCAAGCGTACGCAATGCCCAGCAACAGGCTGATCTTGAGCCGCCGGTCGGTCACGTTTTCCAGCGTGGCCAATGCGATGGGCAACAGCATGAGACAGGTGGCCGTGTCCGAAATCCACATGCTCAGCAGCGCCGCCGCCGCAATGAATCCGAGTACGACGCCGCGGTCCCCGCCGCGGCCGAACGTATTGACCATGGCCAGCGCCAGACGCCGGTGAGCGCCGCTCTTCTCCATGGCCGTGGACAGCATGAATCCGCCCAGAAAGAGCAGGATCAGAGGGCTTCCGTAGGCCTGCCCCACCTGTGAGGGAGTAAGCACGCCCACGAGCGGGAAGACCGCGAAGGGCACCAGCGCCGTAACGGGGATGGGAATCGCTTCGGATATCCACCACACGGCGCACAACAGCGTCACGCCCGCTGTCCAGCAGATCTCGGGAGGTTGCCCGGCGGCGGCGAGGCCGAGGCCCAGCGCGAGCGCCGCGCAGAATCCGGCGAGTGTGGCCGTCCGCTTCACGCCTGGACCGGGCCAGCGATCAATACTTGTAGTGTTCGGGTTTGTACGGGCCTTCCACCGGCACGCCCAGGTAATCCGCCTGCCGTTGCGACAACTCCTCCAGGTCCACGCCGAGCTTGCCGATATGCAGGCGGGCGACCTTCTCGTCCAGTTCCTTGGGCAGCGTGTAGACCCCCAGCGGATACTTATCCGGATTGTTAAACAACTCGATCTGCGCCAGCACCTGGTTGGTGAAGCTGTTGGACATCACGAAGCTCGGATGGCCGGTGGCGCAACCCAGGTTCACCAGCCGCCCTTCGGCGAGAAGAAGAATGCTGTGTCCGTCGGGGAACGTGATCTTGTGGACCTGCGGCTTGATTTCCAGCCATTCGTGGTGGCGGATGCGCTCCACCTGGATCTCATTGTCGAAGTGGCCGATGTTGCAGACGATGGCGTTGTTCTTCATCTGCTCCATGTGCTTCGCGGTGACCACGTCGACACAGCCGGTGGCCGTGACCACCACGTCGGCGATCCGGCAGGCGTCGTCCATGGTCATGACCTCGTAGCCTTCCATGGCGGCCTGCAGGGCGCAGATGGGGTCGATTTCCGTCACGACGACCCGTGCCGCCTGGGCCTTGAGCGACTGGCAGCACCCCTTGCCCACGTCGCCGTAACCGGCCACGACCGCCACCTTGCCGGCGAGCATGACGTCGGTGGCGCGCATGATGCCGTCCACCAGCGAGTGCCGGCAGCCGTAGAGATTGTCGAACTTGGACTTGGTGACCGAGTCGTTGACGTTGATGGCCGGGAACAGCAACTCGCCCCGTTCCAGCATCTGGTAAAGCCGATGGACGCCGGTGGTGGTTTCCTCACTCACGCCGAGTATTTCCGGAACCATGCGGTGGAAGCGTTCCGGGTCGCGCTCGACGGAGCGGCGCACGGCGGCCAGCAAGACGGCTTCCTCCTCGCTCTCCGGCGTCTTGTCCAGCACGGAGCGGTCTTTCTCGGCCTGGTAGGCGAGGTGTACGAAGAGCGTGGCGTCGCCGCCGTCATCGAGGATCACATTGGGTCCGGCGGCATCGGGCCAGGCGAAGATCCGGTCGACGTATTCCCAGTACTCTTCCAAGGTCTCTCCCTTGACCGCAAACACCGGGGTGCCGTTGGCGGCGATGGCCGCAGCCGCATGGTCCTGGGTGGAAAAGATGTTGCAGCTTGCCCAGCGCACCTCCGCGCCGAGCGCCTCCAGGGTCTCGATCAACACGGCCGTCTGGATGGTCATGTGCAGGGACCCGGTGATTCGCGCACCCTCCAGCGGCCTTGACGCACCGTATTCCTCCCGGACCGCCATCAGCCCGGGCATCTCCTGCTCGGCCAGGTCGATTTCCCGGCGGCCGAAGTCGGCCAGGCGAATGTCCTTGATCCGGCAGTCGCTGTCGGGCGATCCGATGGCCACAACCCGATTGCTTACGCTCATTGTCTCGCTCCTGAGGCTCCGGACCGCTACGCCAGGGAACAGCCGAAGCTGTCCTGAAACCGCTGCTTGAACTGTTCCAGAGTGAATCGATGATTCTGGGTACCGTGACATTCTATCTTAATGGCGCCCATCAGACTTGCGGCGCGCCCGGTGGTCAGCCAGTCGAAGCCGCGCAGGAGACCGTACAGGAGACCCGCGCGATAGGCGTCCCCGCACCCGGTCGGATCGTTCACCTGCCGTGGCTGCGCGGCAGGAATGCCGATTCTTTCGCCACCTGTATGTATCGTCGATCCCTCGCCGCCGCGGGTCACGATGAGTGCGTCCACCCGGCTGCTCACGTCGTCCCTGTCCCAACCTGTCCTGCTCTTCAGCAATTGCCATTCGTAGTCGTTCACCGTGACCCAGTTGGCCAGTTCGACGAACCGCCGCAGTTCCTCGCCGGAAAACAGCGGTAGCTGCTGGCCGGGATCGAAAATGAACGGGACCCCCGCCGCAGCAAACTGCTCGGCATGCTGCACCATGCCCTCGCGCCCGTCGGGGGCAAGGATGCCAAGGGTCGCTTCCCGCGCGTCCTCCACCCGGTTCCGCCAGGACTGCTCCATGGCGCCCGGGTGAACGACGGTGATCTGGTTGTCGTCCAGATCGGTGGTGATGTAAACCTGGGCCGTGTACAGATCGTCGAGAACCCTGACATGGTCCCGGCGAATGCCGCAGGATCGAATCCATTCCCGGTACGGCTCGAAGTCCCGCCCTGCGGTCGCCATGGGGATGGGTTCCTCGCCCAGCATCTTGAGGTTGTAAGCGATGTTCATGGCGCATCCGCCGAATTCCCGCCGCATCTCCGGCACGAGGAAGGCCACGTTAAGGATGTGGATCTGATCGGGAAGGATGTGGTTCCTGAACGAGTCGTCCAACACCATGATGGTGTCGTAGGCGATGGAGCCGCAGATCAGCGCAGGCATGTGCGGACAGAGAGTCTGCGGTAACGCCGGACTGTGACTACGCCGAGCGCACGGACGGAACCTTGGCTGCGTCCTTGAGCGCCTCGGCCCGGTCGGTGCGCTCCCACGTGAAGTCCGGATCTTCGCGGCCGAAGTGGCCGTAGGCGGCCGTCTTGCGGTAGATCGGGCGCAGCAGGTCGAGCATCTGCTGGATCCCGTAGGGCGTCAGGTCGAACTGCTCCCTGACCAGCCCCTCGATCCGGGCTTCGTCGACGGTGTGGGTGCCGAAGGTTTCCACGGAGACGGACGTCGGTTCGGCCACGCCGATGGCGTAGGAAACCTGGATTTCGCAGCGCGACGCCAGGCCCGCCGCGACCACGTTCTTCGCCACGTAGCGGGCCGCGTAGGCGGCGGACCGGTCCACCTTCGAGGGATCCTTGCCCGAAAACGCCCCGCCCCCGTGCCGCGCCATGCCGCCGTAAGTATCGACGATGATCTTCCGCCCCGTCAGGCCGCAGTCGCCCATGGGTCCGCCGGTGACGAACCGCCCGGTGGGGTTGATGTGGTACTTCGTCCGGTCGTCCAGCCACTTTTCGGGCAGCACCGGCTTGATGATCTCCTCCATCACCGCCTCCTTCAGTTGCCCGAAGGAAATACCCGCCTCGTCCAGTTCGTCATGCTGCGTGGAGAGCACCACCGCGTCCACCCCGGCGGGCCGGCCGTTGCGGTAGCGGACGGTCACCTGGCTCTTGGCGTCCGGCCGCAGCCACGCAAGCGTGCCGGCACGGCGAACATCCGCCTGGCGCCGAACCAGCCGGTGAGCGTAGACGATCGGCGCCGGCATGAATTCGTCGGTCTCGTCGCTGGCGTAACCGAACATGAGCCCCTGGTCGCCGGCGCCCTGCTCCTCCGGCCGCGCCCGGTCCACGCCCTGGGCAATATCCGCGGACTGTTCGCCCAGTTCGTTGATCACCGCGCAGGTGTTGCCGTCGAACCCCAGCCTTGAATCGTCGTAGCCGATTCCCGTCACCGTGTCGCGGACGATGCCCTCGACATCCACGTAGGTGCTGGTGGTGATCTCTCCCGCCACCAGCACCAGACCGGTCTTGGTCAGCGTCTCGCAGGCCACGCGGCCATCGATATCCTCGGCGAGCACGGCATCCAGGACCGCATCGGAAATCTGGTCGCACATCTTGTCCGGGTGACCCTCGGACACCGACTCGGACGTAAACGGAAAATCAGCCATTCGGCAGCCTCCATAGCCATCGGCGCGGGAAAGACGGCAAGATTGCCCAATTTGGCGGCTTGTGACAATAGCCGGACGCACCGAGACGCCACGGCCGTCCTTGAGTACCATACACGCGCCCGCCAGGAGCCGGCTCAAGGAGACGACATGACCGCCGAACACCACCGCCTGATCATCCTGGGTTCCGGCCCGGCCGGATACACCGCCGCCGTCTACGCGGCCCGCGCGGCGCTGGACCCCGTCATCGTCACCGGCATCGAAGTCGGCGGCCAGATGACCACCACTACGGATGTCGACAACTGGCCGGGCGACAACGAAGGTGTACAGGGTCCGGAGTTGATGGAGCGGATGCGGCTGCACGCGGAGCGCTTCGGCACGCGTCTGATCTACGACCAGGTCGTCGCCGTGGAACTCACGCAGCGCCCGATCCGGCTCACGGGCGAGCTTGGCGAGTACACCTGCGACGCACTGATCATCGGCACCGGGGCTTCGGCGAAGTACCTGGGTCTCCCTTCGGAGGAAGCTTACAAGGGAAAGGGCGTGTCGGCGTGCGCCACGTGTGACGGCTTCTTCTTCAGGAACCAGCCGGTGGCGGTCATCGGCGGCGGCAATACCGCGGTGGAAGAGGCGCTGTATCTTGCGAACATCGCATCGCACGTCAGCGTCGTGCACCGGCGGGACCAATTCCGCGCCGAGAAGATCCTCGCCAACCGGCTGATCGAAAAGGCCGAGAACGAAAACGTGACGATTCACTGGGACCACGTGCTGGAAGAAGTGCTCGGTGACGGGAACGGCGTCACCGGCGTGCGGCTCAATCACGTCCGGGATCATGGGACACGGGAGGTCGAGGCCCAGGGCGTGTTCATCGCCATCGGCCACACGCCCAACACGGGGATTTTCGAGGGGCAACTTCAGATGGAGGGCGGCTATATCGTCCTGCATCCGGGCGACTCGGGCATGGCCACCGCCACCAGTGTCGAAGGCGTGTTCGCCGCGGGCGATGTGGCCGACCCCATTTACCGGCAGGCCGTGACCTCGGCCGGTTCCGGCTGCATGGCGGCGCTGGATGCGGAGAAGTTTCTCGCCGAATGACGGATCTGGCCCCTGGCGCGGGCCCATGAGCGCGCGAGGCGGCCCCTCGCAAAACTATATGCCGCCATCAGGCGTTTCGTGATTCCAGAAGGGTTTCTGCAACGATTTCTCCGGCAGTCTGTTCAGACCATTCGCTGCGCTTGGCGGCTTCGAGTCGTGGTTTAAGGAAGTCTTCAAGTTTTTTCACGTCGGCTGCTTGGTGCACAACCGGCAGTGTCCGCTCCAAGACATTATCCTTTATCGACTTGCCTCGCGGCGCTGCAAGAGCCTTCGGTTGCTGGTGATGTGACGTGGTCATTTCTAATTGAGCTAGTGTGACGTATCGGATGAGGCGCACAACGCCCGGTTGATCTCCGCGCCCAGACGCACCCCCGCCTGGGCAAGTCGTTGCCGGGTGATGCGCTCTGCGTTGGTGAGGTATTCGCGAGTCAGGCGGTTATTGCGGCTATCGAAGTCATAGACATCCGGGCGCAACTCCCGGCTTTCGTGTGCCCAGTCCAAGGGCGTGCCGTGCTCCCATTCGTCAGCATTCGCAGCGATCGTTTCGGATAGGCTATGAGCGTACTCTTCGGGCGGAAGCCCCGTCAGTTCGACGGCTTCGGTATCCCAGAATCCGTGCAGGTTGACGGGCTCGCCGATCCGCGGATCGACGTCGATCATGTTGCCGCCCCGGTCCGATTCGCGCCCCACGTGCAATGGCTGGTGGAGGTCCACCACGAAGTGAATTAGAAAGCGTAGCGCGTCGCGTCGCTCGGCGATGGATAACCGCTCATCCGCGAGCCTTTCGGCGAAACGCTTGATCGCCCAGAGAATGTCGCCTTCGGGCGGGTGCCGGTAATCCTCCAGACGAGCACCGTCGGGAATGTTCATGTAGTGCCAGGGAGCCGTGTGCTGCCACTCGGGTTCGCCCCGAATCCAGTCGGCCCAGAGCCCCAGCGTGTCCAGGTTCTGGCCCTGCCCCAAAATCCGGACTTCTTGCTCCCCCTCCACACAGAGGCGTTGCTGGGCGATCAGGCCGGCGATTCGATGACCATCGGCGCCGTAGCCGTACGCCTGACCGAATGCCGCCAGCGCCGCGAACGACGCCAGCAGCATACCGGCAATCCATCTTCGTACCGTCATCGGCGCTACGATAGCACCAAACGGCTCCACCCCATCGCGGGCAGCGCGCTCGCGGGGCGAGCGACTAGAACCTGAAGCTGGCAGTCAAGCCCATTTGGGCGCGGCCCGTCGAGCCGACCGGTCGCGCGCGAACGCGGCAACCGTCGACGCCCGGCGCGCCCAGATTGAAGATGAAGCCGATGCCTGGACCGGTATTGATGTAGTCCGGATTGTCGTCCAGGTTCCGGCCCCAGAGGCTGACGCGGGTGCTCTCGCTGGCATTGGTCCACGTGAGGCTCATCCCGAGCTTGTCGAGTTCCGGACGACGATACTGGAAATCAGTTCCGGAAATGTTCAGCCCGCAGCGGTTGGCCGCGCCATTCTGCGTCCACCTCGCGTCCATGTGGTTAAGGTCGGCGCGCAACCGCAGCGAACCGCCGCCGCCCAAAACCCACTGATAATCGCCGTAGATGTAGTAGGTGAATTCGGGCGCGCCACCCGGCACCGTGCCACTGATATCGATACCCGAGAATGTGCCCGTGACCGGGTCGAACCTGCCACCCAGGAACGAGCCTGGAAGAAACTCGGGACTGTAGGAGGCGATACTGCCGCCAATCTCGAGAGCCTGCGTCGCCGCCAGCGCAAACTCGAACTCGACACCGGTGTTGTCGACACCGCCGGTATTCAGAATCACGTTGCAGTTACCCGTCGAGCCCTCACCGCAGGGAACCTGGTTGTTGCCCTGCTGGTTCCCCTGCACCTGCTGGAACACTGTCAATGCGCCGCGGTACCGCTCGTAGGACATCTTCCAGCCGAACTCGATGTTTTCGGCTTCCTCGCTTTCGATGAAATTGTCGCGCAGCAGGGCCTGGCTTCGTGCGTCGTGCTGGAAGCCGCCGGCCTTGAAGCCCTCGGAGTAGAGCGCATAGACATTGTTGTTGTCGTTGAGCGCCCAACTGATGCTCACCTTGCTCGAGAAATTGTCCCAGCTGTTGCTGACGAAATCCTCGAAACCCATCGTGTTCGTCGGACTTCCGCAGACCATGTGCGGCACGATCATGCCCCTGAAGTTGCGCATGCGGCCAAGCGGATCGACGACACGGTTCGCGTTACAGTCCCGCGCGCCGTTTCCGAGTCCGACCGAGGCCAGGCCATTCGCCTCGCCCCATCCCCATGTGGCGAAATCATAGTCGCGGGAATCGTCCGAGTAACGGCCGCCGAGCGCCAGGGTCACCGTATCCGACAGATCGAACTGCAATTCGCCGAACAAGCCGTATGACGCGGTTTCGTTGGTCGAGTCCGTGACCAGAACCCACTCGGGGCAGCCACCCGGCGCCGGCAGGTTGGTCTGACCTCCACAGTAGCCCAGCGGATTGCCCAGTTCGAGGCGCTCGGGGAACTGTATGTTGTCTTCTCTGCGTTGCTCCTTGTCCGATACGAACGACGCGCCTACGAGCCAGCGCAACTGATTGCCGCTGGCGGAGTTGTCGAGTCGAATCTCGCTCGAGAGGATGTGGGCATCGTTCGACACGAGCTGGTCGCGAATCGCGTACGGCGTGCCGAAGGCATCCTGGACCGACTCATGCTGACCGTCCTGGTAGCCGCCGAGCACCGTGAGCGTCCTGTCGTTGTCCAGCGACCAGACAAACTCGCCCATGAGAGAAACCATGTCACGCTCAACGTTCCAGTCGGTCCGCGTCGAGTCGATCTCGGCCAGCCAGGGGTCGCAGGGGCTCGTGTAGCCCTCAAACGTTTGGACATTGAGCCACGGGCCGTCACATCCGAGACCACGGCGCACAACCGGCAGGTCTTCATCATGGTTGTACTCTGCCTTGAGGTACGCGGAGAACGTGTCGCTCGGTTCGAAGACCACGGAGGCCCGAATTGCCTGGTTCTCGGCGCCCTCCAGCGGATCACCGGTGATCGCGTCCTCGATGCCCTGATGGGTGTCGCTGTAGTTGAACGCCACGCGCCCGTACACGTTATCGCCAATCGCGCCGTTAACGAATCCGGTGGCGCCGAAGAGGCTATGCTCGCCGGCCTTCACGTCGACACCCGCACTGTACTCTTCGCTCGGCCGCGCCGACACGAAGTGCAGGAGCCCCAGGGTGGCATTGCGGCCGAACGTCGTGCCCTGCGGGCCGCGCATGACCTCGATTCGCTGCAGATCGAACGGTGTCACCGTCGCCATGAAGACCTTCGTGATCGGAATTCCGTCCCGGACGATCTGAACTGCGTTCTCGACGGAACTGTTTCCGAAGCTACCAGCCGAGATGCCGCGCAATGTAAAGGACGGCTGCGCTTTCGCGAACATGCCCCAGGATGCGCCCGGGGTTATCTCAAGAATATCGGTGACGCTGTCTACCTGGTTCTGCTCGAGGAAGTCGGCGTCCATCACGGCCACCGCCAGAGGGGCATCGGTGATGCTCTCCTCGTAGCGCCGGGCGGTAACGACGACCTCTTCCAGCGCGGCTTGCTGAGCACCGGCGCCTGGACTGGTCCCGATGGTGACGAGAGTACATGCCGTTGCCGACAATATTTCACGTGTGGTCTTGCGATGTTTCATGAGAGTCCTGTCGATTCCGTTGTGGTGTGTTGCAAAAAAGCTACTCTTACACTTGCTTAATCAACTCTACTACAGAACGCCTGTTGTTTACAGTTCTTGACGATTGCAAGGAACCTGGTAAGGACCGGCACCCTCACTCCCCGGCGCGGCCGGAAATGCGCCGGATACCTGCCAACGCACTGTCGATAAGTCCCAGAGTCCGCTCAAGCGCACCGCGATTTTCCGCGACGAGCGCCCTTGCAGCCCCAGCGGCTTTCTCGAGAAGCTCGGGCTGCTCGATGTAGGTCCTTACCGCGTCCGTCAGGCTGACAACATCGGTTACCCGCCGCGCCGCGCCCCGTTCCAGCGCCATGGCGCCGACCTCCTCGGCCTGGAACATGTGTGGACCAAAAATGACCGGTACTCCCACGGCACAGGCTTCCAGAATGTTGTGTCCCCCCACCTCGACCAGGCTACCGCCGACAAAGGCGACATCCGAGGCCGCGTAGAGCCTCTGCAATTCTCCCATCGTGTCACCCACTACAATGTCCACCTCCCGCGCAAGTTCCCCGGTGTGCTCGGTACGGCGGACAACGTTGTGGCCCGAACGCCGGCAGAGTCGTGCGACGCCGGAGAATCGTTCCGGGTGCCTCGGAACAAGTACAAGCAGGAGATTCGCGCAACTTTCACGCAACCGGCCGAATGCTGCGAGGATTTGCTGCTCTTCACCCGGGTGCGTACTCGCGGCAATCAGCACAAAGCGATCGCGTCCCCATTGCCTGCGCAATCGCGCACCCTCGGCCAACACGGAATTCTCGACCCGTGCATCGAACTTGAGATTGCCGGTGACGTGAACCAGGTGTCGGGAGACACCGAGGTCTTCAAGCTGCCGTGCATCCTTGCGGGACTGGGCGCAAAGCAGATCCGCGTTCCCCAACATGGAGTTGGTCGCAACCGGGACACGCTTGTAGCGCCACAGCGAATCCGGCGAGATGCGTACATTGACCAGGAAGAGCGGAATCTCCCGTTTGCCGCATTCACCGAACAGGTTGGGCCAGAGTTCCGTTTCCGCAACGATGGCGAACTCGGGCCTTACCCTATCCATGAAGCGGCGCACCGCACCGGGTAAATCGAAGGGCACGTAGGAGTGGCTGACGCGATCTCCAAACAATTCCGTGACCTGCTCCGAACCTGTAGGGGTCCCCGTAGTCACCATCAGGCGATGATCCGGAAAGCGTCGTCCAAGTTCATTTACGAGTTGCGCCGCGGACCGCACTTCGCCCACCGAGACGGCATGGATCCAGATGTTCCTGCCGCTATCGACGGACGCCCCAAAGCCGAACCTTTCCGGCCAGCGGGACCAATACGCCGAATACCGCATACCGCGCCAAACCAGATTGAACAGCGCATAGGGAAGCAGGAAATAGACCGCCACGGACCAAAGCGCGGGAGGCGGCGAGGCCCGCCGTTCCCTCAGCACTTCGACATGTGGGGCCAGTAACCGGTAGTTGCGTTCGGCTGCACCCTGACGGCGCAGAATAGCCTCACGTGCACGGTGGCCCATCCGGTGGCGGCCTGGTTCGTCGGTGAGCAGCATCTCCAGCGCCGCGCTTAATTCCTCGGCGTTGCCGACTTGCACGCCCCCCTTTTCCGCCAAAAGGTCGTCAACCGTGTCGCGAAAGCTGAAGTGGTAAGGCCCGAAGAGCACGGGAACACCCAGAATGGCGGGTTCGATCACATTGTGACCGCCCTTGTTGCTGCCTCTGGCAAACAGGCTACCGCCCACGTACGCGATGTCGGCGACACCATAAAGAGTACGCAGTTCGCCCACCGTATCCACCAATAGCACGCCGCCACAGCCCGGCGCGCTTGCCCGGCCGGCATCGACCTCCGATTTCCGTATGACCTTCAGGGCGTTCGCTTCGAGATCCGACTGGATGCGGGCGGCATCCATCGGATAGCGCGGCACCATGATGAGCCCGACCCGCGATTGATCCTGCGCCAATGCCCCGTAGCAGTCGGCCATGACCTTGTTCTCGCCGTCGCGCAGGCTCCCGCCGATGATGACCACATCCTGCGGCGTGTAGTTCAGAATCTGCCGCAACTCGGCCGAAGGCGGCCCGTCGGACACCGACAGGTCGTACTTCATGTTTCCGGTGACGGCGACGCGCGTCTCGGGAACTCCCAGCCGCCGGAACCGCGATGCGTGCGCGTCGCTTTGCACTGCGATCAGGGGCACCCTCCTCAGCAGTCTCGGAACCAGGTGCGTCCGGGCATGAATGCGGCAGGTCCTTTCGGACATCTTGCCGTTGATCACGGTCACGGGAACCGCACGTGCGCGTGCCGCGCGCAGAAAATTCGGCCAGAAATCCGATTCCACGATGACCACCAGCCGCGGGTCGTAGCGGCGCAGGAAGCGGCGCACGATGAAACTCAGATCCAACGGGAAGAAAATCACCCGTGCATCCGGGTAGTTCTTCTGCGCTGCCGCAAATCCAGTGGAGGAATAGGCGGAAATCACCACGGGTGCGGCCGGGTAATCCGCGGCCAGGCGCCGGATCAACGGCCTTAACAGCGAGATTTCGCCCGCCGAAGAACCATGCAACCAGATACTGCCCCGGGCCGGCGGAGGTTGACCGAATCCAAGCCTTCGGGGAATACTTCGCCAGTCTCCCCGCACGGTGATCCGGTACAGGAACCAGGGCATTCCCGCCAGAACGCCGAGCAGATAACCGAAATCGAGAATCAAGCCCATCGAAAACCAGACTCGGCGTTGTGCCGATGACATTTTAATGGCACTTTTAGCGGATATGCTGGACTATCGCGCGAAACAAGGAGTACGCCCCGGTGTCTGAAAACGTTCTGGTCCTGGGAGGAGATGGATTCTGCGGCTGGCCGACGAGCCTGCGGTTGTCGGCTGCCGGCTACCGGGTCAGCATCGTCGACAATCTGTCCCGGCGGCGAATCGACGAAGAACTGGGCTGCGAATCGCTGACGCCCATTCGGGCCATCGACGAGCGCATCGCCGCATGGAAGCGGGTGACGGGGCGACCGATCGACTTCCATCCCATCAACATTGCCACCGACTTCCAGGACCTGCTCGACCTCATCGGGGAAAAGCGGCCGCGCGCCATCGTGCACTTCGCGGAACAGCGGGCAGCGCCCTATTCCATGAAATCGGCGGAAAAGAAACGCTACACCGTGGAAAACAACGTGCCGGGTACGCACAACGTGCTTTGCGCGATCGTCGAATCGGGGCTGGACATCCACCTGGTGCACCTGGGAACCATGGGCGTCTACGGCTACGGAACGGCGGGGATCGCCGTGCCCGAGGGTTACCTCAACGTCAAGGTGGACGTCGGACCGGATCGCCAGGAAGAGTTCGAAATCCTCTACCCCGCGCATCCGGGAAGCGTTTATCACACCACCAAGACGCTCGACGCGTTGCTGTTCTACTTCTACAACCGCAACGACAACGTGCGCGTTACCGACCTGCACCAGGGCATTGTGTGGGGCACGCAGACCCCGGAAACGATCCTGGATGACGATTTGGTCAACCGCTTCGACTACGACGGCGACTACGGTACGGTGCTGAACCGCTTTCTGATGCAGGCCGCCGTCGGCCACCCGCTGACCATCTACGGCACGGGCGGCCAGACACGCGCGTTCATCCACATTCGCGACACCGCCCGATGCATCCAGTTGGCCGTCGAAAACCCGCCTGCTCTTGGAGACCGTGTGGAAATCTTCAACCAGGCAACCGAGACCCACACGCTGCTGGAACTGGCTCACAAGGTGGCCGCCCTGACCGGGGCAGACATTCGCTTCTACTCCAATCCGAGAAAGGAGCAGGCCGAGAACACGTTGAGAATCCGCAACCGCAAGTTCCTGGAACTCGGGTTGAACCCCACCACCCTGGACGACGGCCTGCTGGCGGAGATCGTCGAGATCGCCGAGCGTCACAAGAACCGGTGCGACCGAAGCAAGATATACCCCTCTTCCACGTGGACGAGGGAGCAGAGCCTCGACCGGGAGGGCAGCCGGACACCGCAAGGAGTCGAGCACAGCGAGGATCGCCGGGCCGCCAGCGGCTGATGCGGATACTCTACGGCGTCCAGACCACCGGCCGCGGACATCTCACCAGGGCCCGGCCCATGGTGGCCGCGCTCAAGGCGCGCGGCCACGATGTCCAAATCCTGTTCAGTGGCCCGCCTCTGGATCCCGAATGGCTGGACCCGGTCTTCGAGCCGTACACGGTCCGGCGCGGGCTGACCTTCGTCACCCGGCGCGGCCGAATCAGCCATCTGGCGACGATGCTCCAATTGCGCTTCGGCGAAATGGAGCGGGACATCTACGCGTTCGATACCGCCGGGCTGGACCTGATCGTGACCGACTACGAGCCCGTCTCGGCCCGGATCGGCTGGCTGCGGGACATTCCCTGCATCGGTATCGGGCATCTCTATGCATTTGCGCACCGGAGCGTACCGGTGGCGGGCCTGAACCTGTTCAATCGCATGGTGATGAAGTGCTTTGCACCCGCGTCCATCCCATTGGGTCTGCACTGGCATCATTTCGACCGGCCCATCCTGCCGCCGACCGTGAGCCTGGAGGATTTCCGGCAGCCCGCGAACGAAGGCGAGCACATCCTCGTCTACATGCCCTTCGAGTCCGTCGCGGAGGTGGTGAGGACCCTGAACGCCGTGCGCGGCCACCGGTTTCGATTCTATTGCCGGGTCGGCTCGCCGCGAGAGGATGGCAACGTGGAACTCAGGCCGTTGAACCGGAAGGCATTTGTTTCGGACCTGATCGGCTGCCGCGGGGTCATCGCAAACACTGGCTTCACCTTCATTAGCGAGGCGCTGCACGTGGGCAAGAAGATTCTCACCAAACCGCTCACCCAGCAGACGGAACAGGAGTCAAACGCGCTGGCGCTCGAACGATTGGGCCTGGGGACGGTGATTCGCCGCCTGTCGGCCGGGGCCGTCTCGGATTGGGCTGACCGGCCCAATCCACCGCCCGCGAACTATCCGGATGTGCTTGCAGCGGTGGCGGACTGGATCCACCAGGGCCGATGGCAGGACGTGGACGAGTTGTCGAAATCGCTCTGGTCCCGGGTATCGGCGCCGCCGGATTAGGGCCTGTCAACGCGCACGACAGCAGTCACGCCGTCCGGCGGCTACCTGCGGCCAGCGCCTCGCCATGTTCGACAGACGAGCCGCAGTTCTTGCCCCCGGTCGCCGATCCGTCAGGAAAAGTGCATCGTCAGCCATTCCGCCACCAGCGCGGGCTTGGCTTCGCCTTCCACCTCGATGGTGACCTTGACCTTGACCAGGATCTGGCTCTTCCGCTCCTTGGCATCCAGCAGCCTGACCACGGCGCGGATGCGCCTGCCCGACTTGACAGGGGCGGCGAACCGGACCCGGTCGAAGCCGTAGTTGACGACCATGCGCACGCCTTCCACCGCGGGGACGAAATCGGAGCACAGGTAGACGATCATCGACAGGGTCAACATCCCGTGGGCGATGGTTCCGCCGAATGGAGACTCCGCGGCCCTCACCGGGTCCACGTGAATGAACTGGCGGTCTTCGGTGACCTCGGCGAACTGATCGATACGATCCTGGCCTACCCGGAACCAGGCCGACGTGCCCAGATCCTGCCCGACCAATTCGAACAGACGTTCCCTCGTCATCGTTTTCGGCATTCAAGTCTCCACTGCGCGGCAGCCCCTCTGACCGCTGTCCACGTCATGGCGGTGCGGGCACGTGAGCATAGCGAACCGCACGCGCTTATGCGAGAGTCCATTTTCGGGCACGTATTGCGTTTCAGGCATTCACCGCCACGCCTGTGTCCCTTATCATTCGCGCATGCCGAATTTCGTCAAACCCTTTGCAGCGTTGCGGCCCGACGCCGACCACGCCAAGGCCGTCGTTGCGCCGCCCTACGATGTCGTCAGCACCGAAGAGGCGCGTGAACTCGTAAGTGGCCAGCCCAACAGTTTTCTGCACGTTTCACGTCCGGAGATCGGGTTACCCCCCGGTACGGACCCCTACGGCGACTCCGTTCACGCAAAAGCCGCCGAGAATCTTGGCCGGCTCAAGGCGCTGGGTCTGGTTATCCGGGACGACGCGCCCGGATACTACGTCTACCGAATGCAAATGGGCGATCACCGGCAGACGGGCGTGGCGCTGACCATCTCGGTTGATGCGTACCTGGCGAACCGGTTCAGAAAGCACGAGTTGACGCGGCCCGACAAGGAAACGGACCGCGTACGCAACATGCTGGCGCTGAACGCGCAGACCGGCCCGGTGCTCAGTGCCTATCGCGCAAGGGACGACTTGCGGACCCTGATCGACAAGGTCACGGCCCGGCCGGCACTGTTTGAAGTCGCGGGCCAACACGATGTAAGCCACACCGTATGGCGAATTGCGGAACCGGAACAGGTCAACGCGGTTTCAACCGCGTTCGATACCATGGACGCCATCTACATCGCCGACGGACACCATCGCTCCGCGGCGGGCGCGAGGGCGGCTGCGGAGCTTCGCGGTTCCGACCCCTCGGGGACGAAGAATTCGGACTACATCCTTTCTGTCGCCTTCCCTCATGATGAATTGCGCATACTGGGCTACAACCGCATCGTCACCGACCTGAACGGCCTGAGCGCAACCGAATTCCTTACCCGATTGGAAGACCTCCTTGAGGTCGAATCCACATCCGAACCGGTCACGCCCGAGAAACCGGCTACGTTCGGCCTGTTCGTGGACGGGAGTTGGTACCGGCTCGCCGTGCCCGCAGCGTCGGTGCCCGACGAAGACCCGGTGGCGTCACTGGATGTCAGCCTGTTGCACAACGGAATTCTCGAACCGCTGCTGAACGTGGGCGACCCGAGAACCGATCCTCGCGTGGACTTCATCGGCGGCATTCGGGGAACGGAGGAACTGGAACGCCGCGTCTGCGACGGCCGCGCCGCGGCCGGATTTTCACTCTTCCCTACAAGCATGGAACAGCTCATGGCGGTTGCCGACGCCGACAGGTTGATGCCGCCCAAGTCCACGTGGTTTGAGCCGAAGCTTGCCGATGGGCTGCTCAGTCACTTACTGGACTGAACCCGAAATTCTCGCTAACGACTACCAGGCAGACCTCATTTGAATGTTACAATACTGGTTATAAAGACAGTTATCTGTAGCCATCCATTTGAACAATAGAGGTAACAGGCACTCGGAAACCCGGGCGACCGTACATCACGGCCGATACGCCATACCCAAGTCAGCCGCCAGCGCAGCCAACCGCTTGTCCCGGGTACAAATCGTGTGTCGCAGTGGGTGATAAACGCCTCATAAAGGGACGCGGATCGCTGTCAAATCCGGCGGGCAGGTTTGACAGGACGACCCGCGTCGCAGTCGATGACGGCTGGGAAGAGCCGGACGACGAGTCGTTCCCATCGCCCGATCCGCGCACGGAATTCTTTCGGGACCTTACCAGGAACATCATCGCCACCAACCGGTCTCCCGACATTCCCTTCGACCGATCCATCAACCCCTACAAGGGTTGCGAGCACGGCTGCATCTACTGCTACGCCCGCCCCACCCACGCCTACCTGGACCTGTCGCCCGGCCTCGACTTTGAGACCAAGATCTTCCTGAAGACCGAGCCGGTGGCAAGGCTTCGGGAAGCCCTTGAGGCACCCGGGTACCAGTGCGGAACAATCGCCATCGGTACCAACACTGACCCCTACCAGCCAGGGGAGAAGCGCCACCGGGTGACTCGGCGGATTCTGGAAACACTGCTGGAATACCGCCACCCCGTGAGCATCACCACCAAGGGCAAGCTGATCCTGCGCGACCTGGACGTGCTCCGGGAACTGGCCGACCCCGGTCTGGTGAGCGTCGCCGTCAGCGTCACGACGCTCGACGATGCGCTCAAGGCCCGGCTCGAACCGCGCACGGCATCGCCGCGGGTCCGATTACGCATCGTGCGCGAGCTGGCCACCGCCGGCATACCTGTCGGCGTGATGCTGGCGCCGGTGATCCCCTTCATCAACGACCACGAGATCGAAGCCGTCGTGGCCCGAGCGGCGGACGCCGGCGCCATGTCCGTGAACTACATCATGCTGAGGCTGCCGTTCGAGGTGAAGGGCCTGTTTGTAGAATGGCTCGAAGAGCACTATCCGCTAAAGGCCGAGCACGTGATGAACCGGCTCAGGGACATGCACGGCGGCAAGGCCTACCGTGCCAAATGGGGCACCCGCATGCGCGGCCGCGGACCTTACGCTGACCTGGTCACCCGGCGCTTCAAGCTCGCTCGCCGCCGGCACGGCCTGGAGAGATCGAAGCTGCCCGCGCTAAGGACCGATCTGTTCCGGCGGCCATTCGAGCAGCGCAGTTTGCTGTAGCCCGCGCATCACAGCCAGGTGAGCGCCGGTCTATAGTACCTGAGGCGATTCACGCGGCGACTGTCGCCCAGGCCGCCGCGTGCCTCCTGGTACGAAATCCTAGAAGTTGAAGCGAGCGTCCAGCCCGACCTGTTTCCTGCCCGAGAAACCGCGGCCGGCTTCTCCGGGACCCATTCCACCCGGAATCGCGTAGTGGAAACCGATCGGAGGACCGATGTTCTTCCAATCCCACTCGTCGCCGAGGTTCTTGCCCCAGAGGGTGACCACCGTGTTCTCGCCGGCGGAGGTCCAGATCAGATTCGCGCCGACATTGGTGACCTCCGGACGAGAAAACGCCTCGCGGTCGCCGTCGAGTGTCAGCAGACCCGCTCGGTTCGGCGGTCCGGGAATTGCGCTGCGATGCTGAATATCGGCGCGTAGCGTGATGACCGAGCCTCCTGAAAGATTGATGTCGTACTCGCCGAACAATACGTAGGTATTGTCGAGTCCGGTTTCGGCTCCGCTGACATCAGTGCCCACGGCCTGACCCGTAGTCAGGTCGAAGCTCGCGTTCGTAAATGAACCCGGGCCCAAAACGCCATCGTAGTTGGCGAAGTTGCCGCCCAGCAGGAAGTTTTCGCCGATGAGGAAAGTCCCCTCGAACTCGAGTCCCGTCATCTCGACGCCGCCGAAGTTCACGACGGATGTGGTGAAGCTCGAACCGACGGGAATCAGAGCGCTGCGCTGCGCATTTTTTTGCTCCATCAGGAACGCAGTGACCGCAAATCGCGCCCGATCGTAGGATCCCTTCCAGCCGAGTTCGAAGTTCTCGGCAATTTCGCTGTCAACAGGATAGCCGAGCAGGGCCTCGAGGTTGCGCGCATCGTGCTGAAAGCCGCCGGCCTTGAACCCCTCGGAGTAGAGAGCGTAGATGTTGTTGTTATCGTTTACGGCGTATGTCAGAGAGAACTTGCCCGAGAAGTTACTCCAGCTGTTGCTGACGAGCTCCGGAATGACGATGCCCATCGGGGCATCGCGCGTTCCGCACAGGCCGTTAACGACATTGGACGCGCAGTGGTATTGCACGTCGCCCCCGAAGTTGGGACTGACTTGTCCGAAGCCAAGGCAGGCGCCGGCCCGGCCGGAGCACACATTGGAGAACAGGTAGTCGCGACTGTCGGAAGAATATCGGCCACCGACCGTCAGACTCAAGCGCTCGGACAGATCGTATGTCAGTTCGCCGAACAGGCCACCGGATGTCGTATCGCCGGTCGACGTGGTGATCCAGTCACTTGGCGGCTGCGGGCGGATTCGCCCACCGCCGTTGCCGCGCGCCGGAAATCCCTTGTTCCACTCAAGCCGGTCCTCGGTATCGGTCTGCAGGTAAAGGCCGCCGAGCCAGCGCAATGCATCGCCGCTTGCCGTGTTATCTACTCGAAGCTCCGTGGAAAAGACCTGTCCGTCGTTTCTCACTTCCTGATCCTGCAGAACTTCGGGAGTTCCGAAAACGTCCATGATCGTATGATGACGACCGTCCTGCAGTCCCGTCAGCGATGTGACCGTGATGTCGTCTCCTCGCAGCCATGTCAATTCCGCAGTAAGAAAAGCCATGTCCCGCCGCATGAAGAAACCGCCCGGAGGGGGATCGCTCTGCGTCATCTTCCAGGGATCGCAGGGCGCCGTATACGCGTTGATATAGGGTGGACTCCGCAGCCAGGGCGTCCTGCAGGATGCTGAACGTCTGGCATTCGGCAGATTGTCATCCATGCTGTACTCAGCCTTCAGGTAGGCACTGAAGTTGTCACTGGGCTCGAACGTCAGGGACGCACGCACGGCGGTATTTTCCCAGCCGTCGATGGCGTCGCCCGTAACCTCGTGCTCCATGTCGCCGTCAGACTCTTTTCTGTTGAAGGCGACGCGCACGGCTATCGTGTCGGTCAGACCGCCGGTAATGTATCCATCCACGCCGAACAGATTCCGGGTACCCGCCTGCACATTCACTTGCGCATCGAATTCCTGGGACGGCTTTGCGGTAATGAAGTGCATGATGCCCAACGTGGCGTTTCGGCCGAACGTCGTTCCCTGCGGACCGCGCATGACCTCCACGCGCTGCAGATCGTAGACGGGCGGCGACATCATGAACGCCTTGGTCTGCGGAATGCCGTCGACGACCAACTGGAAGGCCGACTCGAGCGAAGCGTTACCCAGATTGCCGCCGGTGATACCGCGAACGGTAAACGAAGGCTGCGCCGCCGCGAAAGAACCCCAGGTTGCACCAGGCGTCAGTTCGAGAATTTCGAACACGTTATTGGTGTTCTGTTCCCGAAGATAATCGCCGTCCATCACGTTTACCGCCACCGGCGCATCCGTGATGCTCTCCTCGTATCGCCGTGCCGTGACAACGACCTCCTCAAGCATCGCACCACTACCTTGCTGCGCGACGGCGCTTCCGGCAAAACCGGCAGAACCCAACGCGCCCACAAGGGCCGTGATTATTCCTCGTTTCATATTCAGCTCCTTGGTTTCTCCGTATTCTTCTTCGGTTCACCACCCACTTTGTGGGGAAAACCCCGTCGACTTTCTTCCGGGGGCTTCTCTTCTGCCAAAGATATATAGAGGCCCGGTATCCGGTATCACTGCCGATCTGTTGGCCGCATATGAATGGTGGTAGATCATTTCGACGAAAGCAACCCTCAGCGCAAAATCTCCACAATATCTGCATATTAGGATCGATCCAGCGCATGTTTGTCGTAATTTCACAACAGGATGCGCGCAAATTTGGCAATCTTGCGCGCGGCGGCGACAGTGCTGCGCACGAATCCGGTCGGCCACCCGGACGACCCTCGGGAAGGAGTGATACAATTTTCACCATGCACCGTCTCAGGTACCCGTTGCTGGTCTCCGCATGCGTGAGCCTCCTGGCCGTTCAGCTCGGCGGCCTGCACATGCATGTGGACGCCGAAGGCAACGTCGGCATCCCCCGCGGCGCCCATCTCCACGCCCACTTGCTCCACAGTCACGGCGACGAAATGCACGTGCACCATCCGGACACGCCGGAGCACGAGCATCCGGGCGAACAGGATCATGCCGGAGACAGCGAAATTTCCGTGACCGAGATGCGTGGTGGCAAATCGACTCTCGCGGATGTCGATCTCAACCTGCAACAGGTCCTGCTGATCCACCAGCTTCAAGTCGCGCAAGTTCGGCTGGCGCAATCCGAACCGCGGTCTGCAACTCGCAAATCGCGCTGGCGGCCACCGCTGCGCGCTCCTCCCCCCGTCTCCTGACTTCACCGTGCTGATTCCTCCGCGCGCCAGGCGGCGCGTGAGCTTGTATGCAATTGGGAGATCCTTCGATGCTGGATCGATTCGCGCGAAATTCCCGGGCGTGCATTGCGCTCTGGACCTTCACCCTGGTCGCGGCTGCGCAGACCGCCCTGCCGCAAACGCTGCCGTCCGTCACGCTGGACGAGGCGCTGGCGCGGACCCTGGACGCCAATCCGGCGCTGGCCGCGAACGGCTACCGGATCGACGCTGCCTGGGGCCGGTTCGAGCAGGCCCGTATCGCACCCAATCCGGTGCTGGACCTGGCCTTGAACGATGCCCTGGGAACGAACGACTTTCGTGGGGTGAGGGGTGCGGAAGCCACGCTGTCCATCATCTGGATTCTGGAGCGCGGCGTCCGCCTTCGCCAGATCGACGCCGCAACGGCCGACATCTCGCTGCGCGAAGTGGAAGCACAGGTCGCCCACCTGGACGCCGCCGCCGAAACGGCCCGGCGTTTCCTTGCCTGCCTGGCCTTTCAGGCGCGCCTGGTCAACGCCGCCGAGGCGATTCGCCTGGCCGGGCAGACCGTCGAGGCGGTTCGCGCCCGCGTTGCGGCAGGCGGCGCCACGCAAGCCGAGCTGTCGCGGGCCGAGGCCGGTCTGGTGCGGGCCCAACTGCTGGAAGAGGACTACGAACACGAACTCGTCTCGGCCAATCACCGCCTGAGCGAGCAGTGGGGCGAAACGCAGCCGGATTTCAGCCGGGCCGTGGGAGATGTCCAGGCGCTTCCGGCTGTGGAGCCGCTGGAAACCCTCCGGTCACGGGTGGACGCCAATCCCGACATTGCGTTCTTCATGTCCCGGCGCCGGCTGGCCGAAGCCGAACTGCACGTGGCGCAGGCGCGCAGCCGGCCGGACTGGCAACTGCGCGCCGGCGTTCGCCGCATCGAGGCGACAGACGACTTCGCCCTGGTGGGAGAGATCACCCTGCCGCTGGGAACGCGGGACCGCTACCTGGGACGCATCGCCGAGACATTCGCCGACATGGCCCGGGCGTCGGGGGACGCACGGGCAACCCGGGTGCGCATCGAAACCGCCCTGTTCGTCCTCTATCAGGAACTCCTCCATGACGTGGATGTTGCGACGACCCTGAGCGAACGGCTGATCCCGTTGCTGGAGAGCGCGCTGGCGGATACGCGCAGGGCCTACGAGCTGGGGCGCAGCAGCTACTTCGAATTGAGCGTGGTGCAGTCGGAATTGCTGCAGGCCCGTAACGAACTGCTGGAGACCAGCATCGATGCCCACGGACTCGTCGTCGAGATCGAGCGCCTGACCGGGGTGCCTGTCCTGGCCCCGGCCGAGGCGCAGTGAGGTTTACCATGAACATGAGATTCAATCTGACCGTACTGTTGCTCCCGATGCTGGCGGCCTGCGGCGGTTCGCCGCCGGAGGACATGGGCATGGCAATGGAGGCCGAAGACTACGAGCGCGGCCCCAACAACGGCCGAATGCTCCGGGACGGCGACTTCGCCGTCGAACTGGCGGTCTTCGAGGCCGGCGTGCCGCCCGAGTTTCGCGCCTGGGCCACCGAAGGCGACCAAGCGCTGGATCCCCGCGATGTGGACCTGAGCGTCACCCTCACCCGCTTGGGCGACCGCATCGACGAACACGATTTCCAGGCACAGAGCGATTTCCTGCGTGGCTCCTCGCTGGTATACGAACCGCACTCGTTCGCCGTCAGCGTGAACGCAGTGCATGAGCGCCGTTCATATCGCTGGGACTATGACAGCTTTGAGGGACGTACGCGGATAAGCCCCGAGATGGCCGAGGCGTTCGGCTTGGAAACCGAAATCGTCGGACCCGCGGTAATCGAGGAATCCGTCACGCTGTACGGCCGCATCGTGCCGAACACGGATCGGGTAAGGGCGGTCAGCGCGCGCTTTAACGGGGCCATCCTCTCGGTTCACGCGATGCCGGGAGAGTCGGTCACGGAGGGCCAGCTTCTGGCCACCGTGGAAAGCAACGAGAGCCTGCAGTCGTACCCGATCAACGCGCCCATCGCGGGTGTGGTGACCGAGCGGATCGCCAACCCGGGAGAACAGACCGCCGGACGGCAGCTTTTCACCATCGTCGATACCTCATCCGTGTGGGCGGAACTTGCGGTCTTTCCGGGCGACAGGGAACGAATCCGGCTCAACTCGGAGGTGGTCGTGGCGCCGGCCACGGGCGGTGCCCCCATGGAGGGCACGATCTCCTACCTGGACGTCTTCTCCGCGGCCAACCAGTCGGTGAACGCCCGGGTCGTACTCGACAACAGCGACGGTTCGCTGACTCCCGGCACGTTCGTGACGGCGGATGTCAGGGTCGCCGAACACGAAGTACCGTTGGCGGTCAGGCGCAGCGCACTCCAGACCTTCCGCGACTTCACCGTGGTCTACGCGCAGATCGGCGACGAGTACGAGGTACGAATGCTTGACCTGGGCCGGTCATCGGGTGACTGGGCCGAAGTCCTGGGCGGCCTCGATCCCGGGACGCGCTACGTGACGGAGAACAGCTTCGTCCTGAAGGCCGACATTGAAAAGTCGGGCGCAACCCACGATCACTGAACGGGGCCGGACCATGCTGCACGCGATTCTTCGCCTGTCCATCGCGCAACGCGGGCTGGTGCTCGTCCTCGTACTGCTGGCCGCGATTCTGGGCGCGTGGAACTTTTCCCGCCTGCCAATCGACGCGGTTCCCGATATCACCAACGTACAGGTCACCGTCAACACGTCCGCGCCAGGCTATACCCCGCTGGAGGTCGAACAGCGGGTCACCTTTCCCGTCGAGAACGCCATGGCCGGACTGCCGAGGCTCGACTACACGCGTTCCCTGTCCCGCTACGGGCTCTCTCAGATCACGGTGGTCTTCGAGGAAGGCACCGACATCTACTTCGCACGGCAACAGGTTGGAGAACGCCTGAACGCGGCAAGGTCTGCGATTCCCACCGGGCTGGAACCCGCCCTGGGCCCCATCGCCACCGGGCTCGGTGAAATCTTCATGTTCACCGTCGATTCCGAGCCGGGTGCGCTCAACGCCGACGGCACGCCGGTGACGCCCACGGACCTGCGAAGCGTCCACGACTGGATCATCCGCCCGCAACTCCTGCGCGTGCCCGGCGTCGTCGAGGTCAATCCCATCGGCGGCTACAAGAAACAGATACTGGTGGCGCCCGACCCGGCCAAACTGCTGGCGTTCGGCGTGACCTACACCGACGTGCTCGATCGCCTCAGGCGCAACAACGACAACCGCGGCGCCGGCTTCATTGAGTACAACGGCGCGCAGTGGCTCCTGCGGGTCCCCGGACGCGCCGAGGAGATGCAGGACATCGCCGATGTCGTCGTCAGCGAACGCGACAGCGTCCCGGTGAGGATCGCCGATGTCGCCACCGTCGGCATCGGCAGCGAACTGCGGGCGGGCGCGGCGACCCAGAACGGGCGCGAAGTGGTGATGAGCACGGTGTTCATGCTCATCGGCGAGAACAGCCGGACCGTCGCGAGCGCGGTAGCCGACCAACTGGAGGCGATCCAGCCCAGCCTGCCGCCCGGGATTACGGCGACGGCGGTCTACGACCGCACGGAACTGGTCGACCAGACGCTGGTGACCGTGCGAACCAACCTGCTGGAGGGAGCGCTGCTGGTCATCGTGGTGCTCTTTCTCCTCCTGGGCAACGTGCGCGCCGCCGTACTCACCGCAGCGGTCATCCCGCTGGCCATGCTCATGACCATCACCGGCATGGTGCAGAGCCGGGTCAGCGCCAACCTCATGAGCCTTGGCGCCCTGGACTTCGGCTTGATCGTGGACGGTGCGGTCATCATCGTGGAGAACTGCCTGCGGCGGCTGAGCGAAGCCGGCCGCGCACGGTCCTCGCAAGTGCCCGGCGCCAACGCCCTGCCACTGGAGGAACGGCTCGAGATTGTCCGCAAGGCCACGGGCGAGGTCATCCGGCCGGCGCTCTTCGGGGTCGGCATCATCACGGCCGTCTACATTCCGATCTTTGCGCTGACGGGCGTCGAGGGCAAGATGTTTCATCCCATGGCCACTACGGTGGTCATCGCGCTGCTGAGCGCCATGGTGCTGTCGGTCACCTTCGTGCCCGCCTCCGTCGCGATCCTGTTCCGCAAGCCGGTCAGGGACCGCAGAAACCGCCTCGTCGACGGCGTCCGCTTCGTCTACCGCCCGCTGCTCGGGGCGGCGCTGCGTTTCCGTTGGCTGACCGTGACCGCAGCCGTGGCCATGGTCGTCGCCAGCGGCCTCCAGGCAACCCGGCTGGGCGTCGAGTTCCTGCCCAACCTGGATGAAGGCGACATCGTGATGCACGCGCTGCGCATTCCCGGGACTTCGCTGCAACAGGCCATCGAGTTGCAGGAACAACTGGAAGCGGGCATCCGTGAGATGCCCGAGGTGGAGCGCGTCTTCTCCAAGATCGGCAGCGGTGAAGTGGCGACGGACCCGATGCCCCCCAGCGTGGCGGACAACTTCATCATGCTCAAGCCCCGCCAGGTGTGGCCCGATCCCGGCAAGCCCAAGACCGAGGTGGTGGCCGACCTGGAGGCATTGGTGACGCCCTACCCGGGAAATCGGTACGAATTCCTGCAACCCATCCAGATGCGGTTCAACGAGTTGATCGCCGGCGTGCGCACCGAACTGGCCGTGAAGGTCTTCGGCGACGACTTCGACGAATTGATCGGCTTGGGGGACCAGCTCCAGCAGGTCATCGGCGCCATTCCCGGCGCGGCAGATGTGGCCGTGGAACAGGCGACGGGCTTGCCGGTGCTGACGGTGGAACCCAGGCGCACCATGCTTGCGCGCCTGGGCCTGACCATCGCCGACCTGCAGGACGTGGTGGCCACCGCCCTGGGCGGCGCCACCGCCGGTGAACTATACGAGGGCGACCGCCGGGTGGATATCGTGGTTCGGCTACCTGAAGAGCTGCGATCGGACCCCGACCGGCTCGGGTCCCTGCCGGTACCCCTTCCCGAAGGCAGTTTCGTACCCCTGGGCGAGGTCGCGGACCTGAGCGTTGTCACCGGCTACAACCAGATTCTCCGCGAAAACGGCAAGCGTCGAGTGGTGGTCACATCCAATGTGCGCGGCAGGGATCTGGGCTCGTTCGTCGCCGAGGTGCAGGAAGCCGTACGCCAGCAGGTCGAGATTCCGGCAGGCTACTGGGTCGCCTATGACGGCACCTACCGAAACCTGCGGTCAGCGACCAACCGGCTCGCGGTGGTGGTTCCGGTGGTGCTGTTCATCATTGCTGTGCTGCTTACCATGGCGCTGGGCTCGATCATCGACGCGACCATCATCTTCTCCGGCGTGCCGCTGGCGTTCACCGGCGGCGTGGCTGCCTTGTCGCTGCGCGGCATCCCATTCTCCATCTCCGCCGCGGTCGGGTTCATCGCCCTTTCGGGCATCGCGGTTCTCAACGGCCTGGTGATGGTGACCTTCATCCGCAGGCTCCGAGCCGACGGCCGCCCCCTGACCGAAGCAATCACCGAGGGCGCCCTGACCCGCCTGCGCCCGGTGCTGATGACTGCCCTGGTCGCCTCCCTGGGATTCGTCCCCATGGCGCTGAACACCGGCATCGGCTCGGAAGTTCAGCGCCCTCTGGCGACCGTGGTCATCGGCGGGATCGTGTCGTCCACTTTGCTAACGCTTGTGGTGCTGCCGGCCCTGTACCGACTGGTGCACGCCAGAACATAGGTTGCTCGTTTGCAGTGCGGATGGCTTATTCAGTCCGATTAAGATTGTAATTCTGGACTATATGTCCATAATTGCAAGGATGATCCCGCGAATTCTGGAAACCAGGCTGCGACGTCTCCTGCGGACCTTTCCCGCAGTCGGGCTTCTGGGACCTCGCCAAGTCGGCAAAACCACATTGGCGCAAATCATCGCCCAAGATGAAAACAATCTGTATCTCGACCTTGAGAATCCAGCGGACCTGGAGAAGTTGACGGACGCCCGGGGCTATCTGCAGGCAAGGCAGGGCCAGCTGGTCGTACTGGACGAGGTCCAGCGTGCTCCAGGACTGTTCAAGGTCCTGCGAGGCGTCATCGACGAACGGATCCGGCACGGGGAACAAGCCGGGCAATTCCTGTTGCTGGGTTCCGCTTCGATGGAGTTGCTGCGGCAATCCGGCGAAAGTCTGGCGGGTCGAATTGCCTACATCGAGCTGTCGTCCCTGGATGTTCGCGAGGTAGGCCCGGAAAATCAGGATCGATTGTGGGCCAGAGGCGGCTTTCCACGCGCCTTTCTGGCGGCCGACGACGAGGCCAGCGCAGTCTGGCGAGAGCAGTTCATCCGCACATACCTGGAGCGCGATGTTCCAGCCCACGGACCCCGTATCCCCGCCGAGACGTTACGTCGGTTCTGGACGATGCTTGCCCACGGCCAGGGCGGACTGCTCAATGCGGCGAGCCTCGCCGGGAGCCTGGCAGTGGACGGAAAGACGGTCGCGAAATACCTGGACCTGATGGTTGATCTCCTGTTGGTGCGCCGGCTTCCGCCGTTTCACGCCAACGTGCGCAAACGACTGGTCAAGTCACCCAAGGTATATGTCCGCGACAGCGGCATCGTGCACACGTTGCTCCGGCTGGACGATGAAGAAAGCGTGCTCGGTCACCCTGTTGCGGGCATGAGCTGGGAAGGCTTCGCATTGGAAACCCTCATTCGGGCCGCTCCGGACCGAACCCGGGCGAGCTTTTATCGAACAGCAACGGGCGTCGAAATCGACCTTATCCTGGAACTGCCCAGGAACCGGTTATGGGCCATCGAGTTCAAGAGAGGACTGGCGCCCAGGGTCAACAGGGGGCTGTGGACAGCCGTCAAGGATATCGAACCTGACAGGACATTCGTCGTCTACTCCGGTGACGAGCGCTATCCCATGACGAGGGGTGTCGAAGCCATTGGGCTTCGGGAGATGGCTTTCGAATTGGCTGCGCTTTAGTGAAGGATAGTACGATGGACTACGATGGCCAGCGCGAGTACGACCGCCTCTGCGACGCCATGTCCGCAGCGGCGTTCGCCTTACCTCCGCTGTCCGCTGAGTACAGCAGCGAGCGCTCCGACGGACGTCGACCCTATCGCTACCACAGCATCCGGGATCTCCTTGTCCATTGCCGCAAGCGCCAAAGTACCCGACAGAGTAATCAGCAACACCACCGTCAATCCGACTGCCACGACCCGCCAGAACCAGGGGTCTCGGTAGTAGACAGGTTCCCGCTTGTATGCTTCGCCACCGACTTCGACCGCCGCAGCGCCCCAATCCCCGCCGACATCCGATATTTCCGCTGACTTGGCCGACTCTGCGGATACATTGTCCGTTTCCGCTCCGCCGCTCACATCCCCGTAATCAGAATCCTCTCCAACGTGCCGTCCTTCTTCCGGATCATCAGCTCCTCGCCCTCCGACACGCTTTTCGTCAACCCCGCGGCCAGCGCAAGGGCGCTGCTTACCGCCGCCGCTTTGGTTCTCGCGTGCAAACGTTCCTGCAGATCTTCCGTGTTCTTGATGTCCCACTCAGTCAACCCCATCGTCACTTTCTTCGTTACCATCCGGGAATACCTACTCTTGTCTAAGCTTGCTATTGGCAAAAAGCCATCTAAAGTATGGCTCTTATACTGCATTTGTCAAGCCGCCTTCCAGTCGCCTCCTGACGCCTTCCTCCTGATTTGGATAAATCACCAATTTTGTGAAACATCAGATTCAGCCGCAGCTTGTCGGGGCGCGGATCCAGCTCAATGAGTTCGAACCACCTATTCACGATAACTGTGGAATCGTTCCGCGTCCCGCCATCATCTCGCCCAGCGCCCTGACAGTATGCGAGGGCACCTGTTGCTCCAGCAGGTGCCCCGGCGGCCCCGCCGCAACGATTCGCCCGCCCCGGTCGCCGCCTTCGGGGCCCAGGTCCACGACCCAGTCGGCTTCGGCGATCAGGTCCAGGTTGTGCTCGATGACCACCACTGTGTTGCCGGCGTCCACCAGGCGATGGAGCACGTCGATGAGTTTGCCGACATCGGCCATGTGCAGCCCGATGGTGGGTTCGTCGAGCACGTAGAGCGTGCGTCGCCGCGTGGCGCCCAGGTGCTCGATCCTCGGCCGGGACTTGGCGAGTTCGGCGACGAGCTTGATTCGTTGCGCTTCCCCGCCCGACAGGGTCGGGCTTTGCTGGCCCAGTGTGAGGTAGCCCAGTCCCACGTCCTGCAGTAGTTGCAGCGTGTACTTGAGCTTCGGGTGCGCCGCGAAGAACGCCAGCGCCTCATCAATGCTCATGGCCAGTACTTCGGCGATGGTCCGGTCCCTGTACCTGACTTCCAGTGTTTCGCTGTTGAAGCGGCCGCCGCCGCAGCGCTCGCAACGGATGCGCACGTCGGGCAGGAAGTTCATGGCGATTTTCTTCACCCCCTGGCCGTCGCAGTAATCGCAGCGTCCGCCGGCCAGGTTGAAGGAGAAGCGGCCCGGTCCGTAGCCCCGGATGCGCGCCTCAGGGGTCATGGAAAAAAGCCGGCGGATGTCGCCCCAGATGCCGATGTAGGTTGCCGGACAGGATCGGGGCGTCTTGCCTATGGGAGTTTGATCGACTTCCAGCGCCCTCCAAAGCGTCTCCCAGCCTTCCAGAGCGTCGCAGCCCCGCAATGCGCCTTCCCGGCGTCCCAGGAGCGCCTTGACGTTTTCGAACAGCACCTCGCGCACCAGCGTGCTCTTGCCGCTGCCGCTGACGCCGGTGACACAGGTCAGCGCGCCGAGCGGCAGCTTCAGATCCACGGCCTTGAGGTTGTGCCGCCTGGCGCCGACGACGTTCAGCCACTCGGTACCACCGCTGACCGCGCTGCGGGACAGGGTGTGAGGCAGCGGGTTGGCGAGCATCTTCGCCGTCATGGAACGTGGCGACCGCAGGACCTCGCCCAGATTCCCCGAAGCCACGACCTCGCCCCCGCCCACTCCGGCGCCCGGGCCCAGGTCGATGAGATGTTCCGCACGCCGAATCGTTTCCTCATCGTGCTCCACCACCACCACGGTATTGCCCTTGGCCCGCAGCTGTTCGAGCGTCTCCAGAAGCAGGCCATTGTCCCGGGGATGCAGCCCGATGGTGGGTTCGTCGAGGATGTAGCAGACGCCGCGCAGGTTGGATCCCAGTTGTGCCGCCAGCCGGATCCGCTGCACCTCCCCGCCGCTGAGCGTGGGCGCGGCACGGTCCAGCGCCAGGTAGTCGAGCCCGAGAAACGCCAGGAGTCTGAGGCGGCCCTTGAGTTCCTCCAGGGCGTCGGCGGCGATACGGACTTCCCGGCCCTCGAGTGCAAGCCCGTCGAAGACTGCCAATGCCCGGGACACCGGCAGATTCGAGTATTCGGCAATATTCCTGTCCTTGAAACCGACCGAAAGCGACCGTTGGCACAGCCGTGCGCCACCGCAGGCCGCGCAGATCCGCCCTTCGCCTTTTCGGAGGATCCCGGCCGCCCCACGCCCACCGCGATCGCCTTCCAGATCCGCCAGCTCGCTCTTTGCGTCGGCTGCGGAGCCCTTCCTCCAGTCGTCCTCCTCCAGTTCGACGCCGGCGCCACGGCAACGGCCGCACCAGCCGTGCCGGGAGTTGAAGGAGAACATCCTGGGATCCAGTTCCGGGAAGCTGCGGCTGCACCTGGGGCAGGCGCGGCGGACCGAAAACAACACCGGTTCATCCGGCCCATTCGGCCCATTCGGCTTTTCCGGCTCATCCGGCTCATGCCGCCCATCGCCGTCGAGCGTCGTTACCGTACGAGCGTCCAGCAGCGCTACCCTGTCAGCGTCGAGCACCGTTGCCCTGCCTGCGTCCAGCACAGCCACCCTGCCGGCGCCGAAATCCAGCGCCTGCGAAAGGAGAGCTGCAAGCTCCCGCTCGGTTTCCGGCAAGACGGTGACTTCGCCCACCGGCAACTCGATGTCGTGTTCCCTGAAGCGGTCGAGCCGCGGCCACGAGACCGTGGGCAGCCGCTCGCCATCCACGCGCAGGGATTCGAATCCCTTGCCCGCCGCCCACTTTGCAAGGTCCGTGTAATACCCCTTTCTGGCGACCACCATCGGGCTGAGCAACTCCACGCGCCGGCCCCGATAACGGGACAGCAATTGCCCGACGATCGCGGCCGGGCTCTGGGCGTCGATGGGAACCCGGCAGTCGGGGCAAAGCTGTACTCCGAGCTTGACGAACAGCAGGCGCAGAAAGTGATGGATCTCCGTCAGCGTGGCGACGGTGCTCTTGCGGCCGCCGCGGCTGGTTCGCTGTTCGATCGCCACGGTCGGTGGAATGCCGAACACCGCATCCACGTCCGCGCGGCCGGCCGGCTGGACGAACTGCCGCGCGTAGGCATTGAGCGATTCCAGGTAGCGGCGCTGGCCTTCGGCGAACAGGATGTCGAATGCCACCGTGCTCTTGCCGCTGCCGCTCACACCGGTGATGACCGTAAACCGGTTGCGCGGCAAGCGGATGTCGACGTTCTTCAGGTTGTGCTCGCGGGCGCAAACGACCTCCACTGCGCCGTCGGTCCGGCCGCCCGGCGCGTCCCGGACCCCGGAACTCGTAGGCTCCGGCCGGTCCGCGCCGCGGGCCTCGGGGGATGCCCCGGCGTTGCCGGACAGGGCGGCGAGCGCCTGGCCCGTGTGGCTCTCGGCGCAGCCTTCCAGGTGGTGTGGGGTACCGGCAGCAACGACCAACCCGCCCTCATCACCGCCCTCCGGGCCGAGGTCGATGATCCAGTCGCAACAACGGATCAGGTCCAGGTTGTGCTCGATGACCACGACGGAATGACCCTGGCGGATGAGTTCGTCGAAGGCGCCGAGCAGTTTATCGACATCGGCGAAATGCAATCCGGTGGTGGGTTCGTCGAAGATGAACAGCGTCGGCTCATGGGTACGGCGGCGGGCCCTGGCCAGGTGGCCGGCCAGTTTGAGCCGCTGTGCCTCTCCGCCCGAGAGGGTAGGTACCGGCTGTCCGAGGGCCAGGTAGTCCAGGCCGACCGCCTGCAGCGGACGCAACCCGCGCAGCACCGCGGCATCGTCCGAAAAGAACTCCACGGCTTCGGCAACCGTCATCTCCAGAATGTCCGCCATGGACTTGCCGGCGCCGCGTCGCCCGGGCAGCTTGACTGCCAGAATTTCCTCCCTGAATCGCCGCCCTCCGCAGGCCCCGCAGCGCAGGTACACATCGCTGAGAAACTGCATCTCCACGTGCTCGAAGCCCTTGCCCGAGCAGTCCGGGCACCGGCCGTTGCCCGAGTTGAAGCTGAAGGTGCCGGGCGCATAGCCGCGTTCCCGGGCCAGCGGCTGCGCCGCCAGGCGTTTGCGTATCACATCCAGCGAGCCGACGAAGCTGGCGGCGTTGGATCGGGTGGTGCGGCCGATGGGCGCCTGATCCACGGCTACTACATGGTCGATGTTGTCGTGGCCGCGGATTCCGTCGTGGGCTCCCGCGGGCGCGCTTCCCGTGCCCTTGAGCCTCGCCAATGCGTGGTGAAGCACGTCGACGACGAGCGTGGACTTGCCGGATCCGCTGACACCGGTGACGCCTACCAGCCTCCCCAGGGGGATGCGCACGTCGATGTGCCTGAGATTGTATTGAGAGGCGCCCAGCACATCGAGAGTTGGGCCGTCGACCTCCACCGGCAGAAGGGTACGGCTGAGCTGCCGTTCGCCGCGCAGGTACCGGGCGGTCACGGAGTTCCCGGTATGCCTCAGCTCGCCGGGCCTTCCGAAGAAAACCACTTCGCCGCCGGCGGCACCGGGCCCCGGACCCAGATCCAGAATCCGGTCCGCCGCGAGCATGACCTGCGGATCGTGTTCGACCACGATCAGCGTATTGCCCGCCTCGCGCAGGCGCCGCAGCACGCCGATCACCCGGCTCATGTCCCTTGCGTGCAGACCGATGCTGGGCTCGTCGAGCACGAACAGCGCGTTCACCAGCGACGCCCCCAGCGCCGTGGTCAGGTTGATTCGCTGGACCTCGCCGCCGGAGAGCGTGCGCGACTGGCGGTCCAGCGTGAGATAGCCGAGTCCGACCTCGCAAAGGAACCGCAGGCGGCCGCGGATTTCGTCCAGCAGCAGCCGTCCCGCATCGTCCATGGCGCCGGGCAACCGGACGCGCTCGAAGAAGCCCAGGGCCGCGCTCACGGGCAGTTGCATGACCTCGTGGATGCACAGCCCCGGCAGTTCGGCGAAGGACTCCGGCGGCATTTCCAGGTCGGGATAGCGGAATCGCCGGCTCAGGTCCATGGCATCCGCGGCGTCTTGCACCGTACCCAACCGCCATAGCAGCGCGTCCGGCTTCAGCCGGGACCCGCCGCACGACTTGCATCGGTCGTAGGAACGGTACCGGGAAAGCAGCACCCGAATGTGCATCCGGTAACTGCGCCGCTCCAGCCACGCAAAGAAGCGGTCGAGCCCGTACCAGGCGCCCCTGCGCCGGGGCCTGTCGCCTCGCCAGATCCAATCTCGCTGCTCCGTTGTCAGGTCCCGCCAGGGGGTATCCACCGGGACGCCCCTGGCCGCGGCACGTTCCAGCAGCTTTCGGTGGCGCCCCAGGTAACTCTTGCTCTGCAGCGGCCGGATGGCGCCCTGGGCCAGCGTCTTGCCTTCGTCCGGAACCACCAGCCGGGGATCGATACCCATGGTGCGCCCGAACCCGCGGCATTCCGGGCATGCGCCAAGGGGTGAATTGAAGGAAAAGTTGTTGGGCGTCGGCTCGGTGTAATTGATGTCGCAAGGGGCACAGTGCAGCAATGACGAGAAACGGAATACCCTTTCCCCGTGTTCGAGTTCCCTGACCGTGACATGCCCACGGCCCCGCTCCAGCGCGAGTTCCAGCGCCTCGACGATCCGGGCCCGGTTCGTTTCCCCCTGGCGCACGCGATCCTGCACGACTTCGAAGCGCCTGACATCTCTTGCGTGAATCCGCGTATATCCCTGCGCCGCCAGGTAGCGTTCGATCTCGTCCGCGCTGAAGTTCTCGGGAATCGGCACAGCAAAGGTGATCGCGATCCTTGGCTCCCGACCGCCGAGGAGCCGCTCCAGTTTCCGGAAAATCGCTTCGGGCTCGTCCTTGCGAACCCTTTGGCCGCAACGCCGGCAGTACAGCTCGCCAGCGCGCGCGAAGAGCAGCTTGAGATGATCGTTGATCTCCGTCATCGTGCCCACCGTGGAGCGCGAGGTCCTCACCGGATTGGTCTGATCGATGGCGATGGCCGGCGGGATACCCTCGATGCTGTCGACCCGGGGCTTGTCCATACGGTCCAGGAACTGGCGGGCATAGGGTGAGAACGTCTCCACGTAGCGCCGCTGCCCCTCGGAATACACGGTGTCGAAGGCGAACGAGGACTTGCCGGATCCGCTGACGCCGGTGACGACGATGAACTCGTTGAGGGGCAGATCCAGGTCCAGACCCTTGAGGTTGTTCTGGCGGGCGCCGCGTATCCGGATGCAGTCGCCGGACATCATTAAGTCCTTCGGCGGACCATCAACCACCGCCACCTAGTCGGTCTTCCGCCCCTTGCGGCGGAATTCTCGTCGCGGGATGCCCGGGCGCGGATTCTGGATCGCACGGCGAGCAAAGCCGTCAGTCGCCGGAGGCGCTCTCGTCATCCGCGAGATGTCGCTCCTGCAGGCCGGCGTAGGCGTTCACCCTCCGGTCCCGCAGAAACGGCCATTCCACGCGGTACCGCTCGACAACGGCGAGGTCAAGTTCGGCAAGCAACAGCTCGTCCGACTCGGCGGATGCCCGTCCCAGCACGCGGCCGTCGGGGGCCGACGCGAAGCTGCCGCCCCAGAAACCGATGCCTCCCGGACCGCCTGGAGCCGCTTCGAACCCGACACGGTTGACGGCGAGCACGAAACAACCGTTGGCGATACCGTGGCTTCTCTGCATCAGCTCCCATGCCTCGGATTGGCGGGCGCGCGCCTCCGGGCTGTCATCGGGATGCCAGCCGATGGCGGTCGGATAGATCAGGATGCGCGCCCCCCGCAAGGACGCCAGGCGAGCGGCCTCCGGAAACCACTGATCCCAGCACAGCATCACACCGCAGGTGCCTCGGCGGCTGCGAAACGGCCTGAAGCCGAGGTCTCCGGGGCTGAAGTAGTACTTTTCGCGGTAACCGAAAACGGGATCGTCGGGAATGTGCATCTTGCGGTACTTGCCGAGATAGCCGCGCCGGCCGTCGATGAACACGGCGGCGTTGTAATGTATGCCGGGCGCGCGGCGTTCGAATACGCCCCCGATCACGGCCACGTCCAGTTGCGCGGCCACTTCCTCCAGAGCCCGTGTGGTCGGCCCGGGAACCGGCTCGGCCAACTGGAAATTGTCCGCGTCCTCGCTCTGGCAAAAATATCTGAAGGAAAACAGTTCCGGCAGGCAGACCATCGTGGCGCCCGCGGCGTGCGCCTGAGCGATGAGATCCAGCGCGCGGCTCAGATTCTCGCCCGGGTCCGGCCGCATGCTCATCTGCACCAGCCCGACCACCAGGCGGTCGCCCGCCATCCGGTCCCGGGATCGGCTCACGACACCAGGCCAACCACGACGCGGCCGCTGGCCATCGGAATACGCAACCGGTTCACGATTCCGGACCCGCCGCGTCACCGGTTTCGTAGTAGGTGCCCTGCCCCAGGCATTCGGTGTAGCGATCGATCAAACTGTCACCGGCTTCCCTGGGCAGATCGCCCGCCGCGACCTTCGATGCGACAATAGCTTCCATGGCAGTATGCAGCTCCGCTTCCTTGTACCCCATTTGCGCCAACAGGTCGACCACCGTTGTCGCCGGGACAATGTAGTCGATGCAGAAGCTCTGTTCCGTGCGTTCGTCGGTGCGAACGTGGATTTCCGGTACCCGCCCGAAAAGATTGTGCGGGGCGCCCAGGACATCCTCGTAAGCGCCCATGAGGAAAAAACCCAGTTCGGTCCGCACACCGGGTCGCGGCGGATGCATCGGCAGGACCCGGGCATCCGGATCGGGCGATATGTACCGACCGATCCGGCCGTCCGCGTCGCATGTCAGATCCATCAGGATTCCGCGTCTGGCCGGACGCTCATTCAGCCGGTCGATGGGCATGACCGGAAAGTCCTGCCCGGTTGCCCAATGATCGGGCAGCGACCGAAACACCGAGAAATCGCACAGGACCTGATCGGCGCACGAGTACTCCAGCACCGCAAATTCTGTCGACCGCATGCCTGCCGGCAAATCGAATCCACCTTCCCGCAGGGACTCGAGGATCCGCCGCGCTACAGTCACGAAGGCACGCTCGGCCACGGCGTACTCCTCCAATCCCACGTGCCCTTCGGCGAATGCCCCGCCGGCCATCCGAAGGGCATCGCTGGCCCGGGACAGCAATGCGGAGGCCTTACTCGAAGCGATCGATGGCGGTTGCGGCATCGGTGCCGGCGTGCCGGTGCGCGATCGGGCAGCCGAGGCAGCTTCCGAATCGGGCGTGCCATCGGCATCGCCTGTCCCCGCCCCGTGCAGGGCCATGCGGACTAGCCGCTCGGTGGCAGCGGCTAATCGCGCCGAAAGGTCCATGTCGGCGGACAAACCGAGGCGTTCGCGAACGGACAGTACAGGCACGATCAGCACCGCATGTTGGGCGGTGACTGCGCGGCCGCATTCGGAGACGAGCACGGGATGCGGCACCGAGCGGCTACGGCAGACGGTGTTTACGGCGTCGACGATGGTACCGGCGTAATTTGTCATGGAAAACTCGTCCGGCTGGGGCATGCACCCTGCGTACCCATACTCGACGCCGAGTCCGCCGCCCACGTCCAGGTATTGAAGCGCTGCCCCTCTTTGGACCAGCGAGGCATAGACCTGCGCGGCCTCCCGGGCAGCGCGATGCAGAAGGCCCAGATCCGCGATCTGGCTTCCCGGGTGAAAATGCAGCAATCCGAGCTGCGGAAGCACGTCCGGATTGCGCTTCAGCAGCGCCAGCAGTTCGGCCGGAGTGAGACCGAACTTATGCTCGGGCACGATGGAATGGACGTTCGCAAGGCAGTCCGCGCTCGAGGCGGACAGTCTGATGCGCACGCCCAGCATCGGGCACTCACCGCGCCTGGCCGCAACGCCAAGAAAGCCCGCAAACTCCTCTGGACTCTGCACCACCGGAATGACCTGCCTGCCGAGCCGCTGGGCATCCATCACCAGTTCAAGCATGGTTTCGTCCTTGACGCCATTGCATACGAGCAGTTGCCGGTTATCGTGCAGGTGGGGCAGCGCGGCGGCCAACTCAGCCCTGGACCCGCACTCCAGGCCCAGCCCGTACGCGCGGCCCGCCTCCAGTACTTCCGCTACCACTGGACACAGCGGATTGGCCTTGATCGGATAGACGCCCATGTGGCGGTTGCCGTATCCGGTATGGGAAATCGCCGCTGCAAAGGCGCCGTGCAGCCGATCGACCTGGGCGCGGAGAACCTCCGGAAATCGGATCGTCAAGGGGGGTTCGACGCCGCGGCGCCTTGCTTTCGCCACAATCTCGGACAATTCGACGCCGTCCTTTGCGCCGGGCCCGGCGCGAACCGTGACTTTTCCGCTGCCGTTGATGGAAAAGTACGGACTACCCCAAAGGAAAATCCGATACTCGGCACTCGCATCCTCGACCGTCCACGTCGAACCCGATTCAGCCGCAGCGCCGGTATTCGCCGCCACCGGTTCCGTCGCCCGGCCTGCGCTTGCATCGTCACCGACCGCAGTCATCCGGCCGCAGCCTGCCGAATCGGCCGCCGGCGCATGGGACACGTCACCAGTCCAGGACATGAGCGAATATCAGCGGCGCCACGATCGTGGCATCGGACTCGATGATAAACCGGGGCGTGTCCGCCGAGAGCTTGCCCCAGGTGATCTTTTCGTTGGGTACCGCGCCGGAATAGGACCCGTAGCTCGTGGTGGAGTCGCTGATCTGGCAAAAATAGCCCCACTTGCGTACGTCCCGGCGGCCAAGGTCCTGCTCCAGCAACGGTACTGCGCAGATGGGAAAGTCGCCGGCGATGCCGCCGCCGATCTGGAAAAATCCCACCGGCGCGTCCCGGCTGACCGCTTCGTACCACTGCACGAACTCGATCATGTACTCGATTCCGGAACGCACCGTACCGGTGTGCTCGAGGGTGCCGTCGATACAGTGCGCCGCGTACATGTTGCCCAGCGTGGAATCCTCCCAGCCGGGTACGAACAGCGGCAAGTCCGCCTCGCAGGCAGCCACCAGCCAGCTTTCCGAACGGTCGATCTGGTAGTCGGCCTTGAATACCCCGGAGCGCAATGTCCGGTAGAGGAATTCGTGGGGGAATCGCCGCCGGCCCGCCTGGTCGGCCTCCCGCCATTCCTGCAATACGATCCCCGCTACGCGCCGCATCGCCTCCTCCTCGGGAATACAGGTATCGGTCACGCGATTGAGGCCTTGCGCGGCCAGCGATTCTTCCTGCGCCGCAGTAAGGTCCCTGTAGTCCGGAATGCGCACATAGTGCTCATGGGCGACCAGGTTGAAGAGATCCTCTTCCAGGTTCGCGCCGGTGCAGCAAATGGCGTGGACCTTGCCGCGCCGGATCATCTCGGCGAGGGACAGCCCCAGTTCGGCCGTGCTCATGGCGCCGGCCAGGGTAACCAGCATCGTTCCGCCCTCGTCCACCAGCCCGGCGTAGGCTTCGGCCGCATCGGCCAGCGCCGCGCTGTTGAAATGCCGGTAGTGATGACGGATGAAATCGCTGATCGCGCCCATGAAACTGTTTGTCGGTGACTGCGGCCGCCGCCGCTCGGGCGACTGTGGCAGGAGTGTAGCAGCCCTTGGCAAGAGCCACGGGCTGCTACCGAACCGGCGCATCAGTACCAACCCGCTCGCCACATGAAAGTTGAGATTGCTGGCCGGGGGCCACACTGTCGGCCCCGGTCCGGGTCCGACCGGGTATCATTGCGTCATGAAACGGCTCGCACTATCGATCCTGGCGTCGCTTGCGGCCGTCACCGCCTTGGCGCAGTCGCCCGCCGGCGGGATGTTTCTCGTAGCCACTCCGCAACTGCGCGACCCGCGCTTCGCCGAAACGGTGGTCCTGGTCCTGAATCACGGAAACGAGGGCGCGATCGGCGTGGTGGTCAATCGGCCCACCTGGGTGGAGCCGGAGGTGCTGTTTCCGGACGTGAACTACTTCCGCCGGTATCGGGGCGTGGTCTATTTCGGCGGACCTGTGGCCCGCACCAGCGCGCTCTTCCTGATAAGGGATGTGAACCTGGCGGAGGACGAGCCGATCGTAGACGATGTCTACATCACCGCTGACGTGGACGAGGTGCGCGAAAACCTGCCTGCCCGCACGGACGAGCGCGTACTGCGCGTCTACGCCGGCTACGCGGGCTGGGGTCCCGGGCAACTGGAGAGCGAAATCTCCGCCGGCGATTGGCAGGTGACGCCGGCCAGCGGCGATCTGATCTTTACCACGGAGCCTGCGAGTCTGTGGCGCGACGTTCACAGGGCCACACCGGACATGGGCATCGTCGGGTTGCCGGGCGACCGGTGGCAGGCGCCCCGCGTCGCGCAATTCCACTATTGCGGACGCTGCAACTCGCGCAACGCCCGGAATTCGCTGGTTTCGCTCCAGGACGGCCATTCCTCACCGTCGGCCAGCCGCCTGCCCATCAGGTAGAGAAACGTCAGGTCCTCCGCCGCGCCCGCCAGATCCCAGTCCGGCTTCACCTCGTCGGTGACCTTGTGGTAGTCGTTGGCCGTGTACTCGTTGCGCTTCTGCAGTCCGTAGCCTTCCGGCTTGTCGATGTACTCAACACCCGGATCCGCATAGAAGGCCGGAATACCGGCCCTGGCGAAAGCGAAATGGTCCGAACGGTAGAAGAAGCCCTTCTCCGGTTCCGGATCGGGCACCAGTGTGCGGCCGAGCTGCCCCGCTATGTCGGCGGCGACGTCGTCGAGTTCCGACTGCCCGAGGCCTACGATGGTCAGGTCGCGAGTGCGTCCCCACTGGTTGAGCACATCCATGTTGAGCGCTGCAACGGTCTGGGCGACCGGGTAGAGCGGGTTCCGGACATAGTGAAATGAACCCAGCAAGCCCGCCTCCTCCGCCGTGACGGCGAGAAACAGCACCGACCGGCGCGGCGGGCGGGCGGACAGGCTGTAGGCGCGCGCCAGTTCGATGAGCCCCGCCGTACCGGTAGCGTTGTCGGCGGCGCCATTGAATATCTGGTCGCCCTCAAGGCTCTCGTCCCGGCCCACATGATCCCAGTGGGCAACATAGATGAGGACTTCGTCCGGCGCCTCGGCGCCCTCCACCTTCGCGACGACGTTGCGCGAATCGATTCGGCGAATCTCGTTGCGAATCGCAAGCGACCCGGTCACGCCCAGCGGGATGGGCTCGAACCCCCGCACGGCCGCCTGCTGCTTTGCAGTTTCGAAATCGAGCCCGGCCATCTCGAAAATCGACTCGGCTGTGGCCCGCTGCACCCACCCCTCGATGGTGGCCCTGCCCAGGTTGTCGTCCGGCGCCGCCAGGTCGAATGACTCGCCGAAGGGCGCCGCGCCGATCACTTCCCAGGGGTAGCCGGCAGGCCCCGTTTCGTGAATGACAAGCGAGCCTGCGGCGCCCAGTTCCGCGGCGATCTCGTGCTTGTACGACCAGCGGCCGTAGTAAGTCATCGCGGGCCCGCCGAAGATATCGTCCAGCGGCGGATCGTTGACCAGGAACAGGAGAATCCTGCCGCTGAGATCCGACTCGCCGAAATCGTCCCAGTCGTACTCCGGCGCGCGGGCACCATAACCCACGAAGACAAACTCGGCGCCGTCGACGGCCACGGCATCGACAACGTGCCTGGTTGCTGCCACGTAGTCCGTGGACGGTTCCAGCGTGAGCGCCTCCACGCCGTTGGAAACGACGAGATTCTGCGGCGGCTGCGGGGTGATCCCCACCAGCGGCACATCCTGCACCCAGGTGCCGTCGGGGTTGCCGGGCGACACTCCGATCGCGCTGAACTGCTCGACGAGATAGTCCACTGTCAGTTCCTCGCCCGCCGATCCGGGCGCGCGCCCGTCGAACTCATCCGAAGACAGTATCAGGGTCTCGGCAAGAAGCGTCTCCGCGCCGATACCGGCCACAACCTCGGTGGCAGTCCCTGCCGCGGTCTCGGTGGCGGACTCTGCCGCGATTTCGGCCGGGCCAGCGGCGGTTTCGTTCGCTCCAGCCGGCTCATCCTCCATTCCGCCGCCACCGCACGACGCCAGCATCGCCAATCCAACTACCCAAAGCCATCGATCCATTTCATGTCCTCCCCTGCTGACAGGTGCCGTAACCGTCTGACAATGCCATATCAGTCAGGGCCTGCGCCAGCGGCACGTTCACGATTTCGTATCGACCTTGACCAGAACCACCACAGCACGGACGAACCGACGCCTCCCACTGCCAGTGCCGTTGCCAGCGGAAGCGCGCCCGGTACTTCGTTCAGGCTGAGAACGGCAGCCGCAACCGCACCGAACAGCAGTTGATTGACTCCCAGTACGGCCGAGGCGGCTCCGGCAACGTGCCGGAAACGGCTGACGATCTGCGCGACCGCATTTGAGAGAATGATCGACATGCCGAACATGTAGCAAATCGAAGGCAGCAGCGTCGACCAGAGTCCTCCCAGGGCGACGTTCAGGATGACGGCTGCGATTCCGGACAGTGCGATGGTGACGGAACCCACGGAAAGCAGCCGCAACATGCCCAGTTTCGGTACCAGGCGCCGGTTCAGCAACGAACCGGCGACACCGCCGAGCATCGCCAGCGAGAAACAGATGCCGAACTCGGCCGGCTCCAGACCGAGATAGGTCACGAATACAAAGGCCGAATTGGTGACGAAGGCCAGCAAGCCGGCATGGCCCAATCCAATACAGCCCATGGCGAGCAGTACCTCACGGTCGCGCAGCACATGACCGTAGGCAAGAAAACGGCTCGCCACGGTGACGTCCGGCCGGGAGCCCCGGGTGTCGGAGAGGATGGACAGGGCACTCAGCAGCAACGCGACGCCCAGGGCACCCTGCAGCCAGAAAACCGTGGGCCAGTGCCCAAGGGACGCCAGGTATCCGCCGAGCAGCGGCGCGGCGACCGGCGACAGGAACACCACGACGGTCACCGAGGAGAGCATCCTCGAGGCTTCTTCGCCGGCCCACCGGTCGAGGATCAGCGCACGCGACAACACCATCCCCACGGCGGCGCCCAGGCCCTGGAGGAAACGCCCGGCGGCCAGTTCTCCCAGGCTTCCCGCCGATGCGCACAGCGCGCCGGCCAGCGAGAAGACCGCCAGGCCCGCGCACAGCACCGAGAGCCGGCCGAATCGGTCCGAAAGGGGCCCATGGAACGATTGGCCGACCGCCAGGCCAAACAGGGTCGCGGTCATGGTGAACTGGACCTGGCCGTGGCCGACGCCCAGGCCATCCGCCGCTAGCGGCAGGGACGGGGCGAACAGGTCATTGGACCAGGCCCCCAGCGAGTGCAGCACCCCAAGCAACAGGATGAAGGCGAGAGTGCCGTGCTCGGGGGATGAAATCCTTGCCTGAATCATGGACGACCGCTGAGGTACCGGATTGCCTGGTTCGCGGCAACGGAAGCTCCGGCACGCGGTTCGCCGGTGCGGGATTCCCGTCCGGCTTCGTCGCGGGTGCGCCGGATCCGGCCGGGTTCCCAAGGCCGGTGTAGCTTACACTATGTCCCGGCGGAATCACGGATCGGGGCGCACATGCATTTGATCGTTCTCGGCCTGGGCTTGCTGGCTCTGATCGTCGGGCCGGGCCTGTGGGTGAAGGCGGTAATGGCCCGCTACAGCATTCCCGCCAACCGGTATCCGCAGACCGGCGGGCAGTTCGCGCGGGACCTGCTCGATGGGCTGGGGTTGCACCACGTCGGGACGGAGACCACCACTGCCGGCGATCACTACGATCCCCTCTCCCGGACGGTTCGCCTGTCGGAAGCCAACTACACGGGGCGCTCCCTGACCGCGGTGACGGTCGCCGCGCACGAGGTCGGGCACGCGATGCAGGATGCCCGCGGGTTCAAGCCGTTGCGCTGGCGTACGCGACTGGTGAAATGGGTAGGACCCTTCGAGAAACTCGGCGCCGGCATCCTGATGCTGTCGCCCCTGACAGCGATCGTGACCCGAGCTCCCGTGATCGGACTCCTGACCCTGCTCGGCGGGTTCCTCACGCTCGCCTCGGGAGCCGCGGTACACCTGTTGACCCTGCCCACTGAACTCGATGCCAGCTTCGGCCGCGCACTTCCCCTGCTGGCCAAGCGACGTCTGCTGCGTCCGGGTGACGAAAGACACGCCCGGCGCCTGCTCACGGCGGCGGCCCTGACCTACGTCGCCGGGTCCCTGGCCAGCCTGCTCAACATCGCCCGCTGGTGGGCGATTCTGAGGCGCTGACGGGCAGACGCCCGTCTATAGCCGCAGCCCATAGGCTGGAAGACCGGCCGGCGGCGCGCATCGGCCAACCCGGCACAAGGCCCGATCGGGTAAACTGGCGCGATTCAGGCCCCGGGCGGAACCGGGGCCGGGAAACCACCATGACCAGAGCGAGGAAGAAACGCGCGAAACGTCGCAGCCAGGGCCTTGCGTCCACGGAGCGGCCTGCGGCTCCCGCCAAGCGTTCCGGGGCGCCTGCAGGGCAACCTGCCGCGGCGCCTCCCGCGCAAGATTCCTTGCTGGTGTTTGCAGGCGTCATCGCCTGCTTCTTCCTCTCCGGTCTGGCCGCGCTGCTGTACCAGACGGCGTGGCTGCGGCAATTCTCGCTGGTCTTCGGCACCAGCGAACTGGCCGTGGCCACCGTGCTGGCGGCCTACATGGGGGGGTTGGCCGTGGGTTCGGCAGTGGCCGGGCGCTACGCGGGCCGCGTCACCCGTCCCGTGCTCGTCTACGGACTGCTGGAGGCCGGGATCGCCCTGTCCGCGCTGGCGGTGCCCCTGCTGCTCATGGCCGCCCGAGCGCTTTATGCGTCGATGCTGGGGGACCAACCGGCCCCACCGGACGCCGCGACCATCGGCCAGCCGGTGTTCTACCTGCTGGTGGCGTTCCTCGTGCTGGCGATACCCACCGGTTTCATGGGTGCCACGCTGCCATTGCTGACTCGCTATGCGGTACGCACCGACCGCGAAGTGGGGCCGAGGGTTGCACTGCTGTACGCCATCAACACCGCCGGCGCCGTCTTTGGAACACTGCTCGCCGCGTTTGTCCTGCTTCCCGCGCTGGGCCTGAACGGCACCGTCTGGGTGGGGGTCGCCGTCAATGTGCTGGTGTTCGTGATCGCGGCGGGACTGGCCCGCGGGCGGCGCGACAGCACCGGCGCGGACACCGCGATAGCCGCTTCCGCACCGCCCGGATTCTATTCGGCCTGCATCCGGCCGCTATATGGGGGCACGGCCACGACCCGAGACCGCCTGTCGATGGTCTTCAGGCAACAGCCTGCGTGGATGTTGCCCCTGATGCTCGTTTCCGGCGCAACCGCATTCCTTTACGAGGTGCTCTGGACGCGCATGCTGACCCACGTCATGGGCGGCAGCATCTACGCCTTTGCCACCATGCTGGCGGCATTTCTGACTGGAATCGCCCTCGGCGGCGGCCTCGCCGGCAAGGTCGCCGAACAGCGCGAGCGCGCCGCCGTCGCCTTCGCGCTCACCCAGGTGGCCGTCGGCGTGCTGTCCGTGGGCGTGTACGCCTGGATGGGTCCGCTCATCCCCTCCTCGCTGACCACGTACACGCTGGCCCTGTTCGCCGTGGCGGTCATGTTGCCGGCGACGATCTTCATCGGCGCCACACTGCCCCTGTCAGTGCGCGTGCTGGCTCGCAACGAGAACCAGGCCACCACCAGCACGGCGCGTATCTATGCCTGGAATACGGTGGGCGCAATCCTTGGCGCCATCGCCGCAGGGTTCTTCCTGATCCCCGGGCTGGGATTCGAAGGCGCCATCCGTGTGGCCGTGGGGATCAACTTCGCGCTGGCGTTGTGGGCCGCGGTGTGCGTCGCCAAACCCAGGCCGATCCCGGTCGGGCTCGCCTGTGCCGGAATCGCTGCCGTGCTGGTCCTCTACAATCCGAGCCGGCCCCAGGCGGTGGTGTCGAGCACCGGGTTTGTGCTTGGCTACCTGAACGATCCGCAGGAACTCTATTACGGAGTCGGTCGTTCCTCGACGGTGATGCTGCTGGGCGAGGGCGGCTACTACTACGTGCGCACCAACGGCCTCCCCGAGGCATCCATCGCGGCCCGGGGAACACCGCCTGTCCAGGATCCGGAGAAATGGCTCACCGCGCTGGCTGTCGCGGCGCGTCCCGACATTGAGGACATGCTGGTGGTCGGCTTCGGCGGCGGTGTCGTCCTTGAGGGCGTTCCACCGTCGGTAGACAGCATCGATGTAGTGGAACTGGAACCGAAGGTCATCGAGGCCAATCGGTTGCTTGCGGGCCGCAGAAACATCGATCCACTGGCGGACCCGCGCTTTAACGTCATCATCAACGACGGCCGAAACGCCCTTCGGCTGACCGACAAGACCTACGACGCCATCGTTTCTCAGCCTTCCCACCCGTGGACGGCCGGCGCATCGCACCTGTTCACCCGCGAGTTCGTCGTCGACGTCAAGGGCCACCTGAACGACGGCGGGTTGTTCGTCCAGTGGATGAACTCGGAGTTCGTGGACGAAGGCCTGTTGCGAACGCTGGCCGCCACGCTGGCCGCCGAATTTGAAAACGTCCGACTCTATCACCCTTCCGCACAGGTGCTCATGTTCCTGGCATCGGAGGCGCCGCTGGATGTCGAGCTTCAGCTTGCGCGCACCGGCCGGCCGCTCATCGACGACGTGATGCACTTCAGCCGTTTGGGCCTGAACGGCGTCGAGGACCTGCTCGCCGCAATGGCCATGGACGAGGAGGGACTGCGATCCTTCGCCCGGCGGGCCGACATCAGCACGGACAACGACAACCTGATGGCAACCCGCAGCCGCGCCCGCGCCGACGGACTCCTGCTGGCCGATCTGGTGGAACTGTTCGAACCGTACGATCCGCTGACCAGGGCCGGAAGCTGGATTCATACCCAGATGGGCGATCAGATTGACTACGGCTACATCGCGCGGCGTCTGGTGCGCATGGGGCAGGTGCCGCGGGCCACCAGCCTGGCAGAGGTCATCCCGAATTTTTCGAGCCAGTTCGAAGTCTACGGTCTGCTCTTCCAGGCCAATGGGCAATCCGACCAGGCCCGCGATGCCTTCGGCAACGCACTTCAGGCCAACCCGCTGAACATGCAGGCGCGCTATGCGATCGCAAAGGACTACCTGGGATTGTTGAGCCGCGGCGAGGCGCCGGAGGACATTCAGGCGATTGCGGACGAATTATCGGGCTCGGCCGCGGCAGTGGTTCAGGGCTGGGGCTATGGAGCAACCGCCGACTGGGCGTCCCTGGCGGCGCTCGATTCGGCACTGGGTCAGACCAGGGTGACCGATGCCTGGTATCCGGAGGTGGCGCGCCTGCGCGCCGAATGGCGCGTGAACGTCGCCGAGAACCGGGAGCGGTTCGCGTTCGACGCGCTGAGATTCATCGAACGCGTACTGATACTTGCGCCGGACCAGAACCTCTACCTGCTGCGTGCGATGTGCGCGCGCATCCTGGGCGATGACGACCGGTTGGTGGAGTCCTCCCGCTACATCGCCAGCTTCGTGCGCGGAAACCTGAATACCTCGGCATCGCAGGGTTACACTTTCTCGGCGCGCGATCTGGAGCAGATGCGCCGGAACCTGACCGTAATCACCAACGAGCTGAGCGGTGAGCTGGACCTGGCGGACCCTGACAGGGTGACGCCGATTCTGGACGACGCCAACTCCCTGCTCCAGTATATCGACGATTATCAGCAGGCCCTGTAGCAAGACTCTTCAACGGCCCCTGCGGCTTATCGTTCCAGCGCCGGAATCCGCGGGGCGTTTCGTATCCGCCGGTTCCGGGACCGGTCTCGCACCGAACAGGCGGTCACGTTAACATGCGTTCCACCATGGAGATTGGATTGACGCGGATGCCCCGCGAGCCCTTGCTGGAGGCGCTGGTCTCCATCCGCGCGCACATTCCCGAGGACGCGATGAGCGCCGGGCTGCTCGGCACCGAACGCGCAGGCCACGGCATTCGCGTGCGCGACGACGGACTGATCCTCACCATCGGTTATGTGATCAACGAAGCCGAGGAGATCTGGATCGGTTCCCATGACGGCCGGGCCGTGCCGGGATTCGTCGTAGGCAACGACTTCCGCACCGGCCTGGCGCTGATCAGGCCGATGATGCCGCTATCCGGACGCAGCGTACCCATCGGGAGCGCGGAGTCGCTGCGCATCGGGGACGCAGTATGGATTGCCGGCAGCGGACGCGCCGACCCGCAGGTCGTGGACGCGGAGGTTGTCGCCAAGCAGGAGTTTGCAGGGCGCTGGGAATACGTGCTCGACGAAGCCATATTCACCTCTCCGCCCCACGAAAGCTGGTCCGGAGCCGCGTTAATGGACACGGCGGGAAGGCTGTGCGGCGTCGGCTCGCTGGTCATCCAGGGGTTCGAGGCGGACGAGTCCGTGCACACCGTGAACATGTTCGTGCCCATCGACATACTGACGCCGGTACTGGACGAAATCAGCATCCGGGGAAGGCGCGCCGCCCCGCCCCGCCCGTGGCTCGGCATGCTGGTACACGACGACAACGACACGCTGGTGGTGGTCGGCATCTACCGCGACTGTCCGGCGGACAGGGCCGGTCTGCGGCCCGGCGATATCGTGCTGAGAGTCGATGGCCGGCCTGTGCACAACCTGGCGCACATGTTCAGGACCGTATGGAGCCTCGGCGACGCCGGCGTGGACGTGCCGCTGCTGGTGCTCCGCGACGCCCAGCTTCAGGAGACCACCGTCAAGTCGGCGCCGCGCGGCGAGTTTCTGCGGAAGGGAACGGTGCAGTAGAGGGGCCCCGGGCGCCTGCGCCGCAGGAATTTACGGCCGTAAATCCACGTTGGGCGGAAGACCGCCTCGCCGAAGACGGCTGATCGCGAATTGCTGCGGCGCAAACTTCTGTAGTGCTGCGTCAACGCCTTGATGTCATATCAGTGGCCAGTTCCGGCTCCGCACCGGCCGGCGGCGGCACCCTGAAAGCGTTGATGGTCATGGAGATCAGGGAGTAGTACCCCAGGACTCCGACCAGATCGACCACGCCCGTTTCTCCCAGCGCCCGGACAGCGTCGGCGTAAAGATCGTCGTCCACATGGTGGTCGCTGAGTAGCGCGGCGCAGAACGCGTACACTGCCGATAGCGCAGGGTCTTCAAGCAGTGGAGTGCGGCCGGAGCGGATTGCCTCCACGGCATCGGCCGGAACGCCCGCCGCCAGCGCGATCGGCTTGTGAACCAGCCATTCGAACTCCGAGCCCCAGGTGCGGGCCACCACGAGGATGGCCAGTTCCGACAGCACCGGCGGCAGGCTGGTACCGTAGCGGGCGTATGCGCCCAGGCGTTGGGCGCGGTCCGCCAGTTCCGGACGCCGGAGCCATACACCCAGGGGACCCACCACCTCGCCCCTCGGACCGGCCACGATGTCGTCGTAGACCTTGCGCTGCGCGGCATCGAGCTGCGAAGGGACGGGCGGGTGGATACGTGGTTCAGTTTCAGTTGTCATGGTGGGTCGCCTCTCCGGGCTGCGGGCGGTGAGTGGCGATTTCTACCATGATCGGCCTGGCTTTCGCGACTTGTCCCGCAACCGATCGAGAAATTGCTTGCGGACAATTGCAGCACGGGTTCGTTGCTTGCAATCAATCTCGATCGATGTTTATTCTCCCTTGCACGCACCGTCCGATCACCCAGGAAACCATCATGAACGCAGCCACCCGAGCCACAGCCTTGTTCACCGCCATTGCCCTGTTCTCGATTTCCGGATGCGGCGGCGGTTCCGACGGTTCGGCTGATGGAAACATGGCGGCTGTCGACGAAGATTCTCCGGAATTCGCTGCCATGCAGTACCGCCAGGGGTTGATGCACGTGCTGGGGTACAAGGTGGCCACCCTGCGCGACATGGCCGAGGGCACGATCGAGGCGGACGCGGAGGTCTTCGCGAAGTATGCCGCCGATACGGCTACGGCCGCCGGCATGCTCCTGGAGGGCTTCGTGGGCATGGAAGCGTCCAGCACGGACGCCCTGCCCGGCAGCGGGGCCTTTCCCGACGTCTGGAGCGACTGGGACGACTTTTCGCAGAAGGCCGCTGAGCTTGCGGCAGCGGCGGATGAGGTGAGTGCGGCGGCGAGTGCGCCCGGCTTCAGGGTCATGGCGGATTCCGCGGAGCCGCTCGGACCCGTTTGCGGGAACTGCCACCGCACGTACCGGCAACGGTAGACGCCGGCAACCAGCCCGGCCGCGATCCAGCCCGGACGCTGTCCGGCGAAACTCGCGGGCCGGTGTTTTCCCGGGCGATTGCTGCCGCTGCGCGGTGAGCCCGGCCGGACAGCACTACAGCAGCGTCACCAGCAGGTAAACCCCAGCCGCGCTTGCCACGATCACGCCCAGCGCAAGGCCCGGCTTCGATCCACCGATGGCCTCCAGCGCATCGCCGGTCTTGGTGCCGGTGAACATGGGCCAGATGAGATTCTCGCGCTTGTACAACAGGTAAAAGAAGATCGCGACGATGTGGATGCCGATCATGATCGCCAGCACATTGAAATTCGCGTAGTGGATATCGGTGATCTCTCTGCCAGTTCTCCCCGATACAAGGTTGTTGAGCGGTCCCTCGTAGAAGTCGCCATCGGTGGCGAACAGCCCGGTGGTGACCTGGATGCCGATCAGCAGCAACATCGCAAACACGGCCAGGAATCCCAGCGGATTGTGGCCGGCATAGCCGCCGCCGCTCCGTGACAGGATGGTCCTCGCATACACAATGATCGTGCGCGGGCCGAAGACGAAACTCGAGAACTTCGCATACCGGGTCCCGACAAACCCCCAGACCACTCGGAAGACCAACAGACAAAGGATCGTCTGGCCGATCAGCATGTGCGCTTCCATGTTGCCGGTGACGCTCACCGTGTACCAGGAACCGAATATCAACACCGTCAACAGCCAATGAACGATTCGAATCGGAAGATCCCAGATCAGTTTTTTCGACATTTCTTCCTCACTGCAGCAAGGCCGCCCAAAAATCGACGCTCTTTCGGTCCAGAACCTTCTCCGCGCCCCTAAATCGCCTCCGCGCCACAAATCAACCCCGCGCCCCAAATCGCCCCCGCGCCTCGGCACGCCGACGCGCGGCGCAACGCGTCTCGACAGTTACCGGGTAAGGCTCTGGTAAACCAGTCGCGTGTAGTTTTCCGGGCTCATGAACCCGCCGCCGTGCGACTCGTTGTATTCCGCGGTGGGGTTCGCGGAGACCACCTCGTTTTCGGACATGCCCTGGTCGATGAGTTCCTGGATGCTCTCTCGCGTGGACCGCAAAACCTGCAGCCAGTCGCGCAGATCGCCGGGTGTGGCCAGCGGCCCGTGTCCGGGGATGATCCGGGTGCCGTCGTTGGACATGGCCAGCACACGATAGCCGGTCGCGATGATGCCGTTGATGTCGCCGTTGCTGCTCACGTCCACGAAGGGATAAAAGCCGTGGAAGAAGTTGTCGCCCATGTGGAAAACATCCGCCCCCTCGAAGTGGATGATGGCGTCACCGTCCGTATGCGCCGGCCCCGAATGAAATGCGCGTATGGTGTGCCCGTTCCAGTGCAGCGTCAGTTCATCGTTGAACGTGACAATGGGCAATGCCGCGTCGGGTGACGCCGGCATCCTCTGATCGAAGATCTCACGGAACTGCTCGGTGCTCATGCGCACGCGGACGTTGTCGTGAGCGACAATGACGGCGCCGGCATTTCCGAAGGCCTCGTTGCCGCCGGTGTGGTCTCCGTGCCAGTGGGTGTTGACCAGGAACTCCACGGGCGCATCGGTCAATTCGCCGATGGCCGCCATGATTTTGCCGCTGAGCGGCGCGAACTGATCGTCGATGAGGAACGCGCCGTCCTCACCCACCGAAACACCCAGATTGCCGCCGGCTCCGATCATCATGTAGATGCCCGGCGCGACTTCGGCGGTCTGGATCTCCACGTCAGCAAAATCGTCCTGCGCCCAGACGAAAGGCGTCACGACAGCCGCCAGAACAGCGATAACGATACGTCTCATGGAATTTTCTCCCTTGGTGCGATTTGTGGCCGGGTCGTCATCGGCGCGTTTTGTTCAATTCTAACCCGTGGCAAGCAATCGCGTGAACCGGGGTCATCGAGACCAGTGCCGGCTCGACACGGTCGCAGTCGATCCGACGCTCCACCATCACCCGACTTTTTTCCGGGCAGCGCGTACAAAAATTGCAGCCCGCAGGCGGATTGGACGGACTGGGAATCTCACCCTTGAGCGTCGTCGATGAGCCCTGTCGCGCACGATCCGGATCGGGTTCCGGCACCGCGGCCAGAAGTGCTCTTGTGTACGGATGGCGCGGGCGGTCGAACAACTCGTTGCGCGACGCGGTCTCGACGATCTTGCCCAGGTACATCACCGCCACACGATCGCTGACGCGCCGCACAACACCGAGATCGTGAGCAATGAACAGATAGGACAATCCCAGACGCGCCTGCAGGCCGCGTAGCAGGTCGATAATCTGCGCCCGGGCCGACACGTCGAGCGCTGAGGTGGGCTCGTCGCAGATCAGGAGATCGGGCTTGAGCGCCAACGCACGAGCGATGCCCACGCGCTGACGCTGACCACCTGACAACTGGCGCGGCAGGCGCGAACCGAGTACGGGGTTCAGACCCACGGTCTCGAGCAGCCGATCAACGCGGGTGCGCAGCGCACTGCCCCGTTGCCCCCGATGGATCTCGAGCGGCTCTCCCACGAGCCGGCGCGCGGACCAGCGAGGATTGAGCGCCGAGCCGGCATCCTGGAAAACCAGCTGCATGCGCGGGCGCAGAGTGCGAAGCTGACGCTCGCTCAGCGTCGTGATGTCGACGCCGTCGAAACGAATGGTTCCCGAGGTCGGTGGCACGAGCCGCAGGAGTGCGCGTCCCAGCGTGCTCTTGCCGCAACCGCTCTCTCCCACCAGGCCAAGCGTTTCGCCACGGCCCACAGACAGGGAAACCCCGTCGACGGCTCGCACGATCCCGGGTAGGCGCTGAGACAATCCGCCACCCCGACCCGCGAAGTGGACTCGAAGGTCGGATACTTCGACCAGCGGCATCTCGGCGGAACCGGGTGTATTCATGTTCGGTGAGCGCCTTTGACTGCGTTCGAACGCGCCAGCTCCACAAGCTCCCGCGTGTAGGGTTCCCTCGGTGCCGCATACAGCTCCCTCACCGGCGCCGTCTCGACGATTCGCCCGGAGCGCATGACCGCAACCCTGTCGGCCAGCCCGGCGACCACGCCGAAGTCGTGGCTGATCCAGATCAAGGCCATGCGCAATTCGTCGCAAAGGCGCCGGACCAGGGCAACGATCTGCGCCTGTACGGTGACATCGAGCGCCGTCGTGGGTTCGTCGGCGATCAGGAGATCGGGCTCGCCGGCCAGTGCCATGGCGAGCAGCGCCCGCTGTCGCATGCCGCCGGAGAGCTGATGCGGGTAGGCGCGCGCCACCTCTGAAGGCGCGCCAATGCCGACACGCGCGAGCCACTCGATGGCCGACCGCTCCGCGTCCGGTCGTGAACTGCCGCCGTGAAGCTCGATCACCTCGCCGATCTGACGACCGGTACGCATCACCGGGTTCAACGCCGCAAGCGGGTCCTGGAACACGAAGCCGACCTGCTGCCCACGCACGCGAGTCATACCCTCAGGATCGAGACGAAGCAGGTCGATTCCACCAAGGCGAATGCGTTGCGCACGAACGCGGGCCGGAGGCGTCGGCAACAGGCCCATGAGCGCGAGTGCCGTCACGCTCTTGCCCGAACCCGACTCGCCAACGACGCCGAGCGCTTCGCCGGCGTCCACAGCCAGACTGACACCGTCCACCGCCCGGACGACCCCTCCCGCCGTATCGAACTCGACGTGCAGACCGCGCACGTCGAGCAGCGGCGCGGCGATGGCAGAGCGGGCCTGGCCGGTCACAGCTCTTGACTAGGTCTCGAAACCGATCATCTTCTCGTTGAATTTGTTGGCGCGGCACATCACCTCGCCATCGAGTATCACGGTGGGGTTGGCCAGCATGATGTCCACGTGGTGGTCACTCATGCCCACCGTGCCGCCAAGACTCGGGTTCTGGTAGCCGAAACCGAAATCGACTGCCCCGAACTTGCGCTCATCCTCGATCATGCTGCCCGAAATGCCCGCCTCCGGATTCAGCCCGAGGCTGAAGTGACACAGTTCGTAGATCGTCGGATCGTTGCAACCTTGAAGCCAGGCGCGCATCGCATCCGCCTCCGATCCACCCTCCACCTTTGTGATGACACCGTTTTCCATCGTGAAGCTGTAGGGGTTCGGCACAATGCCCTGAACGCTGTCGGAGGCGTCGATGACGATTACGCCATTGATGGTCTGCTCCACCGGGGCGATGTTGACCTGCATGCCGGGGTAGAAGTCGTCCTTTCCCGCTTTATCCAGCTTGCCGTTGCCGAAGTCGCATTTGCGCGGCTTGAGCTGGAAGCTGACGTCCGTTCCCTGCGGCGATGTGACCTGGCAGACATCGGTCGCATCCCAGAGCTCGCAGACGCGCAAGCCGAGGCGGTTCATCTCTTCGACGTCGACATTCAGCAACGCGCGCACGACATAGTCTTCCACCCCCGTGACCAGGGTGTAGAGGATACTCGTGCCCGACGCCTTGGCATCGAGCATGGCCTGCGAGGCGTCGATACCGTCGTCGATGATCGAGACAACGTACCTGGCCGCCTTGATCGACGCAGCGAGTATGGGCCCGGTATTCATCGCCTCCCCCTTCTTCGCGTGAGGCTTGACGATAAGCTGCGTGTCGGCTCCCGAACGCACGCCGGCCGCCCGCAACGCATGCGCCAGATTCAGATCGCTGTTGGCGTCGGCGAGGATGAGCACCGGGTCTCCGGCGTCCGGTTCGATCAGCCGCTTGATGGTCGCATCCGCGAACTCGTCCCAAAACTCTCTCGACTTCATGTTCTCACTCCTGTTTCTCTGATTTGTGGAAACTCAAACTCAGCCATCAATGTCGATGTTGACCGGCCTCGGATACGCGCGTTTGCTCTGCGCAATCGAAAGCCGCGCCAGACTCTCCGCCATCATTGCTGACGCCTGGATCGGGTCAATCACGGGGATCGGAAGCTCGCGCTGCAGGCGGCCGATCACGTCGAGACTGCCATAGCCGATGACGACGTCAGCGCCGTCTTCCTCCATTGCCAGATGTGCCTGCTCGATCATGGCCTCGGGAAGACTGTCGTCCCGCGCGGCGAATTCCAGCGTCTTGCCGCTCACCGACCGTACCGAGGCGAGCTTGTCCGCAAAGCCGTACATCCGTGCAACGTCTTCGATACAGCGCGAACCGTACCCACCGCGCTGATTGCCGTTGATCTCGCCCGGCATCAGGTACGAGAAGCGCCGCCCGACCATCGAGGCAAAGTGCATGCAAGCCTCCGACTCACCGATGACCGGAATGCTCAGCGCCTCCTTGGCACCTTGAACGCCGGGCTCGTCGAGACATCCCATGGCAACCGCATGAAAGCCTTCCTCCTCGGCACGCCTGGCCGCGCGGATGTGGTGCATCGCCAGCAACTCGCAATCGTACGCGCAACCGATGGCCTCGATCGGCGCCTCGGGCAGGTCCCGCAGGACAATCTCTACACCCGGCCGCGCTAGCGGCGCCAGGAGTTCACGATGCACGTCGCCCCAGGCCTCGAGCCCGCCACGTACAGGGATAGTTGCACAAATGCGTATCTCTTCCATCAATTCTTCTCCTTTGCGGTGCCCGGCACAGCGACGCGCGACTCCCGATATGGCTGGCCGATCCGGTCGCCGAGAGCCTCGCCGATGAGGTTGAATCCGACAACCAGCACAAACAGCACGATCCCCGGAAAGGCCGCCACCCACCATTGATCGAGCAGGAAAATCTGGCCCTCCGCGACCATGCGTCCCCATTCGGGCATGGGGGGCTGTGCGCCGAGTCCCAGGTAGCTCAGCGACGCTGCGGTCAGCGCCACGAAGCCTGCATCCAGCGAGATTCGCACGATGACCGGGTCGATGACGTTCGGAAGCATGTGGCGGATGATGCGCAACCGGCTGGCGCCAATCACCCGTGCCGACTCCACGAACTCCTGTTCGCGCAAGGCGAGAATCTGCCCGCGTACGAGGCGAGCGTACGCAGGCCACCATAGAAAGGCGACCGCGAACACCGTCTGGCGCAGGCCCCGTCCGAGCACCGCGTTGGTTGCCAGCGCCAGGATCAGCGGCGGAAAAGCCAGGAACACGTCGGTGGTGCGCATCAGCAGGCCGTCCAGCCATCCGCCGACATAGCCGGACAACGAGCCAATGGCGATTCCGAAGACGCTCGCGATCGCCAGCACGGCGATCACCGTACCCAGGGTCGTGCGCGACCCGTAGACAATCCGCGTGTAGACGTCGTTACCGGTAGCGTCGGTGCCCAGCCAGTGCGCCGCCGATGGCGGCGTCAGGCGGGCTTCGAGATTCAATCCGGCCGGGTCCAGGCTGGTGAAGAGCCACGGCGCCACAGCCATCGTCACAAACATCCCGACAATCACGATACCGGCGACCAGTCGGCCATCGTGCCTGCGGAACAGCGCGCTACCCATAGCGAATTCGCGGGTCGAGGCGCGCATAGACGAGATCGACACCGAGATTGACGAATAGATAGACGGTTGTGGCGAGCAGCGTGATCCCCATGATGACGGGTATGTCCAGGCGGAAGATTCCGGTCCACGCATAGGTGCCGAGGCCGCCCCACGAGAAGATGTTCTCGATCAGCACCGTGCCGCCGAGCAGGAAGGCCACCTGCAACCCGATCACGGTGGTCGTGGGCAGCATGGCATTGGGCAGGGCATGGCGCAGCCACACGGTGCGTTCCGGCACGCCTTTGGCGCGTGCCGTGCGTACATATTCTTCGTCGAGCGCCTGCAGCATCGATCGGCGGGTAATGCGGCCTACCTCCGAACAACCTGCGATTGCCAGGGTCAGTGCAGGAAGCAGGAGATGACGGAGCGCATCCAGGAGCGTCGTCCACTGGCCCGCCAGCATCGCATCCACAGTGTACATGCCGGTGAAGGCCGGCGGCGGCACGGTCGCAAGCCCAAGTCGCCCGGCAATCGGAAGCCAGCCCAGCCAACCGGCGAATACGATCTGCAGCAACAGTGCCGTAAAGAAGACCGGCATGCCCACCCCGAAGTACGAAAATCCCAGGAAGGCGCGGTCGGCCCACCTGCCGCGCCTTGCGGCCGTGAGCACGCCGAGCGGGATGCCGACGCCGACGGCGATCAGCATGGTTGCCAGCAACAGTTCCAGGGTCGCCGGGAAGAAGAGTCGGAGTTCCTCGGCCACTGCCTGCCTGGACGTGAGGGATGTGCCGAGGTCGCCACGGGCGAGCCGGCCCATGTACATCGCGTACTGCGCCGGCAGCGGCTGGTCGAGCCCGAGCCGCTCGCGTACCTCCTCGAGTTGCTGTGGCGTGGCATGGCGGCCCGCCGCGGCACGGGCGGGATCACCGGGCAGGAGATTGGTCAGCGTGAAGGTGAGCACGCTGACGCCGAGCAGCACCGGCACCATCTGCAACAGGCGTCGCGCGATATAGCGTCCCATCACTCTTTCCACATGGCGTAGAGGTTCTGGGTCAGGGGGTGGCCGAGACTCACCGCCGAGCCGCGCAGGTCCTCGCGCTGGGCCGACATCGCGACCATGGTCACGACGGCGGCGAAAGGCATCTCCTCAAGCCACAGCGACTCGATCTCGCGGTACAGCTCGCAGCGGCGTTGCACTTCCAGTTCCGCGGCGGCGGCCTCCAGCATCTCGTCCATCGCCTCGCTCCGGTACCACGCAAAGTTGTTGCCGCCGCCCCCGGCCTGGCTGGAGTGAGCAAGTGCATGGAGATAATGGTGCGCTTCGGGACCCGGCGCAAAGATCCAGACTGTCCCCATGTCGTCGGATGTCTCCAGTCGGGAGAAGCTCGCGAGCTTGGCGTCCCACTCGATGTCGACCGCGCTCAGGCGAATGCCGAGTCGTGCCGCACCGGCGCGCATGATCTCGAAGATGGGCGTCTCACCCGTCGTTCCCTCGAATGCCATGGTCAGTTCCACCTCACCCGGGCGGATGCCGGTGCTCGCAAGCAGCCGGCGTGCCTCATCGAGATCCGTGTGCGGCCGCGGCGCGTCGGGGCTGGCGCACTCGGCACCCGCCGGCAGCACGCCGTGCGCACGGGCCGCGTTGCCGCGCATGAGATGCTCGATGTGTCCTTCATAGTCGTAGGCGAGCGCCAGGGCGCGCCGCACCCGGGCATCGCCGAGATACTCGCTTTGGGTATTGAAGGCGATATACAACTGATTGAGGCTTGCGTCCCGGTTCACGCGAATGCCCGGCTCTTCAGCCAGCGCCGCCAGCGTGTCGGCGCTGGAGACAAAAATCCAGTCGGCATCGCCGTTGACGAGCGCGATTCGGCGCGCGACTTCCTCGCGGAGGACGCGAAAGACGGCACGATCCACATGGCGCGGTCCCCAGCCCAGGTGGTAGCCGGTAAAGCGCTCCACCGTGATCTGCTGCCCGGGCTGATACGAGACCAGCCGATACGGCCCGCTACCGGCCTCGTGGTTCTGCAACCAGCGCTGCCCGAAATCCCCTTCGAACTCATTGGGACGGATCAGGTCGGCGTTGACGATGTAGAGCCGGGTCATGGCGCCCAGGAAACCGGCAAACGGCTCGAACAGATCGATGGCAACGCGGCGCTCGCCGAGCACCTCGGCACCGCTGACCGACGTGAAGAAAGCCCAGACCCCGATCTTCAGGGCCAGCATTCGGTCCACCGTGTACTTGATGTCCTCGGCGAGCACAGGCGTACCGTCGTGAAAGAGCGCATTCTCGCGCACGTCGAAGACATAGCGGCGAGCGTCTTCGGAAACCTCCCAGGAAGCAGCCAGATCCATCTGCAGATCGGTGGTGCCCGGCCGGTATTGCAGGAGGGCACTGTAGAGATTGATGGCCTGGTTGTCGACCCGGCTGTCGTCGGCGGCGACCGGATCCAGTGTGGGTGGAATGCCCTCGGTCAGCAATACCAGGTGAGAGCGCTCGCCCGCCGGTGCACAACCCAGGACAAGTGCGATCACCGCGCAGGTCAGCAGGTTCGGAGCGTTCATGGATTGAGCAGGATTTTGCCGAACTGCCTGCCGCTTTCGGAAAACTCGTGGGCTTGAACCACTTCCTCCAGCGAAAACCGCTTGCAGATCACGAGACGAAGTCTGTTTTCTTTGAGGCCGTCGGAGATAACCTGGATTGCTCTGGACAGGGCCGCCCGATCCGCAAGATATGGATCGTCGACGGTATACCCTCGTAGCGAAACATGCTTGTTGATGAGGACGTCGGGATCGAAACTGGCGAACTCGGGGTAAGTGAGGACGCCGTATATCAGCACTCGGCCGTTTCGCCTCACGGCTTCCAGGTGCTTCGCGACAAACGGTCCCGTAATGGGGTCGAATATGAAGTTCGCGCCCTTGCCTGCCGTGAGCGAGTGCACGCGGCCGATGTAGTCTTCCTTGCTGGTATTGATGACGTGATCGGCACCGGCCGCCAGCAATTGCCCGCACTTGTCGTCGGACCGGGTCGTAGCGATAACCCGGGCACCCGTCAGTCTTGCAATTTGCATGGCCGCGATGCCAGTAGCGCCCGATGCTGCGGAGATGACGATCGTCTCGCCTTCCTCGAGCCTCCCCACGTCCTTGAGCGCCCCGTAAGCTGTCAGGTAGTTGATCCAGATGGCGCCGGCATCGCGATCGGAAACGCTTTCCGGCGTCTTCGTAAGCCACTCCGCGTTGGCGACGAAATAGTCCGCGGTTCTGCCGTAGTCAGCCACGTCGACAAACTTCGAACAAGGCAGCGAACCCACCCGATCGCCTGCCTTGAAGGTCGAATTCTCGTCCGCCTGTACGACGATACCGCCGGCTTCCCAGCCTATTCCGCTCGGCAGCCGCGGTTTGACCGGGTAGATGCCCCGCCGGCAATCCACGTCGGAACGATTCATCCCGATGGATGTCACCCTGACAAGAACCTCATGAGGCTGCGGGCCGGGAATCTCCGCGTCGACGAGTTCCAGAACGTCTGGAGGCCCGAACGAGCGCATCATCACCTTTCGCATGATGTGATCAGGATTCCGGTGGAGGGAGAGTGCGGTTGACCAGGATCGTGAGCACGAGAACAGTCAGGAAAATGCAGCCGTAGACGATACCCAACGTTCCGTACGTGCCTGTCGTTTCGGCCAGCGTTCCGCTGAGGAACGGGGCGAGCGCACCGCCGATCAGGCCGACGCCCATGGCGGCGACGATGACGCGACCCTTGGGGTCCATGGCCGCTGCGGTGCCATATACGAAGGGCAAGGCGAAGGCATAGACGAAGTTGTAGGACAGTTGCGCGCCCATCAGGACGACCTGCACGGCTGTGTGCGTCAGCACGTACACGGAAGCAGCCATCAGGCTCAGCCCGACGGCGAGCGGCAGGTATCTACCGAAACGCATTCCGACCGCGGACGCCAACGCCGCGCCGATCGGGACCACGAGCACGGCCACGCCCAGAACCCGTCCATAGGTATGAATGTCGATGCCGATCGAAATGGCGACACGCTCGGCGAATGACCAGGTTCCTCCATCGCCGATCAGGAACAGGAAAATCGCGAAAATCATCACGATCTCGTAGAACTTCGGGACCCACTTTTCCTCCACCGCCGTTTCGGCCGCCGCCACGTCCCTGGGAAACAGGAACCAGGCAAGGGCGATGAAGCCCAGGGCCCACATCGCCTGATAAGCATAGGCGCCCGAGTGGCCGCCGGACGCGACGAAGTAGGGCATGACGGCGATTACGACGGCCTGAACGGGCGAACCGAGTATGAACGTCCACGCGTAGACCTGCTCGGGTTCATCCAGCGACGCGATGGCGGCGTTGGCCGCCGCCATCGCGCAACCGGCGCCAACGCCGGCCACGACCCTGCAGGCGATGATCAACGGAATCTGATCGAACAGCGACGAGGCGCCGAATCCGGCCGCCGCAATCGTCATGCCGATCAGTGCGAGCCGGCGCCTGGCGATATTTCCCATTCGCGGCGACAGCACGATGATCGTACCGGCCAGGCACATCAGCTCGATGGTACCCACAAGCCCCGCCCGGCTCTCGCTCAGACCCATCTCCCCCGAAACAAGCCCCTCGATCAGGTGCGGCATCGTGAAAAAGGACATGTTGCCGACACCCCAGAGGACGGCAAAGATCCCGAACGCGACAGTCGCCAGTTCTCGATAGCTTCTGGAACGGTTCAACAGTCTTCTCGCGTTCGCGGGACCCGGAAAGTGTGCGAGCTGCCCACTAGCCGACCGGCGGCAATTCGGACCGGATGATCCCGTTCTCCGAAACGACCTTGTCGTCGAGACGGAGGGAGGGTCGCTTCATGACGACGTCCCAGTGCGCCGGCGCCGCCAATTCGCCTTCCATCTCATCGGCCATGCCCAGCACGCCCGACAGGACGCTTACATCGCCCATCCCGAACGTGATGACCCCGCGAACCCGTTCGAATTCGGAAATTTCGGAGAACCGGGCACGCGGATTGTTGCCGATGTTGATGTGGACCGGGCCATTGTAGGCCTGTTGGCTGTTGAGCGATTCCAGCCAGATCCTGAGTCGGTCGGCGCTGAAGCCGTTACCGGCGATATCGACCACACGGCCTTTTTCGATCGTGACCAATACCGGCGACTCGGGATAATCCTGGCCGAATGCCGGATCGGCCTGGATGACGGCGTCAAGCGCAATCACGCCGTCGCCGCGGCCCCGGGGAACGATGACGCCGGGCTGCGCGGGTGGAAGGAATACGAACGATGTACGGTACTCCTCCTTTTCGAAATCCCACAGGAATCCATCCAGTGGATCGCCTTCGAGGTCGCTGATGTCGGCTTCGAAATCCGTGCCTTCCTCGGATGTGATGTAGCAGGTCTTCGCCTCGGTGAAGAGCGCCGCGATGTGTTCGGCTTCCTTCCTCAGGGCATCGAGGTCCACGTGCAGCATGGTGCGGATCAGGGACTCCTCCGTGCACCATCCGCCCGGACCGTCGCCGGGTGACACCACCACGCCGCCCCGCTCCGTGAACTCCGCCATGAAGTCACCGTAGCCCACCGACATGTCGACAATGATGTCCGCCTCCCGGCTCGCGGCCTTGACCATGTTGTTCCACTTGTCGCTCGGCTGCATGGGGATGGGAAGGGCATGACGATTCTCGGCCACCATGACCTCGGCACCCATCATCATCGCGACCCCCTGGAATGCAATGACGGTCTTTCTCGGCATCCGGGAATCCGTCAGGATGAGGACATTGGCTCCCTTCTGGAGATTGACCATCTTTCGATAGATGTAGTCGACCACCTGCAGGAACTCGGGCTGAAGATCCGGTGTAATGCTGGAAATCAGTGACGGCATTGGCAGGATTCCCTTCCAGTCTTGCCGCTATTGTATATTGTATATGGAGCCGGCGCTGCCCGAGGAACTCGTGTGCGGGTCCGTCGCCGAGCTGAGGCGCCGCTACGTACAACAGGAGCAGAATCATGCGCGCACCCATACCCCTGGCTCTTCTCTCCGCAAGCCTGTGCTGCTCACCGACGGGCGCCGGCGCACAGGGCGTCAATACGGATGATGCCCGTTGGCAGTGGCGGACCTCCTGCATGATCCGTCATGACAGGTTCGACTACGTGCTGCCGGGCGCCATGCGCCGCAACGGCATCGACATGTGGATCGTCACCGACCGGGGGCGGGGCACGCAGCCCATGGCGCGGGACTTCGGGATCGACACGGTTAACGGCCAGATCATCTACGTGTTTCACGACAACGGGGACGATCGCATCGAGCGCATCCAGTTGGGCGGCGAGACCGACCTGGCGGAGGAGTGCGCCGCCTACGACTACTTCGGAGATATGGATGAACTGCAGGCCATCGTCGAGGAGCGGGATCCCCAGGCAATCGGGCTGAACTACCTGGCCGTTCCCTACGAATCCGAAGGCCTGCACGTCGCCGATGGGCTGACCCACACGGACTTCAGGTTTCTCGAGAGCGAACTGGGTCCGGTTTTTGCGGACCGCTTCGTCTCGGCTCAGCACCTGATCGCGGATTTTCACGGGGAGCGGGTGGCGAGCGAGATCATCGAGTTCTCGAAGATCGGTGCCATTACCGCGCATCTTGAAGAGCGGGCCCTGTCCAACGAGGTCATTACGCCGGGCATTACGACGCACAACGATGTCTCGCGGTGGCTGGAGGAGCAGGCGGCGGCCATGGGACTGCTGCGTGCCTGGTACCCCACGACCTATACGCATCTCCCGGACGGCGGCGAGATCGGCAACACCGAGCGGGTCATCCAGCGCGGCGATGTGCTGCAGATCGACTGGGGAGCCGACCGTAACAACTACACCACCGACCTCAAGCGGTTCGCCTACGTGCTCCGGGATGGAGAGACGGAGGCGCCGCCGGGTGTGCTTAACGCTTTCAATGAATCGAAGAAAGTCCGCGAGATCATTCGCAAGTTCGTAAAGCCCGGCCGCACCGGACGGGAGCAACTGGACGAACTCAAGCAGATCATCCGGGACGCGGGTTACGTCTACACGGAAGCGGAGCGGGCCAGCGACGTCGAGGGCATCGAAGTGAACGTGGGCATGCATGCGGCTGGCAACATCGGCCACGACATGGCCGCCAACCTGTTCGAGATCTTTCCGGAGAGAACCAGATACATGGTCCGGCCCGATCTGATCCTTTCGCTGGAGTTCATTGTCTTCACGCCGGCGGAGGAATGGAACGGCGTAAAGATCCCGGTGAACGTCGAGGAAAACGTGGTGGTCACCGAGCGGGGCATCGAGTGGCTGTATCCGCCCCAGGAGAAGGTGCTCGTGATTCGCTGATCGAACATTCGACTCGTGGGCCGGTGACGGGGTCTGGTTTCTCTCATCGGCCGGGATTGAGGTTTGGCGCCTCGGTTCGGCCGGGATCGGGAATTGGCTCCCTGATCGATAAACATCAACACCACTGCAGGGCGAGAACATGAACAAAACGTTGCTTTCGGTACCCATCCTGACCTGGGCTCTTGTTGCCGGTACCGCAGGAATTCCCGCCGCGTCCGAAGCGCAGGAACTGAGCGACTCGACCCTTGAACTCATGCGCAAGCAGATTCGCCGGGACAAGTTCGACCATGTCCTGCCCCAGGCCATGCGCGACAACGGCGTGGACATGTGGATACACGTGATCCGGGACCGGAATCCCGACGGGATGGCAAGGGAACTCGGCGGGCAGTCCGGGGCCTTCGTCTTCACCGACCGGGGCGGCGACCGGATCGAGCGGGCCATCCTGGGCTACACGGACGAGGCGCTGTGGGGGGACGATACCTACGACATCCTGGAGCCGGGCGAAGAAGCCTTCGAAGGGGACCCGGGTTGGCCGGGGGTGATCGGCGAGTTTGTTGCGGCCCGGAACCCCGGACGGATCGCCGTCAACTTCTCCGGGATCAACGCCCTGGCCGACGGCATCTCGCACACCGATTACGGGATCCTGGTCGACGCACTCGGCGAGGAGTACGCCGGCCGAATTGTCTCCGCGGAGCATGTGATCGGCGACTTCCTGGCGGGCATCGTGGTCGGCCAGATAGCACTGGCTGGTTACTTCGGCATGATTACCACTGACGTGATCGACGAGGAGTTCGCCAAGATCGAGGTGGGAGTGACGACGCTGGCCGAGATCGACGGCAACGTCTTCGTAAGGGACCCGGACGGCAACGAGAACAACAGCAACGATTACGCCGTTCAGCCCGGCGACATCGTCACGATTCTCAACGGCACGGGCGAGGGCCTGTTCGTTGCCGACCTGGGCGGCAACGGGTATGTGTTGCAGGAAGGCGAAACCGGGTTGCCGCCGCGGGTGCAGAAAATCTGGAGCGAGGCGATGGATGTCCGGGAAATTCTCCGGGCCAACATCCGCATCGGCCCGACTGCGGGAGAAACGCTCCAGTTGCTGAGCGACAAGCTGGAGGAAGCCGGCTTCCTGTACATCGACAGCGATCAATACGATCCGAGCCTCGACCCCACCAGGACCCAGGTGCATCTGGACCTGCACGCCCAGGGACGGCGAGACATGGACGCACCCAGGATCTCGCCCCTTGGCGGCGACTGGCAACGGGACATGCGTTTGCCGCTGTTCCACAGTTTCACTCTGGAGTACATGGTGCACATGCCCGTTCCGGAGTGGGGGCCGGGGAAACACCTCTACATCGCCTTCCACGACGGCGCCATCGTCACGCCGCGCGGCATCGAATTTCCCTATCCGCCGGATCAGGGCATGCGCATCATCAGGTAGCGCAGGCGAATGCGGTCAAATGCGCGTGTCCATGGTTGGTTTTCCGCGAATGGATTTGAGTGCGGGCCATCGCGGCCGAATGCGGATAAGCACATTCGGCCGCAGGTATTCGCTGTGGGTCCCGGAGCGGACTGAACGGCCGGCCGCGGGTTGAGGATTCGGGTACCGAATGTACGACTGGACCATCGACTACATCACGCTGGGCGTCTACCTGATCGGTGTGACGGCGATCGGCACGCTGAGTGCCCGGCGGGTATCCAGCGCATCCACGTTCTTCATGGGCGAACGCAAGTTCGGCAAGTGGATGATGACGATGTTCACCTTCGGTACGGGGACGAGCACCGATCAGGCCGTCACCACCGTCGCCAAGACCTACACGGTTGGCGCATCGGGCATCTGGTACCAATGGTTGTGGATTTTCGCGACTCCCGTCTACTGGCTGCTGGCGCCGCTCTTCCGGCGCATGCGGGCGGTCACCACCGCCGACTACCTTCATGCCCGGTACAACCAGAGCGTGGCCGTGCTGTTCGCCATCGTCGGTATTCTCGGCCTGGCCGTGCTGATCGGCGTCATGCTCAAGGCCTGCGGCGCCATGGTGACTGCCGTTACGGGCGGGGCGATCAGCGAAGGCGTGGCGATCTACGGAATGACGGTACTGTTCGTGATCTACGGTGTCGCCGGCGGACTGACCGCGGCCGTCATCACGGACTTCATCCAGGGCATCCTCACCGTCGCACTGTCCTTCCTGATACTGCCGTTCGCACTCCAGGCCGTGGGCGGACTGGACGGACTGCGCGTCACGATCGACGATCCGTCGTTCTTCGAACTCATTTCCGATGCGCCCGGCACCGAGCAACTGGGGCTCTTCTACGTCATCATGATCTTCCTCAACGCGCTCATCGGCTGGGTCACCACGCCCCACTCCATGCAGATGTGCGGCGCCGGGCGAACCGACAACGAAGCCCGGGTGGGCCTGGTCGGCGGGATGCTGCTGAAGCGCTTCTGCACCATGGCCTGGGTGCTCACGGCACTGTGCGGCGTGGGCATGTACATGAACACCCCGCTCCACGAGGACCTGGTCTGGGGCACCATGGCCCGGGATCTGCTGCCCGGCATCGCGCCCGGGCTTGTGGGCCTGTTCATCGCCTCGGTTCTGGCCGCGGTAATGAGTTCCTGCGATGCCTTCATGGTCTGCTCGGCCGCCCTGTTCACCGAGAACATCTACCGCCCCCTGATCCGCCCCGACCGAACCGAACGGCACTACGTGCTGGTGGGCCGGCTGACGTCCATCGCCGTGGTGGCGGGCGGCATTCTGCTCGCGTTCGAATTGCCGAGCGTGGTGGACGGGCTGGAACTGGTCTGGATCGTGCAGGCCATGATGGGCGTGTCCATGTGGTTCAGCTTCTTCTGGCGCCGGGCCACCGCGGCCGCCGCCTGGGCCTCGACGCTCGCGGGATTCGCGACGTGGTTCGCCACCAGCACGGTCCAGGTGGCCGGCGTCACGCTCTGGGATTTCAACGGCCGCTTCGGGCACCTGTTGCCGGAAAACATGATGATCGGCGGCGTGCTTTCGCTGCCCTGGCAGATGCTGATCTACCTGTCGGTCGCCGCGGTGGTGATGGTGGTCGTCAGCCTTTTCACCACGCCTCCATCGGACGAACAACTGGACAGCATCTACGCCACGCTGCGCACGCCGGTGGCAACGGATGAACCCGAGGTCGCGCCGCTGACGCTTCCGGAGGGCATCGAGCCCGCGCCGCGGGACCCGCTGATCGACCTGCCCGGTCTGGAGGTCATGAAGCCCTCAGTTTCGAGTGTTGTCGGGTTCCTCGTCTGTTCGGGGCTGGTGGCCGGGCTGATCTGGTTTTTTGCCTGGATTATCGCCTGATTGCAACAGAGTCCGGCTCGGGCCGAACGCTGCGTCGGCTGTTTACCGTACAAAGAATAAAATATACAATTGCCGGCGGGCAGTTGGAAACTCGCAACAAGCCGATGTGACACACGCCCTTCCCAAATTTGTACGGAGGAGAACAATGGCCGGGACTCGAGAATTGATACCAACTCTTTCAGCACTTTCCCTGGCGATCGTAGCTTTTTCGGGCGCTTCGCAGCCGGCATGGGCACAGGACAGCGAAGCCGACGGAATGCTCGAGGAAGTCATCGTCACAGCAACGAGGCGGGAGATGTCCCTGCAGGACGTTCCAATGGCGATCTCCGCCGTTGGCCAGGACCAGATCGAGCAATTGGGCATCACCAACATGGAGAACTACTTCCGCTCCATTCCCTCCCTCAGCCTGATCGATGGCGGCGGGTATCAGAAGCACATGATCATCCGTGGCGTCGCCGTCGAAACCAGCCCCGAGGAAAAGGCGGCAACCGGTGTCTATGTGGACGAAACCCTGGTATCCGGCAACTTCTCCAACCTCGACCCCCGTATCTTCGACATGGAGCGCGTCGAGGTACTCAGAGGCCCCCAGGGCACCCTCTATGGCGGCGGATCCATTGCAGGCTCCGTCCGTTACATCACCAACAAGCCGAACGCCAGCGAGTTTGAGACCAATGTCGCCGTCGACCTGAGTCAGACTAGCGATGCCGGCTCCTCGCACGGGATTGACGCGATGGTCAATATTCCGCTTGCCGAAGACACCCTGGCACTGCGGGTAGTCGGCTTCTCCGCTGAGAATGCCGGAATCTACAGCAACCCGATATTCGGATTCGACAACCAGTCGGCGTGGGACCAGAGTGGCGGGCGGGTGTCTCTCATGTGGACCCCGACTGAAAATTTCTCGCTGACGGCCATGTACATGAAGGACGACCTGATCCAGGACGGACAGGCGCGGGCCACCACCCAGCGCTGGAAAGACCGCGAGCAGACAAATATGGCGCACGAGGAACTGTCTGCCAAATCGGAGGTGGTCTCCCTGACCGCCAACGTCGATCTCGATTGGGCAACCCTGAGTTCCGTCACCTCGCAACTGGATATCTTTTCCGTTTACCAGCAGGACAGGACCTGGCTGCTCAGTGAGTGGGGAATTTCCGAGTGGGATCCGCTGCGCCTCGTCGTCTATGGCGGCCGCGATGACAGTTCGTTCACCGAAGAGATTCGGCTGGTTTCCGCTCCCGACGCGTTCGGCCGTTTCGACTGGATTGTCGGGTTGTACTACGCGGACCGGACGAACTGGGAGGAGTTCAAGGACTGCTACGCGATAGACGATGACGGAACCGCCTCGTTGGACGTCAACTACGACAATGGCGGCGACCGGTTCGCCGCGGCCGAGCCGGGGCAGGGAGCGCTTCTGCCGTTCGGGCCGAATCACATGGATCCGTTCGGCGACCAGGGCGACGTTTCCGAAGGCACCTATCCGGAGTGCGTCTATCGCGAAATCGAGATTATCGACGAGGGCGAAATGGCGCTTTACGGTGAGTTGAACTACCAGTTCACCGATCGGTTGACGGGAACGATCGGTTATCGAAGAACCGACGACACAAAGGGGTACGGGATCACGGCCCAGGTTGCGGAAGGCGAAGGGACCGCATTCAATTTCAGCGGTGAAGAACCCGAGTATGCGGAGGTACACAACAACTTCATGGGCAACCTCTCCCTGCTGGTCAACGACAACGTCACTCTCTACGCCAGGGCTGCGGAAGGATTTCGCCTGGCGTCCGGAGGGCAGGCCGTTCACCTCGAACCGGGTTGTACCCAGTTGGCCCTTGACCAGCTCGGCAGCCTGCCCGGTCCCGTGGGCTCCGACAGCATGTGGGCCTATGAAGCCGGGGCCAAGATGCAGTCCAGTGACGGTCGCCTGGCCCTCAATGCAGGGGTCTACAGGAATGTCTGGACCGACATCCAGGTCGGCATCATCGTCGTCGGCGAGAACTGCGGTTGGTCTCAGTTCTTCCAGAACATCGCGTCCGCCACCGGCAACGGGCTCGAGTTCGACCTGGCCTTCCGGGCAACCGATCAGGTAGAAGTGGGCTTTTCCGGGTCCTATCTGGACTTTGTGCTGGACGACACACAGCCTACCCTGAACGCCACGGCCGGCGATCGTTTGCCTGCTCACCCGGACTTGACCATGCATGGGTACGCCATGTTCGACTTCCCGGTCAACGCAGGCTGGAACGGGTTCGTTCGCGGAGAGATCTCGTATACCGGGGAAATCGTCGCCAATTTCGTCGGTGACCCGAATATTCCCAGGCCCTCGACCGGCGAGTATTCTCTGGCGCATCTCCGCGGGGGCGTCACCAACGACCAATGGGAAATCGGCGTGTACGTCAATAACGCGTTCAATACGGAGGGCCATTCGTACCAGTTCGAAGACTGGACCGGACGTCTCGAGACCTTCGTGCTTCGGCCGCGAACGATCGGTGTAAATTTCCGGACAAGGATGTAACGAAGATGGCAGGGTCGTCGCGCACGGACACGGCGACCCTGTTTTCTGCCGGATTGCAGCCTTTGGGGAATAGCGGTGTCGCACTATCCGGCGCGACCCTGTTGACTCGACCGGTCATTCTCGGGACCAGGGGTTGAATCATGCACACTCGAACTGTCATTCCGGGAGTCCTTCCACTCGCGCTGGCGCTGCTGATATTTCCCCACATGGAAGTGCAGGCGCAGGCGGCAATGGAAACCTTCCAGGCCCAGTGGGAGATGTCCTGCATCATCCGAAGAGACAAGTTCGACTTGGTGCTGCCCACGGCCATGCGCCGCAACGGCGTGGACATGTGGATCGTCATCGACCACGGTCGGGGGACCGAGCCCCTGATGCTGGATTTCGGCATCGAGAGCGCCTATGGGCAGGGCATCTACGTCTTCTACGACAGCGGTGAGGGCCGTGTGGAACGCTACACCCTCGGCGGCCCCGGATCGTCCGACCTCAGTGCGCTCTGCGGCGCCTACGACCCACTTCCGCCCATCATGGAGGGACCGGACAGGGAGGAACTGAGCCAGTTGCAATCGATCGTGTTCGAGCGCGATCCGCAGCGCATCGCGCTGAACATCGTTCCGGAGCACATCCAGGGAGAGGGCGTCCACGTGGCGGACGGCCTGTCGCACAAGGATTACAACTTCCTGGCGAGGGAACTCGGTGAGACCTACGTGGAGCGTTTCGTGCCCTCGCTGGATCTCCTGACCGACTATCACGGTGAGCATGTGGCGAGCGAAATCGTCGAGATGTCGAAGATCGGCGATATCACGCGCCGGGGACTGGAGCGGGCGCTGTCCAACGAAGTGATCGTCCCCGGCCGTTCGACATACAACGACGTGGCCCGCTGGCTGGAGGAATACCGCGAGTCCCTGGGCCTGCGGCGGACCTGGTTCCCGGGCCTCAGGTTCGTGGAGCCGGAGTCATCCGGGTACCAGGGCCTCTCCGACCAGGGCCTTGAGCGGGTCATTCAGCGCGGTGACCAGATCTATGTGGACTGGGGCCTGAAGCGGAACAACTTCGCCACGGACCTCAAGCGCACGGCCTACGTCCTCGCGGAAGGGGAGACGGCCCCTCCGGCGGATGTGCTCAGGGCCTGGGATGCGGCCATGGCGGTTCGGGAGATCATCCGCGGCCACGTTCGGTCCGGCAGGACCGGCCGTGAACAACTGGACGAACTCAAGCAGCTTGTCGGGGACGCCGGCTTTGTCTACACGGAACTGGAGCAGGCCAGCGACGTGCCCGGTATCGAGGTCAACATCGGCATGCACGGCATGGGCAATCTCGCCCACGACGTGACGGCTGGCCTGTTCGAGCTGTGGCCGGGGCTGACCGCATACGAGGTCAGGCCCAACGCCTTCCTGTCATTCGAGTACCGGATCTTTTCGCCCTCGGACGATGATCCGGACTACAAGATTCATATTTCCATCGAAGAAAACGTGATGGTCACGGAACGAGGCATAGAGTGGCTCCACCCGCCCCAGGACCGAATACTGGTGATCCGCTAGCATACGCCGGATGCGCAGGTCGCGGGCGAAACCAACGAGAGTGACGCGGAGTGCGGTGGATACACGGAACTTGAGCGAGGCGCAACCTGACAAATGAAAATCGAACGGAACGGAACTGGACTGCCGAGAGTCGCCTGGCACGCCCTTGCTGCGACCTCGTTCGTCGTGCTTCTTGCCCATCAGCCGTCCGCGCTCGCTCAGGAACGCTACACGGATGTCATGCACGGCATCAGCGACGCCAACTACGGCAACTTCGACGACTACAACCCTTACGCCACCGAGGAGATGCTGAAACATGTGCGGCGGGAGCGCTTCGACCTGATCCTGCCCCGCGTGATGCGTGACCATGGTGTCGACATGTGGATTCACATCATTCGCCCGTGGTCCTGGGGCGGAACGGACCCGATGCGATACGAGTTCGGTACCAAGTCGGCCGTGATTGTGTTCACCGACACCGGCGACGAGCGGATCGAGCGCGTGGTCTTCGAAGGCGAGGTCGACGATCCGTCGGTCTACGATCTTGTCCTCGGCGAGAACCCTTTCATCAGCCAGGAAAACTACGAGTTCATGGATCTCTTTCTGGAGCAGCCCGACTTTGTTCTCGAGTCGGAGCTGGACCTGAGATTCGCGGGTCTCGGCGAGTTTGTGGCCGAACGGGATCCCGTGCGAGTCGCGGTGAACTACGGCGAGACGCTGTCGCTGCCGGAGGGCTCGGAGACGTTCACCATGGCGATGACGGACGGTATTTCGTACACCGACCACGTCCAGCTTTCAGAAGCGCTTGGCGAACATTACGCAAGCCGGATGGTCACCGCCGAGTCGGTGATCCTGGACTACCTGTCAAGAAGGGTCGTGAGCGAAGTGGTTCTCTATGCGACATCCGGTGCGCTGCGCGGCAGCGGACCCGACTTCGCTGCCGTCGTGCCGGGCGTCACCACGCTGGACGAAATCGGTGCGTCGGACGCGATCGACAAGGACGGCAACTGGTGGCGTGACGGAAGCCATGTCATCCAGCGCGGCGATCTCGTGAATGACAGACCATACATGGCCTACGTGCTGCAAAACGGCGAAACCGGGCTGCCCGCGCACATGCGGCGCTACAACGAGGAAAACCGCAGGATCAAGGAGATTCTGCGGGAACACATCAAGGTCGGTCAGACCGGCGGGGAGGCGCTGGCGCTCGTGGCCGGGGCACTGGAAGAAGCCGGCTTCATCTATACCGACTACCAGGAACACAACAAGTATGTCGACGAACCGCACAAGACCCAGGTGCACCTCGACATGCACGCCGAAGGCAAGGGGATTCTCGCGCCGAGGATTTCTCCCATGGGCCCGAAATGGCACTGGAACATCGTTATGCCTCTCTTCCACACGTTCGCCGTCGAATACATGTTCTATGTCCCGGTGCCGGAATGGAGCCGGGGAAACAACTTCACCGGGCAGTACATTTACGGGTTCTTCCATGACGGCGGCGTGCTTACGGGCCGCGGCATGGAGGTTCCCTATCCCGACCGATCCAATGAAATTCAGGTGATCCAATGAAGTTTTTCGTGGCCCTTGGCCTTGCGATTTTCTCCGGCTGTCTTGCCGCGCAGTACCGTGCGCCGGATGCGGCGCCAGACCTGATGCGGCTGATCCGGAGCGAAAAGCTGACCTCGGTCCTGCCCTATGTCATGCGGGACCGGGAAGTCGATATGTGGATTCACGCGATGGGGCCGGACGATCCCCTGGGCTTCGAATTCGGGGCGGAGCCCGGCTTTGTCATCTTCACCGATCCGGGCGAAGGACGTATCGAACGTGCGGCCTTTGGTGGCCGCCGCGATCAGGAATTGTTCGACACGATGGCCGGGGTGGATGAGATCGCGGCCTTCGTCGCGGAACGCGATCCCGTCCGAATCGCCCTGAACTTCTCCGACATGGCCGAACTCCACACGATCACAAATCCCCAACTTGCCCTCATTGCCGAGGCCTTCGATGAGGATCTGGGTAATCGAATCGTAACGGCGGACCGCCTCATCGCCGATTTCCTGGCGGGCCGCGCAATGGCCGAGATTGCCCTTTACGGGCGGCTGCTCATGGAAAACACCGCGATCATCGAGGACCAGTTCGCCAGGATCGTGCCGGGCGAAACGACTCTCAGCGATCTTTCCGGAGATGTCTACGTGCGCGACCGGGACGGCAACGAAGAGCACAACAGCGACTACGTCATCCAGCACGGAGACCTGGTGGGGATCTTCCACGGCGCCGAGATGATGGATTTCACTCAGCACAATGGCTTCTACGGTTACGTGCTCCGGGACGGCGAGACGGAACTGCCGCCGGAGATACTCAGGCTCTGGGACCAGGCGATGGAGCTTCGGGACATCTTCCGGCGCAACATTGCGGCGGGGCTGAGCGGCGAGGAAAACCTCGACGCCGTTGTTGCGAGAATCGAGGAAGCCGGTTACCTGCATATCCAGGAAAACAGCTACGACGCGACGGCCGATTCCGACGCGACCCAGGTCTATATCGACTTCCACGCCCAGGGGCGCTTCGTATCCGAAGAGCACGCGCCGCGAATTTCGGCAACCGGCTGGGGGCGGGTGCTGACGATACCGCTGTACCACACCTTTGCGCTCTCCTACGCGATCCACATGCCCGTTCCGGCCTGGGGTGAGGGCGAGCACCTTTATCTCGCCATGCATGACGGTGCGACGGTCACCGAGCGGGGGGTGGAATTCCCGGCGCCGCTGCCGCAACAAATCAGGGCGATTCGGTAGATGTCAACCCGTGCGACAATTGGGTTCTCGCCTGGCGAGCGTTTGAGCCCGCGCGCAAGACGATCGGCCCCGCTCGCCATGTGTTTGGCCCCGCTCGCCGGTTGTTTTGCGCTGACCACCAGGCGCCCAATTTCGCTCACCGCGCTCCTGCTCTGCTTCGGCGCATCCGCCTCCGCTCAATATCCCGAAGCGATGCCGGGCATCAGCGACGCCTACTACAGCGCGTTTGACTCCGATAACCCGTACGCGACAGCGGCGATGCTGGACCACATCCGCCGCGAGAAATTCGACCTGGTGCTGCCGCAGGTCATGCGGGATCACGACGTCGACATGTGGATCCACGTGATCCGGCCCTGGACCTGGAGCGGGACCGAGCAACGGCAACTGGAGGGTCTCGACCTCAACTACAGCAGCATCGACAGCGCCGACCCGCTTCGCTACGAGTTCGGGACCAACGCCGCGGTGCTGGTCTTCACCGATCGCGGCGGCGACCGGATCGAGCGCGCGGTCTTCGAGGGCGTGGTCGAGGACGTGAGCGTTTACGACATCGTCCGGCCCCAGTCGCCCTTCGTCAACCAGGAAAACTACGAGATCATGGACTACGTGAAGGCCAATCCAGACCGTGTGCCCGACACGGAAATCGGCTATCGCTTCATGGGTCTGGGAGAGTTCGTGGCGGAGCGCGATCCCCAACGCATCGCACTGAACTATGCGGAGGAATTATCGCTGGCGGAGGGTTCGGAGACGTTCACCCTGTCGCTCACCGATGGGATCTCCTACGCCGATCACCTGCAGTTGTCCAGGGAACTCGGACCGGAGTACGCCAGCCGCCTCGTCTCCGCCGAGTACATGATCCTCGACTATCTCAACAACAGCGTCATGGCGGAGATCGTGGTGTACGGCGGCTCGGGGCGGCCCCGCGAGATACGGGATCTCGGCCCGATCGTTCCCGGCGAAACGACGTTGAGCGATGTGGACGCCGGCTGGTTCGTTACCCGGGAGGCCGGGCACATCGAAGAAGAGATGATGGACTTTCCGCTGCAGTTGGGGGATGCGTTTCAGATCGGGCAGATTCCATACTATCTGCTCCGGGAGGGCGAAACCGAGCCTCCGCCCGAATACCGGCGGAGCTGGGATCACGTGGTTCGCGTTCGGGAAATCCTGGCGGAGAACATCAAGCCCGGACAGACGGGCAAGGAAGCGCTTGAGATCGTCATTCAAGCGCTGGAAGACGCAGACTACGCCTACATCGATCGGGATCTGTTCGATCCCACGCTGGACCCGGCCAGGACCCAGGTCCACCTGGACCTGCACGCTATAGGAAAGGGCATCCTCGCGCCGCGGGTTTCTCCGATGGGAGCACGGTGGCATTCCGACGCGACGATCCCGATGCACCAGACACTGGGCATCGAGTACATGGTCCATTCACCGGTACCCGAATTCGGGGAAGGCCGGCACTTCTACTACTGCAGCCTCCACGAGAAAGGCGTCGTTACCGAGCGCGGCGTGGAGTTTGCTGCGCCCCCGGTCTCGGGGATCCACAGCGTCCCGCCTTCATTTGCGGCCGGTCCTGCCGATATCGAATGACGGCATCCATCGCGTTTGTTCGGGGCGACCCCGGACGAGCGCGTCAATCTCCGCCGGGGATCGCCGGCAGAATCAGGCGCGAGGGATAGTCGGCGGAGTGATGCACGGTGTTCTCCGCGATCACCCATTCCACCTCGTCGAAGTTGTTGCCGCCGGTGTTCATGTTGCGCTCGTAGAGCGGGAAGTTGCTGCTGGAAACCTGGACCCGGATCCGGTGGCCCGGCGGGAACCAGTTGCTCGTGGCGTCGACGTCAATGCGCAGTTCGTAGACGCCGCCTTCCTCCATCCACACCTTGTTGGTGAACCCCTCCCGGTAGCGGGCGCGCAGGATCGAACCCTGGATGTTGTAGGCCGTGCCGTCCGGGTAAACGTCCACGAGCTTGACCGTGAAGTCCGTATCCCGGGCCGATGACGACACGTAGAGGATCGCGGTGATGGGGCCCGTGAGTTCGATGCCGTCCTCCAGTGGCGGTGTCGTGTAGACCAGCACGTCCTGGCGGGACTCGACCCGCCCCTGGTCCACGGCGCCGGCCCTGGTGCCCCAACTTGTGCCTCGGGGGCCGCCCGTCGATGGCACCGGGTTTGCGGGGTCGTAGACAAAGGAGTCCGACGGTTCGTCTCCGGGCGGTTCGGTGGAAAGCCAGCCGTCGCCATGGCGGCTGTTGGCTTCTCCACCGCTCCTCAGATAGTAGTTCGTGTATTGAACCTCGGGCAACGGCCACTGGTCGGCGGAGCGCCACTCGTTGCGTCCCATGGTGTAGTAGCGGACCCGCGGCGTGTCCATCAGGCCATTGTCCACGCCCTTGAGCCAGTAGTCGAACCAGTCCAGGTAGATTCTGTAGAAATCCAGGCGCGCATCGCCGATATCGCGATCGCCGACCAGCGTTCTCTCCGTGGCCTGCTCGTAGGCGCAGTGGGTGGACGGGGCCAAGATCAGGAACTGGCCGTTGGCGGCGGCATCCGTGGTGGCGTTCTCCCGGAAGTAGTGGTGCTCGAAGATCGTCTCGTCGACGCTGATGTCGTACCAGGAACTCACGTGGAGGGCGGATACCGCGATCGTCTCGGTGCCGTCGTAATAGCCCATGGTGTCGTGCCACCAGGGATCACCGAAGTCACGGGTGATGAGTTCGTGGAAATCGTTCGGCAGCGCGCCGGCCTTGTTCATGATGTCCACCAGGGGCAGCGTCCATACGAGTTGCTCCCAGTCCGGCTGGGGCAGCCGCGACGGTGTGGGATCGTAGAATTCGCGAATCCTGTCGACTATCTCGTCCGGCAGTCCCGGCGGCGGCTTGAACGAGTACTTGACGCCCGTTTCGAAATACCACGGGAACGCCGCCGCGAAATCCAGCACGCCACCCTTGAACCCCGACCAGTACCGGTACCGGCCGTTGGCGGCGCCGATCATCGGGCCGTTGCGGGGGATCATCGTCGTGAGGTTCGGATGCTTCAGCGGGGCCGTCGCCGCCTGTACTTCGGCGGGATAGGAGCATCCGTGCATGCCGACCCGGCCGTTGGACCAGGGCTGCCTGGCGATCCAGTCCACCGTGTCGTAGCCGTCCTCGGCCTCGTGACCCGCGGGCGGCGAATAGATGCCTTCGGACTCGAACTTGCCGCGGCTGTCCTGGGTGGCGACGACGAAACCGTGGGAGGCGAACATGTGGGCGTCGCCACCGGGGTTGTCCCGCATCACATTCTTGTCGTAGGGCGTCCGAATCAGGACGACGGGGAGTTGTTCGTCTTCCACGTCGGGGAAATAGAGGTCGGTGGACAGGCGCACACCGTCCCGCATGGGCACCATGCGGCTCTTCTCCAGCCGGTAACCGTTCTCCGGTGCCGGCCGCGGAATGGGTTGGAGTTCCTGCGCCCGGGAATCAGAGTTCGCCATGAGAAATCCCGGCAAAAGAGCCGAAATGGTCAATGCACAAGGAAGTCTGCACACGATTACCTCCTGGGCCGGTCACGCATCAATCGGGCTGTTCGCCCGGCACGGGACCCAGCCGGAATCCATTTGGAAAAGGATCGTCTTCATACAATACAAACCGGTTGTAACCGGTAATGAAGGCACTGCCGGTAACTCTCGGGGTCACGTAGGTGATGCCGTTCCTGGCCCCCGCCTTCGTGACCTGGCCGGTGAAGCAGGTACCCAGCACGCCCTCGAAACGCTTCGGCTCGTTGAGGCCGATCTCACCCCGGCTGTAGAGGCACGCGAGCCGCGCGCTCGTTCCCGTGCCGCAGGGGGACCGGTCGATGGCGCCCGGTGGCGACAGTATCGTCTGCTTGTAGTCGCCGGTGCGGGTCTCGCTGGATGTGAACTGAAGCTGGTAGCACTGGTTGATATGCGGTTGCTCCGGATGCACGATGTCGAGTTGCGCAGCGATCGCCTTGCGAATCGCCACGTACGCTGAGATCAACTCCCCATCCCTGTCGGGGCGAAGTTGCAGATTCAGCCCGTCGGCATCGACGATGGCATAGTAGTCGCCACCAAAGGCGATGTCGGCTTCGACTTGCCCGAACCCCTCGACTTCGATGGACGCGCCGCTGCGGTGCAGGAAGCTGTCCACGTTATCGAATGTCACGGACGTGGCTGCCGCGCCGTCCCAGTCCACATGGCAGGTCACCTGCCCGGCTGGGGTATTGAACCTGACGACCGTCACCGGCGACTGCGCCGGTACCAGGCCGGTCTCCACGACCGTAGTTGCGGCGCCGATGATGCAATGCCCGCTCATGGGAACGTAGCCTTCCTGTTCCATGATGATGACGGAAAAGTTGCAGTCCGCGTCCAGAGGCGGCATCAGCAGCACGGAACACATGAGCCCGCCGCCGCGCGGTTCGAAACACAGGATCTTTCGCAGCGCGTCATCGTGGTCGGCCAGCCACCGCTGTTTGTCGAGCAGGGTTTCACCGGGAGGCACCGGCACGCCTTCCATGATCACCCGGGTGGGATTCCCTTCCGTATGGGAGTCCACCGTTCGAACCGTTCGGCGGAGGCCGGAACGCTTGCGCCTGTATTGTTCGATCTTCAATGGTCGGTCCGAGTTTGCGCCCGCGTTGGTTCAGTCTTGCCGACTGCGAGGACAGAGAAATGGACCCTCCGGGCGGGAGTCCGCCACATGAGAAAGGTCGCCGGGTTGCGGGCCACGATTGCTATCTGGGCGCAAACCTGGGAATGCTGCCGTTCCCGACCAGCACTTCCTGCCCGCTGCCGTCCGCATTCATGATCATTATCCGCGATGATTCTCCGCCATCTTCACTGTAGGAGTAGGCGATTTTCTGTCCGTCCGGCGACATTGTGGGATAGGACGCGGCGCCGGGCGTGTTTGTCAGCCGCACCTGGCCCGATCCGTCCATGTTCATGATGTAGATGTCGTAGTTTCTGCTCAGCGGTTCGCCATGCATGTCCGACGAAAAGAGTATCCGTGTCCCGTCCGGGGACCAGGAGGGCACTTCATCGAGTGCGCGCGTGAACGTCAGTCGTTGTTGATTGGTGCCGTCCACGGCGTTCGCCAGGTAGATTTCCGGATCGTCCCGGTCGCGGTCGGCCTCGAATGCAATCCAGCGTCCATCCGGGGACCAGGAGAGGAAGTTGTTCACGCGACCATGATAGGTGTCCTGGGTCAACTGGACCAGGTAGGCACCCCAGGTACCCTCTTCCACATTTCGGCGCCAGATCTGGTCGCTGCCGCTGCGGTTGGAGTTGAACGCGATCATGGAGCCGTCGGGCGACCAGGAGGCGCCGTGATCGTCGGCCGGATGGGTGGTCAGCCTCGTCAGGCCGCTTCCGTCCACCGCGCTCATGATGTAGATGTCGTTGTTGCCGTCCACCTCGAGCGTGAACGCCAGGCGCTCGCCGTCCGGCGACCAAGCCGCTTCCCCTCCCGGACCCAGTCTCCTGTTCTCGGAGCCATCGTCGTACACCACCCAGATCTCCGGCCCGGCGTCCGAAAATACGGTATATGCGAATTCATGTCTCTGGTCCTGGCCGGCGGCAGGAGCACCCACCGAGAGGGACAGCGCTGCAACGAGCGCTGCCGTGCAGGGCAACAGTGATCTTGATCCGAAGCAACGCCGCCGGCCGGGAAACGGCGGCGGTCGATCTGCCACGTTAGCCGAGACGTTCTTCCGCCCCATGCAGTCGGACATCGGTCTCAAGTTGCCGGTATCCATGCTCAGGCGACAGGTTTGAACGCGCGAATGAGTCCCCTGCCCGTGGTCAGGATATGCGTCTTCAGCAGCTTCTTGGCTCCGCGCTTGTCCCGCGCCCAACACAGGCGCAACAGTTCGTGATGCTCTTCTTCGGCCCTGGAGAAATCGGCAACAAGCTGAATCTGTATACGAAGATACCGGTCGCAGTTGGTATGCAGTTGGCGGATCAGGCCCAGCGTTCGCTTCCTTCCCGACGGCAGGTAAAGGCTTCTGTGAAACTTCCAGTTCAGGGCGCCCCAGGTGAACCTGTCCGCGCCGGGCTTCAGCAGCTCGTCGAATTCCTTGAGAACCAGTTGCGCGATCTCGAGGTCTTCATCGGTAATCTTGGCCAGCGCGTACCCCAATGCATCGCACTCGAGAATGGCCCGCAGGCCGAACAACTCGTTGACTTCATCGACGGAAATACGGGTTGCCACCGCGCCCCGGTGGGGGGCGAACTCGACCAGGCCTTCGGCCTCCAGTTGCAGCAGGGCCTCGCGCACCGGAATTCGGCTGACGTTGAGTTCGTCCGCCAGCGCGTTCTGCCGCAACGGCGTACCCGCTTCGATTTCATGGGAGATGATCTTCTCGCGCAGTATGTCCACTACGGAGGAAGTGACGGTTTTCCGGGTAATCATGGTTGGTTTCGCACGCACTCAGAGTTTGGGGGTCGGATGCTCAATCGGATTCCCCGGCCCTGGTCGGTCCGATTTCCTCCAGGGTCCGGCGGCTTGGCGCAACCATGATCCGGTCGACTGTCCGTTCCATCAGCGCGTCCATTTCCGGCAGCTTGGCCCTGAGATCGTTCCGGTCGATGACCTGCCATTCGACCTCCCTGGGGCCGTAGTCTTCCTGGAGATTCCAGGCGGTCGTTATGACCCAATAGGCGAACTCCTGTACCAGGACGCGTTCTCTTACTTCCAATTCGTCGATATCCGAATATTGAGAGATCACATAATAGCCCCTATCCACTGCATCCCGCATGCCCTGAACGAGAACGGAATCCCGATCAATCCCCCATTGGTCCGGGTACGCGTAGTGGAGGCCGACGTCGGTGACATAGTGAAGGATGTGTTCCACGACTTCCATGACCTGGCCGGGCACGTCCTGCATGATGATGTCGCAGACCGAGTTTTCGGATTCAATCCGGGCCCAATCGTCCGCGTTATTTTCCATGAAACTGAAGTCCCGGCCCAAGGGTACAGGGATCACTGCGCCGTACATGTGGTGATAGGCCAGAACTTCGGCCTGCCTGGCCGTGTCCATCTCTGGCCCCCGGGGAAAAATCTCGACGATCGTCCTGCCGACCAGGCGCATGAAGTCATCGGAGATGTCCTCTCGCGCGACCAGCGTCAGTCCGTAGGCTGACAGTTTCTTGACGAAGGGCGGATATTCGTCCGTGAGCATCACGTCAGTTACGAGATAGGGATCGGCGGGCCGGTCATTCACGGGTTGCCGGAGTATGCAGCCGCCAAGGTGGGATTCCGGGGTCACGACCTGCGAAACGGAGGATGCGCTGGCCAGCCCGAGTGCGACTGCGCAGAGAGTGCTTTTCGATAGCGTCATCATTGCGAAAGGTCCCGGGGCGCCGGGCCGACACGGTAACCCTCCGGTAACGGGTCGGCCGGGTCCAGTACGAACTGATGGTAGCCGGTGATGTAGGCACGGCCCGTGATGCGCGGCCTGACGAAAGTGATACCGTTGCGCACCTCGCTGGCGACCGCCTCGCCGACGAAACAGGTTCCCAGGGGCCCCTCGAACCGCTTCGGCTCGTTCAGGCCGACCTCACCGCGCCGGTACAGCATCGCCACCCGGGCACTGGTGCCCGTGCCGCAGGGCGAACGGTCGAGGGTGCCCGGAGGCACCAGTACAGTGTGCCGGTAGTCGCCAACCGTCTTGCGGCTGGACGTGAACAACACCTGGTAGCAGCGATTGATGGATGGATCGTCCGGGTGGATGGTTTCCACCTGTTCGCCAACGGCGGCCCGAATCCTGAGCCACGCGTCTATGAGCGTACCGTCGTTGTGGATGCCCAGGTCCAGTCCAAGCGCATCTCCGTCGACAAGAGCGTACAGGTCGCCGCCGTAGGCCACGTCGACCTCGATCCTGCCGAATCCCTTAACGTCTATCGGAGCGCGTTCCACCAACAGAAAACTCTCGACGTTCTCGAAACTGACCGAGCCGATATTCCCGGACTCGACGCGCACGCCACAGGCAACCGGGCCCGCCGGCGTATCGAAGCGTACGGTGGTGACCGGTTCGGCGACGGAGACCATTCCCTCGGCGACGACGGTGGTTGCCGCGCCGATGATGCAATGGCCGCACATGGGCACGTACTCGTCCTGTTCCATGATGATGGCGGCAAAATCCGCTTCCGGGGAATCGGGCGGAAGCAGCAGCACGGAACACATCAGTCCCGAGCCGCGCGGCTCGAAATTGACCAGTCGCCGCATGCCGTCATCGTTGGCCTTGAGCCAGTCGCGTCGCTCCAGAAGATTGCCCCCGGGAGGCACCGGAACGCCGTCCACAATGACCCGTGTCGGGTTACCCTCGGTATGGGAATCAACCGTTCGGATACTACGCAGGGAACGGTTGGCCATGGCACCTGATCGGTGGCGGATCGTTGACTCGAATATACTAAAATCGTATACAGTATGCCACCAAGGGAGCTTGACCGCCCTGGTTCGGGCTCCGTCGTTCAGGGGCCTCGATAGGAAAGGCCGGCCCTGCCATCATTGACGAGAAACCGGAGAGCACATGTCGGTACATCAGAACTTTATCGCGGGGGAGTGGCGTGCGTCCTCCGAGACCTGTCGGAACATCAACCCCTCGAATACCGACGAAGTGGTCGGAGAGTATTCCCTGGCGGATGCATCGGATACCGAGCGCGCGATCAGCGCGGCCGCAGAAGCTTTCCCCGGCTGGTCCGGGAGCGGTATCCAGCAGCGGTTCGATATCCTCGACACGATCGGCACCGAGATTCTTGCCCGCAAGGTGGAACTCGGCCGCCTGCTGGCCCGGGAAGAGGGCAAGACGCTGCCCGAAGCGATCGGGGAAGCCGCCCGCGCCGGGCAGATTTTCAAGTTCTTCGCCGGCGAAGCATTGCGACTCACCGGCGAATTGGTGCCCTCGGTCCGGCCAGGCATCAATGTCGAGATCACGCGGGAACCGGTGGGAGTGGTCGGCATCGTCACCCCCTGGAACTTTCCGATCGCCATACCGGCCTGGAAGATTGCGCCCGCGCTGGCGTTCGGGAACTGCGTGATCTTCAAGCCGGCCAGCCTGGTACCGGGAAGCGCCTGGGCGCTGGCCGACATCATCAGCCGCGCCGGCCTGCCGAAGGGCGTATTCAACCTGGCCATGGGTCCGGGTTCCATCGTCGGAAATGCCCTGCTGGAGGACCCCCGGATCCGTGCCGTCAGCTTTACCGGATCCGTGGAGACCGGACACCGCGTCGCCACCGCCTGCGCCGCCAGGGGCGCAAAGTTCCAGTTGGAAATGGGCGGCAAGAATCCATTGGTGGTCCTGAACGACGCCGACATCGACATCGCGGTAGACTGCGCCGTCAACGGGGCGTTCTATTCCACCGGCCAGCGCTGCACGGCGTCCTCGCGGCTCATTGTCGAGGACGCCATTCACGACCGGTTCGTGGACGCGATGATCGACGCCACGCGGTCGCTGAGGGTCGGCAACGCCATCGAGGAAACCACGCAAATCGGCCCGGTGGTGGACCAGGTCCAGTACGATCAGGACGTCGACTACATCGGTATCGGCAAGAGGGAAGGCGCCACGTTGGTAACGGGCGGCGAACCAGTCGAAAGGAAGACGCCCGGCTACTACCTGTCGCCGGCGTTATTCGTCGGCACCCACAACGACATGCGGATCAATCGCGAGGAAATCTTCGGCCCGGTTGCAACGGTAATCAGGGTGGCCGACGAGGACGAAGCCGCTGCCGTTGCAAACGATACGGACTTTGGGCTTTCCACGGGCATCTGCACCCGGTCCATGGCCGCAGCGGAGCGCTACAAGCAGGCCAGCAGGGCCGGCATGGTCATGGTCAACCTGCCCACGGCGGGCGTGGATTACCATGTGCCCTTTGGCGGCATCAAGGCGTCCAGCTACGGAGCCCGCGAACAAGGCAGCTACGCTGCGGAGTTCTACACAAGCGTAAAGACGGCTTACGTCAGTCCGTAAGGCGATCCGCATCTCCGGCTTGTCGTTTGCAGGCACACGGGTCTGTGGGGCAGGACACTGATGAGATCGAAAAGCTCTGGGAGGGGGTAACCATGGGCACAACACTGAGAGTCGATCGGCGGACCTTGCTGAAGCTGGGAATCTCGACCGGCGTTCTGGCCAGCGTACCGCTTGCAGGGTGTGCCATCACGGGTTCAACCAGTGACTTCCTGCTGGAATTCATCAGTGACTCGGACCTTCCTGTCAACAGTGGCCGCACCGGTGCGCTCGATCGCGAGAGTTTCGAGACGCTGGCTTCCTTGTGCGACTACGTTGCCCGATCCTGGCAATTGCCGACGCAACTGGACGCCTATTTCGGTCAGCTGGAAAGGGATTTGCAACTCAAGAGTCGCGAGACGCCCGCTTACCTCACGGAATATGAGAACGCTGTTCAGCTTGTAGACAGGACGCGCGGCGAACTTGAATCGGACAATCAAGCCTGGTCAGCACTTCTGTTTGCGGAGTTTCCGGAGGATGATCTTGCATGGACCCGAATAGGACGCGCACGACGCTTTGTCTTTTCCGAATTGATCGCGCATCAAATTCCCCTGTCAGGGGCCTTCAGGAGCTTCGGCCTTGTGAACTACAGAGGCTATTTCGGTGGCCCGTATGCTTCTCCGGACAGCTATAGACGGGGCGCTGTCTGAGATGACGTCCATCATCGTTGTCGGCTCCGGCGTAGCGGGCACAGTACTGGCCCGGCAACTCTTGGCGAATGGAGATCACCAGATCACCATGTTTGAAGCCGGCCCGGAGTTTGCACCAGGCAACCGCCGCATCTGGCTCGATCACCTGGTGGGCAACGATCGCATCTATGAACCGTTCGTCGATGACCCGCGTTCGGAGAACGAACATTTCGGGCTGCGCGGTTCACGACTGTTCATGAAAGGCGGTACGACCAATCACTGGGGCGGGCTGACGCCACGCTTCAAGCCGGAGGACTTCGAACTGAAATCCCGTACGGGATACGGGGCCGACTGGCCCATCGACTACGACGAGTTGGCGCCCTGGTATGCGCGAGCAGAAGTTCTGTTGGGCGTTACCGGTGATTCCGACAACGACGATCCTCCACGCTACGGCGCCAGATTCCCGTTCCCGGCAACGTCCTATACCTTGGGTGACAGGGTGGTTATCGATGCCCTGGAAAGCCTTGATATCTCCTATGGGCACATGTCGATTGCCCGCAGCGGCGATCGATGCATCACGACCGGTACCTGCGACTATTGCCCCGTGAATGCCCGGTACACGGCTCTCTTCGATCTGGAACAGCTACAAATCGAGTATGGCGACAGGCTAACCCTGAGAACCGAATCACCCGTCACAAGAATACTGATGGACGGAAAGAGGCATACGCGCGGTGTCGACTTTATTGACCTCAAGACGGGCGTTCCCGGTTCGATGGACGCCGAGGCGGTCATCGTTTGCGGCGGTACTTTCGAATCCTGCAAACTCCTGCTCTCCTCCACCGGCACGGACTGGGTCGACGGTATCGGCAACGACTCAGGTCACGTCGGTCGGCACCTGATCGGTCATCCGGTGTTTTTCGCCTCGGGTGTTCGGCCGGGAAATCCGGACAGGATTGCCAACGAACTTGGCTTCGACTCCCTGATCAGCCGGCATTTCGATTCACCGGAATATCAACGCAAGGGCAAGATGTGGTTTTCCGGCGGTGCCGGCATGACATCCTCCCTTGAGGAGCAAATTCTTTCAGACGTTTCACGATCTGAAATGAATGCAAATGTCACTTCCGGGTTGATGGTCTCCCTGGGCGGTGAGATGGAACAATTCGAAAGCCCGGAAAACCGGGTGACCCTGGGGCGCGGCAAGACGAGGCACGGGCTCCCCACGACAGAAATTCATGTTGGCGTTCAAGAGATCAATCTCGAAGCGCGACGAGAACATGTGCAGACGTTTGTCGAAATCCTTAAGACGGCAGGCTGCACAGAAGACAGCATTGAAACAGGGGCTTTGAATCCTGACGGGGCGCATGCGTCTGCAACCTGCCGCATGAGCCGCTCCGATGCAGACGGTGTCGTCGATCCGAATTTGCAGGTTCACGGCACGGACAATCTCTACGTATGCTCCAACGCCGTCTTTCCCAGCATTGCAGCTGCCAACCCGACACTCACTCTCGCCGCATTGGCCGTTCGCCTTGGCGATTATCTCAATTGAATCTGAACGGGTAGATTTTCCTGCGCCAACAGACGATTCAGACGCGGAACACGGTCCTCGGCAAGTGCTGTCAAGTCGTTTCGGTATCCTTCAAGTTCGATCTGCAAATCCCTGAACCTCTGGACCGCACCATCGGTCGGTCGATGCTCGGAGCCCAACACTACATTCAAGACCTGGATCAGCTGCCCTTCGAGCCTCGGCATCAGAATCGAAGCCTCAAGCGGGTTTTCCACATTTTCCTGCACGAGCGATAACCCGACTTCCCTGAAGTCGGAGTCAAGCGCCTCGACTTGAGCAGCCAATGAATCTTGCAGGTTGCGCTGTCGAACAAGATCGGAAATCTCTGCCAGTTGCCGACGGACGGCTGCAATCAGCGCGAAATCCTCATTCAGTCCGGAAATGGCATCCCGAATCTCGATTGCCAGATCGAATTGTTGCTGAAGATTTTCCTGCGAGGAACCGATGCGTGGATCCGCAAGCACCGTGAAGTGTCGTGTTTGCGACCAATCTCCTACCGTCATTCTGACCTGGTAGTCGCCAGGAACAGCCTGGGGACCATAATTTCCACCCCGAAACAACCTGTCTCCGAACAGGACAGCCGGCGGGTATCTCAAGTCCCAGAACAGTCTGTTCATGCCGCGATTGTCAGGCAGATCATCTATCGAACTTGAATATTGTTGAATGACATCTCCGTCAAGCTCCAGAATCTCTATCTTCACTTCTTCATCTGGCTGATTGGGGAGATGATAGTAGACAGATAATCCGGTCAGGTCGGACCAATCCTTTCTTCCGAATTCAGTTGGACCCAACAACGGATTTCTCCCGTCGACCATCTCGATTCGGCGATACGGGTCCTTGGAAGGAAACAGAAAAGGCTCGGAATCAAGAACATCACGATCGGCCAGTCTCACCTGACTCAAGTCATCCAGTATCCAGAAACCTCTACCGTGCGTTGCAACGAGCAGATCATCGGCCTTGATGGCCATATCCGCGATTTGTACAACAGGGAGGTTGAGCCGGAAATTCTGCCAATTTTCCCCATCGTCGTAAGAGATGTAGAGGCCAAACTCGGTGCCCAGGTACAGAAGGCCCTCTCGCACCGGGTCTTCACGGACGACCCTCGCAAAATGTGTTTCGGGAATTCCCAGCAGGGGCAGCCGACTCCAGTTCTGTCCGTAGTCATCGGTGCGGAAAACGTAGGGAGTGAAGTCATCCAACCTGTATCGATGTACCGGCACAAAAGCTCTGCCGGCACGGTGCGCGGAGAGTTCCAGCATGTTCACTGTCCCCCATTCCGGCATGTCCGGCGGCGTAATGTTCTCCCACGATGTACCGTTATCGCGGGACAGATGTATCAGGCCATCGTCAGTTCCGACCCAAAAGACACCGGCACGATGGATTGATTCCTCGAATGCAAAAATCGTGTTGTAGGTTTCGACACCCGTATGGTCGTTGGTTATCGGGCCACCGGAGAAACCCTGTTTGCTCTTGTCATTTCTGGTCAGGTCCGGGCTGATGACTTCCCAACTCTGGCCTTCGTTGACTGTGCGATGAACGTATTGCGAAACATGATAGACAATGTGAGGACTGTGCCTTGAAATCCGAATCGGGGCGTTCATCTGGAAGCGGTATTTCAGCTCCATTGCGGGCACGCCTTCCGCCAATTGCGGGTAGGCTTCAATATTGCGCAAATCTCCGGTACCGTGATCGTATCTCGTGATGATTCCTTCATAGTTGCCGGCGTATACGAGATCCGGATCTTCTGGATGAACGGCAATATGTCCGTGCTCACCTCCACCAACCGAATAGACATCCTCTACCACACGCTTTCCAGTCGACATGCTGGGCAAGGACACCGTCCAGTCATCCTGCTGGGTACCGTAAATCCGATAGGGATACCGGTTGTCCGTCGTCATGCGATAGATTTCGCCGGTTGGCTGGTTCATTTGAGATGACCAGGATGTACCGCCGTTCAGCGTGATCGTCGCCCCGCCATCCGTGCCGGTGATCATGACGTCCGGGTCGGCGGAGTTTATCCAGAGATCGTGAAAGTCATAGTGGATCCCCTGGTTGATGACTTCAAAGGTCTCGCCACCGTCCTCCGATTTCAGCAAATCCATATTGAGCACGTAAACCGATTCTCTGGCTTGCGGGCTTGCAAAAACATGCGTGTAGTAGAAGGGGCGAGTAATGAGCCGCCCGTCGTCACTGATGTAATGAAAAGTCTCGCCGGCATCGTCCGAGCGATACAAGCCGCCTTCCCCCAGCGCCTCGATATTCACGTAGACCGAGTTGGAATCGACAGGTGAGACCGAGACCCCGATTCGTCCCTTTACGCCCTGCGGCAGACCATTCGCAAGTTGCTTCCAGCTTTCACCCCCGTCGGTACTCTTGTACAACCCGCTGTCCGGACCGCCGCTGATCAGGCTCCACGGGCTCCGGCTTACCTGGTATATCGCCGCATACAATACGTCAGGATCCCCGGGATCCATGGCAAGATCGACAGCCCCGGCCCGGTTGCTGACAAACAGGGATCTTGTCCAGTTCCTGCCGCCGTCCGTTGAACGATAGACACCTCTGTCTTCGCTGGGGCCAAACACGTTGCCCAGAACGGCCGCATAGACGATATCCGGATTTTCCGGGTGAATGCGGATTCGTGAAATGTGTCTGGAATCCGGTAGACCGCTGTGATCCCAGGTCTTGCCGCCGTCGCTGGATTTGTATACGCCGACGCCGGTCTGAACATCGCCCCGGATACAGGATTCGCCGGTTCCCACATAGATGACCGAGGAATTTGAGGGCGCGATTGCAATGGCGCCAATCGATGACGCACTGAAGAATCCGTCGGATACATTGGACCAGGTGGTCCCGGCATCTCCGGTTTCCCATACGCCTCCACCGGATGTCCCCATGAGAAATCGAAACGGCTCGCCTTGAACGCCTGTCACGGCCGATGCCCGTCCGCCTCGATTGGGACCGAGAGACCGAAACTCCTTTGCCTGAAAACGGATGGGATCGACAACGTTTCCGCCGCCCTGATTCGCCAACCCGATGTCCGACAGAAGGAAAGCGAGGACGCACAGCATCCCTCCCATTTTTTGCTTGTTTGACCTGCCTGGCAGATCACGCAGAGTCCTGTGGAGTGGATACACTAGTCAGCCCCCACCGTCATTTCCGTCTTTTCCCCAGATGACCGATTGCTGCGCCCCTTGAACGGATCGCCCGATTTCCGCCAGCTTGCATATAATATACGAGACTTCATGGGGACCCGTTCACCTGACGCGGGAAATCGAATTTCTGCAACCGCTGTCCGAAACAATGTAAAACCGAATGGACATGCTTCCGAGGGGGATTAGAAATGACGACACCTAAAATTGAGCAACTGCGTGGACTGCTGAAGTGCTGCGCACTGGCGATCCTGCTGTTATCGAGTGTGGCAACTTTTGCCCAGAATCAGGACGATGCGGGCGATGAGCTTGAAGAGATCGTCGTAACCGGAACGCGCATCGCCAGCGGAAATCTCCAGGGCGCGGTGCCGGTTACCACCGTGGATGCCGAGTATATCCGGCTCTCGGGCGAGACCATTCTCACCGATTTGCTGCAGCAAACGCCCTCCTTGATCGGTTCCGATTCAGGCAACTACGTGGGCGATACCGGCGTAGGCAATCCCGGCAACGGGGACGGCACCGCCGCGCTCAACCTGCGAAATCTCGGAGAGGAGCGAACGCTTGTGCTCGTCAATGGCCGGCGCCATATCGCAAGCCGGGCGGGCACGGCGGTAGTGGACATCAACACGATCCCCACGGCCCTGGTCGAGCGCGTGGACGTCCTGACGGGCGGCGCGTCGGCCATTTACGGCGCCGACGGTGTCAGCGGCGTCGTGAACTTCATTCTGCGCGACGACTTCGAAGGCATGGACTTCAGCGTTCAGTCCAACGCGCCGGACGAATCCGGCGGCGCGAATTATCTGGCCAGCGCCACGGTTGGCACCAATTTTGCCGGTGGCCGCGGCAACGTTGCCCTCAATGTCGAGTATTTTCGCCAGGAAAGGCTATTGAACATTCAACGGGGAATGATTCCCGGATTGCCGGAAACCATAAACATCAACCCCGATGACGACACCGGCGTGGACGATCCGAATCTGCCTGACCGGATATTTGTCGCGAACCAGGCCCTGCCCCTGACATCGCGCGAAGGCGTCCTGTTCACGGGCGACTTCACTTTCGACTTTTTCGTTCCGACCTATACCGGCGATGGACGCGTATTCGACCAGGGCATCCTTACGTCCGACCAAAACCAGATCGGCGGTGACGGTTTGCCCGATACCAACCCGGTGACCGCGCCATTCATTGGGGCGGAAGAACGGTACAACCTGAATTTGCTGTCGCATTACGAGTTTGCGGACAACGTCGAGGGGTATTTTGAATTCAAGTACGTGGATACCTATATCGATCGCGAACGCGATGGAATTTCGATCGACGATTCGCTGATATTCGTATTCGACAATCCGTTTATCCCTCCAACCGTTCCCCGGGTGCCGTTTTTCGCCGTAGACGGCGATGATAGATTCGGTGGTATCGACATCATCGCAATGGGCCGGGACAATTTCGATCTCGCATCGCGAAGCGCGTTGGACAACCGCGAACTCACACGAACGGTCGCAGGGTTTCGGGGGGACCTTACCGACAACATCAACTATGACATTTCCCTCGTCTACGGGCAGGTCGATACAAGTCTGACATTGCCGAATACCAGGATCGAGGACAGGTTCTATGCGGCGCTGGACGCGGTAATCGACCCCGCCACCGGTCAACCCACCTGCCGCTCGAACCTCGATCCCTCGACACGGCCGACCAATATTCACGATATCGATCCCGATGTCGGGGACTACCTTGGCACGTTCACCGAGGACGGCGATCCGACCTACAGCTTTTTCTCAAGCTACAACATCGATACGTTCGGCGATCCGAGCGTATCCTCAACGACCTTTACACCCGGGCCCAACAGCGGATGCCATCCACTGAACCTCTTCGGATACGAGCAAAGTTCTCCCGAGTCCATTGCGTTTGCGACGCTGCCGACGACGACCAGAACCGGTCTCTCCCAGCAGGTGCTTTCAGCCGTTGTGACCGGCGACACGGAAGGATTCGTTTCGCTGCCGGCAGGACCGCTGGGCTTTGCGCTCGGCACCGAGTACCGGGAAGAAGAAAGCCGCCTGACGCCCGATGAGCTCAATCAACGTGGCGCGACCTTCGATCCGCCCCTGCCCGCAACCGCCGGCCAGTTCGATGTGCTGGAGTTTTTCGGCGAGGTATCGGTACCCTTGCTCTCGGGCCAGCCGATGTTCGAAGACCTGTCGGTCGGTGGCGCCGTGCGCTGGTCGGACTACTCGACCGTCGGCGACACCCTGACTTCACGCGGCACCCTGTCATGGAGCCCGGTCGACACGTTTACGGTTCGCGGTTCGTTTTCGCGCGCGATTCGCGCCCCGAACATCAATGAACTGTTCCAGCCGCAAGCCAATACGTTCTTTGAGCCGACCGATCCTTGCCTGCCCCAGCAACTGGGGCTGGGCTCGAGCACGCGCGTGGCCAACTGCACGGCGGATCTCGCGGCGGTTGGAATCGACATTGCCGATTACATCACGCCGGCGTCCGGGCCGTTTCTCGGCAGGTCCGGCGGCAATCCCGACTTGACGGAGGAAACGTCGGATTCATATACCTTCGGCGCGGTATTCACACCGGGCTCTGTCCCCGGTCTGAGCATATCCCTCGATTTCTGGAATATCGAAATCGAGGACGCAATTATCGAAACGGACATTCAGGACATCATCAATTCCTGTTATGACGCGCCGGACCTGAACAATCAGTTCTGCGATTTGCTGGCGCGGTCTTCCGTCACCGGTTTCTTCACGGACGGTCAAACGTCCACAGTGAACATCGCATTTTTCGAAAGTTCCGGCGTCGATCTTGAGTTCCTGTATTCGTTCGATGTTGCCGAGATGTTCTCGTCGGCTTCGAATCTCGGCGATGCCAGAATCCGGCTGGTCGGCACCAAGACCGACAGCCTCAGCATGGTTACCGTCCCCGGTGGCGGTGCGGACGATGAACTGGGCGAGCTCGATACGCTTCTCGGCCGCGCCGCGCCCGAAAACATCGTCAATCTCGACCTCACCTGGTTCCGCGACAACTTGTCCGTCAACTACCAGTACACCTATCGGTCCAGCTTGCTGCGGCTTGAACAGGCGGACCTCGCCTTGAAGCCGGACACGTTGTTCCCGTTTGACACCCGGTCCAGAGTGCGTCACGACCTGAGCGCCACATACAGGCTCAATGACAACTTCGAACTATTCGGCGGCGTGAACAACCTGACCAAGCCCGGCCGGGAAATCGGGTTCATTCCGGTGGACCGTGTCCTGTTTGTTGGCGCGACCTATTCAGGGCTATAGACGCGACCTGTTCAAGACGCTTTGGCAGAACGGGAAACCTAGACATATCCGACCGCTGCGCAAGGTAGCGGTCGGGGTTCTCTACCCTCGCGGTCACGGTGTCGGGGCATTCGAAATCAAGTGGCAGATCTGAAACAGGCAGACGTTACGACCGTACCGCGGTTTGCGAATGTCGCAACCTTCATGCGCTCCCGGTTGCGCGATACCCCGGAAGGTCTGGACATCGCCATGTTCGGCGTGCCGCTTGACCTGGGTTCATCCTTTCGCAGCGGTGCGCGCCACGGGCCGGCGCAAATTCGCGAAATGTCCCGCCTGATACGCGAAGTCAATTACAGCACGAAGATCGCACCGTTCGACTTGTGCGACATTGCAGACATTGGCGATGCACCGGTCAATTCCCTCGATCTGGATGCGAGCCTCCGTTCAATTCAGCAGTTCGTGCAAACCGTCTCGAGTGCGGGCGCCCGGCCACTGGCGATCGGCGGCGATCACACGATCAGTTTGCCGATTCTCCGCTCCATGACGGCAGAGGAGTCACTTGCGATTATTCAGGTCGATGCACATTCGGATACCCAGGACTTGATGCTCGGCAAGAAGTATGCGAGCGGGACGCCATTTCGTCGCGCTGTCGAGGAGGGCCTGATCGATCCACGCAAGACCGTGCAGGTGGGGATCAGGGGCACGTTGTTCAGTGCGGACGAGCTGGATTGGGCGCTGGCGCAGGGAATTACGATTATTGACATGGACGAATTCGAAGCGCTTGGTGCAGCCGATGCGGCAAGAAAAGCTCGGCGCGTCGTTGCCGGTAGCGACTGCTACCTGACGTTCGATATCGATGCACTCGACCCAAGTGTTGCACCGGGTGCCGGAGGCCTCGAACCCGGGGGCATTTCCGTAAGGCAAGCGCAGGTTTTTCTGCGCGAGCTTCGCGGAATCCCGATTGTCGGAGCCGATGTCGTGGAAGTATCGCCGCCACTGGATCCGTCCGGCGGCACCGCGTTGGTCGCCGCCAACCTGATGTTCGAAATACTGTGTCTGCTCGCCGAGAGTCACAGTAATGCATCCGACTGAGTTCCTCTTTCTTGCCGGCGATCATGAATCAGTCGATCATCGTTGCCATCGGCGCTTTCGGCTACGTCGCCATACTGATGTTCATCGGTGTACTGGCGAGTCGGCGTGTCGGAAACAACACCGACTACATCGTTGCAGGCAGAAAGCTGCCGCTGAGTCTGTGCGTGTTTACCGTGTTTGCAACCTGGTTCGGGTCCGGTACGCTAATAGGCGCTGCCGGCGCGGCCTATTCGGGCGGATTGGGCGCCGTGCTGGCCAATCCATTCGGCTCGGCACTGTGTCTGTTGCTTGCCGGCGTTTTCTATGCCCGCATATTTCGGCGACTCAGGTTGCTGACGTTGCCGGACCTGTTTCGCACACGCTTTGGTCGCTGCGCGGAGATTCTTGCTGCACTGAGCATTATCCCGGCGTACGTAGGCTGGGTGGGTTCGATACTTGTCGCCTTCGGCACGGTACTGAACGTCGTCGTCGGATTCAGCCTGGAGACAGCTATTCTGACCGGCGCCGCAATCACGATCGCCTACACCTGCTACGGCGGCATGTGGGCTGTCTCGCTCACGGATTTTTTTCAGGCTCTTGTGATTATTGCGGGACTCCTTGTGCTGTTTCCCCTCATCCTCGGCGACGTTGGCGGCTGGCAGGCGCTGATCGACAATTCACCGGCTGACCACTTCGATATTGCACCGGAGCAGTCGTTCTACGGCTGGATCATGTTCATGCAGGGACTGCTGGTCATCGGACTCGGTAACGTTGCATCGCAGGACTTGCTGCAGCGGGTATTCAGTGCACGCGACGAACGTGTCGCACAGTGGAGTCTTTACCTCAGCACCGTTCTGTACCTGACGATCGCGATGATTCCGGTGCTGATCGGCATCGCGGGTACTATCGCCATGCCGGGGCTCGCCGATCCGGCTGTTGTATTGCCGGCCATGGGAAGCGCATATCTGCCCGCGCTGGGCATGGCGCTTTTTGCCGGTGCAATGTTCTCGGCCCTGATGAGTTCAGCCGATGGCGGAATGCTCGCGCCAGCGAGTATCTTCGGCAATAACGTGTGGCGTGCGGTTTATCCCGATGTCGACGAATCACGCGTGCTGCACATCAGCCGAATCGCAGTCGTTGTCGTCGGAATCCTGGGTCTTGCGACTGCGCTGTTTTTCCAGGACGTCTATCAGCTCATGGTGAAATCGTTCTCAATCCTGATGGTCAGTTTGTTCGTGCCGATGACGGCTGCCGTTTACTGGAAAAAGGCGAACGAGGCGGCAGCAGTCACCGGGATGCTGGGAGGCCTGGTCTGCTGGCTCGTGCTCGAGTACTGGAACCAGAACCTGGCACAGACACTCTTGCCCGCGGAATTGATGGCGGCGGGAGTCAACTTGCTGCTGCTGATTATTGTCTCGAAACTCACAGTGCGTCAGAACCCGGCAAAACCGTCCGTAGACGTTGACGGACGGCCGATCGAGATGAGGAACCGCATTGGCATCCTGGGACTTCCACGTTCAGCCGGGTAAGAGGCATCGAGTCTCAGATCGGGTTTCATGCGAACTTCGAAGCCGCAAGGATGAGAGTTACGAAATCGTGCTTCTGAAAAACGAACAGTACGAAACTTACAATAGGCCATGGGACTCACCAAAGCCTGACAAGGGCACCAACACAGGAACCGAAAACGCATGGAAATTCTCGACCTCGCCACCATAAGGAAGCACCTGGATATCGACGCGGTACGCCGCGATTGTGAACGGAACTTCGACGAGTACAGCAAGGGCAATTCCGTCGTACCGCCGGTCGGCTATCTGGGCTTCCCGGACGGTGAGTGCCACATCAAGTACGGCTACATAAAGGGAGACCCCTACTTTGTCGTCAAGGTCGCCGCCGGTTTCTACAAGAATGTCGCCAGGGGGCTCAAACCAAGCATTGGGCTGATGTTGATTTGCTCGACGGAAACCGGTTACCCGCTGGCATTACTGAACGATGAGGGCCATTTGACGGACATGCGAACGGCCATTGCAGGCTCCATAGCGGCGAAGTTCCTTGCACCGGCCGATATCCACCGGATTGGTATCGTCGGTGCCGGAATTCAGGCGCGATTGCAGATGGAGTGTCTTCGCTCGATTACGGACTGCCGAAAGGTACTGGTCTGGAACAGGACCGTGGCGAACGCGGAGGCGCTGGTGCGGTCGCTGTCCGAGTCGAACATGGACGCGCACGTGGCGCAGGATCCGGAATACCTGGTTCGAGAATGCAATCTCATCGTGACCGCGACACCGTCGACAGAGCCGCTGATTCGCGCCGATTGGGTACAAGCCGGAACGCACATTACGGCTGTCGGTGCCGACACCCCGGGAAAACAGGAACTCGATGAGGCGCTTGTGGAAAGAGCCGACATCTGCGTCGTCGATTCCACGTCACAATGCACCGATCATGGCGAAATCCAGGTCGCAATCGCCAATGGCCTCATCGATGCATCGAAGCTACAGGAACTCGGAGACGTGATCGGAGGCCGGGCAAAGGGACGTGAGACGCCGGAACAGATATCGATCGCCGATCTGACGGGGGTTGCCGTTCAGGATATCGCCATTGCGAAATCCGTATACGAACATTGGCAGCAGGCCTGATTCGCCGGAGCCATCCCGGATAGCGTTAACCGCCCTGGTAGTTCTTCCGCATGTAGTCCGCAATGCGTTCGAGGCCGGGCTCAAGGTGGCTGCGCGGTGACCCGATGCCGATGCGGAAATAGCCGTCGAGTCCGTACACATCTCCCGGAAGCAGCAGTACGCCCCTCTCGTCGCGCAGCCGGTGCACGAGTTCGGTCGAATTCGCCTCGAAGCGATAGCGCACGAACGCCATACCGCCGGCTTTCGGCGGAATGAGCGAAACCAGGTCGGCATTCGCGTCGATCCAGTCCTGCAACAACGCCAGGTTCTGCCGCAGGATCTTCTTGCTGCGCTGCAAGATCACGGAGCGCAGCTCCGGTTTCAGCACGCGCTCGGCGACATACTCGCTGATTGCCGATGTCGTGATGGACGTGTAGTCCTTGCGTTGCCAGGCCGTATAGATGTCCTCTACGGGACCGGCGAGCCAGCCGATCCTCAGTCCGGGCAAGGCCATGGCCTTCGACAGCCCATTGGTCACGATCGCCTTGTCGTAAATGTCCAGAAAACTCTCGCATTCCGGACCGTACAACTCCGAGCCCTTGTAAACTTCGTCCGCATGCAGATAGATATCGTGTCTCTCTGCTATTCGAACCAGCTCGCGCATACCCTCCGGCGGCATGGTGGCTCCGGTCGGGTTGTTCGGGTGGCAGATCGTGATCAGGCGCGTCTTCCCCGATATCGCCGCTTCCAGGTCGGCGAGCCTGGGCTGCCAGTCGGCATTTCCGTCGTGCCGTACCGCTCTTGCGTTGACGCCCAGCGCGCGTGCCCAACCCCAGATCTGCAGATAGTTGGGTGTGAATACCACAATCTCGTCATCGGGATTCAGCAGCAACATGACCAGCAGAAAATTGGCCTCCGCGGAACCGTTGGTCACGATGACTTCGTCCGGGGTACGGCTCTCATACAACGCCGCAATGGTCTCGCGCAGCGAAACAGCGCCGTTCGTCCAACCGTAGCCGAGTTCGAGCGCCTGTAATTCCCTCATCTCGGCGTCACTCAGCAAATCGTTCAATGACATCGGATGGACACCGCTGTCGGAGAGATTCAGCTCGACGGTATTCTCGTACAGCGACTGAATGCGCTCGAGCGCAAACTCTTCGATTTCCATCAGTTCTCCATCCCGCTCAGACTCATGAAGATCATTGTCAGCCAGTCCTCGGCCGACGTGTGGCCATAGCCCCAATCGCGATACTCGTCAGCCACGCCGGCGGCGAGGATCGACTCGAGACTTTCGCCCCGCGCCCGCTTCTCGCGAACCATTGCAATCGTACTCTGTAACATTCCGCGCAGTCCCTGTAATTCGGACTTGTCGCTCAGCGGCCCGTGCCCGGGGATGATCACCGCATCGTCGTCGATCATCGTCAGCAGCATGGCGACGTTTTCCAATATGCGCAGCGCGTTACCGCCTGCATCGAGGTCCGCCAGGGGAAAACTGGAAATACCGGAATTCATCAGGTCCCCCAGGTGCACGACGTTCGCCCGCTCGAAAAATACGACGACATCGTTATCCGTATGGCCACCCGGTATCGCCAGCAAGCGCACGACTTCGTCGTTGAAGTGGATTGTCATCGCCGCGTCGAAGGTCAGAACCGGCCAGTGTCCGGGGCCCTTTGCCAGCAAACGCTCTCGGGCGATATCGTGAGCGACGACCAGCGCACCGCCCATGGCCGCGAGACGCGCGTTACCGTCGCTATGGTCGTCGTGATGATGCGTGTTGATGATGTATCGCAGGTCGCCAGGGTGCAGTTCCCATAGTGCGCTCTCGATCGACGGCGTCAGCTCCGCGAATTGATCGTCGACAATCAGGACACCTTCAGGACCCACGAGCGCGGCGATATTGCCGGCAACATCGCCGCTCGCCTCCAGCATGAACACGTTCCCCGCCGCTTGGTAAGTCTGGATAAAGACGCCGGACAGATCGGGTTTGAAAGGATCTGCCGGATTCGTAACCGCGACGCGCAGACCGTCTATGGCCAGCCGAAAGCCCATGTGATCGTCGCTCGAATTCTGCTCGTCGCCGGTGCGCGCCGCGGCGCGAAGGTTGTGCCCACCCATCGGCTGCACTTCGCCGTCATCGCTCACACCCGCCCAGTCCACCCAGGACCCGCCGCGATTGACTCTGTCGATTTGCTGCTCCGGCACGCCGGCAGCGACAGTCGGGCCGGTGGGATTATGCGCGGGCGCAGACTCGTAGTAATCGGGATCGAAGACGTCGTAAACCCACTCTCCCAGGTTGCCCGCCAGATCGAACACGCCGTAAGGTGACTGCCCCAGTGGGTAGGCATCGACCGGCGAGGTCTCGACAAAGCCGTCATCGACACCGATATCGGGGCGCCGGGCATAGCGCCCATACTTTTGTGCGAAGCGGCTGTCCGCGTAGTTGCCGCGCGTCGCATCGGGCGCCGCATCTCCCCAGGGAAAGCGGCGGGCGTCGGTACCACGCGCCGCTTTCTCCCATTGCGCTTCGGTCGGCAGCACAGCCGATACGCCAAGCCTTGCAGACAACCAGTCCGCATAGGCGTTGGCATCGTTCCAGCTTACCGACCCGACGGGGTGATCGTCGCCCTGGTCGAAGTACAGGTTGTTCCAGCGGCCATCCATGCGCAGCGCCCACGGATCGCCAGCCGGGTCCGGCCGGTCCATTCGCTCGCCGGTCCATTGCCAGGCTCCCCAGCCCTGCTCCGCATCCGTCAGATACCCCGTATCCGCAACGAACTCCCGGAACTGAGCGACGGTCACCGGGTACTTCGCGATCCAGTAGCCGTCCATCTGCACTTCCCGCACCGGCTGTTCGTCATCAAGCCCATCCTCCGAACCCATGGTGAATTCTCCGCCCGGCACATGGACGAAGACTTGCAAGCTGCCGAAGTGCGCCTCCCAATGCCCCGTTGTATTGCAGCTGAGCTCGTTCGCGACCTGTGCCACGGCCTGAAACACGGCGTTCGATGGCGGTTCCTGACAGGGCTCATTGGCGGCACCGGCACTCTGCAGGGCGACGACTGCGCACAGGACAACGCACACACTTGCGGTGGTATGGTTCATTTTTACTGATCTCGCTGGGGTCTGCCGACGACCGGCTACATATGGTATCCGACAATTCCCGCACCGTTCGAATCACAGCCGCTTCGCAGGCGCAAGGAGACCCACTTCGGCGCCCTGGCGACAATCGGGCGCCGGCAAGAATCAAGACGGTTGAACAGAACACATCGACTACACTATTCGAATCTGCAAACCGTAACGGAATACGGGTATTGTCACTCTCGAATCCGGATACGACCGCATCAGTTGGTCGATTAGAGACCGCGCTTCGGCTCTGTTGTATGGCAATGGCCGGCGTTTCCATGCTCGCCTGCAGCGCCATGTCCTCGCGCACAGCCGATAACAACGAAAAGGGCTACCGCGAACTGACCTATGGCGACGGATACGTGTTTGTGGAAATCCCTGCGGGCAGCTTTCTCATGGGCTCCACGTCCGGCGAAGCCAAGGAGTTGCCGGTCCACGAAGTTCTGCTGGGAGACTACTGGATCGGCAAGTACCCGGTGACCGTTTCCCAGTTCGAGAAATTCGTTACTTCTACCGCATACGTCACCGATGCAGAAAACGGTGAAGGCTGCTGGATTGAATCGGGCGGCATCATTCGCCATGACGTCAGCTGGCGGCGGCCCGGCTTTGGCCAGCCCCCGGATCACCCGGTTGTTTGCGTAAGCTGGAATGACGCAATGGCTTACGCGAACTGGTTCTCCGAAACCCATCAGGTCAGTGCATCGCTCCCCACCGAAGCACAATGGGAGAAAGCGGCACGCGGTACCGATCAGCGGTTGTGGCCCTGGGGAAACAAGGCTCCTGACGGTAGTCAGGCAAATTTCGCCGACAACAACTATCGACTGCGTTTCGGGCTCGATCAACGCAACGTCGATATCACGATCGACGACGGTTATCCGCAGACATCGCCGGTGGACGCCTATCCTGGCGGCCAGTCCCCATACGGCGTGTTCGATTTGGCGGGCAATACAATCGACTGGCTATACGACTGGTTCGATGCCTCGTACTACTCCAATTCGCGTTTGGAGGATCCGATCGGGCCACGGCGCAACCCGGTACGCCGCAAGTTCGCAATACCGGGTGGCTGGGGCGACAACCTGCAACGGTCCATTCGCGGCGGCGCGTGGACCGATGCTTCAGGCGTGCTCAGCCTGGCCGAGGGTGGCCACAGCATACGCTCGGATATGCGGGAACGAACCGACCAGTACAGCAGTGACGACCACCTGAGCTTCCGGCTTGTCATCGACGATATCGAACGCTACCCGCCATACAGCCCGGCAACAGTGTCGAACGCGGCGATGCCCCCCGCACGCGCCTCGGTCATGGAGTCGATTGGCGGCGCCACCGTCACCGTTTCGTACGATCGCCTCGCCGTGAACGGCCGGGAAGGCAAGACTTTCGGGGAGTCGATACCGCACGGTGAGCGCTGGAGTCCCGGAGACTGGGCCAGGACCCAAATCACCACAAGCAAGACGCTTCGGATCGATGGCGCCCCACTTCGACCCGGCACTTACACCTTGTTCCTGATTCCGGAAGCCATTCCTGTGGACGGTAGTACGTGGACCGTGGTTTTTTCCGATGCGAGCCAGAACGAATACAACGAGGCCCTGCGCATCCGAGCGCGAGCCCAGACCGAAGACAATTCCAAGGAACACCTGGAGTATTTTTTCGACGAAACGGAAGGTGGCGAACGAATTCTCAGGTTCCTCTTCGATGATGTCGAGGTCCATATTCCGTTCTCACATCCGGATCGCCGTGCAGGAGAAATCGCGGCAGCATCCGTCATGAACGCGATGAATGAAACGGCGGTGACACTGACCTATTTACGCGATGTCGTGGCGCGCGGCCACACAGTCTTCGGGGAGCGGATTCCGTTCGAAAGGACCTGGGCCGGCAGCGCCGATCAGCCGCTTGCTATCGTCTTCACGGAGAAGGTGCTGTTCAATGGCGAGCCCGTTTCCGCAGGCACTTATTTCATGAGCTTCCTACCGCGAAGGGACGCGGACTGGAGCATTGAACTGCGCCTCCAAATCGGTGTGGATGGGAACCCCGGCGCCGAAGTCATTCGCCAGGAGATGCCGGTTGAACTCGGCAATCCCGGCCCGCATCGGCTGGAATACTTCTTCGAGTACGTCAGCCCGACCGAACGGCAGCTCCTCATGGCATGGGGTGGCGCGAACATTCCGATCAGCATTTCAAGTGTGCCGCCGGAGTAGTTCGCCTACAGCCCTATTCGCGCACGGGCAGCCGCCAGTCGAGGCCATTCACGTATTTCTGCATCCAGCGAACCTCTTCATCGTAGCGCGCGCGTTGCGCCCACGGATCGAACTGTTCGTGACCTCGTCCGGGGTAGCTGACAAACCGGGCCGGCGCCTTGCCGATATCGCGAAGGGCCGTGTAGAAAATCAGGCTTTGGTTGTAACTGCTGTACCAGTCCTCGTCACCGTGAATGATCAGCGTCGGTGTCGTGACGTTTCCTACATAGGTAATCGATGAGACTTCTCGCCAGCCCTCGGGATCGTCCCAGTGGGATTCGTCCATATACCACTCTGTGAGGTCCCAATTGAATCCGGGTCCCATCTCCGAAAGCCAACTCATGACGCCGGCGCCGACCGAAGCCGCCTTGAAACGATCGGTTTGCGTAATGACCCAACTCCCCAGCACACCGCCCCAGCTCCAGCCGCGGACTGCGAGTCGGTCGGAGTCGGCAATGCCCCTGTCTATAACGTAGTCGACGCCGGACATGACATCGTCGTATTCGCCGTCGCTGACCTGACCGATCAAGGCCTTGATGAAATCGTCTCCATAGCCGCTGCTGCCGCGGATGTTCCCGCCGAGAACCGCGTATCCCAGCCCCGTATACAAGTGCACATCCACGTAGAACTCATTGGCGAACTGCATGTTGGGGCCACCGTGAATCAACACCAATAGCGGTATTCGATCCTGACCGTCGTAGTCACCGGGTACGGCCAGCATTCCTTCTAACTCGAGCCCGTCATCGCTCTGCCAGCGAACGATTTCGGTCTTCCCCAGCGTAATGTCTGCTTCAATCCATGGATTCTCATTGGTCAGGCGAACGACGTCGCTCATGTCCGGGTTCGCGGTGTAGAGGTCGAGCGGAGTGTCGAAATCGGTGTACGAGTAGACCATTCTGCTCCGGTCGGCGGAAAACGCCAGGACGGTCGTCCTGCCGCTACCCGCCGTCACCGCAGACAACGTGTCGTCTTCGACGTCGAGCCGAAACAGATGGGTGTCCATGCCCTGCTGCTCGCTGAACAGCAGACTGCGGCCATCCGCACTCCACGTAAGCGAAAAGATGTCGCCCTTGCTCTGCGAGCGCAGCTGCCGATACCGCCCGGTATCGGGATCGATAATCCACAGATAACCCTTCGTCAACTCGTAGTTCTCATCGTCCGGTGCATGGTAGGCGAGCCGCGTTCCGTCCGGGGACCACAGTGGCCTGGACTCCGGTGCAAGATTGTTTGTCAGGCGCGAAATTTCCCCATCCGCCGTATCCAACACATACAGTTCCGCCGCATGCGGGTAGTTCCGCCGGTTATCCGGCCTTGCGACGAACGCTACCTGTCCACCGTCCGGCGAAACGTCCAGTTCGTCCACGATGAACTCTTTGAAGCTAATCTGCGTCGACGCAGAATCATTGAGGGTGAGCCGCCACAAATTCCGCCAGCGCGCGGCAATCCGTCCATTCGGTCCCTCATCGACAAAAAACCAGTCCGCTCCCATTTCGTACCTGCGCTGCTCTTCCGGGCTGCGCGCATCCTCGGCTGCGAAAAAAATGCTTGACTCGTCCCTTGCCCAGTCATAGGCGAAAACATCGCTCGGGTGGCTGCTCAGCTGAGTCACGGTGCGTGCCTCCAGCGACAGGGCAAAGACCTGGGCAATACCGTCGACGGTGCGCGTAAACGAAAGGTAGGTACCGCGCGGCGAATATTGAAATGCTGATCCGCCTTCGAGCTCCGGCAGAGAAGTGAGGTTGCTGCCGTCCGAGTCGATGAAGTAGAACGTCGACATCCGCCGGTTGCTGGCCCAGTCCGCCACCGATTTCGAAAAGAACACCTGCCGTCCGTCCGGCGACATCAATACCGACTCGTCGTAACCGTCCGGCGCCAGGTGAATATTCCCGCCGACACTGACCATATCGATCATGTCGTCGACCGACAGTGGTCGTGCTTCAACAAGCATGGTCGCCGCGAAGAGAACCGCGAGTGACCCGTACAGCAGCATTCTCATTTTTCGTTTCTCCCTTACCGGGCGGAGTCGTACCAGGGGGAAAGGTCACCAGGGAGTCTCCTTTAGAAGCACCTGTCCCGCTCGAATACCATTGAACTCCCCGTCACTGACGCTGACTTGCCCGTTCACGATGACGTATTGAACACCGGTGGCGTATTGGTGTGCATTGCTGTAGGCCGCGTTGTCTCTGACCGCTTCGGGGTCGAAGACTGCAACGTCTGCCTTGTAACCCTCGAGCAACAGGCCCCTGTCGTCGAGGGACAACACCTGCGCGGGTAGCGAGGTCATTTTCCGCACCGCTTCGGGCAGCGACAAGATTCCTTCTTCCCGAACAAATTGCCTCAGCACGATAGCCTGGCTCGCAAACGACCTGGGATGTGCCCGGACCGGCGCCTCGTTCTCGCCGGTGGCCAGGCCCGTCTCTCCGTCGCTGCTGATCATGACCCACGGCTGGATCAGCGCATGACGCATATCCTCCGGAGACTGCGACGCGGATGCAAACAGTATGTCCGGCTCGCTCAACACGAGGTCAGCCACGATATCGAACCCGTCCCGGCCCTGCCCATCGACCAGGTCCGCCAGGTTTTCTTCCAGCACGGCGGAATTCTCGACGGCCACCTTGATGCGAAAGTCCTGCCAGCCCCAGCGGGCGACGGCACTAGGATTGTCGGGCCGCTGTTCATAGGTTGACCGGCGCAGTCGCTCGCGAAGTTCAGGGTCGCGCAACGCGGACTGCAAGTCGGCGACAAAGCGCTGCCTGAGCTCGGGTGTTTCCGGCGTCGTGCTACCCGGCTCCCGCAGCTGCTGCAACATGTCGTGCAATGGCTGCATGTCCGCGGGAATATCAATCAGTGCGGTGATGTAGTCGATGGGCGCTCCCTGCAGAAACGGGTACTGATCGGCGGTAATCGCCACGCCACGCTCTCGGGCGCTGTTGATCGATGCCACTGCCGTTCGCATCAGACCCCAGTTGTCCCGCCCGGTTGCCTTTATGTGCGTGACGTTGACCGGTATGCCGGCACGCTCGCCAATCGCGATCGTCTCTTCAACCGCTGCAACGAAGTCGCTGGCCTCGTCACGGATGTGCGCGGTATAGATCCCGCCGTAGTCCCTGACGACACTGGAAACCTCGACCATCTCTTCCGTTGTGACAAAGAGATTGAACCCGTCGTATTCCAGCTGCGCACTGATGCCCCACGCACCTTCGTCCATCGCACGCCGCACCAGCGATTTCATGCGCTCCATCTCTGAATTCGTTGGCGCCCTGAGCTGATCCTCTCCCAGAACCTCGTGACGGATCACCGTGAACCCGGCAAACGGCACCGCATTGGTGCCGATGCCGTTCTCTTCCCACAAGCGTTTCAGCTCATCGATCTCATAGGACCCGGACCCGTCCGCGCCCGGCCGGACCGTCGTGACGCCCTGCGAAAGGTAGTTCAGATTGGCACTCGTCCCCGCATCGGCAAACCCGTCGTCAACGTGTGTGTGCATGTCGATGAAGCCGGGCGCCACGATCAAGCCGCTCGCATCGATCGTTTGCCGCGCGGTTGCACCGGACAAGTCTCCTATGGCCTCAATCCTGTCACCCCTTATCCCCACATCGGCATGGAACCACGGGTTACCCGTGCCGTTCACGACCATTCCATGGCGAATGACAATGTCCAGTTCCGGACTCCCGTCTTCCGGCGAACATGCCACCAGCGGCACGAGCACGGGCACCAGCCAGACAGCAAACCGCATTGCTTTCATGGTGCCGTACCGAACGAAGGCGGAGGAGCGCTCCACTCCTCCTGCTCTATGTGTCGCTTGAACCATGCGAGTTCCTCATGCTCCAGTTTTCGTACGTGACGCGGTTCCCGAATTCCATGCCCTTCGCGCGGAAACCTCATGTACCGCACCGGAACCCTGCCTATTTCCCGAAGCGCCGTATAAAACATCAGCGATTGCCCGACGCTGGAAGTCTCATCGGCGGCGCCGTGAAATATGATCGACGGCGTTGTCACGTTCTCGACGAAGGTGATCGACGAGCGCCTGCGCCACTCTTCGGGCCTGCTCCAGGGCATACCGCCGACGTACCACAGCGAGACGTCGAAGTTGAAACCGGGTCCCGTCTCTGCCGCCCAGTTGGTCACCATCGCTCCAATGGATGCGGCCTTGAATCGATCGGTCTGGGTTATGACGTAGCTGCTGCTTACGCCGCCCCAGCTCCATCCGCGCACGCCCAGACGCTCCGGGTCTATATTCCTTTCTGCAATGACGTGGTCGACACCGGTCATGATATCGACGAATTCACCGTCACCCACCTCCCCCATCAAACCTCGCAGCACGACATCGCCATAGCCGGTGCTGCCACGAAAATTCGGCGCCAGTATCGCAAACCCCTGACCCGCGAGCATCTGGAAATCGTGACGGAACGCGTTCTCGATGACGCCTGCCGGACCGCCGTGAATTTCCACGATCAACGGCATACTGCCTGAGTCGGCTCCGATTGCCGGAATGAACACGCCCTCGATTGTCATGTCGCCCTTGCTGGTCCAACTGAGCAGTTCGCCGTCGGACAGAAGCAACGACCCTCTTACCCAGGGATTGGCATCGGTAATCTGCTGCGCCCCGCGACCGTTCAGGTCGCTGACGAACAAGTCCGGTGGCGTCGTAAAGCTTTCGTACGAATACACCATTCGGCTTGTGTCAGCGGAAAAGTCCTGCGCCCGGAGTGTACCCGTGATTTCGGTCAGCGCCTGCGCCTCGCCCGTTCCGACATCGATCCGGTACAGATTCGTATTCGTGCCGTGAATTTCGTTGTAAAGGAGGTATCGGCCGTCGGCACTCCAGACCGAACCGTCCGTCAGTTCACCCGTCGACTGGCCGTCAAGTCGGCGCGTCGATCTGTCCCGCGTGTCGAGAATCCAGAAATATCCGTTACGCAATTCGTGCGTTTCATCGTCCGGTGCGCGATAGGCGATATACCTGCCGTCCGGTGACCAGATGGCGCTGCTTTCCGGAGCGGCGTTATCGGTCAGTCTGTTCAGCGAGCGCTCCCCGATCGAGTACAGATACAACTCCGCCTCACCCGGATGATTGGTGCGTGTATCCGGCCGCGCATCGAAGACGATCGTGTCGCCAAGCGGCGAAACATCGAAGTTGCCGATGACCATTTCCTCATCGCCAAGACGTCGCTCCTGCCTCTCATTCAGATCGATCATCCAGAAATTGCTGTACCGCGACGCGTGTTTGCCGTTAGGCGCCAGATCGACGTAATACGAGTCGTCGCCAAGCCTTCGCTCCGCTTCGATTTCCTCGCTTTGCATCTCGTCGGCCAGGAACACGATCGCGTCACTGCCCGGCATCCAGCGAAATCCGGTGACACCGCCCCGGTGTTCAGTCAGACGCGTAGCTTCGCCTCCCGTTGTCGGCATCACGAAAATCTGCGGAGCGTCCGACGACTCGTCTTCCCGCGCGCTTTCGCCGGAGCTTGAATCACGCAGAAACGCCAGCAAGCTTCCATCCGGCGAGAATCGAAAATCCTCGCCGCCGGCTTCGCCGATGAACTGGCGCGTCGACTGATCGGCAACCCGGTACAGGAAGTGCTGGTTGTCGTAGTCATTCTCCTGCCAGTTCAGGCTACTGATCGTGTACAAGACAGAATCGCCATCGGGCGACATCGTTACATTCTCGATGCGATTCATGCGCAGTCCGTCATCCACCGTCATCGGTTGCAACGCATCCTGGGCATGCGCCGCGGATACAAGCAACAGCAGCAAGAGGGTCCAGCATTTTCCGTATGGTGTTTTCATTCGTTGTTCTCCGACTTGCGCTTGGGCGAATTTGCGCCAGTCCCTTTTTGGCAGATGCCCGTTCAGCTTCCTGCTGACCATGGCCTGCATTGGCCACCACCTTATTTGTCGTCATAATAGACATTCCTTGAGAAAACAGGAATATAGACTCCAACTATTGACAGTCTGGTATTCGTCGAACGGCCGCTCCTGCGCTCTCACAGGTCAATCATTCATATCGCTCCGTGAGGGAGTCATGGCACCGTTCAGGCAACGCCAGCACAGTCGTCCGGCCTCGTTACACATTGCGATCGCAATCGTGAGTCTGGCGGCGCTACTGCCGGATACGGCAGCAACTCAAATTCCGCAACAGGTTTCCGAGACCGACATGCAGTCACCGGGCTGGTGGACATTGCTGCCGCCGGTCGTCGCCATCGCAATCGCCCTGATCTTTCGCTCCGTGATTCCGGCGTTGTTCCTGGGCATCTGGTGCGGTGTCTTTATTTTGAACGGACCGGGCCTGACATCGATCTGGACTGCCTTTCTGGACTCGTTCGATACGCACCTCGTCAATGCCATCGCCGATACGGACAGGGTGCGGGTGCTACTCTTCACGATGATGCTCGGCGGCATGATCGGCATACTCGGCAGGAACGGAGGCATGCGGGGAATTGTCGCCTGGACAACGAGATTTGCCTCCAATGCGGTGCGCGGTCAACTGGTGACCGCCAGTCTTGGCCTGGTGATATTTTTTGACGACATCGCAAACACGTTGCTCATCGGCAAGACGATGCGACCCGTAACCGACAGGCTGCGCATATCGCGGGAAAAACTGGCCTACCTCGTCGATTCCACCGCCGCGCCGATTGCAGGCGTTGCTGTCGCATCGACCTGGGTCGGCTACGAAGTTTCGGTAATCGGCAGCACGGCAGAGGGTATCGCCGGACTGGATACCTCGCCTTACCTGATTTTTTTGGCGTCCATTCCGTATAGCTTTTATTCGATCATTGCGCTCTTCATGGTGTTTTCCGTCGCCTGGTCCGGTCGTGACTTCGGCCCGATGCATCAGGCCGAAATCATCGCGCGACGCATACCGAGGGCGGACCCGCAAGCCGATGCTGAACCCGATTCATACGACATCGAAGACTCCGCAAATGCACTGACTGCCATTGTGCCGATCCTGGCCGTCGTGTCGACACTGTTCGCCGGCCTGCTGATCACCGGTTCCGGGAATTCAATTCAGGAAGTACTGGGCAGTGCGGACAGTTTCCTGGCCTTGATGTGGGCCTCCCTGTTGGGCGTTGGATGCGCCGTGGCAATCACCATTGCACTGCGGAAACTCACGCTGCATCAGACCATCGATGCCTGGTTCGAGGGCGTCGGCACCACATTGATCGCCGTTATTGTCCTCACCCTGGCCTGGACGCTCACCGATATTGTTCAGAGCCTGAACACGGCCGAGTACATCATCGGCATCAGCAGCGACAGGCTGCCTTTGTTCCTGCTGCCGTCCGTGTCCTTCCTGCTCGGCGGCATCGTCGCGTTCACCACCGGCACGAGCTGGGGCACCATGGGCATCCTGATGCCCCTCATGCTGCCATTGGCCTGGAGTCTGCTGACCGGCTCCGCCGGCGGTATGGCCGAGCAGATGCACATCTTCCACGGAAGTGTTGCCGGGGTCCTGGCCGGAGCGATTTGGGGCGATCATTGTTCGCCGATTTCCGATACCACGGTACTTTCGTCTCTGGCATCGGAATGCGACCACATCGAGCACGTTCGAACGCAGCTTCCCTATGCAATGACGGCAGGCATGTGCGCAATGTTTCTCTGCACTCTGCCGGTCGGTCTCGGCGTGCCCTGGTGGCTGTGTCTGATCGTCAGTTTCGGTGTGGTCGCGGGTGTTCTGAAGGTACTGGGGAAACCGGCCGAGTTCGGCAGCTAAGCCAGTCCGAACTGGTCGAAAATTGATTCCAACCGTTCCCTGATGCCCATTGCCCGTACGCTGCTACTGGTCCGAAAACGCGATCGCATGAGTATCGAACATTGCGCAGGTATTTTCAGAAATACGGAAGCGATCTGGTAGAGTCCCACTCTTCTTGCTGGTGGGATGCGGTACAGTGCCGCAGGCTGGTTCCGGTCGTGGGGTGATGCGGGAAACCCACCTGCGCGAGGAGGCATGATGGATGTCGGCGACCTTCTGGAAGACCACGCGACAACGCCGGTTCCGGAGTCCCGCACCGTGGGTGGACTGCGCGTGGGCCTTCTGTATTCCGCGCAAGCCTTCAGCGTCCCGGGCCTCGTCGGCGGTGTAAGGATCGGCAGTGCGCTCGGCCTCCTGACCGGTGTCGGCGCTTTCCTCGCCGGGGGCCTGTTTCTTGGGATCCTGGGTGCGGTTACGGCCGTGATCGGTGCCAGGACGCGGCTGTCCTCGTACATGCTGATCCAGTTTGCGTTTGGTGAAAAGGGTTCCAAGGTCGTTAACCTGGCATTCGCCATATCGCAGTTCGGCTGGTTCGGCGTGCAACTGGGATTGTTCGCCAAAGCCGCGCAGGGTCTCGCCACCGACCAGTTGGGGCTGCACCTGGGCGAGACGACATACATCCTGTTGGGCGGTTTGCTGATGGTGGTCTCCACAATGTTCGGGTTTCGGTTGCTCAACCGCCTTGCACTGGTGGTCGTGCCGCTGATGGTCGCGCTGATGGCCGTGCTCCTCTACCTGGTCTTCAGCGATCAGCCGCTTTCGGCAATCTTCCAGATTGCGGGCACCGGAACCCTGACGTTCAACGAGGGTGTCGCCGCGACAGTCGGCGGCCTGATCCTGGGTGCGGTGCTGATTCCCGATGTAACGAGGTTCGTCAGGACCAGCGGGGACGCAATTCTTGCATCGTTCCTGACCTTCCTGGTTGCATCGACGCTTGTATATGTGGTCGCGGCAATGGCAAGCCTTGCCACCGGCATCGACGAAACGCTGCAGATCATGGTTGCAGTCGGGCTCGGTACGGGCGCGTTTGCATTGGTTGTCTGTTCGACCTGGACGGCGAATTCGATCAACCTCTACGGTTCTTCGCTCAGCATGTCCGCCGTCGTACCGGGATTTGCAGGTTGGAGAATGACCGTGGTTTGCGGGACCGTGGGAACACTGGTTACCTTTCTCGGCATTCTCGACCACTTCGTTCCGTTCCTGATTTACCTGAGCGTGCTGTTCATACCCGTAGGCAGCATCTACATCACCGACTTCTTTCTTGTGCGCAACCAGCAATACCATCTGGAAGATCTGCCGAAACTTGCGGCCATTTCCTGGCCCGCGCTTGCCGCATGGCTTGTCGGCTCGGCGGCCAGTTACGCGACGGCCGAGGAAATGATGACCCTTACCGGGTCGTCGACGATCGATGCGTTGCTCGTGCCGGCCATCGTCTACATCCTGTTGATGAAGGCGCGGCGCGCCCGCACCCCCCGGGCGGTCGAAAGAGACAGTGCCCGATGAAAGTCGGCATCGATGTGGGCGGGACGCACACCGATGCAGTCATCGTCCATGGAGAGCAGGTGATCGCCTTTCACAAGGCGGTAACTTCAAGGAACATCACCAGCGGAATTCTCGACGCGTTGCGGACAGTGCTCGATACCGTTGGACCGGAGCGGGACCGGATCGAAGCCGTGATGCTCGGTACGACTCAGTTTACGAATGCGGTCGTGGAGCGGCGTCAACTCTCGGAGGCAGCCGTCATTCGCCTTGGCCTGCCCTCCGGGAAGTGCTTGCCGCCGATGGTGGGCTGGCCGGAGGACCTCGCAATGGCGCTCGGAAACCATGGCTACATGGTGCACGGCGGCAACGAGTTCGACGGCAGCGAAATCTCCCCGCTCGATGGCACGGAACTGGAGAAGGTATTCGCGCGGATTGCCGGTACGGATGCTCGAGCTGTGGCCATCTCATCCGTATTCTCGCCCCTGAGTCCGCAGATGGAGATGACGGCGGCCAGACTGCTCAAGGCAAGGATGCCTGAAATGCCGGTCGTGTTGTCCCATGAATTGGGGCGGCTGGGTCTGCTGGAGCGCGAGAATGCCGCGTTGCTGAACGCCTCGCTGCTGCGCCTGTCGGCACGGGTCGTTAACGCATTCGAGGAAGCGCTGTCCGGCTTCAGCATAGAGGCGCCGTTTTTTTTCAGTCAGAACGACGGGACGGTCATGCCTTCGCACAGGGTCCGCCGCTTTCCGGTATTGACGTTCTCGTCCGGCCCGACCAACTCCATGCGCGGTGCCGCCCATCTTTCCGGAATCAACGACGGTATGGTGGTGGACGTGGGTGGCACCACCACCGATGTCGGCATGCTGATTGCCGGTTTTCCGCGCGAGTCGAGCGTCAATGTGGAAATCGGGGGCGTGCGCTCGAACTTCAGGATGCCGGACGTTCTTTCCGTTGGGCTGGGCGGCGGCAGCATCGTCGCCGGGAACGGCCGGCCGGTCGGACCGCGATCGGTGGGGCGCCGTCTTGGCGAGGAAGCGCTCTGCTTCGGCGGCGATATCCTGACCGCCACGGATATCGCGGTCGCAGCCGGCCGCGTCGAACTGGGCGATTCGGCCGCCCTGGGCGAGGTGCCGACGGAGGTTGTCGATACGGCGATCGCCGCGATGCAGGAACAGGTTGCGCGCGCCGTCGAAAAGATGAAAACCAGGCCGGCACCGCTGCCGTTGATCGTGGTCGGCGGCGGCGAGTTTCTTGTCGGCGACAGCATCCCCGGTATCTCTGAAATACGTCGTCCACCTCATTGCGGCGTCGCCAACGCCGTGGGCGCCTCGCTTGCGAAAGTCAGCGGTGAGTGCGAACTGCTGCACCATCCAGGAACGGAATCGCGCGAAAAGGCGATCGCCAGGGCCGGCGCTGCGGCAAAACAGAACGCGCTGGCAGGCGGCGCCGCGCCGGAACGCCTTGAGATAGCATCGATCGATGAGATACCCATTCCGTACATGCCGGAGGAAACGGTGCGTCTGCGCGTTCGCGCCGTGGGCGACCTGGCCATTTGAAATCGCCGTGCGATGAAGATTTCTTCCGACGACATAGACGACATTGCAACCGGTTCGTCGTTTCTCGCAACCGGCGGCGGGGGGGATCCCTACGTCGGAGCGCTGATCGCCAGGCGCATGCTTGCGGCGTACGGCGATGTGGAGTTGCTGGCGCTCGACGAACTTCACGACGAGGCGATAGTCGTCGCCGTCGGCGGTATCGGCGCGCCGACGATCTCGCTGGAAAAACTGCCCAATGGCCGGGAGCAGGAGTGGGCCCTCGAACGGCTCGAGGCGTATGCCGGGAAAAAGGCGGACGCGTTGATCGCGTTTGAAGTCGGTGGTATCAATTCGCTTCTTACCTTCATGGCCGCGGCGCGCCGGCGGATTCCGGTTCTGGACGGCGACGGCATGGGGCGCGCATTGCCCGAAATGCAGATGACCACCTTCAGTATCAACGGCGTCAACGGCACGCCCATGGTGGTAGTGGATGAGCATGGCAACAACGCGATCGTTACCGCCAACGATACCGCGAAGGCAGAGCGCATCACCCGCAACATCGCCCTTGCCATGGGGGGGCAGTGCACAAGCGCGGAAAGTATGATGACCGGCGCCCTGGTGAAGAAAGTATCGATTCCGGGCAGCATCGGCTTCTGTCTCGAAATCGGCCGCAGCCTCAAGAGGTCGAACATCGATGCCGATTCGTTTGTCGAGGACTTGCGCGGCCTGGCCGACGCGTCCGTCTATGGCGCTGTGAGGCGGTTGCTGCGCGGCAAGGTGGTGGATGTAGAGCGCAAGACCAGGGGTGGATTCGACTTCGCGACGATTGTGGTGGAAGACCTGGAGGGCGATGGTGGCCCGATGCGTATTTCCGTACAGAACGAGTTTCTTCTCGCCACGCAGGATGGCGCCGTCAGGGCATCCGTTCCGGACCTGATCTGTATGGTCGACAGCGAAACGACCGTGCCCATTACCAGCGACCGAGTCTCTTACGGTCAGCGGGTAACCGTCATGGCCGTCGGCGCGCCGGATATCTGCCGCACAGCGAAGGCGCTCAGCCGCATCGGGCCGCGCGCGTTCGGGTTCGACGTGGATTTCGTACCGTTGGAAAACCTGTCATAAGTGGAGCGCAGCATGCGCAAGACCAGGCACATCAGAATGATCTCCCCGGTTGTCCCGAGTGGCGACTGGAGCCCGGAAAGCACCTATGCGGAGACCCTGAAACCGCTGGAACGCGACGGGTTGAAACTCAGCAGCGTTTTTCTCGACCGGGGACCTCAATCCATCGAGTACCGCATCGAAGAAGCGATGCTGGTACCCGATCTGGTTGCCAAGGCGTTGGAAGCCGAGCGGCAAGGCGTCGACGGCCTGGTCATCGACTGCATGGCGGACCCGGGCGTCGACGTGGTTCGGGAATGCGTCTCCATTCCCGTTCTTGGGCCCGGGCGCCTGTCCATGCAGGTGGCGACCCTGCTGGGCCGCCGGTTCAGCATCCTGGTCGAACTGGATGTGGTTGCGCGGTTGTTCGAGGAAGAGGTGCAGCGCTACGGCGTCAGTCGGAGTTTCGCCTCCTGCCGCGTCATCGACATCCCCGTCCTCGAAATCGACACAGACATCGAACGGACGACCGCATTGCTGGTGGACGCCGGCGAGCTTGCGGTGCGGCAGGACCACGCCGACGTACTGGTGCTGGGTTGCACCCGTTTTTCGCCAATGGCCGATGCGCTGACGGCCGGACTCAAGGCCCGCGGATTACCCGTTCAGGTACTCAATCCGAACACTCTCGCAATCAACATGATGGTTGCCCTGCTGGACAGCGATTTGTCTCACAGCAAGATCGCCTACCCGTATCCCACCGGCAAGAAGATAACCGGGTTCGGCAAGCTTGATTTCGACCCGGCGCAATCACGGGTCTAGGAGAACAGGAAATTGCCGAAGGCGTTGCGCATCCATGATTTCTCCGGCATCGACGGGTTGCGCCTGGATGAGGTGGAGATGCCGGAGCCAGCCGGGGCCGAAGTCCGCATCAAGGTCGAAGCGTTCGCACTGAACTTCGGCGATTTCGGCCTGATGCAGGATGACTACGTGTTCAGCCTGGAACTGCCGTCCTGCTTCGGGGACGAGGCCACGGGCATAGTCGATGCGCTCGGTCCGAAGGCAACGAGGTTCGAACTCGGCGAACGCGTCAGCACCGTCACTTTTCTGAACGAAGGCTATGGCGTCAATGCCGAATATGCCCTGTTCCCGGAAGACTATCTCGCAAGGTATCCGGCCAATCTGTCCCCGGCCGAAGGTACTTCGATCTGGGTTCAGTACCTCACCGCGTACTACGCGCTTTATGCCACCGCGGGCATCGGGCCGGAGGATTTCGTACTGATCACCGCGGCCAGCAGCAGCGCAGGCATCGGCGCCACGCAACTCGCCAAGCTGGCGGGCGCGAGTGTGATCGGCACGTCCAGAACGTCGGCGAACCGGGCATTCATCCTCCAGACCGGTGCGGACCACGTCATTGCGACGCAGGAAGAAAACGTCGCCGAGCGCATTCTGGAGATCACCGGCGGCGCCGGCGCACGCATCGTCTACGACCCGGTCGGCGGCCCGCTGACGGCCGCATACGCGGATGCCTTCGCTCAGGACGCAATCGTTTTTCTGTACGGCGACATGAGCGGCGAGCCTACCCATGTGCCGATCACCGAAGCCATTCGCAGGAACGCCGTCATCCGGCCGCACTCCGTTTATAACTTCGTCAACAGGAAAGAGCTTCGGGAATCCGGGATCGCCTTCGTTTACAAGGCGTTGGAAGACGGCAGGATCAAGCCGCAAATCGACCGAACATTCCCGTTGGAGCGCTTTCGGGAAGCGTTCGCGTACCAGCTTGCCGCGAAGAACCGGCGCGGCAAGATCATCGTGGAACTGTGAGCGACTATATGCTGTCCCGCCACACTCAACCCGAGAGGGCTCACCAGCTGCTCTTTGATCAAGTGAAACTGCGCCTGCCGGAACAGTCGCTGCCCAGAATCTCGGCCGGAAACAACCGCGCCGCCCCCTTCCGTTCGGCATCCTGTAGTGCCGACCTATGGCCTCCATCAACCAAAAATCAATCGCTTGCGACCGTTTTGACGTTGAGTTGCGACAGTCGGGCTAAGCCAGTCCGAATTGGCCGAAAATCGATTCCAGGCGTTCCCTGGAAACGTTGTTGCCGCTGCAGACGACAGCTACCTTTCTGCCCCGCCATCTTGCTCTGTTCTCAAGAACGTGGGCTATCCCGATGGCACCGCCTCCTTCCAGCACGACTTTCTCATGGTCGATCGCAAATCGCATGGCATGTGCAATGGCATCGTCGGCAACAGGAACAATCTCGTCGACCAGGTCGCGGCATATCCCGAACGTATACCGATTGTCGAGCGGGATCGGTCCCGGCAGGGCATCGGCGATACTCGGGCGCTCGCCAACCATCGTTACCCGCCCTGCCCTGACGCTCTCGTACATGGCCGCATCGTAGCGTGTCGTCACACCGATAATTTCAATATCCGGGCGGATGGCCCGGGCGGCCGTGGCAATCCCACTCATCAGGCCACCACCGCTGACGGGAACCACCAGTGCCTCGATACTCGGCATCTGCTCCAGGATTTCGAGTCCTATCGTGCCCTGCCCGGATATGATCAGTGGATCGTCAAAAGGCGGAATGTACTTCAAGCGGCGTTCATCGGCGATTTGCAGTGCCATCTCCGCAGACTGATTCTGATCCTCGCCATGCAGGACGACGTCTGCACCGAACTCCTTGATGCCCCTGATCTTGTCCTCGGGCACCAGGTTGGTCATGCAGATTGTGGAGGGCATATCGAGTTTTTGGGCAACATACGCTACTGCCCGCCCATGATTGCCGCTGGATGCCGCGACCACACCGCCGGCATCACCCTCTTCGGAAAGCTTCAGAATCGCGTTCGCCGCACCCCTGATCTTGAAGGAACCCGTATCCTGCATGTTCTCGAGTTTCAGGAACATCCGGGCACCGGTCCGCCGACCCAATTCGAACGATGGCTTGAGGGGCGACTTCACCACGAATTTCCGAATCCGGCCGCGCGCCTCGAGTATCGTTGCCAGATTGATATCGCCAATGTCCATCAGATGTGTTCTACCACGATCTTCAGGGCGGTGCCTGCCGGTTTACACGCAGATACATCCAGCCCGCCGCGGCGACCACCACGAGGAACAGAAGTCCGTTAATGGCCTGGGTTGTCGCCACGCCGATGACGGCCGCCAGTGCGCCGATTTCCAGGTGACCGATGGGTCCGAACCCACGGCTCAGGTTCCAGATGCCAACCGACGCACCACGCCACTCATTGGCGACATTGAGTTGCAGCGCGGTGGGCAGCAGGGAATCGAGAACCGCCCAGGCCGCTCCGACGAACAGGATGACCGTACTCGCCGCCAGCATCGAGCGGGTCGTCGAGAATACGACGAGTCCGATGGCGAACCCCGCGGCAACCAGGAACACCGCCTTGTTCGGATTGATGCGGTGGGCGATCCCCAGCAATAGCAGTCCGGCAATTCCGCCGGCGTTAAGCAGGCCGATCAGGTTGCCCAGACCCACTTCGCCCCTCTGCAGAACCTCCTGGACGAAGGGACCCCACAGCACCTCATTGGAATAGCCCAGGACCTCCGCCGACAGCGCAATGAGAGCCAGCAGCAGCACCACGGGACTGCGCAACAGGCTGATCACTACGCGCCAGGGTGTCATGTCTTCATCCTGCTGACGTACCGGTGAAGCGACTGGCGGAGCGAGGCCCACGACCTTTATCAGGTTCAGCAACAAGGCGCCCAGAGCGTACGAGACGGCCATGGCCAGGTAGATGCCGCCGGCGCCCGTATGGAACAGAAGCAGTCCGCCGGCGAAACCGCCAACCATGCCGAACAGCTTGTTGGCGAGTTGTTCCATCGCCAGTCCGTTGACAGCTCTCTCTTTCCCGACCACGTCGAAGACATAGGCCTTGGCCCAGTTCGTCTGCGCGACATCGATGACCCCCGATGTGGCCGACGCAAACATCAGCGCGACGAAGCCAAACCACTCCTGGCCGCTCGCGATCGCGACAACCAGGGAAGATACGGCTCCCACGTAATTTGCCAGTGCCAGCAACAACCTGCGGTCGGCCCGGTCGGAGAGGGCGCCGAATGGAACGGCCAGCAACAGGCGCGGTACGTTGCGGGTCGCGAGGATGGCGCCCACGCCCAGCGGTGATCCGGTGAATTCCAGCGCCAGCCAGGCCAGCGCGACCGAATTCAACTGGTTGCCGAGACTGTTGAAACTGATCGAACTCCACGCGTACCGGAAGGCGGGTACCCTGAAGGACTCCAACAGGCTCACGGAGCACCTTCAAGGGTCGAAATCGGCGCCCTGCCCGCACAGCCTTGCTTCCCTGTTACCGTGCGATGCACAGAGCGCGATCAAAAGTAGAGGTCGGCGTAGCTGCTCATGCCTTCGCCTGCATCGAGATGGACCAGGCGGCCGTCCTTGATGACCAGCCGGACGTCCCGAACGGCGGAAATGTCATGCAACGGGTCGCTCCCCAGAACCACGAGATCTGCAAGCTTTCCGGTTTCGACGGTGCCCAGATCATCGGCGTATCCGCAGAGATCGGCGGATGTCCGTGTCGCGGCAATCAACGCATCCATCTCCGGCATGCCCACCTTGACCAGAAACTCGAGTTCCCGCTTGTTGAAGTCCGAGATGGGAGGGGAATCACTGCCGCAGGCGATCTTGACGCCCGCCTGCATGGCCTTCTGCACGCTCTTGCGATGCTTTACCGTCGCAGCCATCGCTTTCTTGATCTGGAACTTCGGCAACTCGTTGATGTGGTCCACGTCCTGGGTCTGACAGACCGTCGGTATGTACCAGGCGTCGCGCTCCAGGATCAGGTCGATGGCTTCGTCATCCAGGAACCCGTGTTCGATGGAGTCGACGCCACCGCGCAAGGCGGTCTTCACGCCCTCCTCTCCCCAGGCGTGCACGGCCACCCGCTTGCCCTTGTTGTGCGCGACTTCGGTCGCCGCCTGGATCTCGTCGAGCATGAACTGCGATTCCTCCATGGTCTCGCCGCGGGTCATGATCCCGCCGGTGACCATGAGCTTGATCTGGTCGGCGCCGTTCTTGAGGTTCTCGCGCACCGCCTTGCGCATCTCCCAAGGGCCATCCACCTCCAGCGCGCCCAGGGTGCCGTGGCCGTGCCCGCCCGTGATGGAGATGCCCTTGGTGCAGACGCAGAGCCGCGGGCCCTGCATCACGCCCTTGTCGAAGGCGCGCTTCCAGGCGACGTCCACGTAGCCGTCTTCACCCACGCACCGGATCCCCGTGATACCCGCGCGCAGTCCGTCCATGGCGACGCGGCCGGCTCGAATCGTGTAGTCGGTGAGGGCTTCCGTCTCGAGGAAGTTGTGCGGATCGGGGATGAGGTCGCCCAGATGCGCGTGCACCTCCCACATCCCCGGCAGCAGATAACCGCCCGCAAGATCGATCCAGCGGGACCCGTCCGGAAGCGGCCGGGGTTGCAGGCCATTCCCCCGCGCGATGCCGGCCGGCGGACTGAACCCGCCGTTTGCGATGTCCGCTATGCGATTACCCTCGATGGTCAGCGTCATGTCAGACATCGGCGAGCCGCCGGTGCATGGGATAATCGTGCAGTTGCTCAGAATCGTTTTCATTGGAGTCCCCCCAGTCCGAGTTCTTCGTTGAGCCGGTTGTCTTCGCACAGGACCTGACCATCGCATTCTATTTTCCCGGTCGTCAACACCAGGTCGCAGTGCACGCCGCAGTCGGGCACGTTGCCGCCGAAATCCGCGTCCTGGTCGCCGAATCCGAAGGTGATCGCCCCCAACACGTGCTCGTCCTGGTGGATGCTGCCCGATGTCCGTGCCAGAGGGTTCAGGCCCAGGGTGAAATGACAGAGATGCGTGGCGATCGGGTCGCCGCTCGCAGCAAAGTGCGCCCTCAACTGGCCGGCATCGGCACCTCCCTCGATCCGGGTAATGACACCGGTTTCGATGTGTACTGTTACAGGGGCATTGACCAGGCGGCCCGGGGGAATATTGCCGTCAACGACGATGACTCCGTTAATCGTGTTCTCGATCGGAGCGTTGGCCACGCAGACACCCGGGAAGAAGTTGGAGGTACCGGGTTCGGCGGCGACGCCGTCGCCAATTTCGATGGGCCGGCCCCGCATGTCGAAGCTGATCTCGGTACCGAGCGCCGAGGTCACGCGGCAGTATTCGGTCTTGATCCAGATTTCCCCGATTCGTTCGGCGACTTCGATCATGCGCCCCTGGTCGACGTCGCAGATTCCCTCGATGGCGAAGTCCTCCATGCCAATGACATCGGTGGAGGCGATACGAGTTCCGTTCTTGCGGGCTTCAACGGTCGCCGTCTTTTCGATGAACATTGTGGGGCACAGTCCCAACACGACGTCGGCACCCTTGATGGCGCCGCTGACAGAGGCGTTGAATTCTGTGGTGTCGGTGGGCGCCATGCGTGGGATCACCAGCAACTGGGTATCCGCGCCCGCACTGATCCCGGCCGTCAGGCAGGCTTCGGCGATGTCCATGTCCGTCCACGTATCCGCCAGGACCAGCAGCGTTTCACCGGGCTTGACCGCGGCCATGTCCCGCACAGCGGCGCTGGCAAATTCACCCCAACGTAAAGCTCTCATTGAACCGACTCCCTGGTTTCAAGGTGGTGGTGCGACGACAGGCAGGATATCAGTATTGCCGCCCGGTTTGGACCGGCACAGAGAATAAAATATACAATTGGCATTCGTGATCGGCAACAGGATCTGCCGCGCATTTTCCCTGTTTTTTCGGAGGTACTTCCATGGCTGAACAACGAGTTGTACTTATTACCGGCGCGGCCACCGGCCTCGGCGCGCGAATCGCGCGCAGTTTCGCGTCCCGGGGCTTCGGAGTGGTAATCAATCATCTCTTTGACGGCGAGGCCGATTCGCTCCGCGAGGAACTCGCGGGTAAACACGGCGAGGGGAAGATCATGACCTGTCAGGCGGATGTGGCAAACCGGGATCAGGTTCGAGCCATGTTCGAAGCGACGATCCGGCATTTCGGACGCATCGACATTCTCGTCAACTGTGCCGGTATCAATCTTGACGCGCCCTTCATGGAGATCACCGACGAGACCTGGGACGCAGTCATGGACGCTCACCTGAAAGGACACTTCGTCTGCGGTCAGGAGTTCGTCAGGCACAACCCCGACAGGGAAGGGTCCATCATCAACCTGGGCGCAGCCGCCGGGTCCATCGGACGGAAGAACGGCGCCAACTTCTGTGCCGCCAAGGCCGGCGTGGTCGTCCTGACCAAGTGCATGGCGCTCGAGCTGGCCCCGCGAATCCGGGTCAATTGCCTTGTCCCCGGTTCTGTTCAAACCCGCGAGGTGATCGACCGCTACGACCTGGAAACCGAGGAGGGGCTCGAGAAGGAACTGGCCACCCTGCCCATGGGACGGCTGGGTGAATTCGAGGACGTGACCCGCATGGTGCATTGCATCGTCGAGGCCAGGTTCACCACCGGCGCCAAGTTCTACGTCAACGGCGGCCAGTACATGCACTGAAACAGCATCCTGGAAACTGCTTCCCGGGGAGTTGATCGTTACATCACGACCTGCTTCATCCAAGGCGCCGTGTTGTGGAAATTTGCCACGACGCTACCCGGCGGCACCAGTGCATCGCAGGCTGCACGAGTTTCATCGTCGAGCCCGGTCTGCATTACGGGGAGAAACTCCGCCAATTGGTCCATAGTCTTCGGTCCGATCAGTGGTGCCGTTATGTCCGGTTGCTCCTTGACCCAAACGACCGCCAGTTGTGCGGCACTCAGGCCCACGCGCCTGGCGATCTTCGCGAATTCGATCCCGGTTTCGATGCCTCGCCGGGTGATCCGGTCGGCGTAGAATCCACCTCTCAGCACCGCCCTGGAGTCATCAGGGAGATTCGTTTCGTCCGTGTAGCGGCCGGCCAGCACACCCATGCCCATGGGCGCCCAGGTGATGACCCCCAGACCGTGTTCCCTGCACATGGGCAACAGTTCATTTTCGATGCGCCGGTCGAGCAGGTTGTACGGTGGCTGCTCGCAGACGATACGCGCGTAACCCTTCAATTCGCTGACCATGATGGAGTGCATCACCGCCCAGGCGGGATGGGTCGATGTGCCGATGTACCGTACCTTGCCCTGACGAACCAGTGTGTCGAGCGCAAAAAGTTGTTCGTCCCAGGGAATATGGGAAGAGGGCCGATGAATCTGGTACAGGTCGATGTAGTCGGTCTGGAGGCGTTTCAGTGAATCCTCGCACGCGCGGATGATGTTGAGACGGGTATGACCATGTTCGTTCGGTCCGACATAGGCGGGGTCATCCAGCGTGAAACCGGGCCGTCTCTTGCCGTGGTCCACTTTCGTCGCTATCAACATCTGGTGGCGCCTGCCGCTCTCCTTCAGCGTCTTGCCGATGATCTTTTCGCCGGCGCCGTCCGCGTAGACATCGCCTGTATCGAGCAGGTTGATTCCGGCGTCCATGGCGGTACGCAAAATACGCGCCGATTCATCGGCGGGTGTCGGGTCCAGGAAATTGTCGGTACCCAACGCGAATGGCGAAACTTCGATTCCGGTTCGTCCGAGCAGTCGATAGTCCATGGCAGTGTGATTCCTTGGTTGTTCGGGATTCAGAATCCGGGAGTCTCAACAAGTGTCATTCCGGGGAAGGGTCGTCTCGGTCCCGCCGGTTCACGCGAGCCGGACGTCCCCGAAAACGCTGTATACTTTATACGCCAGTGTATATAATCCATAGGTAGCCCACAACGCGCCCCGGGCACCGCCAAGCGTCAGACCACAATACCGCTGGCCGGTGAGCGCCGGGAACAGGGGAGCACAGTATGTCAAATCAGGATTGGGGAGGTGTGTTCCCCGCGCTGATGACCGAAATGCACGAGGACGGCAGCCTCGACCTGGAGGGAACGGCGCGGCACATCGAGTACTGCCTGCACGGCGGCGTAAAGGGCATCATTGTCCTGGGCACGCTGGGCGAAGGCAATTCCCTGCATTCCAGGGAAAAGAGCCTGGTGATGCGCGCGGCGGTCGAAGCTGTCGATCATCGCGTACCGGTGATCAGCGGTATCGCCGAATACACGAGCGAAATGGCCATTTCCTCCGTCAGGATGGCCGAGCAGGCGGGTTGCGACGGGCTCATGCTCTTGCCGAGCATGGTCTACCAGCAGGACTCCAGGGAAGCCATCGCGCATTTCACCTCAATCGCGAAAGCGACCGACCTGCCGATCATGATTTACAACAATCCGGTAGCGTACAAGGCCGATCTCTCGCCGGACGACTTCGTGGAATTGGCGAGAATCGACAACATCGTCGCCGTCAAGGAATCTTCCCATGACAGCCGCCGATTGACGGATATGGTCAACGCTTGCGGCGACCGCTACCGACTGTTTTGCGGCGTCGACGACGTTGTGCTCGAGAATGCGGTCTGCGGAGCGGTGGGATGGGTTTCCGGCCTGGTAAACCCTTTTCCGGAGGAAGCCGTGCAACTGTTTGAATTGGCCAGGGCGGGAAGGATCGACGAGGCCGTGGCCATGTACCGCTGGGTCATGCCCGTCCTGCATCTCGATACCGAGATCAAGCTGGTTCAATACCTGAAACTCGCCAACCAGATGACCGGAATGGGTGCGGAGTGGGTACGTCCACCTCGCCTTCCCCTGGTTGGCGAGGAGCGGGTCCGAATCGCGGGTGTAGTACAACGCGCACTGGACAATCGACCCAGACTGGCGGCCTGAGCCGCCGTTATCTTCCGTACGGCAACCCTGCCACTGGCAGCCCGTGGCAGGGTGTCGGCGTGGCGCGGGACTTTGGCCACTGGCTGTCGGGGCTGAACGGGACTATCTCCAGGGTACACTGAATTGCTCATCGACTGGCTGGTTATCGCGGTTTACCTGATTGGCGTCACTGCCATCGGCGTGTATGCCACGCGCCGGGTCAAATCGTCCTCCAACTTCTTCATCAGCGACCGAAGTTTCGGCAAGCTGACGATGACGTTCTTCTCGTTCGGGACCGGCACCAATACCGACCAGGCCGTCAGCGTCGCGTCCAAGACCTACACCTCCGGCGCATCGGGTATCTGGTACCAGTGGTTGTGGTTGTTTTCCACCCCATTCTATTGGTTGCTGGCGCCGCTGTTCCGTCGCATGCGCGCGGTGACGACCGCCGACTACCTGCTGGTTCGCTATGGGCAGAGCGTGGCCGTTCTGTTCGCACTCGTTGGCATGATTCAGCTCTCCGTAAACATCGGTGTTGTCCTGAAGGCGTCCAGCGCCATGATCACCGCGGTATCCGGGGGTTCCATCAGCCCCGAGATTGCCATCTTTGCAATGACCGTGCTGTTCGTGGTCTACGGCGTTTCCGGCGGCCTGAATGCGGCCATCATCACCGACCTGATTCAGGGCGTCATGACCGTGATCCTGTCCTTCCTCATCCTGCCCTTCGCCCTGAGCGCGGTGGGCGGCATGAGCGGTTTGCGGGCGTCCATCGACAATCCGGAAATGTTCTCAATCGTCGCGCCCAGCGAGATCACCACGCTGTACGTCGTCGTCATTGCCGTGAACGGTCTGGTCGGATGGGTAACCTCGCCGTACTCCATGGCCATGTGCGCCGCAGGACGGTCGGAGTATGACGCGCGGGTCGGCGTGGTCGCAGGCCACTTCCTGAAGAGGCTGTGCACCATCGCCTGGGTGCTCACCGGCATGGTCGGTATCGCCCTTTACGTGGATGCCAACACGAACCCGGACCAGGTGTACGGACTGCTGGCCAGGGACTTCCTGCCGGCTATCGCGCCGGGCCTCGTCGGGCTGTTCATCGCGTCGATGCTGGCTGCCGTGATGAGTTCCTGCGATACCTTCATGTTGTCTGCCGCAGCCCTCTTCACGGAGAATGTCTACAAGCCTCTGATTCGTCCCGGACGGGATGAACGCCACTACCTGCTCATCGGCAGGATCGCCTCCGTCCTGGTGGTGGGCAGCGGAATCCTGATCGCATTCGGGCTGTCCAGCGTGGTCGCCGGACTTGAACTGTTCTGGATCGTGCAGGCCATGATGGGAGTGGCCATCTGGACCAGTTTCTTCTGGCGGCGAGCGACGTCGGCGGCAGCCTGGGCGTCGACGCTCTGCGGCTTTGCCGCCTGGTTCCTTACCAGCGACGTGGCCCTGGTCGGCTGGAGCTTCAATGACCAGTTCGCGCACCTGCTGCCGTCCTTCATGCTCCATGAAGGGAGTCTGTCGCTACCCTGGCAGATGATCATTTACCTGGTCGTCGGCTTTGTGGTCATGATCGGTGTCAGCCTGGCGACCCGGGCGCCGGGCAAGGAAAGGCTGGACGGAATCTACGAAACGCTGAGAACGCCGGTCGGCATCGGAGAACCGGAAGTCGCGCCGCTCACGTTGCCGCCCGGAGTCAAGCCGGCAGAGCGATCGGTCCTGATCGATCATCCCGACTTTGAGTTGATGAAGCCGACAACGACAACTGTAGCGGGATTCCTGATCAGTTGTGCGGTCGTGGGATTGCTGATCGGGCTTTTCGTCTGGATACTTCAGATCTAGTGAGGAGGGGGACAAGAATGAACACATCGAATGCATTGGCGAGCGTCCGGCGACTGTCGGGCCTGATTGGCGTTTGCGTACCGGCTCTGGTCATGGCGCAGCAGGCCCCCCTGGTGGATTACACGGAAGAGAACCACCAGATTCGCACGGACAAGTTCGACCAGGTGTTGCCGCAGATCATGCGGGAGCGAAACGTGGACATGTGGATTCACGTGATGCGGGAAGCCGTGCCCGATTCGTTCGGCGTCGACGAATTGGGCAGCGCCTCCGGTGTATTCGTCTTCACCGACCGCGGCGGCGACCGGATCGAACGGGCCATACTGGGCCGCCGCTGGGGTGTCGCCCACCGGGGATGGGGAGAAGGCGACTACCGAACGGTGGAGGCCAGCGGGGCCTACGACATCGTCGCTCCGGCCGTTCGAATTCAGGAACCGGTCGGAGGCCCGTTGACCGAGTACGACCACCGGTTCCAGGGCCTGGGGGAATTCGTCGCCGAGCGTGACCCGGAACGCATTGCCGTCAATTTCATGCACGAATTGGGTCCCTGGCCCACCTACAGGGGTCGTATCGACGGGCTTTCACATACGGATTACGTCCTCCTCAGCGAAGAACTCGGCGAGGAGTACGCCAGTCGGCTGATCTCTTCCGAGTGGTTGATCATGGACTATACCAACCACCAGGTTTCGAGCGAGATCGAGTTGCTGAAGCGGATGCGTCAGGACGAGCTTTCCATGGTGGAACGTGCCCTGGCCGAAGTGCAACCGGGCGTCACCCGGTTGGGCGACACTGAATTGACCATATTCCGGCGGATGTGGACCGGAGAGTCCCAGCGCGGCAGGAGCGATGCCTGGACCGAAGACACAGTGGTCCAGGGTGGGGACATCCTGGCTGCGCCGAGCCAGGGCGTCTTTGCCTACGTGCTTCGCGAGGGAGAAACGGAACCGCCGCCGGAAATCCAACGGCTCTGGAACCAGTACCTGCTTGTCGACCGGATTCTCGTCGAGACGGTCCGTGCCGGCCTGACTCCGCGCGAGATCATGCGAGAATACGGGCAACGGTTCGAAGAGGCAGGCTTCATCCTTCGCGACGACCAGCTCCACATGGTGGATGCCAAAAACGATTTTCCCACCTATGCGGCAGGGTACGATCCGGTGAAGACGCAGCTCTCGATCGACTCGCACGGTCAGACCAAGGGTGCCCGGCCCTGGTCCGTGGAAACGTATCTCGCGCCTCGCATCGGTTCCTACGGCCCCGAATGGGCGTGGGATATTCCGCTCGCTCCGAACCATCATTTCGTGCTGGAATATTTCTTCTACATGCCGTCGGAGGGACCCCCGGACCGGGACCAGTACCTGTTTTGGTGGGACCACGAAGAAGCCATCGCAACCGAAAACGGCGTCGAATATCTGTCGCCGCCACAGCAGGAACTGATCCTCATCCGCTAGCGACGACAGGATTCAACACGACGCAGGACGCGGCCGACAGGCCATGGACGCATTGAGAGGCTTGAAATGAGCGATATACAGACAAATCCCGCTGACGACCAGGTCAAACCCGGGAGGTTGTCGCTGGCACGATCGATCGTGCTCGCAGCGATTATCGGGTTCGGCGTCGTCTCCTTCTGGCGCGGCGTCTGGTACCTCTGGGATGTATTTACCTTCAGTCAGCCGGAGGACAGGCTGTTCAGCGCGTTGGCGTCGCTGATTACGGGCATCGTGATCCTGGCGGTGCTGCGCACCTTCTACTCGGTGCTCGCACCCCCCATCAACCGGATCAACATCCGGTAGCCCGCTCCGCCGCCACCAGTCTGTGGTGATTCCTGCGGGGCCTTGCGCCGCAGACCGCCCGAGTCAGAACCTGCTGCGGAACTGCAAGCCGATCGTTCGCGGTTGCAGCATGATGGTCGTGCGGAACACGTCGTTCAGGCCATCGGAAAACACCAGGGCGCGATTGTCGGCGAGGTTATCGGCAAAGAACGACCATTCATACCTTTCCGACTGCATTCCGACCCGCAGGTTGGCGAGCCCATAGTTCCCGGAAACGGTCCTTTCGTCATCAAGGGTGAACGAGCCAATGATCTCGCCGATGTACTGCGCATCGACGCGAACGAATGCCTGGTTTCCGTTGGGCAGCGGCCAGACATAGTCGCCGGACAGGGACAGCTGCATATCCGGCGATCCGGGGAGGCGGTCGCCCTTTCTGGCTTCCAGATCCGGCTCGTCCTTGTCAATGGTGGCATCGACAATGGACCCCGCGCCGGACAGGGTGAACCGGTCCGTAAACGCATAGGAAAACTCGCCTTCCCAACCGACGCTGGTCGCCGCCGCCGCATTGGCGCCGAAGCCGAATTCGCATTCTCCGTTGATCGGGGGAATCTCCACGTAGACCTGGATGTCCTTCCAGGCGCCATTGAAGAACCCGGCCATGAAGGTACCCCTGCCGTTGGCAAAGACACCCTTTGTTCCGACCTCGCGAGTCAGGAGTTCGTCGCTCTTCGTTCCAGGCAAGCGTCCGTCCTGGAGCAGGTAGCCGAGTCCCCTGTTATCGAGAAAATTCTCGATGAGTTGCTCGCACCGGGGACTGAGCGCAGGCGCTATCCCGCTGCTCCCGAGCTGGAATCCCTCGGCTGACTGGAAGTACACCATGATGTCGTCGTTCAAATCATAGGAAAGATTGAATTTGTACGTGTGGTGCGTCTCCTTGGGTGGCGGATCCGGGGCATACACGTCCATGAACACATTGCCGTCGTCATCCGGTTCATCCCCGAAGAACTCGTCCGCGATAAAGGAGCTCTCGAACTCCGACCTCCGGTAGCCCACGGTAGCCTGGAGCCGGTCCGTGGCGAACCAGGTCAATTCCCCGAAAAATGCCAGTTGCTCCAGTTCCGTCACGAATTGTTCCATGAAGAAGAAATCCGCCGGAGAGCCGTTGTAGTTGGCGTTACCGAACAGTGCGCCGCCTCCCGGAGCAAGCGCTTCGGTCAACCCCACGGACTCGTCGCCTATTTCGTAGTAGCTGCCTGCAAGCCAGGCGAACCGGTCGCCCGAATCGATGTTCGAGGCGAGCCGCACCTCCTGGGTGAAGGTGTAGTTGTCATTGTCGTCGTTGACGAACAGACGCAGGGCCGAGGGCGCCATTGCGAGTGCGTCCGAAGCGCTCAGGTCGTCATAGCCGAGTACGTCCCTGATAAAGCCCAGGGATTCGTCGTTGCGGCGGAGGAAGTCGAACTGCAGGTAACCGGTGGCCGAGGTCAGCGTCGCGAAGTCCAGATCGTAGTTCCATGTCAGGTCGGATATCCGCAGCTTCGATGTGAGCCGTTCTTCGGTCAGCGTGACGCCGCCCTGCTCCAGCGCGTCCGGATTGCCTCCCCGCGCCTCGGGGAAACCGTTCTGCTGCAGATCCTGGAACAGGTACTTGTAGTCGACCGTCAATCGGTCGTTGGGCGTCCAGCGCAGGCCGATCCTGGCGCCGTTGTTTTCGATGCCCGCAACGTCGTCGAATCCCAGCAGCGAATTGCTCAGGTATCCGGAGTCCGTTGCACTGTAGCCCACAAGGCGTACCGCAAACCGATCTTGGACCACGGGTAAGTTGACCATGCCGTCAAACGAGTAGTTCGGGCCTGCCGCTTCTGCTGTGGAAGAGAGGCTGGCAGCAACGTTGGTTTCGAACTCCGAGACGTTGGCGCGGTTGGTGATGTAGCGCATCGTGCCGGAAAACGAGCCGCCGCCGAACAGCGTTCCCTGGGGTCCGCGCAACACCTCGACCCTTTCCATGTCAAAGGTCCGCGGATCGGCCGTGGCGATGACGGAGGTGATGCGCTGTTCATCCAGGTAGACATCGTTGACCGAGGATTCAGTGGACGTGTCGGTCTGGATGCCACGGATGATGACGTTCTTCCTGGCCGCGCCCTGGTCGATGATCGCAAGACTCGGAACCCTTCGGAAGATGTCGGCCATGGAGTTGACCCCGGCCGCCTCGATCTCGTCCTGGCTCACGGCCGAGATCGAAAACGGGACTTCCAGCACCGACTGCTCCCGTTTCTGAGCCGTCACCACGATGACTTCGATTTCCTGGTCGTCCTCCTCTTGTCCGAGAAGGGCTTGGGGACCGCACAGAAAAGCAATCCCGAGAAGTGCCGCCGGCGCCTGTCTCAGTATGGCGCAGGACCAATTGGTGTTTCTGCCTTGTAAAGACATTTTTTTCCCCTCCAGGTTTGTGGGCGGCGCTCTTGTCGTGGGCGCCTTTGGGTGCAGTTTACCTTAACTCGGTGCGTGCACCCCGGATCGGCCGCCGGATCATCATCCGGCGGCCTCAATCCGTGCCGAGCTCAGAACCTGCTGCGGAACTGCAGGCCCAGAGTCCGCGGTTGCAGGATGATCGTCCTGCGGAACTCGTTGGCCGGACCGTTGGCGAAGACCAGGGCGCGGTTATCGGTGATGTTGTCGGCAAACACCGACCATTCGTACCGGTCCGTCTGCATGCCTACACGCACGTTGGCGAGGCCGTAGTTCCCCGAGACGGTTCTCTCGTCCCCAAACTCGAAGGCGCCGATCAGCTCGCCGATGTACTGAGCATCCACGCGGACAAATCCCAGGTTGCCATTGGCCATCGGCCAAATGTAGTCGCCGGACACCGAAAGCTGCCTGTCGGGCGACGCCGGCAGGCGCTCCCCGGCGTCGGCGCCCAGAAATGGCTCGTCGTTGTCGATTGTTGCGTCGACTATGGACGCGGACCCGGACAGCGTGAACTGGTCGGTAAGGGCGTAGTTGAACTCGGCTTCAAATCCGGTGGTCGTCGCGGCCGCCGCGTTGGCTCCGAAACCCGTGTTGCAGGCTCCCGTAATATCTTCAATGTCCACATCGACCAGAATGTCTTTCCAGTCGCCTTTGAAGTAACCCACACTGAACCGGCCTCTCCCGTCGGGGGAGACTCCTTTCAGGCCGATTTCGTTGACCCTGAGCGTATCGCTCTTTGTTCCCGGCAACTGTCCACCCGGCCCAAGGAAGCCGCCGAGTCCGTTGGCCTCGAGAAAATCCTGTACGAACACCTCGCAACCCGGGTTGAGCGGAGGCGGGACTTCCGAACCGAACCCAAGCCGGAATCCCTCGGCCGACTGGAAATAGGCCGCCATGTTGTCGGTCAGGTCGTAGGACATGTTGAACTTCACGGTGTTGTGCGTCTCGCGAAACGGGTCAGTTGCGAAGATGTCTACTAACGGGGTGCCGTCGTCTTCCGGTTCATCGCCGATGAGGGCGAACGCCTCGAAGAAGCTTTCGAAAATCGAGTGCCGATAGCCGACCGTGGCGTTGAAGCGATCCGTAAAGTATTGGGTGTATTCCCCGAACACGGCGAATTGCTTCAACTGCGTGACGAAGTCTTCCTTGAAGAAGAAATCGGCTGGGCTTCCGTTGTAGATCGCGTTTGGCGGGTCCCATAGCGCGCCGCCGCCCGGAAGGAGAAAATCGCCGACCGAAACATCCTCTTCACCGTCCTCGTAGTACATGCCCGCGAGCCACGCGAACCTGTCGTCCGCATCGAGTTCGGATGCGAATCGTAACTCCTGACTGAACGTATAGTTGTCGTTGTCGTCATTGATATACAGACGTATTGGCGCCGGCGCCATGGCCAGAGCCTCGGGACCTGTCAGGCTGAAGTCATCGAAGTAACTTCTGATGAGCGGCAGGGACCGATCATTGCGCCGGATGAAGTCCATTTGGAGGTAACCGGTCGATGAGGTCATGGTCACGCCGGGAAGATCGTAATTCCAGGTGATATCGAACATGCGGAATTTCGACGTGAGCAGTTCTTCGGTCAGGGTAACGCCACCCTGCTCCAGATCGTCGATCATGACGCCTCGCGCCTCCGGAAAGCCGCTCTGGCTCAGATCCTGAAACACGTACTTGATATCCAGCGTCGACCGGTCGTTTGGGGTATAGCGCAAGCCGATCCGGGCACCGTGTTGCTCGATTCCCGCAACGCCTTCAAGCCCCAGGGACGAATTGCTCAGGTATCCGGCATCTTCGGCGGTGTATCCCACCAGGCGAACCGCGAGCCTGTCTTCCACCAGGGGAAGATTGATCATTCCGTCCAGCGAATAATTCTGTTTCGCTTCTGCCGTTGAGGACAGGGTGGCGGCAAAGTTGGTCTCACGCTCGGAGACGTTGGCGCGGTTCGTGATGTAACGCAGCGTGCCCGCGAACGAACCTCCGCCGAACAGTGTGCCCTGAGGTCCGCGCAGAATCTCGACTCGCTCCATGTCGAAGGTGCGCGGATCGGCCGTGGCGATCACGGTGGTGATGCGCTGCTCATCCAGGTAGACATCGTTCACCGACGATTCGGTCGATGTTTCGGTCTGAATGCCCCGGATGATCACGTTCTTGCGCGCCGCACCCTGGTCGATCACCGACAGGCTCGGGACCCGCCGGAAAATGTCGGCCATGGAATTGACACCGGCGGCCTCCATTTCCTGTTGAGTCACGGCCGAAATGGAAAAGGGCACATCGAGGATAGACTGCTCGCGCTTCTGCGCCGTCACCACGATGGTTTCGATTTGTTCGCCGTCCTCCTCCTGAGCGTGGAGGGACGGGGAACTGCACAGGAAGGCAATTCCGAGAATTGCCATCGATACCCTTTTCAGGCTCGTGCCCAGTCGAAGCGCAATACACTCAAGAAAAGTCATGGGATCCCCTCCAGATCATCGGCAGGACTCCCTTCGAGTCCCGAATTTGGTCCGATTGTATACGTTATACAGCAGTTTTCTCAACGGAGGCCGCAATCGGATTCAGCAAGTTCACAATTGTCCGCTCTCGTAGGGATTGCCCTCGCGGACGAAACCCGAAGCTTCTTCCGAACGCTCCAGGAACGACTGCGGCGGCCCCAGGGAGTCGTAGTAGTCGTAGAAGCGCAGGGTTCCGGGCTCCGGCTCCATGGGCACGGAAATGCCGTCCTTGAACACCATGGTGACTGTTCGGATGTTCGAAATGTTATCCAGCGGATTGGCGGCCATCACCACCAGGTCCGCCAGTTTTCCTTCTTCAACCGTACCGAGTGAGTCAAGCACGCCGAGCAGTTCCGCTGGGTTGCGCGTGGCGGCGATCAGGGTGTCCATCTCACTGACCCCGGAGAGCACGAACTGCTCCATCTCCAGCCAGCCGATTTCGCCGACGGGCATCGAGTCGGAGCCGATCAGCAGCTTCACGCCGGCCTCGGCGGCCTTGGCCAATGCCTGGCGCTGGTGCAGGGCGTGCTCGGGCGAACGCTCGTCCGCGTAGGCGATGGCCGTGCGCCACTTGACCGCCTGCTCATCTTCGGACCAGCCCAGCGCGGCAAGCCGGGCCTCGCGTTCCCTGATGTACTCGTCGCTGAGATTGCAGATGATTGTGGGATCGTAGTACGTCCCCATTTCCGCCATCAGTTGAATCGACTCGTCGGTAATGTCGTAGCCGTGTTCGATGCTGTCGATACCGGCTGCGACGGCATCGTACAGTTGCGGCTCCCTGGAATGCGCGGTAATGGTCACGCCGAGACTGTGCGCGGTTTCAATGGCGGCAACGAGTTCGTCCTGCAGCATTTCCACGTTGACGATCTTGATGACGCTTGCGCCCTGCTGGATGCGTGAACGCACCGCCTTGCGCACCGCGGCGACGCCATCCGCTCCGTCCGGTACGTCACCCCTGTGGCCGGCTGTCGGGGCGACCGACTCGCCGCTCGCGAAGATGCGGGGACCGAGCGCGAACCCCTCGTCAAATGCCTGTTGCCAGACTACATCGATGTTGTGCTCTTCCCCGACCGATCGCAGTCCGGTGAAACCGTGGCGCAGGCCTTCCATCGCGTTGATGCCCGCTCGAATGACCTTGGCTCCGACGCTTGCACCGTCGAGTGCGTGATTGTGCGGCAGCAGCACCGTCAGATGTACGTGCATGTTCCAGAAGCCCGGCGTCACGTAGGCGCCCGCCAGATCGATGATTTCGTCCTCCTCGCCCGTAGGGGCGTAGGGACCGGGCGTCAGCGAGCTGATGACGTTGCCGTCGATAACCAGTGTCATGCCTTCCTGCACCGGTGCGCCGGTGGCGTCGATCACGTTGGCATTGGTGAGCACCTTGATCTGAGCGCCGGCGGAGAAAGCCAACATCGAGAGAGTGAGCGCGGCCAGCGCGCAACACGTATGGCGAAGATTTCTTGTCATGGTTCAGGCCTGCCCTTGTTCATCGAATAGGGTTTCGGGACCGTCAGTGTGGTCACGTCGATACGACGACAGCTTTTGCCTGGTCTTTGCCGTCTCGAAGCTGATGCTGAAAGAGACTGAGACGGACCCGGTGTTCCTGACCCAGTGCGGCGCCAGGAACGGAATATAGACGCCTTCCCCGGCGCTGAAGTCGAACCACTCGCCGCGCTCGGCAATGGATTCCTCGAAAGGAAGGTTGCGATGTGCCCCGGCCACGAAATCCTGCATCTGGCGATCGTTCACGATGGTGCTGTCGAATGGTTCGAAGATCTGGATTTTCTTGCGGCCCTCGATCTGCAACAGGAAGTTGTGTTCCGGATCGAAGTGAAACGGTGTGACGCCCCCGGAAGAGGTAAGAAACAGAAAACTCCTCGGTGAAAGCATCTCCTCGACACGGAGGCCAAGTTCGTCGCCGATCTCTTCCAGGCAGCTATCCAGCAGTTGGGCGTAGTCCCCGTGTTGTTCGACGCTCTTGAGCAACACCCAGGACCCGCAAGTTTCAATGTTCCTGATCGTTTCCTCAAGGGAAAGGCCGCTGCGGGGCATCGTCGTGACCGGCTGGCTTACGGGAATGTCCGCGAGGTTGTACTCGACGCTCGATTCCGGCAGCGCATCGGCCAGATCCAGTATCCGGTCCCGCGAGAACCAGGCATTCGCGGCGAATTCATGGCGGAACTTGAAGGGCTTGCGTTCGTAGAGGGCACGCGCCGTGCCCTTGCCGGAGAGTTCCGACAGACCGCTCAGATCGAAGTATGGGTTCGAGCCGCGTGTCGGCGCGGAGGCCATCGATCCATGTTCGACAGAAACAGCCACAGCTTCCTCCTCGAATTCGCGGTTCAGTGAATCAGGTAAATCCCGTAGTTCGGATCCTGAATCCATTCTACGCCGTTCGTCGTCAGCACCTGCGGATTGGAGAAGTTGATGGTCACCGGGTATCCGGGCCGCTCCGGTATGTTCAGGTGAACCGCGTACTCGAAGGCGAAGATATGGTTCGGATGCATGATGAAGGGGTCGCGGTCGCGGCGGAAGGGTGCGATCGACGGCCCCAGCGTGACGAGGTCTCCGCCGTTGTTGCCCATGGCGTGAAGATCGATGTAGAACCCCGGGGTGTCGCTGTCCCCGAGGTACTCCTGGATCATGCGGTAATCGGTCGCGGGATCGTCCGGAAAAGGCGTGTAGATGTAGCCTTCCTGCTCCAGGGCGGTAACGATCCCGTTCAGCGCCTCGCCCGACGTCATCCCCACCCGGACATTGTCCCGGATGATGCCCTGGGCCCTTTTGCCGTAGTCCCAGACCCGTTGCAGGCTCTCCGGTACGCCGGTCTCACCCTCGCGGAGAATGTAGGCGTGCACCTTCGTGTCGACGCCGAAGGAGGAGAATCCGAAATCCAGGAAATGATCGGCGCCACCGTTCCAGGCGAACAGGTCGCCGCGCTGCAACACGTATTCCGGATGGCTGATCCAGCCGGTGGCGTAGGGCTCGCGAATGCGTTCCGATACGGCAGAATAGTAAATGCGGATATGGCCGCCCACCTCACCGATGGTCGTTCGGCCCGGCTCGATGTTCGCCAGCCCCGTCATGGCGTTCTGGCGCGCCATCTCCAGCAGCATGGCCTGCACGGCAACCTCCAGGGACAACCGGCGCGACCGAAAGTCGGTGATGAGGTACTCGGCCGAAACGATCCTGGATGAGAGCTCGGGTCCGAGGATTCGCTCAAGTTTCTGATACTGGGTGTGAGATATCCCGTCGGCAACCGCCAGCCATTCCGAAAAATTGACTCCGATGGTCTCCGGGTCGTGCCCGGCGACATAGTCCCGAATCTCGTCGTAGACCGAAAAGTCGACGTTGCCGTACTCGTATCCGGTGATGGCCTGGGCCAGCCCGGGAGATGCCATGACATCGATGTTTTCGATGGCGCCGGTGCCGCCGAACACGCCCGCGAACGCGGCCCGTTCTATCCGGTCGCCAACGTCGGTAAAAATCAGGTATCCGTCCGTGATGCCGAGTTCGTAGGCCAACGGGTCCGGGTCGCCGGCCCGGGCCACGTGGATCCACATGTCGATCCCGTGCTCCCGCATGGCGCCGGGCAGTATGAGGTCGAGCTTGTCGTTGCGTATCAGGCGCAGCCATACATCCACATCGGGCCGCGGCACCAGGTCGTCACCGGAATAGGGAATCGGAATCAGCCCTTGAGGCGACGCAGGGCCAGCCACAAAGAAAGCGGCGGCCAATGCGATCACCCACCCACCAGCGCAACGCCGGCTACGGCGGGTTGTCGCATCGACCGCCGAAAAGGCGGTTTCGCCTGCCCTTCGCCTATCGACGTCCCAGCAAGGGCTAGAATCGCGTGCGGACATTGACGCCGAGCGTAAACGGCCTGATTACCAGGGACTCGACCCGGTTTCTCCTGTCCCTGAACTGGAATGTCAATCCGTCCGAGTTGAACAGGTTGTTGGCGTACAGCGTCCATTCCCATCGGCCGTCGGTTGCGCCCACCCGGAGATTGGCAACGGTATATTTTCCGAAGTCAATGCGGTCGGCGCCGGGACCGACAAAATCCCCGACCATTTCGCCGATGTAGTTCATTTCGCCTCTGGCAAATCCCTCCCAGCCCGCGACGAACGGGAAGCTGTAGTCGAAGTTGCCGCTCAGCGTAAGGTCCGGATGACTCGGCAAACGGTCGCCGACGTTCGCGCCCAGGAACTCGGCGCCGGCATCGACCGTAAAGTCGACAAAGCTTCCGGAAAGTCCGACCTGCAATCGATCGGAAACCAGGTAATCCAGCGTGAATTCGCCGCCATTCCCGGTCGCCGCCGCGAGGTTCTGCGGGAAGCTGATGCTGCAGGTTGCGTCACCCTGCAGTCTGACCCGGACCTGAAGGTCCGTCCACTCGTTCCGGTAGAGTCCCGCATTGACCACCATGCGGCCGTCGGCCAGCGTCATCTTGGTGCCCACTTCATAGGCCCACATGGAGTCCGAGGCGACCGGGCCCGGCGTGAACCCCAGCACTTGCCTGGCCAGTTCCTGACAACTGGGCTGGACGACCGGGTTGGCTCCGCCGGTTCCGACCCGGAACCCCTCCGCGGCACGACCGAATATCATGACGTCATCGTTGACGTTGTACACCAGGTTCAACATGTAGTTGGTATGCGGTTCCGTGTACTCCGGAAAGACAACCGTCTCGGTAAAGACAGGATCGGGCCAGGCATCGGCAACCTGGTTTACGAAGGAGCCGCTCGTGGTAGTGCTTGTATCGCGCACCCCGACCGTCGCCGAAAAATCGTCGGTGAAGTTGTAGGTCAACTCTCCGAAGAACGCCACCTGTTTTTGGGGGTGTTCCGATATTTCCCGATAGATCATGTCGGGATAGGTGCCAGGGACTTCGGGCAGTCCGAACGGGGAGACGTAACCCTCGGGAAACGGAGTCACATATTCTTGATGAGGGGCCGCTGCCACGAAACGGTCGCCGGCATTGTTCTGGTCGTAGCGGTCGCCGATTCCGATGTAGTCTCCGACTTCAACGTAAGGGTCGAAGTCCGAGTAGAAGATCCCGGCGATCCAGTCGAAGTTCCCGAACTGGTCGGGAGCGGACACGATACGCAACTCTTCGGAAAGGGTTTCGTCCCAGGTATCGTCGAGCACCGTCAGCCGCGCGTCGTCCCAAAACTGGTCGATCCCGAGAAACGTCCTGTCAACCTTGCGATAGCTGTAGAAGTCGAGAATCGCGGTTGCGGACGTGATGGTCGCCCAGCCGACATCCCAATCCAGGTTGAGGGCCAGTATGTCGGCCTCGGCCGTAAGAACCTCCTGCAGGCGGTTGTTTTGTTGCCGCGCCGCCCAATCCTCGCCGGTGGCCCGGTACCAGCCGTCCTGGAAGGTCTCGTCCATGAAATAGGTGCCGGTCGCCGTGAACGTGTCGGAGGGCGTCCACTGCAACATCAACCGGCCCCCCCGCTGGTCGAACTGTCCCTGGCTGGTCATGCCCAGGTACGGATTATCGTAGTAGCCGGCGTTGTCAGCGGAGAATACAACGCCCCGGAATGCCAATACGTTCTCTACCAGGGGTATATTGACCATCGCGTCGAACGAGTAGCCTTGCTTCGCGCCCTGGGTCTTGGATGTGTCAAATGCGACATTGGCCTGGAATTCCTCGGAATTCGGCTTGTTCGTGATATAGCGCACCGAACCGGAAATGGAGCCGCCGCCGTACAGCGTGCCCTGGGGACCCTTGAGCACCTCGACTCGCTCCATGTCGAACATGCGCGGGTCGAGAGGGAAACTGCCGCCCGTGACCAGCGTTTCGTCCACGTAGGAGGAACTCAGGCCCCCGGCCCGCACGCCTGCGTCAATGGCGATGCCGCGGATAATCACCTGTTTGCGCTGCGCTCCGCCGTCCAGCAGCGAAACCGACGGAACCTGCCGGAAAAAACTCTCCAGGTTGGTGTAGCCGCGAGCCTCGATCGTTTCCTGCCCGAAGGCCGCGATGGCCATGGGCACATCGCTCAGGGCCTGCTCCCGCCTCTCGGCGGTGACAATGATTTCTTCGAGAACGGCCTGGCCGCCTTCCTCTTCCTGGCCGAACGCGATTCCGGAGCCAAGCGCAACGGCGCTTGTCAACAGCGTCAGCCGGGAAAAGACCTTGATTGCGTGTCGCTTCATTGTTTTCTCCCCTCGCAGCGGATTGTCATAATCTGGCTTGCAACGGTACCGGCTACAACAAGGCCGAGCCGGATCGCCTCAACAACAGATTGTATACGATATTCAACCGATTATATACGATATTCTTGTTGCGATGGCGCCACAGGAGTGGCCGGCGATGGCGGGCATCACAAGCATTTCCGGCACGTTGCAGCAGTCCCTAATGAGTTGCCCCGGTTGGCGAGTCCGGAGATTGGAAGTTGGACTAAAGTTCGGCGAAAGGTAAGATTTCCGGCCGTGGACAACCGTCACGCCCATGTTATTACAGAAAAATTCGCCAACGCCTCTCGCAGGGTGTTGAAACCCGTCACATCAAGTTTGTGCGAACCTTCCTGTAATGGCCGCGGACGCAAGAGGTAATCGCCATGAAAAGATTGAACCACCTCGCAGTCATCGCCACCATCACGGGCCTCCAGAGCCATGCTGCCGTTGCCGCCGACCCGGTCGTGCAATCGCTGCAAGCCAAATCCGAAATCCTGCACCTGATCCGGCGCGAGAAGCTCGACGTGGTCCTGCCGGGCGCCATGCGCGACAACGACGTGGACATGTGGATCAACGTCATCCGTTCAGGCGACCCGGATCCGATGCAGCTTCATTTCGGGCCGGTCTGGGGCTACGTGATCTTCTCCGATCCGGGTGCGGGCCGCATCGAGCGGGCCCTGTTCGGAAGCGGCGGGCATGCGGATCTTTTCGATCACTTCGGCTCGGACGAAATCAGCCGCACCATCGAAGGCTACGACTACGGCATCGTTGACGACAGCGCCTACGATGAACTTCGGCAGTACGTCGCGGAACGCGATCCTGAGACCATTGCGATCAATTCGTCCGACTGGCTGGCGATCGCGGACGGCATGTCGCATTCGCAGTACCTGAAACTGGAGCGCGTGCTTGGCGAAGAGTACGCAAACCGGTTCGTGTCGGCCGAACACCTGATCACCGACTTTCGTTCGCGGCGCACGCAAAGCGAAATCGTCGAGTTTGCCAAAGCGCTGGAGATTCATCGCCAGCTCCTGATCCGCGCCCTGAGCCGGGAGGTGATTACACCCGGAGCGACTACGCTGGAAGATGTCGGGCGCTGGGTCGTGGAGGAGCAGGAACGACTTGGCGTGTCCTTCGGTGTCGACGGCTACATTCCCTTGCCCCGCATCCTGTATTCGGCGGTTTCCGATACCGCCGAGCCGCCCGACGTGCGCTGGCGGATCCATGATCCCGGCTACGTGATCCAGCGCGGCGATTTCATGACGTATGACATCTCCGTGCGTCATCTGGAGTACTTCACGACGGACTACAAGCGCAATGCCTACGTCTTTCGCGAGGGTGAAGATGCCATCCCGGCAAGCATACAGCGGGCGTTCGACCGCGCGATCAGGGCCCACGGCATCATGCGGCCGCACATCCGCGCGGGACGTACGGCAAGGCAGACGCTGGATGCACTGGTGGCGGCACTCGAGGCGGAGGGATACCTCTATACACCCTTCATCGATATCGGTACCGAAGACTACGTAATCATCCAGAATGCCCTGGCCGATACCGACGCGCCGGGCTTTTCCATCGACCTGCACGCCATGGGCAACAACGGCGGCAGCCTGGTCACGGTCGGCGCGTCCGTGGCGCCGTTTCGCAAGGACCGCTTCGACCTCATGCTGCAGGAGAATACGTTCTTCTCATTCGAGTACATGGTGCACTCGCAGCTGACGGAGCGGCCGGGCCTGCCCGTGTCCATCAATATCGAGGGGAACCACCTGATCACCAGCCGCGGTGTGGAGTACCTGCATCCCCCGAATGAGCGGATTCTGGAGATTCGGTAGCTGATTCCCGGCCTGGAGCCCGGGCGGTGGTGGCCTGTGAAAAGCCGCCGCGCTTGCCGTACCGCGTACCGGGCACCGCAGTTTCAGGGTGCGCGTCCTGCGGGCGCATCTTCGCCGGAGAACGCCAATTCCAGGGCCGTGTAGTTGCCGGTGGGCAGCCGTGTAGGCAGGACATGGTCGGGGCTGGTCAGCAAGGCGAACAGATCGGGATCGCCCTGTTCGAAAAGCTCCGGCGTATTGAGCCGCCACTCGTTGTCGATCCGCTCGAGGCGGCCGGGAAAGTCCTGAGCGCCGAGCAGCGAGGTCAGGCCCCAGTAGATGTACTCGGCCGCCATGCAGCCATAGTCGCAGGTCCGGTCGTCGTAGGTGTACCAGGCGCCTTCGGGATAAGGATCGGGTATCTGCATGAACCGGCCGCCGCGCGCCTTGTCCATTGCATCGGCCAGGGTGGTTCCGGGGAATTCGCCGAAATCGTCGGGATACGCACGCGCATATCCGCCATGGGTAATGAGGTGCAGGACTTCCTCGAAGGAGGCATCGAATTCGCCGTTGGCTGCACCGCCGGGACGCGTTTCCCAGGCGTTCAGGTCCTGCAGCACGCTCCCCGACATGGCATCGAGGTCGATTTCCGAAACGACTGCCTCGAGTTCCGCGAAGTCGATGGTCATGATCAGCGTGGCATTGTTTGCCTGCAGCGTCTGCACGACCAATGAGTCGTCGGGATTTCCGTCGGCGTCGTTGTCCAGGTACTCCGCCAACACGTTCGCAGCGTGCAGCATCTTGTCGTCGGGCGTACCCGCCGTGCCCCGGACGGAGACACCGAATACGTCGATGTGCTTCGGAAACACTTCGTCGAATCCCGACGCGGACGATGAACTGTCACCGGATTCACCCGGGCTGCCGCAGGCGCCCAGCAGGAGGGGCAGGATGACCGCTGACCGGCATCTCGCACGCAACAGCCACCGAATCGGCAACAGGGCCGCGCGGAGAAATCGTCGTGGAGAAGTTTTCATGATCCTGACTCGCTTATGTACTTTGCTCTCCGCTTCGAAACTCTCATTGCAGCAACCGCCTCATCTCATCGTCCATGCCCGTCATTTCCCAGCGGATCAGTGACATGGGGATCAGCCCGGACTCGAAGAATTCGTCCATGAACGCCTGCAACTCGAATTCATCGCCGAGTTGCTGCGAGCGGTCCCTGAGCAATTTCATGAACTGCACCTTCCCCACGACCATCAGCATGTGGTGCCCGACACCCCGGAGCGTGGTCGCCATTTCGAACCACAGATGCGGACTGTCGTCCAGCAATTCGCCGTGAGGCGCGTTCGCCACGGAGAAGGCCATTGCATCCTGCAGGGTCCATTGATTGTCGTGCATGTAGATATCCGACAATGCCCTTACGGTCCTGAACGCCGCCTGTTCATAGGCGATCTCGCGCGCCCGGGGCGAGCGTTGATCGAGATAGCCTGCATGCATCAGCAGCTCCTCCAGGGCGAACGCAAAGCCTTCCGTGCGGGCCGTCGCGATCTTGTATGGACGCCATCCCTGGCGAATCGGGTGGGTGTTGTTTCGCCCGCGAAGCTCATCGAAATGATGTCCGACCATCTCATGGGCTTCCTCCATACGCGGCTCGCGATGGGAGAAGTTGAAGAAGTAATCGTGTGTCTCCGGCCATGGACTGTCGAAGCCGTGCCATGATCCGAAGTAGCCCTCTGGCGTCAGGTAGTCGGGCATGGAGAAAACATTCTCGTCGCGAATGAAGTTCATCAGATCGTCTATCGCAGCGGCGACGCTCTGTCTGTATTCCTCCTGCGACTGCACCGGTTGGATTTCCGGCAATGCCCGGTTCCTGTTCTCTTCCAGCCGCTGGAACGTCCTGACCCGATTGTCTTCCAGTTCCACGATCGTGCTGAGCTCATTCCAGTTGTAGGGAAACAGGTAGACATTCTTCAACAGCCAGTCGTAGTTTTCGCGGCCGATGCCGGCAGGTGCAGTCATGCGATCCGAATTCGTCTCCAGCCATGCAAGGAGTTCGGCGTTGGCCTGCCGGGCACCGCGAATGGCATCAAGCAGTTGCGGATCGTCCGGGGGCGCTTCGGCAAGCATCGCGGCAAAGTCCGTATCCCCGTTGCGCAGATCCCGACCCGCAAGCAGCGCGAGATCGCCGGGAATCGCGTCGACATCGGCAAGGTTCACCATGGCCTGACCAAAGAAATTCGGCAGAGCCTCGAGGACTGCGAGTACTTCGCGCGGATCGTGGTCCGGAGACGTCCGGCGCAGTTCGCCAAGGAAATAGACAATGTCGCTGTATGTGCCGGGATCGCGAAACCAGGGCCGGGTGACGCGGTGGCGGAATTGAAGGCCATTCAATTCGGCGCGTACCAGATGGTAGTCAACCTGCTCGGGGATGGACCAGACCGACGGGTCAATTGCGAGCAACCTTGCCTGGAACTCGTCCAGCGCAACCGCTTCTGCTTCGATGATCATGGGATCGACAACCGGCAAGGCTCCGTACTCGTCGCCGGAAACTCCGGTCATGGCGCGAAACTCCAGGAACAGCTCGACGAGTTCAGGGTGGCTTGCCTGGGCCACGGCAGGTATCCCTGAACAGAGCAACGCCAGCAGCGGCAAGCGCACTCGAATCGCTTGCGCCGGCGAATTCACAGTTTCCCGGATCGCGGCAATGGCACTGGAAGCGAGACGCCTCAGGTGCATCGAATTCCTCCTACAGCGGTTGGGTTTCCAGCATGACGTCGTCGCCATTGCCGGTCATTTCCCAGCGAATCAACGACATCGGGATCGTGCCCGACAACAGGAACTCGTCGACGAAGTCCCTAATGACGAAGTCGTCCCCCAGCGCCTGTGCCTGTTCCCTGAACAGCTTCATGAAATACGCCTTGCCGGTCACGACATTGCTGTGAAATCCGCCGGGGTTACGCTGGTTCGACTGCATTTCGAACCAGACCATCCGCTCGTCCGGCCGCGACCAACCGCGTGGCATGATCTCGGCACAGAGGTGCCGTGCCTCGGTCAGGTTGATCTCGTTGGCCTGCATCTTCATGTCCGGGATGGCGAGGCTCATGTGCGAGGCATTCATGAGGTATTCCATTTCCCGGCCCTTGCGCGGTCTTTCGTCCAGCACCCCCGCCTGCATCAGCAACTCTTCCAGCGCAACCGCCCACCCTTCAAGACGCATGGAACCCATGTTGAAACGCCGGCCGGCGCTTCGAATCGGGCTTTGCGTCAACCGCTCCTGACGCTGGTAGTCGAGCATGTGACCGATGTACTCGTGCACTTCGCCCGGCAGGATTTCGCGCTGCCGAACCTTGGTGTCGATGCTGGAGTTCTCGGGCAACAACCACTCGGCCACGGAGTCGTCGAGTTCGCCGCTGGCCCCGCGGGACCCACGCTCGTAATAGTCGGCGGGATCGACCCAGTCCTCGACCGTCATCAACTCCTCGTCACGCATGAAGTCGACCGCATGGTGCAATGCCTCGCGCATACTCTCGAACCAGGCCCGTTCCGACATCGAGACTTCCAGGGGCGGCAGGTGCCCGTTCCTGTTTTCCTCCAGTTTCAGGAACGTGATGACGCGGTCGTACTCCCGCTCGATGATCCGGTTGCTTTCTTCCCATCCCCACGGCGAAAGCTGGACATTGCGCATCCACCAGTCGTAGTTGTCCTTGCCGAGGCCGGCGTTCGGGTCCATGTCGGCCTGGTTGGCCTCAAGCCACAGCCGATAGTCCTCGACCGCGGCGGCGGCGCTCCGGGCCGCGGCGGCGAGATCGGGATAGCCGGCAGCCAGAATATCGGCGGCTTCTTCGTAGAGTTCGCGTTCCTCGACGAAGTTGCGCGAGGCGTACTCCGCGAAGTCGGCAGCAGGCTTGGTCAGGTTCACCCGCGCCTGGGCGTAGATTCCCGGTATTCCCGCGAGCGTATTGCGCAAGGCCGCATGCTGCTCGCCGGACAGCGACAGGGATTCGTCGTCCTGCTCCTCAGACGGTTCGGGGCCGTTGTCGGAAAAGCCGAACAGATCGTATATCGGCTGGAAGAAATCGGGTGCGTTGATGCTCGCGCCGGCATCGCCCTCGAACATGGAGTAGAAGCCGGGGTCCCGGGCCCAGGGCCTGTGCTCCTTGTGGTGGAATTCCAGCGCGTTCATCTCCGCGCGAACCAGATGGTAGTCCACCTGTTGCCAGACGGGCCAATCCGCCGTCTCGATCGCGGCCAGGCTGTCCTGGTACTCCACCAGCCCACGATACTGTTCCTGCATCGCAGCCTCGGTGTAGTCGGGAATGCCGTCGGTGATGGTTGCCTGCTGAAATTCGCGGAACTCGAAGAACAGGTCGACGAGATCCTCGTAGCCCTGGCCAGCGGCCGCAACGGGCTTGAGCAACAGGAAGGCAACCGAGAGCCCAAACGCGGGAATCGCTTTGATGTTGTACATGGCTTGTCCGATCAGGAGGTCGATTGAATATCATATACAATGAATCGCCCCGATGCGCCGCTTGCGACAAGCATGGCGCGGGCGCTGCGGCAACCCGGTATGGCAATGAAATCCAAGCGGCCCCTCGACGCCAAGACCGGCTTCGACATCTCCGACGACTTTGATCGCTTCGATCAGCGCAATGAAATATTCTGTCGCTCCAGGTGGGACCCGGAGATCAAGAGCGCAAGGGCGGACGAATTCTTTCGCGGTTACGACATGCCCCACGCCCGTACGCGCGACGCCGACGGGTTTGGTCGGCGAGACTACGCCTTGCGCAACGCAGCCTGGCACGTGACCAATGTCCTGCGGGACATATGCCACCAACGGGACGACCGCAAGGAAGGGTATCTCGATACCTTTACCTCCCACGCGGAGGGCTGGCCGGAGCCCTACCCTTTCCAATCGGAGAAAGCCGCAACGCGAAACCTGCGGCGGGCGGCAAGGAGCATCGGCGCCAGTCTGCTCGGAATATGCAAATACGATGAGCGATGGGTCTACAGGTCCCGCTACAGCGATCAGACGCAGAAGGACAAGCCGGTCGATATTCCCGACGACCTCCCCAACGTGGTCGTCATCGGCGAGCCCATGGATCTCGGTCTGACCGAGACCGTGCCCTCCGCGCTATCCGGTTCGGCCACCGGTTTGGGATACACCTACGATGCCGTCGTGTTGCTTACGATAACCCAGTACATCAGGAACCTGGGCTACCGGGCGGTCGCCTCGATGAACGACTCCGCCCTGGCAATCCCGCTCGCCGTACAGGCGGGGCTCGGAGAGGTCGGGCGGCACAGTCTCCTGATCACCAGGGAATACGGCCCCCGGCTCAGGCTCGGCAAGATCTTCACCGACATGCCGCTGGTGATCGACGAACCGATCCGGTTCGGCGTGAAGGAATTCTGCGACATTTGCCAGCGCTGCAGCGCGGCGTGCCCGCCAAGGGCGATTCCTTATCAGGCTCCTTCACGTAAACCGCACAGCGTTTCCAACCTGAAGGGCATCCGCAAGTGGACCACGAATGCCGAGAAGTGTTTCCGCTTCTGGGTGGGTCAGAACTCGGACTGTTCCATCTGTATACGGGTCTGCCCCTACAATCGCGACTTCAGCAAATGGTACAACCGCGTATGGCGGCGTCTCGCCGGGACGCGCTTGAGAAAGCTCATGCTGCTGATCGACAAGACCTTCTCGCCACGCGGCCGCAGGAGTGCCCCGCAATGGTGGGCACGGTAGGAGATTGGCGAGGAGGTAATGTCATGAAACTCGCGACCCGAACATCGTACCGCATCATGCTTCCGGTTTGGATGCTGTGTTTTCCCGTCACGTCACTGCTGGCACAGTCGATCACGGCTGTATCGTTCGGCGGTTCCTACGCGCGGGCCAGTCAGGAGGCCTATCACAAGCCGTTCACCGGGGAGACGGGCATCGAGGTCCTGCTGGACGACTACAACGGCGGTCTTGCGCAGATTCGTGCACAGGTCGATGCAGGGTCGGTGTACTGGGACGTGGTGGACCTGAACCTGGACGACGCCGTTACCGGCTGCGACGAAGGCCTGTTCGAATTCATCGATCCCTCGACGCTGGCGCCCGGTGTCGATGGTTCGAGCCCGCAGGAGGACTTTTACCCCGACATGCTGAGCGAATGTGGCATGGGGCTGCTGTTCTTTTCCACCGTGGTCGCCTACAACTCGGAGCTGATCGGGGACACTGCGCCGCAAACCATCGATGACTTCTTCGACCTGGAACGCTTTCCGGGCCGGCGCGGCATGCGCCGTATACCAGCCGTAAACCTGGAGTTTGCGCTGCTTGCCGACGGCGTGCCGGCGGACGACGTCTACGCTGTCCTGGACACCGAAGAAGGGCTCGATCGGGCCTTCCGAAAACTCGACACCATCAAGGACCAGGTCGTGTGGTGGGAAGCCGGCGCACAGCCGCCGCAGATGCTGGCCGACGGCGAAGTGCTCATGACGACGGCATACAACGGACGCATCTTCAACGCCCAGGTGCTGGAAGACCAGCCGTTCGTGATCGTCTGGGACGGACAGGTACTGGATTTCACCCAGTTGGCGGTGCTCGCCGGCACGCCCCGGTTGGCCGAAGCGATGCAGTTCATCGAATTCGCCTCACGGCCGTCGTCAATGGCCCGCGTCGGCGGATACATCGCCTACAGTCCAGTGCGAAAGTCCGCCGAAGCGCTGGTGACGACGCACTTCGAGACGGGCATCGTAATGAGGCCGCACATGCCGAACACGCCGGAGAACACCCAACGTGCGGTGCACAGCGACTGGCGGTGGTGGAGCGACCGCGGCGACGAATTGAACGAACGCTTTATCGTCTGGTTGTCCCGTTAGGGCAGCCTGGCGACTATCCGTCGCTTCCCTCACCCTTGAACGCTTCGGCAACGACGAACAGATCCGTCAGCAGCGCCCTCAGGTGAATGGATCCGTTGACGTTGTCGATGAGCATGGAACTGATGTCGGGCCGCGAGTTGACAAGCCGGACCAGGCTCAGGGACTTGCGGGCGTCCTCGGCCACGGCATCGAGGAAATGCTCCACGCCCCGGCCGACCGTGCCGTGTTGACGGGCGACCGCGGCTACCTCGTCGCCCAGCCCGTCCAGCGCGGCCTCCATCTTGCCGAGGAATTCCCTGAGCTGGAATCCCACGCCCGAGCCGCCGGCGTCGCTGTCGGTGAGACGGCCCTGGGCCGCATAGGCGAGCATGAACTCGTAGCCCGCCTCGATGACGTCGATTCGTTCGTCCAGGTTCAATGCGCGCCCTCCGTTGGCAGTCAGCGCTCGCGGCGAATCCGTCCGCACCGGGCGACAACCGGCATCCCGGTTTTCTGCATCCGAATCAGGTCGGGTGGCCGCGTCATTCGGTCAATCCGTATCCACGGCCCAGCGAGCGCTGTCATGATGCTCATTGTACTCGCGCCGGGTGATCCAGCCCAGAAACATGGAGCGGGTGAAGTGCAATTTCTCGGGCCGCAATGCGAAGTAGATGTGGACCATCACCAGCGTGATCAGCGCCAGCGCCGCGAGATCGTGGAGCACGTAGATCATGCCGAAGACGTCTTCCCCGAGCCAGTAGGGATTGCGCTCCCACCAGGGGGTATCGATCTTCACCATCATCAGCCCGCCGGTCACGATGGCGACCAGTCCCGTCAGCGTGAACACATGGTGGATCAGCTTCTGCGCGAGCGAGTATTTGCCGGGCAGTCCGGGCGGCCGGGCGCTCATGCGGAGGTTCCAGCGAGCCAGTTGCATGGTGTCGCGCAAGTCCGCCCTGTCGACCCACATGGAGCCGAGATCCTGCCAGAACGATGCGCGAACCGTGTGCACGATCACGAACACGGTGAGCACGATGCCGCTGACCCAGTGAATGGTGACCCACCCAAACTCGATGCCCAGGATGGGCAGAAACGCGGTTCCCAGCAGGATGAGCGTTGAAATCGCCATACCCCAGTGCAGCAGGCGATCGATCAACGCGTGACGCGTCAGCCTCCGGGCGCCTTCCGACATGGCCTACCTGGATTGGCCCTTCGGGGCCAGCAACCAGCGATACAACAGGTGGCAGAGAATGATGGCGGCGCCGGCGCCGAAGAAGACCGGAATCAGGTCCCAGGACATGCCCTGCAGGACCTCCTGGCCCCAGACGTCACGGCTGGTTCGCAACAACTCCATCGGGTCGCGCGCTCAGGAGAGAGCGTCCGTATTTCCGTGAAGGCCGTTGCAGGCCGTCACGAATCGCGTATGGCGCGCTTGACCAGGTTTTCCAGCAGCGGGATCTTGAAGTGGTTGTAGTTGAAGGGCGTCGCACCGCGCACGGCCGCCTGACCCGCCAGGGCCGCGGTCTCTTCGTCCGGTGCGCTGCCGGTCACGATTTCCTCCACAACGGAGAGCCGCCGCGGCACGCACTCCACCGCGCCGGCCGCCATGCGAATGCGAGAAACCGCTCCGCCCTCCACGAACATGGCCGAGGCGATGTTCACCAGCGGAAAGTCCCAGGTGTTGCGGTCGGCGACTTTCTCGAAGTAGAACTGCGCGCCGGCCCAGTCGTTGGGAATGCGGATCGCCGTCAACAGGTCTCCCGGCTCAAGCACCGTCATCCGTTCGATGTCGATTTCCGGGCCGATGAAGAATTCCTCCGCCGGCACCTCGCGTTCGCCGTCGGCGTTCACTATCGCCATCCGCGCGTCCAGCACGACCAGCGCCGGCGCCGTATCCGATGGCGTGACCGCGATGCAGCGGTCGGCTCCCCACAGGCAGTGCTCGCGGTTCTGACCCTGCGGCGTATCCGCGTAACAGCTATTGCCGCCGGCGCGGTAGCAGTCCACACCGTAGCGGTAGTACCAGCAGCGGGTGTCCTGGGCGACGTTGCCGCCGATGGTGCCGGTGTTGCGGATCTGCGGACTCGCGACGCGGCGTGCCGCATCGGCCAGAACGCTGTAACGCTCCTGGATCAGCGGGCTGGCCTCGATCTCGGTGAGCGTCGTCATGGCGCCGATTTCCACACCGTCGGCCGTCTCGCGGATCCCGCGGAGGGCTTCCACCCCCGACAGATCGACCACGGAACCAGCGTACTTCACCCGATCCTTGAACCAGTCGAGGGTATCGTTGCCCCCGGCCATCGCCCATCCATCGGCGCCGAAACGGCCCAGTAGCTCAACGGCGTTCTCCACGCTGTCGGGTTGATAGAGTTCAAATGCGCGCATCATGTCTTTGGACATGGCTTTGCTCCTTCAGGCTGTATTGACATCCAGCGGGCCGTGGGATTGTTCCTGGCCTGCCAGCGCGTTGACGATCATGTCGGTCGTGACGGGGGTGCGGTTGAAGACATGCCCGCCCATGGCATCGGAGATGGCGTTCAGCACGGCCGCCAGCCCGGCGCCCATGACCGGTTCGCCCATACCCTTGATTCCCACCGGATTCTCCGGATCGGGCATGTCCACCGCACCGGTCTGCATCTCCGCGGGCACGTCCAGGTAGGAAGGCGGCTTCGCCTGGTGAAACCCGATGTTGCCCGGCAGGCCATTCTGCCGATCGTAAATGTGGCGCTCGTAGCGGGCCATGCCGATTCCCATCACCGCGCCGCCCTTGGTCTGGGTCGCGAGGCTCATGGGATGCACGACCGTGCCGCAGTCAACCGCCGCAGCGTAATCAACGACCTCCACCAACCCGGTCTCCACGTCCAGCTCCACCTGGGCGCAGCCGGCGACATGGGCCGCGGGCTGTCCGTTCAGTTCGATGTTGTCCCTGGCGACGCCGATCAGGCCGGTGCCGGCCAGACCCGCGACGGCCATCTGCGTGGTGGGGTTGATGTCCTCCGGCGCCTCTTCGCCGGAGAACTTGCCGCCCAGTTCGATCGCCCTTCGGGCCGCATCCGGATAGGTCAGGAATTTCGACTCGTCGTCCCTGGCGAAGACGCGATGGCCGCCGATGTCGTAGTCCTCGGGCGACCCGCCGAGGTCCATGGCCGCGATCTCCTTCAGCTTGGCTACCGCGTCCATGGCCGCCACGTAGTTGGTACGGCTCATGGTAAACGAGGTGTTGCTGCCGAATTGCCCCTGGTTGTGCGGCAGGTGCCGGCGGCTGTCGCCGCGCTCGATGATGCAGTCGGCCCAGTCGCACTTCAGGACTTCCGCGGCCACGCGGGACGTGGCGCTGTGGGAGTAGGTGCCGAGATTGCCCACACCGGTGTGAATGTGGAGCTTGCCTTCCGGCGTCAACCGCACCAGCCCGTCAAAGCCGTTGTTGCCGGCGGGATGGTATGCCAGGCCGACGCCCACGCCGGTCACCTTCGAGCCGTTGCGCTGGCCGCTCAGCGACTTGCGCTCCTCCCAGTTGAACTGCTCGGCCGCCATGGTCAGCGCTTCGGGCAGGAACGCGCTGGTCAGCGGAGTCCGTTGCGGGCCCACCGTGGCGCCCTCGCCCGGTGCATTGATCATGCGGATTGCAAGGCGATCGAGATCCAGTTCCCGCGCCGCCTTGTCGATCAGCGGCTCGATGGCAGCGGACATTTCGTTGTAACCCGGTCCGCGCTGGGCCATGCGCGGCGGTGTATTGGTGAACACACCCACGCCGCGGAAGCGCATCGACTCCGGCTGGTACATCGCCGACACGCCCGCAGCGGCGCCGGTGAGGTTGGGGAACCCGGCGTGAGGGCCGTTTTCCTGGATCAGGAACAGGTCGGCGGCCGTCACCCGGCCGTCCGAGCTGAATCCCAGCCGGATTCGGCCCTGGAAGCCTGTGCGAGCCAGTCCCAGATAGTACTCCTCGTGGCGGGTCAGGCGCATCATGACCGGTCGGCCGATCTTGCGGGAGAGATTGACCGGTATCGCCATGCTGGGAAACGGCACGGCCTTGGATCCGAATCCGCCGCCGCAATACTCCGACACGAAAACGATGTCTTCCTGCGCCATGCCCAGCATGCCCGCCAGAATCGGCATGGACAGGCTCTGGCTCTGGCACGAGCCGTGCAGATGCACCTTGCCGTTCTCCCAATAGGCCATGGTGGTGCGCGGCTCCATGCTGTGATGGGCCAGTCCCGCCGTGACAAAACTCTCGTCCAGTACCAGCGCCGCATCGGCCAGCGCCTGTTCGACGTCGCCGTAGGACCACTCCAGGTTGGGTTCACCGGTGGGAAGCTGCCCGTCGTCGGCAGCAGCGAAATCCTGTGCCGTCCAGTGGCGGGTCTCGACGACGGTATTGCCGTAATTGACGACGGCGGCGTTGCCGTCCTGCCGTGCGCTCGGGCCACCCGGATAGAGCGCCTCCAGCGGATCGACGGTGAACGGCAACGGTTCGAGGTCGTAGGCAATGGCGTCCAGAGCGTCCGAGGCAATGGTTTCGGTCTCGGCGGCCACCGCCAGGATCGGCTGCCCGACGAAGAGCGGCTCGTCGGTGAGCGCAGGCTCCACCGGCGGCGGTGGCGCCCGCAGCTCGGAGGCCTGGAGGACGCCCAGAACGCCTTCCATCTCGAGCACTGCGGAGACGTCCACGTTGGTGACTCGCGCATGGGGCGCTGGGCTCAACAACAGTTTGCAGAACGCCATGCCCTCGGCGCGGAAGTCCTCGGTGTATTTGGCGCTACCCGTGACCTTTGCCCGCACGTCCGGCGGGGTGAAGTCCTTTCCAAGTAGTGTGTAAGCCATCTCAAGCGCTCTGCGCCGCGCGCATCACGGAATTCAGATAATGGTCGTAGGCCCCGCACCGGCAGAGGTTGCCCGACAGGGCAAACCTCGCCTCGTCCCGGGTGGGCCTGGGGTTCGCCTCAAGCAACGCCACCGCGGCCATCACCTGGCCCGGCGTGCAGAAGCCGCACTGCGGGCCCAACTCGTCGATCATCGCCTGCTGCACCGGGTGCAACTCGCCATTGGGGCCTTCCAGGCCTTCGACGGTCCGGATGGCGCGGCCTCGTACTGTGTGCGTCAGTGTGGAGCACGAGTACGTGGAGACGCCGTCCAGCAGCACCGTGCAGGCACCGCATTCGGCGCGGTCGCAGCCCAGCTTGGTGCCCGTCAGCCCCAGCTTGTACCGGAGGGTCATGGCCAGCGTTTCGTACGGCAGCACGTCCACGCGGCGGGTTTCGCCGTTGACGTTGAGGCTGATCAGCCGCTCGACGCCGCCGGCCATCGGCGCCTCTTCGGTCGCGCAGCCCGCCATGCCGCCGAAGACGTACCCGGCGGAACTCACGGCGGCTCCGGAGGAGATTACCCCCTTGATGAACTGACGCCTCGACGCACCGACCCTGCCGATCGTCCCGAGCACGCCACCATCGTCCGTGCCGGACGCAGGCGAGGGTACATCAATTCCTGAAACAAGCGTTTTTTCGTCGGTCATTGAAAGCCACCTGAAAATAGTGTTTGCAGCGTGTTGTTGTTTAGCAGCATCGTATGAAAATTCACCCGAATAGACAACCATACGCGCGATGAATACACGATTTCATGCGGTGTTTGGAGACATCGCCCGATCCCGGCCCGCATACCCCGAACTAGACGCGGGGTCAATCGCGCCCGAGACCGGCCGGCCGCGCCACGTCTAAGGCGAATAATCCGGATACAGAATTTCGTCCGGGAGATTGACGTTGCCCTGCTCGTCCAGGTAGCCCATCTCGCCCAGCGCCTGAACCGTCTCGGCGCCGGCCCGGGAGGGACTGGTACCGTTGATGTTCCTCGTCGGAATGATCTGCTGCTCAGCCAGCGTCCCCTTGACGATATCCCGCAGATCGGAGAACCGCAGCGTCGACTGCATCGGGCCCTCGTTGACCGAGATCGCCCGGATCTGGAACAGCGGCTGGCCGCGCAGGTGGAACCACCCGTACACCCTGACCTCGTCCCCCTCGTTGAATTCATCGCTGCGGAAGCCGTAGGTCCCTTCCATGATGTTGATGGGGTGCGTCGTGAGGCGCCAGTTCTCGCCAGCCTCGACCTCTCCGCCGGAGGTCACGATATTGATGAAGATATGCGGATTGTTCCACAGGACCCGGCTGATGGTGCCCTCAATGTAGTGGGTCGGCGTACCCGAGTCGCCGTACTCCGCCGGCACGCTGTGATGGGAACCGGCAATCGCCGGTAGCAGAACGCCGAGACTGAAGAGAACCGCCCTGAAAGATTTCATGACTCTTGACCCGCTGGCTGAATTGTCGGTTTCAAATAACGTGCGCCTGCTCCGGACACCTGACATCTGCGGCACGGCTGTCCAGGCTCGAACGCTCCTTCGCTGAAAGTAGTTTGCCCATTCGGCCCGGGGAAATCTGCATAGAAGTGTAAAGCCCGCAACACTTTTTGGCACACGCAGGGCGCGGGCATCGGCCAAACTGACTTAGAATCTCCTTTCAGGACACAGTGCGAGTATCAGCCGATGAACCGGGCGAGAACAATTTCCTGCACCGTCGCCGCCGCCGGACTGGCCCAGGCCGCAGGCACGGCCGCACATCACTCCCATGCCAGCCTGGACTCCGACAATCCCCAGACCAAGGCAGGCGTCGTATCCGAATTCCTGTGGAAGGTGCCGCACGTGTACCTGATCATCGACGTGCCGGACGAAAACGGTGAGCTGGTCCAGTACACCGTGGAAACCATGAACCCGCCCTCCCTTGCCAGGCTGGGCTGGACGTCGGACACCTTCCGGCCCGGGGATCCCATCATCTGGCACGGCGCCCATGACCGCGACCCGGACCGCCCCTACATGGGCCTGGACTGGGCACAGTCCGAAGACGGACCGCGGATGTTCGCGAGCAGCAGGCTGTTGCAGGACCACCTTGCGGAAACGGGCGCCGAACCCCCGTCCGGTTCGGCTGTCGACACAGAAGTCGTGCCCGCCGAATCGTTCCCTTCCGGTTTCTGGACGCGCACCGTCAGCCCCTACCGCGAGCCTCCGCAGGGCATGCCGCTGAACGAAAACGGCCGTGCGCTGGTCGCCGGGTTCCACGAGTCCCAAAACCCGTTGAACGAATGCATCTACCCCGGCCCGCCGCGCATGATGATGATGCCCATGGCCTACAACTTCCGCTGGGAAGACGAGGACACCATCGTCATCGACCGCGACCTCTGGCCGCAGCCCCGCGTGGTCCACATGAGTCCGGACACCGCCCCCCCGCCGGAGCCCAGTGCCTGGGGCCACTCCACCGGCCACTTCGAAGACGACGTACTGGTCATCGAAACCACCCACTTCATCGACGACCGCTGGGGCATCCAGATCGGCCTGCATTCAAGCGATCAAAAGCACCTGGCCGAACGCTACTGGCTCGAAGAAGACGGCATGGCCTTGAAGGGCGAATTCACCATCACCGACCCCGAGTACCTGACGGAACCGCTGATCATCCAGCACTCCTGGGCCAAGGTCGCCGACCGCCCCATACTCCAGGCCGAGTGCTCCATGGAAGTCGCCTGGTACTACATCACCGCCGGCTACACCGAAGACGAATACGAAGTCCCCGTAACCCTGCCCCAGCCGTAGACTCGACCTCGGACGAAACCGACCACGCCGCGAGGGCGCGTGCGAACAGCCCTTGCACGCGTCGTGTGTGCGGCGCGGGGCCATGGATGGCCAGGAGCGCCGCGCGCCGATTTGAGCCCGCCATGGATGGCGGGCGAAATTGAGCGTGCAAGGGCTGTTCGCACGCGCCCTCGCGGCCCCGCCACCTCAAAATCGAATCGTGTAATTCAGCTTCGCCGTCAGATCGGCGTTCATCGAACGGTACGTGCCATCCTCGTCATAATCCACGAGGTTGTGATTCACCACCAGGTAGACTTCTCTCCCGGCCTGCGGAATCCAGTGCAGGCGTGAGTTGATCCCGAATTCGTAGGTGTCATTGTCCCACTGGACGAGGTTGACCCAGGAGAGCGTCGAGGAGAAGACGACATCCGTGCGCAGCCGGGTGAGCCGGGACACGAACGAGCCCTGCGGCAGTTCGATGTCATCGACCCGATACTGAAGGTCAACGGCAAAGTGCGAAGAGGGACGCCACGTGATTCCCGGCTGCAGCGAGACCTTCCGGCCGTTGTAGAAATCTCCCGACTCGTAGACCATGCGCCCGGCAACCTTGCGCTGATCGGCGGTCCCGGCGTTGAGGCTGCAAACGTTGAAGGTATACAAACCCGGCGAAATCACCACATTGTCGGCGGGGTCCCGGGCTCGGCGGATGGTAAACGGGCGAATCAGCCCTTCCGTGTCCCGGGAGCAACCGATGAAAGCCCGATCGCCGGCGTGGGAGAAAATGCCGCTGCGAAAACCGAGCGATTCGCTCTGCAGACTTCCGTCGCTCAGTCGCTCGCTACGTCGAAACTGGGGCCCACCGAACAGCGCACGGTAGAAGGCGCCCCGGGGCCGATGAGAGTATCCGATATCTCCCGAATACTGGCGGATGCCGACGCGGTTGGCGAAGCCCAGGGCGGGATTGAAATGCTCGCCCAACTGGGAATAGCGCACTTCGCCGTTGAACTTGTCGACGGTTCGAATTTGAAATCCGGCCCCGAAAGCCGTGTCGTCTCCGTCCAGTCCGGGCGTGGAGGATTTCTGGTACCAGGCATCGCCCTCGGCCGTACGCCTGCCCGGCAAGCGCGTATTCAGGTAGCGAAAGTCCGCGCCCACCACCGTGTTGTCCAGATTGGAATGGGGGTCTCCGTCGGTCACGATGACGCCGAGATTCGATTCCTCCAGGATATTGGCGACGGCCCGGCCCACGAACAGGTTCGTTGCCTCGACATCTTCGAATGCAGCCTGGCGGATGTCGATGGCGCCGAGGTTCCAGCGGCCGAGCCGGCCGGTCAACTTCGCGCCTGCCTCGATATCCACGGGTTGCCGCGACTCGCTCAGACCGATGGAGCGCGAGAAGAACGGACGGCCGTTCTGACCTGCCGCGCCGCCGCCCCCGCCGTCGGGACCGCCCCTCATACCGGCGAGTCGGGCAAACTCGAAGATGTCGGCGTCCTGCAGGAAGAAATCGCGTTTTTCCGGAAACAGCAGGCTGAACCGTGTGAGGTTGACCTGGCGGTCGTCCACTTCGGTCGCGGAGAAATCCGTGTTCAGCGTCAGCACGCCCGTCAACGCCGGAGTGAACTTGTAGAACACATCCAGGGATGGCTCGGTTGCCGAATCGGAATCCGCCGGTACGAAGAACCGGGACTCCCGGCTGCTCAGGGATGGAACGACGTCCAGGCCGAGGCCCTGCTCCAGTCCGTCCAGGCCCACCATCGTGCCGGCGACGCTCGGATTCTGCTGACGGGTCCGGGACATCCAGCCGGAGGTCTCGTTCGTGCGGGCAACCCCGCGGGTGAAATTGATGCCCCAACTGTCGCTGTCCGGGTTGAAGGACAGGGTCTTGAACGGTATGGCCATCTCCGCAGTCCACCCGTCCTCGTGCATCGTGGCCTGCGCACGCCAGATACCCACCCAATCGAAATTCGTCTCGGTGGTGTTCCGGTAGATGGCCTCGGCACGCACCCCGTTGGCATTCAGCTGGAACAGGTAGCCGTTGCGGCGATCGAGGAACGGATCGAGGATGACTCCGAAATAGTCGTCGTCGTCGATGCGTTCGCCCTGCCGGAGAATCTGGGCGGTAATTTGACCGGGCTGGCTGTCCAGCAGGCGCGCGCCGACGTAGAGGTGGGTATCGTCGTAGAGCAGGACGACCACCGTCGTTTGTGAAGGCTCGTCGTATTCATTGGGATTGATCTGGTGAAAGTCGTCGATCGGCGCGGCGAGACTCCAGATTTCCTCATCCAGCACGCCGTCGATCACCGGTGCCGAGTCGGTGCGCACAATGCGCACGGATTTCTCCCGGGCGCCGGACTCGACCGGCGCCTGCGCGCCTGCAGTTACACCTATCAGACACGCGGCCGCGATGGCTGGGGCGGTCAAGGTTCGTTGCATGGAATACCGGGTCCCAAACGCCGCAAGGACGTAAACGATTCATTATTGCACCGGCCTGCCGACGCAAGCGACAAGGCGTAGCGTTTCTTAAGGATTCTTAATGCGGAAATCCACGATAGGTGCCGGGTGTTTCAACGCTACTTCAATGGCCGATCATTTCGGCTTCGCCACATCGAAGATGGCTGCCCATATTTCGAACCGTCATTAAGGGCGAACACTTCGGTATTTTGCGCCGGGCCGCCACGCGTTTAATCTGGCGGAACACTCACAACACACCGGGGAACCAACCATGTCCGCAACCGACGGCTTTCTCGCCAACAATGCCCGATATGTGGCGCAATTCGACAAGGGAGACGCGCCGATTCCACCCTCGAAACAGACGGCCATCGTCGCCTGCATGGATGCGCGCATCGAGACCGGCGGCCTGCTCGGGCTCGAAGAGGGCGACGCCCACGTGATCCGCAACGCAGGCGGCGTGGTCACCGACGACGTGCTTCGCTCGCTGACCATCTCGCAGCGGCTGCTGGGGACCCGGGAAATCATCCTCATCCACCACACCGACTGCGGCATGGTGACCTTCACGGACGATGCCGTGAAGGCGCAGATCGAAGCTGACACCGGCCTGCGTCCGTCGTTCGCGCTGGAAGCGTTCCCGGACGAGGAAGAGGATGTGCGCCAGTCCATGCGCAGGATCCAGGCGTGCCCGTTCGTCCCCGTGAAAGACCAGATTCGGGGTTTCGTGTACGACGTCACCACCGGGCGGCTGAACGAAGTGAACTGAGGCGGCGCGGCGCACAGGCGACATTTCTTCACGGACCGGCGCGGGCCGGGTCACCTAGAATGATTGAAGTTTTCGACGCGACTGCGCGAGGAATCTCCATGGGCAAACAGAAATCTTCGATCGCCGATACACCGTGGACCGGGCTTTCCTTGCTGGCGTGCCTGATGGTCGCGGGCACCGCCTCCGCCCAGGAGCCACTCACGCTCCGGGAGTTGGGCATGTTCTACGTCGGCGGCGAGGTGCGGAACACGGCCGGCTTCGAGCAGCACGTGGGCCAGGCCCTGGTGCACTACCTTGTGCCCGAAACCGACGAGCCCGGAATGCCCGTGGTGATGTATCCGGGCCTCGGGCTGTCTTCATACATTTATCTCTCCACGCCCGACGGGCGCGAGGGATGGGCTCAGGCCTTTGCACGGCAGGGATTCAGCGCGTACGTCTACGACCCCGTCGATACGGGGCCGTCCGGGTTTGCCGTGGGGCCGTTCCGAAGCGCCGACGAGCCGGCTCCCGGCGTTAACACGTGGAGTATCGGCCAGGTCTGGCGCCGATGGGGATTCGGCGACGCACCGGGTGAACCGTACCCTGAAGCGCGCTTCCCCACCGATCACATCGACCAGTTCTACGCTTCATGGCCGCCTCGGGTCGGCGGTGGAGGCGGTGGTAGGGGCGGTGCTGCCGGCGGCGGCATGGGCGGTGCTGCCGGCGGTGGCATGGGCGGTGCTGCCGGCGGTGGCATGGGCGGTGCTGCCGGCGGTGGCATGGGGGCAGCCGCCGGAGGCGGTGGTATGGGATTGGGCGGTGGCGGCGCGGCTGACGCAGGCGACGCGGCTGGCGCAAGCGGCCCGGGCGGCGTGGCTGGCTCAGGCGGCCAGCCGGGCGGCGGCGGGCTGCCGCCCGTGGAACCGAACAACCCCAACGTCCTGGCGCTGGAAGCGCTGCTGCAGCGCACGGGTCCGGCGGTGCTCATGCCCCACTCGGCCGGCGGTCCGGTGATTTTCAACACCGCGCGGCGAAATCCGGATCTGGTCAGCGCCATCGTGGTCCTCGAGCCGACCGGGTGTCCGACCGCAAGGGAAGCAGTCGAGCCCATCGCCCACATCCCCTTCCTGGCGGTTTACGGCGACTACATCGAATCCCGCAATCAGACCGGCAGGCTCGAGTCCTGCCGGGCCACCGCGGCACTGGTTCGAGAGATGGGCGGCCGCGGCGACATGCTGGAGCTGACGGAAGAAGGCATTCGCGGCAACTCCCACATGCTCATGCAGGACGACAACAGCGCCGACATCGCGGCGCGTGTCATGGACTGGCTGGAGAGCGCAACGGCTCAGTGACGAACCGCTCCGGCGCCGACGCCGCCGGCTGCCGCCGAGACAAGCGGCAACTCCAGCTCGACGCTGAGTCCGCCGCGGGAATTGTTGCGGGCGCTGACGTGCCCCTTCAGGTGCGAGATCACGCGCTGGGTGATCGCCAGCCCCACACCCGTCCCCTTGCCCCGGCGCCCATGCTGGAACGGCTCGAATATCTTCTGCAGATCGTGGCTGGGCACGCCCGGGCCGTCATCCCTGACCTGAAGGCGCGCGACGCCATTCTTCGCTTCCAGGCTGATTTCGACCCGCGTACCTTCAGGCGTATGGCGCAATGCGTTGCGCACCACGTTCTCGACGGCGCTGTGAAGCAAATCGGGGTTTGCGCGAACGATCGAGCCGCTGGTTCCGGCTTCCCACACCACGGACTTGCCCTTTGCCCCGGCCTCGTACGACGCATCCTGGGCAACGCCCTCGACGATTTCCACAAGATCGATCTCCTGAAGATCGGTCTCGGGGGGTGACTCCTCCAGGTGAGCCAGGCTCAGCGCGTGGCGGGTGAGCAGTTCCAGGTGGTCCGTCTCCTGCTCGATGCGCCGGAGCTGGTCGTTCAGTTGGTCGGGCTTGCGCCGGGCCAGCTCGATGGCTATCCGAATTCGCGCCAGGGGCGACCGCAACTCATGGGAAACATTACGGAAGAGTTCCGTACGCGTGGTGATCAGTCGCTCCAGGCGCCCCGCCATGCGGTCGAACTGCCGGCCGAGTTCCCCGACTTCGTCGTCGCGTCCGCGCGCACCGACCTCGACCCGCGCCGACAGGTCCCCCCTGGCCAGTCTGCGAGTCGCCGCGACCACACGGTGCAAGGGGTTCGTGAGCGATCGGCTCAGCACGAAACACACCAGCGGGCTGATGACGAACGCCGCGACGATGACGGTCCAGCGCATCAGCGGTGTGCCCAGTGCGCCGAGGATGGGCGGAGCGTTCGGACCCAGCACAGCCAGGTATTCCACGCCGCTGCTGGACATGAGTTGCCGTGCCCGAAACTGGCGAGGGCGATTTTGCGGGTTCGCAGTGGTGAGCGTCGCGAGCACCGGTGTCGGAATGTCCCGCTGCAGGATTTCATTTCCGGCCTGATCGAAAACAAAGAGCGTAAGATCCGGCGGAAAATTCGAAGGATTGCGCAACCACGCCCGAAGGCGTTCTTCACCGCCATCCTTGAGCACCACATCCGCGCGCCCGGCCAACTCGTCGTAACTCAGTTGACCCTGCTCGTTCCAAGCGTTGACCACCAGGTACGTACTGTAGGCCATCACCGCCAGCAGCAACAGCATGGCAGCCCAGAAGGAAAAGAAGATTCGCCAGAACAATCCGATCATGATGCAGTGGGCTCCCAGTCGGACAACAGCAGGTAACCGGCGCCGCGGACATTTCGGATGGGCGACTCGCCGCCGATGTCCTTGCCGATCTTCGTGCGCAGGTGGGAAATGTGGGTATCGATGGCCCGTTCGTAGGGCATTCGGCCGCGCCCCAGGGCGAAGCGCGTGAGTTCATCCTTGGACACGACCCGGTCCGGGGTGCGCATGAGGGCTTCCAGCGCGCGGGCTTCGGCGCTGGTGAGCTTCGCCGACCGTTCGCCCACGTGCGCCACGCACTTGAGCCGCTCCAGCACCAGCGGCCCCACCTCGGTGGTCGCGGTCGCCGCCAGCGGCGCCGTGCGCTTCATGATCGCCTGCACCCGCAACAGCAGTTCGCGCGGATTGAAGGGCTTGGGCAGGTAGTCGTCGGCGCCCAGTTCAAACCCGGTGATGCGGTCGCGGTCGTCGCCCCGGGCCGTCAGTATCAGAACCGGAACGTCCGATTCCATTCGCAGAAACCGCAGCACCTCGAATCCGTCCATGTCGGGCATGGTCACGTCCAGAATGATCAGTTGCGGAAGCGCGTTCCTGAGCGCACGCAATCCTTCGTCGCCGGTCTGAAACGTGGCCGTGGCATAGCCCTCGGTACGCAGCAGTTCACTGAGCATGTAGCACAGCTCCGGGTCGTCATCGATGACGACGACCTGGCAGTCGGCCATGAGTCGAGTCTGCGCCGTCACGGCCCTTCCCCGGAAGTCCGCTTCCGAACAATCCCCTCCCGGAAGATCTCCCCGCGGCGATTCCCGTTCACAGTTTCTCCTGAAGCATCAATGTGTTTCCGTCCGGGTCCTGCAGGGTCAATAGCCTGGCGTGCCCGTCGACAGTGACGACTTCGCTGGTGGCGATGTGCTCTGCCGCCAACTCCGCCGCCGCAGCTTCGATACTGCCCACGGTAAAGATCGGCGTGGTGTCGCCGGGTTCGCCGCGGTCCACCTGCGCGAGCCCGATGCGAACGCCGGCAGTCGAGGTAGCGAGTTCGCACCATGCGGGTTCCCGAAGCACACGCGCGACCTCGAAGCCAAACGTCCGACCGTACCATGCAACCGACTTCTTCAAGTCGCGTACAGGAATTGAGATGATCGCACCTGGCTTCAGACCAACGACCGACATGACCGCGACCCCTGCATCCGTGCCCGCCCCGATTTTACACGTGGTGCAGCAAGAGCGGCCCGCGAGGTTGGCGCGTGGTTGCGTGGGGCAGTTCGGGAGGCGGTCAGAACCGTAATGTGTAGTTCACCTTGGCCGTCATGTCGGAGGCGATCGAGCGAAAGCGATTGTTGCGGTCGTGGTCCTCGACGCTGTGATTGATGACGAAGAACATCTCGCGGCCGGCTTCCGGGATCCAGTGCAAACGCATGTTGACCCCCGCGGTCTCGGTGACGTTGTCGTACTGGATCAGGTTGACCCAGGACAGCGTCGGCGTGAACGTGAAATCGATGCCCGCGGCAACCAGCCGGGTCTCGAAGCTGCCCTGCGGCAGATCGATTTCGCTGTAGCGGTAGCTCACGTTGCCGCGAAAACGAGCCGACGGGCGCCAAGTGAGTTCCCCGGTCCAGTCGGTGCGGTCGCCGCTGAAGTAGGAGCCTCTGTAGAAGCGCACCAGGACCAGGTTGGCGGCCAGCCTGCGGTGTGAGCTGGTCAGGAAACGAATGCCCCAGTCCTCGAGCTTGTATCGTCCGGTGGGGATGACGATGCCGGAAGAGATCTCGAATGAATCTTCGATGTTCTCGGTGAAGGTGCGATAGGCGAAAGAAAACTCGTCGCCGGTCCGGTTGCGAACGACCACCGGACGCCACCTCAATCCATGCGTCTGCAACGCGCCCGTATCGAGCCGGTCGACGTGCTGCACATGCAGCACCGTGAGCAACGATTGCGCGTAACCTGCAGCAGGGCGCAGCATGTAACCGAGACTGGCCTCTGCATTGGAAATGTTGCTGCGATTGACGAAGCCGAGCGCCGGATTGAAATTGGCCTGATACTCCCTGTATTCGAGCGCGCCCCTGAATCCCTCGTTCGTCGGCAGGCGCACGCCGACACCGGCAGCCGCCTGATCGGAATGAACGCCTTCGGTATCGCTTTGCTGGTACCAGACGTCGGCCTCGAGCGATCTTCCGCCCGGCAGCCGCGTGTTCCTGTAGAGAAAATCGACCCCCGCCAGCGAGTTGCCGACATTTGCACCGGGATTGCCCTGCGTCACGATGACGCCGAGATTCGATTCCTCCAGAACACCCGCCTTTGCGCGCATGACCGACAGGTTCCCGGCATCGATGTCGCCGAACGCGTCCTGGCGAATCGACAGGGCGCCGAGTTCGAACCGGCCGACACGCCCGCTGATCTTGCCGCCGGCCTCCAGTTCGATGGGCGTACCCTCCGGACTCAGGCCGATGCGGCGGGAGAAGAACGGGAGGCCGTTCTGAGCCAACGCGGAAAGCCCCGGGATGTCCGACTGGCGCTGGCCGCCGATCCCGCCGAATTCGAAGATATCGGACTCGCGCAGGAAGAAGTCGCGCTTCTCGGGAAAGAACAGCCCGAAGCGGTCCAGGTTGACCTGACGGTCATCGACTTCCGTGGACGAGAAATCGGTGTTGGCCGTCAACGAGGCGTTGAGCTGCGGCGTCAGCTTGTAGAACACGTCCAGGCTGGGTTCGAGGCTCGTATCCGAGCGGTCGCCCACCAGGGGGTCCTGCGAGAACGTGCGGTCCCCGGTCAGGCTGGCCGACGGCACGATGTCGAGCCCGAGCCCCTGTTCGAGGCCTTCGAAGCCGACGGCGAGTCCCGAGACCGACGGGTTGAATTCCCGGTTGCGAGACACCCAGGCCATGTTTTCGTCACGGCGCACGATTCCGCGCGAGAAATTCAGCCCCCAGGTATCGGTGGTGGGATCGAAGGAGATCGATTTGTAGGGGATCCGGATCTCCGCTGTCCACCCGCCCTCGAAACGGCCCGCCGCCGCGTGGTAGATGCTGTCCCAGTTGCTGTCCAACTCGCTGACGTTGCGGTACACACCGTCGCGGCGCACACCGTTCGGGTTGATCCCGAAGAAGTAGCCGCTGCGCCGCTCGTTAAACGGATCGATCACCACATAGAAGCGATCGTCCTGCGCGATTTCGTCGTTCTGGCGCATGTTGTTGGCGGTAATGAGTTCGCGGCCGGAGTCATGCAGGCGCGCCGCCACGTACAGGGCGTCGTCGTCGTAAAGAATGTAAATCTCGGTATGCTCGGACGGCTCGGCATACTCGATCGGATTTGTCTGATGCAGATCGTCGATGAACGCGGCGCGCGCCCAGACCGCATCGCCGAGGTCGCCATCGATGACGGGCGGCGTGTCCGTGCGCACCACGCGTACCGACTTCTGACCCGGGTCGGTCAGCGCCTGCTGCGCCCCCAGCGGCAAGGCGAGCAGGGCGAGTACCACCACGGTGGGAACGTCTGCGCAGCGCGACAGTAACATCGGTATCGACAGTTAAGGACCCAAACCGTCGAAGTCAGGAGTTACCCGAACCGCGAATTGATTGGCAAAGAGGTACCTGTACAGTTTCAGGGCAAGCTCCGGCCTGTGCTCTTCCAGCCAACTCCGGTCCGCCGGCGTCACCACCATTGCGCGGCAAGGTTCCTCAGCGACCACTGAGGTCGCTTCCTGCTCCTGAACGCCCACCGGCCGAACCGAATCTCCCGGTCCGCGCTGGTAGAGCCGTTCGCCCGCCGCATTGAAGGCGGAAGCCCGGCCGGTAACTAGCAGCAACAATCCCCCGGAAGGCGTTTCCGTCCCGGCGAGAATCTCGCCGGCGGCGTACTCGCGGAATTCCAGCCAGCCGCTCAACTCCTCGATCAGTTCCTCGAACAGGATCTGTCGCTCCAGATGCAGTTCAATACCTTCGGCTGTTTGCTCCAGCAGCACGCCGCGCCGTTGTTCCGCCAGGTTTTCGTTCGCCGTCCACGCCGAAATGACAATGTCCTCGCAGCGCTCCAGGGCACGATCCGCATCCCGCTCGATCAGCAACTTCGCGAACACGGCAGAAGGCAGGTTGCGTTCGAAGTCGCGGATCAGGCGCTGCGGCGATGCGCTCAGAATCACCTTCACTCCGGACGCCTCTGCGGTCTCCAGCAACCTCGACAGGACATTCAGAGCCGAAAAGTCCAATCCGGAGACGGCGGCAAAGTCAAGCAACAGGCAGTCGGGCCTGACGGGTCCGCGCAGGGACTTCCTCAACCGATCGGCCAGCGCGCCGATGCTGCCGAAGAAGATATAGCCTCGCAGTCGGTAGCCCTGCACGCGCTCGCCTTCCTCGCGCAGGATGGCGCGGTGGGGTATCGGGCGGGACTTGTTGCTCCGCCGCTCACGCGCGGTGAATCGGGATTCGATGGGGTCCACGTGGCTCAGTCGCACGGCAAAGAAAATGAGAGTCGCCAGCATGCCGGCGGCTACGCCTTCAAGGAGGCCGAAGGCGACGATGGCGACGAATATCAGTGCAATGATGCCGAACTCGGGCCGCGGAAGCCGCCGGTAGCTCTTGACCATGCCTTCATCGAGCATGCCCAGTCCCGCGAAGACGAGAATCCCGCCGACGAGCGGCGAGGGCGTCACTTCCAGTATCCCGTCGCCCAGGAACAGGCCGGCGGCGACAACCAGCGCCGCCACGAGACCGGTCAGGCGCGTGGCGGCGCCCAGCAGTTGGCTGCGCATCGAAGCGGGTACGACGAGGGTCGAGACCGTTCCGCCGCCCAGGCCCGCGACCAGGGTGGCGATCCCGTTTGCCGTGAATTCCCGGTCCCAATCCAGTTCCCGATTTGCGGCCACCTCAAGGCCGGCGATATTCATGACGACGGCGATGAAGGCAATCAGTATCAGAGTCAGCATGTTCGGAATCTGCATCGCGATCGCGCCCCACTCCACGTGCGCCAGATCGGCGGCGCGCAATGCCGGCCACAGGTTACCGTCGGTCGTGCTCGTCAGGAGCAGTCCCGCGACCCGTGCTTCCCCGCCGGAAATGCCGAGCGCGGCGAGGGCAAGATGGTATGCGCCGACGGCGAGCAGGACGCCGACCGGCAGGATCAGGGGGCTGCGCCACCGCTTGATGGCCCAGTACAGAGCGGCTCCAAAGGCCGCGCCGGGAACCCACCGTGCCGCGGTGGCGGTCTCAAGCAGGCCGGGAATGGTCTCCCGGTTCAGTTCCGCGCCCATCAGGGACATGGCCGCAAGGCTAACGGCGCCGCCGATTCCGGCAACGAAACCGGCCGCGACCGGGTAGGGGATGAAACGAACCAGGTTGGTGAGGCGAAAGTGCCCGATAGTGAGGCAGCAGATGCCGGTGAGCACGGCGCTGAGAATGAGCGCGACCGATGCGCTGACGAACAACGCCTCCCCGCTGATGACCATGGTCGAGCCGATGGCGGCCATCCCGACGATCAGTGCGGGCGACAGGCCGGCAATGGCGCCGCGATAGCCGCCCGCAAGGGCGACGATCAGGCAGGCCGCGAAACATCCGAACAGCACCAGCCCCACGCCCTGGGAAGAGTAGGCGCTCAGGGGCCCGGAGAATATGAAGGCCGCGTAGGCAATATGCGCGACCAGAAGCCCCAGGCCGGTCGTCACGCCGGCGGCAAGGGCGGGAACGGTCCCGCCCGACGCGACATCGTCGCGCAGTTCGCCGGCCAGATCGAGGAGTATCGTTTTCATGGCGATGCGCGCGCGTTAGGCTCCCCGAGCGCCTGCAGATGACGGCGAGAGGAGCCGGCGAACCGCGTTGCCTCTTCTGCGGTGCGCAACTCCGGATGGCTGATGCTAGTCGCCGCCCCCACGCGAGAGATGGACTCCCATGGCGCCGGTGACCAGCGGCAGCAGGGCGTCGATGACGATCCACACGAGGGAAACCGTTTCGTCGTCGATCGCGGTGAATGCCGGACTCAGGAGATTGAACCAGTTCCAGAAGAACAGGATGCTCACGAACAGGAAGCCATAGAAGAGCGTGTTTGCGGTGAGATACTCGCGGGTCACTCCGCCCCCGTCGTTGTCGGCGCTGCTCTTGCGGAGATAGCCGTAGACAAGGCCGAGGACGAGCGCCACGATCATCATCGCATTGAGGATGTCCCAGGCTGCGCTGTACGGACGCGCTTCCGTGGACACGTGATACAGCGGTTCGACGACGGTGTGCACACCTACCAGGACCGCCACCAGGATCAGATAGGCTCCGATTATTTTCTTTGGCATCCGGCTAACCTCCGTGTTGATAATCTACCGAATAGACCACATCGTCCGGCCGACCGCAACAGGTTCGCCACGGCTGGCGCGCTCGAACCCGGCAACGATACTCGTACGCTCGCCCTTCGTATCGAGTGTTGGCGGTGAGCCGATTGCAGAGGCAATTGCATCGGCCGCGGAAGATTCCGGTGGCAATGCACGCTTTTCAAATCTATACGATTGTTTCGCCGCCACCGCCCCAACCGGGCGGATCGAAACAGGTATTATCGGGAGGTCATGCAGCGTACCTTGCTGATCCTGATCGCCAGCCTTGCTGCGGCCCAGCTCCGGGCACATCACGGCCCGGTGGGCGCCCCCGCGTTCTACGACACCGACGAACTGGTGGTTCTCGAGGGAACGCTTACCGAGGTGTTCTGGCGCAATCCGCACGTGCGCTTCGAGCTTCGGGTTATCGACGAATCCGGCGAAGAGGCGTTCTGGGAACTGGAAACCGGGGTCCCGAGCCAGATGGAAAGCGGCGGTTTCACGGCTGACCTGTTTCCGGTCGGCGCGCAGGTGAAGGCGGCGGGATTCGTTTCCCGACACCGGTCCGATTTCCTCGGATTGCGCAACATGCTGTTGCCCAACGGGATGGAGTATGCCGGGGGCCGGGGCGAACTCATCTGGTCGGATCGGCGACTGGTCCCGGAGAACGTGCCCGATCGCGAGCGCCGGGCGGATCGGCCCGCAGTAGTGGCCGACAGCATCTTCGGCATCTGGGGCATGGGCCTGCGGCCCAGCGAGTGGATGGCCGAGCAGGACTACGACCATGTGCTCAGCGAGGTGGGGCGGGCCGCCAAGGACGCCTTCCGGCCCATCGATCACCCCATCCTGCAATGCGTGCCCCGGGGCATGCCAGAGCGCATGCTGCCGGGCTCCATGGAATTCGTGGATGAAGGCGAGCGCATCGTCATGCGCCACTTCTGGTGGGGCGGCGACCGGGTCATCCACCTGGACCGGGATGCGCCGCCGGAAGGCGCCCCCCACAGCCACCTCGGCTACTCCGTCGGGCGCTGGGAGGGCGACAATGTGCTGGTGGTCGACACGACGCTGGTGAACTACCCCTACTTCGACCGCGAAGGCACCCCGCAAAGCGGCCAGGTGCAATTCGAGGAGCGATTCACGGTGATTCTGGCGACGGGCGACGAGCCCGCCCGGCTGGACTATCGCCTGACCGCCACGGACCCGGTAATGTTCGACGAACCCCTGGTCATCGAGACGGCGTTCAACTGGGCCGCGCGCGGGAACATCGAAACCAGCAGTTGCGAAATGTGGGAGCGCTCGGAACAAGGAGACTGATTGACATGAACAACACAGTAGGCGGACCGGCGCTGCTGGCCGAATGCCAATCGGCGCTGCCGACAATAATTCGATCAGCGCTGCTGGCGACCATCTGGCTGGGCATGGGCTCCGGCGCGCTGGCCCAGATGGGCGGCGCGGCGGGCGGCATGGCGGCGTCGGGCAAGAACCTAACCGGCCTGTGGGAGCGCTCCCGGGGATACAGTGCGGGCGTCATTCTGACCGAGGCCGGGCAGGCACGAACCGAGGGCCTCACCGTCATGGACGACCCGGAAGTTTTCTGCGAGGGCTACAACGTGCCGCGCACCTCCTTCGCCTCCAATACCGCCGTGCGGATGGCCGAGTTCCCCGACCGGCTGGAAATCTACTACGAGCACAACGCCGCCGAACGGGTGATCTACCTGGACGGCGAGACGCGAACCGAGGCGACGCGAATGCTAGGCACGTCCTCGGGCCGGCGCGAGGGCAATACCATCGTCATCGAGACCGACAGCTTCCCGGACGGGCTGGCGCACGGGGCGACCCTGGTGACTTCCGACGAACTGAAGTTCCTGGAGCGCTACACGCTGCGCCCCGACGGCGACACCATCGAGGTACTGCTGATGGCCGTCGACCCCGAGACCTACGAATGGCCGCGGATTTCCCACGCCTTCTGGACGCGGCTGCCCGAAGACACCTTCTTCTACCCATCCGAATGCGAGTACGACCCGGAGGTCCATGTGCCCTACTACGACCCGGCCCTGCTGGAGAGTTCGTACATCGATCCTGCCGAAGATTGAGGAGATCGAAATCATGAATCGTCTGCTGATTACCCTTGCCGCGCTGGCCGTGTTCCTGCTGGGAACCGGCGCCGCCAGCGCCCACCATTCCGTGGCCGCCGAATTCGGCAACGCCGAACAGTTCGAGATCGAGGGCGTGGTGGAAAGGCTGTTCTGGACCGACCCCCACATCCGCGTGCGCATCCGCATCACCGGTGGTCCCCTTGAGGAGGGGGAAATCTGGGACGCGGTCAGTCACGCGCCCGGGCTGCTGGCCAGGACCTACGGGCTCTACCCCGGCGAGATCGAGGTCGGCGACACGCTGCTGATCTACGGTCGCCCGAGCCAGTTCAACGTCAACCGTTTCTCCATGCGCAACGTATCGATCAACGGCGGCCCGGTCCGCCAGTTGCTGCGGTCCAGAACACAGCGCGCGAGCGAAGTCGCGGCTCCTCCGGGACCGGAGGATCAGTAGCGTGAGGCGGTCCGTGCCGCTGCCGGCTGCCGTGCTGCTGGCAGCCGCCGGCTCTCCCATCGCCCAGGCCCAGGTCGATATCAGCGGCGTCTACCTGGCCGGCAGGGCCGAAACGCCCTGCGGGCGGAGCACGAACTTCGCCCGCTCGGAGGCCTGCCCCATCAACGAACTGGGGCTGGCCCGGCGCGAGGCCGCCACCGCCGAGAACGACCCCGGCCTCGACTGCATCGCCGACGGCCTGAGCCGGCACTTCACCCGCCTGCCCCGCCCGGTGGAGATCATCCAGTCCGACGACGAGATCGTCTTCCACCATGAGTATTTCAACGTGCGGCGGACCATTCCCATCGACGGCGAGCCGCCCCGCCCGGACACGCCCCATACCCTGCACGGCTATTCCGTCGGACGTTGGGTGGGCGATGTCCTGGTCATCGAGACCAGCCATCTGGTGGAGAACATCCACACCATCCAGACCAGTCCCATGACCACGACCGTCGAGCGCTTCCATTGGAACGACGACCGGACCCGGCTGCTGCTGGACGTGGAGATCAACGACCCCGTCTACTACGATGGCCCCGTCAGGCTGGCACGCGCGGAGTACGTGCCCAATCCCGGCGACTACATCGCCGAGTGGTCCTGCAGCATGGACCAGCGGGAACTGTTCTTCGGGGATTTCGACAGCTTTTTCGACGATGCGGCGGACGAATAGCTACCACACGAGCGGGAACTTGAGAGTGATGCCGGCAGGGGAGAGACAAACGTGAAACCCTTCAAAGCGACCAGTCGGAGCATGGCGTGGGTGGCTTACCTGTCCTGCAGTTCGGCTGCTCTTGCGCACCACGCCGCACCGGCGTTCTTCGACGTCCGGGACACTGTCTCGGTGGAAGGTACCGTCACGGCGCACAGGCTCTCCAACCCGCACTCCTACTTCCGAGTCACCACCGACGACGGCGTCGACTGGGCGTTCGAGTCAGGCCCTTCCTGGACCGCCCTGGCCAAACTGGGCTGGAATGAGTCCACGGTCCCCAACGGCGCCCGTGTACGCATGACCGGCAACCCGGCCCTCAACGGCCGCCCCATCGCCCGCTACCAGACCATCATGGTCCACGGTGCCGACGACGCCGCTCCAGTGATGATCTTCGGCGGCGGGCGGGCACCCTGGGTCGAGCGAGCGAGCGAACTGGGCCGCGACTGCGAAAACGGCATCGAAGCCTGCGTGATGCTCGAGGCATTCGCCCTGGATACTCTCCAAGCCGAATTCGGCGACAACGGAGTCTGGTCGGCGCTGCCGCGATAATTGTGCAATATCGCCCTACCATTGCCCGGATAACCGCGAGACATCGGCGACTCTAAAGGACTTGCGCATGTTCTCACATTCGCTACAATCGAAGCGAATGTGAGAACAATCTCCACCCGAAATGGCCAAGCAACCGATCGAATTCATGTTCAGCCCGTACCGGCGCCTGGTGTTGGCGAGCCTGTTCCTGCATCCGGATGAGCGATTTCACGTTCGCGAACTCGCGCGGAGAACGGGCGTATCCGCCGGTTCACTACATCGTGAACTGAAAGCCATGGCGCAAACCGGGCTATTAGTGCGCGAAAGGACCGGAAATCAGGTCTTTTATCAAGCCAATCCCAACTGTTCAATATACGAAGAACTCGCGGCGATTTTCCGCAAGACGATGGGACTGAAGTCGCTGCTGCAACATGCCTTGTCGGATTGCGTCGACCGAATCGACGCTGCCTTCGTTTTCGGATCCATGGCCAGCGGCCGTCAATCCGCCGGCAGTGACCTGGACATCTGCATACTGGGCGAAGTCTCGCTCCTGGACGCCGTGAAGGCACTGTCCTCGCTCCGGGAAACTCTGCGGCGGGAGATAAACCCGGTCGTCATGACTACGGGGAGGTTCTCGAAACTGTCGAAGAAAGCGGACCGTTTCGTAACCCGCATTCTGAGCGAGCCGAAACTATTTCTGAAGGCCAACGAAGATGAGCTTGCAAAACTTGTCGAGAATAGGACAACTCGAAGCGCATGACACAAATTCGGCGCAAGTACGCCGAATGCTCGAGTCGGCCGAACGCGGCATCACCGATGCAAGACAGCAGACAGTCAGCCCAGAGACGCGTCTGGATGCCGCCTATCGAGCCGTTACGCAGCTATGCATGGTGGCGCTGTGGGCAAACGGCTTCCGGCCCGCCAGAAGCAGACCCGGACATCATCAGACCATGATCCAATCGCTCGTCCATTCGGTCGAATTGGATCGGGATCGGATGTTGTTGCTCGATACGTTTCGCGTCAAGCGCAACGCCGTCGACTACACCGGCGATGACGTCGATGAAGCGTCCGTAGAGGCATGCATCGAAGCAGCCGCCGATCTGTTGGGCCATGTGACCGGATGGCTTACGCGGAACAAGCCGCAGCTCACGATCTGACGCTGAACGACGCGCCGGTCCACACGACCTGGCACCATGGTCAATCCTTATCTTTGCGGGAGGCATATCGCCGCGCCGCATCCATCTTTTCCATTTGCGGAACGAAATCGAAATAGCGGGACATGGCCATTCCCGCGCGGGTGGTGGTAGCCCGCAGATCCCGCGACAGCAGCCGGATGCCATCGCGCAGTACCCGGTGATACAGCAGCGGAGCCGCCCGGTTCAATACCACGACATCCACATTATTTGTATTCAAGGCGTTCATGAGATCCGACGTCAGATCGGCAGGATACCCCCACGAACCATGCTCGACATGGGCTTCGTCGATGTACACCGCCACATCCACATCGCTACCGGCATGGCTTTCGCCACGAGCGCGGGAACCGAACAGATACGCTTCAAGGATTTCGGATCGAGGCTTGAGCGCGTCCCTCAGTCGGGAAACAAGCCGGTCCGCGGCAGGAGAATTCAAGGGCGCCCTCTGCATCGCATATCCCGTCGATGTTTCGTGCAATCGCCAATACGGAAAGGAAACATCCATCCGGGACGTTGTGCCCGTCATGGATGAACCTGTCTCCGCCAATACTACCCTACACAGTCAGTCGGACAGTATCGGATATGGAGCGGACAGCCGAATCGTGAGCGTATCGGTCAATGCTGGCCAAGTTCGGCGATTTTGGGGCCGGCGCTGTCCGAAAAGGCGCAAGAAGAATCTACCTCCCGCAACCACGAGATTGCGTTCCGCGCGAGTTTGACCAGCAAGAGCGGAAGAACCCGACCGAAGCCGGGTTCTTCTCGAATTTGCGCCTTCCCTCAGCGCCCGTGGTCGCGCTACCGCAGCCCGGGCGTATAGGCGAACTGCAGCAGGTACGTGCGGTCGCCGGCGCCCACCAGCGGAGCGCCGGAGCGCACACGCTCGGAGCCGGTCAGGTTGCGCGCAGTCAGCGACAACGAGTACGTGTCGGTGAAGGCGAACTGATGGCGCAGATCCACCCTTGTGATACCTCCGCTGGTTACCGTCTCAATACCGGCGTCCAGATCGGCAGCATTCAGGATGTCCGTATCTGTGCGCAACGTAAGTGACGTCGAGTGGCCGCGCAGAAAAGTGTTGTCCCGCCACCTCAGATTGAATCGCAGGTTACCCTGCCACTTTCTGACGTTGGCCGTCTGCGCAAATCCGAGGCCGCTCCTGCCCACAAACTCCAGCACCGGCTCCGCTTCGCTGTCCTGAAAAAGGAAACTCAGGGTCCGGGTGGCATTGACCCGTACGTCCAGCGCCGCAACCGGCGTGTTCCAATTGGACGTGAGAACAAGATTGACACCCTCCATCTGGGTCGTGGCCAAATTGGTGTAGAGACGGTAATCGGCGCTCAACTCCTCGCGAGTGGCGATGATCCCATCGCCATCGGGGTCGGCGCCGTCCCAGCAGCGCTGGCCGTCCGGGTCCGGAACACCGTCCAGGTCCGAGTCTTCCGTGAAGTAAAAGCCGCCCCATGCTGCCATGCCACTGACGCCCGTGGTAAATCCGCACGGACTCAGGCCGATGCTGCCTCCCCAGGTACGGTCGATCGCTGTGGACACGTCGATTCGATCCTCAAAGTCGATGTTGACGTAGGACGCCGACAGATTCAGGCGGTTGAGCGGGCCCGCGTTTTCGAAAAGTGTAGCGTCCAGTCCCAGACTGAGGTGCGCGGCCTGCTGCGGATCGAGTTCCGAAGCGGAGCTGATGATGGCAGTCACGCCATGCCCGCCCCTGCGGCCCGCACCGGGGGTTTGCGGTACCGAACTGCGTGCCTGGGTCGGTGTCGTTTGCGCAATGGTCGGCGCCCGGAAGGACGTTCCATACGACGTTCGCAGCGCCACCCGATCCGATACGTTCCAGGTCAGTCCCACCTTTGGATTGAAGGTGCCGCCAACCGTGTTGTAATCGTCGTAACGTCCGGCGACCTGCATTGAGAGATTTTCGTGAATCGGCACCGCCGCTTCCACAAGCACCGCGGCGATGTTCTGGTCTCCGGAGTACGGGACCTGCGCGCTGGACGTGGCAGTGTAGGTGATGTTCCGGTCGGCCGACTTTGTAAATTCGTTGTAGTCCACCGACGAGGATTCCGTACGGTACTCCGCACCGACGACCGCGAGGACTTCTCCCCCGGGCAGTTCCCAGCCCGTATCGATGGAGAGAAGCGCATTGACGCCCAGCAAATCGGTCTCGAAGATTCGTTGCACACCGTCACCCGGATAAATGTAGTCGATGAGCTCCGGGGAATTGGCCAGTGAACCGCCCGCAAAAATCGAATCCGCATTGGGCAACAGGGCGCTGAGGAACGGATTGAAGTACATGCATGGCCCTTCGCCCGGCATCCCGGTGGCCGGGTCGCAGTCCGGACCGCCCAGGCCCGACAACGCGTTCTCGAATCGATCGATCACCAGATCGTAACGATTCTGGGTCACCGCACTGCGACCGTAGGTCGCGCCAAGCTGGAGACCGAAGGTCTCGTTCAGATCGATGTCCAGCGAGCCATGCAGGTTATATGTGTCCGACTCCTGAAGCTGCTGCTCCTTGAAGCCGATACCCGGACCGATGGGCACGTTGAGGGGAGGCGGCGGCGTGATGACAGTCATTCCCCTCGACATGCCGACGGTCGGCTGCCCGACCCGATGCCAGTCGGGATCGATGCTCATGTAGTACTGCCAGGCGGGGTGGTCCGGGGATATGGATTCGTCCACGGCATTCGGGATGGCGGCGGATGACAGATTCTGCCCGCGTCCGGTATTGAAGCTGGTTTGCTGGTTGTCCCAGTTCTCACGACGGCTGTAGCCGAAGTCGAGGGAGCCGGAAACCCTGCTGGAAAAGTCCCAGCGAACTGCGGTAAACAGCGACGAACGATTCGTGTCGCTGCCGGTTGTGTGGGGGAAGTCATAGCCGTGACAGGTGCCCGCAGTATCGGGGACGGACATGTCGTCGTCAGGAACAAGAAAGCCCTCATAGATGTAGGGCACGCCCTCTATGTCCACACCGCAAAGCGGATCGACCAATGTCTCGCCAGGGATGGCACGTGGGCCCCTGCCCATCGCGGGCGTACTGGATTCATAGGCCGCGCCATCGTTGACGTTACCGGTCATGTCCTGGTAGTCCGTCAAGAGCATGCTGCCGTCCCACTCCGGAAAGGAATCGGCGTTGCTCCTGCCCACAGTCAACGCATCGATTTCCCGCGTGATGCGGTGATCGAACGCCGCGATGAAACTGCCCATGCCATTTCCGAGCCCGGTGCCCCAGATCCCTTCGATCGCATTGGATCCGGTGTCGCTCAGGCTGTCCGGGTAAAGGTCCGTCTGCATGCGAAACTCGATGCCCTCGAAGCCATACCTCGGCACCAGGTTGATTACGCCGGCCACGGCGTCGGTTCCGTAGATGGCTCCGCCGCCGTCGAGCAGCACATCGGCCCTGGCCATGGCGATGGCCGGCAGCACCGAATTGATATCCGAGGTGTACCAGCCGCCGCTGTTCGGCGCGGCGTAGTGGATCACGCGCGAGCCGTTGAGCAGAGTGAGCGTGTTTTCCTCTCCCAGGCTCCACAGGTTCACGCCTGCGGCGCGGTTGCCCGTATTCGCCTGACCGCTGGAGTTATTTTCATCGATGGACAGACGGACCACGTTGTTGGACGTGACGTTATCGCCGAGAAACTCCGAAATGGTCACCGAAGGATTGTCAAAGAAATCCTCGGTGGTGACCTGCACCAGCGGCGAGGTGGTTTGCTCCTGGCCGAAAATTCGGGAACCGGTGACGACGATTTCTTCCAGAGAGGCGTCATCCGCTTGTTCCTGGGCGCCCGATCGCTGTGACACTGCTCCCAGGACAACGACAATCAACAGAAAATTGATCCAATGTGTTCCTTTCACTACATGTACCCCTTGCGAAAAACTCGAATGAACTTCATGGCTCGCGGACCAGCCGAGACGCACTGCATTTTGACGGTACATCCGCGCAAATCTTCACAAATGATTAGTATTCCCATTAACATCTGCAATGGCTTTCTCAACGCCCATGCGCTCCGCCCATGAAAATTCATGGTACAGACATGAGAGCGCCTGGCTTATGGTTGGACTGCAAACAATTGTCTAGGCTTGCGTGAAACAGGCTTAGAAACCAGACGGACGCACCTGAGCAGCAGCCCGGCTGCGCCTCCTCGCCGTTGCGATGGCGCAACGGTAGTGGGGAAGACGGCTTCGGGTACGAAAATCCGGCGGCCGCCACGTGCCGCCTTCCCAACGGCCGAGAACTTATCAGTTCTTTGCGCGGTTGCCGGACTCCCCCCGGTCAATAGGTTTATACTCGACACTGCACAGGGGCGAACACTTTACGAGTCAGGAGCAGTACCCATGGAGCTGAACAGGAAACGACGCGATTTCATGCGCAATGCCGCGCTCGCCGCGGCAGCGGCATTCACACCCGGCATGTCCTTTGGCCAGAAGGCCGACGCGGTGGAGGACGAGCTTGAGCGCCGCCTGATGCTGGCTCAGGGAATGGGAATGGGCGGCGGCGAAACGGTCGAACCGCCTGCGATGCCCGAACGTCCCACCATCGTGGATTTCATGCGCCTTCGCTTTTATGACGCGCCCGGCGGCGGCATCCAGCAGAACAGCCACATGCTGCAGAGCGCGAACCTGGCGCTCAAGGCGGGCTACGACGAGAAAGTAGTCGTGGCGTGCGCGCTGCACGACACCGGCCACCAGATCAAGCGGGTGGACCACGGCCACTGGGGCTCCAACCTGGTCGAGGGCTACGTGGACGAGGAAATCTCCTGGGCGATCAAGTATCACCAGTCGCTGCGCTTCTTCCCGGATCCGGACTACAACTACGAATACCCCGAGATGTACATCCGCATCTTTGGCGAGGACTATGTGCCGGACGAGTATCAGAAGGCGCACCATGACTACGCCAAGGGCCATGAGTGGTATCACACTGCCCGGGTCATCACGGTGAACGACGTGTACGGCTGGGACGAGGACGCCCAGGTTGAGTACGAGCCGATTTTTGAGCTGGTGGCGAAGCACTTCCGCACGCCGCCCGAAGGCCTCGGCTTCGACAACAGCCACAACGCCCACTTCTGGCGTTCGATCATCTGGCCGAACCGCCCGCTCTGAGGACCCGCCCGACGACTGCATCGCAGGCCCCTGCAGCGCCCGCGGGCGCTGCAGGGGCCTTGCCTTGTTCGAGGCTTCTCCGGTCGCGGTTTGCCCTGCGCCGTCCGCAGATTTTCCGGCCGCGGATCGCAGTGCGTCGGCCGCAGGTCGCCGCGCTTTGGCAGCGAACCGGCCGGCGCGCGCTTGCGATTGTCGCCGCCGCGTCAGGCAGCATGATTCTCGCGGGCTGCGAGACGCAGACCGACCCAGCCACCGTCGAACCGGACAGCGCTGCTTCGGCGATTTCAGCAGAAGCCACCCAACCCAACATCCTGCTGATCGTCGCCGACGACCTGGGATTCTCGGATATCGCCCCGTACGGTGGGGAAATGCCTACGCCCAATCTGGCGCGCCTGGCTGCCGAAGGCACCCGGTTTCTCGACTTCCACACCGCCGTCAAGTGCAATCCCACCCGCGCCATGCTCCATACCGGCATCGACAACAACACCGCGGCCGTGGGCCCGCGGCGCAATTACCGGCTGAGTCCCGATGCGGCGACGCTGGCGGAGGTGCTGAGCGACGCGGGGTATCACACGTACATGACGGGCAAGTGGGATCTCGGGCGAGGCGCCGAGCAGGTTCCCTCGGCGCGCGGTTTCGAGCAGGTCTTCGCGCTGCTGCCGGGCGCGGGACGGCACTTCCCGAATCCGCATCGGCAAGAGTCCGACGAACTCGACTCGTATTCCGACAACGGCGCGCGAGTCGGCGTCCCCGGGGACTTTTACTCCACGCACTACTACACCGACCGGATGCTTGACTACATCGACGCCAACCTCGACGACGGCAGGCCGTTCTTTGCCTTCCTTTCGTACACCGCGCCTCACTACCCGCTGCAGGCACCCCGCGAGCGAATTGAAGCCTACGACGGCTGGTACGAGGACGGCTACCAAGCCACCCGCAGCGCGCGCATCGAGCAGCTGCGCGAGCTTGGGCTCTTCCCGTCGGATTTCGAGCCGTACGCGGACGAAGATCTGCCGGACTGGGCCTCGTTGACCGACGCGGAGCGCGCCGACGAGTCCAGACGCATGCAGATCTACGCCGCGATGGTGGACATCATGGACGAGGAGATCGGGCGGGTCCTTGCCTATCTCGACGAGCAGCGAATCGCGGACGATACGATCGTGCTGTTCATGTCCGACAACGGCGCCGACGGCACCGCAACGGGTGCAGGCTACAATGAAGCCGACGTCAACAGCCTGGATAACCTCGGCAACGCCGATTCCTACGTCACGGTGGGCGCCAACTGGGCACGCGTGTCGTCCACGCCGTTGCGCCTGTACAAGACCTATACCACAGAGGGCGGCACCCGCGTTCCCGCCATCCTCCGCTGGCCGGGGCGGGTCGCGCCGGAACGTATCGACCGGAACTTCTTCCAGGTCACCGACCTCATGCCCACCTTCCTGGAACTGGCCGGCGTCCCGCATCCCGCCGACGAGCCCGTCGCCAGCAATCACCGCATTCCCTTGCCGATGCAGGGCCGCTCGGTCGGATCCATATGGCTTGACGAACTCCCCGCCTTTACCGGGGACGACCTTGCATTCCACACCTACATCGAACCCCGCCTGGGCGGCGGCTACGTCCGGCGCGGCGACTGGAAGCTGGCCTGGTGGAAGGAGGACGGCGAATTCGTCCCCGGAGCGCTCTTCAATCTCGCCGTAGATCCCGCTGAAATCGACGACCGTTCCACCGACCGACCGGAGCTTGCCGCCGAACTTGCCCGGGCCTGGTTCGACTACGCGCGGGCAAACGGCGTGGATATTGAAGCCGCGGGTTCCGCCGGCACTGCACCGGCATCTCCCTGACAGACCCAGCGAATCGCCTCGGGCGCTGGCCAGCGCTCGGAAGGCTCAAGCGATACATTCATTTAATCCCGCAGAATCGCCGCTCTCAAAACAGCGCGAACAGGGCCGCGAGCACTCCAGTCTGGGCAGTCAATGCGCCCACCATCCACTTCAGCAGTTCGGCCCTGACCTTTTCGATATCGGCCTTGAGCTCCACCTTGAGCGCATGAATATCGACCTTGGTGGCCAGGTTGCGCTCGAGCAATTGAACCTGTTCGTCCGCCAGGGCCTCGGCCTGGGTCTCGGAAAAACCGCTGGCCGTCAGGTGTTTGACGAAACGGTGGGTGTCGAATGCGATCGCGTCAGCCATGTCGCTATGGTAATAGTGGCAGACTGTTGCCGGCAATGCCGAGAATCTGGACGATTCGCCCAGATTCTCGTGCTGGAGACGCGGATTCCGGCTCAACGAAAATTGTCAAAACGCCGGCGGCAATGCGAAATTCCGGTGCTACCATGACGCCCACGGAATTCGTTCGGAATGCCCTTACCAGGAGGCGCCTCTCCCATGGCCCATGACTTGATCGGCAAAGATTTCGTACCGCCCGATGTTCGCGCCAAGGTCACCGGCCGCGCCAGGTACGCGGAGGATTTCCGCGCTGAAGGAATGGTCTTCGCCAAATTGCTGACCAGCCCCATGCCCCACGCGAGAATTAGCGGTATTGACGCGTCGGAGGCACTGGCCATGGACGGTGTTCTCGGCATCCTCACGGCGGAAGACGAGGGCGCGGCCACGCTGCTCACCAACGAACCGCTGTTCGTCGGCCATCCGATCCTCGCCGTGGCCGCTGTGGACGAGCGCACCGCACAGGACGCCGTCGACGCCATCCGGCTCGACGCCGAACCGCTGGAGTTTGTCGTCGATCCGCTGGAAAGCCTCTACCCAGGCGGCCCGAACGCGGGCCAGGACGGAACCAACGCTTCCTCCGGCCGCGGCATGGGCGGCATGGGCGGCGGCGGCCCCGGCCGGACGCTGAAGTGGACAGCACGGGATTTCGCGGTTCCCGACGGCCAGCTACCCATGGGCGAACCGTCCCAGGAATGGTCCTTCGGCGACTTGGAGGCGGGCTTTGCCGAGGCCAGCCTGGTTCTCGACGAGACTTTCGTCACCCAGGGAAACTCCCACCACTCCATGGAACCGCGAACCACGATGTCTTATTGGGAGAACGACAAGTGCTACGTGCACACCGGCTGCCAGAGCCACACCGCGGCGCTGGGCGGAATCGCCCGGCAGTGCGGCGTCGGCGTCGAGGATATCGTCCTGGTCAACGAGTACTGCGGCGGCGGTTTCGGCTCCAAGTCCGGCGGATCGCTCACCGTCGGCATCACGGCGCTGCTCTCCAGGAAGATCGGCCGCCCGGTCATGCTGCGAATCAGCCGGCACGAGGAGTACTTTCTGGGCTCGGCCCGGGGCGGCTTCCAGGGAAACATCCGGCTCGGCTTCAGGGACGACGGCCGCATCACCGCTGCGGACCTGTACCTGGTGCAGGACGGCGGCTCGGGTGGCGGCTTCCCCGACGCCAACTCCGCCGGCGGCGCAGTATCGATCATCTACCAGCCGCTGTCGATGCGGTATCGCGGCATCACCATCGTCACCAACTCCACCCCGAGAGGCGCCCAGCGCGGACCGGGGCAGAACCAGATCGCGTCCGCGGTAGAGCCGATCATCGACAAGGCCGCGCGGGAACTGGGGCTCGACCGGCTGGCCATCCGCCGGATCAACGCGCCCGACTCTACCGGCACCATCGGCTCCCAGCAGGGACCGCTCACCAGCGCCTACATGGCCGAGGCCCTCGACCAGGGCGCCGAGCAGTTCGACTGGGCCACCCGCAGCCGGCGCAGCGGCGAGCGGCAGGGCCCCAAGGCCTACGGCGTCGGCATCGGGCAGGCCTACCACTCCGCGGGCCGCAGCGGTTACGACGGCCTGGTCGTACTGACACCCGAAGGCAAGCTGCACCTGCACAGCGGGGTCGGCAACCTGGGCACCTACTCCTACGTGGCCACCACGCGACCGGCCGCCGAGGTCCTGCGCTGCGACTGGGAGAACTGCGTGATCGAGCACGGCATCAGCACCCGGCATCTGCCCAGCGCGTCCGCCCAGAACGGCAGCAACACCTCCTACACCATGACCCGGACCAACTACGTGGCGGCCCTGGATGCGCTGCAGAAACTCAAGGAAATCGCCGCGATGGACCTGGGCGGTGCGCCGGACGACTACGATGTCGGCGACCATCGGGTGTTCGCCACGGCGGACCCGGAACGCAACATCACCTACCAGCAGGCAGCGCAGCGAGCCATCGAACTCGGCGGCAGGTTCTCCGGCGCCGAAGCTCCGGAGGATATCGCCGATGTGACCCGTGCCGCCGTCGCCGGTGTAACCGGCACCGGGCTGGTGGGTATCGCAAAGGACAATCTCCCCAGGGACGGCGATGTCCCGGCCCTGTCCGTCGGATTCGCCGAGGTCGAGGTGGATCTCGAAACCGGCAAGGTGGAAATCATCGACTATGTCGGCGTGGCGGACTGCGGCACCGTGCTGCATCCCCAGGGACTGTCCCAGCAGGTCAAGGGCGGCGGCGTTTGGGGCATGAGCTTCGCGCTGCACGAGCGCCAGATTTACGACGCGCAGAACGGCCTGCCCGGCAATGTCGGGCTGCTCGGTTGCAAGCCTTCCGGCTACCTGGACGTGCCGTCGGTCATGGCCTGGAGCGCCACGGACATCGCCGACCCCCAGAACCCGGTGGGGGTACGAGGCATCGGCGAGCCGCCCATGGGCGCGGCGTCAGCTGCCGTGTTGTCGGCAATTTCCGACGCCCTCGGCGGGCACCTGTTCAACCGGGTGCCGGTAGTGCCGGACATGATCGTGAACCACATGGCAGGCCAACCGCAGTCCCACGGCCCCCTCGACGTCCAGACCGCCTAGCCATGTGCTGCACGGCGGCAATTGCGGCGACCACGAAAACGGCGGCAGACGCGCCATGCATACCGGTAAACCATGCACGATAGCCATCGACGAAAATTCCTCAAGTATTCGGCCGGCGCGCTGGCCGGTCTGCTGACGCTGCCGGCGTCCCGGCGAAGCTTCGCCCAGACCGTCAGTCCGGCTACGGCAAACCGCAACGCCTTTCCGCAGGGCGTCGCTTCCGCGGACCCGCAGCCCAACGCCGTGCTGCTTTGGAGCCGGGTGGAGCCGCTGGCGGGTGAGACCGATCCCGAAGCGGTGGTCCAGGTCAGCCGATCCTCCGAGTTCGGGGAACTGGTGCTGGAAGAAACCCTGACCGCCTCGCCGGACAGCGACCACACCATGCGACTCCTGGTCCGGGACCTGGAACCCGACACCACCTACTACTACCGCTTCATCGCGGCCGACGGCGCCACCAGCCGCCTGGGCCGCACCTGGACGGCGCCGCCGCTTGATGCACGAAAGCCCGTCAGCATCGCCTTCGTGTCCTGCCAGAGCTGGCCGCCGAACGAACACGGCGTCTACCAGCGGCTGATCCGCGACGAGCGAACCGCCGGCACGGACCGTGCCGTCGACCTCATTCTGCACCTGGGCGACTACGTATACGGCCTGCCCGAGAATCCCGGTGAATCGCTCGGTCCTCCCGGTCTTGCAGACGGTGTGACCCCGGACGAACCGGCGGCGGGAGGCCCGCCGGGCATGGGCATGGGCGGCGCGCCGGGCGTAGACGAACCTCCCGATCCGGAGGACTTCGACCTCTACCTGGCCGATCATCGGCGCATCTACAAGGGCTACCTCGAGGATTCGGACCTCCAGGAAGCGCGGGCCATGTACCCCTTCGTCGCCCTCTGGGACGACCACGAATTCGGCAACGACACCTGGCAGAGCTACAGCGGCGGCCGATCCAATCCAAAGAAACGAACGGCCGCGACCCGGGCGTGGTTCGAATTCGTGCCCCAGATACTCACCGACAGCCTGAGCGTGCCGGACGTACCCAACGAGGCAAGGGATTTCGAGCAGCCCGAGGCGATCGACAATGCCCCCATGCGTGACTTCGGCGACGGCTTTCTCTCCATGGAACCCAACAACCTGGCGGCCATCCGGTCCCAGACGTGCTACCGGACGGTACGCTGGGGCGCCCACCTGGATATCCTGGTGACGGACAATCGCTCCTACCGGGGACCCAGCGCCCACCCGGGTCATTCGGCACAGGACCTTGAGGACGAACGGAGTTCCGTCAACGTTTTCTCCAGCCTCAGCCTGTTCGACGGCGAACTGCTGAACACGCTGGCCGAGGGCCGCGACGCCGACGGCGGCAACCCGCCGGAAACCGTCGTCATCAACGGCGAGGCCGTGCCCAACCCGCGGCGCACCGACCCGGCGGTTTCCATGCTCGGCATCCCCCAGAAACAGTGGTTCAAGAACGCGCTGGCCGCCAGCGAGGCCACCTGGAAGGTCTGGGCCAATGCCGAACCGGTGATGGGTTTCCGCTTCGATCCCGGCCGGATCAACCCGGAAGCCGGCAGCGGCTTCCTGTGGACCGACAGTTGGGACGGCTTCCCCAACGAGCGCGAGGAACTGATGCGGTTCATCCGCGAGAACGGCATCGCCAACGTGGTATCCCTGAGCGGCGACCGGCACGCGCACTACGCCGGCCTTGTGGCCGAAAACTACGCAGCGGAAACGCCCCGCTACGTCATTCCGGATTTCACCTGCACGACGATCTCGGCCTTCGAGCGCGGCCCCTTCCTGGAGCGGGCCATGGGCAACTTCGGGCTCTCGCACCTTGGCATGTACAGCCGACCGGGTCCCGACGGCGCCGAGGAGCGCGTCTGCAACCTCAACCTGTGCATGCGCGAGGGCGCCGAAGCCGCCCAGGCAATGTACGAAACCAACGATCTCGACCAGGCCCTGGCGGCGGCCGGACCATCGCCCAATCCGCATCTGGCCTACGCCGACAACGACGTCCACGGCTACTGCGTGGCCACCTTCGACGCCGACAGTTGCGACGTGACCTTCGTCTCCGTGGCACGCCCCGTCTGGGACCCGGCCGTCTATCCGGAAGGCCCTCCCATGCTCCGTGCGGTAGGCTACCGCGTGGACGCCTGGGAAGGCGGCGGGGAACCGGAACTGGTACGCACGTTCACCCGCGGCGAACGCGTCTTCGGGGAATCCTGACAGCCCCTGGCAGCGGGCATCGTTCCGCTTCTCGGCGCATATTCTCCCGGATCATCCCGCAACGGTTCGCGCACAGCGGATCGCCCGGCCGGCAATGCTCTGAGCTAATTTCGACATCGCCGCACTGTCCAGGCCTTCATCCTCCAGCGAACCCGCTGCTTCACGGGCTTCCGACTCGACCGCAGCGGCGATCTCGGCAACCCGGCGGCGCACCAGCGGCAGGCCAAGACCGGCTTCGGCAGCAAACAACTCCCAGCCCCGGGGGTCCATCTCGTCCAGTGATGCCCGCTTGCCGACCTTCATGGCCAGCCTCGGTGAGAGTTCGGGCCAGGCGATCGTGTTCAGGAGATCGTACAAGGGCGCAAGGCCAGGGCCGCCTTCAGCGTAAAGCAGGGAGAAATTCTTGCCGTGAGCATCTGCGTTTCCCACGATCAGGTTGAAGATCGTCGCGTCGAGCAGCTTGAGTACCTCAACCGCCGGGCGGGCTGCGGTCCGGCGCAGCAGCCCAAAACAATCCCGAAGGGTGGGGCCGCCTTCGGCAGCGTACTTGCGTTCGGGCCAGATCCCCAGCGCCTGACAGAAATCCTCCTGGTGGATGCGGTGAACGGCGCCCTCCTCCCCGGTCGCGCGGTCGTACCGGCCGACCAGCAGAAACTTGCGGCTCTGGACCTCACGCGGCTCGACCGGCGCCGCCTGCAGGCCGATTCGAGCGGCCAGACGCATGACGAACGCCTCGTTTTCAACCGAATCCGGGAACCGAGGGATGGACGGCTTGAGTATGTGCGTCGTGGCCTGTCCCGGAACCGGCAATGCCACATCGCCGTCCACCATCACCACCGGCAACTTCGACTGCGCCCCTGCAAGCGACAACCGCAAACCCCTTTCTCCCGCCAACAGCGGGCGCACCGGCAGCGCATCGAGCACCGCTGCCAGGTCATTCGGTTCAAGCGGCTGCCCCGGTGCGTCGGCAGTTACCGCCTCGGGCGATGCCCCCGGCGCCAGGAGTTGAAGTGCCCCGGCAACATCGCCGCCCAGCCGCTCGAGAAGAGCGTAGTCATTACCCCGGGAGACCCCGAGGCGCCGCGCCACAGTGTCCCGCTGACCTTCATCGGGCAACAGCCCACTGAAGAAGGGCCCGCACTCACGCCGCCGGAACGGCTCTGCGCGCCTCGGTAACGAAGCCGACAGCGGAGGCGCACCGTCGCCCGCCTCCAACCACTCCGCCGCATAGATGAAACCGAGTTCGCCATGACGATTCTGACTGAGTCTGCCGACCAGCCGCTCGTCCCACCAGACGTTGAGAACGCGGCTCATCAGAGCGGGTTGTCAGCAACCCCTGAAGGCAACGCGCCGGGCGATCCGTCCGACGGCCCGGGCGGCGGCAAAATCTCAACCGAGCAACCAAGCGCATCCAGAACCTGCAAGACCTTCCCGACCTGCGCCGTCGACTTGCCGCCTTCCAGTTCCACAATGAACCGAAGACCCACCCCCGCAGCTCCCGCAAGTTCATACTGCCGCAGACCCGCGTCCTTGCGCGCCGCCCGCACAACCCCGCCGATATCCGCAGCCGTCAACACCCGCCTGGCCCGCATATCTCACCAATCAGGCTTTCATCATTCCCGATCGGGACAATTACACACCCAAAGCGACCATGTCAACAATTTATTTACCGATCGGGAAAACAACTGGCATATCATTCCATTTTTTCCAAAAATATCCCGATCGGGAATACCAATCCCAACGGACCCACCAACGCAGCGCCGCGGAGCGAGTTCGGCGATTGAACCGTGCCGGAGCCAATTCCGTAACGATCTCGGACCCACTTGTCCGCCTCGCGGCGACTCGCCTCTTCCGACGACCACCACATGGGCGCGTCGATGCCAACACCCATGGGCTTAACTTTGCCGCAAGTTTCCTTGATCGACTCAACCGCCTCGTCCACGGACGAGACCCGTTGGCAGGATACGTCTCCGGATGCACCGTCGAGAAAAGCCAACCCGAAGTTTCCGGTCCCTCCGGGATCGGCTCCGACCCAAAACTTGCGCATGGCCGTTTCCTCCTTCAACAGTGAAGTCCTGCCCGCAATTTTGGTGCCACATCAAGCTCGCCATGACGGCAATTCTTCCGTCTCCGATCCCGTTCGACCTTGGGTACGTCGAACGCGCTGGCCAGTTTCTCATCCGAAAACAGCAGACTAGCCAAGTTGAGGGTTCCACCTCGGGGCGCGACCAGCATTGGTTACTCACCGCCATCGGTAAACGGAAAGCCGAATGGATTTAGTACAATCGCAGCGTTAGCATGGTTGTCTGCCCGTTGGCGAATCGAAAATCGAGGCGAATATCATGACCGTTGCGTTGCCGCGCGCCACTTATCAGGATGTGCTTGATGCTCCGCCGCACAAGGTGGCCCAGGTCGTCGATGGCGTGCTTCATATGCAACCCAGACCGGCCTTGCCCCACGCCGTCGCCGCGGGCGCGCTCAACACAAACATCGGTTCGCCGTTCGGGTTCGGGCGCGGCGGACCCGGCGGCTGGTGGATTCTTCCAGAACCCGAACTTCACCTCGGAGACGATATCGTCGTTCCGGACATCGGCGGCTGGCGCAAGGAACGCATGCCGAAGTTTCCAGACCTGGCCTACTGCACCGTCCCGCCCGATTGGGTTTGCGAAGTGCTGTCCCCATCGACGCGAAGTCTCGACACGGGCAAAAAGAGGGACATCTATGCCAGGGAGGGGGTCCGCAATCTCTGGCTGGTCGATCCGGACGCGCGCGTGCTCGAAGGCTTCGAATTGCGTGACGGAGGGTGGTTGCTCATCGGGACGCTGACCGACGACGTGCCGGTCTCGCTGCCGCCCTTCGAGTCGATCGCGTTCGACCTCGGCGACCTCTGGTACGCTCCGGAATAGCGGCGATCGGCTATCCCGCCGATAAACTTCGATTCCGCGCTTCCCAGCCTACGGCAACACAAACGAATCACTGGCCAGCGTCACCGCCGAACTCGCCGCCGACTCCTCGTAGTACCCCACAAAACGATTCGTCTCGAACGCATCGTAATCCCTGAGGTTCTCTGCCCAGCGGAAACCGATGGTCTGGAACAGCAGATCCACCGACACCGTGACCGCACCGTTCGCCCCGGACACATCGACCCGGTACTCCACCCGGTCGCCGCCGGCCACGAAATCGGCGTCGTCCGCGGCTGCTCCGAGCACCGCGATCTCCCACGAAGCCGTGCTCTTGTCGAAGCCGTTCGGCAACAGGCGGTTATCCTTGATGTAGCGCGCCCCGGAGAGCAGCCCCGTGGTGACCTCACCGTCGACATCCACCATCACCGACTCGTAGATTTGCACCTCGTCGGCGCTATCGATGGTCGTGTAATGCGGCTCGAAACGGCTGCCGTCCGCGTCGTTGTCGTTGCCGACGATGGAACCGTCCGACTGCAGCGCCCCCGATTCGAACAGCGTGTTGCCCGAGGCGTCGGTGACCGCAACCCGCAGCCAGGCGCGACGCGAAGGATATGCCGTCGGCAACTTGTGCCCGGAAAGGCTTTCCACCGCCACGCCCAGTTCCAGCGTCGAACCCGCCATGCGCGCCGAGTCCACGCTCACCCTGGCGGTCTCCGACTCGAGAAACTCCCGCGTACTGCGCTGCGACGCTTCCAGTTCCTGGGGCAACGCCGACACGCCCAGCTCGGTCCGATACTTGTTGAGAATCCCCAGCATGAAGGCGTTGCCGCCGCGGAACACGTGCTGGTTGACCGCGGGCCGCAACAGGCCCAGCACCGAAGTGATGGGCGCGTCCTCGACCAGTTCAGGCATGTGGCAGCTCTGGCAGCTGTCGGTGGTGCGGTAGTCGCTGTGGAGCCACTCGTGGTACGGCACCTGCTCCGCCAGCATGCCCACTTCTTCGCCCGCTTCGTTGAGCGTTTCGGTGAACAGCGTATGGCAGGTGGCGCACAACTCCGATTCCGCCAGATGCTCGCTGGTGGTCGGCACGAAATTGGTCGCCGAATTCATCAGGGTCTGGCGTCCGGCATCCACCTCGTGGGGACCGAATATCTGGCGCTCGCCCATGGCCAGTGTCGTATTGATGACGAATCCGCCGGTGAAGCTGGATTCTTCGCCGAAGTTGTCGTCCTGAATCTGGTGACACACCGCACAGGAGACGCCGTCCGCCGCCAGAACATTGTCCCAGGGCGCCAGGTTGGCGAAGACCTCGCCGGTGCCGCCGTTGTTGGCCGAGTGGAAGCGCGCCATGGGCATGTGACACGTCGCGCAGGTATCCTCGATCGCCGCCTGTGCCTGCGGATGGTCCATGACCTCCCGCCGCACGCCCGCCTGCCAGTAGGGGTCCTTGGCGGAATTCGCCATCATCGAGGCGCGCCACGTATAACCGATGGAAATGTCCTGCCCTTCCGGTGACACCACGCCGCTGTGGCACGCGATGCACTGGTGGGAGGTGTGGAAGAAGTCCTGCTCCTGCGCTGGCGACGGGCCCGAGACCAGCATCAGCCCGAGTGCCGCCGCGGCCGAACGTAAAATTCGCATTTCGTTTCTCACGCCTACCATCCTTCCAGCACTCCGCCGTCAAACCAGTCCCACAACAGGTAGAACACGAACTGCGTCTCGCGGCCGGGCTCGTCCTCCGTCGGTATCCTCAGCCCGAAGTTCGCCATGACATGCTGCCGCGTGTTCAGCGTCACCTGGAACTGCGGCACCAGGTCCCACTCGATGTCCCCGCCGCCCCCGAGATCCCTGGAAGCGATCACCTCGAACATCGGGGTCCATGCCCGGCCGAAGGGGCCGCCGGTGGTCCAGGTCCGCCCGAGAAGCGCCCGCAGTTCGGCTTCGTCTTCGAATTCGCTCTCCGACGGGAACTCCAGCAACGCCTGCATTTGAAAGAAGGAGTCCGCGGGCAGAAGCTTGCCGTAGGCAAAATAGGGCTCGAACTTGTAGGTGCCCCCGCCGAACCCCAGCGCGTCGTCGCCCGACGGCACGATCAGCTCCGCACCGACGCTGTAGATGTTGCCGGTGTCCATGTTGTAGCTGAGGTTGCGCTTCAGCCCGATCTCAAGGTCGCCGGTGCCGCCCTGGCGGCCCTGCTCCCCGCCGAAATCGGTCACCTGGAACGGCATGGCGATTTCGATCTGGTTCTGCGCGCCGAAGCGGTACTCCCAGAGAAATTCGTGGATGAACGTGTTCTGCTCGCCGCCATCCAGCCACGTGGTCAGCACCACTTCGTCTTCCGGATAGGCCTTCTCCGTGAACAGCGCGCGCGGCAGGTTGAACTCGCCCCGGGGCCAGCGATCGTCCGTACACTGGGTGCGGACGTGGTCCAGGATCGACTGGATCTGCTCCGGCTCCAGCGCGTCGCCGAAGGACGGCATCATCTGGTCGAAACCACGAACCGGGCCGCCGGCGTGGATCACCGCGTACCAGTCCGGGTCCGGCTCCCGGGCCGCGAAATCGCAGTCCGTGAAGTCCGGCACCACGAGGTCCAGGAACCCGAGCTGCGAAACGCTGTTGCCCGATCCGTCGCCGCCGTGGCACGCCGCGCAGGCCGTGTGGTACAGCTCCTCGCCGGTTTCCTGCGCCAAACCCGGCGACAAGCCTGCCAAACCCAGCAGAGTTAACTGCATCGATGCTGACCTTTTGAAACTGACTCTCATATTCGCCTGCCAACGCAAATTGTTTGCATTTCCAATACTCCAAACTGAGAAGGGCAGCCTTCGCTGCCCCTCTCTGCCAAAACTGTCTGAACCCGTACGATCAGATGTCCTCGAATGAATAGCTGAACTGCAGGCCGTAACGGCGCCCCTGCGCCGGGCCGCGAATCTGCCCCGAAGGCAGGTATCGCGTCAGGTTCTGCACATTGAGACTCACCCGCCCCTGCTGCTGCGCGCCGAAGCGGTAGTTGTAGATCGCGTCCCATGTGGTCGTGCTGCCGAAGTCCTCACCCAGGGCAACGATGTCCGGCCCATTGGCGACCGGCGTGATCGACAGTGAATTGATGGGCGAGATGTGCCGGCCGGCGATCAGCGCACTGTGGCTGCCGCGCTCCCAACCCAGGTTCACCACGGCCCGGTATTCCGCCTGGCCGTTCCAGAAGAAGGCGGCGCCCACCTGGCTCACCGGCAGTCCGTCGTTGCTGACTGGGCTGGTGACTTCATCCTTTAGCAGGTAGGTAATGTTCGGGCGCAGGGACAACAGCCCGATTGCAGTGTCTCGCATCCAGCTCAGGTTGAAGTCCAGAGCCTGAAGTTCACGGCCGTCCAGGTTGAAGAACGAAGTGAAGGAGTGGGTCATCCCGATGTAACCGTCCGGATCGGGCAGCGTGACGTTGAAACACGTTTCCCTGCCGTCCACGACCCGAGAAATCGGAATGTACAGGGCCTGTCTGCCGCCGTCCGGGTCGGGTTGCGTGGCCGGATTGCCCGACGCATCGGTCAGGTGACACTCCGGTCGTTCGATCAGTGACCGACGGCTCGGGGTGGTGATGACATTGGTGAAGTCATAGTTCAGGAATGTCGCACCGACCGACAGAGTGTCCGTGATGTCCAGGTCGAATCCAAACGAGAGATTGTCCGATTCCTGGGGTTTCAGGTTCGGGTCCCCGACGGTGACATAGGTGACGCGGGTGAAAAAGCGTCCGCCTCCGCCGCCTCTCCGGCAGTTGGTCGCCGGAACGATCTGCAGGCAGATGGCATTCCCGGCCACCTGAGTGGACTGGGTTTGCACTACTGTCGGTGCCTTGAACGACTGCCCGAGCGACGCCCGCAGGCTCAGCCGATCGTTCGGCTGCCACAGCAGCGCGATCTTCGGGCTGGTGTTGGTGAAACTGTCCTTGTAGTTCTCGTTGCGTGCCGCGACCTGCACGTTCAGGTTGTCGGTGACCGGCAGCGCCAGTTCCACGAAAACGCTGTCGATGGCCGTCTTGCCGGAAAAATCGTCGGCCGGGGAACGCGACAGCCATCCGGCCGCTTCATTGGAAACGGGATCCAGATCCACATGAAGGTCGTCGACCCGGTGGCCGATACCCGCTGCGAGCCCGACCGGACCGCCCGGCAGTTGACCGAAATCGCCGGTGATCACGAAGTCGACGGTCGAGAACTGCGCCTCTCCGTCGATCACGCGCTGGCCGACCAGCCAATCCAGCAGTTCCGGCGAGTTGGAAAGGTCCACCTGCGGCGTGGACGGATCCCCGTCGTGGTCCACCACCGGACTCGGCAGCATGGAACTCATGAAGGGGTTGTAGTACTGGCAGGGACCGACACCGGGCTGCCCGACCAGCGGATCGCAGTCCGGGCCGCCAAGTCCCTGGTAGGCATTCTGGCGGTTAACAACCTTGCCGTCCGGCATCCGGCTGGTCTGGCCGGCTTCGGACCAGGAACCGCCAACCCGCCACGTCCATCGGTCGTTGAGCGCTCCCTCCAGGTTGACGGCGAATCGCTTGTGATCGGAGTGATACAGGGTGTCATTGGTCTGGAGATAGGGAATGGTCCGCTCCACCCGCGGCAGCACGGCGTTCCTCCAGATTCGATTTCCAGGATCCAGCATCGAGTTGTAGACCATGGCCGGGTGGTCGGGGAAGATGGGGGTGTCGAGAAAATTGCCGTTCCACTGGCTTGAGTTGGGCGAGGTAAACCCCACCTCCCGCAAGGACCGCTCGCGTGCGTAGACGAACTCCCCGCTCAGGGTGAGCGAGTCGCCGAAATTCCGGCTCGCAGCCGTGTAGATGCTGGCGCGGTTGCGGCTCTCGCGATCGCCTTGCCGGGCGCTGTCGCCGCTGGGGTAGTCGTTGTATTCGAAGCAGGTCCGTCCGCCCCTGCCGGCCGCTACATAGCCCACCTGCCGGTCGGGAAGGTCCAGCACACCACCGGGATTTCCGCAGAGCGGATCCGGCGCGCGGCCCCTCCCGTACTCCCAGTTGGGCGCACCGCTGGCATGGGGCGTGGGCGTGGTGATCGCGGGCGAGAAGGTATGCAGGCCGCGGCTGTTGGGCGCGGAGTCGCCCTCGCCGCGGAACTCGGATCCCAGCGTACCCTCCGGCAGCGGAATCCCCGTCACCTGATACGAGTACCAGGGATCCTCGTCGTGGTATTCGAACGCCGCGATGATGCTGGTGTCGTCGTCTCCGGCCCCCCAGAGAGCGCCGACCGTGTAGTCGTTCACGCCGAGGTCTTCCTCGTAGTAACGGCTGTCCAGGTTGAAGTCGAAGCCGCGGAAGTCGTTGCGGGTCATGAAGTTGACCACGCCCGCCACGGCGTCGGTACCGTAGGTCGCCGACGCACCGTCGTGCAGGACCTGGATCTGGCCGATGGCGATGCGCGGCACGATGTTGCTGATGTCGACGTTGCGCCAGCCGGCCGTATCGGGATTCGGCGTATCCACCAGGCGGCTGCCGTTCAGCAGAATCAGGGTGTTCTCCGAGCCCAGGCCGCGCAGGTTGATGCGCGTGTTGCGCGCCCCCGTCCTGTGATTTCCGCTGCCGCCGTCCTGGTACCTGCGCTGTTCGGCGCCGAAATTCTGCGGTACGTCGTAATAGAAGAAATCCGACAGGTTCGATGCTGGCACCTCGAACAGCCGCTCGCTGTCGATCACGTCCACCGGACTGGGCGAATCCACTTCATTGAAGAGATAGCTGCCGGTGACGACGATTTCCTCAAGTTCCTGTTCCTGAGCCTGGGCTGAGCCGGCCGCGAGGACGACGGCCGCAAGAACCAGGTTCCAGTGTGTCAATTTACGTATATTCATTGCTTTTGTACTCCCCGATGCAAATGCGTGTTTTCGTTAAACAACGAATCCGGCACACCCGCTATCCAGAGCTTAGCGCCCGCCCGTTGTGCGCTCCGACAGCATAACAATTCTTTGCGCTAACGGCTGAATTGCAACGGCAGTGGTCACGCGGGCCGGGGACGCACGTTCTGCCATGCAATTCGGCCCGAAGCGAGGGGAGCTAGAGAATTCCTGCATAGTAAACGGTGCCCAGCAGCATCGAGCTTGCAAGGCCTATGGCCAGCAGCCGCGGGCCCGTGAGCCGCGACCACAGCAACAGTCCGGTGATGGAGAACACCACCAGGGCGCCGGAAAACGCGTCGACGATCGCCACCCAGACGGGACCCGTGTTGGAGGCCAGGTGGAGGCGGTTGAGGGTCGAGAAGAACCCGCGTTCGGTGTGCACGACATCGATGTAGCGATTGCCGTTGACGAAACTGGCCTCGACGACTTCCCTCGCGGAAGCGTAATAGGCATCAAAGCGGGGGGGCTGTTCCACCAACCGGTCGCCCAACTCGACGGCGGAAGACCGCGGCGCCGGTCCGCGCCGCTCCCGGGTCGGGCCGTTGAGCGCCAGCGATGCCTGTACAAAGCGCTCGAATTCCGCCTGGCTTGCAAAACCGTCGACGGGCGCGTTCACCTGGAAGCTGGTGATGTCCGTCGGCAGGCGCCCGCTCAGGACCGCGCGGTGATTGAGCGTGATTCCGCTGATGCCGATGATCACGCCCGCCGCGGCACCGGCCATGCCCATCCAGGAATGGGTCCGGCGAATTACGCGCAATGCCTTTTGCGTGTGCAGGGCGCGGGGAAGGAACGGATGCGCCTTGGGCGGCCGCGCCCTGCTGGCCGTGGATCGCTTGCCGACTGCGTCTGCCGTAGTCGAAACCATCATGCCCCCGCCAAGCCGAAATACACCACGACCAGCAGGCCCGCACTACCCAGGCCGATGGCCAGCAGCCGGGAACCGTCCATCCGGCTCCAAAGCAGCACTCCGCTCAGGGCCAGCACGATGAGCGCGCCGGAAAACGCGTCGCCGAGCAGCGTCCACCCCAACTGCGCTCCGTTGCCCCGGTGCAACCGGTTCATCGTCTCGAAAAAGCCACGCTCGGTATCGACAATCTGAATGTACTCATTGCCCGCGATGTAGCGCAGATCCAGGGTGCGTTGCGGCGAAGTAAATTGCGTTATGAAGACCGGTTGATTGCTTTGCGCACCGACGGCTCCGCCGCCTTGCCGCCCGCCGCTGCCCATGGCGCCCATGGCACCCGTTGCCGCGGTGCCCGCCGTCTCCACGCCCTCGGCCGTGCCGGACTCGGCGAGTGTAACTACAGGGGGCGCGTTCCGTGGCTGCCGCCATTCCGTTCTCAGGCCCAACTCGGCTTTAACGAAAGCGCCGAGATCATCGACGCTGGCGATGGCGGCGCCATTCACCGGAAGCTGCACGACCGTCCGGGTGTCCTCTCCGGTTCGAAAGATGTTCGCATGAACCATCGCAATGGTTGTCAGGCCGAACAGGATTCCCGCCACCGCGCCCCAGATCCCCAGCCAGCCATGGCTGCGGCGCAACCACACGAGAAAGATGGGCGTCTGCAACCTTCTGGGCAAGAACGGGTGGGCCTTCGGCGGCCGCTTTCGAAGAATTCGTTTCCTGGGTCTTGTGGCCGGCGTGGCGGCAACCATCGTTCAGTTACTCCCAGGCGATGCACCGGGCGTTGCAGGAAATGGAAGCGTTGGTCCCTTCGCCCTGGGTGGCGTGCACCTGCCACCAGTTGGTGAATTCATCCACCTGGATACTGCAGGTGGCCACATCCTCCGGGCCGTCCATGCCCTCGATCTCCACCTTGGTCAGGAAGCAAAGGGAATTGGACGCGTCGGCCAATGGTTTCTGGTCGTCGGCGGGGCCAGGACGAGGCGAACCGTCGCGATTCGTGCCGCGCAACCAGGCGTCCTGCTCGGATTCCCCCACGATCAAGAACCGTTGACCGCCGCCACCGGCCGCCATCTGCGCCGCAATCTCGCTAATCTGCGCCTGCAACCCCTCTGGGTCCGCGCCGCCGGCCCCTTGTCCCTGTCCGGTGAACAGGTACGTGAGCGCACTTGCGATCAGCGCGGCGGCAATGGCGGTTATGGCTGATTTCATCTGGGTCTCCCCTGGGGCGCAGTCCGGTTTGTACCACTCTAGCCAGCACCCATGACCCGATCAACCCGTTTGCTCCACCGGAGCGCCGCGGTAGACGTTTCTTAGCGCAAGCTGCACTTGTGCCGGCAATCATGCCGCAGGGCATTCAAGTTGCACATCGAATACGCTAGACTCGTAGGGTAAATCGGCCATTGGAGATTCTCGTGGAATTGAACCGAACTATGGCCCTCGTCGCAATTTTGGGCAGCGGCCTGCTGGCAGCCTGTGCGGCACAGCAGGACATGTCCGAGAGCGCCGATGCCCAGCAGGCGAACGCTGCGGAGGCGCCCGATTCCGAGACCTTGCAGGAGATCAGGCTCAACGCCGAGCAGGTGGCGCTGACGCGCCCCCCGCAGGAATCGGACGTCGTCTGTGAGCGCATCGCGCCCACCGGCTCGCATATTCCCCAGCGGCGGTGCCTGACCCGGGCGGCCCTGCGCGAAGAAACCGAACAGGCGCAGGAGTGGTTGCGCAGCGACGGCACGCGAGGCGGCATCACCGAGGTACGCTAGCGCGAGGTCCGCAAGAGACCGGATTGCGTCAGCGCTCCCAGATCTCGCACTCGTAGGGCAGCACCTCCAGCCCCGGCACCCACATCCAGTGCGCGGTGCGCACTGAAGGACCCGTGAGGTTAACCGGGTCGTACGCGGTCACTTCATAGTCCAGCCGGCTGCCGTCCGGAGTGGGCGTGAACCGTTCCACCAACCGCACATCGGGACTCTGCGGCGTGCCTTCATCGTCAGACAGGTGCCAGTCGACCCGCGTCGTCGTCACGACCAGGGTATCGCCTTCCCACGCGCCCACCGAATAGCCCAACGGGCCCACAGGCTGACTCGATGGATCGGGCGCCGGCTCCATGTGTATCGTACGAACGATGTCGTGCTCGTGGCTTCTCAGGGTGAGTTCGGAACCGCCATCCGTGAACTCCAGCACCGTGGGATGAAACATGGCCCGGGGCATGCCGTCCTGCACGCAGTCGAGGATCGGCTCGTCCGTCAGCACTTCGAAGGCCTCGCGAGCCGCCAGCGCCGACTCCGTGAGCATTTCCGCCTCGTTATTCGGTGTGCCGCCGCCGCCGAACTCGCCGACACCCCACGCCCAGACGCGGAATATGCCGCTGGCGTTGCGGATCGCCTGCTCGCGTGCTGCGTCGTCGATTTCGATCCTGTTGACCGCCAGGCGCTGCTCCGAAAACCGCAGCGGACGGGGCCGCGAACTGCCGGTAAACTCCTGTCCGTTGGGCAGCAACATGTTCGTCAGGGCCATCTCGTTGGGGCGGCGCCGGGACACGTTGCCCGCTACCCGCACATGATCGCCGACGTTGACGATGTCGGCAGTCCAGCCGAGCCGCGCGAGCCAGCTCACCGGACCCGACTCCACTTCCCAGATCTCGCCCGACGTGTCCCGCAGCCTGATCCGGACATGCGGATTGCGCCAGAAGACTTCCGTGACCGGGCCCTCCAACTCGACGATGTTGTCCATGTCGTATTGGGCGTTGCTGGGGGCGCCATGATGGGCAAGGGCAACGGTTGACGGGGCCAGTATTACCAACAGGAAGGAAATTCTCTTCATTGTCACCACCAGTCAACAATTTCCGTCACTTTATCAGGCGGACTGTTGCTCATCCATCCGCGCGTGCGGAGCGACGCGTGCCGGCCGATCATCGCGATCAAGTGCCGTGCCGGTCCCGGTGCTCGCGCGACTGATGCCACGGGCTGCCGGTTTCCACGGAATTCGCCCATGGCGGCCGCAATTGGGTATGCTCCGCTATCTCAGCGAATTCAGCAGACACCATCATGGAGCGTATCGTGTTGAAGCCAAGTGCCTATTCCTCGACCTTTTCCCGAATCGGCGGATCCATGGCAACCGCCCTGGCCTGCCTGTTCATGGGACTGGGGTCGGCGTGCAGCCAGGAAGCCGCGCCAGGCGGCGAGTTCACCGGCGAACAACTGGCTGCCCTGCCAACCGACAGCTGGCCCACCAACGGCGGCAATCTCCTCAACCAGCGCTACTCGCCGCTGACGGAACTCAACAGGGACAATGTCGGACAACTCAAGGGCGTCTGGCGGACCCGGCTCGGCGGCTCCGGGGTCGCCCAGCATTACTCGGGCGAAGCCCAGCCCATCGTCCACGACGGCGTGGCCTACATCGTCACCGGCGCCGACGACGTCTTTGCCATCAGCGTCGAAACCGGAGATATCCTCTGGATCTACGAGGCCAACCTGGATCAGTCCATCGACGTCGTCTGCTGCGGCTGGACCAGCCGCGGCGTGGGCCTGAGCGAGGACAAAGTCTTCGTCGGCCAACTGGATGCGCACATGGTCGCGCTGGACCGCCAGACCGGCGAGGTCGTGTGGGATACGCAAACCGAGTACTGGGAGGACGGCTACTCCATCACCAGCGCGCCCCTCTACTACGACGGCCTGGTGATCACCGGGTTCGCAGGCGCCGAACACGGCATTCGGGGACGGGTCAAGGCATACGACGCCGATGACGGGTCCCTGGTCTGGACGTTCTACACCGTGCCTTCCCCGGGCGAGTTCGGAAGCGAAACCTGGCCTCAGCCCGGCGACCCGTACAGCGACGTCTACCTCTACGGAGGCGGCTCGGTCTGGCAGACGCCTGCGGTCGACCCGGAGTTGGGACTGGTCTATTTCTCCACGGGCAATCCCGGCCCCGACTTCGCCGGCTACGTGCGCGCGGGAGACAACCTGTTCACCACGTCAATGCTGGCGCTGGATGTCTACACCGGCGAATACCGCTGGCACTTCCAGCAGGTCCACCACGACATCTGGGACTACGATGCGGCCAATCCCGTCGTGCTGTTCGACATCGAGATCGACGGCGAGATGCGCCAGGCCGTCGCCGAAGCCAGCAAGACGGGCTGGGTCTACATTCTCGACCGGATCACCGGCGAACCGCTGCTCGGCATGGAGGAGCGGCCCGTGCCGCAGGAGGAGCGGCATTTGACGTCACCCACGCAACCGTACCCGGAGGGCGATTCGTTCGTACACCAGTTCGTCGACATCGTGCCGCAAGGCTTCCCGCCGCTGGTCAATCAGGCGCGCATATTCACGCCCTTCTGGATGGAAGGCACGATCGCGATGCCGGGCCCGTTCGGGGGCGCCAACTGGCCGCCGAGCGCCTACGATCCCGAAAGCGGCACGCTCTACGTCTGCGCGAACGAGCGGCCGGGCTTCTTCAGGGGCGGCGAAATGGAGAACGACCTGCCTGAAATGCCGGGCGACTCCTATATCGGCGGATTCTTCGGGCACGTGGACTTTCCGAACCACGGCATTCTCGCGGCCATGGACATGCACACCAATACCATCGTCTGGCGGCAGCGCTGGCAGGAATTCTGTTACAGCGGCGTGCTGGCAACGGCCGGCGGGCTGCTGTTCACGGGCCAGAACGACGGGCGGATCATGGCCTTGAATTCAAGCGACGGCGCGGTCCTCTGGGAGTTCCAGACCGGAGCCGGGCTCAATGCACCGGTCAGCACGTTCGAGCACAACGGCGAGCAGCACATCATCGCCTACTCCGCGGGCAATCTCTTCGCGGAATCGCCGCGGGGCGACAGCGTCTGGCTGTTCTCCCTCAGCGGCGCCATGGACGAAGCCCGGGCGCCATACTTCGAGCCCGACGTCGCCGAGGCCGAGCACCAGTAGGACCGCCGGCCGGTAACCCATTTGCCTGCACACGGACGGGCACCGATAGCGGCAACAGACACGCCCACACCGGGAGATACATCACGGGAGAAATGGAATGAACAAGGTCAGGATCGCGGGATTCACCGTCGCGGCTTCGCTTTCGGCCACCGGCTCGGCCCAGACCGATTCGGGCTTGACCTGCGACTGCATGCCAGTCACGGGCCAGCCTGCAGCGGATGTACTGGCATCGGAGGATCTCTGGGGCAACCCGACGTTTATCGGCGGAATCACCAACAAGGGCCCGGACTCGGGCAGCGTCTGGTGACCCGGCGCGGTGGCGCTGGACAGCGCCAATGACCTTCTTTACATCCCGGCCTACGGCAACGGCGGGTTTCGCGCCTTTCAACTGAACGAACAGGGCCTGCCCGTGGACCGCCAGGCCCGCTTCATCACCAGCCGCGAGAGCCTGTTCGGCCGGCGGTCCGTGCCGCCCACCAACGCGCAGGAGGCGCAGTTCCCCGGCGCGGGGGCCATCGTGGACAGTTCCACCGGACGATTCTTCACGGTGGACATGTTTGCCAACCGTATTCTGGTCCATGACGGCGACCCGGACCGATTGGCGGGATTCCCCTCCGCGGACCTTGTCATCGGTCAACCGGACTTCAATTCCACTCGCCGCGGACTCGGCCCGAACCGGACGGGAGCCATCTCCGGCAGGCAACTGGACCAGGCGAACCAGCGGCTGTTCGTCTCCGACGGCCCGAATAATCGCATTCTGATATTCGATGTGGACCCGGACCGCCTGGAAAACGATCCGCGCGCAGTGGACGTCATCGGTCAGGACGACTTCGAGAGCAGGGATCCCGGCGCCGGCCCGTCGGCGTTCAACCGGCCCGGCAGTATCGCCTACGACCCGGTGCTGGAGCGGCTCTTCGTGGCGGACAACGGCAACAACCGCGTGCTCGTCTTCGACGCCGATCCGGACGATCCGAATGCCTTCGACGAGGCGATCGCAGTGATGGGGCAACCGGACTTCGACAGCACGGCGCCGCGAACGTCTCTCGACCGGTTGGCCCCCGAGTCGCTGGGTTACGACTGGCGCCACCAGCGGCTGTTCATCGCCGAGGATCTCGAACACCGCATCATGGTCTACGATGCTCACCCCGACCGGCTCGGCGGGCCGACCGCCGCCATGGCCGTGATCGGCCAGCCCGACGCCTTCTCGGTGCACCCGGCCGTTTCCGACAGCCGGGTCGCCATGCCGCGGATCACCATCGATTCGGAAAGGGAAAAACTCTACATCTCCGAAGGCTATCCGGCCGGCAACCGGATCACCGTGTGGGATATCGCGCCCGACAACCTGGAAACCGGCATGTCGGCAGTGGATGTGATCGGCCACGAGACGCCCGACGGCGGGCCGGACTTCTTCAACCGCATGGCCCAGGGCCACCTGGACGGCCGATCGCTGGCCGCAGCCCGCGCCGTGACGCTGGACCCGGTGGATCACCGGCTGTTCGTGCCCGACGAGTACAACCACCGGGTGGTGGTCTGGCAACTGGACGAGCTGAACCGGACCGTCGACCGCGACGCCCGCTGGGTACTCGGCCAGCCCGACCTGAACACCAGCCTCATGGGCGAACCGTCGGCGGCCAACATGACGGCCCCCATCGGCTCCGCTTACGACACGAGCACCAAACGACTGTTCGTCGGTGACGGCTACCACAATCGAATCCTGGTTTACGAGGCGGCTCCCGGGGTGTTGCAGAGCGGCATGGATGCCTCCGTGGTCATCGGTCAACCCGACTTCCGGAGCGTAGACCGCACCGCGGGGCCGGCGGGCATCAACTTCGGCGTCCGCATGGGCCGCGGCATCGCATCGGACTTCCTGCCCATGGGTTTCGCCCTGGACGAGGCAGGACAGCGGCTGTTCGTCTCCGACGGCGAGAACAACCGCGTGCTGGTCTACGATATCCGCCGCGACGTGCTGCGAAACGGCGCCGAGGCCATCGGCGTTCTCGGCCAGCCGGACTTCGACAGCACGGCGCCGGGCTCGGGCGCGGCAGGACTCTACGATCCGGGGCACCTGGCGTACGATCCCGCGAACGCCCGGCTGTTCGTCATCGACGCGAAAAACAAGCGGATCATGGTATTCGATGCGCTTGCGGACCGGATCCGCAATGGCGCCGATGCGATTGCCGTGATTGGCCAGGACGACCTCAACGCCGAAGCACCTGCCGGGCCGAGCATTTTCGCGCCCACGCCGGGCGGACCGCCACCGATCACGGGGGACCGTTTCATCACGCCCAACGGCATCGCCCACGACCCCGTGCGCCAACTCCTGTACGTCGCCGACGGCGGCGGAACGTACAACATTCCGGCGGACCGGATTCTGGTCTTCGACGTTGAGCCGGGCCGCCTGGCGAACGGAGCCGCGGCCCTCGCCGCGCTGGGCGCGCCCAGCGCGCAAGCCCCGTCGCCGACGTCCTGGGGCGGCGCCGAGCCCGTACCGGGCCAGTTCAGGGTGCGGGACACGCGCGGAATCGCCCTGGACCACGAGAACGGCCGGCTGTTCGCGACCGGATCCTTCGAATCCCGGTTGGTGCAGTTCAATTTCCCGCGGGCCGACTGGACCTACCGCATCGGCTCCTCCGCCCTGCAGTCCTTCGCCACGCTGGACGCGGCCGATCTCGGCGGACAGGCGGACCCGCCATCCGTATCCGTCGCCCGTATCGAAGCGGACGCGGGTCAGCCGCCGCTTGGCGTTGCCATCTACAGCCAGACGCGCCAGACCCTGGATGAGCGCAGCGAGCGCCACAGCAGGCAATTGATCAACGAGGCAGCCGTGGCGCCCGCGGTGCCGACGACCACCGCGAGCGTATTCGTCCAGGGCAGCGAGCGGACCGGCCACGAACTCCATCTGTTCAACGGTCAAATCGAAGACGCCACGGTATCGCTGGCTCTGCGCGATGCGTCGGGGGCCGTCGTGCGCGAGTGGCAACACACGGTGCCGGCGGGCACGCAACTCAGCGAGACGCTGACTCCACAGCCTGCGTCGAGTGGCAACACCACGCTTGGCATCCAATCCGATTTTCCCCTGGGCATCACGGCGCTTCGGCGCACCGGGAATGATCGCGGAGAGACCATTCTGACCCCGGCGCCTATGACCCGGACGGCTGAATCGGCCGACTTGACCACCCTCGCCTACGTCGTCTCGGGGGGCGGACGCGAATTCCGAATCGTGCTGATCAATCCGACCGACGCGCCAATGGAAGGCGCCATCAGGCTATTCGACAGCTCCGGCGAACGACAACCGCTCGGAACGCCATCCGACGTGGCGTACTACAGAATCCCGCCCCGTTCCAGCCGCACCGTGGCGAGCGACGGTTCCGGGCCGACGGCGAGCGAAGGGTATGCCAGAATCGAACCTCGTGCCGGAGGTGCCCCGCACGCCGCGGTGCTGGTTCTTGAGAGCGGCGGCGGCGATTTCATCAACGAAGGACTGGTTACAGGCGTTCGCGCGGAGCACGCGCAATACGGGATCGATCTCAATCCGACCCTGATCCGCCACGGCGACATCGATGCCCGCATCGTGGTGGTCAACGACAATGCGGAACCGGCATCCATCGAGATGCTGCTGGACGGGCAGGCGGTCACGCGCCTGGAAGCCGCCGCCAGGGAACAGCGAACCGTGAGCGCTCTGGAATCGTTCGGCGCCGGTGCCAGGGGCGTGATGGAACTGCGCAGCGATGTGCCCGTGTCCATCACCGTACGTCAGCAGGTGACCAACATCCGGGGCGAAGTCGTCGAGACCGAGTTGCCGCCGCTTTCGCCAGGCAGCGTCTTTCCCTATGTCCCCAACGGTGGCGGCCTTTCCACGGAATTCAGGCTGGCCAATCCGTCAACGGAACGCGCAGAGGGTCAATTGGCTTTCCTGATGCCCAGTGGCGAACCGGCGGACTCGACGATCATTCGCTGATCCCGTCTGTCGGCGCTGCCCTGTCGGTCGGTCAGCCTCTGCCCGGAAACAGCAGTCGGAGGACCGAGGACGGCCTGTACCGTACGGGCCGGTCAGTCCGTGCCCGGGAACAGCCTTCGTTCTCTGAACGCGGCGTCCAGCTTCCGCGTAGCGTCGGCCACGCCGATCAGATCCATGGCGCCGGGATCGCGAACCCGGCGCCCCCAGCGAATCTCGTCCACACCCTTTCCGAAGACCCGTTCCACGGCCTGGGGATAGCGGTCGGCGACCAGGTGCTGCGACAGGTAGGGACCGGTGCGGTGGCGGTTGGATGTCGCATAGAGCCCCACCACCGGAGTCCCTACCGCCGTGGCCATGTGCGCCGGACCCGAGTCCGGGCAGAGCAGCACCGTGGCCCGTTCCAGCAGCGCGAGCAGTTGCTTCAGCGTGGTCCTGCCGATGAGATTGACGATCTCGCAGTGCGCCCGGCGGCAAATCTCACGGCCATATTCGGCTTCGAGTTGCGTTTTCCCCCCGCAAAGCAGGACCTTCGCTCCGAAACACTGCGCTGCATGATCGGCGGCGGCGGCGTAACGCCCGGCACGCCAGTTGCGATAGTTGCGCAGCCTCTGCCCGGTGACGGGAGTGATCACCAGCACCGGCACCGAGCCATCGATGTGCTGCCTGGCGAGGGTCCTTGCCTCATCGGACAGCGGAATGTCCCAACGCGGCGCCCCGGGCTCGATCCCCAGCGCCCGGGCAAACTCGAACAGGCCGTCCATGACGTGCTGGCGGGGACGGGCGGGAATCCGCCGGTTGCAGAACAGCCATTGCCCGTCCCGCGCCCGGGCCCGGTCCATGCCGACACGCACGTCCGCGCTGACCAGCAGGCTCACGAGATTGGCCCGCATGGAGGGGTGCATGTGCAGCAGGACGTCGAACTGCCGGCCGCGAAGGCGCCTGCGAACGTCCCCGTATGCGGCGAGCCCGCGGCCCTTGTCGAAGACAACGAACTCCACGCCCGCAAGACCCGCCAGCAATGCGTGCTCGACGCGTCCGACGATCCAGGTGAGTTCGGTTTGCGGCCACGCCCCCTGAATGGCCCGTACCACCGGCACGGTGTGGCAGGTGTCGCCGATGGCGGACAGACGCAGGATGCAGACCCGCTTTGGCGGAGAATTGAGTTCGAGTGACAAGAGGATCGACGTTGCGGACGAATCCGGAATGATACTGCACCGGCGCGCCCGGCCGCGTTGACGGCGCCGGCGCTGCTTGCCATTCTCGCGCCGTGACCATCCGTGCACTTTGCATAACCGCGGACGCGGACAGGCCGACGACCGCCATGTTCGTCGGCCTGCGCCGCGCAGGGATCGACCTCTCGGCGGTGCGGACCCATTCCGGCGCAGCCAACGAAATACTGCGCGCCGCCCGTGTGCCGCTGCTGGACATTCCCGCCGGTCGCAGCCGTTCGACCGCAGGCGCCCGCCGGCTGCGCGCGGAATTGCAGCGCGGCCGCTACGACCTGCTGCACCTGTTCGGCAACCGGGCGCTGGAAGTCGGCTTGCGGGCGTCCCGCGGACTGCCCGTGCGGATCGTCGTGTATCGCGGCATCGTCGGCAACGTCAGTTTCCTGGACCCCGTCTCCTGGCGCCGCTATCTCAATCCCCGAATCGATCGCATCGTCTGCGTCGCCGATGCGGTCCGCGATCACTTTCTGAACATGCGGCCCGCCCGGTTGCGAGTTCCCGCGGAAAAGCTGGTCACCATCCGCAAGGGGCACAGCCTGGACTGGTACACCGACCCCCCGGCCGACCTGCGTGCGCTGGGCGTCCCGGCAGGCGCCTTTAGCGTGGTCTGCGTGGCCAACTACCGGCCCCGCAAGGGCATCGAACTGCTGGTCGAGGCCATGTCGGCGCTGCCGGGGAATGTCCGCTTGCTGCTGGTGGGCAACATGGACTCCGCCAGGCTGCGCCGGCGCATCGCGGCGAGTCCGGCAACCGCCAGAATCCTTCGCACAGGCTACCTCACCGAAGCCCCTGCCGTTTCGGCCGCGTGCGATGTGGCCGTGCTGCCGTCCATCAAGCGGGAGGGCCTGCCCCGATCGGTGATCGAGGCCATGGCGTATTCGACTCCGCCCATTGTCACCGACATCGGCGGCAGCCCGGAACTGGTGATCGACGGGACCAGCGGCCTGGTGATCCCGGCCCGCGATCCGGCCGCCATCGCCCGCGCCATTCGCCGCTTCCACGACGACCCGGAACTGCGGAATCGAGTGGGCGCCGCAGCACGGGAACGAATTCGAACGCACTTCAGGATCGAGGACACCATTGACCGGACCGCATCGCTCTACCGCGACCTGGTGAGTACATGAACGCCGTGTAACCGCTGCGCCGGGGACAATGCCGCGGGGTTTCTGGCAAAATCTACGCACGTAACCTCGGAAGCAGAAAAATGAGCAGATCAGCCTGGCCGCTCGCAGTGCTGCTGCCGCTCGCCGCAGGCCCGGCGGGAGCGCAGAACTGGCATCAATACACCAGCCAGCAGGACCGCTTTCGAATCCATACCCCGGGAGAGTTCCAGGTCGAGGAGATCAGTTACGCCTCGGAATACCGTGCGACTTTCCCTGCGCGCGTCTACAGCTACGAGGACGGCGGCGGCAGCCGCTTCTCGGTCACGGTAGTGGACTACACCGACTCCCTGAGGATCCATACCGAGCGCGCCAGAACGGAGGCCGACTACCTGCTCTACTGGGAAGTGGATATCCGCGCGTCGGTGGCCTATGCGGCAGCCAACCTGCGCAGCCGGGGAGGAGAAATCGTCTACGACGCTTACCACTACATCGATCGCGTGGAGGGCCACCAGTTGCACATGGTGAATCCGGACCAGACGCGCACCTACGCGGCCATCTACCTGCATGACAGCCATCTGTACATCGTTGAAGCCACGATCCAGCCGGGCACGCCGCCGGCCGGCCAGTTCCAGCAGAGCCTGGAATTCATCGACGGCAACGGAGACCGGATTCGATACCAGAATTTCGCCGAGGCCATCAAGGTGCGCGGCGCCCCCTCCGGCAGAAACCTGGACACGCAGGCGGACTAGCGCCAAGACTCATTGATCTGCCGCACGCGGCAGCGAAGGCGTAACGCAACATCGGGAGACCGAAATGCACTTGAAGACGATCAGGCCAACACGACGATTTCACTCACTGGCTGCCGCCGCTGCGGCGGCCTGCATGACCGTACCGGCCGTGGCGCACCATTCCCACGGCAACTACGAGATGACCGAGTACACCCACCTGACGGGAAGGGTCACCCAGTTGCACTGGATCAACCCCCATACCTGGATCTACCTCGAAGTGACCGGCGACGACGGCGAGTCCGCCGTCTGGGCGCTGGAATCCGCCGGGGCCACGGGTCTGGTCCGAAGCGGCATCGAACCCGACGAGGTCAAGGTCGGCGACACCGTCTCGGTGCGGTGCCACCAGCTTCGCGACGGCTCCAACGGCTGCCTCCTCGGCTTCCTCACCAACCCGGCGGGCGTCGAGAAGGAGTGGGACTAGGGTTTCCGCTTCAACCTCTGAGGGTAGGTGCCTGCGGACAGCCCGTCCGCGCGTCGTGTGCTCGGCGCGGAGCCAAGGATGGCGGGAGCGCCGAGCGCCGATCCAAGCCCGCCAGGGATGGCGGGCTTGGTTTAGCGCGGAAGGGCTGTCCGCAGGTACCTACCCGCCCATCAGGGTGAGGCAGCGATTCCCAGAACCGAATACCAGAGAAACTGTACCAGCGTCAGCAGCGAGTCTTCGGGAATCCGTTCGTCGTCGCCGTGGGCGCCGCCGCCGGCACTCAGATCCTCCTCGTGCCGGACCGGGCCGAAACCGTAGCAGGCCACGCCCTTCGCCCGCACCTGCGCCATGTCCGTGGCGCCGGTGAGCATCGTCGGGAGTACCACTGCCTCGGGAAACAAGCGTTCACTGACCGACTCGATGACCTGGAACATCTCATTGTCGATGGGCGAGGGGGGACCTGCCGGGCGGTAGATGGGTTGCGGGACGATCTCCACGTTGGGATTGTTGATGACCGCGGCCATGTGGGCGTAGAACTCTTCGGGGTTCTCGTCCGGTAGCGCACGCACGTCGAGCATGGCCTCGGCCTGGGATGGAATGACGTTTCGGCGGAACCCGCCGCTCAGGATGGTGGGCGCCACGCCGGTGCGCAGCAGCGCGTTGTGCTGGGGTTCGTGCTGTGCCAGGTAATGCTGGATGGCGGCTTGCTCCGAGGGTTCCAGCAGGCCCCGGTAGCGTTGTGCGGATTCTTCGTCGCTGATATCCGCGAGCCGCTGGAAGTAGGCGCGCGTGGTTTGGTTCAACCGCATGGGAGGCCGCCACTCGGAGAGTTTCGCCACCGCACCCGCCAGCGCGGCCAGCGCATTGTCCACCCTGGGTACGGAGCCGTGACCCGAAGTCCCGCGGGCGACCAGCCGCACGCGCATGGGGTACTTTTCGGTAGTGGCGATGGAGACGTATTCGACGACGCCTTCCCGGGCCACCGCGGTGCCGCCCTCGGCAAGGCAGTACTGGGCGCGTACCTCGTCCCAGTGCTCGTTGACCATGAAATCCACGCCCACCTCGGGCGTGCCTTCCTCGCCGGCTTCGCCCAGGAAGATCACGTCCCGGTCCAGTTCCACGCCGGCGCGCTTGAGCATGAGCATCAGCATCAGTCCCGCGGTGACGTTGTCCTTGTCGTCAAGCGAACCGCGGCCGTAGATGTAGCCGTCGCGGCGCACGGCGTCGAACGGCTCCACCGACCAGTTCTCCCGCTGCACGCCGACCACGTCGGTGTGGCCCATCACCAGGACCGGCTCCTTAGAACCGTTGCCCCGGATGCGCGTGACGAAATTGTCGCGGCCCGGCACCATGGCGTACAAGCGGCCTTCGATGCCTTCGGCCGCGAGCGCATCCCGCAGGTAGACGGCTACCTCGGTTTCGTTGCCCGGTGGGTTGGTCGTGTCGATGCGCAACAGCGCCTCAAAGTGGTGCAGCGATTCGGATTCCACCTGCGCCCAGTCGACCGGGTATCGGTCCTGGCAGACGCCGGCGAAGGGAAGCGCGGCAACCAATGCAACCAACCATCTGTTCATGACAACTCCCGCGCGCGGCGCGTATTGTTTCAACCGGGTGCCTATCTTATAGGTTGCGGGCGCCCATGGAGTAGTTCCGGACACGGGAACCCGGACCCTTGAGTGCAGCCGGGTGCGGAACGGGCATCAGTCGATGAGGTGGCCGGCGGCATCGAATCTGGCCAGTCGACGGATCCCGTTGGAAACCGACACGGTACCATCCAGATGATGCCGAACCCTGACCCGGGTGCTGGCCATCCTGCACCCCGGACGATCGGTCGGAAGCCTCAGCAGGAGACTCTTGAAGCGTACGCGGTTGTCCCTGCGCACGACCCTCCAGTACTGCTCGCACAGGATGTCGTCCAGTTGATCCGGATTCGTGCAGGGCTCGAACGCAGAGCCCTCCTTCTGAGCGACCTGCTGGAACGCCTCGTTGTACGCGGGCAGATAGACCTCTTCGAGATAGCGGTTGGCTGCGTCGAATTCCGTGATTCCCTGAGCGGCCAATTCCGCCGGCAACCGATCCAAATGCGTTTGAAACACGCGTTGGCAGCGGGCGCGAACCTGCGAGGAGCGGGTTGCAATCAGTCTCACTCCCAATTCCATCATCGCCCGTTCGGTCTGCGTGCGATTTCCGGTTTTCTTTTTTTCCGCTGCCGGCGACTTGCCCTTGTATCGATAGTGCGAGGTCCGGTCCGTGTACAGCGAGCAGAAAAATCCCTTGCGCTCAAGCACGTCGCGAACGCCCACAAAGCTGCTCCGGGTACCCGCCCGTTCCCATAGTGACATCGAATAGTGCTCACCCGTGGCGTCATCCAGCGTCACCACGAGGTCACAGCTCCGGCCGGCCAGCCAATCGTGGCGGTTACTATCCTGGTGAAGTCTGAGTCCCGGCAGGGGCGCGCGATCGAAGCGCGTACGGTGCACCCCCCGCCGAGGCAGTCTCTTCACGGCACCCGCGTCCTGGAGTTGCAGCCGTACCCAGTTGTAGCTGCGACGCCCGCCGGTATCGCGGTACCAGGAGTAGAACTGCTTGACGTTCCAGCCCTCGTGCTGCTTGTTGTATGCATTGACCACGTCTGCGACCTCGTCCAGCGGCGCCCGCCGCGGGGAGCGGCGCAGCACGCGCTTGTCGATCAGTCCCTCCGGTCCACTGCTCTCGAAGCGATGCACGTATCGACGAAACGTACGGTCGCTCACACCGAGCAATTTCGCCGCAACTGCCTGGGTCACCCTTCGGGACTTCCAGGCTCTGTAAAGGTATTCAAACGTCATGAATGACTTCCCCAAAATCGGATTGGATGGGTGCGATGGTTCATGTGATTTCCTCCCAAAACATAAAGGCATCGGAATGATCGAATTTCTCACAGAAGGTGCTCTGGAATTCGTCAATTGTAACGAACGCAAAGGGGGTGTCCGTCCAAAATTTGGATCGTTTGCACATCTCAACAGTCTGCAGTCATCGAAAAACATAACGAATGGCCACCATCAAGATATGGATTATTCGAAGGAAAGCTTGTCGTCTGATCACTGTTGAATGGGGATCACCAGTTTCGATTCACGTCAGGAAAACCACGGAAGATGTCCACTCTTGAGAGTACAAGTGCTACGCGGGAACGCTGTTTTCAAGGCAAATTCACGATTGCAGTCGCAACAGGATTTATTGGCTTTTCCCAAAAGTGACAATTCAATTCGCTTTCAAGAGAGGACAGTTGACAAGTTTTGGTTTGCTTCATTAGCCATAGCGGTTGACGGACAATCTGCTTGTGTTGATGCTACTCCAGCAGTTGCGGCTGCAAACTGGACAAACATCAATTAATTGAAACATGCAGGAGTTTTCCAATGGATGGCGATTTAGTTTCTCTGTCAAACAAAGAGAAAACAGCATTGGTTTTTCAATTGAAACTTGGCACCATGCAATTTCACTACGGCAATACATAAGCCCTGGAAGCGAAGATTCACCAGGCAACAGGAGGCACCACCGGGCCATGAGATTCTTGTCAGACAGATCCGGGGCTACCGGGCAACTGCGGTTTCGCAATGTCAGCTGGAACGCTGCCGAGCGGTATTGTCCGCTCGCTCGGTGGCGCCTGTGCCCGATGACTCGGCAGAAGGCGTGGAGACCGCTTCGGTTCCGGGAGGCTGCCGGCTACGGCTCCGGCCGCATCGGGCGGCGCACGTTTCGCCGGGAACAACCGTGGGGCGCGGGCCGCTCTCATCGACACTCGCGACTGAGTCCGCCCCGACCGGCCTCACGAAGTCCGGGTCGTTGGCGCGCTTGACAGGATAATCGGCGCACCGGCCGGATCGGTCCTCGTCAGCGCAGGCGCTACGGGATTTTCCGCTACCGGCTGCGGTAGTGGCGCAATCTGCTGCGTCGGGCCAGACAGCGCGCGCACATTGTTGGCCGCGGCAGGCATCCGGGTTAGAGTTGCCGCCATGACTCCTACGCATCCGATGGGGCGCATTGGCGCGATTCTGCTGAGCCTAGCAGCGCCGTTTGCGGGCGCCCAGACCGACTTTCCGGAACGCCCCATCGACATCGTCACGCATGCCTCGCCCGGTGGCGGCACGGACGCGACGGCGCGGGCGGTGGCCCGTGGCATGCGCACCGCCCTGGATGCCGACCTGAGCGTGTTGCCGCGCACGGGCGGCGGCGGTGTGGTCGCCATGAGCTACGTCAACAGCCGGCCGCGGGACGGGCATACGCTGCTGGCCATTACCCCGACGCACCTGTTCGCCATGGCCCGCGGGCAGGGTCCGCTGAGTATTGACGACGTGGTCGGCGTGGCCAGGGCCGCGGACGATCCCATCGTGGTCATGGTGCGCGCCGACAGCGACGTGACGACACTGGCGGAACTGGTGGAACTGGGCCGGGCGCGGCCCATCAAGTGGGGTACAACGCAGATCGGCGGTGTGGACCACATCGCCGGTGCAACGCTGGCGGACCGGACCGGCGCTCAACTGAGTGTCGTGCCGTTTGCCGGCGGCGGGGAGATCGTGACCAACCTGATGGGCGGCAGCATCGACGCCGCAGGGCTCAACCTCACCGAAGCGCTGGACCAGATTCAGCGGGGCGATTTCCGGGCACTCGCTGTCATGTCCGAGGAGCGCGTCAGAAGGATCGAGGATGTGCCGACCACTGTTGAGCTGGGTTACGACGTGGTGTTTTCCACGGTCCGGGGTTACCTGGTTCTTGCGGGTACGCCCGAGGATCGCATCGGGATCCTGGAACGGGCCATGCTCGAGGGCATGAGCCTGCAGCCCTACCTGGACTACCTGGAGGGATCCGGCCTGGAACCCGGCAGCGTCGCCGGGCGGGAGGAATGGGACAGCCAGGTGCGGCGCCTGTACCGCGATGCGAGGAGCGCGATGATCGCCCTGGGTATCATCCAGGCGGAATGAAGCGGCCGTTGCACCTGCTGGCCGACCGGGATTCGCTGGCCGGGCTGGCCATTCTGGGCGTGTGCGCGGTGGCGTGGCGGTTGACCGCCGGTTTCGACGAAGTGCCCGCCATCCTGTCCCAGAATGTGCCGCCGACTTTCTTTCCGAGACTGGTGATCGCCACGGCAGCCCTGCTGGGCGGCCTGTTGCTTGCGGGCGGGATTCGCCGGCGCGCCGTTGACCTGGCCGACCGTTCGACAGCAGGTGGTCCGCCGGATTCCAGCGACAAGGCCGGGGGGACTGCCCTGCCGCCGCCGGTCTTCTGGGCGACTGCGGGACTGGTTGCCGCCGCGGGCGTGCTGATTCCCCTGGTCGGGACGCTGCTCACCGTGGGTCTGGTGGCCATTGCGCTGCCCCTGTTGTGGGGCGAACGGCGCTTTCGCCTTGTCGCCGCGCTGGCCCTGGGTCTGCCGGGAGCGATCTACGCCGTATTCACCCTCGCGCTGGGCGTCCGGTTTCCCGTCGGCCTGATCTGGAACCTGCTGTAGCCCGGATCATGGACCCGTCCGGCCTGAGCATCGCGTTCTCACTGCTCACGGACCCGGTCGTGCTGGGCCTTATCGTGGCCGGCACCGTCGCCGGGGTGATCATCGGCGCGCTGCCGGGCCTGTCGTCTTCCATGGGGGTGGCGCTGCTGCTGCCGTTCTCGCTGTACCTGGACCCGGTACCGGCGATCGCGCTGTTGTCGGCGCTGTACTGCGCCGGCACGTTCGGCGGTTCCATTACCGCGGTACTGATCAACGCCCCCGGAGCACCGCCGGCCGTGGCCACGGCATTCGACGGATACCCCATGGCGCTCAAGGGCGAGGCGGGCCGCGCGCTGGGCATCGCGGCCGTCTCCTCGGTGAGCGGCGGCATCATCAGCGTGCTGACCCTGCTGCTGGCGGCGCCGCTGCTGGCGCGTATCGCCTACAGCTTCGGGCCGCCGGAGTACTTCGCGCTGGGCATATTTGCCCTCTCCATGCTGGCGTCCATCGGCGCGGAGTCGGCGCTGAAGAACCTGGTCGGGGGCTGTCTCGGGTTGCTCATCGCGACCGTGGGGATCGACCTGACCACCGGTGTGGAGCGATTCACCTTCGGCGTGCCGCAGCTCCTGGAAGGCGTGCAATTCATCCCCGTGCTCATCGGTCTGTTCGCGGTCACGGAGCTGCTGAACCAGGCCCGCCACCTGGGCCGGGAGCGGGCCATTGCAGCCATGACGGCGCTGCGGCTGCCGTCCCGGGAGGACTTCCGCCGGGTGCGCGCCACGATCCTGCGTTCCAGCGGGATCGGCGTATTCGTCGGCGTGTTGCCCGCCGAAGGCAGCACCATGGCGGCGATGATCGGCTACAACGAAGCCAAGCGGTGGTCGAGGTCGCCCGAGAAATTCGGCAAGGGCAGTATCGAGGGCGTTGCCGGACCCGAGGCCGCCAACAACGCGGCCACCGGCGGCGCCATGGTGCCCACGCTTGCGCTGGGCATACCGGGCAGCGCCACCGCTGCGGTGATTCTCGGGGGCCTGCAGGTGCAGGGCCTGCGGCCGGGACCGTACCTGTTCGAAGAGCAGCCGACCCTGCTCTACGGGATCTTCCTTGCCATGCTGCTGGCCAACATCCTGTTCCTGTTCATCGGCCTGTTCGGCGCCAGGGTCTTTTCGCGCATCAGTCTGGTTCCGCGGACGTTTCTCTGGCCCACGGTTTTCGCGCTCTGCCTGGTCGGCGCATACGGCCTGAATCAATCCATGGTGGACGTGTGGATCATGATCCTGTCGGGTCTCGTGGGCTACGTGCTGAAGCGAAACGGCTTCGGACCCGCGCCGATCATCATGGGCATCGTCCTCGGCGGGCTGATCGAGACTTCACTGGCGCAGTCCTTGATCATCTTCGATCAGCAGTGGTCGGGATTTCTCGGCCAGCCCATCGCGGCGACGCTGCTGCTGCTGGCGGCCGTGAGCGTCGGAGGGGCGCGTCTGCGCCGCGCACTCGGCAAATTGCTGACACGCGCAGCCGGCACGGCACGCCGACAGTAGTTCCCGGGGCCGGCGGTTGCCACGGGCACTGCGACTCCTGAAGGCTGAGGCTCGACTACGGGCCTTCCTTCTTGCATGCTGTTGCGCTTTCCGGCACCGGAGTAACTGAATGTCGAGCACCGCCATCCAACATTTCACGCCCGATATCTCCTCGGACCACGGCGCGGGACTGACCCGCGAAGTGGCCGAATTCGTCGTGGCGACCGATTACGGGTCGATCCCCGATGAGGTCACCGGATTGGCCAGGAAGTCCATTCTCGACGGGCTGGGTCTGGCCCTGTCGGGTTCGGTGGCCGAGAGCGGCGCAATCGTCGAGCGTTACCTGCGGGCACAGGGCCTCAGCGGAGACACCACGGTGATCGGTACCGGTCTCCGGGTGCAGCCGCGTTTCGCAGCGTTCGCCAACGGCGTGGGCGTGCACGCGGACGATTTCGACGATACCCAGTTGGCGGTGCAGAAGGACCGCGTCTACGGCTTGCTGACCCATCCCACCGCGCCGTGCCTGCCGGCCGCCCTCGCGGTCGCCGAACAGATGAATTCAAGCGGGCGCGAGCTGGCATTGGCATACAACCTCGGCGTGGAGGTTGAGAGCAAGATCTCCGAAGCCATGTCGCCGCGGCACTATCAGCACGGCTTTCATTCCACCGCCACCTGCGGCGTCTTCGCCTCGGCCTCGGCGGCGGCGAGGCTCTACGGTCTCGATGTGCCCCGGACCCGGCGCGCGCTGGCCATCGCGGCCAGTCAGGCTGGCGGACTCAGGGAGAATTTCGGCACCATGACCAAGCCCTTCCACGCCGGCCGGGCAGCCGAAGCCGGGATCATCGCGGCGGATCTGGCCGATGCCGGATGGACCGCGGCGCAGGGCATCCTCGAATCGCCGCGGGGCTTCTTCCAGGCTCACGGCGGCGGTTTCTCCCTGGAAGCGCTGTCAGGCCACCTGGGCGATCCGTGGACCTTTGCCGACCCCGGGATTTCCATCAAGCCCCATCCATCGGGCTCGCTGACTCATCCGGGCATGACCAAGATGATGGAGTTGATCCTGAAGCACGACATCCGCGCGGACGAGGTGGAGCAAGTGAAGGTGGGCACCAATCACAACATGCCCAACGCCTTGATCCACCACCGGCCCACCGACGAGCTTCAGGCCAAGTTCTCCATGGAGTTCTGCATGACGATCCTGTTGCTCAGGAGGCGCGGCGGGCTGGCCGAATTCACCGATGAAGTCGTGAACCGCCCGGATGTGCAGGAAATGATCCGCCGGGTCGAGTTCGGCGTCCACCCGGAGGCCGAAGCCGCGGGTTACGACAAGATGACCACCATCATCGACATTCGGTTGCAGGACGGTCGAACGGTCTCCGGCCGCGCCGACTTCGGCAAGGGCAGCCCGGCCAACCCCATGAGTTACGACGAGGTGGCGGAAAAGTTCACCGGCTGCGCGGAGTTCGCCGGCTGGGACCGGGACCGCGCGGCACAAGTCGTGGAAACGGTGCGCGACCTGGAGTCGCTGGAATCGGTACGCGAGTTGACCACCCTACTCGCGAAATAACGTCGAACCGGGGGTCGCTACTCAGTCCGGTCGCCGACGATGCGCCTGGCCGCGGCGAGCAACTCCTCGCCCGTGCCGCATTTGATCACCGCGTCGCCCACCGCCAGGCGCTCCGGCGCCGAAACGCCCGCCAGCAGCGCCGACAGTCGCTCAGCCGTATCGGCGCCGAACCGGCGCGTCGTCTGATGCGCCAGTACTTCTTCAATGCCCTGCAATCGGCTTCTCACCTTGAACCGCGCGAGATGCCGCCTGCTTTTCAGTATCCGGCGCTCTTCCCCCTCCTGATCCGCCAACAATGCCATCGCTTCCAGATTGCCCGCCTCCGCCAATTTGTCCAGCTTGCCGCGCAACGCCTCGTCACCGCCCGCCAGCAGACCACCGTCCTTGAACCACGCTTGGCACGCCCACTGACCGAAAGCCGCCCCCAGCCCGTCATGCTCCGGGTCGGCCAACACCGTGCCCACCCGGCACAGTATCGCCGGCGTCTGCTCTGGCTTCGCCCGTTCCAGGGCCATCCACAGGCGGACCGTATTTTCCTCCGACTGCCACCAAAACTGATGTGTTGGCTGTTTATTCATGATCGCTGTAGTTTACCGGCTGGCCCGTTCAGATGCATACGTCGAGGCCGGCGGGGCATCAAGGCCGTTTTCTTTTTTTCCCGGTGTCGGGAGGGTCCTCGCTTGCGGGCGCTATTTCGGTGCCACTATGTGTGCGGCCGGGGGCGTAGCGGTGGGCGCCGTAGGTCTCGGCGTCGCCGTCCCCGTTCAGTCCGCCTCGTTGACGATGCGCTTGGCCGCGGCGAGCAACTCCTCGCCCGTGCCGCATTCGACGACCGCAACGCCCACCGCCGTTAGACGCTCCGGCTCCGAAACGCCCGCCAGCAACGCCGACAGGCGCTCGCCCGTCGACGCATTGAACCGCTGCGTTGTCAAACGCTCCACCATGATTTCAAGGCCCTCCGCGCGACCCTGCTCCATCGCCCGCGCCCGAATCTGCGCCTCTTTCTTGCGCTGCTGCGCTTTCCACCTTTCCGCCGCCAACGATCCCATCGCTTCCACCTCTCCAGCCGCCTGCACCCTGTCCAACTCGCCGCGAAACGCCTCGCCCGCGCCCGCCTCCAAATCGTAGTCCTCGTCCCGCCACCGGCGCAACCACTCCGTGAATGCCTTGCGCAGCCCCTCGTGCTCCGGCCCCGCCAGCGCGGCGCGCAGCCGGGCCAGAATCTCCTTGTCGTCCCCCGGCGTGGTGCGCACCAGCGCCGCCTGCAGGCCGACCAGGTTGTCCTCCGGCACGCCGCCGGTGTCCGACCGCTGCATGTCCAGCAGCACGTAGCGGTTCTTCGGCTGCAGCCGCGCCAAGGCCCGGGCCGACCGGGCGACCAGGTCCGACACGTCCTCCGGCGCCGTCCATGTCAGGGAACCATTGTAGACCACGAAAGGTATCACGGGCGGCAGGGGCATCGTCGGCCGCATCCTGTCGCCGGATCCCGTCCCGGAGCGCAGCAACCCCTCCCACGCGAGACCCGTATAGGTGAGGACCCGCAACGCCATGCTGCGGTCCACGCTGGACTGGAACTCCAGCAGCACCAGCACGTGAACCCAGCCGCCCGCCGGCGCCCCGTGGGCGCGGAGCCGCCACATCAGGTCGCCTTCGCGCCGTTCCAGCCGCCGTCCGACGTGCGACGCCGTCAGCGGCTCCAGGGTGTCGAAGTCGAAGCCCGCCTCCGCCCCGTCGGGCAGAAACCCGCGCAGCAGGTCCGCGACCATTCTCGGAAAGGAATAGATCAGTTTGTGGGCCGCATCTTGCATGAGGGTCCGCCCGTGAGTTGGTTGAGGCGCCTGGGGCACCTGATTGAATGCCTGATCTTACGGAGCGGGGGCGGCAAAGTAGTACCGACTTTCTGGGCAGAATTGGGAGATTCGTGGCGTGGAGGCGGCTCAAAACTCGACATTTCGCATAGTCGAACGATAGCGGTTTTTCCTGAGTGTTGGCATGACGGACAAAGACACCGAGAGCCACTTGTTTGGCGATGGCTGGCACTTGTGTGATTGTGCCGCCGGGCTACGTTGGAGCGGCGCAGGCGATTAGTGGGCGGTGCGGTGCCTATCCGCCCACTCGGCCAGCGCGTCCTCGTGGGACCCAGCGTCGATCAGATGAAGGTTGCCCGGGCGAATCCGGCGAAGGTCATCTTCCGCCAGCGCGGGCGAGGCCACGCGCATGCCAAGCCGGTCGTCGAACTCGGTGTTGCGCAGTATCTCCACATCGCCCCTTCCGGTGTGCGAGAACTCGATGTCTCCGTAGCGGGTGGAGTACGTGCCGGCGTTCCCCGTCGTCGCGATTATGTAGACCATCGGAACCTGGTCGATGGAACCGCAGTCTGAGAGCGCGGACTCGTAGCTCAAGTAGCAGAGATGGCGCGGGCGAAGGTGCCGGGCGACCACGCCCACGCCCTTGAGTCCCATGCCGGGGAGGGCCAGGTTCAAGTAGATCCCGCGGGCGACCCGCTCGAGCAGGCCCACATCGACGAGCCTGCGGAGGCCCTTCCTGAACGCGGCGTCGTTATCATCGCTGAACAGAACTCTCAGACTGGCGACGCTGAGCACCGGAAACTGACGGCCCGCGCCGAGAACGAGCACGCGGATGGCATCGGCCAAAGTCATCGTAATCCCCAACCTCGTTTGTATCGGAAAGAATACTACGCGGTACTGTTTCCTTGACGTTCTCGGACTTTCAATCGGGTGCCCGGTTCGATCTGGAATCAGCGGCTGACTTCACGTTGAATACGAACAAAGGATTGATGGGAGGATAGGAGGGTGCTGACAGCCCTTACACGCTGATGAATATCCCGACGCTTTACCGCACGCTGAAGTGCGAGGCCGCCATAAGAAACCATCTCATGGGAAGGCTTTGGTTCCGGTCATTGAAACATTTTCGCGGGGTCGAATCGTCTGGGCGTGATCCCCTGGAGGGCGTGGGTTCCTACACGGTACGTGGAATGTTGCATCGGGACGTATCGGACGAGAACGCGATTTTCCCAGCGTTTATTTTGTGCTTCAGCGAACGGCCATTGAAGGAACACGGAGACTTCGTTCTCAAGCTGCGACGACCCCTTGCGTTGAGTGATCGTGTGCTGTCCAAACTCCCGGACGGGAGCCGCGTGGAGTGGCACCAAGTCGAGTACGGGAAAAAGGAAGTCCTCGATTCGGTGCCGGGACCGTCTGAACTCTGGAAGCGGAAGCACTACACAAAGCCCGCGGGTTTCGCTCATGAAAGAGAGTGGAGGCTTGTAGTGTTCCTTCCCCCGCCGTTCAGACTGCTGAACGATACGCTCAAACCGAATGTAGGCAACCTTCAAGGGGTGTTTGATGTAGTGCTGCCAAGGTATTCATCCTGAAGCTGGCCAAGACGAGCGTCCGGCCAAAAGGCCAATGCTCGGAGGCCTGCTCGGCGGACGACGGCGCTGTCAGTTCTCAGACGAACCTCGGTCCACGCGGGTGCCTGCGATGAGTTTCGGATAGGGCACGGACCACGCGACATCGCCGCATTTCACCTTGGCGCGCTTGGGGTTCATTCGCACGATGGTACCTGTCTGAACCGCCCCGCGGGCGATGAACGACACGGCGTCGCCGGCGCGGAATTTCGCCTTGGCGGATTCGCGGCGGTCTCGTGCCTCGTCGCTTTCGGGCGCGCATGATTTCGGGGTTGCGCCGAGCTGATGGGCGATCGCCTTCCAGGCGGGGCCGTGGCGCGCGGACGGGCCGGCCAGCGCGTGGGCGATCTCGTGCAGGATGGTGTCGGCGACCTGAGCGGGGGTATCGTTCACCGCGTGCGACCGGCTGAGCAGGATGAGCTTCTGCTGTGCCCGGCACTCTCCGAGCTTCTTCCGTGCGGTGTTGAAGCGAAATGTCCACTCATCCAATCCGTGACGGTCCATAAGGTCGCGGGCCTGGGCCGCGACTGCGTTCAGCCGGGTGACGCGTGGCTTGCGGTCCGTAGCGGTTGAGGCACAGAGGTGTTGGAGTCCGGCGTAGGGCACGGTCCAGCCACTGGCGCCGCATCGAACCCTGGCGCGTTTGGGGTTGAGTTTCTCTACGGTACCGGTCAGTGTGCGGCCATCGGGCGTGCAAAAACGCACCTCGTCGCCGACTTCAAAAAAGACCTGCGCATCCTCGATGCATAGAGAGGGCGTTGAGTCGGGCGCCCGACTGCCGAGGAGCAACTCAAGCCAATCGACGTTTGGCCCGTGCGGCACGCTGACCGGAGTCATTTTCTGTCTTCGCCGGTTCATTCGCAGACAAAGGATTGACCAGCCATCTTGGTGTAGAACTCGATGCCGGCGTGCAAGAGACAAAGGTATATCTGTACTGGGAGAAATGTCGCATAGCCCATGAAGGCTCGATTTGCACGGCTGGGCTCCAAATCCTGATCCAGCAGCATGCGGTTCTGCACATCCTCGATCCAGCCGTCGGGCAGCGTACTCGTATCGCCACCGTAACCGCACTCCCCTCTAGCGCGAGAGAGATGGACCATGTTCCTGGCGGCAATCTTTCGGATACCCTCGACCAGAGTACTTCGATGGTACAGGGCGTTTCTGTAGGGCAGCGTATTGGCCTCGACCTCGGCAATGGCAATGTCCCGGAGTACAGTCATGGTTCGAGGCGGTATGGTTCGGGGGGCGGGAAGCGGGACGGGTCAGAGCGACGCCGCAACTTAATCCGAACCGACACCCGCCGTCAACGAATCGCGCCCCACTGGAAAGACCTTGACGGCTTCCTCATGAATCGCGCTTTCAAACGTCTGTTCACATACCGGGTTCGTTGTGCGGCGAGGCAAGGACTAGATCAAGGCAGTCGCATCGTACACAGCAAATTCGTGACTGAAAGTGTGCTGCAGCACACCATCAACCTAAACCAGGACAGATTTTACGACCGCAAGATATTGTTTTTATTGGTCAGGGTGAGAGGAATTGAACTTCCGGCCCCTGCCTCCCGAAATCGACCATGAGGCAAATTTCGCTCCAGGTTGTTGATTTTCGGTGGCACTGAATTGATTTTAGAGTGAATTATTGTCATATTATGCCGAAACAACGTATTAAAATAGTTTTTACATGCTTGTAGAGTTTACGGTCGAGAATTTCAAGTCCATTCGCGACGAGGCGCGGCTCAATCTGGTTGCAGGTCGCGGAGACGAGCGGCGCGACACACATCTGGTCAAGCCCGAACACTCGGGGGGTAAGCACAACGAACCTCTCGTGCGTTCCGCCGCGATTTACGGACCGAACGCCGCTGGCAAAAGCAATCTGGTCAACGCGTTGAGTACGATGAAGTATGTTGTTACCCACTCGACCGAAGACCTTGATGAGTTGCCGGTGACCCCCTTTCGTCTGGATCCTGATTGCGAGGACGAGGCGACAATGCTGGAAGTGTTGTTTGTTGCCGAAGGAGTCAGGTACCAGTACGGGTTCAGGGCAACTCGCCATCATGTAACTGACGAGTGGCTCTTCGCCTGGCCACGCGGACGTGTCCAGGTTTGGTATGAGCGCACAGCGAATGCATGGAAGTTCGGTCCCAAGCTCACAGGAGACAAGAAAGTCTGGCAACGCGCGACCCGACCGAATGCGCTGTATCTGTCAACCGCAGTCTTACTCAACTGCCGACAATTGCGACCAATCTACAATTGGTTCAAGAAGAGATTACAAGTTGCCGACGCCCGGGGTTGGAGAAATTCATTATCAATGTCCTGGTGCCGCGACCAGCGCAAAAGCGAAATCATTGACTTTCTGAATGTGGCTGACCTCGACATCGCCGATGTTCGTGTAGTGGAGAAAGAATTTCAACCGGGACAACTTCAGGGAGACATGGATCCGGATTGGAAGCGGCATCTGGTGGAAGAGTTGGCTGGAAAGAAAATTCCCGAATTGCGGTTAAGTCACAATACTGGCAAAAATCTCCAGAAAGAATTGCGACTCGGAGATGAATCGGACGGAACGCAACGAATCTTCGCCCTGGCCGGTCCATGGCTTGATAGTTTGAAGAACGGGAACGTGATCGTCTTCGATGAATTGCATGCCAGTCTTCATCCTGCACTGGTCAGATTGTTGGTCGATCAGTTCCATGATACTCGGCTGAATACGGGAGGCGCTCAGCTTGTCTTCACGACTCACGACACATCGATTCTGAACCAGGACGTATTTCGTCGCGATCAGATCTGGTTCTGCGAGCGCAACGAGAAGCAAGAGACTCGATTGTTTCCACTTACGGACTTCAGTCCTCGCAAGGGGCTGGAGAACCTTGAGCGGTCATACCTTAGCGGCAGGTACGGGGCGTTACCGTTCGTCGAGCACCGTATCCGGTAGATTCGCTGTGGTCAGTCGAAGACCGCGCAGGCCGCAAGAACGGCGAATTCTGAAACGCAATCCTTTCGATCGGATGGATTCGCGGCGACGGCTGATCCGTGATCAGTTCACTGTGAACGTGTTCTCACTGGAGTAGCTGGCTCGATTCCCACCGACGGTGATGTCCGCGATCATCCGATACTCGCCCGAAGCGGTGGGGTCGTAGGCGCAAAGCCCGCCCTGCTGCTCGGTGCCCGGCACGTCCTGCCAAGGCGAGCCGGCGTTCTCCCGGCGCTGCCATCTGGAGCTGTGCGAGGTATAGGTGACGCCATTGAAGGTGCTGTTGCTCAGGCGGATGCAGCCCCCGGAACTTGAGAAAATGAACTGCACACGGCCCGGCGACACGCGCAGGCCAGCAAGCGGCTCGTAGGTCGTGCCGCCCGTCGTCCCGCCGCTCACGGTAACACGCACCGCGCTGGAACAGTTGTTTGAGGTGTCGGACTCGCCTGACACGGAATCGACGCAGGCACCGTAGTAGTATGTGCCGGTGCTCGATGGCGCCGTCAGTCTCGTCGACTCCGCGCTGACGCCGGAAGCCGAAAGGGCGGCCACCGCGTCGGTGCCGACCGCGGTGTCGGACGTGGAAATCGTCGCGTTCGTGGAACGATAGTAACGCAGCGTCGTTGAACCCGACCGGCCATTCCCCCGGTTGCGAACCGTCGCGCTCAGGGTGAACGACGCGCCCGCCTCGGGACTGCTGTCGCTGACCGAGGCGGACTCCACCACCAGGTCCGGCTCATTTTCCGTGGGAGGCGATTCGTCAAATCGCACATGCAACGTGTAGTCGCCCGCCGTTCGGCTGCTGTAGCCGCTGACCCGAACATAGTACACGCCGGCGGAGACGTCCGCGGCGATCCTGAAATTCAGGCTTACGCCCCCGTCGTCGTTGTCATCGATCGGCGAGCCCGTCGAATCCTGCAACTCCCCCACAGTGTCTACATCGCCGCTGGTGTAGACCTCCAGCATGCCTGCCGCGTCGACATTGACACGGAAGTAATCCACGTCGCCCCCGGAGAGGTTGCCTTGGGTGTCCGACTCCAAATCGACCCGGGTCGCGGAGGTTCGGTCGTCGCCGTGATCGTCCGAATCCCCACTGCCTCCGCCGGCGTTCTCAACCGTGATGGTGAAGGTCAGCGAATCGGTGTCGCCGTCGGTATCCCGGACACGGTAGGTCATGTTGTACGTGTCCGCGGTTGACGGCGTACCGGTCAGGCGGCGCACGGTGGCGGTGGCGTTGAAGCTCAGGCCCGGCACGGCGGGCGACAGGCTGTAGGTTAGCGGGCCGTCGCCGCCGCGCGCCTCGGGCAACGTCAACGCGGAGATTGTCGTGCCCACCGTGTACGTTTGATCGCCCGGGCCACTGCCGGTAGTGAATCTCGGCTGCGAGTCCTGCCCGGCATCCGGCACCGGTACGACCAGGGAGTAAATCTCCCAGTTGCCGTCGCGGTTGGAACCGAACGCGATGTGCTGGCCGTCCGGCGACCACGCCGGAGAGGTGTCGGTGGCATTGTTGTCGGTCAATCTTTGGGTGTTGCCGCCGTCGGCGTCCATCGCGTAGATCTCCCAGTTGCCGTCGCGGCTGGAAACAAACGCGATTCGCTGTCCGTCAGGGGACCACGCTGGTTGGGAGTCGCTGGCATCGTGGTCGGTCAATCTCTGCGGGTTGCCACCATCGGCGTCCATCGTGTAGATCTCCCAGTTGCCGTCGCGGGTGGAATGAAACGCGACGCGCTGCCCGTCCGGCGACCACGCCGGAGCGGCGTCGGTGGCAACATGATCGGTCAATCTTTGCGGGCTGCCGCCATCGGCGTCCATTGTGTAGATCTCCCAGTTGCCGTCGCGGTTGGAATGAAACGCGATGCGCTGTCCGTCCGGCGACCATGCCGGAGAGACGTCGGTGGCACCGTGGTCGGTCAATCTTTGCGGGTTGCCGCCGTCGGCGCCCATCGCGTAGATCTCCCGGTTGCCGTTGCGGCTGGAAACAAACGCGATGCGCTGCCCGTCAGGGGACCACGCTGGATGGGAGTCGGTGGCATCGTGGTCGGTCAATCTTTGCGGGTTGCCGCCATCGGCGTCGATCGTGTAAATCTCGTAGTTGAAGTCGCGGTTGGAGGAAACGACGATACGCTGCCCGTCAGGGGACCACGACGGATCATGGTCCCAGGCATTGTGATAGGTCAGACGCCGTAACGCTCCAGCCGACCCGGCACCGCCATTGTCCGGCCCCGTTCCCTTGGCCGTTCGAACGATCGTACCGGACTCCACGTCCCGGTCCTGGATCCTGCAACCCCCGCCACTCCGGCAGGTGTAACGGTAATCGCCCTCCTCGATGTATCCGCCGTCGTTGAACTCGATCGTCGTGTTCCCACCGGAGGACGCGAACGAAGCGCCCGACGACACGTCCGGGACCCACGACCCGGCGGGTAGGCTGGAAAGCGTCTCACCCACTTGGTAGGTCAAGGTCGCGCCACCGGCGGCCTGCACCGTAATGCTGAAGTACCGCCAGTCGGTATCACCCGTGGCGTCGCGCACCCGATACGTCATCGCCCAGTCACCCGCCTCGGAGGGTGTGCCGCTCAGCCGGCGCGTTTCCGCATCGAACTGCAGACCCGGCACCTCCGGAGACAGGCTGTACATCAGGTCGCCGTCGCCGCCGGTGGCCGCCGGCAGCGTCACGGCAGCGATCGCGGTGCCCGCCGCATAAGTCATGTGTTCAAGGGCCGGCCCCAGGTCCAGCGGCACGGCCCCAAGATCCAACGTCCACCAGCCGCCGCCGGTCCGATACTCAGCCGCATTCGCGGAGTCCACGCAACCGGAGACATACCAGCCGGATGTGGGCGAATCGAAATAAATGGTCGCCGCGCACAGCTGCCCGCTGTCGTACAGCAGCGTGAGAATCCCCGCGTCGCGGCCGGTCCGTTCGTATCCGTATCCGCCTTCCTCGCTAAATCGCACGCCGTCTTCCAGCCTCGTGTCTCGAATCCGGTTTTCCGCCAGCACGCGGAGCTCCAGCCGATCCAGTCCATCTCGGCTGACGATGACGCGATCGAGGAAACGCGCCTCCAGCGCCGCCGCGTCCTCGGGCGCCCACCCGGTCACAGCCGTCGTGGACAGGTTGCTCCAGTCGCCGTTGGCGCCTACGGTCAGGTTGAGCGCCTGGATCGGCCGGTCGGCCACCACCGACAGCCGCCAGTTCCCGACTCCGGCCCCCAGCCTGCCCGTGAACGCCGCGCCGTCTCCGGCCTCAAGCTGTTGCGCGCTCAAGGTCCGTGCGGCGCCGCCCGGCAACGTCAATTCCACCGTGCCCCCGGAGGCGGCCATACCGGTGTCGTCTCGTGCCTCTATCGCAATCCGCGCCGCCCCATCGCCCGGATTGATCAAGCGCAACCGGCTCTGTTGCACGGCACCGGCGGCGGGATGAAAGACTGCCACATCGTAGCGGTGCGTGTTCGTGCTCGCGTCCCTGGCCTCAAGCACGGTGTCGTGGACCGCCGCAAGTGCGCCGTCGCGCGATCGCACGTAAGCCGACGGTACGATCGGAACGTCCGAATCGATCAGAAGGCGTACATCCCCGGCAAGGCTGCCGAGACCGCTGGGCAGGCCCTTGGCCGCGTCGCCGGACTGAAGTTCAGACGCGGTAAACTCCACCGCCGACCAGGGGTTCAGTCCAAGACTTGCAGGGCCGATTCGGGCGCCTGCGTCATCGATGGCGTAAATCTCCGCGGAGCCCGACTCGTCCGTGCCGTTCAGAATCCGTAGCACGCTCTGCGGCGCACCACCGGCGCCCGCGGGGAGGAACCACGGGATTGTGTACCGCTCCGCCTGCGCAACCGCCGACAAGCCAAGCAAGACCGCAGACAGCAACATGCCCGCGTTCTTTTTCTTGCCAATTATCGCTATCGAACTCCAAATGGCGCGATGGGTATTGGATCCGAACATTTTGCTACCCCCAAATTCGGCTCTCTTGAAACTGCTGCGCTCTATCGCTCAGCCACGCCACACGATGGAATGGAGTGCTTGATTGATGCGAAGCCGTTTCCTTCGCGCCGTGCCTGTTCACACGGCACATTTGGCCGCTGCCGCTACGCCAGCCGCCTTGCCTTTGCCATCCCAATCGTGTTACCGCGTTTTATCCAGCGTACCATATAAGAGGAGTCAAACTCTTTTTCCGCTCATCGAAGGGAAGGTGGGGTCCGCTAACGCGTACAGCCCGGCGCGAACATGAGCAGCGGCCGCGGCAGCCGACTCCGCAACCGTCACGAACGCCGGAGCATCAACCGGGGCAAGCGCCGCCTGCCCGGAACTCACCGAGGCGAATGCAATGGAGGCGGTGAGGAATGAGATTTGTGTAGTGCGTTCACTACAAAACTGGTGAAGATCAGCAATTTCCAAAGACCTGACTGGTAGTTTCTGTCGAGTTCAAATAGACCGATGCTGTGTCACGGGACAACACGGACTGCGCTGCGGAGACCGGACGCCGGCCTGTCGTGTGCGTTTCGACAGGGGCTGGGCGCCACGGGCGCAAATACGTGTAGTGCGTGCACTACAAGCTCGGGTCGCCGATCGGCGCTGCGACTGAGCACCGCAGGGGTGTGGACAAGGCGTGCCGCTTACGCGCGGCGGGTATCATGCGCCGCCGGGATCGGCGTCCGGCCCACCGACCGCCTGAACGACCGCCTCTTGCCAGCCCTTCGGTTGCGTGCGCAGGAGTTCGGCGGCCACCGCGCATCGCATGCCGTCCCACTCAAGCCCAACGCTGTGCGCCCAGGCCCATATGCAGCCTTCGAGCCAGGAGCGCTGCGCGGTCTTCGCTTCCTCGGGGGAGAGCGTGGCGGCGAGCTTGCGCCCGAGCCGTACGCCGGCGCCGGCGGCGGTCTCGGACTGCACCAACGCGTCAACCTGTTCGGCAAGTTCGGCAAGCTCCGCCGGGGTCTGCTCATGGGCCTGCACGGCGACGGACCAGCCGCCGGCCTGGTTACGCCGGATCTTGGCGGCCACCGCGCCGCCCCCGCCGCCGCGGCCGCGACGGCGCTCGAACACCGTGCGCCAGCGCTCCCGTTCCGGGATCTTGCCGAAGAGCGCATCGTATAGCGCCAGTGCCGGGACCTGTCCCGGAGAGAGTTTCCCGGCACGGCGCCGAGCTTCGCGTCTGCGCATTTCGACCGCGCAGCCATCGGCCAGCTTGTCGGCCGCGCGCTGGGAGAATTCGTGCATGACCGGGCGCACCAGGCGAGCGAGCCACTCCTCGGCGAACAGTGTGCGGGAGGTGCGCACGGCGCGGGCCACGGTGCCACGGTGACAGCCTATTTCGGCGGCCAGCGCGGACTGGGTGGCGAAGACACCCTCGTCGAGCATGGCCTGCCACTGCACCGCGTTTTCCAGTGGCGAGACGCCCTCGGTCCAGGCGTTCTCGCTGTGCATGAGCGCCGCGCACTGGGCATCGGAGAGCGAAGCGTCACGCACCTCGGCGCGCCATGCCACGCCGGCGCGGCTACAGGCCTCAAGCCGGCGCACACCGAAGATCGCCTCCACGGCGTGCGTGTCACCGCTCGGGAGCCGCCTGGCAAGGCCGGGCTGCTGCTGTCCCGAGCGCGTGATCGACTCGGCGAGCGCGTCGATGGACAGGTCGTCCATGCCGGAACCGGCGCGGTTATGGAAGCGCCACGGCCGCACGACCGAGGGATCGAACGTCTCGACGCGTTCAGGCTCGGGGCGGGCGGCGGTGAATTCGGAAGACGGGGCGGCTTGCGCTTTCCTGCTCTTGACCATCAGTTATGTGCTCCAGTTGTGCCGGCATGCGTGCCGGGTGGACGGGGTGATCGAACGGACGGTCGAACGCGTGCGCACTCATGTGGCCGTTCACCGGACGGGTCCCGTAAGCGTGTGCGAATCATGTTTTTTGGGTTCCTGCGCCACCGCCAAGCAATGGGCCGATTATCGCTCAATTTCCATGAGTACGCACGTGGCGGGCGTACCCGCGATCTTTCAGGGTATCGGCCAGGACAGGGTGTGTGGAAGGCGGTGAGCGATCCCGATTACGCCTGTTCGGCGCCAGAACATGCGGCCGCGGGGCGAAGTATGGCTATCGGCCGAGCGCGTTAGCGGCCTCCTCGCTGGGCAGAAGGCCCATGGCGCGGGCGCGGTGCACCGCCTCGAACCGATTGCGCGCCCCGACCCTGGCGAAGATCTTGCGCACGTAGTAGCGCACCGCGTCGTAGCTCATGCCGAGTTCGGCCGCGATTTTCTTGTCCGTATGCGAATCCAGGCGCCGCAGCACGTCGAACTCCTTGCGCGAGAGCATCCCGGAGCCCTGCCCCGGCGGGTCGGCGTCCTGCGCGTTGATTGCCGAGCGCAGGGCCCGTGCGATTTGCTCGATGCGGCCCGGTTGGGCCGTTTGGATGATGCGCTCGAGCAGGGGAAGCACCGCATCGCGCGCGCGCGCAAGCGGGCGGGCGTAGCCGGTTTCGAGATACAGCCGCAGCGCATCCTCAATGTGCTCGGCGGCGCGCGCCGGGTCGCCGGCTTCGGTCTCAAGCTGCGCGGCCAGAGCGAGCGCACGCATCCGAGTGCGCGCCAGGGTGTGCTCGGCGACCAGCTTGAGCAGATCGTCCGCCAGCGTGCGTGCGGCTTTCTCCTTGCCCTGCGCCGTCAGCAGGCGCAGCCGCGCACACGCGATGGCTTCCATTTCGCGCCACCTCAACGCACCGAGGTCCAGGCACGCCGCGTCCGAGTCCGGCAGCCGGTTGGTGCGCCATGCGCGGGCGGCCTGCTGGGTGCGCCCGCGAAGGAGCAACAGTGACACCCGCTCCGCGCACAGGAACCGGACAAGCGCGGCGCGCTCGGTGGCGCGGGCGAATTCAAGGGCCTGCTCGATGGCTTTCATGGCGATGTCAGGGCTGCCGCGGTGCCAGGCCAACTCCCACGCCACGGCGGTGCCGGCCGCATACACGTCGAACCAGGCCGCGTATTCGCTGAGCAGGCGCGGCGACACGGGTGTGATGGCGAGCGTGGGCGCACCGGCGCAGCGTTCGAGCCGAAGTTCGGCCTGGAGAAATCCGCCATTCATCACCGTGCCGGTATCGCCGAGGTGGCTCTGCGCGACGTTCAGTCCGCGCTCGTAATGCCGGGCGGCGTCGCGCGAGCGGCCGCGCGCCATGGCCGCCAGCCCGATCTGATAGTCGATCTGGGGCAACATGTACAGCGCCGTGGGACCCAGATCCGCCCTGGCGCTCTCGGCGCCTTCCACGGCCCGGTCGAATTCGCCCCGTTCGTTGTTTGCCATGCTCATGCCCAGCTTGACCATGCCGCGCAGCAGGGGATCCAGATCCGGCCGGCCCGCCATGTCCGAAGCCACCTCCATCGGCTGCTCGTATCGCGGCAAGGGGTTGCAGCCGAGTATGGTCAGCATGCCCATCGCCACGAGATGGTCGGTCTGCAGTTCCTCGTCCTGCTCGCCCGCACCGTCGCGGGTGAAGCCGGCGCTGTTCATCGCGGCGGCGTGGTAGACGCGGCGCGCCCCTTCGATGTCGCCCTCGGCCGTGAGCGCTACGCAGCGCACGAGCGCCAGGCGCGGGCGAGTGGCGAGGACGTCTGCGGTCAGGCAACGGTTCAAGGCGCGTAGCGCGTCGGTGCCGCGCCGTATCCAGAGCTTCACGCCGCCTGCCTGTTCGGCAATGGCGCCGAGCAGTTCGCTGTCGCCGGCTTCGGCGGCGTGATGCAACGCATCGAGCACCTGTCCGCGAGCGGCGAGCGCGCGGGCGATGCCGATGTGAATCGAGCGGAACCGCGCAGGGTCGTCGCGGTACAGCTTCGCGGTGCAGTACTCGCGGATCAGCGGGTGCAGCCGCAGGGCCGAACGGTCACCGCCGACAGTCTGCAGCAGCCCGTTCAGCGACGCCATGGCACCGAGCCGCAGCTTCGAGTGACGCCTTCCCGTGGCCTCATCGATGAGCCGGGCGTCGAACCACTCGAACAGCGAAATGTCCAGTACGAATTGGCGATCTTCTTCGGACAGCCCGCGCCACAGGCGCGACTCGATCCAGGCGGCGACCGTATCGCTCGTGCCCAGTTCATTGACCGCTGTGCCGGACTGCAGCGCGTTGCGGTACAGCCTCAGCGCGATCGGCCAGCCCGCCGACAGCGCGGCTACCGAGGCGAGCTGTCCGCGCGACAGCCGCGTGTCGAAGAACCGGCGGATCTGGGCGGTGGAGAATCGCAGGTCTTCGGCCGTCAGGGTCTCGCCACGGCCCTCAAGCGTGAACATGGCCAGGTCGAGCCCTTCGGGTCGTTCGCGAAACGCCAGGGCGAAACGCAAGTTGCGCGGCGCACGAGCCAGGACCGTGTTGAGCAATGCCACGGCCTCGGGGCTGCGCAGGCGGTCGAGCTCGTCGAGCACGAGCACGCAGGGGTCGTCATGGCGCTGAATCGCGCGCAGCACGAGGGTGATGCGGTAGTCGGCCGGGGAATCGGCCGCGTCGTTCGCGCCGTAGTCGGGCGGACTCCCGGCGTCCGCGGAACCGGTGTCGAACAGACTCACCCCGGCGTATTCGAATGCGAGTGACAGGTAAGACGCGAGCGTCATCGGACCGTCCTCCTCGTCTACCGAAACCCACGCGACCGCCAAGCCCTCCTCGCACAGACGATGGCAGGCATGTGCGAGCAAGGTGGTCTTGCCGAAACCGCCGGGCGCATGAAGCACCGTCAGACGTCGCTGCAGCGGGGAACAGCGCGCTTCCAGTCGGGGACGCTCGACGTAACCGAGAACGGAGTCCGGTACCCGGGCCTTGTGTGGCAGTAGCCAGAAGCCATCGGTGGGCGAAGGGGTTTGCACGGGCGCTGCGTCTGTGGACCCTGGGTTTGCCGCGGAGCGTTTCCTAGTGTTGGATTCGCTTTGCATATGTTGGCTTTTCCGAGAGTCTGCCCGGAGCGCAACTGTACCATGCGGGGTGTTAGTGGTGATGCACATGGCCGCGATTCCTGCCTGGGCGCGCTTGTCTTGACTACTAATATGGTAGTTCCTGTCTACTTGCGTTTTATCTGTATAGGAGTCAAGCGCGCGTCGACGCGGTCAATATCAACAATGTCACGAGGAGACCGGCGAATGCGGACTGGCCGCGCGAGTCGCCCGGATAGTACGCGACAGCCATTGGTTTCGAAGGCGGAATTCTGAACCTGTCCGAGCTTGTGGAGTCCAGCAAGGACAATCCGTCCGTGTACAACTGGCCCGCACATTCTGTAGCTGGAGTGTGCGGATTGAACTCGCGTGAGGATGCTGAACGCGATGCGGTATCATCGTGCAATGAAGAGAGAGCCAACGTCACGTGTGAAGTTGGATATTCCGGATTCGACGATGGAACGGTGTCGTTCTACTCTATATATGAGCCAGACGAGCAGCTCTACTGGCCTGACGGAAACTTAGATGCGGAGGAGCAGATAAGGTACAGTTGGCTAATTCGGGACACGCGTGACGGGATATATTGGCACGATTACGCCCGGTACGCCGGGCAACAGGTCAGGATCGAACAGCATGATCGAGTCATCGAACTCATGGAAGGTTATCAATTCCTACCGTTTCCTGGAGAATAAATGTGCGATTAGCGGAGATCTTTCGAATTTGAGAACTTAAGCGTGAAGCGAGAGGAGAGAGGAACCTATGCCCGAACGACCGATAGTCATACTGCACGGCTGGAGCGATACATCCGAGAGTTTCGAACCGATTGCGAGATTGCTGCGGCACGAGCTACAGCAACCGGAAGTCTTGGTCGTTTCGTTGGCCGATTACCTCAGCATGGAAGACGAGATCCGCTTCGACGACCTAGCCACCGCAATGAACGCGGCATGGGACCAAAACAAGCTACCCCGGACTCCAGGAGGCGTCGACGCCATCGTACACAGTACTGGCGGCTTGGTGATTCGGGACTGGTTGCAACGGAACTTCGAGCCCAGCGACGCTCCCATCAAGCATCTCGTCATGCTCGCGCCCGCGAACTTCGGCTCGCCACTGGCACACAAGGGACGGGCACTCATTGCTCGCGCTTGGAAGGGTTTCGTGGCAAAACGGCCGGAAGGGGAACCTTTCGAGACCGGTGCGCAGATTCTCAAGGGACTCGAACTTGCGAGCCCTTATACGTGGTGGCTGGCCGAGCGCGACCGCTTCGGAGACGGCGGGGCGATGTATGGACCCGGAAACGTACTGTGCACCGTGCTTATTGGAAACTCCGGCTACAAAGGAATCCGCGCGATAGCCAACGAAGATGGCTCGGACGGCACCGTAAGGGTTTCCACCGCTAATATGCAGTGCGCGCGGGTCAAAGCGGTGTTTCCCGCCAATCCGAGCGACAGGAATGTCGGACACGATGTAGAGTATGAGGTGGAATACTCCACGGGAACAACTGCGTTCGGCGTGATGGACGGCCACAATCACGGCTCGATAACGCTTTCCCACCGCAACTCCTTGGCGCAGCTCAAGAGATCCAAGCGAGACCGCGCGTTGTTCGACAACATCGTTAGCGCACTAACGGTAACGGACGACGAATTTGGCGATTGGCGCCACAGCCTGTCGGAACGCAACGATGAACTCTTGCGCACGGCGGCACGGGGACGGAACCGAGCCAAGCATGGATTTCAAAACACCGTCGTTCTCGTGGAGGACCAGTACGGGGTCGGTGTCGATGACTATCTCTTAGAGTTCTACGAAAAGGACGATGACAGGGGCGTCATCGCCGAGACGATTCACACGTCAACGATCAAGAATGTACACAAATATTGCGACGATGCATCGTATCGTAGCATTTATATCGACTGTACACGGCTGCACGGCATCATCGATAGCGTGGGCGAGTTTCTGAGCGTGAGCATCACCGCTTCTCCAGAACTTGGCGACCGGTCGCCGGTGGGCTTCACGACCCTTGGGGATGACGGCATCGGGGGAATTCGTATCAGGCACGAAGATATCGGGCGTTTTTTCGTTCCGCACCGCACGGTGCTAGTGACGCTTACCCTCACGCGCCAACAATTGCCGAAAACGTTTCGATTTAGGAAGTCTTCGGATTCGTGAGTTTGGGACGGTCGGAGGATTACAGCTTGTGGGATAGCGACGGAGTGGACGCCCCCTCCCAACGGCATCGCGATGTGCCAAGGTAGCGGTGTGAACAACCCCCTGAAGGAGGAGGCATCCATGGAGCCGGCCAGCCCGACTTCCGCAACTCGACCGAGTTTTCGCCTGATTTGACTGGTTTTTGGCCGTCACGTGCGTTCCAAGTGACTGATTCGATTGGAGCGCGTGGCCGCCGGGCGGCTGTAGTGCCGACCTACCCCCTTGATTTGCGCGGCATTTGAGGCACGCTATGGGTCCATGTTCGTGCGCGCCAAGAGACGCTTCAAGGACGGCAAGGAGCACCGTTACTGGAGCGTGGTGGAGAACCGGCGCAACCCCGACGGGCGGGTGGTTCAGCGTCAGGTGCTGTACCTGGGCGAGATCAACGACAGTCAGCGCGCGGCGTGGTGCCGGTCGATCGAGGTGCTGCGCGGGGACTCGGGCCCGGCGCCGATGGCGCTGTTTCCCGCGGACCGGGAGGCGCCGGAACTGAACTGCGAGGTGGTTCGGATCCGGGTCAAGGATCTGAGCCTGCACCGACCGCGCCAATGGGGCGCGTGCTGGTTGGCGCTGGCGTTGTGGGAGCGGTTGGAGCTGGATCGGTTTTGGGCGCCGCGGCTGCGCCCGAGCCGCCAGGGCACGCGCTGGCTGGATGTGTTGAAGACGCTGGTGTGCTACCGGTTGATCGATCCGGGCAGCGAGTGACGGTTGCACCGCCAGTGGTACGAGCACAGCGCCATGCGGGACTTGCTCGCCAGTCCGATGAGCGTGGTGCCCGCCGACACGTTGTACCGCTGTCTGGACAAGCTGGTTGCGCACAAGCGGGCGTTTTTCTCGTTTCTTCGGGACCGCTGCGTATTCCATGTAAAGCTGCCACCTGTTCCAGCGCAAAGTTGCCACCTGTTCCAGGCTAAAGTTGCCACCCCTCGGAGCGCCGCGGCGCGGAGCGGCTAGAGTCCGTTGGCGGATGACGGTTTTGGGTTCTTTGTGGCATTGAGTTTTCGCATGGATTCTCCCTTCAGGTTGATGCGATAGGCGTTGTGTACGAGCCGGTCCAGGATGGCATCGGCGTGGGTCGGTTCCCCGATCATCTTGTGCCAGTGCTCCACGGGGAGCTGGCTGGTCACCACGGTGGAGCGGTTCCGGTGGCGGTCCTCGAGGATGTCCAGCAGTTCGCGGCGTTGCGGGGCGGTGAGTTTGGCCAAGCCCCAGTCGTCGAGTTATGTTGAGCTCAACATAACTCGACGAGGTCGGGTACCTGCCCGTGCAAAAGGGCGGCGCGAACCTGTTCTTCCAGCTCGTCAACGCCCGCTACGAGCGTGGCGCGGTCATCCTGACGTCCAACCGCGGCTTCGGCGAGTGGGGCGAGGTGTTCGGCGACAACGTGGTCGCCGCCGCGCTCCTAGATCGATTGCTGCACCACGCCATCGTGATCGAGATCGCCGGCAACAGCTACCGGCTCAGAGAACACGCCAAACTCGTTCCGGACAGCCTGCGGCTACCGCCCGTCTCGGCACAGACCAAACCCAAACGACGCCGCGGCCGGCCTCGGAAGAAAACATCAAAATGAAACAACCAAATTAGAGAAGGTGGGGAAATTTACTTCAGCACAACTGGGGAAAATTACTTCAGCATTGACAATAGGTGTAGTTGGACGCGCCCATCACCGCGACGAAGACCTGCGCCTCCTTCACCTCCCCGGTGTGGCGGTCGATCACCGCGGCGGTCTGCCCGGCGTAATCCACGAACAGCTTCTCTCCGGCGCGATGATCCTGGCGCATCACCACATCCAGACGGCCACGCCAGCGCCGGTAATGCTGGCAAAACGTGCTGTACTGATAACCGTCCGGATGCGCCGCCTTGTACTCGTCCCACAACAGCTCCAGCGTCACGCTCTTGCCCTTCAGTTCCCGGTGCACCTCCACCCAGTCGGGCTGCGGACGCGCCACGCTCGACGGCGGCAACGGCGGGAACAAACGCCGCTCCAGCTCCGCGTCGTCCATCTCCGCCGGCAACGGCCACGACAACCCGCAGGCCCTGGCCCGGCGAAGATAGTTCGCCACCGACGGACGGCTCAGCCCGACACTGCGGGCGATCCGCCGCATGCTCAGCCCCAGTGCCCACTTCTGACGCAAAACGTCTCTGATCTTTCGCATGGATGACCTCTTCCTTGGCATCTGCCTGCCTCCTCGTGTGGAAAACAGGCAGCGTACTCGGGCCGTCATCCGCGGCGGCGCTCCTCGGGGTGGCAACTTTGCCCTGGAACGGGTGGCAACTTTGCCTCAGAATACGCAACCGCTGGGTGACGTTGTTCGAGGCGGGTTTCGATGTGCTGCTGTACGACCTGACCTCCACTTATTTTGAGAGCGATCCGACGTTTTCGGACAAGCGCCGGTTCGGTTACACCTGCTTTTCATTCAATCGGTGTGCACCTTATTCCTGCCCTCAAACTGTCCAACAAACCAGGACCACCTCAGACCACTTCTATCCGGGCTCGGTTTCAAGTTGGCGGAGCCAGACAGTGGAATATTGAATTCGCAGACATCGCCAGCGTTGCAGATTCTTTGGCGATCTTATTCGTCTGTTGGCGGCATTGTCGAATCTAGCGTTTCGACGATCTCAAGTTCATATTCCCAGATTCCTCGGTGTACCCACGCACCAGCACCCAATGTGCCAATTGTGTGCTAGTCGCATAAGTTACCGCCTTCTGGTACCCTTTGCATTGAATTATGCTGCCATGCTGCCCAACGATGTGGATTCGCTTCCAAGCTCGGATCGAACAAGCAACGTGGTTGGCGATTGACCTGAAATTTTCAGCCTGAGTTGTGGCTGTGAGTAGCACACTCGATGAGTTCCTAACGGTGCCGGGCGGTCCCGACCTCGACGCCTACGCAGGCGAGCGTTTACCGGTCGCGGGGAAAGCCTTGGCTCCGAACTAATTCCTGCTCGCCTACCGCTGGGTACAGCTAATGGGTCACTCGGTCGAGATCGCAAACGGGTAAAGGTAAGGTTTATGAGCAATAGGTCGAAAAAAATTCACAATGTATTGGATGGAATCGGGTTTTCCGTCGTGACAGCACTAGCGGCAGCTACGCTGTTTCGTGTCCTAAGCGGTGATTCAAATGTGCAGTTGCCAAGCGTTGGCGTGGTGAAGGGAGTATTTTCAATTGTCCTTGTTCTAGTTGCAGCACATTTCATTTTTGTGTTTGCGCGTAATTTGCCAGATGAATTGAATAGCAAATCCAGCCAGTCAAACCGGAAAATGCAATTTAAGTTACGCGCCGTCTTCATTTATGGTTATATCATTATGTTGGCGTCTCTTTGTTTTGCTTCGGCTCCATTCTTTGTACCCATAAGTGATCTAAGCACGAACTCTGATGATCAGATATCGGCCGGCATTGTTGTAGCTTACAAGCCTGAGTACGTCAATAGTGAAGAAGTCCATCCCCAATGGTATGTGTATATTGGAAGTAGCGTAACGGAAATGGAGGAACAAACAGGCTTGGATGAGTCATCGAACGTCTTTGTATTGCATGGGGGGTTAATTGTTCCTCTTTACGTCGTAGTACTTGCCCTTATGGGTGGAGCGATTAATATGATTCGTCGAGTTCCTGAGTATCAGAGACGTGTTGTTGGAGATAATAGGGTAATAGAGGACAATGAATTAATCTCGCCCATACGCGCACGCGAATTAATCGTGTTTCAGATAATGCAGCTTTTCTCGGCTCCACTATTGGCGTTTACTGCATTTGCGGTTATTGATCCTCAACTGCCAATGTCTGGAGCATTGCTCGGATTCTTTTCTGGCTTTGCATCCGAGACAATATTGTTGCGCCTGAGATCTGCTGCAGAATCAATATCTGAAAATTTGGACAAAGCGGAGGAAAACAAACAAAAGTAGAACGGGCAACCAGACGAAGAAGGTCAAGAAGCTAAGTGATAGACCCAAGAAGTGCACACTAGAAACATGAGTTTGAACCGCGCGCCCTGTTGCTTCGATAGGGCGGCTCTACGATTTTCTAGTCCCGAATTATCAGGTCAAAGAATTGGGTCAATTTTGGACGCCGATTGACAGTATGGGCTGCGTTTGAGCGGTCTGGCGAGGGTCGGGTTGCAGGCGACAGGCCAGCCAAGATCGACGCGGAGTATAACTCCCCCGCCCCGATCCCGATGGCCGCGATGCGCCCTTGCGGTTCGCTAAACCTTGCGCCCGTCGACTGCCTTGGCGAACATGCGCAAGCCGTCGCGCGTGGATTGAATGATCGGCCCGGACTAGCGCAATACGTTCGCGCGAGCCAATTCGTCGACGACATCGCGCCGGATTTCCCGACGCATGGCGGGGGTGACATCGATGTCCTTCTCGGCCAGCCGTTCGGCCAGCAGCGCGTCGATCATTTCCGACATTGCCTGCTTCGACGCGGGGAGTTCGCGCAGTTTCAGAATCAAGCTGGCCTGCTCGTGCGTCGTGCTGGCCCGCTTTTGTTTGGTAACGGTCCTGTAGAATTGCCCCGAGAGCGTGAAGGCCCCAACGCCGGCGAGGAACACCAGCACGACCCATCCGATGGTTTCCCACATTCTCGGCTCCTGTAGGCACTCGATTGGCACACTATTCTAACCCAACTTGTCGCCTGCATTATTACAGGCTGTTTGCCGCCGATGGCTGAGCGCCTGCGTGGCAACGTCGACCAACGCGCGGTTGCGGCTCAAGCCCGCAGTCTTTGAGGCTTGACAAGCAAGTCTTGCCACGGACCGTGCGAAAGTGACGCTGCAAATCGCGGCGTCGTGGGGATCGATCAGGGGACGCAGTGCAGGCCGTACGCCCGAAAGTCGTTGTCGATGGCCAGGCAGGAGCTTATCTTCAGCCGCTCGCAGAGCGCGAAGCTGGTGCAATCGGTAAAACTGAACGACTTGTCGGCGTATATTGAGAAGATTGCCCAGGCTGCCTCCTCGTCGCGGGGCGATACCCGCTGGACGGCAGCAAGCGCCCCGGAGCGCAGTTCCTCTCCGAATCGATGTGCCACGTGCCAACCGAGTCGAAAGCGGATCAAGGTCACGGTCTCGTCCAGGATATAGTTGGTGGTCAGCAAGGATCGGCGGTGATCCCGAAAGGCTTCCAGCACCGGGCCGTGATCGGGGTCACGGCGATCGGCGAGCGCGTACCAAGCCCCGGTGTCGACCAGAATCCGGTTCAATCCCGCGCTCCGTAGAGATGTCGGTTGTGCTCCCGGCCGACCGGTTCTCCGGTGCCCGAACCGATGCCTGCAAGTGCATCCAGCGGATCCTGTGCGGGGCTGCCGGCGCTCACGAAATGGTCGTCCACAAGATGTCGGATCAGGGCCGAAAGACTGATCCCCTTGCTGCGCGCCTCGGCATGCAGGCGCTGGTATTGTTCCTGCTTTAGCAAAATCTGCGTGCGGTGCATCTCAGCCTCCTGAACCTGACGGGTCGGTGCATCAATATTACATCAATAGTCTTATAATGTATACATCATATACACGACACCAGCGGTGCGGGCTCGGATCGTCAGGTTCAATGGCCAGGGTGTGAAGCCCATCTGCCACAGTGGAACCGAGAGACTGCGGCACGGGTGAGTATTGTCAACGCTGAGGCTTTGGACGGCGGCGCGGTCAGTTCTCAGACGGGTCTCGGTCCACGCCGGTGGCTGCGTTGAGTTTCGAATAGGGCACGGACCACGCGACATCGCCGCATTTCACCTTGGCGCGCTTGGGGTTCATTCGCACGATGGTACCTGTCTGAACCGCCCCGCGGGCGATGAACGACACGGCGTCGCCGGCGCGGAATTTCGCCTTGGCGGATTCGCGGCGGTCTCGTGCCTCGTCGCTTTCGGGCGCGCATGATTTCGGGGTTGCGCCGAGCTGATGGGCGATCGCCTTCCAGGCGGGGCCGTGGCGCGCGGACGGGCCGGCCAGCGCGTGGGCGATCTCGTGCAGGATGGTGTCGGTGACCTGAGCGGGGGGATCGTTCACCGCGTGCGACCGGCTGAGCAGGATGAGCTTCTGCTGTGCCCGGCACTCTCCGAGCTTCTTCCGTGCGGTGTTGAAGCGAAATGTCCACTCATCCAATCCGTGACGGTCCATAAGGTCGCGGGCCTGGGCCGCGACTGCGTTCAGCCGGGTGACGCGTGGCTTGCGGTCCGTAGCGGTTGAGGCACAGAGGTGTTGGAGTCCGGCGTAGGGCACAGTCCAGCCACTGGGACCGCATCGAACCCTGGCGCGTTTGGGGTTGAGCTTCGCTACGGTACCGGTCTGTGTGCGGCCATCAGGCGTGCAAAAGCGCACCGCATCGCCGACTTCGAAAAAGACCTGCGCATCCTCGGGGCACAGAGAGGGCGTTGAGTCGGGCGCCCGACTGCCGAGGAGCAACTCAAGCCAATTGATGGATGGCCCGCGCGGCACGCTGACCGGAGCCATTTTCTGTCCTCGCCGATTCGTCCGCAGACAAAGAACGTCAACCGCGGTACGCAGCGGACGGGATCAGGGATTCTTGCATGCTGACCCGAAGCAGGGACCGCTATTCAGCCCGGTCGCCGACGATACGCCTGGCCGCCGCAAGCAACTCCTCGCCCGTGCCGCATTCGATCACCGCGTCGCCCACTGCCGCCAGGAGTTCGGGATCCGAAACTCCCACCAGCAGCGCCGACAGGCACTCGCCCATGTCGGCGCCGAACCGGCGCGTTGCCAGACGCTCCAGCATGAATTCAAGGCCCTCCGCACGGCCCTGCTCAATGCCCCGCTCCATGACCCGAGCGCGAATCTGCGCCTCCTTTTGCCGCTGCTGCTCCTTCCACCTTTCCGCCGCCAACGATCCCATCGCTTCCACCTCTCCAGCCGCCTGCACTCTGTCCAACTCGCCGCGAAACGCCTCGTCCGCGCCCGTCTCCAAATCGTAGTCCTCGTCCCGCCACCGGCGCAACCACTCAGTGAATGCCTTGCGCAGCCCCTCGTGCTCCGGCCCCGCCAGCGCGGCGCGCAGCCGGGCCAGAATCTCCTTGTCTTCCCCCGGCGTGGTGCGCACCAGCGCCGCCTGCAGGCCGACCAGGTTGTCCTCCGCCACGCCGCCGGCGTCCGACCGCTGCATGTCCAGCAGCACGTAGCGGTTCCTCGGCTGCAGCCGCGCCAGCGCCGGGGCCGACGGGGCGACCAGGTCCGACACGTCCTCAGGCGCCGACCATGTCGGGGAACCATTGTAGACCACGAACGGTATCACGGGCGGCAGCGGCGTCCTCGGCCGCGTCCTGTCGCCGGACTGCTTCCCGGACCCCGTCCCGGACCCCGTCCGGGATCTCAGCAACCCCTCCCAGGCGAGCCCCGTGTAGGTCAGCACCCGCAAGGCCATGCTCCGGTCCACGCCGGACTGGAACTCCAGCAGCACCAGCACGTGCACCCAGCCGTCCGCCGGCGCCGCGCGGGCGCGAAGCCGCCACATCAGGTCGCCCTCGCGCCGTTCCAGCCGCCGTCCGACGTGCGACGCCGTCAGCGGCTCCAGGGTGTCGAAGTCGAGGCCCGCCTCCGCTCCGTCGGGCAGAAACCCGCGCAGCAAGTCCGCGACCATTCGCGGAAAGGAATAGATCAGCTTGTGGGCCGCGTCTTGCATGAGGGTCCGCCCGTGAGTTGGTCGAGGCGCCTGGGGCACTTGATTGAATGCCTGATCTTACGGAGCGGGGGCGGCAAAGAAATGCCGACTTTCTGGGCGGAATTGGGAGATTCGCGGCGTGGAGGCGGCTCAGAACTCGACATTTCGCATTGTCGAGCGATAGCGGTTTGGCCTGGGTGTCGGCATTACCGTCAAAGACAACGAGAGCTACTTGTTTGGCGATGGCTGGCACTTGTGCGATTGTGCCGCCGGGCCGCGAGGGAGCGGCCCAGGCGCGTAGCGGGCGGCGTGGCCGCGCAGGTTGAGAGGACCTGACCGGTGGAGCCTCTCGACACCGAGAATCGTCAATGCTGAGCTCCGGATGGCGGCCCGCTCAGCTCTCAGGCGGACCTCGGTCCACGCCGGTGGCTGCGATGAGTTTCGGATAGGGCACGGACCAGGCGACATCGCCGCATTTCACCTTGGCGCGCTTGGGGTTCATTCGCACGATGGTACCCGTCTGAAGCGCCCCGCGGGCGATGAATGACACGGCGTCGCCGGCACGGAATTTCGCCTTGGCGGATTCGCGGCGGTCTCGTGCCTCGTCGCTTTCGGGCGCGCATGATTTCGGGGTTGCGCCGAGCTGGTGGGCGATCGCCTTCCAGGCGGGGCCGTGGCGCGCGGACGGGCCGGCCAGCGCGTGGGCGATCTCGTGCAGGATGGTGTCAGTGACCTGAGCAGAGGGATCGTTCACCGCGTGCGACCGGCTGAGAAGGATGAACTTCTGCTGTGCCCGGCACTCTCCGAGCTTCTTCCGTGCAGTGTTGAAACGAAATGTCCACTCATCCAATCCGTGACGGTCCATAAGGTCGCGGGCCTGGGCCGCGACTGCGTTCAGCCGGGTGGCGCGTGGCTTGCGGTCCGCAGCGGTTGACGCGCAGAGGTGCTGGAGTCCGGCGTAGGGCACGGTCCAGCCGCTGGCGCCGCATCGAACCCTGGCGCGTTTGGGGTTGAGCTTCTCTACGGTACCGGTCAGTGTGCGGCCATCGGGCGTGCAAAAACGCACCTCGTCGCCGACTTCGAAAAAAACCTGCGCATCCTCGGGGCGCAGAGAGGGCGTTGAGTCGAGTATGCCATTCGGCACCAATAGCCGCTCCAAACTTGGCGAATTAGTGTAGTTCGAGAAGCTTACCGTACTCATTTGTTCGCCATTCCAACATCTCTTGCGGATATAATGCGTCCCCTTTTGCAGGTGCAGGCTTTGTGTCCCCTCCCAACGGAATGGTTACGATAACCTGAACATCTCACAAATGACCATCCGAACCTGTTCAACTAGTGCTGACGCCATGTACTTCTCCAAATCCGCAGCGACGATTGAAGTCGCTTTCGTCTGTCGCCTGACGATTGATTCGCATTGATTTCGTCGAGGAATCGCAGTGTACCAAGAGCACCCCTTGTTGACGACCCCCAAGGACGACGCTGTTCTTTGGCGATATATGGACTTTATGAAGTTCGTTTCCCTTCTGGAGCGAAGTGCTCTATTCTTTTGTAGAGCCGACAAGCTTGGAGATGAATTCGAAGGCTCATTTTCCAAGGTAAACGTGGAATTGCGTCCATCCCTCTATGGGGAAGCTGGAGGGAAGTCGCATGGGCAGTTGTATTCAGTGCTAAAGGATTTTCGTCGGTTCATGCTCATCAATTGCTGGCACGAAAGCCCGCACGAGTCTGAGGCTATGTGGCGCCTTTATTCGACAGGAGATGGAGGTATAGCTGTCAAGAGCAATTTCCGATCACTTGTCAACAGCATAAAGTGTGAAGAGGGAGTTTTAATTGGTCAGGTCAGGTATGTGGACTACGAGGATACATTTATTCCGGAGGGCAACATGTATCTGCCGTACTTCTACAAGCGAAAGAGCTTCGAACATGAACGAGAGATCAGAGCGATCATCCAGACTTTTCCCAACGATAGCAGCGGGAATCTTGATCCTAGTAGGGATTTTTCTGCTGGAGGCATCTATTGTGACATTGATGTATCGACACTTGTTGATCAGGTTTTGATCTATCCGTATGCCCCAGATTGGTACGTTGAACTCGTGGTGTCCGTTGCCAAGCGCTATGGACTAAGTGTTGCTGTAAGCAGATCCAGCTTGGCAACCGAGCCCGTGTGGGACTGACGGGCGGGTGAGAAAATCAAGTGACCATGGTTCACTAGATGGAGATCGTGACTTGTTTATTTTGTTTCACACGACGGGACACTCCCAGTCCAAATCTCGTTGCGACAGTACACTGAACGTCCCGGGGTTGGCTGTGGCATAGAATGCGGACTGGCAAGATACTTGTGTGCAGAGTTTGGCTGCTGCCCTTGCGGGGACAGAGACTGGCACCAGCGTTAGCGAGAAAAGTGAATTAGATGACCGACACATATGATGAACTATTAAGCATCGCCGAGAACCTGCAGCGTATTACGCAACGTGGGAGGGAGCCAGACATTCAGGATCCATTAAGGCGGTTGAAGGAGGCAGCAAAAGAAATTGACAAGAGCTCAAGCGGTTCTTGGTGTGGATACCATGCAAATATCTATTATGAAGAATTTAAGCCGCCTCCCAAAAATGCACACTTCAGTTTGGAGTGGGGCTTAATGGCAACCCCATCTAATGGCACGCTGGGCGTGTGGAATGAACTTGACCCGGATGACGTGCAAGCTGCCGTTCGTGCGCGTGCGGGGAATCCAGATTTTAAACCGTGTCGCACAATTCAGGACGAATCGAATCGTGAATTCGAGGCTCATATTTCGGACGTGGTTTCTATACTTGAAATTGAAATCGGACAAAACTACGATGTTTTTCTCAAGAATTGCCGGACTGACCTGGACAAACTGTCAATAGGCGATAGGAGCAATGTCCTAAGATTCTTGCAACCGCGTGGACAGATAATGACGCGGGATACGCAGGCGGTAGGGCAAGGAATTCGGACACCACCACACCTGTCTATCGTCGCAGATGTACTCGAAGTAGAGCACGCACTGGATCTAGTCAAGAATCTTGGAATGATCGCGAAAAATGCTGCCGCCCATCTGCGCCGACGCTCCCAAGTGCAACCGCACGAATTCGCCCACGGTACGCGTATTTTTCTTGGCCACGGCCGTTCCCCGATTTGGCGGGAACTGAAGGACTTCATCAGTGAACGATTGAATCTGTCAGTTGACGAGTTCAATGGCGTTCCCGTCGCGGGGCGGACCAACGTCGAGCGACTGTCAGAAATGCTGGACGCGGCGGCCTTCGCGGTGATTGTGATGACCGCAGAAGACGAGCAGCCGGATGGTCGGTTTCGTGCGCGAATGAACGTGGTACATGAAGCTGGTCTGTTTCAGGGAAGGCTCGGCTTTACTCGCGCTATTGTGCTAATAGAAGACGGTTGCGAAGGATTCAGCAACATCGAAGGTCTTGGGCAAATCAGATTTCCAAAAGGAAACATTGCCGTCGCCTTTGAGGAACTAAGGAGAGTCTTGGAACGCGAGAAACTACTCGCTTCAAATTGATTCTGCTACACTAATCGTTGGCGACGGCGCCGATGTCTGGCCTTTCAAGGATCTACCATACGCGCCAGCGCAGACGACGTGCTTTGACCTGCCTTGGTGCAAAGTAACCGTACGTTCGAAAGTTGTTGGACACTTCTTGAAACATGTCCGGTGACTGAAGCGAATGCGCATGAGTTTCGATAAATTCAAACGGGCTTTTCTCGAAACGTGGACGGGACGGAGCGGGCCGACGCGCGGCGCTCCCTAGGGCGCCACCGTGGTGATTGCCGTCAACGGTACGGCGAAACCACCGGGCCGAGAGGTCAAGCCGAAGTGGTGTAGTGTGGAGGAGAGGGATTTGGTGGCCGTCACAAGAATTGGTTGCAACTCTGACAATGACAATATTATGAGCGAATTCAGGTCCCGGAACAGCTATTGGAAGTTTGCCGTCCGCGTGCGGCGACAAACGCGGTTCATACGAAGCCGTGAAGACGAGGATTTTCTGCGGGAGGTGTTACGGACGTCGGAGTCACGAATTCGCAATATGCCCACGGGTTACGGTCTCTGGCGAGCTCAGCTTGGTCACACATGGCGTCCGGTGGACGCCGAATACCCAGACGCTGGTGAGATTCCTGCCGCGCACTCGCCGAAACGCATGAAGCCGATTGCGAGTCGTGTCACAGAGGGGCGCGTCAATCCGAAGGGTATACCCGTTTTGTACCTTTCTACCCAACGTGATACCGCCATGTCGGAGGTGCGGCCCGGATTGGGCACGCTGGTTTCATGTGCGCACTTCAAGACAAAACGTGCCCTCCGCATCGTTGATTTCTCCGTGCACCACGACAGCGATAATAGTTATTTCTTCAGCGAGCCCGATACGAGAGAGTTAGAGCAAGTAGTCTGGACGCAGATTGATCAAGCATTCTCGGAACCGACAGCCTCACGTGAAAATTCCACGGATTATGTCCCAACCCAAGTGATAGCAGAACTCTTCAAGAGCGAGGGATTTGACGGAATTGCCTACAAGAGCGCGTTCGGGGACGACGGCTACAATATTGCGCTGTTCAATGTGGACGATGCCGAGCTGACTCATTGCGGTCTCTACAAAGTGACGACCGCAAAGTATTCGTTTAGTGAAGAAGACAGTCCATATTGGATTGTCTCGGACGACTAGACTTAAGCCATTTAGATCAATGTAGTAGGTCCAGTGTCTTCAGTTGAAGGCGAATGGTGAAAGGGTAATCACTAGTGACTTGAGGAGCCATGATACTGTCGGCACTTTAGCGTGCTTCTGACACCACTCAGCATCCGATTCCTGATGATCGACCATAAGCTAATGCCTTATGTGGATCGTATCTCATCCATCGTACTCCGCAGCACCATACACCAGCGGTCACATCCAATTTTCGTTCTGAGTTTCCCTGTTCGCTACACGCCGTTATTCTCCATGCGATGCAGACCGAGACCCTTTTACCCAAGTTTCCGCCCGATTTACAGATTGACCACCTACTGTCCTCCCACCGTTGGTTCGCGAGCCAATCGCGCACGCCAGTCTGCTACGACTTCTGATTCGACACCGATCACCAGCGCGGCGGCTTCGTCGATGACTTTCCGGACCGTGCATTCGTCTCCTTGTCGCATGGGGAGTAATTCCGTGTCACAGACCTGATCGAAGGCTTCCTTCAGTGCTCCCCACGCCCGGCTTTCAGGCCGTGGCACGCCAATCTCTCGAAGGTGTGCGACTTGCCATACCAGATACGTGAGTGTACGTGCTCGGCGATTAAGCAACATGAGACGTGCTGGTGTTGAGTTCCACCAAGCCGCAAGTGCCTTGGCTTTCGATTCGTCATCGACGGACATTGGCACCCACCATCCGAATGAGGGCTGATCGGTCCAGAGCCCAGTCAGCCGGCCGCTGACAATGTTAATGCGCATGGGAACAAGAAGATGATTGCGACGCGCGAGATACCGTTCGGCTAGACGCTGCTTGTTGGCTCTTGGCCGATACCAGACGTCAGGTTCCCCCAGCATAGTGCGTCGCAACTTGCTGCTTACGGAATGGAAGCCCGCTACAGCGTCGGTCATTTCGGTCTCCACAATTTCACAGGCGTCCTGAATACGTTGACCAGCTGGACCTATCTCATGGCGGAAACCCGCAGGTTCCAGAAGTTCGTTCGCGTCCAAATCCCGCGCTACCTCCGCAAGTGCGCCATCGAACCATTGCACGGACGCCCAGTCGCCCGCGCTGATTCGCTTTGCGTCGCACTCGTGCTCGCTTCCCCATACTGAGAGATCGCCGTCACCGCGAATCGCCCGAACCAGTTCGCCGACCTCGTCCGTGTTCGCGGGGTTCCGTTTTAGCACCACGATTCTTGTAGGCTTGACGCCAACCGTGCGGCGCCTGCCAACCAGTAGACACTCATGAATCGATGTGCTTGCGGAGAATGCGAACCGGCTCTTGGCGTGGCACGTAACGAGAGTTTCAATATGGAATTTGCTGGCCAGATATTGTCTCTCTGCGAGACCCGACGCGGCCGTGCATGCCGTCACCGGCATCACCTTTGCAAGCGTTCCGCTCTCCCTACGGACTAGATGATCCGCCAAAGGCGTAAAGAACGTGGATACCGAATTGTAGTCAACGAGCGCCGCCGCTTCGCCGCCCTGCCGTTCCTCGATTTCCCGGCAAATCACCTGTTCGCGCTGGCGCATTCTCGTCTTGAAATCATAACTGTACTTTGCACCGCGCTTTTGGTTGCTGGTAAACGGCGGATTCATGATCACGATGTCGAATGCGCCCTTAGGGTCGTACTTTATCGCCGAGCCATCAACTTGTTCTCCTCCGGCATCGCGAACCGTGTTGGTATCGCCGGACTCAATTGCGAGGGATTGTCCTGCAAGCAGCTCCAGCGACCCAGCCGACACCGTCCCGCCCGGGCGCACTCCGTGAGCCATCGAATATACGTTCATCCGGCTGTAATCCACGTCCGGGGCGCCGAGTGTGAGGTTAGATGCAGCGAGTTGAACGGCTTGGTGGTTGATGTCCAGGCCGCAAATCGCGTTCTCCACCAAGTCCTTGTGAAGCGGCCCTGCGATCCGCGCGGCTTCCGTTTCCGAACGTCCATCGAGAGCGCGTTCCTTGATTGTCTTGAGCGCTGCCATCAGGAGGGTTCCCGTCCCGCAGGCAGGGTCGATAATGCGCAAATTGGAAATGCTGTCCGGGTTCTGCCAATTCAGGAGATCGGGCGGCAGGGCCAGTTCCGCCAAGAGTAGCGCCGCGGTGTTCGTTGTATAGAAAGCGCCGTCGCTTGCCGCAGTATCCAGAATTCGATGGTAAAGCGGCCCCGCGTGATCGTAGCCCAGTTCGCTCAGGGAGTCGGCCACGGCATTCGCGCAGCTTACGAGGAGACGCAGGCCGCGCTTGACGCCATCCTCGGCGGGAAGCGCATCGAGCACGGTGAGCGCCGGGCCGAACACCGGTCGGTAGTCCCGTTCGAGAATACGCTCCCAGTCTGCGCGCAGCGCTGCTTCAGGATCAACGGCGGACCCAACTCCTTCAAGGCCATCAAGATTGAGGTGTGCGAGACTCGACAGACGCTTGTGCAGCAGACAGGCATTGGCGACCAGTAGCGCACCGATCTTGCAAATGTTGCGAGCGGACTTGCCGTCTCCCTCAAAGGTCTCGCCCAAAGCGCTCGCCAGAACCTCGGCCGCTCCGGCAGCGTGAAACGACAACCCCGCGCGATCAACGGCGTATCGAATGTCCTCGGCGTTGATTTGGCCGGCGCTGCCAAGGCCGGACGATTCTACGATCCTCGCGAGTATTCCCTCACGGATCGTGTCCAATTCCGCTTCGGCGAAGAGCTCTCCAGTTTCACCGTTGCCTCCACCGTCACCGTTGGCTCCATTTCTGCCGTTTCCTCCACCGCCACCATTGCCTCCGCCGCCACCGCCATTCGGCGTGGGTTGCGCAACGATGACCAGGCGCGCGGTTTCCTCCGCCAGCCGCCCGTCGTGTGATTGCAGCGCCCGCAGCACCTGGCCGATCAGCTTGTAACCATCGCTGCCCCGCTCCAGAGCATCGAGCGTGGTCGCTCCCTCAGGGACCACCACTGGAACCACGATGTAACCGAGACTCTTGTCCGGCCCCCGCCGCATCACGCGCCCCACCGCCTGCACGACATCGACCTGACTGTTTCTGGGCTCCAGAAAGACCACCGCGTCCAGAGACGGCACGTCGACCCCCTCCGAAAAGAGCTTGACGTTGCAGAGCACCTCGCTCACGGGTTCGTCCGCGGGAACGCGCCGAAGCCGCTCCAGGGCGACAGATCGGCTGAAGGCGTCGTTCTTGGCATCCAGGTGTTCGGCGTTGATCGCACCGGCGAGGGAGGCGTCCTTGAGCGCCCGCGTGGTGCGCTCCCTCACCTTCGAGTCCACGAGCGCCCGTGCGTACCATTTCGACGTGTTGCGCGTGTTCGAAAACGCGATAACGCGGCGGAGCCGGTCGGGAAGCTCATCCGAGCTTCCTTCCACCTCGCCATTGAGCGCAAGGGATGTTCCGTAGACGCGCGTAATGTGGCGTTCCAGCCCCGACTTGTTTATCGACTGTGGGGTTGCCTCAGGCATGTTGCTCAGCCGAGTCTTCATGGCCGGCGAGACATCGCCTTCCGGGACCGTCAGAACCACAACCCGGTAGTCACAAAGCATGGGGCGCCCGTCCACTCCGGGCGATTCGACCGCGTCGCGGAAGCTCAGGCGGAAGAATTCGGGGCCGTAGGTTTCCTCGTCTTCCATGTCGTGGACGACGTACCCCTTGCTTTCCATGCTGCGCTTGCTCTTGGCCGTGTAGACGCGCGGCGTCGCCGTCATGTATAGGCGCTTCTTCGTCTCTACAAATTCATTGGAATGAACATCCTGGAACGAAAAACCGCCCTTCTTGCGTGGCTTGTTCTGGACAATCCCCGTAGTCCAGTGCGCCTCGTCGATGATGGTCAGATCGAACGGCCCTGCCCCGTGAGTCGCTTGCGCATCCGTGACACGGCGAAGTGACTGGTGCGTGCAGAACACGACGCGCATGGCGTCCCCATCGCGAGCCAGAAACTCGGCAAGCACGCCGGAATTCCGCGTGACCGGACAATCGAGTTCCAACAGGGCCAATTCGTCGTCTCCGCTGCGGCCGGCGCTGCTGTCCGAGCACACGATCACGCTGGCTATTTCGCCGACCGCTTGCCTGAGCCACTCCTTCCGGGCCTGGCCTACCAGCGCGATGCTTGGCGCCACGAACAACACGGATTTGGCGGCCAATGCTTCTGCGATTCGCAGCGCCGTGAAGGTCTTTCCAGTTCCGCAGGCCATGATGAGCCGGCCCCGGTCGTGGTTTCGCAGCCCTGTTACGCATTTCTGAATGGCAACGTCCTGCTTTGGGAGGGGTCGGTGCGGGCGCTTAATGCCCTTGTAGTCCAGCCGGTCGTCGCGGTGCTTGTGATAGAAGGAGATGTGGCGGCCGTTGCGGCCCCGTAGCTGTTGCAACGCCGTGCCTGTCAATGGGCATGTCGCGATGACCATCAGGCACGCGAATTCGTGATTGCGCTCCTTGATGGGGGCCGCATCGGCGATAAACGTCGACAGATCCTTGTAAGACAGCTTGCGATGCTCGTCCCAGAACTTGCACTGGATGGCTACGAATTCACCCGAGTTCAATTCCGCGACGAGATCGATGCCAAGGTCCGACCGATCCCGGCCCATCCGCGTTTCCCGCTCGGGCCAATCGCCGAAGCGCCAGACTTTGCGCATTTCGTACTCGGGGAGGGTTGGCAGCACCTGACGCACCAGTGTCTCGAAGCGCGTGCCCTTGTCACTCTCCGTCAACGCGGTCCGGCGAATCGCGCCGATGGCCTCACCGATCGTCTTCGGATTTCCTGCTCCGAAGTCGTCCCAAGAGCCAGTCGCAAGCTCCAGCTTCACCTGTTCTTTCACGTGGCTTGCCTCCATGCAGTTTTCAGCCAACTATCAGGGAACCGGTCCATTGTCCGATCGCGTCTGAATCCACGAGCCCGCGTATAAACGACTGCTTTCCAGACTTCGGTATCGGCATTGTAAACCTATTCCTGCTAGCCGTATGTTAGCAACACTGTTAAGACGTACTAGCCTGACTTCTAGAGTGAGATTCAGATAAGCCACTCCGATGAGCCCACCTAGTCCCTGATCGGAACGGCTTGATCCCCAGCAGGAGTACGAACGATACCGGGCTCCGTTTCGGCGAACAGTGGAAGGAAAAAAGGGAAGCACTTGAGTGCTAGGGAAGCCCGTCCAATCCCGCTAGACACTTAACTCTCCAGCATGGCATGAACACAATTCTCACGCGCCAGCGCCCACCCTACTACGACCGTCACCTCCCCACCTTAGACTTCGCCGAGGCCGTCGCTCGACAACAGCGCGAACGCAAACGTTACCACACGTTCAAGATCAGGTATCTGAAGCGCGGCTGCCATTGTCTGCGCCGGTTGCGTTTCTACGGTGGAGTTGCCCGCCTATGCGATCTGTGCCGGGACGGTGTATGGCGTGAGCGCCGCGAACTACGTTTCAGATTGGCTTCCTCGTCGCGTGCGCCAGCCCGTCGCAATGGCTTCAAGCCGACGGAAAATTGCTCGTCGTGCTGTTCGGCGCGTTAGCACGCGAAACTCAAGGGCCGTTCAGAGCCAATTTCTCCTCCCGGTTCGTGACGCCCGACTCGGGACAGCGTATCCGAGTGCGTAACCAATAAGGTTGACGACCGCCATCGTCTCATGCCGGGTGTCGTGGTCGGGGCCGTTGGGTCAAACTTACGCCCCGACCGCTTCACGGCGCCTATCTCCCTAAGTTCCATTGGAATGGGCGGGCGCTGACGCCACGACTCGCCGGCGGCACTTCGGGGAGAAAGCAACGCAGATTATACTGCAGCGTGGCACCCTCGAGCCGTAGCAACGAAACATATGAGAAAATGGCGAACCGCGTAGGCGGTCAGATCGCCACCCACACAGTTCCCTTGGTAGTCAAAATTATGAATTGGCGCACGATCGAACGTAATCGCTTGTTCAAACTCAATTTTCTTGGCACCTTGGTAGCTAGCTCCGTCGGTGCAGAGGAATGGGCCAAGGCCCCTGCCGATCATTTAGTCGATCAGGCCAGAGGCAAGCGGCCGACTGAAGTCGAGGACATCAGTTTCAACTACGTCAATAGCGAATTGAATCCGTCTGGCGACTTGGAGAAGACCCTCCATGATGCGGCTAAACAGTATGACATCAACGAAGGCGATGTTTTAGCCGTGCTGGCCATCGCGCTCAGGGACCGTTTGCTCACCAAAGTTTCCATCGACTCACGCCGCAGTTAACGCTGCGTGTGAGCGACGTCAATTCGTAAATCCAAGTTTTTGACATGTTGCACGACCGGCTTAGGTACGCGAGGCAGTGCTTGCCTCTGGGCGTACAATGCGTACCGCTTCTGAACTCTGGTCACATAGGGATGTAGCAACTGGCCCAGTCCTGCTAAAGGCTCTGTGTGATGAGCCGTTCTTCATCGTTCTAACCATCAGCACAAATCGGCCACCGAACTGGATCGCGAACTGCGCATTGGGAGCATGCCATTCCCGCGGCGGTTTTTTTGTTTTGCCGTAACACTCCTAAGCGCCACGAGCCCGTCCATCTCTGCCGCCGACATCGCCCCGCCTTGCACGGCTAGCTATCCCAGCTTATTCGCCAAATGTTGGATGTCCTGCTCGACCTCGACCGACTCGCCAAGCATTTGTTCGAGCGTACAGGTACCGGGTCATGATCTTTTGTTCTTGGTCGCGACAAAGCCGCTCGCGCTCTTGCCGCGGGCGCGCCGGACCGTGTAGCCGTAAACGCCGAGGTTGAACTTTCTGTCGTTGGCCAATCCCGCCAGCGCCTCCTCGATCTTCGTCGCCACAGGATCTACCTTGGCCTCAGCAGCCGCGGCTTGCTGCGCCAACCATTTCCCGAACACTTCTTCGCCCAGTTCGTCGCCCACGTAGCGGCGAAGTGCCGCGAGCTTTCTCAATTGCCCTTTGGTTAGCGTGCTTTCGTTGACGGCCATAGGTGTTGTCCTCCCTGTCGCAGCCTTCATGCGGTCTTCCGAGGCCGCATTTTACCCGGATTATCCGATAGATGACCGCATCGCCCGCAGTGCGGCTCAACCCACCTGAAGCGCCAAGAACAGCATCACCCAAGATCGAGCGGCTCGGTGGCGGCTCGGGTGGCGCGATGTTGTAGTCATGGGCGACGGTCTCAGAAGTCTCCACCTTCATCACTCCAAACGCGTCAATCAAGTCCGTAATTTAGTGGATACATTCGATGCGGCTGCTTGTAAGATTCCCGGCTTCATTGGCACGCGAATTGGAGAGCCCCCAGATGAACTCAACTGCAGCGCGAACCGTGGTATTCAGCTTCGACGGCACCGGAAACGAACCCGGGGACGCCAGCGGCTTCAAGCAGGACGAGAGCATCAGCAACGTCCTGAAGCTTCATGTGCTCATGGGCGGCGGCATGGAGGAGGACAGGAGCGAGACGCTTACGCCGACCGGCCAGCCTCAGGAGACCCTGTACTACAACGGAATCGGGACTAGGGAGGATGGGGAGACCATCCCCCTCGTCGGCGAACTCGTCGTGGCGGCGAGAAGGCTCGTCAACAGCGTATTGGCGCCAAGCTGGGGGGACGCGCGAAGAATCCTGAAGCAAGCGGCGGCCGACCTGAAAGAATTGGCGCCCACGGCGGATGACCGCATCGTTGTGTTCGGGTTCAGTCGCGGCGCGGCGCTGGCGCGAAAGTTCGCGAGCAACAGCCTCAATACATATCCCGAGTTGGAAATCGCCTTCCTGGGCGTCTTCGATACCGTGGCGGCCATGGACGGGATCCACAGGAAGGGCGAAACGATCAGCAGCGACGTCGTGTTCGAAAATGGGACCCTGAACCCCCGCGTACGCCGGGCCGTGCACATCGTCTCGTTGGACGAGGACCGCGTGGCGTTCGGACCGACGCTCATCAACCGGGACGAAGACAACCCCGACCGAATCACGGAAGTGTGGTTCCCGGGAGTCCACAGCGACATCGGCGGGGGGTATTGGCACGACGGACTCTCGGATGTGAGCCTGAGCTTCATGATCGAGCAGTGCGGGAAGACCCTGGGAGACGGCATCAACATCGCGGAATCGACAAGGGCGGAAATCGGCAGGCTCCTCGCGGAGCAGGGCGAGATTCTCAGTCTTCTCGATGTGGACGACATCATGGTTCACGCAAACGTCACCGGCACGGTCCACCACCACGGTACCGGGTCCGGAAAGCTCTATCCCAAAGACTCGCGGAAGGTCTGCGTTCGGGACGATGACAAGGTGCTGAGCACGGATGTGTGCAGGCCCATGGTGCATCACTCGGTGAAGGCGCGGTTCGACCTGGTGGCCGAGTATCGTCCGGCGGCACTGCGCGGAGCAGAGTTCGACCTAATGCTGCCGGACGGGTCAACGCTGCCTGTTTCCGGGATCTCCGGTCTGCGGGAGTATCGGGACGACCGGGAAAGGGAAGAGAAGCTTTCCGGGTAGCGGCGTGGGACTCACGGGAAGCGAGATGTATCTCCGAAAGGGAGTGGCGACCTGGGCGTCAGCGGATCACGGGCGCGATCTCGGGATGGCCAGCAATATGGACCAAATCGATACCGAATCTCTACCCCAACTCGCATTAGTAGATCCACCAGTCGTCCACTTAGGGCGGTTCCGAAGAAGGCCGGGCTCTCGACCTGACCATTGGCTGCATGCCGTTCGTGAGATTTCGAAAGTTGCGCAACGACGCTGCCGGAAGCCCCAGTGTGCACCGAGTGTTTCGCATATCATTGCGCTCCAGATTAAATTTCAATGAGGAATGTCAATGGAAACGCTAGGTTGGGCTGGCTGGCTGCTCGCTCTGATCGCTACCGCTATTGCTATCCGGGCAACAGTTCGGTTTGATCTGAATGACTGGCTGAAAACTCGTCGTTCGAATGAGAAGGAGCGATTAAAGAACCTTTGTCCGCACGTCTATCCTAGCTATGACACGGGGCGTCCAAGCGTTACGACGCGGTTCGTATCCCCTTTTGGCACGACGCGTTGGCAATGTGAGCAATGCGGGATTGTCGTGCTAACCGAGAAATTTGTTGACGCGAATACCGAGTATTGGGCCCGTAATCCCGACAAACTAGTCAAACGTATTGACAAGTTCAGTAGGCTGGCCAAGAAACTTGGTTACATAGATTAGTTCGGGTGACGGCTCGCTGACCCCCGTCGACACCGAATCGTTCCCCTTGAATGAGGAACTCCGTTACCGTGACAGACTCTTCCACAGGCGCTCTAGACGGACCTCATTGACTTACTTCGGTTTAGCTTTCTTCCAAATTTTCCCTACGAAATCTCGAGCTTCTTGCAGCTCAGGATCGACTTCCAAGTTGCGCTCTTCCAGAACCTTCTCGACAAATCTCGGGCCATGCGAGCCAACGCTCCGGCAAAAACCCTCAAGCTCGCCAACCGGCACAATCCATAGTCGATGATCGCTGCACTTCTTGCAAAGCTTGTCAAACTGTTTGATCGGTTCCCCGTGCGGTAGCGCACTGCGCCCGCTGCTCTTCATGGCACCCCATGGCGACGCGTCCTTAAAGATTCTCTTGATAGCGCGTTCGCTTTCTTTGGGAAAATCGGCTTTTCCGGAAACACCATTAAGTTCCTTTGCAATCAGGTTGGCGACCCGCTCGGCATTGAGAGGTGGACGTTGGTTGACTACTTGGTCGGAAACAGCCTTCCAGTGTGTTTGCACGTCCCCCCAATTTCCGCCCAGCTTTTCAAATAGATTTCTGAACGTGCCTTCATCATTGAGAATATCGATATCCGCGATGACAGAGACCGGCACATCGAGAGATCGTAGAGTATCGGCGAGTTTCGCCATTCGATGTTTGCCAGCCGCGTGAACGAACAGCACGTCCGGACGGCGATCGTCGGAGATAGATGGAAGGCTTAACATGGATTGGTAGAACATACAGTCTGCATCAGCTTCACAAATAACGACATGCTCGAAGAAGACTCCGTCGAAGACACGCGAGAAGCGAGCGAGGGCGTCCATTGTTATGGCTCTTGTCATCTGCTTGCTCAGTTCCTTAATGTGGTTCACATCTCCTTCGCGACGTAGACGAACGATTCGAACCTTGTCAGAACCGCCCTCGATCAAGCCTTCCAGAACATCCGTGCTGTGCGTGGCAATGAAGAGCTGGGACGTTCCCGTTTTGCTCTCTGCAATGTACCGGCCAATCAGCCGAGATTGGGGCGGATGAAGGAACGCCTCCGGCTCATCGAGAAACTGTACGGAATGGGCACCTGCTGCCAATACGTGGAGCATCACCGCAGCAAAACTGCGCATGCCGTCGCCTTGTGTTTCGAGCCTAACGTTCGAGTCCAGCAATGCTTCGACGAACTCCTTAGTGAGTTCATCCTTCCCTGTAGGTAGGACTGGTTTGTCACCAACGTACAGCGGGAAGCTGTTTCCACCGGCTCGGAACGGAGTAAGGTCATTGCCAAACGCATGCTTGAATTTGTCGCTTAGGTCTTTTGACAAACCTTGGTCCATTAGCAGTAGGTGGATCGGGTGGGTCGGTGGATTGTGGAAGAGCGCAATACCTGGCGCTGCATTCGAGTCCGTAATTCGACTCTCCGTAGTCAGTTGCTTCGCAAAGAATGGTGCTACCGGATGCCGATCGGTTGGGTTGTCGAAGTAACTCAGATGCGTGTGGTGAATATTGTAGCCGATTCCACCGTAATGGAGGTTAGCAATGTCGCCGGTTTTTTGCGCCTTTTCTTCTAAGAATTCGCGCAAATCTTCTTGTGTCCCCTTCTTGGCTATCGCAGCGTTCTTGACAACAACTCCGGGTACTGATCTCGCAATCCACGCGTCCAGTTCACGGAGAGCCGCACTTTTTCCTGCGTTGTTCGGCCCCACGAATACAACGATGTCATATTCATCCAGCGTCAGTGTAGTGCCATCGGAGAACGTAATCGTTCTAAACGAGAGCTTCGGACGCTGAAGTTTAATCTCATCTTTTGGGGCTGCATCCTCATGGTCTTCGCTTGGCATTGTTACTCCTTTGGGAACTTTTTTGGATGGGTTGAGCCTCACAAGAGTGAGCCGCGTCGGGCAATCTGGAAGCTCCTCCATTTATCCAACCAGATCGCTCCGGTGGAATCGCTGGGTCTCCCGAGTTGAGGATTGCCAGGTTCGGCGAGCCGTACCGAAACATCCAGTTGCAACACGTCGGGTCGCTGATGCCATGACGACGGTAGGTATTCTTCACTGTCACGGCAGCCTCAGCGTCCTTTAACTTCGAGACGACGTTGGTTAAGCGGTGTCACGTAAGGGTTCGCATGAAACACTGTAGAATGGGCAAACCAACTTCCGCCCGCATATCCTTCAACCAAGCTTCCGCCTCCTGCGGGACTCCTTCAGAAATACGTTTGTGTACGTTCCGCACTAGCTCATATGGCCTTGATTTGCCCAAATTCTGAAATATTTTTGAATTATTGTAGTTGAAGAAAATGTCGCATACCGACAGTGCATATTGCATCTCAACCAACATCATTGAATAAAGCGCTTGAGCAGACGAATCCTTGTTATTCGACTTAATCCAAGACTCTAAGTCATCTGCAGCCTGGCGGATAACCCGTTCAACTTCATGCGCTTCGATCCCACTCAAGACTAAGCGACTAAATGGCGACGAGTAAAATCCCTTATGGCTAGCCTCGACGTAGTATGATCGAAACAACCGCCGAAAGTGTGTTACACACAGTTCCTTGGCAACATCTCGAAGTGCAGTCGCTTCTTGTTCCCTTATCAGTTCAGAGGCTAACCTTTGAGCGTCTCGTGGATTACCTCTTGAAAGCATCCAAATGAGCTGCACAAATGGCGTAGGAAGATCAGGACCAATTACACGAACCTGCAGTAGCGCCTCTAGTTCCTCGCATCCTAGCCTTTTTACCCATATCACCTTCGAAAACGAGCTGTCAAATACATTTCGACCTGTAGTTAACGAATGTCGCTTGTGAAACCAATCATAAGCGTCCTTTGAAATCGATACAAAAAAGAACACATTTGATGCGTCGCATAGTGCCTTCAAAACGCGCAAAAATTCTTCAATTCGATCCCTACTAGCCAGTTTATCAACTTCATCAATGAAAATTACCACTTTTCGAAACTCAGTACGAGAACTCGTGAGATACTCAACATAGCGCTGCCACATATCAATCAAATGAGGCACAGTAAAGGGTTCCCTTGTTTGCTCTATGCCAGCCTGACTTCCTATTGCCGAGCCGCCCCACGACATTGAAACATTAGAGGAAGAGGAGTCCTTACGTTCGTACCAAAGTTTTTCTAAGACATCAGCACTTGCTGCTGCCAATGGCTTGTTAGGAGTTGTAAAGACAAATCTACTATCCTGAAATGAAGAAAATCTCCCGGAATTCAATTTGATCCACCGACCAAAAGATAAAGCAACTATACAGCCGGCAACGAGCACCGTAAACATTACCTCAGCTGAGCCGCTAGCCATCGCCTCTTGCGAGAGCACGTTGGGCACCTGAAAGAATTGCTCTAGAGCTGGGATAAATCGCTCAAGCATCAAGATTCCAAAGTAAGCTGCGAAACAAAAACTCGTCATTGCCAGTAGGCGCAAGGTACGCACCATACTCTGCACTCTAGGCAATTGATCCGGGGGTATTTCCGGCCAACTACTGTTTCCAGACAAGCGCGCACCGGCCCGGGATGCGACTTTAGCCAAAATACTAATTGGCAGCTCTCTATCGTTTACGGACGTGGGTGCCGACATCCAAACAGTTAGAACGCCCGCATCGTCATTGCTGCCATACTCTTGATCGAGCTTTTTCATCATCGCTGTCTTGCCAGCACCCCTTTCCCCTGCAATACCGAAACTGCCTTTTAGACCATACCTAATTGTATCGCTCAGCTCTTGTTGCTTTTCTGTATCCACATATGTGTCATAGAACTCTCCTAGATTAGTCCAAGAATCTTCAGGACCATATTTCGGTAGTATTGTGGACCATCGATCCACATGCAGGTTATGTTCTTTTTCCAATTCCTTTGCGATGACATTAGTTTCTTCCAGTACTCTGCGGTCGATTCTTTGAAGATGTTCTATTCGAGAAAGCGACTCTTGTTTGAGCATGGTGTTGATCGATTTTGAATCGATATTTGATTGAAAAATTACGATCCTCCTCTCCCAGAATATGTAGGTTGCAATTAGTGCTATACTAAGGGAGAAGAACACAATGCCCGTCCTTGCACTTTGTAAACCATCTGGTTGAATGCCGAACACAGAAAAAAACATAAGAAAAGAAGGCATGCCCAGAATATAGAGAATGGCCGCATACATAAAGAACTGACCCGTTCGGAGATTACTCGGTATCGTTTCGTTTTCTTTGGACCATAATTTCATACGTTTACGCAATCCAATAAAAGCAACAAATGCTATTAGAAGATAGGAAGAGAGTGAGGCGATATACCAAGAAGTTTGTTCGAAGCCTACTTGTGAGATTGTGCTTTCGAAAGTTAGTCCACCAAGAGGAACAGCCAGAGAAGAGGCAACTAAAGCTGAAAGAACCACACAAAATGCTAGAACAAGTATTGCAAGGACAACTGTCCTATTGTTGGCGCGATTCTCGTTTTTTCTCCAAGCTCTATTGAACACCGATCGCCGCTCTATTTCGACTTTTATTGCCTCTTGTATGTCCTTGTTCTTCTCAATGCGGACTATAGCTCGTTTCCTAAGTTCATTAACAAGCGATGGCTGTTGATCTGCTAGACGGTCAAGTGCATTCTTTTCACGTAGAGTTTCCATTGCTGAGTCGACTCTGCGCTTAGTGTTCAAATCGTCATTACCACGAGAAAGTTCCTTTCGGAGGTCTTGATACAGTTTGGACGTCACAATTTTTTCTCCTTTGTTGCTCCTACATCCCTATTGTCTTGAATCTCAATAAGCTTAGGGCTAGCGTTGCCTACAAAAGTAAGCGCGGAAGGGCTGCCTGCAGGCACCCACCCTCACACGTTGAACCGAAACTTGATCACATCTCCGGCTGCGACCCGGTAGCCTCGCCCTTCAAGCCGCAACTCGCCCGATTCCCGGACGCCCTGCTCGCCGCCTCGCGCAAGAAACGTATCCACCTGAACCACTTCGGCACGGATGAATCCGCGTTGGAAATCCGTGTGAATCCTGCCGGCGGCGTCGTAGGCTGTGGCGCCCTCGGGCACGGTCCACGCATGGGCTTCCTTCTCGTTGACCGTATAGAAGGTCAGCAGGCGCAACAGACCGTACGCGGCGTCGATCATTCGGTCCAGCGCGGATTCCGATAGCCCCATTTCGTCCAGGAACAGTTCCCGGTCCTCTTCCGGCAATTCGGCCAGAGCGGCCTCGAAGGTCGCACTGATGACCACGGCCGGAACGTCCTCGGCCGCTGCGCGCGCCAGAACAGGCTCCGCCTCGACCGCGTCGGGAAGTTCAGACTCCGACACATTGGCCGCGTACATGATGGGTTTGGCGGTAAGGAGCTGAAGAATATCCAGTTTGGCGCGTTGCTCGGGTGTCACCGCGACGTCCCTCGCGGCGCGTCCGGCCGACACCTCGCCTTCCACCTGCCGGAGCAATTCAAGCCAAGCGATTGCGTCGGGCTCGGCGGTCCTGGCGGTTCGCTCCGCCTTTTCCACCGCCCGGTTCAGGGCTTCCAGGTCCGCCAGCAGCAACTCCGTGTCGATGGTCTCCATGTCCGATGCCGGATCGACCGTTCCCGAGACGTGAGCCACACCGGTGCCGGCAAAACACCGGACCACGTGGACGATGGCATCGGCTTCCCGAAGATGCGCGAGAAACCGGTTGCCCAGGCCCTCGCCCCGCGAGGCGCCATGCACGAGTCCCGCGACATCCACGAATTCGACGACTGCGGGCACCGTGTTGCGTGTTCCGGAGACCTCCGCGATTCGTTCGAGGTGGGGGTCGGGCACACCGACGATGCCGATGTTCGGGTCCACTGTACAGAAGGGATAATTCTCCGCGGGCACCTCCATGGCGGTGAGCGCGTTGAACAGCGTCGACTTGCCCACATTGGGCAGGCCGACTAGACCGCACTTGATTCCCACAAGCCCCGCGGCGGCTAACCGGGCTCTGCCGGGTCGTCGTCGCCGGACGCCGGATCCTCAAGTTGCCGGCTGTGCAACTGCGTCTTCGCCCGCTCCGCGCCCTTGTCCAGGAACACCTCCAGCGCATCGGCCGAGGCCAGCACGGCATCGAGGATGGCCCCGTGCTCATCGGCCGGCGGACGCCTCAGCACGTAGCCGATGACCCGCTCCCTGCGCCCCGGACCGGGATGGCCGATACCCAGGCGCAACCGCCAGAAGTCCCTGCCGATGCACTCGTCCACGTTGCGCACGCCATTGTGCCCGCCGGGTCCTCCGTTGAAACGAAGCTTGGCACGGCCCGGTACGAGATCCAGTTCGTCGTAGACCACCAGCGTCCGCTCGGTCGGTGTCTTGTAGTAGGCGACGGCCGCGGCCACGGCCCTGCCGCTGTCGTTCATGTAGGTCATGGGCTTGAGCAGCCGGATCCGGCGGCCCTGGATCGTGATATCGGCCGTGTCGCCGTAGAGCCGGCGGCGCGGCCGGAACTTGCCGCCGTGCCGCTGTGCCAGCAGGTCCACGAACCAGAAACCGGCATTGTGGCGCGCACGGCGGTGCTCCAGGCCCGGGTTGCCGAGACCGACTACAAGATCCAATGAATCATCCATGCCGGACTCCCGTTCCGAATCCAGCCACCGGGACTGCGCGAATGCAGGCGCCGGGCGCAAGCGGACCGCGGCAGGGACCCCCTGCCGGCCGGCGCCGCGCTACTCGGAGGTTTCGTCCTCCGCCGCAGCCTCCGCCTCTTCTTCCTCGTCCGGAACCAACAGTTCCAGTTCCTCTTCGAGCTCCGGTACCTCGTCCTCTTCCTCCCGGCGCCGCGGGATGATGGTGACGATGGACGGATCGAAGTCCTGTCCCAGCGCGGGCAATTCCACGCCCTCCGGGATCTCGATGTCGGTCAGATGCAAACGCTGGTTCAGTTCCAGTTCCGAAATGTCGACTTCGATATTCTCGGGCAAGTCTTTGGGCAGACAGCTTACCTCGACTTCGGTGAGCTGTACCGAGACTTCGCCGCCCTGCTCCCTGACGCCCACGGAGACGTCCCCGCCCAGAAAATGCAGCGGCACGTTGAGGCTGATTTTCTCGTCCTCTCGGATCCGCAGAAAGTCCAGGTGCAGCACCTGTCGCCTGGAAGGGTGACGCTGCAGGTCCTTGACCACCACCGGTTGCGAAACCTCCCCCAGCGTCAGCGTGAGGATGCTCGTATGGAACGCTTCCTGCTCCATTTCCCGGAGCAGCCGGGCATGGTCGAGGACCACGGCCCGCGGCTTGCGGCCGCCGCCATAGATGATGGCGGGCACCTTGCCCTGCCTGCGCAGCCGGCGGCTGCTGCCCGTGCCCAGGTCGGGCCTGTTCTCGACATCCAGCGCGAATCCGGTGCTCATCTCGCTCTCCCGTCAGCGGGCGCAGGATATTACCAGTGACAGCTAGTCTACGTACAGGGAACTGACCGATTCGGCGTCGCTAATCCGGCGCATGGTTTCGGCGAGGAGTTCGCCGACGCTGAGCTGGCGTATCCTGTCGCAGGCACGGGCCTCCTCGTTCAGCGGAATGGTGTCGGTCACGACCAGTTCGTCGAGCAGCGAGTCCGCGATGCGCCCCACGGCGGGGCCCGAGAGCACCGGATGGGTGATATAGGCCACCACGCGCACCGCGCCCCGCTCCTTGAGAGTCTGCGCCGCAATGCACAGCGTGCCGGCGGTATCCACCATGTCGTCCATGAGGATGCAGACCTTGCCTTCCACCTCGCCGATCACGTTCATCACCTCGGCCATGTTGGCCCTCGGGCGGCGCTTGTCGATGATGGCGAGATCGGCGTCGTCCAGGCGCTTCGCCAGGGCGCGAGCACGGACCACGCCGCCCACGTCCGGGGAAACCACCACCATGGGATCGTACTTCTGCTTCCAGGCGTCGCCGAGCAGGACCGGGGACGCATAGACGTTGTCTACCGGGATGTCGAAGAACCCCTGGATCTGGTCGGCGTGCAGGTCCACCGTCAGCACGCGGTCCACGCCGGCCTTGCCGATGAGTTGCGCCATCAGCTTGGCGGAGATGGGCACGCGGTTGGCGCGCGGCCTGCGGTCCTGGCGGGCGTACCCGAAGTACGGGATGAGCGCGGTCACCCTGGCCGCCGAGGCGCGCTTGACCGCGTCGGTCATGACCAGCAGTTCCACCAGGTTCTCGTTCACCGGCGGGCAGGTGGACTGCACCAGGTAGACCTCACGGCCGCGAATATTCTCCATGATCTCGACCATGACTTCGCCGTCGCTGAAGCGGCCGACGTTCATGCGGCCCAGGGGCACGTGCAGATGGCGGCAAATTTCCTGGGCAAGCGCCGGATGCGCATTGCCCGACAATACGGTTACTGTTCCCGGATCCAAACCGACCTCCTGGCAGCTCGTGGCTGAAATCCAACCCGCGATGGATGGCTGGGGTGGCAGGATTCGAACCTGCGAATCACGGGATCAAAACCCGTTGCCTTACCACTTGGCTACACCCCAACCCGCGTATTGTGATGCGGCGCGGCAACCGAGTTCAAGACGAAGGCTGCCAACCGTCCACGATGACCCGCAGTTCCAGCTCGCCGTGGGCCAGGTCGATGCGCCGCGGCAGCAGCAATCCCTGGTGCAGCCGATAGCTCTGGTACGTGAGGCGCCAAAGGCGCTGATCCAGGGTCCTGAGCTCGGTTCGAGCGGGGTTGAGTTGCTGCTCCGCGCCGAAATCCGGGTCCGCATGCCCCAGCAGCCAGGCGTCCAGACTCCTTACCGGCAGCCACCAGCCCAGCATGGCGGACAATTCCGGCTCCGGGTCCGCCAGTTCCCACGTCTCGCCGCGGGCCGTCACCGTGAGCCGGTCCGGCGGGCCGCTGACCTGCAGCACGCTCATCCCCAGCGGGTTGCTGATCGAAAGCTCGACCTCGCCGCCGGCCAGACGCCACCGGAACCGCCCCTGGAATGCCTCCGCCCCGGTGTTGACAGCAATGCGCCCGTTCATGCGCCAATCGGGCGTCTCCAGCAAGCGCGATCGCCGCTCCTCGTAACCGAGGCCGTCCCAGGCCGCACTGCCCTCCCCCGCGGTGGGCAATGTTCCGCAGCCGCCGGCCAGAATGCCGGCCAACCCGACGGCTCCCATCCATGCGGGCCGCGGGCCGGCGCCACTCATTGCGCCAGCCGCTGCTGAACCTCCAGCAGGTGCTCGCTGTCGGCATGGTCCGCCAGCGACTCGTCAAGCAGTTGCAGTGCCTGCTCCCGGTTCCCCAGAGCCCATTGGGTGTCGACGATATGCGCGGCGACTTCGGGATCCGGAAACAGCGCGAATGCGCGCTCCAGGTAATCCAGCGCGGAATCGAGCTCGCCCAGATGGAACAGGACCCAGCCCATGCTGTCGATGATGGCGGGGTTGTCGGGCTCCGCCGCCAGGGCCTTGCGAAGGTACGGCAGGGCCTCGTCATGGCGGCCCAGTTCATCGGTCAGCAGGTACCCCAATGCATTGAGAAAGCCCGCGTCATCCGGAAAGTCTTCCACCAACTGCTCCAACGCAGTCGCCGACCGCCGCAAGCGGCCCCGCTCCTGGAACAACAGCGCCTTGGCGTATCTCACCGAGGGATTGCCGGGATAGCTGTTAAGCGCCCGGTTCAGCACCCGGTCGGCCTCACCGTAGCGCTCGTCCTCCACGGCGTCCTGGGCCAGGATCAGGTGCAGCTGCACGTTGGCGTCGTGGAGCCGCCCGTCATCCGGACTGCGCTCAAGCTCCTCCACCAGTAGCTGGATCGCATCCGCCTCGCGGTCGAGACGCACGAGTATCTCCCCCTGACCCAGCAGCATGTCCGTGACGTACTGCGGGTTGGCGATTCCAAATTCGCGCAGGTGCCTCAGGGCGCCATCCGGATCTTCCAGGTCGACGTAGAGCAGTTGCGCAACCCGAAGCTGCGCGTCCACCGCGTTGGCGCCCTCCACCACCCTGGAATAGTGCCGCATCGCCTGCAGGTGCTCGTCCTGCATCTCGGCGATTCGGCCCAGGTAGTAGAAGGACTCGTCGCGAAAGCGCGGGTCCGTGCGAATCTCGTTGAACCGCTCGCGCGACTCGTCCAGGTCTCCGTCGGACAACATCAGGAACGCCAGCGCCCGGACGGCCTCCGTCAGTCCCGGGCTCTCGACAAGTATCTCCTCCAGCAGCTCCCGGGCCTCTTCGGTCGCGCCGCTGGACAGCAGCAGTTCCGCGTACTGCAACCGCACTTCCAGCCTGGGTTCGTCGGCGGCCAGCTGCCGCGCCAGCGCCAGGCCGTTCTCGTCGCTCCCGGTCAGCAGGAGCGAGCGCGCGTACAGCATGCGCGCTTCCACCCAGTCGGGGCTGATCTCCGCTGCCAACTCGGAGTGTGCCAGCACCGTGTCGTAGTCGCCGCTGCGAAGCGCCAGCCTGGCCAGCCCGTAGTGCCCTTCGGCGATGTCGGGATGGTCTTCCACCAAGCCGCGCACCACGAACAGGGCCGCATCCGTGTCCGACTCCTCGGCCAGCGCTTCGATGCTTCGCGCCACAGCCGCCGCCTCGTTCTCGGCCCCGGCGACAAAGTTGCCGAAATCCGCAAGCGCTTGATCCAGTTGGCCCAAACGTACCCTGAAGATGCCCATGTACAGCCAGGCGCGGTTGGCCTCCGCGTTCAGCTCCAGCCAGCGCTGGACTGCCCTGAGACCGATGTCGGGCTGATTGGTCTGTTGAGCGAGTTCCGCGGTCAGCTCGGCCAGTTGCGGATTGTCGGATATCAGCGCCGCTTCAAGGTAATGCGCCACCGCTTCGTCGAACTGCTCCCGCTCCCGGGATATCTCCGCCATCAGCAGATGGGAGTCCAGGTCCATGCGGGGATTCGATACCGGGCCGGTAGCCGCACACGCTCCAAGGAGCGCCGCGGCGAGCACGACAGCGCCGGGCATCGTCAACTTCAACGCAAACCTGGCGCCAGCACTGGCGAAAACGCGTAACCGGAACATGGCGGGAGCTTAGGAGATTGCCGCGGGAGCCGTCAACGATCCTCCAGGCCGCTCTCGGCAGGCCAGGAGCGCCTCAACTTGTACCGGCACCGGGATTCCCCGACAATTCAGGGATCAACCGGGCCCTACGGTGCCGCAAGGACGTCCATCGTGAGCGGAATCGCCAATCAGGTATCGTCCCTCGAACCCAGGATCGCGGCGCTGGCGGAACGCTACAACGAGGTCGGCGAGTTGCTCGGCAGGCCCGAAATCATCGCCGATCAGCCGAAGTTTCGCCGTCTTGCAAAGGAATACGCCCGGCTGGAGCCCCTGGTCATTGCCCACGCCGGCTACCGGCGGCTGCTGGACGACATCGGCGCAGCCGAGGAGTTGCGGGACAGCGACGATCCCGAGGCCCGTGAGATGGGCGAGTCGGAACTTGCAGGCCTGCTGGTGGAACGCGAGGCCAGCGAACAGGCGCTGTTGGTTCTCCTGGTACCCGCGGACCCGGATGACGATGCCAATCTGTTCCTGGAGATCCGCGCCGGAACCGGCGGCGACGAAGCCGCGCTGTTCGCCGGAGACCTGTTCCGCATGTACCAGCGCTTCGTGGAGAACAACGGCTGGAGCCTGGAGGTCCTGGGCCGCAATGAGGGCGAGCACGGCGGTTACAAGGAAATCATCTGCCGGGTGGCGGGCAAGGGGGCATACGCGAAGCTGAAGTTCGAATCCGGTACCCACCGCGTCCAGCGGGTCCCGGAGACGGAGTCCCAGGGGCGGATCCATACGTCGGCCTGTACGGTGGCGGTCATGCCCGAACCCGAGGACGTGGCGGACGTTGAGATCAGTCCGAGCGACCTGCGGGTGGACACCTTCCGCGCTTCCGGCGCCGGCGGTCAGCACGTGAACAAGACGGACTCGGCGGTCCGCCTGACGCACCTGCCCAGCGGCATCGTCGTGGAATGCCAGGACGAACGGTCCCAGCACAAGAATCGCGCCCGGGCGCTGTCGCTGCTGCGGGCGAAGCTGAAGGACGCGCACATGGCCCGCCAGCAGGCGGAAACCGCCGAACGCCGCCGCCGGATGGTGGGCTCCGGGGACCGTTCGGAGCGAATTCGCACATATAACTTCCCCGAACACCGGGTCGCGGATCACCGCATCAACCTGACGCTGTACAAGCTCCACGAAATCCTCGAGGGCGGTCTGGATCGCCTGATCGAGCCGCTGGCCACGGAACACCAGGCGGAAAGGCTCGCCGAGCTGATCGAACGCTAGTGCGCCATTCAACCAATACTTGGGTATCAGTGGCGACTACCCCGCAGCATGGGCCGGAAGACCGCCCGGCCGAAGTCGGCCGATCGGCCGCTCGCGCGAGCTCCGTCGGCGCGCTGCTTGACTGGGCGCGTATGCGGCTTGGCTTTTCGACCGGCAGTGCGCGGCTGGACGCGGAACTGCTGCTGGCATTCGCGATGGACCGTCCCCGGAGCTTTCTTGTCGGATTTCCGGAGCGAGGCGTGTCCGCCGCGGAAACCGTCCGATACGGACAGCTTGTCGAGCGGCGCAAGGCCGGCGTGCCCGTCGCCTACCTGACCGGGCACCGGGAATTTTACTCCCTTTCGTTGGCCGTATCGTCCGCCACGCTGGTACCGCGACCGGAAACGGAGCTGTTGGTGGACGCGGTTCTGGACAGGCTGCCCGATGACGAGCCCGCCCGTGTTCTGGACGCGGGCAGCGGCTGCGGCGCGGTGGCGCTGGCCATCAAGCACCACCGTCCCCGCTGCACAATGGTAGCCGTAGAGTCCAGTGCTTCGGCGCTTGAAGTTGCTGTCTCCAACGGCGCCCGTTGCGGGCTTTGCGTTGACTGGATCCGGTCGGACTGGTTCAGCGCGCTGGCTGACGGCCGCTTCGACTTCATCGCCTCCAATCCTCCCTACGTAAGGGCCAATGACGAGGCGCTCTTCGCCGGCGACCTGCGGCACGAACCCCGACTGGCGCTGGACGGCGGCGAGGATGGCCTCGAAAGTCTGCGGGTGATCATCGAAGAGGCGCCGCGCGTGCTTGCGGCCGACGGTACGCTGCTATTGGAACATGGCAACGATCAGGCCACGGCGGTACGGACTCTGCTGCGCGATTCCGGCTTTCGCGGCATCCGGACGCATCGGGACCTCGCCGGCCATGAGCGCGTCACCCTCGGGCGCCTGTCGTAAGCATCCGCCCCGTACGTCAGGCGCTGCCGTCGGCCGCCGCCGGCGCAGGCTCGTAGCCCAGGTTGGCCGACAACCAGCGCTCGGCCGCCTCCATCGGCCAGCCCTTGCGCGCGGCGTAGTCCTCGACCTGATCGCGGCCGAGTTTGCCCACCGCGAAGTAGCTGGCGCCCGGGTGGGAGAAATACCAGCCGCTGACGGCTGCCGTGGGCAGCATGGCATAGGTTTCGGTGAGCTGGATGCCCGTTTTGCGTTCGACGTCCAGCAGCTCCCACAGCGTTTGCTTCTCCGTGTGGTCCGGGCATGCCGGGTATCCTGGTGCGGGCCGGATACCGAGGTAGTCTTCGGCGATGAGCGCCTCGTTGTCCAGCCGCTCCCCGGCTGCATATCCCCATAGTTCGGTGCGCACGCGCTGGTGCAACCGTTCGGCGAAGGCCTCGGCCAGACGGTCCGCCAGGGCCTTGAGGATGATCGCGCTGTAGTCGTCGTGGTCCGCCTCGAAGCGCGCCACGCACTCGTCCAGACCGATCCCCGCAGTCACCGCAAACGCGCCCACGTAGTCGGCGACCCCGGTATCCCGCTGCGCCACGAAGTCGGCCAGGCAGTCGTTGTGCAGGTCCGCGCGCTTGCGCCGCTGCTGGCGTAGATGATGGAGACGCGCCAGGATCTGCTGCCGGGATTCGTCCGCATAGACCTCGATGTCGTCGCCCCGGGCATTGGCGGGAAAGAATCCCGCCACGGCCGACGCACGCAGCCATTGCCCGTCGATCAGGCGCTTCAGCAGCCGCCGTGCATCGTCGTAGAGTGTGCGGCAGGCTTCGCCCACGGTGGGGTCATCAAATATCCGGGGAAATCGGCCGTGAAACTCCCAGGCATTGAAGAAAGGCATCCAGTCGATGTAGTCCACAAGTTCGCTCAGCGGGAAGTCATCGAATCGGTGCAGGCCGGGACTTTGCGGAACCGGCGGCCGATACCCGGTCCAGTCGACGGTCAGCTTGTTTGCGCGGGCCTGGGTCAGCGTGAGCAGCGCACCCCGGCGGCCTCTGGCCTTGTGGCGTTCCCGCCGCCGGTCGTGTTCCCGGTCGATCCGTGTGGCGAACTCCGCACCGCCTTCACCAATGAGCTTCTGCGCCACGTTGACCGATCGGGAGGCATCCTTGACGTAAACCACGGGACCTTCGTAGGCGGGATCGATCTTTACGCTGGTGTGGGCCGGTGACGTCGTCGCACCGCCGATGAGCAGCGGCACGGAGAAACCCTGACGCTGCATCTCGCCCGCGACGCGCACCATTTCGTCCAGCGAGGGCGTGATCAGGCCGGACAGGCCGATCAGGTCGGCATCGGCCGCCCTGGCGGTGGCAAGGATCTTCTCCGCGGGCACCATCACGCCCAGGTCGATCACTTCGAAGTTGTTGCACTGCAGGACCACGCCGACGATGTTCTTGCCGATGTCGTGGACATCGCCGCGCACGGTGGCGATCACCAGCTTGTTCCTGGCGCTGGTTCCTGTCTTCTCCTCTTCGATGAAGGGCACCAGGTGCGCCACCGCCTTCTTCATCACCCGCGCGGATTTCACCACCTGCGGCAGGAACATCTTGCCGGCCCCGAAGAGGTCCCCCACGATGTTCATGCCGTCCATCAGCGGGCCTTCGATGACATCCAGCGGCCGGGCAGCCGACTGCCGTGCCTGCTCGGTATCGTCGATGACGTGCTGATCGATTCCGTGTACCAGCGCGTGTTCCAGGCGCCTGGCCACCGGCCAGCCGCGCCAGTCCTCGGCAACCTGCCTGCGTTTCCCGGACCGGTGCGTTCGGTACCGCTCCGCCACTCCCACCAGGCGCTCGGTGGCATCCGGGCGCCGGTTCAGGATCACGTCCTCGGTAGCTGTGCGCAGATCCTCGGGAATCTCCTCGTACACGGCGAGCTGACCGGGATTGACGATGCCCAAGTCCATCCCGGCCCGGATCGCGTGGTAGAGGAAGGTGGAGTGCATGGCCTCGCGCACCGGGTTGTTGCCCCGGAACGAGAACGACACGTTGCTGACACCGCCGCTCACCAGCGCATGGGGCAGTTCCGCCTTGATGCGCCCGGCGGATTCGATGAATGCGAGCGCGTAGTCGTTGTGCTCCTCGATGCCGGTGGCGACGGCGAAGATGTTCGGATCCAGGATGATGTCTTCCGGAGGAAATCCCACCTCGTTGACCAGAAGTTCATAGGAGCGCCGGCAGATGGCCATTCTCTGTTCGGTGGTCTCCGCCTGGCCCGACTCGTCGAAAGCCATCACCACCACGGCGGCGCCGAAGCGCCGGATCTCCCGGGCCTGACTCAGGAATGCATCCTCGCCCTCCTTGAGGCTGATGGAGTTGACCACGCCCTTGCCCTGCAGGCACTTCAGGCCCTCCAGCATCACGCTCCATTTGGAGGAATCCACCATCACGGGTACCCGCGCAATGTCCGGCTCCGCCGCCACCAGGTTGAGAAATCTGCGCATGGCAGCTTCGCTGTCCAGCATGCCCTCGTCCATGTTGACGTCGATGAGCTGGGAGCCGCTCTCCACCTGCTCGCGGGCCACGTGCACGGCCTCCTCGAACTCGCCGGTGCCGATGAGCCGCCTGAAGCGCGCCGAACCCGTCACGTTGGTGCGTTCGCCCACGTTGACGAACAGGCTGTCGGGCCCGATCGTGAAGGGTTCCAGCCCCGACAGGCGCGTTCTCGTCGGCAGTTCCGGCAAGCGCCGGGGGCCGTGCCTGCCGACGGCCTCGACGATGGCCCGGATGTGCGAGGCCGTAGTTCCGCAACACCCGCCTGCCAGATTGATCCAGCCGTTGGCGGCGAAATCGCCAAGCACTTCCGCCATGTGTTCGGGCGTATCGTCGTACTCGCCGAATTCGTTGGGCAGCCCGGCATTGGGGTGAACGCTCACGGGATATTCCGAAATGCGGGCCAGTTCTTCCACGTAGGGGCGCAGTTCGGAGGCGCCCAGCGCGCAGTTGAGGCCGACGAGCAGCGGTTCGGCATGGCGAACGGAGTTGTAGAACGCCTCCAGCGTCTGTCCCGACAGCGTTCGGCCCGATGCATCGGTGATGGTGCCGGAGATCATCACCGGGATGTCCTCCCCCGACTGCTCGCGCAGTGCCTGAATCGCGTACAGCGCCGCCTTGGCGTTGAGCGTGTCGAATATCGTTTCGACCATCAGCAGGTCGACACCCCCCCGGATCAGCGCGGCGGCGGCGGTGGCGTAGTTGTCGGCGAGAACGTCGAAGGTGATCTCCCGCATGCCCGGATCGTTGACGTCGGGCGAGATCGAAGCCGTGCGATTGGTCGGGCCCAGCGCACCGGCCACGAAGCGGGGCACTCCCGTCTCTTCAGCCACGCGGTCCGCCGTTTCGCGCGCCAGCCGCGCGGCGGCCAGGTTGATCTCCTCCACCCGCTCCTCCATCCCGTAGTCGCCCTGGGACGGCGCGGTGGCGTTGAAGGTGTTGGTGGTGACGATGTCGGCGCCGGCCAACAGGAACTCGCGATGGATGGCGGCGACCCTTTCCGGTTGCGTAATACACAGCAGATCGTTGTTGCCTTTCAGATCGCACGGCCAGTCGGCAAAGCGCTCGCCCCTGAAATCGGCCTCGGACAGCTCCAGTGCCTGCACGCTGGTACCCAGGGCACCATCGAGAATCGCGATACGCCGGCTCAGCAGCGCCCGCAACTGTCCGGTACGCCCGTTCACGCCGCGTGCTCCGCGCCGGTGCGGCCGGGCCGCAGGCCGAGCGCGTGACAGATCGCGTAGGTGAGTTCCGCGCGGTTGAGCGTATAGAAATGAAACTCGCGAACGCCGTGACGGTACAACTCGTCGACCTGCTCGATGGCCACGCTTGCGGCGATCATCCGGCTGGTTTCGGGATCGTCCTGAAGCCCAGAAAACCGTTCGTGAAGCCGCTCGGGTACGTTGACGCCGCACTTCGCTGCAAACCTCAGCATGCCCTTGAAGCCTGCGATCGGCAGGATGCCGGGAACGATGGGAACGTCCACACCGGCGGCGCGGCAGCGATCCCGAAAGCGCAGGTAAACCGACGTGTCGTAGAAGAACTGCGTAATGGCGCGCGTGCCGCCGGCATCGATCTTGCGCTTGAGGTTGTCCAGGTCGGCCGCTGCACTCAGTGCTTCCGGATGGACTTCCGGATAGGCGGCCACGGACAGGTCGAAACGGCCCACGCCGAGCAATCCTTCGACCAGGTCCGAGGCATAGGCGAAGCCTCCTTCAACAGGCACGTACGTACTCGCACCCTGCGGCGGATCGCCCCGTAGCGCGACCATGTGCCGAATGCCTGCATCCCAGTATTCCCGTGCGATGGCCAGCACCTCCCCGCGGCGGGACCCGACGCAGGTGAGATGAGGCGCGCAGGTCAGGCCGGTCTCGTTTCGAATGCGCTGCACGATCCGGTGGGTGCGGCCGCGGGTCGAGCCGTCCGCGCCGTAGGTCACCGAGACGAACCTCGGGCCGAACGGTTCGAGCCGCTTCACGGAACGCCACAGAATGCGTTCCATTTTCTCCGTGGCCGGCGGAAAGAACTCGAACGAGACCTGGATTCCCTTATCGGTCATCGGGATTCTCCAGCCCGGATTCCCTGGCTCCGGAACCGGCCGGAGCGTCCCTGCCGGCAAGCAGCACCAGCACGGAATCCCCTGCTGCAACCCGCAGTTCCACGGGAGACAGCCCGGCACGCAGCAGATGACGCTCGAGACGGTTCCCGCCGATTGCCGCCGTCCTGGTTTCGACGACCAGCAGGCCGGCCTCGTCGTTCATGACGCGGGCGGCTTCGCCCAGCGCGGCAGCGGGATCATCGGCGGTGCCCAACACCCGGTCCATGGTCACCAGATCGAAGCGGCCATCCGGAAACTCCAGGTCGTACATGTCGCCCTGGCGCACCGTGCAATTGGCAAGCCCTGCGGACAGGACGGTCGCCCGGGCGATGAGGCGCATGTCGCGTGACAGGTCCACGGCTATGGTGCGGCGAGCCCGCCTTGCCAGAAGCCGCAGCATGCTCCCGGTGCCCGTACCCACATCCAGCATGTCGCCCAATGGTTCGTCCCTTGCGGTTCCAGGAAACCGCCGGGCCAACAGGGCTTCCATCGCCTCACTGACCTCCGACATGTCCCCGGCACCGAGGGGCCGCACCCCCAGACGATCCAGCAACGCCCGCGCGCGGGTTTGCCGGCTGTCCAGGATGGCGTTGAGCCGTTGCCGGTCCCGGGCGATGACCGGGTCGCGTTCGGACAGGCTCGACAGGACCGCCGCTACAAGGTCGCGGCGATCCTCGTCGATGGCAGCGCGATAGTAGACTTCGTTCTGGTCCGGGGTTCGGCGAACGACCCGGGCGTCGCCCAGCAGCTTCAGGTGCCTTGAAACACGCGGCTGACTGAGGCCCGTGACCTGAACGACTTCACCGACGGATAACTCGCCCCGCTGCAAGACCCACAGCAGGCGCAGGCGGGTGGGATCCTGCAGAACCCGCAGCAGATCCGTAAGCTTGCCGAGACTATTCATAACAACATTGGAATATAACGATGCCGTTATATAGCTGTCTGACGGTCAAGTGTCAAACCCGGAGACGAGCAGAATCGAATCGGGACAGGGATTGGAGCCTGCAACCGCTGCTGCGGTCAGCAGGGCAGGAGGCAGTCAGCGGCGCCGGCAGCGGCCGGAGCCGCTCAGCTCCAGTTCGAGCGAACCGTGCGGAGCAGCAATTCCAGCCGGTTATCGCGGCGAAGGGCGGCCCTGTGCACTACATTCCGGCGCATGGCCTTGACGATGTCGTTGCGTGAGCGCGGTCGGGGCACAATGCCGCCGGTCGGCCGGATGGCCAGCTTGTCGATATCGGAAATGGCGTACCGATAAGCCCTCAGGGGCAGCTCCGACGAGTAGGCACCGATAGCATACAACCGCGTTGTCTCGTGAATGTGATCGGTCAGGATCGATATGAACTCGGCAAAGGCATCATCGTCCGGATAGTTGATGTAGTCCCACAGGAAACACACGTCGAACCGCACTCGACCCACGGACTCGAAGAATGCCGGAGCCGCCTCGACACCGTGCGCCGGGAAGGCAGGATTGTAGAGGTTTGCCACGTAGAGCTGGCACCGGAAGCGGCGAAAGAAGTCGATGGACTGCGGCTCGGCCGGACCCGCATCGAGAATATTCAGGGTCGTGTCGGTATCGAGGCCATCGAACGCCTCCGGCAGGATTCGCGTATGTTCGTACGACCAGGTGCCCGAAGGCGTTGTCGGTGCGGGGTCCTCTTCCGGAGCAGTGCGCTTGGTTGTTACTGACTCCACAAGGTTCTCAGTTCTTTGAAGGGTCCCGGCTGCTCTTCACACCTGTCCTCCACTGCGGGAAAGGACAAGAATACCCGGCCCGGAGCGGGTCTGCCAGTATGGAAACTGCGCAGGACCGCGCGGCAGCGGCTGCCCGGCGACAAATCTCCTGAAGCACTGTGGATTGCGACCGATCAACCTGTGAGCTTGCTCCTCAGCATCTCGTTCACCTGCCGCGGATTGGCCTTGCCCCGGGATGCCTTCATCACCTGGCCGACCAGGAAGCCGATGACCTTCGTCCTGCCGCTGCGGTACTGCGCCACCTGCTCCGGAAACCCGTCGATCGCCCGATCCACCAGGGCCTCGATGGCCCCGGCGTCGCTGATTTGCCTGAGCCCACGCGCCTCGATGATCCCGTCAACCGATCCTTCGCCGTTCCACAGCGCTTCCAGGACGTCCTTGCCCATGCGGCCCGACAGGGTGCCGTCGGCGATGCGATCAAGCAGCGTGGCCAGCGTCTCCGCATCGACCCGCGTGTCGGCCACGTCCACGCCTTCTCGCTTGAGGATCGCAGTCAACTCGCCCTGGAACCAGTTGGCCACCGTCTTCGGCGAGGCCGACCGGCTCGCACTCACCGCCGCCTCGAAGTAGTCCGCCGATTCCGGATTGGCGGTCAGGACATCGGCATCGTAGGCGGTGAGCCCGTACTGTTCGGCAAAGCGCACCCGTTTCGCCGCCGGCAACTCCGGCAAGTTCGCCTGCAAGCGCTCGATCAGCGCCTCGCCGACGACCACCGGGAGCAGGTCCGGGTCCGGAAAGTAGCGGTAGTCGTTGGCCTCCTCCTTGCCGCGCATGGCACGGGTCTCGTTTCGGTCGGCATCGTACAGGCGGGTTTCCTGCACTACGCTGCCGCCGTCCTCGAGCACGTCGGTCTGCCGCTCGATTTCCACCTGGATGGCCTTCTCGACGAACCGGAACGAATTCAGATTCTTGATCTCCGTTCTCGTGCCGAGTTCGGACTCTCCCATCGGCCGGATCGAAACATTGGCGTCGCAGCGGAACGAGCCCTCCTGCATGTTGCCGTCGGAGATGCCGAGGTACCGCACCAGCGTGTGGATGGCGCGCATGTAGTTGCCCGCCTCGCCGGCGGAGCGCAGGTCGGGTTCCGATACGATCTCCAGCAGCGGCGTGCCGGCGCGGTTCAGGTCGATGCCGCTGAGCCCCTGGAAGTCCTCGTGCAGGGACTTGCCGGCATCTTCCTCCAGGTGAGCCCGGGTGATGCCGATGGTCTTGACCCCGCCGTCTTCCATGACGATGTCCAGGTGGCCGCCGTGCACGATGGGCAACTCGTACTGGGAGATCTGGTACCCCTTGGGAAGATCGGGATAGAAGTAGTTCTTGCGCGCGAACACCGAGCGGCGGGCAATGGCGCAGCCCGTCGCCAGGCCGAACCGGATGGCCATGTGCACCGCCTCGGCGTTGAGCACCGGCAGCACGCCCGGATAGCCCAGGTCGACCAGCGACGCCTGGCTGTTGGGCGGCGCGCCGTAGCGCGTGGAGGAACCGGAGAAGATCTTGCTCTCGGTGGCAAGCTGGGTATGGATCTCCAGTCCGATGACGGCTTCCCAGTCCATGTTCATATCCCCGGCGGCGCCAGCGTGTGCCAATCCGTCTCGCGCTGAAACGCGTGGGCGGCACGCAGCAACCGGCCTTCGCTGAGATGGGGCCCGACAAGCTGCAATCCTACCGGCAGCCCGCGCACCAGGCCGCACGGCATGGACAGCGCCGGCAGACCCGCAAGCGGCGCGCCGATGGTATAGATGTCGTTCAGGTACATCTCGACGGGATCGTCGACCTTCTGGCCCAGCGGGAAGGCGGGCGTCGGCGTGGTGGGCCCTGCGATGACATCCACCTCCCGGAACGCGCGGGCGAAATCCTCGCTGATGAGCTGGCGCACCTTCTGCGCCTGCAGGTAGTAGGCATCGAAATAACCCGCGGACAGCACGTAGGTGCCCGTCAGTATGCGCCGCTTGACCTCCGCCCCGAAACCTTCGCCGCGGGTGCGCATGTACAGCTCGGTCAGGTCGCCCGCACCCTCTGCGCGGTGGCCGAAGCGCACGCCATCGAACCGCGACAGGTTGGAGGAGGCTTCGGCCGGTGCGACGACATAGTAGGCAGGCACCGACAACCCGATGTTCTCCAGCCGAATGGATTTTAGCGTGGCCCCGAGCCGCTCCATGACCGACAGGGCGTCGCGGACCCGTTGCGCGTTGTCGGAGTCGAGGCCGTCGTCGAAGAAATCGTCCACGACGCCGATGGTCATGCTTCCGAACGGCTTGGCAAGCCCGGCGGTGTAGTCGGGAACGGGATCGGGCAGCGCGGTGGAGTCCCGCGGGTCGGGGCCTGCCATGACCTGCAGCATCAACGCGGCGTCCTCCGCGGTGCGCGCCAGGGTACCGGCCTGGTCCAGGCTGGAGGCGAAGGCCACCATGCCCCACCGCGATACCCGCCCGTAGGTGGGCTTGATGCCGGTGATGCCGCACAGGGCGGCCGGCTGGCGGATCGAGCCGCCGGTATCCGTGCCGGTGGCGCCGGGCACGAGGCGCGCCGCCACCGCGGCCGCCGAGCCGCCCGACGATCCGCCCGGCACGGTGTCCCGGTCCCACGGATTGCGCACCGGCCCATAGTAGCTGTTCTCGTTGGACGACCCCATGGCAAATTCATCCATGTTCGTCTTGCCGAGCATCACCGCGCCCGCCGCTTCGAGCCTTTCCACCGCTGCGGCGTTGTAGGGCGACACGAAGTTGTCAAGCATGCGCGAGCCGCAGGAGGTCCTGACGCCCCGGGTACAGAAAATGTCCTTGTGGGCGATGGGGATGCCGGTCATCGGGGTCGAGTCCCCGGCGGCAAGTCGTGCGTCGGCCCGCTCGGCCTGGGCGCGGGCCGACTCCGGGGTGACGGTGATGAAGGCGTTCAGATCCCCGTCAAGGCGCTCGATGCGGGCCAGGAAGCGGTCGGCGAGTTCCACCGCGGAAACCTTGCCCGTGCGAAGAGCCTCCGCCAGTTGCGCAATGGTAGCGTCGTGCATCCCGGTCCGGTGCTCTATCCGACTGACAACTGCATATCGGCGGGCGCAGGCCCGCCCGTGGCAATTACTCGATGACCCTGGGCACCAGGTACAGGTCCCGTTCCACCCGCCGGGCGTTGCGCTGGTATCGAACATGCCGATCGGACTCGGTGACCCGGTCGTCCCGCAGCTGCTGGGCGCGGTCCAGCGGATGGGCCATCGGCTCCACCCCGTCCGTATCGACCGCCTGCAGCGCATCCACCAGGGTGACGATTTCCGAAAGCTTGGCAGCCACGCCTTCCATCTCCCCGGACGTGATCTCCAGGCGGGACAGGACGCAGAGATTTTCGAGCGCTTCGAGACTCAGGGACACGGAATTCGGGGCGGCGAAACGGGCGCACAACTATACACTTCGCCTTGCCCATTGTCCTACCCGTTGATAAAGTGCTGATTGGTTTCAAGTGGCGACCTTGTCCCACAATGTTAAAGCGCTTTCTCGGTTTTTTCTCGACCGATCTTTCGATCGATCTGGGTACGGCGAATACCCTGATCTACGTCCGCGGCCGCGGCGTCATTCTGGACGAGCCGTCGGTGGTCGCGATCCGCGAGGACCGGGTCGGCGGAGGCAGCGTCCTGCAGGCGGTCGGATCCAATGCCAAGAGCATGCTCGGCAGGACTCCGGGGAACATGACCGCCATCCGCCCGCTGAAGGACGGCGTCATCGCCGACTTCGACATCACCGAGAAGATGCTCCAGTACTTCGTCAAGAAGGCGCACGGGTCGAGATACTTCAGGCCGAGTCCCCGGGTCCTGGTATGCGTTCCCTACGGATCCACCCAGGTGGAACGCCGGGCCATTCGCGAGTCCACCGAACGGGCCGGCGCACGCCGGGTGTTTCTGGTGGAAGAACCCATGGCGGCGGCCATCGGCGCCGGGATGCCGGTGCACGAGGCGCGCGGTTCCATGGTGCTGGACATTGGCGGCGGCACCTCGGAGGTGGCGATCATGTCGCTCAACGGCATCGTCTACGCCGCCTCCGTCCGCATCGGCGGGGACCGCTTCGACGAGGCCATCATCAACTACGTCAGGCGCAATTACGGCATGCTGATCGGCGAAGCCACCGCAGAACGTATTAAAATAGAGATCGGAACGGCCTATCCCGGTCAGGAGGTCAAGGAGGCTTCGGTCAAGGGACGCAATCTTTCCGAGGGTGTTCCCCGGGCGTTTTCGTTGAACAGCAACGAGATTCTCGAAGCCCTCCAGGAACCGCTGCAGGGGATCGTGGGCGCCGTGCGCACGGCGCTCGAGCAAACCCCGCCGGAACTGGGCGCGGACGTGGCCGAGGCGGGTATCGTGGTAACCGGCGGAGGCGCCCTGCTGACCGATCTGGACAAACTGTTGATGGAGGAGACCGGATTACCGGTGGTCCTCGCCGACGAACCGCTGACGTGCGTGGCACGCGGCGGCGGACGCATTCTTGAATTGTTGGATGAACACGGGCCGGCGGTGTTCGCCGTCGACTAGGCGACCCGTCGGGTAAAATGGCACGGTGCAACGAACGGCAACCGCAATTTCGGATGCCGGTTGGGGACGGTGCGATGACCTGCAATCCGGGTGACTGATGCCGGCTGCTGAATCGGGCAAGAGAAAGTCATCGACTGCGCTGAGCATTCGACTGGTGCTGCTCGCGGCCGTCAGCGTGACGATGATGATCCTGGACCACCGGGAAACCGGCTTCCTCAACCGTGTCCGGCAGGTTGCTTCAGTGATCGTCTACCCAGTGCAGGTCGGAGTGGACCGACCGTTCTCGGCCTGGCGCTGGGCAAGCGAGTCTTTCGCCAGCCGTGCAGCGCTGCTCGAAGAGAATGCCCGCCTGAAGGGCGATCTTCGCGACTACGATGTCCGTCTGCAGCGCATGGACACGCTCGAGGCCGAGAACGACCGGCTGCGCGCCATGCTGGATTCCAGCCAGAGCGTCGCCGACCGGATGCTGGTCGCCGAAATCCTCTCCGTGGACCCGGACCCCTATCGGCAGCGGTTCACCGTCAACCGGGGCGTTCTCAACGGCGTCTATGTGGGCCAGGCCCTGCTGGACGCCGACGGGGTGGTCGGCCAGATCGACATCGTGGACGCCCTCACCGCCCAGGCCGTGCTGATCAGCGACTCCAATCACGGGCTGCCCGTCGCCGTCAACCGGACCGGCCTGAGAACCATCGCCCTGGGCACCGGAGAAACGGGCCTGCTGAACCTGCCCTACCTGACCAACAGCGCCGACGTCCGGGAGGGCGACCTGCTGGTGACGTCGGGGCTGGGCGGCGTATTCCCGCCGGGCTACCCGGTCGGCCGGGTGACGGCCGTGCAGCGCCGTCCCGGTCAGTCGTTCGCGCGGGTACTCGCCCAACCCAGCGCCGGGCTGGACCGGGGCCGCGAGGTCCTGCTGGTGATGAACGCGGACGAAGTCGGGTTGACCGCTGCAACCGGCGGCCTGGCGGAGGCGGGGCAATGATGGCGCGCATACAGCCGTTTGTCCTGCCCGTGGCGACCTTCGTCCTGGCGCTGGCGCTGTCGATCGTCCCCCTGGGCGACCAGGTTGCGCCGTTCCGGCCGGACTGGGTCCCGCTGGTCCTGATCTACTGGGCCATCGCCAGACCCGGGCACATCGGACTGCTGGCCGCCTTTGCCATGGGCCTTGCGCTGGACATGCTCACCGGTTCCCTGCTTGGCAGGCATGCGCTGGCGCTGTTGCCGATCGTCTACCTGAGTCTGCGCCTGCACCTTCGCATCCGCGTCGCCCTGGTCTGGCAGGTGACGGTGACGGTGGTGCTGATGCTCGTTCTCTACCGCTTCCTCCTGTTCTGGATCGATGGCGTCGGTCAGCGTGTGATTCCAGGCCCGATCACCTGGGCGCCGCTCCTCTCCAGCGCGTTGCTGTGGCCGATGGTCATGATTGCGCTGGGCAGGTTCGGCCGTGACGACATGAAGGCGGCCTAGACGATGCGCAGGCAAGTGCAGATCCGGGATCGCTGGAAGGAACAGCGCCTGGTCATATCCCGACTGGTGTTCACGGCCGTTCTCGTCGTGGCGATGTCCGGCGCTCTGGTCTGGCGACTGTTCCAGATACAGATCTCGCACCATGAAGTCTTTGCCGAACTGGCCCAGGGCAACCGGATGAGGATCGAACCGCTGGCGCCGACGCGTGGCCTGATTTTCGATCGCAACGGGCAGTTGCTGGCGGAAAACCTGCCGGCATGGGAACTGGTGGCGATTCCCGAGGAGATCGTCGATCTTCAGGCATCGCTGCAGGCGCTGGAGGCCCTGGAACTGCTGGACCCGGAGGAGCGCGGCAACCTGGTCGATGCTGTCAATTCCCACCGCAGGTTCGAGCGCGTCGTGCTGGCGAACCTGACCGAGTCCCAGGCAGCGCGATTTTCGGCGCGGCGCCATCGGTTCAGCGGCATCGACATACGCGAGGGCCTGATCCGCCACTATCCCTACGGCGATCTGACCGGGCACTCCATCGGCTACATGGGCAGCATCAGCGCCGCAGACCTGGAACGGATCGACCGGGCCAACTATGCGGCCACCGCGCTCATCGGCATCAGCGGGGTGGAACGCAGTTATCAGGAAGACCTGCACGGTACGGTCGGTTTCCGTCAGCAGCTGGTCAATGCGCAGGGACGCGTGCTGGTGGACCCCGCTGCGGTGGAGGCATCAACCGACTCGATGCCCGGCAACCTCGACACCCGCTGGCCCGTCCCCGGCAAGAACCTGGTGGTCAGCCTCGATATCGAGCTTCAACTGGCCGCGCAGATGGCCATGGAGGGCTTGCGGGGCGCGGCCGTCGCCATCGAACCCGCCACGGGCGACGTGCTGGCGCTGGTCAGCACACCGGCGTTCGATCCGAACCGGTTTGCATCCGGATTGAGCTACAGCGGCTACCGTGAACTTGAGACGGACCCCGACAAGCCGCTGTTCAACCGGGCGTTGGCCGGACGCTACCCGCCGGGCTCCACCGTAAAGCCGTTCCTGGGCCTTGCGGCAATGAATCTGAACGCTCTCAATCCGGACGATCCCACCTACTGCGCCGGACATTACTCCCTGCCCGGCCAGACTCATCAGTACCGTGACTGGAAGCGCGAAGGCCACGGCCTGGTGGACCTGCACAAGGCGGTGGTGGAGTCCTGCGACGTGTACTTCTACCGGCTGGCGGTGAACATGGGCATCGACGCCATCGATACTTCGCTGAAGGTATTCGGATTCGGCGCACAGACCGGAATCGACATCGGCGGGGAGATTCGGGGCGTGGTCCCGTCCAGGGAGTGGAAACGAAACAATTTTTCGCGGCGCGAAGACCAGACCTGGTTCCCGGGCGAAACGGTCATCTCCGGCATCGGCCAGGGTTACACGACAGCGACGCCGCTGCAACTGGCGCACGCCACTGCGGTCCTGGCGGCAGGCGCGCGGCTGAAGCCCCGCCTGGTGGTGGCAACGCAGACGGCCGTGAGCGGCGATGTCGTCCCGGTCGATCCGGTCCGGCTGGACTCGCTCCCGGAGATCGATGCACGGCATTGGCAGCGCATCCGTGAAGCGATGATCGGTGTGACCGAGGATCCGCGAGGCACGGCGCGACTCTCGATGCAACAGACACCGTACCGCGTTGCCGGCAAGACCGGAACCGCGCAGGTGTTTTCCCTGGCCCAGGACGAGGAATACGACGCGGAGGCGCTGGAAGAACATCTCAGAGACCATGGCCTGTTCATCGCATTCGCGCCGGCCGACAATCCCACCATCGCGCTTGCCGTGATCGTTGAGAACGGCGGCTCCGGCAGCGGATTGCCCGCCCGTGCGGCGCGCATGATCCTGGACGTTTACCTGGCGGCAGAGGATTATGGCTAGAAGACTCATCCTCGAAGCCGGCTCGTCGCAGGCCGCCATTCGGAATCCGTTCCCGGGGCGCAGTTTCGTCATGGACCTGCCGCTGGCGATCAGCAGTCTCGCCGTGTGCGCCCTCGGACTGGTGATCCTGTACAGCGCGGCAGACCAGAACATGCCGTTGCTGCTCCGGCAGGGCGTACGATTGTCCGTCGGCCTGCTGGCCTTCGTGGTGGCCGCGCAGGTCGCCCCGTCGACGTTGCGGATGTGGACGCCGTGGATTTTCCTCGCCTCCGTCGGTTTGTTGCTCTGGGTGCTGGTTGACGGCGCGGTAGGCAACGGCGCGCAACGCTGGCTGGACTGGGGCGTTATCCGCTTCCAGCCATCGGAGCTGTTGAAGCTCTCGGTGCCGTTGATGATCGCATGGTACATGCACGACCGGGCGCTGCCGCCAACCCTGCTGAATCTGGGCGTGCTTGCGTGCATCATCGCGGTCCCCACGCTGCTGATTCTCCGACAGCCCGATCTCGGCACGGCGGCGCTGGTGTTCGCTGCAGGCGCGCTGACGGTGCTCCTGGCCGGTGTCAGCCTGCGCATCATCGCGGCTTGCGGGGTGCTCGCCCTGGGCATGGTCCCGGTATTGTGGAATACCATGCTGGACTATCAGCGCGCCCGGGTGCTGACGTTTCTCAATCCGGAATCGGACCCGCTGGGGGCCGGTTACAACATCATCCAGTCGAAGATCGCGCTGGGCTCCGGCGGCCTGTTCGGCCGGGGCTGGCTGAACGGTACGCAGTCGCACCTGGAGTTCCTTCCCGAGCGTTCCACGGACTTCATCTTCGCCGTCATGGGCGAAGAGTTCGGCCTGCTCGGCCTGCTGTTCCTGCTGGGACTGTATCTCGTGGTGGTCGGGCGCGGGCTGTACATCGCCGCCCAGGCCCAGGACAACTTCGGCCGCCTGCTGGCAGGCGGGCTGAGCCTGACCTTCTTCCTGCACGTATTCGTGAATGCCGGCATGGTCTGCGGCCTGCTGCCCGTGGTGGGCGTGCCGCTGCCGCTGATCAGCCTCGGCGGCACCTCCATGGTGACGCTGATGGCGGGACTCGGCATCCTCACGGCGATACATGGCAACCGGAGGCTATTGGTAACGTGACTGTTCGTCTCAAGCCCGTACCCGTAGGGCTGTTTCTTATCGGGTTATCGATGACGGCAAATGCCGCCTGGGCCATTGACTTCGATCCGGCTGAGGTGGACAGGGCGCGAAACGCCTTTGTCGAACGGATGGTCGAGGAGCATGGCTTCGATGCCGCCGAACTGGGCGCAATCCTGGAACGCGCGGAAATTGAGCAGAGCATCCTCGAAGCCATTTCCAGGCCCGCCGAACGGGTCCTGGCCTGGCACGAATACCGCGACATCTTTCTGACCGACACCCGCATCGACGGCGGCGTGGCGTTCTGGCAGGAGCACGCCGGGCGAATCGCCGGCACCAGCGAGTCGTTCGGCGTCGCCCCGGAGGTGCTGGTGGCCATTCTGGGCGTGGAAACCAACTACGGCACACGGATGGGAAGCTACCGCGTCATCGACGCGCTGGCGACGCTGGCCTTTGCCTACCCGCCGCGGTCCGTATTCTTCACCTCCGAACTGGAAGCCTTCTTCCTGCTGGTCCGGGAGGAAGGCATGGACCCGGAGACGCTGCTGGGCTCCTACGCAGGCGCCATGGGCGCCGGTCAGTTCATCTCGTCCAGTTTCCGCGCCTACGCCGTGGACGGCAACGGCGACGGCAGGCGCGACCTCTGGGAAGACTGGGAGGACGTGCTCGCCAGTGTCGCGAACTACTTCAGTGCCCACGGCTGGCGGGCGGGCGAAACGGTGGTGGAGCGCGCCGTGCCGGGCGACGGGCGCTCCGCCGGCGAATCGGACAACAGCATGGACCTGAACGACTCCCTGGCTTCGGTACGCGAGGCCGGCTACGAGATCACCTCGGACCTGCCCGCCGAAACGCCCGTCACCCTGCTGTCGCTGGAGGGCGATGACGGCCAGGAATACTGGGTCGGGTTTCACAATTTCCGGGTGATTACCCGCTACAACCGCAGCGTCATGTATGCCCTGGCCGTGCATCAACTGGGACGCGCCATTCTCGCCGGCTTCGAGGACCTTCAATTCGACGGCGCGCTCGACGAAGGAGCATGAATCGCGATCCCGAGGGATATCGCTTCACTCCGCGGCTGGTTCTGATCGCCGCGGTGTCGGTTTCGGTGACGCTGGCGGGATGCGCACGACATTCGCCTACGGTCGTCAATGATGAGGCGGCGCAGCATACCATCCTCGAACCGCCGCGCAGCAGACTGGGCAACCCGCCCTGGTACGAAGTATTCGGCCAGCGGCACTACGTGCTCGATTCGGCCGCAGGTTACCGCAGGACAGGCGTCGCTTCGTGGTACGGCGAGAAGTTCCACGGGCGTTCCACCTCCAGCGGCGAGCCCTACGACATGTTCGCCCATACGGCGGCCCATCCCACGCTGCCCATACCCACCTGGGTCGAGGTCACGCACCTGGAAAGCGGCAAGCAGGTGATCGTCAAGGTCAATGACCGCGGGCCGTTCGTGGACAACCGAATCATCGACCTGTCCTTCGGCGCCGCCGTGGTGCTGGACATGGTGGCGCAGGGAACCGCGCCGGTGGAGGTTCGCGCCCTCGGCGTATCGTCGGCAGGCGAGGTCCTGGTGCATGAAGGTGCGTTGTCACGCGGTCAAGTCAGCGACGGCGACGCGAGCGCAGCAACAGCGATGCCGTTGTCGCTTGCTGCGGCATCGGTTCCACCGAGCCGGCGGATCTACCTGCAGGCGGGGGCGTTCGCCCGGCAGGATGGCGCCGCGCAATTCGTCGATGTACTGCACGCGGCGGGTTTCGAACGGATCAATATCGATGCCGACCACGGCGCATCGCCCAGCCTGTACCGCGTCCGGCTGGGACCCTTCTCCGATGTCGACGCCGCCGACGCGGCCGTCGCCAATCTCGTCGCGATGGGCTACGAAGATCCCTATCTGGTTATAGGCCCATGAACCTCGTTACAATTGCAACCCAGCCGCCCCTCAGGAGAAATCCGATGCTCCGAACCTGGATGCTGACCGCCCTCACCCTTGCCTTCGCTCCCGCGCTCCACGGCCAGGAAGTACCCATTCCCGCGCCGCCGCAACTGGGCGTGAAAGGCTACATCCTCATCGATCATGCCACCGGCGACATCATCGCCGACAGCAACCCGGACGAAATCCTCGAACCGGCCAGCCTCACCAAGCTGATGACGGCGTATGCGGTCTTCAAGGCGCTTGAGGACGGTTTGATCAGCCTGGACGACGAGGTCCGAATCAGCGAAAGGGCCTGGGGAACGGAAGGATCGAGAACGTTTGTCGACGTGGGCAGCGACGTTTCCGTGGAAGACCTGCTGCAGGGGATGATCGTGCAGTCGGGCAACGATGCGAGCGTGGCCCTGGCGGAGCATGTTGCGGGATCCGAGGGCTCGTTTGCGGATCTGATGAACTTCTACGCGGAACAGCTGGGCATGGAGAACAGTTCGTTCCGCAACAGCACCGGTCTGCCCGATCCGGACCATTACATGACGGCCCGTGACGCTTCGGCAGTGGCCCGGGCAATCATTACCGAATTTCCCGAGTACTACGCCTGGTATTCCCAGCGGGAATTCACCTACAACGACATCGAACAGTTCAACCGCAACTCGCTGCTGTGGCGGGATGAGTCCGTGGATGGCCTGAAAACGGGCTACACCGAGGCGGCCGGCTACTGCCTGGTGACGTCAGCGGAACGCTCCGGCATGCGGCTGGTGTCCGTAGTCATGGGTTCCCACAGCGCCGAGGCGAGGGCCAACGACAGCCAGGCACTGCTGAACTACGGTTTCCGGTTCTTCGAGACCTACAGATTGTTCTCCGAGGGTGACGAGGTCATCACGGCGCGGGTGTGGAAGGGGGAAACCGAGTCGGTGTCGCTGGGCGTTACGGAGGACCACTACCTGACGATTCCCAAGGGACGCTACGACTCCCTCGTGTCGGAAACGGCCGTGGGAGAAGATCTGACGGCACCCATCGAAGCGGGCACGCTGCTGGGATCGGTCACGATTTCGATGAACGGCGAAGACCTGGCCGAGCTGCCGCTGGTGGCGCTGACCGATGTGGCCGAAGCGGGGCTCTGGCAACGAATCAAGGACGGGATCAGCCTCTGGTTTCAATGATCGCGCCGTCGGCTGGCAGTCCGCAGCGCGCGTGGACTGCGGCTGTGGATGATGGTCCGGTCGCGCGCGTCCTGGGCCGGCGCCCGCTCCCGGCGGTCTGGGAGGAGATGAAGCGCTTCACCGCCGGGCGCGGCCCGGAAACGCGGGATGAAGTCTGGTTCGTGGAGCATCCCCCGATCTTTACGCTGGGACTCAACGGTAACGCGGCGCACGTGCTCGATGCCGGGGATATCCCGGTCCTGAAAATCGACCGGGGGGGACAGGTCACCTACCACGGCCCCGGCCAACTGGTGGCATACACGCTGCTGGACCTGGGGCGCCTGAAGCTGGGCATACGCGGGCTGGTGAAGGCGCTGGAGCGGGCGGTGGTCGATACGGCGGCGGGATATGGCATTGAAGCGAAGGGGCGGCGTGATGCGCCGGGGGTTTACGTGGAGGAGTACAAGCTGGCTGCGTTGGGACTGAAGATCAGCCGGCAGTGTTCGTACCACGGTATCGCGATAAACGTGGACATGGACCTTGAGCCGTTTTTGCGGATCAATCCTTGCGGGTTCGAGGCGTTGCCGGTGACGGATCTGCGATCACTGTGCGGCGTTGACGATATTGGACGGGTTCGGAAAGATCTTGAGCGAAATCTCAGGGGGCGGCTGTCGGGGGGTCGATAGGGTGTTCGTTGCGAGGCGGGCGTTGTACAGGGGTGCGGGCTTAATCTCTGCCCGCCATCCCTGGCGGGCAGAGAATCGACGGCTCGTCGCTTTTGGCCGTCCGTGGCTCGCTCCTCGCCGACGACGCCCGCACCCCTGTACAACGCCCGCCTCGCAACGAACGTCGATTAAAGAATTTTGGGGGGAGCAGAAACGTTGGAGAGGATGGTGAAGAAAATTCGGAACATGGCGAATGTCGATGGGGTTATTGCGCCGGTCGGTGAGGCGCGGATACCGGTGATGGATCGGGGGTTCTTGTATGGGGACTCGGTTTACGAGGTGTTTCGGACGTATGGGGGGATTCCGTTGTTCTTCGATGAGCACTGGGAGAGGTTTGAGAATTCCGCGCGGCTGATTCACCTGCGGCTGCATCCGGGCAAGCGGGAGATGATGGAGGAGATTCGCAGGACGTTCAGGGCGTCGGGGGCAGGGGAAGCCGGTGAGGACGTGTATGTGCGCTATTGCGTTACCCGGGGCGAGGGGCCGGTGGATCTCTATCCGGACCCGGAGTTGCCGACGCGCTATGTGATTGTCGTGAAGGAACTGACCCATTGGCGGGACGACTTTTACAGCGAGGGGGTTCGTCTGGCCATTTCCCGAACGAGGCGCAACCCGATAAATGCGCTCAATCCCAATATCAAGGGCGGCAATTACCTGAACAACGTGCTGGGGGTGATCGAGGCACGAGAGCTGGGCGCCGACGACTGCGTCATGCTGAATGACGCGGGCCTGGTCACGGAATCTTCCAACAGCAACGTCTTCTTTGTGATCGACGGCGAACTGGTCACTCCGTCAGAGAACGCGGGACACCTGCGGGGTCTGACGCGGGTTGCGCTCCAGGAAGCCTGTTCGGCCCATGGACTCCCGATCGTCACGCGGGACATCCCGCTGGAAGATGCGGCGCGCGCTACGGAGAGCTTTATCACCAGCGCCACGCGGGAAGTGATGCCGGTTCGCAGCCTGACGCTGCGGGACGGCAGCGCGGTGGAGTTTCCCGATGGCGGCGGCAGCATCACCCGGAAGGCGATGGCCCATTACAAGGACTTCGTGGAGCGCTACCTGCGCGAGCACGCCGATCAGCAGCTGAACCAAGCGACTTCGGTGCCTGACAAACCTGAAGGCCAGCGAAAGCTGGGATCGCTCAAGGGTCGGGTTGAAGCTCCCGACGAATCGCTTCTTGGGGAAGACGAAGAAATCGAAGCAATGTTTTACGGGGACGATCCGCCACGGTAACCGCAAGCGGTTGGCGCGCCCGGAGAGATTCGAACTCCCGACTTCCGGCTTCGTAGGCCGGCGTTCTATCCAGCTGAACTACGGGCGCGTTGAGCCGCAGGAGTATAGGGCAACCGCGGGACTTGCGCACGCACACCGAGACGTTTCTAATACGCGGTTCACGGATTGTGGCGGTCGCGGCGGCATGAAGCTCGCCAGCTCGCGACGCGGGTTTTTTGCTGACGCGCGGCCCGGTGGAACAAGGAGTATCTCGAATGAAGATTTGTCTGGCTGGTCAGGGCGCCTTCGGTCAGAAGCACCTGGCGGGGTTGGCCCGCATCGACGGGGTGGAAGTCGTCTCGCTCGCCGGCGGGTCGCCCGATACCACAGCCGCCGTGGCAAAGAAGTACGGCATCCCGCACTGGACCACGGACCTGGCCGAGGGCCTGGATCAGCCGGGTGTCGAGGCGGCGATACTCACTACGCCCACCCAGATGCACGCGGACCAGGGCGAGCAGTGCCTGCGTGCCGGCAAGCACGTGGAGATCGAGATCCCCATTGCCGACTCGCTGGCCGATTCCCAGCGGCTGGTGAGGGCCCAGGAAGAGACGGGGCTGGTGGCGATGGCGGGGCACACCCGGAGGTTCAATCCCAGTCACCAGTGGATTCACCAGCGAATCCAGTCCGGCGAACTCACCATCCAGCAGATGGACGTGCAGACCTACTTCTTCCGGCGCAAGAATATCAACGCCGAAGGCAAGCCGAGAAGCTGGACCGATCACCTGCTCTGGCACCACGCCTGCCACACGGTGGACCTGTTCCAGTACCAGACCGGCGAGGAAGCGTCCGAGGTTTATGCGCTGCAGGGCCCGATGCATCCGGAGCTGGGCATCGCCATGGACATGAGCATCGGCATGAAGGTGCCGTCGGGCGCGATCTGCACGCTCTCGCTGTCGTTCAACAACGACGGGCCGCTGGGCACGTTCTTCCGCTACATCTGCGACAATGGCACCTACATCGCCCGCTATGACGATCTCTTCGACGGCAAGGAAAATCCCATCGATGTCTCGAATGTCGATGTCTCCATGGACGGCATCGAGCTGCAGGACCGCGAGTTCATCGCGGCGATCAGGGAGGGGCGCGAACCCAACGCCAGCGTCGCACAGGTGCTGCCGGCCATGCGGACGCTGGACCGGCTGGAAAGTAGCCTCAACAGAGTTAAAGCGCGCAGGCGCGCGAGGTAGCAGGATCATGGTCGACACCGACGCATTCGAAGACATCCCGGGCACGTACCTGTTCAACAAGGACCGGTGCCACGAGGGCTACCACCTGAACATGTTCTGCATGTCGCTGATGAAGGCGGAGAACCGCGAGGCGTTCCTGGCCGACGAACCCGGCTACCTGGACCGGTTTCCGCTTACGCAGGAGCAGCGGCGGTGCGTGCTCGAGCGGGACTGGCTGGGGATGATCCACGTGGGCGGCAACATCTACTACACCTCCAAGCTCGGCGCCACGCTGGGCAGGTCGTTCCAGTACATGGCCGGCGCCATGTCGGGACTGACCCAGGAGGAATACCGGGCCATGATGGCCGGCGGCGGCCGCCCCATCGAAGGCAACCGAAGCAAGTCGGAGCAGCAGTAATGGCCCAGATCATTGCCGGACTCGGCACGTCGCATGTACCGGCCATCGGGGCCGCCCTGGACCTGGGCAGGACCGAAGAGCCCTATTGGCAACCGCTGTTCAACGGTTACGGTCCTGCGCAGGAGTGGCTCGCCAGGGTCGATCCGGATGTGGTCATACTGGTCTACAACGACCATGGCACGGCGTTTTCGCTGGAGGTGATACCGACCTTCGCCATCGGCGTGGCCAGGGAGTTCCCGCCCGCGGACGAGGGCTGGGGGCCGCGTCCGGTACCCGTGGTCCAGGGCCACCCCAGACTGGCGTGGCACCTGGCCGAATCGCTCATCCTGGACGAATTCGACCTGACCATCGTCAACGAGATGGACGTGGACCACGGCCTGACCGTGCCGCTGTCGGTGACCTGCGGCCAGCCCGAGGCCTGGCCGTTCCCGGTCGTACCCCTGTCGGTGAACGTGATTCAGTACCCGCCGCCCACAGGCAAGCGGTGCTTCGACCTGGGGCGGGCCATCCGCAAGGCCGTGGAGGCGTACGACGAAGACCTGCGGGTGGTGATCTTCGGCACCGGCGGGATGTCGCACCAGCTGCACGGCGAACGCGCCGGCGTCATCAACAGCGACTTCGACCGCCGCTTTCTCGACGACCTGACCCGCGATCCGCAACGCCTGATCGACCTGCCTCACATTGAGTACGTCCGCGAAGCCGGAGCGGAGGGCATAGAACTGGTGATGTGGCTGATCATGCGGGGCGCGCTGGACAAGGACATCACGGAAGTCTATCGGCACTACCACGTGCCGGCGTCCAACACCGCCACGGGGCTGATCATCTTCGAGAACGAGGCCGAGGGGGCCGCCCTCGCCAGGGCCAGTTAGGGGTCGCCCGAGGTTTCGCCGCCCGGGACGGGTTCGACCGGAAAGTCCTCGCCCGGGATGTAGTAGTCCGGCTGGCTGTAGTCGACATGCTGGTCCATGTTCGCCACCGGCATCAGCCAGGCCAGATCAGTGTCGCCGATCAGTTCGAATGAACCCTGCGGCGTGCTGAGGTTGGCGAACGTGTTGCGCTGACCCACCGTGATCACGAACGAATACGGAAATTCATCCTCGATCAGGCGTCCCACGTAGGAGCGATTGTTGCCGAGCATCGTCTCGACCCGCTCGATGACCGGTTCGTACACGGCACCGATCTGGGGCACTGCGAGGGTGATCCGGTCGCCCTCGCCCCACGACCACATCCCGGTGGACAATTCCACCAGCGCCCTGCCCTCCACGATCTCCTTGTACTCGGGGATGCGTTCGGGATCCACCGAGTCAATTGCCAGCGGCCGCCAGGCGGTGTTCGGACCGTCCGGCAACAGGGGCAGGACATCGGCCGGCTGAATCGCCAGGGCGCCGGACTCCGGCGTCGACGGTGATGAACCTGCGGCACCGGCTTCGGCGGGAACACCGGCATCGGCGGGAGATTCCACCGGCGTCTCGTTAGCCCCGCGAAAGCTGAAATAAACGGCAAGCACGACGGCGATGGAAGTCAGCGTCAGCAGCCAGACAAACGCCCGTCCGCCGGGGGTAGTGCCGAACCCGCGGGTCGGTCGATTGCTTGGTTCAGACTGTTCGGACACGCACTGCTTCGCCTTTGCGGGGTGCCGGAAAGAGTAGGACACCGCGGCCGGCCTGTTCAAGTACCGACGCTCCTGCCTGCTCTACCGCCGGTGCTCCTGCCGACGGTCCTGCTTCCGCTCCTGCGCGGCGCTCTCGCCCGGCCCGCCCAGGCAGTTCCCGGATTCCGGGGCCTTGAAATTCCGGGAGCCGATCCTATATCAGAGACGTGCCCGGGACTCGCCGCCGAAGGCGGACCGAAAGCACCACAGGACGCCGCTAAAGGGCGATTTCGCAAACCAGACTGTTGCAATACGGAGGAAATGAATCATGACACGTTTGGACTTCACTCCCCTGTTCCGCTCCACCATCGGTTTCGATCGCATGATGAATGCGCTGGAGGCCAGTTCGCGAACCGGCGACGAGGGCTATCCGCTCTACAACATCGAGAAAGTGGACGAGAACGATTACCGCATCACCATGGAGGCTGCCGGGTTCGACGAGAGCGAGCTTTCGATCGAGGCCAGGGACGCCACGGTGACCATTGAGGGCAAGCCGGCCGAGGCTCGGAACGAAGGCCGGACCTACCTGCACCAGGGCATCCCGACGCGAGGCTTCAAGCGCGCCTTCCAGCTGGCGACCCATGTTCGGGTCAGCGGGGCCAACCTCGAGAACGGCCTGCTGCACATCGACCTCGTTCGCGAGGTGCCCGAAGCGCTCAAGCCGCGCGCCATCGAGATCGGAGGCAGCTCGTCGCACAAGCGAATTGCCGCGTAACGGGTGGAACTTCAGCCGATCGCTGAAGGTTGCGAGCGCCGGGTAATCGCCCGGCGCTCTGCATTTCGGGCCCGGCGGCTGCGTGCATTGCGCCGACTGCATCCCGCGTGCGCCGCCTCAACCGGCACCCGCGCGCTGCTGCCGAACGCGGGACTCGGAGCGCGGTTCGTCAAGCCGCTCAGTCGTCCACTACGGCCACTGCCTCGACCTCGAGAATGAAGCGCGGATCGGTCGCGAGGCGAACGATTTCCACCGTGGTACTGGCCGGCCGGTGGTCGGGACCCCAGTAGCTGTTCATCACTTCATTGACCACGTCCTGATTGGCGCCCACGTCGCGCATGAAACGCGTGACCTGGATGATGTCGGTCAAGTCGCCGCCGGCCGCCTCCACCATCTCCTTGAGGCTCTCCATGACCCGTTCGGCCTGAGCCTCGGTGCTGAAATCCAGGTGATCGAATTCCGCCGGAACATGAGGGTGGCTGTGCGGACCGGCGCCTACCGTCCCCGACAGGAAAACGATGGTGCCGGAACCCACCTTGATGGCGGAGGTAAACGGCTGGTTGGTTCCTCCGCCTGGCTCGGTGCCCGGCAGGCGTATGTACTCGAATGCCGGACCGTCCGACTCGCAACCCGCGGCCAGAACGGCCAGGGCGCCGGCAAGAACCAGCCAATGACCAATGCGCAAGAGACTCGTCATGGAATTCATGATGGATCCTCCCAATTGTGTACCTGCAACGAAACGACGTTCAGCGACCGGGGCGCCGAAATGAAAGTAACTCGGGAAACCCTACACCAGATCGGTAGCGCCGTCGTCCGTTTGGTCTCCGAAGGGGCCATGCTCGAGGTGATCTCCTGCACGCCGGGCAGCCTGGAGAGCCGCTCGAAGAAGAACTGCTGGTACGCGCCGATATCGCGCGCGACGATGCCTCCCCCGATTGCCGCTGCACAAAGCTGTCGTCACGCCCGACCGTCACTCAGTTCGGGACGTAGATGATTTCACCTGTGTCCAACTGATAGGCAGTACCGATCGGCCGGCCTCGCTCGCCCGTCTGCTGCTGCGTTTCCGCTGCGGAATAGGTACGAATCTCCTGGCCATCCTTGATGATGACCTCCATGTCCTGTTCTCCCGGATTCTTCACGAGAGTGAATTCGTCACTGAACAGCAATTCGCCCAACTCGAGGTGGCTGATCAGGGCGGCCATCAACGCCACCGAAAAGACCATGGCGACATCGAACAGGTTGACCAGTGAACTCAACGGGTCGAGTTCTTCATTCTCGGCAAGGAAAGCTCTATAGCGTTTCATTTTTTTCCGATTCCATCATGGTTTGAAAAACGAACTCCAGCCGATGCATGCCCTGAGCGAACCGTCGCTTGCGCGACTGGTAGAGAATGAAGCCGATACTGCCGATGACGATGCCAAGAACGGTAGTCGAAAAAGCCACCTGCATGTTCTGGGTAAGGCTCGCCATGTCGCCGGCCGCCAGTCCGGCCAGCGCGGGCCCCATTGGAATCAGGGTTCCAATGAGTCCCAGGCTGGGTCCCAGCCTGATCAATAGTCTCGGCAAAGACAATTCGGTCTCGCCGTACAAGGCGAAATCGCCCAGTTGCCGTTCGCGAAACGAGCGGCTGGCCCTGGCATCCAGAATCGTCATGATGTGTTTTGCCAGGGGCGACGAATACCTGCGCTCGACACGGGCAACTTCTGACCGGTACGCCCGGAAGTCGTTTGCGACGAGCTTGTCTTCGATGACGTCAAGCTCGGCGATCAGGCGCCTGTCCTGTTGCCGCTGCTGCCAGTCCTGGCCCAGCAACAGCAATGCGCGCGCGAGCAAGTAGAGGAGCAGGGCGATACAGGGAACCAGCAAGCCCATGCTGATCCAGGTAAGCGCCGAGAAGAAGTTCAGCATGAGCGGCTCAGCCCCTCGCCCGGGCAACCCTGCTTGCGAAGGATTGCCACGAGAAGCCAATGAGGGTCAGGGCCAGCATCGCAGACGGCGTCAAAACAGCCATGCCGGGCGTCAGCCAGTCGAAGCCCGTGAAGTCGGCCGCCGGTCCCGAACCGGTTGCAAAGAGCCATTGCAGGGCGAGCAGCAGGAACGCGAGGAGTCTGGCTACGGCCCATCGCGCTTCCGGATCGACGCGCCCGACAGCTGCTATCGCCGCGGTGAAGGCGATGAACAAGGCTGCGCCGTAGAGCCTTCCAAGTAGAGAGAAGTCCACGCCCAGAGCCTGATAAAACAACCAGAGTTGAAAGCTGAGCGCGCCGGTCGCGAGCAAGATCCACGAACCGTACATCCTGCGATGAAGCAGGAGGCAGAGAGCCTGCAGGCTCAGGGCGACTCCGATCACCTTGCCATACCCGGATATCGCCGCGAGCCATGCGGGAACGCTCTGTTCGGTCAGCCAGCCGGACAAGGCAAGGGCAACGACGGCCAGACTCAACGGCACAACCGTAAGGTAGAGCAGGCGCGAAAGCATCCGGGGCAGACGGCGGCAATACCTGTGAGCGCCAAAAAAGGATTGCCTGTGCGGCGGATAGGCAAACAGCGCGCACAGGCAACCAAGCACCAGACTCAGCGCCCACCAGGATGCAACTTCATTCATCGGTCACACGGATCTGCGTTGCCGACGATACGCGAAGAGCGATACCAGAGTGAACGCAATTCCGATTCCGAACAGAATTGCGACCAGGTTTCGGCCACTGTCAACTGACTGCTCCGGCGACTCACCGGCTGACTGACGAGTATCCGGATCCGCGACAGGCTCTGCCGTTTCCGGCTGCTCGTTCTGTTCACGCAATACGAGTTCCGTACGAGGCTCCACTTCACCTATTTCGGCAGAGGCAATTTCATTCCGATAACTGCCCAGCAGGATCTCGTTCAATTGGGCTTCAATGAAGTCCTGCAGGGGCCGATTACCGCAGGTGAAACTGCCGCAGCCCGCTTCGAACCTGCTTACGAGGTCCGCGTGGAGTTCGGCCAGAACGCGCAACTGACTTTCATCGGGCGTCCAGAAATCTTTCCGGGCGGCTTCGAGCATGACTCCGGTCACTTCCTGCAGTGCATAAGGGTTTTCGGTTTCAAAGAAAGCCTGCAAGGCCAGGTCGTGCTTGTCGTCGATGAGCGTCTCGAACACCTGGTTCCAGAAACCGGGTGCAATGGCCGCGGGCTTCATCGTGTTCCAGCCGAAGGAATTGCGAAGCGTCTCGGCCAGCACTTCCGCACTCGATGCTTCGCCGGCGGTCAGCCCTTCAAGATAGCGGGGATTGAACAGGGTCGTCCTGGCCTCTTTCGCGATGGCGGTCTGCAATGTCTCAATGCGCGCCCGGCCGGGATTGCGGAAATCGGCGAAATAGGCTTCCGCATCCTTGCCCGTCACCGACCGTACCGCGAGGCTGAGTCCTCCCATGAATTCGTAGACATGATCCAGACTCAACCCTCCCCAGGTATTGCTCGACCGGGGCTGGATCACCACGTCGGTGTTCAGCAATGCCGCGGTAAAGAGTTCCGGCACATACTCGCCCCACTCCTCGGAATCGCCGTACATGGCGCCCATGTTGTCGAGGTATTGGGCGGCCACTTCGGCATCGCTCTGCCAGGAATCTCCCTGCTCCACCATGCCCATGATCTGCGTTCCGTAGGAACCGTTGACGCCGCCAAAACTCCTGCGGGTCGACAGGCGCCTGGCCTGGGACGGCGTCAGACCCTTGTCGAGAAGATGCTGTTCGGCCAGCCGCACGCCATCGCGAACGAAATTCTCGTCCCCGTCTGCCGCGGCGGCCGCCATTTCGACCGCCCGGTTGATGAGCGCCAGACGCGAAGCGGCCAGGTCCCGAAGTTGGCCGGCGCTCTGCACCACCACGTCGATACGCGGCCGCCCGAGATCCGCGGCGGGGATCAGTTGCAAAACATGGACCTGCCCGTTCGGGGCAAATACGGGTTCCACACCGAGCAGGTACAGAACCTGCGCGACCGTGGCGCCCTGCGAGTGGATGAACTCGCTCGGCCACAGGGTAAAGCTGACCTTGTTCGGCAACCGTCCGTGGCGGGAACGATAGTCTTCCAGCATCTGATCCGCCAGGGTCTTGCCGACCTCCCAGGCCGCCTGGGAAGGGGTCTGCTCCGCATCGATCGAAAACATGTTCCGCCCGGTCGGCAGGGCGTTCGGATTCAGCAGCGGATCGCCCCCCGAAGCCGGCGCCACATAGCCCCCGGCAACGGCGTTTCCCAGGGCAAATTTCTGGTCGTCGCCGCCCGCCAGCAACAACGACTTGTAGTGCCCGTATTGGGACAGTGTTTCCCGCAGTTCTGGCTCGTGATCGAATTCCAGCGACCCGACCAGGCTTTCGACGCTTGTTCCGCGGTTTAGATCCGCGAACAGATTTTCTGCGCCGGTTGCCTGGCGGGCCGATTCGGGAATCAGATCGTCGACCGAGTCGATCAGCATCAGCTCGGCGGTCAATGCGGCGTCCTCTTCCATGTAATCCTGGCCCCAGGTATACAGGCCCTTGTTGATGCGCGCCCCGGCCAGTTCTTCCAGGTACATTTCCAGGCCGGGCAGAACATCGCCGTCCCAGGTTTCGGAATCCGCCAGGCTCATTTCAAGGTCCGCATCCAGTTCCATTTCAGTGGACAACTCGATGATCTGACGGCGTTGCTCAGCTCTCACCTGGCCCTCAGCGAGGCGGTAGCCGTCGATCCAGCGGTTCAACGTGGCGAGTTCCGAATACAGCCCGGCCCGCTGGAACGGCGGGGTCAGGTGATTGATGATCGTGGCGTAGCTGCGCCGTTTTGCGATGATTGCCTCGCCCACGTTGCTCATGGTGTAGACATAGAAGTGCGGCGTATCGCCGATCAGGGCGTCGGCCCAGTCATTGGGCGAGAGCGCGACCTGCTTGCCCTGGGTGAATTCCAGGCTGCCATGCGTGCCGTAGTGAATGATGGAATCCGCGCCGAAGCCCAGGCGCAACCACAGGTAGGCGGCGACATAGGTATGCGGCGGCGCTTCCTCCGTGCCATGCACCATCCTGAAACTGTCTTCACCGAACCCGGCGAGAGGCTGAGGCATCAACACGACATTTCCGAAGCGAACGTTGGTAACCGCGATGCGTTGACCTCCACTCGGCGAGCGGTCGACCATGAAACTACCAAGGCTGGCGCCATGCCGTTCGTCGACTCTTGCGCACACGCCTTCGGCAAGATGATCCCGGCACCACTGGAGGTACTCGGTGTCTTCCACCCAGGCCGGATTTCCTTCGTTGAGGTGGCGTTGCACCTGGCCCATTCCGTCGGGCGTCAGCACGGGGCCTTCCGATTCCAGCGCGAACGGAATGCATCGTAGTCGTCGGGCAGATCCCCCAGATCGTAGCCCTGCTCCCTGAGCAGGTGCAGCGTGTTGAACAGGGATGGCGTGACCTCCATGCCGCCGGCCACGAGTGCGTTCTTGCCGGGTCCTCTGAAATAGACAATTCCGATCCGCTTTTCGGCATTGGGCCTGCGCTTGAGTTCGATCCACTTGCCCACCATGCCGACGTATTCGTTCAGGCGTTCGGGGACCGCTTCGAAAATCCGGAATCCCCGTTCGTCCAGGAACTGGGCGTTCACGACCCTGGGTACAACGCCGCCGTCCAGTTCCGGCAATACCACGTTCATGGTGAGCGTGCCGCCGGAGTAACCCTGCGGGTCCTGCAGCCAACTCTCGTAGTCGTCAAATATCGACAAGGGCGTCAACAGGGGCACCTGCCGTTCTGCAAACCAGTCGACCACCTCCTTTTCCTGGCCGAACCCGAAGCGGCCGTGCGGCATCATGACCACCGCATCGGGATCGACTTCGGCCACCAGCGACAGCCGTCCCGCCCTGCCGTTGATCGGATACACCCGCATTCCGGCGCCTTCGAACGCGTTGATCATGGCGTTCAGGTGGTCGCGGTTGGCATTGAAGGGCCCGGGAACCGTCGTGATCAGCGCGATCCTGTAGCCGTCGGGATTGTAGCCGGGCACGGTTTCGTAAAATCGCTGGTAATCGCCGACCGTGGTGAAGACCTCATCGCCCAGGTAGAACAGCACATCGGTATCGATCAGCAACGGATCGCCGGCGGCCGGCGATTGCCAGAGCTTTCGGTCCAGTTCCCGGCGAACGTAGTACCAGAGATTCCGATAGTTGTAGTCGCCTCCATTGTCCACGTAATGGCGCAGGCGTTCATGCACGGCGCCGTCCAGGCTGGTGAGTTGCACATGGTTGGGGTTGGTCGGGCTGTCGACGAACACGGCGCTGCCGGACTCGGCCGCTGCGGCGATATGGTCCACCTGCTCCCCGTCCAGGGCCAGCCCGCGGCCGAATATCATCACGAAGTCGTAGTTGTCGGCCCTTTCCAGTTCATCGACATCGAGGCGCCGAAACCGAAACTGCGGCAGGTCGGCGACTGCCTTGATGACGCGGCTGGCAGTGAAATCCTCGAAGTTCACCAGCGCAACCCGGGTCGGCGAAGCATACCTCTGAAAGCCGAGAAAAGCGGCTCCTGCCGTTGCAGCGAGAATCAGGCCGGGAATGGCGAGTCTTTTCATGAGTCTCATCCTGGGAGTCTTCATGGCGCAGCCCTCCTACATTCCGAACCGATAGCGGGCCGAGACCGAGATACTCCTGCCTGGCGCGGCTGCACTGGACACGTCGCCGCGGATGTTGGCGCCGGCCATGAACTGAAACCAGTATTGCTCGTCGAGGAGGTTGTCGATCCGGAGGTTGACGCTGAAGCCGGGAGTGAAATCGTAGAACATGCTGAAGTCCACCCGGGTGTATTCCGGCACCGCAAACCTCCCGAACGGAACATCGGTGAATTCGTCGACAATCCTGGCGTTCACATTGGCTCCCAGATTGCCGGCAGCGGATCGGAACGCGAGGCCGAGCACGCCCTGGTGCGGCCCGACGCTGGTCAGCGGTTCGTCGCTTGACCTGTTTTCACCCTCCAGGCCGGCCCAACTGAAGCTCAGCAGCCACTGGCTTTCCGTATCCAGCCAGTTGTGCAGGTACAGTTCCGCGTCCAGTTCGGTTCCCCTGACTTCCACGTCGCTCAGGTTCCGATACTGGATCTGGGTCACCGGACGGAAGCCGGGGATCGGGTTGGGACGCGTTCCCGAACGAGTACTTTCGATGAAATCCTCATATTCGGTTCGATAAGTGGAGACTTCCAGTCTGCCGATCGCGCCTCGCAGGCGGATTCCGGCCTCGAAGCCGCTGCTGTACTCCGATTTCAGATCCGGGTTCGCCAGCACTTCATGCGGAAACCCACGGCTTTGAATGAATGTGTTGATGTATTGCTCGGTTACCGGCGGCGTGCGGAAACCGGATACGAGGTTTCCGAACAGGATCGCATTTTCGCTTGCCTCGAAGGTCAGGCCCAGACTCGGCGACAGGTTGTCGCTGCTGATTGCGTCGACATCCTGTCCCGTCGGATTCGAGTTGAAATACAGTTCATCCGGCTTCGGTTCGTTGTTGAAATAGTCGTAGCGCAACCCGAGCGTGAGGCGCAGTCGTTCTTCGGCGAGCAGGATTTCATCCTGGACAAATATCCCCAACAGGTCCGTATCGCTGGTCGGATAGCTCTTCAGCGGATACACGACGCCGTTGCGAGCCGGATTGACTTCGCCCGTCGCGAGATGGACGTCCCGGTAGAAATTGATCCGCTGGGCGGACTTTCTGACGTAATCGATGCCCCCCAGCAGTTCGTGGTTTGGCCATTCCTTGCCCATGACTACGCTGGCGGATATGAGGTCCTGGTCGATATCGACTTCCTCGATGTCGAGAATCTCTTCTCCACGACGCGATCGCCGTTCGAACTGGTCCTCGTCGACCGCAGCCTGCTGCAAATCGACCTGCCAGTCCAACCGGTCAAGTCCCAGAACATCGGTCATGTTGCGGTAGAAACCGATCCGCCAGCGATAGCTTTCGTCCTCCGTGTAGTTGTCGGTGATCGGTCCCGCCGGGTCCAGCCCGGAACTGAAGCTGGCGTCAACCTCCCGCCGCCAGACATCCATGAGCACGCCGTACTGACGGTCGGCTCGATCCGCGTTTTCCCACTTGAGAAGGATGTTCTCCTGCGTTCCATCCATCGGAAAATTCTCGTGCTCGCCGTAAATCCCGGATTCGGAAAACTGGCGCGTGGACAATTGCAGCAGGTAGGCGCCGCCAAACGCCGGTCCCGCATTGCTGAGGGTCTGCCGGAAACCATTATTGACCTGGTCGAAACCGCCGCTGAGTTCGAACATCGAATCGTCACCGCCGTCCAGCATTTGGGCGGGCGAAGCGGTTTGCAGCAATACCACTCCCGCCAGGGCGTCACTGCCGTACAGGGCGGAAGACGGTCCCTTCAGGAACTGGATGCTGTTCATGGAATAGGGCTCGAAACTGTTGCGCCCGTTGGAAACGCCGGCCGAACCGAACCCGTCGGGCAATCTCGTCCCGTCCATGAGCATGATGACCCTGTTTCCGGAAAGTCCGCGAATCACAAAACTGCCGTTGCCGCGGCGGTCACTGGACTGATCGAAGCTGATGGCCGGCTGGTACCGGACCAGATCGGCCAGGCTGTTCGGCTGCAGGTTCAGGATATCTTCCCGATCCAGAACTTCCAGGCTGGCCGGCGTGCTCCAGATGGAGGTTTCCTTGCGTTGCACCTCAACAATGACTTCTTCGATGTCCTGCGCTTTGGCGAGAAAGGCGGTCCCGCCGGTCAGGACAAGTAAGGGGAAAAACTGAAATAGATATGGCTTGATACTCATGAGTGTCACCCGAGAAATGGAACGTGCCTGTTGATCGACTCGCGGGCGGGCCTGAAACAATCGCCGGAATCCACCGGTATCGCCGGATGAAATTCATTTGGCTGACCTCAATTGACTGACCCACGCGCTCCGGCAATCCTTACGGCACAGAGCAAAACGAACGATTGGGGAAGGGCGGCCAACCTGATCGATCAGGAAGCCGCGACAGCATCAGCTGTCCTGGTTGGAGTCGTTCAGGTGCGAGGGGGCGAACGGGATCGGACATCGACAATGTCGATGAAGTGCGGAGTCAGCGCTGCTTCAGGGTAGCGCTCTTCGCCAGGTACAAACTCCGACTCGAATCTGCTGGGGATCTTGAGCTCATCGTCATGATCGAGCTTCAGACAGATTGCGCATTCAGCGTAAGCGCGGTGGTCGCCGTCGTGGCCGTGCGTCAGATTGGCACTGAACGCGAATGCCAGCAGCAACGCAGACAGGGCCGCAAGCTTGCGATGCCTGTTCAGTATGGCGCTGCAGTTCCGTAGTGACATTTGCTGCACGAGCCCGTAGCTACCGCGCGCGGCGCGATCTCGATTGTGCGGACTCTAGGGAAGTTACATTTTCCGGTCAAGGCTGACTGATCCGTCATAGTAACCCTCATTTTGAAGTTTGCCAAACGAGTGCAGGGTTATGTTGTTGTGTTTTTCGTAGTGGGCGATTGCGTTAGAAGGGGAGACCGACGTAATTTTCCGCGAAAGAGGCCTGGGCTGCCTCGGAATCCGCCAGGTAGTCGAGTTCGGCCAGCTGGATACCGCGGTCGAAGGTGCTCTGGTCGGGGAAGCGGTGCAGAACGGTGCTGAGCCACCAGGAGAACCGTTCCGCCTTCCAGACGCGCTTGAGGCAGTTGTCGGAATAGGTCTCCATGAGGTCGGAGCGGCCTTCCTTGTAGAAGGCCACGAAGGCCCGGTGCAGGTAGTAGATGTCCGAGGCGGCCAGGTTGAGCCCCTTGGCGCCGGTGGGCGGCACGATGTGCGCGGCGTCCCCGGCCAGGAACAGCCGGCCGTGGCGCATGGGTTCGGCCACGAAGCTGCGCAGGGGGGCGATGCTCTTTTCGATGGACGGGCCGATTTCCATGGATTCGGCGGCCTCGTGGGGCAGGCGCGCCCGCAGGGCATCCCAGAACCGGTCGTCGGTCCACTCCTCCAGGTCCTCGTCGAAGGCGCACTGGATGTAGTAGCGGCTGCGGGTCATGGAGCGCATGCTGCACAGCGCGAAGCCGCGCCAGTGATTGACGTAGATGACTTCCTCGGAAACGGGCCGGGTTTCGGAGAGCACGCCCAGCCAGCCGAACGGGTAGACGCGTTCGTGGGTCCTGAGCACATCGTCGGGAAACGAGCGCCGGCTGACGCCCCGGAATCCGTCGCACCCTGCAATGAAGTCGCAGACCACTTCGTGCTCCAGACCGTCCTTCTTGTAACGCAGCTTCGGCCGGTCGGTATCCAGGTCGTGGATGGCCACGCCCTCGGCCTCGTACACCAGCCGGCCGCCGCGGGCGTCGCGCGCCTCCATCAGGTCCCGGGTCAGCTCCGTCTGGCCGTAGACCATCACGGTTTTGCCGGTGTGTTTTTTCAGATCGATCCGGAACCGGCGGTCGCCGAAGGCCATTTCAAAGCCCTCGTGTACCAGGCCCTCCCGGTCCATGCGCTCGCCCACTTCGGCCAGCCTGAGCATGTTCACCATGCCCTCTTCCAGCACGCCGGCGCGGATGCGCCCGAGTACGTATTCGCGGCTGCGCCGCTCCAGGACAATGCTTTCGATCCCGTGCAGGTCCAGCAATTGCGAGAGCAACAAACCCGCCGGGCCGGAACCGATGATGCCTACCTGTGTTCTCACGGGGCCGGCTCCGCATTACCGGCGCGCGCCGGGCCCGCTCGCATCGATCGAAATGCCGGTCCGCCGCGCCATCAGCCCGGGATCACCCGGCCCGGATTGAGGATTCCGCGCGGGTCCAGCGCCTGTTTGAGCCGCCCCATCAGGTCGATCTCCCGGGACGTCCTGGAATGGTGCAGGAAGTCGCGTTTCAGGCTGCCGACTCCGTGCTCGGCCGAAATCGAGCCGCCGCACTCGCCCACAAGGCCGTATGCCAGTTCCACCACCCTGTCGTTCTGCGCTTCGTGGTCGGTGGTCACGAACAGGTGCAGGTTGTTGTCTCCCAGGTGCCCGAACACCAGGTTCAGCGAGTTCGGCAACTCGGCCGCCAGCGCCCGGTCGAACGCCTCGAGGAACCGCGGCATCGCCACGATGTCCATGCTCACGTCCAGGGGCACGTAGGGCGACAACGCGGGTGTGATCTCCCCTACTCCGTCGCGGATGGCCCAGAATGTCTGCCGCTCGCCCTCGGACCGGGCGATCACGGCGTCGGTGATCGTTTCAGACTCCAGTGCCCCGGCCAGCACCGACTCGAACCGCTCGGCGTCGCTGCCCTGATCCACCCCTTCCGTCTCCACGAGTACGTAGAACGGGTGAGAATCCGCGAAGGGGGAACGCAGAGTCTCGACGATTTCCAGCACCTTGTCGTAGTAGCTCGCCCACATCACCTCGTAGGCGCTGATCGACCCCGCCAGACCGGTCTGCACCGTGCGCAGCAAAGTGACGGCATGGTCGAACGATTCTGCGGTGCACAGCGCGGTACACCGGCTCGACAAGCGGGGCACCAAACGAAGAACGACCCGGGTAATGACGCCCAGCGTGCCCTCGGTGCCCACGAAGAGCTGTTTCAGGTCGTAGCCGGCATTGTTCTTGAGCATCTTGTTCATGGAGCTGATGACGGTGCCGTCCGCCAGCACGGCTTCAAGGCCCAGCACCAGGTTGCGGGCCATGCCAAAGCGGATCACCTGGTTGCCCCCGGCGTTGGTGGCGATGGCGCCGCCGATATGACACGAGCCCCGGGCGCCGAAATCCAGCGGCAGGAGCAGGCCGGCTTCCGCTGCGGCTTCCTGAACCGCCTGCAGCGGCGTGCCGGCCCGGGCGGTAATGGTCATGGACACGGGGTCCAGCTCTTCGATCCCGTTCAGCCGCTCCAGCGACATGGCGATCTCGCCCTTTCTGGGCGTGGCCCCTCCCGCGAGGCCGGTGAGCCCGCCCTGCACCACGACCGGCTGGGCGAACTCCGAGCAGGTTCGCAGCACGGCCGCTACTTCTTCGGTGGAACGGGGCTTGACCACGGCGAAGGGGCGATGCGGATTTTCACCGGTGTAGTCCACGCTGTAGCGCTCGCCGATGTCAGCGCCGCTTAGAACGGCGCCATCCGCGAGACGGGTGCGCAGGCGGTCGACGATTCCGTCGCGCACGCTCACCGCAACGGCGTTCATTTCCGGTACCTCATCGGCGCCATTTTGGGCATTCAGTCGGGAATTGTCCAAATCGTTGTTTCTCACCTGCGGGCCCGCGAAGGCATGTACGGCTACTGCTTGCACGCTCAATTTCGCCCGCCATCCATGGCGGGCTCAAATCGGGGCTCGGTGCTCCTGGCCATCCCTGGCCCCGCTCCGAGCCCACGACGCGTGCAAGCAGTAGCCGTACATGCCTTCGCTATGTGGTTCGATCAGGTCGATTGACTTCATTGGACTCGGAGTTTCGTGGTGCGCTATGTTTCGGCGGCCTTATCGTAAGTGCTACTGAAGACGAGGGAAGGACATCGGATGATCGATTTGTATACGTGGTCCACGCCGAACGGGCGGAAAGTCTCCATCATGCTGGAGGAGCTTGAGCTGCCGTATCGGGTCATCCCGGTTCATATCGGCAGGGACGAGCAGTTCGAGCCGGATTTTCTCAGGATCAGCCCGAACAACAAGATTCCCGCGATCGTGGATACGGACGCGGGGGTGAGCCTGATGGAGTCGGCTGCCATATTGATCTACCTGGCGGAAAAGACCGGGCGCCTGTTCCCGAAGTCGGGCGACCGGCGCTGGCAGGTGCTGGAGTGGCTGATGATGCAGATGGGCAGCGTCGGCCCGATGCTCGGGCAGACCCACCACTTCCTTTTCTACAACAAGGGCAAGGCGCCCTACGCGGAAACGCGCTATCACAACGAGACGAAGCGGATTTACGGGGTGCTGGACAAGCGTCTCGGCGACGAGGAATACCTTGCCGGCGAGTACAGCATCGCCGACATCGCGACATGGCCCTGGATCGCCCGCCATCCGCGCCAGGAGATCGACCTGCACGATTACCCGAACGTGTTGCGATGGTACCTGCAGATCGCCGGGCGGCCGGCAGTGCAGCGCGGCTACTTCGTCCCGGCCACGAGCGACGAGATTCCGATACCCGGCTAATCCGCTCGCCTCACTGACCTCGATTGCGCCGGCGGTACGCAGGGTATCGGCTTCAGAGTCCGTCCGGGTCAGTACAATTCCGCAAAAAATGCGGACGCGCCGCCCTGGCGATACGCATCGTCAGACCCGCCGCGCAGCGAGCAGGTCCTCTTTGGCCTCCTTCAGCGCGAGAATGTGTTCCGGCAGCGTTCCGCAGCAACCGCCCAGTAGCCTTGCACCCTGCCGCACCCACTCCGCGGCGAGGCTGACGAACTCGCCTGGGGTAAGGTGCTGCGTGAATTGCCAGTCAGGAGCCTCGAAATCGCCCAGTTCGGGATAGGCGCCGCAAGGTCCGTCCCACCGTCGCTTCAATTCGTTCAGGGCCGGTCCGACCGCTTCCGGGGGCGTATGCATGACATTGACCACGGCCGGTTGCATCGGGATGAGGACGTCCAGTGGATCGGCCAGCGGGGTCTCCGGGAAATCGAATCCCACCAGTGCGTCGCCTGCCTCGCTCATTCGAGTACTGACGCCCAGCCACACGGGCAATCCGGTCTCGACGGCCGCGGACATGGCCAGGCGGGCGTGGACCGTGTCTTCCATCATTTCCAGCGCGATGAGGTCGGCGCCCTCCGCGTCCAGGAGGTCCGCCAGTTCGCAGTAGGCGTTCAGTTCCTCGTGCGGCTCGGGATAGCCGGCCGGGTCGTTCCGCGGCGGCAGGCACGACAGCGAACCGGCGATGGCCACGGGGCCTGCGGCCGCGTCGTCGCGGGCCTGCCTGGCCGCCCGCATGGCTCTGCGGTTGATTCGCTCGAACTCGTCGTCCAGTCCGGCGGACGCCAGTACGAATCGCGTCGTTCCGAACGTATTGGCCGTGATGACTTCGGCGCCGGCACCGATGTAGTCCCGATGGATTTGCCGCAGCAGCGCTTCGTGCTTGAGTGCCGCCGCGCCGCTCCAGGCATTCGCGTCCATGGCCACGCCGCGGCGCTGCAATTCGCTGCCCGTGCCACCGTCGATGATGAGGATTTCGTCGGCGAGGAGCTTGTCGATCCAGAATGATTCCATCGTCGGCGCCTGTGCAGCCGGGCGCCTCGTCCGTGTCCGCGCGACGCGGGGCCATCTCCGCAGGTCGCCAGTGTAACCGACGGGCGACGGTGGCTGGGCTATACTTGGCCACGGAAAAATGGCCTTGGGGAGACACGGCTCTTGTGTCGGCGAGGCGCCATGGACCGCCTGGGAGAGTTTCTGTGATGAGCATACGCGTACCCGGTTTCCTGTCGGGACTGGCGATTCTTGCGGCATCGGTGTCCGTCGTCGCGCAGGACCTGGACACCGAGCGCTTTTCCCACGTGACCAACGCCCCCTACCGTCCCGATTTCACGCTGTCGACCGTCGACGGCGGAACCCGGTCCGTTTCGGAGTGGGACGGCCAGGTGCTCCTGGTGGACTTCTGGGCGAGCTGGTGCATTCCCTGCCGCAAGGAAATGCCCGCCTTCAACCGGCTGCGCGCCGAATACGGCGACCAGGGGTTCGAGGTGGTGGGCCTGGGTGCGGATTCCCTCGACAAGGTCATCGAGTTTCTCGACGAGGTGCCGATCGACTTTCCCATCGTCTACGGGGACATCTTCGACGTCATGGACATCAGCGAAGCCTACGGCAACACCTACGGCGGCCTGCCGTTCAACGCGTTCGTGGATCGTGACGGCATCATCCGCTATGTGCAGAAACCCGGCGAGGTGACCTTCGAGGAAGCCGAAGAGATCCTCCTGCGGCTGCTCTGAGCATGTCCGGCCAATCCGGCGAGGGGCCATCGGAGCCGCGCAAGCCGGAACTGGAGGTCGGACTGAACGCGGTCATTCTCGCCGTGACCGCTCATCAGCCTCGCGTTCTCACTGTCGGCACGCAGGAGCTGGGCGAGGACTTCTTCGGCATGGACACGTGGCATCTGCCGCCGGCGCTGCCCTTCGGCTCTTTCGACGAGAAGAACGACCGGACGCTGGAGCTCTGCATGCGCCGGTCCGTTCTCGAAAAAACCGGGGGCGAACTGGGTTACGTGGAGCAGCTCTACACGTTTGCCGATCAGGGACGCGACCCCCGGGAGCGCGCCGGGGGCAGCCGGGTCCTGTCCGTGGGGTATCTGGCCCTGGCCCGCGAGCAGGATCTGTCCCGGGCCGAGAACTCCCGTTGGCAGGACTGCTACGCATACTTCCCGTGGGAAGACTGGCGGGCCGGCCGCCCCCCGATCATGGACGAAATCGAGGCCGCGTTACTGGAATGGTCTCAGGAAAACGCCGAGCGGCGCGAGCGGGTGGAGATCTGCTTCGGGTTGGGTAATGCCGGATGGGATGCCTACCAGGTACTGGAGCGCTATGAGTTGCTCTACGAGGCACGCCTGATTTCCGAATACTGGGCCGATCGCGTCCGTGACGACAACTTGCCGGCTGACGACTTGCCGTCCGACGGCGCGCTGGGAGAATCCATGGCCTTCGATCACCGGCGCATCCTGGCGACGGGACTGGGACGGATTCGCGGCAAGCTCAGATACCGCCCGGTGGTATTCGAACTGCTTCCGCCCACCTTCACCCTGCTGGAGTTGCAGCGCGTGGTCGAGGCCCTCACGGGGCTGCGCGTGCACAAGCAGAACTTCAGGCGCCAGGTGGAACGAGCCGGCCTGGTGGAAGGTACCGGACAGCGATCCGGCAAGACCGGCGGCCGGCCCGCCGAATTGTTCCGCTTTCGCCGCGCCGTACTGCGGGAGCGTCGTGCTCCCGGCATGGCGACGCTACAGGGCGCCAGAAGAAGCGGCAGCTGACACGCAGCGCTCGCCGATCCGACCTAAAGAAATATTAACGAAGGTTCCGTTGACCCGTCATTTTCCGCTCGGGTAGGCTCAATCGGCTCACCCGAGGAGAACTCCATGTACACACGACGCGAATGGCTCAGGCTGACTGCCGCCGCCGGCACGGCTCTGGCAATCCACCCACGCTTTCTGCAGGCGCAGGATGCGCCCATGATCACCCGGGCGGTTCCGTCCACCGGCGAGGAATTGCCCATCATCGGCCTTGGCAGTTCGGCGACGTTTTCCCGGGTGGCCCGCAGCGACGACGTATCGGCGCTGCGCGGCGTGTTTACGGCGCTGCTGGACAACGGCGGCAGCGTGTTCGATACGGCGCCCAGTTACGGCGCCTCCGAAGAGGTGGCCGGGTCGATCATCAACGAGATCGACGCCCGCGACCGCGTCTTCTGGGCCACCAAGCTCAATGTGGCCGGCCGCGGGGGCGGGGCGGCGGATCCCGAGAGCGCGTGGCAGCAGGTGGAGACTTCCTTCGAGTACATCCGCAAGACGCCCATCGACCTCATCCAGGTACACAACCTGGGCGATCCGCCCACGCAGCTGGGCATCCTGGACGAACTCAAGGCGGAAGGCCGGGTTCGCTATACCGGCATCACGTGTACCAGCCAGGGCCGATACGACGAGTTCGCCCAGGTCATGCGCGACTATTCGCTGGACTTCATCGGCGTGGATTACGCCGTGGACAACCGGCTGGCCGCGGAAACGATCCTGCCCCTGGCGCAGGACCGCGGGATCGGCGTACTGGTTTACGCGCCGTTCGGACGTACGCGGCTGTGGAACCGGGTATCGGGCCGTGACGTGCCCGAATGGGCGGCGGAGTTCGGTGCGGAATCCTGGGCTCAGTTCTTCCTGAAGTATGTTGCAGCCCATCCCGCGGTGACGGTCATTACGCCGGCGACTAGCAGGCCGGCGAACATGCTGGATAACCTGATGGGCGGCAGGGGTGCGGTTCCGGACGCGGCGACATTGCAGCGCATGGCGGAGTACGTGGACGCGTTGCCTTCGGCCTGACTTGAGGCTCCGAATTTGCGGCACGGGATTGCGGCCGGGAGCCCGGGCTCTGCTGGCGGCGGCGTGGTGTTCGCTTGCCCCGGGTCTGCCCGTTTCAGCTTCGGGTGAGTCTTCAGGCTCCGCAGCCGGGGCCAATACAGTCGGGTACGAGCCCTATCTGACCGCGGGGGTCGCCGTGGTCCGATCGAGCGGCACCCGGTTCGCCGATGGCGAGGACACCGGTCACGCCGCGCTGTACGGAAGCATGGACACGTACGATGCGGGAGCACTCGACAATGGACTTGCAGTCGATATCGCAGCGGGCGTTCGTCTGGCACCGGGATTTCGAGCCCAGTTGGAATTCGGCGTTGCCCATGACCTGGAATATCGGGGCAACACGAATTACCGATTTGCGGGGACACATCAACCGTCCGAAGCGAATCTGGACATTTCACGGATCTTCCTGGCCGGGTTTTTCGATTTCCCGGGCTGGAAACTACCGTCGGGGCGCGACGTATCGCCGTTTCTCGGTGGCGGCGCGGGGGTCGCCACGTACCGATTGAGCGGCTACGTTCAACGGTTTCCCGACCCGGACGATCCGTCCGGCAGTCTTCGCGCGGGTCCGGGCGGTGAGATACCCTTCACCGCCATTCCCGATGGACACGGGCGAAACCGCGCCTTGATGCTGACGGGCGGGGTTTCGATACCGATCCGGGAGAGCATTCACCTGGACCTCAGTTACCGATACGTTGACGCGGGAGTGCTCCGGACCGACAGCGGCGACATCACCATCGTGCGGTACCGCGAGGGGGGCACCCCCAGGCAATTCCCGGTCCCCATCAACGAGACGGCCGCGGAGCTTCGAACCCACGCACTGCTCGCGACGTTCCGGTTCGCTCTATAGCTCTCGAAGTTCCCGATGGGGAAATGGTGTTTGGAGGACCATTACACCCGGATGACATGGCTGTGATATACTTTGTTGCCTGTTATGCTCATTATGAGCACAAGGAGCCGGGTCATGGCGCAGACTCTTACGTACTCCCCCGAGGTGGCGGCGGCGACGCATGCGACCTACGAACTGGTCCGGGATGTGATTCCGGAGATCGAGTGGCCGGTTCACGCGCCCTATATTGCGCTCATCAATGAACTGAAGGTTCGGCGTAACGCGATCATCCTGGCTCACAACTACCAGACGCCCGAGATTTACCATGGAGTGGCGGACTATACGGGCGACTCGCTGGGGCTGGCGCAGAAGGCCAGCGAGACCGATGCGGACGTCATTGTGCTGTGCGGCGTGCACTTCATGGCCGAGACCGCGAAGATCATCAACCCGGAGAAGAAGGTGCTGATCCCGGACCTTGGCGCCGGGTGTTCGCTGGCGGCTTCCATCACCGGAGAGGACGTGCGCCTGCTCAAGCAACGCTATCCCGGCGTGCCGGTGGTTACCTACGTGAATACCAGCGCCGACGTGAAGGCGGAATCCGATGTCTGCTGCACGTCTGCCAACGCGGTCCGCATCGTCGAGGCCCTGGGCACCGACCGGGTCATATTCCTGCCGGACAACTACCTGGGCAAGTACGTTGCCGAGCAGACCGATGTGGAGGTGATCCTCTGGGAGGGCACCTGCGAAGTTCACGAGCGGTTCACCGGCGCCGAGTTGCGCGGCTACCGCAAGGCCACGCCGGACATCCAGATCATCGCCCATCCCGAGTGCCCGCCGGACGTCCTGGAAGAGGCGGACTTCGTCGGATCGACATCGGGCATGATCGGTTACGTGGACAGGGAGCGTCCTTCGCGCGTGGCCATGATCACCGAGTGCTCCATGAGCGACAACGTGGCGGTGGAGTTTCCGGACGTGAACTTCGTCCGACCCTGCAACCTCTGTCCCCACATGAAGACCATCACGCTGCCGAAGATACTGGCTTCGCTTGAGGACCTGAAGTTCGAAGTGGAGGTCGATCCGGCAGTGCGCGCCGGCGCCTTGCGCTCCGTGGCCCGAATGCTGGAATACTCGGCCTGACGCGCCTCCGACTGCAGACCTCACGCCCGCCCGCAGCCATGCAACAGAACAGTCGACACCCGATCCTCATCGTCGGCGGCGGGATCGCCGGGCTGAGCACGGCGCTGCGGCTGGCGGATGCGGGGCACCGGCCGGCGGTCGTCACCAAGACCGCGCTCAGCGAGACCGCCAGCTACAACGCTCAGGGCGGCATCGCCGCGGTCATGGGGCCGGAAGACTCACTGTCCCACCACCAGGCCGATACCGTGCAGGCCGGCGCGGGCCTGTGCCATTCGGATGTCGTGCGCCAGGTCGTCAGCGAAGGCCCGGAGTGCATCCGCTGGCTGGAGGGGCACGGCGTGCAGTTCACGCGCAGGAACGGCGGCGCCGAACTGCACCTGACGCGGGAGGGCGGTCACAGCCGGCGCAGGATCGTGCATGCGGACGACGCCACCGGGCGGGCGGTCATGGGCGTGTTGGCACAGCGGGTCCGCCGGCACCCGGACATCGAATTGCTGGAGAACCGCTTTGTCGCCAATCTGTTGACATCGCAGCGGCTGGGCCTGTCCGGACCGGATCGGTGCGTCGGGCTGACCCTGATCGACACGGCTTCCGGAAACGTGGAGACGCGCTGGACCGATGTCGCGGTGCTGGCCACCGGGGGCGCGTCGGGCGTCTACCGGCACGCCACCAACGGCTCCACGGGAGACGGCATCGCCATGGCCTGGCGGGCCGGGTGCCGCATATCCAACATGGAATTCGTGCAGTTTCATCCGTCGTGCCTGCATGTGCCGGGTTCGCGGGCGATCCTGATCACCGAAGCACTGCGGGGCGAAGGCGCCCGCCTGCTGCTGCCCGACGGCACCCGGTTCATGGCCCGCCACGACGAGCGCCTGGAACTGGCGCCGCGGGATGTCGTCTCCCGGGCCATCGTCCACGAGATGTCCGCGGAGGGCTGCGACCACGTACTGCTGGACATCAGCCACAAGCCGGCCGCCGAAATCCGCAGGCGTTTCCCCAACATTCTGGCCACCTGCCGGACGTTCGGTTTCGATCTCACCGCCGAGCCGATCCCTGTCGTTCCCGCGGCCCACTACACGTGCGGCGGCGTGGTCACGGATGCCGGTGGCGGGACCGATATGCAGAACCTCTACGCCGCGGGCGAGGTCAGTTGCACGGGGCTGCACGGCGCCAATCGGCTGGCCAGCAATTCGCTCCTGGAGGCACTGGCCTTTGCGAAATCCGTGAGCGCACGCATTGAAGAACATGTCCGGCGGCCCGAACGCAGGAGGCAGCGCCCTCCGGCATGGGTCGGCAGCTTCGAAATCGACCGGCGCAATCACGGCTGGGCAAGGACGTGCACGGCGGAACTTCGCCGCATCATGTGGGAGCATGTGGGCATCGTACGTACTCGGGAGAGCCTTGCGGAAGCGGCGGTCCTGCTGGTGGACCTGCAACGGCGCATCGATGACGCCCGCGACCATCGCCGCCTGCATCCCGACTTGCTCGAACTGGAGAATATGGTGACGGTTTCGAAGCTGATCGCCGAGAGCGCCGCCCGGCGCCACGAAAGCCGCGGGCTTCACTACAACACGGACTATCCCCGCCTGGGACCGCTGCCCAGGGACTCGGCCCTGAGCCTGGCACGCGTGCGGGCGCAGCAAGCCGCGTCGCGTTAGTGCGCGCCCGGCAGCGGGTGCTTCGCGGAGTTGGAAAACTCGCGACATTGAGTTTGCGCCTCTGTCGCCGCATACTTCAGTTGGTCCACGAACACTGTCTGCGCAATGGCAGAGGCCGAACCGCAAGTACTCCCGACGTTTTTCGGCTTCCTGCTGCTGGACGATTTCACGCTCATTTCCATGTCGTCGGCGATCGAAACGCTGCGAATGGCCAACCGCGTGGCCGGTTCCCGGGTCTATCGCTGGCGGATGGTTTCCAGGAACGGCGGCCCCGTCACCGCCAGCGACGGGCTCTCGATCAACGCCGATTTCGGGATCGGCGACGAAATCCAGTCCCGCACCGTGGAAGCGATCGTCGTCTGCGGCGGCGAAGGGGTCGAGCGCTTCGCCGCCAAACCGGTGCTGCGCTGGCTGCATGCCTGCAGCGCACGCGGACTGGCGCTGGGTTCCACCTGCACGGGCAGCTACGTTCTGGCCAAGGCCGGGCTGCTGGACGGCTACCGGTGCAGCATCCACTGGGAGAATTTCGCCGCCCTTACCCTGGGGTTCCCGAAGATTGCCGTCAGCCGGAGCATCTACACCATCGACCGCGACCGCTTCACCAGTTCCGGCGGCACGGCGCCCATGGACATGATGCTGTATTTCGTCCGCCGGCAGCTCGGTATGGAGATCAGTGCCGGAGTCGCGGACCAGTTCGTGCACGAGCGGATCCGCGATACCAGGGACCGGCAGCACGTGCCGTTGCGCCACGTGGTCGGCGGGCAGTCCGCCAAGCTGGTGGCCGCCGTGGAACTGATGGAGAGCAACATCCGCGAGCCGTTCAGCCAGGTTGAACTGGCATCCTATGTGGAATTGTCGCGCCGGCAACTGCAACGGTTGTTCCAGAAGTACCTGCTGTGCTCGCCGTCGCACTATTACCTGCAGTTGCGGCTGGAACGGGCGCGGCAGTTGCTCTTTCAGACGGACCTGAGCATTGTCGAGATTTCGGCCCAGACGGGCTTCGTCTCCAGCTCCCATTTCAGCACGACCTACAAGGACCTCTACGGCAACACCCCCAGCGCCGATCGAGCCGACCGGTAACGGTCCCTGCCCTAGCAGCCCGTGGCAAAAGTCCCGCGGCATTCGACCGACGATGCATCCCGGCTGACTGCGTTGCTCGTCGGTCAAATATTCCCGATATTCTCCCTTCTCGCGCCTTGCCAGCCGGGCGCCTCGTCGGTCTCGGTGCTCGCGCGACTTTTGCCACGGGCTGCTAGCCCGGCCGCACGCCGCGCCGGACCCTTGCAGCGCGACGAAAATTCTTCCAGAAGTGACAGGACTGCTTGAACGAAGCACTCTGCGCCGGATACTCTCCTGAACCGAAACCCTTCCTGTCCGAAAGGCACGGACGATGGCGCTCATCAAAACCATTCTCGTCCCGCTGAAACGCGTCGTGGACGCCAACGTCCGTGTGCGCGTGAAACCCGACGGCTCGGGAATGGCGCTGGACGGCGTCAAGATGAGCATCAACCCCTTTGATGAAATCGCCCTTGAGGAAGCGCTCCGAATCAGGGAACGGGGCGAGGCCGAAGAAATCGCCGTGGCCTCCATCGGCGGGCAGGCCTGCACTCAACAACTGCGCGGCGGACTGGCCATGGGCGCCGACCGGGCCATTCTGGTCGAAACCGGCCAGGAACTCGAACCCCTGACCGTCGCCCGGACGCTGTTGGCCCTGGTCCACCGGGAAGAGACGCAGTTGGTGATCATGGGCAAGCAGGCCATCGACGGCGACAACAATCAAACCGGACAGATGCTGGCCGCCCTCTGGGGCCGCCCGCAGGCGACCTTTGCCTCCCATCTCCGCTTCAATGGCGGCACGGCGACGGCGATGCGGGAAGTGGACGCGGGGCTTGAGGTCATCGAAGTCGATCTGCCGGCCGTGGTGACGACGGACCTGCGCCTGAACGAACCGCGCTATACCAAGTTGCCCGACATCCTGAAGGCCAAGAAGAAACCCCTGGAGACGGTTACGCTGGCCGAGTTGGACGTGGAGCCTGAAACGCAGTTTCAGGTGTTGGGGATCGAGCCGCCGGCCCAGCGGCCCAGGGGCGTCAGGGTGAGCAACGTGGAAGAGTTGGTGCAGGCGCTTCGCGAGAAGGAGCTGATCTGATGGCCCGGGTGCTGATCGTCGCCGAACATGACGGGCGGACGCTCAATGCCAGCACGGCGAAGTGCGTGTCCTGCGCCCGGACCTTCGAAACTTCGGCCATCGACATCGCGGTGCTTGCCGGCGACGGCGCCGCCGTGGCGGCGCAGGCCGCGGCGCTTGCGGGCGTGACGGGTGTCATCCGGGTCGATCACCCGGCGAACGAGTCGGCCCTGGCGGCTGTGGCCGCGCCCCAGGTCTCGGAACTCGCGGGCGACTACACCCACGTGTTCGGCCCGTCCACCACCTTCGGCAAGGACCTCATGCCGCGGGTGGCAGCGCTCCAGGGCGTGGGTCAGCTCAGCGACATCATGAGTGCCGAAAGCGCCTGGCGGTTTAGGCGTCCCTTCTACGCCGGCAACGCCATTCTCACGGTGGAGGCGCCGCAGGACCGTCCCGTGGTCGCCACGGTCAGAACCGCCTCGTACCAGGCGGCCGAACCCACAGGCAACGCTCCGATCAGCGAGCGCGCCGTCGATGCCGAGCTGCCGGCCCATACGCGGTTCGTCGAAGTTCGCAGCGATTCCGGCGGTGGCAGGCCGGATCTGCAGACTGCCAGTCGGGTCGTTTCCGGCGGACGCGGCGTGGGCAGCAAGGAGAACTTCGAAATCATCTACCGCCTGGCGGATGCGCTCGGCGCCGCGGTGGGCGCTTCGCGCGCCGCGGTGGATTCAGGATTCGTGGGCAACGACATGCAGGTCGGCCAGACCGGCAAGATCATCGCGCCGCAACTCTACATCGCCGTGGGCATCTCGGGAGCCATCCAGCACCTCACCGGGATCAAGGACGCGGGTGTTATCGTGGCCATCAACACGGACGCGGAAGCGCCGCTGTTCGAAGTCGCCGATATCGGCCTGGTGGCGGACCTGTTCACTGCCGTGCCGGAACTGACCGAAGCGCTGGGCAGCTAGAGTGCCGGCAGACCGGCGGGCTCAACGGCAGCGATCCGACAGCTCCCCTGACACGGCCCCCTTTGCAGGAGCGGTAAGCACAGATGTCGCAGAAGAATGATATCGAAATCGCCCGTGCGGCCAGCATGCAGCCGATACGCGAAGTCGCTGACAAGCTCGGCATCGCCGACTTCACGATTCCCTACGGGCACGCCAAGGCCAAGGTCGACTTCGCCGCCATAGAGGAATCCCGGCCGGGCACCACCGGCAAGCTGATCCTGATGACGGCGGTGTCGCCCACACCGGCCGGCGAAGGCAAGACCACGACGACGATCGGCCTGGGGGACGCCCTCAACCGCATCGGCAGAAAGACGGCGATCTGCCTGCGCGAACCGAGTCTCGGCCCGTGTTTCGGCATGAAGGGCGGAGCCGCGGGCGGCGGCTACGCGCAGGTCGTGCCGATGACCGACATCAACCTGCACTTCACCGGTGATTTTCACGCCATCGCCGCCGCCCATAACCTGCTGGCGGCCCTGGTGGACAACCACATTCACTGGGGCGGCAATCCGGTCCTGGATCCGCGGCGAATCACCTGGCGGCGGGTGGTGGACATGAACGATCGCGCGTTGCGCCAGATCACGATCGGCCTGGGCGGAACCGCCCACGGCGTGCCCAGGGAAGCCGGTTTCGATATCACCAGCACGTCGGAAGTCATGGCAATCTTCTGCCTGGCGAAGAATCTGGCGGAACTGGAACAGCGGCTGGGCAGCATCGTGGTGGGCTACACCCGCGGCCGCGAGCCCGTGACCGCGCGGGACCTCCACGCGCACGGGGCGATGACGGCGCTGCTCCGGGATGCCTTCGCCCCGAATCTCGTGCAGACGCTGGAGAACAACCCCGCGTTCATCCACGGCGGGCCGTTCGCGAACATCGCCCACGGCTGCAACTCGGTCATTGCCACCCGAACCGCCCTGAAGCGGGCCGATTACGTGGTGACCGAAGCCGGCTTCGGCTCGGACCTGGGCGCCGAGAAGTTCTTCGACATCAAGTGCCGTACCGGGGGGCTGGCCCCCGATGCCGTGGTGCTGGTGGCGACCATCAAGGCACTGAAGATGCACGGCGGCGTGCCCAGGGACGACCTGCTGCGCGAGGACAGCGGATCGGTGGCGAAGGGTTGCGTCAACCTGGGCCACCATCTCGCCATCCTGAGGCAGTTCGGCGTGCCGGCGGTGGTGGCGATCAACCGCCACCCCACAGACAGCGACGCCGAGGTCCGCGCCGTCGAGGGCTACTGCGAACGATCGGGGGTCACCGCCATCGAGTGCCGTCACTGGATGGAAGGCGGCGCCGGCGCCACGGAACTGGCGGAGCACGTGGCGGAACTGGCCGATTCGGCGGCCGCCGACTTCAGGCTGCTCTACGACGACGACCTGGACATCTGGGAGAAAACCCGCCGCATCGCGCGGACGATCTACGGGGCCCGGGACATCGTCGCGCCCATGAGCGTGCGCAACGAATTCTCCCGCCTCCAGGACAGCGGCTACGGACACTTCCCGATCTGCATGGCCAAGACGCAGTACAGCTTCTCGACCGATCCCACCCTGCTGGGCGCACCCACGGGCCACGTCGTGGAAATCCGCGAGGTCCGCCTGTCCGCGGGCGCCGGCTTCATCGTACCGGTGTGCGGAGCCATCATGACCATGCCGGGCCTGCCGAGGAAACCCTCCGCACAGGATGTCCACGTGAATTCGGAAGGGTTGATCGGGGGGTTGTACTAGGGCCTGCCAGCGCTGTCCGGGATGACGCTGTTGGACTTGTTGCAGCGCCAATCAGGACGCGAGGAGTGCAGTTTGGTCAGACCAGGCAAACGACAGGCAACGCCGAGTGGCGCTGCCACTGGTCCAGCCGGAAGGGCCGCGTCCATCGACACCGGGAGGAGACGGCAACAATGAAAGATCAGCCGGCGGACGCCAAGGCCGACCGCAACACGAAAATCGGGCCGGTTCATACAACCGCGGATGTCGCGCGGCAATACGAACGTTACATCTTCCCCCAGGTAAAGAATCTCCACACCGAGCCCTTGGTCGTGACCGACGGACGCGGAGGCCGCGTCACCGACCTCGACGAACGCACCTACCTGGATTTCTTCGGCGGTATACTCACGGTATCACTCGGGCACGCAAACGAAGAGGTGAACCAGGCCGTCATCGCCCAGGTGCATCGGCTCTCCCACATATCCACGCTCTACCCGACCCTGCCCATGGGCGAACTGGCCGAGCGCCTGGCCCGCATCACGCCCGGTGCGCTGCAGAAGTGCTTCTTCACCGCTTCCGGCAGCGAAGCCGACGAGGCTGCGATCATGATGGCGCAGAGCTACACCGGCAACACCGAGATCATCGCCCTGCGCCACGGCTATTCGGGCCGCACCCAGCTCGCCCAGGGGCTCACGGGCAATGCCGCCTGGCGCGGCGCCGGCGACCGGGCCAGTGTCGTGCGCCATGCGCTGTCGCCCTACTGTTATCGCTGTCCGCTCAAGCTGACCTACCCGAAATGCGGCGTGGCCTGCGCCCATGACGTGGAGGAGTTGATCCGGACCGCCACGTCCGGACAGGTGGCGGGCATGCTGGTGGAACCGATCCAGGGCGTCGGCGGCTTCATCACTCCGCCGGAGGAATACTTCGCCATCGTGGCGGAGATCGTGCGCAAGTACGGCGGCGTGTTCATCGCGGATGAAGTGCAGACCGGCTTCGGCCGCACCGGGCGCATGTGGGGCATCGAGCATCACGGCGTGGAACCGGAAATGATGACCATGGCCAAGGGCATCGCCAACGGCCTGCCGCTCGGGGCCCTGGTGGCCACCGCACCGGTGGCGGACTCGCTGCACAAGTCCACCATCTCCACCTTCGGCGGCAACCCGGTGAGCTGCGCCGCGGCCAACACGGTCATCGATATCGTCGAGCGGGAGAACCTGGCGGACCACGCCGGACGGCAGGGCGAACGCCTGCGCGACGGCCTGCTGCGCATCCAGCGCCGGTTCCCCGCCCCCATCGGCGATGTGCGCGGCAGAGGTCTCATGCAGGCAATCGAACTGGTGGCCGACGAAACCGCCGGCGACCGCACGCCCGCCCCCGAACTGACCCAGGCGCTGCTGGACTCCGCCCGCGAACGCGGCCTCCTGCTGGGCCGCGGCGGCACTTACAACAACGTGATCCGTATCTCGCCGCCGCTCAACGTCAGCAGCTCGGAGATCGACGAGGCACTGACCCTTCTCGAGCGGGCCATGGCCGCGGTTGCGTAGAGCCCGTCGGCGCCCGCCGCGTCACGGCCATCAACGCTGGCGCGGACAGCATCTGTTGACGCCGGCCCGGACTCAGCAGCGGATGCGCTGGCTCGCCGGGTCGTACATCGGCCTTGACGATACCTCCGCCGGCACCCGCTCCCCGGCCACTTCGATGCTGAATCCGCCCTCGGCCGGGTCCGGCGCCTTGCCCGTATCGACGTAGCCCAGCCCGATGGCGCCGCCGAGGGTGTGGCCGTAGGCGCCTGAGGTGATGTGTCCGACCAGGATGTCGTCGCGCCAGATGGGTTCGTTGTGGTAGATCAGCGGCTGCGGGTCCAGCAGCCGGAACTGCAACAGGCGCTTTGCCGACCCTGCCTGCTTTTCCTTCAACAGTGCGTCGCGGCCGATGAACCCGCCCGGCTTGTCGAACTTCACGGCGAAGCCCAGGCCCGCTTCCAGCGGCGTGTCCTCGTCGGTGATGTCGTGGCCCCAGTGCCGATAGGCCTTTTCGATGCGCAGCGAATCAAGCGCGTGATAGCCGGCGTGGGCCAGGCCGAACGATGCGCCCGCCTGGACGAGGGTGTCGTAGACGCCGGCCGTGAACTCGGTGGGGATGTAGAGTTCCCAGCCGAGTTCGCCTACGTAGGTGATCCGGGCCGCGCGCACCAGCGCGTAGCCGAGTTCGATTTCCCGGCTGTGGGCGAACGGAAAGGCCTCGTTGGAGACATCGTTCGGGCTTAACGATTGCAGCAGCGCCCGTGCGTTCGGTCCCATGATGGAAATCACGCCCATGGCCGAGGTCACATTGGTCAGCACGCAGCGGGCGTCGGCCGGAATGTGCCGTTGCAGCCAGTTGAAGTCCCGGACTTCGGTGGCGGCGGCGGTCACAACCAGGTAGCAGTCTTCGGTGAGCCGGGTCACCGTCAGATCCGCTTCGATGCCGCCCCTCCCGTTCAGCCATTGGGTATAGACGATGCGGCCGGGAGGCACATCAATTTCGTTCGCGCAGATGGTGTTCAGCACCCGGGCGGCGTCACGGCCCTCTAGCCTGAACTTGGCGAACGAAGACAGGTCGAACAGCCCCGCCCGCTCGCGCACCGCCCGGTGTTCCGCCGCGGAATACTCGAACCAGTTCTGCCGTCCATAACTGTACTCGTAGCGCGCCAGGCCCGGCTCCGGCGCATACCAGTTGGGCCGTTCCCAACCCGCCACTTCGCCGTGACAGGCCCCGGCGGACTTCAACCGATCATGCAGCGGCGACTTGCGAACGCCCCGGGCGGTGTCGTACTGGCGATAGGGGTAATGGGTGGCGTAGAGCAGGCCGAGGCTCTCGGAAACCCGCTCGCGCAGGTACTTCCGGTTGCGCTGGAAGGGCTGATTGCGGCGCACGTCGACCTCCCAGAGGTCTGACGGCGGATACCCGTGCCGGATCCAGTCCGAGATGACCCGGCCGATGCCGCCGGCGGATTGCAGGCCGATGGAATTCAGCCCCGCCGCCACGAAACAATTGTCCAGCTCCGGCGCCTGGCCGATGTGGTAGCGGACATCCGGCGTAAAGCTCTCCGGGCCGCAGAAGAACGTCTCCAGCCCCGCGGATTCCAGCGCCGGCATGCGCGCCAGGGCCTGTTCCAGGATTGGTTCGAAGTGCTCCAGGCTGCCGTCGATCTCGTCGAAACAGAAATCCTCGGGGATGCCGTCGGTGGCCCAGGGGCGGGCATTGGGCTCGAACGCACCGAGCAGCAGCTTGCCCGCGTCGTACTTGTAGTAGGCGCAGGCGTCGTAGTCGCGCACCACCGGGAAGTTCTCGTCCAGCCCTTCCACCGATGCGAACAGGGCGTAGTAGTGCTCGCAGGCGTGCAGGGGCACGTTGATGCCCACCGTCGCGGCCAGTTCCCGGGTCCACATGCCTGCGCAGAGCACGACGCAGTCGGCACGGATCTCGCCCTGATCGGTGACCACGCCGGTTACGCTGCTGCCCGAGGTGAGAATGGATGTGACCGGCGTATTCTGAAAGACGCGCGCACCGGCGGCGGTGGCGCCTTTCGCCAGCGCGTTGGTCACGTCCACCGCGTTGGCGTAGCCGTCGGAAGGAATGTGGATGCCCCCAAGCACGTCTCCGGTATGCAGCAGCGGAACCCGGGCCTTGATCGCCGCAGGCGTGACCACCTCCACTTCGAGCCCGAAGACCTTCGCCATCGAGGCGCTGCGCCGCAACTCCTCGAACCGCTCTTCGTTGGTGGCCAGCGAGAAGGAACCGCAGCGCCGGTAGCCGGTCGCCTGGCCGGTTTCGGCCTCCAGGCGCAGGTAGAGTTCGCTGGTGTAGCGCGCCAGTTCCGTCATGTTTATGGACGTGCGAAGCTGGCCCACCAATCCCGCCGCGTGCCAGGTGGTACCCGAGGTGAGCTGCCTGCGCTCCAGCAGCGCCACGTCCGGGACGCCAGCTCTCGCCAGATGGTAGGCGACCGAGCACCCGATCACGCCGCCGCCGATCACGACCACGCTGGCGCGTCGCGGCAGGTCGGCAGAGCGCTCGGGCCGGGCCGCCGTCTCGGGCTGGGCAGCAGTCTCGGGCCGTATCGTCATCGGCAGTCAGGCACGCAACCGGTGGTTGGCCATGTCATCATCGGCGGTCAGACGCGCAATCGGGAGTTGGCCGGGTCATAGACCGGATCGGTGCGCAGCGTCACCTTGCGCAGTTGCCCGAGCACGTCGACCGTCAACTCCGTTCCCGGAACGGCCAGCGGCGGCGGAACATAGCCGAAGCCGAGGCTCTTGCGGACGAAGTGTCCGTAACCGCCCGTCGTGGTTACGCCCACGCAGCGCTCGCCGGCGAAGATGGGCTCGCCACCCTGAACGTCCGCATCGCCGGCGTCCAGGCTGAAGTAGATCAGTTGCAAGGTGCGGTCCCGCTGCCGCAGGGTCGCTTCCCGGCCGATGAAGTCGCCCTTGTCGAACCTGATGAACCGCTCCATGGCGGCGTCGATCATTGTGACTTCGTTGGTCAGCTCCGCTCCCCAGCTTCGGTAGGCCTTTTCCAGCCTGAGGCTGTTGACCGCGTAGAGGCCGAAATTACCGATGCCGAAGTCCGCGCCAGCCTCCATCAGCGCGTCGTACAGCGGCTCCATGTACTCCATCGCCGGGTGCAGTTCCCACCCCAGTTCGCCCACGTAGTTCACCCGCAGTGCCCGCACCGGCATCCCGGCGACATGGATTTCCCGGCCACTGAGCCAGGGGAAGTCGCTGCTCTCAAGGGACGTGTCCGTCACCCGTGCCAGCACGGCCCGGGCGTGCGGCCCCGCCAGCACCAGCACACCGCGGCGGTCCGTGACATTGTCGATGCTGACCTGCTCTTCCGGGAGACGGCCTTGCCGCAGGTGGTCCAGATCGCGCAGTTCGGCGCCGGCGGCGGAAAGCACGTAAAAGGCTTCGTCGCCGAGACGCGTGACGGTCGCTTCCGCGCCGATGCGCCCGCCCTCCGACAGCAGATGCGTGAGCGCGATCCGCCCACGTTTCGGCAACCGATTGGCGCACAGCCGATCCAGCATCGTCTCCGCATCGGGACCTGTAACGTCGTATTTCGCGAACCCGGAAAGGTCCAGCAGACCGACACGCTCGCGCACCGTCAGACATTCTCCGCGCACGACTTCGAAAACATTGTTGTGGCGGAAGCTGTACTGCTCCTCCCGGCCGTCGGGCGAAAACCACTTGGGCCGCTCCCAGCCGAAGGTTTCCGTGTATACGCAGCCCTGCGCACCGAGCTTGTCGTGCAGGGGGCTGGTCCTGCACTGGCGGCCGGCCGGCAGTTCTTCTCCGGGCATCACCGTGGCGTAGGTCATGCCGTAGTCCTGGCGGCCCCTGGCCCGCATGAAGGCGTCATCGGCAAATACGCCGAACCGCCGCGGATCGAACCCGGTCATGTTGATTTCGGAGTCGCCGTGCAGGATCCACTGGGCCAGGTACTTGCCGGAACCGGCGCCCTGGGCAATGCCGAAAGACGTGCCGCAGCAGAGCCAGAAATTGCGCAACCCCGCCACCGGCCCGAGCAGCGGCAGCCCGTCGGGGCTGTGGGAGATGGCCCCGTTGACAATGCGCTTGATGCCCGCCGGCTCGAAGATCGGCATGCGCTCCATGGCTCGCCCCAGCCAGGGCATCAGGCGCTCCAGATCGTCGGTAAACAGTTCGCTGTCGGATTCCCACTGGGGCAGTCCGCCCGGTTGCCAGGCTTCGGTGATGCCGTCGCCCTCGTAGATGCCGATCAGCCCGGACTCCTGCTCTTGGCGAAGGTACGAGGAAGCCCAGGGGTCGCGGGTTACGGGGAGTTCGACGCTTCTTTCTGCAAATTCCGGCACCGGGCCGGACACCAGGTAGTGATGCTGGACATTGAAGATGGGCAGGTCCGCTCCCACCATCTGCGCCACCTGCCGGGCGAAGCAGCCGGCAGCGTTGACCACCGTTTCGGCGATGACCGTACCCTGTTCCGTCACCACTTCCCATTCCCCGCCCGGACGGGCGTTGATGCCGGTCACCCGGTTGCGCCGCATGATTCTGGCGCCCATTTCGCGCGCGCCCCTGGCCATGGCCTGGGTCAGCCCGAAGGGGTCGGCATGTCCGTCATTGCGGGTCCAGGCCCCGGCCAGCACGCCTTCGGTCGAGACGAAGGGATTCAGCCTGGCGATCTGCGGCACATCGACGATCTCCATGTGATAACCGACTTCGGTGGCGATCCCGCGCAGATAGCGGAACCAGTCAAGGTCCCGCTCGTTCAGGGCGAAGCGGACGCTGCCGCAACCGTGCCAGCCGACGGCCTGGCCGGTGAGCTGTTCCAGCTTCCCGTACAGGGCGATGCTGTATTCGTGGATCTTGGCGAGATTGTAGTTGCCGACCAGGTTGGGGCACTGACCGGCCGCATGCCAGGTCGAGCCCGACGTCAGCTCGCCCTTCTCGATCAGCAGGACATCGCTGCACCCCTCCGCGGCCAGGTGGTACAGCAGGCCGACGCCCATGATGCCGCCGCCGACGATGACTATGCGGGCCTGGTTTTCCATCGCCTTCGAGTGGGTACCGCTATCCAGCGGCGCGGCGGCGAACAGGGAATGGGCACAGATCGTGGAGACCGCGATTCACGTCTGTCACTATGCGCCCGACCCGCGCGAGCGTCAATATTCACCCCTCGACGCGAGCGACGTCCGCCTTCCCGAATGCGCCACCGATCGCGGATCCCGCCATCCGGAACGGTCGATCACCGTCACCGGAGCGCTGTCCCGAAAACGATTCGACAGTTGCAGCGAGATATTCGCGGTACCCGGCCAACGTTTGTGCCCCGATCGTGCGCGCCCTCAGGCGGCCCTGGACTTGTCCGGCAGGTCTCCGGTGGGGGGCGGCTCGGGGAAGGGCGTCAGGTCGCGGCGCATGAACACGGCCTCCAACAAGCCCTCGATCCGCGCCACGCGCTCGCGCAACTCGCCCAATTCGTTGCGCAATTCGCCCAATTCGCCGCGAACCGAGCTGATCTCGCCACGCAGTTCCTTGCGAACCGAGCCAATCTCGCCGAGCAGTTCCTTGCGAACTGAGCCGATCTCACCGCGCAGCTCCTTGCGCGACTCGCGGATATCCTGCCGCAGCCAGGCGAACTGGCCGACGATAAGTGCGCCAAGGGCGATGAATCCGGCGAGAGTCATATCCATGCGGGCATCGTAGCATGCGGTTTTGCGCACCGTCAGAACGGAAACTACACGAATTGACCAGATTCAGGACTTGCGTTCGCAGAAGACTCCGCTAGCCGCTATGGCATCGTATAAGCTATGCTTTTCGTGTCTTTCGGTTCGTGTGCTCCGCCACAATGTCTTCTCAACGTCGTTTCTCCAGGGAGGGCTGCCATGCCTCGCCGATCGGGCGGTAGGCGGGCGCGCAGGGCCGAGCGCGCCAGACCCCTCGCGGAAGCGGTCAAGCCGGTTCGGCCGGGGCATGCCGGCGGGCAGTTCCGGCCCTTGTCCGCCGACGACGTTACCGCCGTTGTCGACAACGCCTTCAGGATTCTCGAGCGGGTGGGTTTCGCCGACGCCACGCCTCACTGCGTGGAGACCTGCACGGCCGCCGGCGCCGTGCTCGGCGACGACGGGCGTTTGCGCATGCCGCGAAGCCTGGTGGAACGGACCCTTGAGCTGGCCCGCCGCAACCTGGTGCTGCACGCCCGGGACCCGCAACGGGACCTGGACCTGAGCGGCGCCAAGGTGCACTTCTCCACCGCCGGCGCCGCGGTCATGGCAGCCGACCCGGAGAACAACCTCTACCGGGATTCCACGGCGCAGGACCTCTACGACATGGCGCGCATCGCCGACACCTGCGAGCACATTCACATGTTCCAGCGCACCTGCGTCCCGCGGGACATCGACGACAACTACGCGCTGGACATCAATACGCTCTATTGCTCGGTGACGGGCACCAGCAAGCACGTCGGCTCCAGCTGGACGGTGGCCCGGCACATGGAGAAGAGCCTCGAGCTGCTGCACATCGTCGCCGGCGGCGAAGCCGAGTGGCGGGCGCGCCCCTTCGTCAGCCAGTCCAACTGCTTTGTGGTGCCGCCGCTGAAGTTCGCCACCGATGCCCTCGAATGCCTGCGCGTCGCGGTCGAGGGCGGCATGCCGGTGCTGCTGTTGTCGGCGGGACAGGCCGGCGCGACCGCGCCCGCCTGCCTGGCGGGCGCGGTCTCCCAGGCTTGGGCGGAGTGCCTCGGCGGGCTGGTCTACGTCAACGCGATCGAGCCCGGAGCGCCGGCGATTATCGGCGCCTGGCCGTTCGTTTCGGACCTGCGTACCGGGGCAATGAGCGGCGGCTCGCCGGAGCAGGGCCTGCTGTCCGCCGCCTGCGCGCAGGTCGGCAACCATTTTGACCTGCCCTTCGGCACCGCCTGCGGCATGACGGACGCCAAGTTTCCGGACTTTCAGGCTGGCGCGGAACGCGCGGCGACGGTGCTGTCGGCCGCCTTGTCCGGGGCGAACATCGTTTACGAGTCCGCCGGCATGTACGCCAGCCTGCTGGGCGCATGCCCGGAGAGCCTGTTGCTGGACAACGACATCCTCGGCGCCGCCGGGCGCGTGACCCGAGGGATCGAAGTCAGCGCCGATACGCTGAGCTTCGCCGAGATCGAACGGATCTGCACCAGCGGAGAAGGCCACTACCTGGGTTCCGGAACCACGCTTCGGGTGATGCAGAGCGAGTATTTTTATCCGGACTTCAGCGACCGCAGCAGCCCGACCGACTGGGAGGAACAGGGCAAGCCGGTTCCGCTGAACCGGGCCATCGAAAGGAAGCGCGAACTTCTCGCCAATCATGTGCCGCGCCACGTCAGCGACGGCATCGATGCCCGGGTCCGGGCCGATTTCCCGATCTTTCTCTCCCCGGCGGCAATGGGCCGATAGCGAACCGCCGCGGAACCCCCTTCGCCGATACTCCATCAGTCCTGGATCGCCAGTTCCTCGCGCAGCCCCTTGTAGAGGCCCACACACATGCACAGCAGCACCACGGCGAAGGGCAGGCCCACCGTCAGGGTCAGCGCCTGCAGGGAGGCCATGCCGCCGCCCAGCATCAGCGCCATCGCCGCCAGTCCGGCCAGCAGGCACCAGAAGGCGCGTTGCTGCACCGGTGCATCCATCTTGCCGCCGGCGGTGATGGTGTCCATCACCAGCGAGCCCGAATCGGCCGACGTGACAAAGAAGATCGTGATCAGGAACACGCTGACCGCGGAGACCAGTCCCGTCATCGGCAGCAGTTCCAGCATCCTGAACAGGGCCAGTTCGGGCACCGAGTCCGCCACTCCCGTGTAGCCGCCGGAAAAGTACTGGTCCAGCGCGGTCCCGCCGAACGTGGCCATCCAGACGATGCCGATGACCGTCGGCACGATCAGCACCCAGGTGATGAACTCGCGCACCGTGCGCCCGAAACTGATCCGCGCGATGAACATGCCCACGAACGGCGCCCAGGCCACCCACCAGGCCCAGTAGAAGGTCGACCAGTCGCGCACGAAGGCCACGTCCTCGCGGCCGATCCAGTTGCTCAGTCCGGGCAGGTAGTAGACATAATCGACGCCGGCTTTCGCGATCGTCGCCAGAATCACCAGCGTGGGCCCCGCGACCAGGACGAACAGCCACAACAGACCCGCAAGCACCATGTTGATCCAGCTCAGGCGCTTGACGCCCTTGTCGAGCCCGGCGATGACGGACGCCAGCGCGATGGCGATGATGACCATGATCAGGATGGCCCGGGTGCCGGCGGTCGCGGGAATCCCGAACAGGTATTGAAGCCCACCGGCGATCTGCTCGGCGCCGAAACCCAGCGACACCGCCAGCCCGAACAGGGTCGCCAGCACCGCCACGATGTCCACCGTGTGACCGAAGGGCCCCCAGACGGACTTGCCGATCAGCGGGAAGAACCCGGAGCGCAGCGTCAGCGGCATACCCCGGTTGAAGCAGAAGAACGCCAGCGACAGGCCGGCGACCGCGTAGATGGCCCAAGCGTGCAACCCCCAGTGCAGGATGGCGGCCGACATGCCCACGGCGCGCGCGGTCTCGGTGTCGGCAGGATCGACACCAAGCGGAGGCTCCAGGGTGTGGGTCACAGGTTCCAGGACGCCAAAGAACATCAGACCGATGCCCACGCCGGCCGCAAACAGCATGGCCAGCCACGCCGAGTAGCCGTATTGCGGCGCGGCGTCCCGCCCGCCAAGACGAATCCGGCCCAACGGGGACAGCGCCACGCCGAAGCAGAACAGGACGAAGAAATCCGAGGCCGCGAAGAAAAACCAGTCGAACGTCGCGGTCGTCCAGACCCTCACATCGGCAAAAAACGTCGCCGCCTGCTGCGGGAACAGTAACGTGCCGATCACCAGCATGACCACCAGCGCCGCGGACACGATGAAGACCGGGTTATGGATGTCGAGATTGAAGACCCGGATGTTGTGCTCGCCGATTTCGTGGCCGATATCGGGAATATCCGGCTCAGTGAGGGCCGATCCTGCGCGCGTGCCGTCGGTGCCGTTCATGCCAGCTCCACGAATGAATCCCGGGCGTTACTGCTCATGGTTTGTCCGGTCCGATACCGAAGCGTTGCCGGACGCCTTCGCCCAGCGCCTCCTTCAGAGGATCGAGCCAGGGTTCGTAGTTGCGCCAGTAGTCCAGTCCCGACGTGAAGATCGGCCGCCGCACCTGCTCCGAGCTGGGTGTGCGCACCGCCCGCTCGGTGCGGTGAAAACTCAGGCAGCCGGGTTCGAATTCGAGCCCGCAGTGATCGAGGATCCGCCGTACCTGGGTTTCCAGGTCACCCACCACGTCCTCGTATTGGACACGCAGCACCTTGCCCGGGAGCACCTCGTCCCAGTGATCCATCAGTTCGACGTAGTCCCGGTAATACTGACCCATGTCCGCCAGGTCATAGGTGAATTCCTGCCCCTCGGCAAACAGTTGCTTGTAGCCGCTGAAACCGCAGGCCATGGGATGGCGCCGGGCGTCGATGATCTTCGCGTTGGGGAGTATCAGGTGAATGAGTCCGATGTGACGGAAATTGTTCGGCATCTTGTCGATGAAGAACGGCGCGTCCTGGCGGTGAATCCGCGTATCGTCGATGTACTGTCGGCCGAACGCCTCCAGTTCCTCGTCCGGCAACGCTGCCAGAATCTCGGGATAGCCCGGCCCGCCACCGTCGCGTTCGCGGCGCCGCAACTGCTGGGACAGCGAGAGGATGTTCGGCAGTTCCAGTGTTCCGTCGACCATGGAATGGGACGAAAGGATTTGCTCCAGCAGCGTTGAACCCGCCCGCGGCAGCCCGACGACGAAAATCGGGTCGCCCGCCGGATGCCCTGCCCCGGCGCCCCGCGCAAGCATGCCGGCAGTGCACACGCGGCGCTGGTCATGCAACTCTTCCGTCATCTTGTCCGCATCGTACGTACTCAGGGCCTTCTTCGAACGGTTGCCCTGCTCGTAGTAGCGGAACGATGTCTCGAAGTCGTTGCGGTCTTCCCAGGCCTTGCCCAGGGCAAAGCTCACGTGTACGCGGTCTGCATGGGACAGGTTTTCGTCGTGAGCGTGCGCCTGCATGCGCTCGATCTCGTCCTCGTCGAACTCGTAGACCTTGAGATTGGACAACGAGTACCACGCATCGCCGTGCAGCGGCTGGCTCGTCAGCGCCGCGTGGTAGGCCTCGACCGCTTCGTCGTACTGGCCGCAGGTCTTGTAGGCGTGGCCCATGGACGTCAGCGTGGCCGGGTCTCCGGGCACTCGCTTCAGCACTTTGCCGAACATGCCAAGCGCCGTTTCGTAGTCTCCGACCTGCATGCTTTCGACCGCAAAAATGGACTGGAACTGCGGATTGTCGGGCGAAGTATCGAGCAGCCGCTCCGCCTGTTCCAGGGCCGGGCCGAACTTCTGGCGTCTCCTGAGCGCCTGGATGTAGTCGATGTGCACCCGCACGTTCTTCGGGTCGAACTGGTGGGCAGATTCCAGCAGAAACTCCGCATCCGCCAGTACGCCGAAGCGGATGCCGATGTCGGCCAGCAGCCGCATCGCCTCCACGTGGTGCGGCACCTTCTGCAGGAACCGGCGGCAGAGGTCCTCGGCCTTGAGCAGCTTGCCCTGGCTCGTCAGATCCATGACGGCGGCCAGGGGCTTCGGCAACCGCTCCAGGTAGTCCAGTTGCGCCTTGACCTGGGCGGCCTCGCGAAAGCGCCCCTGGCGATTGAGGATCCGGAGCTGCGCCCGCCAACTGGCCACCAGCGCCGGGTTGAGCCGGCACGCCGTTGCATACGCCCGCAACGCTTCGGCGGGCCTGCCCGCGTCCCGGCAGGCATGGCCCTCCTCCTGGTGCGCCCGGCCGTTTTCGGGCGTGAGGGCTTTCAGGCGGGCGATGATCGCCAGCGCCGCGTCGTATTCGCGCCGATAGCGGCGGCAGACAGCGCTCATGTAAAGCGCGTCGGTGTTGTCCGGTTCGCGGCTGAGGATGGCTTCGAGGTCGGTCAGCGCGTCGTCGTATCGTTTCGCGACGATGCTGGCCTGGATTGAAGCCAGCGCGGCACCGTGCCCGGAGCCAGGCTCGGAGTCCTCCCGAATTTCGGTGTGCCCGGACGCGACAACAGCATCCTCCGGGGAGGACGCCGCGCCTGTTCCTGTTGCCGCAGCCGGATCGGTCAGAAGTTTACGCTCGCGCGTACGCCGAATGTCCTGGGTTGCGCGTAAGTGACGTGCTTGGTGTCGAATACGAAGGAGCGCGACACTTCGGCCCGTTCATCGGTCAGGTTGCTGGCGTAGAACGTCACCGACCAGTCGTCATTTTCCACGCCGGCCGTCAGGCCGAGCATGGTCCAGCCGTTTATCAGGTCGCGGTTGATGGTGATGATGTCGCTGTACGAATCCGCGGACCAGGAAATCATGGGCATGACGTGCGCCGTCCATCCGTTGGCCTGCAGGGTCCACTCGTACCGCGCCCGCAGGTTGCCCTGGTTGCTCGGCGCGAACGCGAGTTCGTCCCCGACGCGCACGTCGTTGGTCGGTGTGAGCTTGTTCGTGATCTCCGAGTTGAGGAACGACACCGCTCCGGCGATCGTGAGCCCGTCGGACCAGTCGGGCAGCCAGGTGAAGTCCGCCTCAAGGCCCGACACCTTGGCGTCCGCCGCATTGTCCGAAAAGAACAGGTTGACGATACTGGTATCGAAGATCGTCGTCTGCAGATTGGCGATATCGATGTTGAACAGCGCCGCGTTCAATCGGAAGGCGTTGCCGAAATCGGCCTTCATGCCCAACTCGAGATTGACGACTTCGTCGGTATCGAGCACGTTTGGCACCGTGAAGCCACTGCCGTCCGCGCTCGGACTCCCGCCCGGGCGATTCAGCAGGCCGGGACGGAAGCCCTCCGAAAGCGTCACGTAGTAGAGGTGTTCCGGCTGCGGCCGCCAGTCCAGCGTCGCCTTGAAAATCGTGCCGTCGGCCACCGCCTTGTCGGGCTCGGGATTCGGATTGTCTGGCGCGAACTTATACGAAATGTTGGTGCCGAATCGCTGCGCATCCGATCTGCCCGGGCCAGCAGCATTGCCGAACGACGAATTGGCGCTGCCCTCAAGATCGACCTCGATCTCGTAGTTGCGGGCGCCGAGTGTCAACGAGAACTGCTCGCTCAGATCGATACCCAACTCGCCGAACACGCCGACCTGATTGTCCGTACGCCTGATGTCGTTGCGGAAGATGACGTCCTCAGGGAACGGTCCCGGATAGGTGAAATAGCCCTGCCCCCCGCCGCCACAGAAGGCTGATCCGCTGGGGTTACCCGCGGCCGCCGCCGGGTTCGTGCAGGGGTAGTTGGGCGTGAATCCCACCCCACCGGTCCACATGACGGCATCGACGGAACCGGGATAGGTGAAGTCATTGACCTCGATGAGTTCCAGTTCGCTGGTGAACACACCGCCCTGGAGACGCCAGCGGTTCGACTGGTCCGTGGTAAAGCGGATTTCGTGGGTCTGAACCTCGAGCGCGTTCAGGCTGTCCACGAACATCAGCGGGGACTGGCACGTGCCGACTCCAGGAACGCCTGGCTTGGCATAATATCCGGCGTAATAATCGCAGATGTAGTACGGCAGGTACTGGCCCACGAACAGGTAGTCGGAGTAGTCGACGATCTGATCCGACTGCCGGTCCGTGAACGCGCCGGTGTAGATGAGCTGAAGCTCATTGAGCCGGCCGGTGAGCGTCCAGGCAGTGTTGTCGATCGAATCATCGATGCGCTCGTCCACGAAGCGCATGATCTCCAGGTCGCCGATGTCCGGGTCGGCGAAGAATACGCCGTCCGCTTCAGTGTCCTGGGTCGTGTGCGCCAGGAGCAATTCCCAGTTGTCGCTGAAATCCCACTGGGCCGAGATCCGGGCACCGGTGTAGGTGACTCCGTTGATATTCTCGTCGGCGATATCGCTGTTGTCGGCCTGAATGAAGTTCACCGCGGAGAGGTCGGCTCCGGCGCTGAATCCGGCGCGGTGCGCCGCGACGGGCACGCCGTTTTTGCGAACCGCACCCTCGGGCCTGAACCGCGCACTTCCACTGGCGTCCCTCGTGCCGGCGACATTGTCGATCCAGCCGCCCTTGCTGTCGTTGTAAACGACGCCGCGCAAGCCGAAGTTGTCGCTCACGGGTACGTTCAGCACGACCTCGAGGCTCGATCCTCCGTCGCCGCCGCTGATCGTGTTCGCGCCGAGCTTCGCGTTGCCGTAAAACTCGGTAAGATCCGGCTTGTTCGTGATCAGGCGGACATTGCCGGCCTGGGAACTGGCCCCGAACAACGTGCCCTGGGGACCCGAAAGCACTTCGATGCGCGCCAGATCCGCCGCGTACACGTCGAGGTTGCGGCCCGGATGTGCCAGCGGCTGCTCGTCGAGGTAAAAGGCGACGTTGGGTGAGAGTCCGGCGACGCCGGCAACCGTCAGGTTGGGCGTTGTCGAAGCGACGCCGCGAATGTAGATGGTGTTTTGGCCCGGCCCGCTGCCGCCGGCGGTCACGCTCGGCAACTGCAGCGAGTAGTCGGCGAAATTGGTGATTCCGAGTTCCCCGATTTCGCCCGGACCCAGTGCGGACACGGCGACGGGAACATCCTGGAGCGAAAGCTCCACGCGGGTCGCGGTTACGACGACTTCTTCCAGTTCCCGGGCACCCTCCTGTGCCTGCGCCACGGCCGTGGGTCCGGCGAGCGCTGCCGCGACGGCGGCAGATATTGCAGTACGTTTTGCTTGCAACGGAATTTGCATTGTGACTCCCCGCTGGTGACTTGATCTCCAATTCCGACGTTCCGAGAATAACATCGGAATGCGACGTTCAATGAAAGATATGCGACATCGGAGCGCCAAATTTGGACAGCGGGCGCCTGGCTCCTGCAATCACGCAAAAATCTGTTGCGTGTCGCCAACAATAGCCCCGGGTGCCGCAATGTCGCCTGCGATTGGCTCCATGTCGCATCCGGCGATGCAGAAGTGGGGATTCTGGCTCAGACTGCGAATGCACAACTCTGGCTTTCGCTTTCAGGGCTCAGCCGTTATCCCGCAGCAGGAGGCCGCGCATGACCGACAATCTGCGACGCAAGCGCGCCCCCGGCCGACGGACCCGCGCGGGCCGCCCGCTGCGGGCCGGCCGCGCGCACAAGCACGACCTGCGCCGGCGCGGAATCGTGGACGAGTTCACCACCTGGATCGATCGCCGGATCCCCCACATCGAGATCCTCGATACCGAAGCGCTGGAGCTGATCGAGCACAACGCGGACACCGTGCTCGAGGAGATCGGCATCGAGTTCCGCGGGTTCCCGCGGGCGCTGAAGCTCTGGAAGGAGGCCGGGGCGGACGTGGACGGGGAGCGCGTGCGGTTCCCGCGCGGACTGTGCCGGTCGCTGGTGCAGGCCACGGCGCCGCGCGAGTACACGCAGCACGCGCGCAATCCGAAGCGCTCCACGATCATCGGCGGCGACCGCACCGTGCTGGTGCCCGCCTATGGATCGCCGTTCGTGCACGACCTCGACCGGGGGCGCCGCTACGCGACCATCGAGGACTTCCGCAACTTCGTGAAGCTCACCTACATGAGCCCCGGGCTGCACCACTCCGGCGGCACCGTCTGCGAACCCGTCGATCTTCCCGTCAACAAGCGCCACTTCGACATGGTCTACAGCCACATCAGGTACACGGACAAGCCGTTCATGGGTTCGGTCACCCATCCCGAGCGCGCCGAAGATACCGTCGCCATGGTCAAGCTGCTGTTCGGCGAAGACTTCGTGCCCCTCAAGACGGTACTGACCAGCCTCATCAACGTGAATTCGCCGCTCACCTTCGACGCCACCATGCTGGGGGCGGCGACGGTCTACGCCGAGAACAACCAGGCGACGATCATTTCGCCGTTCCTGCTCGCAGGCGCGATGTCGCCGGTGACCGTGGCCGGCACGCTGACCCAGATCCTCGCCGAGGCGCTGGCCGGCATGGCCTATATCCAGCTCGTGCACCCCGGCGCCCCGGTGGTGTTCGGTTCGTTCGCCGCGGCCGTATCCATGCAATCGGGGGCGCCGACCTTCGGCACCCCGGAGCCCAGCCTGGTGCTCTACGGCGTGGGCCAATTGGCGCGGCGCCTGGGCGTACCCTTCCGCAGCGGCGGCGGGCTTTGCGCGGCGAAGCTTCCCGACGCCCAGGCGGCCTACGAGTCCGCCAATACGCTGCAGACGGCGGCGATGGCCGGCGTGAACTTCATGCTGCACACCGCCGGCTGGCTGGAAGGAGGCCTGGCGATGGGCTACGAGAAGTTCATCCTGGACGTGGACCAGGCGAACATGATCGCGGTGCTTTTGCGGGGCGTCGACCTGTCGGAGAACGCCCAGGCGCTGGACGCTTTGCGCGAGGTGGGACCCGGTTCGCACTTTCTCGGCGCCGCGCACACCCTGGAGAACTTCGAAACCGCCTTCTACCGTTCCACCGTCGCGGACAACAACAGCTTCGAACAGTGGCAGCAGGACGGCTCGCTGGACGCCGCCCAGCGCGCCAACGGCATCTGGAAACAGATGTTGAAGGACTACGAGCCGCCGAAGCTCGACCCCGCCATCCACGAGGAACTCCTCGCCTTCATCGACCGGCGCAAGTCGGAGTTCGAGGATCGGGACTACTGATGGCCATGGAACACGCAGCCATCCTGGAAGAGGAAGACATCGTCCTGGCGGAACTGGACGACGGCGAACTCGTGGAGCAGATGCACGAAGACCTCTACGACGGGCTCAGGGAGGAGATCGTCGAGGGCACGTCCATCCTGCTCGAGCGCAAATGGGGCGCGGAGAAGGTGCTCAACGAGGCGCTGGTGGAAGGCATGCGGATCGTCGGCATCGACTTCCGCGACGGCATCCTGTTCGTGCCCGAGGTGCTGCTGGCGGCCAACGCCATGAAGGGCGGCATGGAGATCCTGCGACCGCTGCTCTCCGAGACCGGCGTCAAGCCCATCGGCAAGATGGTCATCGGCACCGTGAAGGGCGACATCCACGACATCGGCAAGAACCTGGTGGGGATGATGCTGGAAGGCGCGGGCTTCGAAGTCTTCGACATCGGCATCAACAACTCGGTGGAAGACTATTTCGAGGCGATGGAGAAGCACCGGCCGGACATCCTCGGCATGTCCGCCCTGCTCACCACCACCATGCCCTACATGAAGGTGGTCATCGACGAGATGGTCAAGCAACGCATCCGCGACGACTACATCGTGCTGGTGGGCGGTGCGCCGCTCAACGAGGAGTTCGGCCGTGCCGTAGGGGCGGACGGCTATTGCCGGGACGCGGCGCAGGCCGCGGACGTGGCGCCGAACATGGTGCGGACGCGCCGCCTGGGAGAGATCGTCAATGCCTGAGCCGATCCTGGTCATCGCCTGCGGCGCCCTGGCACGGGAGATCGACGCGCTCAAACGCCGCTGGGGCTGGCAGCACCTGCACCTGAAGTGCATCGACGCGCGGTTGCACAACCGCCCGGCGGAGATTCCCGGGCGCCTGCGGCAGATGATTCGCAGGCATCGAGCCGCGTACGGCGAGATTTTCGTCGCGTACGCGGACTGCGGCACGACCGGCGGCATCGACCGCGTGCTTGCGGAGGAAGGCGCCGAGCGGCTGGAAGGCGCGCACTGCTACCAGTTCTTCGCCGGGCGCGAACGCTTCGCCGCGCTGTCCGCGGCGGAGCCCGGCACGTTCTACCTGACCGACTTCCTGGCGCGCCACTTCGACCGTTTCGTGATGAAGCCGCTGGGACTGGACCGGCATCCGGAACTGCGCGATGCGTATTTTGGCAACTACCGCAAGCTCGTATACCTCTCGCAGACGGAAGACGCGCGGCTGCTCGAATCCGCCATGCGGGCCGCGGCATGCCTCGAACTCGATTTCGAGCACGTGCACTGCGGATACGGCGAACTTGAGTTGAGCCTGGCGGCCCGGGTCGGGAAAGCAGACCATGGTCAAGAGAATTCTCGTTTACTGGCGTGACATTCCCTCCCAGGTCATCCTGCAGCGTGGCCGGCGGCGCGAAAAGGTCCTGCTGAGCGGCCGGTTCCAGGAAGCCATCGACCGGGCCGCCATGCGTGCCGGCAAGGGCGGCAGCGCAGCCTACCTCGCCGAATGGCGCCGCGAGACCACGATGATGGATTCCGCCGGCGAACTGCGCGAGCTTGCGCTGGCCGAGGCGAGCCGCTTTGAAGAGGAATTTACGCAGGAGCGGCTCAAACTGTTGATCCGCAGTCACGGCGCCAGCACAGACAGCGGCGGCCCGGACGGCGGCAGCACGGGAGGCGGCGGCCCGGACAGCGGCGGCCCGGACGGCGGCAGCACGGACAGCGTCGACGGGACCTAGCACCCCATGGCCACCGGATCAGCCACGGAACGCGTTGAAACGTACCGAATGCGGCACTGGTCGGTGCGCAATGCGCGCTTCCTGAAGAGACTCTACGCCGCCATCGAGCAGATCCTTGTCTGGTGCCACCCGCTGTTGCGGCGCATCGGTTATGCGCGGCTCGACAAGCCGTTCATGAAAGTCGAGTCATTCACCAAGGGCGTCCTGCTGGATTCGCAGAACTGCGGCCAGTGCATCGTCGGCTTCACCGGACTGTCCTGCCCGATGAACTGCCCGAAGGAGATGCGCAACGGCCCCTGCGGCGGCGTGCGCGCCGACGGAAACTGCGAGGTGAAGCCGGAGATGCCCTGCGTCTGGGTGCTCGCGTGGGAGGGCAACCAGCGATTGCGCGAAGAAGAGTTTCCGCTGCAGGTCGTGCAGCCGCCCGTCGACCACCAGTTGATCGGCCGGTCGGCGTGGCTGCGAGAGGTTCGCATCCGGGTCGAGAGCCGCAGACATGCAGTTTGAAGACGAACCGCTGGTACCCGGCGATCCGCTGCCCATCCGGCCCGGGCATTCCTCGTTCGGCCGGTTCGAGCGCGTGCTGCGCGCCGGCGGCTTTGCGGTGACCGCCGAGATCGCGCCGCCCGACTCGTCCAACCCGGCCGAAGTCTACGAGCGCGCTGCGCTGTACGACGGGTACGTGGATGCCATCAACGCCACCGACGGCTCGGGGGCCAACTGCCACATGTCCAGCGTGGGCATGTGCTCGCTGCTGACGCGGCGGGGTTACGCCATGGTCATGCAGGTGTCGGCCCGGGACCGCAACCGGATCGCCATCCAGGGCGACGTGCTCGGCGCGGCGGCAATGGGGGTCGCCAGCATCCTCTGCCTGACGGGCGATGGCGTCGATGTCGGCGATCACCCGGAGGCCAAACCCGTATTCGACCTGGACAGCATGTCCATGCTGACCATGATCCGCAGCATGCGCGATGAAGCCAGGTTCCTGAGCGGACGCAGGCTGACCGAGCCGCCGCGCGTGTTCCTGGGCGCCGCCGCGAACCCGTTCGCCCCGCCGCTGGACTACCGGCCACACAGGCTGGCCAAGAAGGTGGAGGCCGGCGCGCAGTTCGTGCAGACACAGTACTGCTTCGACCTGGAAATGTTCGAGCGCTACATGGCAGCGGTGCGCGACGCTGGGACTCATGAGAAGGTGTTCATCCTGGCAGGTGTCGGCCCGCTCGCCTCGGCCCGTTCGGCCGAATGGATTCGCACCAACGTGCCCGGCATTCGCATTCCCGATGCCGTCATCCACCGCCTGCAGGGAGCGAAGAACCAGCAACGGGAGGGGGTAAACATCTGCATCGACATGATCCATCGGATCAGGGAAATCCAGGGCGTGCACGGGATTCACATCATGGCGTACCGTCAGGAACACCGGGTCGCCGAAATCGTCGAGCGTTCCGATGTGCTGGGCGGCCGCAGGCCGTGGCGGCCGACGATGGACTGGAAGAACATTGCGTCGGATCGCGGCAACCCCGACGTGTCCCGCGCGCGGACCGTGCGGGCAGTGGAGGCAGTCTCATGACCGAAACAGTCATTGCTTCGCCCACCAGGGAAGTGCGGATCGGATTCGACCGTCCGTTCGTCGTCATCGGCGAACGCATCAATCCCACCGGGCGCAAGGTTCTCGCCGAGGAGATGGCGCGGGGCGACTACCGCCGGGTGGAGGCCGACGCCATCGCGCAGGTCGAAGCCGGCGCGCACATGCTCGATGTCAATGCCGGCGTGCCCCTGGCCGACGAGCCGAAAATGCTGGCGGACATTGTCCAACTCGTGCAGTCGATCACCGATGTGCCGCTGTCCATCGATTCGTCCATCGTCGCGGCCCTGGAAGCCGGACTGGCGGTGTACCAGGGCAAGGCGCTGGTCAACTCGGTGACCGGCGAGGAAGAGCGGCTCGAGTCGGTGCTGCCCCTGGTGAAGCGGCACGGCGCCGCGGTGGTCGCCATTTCCAACGACGAAACCGGCATTTCCGAGGACCCGGACGTGCGCTACTCCGTGGCGAAGAAGATCGTCGAGCGCGCCGCCGACCACGGCATCACCCGGGAGGATGTGGTGGTCGACCCGCTGGTGATGCCCATCGGCGCGATCAACGCGGCGGGCAAGCAGGTCATGCACATCGTGCGGCGGCTGCGCGGGGAACTCAGAGTCAACACGACCTGCGGCGCCTCCAATGTCAGCTTCGGGCTGCCGAACCGCAACGGCATCAATTCCGCGTTCCTGACCATGGCCATCGGCGCGGGCATGACCTCGGCGATCACGAATCCGCTGCACGCCGACGTCGTTCAGGCCGTGCTGGGCGCCGATGTCATGATGGGGCACGACCCGGACTGCGCCAACTGGATCCGCAAGTACCGCCAGCCGTCGGCCGCGGGAACGCGGCGGGAACGCGGCGGACGGCGACGCCGGCGGCGGGCCGGGGCGACGGCGTGCTGACATGTGCCGGACCGCGTGCGACAACGCCGTGAAACGCGCGCCGGCGCGGCAAACTGCGGCGGACCGAACCGCGGCGCGGACCGGACCGGAGCAATCGGCGTGACTCACGGGGACGCCAGGATCGTCTTTACACCCTCCGGGCGCCGCGGCACGTTTCCGCACGGCACGCGGCTGCTGGACGCCGCCCGGAGCATCGGTGTCGACGTGGACTCGGTGTGCGGCGGCCGCGGGCTTTGCGGGCGCTGCCGCATTGTCTGCATGGACGGAGATTTTGCCAAGCACGCGATCCGTTCCCGCCCGGAGCATCTATCGCGGCTCAACGAAATCGAAGCGCGGTACAGCGAGCGCCGCCGGAAACTTGCGGCCAACCACCGCCTGAGCTGCCAGGCGGTGATCGGGGGCGATCTCGTCATCGACGTGCCGCCGGAGAGCCAGATGCACCGCCAGGTCGTGCGCAAGGATGCCGAGCACCGCGACATCAAGCTCGACCCGGCCACGCGGCTCTATCACGTGGAGGTACAGCCTGCCGACATGCTCGAAACCACCGGCGACCTGCAGCGGCTTTGCGACGCGCTGGCCTGGGAGTGGCAGCTTGCCGATCTGCTGTGCGACCCGGTCATTCTGCCGGGTCTGCAACACGCGCTGCGGGAGGGCGGGTGGCGGGTCACCGTGGCCGTGCACAATGAGTCCACCATTGTCGCCGTCTGGCCCGGTTTCAGGCCCAGGGTCCACGGCATCGCGATCGACATCGGTTCGACGACGATCGCCGCCCACCTGGTGAACCTGACGGCGGGCAACGTGATCGCCACTGACGGCATCATGAACCCGCAGATTCGTTTCGGCGAGGACCTGATGAGCCGGGTTTCCTACGTGATGATGCACCCGGAGGGCGCCGCAGAGCTGACGAGTGCCGTTCGCGGGGGAGTGAACGACCTCGTCGGACAGGTTTGCCGCCAGGGCGGTATCGGCCCCGAGGACGTTGTGGAACTGACGGTGGTCGGCAATCCCATCATGCACCACCTGTTCCTGGGCCTGGACCCCCGTGAACTCGGCGGCGCCCCCTTTGCCCTGGCGGTCGATACCGCGCTCGACCTCAAGGCCCGCGACATCGGCATCGGGATCCATCCGGGCGCCAACGTCTACGTGCTGCCGTGCATCGCCGGGCACGTGGGGGCCGACGCGGCCGGAATGGTCCTGGCCGAGGAACCGCACCTGCTCGACGAGGTTTCTTTGGTGGTGGACGTGGGCACCAACGCGGAGATCCTGCTCGGCAACCGCGACCGGCTGCTGGCCTGCTCCAGTCCCACAGGACCCGCCTTCGAGGGCGCGCAGATTTCCGGCGGTCAGCGCGCTACTCCCGGCGCCATCGAGCGGGTGCGCATCGATCCGGTGGACCTTGAGCCGCGCTATAGCGTCATCGGATCGGAGCTTTGGTCGGATGATCCGGATTTCGACACAGCGACCGGGGCGTTCGGCGTCACCGGCATCTGCGGGTCCGGCATCATCGAGGTCATCGCGGAGATGTACCTTGCCGGCATCATCAACGAGGATGGGGTCGTCGACGGTTCACTGGCGAGCCGGAGCGAACGCATCCTCGCCGACGGCCGCACGTTCTCGTACCTCTTGCATGATGGCCCGCAGCGGATCGTCGTCACGCAGAACGACGTGCGCCAGGTGCAACTCGCCAAGGCGGCGCTGTACGCGGGTGTCCGTTTGCTCCAGGACCGGGCCGGCATCGACAGGATCGACCGCATCCGCCTGGCCGGGGCGTTCGGTTCCCACATCGACCCGAAATACGCGATGGTCCTGGGGCTGATTCCCGACTGCGACCTCAACCGGGTAAAGTCGGCCGGAAACGCAGCAGGCATGGGGGCGCTGATCGCGTTGCTGAACTTGCCTGCCCGCGCGGAAATCGAAGCCGCGGTACGCACCATCGAGAAGATCGAAACGGCGGTGGAACCGAAGTTCCAGGAGTATTTCGTGGACGCAATGGCGATCCCGAACAAGCGAGACAGCTTCCCAAGGCTGTTCTCGGTGGTGGAAAAGCCGGCGCCGGGACCGGAATCCGCCGGCGCCGGGCGGCGGCGGCGCAGAAGAAAAGCATCCGCACGATGAAAACACGGGCAAGAGTCGTGGTCGTCGGCGGCGGCGTGGTCGGCGTCAGCACGCTGTATCACCTGGCGAAGAAGGGCTGGGGGGACGAGGTGGTGCTGGTCGAGAAGGGCGAGCTGACTTCGGGCTCCACCTGGCACGCCGCGGGCCTGCTGCCGCTGTTCAACATGAGCTACTCGGTGGGCCAGGTCCACAAGTACTCCGTCAACCTGTATCAGGAGCTGGAGAAAGAGACTGGACGGCGGGTCGGGTTCAGCCGGGTCGGCAACCTGCGGCTCGCCATGAACCGGGACCGTATGGATGAGTACCACCAGTACGCGGCCACGGCGAAGACCATCGGGGTGGATGTACGCTTCCTGACCCCGGCCGAGATCGGAGAACTGTGGCCGCTGTGCAATACTGACGGACTCGTCGGCGGCATCTTCCATCCCGAGGACGGCTACATCCAGCCCGCCGACCTGACCCAGGCGCTGGCCGCCGGCGCCCGGGGGCGCGGTGCGGAGATCTACCGCAAGACCGCGGTTCTCGGCATCACCCAGGCGACCTCCGGTGGCTGGGTGGTGCACACGGACAAGGGCCGCATCACCTGCGATCACGTGGTCTCGGCCACCGGGAATTACGCCCGCCAGACCGGCGAGATGGTGGGACTCGATGTCCCCGTGATGCCGGTGGAGCACCAGTACATCGTCACCGAACCGCATCCCGATCTTCAGGCGCGCAAACTCCAGGGCCTGCCCGAACTCGGCGTGCTGCGCGAATCGGACGGCTCGTGGTACCTGCGCGAGGAAAACAGCGGCTTCATCCTCGGCCCGTACGAGAAGGACGCGCCCTGCTGCTACGTCGACGGCCCGGACCCGCAGGCCGAATACGAGTTGTTCCAGGAGGACATCGACCGCCTCATGCCGCATATCGAGGCAGCGATGAACCGGGTGCCGGCCTTCGCCGAAGTAGGCATCAAGGAAGTCTACAACGGCGCCATCGCCTACACGCCCGACGGCAACCCGATCATCGGGCCGGCCTGGGGTATCGACAATTTCTGGCTGTCCGAGGGGCACAGCTTCGGGATCACGGCCGCAGGCGGGGCCGGCTGGCAACTGGCCGAGTGGATCGTCGAAGGGGAGCCCACCATCGACATGCTGGGTGTCGAGCCGCGCCGTTTCGGCGAATACGCGACGAAGGACTACCTGGTCAAAAAGACCGAAGAAGCCTACGCGCACGTCTTCATCATCCACTACCCGGACGAGGAACGCCCCGCCGCACGTCCGTTGCGCACAGCGCCCTGCTACGAGCGCATGAAGGCGCGTGGAGCCGTATTCGGGCAGAAGTTCGGCTGGGAGCGGCCCAATTTCTTTGCGACTGACAACATGCCTCAGGAAGACGACTGGTCGTTCCGCCGCTCGCGCTGGTTCGAGGCGGTTCGCCGTGAGGTCGAAAACGTCACGAACAACGTCGGACTGCAGGACATGACCGCGTTCGCCAAGTGCCGCGTGTCCGGCCCCGGAGCGGAAGACTTCCTCAACTGGTTCGTGGCCAACAGCGTGCCGAAGCAGGTTGGGCGCATGTGTCTGGCACACGCGCTGAACCGTAGCGGCGGCGTGCATTCGGAGTTCACGATCCGCCGCGAGCCGGGCGATTCGTTCTACCTGGTGTCGGCCGGCGCCTTCCAGCGGCTGGATCACGACTATCTGCGCAAATACATGCCGCAGGACGGCTCGGTGCAGTTTACGCCCCTGACGGGCGCGGTCGGCGTGCTGGTCCTGGCTGGCCCCAGGGCGAGGGAGCTGTTGTCGCGGGTGACGGGCGCCGACCTGTCGAACCAGGCCTTCCGCTGGCTGACCGCCCGCGACATCGTGGTTGGCTCGGCGCCGGTCAACGCCATGCGGGTGAACTTCGTCGGCGAACTGGGCTGGGAACTGCACCACCCCATGGAGTACCAGAACCACATCTTCGACACGTTGTTCGAGGCCGGCGAGGACCTGGGGCTGGCGCCGTTCGGCATTCGCGCCATGGACTCGATGCGCATGGAGAAGTCCTACCGGCTGGTGGGCACGGAACTGTCCATCGAGTACTCGGCCTTCGAGTCGACGCTGGACCGGTTCGTCAGGCCGGACAAGGGCGACTTCCTGGGACGCGACGCCCTGCTGGCGTCCAGGGAGGCCGGACTGAAGAACCTGCTGGTCACGCTGGAGGTTCACGACGTGGAAGACGCCGACGCGCTCGGCAACAATGCGTTGCTCATGGACGGTGAGACGGTCGGCCGGGCCACCAGCGGCAACTACGGTTTCCGCACCGGCAAGTCGCTGGCGCTGGGGATGCTGCCTCCCGACCTGGCGGTTCCGGGCACGGAGGTCGGCATCGAGATTCTCGACAGGACCTTTCGGGCGACGGTGATTCCCGACAGCCCGTTCGATGCGGCCAATGAACGGCTGCGCGATGTCAATGGGGCCAATGGGTGAGGCGCATGTCTGACCGAAGATTATGCTGCTGTGGTGGGTGGGTCGGGGAGTCGCACTGCCGGTCGCTTGAGACACGCTGTGAATACATCCCTGTACGCTCCGCGCCCGCATCCCTGCGGGCGAGGGTCTCAAGCGACCGGCAGTGCGCCTCCCCTGGCGTTTTCGGCAGGCCGGGAGCAGGCCGGGCATGAGATCATGAAGCGATACTCGGCGCTCGGGCTGCTGCGCAATGCGCTCAGTTACAACAGGAACTGGCGCGAGGCGTGGCGCAGTCCTGAACCGGAGAAGAGCTACGACGCCATCATCGTCGGCGGCGGCGGCCACGGGCTTGCGACCGCCTACTACCTGGCCAGGAATCACGGCATCCGCAACGTCGCGGTGCTGGAGAAGGGCTGGATCGGCGGGGGCAACACCGGGCGCAATACCACCATCGTGCGCTCCAACTACCTGTGGACCGAATCCTCGCTGCTGTACGAGAAATCCATGAAGCTGTGGGAGGGACTGAGCCAGGATCTGAATTACAACGTCATGTTCAGCCAGCGCGGCGTCTACAACCTGGCTCACTCGCTGCAGGACATGCGGGACATCGAGCGGCGCGTCAACGCCAACCGGCTCAACGGCATTGACGCCGAGGTCGTCAGCGCGGCCGAACTCGGCAAGGCGATTCCGCACCTCAATATTTCACCGGATGCGCGTTATCCGATCCTCGGCGCGTCGCTGCAGCGCCGCGCGGGGGTGGCGCGTCACGATGCCGTCGCCTGGGGCTTCGCGCGGGCCGCCGACGCGCTCGGCGTCGACATCATCGAACAGTGCGAGGTCACGGGTATCGATGTCCGGGGCGGCAGGGCCGTGGGCGTGCAGACGACGCGCGGCCCCATCGCCTCGAACCGCATCGGCGTCGTGGTGGCCGGCCACGCCAGCGTGCTGGCCAGGATGGCGGACCTGCGCCTGCCCATCGAGAGCCATCCGCTGCAGGCGTTCGTCTCCGAGCCCATCAAGCCGGTGCTGGACACGGTGGTCATGTCCGGGGCGGTGCACGGCTACATCAGCCAGTCCGACAAGGGCGAACTGGTGATCGGCGCCGGCATCGACGCGTACAACGGCTACGGCCAGCGGGGCAGCTTCCACATCATCGAACACACGATGCAGGCGATCATCGAGCTGTTCCCGGTGTTCAGCCGGGTGCGCATGCTCAGGCTCTGGGGCGGCATCGTCGATGTCTGCCCGGATGCATGTCCGATCGTCTCGAAGACGCCCGTACAGGGCCTTTACTTCAACTGCGGATGGGGCACCGGCGGCTTCAAGTCGACACCCGGCTCCGGCTGGGTGTTCGCGCACACCATGGCCCACGACGAACCCCACGAACTCAACGCGCCCTTCAGCCTGGAGCGGTTTGCTACAGGCGCGCTGATCGACGAGCACGGCGCCGCGGCGGTGGCGCACTAGCGCTCACGGGTTCAATGCCATGCTTTTGATCGAATGCCCATGGTGCGGGTCCCGGGCCGAGACCGAGTTCAGCTACGGTGGTGAGGCGGGCATCGTGCGGCCGCCGGACCCGGACGCGCTGAGCGACGCGGAATGGGCCGACTACCTGTTCAACCGCGCCAACCCGCGCGGCGCCCACCGGGAATTGTGGAATCACGCCCACGGCTGCCGGCGATGGTTCGGCGTGGAGCGCGATACGGTCACCTACCGCATCGAGCGCAGTTACACGCTGGACGGTGGCTGACCATGGCGGTCGCGCAGCCGAATCGTTTGCAGCAGGGAGGGCGGATCGACCGGGCGCAGCCCTTGTCCTTCTCCTTCAACGGCAAGACTTGCGAGGGATTCGCAGGCGACACGCTGGCTTCTGCGCTGATCGCCAACGGCGTGTCCCTGGTGGGGCGCAGCTTCAAGTTGCGCCGCCCGCGCGGGATCGTCGGCAGCGGCGCGGAAGAACCCAACGCGATCATGCAGGTGGGCGAAGGCGCCGCCGCGCAGCCGAACCTCCTGGCGACGCAGGTGGAACTCCACGACGGGCTGGTGGCGCGCTCGACGAAGGGCTGGCCCACGGTGCGCTTGGATATCGGTGCAATGAATGACGTCTTTGGACGAATGCTGGCCGCCGGTTTCTACTACAAGACGTTCATGTACCCGCGCTCGTTGTGGAAGCTCTACGAGCGCCTGATCCGCGCGTCGGCCGGCTTCGGCCGGGCGCCGGAGGAGCCCGATCCCGGCACCTACGAGCACATGAACGCGCACTGCGAAGTGCTGGTGGCCGGGGGCGGACCGGCCGGCCTGATGGCGGCGCTGGCGGCGGCGAGGTCCGGCGCCCGCGTGATTCTCGCCGACGAACAGAACGAGTTTGGCGGCAGCCTGCTGGCTTGCACCGACAGCATCGACGGCAAGCCAGGCGCGGAGTGGGCCGCCGGAGTAGTGGCTGAACTTGGTGACCACGCGGATTGCATCCTGCTGCCCCGCAGCACCGTGTTCGGCTACCACGACCACAACTTCCTGACGATTGCGGAGCGCTGTTCCAGCCACGTGGGCATTGCGCACGCCGGCGCCGAGGATTCGCACCAGGATCGCGGCGACGCCGCGGCAGGGCGCGGGAGCGGCGAAACCGTGGCAGGGCGGCTCTGGCGCGTGCGGGCCAGGCAGGTGGTGCTGGCCCAGGGCAGCTTCGAGCGGCCGCTGGTGTTCTGCAACAACGACCGGCCCGGCGTGATGCAGGCGTCGGCCGTCTCGGCCTATATCCAACGGTATGCCGTCCTGCCGGGCCGCCGTGCGGTGGTCTTTACCAACAACGACTCCGCCTATCGAACAGCGATGAGCCTGGCCGATGCCGGCGCGGAGGTGGCCGCCATCGTCGACAGCCGCCCCGGCGGCGGTGGGGATCTCGGCGGCCGGGTGCGAGACTTGGGGATTCCGGTATTGGCAGGACACGTGATAACCGATGTGCTAGGCCGGAGTCGTGTCAGGGGCGCCAGCATCGCCAGGTGGAGCGGCGACAGTTGGGCAAGCGTGACCCCTTCGATCCGCATCGACTGCGATCTGGTGGCCGTGTCCGGAGGCTGGAGCCCGGCCGTTCACCTGCACTCCCAGGCGGGCGGGCGGTTGGCCTGGGACGATGCGCAGCTCGGCTTCGTCCCCGCGCAAGCACGCCAGGCCCACGATTCGGCCGGCGCGGGCAACGGCAGGCAGTCCCTCGGCGAGTGTCTGGCCGACGGCGTGCGGGCCGGCACGGTAGCGGTGTCGAAACTCGGGCTGAGACCCCCGGCCATCGAACCGCCAATCACGTCCGGCGTCGCGGAGAACCCGATCGAGGCCCTTTGGCGCGTACCGGCGGCGAAGGACGCGGATCGCTGCCCGAAGCAATTCATCGACTTCCAGAACGACACCAGCGTCGCCGACGTCCGCCTTGCCGTGCGCGAAGGCTATCGCAACGTCGAGCACGTCAAGCGCTACACGGCGCTGGGCTTCGGCACCGACCAGGGCAAACTCGCCAACATCAATGGCATGGCCGTGCTGGCCGACATACTCGGCAAGACCATTCCCGAGGTGGGCACGACGACGTTCCGCCCGGCCTATACGCCGGTGAGTTTCGGGGTCGGCGCTGGCGAAAGCGTCGGCGAACTCTACGATCCCGTGCGCAAGACCGCGATCCACGAGTGGCACGAGGCCGCCGGCGCACCCATGGAAGTGGTGAGCCAGTGGCACCGGCCATGGTACTTCCCGCGGGACGGCGAGGACTTGCACGGGGCAGTGGCGCGGGAATGCCTGGCGGTACGCAACTCCGTCGGCGTGATGGACGCCTCCACCCTGGGCAAGATCGACGCCCGCGGGCCCGACGTCGTCGAGTTCCTGGAACGCATCTACACCCACAACGTCGGCCGGATGAAGGTCGGGCGCTGCGCCTACGGAATCATGCTGGGCGAGGACGGCATGCTCATGGACGACGGCGTGATGGCGCGCCTGGGCGAGCAGCGTTTCTACCTGACCACCACCACCGGCGGTGCGGCGAACGTGCTGAGCTGGATGGAATGCTGGCTGCAGACCGAGTGGCCGGAGCTGGAGGTCTACCTGACATCGCTGACTGAACACTATTCGACCATCGCAGTGGTCGGGCCCAACAGCCGCAGGTTGCTGGAAACGCTCGGCTGCGACATTCCGCTGGACAAGGAGAGTTTCCCGTTCATGACCGTCAGGCCCGCCGTCCTGGCGGGCATGCGCGTCACCCTGTTCCGGGTGAGCTTCTCCGGTGAACTGGCGTTCGAGATCAACATCGACAGCAACCGCGCGCTGGCCATGTGGGAGCGGGTCATCGAGGCCGGCCGGGCATTCGATATCGCGCCCTACGGGACCGAAACCATGCACGTGCTGCGCGCCGAAAAGGGCTTCATCATCGTCGGCCAGGACACCGACGGATCCGTCACGCCCGTGGACCTGGGCATGAACTGGCTGCTGTCGAAGGAGAAGGACTTTCTCGGCAAGCGTTCCCTGCGGCGCCCGGATTGCCTGCGGGAAGACCGCAAACAGTTGGTCGGTCTCCTGTCTTCCGACGATCGGACGGTACTACCCGAGGGAACCCAGCTCATCGAGGAAACGGGCAAGCCGGCGCCCGTACCCATGTGCGGTCACGTCACCTCCAGCTACCGCAGCGCTTGCCTCGGCCACCCGATCGCCCTGGCCCTGGTCGCCGGCGGGCGGAAGCGCAAGGGCGAAACCGTCTACGCGGCGCTGCCGGAGCGCGAGTCGCTGCCGGTGCAAATCGTTGCGCCGACCTTCTACGATCCCAAGGGGCGGCGCCAACATGTCTGAAACGAACGAGCGCGGAAAGTGGCGCCAACATGTCTGATATGAATAACCGCGGAAGGCGCAACAATGTCTGACTCGACTGCACGCCGCCACGGCCTGGAACCCTTTCTCGCCTCCGCGGAATCCGCAGCCCGGGCTCGCGTCGACGTCCGCGTGGTGTCCGGCCGCGGGTTTTTCAACCTAAGGCTCGACAAGCGTCGAGATGAAACCTTCAATGCCGCTGCGCAGGTACTGGATCAGCCCATCCCGCTGACTCGGAATACATTCACCGGCGGAGACCACCGCGTCTACTGGCTCGGCCCGGACGAGTGGCTGATCGAGTCCGGCACAGACCGCGCCGCAGGTCTTGCCAGCGAACTCTCCGACGCCCTCGCCGGGTACCACGCGGCGGTCAACGACGTCAGCGGCGGGCACGTGGCGCTACGCGTCAGCGGCAGCGACGCGCGCACGGTGCTGGCCAAGGGTTGCGCTCTGGACCTGCACCCCCGGGAATTCGGCCCCGGACAATGCGCGCGCACGGGCCTGGCGAAGGCAGTAGTGGTGCTGGCCGTTGCTGACGACGCGCCCAGCTACACCGTCATCGCCGGCAGAAGCTTTTCCGACTACCTGTGCCGCTGGCTCGCCCATGCCGCGCGGCCCCATGGCGTGCACTTCTCGATGCTGCGGGAAACATGACGCGAGGCGTCTCCGCCAGTCGCTCCCAGTATTGATTCCGCGGGAAGTCAAAACAGACAATAGTCACATTGTTCTGCGACCACGAGGGATACGAAAATGTTTCGATACTCATCGATCCATACGGTGACTGAATTCACCCGCAAGCCGGCGGAGCACATCAAACGGCTCATGGAACACAAGCGTGCAGAGATCCTGACGGTCAACGGCAAGGCCGCCGTGGTGGTCCAGGACGCCGAAACCTACGAGCAGATGGCGGAACTCGCGCAATATGCCGAGAGTCTGCAAAGCGCAAGGCAGGCACTTTCGGAAGAGGGACGAAAATTGCATGAATTCACCACCGAATTCGCGGCCGAGCGCGGTATTCGCCGTTAATTCCTTGCGCGACAGCGAGGGCGGACCGCACTCTCGATGAAATATCCGAAAGCGCGGGACACCAAAATACTTGATCGACAGAGGAGCAATGCACGCAGCCAGGCCCGGTAATCGATTCAGCGCACTACCCGACCGAATTCAGAGCAGCTACAACATGCTCCGGGTCATTCTTGATCGCGGTCAACAAGGCGGCTGCCGGTCCATCGGGCCGACGGCGCCCTTGTTCCCAATTTCGTAGTGTGCCAACGGATATGTGAAAGAGTCCCGCAAACTTCTCCTGGGACAATCCAGTGCTCTCCCGAATTTCGCGCACGATTTCCGACGTAACTTCAAAAGTACGTGACGGAGCGCGGTCGCCACGTACGATTTCCGCCGCCTGAGACGCGCTCTCAATCAGTTTTGCAAACAGTTTCTCGTCCATAGTCTTCATCTTCAAGGAGACCGGTGATGAGCGCAGTAAAGACAGGTGTTTCGATGAAGGTAAGTTTCATGTTGGGATACTACGCCATTGACGTACATAAGTCACTGGCGTAGACAGCAAGGCCAGCAACTTACGCTTGAGCAGCGCCGTCGCCGTAGGCAATATGGAAATTGAAATGAGTACCGCATCCGATATCGTCGCTGATCTGACCCGGCCGCTGCCCGGCGTGATCGAGCCGCGCTGGTGGAGGGGCGCGCCGGCGTTGCCGCCGGCGTCATTCACCATCGACTGCGGCGAGTACGCCATGGGCGAGGCAGACCTCGACCCGGACAGCGAACTGGCCCGGCGCATGAACCGCACGTTCGACGGGGTCGGCCTGGTTTACCTGGTCAACACGGGGCTGACCGACCTGCAGGCCATGCGGCGGTTCGCCAAGCTCGTCATCGACCGGGAGATGCTCTACGAGGGCGGCGCCAATCCGCGCGACCGGCTGGAGCCCAACGTGTACGAGGTGGGCGCGCCGCTCGAGGCGTGGCTGCACTACCACCACGAGATGGCCTATGTCGGGCACAGCACGCGGATGCTGGGATTCCTGTGCAACAGGGCAATTCCCGGGCGCGGGTACACGTTCGTTTCCGATAACCTCCAGGCTACGGATGCCATCCTGCAAACCGATCTCGGGCGCAAGCTCAGAAAGTACGGGCTCTGCTATCACCGCAATCTCACCGATCGCGAAGCCTTCGCCGGAACGCCCCAGATCGGCGTCTACAACCACTGGCAGAAGTCCATGATGACCGACGATCCGGATGAGGCCGAGGAGCAGGCCCGCGCCAAGGGACTGGAGGTGGAATGGGGCCCCAACCGCCTCCTGAAGACGCGCTACTACATTTCGGCCTTCGAGTACTTCCCGCAACGGGACCGGAACGTGCTCTACAGCAGCATCGCCGACGACGGCATGTGGTTCGACGCCTGGCCGAAGGTCATGCACCTGCCCTACGAAGAGCGGCCCCTGAAGTTGACATTCGGCGACGGCAGCGAGATGTCCCGGGAGGAGAAACAGGCGTTCGTCGACGTCTACGACGAATTCGGTATTCCCATCGAATGGAACGTCGGCGACATCGCCATCGTCTGCAACTACCGTTTCGCCCACGGCCGCCCGAGCATCCACCTGGGCGAGGGGGAGGCGCGGGAACTCGGCGTGTTGATCGGTGAGGCTTACGAGCGCGTCGGCGACTTGCCGGGCAAGTGGTAGCCGTCAATCAGGAAAAGATCATCGTTGCCCGCATTGCGGCAACAGCCCGCGCGTATCGCCTGCTCCTCATATCCCCGCACCGGGTCCCATCGGCAACCAGGAAGTTTCTTCGCGGCCGACGCTCGTGACCGGTGGATGGCGCGGAGCCGGGCCTACAGTTCCCCGTAAACAATTCTCCCGCCCACCATGGTGGCGACCGGACGAATCTCCTTGATCTCGTCTTCCGGAACCGTCATGTAATCCCGGTCCAATACCACCATGTCGGCCAGCAACCCCGGCTTGATCGCGCCGATGTCGTGCTCCATGAACATCAGGTGCGCGTTGGCACGCGTGGTGGCGATCAACGCCTCCTCGCGCGTCAGGGTCTGGTGCTGGATGACCTCGCCGTTGAGCGCCTTGCCGGTGATTGCCCACCACAGGGTGACGAAGGGATTGATCTGCGCAGCTTTGGTGCCGTCGGTTCCCAGTCCGTAGGAGACTCCGCTCTCCTGGGCGGTGCGCAGCGGAGGCATGTGGTAGGCCGCGTCGCCGAAGTGCTCGAAAACCGGTTCGCGGCCGCCCATGACCGGGTTGCTGCGCAGTTGGACGTTCATGCCCAGGCGCCGGACGCGCTCAAGTTGCTCCGCGGTGATGTTGTCCGCATGGGTGATGGTCCAGCGCAGCGGGCGCACGGGGTGGACGGCGTTCAGCTCCTCCGTCAGGTCGAGCAGATGGTCGATCGTCGCCGGCTGGACGGCGTGGGTCTGTACCGACCAGCCTCCCCGGGCGCTCGCCAGCAGGATTTCTCTCGCCCAGTGGATGTCCTCTTCGCCGGGCTCCATGGCTTCGGTGGTCCCGTCCCAGTGGAACGGTGCGTAGTAGATCTCCCCGACCGCGATCAGGTCGACGAAGTCGTCTCCCTGAAAGGGCTTCGACGCCTCGATCTCGGCGATGAGATCCTGCGCGTCCTGCGGCGTCCTGGGCATGCTGCCGCCGAGCGTATGGTAGACGCGCAGCGTCAACTCTCCGTCCGCCGCAATCTCCCGAATCCTGGCGTAGCCCTCGCGGCGAATACCGACCCCGGCGGGATCGTAGACCGCCGTGAGCCCGATGCTGTTGAGGTGCAGGAAGGCCGTCTTGACCGCCTCGACCTGCGCCTCCGGAGAAACCGGCGGGAAGCCCAGCAGGGCCTCTTCGACCATGGGGAACCCCCCGTTGAGCCGCCCCGTCGCCCGCCCGCTTCCGTCGCGCACGACCCGCGCCGCCAGGCCCTCCGCCGCGGCCTGCTCATCCGCGTTTGCGCTGAGCGGAATGCCCATGGCCTCGAACCAGGCTGTATTCGCGTAGGCGTGGCTGTAGAGCGCCTGGATGAAGACGGGCCGATCCGCCGCCAGCGCATCCAGTTCCGCGAGCGTGAAATCTTCCTGACTGTCGAGGAACTGCGCCTCGCTCCAGCCGCCCAGCGACATCAACCACACACCATCGGGCAACGCGTCGCCCTTGGCACGCAGGATCGCAAGCGCCTCGGCGCGGCTGGTGACGCCGTCCAAGCGGGCTTCGTTGGGCCAGTACTCCGTCGCGCGGATGACGTGGTTGTGGTTGTCGATGAGCCCCGGAATCACGGTGCGCCCGCCCAGGTCCGTTACGACCGTATCGGCGTCCGCGAACGCCCGCATCTCCTCGCTGCTGCCGGTGGCCAGGAACCGTTCCCCCAGCACGGCGACGGCCTCCCGAATGGAGAAATAGTCGTCCACGGTGACGATCTTGCCGTTGACGAAAATGCGATCAGGCGCTTCCTGCGCGCTCAACAATCCGTGACCCAGAACCAGCAGCGCCGACACCGCGATCAATCCCCGGATCGTCCCCGTCGTAAACTCTCCGCCGTAGGCACGACCGGTTTCCCGAATTTTCCTCATCGATATTCTCCCGCCGAAACCGCGATCAAATCTCCCCTTCATCGCGGCCCTGTACATGTCGCAGCCGCTACCGGCACGGCCCGGGGGGCCGCACCGGCAACCGTATAATCGTGAGTCCGCCGGCAGGATTCAACCGTTATGCTTATCCGTCAACGCTCGATCGCCGTCGTCGGCGCCGGCATGGGCGGCCTCGCCGCGGCGGCGACCCTGCTGCGCATCGGCATGAAGGTCGACGTCTACGAGCAGGCCGCACGATTTGCCCGGGTGGGCGCAGGCATCCAGATGATGCCCAACTCCATGAAGGTGCTGCGCGGGATCGGCGTCGAGGACTCGCTGCGCCGGACCTCGTTCAAGCCCTTTTCCCACCTCAACCGGGAATGGGATACGGGCCGCGTTCTCAGGGAACTGCCTATGCCCGAGGATCTGTTCGGCGCACCCTACCTGTGCATGCACCGTGCCGATCTCACCGACGCACTGGCGAGTGCGGTTCCGGCGGAGATCATTCATTTCAACCGCAAGCTGGTGGGTCTCGATCAGTCCGCCCAAGGCGTTCGGCTGGCATTTGACGACGGCAGCCATGCGGTCGCCGACGCCGTGGTGGGGGCCGACGGCGTGCACTCGCGTGTGCGCGAACTGGTGCTGGGGCCCGACCAGCCGGTCCACAAGGGCCGCATCGCATACCGGGCCGTCTTCCCCTCCGGGCGGCTCAACGGACTGGACCTCGGCCCGTCCCGTACCAAGTGGTGGGGCGTGGACCGCCACATCGTCATCTACTACGTCACCGCGACGAAGAGCGAGATCTATTTCGTCACCAGCGTGCCGGAACCGGCGGACTGGCTGACGCCCGAATCCTGGTCCGCGAAGGGCGACGTGGAGGAAGTACGCGCGGCCTACGAGGGCTTCCACCCGGATGTTCGCGCCGTGCTGGCCGCATGCCCGGACTGCCACAAGTGGGCGATCCTGGAGCGGGAACCGCTGCCGAGGTGGAGCGACGGCCGCGTCGTGCTGCTGGGCGACGCCTGCCATCCCATGACGCCCTACATGGCCCAGGGGGCCGCCACCGCCATCGAGGATGCGGCGGTGCTGGCCCGGTGCGTCGAGGCCTTCGAGGGGGACGATCTCGAGGGAGCGTTCCGATGTTACGAGGCGACACGAAAACCGCGTACTTCGAAAATCCAGGCCATCTCAAGCGCCAACACCTGGATGCAGGGTGGCGACCAGGACACCGGCTGGCTGTACGGCTACGACGCGTGGAGTTCGCCGTTGTTGGGCTGAAATCCGCTGCTTTCAATCCATGTCGGGCGCCTTCCAGCCCGGCGGTGGCGGCCTGCGCTCCAGACGATTGATGTTGACCGTGAATCCGGCGTCGCAACCGTTCATGAGCATTCGCCGCTCGGCGATGCGCCAGTTCTGCTCCTGACGAACGAAGCGGTCACGGTACTGGCCGAAAATCGTCGCCGTCGACCCGTCCGGGCGTTCGTGCCAGGCGTGCACGTAGCTGCGGGACAAGGCGGCGTCGCTGCCGTCAAATCGGATCAGCACGTTGGACAGGTGATGGGACGTCCGCGACCACCGCCACATGCGCTCAAGGGATTTCGCGAGCGCCGCGGAACCATGGCATTGCAGGAATTCGCCCGGACCGTATTCCACGACGCAATCGTCGGTGAACAGCGCCGCCAGGGCCGGCAGGTCCATGAGGTCAAGCGCGCAGCAGTACTCCACCAGCACGTCGGTGATTGCCTGGCGATCCGCCCATCTCCGATCCGGTTGTTCGCTCATGGCCGGGGTTCCTTCACCGAATATAGGTTGCCCCGTTGACATCGAGGGTTGCCCCCGTCAGGTGACGATGAGTCCCCTGGGCCAGAAACGCGATCAGCTTGCCCAGTTCCTCCGGCGGCACCCATTCACGCATGGCGAGCGTATCGGTCACACTCTGAATGCCACCCTGCAGTTTCGCGAAATCCACCGACATCCGGGTGCTGACGATTCCGGGGGCGATGATGTAGGTGTAGATGCCTTCCTTTGCGTGGGCTCGGGCTACGGACTGCGCCACCGCCTTTATGGCGGCTTTGGACGCGGCGTAGGCCAGCATCTTCGGATTGGCTGCCCCGCGCTGCGCGACCCAACTGGACATGAGGATGATCACGCCCGTGCCTCGGGTGCGAAAATGCCGCACCGCTGCACGCATCAGCCGCGCGGGCGCCTGCACGTTGACCTGATAGTGGCGGCGCCAGGCAGCGTTCCACTCCTCCTCCGGGTCATCGAAACCGCCGCGCGGCTCCATCATCGCGGCATTCAGCACGACCACGTCGATGTGGCCGCGCCAGGCCACGGCATCCTTCCAGACCTGCTCTACAACCCGATCGTCTTCGAAGTCGCCCGACACGAAATGCCTGCGATCCGGGGGGACATCACGCAGCAATTCGCGCGCCTTCTCGCGGTCGTCCTTCCGACCCTGGTGGTGAGCGATCAAGCGGGCGCCGTCCCGGCAGAGCACGCGCGCCGTTGCGGCGCCGATCCCCTGCGACGCGCCTGTCAGCAGGATCGTCTTTTCGTCCAGGCTCGCCACGATCGTAATTCACCGATTTGCCGCAGCCGGCACGAGGCGATAGACCGTGCCCGTGCCGGTGCCGAAATAGATCAGATCGTCAGGCCCCTGCTTGACGAACGGAATACGCCAGCCCCTGCCGTGCAGAAGCCTTTCCTCGTGAACGACGTCTCTGCCGTCGATCACGAGCCGGTTGATATGCGTCCCCGCCAGCGCACCGAGAAACAGATTGCCCTGCCATTGCGGGAAAGCCGAACCCGTGTAGAACACCATGTCCGACGGCGCGATCGACGGGATATACGTATAGAGCGGCTGCTCCATACCCTCGTACTCCGTCAGGCCCTCGCCGACGGGCTCGCCGCTGTATTCCAGCCCGTAGGTAATGACCGGCCATCCGTAGTTCCGGCCGGGTTCGATGACGTTGATTTCGTCGCCACCCAAGGGACCGTGCTCGTGCGACCAGAGTTCTCCGGTGTCCGGGTGAACCGTGAGTCCCTGCGCGTTGCGGCTGCCGAGCGCCCAGACTTCCGGCAAGGCGCCCGGGACATCGGCATACGGATTGTCGGCCGGCGCACTCCCGTCGTGATGGACCCGAAGAATTTTCCCGAGGTGCGTGCCGGGGCTTTGGGCCAGATGCCTCAGGTCCCACCGTTCCCCCAGCGAAATGAACAGGTACTCACCGCTGAACGCGAGCCGGCACCCGTACACGATGGAATTGTGATACCAGGGCTGTGCCGCGAGCAGCCTTTCGCGATCCGCGAATCGGCCCTCCGTCAGCCGAACCCGTTCCACCACCGTGGTGCTCAATTGCAAGTCACCGGCTGTGTAGCAGTAGTAGACCCAACCGTTGTCGTCGAACGCCGGGTGCAGCACGACATCCAGCATCCCGCCGTTGTCCTTGATGAACACATCGTCCGGCCCACCGGCAGGGGCCGCCAGCGTGCCATCGGCCAGATCGACGAGACGAATGCGGCCGGCGGCACGCTCGCTTATCAACGCCCGGTTTCCCGGCAGAAACGCGATGGCCCAGGGAACCTGCAGCCCGTTCGCGACCTGCTCCAGTCGAAACGAAGCCGCGCCGCTATGGATGATCCCGTCCGGCGGGACCTGCTGGCCGGTGACGAGCATCGGGAACAGCACCACCGCTGCCACGGCTCCACGCACGATTTTTCCCGGCTCGCCGTTCACGGGCGCGGCATCGCACTCCGATCTTCGATCATGCGCTGCACGTTCTCTCCATTGCCGGTCATCTCCCAGCGCGTAAGTTCGATGGGCACCCACGCCGCGGCAACGAGATCGTCGTGAAACCGGCCCAGGTCGAAATCGGCGCCGAGATGTTGCCGCAGTTCGGCCAGGAGGCGCTCGATCTGCAACTTGCCTATCAGGTACACGATTCCACCCGTGGGCGCAGCGAAGAAATCGTCGGCTTCCTCCCGCGCGATACGCCGGTCCATGGGTATCGTCATCAGCGCCGCCACCGCTTCATCGACGGTCATCTCTCCAAGCGCCATTTTCACGTCCACGATCACGCGCATTGCGCGCAGGCGCATGAAATTATAGATAAGCTCGCGGCTCTTGGGCCGCTCGTCATAATAGCCAAGCTGCATGGCCGTCTCTTCCCAGTAGGTCGACCAACCCTCGCTCTTGAAGCGGTCGCGGTGACCCCTCCGGATCGGAGACGCGTGGCGTGCGGACACGATGCCCTGGAGATGGTGCCCGGGAATTCCATCGTGGAAGATGTTCGTGCTCGGGTCGACCCGCATGATCGATTCCCAGTAGGTCTGCGTGTAGGGGTGATCCTCAGGCACCGAATACTTCACTACCCCGTTGCCCGGAGTCGAATAACCGCTCAGGCCCGCCCACAAGGAAAAGGCCTGAATGTAGTCGGGCATCTGCGCGCGGCGATACGGTCCCACGTAGTCCGGAATGTCGAGCGCCCCCTTGTCCTGAAGAAAGCGGCGAATTGCCCCGGCTTCCTCCTCCGTGCGCCGCGCATATTCGGCAGTCGTCAGCGCACCCGCCAGTGCGGGCAAGTCACGGTTTCGCGATTCTTCAAACGATGTGAAGGCGAGGAAACGCGCGTATTCCTGCTCGCCCAGACGGAGAATGTCTTCGGCATCGTAGGGCAACAACCAGATTCGCCGCAGAATCCAGTCGTACATCTCGCGCCCGATCGGGCGGGCACGCACCATTTCGGGCAACCGTTCCTCGATCCAGAGCCGATACGACGCAAGCGCCGCACCCATTTCGATGGCCGCCGAGTCGAGTTCTCCAACCCACTCTGCCGGGAAATGGGGCCTGAGTCCTTCCGCAAACGCCCCGCTGCCGGACTGTCCGTCGGCCAGCGTGGCCAGGGCCCAACCCGACATCTCGCGCGTCGGTTCCGTCAGGTTACGTTTCGCCTGTTCGAGAATTGCCGGGACGCTCTTCATGTGCGCGACGATTTCGGCCGCGCGAGCTTCCGTGAACGGCGGCGGTTGCTGCACGAGTCGGCCGAGCCCGCTGAGCGCCGCGCCGCTCAACATGCCGAAGGACGAAATTGACGACAGGTAGAACGCGGGGCTTCGGGACGTGGCGCGGTAGACGTGCAGACCGTAGTCCAGCATGTCCAGTTCCGACCGGACGATCAGGTAGTCGACCTGGTCGGACATCTCCCAGCCTGTCGGATCCAGGTCGTCGAAGCGGGACCGGAGTTCGGCCAGTCCCGCCTTCTGCCGCTCGACCGCGGCCGCCGAGAAGTCCGGAATCCCGTCGACGATTTCGGGTTGGCGCAGATCCTGCACCGCCTGAAAGATCTGTACGAGCGCGTCCTGAGGGGATGCTGCCGTCTGGGATACCGCGGGGACCGCATACGATCCCGCCAGGAGCACCGCGAAAACCCCCACGGAGGCCACCTGGGTGCGGTAGGATCGATTGTGCGTCCTGGTCATGTCGTTTTCCGGCTGGCCACTGACCTTGAAGCCACAGCAGGGCCGATTGCTGCGGTCGGAGAGAAGTGATCGCGATGCGAACAGGCGTACGCAAAATTGTACACTACGGTCGTACCGTTACCTGCGCGCCATCGAACAGCGAATGAACCCGAACGAAGAACCCTGGCGCTGGCCCGAAAACACGTGGCGCCGAGCGATCGGCCGCGTCAGGGCCGGCCGGCCGCTGCGACCTCCCGCCTGGCCTGGCGGTGCCCGCTGCGCGGTAGCCCTCTCCTTCGACTGCGATCACGAAACATACGAACTGGGCAGGGGTCGCAGCGCAGTAGGCCCACTGGCATGGGGTGAATTCGGGCGCCGCGTCGGGGTGCCGCGAATATTGGATTTGCTGCGCCGGCACGACGTTGTCGCCAGCTTTTTCGAACCTGCCGTCTGTGCGCTGATCGATCCCACGGAAACGAAGCGGATTGCGGATGGTGGGCACGAGGTGGGAATTCACGGCTGGATCCACGAAAACAACTCGAATCTCGACCACGCGACGGAAAGGGATCTTGTAATCCGTGCCCGCGACCTGCTGGAGCAGCAACTCGGGCAAGCGCCGGTAGGCTTTCGATCCGCGAACTGGGACCTGAGTCCGCATACGATCCGGATCGTGGCGGAACTCGGCCTGGAATACGACAGTTCCCTGATGGCGGACGAGTCCTGTTACGAACTGTTGATCGACGGCCAGCCGACCGGTGTGGTCGAGGTGCCGGTCGAATGGTTACGGGACGATGCGGTTTACCTGATGTTCAACCGCGAACCGGCAACCCGGCCGTGGATGTCGCCAGATGACGTGTACGGTGTCTTCAAGCGGGAATTCGACGCGGCCTGGGAATCCCGCGGCCTTTTTCAGCTCGTGATGCACCCGTTTGTGATCGGGTATCGGTCAAGGATATGGATCCTCGACCGATTGGTGGAACACGCAAAATCGAAGGGAGACGTGTGGTTCGGCACTCACGCCGAGGTGGCCCGATGGGTCAGGCAGGAGACCGGTACGGCCGCGTAGCCGTCGCGCTGCCTGTACCGGCCCGAGACGCTTTCAGGCTACGGTTTCCAGCGACCCTCCCTGACCAGTTGCGACTGCACCTGGTCGAGGGCGTTCCTCACCGTGTTGACGATCGTGTCCAGTTCGCCCTCCGAGATGATCAGCGGGGGCGAGAACGCCAGCGTATCGCCGCGGGGCAAGGCGCGTGTGATGACCCCGGATTCCAGCGACAGCCTCGCCACCCGGGCGGCAACCGCGATTTTCGGGTCGAACGCCAGGGGCGGATCCCTGGACGCGACAAGTTCCACTGCGCCGATCAGACCGAATCCACGTACCTCGCCGACGAGTGGATGATCCCCGAAGGCGCCATGCAGTCGCCGATGCAGGTATTCGCCTTTCTCACGGGCGGCCTCAACCAGGTTCTCGCTGTCGATGATATCCAGGTTTGCCATTGCCACGGCAGCGCCGATCGGATGGGAAGTGTAGGTGTAGCCGTGGCCGAAAGTGCCATATCGGCTCTCGCCCTCGACGATGGTGCGCCACACGGGCTCCGAAACGTAAACACCGCTTAGCGGAAAGTACGCGGAGGTGACGCCCTTCGCAATCGTGATCAGGTCCGGCTTCAGCTTGAGAGCTTCGCTGCCGAACATGTGGCCGAGGCGGCCGAATCCGCAGATGACCTCATCGGCGATCAGCAAGATGTCGTTCTCGCCGAGAATCTCCTGGATCGCCCGATGATAGCCGGGCGGCGGAACGACGACCCCGCCGGCGCCCATGACGGGTTCGACGATCATTGCCGCAATCGTATCGGCGCCCTCGGTCTCGATCAGTCGCTGCAGGTCGTTCGCGAGTTTCTCGACGAACTCCGAGTCACTGAGATCGTGCCCTTCCCAGAGACGATGGGGCGCCAGCGTATGTTTGACAAACGGCAGCGGCAGGTCGAATCCCGCATGTACGGCCGGCAGCCCGGTCATGCCGCCGGACATGATCGTCACGCCGTGGTAGCCGCTCTGTCTGGCGATGATCTTTTTCTTCCCGGGTTTGCCCCTTACGTTGTTGTAATACCACGCCAGCTTGACCTGTGTGTCGTTTGCATCCGAACCCGAATTTCCGAAGAAAACCTTTGACATCGGTACCGGAGCGCTATTGATCAATCGCTGGGACAGGAGCGCGGGAACGTCGCTGCCCATGGAAGAAAAACTGTGACAGTACGCAAGAGTTTCCGCTTGCCGCTGCAGCGCTTTGGCAATTTCCCTGCGACCGTAACCGACATTCACGCACCACAGACCGGCCATGCCGTCGACGTAACGCCGGCCCGCTGAATCCTCCAGCCATACGCCCTCTCCCCTCACCATGACTACGGAGGGGCCGTGCCGCTCATGCTGCGCCAGAGCCGTAAAGGGATGGAAATTGTAGCGGCGGTCGATCTCGGCCAACGCCGCAGAGGTAACCGGAGCCGGTGTTTTCCGGTTCAACACGAAGGCAAGCCCGTCGGGACTGAGAATGTCGCAGCCAAAGGACTATTCAATGCGGATCACCGCTGGACGAGGGCGCTACGGCGATGTGGCCGGTGCAACCGGCTCCACCGACGATAGCGGCGTCCTGTTCCAGAACGGCGCCACCGCGTCCGCATTGCCGGTCATCTCGTAGTGAATAGCCGCAATTGGAATCCGCCCTTTCGAGATGAACTCGTCGTGGAACTGGCGAAGCACGAACTCCTCTCTCAATTGTCGCTTGCGTTCGGCCAGTAGCCGGAACATCTGGATGTTGCCGATCGTGTACTCGAGGCCATGCCCGGGTGCGGGGCGAAGGTGCGAATAATTGCGTGCGACATCCGGATCCATCAGGGGCGTGACTTCCATCCAGTATTGGGCTGTTTCGGCGGCACTGAACTCGTTCCACTGGTTGCGAATGTCGCCGAGCGAACGTGCGGCCCGCCACAGCCCGAACAAATAGATCAGTTCACGAGTTCGCGGCCGCGCCTCGAAAACGCCCAGCTGCAACGGTCCTTCCTCCAGGTAGACGGCCCAGCCCTGCCAGCGTGCGCCGAAGTTCACCTGGCTGCGAATCGGGTGATCGATCCTGGACGCAACCATGTTGTCGAAGCGATGTCCGGGAATGACGGCATGGAGGTGATCCGGCGAAGGATCGCGATACTGCACTTGCTCCCAGAAATTGGGCGGCGTTTCGCGAACAACGAACGGGACATTGAAACCCATGACCTGCCAGTCGCCGGGGATGTATTCCGGTACGGTGATGATCGCTTCGTCCACAAGCCAATCCCGCACAAGCCGATCCGTGTCCGCGAGTCGCCGATGGTATTCCTCGGTCGATTCCGACAACTCAAGTTCCGGAAGTTCACGATTGCGATGTCGTTCCAGGGCGTAGAATCCCCACAGACGATCCAGCTCGCGCTGGGACAGCAAAGCCATTTCCTCGGAGGTATAGGGCAGCAGCAACCCGTATTTGACGAACCAGTCGAGGGCTTCCCTGCCGACGCCGTTCAGCGCCGTCATATCCTCGCGGTTGTCGACCAGCCATCCGTGAAATTCACGCAGAGCCGATAACGCATCCATGATGTCGGCTCTCAGTTCCGGTTGAGCGTCCGCACGCTGCAGCAGATCCTCATACCAGCCGATGAAACCCGGCGGCATCGTTTCGCGCCGGGGATAGGGGGGCGCACCTGCGGCCGGGCAGGGAGCAGTGCAGGGGTCAAGTCCACCCCCAATGCCATCCGAATGCGTCAGCATGAAAATCGCACGGTCAGCGTAATCGCCTGCCACTTCCGTCAGATTGCTGCGGGCGCCTTCCAGCAAGAGCGGGACGGACCGCAGTTTTTGCCGCAGGATTTGTAGCCCATCGCCCGATACGGGGAGGTCGGTGAATGCGATCGGGACCACGCCGGTAACGTAGAACAACGGATCGCGGGACCACGGGCGCGTGACGTGCAGAATGAACTCCTGCTGATCGAGTTCAGCGCGTACGGTCAGAAAGTCGACTTGCTGCGGCACGGACCATCGCGCGACGCCCATATCATCCATACGGCGCTGCATTTCGCGGATCTCGTCGCGGCGGCGTTCGATGGCGGCCGGACCATAGTCGACCACTCCGTCAACGGCATCGGGTGATTTCCAGGCCTGGTACTCCGCGAACAATTCAAGCAGGTCTTCGTAGCTGCCAGCCCCGTTCGGCGGCTCGGCGACAGCCGGGTTCACAACTGCCATGCAAAGCAACACGACGCAAGCCAGCCCCTGCTGGCGGATATGCGAAAGCTGCGGACTGTACGCTGTTTTCATTCTTTTTCTCCTTCTGGCCTCGGGCAGCCTGAGGCCGCAGCATGTTCGATGGAATCAGCGCGGCCATTGGTGCAGATTGCAAACACTTGTTCGCAGTATAGCGAAATTTGTGCTGCTGCCTATGACACCGCTGAACGCGCACATTGGATTGAGAGCTGGGGATGACTCCAATACAATTGTGGAGACATTCGATCCCCTCGGCCGCCGTTTCTTCGTCAATACAAGCGTCGCATTTTGATCCTCACATGAGCATTTTGCAGACCCCGGGCTCGGAGTTGGTCGGCGCCGTCGCGTTGCTGCAGCACGCAGACCCGACAGAACGCGCCAGATTCAACGCACTCGAGGATGCAGTTTGGAGTAACACCACGCTGCGGCCTGCGGTAATCGAGTCTGTGCGCCTGCGCTGCGCCCACTTGCGTGGCTGTGCGTCCTGTTCGGCAATACGCATCAGTGCGGGCACCGAGGACGGGCTTACCGAGTCGCAGGTCCCCTTGCTCGACAAACCCGACGCTCGCGATGAGCTCACCCCAGGCCAAATGGCGGCGCTCACTCTGGTCGACCGCTTTTTCCACAATCCCCGGGCTCCCGAGGAAGCGGAATCGATCCGAATTGCAGAGGCATTGGGATCACGCGGGGTACTCGAAGTGTTGATCACCTGCGCTGTATGGTGCTCATCGGAACTGCGCCTCGCGCTGGGAGAGGACCGGGCTCCGGAGTGCAACATCATCGTGGAGCGTCCCCACGGGACCGTTGAGGAACAGGATTCCGCGACCGGGTGGCCAGCCCTCAAGACGTCGGTGCTCGACCCGGAGGGAAGGTTTCCTGAAGCTCCGCCCGAACTCACCGGACCGGTGCATGGCCTGGTAAAGACCCTGTGGTCCGGCGCAGGTTGTTTGTCACCCGACGTAGCCGCGGCATGTGTAATTCGCAGTACGCAGCTATTCGGAATCGGGTCGGACGAACCCGTCATCGCATTACTCGTACCGGCGATTGCGGCAGACCTGGCGAACGGTGATGATGTGCGGAACCGGACGCATTGGCCAGCCGGCCTCCGACGTGATGTGCTCGAACTCGCGGAGACGCTCTGGTTGGATCCATCTCAAGTGGACGAGACTGTCACCGATCCCATAACGGCCGCGATCGGGGTCAAGGGTGTAATTCTGGCAACATGGGAATTGCTCTGGATCAAGCAGCTCCACCGGCTGACATTGGTATTGCACCGGGGACGCTGACGTCCGTTTCAGTTCAACTCCCTGTTGCCGATATCCTGAATCTCGGCAGCCGGACAAGACCTGGCAGCCCGTGGCAAAAGTCCCTAATTCAAGCGTTCGCGCTTCCAGAACTCGCGCACTTCGTCGTCGAGCCCGGTCATCTCCCAGCGGATCAGCGAAACCGGAAGGCGGCCCGCGTCCATGAACTGATCGTGGAAGTCTTTCAGCACGAAGTCGTCGCCCAGTTGCTGCCGCCGGTCCGACAGGAGACGCTGAACCTGCAACATTCCAACCGTGTATCCGAGACCGTATCCCGGCGGCCGCCGCAGGTAGATTTCGGCATCCACTCGCGCCACGTCCTCGTCCAGCCATGGCGTGCGTTCCATCCACCAGGTCACGACCTCGCTGACCGACATTTCATTCAACTGCAGCCAGACGTCGGCCGGTACCCGCGCCGCGCGAAAGATACCGAATATGTAGATGAGTTCCCGCACACGGGGCAGATCGTCAATCACCCCGGCATTCATGATGCCCTCTTCCAGGTAGACCGCCCAGCCCTCCGTCCGGGCGCCGCTGGTGATCTTGCTGCGGATGGGGTGCGTATTGTGGGACTCGACGACCGCGTCGAACCGGTGGCCGGGAATCACGGCGTGCAGGTGATCCGGCGTCGGGTTCCTGTACTGCACCTGTTCCCAGTAGTTCGGCCCGTTGGGACGCACGATCCACGGCACGTTCGTGTCGAGTTCGCCGATGTAGTCCGGGATCGTGATGATCTCGTGCTCGACCAGGAAACTCCTGATCCGGCGGTCCGTCTCGGCAATCCGCTCCGCATACTGCTCCGCCGATGTCGGCAGATCGATCACCGGGAGGTTGCGGTTGCGGTGCTGCTCCAGCGCGTACACGCTCCACAGGCGGTCGAGTTCGCGCAGGCCGAGCGTCACGATCTGGTCGGTGTCGTACGGCATCAGCTTGACGTGCTTCAGATACCAGTTGAAATAATCCCGGCCGACACCGCCCTGACCGGTCATGGATTCGCGATTCTCCGTCAGCCAGGAGTGAAAGCCCGTCACCGATTCCATGGCGGCAGCGATGTCGTCCGCAAGGTCCGGCTGTTGTTCGCGGGCCCGACCGAGAAAATCCTCGTACCAGCCGATTACTCCGGGCGGTGGCGTCGCGCGGTAGGGGTATCCATGCCCCACTCCGTCCGCGTTGGTCAGATTGAAGATGGCGAGATCCGCATAGTCCGCCGCGACCTCCGTCAGATTCGCTTCGGCCTGCTCGACGAGAAGGGATATGGCCTGCAGTCGGGTGACCAGGTCGGCGGTCTCCGCCTCCGACAGCGGCAGGTCCGCAAACGTGATGCGCAGCATCTGGTCCACATAGAATCCCGGATCGCGCGACCAGGGCCGGGATACGTTCAGCGTGAAGTCGTACTGGTCGAATCGCGACCTTACGGCCAGGTAGTCCACCTGCCGGTCCAGCGCCCAGTCCACGACCGCCATGTCCTCGAGCCGATCCTGCAGGGCCTCCATCGTCGCGCGCCGCTGTTCGACGGCGGCGACGCCGTAGTCGGGATAAACTTCCGCCGGCCTCCCCGCGATGTCGCGAAGCGGCCGGTCGCCGCTGGCGCGTTCCGGATCGCTGAATTCCAGAAACTCCTGGTAGAGCGCGACCAGATCATCGTAGCTGCCCGAGCCGCCCGGCATGCCCTCCAGTTGAACGCCGTCGGACTGGCCCATCGAGGGCAGCGCCACGATGGCGGTCGACAGGGCCAGTGCCTTTCCGAAAGTCAGCCATTTTTTCATTGTTTTTTCCTCAACATGAATGAGTTCGAGCGTGGATACACCTGCCCCCGCGGGTGGTTCGTCCACTCGGGAAAAGGCACGGGACGGCGCCACCGGGCTCCGGCCCAACACCGCCCGGGACTGCGTCCGGTGATCTGCCGCCCGAGCGATTATACATGGCGAAGCAGCGTCGCCGGCCGGGTGACGTGTTTGCGGGGCGCGCCCGCCGCCGGTTCGCAGCAGGCTGGTTTCCGGGAGCGCAGTGTCCTCGGACTGGCAGACACTTTCAGGCTATGATCCGGGCATGGGAGGTAAGGTCATGTTCGCGTATCGAAGCCTGCGGCGCGCCCCGGCGACAGTGCTGCTGTGTTCATTGTTCGCTCACTGTATGGCGGTCGCGCAGGCGCCCCAGGCGACCGATGCGGCTGACGCGCCACGCCAGGTTGTATCGGGCCGGCCGGGCTCGGGTCCGGACACGCTCCCCGACGCCGCGCAGATCATCGACGAGAAAGGCCAGCGCCTGCGGGTCACCCCGCTCAAGGGCCTGGAGCGCCCCTGGGCCCTGGCCTTCCTTCCCGGCGGGGCGATGCTGGTGACCGAGCGGCCGGGCCGCCTGCGGCGTGTGAACGCGGACTTTACGCTCGATCCGCAACCCATTGCCGGCGTCCCTGCCGTGCTGGCTTCGGCCTACAAGGGCCTGATGGATGTGGCGCTGCATCCCGGGTATGCCGACAACCGGTGGGTATACCTTACGTATTCCAGGCGCCTGCCCGGCGAAACCGATGCTGACTGGGATCAATTGTACGGTCCCGCGGGAACCGCCGCGGTGGCGCGCGGCCGGTACGACGGTGCACATGGACTTCGCGATGTCGAGGACGTGTTCGTCGCCGATGCCGCGACCAGCGGCACGAGTGCGGTGCGTATCGCGTTCGGCGCCGACAACAAGCTGTACATGAGTATCGGAGCGACGAGCTACCTGCTGGCGGAGGGCGGCACCAACCGCGTCGGCAGCGCCCACGAGGCGCAGGACCCGGACTCGCACGCGGGCAAGATCCTGCGCCTCAACGACGATGGCTCCGTGCCCGCCGACAATCCGTTCGTCAACGAGCCGGGTTACCGCCCCGAAATCTATGCCCTCGGCATACGCAACACGACGGGGATGGCGGTGCATCCCGGCACAGGGGCGCTGTGGAGCGTCGATCACGGCCCGCTGGGCGGGGATGAGATCAACATCGTGGAAGCCGGCCGCAATTACGGCTGGCCAATGGTCTCCTACGGGCGGTCCTACAGCGGAGAACGGACCGGCGACGGATTCGGGCCGATACTCGCGAGTCCTTCGGCGCCGGGCATGGAGGATCCGTGGCTGCACTTCTCGCCCAGCATTGCGCCAGGCGGTCTGGCGTTCTACATGGGCGAGCGATTCCACGACTGGCAGGGTCACGCCTTCGTCGGTGGTCTGAGCAGTGCGCAGCTTCACCGGGTAACCCTGACCCCGGAGGGCTTGCCCCTCGGGAGCCAGGCGCTGCTGCTCTCGCTGGAGCAGCGCATCCGCGAAGTTCGCGAGGGCCCGGACGGGCTGCTCTACCTGCTCACGGATCACGATCATGGCGCGGTGCTGCGGGTCGAGCCGGCCGACGATCGGCGTTGAGGGCTTTTCCGCCGGCACAGCGGGGCCGCCGGGCCACCACGAACGCAAACCGCGTGAACGCCGGCACACAAGTCACTGAACCCATCCACGAATCGCTGGTGATAGGAGGCGGGATCGTCGGCCTGAGCGTCAGCTGGTTCCTCGCCGAAGCGGGCATGGGCGTGCTGTGCCTCGATGACGGCCGGGACTCGGGATCGGCGACCAACGCCGGCAGCCTGCACGGTCAGATGCAGAGCCGCATGGAACGCCTGTTTCCGGAGCGAATCGACGATTACCGGCACACGCTGCCCATCTATCCCCGCGCCATCGACTATTGGGCGAGAATCGCCGGGCGGCTGGGTGAAGACATCGAATTCGCCATCGCGGGCGGGCTCATGATCGCCGAAAGCGCCGGGCAAATGGCAGCTCTCGAGCGCAAGAGCCAAATCGAAGGCGAACACGGAGTCCACACCCGCCCGATGGGACGGGAGGAATTGCTGAGCATCGCTCCCTGTCTCAACTCCGGTGTGCACGGCGCCCTGTTCTGCGAGAAGGAAGGCAAGATCAATCCCCTGCTGGCAGCCGACGCGATACGCAGGCAGGCCGAAGCCGCCGGCGCCGTCCTTCGCAACGGCACGGCGCAACGGCTGCAGCCCGGAAGGGTTGGTTACCTGGTTGCCACCGGCCACGCAACCTACCGGGCGGAGCGGGTGGTCATCGCCGCCGGCACCGGTTCCGGCCGGCTAGCCGCCAGCCTCGGCCTGCGCCTGCCCTGCACCGCCGAACCTCTGCAGATGTGCATAACCGAACCGGCCGAGCCGCTGATGCACCACCTCATCCAGCACGCCGCGCGGGCCATCACGATGAAGCAGCTTGCCACCGGGCAGGTGCTGATCGGCGGCGGCTGGCCTGCGGCCCGGTCGGGAGATCGACTCCCGCCGAGCGTGCTCTCCGAAAGCCTCGCCGGCAATCTGCGCCTGGCGCGACACCTGGTGCCCGCAATCGGCGGGTTGCAGGTGCAGCGCACCTGGGCCGGCGTCAACACCCTCGTCGATCTGGTCTCGGTTCTCGGCCCCGTGGAATCGCTGCCGGGCCTCTACTTCGCGGTCCCCGGCGATGCCGGTTTTACCCTCGGTCCCTACTGCGCCCGCCTGGTCGCCGATGCCATTCTGGGCCGGTCGCCCGACTATCCGTTGGACCGGTTCTCGATTGCCCGTTTCCGGAAGTCCTGAACTTGCGCCCTCCCTGCATTTGGGTGAAGATGTCCGGAGGGCAATTCGCCATCCGTGCAGCGGGCTTTCAGCCGAATGAGCGGTAATTCGAGCAAGGGAGGAATCACGCGCCGCGCCGCCTTGCGCGGTGCGCTGGCACTGTGTGCCGGTGCTGCCGGCCTGAAATCCCCGCCGGCACGCGCGGATACGACCATCCGCTGGTGGTCCACCCAGTCGTCGCCGGAGCAGCTCGCCGCCTACCAGTTCCAGATCGCCGCCTTCGAGGCGCAGCATCCCGGCGTCCGGGTGCTGTTCGAGAGGACTTCGGACGAAGGGTACCCGGCCCAGCTCGCCGCTGCGTTCGCCGGCGGCAACGTGCCCAACCTGGTGACGCACCTGCCCTCGTTCGCGGTCGCCGACTACTGGAATGCCGGACTGCTGGCCCCGTTCGATCCGGTCATCGAATCCGTCGGAAGCGACCGGTTCTTCGAAGGCACCAACCGGGTCTACGAGATCGAGCCCGGCGTGCACGCCGCCGCCGGAATCGGCAACACGGCGGCCAACATGCTGTGGCTGCGCACCGACCTGATGCAGCAGGCCGGAATCGAGAGCGCACCCGAAACCTGGGACGAACTCCGCGCAGCCTGCAGGCAGATGCAGGGGCGGGGCATTTACGGCGCGCAATTCCCTTACGCGAGAAACAGCGCCACCAGCCTCGTGATCGTCTGCTTCATTCACGGCGCCGGCGGACAGATCCTCTCGCCCGACCTGGACGTCGCGATCGACAGCGACGAGGCGGCCGATGCCCTCGAGTTCTACCGCTCCATGCGGGAACTCTGCCCGCCCGGCGCCACGGGTTACAGTTGGGGCGAGACCCTGAGCGCATTCGTCAGCGGCGCCACCGCCACCGGCCTGTATGCCGGCCGCGTCCTGGTGAACGTGAACACCCGCAACCCGCGCCTGGCGGAACACGTCACCTGTGTCCCGTATCCGACCGTTTCCCCCGAGGTTCCCCCCTGGACATTCAACGACTATCCGAGCGTGTTCATTCCGGCGGATGCGCAAGACCAGGAAATGACCCGGCGGTTCGCCGCCTGGCTGTACGAAGGCGAGGGGTACATCCGTCAGTTGCACGCCACGCCGGGCCACATCCTCCCCGTGCTGAAGACCGCCGCGGAAGACGAGCGGTATCTGGATCATGAACTGGTGCGGCGGTACCGCGACGAGATCGCCCTGATGTCGACTTTGGCCGCCGCCGGCCACAACCTGGGCTGGGAATCCCCCGAACACCGCATCAACGTCAAGGCCGGGGCACTGGTCAACAGCGGCATACTGGCGGAAATGGTGCAGCGGGTCGTGCTGAACGACGAGCAGCCCCGCACGGTGCTCGCCGACACGGCCCGGCGCATCGAAACGATCATGCAAGCCTGAGGCGTCCGGCGCAGGACGACATGCCTACAACCCGGGCTGCCCCAGCATCGCTCCGCATGCGCTCCCTCGATGCCCGCTACGGGCTGCTCGGCGCGCTGCTGATCGCGCCCACCGTACTCGTCTTCTGCACGGTGATCGTCTATCCCCTGGTCTCGGCCATCTACCTCGGCCTCTTCTCCATCTACACGCCGACCATGGAAGGCGAATGGGTGGGGCTCGACAACTACCGGAGATTGCTGGCGTCCGGAGAGTTCTGGAGGTCGCTCGCCAACAACCTGATCTGGACTGCGGGCACCCTGACCCTGCAAATCGTCTTCGGCATACTCGTGGCGCTGATGCTGCACAGGAACCTGGTGTTCCGGGCGCTGGCGAGGAGCCTGGTGCTGTTCCCCTACTTCCTGTCCACGGTGGTGGCGGTGCTGGTCTGGCGCTGGCTCTTCAACGACCTTTACGGCGTGCTCAATCACCTGCTCCTGTGGGCCGGCATCGTCGACCTGCCAGTCGACTGGCTCGGTTCCATGCCCAACGCCATGATCAGCCTGATTTTCGTCGGCGCCTGGAAGTACTTCCCGTTCGTGGTCATCGCGGTGCTGGCGCGCCTGCAGGCGATCCCGGACGAACTCTACGAGGCCGCGTCCATCGACGGCGCCGGGGCCTGGGCGCGCTTCACCGACGTGACCCTGCCGCAGTTGCGCGACGTGCTCATCGTCGTGGTGCTGCTGCGCACCATCTGGGACTTCAAGGAATTCGACCTGATATTCCTCCTGACCGGCGGCGGCCCCATCATCGGCACCCAGACCCTGCCGCTGATGGTGTACAAGGAAGCCTTCGCCCTCAACCAGATGGGGGGCGCCTCGGCTGCCGCGGTGCTCATGATGCTGATCATGCTGCTGTTCATGAGCCTGTACCTGAGCCGGGCGCGGGACTGACGCCGTGTCCGCCCCGGCCTCGATCGTCCGCCGCGTCCTGTTCAACGTCCTTGCCTGGGCAGTGGTTCTCGTTATCGCCTTTCCGCTGTTGTGGATGCTGCTCACCTCGGTGAAGCCTTCCACGGAACTGTTCGTCATTCCGCCCAGGCTGCTGCCCGGCGAGATCACCTTCGAGCACTACCGGCGGCTCCTGACGGAGACGCCCTTCCTCATCTACCTCAGGAACTCCGCCTGGCTCGCCGTCGGCACCACGCTGGTGGTGATCGCGATCGCCACCCTCGGCGCCCACAGCCTGGTGCGATTCTCCTACCCGGGCCGCGAGCGCCTGGCGCGCCTGGTCCTCTTTACGTACCTGCTGCCCTCCGTGGTGCTGATCATCCCCCTCTATCTGCTCATGACGGGCCTCGGGCTTGCCAATACCCTCACAAGCCTGATCATTGCCTACACCACCTTCGCCCTGCCCTACGCGCTCTGGCTCCTGCGTTCGTTCATGAAGGCGATCCCCGACGACCTGGAAAGCGCGGCGCTGGTGGACGGCGCCAACCGCATGCAGGCATTCGTGGACGTCATCCTGCCCCAGGCCCTGCCCGGCATCATCTCCACGGCCATGTTCACCGCCATACTCGCCTGGAACGAGTACTTCTACGCGCTGGTGCTGGTGAACAACGATGCGGCGCGCCCGCTGACCACCGGGGTCATCAGCATGCTGGTCACTTCGTTCAACATCGAGTGGTCGCTGCTCATGGCCGCCTCGGTCATGATGAGCCTGCCGCTCATCGTCGTTTTCACCTTCCTGCAGCGCTACCTCACCCGCGGGTTCAGCGCCGGCGCGATCAAGGGTTGAGGCACCGACGGTGTCACGTATCCGCTTCGAGAACGTCAGCAAGCGATTCGGCGGCGTCACCGCCGTCGATGACCTGAGCCTCGAGATCGAGTCGGGCGAATTCGTCAGCATCCTGGGCCCGAGCGGCTGCGGCAAGACCACGCTGCTGCGCATGCTGGCCGGCCTCGAGCGCCCAACCGGGGGGACGATCTCCATCGGCGGGAGGGTGGTCAACGAACTCGCCCCGGCACAGCGCAACGTCGCCATGGTGTTCCAGACCTACGCCCTCTACCCGCACATGACGGTGGCGGGCAATATCGAGTACCCGTTGCGCAAACGCCGCGTTGCCAAGGACGAGCGGGTCCGGCGGGTGCGGGAAGCCGCAGCCGTGCTGGAACTGGAAGCGCTGCTCGACCGCAAGCCCCGGGAACTGTCCGGCGGGCAGCAGCAGCGGGTGGCCCTCGGCCGGGCGCTGGTGCGCGATCCGGCGGTCTTCCTGCTCGACGAACCCCTGTCCAACCTCGACGCGAAGCTGCGCACGCACATGCGCGCGGAACTGATCCGCCTGCACCGTCGCATCGGCCGCACCATGGTCTATGTGACCCACGATCAGCTCGAGGCCATGACCATGTCACAGCGCATCGCCGTGCTGCGTGACGGCAGGCTGCAGCAATTCGCCCCTCCGCGGGACGTATATGCACGGCCCGGCAACGACTTCGTCGCCGGCTTCATCGGCACGCCGTCCATGAACTTCCTGGACGGCCGCCTGGAGGGAACCGGCTCCGGCCGGACATTCCGGTGCGGCGATGTCTCGCTCCCGGTCGGCATGCTGCCCCTGGCCGAAGAAATGCCGGAGCCGGACCGGCGGGTCAGGCTCGGCATACGTCCCGAGCACATACAGATCGATCGGGAGGGCGAGGCCGCGCGCGTAAGTCTGGTCGAACCCACTGGACACGAGACGATCCTGGTGTTCGACTATCGGGGAAACGAACTCGTCGCCCGCATGGACGGGGATGTCGCCATCGAGTCCGGCGATACGGTGAAACTGGCGTTCCGCGCGGATAAACTGCGCCTGTTCGCGGCCGCCGACGGCAGGCGGCTGAACGACGATTCGACGCCATGACGCAAGGGAAGGGAGCATGAACAGAGACAGTGTGGACTGGTGGGGGCCCATGTCGGCCGTCATCACGCCGTTCGACGCAGCGGGCAACATCGATGCCCGCGCGCTGGAGGAGAATATCGACCGCACCCTTGGCGCGGGCGGCACCGGCGTGCTCGTCGGCGGGTGTACGGGCGAATTCTGGTCGCTCTCCCACGAGGAGCGCTGCCGGTTGTACCGTATCGGCGCCGGGAGCGCCGCGGGGCGCGGAACGGTGATCGCCGGTGCGGGCTCGGTGACCGTTGCCGAAACCGTGAGCCTCGCCCGGGCAGCGCAGGACGCCGGCTGCGATGCCGCGCTGATCCTGCCGCCCTACTTCATCCGCCTGAACGACGACGAGATCTTCGAGCATTTCCGGGAGGTCGACGCGGCGATTTCGTTTCCCATTGTGCTGTACAACATTCCCGGAAACGCCGGCAACGCCATCACGCCGGAACTTGCGGTGCGCCTGGCGGAGCTCGACAACGTGGTCGCCATCAAGGAAAGCGCGGGCGACTGGAACAACTTCTACGCCACGCTCATCGCCGTGCGCGAGGAACTGCGGGTGTTCTGCGGACCCTCGTCGGTCTACGGGGTGCCGGCGGTGGCCGCCGGCGCCGACGGTTTCATCGACCTGTTTCCGAACGTGTGGCTGCCCGGATCGGTGGACCTGTTCCACGCCGCCAGGACCGGACGCCTGGAGGAAGCCCGGGAGCTGCAGGAGACCGGCCGGCGCCTGACCGACCTCTTCACCAGCGGCGGCCGGTCCCTGTATCCGGCCACCAAGGCCGCCATGGCCCGGCTCGGCTTCGCCGCCGGCGATCCCCGGCCGCCGTTGCGCCCCGTCACCGGCAAATCGCTCGAGGAGTTGCACGCGGGCCTTGCCGAACTGAAAATTGCCTGACCCATAGCATAGGAGGACGAACCATGGCCAACGGCGTATACGTGCCCGAATTGCAGCCAAAGGAATATCGGGAGAATTACGGCGAGTTCATCGGCGTCGGCCCGAACGGCAACCTGTGGGTGGAGGACTGCGATGTCGCCGACCTGGCCGACAGGTTCGGCACCCCCCTGTTCCTCGTCAGCGAAAGCCAGTTTCGCTACACCTACCGGCAGTTCCGGGACGCTTTTCGCCGGCATTATCCGGCGGAGTCCGAGATCCTGTTCGCCAACAAGTCGAACAACGGCCTCGCCTACCGCCACATCATGAACCAGGAAGGCGCCGGCGGCGACTGCTTCGGGGTGAACGAGATGTACCTGGCGCTGCTGGCGGGCACCGATGCCGGCACCCTGGTGCTGAACGGCTCCAACAAGGAGGACGAGGAACTGGAAATGGCCGTGGCCAACGGCCTGTGCATCAACATCGATGCCACCGACGAACTCGACCGCATCGATGCGGTGTGCCGGCGGCAGAACCGGGAGGCCGACGTGGGCATCCGGCTGAAGCTCGACCTCGACCCGCTGGCCGAACGCCAAGGCGTGGCCATGCACGGCCCCGGCACCCTGAAGGAACAGAGCGACAGCACCAAGTGGGGCATGACCCGCGAGCAGACCGTGGCGATCGTCAGGCAGGCCCAGCAGATGCCGCACATCCACCTGCGCGAGACCCATTTCCACCTGAGCCGCATGTCCAACGTGGCCATGGACTTCGCCGTCATGGCCCGGGAGATGGTCACCTGGTCCGGCCACATCCGCGACCGCACCGGCTGGACTCCGCCCTGCATCGATATCGGCGGCGGCTGGACCTTCGGCAAGTGGTACGGCACCGGCCCGCGCGGCCAGATCGACGACGATTCGGCCCCCACCGCAGACGACTATGCGCGCCTTTGCAGCCAGGAGATTCAGGCCGAGGCCGAACGCCTCGGTCTGCCGCTGCCGAAGCTGCGCCTGGAACCCGGCCGGTCCCTGTCCGGCCCCTCCGGCGTCACGGTCGGCCGGGTTGGCGCGGTCAAGCAGGGTGCGAAGAAGAAGTGGGTTAACCTGGACCTGTCCACCAATCACCTGTCCTGGTCTTCGGCGCTCAACTGGTACTACCACCCTGTGCCGGTGGTCGACGCCACGGCCGAGCGCACCGAGACCGTGGATCTGGTGGGTCCGTTATGCAACTCGGACGAACTCGGGCCCCATGTGCGCATGCCGGCGCTCGAACGCGGCGACTACGTGGCCTTTCTCGATACCGGCGGGTATACGGAGCCGTGCGCGGCGCGTTACAACGCCCAGTTGCTGCCGGCCACCGTGCTGATTTCGGGCGGCCGGGCGGAAATCACCACCGCCCGGGAACAACTGCAGGACATCGCCGGGCGCTTCCGGGTCCCGCCGCGTTTGCTGGCGGCATCCTTCGCGCGGCAGTAGAGGAGCGGCACGGAGCCATCGGAGGACTCGACGCATGGAACTTGGATTGCACGGCCGCAAGGCCATCGTCAGCGGCGCCAGCAAGGGTCTCGGCAAGGCCTGCGCGCTCTCCCTGGCCCGGGAAGGCGTCGATCTGACGATCATGGCGCGTACCCGCGCCGACCTGCGCGCAGCGGCCGATGAAATCGCCTCGGCCACCGGCGTTGCGGTTCAGCCCGTCGCCGGCGACTTCAACGTGGCCGCCGACCGGGCCAGGCTGCTCGATGCCTGCCCGGAACCGGACATCCTGGTCAACAACCCGGGCGTGCGCCAGGTGCCGACCGCCTACGCCGACATCGGCGAAGCGGAGTGGCGCCAATGGCTGAATGACCATTTCCTGTCATCCGTCACCCTCATTCAGCAGGTGGCGCCCGGCATGTGCGAGCGGGGGTTCGGGCGCATCGTCAACCTGTCGGTGAGCTTCATCAAGTTTCCCCAGTCCGGCTTTGCCCACACCCACGCAGCGCGGCTCGCCCTGTCCGGTGCGGTGGCCGCCATTGCGCGCGACCTCGTGCCGCACAACGTGACCGTCAACACCGTCTGTCCGGGCCTGTTCGACACCGATGCCCTGCAGACCAACCTGCACGGCCACGCGGCGCGGGGCAACACCACCTATGAAGCCATCGTCGAGGACCGCAAGCAGAACTGCCCCGCGGGCCGCTTCGCCGACCCCTCGGAATGCGGCGATCTGGTCGCCTTTCTCTGCAGCGCCCAGGCGGGATTCATGACGGGCCAGAACATCGTCAATGACGGCGGGGTTTACCAGGGAATTTTCTAGTGCTCCTTCAACCTGATAATTGCGGACCGGCGGCCGCATACCGACACAATCGGTTTGCATTTTGCCGGCCACATCCGGCCGACGACCGCGGACCGGCGGGCGCAGGCGCATGAGTCAACCCTCCCTGCTCTCTCCGGAGCGCCGCGTCGTCATGATATCCGGCGCCTCGCGGGGCATCGGCGCGGCCATCGCCAAACGCCTCCTGGCCGACGGCTACCGGCTGTCCCTGGGTGTGCGCGACATCGGCCGGACCCGTGAGGCGTTCGCCGATGCGGGCAAGGACAACCTCGCCGTCGAGTACTTCGAGGCAAACGAACCCGAGTCGGCCGCCGCCTGGATGGACCGTACCCTGCATCATTTCGGCGAACTGCACGCTCTTATCAACAACGCCGGCATCTGGCGCCAGGTGAATTTCGAGGAGGGCGACGAAGCGGCGCTCGACGAACTCTGGGCGGTGAACGTCAAGGCCCCGTTCCGCCTTACCCGTCTGGCCCTGCCCCACCTGAAGAAGTGCGGTATCGGCCGCATCGTCAACATCGCCTCCACGGACGGCATCCGATTTCGCGACACGACCTGTTCGATCGGCTACACCATGTCGAAGCACGCACTGGCCGCCATGAGCCATGCCGCCCGCCATTTCGGCTACGGCGACGGCGTGCGCGCCACGGCCCTTTGCCCCGGCGCCGTTGCGACCGGCATGGTCGCCAGCGTGCCCGGCGTCACGCCGTTAAGCGAACGGCTGGCGCCGGAGACGGTGGCGCACACGGTCGCCTGGCTGCTCAGCCTGCCCAACAATGCCTCCGTCGCCTGGATGCCGCTGAACACGCGCCTCGAATCGACGCTATAGGCCGCGCGGTTTCGGCCCGTACCGCTGCCAGCGCGCCGATCATCTGGCCAGAATCCAGAATCTGAACCATCGCCGCCGTTCCCGCGGGCCAGGGCGCCGATCCGGAGCCGACCATCCGCTCAGGGCAGCAGGGCCTCCGCTTCGATCTCCACCAGAAAGCCGCCCACCAGGCCGGAAACGACGACCAGGGAATTTGCGGGTCGAATGCCGCCGAAGTATTCGCCGTGCACGCGGGCGACGTCCTCCCAATCCGATTCGTCGGTGATGTAGACGCGGGTCCGCACCACGTCCTCGAGCGAACCGCCCAGGGAAGCGATGCTCGCCGAAATCTTGTCGAGAATGTAGGTCGCCTGGCCTGCCGCATCCTCCGGGCAGATGCTGCTGCCGTCCGTGTGCGTTGCCGTGGTGCCGCTTACCACGATGCGGTTGCCGATGCGCAGCGCCCGGCTGTAGCCGCCGATTTCCTCCCAGACGCTGCCGCTGTCGATGCGCCGGCGGTCTTCCCGGCCCGGGGGCCGATCGGGTGTGTAGAGCCGGGACATCGATGCGAGATGGTGCGAAAGGTCGCCCGACGCGGTAAGCAGCGGGGGCCGGCGGTATTCATCCCCGCAATCGCCGGGAATCGCCCTCATCCCGCCGGCAGCGGCGGCAATGCGTTCGCGGTCCTCCCCGTCCAGCGAGAATTCGAACACCGCCAGGTTGTCCTTGCGGTGCTCCCGCTCGCCGAGGCGCGCGCCGACGATCACGGCGGCAACGGCGGGTTGATCCAGCACCCAGCGCACGGCCACGTTCGGTATCGAAACGCCATGTTTGCGCGCAACCCGATCCAGCGCCGACAGCAGGCCCTGCAGGGCCTCCCAGCCTCCCGCCGCCTTGACGAAGCGAAGGTACTTCATCTTGCTCCAGTCGGTGACCTCACCCTCCGCGGGAGCGGCGCGGCCCAGCCAGCGCTCCGACAGAAGGCCGCCGCAAAGGGTGCCGTAGGCCAGCAGACGGATATCGTTCTCCATGCAAAATGCGGACATCCCGGCCGCGGCCCGCCGGTCCAGCACCGAAAAACTGACCTGGTTGGTGACGACCGGCAGGCCGTGCCGCACCAGCAGGCTCAGATGACGGGTGTCGAAGTTGGTCACTCCCAGGTGCGCGATCGATCCTTCCCGCTGCAGCCGTTCGAGTTCGGCCATCGCATCGATGTAGCCGGGATGCCCGAATTGCCACCAGTGGAACTGCAGCAGGTCCAGGCAATCGACACCGAGGCGCTCGAGACGCTGCCCGACCCCGGCGCGGACCACATCCGGCGTCATGGCGCCCGGCCCGGGAACCCACTTCGTAAAGACTTTCGGTCTTGCCGATGCGCCTTCGCCGAATCGGCCGAGAAGGCGGCCGGCGATCAGCTCGGCGCTGCCATAGTGATCCGCCATGTCGAACGCATCGAACCCGGCTTGCGCGTAGTCGGCCAGCGCATCGGCGCCGGCATCGAGATCCAACGGCCTGCCGCCGCGTTCCATGTCCGCGACCTGCCAGAGTCCGATCAGCATGCGGGGAATTTCGAGACCGCCGGGCAATCTGCTTCGCTCCGGCTGCTGTGGTTCAGCCATCGTCTACTCCTTGGTCGCCGGGCCTTACGCTGCCAGGCGATTACTGCAGGCGCTCATGCCTGACGGTTCGCGTTCGGCCGTTCAAGCGTCGGAAACGGCCGGCACGCCCCGGGCGCCCGCAATATCGCCGACGCTCACGGGTTTGATCGGTACGCGTGGCGCAAACAGGGAGAACTCGTCCACCCGGGTTCCGGCAAGACGTTCGAGCATGGCTGCCGCAACCGGCGCGCAGTAACGTCCCTGACACGGACCCATGCCCAAACGGGTTCGCCTTTTCAGCGCGCCGATCGTGACATTGCCATCTTCAAAAGCCGCATCGAGGTCGCGCAGCCGAACCTTCTCGCAACGGCAAATCAGCGTGTCGGGCGTCGCCAGTTCCGTCTGGTAGCGCGGCGCGTCGAAGAGGCGCCACAGCGCCGCCTGGAAGGTCCTGTGCCGGCGCAGCGTTCGCACGGCCCGATCGCGTGCCCGGGCATGCCCGGCCGTCAGGTCGAAGCCCAGCGACCGTACGGCCGCGCACCCCGCAATGGCGCCTTCCCGGAGCGCCGCCGGAGCTCCACCGAGCCCGCAGCAGTCGCCGATGGCATAGATGCCCGGTACAGTCGTCTCGCAATGCTCGTTGCGCACGGTCACCAGGTGACCGCGCCGCCCGTCATGGTCGTGCCTGCAGCCCAGGCACCTGAGCACCTCGTTGTTCGGTTGAAAGCCGTAGCCGACGCAAACCGCATCGACCTCTATCGTGCGGTCCGCCGGCCCGCCCTCGTCACCCACCCTGACGAGCGTCGCCGCAAGCCCGCCGTCGGCGGTTTGCACCGCCTTCAGCACCCGCCGCCAGAGCACCGGTACGCCGGCAGCGCGGAGGCCGGCAAGGTAACGCAATCCGTCCAGGACCAGGTTCGGCGCGGACAGGAAAAGACGAACCGCATCCACCGGCGATGTCCGGTACGGCGGGCGGGCGGACTCCGCCACCGCCGCCACCTTCGCTCCGGCCCGCTGCAGTTCAAACGCCACCTGCAGGTTCAGGGGCCCGTTGCCGGCCACGAGCAGGCGCTGTCCCGCAAGTACACCGTAGCTTCGCAACAGCGTCTGGGCAGCGCCCGTGGTCATTACGCCGGGCAGGGTCCAGCCGGGAACCGGCAGGCCCCGCTCGTAAGCGCCCGTTGCGACGACGGTGCGTTTCGGACGCATGATCCAGTTGCTGCTCCCCTTCAGGACGCCGAATTCGTTCGGCGCAAAAGCACCCCAGACTTCGGCGCCGTCGAGAATCCTTGCCCCCGAATGCCGGGCGCGTTCGATCAGTTGCCGGCCGCGCTCGAATTGCCGGTCGCCGGCCAGCGATGGGGGAAGCACCGCCGCGGACGCCGGCTGCTTGAAGAATTGGCCGCCAAGTGCCGGGCGCTCATCGATGACGACGACATCGGCGCCCGACTCGGCCGCAACCGCCGCCGCGGTCAACCCGCCGGGGCCGCCGCCGATTACCAGAAGGTCCGGCGCTTCCGGCAGGTCCTCCGCGGCGCCCTCCTCCGGCCGATCGCCGGGAACCGCCCGCCCGGGCATGCGCGCGATCCGCATCCCGTCCCTCACCGTCGCCATGCAGGCGCGAACGCCGGAGCGTCCGTCCACCTGCACCCTGCACTCCTGGCAGACTCCCATGCCGCAGAACAGCCCGCGGGCATCGCCGGGGCCGGCTTCGCGAATCGATCGCTCACCGGCGGCGGTCAGGGCCGCGGCCACGGAAACGCCCGGACGGCACTCTATCCGGCGGTCTTCAAAATGTATGCTGGTCATGGGTCCGAAGCCCCGGTCGAAAACCGTCGCCGCGGCGCCGTCCGGACGCCCGCTCTACTCCAGAAAGTCGAAAGCGCCCGGACCGGAGGTCAACGCCTCGACGTCCTCGATTTCGAGAGGAATCATCCGGCTCAACCATTCGTGCCCGTCCTCGGTGACCAGCACATCGTCTTCGAAAGCCACCTGGGACCTTCCGGCGGCATGACGCCCTGCTCGATGGCCAGCGCCATGCCCGGCTTGAAAGGCACCAGGTAATCGCCTTCGTCGTGCACATCCATGCCGATGAAGTGGCCGATGCCGTAGTAATAGTACTCGTCGTAGCCGCCGGCATCGCGAAGCATCTCCATGGCCTTGTCGTGCAGTTGCCACCAGGTCGCTCCGGGCCGCACCATGCCGATCACCGTTTTCTGCACGTTCAGGGCTATCTCGTAGAGTTCGCGCTGGCGCTCGGTGAAGCGTCCGTCGATGGGAGCGGTTCGCTGGACGTCGGCGGAATAGTGATTGAACGCCGCTCCCGTGTCGGTCCATACCAGGTCGCCGGCCTGGAATACCTCGCCGCCGGCACGGGCCACGAACTCGATCCAGCCCTCGGGAAGCTCATCGCCATCGTGCGGTGTCTGCACTCCGGTACGGCGCACGGAAGTCGGAAAGCCCAGGGACGCCCCCCGGTAGCGGTACACGAAATCGATGACCTGCATGACCTGCAATTCCGTCATCCCGGGGCGCGTGGAGCGAAAGCCGTGGCGGACGCCTTCATTGACGATGGCGACACTGCGCCTCAGGTTCGCGATCGACCAGGAATCCTGCAACTGGCGCACCTGGTCGAGTATTTCCGCCGAGTCGCGCAGGCGAATTTCCGGCGAGAAGCGGCGGATTCGCTCGAACTGCTGCAGCCGTCCGGGTTCCGGCATCCCGAGCCGGAAGAAGCGCGGGTAGTTGAGGTGGAGCACCTTGTCGCGGGCGCCCCAGGCGCGCGACAGCGCCGCCGCCAGCGGCCAGCGCCGCACCTGGGTGATGCGCCAGTCGCGAAAATCGGTCATGGCCACGGACAGGTCGTGCTCGAGAATGGCGAACGGCCGCACATCCTCGATACCGGTGCGCGCGGCGATGGCCGCCGGGTCCATGGAGGTGTACAGCACCACCCAGTCGCGCACCGGCTCGTCGAGGCGCCCCTCGGCATCCCCGGCCGCCGGCAGCAGCAGTAACGCCGAGTCGAGGCTGTACACGCCGTCCAGCCCGGTGAGATACGTGAAATCGTGGTTGTCCGATTCGGGCACCTGGAATTCCAGACGCCGCTCCTGGGCGCGTTCCACCGAGTAGACGATCATGGCGCCCCCGGGCATGGCTTCCATGACCCGCGCCCGGCGCTTCGCGAAAATCTCCCGCAATTGCCCGGGATCCGGATTGTCGACATCGATCCGGGCAGCAAGCTCCGCCTCGGCGGCAAAGTCGTACGAGAACGGCTCGAACCCCCGCTCGGCGTCCTGGGCAATCACCGGAAACGCCGCCAGCACGGCGGCGAGGCAACAGAAGGCTCTGATCATGGATTTTCTCCGGGGAAAGGCTTGCCCACGACATCCCTCCAGACGGCGCGGGCGTCGTCATCGAGTCCGGCCATCTCCCACCGGATCAGAGTCAGGGGGATGACGCCGCGCGAGAGGAGGTCGTCGTGGAATTCGCCGAGGTCGAATTCGTCGCCGAGCCGGAAGGCGCGCTCCGACACCAGTTGCTCGATCTGTGTCTTTCCGAGCAGGTACATGCTGCCCAGGCCGGGGCGCCGCAGATAGGCGACCAGGTCATACCGGCCGAGGTCTTCTTCCATGTACGGCACCCACTCCATCATGTAGGCATTGGCCTCTTCCAGGGTCATGGCGCCGGTGTGCATGCCGATCTCGGCGAAAAAACGGCTGCCGCGCTTGATCAGGGCCGCGTAGAAGAGTTCGCGCACGCGGGGATTGTCCTCGGCGATCCCGGCCTGTATCAGCGTCTCCTCAAGGTACGTGGCCCATCCTTCCGCGCGGGCGCTCTCCGAGTGCGTACGGCGTATCGGGTTTTCCAGGCGCTGCCTCAACTCCGCATCGAAGCGATGTCCGGGTATCGATGCATGGATGTGGTTGTTCAAGGCGTTGCGAAACTGGAGTTCCTCCCAGAAATGACGGTCCGTCGCCGCCCGGGGACTCCAGAAGACATCGGTCTCGAATTCTTCCGGCATGTAGTCCGGAATGGTCAGCAGGTCGAGTTCTTCGACCAGCTCCCGGATTCTGGCCTCGGCATCGCGTGTCCTCCGCCGGTGCTGTTCCGCGCTCTGCGTCAGTTCCAGTTCGTCCAGCGACCGGTTTCTGTGGCGATCGAGCATGTAGTTGAAGCGGTAGCGGTGAAACTCGCGCTCGCCGATGCCCACGAGGTCGTCGACCGTCTGCGGCAGCAGGCGGACGTGCTTCAGGTACCAGTTGTAGTTTTCCGTACCGATTGCGGCGGACGGTTCCATGCCGTCGAGGTTATCGGCCAGCCAGTCACGATACCGCTGCGCCGAGGCCGTGGCTTCCCGGCAGTCTTCGAGCAGCTCGCTGTCCCCGGGCGCAAGACGGCCGCAAAGATCCCCGAACCAGCCGATGGTCCCCTCCGGCGGCTCGTCGCGATAGGGCTCGCCCTGGCCGACGCCGTCGAAACGATCGAGCAGGAAAATCGCAAGCCCGGCCAACTCGCCGGCCGGCTGCGTCAGATTCTCGATGGCGTTATCCACCATCGCCGGCACGGCCTTCAGTTCCAGGGACAACGCAGCCCGCTCGTCTGGCGTCGATGGAGCCTCCGCATAGGGTATGGCGCTGAACTGGTACAGATAGGTCAGGGGGTCGCGCGACCAGGGCTGCATCACCCGGTGCCGGAAGACGATGTCATTCATCTTCGACCAGACCAGCAGGTAGTCCACCTGCTGCGGGACGGACCATGAGGAGGTATCGATGTCGAGAAGCCGCCCGCGGAAGTCTTCGAGCTGCGCGCGTTGCTCCGCGACGGCGGCGGCGCTCAGATCCGGCACGCCGTCTCGCTGCCCGGGCCTGGCGAGGTCGAGAATCTCCTCGTTCATCCCGATCAGCGCGGTATAGCTGCCCTGGGCGAAAGCGCCCGAGCACCACGCCAGCATCAGAATCAGCGACGCCGGAAAAAGCGCCCCTGGGCGGCATGATTTGCAGACAGGGCCGCGAGGGCTCGTGGAACCCTCGCGGCCGTCAACCTTCAAATCGCTACCCGGCCTAGAGGCCTACCTCTACGCCCACGAACCAGCTGCGGCCCATCGGATCGTAGAGGTTGACTGCGATGTTGAGATCGGTGCCGGCCAGGTAACCCCAGATCGGAGGTTCGTTGTCAGTGAGGTTGTTGATGCCGAAGTTCAGCGAGGTGTTTCCGGCGAAGTTCCAGCTGCCGTTCACATTGAATGTAACCCAGGGATCTTGCGTACCGACCTCAAGTGGACCGGAGGTTTCGGACAGCTCGAGCTGACCGACATAGTTCATCTCCGGACTCAGCGTCAGTGGGCCCGAATTCCAGTTGACGCGCAGCAGGCCGCGGAAATTCGGCGACGGACGGGTAGCCCCTCTTGAGCAGGCGCCGCTGTATTTGCCCGCGCAATCGAGCGCCGGAGTACTTTGCAACACCTGGACCTGGTTCGTGAACTGCCACGATCCAAACCACTGAATGTCCATATTCGCCTCACGATCGGGCAACGACAGCCAATCGGGTACGCTGTCAACGATGTATGAGGCCGACCAATCAAGGCCGTCCACGTTGCGGTCGGCCAGGTTCAGCAATGGGGAGTAGACTTCCAGGATATTGCCGTTCCGGTCACGGACAATCGACTGACACGATGCAGAGTTGATATCCAGGGTCGTAAAGCAGTCACTGATGAGCTGCGGGCCGCCAACTTGGGCAATGGCGCCCGTCATCTCGATCATGTAGTAGTCCAGCGACATGGTCAGACCGGTCAGGAAATTCGGCGAGAGCACGAATCCTGCCGTGAGCGTGTCGGCTTGTTCTTCCGACAAATTGGGGTTACCGCCACTGATCTCATCGTACCCCTGCCGCGCCGATACGAGCAGCGTGTCAACAAGATTGGCAGGCACGCCTTGCTGAACGCACAGATCCTTGACAGCTTGCGACGGGTTGCCGGCAGCTATGCAAGGGTCAGTGTCGGGCTCGAAGCCGGTACCAACCGGTGCCAACAGCTCGTCCAGGTTGGGCGCGCGGATGGCCGTGCCATAGCCGGCCCGGATTTTCAACTGTTCGTTGACATCCATGTCCAGAGACAAATTCCAGGTGGACACCGAACCGACAGTCGAGTAGTTGGCGACGCGGGCCGCGCCCTCAAGCGCCAGACTCTGCAAGCCCATCTGGTCGTTGAGGAGCGGAACCCTGGCCTCGCCAAACACCTCGTACAGGTCGTAATCGCCCTCCACGACCGAGGGTGCTATGGATTGGGACGTGAGATCGCCGCGCAATTGCACGTCGTCCGGCACGACGCGGTTGTATTCCTTGCGGTATTCCGCACCGAACGCCGTCGCGACTGCGCCTGCGGGCAACTCGAACAAATCACCGGCGAGGGTGGCGCCCGCGACGGTCCGCTTGAATCGATAGTCCGTAACCCTCTCGGTTCGCAGGAATTGGACCATCTCCGGTGTCAACACGTCCGTGCCGAATACGTTTAAGGGCACACAGCCGCGGATCGGATTGCGGCAACTTGCAGTACCGTCTTCATTGACAACGACATCGAGGCCAAGCGCCAGAGACGACTTCGATGTCAGATTAACGAGCGTCCAGGCCGTATCGTTTCTGGAGTACTGATAGAACGTATCCCATGTCCAGTTGTTTTCGCCGACGTCGAAGTCGCCGCGCAGCCCCCCGGTGACCAGGAACGCATCGGTGGTGTAATCGAAGTGTCGCGGCCCGAATTCCACCATGCGCCGACCGGTCCCGAACACTTCGTAATTGCCATCGCCGTCCGGATCGAATATCTCCGCGTTCTGCGCCCAGAAGTTTTGCAGCGTCGGGCTGAACACCGGGTTGTTGACCGCATTCGGGATGTAGACCGTACCGCGTGGATAGCCGGCAGACGTCGTTGGGGTGGCGTCGTAAGCCATCTGATAGTCCTGCTGGTACTTGATGTTGAAGGCCTGGGCATACGCCTCGACCCGGTCGTTGATCTCCTGACTGCCTATCGCGCTGATCTGGAATCGTTCAATGGGCCGCAACAGGTAATTGGTCTCCGCGTAGTTGTACCCGTCTCGGATATGGCACCATGGCAACGGCTGGCCGCCAGCGCCGAAACGTACCCCCCTGATTGAGTTCCCAGCCGGGCAGTCGCCGTCCGCATTGCTGAGATCGAGGCCCTTGACCAACGCCATTTCCTGAGGAGTCATAGAAACCCGGTTACCAACAATATTGCCTGCGGCAAACTGCACCAGCTCGCCTTCCGGGCCCACGGGGTACAGGGGTATGGCGGAGAAACTCCGATCGGCCCCGAGGATTGTGCCGCGCTCGGACCAGGAGAACGCGAATGCCACGTTGCTGGCGCCATCGTCGGTGCCATAGCCCACCAACAAATCCGCCCGCTCCGTCTCGCCGTCGCCGTAACCGCTTGCGCCACGCTGGTAGCGGGCGGTTACGCCCTGGATATCGTTGCGCAAGCGAAAGTTGACGACACCGCCGATGGCGTCCGATCCGTAAACCGCGGAGGCGCCGCCGGTGACCAGTTCAGCCGACTGCACCATGATGTCCGGGATGCTGGCGAGGTCCGCGACACCCGAAACCTCGGCCGGGATATAGCGGCGGCCGTCAACCAGCACCAGCGTGCGCACCCTGCCCAGGCCCCGCAGGTCGGCGCTCATCGCCGCGCCGCCGTACTGATTCGAGTTGGAGGTGGATTCGGGCCTTAGCTGGGGCATCCGGTTCACGGTCTGCTCCAGGGTCAGGTAACCCGAGTTCTGAATCTCATCCATGCCCACGGTGGCCACCGGGCTGATCTCGACGAAATCGCGGTCGCGCCGCAGGCGGGATCCGGTGACGACGACCTCTTCCAGGACGTCAGCTTCATCCTGTGCATTGGCGACGGTCACGGTAAGGCCCGCTCCCGCGGCCGCGCTTGCGATCAGAGCGCATTGCACTGCCCGGCTGATTGGCGTAAGACGATGATTCATTGAATTATTCTCCCTAACTGGCTTCAAGCGCGGCCGGCGGGCAGTCCAACACTCAACTACTGGGTGACTGCAAAACCCACTGGCCGCTGTCGGTAAACCTCGGCCCATCGTTTTCGGATCGTTGTCGACGTGCCGAGCCGACCCCCATTTGCGCATACGCAACACCTGCGCGTTTGCGCACCCGGCAATATTATGGTCACGCAAATGATTGTGTCAATGGTCTCCCAGCGATTCCGGCAATTCTCGTCAAGCAGCCCACAAAATCGAACCGCCACCCGGTCCAACACCACGGCCAATACACTCATGCAAGGCAGAAAACGCCAACATGGGGCGCGCTGATCAGCAAATCGGGGACTGCCCCTCCCGGTCCCGCATTTGGTGGGCCCGCACAAGGACTTGTTTTGTTCGATAAATGGAAGTACGGTCGTTCGGATTCGTTCGCCGCTTGCCGCCCGGCGCATCGGCTGGCCGGCCGCTCGGACTCACGGGCCAATCGAGGAGGTCACATGCGCTTAAACAACAAACTACTCGTGATCGTTTCGGTCACGGCACTAATCGCCGCCGGCGCGGTTCCCGGGATGGGGCAGGAACCTCTCGACCCCGGATTCGAAGCACTGGTCGACCGCTACCTGGAGGAAATCCACGGGGTCGGCGCCAACCAGGAACCGGACACGATGAGCGCGGAGAGTTTCGCGGCCAGGGTGCAGGTTTCCCGCGACCTGCTCGGGGAACTCGAGGCGATCGACCGCGGCGGGCTCGCCTTCGTTCAGGACATCGACTGGCGCTTCCTCAGGAGCCGGCTCGAGGCGAGGATCATCGAAGGCGAGCGCGTGCAACGCTGGCGCCAGGATCCGGCGCTCTACCTCAATAACCGCGATGTCGCTTTCAAGATCATCGCCGACCCCAGGCCCGTGAACACCCGGGCGGCCGAACTCGTCGACGACCTCGAATTGCTGCAGGTGCGCCTCCGCAACGCCGAGACCAACCTCGATCAGCACATCGCGCGGTGGGTGGAGCTGGCCAACGATTACGTCGACGGCTTCGCGCTCGTATTGCAGCACGAACTGCCCCCGTTCGCCGAGCGCGTGTCGGATGGCGGGCTGCGCGACCGGCTGCTCGCCGCCGCAACGGACGGTGTCGCCGCGCTCACGGAATATCGCCGGTTCATCAACGAGGACTTCCCGCAGCGGGAGCAAGGCGACTACGCCATCGGCGAGGAGGTCTTCAATGAACTGATGGAGAAGAAGTACCTGTTTCCCGAGAATGAAATGCACCTGCGCCGGATCGCGCGCGGCGCCCCGGAATTCACCCGGGTTCCGAATTATCACGACTGGGGCTGGAAGCAGTTCGACATCGTCATGAGCCACCTGGAGGTCAAGGCGGAAAGGATCGATCCGGACCGCACCTGGCTCGAAATCATCCATGACGAGAAGGAGGACCACTTCTTCGCCGAACAACTCGTCTACAAGCACCTGGAGGCGACCCGGGCGACGCGGGACTGGGTCATCGACAACGACCTGGTCACCATTCCCTGGGACGACGACGACGCCATCATGGAAGCGGCCGATCCCAGCCGATGGTCAGCGCAGTGGTGGGGTTTTGGTCCGGGCGTGCCCGTCGCCTCTCCGTTCCGGAAAGCGGCCTGGACCGTCATTCCGGTCAGCCCGGACTGGCCCGAAGACATCGCCGAGGGCAACCTCCGCGAGAAGGACGCTTCGTTCATGTACGTGATCGCGCCCCACGAGGTGTACCCGGGGCATCACCTGCAGCGTCTCTACCAGAACACCCTCGACCGTCCGTTGCGGGTCTACGAGAGCAGCTATTCGAACCAGTCCTGGTGTTACTACATCGAGTGGGAACTGACTCCGGATCCGCAATACGGCTGGTTCCCGGAGGACAAGCAGGACGTCTACGAGCTGGAATACCTGCGCGCCAAACTCTGGCGCATGGGCCGGGTGATCATCGACTCCGGCCTGCACACCGGCCGCATGACTTACGAGGAAGCGCTGGATCTGGAGACGAACACCATCGGCTTCGTCGCCCGCGGCGCCCAGATCAATATCGACACCATTGTTTCCCGGGTCGGCACCAGCGTGTCCGCACCGACGGTCGGTTACTACCAGTGGATGCTGCTGCGCGAAGACTACTTCCAGAAGATGCGAGAGCTCGACCAGATTGGAACGCTGAAGGATTTCCACGACCGGGTCTACAAGATCGGTTTCCTGCCGGTCGTGCTGGTCCGCGAGGAATTGTTCCACGATCTCGAACAGGAGTTTGGCGCCACCTAGTGCTGCGCATCCGGTTCGGGAATCGGAAACTTGTTTTGTTCGATCATTAGAAGTACGGTTTCCCGGTTCAGTTCAACGGATTCCGTTCGCCGCTTGTCGCCCGGCGCATCGCCGGGCCTGCGGCGCGGATTGACCGGACAATACCAATAAAGGAAGAGCACATGCGCACAAACAAACTACTCGTGATGGTTTCAGTCACGACACTCATTGCCGCCGGCGCGGCTCCCGGGATGGGGCAGGAACCTCTCGACCCGGGATTCGAGGCGCTGGTCGACCGCTACCTGGAGGAAGTGCTCGGGGTTGGCGCGAACCCGGTACCGGACACGATGAGCGCGGAGAGTTTCGCGGCCAGGGTGCAGGTTTCCCGCGATCTGCTCGGGGAACTCGAGGCGATCGACCGCGGCGGGCTCGCCTTCGTGCAGGACATCGACTGGCGCTTCCTCAAGAGCCGGCTCGAGGCGAGGATCATCGAGAGCGAGCGCGTGCAGCGCTGGCGCCAGGATCCGAAGCTCTACCTCAACAACAGCGACGTCGCCTACAAGCTCCTCGCCGACCCGAGGCCCGTGAACACGCGCGCGGCCGAACTGGTCGACGACCTCGAATTGCTGCAGGTGCGGCTCGTCAATGCCGAGACCAACCTCGATCAGTACATTGCGCGGTGGGTGGAATTGGGCAACGACTTCATCGACGGCTTCGCGCTCGTATTGGAGCACGAACTTCCCCCCTTCGCCGAGCGCGTGGCGGATGACGCGCTGCGCGAGCGGCTGCTCGCCGCCGGAAAGGACGGCATCGCCGCGCTCGCGGAGTATCGCCGGTTCACCAACGAGGACTTCCCGCAGCGGGAACAGGGCGACTACGCCATCGGCGAGGAGGTCTTCAACGAGCTGATGGAGAAGAAGTACCTGCTCCCCGAGAACGAGATGCACCTGCGCCGGATCGCGCGAGGCGCCCCGGGATTCACCCGAATTCCGGATTATCACGAATGGGGCTGGAAGCAGTTCGACATCGTCATGAGCCACCTGGAGGTCAAGGCGGAAAGGATCGATCCGGAGCGCACCTGGCTCGAGATCATCCATGACGAGAAGGAGGACCACTTCTTCGCCGAACAACTCGTCTACAAGCACCTGGAGGCTACCCGGGCGACGCGGGACTGGGTCATCGACAACGACCTGGTCACCATCCCCTGGGACAACGACGACGCCATCATGGAAGCGGCCGATCCCAGCCTCTGGGCATCGCAATGGTGGGGTTGGGGCCCGGGCGTGCCCGTCGCCTCCGACTCCCGGAAATCGGCCTGGACCATCATTCCGGTCAACCCGGACTGGCCCGACGACATCGCCGAGGGCAACCTCCACGAGAAGGACGCTTCGTTCATGTACGTGATCGCGACCCACGAGGTGTACCCGGGGCATCACCTGCAGCGTCTCTACCAGAACACCCTCGACCGGCCATTGCGGGTCTACGAGAGCAGCTACTCGAACCAGGCCTGGTGTTACTACATCGAGTGGGAACTGACTCCGGACCCGAAATACGGCTGGTTCCCGGAGGACAAGCAGGACGTCTACGAGCTGGAATACCTGCGCGCCAAACTGTGGCGCATGGGCAGGGTGATCATCGACTCCGGCCTGCACACCGGCCGCATGACTTACGATGAGGCGCTGGATCTCGAGATCAACACCATCGGTTTCGTCCCCCGTGGCGCCCAGATCAATATCGACGGCATCGTTTCCCGGGTCGGCACCACCATGTCCGCACCGACGGTCGGTTACTTCCAGTGGATGCTGCTGCGCGAAGACTACTTCCAGAAGATGCGCGAACTCGACCAGATTGGAACGCTGAAGGATTTCCACGACCGGGTCTACAACATCGGTTTCCTGCCGATCGTGCTGGTCCGCGAGGAAATGTTCCACGATCTCGAGCAGGAGTTCGGCACGAGCTAGCAGCCCGTGGCAAAAGTCCCGCGGCATGGGTCGGAAGACCGACTGGCCGAAGACGGCCGATCAACCGGCGATGCATCCCGGCTGACTGCATTGCTCGCGGCCCTGTCGGCGGCCGTGCCGGCGCTGGCGCAAGAAGAGGACGGACGGCCGCAACGCGACGGTCCCGCGCCACCGACGATCCTCGTGACCGCGCCGATGCTGGAGCGCGGCGAGGCGATTTACGAGTCTTTCTGCATTGAGTGCCATGACCGCGACGGCGCCGCCATTGCGGTGCCCGGGCAGGGCCCCGAGATGACGCCGCCCGACCTGCGGGACCCGGCATTCATGGCGCTGCGTTCGGACATGGATTTCGCCAACATCATCCAGCACGGCGGCTTCTCGATGCCGGCGTACGCGCAGATTCGGGGCGACGACCTCGTCGCCCTGGTCGCCTGGACCCGCAGCCTGAGCTGGCCCGACATCGAGCGCGTCGATCTGCAGCTCCTGGCACAGGGCACGGTCGAGGAATTCGAGCCGGTCACCATGGCCATGCTCGAAGACCCGCCCGACGGCGACTGGCTGATGTTTCGCCGCACCTACGACGGCTGGGCCCACAGTCCGCTCGACCAGGTGAACCGCGACAACGTGGGCGAACTGCGCCTGGCCTGGTCCCGCGCGGGGGAACCGGGCGGCCAGTACACGACGCCGCTGGTCGTTGCGGGCACCCTGTACGTGCAGTACCCGGGCGACGTCATCCAGGCGCTCGATGCGACCGACGGCCGCCTGATCTGGGAATACCGGCGCCAGCGCGAGGACGAGAGCCGTTCGCGCAACCGCCGCAACCTGGCGATTTACGGGCACCGCCTGTTTCACCTGACGGACGACCGCCATCTCATTGCACTCGATGCGCGCACCGGCGCACTCCTCTGGGAAACCCAGGAACCGGCCGGCGATGCCGGAATCGGACACATGGGCGGCCCGTTGGTGGCCGCGGGCATCGTCGTCAGCGGCCGTTCCTGTTCGGCGCGCGGTGGCCCCGAAAGCTGTTACCTGGCGGGGCACGACCCGGAAACCGGCCGCGAGCTGTGGCATCGGCGGACCATCCCGAGACCCGGCGAACCGGGAGACGAAAGCTGGGACGACCTGCCCGACGAGTTGCGCTGGCATGTAGGAAGCTGGGGCAACGTACCGAGCTACGATCCGGAACTCGGGCTCCTTTACTGGGGCACCTCGGTACCGCAACCGTCGCTGGAGCGGCTGCGCGGCACCGAGGGGCACGATGTGCTGTATTCCAACAGCACCCTGGCAACGGATCCTGCCACCGGCGACGTGGTCTGGTACTACCAGCACCTGCCTCGCGACAACTGGGACCTGGACCATGTCTTCGAACGCTACCTGGTCGACGTGGCCGTGACGCCGGACCCCGCCGAAGTGCCGTGGATCAATCCCCGACTCACGCCCGGCGAGCTCCGGCGCGTGGTGACGGGTATTCCCGGCAAGACGGGAATCGTCTATACGCTCGACCGGGAAACCGGCGAATTTCTCTGGGCCCGGGAGACGCTGCACCAGAATGTCATCGCCTCCATCGAGGGCAGCGGCGAGGTGCACGTCGAGGAAGACATGGTCGTCGGTCCGTTCGAGGAGATCCTGGTCTGTCCGTCGCTCGGCGGCGGGAAAAACTGGCCGGCGGGCTCGTACAGCCCGCGCACCGGCCTGATGTACCAGCCGCAGCAGAACCTGTGCCACCTGCAGACCGGCTACACCGATGCGCCCACGGCCGAGGACGGCTATGCGATCAGCTGGCTGATCGTCGAGGATCCGGCGGTGACCGGCGACCCGTACCCGGTCGGGCGCATCGACGCCGTGGACATCTCCACCGGCCGCCAGGCCTGGCGGCACGAGCAGCGTGCCGCGGTACTCGGCACCGCCGTATCGACGGCCGGTGGCCTGCTGTTCACCGGGGACATCGACCGGCGCTTCATGGCGCTCGACGACAGTACGGGCGAAGTGCGCTGGCAGACGATCGTCAGCGCGCCGGTCACGGGCAGCGCCGTGTCCTACGCGGTGGGCGGGCGCCAGTACATCGCGGTCGCCGTCGGCGGCGGCACGGCATCGCCCGAACGCCGCGCCCTGTCCATCCACACCGAACTGAATCCGCCGCGCGACAGCCCGGCGCTGTTCGTATTCGCGTTGCCGGTACGCTAGGTGCTCTCGAGCGACGCTCTTGCCACAGTCCCGGGGAAGCGGAACCGGCGTTGATTCGTTGCCGCGGTCATGGCCTTGATGGCCGCCAACCTCGTGACGTAGTCTCGAACCAAGGGGGCGTTTCCATGGCACGTTACGGCGATGGCGCATTCGGCTAAGCAAGCGTCCAACTGGGGTTGGCGGCGTTACTGGCGCGAGAATCGCCTGGCTGCGTGCGTACCCGAAAACCCGGATTCCGCCGCTGCCATCGAAACGCACTGGAGCGGGTTCTTTGCGCAGTTACCCGCGGGTCACCGCGTGCTGGATGTCGCTACCGGCAACGGCGTGCTGCTGGTCTGGGGCGCGAGAGCCGCGCGGGCGGCGGGACGCGAGTTGACGCTGACCGGTATCGATCTTGCGGAAATCGACCCGGCCCGCTTCCTGCCGGAGCACCGCGCCGATCTGGCGGCAGCGCGCTTCATCGGCAAGACGGCGGCGGAGTCGTTGCCGTTTGCCGATGGCAGCTTCGACGCGGTGGTCTCGCAATACGGCCTCGAATATGCGGATCTCGAACTCGCGTTGGGCGAAGCCGCGCGCGTGCTGGCGCCGGGCGGCCGGCTGCACTGGCTCGCGCACGGCGGCGGCAGCGTCGTGGTTGCCCAGGCTCGCGCCAAACTGGTGGATATCGCCCTGTTGCTGGGCTCGAAAGGTCCCTTTGCCGCGATGCAGGCATTCGTCAGGGCCCATGTTCGCAGGCGCAAGGTGAGCCGTGCGACGCGGGAACTCACCGAGGCCCTGCGCAGGGCGGAATCGCACTGCGCTGCCAATCCTCCCGCCGCCCTGGTACACCAACTTTGTGGCGGAATCCTCGAGACGGCCAATCGATTCGAAAAGTACCGCCCCGCCGACGTCCAGGATTGGCTCAACGAAAACCTCAAACGCCTCCGCGGCGAACGGCAGCGGGTCCGGGATATGCTGTCGGCGTGCCTCTCCAAGCCTCGTCTCGCACGAGTGGAGCAGATTCTGGGCGCGGAACCCTGGTCGGATGCCGAGATTTCCCCGTTCGAAGTGGGCGCCACGGGCAACTCCGCCGGTCAACTCATTCACGCCGTCAGGCGCTGAGCCCCAGCCTGTCGAAGCGCTTCACGGCGGCTGTACCTCAACCGCCATGATCTCCGCCGACGCCGCCAGCCGCTTCCCATGTGGTTGTCTTGACGCCCTCGCCACGGGGCCGCAACCCGTTCCTCACAGGGGGCGGTTCAGTTGAAGAATTTGCAATTTTCGGCTCACATTGCACACAATTGTTTACACTCCGATGGCCGGTTCGGGCAATGCATCCGGCGGTCGGAATGTCGGTCACCGGCCGCTGCTGAGACCGTCTGCTAACAGGCCCTGATCGAGGCGGTGCGTGTACGACCTTTCCGGAAAGACGATTCTTGTGACTGGAGCATCGAAAGGTATTGGCGCCGAGATCGTTCGTACGCTCGGCGACGCCGGAGCCAGCGTCATTGCCCATTTTCGAAGCGACCGTGATGGTGCGATCGATGCCTGTCGCGGAATCGACCACTCCAGGAAACACCTGCTCCAGGCAGATTTTTCGAAACTCGACGATGTGGAAGCGCTCTGGGATGCGGCGACCGGCTGGCGTGGCCGCGTTGACGTGGTAATCAACAATGCCGCCGTCATGCTGTGGAACGGCGGTTTCGACCAACCGCTCGCCGCGTGGGACGATACGTGGCAGCGAACACTCCTCATCAACGTGCTCGCACCGGCGCGGCTGATGCGGCGCGCCGTCGCACACTTCACCGAACAGGGTGGCGGCATCATCGTGACGATTTCAAGCTGGTCAGCCCAGAAGGGCGTGACCAATCCCGACAACATCGCCTATGGCGCATCCAAGGCGGCGATTCACAATGCCACGCAGACGGTCGCCCGGGCGTACGCCCGCAAGGGCGTCCTTGCCTACGTCATCGCGCCCGGGGTCGTGCGCACCAGGCTGTCGGAGCAGTTCGCCGCAACCCAGGGTGGGGAATCGGCAGTCACCGAATCGCTGGCGATGAAGGAATGGGTCCCGCCGAAGGAAATCGCCGAACTCGCCGCCTACCTGGCTTCAGGGCAGGTGCGGCACCTGTCGGGGGCGACGCTGGACGTAAACGGCGCCAGCTACATTCGGTAAAATTCCTGGATGCAGCCATCGGCATGGCCGCTGAAACCGGAGGTCGACACATGCGACGTGCAATCATTCTGTTCACCGCCCTCATCGTTGCCGGATTCGCGGCATCCGGCGGCGCCCGAACCCTGGACGAGATCATCAGCGACGGAACCATTCGAATCGGGGTCAACCCCAATTTTCCGCCGATGAGTTCGTTCGGGCTGACGAACCAGCTCGAGGGGTTCGATATCGACATCGGCAACAGGATTGCCGAAGCCATCGGTGTCGACGCCGAGTTTGTCACCACCGAGACGGCGCAACGCGTGCCCTTCCTGGTCTCCAACCGTATCGATATCGCACTCGGGGCCCTGACCCGGACACCCGAGCGCGCCAAGCTCATCGGCTATACCGTTCCCCTTCATTCCGAATCCATGGGCGTCATCACCACGGACGAGGTCGATATCTCGAACTGGCGGGAACTCGACACGGAGGACATCACGCTGGTCAACATGAGGGGCAACCTGTCGGTGGAGCTGCTCAGGGACCGGCTGCCCAACCCCTCGGTCCTGCTGGTCGACGGCAACGCCGACGTGATCCGCGCCATCGCCCAGGGCCGCGCCGACGCCCTGGTCGAGAACGTGGATTTCTTCATCAGGTTTACAGAGAACTACCGCAACGTGAACTGGCGAGTACTGACCGATCCCATCTACGTGGCGTATTGCAGCATCGGTGTCGGCAGGGGCAACAACAATCTCATCGACTTCCTGAACATTCTCCTTTACGACCTGCATTCGTCGGGTGTGATCGATGAACTCTGGACCATGTGGTACGGCGCACCGATGGCCGTGCCCATCGAACCTGCCCCGTACTTCTGAAGTTCATTGCCGGTGAACCAGGGACAGTTTACGCTATTCGGGACTAGCCCCGGCAGAGCCTTCCCGGATAGCGTCAACGGGCGCTGACGGCCAGGGTAAATCGCCGGCGCCCGCACAATGGATTACACCTTTCAGTTCTCGGTGGTATTCAGGGAGTTGCCGTACCTGCTCGGTGGGGCACTCGTAACGCTTCAAATCGCGTTCATCACCTTCTGGTGCGGCGCGTTCATTGGCGTATTCGGCGCTGTCGCCAAGGTGTACGGCGGCCGCTTCAGCCGCCGGGTGGCCTCCTCGTACGTGACCTTCTTCACCAACACGCCCGCGCTGGTACAGATTTTCCTGCTGTACTACGCCCTGCCCGACGCCGGCATTCTGCTCAGTTCCATGACCGCGGTGCTGATCGGCCTGACGCTCAACGCCGGCGCCTACCTGACGGAGATCCTCAGAGCCGGCGTCATTTCCGTGCGCCGTTCCGAAATCGATGCGGCAACGGCGCTCGGCATGTCGCTGCTGCAGATCGTGGTCAACGTCATGCTTCCCCACATTGCGCGAACCATCTATGCGCCCCTGTCGAATTTCTTCATCTGGCTGGTTCTGGGGAGTTCGATGGCGGCGCTGTTCGGCGTGGAGGAGCTGACGGGGCGGGCGATCAACATCAGCACCGCCAACCTGCGCACCATCGAGACGTTCATGGTGGTTGCGGTCATTTATGTCGTGCTGACGGTGCTCGCCAGTGCCTCGCTGGCGCTGGTCGGGCGAGTGGCGTTCCGGGTCCGGGCAAAGGTGTTCTGATGCTGGAACAGATCGCAGAACAAATCCCGCTTTTCTTCGGCTATCACAACATGGTCTTCATCCTGCAGGCCGCGGGCCGCACCCTGGGAATGACGTTCGTCGGCTGCTCCGTCGGCTTCGCATTCGGCTTTCTGATCGCGGTGCTTCGACAGACCACCCTGCCGGTGCTCTTCCTGCCCCGGCTGCTGGGAATCGCCTATGTCGAAATCTTCCGCCGCATTCCGTTCCTCGTCATCCTGTTCATTGTCCTGTTTGTCATCGAACCGCTGATGCCGGGGACCTCGTTGTTCGGGATCGCCACCGTGTCGGTGTGCCTGCTGTCGACGGCCTTCCTGTCGGAAATCATCCGTTCCGGACTGGAATCCGTACCGCTGCAGCAGATCGAAGGAGCGACAGCGCTGAACCTGAGCGGGTTGCAAACCCTTTTCATGGTCATCCTGCCGCAGTCGTGGAAGGTCATCCTGCCACCGGCGGCCGCCTTTGTCGTCATGTTCATCAAGGACACCTCGCTGGCATCGCAGCTCGGTGTCATAGAAATGACGTTCGCCGGGGAAATGCTCGTGAACCGGGGGTTTTCCCCGGTACTGGGGTTCGGAGTCGTCCTGGTGTGCTATTTTGCGATGTCCTATCCCCTCAGCCGACTTGCCGTTCGCCTGGAAAAACGTCTTGAAGCATCTTGAGATCAGAGGCCTGTCGAGTGCGTACGGCTCTGTCCGGGTACTGAGAGACGTTTCCCTGGATGCCGGCAAGGGCGAGGTCGTGAGCCTCATCGGTCCGTCCGGCTCGGGCAAGAGCACGTTGCTGAGAGTCCTCATCGGGCTGACCCCGCCTACCGCGGGCGAAGTCAGCATCGCCGGCGAGAATGTCAATTACCGTAACCGCAGGAGCGTGAAGGCGGTTCGCGACCGAATGTCGATCGTGTTCCAGCAGTACAACCTGTTTCAGAACATGACGGTTCTTCGCAACGTGACGGTCGCGCCGATCAAGATAAAGAAACGCCCGAGGGCCGAGGCGGAGGCAAACGCCATGGCGTTGCTGGAACGGGTCGGCATGGCGGAAAGGAAGGACGCCTACCCGGACGAACTGTCCGGCGGCCAGCAGCAGCGGGTCGCCATCGCCCGCGCGCTGGCCACGAACCCGGAGATCCTGTTGCTGGACGAGGTGACTTCGGCTCTCGATCCCGAACGGGTCAACGAGGTACTCGATACGATTCGCGCCCTGACCAGCGAAGGCATCACGATGTTGATCGTTTCGCACGAAATGGCCTTCGTCCGGGAAGTTTCCACACGAATCGCAATGATGGACGAAGGCAGGATCGTCGAATGCGGATCCCCCGCACGAATCTTCGATTCGCCGACGAAAGCGCGCACCCGGGATTTCGTTTCCAAGATTCTCAAGCATTGACCCCACGGCGGGACTTTTGCCACGGACGTGCATGGAACTACCTTCGCAGCTCCTTTCGCGTCAGTGCAGCGGGACCGATGCGAAAACTGCCAGGCTCAGGGGCGGAACGGGGAAATATCGTAATCCACCGGCGGTTCGCGGCCCTGAACGAGGCTCGCGACAATCCTCCCGGCCACCGGTGCTCCGCTGAATCCCATCCACGGTACGCAATTGAAATAGAACCCGCCGGCGCCGGGCATCTCGCCGATAACCGGCAGCCAGCTGTCGTTTCCATTGACCTCCGCCGCCCAGGTCCTGACGATGCGCGCCGAAGCGATGGCCGGCACCGCGGCCACGGCCACGCGCAGATTGTTCAGCAGCGAGCCGCCCGAGACGCGCGGGCGGCGCCGGCCGTCGATCTCGGCAGGCCAGCCGCCCCCGATCAGAATCGTTCCCTTGCGGGTCTGCTTGAGCGTCAACAACTCGCTGGCGGAGTACAGCAGGTGCCCGATGACCGGTGCGACGGGCTCGGTGACGCTCAACTGAATCGGAAGGGACCGCATGCCGAGGCGCCCGCCGAGCAGACCGGCGACTCGCGCAGCGTCGTTTCCGGCCGCGTTGACGACACGGGCTGCACGATACGAGCCGCGATCGGTGGTCACCTCCAGACCGGTACGGATTCGGCGGATTGCAACGACCCTCCGTCCGGTCAGGACGGCTGCGCCCAGCGCTTGCGCCGCACGGCCGATAGCCACCGTGGCAGTCAGCGGATTGGCCTGACCCTCCAACGGGCAGTAAGCGCCGCCAATGACGCGCCGGGAAACGTACGGTGCGCGGCGCCGAACGTCTTCGGCGGTCCATAGCTCCGTGTCGAGACCCGCGCCCCGTTCGAGCCGGGTCTTGCCCTCCATGAGGCGCATGTCCCGGTCGGTCGTGGCCAGTACCAGGCCACCCGTCTGCGAGACTTCCAGGTCCGCCCCGAATTCAGACCCGAACTCCCGCCACATCGCCATCGATTGGGCGAAGAACGGCAATGCCGGCAGGAACCGGCGGGCCCAGGACATTCCGTAATCCGCGAACGGCTCCGGTTGAATCTGTGCATGGAGGCTGCCGGCATTTGCGCCGGAAGCGAGCGTACCCAGCTCGAACTGCTCCAGAAGCGTGACATCTGCACCGTCCGAAGCGAGAAAGTACGCGGTGGAGCACCCGGCGATTCCGCCGCCTATGACGATGACGTCCGACAATCTGCGACCCCGGGATGGCGGAAAAGGCGACAACGATTTGTGCGCTATGGTAACTTACCGGGCGCATAGCGCGCACGAACAGGGGAACGCCAGAATACCCCTGAACCGACGATCGGAGACAGCCCATGTCAAAAGAGTTCCGCGGTAGTTTTACCGTTTCCGTTACCCCGTTTACGGAGGACGGAAGCGCGATAGACACGGAGTCATGGAAGAAGTTCCTGGACTGGCAGGTCGCCTGCGGCGTTCCCGGAATCATCGTCCTTGGCACGACCGGCGAATTCCTTACGGTCACCGACGACGAACGCCGGGAACTCGTGTCCGCGACCATTGAGTACACCAATGGCCGCATGGATGTCCTGGTCGGATCGATGAATGCCCACACGCCCAACGCGGTTCGCTACAGCCGTGAGGCCGAAGAACTCGGCGCCGACGGACTGATGATCCTGCCGCCGTATTACTACACGCCCACGGAGGACGAGATCTTCAACTACTACCGGTCGATCTGCGAAGCCGTATCCATCCCGATCATGCTGTACAACAACCCCTTCACCTCCCATGTCGACATCTCGGCGAAACTCGTCGGCCGCCTGACCCGCGCCTTCGAAAACGTTCGCTACATCAAGGAAGCCAGCATGGATGTGGGCCGCGTGTTCGACATCGTCGAGGAAACCGACGGCGTTATGAACGTGTTCGCCGGAGAGCGGCCCGTGGAGAGCTTTCTCCTGGGCGCCGTCGGCTACGTCAATCCCTTCGGAAATTACATTCCCTATTCGACGTCGCGGATGTGGGATCTGCTGGTTGCCGGCCGCATCGAGGAAGCAACGCACATCCAGGTGCTTGCCGATCGCATCAACGACACGATCGCCGAAGGGCATCCCCTGTACGGCCACCAGTGTTATTCCAAGGCGCTCGCGGCAGCGGCCGGCTACCCGGTGGGCGACGTGCGCGAGCCGCTGACGAAATTCAGCGATCTGGGGCAGGAAGGGATCGACCGTTGCGAGAAGATGGTCAAGCTGATGGACGAAGTGGATTCGTTTGCCGCCGGTACCCAGGAAAGAGCAAAATTCGGGTAACTCCGACCAGACTGTGGTGCTCTACCCAACTGATACTTGCGCATCGGCGCCTTGCCAGGGGCGGGTCTGCGGCCACTGATACGCAAGTATCAGTTGGATAGAGCACTACCACGAATGTCATCCGGCCACCGCGAAAGTTCGCAGCGGTCTTCGCTGCCGCCACTCTTTCGGCCGTTTCCACTGCGGGACGTCACCTTTCCGAATCGGGTCGTCGTCACGCCCATGTGCCAGTACTGCGCCGACGACGGCCATGCGGCGGAATGGCACCTCGCCCACCACGGCCGTTTTTCGCTGGGCGGCGTCGGCGGTGCGCTGGTCGAAGCCACGGCGGTCACCCGGGACGGGCGCATTACACACGGCTGCCTCGGGATATACCGCGACAGTCACGTCGAGCGTCTGTCGCAGATCACGGGGTTCTACCACGCCCATGACATTCCTGTCGGTATCCAGTTGGCGCACGCCGGTCGCAAGGGCAGCGCGGCGCTGCCGTTCGAAGGCGCCGCTCCGCTGACGGACTACGATCCGGCAAGCGCGTGGGAGACCGTCGCGCCGAGCGCCATTCCCATGACGGAAGGCTGGCCGACTCCGCGGGCCATGACGGTCGACGAAATTCACCGGACCGTCGACGCGTTCGTGGAAGCAGCCAGGCGGGCCATCGGGGCGGGCTTCGACTTCATCGAAATCCACGGCGCCCACGGCTATCTCGTCAACAGCTTCTTTTCCCCCATCTCGAACAGGCGCGATGACGAATGGGGTGGGCCGTCAATGGACAATCGGCTGCGATTCCCCGTGCGGGTCGCCGAAGCGCTGCGTTCCGCGATGCCCGCTTCGATGCCGCTGCTGTACCGCACGTCTTCCGTTGACGGCATTGAGGGCGGGATCGAAATTGACGATACGGTTGTCCTCGCACAGGCGCTGAAGTCCGCCGGTGTGGACCTGATCGACTGTTCCTCCGGGGGCATCATCGGACCCTCGGGCCGGGCCCTGACCCAGCCGTCGCCGGGCTACCTGGTCCCCTATGCCGAAGAAGTCAGGCGCTCAGCCGAAATACCCACCATGGCGGTGGGACTGATCACCGAGGCGGAACAGGCCAACGAGATCATTGCAGCCGGGCGCGCGGACCTGGTAGCGATGGGCCGGCAGATGATGCACCAGTCGAACTTCGCATACCACGCGGCAGAAAAACTCGGCCACCCGGACCCCTGCTCGCTGTTGCCCGATTCGTACGCCTTCTGGTTGCGCCGCCGCTGACCGGCGCTCAAGCCCCCCCCGGCCGACCCGCCTTCCGGTAGTCGCGCCACCCCGCGTTCCCGCCCGGCATCGCCACTATGCCGCCGGCCCCGTCGATGTGCTGCGGATGGGCATCATGGCCGTCCTGTTACCGCTCACGACCACCGGCATATGGCCCGAGAGCTCCTCGTCGACGGCCTCGTCACCCGTGTCGACCAGCAGACAACCCGACGGCAGCGCCGTCAGCTTTTCCAGCGACGAGATAATGTCGATATTGTCCTTCCCGACCCTTCTGATGACTCGCGGGCTCAACTGCTGATTGCCGCGGCCAAACAAGAACCCCTGTCCTCCGACGACGCTGACGACGATGCGTCCGCACCCATGCCCGCCCAGCAACTGCAATATCTCCCGCTCGGCGATGTCGGTCGCCAGACAGGACCCGTGCCGCACCGCATCGACGCCCATCAGCGTACCCTCAAAGCCGACTTGCCGCTTTGCCAGCTGCATTGTCGTTCCCGGGCCCAGCAGGGAAATGCACGAATCGTCCATGCGGGCCACCACACGCTCTATTGCCGCACGGAGCGCTGCCTCTTCCGACACGGGACTTGCGGCCTTCGCACCGGGGACGAGAAAGTCCGGCCGGGGCGCGCGCATGATGCCGTAAATCCGCGGCGACGCCTCGCCTGTGCCGTCACGATCCAGGACTTCGGCATCCCCGAGCATGGACTGCCGGTCACGTGCACGGAGGAAGCGAGCCGCGATCTCTCCCGCCGCCCGCGCGCTGGCCGCAAACACCGCGGAGTGCATCTTGACGCCTGACGGCACACCCAGAACCGGCACTCTGCGGCCGATGACCTCCAGGACATCGCGCGCGGTGCCGTCTCCCCCGACAAACAGCAGCAGGTCCGGATGGCTATCGACAATGGCCGTCGCCCCGGCTCGAGTATCGGTGGCGATCGTCTCGCGGCCTGCTGCCCTTGTGAGCACTGTTGGTTCGAGACCGGCAAGGGCTGTCGCATCCGCGCCCATCTCACCGGCACATGTGAAAATTGCGAGCCTGTCGCCGAACCCGCTGAGCTGTGACAGTGCCTTTTGCGCCCGCTCGGCAGCGACCGGCGATGCCCCCAACTTCCGGGCCACGGCCGCCAATTCGCCATCGGTGCCCTTCAGCCCGACGGACCCTCCCATCCCGGCAATGGGATTGACGATCAGGCCCAGCCGATACTCCACGCCCGCCTCCGGCGCAAGGTTTGTTTCAATGTGCGAACGTCTGTGCGCAGTGATATAGACTTGTGCCAATATAACACTGTAGAGCCAACAAGCTTCCCGCTTCCTGCGGGCGGGCAACAGGACAAACAGAATTTCAGGAGCGTTTCTTGGCAAGGTCGCGCGCACACCCATACATGCCGAATTCGGTTCCGGCTGTGCGCCGCCAATTGCTTGCGGCACTTGGCATCGATTCGGTGGAGACGCTGTTCACCCAGATTCCCCACGACCACAGGCTGAAAAAACCGCTGCAGTTGCCGCCCGCCCTCACCTCGGAATCCGAGCTTCGCCGGCACATGTCCGACCTGTTGTCGAAGAACCGGTCCTGCGAGGATGCGCTCAGCTTCCTCGGCGGCGGTTGCTGGCACCATCACGTGCCGGCGATCTGCGACGAAATCGTGCAGCGCAGCGAATTCCTGACGCCGGTGTGGGGCACGCCGTCGTCGGACCTGGGCAGAAACCAGGCATGGTTCGAATTCACCAGCCAGATGGGCGAACTCCTCGGCATGGATCTGGTGGCCCTGCCCGTCTACAGCTGGGGATGCGCAGCCGGCCATGCGATTCGCATGGCTGCGCGAATCACCGGTCGCAGCAAGGTACTCGTGCCGCAACTCCTGGACCCCGAGCGGTCCGCGGTGATCAGCAACTATTGCGAACCCACGGAAATGTCGTCGCACATCGAAATTATCGGGGTGGATTGCGATCCGGACAGTTTGCTGCTGGATCTTGAGGACCTGAAAGGCAAACTGAATGACGAGATTGCCGCGGTGTATTTCGAGAATCCGGGCTACCTGGGACAGGTCGAACACCAGGCGGAAGCGATCGCCGAAGCTGCCAGGGCCTGCGGTGCCGAAACCATCGCAGGCGTCGACCCGATTTCCCTGGGCATTCTCAAGCCGCCGGGGCAGTACGGCGCCGACATTGCGGTCGGGTCGATCCAGCCTCTCGGCATACACATGAACTGCGGCGGCGGCCTTGGCGGATTCATCGCCTCCCGCGACGAGCCGCTGTACGCATATGAGTATCCCGCGCTGATGGTCAGCATTGCCGAAACGACCCATGGCGAGCACGGTTTCGGTCTGGCACTGGCCCACCAGAGTTCGTATGGCATGCGGGAAGAGGGCAAGGACTGGACCGGAAACTCCACCTACCTGTGGGCGATCGCGGCGGCGGCGTACATGGCGCTGCTGGGACCCGCCGGGTTCCGCGAACTGGGCGAACTCATCATCCAGCGCGCCCATTACTGTGCGACACTGCTGGACGGAATCGACGGCGTGCGGGTCCTTGCGAAACGCGGCTTTTTCAAGGAATTCGTGGTCAATTTCGACGACACCGGCCAGCGTGTGGCCGACATCAACGCCGGGTTGCTGCGCCGCGATGTATTCGGCGGCATCGACGTGAGCGAGACATTTCCGCAGCTTGGCCAGAGCGCTCTGTACTGCGTGACGGAACAGCACACGCAAGCCGACATCCAGCGCCTCACCGATACGCTCACAGAGGTCTTGCGAACGTGAGCGTACCGCTTCGCAGGTACCACGCGGCCGTGTGGGACGAACCGGTGGTGATGGAAATGGGTGTCCGCGGCCGCCGCGGCTGCCATTTTCCCGCCGCGGAAGCGGATGTTGCCGCGGCGGCCGGCACGGCAGAGGCGCTGGTCCCCCCATCCATGCGGCGCTCATCCGGACCGGAGTTGCCGGAAATGTCGGAACCGGAAGTGCTGCGGCACTACCTCCATCTCTCCCAGCAGACGCTGGGAATGATGGGCATCAGCCTCTTCGGCACCTGTACGATGAAGTACAACCCGCGCCTCACGGAAAGCCTGGCCGCGCGGCCCTGGATCGCCGACCTGCACCCCGGTCAGGACCCGTCGACGCTGCAGGGCGTACTCGAGATTGCCCATAACCTCAACGAGTTGCTGTGCGAACTCTCCGGCATGGACCAGTTCACGTTTCAGCCGGCCGGCGGCGCCGACGCCGCCTATGCGCACGCATGCCTTACCCGCGCCTACCACGCCGAGCGAGGCGAACTCGAGCAGCGCAACCAGATCATCACCAGCATCCAGGCGCATCCATGCAATCCGGCGACCTCGGCCGCCGCCGGCTTCGAAGTGGTCACATTGATGCTGGAGCCGGACGGGTACCCGTCGCTGGATGCGCTCAAGGCGGCCGTCTCGGAGCGCACGGCGGCGCTGATGATCAACAATCCCGACGACATGGGAATCTACAACCCGAACATCCGGGAATGGATCCGGGTCGTACACGATGCCGGCGGCCTTTGCTTCTACGATCATGCCAATTTCAACGGCGTCATGAGCAAGGTCCGGGCCCGCGAACTGGGCTTCGACGCGTGCATGTTCATGCTGCACAAGACGTTCGGCGTCGCAAAGGGCGGCGGCGGTCCCGCCGTCGGCGCCTACGGATGTACGGCCGAACTCGCCCGATACCTGCCGGGCCCCATCGTGAGAAAAGCGGGAGATCGATTCGACCTTGTCGACGATTCGCCCGTGAGCATCGGGCGTGTCCGGGAATACTGGGGTAACGTGCATCAACTGGCCAAGGCTTACGCCTGGACGCGGGCGATGGGTGCCGAGGGCATTGCCGAGGCCTCCGACCTGTCGGTGCTGATCAACAACTACATGGATCGGGAACTGCTGAAGATTCGTGGCATCACGCGTTCGAATCCGGATATCGGCTCCTGGCGCATGGAAATGACGCGATTCAGTCTCGGCCAGCTCTACGAGGACACCGGCGTCAGCGTCATGGACGTGCAGAACCGCATGGTCGACTTCGGCGTGGACGCGTTCTGGCTGAGCCACGAGCCCTGGGTCGTGCCGCAGCCGTTTACGCCGGAGGCCGGCGAAATGTGGTCAAAGGAGGATGTCGACTACTGGATCGCCGTTCTGCAACAGATTTCGGACGAGGCCTACTCGAATCCCGAAATCGTCAAATCCGCGCCGCATAACCAGGCAATTCACAAACTCGGTCCGGAATCGCTGGACGAGCCCGACCGCTGGGCCATGACCTGGCGTGCCTACAAGCGAAAACAGTCCTGAAAAAGGAGAAACGAACATGAAGATTCGTCCAATCACCCTGACCATGGCCGCCGGAATAATTGCGGGCATCGTGGCGCTCCCCGCCCTGGCACAGGACGACAGCGGCGCCATTCACGTCTCCGGAGAACTCGTCCAACTGGCCGAGGAATTCCGGACATTTCGAAGCCCCCTGTTCCGGGCGAGGACGTGGCGTCCCAACGCCATCGGCGATGAAATCCCCGATTTTGCCGCCGTCGTCGAAGAACAGACCGAGGGGCTGGCGGAATTTCGCCGCCGCCTGAACGCCCTGGACCGCACCGGGTGGCCGGTGCACGACCAGGTGGACTATCTCCTGCTTCGCGCGGAGCTTGACGACGTCTATTTCGAACACCACATCCTGCGCGAATTCCAGACCAACGCCGGTTTCTACGTGGAGCAGGCAATCAACGGTGTCGCGCGCGAGATGGGTGACATGGTTCCCTACACCGAGGAGAAAGCCGAGGCCATCATTGCGGCCTTCGAACGCACCGCCGGAATTCTTGAGCAGGGCCCGGAAAACATCGTGTTCGAGGACGCCGCCCCGGAACTGGCCCATGCAAGCCTCAGGCACGTGGAGGACATTCGCGCAAAATACGCTGCCGGCGTCGACCTGCTGGAGCCGCATTTTCCCGAATCGCATCGCGACAGACTGCGCAGCGCGGCCGCCGATGCCGCGATTGCCCTGGAAGAATACGGCGAGTGGACCGAGCAGAGCCTGCCGATGATGCAGGGCGCGCCGAACGTCGGCATCGACAACATGGAGTGGTATTTCGAGCGCGTCAATTTCTCGCCCTGGAATACCGAGGAACTGCTGGCCATGGGCGAGTATGAGAAGAACCGCTTCCTGATGTCCATCGCCGTGGAGGAAAAACTCAACGACGGCCTGAAAGATCTCAGGATGCCGACGACCGAGGAATGGATCGAGTGGTTCCGCCTGACCTATTTCCAGACGAAGTACTGGCTGGAGGACATGGATCTCATCAGCTTCCATCCCTATATCGGGGAGTCCTACCTGCAGCTCGGCACCTGGCAGGAGCCCTTCGGCGGGGTCGGCAACCGGCCGGGCCTGCTGGGTTTCCCGACCGAGCCTCAGCCGGAGAACACCAAGCGCCTGTTCGTCGTACCCGAGGACAATTGGTTCACGACCACCTATTGGGAACGGACCATGCGGCTCGACCCGATCACCGACTACCAGCACTCGGACTGGCCCGGACACTACTTCGAAGCCGAGGTCACCCAGCGCAACGCCTGCCCCATCCGCGCGCGCCATCGCGATACCGGCTTCTCCCAGGGTTGGGCGCACTACTGGGAAGAGCTGTTTCTCGACATGGGCTACCCCTTTCTGCGAGGACCGCGCACCCGTGAACTGACGTACAACTTCCTCCTGCTGCGGGCGGTGCGCATACCGCTGGACATCTACCTCTCCACCGGCGACCTGACCATGGATGAAGCGGTGCAATACCAGATCGACCGCGTTCCGACGATGGAGGAGCACATTTCTCGCGCGGAGGTCGATCTCTATGTCCGCTGGCCCTACCAGGCCACAAGCTACATCGTGGGCAAGAAGCAGATCGAACAGATGCTTGCCGAGACCTATGTCGGGGGCGACTACGCCATCGACTGGCGGGCATTCCACGATGAGCTGTTGGCTTACGGGCAGATTCCGCTCGCGCTGGTACGCTGGGAACTCACCGGGAATTCGGACCAGGTCGAGCGTTTCTGGGACAGCCCGGAAATGCCGTCGGCGGACTGACGCATTACGCGCGCAGCCAAAGGGGAACAGCACATGCACCGTGGTCTCAAGCTGATGCAGATCGCCGCGCGAAATCCGCTTCGTGGCCGAAGTTTTCTGCAGCATGCGCCGAACCGGCGACAGTTTGTCGCAGGCCTCGCCGCGTCCGCGGGCGCCACGATGTTCGGTTGCGGGCCGGCGCGTGACCGGGGGCGCGAACTCGCGCTTCTGACCTGGGACGCCTATGCCGACCCCCGCCTTCTCGACCTGTGGCGCGACCGCACGGGCGGTTCGATCCGCTACGAGATTCACATATCCGACCCGACTTCCGTCAATCGCCTGCGGGCCGGGGAAACGGCGGTCTGGGATTTCGTCAATCTGAACAATCCCTGGGCGCGAAAGGAACTATGGCCGGCGGGACTGATCCGGGACCTGCCGCGCGAGCGATTCGAGCCGTTGTACGACGCCATGTTCGAAAAGTTCGCCCCGCCCTACTACTGGGCCATGAGCGAAGAAGGCGAACACCTGCTCGGGGTCGTGCAGCGCTTCGAGACATTCGATTTCGTCGTCAATTCCGATGTCATTTCGCCCGGCTTGGCCAAGGACGAGGGATGGGACCTGTTCAACAACCCGGACTTTGCGAACCGTTACGGCATTCTGGCCTACGAAGACTGGAACGTGATGGATATCTGCATGGGCGCCGGCATCGACCCGTTCGGCGAGAAAACCGTGGACGACTACTCGGCGTTCGAATCCACCGCCAGCCGGTGGATAAACAACGCAAGAATGATCACCACGGACTTCGCGCAACTGAACCTCGCCGTCATCAACGGAGAAATCGACGCGTACTTTACCGGCGGTACCTATAGCATCACCTCGGCGCGGCTCGAAGGCGTGAACAATCTCTACGCCATCACACCGCACCGCGGGCCCGCCGGGGGCAAGGGCGGAATCAACTGGATCGAACTGAATTCGGCGGTCGCCAATCCCGGCTCCGGTGACGATGTGCTCGATTTCCTCGAGTGGATCACCGAACCGGAACCTGCCTGGATCATTGCAAACGGCAACGGCAACCTTCAGCCCGTCAGTCAGATGGCCCAGCCGGAGGTGCTGTCGAAGTTCACGTCCGAACAGCTTGCCGCCCTGCAATGGGACGAATTCGATGAACGCATCGAAAATTCCGTCGAATTCGACATCGTCCCGGGCTACGACCGGCTGTACGACATCTACGCCGCCGCAATACGCGCCCGCGGCTGACGAGGCTCTCCGCGGACAGCATGGCAACGATCCTGTCGACACAGGCGGTTTCGAAACGATTCGGCGACGTGATCGCCCTGGACGGCGTGTCGCTCCGGATCCGCGAAGGCGAGTTCTTCACGATCGTGGGTCCCTCGGGAAGCGGCAAGTCCACGTTTCTGCGGATTCTCGCGGGGCTCGAAACACCGGCCGCAGGACGCGTTCACCTGCGCAACACCGATATCACCGACGTACCGGCCAACCGGCGCCCGACCTGCATGGTGTTCCAGAACCTGGCGCTGTTCAGTCACCGCACCGTGGGAGAGAACATCGAATTCTCGCAAAAGATGAAGGGGGTGGCGCCGCGCGAGCGACGCGAACACGCCCTGGAAATGATGCGCATCGTGCGCCTGCCGGAATCCTGGTATTCCCGGCGCGTAACGCACTGCTCCGGTGGCGAGCAACAACGCGTCGCGCTGGCCCGGGCGCTTGCGTCGGACCCGGAGATACTTTTTTTCGACGAGCCCCTGTCCTCCATCGACTATCGGCTGCGGAAAATTCTCGAGGTCGAGATGAAGGACCTGCACCGCCGCACCGGAAAGACGTTTGTCTACATCACGCACAGCCTGGAAGAGGCGATGGTGATGTCGGACCGCATTGCCATCATGAAGGCGGGACGGATCGTGCAGACGGGCACGCCGACCGACATCTACTATCGGCCCACAAACCGCTTTGTCGCCGAGTTCATGGGAGAGGTCAACGTCTTCGAACTCGCCGAAGGTCGGATCGTGGAACTGGGCGTCGACCTGCCCGCGGGCGCAGCGGGCCGCCATCTGCCCGCGGGCGCGACGGGCTGCCTGGCCGTTCGGCCGGAATTCCTGCGCAGGCTGGCTGGCGAAGACGGGGCCGACGTCCGCTTTCAGGCGACGGTCGCCAACGACTACATGCTCGGGTCGCGCACCCAGTATCACCTGGCGGCCGGCAAGACCACGCTGGTAGCGGAAGTCGCGGCCGGCAAGGCGGCGGAAATCGCCACCGGCGCGAGGGCCGAGTGGGGCTTCGACCTGAGCGATGCGGCGCTGCTGGACGAATGATGCGCCGCTTCAACCCCGGCACCCTGACGATGCTCCCCGTCCTGGCCTTCCTGCTCGCCGGCTTCGTCATACCCATACTCGTCGTCGCGCTCTACAGCCTGATGCCGCCGCGCACGTTCGATCTGGCGGGCAGCCCGACGTTCGCCAACTACGCCACGGCTCTAGCCGAAGGCTACTGGCGGCCGCTGATGTGGTCGGCGCTGGGTGCGGCTGCGACGACACTGATCTGCCTGGTGCTCGCCTGGCCGACGGCCCGGGCCCTGGACCGCGTTGCCGGCCGTTGGGCAACGCTGGTCACGCTGCTCATCGCCCTGCCGATTTTCATCTCCGAAAGCGTCCGCCTGTTCGGTCTGGCGTTGTTCATGATGCCGGGCGGCGGCATTCTCGCCGGAAGTATCAACGCGCTGTTCGGCGTCTCCATCGGCACCATCCTGTACACGAGGCTCGCCGCCCTGCTGGGCCTCGTCTACATCCATTTTCCGTTCGTTCTGTTCCCCCTGTTGCTGGGCGTCTCGCTGATACCGAAGGATCAGGTCGCAGCCGCACGTGATCTGGGCGCATCCGGCTGGCAGGTGTTTCGGGAGATCGAGGCGCCGCTGGCGGCGCCCGGCGCAGCAGTCGGCGCCCTGCTGTGCTTCGTCCTGTCCCTGGGTGCGAACGCGGAAATGAACATCCTCGGGGGACAGGCCGTAACGGTGATTGCCAACGCGATCGAGCAACGCTTCAACTACGCCCAGGACTGGCCGCTGGGTGCGGCGCTCACGGTGCTGACGATCCTGCTGACCGCCGCCGTCGTGTTTCCCGTTCTCAAGCGCATCGACGTGGACAACCTCGCCGGGCGATGAACGGACGCGCGAAATCTTGGTTCAACTCACTGCAGGCGGCCTGGCTCCTGCTGGTACTCGCGCTCCTCTACATACCGATGATCTCCGTCGCGCTCGCGTCGCTCTCCAATACCCGCTACATGCTCTTTCCGCACCGGACATGGACCGCCGATGCCTATGCCGATGCGTTCGCCAGTTACACCACCGGCACCCTGCACCTGACCAGTTTCAGGATCGCCTTGCTGGTGATGGTCCTCTCCGTTGTTCTCGCCTCGTTCGGCGCCCTCGCCTTTGCCCGATTCGACTGGCGCGGACGCCGGGCCTTTCAGCGTTTTCTGGTTTTGCCGCTGTTCTTCCCGCAACCGGTGCTGGGGCTCGCGCTGCTCGTCTACTTCACCGCCCTCGGCATTACGCCGAGCTGGCAGACAGCCGCGTTTGCGCACCTGGTGTGGATCGTGCCGGTGGTGACGCTGGTCATCTCGATCCGCCTGTACAACTACGACGTCATGCAGGAAGACGCGGCGTTCGATCTGGGCGCGACCCGCCTTCAGGTACTGCGTGAAGTCACCCTTCCGGCGCTGGCGCCGGGCATCGTCTCGGGAGCCCTGTTCGCGTTTCTCCTGTCCTGGAGCAACCTGCCGCTATCCGTGTTCACGAGCGGTGCGGACACGACCCTGCCGGAATGGCTCTACTCGCGCACCGCCACGAACTACTCTCCCATGGTCCCGGCCATTGCCGTGATCGCTACCGCGGTCTCCGCACTGGTGGTCGCTGCCGCCGCTCTGGGCCTGACGCTTGCGCGGGGCCGCGACGGCGCCGGGACAGCCGCCTGACGGCGGCCCGGCCTTTCGTCTCAGGGCAAACCGCCGTCCACGGGCAGGATCTGGCCCGTCATTCCGTCCGAGAGGCCGCTGGCCAGGAACAGGGCGGCGCGCGCGACGTCTTCCTCGCTGGCGATGCGGCCCAGCGAAGTGTCGCGTGCGAACTGTTCCAGAACCTCAACCGCGGGCGGTTCACCCTCCCGGGCCCGCGTTTCCAGGCGCCCGAGCAGCGCGTTCGTGGCGACGGGCCCCGGACCGAGCGCGTTCACGCGTATTCCGTACCGACCGAGGTCCATCGCCGTTGCTCGAACAATGCCGAGCACGGCATGCTTGGTGGCCGCGTACAAACATTGGCGGGGGTGAGTGCGCCGGGAATTCAGCGAGCCCATGACGATGACCGTTCCGCCGGTACGCTTCATCAACGGTACGGCATGCTTGATCGTCGCCGCCACGCCCTTCACGTTCACCGCGAATACCGTGTCCCATTCCTCAAAGTCCAGGTGCTCGGTTTCCTGCCAGGGCGGCACCAGGCCCGCGTTGGCGACGACGATGTCCAGGCGTTCGAATCGGTCCCCGGCCTCCGCGACCGCGCCCGCGACATCGGCCTCCCTGACGACATCGCCGCGATGCTCGATCCAGCCGGCAGGCAGGCCCTTTTCGCAGGGTTCGGTATCGAAGCCGATGCCCAACGCGCCGGCTTGGCCGAGGCAGGCCGAGATGGCGCGGCCGAGACCGTTGGCGGCGCCGGTGACCAGGGCGACCCTGCCGCGGAGATCGACTGCGGTCACTCGACGACCGTCAATTCGATCCGGGACGGATGATCCGGGCCATGGTGCACGGCGTTGCGTGCGATACGGTGTTCCGTCTCGCGGGCGTTGTGCGTTCCCATGTTGAGGTTCCGTGCGAAGCGAGGGTAGTTGCTGCTGGAAATCTCCACGCGGATGCGGTGGCCTGCGCGAAACAGATTGCTCGTCGCCAGCGGCGCGAACTCGAGCGCAACGATTTCGTCCGGTTCCATGAACACCTCCCGGTCGAAGCCCTCGCGATAGCGGGCGCGCTTTATCGTCTCGTCGAGGTTCCAGGCCCTGCCGTCCGGATCCACATCGAGCAGCTTGACGGTGAAATCCGTATCGGGCGCGTCCGAGGAAACGTACAGCACGACCCCGATCGAACCGCTCACCTCGATGTCCTGTGTCAGCGGCTCGCTGGTATACACGAGCACGTCGTCCCGCGCCTCCACCGGGCGCTGATCGAAGGATCCGGGCACGACCGCATCGCCGAGACAGCAGACGTTGCCCCCGAGGGACGGTACGGGATTCATCGGATCGTACGAAAAACTGTCGCTGTCCGCCCCCTCGGGCCTCTCCGGCAGGAGCCGCCCGTCGCCATGCAGGGTATTGGCGCTGCCATCGCTGGCGAGATACATCGTCATCGCCGCAGCTCCCGGCGGAGGCCATTGATCCGCCGTGCGCCATTCGTTCGCGCCCATGACGAAGTAACGCACATCCGGCTGCGATTCGGGAAATCCGTTGGGCGCGTCCTTCATGTAGTGATCGAAGAACGAGTAGACGATGTCGTCGAGTCCGAAGTGAACGCGCCCCATGTCGCGGCCGCCGGTGACGTGGGGGTCGCGCAGGCGGTACATGTGGCAGTGTTCCGTGGGCGCGACGATCATGTACTGGTTGTCGCGGATGTGCGGGTCGCTCGCATTGGCGCGAACGTGGTTGAAGAGCGCGATGTTGGGCGCGACCGAGAGGTCGTACCAGGAATGGACCCACAGCGCGGGAACGAAGAAATCCTCGTCGTCGTGGTACAGGCCGCCCTCGTACCAGGCCTCGTCGTCGGGACCCCGGTCGACCATCTCGTCGAAAATGCCGTTCGGGCCTCCGGCCGCCACGATCGCGTCGCTGAGGGGAAGGTGTCGAAACGCTTCGTTCCAGTCGACTGCGGGCATGTCCGGCGCGAGGTCGTAGAAGCGTGACACGCGGATGAGTTCGTCGCGCGAGAGGTCCGGGGGAAACGTGGGCCGGACCGTGTTCTGCTCGCTGTACAGCCACGTCAGCATGGGCAACTGGGTCACCCCTCCCTTGTAGTAATTGCCCTGTTCGAAGTACGGCCCCATGCGGCCGATGCCGGCGCCGACTCCCATAGGCACCGCCGCCACGTGCGCCGGGTGCCTGAGGCTCGCCAGCCCCATGATCCATTCCGCCGTGGACGAACACCCGATCGTGCCGACCTTGCCGTCGGACCAGGGTTGCCCGGCGATCCAGGTCAGCGTGTCGTGCCCGTCCGTTCGCGGGTGGCCGAGGACTTCCCACTCGCCTTCGGAAAAGAACTTGCCGCGCTCGTACTGCATGACGAATGCGTAGCCATGCCGAACGGCGTCCAGCGCAAACTTCAGGTTTGCGTCCGAGTAGTCCAGGTTGGGCACCATCTTTTCGCTGAAGTTGTACGGGGACCGCCACAGGATGGTCGGGAGGGGCCCGTCGGCATTCTTCGGCAGGTAGACCCGGGACGCCAGGTGCACGCCGTCACGCATCGGCACCATGACCATGCGCTCGATGTTCGCCTCGCTGGCGAGCGCCGCACGCCTCACCTCGTCGGAAACCAGGTGGATCTGCGGCTGGGCCTGGCCCGCCAGCAGGAAAACCGATGCGATGACGGCAAATCTGGACAGGTGATTCATGGGTCGGTACTCGCGAGTTGACGGCTGCAAGGGGCCGCGCGGTGGTGGACCACGGTGACGCCGCTCAACCGCCCTCCATGATCCCGCGGATGTCCTCGTCGTTGCCGGTAAGCTGCCAGTGCACCAGCGAAATGGGCACGCTGCCGGCTTCGTTGAGCTCGCCGTAGAAATCGCTGAGCGTATACGGCGGGTCCGCGTCCTCCATCTGGCTGGTGCGGTGCGCGAGCAGGCGCTCGAGCAGGTACTTGCCCGTGACGTAGCTCGTCCCGTAGCCCGGTTGGCGCAGGTAGAGGTGCTGCTCGAACTGCAGCAATTCCGGCTCGTTTTCCATCCAGCCCCGCGGCGTCCACTCCACGTGCACGTTCCCGGCCTCGGCCATCGTCATGTCGTTGGCGTGCGCGTACAGCGAGCCGAGCCCCCTGGCCGCCCGCTGCGCCAGCATGATCCAGACGAGTTCCCGCGATCGCGGATTGTCGTCGTAGAGGCCGGCGTGCATGAACATCTCCTCGACACCGGTGGCGGTGCCTTCGTTGCGGCTGTCGAAGATGTTGTAGAGCAGCGCTCCGCGGCGGATCGGGCTTTCGTGGGGTTCTTCGCGCATCTGCGCGAGTTCGAACCAGTGGTAGAAGTGCGTGTACAGGGGAGTCGGATCGTAGTGGGCCGCGATCCAGAAGAAGTTGCGCTCGTCCTCGGGTATGAATGTGCCGAGGCGTTCCCTGAGAGCCGGCTCCATGTAGTCCTTGACGGGCATGACCTGCTGTTCTTCCAGGAATGCCATGAGCTTCGCGGCCGATTCGTCCGCCAGGCGATCGTATTCTTCCGGGGTGGACGCGGCGACCTGCGGCGGCAGGTTGCGATTCCGGTGCTCCTCCAGCTTCAGCGACGACCAGGCCCGGTCCAGTTCGCGCTGCAGCAGGTCCACCTCATCCTGCCAGGACAACGGCACGTAGTGCACGTTTTTCATGTACCAGGTGTAGTTGTCCCTGCCGATGCCGGACGGACCGGTTTTGGAAGGCGCCTGGGCCTCAAGCCAGGCGACCAGGTCATCGGTGGCGGCCTGTGCGGCACCGATCACCTCGGTCAGTTCATCGCTCGCGTCGCCGCCGACCGATTCCATGATGCTGTCCAGGTGCCCCCGCTGTGCCCGGATGTTGCGGATACCGGCTATCCAGAGATCCCGTGCGTTGCCGGTGAGATTCTGCTGTGCCTGCCTCATGAGCGGCGGTATCACCGCCAGGTCCCGAAGCATTCGATCCTCTTCGTCGTCCGAGAGCGGGAAGTCGTAGGTCCAGAGTTCCAGCACAGCGTGGTGGGTCGGGCCCTCGTGCGCCGGCACATCGCTCTGGTAGGTCCAGATCGACTGGTAGTAGGCGGGATCGCGGACCCAGGGCTGAAGCACGCGGTGATTGAAGTCGAAACCGTTCATCTCCGCGCGGACGATGTGCCAGTCGACCTGCCGTTCCAACGGCCAATCGCTGATGTCGATGGCATTCAGCCGCTCGACCAAGCCTGGCAGTTCCTCGTATGCCGCGTTGAATCTCTCCGCGGTGTAGTTCGGGGCTCCATCCAGCATCGGCGGCCGTTCGAATTCGCGCCAGTCCTCAAACAACTGGACAAGCGCCTCGTAGGAATTCGGAGCAGGGTCCTGGGCGTCCGCGCACGAAGTTATTGACATGGCAACAAGAGCAAATCCGGAAACGATTAACGGGATTTTCCAGATGCGTGACAAGTCCGGCATTGAAGTCACTCCTCAGTATTGTTATTTCTGCCCGGCAAGCGTTGCGCCGCAAGGCGAATAATTCCGATCGGATTGTAGCATCGGACACGTGCAGTCCGGAGGCAAGCAAGCCGGAGTGGACGCACGGCTTGTCCACAACGTGCAAGTCGTGTGCTTACTCGCCGATCACCGCCACCGCCTCCACCTCCAGGATGAAGCGCGGGTCGGTGGCCAGCCGGACGATCTCGATGGTGGTGCTGGCCGGGCGGTGACCGGGACCCCAGTAGCGGGCCATCACGTCGCGGACGATGTCCTGGTTGGCCTCCACGTCGCGCATGAACTTCGTCACCTGGATGATGTCGGTGAGTTCGCCGCCGGCCGCCCGGATCATCTCCCTGAGGCTTTCCATGACCCGCTCGGTCTGGGCCTCGGCGCTGAAATCCAGGTGATCGAACTCGGACGGGACGTGGGGGTGGCTGTGGGGAGGCGCCCCGACCGTTCCGGAGAGAAACACGATGCTCCCGGAATTGACCTTGATGGCCGAGGTGAAGGGCGTATTGGTGCCGCTGCCGGGCGCGGTCGCGGACAGATCGATGTACTCGACGGCCGGCCCGCCCGACTCGCAACCCGCCGCCAGCAACGCGGCCGCCGCCAGGGCAGCGGCGGAACCCGGGGCGCGCCTCTTGCCTGCAAACATCCACTTCATGCCGAATCCTCCCGCGTCGATACCGTTCCCGTCCCATAGCATACCCAAATGCGCGATGGACCCGCAGGCATCACCCACAGCAGCTAAGGGAACAGTCCCGGCCCGATATCCATCGACTTGTGCGGGATGCCGATGATGTCGACATTTCCGTCGCTGACCATGTAGAAGATGACATGACTGCCTTGGGGATAGCTGCAGTAGCCCGGGTGAATCTCGTTCCGTGCGCGTCCTGCTAGAGGATTCTCGGCCAGCCAGTCGAACCGGCCGTTCAGTGATTGCAGGTAGTTCTCCATCCGGTCCCGGCCCCAGGTTCGAATCGTGTAGTCGGCGATTGCCTCCAGGTCCGCAAGCGCTCTTGGAGTGAGCCTGAAAGCGCCGCTCACGATCGAGCCTGAACTCGCCCAATCACCGTTTCAATGTCGAAGTCCTTCACAAAGTCCTTTGCGGCGGCCTGTCCCGCGCCTTCCGCCAGATGCCTGCGAAGCGCCTCAAGCCTCTTCCCCCGGTCCTCAAGTTCACGAAGCGCAGCCCTGACGACCTCGCTGGCAGTCGAGTATCTGCCGCTTCTGATCTCTTGCCTGATGAAGTCTTCCCAATGCCCGCCCAGGCTCAATGAAGTCGTTGCCATGGAATGGACTCTCTCAAGAATATTCAATATGAATAATAGGGCGGCTGTTCCGGCAAGGCAACGGCAACCAACAAGACTTTCTCTGTGCTCGCTGTGGAAACCGGCCTCATGGTCGGAGTAGACCTTCGGGGAAATGGTGGTGATGGGTGGACTTGAACCACCGACCTGCGGGTTATGAATCCGCCGCTCTGACCACCTGAGCTACATCACCACAGGGCGGGGATTATAAACCAGGGGTCCCGGCGCCTCATTTGAAAGCGACCTTGCATATCGGGTGGCAGGCTCTTACTTTACGGGGTAGCGGGAGTGACGCGACAGTGGCTAACGCGCACAATGACACTCACACTGAACATTAATCGGCCAGGGCTTTGATTCGATGATGCGAATGTTTCTTTCGATCCGCCTGCTCGCGCTGCCGACAGCGTGGCTCGTGTTGGGCGCCGCGCCGGCCACGGCACAGATGTACGCCCCGGGGTCCGGCGACGCGGTACCGCCCGAGCAACTCTACGAAGTCTGCGCGTTCTGCCACGGGCCCGAAGGCCAGGGCAGCGAACGCCTGGATGCGCCTGCACTGGCCGGGATGGAAGCCTGGTACGTGGAGCGCCAGCTCCACAATTTCAGGAACGGGGTCCGCGGGATGCATCCGGAGGACCTCACCGGCCTGCAAATGTCGATCGTCTCCGGAATGGCCCGCAACGACGCCACCATCCGGGCGCTGGCTGCCTACATCGCCGCCATGGAACCGGGCGCCGGGCCCGAAACGCTGAACGGCGAACCCGTGACCACCGGCCGTCCCTATATCTGGCACTCGGAGTACGCCGAGTTCACCAGCCCCGAACCGGGCGATCCGGAGCGCGGCGCCCGGGCCTACATCACCTGCGGAGTTTGCCACGGCCCCGATGGCGAAGGCAACGAGGCGCTGGCCTCGCCCCGGCTGACGGATCTCCAGGACTGGTACCAGGCGAGGCAGTTGCAATATTTCAAGGACGGCATTCGCGGCCGCGGCGCCGGGGATATCTACGGCGCGCAGATGGCCGCCATGTCGACGACTCTGACCGACCAGACCATCGCCGACCTGATCGCCTACATCAATACGCTATGACGGGCACACTCCGAACAAGGTGAATCCAGCATGAAACGAGAATTTCTCAATGCGCTCTGGGGAGGGATCGCCGCCGCGCTCCCGCTTGCCGCCGCGGCAGTGACGCCCGTGTCGATACAGCTCATCGATCCCCTGGACGACTCCCGCGGGTGGTGCGTGGACCTCTTCGCCCACCTGACCGGCGCGCTGCCGCTGGGCGGGCTGCAGGGGCACAACTGCTTCCTCTACATGGGCCGCGGCCCCACCGAAGACCAGGGGTTCGACGCGGAGTTGATCGGGGAACGCGGCGAAATCCGCATCATCCATTTCGACCTGTGCATGACCCTGCACGATCCCAGTCCCGGCTCCTTCGTGCCCATCGAGGAATGCAACGACGGCGAGGCCCAGGACTTCGACATGACCGCCGACGGGCGCATCGTGCCGCTGACGGCGCCGGAGCTGTGTCTCACCCTGGGCGCGAATTCGGTGCCCGGCGGCGGCCGGCTGGCGCCGGTGGGGCGCGAGGCGCAGAACAACGACAACATTCCGCAGATCCGCCGGCTCACATGGGAGACCTGCAGCGAAGATGACGAGTCCATCGCCGTGCGGCAGCGCTGGCAGTTGGTGGATACCTACGAGGAACGCACGCCGACGCAGGAGAAACGATTCCAGTAACGTTGGATCGAAATCCATCCCGACAATCCTGTCGCGAACACAACAAAGGGGAGAAGTTACGATGCGGCACAGACTGGCGACACTGGCGGCGCTGAGCGTTGCGACGGGTGCATCCGCCCACCACGGAACCCCGTTCTTCGACAGCGACACCGAGCTGAGGTACGAGGGCGTCGTGCTCGAGTTCGACTACCGCAACCCTCATAGCTGGCTTTATCTGAGAACCACCGACGCGTCCGGCAACCCGCTGGATCTCGCCATCGAAGGACAGGGCTCCTCGCTCAGGCCCCACGGGGTCACACCGGCTTCCCTGGTTCCCGGCGACCGTGTGACCGCGGTGGTCAATCCAAGCTGGACCAGACCCGACGAGGCACTGGGCCGAATGATCATCAAGGAGGACGGCACGATGGTGCCCCTGGCGTGGCAGGCAGTGGGCACCTACCCCACCAACACCGGCGTCAGCGACAGTCTGGCCGGCGTCTGGCTGGCCGACCCCGAAGGCTTCTCCGCGTACATACGGGCCTACGGGTCATGGCCGTTGACGGACAGGGGCGAGGAGGCCCGGGAAGCCTACGATCCCAGGCTGATCTCCCAGTCCCGGTGCATCCCCTTTCCCCCGCCCCTGCTGATGCTCTACCGGTCCATCAACGTGGTCGAGATCCTCGACGACCGGGTGCTGATTCACAGCGACTGGATGGATGCGGAGCGGATCATCTACACCGATGGACGCAGCCCCCCGGTGGACGGGATTCCCGCCCTGCACGGCTTCTCCTCCGGAAGCTGGGAAGACGGCACACTGGTCGTGGAAACCAGCCATTTCAGCGAAAACTACGCCGGCAATAATTTCCGGGTCCCGTCGGGTCCGCGGAAGCGCGTGTCCGAACGCTTCACCCTCGCCGATGACGGCTCGCACCTGAGCTACAGCTACGTAATGGAGGATCCCGACTACCTGGCGGCCCCGGTGACCGGCACCACTCGCTGGGACTACCGGCCCGAGCTTACGCCGGACGACGTGCCCTGCGACCTGGAGTCCGCGGGACGCTATCTGACAGAGTGATCGGGTCCGCGTCGAACTTCAGACGCGGACGGAACGCGAACGGTCAGGAAATCGAAACGGCCGGGCCGGCGAGGGGAGCGCGGCTACAGGCGAACGACGTCGCGGGAATTCATCGGCGCCAGAACGAACGACTCCAGCGAATCGGAGGTCACCGGCACGAAATCCTGCTGGGCGGCGAAGTAAAGGGCGTTCTCGCCGAACATCCCCAACTCGAAGGCCCGCTGCCGGTCGACGAGGCCTGCGATCGTGGGCCGCTGTCCGTGGGTGCACACGTCTCTGAGGGTCCCGTACCACAACTCGTCCGTGCGTCCGCTGAATTCCAGGACCGTGGCGCCCCGGGCGCTGAGGTCCGCGGCAAGGGTGAGGGATTCCTCGATTGCGGGGTCTGCCAGCACCACCCATCCCTGCAGGTCGCTCGAGCGCGCGGCCAGCGTTACCGGCACCGCACCCAGTGCTACGGACAGGCCCGCGGATTTCATCAGGTCACGGCGAGTAAGCATTCGGTCACCTCTTGTCGTGTCCGCAAATCATACACGATCAGGCGCAAATAGTTGCCTATTCACAAGGCAAATGGCCCGCAGTCCGGCTGATGTAGAATCAAGGCAATCGGGCCACCGATCCGCCAACACTCCAACGAGGAACAAGCAATGGCCATCCCTCCCGGAATAACCGAACAGGACTTTGCGAGCGCACTGCAGGAGTTCGCCAGTATCGTCGGCGAGGAGTGGGTCTTCACCCGCGACGAAGACACCGCGCTCTACAAGGACGTCTATTCCATCTACCAGAACTCCGACCTGGAACCGGAGGTCTCCGCCGCCATCGCACCGGATTCGGCGGAGCAGGTGCAGGCCATCGTCAGGGTGGCCAACGAGTACCTGGTGCCGCTGTATCCGATCTCCACCGGCAAGAACCTGGGCTACGGCGGCTCTTCGCCGATCCTGTCCGGCAGCGTGGTGCTCGACCTGAAACGGATGAACCGCATCCTCAACGTCGACGTCCGCAACCACACCATGCTGGTGGAACCCGGCGTCAGCTTCTACGACGTCATCAACTACTTCGAGGAAAACAACCTGCCCCTGTCCCTGGACATTCCGGACCCGGCCTGGGGCAGCCCCATCGGCCACGCGCTGGAGCGCGGCTTCGCCCATACCTTCAGCGAGAACGGCCGCGACCGCTGGGACACGGTGTGCGGCATGGAAGTGGTACTGGGCAACGGCGAGATCGTGCGCACCGGCCCCGGCGCCTGCGAGGGTTCGCAGGCGTGGCAGGACCAGAAATGGGGTATCGGGCCGTACGTGGACGGCATCTTCTCGCAGTCGAACTTCGGCGTCATCACCAAGATGGGCTTCTGGATCAGGCCGGCCCACGAGGGCTATCGCAGCCTGGTCGTCTATGTCCCGAGATACGAAGACCTGACCAGGATGGTCGACCTGGATTCCTACCTGCAGAACGCCGGTATCGTCAACGGCATGACGACCATGGGCGCGCCCATGTTCGGCGGCGGGTTCATGTTCTTCAACATGCCGCCGCCCAGCCCCGAGCACCGCAGTCTCCTGCAGGTGACGGACAACCGGCGGCCCGACATCGCTCCGCTGCAGCAATTCTGCACGGAAAACCGCATCGGGGCTTGGGCGCTGGAATTGAAGTGGCACCTGCCCAACCGGATATCCGCCGCAGCCGTGGAGTACACCAAGGACCTCTTCACCCGGGAGATCCCCGGTTGCTGGTTCGGCGACGAGCATGTACTGGAATTTCCGCTGAACGAGGACGTGATCGCGACGCTCAACGAGCGGCCCGGCAATCCCGAACGCGTCAACCTGGGCATTCCGAGCCTGTCGCGCTTCGGCATGGGCGTGCGCGCCACCGGGCGGGCTTCGACCAGCCAGGGGCATTTCTGGTTCGCGCCCATGGTCCCGAAGAAGGGCGAGGAACTGCTCAAGTACCAGGAGGTCATGCAGCAGGCGCACGTGGAACTGGGCGTGCCGTTCATGGGCAGCTTCTACGGCAACCTGCCGATGTACTGGACCAAGCGGGTCGGCGTGGGGCTGGCCAACTGGGCGGTCAGCACGGACCCGGAAGTGAATGCACGTACCCGCGAGCAATACATCGCCATGACGCAGATCTGCGTGGACAACGGCTGGACGGAGTACCGTGCGCCGGCGCCGGTCCACACGGAAATCATGAGCATCATCAACAACTGGAACGACGGTTCGCTGCTGTCGCTCCACGAGGCGCTGAAGGACGCGGTGGATCCCAACGGGATCCTGTCGGCGGGCCGTTACGGGATCTGGCCGAAGCATTTGCGCGAGGAGATGCGAGGTGCTTAGGCGGCTTCCTTCAATGCTTGCCGGCATGCTGCTGGCAACGGGGGCGCCTCTGGCGATGGCGCAGGATGCCTCGGAGGACCTGGGCAAGCAGGTGTTCGACTACTGGTGCGGGATCTGCCATGGGCTGCCGAACGGTGCTTCGGGGGGCGGGACGGAGACGCTGGCAGCGCTCTACCGGGGTTCCGAGGTTCCGGCGCAGCTTGAGGATCGGAGCGACCTGACCGAGGAACTGGTGGTTACGCTGACGCGGGACGGGCGGAACACGATGCCGAACTTTCGGAAGACGGAAATTTCGGATTCGGAGTTGGCGGCTTTGGTGGCTTACCTGGTGAGGGAAAGCGGCGAGTAACTGGCTCGCTTGCCGGGTGTTTGTGTGCGGCATCCTGAATTGCGTCTGAGTTCTTCGCTCGGGTGCCGCGATGGTGTGTGCGTGCAGCCCTTTCACGCTTAACTTCGCCCGCCATCCATGGCGGGCTCAGATCGGGGCTCGGTGCTCCTGGCCATCCCTGGCCCCGCTCCGAGCCCACGACGCGTGAAAGGGCTGCACGCACACACCACCGCTACGTTGTCGTTACTCCTGGTCCCTGTGGCGCGCAAGAGGCGTGGAAGGGCTATCCGCACACGCCACCGCTACGCATTGGTTATTCCTGGTCCCAGTGGCGCATGATGGGTTGGTCGTTGGCGCGCATGGTGTTCATGTAGGCCGCGAGGAGTTGGTTGCCGGGGAGGCCGCGGCGTTCCATGTCGGCGGCCCAGGTGGCGGCGAGGTCGGGGACGGAGGCGGCCCATTCGCGGCGTTGGTCGTCGGTGAGGGGGATGATGGTGCCGCCGAGGGACTGGAAGGATGTCATTGCCTGGTTGCTTCGGCGGACGGTCTCCAGGGCCAGGGCGTCCCGGTAGACCACAGCCGCAGCGAGGAGCGCGTCGCGGACTTCGGCGGGGAGGCGGTTCCAGGTGCGCTGGTTGGCGCTGAGGGCGACGGAGCTGACGGCGCCGAGCCGCGCATCGACGAGGTAGGGGCCGACTTCGTAGAGCTTGTACGAGACGATCGCCTCCGGCCAGACGATGGCGCCGTCGGTCAGGCCGGTGGAGAGGTTGCTGTAGAAGTCGACCAGCGGGCTGGGTACCCCAACCGCGTCCAGGCCTTCGAAATAGAGCAGGTTCGTGCCGATCCCCGACATCCGCAGACCGCGGAAATCGCCGAGCGTATGGATGGGCCGGTTAATCAGTGGCTGGTACGTATCCACCAGTCCGGCCGTGATCAGGTAGACCTGCCGGTAGTCGCTCCACCATTCCCTGAGCGCGGGGTAGCGGTCGTGCAATTCGCTGACGGTGCGCACCACCAGGCCGATGTCGGTGGTTACGAAAGGCGTGACGTAGCTGATGTTGTAGAACGGAATCTTGTCCGAGTGGAACGAGGTGGTGATGATGCCGATGTCGGCCACACCGTACTGCACCGCCTCGAAGGCCCCGCTGGGCCGTGTCAGGCTGCCGAAGGGGGTGTTCCAGTCGATCTCGTAACGGCCGTCGGCGCCGAGCAGCCGGTCCGCTTCCGGGATGAAGTGGGTGAGGAAGGTCTCTATCCACAGGGCGGTGGGCGGATAACCGCTGACGACAGTGAGGGGCACAGTCTGCTGGGCGCCGGCGTCGGCAGCCGCGAACAGGCAGATCAGCGCCAGCATCGCCGGCCGGAATCGTTTCCGGCGCCGGCTTTGCGAATGAGGGCGGTTCATTCCGTGAAGTCTAGCCTGAAAAATCGTTCATGCGGACACTGCCGATACAAAGTTGGATGACGGCGCGGCAGGTAGTAGAGTTAGAATCGCGCGAACCGGTTGTACGAAACCGGTCAGACAACAGGAAAAAGAGGAAATAGCCATGAGTCGCTTGTCCGCACGTTTGTTCCGCCTCGTCATGCCCGGGTCGGTCGTCCCGGCCCTCGTCGCAGCCGCCGCGGCAATGTCCCCGGTTGCCGCGCAGGCCCAGACCGGGCTGGTCTACGACACCGAAGAGATCGCCGGATCGGCCTTGCCGGTGACCTATCACCTGGTGGAGACTCACGACGGGCTGTACACGGCCATCGGCCTTCGGGTCCCGGAGGGCGACGGGCCCTTCCCGATCGTGCTGTTCGCCTCCGGCAACGGCGGCGAAGGCCTGGGCTACGTCCGCGACTACAGCCACAACCGCAGCTGGACCCAGGAGCAGTTCCTGGACGCAGGCTACGCGGTCGGCTGGCTGCGCTACCGTTCCGAAGTCGAATCGCCGGCCTATGACGGATCGCTGCTTTCGGACCGCCCCTGGTCCGGACGCGCCGTGCTGAGTCGCCCGCCATTCGAGTACGAAGACGTCATCGCCACCATCGAATACGTCAAGTCGCTGCCCCGGATCGACGCCGGCCGGGTGGGTTACATGGGGATGAGCCACGGCGGCGAGATGCTCATGAAGATGGCCAGCGTCTACGGCGGGATCGCCGCAGCAATCGCCAGCGAACCGGCATCGGCGGCCTTCATGGCGGTCGGCGCCATGGATCTCACCGCGCCCGCCGACCGGGACGAGCCCGAGACCGCTGCCGAGTACGATGGGGAGAAGCTGGCGGCCGACGTCGAAGCGACCCGCAAGCGCATCGACATGGACGTGGCCATGGCGCGCATCGGACCCATCGATCTGCCCATCTTCTTCCAGGGCCGCGACCGGGATCACAACCAGGACGTCTTCAGGCTCAACTACGAGTTGCTGGAAGAAGCCGGCAAGGAAGTGGGATGGAAGAGCTACGATCACGAACTGCACGGCTTCGCCTACGTACAGCGCAACGCAGACGGCAACTACGAACCGGACCCGATCCAGCTTGAAGTCGTCGCCGATTCCATCGAGTTCTTCGATCGGCACCTGAAGTAGCCGGAGCGCCCTGTTCCGGCGGGAGCATGCCGGTGTTCCATCCGACTTGATGTGCGATTATCGGCCGGACAGGGCACCGGACCATGAGGGCAAACAGGAGACCAGTGACATGACCTCAACGACCAATCGAAGGGAATTCATCGCCGCGGCGTCGGCCGCCACGGCACTCTCGGCCCTCGGCGGCAACGGCGCGCTGGCTCAGGAGTCCATGCCCCGCCGCCCCATTCCGTCCACCGGCGAGATGCTGCCCATCGTCGGCCTGGGCTCCAGCAAGGTGGTCTCGGAGGTCTCCGAAAACGGCACCGAACCCTTGGCTGCGGTGCTGCGGGCGTTGCGCGCCCGCGGCGGCAGCGTCATCGACACCTGGCCCCGGGACGCCATCGACGATGCCGGCCTCGGCCGCGTGCTGGCCGAGCCCGACCTGCGCGACAGCCTGTTCGTGACCACCAAGGTCCACCTGGAGGGCCGGGAAGCCGGCATCGGGCAGTTCCGTGAGACCCAGGAACTCTACGGCCGCCGGACCCTGGACCTGGCGCAGATCATGAGCCTCACCGATCTCGACACGCACTGGCCAAGCCTCAGGGACTGGAAGGCCACCGGCGACGCCCGCTACATCGGCGTCACGGTCTCGAACTACAACCTCTACGAGCCACTCGAGGCCTTCCTGCAACGCGAGACGCCGGACTTCATCCAGATCAACTATTCCATCTCCGAACGGGAAGCCGAGGAGCGCCTGCTGCCCCTGGCGGCGGACATGGGCCTGGCCGTCCTGATCAACCGCCCGTTCATGAACGGCTTCTACTTCGACGCACTCGAAGGCGTCCCGCTACCCGACTGGACCGCCGATTTCGACTGCACGAGCTGGGCCCAGTTCTCCCTCAAGTACATCATCGCCCACCCCACCGTCACCTGCGTCCTGACCGAAACCAGCAACCCCGCCCACATGACCGAAAACGCCAACACCGCCTTCGGCCCCCTCCCCGACGAAGCGGCCAAGGCGATGATGCGGGAGTACATAGACAACGTTTGAGCCCGTCAGACCACGCTTGAGTGAACCACGTCTTCCGCACCCGACATGAACACCATGCGCGCCAACGACCAACCCGTCACGCCAGGTCAGGCCGTCGAAAATGTCGGCCAGTAGAGTGCCAGCAGGTACCCGACGATCACGATGGCGAACAGCGACAGCAGGCACGCCCAGAAGCCCTTCACCGCCATGGTTCTGAGGTTGATGCCGTAACCCGCCGCCACGGCCGGACCGCCCGCGGAGGTCGGCAGCATGTACCCGCAGTTACCGACTGCGGCGACGATGTAGACGAACGGGAGCGGATTCATGTCGAGGCTCTGGAAGGTGCTGATGGTGATGGGCACGATGATCGCCACGGCTGCGGTGTTGTTGGTGATCTGGGTCAGCAGGATCGTCAGGAAGGCGAACACCAGTACCGCCAGGAATCCGCCGCCGCTGGCGTAGGGCAACAGCGAATCGGCGATGTAGGCCGCGGTACCGGTCTCACCGAGAACCCTGCCCAGGGCGGTGCCGCCCGCGAAGAGATAGAACAGCCCCCACATCATCCGCTTCTGGGCGTATTCCCAGGTCATCAGGTTTTCGCCCCGGGGGCGCAGCACGAAACACACGATGGCACAGCTCAGGAAGGCGTATGCAGGCGTGAGTGCGGGGAACAATCCGGCGTACAGCGGGCGCGTGAATGCCAGAATCGCGGCCACCGCGAACAGCACGAAACCCCACTTTTCCTGCACGCTCATGGGACCCAGCGAGCGGAGTTCGCCCATGAAGAACCGGCGCGTCCCCTGAACCTCCCTGATCTCGGGCTTGAACGCGACCCGCACGTAGAGAAACGTCACCAGCATCACGGCGAGGCTCATTGGAACGAATCGGACCACCCAGGTCGCGAACAGGAACTCCTCGCCCGTGACCAGTTCCTGGATGTACTCCATGGCAAGGAGGTTCGGCGCCCCGGCCAGGGGCGTCATGGCCCCGCCGGCGCTGGTGCCCCAGGCCACCGCGATCACCAGCGCCGTGCCCAGGTTGCTCTCCCACAGGTCCTCGATGCCGATGTAGCGCAGCATGGCCACCACGATGGGGATCATGGTCGCCGCGACGATGGTGTTGGGCAGAAAGGCGCTCAGGAACATGCCGATGGCAAACCAGGACATGATCTGCCGCGACGTATTGGTGCCGACGCCGATCAGCGAGCCCAGGGCGATGCGCCGGTCCAGGCCCCACCGGGTCCAGCAGGTGGTGAGCACGTTGGCCGACAGCAGCAGGATGACCAGTTCCGCCGCGTACGCCGGCAGGATCCGCTCCATGGGCGCGAAATCGAATATCGCCACCGTGGCCAGCGGCAGGAACCCGGTGACCGCCAGGTGCACCGGCCGCGTGATCCACCACAGCGCCATCCAGAACAGCAGCCCGATGCTGCAGCGAACTTCGTAGGGCAGTCCGCCCAGCGGAGCCGCCACGAGCACGAGGAACACCGCGGGGCCGGCAACCGCGTGGATCGTCTTGCGCCGGTCACGGACCGGCGCGGCGCCGTCCCTGGTGTCCTGTCCCATCTGTCTCCGCCATCCAGTGCGGGGCTGACGAATCCGGTACCCGAGCCGGGCTTCGAGCAGCCGTTACCGCATCAATACACCGGCACCGTGGCCCTGTCGCCGAACGCGGCCTCAAGCCCTGCCACGGCACAGGCTTCGTCGTGGCCGTCCGTGCCCGAGACGCCCACTGATCCGATGATCTGGTTGTCGACGACGATGGGTACGCCGCCCGCCACCGAGTAGAAGCCGAACAGCGTGACCGATCGCGGGTAGCCGCCGGGATTGTTGTGCGCGCCGGCTTCCCGGCTGGAAGTCGGCCCGCGGCCCCGCAGCGCCGTCTCGGCCTTGAGCTGCGCGGTCTGCATGGCATGGGGCTGCTGGCCGTCCATGCGCTCGGCGTGCACGGCCAGCCCGGTATTGTCGACCACGTAGATCGAGGCCGAACCGCCCTGCCCCGCGATCCATTCGCGGCACCCGCCGGTCACCGCCACCGCGGCGGCGGCGGAAATCTGGTGGGCGTCGAAGAGGCGCGCCGCCGCCGCCCCGGAGACGACGAATTCGGACGGCAGGGTGGACTCGGGCGGTTCCCCTGCCCGGAACCGCGCCGTCGGAATCTGGTCCTCCGGGCGCTGCCGCGGCAGATCCTCCAGCAGCGCCGGCTGCGGGCCGACCACTTCGGCCATGGCCTGGTGGGCGCAGATCTCGTCGCTCCAGCCCTCCGCGATGCGGGGTGCCGAGCCGCCCACACCGATGGCGCCGATCAGCCGGTCGTCGACGATGATCGGCAAACCGCCTGAATTGGAGAACAGGTCCAGTTCCATCTCGCGCCACTCCACGTCCTGGTTGCGGGTCGCCTGGTTCATCAGCGACTTGCTGGGCGCCCGCAGCCGGAAGGCCGTGCGCGCCTTCATCTCGGCCGTGGCCACATTGGTCCAGACCTGCCCGTCCATGCGGTGCACGTAGACGTGGTTGCCGGCGTTGTCGAGCACGTACACGCTGACGGCCACGCCTTCTTCTTCGGCCAGCCGGGCGCAGGTCGCCGCGATAGCCTTCGCCGTGGCGAGATTGATCGCGCCCGAGTCAAGGGTGGCGGCAGCCGCGTCGCCGGCAACGACGAATCCCGGAGCGGCATCCTGGGCGCGGGCCAGGAACGTCGCGGCAAGCGCAGCGGTAACGACGATCGCCGCCCGGAGCCAGACGTCAGATTGCTTATTTTTCATGCTTGTTCTCCTCGCAATGGCCTTTCCGCCGCGTCTCCCGGCCAAATCGACGCTACAATCCGGTGCAAACAACGAACCTCGGGAATGGTACCCATGAATAACACAATCCGCACCCGTGTTTCAGGCATTTATGCGGCGCTGCTGCTCTCGGCGGCGGGCCTGTCGGCACAGCCGGCCCTTTCGCAGACCCTGGTCATCCAGGGCGGCACCCTCATCGACGGCAACGGCGGAGCGCCGGTGGAGGATGCCGTGGTCCTCATCGACGGCAACCGGATCGACAGCGTCGCGCGCGGCGACATCGCGGCCGCTGCCGGCGGCGCCACGGTGATCGACGCCGAAGGCAAGTTCATCCTGCCGGGCCTGTGGGACTCCCAGGTCAGTTACAGCTGGTATTACGGCGAGATCATGCTGAACTACGGCATCACCTCGACCATCGACGTGGGCAATTCCGGGGAGGTCGCCATCGCGCACCGGGATGCGGTGCATGCCGGGCACCTGCGGGCGCCGCGCACCTGGACCGGTGTTTCTCGACTCAACGCGATTCCGGACGGTGGTACCGGACTTGAAACCGTCCTGACGCCGGCGCGGGACCCGCACTCCGTGGACGAGGCCAGGGAACTGGCCCGGGCCTTCATCGAGGCCGGCGCCGACGCGCTGATGTTCAACGACGGTTCGCTGCCGCTTGCGTACTACATCGCGGGCATCGAGGAAGCCGACCGCGCGGGCACGCCCGTGTTCACCCGATCCTACGGCCCGGTCTACGGCCCGTGGGAAGCGGTCGAGCGGACCTCGCACAACCTGCCGCATTCGGCGGGCATCTGGGCCGCGGTAACCAGCCCGCCACCCGCCGGGGGCGACACCCGTGACTGGCTGGACATGTACGCCGACATGGACGACGGGCGCGCCGGCGAACTCATCGAGCGCCTCGTGGCCAACGATACCGCCCTGACGCCGACCTTCCAGGCCAATTTCAGGGGCTATCCGGCGGGCTGGGCGGAGTTCGAGGCGCGGGACCGTGCGTTCTTCGCCGGGGCGGACGCCAACCTCATGGCCTACTATCCGCCCGCGCGAAGGCAGGCGGCACTGGCCTTCTACGGCCAGCGCGGGCCCTGGAGCGTGCGCGACGAGGCGGCCCGGCAGCGCAAGATGGACGGCTTCCGCAACGCGCTGCGTTTCCACAGGATGTTCGTCGACGCCGGCGGCCGGCTGGTCCCCGGCGCCAATACCAACCCCTTCCGGGTCCCGGGCGAGAACCTCCACCACGAAATCGCCGTCTTCGTGGAAGCCGGCGTGACCCCGATGCAGATCATCCAGGGCGCCACCCGGTGGTCGGCCGAGATGCTGCTGCTCGGCGACGAGATCGGCACCGTGGAGGCCGGCAAGCTCGCCGACATCATCATCGTCGACGAGAACCCCCTGGACGACATTGCCAACCTGCGCACCATCGATACCGTCATCATGAACGGCAGGGTCGTCGAGCCCGGCTACGACATCGGCTACCACGACCCCTACCGCCGCAACTCCGAACTCAACCCGCCCGTCGAGTCCCTGCCGTGGGTGGTGGCGTTGCGCGACGTCAGCTTCAACCAGCGCGGTTTCCGCTACGTGGGCCGGCCGCCGGGCGGGCCGGGCACGCCCCTGCCCGATCCCGTGGAAGCGCCCCAACCCGCCATCGAGACCATCACGCCGGTAATGGTGACCGCGGGCGACCCCACGACGACGGTGACGCTGACGGGATTCAATTTCGTGCGCAAGTCGCGCGTCTTCTACAACGGCGTGCCGGTCCCGTACCGGGCGCTGAGTCCGACGCAACTGGAAGTCACCATCGACTCGAGCCTGCTGCACCAGCCGGGCTGGACCGACATCGTGGTGGTGAACCCCGAACCGCTGAACCCGGAACTGGGTTATCCGTGGGGCAACGGCACCTCCAACAAGGCGCACCTGATCGTCAGATTCCGGGAATGAGGCGCGGCTTCCCGACGCAGGATGCACCCCGCACGACGGGCACGTCAGCTACGTGCCGCGCGGCGATTGTCCAGGCAGAACGAGTCCCAGGCGTGCGCCGCGATGAGCAGGCAGAAGTAGAGCGTATAGTGCATGTTGTTTCCGGCGGTCGCCCAGTCCTGGCGCGTGGTGTTGCCGAACAGCAGCACCAGCATCATCAGCGCACCGCCCACGCAGGACCACCAGGTGAACAGGCCCAGCGTCAGCAGCGTGCCCAGGACCAGTTCGTACCAGGGCAGCAAGTAGAGAAAGATCCGGATCCACATTTCCGGCAGGAAGGAGTCGCTGAAGGTCGCCACGAGACCTTCTACCCAGGCACCGGTGTCGCCGATGATGCGCATGAAACCATGGAAGAACATGTTGACCCCCAGGGTGATTCGAAACAGTGCATAGGCCACTCGCAAGCTCTTTTGCTGGTCCATTGCGGCTCCTTCCGGGCGGTTGCCCGACGATCCCTGAATTCATGTTGACGTGCCGGCCGCAAGCTTCTCCCGCCGGGCGTTTGCGGTCAAGCGGCGGACTGCATGGGTTTCCGCAAGTTGATATGCTACGTGCGCTTGAGAAAAACGAGAACGAATGGGAAGTATCGTGAAGCCGAGAATCCCGCTCACTGGCTTCCGCGCTCGAATATCCCCTCGCGACGCCTGGATGCGCCGGAGTTTCTGGCTGGCGACGATGCTTGCCCTGACCCACGCCGCCGCCCATCACGCCAACTCGGCCTACGACCGCAACACCACCGTGCAGGTCAGCGGAACGGTCACCCGCTGGCAGTTCATCAACCCCCACGCCGGGCTCTGGTTCGAGGTCCGGGACGACAACGGCAACATCGTCGAATGGTCCGCCGAGTTCCAGGGGACGCTTGATCTGTATCGCCACTTCCGGTTCAACAAGGATACGTTTCTTGCCGGCGATTCCGTTACCATCGTCGGGTATCCGGCCCGCAACGGCGATCCGACCATGAGTACGCGGATGGTGATCTTTGCCGACGGCCGGGAAGTGGATGTCAGGAGCGCACCGGACTAGTGCTGCGTCAACCTCATGATGTCGTATCGGGTGCCGCAGCACCAGCACAGCCGGAGGTCCGCCGATGCTGAAGACGACGTTGACAACACCATGGGCCGCGGCTGTCGCGCTGGCGGCTATCGCCACCGCCGGGCTGTTCCCGCCGGCCACCCCCAGCCAGGAGACCGGCCCGCCGGACCTTTCCGGCGTCTGGCAGCGGAATTTTCCCGGGATGAACCCGCTGGTGCCGGATCCACCGATGACCGAATGGGGACAGGAACGCTTCGACGCCGCCAAGCCCATCCACGGCCCCCGAACCACGTCCGCGACTGAGGCCAACGCCGCCGAACTGATGTGCCTTCCCATGGGCTTCCCGGCGACCTACTACCGGCCCCGCCCGTTCGAGATCGTCCAGCTTCCCGACCGCGCGGTGATGCTGTTCGAGGTGGATCACTTCTGGCGCATCATCTACATGGACGGCAGGGAGTTTCCGGAAGTCCCGCTGCACACCTGGAACGGCTACTCCATCGGCCGCTACGAGGGCGATACGCTGGTCATCGAGACGCGCGACTTCATCGGTTGGGAATCGGAACACCAGCAGCGCTGGATCGACCGGATCGGGCATCCTTTCAGCGACGAACTGCGGCTCACCGAGCGCATCCGGCGCGTGGACGAGAACACGCTGGAGAACGAAGTCACCATCGACGACCCCATCGCCTACGAGCGGCCGTTTACGGGTACGCTGACCTTCCGGCGCAGGGACTTCGAACTGGCCGAATTCATCTGCAACGAACTGATGCTCTCGGAACTGCCCGAAATGAGGCCCGGGCAGGAATGAGCAAACCCACGGTGAACGACATGACTGTAAATCGTGCCCGGCTCCGACCGCCCGCGCCGGCCGCAGCCGTTTCGGCGGCATCGCCGGCGATCCTCCTGGCAACCGTGCTGGCGGTTGCGCTGCCCGCGGCAGCACATCATGCCAACTCGGCATTCGACCAGGAGGCAACGATCACCGTCTCGGGCACGGTGACCCGATGGCAGTTCATCAACCCCCACGTCGGCATTTGGGTCGAGGCGCCCGACGAGACCGGCCGGACACGCGAGTGGGCGGGAGAATTCCAGAGCGTTCAGGACCTCTACCGCATGTTCGGATGGAACAAGGATACGTTCCGGCCCGGCGACCCGGTCACCCTGGTGGGTAACCCCGACCGCAGACCCGACGAATACTCGATGTGGGTTGCAGCGGTCATCTTCCCCGACGGAACGGAGGTAAACGTCCGCAACAACCCATAGCCGGGTGCGTCTCCGGAGGGCTCGATACCCGATACCGGAACAGGCGCCGCACCCGCCGACCCACAAGGAGAATTCCATGCACAAATCCGCCGCTGTCCTGTTCTCTTCGACCCTGCTTGCATCCACCCTGCTGTGCGCCGGCGCCCTCGCCCAGGCGCCGGAATACAAGTTCGACGCCGAGTGGCCGCAGCTTCCCCTGCCCAACAAGTGGTGGATGCAGGGCGTCACGGGGCTGTACGTCGATCACGAGGACACCATCTGGGTGCTGAACCGCCCCAGCAACCTCAACAACACCGAGGACTACGCGCAACTCGACCCACCCACGGGAGAATGCTGCGTCGCGCCCCCGGCCGTGATCGCCTTCGACACGGAAGGCAACGTGGTCGAATACTGGGACACCCAGGAGGGCCACGGCATGACGGTGGACACCGAGGGCCATGTCTGGCTCGGTCAGGACACGGTGCGAAAGTACACCCGCGACGGCACCCTGATAGCGGAAGTCGCCAGGGTCGACCCCGACACCAACCCGCCGCCGGATACCCCGGCCGTGGTCGGCGGGCTGGAAGAAGTCCGGGTGGATGAAGCCGCCCGGGAAGTCTACTACGTGGACAGCTACCTCAACGGCCGCGTCATGGTGCACGACATGGACACGCTCCAGTTCAAGCGCGGCTGGGGCGCCTACGGCAAGCCGCTCGCCGAAATCTCCATGGATGCACCCGAGATCGAGTACGAGATCGGCGCTCCGCCCGCGCAGGAGTGGATCGGCCACGTTACGCTGGGACTGTCCAACGACGGCCTGGTCTACGTCGCCGACCGCCAGGGCAACCGCATCCAGGTCTTCACGCTTCAGGGCGAATACATCGAGGAGTTCTTCCTCGCCACCTCGACCCTGCAGCGCGGCTCCGCCGGCGGGGTGGCCTTCTCGCATGACCCGGAACAGCGCTACCTGATCGTGCCCGACATCCAGAACAACACAGTCTGGATCCTCAACCGCGGCGACGGCGAAGTGGTGACCCGGGTGGGCAGCGCCGGCGACAACGGCGGCCAGTTCCACGGCATGCACATGGTATCCGTGGACTCCCGCGGCAATCTCTACACCGGCGAAGTCCAGCAGGGCGAACGCGTCCAGCGCTTCCGCCTGATGAACTGAATATCCAGGAGAGCGAGGGTGCGCGTGGATGGCCCTTGCAGCGTCGTGGGCGCGGCGCGGGGCCATGGACGGCCAGGAGCGCCGATCCGAGCCCGGAAAACCCCAAAGAGCGAGGGTGTGCGTGGATGGTCCTTGCAAGCGTCGTGGGCGCGGAGCGGGGCCATGGATGGCCAGGAGCACCGCGCCCCGATCCAGGCCCGCCAGGGATGGCGGGCTTGGTTAAGCTTGCAAGGACCATCCGCGCACACCCTCGCGGCGCCGGATAAACGCGACTTCACCTTGCAAGGACCATCCGCGCACACCCTCGCGGCGCCGGATAAACGCGACTTCACCTTGCAAGGACCATCCGCGCGCACCCTCGCGGCGCCGGATAAACGCGACTTCACCTTGCAAGGACCATCCGCGCACACCCTCGCGGCGCCGGACCAAATCCCCCGCAGTTCAGATCACCGCCGGTTCCAATAGCTCGATCGTCCCCGCCTCGGCGTCGATCTCCGCCATGGTGCCCACGGGCAATGTCCGCTTCTGCGCGATATGCCCGAACATGGCGCCGGAAAAGGCCGGCTTGCCCAGCGGCACCATGTGGTGCCGGAAGACATCGTTGAGAGAAAACCGCCCATAGCCGTCGGGTGAGACATCGCAGTCCGTGAAGCCGCCGAACACCACCCCCGCCGCCCTCTCGAACACGCCCGCCAGCGCCAGCTGCGTCAGCATGCGGTCGCACCGGTAGATGTACTCCTCCACCTCCTCCAGAAACACGATCGCCCCCGTCGTGTCCGGGAAGTACGGCGAGCCGGCCAGCGCCGCGAACAGCGTCAGATTGCCGCCCACCAGCCGCCCCCTGGCGCGCCCCGGAACGATGGGAACCGTGCGGAACTGCCGCACCGCCAGCGTACCGTTGCGCAACCGCGGATTGCGCATCAGCGGCGCCTCGCCTTCAAAGACGACCCGGCGCATTTCCCGGGTGGTGAACTCGCTCCACGGCGAGGTCGCGTTGGGCCCGTGGAAACCCACCAGGTTCGATCGCGCCAGCAGCGCCAGCAGCAGCGAGGTGATGTCGCTGTAGCCCAGCACCACCTTGGGGTTCGCGGCGATCAGGTCGAAGTCGATCCAGGGCAGCGCCCGGGACGCGCCCCAGCCGCCCCGCAGGGCGATCACCCCGCGTACCTCGCCGTCGGCGAAGGCCGCGTTGATGTCCGCCGCCCGGTCCTCGTCCCGGCCCGCCAGGTACCCGTAGCGCTCCATGACATGCTCGCCCACCCGCACCCGCAGCCCGAGCGCTTCAAGCGATTCCACCGCGACCAGCAGCGTGTCCTCGTCGTAGGTGACCGACGCCGGGGCGACCAGCGCCACCAGGTCGCCCTCCCTGAGCCGCGCGGGCCGGGTGGGTGCGGCCGCGCCCGTCCCGCCATCCCCGGCCGTCTGGCCGCGGGCGCCCGCAATCGCGGCCAGTGCCGCGCCGCCGGCCACGGCGCCGGTGAGAAGATGCCTGCGCGTGAACTCTGTCATGTCGGCTCCTGCTGTGTAACCGGAACCATGCCGCCTTCCTCCCGCTCCGCGCGCTGCGTACCGCCCGCCTCGCGCCGGTAGTTCCTGTCGATGTACCACGACATGTAGTCGATGAGGCTGACCGGCTCGTAAGCGGCCGGCCGTTCCGCCGAAACGCAGGTCGGCAGCGGATCGGCCAGGGTTTCCGGGTTGGGATTGAAGAACATGGCCATGGAATACCGGCCCCGCCGCGGCGCCACCACCCGGTGCGGCGTGGCCATGAACCGGCCGTTGGACCAGCGGTTCAGGAATTCGCCCGTGTTGACGATGATGCCCCCCGGCACGGGCGTTGCCGGAATCCATTCGCCGCCGGGGCTGAGAATCTCCAGTCCCGGCTCTTCGGACATGGGCAGCAGCGTGATGAAGCCGTGATCGGAGTGGGGCGAGATGCCGTACTGGTTCTCCTCGGGCTCAACCGCGGCGTAGTAACTGTTGCGGGTCCACCAGGTCGGCCGCGTGAAATGCGGCGCAAAGTAGTCCGCCGGCAGGTCCAGCGCCCGGGCGTAGAGCGGCAGCATGGCGTAGCCCAGCTTCGACAGCGCTTCCTGGTAGCCGAGCATCGCCGCGCGGAACTCCGGCAGGGCCGCCGGCCACTGGTTGGGCCCGACGAATCGCAGCCCGGCCAGGATGTCCGGATCGCCGGGCGGCCGTTCCCGGGCGATGGTGATGGTTTCGTTGAGATCGGGCCGCGTATTGCGGTTGATGACGGAGGTGACGTAGATGGTGGACCGGGCTGGCACGTAGCCCACCGACTTGTCGTTGATGCGGATTCTGAGCTTCTCCTCAAGAGGCAGGGCAAAGAACTCGCGCAGCGCGCGCTCGGCACGCCGGATCGGCTCCTCGTCAACCCCGTGGTTCAACACCACGTAGAAGCCGATGTTTTCCTGGATCCACCGAAGCTCCCGCGCCAGCGCCTCCCGCGCCGCAACGCTGCCTGCCAGGTAGGGACCGAGATCGAGTTGCGGGATCATCGGTCAGCTATTTTACCGCCGCTGGAATCCCGGCGCAGAACGGGAGTTTCCCGCCATGGGACGCTACAACCGGCCGGAAGCGGGCCAAATGCCTGCTCACACAGGTAAAATCGGACATCCAGATGACAAACAAGATGATCGCAAACCGGAGCCTGGGGAGCATCCTGTGGGGTGTGGTGGCCTGCTTCGTGCTCTCGGGCTTTGCCGCACTGCTCTACCAGACGGCCTGGCTCAGGCAGTTCTCGCTGGTTTTCGGGACTTCCGAACTGGCGGTGGCGGCGGTGCTCGCCGCCTACATGGGCGGGCTGGCGGCGGGTGCGGCGGTAGCCGGGCGGTTCCTGGCCCGGGTCCGGCGCCCGGTACTGGTCTACGGGGTCCTCGAAGGCGGCATCGCGATCTTTGCCCTGGCAGTCCCGCTGCTGCTGGGCGCGGCCAGCGCCGGCTATGTCGCCGTGCTCGGCGGTCAGCCCGAGCCGCCGGATGCGGCCACCCTCGGTCAACCGCTGTTCTACCTCGCCGTCGCATTCGTGGTGCTGGCGCTGCCCACGGGTTTCATGGGCGCGACGCTGCCGCTGCTGACCCGCCACGCGGTACAGAACAACCGCGAACTGGGACCCCGCGTGGCGCTGCTCTATGCCACCAACACGGGTGGCGCGGTGGCCGGCACGATCGCGGCCGCCTTCCTGCTCCTGCCCGCGCTCGGCCTGAACGCCACGGTCTGGGTCGGCGTCGCCGTAAATGCGGCCGTTTTCGGCATCGCCGTGTGGCTCTCGAAGAAGGCGCCCCCGGTGTCTGCCGAGGCCCCGCACCCGGCGGCAGAGGCCCCGGCGACGGCGGGAACGTCCGCAGCGGGAACATCGGAACCGGCGGCGGTCCGCTTCTTCGAATCCTGCATCGCACCGGCGTTCCGGCGCGGCCTGACGCTGCAGGACCGCTATCGCGGAATCTTCGTCACCCAGAGGGGCTGGATCCTGGCGCTGATCCTCGTTTCCGGGGCCAATGCCTTCTTCTACGAGGTGCTCTGGACGCGCATGCTCTCCCACGTGATGGGCGGCAGCATCTACGCCTTCGCCACCATGCTGGCCGCCTTTCTCACCGGTATCGCGCTCGGCGGCGGCCTCGCCGGCCCCCTGGCCCGGGACCGCGGGCGCGCCGCCCTTGCGTTTGCCGCGACGCAGGCGCTCATCGCCGTCCTGTCCATCGGCGTCTACCTGTGGATGGGCCCGTTGATCCCCGAGTCCCGTTCCACCCTGACCATGGCGGGCATGGCGGTGGCGGTGATGCTGCCGGCGACGATCTTCATCGGCGCCACATTCCCCCTGGCGGTGCGCATCCTGGCGCAATCCGGGCACGAAGCCGGCGAGGCCACCGCGAGGATTTACGCCTGGAACACCGTCGGCGCCATCGCCGGCGCGGTGCTGGCCGGATTCGTGCTGATACCGGCGCTGGGCTTCGAGGGCTCCATCAAGCTGGCCGTATGCGTCAATCTCGGCCTTGCGCTGTGGGCGGCCCTGTTCGTCAGCCGGCCCAGCTACGCCTGGTCCGGGGCGACAGCGGCGGCGCTGCTGCTGGTCATTGCATTCTGGCAGCCGAACCGCCCGCAGGCCGTAATCGGCAGCGGCGGCTTCGAGGGCATGGCCGCCGATGTGCAGGAAGAGCTGTATTTCGCGGTAGGACGCTCATCCACGGTGTTCATGGCCGAGACCCTGGGCATGTTCGAGTTGCGTACCAACGGGCTTCCCGAGGCATCGGTCGTGGTTCGCGGCGCCCCGCCCATCCTGCACTCCCAGGCGTGGCTGACCGCCATGCCCGTGGCCGCGCGCCCCGGAGCCGAGAGCATTCTGGTGATCGGATTCGGCGGCGGCGTCGCGGTCGAGGGGGTGCCTTCGTCCATCGACGTGATCGACGTGATCGAGCTGGAACAGGAGGTAATCAACGCCAACCGCACGCTGTCCGGCAGGCGGGCCATCGACCCGCTGGAGGATCCCCGCCTCAACGTGATCGTCAACGACGCCAGGAACGCCCTGCGGCTGACCGACAAGACCTGGGACGTCATCGTCTCGCAGCCGTCGCATCCCTGGACCGCGGGCGCATCGCACCTGTTCACGCGGGAATTCACCGGCCTGGTGAAGAACCACCTCAACCCGGGCGGCGTCTTCCTGCAGTGGATGAACTCCGAATTCGTCGACGAGGACCTGCTGCGCACGCTGGCGGCAACGGTGCTGGATACATTCGACAATGTCCGCGTCTACGCGGCCACCGGCACCGTGCTGCTGTTCCTCGCGTCCGACGGACCGCTCGACATCGAGCGGCAGGTGCTTCGCACCGGCCAGCCGCTCACATCGGACCTGCTGCACTACAGCTACATGGGGCTCAACGGCGCCGATGACTTCGTCGCCGCACTGGCGCTGGACGAGCGAGGGGTGGAAGCGTTCGCCGGCGGGGCGCCCCTGAGCACCGACGACCGGAATTACATGGCCACCCACAGCCGCTATCTCGGCGACGGACTGGGCGCGCAGCAACTGACGGCGCTGCTGCGCCCCCACGACCCGCTGCTGGACGGTTCCAGCTGGATCCACCGCGAACTCGGCGACGAGCTGAACTTCGCCTACATCGCGACACGGCTTCTGGCCAACGGTCAGGTCGAACGCACGGCCCGGCTGGCGGACACCGTCACGGACCTGTCCACGCGCGCGCTCATCGCGGCCATCGGCTTCGATTACGGGGGGGATACGGAGCGTGCCGATACGGCCGTGCTGCAGGCCTTGCAGGCCAACCCCGCCAACGAGGATGCGCTGTTTCAGTTTGCCGCCAGGGAGTTGCCCGACTTCGCGCGCGGCGCGGCTTCGGAACAGGCTCGCGCCGTCGCCGTACGCCTGGGCGGAGCACCGGGAGCCGTGTTTCGGGGCTGGCCCCTGGGAGCAACCCAGGACTGGCCGTCGCTGGCCGCCCTGGACAACGAACTGGCCCGCAGCAACCCCACCGACATCTGGTACCCGGAAGCCGTGCAGCTCAGGGCCGACTGGCGCACCAAGGTGCTGGACCAGCCGCAGTATCCCTTCGACGCCCTGCGGATGGTCGACCGCGCGCTGGTCATCAGTCCGACGCTGGACCTCTACGTGCTGCGCGCCGCCGCCGCGTCAGCGCTTGACGACGAGGCGACGTTCGTGGAGTCGGGCCGCTACGTCTACGGCTACCTGGCCAGCAAGCTCCGCCGCGCCGAAGAGGGTACCTACGTCATGTCCGACGAAGAACTTCAAACCACGCAAAACCGCCTCCAGGCCTTCGACATCCGGTTGGGCGAAATGTCCGGGGCCGGCGGGTTGCGTGCAGCCGATGTGCACGCGGACATCCGCGAGCTGATCGAAGAGTTCGAGGCAATGGCAGGGGAACGCGGATAGGGCGCCCGGCCCGGTCCAGCGTCATGTCCGCCATCCTAACGGGAATCCAGTCATGAGTGACGGCGCGCCTGCACCGACGAACCCGCCCCGCAACCTGATGCTGGGAATCGCACTGGCCCAGGGCATCGCGTTGTTGCTGCTGTGGCGGGCGCTGACCAACGAGACCTGGCCTGCGACGCAGCCGGCGGTCAATTTTCCGCTATGGACCGTCGCGGTGACGTACCCCGCCCTGCTTCTGCTCAGCCTCGAGTCGGGGCGTGTCCTGCGGACGGTGATCCGGGTGAGCCTGTTTGGCGCCGTCCTGCTCCTGCCGGCGACCTATATCGGCTGGCAGGCGTCGCCGCAAGGCGAATTCCCCGTCGAATCGCTCGTCTTCGTCTACGTCGTCACCGTGGGGGTCGCCTGCTTCAAGGCGTTGATGTACCTCCAGCACTTCGTCGCAGACGCTCCGGTCACGTACCGGACGCTGTTCAGGTACTCCTGGCGAAACGCCCTGGTGGTCGGACTGACCGCCCCGCTGGTGTGGGGCGTTGCGCTGATCCTGTTCCTGTGGGGGGCGCTGTTCGGGGCGATCGGGATCGACTTCTTCGCCGACCTGTTTGCCCGGGACTGGTTCCTGTTTCCCGTGCTGGCCGTGGTGTTCGGGCTCGGCGTCCTGATCTTCCGCCACCTGGCCACGGTGATCGACGGCATCACCAGCCTGCTGGAGGGCCTCATCCGGCTGCTATTCCCGCTGGTCGTCGCGGTGGTCACGATCTTCCTCGCCACGCTGCCGTTCACCGGCCTGCAGCCGCTGTGGGAAACCGGCAACGGCACCGCACTGCTGATGGGGATCAACATCATCGCGCTGTTCTTCGCCAACGCGGTCTACCAGCCCGGCCGGCGCCCGCCCTACCCTTTGATGATCCACCGGCTGCTGTACGGGGGGACCTGTCTGCTCCCGATCGTCTCCCTGCTGGCGTTCTACGGCCTGTATCTGCGGATCGCGCAATACGGCTGGACCGTGGAGCGGTGCTGGGCTCTCGTGCTCTGCTGCCTGATGGCGCTCTTCTCCGTCGGGTACGCGGCGGGAATCGTGCGGCGCCGGGACGACTGGCCCGAGTTTCTCGGCGGCGTGAACCGGATCATGGGTTGGGCCATCGCGGCGCTGGCGCTGCTGGTCAACACGCCGCTGCTGGACTTCCGGACGATCTCCCTGGCGAGTCAGTTTGCCCGGGTGGAGCGTGGTGAAATCGAGATTTACGACTTCGACTTCTTCTACGCACGCGAGCACCTGGCGCGTCCCGCCTGGCTGAGGATCCAGGCGCTGCTGGCGGAGGCAGAGGCAGAGGCAGAGGCAGAGGCAGAGGATTCCGATGAACGGTTGGCGGCTCTGATCCGCGATCCGCGGCCGCAGCGAACCCCCCTGGCGGACGCGCTGGACGTATGGGAGCGCGCGGTCTATCGCCCCGCACCCTTCGACGTGCCCGAAGACCTCCGGCCCTTCGTCGAGTCGTCCTACGCGGCGATCTACGACAACGTGATGCTGGTCGAGGTCGACCTGAACCGGGACGAGGCGCCGGAATACGTGGTGATCGGGTCCACGGATTACGCATTGCTGCGCGCGGAAGGGTTTTACCGGCAGGATGGCGATTGGGTCAGCCTGAACATGATCGGTAACGGTCCTGCCACGCCGGACACCGATTTCGCGCCGAGCCTGCAAAGCGGCGCGATCGAAACGATACCGCCCGAATTCCAGACCCTGCGGATCGGTGACGTGGAGTTCAGCGCAGTGCCGCGCCGATAAGCTCCCGGCGCAGCCCCTGAGCGCCGGACCCCGGCGGCACGGCTCAGGGTCAGGATTCCGTAGCGCGGACTCCCCGGGCCGGAAGGGAATCGAGGGTCAGAAAATCTCCTCGAGGAAGTTCACCATCGCCTGCCAGGAGCGCCGGTCCGCGGTGGAGTCGTACGCCACGCCGTGATCCGGATCGTTGGCCTGGGGATTGGTGAACGCGTGCAGCGCGTGGCCGTAGCCGTGAATCTGCCAGTCGGCGCCGCCGCCGGTCAGCTCGGCCGCCAGCGCCACGACGTTTTCGGGCGTGGCCATGGGATCGTCCCAGCCGTGCAGGGCCAGTACCTTGGCCGTGATGCGGTTGCCCCCGGTGTTGCCGGGCGGGTGAAACAGGCCGTGGAAGCTGACCACGCCACGGAGGCCGGCGCCGATTCTGGCGAGATCCAGCACGCAGAGCCCGCCGAAGCAGTAGCCGATGGCAGCCACCCGCGAGGCATCCGCGCCGTCCTGCCCGGAGGCGACTTCAACTGCGAGCCTCATTCGCTTCTGCAGCAGTTCCCGGTCATCGAGGATGGGCTGCATGAGCGCTGCGTTCTCATCCGGATTGCTGCCGCGCACGCCCTTGCCGTACAGATCGAGGCTGAACCCCGTGTATCCCAGCTCCGCCAGGTCCCGGGCCCTGGCGTGCTCGAAGTCGCCCGCCCCGCCCCAGGCGTGGGAGACGAGTACCACGGGACGCGGACCCGCGGCGGCGTCATCCCGGGCCAGATAGCCCTCGAATGTGACGCCGTCCTGACTGTATTCGACGATGCTGGTTTGTATGCTCACGGTTCGATTGTCCTGATTTGCTCGGGTGAAACCGGGTAATCGGCCCCGGTCCGGGACGCAATTATAGAAAAAACCGCCGGCAGCCGGCAGTCAGTCTCCGCGCCGCACCCAGCAGCCCATCGAACATCGGGCCGGGAACGGACGGAAGCGAGGCGCTTAACGGAAGCGTGGAGTGCCGCCTCCGCCTCCCCCTTGTGAAAACGGGGTGGATGAGCCGAACCGGGCGGAGATGAACTCCTGGAGCACTTCCTGCTGCTCGAACAGGCTCGAGCTGGGCAGCAGCAGTACCTGGTCGGTGGGTTCCAGGCCGGCGACGATTTCGCTGTACTGCAGATCGGTCACGCCGGTGCGCACTGCCATGGGCACGGGCTCGCCGTCCCGCATGGCAACGACCCAGTAGTCGCCGCCGAACTGGTAATCCAGCGTCGAATTGTTGTTCCTGCCGCCACCGCCGCCCATCCCGCCGCCACCGCCGAAGTCGCCCATCCCGCCGCCGACGCCGAAACCGCCGCCGAATCCACCGCCGAAGTCGCCCATCCCGCCGCCGAAGTCGGTGGGCGTCGCGCCGCTGTTCTGCGCCCGCATCTGCATCATGGCGTCGACCTGCGCCTGCTCCGCCGCGGTGAGCGTTTCGCCGCTGCGGCTCTTGAGCACCAGCTCCCGCACCTGGTCCATATCCAGTTCCGCAGCCGCGGCAAGCGTGCCGCCGGCCCCGGCCCCGAACCCGGCCTCGAACCCGTTGCCCAGCGCCGCCCGCAGTTCCGACTCTTCAAGCCCCAGCATCAACGCGGACATGGGGATGTCGCTGTCCGCGCGCAACGCCATGGTGGGCACCACCGAAGTGGCGCTGCGGTTGGCGATCTCGATGTCCACCTCGGCATTCATGCCGGGCTTCAACAGACCGCCGGGATTCGCAAGCCGAATGAGCACCGCGAACATGGTCACGTTCTGCTCGACGATCGCCTGGGGTTCGATCTTCAGCACCGCGCCCTCGAAGGGCTGATTGGGATAGGCAGCCACGGTCACGCGCGTGGTCATTCCCGGGCGGATCTTGCCGATATCGGTCTCGTCCACCAGCGTTCGCACCTGGACGCTGGTCAGGTCGGCCATCAGCATCAGGATCGTGCCGCCGCTGACGTCCTGGGTGGGCGACGAGATGACCGTTCCCGGCTCGACATTCTTCAGGATGATCGTGCCCGTGATGGGCGCGCGCACATCGGTATCGTCCATGGCGATACGCGCATTCTCCAGCGCCACCTCCGAGCCGATCACCTGGGCTTCGGAATTGGCGAACTCCAGTTGCGACTGTTCGTAGTCGAACTCGGTCAGGGTTCCGGTCTCGAACAGGGTCCGGGACCGCTCCATCTGGGTTTCCGCGATGGCGCGCCGCGCCCTGGCCGCCACCAGGCCGGCCTCCGTTTCGGCCAGCCGATTGCGCGGCGTGCGCTTGTCCACCTCCACCAGCAGGAAGCCTTCCTCGACCACGTCCCCGGTTTCGGCGTGCATCGCGAGGATCTCGCCGGATGCCTTGGACTTCACCTCCACGGTGATCTCCGGCTCGATCACGCCGGCCGCCTCTACATTGACCTCGATGTCCCGGACTTCCACCGGGGCGCTGTCGTAGAGCGGCGCCAGCGATTCAGCCTGGTCCTGCTCGCACGCCGTCAACGCCAGAGCGAGCAGCAGCCCGATAGAAACTCGCATGATCAATGCCTCCTGAACCTGTCCGGGCTCCTGAATCGCTCGGTGCTGGAGTCACCTTCGATCTCGCCGTCGGAAATGACGATAACCCGGTCCGCGTGGTTGGCGATGTCGAACTCGTGTGTCACCACCACGATGGTGTTTCCCGCCTGGTGCAGTTCGTCGAACAGCGCCATGATCTCCTTGCCGGTGGTCGAATCCAGGTTCCCGGTCGGCTCGTCCGCCAACAGTATACTCGGCGCGGTGACCAGCGCCCGGGCCACCGCCACCCGCTGACGCTGCCCGCCGGACATCTCGCTGGGCCGATGGGTCATGCGGTCCGCCAGACCCACGCGGGTCAACGCGTCGGCTGCGGCCTTGAGCCGCGGCTTGCGCTTCATGCCGCCGTAGATCAGCGGCATTTCGACATTGTGCAGGGCGTTGGCCCGGGGCAGCAGGTTGAAGGTCTGGAACACGAATCCCACCTCCTTGTTGCGCACTCTGGCCAGTTCGCTGTCGCTCATTCTGGAAACGAGCTTGCCGTTCAGCCAGTACTCGCCGCCGTCGGGGGAGTCCAGGCACCCGATCACGTTCATCAGCGTGGACTTGCCGGATCCGGAAGGCCCCATGATGGCCACGTACTCGCCTTGCTCGATGGTGACGTCCACGCCCCGCAGCGCGTAAATCGTCTCGCTGCCCATGACGTAACGGCGCTGCAGGTTGCGCGTCACGATCATGGACTCGGGGCTGGCTTCAGGCTCCGCCCGGGATTTTCGGCTGCCGATTCGCATGCGGGGCATTATCCCACCGTCGTTGCGCTGTTGGGTGGAAGGTGAAGATTTATACATGATCCCTAAAGGAATCTTTGCAAAATGTGCTTTGGTCCGGCGGCGCGAGGAGGTGCGGGGATGGGGTTTGCAGGTCGCGCTGGTCCGGCGCCGCGAGGGTGTGCGCGGATGGCCCTTGCAAGCTCAACCTACGCCCGCCATCCCTGGCGGGCTTCGGATCGGGTTGCGGCGCTCCTGGCCATCCTTGGCCCCGCGCCGCGCCCACGACGCTTGCAAGGGCCATCCGCGCACACCCTCGCTCTGTGGGTTTTTCCGGCTCGGATTGGCGCTCCTGGCCGTCCTTGGCCCCGCGGCGAGCACACGACGCTTGCAAGGGCCATCTGCGCACACCCTCGCTCTGTGGGTTGCTCTGGGTTACTGGCGGTAGCGGAAGCGGATGTAGAGGGTGCGGCCCTTGATGTCGTGGACGAAGCCGTCGTAGCCGGGGCGCAGGTTGTGGCGGTGGACGCCGTCGCGGCCGGTGGGTAGCGGGGGCGGATCCTTGTCGGTGAGGTTGCGGGCGCCCAGGAAGAGGGTGGTTTCGCCGCTGCCGGGCAGGTTGGCGAGTTCGTAGCCGTAGTTTGCGTCCAGGGTTGTCCAGGCGGCGATTTTCGGCAGGGAGGCGACTTCGTCGTTCTTGTAGGAATCGATGTGGCGGACGGTCAGGGCGGCTGCATGGGGTCCGTGGCGCCAGGTGAGGCCGAGGTTCAGGCGCAGCTCGGGGGTGGGGGCGAAGCCGTTGGTGTCGTTGCGATTGCCCAGTTGGTCGGTGAAACCGCGGCCGGCGGAATCCACGTCGAAGCGCGTCAGCAGCGTGGCGTCGGCGCTGAGGCGGATGTCGCCGGCGGCCGACAGGAAGTCGTAGTAGGCGTTGACGTCCAGGCCCGCGCTGCTCACGGCCCCGACGTTTTCGTAGTCGGTGGTCACGACGCTGAGCTGGCCCGAGGAGTCCCGCTGTATTCTCGGGTCGCTGGTCCGGCCGTCGTCGCGGCAATCGTCGTCCACGATGGCCTGGAAACTGCGTCCCTGCGCGATGACGCTGGTGTAGTCCAGCGTCCAGTAGTCCAGGCTGACGGCGGTGTTATTCCGGGGCTGCAGGAGGAGGCCGAAGTTGGCCAGGCGCGCGGTCTGCGGCTTCAATCCCCCGCCGCGCAATACCGTGGCGACGGCGAAATTGTCGCCGCGGTTCAGGATCTCGCCGGAAGGGCCGATCGTGCAGCGTCCGACACCCTGCCCGTCGAAGCGAAACGGGTCGGTGAGCGTGCGCGAACTGGTGTTGCCGGCGGCCTGAAAGACGCTGGGCGCCTGGAAGGACGTGCCCCAGGAGCCGCGCAGCGTGAGCCAGTCGTTGGCGTAGAACTGCGCGGCGATCTTCGGGTCCGTGGAGCCGCCGGCCTGGTCGTAGCGCTCGTGGCGCACGGCGAGCTGCAACTCGGAGCGATCGCCCGGGTACATCAGGCTTTCGGCGAAGACCGCCCAGACGCGCTGGTCCGCCTCTCTGGCAAAGTCGCGAATCTCCCGCGGACCTTCGCCGGCGGCGTTCAGCGGATCGGGCCGATACGTGTACTGCAGGTCGCGGTACTGCGCGCCGGTGGCCAGCGTCACCGGCTGGCCCCGCCACTCGAACAGGTCGCCGCTGGCCACGAACTCCGCCACGTTCTGAACGCTGGCGGCGCTTTCCGTGCGTACGCTCTCGAACTGGCGCATTGTCTCCGGGTCGTTGGCGGCGCGCCGGCCCGCCAACGCCGGCGCCAGCCCGTCCTCCTGCACGGTCTTGGGCGTGACCAGGTCCGGCGCGACCAGCCGGGTGCCGAAGGGGTTCCACTGCCCCTCGGCCACCGCGCGGGCAAATTCCGCCGCGATCCAGTGGCGTTCGGAACTCACGGCAAGATCGGAGCTGGCGTGGGAGAAATAGCCTTCGCCCGTCCAGCCACCGGGCAGCTCCGCCTCCAGGCCGGCCATCACCCTCAGGTTCTCGAAATCCCGCAGCTCGTCGCCGGAGTTCTGCCCGGCAGCCTCCGCGCCCAGCGGGCGCCCGAAATAGCCCAGCGGCACCGCCTCGTGCACGCCGGGCGTCCAGTCGGACGGGTCGACATAGGTGAGCACGCCGTCGTTATCCGGATCGGTCCAGAAATTGAAGGGATGTTCCGCGGGCACGAAGAATTCGTTGGTGCCTTCCACGTTGCCCCGGAAGAGCAGCATGTTGCCCACGCGGTCCGTCACCGCGTTCAGCGAATAACCGATTTCCGAGAACACCGTCAGCCCGCCCGTGAGCGTGTACTCCGCGTCGGCGTAGTACTGCGCCCGCTGTTCGGCGGCGACCATCGTACGCTGGTCGGAGAAATCCATCCGGCACAGTGAACCGCTCGGGTAGCCGCCACCCGCCCGGCAGTCGGGATCCGGAATGCGCGGCGCGTCCACGCCGCCGACCCGGTACGGGGCGTAACTGCCGTTGCCGTTGGCCACCGCGCGGCGGAAGCTGCCGGGAGAACCTCTTCCGGAATCGAACGAGCCTTCCACGATGTCGCCGTCCCCGTCCGGGTCGACGACCCTGGGAATCAACCAGTCGAACTCCCTGCGAAAGTTCTCGTCCTGCCCGAGCAACGCGCCGTACACGCTGACATAGCCTCTCGGACCCTCAAGGCCCGCGGCAAGATTCAGGTCGTACCCGCGGTTGCTGGCCGTCCGATACCCGCCGGTAATCTCAACGCCCGTAAAGCCCCTTCGGGTAACGATATTCGCGACCCCCGCCACAGCCTGGGAACCGTACGTGGCCGAAGCGCCGTCCCGAAGTATCTCCACCCTCTCAATCAGCAGCACGGGCAGCGTGTTGATGTCGAAAAAACTCTGCCCCACGTCATTGGACACCGGCGCGAACCCGGCCCTGCGCCCGTTGATCAGCGTCAGCGTCGACGACAGCCCCACCCCGCGCAGACTGAACTGCGCAACGCCCTGCAGATAATTCTGCTGCGTGGCGAGATAGGACCCAGTATTCGCCGTCAGGCTCGAAAGCACATCCACCGGCTGCGCAGCACCAACGGACTCGAACAGATCGGCATCCAGCGTCTGCACCGGCGCACGCCCCTCGTACACCACGCGGCGCCTGATCAGCGACCCGACGACCACCACCTCCTCCAGCACCGGTTCAACAATGTCGGAAGTACCCGCGTCCTGTGCCCCCGCCGGATACGACACGAAAAGCGCAACAAGAGGCCACGCCATGGCGAGCCCCCGAATTCCCTGCCTGCCTGCCAAAATCGATTCCCGGTCCATGTGCCGAGCGCAAGTATATAGCCCAACCCCCGAACGACCCACAGAGCGAGGGCTCGCGCGAGTGGAGAGCCGTTACCTGTATCGCACGCCGTCCTTGAAGACCATCTCGACGTTGCCGATATCCGTTATCTCGCTGGCCGGGTTCCCGGTCACGACGACCAGATCGGCTTTCTTGCCCACGACGATCGTCCCCAATTCGTCATCGACGCCCAGCAGTTCGGCGCCCCGCCGGGTGGCCGAGACGATCGCAGCCATCGGCGTCATTCCGAGTTCCACGTATGTCTGAAGTTCACGGACATGGTTGGCGTGCTCGTGGTAGTTGAAACGGGTGCCCTTATCCGTGCCCATGGCAATCGGCGCATTTGCCGCGATCAGTTTCCTGAGGTTATCCCGCGTTAACCGGTACCGTACCTGGCGCTCGTCCAGTGCGCCCGGTATCGCGATCTGCTCTTCAATCCAGTCTCGCGCTTCCAACACCAGTTCCGCCGGGAGGTCCTCGAGTACCGCAGTGTCCTCGAGCAATTCGGGGGCCTTCATGAACTTCAGATACGACTCCATGGCGACAATCAGCGGAATCGAATATACGTTGCCTTCGGCTATCCTTTGCACGATATCGTCGGTAATTCGACTGCCCGCCCCATCATCGTCAAACAGAATCGTCATCTGCGGATGTTCCAGCGCGTCGAAGCCGGCCTGCAAGGATTTCTCCAGACCGGACACGCTCAGCGAGTGCGAGGTCGTCTTCAGTCCGAGGCGATGCGCCTCGGCGACCATCTCTTTGAGCGCTTCTCCATCCAGCGCCACCGGCGGGGCATCGCCTGGTTGTCCGCCCTCGACCGAGATCTTGATGAAATCGACGCCGCGTTGCGCAAAGTCGCGAACGACAGCCTTGCCGTGTTCCGCATTCTCGATGAATAGATCCAGCCCTTCGCGGGCCGCGGCGACATCGATGGGATCCAGGGCTCTTTCGGTCGGAATATCGAGCAGGCTCTCGTAATTCAGAATGGTTCCTGCGACATAGAGTCTGGAGCCCGCGATCGTCCGCGCGGCGATGTCCTGCTTCAGTTGCAGCATCACATCGGTCGGACCCATCGTGTCGCGTATCGTGGTGATTCCTTGCCGCAATGCCGTGTACAGGTTTCGCGCGCCGATTTCATGGTAGTCGCGATGCCTCGTCGCAAAGTAGGCCGAGTGATCGATCTGGCCGTTGAACACCACGTGTCCGTTCGATTCGAAGAGCCCCGGAATGACGGTCATTCCGGATACATCGATCATTTCGGAGCCGGCCGGTACTTCCACCGAATGCCCGGGACCGACATCGACGATGGTGTCGCCCTCAATGAGTATCACCGCGTCGTCAACCGGTTCTCTCCCGGTACCGTCTATCAGCCGGCCACCGACGATCGCCTTGACTGGGGAATCAACGACATCCGACACGCAAGCAGCGAATTGAAGCAGGGCCAGTATTGCAAGTACTACCCGCATCGGATCACATGCGACGCAGGATTTGCCGTACCGTCGCCAGGTCTTCGTCGCTGCCCGTCGTACAGGACTATCGCCCGTTCATCAGCCAGGGCCGTCAGCGGCACCAGCCCGCGATGATTGCTGCCGGGACCGCCATGCAGGACCACAAGCGGAGGCGGTCCGCTTGCCAGCCAATCGGCGCCGTTGATCCGGTACCAGAGTCGCCCGCCGGGCGCCGACACATAACCCGCTATCTCCGGATCGGGCATCGCCAGCGCACTTGCCGGCCGAAGTGAAGCGCAAGCGACCAGAGCCCCGATAGCGCGAAGCACGTCGCGGCGGCCCAGCAGCGCCGCGTACGGATAGTCTCTGCCAAATCGAAAAGCCGACACTACAGACCGCCTGCGCACAACCCTCTCACGACCAGCAGACATTATGGTGCTAGCCAGACCCAGAGGTAAGATTTCGGATTCGTCCGGCCACCGTTGCCAATGCTCCTGGAACTATTCTTCCATAACGGCTGGAAGGCTCCACAACGTCACGCAACCAGGTGGGTCGAAGAGTTCCTGCTTGCGTGCGCGCAATGGCCCTTGCAAGCGTCGTGGGCGCGGCGCGGGGCCATGGATGGCCAGGAGCGCCGCAACCCGATCCGAGCCCGCCATGGATGGCGGGCGAGGTTTAGCTTGCAAGGGCCATCCGCGCACACCCTCGCGGCGCCGGAAAAACGCGTCTTTACGGCTCTTCCGACCTGCTCAACCGCCGAAAGTACTCCGCCACCGCCTCTTCATACTCCGCCGCAACCCCAGCCGGCGCTTCAGTCCTGACCGCAGTTTCCCCTTCGGCCGAATCTGCCGAAGTAAGCTGCAACTCCAACTGCTCCATCAGGTTCAGCATCGCCAGGTATTCCTGCTCCACGATCGCCTCATTGGCGCCCCTCGTCAGCCCGGCCCGCAACGCATCCCCCAACCGCCGAATCGCATCCAGCTCCTCCGCCGTCAGCGCATCCTCCCCCCGCAGCCGCGTACCCAGCGCAAGCAAGTCGCTCCCCGCGGCCCGCAGTTCGTCTTCCAGGCGCTCCCGCATCTGCGGGTCCAGCGCCAACGGCCCCGTCGGATCCCAGAATCCCAGCCCACGCCGGTCCGTGTCGAACACGCCCCCGCCGCCGGGCCCGAACCGGTTGCCGCCCAGCGCTCCGCCGGCCTGCTGACCGGGTTGGGCGCCGCCCGCCTGACCGGGCTGCCCGTTCTGGCCCGGCTGCCCCGGCTGGACGCCGTTCTGAAACGCCGCCAGTTCGCGACGCAACGCCTGCAGTTCCGCCACCAGCTCCGAGGTGGCATCCTCCTCCATCTGCTGCCCTTCGCGCGCCTCCCGGCTCGCCGTGGCCAGCGCGCGTTCCGTATCGCTGCGCAGGTCCTCGAGCGACGCCGTCGTCACGCCCTCGAACGGCGCCAGTTCGTCCGCCAGTCCGCGGCGGATGCGGTCCCCCGCGGCGCCCAGGCGCAGCGACGTCTGGTTCTGCTGCAGGTCCGCCAGCGCCTGGTAGAGTTCTTCCGAGGCCTCCGGCGTCTGCCCCCTGAACTGGTTCGCCACCGACTGGATGTCCTGCTCAAGCGCCTCCAGATCCTCCTGCATCACCCACTTGCGCTCCGACAGGTCCACCGCTTCGTCGTAGCTCAGCGGGTTGTCGCGGGTCCCGTCCGCATTGCGGTTCCGGAACGCCTCGTTGGCCACCCGCTGCAACTCCGCCGCAATGCGCCGCTGGTCCTCCAGCAGCGCCTCGGCGCGTTCGTGCAGTTCCGAGAACGCGGCTTCGGCCACCGCCTGGCGTTGATCGGTCAGTTGCTCCAGCGCCTGGTCCAGTTGCCGGCGGGCCTGTTCGATGGCGCGCTGGGCCTGCTCGGGCGTCATCTCGCCCTGGGCCTGGGCCCGGTCCATCGCCTGCAGGGCATTGTCCAGTTGCCGGATGGCTTCGCCGGCGGCATTGGCCAACTGGCCGGGCTGCCCGGACTGCTGTCCACCCTGGCCGCTCTGCGGCTGTCCGCCCTGCTGGCCGGACTGCTGTTGCTGCTGCTGGGCGGCCGCCTGCCTGAGCTCTTCAAGCTGTCGGCGCAGTTCCTCCGTCTCGCGGCGCAGTTGCTCCTGCTGCCAGCGTTCCTGCTCCGTCATCTGCTGCTGCCGGCCGGCCTGCCGCGCCAGGTTCTCCTGCCGCCGCGCCAGTTCCTGGAGCTTGGCGATGGCCTCGTCGAACTCCGCCTCCGGCGTGTCGAAGGAGACCGCGGACTCGGTCTCGTACTGGTTCTTCTCCAGGTCCATTTCCAGTTCGAACAGTTCCGCCAGGTCGCGTCCGGCGAATCCGCCGGCGCCGCCGCCCCCGCCGCCGCCCTGATTGAACGACACCTGGATATCGGTGAACACGGATTCGGCCTTGAGCAGGTGCTGCAGCGCCTCCTGCTCGGAGGGCACCGCCTCGTCGAACTGCAGGTCCGCCAGCCGCTCCGCCGCCGGCACCATGGCCTCGGCCGCGCTCTCCAGGCTGTTCACGAAGGTCTGGATCTGCTCGTCCACCTGGGTGAGCTGCCGCGCCCGGGTCCGGTTGGCCAGCGTGCGGGCCTGGTCGGCCAGGGTCCGCTGCAGCTCCGCCAGCATGTTGGCGTTGTCCCCGAGTTGCTGTTCATCCAGGAAGCCGGCGACCTGTTCCTGTTCGCGGATCAGGTTCCACGTGGCCAGGAGAATCTCCTTCTGGCGCTGGGAGATCTCGTTCTGCTCCCCGCCGCCGCCACCCCCGCCGCCACCGCCGCCGCCCTGCATGGACTGCGTGTAGGAGCGTTCGAAGGGCTGGACTTCCACGAAGAACAGGTCGGTGCGCTCCGAAGCGTCGCGGTCGTGGGCTTCGGCGTAGTAGGAGATCAGATCGCCGGGTTCAAGGGCGCTGGTGGCGTCCGCGTCCGCCTCTGCCGCGCCCGCGACGACCGCCTCGCGGACCTCGTCCAGATTCTCGACCGTCAGGCGGTTGCCTTCCAGCAGGTCCTGCAGGCCGCCTGCAGCGCCGGTGCTCGCCGGCTTGTCCATTTCCTCCAGGTAGAGCACCTCGTCGCTCTCGGCGAAGGCGCCGTCCACGTCCAGTTCGACGACGTTCCACTCGCCGCCGTTGATCGAGTAGTGCAGTTCCAGACGGTCCAGGCCGAAGTCGTCTTCGGCCTCCACCTGGATGGAGACCTCCTCGATATTGTTCGCCCGATAGTCGCGCCCGGGCCTTGTCACGCTGACCTCCGGCTTGTTGTCGGGGATCACGTCGATGAAGTAGTCGTCGGTGAGGCGCACCGGATCGTCGGCAAAAAACGTGGAGACGTAATACTCGCCCGACTCGCTCACCTCGAGCGTACCGGTGGCTGCGGTGCCGTCGGTGCTCATTGCCAGTGTCTCGCCGTTGACGATCAGCTCGGCTTCGCCCAGGGGCTGATCGGTGGTGACCGCCACCTCCACCTGCGTGCCCGCCACCGCGGCGATGTCGTCGCCGGGGTCCTCGGTCTCGCTTTCAAGCCCCGTCCAGCGCGGATAGTTGTAGGTGAGCCGGACGTTCCTCACCCGGGGCAGGTCGACCACCTCCACCTGGAATTCCTCGCTGTGCACGCCGGCGGCGACCACGTAGTAGCTCACCGGTTCGCGCACCGCGAAGAACGTGAATTCGAACGTGCCGTCCTCCGCCAGCATGGGCGCGCTTTCCCAGTCCTGGCTGCTCTGGAACCGCGCGAACACCTCCGCGGCCACTGGATCGAAGCCTTCCGCGCGGGCGTCGATGGCCAGGTCTCCGCCCCGGCGCACGGCGCCGTCGCCCGGATTGACGACGATCCGCTGCGGCGGCAGCGTGTCTTCCATGGCCCAGCCCGCCCACACGTGGCGGACCCCGTAACGCCAGTTGTCCGGGCCGAATGCCGCGAACCAGACCAGCGCCGCCAGGGCGGCCCCGGCCAGGGCGCCCGGTACCATGATTTCACGGCCCGGCACCCTGAGCGCCGCGGGAATGCCGCGCGCCAGGCGCCAGGCGTCCTCGGCCAGCAGCCCGAGGAAGGGGGAAGGCTGCGCGGCATGCTGGTGCTTGCCGCCGGCCAGTTCGTCGTAGGTCTCGATGCGCCCGTCGAAGTCCGGCGCGCGCCGTTCGATATCGGCCACGCCCCGGGTGCGCCGCAGCGCCTTGAGCGGGCGAATCAGCAACAGCGCCGCGATGGCGCCCAGGGACAGCGCCAGCAACAGCCGGGCGCCGTTCATCAGTTCGGCCGGAAACGCCTGGCGGGTACCGATGTAGACGGCCAGCAGGGTCACGCCCAGCGCCGCCGCGCAGAGCACCGCGGCGCCCCTTGCCAGGATCAGCGTCCGCAGCCGCTGGCGGAATCCGCCGAGGTATTCTTCGAGTCGTTCCTGTGCCTTCATGCGGCTATTCCCCGTCGCACCCTCAGGTGCCTGTTACCTATCCAGGACTCCGCCAACACGAGCGCTGCGAGCAGGGCCAGAATCCATGGCCACAACTCGGTAGGCGGTACTTCCATCATACCCGATAAATCCGCGTCGCCCTGTTCCGCGCCGGGACCCAGTTCGCGCCACCGGGCCAGCTCGTCCTCCGCCATCGCGGCAGGGTTCGATTCCGTTGGATCGACGTTGACCGCGACGAGTTCCGTGCGCCCGGCGCCGACCACCTCGTAGAAGCCGATCTGGTCCACCAGCACGTCGTCCCCCGCCCCGGCGCCGGCGATGCCCAACGCCATGTCGCCGTCGGGCGCGAACACCTGGGCGCCGGCGAATCCCATGGCCCGGGCCGAGAGCGCCGCGCCCAGCCGCGCCTCGAAACTGACCTGCAGGTCGCCCGCCAGGTACGCGGCCAACTGCGCGATCATGGGCACGAACACGGGCTGCACCGGCAGGTCGTTCCACTCCCGGTCCAGGGACGAGCCGTACAGCAGCACCCGGCCGGCGCCCAGGGTGTGCTCGATGAGCAGCGGCCCGCCCTCGTCCAGGCGCATGAGCACCCGGTCGCTGCCCTGCGGTTCCACCGCCACGTGGCGATAGAACCGGGCCCGGCGCACGTCGTCCATGCGTCCGAGCGCGGGGTGGGAGCGGTCCAGGGTGCCCACCACCAGGAACTCGCCGTCCTGACGGCCGAAATCGGAAACGGGCTCGAAGTCGTGCCCGGTGACCGGCGACGCCGCGAGACCCGCCGAGCGCCTCGACAGCGCCATGAACAGGGCGCCGCCGGTTTCCACATAGTCCCGCAGCAGGGCGGCATCTTCGTCTGCAAGCACGCCGGCGTCGGTCACCACGACGAACACGTAGTCCTCCAGCGTGCGCTCCGCGAGACCCGCCGCGGTGACCGGATCGATGAGGTAGTCCTGCGCCGCCAGCGTGCCCAGCGCGGAGGCGAAGAACGGCGATGCGCCGCCGCGGCCGTCGGCGCTGACCATCAGCACCGGGCGCGGCTCCGGGCGCTTGACCACCAGGTAGCGCGTATCGTCCACCGCCAGGTCGTCGCCGGGCGTCAGTTCGGCGGTGACGCGGTTGCCCCCGGCCGCCAGTTCCAGTCCTTCAAAGGTCACCTGGGCCGTTTCGCCGGGTCCCACCGAAACCTGCCGTTCGCCCGCCACGGCGCCGTTGAGCCGGAGCGTCACGGTCCGTTCCGCCGCCTCGTCCGCGTAGCTGCGGACGCCGGCGACGAAGTCGCCCGACACCGGCGACCAGGCCAGCCCGTCCACGCTCAGGTTGCTCTCGGCCGCGGCCGACACGTCGTGGAGCACCAGTTCCAGCGGCGTGCGCGGGGCCAGGTCCGCGAACCGGGGCGGCAGGGCGCTCTGCTGGGCGTCGGTGACCACGTGCACGGTGACCGGCAGTTCGGCGCCCCTGGCGAGGCTGTCCACCGAGCGCATCAACTGGCCGTAGTCCAGGGCGAAGGGCCCGGGGTCCAGTGTGGCCACGCCCCGGCGAACGGCGTCACGGTCCAGCGTCGGTTCCTCGATGACCTCCACGATGCGCCCGGCCGCCACCAGCTGCGCCGCGTCGCCGGCGCCGAGGTCCCCGACCACGTCGCCGGCAGCCGCCCCGGCGCGCTGCCAGCGCTCGCCGTGGCCCATGGAGGCCGAGAGATCCATGACGACGACGTGCAGGCGGGCGGTCTCGGCCACCAGGTTCTGCACCGCGCCCTGCAGCGCGGGTCCGGCGAACGCCAGCGCCAGCAGCACCAGCACGCCGATGCGCAGCGCCAGCAGCAGCAGGTACTGCAGCTTCTTCGCCAGCACCCGGCGCGGCTCGCCGGGTTCCAGGAACATCGAGGAACTGAAGAGCTGCCGATTGGGATTGGTGGACGAGAGCCGGTGCAGCCAGACCGGCACGCCGATGGCCAGGAGCCCAAGCAGGAATGCCGGCGCCAGAAACGTCACCGCAGCCGCCTCTGCCGGAACAGCAGGTAGTTGCGCAGCGCGCCTTCCAGGGATTCGGAGATGTTCACCAGTTCATGGTCGATGCCGGCCCCCGCGGCGCAATCCTCCAGCGCCTCGATATGTTCGCCGATACGCTCCCGGTAGCGGGACCGCATGAAGATGGGCGACACCTCCATCGCCTCGCCGGTTTCCATGTCCTCCAGCAGCGCCGACTCGCGCATCTGCGGTTGAAGCTCCTGGGGATCCAGCAACTGGAACAGCACCACGTCCTGGCCCTGGTAGGCCAGCGGCTGAACGCCCTTGATCATCGCCTCGGGCACGCAGTAGAAATCGGAAATCACCACCACCAGCCCCCGGCCCCGCTCGAACTGCCGGAAGGTCTCGAAGGGCACCCGCAGGTCCGTGCCCACGCCCGGTTCGGCCCGGTCGATGGCATGCAGCACGCCGCTCAGCTTGCCCACGCGGGAGGACGGCGGGCGGTGCTCGCGCACCTGCTCGTCGAAGACGATGAGGCCCACCGCATCGTGCTGTTTGGAAGCGAGATAGGCCAGGGTCGCGGCCAGGAACTTCGCGTACTGCAGCTTGGTGACCGCGCCCGAGCCGTAGCCCATGGAGGCGCTGGCATCCAGCAGGATCACCAGCCGGGTGTTGGTCTCGCCCAGGTAGCGCTTGATGTAGGTGCGCTCGGTGCGGGCGTAGACGTTCCAGTCCACGAACCGCGGGTCGTCGCCCTCCGCGTAGGCGCGGTACTCGGCGAACTCCTGGCTGAAGCCGAACAGCGGCGAGCGGTGCAGCCCGTTGAGGAACCCGTGCACCGCGGCCCGTGCCACCAGTTCCAGGTTGGACAGGCTCGCCAGCACCTCGGGCTTGAGCAGGTCGTAGGCCGCGCCCGGCGCGGTTGCGGTTACCGCAGCCACGGTACCGCCTGCGGTTCGCTCACGTCTGCCACGGGCCGCCTCAGCCGGCCTTCGCGGCCGGCGCCTCGGCCCGCATGTAGTCCACGAGCTGCCGCAGCACGTCGTCCACCTCGACCTTGTCGGACTCGGCGAAGTAGTTGGTCAGCACGCGGTGGCGCATGACCGGCAGCGCCAGCGCGCAGATGTCGTCCTGCGTGACGTGATAGCGGCCGCTCATCAATGCCCGGGCCTTGGCGGCCAGGGTCAGGAACATGGTGGCGCGCACGCTGGCGCCGTACTGCACGTACCGCCTGACCACGTCCGGCGCCGCGGGGTCCGTCGGCCGGGTGGCCCGCACCAGATCCACGGCGAACCGGCTCACCGATTCGGCCACCGGCACCTGCCGCACCAGGCTCTGGAAGCGGATGATCTCCTCCGGACCGGTGCAGGCATCCACCGAGGGAATGTCCATGCGGGTGGTGTAGCGGTCCACCACCGCCAGTTCCTCGTCGTCGTCCAGGTAGTCCAGGATCACGTTGAACAGGAACCGGTCCAGCTGCGCCTCGGGCAACGGGTAGGTGCCCTCAAGCTCGATGGGGTTCTGGGTCGCCAGCACGAAGAACGGCGGGTCGATCTCGTGCAGGTCGCCGCGCACCGTCACCGTGAGTTCCTGCATGGCCTCAAGCAGCGCGGACTGGGTCTTGGGCGGCGTGCGGTTGATCTCGTCCGCCAGCAGCACGTTGGCGAAGATCGGCCCGGGCACGAACGTCCAGGTGCGGTGCCCGGTGGTGATGTCCTCCTCGATCACGTCGGTGCCGGTGACGTCCGTGGGCATCAGGTCCGGGGTGAACTGGATGCGCTTGAACTTCAGGCCCAGCGCGATGGCCAGCGTGCGCACCAGCAGCGTCTTGGCGGTGCCGGGCATGCCGGTGATGAGGCAGTGGCCGCCCACCAGCAGGGTCACCAGCAGATGGTCCACGACCTCCTCCTGGCCGATGATGACCTTGCCGACCTGCTCGCGAATGCCTGCAAGCGCGGTGTGGAAGGATTCGATCACGCTGCGGGCTTCTTCGGTATCCAGTGCATTGCTCAACGTACGATCTCCAATAGCAGTTGTTGCGCCTCACGGTAGTGGGGCGCGATTTCCAGAGCATACAACAGATGCTCCCGGGTCCCGGCTTGATCCTCAAGCTCCAAATGGGCCCTGGCGAGACGGTAATGGGTGCCCGCCAGGTCGTGGGGTTGCATGGCCATCAGCGCCCGGTATTCGCGCAGGGCGCCGTCCGCCATGCCTTCGGCCAGCATCCAGTCGCCCAGCGTGGTGTGCACCTCCGCGTCCAGCGGCGTGACCATGATCAGGTCGTCGTAGACGGCGATGGCGGCGTCGGCGCGGCCGGCCTCGTGCAGCCAGGTGCCCAGCCGCCGCAGGGCGCGCGGCGAGTAGCCGCCGAGCCGCCAGTAGGTCTCCAGCGTGTCCATAGCCTCCGGGCGCCGGTCGAGTTCTTCCAGGGCCAGCGCCATGGGGATGTAGGCGTCGTTGGCGTCGACGTAGTCGGGATACGCTGCTATGGCAGCCTCGGCGCGTTCCAGCACGGCCTCGAAGTCGCCCGCGTCCAGGGCTTCGTAGGTCGCGCGGGTGCGCTCGCGCCATTCTTCCAGCCCGTCCAGCGTGGTTCGGAACTCCGCCTCCAGAAAGTCCCTGAAGCCGCTGTCCAGGTCCTCCGGCGCAACGCCCAGGCCCTGGCGAATCGCCGCGACGGTACCGAGGCCTTCGGCGAAGCCCGTCAGCATATCCACCAGCCCCTGCTGGCCCCATTCCCGGGCGATGTACTGGCACAGCAGACCGGCCTGGGTATAGGAGACGATCACCTGGCCCTCGTACGTGGGGCGCATGAAGCCGCCGTCCAGTTCGGCGACGGGCAGGAAGCGGTCGTCCGCCATGGCCTCCAGCACCCGCACCGGGATATGCCGGCCGCGCAGCGGGCCGGTGCTCCACTCCTCGAACACCGAAACGCCCTCGCTGAACCAGCGCGGCACCAGGTTGCCGGTGGCCTCCAGGGTGAAGATGTGGGCGATCTCGTGCCACAGCGTCGTCCCCCAGTGGAACTCGCCCTCGCGGCTGCCGGAGGGGCTGTCCATGGCCACCAGATAGCCGAACGCCACGCCCAGCAGGCCGATGCCGGGCAGGCCGAGGGTGCGCACGGCGAAGTCGTCGTGCTCGGGGTAGAGCTCGACCACCACGTCTTCCTTGAGCTCGAACTGGTAGCGCTCGGTGAAGGCCCGAACGCTGTCGGTGACCAGGTCGGTGACGTAGGCGTCAATGACGGACGCCTCGTCCTTGTGGAGCCGTAAGAGCATTCCGGGTGCGGTGGTGGTTTCCCCTGGCTGCGCGGTTGTTTCCGCGGAAACATCGGCAGTGATCTCGCCGGACACGGCGGTGGTTTCCCCGGGCGCGGCTGGTGTTTCCGCTGAAACATCCATTGTCTCCGCCGGCCCGGATAATGTTTCCGCGGAAACATCGGCAGCCGTTTCCCCTTCCGCGCCGATCTCCGAATCCAATTCCTCGCCGACCTGCGGCGAGCCAACCTCCGGCGGCGGCAGCTCCCGCCTCAGCACCACGAAATTATCGAGACTGTCGATCAGCCGGAGCGTGTTGACGGTCTGCGCGCTGAAGGGATCGCCCCGGTAGGCCAGCGCCAGGTGCGCCTGCGCCTCCTCGACGCGGTTCTGGCGAAACAGGTTGACGCCCAGTTCGGCGTGGGCGGTCCAGAGATCCGGCTGGATGCGCACCGCCTCAAACAATAGTTCGACAGCCTCCCGGTAGCGCCGGTTGATGAGGTAGTAGTAGGCTGGTGTGGCGTAGATCTCCCCGTAGGAAGGATTGTAGGCCAGGGCCTGATCGGTCCACTCGCTGGCGGTAATTCCCTGGAGCACGTCCGCCGCCGCATGCAGCGAGTAGGCCTCCAGCGGCGGCAGGTCCTGCGCCTCGGCGATCTCCAGGGCCTCGTCCAGTGTTTCCCTGGCGGCGCCAACCGCACCGTTCTCGAGGCTCAATCGCGCCGAGATCAGGTGCGCTTCCAGGTGCCGCCCGTCCCCATCCAGGACCTCCTCCACAAGGGTCCTGGCGCGGTCCTCGAAGCGGCCCAGGGCCACCGCCGCGAGTCCCAGTTTGGCCGGCGTGTAGTCCTCGTTCAGGTCCAGCGCCTCGATGAACAGCCGGGCGGCCTCGTCTGCCTGGTGGGTCGCCAGGAACAGCCGCCCCCAGCGGTGCCGGACGGTAAAGGACTCCGGGTCCAGTTCCAGGGCCGTGCGGAAGAAGGCATTGGCGGCCTGCAGGTCGCCGAGCCGCCAGGCCGCTTCGGCGCGGACGACGGCGTCCAGGCTCTCCGCGGAGACCCGCGTGTAACAGGCCGCCGCCTCGGCCCGCTCGCCGCGGTGGTAAAGCTCATCGCACGGCCGCAGAACGGCGTCCCGGTCAGGGTAGTAATCGAAGGGCTGTGCGCCGATGGACTGCGCCGAGGCGGTTGATGCGAAGGCCGCGGCCGCAATGGCGTTCGCCACCACCGCGGCCCACGCCGGACAGGCCGCTGGGGCTCGGCGGCTCATGGCACGGGAGCCTCAGGCCCAGCGGCCCGAGAATCGGCAACCCGTGGCCCAGGAATCCGTCGCCCGACAGCCTGAAGCCCGGCAACCCGCGAATTGCACGCCACGCCGCTATTCTTGCAGGCGGGCATCGTCGATCCGCTGCTGCACCAGCGCAAGCTCCAGCAACAAGGCCTGCAGTTCGTTCAGGTAGACGTCGCTGTCCATCTCGTTGCGCCGGGTGCGCAGGGCCTGGATCTGGCCCTCCAGATCATCGAGTTCCGCGAACATCCGTTCCAGTTCCTGGGTGAGCGCCACCCGGGCCGCCAGCCGTGCGGCGGTGAACGACTCCGCCGGTTCACCCGTCAGTTGCGGGTGTTCGGTGGCCAGCGTGCCCTCGTTCTTGTAGCTCTCGGCCACCATCCGCTCGGTGTAGTCGAAGGCCTCCTGCGCGGTGATGATGCCGTTGCGGTTGGTATCGGCGCTCTCGCTGGACAGCGCCGCCGTCCAGTGCTCGGCGAAGCGCGTGGCATTGCGCTCGCCGCCGCTGCGGGTGGCGGTGATCAGCGTGCGCCCTTCCTGCTCCCAGGACTCCAGCACCGCGCCGCTGGAACTGGTGGTGTTGACCACCAGCTGGCGGCCGGCGGGCACGGCGCCGAGCAGTTCGCCCAGTTCCTCGCCGTCGAGGTCGCGGCCCGGCAGGTTGTACTTGTAGGCGTAGCCGTCGTAGGTGCCGTGGCCGACCAGGAAGACCGCCAGCGTATCGGCGGGCGTGACGGTTCCGGCCAGTCCCTGCAGCGCTTCGGTGAGCGCCTCACGGGTGGCGGCCTCGCCGTTCAGCAGCGTGACCCGGGCGTCGCCGCCCAGCGAGCGCGCCGCGGCATCGGCCAGGGTCTCGGTCTGCGCCAGGAACCGGTTGGCATAGGCGGGCTCGCCGCCCAGGCCGCCGACGATGAGGTAGTACAACTCCGCCTGCGCCGCCGGCGCCAGCCACAGCGGCGTCAGCAACAGCGCCAGCCGAAACGTCCTCACAGCCTCCCCCAGAACAGCCGCAGCACCCACTCGCCGGCCTTGAGCAACAGCAGCAGCAGGAAGACGAAGGGCATGTTCCACAGGTCCAGCAATTCCCGTTCGACGATGCCCGCCTCGGAGAACTGAATGGTCTCCGGCAGCTCGTCCAACTCCCCCAGGGTGAAGTAGCGGCCGCCGGTCAGCGAGGCAAGGCGCTCCAGCAGCGGGCGGTTCTGCTGGATCTGGAAGTGTTCGGAGATCCCGGTGGCTCGCCGTACCGAGTAGTCGGCCCGGCCCAGGGTCTCCTCGCCCAGCTCGGCGCGGGCTTCGAAGCGGTACAGCCCGGCGGCATCGGCAACCACCGTCGCCTCGTAGGCGCCCGGCTCGCCGGCCACCGGCTGCATGACCAGAGGCTCCGCGGCGGCGGGATCGCCGGCGATGGCGTCGCCCGAAACCGACAACTCCACGCTGGCATCGCCGATGGGTTCGAAACCGCCGTCGCGGACCCGCGCCCGCAGCACCACCTCGTCCTCGTCCACGTAGTAGGGCCGCTCCGCGGTGAGCACCACCCGTTCCGGCGTGGCCGAGACCAGCGCGTGCAGGATCTGGCGCCAGAACGTCTCGTGCCGCTGGTCCTCGGACGGAAGCTGCATCTGCCACCGCCAGGTGCCGCCGCTGGCGAGCACGTAGACCTGGCCGCGGCCGAAGCGCTGGTGCACCAGCAGCGGCTGCGCGGTGCCCCGGACCTCGGCCTCCAGCAGGGTCACCGCGCCGGGCTTGACCGCGCCCACGTACTGGAAGTCGGCGATGTCCGGCATCCCCAGCCAGAGTTCGCTGTTGGTTTCGCGGTCCGCGTCCAGGCGGGTCACCAGGGATTCCTGGCCTTCGGCGGTCAGTTCGACCGGCACCGGCACGCGCATGAAGCTGGCGGCGTCCAGATCCGGAAGCTGCACCGGCAGCACTTCGGCCACCACGCTGTTGCCCCAGCCGCCGTCGGCGAGGCCGCGCCGCCCGCCCAGCATCAGCAGGCTGCCGCCGCGCTCGCTGACGAAATCCCGGATGTTGTCCTGTTGTTCCTCGGTCAGCCCGGCCGCCGAGAAGCTGCCGATGACGAGCCCGTCGTAGCGGAACAGCGTTTCCCGGTCCCCGGGGAAGCCGCCCTCCAGTTCGTCCGGGGTATCGATGCCCTGGCGGTAGAACTTGTTCGGCGTGGTCCGCAGAAGGCTCGCCAGGCGCACGGCCGCGTCCTCGTCCACCGCCCGGCGGATGAACTTGTACTCCCAGCGCGGCTCGCCTTCCACGTACAGGATCGAGCGCCGGGCCTCGGGCACGACCACCGTGCGGTACTGGGTGTTGTTGGTGACGTTGCCCTCCCCGGGCAGCGGATCCAGGCTGAAGCGCAGGTCCTTGACCCCGGCATCGCCCACGTCGAATTCCACCCAGCGGGTGGTGATCCCGGCGCCGGCGGGCAGGGTCACCTCCTCGGAAGCCATGACCGCATCGCCATCGTAGACTCGCAGTCGGGCCTCGCCCGGCTCGGCATAGCGGATGCTGACCTGGGCGCTGATCCTGGAGCCCGGCATGACCTGGTCGGAGACCGCCACGCTCTCGAGCTCGATATCCTCGGGTATGGACTCGCGGCCGACGCCGACCGCGTGCACCGGCACGCCGTAGCCCGCGATCTCCGCCAGGCGCGCGGCGTCGAGTTCGCCCGAGTTGTCGGCGCCGTCGCTGATCAGCACCACCGCGCCCAGGGCCGAGGAACGCGCTTCCCGCAGCACGTCCACCAGCGCGCTGCCGATGCGGGTGGCGTCGCCGGGGGCCGGCACGTCGTAGAGCCCGTCGATGGCTTCGGATGCGCCGGCGAAGGCGTACGGACGCACCTCGAACAGCTCGGCCAGGTCGTCCAGGGCGCCGTCCTCCAGCGCCGCCACGGCCTGTTGCAGGCGGGACTCCCCGTCCTCGCCGTAGCTCATGCTGGCGGAGGTATCCAGCAGCAGCGCCACGGAATTTTCCTGGGCGCGCAGGGTCTGAGTGGACAGCGAGGGCCGCCACAGCAACGTCAGGACGACCGCCACCATGGCAACCTGGAACAGGCCGATCACGGCAAGCCGGGGCACCGAAAGCGTATCCCGCCGCCTGGACAGGCTGACCCCGATCGCCGCCGCCGCCGCGGCCACGCCCGCGCCCAGCAGCCAGACGGGCCAGCCGCCGGCAAGGACCAGTTCGCCGTTCTCGAAAACGGTCGGGGAGTACTTGAAGAGAAACTCAAACACGATGATCCGATTCAGCCCGGGGGCGCCGATTTGCAGCCGCCGATGATAGCACTACGGACGGCCGCCGCAGCGGCGGCCGCAAGCCCCGCCGTGATAAAGTAGCCGCCATATGCAGACCCTGGTTCACCACGCCAAACTGCTCCTCGCAGGCGCCGCCGCTGCCGCGGTGCCGCCGGCCGCCATGGCCCAGCATCTCCCGTCCGCGCAGCAGTCCCCGCTTTTGACCGAGTCGCCCATCGCCGAGTTCCAGTTTTCTCGGCTCATCTACCCCAGCGGCTACGGCTGGGGGCGCGGCTCGGCGCTGGTGGACTGGCCCGACGCCGAGTACCACTTCATGCAGGGCCTCACCCGCCTCACCCGTGTCGACGGCGCCGTCGTCAGCCGCTACGACGGCAACGGCGGACGCATGGTGAGCCTGCGCGACGACGCGCTGTTCGACTACCCCTGGCTCTACGCCGTGGAGGTGGGCGACTGGTACCTGGACGAGTTCGAGGCCGCACGGCTGCGGGAGTACCTGCTCCGCGGCGGTTTCCTCATGGTGGACGACTTTCACGGCAGCCGCGGCTGGTTCGGCTTCAACGAGTCCCTCAAGCGGGTCTTCCCGGACCGGCCCTGGGTCGAGATTCCCGAAAGCGACGAAGTCATGCACGTGCTGTACGACCTGGACAAGAGCACCCAGATCCCCGGCGTTCGCGCCCTGTACAGCGGACGAACCTGGGAAGAAGACGGCTTCAACCCCCACTGGCGGGGCATCTACGACGACAAGGGCCGCCTGCTCATCGCCATCAACTTCAACATGGACCTGGGGGATGCCTGGGAGCATGCCGACACCCCGGGCTACCCCGAGCCCATGACGGCGATGGCCTACCGCTTTGCCGTCAACTACGTGATCTACGCGATGACGCACTGACGCGTGACGCACTGAGGCCGGCGCGAACGCGCCTGCCGAATGCGCCTGCCGGAGAACACGCCTTCCGGACAACGCGTCCGGGCTAGCCGCCCATCCCCATGCCGCCCATGCCCTGGGGCCGGTTGTTGAACTCTTCCTCGGAGACGCTGCCGTTGCCGTCGGCGTCCCAGGCGGTCATGAGGGCATCCGCCGCAATGAATCCGCCCTGAACGGGCGGCGCCGCGGCCAGTTCCTCGGCGGAAATCGCGCCATCGGAGTCGGTATCCAGACCGGCGAATGTCAGCGGGGCCATGCCCTGCGCCAGCGCGAATTGCGCGGCGAAGGCCATCGTCAATGCCATCGGGGCGAGTATGAGTTTCTTCACTGTGGTGTTCTCCCTTGAGTTGTTCCGGCTATTGCTTGCTGGCCGACAAGGTCGGCAGCCGACAGACTATGGCCGCGCAGGAGGCTGTGCAATGCCTCTTGGGTATTCTTGACATAGTAAGCCGGCGCACACTGGCGCGACCCCGACAGGGTGAACGGCTCGCAGAACTTCGCCCGACCGGCCACGGTCACCGAGAGAAGCTACGGCTCCGGCGCCAGCCTCGCCACGCTCCACGCCAGCACCAGCGACAGCGCCGTGCAGATGGCGCCGCTGACCACCACGGTGATGCCCAGGCCGTGTACGTCGGCGATGGCGCCGATGATCACGCTGCCCAGCGCCGGCGCCGAGAAGGCCACCGCGGCCCAGAGGCTGAGCACGCGGCCGCGCATGGTTTCGGCGACGATGGTCTGGATCCGTGCCTGGGAGCCCACACCCACCAGCGTCAGCGAGAAACCGAGCACGGCCACCAGGCCGATGCCCAGCACGTAGCTGGTTGTCGCGCCGAGCAGGGCCATGATGATACCGGTGGCCACCGTGCCGAACACCGTGGACCACAGCAGCCTGTTGCCGGAACCGATGACCGTCAGGTAGAACCCGGCCACCACGGCGCCGGCGCCCGAAACCGAGGTCAGCGTGGCCAGCGTGCTGCTGCCGCCGCCGAAGATGCTGCCCGCGAACGCCGGCAGCATGACGATGACGGCGCGCCCGAACAGCGCCGACAGCGCCACGATGATGAGTTGCTGGCGGATATCCACGTGCGTGACCGTGTAGTCGATGCCGTCCTTCAGTTCCGCGAAGAAGTGGCTCTGTTCGCCCCCGGAGCGGGCCCGGCGCAGCTTCACCAGCAGCAGCGCCAGCAGCATCGCGAGATAGGTCACCGCGTTGATGGCGAACGCCGACGCCAGCCCCGCCGTGGCGATGGCCACGCCCGCGATCGCCGGGCCGAGGAAGCGCGACACGTTGAAGACGATGGACTGCGCGGCCACCGCGGGCGCCAGCAACTCGTCCGGCACCAGGCTCGGGATCAGCGACATCCGCACCGGCTGGAACGCGCTGCTGACGATGCCCAGGCACATGGTGATGGCGAACAGCAGGTAGATGTCGATGACCTGAAGCAGCACCAGCACGAACAGCAGCGCCGCCAGCAGGCCGTTGAGCACGTTGGCCGCGAACGCCACGGTCTTGCGGTGCCAGCGGTCGGCAAGCACGCCGAACAGCGGTCCGAAGAACATGATGGGCAGGAATTCCGAGAGTGCGATGATCCCGAGCCAGGTCTCCGATTCGGTCAGCTCCCATGCCAGCCAGCCGATGGCGACCCGCTGGATCCACAGGCCGTGCAGCGAGAATGTGCTGCCCACCATGTAGATGAAAAAGTTGCGGTTCCTGAGGACGGGGGCGAACATCAGCCGGTCCCCATGAGCGCGCGCGCGTCCGCGAGCCGTTCGGGCGTGCCGACGTCGCGCCACAGGCCTTCGTACAACTCGCCGAGCAGCGCGCCCCGGCGCACGGCGGGGTGCAGCACGTCGCGCAGCGGCCGGATCCCGGGCGCAAGGCCCCGGAACAGCGCCGGGTGCAGCACGGCGATGCCGCTGAAGGTGTAGCGCGGCGGCGCGGCAGCGAGCCGCCCGTCCGGCGTCAGGCCGAAGTCGCCGTCCGGGTGGTGCGGCGGGTTGGGAACGAGAACCAGGTGCCCGGTTGCGTCGGAGTCGCGGCCGAGCCGGGCGCCGCGCGCTCTCAGCGCGGCGAAATCACAGTCCGTCACCACGTCCGTGCTTACCGCGAGGAACGCCCCGTCCCCGAGCAGCGGCAACGCGTGGACGATGCCGCCGGCGGTCTCCAGCGGCGGTTCCCCCTCCTCGCTGTAGGCCACGGTCTGGCCCCAGGGAGTCGCCTCGCCGACCGCGGAACGGATCTGCCCGCCACGGTACGAGAGGTTGATGACGATCTCGCTGAAGCCCGCGGCCGCGAGCCTCCGCAGGTGGCGCTCAACGAGGGTTTCCGAACCCAGCGAAAGCAGCGGTTTGGGCAAATCCGCGGTGAGCGGCCCCATCCGCTCGCCGCGTCCGGCGGCCAGCAGCATGGCTTTCACCGGCCCCTCCGGGGGCGCGAAAAGCTGAGCGCACCTCTCCGGGCGCGTGCGTCGGGCACTCGCAGATTTCTGTCCAATTCATTGAAGCGATAAAATGAGTGTTACATTGTAGCTGTCTTTGTCCCGCTGACGCCTTTGCGAACATTCCATGCCACCTTCGTTGCGGCGGCGATCGCCGGGTCAATGCCGTCCCCCGCCGCGGCGCAGCAACTCTGCCTGCCCGGAGCGACGGACCTTCCCGCTGTCGATATCCCGATCCCGGAGCCGGCACTGACGGCGGACGGCGAGGAGCGGCTGACGATCACCGCCGGGCAGATCAACCTGGTGGACGAGAATCGGGTGGAGTTCGACGGCGGGCTGGCGTTCCGGTACGGCCAGCGCAGCATTTCCGCGGAGCGCGCCAGTTTCGACCTGCAGACCGAAACCGCGGAGGTCAACGGCACCGTCTCCTACAGGGACCCGCAGGTCACGATCTACAGCGAGGACGCCACGGTGGATACCCGCGGCCGGACCGTCACCTTTCGGGGCGGCGGATTCGAATTGCCGCTGCGGGGCGCGCAGGGCTCCGCAGAAGCGATCCAGATACGGGGCGACAACACCATCGGCCTGCGCGGGGTCAACTTCACCAGCTGCGTGACCGAGCCGCTGGACTGGGAACTGCTGGCGCGGGAACTGGAGATGGACGTGGACGGCGGCTTCGGCACCGCGCGCGGCTTCCGGCTCATGTTCAAGGGGCTCCCGGTCATGCGTGCGCCCTGGGTGACCTTTCCCCTGGACGACCGCCGCAGGAGCGGCGTGCTCACGCCGAACTTTTCCAACCGCGACCGGACCGGTGTGGATATCTCCGTGCCCGTCTACCTGAACCTGGCGCCCAACTACGACCTGACCCTCACCACCCGCTACATGCACAAACGCGGAACCCAGGCCAACACGGAGTTCCGTTACCTGCTTCCCGGCACGGAAGGCCAGCTTCTATTCGAATACCTCCCCAAGGATGCCAGCCTGGGTACCTCGCGGAGCTATTTCAGCTACAACAGCAATACCACCCTGGGCGAGGCGTGGCGGATCGACGCCGACCTGGGCGAGGTCTCCGACTTCTTCTACTTCGAGGACATGCACAACAGCCTGAGCGTGGCCAGCCAGACCCACCTCAACCGGACGATCGACCTGAGTTACCGGGCGGCGCGCTGGTCGTTCCTGGGACGGCTGCAGGACATTCAGACCATCGATCCGTTCATCGGCCCCGGATTCGAGCCCTACCGGCGCGTGCCGCAGTTCCTGATCGCCGGGAACTGGCGGCGCAACGCGTTTCGCCTGGTGTCGCGCAACGAGCTGGTCCGGTTCGACCGCAAGCTTGGCGTCACCGGCTGGCGGCTCGACCTGGAGGAGGAAGTGAGCCTCGAACTGAGACGCCCGGGCATGTTCCTGACCCCATCGCTGGCCCTGCGGCAGACGAACTACTGGCTGGACCGGGAGAGCGTGGAGCGCTTCGGCTTCGGACTCTTCGGGGAGACGGAGGTCTCGCGCACCCTTCCCGTCGCCGGCCTCGACGCCGGCCTGACCTTCGAGCGCGCCGCGCCCGCGCGTGGCTGGGTGCAGACCATCGAGCCGCGGTTCCTCTATGTTCACGTGCCCTTCGAGGAGCAGTCCCACCTGCCCGTATTCGATACGGCGGAACCGACGTTCAACTTCGTGCAGTTGTTCCGCAAGTACCGCTACCTGGGCACCGACCGGATCGCCGACACGGACCAGCTCAGCGTCGGCGTGACGACCCGGCTGATCGACCTTGCGACCGGCCGCGAAAGGCTCTCGGGTACCCTGGGCCAGACCCGTTACCTGAGCCCCCAGCGCGTAAGCTTGCATCAGAAGTCCATCGCCGTGGCCAGCGGCTCGGACTACATTGCCGAGGTCGGCGTGAGCCTGCAACCGACCTGGCGCCTGGGCCTGGGCTACCAGTGGGACACCGAAGCCGCCGAAACCTCGCGCACCGAGGCGCGGTTCGAGTACCGCCCCCGGCAGGACCGGATGCTGGGGTTCTCCTACCGTTACCAGGAAAACATTCTGGAGCAGGGCGACTTCTCCATTGCGTGGCCTGCGGGAGGCGCCTGGAAGGTCATTGCCCGCGCCAACTACTCCTTCCTGGACGAGAAGCCGCTGGAGCGCTTCATCGGCGTGGAGTACGTGTCGTGCTGCTGGAGCATGCAAATCTACAGCCGCGACTACATCAGCCGCCGCACCGGCGAATCGGACCGTTCCCTGAACGTGCAGTTCCTGCTGAGAGGCTTCACGGACCCCGGAGAGTCTGCCGAGTCGCTGCTGGAGCGTGGTATTCTTGGCTACCGTCGATTCGACAGTCTGCCCTGATTAAAATGACCATCGCGACCACGAAACGAACCCTGACGATCACCCTGGCGGCGGCCCTCGCGGCGGCTGTGCTGGCGCCCCGGCACGCCGCGGCCCAGACCCGCGAACTCGGCGGATCCGGCGAACTGCTGGACGGCATCGCCGCGCTGGTGGAGGAAGGCGTCGTCCTCAGGAGCGAATTCGAACAGCGGGTCGCCGTGGTGACGGACAACCTGATGCGCTCCCAGTCGCAGTTGCCCCCCGAACAGCGCAGCGCCCTGCCGCCGCTGTCGGTGATCGAGGACCAGGTGCTCGAGCAACTGATCCTCGAGCAGATCCAGCTTCAGCGCGCCCAACGTTTCGGGATCATCGTGGGCGACGAGATGCTCAACCAGGCCATCGGCTCCATCGCCCAGGGCGTGGGACTGACGCTGGACCAGTTTCCCCAGGCGCTGGCGGTCGAGGGCATCGACTACGCGCAGTACCGGGAGGAGACCCGGCAGACCCTGGTCCTGGAGCAGCTCAGGCAGCGCGAGGTGGGCGCTTCCATCATCGTGGCGCCGCGGGACATGGAGATGTGCCTCTCCCAGAGCAATACCGACCAGTACCTGAACCAGGAATACAACACCTCCCACCTGCTGATCGGCATCTCCTCCACGGCGACCCGGGACGAGATCGAGCAGGCGCGGGCGCAGGTCGGGGACATCCTGCAGCGGCTGGATGCCGGGGAGAACTTCTCCGACCTGGCCATCACCTATTCGGACGGGCAGAACGCGCTGGAGGGCGGCTCGCTGGGGTGGCGCCGGGGCATCGAGCTGCCGAGCCTGTTTGCCGACCTCATCCCGAACATGCAGCCGGGCGATCATTCCCCGCCGATCCAGAGCGGCAGCGGTTTCCACATCATCCGGCTCAACGAGGTGCGCGGCGTGCAGCCGGTGATGCAGGACCAGATGAGGATCCGCCATATCCTGCTGCGGCCCAACGAGGTCATGGACGCGCCGGCGGTGCGCCAGCGGCTCACGGGCCTGCGCGACGACATCCTGGCGGGTGACGACTTTGCCGCCGTCGCGCGGGGCGTGTCCGAAGATCCGGTTTCCGCAGCCGACGGCGGCGATCTGGGCTGGACGCCGCGGGGCGTTTTCGTACCGGAGTTCGAGCAGGTGATCGACACCCTGGAGATGGGCCAGCTCAGCCTGCCCTTCGAGACCCGCTACGGCTGGCATATCGCCGAGCTCCTGGAGACCCGCACCCACGACACCACCGAGGAACTGCGCGAGCAGCAGTGCGTGGAACAGATCCGCGCCGGCAAAATGGAAGAAGAACAACAGCTCTGGCTGCGCCGCCTCAGAGATGAGGCATTTGTCGAAGTCCGCCTCTAGGGGCCTGCGCCGCGACGCGGAACGCCCGGCACAAGCTGCCAATCCGCTGCCCACCCTCGCCGTCACCACCGGAGAGCCCGCGGGCATCGGCCCGGACATCTGCGCCATGCTCGCGATGCGCGAGGTGGCGGGGGGCGATTCGGCGGTAGCGGTCCCGGCGGCAGGCGACGATACAGCGCGGTTAATCTTTCTGGGTGACCCTGACGTTATTGCGGAACGTATTCGGAATCTGGGCTTGCCGGTGGCGGTGGAGACGCTGGACGACCCGGCGGCCGCCCTGCCCCACCGGCCGGGGGTGATGCAGGTGTTGGGCGTTTCTGCGGCAAGGCCGGTGCGGGCAGGGCGGCTGGATCCGGGCAATGCGCGCTACGTGCTGGACCTGCTGGACCGCGGCGTGCAGCTTTGCACCGATCTCGAGCGTTGCGCCCTGGTCACCGCCCCCGTGCAGAAGAGCACCATCCACTCGGCCGGGTTCCCCTTCACCGGCCACACCGAGTGGCTTGCGGCGCGCACCGGCGCGGATTGTCCCGTGATGATGCTGGCGTCGCCGAGCCTGCGTGTCGCGCTGGTGACGACGCACCTGCCCCTGAGCGGGGTGGCCGGCGAAATTACGGCGCAACGGCTGAAGGCGGCCATCACCGTGCTGCATGAGGACCTGCGGTCGCGGTTCGGCATCGACTCGCCGCGCATCATGGTGCTGGGGCTCAATCCCCACGCGGGCGAGGACGGGGTGCTGGGGCGGGAGGAAATCGAGATCGTGGCGCCCTTGCTGCGCTCGCTGGCCGCGCGGGGGCTGGCGGTGAGCGGTCCGGTGCCGGCGGATACGGCGTTTACGCCCCGGCGGCTGCGCTCCTGCGATGCAGTGCTGGCCATGTACCACGACCAGGGGCTGCCGGTGATCAAGGCGCTGGCATTCGGCGAGACGGTGAACGTGACGCTGGGGCTGCCGATCGTGCGTACCTCGGTGGATCACGGCACGGCGCTGGATCTGGCGGGCAGCGGGGAGGCGGACCCGGAGAGTCTGTATCACGCCGCGGAGTTGGCGTTGAGTCTGGTGGCGGGGTGATGCCCCTGAGGCCGAAAAAGAGGCTGGGGCAGCACTTTCTCCACGATCCGGCCGTTATCGCCCGGCTGGTTGCCACTATCGCACCGGCGGCCGATGACTGCATGGTAGAGGTCGGCGGCGGCCGGGGGGCGCTGACGCGGCCGTTGCTGGAAACGGTGAAGCGCCTGCACGTGGTGGAACTCGATACGCGGCTGGCGGAGAAACTCGAGAGCACCGTTGCGCGGCCCGAACGCCTGGTCCTGCACCGGGCCGATGCGCTGAAGTTCGACTTCTCGGCGCTGGCCGTGAAGCCGGGGACCCTGCGGGTCGTGGGCAACCTCCCCTACAACATCTCAACGCCGCTGCTGTTCCACCTCCTGGAACAGCGCGCGGCGATCCGGGACATGCACCTGATGCTGCAGCGGGAGGTCGCCGAGCGGATCGCCGCCGGGCCCGGAAGCAAGGTCTACGGGCGGCTGACGGTCATGCTGGCGCCGTGGATGGAGGTCCGCACCTGCTTTCACGTGGGTCCCGGCGCCTTTGCCCCGCCGCCCAGGGTGCGCTCGACCGTCGTGCAGATGGCGCCGCGCACGTCGCCGCTGTTCGCCATGCAGGATCCGGACCGGTTCGCGAAGCTGGTGGCGCGGGTGTTCTCCATGCGCCGCAAGACCCTGGCAAGGTCGCTGCGTCCGTGGCTGACACGGCAGGAAATCGCCGAGGCGGGCGTGGACCCGCTGGCGCGCCCGGAGCAGTTGCCGCCGGAAGCGTTCGAGCGGCTGGTTCGGGCGTGGCGGAAGGGGGCGGCGCAGGAGAGCGACTTCGGGACCGAGCCGCGGCAGGAGGGGACCGGACCGTGACCACCTGGGCCATCGGCGACATCCAGGGCTGCGCGAGGAGCTTCGACACGCTGCTCGCGGCCATCGCCTTCGACCCGGCGGCGGATCGGCTGTGGCTGGCCGGCGACCTGGTGAACCGCGGCCCGGACTCGCTCGGCGTGCTGCGCCGGGTAATGGCGCTGGGGGACCGCGCGGTCGTCGTGCTGGGCAATCATGACCTGCACCTGCTCGCCATCGTGGCCGGGGTGCGGCCGCCATGGGAGGGCGATACGTTCGAGGAGATTCTCGCGGCGCCGGACCTGGACCGGCTCGTGGACTGGCTGCGGCGCCAGGCGCTGCTGCATTACGACAAGGCGATCGGGACCGCGATGGTTCACGCCGGCCTGCCGCCGGGATGGTCACTGGCGGAGTGCCTGGCGCGCGCCGCGGAGGTGACCGACTCGATTTCGGGAGCGGGTTGGCGGGATGCGCTGCAGTCGCTGTACGGCAACGAGCCGAGCATCTGGTCGACCGGTCTTGACCCCGCAGACCGGCGCCGTTTCACCATCAACGCACTGACCCGCATGCGCTTCGTCAACGCGGCCGGTCGGCTCGACTTCCAGTACAACGGGCCGCCGGGGTCGCAACCGCCGGAGTTGAGGCCGTGGTACGAGATGTGCAATGTGGGCAATGTCCACGTGGTGTTCGGTCACTGGGCGTCGCTCGGGCTCACGCACCTGCCCCGCTTCACCTGTATGGACACCGGCTGCGTCTGGGGCCGATCCCTGACCGCGCTGCCGGTGGATCCATTGGGCACACCGGTCGCTGTCGAGTGCAAGGAAGAAGCGCTGCCCTGAAGTGGCACCGCCAATCACCGTCACGAAGCAGTCTGCTAAACTGTCGGCAACCCCCTCGCCGACGCCAAATGTGGACGAAATAGCCAGAAATGCCGCTCGCGCCGCCGTTTTTTGCGGAAGAGAATGGCAGTCTCCCGGCAAAGAAGGCGAAGGACAATGCCATCTGCGCAATTTGACACCCTGGCCACGACCAGGGAACTGCGGGCCGCTGGAATCGAGGCAGCCCACGCCGAGGCGATCGTGAACGCCGCGAGCCGCGCGACGGACGGCCTGCTCACCGAGAGCCGGTTCGAAGCGGCGATGGCCGAGCAGACCGCCTACCTGGACAAACGCCTGGCCGAGCAGACGGCCTACCTGGAAAAAAGCCTGGCCGAGCAGCGCGCGAGCCTGGAAACGGGCCTGGCCGAGCAGCGCGCTTACCTGGAAAAGCGCTTGGGCGAACAAACCGCCTACCTGGAAAAAAGCCTGGGCGAACAAACCGCCGCGATTGCCGAGCAGAAAAGCGAAATCTATCGCTACCTGTGGCTTCACGGGAGCATGATCATCCTGGTCCTGAGCTCGCTGTACGCCCTGTTGGAAAGCTGGTTGCGCACGTAACTGCGGAGCTCAAGTGCTCCCTCACACCGACACCTTCGCAGGCGTGTGCACATGCGACTCGTAGTCGCCCACACCCTCGACGAGAAGGTGGTATCGGAGACCCCGGCAGGCGTGCATGACCCCCACCAACAATTCGCCGAGACCAGCAACGAGCGCAGCATCTACCAGTCGATTCGGCGGGGCCTGGTGGACACCTGCCAGGTCGTCATGGGATTCACGGATCTTGCACCGGGCAGCGCATGGAACACGATGCGGTCGTCTCGCCGAGCTGGTCGATACACAGCAGCGCCGGCACATGCTGGGGCGGGGCAAGATCGTCAACGTGGCCTCGCTCTTGCCCGCAAGACAGCGCTGTCATAAGCTACATGTACGATTGACGTCGATCCGGGGAGCTTCGGGTACGAACGATGCGGCGCAGGCAATTTCTCAAGGTGGCGGCGGCCGGCGGAGCCCTCGCGGCAAGCCGGCCCGGGTTCGGAAACCAGACCGAAGCTGGCGCGGCAGCCTCGTCCGCCACCGCTCCGCCGCTACCGCCCTTGCGCATGCACGTCGGAACCCAGCGTCGCCCTACCGACCGTGAGACGCTTGAATTCTGCAAGCGCCACGGGGTCGATCACGTCTGCGGCTATCCGCTGGATCCGGATCTCAACGACACCCGCCCGTTCTGGACGCTGGATGAGCTGGAACGCACCCGCGACCGGTGCGAGCAGCATGGCATATCGCTGGACATGGTCACCGTGCCGCTGCTGTGGAGCCGATCGGTGGACACCGCCAGATTCAGCGCCATCATGCTGGCGAGTGACCCCGAGCGGGACCGCGACATTGAGCATATCCAGGAGATGATCCGGCACTGTGCGCGTGCCGGGGTGCCGGCATTCAAGTACAACATGAACCTTTTGGGCGTGCTCAGAACGGAACCGACGCCCGGCCGTGGCGGCAGCCGCTACTCCACATGGCGGCTCGCCGAAGCCGGCGACCGTGAACTGACGCGGGCAGGCCTCGTCAACGCGGACGAATTCTGGGAACGGATCGAGTATTTTCTGGACCGGATCATTCCCGTGTGCGACGAATACGGCATCCGTGCCGCCTGTCATCCCCACGATCCCGGGGTACCGTCGGAGGGCTTTCAGGGCGTAGCCCGGGTACTCGGCACAGTCGACGGTCTGAAACGGTTCGTCTCCCTGCACGAAAACGAACATCATGGCCTGAATTTCTGCGTCGGCAGCGTATCGGAGATGCTCGAAGACCCCGCCAGCGAAGTCTACGAGGTGGTGCGCTACTTCGGAGAGCGCGACAAGCTGTTCAACATTCACATGCGCAACATCCGGGGCCGGCGGGACGCCTTTCAGGAGGTCTACATCGACGAGGGCGATATCGATGTCTACCGGGTGCTGATGACATTGCGCGAAACCGGTTATCCCTACATGGTGATGCCCGATCACGTGCCCGGCCACCCGGACGATCCCGGACGCCGGCAGGGATTCGCCCACGCCTTCGGCTACATTCAGGGCGTCATGAACGCCGTCGGGCGGGCCTGATCGTGGCCGGCAAGCAGGTCACCATATACGACGTCGCCCGGGAGGCCAAGGTCTCGTTCAAGACCGTTTCGCGAGCCCTGAACGGCGAGGAAAGCGTACGCCCGGCAACGCGGCAGCGCGTCTTCGATGCGGCGAAGAAACTCAACTACGCGCCGAACCGGGCCGCGCGCCGCCTGGCGGGAAACCGATCCTACACGGTGGCGCTGTTCTACGACGGGGACTTCAGTTCCTACATCGCCGGATTGCAGCTCGGCATGATCGAGGCCTGCATGCCGCTGCACTACGAACTCATCCTGCATCCCTGCGATATCGACATCGAGTCCCCTACCGAGGACTTGACCAAGTTCGTAAGCCAGACGGATGTCGACGGCGTGGTGGTCACTCCACCGCTGTGCGACAACCAGGAACTGATCTCGGCACTGGAACGACTGGACATCAAGCACGTCATGATCTCACCGCAGGACCATGACCGCGGCCTTCAGGTCTACTTCATAGAGTACCAGGCGGCATACGACCTCATGTCCTATCTGATCGGCCTCGGGCATCGGCGCATCGGCTTCATAAAGGGCGACCCGGCGCACAGTTCCAGCCGGTCCCGGTACGAGGCCTACAAGGACGCCCTGCGGGACGCCGGGTTGCGGCTGGATACGGCCATCGTCGCCAAGGGCAACTTCAATTTCCAATCCGGATTGCAGGGCGCCAGGAAGATTCTCAATGCTGCGGTACGGCCCACCGCAATTTTCGCCAGCGATGACGACACGGCGGCAGGCGTCATGCATTACGCCCACGACGCAGGGATCGTGATTCCGGACGAACTTTCCGTGGCCGGATTCGACGACGTGCCGATCTCGCGCCACATCTGGCCGACATTGACCACGGTGCGCCAGCCGATTCAATTGATGGGTGCGAAGGCGGCGCAGTTGCTGATCGATGCCATCCGGGCCGACAAGGCCATCAAGATGGATTCTGTCGCGACGATCCTGGCATACGAGATCATTGAACGGGACTCCTGCGCACCGCCCCGTTCCGCGTCGGCATGATCAGGGCCATCGCTGCCGGCCTTCTCGCCGGCGCGGCCATCCTGCCGCTGATTCCCCTTGCGGCTGACACCGCCGATCCGCCCGACATCATCTTCATCCTGGTGGACGATCAGCGTTACGACGAACTGGGTTTCCTCAACCCCATGCTCGATACGCCCCACCTGGATGCGCTGGCGGAAAGCGGCGTTTTCTTCGAGAACGCGGTGGTCACGACATCGTTGTGTTCGCCGAGCCGGGCCACCATTCTGACCGGGCAATACATGCACAACCACGGCGTCGTCGACAACAATACGCCGCTTGGGCCCGGTACCACTACCTTCCCGGAACTCTTGCAGGCCGCCGGTTACAGGACCGCGCTGGTGGGCAAGTGGCACATGGGCGGTCTCAGCGACGAACCCCGTCCCGGATTCGACCATTGGGTCAGCTTCGCCGGCCAGGGAACGTACTTGCCCACCGATGCATTCGGTAACGTCGCCATGTTCAATGTAAATGGCGAACGGGTGCCGCAAACCGGTTACATCACGGACGAACTGACCGAGTACGCCATCGAGTGGCTTGAAACGGCACAGGACTTCGGGGAACCCTGGTTCCTTTACCTCTCACACAAGGCGGTACATTCCAACTTCACGCCGGCCGAGCGCCACCGCAACCAATACGCGGATGCGGTACTCACCCTGCCCGACAGCGCCGAACTGGACCGGGACAATTCCGGACGCCCCCTGTGGGTGCGCAACCAGCGCAACAGCTTCCACGGCATCGAATTTCCCTACCACAACCCGGATACCGACCTGCTGGCCATTCAGCGCAACTACCACCGCACGATGTCGGCAGTGGACGACAGCGTCGGCAGGATCATCGAGTGGCTCAATGACAACGGCGAAGCCAATGACACGGTCGTTGTCTATACCAGCGACAACGGCTTCTATTTCGGCGAACACGGGCTCATCGACAAACGCAGCGCGTACGAGGAGTCCATCCGCGTGCCGATGATCGTCAGTGCGCCGGGCCGGTTTGCCGCGCATACGACGGTATCGGCGCAGGTGGCGAACCTGGATATCGCTCCGACCCTCCTGGACCTGGCCGGCGCGGACATCCCGGAGCAGTTCGAGGGCCGGAGTTTCGTGGGCCTCGCCGACGGTTCGGCGGACCCGGCGGACTGGCGCGAGGCCATGCTCTACGAGTATTTCTGGGAGTTCAACTTCCCGCACACCCCCACCACCTTCGCCATCAGGACCAACGAGTACAAGCTGATCCAGTACCACGGCATCTGGGATACGGACGAGTTGTACGACATGCGTGCCGACCCGCAGGAGATGAACAACCTGATCGGGGACCGAGACCATCTCGGTACGGTCGTAAAGCTTCGCCGGCAGCTTCACGCGCTGCTGACCAACGACGAAGGCCTCAACGTGGTGCCGTATTCGTTCAAGTACAACCAGGGCGCGGTCTTTCGGAACCGCGAAGCCAGTCCCACTGCCGCGCACCCCCGGGACTGGCTGAGGGAAGGTGTCGAGGCGGATCTGGTGGACTTCAAGATCACCGACGAGGAAAAACTACAGGTTACCGACGAAGCCGAACTCGCCCGCCTGCGGAGCCTTCGTTGACACTGGTGGAGCAAGAGGTGCTCCCGGGGGTCCGAGTCTGGCTGTTGATCGCCGCCCTGGGGATCTCGGCGCCTGCAGCCCTTGGCCAATCGGCAACGGCATCGCTGACCTCCAACCTCACGCTCACCACCGACATCCTCGCGCAGCGGATTTCCTTCGAATCCGCGGCCGACCTGGAGGGAGTGACCGGCCCGGCGACACTTTCGGCGAGCCGCTTCAAGGACGGACGTCAGGCGCTGCTATGGCAATGGTCCGCGCCTGAGCCGCTGGTCTTTCACGATCTTCCCGGACTCGAGCACGCCACCGGCGAGTACCCCGGCGGCCAGCCCGAACAACTGGAACCGTCCTATGTCCCGCCATCCAGGCAGGGCGGTCTCAAGCTTTGGGTCTACCGTGAGTCCCCGAATCCCGGCGGACGGCTGACCTTCGCAATCGGAGCCGACGCGGACGCTGCCCGCGTACGCCCGGCGTACCGCTTCGAAATGGCCCAGAACTTCACGGGATGGCGGGCACTGTGGGTTCATTTCGAACAGGACGCCAGGATTGCGGAGCGCCCGGACACGGCGCCACTGCGGACGCTGCGAATCGAGCCCTCACCCGGCATGGCCGGCGACCGCGTCTACCTCGACATGCTGCAGTTGGTCACCTTCATGTCGGCGAAACGCCATTCCGACCGGCAGTTCGTGAACCGCAAGGACACGACCCGAACCGATCATTACCGGGTGCTCCCGGCATGGGAACTGCTCGACCGGTTCACCGGCGCATCGCTGGACGGCCGCACCCCCGATAACGACCATGAGGACTTCGCACGAATAGAAGCACGCTACGAGCGCCTGCTGCTGGCATCCGGCGATATGGATTCCGAAGCCGTTGCGCCTGCTCCAGCCTTCATCCAGTACTTCGATCGCCGGGTCGCGGCTGCCAACCGCGAGTGGGAGGCGCTGGGGCTCGAGCAGTCGCCCGGCGGCGTCACCGGGATGCCCTTGTTCGCCTCGCGGGACGAACATCCCGCCGAACTCGGAAGCACCTACCAGCAGGCCGGCGAGCACATCCTGGCCCCGCTGGCGCTGGACTACCGGCGCAATCCCGGCGCCGAAACGCGCCGGCGGGTCATGTTGCTGCTGGATCACCTGGCGGATCAGGGCTGGGCCTCGGGCAGCGCGCTGGGCACGGCCGATCACCTGATTCGCGTCAACCCTTACGCCAACGCCGTGTTCCTGATGCGCGACGAGCTGCGCGCAGGCGGCCGGTTGCGCGACCACCAAAGGGCCATCGCCTGGTATACGCGCTTCGGTGCGCTTGCGAATCTCGATACCTCCGCAGGCGAGAACAGCGACCACATCCGCGGCGGCGCCGGGCCGAAACTGATCAGCGTGCTGCTGATGGAGAACTCCCCGGATAAAGTCGCGCGCATGCTGGGCCTCAGGGACTATCTCATCCATGTGAGCAACTTCGCGCCCGGCTATGCGGATACGATCAAGCCGGACTACACGATCTTCCATCATGCCGCCGCCTACCAGAACGTCTACGGCGTCCAGGGGCTGACGACCCTGGCGATGCTCGACTGGCTGCTGCGCGGTACCGGGTTCGCCTTGCCGGACGAAACCGCGGCGCGGCTGCGGGATACGCTGATGGCGCAGTACAACATTGCCGCGGACTTTGAGCTGCACCCCGCACTGAGCGGCCGGTTTCCGTATACCAACAGCGGCATCGACCGATTCATGCTGCCGGGGTTCGCCTTCGCGGCGATGGAGGACGACCGGCTCGTCGACCCCCGGCTGGGCGCCGCGCTGGCCTGGGGATACCGGCGCGCAGACCTTTCGGGCACCTTCGGCAGCCTGCTGCCAAGGCTCAATTACTACGGCAGCTTCGGCACACTGGAACTCGTGGCATCGGCGGCACGGCAGGCCGAGGAACTGGACTGGGAACCGCCTGCCGGGCACTTCACGTTCCCCTACGGAGCGGCCGCCACGCACAAACGGCCCGGGTGGACCGCCACCGTGCGCGGCTGGAGCCGCTACGTCTGGGACTGGGAGTCCGGAAGCCGCAACGAAAATCCCTACGGCCGCTACCTGGCCTTCGGCTCCCTGCTGCTGTTCACCGAAGGCGAGCCGCTGAGCCTCGAGGCCAGCGGCATCGACCTGGACGGCGGTTTCCATTGGGCGTACGCACCGGGCGCGACCACCAAGGCGCTGCCCATGGAGCGGGTCATCTACGAACTGGAGCCGAGCGAACGCTACCCGGAAGGCAGGCATCGCAATTTCAGCGACGAGACGTTTGTGGGCAGCGTTTCCCACGGAGGCCGGGACGGATTCTTCGCCATGAATCTGCACGACACCGTACCGGCCGATGGAAGCCCCCTCTTTGACGACAGTTTTCGCGCCAGGAAGTCGTTCCTGTTCGTCGATAACCAGGTGATCGCCCTGGGCTCCGGTATCGCCAACGACGACGACGCCTACCCCACCATCACGACACTGTTCCAGAGCACGGCCAATAGCGGGGCGGCCGAAGTCGACGGGGCCGCGGTCGGCGATGCTTTCCTTGCGCAATACGACGGCGGGGTGTTTGCCGATCCCCAGGGGAATATCTACGTTGTCCCTCCTGGCCAGCCCGTGATTCTGGAACAGTCGGAGCAAAGCTCCCTGGTGCCCCGACGGCTCGCGGAAGCAGGCGCCGACGGAAGCGCGCCGACGCATCTCCCCGTCACCGCCCCCCACGTCAAGGCATGGCTGGATCACGGGGCCGCGCCGGACAACGGTTCCTACGAATACCACATCCTGATCCAGGGCGATCCCGATACGGCGCGCTCCCTCGCCGAAAACCCAAATTACAGTATTCACAGAAGGGACGACGCGGCGCACATCGTCGAATACGCGGACAAGGGTTTGACCGCTTATGCCCTTTTCGTGGCCCAGGGCGATCTGCCGGGCGCGGTCGAGGCTGTGGACACACCGCTGCTGCTGATCTCCGGGCGGAGCGGGGACGAACTTCGCCTGAGCGTGGCGGACCCCGACCTCAGGCTGGGCGTGTGGCCGAGGAACATGTCCCGCATGCCGGACCGGATCAGGAATCAGCCCGGCCGGTCCCACACCGCCGAAATTCGACTCGCCGGCGACTGGACCTTGCAGCGCCCTCATCCGGATGTGATCGCTACGGAAGTGAGCGACCGGCGGACGCGGGTCCGGGTCCGACTCGATCACGGCCTTACGCGGGAACTGGTGTTCCGGCGCAACGATGCGCCTTGACGCAAGCTAACCGGCGGGCCGCAAGACCAGTTGCCGGCTCAGGCCGTTGCTGCAGGGAATCTCCAACTGCGTATGGCCGGCCTCGACGCGGATACCAATGTCCGGGAAGTCCCGGGCCAATGCCCAGCGCCCGCGCAGCACGACCTGCAACCGGTGCATCTTCGCGGTCTGCGTAGCATATTGCCGCGATCCATAGGACAACCCCCGATAGAGTTCCGAGTCATCGGACTCCCAGCCCAGGTCGGGCACGCTGGCGGCCAGGTGCACCTCTCCGTCCCGGCGGCGGGTGATGACCGCGGCCGGGAGGTTGACGCTCCGAACAAGCGCATCCGGCGCCGTCTCGACGGTTTCGTAGAAGGCATAGGCCGTGATCTGCCATCCGGGAAAGTGGACCAGGTGCATCCGGTCGTCGTCGATGACGCGGAAGTACGCCGCCGGCTCGGCTGCCAATGCCGCGGCCTTTTCCCCGTCAGGGTCAGCCGGGATCAACACGTACCGATAGCTGTCGCCCTCGGGCTTGATCCCGTGATCGAGGTACGCCTGTACGAAACGGCCGGCCGTCGGCTCGTAATCGGGCGTGAGACTGAGTTGCCGGCCTCGCTCGAAGCGCAGGTCCGCCGTGCTGCGGTGCAGGAAATAGCTGTTGCCGGCGCTGTCGGTGAGCGTGGACTGCGAACCCGCCGCCACCCGGGCATCCACATTGCCGTCGCCGTCGCCGTACTCCCCGTCCATGGAGCCATTCGGAGTGCCGGTGCGGACCCGGGTCTGAAACAGCGTCGTGTGGGTCGATTCGTCCTCGGTACCGCCGCGGATGTGGGTCCCCAGCGCGAGCACCCTGTCGCCGACGAAGAAGTAACTCTTGCGCGCGCTCAAGTCGGTGGGTGAAGTGAACGGAACCGCTTCCAGGTCCTGAACGAAGAATCCGTGATCGCCAAGGGTCACGCCGCCGACGAAGCTCTTGCTGTTGTAATTCCGATGCGGATCGTCCCGGCGAATACCGGCCCGCCGGCGGGCTTCGGCCACATTGGCGTAGGATCTTGGCTCGATGGCGTAGTGAGTGGCCGTGGTTCCGGAGACGTGGTACCAGTCCCAACCGTTGTCCAGATCGTGGCCCGAACCGGTTTCGCTGATGGGGTCCCCGGTGCTGAACACCTGCAACAGACCGTAGGCCCAGTTCTGCCCGAAGCCGTTCTGAAGTTTTTCCAGCGGGCCTTCGTAATCCCAGAAATAGCGGCTGAAGCCTTTCGCCGTCACCAACCAGTCACCGCGCCGGAAAAAGGCGGCGGCTGCATACGGCTTGATCGATACGCCCGCCGGGACTTCCGCCGCGGCATCCGGCGCCAGGACATCGTCCACGAGACGGTAGATGCCCAGTCCGCTGATCTGCACGCCTCGCTGGCCCCGGTGAAGATCTGCCACTCGCCCGGGCGCGAAAAAGTAGCCTGGGTCGAAATACTCGTTGAAACGCGCCAGCATGTGCGGATCACCGATCCCGCCGGGATGCGCCATCAGCGCCATGGCCCGCGTCACCGCGGTGGCCGCATCGTCGCGGTCGGCGTCGTTGTCGCCACCGAGCAGGCGGCCCCGCAGGGCACTGGAGACGGTGTACTTTTGCACCATGGTGCGAAAGCTCTCCAGCGCCATCTGGACCGCATCCACATGCCGGGTTTCATAGAAGTCCGTGTCCGCGAGCAGGTAGAGCAGCCGTGCAAACGACTCGAACGTGAACGGAGCATAGGCCCCCACATAGGCCGTGCCGTGATGAAACCCGGTGCCATCGGGTTTGATGGTGCCCTGCACACCGGGACGAATCGCCATATTCGCGTCGATCACTTTACGCAGGATCGCCTCCATATCCCGGCGCTCCCGGGCGTCCTCGATCAACAGGAGATACGGAATGAAGTAGTCGGCGAAGAGCCGCACGCCGTCTGCACTCAGATAGTAATGGCGATCGTCGGGCAGCGGCTGCGGGTAACCGATGGCGGCCTCCTCGCGGGCGTGCAGGAAGAATGCACCGTACATCGTGCCGTTGTTGACCGTGAGGTTGCGCACTACGCGCCGGTACTTGTCCAGCAGACCCAGCCCCGCCAACGGCTCGCGCATCAGGAAAATACTCTGGACGAATCCGCCCAGGCGCAGCCTGACGCCGGAAAAGTCTCCGCTTGCGCGCACCAGTCCGGCTCGCCGGGCCTGTCGGCTGGCTGCACCCCCATGCGGCGTCCAGGTCAGCTCGGTGAGACCGCGGCTGTAGCCATACTCGAGTGCAAACGCGTACAACTGTGCCACGTCCGGGTTCTGGAACCAGGGGTTGTCACCGCGGCCGGGACCCGGCGTCCGGTAGGCGTAGGCCAGCATGGGCAGTGTGGCCGACACGAGTTCCAGCAAGCGGTCGTTCGCCTCGCGCACATCGGCCGGTTCCCCCGGCGCACCGTCCTCCCGGAGGGGATCCCCGGCGTAGTCAGCCGGCACTCCGCGCCAGTCGTAGGGATAGGTCTGGGCGCGGTCGATGGCGTCCGCGAACCGTTCCCGCAGCGTGTCCTCGAACACCTCGACAGCGGCTCGGCTTACCCGATAGTCGCTCCGCTGAAGGAGCAGCAGGTCCTCGTAACGGGCGGCCAGCCGTTCGTCGGCGAGCGCGGCCGCAGGCACGTTCAGACCGGCGCCGGCGCACAGCGCAATTGCCAGACCCGACCGGACAGCCCGTGACAAGGCTCATTCCCCCGAAAGCCGGTAGACCTCCGAGGCCGCCAGCAGAAAGGCACCAACGCCGTAGACATCCGTGCTTTCCTTGTGGACGGTCTGCGGCGCGGAGCCGGAGGGTTGTACATAGGCCAGCCGTCCGTCTGCGTACAGGTTGGACACCAGGCTGGCCCAGGCGCGCTCGACGGCCGGGAGGTACGTGTCGGGATCCAGCAGTCCCCCGTTGATTCCCCAGGCCAGTCCGTAGGTAAAGAACGCCGAGCCGCTGGTTTCGGGCGTCGGCGAGATCGATGGATTGGTCAGCGACGAAGTCCAGTATCCGCCGGTCTGCTGCAATTCGACCAGCCTTGCGGCCATGTCGCGGAACCGGTCCACGAACCGGTGACGGCCGGGATGCTCCACCGGCAGCTTCGGGAGGATCCGCGCGAACGCCGCGAAAACCCAGCCGTTACCGCGGCTCCAGAGCACCTTGTGACCGTCCTCGTCGCGCATGGGGATGTATCGGCGGTCGCGATACAACAGCCGCTCGTCGGCGTCCCAGAACGTGTCGAACGACGCCCAGAACTCGTGTTCGGCGAAACCCAGATAGCGTTCGTCACCCGTGACCGCGGCCAGGTGGATCCACACCGGCGCGCCCATGAAGAGCGCATCGATCCACGTCCAGCGTTCCCGGCAGGCGACGTTCATGAGTTCGCAGTCCGGGCCGAAATCGCGGTTCACCGCCGGCCAGTTGGCGTACACGTAGTCGAGGCGCCCGGACAGCGGAGCGAGCATGGCAGGGTCGCCGTCCAGTTCGAACAACTCAAGCCAGGTCTGACCGATCACGTAGTCGTCCGCGTCGAATGCCCGCGCTTCCACGCCCCAGCCGAAGTTGCGGCCCTGTTCGCGGATGAAGTCCAGGTAACGCGGGTTGTCCGATACCAGCCCCCAGCGGGTCATCCCGATGGCCATCGCGCCCATGAGCCAACCACCGAAGCTGTAGCGGCGAAAGCCCTGAAAATTGACCAGCGGGCTCGCCTCGAACGCGTCCATGTGCCGGATCTGCCAGTCGGCGACCAGGTCGCCCGCGGACCTGACGTGCTGCGGCTCCAGGGTACCCGGAATCGCGGCCATCGGCGCATCCACATCGACCGTGTAGGGAAGCACCCGGGGCGGTACGAACGTTACCGCATCGGCAGCTTCCGTATCCGGTAACCCTGCGCCCGGCGCTGCCGCGCCCTGTGCTTCCGCGCCCGGCAGCTCGTTGTCGGAACCGTTTCCGGAACAGGCGCTGCACGCTGCGGCGAACAGGGCGAAGAGTGCGGCACGCAGGCAGGCCGCGAGCTCGACGCGGCACACCGCCGGCCGCCCGGGCGCTTTCCTAGCGGACCAGGTTACCCCGGATGGAGAGCGAGATGCGTCGGCCGTAGTCAATGTATTGCCTGATCAGGCCCTCGTGATGCCGGATGTCCGCCTCGTCGGTCAGATTGGCGCCGGCCAACCGCAGCCGCAGGCCATAGGGCAGCCGGTAGTTGATGCTCGCCGACAGGTAGCGGCGGGGATAGAACAGTTGCTTCGGTTCGAGCCCGGTCGCCGGTGTCAGCAGGTATTCGCCGCGATAGGTATACGAAACCCGCGCGTCGAACGGCCCGCCGTCATAGTACGCGATGACGTTGTAGTTGTCCTCGGCGGCCGCGCGCAGCCGTTCCGGCGCGGAATTGTCGATGAACGTGTAGTTGAGCGCGAATCCGGTGTCGCCCAGCACGCCGGGCAGTTGAGTCAGGGCATGCTGCCAGATCAGCTCGACCCCCTGCAGCTTGACGCCCGTGGAGTTGCTGTCCGTATCCACGTTGAAGGGCTCGGAATTGGTGATGCCGGTCTGGCTGCCGGTCACGTTGAAGTTCTCGACGAAGGTCTTGCTGCCGATGAGCGATTCCAGGTCCTTGGAAAACAGTGCGGTGGAAAACAGGTTCTCGTCGGCGTAGTACCAGGACCAGGCGAGGTTCAGATCATTCGCCAGAAACGGCTCCAGGTTCGGGTCGCTGTAGGAAATCTCGTTGTCGCTTTCGAATCCGCCCCGCAGCCCCGAGACGATGAGGTCCAGTTGCGCCGGCGCCGGTCTCGTCATCGTCCTGGCCGCGGCGAACCGGATCACGTGATCGTTGCCCATGTTGAAGCGCACGTTCAGGCTGGGCAGCCAATTGGAATAGGACCGGCTGCGGCTGACCGGGACGCCGACGGAGTTGGCCGTGAGGCCGCCGGTGGTCTCGTCGCGGGTGAACCCCGCATTCAGGTCGATGGACGTCCCATGGGTCGTTTCGTCGGTCCGGGTATGGCGCACGCCCAGGTTGCCGGTCACGCTCTCGCTTTCGTTGCCGAACTCGATCATCGCGTAGGCGGAGGTAAAGTTCTCGCGGATATCGACAAACAGCGTGGGATCGTTGTAGACGGCCGCCGAATCCGCGTCGACGATGGCCTGGACGCCGCCGGCGGCATCGATCACCGCCTGGGTGTCGGGCACCAGCCACATGCCCACGTTGGGCCGGTCGGAGCTGTCCAGGTACCCGCCGCGATCGGATCCGGTCAGGATCATCGGGAACGTTTCTATCCCGATGCTGCGCAGTTCCGAGGCGCTGGCTGCAAAGCGATCACGGCTCGAAGCGAACAGGCTGTCGGAAAGGGAGACGCCGAATCCGACCGCGTGGATCACGCCGTCATCGAACAGCCGGTCTGCGTCGAACTTCAGGTCATTCTGGCTGCTCTCGCTGCGGATGTTCGTGCCCGGACCGGAATTGAACTGGTTGATGCTGTACGCCCCGGGGTCGAGATAGTCCTCACCGAATACCGTCACTGCCGACGGCTGATCCCGCCCCTGCATGTTGATCAGCGTTTCCACGCCGTTCAGCCTCGAAACCGTCCGGGCCCGGGTCTGGAAGTGATTGGATGCGGACCGCGACAGGGAAAGGTCGAAGGTCCACGGAGTCTCGGGGCGATAACTCGCCAGGACCTGCCCGGATAGCAGATCGGCATCGCGATGCTGCAGTTCCTTCTCCGCCTGCAGTTGCGTGTCGATGCTGTGGTACTGGGAAACATATTCAATGTCGTTGATGACGAGTGTTTGCTGCCCCTCGGATCGTGTCCGCTTGTTGGCGAAGTTGTATCGGACCGATTCCCGCGGCGATACGGTGTCCTGCTGGCTGTAGAGGACCTCGCCGAACAGCGTGAAACTGTCGGCGGGTTCCCATTCGAGATTGGCGAGCCAGGACTGGCGGTCCCGCTGCTGCTCGAAATTCTCCGAAAGCACATTGTCGCGCACCACCAGGCCCCGATCGCTGAAATCTCCGTCGCCGTTGAGGTCCCGGTTCCTGGCCTCGTTGCGGGCCCTGCGGTAACGGCCGCCACGGTCGCGGTGCAGACCCTGGTCCTCGTCCACCAGGTTGACGCCCACCAGGAAGCCCAGCGTTTCATCCGCAAAGACATCCGCGTAGATGGCCGTCACGTCGCTGCCGATTTCGCCGTTGTTGCCGTCCCAGTTGCCGTTGGCCGAAACATTGAAGCGCCGCTCGCCGATTTCAAGCGCCCGCTGTGTGACGATATCCACGGAACCGGCAATGCCGCCCTCCTGGACATCCGCCTTTCCCGACTTGTGGACCGCCAGCCGGGACACGAACGCGGACGGCATGATGTAGGCCTGAAAATTCCGGTTGCTCAGCGTGTCGCTGAACACGGTGGTGATGGGACGACCGTTGACCAGCGTCTGCGTGTAGCGCCCCTGCAGCCCGCGAATGGTGATTTCCTCGGCCTGGCCGCGGTTTCTCTGGATCTGCACGCCCGGCACGCGCTGCAGCGAGTCGGCGATGTTCTGATCCGGCATCTTGCCGATGTCCGACGCCGAAATGGCGTCCACGATGGTGTCGGAGGCTCGTTTGAAGTCGATGGCCGCCTCAAGATCGGCACGGGTGCCCACGACGACGACCTCCTCCAGCACCGCCTCCTCGCCTGTCTGCCCGAGGACCCGATCGACACCGCTCGCACCGTATGCAATGAACGTACCGAGGAAATAGGCAGTGGCCGGCTTGACTGGCATTCTATGGACCATGCGCATCTCCCGCTCTTCCCCCTCCCCACCCGTCGGAAAACTCCGGACCGACTCTCTGTGACGTTTCGTTGGATGGTGGCATGGCAAGACAGCGCTGTCAAATTAGATGTCCAAATACAAGTACAGGGTGTCCAATGCAGGAATTTTTTCTATTACTTTCAACGATCTTACAATTTTTGCGTTTGACAGCGCTGCCATATCTACCTACTATTTTTCGAAACTCGGCCGCCTGCCGAAGGGAATCGCGATCGACATCCGCACGGCCGGAAATCAGCATGAAGGATGCCCAAATGTTCCAATTCGTCGACGTGGATGCACGCTTGGGGCTGGTGGCGATGTTTGTTCTGGCAGCCGCCGCCGGTTGTTCCCCCGCCAACAACGAACTGTCGGCGCAGACCGGCACCACAGCAGCTTCGCAGGCCACGGATCCGCGGCAAAGCGAATACTCGGTCTTCTTCGGCGACCTGCACAACCACTCCGCCCTGACCTACGGCCACGGTTCGTACGAGAACGCGCTGGAGAACGCCGCCCAGTCGCTGGACTTCTTTACGGTCACACCCCACGCCATGTGGCCGGATATCGACAACCTGCAGGGAAATCCGGAGCTTGCATGGGTCATCGAGTATCACCGCACCGCGTTCCGGCGGCTGCGGGACCCCGAGTACTGGGCCGATTACATCGAGAAGCTCAAGCAGTACAACATCCCCGGCGAGCGCATCACCTTTCCCTCCTTCGAGGTTCACAGCCTCAGGTACGGCGATCACGTCGTGCTGTCGAAGCTGCAGGATCTTGAACTTCCCGCCGCAGGCACGACCATCGTCGAACTTCGCGACCGGGTGCTGGACCCCGACAACACCGTCATCACGCCCCACGGCATCGGCTACCAGTCCGATTACCGGGGCTACAACTGGGATTTCTTCAGGGAAGGCCCGCAGACGCCTTTCGTGGAGATTTTTTCCCGGCATGGCGGTTCCGAAGGCTCCGTCGGCCCATTCGGCATGTACCACGACATGGGCCCGCGCGACTTCGGCGGCTCCATGGAAGCGGGGCTCAGGCGCGGCTACAAGTTCGGCATCGTCGCCTCGTCGGATTCCCACGCCGGGCATCCGGGCGGCTACGGCGACGGCCGCACGGCCGTTCTCGCCCGCGCCCTGACCCGCGACGACATCTGGGAGGCAATTCGTTCACGCCGCCTCTACGCCACCACCGGCGCCAACATCCTTGTGGACTTTCGAGTGAACGGAGCCTACATGGGTGAGGCGATCGAGGACCTGGAATCGGGCGAGCGCTCGATCCACGTTGCCGTCGAAGGCATGAACCAGATCGACTACGTGGAACTGGTGAAGAATGGCGCAACGCTGCACCGGGAGCATGTCAGCTATACGCCCGAATACGACGACGGTGACAACCCGGTCCGCGCCAAGATCCGATTCGAGTTCGGCTGGAACCAGGTGGCCAGCACCGCGAGAATAGACTGGCAGGGCACGATTTCGCTTTCGGAGGGCCGCCTCCTGAAGGTCACGCCGCAATTCCGCGGAGCGCCCTTCACTTCGCCGCAGCGAGATTTGGAAGGCAACGAAGTTCCGTGGGAGTCCTGGGTCAGCCGCATTACCGGAACGACCGACACCAGCGTTTCTTTCGACGCAAAGAGCGAATCCAACCCGGCACCCATGCAGCCGGTCACCCAATCGATTGCACTCGACGTGCAAATGAGGCCAGGCGCCCTGATCGTCGCCGACGTCAACGGCCAGGAGTTCTCCTACACGCTGGGCGAACTGCTTGAAGGCAGCCGATCCCGATTCATGCGCGGCTGGCTGACCGAAGCCGTATCGTTCAACCGGGCCGTGCCCGAAAGCGGATTTCTGGTCGAGTTCGACCTTGAGGATGTCGCGAGCAACGACGAGGATTACTACTTTCTCCGCGTCAGGCAGACCGACCACCAGTGGGCGTGGTCGAGCCCAATCTGGGTCAGCGCGCGCTAAACGCCGCGATGTGGACGCTGGGCATCGACATCGGCGGAACCGCGGTCAAACTGGCGGTCGTCGACCAGTTTGCCGCAACCTGTTACGAAAACAGCAGCCCGACGCCGGCGGACGGGGAGCTGGCATCGTTCCTGGCGGATCTACGCCAACGCGTTGATCGCGCTTTGGTCGAAGCCGCGCGGCGCGGTGCAATCGTATCGGCGATCGGGATCGGCGTGCCCGGGTTGGTTGAGCGCGACCGCATCGTCGGCGGCGTAAACAACGTACCGATATTGGCGGGTGTTTCTCTCGCTGACGAGCTTGCGGAGTTCAACCTGCCGGTCAAGGTCGAGAACGACGCTTACCTCATGGGCATGGCGGAGTCGCAATTTGGCGCCGCGCTGGGGGTTGCCGACGTCATCTTCCTTACCGTCGGCACCGGTATCGGTGCCGCTCTCAAGCTGAACGGCCGGTTCTACCGCGGCGCCAATGGCCGGAGCAGTGAAGTCGGGCACATGATCCTGTCGTATGGCGGTGCACGGTGTTCGTGCGGAAACCGGGGCTGTTTCGAAGTTCTGGCATCGATGCCCGCGCTGATCAATCGATACATGGACCTGGCCGATCCGGTGTCGGGTTCAGCCGACGCGCCCACGGGCCCGGAACTGGTGCGCCGTTACCTGGCCGGCGAACCATCGGCGAGAGCGGCCTTTCACTTTCACTTCGAGTATCTCGCCGCCGGTGTCGCGAGCCTGATCAATATTTTCGACCCCCGGCAGGTAGTAATAGGAGGCGGCATTACCGAGTCCGGAGACTTCTACGTGCGTCAAGTCCGCCAGCGCGTAGCCAAGAGCGTGATGGCCGCATCAACCGCAGGTTCCACAGTCGTCAAGGCCGAATTGGGGACCTGGGCGGGCTGCATCGGCGCAGCGTGCCTGTTCGCCGATGCCGCTGCGCCGGGACGTGTCCGAAGCGCTTCATCCTGACGAGCATGAGTTCCGTTCGCAGCCCCGCCGTTGTCCTGTTTATCCTGGTGATCTGGTTTGCGATCTCGTTCGTGACCAACATCATCGGTCCACTGATGCCCGTCATCATCGACGACTTCGGCCTGACGTTGACTCTGGCCGCCCTGCTGCCGTTCTCGTTCTTTCTCGCGTACGGAATCGCCTCCATCCCGTCCGGTGTCATGATCGAATCCATCGGCATGAAGGGCGCCATGCTGATTGCCTTCGCCGTCGTCCTTTGCGGGACAGCCCTGTTCTCACTGTTCCCGGTCTACGGCGTCGTCGTCGCGTCGTTGTTCGTCATCGGCATCGGGATGGCGATGCTGCAGGTCATCATCAACCCGCTCATGCGTACTGCCGGCGGTGAAGAGCATTTCGCATTCTTCTCCGTACTCGGACAACTCGTGTTCGGGTTCGCCTCGTTCCTGAGTCCCTTCGCCTTTACCTATCTCGTCACCCGGCTGCCGGACCCCAGCGTATCCAACCCGTTGCTGGATGCGTTGCGCGGCCTCGCACCCCCCGACCTCGGCTGGGTTTCTCTCTACTGGCTGTTCAGCGCAGCATTCGCCTTGCTGCTGGCGGGCGTCTGGCTGATGCGGCTCCCGGAGGTACGGCTGAAGGACGAGGAAAGAACCGGCAGCCTCGATGCCTACCGGGAGCTTCTGCGGAATCGGCACGCCTGGATGTTCTTCTTCGGCATAGTCTGCTACGTCGGCACCGAACAGGGCATCGCGACCTGGATGTCCGAATTCCTTCAGACTTACCACGGAGTCGATCCCCAGACCGTCGGTGCTGCACTGGTCGGCCGGTTCTGGGGGCTCATGTCCATAGGCTGCATCGTCGGTCTGGGCCTCCTCAGGGTCATGGATTCGCGAGTGCTCCTGCGGCTGGCCTGTGTGGCGGCAGCGACTTGCGTGTTCGCAGCGCTGTTCGGACCAGGGGCAGTATCCATAGCGGCATTCCCCTGGATCGGTTTCTTCATCTCGGTGATGTTTTCCATGGTGTTCTCCCTGGCCCTGAATTCCGTGGAAACGCACCACGGCGCGTTCTCGGGCATTCTCTGCACGGGCATCTTCGGCGGCGCACTGGTGCCGCTGCTCATCGGCGTGACGGGCGACTGGGTGGGACTGCGACCGGCGATGCTGATCAACGTGGCCGCCCTCGCCTATCTCTTTGTGATCGGCCATCGAGCGCGGCCGTTGATCGACAACAGTCGGATCTCGATCCGGGAGTTCAGGCGACGGCTCCGGGGCGGCACGTAGCCGGGCCGCCCTCGTCGCGCATCTGGCAAGCGTGTCGGCGAACCGAACCATCATGAACGGGCCGGAAAACCGGACGCGGATGTTTGTCGAAGCCGCATCGGCCCCTCTCGCAGTACGCCGCCTGGTGGATACGAGCGCCACGCGTGTTCAAGAGCTCGCAGCCGAGGTGGCTGCATTCGACCCCGCACTGGTGGTGACCTGCGGCCGTGGCAGTTCGGATCATGCAGCCACCTATGGAAAGTACCTGTTCGAAACCCGCCTTGGGTTGGCAACGTCTTCCGCGGCTCCCTCCATCTCCTCCGTGCATGGCGGGAAGCTGAATCTCGGGCGAGCGCTATATGTCGCGATATCGCAGTCGGGAGCCAGTCCCGACATCGTCCACCACGCAGCGATGGCGCGCGATCGGGGCGCCCTGGTGGTTGCCCTGGTAAATGACGCGGAATCTGCGCTTGCAGGGGTTGCGAATCACGTCGTTCCCCTGGAGGCAGGCCCGGAAACCAGTGTGGCCGCTACCAAGTCGTATCTCGTTTCGCTCGGCGCGCTTGCGCTGCTGGCAGGTACGCTGGGCAATGATCGGCGACTGCTTGAAGCATTACGCACCGTGCCGGAGACGATGGCAGCGGCGTGGCAATGCGATTGGAGCGCCCTGCTCGAAGCCCTGCAACCGGCCGGTAACCTGTTTGTCGTCGGCCGTGGCGTGGGCTATGCGCTGGCGCTGGAAGCCGCACTGAAGCTCAAGGAAACGGCGCGCCTTCACGCCGAAGCCTACAGCTCGGCAGAGGTTCACCATGGGCCGCTGGCCATGGTCGGCGACGGGTTTCCGCTTCTGGTTTTCGCTCAGGACGACGCCGCCCGGGCCAGCGTCCTGCGGCTGGCGGCGGATGCGAGCGAACTGGGAGCACAGGTGTTTGTCGCCGGCGCCCGCCATTCGCAAGCCGTCGCGCTGCCGTGCCCGGAACCCCCGAACGCGCTGCTGGCGCCACTGGTGCAGGCGCAAGCCTTCTACCGGTTTGCCATTCAACTGGCACTTGCCCGCGGCCACGACCCGGATGCGCCGCCGCACTTGACCAAGGTCACCAGGACGGTCTGAAACGGCCGGCCGATCACTCGAATGGCGCGACCGTGGCCTGTTCCCGCCGCCTTGCCAGTTCCGCCGCCAGCCGCGCGCGGGCTATTCGGTGCTCGGGTTCGATCGCCACGTTGGTCAGTTCTTCCGGGTCGGCGCGGTAGTCATAGAGTTCCATGCCCATGATGCCGCCGGCCCATTCCGTGTAGCGATAGCGCTCGGTACGAATGGTTTCCCCCAACACGCTGGGGTAATGCCAATCCGGACGGATCCATCCAGCCCTGCTCAGTGCAATCGTGTACGCGCTCTCCCTGATCGAGGCGGCAGGGTCCACCAGCACCGGCACGAGGCTCGTTCCGGCAATCTGCGCGGGGACTTCCAGTCCGGCCAGTTCCGCCAGCGTCGGATAGAGATCGATCAACTCCACCAGCGAGTCCGTGCCTGCGCCGCGAGCAAAGTTCGGACCGGACCGCTCCGGCACCGAGACGATCAGCGGCACGCGCACACCCCCCTCGAACAGGTCACCCTTCTGCCAAAGCCCGTGGGCGCCCAGGTGATAGCCGTGGTCGGACAACGCCACCACGATCGTGTTTTCGCGAAGCCCTGCCGCATCCAGCGCATCCAGGAGCCGGCCGACCTGGGCGTCCACAAAGGAGATCGAGGCATAGTAGCCCTGAATTGCGGCGACCTCCTGCGCGTCGCTCATCTGCAGTTGGCCCAGCCTGTCCGCCAGGGCGGCGACGGGAATATCGGCCCGGTCCCCGGTAGGGTCCGGCGGCGCGTCAATGGCCTCCGGCGGGTACATTTCGAAGTACGACGCGGGGGCGATGTAGGGCGTGTGCGGACGATAGTAACCCACCGCCAGGAACAGGGGCTGGCCGGTACGCTGCGGATGGCGGGCATCGAGCAGTTCGATGGCGGCATCCGTCACCAACGAATCGGTGTGCTGCGATCCATCCCCGGGGACGCTCAGCCAGGTCAATGTCCCGCCGCTGCCCGATCCGGGGTGGATCGTGTTGACCTCGTCATTCAAGTCCAGGTCGATGCCGCGGGGATTGCGCCTCTCGTCCCAGGACTGCAGGTCATCGAGCCCGTCGGTGCCGATGTCGCCCGGTACGCCTGCGTGGAAAATCTTGCCCACCCGCGCAGTAAAGTACCCGTGCCTGGCGAAGAGCTCCGGCAGCGTAACCGCATCGGGAACAAACTCGCGAAAGTGCTGACCGTTGAGAAGCACACCGGTCTGTTGCGGATACAGGCCGGTCAGGAAACTGGAGCGGCTGGGCGTACAGACCGGGTACTGCGAATAGGCGGCATCGAATCGCACGCCCTCGGCCGCCAGCCGATCGATGGACGGAGACCGGACCAGCGGATGGCCATAGGTCCCGAGGTCGGTGTTCAGATCGTCCAGTGTGACGAAGAGAATGTTCGGCTGCTGCTGTGCCATCGCCGCACCGGCGATCGACAGCAGGCACGCCGAGGCGGCCGCCAGACGCACTGATCGTCGAAACTTCGCCAACGCCGAACTCCCCTTTCCTCCCGGTCCGACAACCATCGCCCGGTACCGTCCTGTTTTCAAGTCAGCCGCCGTCGGATTCGGGTCGCCAGCCGGCCGGCACCGTGCACGATCAAACAGCGATCGGGGCCGCAATGGCCGGATGCGGATCGTAGTCTTCCAGCGCGAAGTCGTCGATGCGATAGTGAAACAGCGATTGGGGACGTCGCTTGATTCGCAGGGTTGGGAATGGACGTGGTTTGCGTAACAATTGTTCCTCGGCTTGCCTGAAATGATTGAGGTACAGGTGCACGTCCATGCCGTACCATGCGATCTCTCCGGGCTCAAGATTCGTCTGTTCCGCCAGCATGGTCGTTACCAGCGCCAGATTCAGGATGTTCCACGGCAGCCCCAGGAAAGAATCCGCGCTCCTCTGCACAACGGCGCCACTCAACGTTCCCTCGTCAGGCTTGACAAAAAACTGGTAGTGCTTGTGACAAGGTGGAAGGGCCATATCCTGCAGGTCCCCCACGTTCCAGCCATCCCAAAGAATGCGACGCCCGCACGGGTCGTTCCTTATCTGATCGATCACGGTCTGGACCTGGTCTATTTCCCTGCCATCGCACGCGCGCCACCGTCTCCATTGCTTGCCGTAGACCGGGCCCAGGTCTCCCCACCTCCTGGCAAAGCGCCTGTCGTTGAGAATGCGCGCCTCAAAGTCCTCCTGTGAAATGCTCTCGCCGGTTTCCTTTCGATACCTGTCCAGCGGCCAGGCCGTCCAGATGCGCACGTCTTGCTTCAGCAAAGAGCGAATATTCGAATCCCCGGAGAGCATCCACAGCATCTCCTTGAAGGCAGTCTTCCAATAGACTCTCTTGGTCGTAAACGCGGGGAAACCATACCCAAGATCGAAGCGCATTTCGTACCCGAACAGTGCTCGGGTGCCCACACCCGTCCGATCCTGTCTTTCGTCGCCGTCTTTAATCAGGCGACGCAACAGATTCAAGTATTGATCCTCTGGATGTTTCATCGTTCGAACTTGCCTTCACCAGAGGCTGCGTCCACGCGCCGCAAACCGGTTAATCCGGTACGCCATGACGACCATGACCCCGCCCGCCGCGATCATCGGCGCCGACAGCACCTGCCCCATGGTGAGCCAGTCGAACGCCAGGTAGCCGCCGGCGGCCGGATTCAGGTGCACGTCGGGCAGGCGCACGAACTCAACGGCGACGCGAAATACACCATAGAAGAACAGGAATGTCCCGCAAACGGCCATCATCGGCCGCGGCTTGCGGGAAAACCACCACAGGATCCCGAACAGCACGAGACCCTCGAGGAACGCCTCGTAAAGCTGACTCGCATGCCGCGGAACGCCGTTCACCCACACCGCGTAGAACGCATCCGGGCTCACCTGCGCACCCCAGAGCTCGCCGTTGATGAAATTGCCCAGCCGTCCCAGCCCCAGCCCGGGCGCCACCCAGGGCGCCTGGAAATCGGCCACCGCCATCACCGGCTGCCCGATCTTGCGGGCATAGAGCACCAGCGCCACGATGACGCCGATCAACCCGCCGTGAAAGGACATCCCGCCTTCCCAGACGCGGAACACCGACAGCGGATTCTCCAGCAACCCGGCGAACCCGTAGAACACCATGTAACCGAGCCGCCCGCCCAGGATCAGGCCCACCGCGAGATAGAACACCAGGTCCGAGACCTGCAACTGCGTGACGGGACTGTCGGCCCGGCGCGCCCGCGAGCGCATTCCCAGCCACGCCAGCAGGAACCCGAACAGGTACATCAGCCCATACCAGCGCACCTGAAGCGGTCCGACGGCGAATGCCACGGGATCGAATTGCGGATACTCAAACACGGGCCTTGAGTGTAATCCCCACGGCGCGCCGGGGATAGAGCCGGCACCGGCCACTGCTGCTATAGTCCGCCGATGCCCAACGAACTCGCCAACGAAACCAGCCCGTACCTGCAGCAGCACGCCGACAACCCGGTGGACTGGCTGCCCTGGAACGACACGTCGCTCGCGCAGGCGCGGGACCGGAACAAGCCGATCCTGCTGTCCATCGGATACTCCGCCTGCCACTGGTGCCACGTCATGGCCCACGAGTCCTTCGAGGACGAGGCCACCGCGCGGCTGATGAACACGCTCTACGTCAACATCAAGGTGGACCGCGAAGAGCGCCCGGACATCGACAAGATCTACCAGACCGCGCATCAACTGGCCACGCGCTCGGCGGGCGGCTGGCCGCTGACGGTGTTCCTCACCCCGGAGCAACTGCCGATCCTCACCGGCACCTATTTTTCCCGCGGCGCCTTCCAGCAGGTGCTGACCCGGGTCGAGAGTTTCTACCGCGGCAACCGCGAGCAGGCCCACGCCCGGGGCGACGCGCTGCGCACGGCGCTGAACAGTATCGATGTCGCCGGCGACGGCACGGAAGAGCTTGACCTGACCCCGCTCACGGCCGCCAGGGAGCGGCTGGGAGAGTCGTTCGATGCCGAGTACGGCGGCTTCGGCGGCGCGCCCAAGTTCCCGCATCCGAACCATGTCGCCACGCTGTTGCGGGCCTGGCAGCGGACCGCCTCGGAGCAGGAACGCGACGACCAGGCGTTGCACATGGCAACGGTGACGCTCGCCCGAATGGCCCAGGGCGGCCTCTACGATCATCTCGCCGGCGGATTCTTTCGCTACTCGGTGGACCAGCGCTGGGAGATCCCCCACTTCGAGAAGATGCTCTACGACAACGCCGAGCTGCTGGCCGTGCTGGCCGACGCCCATGCCGCGACGGGCGACATGTTTTTCGCCGCCATCGCCGCTGAGACCGCCAAGTGGGTAATGACGGAGATGCAGGACCCCGAAGGCGGCTACTACGCCACCCTGGATGCCGATTCGGAGGGCGAGGAAGGCAAGTTCTACCTGTGGACGCAACTGCAGGTGCGCCGCGAGTTGGCAAAACGGGAATATGCGGTTTTCGGCGAGTTTTTCGGCCTGAACGAGCCGCCCAACTTCGAGGGCCGGGAATGGCACCTGCAGATACGCAATCCGGGTGGCGAGGTTTCGCCAGGCCTCGCCGACGACGAATGGGCGCCGGACATCCTGGATTCGGCGCGGCGCAAGCTGCTGGCGGTTCGCGACCGGCGGGTTCGTCCGGGGCGGGACGAGAAAGTGCTGACCGGCTGGAACGGCCTGATGATCCGCGCCATGGCGCGCGCGGCGCGGAAGCTGGGACACGACGATCTCGCCGACTCCGCGACAAGCGCCGTGGACTTCGTCCGCGAGCACCTGTGGCGCGACGGCCGGCTGCTGGCCTGCTACAAGGACGGCCGCGCGCGCTTCTCCGCGTACCTGGACGACTACGCCTTCCTGGCCGACGGCCTCATCGAACTGCTCCAGGTCCACTGGCGATCCCGGGACCTGGCGCTGGCCTGCGAGCTGGCCGACGTGATGCTGGAGCGCTTCGCCGATCCCAGGGGCGGATTCTTCTTCACCGCCGACGATCACGAGACGCTGATCCACCGGCCCAAGCCACTGGCGGACGAGGCCACGCCGTCAGGAAACGGCGTGGCGGTGCGGGTTCTGCTCTGCCTCGGAAGCCTGCTGGGCGAGACGCGATACCTCGAAGCGGCCCACCGGGCGCTGAAGGCCGCCTGGCCCATGCTGGAGCGGTTCCCGGAAGCCCACGGCGCACTGCTGCACAACCTGGAACTGGCCCTCGACGAGCCGGAGACGATCGTCATCCGCGGCCGGTCCATGGACGAAATCGAGCAATGGAAAAGCCGCGTCGACGCAGGATTCCACCCACGGCGGCTGAGCTTCGGAATCCCCGCCGACGAGACCGACCTGCCCGGCGCACTGGCCGACCGTACGCCGCGGGGCAACGTGGTGGCCTACGTCTGCCACGGAACCCACTGCCTCGCGCCAGTGACGAAGTTCGAAGACCTTCCCTGACAATTGGCGAGAATGTAAGCACCATCGCCAGATATGTCAGGAGCAAATGGAACTGTCCGGTATTCCGGCCGCAGATCGGATCGGCAGAGTGTGGCGGCATTGACGAGCGGGCCGCTTCGGTCTTGCCTCGCTTCGGTCCGGACAGCCTTCGCGCTGGCCGCCATCGCGCTTTCCGCCCTGATTCTCGTGCCCGCCCATGCCGATCCCCTCACCGTCACCTTTATCCACGTCAATGACTGGGACCGGATGGGCGACGAAGACGGCCGTGGCGGCGCTGCGAGGATTGCGGCCGCGGTGAAGGCCGAGCGGGCGAGCGCGGAAGCCACGGGCGGGCTGGCGGTGGCGACCTTCGGCGGCGACATGATCTCGCCGTCGGTGATGTCCGGGATCGACCGCGGCGCGCACATGATCGACCTGGCCAACGCGGTGGGCCTCGACCTGGCCGTGCCGGGCAATCACGAGTTCGATTTCGGGCCGGAGGTGCTGCGGGAGAGGCTGGCGGAGTCGGACGCGGTGTGGCTCGCGGGAAACATCGACTACCGGGGCCGGCGGGGCTTCCCTGGCACCGAAACGACGACGATGATCGAAAAGGCAGGTTACAGGCTCGGCTTTCTGGGCCTGCTCACGCCCGAAACGGTGGAAATTTCGGCCGCAGGGGAGTCAGTAGCCTTCCTGCCGCAGGCCGAGATCGCTGCCTTGCTGGCGGCAGAACTCAGAGCAGCCGGAGCGGATCTGGTCATCGCCCTTACCCATAACCGGACTGCCGAGGACATGGACCTGCTGCGCCGGGTTCGCGACATCGACATCGTGCTGGGCGGCCACGATCACGAGCTGACGGCCTGGTACGACGGCCGCCAGGCAATCCTGAAGTCCGGGCCTCAGGGCCGCTATGTGGGCATCCTGAGGCTCACGCTCGACCGGATAGAAGACCTGACTGGCGGGGACTCGCCGGGCGCCGTGGGGGACGCCGTGGCGGGTGCCTTGCCGGGCGCCGTGGAGGGCGCCGATGCGGAGAGCGGCGCGGGCGACCGGTCCCGCGTGACGTGGGTCCCCAGCTACGACCTGCGCTCCACCGCCGGCGTAACTCCCGACCCCGACGTCGCCGCCATGGTCGCCGCCTACGAGGCGCAACTCGACCGCGAGCTGGGCCAGGTCATCGGCCGTACCGAAACCGAACTCGATACCCGCGGGCCAGTGGTGCGCCGCGGCGAGGCGGCATTCGGCAACCTGCTGGCCGATGCGCTGATCGCCGCCACCGGCGCCGACGTCGCCATTACCAACGGCGGCGGCATCCGCGGCGGCCGGGTCTACCCGCCGGGCAGCGAACTGACGCCGCGGATGCTGATCTCCGAACTGCCTTTCGGAAAGGCGTCGGTGGTGCTTGCCCTCACCGGCGCCCAACTGCGCGCAGCACTGGAGAACGGCGTCAGCCGCGCCGAAGAAAGCGACGGCCGGTTCCCGCAGGTGGCGGGGGTCAACTTCGCCTTCGACGCCCGGCGCCCGCCGGGGTCGCGCATCACCCGGATCGAGGTCGGCCGGACCGAGCTGGACCGGATCGAGACGGGCCGGGTCGAGACGGGCCGGGTCGAGGCGGGCCGGGTCGAGGCGGGCCAGGCGCCGGGCGACGCTGTACCGCTGGACCCCGCCCGGACCTACACCGTCGTGACAAACGACTTCATGTACACGGGCGGCGACGGTTACACGGTTTTCCAGGGCGCGAAGGTCCTCATCGATGCCGCCTCGGGCGACAGCATGGCCAACCACCTGATCGAGTACGTGCGGGCCGCGGGCACGGTGGCGCCCGTTATCGAGGGACGGATCATCCGGGAGGATTAGACAGCGCCCGCTTACTACCCGACCTGCCCTTCCACCGCGGCCGATGGCGTAACGCTGATCGCGAACTCGTCTTTGCTCGGCATGGATTCCTTCGGGCGCGAAAACTCGTCGAAACGGGCAGTTTCGGGCATTGACACGAAGCCAAATGCGACAAATCCGACAAGCGGCGGGACGTAACCGGCCATTTCGCCCGGAAACTGCGGAGCAATTCCCCGTGCCGGCAGTCTAATGGATTAGAGTAGCGCGAAACCGCCCGGGGCGGACGTCTAATGGCCATCAGCACGTTTGACCTTTTCAAGATCGGGATCGGTCCTTCCAGTTCCCATACCGTCGGGCCCATGCGGGCGGCGGCGCTGTTCGTCGGCAGTCTGCGGAGTGCCGGCGTGCTGCGGGACGTCACCCGCATCAAGGCCGAGATGTACGGCTCGCTGGGCGCCACCGGGCGGGGGCACGGCACGCCGAAGGCGATCATGCTGGGCCTGGAAGGCGAGCGGCCGCAGAGCGTCGATGTGGATGCCATCCCCGTGCGGATCGAGGCGATCCGCACGGAGGGGCTCCTGCGGCTGAACGGCGACCACCCTATCGCCTTCAACGAGAAGGAAGACCTCCTGCTGTATCGGCGCAAGAGTCTGCCGCTGCACCCCAATGGCATGCGCTTCACAGCCTACCGGAGCGACGGCGGGAACCGTAACGGTGGCGCTGACAGCGGCAGCGACACCGCAAACCCGTGCGGGCACGAGCAACTCCTCACCCGCACCTACTACTCCGTCGGCGGCGGGTTCGTGCTGGATGAGTCCGGCGCCGGCGTCGACTCCATTGTGGAAGACGCGCGGCGCCTCACCTACCACTTTACCACGGCGGCCGAACTGCTGGCGCACTGCGGCACGTCCCGCCTGAGCATCTCCGGCGTCATGCTCGCCAACGAGAAGGCGTGGCGGCTGGAGGCGGAGACGCGCTACGGCCTGCTCCAGATCTGGGATGTCATGCAGGCGTGCGTGGACCGCGGCTGCCGCAACGAAGGCGTCCTGCCCGGCGGGCTCAAGCTCCCGCGGCGCGCCCCCCGTCTCTACCAGCAGTTGCTGGCCAAGCCCGAGGCGTCGCTGTCGGACCCGCTCACGGCGCTCGACTGGGTCACGCTCTACGCGCTGGCCGTCAACGAGGAGAACGCCGCGGGCGGCCGCGTGGTGACCGCGCCCACCAACGGTGCGGCCGGCATCGTGCCGGCGGTGCTGCACTACTACGCCCGGTTCGTCCCCGGCGCCGACGCCGGCGGCGTGGTCCGCTTCCTGCTGACCGCCGCCGCCATCGGCGTACTGTTCAAGGAAAACGCTTCCATCAGCGGCGCCGAGGTGGGCTGCCAGGGCGAGGTCGGTTCAGCCTGTTCCATGGCCGCGGGCGGGCTGGCCGAAGTGCTCGGCGGCACGCCGCAGCAGGTGGAGAACGCCGCCGAGATCGCCATGGAGCACAACCTGGGCCTGACCTGCGACCCGGTGGGCGGGCTGGTGCAGGTGCCGTGCATCGAACGCAACGCCATGGCGTCGATCAAGGCCATCCACGCCGCGCGCCTGGCCCTGCGCGGCGACGGCCAGCACTTCGTCTCGCTGGACCAGGTCATCAAGACCCTGCGCGACACCGGCCGGGACATGAAGGACAAGTACAAGGAAACCTCCCGCGGCGGCCTCGCGGTAAACGTCATCGAGATTCCGGTCAGCGTGGTGGAGTGCTGAACGGTTGCCCGCCGACTGAACTCGTCGACATTGCGAGGATGGGCCGTTTTCGGGGCGCGATGGACCCACTCGCGGCCAGACGGCCACGTACACGGTAACCCCGGCATGGCCGGTTCCTACCCGAAGGGTTGTTGCCGGGGCTTGCCCGGCGTCGCCGGTCTACTCTTCGTCCGACTCGTCGTCGCCGTCGTCGTCGCCGCCTTCTTCGGCTGACTCGTCGTCGCCGTCCTCTTCGTCCGACGCCTCTTCTGCCGATTCTTCGCCTTCGCCTTCGCCTTCGGACTCGTCCGCGCCGTCGTCGCCGTCGGCCGGCATGTCTTCAGACTCTTCGCCGGCTTCTTCGGCTTCCTCAACCTGCGCGGCTTCCTCGGCTTCGGCACCCTCCTCGTCCTGGGCCACCGCCGACAGGGGCCACGCAAAAGCCATGGCGATCAGGCAGAAAAAATACGGCAATTTGATCAGTCGTCTCATCGGTCCTCCTCCTTGGCGCGTTTTTCGCGCTCTAGGTTTTCTGGCGGCACAGGGCAACGGAACGCCGGCCACGATATGCCGCGTCGATCATTATAGCTGACGGGAAGAAAAGTGGCGTATCAGAGCAATCTTACAAGAGCGGCCGTCAACGCCGCATTGGCGATCACGATGCCCACCGCCACCTTGAGCATGTCGGCCTTGAGTTCGGCCCTTAACTCGGCGAGTTCGACTTTTGTCGCCATGTTGGCGATGGCCAGTTCGGTCTTCGTCGCGAGATTATCGAGATCGGCCTTCGTCGCCAGTTTGGAGACGGCGGCGTCGAGTTCGGCCTTCGTCGCCAGCTTGGAAACGGCGGCGGCGAGTTCGGCCTTCGTCGCCAGCTTGGAAACGGCGGCGGCGAGTTCGGCCTTCGTCGCCAGTTTGGAGACGGCGGCGTCGAGTTCGGCCTTTGTCGCCAGTTTGGCGACGGCATTGTCGAGTTCGATCTTCGTCGCCAGCTTGGTGACCGCGTTGTCGAGTTCGGCTTTCGTCGCCAGTTTGGAGACGGCGTTGTCGAGATCGGTCTTTGTTGCCAGTTCGCCAGCGGTTTTGCGTTGTATCGAAACAATCGCTTCGGCGTGCTTCGGCTCGATTCCGGCCGCCTCAAGATCGCGTGCCGCAGCCAGTGTGTCGAAAATCACCATGCCCATGCCGCCCGTCTGCGTGCTCGCCGCTCCCATTTGCATCGTCCCTTCATCGCCAAGCCATTCTTGACTCCATAACCTACAGTGTCAACCGCGCCGGAACACCCCCCAAATCTGCGCCGATCGCATGGAAATGCGGTATGTCATAATCGGGCAATGTCAGAATCTTCGCGCGGTGCGTCCCGGCAAAAGTTGCCGCCACTGGAGTGTTTGCGGTACTTCGAGGCCGCCGCTCGGCTTGAGAGTTTCGTGCGGGCGGCAAGGGAAATCGGCGTGACCCCGGCGGCGGTCGCCTACCGGGTCAACGTGCTGGAGGAACACCTCGGACTGGCCCTGTTCGAGCGCCATGGCCGCAGCGTGTCGCTGAACCCCCGCGGCAGCGCCTGCCTGCGCGACGTGCAGCGCGTGCTCGCCGACATCCGCGTGTTCAGCGAGATCTATGGATCCGGCCAGCCGCCGCGGCGGCTCAGCATCGCGGCGGTGGAACCCATCGCCGAGCGGTGGCTGATGCCGAGGCTGGCGGACTTTGCGGCGCTGGAGCCGGAAATCGCCATCAGGATCGAGACGGATGTGGCGGGCACCGACCCAAAGGGCGCGGACGTGGACCTGTGGATCACGTACGCGGGGGAAGCCGGAGCGCCTCCCGCACCCGAGGCCCGGCACGAGACGCTGTTCGAGGAAACTCTGTTCCCCATGTGCAGCCCCGCGCTGATCGAGAAGCGCTCACGTCCTTCCCGCGCGGCGGACCTGCATGGCTGGCCGCTGCTTTGTCACCTGGGCAGGCGCGCGGACTGGCAGAACTGGTTTTCCGTCCATGAGACCATGGTCCCGGACCTGTCCCGCGCCTCTGGATTCCGTCTTTTCAGCATGGTGGTGCAGGCCGCCGTGGAGGGCATGGGCGTCGCCATCGGCAGCCCGTCCACCATGGAAAGGGAGTTGCGGCAGGGGTCGCTGGTTGCACTGTTCGACGCCGATACCGGCCCGCGCGTGACCTGCTGCCTGGTTTCCACAACCGCTTCGCGCCACCGGACCGAGGTGCGGGCATTTCGCGAGTGGATCGTCCGGGAGGGCACCGCACAGCGCACGGCGCCTTGACAGCGCTATTCAGGCGATGCGCAGCGGTGTCAGGACGCCGGCCATCCCGTGATCGCAGTCGTCCGCGCGGGCCATTCCATCCGCCGGCCGCGTCAGGTCGTCGTCGATGCGTGCGTTGTGATAGCGCTTCAGCCAGTCGCAGGTGCCGGGCGTGCTCCAGGGCGGCGTAGCGGCGAGGCCGGACTCGACGATTCGCTTGTGGTGTCCGAGGAATGCGGCGTATCGATCGAAGTCGTAGTCGAACTCGCCCAGTCCCGCCCGCAGGTAGTCGATGTAGTGCCCGCCCGATCCGTCCCCGCGCAGCATGCAGTCGACGAGGTCCACCTCGGCGCGCAGGAAGTGGTCGGCCGTGCGCAAGGATTCGTCGGACCTCAACTGCCTGACGATTTCGTCCGCCACGGCGATGCGCGGAAGGATTGTCTGGCTGGCCTGCGATTCACGGGCCATGGACAGCGCGGGGCCATAAGGCACACCGCCAACATTCGCCGCTACGTCTCCATTGGACACATCGTCCCCGTTTGCCGCTACGTCATTATTCGCCGCTATGTTTCCGTTCGGCTCGCAGCGCACGTTGTCTATCGCCACCGCGCCGCGGACGATCCGTTCGCCGGCCAGGCACTCGAGTTGAATGTGCAGCAGGTCGAGCAGTTCCAGGATCAGTGGCACGCTGCCGGCCCTCGGGTCGATGGGCCTTGCCCGAACGACGTTCGCGGTATCCGTCCCGGAAGATCTGTCGTCAAAGCACGCCGGTTCGCCGGCGCTGCCCTGCGCTTCACCGCCGTACCACCGCGTGAAGTGGCGGACCAGGCCGAACGATTTCCGGGTACCCTCGTCAGCGGCGTCTTCAATCCGGCGCGGCAGACCGGAAACGGCCAGGCAGCTGACCAGGCACTCCCTCTCCGGCGGCCGGTTTTGCAAGCCGCTCAACTCAACCCTCCATGAAAGGCAGACCGCTTCACACCCGCTCTTCGACAGTTTCTTGCATCCCGCAAGACTCTACATAAAAATACGACCCTGTTTCGTGAAGAAATCGGCTCATTCGTAAAGACTTCGTGAATTCGACCGACCCGTCCCAACGCACGATCAAGGCGCTGCGCGAACGGCTTGCCCGGCTGACCGAGGCGAGCCTGCTCGTCAATGCGAGCCTCGATGTGGACGAGGTCCTGCGCCAGGTCGCGGAGAACGCCCGCGAGCTGACCGGGGCGCGGTATGCCCTCATCATCTCCATCGACGAGGCCGGCCAGCCACGGGAATTCGTCTATTCCGGCCTCACCGAAGAGGATTTCCGGCAGATGCGCGAATGGTCCGACGGACTGCGCCTGTTCGAGCATCTGCGCGGCCTGCCCGACCCCGTGCGCATCGACGACATTTCCGCCTACATCGGCGATCTGGGCCTTGCGCCGCACCCCATTCCGGTAGAACCGTTGTACTGTACGGCGCTGGGCCACCGCGGCCGGCAGGTCGGCTACTTCTATCTGGGCGGCAAGCAGGGCGGGCGGACGTTCACCGACGAGGACGAGGAGACTCTTGTGGCGTTCGCCTCCCAGGCGGCCGTGGCGATCGCCAACGCGCGCACCTTCCGCAAGGAGCAGCGGGCGCGGGCGGACCTGGAGGCCCTGGTGGACACCTCACCGGTCGGCGTGGTGGTGTTCGACGGCAGGACCGGGCGGCCGGTGTCCGTCAATCGCGAGGCCAGGCGCATCGTGGAACGCCTGCGCGACCCGGGCCAGAGCATCGAGCAGTTGCTCGAGGTGGTGACGAGCCGCCGGGCCGACGGCCTCGAAATCTCCTTCAGGGAGTTCCCCGTGGCGCGCCAGCTCAGCAAGGACCAGGACACGCTGCGGGCGATGGAAATGGAGTTCCAGGTACCCGACGGGCGCAGTGTCGCCGCGCTGGTCAACGCCACGCCGATCTTTGCGGCGGACGGCTCCGTCGAATCGGCGGTGGCCACCATGCAGGACCTGGGGCCGCTGCAGGAGATCGAACGCCTGCGGGCGCAGTTCGTCGGCATGGTGAGCCAGGAACTGCGCGCGCCGCTGACCTCCATCAAGGGTTCGGCCGCCGCGCTGCTGGACACGGCCGCGGCGCTGGACCCGGAGGAGCGGCGCGAGTACGTCCGCATCATCGACGAGCAGGCCGACCGGATGCGCGGGCTGATCAGCGAACTGCTCGATACCGGGCGCATCGAAACGGGGACGCTGTCGGTGCGGCCGGAGTCCTGCGACGTCGCCGCGCTGGTGGAGCGGGCGCGGCAAACGTTCCTGCGGGGCGGCAGCCCGCACAGCGTGATGGTGGATCTGCCGCCCGACCTGCCGCGGGTGATGGCCGAGCGCCGCCGTATCGCCCAGGTGCTGATCAACCTGTTCGCCAACGCCGCCCGCAACGCGCCGCCGTCCTCGCCCATCCGGGTGTCCGCCCTGCGCGACGGCACCCACGTGGCGGTTTCGGTGACCGACGAGGGCCAGGGCGTGCCGCCGGAACGCCTTCCGCACCTGTTCCGGAAATACACCGGCACGGCAAAGGGCAAACTCGGGGGCGGGCTGGGTCTGGCCATCTGCAAGGGACTGGTGGAGGCGCACGGCGGGCGGATCTGGGCCGAGAGCGCCGGGCCGCGCCAGGGCGCCCGCTTCACGTTCACGCTGCCGGCGGCAGAGGAACCCGCCGCCGGCCCGGGGCAGCAAACGGCGCGGGGCGAGGCGCGCAATCACGGCTCCGTGCTGATGGCGGGAGACGATCCGCCCACCGTGCGCTACGTTCGCGACGCGCTCGCCGAGGCCGGCTACCGCCCGGTGGTGACGGGCGATCACCGGGCGCTGGGCCAGCTCATCCGCACCGAGGCGCCCCGGCTGGTGCTGCTGGACCTGGTGGGCCCGGGCAGCGGCGGCATCCAACTGATCGGGCAGGTTCCGGAACTGTCCGAGGTGCCGGTGATCGTGCTGTCCGGCTACGGCGGGGACGAGACCATCGCGAAAGCGCTTGCCAGCGGCGCGGCCGACTACATCGCCAAGCCGTTCTCCGCAACGGAACTGACGGCGCGGATCGGGGCGGCGCTGCGCAAGCGGGCCGAACCGGAGCCGTTCGCGCTGGGCGAGCTTGCCATCCGCTACGACCTGCGCCGCGTCAGCGTGGCGGGGCGGCCGGTGGACCTCACCGCCACCGAGTACGAGCTTTTGCGCGTGCTCTCCCTGGGCGCCGGACGCGTCGTCACGTTCGATTCGCTGATCCGCCAGGTTTGGCACGGGCGCAAGCACGGCAACCAGAAACTCGTGCGCGCCTTCATCCGCAGCCTGCGCAGCAAACTGGGCGACGACGCCTCCGCGCCAACCTACATCTTCTCCGAACGCGGCGTCGGCTACCGCATGGGCGAACCGCGTTGACGGCCGAGTCCGCGAAATCTTCGGTGACAATATGGATCATGGTCCATATATTGCGGTGAAATACGGAGTATGTTCCGTAATGGCGTGACGACTCATCGCCGGGAAAACAGCCTGACGTCGAACGGATGACGGCTCGAGGATTTTACCGTCACACTGCCGGCGTCGCGATGAAGCGGGTTGAAGACATAGTTGAAACTCTTCGGAACGACCGCGCTGGGCACCCTTAGCAACGCGGACGATCGCGACTCCAGCCAGTCGGCGCCGACTCGTTGCGTCAGCGGTCGCTCGTCCCGCCATCCGTCCGGAAGCCGCGGGGGCTCCAGTACCGAGATGACGGTCTCGTCCGGACACTCGACTTCCAGGAGCTGGAAGCCTGCCGGCACTTCTTCCGCCGCCAGTTCGAAATGGATCAGGGTTTCCAGCATGGCCAGCGCCGGGCTCTCCGCAAGATAGACGACGGGCACGCCGCGAAAGTGCCACCGGCCGCCGCTCCTCAAGCCGCCCACGCCCCGCAGGTCGGCGTAATTGCTGATTCGCCAAAGAATCAATCGTCAGGCACGGCTAAGCGAAATAACCTTCGTCCAACCGAATCAGGTTTTCTTCCACCAGTTGGCCGCCCGCTTCGGTTCGCATCAGTTCCATCGCGCTGGTACCGCCGAACGCCTGCCGGCCCTTGCGCAGCCAGGCGAGCGCGCGTTCCCGGCTGCCCAGGACAGCTTCCGCCATGGCCTGGATTTTCATGGCGCGCAGCAAGCTACCGGTTTCGCCCGCCTTCAGCCGCTCGCCCTTCCGGCGACGGTGGCTCAGGGTACGCAAGGGCGCAATCCAGTCCAGTTCCCGCCGTTTGAAGCCGCGCTCGACAAGCACGTCGACCCGGTCCGGCGCCACGCCCTCGCGGTTGAGCCGAGCCAGGTCGAACGCATTCTCGACCGGCAACTCCAGCATTCGGCTCATGCGTTTCCACGGTTCCGCGGCAACGCTTTCGACCGGCCGGTCCAGCGGTGCGGATTCAGCTTTGGCAGCCATCGCGGGGCTCCTGTCGTGAAACGGCAATATGCCAATAGTATCCGGGCATATTGCCGATAGCAACGTCCATGCTATCGGGTCGGATGCCGAAACCAACGAGAATTTTCTCGGTAGATGTCATCTTCCGCCTGGCGATTACGCCCGTCCGTTCACGAATCCAACTTAGGCCCGCCCGCAGGGAGTGTCAAGGCGGTATTTCCGGGCGATTTGGCCAGAAAGTCAGGCACCAACAACACATCCTCCGCCAAACTATCTGCCACCCGTGGCATCGCCGAGCCTCGGTGGCGCTGATCGCGCCGTGGCGGCAAAGTGCGAGAGCTCTTGTTATCATATGTAAAAATCCGCGTATAATGCGGATATATAACTATGAATACTAGTTCTTGGCATTTGTATCCACTACTCCGCGCATAGGGCGGGCGATTGATCAAAATGAATCAGAAGCGTTCCACGTTCCCTTCGTTTCTCACGAAGCTGCAGTCCGAGGGACGCGTGGTGTTCACGGCATCGGAGGCGCTGGAGGCGCTCGGCATCAGCGCGGGCGCGCTGCTCGATGCGGCGGAGCGGCAGCAGAAGCGCAGGCACCTGATCAGGCCGCGCCATGGATTCTATGTCATCGTCCCGCCGCAGTTTCACCGTTGGGGCGCCCCGCCCCCGTCGTGGTATATCGACGAGCTGATGGCGCATTCGGACCGGCCCTACTACGTCGGCTTGCTCACGGCAGCGGAGCTGCACGGCGCGAGCCACCAGGCGGTGACGGAATTTCAGGTGATCACCGACCGGCAACTGGGGCCGATTCGAGCGGGACGATCCCAACTCGTGTTCCGGTACCGAAAGGACATGGAGGGAGTTGCCGACGGGATCGAACAGCGCAAGACCGACACCGGCCGCATGCAGATCTCCGGTGTCGAACTGACCGCCCTGGACTTGTTGCGCTATCCGCGTGCAACCGGAGGGCTCGACCCTATCGTGACCGTGCTGGTGGACCTTGGCCCGGGGATCGACCCCGACAGGCTGGCCGCGCTTTCCGGCGCATTCGAGCGATCGGTGGCACAGCGCCTGGGCTACTTGCTGGAACGGCTCGGCTACCGCGAGCGTACCGATGCACTGCACGATGCGCTGACTCGGGGCGGAGAGATGTTCTGGGTGGAACTTGATCCCCTGGAGGGCGCTGACCGGGATTTCTCGGCGGCGGTGGTGGAACGCGCCAAACGCTGGCGGGTCAAGGTGCGAAGACTGCCGGAACCGGACCAATGATGCCGGCCGAGCGAGTCCGGCCCCGGGTTGTCGTGCATGCACGACATACCGATCACAGCAGATTCACCGGTCAACCGGCGCCGCCCTTATGCCTTTCAACTGCAAGGGGTTACTGCGAACGGCGTATGCATGGCCCCTGGCAGTTGACAGGGGTAATCGAAAGGGGCGGATCTTCGCGAGGGAAACGCTGTTTGACCGGAATCGGCGCCTGTAAACCGCGAAGTGTTTTGGCCGGCCGCGTTCGGCCAATGCGAGAATCAGGGTGTGTCCGCTGACGTCGATGAAGCTGTCGCCAGGGTAATCTGCGCTCCGTCCATCACGACCCCGGCATTGGCACGCAAGCCGTCCTCGACCGTGAAGAACTCCACCGACTTGAACTCCTCGCCCTCGCGCACCTTCACGCCCCAGGTCAGCCGGAACAGCGCCTCGGCGTCCGAGAACATCGTGGTCTTCAGCGCCACGTAGTGACCGGTGCGGTCGTTCAGCCAAGCCAGCACGTTGCCGTTATCGTAGGCATATTGCTGAGGCACGATGTCGAGGGTGCCGTCGCCGTTAAAATCGAGAAAACGGTGTTCCACGTGCCATTCTTCATGGGGCGACCACGCTGAGCGTCCCAGGCGCCGCTGCGTCTGGTCCACGAAGGTCCGGTCGCCCGCGTTGATCAGCACCTGCAGGCCGCGGTTCAGCGCGTCGTTGTAGCCGCCCAGCAGGATGTCCGTCCGCCCGTCGCCGTCGATGTCGTGAACCGCTGTTGAGATGACCACCGCGCCCCCGAACCCGACGAAGTAGTCCGAGGCCGGCAATACGGTCAGTTCATCGAAATCCGGCCCCCAGTGGATGTACGACTGCCCGGAATCGTCCTTGCCGCCCATCAGCAGGTCCACGTGCCCGTCCGAATCCAGATCCGGCATGTCGGCAGCCCAGGGCCAGTAGTCGTTGTCGCTCACGACCCGCTCAGGCAGCCTCTCCTGGTCCACCGTGAAGTTGGCCGAACCGTCGTTGAGCAGCAGGTACGGCGTGCCGCCCATGAACTCCCCACCGTTGTTGGCCACCAGGATGTCGATATCCCCGTCGCCGTCCACGTCGCCCACCGCGGCATTGTGGGTAAAGCCCGTGCTGTCGTCCGGGAGCCTGTCGCTGACGTCGTCGTAGCCGGTCTCGGTGGCAATCAGCAGTTGGTTCGACCAGCCCGGGAACGGATCCACGTCATAGCCATGATCGGCGATGAAGAAATCGTTTTTCCCGTCGCCGTTGAAATCCGCCATCAGCACTTCCCGGGGATGCACGCTGTCGGGGCGGTCGCCCTGCGCCACCGTGAACGAGAAGTTGCCTTCGTTGATCAGGATCACGCCCTGCCTGGAACTGGTGAATTCCTCGCCGGGATACGTCCCGGCCGTGAACACCACATCATCGTCGCCGTCGCCATCGAAGTCGTCCGCGAAGATGGTGGCGGCGCCGGACTCGAGCGTCACGTCGGCGCTCCAGATGCCGTATTCCACGGCGATCGCGCCCGGGTAGATCAACTCGGGTTGGTGGTAGAACTCCGCGGTCATGTAGCCGGTGGCGTCGTAGGCCGTGATGGAACCCGGAATGTCCACGGTGCAGGTCGGCGCGCTGCCCGCACACAGGTAGCTTTCCGTGCCGCGCCATCCGGCGAACGCATAGCCGTAGCGGGCCACGGCGGTGAAGGTTTCGTTGAAGGGATCGCCGTTGGGGATGTCGATTTCGCAGGTGGTTTCTTCGGCGCAGTCGTGGTCGCCCGAGGCGGAAATGATGGATCCGCCTGATGTGGACATCTGCACGATCTTGCAGCCGGTCAGCAAGGCCGTTGCTAGGACAAACCCCATTCGCAAACTCATCATCTCCCGCTCGAAACCATCATATGGCTGGTTGGCAATCACGGCTCGATTGTTTTGGCGAGCCGGAAGCCGAGCCCATCAGCGCGTAACGCGCTCGTTAGCGTCCGGGCCACGCGGAACCCGCGGTCGTTGTTCCGGCTCCCGGTGGTGTACCAGGTGCGGGCTGCCGAGCGCAGGGACCACGAGAGGTTGGTCCAGGAACCGCCTCGTACTACGCGCCGGTCGCAATCTCCGCTGCGCCGCGCAGTGCCGTTTGTGGGCGCACCGCGGTAATTGCCGGTCCAGCAATCCTCCACCCACTCCCAAACATTCCCGTGCATGTCGTGCAGATCGAATGCGTTTGCCGGAAAGGAGCCCACCGGTGTCGTCTCCCCGAACCACTCGCTCCCGCAGCCGCCGCAGTTCGCCCTGCCCCTTCCGAGGTCGTTACCCCATGAATATTGCGTCTCGGTGCCGGCACGGGCCGCATACTCCCATTCCGCCTCGCTCGGCAGCCGGTACGACTCTCCGGTCTCTGCGGACAGCCACGAGAGAAATTGTTGCGCGTCGTGCCAGCTCACGTTGATCACCGGCCGGTCGCCACGGCCCCAGCCTTCGTCGCCAACCTGGCGGCAATCGCCGTACTCGGCGCAGACATCCCACTGGGCGAAGGTGACCTCGTACCGGGACAGTTCGAAAGCGGGAACGCGGACCTCGTGTACCGGCCGTTCGTCGTTGTCGCAGTTTCCGCGCGTCACGCATCCCATGCGGAACGTCCCGGCGGGAATCGCGACCAACTCGGGAACCGACGCGGCAATCGCCGCCGCACGCTCCGCGGCTTCTCGTTCGGCGCGCTCCGCGTCGGATCGAGCCCGCGATTCGGCGCGTCGGGTTTCCTCCAGATCGACCTCAGCGGCATCGAGGATTCTCAAAGCGGCCTGGTAGTGTTCGCCCTCCCGGCCAGCTTCCTGAAGGTAGCGCGTCGACGCCTCCACGGCCTGCTCGTGCAGCCCCGCCTCCTGCAGCACGCCGGCCTGGCAGACCCAGAAATCGGCAGGAATCTCCAGACCTTGTTCGTTATAGACCTCAACAATCCGCTCCAGCGTGATCGCCGCGGACCAGTACTCTCCGTTGGCGCTCTCCCGCTCGGCCTGCACCAGCAAACGATCGATCAGGATTTCCGGCGGCAGTTCCTGGCTCAGGCAAGGCGTGAGCGCCACCGCCGCGAGCATTGCGATAAGAGGTCGTAGCCTGCCAACCGGATTCCTTTCTTTCATTGGGAGGTTTCTCGGGCGCTTGCGGCATCTCATTCTGTGGCGCTGCGCGGAGCGAAGTCAACCGGAACCCCGTTTGATCGGCATTCCCGTTCGAACAAGCCGATCCGCTGGAAGCGGAAACGCGGCACCGACTCGCGAGACTTACGGGGTTCCACCGGCTTGTTTTGCCCGCTTACCCGGAATCGGCTGAACCGATTCGACAAACGGCAGCTAGGAATTTTTCCAACATTGGAGCTAGTCGTCGAGTTGATCGATTCTTCTGATAGTGATATCCAAATGTCGATCTAAGTGCATTTCCAGCTCGTTGCTGAAGCCATCCAACACTTGAGTAAATTCGCGACGCGTCGGTAGCTCCCCAACGCTTTCTACTAAGGACGCAAGCGATTCCGAAAACTCCATTAACGTGACCGACTCTGGAGCAGTACTTTGACAGCGCACTAGCACCGTATCCGACGTCCCGCTTGACACTACCTGTTCAGCTACCGGCACGATCATGCCGCTTGCATCCTCACAACGGATTTCGACTTGGATCGACTCCGTTGTGACGTTCGTGGCTATCTCGCCGTTGACTCGTACTATCGCTTCAAGCTCTCGTCCATTCGACTCGGAATCCCGCAATATCGCCGCCGCCCATTCAACTGACAGGGCAAGTACGATGAGCGCGATGATTAGAGCAACGCTTCCCCGGACCGCTCTTAGGATCCCTTGAATTCGGTTCGCAACCAAAGTACTTACATGAGACGGGTTACTATTGCTGGGCACCCATGGGCCGCGGAAAATTGAAAGAAATTGCCTTCCTATGTAACCAAGGGACTTTGGAATGGACTCTGCTGCTTTCTGAAACAAGTACGGGACCAATCCGAGAAAACCAACGATACCCAGAAATGCCGCCCCATCAGCGAGTATTAAGAGTTTGTTGGTTACTCCTTCGTGCTCGGTTGATTCGAACCACTCTCGCACGGATACAATTTGTTCTGGAATAACGATTGCTATAACTATTGGAATGCCGACTATTGCCATCGCAAGTATACAAACGGACAAGAGCTGGACAACAACTCCGAAAAAAGTTTGAGTCACATATCTGGCGCCATTTGTAGCTAGTCGAATAAATTGCCGCAAAGTAGAATTCATTTTTTCTCCTTGTTTTTGTTTTCTAAGGGTGCCAACGTTTTTTGGAGCGGTCCGTATCCACTTGAAGCAACGTAGGACTCCCCAATATGCGCGTCCCGACGCTCGTCACAGGATGAGTGATCGGGCCACACGGATTCCAAACCCCAAGTAGAGACTACGGCTCTCGACGGGATCAGCCCAGCGGTTTGACGACCGAAGGGCCGCAGGAGGGGAATCCCACGAACCGTTTCGAACAACCCGTTGCTGGCAATCCCCGCTCAACCAAGCGCTCCCATCCGATGGTGCTCCTGCATATGATGCGTTCCAACAATCATTTACCCACTCCCTCACGTTTCCATGCATGTCGTATACGCCGAACGCGTTAGGCTCAAAAGAACCGACTGGCGCAGTGTTCGCCCATTGATCGCCGCAACCGGGCAAGCGTATCCGCAAAATTACCTCGCTCTGAGCGCAATTGGTCCGGTCTTGTCCGATTTCGTTGCCCCAACTGTACATCATATGCGACCCTGCGCGCGCCGCATATTCCCATTCCGCTTCGCTCAATAGGCGGTACGTCTGCCCGGTCTGAGAAGTTAGCCACGACACGTAGGCCTGCGCGTCCTCCCACGACACATTAATCACCGGACGGTCCCCACGGCCCCATCCCTCATCGTCTGGACGGTACCCGCGGCAGCCCGCGCCAGCGACGCAGGTATCCCACTGCTCAAACGTAACTTCATACACGGATACTGCGAAAGCGTTCGGTATAGTCACATCGTGCGCTGGAAACTCATCGTAATTGCAATCTAGATCATCTGAAAGACACCCCATCCGAAATTGCCCGGCCGGGATCACCACCATCGTCGGCCCCTCGCCACCGGACGCCAATGCGTCTGCGAAGACATCGCCGGGCTCGAATATCCTCTCCAAGTCAACGTTAAGTATCGTCGGCCCCTCCGGTTCATGCGCGACCGCAACGTCCCGCGGCTCATATCCCGGCGCGCTGACCTCGACCCGATATTCGCCTGTCAGCAGATCCATGCCCGCTTCGTATACCCGGCCACTGTCTTCCAAGAAATGTACCGCCGCATCCGGCGGCGTCGTCACAACTGTGAACGGCTGGACCACACCCGTGCTCACCACGATCCGCGCCCGCGATCCCGCGCCTTCCCGATGCCTCCAGACCTGAGTCTCCGAGTCTAGCCCCCGCACAACGATCTCCCCGGTGTTCGCGTCGGCAAAGTTGCAAGCACCCTTGAACCCGGTACCGTTCAGCGCCGTCAGCTCGATGACGTACTCCCGGCCCGCCTCGACCTCCAGCGCGCTGCACATCGCCTCGTTCACGATCTCGCCCGAGAACACGTTCCTTCCGTCGACGTCCACGTCGATCGCGTCGCCGTCCTCGCACTCGTGGTCGCGCACGCAGATGTCGATGGTGCCGGTCTCGCCCTCGATTTGGACGGGAAAGTCCTCAAGGCCCCGTTCGCCCTGAACCACCAGGCACAGCTCCAACGAGAAGTCGCCGTCGCCGCTGGAAATCGTCATCGCGTCGGAGGATGCTTCGTCCGATGCGGCCACCAGTTCGAGTTCGGAGTTCGGCCGAACCTCGATCTCGAACCGCCCGTCCGCGTCGGCGACCGCCGAGGACGTACCCGTGTAGTCGCTCCCCCTGGCGGTCAGCTCCGCGTAACTGACGGGGTCGCCGTTCTCATCCAGCACGCAACCGGTGAGCGAAACGGATTCGTAGATGACATCGGCGTTCCAGGTGGAAAAGTGACCAACCGTGCCCACATACGCCCAGCGACCCGGCGACACTTCCGCCAGCCGCGCCTCGCCTTCGTCGATCCAGTAACCGAGTTCCCCGGACCAGTAGTACAACGGCATCGTCGGTGGCGCGTCCTGCGGGTTGCGCGCGGTGGCCAGGGGAATGGATAGCTGGGCGACATCGCCGGCGACCAATTGCAGCGGCGCCCCGTTGTCCGCCCGAAGATCCACGCTGACGGCGCCGTAGGACTCGATCGGCGCGGCGGTCTGCGAGCCGGTGTTCCAGCTCTGGAAATCGCCGGGCATTGTAGAGGGGTCCCGGGAAGGATCGAGCACGGCCACGGAGGCCACCGCACGACCGGTATAGGCGTTTCCGTCCCCGGTCGTCATTGCATTGGCCGGCAGCGTCACTACCGATAGGCCGTCGACGCTTACATCCACGCCCTCGGCCGCGCCGAACTCCCGGACGGCCTGAACGGGGACCATGTCCAGGTGCACGCCGCGGCCCGCGGTCGCGTCCAGCAGGGCGACGACGGCCGACTGCGCGGCGAAACCCTCCGCCTCGGCATGCACGGCCAAGCGTCCGGGATCGGCGGGGACTTCGACCGCGTAGGCGCCGTCCGCGTCGCTCTGGGTATCGCCAATGCGATGCGGGATGCCGTCGCCGAACTGGCTCACCGTCACGGACGCGTCCGCGATGGGCGCATGCGTGGCATGGTTGCGCACGGTTCCGGACAACGCGACCTCCAGGCTACCGTACGGCTCCACGGCCACTGTCATCTCGGCGGTGGCGCCCGCGTCGCCGTTGAGATCAGGGCCGACAGAGATCGCTGGAGGTTCGTTGCGAGCGCAACCGGCGGCCAGAAGGCATGCAGAGGTTGCCGCGAACGCGAACCGGAGCGTTTTCGCTTGCTTCCCCCGAATGTCAATCCACATCGCCAGGAAATCTCCCGCCAACCAGGCACGAGGCTAGGATTCCAAGGTTGCAGAAATCGACGCGGAACGCAACCTGTCAATTGGAAGGGTACGGGGAAGGAGTCCCCGACACTTCACTACCCGCTGTCCACGCTTCGCGGCAGCCGGTGCCGTACGCCAATCGAGTCTCGCCTGCTGCTAGCGGACCAGCAGCCTAATTCCCCGGCGCAGCTTCGGCGTCCCCGCCGCGCGGCATTCCAAGGCGTCCTTCGATATGGGCAAGCCGCTGGAGGATCTCGGCCAGAGTCCCCTGAAAGGCATCCAGGCGCGCAACAAGTGCTGCGTGGTCCTCGCGCATGTCAGAACGCAGACTGTCCACGCGGGCGTCCAGCCGGTCGATGCGAGTGTCCTGCCCGTCGATGCGAGCGTCCAGCCGGTCGATGCGAGCGTCCAACCGGTCGAATCGGGTGTTGAAATCGACTCGCAACCCCTCCACGCGAGTGTCCAGCCGGTCGATTCGGGCGTTCGTGGAGGAACTCTGGAACACCATGACAGTGACCAGCAGCATTCCCATGCCGATCACGGCGCCGACATTGATGCGCGTTTCCGTACTTATTCCCCGTTCCCTCCGGGACCGCCCCGAACACGAAGCCATTTTCGCACAACGCCTAGCCGAACTCGATTACAGAAACTGCGGAATTTGCCCAGAAACGGGACAAATCGGCAAGCAGCGTGGCATTCTGAACATAGCTGTACGACTCTCCAACGGCGTGCTTCGCCATGTTGGCAATGGGGCGGGAAAATTTTAAGGCTTATGCGAAAAGGTCGTCGGCTCCAACCCCGCATCCGCACCTTGGCGTTGCAGGGCTCGGGCGATTCTGAAGCCTAAATTGGCAAAACTCCGATCAGGTCCCAGACCCCATCGATTTGCCGATCCGAGATTTCTCGCCTCTCGCGACGCCCAAGATCCGCCGCGGTAGACACGGGACGACGAGCATTGAGAATCAACCCACACGCTGCCGTCGGACGGCGCGCCCCGGTAGTTGTCGTGCCAGCAATCCTCGACCCATTCGACCACATTGCCGAACATGTCGTTGAGCCCGAACCCGTTGGCACGATAGGTACCCACCGGCCGCGTGCGGTCGCCGTCCCAGTTCGCCTGGTTCCGGCGCACGCTGTTGCCCCAGATGGTGCGCGTTTCCGTACCCGCCCGCGCCGCGTATTCCCACTCCGCCTCGCTGGGCAAGCGGTACGGCTCCCCGGTCACGCGGGAAATCCATGACACGTAATCCCGCGCCTCGTGCCAACTCACGTGGATGACCGGGCGATCGGCGCGGCCCCAGCCTTCGTCGCCCGGCCGCCCGCACGGACCGTACTCCACGCAAACGTCCCACTGCGCGAACGTGACCTCGTTTCTTGAAATCTCGAAAGCCGGCACGCGCACCTCGCGTACCGGCGTCTCCCACTCCTCGCATCGGCGGCCCGTCACGCAACCCATCCGGAACGTCCCGGCCGGGATCGCGACCATGTCAGGCAGGTTCGCCATAACCGCCTCCAGCATAGCGGCTTCCCTGGCGGCAGCCTCCTCGGCCAGACGCTGCGCCTCCGCTAGCCGCCGCGCCTGTTCCCGGCGCGCGGCGGCCAGGTCGTTTTCCGCCATATCCAGAAGTCGCAGTGCTGTCTGGTAGTGTTCTCCTTCCCTGCCGGTCTCTTTCAGGTAGCGTGTCGAGGCGTCGACGGCGGCCTCGTGCAGACCCGCCGCCTGCAGTGCCTGGGCGTAGCGAATCCAGAAGTCGGCGGGTATTTCGAGCCCATGCTCTTCGTACAGTTGCAGCGCCTGCTCCAGCGTGTATGCGGCGGACCAGGGATTGCCCTCCGCCGTTTCGCGTTCAGCCTGGACCAGCAGGCGGTCCACCTGAATTTCCGGCGGCAGATCCTGGCTCAGGCAGAACGGGAGCGTCAACGCCGCGAGCATCGCAATGAGGGCACTTGCTCTCCTAACCCGTTTTCTCTCTTGCATTGGGGCGTATCCCGGATGCTTGCGGCATCTCATTCTGTGGCGCTGCGCGCAGGCAAGCCTACCGGCGGGGCGGCAGCCTAATTCCCCGGCGCGGCTTCGGCGTCCCCGCCGCGCGGCATTCCAAGGCGTCCTTCCATATGGGCCAGCCGCTGGAGGATATCGGCCAGACTCTCCTGAAAGGCATCCAGGCGCGCACCGATCGCTGCGTGGTCCTCGCGCATGTCCGAACGCAGACTATCCATGCGGGTGTCCAGACTGCCCACGCGGGTGTCCAGACTGCCCACGCGAGCGTCCAGGCTACCCACGCGAGTATCCAGACTACCCACGCGAGTGTCCAGGCTACCCACGCGGGCGTCCAGCCGGTCGAATCGGGCGTCCAGCCGGTCGAATCGCGTGTTGACATCGACTCGCAATTCGTCGATGCGAGCGTTCGTGGAAGCGCTCTGGAACACCATGACAGTGACCAGCAGCATTCCCATGCCGATCACGGCGCCGACATTGATCCGCGTTTCCGTACTCATTCCCCATTCCCTCCGGGACCGCCCCGAACTCGAAGCCATTGTCGCACAACAACTAACCGAACTCGATCAACGAAACTGCGGACTTTGGCCAGAAAGGGGACAAATCGGGAGCGTCGGACGCGTCCGGCACGCGCCGCGCCGTCGCCGAGGACCCGCACGGCGACGCCGGAGTCCGCGCCGATGAGGGCGTGCGGGCGACGCGAAAACCAGTGGCACTACAAGATCTGTCGGGGTACCAAAACCAGTATGGTAGAGTCTCGGCATGCTGTCGAGAGATGGATCCAGGGGTGTGTGGGCCACGGTCGGAGCGGCGGTGACGCTCCTGGCGGCCCTTGCGATGTTCTCAGCCGCCACCCAGCCAGTTTCCGACATTGACCGCTATCTCGAACGGGCGGACCAGGAAACTCTAGAGGGCGCATACGACGCGGCTGCGACCACGCTTGACCTTGTGCTGGCACTGTATTCGATGGACGCAGCGGAGATACCGCTGGCGCTGTTCATTCGTCACGCCGAAGCGTCTTACCGGGCCGGGCGCTTCGCCGCGGCTGCGGAGTCTGCAACGCGATTCCTGCTCGCTTCGGACCTTCCGGTCGAGCAGAACCAACAGGTACTGGATCTGGTGAAAGCGTCAGAAGCGGCGATGGCTCGCGAGAGGGAAGCGCAACGGGCCCGGGAGGTTGCGCAACAGGTTCGGGACGCTGCGCTATAGGCGCAGAGACTGGCCGAAGCCGCCGCGCAAGAGAACCGCTCCGCCGGAAGCGGCAACGGTCCACAAGCGTGCGAGGTGCCCGGTTTTCCGCGCCCTTCCGACATTCAGAGTCTGGGACTGAACTGGTGCCCGTCCAACGTCGACTTTCAGCTTCGGGTGATCGCGCTTCAGGCCGCCGGCGCATGGTGCGCGATACTCGGCGGAACCTCTTCGACGCCCGAGCAGATCGCGGCCCGGCACAGTGAGATTGTCGAAATCTGCGACCGCCTGGATGCGCTTGACAGCCTCAGCACCGTGTCGTGTCGCTGCCCTTCGGGCTATCGGCCATAGCGGTTTATCGGTCGGCACCGGTGGGCCGGCAGCCTAATTCCCCGGCACCGCTTCTGCGTCCCCGCCACGCGGCATTCCAAGGCGCCCTTCGATATGGGCAAGCCGCTCGAGGATATCGGCCAGACTCTCCTGAAAGGCATCCAGACGCACATCGAGCGCTCCGTGGTCCTCGCGCATGTCAGAACGCAGACTGTCCACGCGGGCATCCAGCCGGTCGATTCGGGCGTTCGTGGAGGCGCTCTGGAACACCATGACAGTGACCAGCAGCATTCCCATGCCGATGACGGCGCCAACGTTGATCCGCGTTTCCGTACTCATTCCCCAACCCCTCCGGGGCCGCCCCGAACACGAAGCCATTTTCGCACAACGGCCAACCGAACTCGATCAGCGAAACTGCGGACTTTGCCCAGAAACGGGACAAATCGGGAGCGGCGGACGCGGTGCGACAACGCCGCGAGCATTGAAAAGAAGCGTCGTACCCTGCCAACCGGTTTCCTCTCTGGTATTTGGGCATGTCTCGGACGCTTGCGACATCTCGTTCCAAGGCAAATAACTCTTGTCTATTCTGAAGTGTGTAGCGAGCCACGCACCCGACCTTGAAGTTGCGTCCCTGTGGTCCCGGTCGCGCTCAAGGTACCGAACAGAAGACGGCCAGCAAAGCTTTGTTGAGTCAACTGGTGTGCTAGAGTTCAGACGGATTGGAGCTTTGGCAGTCGATGTGACAAGAGAAAATTTCGCTCGCACCATCAGGGCAGTCCGCAACCCGCTGGCATTCTTCGCGTTGGCCCTTCTCGTCATTGAAGGGGTTATCGGGACCATGGCGACCTTAAGGCTCGAGGGCCGGGAATTTCTGTGGGCGCTCATGATCATGGCCGTACTCTTTGTCGTCATCGTCGGTTTGGTTGCCATCATTACATTTTGGCGTCCCGGTCACCTTTACGAGCAGGTGCACGAACTGACGAACACGATCAATAGCCAAGGATTTCGCGATGTCATTGAAGATGCCATAATGGACTTGGTAAAAGAGGACTGTCTGCAAAAGCAGAAGGAGGCGGCAGATGATGCAGAGCGACCCGTTTAGCACACCCGTCGGCGCACGCGTCCTGGCAGCGTTCTTGCACGATACATACCGCTGGCGCACGCTGGGTGGCATCGCCAGAGAGACCGATCTGCCCAGCAGCCAAGTGGCCGACTTCATCGAGAACTACCGTCAGTGCTTCGTGCAGTCACGCGTGAAGCCTGGCGGCAGGGCATTGTACGGTATCGCTCCCGAGCTGCGCCAACGAGCACTCGAAAGAGCGTCGAACCAGTCGTTAGAGGGAGCCGCTGGGATTGGGTGACTCCTTATCGCATGAGGGGTTGTTCCATGAGGGACCATGATGTGCCTACCAGGGGCGAAGCCTCCGGTGGGCCGGCAGCCTAATTCCCCGGCGCGGCTTCGGCGTCCCCGCCGCGCGGCATTCCAAGGCGTCCTTCGATATGGGCAAGCCGCTGGAGGATCTCGGCCAGAGTCCCCTGAAAGGCATCCAGGCGCGCAACGAGTGCTGCGTGGTCCTCGCGCATGTCCGAACGCAGACTGTCCACGCGAGTGTCCTGCCGGTCGATGCGAGCGTCCAGCCGGTCGATGCGAGCGTCCAGCCGGTCGAATCGGGCGTCCTGCCGGTCGAATCGGGTGTTGACATCGACTCGCAATTCGTCGATGCGGGCGTTCGTGGAGGCGCTCTGGAACACCATGACAGTGACCAGCAGCATTCCCATGCCGATCACGGCGCCAACGTTGATCCGCGTTTCCGTACTCATTCCCCAACCCATCCGGGACCGCCCCGCACACGAAGCCATTTTCCCACAACGGCTAACCAAACTCGATGAACGAAACTGCGGACTTTGCCCTGAAACGGGACAATTCGGGAGCGGCGGACGCGGCCGACACACGCCGTGCCGTCGCCGAGGGACCGTAGCAGTTAACAGCGCCAACAGGAAGACTTCAGCCCCGGCCGCCCGCATCAACAGATACCGAAAGCACCAGGTGCACCAGGTCCATCTGGTTGGACACCCCGCACTTGGCGAAGATGTTCTGCAAATGCCAGCGCAGCGTTCCGTAGCTGGGCCCGGTCAGCACGGCGATTTCGCGCAGCTTGTGACCTTGCGCCAGCATCGCCGCCAAACGGGCCTCCGCGGGCGAAAGCCCGAAGGCGCCTGCCACGAGATTCGCATCGACGCGCGCCCGCCTCGGCAGCTCCACCGCGAGCACGTAAGCGGCTACGTCACCAGTGTCCCCCCCGGCCTGCGCGCTCACGGGGATAACATGCAGAAACAGGCACGGATGGCCCCTCGGACCACTCACCGTGATCGAACCCCGCCGGGGCACATGCTCCTCATCCCCCTCATCAGCCAGCGCCCGGGCCAGCAACGCCCGCAGCGCGACCTTGTCGGCCCGGCGAACCGCACTCAGGTACCCACCTTCGTCCGAAATCCCCTTCAGGGCCCGAAGCGTTACCATGGCGCGTTCGTTCGCCGTCACGATACGGCCGCTCGAGTCCAGTTGAATCACGCCGCACTGGGCCTTGTCGAGCAGCGCGGTGAGCGTCGCGCCGCGCTGCGGTTCCGAGTGGCGTTTGCGCGGCGGCATCGAATCGGCATGATCTGACTGCATCGGTAACCGCCGTAACGGTTGGCCGGGGGTCGATGGGGTTCCCCGGCAAAGGTATAATCTGCCACAAATGATCATCACCGGATCATGTACAACGACGAAAACGCATAACGCTTTCGCGAATTTTCGGGCGGGACATTGACGGACAACTCATATGCAGGATCGGACGACGGCTCGGGACGCGCGTTCATTTCGCGGCTGGCCGACGCGTGCCTGCGCATCAACGCGAGCCTGGAGCCGGAGACCGTGCTGCAGGAGGTGGTGGAGGCGGCGAAGACGCTGACCGCGGCGCGGTGCGGCGTCATCGCCACGTTCGACGAGGACGGACGGGCACTGGACTTTTTCTCGTGCGGCCTGTCGCACAGCGAGCACTGCCGGATGACGTCCTGGGCCGACGGGCCGCGGCTCTTCGAGCGCCTGCGCGACCTGGACGGTCCGCTGGCCGTGGCGGACATGTCGGCCTACGTTCAGGCATTGGGATTCTCCGCCGAAGTGCTGCCCGAAAAAACGTTTCTGGGCATGCCCATGCGCCACCGCGGCCTGCACGTGGGCAACTTCTATCTGGCCGGAAAGGCGGGAGGACAAACCTTCGACTCGCAGGACGAGGAGATCCTCACGGTGTTCGCCGCCCACGCGGCAGTGGCCGTCGCCAATGCGCGCGCCTACCGCAAGGAACGACGAGCCAGGGCGGATCTGGAGACTCTGGTGGAAACCTCGCCCGTGGGCGTGGCGGTGTTCAATGCCGCCGACGCACGGCCGGTGTCGTTCAACCGCGAGGCGCTTCGACTGGTCGAGCCGCTGCGCGATCCGGGGCAACCGGCCGAGCACCTGCTGCAGTGCATCACCAGCCGGCTCGGGGACGGGCGGGAGGTTTCGCTCGCGGAATTTCCGCTGGCCGAAGCACTCAGCCGCGCGGAGACGCTGCGCGGGGAGGAAATGGAGCTTTCCGTGTCCGACGGACGCCGCGTGAAGGTGCTGGTCAACTGCACTCCGATCACGCGCGGCGACGGCCGGGTCGTGTCGGTGGTCGTGACGATGCAGGACCTGGCGGCTTTGGAGGAGATGGAGCGATTGCGCGCGCAGTTCGTGAGCCTGGTCAGTCACGAGTTGCGGGCGCCGTTGATGGCCATCCAGGGTTCGGCGGTCTCGCTGCGCGACACGTCCGAGTCGGCCGCCCCCGGGGAAGTGCGCGAGTACGCGCGGATCATCGACGAGCACGCGGCGCAGATGCGGGGGCTGATCGGCGACCTTCTGGACGTGGGGCACATCGAGGCGGGCACGCTGTCGGTGCGGCCCGAACCGTCGGAGGTCGCCGAGCTGCTGGACCGGGCCAGGAGCACGTTTCTCAGCGGCGGCAGCCCGCATCCGGTGCGCATGGACCTGCCGCCGGACCTGCCCCGGGCGATGGCCGAGCGGCGCCGCATCGTGCAGGTGCTGAGCAACCTGTTCTACAACGCCGCGCGCCACTCCCCGGCGGACTCGCCCATCCGGGTGTCCGTCACGCACGACGGGAGCCACGTGGCCGTTTCCGTCGCCGACAAGGGCCGGGGCATACAACCGGAGCGGCTGGAGCGTCTGTTCGACAAACACGGCGAGAAAGGCGACGGACTGGGCGGCAGCCTGGGGCTGGTGATATGCAGGGGACTGGTGGAAGCGCACGGCGGGCGCATCTGGGCCGAGAGCCGCGGTCCCGGGCTGGGCGCGCGGTTCACGTTCACGCTCCCGGTGGCGGACCAGGCACGCGGCGACGGCCCGACGGAGGCGGCAGGCGAGGCTCGGGAGCCATCACCCGTACTCGTCGTCGACGACGATCCCCAGACGTTGCGGCTTGTACGCAATGCGCTGAACGCCGAAGGCTACCGCGTGGTGGTGACCGGCGAGCACAGCGGACTGGGGGACGTGATCCGCGCGCAGGCGCCACAGCTTGTCCTGCTGGACCTCATGCTGCCCGGTACCGACGGCATCCGGCTGATGCAGACCGTGCCGGAACTTTCCGACGTACCGGTCGTGTTCATTTCCGCCTACGGCCGCGACGAGACCGTGGCAAAGGCGCTCAAGAGCGGCGCGGCGGACTACATCGTCAAACCCTTTTCGGCGACGGAACTGGTCGCCCGGGTGGAGGCGGCGCTGCGGGGCCGGGCCGAAGAGCAGACGTTCGAACTGGGCGCGTTGACGATCGACTGCGCCCGCCGCCGGGTGACGATGCAAGGCAGCGAGGTGGAACTGACCGCGAGGGAATTCGATCTCGCACGCGCGCTGTCGCTCAACGCCGGCCGCGTGATGAGCTACGACTCGCTGCGCCGGCGGGTCTGGAAGGGCCGCGGCAACCGGCGGCTGGTGCGCTCGTTCATCCAGCGGCTGCGTGCCAAGCTGGGCGACGACGCGAACGAACCGGCGCTGATTCACACGCACCGCGGAGTGGGTTACCGCATGGAGCCGCCGGACGGAGCGTGAACCTCCAGTGCAAACGGTTTATACCTAGAGCTTCGATGTATAGATTATACCTGTAACTGCTAGGTGTGTTGGCCGCAGAGAGCGTGACGACATCGGACTGCGGAATAGGCGGCGCTATCCGCCCGCTGACGCCAGCGCCTTGTCGAAGGTCTTGATTTCCGCGACGTTTCGACGCCTGCAACAGGCAAGGCAGCACAGGTCGCGGGCTTCGAGCGTTGCAAACCGGCCGTGGAACTGGCCGGCGAGAATGACGTCCTCCCGCTCCAGCGGCCAGACGGTGACGGCAAGGCCTTCCAGAAGGGCCATCGCGCGCTCGAACGTGGCCTTTCTGCCCACGGGAAGGTAGGCGTGAAGCAGCTCCTGCAGCACCTCGGCCGAGGTCGCCAACGGCGTTTGCCGTTCCAGTGCGCCGGCGAAAAAACGCCTCGCCTCCTCTCGAAGCGGATGGGCGCGCCCGACGGCGTACATGAACACATTGGTATCGACGAAAGTCACGATTCGGGCAAGCCAAGCCGGCGAGACCGGTCGATGGCCTCCTTGTGTTGCTCCCAATCGGGCTCCCTTGCCGGCCCTTCCGTGGCATCGCACTCGGCGAAGAACGATTGAAGCTGCCCGGGCGAGCCAAATCGCCGTTGCGAACGCATGCGCTGCAGCCGGTCCCGCGCCGCGGCCCGAAGCCAGGCGCTGAACGACATGCCCTCCAACCGCGCCTGCTGGAGAAAACGAGCCTGATCGTCGTCGGGAATCACCAGTTGAACTCTTGCCACGCCGAAATCTCCGAAATAGGATGTGTAACAATCTTACACACGAAATGGTGTGCGTCAACGGCCATTTCTCGCCGAATCGGCGGGAAATGGCCTGTTTCGATGTCACCAGCGAAAACGGTCGAACTCCAGAAAATGATCGGTTGTTTCATCGCCGGGGAAACAGCCGGGTGTCGAACGGGTGGCCAGAAAGTCAGATCACCCTACAAAACATCCTCCGCCAGGCTCTCCGCCACCCGCGCCGCCGCCTCGTGCACCGAGGCCCGCGCCAGGTGCGCGTAGCGCGCCGTGCTCGCGATCTGGCGGTGGCCCAGCAGCCTCGCGATCATCGGCAGGCTCTCCCCCAGCGCCAGGGCGCTGGAGGCGAAGCTGTGGCGCAGGTCGTGCAACCGCACGTCGTCGAGGCCCGCCCGCTTGCGCAGCAGCCGCCAGGCGTTGCCGAGGCGGACCATGTGGGTGCCGGGCTTGCGGCCGGGGATCACCCACCGACTGCCCTCAGAGCGCGGCAGGTCCGCCAGCAGTTGCACCGCAGCCGGCGACAGGGGCACGACCCGCGGGCCCGTCTTGGTGTCCCGCAGGCGCAGTTCCCGGGCCTCGAGATCGACCTCCTCCCAGCGCAGCCCGAGTATCTCGCCGCGGCGGCAGCCGGTCAGGGTCAGCAAGCGGATCGCCGCGATGGCTTCGGGCGTGGCGCCGCCGGTCTGGGCCGCTTCGTCCAGCACCCGCCCCAGGCGCCTGAACTCCGCTTCGGTAAGAAACCGCTCGCGCTTGCGCTGCCGGTACAGCTCCACGTGGCGGCAGGGATTGGTCCCCTCGGCCACGATGCCCCAGTCCTGCGCCTTCGTGTAGATCTGCGACAGCGTGATGATGACGTTGTTGGCCTGCACCGGCGTCGCCGCCAGGCGGTGGTGCAGCGTGGTCACGTGCCGGCGCCGCACCGCCCCGATCCGAAGCTTGCCCAGCCGCGGCACGATGTGCCGGTAGATCGCCGCGCTGCGAATCCGCAACGTCGCCGGCTTGCAGTGCACGGCCACGTACTCGTCCATGTAGCGGGCGGCCATGTCCGCCAGCCGGGGGCCTGCGGCCCGCCGCGAGGTCGAGTGCTCCGGCAGCGGCTCCTTCCCCGCCTTGATCCGTGCGATCACCTGCCAGGCGCGGCGCCGGGCCTCGGTGGCGCTGATCGCTCCGTGACGGCCCAGCGTCACCCGCATGGCGCCGTACGGACCGCGGGTCTGCACCACGTACGTGCGCGTGCCCGAGGGATACACCCGCACCGCGAATCCGGGCAGGTGCCGGTCCCAGACCAGCGTCTCGCGGTCGAACTTCAGCGCTGCGACCGTGCGATTGCTGAGTCGCCGATACTCGAGTCTCGCCACGCCCGGGCCGTTTCCGTGGCACCCCACGCCGCCGCTACCGCCTCCGGTCCCGTCCCGACGCCCGAGGACGTCCGGCCACTTGCGCGGCAATGCGGTCGCCGACACGCGCCGCAGCGGCCTTCTCCGCGTCCTCCATCAGGTGCGCATACCGCGCCGTGGACTGCATCTGGGCGTGATTGAGCAGCTTGCCGATCATCGACAGGCTCTCACCCAGCGCCAGGGCGCGGCTGGCGTAGGAATGGCGCAGGTCGTGCAGGCGCACGTCCTCCAGCCCGGCCCGCAGCTTCACCCGCCGCCAGGTGGACTTCAGCGTCTTCAGCCGGCTGCCGGGCGCTTGCCCGACGATCACCCAGGGATTGCCCCGGACCCGCCGGATGCCGTCGATGACGGCCTCCAGCACGGGCGTCAGCGCCACCATGCAGGGCCCGGACTTGCTGTCCCGCAGCCGAAGCTCCCGCGCCTGGCGGTCCACGTCGTCCCACCGTAGCGTGAGGATCTCGTCGCGCCGGCAACCCGTCAGTATCAGCAGGCGCAGCGCCGCGGCGGCCGGCGCGGACACCCAACCGCCGGCCTCGCCGTCGCGCAGCGCCTGGCCCAGCCGCCGGTACTCGTCCCGGCTGAGATGACGGTCCCGCAGGCGCAGCTTGTATTTTCGGACGGCCCGGCACGGATTGCGGCCCTCCGCAACGAGCCCCCACTGCTGGGCCTTGCGGTAAAGCTGCGACAACACCTGGATGGTGCTGTTCGCCACGGCCGGACGATCGTGCAGCGAGTACTGCAGCGCCGCGACATCGCTGCGCCCCACCGCGCCGATGGGACGGTCCCCCAGGGCCGGCACGATGTGATTGTCGATGACCGTCCGATACAGCTCCATGGACTTCGGCTTGCAGTTGACTGCCACATGGGAGCGCAGGTAGCGCCTCGCGACATCGGCCACCGTGGCAGCGGGTTCGAGTGCCAAAACGTGCGTTTCGGAACCGGCCGGACCCCGGCGCCGGGTCCTGACTGCCCCGGAACCGGCGCGCAACGGACCAAGTGCAGGCCTGGAAACTCGATGGTTACGGGTCTTCGGCATGGGTTTGTCGAGACATAAATTCTTTATTCAATCGAAAATCACTAGTCAAAACGTAACACTTAACCGTCCGGATCACCGGGGTTCAGGCACCGCACGTCCTCTCCATTCACGGTCCCAACTCCAACCCGATGAACACTTTTTCTTCGTTAAAACAATAAGTTAAGAAAACTACTCGAATTCTTCGATCCTAGAACCACAACTGTACATCGTCCAGCGGCTTGTCTGATGAACAGGGGAACGCTCATGATTCTGAAACGTATGCTGGCGGCGGCCTTGGGCACGCTGGGGTTGGGTGCCTTGGCCTCCGGGCCTGCGTTCGGCCAGGCGCCCGGATCGAGCAACATTCCGGCGCCCGACATCTTTGACGACCAGATCACGTGCACGCAGCTCCTGCCGCCCGTGGAGGGGTTCAATTTGCCGAGCACGGTGCCGATGGGCGGCATGACGAGCCCGCTGGACGACGTCATCGGGATGGGCATGAACGAGCTTACCGCCACTGACGCCACCATTGCCGCTCTCACCGATGGCCCTGCGAAACTCGCTGGTCTCGGCTACGTGATTCCGCCCATGGGCATGAACTGCGGCGCCGGCGTGGGGATGGGGCCGACTCTCGGTACCATGAACATCGACGCCAACGATAACGGCAGCTTCCTGGATTCCGGCGACACGATCGCCTGGGGCAGCATCCCGGCGGACGTGGCCAACGGTTACTCGGACTTGCTCGACAAGTTCGTGGCCGTCTACGGCGACCCCGGCGGCACCACCGGCGGCACGCTGAGGGCGCTGGAGGCCGCGCAGAAACTGCTGGACGAGACCGACTCCAACCTGACGGCTCTGGTCGAGGCGAGGGCGAGGGCGCGCGACGCCGCTGCGGAGGCGCACAACAAGGCCCTGGCCGCGTTCAACGCCGCCTCCTCCGGCCCGGTCTACCAGGCCGGCGTGGCGGAGTGGATGGCGAAGGCCGCGGTATCGAAGGGCATCGCGGACTACAACAAGCAGGTCGGCGAGACCAACACCGCGCGGACGGCCCTGAACGCCTTGCAGTACTCGGAATGGAACGTCGCAGACGCGGCCGGCAATTTCGCGGTGACGCAGGGGAATTCCAAGTACGTGCCGCTCGCGAACACCTCGCTCGTCGGCACGGTGGTCACCATCGCCAACGGCATGGGGACCGTTGTTCTCTCCGCACTTGAGACTTACACCGGCGGGACCACGGCCACCCCCGTGGCCGGGACGGCTGGGGTGCCCGCGATGGGGACCACGGACGCGGTGTCCTCCATGAGCGCCGACAGCAACTTCACCACGCTGGGCGAACTGATCGTGCCGATGACTGCGGGTGATCACGACTCCGATGCCACCACGCCCCAGACACTGATACCCACGGTCAGCGCCAACGGCGCCACCGTCAACAGCGTCGAAACCATCCGAACGACGGTCGATAACGTCAGGATTGCCGCGGCGGCGCTGAAGAAGGCCAGGGACGAGAACACGAACCCTCGGTTCCAGGACCTCTACGACGAAGCCTATCGGCGGGCCATGCTGGAGCAGAACTACTACGACGCCGTGTGGGCCCGGGTGCTGGCCGACAACGCGGATTCACGCAACGCCCAGCAGAGGCTCCAGTACGTCGACACCAACACCAATGGCATTAACGAGGCCAGCGAGCAGACGACAGCCAATTTGAATAATGCGAGTAATGCGAGCGCTGTTGCCGACAATTACTATGTAGCGAACCCGATCACGATCGCGTCGCGCAACGCTGCCTACAGCACGGAGTCGGGCAAGCGGATGGCGGAGGAAACCTCCCTGAGGGGGCTGGTCGCAGCCCGGGAGATGGCGACCGCGGGCGTTGTGGACCAGTTCACCAACGCGCAGTCGTTCTACCAGCAGTTGGTCGACCGGCGCCAGGCGCTGAAGACCGCCGCCGACAAGGTGGTGGCGGACGCCACGAACCCGTCCGACGCGCAGACGAAGGCGGCGGCCGATGCAGCGACGGCGTTGACGATGGCGCAAGCCGAAAAGACCAAGATCGACGCCCTGTTCCCCGCGGAAGAGGACAATCCGGTCGTGGATCTGGTCTCCGAGTTGCTGAAGACCGGCGGCGACGACGGCCAGGCGCTGGTGGACGCGATCTCCAGCACCTACGGCGATACGCAGGCCAACAAGGACGAAATCGATACGCTCAAGGGTCAGCTCACTGACGCGGACGGCAACCCGATCGATCTCACGAATCTTGGCAACGCGGACGAGATCACGGCGCTGTCGACCGATGTCTCCACGAACACGACGGACATCGAAGGACTCGACGGCCGGGTGGCGGATAACGAGGCAGACATTGCCCAGATCAACACGGATCTCTACGGCACGACCTCGTCGCAGCATGCCGATGCGTCGGCCTGCGCGGAAGGCGCCGGCGGCCTGGTGAACATCGCCAACTGCGCCGACGCGCGCAGCCGACACAATGCGGACGACATCGCCGACCTGGGTGGCGATATCGAGGATCTCGACGGTCGGGTGGGCGACAACGAGGATGCCATCGCGACGAACGTCAAGGGCATCGCGGCCAACACCGCAGCGATCGAGTCCAACGACATGGACATCGCGGCCAACACCGCGGCGATCGAGTCCAACGACATGGACATCGCGGCCAACACCATGGCGATCGAGTCCAACGACATGGACATCGCGGCCAACACCATGGCGATCGAGTCCAATGACATGGACATCGCGGCCAACACCATGGCGATCGAGTCCAACGACATGGACATCATGACCAATGCCGGTAACATCATGGCCAATGCCGAAGCCATCGTGATGGAAGCGTCGGAGAGAATGGGTGCCGACATGATGCTGGCCGGTGCGATCGAGGAGGCGGTGGCGGCCGGAGCCGCAGCCGATATGGCGCTGAGCGGACGGATCGGTTCGAATGCCGATGCGATCGCAGCCAACATGAACTCCATCGGTCAGAACGCGAGCGCGATCAGCGACAACCGCAACATGATCGGCGAGTTGAGCGACGACCTGGACGTGGTCCGGGCCGGTGTGGCGGCTTCCATGGCGCTGGCGGGAATGCCGGCGGTCAACGGCCGCGGCATCGCCATCGGTGTGGGCTCGTTTGACGGTGAGTCCGCCTTTGCGGTGGGCTTCCAGATCCAGGGCGAGCAGGCCTCGTTCAAGGTTGGCGTGACGAGCAGCGGTGGGGCGACCGGCGCCTCCGCGGGCGTGGGCTTCAACTTCTAGCTCGACACCCGCAAGTCCCAAAACAAGCCGGCGGTCCGGGCAATCGGGCCGCCGGTTTTTCTATGGGTTCCGATGAGTCCGGGCATCCTGCCCTGACACGCATTCCGGAACCAAACGCACCCCAGTCCCGGGCCGCTTCGCCCGTCGGACCGGCACGCAGTGGATCCCGTCCCCGCCTGAAACCCCAATGATTGCTTGCTTGCGGCGCCTGCCCGTCCGGCCGCGAATGTGTCTTCTCCCATCGAAACGGGCGCGCAAAAAGTAACTATCTGTTTCCCGAATCACTGCAGTTCGGGCGTGCGAATACCGTTCACGCCGTAGCGCCGAATCCCTCGACTCGACCCTTTTCCCCATTACAACAGCTACTTAAGCATTTCTCCGAATCTCGCCGAGCGTGACAGCCCAACCCTCAAACGTCCGGCGGCTTTCTGATGAATAGGGGAACGCTCATGGTTCTTAAACGATTGATAGTAACGGCGCTGGGTGCGCTTGGATTGGGCGCGCTGGCGTCAGGACCGGTTGTTGCCCAGCAGGATCAGATTCCGGGACCAAAGCTGTATGGCGACATTTCGTCCTGCGCCGGCGGGATGCTGCCGTCCGCTTCAACCGCGATGGGGTCGATGTCCCTTTTGGGGATGGGCGGTGTTCTGGATCAGGCGTTTGATTCCAATCCTGGTCAAGCAAACCCAGGCATTCAAATGGATTACACGCTGGATGCCGCACGCATTGTCATTGCTACCGACGATACCGACGAGCGCGGCGCGCTTATTGAGTTGCTCAGTGTCGCAGCTTGCGACAATCCGGTGGCCAACAATGTCAGCGAGGCTGCGGACTTGTACACCAGCTACGTTAGCGCCAAGAAAACGTTTGAGGCGTTGGAAGAGCCCGAAGCGGAAGATACAGCCGCGTTCAATACTGCGCGTATGAACAAGGACGACTTTGGCGGGGAGGTCTTCAACGCGGTCTATGACCAGCGCGCAAAGCTCTCTGCAGCCACCAAAGCCATCTCGGACTACAACAAGCTGGTCGGTGGTACAGGTACGCTTGCCCAGTTGAAGGACAATGTAGATACCAGCAGCGGCAGCGCTCAGACTGGCGGGTACGACGATATTGCGGTCACTGTCACAGGCCGCGTCACTGATTGGAATCCAGCTCCTGTTGACGAAGACAACCAAGCCCTGACTGGCGGTGCACTGCGCGCTAACCAGAACAGCCAGGTGGCCCCGGTCTACGGCAGCGGCAATACAGCGGGATACCGGGCCATTGCCGGCAACGATGCCGCGGATACGGCGAATGCTGTCGACACGAGCACTGTCGACGATCCGGCCGGTACAAGGGCTGCATTCAATGCTGCCGGCGCGCTTCAGTTTCAAGTGAGTAACACAGAAACTAGCACATTCGACAGAGCCTCCACCGCCATCACCACGCTCGGCCACATTGCCCACGAGTTGGGCAGGTGGCAGACAGCGGTCGACACAGCACAAACTGCGCTGGACGACGCAAAAGAGGCGGGGAACCTCGATACGCGTACGCAGGAAGAGACTTTGCGGAGGGCGACGAAGGGTCGCGATCACGTCCAGGGCGAACTCGATCGCCTCACGAGAGTCGTGCGGTCGCAGAACCTTGATATAGACGCAGCCAATCGAGTCACGATCGCTGGACCGGACGCCACTGACCCGACCGAGGGCCAGGTAATTTACGAGAATGAACGTGACTTGGTGGATGCATACCTGAAGTCCCGGGGCAATGCCGTGTCTGCGGCAGCCAAAGTCCGAACCGCCATCACCAACCTGGACAATGCCAACAGGGCAGTGCAGGCGAGGCTGAAGAATCCGGACAATTACCTCAGTCAGCTGGTGACGTTGCGCCAGTACCAGGAGGCGGAAGCCAAGGCTGAGCTTGAAGACGCTGGCGGAGAAGACGCGCTACAGTCTTTCAAGGACGCAGTGACAGATGCCGGCAAGGCTTTGGCGGCGGCCAGGGAACAGCGAACGGCCCACCAGAACCTGACTGCGAATCCGGGAAGCACGACGAGCCAGCTGCTCAATGCGCTTTTGGAACCGGAGATGGTAAACAACAATCCGAATCCCGCGGATGACGACGGTCAGGCGCTGCTGAATGCGATTTCCAGCGTGGACTCCGATGTCAGCGCCCTGAAGGGTCAGCTCACCGACGCGGAAGGCAACCCGATCGATCTGTCGAATCTTGGCAATGCGGACGAGATCGCGGCGCTGACGACCGATGTCTCCACGAACACGACGGACATCGAAGGACTCGACGGCCGGGTGGCGGATAACGAGGCAGACATCGGACAGATCCAGACCGATCTGTACGGGACGACCTCGTCGCAGCATGCCGATGCGTCGGCCTGCGCGGACGGCGCCGGCGGCCTGGTGAACATCGCCAACTGCGCCGACGCGCGCAGCCGGCACAACGAGGAAGACATCGCCGACCTGGGTGGCGATATCGAGGCCCTCGACGGTCGGGTGGGCGACAACGAGGATGCCATCGCGGCCAACACCAAGGCGATCGAGTCCAACGACATGGACATCGCGGCCAACACCGCGGCGATCGAATCCAACGACATGGACATCGCGGCCAACACCATGGCGATCGAGTCCAACGACATGGACATCGCGGCCAACACCATGGCGATCGAGTCCAATGACATGGACATCGCAGCCAACACCATGGCGATCGAGTCCAACGACATGGACATCGCGATGAACGCCGAAGGCATCATGACCAATGCCGGTAACATCATGGCCAATGCCGAAGCCATCGTGGCGGAAGCGTCGGAGAGAATGGGTGCCGACATGATGCTGGCCGGTGCGATCGAGGAGGCGGTGGCGGCCGGAGCCGCAGCCGATATGGCGCTGAGCGGACGGATCGGTTCGAATGCCGATGCGATCGCGGCGAACATGAACTCGATCGGTCAGAACGCGAGCGCGATCAGCGACAACCGCAACATGATCGGCGAGTTGAGCGACGACCTGGACGTGGTCCGGGCCGGTGTGGCGGCTTCCATGGCGCTGGCGGGGATGCCGGCGGTCAACGGCCGCGGCATCGCCATCGGCGTCGGCTCGTTCGACGGTGAGTCCGCCTTTGCGGTGGGCTTCCAGATCCAGGGCGAGCAGGCCTCGTTCAAGGTTGGCGTGACGAGCAGCGGCGGGGCGACGGGCGCCTCCGCAGGCGTGGGCTTCAACTTCTAGCCCGACACTCGCAAGTCCCAAAACAAGCCGGCGGTCCGAGCAATCGGGCCGTCGGTTCTTGTTATGGCGGATGTCTCAGTCGTCTATCGGGAGATGCTTTGTGCGGCAACCGCCTACTTGACGCCAGATGAGGCGCAGGGTTTCGTTCTGTTTGCCCATTTTCTCGTCAATTCTGGCTTCAGACTGCTCTCTGGCAACACTAAAGCACTCCTGTAGAGCCGAGGCGAGGTTCTCGATGGCTCTCTGTTCTCTGCCAGATCGGTTGGATTTCGTGGCCATCAAACAATATCCCCCTTTTCAGGTACTTCCAGCGTATGCCGAATGCGATTGCCTCGGACATGATGCCATCCTAACCCCGCCCCGGACAGCCGGCAATGCTGCGAACCCGGGCAATTTGGCCAGAAAGGAAACACGCATTTCAGAAAACTCCGACAACATCACCGCCAGCATGCCTGATCATTGCGGCGACGCCCTTGCCGGCGTTCACGGCGCGAATCCTGGTTCCAGGGTGATTGGCGGCAAATACGCGGAATACCTCGTCCGCGAAACCCTGGCCGACCTGGCGGACGCCGCGCAGGTCCAGTTCCACCTCTGCGAACCGGTCCAGGTTGTGCAGAAGGCGCTTGGCCTCGGAGCGGGATACGTAGTCGCTTTGCAGGAGCTTGACCATGACGCGGGTCTTTTCGAACCGGTAGTCGTAGGCTTCCGGGGCGAATTCCTCGAACACCCGGTCCAGGCGCGTGCGGGAGTCGCGGCGGATCTCGAAGTGGACGGTGGTGCCCTTCCTGTACCGGGGCGCGGAGACGAAGACGTCGTCCCGGGCGCGGTCCCACTCCAGTTGGATGCGGTGGGATCGAAGCCGCATCCGGTCCGCCACGCGGGAGGTGAAGAAGAGGCCCTCCCCGGAGTGGGCCTCGGGCATGGTCGTCGTCTTGCCCTTGATGAGTTCGACCATGGCCGCCGTCTCGTCCGGCAGTTGGAACCTCTCCGCGATGGAATGAAAAACGCCGATGCCTGCTTCCCTGACCTCGAAGGTCACCCGGCCGGCTTCGAGCCTGGCCTCGAGCAGGCACCGCTCGGCCCGCGAGTGGTCGATGGCGTTGTTGAGCATCTCCGTGAAGGCGTAATGAACGATTTGTTCGACGTTCGGGCGCAGGTGCTGCTTGAGGTTCAGCATGAGCGCGACGCGTTCGTAAACCTGGGCTTCGTCGAGCCCCGGGAGCTGCAGCCGGGCCGAAAAGACTTCCGGTTCGGGGGCGGCCGAGGCGAGGAAATACCGGGCGTTGCGGGTGGAGCCGGTCTTGATGATCGCGCCGGCATTGATGAGCGGCCTCAGATGCAGGTTGACGGCCTGACGGGTGACGCCCAGATGCCCCGCCAGCTCCGTGCTGGTGGCGGACGTCTCCCGCTCAAGATAGGCGAGAATGGAGTCGCGTGTGGTGGTGGAGGGGGCCACGGTACTAAGCTGCCAGATGGTCCGGATTTGTCAATAAATTAGCAAGTCCATAAACGGGCAATTGTCAAGAACTGCGGAGATTTTCCCCAATTGTCAACAAATAAGCAAGTACGCAATCGACAATTAGCAAGGATTACGTAGCAGTCAATTATTCCGTCCATCGACGAGAAAGGCGGTACCGCGCAAGCCGACTTTCTGGCCAAATCGCCCGGATCAGAAGCATTGCCGTCGGTCCGGGGCAGCGTTAGGATGGCGTCATGTCCGAGGCAATCGCATTCGACACCCACCGGTTCGTCAAGAAGCTGACGGCCAGCGGCTTCACCGAGGCCCAGGCCGAGGCGTTGGCCGACGAGCAGGCCCACTTGCTGGACTCCAACCTCGCCACCAAGTCCGATATCCTCGCAATCAGGTCCGATATCCTCGCAATCAGGTCCGATATCCTCGCAATCAGGTCCGATCTGGAAGTCAAGATCGAGCAAGTCAGGTCCGAGGTGCAGAAGGCCAAGGCGGATCTCTTGAAATGGATGGTGGGCGCACTCACCGCCCATGCCGCCCTGATCGCGGGCGTTGTCGCGGGAATGTTCCGCTTCCTGGGATGACCGCCAGGACACTTCGATGACTACGATGATTGCTGAAGTCTACGACGCCTTCAAGTCGGCGGGCGCCGAGGACGACAAGGCGCTTGCCGCCGCCACCGCCATCGCTGACTACCAGAGGGACATCGGTGACCTGAGGGGTGATGTCAGGCTGATCAAGTGGATGGTGGGGTTTAATCTCGCATTTTCGCTGGGAGTTGTCATGCTGCTGGTGCGGCTCCTGGCGTCTGATTCGGTCTAGCCCCAACCGAAGACACAGTGGAATCGGCCGTTCAGCCGCACGGCGGGCCTGAAGGGAAGTACCAGAACAGCGTCGCGAGCAGTCCCGGCATTGCGTTTCCGGAAATGAGCAGCGGTTATACTTGACCTATGAAAGCGGTCCCGAAGGTTGATCTGACCGACCCGTCCGTGGAGCCCACGGACGAGGAACTGCACGCGCTGATGCTCGCCGTGCAGGAAAGCGTGATCGCGAGAAAGAAGGCGGCGCACGCCAAATTCCGTCGTCGGATAGACCGAGCGATTTACGGTCGCGACGGCGTCCCCCCGTCTGCGTCCGACGACGTGCATGACACCGACCGCTGACGCGCGACCCGTTCTCATCGTCGTGGCCGGCCCGAACGGTGCCGGTAAGACCACCCTCACACGGGATATCCTGAATCACGAGTGGATCGAGGGCTGCGTCTACGTCAATCCGGACGAGATCGCTCAGGATCGCTTCGGGGACTGGAACTGCCCGGAGGCGGTGCTGAAGGCCGCCCGGCACGCGGAGCGCATCCGCAATGACTGTCTGGATGCCCGGCGGTCCCTCGCATTCGAGACCGTATTTTCGACCGACGAAAAGGTCGACTTCGTTCGGCGATCCATAACCGAAGGCTACTTCACTCGCCTGTTCTACGTCGGCACGGACGCTCCGACCATCAACGCCGCCCGCATCGCTGGCCGGGTGCTTGAAGGCGGACACGCCGTGCCGATTCCGAAGATTATCAGCCGGTTCGACAAGTCCCTGCGAAACCTGCGCAGGACCATCCCGCAAGTGAACCGCGCGTACGTCTACGACAATTCCGTTGAGAACGTCCTACCGGCCCTGCAGTTCCGAACGGTTCGCGGGAAGGTGCGCCGGGTCTACCAGACCGACCACCGTTGGGCTGACGTTTTGCGCGCCCAGATGCAGCATTACCGGCGGCGCAGTTGAAGCTTTTGCTCGGCGAGCAGGAGCTGAAAACTCGTTTACGCTTCTCCTCTCTCAGCAACCGCCTTGCTTTCCCGATCAATGCACGCGGGTCCGAGCCACGTCCCACGATCCTGACGTTGGCCGTGCTCAGCCGGCAATGATCCACCAGTTCCTGAAAATAATGTGGCTCGGTCTTCTCGCCTGTGCGGAGGCGGGCGCGAGGATATGTTCCCGCGCGTTCTCGGGAAACAGGTCCGGGTGGCGCCTGACCGAGGCGGCCGCCCGATCGGCTGGCGTGGGCTACGAGTTCTGGTTCCGAGCGGAGATTTCCCGGCGCTCTCGGCGACCTGTTGCCATTTGCGGCACAGGGCGATCCCAACGCGCCCGGCCAAAGTGGCCGACCATCTACGCCTGATCCGCGTGAGAACGCCTATTGAATCAGACTCTCATAGGGGATATTCAGGCCCGCATGCAGTCGCTTGATCATGGGCAGCGTCAAATTCCGCTTCCTGTTCAGCACTTCGGACACGCGTCCACGCGGGCCGATATAGGGTTCCAGGTCCCTTCGGCTCAAGGCGTTTTGTTCCATCAGGAAGTTGATGGCTTCGATCGGATCGGAAGCCGGAATGGCAAAATGTTCCTCTTCGTACTTCTCGACCAGCAGCATCAGCACGTCCAGTTCATCGCCTCTTGCCGTGCCGGGCTTTGCTCCCCACAACTCGTCGATGCGCTTGAGCGCACGGTCCAACTCGAGGTCGTTTCTGATCGGCTTGAGTTTCATAATCTGTCTCAGATGTGCTCAATATCCTCTATCGCGTCGTACTGCTCGTGCGTTCCGACGAAGCGGATCAGCATCCCGTGTCGTTCGTAGTCGGTCAGCACCACGATCCGATACTTGTTTCCGCAGACGTTGAAGACCACGCGGTTGTTCTTCAGAATGCTGGCGCTTCGCAGATCGGCCTTCAGTTCGTGAGGTGTCTTCCATTTCGCGGCGGCGCAAAAGTTGTACCATTCGGACATCCGTTTCATCGCATCGGCGTACTTCGGACTGCTTTCCCAGAACCTCCGGAGCCGGGACTTCGCGATCACTCTCATCGACGCACGTTATCATGCTCCCAAAGCGGGAGCAAGGCAGGGCTCGACGCAACGGACGCCTGTGCCGCGCACGCCGTCCACGCGGGAAATGTCGGCCCGGCGGATCTCATCCAGGTACTCCGCGCGGGCGGTAGTCACTGCCTGACAATGAATGCAGCAGGGCATTCGAAAAAAACGTATCGGCCGATCAGCCGACCGGCGGGCCTGAGGAGAAGTACCAGAACAGCGTCGCGAGCACTCCCGTCTGGGTGACCCACCCGGTCAACACCCATCTTGACAAGCTAACCCTGGCCTTCTCGATCTTCAATTCAAGCTCCAAAAGGTATCCGGAACGTGAATACGGTCAGTCCGTCCTTATTCGTTACGGCAAAATCGCCACGCGTTATTACGTCCATCCCTATCAAGACCTCAATGTCGTCGCCGAGCATACCTTCGGTCACCCTCAAGTTCTCGAAGACCACGTCGTTGGGCAAGTGCAAATTGACGAGATAGGCATTGACCATCTCCGCCCCATGAACGCCAAAGACCTGCAGAACACCGATCGGTGCCAGGCCGCATTGGGCGGCAATCCGCTCAGTAATGACGCAACCTGTGGCACCTGTATCCCACAACGCCTGACACTGGAAAGTTGCCGCATTGTCACCAATTGAGATGCGATACCGCACGGTGTCAATAGAGCGTTGAGCAACCCGCTGTTGCTCGTCACTGTGAAGCTGGCGCTCAACTGAACGCAACTCTGGAGTGGAATACTCCTGTGTAATCGGCTGAACCCGGCGATACGCGTTGCGTCAAAAAAGTTCCCGCTTCGTGGCCTCGATTGATCGTTTCGACAATCGCTTCGCGATAGTCATCGTATGCGCCGATGATCCGTTGATCCTTGATGACGATGCACTTGCCATTGTACTCGGCAACCAGTCGGTCCTGGTTGGACAGATAATAGTCGAACTCTCGCTTCAGGATTGGCTGCGTCATGCTCCGATTCTCCCACAACGGGCGGCATGACGAGCCCGCTGGACGACATCATCGGCATGGGCACCAACTTGCTTGAAGCCGGCGACACCGTCTTTAACGCTGTCACCGATGGCCCTGCGAAACTCATGGGCCTCGGCTACGTGATTCCGCCCGGCAACATGAACTGAGGCGCCGGCACGACGGGGCCGACGCTCGGTACCATGAACATCGACGGCAACAACGACGGCGACTTTCTGGATGTCGGCGACACGCTCGCCTGGGGCAGCATCCCGGAGGACGTGGCCGACGGTTACTCGGAATTGCTCACCAAGTACGAGGCCGCCTTCGCGGTGGGCTTCAGGACGACTTGTTACGTTTTCCGGCGGTCTCAAGCGTCGGTTACTGCTTTGCTACCCACCAGTTCCCATCCGTGGAACACCAGCGCCAGGCCGATGAATCGCACGCGCGGCGAACGAGTCTTGAGCGCCGGCTCGCCGAGATAACGCTTTAGTTGCGCCATCGCCCCGCCCAACAGTGCTTCCACCTTCGCCGCTCCAGCCGGCTCCGCGCGTTTCAGATACTTGAGCTCGACGACATATCCGTAGCGTGACTGCGGAAAGTTCGCCAGGTTGGGCTCCAGGAGCAAATCCGCGTATCCCTTGCCCAGTTCCGCCTCCGAACGCGGCACGAACCGCTCGCTCAGGCTCAAATACGCCAGCAGGAAACCCTGCAGCACCTTCTCACCGGCAATGTAATCGCGGATGCCGGTGAATTTCCCGATACGCTCGGCAATCGTCTCGAAAACCGGTTCCCATGCCCCGGTGTTGCCCATCGCCTCCAGCAGAGGCCCCAGTTCGAATTCATCCAGCGAAAACAGCGCCAGATCCTCGTACGCATCCCGCAGGAATCCGTAGAGCAAGTGGCGCACGGTCTGGTTCGGGATGCCCAGCACAGTCGTGGCGCCCACCGCGTCACGGATACTCAGCAGCCCGAAATAGTGCATCAAGGACAGGAATTTGTCGCGCCTGTTCAACCGTTCCAGCGGAAAGCTCGACGCGAGCCGCATCTGGACCTGCTCCTCGCCGGCCAGTTGCCGCAGCAGGTCGAAGTTGCCGTTCAACTGCCTGCCCACCACCAGCAGGTGCCGCAGCTTGGTGTAGTCGATGCGCACGTTTGCATCGATCAGGTCGTCCGGAACGGCGCCATTGCCAAGCATTTGGGCCACGTAGTACAGCACCATGTCCGTGTTGTACAGGGTGGTGCTGGCGGTTCGCGCGAAACGGTAGCCGTCGTACCACTCCCGCATGATGCCCTGCGCCTCGTCCAGGTCCTGAGCGAACGCACCCAGGTCCCGGTAGCGTTCCAGCATCTCGCGCACCTCGGCCTCGGTGAAGCCGGTCATTTCGTTGAAGCGCCGGTCGAGACTGATGTTTCGGCCTATATTGAAACCGCTCGTGACGTCGTCCAGTGTAATCGGCGAAACCCCGGTGACGAACAGCCGCCGCAAGGCACCCTGCTCGGTTCCCGCCTTGAGCGTGGCGAAGAAATTTCGATAGAAGCCGCCGCCGTGCGTAAACGTACGGTACGCATCCTCGCCATGCTCCGACAGAATCGTGTTGGCGAAGTTGTCGTACTCGTCGATCAGCCCGTACAACCGAATCCCGCGGCGCCGGGCGAATGCGAACAGTTCGGCCAACTTGCCGTTCGCCGAGTGCGGCGCGAGAATCGCCGCGCCGTCCGACTCCGGAAACAAGTCCGGATGGCACGCCAGAACATCCCGGAGCACGGTGTGGCAATAGGCATCGAACTCCCGCTCCAACGTCTCCAGAGAGTTCTTGAATGCGGAAAAGTTGAACCGCAACGCCACGTAGCTGCTGCGTTCCGCGGTGGGGTTGGCGCCGATGTCGGTGCCGCCGAACAGGCGCTCGAATTCCCCGGCGAATCGCCGGTCGTAGTAATGCTCCAGCAGCGAAATCCAGCAGGACTTGCCGAAACGGCGCGGGCGAATGAACACCACGAAGTCGATTTCCTCGAGCTGGCGCACGAAGCAAGTCTTGTCGACGTACAGATAACCCTCCCGGCGGATTCGGCGGAAGTCCGCCAAGCCGTAGGGAATGCGAGGGAAATTCGCCATGCCTTCAAGCATAGCAAAGCCCCCCGACCGGCGGTTAAATTCAGCGGGCGTCCGGCACGCATTCCGGAATCAGTCGGGTCCCGGCCCGCGCGGTCTTTCCGACTGGCGCGCGGCGTACCCCGGTTCCGCCCGGACACTCGATGAATGCTTGCTTTCGCTACTTGCTGGCGCAGCCATGAACGGCCTTTTTCGATAAGGATATCCACAGGCAAAACGTAACCGGCAATCGTCCGGAACATTCCGATTCGAGCACCGAAACGCCGTTTGCGCCCCGGTGCCGCTCCCAACCAATGGAGTCTTTTTCTCAGTTTTAACAAACAGTTAGTGGCGCTCCTCATTCGCCTCGTTGCCATATCCATAACCGCACATCACCCGGCGGTCTCCTGATGAATAGGGGAACGCTCATGATTCTGAAACGTATGCTAGTGGCGGCCTTGGGCGCGCTGGGCTTGGGTGCCTTGGCCTCCGGGCCTGCGTTCGGCCAGGCTCCCGGATCGAGCAACATTCCGGCGCCCAACGTCTTTGACGACCAGATAACGTGCACCCAGCTTCTGCCGAACCTGATGGGGAATATGGGGTATAACATGCCGAGCGCGGTGCCGATGGGCGGCATGACGAGCCCGCTGGACGACATCATCGGCATGGGCATGAACATGCTTGACGCCACTACCCTCGCCGCCATCACTACTCTCACCGATGGCGCTGCGAAACTCGAAGGCCTCGGCTACGTGGTTCCGCCCACCGACATGAACTGCGGCGCCGGCACGGCGGGGCCGATGCTGATCGCGCCGTCGGCCACGGCCATGAACAACGACGCAAACACCGACGGCGATTTCCTGGACGCGGGCGACACGCTCATCTGGGGCAGCATCCCGGAGGACGTGGCCGACGGTTACACGGAACTGCTGGGCAAGTACACGACCGTCTACGGCGCCCCCGGCGGCACCACCGGCGGCACGCTGAGAGCGCTGGAGGACGCGCAGAAAGTGCTGGACGATACCGACGCCACCCTGACGGCGCTGGTCGAGGCGCGGACGACGGCGCGCAACACCGCCCGGGACGTGCACAACAAGGCCCTGGCCGCATTCAATGTCGCCTCCCAGGGTCCGATCTACCAGGCAGCCGTGGAGGAGTGGAATGCCAAGGCCGCGGTGACGCAGTCCATCGCGGACTACAACGAGCAGGTCGGCAAGACCAACACGGCGCGGAATGCCCTGGACGCCATGGAGTATTCGAACTACACCAGTACTGGAGATGGAACGACGGGCAGTCCTATCACGTTTACGCAGGGGCGCTCCAAGTACGTGCCGCTCGGGAACACCGAGTTGTTTGAAGGGGCCACCGCGGTCGTCACCATCACCAACGGCATGGGGATGGTTAACGAAAACCAGCTCATCCAATACACCAACTCGGACTTGAACACTCCTCAGGTCGGAACGCCCGGTATGGCCGGGTTGGGCATGGGCGATGGGTCGGCTGGCAATGATGCCCCGGTGGCGAGCGACACCACCGCCAGCAACTTTACCGCGACTGGCCAACTGATCGTGCCGATGGAACTAAATACGGACACCGCCGATAATCCGATCGATATTCGAACCGTGGTCGACGCCGACAATGACGCCGTCAGCGCCATCCGAACGAGGGTCGAGAATGTCAGAATTGCGGCCGCGGCGCTGAAGAAGGCCAGGGACGAATACGTCGGTACGCAGCAGGACATTTACGACGAAGCCTATCGCCGGGCCAAGTTGGAGCAGGACTACTACGACGCCTTGTGGGCCCAGGTGCTGGCCGACACCACGGATACGCGCTCCATCCAGGACAGGCTCCGGTACACCGACGGCGACAACAGCGGCATCAACGAAGACTCCGAGCGGGTGGCAGGCAATATCAACCAGGACTACGAGCCGGCCCCGGTCACGATCGCGTCGCGCAACGCCGCCTACAGCTCAGAGTCGGCCAAGCGGATGGCTGAAGAGACATCCTTGAGGGGGCTGGTCGCGCAACGGGAGGCGGCGACCGCGGACGTTGTGTCGCACTTCACCAACGCGCAGTCGTTCTACCAGCAGTTGGTCGACCGGCGCACGGCGCTGAAGAACGCCGCCGACGCCGCGGCGCCGGAGGGCGCCACGGAGCTAACCACCGCGCAGGAAAATGCGAACAAGGCGTTGATGACGGCGCGAACCGAAAAGGAGAAGATCGACGCCCTGTACCCCGACGATCCGAGCAATCCGACCGTGGATTTGGTCTCCACGCTGCTGAAGACCGGTGGCGACGACGGCCAGGCGCTGGTGGACGCGATCTCCAGCACCTACGATGGTACGCAGACCAACAGGGACGATATCGATGCGCTCAAGGGTCAGCTCACCGACGCGGACGGCAATCCGATCGATCTGTCGAATCTTGGCAATGCGGACGAGATCATGGCGCTGACGACCGATGTCTCCACGAACACGACGGACATCGGGGAACTCGACGGCCGGGTCACGGAGAACGAGGATGACATTGCCCAGATCAACAGTGATCTCTACGGGACGACCTCGTCGCAGCATGCCGATGCGTCGGCCTGCGCGGAGGGCGCCGGCGGCCTGGTGAACATCGCCAACTGCGCCGACGCGCGCAGCCGACACAATGAGGAAGACATCGCCGACCTGGGTGGCGATATCGAGGCTCTCGACGGTCGGGTGGGCGACAACGAGGATGACATCGCGACGAACGCCGAGAACATCAAGACCAACGCGGGCAACATCTCGATGAACGCCGAGGACATCGCGACCAACGCGGGCAACATCTCGATGAACGCCGAGGACATCGCGACCAACGCGGGCAACATCTCGATGAACGCCGAGGACATCGCGACCAACGCGGGCAACATCTCGATGAACGCCGAGGACATCGCGACCAACGCGGGCAACATCTCGATGAACGCCGAGGACATCATGACCAACGCGGGCAACATCTCGATGAACGCCGAGGACATCATGGCCAATGCCGAAGCCATCGTGGCGGAAGCGTCGGAGAGAATGGGTGCCGACATGATGCTGGCCGGTGCGATCGAGGAGGCGGTGGCGGCCGGAGCCGCAGCCGATATGGCGTTGAGCGGACGGATCGGTTCGAATGCCGATGCGATCGCGGCCAACATGAACTCGATCGGTCAGAACGCGAGCGCGATCAGCGACAACCGCAACATGATCGGCGAGTTGAGCGACGACCTGGACGTGGTCCGGGCCGGTGTGGCCGCCTCCATGGCGCTGGCGGGAATGCCGGCGGTCAACGGCCGCGGCATCGCCATCGGCGTTGGCTCGTTTGACGGTGAGTCCGCCTTCGCGGTGGGCTTCCAGATCCAGGGCGAGCAGGCCTCATTCAAGATTGGCGTGACGAGCAGCGGTGGGGCGACCGGCGCCTCTGCGGGCGTGGGCTTCAACTTCTAGCTCGACACTCGCAAGTCCCAAAACAAGCCGGCGGTCCGAGCAATCGGGCCGCCGGTTCTTGTTTTGTGCCAAGATGGAGCGAATGTCACTTTGGAACGCGCGATAATGACCCGATTACCGGCGGCAACAGTCGCACTATTCCTGCTGTCCGCCGGCCCTGCCTCAGACGCCCAGACCCTTGACCAGGGTGCCGCGAAGTTCCAGGGGGGAGATTTCATCGGTGCCCTGGGCGACCTGATGCCGTTCGCGGAAGGGGGCAATTCGAACGCGCAAATGCTCGTCGCCGTCATGTACGCCAACGGACTGGGGACGGTGCAGGACAATGTGTCCGCCGTGAACTGGCTGTACCGGGCGGCCGAGCAGGAACACGCCGAGGCCCAGTACTATCTCGCCCAACTGGTGGAGCGGGGACAGGGCGCAGAGCAGGATTCCGCGGAGGCCGCCAGGTGGTACGGGCGGGCCGCCCAATCGGGATACGCACCGGCGCAATTCAGCCTCGGCTCAATGCATGAACGGGGCGACGGCGTCGCCTGGGATCCGGCAGAGGCAGCGGTCTGGTACCGCCGCGCGGCCGAACAGGACCATGTCGAAGCGCAAACCAGACTCGGCATGATGTACGCCGCCGGCCAGGGCGTCGCCCAACACCTGGGCGACGCGATGATCTGGTACCGCCGGGCGGCAGACCAGGGATCCGCGCTCGGTCAGTACTACCTCGGTTCGATGTATGAACATGGTGAGGGAGTCGCCGCGAACGAGACGACGGCCGCATCGTGGTACCTTGCGGCCGCGGAGCAGGGCTACGCCGAGGCGCAGTTCAAGCTCGCAACCATGTACGCGCTGGGCCAGGGCGTCAGCCAGGATTACGGCGACGCGGCCGGATGGTATCGTCTTGCTGCGGAGCAGGGGCATCCAGGCGCCCAGGCAAACCTCGCAATGTTGTATGTCCGCGGACAGGGCCTGAACCGCGACTACATCGAGGCCGTCCAATGGCTGCGCCGGGCGGCGGAGCAGGGATTCGCCAGGGCCCAGTTCAATCTTGGCGCGATGCACGCCGCCGGTCAGGGATTTGCACAGGATCATGCCGAGGCCGCGGTCTGGTACCGTCTGGCCGCCGAACAGGGACACAATCTGGCCCAATACAATCTGGCGCAGCTTTACTTCGACGGGAACGGCGTGGAGCGGGACCTGGTACTGGCGCACGCGTGGGCCGATCTTGCCGCGGCCCACGGCCACGCGGACGGGGCAACGCTGAGAGATGCGTCTGCCGGGCAACTGTCCGATTCGGATGTTTCGTTGGCGCAGGAAATTGCTGGCAGGTGTCTCGAGGGGGGTTACAGGGACTGCGGGCGGCAGGGCGAATAGGATTTACGAACCCGGCTGAAGTCTGCCGAACGCTCCGTTGAAGAGCGGAGCCGGGTAACGGGGTGGTCTGTGGTCAGGGCGACAACGGTCCGAGACAGATCAAGATGTCTCAGTCGTCTATCGGGAGATGCTTTGTGCGGCAACCGCCTGCTTGACGCCAGATGAGGCGCAGGGTTTCGTTCTGTTTGCCCATTTTCTCGTCAATTCTGGCTTCAGACTGCTCTCTGGTAACACTAAAGCACTCGTGTAGAGCCGAGGCGAGGTTCTCGATCGCTCTCTGTTCTCTGCCAGATCGTATTCGTCACAAATGGCGGCCGCAAGTCCCCGCTCATCGCGGCAGGTACTGCATCGGGTTCACCGGCGTGCCGTTGCGGCGGATCTCGAAGTGCACCTGCGCCTTGCGGTCCGGGCCCAGGCCCATCCTTGCGATCGGCTGTCCCTGTTCCACTGCCTCGCCCTCCGCCACCAGCAGTTCCTCGTTGTGGCCGTAGGCGCTCAGAAACGCGCTGTTGTGGCGCACGATGACCAGTTGCCCGTACGCGGCCAGGCCCCCTCCGGCGTACACCACCTGGCCCGCCGCCGCGGCAAGGACGTCGGTTCCCGGTTCTCCGCCGATGCCGATACCGCCGCCGACGCCCTCCGCGGCGCCGTAACCGCTGAGCACCGGCCCGCGTACGGGCCAGCGCCACTGAGCATCCTCCACCATGATTCCCGATTGCGGTTGCAGCGATTCACGGCCGTCCTGCCGAACGGTCGCCGGATTTGCAGACCGGGGCGCCAGGTACAGCCGCTGGCCCACCCGAATCAGGTCGGGGTCCGCAAGACCGTTCCAGGCCGCGAGATCCCGCATGTCCACACCGTAGCGCCACGCGATGGAGAACAGGGTGTCCCCGGGCACCACCGCGTGTACCGGCCTCGTGTCGTCGACGGAATCCACAGGCGGTGCATCGCCGTTTCCCCCGGCACCCATGCCGCCGGAGCGTTCAACGGCGGCGTCCTCCCCGGCAATCCCGGACTCCGGCTGCACGGCGGGGCCGGTGCACGCCGAAATGGCCAGACCCGCCGAGACAAGCCAATACCTGAGGTGATCTCCCATATCACCGTTATCCATCGATTCGGATCGTGAACGCGTGTCGTCGTGGATCAAATCATACACGCCGACGCCCGATGGGGCAGCAGGCTGCCCTTCGCGTCCAGGGGCGGAACAAGGTTCGGTTGAACCCGTCTTGCGTGCCGCAGTCCGGGTACTTTGTGCCCGGGATGCTGCGGACCGTATAATCACTGCCCCCCACCCAATGCTACCAATTGCACGCTGCCCCGGGGCCCTCCTTCCTGCTTGGACCGGCTGGCAAAGCAAGCAAAGGTTTACACGAATGCCGAATGAGTTCGCGATCAGGTGCAAGGCGCTGCCCGCCGCAGGGGCGATCGTCTCGACTGTTCTGGCGGCGCTGCTTGCGGCATCGGCGGCGGAGCCTGGCAATGTTCGTATGGTGCCGCTGTTTCCGGCGGCAAACGATTCTTTCCGGCAGGGAATTCTGCGCGTGGTCAACCAGTCGAATCGCGCCGGCGAAGTGCGCGTCACGGCCGTTGACGAGGAGGGATGGGAACGCGCCTGGCTGACGTTCGCGGTGGAGGCGCACGGCGTGGCCGGTTTGCGCTCGGCCGACCTCGCGCGCGAGTCGGCCACCGACCCCCGGGGCGGGGCGGGCGGCGGCGACTGGCGCCTTCGGCTCGAGAGCGACCTTCGGATCGAAGCGCTGGCGTGGCTGCGCGCCGCCGACGGCACGTTCACGGTGGTGCGCGATGTGGCCGCTCCGGTGGCGGCCGCGGATTCCGGGGCTCTGGCCGCCGCGGTGCGGTCGAGCGCGACGCTCGATCCGCTGGCCGTGGCGATCGCAGCGAACGCCGGGGCGCAATTCGGCCCGGGTGTGCGGGATGTGCATGCGGCTGACCTGGACGGGGACGGCGACGCGGACGTGCTGAGTGCCTCCTATACCGACGGCGCGGTGGACTGGCATGAGAACGTCGGACTCGGGTTGTCCGCAACGCGGCCGATCGCGGCCGGCGCGGGCGGAGCCGCCGCGGTCCATGCGGCTGACCTGGACGGGGACGGCGACGCGGACGTGCTGTACGCCGCCTACCTCGACGATGCGCTCTACTGGCACGAGAACCTCGGCGGCGGAGCGTTCGCCGGGCGTCGGGTCGTAACGGCGGCCGCGGACGGAGCGCGGGACGTATACGCCGCCGACCTGGACGGGGACGGCGACGCGGACGTGCTGTCGGCGTCGCTGTTGGACGACACGGTCGGATGGCACGAGAACCTCGGCGGCGGGACGTTCGCCGGGCGCCGCGCGATTTCCGCGGAGACGCTGGGTGCGGTCTCGGTGCATGCGGCGGATCTGGATGGAGACGGCGACGCGGACGTGCTGTCGGCATCTCTGTTCGACGACACGGTCGGATGGCACGAGAACCTGGGCGGCGGGGCGTTCTCCGAACGCCGCGCGATTTCCGCGGAGACGCTGGGCGCGGTCTCGGTGTACGCGGCTGACCTGGACGGGGACGGCGACGCGGACGTGCTGTCGGCATCGCTGTTGGACGACACGGTCGGATGGCACGAGAACCTGGGCGGCGGGGCGTTCGCCGCGCGTCGCGCGATTTCCGCGGAGACGCTGGGCGCGGTCTCGGTGCACGCGGCGGACCTGGACGGAGACGGCGACCTGGACGTCCTCGCAGCCGCCGCCCTGGACGGTGCGATGTACTGGCACGAAAACGTTGGCGGCGGTGGGTTTACCGCACCCCGCGTGTTGTGGGCGGGTCCCCTGGGCGCGGCGTCGGTGCATGCCGCGGACCTGGGGATCGTGTGGCAAGAACCCCTGCGTCCCGGGACCATGAGCAGCGAGACTATCGTGGGCGACCCGGCGAGCGCGGTCGGCTCGGACTGGGAGTTTGCCGTACCCCGGTCCCCACCGCTGGCCATGCCGGCGGACGGCGCCGGGCCAAGACCGGTCCGGACGGCCGGAACGCCCATTACCGTCGCGTTGTCGGAATTTTCCGATTCGCGCATGCTTGCCGATGACATTGGCGGCGGTCGGTCGGTCTACCCGGCGGATCTGGATGGGGACGGCGACCTGGACGTGATTGCCGCCTCATTCCGCGACACCACGGTCGGTTGGTACGAAAACCAGGGCGACAGAACCTTCTCGACGCGGCACACGATCGAGACAGATGCCCAGGGCGCCTGGTCGGCGCACGCGGCGGACCTGGATGGTGACGGCGATCTTGACGTGCTCTCGGCCTCATACATAGACGACACCGTTGCCTGGTACGAAAACCAGGGCGAGGGTGAATTTTCCGCGCGGCTTGTGCTTGCGGCCGACGCCGACGGGGCGGCCTCCGTGTATGCGGCGGACCTGGACGGCGATGGGGACCTGGACGTGCTCTCGGCCTCCGCATTCGACGACACGGTCGGTTGGTACGAAAACCAGGGCGAGGGCGCGTTTTCGACGCGGGTTGCGATCGCGACCGATGTCGATGGAGCTATCTCCGTGCATGCGGCGGACCTGGACGGTGATGGCGATCCGGATGTTCTCTCGGCGTCTCAGGTAGACGACACGGTCGGTTGGTACGAAAACCAGGGCGAGGGCACGTTCTCGACGCGGCGTGAATTGGCCACCGATGCTTTGGGAGCACAATCGGTGTACACGGCGGACCTGGACGGCGATGGGGACCTGGACGTGCTCTCGGCCTCATATTCGGACGACACGGTCGGTTGGTACGAAAACCAGGGCGAGGGCGCGTTCTCGGCGCGGATAGCGCTCGCGACCGACGCCGACGGCGCCGTCTCCGTGCATGCGGCGGACCTGGACGGCGATGGGGACCTGGACGTGCTCTCGGCTTCGGCGCTGGACGACAGGATCGCCTGGTATGAGAACCAGGGCGGCGGGGCGATCACGTTCGGAGGCAATTTCGACGTCGAGGCGGACGCCGCCTGGGACGTGCACGCGGCGGACCTGGACGGCGATGGAGACCTGGACGTGCTCGCCGCCGCAGGAAGTACATTCGCCTGGTACGAGAACGTGGATGCACCCACGGCGGCGCCCCGCGGCGTCCGGATCACGACCGGGCCCGGGCAGGTCACGGTGTCCTGGGTGCCCCTGTCGGGCCGGACGGAGAGCGGAGGGGCCCCCGAGACGTTGCGCTACGTGGTCTCGGCCATGCCCACTACCGGCGACGCCGCGAACCTGGTGAGCTGCACGGTCCAGGCGCCCGCCTCGGAGTGCACGATCGAGGTACAGACCGAGACGCCTTACTCGGTGACCCTGTTCGCGGAGAATGACGCCGGCATGGGTCCGGTGTGGGAGGCGAACACGTCGGTCGAGGCGCCGTGGGGATTTTCCGATGCGCAGGATCTCTCAACTTCGGTACGCGGCGCCAGCGCGGTGCATGCGGCGGACCTGGACGGCGACGGCAACCTCGACGTGGTCTTCGCGTCTTATCTCGACGACATGATCGGGTGGTTCTACAACCTGGGCAACGACGCGTTCTTGGGGATATTGCCGATCGCCACCGGCGTCGACGGGGCCGAAGCCGTCGATACGGCGGATCTGGACAACGACGGCGACCTCGACGTGCTTTCCGCCTCTTCCAACGACAACACGATCGCATGGCACGAAAACCTGGGCCGTGGAAACTTCCAGTCGCACACGATCACAACCGACGCCATCCTGGCGCGGGACGTTCACGCGGCCGACCTGAATGGCGACGGCCGCATCGACGTGCTGACGGCCTCCGAGCACGACAACCGCATCGCCTGGCATGCGAACCTGCCAAACGGGACATTCTCCGCGGCGCTCAACATCGCAACCGACGCGAACGGCGCCCAGGCCGTGTATACGGCCGATGTGGACGGCGACGGCGACCTCGATGTGCTTGCGGCTTCGGCGCTGGACGACACCGTCGCGTGGTACGCGAATCAGGGCGACCTGACATTCTCTGAGCGGCGGGTGATCGACCCGGACGCCAACGGGGCCATAGCCGTGTACGCGACCGACCTGAACGGCGACGGCGCCGTCGACGTGGTCTCGGCCTCGGCCTGGGATGACAGGATCGCCTGGTACTCGAACCACATGGGCGACGGGACTTTCGATGGCAGCACCATCGACTTCGGCGCCGACGGGGCCTGGGACGTGCACGCGGCAGACCTGGACGGGGACGGCGACCCCGACGTGCTCTCGGCCTCGCGGGGCGCCGACCGGATCGCGTGGTACGAGAACTCCGTGGCAGACGGGCGCTCTCCATTTTTTTCAAGACGGCAGAATCTCGCGACGGACGCGGAAGGGGCCGAATCCGTGTACGCGGCGGATCTGGACGGGGACGGCGACCTCGATGTGCTCTCCGCCTCTTTCCACGACAGCACCATCGCCTGGTACGAGAACGCGGGTTCGCCGAGGCCACCCGCGGCGGCGCCGGGCAGCATCACCGCCGTGGCCGGGGAGGGGCGGATCGAGGTCAAGTGGCAGCCGCTGGCGGGCAGGACGGAGCGCGGCGCAGCGACGAGCCTCCGCTATGTCGCCGCGGCGACGCCGCTCGACGGCGGTGCGAGCGTGACTTGCACGGTCGAGGAGCCCGCCTCGGCATGCACCATCCACGTGCGCTCCCTCGTGCCGCACTCGGTGACCGTGCGGGCCGAGAACGCCGGTGGCGCAGGCCCATCCTCGGGGGACGGTGCGGCGGCTCCGCCCACCGTTGCGCCGGAGTGGGGATTCTCCGGCGCGCTCGCGCTCGATGAAGGCGCCGTGGGCGCCCTGTCCGCGCACGCGGCGGACCTGGACGGCGACGGGGACCTCGACGTACTCGTGGGCTCCGTCTCCAATTGGGTCGCCTGGTACGACAACCAGGGCGACGGCACGTTCGCCGCGAGACGCACCATTGCCGACGACTTCAACGGCAGGGTCTGGTCTGTTCATGCGGCGGACCTGGACGGCGATGGCGACCTCGATGTTCTCGCTCCCCAGGAGGACGACGACACCATCGCCTGGTACGAAAACGACGGTTCGGGCGCGTTCACTGCGATGCCGGCGATTGCGGACGACGCCACCGGGGTCCGTGGCGTTCATGCGGCGGACCTGGACGGCGACGGGGACCTCGACGTGATCGCGGCTTCCTACCGCAACGACACGATCGCTTGGTACGAGAACGACGGCGAAGGCGTGTTCACCGCGATGCCGGCGATCGCGACCGACGCAGACGGCGCCCACGCTGTCGATGCGGCGGACCTGGACGGCGACGGGGACCTCGACGTGGTCGCGGCGTCACATCTGGACGACACGGTGGCCTGGTACGAGAACGATGGCAGCGGCGGGTTTTCCTCACGCAGCGTCATCGAGACCGGCTCTGGGGATGCCTATGCAATCCACGCGGCGGACCTGGACGGCGACGGGGACCTCGATGTGCTCTCGGCTTTCCTTCATAACGACCGGGTCGCCTGGTACGAAAACGATGGGGAGGGTGCGTTCCCGGTCAGACGGGTGATTGCGGCCGACAGCCAGAGTCCCTTCGATGTTCATGCGGCGGACCTGGACGGCGACGGCGACCTCGACGTGCTCTCGGCTTTCTTTGACGACGACACGATCGCCTGGTACGAGAATCGGGGCGGGGGCAGTTTTTCCGCCCGGCCGGTGATTTGGACCGAGGCTGACCGGGCTTCGTCCGTTTTCGCGGCGGACCTGGATGGCGACGGCGATCTCGACGTGCTCTCGGCGTCCATCGGCGACGCCACGGTCGCCTGGTACGAGAACCTGGCCACGCCAGCGGCGCCGCCATCGGCGCCGATCGCGGCGCCCTGGAACGTCTCGGCCCGTGCCGGCGGGAGCTACATCTCGGTTTCGTGGGACGCGCTCGGAGCATGGGCCAACGGCGGGTCCGCGCTGCTGCGGTACGTGGCCACGGCGACACCGGACGATGGCGAACCGAGTGCGAATTGCATGACGGAACCGCCGTCCACGGCGTGCGCGATCGAGGATTTGCGCACCGGAGTCACGTACTCGGTCGTCGTACATGCCGAAAACGCCCTCGGCCAGGGCCCGGCGTCGGTCCCGGTGGCGGCGACAACCGCCGAGTCGTTCTCCGCGCAGCAGGTCATCTCAACAGATGCCGATAGTCCTCTTTCCGTGCAAGCGGTGGATCTGGATGGCGACGGCGATGCCGACGTGCTCTCCACCTCCAATACCGACGATACGATCGCCTGGTACGAAAACACCGGAAACGGGTCGTTTTCCGCACAGCGTGTCATAACGGCGGATGCCGGTGGCCCCCACTCCGCCCACGCTGTGGACCTTGATGGCGACGGCGACGCAGACGTGCTGTTTACGTCATTTTTCGATGACGAGATCGCCTGGTACGAAAACACCGGAAACGGGTCGTTCGCTGAAGAGCGCGTTATCTCCACGGCGGCTGATGGCCCCGACTCCGTATACGCAGCCGACCTCGATGGCGACGGCGACGCAGACGTGCTTTCCGCTTCCCGGGACGACGACAAGATCGCATGGTACGAAAACCTCGGCGACGGAACATTCTCGACGCAGCTCGTCATCTCTACGGCGGCCGACTTCGCAAGCTCCGTACACGCGGTGGATCTCAATGGCGACGGCGACGCAGACGTGGTTTCCGCTTCCCGGGACGATGACAAGATCGCCTGGTACGAAAACCTCGGCGGTGGGACGTTTTCAGCGCAGCTCGTCATCTCCACGGAGGCGGACGGTGCGAATACGGTTCATGCGGCGGATCTCGACGACGATGGGGACGCCGACGTGCTGTCCGCGTCGGCCGACGACGACAAGGTCGCCTGGTATGAGAACCTCGGTGGCGGGATGTTTTCGGAGCAGCTCGTCATCTCCACCGCGGCCGACGGCGCCAGTTCCGTTGACACGGCGGATCTGGATGGCGATGGCGATACCGATGTGCTGTCTGCATCCTATTCGGATGACAAGATCGCCTGGTACGAGAACCTCGGCGGTGGAGCGTTCTCGGCCCAGCGCATCATTTCCACGGCAGTCGACAACGTCCGGTCTGTTCATGCGGCGGATCTCGACGGCGATGGCAACATCGACGTTCTCTCCGCTTCCGCCGACGACGACAAGATCGCGTGGTACGAAAACCTGTCCGACGACGGCGACGACCACGGCAACGCGCCGGAGTCGGCGACGCTCGCCACGGCGCTGCCCGCGTTCCTGCATGGCGCGGTGGAGTCGGGCGGCGACCGCGACGTGTTCCGGATTGCAACGGGCAGCGGGACGTTGCGCGCGTACTCGAACGGCCCCATGGACACACGTGGCTCGTTGATGGGCGCCGGCGGCACGGTGCTGGCCACGGACGACGACAATGGAACCGGGCGGAACTTTCGGATCGAGCACGATGTCGCGGCAGGCGTACACTATATCGAAGTGCGCGGCTTCAACGATTCGGCCACTGGACGCTACACTCTGTCCATTGAATTCGTGGCTGACACTTCGCCGAATTCAGCAGACGGGAGCTGACTCAACGGCATGCTGGCGAACCCGTTGGAGGACCTGACAGAATGACCGCCCGGCGTAAACCCTTGAACCCGTATCCGCCGGTCCTGGCGATCATGCTTGTCGCCATATGCTCCGCCGCGTCGGCGGCCACCCACCATCTACCGCTGCTGCCGCCGGCATCCGACGCGCCGCGCCAGGGCGTGGTGCGCATCCTCAATCATTCCGGCGAGGCGGGCGACGTGGCCGTCACCGCCATTGACGACTCAGGCGCCGCGTTCGGGCCGGTCACCCTGTTCGTGGATGCCGGGCAGGCGATCGAATTCAGTTCCATGGACCTGGAGCGGGGCAACGCGGAGAAGGGGATCGCCACGGGCATCGGCGGCGGCCAGGGAGACTGGCGGCTCGTCGTGGAGACGGACCTCGACATCGAGCCGCTGGTTCGGGTGCTCACGCCCTCGGGCTTCATCGGCGAACTCGACGCCACCGTGCCGCGCCGTTCGTTCTACCACATCGTTCCGCTGCTCGCGCCGAGCGCCGCATTCGCGCGCGGCGGGCAACTGCGGCTCGTCAACGGTTCGGACGTAAGCGCCGAGGTGGTCCTGTTCGGCATCGACGATGCCGGGCGGCTCGCGCCGGGACAGCTCTCGACGACGCTGCCCGGCGGCGGGGCGCGCACGGTCGACGCGCTGGAACTGGAGCAGGGCAAGCCCGGCCTCCTGCGCGGTCGGCTCGGTCACGGCAACGGCGACTGGCGGCTGCTGGTGTTCGCCCAAGGCGAGATCGAGGTCATGACGCTGCTGGACAATCCCGCCGGTCCCCTGGCGAACCTGTCTTCCGCGGGGGCGGCAGATGGGGATGTCCCGTTGTTCCCGCCGGCCGGCGACCCGCAGCGGCTGGGGGTGCTGCGCATCGCGAACCGTTCCGACGAGGGATCGGTTCGGATCCACGCCTTCGACGACGCCGGGCAGCGCCACGGTCCCGTAACACTGGATATCGAGGCCGGACGTACCGTGAGCATCGACTCCAACGACCTGGAGAACGGCGACCCGGCCAGTGGCCTGCCCGCCGGCCTCGGCGACGGCGCAGGCGACTGGCGGCTCCTGCTGGAGAGCGAACTGCAACTCCACGTACAGGTCCATGTGACCACGCCGGACGGTTTTACCACTTCGGTTCACGACGGGGCGGCGCGGGTCGGCCAGCGGCACTACGCGCCCTGGTTCAACCCGGCGGGCGAGACGCAGTCCCGGGGCCGCCTGCGGCTGGTCAATCCCTCGGACGAGGCCGCGGGAATCGCCATCGTGGGGTGGGACGACGAGGGCGCCCCGGCCCCGGGCGGTGCGGTTGGGCTCACGCTGCCGGCCGGCGAGTCGCGGTCCCTCGACGCGGCAGCCCTGGAGGAAGGCGCCGAAGGATTGAACGGAAGCCTCGGCCAGGGAAGCGGTAGCTGGCGGTTTGCCCTTCGGTCGGACGTGGACATCCGCGCGATGAACCTGGTGGAGAGCGCCGACGGCTACCTGAGCGGCGTTTCCATGTCCCGCAGCCTGGCGCACTTTCCGGAAGCCTGCTTCGACGCGGCCGGCGATGCCGACGGCGACGGCGTCAGCGACCGCTGCGTGGAAGGTCTGCCCAGCGACCTGCTGTCGCTGCGCGGCTGCACGGACGGCCGCTACGTCGACGATCCCGGCAATCGTCCGGGGATGGTGGGCGACTGCCGCGTGCTGGTCGGAATCGCCAACACCTGGGCGCGGGACGGCGGGTTGCCGGAGGACCATGCGATGCGCCGGTGGGGTAGCGCAGATCAGGCCATGCTGGATGCCTGGGAAGGAATCGAAGTCGCCGGCGGGCGCGTCGTCGGCATCGACCTGGCCGGCAGCCGGACCGAGCCCGGCAGTTTGAGCGGCGCCATTCCGGCGGAACTGGCCCGGTTGACCGAATTGACGTCGCTGAACCTCTCCTACAATCGCCTCACCGGCGCCATCCCCGCCGAGCTGGGGCAACTGGCCCGCCTGACGAGCCTCGACCTGTCGTTCAACCGTTTCTCCGGCGCGATTCCCGCGGAGCTTGGGAGCCTGGCCGATCTGCGGGAACTGAACGTGAGCAACAATCAGTTGACGGGAACCGTGCCCTGGGCCTTCCGGGACCGCGCCGTGCAGGACGGTTTCGCTGTGCTCTACGACGGCAATGAGGTCACGGGACTCGGGGCGCCTCCGCCGCGCCCGCCCCAGACCTGGTCGAACGATCCCGCCGACAACGGCAATGCCGCCCATCACTCGGTCGCCTGGTATCAGGGACCGCTGGTGTGGGAGTGGGACTGGCAGGACGTGGCGGTGGAGGTTCAGCAGCCGGTGCTGGGCCGCTGGGCTGCGCTGGCGGTGCGGATCGTCCACGAGGTGGCCGCCCCGCCCCCGGTCGTGACCCGCGTACTCGACAGTGGCGGCGAAGTGCTGGCGGCGCGCCTGGCCGAGGCCGCGCCCCCCGTCACCGTGGCCACTGCGCCCGGGCAGTGGCGAACGGAGTACGTGTTCGACCTGCCGGGTTCCCTGTTTCAGGCAGGCAATCGCATCGTGCATGTCATCGATCCGGACAACGACATGCGCGAGACCGACGAGGCGGACAACGCCGGCGAGCCCATTCCCCTGTACGGCGTGGCCGTACCGCACCTGCGCATGACTTTCGTTCCCGTGTATTTCCCGGGCCAGGAACCGCCGGCGCTGGATGCCGGCCTGCTGATGAGGGGCATCGACGCGCTCTGGCCCATCGCCGGCGACTTCGAGGCGACGCTCGCCGCGCCGCTCGAATCGGAGGCGGCGAATCAGTTCCAACTGCTGAACGAGGTGCGGGCGCTGTGGAACGCCGAGGCCGACCCGGACGAGTTCTACTACGGCGTTTTCGCCGAACCGTGGACCGGGGGGCGCGGCGTCGCCTACCGGCCTGGCCGGGTGGCAGTGAGCGAATTCACCGAGTTCAACACGATTCCCCACGAGTTCGGGCACAACCAGGACTTGCGCCATCCGCCCGGATGCGGCGTGGCCTACCCGAACCGGCGCTACCCCTACCCGGACGGGGGGCTTGGGCCGCTTCCGGGCTGGGACGCCAACTGGCGGCGCCTGGTCACCGACGACGACGAAGAGTACGCGGACGTCATGTCGTACTGCGGCTCCCTGCAGTTCGTGTCGGACTACCACTATCGGGAGGTGCTGGAATTCTGGCAATCGGACGGTCCGCAACAGCGCCCCGCCTCGGTGCTGACCCCGGTTGTTGCCGACAGCGGATTCAGGGCCGGCGCCGCGGCTGCGGACGGGTCCGCCGGTTCGGCAAATGGGCCCGCCCCGGCCCCGGGCCAGACCCTGGCGGAACCGGAGAGCCCCGGCGGCGTGGCGCTGTCCGGCCGGATCGACGCCGCCGGCCAATGGAGCCTCACTCATGCGCAGGAAACGGAGAAGGGGCCGCGCGCGCCTTTCCCGGACGGCGCCTACACGCTGGTCCTGTACGACGCGGACGGCGGCGAACTCTACCGGGAGCCGTTGTCCGCGGATGCACTGAGCGACGGCCCCGAGGCCGGTTGGGCGGCGCGGGTGCCGAACCCCCCCCGGCCGGCCCGCGAAGTGGCGATCCTGGACGCTCAGGGCGTGGCGGTGCTGCGCACAGCGCTACCGGCCCTCATGGGTGGGCCGGACTAGCGATCGCGCCGGAACGGCACACCGGTGGACCCGATGGTCTTCCTTCCGGACTGACCGGATCGGCCCCGCGTCAGGCGCTATCCGCCGGTTCCGCATCCAGGCCGAACAAGTAGCCTTCAATCCGGCCCAGGCTGCGCTGTATCTCCCCGATGGTCCGCTGCATTTCCCCGATGGTCCGCTGCATTTCCCCGATGGTCCGCTGCATTTCCCCGATGGTCCCCTGCATTTCCACCTGATTGTCGCGCACGGCCCGGATTTCATCGCGCAGGTCATCGTGCACGGCGTTCATGTCCGCGCGGAGGCCGGAAAACTCCATGCGCGTCAAGGTGGCTTGCCCGATGAACAGCGTCGTCATCACGGTGAGGATCGCCACGGGCTGCTTCCACTCTTTCATTTGTATTCTCCCGAAATGAAAGCGTCCATCGTGACCGAATCCACCGTGCACGTCATGGTCCAATTCTATCGTTTGCGCCCGGAAACTCAACATTGGCGATCGGGTAGGAGGCTGGGTCACCCCAGCCGTCCTCCCACACCACCGTACGTACGGGTCCGTATACGGCGGTTCATGGAACACGCTGGAGCCGCAGTACCGTGTCCAGTACCGACACCAGCCCCCATCGATCAAAGCGAACTTTCGGCAGCGCTCGGTTCATGTGCGAGGCCCCGGCATTCCACCAAGGCCCCCGCCCGTTAACCGCCGATTTCCAAGCCTGCTGCTCCGGTAACCCAAGGCGCTGCAGGTAGCGCTGGCGCGTATACGGCCGTTTCCACTGCCGCCACAGGATGCACCGCAGCTTGCGGCGAACCCAGCCATCGATGAACTGCAGTGCCGTCTTGGAGTGGGCCAGCTTGAAGTAAGCCGCCCACCCGCGCAGCACCGGATTGAGCACCTCAATGGTATGGCTCAGGGACCGACCGCGGGCGCGGCGCAGCAACTGCCGCAGCTTGCCGATCAACCGGACCCGGCTTTTCACCGAGATGCACAACACACCCCGATGATCGATCCGGTATCCGAGGAACGTGCGTTGCGACGGTCGCGCCACCGCACTCTTGGTCTCGCTCACCCGCAGCTTCAGCGCCGTCTTAACGTACCGCGTGATACTGTCAAGCACACGCTGGCCCGCCCGCTTGCTCCGGACGTGGATCACCACATCGTCGGCATAGCGGACGAACCGGTGCCCGCGTCCTTCCAGCTCGCGGTCCAGACCCGTCAGCAGGATGTTGGACAGCAGCGGCGAGAGCGGTCCGCCTTGCGGCGTGCCCTCCCGCCGTGGGCTTTGAACCCCGTCCATCATCAACCCCGCCTTCAGGTACCGGCGGATCAGCTTCAGCACCCGGCGGTCCTCGACCTTCTCGCCGACGCGTCGCATCAGCAGATCGTGGTTCACCCGGTCGAAGAAGCTCTCCAGATCCAGATCCACCACCCAGCCGTGACCCCCAAGCACCTGTCGCTGCGCTGCCCGTACCGCTTGGTGGGCGTTGCGCCCCGGCCGGAAGCCGTAACTGTGCTCGGAGAACGTCGGTTCGAAGATCGGACTCAGCACCTGATGCAGGGCCTGCTGTATGAGCCGGTCCAGCACCGTCGGTATGCCCAGCTTGCGCTCCCCGCCGTTGGGCTTGGGAATGCTCACCTGACGTACCGGCTGGGGACAGTAGCTGCCCGCCAGCAATTTGGCCTTGATCGTCGGCCAGTGTTGCCTCAACAGATCGCCCAACTCCGACACCCCGAGGCCATCGACCCCGGCCGCGCCCTTGTTGCGAACGACCCGTTGATAGGCGCGCTGCATGTTCGACCGCTCAACGACGGCCTCCATCAGCGCCGGCTCCGCTTTCGCCCTCGACGCGTCCGTCTCAAAATGCTCGGCGCAACCGATGCCCCGGCCGGGTTCCGCCCGACCTTCAACATCCGTCACCGGTCTCTCCGCTTCTGCCGTCATCGCACTTCGATCCAACGCACCGCCTACTCGCGGTATGCCATGTTCAGCCCTTCAGCGACCGGTAAGCCACCTACTACGGCGTCGGCTGACTTCTGCCGATCCGAACCCGCCCCTCTCGGAACCGGTCGCTGCTCCACGCAGCCGATCGACAGACCTCCCAGGGTAAGACGCGCGACCTTCCCACTTATACCCGCCGCATCTACAACCACACCTTCCGTGCAAGTATCGGACTTTGAAGAACATGGCCTTCTCATCCGGCGTGACTGCCTCATATGCGATTCCTGTTCGTCGGGTCAGTGTTTTGCCGTGAGCGCTGCCGCGCCCGCAGACTGCCTTCGGATTCCACCTCGCGGTGGACACCCTTGTCCTCGGCTAGCTGTTCCCCTTGCCGGGTCAGCAGTGGACTTTCACCACCAAGTCATCCAGCCACCACCACGTGTACTGGAACAGCGCCAGTCACGGCGCTACGCGCCATGCCTGGCGCACCATGCAAAACCGGCGGCCCGATTGCTCGGACCGCCGGCTTGTTTTGGGACTTGCGAGTGTCGAGCTAGAAGTTGAAGCCCACGCCCGCGGAGGCGCCCGTCGCCCCACCGCTGCTCGTCACGCCAACCTTGAACGAGGCCTGCTCGCCCTGGATCTGGAAGCCCACTGCAAAGGCGGACTCACCGTCGAACGAGCCAACGCCGATGGCGATGCCGCGGCCGTTGACCGCCGGCATGCCGGCCAGCGCCATGGAGGCGGCCACACCGGCGCGCACCACTTCCATCTGATCCTGCAAACCATTGATGTCTGCGGTGTTGGCGCCAACCCTAGTGTCAAGTCCGCTGATGGCCATGGCGTTCGCGCCGATTCGACCGTTGTTCGACGAGATGTTGCCCGCGTTGGCCATGATGCCCTCGGCGTTCATCGAGATGTCGCCCGCGTTGGTCATGATGCCCTCGGCGTTCGTCGCGATGTTGCCCGCATTGGTCATGATGTCCTCGGCGTTCATCGAGATGTTGCCCGTGTTGGTCATGATGTCCTCGGCGTTCATTGCGATGTTGCCCGAGTTGGTCATGATGTCCTCGGCGTTCATTGCGATGTTGCCCGAGTTGGTCATGATGTCCTCGGCGTTCATCGAGATGTTGCCCGCGTTGGTCATGATGCCCTCGGCGTTCGTCGCGATGTTGTCCGTGTTGGTCTTGATGTTCTCGGCGTTCGTCGCGATATCGGCCGTGTTGGTCTTGATGTTCTCGGCGTTCGTCGCGATGTCATCCTCGTTGTCGCCCACCCGACCGTCGAGACCCTCGATATCGCTATCCACGTCGTCGAGGCGATCCGCATTGTGGATGCTTCTGGCATTGGCGCAGTTGGCGACATTCGCGATACCGGCAGCGTCACAGGCAGCCAAGTCCTCGTGCTGCGCTTCGACACCTCTCTCGGTCCCGTAAATGTCCATCCAAGCTCGGTCCAGGTCGGTCTCGTTCGTGGTGACCCGGCCGTCGAGCGTCTCGATGTCGCTGGTGTTCTGCGTGACCGCTTCGGAATCGCCAAGATTCGTTAGATCGATCGGATTGCCTTCCGCGTCGGTGAGCTGACCCTTGAGCGCATCGATTGCGCCCTTGTTGGCCTGCGTACCGTCGTAGGTGTCGGAGATCGCATCCACCAGCGCCTGGCCGTCGTCGCCGCCGGTCTTCAGCAGCTCGGAAACCAGACCCACGACCGGATTGTCATCCCCCGCGGGGAACAGGGCGTCGATCTTGGTCTTTTCGTCCTGCGCCGCCATCAACGCCTTCGCGGCATCGGCCGCCGCCTTCGTCTGCGCGGCGGACGGGTTCGTGGCGTCCGCTACCGCCTTGTCGGCGGCAGCCTTCAGTGCCGTGCGCCGGTCGACCAACTGCTGGTAGAACGACTGCGCGTCGGTGAACTGCCCCACAACGCCCTTGGTCGCCGCCTCCCGGGCCGCGACCAGCCCCCTCAGGGATAACTCCTCGTTCATCCGATTGGCCGACTCCGTGCTGTAGGCAGCGTTGCGCGACGCGATCGTGACCGGGTTCGCTACATAGTAGTTGGCGGCAACAGCGGCAGAATTACTATCATTATTCAAGTTGGCTGTCGTCTGCTCGCTGGCCTCGTTAATGCCATTGGTGTTGGTGTCGACGTACTGGAGCCTCTGCTGGGCGTTACGCGTATCCGTGTTGTCGGCCAGCACCCGGGACCACAGGGCGTCGTAGTACTCCTGCTCCAGATTGGCCCGCCGATAGGCTTCGTCGTAGAGGTCCTGGAACCGAGGGTTCGTGTTCTCGTCCCTGGCCTTCTTCAGCGTCGCCGCGGCAATCCTGACGTTCTCGACTGTCGTTCGGATGGTGGCAATGTCGTTGGTGCCGGCGGCGTTAGTAGCAGTGACCGTGGGTACCAGTGCTTCCAGGAAGCTCGCGCCATCGTCGTCGAGATCCGACGCAGTCATCGGCACGATCAGTTCGCCCAGCGTGGTGAAGTTGCTGGTGGAGCTGTCGGAGGACGTTGCAGCCATCGCGTCCGCGGTCCCGACTCCCGTCGCGGCCATCGCCGCCGTCCCGGCCACGGGGGCGGCCGAGGTCCCGCCGGTGTAAGTCTCGAGTGCGGTGAGAGCACCAAGGGTCCCCATGCCCATGGCGTCGATCGTGACCACCGTGCCGACGAGTGAGGTGTTCGTGAGCGGCACGTACTTGGAAGTCCCCTGCGTCACCGCGAAATTGGCGGCCTCGTCTCCGACTTCCCAATTCGAATACTGCATGGCGTCCAGGGCCGTCTTCACTTCGTTGGTCTTGGTGACCTGCTTGTTGTAGTCGTCGATGCCCTTCGTTACCGCGGCCTTCGCCTTCCACTCCGTCACGCCGGCCTGGTAGATCGGGCCCCTGGAGGCGGCGTTGAACGAGGCCAGGGCCTTGTTGTGCGCCTCCTGGGCGGCGTCGCGCGCCCTCACCCGCGCCTCGAGCAGCGCCTCCAGGCTGGTGTCGGTCCCGTCCACCAGTTTCTGCGCGGCCTCCAGCGCCCTCAGCGTGCCGCCGGTCGTGCCGCCGGGGTTGCCGTAGACGGCCACGAACTTGGTGAGCAATTCCGAGTAACCGTCGGCCACGTCCTCCGGGATGCTACCCCAGGCTATCGTGTCGCCGGCATCCAGGAAGCTGCCGTTCGTGTCGGCGTCGATGTTCATGGTACCGAGCATCGGCCCCGTCGTGCCGGCGCCGCAGTTCATGTTGTCGGCCGGAATCACGTAGCCGAGGCCAGCGAGTTTCGCGGGGGCATCGGTGACAGCGTCAAAGACGGTGTCGCCGGCTTCAAGCAAGTTGGTGCCCATGCCGATGATGTCGTCCAGCGGGCTCGTCATGCCGCCCATCGGCACCGTGCTCGGCAAATTATTCCCCATCACGCTCGGCAGGAGCTGCGTGCACGTGATCTGGTCGTCAAAGACGTTGGGCGCCGGAATGTTGCTCGATCCGGGCGCCTGGCCGAACGCAGGCCCGGAGGCCAAGGCACCCAACCCCAGCGCGCCCAAGGCTACCGCCAGCATACGTTTCAGAATCATGAGCGTTCCCCTATTCATCAGGAGACCGCCGGATGATGTGCGGTTATGGATAAATCAACGAGGCAATTGAGGAACGCCTGTAACTGTTTGTTATAACGGAGAAAAATGTTCCATTGATTGGGATCGGCAGCGGGATGCAAACGGCGTTTCGGTGCTCGAATCGGAAGGTTCCGGACGATCGGCGGTTACGAATTGCTTGCGGATATCCCTATCGAAAAAGGTCCGTTCATGGCCACGCCATCAAGTACCGGGAGCAAGCAATCATCGGGTTTCCGGGTGGAACCGGGGTATCCCGCGCGCCGGACGGCAAGACTGCGCGAACCGGGACCCGACTGATTCCGGAATGCGTGCCGGGGCGAACGCTTCCGGCGGCAATCATCACGATGCAGCGACGAAAAACAGGAATTCGGCTGAAGTCAAGATAGGAATGCCGCGAAACGGCGACATGACCAATAGGTCGCGATCGCCCGTGATCAAACAGTCCGCGTCCCCCGCTTCGTTACTTTCCGGCTTCGCCCGGCACGCCGCTTTGTTATGCTTGCCCGCATGGCCGATTACCCCCGCATCCCCTACGGTTTGGCCGACTTTCGCCGTATCCGCCGCGAGGGCTATCTGTACGTGGACAAGACCCGCTTCGTGCGCCCGCTCGAGGAAGTGGATTTTGCCGTGTTCATTCGCCCGCGCCGTTTCGGAAAGTCCTGCTGGATATCGCTGCTGGAGCACTACTACGACCGGCGCTTCTCCGATGAATTCGACGCCCTGTTCGCCGGCACCGACATCGGTTCCGATCCGACCGGGGAACGCAACAGCTTCGTGGTGCTGAGATTCAATTTCTCCGCCTTCAAGATTGCGCCCGCCACCCTGGAGCGAGAATTCGAAGGCTATTGCCACACGGTGCTCCGGGACGTTCTGGCGTGTCACCCGGAGCTGTTTCCGGAGGCCGACGGCGCGGCGATCCTCGCGGCGCCGTCGGTGAACGGCAAGTTGGCGGAGCTGTTCGCGTTCGCCCGGCGCCGGGGGATTCGCCTGTACGGGCTGATCGACGAGTACGACAACTTCGCCAATACCATCCTGGCCGAACAGGGCGAAGAGGCGTACCGGACGTTTACCCACGGCGGGGGCTTCTACCGCAATTTTTTCGCCACGCTGAAAGCGGGAACCGAACAGGGCGCGCTGCGGCGGCTGTTCGTCACCGGAGTCTCGCCGATCACGCTGGACGACGTCACCAGCGGCTTCAACATCGGCGACAACATCAGTCTCGATTCCCACTTCAACGAGATGGCGGGCTTCACCGAGGCGGAGGTGCGCGGCGTGCTGGAGCGCTATCGCGACGTGGGCGCGTTCGCCCAGGACGTGGACGAGGCGCTGGACATCATGAGGGAGTGGTACGACGGCTACCGGTTCGCGCGGGCCTCGCAAACTACCCTGTACAACACCGACATGGTGCTCTATTACCTGAAGCAATCCGTCCGGCAGGGAACGATGCCGGACGACCTGATCGACGTCAATGTGCGCATCGACTACACCAAACTGCGCCACCTGCTGGTGGTGGGCAAGCAGTTGAACGGCAACTTCGACCTTTTGAGGCACTTGGCCGGGGAGGAGCGGGCCGAGGTCCGGCTGCAGCCCAGCTTCCCGCTGGAGCGCCTGGCCAAGCGCGACAACTTCCTCACGCTGCTGCACTTCTTCGGGCTGTTGAGCATCCGCGGGGCGGTGGGCGAGGAAACCGCGCTGGGCATCCCGAACCGGACGGTACGGCACCTGCTGTACGGTTTCCTGCGCGACGCGTACGAGGATATGGATCTGTTTTCGCTGGGTGCATTCGAGTTGGGGCCGCTGTTGAAGGCAATGGCCCTGCGGGGGGAGTGGGCGCCGGTGTTCGAGACGATCACCGGGCGCATCGCGCGTTTCACCGGCATCCGGGACTACATCGCGGGGGAGAAGGTGTTGCAGGGGTTCCTGGCGGCGTACCTGAGCCTGGGCGAGCGGTTCGTGTTCCGTTCCGAGGCCGAATACGGCAAGGGCTATGCGGACCTGTCCCTGGAGCCGGACCTGGCGCGGTACCCGGACACGCGCCACGGATACCTGATCGAGCTCAAGTACCTGAAGCGGGGCGAGCCGGCGAACGGGGCGCGGCTGGAGGCGCTGAGGGGCGAGGCCGCCGGGCAGTTGCGGCGCTACCTCACCGAAGAGCGCCTCGGGCGGCAGTTTCCGGGCGTGGCATTCATTGGACTTGCGCTGGTGTTCCACGGATGGGAGCTGGTGGGCACCGAGGCCGTCACTGTCGGCTGACTTGCAAAAACCGGCAGCGCAACGAAACCGAACTTCTCGTAGAATGCTTTCGCGGAGAAAATGTTAGTTTCGTTGACAGCCTGATCAATGGAGTGTATACACATCAGCATCACACTGACACCGTAGCCATGCATCAACGGACCTTACATACGCAAACCATTCATCTGCGCGCTTCGCCGGACCAGAAGGCGCTGATCGATCGCGCGGCCAGCCGCCTGGGCAAGTCGCGTACTGAATTTGTGCTCGATACCATGCGCGAAGCGGCCGAGCGCGTGCTGCTGGATCAGCGCCTGTTCAACGTGGACGAGACGAGATTCAATGCGTTCAAGGCCATGCTCGATTCGCCGGTCGAGTCCGGCGACAACCTGCGCAAGACACTGACCGCCTCCCCGCCCTGGGAGGCCTGAGCACCGGGACATGGAGCTGACCGGGCCTGAGCCGCTCGCAGCAGATCATGTGCTGGATGGTTTCCACAGCGGGCAGCCGACGCTCGATGCATGGTTGATCTCGCACGCCCTGAAAAACGAACGCGAGGGCGGTTCACGGACCTATGTCGTTTGCGACCGCGGCGTGGTGGTCGCTTACTATTGCCTCAGCACCGGTTCGGTGGCGCGCAAGGACTCGCCCGGAAGAGTTCGCCGAAACATGCCCGACCCGATTCCCGTCATGCTGGTTGGGCGATTGGCGGTTGACAGGACTCATCAGGGCCAGGGAATGGCGCGCGCGCTGATGCGCGATGCGATTCTACGCACCATGAAGGCGGCGGAAATCGTTGGAGTCAGAGCCTTGCTCGTGCATGCGCTCGATGAGGAAGCCGCCAAATTCTATCGGCACCTGGGTTTCATGCCCTCGCCGCTCGATCCTCTTGTTCTGGCTCTACCCTTGTCGGCAGCGCGAAAGACGCTTGATCTCTGACGCGTCGGACCCCCGACGCTGCTGCGGCAAGAAAAATGTCTCAGTCGTCTATTGGGAGATGCTTTGTGCGGCTACCGCCTACTTGACGCCAGATGAGGCGCAGGGTTTCGTTCTGCTTGCCCATTTTCTCGTCAATTCTGGCTTCAGACTGCTCTCTGGCAACACTAAAGCACTCCTGTAGAGCCGAGGCGAGGTTCTCGATCGCTCTCTGTTCTCTGCCAGATCGGTTGGCTTTCGTGGCCATCAGACGGTATCTCCTCTGCCGCGGACATGAGGCCATCCTAACCCTGCCCCGGACCGCCGGCAACGCTTCGAATCCGGGCGATTTGGCCAGAAAGTAGGCACATAAGGAAACCGGCGGCCCGATTGCTCGGACCGCCGGCTTGTTTTGGGACTTGCGAGTGTCGGGCTAGAAGTTGAAGCCCACGCCTGCGGAGGCGCCCGTCGCCCCGCCGCTGCTCGTCACGCCAACCTTGAACGAGGCCTGCTCGCCCTGGATCTGGAAGCCCACCGCAAAGGCGGACTCACCGTCGAACGAGCCCACGCCGATGGCGATGCCGCGACCGTTGACCGCCGGCATTCCCGCCAGGGCCATGGAGGCGGCCACACCGGCCCGGACCACGTCCAGGTCGTCGCTCAGCTCGCCGATCATGTTGCGGTTGTCGCTGATCGCGCTCGCGTTCTGACCGATCGAGTTCATGTTGGCGGCGATGGCATCGGCATTCGAACCGATCCGTCCGCTCAGCGCCATGTCGGCTGCGGCTCCGGCCGCCACCGCCTCCTCGATCGCACCGGCCAGCATCATGTCGGCACCCATTCTCTCCGACGCTTCCGCCACGATGGCTTCGGCATTGGTCATGATGTTACCGGCATTGGTCATGATGCCTTCGGCGTTCATCGCGATGTCCATGTCGTTGGACTCGATCGCCATGGTGTTGGCTGCGATATCCATGTCGTTGGACTCGATCGCCGCGGTGTTGGCCGCGATGTCCATGTCGTTGGACTCGATCGCCATGGTGTTGGCCGCGATATCCATGTCGTTGGACTCGATCGCCGCGGTGTTGGCCGCGATGTCCATGTCATTGGACTCGATTGCCTTGGTGTTGGCCGCGATGGCATCCTCGTTGTCGCCTACCCGGCCGTCGAGAGCCTCGATATCGCCACCCAGGTCGGCGATGTCTTCCTCGTTGTGCCGGCTGCGTGCGTCGGCGCAGTTGGCGATGTTCACCAGGCCGCCGGCGCCGTCCGCGCAGGCCGACGCATCGGCATGCTGCGACGAGGTCGTGCCGTAGAGATCCGTGTTGATCTGGTCCAGATCCATGTTGATCTGGTCGATGTCTCCCTCGTTCGCCGCCACCCGACCGTCGAGTCCTTCAATGTCCGTCGTGTTGGTGGAGACATCGGTCGTCAGCGCCATGATCTCGTCCGCATTGCCAAGATTCGACAGATCGATCGGATTGCCTTCCGCGTCGGTGAGCTGGCCCTTCAGGGCGCTGACATCGGAGTCCACGCTGGAAATCGCATTCAGCAGCGCCTGACCGTCATCGTCCGCGGGATTGTCATTGCCGCCGACCATTTCCGGCTCCAACAGCGCATTGAGCAACTTGCTAGTCGTGCTTTCCGGATTCGCCGTCAGGTCCTGATGGGCCATTCGCTGTTCCCTGGCCGCCGCCAAAGCCTTGCCGGCGTCCGTCACCGCGTCCTTGAAGGACTGCAGCGCGTCGTCTCCGCCAGCCTCTTCCTGCGCAGCCATGGCTGCCGCCTGCTGGTACTGGCGCAACGTCACCAACTGATTGAGGTAACTGTCCGGATCCTTCAGTTTCGACTGCAATGCCCTGTTGGCGTTGTCCAGGTTGGTGACGGCGGAACGGACTTTGCCTGCCGCAGCCACGACGTTGCCCCGGGCGCTCAAGTATGCATCCACCAAGTCACGTTCCTTGTCGTACACGACATCGTCATCGGTTGTGTCGGGATCCGTTGAGATCGTGACTCGATTGGCTTCAAGAATTTCAAGGTTCTGCGACCGCACGACTCTCGTGAGGCGATCGAGTTCGTCCTGGACGTGATCGCGGCCTAGTGTCGCCCGTCTCAGGGTCTCTTCCTCCGCACGCGTATCGAGGTTCCCCGCCTTTTTTGCGGCATCCACCATCTTTTGTGCGGCGTCCACCGCTGTCTGCCACCTTTGCAGTTCAGTGGTGATTGCGCCAAACGTGTTAATGGACGAGGAGGCTCTGGCGAGTGTGGTGGTGGTTGCGCCAGCCTGGCGGTCAGGCACGGCATACTGAATCGCGCCGGCAGCATTGAATGCGCCATCAAAGGTATCGCTAATGGTACCGTCAGTCGCGACGAGAGCAGCGCCGCTACTTGCAAGCGCCCGGAATCCCGCTGTATTGCCGCTGCCGTAGACTTGGGCCACCCGGGCGGCGAGAGCGGCGGCCAGATCATCTCCAGTCAGAGCATTACCGTCATCACCAGTAGGAACGGCAGCTGTGATGCGGCCCGATAATGCGCCACCCGACTCTGTGACATTGACACTGATCGCATCGTACCCGCCGGCGCTGCCTTGGTTGGTCTTCAGCGTGGCCAGGGTACCCATTGAACCAGCCAACTTGTTGTAGTCTCTAATGGCCTTGTTGGCTGCGTTGAGCCTTGCCTGCTGGTCGTAGGCCGTGGTAAAGACATCTCCGTCGAAGTCGTCCTTCTTCATTCGTGCAGCATTGTATGTGGCTCTATCGTCCGCGTCCGGCTCTTCCAACGCCTCAAACGCTCTCTTGGCGCTAACGTAGTCGGCGTAAATCTGGCGAGCATCATCGACATTGCTGGCGACTGGATTGCCGCAATCGATGCCGGTGCCGGTGAGATCGAGCAACGCCAGAAGATCGCTGTCATAACCGGTGACGGTTGTATCCGTACCGTGGACAATCTGAGCGGCATCCTGCGTGTAATCCATTTGGATGCCATTGGCAGTACTGCTATCAAACGCTTGATCCAGAAGACCGCCCATCCCCAAAAGGGACATATTTGCCACCTCCTCGGTAGAAGCGGATGGCAACATCCCACCGGCGCAGGAGGAAATGTCGCCATACAACTTCGGTCCCGGAATCTGACCCTGCTGGGCAAACACAGGTCCTGACGCCAGCGCGCCCAATCCAAGCGCACCCAGCGCCGTTACTATCAATCGTTTAAGAACCATGAGCGTTCCCCTATTCATCAGGAGACCGCCGGGTGATGTGCGGTTATGGATATGGCAACGAGGCGAATGAGGAGCGCCACTAACTGTTTGTTAAAACTGAGAAAAAACTCCATTGGTTGGGGTCTGCGCCGGAGCCCGAACGGCCTTTCGGTGCTCGAATCGGACGGTTCCGGACGACTGCCGGTTACGTTTTGCTTGCGGATATCCCTATCGAAAAAGGTCCGTTCATGGCCACGCCATCAAGTACCGGGAGCAAGCAATCATCGGGTTTCCGGGTGGAACCGGGGTACCCCGTGCGCCAGTCGGAAAGACTGCGCGGACCGGGATCCGACTGATTCCGGAATGCGTGCCGGGCGCCCGCTGAATTCAACTTTGCGACCGTTTGGCAATCCGAGTGTCACTAGTGAATGAGGATGTAAAATCGAACACACTCGGCAATGATCTACGAGAGACAAAGGAAATGGACGAACGGGTAGACCTGTCGCTCAGCGAACCGAACGAGAGGTGGATTCAAGCCCAGATTGACGGAAAGCAGTTTTCCAACCGTAGCGAAGTACTCAACGACCTGATCCGCAAGACGCGGGAGACAGAAGCAATCCGAACCCGGCTGAAGTCTGCCGAACGCTCCGTCGAAGAACGTGGTTGGGTAACCGGGACGCCGGAGGAATTGCTCGACGGTTTCAAAGAGAAAGCCCGTCGAGATGGCCAGCAATAGGCTTGCACCGCTTATGATGGAATATCTTGAGGCTGGCGACAGACTTGACGAGTTTCTCGACGACTTCCCTTCGGTCACTCGCGCTCAGGCCATAGCGTTGCTGGAGCGGGCGACGACATTGTCATGCACGTCGTGGATATAGCCGCTACTCATTGCGCATTGCCGACAGCGATATCGTCATCGGGGGCGCCCAGTCCACCGAAGTCGCGAGGATGCAAAACAACGTGAACGCCCTCGGCATTCAACTCCTGCGCGACTCTAGGCGATAGACACTCATCGAGAAACAAGCGCACGGCCCGGTTTCCGCTTCGATCAAGACTCAGTTATGCCAGGGCCTGCCGGATGGGCGACCGCGGAGCGGGTGAGCTTTTGCATAGAGTTCCGCGGTTTCAATTGCTTGCTCGGAAATTTTGGGATAGTCCATTGAAATGTCGTCAGCAGTTTCGCCATCCTGAAGCCGTCCCAGAACCGAATACACCGAAATTCTCGTTCCGGCGATCACGGGCGTACCCCCGAGGATATCCGGATTTGAAGTGATGTACCGATCGCGGTTCTCCCGGTACTTTTCGGCCTTACGCAGCGACTCGGCGGCAAGCCGCTCAAGGTCGAGCATCGCGCCCGGTGTAAATTCAATGGTCTTGAGCTTCATGGGTTCAAGCTGGGTCATGCAACTCCAAATCGACCGTTTGTGGCGTAAGGGAAGGTCGGTAAGGTTGGCGGCTTTCAGGGCATGGAAATAAACAACGGCGCGCACGGGAAGGTAACGCATGGAGCCGCCACGCAAGCGCGGCGGCCCTCCAACCGGTCGAAGGATGCGCGTTTCCACGGCCTTTTCGATCATCGCCAGGGACACTCCTGACAACGCAGCGGTTTCGCGAATCGTCAAGTCGGCCGTAATGGGCATAATTCTCTCCTCTCTGGGGGCGAATATAATTTGACGATCCCCTGCGCGCAACCTTCAATATGAAACCGGCGGCCCGATTGCCCGGACTGCCGGCTTGTTTTGGGACTTGCGAGTGTCGAGCTAGAAGTTGAAGCCCACGCCCGCGGAGGCGCCGGTCTCCCCACCGCTGCTCGTCATGCCAACCTTGAACGAGGCCTGCTCGCCCTGGATCTGGAAGCCCACCGCGAAGGCGGACTCATCGTCGTACGATCCAACACCGATGGCGATGCCGCAGCCGTTGACCGCTGCGTGCCGGTCCCAAGGGAGAATCTGCCGCAAGAGTGATGATTTGCGGATCGGCAAACACTCTACAAGTTTGTATAGTCAGTCTTGATATACTTTTGACACTGGAATGGTCCTTTCAGTAGTAAGGAAACAGAGATGAGCTTTGAATTTGCCGTAGACGTAAGAGTCGGATCAGATGGCGTTATGACCGCCACAAGCGACGACATTCGCGGCCTTGTTCTCGAAACAACCGATCTGAGGGAAATGTGCAGCGAGTTGTTGTTGGTTAGCGAACGGCTGCTACGGAGCAATCATGGCCTGACAGACCAGCAAGTTGCCGACGCCGAGCTTCATGTGAAGTTCAAGAAGGCATCCGGACAAGCCCACCGCCAACGGGCACCCCACCCGAGAGTGCTTTTCGCTGACGTGAGCGGGCTTCTTGAGGCAGCCTAGCAGGGCAGGCTGGTGGCGGACTACGGACGGCCCGTAAAGAAACTTCTGAAAGGCGCGGGATTTAAAATAGAACGCCGACCCAGAGGAAGCCACGACATCTGGAGCAACGGGGATATTTCAGTATCCGTTCCTGACAGGATTCGCAGCCGGTATACCGCCAATGCCATCCTGAAGGAAGCAGGAATCCCAACCAAAATACCGTAACTGAAAATTCAGGCTATCGACATCGCTGTTGGACCCGCGGCGCGGTCCACGCTCCCGGCCGCGTGACGGTGAGGCGCCGGCCAGCTTGTCCAGTAACCAGCGCGTCAAAATCGGGAAAGTCGGCACAAACGAAACCGGCGGCCCGATTTCTCGGACCGCCGGCCTGTTTTGGGACTTGCGGGTGTCGAGCTAGAAGTTGAAGCCCACGCCTGCGGAGGCGCCGGTCGCCCCACCGCTGCTCGTCACGCCAACCTTGAACGATGCCTGCTCGCCCTGGATCTGGAAGCCCACCGCAAAGGCGGACTCACCGTCAAACGAGCCGACACCGATGGCGATGCCGCGGCCGTTGACCGCCGGCATGCCGGCCAGCGCCATGGAAGCCGCCACACCGGCCCGGACCACGTCCAGGTCGTCGCTCAACTCGCCGATCATGTTGCGGTTGTCGCTGATCGCGCTCGCGTTCTGACCGATCGAGTTCATGTTGGCTGCGATGGCATCGGCGTTCGAACCGATCCGTCCGCTCAGCGCCATGTCGGCTGCGGCTCCGGCCGCCACCGCCTCCTCGATCGCACCGGCCAGCATCATGTCGGCACCCATTCTCTCCGACGCTTCCGCCACGATGGCTTCGGCATTGGCCATGATGTTACCGGCATTGGTCATGATGCCTTCGGCGTTCATCGCGATGTCCATGTCGTTGGACTCGATCGCCATGGTGTTGGCCGCGATGTCTATGTCGTTGGACTCGATCGCCATGGTGTTGGCCGCGATGTCCATGTCGTTGGACTCGATCGCCATGGTGTTGGCCGCGATGTCCATGTCATTGGACTCGATCGCCGCGGTGTTGGCCGCGATGTCCATGTCGTTGGACTCGATTGCCTTGGTGTTGGCCGCGATGTCATCCTCGTTGTCGCCCACCCGACCGTCGAGAGCCTCGATATCGCCACCCAGGTCGGCGATGTCTTCCTCATTGTGCCGGCTGCGCGCGTCGGCGCAGTTGGCGATGTTCACCAGGCCGCCGGCGCCTTCCGCGCAGGCCGACGCATCGGCATGCTGCGACGAGGTCGTCCCGTACAGATCCATGTTGATCTGGTCGATGTCTCCCTCGATCTGGTCGATGTCTCCCTCGTTCGCCGTGACCCGGCCGTCGAGTCCTTCGATGTCCGTCGTGTTCGTGGAGACATCGGTCGACAGCGCCGTGATCTCCTCCGCATTGCCAAGATTCGACAGATCGATCGGATTGCCGTCCGCGTCGGTGAGCTGGCCTTCCAATGTGTCGATCTTGGAATCCACGGCCGATATGGCTGTCAGCAACGCCGAACCGTCATCGTCCGCGGCATTACGCTCGCCCGCCTTCATTTTGGGCTCCAGGAGCGCATCGAGAAGATTTTTCGCGGTGCTGTCCGCATTCCCGGTCAGTTCCCGGTGGGTCATTTGATTGTTGAGGGCCCTCGTCAATGCACTGTTGGCATCCGTCACCGCATCTTTGAAGGACTGCAGCGCGTCGTCCCCTCCAGCCTCTTCCTGCTCGGCTTGCCTTTCGGCCAGTTCGTATCGGCGCAACGTCACCAACTGGTTAAGGTAAGCGTCTGCATCGCTCAGTTTGCCCTGCAAAGCCTTGTTGGCGTTGTCCAGGTTCGCGATGGCTGTTCGGACCGCTGTTGCCTTTGTCAAGACATCGCCCCGGGCCCTCAAGTATGCATCCACCAGAACGCGTTCGCTTTCGTACATCACAGCGTTGTCGCCGAAGCCGATTGAGAGTCGACTGCCTTCTGCAATCGGTAGGTTCTGCGACCGCACGACTCGCGTCAGGCGATCAAGTTCGCTCTGGACGTGGTCGCGACCGAGCTTCGCTCTCCTCAAGTTTTCTTCCACGGTGCGCGTATCGAGGTTCCCCGCTTCTACTGCGTCATCGTATGCCGTTTGGAATGTGTTCACCGCCGTCTGCCACCTGGACAACTCGTTGGCGATATTGCCGAGCGTGACAATGTTCGCGGAAGATCGGGTGAACGCATTCGTGCCCGTATTACTCTCATGCAGCTGCAGCGTGCCAGCGGCATCGAATGCAGCCCTTGAGCCGGGAGCGTCGACGTTCCTTAACAAAGTTTCGGTGATTTCCGTTGCGCTATCGGCTGCATCGTGGCCGGCAATGGACCGGTATCCCGCTGTATTGCCGCTGCCGTAGACCGGGGCCACCTGGGCGTTCACGAGACCGTTAACTGTTTCGCCTTCGCCCGGAGTGGGATTTGCATCAAAGTCGGTGACGCGGGTTGTCGAGGCACGGATGTTGATAGCGTCGTACCCCGTATTTGTGCCATCGCCCACTTTCAGCCCTGCAAGCACTCCCATTGCGGAGACAGTTTCAGTGGCTGCTACATATGCGCCAACCAGGTTGTTGTAGTCCGTGATGGCCCTGGTGGCTGCACTGAGCCTTGCCCGCTGGTCGTAGACCGCGTCATAGACATCCCCGCCAAAGTCTTCCTTTTTCATCCGCGCCGCATCGCGTGTCGCCGCATCGTCCGCGTCGGGCTCTTCCAACCGGTTATACGCGTTCCTGGCGCTGATGTAGTTGCCGTACAAGGTGCCGGCTCTAGCGACATTGGAGGCCACCGGATCGGTGCAAGCTGCGACATCGAGCAAAGCCAAAATATCGGTGCGCTCGGATGCGAGCGCGCCGTCGGTATTGGTGCCAATCCGCGCGGCATTCTGCGTGAAATCCATTTGGATGCCATCGGTACCGGTGTCGGAATCGAACGCCCTGTCCAGAAGTGCTTTATATCGCTGAGATGCCTGTCGCGCGGTCGAAGGGGTGGGCAGTGTCCCGCCAGCGCACGACGTGATGTCGCCATACAGCCTCGGCGCCGGAATCTGAGTACCGACGTCGTCGAGCGTATTTTGAGCAACGGCTGTTCCTGCCGCCAGCGCACCCAACCCCAACGCGCTAAGCGCCGTTACCAGTAAACGTTTAAGAACCATGAGCGTTCCCCTTTTCATCGCGTGCATCCTGGGCGCTGGAATCTGGCCCTCCCGGGCAAACACAGATCCTGACGCCAGCGCGCCCAATCCAAGCGCACCCAGCGCCGTTAGTATCAATCGTTTAAGAACCATGAGCGTTCCCCTATTCATCAGGAGACCGCCGGATGATGTGCGGTTATGGATATGGCAACGAGGCGAATGAGGAGCGCCACTAACTGTTTGTTAAAACTGAGAAAAAGACTCCATTGGTTGGGAGCGGCACCGGGGCGCAAACGGCGTTTCGGTGCTCGAATCGGAAGGTTTCGGACGACTGCCGGTTACGTTTTGCTTGCGGATATCTTTATCGAAAAAGGCCTTTCGTGGCTGCGCCATGAAGTGCCGGGAGCAAGCAATCATCGGGTTTCCGGGTGGAATCGGGGTACCGCGCGCGCCGGACGGAAAGATTGCGCGGGCCGGGACCCGACTGATTCCGGAATGCGTGTCAGGGCAGGACGCACGGACTCATCGGAACCCGTCGAAAAAACAGCAGCAGTCCTTGCGTTGAATCGTATCGAGCGAAGTTTTCGGGACTGTGCGCGGCAGGCGGCTGATCCGGCGAACGAGTTTTCAGCTCCTGCTCGCCGAGAAAATGTTTCAACTACGCTGCGGCGATCTCGTCCGGGTTGACGTAGACGCAGCCCTCGATCCACTCGTGATTAAGGAACTCCCGTGTGAGGGTGGTTTTACCGTCGCCGTTCGGGCCGGCTACAACGATGAGAACGGGTTGCGCGTCAGCGGTCAGTGTCATGCACGTCGTCGGACGCGGTCGGGGGGACGCCGTCGCGGCCGTAAATCGCACGGTCCATCTGACGGCGGAATGCGGCGTGCGCCGCCTTCTTTCTCGCGATTACGCTTTGCTGCACGGCGAGCATCAGCGCGTGCAGCTCCTCGTCCGTGGGCTCCACGGACGGGTCAGTCAGATCAACCTTCGGGACCGCTTTCATGGGTCAAGTATAACCGCTGCTCATTTCCGGGAACGCAAGGCCGGAACAGGAAGGCATTTGCTGACTTTCTGGCCAAATCGCCTGGATTCGGGGCATTGTGGACGGTCCGGGGCGGGGTTAGGATGGCGTCATGTTCGAGGCAATCGCATTCAACACTCACCGGTTCGTCAAGAACCTCATGGCCAGCGATTTCACCGAAACGCAGGCGGATCGTGCGCTATCGTCTCGAGCACTCCCGCGCGGGCGACGTGTCGGTGGACTTGCGGACCATCGAGGGTGAGGTGAGCGAGGGACTTTCTGAATTGGAGAGAGCGCGCGATGCGGTCGTGTGCGACCAGGGCGTTCTATCGGGAGTCCCCTGCATCAAGGGAACCCGCATCCCGGTCCACGACATTGCCGCCATGCTCGCCAACGGCGACAGCGCCGAAGCAATCCTTGACGCTTACCCGCGACTCTCCGAGACGCAGGTCGAGCTGGCCGTCGTCTACGCCAGGGCTTATCCCTGGCGGGGTTAGGATGGCGCCATGTCCGAGGCAATCACATTCGACACCCACCGGTTGGTCAAGAACCTCACGGCCAGCGGCTTCACCGAGGCGCAGGCCGAGGCGTTGGCGGCCGAGTACGTGCTCCTCGATCAGCGCCTGTTCAACGTGGACGAGACGAGATTCAATGCGTTCAAGGCCATGCTCGATTCGCCGGTCGAGCCCGGCGACAACCTGCGCAAGACACTGACCGTCTCCCCGCCCTGGGAGGCCTGAGCACCGAGATATGGCGCTGACCGGACCTGAGCCGCTCGATTAGCCGGAATCGACGCGCCGGGTGTGTTCCTCCAGCGCTGCCCGCAGCCGTTCGTTCGGCGCGGGCGGATTCTCGATGGCGTCGAGAAAGGCCTCCGCATCCTGCCGCTCGAACACAGCGGTGTCGTGATCGCGGATGGCCTCCTCCGCGTGTTCCAGCAATGACATAGCCTGCTCGCGTGTCACGGTGGGAAAGTCGTCGAGAAATTCGTCGAGCCGGTTACCCGCTTCAAGGTGCTCCATCAGAATGCGCACAGGCACCCGCGTTCCGGCAAACACCGGGGTGCCGCCAAGAATTTCCGGGTTTCTCTCGATGAGCGGGTCGGTCATGGCGCTTTCCGTTCCAATTGGGTCTGCCTGCCACTATAGTACTTGCAGCGTTCGCAGCTCGCATCGGCCCGTCGAGATGGCCAGCTATAGGCTTGCACCGCTATTCTCGCGTCGAAGGCGATCCGTTGAATTGGCATGATTACATCCGTAGCGACCCGTCCGTACTGGTCGGCAAGCCCGTAATCCGCGGGACGCGACTCTCCGTGGATTTGCTGCTTGGGTTGTTGGCGGAAGGATGGACCGAAGAACGGCTTCTTGAGAATTACCCCCAGCTTCGGCGGGAGGCATTGCAGGCGATGTACGCCTTTGCGGCAGAGTGTACCCGTGACAAACAAGTCTACGTCATGGGCGGTAAGGCGGGTTGAGGCTCCTCGCCGATACAACGTCTCAAGTGCTCCGCCGGGAATGCGGTACCCGGGCCATGGGTCAAGTATAACCGCTGCTCATTTCGGGGAACGCAATGCCGGAACAGGAAGGTTTTTGCTGACTTTCTGGCCAAATCGCCCGGATTCGCGGCATTGTGGACGGTCCGGGGCGGGGTTAGGATGGCGTCATGTCCGAGGCAATCGCATTCGACACCCACCGGTTCGTCAAGAACCTCACGGCCAGCGGCTTCACCGAAACGCAGGCCGAGGCCCTGGCGGACGAGCAGGTTAATCTGCTCAACTCCAACCTGGCCACCAAGGACGATGTTCTGGCAGTCAAGTCCGAAATCCTGGCTACCGATTCCGATGTCCGCGAAGTCCAGGCCGCTGTTCGCACAGTCCAGGCCGATGTCCGCGCGGTCCAGGCCGAGTTGCGGGAAGTCAAGTCCGATGTCCGGGAAGTCAAGTTGGAGCTTGAATTGAAGATCGAGCAGGTCAGGTCCGACCTGGAAGTCAAGATCGAGAAGGCCAGGGTCGGCTTGGCCAGATGGATGTTGACCGGGTGGGTCACCCAGACGGGACTGCTCGCGACGCTGTTCTGGTACTTCTCCTCAGGCCCGCCGGGCGGCTGATCGGGCAATACGTTTTTTTGCAAATTCCCTGCTGCATTCGTTGCAAACGACCTATTGCATTCGTTGCAAATGGCCTGTTAAATTCATTGCGAATACCCGCTCAGTGAGGATTCGAGGCCATGTCAGGCAGTGACTACCGCCCACGCATCGGCGACCCGGAACTCGTCCGCAGACTGGAGGCTGCCGGGGCCGTGCTCATCGAAGGTCCCAGAGCCTGCGGCAAGACCGCCATGGCCCTCCAGGTCGCGGCCAGCGAGGTGCTGCTCGATGTGGACGACAACGCCCGCCAGGCGCTGGCCGTCGAGCCCCGGCTGGTGCTGGCGGGAGACCGCCCGCGGCTGATTGACGAATGGCAGATCGAGCCGGCAATCTGGAACCACGTTCGGCGAGCCGTCGATCGAAACGTCGCCAGGGGCGAAAGCCAGGGGCAGTTCATCCTGACCGGCTCCGCCGTACCCGCCGACGACATCACCCGCCACACCGGAGCGGGCCGCATATCGAGGCTCCGGCTGCGGCCGATGACGTTGCTGGAAACCGGCGCGTCCTCGGGTGAAATTTCGATGCGGGGCCTGCTGCACGGCCGCTTCGGCGGCTGCCCGGACACTGGTACAGAGCTGCCGGAAATCGCCGTGCAAATCTGCCGGGGCGGTTGGCCCGGCGACCTGGAACGCACCGACGCCGCCTGCCTGACCGCCCGCGCGGACTACCTGGAGGAGATCCGCCGGGTCGACATTTCCCGCGTGGACGGCGTGCGCCGCGACCCGGTGAACGTGGGCAGGGTGCTGCGCTCCCTGGCGCGGAACGTGGCGACCACGGTCAGCGCCCGTGCCATCGCGGCGGATGCCGGGGGCGGCGACGGCCCGTTGCACGGAGATACGGTGCGCGGCTACCTCAACGCCCTGCGCCGGTTGATGGTCTACGAGGAACAGCCGGCCTGGGCGCCCCACCTGCGCTCCAGGTCACGGCTGCGCCTGGCGCCGAAGCGCCACTTTGCCGATCCATCGCTGGCGGCGGCGGCCCTGGGGGCCACGCCCGAGCGGCTGTTGGCCGACATGAAGTTGCTCGGCGTCCTGTTCGAGTCGCTGGTTCATCGCGATCTCCGCGTGTATGCCCGAGCCTGCGATGCCTCCGTCTGCCACTACCGGGACAACACCGATCTCGAAGTGGACATGGTGGTGGAGGACCGCCATGGTGCATGGTGCGCCTTCGAGGTGAAACTGGGGGCCGGCCAGACCGACGCCGCCGCACGAACGCTATTGAAGTTCCGCGACCGGCTGGACACGGAGAATACGAGACCGCCGGCGATGCTCGGGGTCATCGTAAGCGCCGGCTACGGGTACCTGCGGGAGGACGGCGTGGCCGTCATCCCCATCGCGGCACTGGGGCCGTGACGCTTTCGAACGAGTTTTCAGCTCCTGCTTGCCGGGATAGAGATTCGCCTCGGCCCGACTAATGTCCCGGTAACGTCATCAGGTAACCGCCGCAACGGTCGCTTTGCTATGCTTGCCGGCATGGTGGATTACCCTCCCATTCCTTACGGTCTGGCCGACTTCCGGAGCATCCGCCGGGAGGGCTATCTGTACGTGGACAAGACCCGGTTCCTTCGGGAACTGGAGCGGACCCGCTTTACCGTGTTCATCCGCCCGCGCCGGTTCGGCAAGTCGTGCTGGATCTCGGTGCTGGAGCACTACTACGACCGGCGCTTCGCCGGGGAATTCGACGCCTTGTTCGGCGGTCTGCACATCGGCGAGAACCCTACGCCGGAACGCAACAGCCACGTAACCCTGCGGTTCAATTTCTCGGCGTTCAGGCGGTCGCTCGACGGGCTGGAGGAGAACTTCAACCTGCATGTCGGCGACAAGGTGGCCGCCTCGGTCAGGCGCCATCCGGACTTGTTTCCCGAGAACGCGCGGGAACATATCCTCGCGCCCGAATCCGCCGAGGCGAGGCTTGAGCGCCTGTTCGAACACGCGGTCGACGAGGGCATCCCGCTTTACGGGCTGATCGACGAGTACGACAACTTCGCCAACACCATCCTGGCCGAACAGGGCGAAGAGGCGTACCGGTCGTTCACGCACGGCACGGGTTTTTTCCGCGACTTCTTCGCCACGCTGAAGGCGGGGACCGAGCAGGGCGCGCTGCGGCGGCTGTTCGTCACCGGAGTCTCGCCGATCACGCTGGACGACGTCACCAGCGGCTTCAACATCGGCGACAACATCAGCCTCGATCCCCACTTCAACGAGATGGCGGGCTTCACCGAGGCCGAGGTGCGCGGCGTGCTGGAGCGCTACCGCGACGTGGGCGCGTTCGCCCAGGACGTGGACGAGGCGCTGGACATTATGCGGGAGTGGTACGACGGCTACCGGTTCGCGCGGGCCTCGCAAACTACCCTGTACAACACCGACATGGTGCTCTATTACCTGAACCAATCCGTCCGGCAGGGAACGATGCCGGACGACCTGATCGACGTCAATGTGCGCATCGACTACACCAAACTGCGCCACCTGCTGGTGGTGGGCAAACGGTTGAACGGCAACTTCGACCTGTTGAGGCACCTGGCCGGGGAGGAGCGGGCCGAGATCCGGCTGCAGCCCAGCTTCCCGCTGGAGCGCCTGGCCAAGCGCGACAACTTCCTCACGCTGCTGCACTTCTTCGGGCTGTTGAGCATCCGCGGGGCAGTGGGCGAGGAAACCGCGCTGGGCATCCCGAATCGGACGGTACGACACCTGCTGTACGGTTTCCTGCGCGACGCGTATGAGGATATGGATCTGTTTTCGCTGGGTGCATTCGAGTTGGGGCCGCTGTTGAAGGCGATGGCCCTGCGCGGGGAGTGGGCGCCGGTGTTCGAGACGATCGCCGGGCGCATCGAGCGTTTCACCGGCATCCGGGACTACATCGCGGGGGAGAAGGTGTTGCAGGGGTTCCTGGCGGCGTACCTGAGCCTGGGCGAGCGGTTCGTGTTCCGTTCCGAGGCCGAATACGGCAAGGGCTACGCGGACCTGTCCCTGGAGCCGGACCTGGCGCGGTACCCGGACACGCGCCACGGATACCTGATCGAGCTCAAGTACCTGAAGCGGCGCGAGCCGGCGAACGGGGCGCGGCTGGAGGCGCTGAGGGGCGAGGCCGCCGGGCAGTTGCGGCGCTACCTCACCGAAGAGCGCCTCGGGCGGCAGTTTCCGGGCGTGGCCTTCATTGGACTTGCGCTGGTGTTCCACGGCTGGGAACTGGTGGGCAGCGAGGCCGTCACTGCCGGCTGATATATGAATACCGGCGGCCCGATTGCTCGGACCGCCGGCTTGTTTTGGGACTTGCGAGTGTCGGGCTAGAAGTTGAAGCCCACGCCTGCGGAGGCGCCCGTCGCCCCACCGCTGCTCGTCACGCCAACCTTGAACGAGGCCTGCTCGCCCTGGATCTGGAAGCCCACCGCAAAGGCAGACTCACCGTCGAACGACCCAACGCCGATGGCAATGCCGCGGCCGTTGACCGCCGGCATGCCCGCCAGCGCCATGGACGCCGCCACACCGGCCCGGACCACGTCCAGGTCGTCGCTCAGCTCGCCGATCATGTTGCGGTTGTCGCTGATCGCGCTCGCGTTCTGACCGATGGAGTTCATGTTCGCCGCAATGGCATCGGCATTCGAACCGATCCGTCCGCTCAGCGCCATGTCGGCTGCGGCTCCGGCCGCCACCGCCTCCTCGATCGCACCGGCCAGCATCATGTCGGCACCCATTCTCTCCGACGCTTCCGCCACGATGGCTTCGGCATTGGCCATGATGTTACCTGCATTGGTCATGATGCCTTCGGCGTTCATCGCGATGTCCATGTCATTGGACTCGATCGCCATGGTGTTGGCCGCGATGTCCATGTCGTTGGACTCGATCGCCATGGTGTTGGCCGCGATGTCCATGTCGTTGGACTCGATCGCCATGGTGTTGGCCGCGATGTCCATGTCATTGGACTCGATCGCCGCGGTGTTGGCCGCGATGTCCATGTCGTTGGACTCGATTGCCTTGGTGTTGGCCGCGATGTCATCCTCGTTGTCGCCCACCCGACCGTCGAGAGCCTCGATATCGCCACCCAGGTCGGCGATGTCTTCCTCGTTGTGTCGGCTGCGCGCGTCGGCGCAGTTGGCGATGTTCACCAGGCCGCCGGCGCCGTCCGCGCAGGCCGACGCATCGGCATGCTGCGACGAAGTCGTCCCGTACAGATCGGTCTGGATCTGCCCGATGTCGTCCTCGTTCGCCGTGACCCGGCCGTCCAGCGTCTCAATGTCGCTGGTGTTCTGCATGACCGCTTCGGTATCGCCAAGATTCGTAAGGTCGATCGGGTTGCCGTCCGCGTCGGTGAGCTGACTCTTGAGCGTATCGATTTCGCCCTTGTTGGCCTGCGTATCGCCGTAGGTGCTGGAGATCGCGTCCACCAGCGCCTGGCCATCGTCGCCGCCGGTCTTCAGCAGCTCGGAGACCAGACCCACGACCGGATTGTCCGCTTCCGCGGGGAACAGGGCGTCGATCTTGGTCTTTTCGTCTTGCGCCATCATCAACGCCTTCCCTGCATCGGCCGCCGCCTTCGTCTGCGCGGCGGACGGGTTCGTGGCGTCCATCACCACCTTGTCGGCGGCATTCTTCAGCGCCTGGCGCCGGTCGACCAACTGCTGGTAGAACGACTGCGCGTTGGTGAAATGCCCCACAACGTCCGAGGTCGCCGCCTCCCGTTGCGCGACCAGCCCTCTCAGGGATGTCTCTTCAGCCATCCGCTTGCCCGACTCCGTGCTGTAGGCGGCGTTGCGCGCCGCGATCGTGATCGGGTTCGCTTCATAGGCGCTGTTGATATTGGCTGTCGTCTGCTCGGTGGCTTCGTTAATGCCATTGGAGTTGGTGTCGAGGTACTGGAGCCTCTGCTGGGCGGTGCGGCTATCCGTGTTGTCGGCCAGCACCCGGGCCCACACGGCGTCGTAGTATTCCTGCTCCAGCGCGGCCCGCCGAGCGGCTTCGTCGTAGAGGTCCTGGAACCGCGGGTTCGTGTTCTCGTCCGCGGCCTTCTTCAGCGCCGCCGCGGCAATTCTGGTGTTCATGACCCTATCTCGGATGGTGGTGACGTCGTTGGTGCCGGCACCGTTGGCGCTGGCTGTGGGTACCAGTGCTTCCAGGAAGCTCGCGCCATCGTTGTCGAGATCCGTCGCAGTCATCGGCACGATCAGTGCGCCCAGCGTGGTGAAGTTGCTGTTGGCGCTGCTGGAGTCCGTCGCTGCCATCGCGGTCGGGGTCCCGACCCCCGTCGCGGCCATCGCCGGCGTCCCGGCCACGGGGGCGGCCGTGGTCCCGCCGGCGTAAGTTTCAAGTGCGGTGAGAGCACCAAGGGTCCCCATGCCGTTGGCGATCGTGACCACCGTGCCGACGAGCGAGGTGTTCGCGAGCGGCACGTACTTGGAATTCCCCTGCGTCACCGCGAAATTGGCGGCCTCGTCGCCGACGTTCCATTCCGAATACTGCAGGTTGTTCAGGGCCGTCAGCGCGGTGTTGGTCTTGTCGACCTGCTCGTTGTAGTCCGCGATGGACTGCGATACCGCGGCCTTCGCCCTCCACTCCGCCACGCCGGCCTCGTAGATCGGGCCCGTGTTGGCGGAGTTGAACGCGGCCAGGGCCTTGTTGTGCGCCGTCTGGGCGTCGTCGCGCGCCCTCGCCCTCGCATCGACCAGCGCCTCCAGGCTGGCGTCGGTCTCGTCCAGCAGTTTCTGCGCGGCCTCCAGCGCTCTCAGCGTGCCGCCGGTCGTGCCGCCGGGGTCGCCGTAGACGGCCACGTACTTGTCGAGCAAGTCCGAATAACCGTTGGCCACGTCCCTCGGGATGCTGCCCCAGGCGAGCGTGTCGCCGACATCCAGAAAGTCGCCGTCGGTGTTGCCGTCGATGTTCATGGTACCGAGCGTCGGCCCCATCCCCACGCCGGCGCCGCAGTTCATGCCCATGGGCGGAATCACGTAGCCGAGGCCCGCGAGTTTCGCAGCGCCATCGGTGAGAGCGTCGAATATCGTGTCACCGGCGACAAGCTGGTTGATGCCCATGCCGATGAGGTCGTCCAGAGGGCTCGTCATGCCGCCCATCGGCACCGTGCTGGGCAAATTGAACCCTTCCACGGTCGGCAGGAGCTGCGTGCACGTGATCTGGTCGTCAAAGATGTCGGGCGCCGGAATGTTGCTCGATCCGGGCGCCTGGCCGAACGCGGGCCCGGAGGCCAAGGCACCCAACCCCAGCGAGCCCAAGGCTACCGCCAGCAAACGTTTCAGAATCATGAGCGTTCCCCTATTCATCAGATGCCCCTTTAAAGCGTCATTAATCATCACGAATTTCCTCGATTTGGCTGCGTCTTACAACCTCAGATTGTTCCCACCGACGCAAACCGTCGATTACGGCGGGATTCTAGCCAGTATAAACCCCTAGTACAAGGATTTTCCAAAAATCTTATTCGCACCCGTCAACCACAATAATGCTATGAATCCTCTAGCAAATTGTCCGGGGACCCCGGCGGTTCAGCCCAATAGCAAGGCGGCTTTGGACCCGTTTTTCCTTGTATTGAAGCAAGCATACAATAAAAGTTCGCGGCGGGGCGAAACAGATTTAAGCCGACCATACCATATTCTCGCCCGTTCGTCGCAACAAATCTCGATGTCCGGCGCTACACGAGCGCGGCGGGAGCGGGGCCGCGGTCGGCGTGCCTTGCATCGGGACCTGCGCGTGGATGAGCCTCTCTTTATATATGTGTCGGCCATAAACAGGCCGGCGCGATGCTATGATCCCGGCCCGGCATCCTTCAGGACCCATGATTGTGGGGTCGCGTAACTCCCGAAAACGGCACAAGTCCCGGAAACGCCGCGGCGCGGCGCGCGCAAGCGGGCAACGCCGCGGCGTTTCCCGGTCCGGGGCGCCATCGCCCCCCGCGCCGCCGTCCCCCGCGGGACCGCCGGAGCAGCCGCCGTGGCTCGTGTACTTCGGCGTCATTGCCTGCTTCTTCCTTTCGGGCCTCGCGGCGCTGTTGTACCAGACCGCGTGGCTGCGGCAGTTCTCGCTGGTGTTCGGCACCAGCGAGCTCGCCGTCGCCACGGTGCTGGCCGCCTACATGGGCGGGCTGGCGCTGGGCTCGGCGGTTGCCGGGCGCTACGCCGGGCGCGTCACCCGCCCGGTGCTGGTGTACGGCCTTCTCGAGGCCGGGATCGCCCTGTCGGCGCTGGCGGTGCCGCTGTTGCTGCTTGCGGCCCGGGCGCTCTACGCGGCGATGCTTGGCGGGCAACCCGCGCCGCCGGACGCGGCGGCCATCGGCCAGCCGATCTTCTACCTGCTGGTGGCGTTCGTGGTGCTGGCCGTGCCCACGGGCTTCATGGGCGCCACGCTGCCGTTGCTGATCCGCTATGCCGTGCGGAGCGACCGGGAAGTGGGGCCGAGGGTGGCCCTGCTCTATGCCATCAACACCGCCGGCGCAGTGTTCGGCACGGTGGCCGCGGCCTTCGTGCTGCTGCCGGCGCTGGGACTCAACCGCACCGTCTGGGTGGGCGTGGCCGTCAACGCGCTGGTGTTCGTCATCGCGGCGGCGCTGGCGCGGGGTCAGCGCGACAGCGTTGCCGGCGAGGCGGACGGCGCCGGGCGGGCGCGCGCCGCGGCCGGGCCGCCGGGGTTCGCCGATGCCTGCATCCGGCCGCTGTTCCGGCGGGCCGAGCCGGTCCGGGAAAGGCTCGCGGCCGTGTTCCGCGCCCAGCCCGGGTGGATGCTGCCGCTCATGCTGGTCTCCGGCGCCAACGCGTTTCTCTACGAGGTGCTCTGGACCCGGATGCTGGCGCATGTGATCGGCGGCAGCATCTACGCGTTCGCCACGATGCTGGCGGCGTTCCTCACCGGCATCGCGCTGGGCGGCGGCCTGGCGGGCAAGGTGGCGGAGCGGCGCGAGCGGGCCGCGGTGGCGTTCGCGTTCACGCAGGCGGCCATTGGCGTGCTCTCCATCGGGGTCTACGCCTGGATGGGGCTGCTGATTCCCGACGTCAGAACCACCTGGACGCTGGCGCTGTTCGCCGTGGCGGTGATGCTGCCGGCGACCATCTTCATCGGCGCCACGCTGCCATTGTCGGTGCGCGTGCTGGCGCGCGACGAGAGCGAGGCCACGGCCGGCACGGCGCGCATCTACGCCTGGAATACGGTGGGCGCCATCGCCGGCGCGGTGCTGGCGGGATTCGTGCTCGTGCCGGGCCTGGGGTTCGAGGGCTCGATCCGGTTCGCGGTGGCCGTCAATTTCTTCCTGGCGCTGTGGGCGGCGGCGTGCGTGGCGAGGCCGAGACCGGTCCCCGTGGGGGTCGCGTGCGCCGGCCTGGCGGCGGTGCTGGCGATCTACAGCCCGGCCCGGCCCCAGGCGTTGGTATTCAGTTCCGGATTCGACATCAGCTATCCGGCCCCTCCGCGGGAACTCTATTACGCCGTCGGGCGCTCCTCCACCGTGATGCAGCTTGCCTCCGGTACATATTATTACTTGCGCACCAACGGCCTTCCCGAAGCCTCCGTCGCGGTCAGGGGAATGCCGCCCACCCTCGACACGCAGAAATGGCTGACGGCGCTGCCCGTGGCCGCGCGCCCCGACACCCGCGACATGCTGGTGGTGGGCTTCGGCGGCGGCGTGGCGTTGGAAGGGGTGCCGGCCTCGGTGGCAAGCGTCGACGTGGTCGAGCTGGAACCGGAAGTGATCGAGGCGAACCGGCGGCTCTCCGGCATGCGCGCCGTCGATCCGCTGGCGGACCCGCGGTTCCGTATCGCGATCAACGACGCCCGCAATGCTTTGAAGCTGACCCGCAAGTCGTACGACGCGATCGTCTCGCAACCCTCCCACCCGTGGACCGCCGGCGCCTCGCACCTGTTCACGCGCGAGTTCGCGGCCGACATCAAGGGCCACCTCAACGACGGCGGCGTGTTCCTGCAGTGGATGAACTCCGAATTCGTGGACGAGGCGCTGTTGCGGACCCTGGCCGCGACGCTGATGGCGGAGTTCGAGTACGTCAGGCTCTACCATCCCTGGAGGCAGGTGCTGATGTTCCTGGCCTCCGACGCGCCGCTGGATGTCGAACTCGGGCTGGCGCGCACCGGCCGGCCGCTCGTCGACGACGTGCTGCACTTCAACCGCTTCGGCCTCTACGGCGTGGAGGACCTGGTGGCGGCGCTGGCCATCGACGAGCAGGGCATGCTGTCGTTCGCCCGTCGCGCCGAGATCAGCACCGACGACAACAACCTCATGGCGACCCGCAGCCACGCCCGGGGGGACGGACTGAATCTCGAAGAGCTGCTGGAGCTGTTCGAGCCGTACGATCCGCTGCTGACCGCGGGAAGCTGGGTCCACACCGAGTTGGGCGGCATCGACTACGGCTACCTGGCGCGGCGGCTGATACTCATGGGGCAGACGTCGCGGGGCACGGCGATGGCGCCGGCGATTCCCGATTTCTCCAGGCAGTTCGAGGTCTACGCGCTGCTGTTCCAGGCCACCGGACAGGCGGAGCGGGCCCCGGAATCGTTCCTCAACGCGATCAGGGCCGACCCGCTGAACATGCAGGCGCGCTACGCGGCGGTCCGCGACTGGATCGTCGCGCTGAGCCGGGGCGAGGCGCCGGAGGACATCGCGGAGATCGCCGCGGCGCTTGAGGGCGCCCCGGCGGCGGTGGTCGAGGGGCTTGCGCATGAAGCCGCCGAAGACTGGGCGGCACTGGCGGCGCTGGACGGGGAACTGGCGGGAAGCATCCCGACCGATGTGTGGTTCCGGGAGGTGGTGAGATTGCGTGCGGGGTGGCGGGTCAACATGGCGGAGGCGTTTGAGGCCGATGAGGCGCAGGCCGATGACGCGCGGCGCCTGGCGGCGGAGGCGATGGCGCTCATCGAGCAGGTGCTGATCCTCGCGGCCGACGAGAACGTCCACAACCTGCGCGCCATGAGCGCCCGCATTCTCGGCGACGCCGGCCGGCTGGTGGAGTCCTCCGCCTTCCTGGCCAGCGCCACCAACGGCTACCTCACGGCATTGGCCGAGCAGGATACCAGGCTCTCGCCGGAACAACTGGCGCAGTTCCGCGGCAACCTGGAGGCGATCTCAGACAACCTCGGCGGCATCGAAAGCGCCCCGGACCCGCAACGCCTCGCAACCGTGCTCGAAAGCGTCGACGGCCTGATACTCTACGTGGACGAATATCCTCTGGAGTGAGGGGCGGGTTTGCTCAGGGGGCCTCGTACACGAACGCCCGGTCGCGGATCAGGTCCACGACATGGAAACGGTCGTCCGCCCAGGTGATGCCGACGCTGAAGGTGTTCTTGCTTTCCAGGACGAAGTCCGCCGACGCTTCCCGCTGCCCGCCGGGCCCGTACGCAAACACCTTGTCGGCGATGTAGTCGGTGACCAGGAACCGGGCGCCGTCCCAGGCGATGCCGTGCGGGCCCCGATTGGCGGCGTCCAGATCGAAGTCCGCCGATGCTTCCCGCTGCCCGCCGGCCCCGTACGCGTACACCTTGCCGAGGTCGACGACATGGAAACGGCCGTCGGCCCAGACGATGCCCCTGGCCGTGGAGTTGCCGGCGTCCAGGGCGAAGTCCGCCGATGCTTCCCGCTGCCCGCCGGCCCCGTACGCGTACACCTTGCCATCGATCTGGTCGACGACATAGAACCGGGTGCCGTCCCAGGCGATCCCCCTGGGCCAGCCGTTGTCGGCGTCCAGGGCGAAGTCCCCCGACGAATCCCGCTGCCAGTCGGCGTCGTACGCATACACCCTGTTGCGGAAATCGTCGACGATGTAGAACAGGCTGCCGGCCCGGACGACGCCCCAGCCCCATCCGTTCTCCTCGTCCAGGCGGAAGCTCGTCGGCTCCTTCACGGTGATGGCGAAGTCGAGCGTGGCGGGGTCGCCGTCTTCGTCGGCGGCCGTGTACGTCATGGCGTAGATTCCGATCACGGTGGGCGTGCCGGTGAGCCGGCGCTCCGCGGCGTCGAAGCTCAGTCCCGGCACCGGCGGAGACAGTCTGTACGTCAGCGCGCCGTCGCCGCCGCTCGCCTCCGGCAGCGTCACCGCGTCGATGGGCTCGCCGGCGGGGACGGTGAGGTCGTCCAGGCCGCTTCCGGCCGCGAACTCCGGCACGGCGTCCGTGGCCTCGACCCCGCCCTGCGTTCGCGCGACCGAGCCCGACGCCACGGCCCCGCCGCCGACCTCGCAACCTGCCGGGCTCCGGCATGTGTAGCGGTAGCCGCGCCTCTCGACGAAGCCGCCGTCGTCCAGTGTGAAGCCCGCGGCGGGAGAAAGGCTGAGGATCGTGTCGCCGGCCGCGTAGACGATCTGCTCGCCGCCGCCCGGAACCGGGGAGGCGGCGTACACATAGACCTTGTCCTCGACCGCGTCCAGCGCGCGGAACCGGCCGTCCGCCCAGACGATGCCCAGGGGCCGGCCGTTGTCGGCGCGCAGGTCGAAATCGTACTCCGCCTCCCGGACCCCGCCGGCGCCGTAAGCGTACACCTTGTCGTCGGTATCGTCGGCCACGTAGAACCGGCCACCGGACCATGTAACGCCGGAAGGACTGCCGTTGCCGTCGCGGAGATCGAAATCCGCCTCCGCGTCGCGCTGCCCGTCGGTCCCGTACGCGAACGCCTTGTCCTCGCCGCGGTCCACCACGTAGAACCGCCGCTCTGCCAAGACGATGCCCCCGGGCCGGCTGTTGTCGGCGTCCAGCTCGAAGTCCGCCTCCGGCCGGCGCTGCCCGCCGTATGCGTACACGTACACCTTGTCGTCGGATGAATCCACCACGTGGAACGCGTCCCCGGACCAGGCGATGCCCGCGGGATTGGCGTTTTCCCCGTCCAGGTCGAAATCCTGCGAGGGCTGGCGGCGCCACTCCGGGGGCACGTACGCATACCCTTCGACACCGTAGGCAAACACCTTGTCGGCGCTGCGGTCCACCACGTGCAAACGCCCGTCGGACCACGCGATGCCCTCCGGGCTGCCGTTGTCCTCGTCCAGGTCGAAGCTCGGCGCCACGTCGGTCGACCCATCGCCGTTTGACGCAGCGACCGTGCCGCCTGCGCCTGCCGCAGTGGTCATGCCGTAGACGATTGCCGACGTGATCGTGCCGAAGGCCCCTGCCGCAGTGGCTGTGCCGTCTGCGCTTGCCGCAGTGGCCGTGCCGCCTGCGCCGGGTTGCCCGGTTGTGGCGTCGAAGCCCGAACCCGGCGCCGTCGGAGACTGGTTTTGGGTCCGCGCGCCGTTTCCGCCGGGCCGTGTTGGGAGGGTCCGCGCGCCGGTTGCGGTGCCGGTCGTGATCGCGGTTCCGGTTGTGGTCCCGGTTGCGGTTCCGGTTGCGGTTCCGGTTGCGGTCCAGGTCGCGGTCCCGGTACCGCTACCGGTCGCGGTCTCGGTCGTGATCGCGGTCTCGATTGCGGTTCCGGTCTCGGTCCCGATCGTGATCGCGGTCGCGGACGCAGAAAGGTTGCTCCAGTACCCCGCCGGGGCCACCACGATGTTCATCACCTGCAACGGGCGGTCTGCCGTCACCGTCAGACGCCACCTGCCCAGGCCCGGCGCGCCAAGCCGGCCCGCCTGCGCCGCGTCGCCTGCCTCCATCTGCCACGCCGTCAGCGTCCGTGCGCCTCCGGCCGGCAACGTCAGCGTCACGGCGCCCCCCGAGGCCGCCGCGCCGCCGTCGTCCAGTCCGGCGATCGTCACCGCCGCCGCCGCATTGCCCGGGTTGATCAGGCGCAGCCTGCTCGCCTGCATGGCATCGGCGGCGGGGTTGAACACCGGCACGTCATAACGGTACCGGCCCGCCTGCGCCGCCGTCGCGCGCACCGTCTCGTTCATCGCGCTCAGCGTGCCATCGGCGGCGCGCACGAAGGGCAGCGGCACAATGTCCAGGTCCGTCTCGATTACCAGGCGCACATCGCCCGCGGCCGCGCCGATGCCGCCGTCCAGACCCCTGGCCGCGTTGCCGGACTTAAGCTCCGCAGCGGTGAACTCCGCCGCCGCCGAGGCGTTCAGCGTGAATGTGGCCGGGCCCGAACGCATGCCGGCATCGTCGATGGCGTATATCGTCACCATCCCCGGCTCGGCGGCGCCGTTGATGATCCGCAGCATTCCCTCGGGCCCGCCCGACGTGCCCGCCGCAACCAGCAGCGGCACCGTGTAGCGCTCACCGAAGACCGCGCCGCTCCAGAGCAGGAGGCCGCCGAGCGCGACGAGAAGGCGAACGGAGTTACGCGATGAAATGGGTGCGATCGTCATGCTGGTACCGATTGATTGCGGGCCGCCGGGACAGGATGGAGCCTGGCCGTAAGTGTACTATGGACAACGCCCGATTTATCGTCCGCGCGAAGAAAATTCCCGATTCTCCGGCGTGCGGCAAACGCCGGACTGCGTGGACTATCTTGCGCAATACTCGTAACCCTGCTGCCGGCAGCGGGACGCGATCTCTTCGGCCAGGGCCAGGTCCGGCTCGGAGAGCTGTTCGGAAATGTTGTAGCGAACCCCGGGGGCGGTCTCATGGCCGCTGAATGCCGCCATGTTGACCCAGACATGGGCCAGCACCGGATCCTGCGGCACTCCCTGCCCGTTGTAGTACATCACCCCGAGACCGTATTGCGCGGAGGCGAATCCCTGCACGGCCGCCCGGCGGTACCAGGTTGCAGCGGCATCGAGATCCTGTTCCACGCCCCTTCCGTCTGCGAGGAGCACGCCGAGGTTGTACTGCGCCCGGGCGAGCCCCTGCTCCGCAGCCCGCCGGAACCAGATTGCCGCATCGCCGAAATGCTGTGCGACGCCCTGGCCGGTGGTGTACAGAACCCCGAGGCTTGCCTGGGCGGCGGCGTTGTCCTGCTCGGCGGCACTCCGGTAAAGTCGCGCCGCTTCGCCGACATCCACGGCCACACCGAGCCCGATCTCGTACATGCTTCCGAGCCTGAACTGCGCCTCCGCATGTCCCAGGTTCGAAGCCCTCCGGTACCATCTGGCGGCTTCGGCTGCGTTCGCGTCGACACCCCGGCCCTGCTCGTACATCCTCCCGAGACTGAACTGGGCGGAGGCGTGTTCCTGCTCCGCGGCGCGCCTGATCCAGCCCGCCGCAGCCAGGTTGTCGCGCACTACGCCGTCGCCGTTGGCGTAGATCGCGCCGACCAGGAATTGCGCCGTCGCGCTGCCCTGTTCGGCGAACGGCATCAGATCCGCCAGCGCACCGGCGTAGTCGCCGCCCTGAAACTTCGCGATTCCCTGGTTGATGTCCTGGGCGCCGGCCCCGAAGGGAAGAGAGAGCGCGAGCACCGCCGCCAGGGTCGTAAATGCCGTCTTCATCGTCAATAGGAGTCACGCACGCGCAAGACGCACTTCGCGGCCGATTGTACCCTGCCATGAAGCCGCCGGAGGCAGGCGGAGATGCAGCCGCACGTCCCCTGTCCGGCGTTCGCGGAGTCGGCCGCGCCGGACTGTACTCAGGCCAGGCGCTCTTCAGCTATTCGACGCTCAGCGCGCCGTTGATTGTTCCCTTTTCTTCCAATGCGATTCGCGGAGCGGTGATCGAACCCCGAACGTGACCGGTCGACTTTACGGTAACCCGTTCCCTGGCTTCGATATCACCCGATACGGCGCCGCATATCGTCGCCCGCTTGACAATAATATTGCCTTTGACCTGCCCGGATTCCTCGATATACAGGACACAAGTGTCCATCTTGATGTCCTGCTCTACATTGCCCTGCACGCGCAGAATGTTCTCCTCCCTGTTTCCGAAAGCGGCCCCGTTGATCGAAGTTGCCGGCCGGTTCGTCGAATCGGCGGAGCGGGTAACGGCAGGAAGCGCGTCCAGCAGGGCCGTAACACCCGGTCTGCCAGCCTGCAGGAACTGATCGAATGTGCGGGCGAGATGGCGCATGATCGATTCTCCATTGCGTGTGCGACTTCGGACCGAATCCTAACATTTTTTTGATAAATATGCTATAACCCATTATAATACAGGGTGTTTTTATCAGGGCCTATCCGTTTGGTCTGCGTCCGGGACCTTCACGGGTCGAGATACGCCATTGCGGCATCGGGGGAACCGCCATTGGAGCAGTTGGAGATTCAGTTTCGCGGCGATCGCGACGGTCGCGCCGAGGGCCGCTGCAAACCGGGGCGTTACGCCCCGTGGATAGCCGGCGGCACCTTGATTCCGTTGCTCGGCGTAGCGGTCCCCCTGCTTATCTCTCAGGAAGAGCCCGTTCACGTTGCCGCATCGCCCGCAGGGGTTGAAGACATCCATTTCATGCCGCAGAACACGGCGGCCGCACCGCTCCCGGCTCCGGAGACCAGCCCGGCGCCCTCTGGCCGGGAGGAGATGACCGTAGCCCGGGGCGACACGCTCGAACGCATGTTCCGGCAGCACGGCTTGAGCATAGGCGATCTCGGTTCGTTGTCCCGGCTGGAGGAAGCCGCCCCGCACCTGCGCCTGTTGAACCCCGGAGACCTCGTTGTAGTGACCCACGATGCGGGCCATTTACGCTCGCTCGAGCGCACGATCGACCAATCCAGGATGTTGCGCATCGAGCGCAACGATAGCGGTTTTGACGTCAACGTCGTGGATCGAAAACTGCAGCGGCGCACGGCGGTCGCCAGGGGCGTGATTCGCGACTCGCTGTTCGGCGCCGCGCAGGCCGCCGGACTCGCCGATGCGGTGACCCTGCAGATGGCGGAGATATTCCGGTGGGACATCGATTTCGTGAATGACGTGCGCCTGGGCGATGAGTTCAGCGTGGTGTATCAGCAACTGTGGAACGCGGACGAGAGAATCGGCGACGGCGCGATACTGGCCGCCGAATTCGTCAATCGCGGCCGAAGCTACCGTGTCGCCCGCTATGCCCACGGCGGTGATGCGCCCGACTACTTCACCCCGGAGGGCCGCAGCGTTCAGAAGGCCTTTCTTCGTGCACCGGTGAAGTTCACGCGGGTCAGCTCCGTTTACGGCTCGAACCGGCGCCATCCCGTGCTCAACACGATTCGCGCCCACCGGGGGGTGGACTACGCGGCCCCCGTGGGTACGCCGGTACGGGCGGCGGGCGACGGAACCGTCCTGTTCGCGGGCGGCATGAACGGCTACGGCAGTACGGTCATCCTCGAGCACGGGCGCGATGTCACGACGCTTTACGCGCACTTGTCGCGATTTGCCGACATCATGGTCGGAGATCGCGTGATGCAGGGCGAAACCATCGGTTACGTGGGCATGACCGGACTCGCCACCGGGCCGCATCTGCACTACGAGTACCGCGTCAACAACGAACATCGCGATCCGCAAAACGCGATATTCGACGACTCCGACGCCATGCCGTACAAGGAGTTCAGGACGTTCGAGGACACCGTGACACCGCTCTGGGCCCTGCTGGACTTGCTCGATACAAGCGAATTGAATGCCAGGGTCCTGTCTTCCCCGCCATCCGTCCACTGAGCGACCGCGGCCGGGCCGATGGCGGCGCCGCGGCGGGCAACGGGCCGGGTCGATGGCGACGCTGCGGCGGGCAACGGGCCGGGCCGATGGCGGCGCCGCAGCGCTCAGCGGCCGGGTCCATCGCCGGGACCGCCGCCTTCGCCTACACGGGCGTCCAGACCCGCTGCCCTTCCTCCATCGGAGAGGTCACGTTGCCGTGGCTCGGCCCGGTCGGCGCAGCCGACTGGAACAGCAGCCCGCAACACGCCAGCACGTAGTCCGGCGGGTAATCGGTGTTACGGTCCCAGACCGGCAACGGCGTGGGCGGGGACCGGCCGAACACCCGGCGTACAATGCGCCGCTTCATCGCCGCCCAGGCCCATTGCTGCACCGGCCGATGCGCGAGCATCGCCACCACGGCGGCGGCGGCCGCGCCATCCATCCACAAGTCGAGCCCGTACAGCCAGGCGTTGCGCGCGATGTATGCCAGCAGAAAGCCGGCCGCCAGACCGTACGCAGCGTACAGCCCCTGCTGGATCCAGATTGCGCGTTTCATCCTTTGACTCCCTGCCCACCCGCCTGACCCCGGAAATCTACACCATCAGGGACAGGGCGGCCCGACCCGTGGGCGCAGCCGACCGGCAGTCCGCGCTGTTCAATTGCCCGCGAATCCCGCTACAATTCCAATCCAGCCGCCTGTCAGGAGGAATCCGATGCTCCGAACCTGGATGCTGACCGCCTTCACCCTCGCGTTCTCTCCGGCGCTCCAGGCCCAGGAAGTCCCCATTCCCGCAGCGCCGCAACTGGGCGCGAAGAGCTACATTCTCATCGATCACGCCACCGGCGACGTTGTCGTCGAGAGCAATCCGGACGAAATTCTGGATCCGGCCAGCCTGACCAAGCTGATGACCGCGTATACGGTCTTCAAGGCGCTCGGGGATGAGTTGATCGGCCTGGACGACGAGGTCCGGGTCAGCGAAAGGGCCTGGGGCACGGAGGGATCGAGAACGTTCATCCAGGCAGGCACAACCGTTTCCGTTGAGGATCTCCTGCAGGGAATGATCGTTCAGTCGGGCAACGATGCGAGCGTGGCCCTGGCGGAGCACGTCGCGGGAACGGAGGAGGTGTTCGCCGATCTGATGAACTTCTATGCGGAACAACTGGGCATGGAAAACAGTTCGTTCCGCAACAGCACCGGTCTGCCGGATGCGGAGCACTACATGACTGCCCGGGATGCCGCCACGATTGCGCGGGCGATCATCGCCGAATTTCCCGAGTACTACGCCTGGTATTCCCAGCGGGAATTCACCTACAACGAAATCGAACAGTTCAACCGCAACTCGCTGCTGTGGCGCGATGAGTCCGTGGATGGCCTGAAAACGGGTTACACCGAGGCGGCCGGCTACTGCCTGGTGACGTCAGCGGAACGCTCCGGCATGCGGCTGGTGTCCGTAGTCATGGGTTCCCACAGCGCCGAGGCGAGGGCCAACGACAGCCAGGCACTGCTGAACTACGGTTTCCGGTTCTTCGAGACCTACAGGTTGTTCTCCGAGGGTGACGAGGTCACCACGGCGCGGGTGTGGAAGGGGGAAACCGAGTCGGTGTCGCTGGGCGTTACGGAGGACCACTACCTGACGATTCCCAAGGGACGCTACGACTCCCTCGTGTCGGATACGACGGTGGAAGAAGACCTGACCGCACCCATCGAAGCGGGCACGCTGCTGGGATCGGTCACGATTTCGATGAACGGCGAAGACCTGGCCGAGCTGCCGCTGGTGGCGCTGACCGATGTGGCCGAAGCGGGGCTCTGGCAACGAATCAAGGACGGGATCAGTCTCTGGTTTCTTCGGTGATGCGAAGGGACAATCTGTGGATAAACTGTTGAGAAACGGACCGCGGCGGACGGGGCGCCGAAATCCTTACTGACCGCACAGCTCCTCCGCTTCGGACTGCCCCCACCCCCAGAAGGCGTCGGCATGGGCCGAGGCGTCCACATCAGGATCCCTCATCGAACAACTCCCTAGACAAAAGGAGTCATACAACCTCTTTGGCTCAGCGAAAGGAAGGTGGGGTCGGCTAACCGCTTACGATCATCGCGGCCCTGAGACCAAGAATTCCTTCAGCAAGCGATTCGCAGAAGACGTTCAATGTCGGGTTTGTCTACCTGGTGGAGCCCGGCAAATGCCCCTGACGCGAGTCGCCTCAGCGTCTGCCGAATACGCGAGTGCGGGGTTGAAGGTCTGGCACTAGGGCCGATTGGTCCGGCGGGCGTTTTCGCTGTCCCTTGACGGGCGAGCGCCCGCTGGCCGGGACCCTCACTCCCCGTCCGCCCGATCCTGCGGAATCTCGATGCCGAACAGGTGACCCTCGATCCGGGCGGTCCGGCGGTCGATGCTGTTCAATTGCTCGCGGATGGCGGCCAGTTCCGCATTCACGTCGGAAAACTGCGCGTTCATGTCGGCCCGGATGGCCGCATGTTCGGCGTGCATCGCGGCGAACTGTGCGTTCATGTCCGCGCGGATGGCCGCATGTTCGGCGTGCATCGCCGCGAACTGCGCGTTCATGTCCGCGCGGATGGCCTCATTCTGTGCGTTCATGTCGGCGCGGATGGCCGCGTGCTCGGCATGCATCGCGGCGAACTGCGCGTTCATGTCGGCGCGGATGGCGGTAGTCTGCGCGTTCATGTCGGCGCGGATGGCGGCGTGCTCGGATTGCATGTATGCCGACTGCGCGGCAACCGTCAGCACGACGGTGCAAATCACGGCAATGGTCTGACGCCACTCCTTCATACGATCATTCTGCTTCATGCCCTTCGGCCCTGCGGTAAATGTAACGATAACATTGTCGCGTCGGGCGGGGCGCCGCGGCCAGCTTCAAATCCGGGCAATTCGGCCAGATTCGGGCCGTGCATCCCGGGGGATGCGTGATAGCATGGAATTCATCGTTTCTTGAGACTCCGGCCCACGGACGCAATTGATCGAACCGCCCCCGTATCCCCGGAAATCTACACCATCATCGCCGCGCTCGGCCAGCGCGTCTCCCGGGTTGAGGGGCTTCTCGAAAGGATCCGCGACTCCATCAAGGACAGGGCCGCCTGACCTGTGAACGCAGCAGACCGAACCACCGCCCGCAAGGGCAACGGACTACTCGACCGCGCCCTGCTGCTGGCCATCTTCGCCGTCCTCGGCGGTCTGTTCTGGCAAATGTTCAGCATGAACGAACGGCATTCCAGAGACTTCGCGGAGTTGAACGCAAGTCTGTCCGGCGACATCGCGGAGCTGAGCGAGCGGCACTCCAGAGACTTCGCAGAGTTGAACGTCAAAATCGCCGAGTCGGGCGAACGACACTCCAGAGAAATCGCGGAACTGAACGTACGTCTTTCCAGCGACATTGAGGAACTGAGCGTACGGCTGGCCCGCATCGAAACGCTTCTGCAATACATCGTGCCGCGCCCTGCCGATCCTCCGGACGCCGGATTGTGACGGCATAGTCCGGGGCCAGGCGGTTCGAACCGTCGCGCTCCTGCTGCCCTCCCCGACCGCTGCGCCGCCGCGCCGCCGCGCCGCCGCGCCGCCGCGCCGCCGCGCCGACAAACAATATCCGCAGCGCACTCGAATCGCGCCGCGCGTGTGCGTCCCAGCAGGCTGTTTCTGTACGAAATGTACAGATATATTCCTTTAGAATTCAGGTAGATGGGAGTATACTACTGGTTGTATACTCAGTATTGCTCTTGCTTTTCGACCGACCCCCCGGAGCTCCCATGTACGATGTCCCCGTTTCCGCGGAAACACCCTCCGCCAAATCCGCCTCCAGGCAGCGCGCGTCCGTGCAGCCTGCGGCCGTGAAGCCCGAATCCGCGCCGCCTTCGGCCGGGCCTGCCGCATCTCAGGCGCTCGCATCCCGTCCTGCGGATTCCCCGGATCCGGATTCCCTGCCTGCGGAATACCCGAAAAAGTGCCCCGACGCGCTGGCGGCCGAGATCGCCACCCTGGCCGGCCACCTCAACGCCGCCCAGTACCGCTTCCTCAAGCTCCTCGACGAGTTCGACCACGCACAGGGCTGGGCCGGCCCCGGGGTCCGGTCGCTGGCCCACTGGCTGAACTGGAAATGCGGGCTCGGCGAGCTGATGGCTCGCGAAAAGGTCCGCGTGGCCCGTGCGCTGCGGGAGCTGCCCCTCATCGACGCCGCGTTCGGGCGCGGCGAGCTCAGCTACTCCAAGGTGCGCGCCATGACCCGCGTGGCCACACCGAAAAACGAGAAGCAGTTGCTCAACATCGCCCGCCACGGCACCGCCGCGCACATGGAGCGGCTGGTGCGGGTGTATCGGCGGTGCCGCAAGCAGGCGGACGAGTCTCGTGCCGGCGCGGCGATGCGGAGAGAAGAGCGCTTCTACTGCTTCGCCGAGGACGACGAGATGATGACGTTCGGCGGGCGGGTGCCGGCCGAGCAGGGCCGGTTGCTGGTCAAGGCGCTGGATGCGATGGTCGCGGAGATGGAAGCGGATGAGCGGGCGGCCCCAATTGTTTCCGCGGAAACATCCTCCGGCGCTTCCGAGCCAGATGTTTCCGCGGAAACATCCTCCGGCGGCAAGCCCGACAAACCGCCCCTCAAGCCCCTGCGCGTGCGCCGCGCCGCCGCACTGGTGCACGTCGCCGAGCACTACCTCGCCACGCGCGGCTCCGGCGCCACCGCGCTGAAGTCAAGCGACGCCTGGCAGGTCTTCGTGCACGTCAACGCCAACGACGCGCATCCGGACAACCGCATCAACGGCGCGCACACCACTTATATGGACAACCGGCGCTGCGTTGCCCCCCACGTGGCGCGCCAACTGGCCTGCGATGCGTCCCGGCGCACGGTGCTGGAGAACGAACGCGGCGAAGTGCTCAACATCGGGCGGCGTTCGCGCATCGTGCCGTGGCGCATCGCACATGCCTTGCGGCTGCGCGACGGCGGCTGCCGCTTCCCCGGCTGCAACCAGCACCGCTGGACCGATGCCCACCACATCCGCCACTGGGCCGACGGGGGCGAGACGAGTCTGGAGAACCTCATCACCCTGTGCCGCTACCACCACCGGGCGCTGCATCGGGACGAATTCCGCATCGAACGGGACGCAGGCGGCGAGCCGACCTTCGTCGATGCCCGGCGCCGGCCCATCCCGCCGGCCATCCATCCGCAGTTCGCGGATGAGCGCGGTGCGGCCGGTGCGGCCGCGGCCGGCGCCACCGCCGAGGACCGGGTCGAGCAGCTACAGGCCGAACACCGCGAGCGCGGCGTGGAGATCGACGAATCCACCGCCGTGACCCGCTGGGCCGGCGAGCGCATGGACTACTCCACGGCCGTGGAGTGGTTGCAGCATGCGGATGGGGTGGTGGTCTGACCGGAGGCCGGCGCCCCGCCGGCCCCTAAAGCGTCAGCCGCTGAAGCTGCCGGATCAACTCATCTTCCATGGGCTCGAAATGGCCCTGCGCACGCGCCGCGACCACCGCCGCGCGGTACCGCGCGACCGCAGCCCCCGCAACGCCGACCTGGATGAGGAGGTTGTCCTCCAGGCCTTCGAGCCGCCGGTTCCTCGAATCGATCTCCTCGCGCAGCCGCCGTTCCTCGGCCTCGTCGAGGTCGCCGGACCGCAGCGACGCCTCGCGGTCGGCGATCTCCGATTCCAGCTCCTCGATCCGGTTTCGCGCCGAAGCGATCGAATTGCTGCTGTCCTGAAGCTGGGAGAGCGAAACGAACACCGCGCGCCCGAGGTCGAACCCGCGTCGAAACTGTGGCTCCAGCGCGGCCGGACACACCGGCTCGCCCCGCGCGCCGGATCGGCCTTCCCGGTAACCGTTGTTGTGCGTGCAGTAAACGGTGAGCCCGCGCTCGCGCCCCTGCACGTACGCCACCGAGTCCGGTTCGACGCCGAACTCGGCGCACTGGCGCCGGTACCGGTTGAGTTCGGAAATCGGGCGGCCCTGCTGTCCGTCGGTTTCACCCATGATCGCCCAGTCCGCGGACACGCAGTCGGCTTCCGACAACGTCGCGCAACCCTGCATCGCAGCAAGCACCACCGCGGTGGCGGCAAGGAAGAGGAGCGGAGCAAAGCGGAGTGTCATGGCGACCGCGGTGAACGCATGGATGGATACAAGCCATTATAAGGGCGAATGATCGGGGGTTCGATGCCGGGTTCGGCAAACGCGCACATGCGACGACAGCGCAACCGGCCGTGTGTATGCCGCCGCAGGCTGTGAGTTTGCCGCAGCGGGCCGTGAGTTTGCCGCCCGGGTCCCGGGCGCTACAATGCGCCGCGTAATGACTCCATCCGCGCGTTTCGCCCTATCGTGCACCGCCATCGCTGTCCTTGGCGGTTGCGACGGCCCCAGCGTTTCCGAGCCGCCGCTCTCGCAGGTCTCGCTGTCGGCGGCGGCCGGGGCGGAGATTCTCGAGGCGGACGACCGGTCCGTGAGCATCGGGCTGTCGTTCTCGCCGCCGCCTCCCGTCGGCGTGCTCGTGCCGCTGGTGATCTCCGGCACCGCGACGCGGGACCGGGACTACACCGTGAGCACGGACCTCATCGCGCTGGGCCCGGATCAGTACTGGGTGCCGGCCCATACGTCCTCGGGCAGCTTGCAGGTGGAGATATTTCGGGACTTCGACGCCGAGGACGATGAAACCATATCCATCGCCCTGGGCGACATCCGCGGCCACGCCCGGGCGGGCGCGGCGTCGCGGGTCGAGTTCACCGTCGTCGATGGCGGCGGGGGGAACCTGGAGGTCCCGGACTTCCCCGAGCCCGGCCCGACCGTCCTGCCCACCCACTACGTCATTTCGCCCGCGTCGGTGGAGTTCGGGGCCATCGTGGTGAACTTCTCGCTCGACGGCGCGCCGGCCGACGAGCTGATCGTGGAGTGGTCCAGCGAGGCGGACTTCAGCGCCGACGTGAATCGGCTCGCCACCGTGCACATCCCGCCGTTTGTCCCCGGCTTTCAGGCGTTTCCCGAGCCCCACAGCTTCAGCCTGCCGTTGCACCGCCTGGCGCCCGGCGGGAGCTACTTCATCCGCATGTACCTGCTCAACGCGCCCCAGTCGGACTTCGCGCAGTTCTTCGGGGGCGAATTCGAGTTTGCGTTCGCCACCAACGAGCGCGGCGAGGTGGTCACCCGGTGCGAGGCGCCGGTCCGGGCGCCGGGCGCCGCCGCATCCGACCCGCTGTTCCCCCACCAGTGGAACCTGCAGAACACCGGGCAGGCGGCGCTCGCGGCCCGCCCCGGAGTGGCCGGCGGGGACCTTCGCATGTCCGCGGCCATCGCCGGGGGCCACGACGGCGACGGCGTCACCCTGGCCGTGCTGGATACCGGACTCGAGATCTGCCACCCGGACCTGGCCGCCAGCGTGAAACCGGGCAAATCGTACAATTTCGGGTTCGAGCAGGCGGCCGGCGCCTCGCTGACGGACCCGTTCAACCACGACATCCGCGGCGATCACGGCACCGCCGTGGCCGGCGTGGCCGCGGCGGCGGCCGGCAACGGCCTGGGCGGGCGCGGCGTGGCGCCCGGCGTGGAACTCGTGGGATTCAATCTCGGCGCGGTGGCCGTGTTCGCGTCCGGCGAATTCGACGGAGAGGAGACCATGTTCCGCGCCCTCGGGGCGAGCCGAAGCGAGCCGGACTCGGCCAGCGTGGATATCTTCAACATGAGCTTCGGCATCGAGATCCAGGACAACTCCACCCCGGACTTCGTCCGGCTGATGAAGATGGGCACCTCCGAACTCCGCGGCGGCCGCGGCGCGCTCTACGTCAAGGCGGCCGGCAACGAGTTCACTGCCTGCTTTCCGATGCATGTGCTGAACCTCGAGCTCGGGTGCATCGGCAGCAACTCCGACCCGGACCAGAATCTCCCCTACCTGGTCACCGTGGGCGCGTTCAACGCCGAGGACGTCAAGTCGTCCTACTCCAGCGCCGGCGCCAACCTGTGGGTGGTCGCCCCGGGCGGCGAGGACAGCATCGAGCGCCCGGGCATCATCACCACGGACCAGGCCGGCACGCACGCGGGCCTCGGCCTCCTGTTCGGAGAGGATGCCCTGAGCCGCGACCCGTCGCTCGACCCCCACGGCGACTACACGGCGAGCTTCGGCGGCACCTCGGCCGCCGCCCCGGGCGCCGCGGGCGCCATCGCCATCCTGCTCGGCGTGAACCCCGACCTGACCTGGCGCGACGTCAAGCACATCCTCGCCGCTTCGGCCCGCCGGATCGATCCGGACATCGCGCGCGTGCGGGCCGCCTTCAACGGCACGCCCTACGTGCTGCGCCACCCCTGGCAAACCAACGCCGCGGGCTACGCCTACCACAACTGGTACGGCTTCGGCGCCATAGCCGTCGACGACGCCGTCGCGCTGGCGCAGACCCACGCGCCCGGCAGCCTGGGCGAATTCGTCGAGTCGGCGTGGTTCGAGGCGGGCGACGGCCTCGACCTGGTCATCCCGGACAACGACGGCGCCGGCACGGCCCACTCCCTGGACGTCGCCGGCCTGCCGGACGCCGCCGACATCGAGGCGGTGGTGCTCGAGATCCGCGCCCGTCACGCGGACACCTCGGACCTGGCCGTGGAGCTCACCTCCCCCGCCGGCACTCTCAGCATCCTGAACACGCCGTTCAACCAGCTACTGCAAGGGGACCCGGTACTGCGCGACTGGCACCTGATGAGCAACGCGTTCTACGGCGAACCGCCCAACGGCACGTGGACGCTCCGCGTACTGGACCTTGCGCCCGGAGATACCGGCAGCCTGGTGTCCTGGCGGCTCCGGTTCCATTACGGCGATCATCCCTGACCCAGGCGTTGCCCTGGCGCGAGCTGCGCACCTCCCGCTCATGATCCGGCGGTGCGAATCACTCGATCGCACGGCATGAAACCAGATGGCGGATTTTTCCGGGCTTATTGCAATTTGGCTCAATTGTTTTATTGATGAGTCCATGCTTTTGGTTCAGCATTAGGCCAGAAACCCGCTTCCCGCGGAGGGGACTGTCAATTTGAATTCCCTGAAGTGCGAGTCCTCGATTGACGTTGCAAAAATCCGTTATCGGGCTCCCCGGTCCCTTTTCCTGTCGATGCTGATTTGCTGTGCCGTCAGCGCCTGCGGTGGCGAGCAGCAACCGCCGCCAACACTTGCCAGTATCTCCGTCTCGCCATCCGAACTGACCCTGGACGCGCTGGATGCCACAGCGCAACTCGAAGCGATGGCGAGCGATCAGCGAGGCAACGCGTTTAGAGCGCTGTTCACCTGGACCTCCGCCGACACCTCCGTCGTCACGGTGGATGCCGACGGGCAAGTCACCGCATCGGGTAACGGTACCGCTACGGTGACCGCGCGCAGCGGCACCATTTCGGGGACTGCGGCCGTCACGGTCAGTCAGGCGCTCGACAGAATCACAGTCGTGCCCGACATGGTGACGCTGACCTCGATTGGCCAGAGTACGCAGCTTCAGATCACGGCGCTGGACGCAAACGGACACCCGATGGAAGTCGATGTGAGCCTTTCGTCATCCGATCCTGCGATTGCATCGGTGAGCGAAGCGGGTGTGGTGACCGCGCTGGCCGACGGCACGGCGACGGTCACCGCGACCGTTCGCGATCAGGAACGCAGCCTGACCGTTTCCGTCGGGATCACCGTCGAGCTTCGGCCATTGACGATCAGCGGCGACCCGAACGTCAGCGACTCCCGCGGGCGCACCCCGTTGCACGCCGCGGCCATGGCGAACGCTCCGAGGTTGATCGCGGCGCTGGCGGCGGCGGGTGCGGACGTTGAGGCGCGCGACAGGGACGGCTATACCGCGTTGCATGTGGCGGCGGTGGAAAACGCTCCGGCGGCGATTGCAGCGCTGGCGGCGGCGGGTGCGGACGTTGCAGCGCGTGACGGGGACGGCTTCACACCGTTGCTCAGGGCGGCGACGTTAACCTCGTCGGCGGCGATCGTGGCGTTGCTGGAAGCCGGAGCGGATCCGAACGTGCGCGACGAATTCGGTTTGACCCCGCTGCATCGGGCGGCGCTGCATCGGCAGCGGTGGACGGTCGAGAACGTGCAGGCCATGGTATCGGCACTGTTGGAAGCCGGGGCGGACCCGATTGCACGTGACGGTGAGGGGCTGACCCCGTTGCACATGGGGGCAGGGCTGGGAAACAGTCTGGCCATGACCGCGGCGCTGCTGGCAGCCGGAGCGGACCCCAACGCACGCGCCGTTGCGGGCGAAGTTGCAGGCTGGACGCCGCTGCGGACCTGGGTGGCGGTGGGGCAGGATCCGGCCATCCTGGCAGCGATACTGAAGGCCGGGGGGGATATCGAGACACGCGACAATGGCGGCGATTCCCTCCTGCACCTCGCGGCAGAGCGGGACAAACCGGGGACGGTCAGGGCGTTGCTGGCAGCCGGAGCGGATCCGAACGCGCGCAACAATTCCGGCCGCACGGCATTGCATGCCGCGGCGGGCAGCGATGCGGTGGGTAGTCCGCTGGCGGCGGGGGCGGCGACCGCCGTGCTGCTGGAGGCCGGGGCGGACCCCAACGCGCTCGACGATGAAGGCTACAGCGCGTTGCAGCTCGCGCCGGGGGGAAGCGCGGCGCTGATGACGGCGCTGGTGGAAGCGCATGCGGGCGGGAACGTGAGCAACCCGAATGCACGCGACGCGTTCGACTACACGGCGTTGCATGCGGCGGCGCGGGCGAACAGTCCGGGACTGATCGCCGCACTGGCTGCAGCCGGGGCGGATCCCGATGCGCTCGACATTGACGGCTACACGCCGTTGCTGCTGGCAGCGGGGGCCACGCGCAGATCTGGCGCAAACGCACCTCCGTCAACCTACAACGCGGAGGCGATCGCAGCGCTGGCGGAGGCGGGCGCGGACCTTGAAGCACGCAACGATTTCTGGGGCCGGAACGCGTTGCATTTTGCGGCGGCGGCAAATTCGGACCTTTCGGCTGCATCGGCCGCGCTGGCCGCGCTGGTGGATGCGGGCGCGGACCTTCAGGCACGTGACCGTAATGGATGGACCGCGTTGATGGTGGCGTCAGAGGCGAGCAACATGGCGGCGGTAGTGGAGCTGGCGGAAGCGCAGAACGGCACCTTCGCGGCTGTACTGGCGCTGGCGGCAGACAATCCGGATCCGGCGGCGCTCGTGGAAGCAGGCCTGGACCCGAACGCGCGCGACGACAGGGGCTGGACCGCGCTGCATCATGCAATCTGGTGGGACGATTCGGCTGGATTGGCCGCGTTGTCCGCGCTTGTCGAAGCCGGGGCGGACCTCGACGCACGCGCCGAGTCCGTCGACACGCCGTTGCATCGGGCGGTTCGGCTGGATAACGCAGCGATGATTGCGGCGTTGGCGGCGGCGGGGGCGGACCTCGAGGCGCGAAACGCCGGCGAACTGACCGCGTTGCACATAGCGGCGCGCGAGGGCCAGGCACCCATGATTGCGGCATTGGTCAGAGCGGGAGCGGACGTTGAGGCGCGAGACTCCCGTGGCCGAACCGCATTGCATCGGGCCGCGAGTCGCGACTATCGGTTACCGCTTGTTCGTTCAACCCTGGCGTCGGTAGCGGCATTGATTGAGGCCGGAGCGAATCCCGGTGCTCCTGACGATCGCGGCATCACCCCGCTGCATGCGGCGGCGGCGGCGGATTACCGGGCGATGACGGGAATGTTGCTGGCGTTGGGCGCCAACTGGACAAGCGATCCGGACGCCGACCTGGCGGACCTGAATGCCCGTATCGTCGCCATGGAACTGTTTCAGGGCCCGATGGTGTGGCAGTGGGAACTCGACGAATCGCAGGCGGCCGGCGGCGGGCCGGGCACGGGAGAAGGAAGCGCTTCGGATCACACAAAGGCGCTGTTGCATCGGGCGACGACGGTGGCGGTGCGAATCGGCAGCGAAAGTCCCGACCCGATGCCGGAGTTGTCCGTCAGCCTGAACGACGCCGACGGCCGGGCGTGGGCAGCGGGAGCCGAACTTGTTCAGGGTCCGCAGATCGTTTCCGTGCCGGGCAATTCCTCCAGCGGATTGTGGGAAACGGAGTACGTCTTCGAATTTCCGGCCGCCTGGGCCGATGCCGGCCATCGGGCCATTCTTGCAATCGACCCCTACAACCGGCTCGAGGAAACCGACGAAACGGACAATATGGCCACCTTGACGATGGACGGGCATGCGGTGCCGGTTTTCGACGTGACGTTCGTGCCCATCGTGTTCTCCGGCGACCCCCCCGGCATCGACACCGACACCTACATGGCGGTCATCGGTGACCTGCTGCCGATCGGAGACTACCGGGCGCAGGTCGGACGCCTGCTGGACCTGTCGGGCCGGAATCTGGGCGATTCAAACAAGGAATTGAGCACGCAGACCGCGCTGAATGAACTGCTGCACCGGTGGAATGCCGAAGCAGGCGAAAACGAGTACTACCATGGGTTGATGTCCACCGATGAACTCACACTGGGATTTCGCGGACTCGCATATGCGCCGGAGAAAGTAGCCGTCAGCGGCGCCTTCAACGAGCGCTGCCGGCCGGAGCGCGAGTTCTGCGGCAGGGGCACGCATGCGCACGAAATCGGCCACAATCTTGGCCTGATCCATGCGCCGGGCAATTGCGGGGAAACCGAACCGATAGACGGCGGCTTCCCCTATGAGGGTGCCGGGATCGGCCCGCGCAGGGGTTGGATCGGCAGCCGGGACGAGTTCGCCCATGCGGAAGCCGATATTCCCTATCGCGACGTGATGAGCTATTGCAGCCCGATATTCGTTTCGGACTACAACTACAACAAGATGGTGGATCACCGGTTGGGCGTCACGGAACAACCCGAAACCCCGGAGCGTGTCGGGCCGAGCCTCGAAATCGGCCCGGGCTCAGGAGTTTCACCATCGATGACCACTCTTGCGGCCCCGTACGCCGCGCAGTCCGCGACCGCCCCCGCGGCCTTTTCCGTTGCGCAGGCGCCCCTGCAGGCGGAGGCCGAGTCTACGGACGCTTCCCGTCCGAGCATTGCATTCACGGGCGCCTTCGACGAATTTGGCCTGTGGTCGATCATGCGGATCGACGCCAGCACGCAACCGCCGCGGCCGCCAGGCACCGGCGGGGAGTACTTCTTCACTCTTCTGGACGCAAACTGGCAGGAAATCTACCGGGAACCGATGGCGTTGATGACCACCACGCACGGGGAACCCCTTCGGGCCTGGGCGGTGCGCGTGCCGGCGCCCGAACGCCCTCCCGTGTTTCTGGCGATTCTCGATGCTCAGGGCACCCCGTTGTCCATCGAGCCTGTCAACGTGCCGTCGACTGAAAGCCCGTAGGGGCTTCGAAAGAAAGGGCGATGGGTCGAAGCCGTTCGCGACCCGGCGCCTACCGCCAGCGCCAGGTCAGGCCCAGCGACGGGATGATCGGCAGTGAGCGGGCGCCTTCGCGGGTGAAGTCCTCCCCGTACAGGTAGCCGGAGACGTTGTTCCTGTTGGTCAGGTTGGTGATGTCCAGGTACACCTCGAACACGCCGCGGGCCGTTTCGCGCACGCGCCGGACGTTCACGTCCACCGAGGCGTAGGCGGGCAGCCGGTCGCCGTTCAGGCTCCACGGGAGTTGCGCCGGGTCGGTCACCGGCGCCGTCACCGGCCAGCCCGAGCGCCAGGTGGCGAACGCGCCGATTCGCCAGGCGCGGCCGTTCCAGGCCAGCCCCGTCTTGACGGCGTGCGGCTGGTCCCAGGAACGTGGGCGCCACACCCCGCCGACGCGTTCCTCGGCGCTGCTGATGGTGTAGCTCAGGCTCCAGGAGAGATCGCCCGCCGTCCGGGTGGCGGCGAACTCCGCGCCGCGGATGCGGGCCTCGTCGGAGGCGATGCGGTAGCGGTCGCCGTGCAGCTCCGGCAGCAGCACGAGGCGGTTGTAGAGGTTGTCGAACCGCGTCCAGGGGTCGGGGATGCGGCGGGCGAAGACGTCGGCCCGGAGGCGCAGGCCGCCGCCGCCGTCCCACTGCACTCCCAGGTTGACCTGGTCGGCGTTCTGCGGCGGTTCCAGGCGCGTCAGGCCGTCGTCGATCTGCACTTCGTGCAGGAACTGCTGCTGGCTATAGCGCCCCACGTCCAGGTCCGCCGTCCAGCGCTCCGAGAGGCGCCACTGGAGCGCAGCGCGGGCGCTCCACGCACCGGCGTCCACCTCCGCGATGTCCTGATCGTCGTGGCGCAGCCCCGCGGTTGCCGTGACGCCGCCGCCCAGTGCCCGGGACGCAGATACGTACGCGTGGCGGCTTCGGCCCGACTCGACGACGGACAGGGCGCGCGAGCGTGAGGCGGCCGCCTGGACGGGCCGGGCGAGCGGGCCGTAGGCGGCATCGAAGGCGGCGGTGTAGTCCGCGGAGTGGTTCGCGAGCGTCCAGCCCGCACGCCAGTCGGTGGCGCGGCCCGTGGACCAGCGCCACTCGTTGGCAAGGGAGGCGATGGCGAATTCCCGCGAGGCGCTCAGGCGCCCGCCAGCGTCGAATTCGCCCTCCAGCGTGCCCTCCCCGACGCGCGCGGCATCGAATTCGCTTTCCAGCGTGCCCTCCCTGGCGCGCGCGGCGTCGAATTCCCGTTCCAGCGTGCCCCGCCTGGCGCGCGCGGCATCGAACCGCCTGGCCTGCCAGCTCATGACGGCGCCGCTTCCGAACCCGTGACTCCACCGCAGCCAGAGGTCGTCGACCCGGTACGACCCGATTCCGCGTTCGCCCGTGCTCTCCCGCTCCACGTCCAGCGTCTCGTCGGAGCGGATCGCGCCCAGCACGAACTCGTTGCGGGCGTCGTTCCAGGCGAGCCGCGCGATCTGGTCGTCGAACGTGGGCGTGTCGATATCCTCCCCGTCCCCGGATCGAAGCGAGCCGACGAATTCTCCGATGAGGCTGACGCGCCCGGAAAGGAGCCAGGACCAGTTGCCCTGGTAACCGCGCAGGTCGGCCGAGGCCGCCAGCAGGTTAACGTCGACCGTGCCGTGGCTGGGCCGCTCGGGTTCCACGAGATGCTGGTCGACCACGCCGCTCATGCGCGTGCCGAAGCGCACCGGGTAGCCGGAGACGTAGACGTCGGCGGATTCGATCACGTTGGAATTCACCGCCGAGAACAGGCTCTGCACGTCGCTGAAATGGAACGCCTCGAACTGGGTCACCCCGTCGAGCCGGTACAGCACTTCGTTGTGATCGCCGCCCCGGATCCGGTGGCGCGCCGAATACCCGTCCGTGGCCACGCCGGGCAACACGTGCAGGCTTCGCAGCGCGTCGCCGCCCAGGGCGGGGATCTGCGACAGTTGGCGCCAGTCCAGCGTGGTGCGGCGCAGCGTGCGCTCCAGCCGGTACGGCGCGCGCACGACGATCTCCTCCAGCGGCGCGGGGACAGCCGCCGGCACGGGCGGCAACACGGCCGGCGCTGGGTCGTCCGTCGCGGGCGGCAGCTCGGCCCGCGCGACGTAGCCGGTGGCGTCGTCCGTCATTTCCAGCACCAGCCCGTACGGGGCCAGCAGGAAGTTGATCTGCTCGACGGGCCCGGCTGCGGCGTCGGGCAGCACCCGCACCACCGCGCGCCCGGGCAGCAGGCGGGAGGAGGAGAAGATGTTGAGTTCGCCGAACCGGTCGATGGCGTCGCGGACCGGTTCGCCGACGACGACGGGGTCGCGGGCCTGACCCTGCACGGCGGCGGCCCATGCAAGCAGGCAGGCAGCGGGAACGATGAATCTCTGCATAGACGCCGCAGGGCAACGCGCGAGCCGGGCGGCGCTGCACCGGTCAGTTACGGGGTGAGGTCGACGAGTATCGCGTCGCCCTCGTCCTGCCACCGAATGCTGGTCGCTGCGGCGAGGATTTGCAAGGCGTCCAGGGGCGCCATGCCGGTAAAGTCCCCGTCCACGCGCACCGGCGCCAGCGAGGCTTCCACGCCGATGGACTGGAACCGCAACTGCTTGCCGAGGTCCCGCGCGATGTCCCGCAACAGGACCAGCGGCTCGTCGCTGCCGTACCCGGCCGGCGCCTCGTGGATCCACTCCCAGCGCTGGCCGGTGCTCGCTTCGGTGAAGCGGAACACGCCGTCGGCGTGGGCCGCAAGGACCGCCACCGTGAGCTCGTCCACCTCATCGCTCAGCACTTCGCCGTGCGAGGACGTGAGCTGGACCCGGCCTTCGCGCACCGCCACCTCGACGCGGTCGTCGAACGCTCTCACCTGGTACCGGGTGCCGATGTCGAGCACGCGGCCGAACCGGGTGTCCACGGCGAACGCCGCGGCCCCGTCGGTGGCCACGTAGACGGTCCCCTCGAGAAGCTCGATCTCGTCCGACCGGGTCCACCGCACCCGGGAATCCTGAGCGAGGCGCAGGTCGACGCCGGTCTCCGATACCCACCGGCTGGCGGTCCGGGAGACGATGTCGGCGGCCGGGTCCAGTTCCAGCGTCGTGCCGGCGGCGGCTGGCATGGAGTCAGCTGCGGCCAGCGCCGAGTCAGCGGCGCCCGGCACCGTGCCCGCGGCGCCCTGCGCCGAGCCGCCGCCGATGACGACATCGCCCTGTACAAGCAGGGCCGTGGGCGCGGGCGCCATCGTCACCCGCAGCCCGGCGAACGTTCCGGCGACGGCCACGAGCACCGCCGCGGCCACCGCCCAGCGGCGGCGCTGCACCCGCCGGCGGCGTTGCGACACGACCGACTCCCACTCCTCCTCCACCGCCGCAAAGGCGCGGTCCATTGCCTCCTGGGGCGGTTCGGGCCGCCTTTCCACGTCGGTAAACATCTCGATGATCTCGTCTTCGGTGTGCGGTTCGTTCATGGGTTTTCTCCGCCGGTGAACCCGGACGCGGCCAGTGCCCCTGCGGGATCGCGGCCCGGGTTCTCGAAACATTGCCTGAAGGATCGGCGCGCGCGAGCCAGCCTGGACTGGACGGAGACGGCGGTGGTCTGAAGCCGCCCGGCGATCTCCTCCACGCTCAATCCCTCGATGTACTTCCATTCCAGCACCTGCCCGTAGTCCACCGGCAGGCGGTCCAGCATCCGGTGCACCAGGTCCTGGCGCTCGCGAAGCTCGTGCGCGTACTCGGGCGATTCGCCCGGGTCGGCCGCCATTGCTTCGACCTGCGCGCGCACGCGCTCGTTGTCGTCTATGTACACGACCTTGCGATGCCGCGCGGTCCGCCTGAAATGCGACGCCAGCAGCTTGCGCGCGATGCCGTGGATCCAGGTGAGCAGCCGCGCCTCGCCGCGGTAGCCGTCGAGCCGCCGGATGGCGTGGCGCAGGGCGTCGGTGGCCAGTTCCTCGGCGTCCTGCGGCGACACCCGGCGCAGGCAGTAGCGGTAGGTGGGTGGGTAGTAGCTGTCGAAGAACCGGCGCAGCGCCGCCCGGTCGCCGTTCAGTACCCGCGTTGCCAGCAGTTTGTCGTCGGTGTGCACGTGTCGGTTCCAGGGTGCGGGGCGCGTTCCCACGCGCCCCGCTGCGCCATCCTGTGTCCCGGCCCGCGCCGTCACTGGCACGGCGTGGATTCGGGATGCAGCGTGTACATGTCGAGCACGTAGCCGTCGGCCGACATCACTATTTTGAGCATGCCGCCGGGCGGAAGGTTCACCGGCATGGTCGGGCCGAGTTCGATCACCGTGCCGCCCGACCCCAGGTGGATCTCGGTGCGGGACTCGCATACGAACGCGTCGGTGGGATTCATCACGGTGCCCCGAAACACGCCATGCAGGGCATCATATGCGAACCGGTAGTCCTGGTTCAGGAACCGTCCGGCGACGGGCTGGTTGATGGGGATCGGCGGGCTGGTTTCGTCGCCGCTCTCGCCCCCGCCTTCGCCGGAGCCTTCGCCCGATCCGCCGTGTTCGCCGCCGCCCTCGCCGCCCGAACCGCCATGTTCACCGCCGCCCTCGCCGCCGCCGCCCGACCCGCCGTGCTCGCCGCCGGAGCCCTCGCCGCCGCCGCCCTCACTGCCCTCGCCGCCGCTTTCGCCGCCTTCACCGCCGCCGGCCACGGGCCCGGGCGCGGACGTGCACCCGTAGGTCTCGGCCGCCACCGTCCAGTTGCCGAAGCTGGTGCCCGGCACCGGAAACTCGAACGTGCCCCGCTGGTACTGCGCCAGCCCGTCCAGCACGAACGGGCGTCCCGAGTAGCTCGTGTTGACCGTGCGGTAGCCGTCCAGCGTGACCGTCACGCTGACGTCGCACACCGCCTCTGTCGCCTCGTTGCGAAGCCGTCCGGTGAACAGTTCCAGCACCGGGTCGTAGTACACCGCCACCTCGGTGTCGTGCAGCAGCCCGGCGAAACTCTCGTCCGGGTCCAGGGAGATGGACTGGAACGTGCCGCGGGAGATGCCCGAGCTCACGAACGGCGCGGGCGCGCTCCCGCTGCCGCCTTCGATCCCCTCCGGTCCGTCGCCGCCGGAACCTTCCGGCCCTTCCGGTCCCTCACTGCCGCCCTCCCCGGCGCAGCCTGCCAGGGCTGCGGCCGAGAGCAATACGATCGCCATTCGAAACAGTTTGTCCGTCATTGTCGTCATCCTGTGAGAAGGGTTGTTACCGGGTTAGTGGTCACATTCCGGAAAAATCAATCGGTCTTCGGGCAGGACTTGCGATTTCGGCGGAGGTCGCCGGGTGAATGTCGCCGGCTGTCGCGCACGAAGCCTGGCTCGACACGGGCGTGGCGATTGGCGCGCTGCGGCGTGTGCGGCCATAATGCGCGCGCACCAACGCACAGGGAGGCGACATGAGAGATTCCGACGGCAGCGACACGTCCGCAACCACCTACACGATGGGATACAGCGAGGAGTTCCTGCAGTTGCTCAATCGGCGCAGCGCAACGACCAGCGCGGCGTACCTGCTGCCCCACCTGCGACCGGGCCAGACGCTGCTGGATTTCGGCTGCGGTCCAGGCACGATCTCGGTGGGCCTCGCGGATGCGGTGAAGCCCGGCGCCTTGCACGGCATCGACATGGAATCCTCCCAAATCGAACTGGCCCGGGCCGCCGCAAGCGCCGGCGGACACGGCAACATGGAGGTGAGTACCGGCGATGTGACGGCGCTGTCCTTCGAGGACGATGCGTTCGACGTCGCGCACTGCCACGCCGTGCTCATGCACGTGCCCGACACGGCCGCGGTGCTGGCCGAAATCAGGCGCGTGCTCAAGCCCGGCGGGCTGCTCGCCTGCCGGGAGGTCATCTGCGCGTCGTGTTTCTTCGAGCCGGGGGGCGATCCGCTGAACAGCGGGTGGGACCTGTTCGCGGACCTGCTCTCGGCCAACGGCGGCCACCCGCAGATGGGCAGAGAGTTGAAGCGGAAACTACTCGAGGCGGGATTTGCGGACGTCGAGGCCGGAGCCGAGTTCGAGTTCTTCGGCCTGCCCGAAGACACCGCGTTCTTTCACGGCTTCGCCACCGGCTGGTTCTGTTCACCGGAAACCGTGGATGCCGCTGTCCAACGCGGACTGGCCGAGCGGCGGGAGTTCGACAATTGGCGGCGCGAACTGGACCGCTGGAAGGAACAGCCCGGCGCCGTGGCCGCCATGGGATGGGGTTGGGCGCTGGCGCGAAAGCCCTAGGGACACGGGGTCAGGGAGGCGTAATACGCGGCCAGGTCTTCCACATCCTGATCGGAGAGTGTGGCGACGAACGGCTGCATGGAGACATCCTCGCGCACCCCGTCCCGGTACGCCTTGATCGAGTTGACCAGGTAAAGCTCCTGCTGGCCGGCGAGGCTGGGCCAGAGGGGGTTGACGCTGACGCCGTCGGGTCCGTGGCAGGCGGAACACAGCGCCGCCATTGACTGCCCGCGCTCCGCATCGCCCTCGGCCCAGGCGGTTGTTGCGCCCGCCGTCATCACGACGAAAATCAGTACCAAACCACGCTTCATCGTCTTACCTCCAGTCTGGATCGCTTCCGCCTGCTTACAGTCCGGTGCAATCACGTTGCCCGATGCACGCACGCCGCCCGGTGCATCCGCGTCATCCGGCGCCTACGCCTCATCCAGTGCATGCACATCCTTCGCCGGCCGGGTCTCGTTCCGGCCGATGGTCAGCAGATCCCAGAACAGGATCAGCATACCCGCCGTCATCACCACGCCGAATACCATGCGCCAGTACATCGCCTGGATGAACCAGGGCTGTGTCTGGCCCTCGAAGTACGCCTGCCAGGTGGAGCCGCCCATGGCCCGTTCGACGAATGCCTGCTCGTAGCCGGCGATGAGCATGGCCATGGTCATGCCCATTACCCCGACGCACTGCAGCCCCAGCGACCACTTCCACTTCCAGCCCCGGTCGGGCAGGTCGGCCGACATCCACACGTCGCCGCGCCATTTCTGCAGGGCGATGTAGATGAAGGCGATGACGATGGTCGCATAGGCGCCGAAGAACGCCAGGTGGCCGTGCGACGACGACCACTGGGTGCCGTGGGTATAGAGGTTGATCTGCGGCAGCGTCTGCATGAATCCCCACACGCCTGCGCCCAGGAAATTCCCGAACGCGTGCGCGATGAGCCATGCCAGCGCGGGGTGGTTGTTGCTCCGGAAGCCGTGCCGGCCCGCGTCGTAGACGGCGTGCACCACCATGGCCACCAGCGGGATCGGTTCCAGCGCCGAGAAGAACCCGCCCAGCGCCAGCCAGTACTCCGGCGTGCCGATCCAGAAGTAGTGGTGGCCGAGCCCCAGGATGCCGGAGCCGAACATCAGCGCCACCTCGATGTAGAGCCAGGTGGTGACGATGCGGCGCCGGGCGCCCAGGGTCTTCATCAGGCCCCAGGCCATGATGCAGCCCACCAGCACCTCCCAGGTCGCCTCCACCCAGAGGTGCACCACCCACCACCACCAGTACTGGTCCACCGACAGGTTGGTGGTGTAGAACATGCCCGCAAGGTACAGGCCGGCGAGCGCGATCAGGTCCAGCACCAGGGTGCCGGAGATGCCGCTCCAGCGCCCCTTCATGAACGTGGACGCCACGTTGTAGAAGAACACGCCCATGCACACGACGATGCCGATGTCGGCCCAGCGCGGCGCCTCGATGTACTCGCGGCCCTCGTTGATCAGCCAGATGCTGGCCCGCGTGCCGCTGCCCACCTGCACCACCAGGTACACGATCACGACCACGGTCACGGCCGCCGTCAGGATCCAGAAATTGACGTTGGCGAGCTTGGCGCCGACCAGTTCGGTGCCGGCCTCGTCCTCCACCAGCCAGTAGATGGAGCCGATGAAGCCGTAGAGCATCCACACGATCATCGCGTTCAGGTGCACCATGCGGTTGACGTTGAAGTCGAGCACGCCGAACAGGAACTCCGGGTAGATGAACTGCAGCCCGGCCAGCAGGCCGAACACGGTCTGGGCCAGGAACAGCACCATGGCCGCGAGGAAATACTTCAGCGCCAGGCGCTGGCCCGCGCTGAGCGCCGGGGACGCGGCCGCGCGCGCGGCGGCGATGGGCGCGTCGAGTACCGCCGTGGACACGGTCAGGGTCCTCCCTGCGGCAGCGGCTCGAAGCCGTGGGGGAACCCGTTGGTGTCCACCGCCGACAGCCATTTGAGAAAGGCGATGACGCCGCGCGCCTCCTCGTCGGTGATGCCCAGGTCCGGCATGCGCCGGTTGGTGCCGAAGGTGCGCGCATTGCTCACGGGGTCGGTGAGGAACAGGGTCATCAGCAGTTCGCGCGACTGCTCGTTGCCCCAGCCCGGATCCAGCCACGCCTTGGTGAGGTCCGGCGCGTAGTAGGCGCCGTTGCCCAGCAGCGTGTGGCAGTTCATGCAGTTCTTCGCCTGCACCGTCAGCTTGCCGAGATCCACCAGCGCCCGGGCCTCTTCCTCGGTGTGCATGGTGGCGAACAGGGGCGCCTCCCCGCCGATCACCGGCGCGTACATGTTGCGCTCGGCGTCGAACTCGTAGCCGATGCGGTAGTTGATGACGTCGTAGGCCGGCACGCGGTCGCTGCCGCTGGTGATGGCGTCCACGGTGTCGAAGGTCAGAATGATGAGGATGACGGCCATGAACGCCGTCACGAAGATCGCGCACTTGCGCCAGAAGTCCTGGCTGGCCCACCAGGGCGTGTCAGACACGGTGTCCTCCCTGCTCGTCGGCGGCATCGTGAGTGGCGACGGACAGCCGCCAGATGAAGCGCGGCGCCACGAAATAGCCCGCCAGCAACAGCACGACCAGCGCCAGCCAGGCGCCGTCGAGGCGCAGGAACCAGGCCAGCCCGCCCACGGAGGCGGCCAGCGCGGCATAGGAGACGTTGGCGAGGTGGCGCAGCAGCGCAAAGCTGTTCAGCCGGCCCAGCGCCAGGAAAACCGCGTAGCACGCGCCGAACAGCACCACGGCCCCTGCCGACAGGGCCGCCAGCGCGAATCGCTGAACTTCAACCGGTTCGATCACCGGGCTGTTCGGGGTGGCGCCATTCAGTCGCCTTTCAATCCGAAGATTCCCTTTGTATTCGGTCCCGGCGGAGGCCACAATCGTGCAAACCACCGATGCGCTCTGTGGAAAATACGTATGGACACGGACCCGATTCGCGACCGCCTCGACAAATTGACGCGCCACGGGTTCAGTGCGCTCATGGACGCCGCCGCCGACGGCATCGTCGTGATCGACCGCAACGGCACGGTGCTGGACTTCAACTCCGCCGCGCAACGCATGTTCGGACTCGCTCCCGGGCAGATCGTCGGGCGGAACGTGGCCCGGCTGATGCCCGAGCCCGACCGGTCGCGCCACGACGAGTACATCGCACGCTATCTCCGGACCGGCGAGGCACGGATCATCGGCATCGGCCGGGAGGTGACCGGGCAGCGCGCGGACGGCGCCACGTTCCCCATGCAGCTTTCGGTGGGCAGCGCCGAGGGCCTGTTCATCGGCATCGTTCGGGACCTCTCCGCCCAGAAGGCCGCCGAGGAGGAGAACCAGCGGCTGAAGGACCGGCTGGTCGAGGTGGACCGGCTGAGCCTGATGGGCGAACTGGCGGCGGGCCTGGCGCACGAGATCAACCAGCCGCTGAGCGCAATCGCCACCTACGCGCAGGCCGGCGAGCGGATCGTGTCGGATGAGGCGACCGACACGGAGGCGCTGCGCAAGACGTGCCGCGTCATCGCCGAGCAGGCGCTGCGGGCGGGCCGGGTCATTCACAACCTGCGCAACTTTGTCGGCAACCGGCAGGTGGTCGAGGACGAGGTGGACTTCAACCGGGCCATCCAGGACGTGCTCAACCTCGTGGAGGCCGATGCGACGGCGGCCGGAATTGCCGTGCACACCGAGTACGAGCCGGACCTGCCCCCCATCGTGGGCGATGCCATCCGCCTGCAGCAGGTGCTCTTGAATCTCACGCGCAATGCCGTGGACGCGATGCGCGACGGGGCGCGCAAGGAGGAAGGCATTCGAATCCGCACGCAGCGGGCCGGGCGCCGGTCGGTGGGCGTGGAGGTCGTCGACCACGGGCACGGCTACCCGCGGGAACTGGCCGACGAGATGTTCCAGCCCTTTGTGAGCACCAAGCCCGGCGGACTCGGCGTCGGTCTGGCGGTCAGCCGCCGGATCGTCCGGTCGTACGGCGGGGAACTGTACTACCGATCCAATCCCGGCGGCGGTTCGATATTCGGTTTTTCGGTGCCGCAGAAGCGCGCGGCCGGGGACGGGGACCATGGACCGGAGTGAGCCGCTGATCTACGTCGTGGACGACGATGCGGCGGTATGCGATTCGCTGACGCTGTTGCTGAAGAGCGTGAAGCTCAGGGCGCAGGCGTTCCGGAGCGCGGCGGAGTTCCTCGAGCACTACGATCCAGGGCAGCACGCGTGCCTGGTGGCCGACATCCGCATGCCGGGGATGAGCGGACTGGAACTGCAGGCCGCGCTCAAGCGCCTCGGCGCGCCCATACCGCTGATCTTTGTTACCGCGTACGGGGACGTCCCGATGGCGGTTGAGGCGATGAAGTCCGGGGCGCTGGATTTCATCGAGAAACCGTTCCGCGACCAGGACCTGCTGGACCGGGTCAACCAGGCGCTGGCACGGGACAGGAAACGGCGCGCCGAGGAAGAGCGCGTCGCGTCGATCCGAAAGCGCCTGTCATCGCTCACGCCGCGGGAAACCGAAGTGATGCAATGCGTGATCCAGGGGGACTCGAACAAGCTCATCGCAGCGAGACTGGGCGTCAGCCGGAGAACGGTGGAGATCCACCGGGCGAACGTCATGCAGAAGATGAGCACGCGCTCGGTCGCCATGCTCGTGCGCGCCGTGCAGAGCGTGGAGTCGGGCGGCGGGTGACACTACCCGGCAGGGAGCGTTCCGGCGGACTTCGTTACCTGCACCCTTCGGCCAGCCGCGGCCCTCACTCCCCGTCCGCCGGATCCACCGGAATCTCGATGCCGAACAGGTGACCCTCGATCCGGGCGGTACGGCGGTCCATACTGCTCAATTGCTCGCGGATGGCTCCAAATTCGGCATTCATCTCGGCGCGGATAGCGGCGTGCTCGGAATGCATCGCGGCAAACTGCGCATTCATGTCGGCGCGGATGGCAGCGTGTTGCGCGTTCATGTCGGCGCGCATGGCAGCATTCTGCGCGTTCATGTCGGCGCGGATGGCTTCACTCTGAGCGTTCATGTCGGCACGGATGCCGGCGAGCTCGAATTGCATGTACGCCGCCAGCGCGGCAATCGTCAGCACGACGGTGCAAATCACGACAATGGTCTGACGCCACTCCTTCATTCGATCAGTCTGCTTCATGCCTTCGGCCGCGCGGCAAATGCAAAGATAACATTATCGTGGCGGGCGGGGCGCCGCGGCCACCTTCAAATCCGGTCAAATCGGCCAGTTTCGGGCATTGCATTTCGGCGGCTGCGTGTCGGCGACGGCGTTGCCAGTGCGCGTTGCGGAGGCTGGGTGGTCCACCCTTTAAGTTACACAAGTCAATTACCCGCGCAGTTTCCTTAAATGTGCGTGTCGAAGCTGTCTTTTTGAATGTAGTTTTCGTAAAATTCGACCGTGACCGATCACAATCAGGAGACGCAAGACAGCCGGGCGTCGCGCGAACGTGTCGCGGCGCTCGGCGCCGCCATTCTGCGCGTCAGCGCCAGCCTCGACCTCGACACCGTGCTGCGCGAGGTGGTCGAGGCCGCGCGCGACCTGACCGGCGCCCGGCTCGGCGTCGTCATCACTGTCGACGCGGCAGGTGCGCTCGTCGAGTCCTTCTTCTCCGGCTGGACACCGGAAGAGCGGCGCGAGATCGCCACCTGGCCGGACAAGGAGCGGCTGTTCGCGCACCTGCTCGAGCAGCCGGGCCCGCTGCGTCTCGCCGACCTCGGCAACTATGTCCTTTCCCTCGGCCTCGACCCGACGCCGGCGTTGTCGCGCACCTTTCAGGGCACGCCCATGCGCCACCGCGGCACGGACGTCGGCCACTTCTTCCTCGCCGACAAGGCCGGCGGCGAGGCGTTCACCGACGAGGACGAGGAGGTGCTCGTGCTGTTCGCGGCCCAGGCCGCCGCGGCCATCGCCAACGCCCGCGCGCACGGCGCCGAGCGGCGCGCCCGGACGCATCTGGAGACGCTGGTCGAGACCTCGCCGGTGGGCGTTGCGGTGCTGGACGCGCAGAGCGGGCAGGTGCTGTCGCTCAATCGCGAAGCGCGGCGCATCATGGAGCGGCTCGGCGGGCGAGACTGCGCACCCGGGGAGCTGCTCGAGTTGGTCACCTTTCGCCGTGCCGACGGTCGCGAGGTGTCCCTGAGCGAGTTCCGGATCGCCGGGCAGCTCGCCGCCGGCGAATCGCTTCGGAACGAGGAGGTCGAGCTATTCGTGCCGGGCGCTGGCAACGTGCGGACGCTGATCAACGCCACTCCGGTCCGCACCGAGGACGGCGGTGTCGCTTCTGTGGTGGTGGTTTTTCAGGACCTGGCGCCGTTCGACGAAATCGAGCGCATGCGCACGGAGTTCCTGGCACTCGTGGGGCACGAACTGCGCCGGCCGTTGACTTCGATCAAGGGCTCCGCGGACACCCTTCTGGAGGAAGATCTGGATCCGGCCGAGATGCGCGAATTTCACCGCATCATCGCCGAACAGGCGGGCCAGATGCGCCGCCTGGTCGGTGACGTGCTGGACGCCGGGCGCATCGAGACCGGCACGCTCTCCGTGGCGCCGGAGCCGTCGGAAATCGTCGGCCTGGTGGAGCGGGCCCGCACCGCCTTCGCCGCCGGCGGCGGGCGCCACACCGTGCGCGTCGACCTGCCGGCCGGGCTGCCGCCGGTGCTGGCCGACCGGCGCCGCGTCGCACAGGTGCTCGACAACCTGCTCGCCAACGCCGCGCGCCACGCTCCGGAGTCCACGCCCATCCGCATGGCCGCCGCCCTCGAGGACGGGTACGTCGCAGTGTCGGTCGCCGACGAGGGCCGGGGCATCGCCCCGGAACGGCTGGCGCACGTGTTCAGCAAGCACGCCGCCGGGAGGTCCGGAGGCGGGCACGGCCTGGGGCTGGCCATCTGCAAGGGCCTCGTGGAGGCGCACGGCGGGCGCATCCGGGCCGACAGCGCCGGCACCGGCCAGGGGGCAACGTTCACGTTCACGCTGCCAACCGCGGTGCAGTCGGCGGACGCGGCGGCGCCGGCGGCAGAGGGCGCCAGGAGTGGCTCCGGGCTGCCGGGTGGCGGCGCGCGCGTACTCGTCGTCGACGATGACCCGCGTACGCTGCGCTTCGTTCGCGGCGCGCTCTCCGCGGCCGGCTACGCCCCCCTGGTCACCGGGGAAGTGGAGGATCTGGCGCACGTCCTGCGCACCGAGAAGCCGCGCCTGGTGCTTCTGGACCTGGTATTGCCGGGGGCCGACGGCATCGAACTGATGGAACTCGTCCCGGAACTTTCCGACGTGCCGGTCATCTTCATCTCCGGCTACGGGCGCGACGAGACGATCGCGCGCGCGCTCGACGCAGGCGCCGCGGACTACATCGTCAAGCCGTTCTCCCCGACCGAACTCGTTGCGCGCGTGGGCGCGGCGCTCAGGCGGCACGACAAGCCCGGCCCGTTCGTGCTCGGCGACCTTTCCGTGGACTACCTGCGCCGGCGCGTGACGCGCGGCGGGCAGGCGGTCGAGCTCACCGCCACCGAGTACGATCTGCTGCGTGCGCTTTCGCTGGAGGCCGGACGGGTCGTGACGCACGAAACGCTGCTGCGCCGGGTATGGGGCGGGCGGGAGAACGCCAACGCCAACCTGGTACGCATCTTCGTCCGCAACCTGCGCCGCAAGCTCGGCGAAGACGCGTCGAATCCCGAATACATCTTCAACGTGCGCGGCGTCGGCTACCGCATGCCCGAACCCGGCTAGCCGGATCCCGACTGGAGTCGAACGGCAACGGATTCGTCGACGGTGCGGACGCCGCGGACACGATTTCGGCCAGCGGCAGCCCTCACTCGCTGTCCGCCCGATCCGGCGGAATCTCGATGCCGAACAGGTGACCCTCGATCCGGGCGGTCCGGCGGTCCACGCTGCTCAGTTGCCCGCGGATGGCGGCATGTTCGGCATGCATCGTGGCGAACTGCGCATTCATGTCGGCGCGCAGGGCAGCATGTTGCGCATTCATGTCGGCGCGCAGGGCGGCATGCTGCGCGTTCATGTCGGCGCGCAGGGCGGCATGTTCGGCATGCATCGCGGCGAACTGCGCGTTCATGTCGGCGCGGATGGCGGCGCTCTCGAATTGCATGTATGCCGACTGCGCGGCAAAAGCCAGCACGACGGTGCAAATCACGACAATGGTCTGGCGCCACTCCTTCATGCGATCATTCTGCTTCATGCCCTTCGGCCCCACGGCAAATGTAAAGATAGCATTGTCGTGGCGGGAGGGGCGCCGCGGCCAGCTTTAAATCCGGTCAATTCGGCCAGTTTCGGGCATTGCATCCCGGCGGCTGCGTGTCGGCGACCTGGCCGATAGGTGCCGGAGACGTTACGACCCGACGCGCGCTCTCCCTCGATTCGTCGCTCAAGCCTTGCGACGAAGGTTGCTGGAGCCGCCCGCAATTGGTGAATCGACTCATATCCGCGAAATCCACACGAAAAAGCCTGATCTACACATAAATACCGCATGGTTGCCGCGTTACTATTCATTTTGGGCATCGATGCGAACCAGCGGCTGCCGGGCGACTGCAATGCGCGGCATTGCCTTGACCGATCCGTGCCCATGACGAACAGGAAGAACAAGGGTTCAAAGCATGCGCCGGACGCTGTTGGCGATTGGCCTCACCGCTGCGGTTCTCGCTGTCGTGGCCTTGCTGTGGGGGCGATGGGATGCGGCCGGGCCCGCGGGGATTGCGGATAGTCCACCGGACGCAGAACTCCCGCCAGGCGAGCAATCCACAGACCCCGCCGTCGGGACTGGCGGGGCGGACGGGAGCGCCGGGAACGACGCGGCGGACGGCGACGGTCCGTTGTGGGCGCAGGTCGACGAGTCCACCCTGGCCGTGCTGCCCCCGTATGCCGGAGAGTGGTCGGCCGAGGGGCGCGCGCTGGTCGAGGTGGCCGACACGGACAGGCTCTGGGCGGTTCCGGTCGGAGCCCAGCTCGCACTTCCCGTTCCGCAACTGGGCGCGACGTACCAGTCGGTCGTCGAGGAGATCGACGAAGGCGCGGGCGCGCGGGCGCTGGTGGGAACGATTACCGGAAACGACGGCATCCGCCGGCGCAGTGTCGTCACCGTCGGCCCCGCCAGCCTGTTCGCCTTTATCGACACGCCGAACGGTACGTACGAATTCGCGATCGAGCTTGACCAGTATGAGCACGGCTGGCTGGTGCCGACATCCAGCATGCTGGCCGGCTGGGATTTCAGCGAGCCCGACTATTTCGTTGTCGAGGACGAGGCGGCCGGCGGCGGCGGCGCGCCCTGAGTGCCCGCAAGACAGCCATGAATCACAGAGAAACCCCTCAACGCAGCATCAACATGTTCCTGGCGGCAGCGCTGCTCGGACCACCGTTGCTCCTGGCGGGCGCGCACCGGGCGCTGGCCTGGGATGCCCGGGACATCGTGTTCGAGTGTCCCTGCAGCGCCGAATGGGTCGCCGATGCCGGCGGGCAAGGCACCCTGCATTTGAACTTCGGAGTACGCAGCCATCGGGCCACGGAGAGCGGCCACATCCATTTGGGATTCTACACCGGCATTGACAGCGATAATGACCAGGGCTACGGGAATGCCGCCGTGGGCCGGGTTTCCGCAGGCGAACACCTGAACGGGCTGCAACTCATCGCCCCCGTACGGAGACCACGGCCAGCCGGCGAGTCGCTTGTCGAAATTCGATTGTACGAATCCGCCACTGCCGGGGGGGCTGAGGATAGTTTCCATGAGTGGCTGACGCTCTGGCCCGTCCCGGACCCCGCAGAATCCGGACGAATCCGGTACGTGGACATCCTGACCGACACGGACGGCGACGGGGTCGGGGACGTGAACGAAGGCATTGCGGGCACCGACCCGGCCGACCCGGCATCCACGCCCGGTGAATCCACGGTGGACGTGCTCTGGCTGTATGACGACGGCGCTCCCCATGGTACCCGGTACGCGCAAGTGCACCACTTCAAGGCCGTAAGCAACGCCGTCCTCGCCGACAGCGGCACGAACATGCGGTTGCGGACCGCTGGAATCGCCAGGATCGAGAAGACCGACGACGACGAATGGCCGGACCGGGAACACTTGCGGCAATTGATGGACCGTCACGGGGCGGACGTCACGCACCAGGTCGGCCATTCACTGCGCCCGTGCCCATCGGGTTGTGCGCGGACCATCGGCGGCGGCTTGAGGCGGGGGCTTTGGGCCTATACCGATTCCTTCGCGGTGCCTAGCACCGGAGCGCTTACCGTTATCCACGAACTCGGCCACGTCATGGGTCTCGCGCATTCGGTCGAGCAAGGCGAAGCCCATGGTGCATTTCGTTGGTCGCGGGGACACTTCCTGAACCGGTGGGAGGCTCGGTATGAGGACCGCAGCCAACAGCCTCGCTCACAGGGCACGATCATGAGTTACGGGGAATGGGGTTCGCGTCCGGTCTTCTCGGACCCCGCCGCCGATTGCAACGGCGAACCGTGCGGAGTGCCCGCCACGGAAGCGGACGGGGCGGATGCCAGGAAGAGCCTGGACCTGGTGCGGTTTCAGATCGCGGCCCAGCGCGGCGCCAAACCGGATTCGGACGGCGACGGATTCGTCGACGATGCGGACGCCGCGCCCGGCGATCCCGTAGAGTGGATCGACAACGATGCAGACGGCATCGGCGACAACGCCGACCCGGACGACGACAACGACGGCGTGGATGACGCCCGTGACCGGTGGCCACTCGACCCGCGCGAGTGGGAGGACCTCGACAACGACGGCATCGGCGACAACGCGGACACCTTCGTTGACATCGAGGGGACGCTCGAGCCGTTCCGCGACGCCGGGCTCAGGCGCGCCGTCGAAAGCGCGCTGGGAAAGTCTCCCGGCGAGAGCATATCGGCGGAGGAGATGGCGGGCCTGCAATCCCTTGCTGCCCGCAGCATGGGCATCAGGGACCTGACCGGACTGGAACTTGCGACGGGACTGACGGATCTTTACCTGGACCGCAACTCGGTCACGGATCTGACTCCGATAGCGGGTTTGGCGAAGCTCGAAGGGCTCTGGCTATTCTGGAACCAGGTTGCGGACCTGTCCCCGCTCAGCCGGATGGCCGGACTTCGGCGACTGAGTCTGGAGTGGAACGTGGTCGCCGATCTGTCGCCCCTGGCCGAACTGGAACAACTCGAATCCCTCTGGCTTGGCCGCAACGGCATTGACGATCTGTCGCCCCTGGCCGGACTGGAACAACTCGGGTCCCTCTGGCTTAACCGCAACGGAATTGACGATCTGTCGCCGCTGGCCGGACTGGAAAGTCTCCGGTTCCTCTCGGTATCCGACAACCGGGTAGCCGACCTGTCGCCGCTGGCCGGCATGTCGGGACTCAGGGACCTTGTATTGTCGTGGAACCTGATTACCGATGTGTCGCTCCTTTCGGGACTGACCGGCCTCCGGTCGCTCGCGCTGGAAGGAAATGACATTTCGGATGTCACTCCGCTTTCCGGCCTGCAGGACCTGCGCAGGCTCCTGCTGACCAGAAACAGAATTGCGGATTTCTCGCCGATTCAGTCCCTGACCCGCCTCGAGACCCTTGGACTGGGATCGAATCATCTTTCGGACCTCTCGCACCTGTCCGGTTTGACGCGCTTGCGGGAACTGCGGCTGGACGTCAATCGCGTCACCGACCTGTCTCCGCTGGCGGGGCTTTCCGAACTTCGCCAGTTGTGGCTGGGCTCGAACGAATTGTCGGACCTCTCGCCCATCGCCGGTCTGGAACTCGTCGATCTCGACGTCGGGCGCACCGGCGTTACGCTGGACGATGTTGTGGCGCTCCCCGGCTTGCGAAGTATTCGGAGTCTCGGGATCGCCGGACTCGGAATCACCGACGTGAGTCCGCTCGCCGCGTTGACGGAACTCCGACGGCTGTCGCTTGACAATAACGCCATCGCAGACATCTCCCCCCTGGCGGTGCGTGAAATCTGGGCCAATGACCGGAGCGAACTCCACCTGCACGACAATCCGCTCGACGAGGCGTCGGTCGATGAGCACTTGCCGCTTCTGGAGTCCTGGGGCGTATCGATCGGGCATGAGAAGTCGCCCGCCGTCTCTATTCCGGACAAGCATCTGCATTGGCACGTCGCACAGCAGTCGGCGTACAACCAGTACCGGGCCGATGTTCGCAGCCTCTCCAGGAAGAGAATGGAAGGACTGTACCGCCTTGCAGCGTTCAACGCGGGCGTATCGGACCTGACGGGGCTGGAGTGGGCGGTCAACCTCTGGTCCGCCAATCTCGGTTCCAATTCGGTCTCCGACGTCAGTCCGCTCTCGAAGCTGGACAACCTTGCCAATCTGGATCTCAGGGAAAACCTGGTTTCCGACATCTCGCCGCTCGTGGACATGGATGCACTTCAGATGGTCGATCTGAGCGGCAATCCGCTGACTGAAGAGGCGCTGAACGACCACATCCTCAGATTGCGCGGCAATGGCGTAAAGGTTGAGGTCGAGAGCGTGGAGTGGAAGATCCCGGCCGGCACCGAAACGGCGACGTTCGAAGTCGACTGGTACTTTCGATCGCTGCTCGGCTCGGTCTGGCGTTTCGAAGCGGTCGGGGACGACCCCGGGCTTGCGGCCGTGCGCATGAACGGGAGTGTCCTCGAGGTATCGCCGCAGGGAGAAAGCGGCGTGCTGACCGCAACGGTCACGGCGTCAGGCGGTGCCGGAACAAGCGGCTCCCTGCTCTTCCGGATTGCGGTTGCGGAGCCTGCGGACGATCACGGCGACGAACCGGGGACTGCCACCGACCTGGCGCTCGGCGTGGCGGTGCAGGGCCACATCGAGCCGGGCGATGACGAGGACCATTTTCGCCTGAAGCTGGGCAACTCGGCGTCGGTGGCGGTCTACACGACCGGCGATCTGGATACGCTGGGGACCCTGAGCGACGAATCGGGAGAACCCATCGCATCGGACGACGACGGCGGCCGATCGTTCAACTTCCACATCGAGGCGGACTTGCCCGCAGGCGTTTACTACGTGCGGGTGGCCTCGTACGGAAGCGAGACGGGACCCTACACGCTGCACGCGCGCCGCTTCGCCGACGTGGCCCTGGGAGATACGGGCGAGACCGTACGGCTGTGGGGGACCGCAGACGGGGGCTGGACGCTCGATTCCCGTACCGATGTGTCGTTCGCCAGCGGCCAGGAGGTTACCGCATCCAACGGCGACGCGTACCTGCTCACGCTCGGTTCCGGCGCAATGTGGACGGCCTCTCCGAAGCCCGGCCTGTGCTTGACCGTCCCGGACGCGACGATCGGGACGCTCGCAGGGACGGGCGTGGCCGGGTTCGGCGGCGACGGCGGGTTCGCCGCCGATGCGCAGTTGAACGGTCCCTTCGATGTGGCGGTGGACGCGGCAGGCTACGTGTACGTCGCCGACAGGGTCAACCACCGCATCCGGCGGATCGGCCCCGACGGCATTATCGAGACCTTCGCGGGCACCGGCGTGGCCGGGTACGGCGGCGACGGCGGCCCGGTGCGCCGCCCCGGTGGGGCCCTGCTCAATAGCCCCATCGGCGTAGCGGTGGATGCGGCGGGGTACGTGTACATCGCCGACCACGCCAACCACCGCATCCGCCGCATCGCAACCGACGGCACGATCGAGACGTTTGCGGGCATGGGCGTGGCGGGGTACAGCGGGGACGGCGGCCCGGCCACGGAGGCTCAGCTCGACCATCCCACGAGCGTGGCGGTGGACACCGCGGGCAACGTCTACGTGGCCGACTCGGAAAACCACAGCATCCGGCGGATCGGCGCGGGCGGGGCGATCGAGACGATCGCGGGCACCGGCGTGGCGGGGTACGGCGGCGACGGCGGCCCGGCCACCGGGGCCCGGCTCAATTTCCCCTTCGGCGTGGCGGTGGGCGCGGATGGCCGGGTTTACGTCGCCGACACGGGCAACAACCGGGTTCGGCGTATCGATACCGACGGGACGATCGAGACGTTCGCGGGCACGGGTGAGAGCGGCTTCGGCGGGGACGATGGCGCTGCCACGGCCGCCCGACTCGATCAACCCGCCGGTCTTGCGGTGGACGCCGCCGGCAATGTCTACGTCGCCGACTGGGGCAACCACCGGGTTCGGTGGCTCGGCACGGGCGGAACGATCGGGACGTTCGCGGGCACGGGCGAGAGCGGCTTCGGCGGGGACGGCTTCGGCGGGGACGGCGGCCCAGCCTCGCAAGCCCGGCTCTTCAATCCCTCGGGCGTGGCCGTGGACCCGGCCGGACAGGTGTACATCGCCGACACGGGCAACAACCGGGTGCGTTCGTTGTCCGTGGCGGATGAGTGCCCTTGACGGTGGACGTGGAGCGCGGGCAAGTCATGAATCGAAGAAAGACCCGTCAGCGCAGGAGCACGACGAGCGAATGGCTACTGCGGGTCGGATTGATAGTCCTGATTGTGATTGTTGCTGGCCCCGACCCTGCATCGGGCATCGAGGCCGATTTTTCAGGCGGCCTGTTTTCCCCGGTCGCCAATTCAACCGTGCAGGAGGAGTCGCGAGTCGACCTGCAGGAGCGGCCGTTTTTCCTGCAGGAGCCGCAACCTGTTTCGAACACGGATGAGACATTGCGAAGCCGTCCGGTGCGCGTCGACCTGCTACAGCTTGCGGCGGCGCGCGAGGACGTGGCGCAAGGAGCTCCCGCGGGCTTCCGACTCAATCTGTTCGACGACGTCGAAGTGGAAGCGGTCATCGAGCGGACCGCGGATACGCGTTACGGGTATTCGCTTTCGGGTCAGATCGAAGGTCAGGCGCACGGCAGCGTGACCCTGGTCATCAGTGGGGACATGGTCGCCGGGGCGGTTCACACGCAGGAGGGGATGTATGTGATCGCTTCCGCCAACGGCGCCATTCATTCGGTACGCGAGGTCACGGGAGACTTCAAGTGCGGCGTCGACGGGCATGCACACGCTGACTTGTTCGCAAGAGAGACGCCTGGTGCTCTCACGACGATCGGGTCCGACGGGGACGACGGATCGGAAATCGACCTGCTGGTGGTGTTTACGGAAGCCGCGCTTGCCGTCGAGGGCGGGCTGAGGCAAATGCGTGCGAGCATCGATCTGGCCGTGACATACACAAACGACGCCTACCAGGCAAGCGGCGTGAACTTCCGGCTCAATCTCGTTGCAGCGGTGCAGGTCGATTATCGCGAGCCCACCAAACATGGTAACGCAGGACTTGCCAACCAGAACTTGACCATGAGTCATCTCCTCGGCCCGACGGATGGCTCGTTGGATGAAGTTCACGCCCTGCGCGATGCCTACGCCGCAGACATTGTCCATCTCGTCGTCGATCAGGCCGGAGGCGGCGGAGTAGCTTCCCTGTTGAGGCCGACGGAAGAAAATCCGGATGCGCGCGCATTCTCGATCAGTAACAGTCTGTCCTCCTACCCGGCTTTTCTCGCTCATGAAGCGGGTCATGTCATGGGACTGCTACATGATCACTACACCGAACAAAATTTCCGTAGCGGTCGCAATGACAAGTATCCGCTTCCATGGTATTCGCACGGCTACGTGAACCAGCGCGCGTTCGAGACGGGCGCAACGGAAGAAAGTCGCTGGTATACGATCATGGCTTACAACTTGCAATGTCGTGACGAAGGCATTTGGTGTCGCGAAATACCGCGATTCTCCAATCCCACCCTGACGTATCCGAACGAGGACGGAGATCCGCTCGGCGTTCCCGGCGACCAGCCGACCGGTGCGGTGGACGGTCCGGCGGATGCCGTTCGGAGCCTGAACGAAACGCGCTCGCTGATCGCGGGGTTCCGCGAAAGCGCCACTCGTTGCGAGTACGGCTTGTCGGAGGAAAGGCGCGAAGTCCCAGCTTCGGGTGGGGTGTTGTCGTTCGGGTTCGATGCGGATTCGTCCTGCGATGCAACTGTTACCAGTTTCGGCGATTTCCTCTCGATCCAATCGGATACGAGTGGAAGCACCGGTAGTGCAAGTATTCGGGTGGAACCCAACGACGGCGCCGCGCGCGTGGGATACGTGGTGGTTGCCGGAGAGACCATGTCAGTCTATCAGTCGGGCGTAGTGGCCCCCGCCAAGGTTTGCGACCGCACGCCCGCGATCCGGGACGCGATCGTCTCGGTTGTCGGTCGTGAGTGCGATGCGGTATCGGAATTTGACTTGCTAGACGTGGTTTTTTTGGACCTTTCGCGGCAGCGTATCGAGACCGTCGATACCGGAGACTTCACAGGTCTGGGGAACTTGGTCGAGTTACGATTGCATGATAACCGCCTTGCGACGATTCCGGACGAGGCGTTCCGCGATTTGATCAACCTCAAGATTCTGAATTTGGCCGGTACCGCCTTTACGTCGGTCCCAACTGCGATCCGTCAATTGTCATCGCTTCAAGAGATCTATTTGCAAAGCGGCCAAATCGAACACCTTGCGCGGAATTCGTTTGAAGGCTTGTCCGAGCTTCGTTGGTTGGTTATGTCCGACAACCGGCTATCAACGTTGCCGGATGGCGTTGTCTCAGACTTGAAGAATCTGCAATACCTTTATTTGGGTAGAAACCGTATCAGCACCGTACGCAAGGAGGCATTGCAGGGCCCTGTGGATCTCGCACGACTAACCTTGAACCACAACCCTCTCGAGCAACTCCCCGATGACGTATTCGAAGGTATTTCTAATGTAAGCTCCCTGTTGCTTCGTGACACCCAACTCAGCGCGATTTCGCCTGCAAGCATTGCCGGGTTGACGCATATCAGCGAGCTGGATCTGGCCGAGAACCGGATTGCGAATCTCACCGGTGTGGTGTTCCCAGCCAGTAATCTCCAGCGGCTCAACCTGTCGAACAACGCCATTGAGGCTCTGCCTCCCGGCATATTCGCGGGCTTTACGAGCAGCGCTTGCGCGAATCTGCAACTGATTCTGGATCTCTCGGAAAATCCGGGCGCGAGTTTCCCCCTGTCGGCTGAGTTGATTCGAATCGACGGCGGCAGCGATGGGGCCGGTCCGGCGACGGTGGTCGTTCGCGTACGCGAAGGAGCACCATGGCCGATGACATTTCGCGTTACGGCGGAGGGTGGCTCGTCGTTCACGAAAGAGGTCACCGTCGTCAACGGCGAGGTCGAGAGCGAACCTTTCGAGGTTGCCGGCGACGACGTGACCTCGTTGAGATTTTCTGCGGGGCCGGATGTGCCGGGCAGCTACAAGGGCGTGCGGATTGCACTTGGCGACGACCTGCAGTTGTTTGGGCTGGCGGACCGGGAACCGGGGTCTGCCACCGACCTGGCGCTCGGCGTGGCGGTGCAGGGCCAAATCGAGCCGGGCGACGACGAGGACCAATTTCGACTGAAGCTGGGCAACCCGGCGTCGGTGGCGGTCTACACGACCGGCGACCTGGATACGCTGGGGACCCTGAGCGACGAATCGGGAGAAACGGTCGCATCGGACGACGACGACGGCCGATCGTTCAACTTCCACATCGAGGCGGACTTGCCCGCAGGCGTGTACTACGTGCGGGTGGCCTCGTACGGGCTCGGGACGGGACCCTACACGCTGCACGCGCGCCGCTTCGCCGACGTGGCCCTGGGAGAAACGGGCGAGACCGTACGGCTGTGGGGGACCGCAGACGGGGGCTGGACGCTCGATACCCGTACCGATGTGCCGTTCAGCAGCGGCCAGGAGGTTACCGCATCCAACGGCGACACGTACCTGCTTACGCTCGGTTCCGACGCAATGTGGACGGCCTCCCCGAAGCCCGGCCTGTGCGTCACCGTCCCGGACGGGACAATCGATACACTCGCAGGCACCGGTGTGGCCGGGTTCGGCGGCGACGGCGGGTTCGCCATCGATGCGCAGTTGAACAGTCCCTTTGACGTCGCGGTGGACGCGGCGGGGTACGTGTATGTCGCCGACTGGGTCAACCACCGCATCCGGCGGATCGGTCCCGACGGCACGATCGAGACCTTCGCGGGCACCGGCGTGGCCGGGTACGGCGGCGACGGCGGCCCGGCGCACCGCCCCGGTGGAGCCCAACTCAACGGCCCCATCGGCGTGGCCGTGGACGCGGCGGGGTACGTGTACATCGCCGACCACGCCACCCACCGCATCCGGCGGATCGCAACGGACGGCACGATCGAGACGTTTGCGGGCCTGGGCGTGGCGGGGTACAGCGGCGACGGCGGCCCGGCGACGGCGGCTCAGCTCGACCATCCCACGAGCGTGGCGGTGGACACCGCGGGCAACGTCTACGTGGCCGACTCGGAAAACCACAGCATCCGGCGGATCGGTTTGGGAGGGACGATCGAGACGATCGCGGGCACGGGCGTGGCGGGTGACAGCGGCGACGGCGGTCCGGCCACCGAGGCCCGGCTTAGTTTCCCCTTCGGCGTGGCGGTGGACGCGAACGGTAACGTCTACGTCGCCGACACGGTCAACCACCGCGTTCGGCGTATCGGAACGGACGGGACGATCAAGACGGTCGCGGGCACCGGTGCGGCCGGGTACGCCGGCGACGATGGCGCAGCCACGGCCGCCCAACTCGACCAACCCGCCGGCCTTGCGGTAGATGCCGCGGGGAATGTCTACGTCGCCGACTGGGGCAACCACCGGGTTCGGTGGCTCGGTACGGGAGGAACGATCGGGACGTTCGCGGGCACGGGCGAGCGCGGCTTCGGCGGGGACGGCGGTCCGGCCGCGCAGGCGCGACTCTTCAATCCCTCGAGCGTGGCCGTGGACCCGGGCGGACAGGTGTACATCGCCGACGCGGGCAACAACCGTTTGCGTACGTCGTCCGTGGCGGATGAGTGCCCTTGACGGCGGCCGTGGAGGTTTCAAGGTTGTTCCGCCCCGTCTGCAGTGTTGCCTTGGCCCTGGCGCTGGCGTGGCCGGCCTTCGCCGGAGAACCAAGGGACATCGTGTTCGACTGTCCGTGCCGGGCCGACTGGACGGCCGGTTCGGGCGACGCGGGCCGATTGGCGCTCGATTTCGGCGTCCGCAGCCATCGCGCGACCGACAGCGGGGAAATCCGGCTCGTCTCGCAAAGCCCGGGGGACTTCCCGCCTCCCCTGACGGTCCAATTCTACGAATGGCGATCCGAAGTGGCATCCGCGCCGTCCCTGGGGTCTGTCGCCGGCGGCATCCGGCTGTCCGGCGAACGGCGCGAACTGCTGTCCGGGATGCCGGTCCCCGGCGAAGCCATCATCGTCCTGATGCTGGAAAAAATCGGTTCCCGCGCGCCGCAAGCCGGCTCGGATCCGGAATGGAGGATTCGCGACGCGCTTGCTCTCTGGCCGGCGACCGACGCGGCCGACGGTCGCACGGAGTTCGTCGACATCCTGACCGACGCGGATGGCGATGGCGTGGGCGACGTGAACGAGCGGCTGGCGGGCACTTCGCCGACGGACGAGGCGTCGCGGCCCGAGGAGCCTTCGACGATCGACGTGCTCGCGATATTCAGCGCAGGCTTCCGCTCGCGGTACGGCGGGTACCCCGAGACGCGGATCCACCACATCATGACGCTGACCGACGCGCTGTTCGCCGACAACGGCACGAATATTCGCCTGCGCACGGTGGGAATGAGCGAGGTGGCGCTGGGGGAAGAGGGCTGGCCCGTGGCGGCGCACAGGGAGGAACTAAAGGAACTCCACGGTGCGGATCTGTCGCTGATGTTCCATGGCTGCGTGGCACGAAAATGCACGCGCGCCGGGGCGGCAGGCGTAGGTGGTTCCAACCTTGGCGGCTACTGGGAAGGCGGAAGTCGCCTCTCGGCTTTCGTGACCTGGTCTGCGCCTGCCCTTACGGCCGCGCACGAGCTGGGCCACAACCTGGGGCTAGTGCACTCGGAGCGTCAGGGCGAGACCGGTGGCGCGTTCCGGTGGTCCCGGGGGCACTACTTCGACTCGAGTCGGGGGACGATCATGTCGTACGGTGCGAGGATTCTCGGCGGCGTGTTCTCCCACCCCGGCGCGGACTGCTTGGGCGTCCCCTGCGGCGTGCCGGCGGACGAGCCCGCGGGCGCGGATGCCGTGAGGACCTTGGACCTCTTGCGCTGGCAGGCTGCGGCGCAACGCGCCTCGAAGCCGGACACGGACGGGGACGGCATCGTGGACGCGGGAGACGCCTTGCCGGACGACCCGCGGGAATACGCGGACAAGGACGGCGACGGCATCGGCGACAACGCGGACAGCGACGACGACAACGACGGCGTGGCGGACGGCGAGGACGCGTTTCCGACCGATCCGGAGGAGTGGGCCGATGCCGACGGCGACGGTATCGGGGACAATGTCGACGAGAGTATCGCCGCGAACTTGGAGCCGTTTCGGGACCCCGCACTGCGCGCCGTCGTCGAGGCCGCGCTGGACAAGGCTTCCGGGGACCCGATCACCGAGGCGGAGCTCCTGACGCTGAGGACTCTTACGGCACCGTGGCGCGCGGGTATCCGCGATCTCGCTGGTCTGGAGCTGGCGGCAAATCTCGAGTACCTACGACTCGACGGCAACGAGGTCGCGGATCTGTCGCCTCTTGCGCGCCTCGAAGAGCTTCGGGAACTCCATCTTGCTGCGAATCGGGTCTCCGATCTGAGGGCCCTTGCCGACCTTGCAGGGCTTGAGATACTAATCCTTCAAGGAAACGCTTTATCCGACCTCGCGCCGATAGCGGACCTCCCGGCGCTCCGGTGGCTGTCCGTGCATCGGAATCTCGTGTCGGATCTGACGCCCCTTGCGGGCATGTCGGCGCTCAGGTACCTGTCGGTTTCCGGCAACCTCGTGTCGGACCTGACGCCCCTTGCAGGCCTGTCGGCACTCACGTATCTCTCCATTTCCGGCAATCCCGTATCCGACCCCACGCCGTTGGCGGAACTCTCCTCACTGCAAAGCTTGTACGCCGAGGAGCTTGGCATAACCGACCTGGCGTTCCTGTCGCGTTTGACCGAGCTCATCTACCTTTCCGTGTCGGACAATCCCGTAGCGGATCTCTCTCCGCTGCCGCAGCTTTCGAATCTACGGGCACTGTGGGTACACGGCACGAACGTGAAGGACCTGTCGCCGCTGTCCGATCTCGAACTGGATGTGCTTGGCGTCAGCCGTACGGTCGTTACGCTCGGTGACGTGCTGGCGTTGCCCAACTCCCGACAACTGAGCAGTTTGGGCATCGATGAACTGGGCTTGGTAAGCAAGGATCTCGCAGCGCTGTCAGAGTTCGCACGGCTACGCAACCTGAGTCTGGCCAACAACCGGATTTCAGACGTGTCGCCGCTTGCCGCGTTGCGCGGACTCAGTAGCTTGGTCGTGAGGGGAAACCTGATCTCGGACATCGGTCCGCTCGTGCAGCGTGAGATCTGGGACCTCGATCACGGCAACGCGAGACTGGACGCGTCGTTCAACCCCCTCAACGGCGCCTCCCTCCGCGAGCACATCCCGAGGCTGGAGGCGTGGGGGCTAGCCGTCGATGCGCCGCCTACCGCCGCAGTGGCGTTCCCCGATTCGATCCTTCGGCGGCTGGTTTCCAAGGCCATCGCCGGACAATCGGTACGTGTAGACTTCCCGATCTCCGAGGCGACGATCGGGCGTCTGGGCCGTCTGGATGGTTTCAACGCGGGCATTTCCGATCTCACCGGCCTGGAGGAGGCCGCGAACCTGCGGCTCGTGTTTCTAGGCTCAAACGACGTGTCGGATCTGAGTCCGCTCAGCGGCCTGCCCGAACTCACCGGGCTGGACTTGAGTGACAACCGGATTTCGGACCTGTCGCCGCTCGCCGGGAACTCCGCGCTCGGCGAGGGCGACTGGTTAACGCTGGACGGAAATCCGCTGATCGAGGAGTCGCTGAACGTCCACATCCCCAGGTTGCGGGATGATGGCGTCCAGGTTGAGGTTCAAAGCGTGAAGTGGGAGATCCCGGCCGGCAACGAACCAGCCAGGTTCGAGGTCGACAGGTACTTCGAGTCGCTGCTCGGATCGGGCTTGAGGTTCGAAGCCGCCGGGAACGGCTCCGGCCTCGCAACCGTCCGCATGATCGGGGGCGCCCTGGAGGTATCGCCGCAGGGAGAAGGCGGCGTGCTGACCGCAACGGTCACGGCGACAAGCGGCGCCGGAACAAGCGCCTCTCTGCTCTTTCGGATTGCGGTTGCGGCGCCTGCGGACGATCCCGGCGACGAACCGGGAACCGCCACCGACCTGGCGCTCGGCGTGCCGGTGCAGGGCCACATCGAGCCGGGCGATGACGAGGACCATTTTCGCCTGAAGCTGGGCAATCCGGCCTCGGTGGCGGTCTACACGACCGGCGATCTGGATACGCTGGGGACCCTGAGCGACGAATCGGGAGAACCCGTCGCATCGGACGACGACGACGGCCGATCATTCAACTTCCACATCGAGGCGGACCTGCCCGCAGGCGTGTACTACGTGCGGGTGGCCTCGTTCGGAAGTAAGACGGGACCCTACACGCTGCACGCGCGCCGGTTCGCCGACGTGGCACTGGGTGATACGGGCGAGACCGTACGGCTGTGGGGGACCGCAGACGGGGGCTGGACGCTCGATACCCGTACCGATGTGCCTTTCGCCAGCGGCCAGGAGGTTACCGCATCCAACGGCGACGCGTACCTGCTGAGGCTCGGTTCCGACGCTGCGTGGACGGCCTCTCCGAAGCCCGGCCTGTGCGTCACCGTCCCGAGCGGGACGATCGAAACACTCGCAGGCAACGGCGTGGCCGGATACGGCGGCGACGGCGGGTTCGCCGCCGATGGGGTGTTGAACAGTCCCTTTGACGTGGCGGTGGACGCGGCGGGCTACGTGTATGTCGCCGACAGGGGCAACCACCGCATCCGGCGGATCGGGCCCGACGGCACGATCGAGACCTTCGCGGGCACCGGCGTGGCCGGCTACGGCGGCGACGGCGGCCCGGGGCGGCGCCCCGGTGGGGCCCTGCTCAACGGCCCCATCGGCGTGGCGGTGGATGCGGCGGGGTACGTGTACATCGCCGACCACGCCAACCACCGCATCCGGCGGATCGCAACGGACGGGACAATCGACACGTTTGCGGGCATTGGCGTGGCGGGGTACAGCGGGGATGGCGGCCCGGCCACGGAGGCTCGGCTCAACCATCCCATGAGCGTGGCGGTGGACTCCGCGGGCAACGTCTACGTGGCCGACTCGGAAAACCACAGCATCCGGCGGATCGGCCTGGGAGGAACGATCGAGACGGTCGCGGGCACCGGCGTGGCGGGTGACGGCGGCGACGGCGGCCCGGCCACCGCGGCCCGGCTCAATTTTCCGTTCGGCGTGGCGGTGGACGCGAACGGCCAGGTTTACGTCGCCGACACGGTCAACCACCGGGTTCGGCGTATCGGAACGGATGGGACGATCGAGACGGTCGCGGGCACGGGTGAGGCCGGATACGCCGGCGACGATGGCGAAGCCACGGCCGCCCAACTCGATCAACCCGCCGGTCTCGCGGTGGATGCCGCGGGGAACGTCTACGTCGCCGACTGGGGCAACCACCGGGTTCGGTGGCTCGGTACGGGAGGAACGATCGGGACGTTCGCGGGCACGGGCGACAGCGGCTTCGGCGGGGACGGCGGCCCGGCCGCGGAAGCCCGGCTCTTCAATCCCTCGAGCGTGACCGTGGACCCGGCCGGACAGGTGTACATCGCCGACGCGGGCAACCACCGGGTGCGCACGTCGTCCGTGGCGGATGAGTGCCCTTGACAGTAGCCGCTCGGTGCGCTCCGGCCCGGGAACCGGTCAGTACCCGAATATCGAACAGCCTCCGTACTGTGCGATCTTCTCGTCCATCCGCTCCCAGAAGCGCATGGCCTCAAGCTCGGCGACAGTCCAGAAATTGCCTATGCCTGCAAATTGGGGGCTGTAGACGTAGCTCGATTCGTTGCTCAGTCCATTCGCCCGATCGCTGCACCGAGCTCGTAGCAGCGCTTGAGGAAGATGCTCCACACCGAGCTCCGTCACTTTCCTGCCGACATTCCGGAGATTCTCCTCGGGCGAATTGGATGCGTTGAACCACTCCTGGTAGGTCGCCTCCGGGATCGGAAGCTCGCTGGTGGGGAAAGGCTCCGGGAATGGCGGCGAATACTGCGCAAAACTGCTGTAGGGGTCGTCTCCATGACTCAGGTAGATTCCCTCGGAAGGAAAAGAGGGAATGGCGTGTCCGGCCCAGAGAACATACTCGACCGGAATGTTGACCGCCCTCAGCAGATGGACCAGGAACCAGTTCGTGCCGTGACAGCCCGCCGTGTAGCCCCGCGGTTTGCCGTCCAGTCCCGTATGCTCCCCGACGACCAGCATGCGCGACAGAGGTGAGTACCCCCGGTATCCCCAGTGGTCCTCAAAGTTCTTCGCGCTTTGCCCCCCGGAATAATGCACCAGGTTGTATCGGATCCAGTCGATCGCATTGATGATCGTCTCGTGGCGGCTGGCCCCGACGAGATCCTCCCGGGCCATGAATTCACGGACGATCTCGGGGGGCGCAGGCAGGACAATACCGTCCACGTCGTACCCCGTTACGCGACTATTGGCGTCATGCAGGTAGTCGGCGTATCCGCGGTAGAAGCCTCGGCTATCGAGCAGCAACGTCAGCTCGTCCTCCGAGAGGTCGTCGAGAGACCACGGAAGAGTGCCGAGCATTTCCAGTACGAGCGAGTTCGCGACGCTGGCCGCGTAGAGGTCCTCGGCGTCCTCGCCGGAAAGAACTGTCGTCACATAGTCATTGTCCGCAAGGAAAGCGCCGGCCTGATTGGTCATGACATCGGGGAGCCCCGACCCCTCGCCCGCCAGTTGACGACGTACGGCGATGTCCAGCTTCGCCTTGAGCGTCTCCGGCCAATCGGCATACGGCATGGCCACATTGTCCGTGCCGTGCCACAGCATCGCGGCCGCAATGCGCGGACTCTCTGCCAGGAATTGCGCTACGTCAAGGCCCGCCCACTCGATTGACAGCGTGTAGGGGCCGGTGGTTGCGCTTGAGAAACCGTGCACCTGCACGTAGTACGTGCCTGCGGTGACATCAACGTCGATCATGAAGTTCGTCGACGCTCCGGCATCGTCATTCGTTGCCAGTTGGTTGCCGGCACCGTCGAACAGCGTGCCACGCGTGTCGGTGGGGCCGTTGGAGTACACGCGGAGCCTACCGCTGCCGGTCGCCACCCGGAACACATCGCGATCGCCTCCCGATTCCAGCGTGCCGTGCAGGAACGCCGGGAGCGCGGTGGCGAGCGTTGCCGCTGACGGCGCGTTGCCGTGATCGTCGCCGTGGTTGGAGAGGTTTTCGTACCAGGCAATCGTGTCGTCGTTGGCCGAAGCGGAGAGCACGTCCGGGTCGCCGTCGCCGTCCAGGTCCGCCGCCTGTACCGAATGGGCACCGTCGGCGTCGGTCGTGATGACGCTCTGCGCCGAGAAGGAGCCACCGCCCAAGTTCTCGTACCAGGCGATCTTGTCGTCGCCGCGCGATGCAGAAAGGACGTCCTGATCGCCATCGCCGTCCAGGTCCGCTGCGCGCACCGAACCGCCCAAATAGGCGCTACCGGAAAAGTGCTGCTGCGAGGAGAACTCGCCGCCGCCGAGGTTCTCGTGCCACACGAATGTGGAGTCCCTATCCGAGTTGGCAAGCACATCCACGTCCCCGTCGCCGTCCAGGTCCGCCGAATAGATGTGCCAGAGTCCGGGGGTTTGACCGCTAAAGTGACCGCTAAAGACACGCTTCTGCGAGAACGCGCCGCCCTCGTTCTCGTACCACACGAGCTGGTCATTGTCGTTCGTGAGTACATCCGGGTCGCCGTCACCGTCCAGATCCGCCGCGCGCACCGAAAAGGCGGCGTCGGCGGTCGCGATGACCCGCTGGGCCGAGAAGGCGCCGCCGCCCATGTTCTCGTACCAGGCGATCGTGTCGCCGTGGAGCGAAGCCGAGAGCACGTCGGGGTCGCCGTCACCGTCCAGGTCCGCCGCATGCACCGAGGAGGCGCCGTCGGCGGCGGTCGTGATGACCCGCTGGACGGAGAATGCACCGCCGCCGAGGTTCTCGTACCAGGCGACCTTGTCGTCGAGTTGCGACGCGGAGAGCACGTCGGGGTCGCCGTCGCCGTCCAGGTCCGCCGCATGCACCGAGGAAGTGCCGTCGGCGGCGGCCGTGATGACCTGCTGGGTGGAGAAGGCGCCGCCGCCGAGGTTTTCGTACCACGCGATCTTGTCGTCATCTGCAGACGCCGAGAGCACGTCGGGGTCGCCGTCGCCGTCCAGGTCCGCCGCATGCACCGAGAAGGCTCGATCCGCATTGGTCGTGATGATCCGCTGCGCGCCAAACTCCACCGAGGGGGGAGCCACATCGAAATGCACCACAACGCCCCGCGAACGAAGGTCGGGAATCAGTTCATCGCGTGACACCGGATTCAGGGGATTGCCGGACAACACCACAACGTCGCCGGCGGCCAGCCCGGAGTTCTGGACCAGCGGAAATATATCTTCGACGGCATTGTCCGCGAGGCCCAGAAAATCCAGCTCCGTCAATACGGTAAGCGGGGAGATATCTTCAATGGCGTTGTCCGTGAGGAGCAGCCACCTGAGGTAGGGCATTCCGCCCAGCGCGTTCGCATCGTCGATGCCGTTGTCGCCAAGGTACAGTCCCTCGAGTTGCGACAGCCCCTGCAGCGGCAGAATATCCTCGACGGTCGTGGAGGTCAGGTCCAACACGCGCAGGCCGGACAGGTTCGCCAACGGCGAGAGGTCGTCCAGGGGGTTGCCCGCCAGCGACAGCACCTCAAGACCGGTCAACAGAGAGATCGTCGCAAACGCATCGTCCCCAATACCGTTGTGAGCCACGGAAAGCATTTGCAGGCCGATGAGATCGTCGAGCGGCGAGAGGTCGGTCACTGCGTTTCCGTACAGGTCCAGGTGCCTGAGCCGGACCGCGAATTCCAGGCCCGAGAGATCGGCTATGCCGGCACGCCGCGCCACCAGACTGGTCAGGCCCGCCATGTCGACGGGGCTGATCGGCTCGTCCGTCCACTTGCCAAGTGCCTGTTCGAGCGCGCGTCGCAAACCGGTGTCCGGGATGTCGACATGGCCCGCCGGGCTGAGGCCGGCCGGCGTCAGAATGCCGGCGCCAGTAAACGCCGGATCGGAGAGAGATCCCCCCTGGCCGGGACCGGGCGCTGCCGGGGGCAGATCCACTGCGCCCACCGCGAACGACCCCTGGCACAGGCCCACGCCAATGTTCACACCCCGGCCGGGGCGCGGCGAGGGGTCGCCGGAATCCAGCGCACAAAGCCAGGACGTCTCGTCGATGCCCGCCACCGGCACGGCCGTCATGCGGCTGTCCTGGGCTACAGTGATCGCTGAGCCGGCAAGCAACGCCATGCCGGCAGCCGTGACCGCGGCAAGACAGCCGGAGGAAAAGGCCCGGTTCAATGCAACAAGATGGACCTGCACCGGCCGTGCCAACCCCTCCCGATCCATCGTCCGCATTCGCGTTCTCCTCACTGAGGACGCCCGGCGCCGCTCCCAAAGCCAATGGGTAGTTCGACGGGCGCACGCCTGCCACCGGGACCCTCCATTATGCGGGGTCTGTGTGTTGATGGCAATGTTGGGTGCTGAAGTTGCTGTTTTTAGTGACGTTTACGTAAATTTCGGGCTCCGCGCTTTCCCGATACGCGGCCGGACCCCCAAACGTCGCCGGCACCCTTCGGACAGCCGCGGCCTTCACTCCCCGTCCGCCGGATCCGGCGGAATCTCGATGCCGAACAGGTGACCCTCGATCCGGGCGGTCCGGCGGTCCACGCTGTTCAGTTGGTCGCGGATGGCGGCGTGTTCGGCATGCATCGCGGCGAACTGCGCGTTCATGTCGGCATGTTGCGCATTCATGTCGGCGCGCATGGCGGCATGTTCGGCATGCATCGCGGCGAACTGTGCATTCATGTCCGCGCGCATGGCGGCATGCTGTGCATTCATGTCGGCGCGCATGGCGGCATGCTCCGCGTTCATGTCCGCGCGGATGGCGGCGTGCTCGAATTGCATGTATGCCGCCAGCGCTACAGACGCCACCACGACGGTGCAAATCACGGCAATGGTCTGACGCCACTCCTTCATACGATTATTCTGCTTCATGCCCTTCGGCCCCACGGCAAATGTAAAGATAACATTGTCGTGGCGGGAGGGGCGCCGCGGCCACTCATAAATCCGGTCAAACCGGCCAGTTTCGGGCATTGCATCCTGATGGCTGCGTGTCGGCGACGGGGTTGTAAGTACTCGATTGTGCGCAGGATTCATGTGCGTATTACGTGCTTTAGTCATGTGGTATACGAATGTTTTACGAGTGTTTCACGGGTCGCAGGACAAGTCTTCCGGTCGGTTGAGTTCCGCCCCGTTTGTCGTGCACGCACGACAAACCGGGTCACGACTGGCGGGGCGGCCCCAGGCGGTAGCCGACGCCGCGCTGGCTGAAGATGTATTTCGGCTCGGCGGCGGCGTCGCCCAACTTGTGCCGGAGGGTCTTGATGTAGGTGCGCACCAGCGCGGGGCTTGCGCGCCGGCGCCGGATCCAGACCTGTCCAACCAGCGAATCGAAGGTCACGACTTTTCCGGCGTGTAACGAAAGCGCCCGCAACAGCCTGAATTCGGTGGCGGTCAGCTCCACTGTTCGGCCCGCCACGGCGACGCGGCGTTCGTCGTAGTGAACAATCAGGTCGCCCATGATGAACGGTTCGGACTCGGCCCACGCCGTCAGCCCGCTGTTCGCTGTCCGGCCGGCGCCGAGCAGTTCGCTCACGAGCCCCCGGATCCGGTCGGCCTGGGAGTCGATGATGCGGACGTACTCACGCTGCTCGGCGGGCGCAAGCTCCGATTCCTCATCCAGCAGGGCGGCGGCTGAACCCTTGATGGATGTCAGCGGCACACGCAGTGCCCGGCAGACGTTATTCAGCGACCGCGCCCGCGCCCGTTGCTCCTCCTGCCTTGACCGGCAACACTCGTTCATTTCAAACCTCGGCTCCTGACTGATGTTCATGTAAAACTCATATAACAATAATTATTACACGTATTTTACATGTTTTATTTGTGTATATTGATAGGAATCTGATCGCGCTATCCTAACGAGGTGTCGAAAATGCCTCCGCGCATGGAGAATGGTATTGACCGACCCCGCTACGGCCCACGGGACCTGGATTATCAGCTTCCTCGCCTCACGCCCCTTTGGAGGCCGGCGCAGGCCATGGTATGCCGAGGATTTCAGGGACCGCGTCGACGCCGTCGGTCACTTCACGCCGCTTCAGGGCGGGGATCCGGCGCCCGGCGGCCCTGAATCGGGGATCGTCTTCGACCCGGGACCCGGCGCGGGCGCCGGTACTCTCGCCCGAGCCAGGCCGCTCGACGCGGCCACCGAGCCGGTCACCCTGGTCCGCGAGTTGCTCGACCTGCTGAACATCCAGATACAGTGCCTGGAGAACGACGTGGCGGTGCGCGGCTCGGTGGTGAGCGGCGGGCTTCACGTGGGAACGGAGCGTGACGGACCCTACTTCGGCCCCGCGCTGTCCAGAGCGCGCACATTGGCGCGAAACCGGGTCCTGCCGTCGCGCATCACCGTGCAGGACGGGATCATCGGGCGGTTGCGTTCGGACGCATCGTTGTGGACCGGGAACCATGACCTTCGCGCCGAGCTGGATCTCTTCGACCGCATGGCGGCCAGGGACGATACGGGGTTGCACTACATCGACTACCTGAGGGCGGGCTTCGGCGATTCCGACCGCGATTCAGCCCGCTACACCGATGTCCTGAGGCGCCACAAGCGCTTCGTCGAGTCGGGCCTTTCCGGCACGGCCGGTTCGGCCGCCGGCCCGTACGGGTGGCTGAAGAACTACCACAACGCCTGCATCGACCGCGACATCTCCCGATCGGTCTGGAGTCACGACAGGCAGGAACGCCACCTCGCAATGGTCCGTACCCTGACGCCCCTGCGCATCGCGTGAATCCGCCCGGGGCTTCGTTCCCGCCCCGGGGCTTCGTTCCCGCCGGTGCCGGGGCAGTACGGCTACGGATTGTCGGCAGCGCCGCCCATGCGGTAACCGACCGCGCGCACGTTGAAGATGTAGATGGGGCGGGCCGCGTCCTCGCCAAGCTTGCGCCGGAGCTGCTTGACGAACGTGCGCACCCGGTCCGCGTTGCCCTCGCCCGGCGTACTCCACAACTGGCGGATCAGCGCCTCGAACGTCACGACCCGTCCGGCGTTGAGGGAGAGATAGTGCAGCAGCTCGTACTCGGTGGCCGTCAGGTGCACGTTCCGTCCCGCCACGCTCACGCGCCTCTCCCCGTAACGGATGGTGAGGTCCCCGACGGAGAACGGCTCGGGTTGCGCGCGCCGGCGCAGCGCCGCGCGGATCCGGGCCATGAGTTCCGTGGGCGAGAAGGGCTTGACGAGATAGTCCGCCGCACCGCTCTCCAGCGCCCTGGCGATGGTCTCGTCCCTGCCGTAGGCGGAGATGAAGATCACGGGCACGTCGGCCATTTCGGGCACGCTCAGCATGAGCTCGATGCCGTCGGCGTCGGGCAGCACCAGGTCCAGCAGTACCAGCTTCGGCTTCTCCGCCTGCATGATCCGGGACAGGTCCTCGTGCTCGGCCGTCACGATGGGAGAGTAGCCGGCCCCGGCAAGCGCCTCGCGCACGAAGCGCAGCGTCCGCGCGTCGTCGTCCACCACCAGCACGGGTACGCCCGAGGGGGCTTCGTGGGACGGACCCGGCGGGCGCGCCGCGGCATCCGCCGCTGCGGCGTCCTTGCCGGCCACCGGAACGGTAAACGTGAACTGCGCGCCCTGGCCCGGACCGGCGCTGGCCGCCCAGATGCGCCCGCCGTGCGCCTCCACCAGGCCCTTGCAGATCGCAAGCCCCAGTCCCGGCCCCCGGGGCGCGTCGCCGTCGGCGCCGGTGTGCTTGCGGAACAGGTGCGGCAGCCGGTCCTCCGCAATGCCCCGGCCTTCGTCCGCCACCGAGATCGCCACGTGCACGCCGTCGCGCACCGCCGCCACCCGGATGGGCGAGGACGGCGGAGCGAGCCGGGCCGCATTGGAAAAGAGGTTGTTGAGCACCTGGACGATGCGGCCCCTGTCGGCCAGTATCCGGGGCAGGTCCCCCGGCAGGTCGATGAGGATGGCATGCGCAGCGCCGCCGCCGAGGAACGCGGTTCGCGCCTGCTCCACCACCGAGGCCACGTCGGTCGGTTTGGGCGACACCGACAGGGTGCCCGCGGCGATGTGCCCGGCATCCAGCAGGTCGCCGATGAGGCTGCGCATGTGATCGGCCTGCTCGTCGATGACCCGGAAGAACTGCTCCGCCTCGGCCGGGTCCAGCACCGGGGTGGCGCCCAGCATCGTGGTCGTGGAGCCCTTGATGGCGGCCAGCGGCGTGCGCAGCTCATGGCTCACCAGCCCCAGGAACTGCGCCCTCGCCCGCTCCAGTTCCGCAAGCGGCGCCAGGTCCTGCATCGTGATCACCGCCGAGACCACCTCGCCGTCCTCCGAACGGATGGGCGTGACGTTGATGAGGGTGCTGACGCTGCGCCCGTCCGGCACGGAGAGCCGCACTTCCTCGGCGCGTATGGTCTTCGCGTCGACGAGCGTCCTGGCGATGGGAAGCTCGCCGAGCGTCAATTCCGTGCCGTCCTCGCGCCGGCACGTGACCACCTCAAGCAGTTGTTCCGCCGAGCAGCCCGGCATGCGCAGGCCCTCCGCGATCCGCGCCGCCTCCCGGTTGATCGACACGGGTTTGCCGGTGCGCGCCTCGAACACCACCACGCCCACCGGCGAGGTGTCGATCAGGGCCTCCAGGTCCGCCCGCGCCCGCTGCTCGTCGCGGTGCGCCTGCGCGTTGGCGATGGCCGTTGCAGCCTGGGAGGCGAAAAGCACCAGCACCTCCTCGTCCTCCTGCGTGAACGCCTCTCCGGCCTGCTTTTCGGCAAGAAAGAAATTCCCGACGTGCATGCCGCGGTACCGCATCGGCGCACACTGAAAGGTCTTCGACCGCATCAGGTCGGCGGAGAACCCCAGTTCGCGCACGTAGGCGGGCAGGTCGTCCAGCCGCAGCACGCCGGGCAGGTCGCACCAGTGTTTGAACAGCCGCGGCCCGTCCGGCCACTGCGCCATCTGCAGCCGTTCCTCGTCGGTGAAGCCGGACGTGACGAAGTCCTTGAGCTCTCCGGCGTCGTCGATGGTGGTGATGATGCCGTAGCGTGCGTCGGTGAGCGCACACGCGCTGTCGACGACCTCCTGCAGGACGGTGTCCAGATCGAGGCTCGCGCTCACGCGCAGGATCGCCGCGCTCAGCCGCGAGATGCGCTCGTTGAGCGCATACACGCGTGCCCTGAGTTCGTCGGTTCGGTTCAACGCTCTATGCAGTGCCTTGATCGCGGCCCGGACGGTGCGCCGCTTCGGGCGGCCCGGCCAGTCCTTCGAGCGCGTCCTCCAGCGAATCGTGGATGGCCATGATCTGATTGAACCCCAGCACCTCGAACGCCCGGTCGATCCCTTCGGCCAGCCCGCAGATGGCGAAGCGCCCGCCGTTCTGGACGATGCGCTTGTACAGCCGCAGCACGGTCCGCATGCCCGCCGAATTGATGTAGGTCATGGCTCGGGCGTCCAGCAGCACCGGCTCCGACCAGCGATCGCCCATCTCCATGAGGATCCAGGCCGCGAACTCGTCGGCGCGGTGGCGCAGCACGCGCCCGTGCACCGACAGCACCGTCACCCCGACTCTTATGCGGCTCGTTACCTTCATCGCCTTCTCCGTGTGTAGCGGAATGTACGGGATAGGACGCTACATGTCGATTCGCACGCCGAACCGGATCCGGTAGACCGAGCGCGACGCCGACGGAAACGCCGAGTCGATGCCGCGGAAACTGTTGAACCGGTAGAGGCAGTCGCCCTGCGCCCGGCACGCCGTGCGCGGCGCGTCGCCGGTGAGCGCGGCGGCGGCGTCGACGCCCGACGCGGCGACATCGCCTGCCGCGACGAGGTCGGCGCGGACGATGGCCGCCTGGTTGAAACGAGGTCCCGCGTGGTACGTGCCCCAGTCGTCGTTCAGCAGGTTGAGCAGGTTCTCGATATCCAGCACCAGGCTGGCGCGGTTCTCGCCCGCCCACCGGCCGAGCGCGCCCAGGCCCGGCAGGTCGAGCCGCAGGCGCAGGTCCCAGACCTGGTTCAGGCCCGCGTCCGCCGAATACGGCGCGTGGATGCCGGGCTCCACGCCGTGCTCGGCCAGGTAGGCGAAGAAGGCGTCCCGGTCGAACGCGGACGCGAACGCCACGGCGGGGTCGTTCGGGCCGCCCGGCACGTAGAGGGGGTTGTTGTCGTAGGGGCTCTCGCCGGCGCCGGCCCGGCCGAACAGCGCGTTGCCGCGGTCGACGTCGAAGGTGTAGGTGAAGCGGTCGCCGGACCAGGCGCGGGCGAAGAGGTCGGCGCGGGCCCGGAAGCCGCGGCCGAGGCTGCGCTCGTAGCCGAGGTTGAGCTTCAGCGAGTGCGTGACCTGGTGCGGAGAGGTGCGCGGCGACGGGCGGTTGCGGTCGGCATCCTGGATGCCGCGCCAGTTGGAGATGCCGCGCGAGGACAGTCCTTCGGTGACCACCTCCACGTCCTGGCGCGCGTAGCTCGCCTGAAAGTCCAGGCCCGAGTCGTAGCGCTTGCCCAGCGCGGCGGTGAGGACCCGGCCGCGGCCCTCGCCGTGATTGCCGAGCGCCACCAGGTTGAGGATGCCGAGGTCGTCGAGGTCCGCGTAGATGGTGCGCCCGTCCGGCGCGACGCCGGTGGGCTGCGCCGCGGGCAGCCGGGTCTGGGCGAAGTTGCTCCACAGGAAGCCGTCGCGGGTCCACGTCATCAGCGCCTGGGCGGTGAAGGTGTAGCCGGTGCCGAGGTCCAGGCCGCCCATCGCGAGGTCGAAATCCCGTTCCACCCGCACCGACGCCTTGAGGTCCGAGGGCACCTCGAATCCGGGCGCGATGGCGTCGAGCGCCGCCGGGCGCCCGGCCGCCACGGCGGCGAGCAGTTGCGCGGGCACGATGGTCGGCGACACGCCCGTGGCGGTCACGCGCGAGAACACGGTCGGCGCCTGGAACGCGTTGGACGTCCAGACCTTCGGATCGCCGCCGGAGAAGCGGCCGACGCCGCCGCTCACCACGGTGCGGTCGAGCCCGGTCCAGCGGAAGCTGATGCGCGGCATGAGCAGCTCGAGCCCGTCCAGCCCGGTGTCGGTGTGGATGCCGTACGCGTCGGCCACCGGCTGGCTGAACGGGGGCCGTTCCTGCTGCGCGTAGCGTTCGTAGCGCAGGCCCGCGGTGAGTTCGAGCCCGGGCCGGGCCTGCCAGGTGTCCTGCACGAACAGGGTGCCCCTGCCGTAGCCCCAGGCGGCGGCTCCGTCCCGGGCATCGTTCGACGGTACGTTGACGTAGTCGACGCGCGCGGTGCGCCCGGCGATGGCGGCGAAGTAGTCGAACACGAACCGGCCGTTGGAGCCCGGCACGAACAGGTTGTACAGGTCGAAGGACTCGTACTCGCCGCCGTAGCGCAGGATGTGCCCGCCGGCGAAGTAGTCGAACACGCCCTGGATCTGCAGCCGCTCGTCGTCGTATTCGTTGGCGTGCCGGAAGCGGTCGCAGCCGCCGGTGACGTCCACGCTGCCGCTCACCAGTCCGTCCAGCGGCGTGCCCGCTGTGCCGGCGGCGTCCAGGTTGTCGAACTCCAGCGCGCCGACGCCCTGTGCCCGGCAGTTCTGCCCGCGGATGAGCGACTTGTGGTTGATTCGCAGCGTGGTGGAGGCGCGGTCGCCCCAGTCGGAAAAGAGCTGCGCGGTGTGGGCGGTGAGGTCCACGGGGATGTCGATCCACGCCGAGGTGAGCCGGTCGGCGCCGGCGGAGGTGCCGGTCTCGCGCGTGGTCTGGCGGGTGAACGACGCGCGGTGGGCGCCGCTCAGGTTCCAGTCCAGCTTGAGCAGCGCGCGTTCGGACGCTTCCGGCGTTGCGGCCGAGGCCGGGCGCCCGCCCGGATCGTACCCGTACACGTCGGTGACCACGCCGCGCAGTGCCTCAAAGAACCCCGGCCGGATGCCGTTGTTGGCATCGAAGCCGCCGAAGTCCACCGGTTCGATCGCCTCGAACTCGTCGTAGGAGACGAACGCGAACAGCCGGTCGGCGAGCAGCGGCCCGCCCACCGTGAAGCCGTACTCCTTCTCCTCGAACGCGGCGGGCGCGAACGGCCGTCCGCCGTCGTAGGTGTCGCCCACCTGGCCGTCGCCGTGGAAGTAGTAGAACGCGCTGCCGTCCCACTCGTTGGTGCCCGACCGGGTGGTGATGTTCACCAGGCCGCCGGTGAAGCCGGAGGCCGTGACGGAGTAGTCGGACGCCACCAGCGAGGCGGACTCCACCGCATCCAGGCTGATTGGGGAACGGCTCGTCGCGTAGGTGCTGGTGCCGAGGCCGAAGTCGTCCTGCTGCAGCGAGCCGTCGATGGCCAGGCCGTTGAAGCGCGGGTTGACCCCGCCCACGGACAGGTTGCCCACGCCGGCGGACTGCGCCAGCGGGTCGCGCAGCAGCGTCCGGATCACGTCGCGGGTCACGCCGGGCTGCGCGGCGATGTCCTCGGCCGAGTACGCCGAGCCCACCCCGTTGTTGAGGTCGCGCAGCGTGACCGGGACCGTCGCGGTGGCGACGACTTCCTCGATCTCCAGGCGAACCAGCGTCACCGCCAGGGGCGGCTGGACCCCCGGCTTCAGCGTCACCCCGTCGAGCCTGAGTTCCCGGAAGCCGTCCGCGGCAAAGCGGATCTCGTAGGGGCCGCCGACGCGCAGGCCGGGCTGGTAGAACGCGCCGTTCTCCGCGGTGACGGCTTCGGCGGCGGTGCCCGACAGGCTGTGCAGGACCTGCACGCGGGCGGCGGCGACCGGCTCGCCCGCGGCGGTGCGGACATGGCCGGTGAGGGTGGCCGACGTCGTTGCGGCAATCGCCGCGGGGCCCGCCAGGATGGCTGCGAGGCCCGCCAGGATGGCCGCGGAGCACACAAGTCCGCGCAGGGCGTCAATGGCGCGTACGGTCATGGTCGGTTCGGTCTCCTCGACAATCTTGCAGGTGATTCGCCTCTTGAATGCGTCCGTCCGATGCCGTGCGGGGTATCCGGTGGCACACAAGATGCGGTGGCACTCCAGATGCGGTGGCACACGAGATGCGGGCGTGACGGTTGACGAGAGTATACGGGCGCAGTTTTTCCGGCAAGGGCGGGAATCTGCCCGGAACGGCCAGTTTTGGGCCTGTCGGTTTCCGCAAGAGTTCACGCCGCGCCCTGCCGATCCTCCGGACGCCGGGTTGTAACGGGTTAGTCCGGGGCCAGGCGGTTCAGTCCGGGGCCAGGCGGTTCGCAAGATACCGGCCACGCCCTGCCGCGCCGCGTCTTCCTGATTGTCAACTGCCATTTCCGGGCAATTCGTCAAGATTCAGGTATTGCGTTCCGGCGGCGGCGCGGCAGGATGGGGGCATAGTCAATTCCGCAGCTGGGAGCGAAGGATGAAAACGGCCATAGTCACCATTCTGGTTTCGGTATTTCTCGCCGGGTGCAACGATGCGAGGGTCGCGTCCCGAAACCTGTCCATCGCGGCGGAGAACTTCGAGATCGACCGCCGCATCGTGTTCTACAACGGCATTACCGACACCTACATGCTGACCATCGAGGGACGGTGCGACATCCTGGATGACCGGGCCGGCCAGCTGGAAGTGACGTGCAAGACCAGCGATCGGGATTACATGAAGCATTTCCTCGGGCTGTCCGACAATGTGACGTACTTCGCCGAGCAGCTGGAGACGGTCGACGTGAGCGTGTTCCACCACCGGATCACGTTCAAGCCGCAGGCGATCGTCCCGGATATCGATTTCCGCGGCAGCACGGAGGAACTGCTGGAAAACGCCTCGGAATTCAACCGGTAATCCGAGGGAGCGCTTGTCCCGTTACGCATATGAACAGCAGACAACAATTCCGCGCACTGCTGCTGGCTAACCTCGCCGCCGCACTCGGCCTGAACCTGCTGATGTTCTGCATGAACGAAGGGCACTCCAAGGACTTCGGGGAGTTGAACGTCAACGTCGCGGAGTCAGGCGAACGGCAGTCCGGAGACATCGCAGAGCTGAGCGAACGGCTGGCCCGCATCGAAACGCTTCTGCAATACATCGTGCCGCGCCCTGCCGATCCTCCGGACGCCGGGTTGTGACGGCATAGTCCGGGGCCAGGCGATTCGAACCGTCGCGCTCCTGCTGCCCTCCCCGACCGCCGCGCCGCCGCGCCGCCGCGCCGACAAACAATATCCGCAGCGCACTCGAATCGCGCCGGGCGGGTGCATCCTGGCAGGCTGTTTCTGTACGAAATGTGCAGATATATTCCTTTATAATTCAGATAGATGGGAGTATACTACTGATTGGATAGACAGTATCGTTTTCTATTTGACCGACCCCCCCCGGAGCTCCCATGTACGATGTCCCCGTTTCCGCGGAAACACGCTTTGCCGAGACCGACTCCAGGCGGCGCGCGCCCGTGCCTTCGGAATCCCCGAAAAAATGCCCCGACGCGCTCGCCGCCGAGATCGCCACCCTGGCCGGCCACCTCAACGCCGCCCAGTACCGCTTCCTCAAGCTCCTCGACGAGTTCGACCACGCACAGGGCTGGGCCGGCCCCGGGGTCCGGTCGCTGGCCCACTGGCTGAACTGGAAATGCGGGCTCGGCGACCTGATGGCCCGGGAGAAGGTCCGCGTGGCCCGTGCGCTGCGGGAGCTGCCCCTCATCGACGCCGCGTTCGGGCGCGGCGAGCTCAGCTACTCCAAGGTGCGCGCCATGACCCGTGCGGCCACACCGCAAAACGAGAAGCAGTTGCTCAACATCGCCCGCCACGGCACCGCCGCGCACATGGAGCGGCTGGTGCGGGTGTATCGGAAGTGCCGCAAGCGGGCGGACGAGTCGCCTGCCGAAGCGGCGATGCGGAGAGAAGAGCGCTTCTACTGCTTCGCCGAGGACGACGAGATGATGACGTTCGGCGGGCGGGTGCCGGCCGAGCAGGGTCGGTTGTTGCTCAAGGCACTGGATGCGATGGTCGCGGAGATGGAAGCGGAGGAGCGGGAGGCCCCAATTGTTTCCGCGGAAACATCCGCAGCCGCTTCCGAGCCAAATGTTTCCGCGGAAACATCCTCCGGCGGCAAGCCCGACAAACCGCCCCTCAAGCCCCTCCGCGTGCGGCGCGCCGCCGCACTGGTGCACGTCGCCGAGCACTACCTCGCCACGCGCGGCTCCGGCGCCGGCGCGCTGAAGTCCAGCGACGCCTGGCAGGTCTTCGTGCACGTCAACGCCAACGACGCGCATCCGGACAACCGCATCAACGGCGCGCACACCACTTATATGGACGACCGGCGCTGCGTTGCCCCCCACGTGGCGCGCCAACTGGCCTGCGATGCGTCCCGGCGCACGGTGCTGGAGAACGAACGCGGCGAAGTGCTCAACATCGGGCGGCGTTCGCGCATCGTGCCGTGGCGCATCGCACATGCCTTGCGGCTACGCGACGGCGGCTGCCGCTTCCCCGGTTGCAACCAGCACCGCTGGACCGATGCCCACCACATCCGCCACTGGGCCGATGGCGGCGAGACGAGTCTGGAGAACCTCATCACCCTGTGCCGCTACCACCACCGGGCGCTGCATCGGGACGAATTCCGCATCGAACGGGACGCAGGCGGCGAGCCGACCTTCGTCGATGCCCGGCACCGGCCCATCCCGCCGGCCATCCATCCGCAGTTCGCAGAGGAGCGCGGTGCGGCCGGTGCGGCCGCGGCCGGCGCCACCGCCGGGGACCGGGTCGAGCAGCTACAGGCCGAACACCGCGAGCGCGGCGTGGAGATCGACGAATCCACCGCCGTGACCCGCTGGGCCGGCGAGCGCATGGACTACTCCACGGCCGTGGAGTGGTTGCAGCATGCGGATGGGGTGGTGGTCTGACCGGAGGCCGGATTTTCTGATTAAAACATATATCAATGGATGATATATCTTGCTAAGGACGAATCTACCCGTACGAGTTTGTAGACGCGGAAACGCTCCTGGCTGACTTTGACAAAGGAGTCATCGCGGCGTTAAAGAAACGAGGATTGAAATGACGAGGCAGATCAAAGTGGGAATAATGCCGTTGAAGGAATTTCAGGCGTATGCGCGTGTGGTCGCTACCGGCAAACACAAACGGAAACGAGGGGAGCCGAAGATATGGTTCAACTCGATGGCTTCGCTGGCCCAGGTGTTGTCTGACCAAAACCGTGAACTGCTCGCGCTCATTGCACAAGAGGAGCCGGAGAGTATTTCCCAGTTGGCAAAGTTGTCCCAGCGTTCACAATCGAATCTGACACGTACGCTCAAGAAGATGGAACACTACGGCCTGGTCAGGATGAAGGCCGGCGTAAAAGGGAAACAACAACCCTCTGTACCCTACACGGACATACTCGTAGATATGTCAATTCAAAGTTCTTGACCGCCCGCTACAAGTGCGGTCAGGTCCTGCCGGCCACCCGGTCGATCCGCCACACGCCGTCGCCCTGGTGCGAGGCTTCGAAGTCGTAGACGCGGCCGTTGATGGTCTCGTTGTTTATCCGGATGCGGATGCCGGCCAGGCGGTCCAGGAACGATCCGCGGCCCCGGACATTGACGCTGAACTCGTCCGTCGTGCCTGGGTAGGTGCAGTTCTCCCCGATGCCCACCAGCAGACCCGGGTAGCAGTCGCCGGGGGAACCCTGCGGCATGCCGCCGGGGTCCACGGGGTCCGCGGGGTCCACGATCGACCAGCTGCCTCCCAGCCGGAACCCGTCGGGGTCGTCGCCGCCGGTGCAGTGCGAGGCGAACCAGCCGCCCGTCCGGGACGCGAAGTAGAAGCTGGCCCGGCATTCGACGCCGCCGTCGTACGTCAGCGTCAGCCGGCCCGCGTCGGGCCCGATCGCCTCGTAGCTGTAACCGCCCATGCTGGTCATCGTGACGCCGTCGTTCTCGCCGGTCTCCGTGAACCGGTCGCCGTCCAGGGCGTTGAGCGTGAACCGCCCGTTGTTCGTCTCGTAGACCACGCTCTCGCCGACGAAGCGCCCGTTCAGCGCCGCCTGGTCCGCCGGGGCCGCGCCGGCCGCCGCGGTCGTTGACAGGTTGTTCCAGTAGCCGGCGGTGGAGGCGGCGATGTTCACGACCTGCAGCGGCTGATCCGACGACACCCGCAACCGCCACCTGCCGGTGCCGGCGCCCAGCCGGCCCGTGATGTCGCCGTCGCCGGCCTCGAGCTGCTGCGCCGTCAGGGTCATTGCACCGCCGGCCGCCAGCGTCAGCGTGACGTCCCCGCCGGTGGCCTCCTCGCCGCCGTCGTCGCGGCCGCCGATCGTCACCGCGGCCGACTCGTCGCCCGGGTTGATCAACCGCAGCCTGCTGACCTGGACCATCTCGGTGGACGGGCTGAAGACCGGTACTTCGTAGGCGTACTGCCCCGAACCGTCCATCGACGCCGCACGGACCGTGTCGTGCATCGCGCTGAGTGTGCCGTCCGCGGCGCGAACGAAGGCCAGGGGCACGATTTCAAGGTCCGTGTCGATCAGCAGGCGCGCGTCGCCCACGTCCGCGCCGATACCGCCGGTGAGCCCCAGCGAGACGTTGCCGGACTGCAGGTCCGTGGCCGTGAACTCCGCCGCCGCCGAGGCGTTCAACGTGAAGGTGGCCGGACCGGTGCGGGTACCGGCATCGTCCACGGCGTAGATCTCCACCGTGCCGGATTCGTCCGTGCCATTGAGGATACGCAGCATCCCCTGCGGCCCGCCCGACGTGCCCGGCGGGAGCAGCAGCGGCACCGTGTAGTCCGCCGAATGCGTCCCGGGAGAATCGGCGTCCTCGTCCGCGGCCTCGTCCCCGTCTGTGGCCTGCTCGCTGGTAAAGCTGAGCCTGGCGATGGGGTTGTCGAGGAACCGGCCCGTGTTGCGGATGCTGGTAATGACGCCCTGCGGAACCGTGGCCGCATTGCTCAGCGACCAGCCGGAACCCTGCTCGGTGCCGGCGTCGTAGGGATAGAGGTCGACGACCCGGTTGCGCCAGCCGTTGTCGTACAGGCTCAGGTTGGAGACGCCCACGAACCAGTCCGGTGAGGGGGCGACCATGGACAGGACCGAGACCAGGGGATGGCTTGCCGTCGCGGTGAAGGTGCCGGAAACCGTCTGAGTCGGCGCATTGAACGAAGTCCCCGCCCTGACCACGACGTCGGCGTCGGAATCCTGACCGATCTCGCGTACCAGGGCGTTCACGACGCCCAGTTCGGCGACATCCTCGACCCCGTCGCCGGCCATGCCGCCGGCCGCCCAGATGACCGTGCCGGAATTGTGCGTGGCGCCGATGACCTGGGTGAAGTGCGCACCGCCCGGCATGGCGGCGTCGGTGATGTCGTCCACCGTCCACAGCCCCTCGAAGGTCATGGTGTAGGTCGCGGTCTCGTCCTGTGCGTGCGCTGCGGCGGCTGCGAGGACATGAAGCAGCAGCGCCGCCATGGTTGTGACTGCCGGTTTGAGCATGGGCTGCTAGAACCGCCCCAGCAGCCGCACGCCGACCGAGTCTGCGTCGGGAAAACCGTCCCGGAACCGGCGGCCGGAGTCTTCCCGCGTCAATTCGACCGCAACGGCGGCGTTTCGAAGGAAGAACCAGTTCGCCGACAGGCCCACCCGGTCGCTGGGCCCGAAGGTATCGCGGTCGGCGGTGGAAAGCGTCAGACGCACGCCCAGGGCCGGGGTCGGAAACAGTGCGCCGGAAAGGCTGACCTGGCGCTCGCGCTCGGACTCGAGTACTTCCATGGGCACGAAGGGCGGGAAGCCGGGACCGATGGCGACGAAGCCCCGGTCCGGTGGATTGACGGGGTCGACTCCGGTGAAGAAACCCGGGAGCCCCGGAAAGTACAGGCGCGTCTCCGAACGGCTGGACCGAACGCTTGCCGAGAGCGCAAACGTCATGTCGCCCAACTGGCCCACGTGGCGGACCGACAGCCGTGCGCTGTCCGTCTCGGTATCGCTTCCCGTTTGCAGGTCGAACGATACGAGTTCGGGTATCCCGGGCTGAACGGGAATCCCCGGCACGACCGGCACACCGGGCACGCCGGGCACGCCGGGCACGCCGAATACATCGATGCCGCCGAAAGGCGTCGTCCGCGTTTCCTCGCTCAAGGTGTCGGATTCCAGATCCAGTTCCAGGGTGGTGCGCGGCCCGAAGTATCGGCCGGCAAATACGCCGGCGCCCTCGTGATCCAGGTTGGTCTGCGCAAACGGCACTTCCGGCGACATGTAGGCATCGCTCCGGCTGGCGCGCGCGCCGGCATACCAGCCCGTGGCGGGCCACACGTAGCGACCGTCCACGGCGTACTCCGAGGAGTCGATGCCCGATTCCGCAGGGAAGCCGATCAACGCCGGAGTCCCTTCGAAGAACAAGTCATCCGGCAGCGTACTGTTGCTGCCAATCGCGCCCCTCGCCAGGGACGGAAACCATTGTTGCCGCAGTTTCGCGCGCGAACTGCCGACCGCCACGTAGCTGCTGCGGTTCAGAAACGGCGCCAGCTCGTAGGGGCCGGCCTGGTCGTCCACCGCGGAGGGGTACCAGGTGGCACGCAACGAAGAGAGGCTGGTTTCCACGTTGCCCGCCGCATCCATGTCCTCGTACCGGCCTGCCACCTGCCACGAGAAGTCCTCGGCGACGGCGGTGCACGGGATGAGGGTGCCTGCCCAGAGGGCAATCAGCGGTACGGCAAGCGAATGGATGTTTCCGGGCATGGCAGTCCGTGCGGGCGCGATGTCGTTTCTAGCGATCATGCGGGTGAGTGTCAAGACCGCAGCGTCAAGTAGTGTCCGTGATTTCAAGATTTCGGTTCCCAGTTCCGCCTGTTGTGTTGTTGGATCAACCGGATGCGGATAAGGTTCCGTCCAGTGCCGCGCGGATTCGCCAGGGGAACCGCAGACTTGTCAATGAGCAGGAATCCAGGTCGCCCGTCCACAGCCGGTAGCGCGGTCGCCGGCGTCTGCGCGCTGGCGATACCATTGCTGTTCGCGCCGCTCCTTGCCTCGGCGGAAACCTACCGCCTTCCCTTGCTGCCGTCCGCATCCGATGCCCTGCGCGAAGGGGTGGTCCGCATCGTCAACCACTCCGATGAATCCGGCCGGGTGGCGGTCACGGCGATCGACGATTCGGGGCTTGCCTTCGGGCCGGTCTCGCTTGAGATGGGCGCCCGTCAGGCAATCCGGTTCACTTCCACGGACCTGGAACGGGGCAACGGGGCGCTGGGGATCGCCACGGGCATCGGAGGCGGCCGGGGCGACTGGCGGATCGAGCTGGACACGCCGCTGGAGATCGAGCCGCTGGCCTATGTGCGCACGGCGGACGGCTTCGTGGACAGCCTCCACGGCGTGGTGCCGCGCCGCTCGTTCTACCACCGGGTCACGCTGCTGGCGCCGGACATCGGCCTCCCGAACGGCAGCGCGGTGCGCCTGATCAATTCCACCGATGCCGAGGCGGAAATCGCCGTCTTCGGCATCGACGACAACAATCTGCTCGCTCCGGGACAGGTCGCTTTCGTGCTGGCGGCCGGCGCATCGCGCACGCTCGACGCCCGCGAGCTGGAAAACGGCGCAACCGGACTGGCCGGGCGGCTCGGCCAGGGCACGGGCGACTGGCAGTTGCTGATCTTCACGGATGCGGCCATCGAGGCAATGTCCCTGCTGGACGCGGCCTCGGGCCCGCTCGCCAACCTGTCCGCGGCACGGGCGCCCGAAGACGCCATCCTGCTGTTCCTGCCCGCCGGCAACGCCCTGCACGAGGGACAACTGCGCATCACCAATCGATCGGCGGCGGGCGAAGTGCGCATGCGCGCGGTCGACGATGCCGGTCACTCTGCCGGCCCGGTCACGCTGAACATCGGCGGCTCACGGACGGTCACGCTGAGTTCCAACGACCTGGAAACCGGTAACGCCAACAAGGGCCTGCCGATCGGGCTCGGCAGCGGCGAGGGCAACTGGCGGCTGGTGCTGGAGAGCGAACTGAACCTGGACGTGTTCGCCTACGCCCGCTCGCACGACGGCGTCGTCACCGCCGCCCACAACGCGGCGGCCGCGGGCAACCGGCACCATCACGTGCCGTTCTTCGAGCCCGCCGGCGACACGGAGCGGACGAGCCGGTTGCGGCTGATCAATCGCTCCGACGCCCCCGCGCAGGTCCTCGTCCAGGCGTGGGACGACGCGGGCGATGCAGCGCCGGAGGGAACGGTGGACTTCACCGTGCCGGCCGCCGCATCGGCCTCCGTCAGCGCCGCGTCCCTGGAACAGGGAGCCGCGGGCCTGAACGGGCGCCTCGGCGTCGGGGAAGGCGCCTGGCGGCTGGCCGTGCGAGCCGACCGGGAAATCCGGGTCATGAGCCTGGTGGAAGACCCGGCCGGGCACCTGACCAACCTCTCCGCCGGCGCGGCACGTCCGGAGTTTCTTGAGCCGTGCGTGGGCAGCCCGGACGATGCGGACGGCGACGGCGTGGGCGACCGCTGCGACCGCGACCCGGATACGGCGCGCAAACTCGCGAGGTGCATGGACGGCACCTTCGTCGAAGACCCCAACGGCAATCCCGGACTGGTGCGCGATTGCCGGGTCCTGGTGGCGTTCGCCAATCATCGGGCCCAGATGGAGGCGCTCCCCGAAAACCATGTCCTGCGGCAATGGGGTATGGGCCAACAGACGCTCATCGGCTCCTGGAGCGGGATCGAAGTATCCGGCGGGCGCGTCACCGCGATTCGCTTGCCGGGAACCGCGGATGAGCCCGGCGGGCTGACAGGGTCCATCCCGCCGGACTTCGGCCTGCTGACCGAACTGGCGGCGCTCGACCTCGCCCGCAACGAGCTGTCCTGGACGATTCCCTGGGAACTGGGGGATCTGGCCAGCCTGAAAACCCTGGACCTGTCCGGAAATCGCCTGATCGGAACCATTCCCCCGGAATTCGCAAATCTGGCCGATTTGAGCGAACTGGACGTGCGGTCCAATCGTTTGACGGGCGACGTGCCCCGGGCCCTGTGGGACCGCATCGTGCGCCGCGAGTTCATGGTGCGCTACGGCGGCAATGCGATTCGCGGGTTCGGGCCTCCCCCGGACCGGGCTTCGGGTCCGTTGTGGTCGGGCAGTGCCGCGGACAACGGCAACGCGTCGCACCACTCGGTTGCGTACTACCAGGGCCCGCTGGTATGGGAGTGGGACTGGCAGGGCAACCCGGTGCAGCGACAGCGGCCCGTGCTCGGCCGCTGGGCGGCGCTGGCCGTGCGAATCGATCACGAAGTCGCCGCGCCGCCCCCGGTGATCACGCGCGTGCTGGACAGCCGGAACAACGTGCTTTCCGAACGCCTCCCGCAAGCCGCTCCGCCGACCACCGTTTCAACCGGTTCGGGCCGGTGGCGCACCGAATACGTATTCGAACTGCCCGGCCGCCTGTACCAGGCCGGCAATCGGCTTGTTCACGTCATCGATCCCGGCGACGACCTTGCGGAGACGAACGAGGACGACAACGCGGGCGAGCCGATCGTTCTGTACGGCGCGGCCTTCACGCCACTGAACGTGACGTTCATCCCCCTGTTCACCCGGGGCGACGACCCGCCGGATGTCGATGCCGAATCCCTGATGGCCGGTGTCAGGGAGTACTTGCCCATTGCGGACGATTACCGGGCGAGAGTCGCGTCCCCGATCCAGACGGATGCGGCCACCGTACAGGATCTCCTGCAGGAGATACTCGCCGTCTGGAACGCGGAGGCGGACCGGGGCGAGTACTACCACGGCGTGTTCACCTGGCCATGGCCGGGCACGATTTCCCGCTTTTCCGGTACCGGCGGCATCGCGGAACTGTCCGGGAACGTCGCCGTGAGCACCCATTCCATCCACCACGTCATCGCGCACGAGATCGGGCACAACCTCGGCTTGCGCCACACGCCCGGGTGCGATGCGGTACGTCCCGACTCCGGCTATCCCTACCTCGACGGCGGTCTGGGGCCGCACGACGGTTGGGAGGCGCGCTGGCGGCGCATCGTCTCGGGCGACGAAGAAGACTACGCGGACCTGATGTCCTATTGCGCCAGACACAAGTTCGTATCGGACTATCACTATCGGAAGGCGCTGGACTACCGTCTGCGGTCGCACCTGGCGACGGGCACGGGCAGAGCGCAACCGCTGACGCTGTGGGGCAATGGAACGCAGCAAACATTCAGGTCAGCCAACCAGGCTGCCGGCCAGTCTTCGCCAACGGCGACGCGGCCGATTCCGGACGCGGGCACCGGCGGCGGACTCGCACTTTCAGGACGGATCGATTCGTCCGGGACATGGAGCCTCTCGCACGCCCGGAGTACAGGCCGGGGGCCTCGGGCACCTGACCCGAACGGCCCTTATACCCTGATCCTGTTCGACGCGGACGGCGGGGAACTCTACCGGGAGCCGCTGTCCGTCCACCTGCTGAGTGAAGGCAACGAGGCAAGCTGGGCGGCCCGTATGCCGGTCCCGGCAACACCGGCCCGCGAGGTGGCGATCCGGAATGCGCAGGGCGAGGAGATTCTGCGGGAACCGTTGCCGATGCCGGAGTAGACTGCCGGCTACGGCGGGAGCAGCCCGTCAGTTCCCCTGCAGGAAATGAACATCGACGCTGCAGGTAATGTCATTCGACGCGGTCGTAACGAACCCGGCGATAGTAAACTCCCTGGTACTCCCTGCCGGCATATCGCCCAGGGAGTCGACTCCGAAATACAGGCCGTTTGCAAATCCGAGGATCCGGACACTCGTCAATGAATGGTCGGCACGAACCGTGCCGATGATTCCCAGGAGTATACGCGTGGAATCCATTCGCCGGCCGCTGCAGGTCTCGATATCCACCTCCAGCGTTGGCTCGGCGTCATCCTCGCCGCCGGTCTCTCCATCTCCCTCGCCTTCGCCCGGTCCACGATCCGCCTCGGCTTCCGCAACCGCAATGGTGAAGCCGAGCGTGTCCGTGTCGCCGTCGGTATCGGTCGCGGTGTAGGTCATGGCGTAGGTGCCCGCGGTCGTGGGCGTGCCGGTAAGCCGGCGCATGCTTGGAGAAAAGCTCAACCCGGGTACATTGGGCGACAGGCTGTACGTCAGCGTTCCGTCTCCGCCGCTTGCCTCCGGCAGCGTCAACGGATCGATGGCGGTACCCACCGTGTAGCTCCGGTCGGCCGGATTCGGCGTGTCGCCGAAGGTCGGCACGGCGGTCCTGCCGGCCATCCGGTCGACCCTCCACACCCCGTCGCCCTGGTGCGAGGCCGCAAAGTCGTAGACCTGCCCGCCGACCGTCTCGTTCGCGACATTGATCCGGATGCCGGCCAGGTTATCCAGGAACCGGCCCCGGCCCCGCTCGTTGACGGTGAACTCTTCGCTCGTGCCGGGATACCTGCAACTCTCCCCGGCCCCCACGAGCAGACCCACGCGGCAATCCTCCTGCTGCACCGGCCCCGACGGATCGTCGGGCACCGTCCCGCCGCCGTCGAGAGCCGCCCAGGTTCCGCCGGACCAGAACCCGTCCGGGCTGTTGGCGCCGGTGCACCGGGACGCGAACCGGCCGTGCATCGGCGATTCGAAGTACAGGTTCGCCCGGCACACGCCGCCATCGTCGTAAAGCAGGGTCACGAGGCCCGCATCGGGTCTGATCGCCTCGTATCGGAAGCTGCCCGCGTTGGTAAAGGCGCCGGCGGCGGACTCGCCCGTCTCCGTAAACCGGTCCGTCTCCGGCGACTTGAAGACGATGCGGTCGTTGCCCCTGCGGTATTCGATTCCGCCCGCACCGTACCGCTCGCCGAACGCCTCGTGATCGGCCGGCGCCGCCCCCGGCACGGCGGTCGTGGAGAGGTTGTTGAGGTAACCGGAGGCGGCCGATACGACGTTGACGACCCGGATCGGCCGGTTCGACGACACCGACAGGCGCCAGCGGCCGACGCCGGCGCCCAGTTGGCCGGTGAGGGCCGTTGCGGCGGTGTCGCCGGCCTCCAGTTGCTGCGCCGTCAGCGTCCTCGCGCCGCCGGCGGGCAATGTGAGTTGCACGGTCCCCCCGGTGGCCGCCGCGCCCGAATCGTCACGGCCTTCAATGATGACGGCCGCGGCCTGATTCCCCGGATTGATCAGCCGCAGCCGGCTTTCCTGCGTGACTTCGGAGGCGGCATTGAAGATCGGCACCTCGTAGCGGTAGCCGCCCCCGGCCCCGGCAGCGACGCCTGCACGCACCGTGTCGTGCATCGCGCTGAGCGTCCCGTCCGCCGCGCGTACATACGCCGACGGCACGATCTGCAACTCTGTCTCGATCTCCAGGCGCACATCGCCCGACAGCGTCCCGAGCCCCGCGGACAACCCCTTCATGGCGTTCCCGGAGGCCAGATCCGAAGCGTCGAATTCCACCGCCCTCCCGGCATTCAGCGTGAAGGCCGCCGGGCCGTAGCGCGTACCGGCATCGTCGATGGCGTGAATCTCGACCGATCCGGATTCCCCGGTGCCGTTGACGATCCGCAGCACGCCCTGCGCGGTAGCGGGCATGGTCGACGACACGAACAACGGCAGCGCGTAATGCTCGGCCATCGCGGCCGAACACGAACACGCAAGAACCGCGAGTGCGAAGTAGCGATGGGCGAAGCGGTGCATGCGTGTCACGGACGCCATCACTTCTACGAAGGAGAATCAAGGGTCAAAATGGCGTCCAGAAGCTCCCGGAGCGCAGCAGGTGCCACTATCGGCACAGAAAAGTCCGGCGAAAGAACGAGGAGATCATTGTCACCCGTCACAAGCCAGTCGGCCTTTCCGGCGACAGCCAACTCCGGAAACGGCCGGTCCAGCGGATCGCGGCATACCGGGACTTCGATTCCGGCAGGTACCGCGACCGTTTCGCAAAACGGCAGGAAATCAGCGAGCAAGTCCTCCCGCTCACTGGCCGTCAAGCGGAACTTCGGATAGGCGAGCACCCGGATCAATTCCATGGTCGTTTCGCGGCTCGCCAGGGGACGGACCGTCTTAGCTTGCCACACGCGTCGCAACCACGCGAGTGCGCTGGAGGAAAACAGAAGCGCTGAAAGCACGACGTTGGTGTCGAGCACCAGACGCGGCGGATTCATTGGGCGGATTGTCTGTCACGACGCGCCCATGACGTAGCATCTGCCGCATCTTGCTCCGTGATTCCCAGGTCGGCCAACTTGGCCCGCACGGCATCGGCACGATTGATGCGGACAGGGGTCAATACGATTCGACCGCTTTCGCTGGTGACATCGAAATAGGTCGTCTCTTCGCACGTCGCCAGTACGGACTTGGGCAACGTCAACTGGTTTTTTGCGGTCAACTTTGCAAGCATGACTTTCCCTGATTAAAGGATGTAAGGCAGTAAGGAAAGATTATCCGGTCGATCAGACGGATGCAAACGGAAGGCTTGGGGCGACCCCAGCCGCGCCGCAATCTCCGCTTCCAGGCCGCCGGGAATCAGCCGCTTGCCCGGCACGCGCTTTTGCAATCCCCCATCCATTTATATACGGTTGATTCGACCCCGGCCGTCGCGCGAGAGCCATGCCCTGGACCATGAAGAAGACCAGCCTCGCCGTATCCGCGGCGCTGGCAGGCACCTCAGGCGACATCGCTCAAGCCCAGATCGAAGAGATCATCGTCACCGCCACCAAGCGGGCCGAAAGCGCCCAGGACGTGCCGATTTCCGTGCAGGCGGTGACCGGCGACGATCTCAGGGAACTGCGGGTGGAGACTTTCGACCAGTACGTCGAATACCTGCCCAACGTGGTGGGCACCGGCAACGGTCCCGGCAGGAAGGAACTGTACATCCGCGGCAGCGCCACCGAGCAGTCCGGCATATCCGTGGCGCCGGCCCAGGGATCTGCGCCCGGAGTGGCGCTCTACGTGGACGAGCAGCCGGTCTCTTTCGGCGGCCGCAATCTGGACGTCTACGCGGCGGATCTCGAGCGCGTGGAGGTGCTCGCCGGACCCCAAGGCACGCTGTTCGGGGCCAGTTCGCAGTCCGGCAACCTGCGGCTGATCACCAACAAGCCGCAGCAGGGCCAGTTCGGGACCGGCTTCAACGCCAGGTTCGGCTCGACCCACGGAGGCGCCGACAGCAGTGCCGTGGACGCCTGGCTGAACGTGCCGCTGGGCGATCGCTCCGCCGTTCGCGTTGCGGTCTACAGCGACACCCAGGGCGGCTGGATCGACAACGTCCCGAACGTGTTCACCCCCAGCGGCGAGGTGATCGACCGCAATGACTTCACGGGCTTCGGCCCCAGGCTGACCGGCGCAGATTCGGTTGAGAGTGCCGTCAATGAGGGCCTGGTGCAGGACGACTGGAACGAGGCCAGCTACCGCGGCGCCCGCATCGGCTTCGCCCACGACATCGGCGACGACTGGGACCTGCTGGTGCAGCACACCGCCCAGACCCTGGAAGCCGAAGGCTCCTTCCTGGCCGAGCCCAACATCGCCGAGGACGCCTCCGGCAAGTTCGCACCCGAGTACAACCGCGACGAGTTCGGGCTGACCACCTGGACGCTCAACGGCCGCCTCTCCCAACTGGAACTGATCTACACCGGCGGACTGCTGGACCGGGAGGTGGACAGCCTCGTCGACTACACCCACTACAACAACGGCGGGGGCTACATCACCTACTACCTCTGCAGCGGCAACATCTACGATCTCACCGATCCGAACCACTGCTTCGACCCCAGGAAGCACTACGTGGAAGACACTGACAACCGGCGGGTCACCCACGAGTTCCGCGTCCACACCGACCCGGCCCGGCGCTGGCGGGTGCTGGGCGGCGTCTACGTCAACGGCGTGGAAACCAACCACATCGGCGACTTCAACTACCACTCGACCAACCGCGCGTTCGGCGAGCACGCCAACAACTACTACAACGACAACAGCGGCGACGGCTTCCTGGTGGGCAACATCGCCGTGCCCACGGACGGGGTCAACACCTCCGGGCCGCGCGGGCCGCTGACCACCTTCTTCAACGACTTCACCCGCACCGAAACGGAGGTATCGGCCTTCGGCGAGATCGCCTTCGACCTTTCCGACTCGGTCACGGCCTCCTTCAGCGCCCGCTACTACGACCTGGACACGGCGCTCACGGGCGCGTCGAACTTCTCCTTCGGCTGCCGCTACGGCATCGGCGGGTTCGGCAACTCCCACTACACCGGGGACGGGCGCTGCAACAGCCATGCCTTCAGCAACGACGTCACGGCGCGCCTGCGCACCCTGGGGCGCTACAACGAATCCGGAGACGACAACATCATCCTCGACGCCACAAGCCCGGACGGCGCGCGCAACATGTTCCGCGGCGGCGGCAGCAACCGGGCGACGCTGGACGCCATAACGGCCGGCCACCTGAACATCGGCGAACTCAACGCCGACGGCTCCATCACCGAGACCGACACCATCGTCAAGGCGACGCTGGACTGGCAGGCCGGCAACGACGTGCTGCTGTTCGCCACCTACGCCGAGGGCTACCGCCCCGCCACGCTCAACCGCAACGCCGGGCAGCTATCCACCAACCAGACGGGCGTCTACGAAAACTACGTCGTCCCCGTGGTGGCGCTGACCGACCACCTGACCAGCTTCGAGGTGGGCGTGAAGAGCGACCTGCCGGACCGCTCGCTGCGGCTCAACGCGACATTCTTCCGCTCGTTCATCGACGAATTGCAGGTGTCGCGCTTCGATCCGTCCAACGTGGCGTTCCTGTACTTCATCGAGAACATCGGCGACGCCGAATCCAGCGGCCTGGACGTGGACTTCCTGTGGCTGCCCACCGGCTCGCTGAGCATTGCCGGCGCCTTCAGCGTGCTCGACACCGAGCTGACGCGCATCAATCCCCAGTTGAACGGCATCGCGGTGCCCGTCGGCAGCGAGCTGCCCATGGCGCCGTCGTTCGCCGGCAACCTGCGGCTGCGCTACGACTTCCGGCTCGCTAGCGCGGATGCCGACGCCTACGTGGCCATCAGCATGAACCACCGCGGCGAGATGGTGTCCGGGATCGTGGGCAGCGCCGAACTGATGGACGACACGCTGTTTCACCAGGCGGGCGCGTACTCCGGCCTCGCGCTCCGGGACGAGGGCGGTACCTTCGGCACGGTACGCATCCCGGACGGCGCGGGCGGCAGGCGGCTGCCGGCCAACTCCCGCTTCGTCAACCCGGCCGCCACGACGCTGAGCGCGGCCCTCGGGATGGAGCGCGACACCTGGGGAGCGGAACTCTACTTCGACAATCTCAACAACGAGTCGGCGCCCGTCATGCAGATCGCGGGGCACTACACGCCGGCCATTACCGTGCAGCGGCCGCGCACGATCGGGTTGAGATTGTCTTACGACTTCGAATAGGGGGCGGGCAAGGGCGGCCCGAAGAAGTGTGTAGGCGCTGGTACCGGCATGAGCGAACGTGACGCGTTTGACCGCATCCTGGCATCGATCCGGCAAGCCACGCTGAACGACGCCCAATGGTCGGCAGCGTCGGCGCTCATCGACGAGGCCTGCGGCACGAAGGGCAACCTCCTGGTCCACGGCGAGGGTTGCTCCGAGGACGATTTCCGGATTTTTCTTGCACGGCTGGTTTCCCGCGGACAACGCGACGAGGAACTGGAGCGTGACTATTTCAATTTCTACTATCCCCGTGACGAACGCCTGCCGCGCCTGAGGCGCCGGCCCGACAGCCAATTGGTCCACGTCTCGGAACTCTTCACCCGCGAGGAGAAGAAAACCTCGGTCGTCTACAACGAGGTACTTGTACGCGGCCAGTCCCTGAACAGCATCATGGTGCGCCTGGACGGGCCAAACGGTTCGCGCATCATCTGGGGCACCGCCGATCCCATCGACGCAGATGGATGGTCATCCGCCCGGACCCGGTGGGTTCGGCGGCTGCTGCCCCATATCCGGCACTTTGTAACCATTCGTCACGCGCTTGCCGAAGCCGGGGCTCTGGGCGCTACGCTCACCGGAATGCTGCAACAGAGCGGGACCGGCATCATCCAGCTCGACGGGCGGGGGCGGATCGTGGCGGCAACCGACCGCGCCCTGCACTACCTGCGGCGAAGCGACTGCCTGTTCGATCGGAACCGGTTCCTGCATGCCCGATCGGCGCCCGAGAATGCCGTTCTCCGGCAACTGCTGGTGCGGGCGTTGCCGCCTCGCGGCGAACGGGGCGTCGGCGGCTCGATGACGGTGAGCGGCCCGGGCGTTGTCCCGGGACTCATGGTGCACATCAGCCCCGTTGGCCAGGACACTACCGGTTTCGGCGCCTACCGTATCGCTGCGCTCGTGCTGCTCGCCGAACCGGCGTCTGCAAATCGGGTCAACCCGGCTCTGCTCACGGCCGCGCTGGGCCTGACGCCGGCGGAAAGCCGGGTGGCCGCCCAATTGGCGGAAGGCAAGTCCGTGCGCGACATGGCCAGGTCGATGGCGCGCAGCGAACACACCATCCGCTGGCATCTGCGGCAGATCTACGGCAGACACGGAATCTCGCGGGAGGTGGAGTTGGTGCGGCTGGTGCTGTCGGTGGCCGGCCCGTCCGGCAACGCCTCAGTATTGCAGTCACCGCACCGATAGCGATTCAAGACCGCGCGCCACGATGCTCTGGTAAAAGTTCGCGAAGTCCATCAAATTTGATGGGTTCAGGCATCCCCTGTTCGCGTACCGTCAGGTCATTCAGGGCAGAAGCAGGCAGCAGGATGCTCGGGCACGACATGGGCAACGGGTAGCCGATGGTTCGCAGGCGCACACTTGCGCTCGAGCGGCGAATTCGGGACCTGGTTGTCCGCGAAGCCGCCGGCAAGCGAAAAAGGGCGGTCCTGGCCGCGGAACAGGGACAACCCAAGTGGCCGGATCTGGTGATGAACGACCCCATGCTGGAACCGGTGGACAGGATGGTCTGGATGGTGCTTCGCCAGAGCGCCGTGCGGGGCCGGTTCCCGAGCTACGGGCAGATCGGCCGGGCAGCGAACGTCGCTTCGAAATCGACGGTGTCGCGCGCGATCGCCATACTGAGAGCGACCCGCTGGCTGGCCCGATACGCAGAGGGCGCAGCACAGGGGGAGCAGCGTCTGTCGATACACGATGCCGGCCGCCGGACGATCCATGACGCGAACGATCGCCCGGGTTATCGCACCGGCCGCGCAGCCGCCATGGAGGCCTACGTGCTGGCCGATACCCCCCTGCCCGTGGCGGATGTCCTGTACCTGGATGGGGGGTATCTGATTTTCCTGCAGGCCGCCCAGGCGAATTCGCACGCGCGGGTGAGAAAAGTCGCTCGGGACATGCTGGAGTCCCTGGGAGAAGCTGCGGATGAGAATATCCCCGGCGATGGCGACGCACGCCGGCACCGGCAAGGGAAACAGCCGCCTGAAGCCTGACCCGTCCACCGGGTCCTCCGGAAATGGCATTATGCAGGCGCAGGATTGGACCCGCGCACCGTGACCGAAACCCGGACCGCAATTCGAACAGCCAGGGAACTGCTCGGCGACGGCAAACCGGACCGGGCCGGCGAGTTGATGCGCGAGGTGTTGGGCAGGGAGCCGGACAACGTCGACGCGCGCTACACGCTGGCCGTGTCGCAACGCCATCGGCACCGCTGGTCCGAGGCGCTCGCTTCGCTGGACCGGGTGCTGGCCGTTCGGCCCGGCTACGGGCGGGCGCACCAGGAGGTCGGCTACAACCTCCTCGGCAGCCGGAACTACGCAGGCGCCGGTGAAGCCTTCGAGCGTGCCGTCGAGGCGGATCCTTCGCTGCTCAACAGCTGGAAGTGCCTGGCCAGGCTCTACGGCGGCCGCACCGACCATGCCCGGCTCGGGCCGGTGCTGGAGCAGATCGAATACCTGGAAGCGTTGCCCGGCGAGTTGCTGACCGTCATCAGCCATCTCTCCGAGGACTGGCTGGACGATGCGGAGCAGATCTGCCGGCAGTTCCTGCGCGCCAACAGGACTCACGTGGAAGGGATCCGGCTGCTGGCCGAGATCGCCACCCGCAACGGCGTCTTCGGAGAAGCCGAATTCCTGCTGGAGAGCTGCGTGGAGTTCGAGCCGGAGCACCGCAATGCCCGCATCCAGTACGCCAACCTGCTGCTGCGGGTGCAGAAGTTCGCCCGGGCGTACGAGCAGGCGGAGATCCTGCTCTGCGGGCAGGGCCACGACCTGACCGTGGTGCGGTCGCTGCACGCCGCCGCCTGCACCGGCGTGGGCAGGAACGATGCCGCCATCGAAAACTACGAACTGCTGATGCAGCGATTCCCCGGCAACCACGTCTTTCCCGTCTCCCTGGCCCACATCCACAAGGCCGCCGGCGACATCGGCACGGCGGTCGGGTTGTACCGCCGGTCGTATCGGCTCAAGCGCGATCACGGCGATGCGTACTGGAGCCTGGCCAATACCAAGTCGTACCGCTTTACCGGCGAAGAGCTGGAGCAGATGGCCGCCGTGGAGGCGGATGAGGCCACGGGCGAGCCGGATCGGATCCATGTCTGCTTTGCCCTCGGCAAGGCCTGGGAGGACCGCGGCGAGTACGGGCGTTCGTTCGGGTACTACGCCCGCGGCAACGCGCTGAAGCACGCGCAGGGCCGCCACAGCCCGGAACACCTGCAGGTGCGCGTGGACAGCCAGATCGAGGTCTGCACGGCGGAGTTCCTTGCGGGCAAGGCGGGACTCGGTTTCGACGCCCCGGACCCCATCTTCATCGTCGGCCTGCCGCGTTCGGGCTCGACGCTGCTCGAGCAGATCCTGTCGTCGCACACCCGCGTCGACGGCACCATGGAGCTGCACAACATCCTCAACCTGGCCAGGCGGCTGCGCGGCCGCGGCGGCGACCGGCCGGGCTCGCCCCGCTACCCGCGCATCCTCGCGGAGATCGACGACAGCTACTTCCGCCGCTTCGGCGAACAGTTCATCGAGGATACGCGGGCGTACCGGAGCCCGGCGCCCTTCTTCATCGACAAGATGCCCAACAATTTTTTCCACATCGGGCTGATCCGGCTGATCCTGCCCAACGCAAAGGTCATCGACGCGCGCCGCCACCCCATGGCGTGCTGCTTCAGCGGCTTCAAGCAACTGTTCGGCGAGGGCCAGGAGTTCTCCTACGGGCTGCGGGAGATCGGCAACTACTACCGGCAGTACGTGAGGCTCATGGACCACTGGGACCGGGTGCTGCCCGGCTTCGTGCTGCGGGTGCACTACGAGGATGTCGTCGCCGGCCTCGAGGGCCAGGTGCGGCGCCTGCTCGAATTCTGCGGCCTGCCCTTCGAGCCCGCCTGCCTGGAATTCCACCGCACCGAGCGCAGCATCCGCACGCCCAGCGCCGAGCAGGTGCGCCGGCCGATCTACCGGTCGGGCCTTGCGCAGTGGCGCAACTACGAACCGTGGCTCGGGCCGTTGAAGGAGGCTTTGGGGGCGGAAGTGTTGCGACGGTATGAAGATCGACCTTAGTATCCAAGACCACCAGAAACAGGATTCACCGAGATGCGCATTTTCCTTCCGATCCTCACCCTCGGCCTCTCCGTCTTCACCGGACTCGCGTCCGCCCAGACGGACCCGATCCTCATCCTCACTACCTATCCCGCCACCGGGTCATCCAGCACGGCCACGACCATCATCGCGCCGAAGCTCGAGGAGTACCTGGGCCGGGAGGTCGTGATCGATTACGGGGTCGGATTGCAGGCCGGGGTCGCGGCGCCGGCGGACGAGCGGACCGTCTTCGTTTCCACCATCGGCAACATGGCGATGCTGCCGGCCATTCTGCCGACGTTCGGCGTGGACCCGCTTTCCGACCTTCGCCCGGTGACGCGCATCACGGCCGTTCCCGACGTGCTGATCGCTCATGCGGGCCTCGGCATCGACACGCTGGACGAACTGCTTGCGTACACGCGCGCCAACCCCGGTGAACTGACCTATTCCCACATTGCGCCGCGCAGTATCCACCGCCTGGAGTTCGCGGCGCTGCTCGGCGAACTCGGCATCGATGTCACGCTGGACGAATCCGTTCGCAGTTCCGCACCCGCCATGGAGGCCGTCGCCAGCGGCGGCGTGGACCTGGTGATCACCACCTCGCCCTACGTGTCGCCGCTGATCCGGTCCGGGGCCGCGGTACCGCTGGTGGTCGTCCATCCCCGGCGGATGCCCATGCTCCCGGAGATTCCCACGATGCTGGAACTTGGGGTCGACGGCATGCCGTCCGGGTCCTGGGGAGGATTCTTCGCGCCGGCAGGTTCCTCGGACGAGTTCGTCCGGGAGATCTTCGAAGCCGCCCGATTTGCCATGAGCGATCCGGAGGTCATCCGGGCGATCGAGGATCACGGCATGGAAGTCTGGCCCAGCGAATCGCCGGAGGAGTTCGGGCAGTTCATCCGCGACGAGATGACGCGCCTGGGCGGCGCGGCCGAGAGGTTCGGGCTGCAGGTCGAGTGACGGCGGCGGCTACCGGGGGATGCAGCCGTAGGGCTTGACGTCCTCGCCGAGCAGTGCGTAGCTGCGTTGCGTCGTCACGGGCGCCTCGAAGTTGACGGGATCGGTCGTCACGACACGGATGACCATGCGGCTGCCCGTCTCGTCTATCTCGAAGCGCTCGTCGACCACCACCTCCTCGCTCACCGGCACGCCGGTGCGGTCGAAGTAGGGCCAGTTGATGTTGGTTGTGCGGACCACCAGCGTTGCGCCCTCCCAATGACCGACCGAATAGCCCAGCGGGCTCGGCGGCCGGGCCGCGGCTTCGGCGTTCTCCCCGAGGTAGATGGTCCGGACCACGTCGTTTTCCTGAATATTGAGCGTGATTCGGTCGCCCCCGTCGACGAAATGCATGGGATGCGGGTTCGACATCGTGGAAGGCATGCCGGGCTTGACGCAGCGTATCGCCGGATCGTCCCGGTCGCGGTCGTAGGCGGCCAGGCTGGCCTCGCCGGCCGGTGTCAGGCGCAGATCGACCGGGCCGCCGCGGCGTGCGTCCGGGTCGATGCTCCAGACGTGGAACAGGCTGCGCGCGGCGTTGTCCGTCAGCACGCTCAGTTCGGCCGCGCCGACGCTGTCCGCCCAGCGCGGGGGGCTGTTCGGGAGCATCAGCGCCTCGCTGCCGTCGGGCAGCAGCATGTTGGTGACCAGCATCTCGTTCGGCCGGACTGTGGAAACGGGTCCGGCAACCCGGACCTCGTCGCCGACATTGAACAGTTCCCGTCCGAGCCCGGAGTAGCGGCCGAGCATGTAGGTGGATCCGCCTTCCAGTTCCCAGAGCGCTTCTTCGCCGGAGCCGGACATCGACCGGATGGTGAAGGTCACGTGGGGGTTGCGCCAGTCGACCGCCACGATTTCGGCCTCGAACTCGACAGTCTCGTCGCCGTAGTGGGCGCGGGAATGGTGGGCCAGGGTTGCAGGCGGCGCCAGCGCCGCGGCGAAGAGAACCAGGCTGATCCGGGAGATGGGTTTCAGGTTGAGCATGAGATTGCCGCGTTGTGGTGACGGAGCGGATGCCATCATAGCGCGTCGTTACCTGGTGCTGCATCAACCTTGCGTGGCGATTCGACTACAGCGCTGGTGGGGCTCTTGCTATAGTCGCAACGACCCTACCGTTGCGCCGGGAATCGATATGCATGTTCGCGCCACTCCTTTTTCACGCGGGCTGACTGGCTGCGCACTGACCGCACTCGTCCTGTGGCTCCCGCCGGCGGCCGACGCCCACCACTCGCGGACCAGTTTCATCATGGATTCGCCGATGGAACTTGAGGGCACGATCACGGAGCACGCCTACCACAATCCCCACATCTACCTGACGTTCGAGACCACGGACGCGGCAACGGGAGAAACCCGGGAATGGCTGCTGGAAGCCAATGCCGTGTCCTCGGTGCGCAGCGTGGGCTGGCGGGCCGATACCTTCCTGGCCGGGGACCGGGTCACCGTGCGGGGCTTTCCCCATCGCGACCCGGATCGCAGCACGTTGTTCGTGGATGTCATCACCAGGGCGGACGGCACTTCCTACCGGTCGTCCGGACTCGCGCCGGGCGCATTTCAGGCACCCGACGCGCTGGTGCGCGGGTCCACGGATTTCTCCGGCGTCTGGCAACCGGACTTTGCAAGCCGCAACGTCGCCGCCGGATTCAGGCCGGACAGCCTGCCGCTGACTCCGAGGGCCCAGGCGGTCCTGGATGAGTATGACCCTGACGACGATCCGGCGCTGGACTGCATTCCCGAATCGCTGCCCGGCACCGTCCTGCCGGTGTATCCGGTACAGTTCAGCCGCGTGGGTGAGGACGAACTGCACATCTGGTACGAGCAGTTCGACGGGCGGCGCGTGGTTCACCTTCAGATGAGCGAACATCCCGCCGACGTCGAACCGGCCTACATGGGCCACTCCATCGGCTGGTTCGAGGACGGTGTGCTGGTGATCGACACCCGCCACTTTGAGGAAACCGTGTGGGGCCTGGACCGGGGCACGCCCAGCGGGACGCAGAAACACCTGGTGGAGCGCTATACGCTCTCTGACGACGGCATGCGCCTGGACGTGGAGTACCGGTTCGAGGATCCCGAGTTCATGACCGACTCCGTGACGGTGACCGGCGAGATGTTCCTCAAGCCCGGCTACGAATTCGAGGCCTGGGACTGCGACGCGGAGGCGGCGAGGCGGCACCTGGCGGTGGAGTAAATTCTCCAGCCTCAGTGTAGCGTGCCCGAACAAGCCCTGTTGCTGGCGGAAGTGTTTCCGCGGAAACAAATGGACCGGCGATTTCCGAAAATGTTTCCGCGGAAACATTCCAACTGGTGAACTGAAGTACTACCAGGCGCCCAAAGCCGCGATCAATAATTCCCTGGTATAACCAAACGCACCCGGCCATTTGCTGGCCCGTGGCCCGGCGACGTTGAGTACCTCCAGGTCGTTGCCGGTGACGAATTCGACCAATACGGCGACCGCCTGGTCCTGGCTCAGCGCCGAGGTGTCGACAAGCACGCTGGGACGTCCGTGCCGTTCGCAGAGCACCCACGTCAGCCTCGTCCCGCCTTCAAGCTCGCCATCGTGGATGATCGCCGTCCCGTCCGAATCCAGCACGTTCTGCAGCGTGCGCTCGCGGTAGCCCGCGCCCGGCAGCTCGACAACGGGATACCTGGCGGGGATCGGCCCCTCCTCCGACAATCGTCCCTCCGGGCACCAGCCGCCGCAGTCGGCATCTGAGGCCAGCGCCGCAGCAAGCGCTCCCTGGTCCACGCCGGTCTGGCCGCCGGAAACGATTTTCAACACGGGACGGGTTCCATGCCTGCGGCGCTGCGGTCAGTTCAGGGCAACAGCGCTTCGCTCGGTCCCGCTCGACTGTGGCTCGCCCGGTCCAGGCCGAATACACTCCGCTCAGTCTTCGGGGCCGCTCGCGTCACGCTCGATTCGGACTGCGGCGGAGCCTGGCTCAGTCCAGGTCGCGGCGCTGCCAGGTCTCGCCTTCGCGAAGCAGTTCGTAGCTGGGCCAATAGTGGTTGTCCAGCTTCAGCGTGATCACCTCGGAAACGTTATTCCAGGTGACCGTGTTGATCCGTACCGATTCGCGGTCTTCGCGCCCGGACACCACATCCAGGAATTCGTCGAGGTCCGGCGTCGGCAGGCCGTCGACGCCGACAATGCGGCGCCCGGCGAACAGCCCCGACCGGCTGGCGGGCGAACCGAAGCTGAAGTACGAGACGTAGACGCCTTCGGCCTCGATGCCGCGCTGCACCGCGATCGCCCGGTGCGGCGCCTGCAGCAGCGCGCCGGCCCAGAGCACGACGCGGTCGATCCCCGTGCCCTCCAGCGCCACTGTGGGAATGTCGGCGCTCAGTTCTTCGCCGTCGCGGTAGATGGTGATGTCCACTTCGGGGCTCTGGGATGCGTGCTCCGCCTCGAGGAAAGTGTTGGCGACTTCGCCGTTGATGCTCAGCAGGATATCGCCGGACTGGAAGAAGTCCGCGGCGGGCGATCCGGCCACCACCGACGACACCGCCAGCACCTGGCGGCGCAGCGGATGATGCTGTTCGTAGCGCTGCACCCAGTTCTCGGGCAGTCCGAAATTGCGCGCCGAGGCCAGCGGCACCAGGTCCCATTCCACTTCGAGCGAGCGAAGCGGTTCGCCGGCCTTCATGCTCTCAACCATGTCCACCACGAGGCTCGCGGGAACGCCCATGTTGAACTGCGTCAGGTCGCGGCCCTGCTGGAAGGCGAAACTCGCCCACAGCGCCTGCACCGCGCCGTCCGCATCGATGATCACGCCGTCGAATTCGTCGGGGCCGTTGACCAGGGTGATGGCCTCCAGGTTGGACTCGCGGAACCGCAGGGTCCGCGACAGCGGCAGTTCGGCCGGTATCAGCGCGCGCACCTCGCTGGGCTGGGACAGCAGGGAATGGTCGGCCCTGAGTCCGACGACTTCGACCTCCTGGCCGGGACTCACCGGGTCGACCGAGAACTTCGCCGCCTGCACCGGCGTATCCCCGATCAGGGACGGGTCGTAGGCCACCACCGCCAGGTTGTGCAGCGGATGGATGTACTCCACCTCTCCGGGCACCTCCAGCGAACCGGCGAAGGTGATCCGCACGTCGCCCAGGGCCACCGGCACGGTGTTGCGGTCCACCACCACCCAGCCGCGTTCGGTGTCCGCAATCACGCCGGTGCCGTAGTAGTGGCGGTCGTTGACGCCGGACACAGTGTAGGGCATGTCGTAGTTGATCAGCACCAGGGACGGAGTGATCGCCTGCACGTGGGGGTCGCCGCGGAGCGGGAACGTGGTGTTGCCCGGCGTCGCCTGAGCGGGCGGCGGCGCCTCGGACAGGTCTTCGCACGGCCAGAATCCCAGCACGTCGTCGCGCTTGCAGCGGCGCGCCGGGAACCAGTTGCGATTGTTGATCACGGCGCGTTGCCGCTCGGCCCGGGGATCGTCGAACTGCACGAACCGCACGATGGCGCGCTGCCCCATGGGCAATTGTTCGACCGTGTCCTGGAAGTCGTCCAGGTCCTCCATGGGCACGCCGTCGAGGCTGATGATCAGGCTCCCCCGGGGGATCGCCGCAGTGCCGAAAACGTAGCCCGGATTGGCCACGTAGACCCCGGACACCGGCCGGTTGAAGTGACGCGCCTGCTGATACGAGAGGTTGTGGAACACGCCCTCGGCGTACTCCACGTATTCGTCCGAGGTGATGGCATGCAGGTTGTCCACCATGAGTTCCTCACGAATCGCCTCGCCGCCGCGCTCGACTTCGATCTCCACCATCCGGCCGACATTTTCGTCCAGCGCCGCTGCCAGCGGCACGAACTCGGAGACGAGTTCGCCGTCGACGCGCAGCAGGATGTCGCCGGGTTCTAGGAAGTTGCCGTTGCCGGGGATCACGTGCTCCACCACCAGCAGCCCGGTCTGATCCGGGAATGCCGCCCGGGTGATGGCTTCGGTTTCCTCCGGCAGCCCGAGACGCCGAAGCTCCGCGTAGGGCTTGTGCACGAACTCGCTCTGCAGCGTGCCCCGCGGCACGGCCTTGCCGCCCTGTATGAGGCTGAACGCCCGGCTTACCCGGTCCAGCGGCAGGAAAAAACTCGACGCCGCCTGGGAATTGCCGCCCGCGTTCAGCGCCACCACGCGGCCCTCGATGTCGATCACCGGCGATCCGGACGACCCCCCCGAGGTGCCCGACGCCGCCTGCAGGTAGAAGGTATTGAAGTCGTTGTAGTTGCCGCGCCCGTAGTTCGGCGCCTGGCGGTCCAGCCGGGCAATGGTCCCGGCCAGGATCGAAAGCTGCTCCCCGGCATCGTTGCCCACGACGCGAATCTCGCGCCCGATCTGCGCCGCCTCCGGCACCAGCGGCAGTTCCGCCGGCTCGATGAACCGCAGCGCCGAGGGGTCGTAGCGGAAAAACCCGAAGTCATGCACCGGATCCCGGTACACCGGCTGCAGGTCCACTTCCTCCTGGTTCAGGAAGATCGCCTGCGCCACCACCGGCCCCGGCGTCACCACGTGCCGATTGGTCAGGATCAGCCCGTTCTCCGCGTCCACCACAAACCCCGTGGCCTGACTCGACTGATTCCGCTCCGTATCGAACGCCCGCGTACTGTCCACATGAATGGACACCACAGCCGTCGAAATCTCTTCCAGCGTCGCGTTCCACGAACGCTCCTGAGCCAATGTTCCGGTGGTGGCCAGGGCAGCCAGCATCGCCAGGAAGGCAAATCCGTTGGTCATTTTCATGGCGCCGATTGTACCCTGTTTTTTCCCAGCCGAATCTCAAGAAAAGTGCGCGCAGCTACGGCCGATACCGCAAATCCGGCTGCCGCGCCGCCCGCACCTCGTCCAGCCGCCGCACCGGCAAAGTCACCGGCGCCTCCCTGCACTTCTCCGGATCCACCTGCGCCTCCGCCAGAATCTCCGCCATCGCACCCACAAACCGGTCCAGCGTCTCCTTGCTCTCCGTCTCCGTCGGCTCGATCAGCAGGCACTCCGGCACCAGCAGCGGAAAATACGTCGTCGGCGCATGAAACCCCCGGTCCAGCAGCGCCTTCGCCAGGTTGATCGCCGTCAGGCCATGCTCCCGCGCCTGCCGCTTGAGCGTGACGATGAACTCATGCCCCGCCAGCCGCTCCGGAAACGCCAGGTCGAAGCCCGCCGCCGCCAGTTGCGCCATGACGTAGTTGGCGTTCAGCACCGCGTAGTCCGCCACCCGCTCCATCCCGCGCCGCCCCAGCATCCGCATGTAGATGTAGGCCCGCAGCAGCACCCCCGCGTTGCCCATGAACGCCGACAGCCGCCCGATGCTCTTCGGATGGTCGGCCGAATCCACCCAGCGGTACCCCTCCGGCCCGATGCCCACGAATGGCGTGGGCAGGAAGGGCGCAAGCCGCGCGCCCACGCCCACCGCTCCGGAACCCGGCCCACCACCGCCGTGGGGAGTGGAGAAGGTCTTGTGCAGGTTGATGTGGATCACGTCGAATCCCATGTCGCCGGGCAGCACCTTGCCCAGGATCGCGTTCAGGTTGGCGCCGTCGTAGTAAAGCAGCCCGCCGGCCCCGTGAATGATCTCGTGCACCTCCCGGATCCGCCGCTCGAAAAGGCCGAGGGTGGACGGATTGGTGAGCATGATGCCCGCCGTGCGGGGACCGGCCAGTTTTCGCAGGGCCTCGATGTCCAGGTCGCCGTCCGCGGCCGTCGGCAGTTCCCGGACCGTGTAGCCGCACTTGACGGCCGTGGCCGGATTGGTGCCGTGGGCGGCGTCGGGGACCAGGATCTCCGTGCGTTCGGTGTCGCCGCGATCCCGGTGGTAGGCGCGAATCATCGCAACGCCCGACAGCTCCCCCTGGGCGCCGGCCATGGGCGTGAGCGAGAACGCCTGCATGCCCGTGACCCGGCAGAGCATCTGCTGAAGCTCGTACATGCAGGCCAGAAAGCCCTGGGAGACATCTTCCGGAGCCAGCGGATGCCGGTCGAGGAAGCCCGGCAGCATGGCGTAGGTATTGCAGCCCCTGGGGTTGTACTTCATGGTGCACGAGCCCAGCGGGTAAAACTGCGTGTCGATGGAGTAGTTCTGCTGGGACAGCCGCGTGTAGTGGCGCACCGCATCCAGTTCGGAAACTTCCGGCAACTGCGGGCGGGACTCGCGAAGCATTTCGGGGGGAAGGTCCACCGCGGCTTCGGCTTCCGGAACCTGCGCGCCCGCCAGGCGCCCGGGGTGACCCAGTTCGAATACCAGCGGCTCGCTCATGCTCCGTCTCCGATCGCGCCGATGGCGCTGCGCAGCGCCTCGACGTAGTGGTTTATGTCCTGCGCGGTCCTGGTTTCGGTGGCGCAGACCAGGACGGCGTCGCCCAGTTCCGGGTACCAGTCGCCGAGATCGACACCGCCGAGGATGCCCTGCGCCCTGAGCCGCCGGAGCACCTCCTCCGCCGGCGCCGGCAGTTGCAGCACCACTTCGTGGAAGCGGGGCGATGAGAACGCCACCGACACACCGTCGATGGCTTGCGCGCCCGCCGCCAGCGCCGCCGTGCGGGCGTGGCAGAGTGCAGCCACGCGCCGCAGGCCCACCGGCCCGATCAGGCTCATGTAGATGGTGGCGGCGGTGACCATCAGGCCCTGGTTGGTGCAGATGTTGGAGGTGGCGCGGGAACGGCGGATGTGCTGTTCGCGGGCCTGCAGCGTGAGCGTGAAGCCGGGCTCGCCGTCCACGTCCACGGTCCGGCCCACCAGCCGGCCCGGCAGTTGGCGCACCAGCGCCTGGCGGCAGGTCAGGAAGCCGAAGTACGGCCCGCCGGAACTCAGCGGCACGCCCAGGGGCTGCCCCTCGCCGCAGGCGATCGCCGCCCCTTCCCGGCCCCATTCACCGGGAGGCTTGAGCAGCCCCAGTGCCATGGGATTGACCACGGCGACGGCCAGCGCGCCGTTGTCCGCGGCCCAGTCGGTCATCTCGTCCGCCGGTTCCAGGACCCCGAAGACGTTGGGCTGGGAAATCACCACGGCCGTGATGTCCTCGCCGGCGTGATCGGCCAGGGCGCCGGTATCGGTTTGTCCGCCGGCCGGATCGTAAGGCAGGTCGACGAGTTCGATGCCCTGGGTGGAGGTGATGGTCGCAAGCACCGCCCGGTAGTGGGGATGCAGGGCGCGGGGCACCAGCACGCGCCCGGACCTGGACTTGCGATTGCACCTCACCGCCATGAGCACCGCTTCGGCCAGGGCGGACGCGCCGTCGTAGTGCGACGCGTTGGAGACCTCGAGCCCCGTCAGGCTCGCCATCATCGTCTGGTACTCGTAGATGACCTGCAGCGTGCCCTGACTCGCCTCTGCCTGGTAGGGCGTGTAGGCGCTGTAGAACTCGCCGCGGGTGGTCAGTTCCCACACCGCCGCCGGGATGTGGTGTTGGTAGGCGCCGGCGCCGAGGAAGTTGAGCGCCATTTCGTCGCGGGCGGCGCGGCGGCGCATGAGGCGCCCGACTTCGGATTCGCCGATCGCGCCGGGAATGCCCTCCAGCGCCTGAAGTTTCAGTTCGGCGGGGATTTCCGCGAACAGGTCGTCTATCGCGCCGACGCCGATGGCCTTGAGCATGGCATCGGTATCGGCCCGGGTGTGCGGTATGAACGGCATGTCCTAGTCTTCCATTTCCGCAAGGACCCGCCCGTAGGCTTCCGCGTCGAGCAATTCCTCCAGTTCCATCGGCGAGGACGGCGTCAGGCGGAACAGCCAGCCCTCGCCGTAGGGATCCTCGTTGACCCGCTCGGGGGCATCGTCCAGCGTGACGTTGACTTCGGCGACGTTGCCGGATATCGGGGAATAGACGTCCGAGGCGGCCTTCACCGACTCCACCACGGCACAGACGTCGCCCGCCGCCACATCCCTGTGCATTTCGGGCAACTCCACGAAGACCAGGTCACCGAGCGCCTCCTGGGCGTGATCGGTGATGCCCACGATGGCGGTGCCGTCGTCGGTTTCGGCGATCCACTCATGGTCCTTCGTGTATTTCAGGTTTTCCGGAATGTCGCTCATGGCCAATGCTCCTCAGTCAGCCGGTTCCAGGTCCACCAGGATCGAGCCGTTGCGCACGAACGGTGGTTTGACAATGCGCACGGGCAGTTTGCGCCCGCGAATGAAGACGTGGCAGGGATGCGCGGTGCCGGCCGGCACCCGTGCAAGGGCGATGGCCCGGCCCAGGGTGGGCGAGAACGTGCCGCTGGTGACCACGCCCTCGCCGGCCTCCGACGCCACCGGGTAGCCTGATCGAAGTACGCCGCGGCCCTCCAGGATCAGGCCCATCTGAACACGGGAAGTGCCTGCGCTCAGGCGCGCCTCCAGGGCCTCGCGGCCGGTAAACGCGCGGTCGCTGCCGAAGTCGACGGTCCACCTGAGCCCGCATTCCAGCGGGGTGACGGACTCGTCCATGTCCTGGCCGTAGAGGTTCATGCCGGCCTCAAGGCGCAGGGTGTCCCGCGCGCCCAGGCCGCAGGGAGTGACGCCGTGCGCCGCCAGCTCGTCCCAGAACTCCGCCGCCTGATTGGCCGGGAGCATGATCTCCAGACCGTCCTCGCCGGTGTAGCCGGTCCTGGCCAGCAGCCACCCGTTCGCGCGCGCGGCGGTGAACGGGGCCAGCGCGGAGATGTCGGTGGAGATACCGGTGGCGTTGGTGGCAGTGGCGGCGGCTTCGGCAGATTCGGCAACTTCGGTGGCGGCGGCGGCTTCGGTGGCGGTGGCGGTGGCGGCCGCGCCGGAAACAAGGGGCGCCACAATCTGGCGGGCTTCGGGGCCCTGCACCGCAATCATCGCCAGATCGTCCCGCTCGGCCAGCTCCACATCGAAACCGGCCGTCCGCCCCGCGAGCCACGCCAGGTCCTTGTCGCGGGTGCCGGCGTTGACGACCAGCCGGTAGCGGTTCTCGGCGAACCGGTAGACGATCAGATCGTCCAGGATCCCGCCCTGCTCGTCCAGCATGCAGCTATACAGCGCCGCGCATCCTGCACGGTCACCGGCGTCAACACCGCCGCCGCGGTCCAGTTTGCCCACGTCGTTGGCCAGGAGCCGCTGCAGGTACGCCTTCGCACCGGGACCTGCCGTATCCACGATGGTCATGTGCGAAACATCGAACATGCCGGCGGACCGGCGCACCGCGTGATGCTCGTCGATCTGGCTGCCGTAGGCCACCGGCATGTGCCAGCCGGCAAACGGCGCCATGCGAGCGCCCGCGTCCAGGTGCGCAGCGTGCAGTGGTGTGAGTTTCAGCTCGCTCATCGCTCTTCGCCCATCCGACGGCTCGGTCACCCGCCTCCCGTCAACTCCGTCCGGCCGCTTTCCGGACACAAAAAAAGCGGCGGAATCGAGCGCCGCACAGGGCTGGCCTGTGCAGGCTCGATCCGCCGCTTCTCTGTCCTGGTACCTGAGAGATAAGGCGCCTGGCGCCGCTCACCTTCGGTGGGCCCCGCAGGGCCGCTCTCCAGAGCCAATCCGAATCTGCCGTCCCTTTGCCTGAGCGTTTCCAAGCGGAGGTTGCGCCTTCGGCGCTTCGCTCCCCGCCCCCTTCAGAGGCATTCCGGAGCGAAGTCTCTCCGACCGATTCGACCGATTGGTACCCTCATTTTACCCCATATCCTCGCCCCATACCCGCCTTTCGGACACCCGCCAGCACCAGTTTGGCACTCCCAGAACCACCCTGTCCGCAGTCACCAAATGCGTCACCGCAGGAGTGCGCGGACACCAACGACGTCGCTGCGGGTGTGTAGAAACCAACCACGTCGCCGCGGGTGTGTGCGGACAGCCCTTTCGAGCTTAATTTCGCCCCGCCATCCATGGCGGGGCTCAAATCGGGGGTTCCTCGCTAATGGCCATCCCTGGCCCGCTCGTCACCCCACGACGCTCGAAAGGGCTGTCCGCACACACCCGCAAACCACCCACCTCAACCCCCGCGCCCCCCAACCACCTATCTCAACGACCGAGCAGCCTCCGGCAGTTCCCCCCGCAACCCCATAGCCTCATTCATCAACAACCCCTTCAACAAAGGCACCGAGTCGACCGCGCTCAACCCCATGGCCCGCAGCCGCGGTATGCCCGCCCCCGACAGCCGGAACAACCTGTTCAGCCCATCCAGCGCCATCAGCATCTTCAGGTTCTCCCCCTTGCGGCGCCGTTCGTACCGTCGCAGCACCCGCAGGTCACCCGGGTCCTCGTCCCGGGCGAGCGCTTCGAGGATGACCTCCGCCAGCACCGCCGCATCCAGCAGCCCCAGGTTCATCCCCTGCCCAGCCAGCGGATGCACCGTGTGTGCCGCGTCGCCCACCAGCGCCACGCGGGGGCGGCAATACCGTCGAGCGTGAATGGCCCGCAACGGGAAACTCGCGCGCCGGGATGCCGACTGGATGCGACCCAGCACGTCGCCCGCAGCCACCTGCATTTCGGTCAGGAAGTCCCCTTCGTCCGCCCCGCACAGCGCTTCGGCATGCTTCGATCCGGTTGACCAGACCACCGAACTGCGCCCATCCAGCAATGGCAGAAACGCCAGCGGCCCATCCGGCAGGAAGCGCTGCCAGGCCGTTTCCTGGTGGCTGCGCCCGGTCGCCACGTGGGTGACGACGGCGCGCTGGCCGTAGGAAAACTCGGTCACCGGAAACTTCAGCTGATCGCGAATGGGCGAATCGCTCCCGTCGGCGGCAATCAGCACCGTGGCGGAAACCGCCTCGCCATTGTCGGTGGTGATCCGGACAGCGCGCCGACCGGATTCCACGGACTCGATCCCCGTACCGAACGCCACCTTGACGGATGTGTCCTGCAACGCCCGCCAGATCCGGTCCCGGCACAGGACGTCCTCGACGATATGCCCCAGATCGGGTTCGGCTGCATCGGCGCTGTCGAAGGTGAGCGTGCCGGCGCCGGCAAGGGACTCGCCGTGCCAGACCCGCATGAGGCGGTAGGGGCTGGCCCGCGACTCCGCGATGGCGTCCCAGGCGCCCAGGCGGGCGAGGATGTTCCGGGACGCGCGGGAGAGCGCATAGACGCGCAGGTCCATGGAATCCGGATTCCACCGCGGTGCCGGCCGCGGCTCGTACAGCCGGACCTTGAGGTCATCCGTGCCGCGGCAGAGCAGGGCCGCCAGGGCCAGGCCCACCGGCCCGCCGCCGGCGATGACGACGGTGCGCGATGGATGGGCCGCTGCGCTCAAGGCGTGAGCCGCAGTCCGCGGGCCAGGCGGGACACGCGGCCCCCGAGGCCCATGGCCTGCCGGGCCAGCCAGCGCTTGGCGCCCGGCACCAGGTCGAACGCCATCAGGCCCAGGCCGCGGGAGACCGCCAGGGGAGCGGCATCCATGGTGAACAGCCTCATCAGCCCGTGGGTGAATCCGGCGACCCGGCGCTGATCGGCGGCGCGCCATTCGGCGTAGCGGTCGAGCAGCGCCGCCGCGCCGGGGTCCGCATCGGCGTCTTCGCGCCGGGCGTCGCAGATCAGCTCCGACAGTGCCGCGATGTCCCGCAGCGCCAGGTTGAAACCCTGGCCCGCCACCGGGTGCAGGCTGAACGCCGCGTTGCCCACCAGCACGGCGCGAGCGGCGGTGAGCGCGTCGGCCCGGACCCTGTGCAGCGGCCAGGCACTTCGCACCCCCACCTGGCGGATGCGTCCGAGCCGGTAGCCGAAGGCCCGCTGCAGCGCGTCGCGGAACGGTTCGTCGTCCAGCGCGCCGATGCGGTCCCCCTCCTCCCGCGGCAGGGTCCACACCACCGACACGCGGCCGCGGCCCAGCGGCAGCATCGCCAGCGGTCCGGTGGGCGTGAAGCGCTCGAACGCCCGGCCGCGGTGGGGAATCTCGGTCCTGCAGTTGAGGATGACGCCCTTCTGGCCGTAATCGTCCTCGCGCACACCGATACCCAGCGCGCTTCGTACCCGCGAGCGCGCGCCGTCCGCTGCCACCAGCAGCCGTGCGCGGACGGTCCGCGCCGACCCTTCTGAACTGACACGGGCGGTGACACCCGACGCCTCGGCCTCGAATTCCTCCAGGCTGCCCGGCGCCAGGCAGGTCACTGCATCGGCCGCGAGGATCTTCGGCCAGACGGCCCCGGTCAGCACGCGGTTCTCCACCGTATAACCCAGCGCAGGGACGCCTTCCCGGGAGGCCAGGAGCCGCGAGGCGCCGAATCGGCCGCGTTCGGAGATGTGAATGGTGCGGATGGGTTCGGCCTCGCCGGCGACATCGTCCCACAACCCGAGGCCGTCGAGTATCCGCCGGCTGCCGCCGGCCAGCGCGGTGGAGCGGTCGTCGAAACCGGCCGCTTCCAGCCGCCCGGGATCGCGTTCCTCCACCAGCACTGCGGAAACCGGAATCTGCGCCAGGGCGTGGGCCAGCGTCGAGCCCACCAGGCCGCCGCCGACGATGAGGACGTCGCACTCTGTCCGCATGGTTCGCGTGTCTCCGGCCGGCCCGCGGAGTCTCAGTGGACCCGGTTCATGAACGCCTCGATTTCCTCGGCGCTCGACGGCAGGCCGCGGCTCAGGATACGGGGTCCGTCCCGGCTCAGGTGCACGTCGTCCTCGAGACGAATGCCGATGCCCCGCCAGCGGGCGGCGGCCTTGCCGGCGTCCGGGGAAACGTAGATGCCCGGTTCAATGGTCATGACCATCCCCGGCTCCAGCAGCCTCCACTCGCGGGCGATCTTGTAGTCGCCCACATCGTGCACGTCGATGCCCAGCCAGTGTCCCGTCTTGTGCATGAAGTAGGGCTTGCAGGCTTCCTCTTTCAACAGGTCTTCGAGCCGGCCCCTGAGAATCCCCAACTCCTTCAGGCCGCGGGTGATCTCCCGGACGGCGGCGTCGTGGGGATCGTTCCAGTGATTGCCGGTGCGCACATTGGCCACCGCGGCGGCGTGGGCCGCGTGGACGACTTCATACAGCTCCCGCTGGGGCTCGCTGTAGCGGCCGTTGACCGGGAACGTGCGGGTCACGTCGGAGGCGTACATGCGGAACTCGCAGCCGGCGTCGATGAGCACCAGGTCGCCGTCCTTCAGCGGCGCCCGGTTCTCGGTGTAATGCAGGATGCAGGCGTTGGCCCCCGCCGCGACGATGGGCGTGTAGGAGCACTGGGCGCCGTGGCGGGCAAACTCGTGGCGGAACTCGGCTTCCAGTTCGTACTCGTGCATCCCCGGCCTGCAAACCGTCATCGCCCGCCGGTGGGCCGCCACGGCGAGCTTTGCCGAGCGCTGCATGATGCGGATCTCCGCACGGCTCTTGAACAGGCGCATCTCGTGCAGGAGGTGGTCCAGCGACACCAGTTCGTCGGGCGCGCCGCCCCGCTGGCGGTTGCTCTGCAGCCGGTGTATCCACTCCATCAGGCGGCCGTCGAAGGCGTCGGAGGCGCCCATGGCGTAGTAGACCCGCTCGCTGCGTTCCAGCAGCCCGGGAAGGATCTCGTCGATGTCGTCGATGGGGAACGCGTCGTCGGCGGCGTGGTCGGCCACCGCGCCTTCCGGGCCCGCGCGGATTCCGTCCCAGAGTTCCCGCTGCGGGTCGCGATCCCGGCAGAACAGGATGAACTCGCCCCCGGGCCGGCCGGGCACCAGGACCGCGACGGATTCGGGCTCGCCGAATCCCGTCAGGTAGAAGAAATCGCTGTCCTGACGGTACTCGTAGTTCGTGTCGCGGCTGCGCCGTTGCGCGGGGGCCGCCGGCAGCACCGCGATCCCGCCGGAACCCATGAGTTCCATCAGGTGGCGGCGGCGCCTGGCGTATTCCCTGGATGCCGCGGTTTGCGCAGTCAACGGGGGCCTCTCCGTGGTGTGGGGCGGTCAATGCTACCACTGCGCAGCCCTTTGTTGACCCCTGTAGCTACCCGGTTCTATAGTGGCTCGATGAACTCCGAGGCCGGCAATCAGCACTTCGAGCTGGAACTCCAGCGGCTGGAAAAACGGCTGGATGAGTTGCTTGTCATATGCCGGCAACTTCAGGACGAGAACGGTTCGCTGAGGCAGCGCCAGGACAGCCTGATGGAGGAGCGGGCCAGGTTGGTCCAGATGAATGACCAGGTACGGTCGCGGGTGGAAGCGATGATCACCCGGCTCAAGGCCATGGAGAGCCCCTCGTGAGCGAAATGTTCGCGCACATCACTATCCGGATACTGGAAAAGGAGTACCAGGTCTCCTGCCCCGCCGAAGAAAAGGCCAACCTGCTGGCGTCGGTGGAGTTGCTCAACAAGAAGATGCGCGAAATACGCGACAGCGGCAAGGTAATCGGGCTGGACCGCATCGCGATCATGGCGGCGCTCAACCTGGCCAACGAACTGTTGAAGCGAGCCGGGGACGATCGCCAGCTCAAGGACGTCTTCGGTCCGCGGGTCCGGGCCATGAGCGCACGCCTGGACGAGGCGCTCAAGCCCGATCAGCAGCTAAACTCATAAGGAATGGCGCTCCCTGTAGCGTGCGATGCGGATTGGACAGACTTTCGACCCTAAATCTTGATCCCGGGGTTCTGTTCTGTCGGTGGCGTTGTGCAGATCCGGCATTGCCGGGTAGCCTGCAACCACCACGGCTTACCCCACCTGGTGCTCCGGTTCGAGAGCAACAGTCCGTGACGGCGCCGACGGGGAGCGTTTTTTCCCCGGCGGGCATCCCGGCAGCCTGCGGCAAGCGTTTCGCGCTGTGCCCGGACACCGCGCCGTGAGCAACTCGACGGGCGCAGACTCCCGCAACGCCCTGCGCCGCCGGATTCGGCAACGGCGCAGGGCTCTGTCCGGGGAGCAGCGGCAGATCGCGCAGCACCTGGCCTCGTGCCGGCTGCGCCGGCTGTCGCCGCTGTGGCGCGCCCGGTCCGTGGCGGTCTACCTGGCGGCGGACGGCGAGGCCGATCCGGCACCCGTCGCGACTTGTGCGTACGCGCGGGGGCAGCGGGTCTACGCGCCGGTGCTGCTCGGGGAGACGCTGCGATTTGCACGACTCACCTACGATACGCCGCTGCGCGAAAACCGTTTCGGTATCCTCGAGCCTGTCACCGGGGACTGCATCGACCCGCGGCATCTGGACGTGGTGATCGCGCCCCTGGTAGCGTTCGACGATTCGGGCACGCGGATCGGCATGGGCGGCGGTTTCTACGACCGCTGTTTCCGATTCCTGAAGGAACGCACGCACTGGCTCAGGCCCAGGCTGATCGGGCTCGCCTTTGAATTTCAGCGGCTGCAGACGGTTTCCCGCAGCGCCTGGGACATTCCGCTCCGGGCCGCGGTCACGGAGCGGAGCACCTACCATTTTCACACTGAGGGACCCACGGCATGAAACACTGGCTCATGAAATCCGAACCGGGCGAGTTCAGCATCGACGATCTCGAGGCCGCGCCGGGCGGCGAGACGTTCTGGGACGGGGTGCGCAACTACCAGGCCCGGAACTTCATGCGCGACGACATGAAGTTGGGCGACGGCGTGCTGTACTACCACTCCAACTGCCCCGAAACGGGCGTCGTGGGCATCGCCACCGTGTGCCGCGAGGCGTACCCCGATCACACGGCGTTCGACCCCGAGGACAAGCATTTCGACCCGAAAAGCGATCCGGACAACCCGCGCTGGTGCATGGTGGACATCCGCTTCGAGCGCAAGTTCAAGCGGGTCATCCTGCTGCGCGAGTTGCGCCGGTACGCAGACGGACCGCTCCGGGACATGCTGCTGCTGCGCCGCGGCAACCGGCTCTCGATCACGCCGGTGACCGCCGAGGAATGGAACTTCATTCTGGGCCTGGAGTAACGGACCGGCCATCCCATGATGCAGCCCGGCAACCTGCAATGCACCCGTAACCGCCAATTGAGCGTCCGGGAAGAGGAGCCATCGTGACATCGGACGAAAAGAAGGAACGCGCCGCGCTCGCGGCCCTGGAGCAGGTACGCGGCGGCATGACGCTGGGCGTCGGAACCGGCAGCACGGTCAATTTCTTCATCGACGCGCTGGCGGCGCGGGCGCCGGGCCTGAAGGCGGTCGTCTCAAGCTCCGAGGCCTCCACCGCCAGGATGCAGGGCCACGGCATCCGGGTGACGGAACTGGCGCGCACCGCCGATATCGACCTCTACGTCGATGGCGCCGACGAGGCAACCCGGCACCGTCATCTCATCAAGGGCGGCGGCGGCGCTCTGACGCAGGAGAAGATCGTGGCGGGCGCCAGCCGGCGGTTCGTCTGCATCGCCGACGACACCAAGCTGGTGGGCGTGCTGGGCAAGTTTCCGCTGCCGGTGGAGGTCATCCCCATGGCCCGGTCCTACGTCGCCCGGCAGATGGTCCGGCACGGCGGCCAACCCATCTGGCGCGAGGGCTTCATCACCGACAACGGCAACGAGATCCTCGACATCCACAACCTCGGAATCATCGATCCGCCGGAACTGGAAACCCGCCTGAACCAGATCCCCGGCGTGGTCACCGTGGGGATCTTCGCCCACCGCCCCGCCGACGAACTGCTGATCGCCGACGACGATGGCGTGAAGTCGATCTGACCGGGCGTTACAGTCAGCCGTCCGATGCGGCCCGTCCCAGGCTGGCGCGGAGCACCAGGTAAGCCACGGCTGCCGCTGCCAGCGATCCGATCACGATGCCCAGCCGGTCGCCGGCGTAGTAGGCCCCGCTGCCATGTTCGAAGGCGAGCCCGGCAATAAACAGGCTCATGGTGAAGCCGATTCCGCAGCCGCGCGCATGGGGATGCAGAAAGCAATCAGGACGCCTGCAAGAGTCGCATGGACGCCGGAATTCAGCACCGCGACCCAGAGCGCGATGCCGATCAGCACGTAGGCGGTGATGGCTGCCATTTACAGCAGTTTTGCCATGCTCCTGTCGAAACTCACTCGAATTCGGAACGAGGCACGCCTGACTGACGGATAATGGATTGAAGAGTACCGATTCGCAATTCGCGGTGATCGGGAACCGGGACCGTTATGGTGGAATCTTCGTACGCCTTCTGCATGACGATGTGACTTCCCCGCCTTCGAATTTCAGCGGAACCATGGGCTGAAAGAATTCTGCAAGCATCTCGTCGCGACAAGACCCGCAGCTTAGCCAACCGCCACCTCTACCCGGGTTACATACACTTCTGAGCGCAATCGGGTGGCAATCTCGGAACTCGAAGCGGCTTCGAAGAACAGGTCCAGCGCCTCCTTGAGGTTGTCACGTGCCTGCGAGACGGATTGGCCTTGGCTTGCAACATCCAACTCCGGACACAAAGCCACATATCCATCTTCTTCGCGTTCGATGATTGCCGTCAATTGTGTACTCACGTTGCAACCTGTTCAGAGTGGCTGGGGGAGAGGGATTCGAACCCCCGCTGGCGGAGTCAGAGTCCGCAGTCCTACCACTAGACGATCCCCCAGTGGTGCCGGGCAAACCGGACTATAGCACCCGGCACGCCGGCACCGTAGCGCCGCGGCCGGCAGTGGGCTAACGCTTGGAGTATTGCGTCGCCTTGCGGGCCTTGCGCAGCCCGACCTTCTTGCGCTCGACCTCGCGCGCGTCCCGGGTGACGAAGCCCGCCTTGCGCAGGGGCGGCCTCAGCGCGTCGTCGTACTGCAGCAGCGCGCGGGTGATGCCATGGCGGATCGCGCCGGCCTGTCCGGTCGTGCCGCCGCCCTTCACGGTCACTTCGATATCGAACCGCCCCTCCAGTTCCACCAGCTCAAGCGGCTGGCGCACGATCATGCGCGCGGTCTCGCGGCCGAAGAATTCGTCCAGGTCGCGGCCGTTGACCAGGATCCTGCCGGCGCCGGGCTTGAGGTAAACCCGTGCCGTGGAGGTCTTGCGCCGTCCGGTTCCGTAACAAACCTGCTCGCTCATGCCCTACAGCTCCAGCGGCTGGGGTTGCTGCGCCCCATGGGGATGATCCTCGCCCCGCACGATCTTGAGCTTCCTCAGCATCTGCCGCCCCAGCGGGTTGCGTGGCATCATGCCCTTCACCGCCAGCTTGAGCACCTGCTCCGGCTCGCGCTGAAGCTTGTCCTGCAGCGTCTCGGACTTGAGGTTGCCGATATACCCGGTATGCCGGTGATAAATCTTGTTCTTGAGCTTGGTCCCCGTCACCCGAATCTTTTCCGCATTGACCACGACGATGTAATCGCCCGTATCCACGTGCGGCGTATATTCCGGCTTGTGCTTCCCCCGCAGCCGCCGGGCGATCTCGGTCGCCAGCCGCCCAAGGGTCTTCCCCTGCGCATTGACCAGGTACCAGTCACGCTTGACTTCGTGCGGCTTTGCGGAAAACGTCTTCACTGTGCCTCGGGACACCTTGCTCCCCCCGTTCGGGGAGGCGCGATATTACGCGCCTGTGGCAGTCCCCGCAAGGTGCGCAAACCACAAACGCCGAACAGGAATGTGCGGACAGCCCTTGTTCGCTGACGTGTGTCGCGGGCGGGTGCATGCGGACAGCCCTTGTTCGCTAAACCGAGCCCGCCATCCCTGGCGGGCTCGGATCGGCGTTCGGCGCTCCTGCCATCCATGGCTCCGCGCCGAACACACGACGCGAACAAGGGCTGTCCGCACGCACCCACCTCCTCAAGCTCGACAGCTATAATCCCACCGTGTTCCCGGCCAGCGACAAACTCGACTCGCTCATCGCCGCCGCCGACCAGGCGCTGCGCACCCTCACGACTCCGCCCGCGGCCGCCCGCCCGTCCCCCGCTGCAGACATTCCCGAGGCGGACCTTGCGCCGGACGCCCGCCGCGACAGCATCGCGCTCATGCGGGTCAACCACGCCGGGGAGATCTCGGCACAGGCTCTTTACCGCGGCCAGTCGATCATGGCGCGCTCAGAGGAAACCAGACGCCATCTGCTCCAGGCCGCCGAAGAGGAACAGGACCACCTGGCCTGGTGCGCACAACGCCTGGAGGAACTCGATGGGCGACCGAGCCGGCTGGACCCTGTCTGGTACGCCGGCAGCTTCCTCCTGGGGATGGTCGCCGGGGTTCCCGGAGACCGCGTCAGCCTCGGATTCGTCGCCGAGACCGAGCGCCAGGTCGAGGCGCATCTCGACGACCACCTCGCGAAGCTGTCGGAGGAGGACGCCAGGAGCAAGGCCATCCTCGAACAGATGAGCGAGGACGAAGCCCACCACGGCACCACCGCCGAGCTGGCCGGGGGGGCGGAATTGCCGTACCCGGTGCGCCGGATCATGGCCGTGGGCGGCAATCTGCTGCGCAACTGCTCGCTCTGGGTCTGATCCGCCCCGAAGGCGGCTCTATTTGAAATCGCGCCGTGCCTTGATTCTCTCGTAGGCGGCGCGGATTTCCTGGGTCTTCTGCTCCGCCACGCCCATCATGGATTCGGGCAGTCCCCTTGAGACCAGCTTGTCCGGATGGTGCTGGTTCATGAGCCGGCGATAGGCCGTCTTGACCTCTCGGTCGCTGGCGTCCGGCGCAACCCCCAGGACTTCATAGGCATCTTCCAGGCTGACGAATTCCTTGCCCGCACCGCGCGCCTGATGCGCGCGCACCAGCGCCTCGATCTGGGCCAGTTCGACCCGCCCCAGTCCCAGGCCGCGGGCCACCTGCCACAACAGGGCCCGCTTGGTCCGGTCGATGGAGCCCGCGGCGACCGCGGCCTGCACCTGGATTTCCACGAATGCCCGGGTCAGGTCCGGTCGGTCCTGCAGCAGGCCGTTCAGCCGCCGCAGGGTCGCATCCAGCGGAAAGCCCTGGCTCTTGCCCTCGGTGAAGTGTTCCACCGCACTCGACACCTGCGCCGGCGAGAGCTTCATGCCGTGCATGACCAGCCGCGCCGCGCGGATTTCGGTTTCCGACACCCGGCCGTCGGCCTTGGCTATGTGGCCCATGACCGCAAACGTCGCGCGGAAAAAGGTCGACTGGATGCGCTCCGATGTGAATCCGCCCGGCTGCCCGTCCCCGGTCCGGCTCGCCAGGCCGCGGTCGAACTGATGCCCGACCAGGACGCCCACCGCCAGGCCCACGTAGCTGCCGACCATCAAGCCCAGCGCGCCGCCCACGGCCTTGCCGATCCAGATCATCCGGCCACCGTGCGCGCCTTCGCTTCCGGCGCGCGTGCAATGGTTCGAACCGGCTGAATCGTTCGTTCCGCCCTTCCCGTCGCTTCAGGCACGCGCGGAATTGTCCCCAGGTGTTGCTGAATGGCCATCCCTCGGTCCATTATCCCGCCTTTACGTGCTGCCGGATAATCCCGGCGAAATTCCATGCCCGAGGATGGTCCCGGATCCATGATCGATTCTCTCCCCGAACCGCTGTTCGAATCCCGGCTCAAGGGCCTCGAGCGGCTGCATCGCGGCAAGGTCAGGGACATCTATCGAGTGGACGCCCAACACCTGCTGATCGTCGCCTCCGACCGGCTGTCCGCCTTCGACGTGGTGCTGCCCGACCCGATCCCCGGCAAGGGTGCCGTGCTGACCGCCGTGGCGAATTTCTGGTTCGCCAGGCTCGGGGCCATCGTCGCCAACCACCTGACGGGCATCGACCCGGAAAGCGTGCTCGACGACCCGTCGGACCGCGCCACCGTGCGCGGCCGGGCGGTGGTGGTGAGGCGCGCGCGGCCGCTGCCCGTGGAAGCAGTCGTTCGCGGCTACCTCATCGGTTCCGGCTGGAAGGACTACCAGGCCACGGGACACGTGTGCGGCATTCCGCTGCCGGCGGGCTTGCAGATGGCCGAACGGCTCGCCGAGCCCATCTTCACGCCCAGCACCAAGGCGGCCCAAGGCGAGCACGACGAGAATATTTCCATGGACACGGTCCGGTCGCTGATCGGGCGGGAACTGGCCGACCGGATCGAGGCGCTGTCGCTGGAACTCTACGCCCACGCCGGCGATTACGCCCGCAGGCACGGCATCATCCTCGCCGACACCAAGTTCGAATTCGGTCTGGACGAGGACGGCGAGTTACTGCTGATCGACGAAGTCTTCACCCCGGACTCGTCGCGCTTCTGGCCCGCCGCCACCTACGCGCCCGGGCGCTCGCCGGAAAGCTTCGACAAGCAGTTCGTCAGGGACTACCTGGAAACGCTGGACTGGGACAAGAAAGCGCCCGGGCCGCGGCTGCCGGAAAGCGTGATCCGGCAGACTCGGGAGAAATACCGGGAAGTGCTGCAACGGCTGACCGCCGACCAGGTTGACATATTCCCTTATTGTTAATATGGTTTTCCATATGAAGACCACGCTGAACATCGACGACGGCGTCATGAGCCGACTTCGGGAAGAAGCGGCTCGGCGCGGGATGACCATGTCTGCGCTGGTGGAAGCCGGACTTCGGCGGGTATTGGACAAACGCGGTAAAGCGACGGACGAGGCTACGTCTCTGCCAGGACTGCCGTCATGGTCCAGCGGGGGCACGCGGGTCGACCTGGCAAGTCGCGATGAACTCTATGCCGCAATGGAAGGACGCTGATTGCGCGTTGTCGACACCAATATCCTGCTCTACGCGGCGGACAATGACTCGGATTTTCACGTCCCGTGCCGGCGGCTTCTGGAAGACCTGCGTGAAGACCCGGTTCCAAGCTACCTGAGCTGGAGCATCTGCTACGAGTTTCTCCGCGTCAGTACGCATCCACGCGTGTTTCGCTCACCCTGGAATACCGGTTTCGCGTGGTCTTTCATTGAATCGATCCTTGCGGGACCGGGCTTTGCCGTATTGACCGAAACGAGTCGGCATCAGGCGATTCTTCAGCAGACGCTGGCCGAACTGCCCGGCCTCCGCGGCAACATCCTGCATGACGTTCATACTGCCGTGATCATGCGGGAAAACGGGATCAACCAGATCTATACGCGCGACACCGACTTCGCGAGGTTTCCGTTCCTGACGATTATTGACCCGCTACAGTAAATCCCTCCACGAGCACGGATCCGGAGCGGATGCCGCTGCGGGTATCCACGTCCGAGCCTGCCTTGCGGATGTTCATGAAGATGTCCTTGAGGTTGCCGGCAAGGGTGACTTCGTGGACCGGGTGGACGATGGCGCCGTCTTCCACCCAGAACCCGGCCGCGCCCCTTGAGTAGTCCCCGGTGACCGTGTTGACGCCCTGGCCGAGGAGTTCGCCTACGAGAAACGCCTGCGGGCATTCGGCCAGGAGCGATTCCAGCGGGCCGCCGTTGGGCGTCACGATGAGGTTGCGGACGCCGCCGGCGTTGCCCGTGGTCTTGAGTCCCAGCCGGCGGGCGGAGTAGCTCGAGAGTACGTAGCCATCGAGGACGCCGCTCTCCACCAGGGTTCGGCGCTGCGTCGCCACGCCTTCGCTGTCGTAGGCTGCGCTCGCCATGGCCCTGGGGATGAAGGGGTCTTCGCGGATTTCCATGAATTCGGGGAATACTTGTTCGCCGGCTGCGTCGAGCAGGAACGATGCGCGCCGGTACTGGCTCGTGCCGGTGATGGCGGAGACGAGGTGTCCGAACAGGCCCCGCGCCAGATCCGCGGGGAAGACCACCGGTACCGTCCGTGTTGACAGCTGGCGGGCGCCGAGTCGGCGAACCGTGCGGCTCGCTGCCGTTTCGCCCACCGACTCGGGGGCATCCAGGTCGTCGGGAACGCGGGCGGTGGTGTACCAGTAGTCGCGCTCCAGCGATCCGTCCCGGGCGGCGACCACGCTGCAGCTCAGGGTATGGCTGCTGGCCGGGAAGCCGGCGCAGAAACCGTGGCTGTTGGCGTAGGCGCGCACGCCACCGCCGGTGGAGACCGTGGCGCCCTCGGAATTGGTGATCCGATCGTCCGCGGCCCTGGCGGCGTGCTCGGCGCGCAGTGCCAGTCGTTCGGCCCCGGCGATGTCGATTTCCCAGGGATGGTAGAGGTCCAGGTCGGGCAGGTCGCCGGCCATCCGTTCCGCTTCGGCCAGTCCGGCAAACTCGTCCTCGGCGGTGAACTCCGCGATGCTGATGGCCTTGCGCACGGTCTGTCCGACGGCGTCGGACGAGTAGTCCACCGTGCTGGCGCTGCCCTTACGGCCGCCGCGATAGACGGTGACGGAAAGTCCCCGGTCGCGCTGGCGCTCCACCGATTCCAGTTCCCCCATGCGCACGGTGACCGAAAAACCCTCCTCGTGGCTGATGCCGGCCTCGGCCTGATCGGCCCCCAGGCGGCGCGCCAGGCCGACGGCCTCGGTGACCGTGGTCTCGAGCAACTGGCCAATCTGAGCTGTATCCATTGACGTGACGCCTTTCCTGGGGCGAGCGGTGGAGACGGGGCGGATTGTAGCCCGAAGACGATTGATCGTGAGCCGGCGCGCGCATCTGCCTTGTTGCCGTCTCTTGACGTATGCCCATTTCATCGGCGAGACGACGACGCGCATCCGGACGCTTGTGAATGCGCTGATCCGCAATTGTCGGTTGGAAGTAGCACCGAACCTGCAGCGGACCAGGACCTCCCGTCGGGCTGCGGTACAATGGCGCGATGAAGCCCCTGGCCGGAATCATCATGGGATCGCAGTCCGACTGGGACACCATGCGCCACGCGGCACAGACGCTGGAGACGCTGGAGATTCCCCATGAGGTCCGTATCGTCTCCGCCCACCGCACGCCCGACCTTCTGTTCGAGTACGCCGCAGGCGCCGCCGACCGGGGGCTCGAAGTGATCATCGCCGGTGCGGGAGGCGCTGCCCACCTGCCGGGGATGGCCGCGGCCAAGACGCAGTTGCCCGTGCTCGGCGTGCCGGTACAGTCGCGGATGCTCAGCGGCATCGACTCGCTGCTCTCTATCGCCCAGATGCCCGCCGGCATTCCCGTGGGAACGCTGGCGATCGGCAAGGCGGGCGCCATCAACGCGGCGCTGCTGGCGGGCGCGATCCTGGCCATCAAGCACCCCAGGGTCGGCGCGGCGCTCAGAGCGTACCGGGAGGCCCAGACTTCCGGCGTGCTCGGCAACCCGGTTCCCACCGACAGTTCCTGAAATGAGGGTCGGCATCCTCGGCGCCGGCCAACTGGGCCGAATGCTCGCATTGGCCGGCTACCCGCTCGGCATCGACTGCATTTTCCTGGGCGGCGGACAGGACTCGCCGGCCGGGCAGGTAAGCCGGATCCTGCCGGGCGAACTGGACGACAACGCCCAACTGGACGCCCTCGCCGCCCAGTCGGACGTGGTGACATTCGAGTTCGAGAACGTGCCCGTCGACGCTCTGCAACGGGCCGGCGCCGGCGCCCCGGTCCATCCCTCCGTCGACGCCCTTGCCGCCGGGCAGGACCGCCTGGAGGAAAAACGCCTGCTGCGCGGCGCCGGCATCCCCACGGCGCCCTACGTCGCCGTCAGCGAGGCCGCGGACCTCCGCCGCGCCGAATCGGAACTGGGCTGGCCGCAGGTCCTCAAGGCCCGCCGCATGGGCTACGACGGCAAGAGCCAGCGCATCGTCAATTCGGCGGTTGAGCTGGCCAGCGCCTGGGCCGAGCTGAACCGGGTCCCGTCCATCGCCGAGGGGTGGGTGCGCTTTGAGCGGGAGGTTTCGCTCATCGGCGTGCGCGGCGCCCGGGGACAGACAGCCTTCTACCCGCTTTCCGAAAACGTCCACACCCGGGGAATCCTGAGCACCACAGTAGCCCCCTACCAGGACCCGGACCTGCAACTCACCGCCGAAGCGTGGCTCTCCGCCCTGATGCACCGCTTCGACTACCGCGGCGTACTCACCGTCGAGTTCTTCCACACCGACGCCGGCCTGGTCGCCAACGAGATCGCCCCCCGGGTCCACAACTCCGGCCACTGGACCATCGAAGGCGCCGAAACCAGCCAGTTCGAGAACCACCTCCGCGGAGTACTCGGCCTTCCCCTCGGCAGCACCGCCACCCGGGGCCACGCCGCCATGCTCAACCTCATCGGCCGAATGCCCGAGCCAACCGCCGTACTGGCCATCCCCGGCGCCCACCTCCACGACTACGGCAAGCAACCGCGCCCCGGCCGCAAGCTCGGGCATTGCACGATCCTCCGTCCCACCCGGAACGAAGCCCGCGAGGCCCTCAACCAACTCAAGGCAACCATCACCTGACAGACCCCAATTGCTCGCGAGAGCGCGTGCGGGTGTGGACACCCCTTGTTCGCGTCGTGTGCGCGGCGCGGGGCCATGGATGGCCAGGAGCGCCGCGCGCCGATCCGAGCCCGCCATGGATGGCGGGCTCGGTTTAGCGAACAAGGGGTGTCCGCACCCGCACGCGCGCCCCAAAAAACGCCACAGGCTGCTAGCCCGGATATTGCACGAGTCGCCGATTTTAGCTTGAAGGCTGAGCGATTTTCGGGTTTGGACGGATTCAGTGGGGTTCAGGGCGCGCTGGAGGCGATCGATGGCCTTGTTTCGGTTCGGATCGAGGCGTGGCGAGGTGGGTTGAGGCGGTTTGGAAGGGGATCGGAGGTAGCGGGGCCTGGCGTGTTCGGTCCACGCCTTCGGGAACAGGACGAGTGAGTCTTATCCGCCGGCCAGGCGTCTGGCCACCAGGAAGTACAGGTCCTGGTTCGGACAGGAGCTGCTGAGCAGGAACCGCACGCGGCGGGTATTGATCAGGATCACCGCGCCGATCTTGAACAGCTTCAGGCGGATGGTACCGACATAGGCTCTCGCCAGCGCGGTGCCTTTGAGCCCGATGCGCCGGATGGTCTCGATCAGCGTGTAGGCCAGTGAGGCCAACAGCAGCCGGAACTGGTTCGGCCACCACTGCTGACAGGACGTGCGGTCGGCGAACAGCTCCAGCTGGTTTTATCGCGGTAGGGATCCCCATTGCTGGGGACCCCCCGCACAGATCCGGACGTGCCCGCTAAGGCATCCGGCTCCTCCCTTGGGTCGGATGAACGGCCAATCGTTGGCTCGGCCACGGGTGTCGGATGGTCAGTCTGGGCCAGTGGGTATCCACCAATCGTTGCAGGGCATCCCAAGAGTGACGATCTTTCTGCGAGCGACGACGCAGTGTACGAAACCACAGGCGCTTCACGCAGTGGATGAACCGAGCCAGCCAACGAAAGCTGGTCGGCACAGCATAGTAGTTCAGCCACCCATCGATCACGCGGCCCAACCAGCGGGCCGTTTCCGCCTTGGGGCGGTGCCGTCGCCGACAAAGAGCCTCCGCGATCCGCTTCAAGGTACGAGTCATCCGCTTCGCCATTGGCTTGCGTCCCAACTGAAAGCTCCCGTTCCGGTCCTTCGTGCAATAGTGCGTGAAGCCCAGAAAATCGAACGTCTCCGGTTTGCGCTGCCCGCGTTGCCGCCGGTTTCTCATCGCAAACCTCCCAAATTCGATGAGTCGGGTCTTGTCGGGATGCAGGTCCAGTTCAAAGCGTTCAAAGCGCGCCTTCACGGCGTCGAGGAATCGCTCCGCATCCTGCTTGTACTGGAAGCCCACCACAAAGTCGTCGGCGTAGCGCACAATGATGGCGTCGCCTCCGACCTCGTGGCGGCGCCACTGCCTCTGGAACCATAGGTCAAGGACATAGTGCAGGTAGACGTTCGCCAAAATCGGCGAAATCACCGATCCCTGCGGTGTCCCCCGCAGGTTGTCCCACCGTTCTCCATCTTCCATGACACCGGCGTTCAACCACTTGATGACCAGCCGTATCACCCGCTTGTCCCCGATGCGGTGCTCAAGAAACCGGACCAGCCAGTCGCGTGAGACGTTGTCGAAGAATGCGCGGATGTCGCAGTCGACCACCCAGCCGATTTTCCGCCGCTCGATCCCGACCGCTAGCGCATCGAGCGCATCGTGCGCCCCTCGCCCCGGCCGGAACCCGTAGCTGAACCCCAGGAACTGCGCCTCGTAAATCGGCGTCAGGATCATCTCTGCCACCGCTTTCTGGACGATCTTGTCCTCCAGTGCTGCGATGCCGAGCGGCCGCGTTCCGCCATCCGGCTTCGGAATGTTCACTCGCCGCGATGGCGTCGCCCGGTACGCTCCCGAATGCACGCGGTCGTGCAGGTCGGTCAGTCGACCTTCCAGCCCTTCCAAGTACATCGTCCACGTCATGCCGTCCACGCCTGCCGAGGCGTTCTTCTTCAACTCGAAGAATCCCCAGCGCAGCGCATCCACCGTGACATGGTGAAGGAGCGTCGTGAGACGCGCCTGTGGTTCCCGTTGTACAAACTGCCGTATCCGCTCAGCCGCCTGTGACACGCGTGCCCGGTCCTGCGCCCGGTGCGTGCTTTGGCTCCGCGGATTCCCCTCGGGCTCGGTCCTTCGCTCCATCGACTCCGCCGGAACTGCCGTTCCCTTGTTCGCCGACTTCATCGCTACTACTCCCGAGTCTGACTTCTCCATGCCGTTCATCTTCGGTTACGGATACCTCCTTTCCTCAGCGGTCCCGCCACGACAGCGGGATGACACGGAGACCTCCCAGGTCCCGACGACGTGCGTACGAACATGCCTGAGTTCTTAGACACCGCGGAACCCCGCCCCGCCATCGCCATGACGGTTGGACGGGTGCTGCCTTCGACCTCAAAGAGAGCCTCGGCATTCCGATCATTACCGTTTACGGTGCTCAATAGCCCTGCCTGCTCGCGCCCCTGTCAACGCTTAACCTCCATCCTCGCGAATGCAGGCCCATGACTCGGGGTGGAAGTGGTGGCTAACCTTCTCCTTCCCGCCGGACTTTCACCGGCTACACGTACGCCAGTTCGCCTGGCGCTCCCTTGATCCGGTTTTCCATGTCCCCTCGGGCGCAGTACAGCCGCTCGTACAACGCCTTCGGATCGCCCTTGAGCGAGGTGACGATGTAGCGCGGGTTGGCGCCGCGCAGGGTGTGTTCGATCTTTCCAATCACCCGGCGGGGCCGGTCCCAGGTGCGCGCCCCGTAGGTTAGCTCCACGAACCGGCGCACCTTCTCCCCGGTCTCGGCCACCTCGGCCGCGGCGGCTTCGCGGTGCTCGGCGGTGAGTGCGTTCAACCGTTCGTTCTTCGCCAACCCCACGATGTAATCCACCGCATGGCGATCGCACCAGCGCAGCAACTTCCAGCGGCAAAAGCCGGAGTCGCCCCGGAACACAATGTGCACGCCCGGCCACGCCTGACGCAGCCGCTTGACCAACAACGACAGGATCGCCCAACTGTGCTTGGCCGCATCGATGTTCGACGGGCGAAGATAGCTGACCAACAACTGATCCCCGCAGAACACGTACAGCGGCAAAAAACAGTAACGACGATAAAAGCCGTGGAAGAATCGACCCGCCTGATCCCCGTGCACCGGATCGTCGGTGGCATCAAAGTCCAGGATCAGTTTCTTCGGCGGTGTCTCGAATGAGTCGATGAACCGCTCCACCAGCACCTCGTGGATCCGCCACGCCGTGGCCGCCTCGGCCCGGTTCTCGAACCGGCACAACGTCGAGGCACTGGCCAAGGGCCGATCCCGCTCCACCGCCGTCTGTAACCCCACCTCCCGGCGAAGCTCATCGTGATCGTTCAGATCCTCATACCCCAGCGCCACGGCGTAGACGCGTTGGCGCACCAACGCGTGCACATCGTGGATACAGCTCTTGCGCCGGCGCCGATCCGACACCGCTCCGGCCACCGCCTCGGTCAAACCCAAATACCGGTCGGCCTGACGCAGCAGCAGCGACCCACCGTCGGAGGTGATCTCCCCACCGTCAAAACGTGCCTCCACCACACGGCGACAAACACGTGGAAACTCAAACGCGTTCTGGTAACATTGTGTCACGGCAAGGTCTCCTTCGATATCAGCCTAAGCAACTGAATTATATCGAATAATAGGAGCCTTGCCTCCTTATTGGTGCATTATTCGGGCTAGCGTGTCAGTACGATGGTGTCGTCCGGGCGCCACCCCAGCCGGATCATGGATCCCTCTTCGCCCAGGGGGTCCTGCGGCCGTGCTTCGAGAACGACCTTCGTTCCGTCTTCGATGTCCACGTAGACATGGAGCAGATTCCCCGCAAAGGTGCGGCCCGCAATCCGTCCATCGACCACGTTCATCCCGGCCGGTGCGGCTTTCTCCGCCACGGCGATAAACCGCTCCGGCCGGATGCCGATCGACACCCTGGTGTCCGGGCGCACCGAATCCTGCTTCGGCGCCCGCACTTCGGTACCGGCCGCATCGAGCACCATCCAGTCCCCCTGCTCTCCCACCACCGTGCCAGGCAACAGGTTGATCTGACCGACGAAGTCGGCGACGAAGCGGCTCGCGGGCCGGCCGTAGATCTCCTCGGCCGTGCCGAGTTGCTCGATGACACCCCGGTTCATCACCGCGATCCGGTCGGACATGTTCATCGCCTCGGTCTGGTCGTGGGTAACGTAGACGGTGGTGATACCGAGCTCGCGCTGGATTCTGCGGATTTCCATCTGCATCGCCTCGCGCAGCTTCAGGTCCAGCGCACCGAGGGGCTCATCCATCAGAAGGACACGCGGGGGCCAGGCGACCGCGCGGGCGACCGCGATGCGCTGGCGCTGCCCTCCGCTCACCTCCACAGGATAGCGATCGCCCATATCGGCAAGCCGGATGAGCTCGAGCAGATTGTCGACCCGTTCGGCGATACGGGCCTTCCCGTAGCGCCGTTCCACGAGTCCGAACGCGATGTTCTCCCGCACCGTCATGTGGGGGAACAGCGCGTAGTCCTGGAACACCATTCCGACTTCCCGGTGCTGGGGCGCGACCCCGGTGACGTCGTTCTCGCCAAGGCAGATGGTTCCCGATGTCGGCTGGATAAACCCGGCGATGAGCCGCAGCGTCGTCGTCTTGCCGCAACCCGACGGGCCGAGCAGGGTCAGGAACTCTCCCTCCGGGATTTCGAGATCCAGCGCGCGGAGCGCCGTGACGTCGCCGTACTTCTTGGACACGCCGGAAAGCAGAACACCTGCCATTGGCGAACCCCGGTTCTCAGCCGCAGCGCAGCGAGAGCACGGCCCGGCTTCTGCCCCGCATCACCGGGAGCCGACGATGCGGTTCCACTGCCTGGACCAGTCCCTCATGTCGAAAGCCGACATGTCCATGTAATAGAGGCCCGCAATCTGCTCCGGCGCGAGCATGAGGAACGGCACGCCGCTGGAGTCCAGCCTGGGGTTGCCGGCGTACTTGAGCTGCACCTTTCTGTTGGCGGGAACGATGCCGTTGCGGGTGTGCAGGATTTCCTGCATCGCCTCGGAGATGAGCTCATTGATGTAGTACTCCGCCGCGGCCTTGCGCCGGGTGCCCCTGACTACCCCGGTATAGCCCAGGCCCGCCACACCGACCCGGTCCTTGACCTGGGGATGGACCATCCCGACCGGCATTCCGGCGTCGTGGAGGCGCACGCCCCACCCCGCATGGGCGACGGCGACCGCCGCATCGCCGGACCTGAACATCTGGGTGAGCTGCGTTCCGGAGGTCCAGAACGCGAAAACCCCGAGGTCCCGAATGAGCTCGAGGCCCGGTTCGATGTTGTGTTCATCGCCCCCGTTCTCCGCCGCGAAACCCGCGATGGACATGACCGAAGTCTTCACGCTGATATCGGGGAAGATGATCTTTCCCCTGAGCGCCGGATTCAGAAGGTCGCTGTACCGCGCAGGCCGCTCGACTCCGAGTTCTTCGAGCGTCTCCAGGTTGACGATGAAGCCTTCCTGGGTCAGGAAATTCACCACCTTGAACTCGTCGTACAGTCCGGGATCCAGGTCCGCGACGTTGGGGACGTTCGCCAGATCCATCTGCTCCAGGAATCCCGCGGCAAGGAACAGCGGCAGGGTGGCATCGGAGATCTCCACGACATCGAACGGCGGCTCGTCCTGACCGCGGGCGGCAACCAGCCTCGCCAGCAGGTTGCGCGGGTTTCCGGTGACGAACTCGACCTGGCCTCCCTCCGCCTCGATCTTCGGACAGATGTATTCGCAGACGCGGTCCCTCCAGCTACCGCCGAAGGTTCCCACCGTCAGGGTCTGGCCGTCGAACCTGCCCGCGGCTGACGCTCCCGCGGCGGAAATCAGCAGACCCGCTCCGACTGCGGCGACCTTGAGGAGGCTGGGGAATGACACGCTTTTCCTGGAACTCATGAGACGTTGACCTCATGAGGATTATGCCATCCCGAAACGCTCAACCGCTGCCGCCGGACCGCAGCAGGGCGTCCAGCCCGACCGACTTCTGGATCAGCCACAGTATGACCAGGAACGCGAACACGATCAGCGTCGATATCGCCAGAACCGCCGCATCGAAATCGAATTCCATGGAGTGAAAGATCTCCAGCGGCAGCGTCGTGTATTGCGGGCTTGCGAGGAACAGCGAGATGGGCACGTCGCCGAACGAGACCATGAACGCGAACAGGGCGCCCGCATGGATGCCCGGCATGATGATCGGCAGGGTCACCCGCCGGAAGGTCCGCCAACGGCTTGCCCCGAGACTGAGCGCGGCCTCTTCCAGGGAGGTGTCGAACCGGGACAGCACCGAACCGACCGAGCCGATGACATAGGGCGTCGCCACAAACAGGTGGCCTACCGCGAGCGCGATGAACGAACCGGTGATCCGGATTCCGAAAGCGTTGCCGAGCAGGTAGTACGTCTGGAGAAACGCCACCCCGACGACGATGACCGGAATCTGCAGCGGCGCCCTGAACAGCGCGACGAGAAGCGTCTTTCCGGGCAGGTTGCCGCGAATCAGCCCGAGCGCGGCGGGCACGCCGATGACCGTGCCGACCCCGGCCGCGAAACAGGCCACCAGCAACGAATTCCACAGGGCGTGGAACAGGCGTGGCTGGATGCCGAAGTACCACTGCAGCGAGAGACTGCTCGGCGGGAAGTTGAGGAATGCCCGTCCGGCCACGGGGTCGCCGCCGTCCAGGGACGCGAGCATCACCACGACCACCGGTGCGAGCAGGAACACCAGGACGCCGCCGAGTACGGCGCCCGTCACGACACCTTCCATGCGAAACCGGGAGCGCCGCACCGGCATCATGCCACCACCAGCCGCGCCGCGCGCATTCGCCGGACGAGCAGTACCGAAACCACGTTGATGATCAGGACGCTCCCGAGCAGGATGGCCGAGAGCGTGCTGCCCATGCCGTACTCGGTCTGCAGGACGATGGTCCGCTCGATGACCACCGGAAGGGTGAGCACTCGCCCCGCGCCGAGCAACGATGCGGAGACGAATGCTCCCATGCTGAGGTTGAACACGATGAGCGAGCCGTTGACGATCCCCGGCAGGCTCAGCGGAATCACCACCCGCCACATCGTGCGCCACCGGCTCGCCCCGTGAATCTGCGCCGCTTCCTCAAGCGATCGGGGAATGGTCCGGATCACGCTGAACAACAGCAGCACGAGGAACCCGAGCACGTAGTGCATCAGCCCGATCACCACCCCGGCCAGCGTGCCGACGATCCTGACCGGGGAGTCGGTGATGCCGAGCGCGTTCAGAAGACTGTTGATGGGGCCGTCGGCGCCGAAGATGATGATGAGCCCCAGCACCTTGATCACCACGGTGACGAACGAGGACACCACGACCGCGGCGAGCAGAAGCATCGCCCACTTCGAGCGCATGCGGGCGATCGCATACGCGGCGGGGTACGCGAGCAGAAGCGAGCAGGCTACGACGATCGCCGAGAGGTAAATCGTGAGCCACAGCGCGCCGAGGTAGAACGAGTCCCGGAACGCGGCGACATAGTTGTCGATCCGGAGGGTGTCGCCGATGAGTCCGAGGCCGAGGTCCTCGTAGAACCCGGCCCGGAGAAACACGAACTGGGTGCCGAACAGCAGCGCCAGCGTAACGGCCGCCGACGGCAACAGCACCAGGTTCCAGCGGGCGTTCAAGGTCCGGGTCCCTGGAAACTTCGCCTGGCCGGGCTATGTCTTGCGGACTAGTGCGAAGTGCCGCCCACGGTCAGCGCGTCGATGCGCACCGTGGGCTGACCTACGCCAACCGGTACCGTCTGACCGTTCTTGCCGCAAATGCCCACGCCGGGATCCAGTTCCAGGTCCGAACCGACCATGGAGACGCGAGTGAGCACATCGGGCCCGCTGCCGATCAGCATCGCGCCCTTCACCGGCGCCGTCGGCTTGCCCTTCTCGATCAGGTAAGCCTCGCTGGCCGAGAACACAAACTTGCCGGACGTGATGTCCACCTGCCCGCCGCCAAAGTTCGGCGCATAGATGCCCTTTTCCACCGACGCGATGATCTCCTCCGGATCGTGCCGCCCCGGCAGCATGTAGGTATTGGTCATCCTCGGCATCGGCACGTGCGCAAAGGACTCCCGGCGGGCGTTGCCCGTGGAGTGCGTACCCATCAGCCGCGCGTTCTGCGTATCGTGCATGTAGGACTTGAGCACCCCGTTCTCGATCAGCGTGTTGCAGCGCGTCGGCGTACCCTCGTCATCCATCGTCAGCGACCCGCGCCGGCCTTGAAGCGTGCCGTCGTCCACCACCGTGCAGGCAGGCGTCGCCACGCACTCGCCCATGCGGCCCGAAAACGCCGACGTGCCCTTGCGGTTGAAATCGCCCTCGAGTCCATGCCCGATCGCCTCGTGCAGCAGGATGCCCGGCCACCCCGGACCCAGCACCACCGTCATGTTGCCCGCCGGAGCCGGTACCGACTCCATGTTCACCGCCGCCTGCCGAACCGCTTCGGCGGCGATCTCCCGCGGCCGGCCGCCCGCGCTGAACATCGAGAAATCCGCACGCCCGCCGCCGCCGGCAAACCCCCGCTCCCGGCGCCCGTTCGCCTCCATGATCACCGACACGTTCAGCCGCACCAGCGGCCTCACGTCCACCCCCAGCACACCCTCCGAGTTCTGCACCAGGACCAGCTCGTACACGCCGGCGAGACTGCCGATGACCTGGGATACGCGCTCGTCCATGGCCCGGACCTCCCGGTCCAGTTCCGCCAGCAGCCCGACCTTCTGCCCGTCATCCAGGCTCGCCATGGGGTCCAGCGCCGGATAAAGCGGCTTCACCGCAGACGCCGTGGCCACCTTGCAACGCCCTTCGCCGCCCTGCCTGGCAATACCCCGAGCCGCCCTCACCGCATCGTACAGCGCCTCCCTGCCAAGCTCGTCGGAATACGCAAACCCGGTTCGCTCACCATCCAGCGCCCTGACCCCCATCCCATGGTCGACGCTGTGCACGCCGTCCTTGACGATCCCGTCCTCGACGGTCCATGACTCGAACCGCGTGTACTGAAAATAGATGTCCGCATAGTCCAGCCGCCTGGACATCAGCGCCCCCAGCGCCCGGTCGATATCCTCAAGTTCAAGCCCCACCGGCTCCAGCAACTGGGTGCGAACGGCCTCGAATCCGTCCATGAACGCCGATTCCCGGGGCGCCGCGGCGAGTGCGTTTGCCCCGGAGGTGGCCGGCCGGCCAAAGCCGCGCGCCGTGGAAGACGTGAACCGGGATTCAGGCTGCATGGTGGATCAGGATCCGTGTGACCGCAGGGTCGGCAAGCATACCACTCCGACCCGCCATCGTTTCACGCTGAACGGGCGCTATAATCACTTCCGCATTGACGGACGAAACCAAACAGAGCCAACTGGGAATGACGCCGCAGGAGATGCGGCGTCTGGCTGCCAGGGCAACGGACATCCTCGTCGAACGCATCGGTAGCCTCGGGGAGGCGAATGCGTGGGACGGGGAGTTTCGCGCGGTGCTGGAACAACAGCTCGGCACGCCGCCCCCGGAGGATGGCCGGCCGGCCGAGGACGTGCTGGAACAGGTCGTGCGCGACGTGCTGCCCTTCGCGGCGCGGCTGGATCATCCCCGGTTCTTTGGCTTCATTCCATCGTCACCCACCTGGCCCGGCGTTGTGGCCGACTTCCTGGCCTCTGGCTTCAACATCAACTCGTGCACCTGGCTGGTCTCCAGCGGGACGGGACAACTGGAACTGAGCGTCACCGACTGGATGCGCGGCTGGATCGGCTACCCCGAAACCGCCGGCGGGCTGCTGACCAGCGGAGGCTCGGCCGCCAGCGTCGAGGCGCTGGTGGCGGCCCGGGAAGCAGCGGGACACCCGGAGCGGCCCACTGTCTACATGAGCGACCAAGGCCACAGCGCCCTGAAACGGGCCGCGCTGATCGCGGGAGTCCGCCGCGAACGCATCCGCCTGGTGCCCACCGGAGACGATTTTCGACTGCACGTTCACGAGTTGGCCAGGCTGGTTGCAAAGGATCGGGACGCTGGCCTGTGCCCCGTCGCCGTGTGCGCCAACGCGGGGACAGCCAGTACCGGCGCCATCGATCCCCTGGTGGCAATGGCCGACTTCTGCGAACCCGAAGGCATCTGGCTGCACATCGACGCCGCGTACGGCGGTTTCGCGCTGGTCACCGAAGAGGGCAGGGAACGGCTGAGGGGCATCGAGCGGGCGGACTCCGTCGGGCTGGATGCCCACAAGTGGTTCTTTCAGCCCTACGAGGCAGGCGCTCTCATCGTGAAGGATGAGCGGCACCTTGAGAACGCGTTTGCGATCGGCAGCGACGTCCTGCAGGACACGATCTGGGGGGCCAACCATCCCAACTTCGCGAACCGTGGCCAGCAGCTCAGCCGCGCCGCGCGCGCGCTGAAGATCTGGATGTCGGTGCAGACCTTCGGAATGGCGAGATTCAGGGCAGCGATACAGCAGGGGCTGGATCTGGCCCGTCGAGCCGGAGCCCGCGTCGAGGAAAATCCGATCCTGGAGTTGATGACCCCGGTGTCCCTGGGCATCGTCTGCTTCCGGGTCAATCCGGCCGACCGCTCGTGCACGGAAGACACCCTGGAAAAGATCAACCGCCAGGTGTTGGCGCATGTGTTCTGGGACGAGCTGGCGTTCCTGTCGTCCACATCCGTCAAGGGAGTTTTCGCGTTACGGATGTGCATCCTGAATCACACCACCGCCTGGGACGACGTTCACCGTACGCTCGAGATGATCACCCGGCTCGGCACCCAGGCTCTGGAAACGGCAGACAGCCCACGCGACCCCGCGCACACACACCGAACCGAATCCTCCCCGAAATAACCCCCACCCCGCACCACTCCCGCCCGACGTGGATGTGTGCGGACCCCCCTTGTTCGCGTCGTGTGTTCGGCGCGGAGCCATGGATGGCAGGAGCGCCGAACGCCGATCCGAGCCCGCCAGGGATGGCGGGCTCGGTTTAGCGAACAAGGGGGGTCCGCGCACATCCACACCCCCGACTCCGCCAAATATGCGCGCCACTAACGTTTGCTTCTAAGGCTCCACCGCCGCCGTCAACTGCGGCAAGTCCGCACAAAGCCGATTTTCCTGCAACTGCTCCGCCGTCTGCCGCTCCACCATCGGCTCCGCCCAGCTCCCCGTCACGCAGTACGACGCTCGCGTCGCCCCGTTCAGCGGCTCCTTGAAGATCTCGCTGAACAGCAACAGCGCCGCCGCCACCTGCGGGCTCGCCAGGAACCCCACCGCCGGCAGGATGCGCCCCGGTTCCGAAGTCACTACCGCATGCTGCTGGTAATCCCGGTCGCGCAATCCCGTCCGCCCCACCAGCCCGATGTCCACCACCGGCCCCGCCAGGCGCAGGTTGTCCGTATACGCGTTCCCGTCGATGATCACGAAGTCGCCGCTCAACTCGTCGAAAACCAACCCGCGATTGAAGACATCGCGGAAGTCCAGCGCCAGGCGCCTGGGCAGGGCCGCGATGCTCATCAGCCCCACCATGCGCCCCGCGCCGGGGTCCAGGTTTAGGATACTGCCCCGCTCCAGGTGCAGATTCAGTCCGCCCGTGATCGAGTCCTCCCAGCCCGGCGCCGGCCCCGACGGCCAGTAGACGTTCAGCGCAAGCTGCGCGCCCTGGGCCTCGGTGATGGGGTCGAACCCGAGCTGCTCCAGCGCCCCCGCGACGTCCTCGCTGGACGCGCTCAGCACCAGCCGCGTTTCCTGACCCTCCGGCCGCTGGTACCAGCCGCCGCTGCCCTCCATGACGAAGCTTTCGCTGCGGCCGCTGAGTGAGACAATGTTCAGGCCCTCCGGGTCCGCGCGAATATCCGCGTCGAAGGCGCCGAATCGGCGGGTTCCCAGGGAGAAGTCGTCGGCCTGCACCAGCACGCCCGGCAAGTCCCGGGGATCGGGATTGGCATCCGCCGACATGTTGTCCGTGGAGACATGAAGCCGCTCAAGTTCCGCCAGCATCTGCGGGCGATCGCCGAAATCCAGCGGCGAGCTTATGACACCGGCGATCGGATCGCTGTCCACCTGCAGCTGCCACCGGGCGGCCTGCTGGCGAAGCAGAATGTCGGTGGCTCCCAGCGGTTGCCCGAAGGCCGAGAAATCGGCGATCGCCAGTTCCGCGCCCAGCAGCACCCCGGCAGCCGTGCCGCCCGGGACCTGCCGCCGGAACAGGGTCCACCAGTCGTCGAAATCCACCGATCCCAGCTCGCCGCTGACGCTCAGCCCATCGCGCGGCGGCAGCAGCGGCTCCGCGCCGCCGAAACGGACAGCGCCCCGCCGGAACGACAGTTCGCCGTCCCGGTTGCGGTAACTCAGCGCGAACCGATGAGCCTCGCCGAGCCGGCCGTTGATGTTGAGGCGATCGGCTTCGGAAAAGACGACCTCCATCTCCAGCTGCGTGCCTTGTTCGGGCGGCTTGCGCAACGGCGCGGGGAATTGCAGGTCCACTCCGGCGAGATCCGTCGCCAGGTCGATCCGCAGCGGCTCGCGCCGCGCCTGGACGAACCGGTTCTCAGGCAGCAGGACGTGACCCTGCCATGCGGACGCACCCAGGACCTGTTCGAAGAAGGGCAGGCCGAACTCCGCCTGCAGGGACTCGGCAGGGAATACGCCTTCGAACGCGACATCGGCGAGATAGCCCGGTTCGGCGGCCGTCGCGACGCTGATCGACACCGGCGCGTCCAGGAATTGCGCCTCGAGATTGCCGCGACTCGCAACTTCGCCGCCCGCCAGACGCAGGCCCCCGAATACTTCCGTCACCGCCGGTCCGAAGCCCTCTATGGACAAGTCGGCGCCTGCGATTTCAAGACCGGCGTCCAGCCGATAGCTCGTCAGTTCGTGCAAAGGCAACTCAAGCGCAAGTGAGACGTCCGCCGAGCCGCTGCCGGACTGCAGAAGCTGCAGGTCGGGACCCAGATGGCGGGCAATCATCGGCGCTTCCCTGAGAAAGCGAATCACGTCGTCCAGGGAACCCCGGGTGGATGCGGCCACGTCAAGGACAGGGTCCCGCATGTCCCGAATGCCCACGCGCAGGTCTTCGCTGCGGTTGCCGAGGACTCTGCCGCTGCCGGTCGCCTCCCAGCCCGCGTTGGTGAAGGTCAGAACACCGTTGAGATCCTCTGCGGCGGGCCAGTTCTCGACGTACGCCATCGAGCCGCCCTCGATGTTGCCTTCGGCCAGGAACGTGCCTTCGCCGTCTCCGAAGGGAAACGACGCCAGGGGGCCATTCAGGGTGACGGTCGCCCGGGGAACGCGGCCTCCGACGATCGCGCGCCTGAGATAGGCGGTGACCTGCGGATAGATGCCCACCGGGAAGTAACGCCCGGCACCGGCGGCGTCGAGATTCCGAAGCTCGGACCGGAGCGCCACGTCGGGCAGGCCGCCGGCGGCGCCGGGCCATGTCACCGCCAGCTCGGAGCGGGTCTGCCCGTCGGGCGTGACGATGACGAGTTCGTCGCTTGCCAGCTCAAGACCGGAAGGCCTCTGCCTCCAGGTCACCCGGCCGCTGAGTTCATCCACATCCAGCGGCCCGGCAAAGAGACCGGGCCAGTCCACCACCGCCCCGCGGGTGTCCAGGTCGAGCCGGCCGCTGGTCGAATCCGTCCGCAACGCGCCCGAGAATCCCTGCAGGCCCGGCCAGGCGCCGCGGGGCGCGACGTTAAGATCCTCGAACGACCCGACGGCGGAGTAGCGCCACGAGCCGCTGCCCCGGACCAGGCGCGCGTCCACGTCGCTAACGTCTCCCCGGGGCCGGAGTTCCGACCACGGGCCGGCGATGTCGCTCGCGGATACGGCGGCCACCAGCGGGGACAGGTCCTCAAGGCGCAGGAAACTGCTGCGCAACGACAGCGACGCCAGACCGGCGGCGTCCTCGACGAGCTGCACATCGATGCTCGCGCCGGGCGGCCAGGCACGGCCGTCCCGGTTCAGTTCCAGGTCGCTGGCCGAAAACGCCCATCCGGCGTGCAGGCGGCTGCCTTCCAGGGTCACGTCGAGCCGGTCGTAGTCCGGAGCGCCTCCAACGGACTCGCCCACCCGCAGCCCCGACAGCGCCAGCGCCAGGGTCGCCTGCTGCGCCTCGCCGCCGGCAAAATCGACCCAGAAGGAAATATCGCCCTCCCCGGATGCGGGGAGCGGCAGCGATTCCGGAAGCAGTTCCGACAGCGCGGCCAGATCCAGGCCACTGGTTTCGCCGAACAACCTCCACACCGACTGCGGATCCCGGAGCGTGCCCTCGGCGTCGAGCTGAGCCGACAGTTCGATACGCCGGGCCAGCGCCTCGGGCGGGTTGGCCCGGGCTTCGACGACGATACTGCCCAGCTCCCTGACCAGTTGCAGACGGACATCGTCAAAGGTCCATTCCCGCCGGCGCATGTCGTCGGCAAAGGTGATGCTGCCGTTTTCGATGACAATCGTGACCGGCGGTATGTCCGCCAGCGAAATCTCGGTCTGCGGGCTCTCGTCCCCGGGCAGGTTGGCAAGCGTCAGGGTCCCGCTTCCGGTTCTCTCGATCCTGAGGTCGGAGCCCTCCAGCGTCAGCCTTGTCACCTCCAGCCGCCGTTGGGAAATCAGTGCCGGCGCGCTCAGGGAGATCGACGCCTCGGCAGCACTCAGGAAGGGGTTGGCTTCGTCCCCGACCCGGCTGAGCGTAGCGTCCCGGAAGCTGAACTCGGGTCCCAGAAGGCTCCAGCGCGCATCCATCTGGCTGAAATTCAGGTTCACGCCCAGCTCCGTCTGCACCCACTCCCAGACCTCGCCCTGGTAACTGGGCAACTGGATGATCACCAGGCGCAGCACGCCGGCGCTCATGGCGAGCAGGATCAGCGCCACCGCCCCGGTGACGGCGACGCCTCGCATCAGTGTTTTAACCAAGCCCCGCACAATCTCTCAAATCGGTACCACGTCAAACTGCTCCGGGCCGTGAAGCCGCTCGCTCTGCAGGCGGATCGAAGCACCGGTCAATTGCTCGAGCCTGGCCACGGCCGCGGCGTCTTCGTCCAGCAGCCAGCCGATGACATCCGGCGCCGCCAGCACCAGCACTTCCGCAAACTCCTCCTGTGCCCGCCGGCCGAGAACTTCCCGGAAAATCTCGCTGCACACAGTCTGCGGCGTTTTCGTGAACCCCCGGCCATCACAAGTGGGACAAGGCCGGCACAACGTTCGTTCCAGGCTGTCGCTGGTTCGTTTCCGCGACATTTCCACCAGGCCCAGCGGCGATACGTTCATGACCTGGGTCTTTCCCCGATCCCCCTTCAGGTGGCCGGCCAGCGCTTCAAGCAGTTGCAGGCGGTGTTCCTCGTCCGCCAAATCGATGAAGTCAACAATGATAATGCCCCCGAGATTGCGCAACCGCAATTGCCTGGCGATGGCCGCGGCCGCCTCCAGGTTGGTGTGCAGGCTGGTTTCCTCCAGGTCCCGGCGCCCGACGTAACCCCCGGAATTCACGTCGACGGTCGTCAGCGCCTCCGTCTGGTCGATGATGAGGTAACCGCCGGACTTCAGCGGCACGCGCCGTTGCAGCGCCCGGGCGATCCCGTCTTCGATGCCGTAGAGATCGAACAGCGGGCGGTCGTCGTCGTGCAATTCGATGAGGTTCGACATCTCCGGAATGAAGCGCTCCGCGAACCGTTTCATCCGTTCGTGGGTGGACGCCGAGTCGACGCGCACCCGCGCCAGGCTGTCGTCCCGGAGGTCCCTCAGCAGCCGGGTTGCCAGCGGCAGGTCCTGGTAGACCCGTTCCTCCGCCCGGGCGTTGCCGGCGGCATCGTGAACGGTTGCCCAAAGCTGGGCCAGGAGCCGCTTGTCGGCGGCGAGACTCGCAAGCGCTGCGCCGTGCGCGGCGGTCCTGACGATGTATCCGCCCTGCTCGTCTTCCTCCATGAGACCTTCGACCAGGCTTCGCAGCCGTTCGCGTTCGCCGTCGTCGTCGATCCGGGCCGAAACGGAGACGCCGGAACCGCTCGGCGCGTACACGAGCAGCCGCGACGGCAGCGTGATGAACGTGCTCAACCGGGCGCCCTTGCTGCCCAGGGGGTCCTTCAGCACCTGGACCAGCAACTCGTCGCCTTCCTCGACGAGTTCCGTGATATCCGGGCGGCGCTCCCGGCCGCTCCATTCCTCCTCCAGACCGCGCACGATGTCCGATGCGTGCAGGAACGCCGAGCGCTCCAGGCCCACGTTCACGAAACTGGCCTGCAAGCCGGGCAACACCCGCATCACCCGGCCCTTGTAGATGTTGCCGACCAGGCCCCGCCCGCCGGCGCGCTCGATGAACAACTCCTGCAGCACGCCGTTGTCCACGAGCGCGGCCCGCACTTCGCGCAAACACTCGTTGATCAGGAGTTCCTCGCTCACGGCAGCTCCGGTCGGCTCAAGACAGCACGCATACCTGCCCGCAATTCCTTGCCATTCAATGGACTATACGAGGTGCCGGCCATCAGTCAACCGATGCCGGGAGCCTGCGCCGCAGGAATTCACGGCTGCAAATCCGCTCTCATCCGCCCCTTCGGCCGGCCGATGCGCGTTCAGGAGCGATGATAGGGATGGCCCTGGTTGAGGCTCCACGCCCGGTAGAGGGCCTCGGCGACCAGCGGCCGGACCAGCCCGTGGGGCAGGGTCAGCGGCGAAAGGGACCAGCGCTCGTCGGCCCGCTCCATTACCCGGGAAGACAGTCCGTCGGGACCGCCCACCAGCAGGCAGACCGGCGCACCGCCGGCCATCCAGGCGCGCAGGCGGGCGGCCAGTTGCTCCGTGGACCATGGGCTGCCCTTTACGTGGAGTGCGACCACCCGGGCGCCCCGGGGGATGGCGCGCAGGGTGCGGCCGGCCTCCTGCTCCACCGCCTGCCGCGCCGAGCCCGCGGAGGTGCGGCGGCCCAGCGGGATTTCCACCAGTTCGAGCGTGCAATTGCCCCGCAGCCGCCGGGCGTATTCCTCGAAGCCGGACCGGACCCATTGGGGCTGGCGGGTCCCGGCCGCGATCAGCACGATGCGCATGTTGACGGCCCGGCTGCCCGCGGGCGTCAGTTGAGCGCCTGATCCTGTGCCGGAATGTCCCAGAGTTTCTCGAGATCGTAGAACTCGCGAACCTCCGGCTGCATGACGTGCACGACGACATCGGCCAGGTCCAGCAGCACCCACTCGCCGGCGGCTTCTCCTTCCCGGCCCAGCGGCGCTTCGCCTGCGTGCTTGCAACGTTCGACCACGGTTTCGGCCATGGCGCGAACGTGCCTGGCGGAACGCCCGTTGGCGATGATCATCACGTCGGTGACCGTGGTCAGGTGGCGCACATCCATCGTCTTGACGGCCTGTGCCTTCATTTCGTTCAGCGCATCGAGCACCAGTTCGGTCAACTCGCGGCTGGACATCCCGGGCTTGGGTTGGCTAGCGTGCATAACACTCCGTTTCGAGGATGATTTCCCTGACGCTGTCGGGGACGAGGAATCTCGGGTCTTCGCCGCCGGCGGCGGCTGCGCGGATCTGCGAAGCCGATACGTCGATCTGGGTGACCGGCGTGACCAGTACGTGTCCGGCGGGGTTTTCGTGGAGGTCGGCGGCGCTTTCGGTGCCGCAGCGTGCCAGCAGGTCGGCCAGCGGTCCCTGCCCCGGGGGCTGCCAGCCGGGGCGATGCGCCACGACGATGTTCGCGAGCCCGGACAACTCCTCCCAGCGGCGCCAGCGGGGCAGGCTCAGAAAAGCGTCCATCCCCAGCAACAGGCACAGCGATCGGCGTTCGTGATCGCTGCGCAGGGATTGCAGGGTATCCACGGTCCAGGAAGGTCCCGGGCGCTCGAGTTCGCGCGTATCCACGGCGAACCGGGGTTCTTCCCGCACCGCCGCGCGCACCATCGCGAGGCGGGTGCTCATCGGAGCGACGGACGGGTCGCGCAACGGTTGCCGGGCGCTGGGGACGAACAGGACCTGCGCCAGCGACAGGCGCTGCAGCAGTTCCAGGGCGGTACGCAGGTGGCCGTAGTGGATGGGGTCGAATGTACCACCGAAGATGCCGATCGGCCCCATCCGCTTATGCGCATCCTTTGCGGAGGCGGCGCATCGATTCAGCGGACCGCCGTGGTGCGGCCGGGGCGGCCGAGCAGCGCCAGGACCAGGGACGTCAGTTGCTGCCAGGCGTTGCCCGGCTGTACGCCCTTGATCACCCGGTCCGTCTCTGCGGCCTTCACGATGAGTTCCGTGAGGCGTGCCGATTCGATCCGTTCGAGCGCGCCCTTCACCAGCGGCTGGCGCCGCGGCCAGACGCCATGGCGCTTCCAGACCGGCGCCGCGACGGCGCCGTTACGGGCTGCAAATTTGAGCTTCGACAGCAATCCAAGGTCTCGGCTGATGGCCCATAATACCAGAGAGGGTGCGGCGCCCTCAGCGCGCAGGCCGTCCAGGATGCGCAGCGCCCGCCTGGCCTGTCCCGCCAGCAGGGCGTCGGTGAGGCGGAACACGTCGAAGCGCGGATTGGAGGCCACCGCATCCCGCACGGCCGCATGGTCCGCTGCACCCTCCCCCAACAGCAGCACGAGCTTGCGCACTTCCTGGTCCGCCGCCAGCAGGTTGCCTTCCACGCGGTCCGCCATCCATTCGGCCGTCGCGGAGGACAGGGCGAGCCCCCGGGACTGTGCGCGGCGCCGGATCCACGCGGGCAACTGCGGCCGCTCCACGGGCCATACCCGGACCACCGCGCCGCCGTCGTCGATGGCCCTCACCCAGGCGCTTCTCGACGCGGAAGAATCGAGCTTGCGCGTGACGATCAGCAACAGGCGGTCCGGGCCGGGCCGCTGTGCCAGGTCCTGTAACACGCGCCCGCCCACGGCGCCGGGCCGGGGCGTGGGCAGGTTCAGTTCGATGATTTTCCGGGCCGCGAACAGCGACAGGTTGTCGGCGCCTTCCGTGAGCGCCTGCCAGTCGAACCCCCGCTCGGCGACGAAGTAGTCGCGTTGCTCGAAGCCGTCGCGCCGGGCCCGGGCCCGGATCTGCTCCGCCGCTTCGCTGACCAGCAGGGGTTCGTCGCCGGCGACGAGGTACGCCGGCAGCAACTCGCGGCCCAGCAGGCCGCCAAGCTGAGGCCCGTTAACCCGCATCCTCGAGCTGGGACAGCACGATGCCGCTGTCCTCCAGCAGCACCGGGATTCCGTCGCGCACGGGATAGGCCAGCTTGCCGTCGCGCGTGACCAGCGCTTCGGTCAGCGGCTCGGTCAGCTTCCCGCCGTCGCGGCCGACCAGCGTTCCCTCCCCGATGCGCCGGTTCAGCGCTTCGATCCGTTCCGCCGGCATGACCCTGAGCGGCAGCCTCGTGGCCGGGCAGCAGATGATGTCGAGAAGATCGGCGTCGATACTCATGTGGTTCTCCTATCCCGGTCGGGCGCCGGCGCGGCGGGTACCGGTTCTGGCGCGGCGCGTACCGGTTCCGTTGCCGCGCGTACCTGTTCACGTGCCGCGGGCACGGTATCGCGTGCCGCAGGCACGGGATCAGGTGCCGCAGGCACGGGATCGTAGCCGCTCGTGCCCCAGGGGTGGCAGCGGGCGAGACGTTTGACCGTGAGCCAGCCGCCCCGCAGCACGCCGAAACGCCCCAGGGCTTCGATAGCGTAGGCGGAGCAACTGGGAGTATGCCGGCAGGGCCTGCCGAGCCAGGGCGAGATCAACAACTGGTAGGCCATGACCAGGCCCACCGCCGCAGCGACGCCCAGGCGCGAAACCGCGCCCGAGATCCGTGAAACCGTCGTGGACAATTGCGAGACCGTCCCGGTCGGCTGCGATACCGTCCTCGACCACCGCGAGACTATCGCTGGCAGCCGCAAAATTGTCTCGGACAGCCGCGACTCGGCTCTGAATTGCCGTGAACCTGCCGTGGACAGCCGATCAATCATGCGCCCCGCCTCCCCGTTCGCCTCACTTTCGCGCCCGCCGCCAGCGCGGCCCCTCGGCGCTGTCCTCGATGAGGATACCCGTTTCCGCCAGCTCGTCCCGAATGCGGTCCGCCTCGGCGAAATTGCGGTCGCAGCGCATGGCTTCGCGCTCCCGGACCCTGGAGTCGATCCACTCGTCGCCAGGGTCGTCCGCAGTGCGGTCCCCGGTGAACCAGGCCTCGGGATCATCCTGCAGCAGCCCCAGCAGCCATCCGCCGGCCCGCAGGTCTCGAGCGAGCCGGGTGCGCGCTGCCGGATCGGATGCGCTGTTGAGTTGGCGGACGAGTCCGAACAATTCCGCCAGCGCCCTGGGCGTATTGAGGTCATCTTCCAGAGCCTCGAGCACACCCTGCGGAGGATCCGATTCGGGTTCTCCTGCCGCCGGGCCGGAGACGCCGGCATGGCGAAGCGCGTTGTACATCTTGTCCAGCTTCTGACGAGCGTCTACCAGGACTGCGGAATTCCAGTCCAGCGGCTGGCGGTAGTGGGCCGTGAGCAGACCCAGGCGGACCGCCTCCCCCGGTGCGTCATCGAGCAGGTTGCGGACCAGCAGGACATTGCCCAGGGACTTGGACATTTTCTCGCCGCTCACATCCACCAGCCCATTGTGCACCCAGTAGCGGCAGTAGCGCTGCACACCGTAGGCGCAGGTGCTCTGGGCGGTCTCGTTCTCGTGGTGCGGAAAGATCAGGTCCAGGCCGCCGCCGTGGATGTCGATGGTCTCGCCCAGGTGCGCCTGCACCATGGCCGAGCACTCCGCGTGCCAGCCCGGCCGGCCGTAGCCCCAGGGGCTGTCCCAGCCGACGCCGTTCGCCGCGGAGGGCTTCCAGAGCACGAAGTCCGCCGGGTTGCGCTTGTACGACTCCACCTTCACCCGGGCGCCGGCGATGAGATCCTCCTGCGAGCGCCCCGACAGCGCGCCGTAGTCGTCGAAGCTGGGTACCGAGAACAGCACGTGGCCCTCCGCCACGTAGGCGTGTCCGGCTTCGAGCAACTGTTCAACAAGCGTGACGATATCCGCCAGGTGTTCGGTGGCCTTGGGCTCCACATCCGGCGGCAGCACTCCCAGCGACCCCATGTCTTCGTGAAAGGCCGCCAGGTACCGCGCAGTCAGCACGCCGATGGGCACACCCTCCTCCCGGGCGGCCTCGTTGATCTTGTCGTCCACGTCCGTGACGTTGCGGACGTAAACGAGCCCGTAGGAGCGCCGCAGCAGCCGTGCCAGCACGTCGAAGACAACGCACGGCCGGGCGTTGCCGATGTGCGCGAAACTGTAGACCGTGGGCCCGCACACGTACATGGTCACCCGCTCCGGATTTTGGGGCTCGAAGCGTTCGCGAGTGCGTGTGAGGGTGTTGTGAAGGTGAAGTGCCATCCGGGACCGATTCAGCCCGCCTGCGGGCGGCGCCCATGATACCAAGGAAGAATGCTCCGCCGGTGGCATATAATCTCGCCAATTCATCCGGAAACGGGATCATCATGAGCGGCGAATTCAGCCCCAGGCGCAGCGTCGAACAGGTCGAGGAAGGCACGGACCTGGCCCCGAAATTCGATGCCGACGGACTCATTCCGGCGGTGACCACCGACTACGCCACCGGCGAAGTGCTGATGCACGCCTACATGAACGCCGAGGCCCTCCGCCTGACCATCGAAACCGGCGAAGCGCACTACTTCAGCCGCAGCCGCCGCGTGCTCTGGCACAAGGGCGCCACCAGCGGCCTGGTACAGAAGGTCAGGGAGCTGCTGATCGACGACGACCAGGACTGCATCTGGCTCCGCGTCGACGTCAGCGGTGGTGCAAGCTGCCACGTCGGCTACCGCTCCTGCTTCTACCGCCGCGTCCCTATCGGAAGCGCGGACGAACCCGTCGAATTGGAATTCACCGAGTCCGAAAAAGTGTTCGATCCCCAGGCCGTCTACGGGGATGCGCCGAATCCCACGCGACTGTAGCGTCCGGAAGTCCTTGCGATGCCACGTCTGAGGCTCATCTGTCTGAGTCTGCGATACTCATCGTGGTCCATGCGCCCGTGGCTGATCCTCACCCACGCCGGCGCTGATTTCGATACCGTAACGGTCGAACTTGATGATGTTCGCCGGCAAGGGGATCCAGGCGATACATCAGGCAACCTGGTAACCATCGAGGATTCGCAACTCGCGGAGCGGCGGGCGCTGGGGAGCGTTCACGGCCTTTTTCCCACGCTCTGGGTGGAAAACACTCCCATTCACGAATCCCTGGCCATTTGCGAGTACGCGGCCGAGGCGTTCCCCGACGCCCGCCTTTGGCCGGACGATTCAATGGCCCGCGCCCAGGCTCGCGCCGTGAGCTGCGAGATGGCCACCGGGTTCCTGGCCATGCGCGGAGAACTATCCTGCCACCTTTTCGGCCGTGTTCACGGCTACGCGCCGAACGACGCGACGCAGAAAGACATCTCGCGAATCTTCGAAGTCTGGAGCGAATGCCTGGACCGTTCCGGCGGGCCGTACCTGTTCGGCGATTTCGGCATCCCGGACGCCATGTACTTCCCGGTGCTGACCCGCTTTCGTACCTATGGCATTCCCGTCCCTGAGCCCGTCCGGGAATATGCACGATCACTCGATTCAGTCCCCGCGGTCGCCAAGCTCGTGGAGAAAGCCCGCACCGATCCCCTTGAAGCCGTTTATGACGACTACCTGCGTGAACTTGGCGGCGACCCTCATGCCGCGCTTCTGACGTGATTCCGCGGCAAACAAATCCGGGAACGCCCGGCGATGTAGAATCCACGCAGATCGATATCGGAGGTTGATCCCGCGATCTGAAAATGCATGTCCCACCCGCCCAAACAAAATTTATTCGATCGCATCACGACCGACCCGTCGATTTGTCACGGCAAACCCTGTATCCGGGGGTTGCGCTACCCTGTCGATACAATCCTTGAGTTGCTCAGTTCAGGGATGACCACCGAGGAAATCCTTGCCGACTACAGCGACCTGGAACGCGAGGACATATTGGCGGTACTCGCCTATGCCGCACGCTTAAGCCAAGTCAAGAGAGTGCAGGCGCTGGCTCCATGAAGATCCTTATTGACGCGCAATTGCCGCAACGGCCCGCATGTTGAGTGGCGCGATGGTCGCCGGATTCCGACGTTCGACTGCTTCAATTGAGGGTGCTGGAAGGACGCGGAAGATGCCGTCGATCATGCCTGGCGCACCAAAGAGAAACGCCCCTTTCGGGGCGTCGGGCCAACGGTGCTATCGCTGGCGGGGTACACGTATGATCCCCCTCAGATGGAATGCTGTCAAGCATTGATCACGGGTCAGCATTCGCTTGCTGGTAAGTTCGCTAGTGCTGGAACGAACTGGGAACTACCGTTCAGTGGCGACGGTATCGGACGAGCGATTCGAGTGGCAACGTAAGTGACGGCATGAACGCGATAGAGCCTGAGACACAAGCATTGCCTGCCAACCGGCGGGTCATGGTCTACGTGGATGGCTTCAACTTGTACTACGGCTTGAAGTCGAAGGGGTGGAGGCGATTCTACTGGCTGGATGTCAGGGAGCTGTCGGAAAAGCTCCTGCGAGCGGGCCAGCAACTGGTAGGCGTTCGGTATTTCACGGCGCGGATTACCGGCAACCAGCAGGAAAAAAAGCGCCGCCAAGCCAACTTATCTGGAAGCGCTTGAAACGCGCCGGGATCTTACGATCCACTATGGCCACTATCTAGCGAAGTCGCGCGAATGCTATCGATGCGGATCGCGTTGGACCGTGTACGAAGAAAAAATGACGGATGTGAATGTCGCAGTTGCGTTGCTCGGCGATGCTCAGGACGACTTGTTCGATACGGCGATCGTGTTGTCTGCCGACAGCGACCTCGCGGGTCCTGTTGAGGCAGTTCTGAAACGCTACGCGGACAAGCGAGTGATTGCGGTATTTCCGCCGGGAAGAAGATCCGACAAGATGCGCAGAGCGGCGAGCGCCGCCTTTACGGTGGGGCGAAAGGTGCTCAAGGACAGCCAGATGCCGGTTGAGGTGATCAAGCGGGACGGCTTCGTCCTGAAACGACCGTACCGCTGGCGCTGAGGCGGGCGAGCCGGGAATGATGATGACCAATACGGAATCCATGTTCCGTTATCTCACCGATAACCGCTTTGGCCCAGACGACATACCCTACCGCCCGGAGCCGGGCGTATACGCCATTTTCGCCTCGCAACGCGAATGCCTGCCTTTCATCGTGCTGCCGCCAAACGCGCTCGTCTACATTGGTCGATCCGACAACCTCTCCGAGCGCAACCATTTCAGCCAAGCACACAGCGGTTTCAGTTCTCCAAGACGGAGCTTGGGCGCGCTTCTCAAGTCAGCGTTACGCCTGAAGGCTGAGCCCCGATCCCCGGGCCGCTCGAAGACAAACTATAAGAAATATCGTTTCGCGGGTGATGGCGAAGAGCGCTTGACTGCGTGGATGCGGCGCAACCTCACGTATGCGATCCGTCCCCTTAACTTCGACACGCAAATCCTTGAGAGGCGGTTGATCAGAGAAAATGCGCCGCCCCTCAACCTGACCCATTGGCCCAATCCTCAGAGGGCGCAGATTCAGGCCTTGCGGAGAGTGTGCCAGGAGGAAGCGAAGCGCGTTCATTCGATGAGGCACCGAGTAGCGCGACCATAAAATCAATCGCCCCGATTGCAGTACCACTCCCCGAGCGAGGGTGTGTGCGGACAGCCCTCGCCCGCGTCGTGTGCTCGGCGCGGGGCCATGGACGGCCAGGAGCGCCGAGCGCCGATCTGAGCCCGCCAGGGATGGCGGGCGAAGTTTAGCGGGCGAGGGCTGTCCGCACGCACCCTCGCGGCCCGCACCAGAAAATCCCGGAATCAGTCCAGATCGACCCCCACCGGGCAGTGATCGGACCCCATCACGTCGGGCCAGATGAAAGCGTCGGCGACGCGCTTGTCGGCGCTGGGCGAGGCCAGCACATAGTCAATGCGCCACCCCACGTTCCGCTCCCTGCAGCCGCCCCATTGCCGCCACCAGGTGTAGTGGTCCGGCGCATCCTGATGGCGGGCGCGGAATGTGTCCACCCAGCCCGCATCGAGCCACCGGGTAATTTCAGCCCGTTCCTCCGGCAGAAATCCGCTGGCCTTCGTGTTGGTCTTCGGCCGGGCCAGGTCGATGGCCTCGTGGGCCGTGTTGTAGTCGCCAATCACGTAGACCGGCCCGCGGCGGCGCAGTACCTGGATCCGGTCGAACACTGCAGCGTAGAAGTCCAGCTTGTAGGGAACGCGGCTGTTGTCGCGGTTGCGGCCGCTGCCCTTGGGGAAGTAGACCGAGGCGACGGCCATTCGTCCGAAGTGCGCGATGATCAGCCGGCCTTCGGCGTCAAAGCGCGGCTCCCCGAGCGCGGTCTCGATACGGCTCGGCTGCTGCCGGGAATAGAGCGCGACGCCGCTGTAGCCGGGCCGTTCCGCCGGGGAAAAGGCAGCATGCCACCCTTCCGGCGCACGGGTGCGGGTCTCCAGTTGATGTTCGAACGCACGGACCTCCTGCAGGCCGATGATGTCCGCTTCCGACGAGTCGAGAAAGTCGTGAAAGCCCTTGCGGACACAGGCACGCAGACCGTTGACGTTCCAGCTCAGGATTCGCATGGCGGTATTTTCACCGGGATCGGCGCCGGTCACAACAGCGGGGACGCCCGCCACTGTAGAATCCATGCTGATCGATACTGGAGATTGATCCCACGATGAAGATGTCAATGAGCATTGCGCTCTGCGCGATCTTGAGCGCCGCTTGCCTGGCAACCCTCGCCGCCAACGCCCAGGGCACGCTTCACGACCAGCGCGAGACGCGCCTGAGCGACGTGCGGCAACTGACCTTCGGCGCGGAGAACGCCGAGGCCTACTGGTCGCCGGATGGGTCGGAACTGGTCTTTCAGTCCAACCGCGCGCCCTACGAATGCGACCAGATCTATCGCATGTCCGTCTCCGATCCAGCCGCGCTGACGTTGGTCTCAACGGGCCGGGGCCGCACCACCTGCGGCTACTTCACGGCGGACGGAGAGCGGGTCATCTTCTCATCCACCCATGGCGCCGACGCCCAGTGCCCGGCGCCCCCCGACCGTTCGCAGGGCTATGTCTGGCCGATCTACGACACTTATCAGATCTACAGCGCCGCGCCGGACGGCACGGAACTCGTCGCCCTGACCGACACGCAGGCCTACGACGCCGAAGCCACCGTCTGTCCGGTGGACGGTTCCATTGTCTTCACGTCCACCCGCGACGATGACCTCGACCTCTACCGCATGGACGCCGACGGCACGAACGTGAGACGCCTGACCGATACGCCCGGGTACGACGGCGGCGCGTTCTTCTCCCGGGACTGCTCGATGATCGTGTGGCGGGCGTCCAGGCCTTCGGGCGTGGAACTCGAGGACTACCGGGCGCTGCTGGCCGAAGGACTGGTGCGCCCCGGTGAGCTGGAAATCTTCGTGGCCAACGGCGACGGGTCCGAACCGCGCCAGGTCACACACGTTGGCGGCGCAAACTTCGCGCCGTTCTTCTTTCCGGACGGGCAACGGATCATCTTTTCCTCGAACCACCACGACCCCGCCGGGCGGGAATTCGACCTGTTCGCGGTTGGGGTGGACGGGACGAACCTGGAGCGCATCACCTACACGCCCGGATTCGACGGCTTCCCGATGTTTTCGCCGGACGGCCGACAGCTCGCCTTTGGCTCTAACCGCAACCAGGGCCAGCCCGGAGAAACCGACGTCTACCTGGCGCAGTGGATCGAAACCCCGGCGGAATAGGAACGCCGCGACGCCGAAACCGGAGCGGATGCGGCAGACGGTGGCGGGCGGCGGCAGACGGCGGCAGGAAGCCGATTATTCCCCGTTACCCACGGTACATTCGAAGGGCTCGATCCGCACGCCGGGCTCCCAGGCCCAGACCGCGGTCCAGACGGCGGGTTCCAGCAGGTACACCGGGTCGGTCACGGAGACCTCGTAATCGAGCCGCGTGTCGCCTTCGCTCAACGTATACCGCTCCACAATCCGAGCCTGGTCGCTCATGGGCGTCCCTTCATCATCCAGCAGGTAGTGGTCGATGTGGGTCGTATCGATGACCAGCGTGCTGCCCTCCCAACGGCCGACGGAGTAACCCAGTCGCGACGGTTGCGGGTTCTCGGCCACATCCGGGTCCAGGTAGATGGTCCGGACGGTATCCCACTCCTCGATTCGCAGGACGATTCGGTCGCCTTCGTCCACGAACTCGATGGGATAGGGGTTGAGATTGGCGTTCGGCATGCCCGGCGGCTCGCAGCGCAGGCTGGGATCGTCGGCCGGCGGGTCCCACGCTGCCCTGGCGGCTTCGGCGGGCGGCGTCACCGACAGCGGCTCGCGCAGACCGTGTATCCGGCCGCCGTTGACCCAGACACGGAATATGCCCGCCGGCTCCGCCCCGCCGCCCGAATCGGCGCCCCCGAAACCCGAAAGCGTTGCCAGACCGTCGATCAGCACTTCATCGCCGGCGCTGGATGACAACCGCGTCAGCACGATCTCGTTGCGGCCGAATCGGGACGGCGCTCCCACCGCGCGGACCCGATCGCCGACCGCCAGTGACGCTTCATCGAAGCCACTGCGTCTCAGGTTGTTGTAAGTGTCCCCCTCGACCTCCCACTCCGCAGCGGTCCCGTCGCCGCCGTCCACCATGAGCGTGATCCGGATATGGGGATTTCGCAGGGAAACGCCGGTGACGACACCCTCGATCTTCGTCGTTCGGGACAGGTCGTAGAACGTCACGGGCGAGTGGTGCGCACTCGCCGTCAGGGGAAGTACGAACAGTCCGGCCAACAGCGTTCCGGCAATTGTACGCATATCCAATCCTCCCTCTTGCCTGAGAGCCTGGCCGCTCTACGGCGACGAACTCACTTCACGCGCGGCTACCGCCTGCACACCCGCGATGCGCCGGAGCACGCGCCGCGCCAGGTCCTCGGCCAGGGCCTCCCGCAGTACCTGCTCTTCGGCGGACATGCCCAGAACCTGGGTGGGGTCGTAGCTGTAGCTGCGGGTCGCCACCAGGAATTCGTTGTCGATCAGGGCGGCGCCACCGGCCTCCAGCGTGATTGCGACCGCGTAGAAGACCTCGTACTCCTGCGGGGTGTTGCGCGCGGATACGGAGAGCACGCGCTGACCCGTCGTGTCCTCGAGGATTCTGAGCACGGCGCCCGCGTCATCCCGGGACTCGGCCAATTCGACGCCCTGGGCCGCGAGCGCATCGGTCAGGCGGGTGTGGAACTCGGTGAAGCGCTGCGGCGCCTCCACGTAGGTGGTGGCCACCACGTCCGGCAGGACCCCCGCACCCTGCAACTGGAATCCGCAGCCCGCCGCCGTGACGGCCAGCGCAGCCGGCAGCAGCGCCGCCCGAACCCGGCGGCCCGGCAACCCGCGCCGGGCGCGCCGCCACATGGGGCGGAAGACCGCCTGACACAGGACGGCTATCCAACCGGCGACGCATTCCGGGGATTCGGCGGGCGATTGGTGTGCAGGTTGCGCGGCGGGTAGAGTCATGGGCCTTGATTCTAGCGGAGTTTGCAAAGATGATCCGTCGCAATCCTGCGGCTTCCCGCGACAGTTCCCGCAATGACCGAGGTTTCGACCAACATTCGCAGACAACCATGAGCGCCTATCCGTTCAAAGAGGTCGAAGCCAGGTGGCAGGAGTACTGGGACCGCCACCAGACGTTTCGCGTGCCCGAAGACGTCGACCGGTCCCGGCCGAAGTACTACGTGCTGGACATGTTCCCCTACCCCAGCGGCGACGGGCTCCATGTTGGCCATCCCGAGGGCTATACGGCGTCGGACATCATCGCCCGATACAAGCGCATGCGGGGCTTCAACGTGCTGCACCCCATCGGCTGGGATGCCTTCGGGCTGCCCGCCGAGCAGTATGCGCTGCGCACCGGCACCCACCCGCGTACCACCACCGAGCGCAACGTGGCGCGCTTCCGCAGCCAGCTCAGGTCGCTGGGCTTCTCCTACGACTGGAGCCGGGAGATCAACACCACCGATCCCGGCTACTACCGGTGGACCCAGTGGATCTTCAAGCAACTGTTCGAGCGCGGCCTGGCGTACCAGGAGGAAAAGCCGGTCTGGTGGTGCCCTGAGCTGGGGACGACGCTGGCCAACGAGGAAGTCATCGACGGCAAGTCCGAGGTGGGCGGCTTCGATTGCATTCGCCGGCCCCTGCGCCAGTGGGTGCTGAGGATCACGGCCTACGCCGAGGCGCTGCTGGAGGGGCTGGACCACCTGGACTGGCCGGACAGCACCAAGGAGATGCAGCGCAACTGGATCGGCCGCAGCGAAGGGGTGGAGCTTGCGTTCCCCCTGGCCGGCGGCGAAGGCGGCGCGGGCCACACCAACGGCTCGGACGCCGCGGGCGATACCGGCGGCGAAGGCGGCATCCGGGTGTTCACCACGCGTCCGGACACGCTGTTCGGGGCGACCTACATGGTGCTGGCGCCGGAGCATCCGCTGGTGGAATCCATCACCACGGACGGCCAGCGTCAGCAGGTGGAGGACTACTGCACGGCCGCCGCCACCAAGAGCGAGCTGGAGCGCACCGAGCTGCAGAAGGAGAAGTCCGGCGTCTTCACCGGCGGCTACGCCATCAATCCGGCGTCCGGCGAGAAGATTCCCGTCTGGGTGGCCGACTACGTGCTCGCCGCCTACGGCACCGGCGCCATCATGGCCGTGCCCGCCGAGGACGAGCGGGACTGGGAGTTCGCCGAAGCCTACGGGCTACCCATCGTGCGCACCGTGCAGCCGCCGCCGGACTTCGATGGTAAGGCGTACCTGGGCGAGGGTCCCTCCATCAACAGCGGCTTTCTCAACGGCCTCAACGTGGCCGACTCCAAGGCAAGGATGATCGACTGGCTGGAAGAGCAGGGCCACGGCGAGCGCAAGATCAACTACAAGCTCCGCGACTGGCTGTTCTCCCGGCAGCGGTACTGGGGGGAACCCTTCCCGGTCATCTTCGTAGACGACGAGCCCAAGACCGTGGGCGACGCCGACCTGCCGGTGGAATTGCCGGAACTGGACCGATACGAGCCCAGCGGCACGGCCGAAGGCCCCCTGGCCAATGCCGGGGACTGGCTCGAGACCGTCGACGGCGCCACCGGCCGGCCGGCGCGGCGCGAGACCAACACCATGCCCCAATGGGCCGGCTCCTGCTGGTACTTCCTGCGCTATATCGATCCCGATAACGAGGAGGCGCCCGTAGACCGGGATCTGGAGAGCTACTGGATGCCGGTGGACCTCTACGTGGGCGGGGCGGAGCATGCCGTGCTGCACCTGCTCTACTCCCGTTTCTGGCACAAGGTGCTCCACGACGCCGGCGTGGTCTCGACACCGGAGCCGTTCGCCCGGCTGGTCCACCAGGGCATGATCCTCGGGGAACTGGAATACACGCGCTTCGACGACGAGGCCGGCCGCCCGGTGTCCGCGAAGTTCGTCCGCGGCGGCCGGGACACGCGCTCCGGGGCCGCCGTGCAGCGCGCTACCGTCGACGAGGGCGACGTGGTCAAGAAGGGCGAGCACTTCGTTCTGCGCACCGACCCGGACATCCGGGTGGACTCCCGGGCCCACAAGATGAGCAAGAGCCGGGGCAACGTCGTCAATCCCGACGAGATTCTGGAACGCTACGGCGCCGACGCCTTCAGGCTCTACGAGATGTTCATGGGCCCGCTGGAACAGGTCAAACCCTGGAACACCCGGGGGGTGGAAGGGACCCACCGCTTCCTCAACCGGGTCTGGCGGATGCTGGCCGACTCGCGCAACGGCAGCGGCCCGAAGGAGACGGTCCGGGACTGCGAACCCAGTGACGAGCAGTCCCGGGCACTGCACCGGACCATCGCCAAGGTCACCGAGGATATCGAGGGCCTGAGGTTCAATACCGCCATCGCCGCGCTGATGGAGTTCACCAACGCGGCAATCAAATGGGAGACGGTACCGCGGGATGTGGCTCGTCAGTTCGTCCTTATCCTGGCGCCGCTGGCGCCGCACCTGGCCGAGGAACTCTGGCAACGTCTGGGACACGACGCTTCCCTGGCCTACGCTGCCTGGCCGGAGGCGCGGGAAGAGTTCCTGCGCAGCGATACCATGGAAGTGTCCGTGCAGGTCAACGGCAAGATGCGGGGGCGCGTCACCGTGCCCGCGGAAGCCACCGAAGCGCAGGCGCTGGCCATCGCCCGGGACGACGAGAACGTGGCCCGGCACATTGCCGGCAAAGCGATTCGCCGCTCGATCTACGTTCCCGGCCGGATCGTCAACTTCGTGGTCTGACGCGCGAGCGGAAGCGCCCCCACGATAATCGTCCCTGCAGCAGGCAGCCCAGCAACACCAGGGCGCCGCCGATCACCGCGACCTGCCAGGGAATCGGTTACTGCGCAAGCGAGACGTACACGGCAATCGTCGCCACCACGATGCACACGCTCATAGTGCGCGCAAACGTCCACGGCGTCAGGTCCACTGGTGCAGCCGGCATTTTCCAGTCTTTCACCGGGTCAGGCCAAAGCCTGCTGACGACGGCCATCACCGCCGCCGTGATCACAAAGACCAACGCGAGGAAATGGAGAAAATGGATCTCGCCGTCGCTGCCGAAGAACCTGGCCGCCATGGATTGCACTTCATCGTTGAAGGCGAAATTGATGATGTAGAACAACACGGGGCCCGCAATCAGACCGGTCTTTGCTGCCGTCGCGGAGGCTCTCGATGTCAGGAGCCCCGCCAGGATCACCGCGAGCATGGGACCGAAGAACGTCGCGTTGATTTGCTGCAGATAAATATACAGACTGCCGCTGGTGTCGATGGCCGGGGCAACAAGAATCGCCGCAACAGCGAGCACGGTCGAGCATATGCGTCCCACTCTTACCTGTTGTCGTCCGCTGGCGTTGGCCTTGAACAGGGGCAGGTACACGCCCTGATTGAACAGGGTCGCGGCACTGTTCAGGACGCTGTTGAAGGTGCTCAGAACCGCACCGACCATTACGGCGGCGAAAAATCCGGTAAGAGGTGCGGGCAACACCGTTTGCACGAGCGTCGGGTACGCTTGCAGGTACTGATCCGGACCCAGCGAGTCCTTGAAGAGGTGATACGCGATGACGCCTGGAAGTACGATCGCGAGCGGCGCGACCAGCTTGAATACTGCGGCAATCAGGACGCCCTTCTGCGCTTCTATCAGATTCTTTGCACCGAGCGCGCGCTGCATGATGGATTGATTGGTGCACCAGAAGAAAATCTGGTTGACAATCATGCCGGTGAACAGCACGCCGAACGGCAGGAATGAGCCGGGTTCGTCTCCGGTGATGTCGAACTTTGGGCGTTCCTCCGTGTACACGGTGTTGAGGCCCTGCAGCACATTGCCATCGCCGACCAGGGAGAGCGCCAGAATCGGGATGAGCAGGCTGGCAATCAGGAATCCGACGCCATTGATCGTATCGGATACCGCAACCGCCTTGAGGCCGCCCAGAATGGCGTAGGCCGAACCCAGCCCGCCAATCCCGATGACCATGAGCCAGGTAGCCTCGGATTGCGAAACGCCCAGCGTGTTCGACACATCGAACAGGGCTTCCAGTCCGGTCGCCCCGAACAGGAGTACAACCGGCAGTATGGCAATGGCGTAGGAGAAAAGGAAAAGAACCGTTGCGATGACCCGCGTTGAACTGTCGAAACGCGTCGCAAGAAAATCAGGGATGGTGGTCAGGCCTGCACGGAGATACTTGGGAATAAAGTAGAGTGCTCCCAGAACCATCGCCAACGCGGCGGTTGTCTCCCACGCCATGACGGCGATCGTGTGGTTGAATGCGTCCCCGTTCAGTCCGATCAGGTGCTCGGTGGACAGATTGGTCAGCATCAGGGAGCCGGCAATCACCCATGCGGTCAGGCCCCTTCCCGCCAGAAAGTAGGCCTCGGACGACTCCATGCGATCCTTGCGGGTGGCCCACCACGCAATGGTGGCAACCGCCCCGGTGAACGCAAGAAACGAGAGGCCGGCAATCAATCGCTTTGGTCGTATCGATGAGACCGGCGATCGAAGCTGTATTCGATCAGCGGCACGAAAGGTGAGTGGCCATCGTTGGGAACCGACACCAGGTATTGCTCTTCGCTAAAGCGGTCCTCGAAGTCGGTATCTTCCGGATATTCAGGACCATAGCCGGTGTCCCCGGAGATCAGGATGCCCACGTTCGGGTGTGAGCCGGTTGGCGATTGCGCGTCCGCGAATTCATTGGCACAAGCCAGGAACAGCGGAAAGACGATCGATAGAGCAGGGTATTTTCGTAACATTGAATTGCATCCGGTTTGGGTTGGGCGCCAGCAACGCCTCAAAACCATTGTAGAACGAATATTTCAATTATAGATAAGACAATAAAAAAATACTCCATTTCTGAGATAATGCATATCGTGCCTGAGAGGGTTAGCAGGTCAGTATTGAAAAACCAGGCAGTTTTGTATGAACAAGATAATTCTAGCGACTGTTCTTGCCATCGCGGTCGGCGCGTGTCAGGGGGATGAAGGGCCGGACTCACTTGCGACCGGCGACGAGCCCGCCGCGCAAGCGATTGCCGCGGCAGGCGAAACCATGGCCGCCGAGTCGAGCGCTGCCAACGATGCGGCGCTGTTGATCAATGGCGAGGACACCGAGTCCAGTTTGCTCCTGGCGAGCGCAGAAGCCGGTGGCCTGGAAATCTATACCCTGGATGGCGCACGGCACGCCATCGGCAGCAATCGTCCCACAACATTCGTCGATGTACGGTACAACTTTCCGCTCGGGGGCGAATCCGTCGATCTGATTGTCGGCTATGACGCTGAAGCTGCTGCATTGATGGCATATGTTCTGGACGACGCTGCCACCGGCCTTCGGGAAGTCTCCTTACCGTTGGCGACGCAGGCCGAAATCAACGGATTATGCCTCTATCAAAGCCCGATATCAGGCAAGTTCTACGCGTTCGCTGCCGGCGACGGCGAGTTTCAGCAGTGGGAACTCTACTCCCGGGGTGGCGCCGTGGAGGGACGGCTGATCCGTAGCGTCCCGGTCGGGCTCGGGGTTGCTCATTGCGTTGCGCATGACCGGGAAGCCGAAGTCATTTTTTCTGTGGAAACGGTGGGTGTTGCCCGAATCAACGCGGAGCCGGAGTCGGAAGCGGAAGTGGAATACATCGACCTCACCCAGCCGCACGGCCGTTTCAGCGGCGACGTCAAGGGCGTGGCCCTGTACGAGCAGGCAGAGGGCGGCTACCTGGTTGTCTCCGACGCAGATGAAAGTCGTCTGCAGCTCTACGACCTTGAAAACCTGGAACATCGCGGCACCGTCAGCGTGGTCGGCGACGGTTCGGTGGACGGCGCCGACGAGACCGAGGGAGTGGTCGCGACCAGCCTCCCGCTATCGTCGTCCCTGGGGCAAGGGCTGCTGGTGCTCGCAGACGATGACAATGACGGTGAGCCCACGAACTACAAGATCGTGCCGTGGCAACGGATCTCGGAGTCTCTCGGTCTGCAGGCCGGCGCGCACCACGATCCGACGGGGCTGTTGGCGCTCGATACCGCGACGGTGATGCCAACCATTGAAACGGCACCCGTGGTCAGCTTCGGCGATGCGGCTGACGACCCGGTTATTTGGGTGCACCCCGTTGACGTCGCGCACAGCGTTGTGATCGGCACGCAAAAGCAGCGTGGCATCAACGTTTACGACCTGGAAGGCAATCTGTTGCAGTCTCGCGAAGACGGCCGAATCAACAATGCCGATATCCGCTATGGATTCCTGCTCGACGGCGAACCGGCAGATATCGTGACCGGAAGCAACCGCTCGACAGACAGTATCGCGATCTGGAAGGTCGATCTATCGACTCGAACCCTGGTTGACGTCGCCGACGGCGTCATTCCCACCGGCATGGCCGATCCTTACGGTCTTTGCATGTACCGCAGTCCGGGAACAGGGCACTACCATGTCATCGTCAACGATACCGACGGGCTGGTTCGGCAATGGCGGCTGTTGGATACGGGCGCCGGCAAGGTCGGCACGGAACTGGTTCGTGAATTCAGCGTCGGTTCGCAAACCGAGGGATGCGTCGCTGACGACGAAACGGGTGACCTGTATATCGGAGAGGAAAATCGGGGCATATGGAAGTACTCGGCTGAGCCCGACAGCGGTACGGAACGTACACTTGTCGATGGCATCGAAGACGGAAACCTGACGGCCGATGTCGAGGGTCTTGCGCTGTACTTCAGCGGCAACGGCGAAGGGTACCTGATTGCATCCAATCAGGGCGCGGACAACTACGCTGTGTACGAAAGGCAAGGCGACAACGCGTTCCTCGGCCATTTTTTCGTGGTGGCGGACGAGGCTTCGGGTATCGACGGCGCATCGGAAACCGATGGGCTGGATGTCACGAGCGCCAACCTGGGCGCCACGTTTCCCAATGGCGTTCTCGTCGTGCAGGACGGGCGAAACATTACGCCGAAAGCGCGGCAGAACTACAAACTGGTTCCGTGGGAGCGAATTGCCGAAGCCATGGGCCTGTCAGTCCACCACGGCTACGATCCGAGGGCCGAACCCGGAACCTGACCCGCTCTCTCCGGTACGCGGCCGGCCGGTCGACTCGCGGAGTCAGGATTCGGGCGGTTCTTCGATCATGCCCGGTAGTGACTCTGCAGCCCCTTGATTACGGCGGAGATCGTCTGCAGAACGGGCGTGTCGATGCCGTGCCTTGCGCCGAGCGCGATGACGGCTCCGTAGATGTAGTCGACTTCGGACGGGCGCTCATTGACGACATCCACGCAAAGGCTCGACTTGTTTCCCGGGGTGCCCGAGGTGATCTGGTGGAACACCTCCCGAGCAGCGTGCGGATCGAGATCGATGTTCTCTGCCCTGGCAACAGCAAGCGCCTCGTCGATCGCCCGATACGCGATTGCTTCCAGCTCCGGTACCTGGACGATGCCCCCAAGCGTCAGATTGGGCGCGGCGGACATGCCCGAAACACCAATATTCGCCATCAGCTTTTTCCAGATGGCGCGGCGGATGTTTTCGCTGGCCTCCGTCGGCAGACCGTGTGCGGAAAACGCGGACGCCAGCTCCACTGCCCGACCGGACACCCCGCCCGTCATTTCGCCGATGAAGCTCGGCAGTTCGGCGTGGTTGCGGACAACACCGGGCGCCTCGATATTCGCACCCTGGGCAGTCAAGCCGCCCAATACCTTGCCTTCCCCGAGAATACCTGCGATCTCTTCCTCGTTGCCGAGACCGTTCTGAAAGCTGATCGCGACCGTTCGATCATTGTCGAACAGGTGCTTCACGCTCGCCGCAGCATCGGCGTTGCAGATCGCCTTGCACTGGAAGAACGCGACGTCGGCCCCGTCGATGGTTGACGGATCCGATGTCGCCCTGGCAGGAATCGTCCGGTCGCCGCCGTGGCCCACCATTTTTAGGCCATTCGCGTTGATCGCGTCCACATGTTCCCGCCAGATGTCCACGAGTGTCACGTCGAGCCCGCCTTCGGTCAGCAGGCCGCCGAACAGCGAGCCCATCGCCCCCGCACCGACGACCACTACCCTGGGCCTTGCAATTTCATTCATCTGTCAAATCTCCGGATCGTTGATGCGAAAAACCCTTTCCGCGGGGTGGAAGTAGCCCGTGCAGGCCACCTCTTCCGGGGTCACGTCGCCGTGGTAGTGGCCCGCCTCCTGTTTCCCGTCCATGGCATAGAAGTGGGTGTGCTCCCCGGAGGCGCGCAGGTGCAGGCTGGTACCTGTGGGGTCGCCGGTCCACAACACCGAGAAACAAAGTAGTTTCGGGCCCATTTCGTAGAACTGCAGGAAGTCCCTGAATGCTTCGTTCCTCTCTTCGTCGAAGTATTCGAATCCAATGCAGTCGTAGTCCGGCATGACGTGCGCGCGGATCCTGCCTGCAGGAATCCTGAACACGCCGCCGAGAGCCACCTGCTGCGTGCCACCTGCATCCAGGTTGTCGATCAGGCTCTTGCGCATCGCCTGCGTCAGCGAGGCTTCGTCGCCGATTCTCCTGGAGACATCGAGTCTGATGGCAGGCCCGGGACTGCCTTCACACAGATACAGGTTGGAGAGCCCGGAGTGAATCAACGCACCATAGTCCTCGACAATGCATTCCTTGTCCTGACCGACCCTGGCAACCTTTGAGAGGATGTTTCCCGGTAGTCCGATGCTTGCGATCATTTCGCCGCAGTGCCCGTTCAATGCCGCGGGACTTGCCATGCCCGCACCGAAAACGCCCCCATCCGGCAGGCCACAGGACTCAGCCATCGCGGCAATACTGAACTGATTGTCGCGAAACCGTCTGTTGTGCGCGTAGGCTTCGCCACCGACATCGAGAATGCGCGCGCTTCCGGACATGCCTTCCATTGCGCAGCCCCAGTCGCGAAGGTCCGGGCACGCTTCGACCGAGACGAAAACGTTTTCGTAGTTCTTCGACAGCCCCTTCTGTAACGCAATGGAAATCTGCTCCAGTGATGGTTGCCAAAGATGCGCGCTCCTGAATCGCACGGGTTCCTGCATTTTGATGTTTATCCTTCTTGTCTCATGCGCCAGCGGCGCTTGTTTGGCTGTCAGGGCAACGGCGGTTTCCTCTCAGGGCATAAGCACCGAGGGAATCCACAGCACCAACCGTGGGAACAGGGTGATGAGCAGCAGCACAGCGAAATTGGCCAGCAAAAATGGCAGCGCGCCGCGGAAGATCGTGCCGATGCGCTGCCCGGAAACCGAGGCGCATACATTCAGGCAGTTGCCAACGGGCGGCGTGCACGCACCCACTGCCAACGCGGAAATCAGAATCACGCCGAAGGTGATGGGCGATACGCCAGCCTCCACGGCAGCGGGCAGCAGCACCGGCGTCATAAGCAGTATCGCCGGACTGACGTCGATGAACGTGCCGATCGCGAGGATGATGACGTTGACCAGCAACATCACCGATACCGGTCCCAGGTTCATGCTTGTGACCCAGGCTGCAATGGCTTGCGGGACACGCTCCAGCGCCAGGATCCATATGTACATTGTCGACATCGCAATGATCATCATGATCTTGGCGCTGGTGATGATCGCGCTTCTGAAGCAGTTCAAGAGGCCCTTCAAGGTCAGCGCCCTGATCACGAGGAAGCCGATCAGCACAGCATAGAGCACGCCAAGTCCGGCGGACTCGGTGGCCGTCGCGATGCCGAATACCACGGCGCCTACGACGAGTACGGGCATCAGTACGACCAGGATCGAGCCCCTGATCTCGCGAACGACATTGCCGAAGCTGGTGTCGATATCCTCCTTCGGATAGCGGTTCCTGACGGAAATGTAGAGGCAAATGAACAATTGCAGGAAGCCGATCAGGAGGCCGGGGATGACCCCGCCGAGAAACAGCCTGCCGACCGATTCCTGGGCGACGATCGCATAGAGCACGATCGGCACGCTCGGCGGGATGATCATGCCCATCGTCGACGATGCCACGGTAATACCTGCCGCAAAGCGTCCCGGATAGCCCTTCGATTTCATTTGAGGGATCAGGACCGAGCCGATGGACGCCGTGTCGGAGGCAGAGGACCCGGAAATGCCGCCGAAGATCATGCTTGCGAAAACATTGACGAGACCTGTCCCGCCGCGCAGCTTGCCGACGAACAGGCTGCTGAAGCGGATCAGCCGCCCGGTAATCCCGCTTTCGTTCATGACCAGCCCCATCAGGATGAACAGCGGCAGCGAAATCAGCGCATAGTTGTTCATTCCCGAAAATAGCCGCTGCGGCAGGATTTGCATCAGGTCCGGCTGTTCGACGACGAAATAGGCAAGAGAGGACAGCCCCAGTGCATAGGCGATGGGAATTCCCATCGCCAGCAGCACGAACAAACTGAGTATCAGGACAAGCAAATCGGGCCCTCGGGCGAAATCGTTGCAATCATTCTTCGGCCGTTCCAGGAGCGCCGGCTTTCTCTTTGCCGGCGATCAGCAGACCGATATGTGCAAGGCAGCTCAGCGCAACGAGCCCGCAACCGATGGGAACGGCGGCCTGCGCATACCCTTGCGGGAGTTGCAGGGCCGGCAGGATGAAACGACCTGTCAGGGGAATCCAGATCGTCAGGCTGTACCAGACCATGACCGCATTGATCAGCGCGATCAGCGCGAAACCGAGTATCTCGAAAATCCTTCGCGGCCCGTCCGCCAATCGGTCGACCAGGAAACTGATCGCAATGTGCTCCTTTCTCGATACCGCGACGGCCGCGCCGATTGACGTCGTATAGATAAAGAGCACGACGATGAATTCATTGCCGCCGACGATTGTCGAGCCAAAGGCATAGCGCAATACGACGAGCAGGAGGACCAAGGCAAAAATGATGATCAGCGCGGCGACGATAGCGACTTCGGCCACCTTGATGATGACCCGGTCAAGCCTCGCAAACAGGTCTGCCAATTCCGCTTGTCCCGTTGAGTCAATCCGGAACCGGGTCCTGATCGTCGCCTCTGGCGATTCGTCTCGCTCGGTCGACGTCATCCCGGGAAAACACGCCCTCGTCGATGAAATGCTCATAGACGGGACTGGCCAATTCGGCAAACTCTTCAAGACCCTGCGCATCGACGATCGTCGTCTCCAGCACCTGAGAGAGCCTGGCAATGTAGTCCTGCTCGCTCTGCTGGTTCATGTCGTCGCTGAACCTGATCGTTTCTACTGATACCTGGTCGAATACTTCCTGCAAATCGGGCGGCAGCCTTTCGTACCAGGCCAGGTTGACGATCATCGGATCCGGTCCGGTGGCATAGTTGGTAATAGTCAGGTATTTCTGTACCTCGTGCACCTTGTAGTCCCAGATATTGGACGGCGCATTGTCCTGACCGTCGACCACTCCCGTCCTGATCGCCTGATAGGCCTCGCTGTACGGAATATCCTGGGGATTCGAACCGAAGGCCTGTGCCGTCAGCAGATAGACTTCCTGTGGCGGTACCCGCATCTTCAGACCCCTGAGGTCATCCGGCGACGCGATCGGTCTGACGTTGTTGGTATGCGCCCTGAATCCCTGGGAAATGCCGGAGGCCGGGATGTGAAATCCGTTGGCTGCAGCGCCGGCGTTTATCTCGCTGGTGAAATTGCTGTACATGAGTCGCCGCGCCTGCTCCCAGTCCTGTACCAGGAACGGCATCATGAATATCGTGTAGCGTGGGTTCGCATCCGCGAAAAACGCTCCCCGTGTGCCCTGCAATGCACCCGTGGTCACCATGTCCATCAACTCGCGCTCCGTACCCAGTACGCCTGAGAAATAGACGTCCACCTCGATGCGCGCACCGCTCCTTTGCTCGAGTTCCCGCTCGAAGAATTGCATTGACACGCTGCGCGGATGTGGTTCGGGCTGCGAATGCGCGTAACGAAACAGGTACGGAGATTGCGCGCACACGTCAGCGCAGGAGAGGCAAATGAACCAGGTTCCGAACAGGAATCTCACATCGGGTTCCGCCAAAGAGCGGGAATCTGATGATAGAATATGCGTTTCAAAAATGAAAGATGCGGAATTTACATGGACGAATCAGCCCCTACGGACTACGAGACGCTACGCACCGCGATCACCGCGCGTTACGAATCGCTGAGCAATCGGCTGCGCCAGATCGCCGGCTATGCCCTGGACCATCCGACGGACATGGCCATCGAAACCATTGCGGTGATCTCCAAGCGCGCGGAAGTCCAGCCATCGGCGCTGATACGTTTCGCCAAGTCGTTTGGCTACACCGGCTATTCTCAGATGCAGCGGGCCTTTCAGACGCGAATCGCCGAACGATCGGCAAGCTACATGGAACGCGTGCGTGCGGCGCAAGACGGTGAAATCACGGACGAATCGGGCCTGGAGCACTCACTGCTGAAGCGGCTGTGCGCATCCAACATCATCTCGCTGACAGAATTGAGCGAAGGCAATATTCACGAAAAACTCACCGCAGCCGTGGATCTGATTGAAGCAGCAGAGACCACGTATGTTGTTGGACACCGGCGTTCTTTTCCGGTCGCGGCATACATTGCCTATTCGCTCAGTCACACGGAGTCCAGAACACACTTGCTGGACGGGGTCGGCGGCATGCTGCACGAGCAGGCGCAGTGCATGACCGACAAGGACGTTCTGATTGCCATTTCGTATTCGGAGTACGCTCACGAAACCGCGGATGTTGTTTCCCTGGCGTCCCAACGCGGAGTAGCGGTAATCGTCATCACCGACAGCCAGATCAGTCCGATCGTGCCGGCCGCACAGGTCTTCCTGAAGGTGCTCGATGCAGAGGTGCTGTCATTTCGCTCACTTACCGGGTCGATGAGCGTCGCCCAGACAATTGCGATGTCGCTCGCCTTCCGGGCTAGCAAGCAAAACTAGTACCTCTTCAATCTGATATGGCCGGATACAAGCTGTGCAGTTTGATCCGCGCATACGGGAACAGGAGCAAGGTAAATGAAGAAAACCAGTGACACGTTTGCGGATATTCTTGCAAGCCGCACAAGCAGGCGGAAAGTATTGGCCGGTGCCGGAAGTTTGGCTGTGACGTTCGCAGCGGGTTGCGGTTCTGGTGGAAGTCGATCGGAAGATCGTTCCAGTCTGGGCTTTGTCGCAATTTCGCATGGTCTGGATGACACTCATCACGTTGCCGATGGATACGCTGCGGACATTCTTGTTTCCTGGGGCGAACCAATTTTTCCCAGTGGATCGTTGTTCGATCCGTACGCGCAAAACGGACGCGCGCAGCAACAACAATTTGGGGCCAATAACGACTACATCGCCTATTTCCCTCTTGGGTCGGATACGGTCTCCGCCGATGTGAGCAATCCAAGCGATCATGGTCTGCTGTGCGTGAACCACGAGCACATCAACATCAATATGATGTTTCCTTCGGAATCGCGGGAATCAGCTTCACGGGGCAGCTCAAAAGCGGAAGTGGAAGCCGCGATGGCCGCTGTTGGCCACAGTATCATCGAGGTGCGCCGCGTAAACGGGCGATGGCGGGTGGAAAAGGGAAGTGCCTATACTCGCAGGATCACGGCCACGACGCCAATGGTCCTGACAGGACCCGCCGCCGGCGACGTACGCCTGAAAACACCGGCAGACCCTACTGGCGCACGCGTGCTTGGTACATTTGCCAATTGCTCGGGCGGAGTCACTCCGTGGGGAACAATCCTGATAGCGGAGGAGAATTTCCGGGAGATTTTCGCCGGCAACCCCGACGCACTGAGCGGCTCGGCGGCTGGGGAAGCTGAGAATCACCGGAGATTTGAAATAGGGTCATCACTGGAACAGTACTGGCACCTGTTTGATGACCGATTCAATATCGAGGTGAGTCCGACAGAGCCCAACCGATTTGGTTGGATAGTGGAAATCGATCCGTACGATCCCCGGTCAACGCCCAGGAAGAGAACAGCATTGGGTCGTTGTCAGCATGAGAATGCAGCGGTCGCCGCCGAACACGACAATTTCGTTGTTGTTTATTCAGGCGATGACAAGAAACATGAATGCGTGTACAAATTTGTATCGGAATCGCGATACGACGCCTCAAATATCGAGAAAAATCAAAACATTCTCGACGCTGGCACATTGTACGTAGCTCGGTTTAATGACGATGGCACAGGCACCTGGCTGCCACTTGTATACGGCGAAGAACCACTTGTTCCTGAAAACGGGTTCCGCTCACAAGCGGATGTGCTCATCGACTTGCGCCTCGCTGCACGGTTGCTTGGTGCAACGCGTATGGATCGGCCCGAGGATATCGAGATCAGCCCGGTAACCTGCCGAACCTACATCGCCCTCACCAAGAATGATGATCGGGAAGCCACGGACGCCGCCAATCCCCGGATTGGAAACCTCTGGGGACACATATTGGAGCTGATACCACCCGGTAGCGATGGCGACCGGGACCATGCAGCACGGGACTTTGAATGGCAGGTTTTTGCACTCGCGGGGGATCCAACGTCCGATCCGGAAGTGCGGGGTGTTTACCATGAGCACATCAGTGACTCCGGGTGGCTGTGTAATCCGGATAATCTGGCGTTTGATCCACAAGGGCGGCTTTGGGTCGCCACAGACGGATTCAACGACTTCGGTGTGCACGACGGATTGTGGGCGACCGAGACGGTTGGACCCGACCGTGCACGCTTCAGGCATTTCTTTGGCTGCCCAAACGGCGGGGAGCTTTGTGGGCCAGCGTTTACGCCGGATGGACGAACATTATTCGTCGCCGTTCAGCATCCCGGAAGATCGGATGGCTCGACTTTTGAACACCCTGCAACTCGCTGGCCGGATTTTGATCCTCGAATTCCGCCAAGGTCGTCCGTGGTCGCAATTACGAAGAATGACGACGGTGAAATAGGTAGCTAGCCTTTTATGACCCTATGATCCATTCATGGTCAGGGTCATTGTGGAACAGCCACTTTCGCCGCGGGCCGGCCATGACGTTCAGGTAATAGAGGTCGTAACCGTGGGGCGCACCCACCGGGTGGTAGCCTTCGGGCACCATGACCACGTCGTCGTCCGTCACGGTCATGGTTTCATCCAGGCTGCGGTCGTCGTTATAGACGCGCTGGAAGGCGAATCCCTGAGGTGGATCGATGCGGTGGTAATAGATCTCTTCGAGTTGTGTTTCCTCCGAACCTCGATCGTCATCGTGTTTGTGCGGCGGATAACTCGACCAGTTGCCACCCGGCGTCAATACCTCACAGACCAACAGGCGCTCGGCGTTCACATTTCCGAACAAGATGTTGCAAACGTGCCGGCGGTTGGTGTCGCGGCCCCGGGTTTCGAATTGGCAGTCCTCGGGCCTGATCAGGCGGGCGGGATATTCGCCTTTCGCCGGCGCCCTGCAAACCGCAAGTTCGACGTCGGTGTGGGCAACGACGCCGAATCGCTCGTCGGGCGGCAGGTACACTGCATGGGGTGCTTGCTGGTCGAATACCGATGATCGCTCGCCCAGATTGCGCCAGGCTTCGTTTGCCGTGGCAATTTCCGCCTTGCCCGAGAGGAGTACCAGGCAGACTTCCGTGCCTCCCGTTCCATCATCCAGGTTCGCGCCCGCCTTCAGCTTGAACACTTCGAATCCAACGTATTCCCAGCCGGCCGATACGGGATCGATACATTGAATCCGGCCTCTGTCATCCGGCGCTGTAGACTGCGACAGCAATTTCGACATCTCGTCCGACCCTTTTAGAAATGAAAGATTTTGATCAATGATTTTTCAGTATAGAACGTTTATTCTAAACTGTCGCACGCTGCAGCGGAACGATCCAATTCCCGGCAACGTGCCCCAATTGCAACTCCAACAGCCTCGACACAGGTGAAATCAGAGGGCAGGCCGAATATGACGTCCGGAACGACAGACATCGCCAATGGGCCGCTTGACGTCATTTGTCTGGGTCGGGCCGCGGTCGACTTCTACGGTAACCAAATCGGCAGCCGACTGGAAGACACGGGTAGCTTTGCCCGGTATCTCGGGGGATCCTCTGCCAATATCGCGTTCGGCTGCGCTCGCCTGGGATTGAAATCGGCCATGCTGACACGGGTCGGCGATGAACATATGGGCCGCTTCGTTCGCGAGGAACTCGCACGCGGCGGTGTCGATGTCAGCCATGTCGTGACGGACCCCGACAGGTTCACAGGACTGGTGGTTCTGGGCATCAAGGACAAGGACACCTTTCCGCTGATTTTTTTCCGTAACGACTGTGCGGACATGGCGATAGAAGCGTCCGACTTCTCTGCCGACTTCATTGCCTCCAGCAAGTCTCTGCTCATCACCGGGACACACTTCTCCACGCCCGGGACCTATTCCACCTCCCTGAAAGCCATCGAGCACGCCAGGGCCGCCGGAGTCAGGGTGATCGTTGATATCGACTACCGTCCGGTTCTGTGGGGCCTGACAGGCCTTGGCGACGGCGAAACGCGATTCATCGATTCGCAATCGGTGTCTGCTCACTTGCAAACGATCTGGCCCGAGTGCGACCTCATCGTAGGCACCGAAGATGAAATGCACATCGCCGGTGGCAACACCGACACCATCGCCGCGCTGCGCCATATCCGCTCGCTCTCGGACGCAACACTTGTGTTGAAACTCGGGGAGCGGGGATGCGTCGTCCTTGACGGCGAGGTCCCGGCGAGCCTCGACGAAGTGACGATTTTTTCCGGCCCCGAAATTGAAGTACTCAACGTCCTGGGGGCGGGCGACGCGTTCATGTCGGGGTTCTTGCGCGGCTGGCTCCGAAACGAGAACCATGAAACGAGCGCAGCATACGCCAACGCCTGCGGCGCACTGGTTGTTTCGAGACACGGTTGCTCGCCCGCCATTCCCACGGACGAGGAACTGGACCATTACATGCGTCACGCGCCACAGATTCCCAGGCCCGATCTCGACAATGAACTCAACTACCTGCACCGCGTCACCACGCGCCAGCCCGCCTCATGGCCCGAAATCCACGCGCTCGCATTTGATCATCGCCGACAGTTGGTGGAAATGGCGCAGCGGGCAGGAGCCGAGCTGCAACGCATCGCCACCCTGAAGCGCCTCATGGTCCGGGCCATTGAAAGGAGCGTAGACGCCGTCGGAGCCAATGGAACGGTCGGCGCCATCATCGACGACACGTTCGGCCAGGATGCCCTGAACGACGTAACCGGGCGCGGCTGGTGGATTGCCCGCCCCGCGGAACTGTCGGGGTCGCGGCCACTGGAGCTCGAAGGCGGCCGCTCGATCGGTGACCGGTTGCGCTCCTGGCCCCTCGAACATATCGTCAAGTGCCTGATGGTTTATGGCCTGGACGACGACAGCATGTTGCGGCTGCGACAGGAACGGCAGGTCAAGGAGCTCTACCAGGCCTGCTGCTCGTCAGGCCACGAGTTGCTGCTGGAGATTCTGCCGCCCGCAGGTGCGGTCGTTGACGACGACACCTGCGCATCCGTGCTCGCGCGCCTCTACAATCTGGAAATTCGGCCGGACTGGTGGAAGTTGCCCATGATGAGCCGCGCTGCCTGGCGAAATGTAAGCGACCTGATTTCACGGCGCGCGCCGCATTGCCGCGGGGTCGTGATCCTGGGCATGGATGCGCCCGCGAACGCGTTGCGGGCTGGCTTCAACGCTTGCGCCGGATTCGACATCTGCAAGGGCTTCACGATTGGCCGAACGATATTTGCCAGACCCGGCAGGCAGTGGCTGGCCGGGGAAATAGACGACGAGGCGCTGATCGAATCGGTGGCGCGGAACTACGTGGAACTCATCGACTATTGGCGCGACCGAAAGGCCGGTTAGTGCTGCGGCATTATTGGGTTGAGGCAGCACTGGGACCAGTGAAATGAAAAAAACTCGACTGACCATGGCTCAGGCGCTTGTGAGATACCTCGTCGCCCAGCGGGTCGAAATTGACGGAGAAATCCAGCCGCTGTTTCACGGTATGTTCGCCATTTTCGGCCACGGTAACGTTGCCGGACTCGGTGAAGCGCTGTTTGACTGGCAGGCCGAATTGCCGACGTTCCGTGCCCACAACGAACAGGGCATGGCCCACGCGGCGATCGCTTTCGCAAAGGCGAGCCAGCGCAGGCGAATGATGGCCTGCACAACGTCCATCGGACCCGGCGCAACCAACATGGTGACGGCCGCCGCGCTGGCGCACGTCAATCGCCTGCCGGTGTTATTGCTGCCGGGCGACGTCTTTGCGAACCGAACGCCGGATCCGGTATTGCAGCAGCTCGAATACCCGGGCAACCCGACGATCTCGGTAAACGACTGTTTTCGCCCGGTCAGTCGTTACTTCGATCGCATCACGCGGCCGGAACAGATCATTACGAGTCTGCCGGCGGCGATAGCCACGCTTACGGACCCGGCCGACTGCGGACCTGCAACCTTGTCGTTGTGCCAGGATGTCCAGACCGAAGCGTATGACTACCCCGAATTCCTGTTCGCTGAACAAGTTCACCGCTTGTCACGCAAGGGAGCCGACCGATGTGAACTGGACGATGCAGTCAAGGTCTTGCAGCGTGCCGAACGGCCATTGCTGATCGCCGGCGGCGGCGTACATTATTCCGGCGCCACGGCAGCGTTGCGCATATTTGCCGAGGCGCACGGAGTTCCGGTCGCCGAAACCCAGGCGGGCAAGGGCGCACTGAACTGGGATCATCCAAACTACGTGGGAGCGATCGGGGTGACCGGTTCCGATGCCGCGAACCAGCTGGCGCAAGGGGCTGACGTGATCCTCGCAGTCGGAACGCGGCTGCAGGACTTCACGACGGCGTCACGGACCCTGGTCCAGTCCCACAGGTCGCGCCTGATCCAGCTCAATGTGGCGCGGCCCGATGCCGACAAGCATGGCGCTCAGCCCCTTGTCACGGACGCCGAGCGCGGCTTGCAGGCATTGCAGGCGCGGCTTGCAGGCTGGCAGGCCGGCTCGAAATGGCAGCAGGCCGGGCGAAAAGCCATTGCCGCGTGGAACGACTATTACGTGCAAACAACCTCCGCGGATAAGATTTCAACAGCGTCGGGACTGCCTTCGGACGCCCAGGTTCTCGGTGCCGTGAAACGCGCTTCGGACCCCGGCGACATTGTCGTATGTGCAGCCGGGGGTCTGCCCGGCGAGCTCCACAAGCTCTGGCGCACCGACCGGGTCGGCGGATACCACCTTGAATACGGCTATTCCTGCATGGGATACGAAATCGCCGGCGGCATGGGCGTCAAGATGGCTTGTCCCGACCGCGACGTCATCGTGCTCGTCGGCGACGGCTCCTACATGATGCTCAACTCGGAACTGGCGAGCAGCGTGATGCTGGGCCACAAGATCATTGTCGTGGTACTGGACAACGGAGGCTACGGCTGCATCAATCGTCTGCAAGTGTCGACGGGCGGCGCGCCATTCAACAACCTGTTCGGCGACTGTGTCGCTGCCGATGACGGCGCGCCGCTGCTCGACTTTGCCAGGCACGCTTCGGCCATGGGCGCGGCCTCCGAGCACGTTGAGAATCTGGCCGAACTCGAATTGGCCGTGGGGCGCGCCAAGGCGGCCGATCGATCGTACCTGATCAGTATGCGCACCGACCCGGACCAATCCTCCGGCGGCGGCTACTGGTGGGACGTTGCCGTTCCCGAGGTGTCCGGCCGTGCGGAAGTGACCGCGGCCCGCGCGGAATATATCTCCGCAAAATCCAGGCAACCGTACTGATTCCGGTTCCGGACCATGGCGGTACGAATTGGTGTCAATCCATTGCTCTGGACCAACGACGATCTCCCGACCCTGGGAGCGGATACCCCGCTGGAAGTCTGTCTGGGCGACAGCCGGGAGGCGGGCTTTGCCGGTATAGAGTTGGGCAACAAGTTTCCGCGGCAGGCTGACATCCTGGGCCGTGTTATCGAGGCGTTCGAACTCCAGTTGATATCCGGCTGGTACAGCAGTCTGCTTCTGCGCAGATCGGTCGCAGAAGAAATCGATGCGCTTGCAGACCACCTGTGTCTCCTGAAGTCGCTGGGGTCGAAAGTGATCGTCTTTTGCGATACGACCGACGCCATTCACGGTTCGCGGAACATGCCGCTGTCACTGAGGCCCACACTGCATGACGGCGAATGGGCGGAGTACGGCAGGAAGCTGACGGAACTGGGCGATTCCTGTCTCGATCAGGGCATCCGGATCGCCTATCACCATCACATGGGCACCATCGTCCAGAGCCGGAAAGAAATCGACAGGCTGATGGACAACACGGGCGAGAGCGTCGGCCTGTTGCTGGATACAGGTCACCTCGCCTACGCCGGCGGGGACACGATTGAACTACTGGACGCGCACGGGCATCGGATCAGGCACGTTCATTGCAAGAATGTTCGTGCGAACGTACTGCAAGACGCCAGGAACCGGGATCTCAGCTTTCTCGACGCCGTACTGAATGGTGTGTTCACGGTGCCCGGCGATGCGGAGGGTTGCATCGATTTCGGTGCGGCGCTTCAACGCCTCAAGTCGGCCGGGTATGACGGTTGGCTCGTCGCGGAGGCCGAACAGGATCCGCTCACGGCACCCTCGAAACGATTCGCGGCGTTGGCTGCCGCGCATATGCGTGAGCACTGCACCGAATTGGCCATCGACATCTCAGTCCGGTAATCCAGACGCGATATCACTGACGGCAGGAAACGGGTCCCTGGTGGTGCAAGTCAATCACTCGGTGAGCTGTAGCCGTTCGAGGGCGTCGCGGCGTACGTCAATCCACTGCTGGCCATTGTGGGAAGTCTCGATGGCATCGCAGATTTCCTGAACCCGGCATGCGGTGTTGAAGTCGGCGTGGACTTCGTCACCCGATTCGATGGATCGCAACAGGTTGCGAATTTCAATGATTTTCAGGTCATTGAAACCGAGACTGTGCCCGGGGGCCGGGCAAAACGCCGAATAGTCCGGGTGCGCCGGTCCGGCGAGAATGCGCCGGTAGCCGCGGCGACCGGGCCGGCTGTCCGCCCGGTATAGCCGCAACTCATTCATGCGTTCCTGGTCAAAGGCGATGCTGCCCTTCACCCCGCATACCTCGAAACCGAGTCCGCACTTCTTGCCGGTAGCCACGCGGCTGATGTCCATCGTGCCGGGGCATCCTCGTTCGAACACGACGAGCGCCTGCGCAATATCATCGTTCTCAACCGTTCTCATCCCGCCCGACACCGGGTCCGGCCGCAGGTCGTACACGGTGGTGAGAGAACCGAGCACCGAATCGATCGGCCCGAGCAGAAACTCCGCCATGCATATCAAGTGGCTGCCGAGATCGGCAAGCGCACCGGCGCCAGCCCGGTTTCTGGCGCAGCGCCACCCGTGGGGCGTGGACGGGTCCGCAAGGTAATCTTCACGATAACTGCCCCGAAACTCATGGACCTCTCCGATCTCGCCGGACGCTATCATGTCACGCGCTGCGGCGATCAGGGGATTGCAGATGTAGTTGAACCCGGCTGCTGTCCTGATGCTGGCGGACTCCGCGGCACTGCGAATTCGCCTCGCCTGTGCAGCGGTGAGAGCCAACGGCTTTTCGCAATAGACATGCTTTCCGGCCTCGATCGCGGTGAGCGCCATTTCCATGTGCAAGTGGTTGGGTGTACAAATGTCCACGACGTCAATGGCGTCGCTGCGGCACATGCCGATCCAGTCGTCGCTTGCACTTTCAAACCCCCAGGCATCCGCAAACGGCTGAGCTACGGTCGCGTTCTTGTCAACGAGGCAGACCAGTTCCGGATGCGCAACTTCGGGAAACACCGTCCCCACGGCGCGTAGAGCGATGGCATGCGCCTTGCCCATGAAGCCGGTGCCGATCAGGCCGAAGTTCAAGTTACTCACCGTCGCGACTGGCTGACGTCAACGGGTCGACCGAGCCTGAATGACTGGTGCGCAGCCTCCGCAAGCTCCAGTGCGCGCAGGCCGTCGGAACCGAGTGCCAGGTCGGTCGATTCGCCTCCTACCGCCCGGATAAACCTGTCAAGCTGCAAACGATACGACTTCGCGTAGCGCTCCAGGAAGAAGGGCAATGCCGGTTCAGTGGCAAACCCGCTGCTCGTTGCCCTTTCGACCTGGGTGTTTTTCCGGTTATCGACTCGAACCATTCCCTGCGACCCGAACACCTCGATGCGCTGGTCGTAGCCGTAACTGCATCGGCGGGAATTCGTAACGTGGCAAAGACGGCCTGACGGGGTGCGCAGTACGGCGACTGCCGTGTCGATATCCCCCAGTTTCCCGATCTGCGGGTCTGACAGGGTACTTCCGGTCGCAAATACCTGTTGGGGTTCTTCACCCAGCAACCAACGGCCCATGTCGAGGTCGTGGATCATCATGTCACGAAACAGACCGCCGGATCTCTCGATGTATTCCGGCGGGGGCGGCGAAGGATCCCGACTGATAATGGTGACAACTTCAATCGATCCGATCGCGCCGGACCTGACCTCGATTCCGAGTTTCCGAAAATCCGGATCGTGACGCCGATTGAATCCCAGGCACAGGAGCACATTTGCCCTTGCGGCTATGTCAACGCTTCGTCTGGCGCGTCGCAGATCGAGATCGAGGGGCTTTTCACAGAATATGGCTTTCCCGGCTGCGGCTGCCTGCCGGATTATTTCGGCGTGCGTATCGGTGGAGCTCGCGATGATTACCGCGTCAACGTGGTCGTCCTGAAGGGTCTGTTCGAGGGGTGCGACTCTGCCCCCGCAACGATCGGCAAGTTCAACGGCTGCGTTCTCGGCGACGTCACAGACTGCCACTATCCGTGCGTCATCGTTGTCGGCGACGTTCTGTGCGTGTATCCGTCCGATTCGCCCCGCGCCGATGACCGCGACACCGATCATCGGAAGCCCCCGCCTTGTCCAGCAACCGCCGCTTGCCGCATCGCTCGAAGCCTTCCGCCAACCGTTCGCCCAATTATCCGCCACGACCGCCTGCTAAGCCAGATTCGGTCCGCTGTCGCGACTTGTCCAGCGTGCTTTTAAAATATTTTTTTCAAAACCTTTGATCGTAGGAGAAAATTTTCTATATACTTGTTTTCAGTCGTTTCGTCCCACACGTGCTCAGGGGGATAAATATGGTGTCCAGTTTTCATAACGTCCGCATGTTCTGGCGTATAACGCTGGTAAATCATAAGCAGAAGTTCCAGCAATTCCTGTCCATATTGGCTCTTGGAGCCTCGCTGCTCGCACTTTCAGATTCAGCACTCGCTCAAAGTGTCACCGGTGAAATCACGGATCCCGGAAGATCCGTCGCATTCCCCGGCGCGATCGTAAGACTCGAGGGTTTACCCGGTTCTACGACGTCGGATGAACGTGGCCGCTTCCGCCTGGGAAACGTTCCCGCAGGCACGTACACGCTGGTCGTTTCGTACGTCGGTACCGAAGACACGAGCATTTCGATCCAGGTGCCTGAGGAAGGCGTCGATCTCGGAGACGTCATCATCGGTGCGGCCTCGCAAGCGGCACTTGAAGAAGTCATCGTTGTCGGGCAAGCAGCCGCGTTCGCCAGTGCGCTCAACCAGGAACGATCCGCCAACAATCTGGTTTCCGTGCTCGATACGGACGCCATCGGCCAGTTCCCCGACCAGAACGTCGCTGAATCGCTGCGCCGTCTCACAGGCGTCAGTGTGGAAAACGATCAGGGCGAGGGACGTTATGTCGTCATTCGAGGCATGGACCCAGACTTGAATTCGACCTCCATCAACGGCGTCCGGGCGACAGCCGCCGAACCCAGGCGAGCGCTTCAGCTCGATGTGATCCCGACCGACCTGCTGGACGGTCTCGAAGTGCACAAGACCCTGACCCCGGACATGGACGCAGATGCCATTGGCGGTTCGATCAACGTAAAGACGTTGAGCGCGTTCAGCCGCAAGGGCCCGTATGCGAAAGCAAGGGCCGAAAGCAGCTACAACGAACTCCGGGAAGACTGGAGCCCGAAGATGTCTTTCGCCGGGAGCAACATTTTCGAAATGGACGGTGGCCGTCGACTGGGAGTGGCAGGCGCACTCAGCTGGCACGATCGGAACATCCAGGCGGACAACAACGAAGCTGACGATTGGGCCGAAGGGGACAACGGAAACTATTTCATGGAGGAGTTTCAGCCGAGACTCTATACCGTCGAACGTGAGCGTCTTGGCGGCGCCCTCAATTTCGATCTGGACGTTTCAGACGCCACGACCTTGCATCTGTACACGTTGTACAGCCGATTCACCGACACCGAGTTGCGGAACAGAACGACATTCGGGCTGGACGGACTGGATGAGGACACGCTGACTTCGACAATGGCCGACTACTCCGAAGTCGAGATCGAACGCGACACCAAGGGCCGCGACATGCAGGGCCAGATTGCCGAGAACAGGTCCATTTCACTCGGGTCCGAGACGCAATTGGACACCTGGCTGGTGGAAACGAATCTGGGCTACTCCTACGCGCGGGAGCGAACGCCCGACCAGGTCAGCGGCACATGGGTGGCCGAGTTCGAGAGCGGTGACGGGCCCATCGCGGACGGCCAGCCCGTGCTCACCATCGATCGCAGCAACCCCGAGATTCCGCTGGTCAGATCGAATTTCCTTTCGGCGCTCCAGGACCCCTCCCTGTACGAACTGGATGAAATCGAGCACTTTAACGAGAGAAACGAGGATACGCAGGTTTCCCTGCGCCTGGACGCAACCAGGGACACCGGGTTCGGCAGCCTGAAGTTCGGCGCCAAGGCCCGGTGGCGAGAGAAATCCAGCGATGAGGAAGCCACGTTCTGGTCCGGCGACGACGAGTGGTTCCTGTCGGATGCCCTGTTGCCCGGCGGCGGCGATACCTACAGTTTTCCCAATCAGGTCGGCCCGGTGCCCGACAACAGCGTCGAACGCCAGATCATGGCGGGCGGGACCGGCATCGAGTTTGAACCCCTCGATACCGAACTTGACTCGGCCGTGTCGGATTTCACGATCAACGAGGACGTATTTGCCGCCTACTTCATGGGAACATGGGAAACCGAAAGGGCGACGATCGTCGCGGGCCTTCGATATGAACAGACACAACTCGACAGCCGTGGCAACGAGGTGGAGGTGATCGAAGAAGATCAGAATGGACCGGGCAATCCGCCGGAAGACACGCTGATCGTGACTGCCGTTCAATCGAGCCAGTCTTACGGCGATCTGCTGCCAAGCGCCAATATTCGCTTCGACTTTTCCGAAAATGTCGTTGGCCGGGCATCGGTGTACCGGTCGGTGGTACGGCCTCGAGTCGAGGATGTCGCGTTCAGGGTAGCTATTGAAGGCGACGAGGCGGAACTCGGCAATCCCGGCCTGGATCCATTTCGCGCCTGGAATTTCGACGCCTCGATAGCGTTTTACCCGACCGAGTTAAGTGTGGTATCCGGAGGCGTTTTCCAGAAGCGAATCGAGGACTTCATTTTTATACAGACTCTCGATGATTACGGCTTCGAGGGAAGGACGTTCGACGAAGCCGTCATTGCGTTGAACGGCGAGGTCGCGACGGTCCTGGGGTTTGAATTTACCTATCAACAACACTTTGGATTTCTCAGTGCGCCCTTCGATGGAATCCTGGCGGCATTGAACTACACCATAGTGGATAGCGAGGCCGACACGGGCGACCGGTTGGTCGGTCTTCCAAAGCAGGCCAACAACCTCACCGGCGTCACGCTGGGCTACGACAAGTACGGGCTGGACATAAGGCTCGCAGTAAAGTACCGCGACAGCTATATCGACGAACTCGTTGAACCGGGCCTGGACCGCTACACCGACGACCGATTGCAGTGGGATCTGACGGCAAAATACGGGTTGTCGGAAAACTGGCAAATCTATGCGGAGTTCGCCAACCTGGGCGATGCGCCGGAGTTCTACTATGCCGGCGATCGGCGCCGGGTGCTGCAATACGATGAGTTTGGCACCACGTCTTCAATGGGATTTCAGTACAACTTCCAATAGGCCGCTCAAGCGCTTCCGCTCGACGGGCGTGCGCGGATAGTGGCTGCGAGCGTCGTCGGCGACGAGCGGGCCAAGGATGGCCATTAGCGAGGAGCCGTCGATGCTCTCCCCGCCAGGGATGGCGGGGAGAGCTTGAGCTCGCAGCCACTATCCGCGCACGACCGTCGAGCGGAAGCGCCCCCACGATAATCGTCGCCGGAACAGGCAGCCCAGCAACACCAGCGAGGCCCCGATTACCGTAAGCCAGTCGCCCCAGCGAGCATAAGGCGTGCTGCCGGTGAAGCCCTGCACGGCGCCGCGCAGGACGTGGGGCTCGAACGCCGGCGAGCGCGCGACCACCCGGCCGCGGGGATCGATAAAGGCCGTAATGCCCGTATTGGTGGCCCGCAGCAGGTACCGCGATGCCTCGGCGGCCCGTACGCGGGCGATCTGCAGGTGCTGGTGCGGTGCCACGGTATCGCCGAACCAGGCGTCGTTGCTGACGTTGATCAGCAGCGTGGCCTCGGGCAGGTAGTGACGCTGCTCGGCGCCGAAGAGATCCTCGTAACAGATGCTCACACCGACGCGCTCCCCGGCGATGGCCAGCGGCGGCTGGCCCGGGTCGCCCGGCACCGCGTCGGTGTACGGCAGGCTCATCAGCCTGAGCCACCGGCGCACGAATCCCGGCACCGGAAAGTACTCCCCGTAGGGCACCAGGTGCCGCTTGACGTAGAAGGACGGTTCCTCATCCAGGACGACCAGGGTGTTCTGGAACGTGCCGCCGCCCGGATCGTCCCGGAGGATGCCCAGCGCCACCTCGCTGCCGCGCGCCGCGGCCCAGTCTCGGATTTCGCCCAGGTAGCCTTCCGCCTGCCCGTACAGCGCGGGAATGGCCGCCTCCGGCCAGACGATGAGCCGGCTGTCCCCGGCCTCTTCGGTGAGGCGCCGGTAGAGATCCAGCGTGGCGGGCAACTGCTCGGGACGCCATTTCAGTTCCTGCGGCACGGCCCCCTGGACCAGTGCGGCCGGGATCACGTTGCCGGTGGCCTCGCTCCAGCGGAGATTGCCGAGAAAGTAGCCGCCTCCCCAGAGCAGGACGAGTCCCGCCGCCGCCGCAGTCCGCAGGCGCCAGCGTCCGAAGGCCAGCGCCGGTACGGCGCCCGCAGACAGCAGCACCGCCCAGGTCATCAGGTAGACGCCGCCCACCGGCGCGTAACCCATGAGCCAGGAGTCCGTCTGGCTGTAGCCCGCGGCCAGCCAGCCGAAACCGCTCAGCACCCAGTTGCGGCACCACTCGGTCAGCACCGTGACCGCGGGGAACACGGCCAGCCAGGCCACCGGCCCGCGGTTCGTGAACCAGCGCGAGGCGATCCACCCGGTCAGGGCCACGTAGGCTCCCAGAAAGACGATCAGGAGTCCGGTGATGGCGGAGGCGATCAGCGGGTGGGCCAGCCCGTAGTCGTGAATGCTCACGTAGACCCAGTGCACGCCCGCCAGAAAGGCCGCGCAGCCGAAGGCGAAACCGACCCACAGAGCCTGAAGGGGCCGCAACCCGCCCCACAGGTGAAACAGCACCGCGTAGCTGAGCGGCGCCACCCAGAAATGGTCGAACGGGGCGTGGGCCTGGGGCAGCAGAGCGCCCGCGACCACCGCTATGACGAGTCTGGCGCGCATCTCCACCCGCCTGTCCAGTGCTCCATCCAACCGATAACTACGGATCGGCAATTATCGGTTGGACGAAGCGCAAGGGGCTGCAGACCGGTTCTTCGGCGAACTACCGGACCTGGGCCGCAGGAATCGTGGTGACTTCCAGCGACTGGATCCGCCTGCGGTCTGCGACTTTCACGCAGAAGCGAAGGCCCGCGAACTCCAGCACTTCGCCGCGCCGCGGCAGGCGGCCGAGCTCGTGCATGATGAGACCGCCCACGGTGTCGAACTCGCCGTTGGCGATATCCACGCCGAAGCGCTCGCAGAAGTCCTCGATCCGGGTCAGGGCCAGAACGGTGAAGCGCCCGCCGCCGTGATCGTGGATGTATTCGGCTTCCTCCGGGTCATGTTCGTCGTCGATGTCGCCGACGATCTGCTCGATGACGTCCTCGATGGTGGCCAGGCCCGCCACGCCGCCGTACTCGTCGACGACGATGGCCATGTGATTGTGGCTTTCCCGAAACTCCGTGAGCAGCGTGTCCAGGCGCTTGCTCTCGGGTATGTACACGGCCTTGCGCAACAGGTCCCCGATCCGGAACGCGTCGCTGGGGTGGTCCTCGCCGAAATAGCGCAGCAGGTCCTTGGCCAGCACGATTCCGGCGACCTCGTCGCGGTCCTCGCCCACCACCGGAAAGCGGGAATGGCCCGAGTCGACGATGGTCTTGAGCATGGCCTGGGGCGGATCGTCCAGTTCCAGCACCACCATGTGCGAGCGGGGCACCATGATGTCGCGCACCTGGGTCTCGGAGACCTTCAGGACCCCCTGGAGCATGGCATGCTCGTCGTTGTCGAGGAGGTTGACGCGCCGGCAGCGGCCGAGAAAATCGACAATATCCGATCTCGCCATGCCGTTGCTGGCGTATTTTCCGAACAAACGCGACCACCACCGGGAAGGGCGGTTGGGCTTTCTACTGGAGGGGAGATCGTCAGACATCGGAATCCCCTATCTTGCAACCACGCGGACCGGCTTGCAAGATCGAACGGCCCGAATCCGTATGGAAATTCATGTTTCTTCCGCGTAGGGATCGCCAAAACCCATCGTTTCGAGCAGTTCCCGTTCCCTGCCCTCCATGACCCGGGCCTGTTCGGCCTCCTCGTGGTCGTAGCCCAGCAGGTGCAACGCGCCGTGCACGGCAATGTGCGCCCAATGCGCCTGAAGCGGCTTGCCCCGGCGCGCCGCCTCACGCTCCACCACCGCCGCGCAGATCACCAGATCGCCGAAGGCCCGTTCCGCTGCAGCGATTTCCGGATTCCCTCCGTAGCTGCTGGGATGCGCATCGGCACCGGTGGGAATTGTGCGGGCGAAGTCCGAATCGGCATAGGCAAAGGCGAGCACATCGGTGGCGCCGCGGCTGCCGCGGTAGCGCTCGTTGAGACGCGCCATCTCGGCCTCGTCCACCACGCGCACCGTAACTTCGCCCGCCGGTGCTTCAACCAGCGCCCGGCCGACCCAGTGCCCGATGCATGCGGCGGAAGGGACCGCATCGCTGCGCACCGCCTTCTGCACGACGATTTCGCGGTCCGGTTTGGCTCCCATGTCAGGCTGTCCGGCGTTCTTCAGTGGTAGTGATGAGGGATATCGCGATGACGGCTGGAATCAATGCTGCCGGGGCTAACGCGCGAACCAGCTATCCCGGAACCTTTCCTGGCGCTCTTCCTCGTATGCCGTCCTCACACGGTAGAAATCTGCCAGCGCGTGGTAGAAGTCCGGGTTTTCCTCGATCAATCGGGCAATCTTCTGCCTGAGGATGTCTTCGTGGTACAGGATGTCCGCGCCCGGATCGAAGTATGCGTTCCCGGCCAGGAAGTCCTGGGTCGCCTCGGCTTCCAGGCGGTCCATGTATCGGGGCCGGCAGGCCCGCTGGGGAATGTGGCTGCCCGTCGGAGTTTCCCGCCGGCAGACGATGTCGTAATCGTTGTCGACGTTGAGTTCGTTGAAGAGCGCGAACGCCCGGTCCTGCACCGCGTCGATTTCCGCGCGCATGGAACGCAGGGTGCGCGGAGCGGTGACGATGACCTCCTCCAGGTGTTCGTAACTGGGCTCCCCGGCGCGTGCGTCGTCGGTGGTTTGCGCTTCCTGCGCCAGTGCGGCGCGATCCGGCGGAAAGCCCCACGCCAGGAGCAGCACAGCCAGCGCGGCGCCGGAGCGCGCAAGGGCTCTCGAGCCGGAGCCGGACGCGCCGCGCGAGACGGACGCGCCATGCGAGACGGTTGATGTGGGCCCGTCAACTGCCATCGGTCTTGCGTTCCTTGTCCCGGTCGTAGGCCTGGACGATGCGCTGCACGAGTTGGTGCCGGACCACGTCCTCGGGACCGAAGTGGACGAATTGCACGCCCTTGACCCCGCGCAGGATGCGATTCACGTGGGTCAGGCCGGACTGCCGGCCCGGCGGCAGGTCCGTCTGGGTGATGTCGCCGGTGACCACGGCCCGGGAACCGAAACCGATGCGCGTGAGAAACATCTTCATCTGCTTCACCGTCGTGTTCTGGGCCTCGTCCAGTATGACGAAGGCCTCGTTCAGCGTTCGCCCGCGCATGTACGCCAGCGGTGCAATCTCGATGATGTGGCGCTCGATCATGCGCCCCACGTGCTCGAAGCCCATCATTTCGTAGAGCGCGTCATAGATCGGGCGCAGGTACGGGTCGACCTTCTGGGACATGTCGCCGGGAAGGAATCCCAGCCGTTCGCCCGCCTCCACCGCCGGCCGCACCAGGACGATGCGCCGCACGACGTCCGCGTCCAGCGCTTCGACGGCGGCCGCCACGGCCAGGTAGGTCTTGCCGGTGCCCGCGGGGCCGATGCCGAAGATCAGGTCCTTGTTCCGCATGGCGCGCGAGTAGGCGGCCTGATTCGGGCCCCTCGCACGGATGTCGCGCCGGCGGGTGTGGAAGACCAGGGACTCCCGGCGCGACCCGCCGGCGCCGCGAAGGCTTTCCTGAAGGCACAGGTGCACCCGCTCCGGGTCCAGGTTCTCGGCCTCGGTCAGGGAGAACAGTTCCTTCAGCACGTCCCGCGCCACAACCGTGGAACCGGATTCGCCGGTGAGCCGGAAACGGTTGCCGCGGCTTTTGATGCGTATATCGAGGCGCTTTTCGATCTGCCGCAGGTGCTCGTCGAACTGCCCGCAGAGATTGGCCATGCGCCGGTGGTCATCCGGGCTCAGGATGACTTCCAGGGAATCGCTTTCGGCGTGCAGTTCAGGCAACGAGTTCGACCAGTCGTCCCCGCAGGGAATTGGGCAGCGCTTCGGTAATGACCACGTCCACGAACTCGCCCATGGCGCTTGCCGGAGCGGCGAAGTTTACCCAGCGATTGTTTTCGGTGCGCCCGCAGACCTCGCTGGCGGACTTCCGAGATGTCTTTTCGACCAGCACGCGCTCCACTCCGCCGACCATCTTCCGGCTGATGGCCGCGGCCTGCCCGTTGACCAGGGCCTGCAGCCGCTGCAGGCGCTCCAGCTTGACTTCCTTCGGGACCTCGTCGGGGACCGCGGCGGCGGGCGTTCCCGGGCGCGGGCTGTAGATGAAGCTGAAGGACTGGTCGAAACCGGCCGCCTCGATCAGGTCCAGGGTGGCCTGGAAATCGGTCTCGTCCTCGCCGGGGAAGCCGACGATGAAATCGGAGGAGAGGGAGATGCCGGGCCGGGCCTTCCTGATCGCGCGGATCTTCTCCAGGTACGACGCGGCCGTATAACCGCGCTTCATGAGTTGCAGGATGCGGTCGGAACCGCTCTGCACGGGCAGGTGCAGGTAGCTGGCCAGCTTGTCCACGTGCGCGTAGGCCTGCACCAGCGACGGACTGAACTCCAGCGGATGCGACGTGGTGAAGCGGATGCGGCGAATCTCGTCCAGCGCGGCGACATAGTGGATCAACGTCGCCAGGTCCGCGGTGCCGCCGCCGTGAACGGCACCCCGGTAGGCGTTGACGTTCTGGCCCAGCAGGTTGATCTCCTTCACGCCCAGGCGGGTCAGGCCGACAACTTCAGCGATGACATCGTCCAGCGGCCGGCTGATTTCCTCGCCGCGCGTGTAGGGAACCACGCAGAAACTGCAGTACTTGCTGCATCCCTCCATCACCGAGACGAAGGCGGTGACGTGGGAATCCGTGGCAGCGGGCAGGCGGTCGAACTTCTCGATCTCCGGGAAGCTGACATCCACGACGCCGGGCGCGCCGGAGCGCACCCGCGCGATCATCTCCGGCAGCCGGTGCAAGGTTTGCGGCCCGAATACCAGGTCCACGTAGGGCGCACGGCGGCGGATGGCCTCGCCCTCCTGGCTGGCGACGCATCCGCCCACGCCGATGATCTTGTGGGGATGCTCGCGCTTGAAGGCCCGCCAGCGGCCCAGCAGCGAGAAGACCTTCTCCTGGGCCTTCTCGCGAACCGAGCAACTGTTGAGCAGCAGGATGTCCGCTTCGTCCGGACGCTGCGTCTCGGTCACGCCCATGGATGCGCCGAGCACGTCGGCCATCTTGGCCGAATCGTACTCGTTCATCTGACAGCCGAATGTCTGGATGAATACTTGCTCGGGCATCGAATACTTCTATTCTGCGTTTGCCTCAGGGCTATTGTCGCTCTTGTCCAACGGACTCTCGACCGGCGCACCCTTTATCACGAAAAGGCCTTCGTGCTTGAATCCCGGGTGCTTCCTGCTGCTCGCCAGATACGCACCGTGGTCTCGAATGCAATGTAACTTGTCTTCACTGTCCGCGCACATCGCGAACGAGTCAATGTCGACTACACGATATGGCGACTCCGCCCACCATGTCGTCGTGTCCTCACCAGGCGCCAGTATGCGGAACTCCTGCTCGATAGCATGCTCCGCACCTTCCCACGCGGTCGGATCGTATGCGTACAAGTATGACAACTGCGCGTCGTCGTCAAAAAGATAGGTGTTCGCGATGATGAACTTCTGATAGGCATTAACACGAAAGGCTTCCGCATTCACCAAACCGCGCGGCGACTGCCCATAAGAAAAATCAACCAGGAACGCCAATGTCCCCGCGAAGATCATGCGCCTGGCGACCGTGGCAACCGGTATTTTGCCCATCTTCGACGTGTCCTCAAATGGTCGCCAAACGCGCCAGCGAGTATGCAAACGTGGGCAGAAATGCGCCAAAAAAGAAATGTCGAACAAGCGAACCCCTAGCGTTGCCGACGGCGACCACCAATCCAAACAGCGCACAATAGACAACACAAACAACTGCAATTACCAGGAACAATTCAATCGGAATACTTGGAGTCGTGCTGACCAGACTACTGTTTCTCGCAAGCATTCCCAAGTGCATTGTAGAACTCCCCAGGAAAGCCGCGCTCAAACGTCCCGGAAAACTGTGGTCCAGTTCTCCTCCTTCGACCAGTGTACCAAGCAGATCGCCCAGCGCTTGCCCAAGGATACTCAACAAGGGATCGGCCGAATTTGCGTTTTCGATGGCAAAGGCGGAGCCGCACTACGGACTCGCTGCCCATCTTTTTCTACTGCACACCGTGTGTAGAAATCAGAAGGGGATGTCGTCGTCCAGGTCGTCGGTGCCGGTGCTTGCGGGCTGCTCGGCAACCCCGCGGGCGGGCATGCGCGCCGGAGCGGATGAATCGGAGCGCCCGTCGAGCATGACCATCTCACCCCGAAACCCGTCAACCACCACTTCGGTCGTGTAGCGGTCGTTGCCATCGCGGTCCTGCCACTTGCGGGTGCGCAGTTCGCCTTCGACATAGACCCGCGATCCCTTGCGCAGGTATTGGGCCGCGGTTTCCGCCATGCCACGAAACAAGGCAACCCGGTGCCATTCGGTGCGCTCCTGCTGCTCGCCGGTATTCCTGTCCTTCCACGACCTGCTGGTCGCCAGACGGATGTTGGTGACGGCGTCGCCGCTGGGCATGTAGCGGGTCTCCGGATCCGCTCCCAGATTGCCGACCAGAATGACCTTGTTGATGCCTCTTGCCATTGAAATTACCCCGGAAGTGTGGGCCGTGCGTGACGGCTGCCTGACAAGGCGTCATTGTACGCCGTGACGGAGCATTTTCCAGTCGGCGTAACTCCGCGAATCGTCAAGAAAGTTGCGTATGGCGTGCCTCGAATCCGGTCCATCCACCCGGTATTTTGCGCCGCCGTTTTTCTGCAGCGTATAGTAGGGGATTGCCTCGGCAAGGCCCTGGGAACGTGTCTACCAGCCACATCAGAATCCGCGGCGCGCGGACCCACAACCTGAAGGACATCGATCTCGATCTGCCGCGGGAGAGGATGATCGTGCTCACGGGCCTGTCCGGGTCCGGCAAGTCCTCGCTGGCGTTCGACACCATCTACGCCGAGGGGCAGCGCCGCTACGTGGAATCGCTGTCCGCCTACGCGCGGCAGTTCCTTTCGGTGATGGAGAAGCCCGCGGTGGACCACATCGAGGGGCTGTCGCCGGCGATTTCCATCGAGCAGAAGTCCGCGTCCCACAATCCGCGCTCCACGGTGGGAACGGTGACGGAGATTTACGACTACCTCAGACTGCTGTTTGCGCGGGCGGGCGTGCCGCGTTGCCCGACTCATGACACCGTGCTCGACGCCCAGAGCGTCTCGCAGATGGTGGACCAGGTGCTGGGCCTGGAGGAGGGCATCCGCGTGATGGTGCTGGCGCCCGTGGTGACCGCCCGCAAAGGGACTCACGCCGACGTGCTTGCCGATCTCAGGGCGCGCGGATTCGTCCGCGTGCGCATCGACGGCGCCATCTGCGACCTGGACAAACCCCCGACCCTGGACCGCAACTACAACCACACCATCGAGACTGTAGTGGACCGGCTGCGGGTGCGCCCGGAGGTGCGCCTGCGCCTGGCCGAGTCGTTCGAGACCACGCTGGCGCTGGCGGACGGCGTGGCCCAGGTGGGATTCATGGACGAACCCGGGAGGGAGCCCCTGGTGTTCTCCGGCAAGTTCGCGTGTCCGGTCTGCGGTTACGGGATTCCGGAGCTTGAGCCGCGGCTGTTCTCGTTCAACAGCCCCGTCGGCGCCTGCGCCGACTGCGACGGACTCGGCGTGCAGCGTTTCTTCGATCCCCGGCGCGTGGTCCGCCATCCGCACCTGTCCCTGGCGGGCGGTGCGGTACGCGGCTGGGACCGCAACAATACGTATTACTTCCAGATGATCCGGTCGCTTGCCGGACACTATGGCTTCGATATCGAAACACCGTTCGAGGAACTGCCGGAGCGGATCCGCGACATCGTGCTCTACGGCAGCCGCGGCCAGCGCATCGACTTCCGCTACGTCAACGAACGCGGCGGCGAGCGGCAGTGGCGCCATTCCTTCGAGGGCATCATCCCGAACATGCAGCGGCGCTACCGGGAGACGGAATCCAACGCCGTGCGCGCCGCGCTCGGGAACTACCAGAGCACCCAGGCGTGCGAAGCCTGCGGGGGCTCGCGCCTGAACGAGGCGGCGCGGCATGTTTTCATCGGAGGGCAGGCACTTCCGGGGCTCGCCGCAGGTAGCGTGGCGGAGTCGCTCCGGTTCTTCAGCCATCTCGAGCTCGAAGGATGGCGCGCCGAGGTGGCCGACCGGGTCGTGAAGGAGATCCGCAACCGGCTGGGGTTCCTGGTGGACGTGGGCCTGGACTACCTGACCCTGGACCGCAGCGCCGAAACCCTCTCCGGGGGCGAAGCCCAGCGCATCCGGCTGGCCAGCCAGATCGGTTCCGGCCTGGTGGGCGTCATGTACATCCTGGATGAACCCTCCATCGGCCTGCATCAGCGCGACCACCGGCGGCTGCTGGAAACGCTGCGCCAGCTCAGGGACCTGGGAAATTCCGTGCTCATCGTCGAGCACGACGCCGAGGCCATCCTGTCAGCCGACCACCTGGTGGACCTGGGACCCGGCGCCGGTGTCCACGGCGGCCGCGTGGTGGCCCAAGGCACGCCCGAGGAGATCATGTCGAATCCGGCCTCGCTCACCGGACAGTACCTCACCGGCAGGCGGCAGATTCCGCTGCCCCGGACCCGGCGTGACTTCGACCCGCAGGCCGTGATCGGAATCCGGGGCGCCCAGGGTAACAACCTCAGGCGGATCGACGTGGATATTCCCCTGGGGCTGATGACCTGCGTGACCGGGGTGTCGGGATCCGGCAAGAGCACGTTGATCAACGACACGCTCTACCGGCTGGCGGCCGGGAAGGTCAACCGCGCAACTTACGATCCGGCGCCCTGTGACGACATCGAGGGACTGGACCGGATCGACCGGGTGATCGACATCAGCCAGAGCCCCATCGGGCGCACGCCGCGCTCCAATCCTGCCACCTATACCGGGTTGTTTTCGCCGATCCGGGAGCTCTTCGCCGCCACGCAGGAGTCGCGGTCGAGGGGCTACCGGCCGGGCCGGTTCAGCTTCAACGTCAAGGGCGGGCGCTGCGAATCCTGCCGGGGCGACGGCGTCATCAAGGTGGAGATGCACTTCCTGGCGGACATCTACGTGTCCTGCGATGTCTGCGAGGGCCAGCGCTACAACCGGGAAACCCTCGACATCCGTTACAAGGGCAAGACGATCCACGACGTTCTGCAGATGACGGTGGAGGATGCGGCGGCGTTCTTCCGCAACGTCCCCAGAGTGGCGGCCAAGCTCGACACCCTGATGGCGGTGGGGCTGAGCTACATACAACTGGGACAGAGCGCCACGACGCTTTCCGGGGGCGAGGCCCAGCGGATCAAGCTGGCCAGGGAACTCTCCAAGCGCAGCACGGGCTCGACGCTCTACATCCTCGACGAGCCCACCACGGGGCTGCATTTCCACGACATCGCCCAGCTTCTGGAAGTGCTCTACCGGCTCCGCGACCAGGGCAATACCGTCGTCGTCATCGAACACAACCTGGAGGTGATCAAGACTGCGGACTGGATCGTCGACCTGGGTCCCGAAGGCGGCGCGGGCGGCGGCCGGGTCATTGCCCGGGGTACGCCGGAAGCCGTGGCGGGTCTGGACGACTCGCATACCGGGCGGGCATTGCGGAGCGTGCTGGGCGGGACGGAGCCTCTGGTTCTCACCCCGCTGCGCCGCGAGGGTGCGACCTGACGCTACAGCCAACCGATAGATTCGGATCCGTGGCCGCGGGCCCGCCCCTGGCCAGGTGCGGCCCGAGGCAGAAGTCCTGCGGAATTCGCGGCGCATCCGCCGCGTACGCGGTCAGCCGAGCTTGCGGAAGCCCACGGCGCGGCGGATCTCGTCCATGTAGGGGACGCTCACTTCACGGGCTCGCTCGGCGCCGCGGCAGAGCACACCTTCCACGTAGTCGGGCGCAGCCATCAGCCGCTCGTATTCCTCGCGGGGACCCTTGAGCTGGTCGTTCAGGTACTCGAACAGCACCTTCTTCATCTCGCCCCAGGCGATACCGGCGCGGTACCGCTCGCGAATGGCTGCGGCTTCCCCGTCGTTGCAGAAGGCCCGGTAGATGGCATAGAGCGCGCTGGTGTCGGGATCCTTCGGCTCGCCGGGCTCCTGGGAGTTGGTCTTGATCCGCATGATCAGCTTGCGCAGCCGCTTCTCCGGGACGAACAGCGGAATCGTGTTGGCGTAGCTCTTGGACATCTTGCGGCCGTCCAGGCCGGGCAGCACCGCGGTGTTGTCGCCCACCACGGCTTCGGGGAGCACGAAGGTCTCGCCGAAGTGATGGTTGAATCGCCCGGCGATGTCCCGCGCCATCTCCACATGCTGGATCTGGTCGCGGCCCACGGGCACCTTGTGGGCCTTGAACATGAGGATGTCCGCGGCCATCAGGATGGGATAGGAATAAAGGCCCATGGTGATTGCCTTGTCCGGATCCCGGTTGCGCCGGGCTTCGTTTTCGGCAACGGCGGCCTTGTAGGCGTGGGCCCTGTTCATGAGGCCCTTGGCCGTCATGCAGGTCAGCACCCAGGTCAGTTCCATGATCTCCGGGATATCCGACTGCCGGTAGAACACGCAGTCCGGGTCCAGGCCCGCGGCCAGCCAGCTTGCCGCGACCTCCAGCGTCGAACGCGCCAGCCGGTCCGGGTCGCTGCTCTTGATCAGGGAGTGGTAATCGGCCACGAAGTAGTAGGACTTGACGCTCCTGTCCCGGCTGGCGATCACGGTAGGCCGAATCGCACCCACGTAGTTGCCGATGTGCGGCACACCGGTGGTGGTGATTCCCGTCAGTACAGTTTCCATGGGTCTGCGGCCGGTAGGGCGGGTGGCTCGAAGGTGGCGGGATTTTAACCGAAAGCGGCGGCGGGTTGACGATATGGTGGAAAGCGGGATTCTCGTTGAGGGTACGGGCAACGCACGCAATCGCGTATTCGTCTACTCGCAGTACATCAACCTCTTCAACTAGTAACCCGCGGCGTGGCCGTCCTTCCTGGACTCCGACGCGCCCGAGTAGACGCCGCTGTCCGGATCCCGAAGAATCGCCTGGTAGCCGCCGAAACCGCCCAGGCCCTCGGCGCCCGCCTGTACGCGATGCCCCAGTGCCGCCAGGGCTTTCGCCGTGCCGGCGGGATAACCGGATTCCAGGAAGACGGTGCCCCCGTCGCTCATGCGGCCGCCTCGGGGATCGCTGGAGCCGTCATGGCGTAACCGCGGTGCATCGCCCGACGTCTGGATGTCCATGCCGAAGTCGATGATGTTGGCCAGTACCTGGACCTGGCCCTGGGGCTGCATGTCGGCGCCCATGACGCCGAAGCTCATGAAGGCGTCACTTTCCTTCGTGACGAACGCGGGAATGATGGTATGGAACGGCCGCTTTCCGGGAGCGAAGACGTTGGCATGACCGGGATCGAGGCTGAACGCGCCGCCACGGTCCTGAAGCACGAACCCCAGGCCCGCCGGCGTCATGCCCGATCCCATCCCGTGGAAGTTGCTCTGGATGAAGGAAACCATGTTGCCGCGCTCATCGGCCACGCTCAGGTAGACCGTATCGCCGCGGTTGAGGACCGTGGGATCGCCGCCCGGCAGTGTTTCGGAAGCGCGTTCAGGATCGATCAGCCGGCGGCGTTCCCTGGCGTAGCGCTTCGATATCAGTTCCGCCACCGGCACTTCGGCAAAGGCCGGATCGGCGTAAAACCGGGCGCGGTCCTCGAATGCCAGTTTCTTTGCCTCGATCAGCCGGTGGAGATACGCCGGGCTTCCCCAGCCCATGCCGGCGAGGTCATCATCCTCCAGCAGGTTGAGCATCTGAAGTACGGCGATTCCCTGGCCGTTGGGCGGCAGTTCCCAGACTTCGTAGCCGCGGTAGCTGGTGGACACGGGGTGGACCCATTCCGAACGGTGCGCGGCCAGGTCGTCGTAGCTCAGGAATCCGCCCTGCCCGGCCATGTAGCGATGGATGCTGCGAGCGATATCGCCCCTGTAGAAGGCCTCGCGGCCGCCCGCTGCGATCTGCCTGTAGGTGTCCGCCAACCCAGGATTGCGGAATACCTCGCCGGCACGAGGTGCGTTCCCGCCGGGCAGATAGACCTCGGCGAAGCCGGGATAGTGTCCCAGCACGGCCCCGTCAGAAGCCCAGTGTCGTGCGATGACGGGCGTCACCGGGAAGCCGTCCTCGGCGTAGGCGATCGACGGCGCCAGCAGATCGGCCATCGGACGCCGGCCGAATCGTTCGTGGAGTTCGAACCAGCCGTCCACCGCGCCGGGAACGCTGACGCAGAGCGGCCCGTTCGAAGGGATGCCGTCACGGCCGCAGACTCTTTGCAGATGATCGAGGCTCAGCGCCCGCGGTGCGCGTCCACTGGCGTTCAGGCCTGTCAGCTCGCGCGAGCCGGCCTCCCAGTGGATCGCGAACAGGTCCCCGCCCACGCCGCAGCCGGTGGGCTCCATCAGACCGAGCGCGGCATTGGCCGCGATGGCCCCGTCCACGGCCGAACCGCCCCCCTTGAGCACATCCACGGCAACCTGGGTCGCCAGGGGGTGGCTCGTGGCCGCCATGCCGCGGGGCGCCATTACCACGGAGCGGGTTGCGAAGCTTGAGAAGCGTTCAGTCACGTCGAGACAGGCGATTGTTTGGTCATCGTCCGCACGCATTCTAGTATTCTTCGGTACCGGCATGTTGAATTCAGTCGACCGTCATGTCACACCGCACCGATAATCTTGCGCCGGGCGGCGCGTTCACGCGACTCGTCCGCAAATTGCGGTACCACGAAGCGTCCAGGCAGGTTCTGGCCGTCGTCCTGATGCTGTGGTTCAGCGCGACCGCCGCTCCCGCCGATTTGTCGCTGACGCTGGGGACACCGTTCATCGTCGCCGGCACCGCGCTGCGGCTCTTCGCCAGCGGATTCATCACCAAGAACCGCGAACTGGCCACCGACGGCCCCTACGCCCTCGTGCGCCACCCGCTCTACACCGGCAACATCGCCATCGTCAGCGGATTCGCGTTCGCCTGCGGCCAGTGGTGGGCGGTCGCCGTCGCGCTGGCTTTCTTCTGGTTCTACTACCCCACCGCCATCGAATACGAGGACCGGAAGCTGCACAAGCTGTTCGGAGACCGGTGGTCCGATTGGGCAGGAGACGTTCCGGCTCTTATGCCCACATTCAGGAACCTGGGTGCAGCGGCCTCCGGCGAATGGTCATTCCGCAAGAGCCTGCTACGCAACGGCGAACCCCTCATCGCACTCATCGTCGCCGCGTGCCTCCTGAACATCATCAGGCAGTTACCATGAAGATTGAAATCCATTTGCCGGACAGTGTTTGCCGTGAGGTCGAAAGTGCGGCCTTCATCCTCGGCATGACACCCAATCAGTTCTATGCCGAAGCGATTGACGTGCACGTTCGTCGCTATGCTCTGGAATCCGGAACAGGCGACGTTGACCGCCCCTGGATGACCGGGTTTGGTGCGTTATCCGACCTCGCAAGTGAGAACAAACTTGTCCTGAAGATGATCGAGGCGGAGTTTGAATAGAGTTCCGCCGGAGACGGCAATGGGTAAGCGATGAGCATTGGCCGGCAAACGCTGAGCCCTGACCAATGCCAGTCGATTCTTGATTGGCTCGATTCGAGCGACGCGGGCATCGTACCCTACCCGGGATACCAGGCCTCGATTCGCATTTATGAGGGTCCGGCCGGTGACTTTGCCATCAAGGAGCCATCGGGTTGGGGACTGCGGAGAATCCTCAGCAAGGCTGCGATCCGAAGAGAAGCGGATGTCTACCGCCGGCTGCAGGGCATTCCCGGTATTCCCAAGTGCTTCGGTTGCCTGGACGCCCGCTGCCTTGTCCTTGAGCATGTACCCGGCGACACGCTGCACGCACTTCAGGACGACCTGGCGAACCGCGAGAAGTTCTTCAAGAAGCTGCTGGAAACGCTCCGGATGATGCACGACGCCGGAGTGGCGCACGGCGACCTGAAGCGCAAGCAAAATATCCTTGTAGGTCTCGACGAGCAACCCTACGTGATCGACTTCGGCATCGCAGTTGTGGCGGCCAACCGCCGCGGCTTCCTGTTCGACCTGGTCCGCCAGGTCGACCGCAACGCCTGGATCAAGCACAAGTACCGCGGCCAGATCAAGGATATCGCGGCCGAGGACGCCGCCCTGTACAAACCCATGCGCATGGAGACAGTCATGCGTGTCCTGCGCATCGCCTGGCACGCGGCGACATTGCGCACCTGGCGCAAACGCCAAAAAAATGCGTGAACCTCAACGAGAACCAACAAAGGCGGCCATGTGCGGAACAGGCTTGTGAGCGTCGCCGGCGACGCGCGGGCCACGGACGGCCATTAGCAAGGAGCCGTCGATTCCCGTCCCGCCAAGGATGGCGGGACGGGATTGAGCTCACAAGCCTGTTCCGCACATGGCCGCCGCCCAAACTAGCGCCAGAATGCTGTTGCCGAAAGCGCTTCGGCACACCGCCGCCCAAATCAGCGCGTGAGAGCGGTCAGTGCACGCCCTTAGGTCCCCCGCCGCTCCGAAAAAACCGCTCGCCTACTCCGACTCCGGCTGATCCAGCAACTGTACCACCGCCATCGGCGCCGCATCCCCCGCGCGATACCCGACCTTCAGAATCCGCAAGTACCCCCCCGGCCGATCCCTGAACCGCGGCCCCAGCTCGTCGAAGAGCTTGCCCACCGCCGCATCGTCGCGAAGCCGCGCGAATGCCAGCCGCCGCCGGGAAGTGCCGTCCTGCTTGGCCAGCGTGATCAGCGGCTCGGCAACGCGGCGCAGTTCCTTCGCCTTCGGCAAGGTCGTCCTGATGGTTTCGTGGCGGAACAGCGACGCCGCCATGTTGCGGAACATCGCCTTGCGGTGGGCGGAATTCCGCCCCAGTTTCCTGCCGGACTTGCGGTGACGCATGCTGGGACCCTCGACTTCAGAATGCCATCGGGCTGGGCTGATCGTCCGTCCGCAGCGCCGGCGGCGGCCAGTTCTCCAGCCGCATGCCCAGCGTCAACCCGTGACCCTCGAGCACTTCCTCGATCTCGGTCAGGGATTTCTTGCCGAGATTGGGTGTGCGCAGCAATTCCACCTCGGTCCTCTGCACCAGGTCGCCGATGTAGTTGATGTTTTCCGCCTTGAGGCAGTTGGCCGAGCGCACCGTCAGTTCCAGTTCATCCACGGGCCTGAGCAGGATCGGGTCGACCAGCGTATCCGGACGGCCGTAACCGAGGTCCGCCTCGCCCTGCAGTTCCACGAACACGTCGAGCTGGTTCTTGAGGATGCTTCCCGCCCGGCGAATCGCCTCCTCGGGGTCGATGGCGCCGTTGGTCTCGATGTCGATGATGAGCTTGTCCAGGTCGGTGCGCTGCTCCACACGGGCCGCTTCCACGTTATAGGTCACGCGCCGTATCGGGCTGAATGATGCATCGAGCTGAAGCCGGCCGATGGGCCGTGTGGGACCGTCGAACTCCGTTTCCCTGACCGCCGGCCGATAACCCCGGCCACGGGCCACCTTGAGGAACGCCCGGAGTTCGCCGGCCTTGGTCAGGTTTGCAATGACCAGGTCCTTGTTGACGATCTCCACGTCGTGATCGCAGACGATGTCGCCCGCGGTCACCGGGCCCGCACCCTTCTTGTGCAGCGTCAGTTCGGCTTCCTCGCGGGCGTGCATGCGGATGGCGACCGCCTTGAGGTTGAGCAGAATGTCGACGACGTCTTCCTGGACGCCTTCGATGCTGGTGTACTCGTGCAGCACACCGTCGATCTCCACCTCCGTCACCGCCGCCCCCGGCATGGAAGACAGCAATACCCGCCGCAGCGCATTGCCGAGGGTATGGCCGAAGCCGCGCTCGAAGGGCTCGACGATGATTCTTGCGTTATGTTCGTCCGAGGGCTGAACCTTGACGGTCCGAGGCCTCAGGAACTCGGTGGCTGATTCCTGCATCTGGTTTTCCTCTTACTTGGAATACAACTCGACGACCAGATTCTCGTTGATGTCGGGGAGGATCTCGTCCCGCTCCGGCAGCGCCTTGAGCACCCCCTCCATCTTCTTTTCGTCCACTTCCACCCACTCGGGTATCCCGACCTGGGTGGCGATGTCCAGGGCAGCCTTGATGCGCATCTGCGCCCTGGCCCGCTGCCGCACCGCGACCGTGTCCCCCGCCTTGACCTGGTACGAGGGGATGTTGACGATCCGCTCGTTGACCACGATGCCCTTGTGGCTCACCAACTGGCGCGCCTCGGCCCGGGTGGAGGCGAATCCCATGCGATAGACCACGTTGTCCAGGCGGCCTTCCAGCATGCGCAGCAGGTTTTCGCCGGTGGAACCCTTGCCGCGCGCCGCACGCTTGTAGTAGTTGCGGAACTGGCGTTCCAGAATGCCGTACATGCGCCGCAGCTTCTGCTTCTCGCGAAGCTGCAGACCGTAGTCGGAGAAGCGCGGCCGGCGTTGCCCGGGGCCACCCGGCGGAACTTCCAGCTTGCACTTGGCCTCCAGGGGTTTGACTCCGCTCTTCAGGAACAGGTCGGTGCCCTCCCGGCGGGCCAATTTACAGGTCGGTCCTCGATATCTCGCCATAATTGCTTCCGATCAGACGCGGCGCCGCTTGGGGGGGCGGCAGCCATTGTGAGGTATGGGTGTGACGTCCTCGATCTGGGTGACCCGGAATCCGAGAGCGTTCAACGCGCGGATGGAGGACTCGCGCCCCGGTCCCGGTCCCTTGACCCGGACTTCCAGGTTCTTGACGCCGTAGTCCTTGGCGACGTTGCCCACCTTCTCCGCGGCAACCTGGGCCGCAAAGGGTGTGCTCTTGCGCGAGCCCCGAAATCCGCAACCGCCGGACGTTGCCCACGCCAGCGTGTTGCCCTGGCGGTCGGTGATGGTGATGATCGTATTGTTGAAGGACGCATGCACATGCGCCACGGCATCCAGCACCGTGCGCTTGATTTTCTTCCTGCCTCGAGTCGGTTTGGCCATAGTCGGTTACTTCCTGATGGGCCGCCGCGGTCCCTTGCGGGTGCGGGCGTTGGTTCTCGTGCGCTGACCGTTCGTGGGCAGCCCGCGGCGATGGCGGATTCCGCGGTAGCAGCCCAGGTCCATCAGCCGCTTGATGTTCATGGCGGTTTCGCGGCGCAGATCGCCTTCGACGGTGAATCGGCTGACAACTTCGCGAAGCTTGGCTACCTCCGGTTCGCTCAGGTTTCGCACCGGCGTGGCGGGGTCGACCCCGGCCACCCGGCAGGCGATCTTGGCGCTGCTGCGGCCGATGCCGTAGATGTGCGTCAACGCAATGCCGACGTGCTTGTGTACGGGAATATTGATTCCGGCAATACGGGCCAAGTCGCTACCCTCCTATCCTTGTCTCTGCTTGTGGCGCGGATCCTTGCAGATCACCCGGACCACACCCTTGCGGCGAACAATCTTGCAGTTCCTGCACATTCGCTTGACCGATGCCCTGACTTTCATGTTCGCCTCCCCGAAGACCTACCGGCGGCCGACGCTGCGAAGATTGGCCTTCCTCAGCAGTCCCTCGTATTGATGGCTCATCATGTGCGCCTGCAATTGGGACATGAAGTCCATGGTCACCACCACGATGATCAGCAGCGAGGTGCCGCCGAAATAGAACGGCACGTTGAACTGGTAGATCATGAACTCGGGCATGAGGCAGACGCCGGTGATGTACATGGCGCCCCAGAACGTCAGCCGGGTCAGCACCTTGTCGATGTAATCTGCGGTCTGCCGTCCCGGACGGATCCCGGGGATGAACGCGCCGGAGCGCTTGAGATTGTCCGCCGTATCCCGGGAATTGAATACCAGCGAGGTATAGAAAAAACAGAAGAAGATGATCAGCCCCGCGTAGAGCAGGATGTAGATGGGCTGACCGGGCGCCAGGCTGGCCGCCAGGCGCTGCAGCCATGAAACCGCCTGTCCGGTGCCGAACCACGTGGCGATCGTCGCCGGGAACAGGATCAGGCTGGACGCGAAGATCGGCGGGATGACGCCGGACATGTTGATCTTGAAGGGCAGGTGCGAGGTCTGTCCCGCGTACAGCCTGCGGCCCTGCTGCCGCTTGGCGTAATTGACGGTGATGCGCCGCTGGGCGCGCTCCATGAAGACGACGAAGCCGGTGACGGCCAGCAGCAACAGGCCCAGGACAAAGGGCAGGGCCGGATTCATGCCGCCGGTATTGACCAGTTCCAGCGTGCCGCCGATGGCTGCCGGGAGCCCGGATACGATACTGGCGAGAATGATCATGGAGATGCCGTTGCCGATGCCCCGCTCGGTGATCTGCTCGCCCAGCCACATGAGGAACACGGTGCCCGTGACCAGCGTGGCCGACGCGCTGAACACGAATCCGATACCGGGACTGACCACGACGCCCTGGTTCTGCAGAGCACTGGTGGCCGCGACGGACTGGAACGAACACAACAGCACGGTGCCGTAACGCGTGTACTGTGTAATCTTGCGCCGGCCCGCTTCGCCTTCCTTGCGCAGTTGACCCAGTGTTGGAACCACGTGCACGGCAAGCTGCATGATGATCGAGGCGGAAATGTACGGCATGATGCCCAGGGCGAAAATCGACATCCGTTCCAGCGCGCCCCCCGAGAACATGTTGAACATGCTCAGGATCGTTCCGGACTGCTGCTCGAAGAACTGCCCCAGCGCGAACGGATCGATGCCGGGTACCGGGATGAAGGTGCCGATACGGTAGACCACAAGCGCGCCCACCAGGAAGAACAATCGCTGGCGTACCTCGGTGAAGCGCCCGGCCGCGCCGAGCACCGATGCAGGATTTGCCGCGCCCGCTCTGGCCATGGTCAGGACTCCACGCTGCCGCCGGCGGCCTCGATGGCCTCGCGCGCCCCGCGGGAGACGCCGAGCCCGACCACTTTGACCGCCCGGTCGATCGTGCCGGACAGGAATACCTTGGCGCGGCGCGTGGACTTCGGCACCAGCCCCGCCGCCTTCAGCGCCGCCAGATCCACGGTCTCATCCGCGACCCGGGCCAGTTCGTGCAGCCTGACTTCGGCGACATACCGTGCCTTGCGGGAGCTGAAGCCCACTTTCGGCAGGCGCCGCTGCAGGGGCATCTGCCCGCCCTCGAAGCCGACCTTGCTGTAGCCGCCCGAGCGGGACCGCTGGCCCTTGTCGCCACGGCCGGCTGTCTTGCCCTGACCGGCGGCGATACCGCGGCCGACGCGCTTGCGCGTCTTGCGCGACCCGGCAGGGGGCTTGAGGGAATTCAGCCGCATCTCAGACCTCCTCCACCTTCAACAGGTACGACACCTTGTTGATCATGCCGCGGTTCTCCGGCGTATCGGCGACCACCACGGTTTGCTCGCGGCGTCTCAGCCCCAGCCCCGCAACGCACTCGGCGTGACCGGGTTTGCGCCCGTACTTGCTCTTCATCAGCTTGACTTTCAACTTCGCCATGCCCGATCTCATCCGGCGATTTCAGCCACGGTCTTGCCGCGCTTCGCGGCAATTTCCTCGGGCGAGCGCATCCCGACCAGCGCGTCCACGGTGGCCCGTACCACGTTGATGGGATTGCGCGAACCGTAGCTCTTGGCCAGTACATTGCGCACCCCGGCGCATTCGAAGACGGCGCGCATGGCGCCGCCGGCGATGATGCCCGTGCCTTCGGAGGCCGGCTGCATGAACACCCGGGTGGCGCCGTGGCGGCCGCGAAGTTCGTACTGCAGCGTCTCGTTGCGCAGGTTGATCCGCGCAAGGTTGCCGCGGGCCGCCTGCATCGACTTCTGGATCGCCAGCGGCAGTTCCCGCGCCTTGCCGTAACCGAAGCCCACGCGGCCGTTGCCGTCGCCGACCACCGTCAGGGCGGTAAACCCGAACTGGCGCCCGCCCTTGACGACCTTGGCGACGCGATTGACGGCGACGAGTTTTTCCTGGAGTTCTTCCGTTCCTGCCATTCGTTGCTTACCGTTCAAAAGCTCAACCCCCCTTCGCGGGCGGCATCCGCCAGCGCCTTGACCCGGCCGTGATATCTGAATCCGGAGCGGTCGAAGGCGACCCGGTCGACGCCCTGCGCGGTGGCGCGCTCGGCGATCAACCGGCCCACGGCCGCGGCCGCTTCCCTGTTGCCCGTACCCGCAAGCGTGCTCCGCAATTCCGGGCTGAGCGTGGACACGCTGGCGATGACACGGTTGTCTTGCGGCGCGATGACCTGGGCATACATGTGCCGCGGCGTCCGGTGCACGCACAGCCGCGTGACGCCAAGCCGCCTGATCCTGGCTCTCGCGCGCCGCGCCCGTCGCTGCCTGCGTTGCTTCTTGTCCATAGGGTGCTACTTCTTCTTCGCTTCCTTCAGAACGACCCGCTCGTCCGCATAGCGCACGCCCTTGCCCTTGTAGGGCTCCGGGGGCCGGAAGCGGCGCAGTTCGGCCGCCACCTGACCGACACGCTGCCGGTCGATGCCCTGCACCACAATCTCGGTCTGGCTCGGGGTCTGTATGGTCACGTCCTCCGGAACGCGGTAATTGATGGGGTGGGAGAATCCCAGGGTCATGTCCAGTTGCCGTCCCTGCGCCTTCGCCCGGTATCCGACGCCCACCAGCCTGAGCTTGCGCTCGAATCCCGCGGTGACCCCGGTCACCATGTTGTTGATGAGCGAACGGGTGGTGCCCGCCATGGCCCTGGCAAACCGGCTTCCGGACCGGGGCGATATGCGCAGTTCGCCGTCGACCTTGTCCACCTGGACCTCCGTATGGCATTCCAGCGTCAGACTCCCCTTGGGCCCCTTGACGGTCAGGGAGTTCCCCTTGAGATCGGCTTCCACACCGCTGCCGATGGCAACCGGATTCTTTGCAATTCTGGACATGGCCGTTTCCTCGCGCCGCCTAGGACACCAGGCAGATCACCTCGCCGCCGTGACCCTGATCGCGGGCCTGCCGATCGCTCATCACGCCCCTCGAAGTGGAAACCACCGCCAATCCGAGCCCCCCCTGGACCCGGGGAATCTCCTCGACGCCCGCATAGAGGCGCAAACCGGGACGGCTCGCCCTTGCAACATGCTCGATGACCGGCTCGCCCTCGTGGTACCTGAGCGTGACTGTCATGCTGCGTTTGACACCGTCTTCTTCGACGGTCACATCGTCCAGATAGCCTTCCCGGACCAGCACGTTGGCAACCGCGAGCTTCATCTTCGATGCGGGCATGGACACCGTGTGCATCCTGGCCTTCTGCCCGTTCCTGATCCGGGTCAACATGTCGGCAATGGGGTCCGTCATACTCATCGGGTCGCCTCCACAACTACCAGCTTGCCTTGTAGAGGCCCGGAATCTCGCCCCGCATGGCAGCCTCGCGCAGCATGTTCCTGCCCAGGCCGAACTTGCGGTAGAAGCCCTTCGGACGGCCGGATACCGCGCAGCGATTGCGCAGCCGCACGGGACTGGCGTTACGGGGCAGGGCCTGGAGCCTCAGCTGCGCCTGTTCGCGCTCGTCGTCGGTGGAATTGGGATCGCGGATGATGCGCTTGTATTCGGCGCGCCTGGCAGCATACCGCTTCACGGTCGCCACGCGTTTGCGCTCTCTCATGATCATTGATTTCTTCGCCATGGCCGGTCCTCTCATGCGCGCAGGGGGAAGTTGAGCGATTCCAGCAGCGCCCTGCCCTCTGTGTCGTTTCTTGCCGTGGTGGTGATACAGATGTCCAGGCCGCGAATCGCGTCCACCTGGTCGTAGTCGATTTCGGGAAAGATGATCTGTTCCCTGACGCCCATGCTGTAGTTGCCGCGGCCGTCGAACGACCTTGCGCTCAGGCCGCGGAAGTCGCGGACCCGTGGAATCGCGATATTGATCAGCCGATCCAGGAACTCCCACATGCGTTCCCGGCGCAGCGTGACCTTGCAGCCCACAGGGAACCCGGTCCGGATCTTGAAGGTGGCGACCGAAACCCGCGCCTTGCAGATGACCGGCTGCTGACCGGCGATCTTCTTCAGGTCTGCGACCGCGTAGTCCAGCACCTTCTTGTCGGCCACCGCTTCGCCCACGCCCATGTTCAGCGTGATCTTGGAGAACCTGGGAACGGCCATGGGATTGCCGATCCCAAGTTGCTTCATCAGCTTGGGCGCAGCCTCGTTCCGGTAAATTTCCTGCAGTCGTGTCATGTCAGGCGTCCAGGACTTCGTCGTTCGACTTCAGGTAACGCACCTTGCGGCCGTCCGCCAGCTTGCGGAACCCCACCCGGTCGCCACGCTGGGTGACGGGGTTGAATACCATCACGTTGGATATGCTCAGCGGCATCTCCTTTTCGATGATGCCGCCCGCCACGCCGGCGTTCGGATTCGGTTTCTGGTGCTTGCGCGCGATGTTGATGTTTTCGACCACCACCCGGCCGTCGCCAAAGACGCGCGCCACGCGGCCCCGCCGACCCTTGTCCTTGCCGGCGATCACGATGACCTCATCGCCCTGTCTGATCCTTGCAGCCATGACTTTCGTCCGCCTCAGAGCACTTCCGGGGCCAGGGAAATGATCTTCATGAACCTGCTGGTTCTCAGTTCCCTCGTGACCGGTCCGAAAATCCGCGTGCCGATGGGTTCGTGCCGGGCGTTGAGCAACACGGCGGCATTGGAGTCGAAACGAATGGCCGAACCGTCCGCACGGCGTACGCCGTGGCTGGTGCGAACAACGACGGCGCTGTACATCTCGCCCTTCCTGACCCTGCCTCTGGGAATCGCGTCCTTGATGGTGACCTTGATGATGTCGCCGATCCGCGCGTAGCGGCGCCTGGACCCGCCGAGCACCTTGATGCACATCATGCGGCGCGCGCCGCTGTTGTCCGCCGCCGACAGGATGGTCTGTGCCTGGATCATTGCTGTGCTCCGTTACTGCCGAACACTTCCACTACCCGCCAGGACTTGCGCTTCGACACCGGCCGGCACTCCGCGATCGCGACACGATCGCCGATCCGGCAAGCATTGTCCTCGTCGTGCGCCATCACCTTGGTGGTCCGCCGGATGTACTTGCCGTAGACCGGGTGCTTGACGACCCGCTCGACGGACACCGAAACCGTCTTGTCCGCTCCGTTGCTCACCACGCGCCCGAAGACCCTGCGTTCGGTCTTCTGCACGGCCGTCGGCTCGGGCGCCTGCACAGCCGTTTCCTCTGCCGTTTCCTCTGCAGTCGCCTCGGCCACGGGCTCAGCCGCCTGCTCCGCCGTCGCCTCGGCCGTCTGCTCTGCTTCGGTTTCCACCGCAGTCTCGTTCACTTCGTTCCCGGTCATGATGCGCGCTCCGCGTTCTCAAGCTCGCGAAGAACCGTCTTCACCCGAGCGATATCCCTGCGCACGAGGCCCTTCTGGTGCGAGCGTGCGCCCTGTCCGGTGGCAGCCTGCATACGCAGGTCGAACTGTTCCCGCCGAAGCCGAACCAGCTCTTCCATCAGTTCGTCGGGCGACATGGCCCTCAACGCGCTAGCCTTCATATCCGTCCTACAGCGACTGCCGGCTCACGAACCGCGTGGCCACGGGCAGTTTTGCCGCCGCCCGCCGGAACGCGCCCCTGGCGATTTCCTCGGAAACGCCGGACATCTCGTACAACACGCGGCCCGGCTGAACCAGTGCCACCCAGTACTCCACGTTGCCCTTGCCCTTGCCCTGACGCACTTCGAGCGGCTTCTTTGTGATCGGCTTGTCCGGAAAGATCCGGATCCAGATCTTGCCGCCCCGCTTGACGTGCCGGGTCATCGCCCGGCGCGCCGCCTCGATCTGCCTGGAGGTGATGCGGCCCCGGCCCATGGCCTTCAGGCCGAATTCTCCGAAGCTGACGGAATTGCCGCGCTGCGCCAGCCCGCGGTTGCGGCCCTTGTGCGTCTTGCGGAACTTTGTGCGTTTCGGTTGCAGCATGTCGCGTCTCTGCCAGTTTCGTCAGTGCCTTCGACGACCGTTACGGCCTGGATCGGGAGTCCTTCCCGTCTCCGCCCCCGTCGCCGGACTCGAATACCTCGCCGCGGAACACCCAGACCTTCACGCCGATCACGCCATAGGTCGTCCTCGCCTCGGCAAGTCCGTAGTCGATGTCGGCGCGGAAGGTGTGCAGCGGCACGCGGCCCTCGCGATACCATTCCGAGCGCGCGATTTCCGCGCCGTTGAGCCGCCCGGACACCTTCACCTTGATGCCCTCGGCGCCGATGCGCATGGTGTTGGTCACGGCACGCCGCATGGCGCGGCGAAACTGGACCCGCCGTTCGAGCTGCTGCGCCACACCTTCGGCGACCAGCTGGGCATCCATCTCCGGCTTGCGGATTTCGGCGATGTTCAGGCGCACATCGTGCAACGCCATGCCCAGCAACTCCGCCACCTGCACGCGCAGCCGTTCGATATCCTCGCCCTTCTTGCCGATCACGATGCCCGGCCGCGCCGTGTGGATGGTGATGTTCGCCCGCTTTGCCGGCCGTTCGATGTGAATCCGGCTCACCGATGCATCCTTGAGCTTGCGCTTGAGAAATTCGCGGACCTGGTGATCCTGCTGCACATACTCCGGGAAGGTCTGCGAATCGGCGAACCACTTCGACGCCCACTCCGAGGTGATGCCCAGACGAATACCGATCGGATGTACTTTCTGTCCCATAGTTGATACTCGTCGGCGCTACTCGTCGGCGACCTCGATGGTGATGTGGCTGTTGAGCTTGCGAATCCGGTTGCCGCGGCCCTTGGCACGGGCGCGGTACCGCCGGTAGGCCGGCGCCATCCCCACATTCACCGTGGTGACCGTCAGCTCATCGATATCCGCGCCGTGGTTGTGTTCGGCATTGGCGATGGCCGATTCCAGAACCTTGCCGAGCAGGTGTGCCGCCTTCTTGGGGCTGTAATGAAGAAGGTTGAGCGCGTCCGAAACCGGCAGCCCGCGGATCTGGTCGGCCACCAGCCGGCACTTTTGTGGCGAGATTCGCGCGTAGCGCAGTTTTGCCGAAGTTTCCATGGGAATCTGCCCTTACCTGGCCTTGCGGTCGCCGGAGTGGCCCTTGAACGTGCGGGTCATGGCGAACTCGCCGAGCTTGTGCCCGACCATGTTCTCCGAAATCAGGACCGGCACGTGCACGCGGCCGTTGTGTACGGCGATGGTGAGCCCCACCATGTCCGGAATGACCATGGACCGGCGCGACCACGTCCTGATGGGGCGGCGGTCGTTGTTCCTCGCCGCAACCTCCACCTTGCGCAGCAGGTGAGTGTCCACGAAGGGGCCTTTCCTGATTGAACGGGGCATGATCGACTATTTCCTTCGTTTGCGCCGCCGCACGATCATGTCGTCGGTCCGCTTGTTGTTGCGCGTCTTGTAACCCTTGGTGGGTACGCCCCACGGCGTGACCGGGTGCCGGCCGCCGGAGGTCCTTCCCTCGCCGCCGCCGTGCGGGTGATCGACCGGATTCATGACCACACCCCTGACCGTGGGCCGGATGCCGCGCCAGCGTTTTGCGCCGGCCTTGCCCAGCTTGCTCAGGTTGTGCTCGTAGTTGCCCACCTCGCCGATGGTGGCCCGGCAGTTCACGTGGACCCTGCGAATCTCGCCCGAACGCAGCCTCAACGTGGCATAGCGGCCTTCGCGGGCGATGATCTGCACCGAGGCGCCGGCGCTGCGGGCAATCTGCCCGCCCTTGCCGGCCTTCATCTCCACGCAGTGGACCTGGGAACCCACGGGAATGTTCTTCAACGGCAGCGCGTTGCCGGGCCTGATGGGCGCGTCGGTGCCCGACTGGATCGGGTCGCCGGCCCGGCACCGCCTGGGCGCCAGTATGTAGCGCCGGTCGCCGTCCCGGTAGAGAACCAGCGCCAGGTACGCGCTTCGGTTCGGGTCGTATTCGATCCGCTCCACGCGGCCGGGAACGCCATCCTTGTTGCGCTTGAAATCCACGACCCGGTAGTGGCGCTTGTGGCCGCCCCCGCGGTGCCGCGTGGTGATGCGTCCCTTGTTGTTGCGGCCGCCCGTATTGGATTTCGGCCGCAGCAGCGGTGCGTGGGGTTTGCCCTTGTGCAGGTCGCTGCGCACGGAGCGCACGACGAATCGGCGGCCCGGTGAGGTCGGATTGGCTCTGCGTACTGCCATGCTAGTGCTACTCCACGCCCATGAAATCGATGTCGTGGCCGGATGCGAGGCGCACGTAGGCTTTCTTCCAGTCGGCCCGCCGTCCTCTGGACGGCCCGCGCCGCTTGGCTTTTCCGGGGACGTTGACCACGGTCACCCTGTCCACCTCGACTTCGAACAACAGTTCCACGGCCTGGCGAATCTCCTTGCGGGTGGCATCGGGACGCACCTTGAAGACCACCTGGCGGTTGGCATCCGCCATGTTGGTGGACTTTTCGGAAATGTGCGGGCCGACGATCACTGTCATCAACCGCTCCTGGAACATCGCGCTGGCCTGCATTTCCGAACTCCGTTCCCGAGCCGCCTTCAGGCGAGCCTCGACTCCATCGTCCTGGCCGCCGCTACCGTCATGACGACGTTGTCATGGGCGATGAGGCTGACCGGATCCACCGCGCGGGCTTCCTGAACGTCCACGTAGGGCAGGTTTCTGGACGCCAGGCGCAGGTTCCTGTCGATGCTCTCCACGACAATGAGCGTGTCGTAGAGTTCCAGTTCGTCAAGCCTGGCCACAAGCTCCCGGGTCTTCGGCTCGCTGACGGCGAATTCCTCGAGAATCACCAGCCGCTCCTCGCGGATCAATTCCGAGAGCACGCAGCGTACGGCGCCCCGATACATCTTGCGGTTGACCTTGTGGGCGAACGACCTGGGCCGGCCCGGGAACGCGCGCCCGCCGCCGACCCGAAGGGGGCTTCGAATCGTGCCTGCGCGAGCCCGTCCTGTGCCCTTCTGCCGCCACGGCTTGGCGCCGCCGCCACGGACCTGTGAACGGTTCTTCTGGGCCTTGGTGCCGCTCCGCCCGCCGGCCTGGTAGGCGGTGACCACCTGGTGCACGAGCGGGCCGTTGAACTGCGCCGCGAACGCGGAGTCGGCCAGTTCCACGCTGCCGCCGCCTGCAAGCTCCAGCTTCATCGGGTTTCTCCCGCTGCAGGCGCCTTGACGGCCGGACGCACGACCACGCGCCCGCCTGCGGCCCCGGGCACTCCGCCCCGGACCAGCAACAGATTGCGTTCGGTATCGACCCTGATCACTTCGGAGTTGGCTACGGTACTGCGGACATTGCCCATGTGCCCGGCCATCTTCTTGCCCTTGAAAACCCGGCCGGGGGTCTGGTTCTGGCCGATGGAACCCGGCGCCCTGTGCGCCAGCGAATTACCGTGGGTGGTGTCCTGGGTGCGGAAATTGTGCCGTTTGACGGTGCCCGCAAAGCCCTTGCCCTTGGACGTCCCGATCACGTCCACCCGCTGCCCGGAACTGAATACGTCCACACCCAGTTCGGAGCCGGCGGCCAGGTCCTCGCCTTCGTCGTCGTCGAGACGAAACTCCCACAGGCCGTCTCCCGGCTCGACGCCGGCGTTCCGGAAATGTCCGAGTTGGGGTTTGGGAACGCGTGCCGGCGACGGGCTGCCGACGGTAACCTGAATGGCCCTGTAACCGTTGCGGTCAGGCTCCTTGAGCTGCGCCACACGGTTGGGCGCAGCCTCAATGACGGTGACCGGGATGGATTCCCCGTCCTCCGTAAAGACGCGCGTCATACCGCACTTGCGGCCCACCAGACCGATTGGCATCGTTTCTGTCCTCTATCCGCGCCATCCGAACCGTTGCCGGTGCAGCGCTTCAGCCAGCACCTGTCCAGCGGCGCTGGCAACCACGAGTTGCTGCGGTACACAACCGCAGCACACTCTGAATTCCGTTGATCAATCCTGGCGGATGAGCCCGCCGGCGAACTCCATTTGCCCAAAACGGCCCGACGATGCACGCACTGGCTTCTCGCCCCACCGTGCTCGCCATAACCGGGAGCAACCCGTAATTATAGGATAGTTATTTCCTAAAACTCAATTCCAAAAGCCGCTTTTCCGTCCGTCGCGTACCCGTCGCGGGCAACTCCCGCCCGGTCCGGGTGAATTGCCGCCGGTTCAAGCGCCGCTAGCAGCCCGTGGCAAAAGTCCCGCGGCATTCGACCGACGATGCATCCCGGCTGACTGCGTTGCTCGTCGGTCAAATATTCCCGATACTCTCCCTCCTCGCGCCTTGCCAGCCGGGCGCATCGCCGGTCTCGGTGCTCGCGCGACTTTTGCCACGGGCTGCTAGTGCAACCGGATCTGCACATCCACGCCCGCGGGCAACTCGAGTTTCATCAGCGCATCCACCGTCTTGTCGGTGGGGTCGACGATGTCCATCAACCGCTTGTGGGTCGGCAACTCGTACTGATCGCGGGCGTTCTTGTTCACGTGCGGCGAAATCAGCACCGTGAAGCGCTCGATCTTGGTCGGCAGGGGCACCGGGCCCTTCACCGTCGCCCCTGTGCGCTTCGCCGTTTCCACGATTTCCCGCGCGGAACGGTCGATCAGCTTGTGATCGAATGCCTTCAGCCGGATTCGAATGTTCTGATTGGTAGCCATCGTTCTTCCTGTGTCTGCTCCCGACTCGCGGGACGATTACGATCGGTTTGCTGTTACGCCGGTGCCTACTCGTGGATCTTCGAGACCACGCCCGCACCCACCGTGCGACCCCCCTCGCGGATCGCAAAACGCAACCCCTCCTCCATCGCGATCGGATCGATCAACTGCACCCGCATCTGCACATTGTCCCCCGGCATCACCATCTCGGTCGTCTCCGGCAACTGCACCGCGCCGGTCACGTCCGTGGTGCGAAAATAAAACTGCGGCCGATACCCCTTGAAGAACGGCGTGTGCCGACCCCCCTCCTCCTTCGTCAGAATATACACCTCGGCCTCGAAATCCGTGTGCGGGGTGATCGAACGCGGCCGGGACAACACCTGACCGCGCTCCACCTCGTCCCGCTTCACCCCGCGCAACAACACCCCCACGTTGTCTCCCGCCTGTCCCTCGTCCAGCAACTTGCGAAACATCTCCACACCCGTGCACGTGCTCTTGCTCGTCTCGCGAATCCCCACAATCTCCACCTCGTCCCCCACCTTCACCACGCCGCGCTCGATCCGACCGGTCACCACCGTGCCGCGACCGGATATGGAAAACACATCCTCCACCGGCATCAGAAAATCACCCTCGATCGCACGCTCCGGAATCGGTATGTAATCGTCCAGCGCCTCCACCAGCGCCTCCACGCTGCCGATCGCCAGCTCCCCCTCCTGCCCGTCCAGCGCCTGCAGCGCACTGCCGGTCACGATCGGCGTGTCGTCGCCCGGAAACTCGTACGCGGACAACAAATCCCGAACCTCCAGATCCACCAGCTCCAGCAACTCCTCGTCGTCCACCATGTCCGCCTTGTTCAGGTACACCACGATGTACGGCACACCCACCTGGCGGGCCAGCAAAATGTGCTCGCGCGTCTGCGGCATCGGACCGTCCGCCGCCGACACCACCAGAATCGCCCCGTCCATCTGTGCGGCCCCGGTGATCATGTTCTTCACGTAGTCCGCGTGACCCGGACAGTCCACGTGCGCGTAGTGACGCGCCTCGCTCTCGTACTCCACGTGCGCCGTGGCAATCGTGATCCCGCGCTCGCGCTCCTCCGGCGCGTTGTCAATCTCGTCAAAACTGATCGTCTCACCACCGTGCCGCGACGCCATCACCTTCGTCAACGCCGCCGTCAGCGTCGTCTTGCCATGATCCACATGGCCAATCGTCCCCACGTTCACATGCGGCTTCGTCCGCTCAAACTTCTGCTTCGCCACGATCGATTACCTCTCGGATTGCGGAGCGGTTCAGGCGCCCCTTGCGTTGATAATGTTTTTCGCCACGTTCGGGGGAACCCTGGCGTAGCGGTCGAATTCCATCGTGTAGTTCGCCCGTCCCTGGCTCATGGAGCGCAGGTCGGTGGCATAGCCGAACATTTCCGCCAGCGGCACCCGGGCACGGATGACCTTGCCCATGGGAGAGTCCTCCAGCCCCTGGAGGACGCCCCGGCGCCGGTTCAGGTCGCCGTTGACATCGCCCATGTAGTCCAGGGGGCTCACTACCTCGACCTTCATGATGGGTTCCAGCACCACCGGGTCGGCCCTTGCGGCGCCCTCCCTGAAGGCCAGCGAGCCCGCGATGCGAAACGCCACCTCGCTGGAGTCCACATCGTGACTGGAACCGTCGTACAGCGTCACCTTGCAGTCCACCACCGGATAGCCGGCAATGACGCCGCTGCTCATCTGTTCCTGAACACCACGGTCCACGGCCGAAATGAACTCCCTTGGAACCGCGCCGCCGACAATGGCATCGACGAACTCGTAACCGGCCCCCGGCTCCTGCGGCTCGATCCGCAGGTACACGTGGCCGTACTGTCCGCGGCCGCCGGTCTGGCGAACGAACCTGCCTTCCTGCTCGACGACGCTGCTGATCGTCTCGCGATAGGCCACCTGCGGACGGCCGACGGCCGCTTCGACCCTGAATTCCCGCCGCAGCCGGTCGACGATGATCTCCAGGTGCAGTTCGCCCATTCCGGAAATGATCGTCTGCGCCGACTCCTCGTCCGTATGGGTCCGGAATGACGGGTCTTCCCGGGCGAGTTTGGACAGCGCCATGCCCAGCCGGTCCTGGTCCGCCCTGGTCCTGGGCTCCACCGCCACCGAAATGACCGGCTCCGGAAACTCCATTCGTTCGAGAACGATGCGCCGCCCCGGATGGGTCAGGCTGTCGCCCGTGGTGACATCCTTGAGGCCCACCGCCGCGGCGATATCTCCGGCCCGCACTTCGGTCACCTCTTCCCGGTCGTTGGCATGCATCTGCAGGATGCGCCCGATGCGCTCGCGCCTGGACCGGACCGTGTTGATCACCTTGTCGCCGGACTTCAGCACGCCGGAATACACGCGGAAAAAGGTCAGGTTGCCCACGAAGGGATCGGTGGCGATCTTGAACGCCAGCGCCGCGAACGGCGCATCGTCGGAAGACTCGCATTCGGCTTCCGTGTTGTTTTCGAGGATCCCCTTGATGGGGGGCCGCTCGCCCGGGGAGGGAAGGTACTCGATCACGGCATCGAGCACCGCCTGCACGCCCTTGTTCTTGAACGCCGAACCGCACAGCACCGGCACGACCTCGCCGCTGAGGCAACGCGCCCTGAGCCCCTTCCTGATCTCCGCCGGGGTCAGGTCGCCGTCGTTCAGGTACTTGTCCAGCAACGCCTCATCGCCCTCCGCAGCGGCCTCGACGAGTTTGTCGCGCCACTCCTGCGCCTGCGGGAGCAGCGTTTCCGGAACGGCCTGCTCGAAGTAGCTCATGCCCTGGGTGGAGTCGTCCCAGGAAATCGCCCGCATTCGGACCAGGTCGACGACGCCGCTGAACGAGTCCTCGGCGCCGATGGGAATCTGCAGCGGCACGGGATTGCCGCCCAGCCGTTCCCTGATCTGGCGGACCACGCGGAAGAAATCCGCACCCGTACGGTCCATCTTGTTGACGAAGGCGAGTCGCGGAACGCCGTAGTTGTTGGCCTGCCGCCAGACCGTCTCGGACTGCGGTTCCACACCGCCGACGGAACAGAACACCGCCACCGCCCCGTCCAGCACCCGCAGGCTGCGTTCCACCTCGATGGTGAAGTCCACGTGACCGGGCGTGTCGATGATGTTGATGCGGTACTCGGGGAACTGCTGGTCCATACCCCGCCAGAACGCCGTGGTCGCGGCGGACGTTATGGTGATGCCGCGCTCCTGCTCCTGCACCATCCAGTCCATCACCGCGGCGCCGTCATGGACCTCGCCCATCTTGTGGGACACGCCGGTGTAAAAGAGGATGCGCTCAGTCGTAGTGGTCTTGCCGGCATCGATGTGAGCCATGATGCCGATATTGCGATAACGCTCGATGGGGGTCTGCCGTGACATTGCCTGGACTCCAGACCATCGATTACCACCGGTAGTGGGCGAACGCCTTGTTGGCTTCGGCCATGCGGTGAGTGTCTTCGCGCCGCTTGACCGCCGAGCCGCGATTATCCGCCGCGTCCAGCAGTTCGTGGGCGAGGCGCAGCGCCATGGTCTTTTCCGGGCGCTTGCGGGCGGCGTCGATGGCCCAGCGCATGGCCAGCGTTTCCCGCCGGGTGGCGCGGACTTCCACCGGGACCTGGTACGTGGCTCCACCCACTCGCCTGGACTTCACCTCGACCACCGGCTTGATGTTGTCAAGCGCCTGGGCGAGGAGTTCCAGCGACTTCTGCTCGTCCTGCCCCGAGCGCACGGAGATGCGGTCCAGGGCACCGTATACGATGCGCTCGGCCACCGATTTCTTGCCGTTCAGCATGACCATGTTAATGAACTTGGCCAGCATCCGGTCGCCGTACTTGGGATCAGGAAGTACTTCTCGGCGGGGGGCTCTGCTGCGTCGCGACATGGTAGGGATCCGCCGCCGTCAGTTTTTCGGCCGCTTGGCGCCGTACTTGGAGCGGCCCTGGCGGCGGTCGCCGACACCGGCGCAATCCAGCGTGCCGCGCACCACATGGTAGCGCACGCCCGGCAGGTCCTTGACCCGCCCGCCGCGAATGAGAACTACCGAGTGTTCCTGCAGGTTATGGCCTTCGCCGCCAATATAGCTGGTCACCTCGAAGCCGTTGGTCAGCCGCACCCGGGCCACCTTGCGCATCGCCGAATTGGGTTTCTTCGGCGTCGTGGTGTAGACACGCGTGCAGACGCCGCGCCGCTGGGGCGAGGCGCCCAGCGCCGGAACGTTGCTCTTGGCCCGCTTGATCGAGCGGGGCTTCCTGACCAGTTGATTCGTCGTCGCCATCCGTCACACACGCAAATAAATCGGGCCCGCTGCCGGTCCTGCGGCAGCCGGGCCACGCTGTCTTCGGCCGGGACATGTCCCGGTACCTGCTGGTTGTTTCGACCGTCCCGGCCGACCCTGAACCGCGAGAGATTCTAGGGTTGACCCAGTTGGCCTGTCAACCGGAGATTCCGGGGCGTCAGCCCGCCGCCGGTTCCTGCGCCTCCTCGGCGCCCGAGCCTGCGTCGCCCGGCGCCGCAACCGCTATTTTCAGCGAATCTTCGGCCGATTCGGCCGACTCGGCCAGGGAAGATTCCAGTTCCTTGAGTTCCTCGGCGAGGATGTCCTCCTCGGTGCGCCGCCGCTCTTCGTGGTGGGCATAGCCCGTGCCCGCCGGAATCAGGCGTCCGACAATGACATTCTCCTTCAGGCCCCGCAGGTTGTCCTGCATGCCGCGAACCGCCGCCTCGGTGAGTACCCGGGTGGTTTCCTGGAAGGATGCGGCCGAGATGAACGACTCCGTTGCCAGAGATGCCCGGGTGATGCCCAGCAGCACGGGAACGTAGGTGGCCTGCTCCTCCATCTGCGCCTCCAGTTCCTCGTTGGTGTCGAGCACCCGGGCCCGGTCCACCTGTTCCCCGCGCAGGAATCGGGTGTCGCCGGGTTTGACGACTTCCACCTTGCGCAGCATCTGCCGGATGATGACCTCGATGTGCTTGTCGTTGATCTTCACGCCCTGCAGGCGGTAGACGTCCTGAATTTCCCGGACCAGGTAGTCCGCCAGTTTCGCCACGCCCTGCAGCCGCAGGATGTCGTGGGGATTGGGTTCGCCATCGGCGATGATCTCGCCGCGAACGACGCTTTCGCCCTCGAAGACATTCAGGTGACGCCACTTGGGAATCAACTCCTCGTGAGCGTCCCCGTCTTCGCCGGTAATGACCAGTCGCCGCTTGCCCTTGGTTTCCTTGCCGAAACCGACGATCCCGGTATGCTCGGCGAGAATCGCGGGCTCCTTGGGCCGGCGGGCCTCGAACAGGTCCGCCACGCGCGGCAGGCCGCCGGTGATGTCGCGGGTCTTGGACGTCTCCTGGGGCAACCGCGCGATGACGTCGCCCACCACCACGGTGGCGCCGTCCTCCATGCTGAGCACCGCGCCCGCGGGCAGCGCGTAGGACGCCGGGATATCCGTATTGGGGAAGTACACCGGCTCGCCTTCGGCGTCCACCAGACGGGCGGTGGGGCGGTAGTCCGCGCCAGCGCCGCGCTTTGCCGGATCCAGCACCAGGATGCTGGTCAGGCCCGTGATCTCGTCGACCTGGGTGGTCACCGTGACGTCATCCACGAAGTCTTCGAAACGCAGGCTGCCGCTGACCTCCGCGACCACCGGATGGGTGTGGGGATCCCAGTTGGCAACCAGTTGCCCCGGCTCCACCCTGTCGCCTTCGCTGACGGCAATGGTGGCGCCGTAGGGCACCTTGTAGCGTTCCCGCTCGCGGCCGAATTCGTCCAGAACCGCCAGTTCCCCGGAACGGGAGGTGGCGACGAAATGACCCTTTTCCGCGTGCTGCACGGTCTTCATTTCGTACGTCTTGGTCGTGCCCGCGGTCTTGACCTCCACGCTGTTGACCGCCGCCGAACGGGATGCGGCGCCGCCGATGTGGAAGGTGCGCATGGTGAGCTGCGTGCCGGGCTCGCCGATGGACTGAGCGGCGATGACGCCCACCGCCTCGCCCTTGTCGACCCGGTTTCCGCGTGCCAGGTCTCGGCCGTAGCACTGTGCGCAGACCCCGTAACGGGTCGCGCAGGTGATGGGAGACCTCACCAGGAGCTGATCGATGGACGCCGATTCCAGCTTCTTCACTGCGCGCTCATCCAGCAGCGAGCCCGCTTCGAGAACTACCGTATCGGTTCCGGGCGCCACCACGTCCACCGCGGCCACACGGCCCAGGACGCGTTCCCGCAACGGCTCGACCACATCGCCGCCCTCCACGAGCGGAGTCATCATCAGGCCGTTTTCGGTGCCGCAGTCCGCCTCCGTGACCACCAGATCCTGCGCCACGTCCACCAGGCGGCGGGTCAGGTAACCGGAGTTCGCGGTTTTCAGCGCCGTGTCGGCGAGGCCCTTGCGCGCGCCGTGAGTGGAAATGAAGTACTGCAGTACGTCCAGGCCCTCGCGGAAATTGGCGGTGATCGGCGTCTCGATGATCGATCCGTCGGGCTTCGCCATCAGGCCGCGCATGCCCGCCAACTGGCGAATCTGCGCCGCCGAGCCGCGCGCGCCGGAATCGGCCATCATGTAGATGGAATTGAAGGACTCCTGCCTGGCCTCCTCGCCCTTTGCATCGAGCACCGTCTCCGAGCCCAGCTTCTGCATCATCGCCTTGGCAACGTGGTCGTTGGTCCGCGACCAGATATCCACCACCTTGTTGTACCTTTCGCCGTCGGTGACCAGTCCGGACGCGTACTGATCCTGGATTTCCTTCACCTCCTGTTCGGCGTCATCGAGAATGCCGTGCTTCTCTTCGGGAACGACCATGTCGTTGACTCCGAAGGAAACACCGGCATTGGTGGCGTAATTGAAGCCCATGTACATGAGCTGGTCCGCGAAGATGACGGTCGTCTTCAGGCCCAGTTGCCGGTAGGACGCGTTGATGACCCTGGAGACGGCGCGCTTGTTCATGGGCTGATTGATCAGGTCGAAGCTCAACCCCTTCGGCACGATCTCCGACAGCAGCGCGCGGCCCACGGTGGTGTCCACCAGCCGGGTCGCCGGCGCCTCGTCCCCGACGGCCTCGCCGTTCGCGGCCGGAACCCTGACCCGGACCTTTGCGTGCAGTTCCACGGCATCGTTCTCGTACGCCCGGTGAATTTCCTCCACCCCCGAGAACAGCATGCCCTCGCCGCGCGCGTTGATACGCTCGCGGGTCATGTAATAGAGGCCGAGCACGACGTCCTGGGAGGGCACGATGATGGGATCGCCGTTGGCCGGCGAGAGAATGTTGTTGCTGGCCATCATCAGCGCGCGCGCCTCCAGTTGCGCCTCGATCGAAAGCGGCACGTGGACGGCCATCTGGTCGCCGTCGAAGTCGGCGTTGAAGGCCGTGCAGACCAGCGGGTGCAGTTGAATCGCCTTGCCTTCGATCAGCACCGGCTCGAACGCCTGGATTCCCAGGCGGTGCAGCGTCGGGGCGCGGTTGAGCATGACCGGGTGCTCGCGGATCACCTCTTCGAGGATGTCCCAGACTTCCGGACCCTCGCGCTCCACCAGCCGCTTGGCGGCCTTGATGGTGGTGGCCTGGCCGCGCAACTGCAGCTTCGAGAAGATGAACGGCTTGAACAGCTCCAGGGCCAGTTTCTTGGGCAGGCCGCACTGGTGCAGCTTCAGCGTCGGGCCGACCACGATAACCGAGCGCCCCGAATAGTCCACGCGCTTGCCGAGGAGATTCTGGCGAAACCGCCCCTGCTTGCCCTTGATCATGTCGGCCAGGGACTTCAGCGGACGCTTGTTGGTGCCGGTGATCGCGCGGCCGCGCCGGCCGTTGTCCAGCAGCGCATCCACGGACTCCTGCAGCATCCGCTTCTCGTTGCGCACGATGATGTCCGGCGCATTCAGCTCCAGCAACCGGCGCAGCCGATTGTTGCGGTTGATGACACGCCGGTAGAGGTCGTTGAGGTCGGACGTTGCGAAGCGCCCCCCGTCCAGCGGCACAAGCGGCCTCAGGTCCGGCGGCAGGACCGGCAGCACCGTCATCACCATCCAGGCCGGCTGATTGTTCGAATCGGTGAAGGACTCGAGCAACTTCAGCCGCTTCGACAGGCGCTTGATCTTGGTCGCGGAGTTGGTTTTGGAAATCCCTTCCCGAACCCCTGCCACCTCCTCGTCCAGGTCCAGCGACAGCAGCAGGTCGCGGACCGCCTCGGCGCCCATGCGGGCGTCGAATTCGTTGCCGTACTGCTCGATGGCCTCGAGGTACGTTTCGTCGGTGAGAAGCTGACCCCGCTCCAGGTCCGTCAGGCCCGGATCCACCACCACGAAGGCTTCGAAGTAGAGGATCCTTTCGATCTCCCGCAGGGTCATGTCGAGCATCAGGCCGATCCGCGACGGCAGCGACTTCAGGAACCAGATGTGCGCCACGGGGCTGGCCAGCTCGATGTGCGCCATGCGCTCGCGGCGCACCTTGGTCTGGGTGACCTCCACACCGCATTTCTCGCACACGACTCCCCGGTGCTTGAGGCGCTTGTACTTTCCGCACAGGCACTCGTAGTCCTTGATGGGTCCGAAGATCTTCGCGCAGAACAGCCCGTCGCGCTCCGGCTTGAAGGTCCGGTAGTTGATCGTCTCCGGCTTCTTGACCTCGCCGTACGACCACGACCGGATCATGTCCGGCGACGCAAGGCCGATGCGGATGGCGTCGAAGTCCTCGATCGGCGCCTGCTGGCGGAAGAGTCTCAGTAGATCTTTCATATGACTGTACCTGTTGCCGATGGGGCGGACGTGCGCCGGTTCACTGGACCTCTTCCAGGTCGATGTTGATGCCGAGAGATCGAATCTCCTTGACCAACACGTTGAACGACTCCGGCATGCCCGCCTGCATCTGGTGGGTTCCGTCAACGATATTCTTGTACATCTTGGTGCGGCCCTGGACGTCGTCGGACTTCACGGTGAGCATTTCCTGGAGCGTGTAGGACGCGCCGTAGGCCTCCAGCGCCCACACCTCCATCTCGCCGAACCGCTGGCCGCCGAACTGGGCCTTGCCCCCCAGCGGCTGCTGGGTGACCAGGCTGTAGGGGCCGGTGGAACGTGCATGCATCTTGTCGTCAACCAGGTGGTTGAGCTTGAGCATGTACATGTAGCCCACGGTGACCGGACGGTTGAACGGCTCGCCGGTGCGCCCGTCGTAGAGGGTCGTCTGACCGGATTCGGGCAGTTCCGCCATGTCCAGAAGTCCCTTGATTTCCACTTCGTTGGCGCCGTCGAATACCGGCGTGGCGATGGGTACACCCTGGCTCAGGTTGCGGGCAAGCTCCATGATCGACTTGGCATTCAGGCTGCGAAGGCTTTCCCGCTGCCCGCCGGTCTTGTTGTAGATGCCCTCCAGGTAGCGGCGCATGGCGGCCGCGGAGGTCCGCGCATTCACCATTTCGCCGATCTTGCGGCCCAGCTCCTTGGCTGCCCAGCCCAGGTGGGTTTCGAGCACCTGGCCGACATTCATCCGCGACGGCACGCCCAGGGGGTTGAGCACGATATCGACGGCGGTACCGTCCTCCATGTAGGGCATGTCCTCCACCGGAATGATCGTGGAGATCACGCCCTTGTTGCCGTGCCGGCCCGCCATCTTGTCGCCCGGCTGGATATGGCGCTTCACGGCCAGGTAGACCTTGACCATCTTCAGCACGCCCGGTGCCAGATCGTCGCCCGCGGTGATCTTGTGGTGCTTCTCGTCGAAACGCCGCTCGAATTCCTCGCTCTGCGCCCGCAGCCGCTCGGCCGCGCGCTCCAGCTGCGAATTGAGCGCATCGTCCTTGACCCGGATCTCGAACCAGCGATCCCTGGGCAGATCGGACAGGTAGGATGCCGTGATCTCGCTGCCGGCCTTGAGCTTCTTCGGGCCTCCCGCCGCGGCCTCTCCGACCAGCAGCCTCTCGACCCGCTGGAAGATGTCCTCTTCCAGGATGCGCCGCTGATCGTCCAGGTCCTTGCGTACCGCCTCCAGCTCCTGCCGCTCGATGGCCAGCGCCCGGGCGTCCTTCTCGACGCCGTCGCGGGTGAACACGCGCACGTCGATTACCGTGCCGTCCATGCCGGGGGGCACGCGCAACGACGTATCCTTCACGTCCGAGGCCTTCTCGCCGAAGATGGCCCGCAGGAGCTTTTCCTCCGGCGTGAGCTGGGTTTCGCCCTTGGGCGTGACCTTGCCCACGAGGATGTCGCCCGCCTGCACTTCCGCACCGATGAAGGCGATCCCGGATTCATCCAGTTTGGTCAGGGCGGCGTCACCGACGTTGGGAATATCCCCGGTTACTTCCTCCGGGCCGAGCTTTGTGTCCCGGGCAACGCAGGTCAGTTCCTCGATGTGGATCGTGGTAAAGCGGTCCTCCTCCACCACGCGTTCGGAGATCAGGATGGAGTCCTCGAAGTTGTAGCCGTTCCACGGCATGAACGCCACCAGCAGATTCTGGCCCAGCGCCAGTTCGCCCAGGCTGGTTGACGGCCCGTCGGCCAGCACGTCGTCGCGCTCGATGACGTCCCCGGCCTTCACCAGAGGCCGCTGGTTGATGCAGGTGTTCTGGTTGGAACGGGTGTACTTGGTGAGGTTGTAGATGTCGACCCCGGCTTCTCCGGCGCTGGTCTCGCTGTCGTCGACCCGCACCACGATGCGCGAGGCATCAACCGAGTCCACCGTGCCGCCCCGGGTGGCGATCACCGTCACACCCGAGTCCACCGCCACGGCGCGTTCCATGCCGGTGCCGACCAGAGGCGTTTCGGTACGCAGCGTGGGCACCGCCTGGCGCTGCATGTTCGAGCCCATCAGCGCGCGGTTGGCGTCGTCGTGCTCGAGGAACGGGATCAGCGATGCCGCCACCGACACGATCTGTTTGGGGGACACATCCATGTATTGCACCTGCTTCGGCGGAAACAGGGTGAACTCGTTCTTGAAGCGGCAGGACACCAGGTCATCCACGAACTGGCCCCGGGTCGTCAGGTTCGAGTTGGCCTGCGCGATCACGTACTGGCCTTCCTCGATCGCCGACAGGTACTGGATGTCGTTGCTGACCCGGCCGTTGATCACGCGCCGGTAGGGCGTTTCCAGGAAACCGTATTCATTGGTTCGGGCGTAGACGGCCAGGGAGTTGATGAGCCCGATGTTCGGGCCCTCCGGCGTCTCGATCGGGCAGACCCGGCCGTAGTGCGTGGGGTGCACGTCGCGAACCTCGAACCCGGCCCGTTCCCGGGTCAGGCCGCCGGGGCCCAGCGCCGACACGCGCCGCTTGTGGGTCACTTCCGAAAGCGGATTCTGCTGATCCATGAACTGGGAAAGCTGGCTGGAACCGAAGAACTCCTTCACCGCCGCAGACACCGGCTTGGCATTGATCATTTCCTTGGGCATGAGGCCCTCGGACTCGGCCAGCGTCAGGCGTTCCTTGACCGCCCGCTCGACGCGCACCAGCCCGATGCGGAAGGCGTTTTCGGCCATTTCGCCGACGCTGCGCACGCGCCGGTTGCCCAGGTGGTCGATATCGTCCACGGTGCCGTTGCCGTTACGGATGTCGATCAGCGTCCGCAGAACTTCGATGATGTCCTCGTTGGTCAGCACGCCTTCGCCTTCGGAGGACTTCCGCCCCACCCGGCGGTTGAACTTCATCCGGCCCACCGCCGAAAGGTCATAGCGCTCCGGATTGAAGAACAGGTTCTGGAACAGGTTCTCGGCTGCCTCCTTGGTGGGCGGTTCGCCCGGCCGCATCATCCGGTAGATCTCCACCAGCGCCTCCAGGCGCGACTGGGTCTGGTCGATGCGCAGCGTATTGGAGATGAACGGACCCCGGTCAAGGTCGTTGACGTACAGCGTGCCGATGGACTTGACCCCTGCCTCGATCAGCGAATCGACTTTCGCAGCATCCAGCTCTTCGTTGGCCCGGGCCAGCAACTCGCCGGTCTCCCCGTCGACGATGTCATGGGCCAGGATCCGGCCGTCCAGGTAATCCGACGGCACTTCCAGGTGCCTGACGCCCGCCTTCTGCAACTGGCGCACGTGGCGAACCGTAATCCGCCGGTCCTTTTCCACCACCGTCCTGTCGCCGACCCTGATATCGAAACTGGCGGTCTCGCCCCTGAGCCTTTCGGCAACGAGCTTCAACCGGATGGCCTTGCGCGTGAGCGTGAACTCGTTGATGTCGAAGAACATCTCGAGCATCTGCTCGTTGTTGTAGTCCAGCGCCCGCAGCAGGATCGTCACCGGCAGCTTGCGGCGGCGGTCGATGCGCACGAATACGCAATCCTTGGGGTCGAACTCGAAATCGAGCCAGGAACCACGGTACGGAATCACCCGCGCGGAGAACAGCAGCTTGCCCGAGGAATGGGTCTTGCCCTTGTCGTGGTCGAAAAACACGCCGGGCGAACGGTGAAGCTGCGAGACGATCACCCGCTCCGTGCCGTTGACCACGAAGGTACCGTGCTCGGTCATCATGGGCATCTCGCCCAGGTACACTTCCTGCTCGCGAATGTCCTTGATTTTCTTCTTGCTGGCGGGGGCGTCCCGGTCATAGATAACCAGGCGCACCAGGACGCGCAGCGGCGCGGCATAGGTGAGCCCGCGAAGCTGGCACTCCTTGACGTCGAAAACCGGCTCGCCCAGCCGGTAACTCATGTACTCCAGCGCGGCGTTGCCCGAGTAGCTGACAATGGGGAAAACGCTCTTGAACGCAGAATGCAGCCCCGTCTCGATGCGGTCCTCCGCCGGCACGTCCCGCTGCAGGAACCCCCGGTAGGAGTCGAGCTGGATTGAAAGCAGGTAGGGAACGTCCAGAACCGACGGCAGCTTGCCGAAATTCTTTCGAATGCGTTTTTTCTCAGTAAACGAATACGCCATCGCGAGTTACCTCGACTGCGTTGGTATGACGACGATGCAGGGCACGCCCAGCGCGATGCCGCTGCGCGTGTGTGCGCGTGCGCTCCACGGACTCCCGCCGATCCGGGAGATCAGCCCGCGGTGACGGAGGCGGATGCGAGTCACTTGATATCGACGCTCGCGCCAGCCTCTTCGAGCTGCTTCTTCACATCCTCTGCTTCTTCCCTGGTGATGGCTTCCCGAACCGCGCTCGGCGCGGCTTCGACCAGGTCCTTGGCCTCTTTCAGCCCGAGCCCGGTCAGCGATCTGACCACCTTGATGACGGGCACCTTGGCGGAACCGAAACTGGTCATGATGACGTCGAACTCGGTCTGCTCCTCCGCCTCGTCCTCCGCGGCGGCGCCACCGCCGTCGGCAGCGACGGCCACCGGAGCCGCGGCGGATACGCCCCACTTCTCCTCCAGCGACCTCACCAGATCAACGACCTCCATGATCGGCTTGTTGCTCAACTCCTCGATGAGCTGTTCATTCGTCAAAGCCATGGCTTACTTCTCCATCAGGTGAATTCAAGTTCTAACTTCTCAACCGAGATCGGTTACTCGTCCTGCTCGCTGCGCGCCTTCAGGGCACGCGCCAGCATCGATCCGGGTTCGCTGAGCAGGCGAACGAGCTGCGTCATCGGCCCGTTCAGCGTTCTGAGCAGCATCGCCCGGGCCTCGTCCAGATTGGGCAGTGCCGCCACGCGGTCCAGGTTCGCCGCGTCGTACAACTCCCCGCCCACTGCCACGGACCTGGTGACCAGATGGGCGTGCTCCCTCGAGAACCCCTTGACCACGCGCGCCGCAGAGCCCGGGTCTTCCCTCGAGAAGGCCAGCAGCAGGGGTCCATTGAGCGACGGCTGAATGCATTCGAAGGGCGTTCCTTCGACGGCGCGCCGGGCGAGGGTGTTCTTCACGACCTTCATGTAGACGCCGGCGTTGCGGGCCTCGGTCCTGAGTTCGGTCATCTCCGCCACCGTCAGACCGCGGTACTCGGCGACCACGGCCGCCAGGGACGAGGCCGCCACGGCGTTGACGTCGGCGACCAGGGCCTTCTTTTGCTCAAGATTCAGCGCCATATCCCTCTCCTGCCAGACTGCTGCCCGACCCGCCTCAACCGCCCACCGACGCCTGGTCGATGACGAATCCGGGGCCCATGGTCGACGACACGCTGACGCGCTTCATGTACTGTCCTTTCGACGCCGCGGGCTTGGCCTTGTTCAGGTCCGAAAGCAATGCCTCCAGGTTTTCCGTGAGCGCATCGACGCCGAACTCCACGTTGCCGATCTGGCAGTGCACCACGCCCGCCTTGTCGGTCCGATAGCGGACCTGCCCGGCCTTGGCACTGCGCACCGCGGCGGCCACGTCCGGCGTGACCGTGCCGACCTTGGGATTGGGCATGAGCCCCCGGGGACCGAGAATCCGGCCCAGCCGGCCCACCACCCGCATGGCATCGGGGCTGGCGATGGCCACGTCGAAATTCAGCTCGCCGTCCTGGATGGTCTCGGCGAGATCCTCCATGCCCACGATATCCGCCCCGGCCTCCTCGGCAGCGGCGGCCTGGTCGCCCTGGGCAAACACGGCCACGCGAACGTTCTTGCCGGTGCCGTTGGGCAGCACCGTCGAGCCCCGCACCACCTGGTCCGACCTCCTGGGGTCGACGCCCAGATTGACTGCGACGTCCACCGATTCGGTGAACTTCGCTTTCGCCAGTTCCTTCACCAGGCCGAAAGCTTCGTCCGCGGGATAGGCCCGGCCCCGCTCCACGCGAGCCCTGGCATCCTTGTGGTACTTAGTGAGTCTGGCCATCCATCCCCTCCACTTCCAGGCCGATGCTGCGTGCGCTGCCGGCGATGATCCTGATCGCGGCATCCATGTCCGCGGCGTTGAGATCCGCTTCCTTGATTTTCGCGATCTCTTCCAGTTGCTCCCGGGTGACCGTGCCGACCTTGTCCGTATTCGGTGTTCCGCTGCCTTTCTGAATGCCGGCGGCCTTCTTCAGCAGCACCGAGGCGGGCGGTGTCTTGGTGATGAAGGTGAAACTCTTGTCGCCGTACACGGAGATAACCACGGGGATGGGCATTCCCGCCTCGAGTTTCTGGGTTTGCGCGTTGAACACCTTGCAGAACTCCATGATGTTCACGCCATGCTGCCCGAGGGCCGGACCCACGGGCGGACTCGGATTCGCCTGTCCGGCAGGAATCTGCAGCTTGATGAACGTATCGACCTTTTTCTTGACCGCCATTTCGGGCTCCGTGCGCGTTACGCCTTCTCTACCTGGCTGAAGTCCAGTTCCACCGGGGTCGAACGGCCCAGTATCTGGACCGCCACCCGAACCTTGTTCTTGTCGTAATTGACGTTCTCCACGACGCCGTTGAAATCGTTGAACGGACCGTCGTTCACCCTGACGACCTCGCCGGGCTCGAACAGCACCTTGGGCCGGGGCTTGTCCACGCCCTCCTGGACACGGTCCAGAATGGCGGTGGCTTCCTCATCCGTGATCGGGGCGGGCCTGTCGGTACTGCCGCCGATGAACCCGAGCACCTTGGGGACTTCCTTGACCAGGTGCCAGCTCGATTCGTCCATCTCCATCTGCACGAGTACGTAGCCCGGGAAGAACTTGCGCTCGCTGCGCCGCTTCTGCCCGTCCCTCATCTCCACGACCTCCTCGGTCGGCACGAGGATTTCGCCGAACTTCTCCTCCAGGCCATAGCGCTTGATCCGCTCTTCCAGAGAGGACTTGACCTTGTGTTCGAAATTCGAATACGCGTGGACCACGTACCACCTCAAGTCCGACACGGATCAACCCCCCTGCCCGGTCAGGCGTCGCGTCAACGCCAGCAGCGACAAGTCGAGCAACCAGAAAAACACGCCCATGATCAGGGCAAATACCAGCACGGTCAGCGTCGTCTGCAGGGTCTCCTCACGGGTCGGCCAGAATACCTTCTGCATTTCCACGCGCGACCCCTGGATGAAGCGCCACAGCGTCCGGCCCTGGGTCGACTGCATCGCGACCGCGACCGCCAGCCCGAATGCGATGAGCACACCCAGCGCGCGCAACGGAGTCGGGAAGTCCGCATAGTAGTAGTAGCCGAGAATGCTGCCCACGAGAATGGCTGCCGCGAGCAGCAGTTTCAGCGTATCAAGAAAAGGGTTTTCAGCTTCCACCTTGGATTCCCTGGGCCATGTCCGCGAACCGGTCAGCTCCCTGCCTCACGTGCCGGAGCCGGCTGGAGAATTACGCCATTCCACTCTTCAAGCTGGCAGGCCAGGAGGGACTCGAACCCCCAACCTGCGGTTTTGGAGACCGCTGCTCTGCCAAATTGAGCTACTGGCCTCTCTCCAGACTTGCGCCGTACCTGCCTTTCGGCCGGCGCCCCGACATTCCTCCTCGTGCGACGTCGACGATCGGTTTGCTGTTACGCCGGTGCCTACTCGTGGATCTTCGAGACCACGCCCGCACCCACCGTGCGACCCCCCTCGCGGATCGCAAAACGCAACCCCTCCTCCATCGCGATCGGATCGATCAACTGCACCCGCATCTGCACATTGTCCCCCGGCATCACCATCTCGGTCGTCTCCGGCAACTGCACCGCGCCGGTCACGTCCGTGGTGCGAAAATAAAACTGCGGCCGATACCCCTTGAAGAACGGCGTGTGCCGACCCCCCTCCTCCTTCGTCAGAATATACACCTCGGCCTCGAAATCCGTGTGCGGGGTGATCGAACGCGGCCGGGACAACACCTGACCGCGCTCCACCTCGTCCCGCTTCACCCCGCGCAACAACACCCCCACGTTGTCACCCGCCTGACCCTCGTCCAGCAACTTGCGAAACATCTCCACACCCGTGCACGTGCTCTTGCTCGTCTCGCGAATCCCCACAATCTCCACCTCGTCCCCCACCTTCACCACGCCGCGCTCGATCCGACCGGTCACCACCGTGCCGCGACCGGATATGGAAAACACATCCTCCACCGGCATCAGAAAATCACCCTCGATCGCACGCTCCGGAATCGGTATGTAATCGTCCAGCGCCTCCACCAGCGCCTCCACGCTGCCGATCGCCAGCTCCCCCTCCTGCCCGTCCAGCGCCTGCAGCGCACTGCCGGTCACGATCGGCGTGTCGTCGCCCGGAAACTCGTACGCGGACAACAAATCCCGAACCTCCAGATCCACCAGCTCCAGCAACTCCTCGTCGTCCACCATGTCCGCCTTGTTCAGGTACACCACGATGTACGGCACACCCACCTGGCGGGCCAGCAAAATGTGCTCGCGCGTCTGCGGCATCGGACCGTCCGCCGCCGACACCACCAGAATCGCCCCGTCCATCTGTGCGGCCCCGGTGATCATGTTCTTCACGTAGTCCGCGTGACCCGGGCAGTCCACGTGCGCGTAGTGACGCGCCTCGCTCTCGTACTCCACGTGCGCCGTGGCAATCGTGATCCCGCGCTCGCGCTCCTCCGGCGCGTTGTCAATCTCGTCAAAACTGATCGTCTCACCACCGTGCCGCGACGCCATCACCTTCGTCAACGCCGCCGTCAGCGTCGTCTTGCCATGATCCACATGGCCAATCGTCCCCACGTTCACATGCGGCTTCGTCCGCTCAAACTTCTGCTTCGCCATCAGGATTGCTCCGAACTCCGAATTGACCCGGTTAGTGAATTAATCAAACGGCCGCCCAGCCGGGGCGGCCGCCTTGTGTACGTCTGTGTCAACCTGAACGGGTGATTCCATACAATCTGGAGCCCACAACCGGACTTGAACCGGTGACCTCGTCCTTACCAAGGACGTGCTCTACCGCTGAGCTATGTGGGCGGAAAACCGCACCTCTTTCCTGTGCCCTCATTCCAGAGTCCCCTACTGCTCCTTGGAGCGGGTGAGCGGACTCGAACCGCCATCATCAGCTTGGAAGGCTGAGGTTCTACCCTTGAACTACACCCGCCTTCACCGCTGACTGCCCTCCACACTTCTGGTGGAGGGGGTAGGATTCGAACCTACGAAGGCTTAGCCAGCAGATTTACAGTCTGCCCCCGTTGACCGCTTGGGTACCCCTCCGCGGACACAAGCCGCCTATTTTCCGCCGTGCGTGGAAGCGTGTCAATAGAATATGAAGCCGTAATTCAAGGTCAGCGGCAGTCCATTACCGCGCTGTTCCCGATGTAGCGCGTCAGGCACGCGGTTAAACTATACCGGCCACCATGAAAGCACGCTGGAATACACCCACCTATTTCGAGTCTGCCGCTGCCGCGGACGTCGCCGCGGACCTGAACCGGGGGGCCGACCCGAAAGCCCGGGACCACAGCGGCGCGACCCCGCTGCATCATGCCGTGGCATGGAATCCCGATCCCGCCGTAATCGGTCTGCTGGCGGCCGCGGGCGCGGATCCCAACGCCCGCACCGTAAACGGCGAAACGCCCCTGCATTTCGCGGTGATGCTGAACGACGAGCCGGCCGTGATCGACACCCTGATAAGGAGCGGCTCCAACCCGGCGATCGGGGACGAACTGGGCGAGACCGCGCTGCACAGGGCCGCCGCCACCAACGACAATCCTGCCGTGATCGAGGCGCTTCTGGACGCAGGCGCTGACCCCACTGCGATGGACACGTGGGGGCGAACGCCATGGGACCGCGCCAGGCACAACAACGCCATCAGAGGCTCCGACGCACTCCGGCGCCTTCGGCCCGACAGACAATAGTATGGGTGGCCTGAACACCCGCAACCGCACATTCACCGGCCACTGAAGAGGATCGCACGAGCGCATGGGCAAGGCACTGCACAACCGGTTTCCCCCCGGTTCCATCGAGTCGCGGGACCTGCAACACATGTTGCACCCGAACACGAACCTGAAACTGCACCACCAGGCGGGTCCCTTCATGCAGGAGCGGGCCCGGGGCGTCTATCTCTGGGACAATCAGGGCAAACAATACCTTGAGGGAATGGCGGGGTTGTGGTGCACGGCGCTCGGTTACGGCGAGGAGGAGTTGGCCCGGGTTGCCGGGGACCAGCTTCGGAAGCTGAGCTTCGGGCCCACGTTCGTCGGCAAGGCCAACGAGCCCAGCGTACTGCTGGCCGAAAAGCTCAAGGCGATGGCTCCCCTGGATGCCGGACGCGTGTTTTTCGGGCTGTCCGGCAGCGATGCCAACGACACCCAGGTCAAGCTGCTGTGGTACTACCACAATCTGATCGGCCAGCCGAAAAAGAAAAAGATCATCAGCCGCCTGAAGGGATACCACGGAACGTCGCTGGCGGCCGGGTCGCTCACGGGCCTGCCGCCGTTTCACCGCCATTTCGATCTGCCGCTGCCCGGGTTTCTGCACACCGAAAGCCCATACTACTACCGCCAGGCCCTCGACGGGGAGAGCGAGACCGACTTCTGCGACCGGCTGGCGAACGAGCTTGAGGCGCTGATTCTGCGCGAGGGCCCGGAGACGATCGCGGCGTTCATTGCCGAACCCGTCCAGGGAGCCGGCGGCGTCATCGTTCCTCCCGAAGGCTACTTCCCCAGGGTCCAGGCGGTACTGGACAAGTACCGGATCAGTCTGATCGACGACGAGGTGATCTGCGGATTCGGTCGTACCGGGCGGGCCTTCGGTGCGCAGACCGTCGACATGCGGCCCGTCACCATGAGCGTCGCGAAAGCCCTGTCCTCAGCCTACCTGCCCATCAGCGCGGTCCTCATCCCGGAGTACATGTACGAGCCGATGATCGATGCCAGCGGCGAGGTGGGCACTTTCGGGCATGGCTTCACGTACTCCGGGCACCCGGTCTGCGCCGCGGTAGCGCTTCGCACCCTGGAACTGATGGAGGAACGCGAAATCTTCGCCCACGCCGCCGCGATGGGAGAAATCTTCCAGCATCGTCTGCAGGCGCTTGCGGATCACCCGCTGGTCGGCGATGTCCGCGGTGTGGGCCTGATGGGCGGAGTGGAACTCGTGGCGGACAAGCAAACCGGCCACCCGTTCGAGTCGTCGCTGGGAGTGGGCCTGATCTGTACGGAACACGCTCACGAAGCCGGCCTGCTCATTCGTCCGCTGCTCGGCGACACCGTCGCGCTTTGCCCGCCGTTGATCATCAACGCCGATCAGATCGACGAACTGTTCGGCAAACTGGAAGCTGCGCTCGACAGGACGCTGGAACAGGTGTCCGATCAAATGAGCGGCTAGATTCGGCTGCCATGCCATTCACAGCCAGGGCCGGTTACCGGTGAAGCTGACCAGCTCGACGGCATCGAGGGCTGTCGTGCAGCCGCCCGGACCCGTCACCCGGGGAGTTGACACTTGACTGAGGCAGGGATTCACGGGATCGCGGTGTGGGCCGTCATCGCGCTGGCCGCGGTGACGTTCCTCTACCTTCTCCGGTTCACCGCGCCGTTCGGCCGCCACTACGCCGGCGCCGGCTGGGGACCGCACATATCCAACAGGATCGGCTGGGTCGTTATGGAAGTGCCGGCCACGGTCCTGTTCGCGCTGATCTACTTCAACGGCGAGGCGTCACGACAGTGGGCGCCGCTGGTGTTTCTGGCCATGTGGCAGGCCCACTACCTGCACAGAACTTTCGTATTCCCTTTTCGAATCCGAACCGGCAGCAAGACGATCCCGATCGCCGTCGTCGGCGCAGGCTTTGTCTTCAATGTTGTCAACGCCTACATCAATGCCCGATTCGTATCGAGTATCGGCGAGTACTCCACGGACTGGCTGACTGACCCGCGATTCCTCGCCGGTCTGGCGATCTTCGCCGCCGGCATGACACTGAACATCCGCTCCGACAATATCCTGCTGAAATTGCGGGGCCCGGGAAACTCCGGCTACGCGATCCCCCGCGGCGGCGCATACCGCTACGTCTCGTGCCCCAACTACCTCGGCGAAATCATCGAATGGGCCGGCTGGGCACTGGCCACCTGGTCCCTCGCCGGCTTCGCCTTCTTCCTCTACACCACCGCCAACCTGGCCCCCAGAGCCCTCAGCCACCACAAGTGGTACCGCGCACGCTTCCCCGACTACCCCACCAACCGCAAGGCCCTGATCCCCGGCCTCCTCTGACCCCAACCAATCAAGTACCACCTGCCTCAAGGATCTCCAAAAAAGGCGGCCATGTGCGGAACAGGCTTGTGAGCGTCGCCGGCGACGCGCGGGCCACGGACGGCCATTAGCAAGGAGCCGTCGATTCCCGTCCCGCCAGGGATGGCGGGACGGGATTGAGCTCACAAGCCTGTTCCGCACATGGCCGCCGCCCCAATCGAAGCGGGAAACCCTGTCCCGCGCATGCACGCCGCCCCAATCAAAGCAAATGGTCCCGTCACGTACACACCCGCCTGCGTTGGCGAACAAGAGGTATGACACTTCCGGGTCAGAACTGGTCTTTAAGCGCCCGGGTTCGAGCGAATACCTCCACCAGGCCGGCTTCGGCCGTGCCTGATCCTGCCAACCCGACAGTACTGCGAATCTCGTCGCTCATGGGGCGCAGGAAGGGATTGGTGGCCTTCTCGATACCCATCGTTGTAGGAATCGTCGGCACACTGTTGGCTCGAAGAGTGTCGACTTCGCGCGCCCGTCGGGACAGGGCGTCGTTGCCCGGTTCCACTGAGAGCGCGAATTGCGCGTTGGCCTGGGTGTATTCATGGGCGCAGTAGACCAAAGTGTCGTCCGGCCAGCTCATCAGTTTCCGAAGCGATGTCCACATCTGTTGCGGCGTGCCCTCGAAAAGCCTTCCGCAACCCATAACGAACAACGTGTCTCCCACGAAGGCGACGCCGTCCTCCGGCAGATGGTAGACGACGTGGCCCCGAGTATGGCCGGGCGTGTCGTAGACCCGGACCGGGTGTCCGCCCAGCAGGAACTCGTCGCCTTCCCCGACCTCCGTGTCGATGCCGGGGATTCGCGCGGCGTCGGCCCGCGGACCGATGATCCGGCAACCGGTGGCCTCCTTGATGGCCAGGTTGCCGCCGGCGTGGTCGTGATGATGATGCGTGTTGAGAATATGCGTCAGTTGCCAGCCCTTGTCCTCCAGTGCCGCAAGGATCGGGCCCACCTCCGGGGTATCCACCGCCGCCGTCACGCCGGCCTCCGCGGCGTGGAGCAGGAAACCGTAGTTGTCCCTCAGGCACGGGAACATGTGTATTTCGATTGGCTTCATTGGCTGATCCCTGAATTTCGGCTGGTCACTCGAGCGTATTCGTAAGGTCGAGGCGGTTTTGCCGGCACCGTTATCGTACAATGCGTGGCCGCGCGCGCAAGGCGAATCGAGCGAATTGAGCATGCCGGAAATCACCCTGCCAGACGGATCCAAGAAGGCCTTCCCGGAAGCCGTGACCGGGCTCGGCGTGGCCGAATCCATCGGCGCCGGGCTCGCCAAGGCTGCCGTTGCCGTGCGTGTGGACGGCGAGATGCGGGACCTGAGCACGGAAATTTCAGCCGATTCGGCCGTGGAGATCATTACGCGTAATTCCGAGGACGGACTGGAGGTCCTGCGCCACGACGCCGCCCATGTCATGGCCGAAGCGGTCAAGGAACTCTATCCCGAAACCCAGGTGACCATCGGCCCGGCCATCGAGGACGGGTTCTACTACGATTTCGCCCGCGACGAAGCCTTCACGCCGGAGGACCTGGAGCGCATCGAAGCACGGATGCGCGACATCGTGCAACGCGACGAGCCGGTGGTTCGGGAGGTCTGGAACCGTGCGGGCGCGGTGGACTTTTTCAAGGGCCAGGGTGAAGTCTACAAGGCGGAAATCATCGCCGGCATCCCCGAGGGCGAGGAGGTCACCGTTTACCGGCAGGGCCGGTTCGTGGACTTGTGCCGCGGCCCGCACATGCCCTCCACCGGGCGCCTGGGCCGCGCCTTCAAGCTCACCAAGCTGGCAGGGGCGTACTGGCGGGGCGACTCCCGGAACGAGATGTTGCAGCGCATCTACGGCACCGCCTGGGCCAGCAACAAGGACCTCGGAAAGTACCTGCACCGCCTGGAAGAGGCCGAGCGGCGCGACCACCGCCGGCTGGGGCGGCAGATGGACCTGTTCCACTTCCAGGACGAGGCCGTGGGCGCTGTGTTCTGGCATGAGAAGGGCTGGACGCTGTTCCGGACGCTGGTGGAGTACATGCGCCGCCGTCAGGACGCGGCGGGCTACCAGGAGGTCAATACCCCCGAACTGATGGACCGCAGCCTCTGGGAAGCGTCCGGGCACTGGGATACCTTCGGCGAAAACATGTTCACCAGCCGCACCGAGGACGAGCGGTTGTGGGCGATCAAGCCCATGAACTGCCCGGGACACGTGCAGGTGTTCAAGAACGCGCTGCGGAGTTACCGGGAATTGCCCCTGCGCCTTTCGGAATTCGGCAAGGTGCATCGCTACGAGCCCTCGGGAGCCTTGCACGGCCTGATGCGGGTGCGGGCCTTTACCCAGGACGACGCCCATATCTTCTGTACCGCGGACCAGATCACCGAGGAAACCGACGGCGTCTGCAACCTGGTGCTCGGCATCTACCGTGACATGGGCTTTGACGACGTGGTGATCAAGTTTGCCGACCGGCCGCCGCGCCGTGTCGGCGACGACCGGATCTGGGACCGGGCCGAGGCCGCCCTGCAGCAGGCCATGGACTCGATGGGCCTGGACTACACCCACAACCCCGGCGAGGGGGCATTCTACGGGCCGAAGATCGAGTTTGCGCTCAAGGACGCCATCGGCCGGGAGTGGCAGTGCGGCACGCTGCAGGTGGACCTGAACCTGCCCGGCCGGCTGGGCGCGACCTACATCGGCGAGGACGGCGGCCGGCATACGCCGGTGCTGCTGCACCGTGCGCTGTTCGGTTCCCTGGAACGGTTCATCGGCATCCTGATCGAGCACTACGCGGGCAACCTGCCCCTTTGGCTGGCGCCCCGGCAGGTGGTTGTGGCCACCATTACGTCGGATGCCGATGCCTACGCCGCGGAGGTTCTCGGCGCGCTCGAGGGCGCCGGGCTTCGTGCGAGGGCGGACCTCAGGAACGAGAAGATCAACTACAAGGTCCGCGAGCACAGCGTCGCCAAGACGCCGGTCATCATCGCCCTGGGCAAACGCGAAGTGGAACAGCGCACAGTCTCCATCCGGCGCCTCGGCCACAAGGGGCAGCAGGTCATGGGCCTGGATGAGGCGGTGGGCCGGCTGGCGGAAGAATCTCAACCGCCGGGTTAGCAGCCCGACCCGGCCTGACAGGGAGAGTCCATGCGGGTAACCAGTTTCGAACACAGCGGAAGGGCCGGTTTCGGCGTGATGGTCGATGGCGGCGTCGTCGATGCGGGCGCCCGTCTGGCCGGAGAGTATTCCGACCTGCGGGACGTTCTGCGGCGCGGCGCCCTGTCGCGGCTGCACGAATTTTCGGAGCGGGCACCGGACCTTGCCGAGGACGACATCCGCTTCCTGCCGGTGATTCCCAACGCGTCCAAGATTCTTTGCGTCGGTATCAACTACATGGGCCACATCCGGGAAACCGGTCGCGACGTGCCCACTCATCCGGTCCTCTTTACGCGATTCGCCGACAGCTTCGTGGGCCACCGCCAGCCGATGGTCCGCCCCCGGGTTTCCACCGACTACGACTACGAGGGGGAAATGGCGGTGATCATCGGCAAACAGGCCCGCCACGTGCCCCGCGCCCGGGCCATGGACCACGTGGCCGGCTTCACCTGTTGCAACGAAGGCAGCGTTCGCGACTACCAGTACCACACCATTCAGTTCACGGCCGGCAAGAACTTTTGCCGCAGCGGCGCCCTGGGACCCTGGATGATGACCCGGGACGAGCAGCCCGACCCGGCGGCCTTTCACCTTCAGACGCGCCTCAACGGCGAGGTGCTGCAGGACGCCCCGGTGAGCGACCTGTGTTTCGACGTGCCGCAGCTCATCGAGTACTGCTCCACCTGGACACCGCTGGCGCCGGGCGACGTGATCGTCACCGGCACGCCCGGCGGCGTCGGCCGCGTGCGCAAACCGCCGATCTGGATGGAGCCCGGAGACGTTGTCGAGATCGATATCCGCGGGATTGGCGTGCTGCGCAACACCATCGCCGACGAAGCCGGCGGTTAGCAATTCGTGGCTGGCGGCGGGCTGCCGGGTATGTCTACCGGCGGCCGCCGGGGCTCCTCTTCTTCCGGGGCCTTGCTTCGCTGATTCTCAGGAAATCATATTGCAGTGGAAGTACCCGAGCCGTTACGGGTTCTCTGCTTCGGGGATATCCTCGGATTTCTTGGCCTTTTGCGCTTTCCTCAGCGCGCGCTTTGCCTCTTTCGCTCGACGCTTCGCCAATTTGGCCTGCTCTCGTTGCCTCTTGGCATACGTCTGGGGACTGCGTCTTGCCACGGGTCAGATCTCCTGGCTGGGTGTAACCGACACGCTAGCACAGAACCGGTTCGTAAATCTTCAACCGTCCGGCAGAATGCGGCCCCTTTCGCAATGACTCCGGCAAATTGGGCGGATAGGGAAGTACGAATCCTGTAATTCTATATAATTCAGTTGCTTATGCTGGTCAGAGATCGAAAATCGTAGCGCTCCGGATCCGCCAGATGAGACGGGGTAACGTTTCGCAGGCTGCGGAACAATCGTTCGGTGCGGCCCGGGTCCTCGATTTCCCACGCGGCCAGCATCGCCTTGATCTGCTTGCGCCGCAGGTTCTCCTGCGAGCCGCACAGGTTGCACGGGATGATGGGAAATTCCCGTGCTTCGGCATAGCGCGCGATGTCGGCCTCTCTGCAATACACCAGCGGGCGAATCACCACGTGCCGCCGGTCGTCGCTCAGGAGTTTCGGCGGCATGGCCTTCAGGGCAGCGCCGTAGAACATGTTGAGAAACAGCGTCTCCACGACATCCTCGCGGTGATGCCCCAGGGCAATCCGAGTTGCGCCCAGTTCGTCCGCGACCCGGTAGAGGATGCCGCGCCGCAATCGTGAACACAGTCCGCACAGGGTCTTGCCTTCAGGGACCACCCGGGTCACCACCGAATAGGTGTCCTCCTCCACGATGCGGTAATCCACGCCCAGCGCCTCCAGGTACTGTGGGAGGACCTGTTCGGGAAAGCCCGGCTGCTTCTGGTCCAGGTTGACGGCGATCAGTTCGAAGTTCACCGGCGCGCGCCGCTGCAGCGCCAGCAACATGTCGAGGAGCGTGTAGGAATCCTTGCCGCCCGACACGCAGACCATGACGCGGTCACCGTCGCCGATCATCCCGTAGTCGGCGATGGCCCTGCCCACCTGGCGGCGCAGTCTCGACTCGAGCTTGCGCCCGGACTGGGTGACCGTGGCGTCCGGTGGTGGCGCGGCATGCAGATCGGGTGCGGCTGTAGTGGACATGGTCCGGTTGAAGGGTCAGTGAAGTAACAGCGGATTCTACCTGACGGCGGGATCGGCACGGTATGATGGCGGCTGCCATGCCACTGCCTGGCGCGGTGCAATCGGTGTCGACAATGGCCAGGAAACCACGCAATCCCGTCGCGCGCTCGCCACTCCTGCGCAAGGGGGGCGCTCACCGCAAGTCCCGGTCCGCGGAGCGCATGCGGTCGAAGCGCGAGCTGAAGGACGAGGCCGAAGCCAGCAGGAAACAGGATTCGGACCGCGATTCCGGGACGGAGACCGGACCCGGAGACGGCCCGGGAGACGGCTAGCGCTACGGGTGACAGGCTCAACCCGGAGGATCTAGCCGGAGGCGAGCCGGTGCGCCTGGCGCGTCGTTTCCGGGAGCCGGTAGCGGGGCGTGAGCGCCAGCACGAGTTCCACTGCCCTTGCCAGCGTGAACCCGTATCCGACGGATACGAACACGGGCTTGACCCTCTTGCGTGTCCGGAGCACGGCGCCGATCGTTTCGCCTCCATCGCGCAGCGGGACCCATGCGCCCTTCTTGTCCGGCACCGGCTCGTGAACCCCGATCAAACGCGACTTGGCCACGCCGATGCTCGGCAGACCCGTCAACAGGCCAAGATGGCACGCCAGCCCGAACCTGCGCGGATGCGCGTATCCCTGTCCGTCGCAGACGAGTACGTCCGCCGATGCCGTCAGCCCGGCCAGGGCGGCCAGCGCCGCCGGGCACTCCCGGAACGAGAGGAGACCGGGCACGTAGGGGAAGCGGGTCGGCAAGCGGGCGATCGCCGTGTCCAGGACATCCAGACCCGGGCAGCCCAGCACCACGGCCGCGGCCCGCGTCACTGCCCCGTTCCGCTCGAAACCGATATCGATACCCGCGACACGGGCGGGCGGACCGGTGGTGAGGTCGTCGTGCACCACCTGCCCCCGCAACTCCTCCTGGAGAGCCCGCGCCTGCGGGGGGCTGAGGTCCCATGTATGCGAAAGGGTCATGGTGCAATCCGGTGCGGTAGCAGCAGGCGGGAGATAAAGGCTAGGATTAGGGCGAAGCTCAATACGTAGTCATCGTGCCCGTCAAGCTTGCCAGATTTTCAGCCGCGCAACCGTCCTGGACATCGGTACCCCGCATCCGGAGTGGCGGGAAGACCGGCAATGCGTGACCGCCCGACAGCCCGGGCCGCCCTGCTGGCGATCCTGGCGCTGGGGATCGGGCTCCTGGGCTCGACGGCTGCCGCGCGGCCCCTTCAGGATGTCCTGAACTACGGCACCCTGCGCGTCGGCGTGGCGCTGTTTCCCCCGTGGGCCATGCGCGATCCGTCCGGGGAACTGACCGGGTTCGAGATCGACGTGGCCAGAAGGCTGGCCGAAGACATGAACCTGGAGGTGGAGTTCAACGTCTATCCTTGGGACAGAATCATTCGCGGGCTCGAGTCCGGAGAGATCGACATCATCGCTGCCGGCCTGTCGATCACGCCGGAGCGTGCGCTTCACGTCGCCTTCAGCCGGCCCTACGCAACCGGCGGCACGACGCTGGCGACCAACCTGGAAACCACGTCCAATGTCACCAGTCTGGACGATCTCAACGACACCTTCTACACGGTCGCAGCCATTGCCGAATCGGCTGCCGAGGAACTGGCCAGACGGCTGTTCCCCCGCGCGGAACTTCAGCTCTACGAGGACGCCGACACCGCCAGTTCCGCCCTGGTGTCCGGCGAAGTGGACGCCTATCTCGACAACGAGCCCATACCCACGTTCCTGGCCCTGGAGAATCCGGCCATCGTGGACGTGCCCCTTCCGGATCCGCTGCTGCCCACACCCGCCGGTTTCGCGGTCGCCAAGGGCGACCCGGACTTCGTCAACTTCCTGGACGCCTGGATCACGGCCCGGGAAGCCGATACCTGGCTGCCTTCCACGCACGGCTACTGGTTCCAGACGCTCAGGTGGAGGGATTAGGATGCCGCCGGTCCGGTCTCGAGCGGTTTTCCTGCCGGTGATGCTGTGTGTGGGACCCGCCCTCGCCCAGGAGGAGGCGCCGCTGCCGCCGCGCATCCTCGATGACCCGCCCGGCGAGGCGAGCCTGGCGCAGCTACCGCCCAATCGGGAGGAGGTGCTGGAGGAGATCGTCGTCGTCGGCAGGGAGCAGTGGCGGATTCCCGACCTGGGCGCCAACTGGCGGGCACGGTTCGAGCGGCCTCCCGAGACCCGCCTGGCGATGCGGTACCTGCCTCTGTACGATCCCGAAATGGCCGAGCTGTGGCCGGACCTCTTTCAGCTCAGCAAGCAGGAGGAGCGCACAGGCTACATCGAGCTGTTTCGCATCCGCTTCGGGGCCGAAGCCCGCCAGGCCACCGTTCCCACCGTCCTGAACCCGGATCCCTGAACCGCCGCCTGGTTGCGGTTTCGCTCGCATCATCGCGCGGAGGCTGCCCTGTGACCATCACCACCGACTTCGAAGGATTTCCTGCCGAAACTATCCGGTTCCTGGGCGAACTGGCAGGCAACAACAACCGGCCCTGGTTCAACGAGAACAAGCCACGTTACGAGGAGTGGGTTCTGGAGCCCGCGCTGGATTTCATCAGCGCCATGGGACCGCGGCTGGAGCGAGTCACACCGAACTTCACGGCGATTCCCAAACGGGTGGGCGGCTCCCTGATGCGCGTTTACCGCGATACCCGCTTCTCCAGAGACAAGACACCCTACAAGACCAACATCGGTATCCAGTTTCGCCACGAACTCGGCAAGGACGTTCACGCGCCGGGCTTCTATGTCCACATCGATCCCGACTCGTGTTTCCTGGGGGTGGGCATGTGGCACCCGGCATCGGGGCCCCTGGGGATGATCCGCGATCGAATCGTCGAGGATCCGGACGCCTGGCTCGCGGCACGCGACGACCGTGGCTTTCGCCGGCGATTCGAGCTTTCCGGTGACAGCCTGAAGCGGGCGCCTCGAGGCTATCCGCCCGAACATCCGTACGTGCAGGACCTCAAGCGCAAGGACTTCATCGCCGTGGCGGAGTTCGGTTTCGATGCGGCCGCCGACGCCGGTTTTGCGGATCGGGTGGCGTCGGACTTTGCGGCCTCCCGACCGTTCATGGCGTTCCTGTGTGGAGCCTTGCAGTTGCGTTTCTGAATGCCCGCGCCAGACTGCCGGGCGCGGATTAGCGCCCGATGTTCCACTGCATGGTCGCCGGGTTGAATTCGTAGATCAGGTAGATCACCGACAGCGCGAAGAACGCCCACGCGAAGATGTCGCCGCCACGGTGCCTTGGCAGTTCCCGCATGAACGTCCGGTTCTTGTGGGCGCCGTAGCCGCGGATATCGAGTGCCATGGCCTGGGTCTGACCATTCCGCAAGCCCAGCACCAGCATGGCGAAGGCCAGGTGGCGGATACGGATCCACTTGCGCCGGAACCAGTTGGTGTCCTGGCCGAGGTCGCGAATCCGCTGGGTGATGGAAATTTCCCGGCCCAGTTGAAGAAACGACGGGAACAGGATCAGCCCGAGCACCGGTGCGTGAACGAGGCGATAGTCCCACCCGCGCCGCGACAGGCTCTGCACCAGGTCGGTCGGATGGGTGGTGAAGGCAAAGGCCAGGCCGGCCGTTCCCAGGGCCAGGAACCGCAGCGCCAGGAGCGCGCCGAACCCGAGCGCCGCCCACGTCAGGTCCTTGACGGGCGTGCGCAGGGCCACCGTATCCGCGCCGACGGTGGCCTGCCCGCCGTAGAAGAACGGAAACACCACCGCCAGGATCAGGATGAAGGGGACGATGATCCTGCCCAGGGCCCAGTACTGTTTCAGCGACACGCCCGTGAAGAAGGCCGCAAAAGTAAAGCAGGCCGCGAACAGCCCCGCGCCGACGTACAGGTTGGTATTGAAGATGGCCACGAACGACACGCTCAGGACCAGCAGCAGCTTGGAAAACGGCGTCATGCGGTGAGCGAGCGAGTCACCCCGGATGAACGACAGATTAGCCCTGGCCTGCATGTTCAGCGATCCGGCGTTCCGGTGCTCGATGCGTGCAACCCGGAGGCGCCGCGGGCGGATTCGGCATGCGGCGCCGCGGCGGCACGGCATGCGGCCTCGATGCGCTCGACGAGGGCGGCCGTGGTCAACAGCGGTTCGCCCAGGAGGCGCGTGGAGATTTCATGGACCGGAGGCGGTCGCAGCCGCGCCCGGGCCAGAACCTCGGGGGAGTCGAACAGCGCTTCCGGCGTGCCTTCAAACTCGACCGCACCGTTGCAAAGTACCACGGTACGATCCGAATATTCGGCCACCAACCGCATGTCGTGGGTAATGAAAACCACCGCCGCACCCCCGTCGGCGAGTTTGCGCAGCAATTCCATCAGATTCCTTGCCTGGTGGTAGTCCTGGCCGAAGGTCGGCTCGTCGAGAATCACCACATCGGGCTCGCCGACCACCATCGCTGCCACAGAAAGCCTGCGCTTCTGGCCGTGACTCAGTACATACGGGCTGGCATCGCGACGCTCCAGCAGGCGTACTGACCTCAGGCAGTCCAGGGTGCGCCGCTCCACTTCGTCCCCGGCCAGGCCCATGGCCTGCAGCCCGTGGGCGATCTCGTCGTAGACCGTGGCACGGACGAACTGTTTCTCGGGGACCTGAAAGATGTGTGCCACGCGTCTGGCCAGGTGAGCGAACCTGTAGTCGGCGGTAGGGATACCGTCTACCAGAATTACACCGGCATCCGGCCTGGCGATGCCGTTGAAGAGGGACGCCAGGGTGGACTTGCCGGAACCGTTCTGGCCCACCAACGCGAGGAGTTCGGAGCGGTGGGCGGCAAGACTGACGCCTCTGAGTACGTTGCGTGCGCCGTAGGCAAAGCTGACGTCCCTGACTTCGATGACCGCAGACGCAGTGTTAGCCCCGCGGCCGGCAGCATCGGGACAACCAACTCGTGCTTCGTCGCACTGGCGGGCCGAAGCGGCGTCGCGCTGGCCGGGCGAAACGGAGTCCCCCTGGCGGGGCGAAACGATGTCGGGCCGACCGGTGGAAGCGGAGTCTGGCTGGCGAGGCGCAGCACCGCCTGGCAACGCGTCCCGGGCGCGTAACGTTGAGTCAAGGCCAATTGGCTCGACCACCGCTACCAGTGGCTCCACTGCCGCTACCAGTTCATCTCCATCCAGGGGAATGCCGCCGTCGAAATCCACGCCCTGCGCCCGCAATTCGAGTCCGGCTTCCGACGCCTGCGGTATCCACAAACCCAGTTCGTCCCGGACCTCGAGTCCGCGCTCATCCATGAATTCCCGCGGCGTCCAGGGACCCTGCACGCCCCTGTCTTCGACCAGCAGCACCGCGTCGGCCCGGTGAAAGATCTCGTCGGCCTCGTGTTCGATCACCATCACGGTCAGGCCGCTCCGCGCCCGAATCCGGTCGATGGTGGCCAGGACGTCTGCGGTACCCGCCGGGTCCAGATTCGAGGTGGGCTCGTCGAGGATCAGTACAGCGGGCTTCAGGGCAAGCATCGCCGCCAGCGCCACGCGCTGCTTCTCGCCCCCGGAAAGTTCCAGCATGCTTCGCTGCCGGAAGCCGGCCAGACCCGCCAGGTCCAGGGCGTCGTCGATGCGGCGATGGATCTGCGCCGGTTCGACCCGGTAATTCTCCAGCGCGAAACCGACCTCCTCCTCCACCGTGAGGGTCACGATCTGATCCTCCGGGTTCTGGAACAGCATGTTGACTCGCCGGAAGCGTTCCGCGGCTGCCAGATCGCGCCGGTTGATCAGACCGCGTTCGGGGTCGGCGATGAGAACGCGTCCGCTATTCCTGCCCCCCATGTAGTCGGGGTAGATGCCGACAAGATTCAGTGCGAGCGTGCTCTTGCCCGATCCGCTGCGCCCGAGGATGAGCACGAGCGATCCGGCATCCACAGGCAGCGAGACGTTCTCCAGAGCCGGAGGGCCCTCCGCCTCGCGGGCCGCGGGCTTGAACCAGAAGCAGTATTCCTCCAGAACGAGGGCAGCCTTCTCCGCGGGCGGGGTCGAGGTCACGCCCGATCGGTCTCGTCCGCAGCCAGTGCCGGAGGTCGATGCACCGCGGGTACACCGGCGCGCTCCAGTCCCCGGCCCAGGTACCACGCGGCCACGCCCCAGATCGCGCCGCCGAAAGCCGCGATGGTCATGGACACCAGCGCCCAGCGGGCGCCGTCGACCAACTGGAATCCACCCTGGCCGACGAACAGCGCCACCTGGTTGGCAACGGACGTGACGGCCACCGCCACGGCGAACAGCAGCCGCCCGCCGCGCCAGCGCAGGGTGGCGAAGACCGCCGCGCCGCAAGCCGCCGGGAACAGGCCGTAGAACATCAGGATGGGGCCGTCCGGATCGCCCGCGAACCAGCGCACCAACGCCGTGACGACCGCTGCCAGCATCACCAGGGCGGCGCGTTTTCGCAGGAACGCGCCGGCATAGAACAGGATCCAGGTGGTGCCGTTGTAGAAGGCGTAGATGGCGAAACCCACCGGTCCCGCCGCCCAAACCGTGCGCTCCAGGAACCCCAGCAGGCCCACGATCTCGATCACCGCCTGGATCACGCCCAGCAGTACCGCGGCGACGATATCCATGGTGTCGAGCCTGAAGTCCTCGCCCAACCGGTAGGGACCGGGCCTGGAAGCCGCGGGCGTGTTGCTCACTGCCGGTTTCTCCCTTGAGCGCAATGGCTCGCTGTGTTGCAGGGCAAGAGGCTATCAGAGAAGAGGCGCCGGAACAGCAACCGCACCAGGACGCCGGCGGGCCCGAATGCAGCGCGCCCGGTGCCACATACAACGGATACGCAATTATCTGTTGGCTGCGGCACCAGCGGTTAGAATGCGTGCGTATCAGTGACTGCCGACTTCGCGACGGGGTAAAGATGAATCCATACAGACCGTTCGGCGCAGCCGTCCTCGCCATGCTCATGGCAGCATTGCCCGCCCATGCTCAGGACGTTGCCCGGACCCGGCCGGTTGACGACGCTGCCGCCGTGGAACGCTACCTGGCCGATGTCGCCTGGCTGGCCGACGATGCCCGCGGAGGCCGCGGACTGGGCACGCCCGGACTGGCGGCGGCTGCCGATTGGCTCGAACGGCAGTTCGCGCTGATCGGCCTGGAACCGGCGGCGGGGGACGGCAGCTATCGACAGAGGTTCCAGGCCGTAGTCGGCGTGGAACGGGGCCCCGCGACGCGCCTGTCCGTGGGCGGCGAGGCGATTCCCGACGGGGAATTCATCGTGCCGGGCTTTTCCGCCAGCGGCGCGGTCACCGCACCTGTCGTCTTTGCCGGCTGGGGCGTGGTATCCGAAGAAAATGCCATCGATGACTACGAGGGAATCGATGCAGAAGGGCGCATCGTGCTGGTGCGCCGCTACACGCCCGAGGACGGAGCATTTGACGATGAATCCCTCCGCCGCCGCCTGAGCGATCTGCGCTACAAGGCATTCACCGCGCGCGAGCGGGGGGCCGTGGGCCTGCTGGTCGCGGACCTGCCGCCCGAAGGCGAGGAGCAGGAGGAATCGCCGCTGCCGTCCATGCGGGTGGATCCCCAGGGCGGCGCCGGCATTCCGATCGCGGTGATTCGCCGCTCCCTGGCGCAAGGCATCCTGGATGGCACGGAGCAGGTCAGCCTGGCCACGGAAGTGATCGAGCAGACCCGCGATGTGGACAACATCGTCGGACGCATCCCGGCCGGCGAGCGGTTGCCCGGCGCGGTCGTGCTCGGCGCCCACTACGATCACCTGGGCTTCGGCGGCGCGTCGTCGCTCGCCCCGGATGCTCACGAACCGCACAACGGCGCGGACGACAACGCCTCCGGCACCGCAGCGCTGCTCGAGGCCGCCCGCGTGCTGACCGCGCGCCGGGAAGAACTCGGCCGCGACGTGATCTTCGTCGCCTTCACGGGCGAGGAAAACGGCCTGCTGGGGTCCAGTCACTTCACCCGGGAGCCGCCGCCCGGCGCCGCGCCGGAAGGTCTCGTGGCCATGCTCAACATGGACATGGTGGGGCGGCTAAGGAACGACCGGCTGTCCGTTCTGGGCGGCGAATCGGCCGAGGAGTGGGACAGCGTGATCCAGCCGTACTGCGCGGCATTGCAGCTCGGCTGCGATCTCGGAGGCGACGGTTACGGCCCGTCGGACCAGATGTCGTTCTATGCGGCCGGCGTCCCCGTCCTGCACTTCTTCACCGGCGCCCACGACGACTACCACAAGCCCTCCGACGACATCGAATTGATCAATGGACCCGGCGGCGTGCGGATCGCCAACCTGGTGGCGGAAGTCGCCGCGGAACTGACGACCCTGGAAGGCCTCACCTACGTGGCCGCCGAAGCCCCGGCGCCGTTGGGCGACATGCGCAGCTACGGCGCATCGCTGGGCACGATTCCGGACTACACGGGCTCGCCCGACAACCGGCCCGGCATGCGGCTGGCGGGCGTTCGTCCCGAAGGACCGGCGGATCGGGCCGGACTGCAACGCGGCGACTGGATCGTCGAACTCAGCGGCCGCGAGATACGTGACATCTACGACCTGATGTACGTGCTCAGGGAATCCAGACCGGGCGAAGCCAGCACGGTGATCGTTGAGCGCGATGGAGAACGGATCGAACGGCCGGTGACCTTCGGCGAGAGCGCCGGTACTCGCTAGGCCGTGTTCCGCGGCGCCTGAGCTGCCGCGGTTTGTATCCGCTGTCGTGCCGCCGCTAGCGCACCGTGCATTCGAACGGCCTGATCTGCACGCCGGGCTCCCAGGCCCACACTGCCACCCAGACTGCGGGCTCCGCGAGGTTCGGCGGATCGGTGACCGTCAACTCGAGATCGAGACGCGTGTCGTTCCCGCTCAGCGTGTATCGCTCCACGATGTTGACAGCCGGACTCATGGGCGTACCGCTGTCGTCAAGCAGCGGATAGTCGACGTCCGTGGTCTCCACGACAAGCGTATTGTCTTCCCATCGGCCCACCGAATAACCGAGCGGCGACGCTTCGCGCGGGTCGGCGGAATCCTCGTTCATGTGGATCGTCCGAACCGCATCCCACTCCTCGATCCGCTGCACGATCCGGTCGCCCTGGTCCTCGAACGCGATGGGGTACGGATTCAGGACCGCATTCGGCATGCCCGGCGCCTGGCAGCGATGGCTCGGATCGTCATTGAACGGATCCCAGTCGGAGCCGGCCGCTTCCGCGGCGGGCGTGAGCGACAACGGTTCGCGCAGACGATGAAGCCTCCCGCCATTAACCCAGACCCTGAAGATGCCGGTTGCGGCACTCTGCTCTTCCGATCCCTGCAACCGGCCGGCATTCGTCCTCACCACGCCGGCATGGAAAAGTTCCTCGCCGGCAGGCGTCAGCACCCGGGAAAGATAGATCTCGTTCAACCCACGCCGCGACGATGCGCCGACGACGCGTACGCGGTCGCCTACCGCGACGGTTTCGGTATCGAAGCCTGCACGCATGAGATCGTTGTACGTGCCGCCCTCGATCTCCCATTCCTCCGGCTCGCCGGCCCCGTTCTCGACCAGCAGGGTCAGGCCGACATGCGGATTGCGCCAGAACACGGCGGTGACCGTCCCCTCCACCTCGGCCGGCCGGCTGCGGTCGAAGATCGCCCCGGTCGAGTGGTGAGCCATCGTGGCTGCCGGTACCACCAACAGGACAAGCAGCTTGCTCCACCGGCACAGGCCCCGAGCATGCCGATTGCCATGCCAATTGCCATGCAGGTCCGCGGCACGGACGCGTGCGATGTTGTTTCCGCCTGTTTCCTGCATTTTCGATCCTCCCAGGCACGAATGTTTGAGAATACCACTGCCCCAACGTGAGCCGCGAGCACGCATGAAACGCTCAGGCGCCGTTCCCCACAACCCTGTGCGGGCAGGGTGGAAGCCGGACCAGCGATGCCCTCAGATTGACAAGAATTAACTGGATTAGCAATCGGCAACGAGGCATATTGTTCAGTCGGAACAAGTGACGGGAGACCAAGCCATGAGACTCCATTCTCTCGCAAAGGGCGCGGTCGCAGGCGGGCTGTTGGGCTTCTGCGCAGGAACCCTTGCTCACCATGGCGACGCGGGGCGCTTCGAGGAAACCATCACCACGCTGTCCGGCACGGTCGTTGCCCTGCAACTGGTCAACCCCCACTCCACCATCATCCTCAACATCCCGGACGATAGCGGGAATCCCGTGCGATGGCAGGCGGAGCTGACCGGCGTGAACAGCCTCTCGAGGAGCGGCTGGACGAGGGATACGCTCAAGGCGGGTGACCGCATCATCGTGTCCGGCCGCCTGATCAAGAGCGGCGCGCCGTACATCAACCTCAGCGAGAACGCCAGGGTCGTGCGCCAGGATACCTGCGAGGAGATCTACCGGACCCGATCCGAGCCGGAAGGCCCGATCCCGTGCGAGTAGGTTCGGGCGCGGCGCCCGGGACCTTCGCCGGCCTGTGGCTGATCGGGCTGGCTGCGGCCGGCGGCTGGGACGCCGCACGCGCGCAGGCGGAGGCTGAAGGCGGGGCGGCAAGCGGCGAATCCGGCGGTGTCCTTCGCCAGACGGCCTACATCAAGTCACCCAACACCGGATTCGGGGACGAGTTCGGCGGCGGCGGCACCCTGCTGGGCAACGCAGTCGCGCTCAGCGCCGACGGCGCCACGCTGGCGATCGGCGCGCCCTACGAGAGCAGCGGCTCCGGCGGCATCGACGGCGACCAGGAGGACGAGTCCGTCTATGGAGCCGGCGCCGTGTACGTCTACGTCCGCGACGACGGGGATTGGCGGCAGCAGGCCTACGTAAAGGCCGCCAACCCGGGGCTGACCGACAATTTCGGGTACATGATCGCCCTCAGCGGAGACGGCGACACCATGGCCGTCGCCGCACCCTACGAGGCCAGCGCGGCAACCGGCATCGACGGCGACCAGAACGACGATTCCATTCCACAGGCCGGCGCCGTCTACGTCTTCAGCCGCAGCGGCGACGCCTGGGCGCAGCAGGCGTACGTCAAGGCCTCCAATACCGGGGAGGCCGGCGTCGGCAACGAGCTGGGCGACGGCGACCAGTTCGGTTTCGGGCTCGCGCTCAGCGCCGACGGCAATACCCTGGCCGTGGGCGCCATCTCCGAAGACAGCGGCGCGACAGGTGCCGATGCAGACCAGTCCGACAACTCGGCCTTGTCCGCCGGCGCGGTCTACCTGTACTCGCGCAGCGGGAATTCCTGGGCACAGCAGGCGTACATCAAGTCCTCGAATCCGGGTGCGGGCGATCTCTTCGGCTACAGCGTCGCACTCAGCGCCGACGGCGGCGTGCTGGCGGCAACCGCCTATGACGAGGACGGCTCCCTGGCCGGAACCAACGAGGTCCAGGACGACGAGGTCTTCGGCACCGGCGCGCTCTACATCTTCTCCCGCGACGGCGGCGACTGGACGCAGCAAGCGTATCTCAAGCCGTCGAACTCCGAGCGCAATGACGCATTCGGTGTCGCCGTCGCCATCAGCGCCGACGGCCGAACGGTTGTCGGAACGGCATTGGACGAAGACGGCATGACCACCGGAATCAACTCCACTCCGCAACCGGACATGGAAATCAACCTCTCCACGGGCGCCGTATACCTCTACACCAGGGACGACGCCGGATGGTCGGAGCAAGCCTATATCAAGGCATCGAACACCGGGCCCAACGACACCTTCGGCGCCCGCCTCGCGCTCAGCGCCGATGGCGGCACGCTGGCGGTGGGCGCGCAACTGGAAGACAGCGCGGGTCAGGGCGTCGATGCGATACAGGACGACGATTCCGCCCAGGAAGCCGGGGCCGTGTACCTGTTCACGCGCGAAGGCTCGTCCTGGACCCAGAGCGCCTACGTCAAGGGCTCCAACACCGAGGCATACGACGAATTCGGCAGTTCCATCGCGCTCAACGGGGACGGTACGCTGATGGCGATCGGCGCCCGCGGCGAGGACAGCGGCGCCGCGGGCCTGAACGCCGGCCAGGACGACAATTCGGCCTTCGAATCGGGCGCCGTCTACCTGTTCAGCCGAGGGCCATGAGGCGGACCGGCTGACCGGCTGCGGCCTTAGTCCGTCGCGGTGACCATGCTGGCTTGAGCGTGCCGCCCCTGGCCTGCCGATGTCGCGCCCGGACCCACCACCTGTCCGGCACGGCTCGCCGCCGATGCATTTCGGCGGCTGTTTCCCGGCGGATTCCAAAAGATTTGTTATGCTCCCGCGTCCCCGACCGAACGAGGCCAGTGGTCCGGTTTGCCCGCGGTTATCATCCGCGGCACATTTCGCAGTCTTTCCGGAGCGGCAATCAACATGATCATCGATGCCCACGCCCATACCGCATCCCCGCCCACCCTGGCAGCCTACAAGGCCGGCCTGCTTTCTCACCGCGGCGCCCACGGGCGGGGCAAGGTCCACTACAGCGAGGAGCAGCTCAGGGCAGCCTGGCACCGCGTCGAAATGGCGCCCGCCGGGCACATGGAGCACATGGATTACTGCGGCATCGACGTGCAGCTCATCTCGCCGCGCCCGTTCCAGACCATGCATTCGGAGAAGCCGGGCTACCTGGTGGAGTGGTACATCCACGAGGTCAACCGGATCATCCATGACAGCGCAAAGCTGTTCCCGGACAGGATCATCGGCGTGGGCGGCCTGCCCCAGCAGGCGGGCGAGCCCGTCGACGTAGTCTTCGGGGAGATGGAGCATTGCGTGAAGGAGTACGGCTTCAAGGGGTTCCTGATGAATCCCGACCCGTACGAGAACGACGGCAGCGAGGCGCCGCGGCTGGGCGACCGCTACTGGTATCCGCTGTACGAGAAGGCCTGCGAGCTGGACGTGCCGCTGCACCTGCACACCGCCGGATCGCGTCGCCCGCAGAAGACACCGTACAGCATGCACTTTGTCAACGAGGAAACGACAGCCGTGTACGGGCTGGTCAACTCCACGGTATTCGAGGACCTCCCCGACCTGAAGATCGTCTGTTCCCACGGGGGCGGGGCGATTCCCTACCAGGTCGGGCGCTTCAACGCCTCGTCGGCGCGGCGGCCCGGCGCGAGCGCCGCCACGCTCTTCCAGAGCCGCATGCGGAAGATGTACTTCGACACCGTGCTCTACTCGGAGGAGGCGCTGGAACTGCTGATCAAGGTGGTCGGCCCGGATAACCTGCTGTTCGGCTCCGAGTGCCCGGGCGTGGGGTCGTCGATCAATCCCGAGACCGGAGAGACGTACGACAAGATCGCGCCGATGATCCAGGGATTCGACTGGCTGTCGGAGGAAGACAAGACCAAGATCTTCGAAGGAAACGCCAGGCGACTGTACAAGCTGGACGTCTGAGGGGGATTCAGCCGGGACTCGCAGCGTTCCGGCGCAGGCTCAACCGTTTTGGCAATGCGGCGGGACAGCCATTATTCTGTCGGATTCCACAAGAACAATCCGGAGATGTCATGAGGATCCCGATCTCGATATTGGCGCTGCTCCTTTCCGGCGGCGCCTGGGCGCAGACGGTCATTCACGCCGGCCAACTCTTCGACGCGACCACGGGCGAAGTGATGGAGGGCGCAACCATCGTGGTGGACGGCGAGCGCATCGCGTCCGTGCAAACAGGCTACGCGGGAGAGCCGGACATCGACCTGACCGATGCCTTCGTCATGCCCGGCTGGATCGACATGCACGTGCATATCGGCGGCGAACTGAGCCCCGACAGCTTTGTCGAGGAATTCACCCTGGAACCCGCGGACCTGGCGTTGCGGGCGGTTCCCTATGCGGAACGGACCCTGATGGCGGGCTTCACCACCGTTCGGGACCTGGGCACCGAACACCTCGTGGCCCAGTCGGTCCGACGCGCGGTTGCCGAAGGCCGCATCGTCGGGCCGCGTATCTTCACCGCCGGCAAGAGTCTCGCCACCACCGGCGGACACGCGGACCCCACCAACGGCGTCAACCGCGCGTTGCGCGGCGATCCGGGTCCGGCGGAAGGGGTCGTCAACGGTATCGACGATGCCTACGAGGCCGTGCGGGCCCGTTACAAGGAAGGTTCGGACCTGATCAAGATCACCGCCACCGGCGGCGTGCTCAGTCAGGCCGCCAGCGGCGAGAACCCGCAGTTCACCGAGGCGGAAATCGGCGCCATCGTCGCCGCGGCCCGGGACTACGGTTACCGCGTGGCCGCCCACGCTCACGGTACCGAAGGCATGCGTCGTGCGGTGGTTGCCGGCGTCGATTCCATCGAGCACGGCACGTTCATGTCCGCCGAGGTGATGGAGCTGATGAAAGAACGGGGCACCTGGTACGTGCCGACCATCAGCGCCGGCGTATTCGTGGGCGAGAAGGCCGAAGTCGAGGGCTATTTTTCCGAGGTGGTGCGTCCCAAGGCCGCGGCGATCGGCCCGGTGATCGCCGACACCTTCGCCCGGGCGTACCGCACCGGCGTCCCGATCGCGTTCGGCACCGACACCGGCGTCTCACCCCACGGCGACAACTGGCGCGAGTTCGCCTACATGGTGGAAGCGGGCATGCCGGCCACGGAGGCGATCGTGAGCGCGACCAGGAGCGCAGCGGTGCTCCTGAATCAATGGGAAAACCTGGGCTCCATCGAGCCGGGCAAATACGCGGACATCATCGCCGTGCCCGGTGACCCCCGCGAGGATGTGGAGGAGTTCGGGCGCGTGCACTTCGTGATGAAGGGCGGCGAGGTGTTCAGGCAGTGAATTGCCTGTGGTACCGCAAAGTCCTGGACGTGGTGCCGGCAGAGAGACTCGAACTCCCGACCTGAGGTTTACAAAACCCCTGCTCTACCAACTGAGCTATACCGGCACGGCACTGGAGCACGGCATGGAGCGGTGCGCGCGTTGACGCGTACACCGCTCGCTTCGATTGTTACGGGAAAACGGGAGTCCCGGCTCGCCGGCGTTCCCGCTGGCTTTCGCCTCCGGGGTTATTCCGGTTTCCTTGCCCTGAACAGCATCCTGTCGGTTACGCCCTGGATCGCGGGGTCGAAGACGCGCAGGGTGTGATCGTCATCCGGATTCATCAGGATGTCCGACTCGGCCTCGATCGTGAAACCGGCCTGGGTGATCAGTTCGCGGGCCTTGGACGCTTCCATGCGGTGCAGTTCGGCATTGTCCTGGCCGGCGATGCCCGTGTGGTCGACGATCCCGAAGACTCCGCCGGGCGCGAGTGCATCGTAGATGCCGCCGAGGAATCCCAGTCCGGCCTCGTCGCCGCGATTGGCCATGTCGTGCAGGTTCAGCGCCGTGAACGCTGCGTCCGCGGGCGCGGGCAGGTCGATGGCCGTACCCTCGGTGTAGATCACCTCCACGTTGCCCAGGCGCTCCGCACGGGCCGCCGCCACTTCGCCCACGCGCTCCTGAAAACGCGCCGCGTTCTGGGAGTAGACCGTGCCTTCCGGTCCCACGGCGGCTGACAGCACTTCGGTGTACCAACCACCGCCCGCGAAGGCCTCAAGCACGGTCATGCCCGCACCGATGCCGACGAAATTCAATACTTCCGCGGGCATTCGGGACACATCCCGTTCCTTTTCTTCAGCCGGCCTTTCTTCCGCCATCAGCGCGGCGTCGAATCCCGGCGCCAGTTGCGCCCACGCGCCGCCGGCAAACACAGCCGCACAAGCCGTCGCGGCGATCAGCAATCCTGTTCTCGTCCTCATGATTCCGTTCTCCTACAGAAAAATATTTGTCCTGCGCGAAAACCCGCAAGTTTACACCACACCGCCTCCGCGCAGTTCCAGCGCAAGCTCAAGCAGACGGTCGATCAACCGGCTGTACGCGATACCGCTCGCCTCCCAGAGCCGGGGATACATGCTGGACTCCGTGAACCCTGGCATGGTGTTGACCTCACTGATGTAGGCCTTGCCGGTGCCCCGCTCGAGAAGAAAGTCCACGCGGGCGAGGCCGGAACAGGCCAGCGCTTCGAACGACTGCACCGCCAATGCCTGAAGCTCCCGCGTCATCGAGTCATTCAGCACCGCCGGAACGATCAACTCGGTGGCATCGTCGAAGTACTTGGCCTTGTAGTCGTAGAAATCCCGGTGCGGGCGGATTTCCCCGGGGACCGACACCAGGGGATTGCTGTTGCCCAGGATCGCGATCTCGATCTCGCGGGCGTCGATGCCGGGTTCCACCAGCAGCCTCTCGTCGTATCGAGCCGCCAGGTCGAGGCCGGCGGCCAGTTCCCCGCGGTTGCCGACCCTGGAGATGCCCACGCTGGAGCCGAGGTTGGCGGGTTTCACGAACAGCGGGTAGGCGAACGACGACTCGAGTTCCGAAAGAGTGTCCTCGCGCCGGCGCTGCCAGCGGCCGCGCTGAACCATGGTCCATGGCAGCGTCGGGATCGAACTGGACCTGAATACGTCCTTGGCCAGTCCCTTGTCCATGGCCACCGCACTGGCCGCCACGCCGCATCCCACGTAGGGCATGCCGCAGAACTCGAGCAGGCCCTGGAGCGTGCCGTCCTCGCCCATTGGGCCGTGCAGGAGCGGAAAGATCGCGTCGACACGGGCGTTCGACAACAAGTTCAAGGCTTTCGCCATCGCGCCAATGGTGTCTGAAGAAGATGGCTGTTTGCCTGCGGGAACGGTTGTTGCGGCGTCCCGGGCAGCCCTGGATTCCCGGGTAAGCCGATCCAGCACTTCATCGCCGACCGCCCACGCGCCGCTCTTCGAAATCCCGATCGGCACAACATCGTACCGGGAGGTGTCGATGGCGCCGAGCACGCCCCTGGCGGTCAGCAGGCTGATGTCATGTTCGCCGGAGGTTCCGCCGAAGATGACGCCGATGCGCAGTTGCCGGGACACGGCTCACGCGCCCCCGGGCACCGCCCGGGCAACGGTCGTCGCAGGGAAACCGGGCCGCGCTCCAATCATGGCGCGAATGATAACGGTAATGCCGTCATCAACCTACCCGGATTTCTCACCGGCCGCGCGGGCGGAGATCCAGCGCGCCTGCGATGGAGCCCAGCCCTTCGAGCACCAGGTGAGGGCGGTGCTCGCAGCGTGTTTCCAGCCACGGGGACAGCCTGGTGGCGTCACCGCCGGTCAGGTAGACCGGCGGCTGTTCGTCCAGTTCGCCGGCGACGGCGGACACCGCCCGGTCCAACGCCCCGGCAAGACCCAGCATCGCTCCCCTGGCCACCGCTTCGTCCGTACTGGTCCCGAGCACGGCGGTCCCGCGGGCAGGCCGGGAATGGCCGCCGGTTTCGCCGATACCGCTGGTCTGCCGATCCAGCGCCGCGGCGATCACCTTCGGACCGGCGAGAATCAGGCCGCCCTGGTGGCGTCCGCGCGGGTCGACCGCATCCAGGGTGACAGCCGTCCCGGCATCGATCACGCAGGCTGCACCGGCTGCGAGCCGGAAACCCGCGATCAACGCGACCCATCGGTCTGAACCCATCCGCGACGGGTCGGCGTAGGCGCAGCGCACACCATGCCCCTGGTGTTCGGTGCTCACGAACTCGGGGACCCGGTCCCAGCGCCGCTTCACCATCTCCGTGAAGGCCGACACAAAGTCCTCACCCGCCACGTCGACGGCCACCACGCGATCCGGACGCCCAGGCACCGCTTCGCCCAACGACTCCAATGCCGCCCCCGGGATTCGTTCGTGCACCGCTTCACCGGGATCGAGCAGGTCCCGCCCGGATACCCACGCCCACTTGATGCGGGTGTTGCCGATGTCCACGGCGAGAATCATGGGTCGGATGCCCCTGCGACCGTTGCGACATGAGCCATCGCAGTGTTGCCGATGTCCACGGCGAGAATCATCGGCGGGGCCTTACCGTGACATCCCCGGCGACGATCCGGCGCCTGCCGCTCCCGGTCATCAGAATCAGCGCGCCGTTGGAATCCACGCCTTCGGCCGTTCCCGACAGGCGGTTCGGACCGTCGCTGACGGTCACGGGCCGTCGCCTCAGGTAGTCCGCCTCGCGAAACGCGACCCGGTACGCCGCGAATCCCGATCTTTCGAAAGTCCCGAACATTTCGAAGCAACCCTCGATCAGGCGGGCAGCCAATTCATTCCGCGGCGGAGGGCGGCCCGCTGTCATCATCGCCATGTCGATTGCGCTGCCGGGCCGCTCGCCCAGGTTCCAGAGCGTCTCGCTGTCCATGGACACGTTCAGCCCCAACCCCACGACAACATGGCAGGAACCGCGCGGCCTGGACGCAGTCTCCACCAGGATGCCGCCGAGTTTTCGGTCGTTCCACACCAGGTCATTGGGCCACTTGAGCGCCGGCGCGCGGCCGCTAGCCGCCTTGATGGCCTGCCGCGCGACCACACCCACTGCCAGCGAGAGCGCGGACAGGTCGCGAGGCGCCTCCGCGAAGGACCAGCCTACGGACAGCGCGATGCCGCTGCGCGGCGGCATGTTCCAGGTTCTGCCCCACCGGCCGCGGCCGGCCTTCTGGAATTCGGCCAGTGCCACTGTGAGGTTGCCCGGCGTCGGGGCGGGCGCTGCGAGCAGATGGGCGTTTGTGGAGCCCAGCTCCGCAAAGACCTCGAGACTGGCGATATGCGGCAGAACGTCGGCGCTGATCCCGGTGCGGATCAGGTCAGCGTCGAGGGGTTCGAGCGGTTGCGGCATGCCCGGAGAGCTAGCGGCGCATGCGCAGCAGGTTGGCGCGGTGCTCGGTGCCGGCGAGGATTCGCTGGAGATTCTCGCGGTGCGTGTAGGTGATGATCACGGCCACCCAGGCGGCAAAGATGAACAGGCCGAATTCCTCCGGCAGGGCCGTCAACCCGAAATACACCGGCGCGGCCACCGCAACGCTCACCGTCGCCAGGCCGACATAGTGAGTGATCGCGATCACGGCCAGCCACAGGACCACCGCGGGCAGGGCGATCGGCGGCGCGACCACGAACAGCACGCCGATGGCGGTGGCCCCGCCCTTGCCGCCTCGAAAACCATGCCAGAGGGGATAGACATGTCCAAGTATCGCCGCAGCCGCGACGCTGTAGCGGATCAGGTCCCGGCTGACCTGCGGATCGATGCCCACGCCGGGTATGTCGAGCGCGGGCAGCAATGCCACCGGCAGAACGCCCTTGCCGACGTCGATGAACATGACCCAGAAGGCGAAGGCAAATCCCTGGGTCCGAAGCGCGTTGGTTCCACCCGGATTGCGGCTGCCGGACTCGCGGATATCGACGCCGCCGCGAATCCGCCCCATCACCAGGGCGCCGAGCACGGAGCCCAGCAGGTACGCAGCGGTAAACTTCAATCCCAACTCGATCATGCCCGAAGACCCACCGGGACACCCGGCGCGATTCTATCACCGCAACTGCGGTCAGGTGCCCAGCCAGCCTATCCGTCGAGTCAGGGCGTCGGCGGGCGGCTTGTCGGCGAGGCCGAGCACGCAAGTCTCCCGGGCGGCTTCGGCAAGGGTCAGCGGAAACTCCAGCAGTTCTTCGTCCCGGAAACCGCTGATACGGACGGTTTGTCCGGCTTCGAATCTGGCCAATCGCGCCAACAGATTCTTTTCGCTCAACATCAGCCCGTCGATCGCGACCAGGATATCGCCGGGGCTCACGCCGGCCCGCTCCGCGGGACCGTCCGCCATCACTACAGCCACCTCCAGGCCGGCGCCATGGGGCCGGAACCGGATACCCAGTTCCAGCGGCGGCGCGGCGGCCCCGCCAGTGCCGCTTCCGGCTCGTCCGAATCGCTTGTCGCGGCGAAACTCCAGAGTGACGCCGAAGTCCGCCATCAGTTCGGCCAGCGGAAGATCGTCCGTACCGCGCACGGCGGCCTCGAAGAAATCCGTGAGATTCAGGCCGGACAGATCCTGAACGAGCGCCTCGAATGCCGTTTCGGGCATTCCTTCACCGAATTGGCCGTAGCGGTTCCAGAGCTCGCGCATGACCTCGTCCAGCGTCGTGGCGGATTCCCTGCGCAGGGTCAGGTCCAGGGCGAGCGCCGCCAGCGCGCCCTTGGTGTAGTAGTTGACATTGGCGTTGAGAAAGTTCACTTCCGGCTTGTAGTACTTGTCCCAGGCTTCGAAACTGGCCTCCGAGAGGCTCTGCCGGAGTCGCCCGGGGGTCTGGTACACCCGGGTCAGCTTGTTGCCCAGGCTGCGCAGGTAGGCCGCCGCATCAATCAGACCGCTTCGCAACAGCAACACGTCCTCGTAATAGGAGGTAATGCCCTCGACCACCCACAGCATCCGGGTGTGGCTGCGCCGATCCAGACGATACGGGCTGAACGCACGGGGCTTGATGCGCTTGACGTTCCAGGCGTGAAAGTACTCGTGGCTGCAGAGGCTGAGGAAGTTCCGGTAGTTTTCCGACACCGCATCGTGCCCGCGCACCGGCAGGTTGTCCCGGGAGAAGATCAGACTGCTGGATGCCCGGTGTTCCAACCCGCCGCGGCCGCGGCCTGCGGCGTAACCGAGAAACAGGTAGCGCCGAAACGGGGCCGGCAGGCCGAAGAACCCGATCTGCGCCTCGCAAAGCCTCGCCAGGTCGGCGGCGATGCGGTCCATGTCGGTCTGGTGACGGCCCGCGATAACCAGCCTGTGCGGCACCTCGCCTGCCTCGAACTCCACCTCGGCGAAATCGCCGATTTCGAAGGGATGGTCGATGAGTTCATCGTAGTTCTCCGCCCGGTAGCGGCCGAATCCGTCATCGTCGACTTCGACGGCCTGCATGGCCGTCGCCACCCGCCAGCCCCGGGCGCGGGGGTCCCCGGGCCGTTCCAGCACGACTTCAACCGGGTCGGTTTCGCGGCCCTCGGGCGCGAGAAACAGGCAAACCCCGTTGAAGTACCCGCGTTTCGCGTCCAGGTATGCCCCGCGCACGGAACGGTCCAGGGCGAACACCTCGGCCGTGACGTTCAGTTCCGCGCCTGCCTCGTCGCATTGCCAGGAGCTCTTGGAGACTTTTTCCAGCGGGACGGGACTGCCGTCCGAAGCGGCCCGAATGGCGACCACGTGCCGGGCGTATTCCCGCAGCAGGTAGCTTCCCGGCGTCCAGGACGGCAGCGAGAATCGCTGGCCCGGCACTGGATTCGCGACCCGGCAGCTCACCTCGAAGTGGTGACGGTTCAGGCTGGCGAGCCGGACCCGGTAACGGATCATGACGTTGGTCCCATGCCGGCGAGCCTGGCCTGGAATCGGATCACGTCCCCGGTCCCGCGCGGCTCAGCCGTTCAGCGAGGCCACGGCGGGCCGGGCGTCGATGGCCTCCGTCCACCGGCGCAGGTGCTTCCGATGCGCCGCGGGATCGTCCTTCGTTACCCAATGGGCGAACCATCGATACACATACGCCGCAATGTCGGCGTAGGTGTAGCGGTCTCCCGCCAGGTATTCGCTTTCGCCCAGGCGGCGGTCGATCTTGTCGAAGAACGCATTGATGCGCTTGTCGCCCCGTTCAACCAGCGCGGGAATGCGCTCGTAACCCGTGGGTCCCGGCAGCGCCCTGCCGGCCGGAAAGGCGTCGGAATTGCGGAACCGTTCCTGGATGCCCAGGTAACCTTCCAGGGTCGCGATGTCGTGCCACATCAGCACCAGCGCCTGTTCCGTGGCGTCGCGGCCCATGAGGTTGGGCTCAGGTTGAAGCTGCTCCAGGTAGTGCACGATCGCCAGGCTCTCGGTGATGCAGGCGCCGTCGTCCAGCTCGAGTGCCGGAACGGTCACGTTCGGATTGACGGCCGCATAGTCCCCGGTACGGTGCTCCCCGGCGCGGATGTTCAGGATTTCTGTCGGGATGTCCAGGCCCTTTTCTGCGATGACGATTCCCACCTTGCGGGGGCTCGGGGCTCCGGGAAAGTAGTAGAGTTTCATCGGCCAATTGATCCTTGTCCTTGCCCGCGTCGTACGCTCGGCAGGAGCCAGAGGCGGCAACAGAGGCGAAACCGCCCGACTCCGTCCTGCGCTGTCGTTGTGAGAGTGACGTGCCGCCCCTGTCCCGGGGCTCCCGGGCCGCGGGGCAGCGAGCGCGTAGTCTACACTACGGTCGCGGATTCAATGGGCCTCGGCACGATGCGAGTTCTCGGCAGCCGGTGGGACGGGCGGTGCCCACTCTGAGATAATCCCCCGACTGCGCAGGACACCAAACTTGCACAACGCTGAAACCCACATTCGTCTCATCGGCGTCAGAAAAACCTACGGCGCCCACGTGGTGCTGGAGGAGTGCGACCTGGACATACAGCCGGGTGAGTTCGTGGTGGTGGTGGGACGCAGCGGCTCCGGCAAGTCCACCCTGCTGAACCTGATCGGCGGACTGGACCGGCCCACAGACGGTGTCGTGGAACTGCTCGGACAGTCGCTGGCAGGGCTGAGCGAGGACGAGCTTTCCCGGGTTCGGTGCCGCCGCCTGGGGTTCGTGTTCCAGTTCTTCAACCTGATACCCACGCTGACCGTGGCGGAAAACGTGCGCCTTCCCATGGCGCTCAACGGGGCCGCCCGGGCAGAGGGCGTCGGGCGGGCGGATTCGCTGCTGGCGGAACTGGGGCTTGACGGTTGCGGCAGCCGGTTCCCCGAGGAACTGTCGGGGGGCGAACAGCAGCGGGTGGCGATCGCGCGGGCTTTGTCCCATCGGCCGAACATCGTGTTGGCGGACGAGCCCACGGGCAATCTCGATCTGGAAACGGCGGAAGAAGTACTCGCGCTGCTGGAGCAGACCTGCCGCCGGCACAAGGCCACGCTGATAATGGCAACCCACAGCCGGGAGGTGCTCGGCACCGCGGACCGGGTCTTCACCATACGCGCAGCCCACATCCACGAGGAGCGGCCGTGAACGGGCTGCTGGCGCGATCCGGGCTGCGGTTCTACTGGCGCCGTCCCTGGCAACTGTGCCTGGCCATCAGCGGCATCGCCCTCGGCGTTGCGGTCTACGTGGGCGTGGACCTGGCCAACGACAGCGCGCGCAGAGCATTCCAGTTGACGTCCGATCTGGTCACCGGCAGCACGACGCACCACCTGATGGGCACACGCGGCGAACTCGCCGATTCCGTGTACCGGACGCTGAGGATGGAGCACGGACCGGTACGTGCCGCCCCGGTCATCGAGGCCGAGGTTCGCGTGCGTCGGCTGCAGGATCGATCGTTCACCCTGATGGGCGTCGACCCGCTGGAAGAATCCGGCTTTCGGGGCTTCTCGGGCTTTGTGCCGGGCCGCGGAACTGACCTGACCCGCCTGATCGTGGAACCGGGTGCCGTGCTGGTACCCGCTCCGTTGCTGGAAGAGCTGGACCTGGAATCGGGCGCGGAATTCGCTCTGCTGATCGGCGGCGAGACACGGACGGTCCGTGCGGTCGGGACGGTCCTGGAAACGTCCTCCGCCGACGAGGGGCCCACAGCGCCGATCGTCGCCGACATCGCCACGGCCCAGGAATTGCTGGGCAGAGCCTCGCTGTCCCGCGTGGACCTGATTCTGAACGAGGCGGAGGCGGAACGAATCCGCGCGCTCAGCCTGCCCGATACCACGCTGGTGTCCGCCGAGGGCCGCAACGCGGCGTTTGACGAACTGGCGCGGGCTTTTCGCATCAACCTCACGGCATTGAGCCTGCTGGCGCTGCTGGTGGGCGTATTCCTGATCTACGCGACCATGTCGTTCGCGGTGGTGCAGCGGCGCGGGACGTTCGGGGTGCTGCGCGCGATCGGTGTCAGCAGGCGGCAACTGCTGACCGGCGTGTTGGGAGAAGCACTGGTGCTCGGCACACTGGCCACGACCGCGGGCATTCTGCTGGGGCAGCAACTCGCGGAAGGTCTCGTGGACCTGGTCCTGCGAACCGTGGGCGACCTCTACTTTGAATCGAGCGTGAGCGCCGTGAACCCGTCCCCGACGATCTATTTGCGCGGCTTTGCACTGGGCCTGGGGATGACGCTGCTGGCCGCTGCCGCACCGGCTCTGGACGCGGCCCGCAGCACGCCGAACACTGCCATGAGCCGCGCCGCCCTGGAGCGCAGCACGCGCCGGCTCGCCCGGCGCGCGACCTGGCTCGCCCTGCCCGCCGCCGGAGTCGCCACCGCACTCCTGCTGATGTCGTCCCGGAGCCTGGTACTGGCGTTTGCGGGACTGTTTTTCGTGATCGCAACCGGCGCCCTGCTGGTTCCCGCCGGCACACGCCTCCTGGCCAGGCTGGCCGAGCCGCTGGTCGAACGCGGGTTCGGTATCGCGGGTTCGCTGGCGGCACGGGGCATGGCCGCTTCGCTGAGCCGGACCGGGGTGGCCACGGCCGCCCTCTCGGTGGCGGTGGCGACCGTGGTTGGAATCGGCCTGATGATCGGCAGTTTCCGCATCAGCGTGGAAGACTGGTTGACCGGCACGCTGACGGCGGACGTCTACGTCAACATCGACGGCGAGCAGTTCTTCGACGACAGCCATCGAGACGCGCTCTCGGCCATTCCCGGTGTACGGGGGTCGAGCCTGACTCGCTTCATACGGCTGCCCACGGCGGCGGGCGAAGTGAGTCTGCGCGCTCTGGACCCGGGACCGGACGGCTGGGGGCTGCGCATGACGGCCGGGGGTACGGATGCAGTGGAACTATTGGAATCCGGCGCAGGCATTCTCGTTTCCGAGCCCCTCGCGTTTCATCGCCAGTTGCCACCGGGCGACGACCTGGTCCTGCCCACGGCGTCCGGCGAGCGGGCATTCACCGTGCTCGGCGCCTTTCGCGACTACAGCACCAACGGAGGCACCGTGCTGATGCCCCTGGACCTGTACCGATCCCATTGGTCAGACAACGACATCAACGGAATCGGTGTCTATCTGGACGACGACGCCGACCGGGAGACCGCGCTGGGAGCGATACGCAGCGTATTCGGCGCCGGCAATCCGGTGCGGTTCCGGTCCAACCAATTCATCCGGGAGCGCTCGCTGGAGGTCTTTGACCGTACCTTCAGGATTACCGAAGTACTGAGAATTCTGGCCGGTGTGGTCGCGTTCCTGGGGCTTGCCAGCGCCGTCATGTCCATTGAACTGGAGCGGGGCCGGGAGTTGGCGGTGCTTCGTGCCCTCGGGATGAGGCCCCGCCAGGTGCGGGTCCTGACCCTTGCACAAACGGGCCTGCTCGGCCTGGCTGCCGGGTTGTTCGCCATCCCGCTCGGCATCGTCATGGCGGCCCTGCTCATCCTGGTCATCAACGTGCGTTCGTTCGGCTGGAGCATGGACCTGGCGGTCGCTGCCCAGCCACTCGCACTCGGGGTCGCACTGGCGCTGAGCGCCGCAATTCTGGCCGGAATCTATCCCGCCGTCCGCGCAGTTCGCGTCGGCGTCGCAGGCCAGTTGAGGGAGGAGTAGCAGGTGACCCGCGGCATCTGGCTGGTCTTCTTCGCGCTGGGCGGTTGCACTGCCCCGGAAGTCGGGCCCGGACCCGACCAACAGGGCAACGCAACCCGGTTTCTCACCGAACCCGGCGGTCAGGAATACGCCCGCGCGCTGGAAAGCCGGGCCTTCCGGTTCCCGGAGGATCACGCCACCCACGACGAGTACCGCAACGAATGGTGGTATTTCACGGGCAATCTGCGCGATGTCGCTGGAAGGCACTTCGGATTCGAGTTGACGTTCTTTCGCCTTGCGATGTCGCCCGAACCGCTCGACCGCAAATCCGCCTGGGGCGCCAGTCAGGCATGGATGGCCCACCTGGCGGTCACCGACACCGATGGCCGGGAATTCATTGCCGCCGAACGATTTTCCCGGCAGGCGCTGGGACTGGCCGGCAGCCAGGCCGAACCCTTCAGGGTCTGGCTTGAAGACTGGTCCGCTACCGGTGACGGCCCCGGAATCCCGCCTCTGCACTTGAGTGCGGGTACGGACCGGGCCGGCATCGAACTCACATTGAACGGCACGAAGCCCATGGTGTTCCAGGGCGACAACGGCCTCGACCCAAAGGGGCCCGAGCCCGGAAACGCCTCCTACTACTATTCATTCACCCGGCTCGAAGCCGCCGGCAAGGTACGGGTGGCTGACGAGACATTCGACGTCAGCGGCACCGCCTGGATGGATCGCGAGTGGGGCACCAGTGCGCTGAGCCCCGACCTGGCGGGCTGGGACTGGTTCGCGCTGCAACTGACCGACAACCGCGAGGTCATGTACTACCGGCTGCGAACCCAGGACGGCGAAACCAGCCCGTTCAGCGGTGGATCGCTCGTGCAAGCCGACGGCACCCGTATCGCACTGCGCCCCCAGGACGTCATCCTGACACCGCTCGAGCACTGGACCAGCGACGCCAGCGGCGCACGTTACCCCGTAGCCTGGCAGCTTGATCTACCCGGACAGGACATGACTCTCCAAGTCCGGCCTTACCTTCAGGAACAGGAACTGAACCTCACCGTCCGCTACTGGGAAGGCGCAGTCAACGTCACCGGAACCCAGCGCGAAACCCCGATCACCGGCGACGGCTACGTAGAACTCACGGGCTACTAACCCACCCGCAGTCGCCCCCCATGCGCACCACTCCCACAGCGAGGGGGGGGTGCAGACACCCCTTGCGAACGTCGTCGCTCGGCGCGGGGCCATGGACGGCCAGGAGCGCCGAGCGCCGATCCGAGCCCGCCAGGGATGGCGGGCTCGGTTAAGTTCGCAAGGGGTGTCTGCACCCACCCTCGCGGCCCCCGCGCGACGTCTAATCCCGACTGAATCCCCTCAAAAAGCCCCGAAAAAGAAAATCCCCCCGACCAAAAAGGCCGGAGGGACTTCATACATGAGCCTGGCGGTGACCTACTCTCACATGGGGAAACCCCACACTACCATCGGCGCTGGACGTTTTCACTTCCGAGTTCGGGATGGGATCGGGTGGTTCCCGTCCGCTATGGCCGCCAGGCAAACCGGTCGACGCTCTCTCGAGCGCCAAATCTGGATTGATCCGCGTTTCGCACCAAGCTCCTTGGGTGTTATATGGTCAAGCCTCACGGGCAATTAGTACTGGTTAGCTTCATCCATTACTGAACTTCCACACCCAGCCTATCAACCTCGTAGTCTTCGAGGGCCCTTCAGGGGGATCGTGTCCCCGGGGAAACTTAATCTTGGGGGGGGCTTCCCGCTTAGATGCTTTCAGCGGTTATCCCGTCCGTACGTAGCTACCCGGCAATGCCACTGGCGTGACAACCGGAACACCAGAGGTACGTCCACTCCGGTCCTCTCGTACTAGGAGCAGCTCCCCTCAAGTTTCCAACGCCCACGGCAGATAGGGACCGAACTGTCTCACGACGTTCTAAACCCAGCTCGCGTACCACTTTAAATGGCGAACAGCCATACCCTTGGGACCTGCTGCAGCCCCAGGATGTGATGAGCCGACATCGAGGTGCCAAACTCCTCCGTCGATGTGGACTCTTGGGAGGAATCAGCCTGTTATCCCCGGCGTACCTTTTATCCGTTGAGCGATGGCCCTTCCATACAGAACCACCGGATCACTAAGACCGACTTTCGTCCCTGCTCGACTTGTCTGTCTCGCAGTCAAGCACTCTTATGCCTTTGCACGCACTGCGCGATGACCGACCGCGCTGAGAGTACCTTTGCACTCCTCCGTTACTCTTTGGGAGGAGACCGCCCCAGTCAAACTACCCACCATACACTGTCCCCGATCCGGATAACGGACCTGGGTTAGAACTCCAAACAGGCCAGGGTGGTATTTCAAGGTTGGCTCCACGCAGACTAGCGTCCACGCTTCAAAGCCTCCCACCTATCCTACACAAGCATGGTCAAAGTTCAGTGTAAAGCTGTAGTAAAGGTGCACGGGGTCTTTCCGTCTAGCCGCGGGTACACTGCATCTTCACAGCGATTTCAATTTCACTGAGTCCCGGGTGGAGACAGTGTGGCCATCGTTACGCCATTCGTGCAGGTCGGAACTTACCCGACAAGGAATTTCGCTACCTTAGGACCGTTATAGTTACGGCCGCCGTTTACCAGGGCTTCGGTCAAGAGCTTCGCCCCGAAGGGCTAACCCCATCACTTAACCTTCCGGCACCGGGCAGGCGTCACACCCTATACGTCCTCTTGCGAGTTTGCAGAGTGCTGTGTTTTTAGTAAACAGTCGCAGCCACCTGGTCACTGCGGCCTTCACCAGCTCGGAAAGCAAGTTTCGTCACCGGTGAAGGCGTACCTTCTCCCGAAGTTACGGTACCAATTTGCCTAGTTCCTTCACCCGAGTTCTCTCAAGCGCCTTAGGATTCTCTCCTCGCCTACCTGTGTCGGTTTGCGGTACGGTCGTCTGTTACCTGAAGCTTAGAGGCTTTTCCTGGAAGCATGGCATAAGTCACTTCGCCCTTGACAAAGGGCTCGTCGTCACGCCTCGGAATTATGCTCCCGGATTTGCCTAAGAGCACTTCCTACACGCTTAAACCGGGATAACCGACACCCGGCTGACCTAGCCTTCTCCGTCCCCTCATCGCAGTAACAAACGGTGCAGGAATATTGACCTGCTTCCCATCGACTACACCTTTCGGTCTCGCCTTAGGGGCCGACTAACCCTGCGCCGATTAGCGTTGCGCAGGAAACCTTGGGCTTTCGGCGTGCGGGTTTTTCACCCGCATTATCGTTACTCATGTCAGCATTCTCACTTCCGATACCTCCAGCATGCCTCACAGCATACCTTCGCAGGCATACGGAACGCTCCTCTACCATGCCCGCACAAAGTACGAGCATCCGCAGCTTCGGTATATGGCTTGAGCCCCGGTAAATCTTCCGCGCGGGCCGACTAGACCAGTGAGCTGTTACGCTTTCTTTAAAGGATGGCTGCTTCTAAGCCAACCTCCTGGCTGTCTAGGCCTTCCCACATCGTTTCCCACTTAGCCATAATTTGGGGACCTTAGCTGGCGGTCTGGGCTGTTTCCCTTTCCACGACGAACCTTAGCACCCGCCGTGTGTCTCCCGTGATTGCACTTCTCGGTATTCGGAGTTTGCATCGGGTTGGTAAGTCGGGATGACCCCCTAGCCGAAACAGTGCTCTACCCCCGAGAGTGATACACGAGGCGCTACCTAAATAGCTTTCGAGGAGAACCAGCTATCTCCGAGCTTGATTAGCCTTTCACTCCTATCCACACCTCATCCGATAATTTTTCAACATTACCCGGTTCGGGCCTCCAGCAGGTATTACCCTGCCTTCACCCTGGACATGGATAGATCGCTCGGTTTCGGGTCTACTCCCAGCGACTGAATCGCCCATTTAAGACTCGGTTTCCCTACGCTTCCCCTAGACGGTTAAGCTTGCCACTGAAAGTAAGTCGCTGACCCATTATACAAAAGGTACGCGGTCACCCGCCGAAACGGGCTCCCACTGCTTGTACGCATACGGTTTCAGGTTCTGTTTCACTCCCCTCTCCGGGGTTCTTTTCGCCTTTCCCTCACGGTACTGGTTCACTATCGGTCGGTAGGGAGTATTTAGCCTTGGAGGATGGTCCCCCCATGTTCAGACAGGGTTTCACGTGTCCCGCCCTACTCTTTGTCACTCCTCATTTCCACCTTTCGGGTACGGGGCTATCACCCCCTGTGGCCAGGCTTTCCAGACTGTTCCCCTAGATTTCAATGATTGATGGTGACTGGGCTGTTCCCCGTTCGCTCGCCGCTACTGAGGGAATCTCGGTTGATTTCTGTTCCTCTGGTTACTTAGATGTTTCAGTTCACCAGGTTTACCTCCCTGCCCTATGTATTCAGACAGGGATGACCACCGAAGTGGCCGGGTTTCCCCATTCGGAAATCCCCGGGTCAAAGCTTGTTTGTCAGCTCGCCGAGGCTTATCGCAGACTTCCACGTCCTTCATCGCCTCCTACCGCCTAGGCATCCACACATATGCGCTTAGTCGCTTGACCATATAACCCCAAAAAGCCTGGGTTATATGTAATTCTCTCAAAGAATACAGTGCGACTACCGAGATCCATTGGATCTCAATAGACGGATCAATCCAGATTGTTAAAGAGCATCCCAACAAGGGGACCGGATGCAACTCGCAAATTGCCTCCGAACCCGTTGCTGCGTATTGGAATCGACAGGTTGGTGGAGCTGACCGGGCTCGAACCGGTGACCTCCTGGTTGCAAACCAGGTGCTCTCCCAACTGAGCTACAGCCCCTTTGCTTGCGTGTCTGGTGGGTCTGGGAAGATTTGAACTTCCGACCTCACCCTTATCAGGGGTGCGCTCTAACCAACTGAGCTACAGACCCATTCCAAATGAGCCCAAATTCCAGTCTGGCAGAGGGCTCTGCCGGATGCACTGTGCTCAAGCAGCTTGTGCTGGGCGCCCGCGGGAGCGCGGGTGCAAGGTTTCTCTTTAAAGGAGGTGATCCAGCCGCACGTTCCCGTACGGCTACCTTGTTACGACTTCACCCCAGTCATTAGCCACACCGTGGGCGGCGCCCTCCCGAGGGTTAAGCTACCGACTTCTGGTGCAACCAACTTCCATGGTGTGACGGGCGGTGTGTACAAGACCCGGGAACGTATTCACCGCGACGTTGCTGATTCGCGATTACTAGCGATTCCGACTTCACGGAGTCGAGTTGCAGACTCCGATCCGGACTACGATAGGCTTTGTGGGATTGGCTCCGCCTTGCGACTTGGCAACCCTCTGTACCGACCATTGTAGCACGTGTGTAGCCCTGCCCATAAGGGCCATGATGACTTGACGTCGTCCCCACCTTCCTCCGGTTTGTCACCGGCGGTCTCCCTAGAGTTCCCGGCCGAACCGCTGGCAACTAGGGACAAGGGTTGCGCTCGTTGCGGGACTTAACCCAACATCTCACGACACGAGCTGACGACAGCCATGCAGCACCTGTCACTCGGTTCCCGAAGGCACCAGGGCATCTCTGCCAAGTTCCGAGGATGTCAAGGGCAGGTAAGGTTCTTCGCGTTGCATCGAATTAAACCACATGCTCCACCGCTTGTGCGGGTCCCCGTCAATTCCTTTGAGTTTTACCGTTGCCGGCGTACTCCCCAGGCGGAGAACTTAATGCGTTAGCTGCGACACCGAGGGGCCAATCCCCCCCGACATCTAGTTCTCATCGTTTACGGCGTGGACTACCAGGGTATCTAATCCTGTTTGCTCCCCACGCTTTCGCACCTGAGCGTCAGTATTGGGCCAGGAAGCCGCCTTCGCCACTGGTGTTCCTCCCGATATCTATGCATTTCACCGCTACACCGGGAATTCCACTTCCCTCTCCCATACTCTAGCCGGGCAGTTTCGATCGCAATTCCCAGGTTAAGCCCGGGGATTTCACAACCGACTGACCCAGCCACCTGCGTGCGCTTTACGCCCAGTAATTCCGATTAACGCTCGCACCCTCCGTATTACCGCGGCTGCTGGCACGGAGTTGGCCGGTGCTTCTTCTGTGGGTAACGTCGAGACCCGAGGGTATTAACCTCGAGTTTGTCTTCCCCACTGAAAGTGCTTTACAACCCGCAGGCCTTCTTCACACACGCGGCATTGCTGGATCAGGCTTGCGCCCATTGTCCAATATTCCCTACTGCTGCCTCCCGTAGGAGTCTGGGCCGTGTCTCAGTCCCAGTGTGGCTGATCGTCCTCTCAGACCAGCTACGGATCGTCGCCTTGGTAGGCCATTACCCCACCAACAAGCTAATCCGACTTGGGCTCATCCTGTAGCGCGAGGTCCGAAGATCCCCCGCTTTCCTCCGTGGAGCTTACGCGGTATTAGCCCGAGTTTCCTCGGGTTGTCCCCCACAACAGGGCAGATTCCCAAGCATTACTCACCCGTTCGCCACTCGTCAGCGCCAAGATCACCCCGAAGGGATCACTAATGCCTGTTACCGTTCGACTTGCATGTATTAAGCATGCCGCCAGCGTTCAATCTGAGCCAGGATCAAACTCTTCAATTTATATCAAGGAGTTGAGTTCCTGAACGCTTTCTTCGGGGTACCGAAGTACCCCCATGTCGGCGCTCATGCACCGTTGCTCCGGTGCGAGCGCCCACACAAGCTGCTTGAGTCCATTTGTTAAAGAGCGGACGGAATCAACCGTCAAGCCGATCAATTATACTCCCCTGCCAGCGCGTGTCCAAGCTGAAAACCGCCCTGGCTCGGAATTACTCCGGGCCATGTCCGGTCAAGTGCTTGGCTGGTTACCGCGGCAGGGAAGGCGCGGAATTATACCGATAGATTCGGCTCTGGCAAGAAAAATCTGCAGCGCTAGCCTTTTCCGGTGGCGTTCAGCGTCACCCTGGCGAACCTGCGCTTGCCCACCTGGACGGTTTTCGGCGTTCCATCGGCTTCAAGGGCCAGCCTTGGGTCGGAGATCCGATCGCCGTCCACGCGGACCGCGCCCTGCCTCACCATGCGTATCGCTTCGGAAGTGCTGGCCACCAGACCGCAGTCCCTCAGGACATAGCCGATGCCCAGCGAGGCATCCGGGCAATTCAAGGCGATCTCCGGCATCCGGTCCGGCGCCCGTCCGTGACGGTGCCTTGAAATGAAATCCTCCTGCGCCTGCCCGGCCGCCGCCTCGTCGTGGAAGCGCGCGACGATCTCCCGGGCCAGCAGGAACTTGATGTCCCGCGGGTTGGCGCCCCCGGCGACACGGGACTTCAGATCTCTGATTTCCGCCAGCGAGCGGAAGCTCAGCAACTCGAAATACCGCCACATGAGTTCGTCCGAAATCGACATGAGCTTGCCGAACATTTCTCCCGGGGCTTCGTCGATTCCGATCGCGTTACCCAGCGACTTGGACATCTTGTTGACGCCGTCAAGCCCCTCCAGCAGCGGCACGGTCAGCACCACCTGCGGCGGCTGCCCATACGACTCCTGCAACTGTCTGCCCACGAGGAGATTGAACTTCTGGTCGGTGCCGCCCAGTTCCGCGTCCGCCTTGAGCGCCACCGAGTCGTAGGCCTGGGCCAGAGGATAGAGAAACTCGTGGATGGCGATCGGCTGGCCCTGCTGGTAACGCTTGCGAAAGTCGTCTCGTTCCAGCATTCGCGCCACCGTGTGCCGTGACGCAAGCTGCACCAGGCCGGCCGCGCCCAACTCCGTCATCCAGCGGGAGTTGAAGTCCAGCCGCGTCTGTTGCGGATCCAGCACCTTGAACACCTGCTTCTCGTAGGTCCTCGCGTTGGCCTGGATCTGTTCCCGCGTCAGCGCCGGCCGGGTCGCTGTCTTGCCCGACGGATCGCCGATCATGCCGGTGAAGTCGCCGATCAGAAAGATCACGATGTGGCCGAAGTCCTGGAACTGGCGCATCTTGTTGAGCAGCACCGTGTGACCCAGGTGCAGGTCCGGCGCGGTGGGGTCGAAACCCACCTTGACCGTGAGTGGCCTGCCCACGAGCAACCGTTCCCGCAACTCGCTTTCCACCAGCAGGTCCACAGCCCCGCGGCGTAATTCCGCGACCTGTTCTTCTACATCGACTTGCCGGGTACTGGGCATGGGGCTGTGTTCGGGCCTGCGGTTCCGAAGGCGAATCCTGCCGCGCGCCGTTATCTCCGAGCTGCTGCAATAACCCGCCGGGATGTGAATCGCGGCGAGTATAGCCCGATCGATCCTGAACTAATATCGAAAAAAACGGCTTCGCCCGTGTTTTGACGACAGAGTAACATCCGGTTAGAGTAGTCGGTCCTTTCTTGGAGGGTGTCCCGTGGGGTCGTTTCCAAGCGGAATTCGCCACGATTACAAGGACGCCCCTCCAGCGGCGGCGGCCAGTCCCCTGCCCCGCTGGCCGTGGTTTGCCGCCGGAATTTCGACACCGCTGATCGCCGCGATGGTTCTGATTCTCGTCAGCACCGGTAGCGAAACGGCGGCGGTTCCGGAGATCGAAGACCTGTCGCGGGCTGCCGACCCGGTGGTGATCGCCAACACCTCTCCAACCGGCTTCGAGCCACGCATTCCGGACCGCGAACTGTCCGGCGACAGCGTTCGAATGATCGTCGGCCGGGGAGACTCCCTGGGGGAGATGTTTCGCCGGCACGACCTGAGTCTCCGCGATCTCAGCGAGATGGTCGAGTTGCCCGATGCCGGCTACTACCTGCGGATGCTGAACCCCGGCAACGAGATTGTCATCACCCATGACACAGGGCGGGTGCAGTCGCTGGAGCGTGAGATCGACGACTTCAGGGCGCTGCGCATCGTACGAACTTCAGACAACTTCAGCGCGGCGCTGATCGAGCGGCCGCTGGAGGTCCGCGCCGCAGGCGCCCACGGGGTCATCGAGCGATCGTTGTTCGCCGCAGCTCAGGACGCCGGAATCGGCGACCCTCTCATCATGGAGATGGCCGAAATCTTCCAGTGGGATATCGACTTTCTCAAGGATGTGCGCGCCGGCGACGAATTCACCGTGATCTACGAGGAAATCTGGAGCGAGGGGGAGAAACTGAAGGACGGCGATATTCTTGCTGCCGAGTTCATCAACAGGGGAACGCCCTACCGTGCAGCCCGGTACACGGATGAAGGCGGCGCTGTCGATTACTTCACCCCGGAAGGCCGAAGCGTACGAAAGGCATTCATCCGCGCGCCGGTGGACTTCACGCGCATCAGCTCGACGTTCGACCTTGCCCGGCGCCATCCCGTACTCAACACCATCCGTGCGCATCGGGGCGTCGACTACGCCGCTCCCTCGGGAACGCCCGTCCGCGCAGCGGGAGACGGCACCGTCAGTTTCCGCGGCGCGCGCAACGGTTTCGGCAATACCGTGGTCGTCGAGCACGGCGGCAAGATCACCACGCTCTACGCGCACCTGTCCCGGTTCGGCGACATCCGTGTCGGCAGCCGCGTCCGGCAGGGCCAGACAATCGGCTACGTGGGCATGACCGGGCTGGCGACCGGACCTCACCTGCACTACGAGTATCAGGTCGACGGCGTACATCGCGACCCGCAAACCGCCGCCCTCGCATCGTCCGAACCCGTATACCTGGCGGACGCCGACCTGGCAGCGTTCCAATCCATCGCCGCACCCCTGTGGCTCGAGCTCGACCTGCACCGTCCGACCCAATTCAGAGCGACCGCGACGTACTAGGGCCTGTTGACGCTATCCGTAGCCATTACCGTGGGTGAGTTGTACCTCGGACTGATGTCGGGAACCAGCCAGGACGGCGTGGATGCGGCATTGGTCTGGCTGAATCCCGATAGCCAACGGATTCAACGCGCGTCCACCACCCCCTACCCGGAATCCCTTCGGCGGCGCATCGAAACCTTGCTGGCGACCCCTTCGGTTTCCCTGGAGGAGTTGGGCGGACTCGATGTCGCCATTGCCGGTTTCTTCGCTGACTGCGTGGTACGCCTGCTGGACGACAGTGGTCTGGAACCGGACCGGGTGACGGCCATCGGTCACTCGGGCCATACCGTCTTTCACCGGCCGGAAGGGCCGGAGCCATTTACCATGCAGCTTGGCGATCCCAGCACGGTGGCCGCCCGTACCAGCATCACCACCGTGGGGCACCTGCGGCAGATGGACATCGCCCTGGGCGGCCAGGGGGCTCCGCTGGCGCCGGCTTTTCACCAGTGGGCCTTCGCCGCCCCGGGCGAACGCCGCGTAGCCGTCAACATCGGCGGCATCGCCAACGTCAGCGTTCTCGAGCCGGGCCGGGACCTGCTGGGTTTCGACACAGGCCCCGGAAATACGTTGCTGGACCGATGGACGCAGCGTTGCACAGGCGAGCCCTACGACCACGACGGCGATTGGTCCCGGAGCGGCCGCGTGCACCGCAGGCTGCTGGACGAACTGCTGGCGGACCCCTACTTCCGGCAGCAGCCGCCCAAGTCCACCGGACTGGAACACTTCAACTTCGAGTGGCTTGAGGCAGCTTTGGCCCGTTCCGGACAACGTCCCGGCGACGCGGATGTCCAAGCCACGCTGACCGAACTCACCGCCGCCACCATCGCAAGCGGGATCGGCAACGTGGGCTGCCGGCCGCAGCGCCTGATACTCTGCGGCGGCGGCGCCCGAAACGGGGCATTGAGGCAACGTCTTGCCGCTCGTCTGAAGGGTATTCCCGTGGAATCCAGCGCCCTTCACGGAATCGAACCGGAGTGGGTGGAGGCGGTGCTGTTCGCCTGGCTGGCGCGCGCGAGGTTGCGCGGCGAGCCGGGAAACGCGCCCTCCGTCACAGGTGCGCGGCAGCCCGCACCACTGGGAGGCGTATACTATGGAGTCCGCCGCTAGAAGCACCTGCCGTGGACACACTCAATCTCAAGCTGCCCGACTACTACGTCAATCGAGAGCTGTCGCAACTCGAGTTCAACATGCGGGTGCTGCAGCAGGCCAGGGACGAGACGGTCCCGCTGCTGGAACGGCTCAAGTTCCTCTGCATCTCCTCCACCAACCTGGACGAGTTTTTCGAGATTCGAGTCTCGGGCCTCAAGCAGCGCCTGGCGATCAGTTCGGCGCCCATCGGCCCCGAATCCATGACGCCGGCGGAAGTCCTGCGGATCCTGGCGGACAGGACGAATCAACTGGTCTCCGAGCAATACCGGGTACTGAACGACGAACTCATTCCGCAACTTGCCGGGACCGGCATCCGGTTCATTCGGCGGGACGAATGGAGTGGCGAACAACGCCGTTGGCTTGAGAACTACTTTCACACCGAAGTGGTATCGGTGCTCAGCCCCACGACCCTGGATCCCACGCGCCCGATCCCGCGTATTCTCAACAAGAGCCTCAACTTTATCGTCAGCCTGCACGGACAGGACGCCTTCGGCCGCCAACGGCATCGTGCCATCGTTCATGCGCCGCGTTCGCTGCCCCGAGTCATTCAGCTGCCCGCGGACCTGCCCGGCACCGGCGGGGCGGACTTCGTATTTCTGTCGTCCATCATTCATACCTTTGCCGACAAGCTCTTTGCCGGGCTGACCATCGACGGCTGTTTCCAGTTTCGGGTCACCCGCAACAGCGACTTCTATCTCGACCACGAAGAGGTCGACGACCTGATCAGGGCGCTTGAAGGCGAGTTGTTCGAGAGTCGGTATGGCGCTGCGGTACGGCTTGAGACGGCGCACAATTGTCCCGACGAACTCGCGGAATACCTGCTGGAACACTTCAAGCTGGGCCGCGAAGATCTGTACCAGGTGGACGGCCCGGTCAACCTCGAGCGCCTGCTGGCGGTGTACGACCTCATCGACGCGCCGCAATTGAAGTATCCCCCCTTCACCCCGGGCATCCCCAAGGTCCTGATCAAGACCTCCCACATATTCGACACCATCGCCCAGGGCGATATCCTGCTGCACCATCCCTACCAGTCCTTCACGCCGGTCATGGACTTCCTCTACCGTGCCGCCATCGATCCCGACGTGCTCGCCATCAAGCAGACGCTGTATCGGACCAGCCCTGACTCGCCCCTGGTGGACAGCCTGGTACAGGCGGCCAAGGCCGGCAAGGAAGTGATGGTGGTGATCGAACTCAGGGCGCGGTTCGACGAGGCGGCCAATATCGAACTGGCCAATCGCCTGCAGGAGGCGGGCGCGCATGTCGTCTACGGCGTTGCGGGCTACAAGACGCACTGCAAGATGGTACTGGTGGTGCGCAGGGAGGGGGGACGGCTGCGGCGCTACATCCACCTCGGCACCGGCAACTACCATCCGAAGACGACGCGGGTTTATTCGGACTACGGGCTGTTGACCGCCAACGAGCAGTTGGGCGAGGACGTCCACGAGGTCTTCATGCAGATCACCAGTCTGACCAAGACCTCGAACCTTAACCTGCTATACCAATCCCCGTTCACCCTGCGCGACAAGCTGATCGAGTTGATCCGGCGGGAAGCCAGCCACGCGGCCGCGGGCCGCAAGGCGAGAATTGTCGCCAAGGTGAACGCGCTGGTGGAACCGAGTGTAATTCGCGCCCTGTACAAGGCATCCATGGAAGGTGTATCGATCGACCTTGTAGTCCGGGGAATCTGCTGTCTGCGGCCGGGCATCCCGGAGATTTCCGAGAACATCCGCGTACGCTCCATCGTCGGGCGCTTCCTGGAGCACCCGCGGTGCTACTACTTCCGCAACGACGGCGCCGAAGAAGTCTTCTGCTCCAGCGCGGACTGGATGGACCGCAATCTCTACCGGCGCATCGAGATCATGTTCCCGATCCTCGACGGCAAGTTGAAACAGCGGCTGATTCGCGACCTCAAGATCAACCTCGAGGACAATACCCAGGCGTGGGAAATGCGCGCCGACGGCACCTATCGCCGGTGTCAGCCGCAGGCGGGCGACGCCGCGGTTTCCGCACAGACCGTACTGCTGCGCGAACTCTCCGAGTCTTCCTGATAGCGCACGCGGAGTTTCACTCCGACCGCCTTGAGCCAGGCCCGCTCCCGCTCCAGATCCGCCCGGGTGAGGTGATTTTCCTCCAGCCAGTCGCGGTTGAACGCGACCTTCAGCCGTTTCCCCGAGGCGCGCAGCAGGATCGGAGGCGATTCCACGGTTCGGCGGCTGCGATTGAGGAGCACCGCCAGCCGAAACAGCACCGTCAGCCTCAGGGCCGCCTTGCGCATGGACGAGGGAAGCGCCTCGGTGCTGAACCCATCCAGCTTGCGGCGATGGTTCCCCACGACGATGGCCAGCAGGTGCTGATCCAGCCGATTGAATCCGGGCAGGTCGGCATTGGCGATCAGGTAGGCGGCATGGCGATGATGCTTGGCGTGGGCGATGTCCAGACCCATTTCGTGAAGCCGCGCCGCCCAGACCATGACCCGCCTGTGGAACTTGTCCGCCAGCCGCCAGTCGGCAGCCACCTGCTTCAGAAGCTTGAGCGCCGACGATTCGACCCGCCGCGACTGCGATCGATCCACGTTGAAACGCAGTTGCATCCCGTCGATGGTCTGGTCCCTGGCATCGTGACGCCGGATCCGTCCGAGCATGTCGTACAGGAGACCTTCGCGCAGCGCGCCGTCACTGACCTGCAACTCGTCGATTCCCAGGCCCGCCATGGCTTCCCGAAGTATCGCCAGCCCGCCCGGGAACACCGGCTCTCGCCTCGGGTTGAAGTCCGGGAGACCCATTTTCCCGACTCCACCCGCACGGATGACCTCGTCGATGAGGGTTTCCACCGCATCCACCGTCAGGCCGCCCTCGATCAGCCCCATGCTTCGCGCGGCGCGCTCTGCGGCACGGATCGTTCCCGAAGAGCCCACCGCACTCTTCCAGCCCAGGGACTGAAACGTGGCGATCACCGGCTGCAGTTCGAGACGCGCCGCAAGCCGCGCCCTGCTGAAGCGGGCCCGGCTGACCTCGCCACCGTCGAAGTAACGGCGGCTCAGCCCGACGCACCCCATGAAAAGACTCTCCAGATACCTCGGTTCGTAGCCCTCGCCGACGATCAGTTCGGTGCTGCCGCCGCCAATGTCCATCACCAGCATCTGCTCCCCGGCGCTGGGTACGTGGTGGGAGACGCCCAGGTAGATCAGCCGCGCCTCCTCGATACCGGAAATGACTTCCACCGGGTGGCCCAGCGCGGCTTGCGCGGCGTTCAGAAAGCCCCGAGCGCGTGTCGCGCGCCGCAGCGTGTTGGTTCCGACGACGCGTACGCGGCTCGCATGCATCTCCTGCAGCCGCTCGCCGAACCGTCCCAGGCAGTCGAGCGCGCGGCCGGAGACCGCTTCGCTGAGCTTGCCCCCGGAATCAAGCCCCGACGCCAGCCGCACCATCTCCCTGATCCGGTCGATGATCGTGAACTGCCCGTGCCTCAGCCGGGCGACAACCATGTGGAAACTGTTGGAACCCAGATCCACCGCGGCCATGACGGCCGGCGGTTCACCCGGGGTCGGCAGGTCGATGACTTGTGGAAATTCCCCGTTCCCCGCTCTTGCCACTGGCGGCTAGACGGAGAAGGATGACCCGCAGCCGCAGGTCGTGGAGGCATTGGGATTGCGGATGATGAACTGCGCGCCGGACAGGTCTTCCCTGTAGTCGATTTCCGCGCCCATGAGGTATTGCACGCTCATGGGATCGATCAACAGCTTGACCCCGCAATTCTCGACCTCGGTGTCGCCATCCTCGATGTCTTCGTCGAAAGTGAAGCCATACTGGAATCCCGAGCACCCGCCCCCGGATATGTACACGCGCAGCTTGAGCTCGGAGTTTCCCTCCTGCTCGATCAACTGCCCCACCTTTACCGCTGCTGCGTCGGTAAAGTTAAGCGGCGGCGGAAATGGATGCTCGCTTGCCATGGGCTAATGATGACGCGATTGCGCGTTCGCGTCCATATTTGCCGCCGGCCGCCAGTGGCGGGGCCACCAACGGGGCGGGGGCGGAGGCGGCGGGCTGGCCAGCTTGCCGAGCTCAGTCAGCGCGCGCGCGTACACCTGGCGCTTGAAGTAGATCACCTTGGCGACGGGCGCCCAGTACTGAACCCAGCGGAACCGGTCGAATTCCGGCTCCACCGTGGTATCGCAGCGTATGCTGTCCGGGTCGCAGAGCAGCTTGAGCAGATACCACCGCTGTTTCTGGCCGATGCACAGGGGCTGCTGGCTGCGCCGGTAGCGCTTCGGCAGCTGATAGCGCAGCCAGTCGCGCGTGCGCCCCAGGGTCTCGACATCGGCGCACTCAAGACCGACTTCCTCCCTGAGCTCCCGGTACAAGGCCTCTTCGGCGCTCTCGTTGTGCCGGATGCCGCCCTGGGGAAACTGCCAGCCGGACCGGCCTGCGCGGCCGCCGATCAGCACATGTCCGTCGCCGTCCATGAGAATCATGCCGACGTTGGCACGATAGCCTTGTGAGTCGATGCGGTCCATTGGAAATGCAGGGAACTCGATTCGATATCATTCTTTCACATTTCGCGCACCGCGACAGAACCGCGGCGAACGATGCCGAACGCACTTCAACCGTCACGTACGTCCAGATACTCCCTTCCTGCCTCCATCAGCGAGACAAATCCGGCTTCATTGTTGGTTTGCACCAGGTCCCTGATACGCACGGCCGCGTCCACAAGTGCTTCCAGCGCCGCGCCGCCGAACCGGTTGAGGGCCTGGATTTCGAAATAGAGCTTCGGATTGTCCCGGGCCACGCCGCTGGCCACATGCAACTGGGCGTCGAACGTCGTGCTGGAGAGCGCCTGCAGGGCGGGGACCAGTTCGCCGCTCTCCGCCAGGGCAGTGAAGAAGGCCAGGTTCAGGGCATGGGAAAGGCCCAGCACGTAGGCGATGGCGCGATCGTGATCGTCCAGGCTCATGTCGACGCGCACGGCCATCGTGGCCTCGAAGAGCCGCTTCGCCTCGTCCAGGGCGTGCGCCGAACCCACATCCACGAAAATGACATGACGGCCCGACAGCAGCCTGGTGTCCGGTCCGTACATGGGATGAATCGAGGCGACCCGGCAGCCCGCGGCGATCAGAGCCTCGAACCCGGATTTCAGCGGCGTCTTCAGCGATCCCACGTCGATCACCAGGCCGCGCGGACGGCGTCCCGCCAGTGCGTGGAGAATGTCCGCGGTCACCTGGATCGGCGCGGCCACGACGATGATGTCATGCTCCAGATCGCACCCCTCCCAATCCGGGATCCACGGGTAAGGCAGATTCGACCGCCTGGGATCCGCCAGTTGCACGCGATAACCCTGGGAAGCCAGGAATTCGGCCATCCAGCCGCCCATCTTGCCAGAGCCGCCGACGATCAGCGCGGACTTGCCGGCGCCGGCGCTTTCCGCCGCCACGCGCCGCTGTTCCTGGTGCGTCAGCGATGATCGAATGAGCGCCTGCATGACCTGCTCCGCCACGTCGGTGTCGAGCCCCAGCGCGCCGGCCTGACGCCGGGCGGCCTCGATGACCCGCCGCTCCCGCGCGTAATCGCGGGTCGCGGTACCGGTCTGCAGCTTGTGGGCGCTTATCTCCGCAACAATTTCCTGGCGCCTTGCCACAAGCGAAATCAGCTCGCGGTCCACGGCGGACAGGCGTTCGCGTAAATCATCCAGGCTCATTTCATCGCTCCCGAAACGGCTGCGGTAGTGTAACCTTGCGTCCCGCAGCTTTCAGTCCGTGCGTACGGTCCCGCTCCAGCCGGACGGAGCGCGGGCCGGCGCAGGCGCTGGAGGCCGCGCGCCCTTGACAACACCACAGAGAGAACGCGACATGAACGAAATCCGGTTGGTCTCCGAATCACGCTGCTTCGGCGGGCTGCAACGCACCTACGAGCACGATTCGGCAAGCTGTGCCTGCCCCATGCGGTTCGCCGTGTTCCTGCCCGGGGGCGCCGATGGCGTTCCCGCCCTGTACTGGTTGTCCGGACTGACCTGTACGGAGGAGAACTTCGTCGTCAAGGCCGGCGCACAGCGCCCTGCCGCGGAACTCGGTATCGCCCTGATCGTTCCCGACACCAGCCCCCGGGGCATTGACATACCCGGCCAGGATGACGAGATCGACGTCGGCAGCGGTGCGGGCTTCTACGTCAACGCAACCCAGGCCCCCTGGGCGGCGCACTACCGGATGTACGACTACGTGGCAACGGAGCTTGTGGATGTCGTCAATACAACCCTGCCCGTCGATCCGGAGCGCAAGTCCATCAGCGGTCACTCCATGGGCGGTCACGGCGCGCTGCTCGTGGGCACCCGGCAGGCAGAACAATACAGGTCGGTGTCGGCCTTTTCCCCGATCTGCGCGGCCAGCCGCTCGGAGTGGGGCAGAAACGCACTGGCGCAGTACCTGGGCGACGACGAGAACGCCTGGCGGGAATACGACGTCAGCGAAGTGATCCGGCGCCAGCCCAGCGCCCATACGTTGCTGGTGGACCAGGGCGGCAGCGACCCCTTTCTCGACCACCTGAGGCCGGGCGACCTGCAGGCAGCCTGCGAGGCCTCGGGCCAGCAACTGCAGTATACGGAACGGCCGGGTTACGACCACGGCTATTTCTTCGTGAGTTCCTTCATGGAACGTCACATCCGGTATCACGCCGAAGCCCTCGCATGACATGAATGTAGCGGTTGCGTCGTCTTCACAACTCGCTGCCGACGCGGGCGCGGCCGTCGCAGAGCGCGGCGGCAACGCCGTGGATACTGCCATCGCCGCCGCACTGGCTTCCATGAACACCGAGCCCGGCGTTTGCGGGCTTGGCGGCGGCGGATTCGTCACCGTCTGGCCGGCGGACGTGCCGGCCGTGGTGATCGACGGCTACGCGGCCGCACCCGGTCTCGGTCTGCCGGGGGATCGACTGGGTACGGGAGGCGTGGAGGTCTTCGTTCAATACGGCGGGGGCGTGCGAACTGTCGTCGGCCCGGGTTCCGTTGCCACGCCGGGCGCCGTCGCGGCCCTGGGTGCGGCGTCGGACCGGTTTGGAGCCTTGCCCTGGGCCGAGTTGTTCGGGCCGGTCATCGAGGCGGTTGAAGACGGTTTTCCCTTGCCCGACGCCTGTCATCAGTATCTCGAGGCATCGTCCGACTGCGTATTCGGACAGGACCGCGACGGATGGGATTGCCTGCACGATGAGCACGGGCATCTCAAACCGCCGGGAGCGACGATTCGAGTTCCGCACCTGGCCGACAGCCTGCGCAGAGTTGCGCGGCACGGCGCGCGGGAATTCTATTCCGGCGAGCTTGGACACCGGATCGCGGACCATGTGCAGGCGCGTGGCGGTACGCTGACCCGCCGGGACATGGCCGAATACCGGCCGAAGCTCAGAGATCCCCTGGTTACGCCGGTCAACCGCTGGAAAGTAGCCACGAATCCGTCACCCGCACTCGGCGGGGTCGTCCTGACCGCGATGCTGACGCTCATGGCGGGGGAATACCCGTCCCTGCCGTCCGACCCGGTCGCCCGGCAGATCGCCGTGCAGAAACTGGTGCTTGGCTATCGCAATCGGCAGCGCGGCGACTCGCGGACGGTGGAAGGCGAGTTGGACCGGCTGATGGCCAGCGTCGATCGTCAGGATCTTCACTTCCTCGGATCGCCTTCCACCGTGCAGACGTCCGCGGTGGACGGGACCGGACTGGGCTGCTCGATCACCCTGTCCACCGGCTACAGCTCGGGACTCATGCCGGCAGGCACCGGTATCTGGTTGAACAACTGCCTCGGCGAACTGGAGCTGATTCCCGACGCGCTCGCAGGGCCTGCGCCGGGTGCACGCTTGCCCTCCAACATGGCGCCGACCATCGCCCGCAACGGCCGGGGCAGCACGCTCGCGATCGGTTCGCCGGGCGCAGACCGCATAACCACCGCGCTTCTGCAGGTCCTTGACCAGCACTTGCTGCAGGGCAGGTCGCTTGCCGAATCCATCAGCGCGCCGAGGGTTCATCTGGAATACGACGGCGATTCTCCCCGGCTGGCTCACGAACCGATCGGCGCATTGCCGGCCGGCGCCCCGGCGCCGCGCCCCTTCGGCGCACACTCCATGTACTTCGGCGGCGTCGCCGCGGCCAGGGCCGACCGCGACGGACAGGTTCAGGCGGCGGCCGATCCCCGCCGCGCCGGCGGCACACGCGTCGTCGCCGTGTGACCCGCCCGCCATCCCGGTCCCGAGAGCCATGACCCCGCATCGCATCGAACTGCCCCCGCTGCCTCCGACGCCCCCGGAAGACCCGGTTCGCCTGTTGCACGACTGGCTGGCCGACGCCGCGGAGCACTCCGGACAGCGCCATCCGAATGCCTTTGCGCTGGCGACGTCCGACCGGGATGGGCAGCCTTCCGCACGCATGGTGCTTCTGAAGGATGTCTCGCTGGTGCATGGTTACGCGGTGTTCCATACGAACTATCGCTCCAGGAAGGGGGCGGAGCTTGACAGCCGGGCCGATTCGGCCGCGGTGCTTCACTGGGACCGCCTCGGGCGGCAGATCCGCCTGGAGGGCCCGGCGGTACGCTGCCCCGCCGGGGAGAGCGATGCCTACTTTGCCACGCGCCCCTGGCAAAGCCGGCTGAACGCCTGGGTCAGCGACCAGAGCCGGCCCCTGAAGGATCCGTCCGAGCTTGCGGATCAGGCACGGCGGAAAGCGCAGGAATTCGGCCTGCCCGATCCCGCCGGCCCCGCCGCGCCTGCCGAATCCGCCGAATCGGCTCTTCGGCGGCCGCACTTCTGGGGCGGCTACAGACTGTGGTTCAGGGCGGTGGAGTTCTGGAGCGAAGGGACCGACCGGTTTCACGACCGCGTGCGCTACGAGCGAACTCTGGCGCCCGCCGACCACTACTCCTTCACGGCCGGTCCGTGGCGCTGGCAACGGTTGCAACCCTGAGCGATGAATCCGAAGTTGGTCTTGATCCGCGGGATCCCATGAAGGTCAGTCCATGATGTCCAACGCCCTTTGGCAAGCGACGCGCACCGTATCCGCCGCACCGCGGCGAAAACTCCGCATCTCACGCGGACTGGCGGCAGCGGTTTGCCTGATTGGGGGCGCCGCTGTCTCCGCGGCGTTCGCCGACAGCCGGGAAAACCCCGTGGTCCCCAGCTTCGCGGTTTCTCCGGATGGCGGGCAGATTGCACTCAGCAACGATTCCGGACTCTGGATCATGCCGGTTGGCGGGGGTACGGCCAGACTGCTCCTGCCGGTAGGCACCGTCGCCCACAATCCGGGTTTTTCTCCGGACGGAACCCGTGTGGTCTACCAGAGCAGGCAAGGGGAACAGTGGGACTTGTGGATCGCCGATCTTGCGGGGGGCGACCCGCAGCAGGTCACGCGCACCGATTACCACGAGGTGGAGCCGGTCTTCTGGCCCGACGGCCATTCGGTGGTCTTTGCAGCAGACCGGGCGGGCACGTTCGACATCTGGGAGCTTCACCTGAGTTCCGGGGCCCTGCGCCGGCTGACGGGCCGCTCCGGAACTGCCTATTTCCCCAGCGTCTCCGAACACGGGGATGTGGTATACGCCAATGAACTCGACGGACGCTGGTCGCTGTACCTGCTGCGTACCGGCGTCACCACACTGCTGGCGCGCCGTCCGTACCCGCTGCAGGCGCCGTCCTGGCGCCCGGGAGGGGGGCTGGTCGTCCTGACCGAACAGCCGTCCCCGTCCGAGAGCAAGCTCGTGATGCTGTTGCTGGACGCCGATCCGTTGTTCAGGGACCTCAGCAGGGGCGAGTTGGTAGAGGCGATACCGGCATCCTGGTTTTCGGGCGAGGAACTGGTCTATTCAGCCAGCGGCCTGCTGTGGCGCCGCCCGCTGGGGAGCGGTCCGCCCCGGTCCGTGCCATTCCTCCCGGTAGTCCCCTGACCTGCCGACAGGTCCAGAGCGCCCGTTACACGCCGTCGGGATGAATCAAAAAAATTATCAATATATACAGTTTCTTATAAGTATTTTATGATCCATAAAGATATAAGAATTCCGTAAGCTGATATTTTGGCTACATTATCCAATCCTGCCAAACGCGCGCACTCGAAGCGCCCACGGGAACCGTTATAACTATCTGTTTTTTCATAGAAAAAAGAATTCTATCGATATAGCCTCGGTACCGCTGACGCGGCTGGAAGCAGAGAAATGGCCGCAAATCAACGGAAATTTGTGCGAAATCCTATTCGATTCTGTTAAATTAATCGTCCGAACAAGAATCAGAACGAGTACAAGAAAAAGATTTGCAGGCTGTGACAACAATCAAAGAACGGTTGGACCGCTTGAAAAGACCCTTAGACTAACGAAGCAACACAACCAGCAGCCAGGCCGCATATTTGAAACCGTAAACTCCGATAACAACAATAATCTAACCCGGCGCTCCCACCGCCGGGTTTCTTTTGGGGAACCCGACTTCGCCTGCCGCACGCACGATGCAGCGGTGCCTCGCACCTGTTCCGAACAAGCAGGAATTTGTCGGACAGAGCATCAGACGGCCCAACCGAACAACGTCATCACGGCAATCACCGTCACGCTGATGAAGAGCGTTCGGGAAACCAGTTTCATCGCATGGCGCGCCGCGACGCTCGGATCGGAGATGTCCGCCGCGGTACCGCCCATGGCCGCCTTGCCCACGCACGCAACCACCTGATCGTTGCTGTGATGGAACGGCAGGTCGGACTTCAACTCATATTGACGCCAGCGGTTGAATGCCTCATCGAAATTTCCGCTCAGGGCGTATCCGAGAACCGCCAACCGCGCAGGTAGCCACACCAGTACACCGTTTACCGCTTCGATCGCAGGCAATGCCGGCGTGACCCGCTCCGGGTCTCCGACCCCTATGGTCGTCGCACGCCGGCGAAGCAGGTCGCTGACGCGGAACAGCCACGCGCCCACCGGGCCGAGTACGATGAACCAGAATACGACACCGAAGAAACGGTGGGTGGCCTGCACGAAAATGGCTTCCTCCACGGCGACCACGTCCTTCGCCCCGGAATGCTCCACCTCGCAGAGATCGCTCAGGACGCGTTCGGCCACTTCCGCGTCGGCGTCGGCGAGGGCCCGGCAATATTCTTCCACCTCGGCGGCGAGATCCCGGGGGCCGAGACAGAAAAACAGCACCAGCACGGCAAAGAGCAGGTAGGGAAGGTCCCATGCCACGCCGGTCTGCAGCAGCGCACGACTGGCCCAGGCCACGGGAAGCAGCGGCAGCACGACAATCAGAATGCTGCCCGGATACACCAGCCAGATGCTGGCGCCGCGCAGCCGGTCGAGGCCGAAGTCAAAGTAGGGATCGAACCAGCGCAGCTCCCGCAGGTGCAGTACCTGGGTCGCAATCCGTTCCAGGCCGAGCCCGAAAATCAAGGCGATCAGTTTCATGAGCCGGTGGTCACTTTGCCCTGCGGAAGCATAGGACGCACGCCGCATCCGGACAAGGTATGGTAGGTTTCGCGTCCAGCCCGGCAGTCGAGAACAGTCATGAGCCGAATTCGCCGCCTTGGCGTTGTGATGGATCCCATCGAGCGCATCCAGCCGAAGAAGGATTCCACACTCGCCATGCTGCTGGCCGCCCAGCGAAGGGGTTGGGAGCTGACGTACTTCCGCCAGCAGGATCTGGCGGTGCTCGACGGCGCCGCCCTCGGCCGCGGGCGGCGGATCGAGGTGCAGGACGACAACGCGGCGTGGTTCAAACTCGGCACGAAATGGCAGGGCCGCCTCGAGGAACTGGATGTCGTTCTCATGCGCAAGGACCCGCCGTTCGACATGGAGTACATCTACACAACCTATATCCTGGAACTTGCCGAAAACCGGGGTCTGCTGGTGGTCAACAGGCCGGCCGGCCTGCGCGATATCAACGAGAAGGCCTACACGGCGTGGTTTCCCCAGTGCACGCCGGCCGGCCTGATCTCCAGGTCCCTGCACGACCTCAGGGCGTTCCTGGAGGAACAGGGCAAGGTGGTGCTCAAGCCGCTGGACGGTATGGGTGGAAAATCGATTTTCGTGGTCGGCAGGACCGATCCCAATATCAATGTCATCCTGGAAACGCTGACCGAAGACGGCACCCGTTACGCACTCGCCCAGCGCTATATTCCGGAGATATCCGACGGTGACAAGCGGATCCTGTTGATCGACGGCAAACCGGAGCCTTATGCGCTGGCCAGGATCCCGGGACCCGGGGAATCGCGCGGCAACCTGGTGGTTGGCGCCCGGGGCGTGGGCCGGGAGCTGACACCGCGGGATCGGTGGATCTGCGAGGAGGTCGGCCCGGTGCTGAAGCGCATGGGCGTCATGTTTGCCGGACTCGACGTCATCGGCGATTACCTGACCGAAATCAACGTCACCAGTCCCACGGGCATACGCGAACTGGACCGGGCGTTCGATGTGGACATCGCCGGTTCGCTGATGGAAGCCGTCGAGGCCCGGCTCTCGGGTTGAACCCGTGCCGGCCCTTGCGGTCCGCCGGCTCTCGGTGCCGCAAGGTCCTGCAGCTACGGTAGCGGCCCGGGATGCGGGGATGCGATAATGGCCGCACGCAAGGCCCGTCGCGTTTCCCATGAGCACACTGCAAGACCAGTTCCTGATCGCCATGCCAAGCATGCGGGACCCGAACTTCAGCGGCACCGTGACATACCTTTGCAAACACGACGAGAAGGGCGCCCTGGGCATCATCATCAATCGCCCCCTGCGCATGCGCGTTTCGGAAATCTTCAAGCAGCTCTCGATGAACGTGGTCGACGAGTTGCAGGCCGATCGTCCGGTGATGGGCGGCGGGCCCGTTCAGGTCGACCGGGGCTTCGTCATCCATCAGTCCGGCGAGGCGTTCGACAATACGCTTGACGCCACCGGCACGGGCATCAAGGTCACCGTCTCCCAGGACATTCTCGACTCCATGGCGCGCGGCGCCGGACCCGACCCGACGCTCGTGGCGCTGGGCTACGCCGGCTGGGACCCCGGCCAACTCGAGGCGGAAATCACCGCCAACGCCTGGCTGAACGTCCCCGCCGACCCCTCGGTTATCTTCGATACGCCCATCGATCAGCGTTGGGCGGCGGCCACGGCCTTGCTCGGCGTCGAACCCAGCCAGCTTTCAAGCTATGCAGGACACGCCTGAGTGCAGCACGGGCGGTCTGAATTGACCCCTGCCGCCGATCGCAACATCCTGCTGGCCTTCGACTTCGGGCACAGGCGGATCGGCGTGGCCACCGGAAACCTGCTCACCGGCACGGCCACACCGCTCGGGACGATCGACGCCGCAGGCGGTCCGCCATGGCATCTGCTCGACCGCTCCATGGAGGAGTGGCGCCCGGGCCGGCTGGTGGTGGGAATTCCGGGCGGAGCAGGCGCCGCCGATGTGGCCGTCGGCGCGCGTGAATTCGCCAGCGCGCTGAAAAACCGCTACGGGCTCCCGGTGGTCACCACCGACGAACGGCTGACCTCCCGCGCTGCGGAGTCCGAGCTGCGGGAGGCCCGGGCGTCCGGGCGCATGAAGCGGCGCGTCAGCAAGGGCGACATCGACAGCCATGCGGCCTGCATCATCGCCCGGCAGTGGATGAGCGGCCCGGCGTGACCCCTCCCGACACACGCGGAACGATCCACCTGGAGGACGCCGAAGTCCTCTCCCAGCAGCGGTTTGCGGGCAACCAGTTCATCCTGCGCGTGCAGGCGCCGGTGTGCGCAGCCCACGCCGTCCCCGGCAGTTTCGCCCACCTGACGTGCGGCGCCGCGATCCCCATGCGCCGGCCCCTGTCGATCATGCGGGCAAACCCGGAACAGGGCTGGCTCGATTTTCTCTACAAGTCCGTCGGCCACGGGCTGGATGTTCTCAGCCAGCGGGTCCGCGGCGATTCCGTCAGCGTGCTCGGACCGATCGGTAACGGTTTCGCGCTCGATCCCGAACGGCCCGAGATCATGGCCATCGGCGGCGGGGTGGGCATCCCGCCGATGGTTTTCCTTGCCGACTGCCTGAAGGACGATCCGGCGTTCCAGGTACTTGTATTGATGGGGTCGGAAGTGCCCTTCCCGTTTCGGCTGGCCGACGGAGAAATCGAGGTCCCCGGCGTACCGGCACCGGCCTCGAGCAGCGTTGCCATGCTGGAGTCCTGGGGCGTCCCGTCGCGGCTGGCCAGCAACGAGGGTTATGACGGCTGCTTTTCCGGATTCGTCACGGACCTGGCCCGGCTTCGGCTGCAAGCCGTGCCCGACGGCCAACTGGACGAGGTTCAGGTCTTCGGTTGCGGTCCGACGGGCATGCTGGAAGCGACGGCCGATCTGGCAAGAGAATTCGACCTGCCTTGCCAACTGGCGCTGGAAGAATACATGGCCTGCGCAGTGGGCGGATGCGCCGGCTGTACCGTACTGCTCAGCACGCCCGACGGTCCCGCCATGAAGCGCGTCTGTGTCGACGGGCCGGTTTTCGACGCCCGGCAGGTCTACCCGGACTGAGCGCAATACCGGGCGGGGGCTTGCCGCCGGCCCAATTCCGCGGGACCTGTACCACGGGCTGTCCCGCGCCTTCCGGTCAGGTCCCGAGTCCCGACTGCGCCGTCTCGGCCGTGACGAGGCTCTCGTCAAGCAGTTTGCGAACGGACTGCTCCAGCGTCCACATGCCGTGGGACCTGCCGGTCTGGATGGCCGAGTACATCTGCGCGACCTTGCCTTCGCGGATGAGGTTGCGGATGGCGGGTGTTGCGATCATGACTTCATGGGCCGCCACACGCCCTCCACCGCAACGCCTGAGCAGCGTTTGCGCGATCACGGCCCGCAGCGATTCGGCGAGCATGCCCCGTACCATGGCTTTCTCGGGCCCCGGGAAAACCTCCACGATTCGATCCACCGTCTTGGCTGCGGAACTCGTATGCAGCGTAGCCAGCACCAGGTGGCCGGTTTCGGCGGCGGTCAAAGCCAGCCGGATGGTTTCCAGGTCGCGCAGTTCGCCGATGAGCAGGACGTCCGGGTCTTCGCGCAGTGCCGACCGCAGCGCCGCGGCAAACCCCCGTGTGTGCTGATGGACTTCGCGCTGGTTGACCAGCGAACGCTTGCTCTCGTGAACGAACTCGATGGGATCCTCTATCGTGATGATGTGGTCCGGCGAGTGGGTATTGATGTGGTCCACCATGGCCGCCAGCGTCGTCGACTTGCCGGATCCCGTGGGACCCGTGACCAGGACCAGCCCGCGGCGGGCCGTGGCGATGTCCCGGAATACAGCCGGTGCTGCCAGATCGTCCAGTGACGGGACCACCGACGGGATCGTCCGAAACACTGCCGCGCAGCCGCGGCGCTGAACGAACGCGTTGACCCGAAACCGCGCCAGCCCCGGTGACTCGAATGAGAAATCGGCTTCGAGATGCTCGGCAAACTGCTGCCGCTGATTGTCGTTCATTACCGAGTGCACCATACTCTGTACGCGCTCATGGGACAGCGGCGCCGTATCGGTTGCCCTGACGTCACCGTGAACCCGGATTCTCGGTGCCAGGTCCGCCGACAGGTGCAGGTCCGAAGCGTCGCTCCCGACCGCAAAGGCGAGCAGATGCGCGATGGCCTCGCCCGGCGACGAATCGGCCGGCGGCGACTCGCCCGGGAGCGGCTCGCCCGGCAGCGCCTCCGGGGCAGGCCCGGCAGTTTGAGATGAGTGTTGAATCGAAAAATCTCCCGTCAAGTGCGTCCCAGGTTGCACAGCGCCTCGAAAACGTTCGCGCCCGTGTGCAGGCGGCGCTTCGCGACGCCGGCCGGGGCGCGGGTGAAATCCGGATACTGGCTGTAAGTAAACGACAGCCCGTAGCCGCCATTGAAGCGGCATTTCAGGCCGGACAGTCCAGTTTCGGGGAAAATTACGTGCAGGAGGCCCGCGCCAAGATCGCAGCGCTCACGTCGCTACCGATTGACTGGCACTTCATCGGCCGGCTTCAGGCCAACAAGAGCCGCGAAGTGGCCGAGCGTTTTCAGTGGGTCCATACCCTGGACCGCATCCGGATCGCCAGGCGGCTCAACGATCAACGCCCGTACGGTGCGCCGCCGCTGAACGTGTGCGTTCAGGTCAACCAGGCCGGGGAACCGGGCAAGGGTGGGGTCGAACCGGACGAAGTGGAGGATCTGGCCCGGCAACTCGGCCGGTTTCCCCGTCTGAGGCTGCGGGGCCTGATGACCATACCGCCGGCCGCCGCCGACCCCGCCAGGTTCTTCACCGAACTTCGCATCCTGCGGGATCGGCTCAAAGTCCTGGGAATCCCCATGGACACGCTGTCCATGGGCATGTCCGCGGACCTGGAACAGGCGGTGACCGCGGGCAGCACCATCGTGCGTATCGGCACCGCCATTTTCGGCCCCCGCCCGCCCGCCGGGGACCGGATATGAAGAACAGCGGCGCAGGCTCGTGCTATCTTTGCGTCGGAAAACCGCGCGCCTGACACCTTCTACAACGATCCGACAAACCTGACGTACCCCGCCGGCAATGCGTAGCTCACTCTTTTACCTGGTCAAGGCGCTTGGCGACCTTTACCTGCTGGCTTTCCTGTTGCGATTTCTCCTGCATTGGGTGCGGGCGGACTTCTACAACCCCTTCACCCAGGCCATCGTGCAGATTACCAACCCGCTGGTGCGCCCGGCGTCGCGTTTCATCCCGACATCGCGCAACATGGACGTTCCCACGGTGGTGGTACTGGTCCTGCTGGAAGGCGTCCTCACCTGGCTGCTGCTGCGAATCGGCGGCGTTCCGTCCGGAACGCTGGCGCCGCTTCCGTTGCTGATTCTATTCCGCCTCATCAGCCTGGCGCTCTGGTTCTACTCGGTCAGCATTCTCGTCTACGTCATCCTGAGCTGGGTAGGCCCGCGCACCCGGCATCCCGTCGCCGTCGTGCTGGCCGACCTCAACGAACCGATCCTACGGCCGGCGCGGCGGCTGATCCCGACCATCGCGGGCCTCGACCTGTCCCCCCTGCTGGTACTGATCCTCGTCCAGGCCGCGTTCCGGCTGCTGCCGCTGCCGGGCTACCTGAGCTGAGCCGGAGCGAACCTGTCCGATGTTTGCGTGACATCAGTGCTCGCTCTTGACCCGGTTCCGGATGCGGATGAGGTCGCCGTGGGGTATGTACAGCAGGCCCGCGACCTTTCGGACCAGGTGGTCCTCGTGCTTGTCCAGGCGGCTGTCGGCCATGGCCACGCGCCACAGCATCTCGACCACGGAGCGCTTCTCCTCGAGCGTCAACCGCTCGTGCAGAACGCGCGTGAACGACTGCAGCGAGACCGAGTGATCCGCCTCCAGTTCGGCTTCGCGGATCAGCAGCCGGGTTTCGTCGTCGGAGAGTTCGAAGAAACCCCGCAACAGGTCGAATACCGCCTTGCCCTCGGCCATGTCCTCGTCGTAGTCGGCACGTACGACTTCCACCAGCAGGGTCGCCGTGGACAGGCGCAGCGCGTGATCGCGGTCGCCTTCTTCTTCCCCGGCCCCGGCCAGGGTCTTGTTGAGGATTTCGCGTAGTTCTCTGAGCATGTGAACGGCCGTGGTTTCGCCTGTTGCGGCGCGCGGCTCCGGCAGTGCCTGACCGAACGGGCGCGGGCGGGAGTGCGTGCGCGGTGCGGATCAGTCCCCTTCGCCGGACTCGAAATCCAGGGATGCGGAGTTGATGCAGTACCTGAGTCCCGTGGGCTGCGGACCATCGTTGAAGACATGACCGAGGTGCGCACCGCAACGGGCGCACACGACCTCCTCCCGGACCATGCCGTAGCTCGTGTCCCGGGCCGTGTCCACCGCTTCGGCCGTGGCCGGCTCCCAGAAGCTCGGCCAGCCGGTCCCCGAATCGAACTTGGCCCCGGAGGCGAACAATTCGTCGCCGCAGCAGACGCAGAGGTACATGCCGGATTTCTTGTGGGCGTTGTACCTGCCCGTGAACGGGCGTTCGGTGCCGGCCTCCTGGGTCACGTGGAACTGCTCCCGGCTCAGGCGGGCCTTCAGGTCGTCCTTCAAGGGTTTCGTTTGCTTGCTCATTGGCGCTCCCGGTTTCTTCACGCCCCAGGCCGCGCTCCCGGCAGCCCGCGGCGACAGCCCTCCGCGCTCGCCTGGCGTGGCGCACGACATCTGCCGTGGACAGCCAACCCTCGCGGTCAACCCATTGGGCGGCGTAATGGTATCGTACCTGCCCGATGGGCGGCATCATCGAATTCAGGCATCTGACCAAGAGCTATGGGCAGACGGAAGTTTTCCGGAATCTCGATCTCGACATTTCCCCGGGCGTCACGACGGGCCTCGTCGGGGAGAGCGGCTGCGGCAAGTCCACGCTGTTGCAACTGATCAACGGTCTGGAGCGGCCGGACCGGGGCACCGTGCAGACCTTCGGCGAACCGGTCCCGGTGACCGGTCTTGCGTCGTTTCGCCGGCGCATCGGCTACGCGGTGCAGGGGACCGGCCTGTTCCCCCACATGAGTGTGGCCCGGAACATCTCGCTGCTGGGCGAACTGGAAGGCTGGCCCGATGCGAGGATTCGCGCCCGCACGGGAACGCTGATGAACCTCATGGCGCTGGACGGCGAACTGACGTCCCGCTACCCGCACGAACTCTCCGGCGGCCAGCAGCAGCGTGTGGGAATCTGCCGGGCCATGTTCCTGCAGCCGGACATACTGCTGCTGGACGAGCCGTTTTCCGGCGTGGATCCGCTGACGCGGGCCGACATCCACGAACAGTTCCTGAAGCTCATGGGATCGGAGTCCACGACGGTGGTGCTGGTGACTCACGACATGTCCGAAGCCGTCGCGTTGGCCGACGAAATTATTGTCATCCGCGACGGCGAAATCGTCCGGCAGGGTCCGGTGGAGCGAATCAGGCAATCTTCCGATGCCTATGTAGCGCGGCTCTTCGGCCGGGGGCGGGCATCGTGAGTACCGTCCGCAGGAGCTTGAAGCATCCTCCGGCGGCGCCACGAGCCGGCCGGGAAGGCCGGCGGGCCGCCGGCAGCCCGCGGAGAAAGCCCCGCACTGCGGCGCGTGTCGTCCTGCTCCTCGCAGGACTGTGCGCCTCGCTGACCGCCATCGCCCAGACGCGGCCCATCGTCATCGGCAGCAAGATGTTCACCGAGGGCTACCTTCTGGCGGAGATGATGGCGCAGGTGCTGGAGGAGCGCGGTTTCGAAGTCCGGCGCCGAACCGGGCTGGGGGGCACGCTGGTCGCCTTCCAGGCGCTCGTGTCGGGCGAAATCGACGCCTATCCCGAGTACACCGGCACCCTGACGCAGGCCATTCTGGAAGTGGAAGCGGAGCTGGGCGAAGAGGAACTGAATGCCCGGCTGGCGCCTTTCGGCGCGGAACTGCTCGCGCCCCTCGGTTTCAACAACACCTACGCCATCGCGGTAACCGGCGAGACGGCGTCGCGCTTCGGTCTGGAGAGGATTTCCGATCTGGCGGCCCTTCCGCAACTGCGATTCGGTTTCAGCCACGAGTTCCGCGACCGCGCCGACGGCTGGCCCGGCCTGCAGCAGCGGTACGGGTTGCCGCAGACCTCCAGCGGCATCGGACACGGCCTTGCGTACCTGGCGCTGCTGGAAGGCGACATCGATGCCACCGACGCCTACTCCACGGACGGGGACCTGCTCCGATACGATCTGAGGGTCCTGGAAGACGATCTCGGTTTCTTCCCCGCCTACCTGGCGGCGCCCCTGGTGCGGGCCGACCTGGAACCTGACGTCAAGGCCGCACTGTCGGCACTGACCGGCCGCCTCGACGACGAGACCATGCGCGCCCTCAACGCGGAAGTTGTGGTGGAGGAACGCACCTTCGCACAGGTTGCCCGGTCCTTCCTTCTCGCCCAGGGGCTCGTGACATCGGGCGGGACCCGGGCGCCGACGCTATGGGAGACGCTGGGACGCCATACACTGACCCACCTGAAGTTGACGGCGATCGCTGTGCTGGCGGCGTGCGTGGTGGGGGTGGGCCTGGCGCTCCTGGTGTACCGCTCGCCGGCGCTCTCGGCGGGCGTCCTCTACGTGGCCGGGCTGCTCCAGACCATCCCGTCCATCGCCCTGCTGGCCCTGATGATTCCCCTGGCCGGTGTCGGTCAGGTACCCGCCATCATCGCCCTGTTCCTCTACTCGCTGCTGCCCATCGCGCGCAACACGATCACCGCGCTCATTACCATCGACCCGTTGCTGCGGCGAGTCACCCGGGCGCTGGGGCTCAGCGAGCGGGAGCAGTTGCGCCATGTCTACGTGCCGCTCGCCCTGCCCCACATGCTGGCCGGCGTGCGGATCGCCGCGGTGGTCAGCATCGGCACGGCGACGCTGGCAGCCTTCATCGGCGCCGGCGGCCTGGGGGAACCCATCGTCACCGGGCTGGCGCTGAACGACACCTCGCTCATCCTGCAGGGCGCGATACCCGCCGCGCTCCTGGCGCTGGCCGCGGAACTGTTCTTCGAACTCCTGGAACGCTGGCTGGTGCCGCGGCACCTGGTGTCGCAGCAGGTGACGTAACGCCAACTCGGGGGCGAAATCGGGCAGGAGACGGCGGACTGCCCGCCGGGCACGGGGCGGCTATTCCGAATCCGGCCCTGCGCCGAGCAACAGCGAATTGACGCGGCGAACGAATGCCGCCGGCTGATCCAGGGGCCGCCCTTCCACCAGCGTCGCCTGTTCCAGTAGCAGCCAGGAAAGGTCCTCAAAGCGTTCCTCCTCGCCCGTCTCGGTCATCATGCCGACGATCGGGTGATCGAGGTTGACCTCCAGCGACGGCACCGTCTCCGGGGGCTCCTGACCGGTGGCCCTGAGCAACTCGCGCATCTGGAATCCCATGTCCTGTTCGCCGATCACCAGACAGGCGGCGGACTCCTTCAGCCGGTCGCTGACGCGGACCTCGTCCACCTTGTCCCGCAGCACCCGCTTGATCCGCTTGAGCAAGGCCTTCTGCTCCTTCGTGAGTTCGGCCTCGACCTTCTTCTCCGACTCGTCACTGCCGAGATCGAGTTCACCCCGGGTGACGTCCCGGAAGGACTTGCCCTTGTATTCCGTGAGGTACTGCATGACCCACTCATCGATGCGGTCCGACAGCAGCAGCACTTCCAGGCCCCGCTCGCGCAGCGCTTCCAGGTGCGGGCTGTTGCGGGCGGCTTCGGGCGTATCCGCGATGAGGAAGTAGATGGCGTCCTGTTCTTCGCCGGCGGCTTCGAGATAGTCGTCCAGGGAACGGTCCTGCTCGAGTTCGTCGGAGGCGGTGCTGTTGAACCTGAGCAGCGCGGCGATCTTCTCCTGGTTCCCCGCGTCTTCGGCGAGCCCTTCCTTGAACGCCACGCCAAATTCCTTCCAGTACGTGGCGTATTTCTCGGGCGCTTCCCTCGCCAGGCGCTCCAGCATTGTCAGGACACGCTTGGTCAGGGCGCTCTTCATCACCCCGACCACCGGGTCCTGCTGCAGCAGTTCGCGGGATACGTTGAGCGACAGGTCGCCGGAGTCCACCACTCCGCGGATGAACCGCAGGTACAGGGGCAGGAATTGCGTCGCCTCGTCGGTGATGAACACCCGCTGGACGTAGAGCTTGACCCCGCGGGGCGACTCCCGGTTCCACAGGTCCCAGGGCGCGGCGGAGGGCACGTACAGCAGGCTCGTGTACTCGCGCTTGCCTTCCACCCGGTTGTGGCTCCAGATCAGCGGATCCTTGAAGTCGTGGGCAATGTGCTTGTAGAACTCGATGTATTCCTCGTCCTCGACTTCGGTGCGCGGCCGCGCCCACAGCGCCTTGGCCTTGTTCACCGGTTCGCCGGACTCGTCGTCTTCCTTGCCTGCCACGCCCAGCGTCACCGGAAAGGCGATGTGGTCGGAATACTTCCGGATCAGGGCGTTCACCCTGTAGGACTCCAGGAACTCCTTCTCGTCCGGCTTCAGCGTCAGCGTGATGGTGGTTCCGCGTGCTTCCTTCTCCGCCGGTTCCAGCGTATAGCTGCCGTCGCCGGTGGAAGCCCAGCGGACCGACTCGCCGGCGTCGGCTCCGGCGCGGCGGCTGAGCACTTCCACCTGTTCGGCGACGATGAACGAGGAATAGAAACCGACCCCGAACTGGCCGATGAGGGCCGAGTCCTTCTGAGCCTTGCCGTCGAGGGATTCGAGGAAACGGGCGGTCCCGGAGTGGGCGATGGTGCCCAGTTGCTCGACGATCTCTTTGCGGCTCATGCCGATGCCGTTGTCGCTCACGGTCAGCGTGCCGGCCTCCGGGTCGAGGGCGACCCTGATGCCCAGTTCCGGGTCGTCGGCCAGCAGGTCCGGTTGGCTGAGGGATTCGAAGCGCAGCCGGTCGTTGGCGTCGGAGGCGTTGGAAATCAGCTCGCGGAGAAAGATCTCCTTGTTGCTGTACAGGGAGTGCACCATGAGGTGCAGCAACTGCTTCACCTCGGCCTTGAAATCGAAGGTAGTCGGTTCCCTTGCTTCGCTCATCGATGACCTCCCGGGTCGCCCGCCCGATGGGGGCTAAATGGGGGCCGGATGCGTCAATATCAAGGCCGGATTTCGATGGGCATTCCTTCGCTGGTCATCAGCCAGATGTCCACCATGTCGGAGTTGGAAACCGCGATGCAGCCGTCGGTCCAGTCCATTCCCTGGCTGCGCATGGCCAAGTAACGGCCGTTGTTGGGGTCGCCGTGGATCATGATCATCCCGCCGGGGTCCACTCCTTCCGCCGCGGCCAGGGCCCGGTCCCGCTCGTTGGGATAGGACACCTTCAGCGCCATGAAGTAATCGCTCTCGGCGTTCTTCCATTCGATGAAGTACTGCCCTTCCGGGGTACGAAAATCGCCGGCCTCCCGTTTCGGGCCTTCGGGTGCGAGGCCCAGCGCGATGTCGAAACTCCGCATGACCTCGCCATCCCTGTACAGGTGGAGCGTGCGTTCCGACTTGAGTACGACGATGCGGTCGGCCGGGGGATGCTGCGGCGAAAGCTCGTTGGCGAGACTGCTGCCGAGGTGCAGACCGGGCAAAAGCAGCAGCAAAGGTCCAATCAACCGGCCCATGGGCACGCTACTCTAAGCCAAACGCTCCAACCGGATCAACGGGCACGGCGGCGTCAACCGAAGCAACCTGTCTGCGAGCGCGGCGCACGCTCCTAGAAGCGCTTCAGGGCCGCGATCCGCTCTTCCAGCGGCGGGTGCGACATGAACAGTCGCTTCAGGCCGACGGCGCGGGAGGAGGAAATTCCCATGGCCCGCATGGACTCCGGCAGCGCGGACGGCTCGTGCGCCCGGCGCAGACGCTCCAGCGCGTTGATCATGTTCTGCCGGCCGGCAAGCTGCGCCCCGCCCTGGTCGGCGCGGAATTCCCGCCGGCGCGAGAACCACATCACGATAGTGCTGGCCAGGATGCCCAGCACGATCTGCGCGACGATGCTGGCGATGAAGAATCCCGGCCCGTAGCCGCGCTCGGTCCGGAAGATGAGCCGGTCCACGAGAAAACCGATGATCCTCGAGAAGAAGATCACGAAGGTGTTGACCACGCCCTGGATCAGGGTCAGCGTGACCATGTCGCCGTTGGCCACGTGGCTGACTTCGTGGCCGAGTACCGCTTCCAGTTCGCCTCGCGACAGGCGTCCGAGCAACCCCGTGCTCACGGCCACCAGCGAATTGTTGCGGTTCGCTCCGGTGGCAAAGGCGTTGATGTCGGGGGAATCGTAGATCGCCACCTCCGGCGTGCCGATGCCGGCCGTCTGCGCCTGCCTCGTTACGGTGTTCACGAGCCAGCGCTCGGTCTCGTTGCGGGGATTGGTGATGACCCGCGCGCCGGTGAGCCGCTTCGCCGACCACTTGGAGATCGCCAGCGAGATGAAGGACCCGGCAAAACCGATCACCGCAGAGAAGATCAACAGTGCCTGAAGATCCAGTTGCGTACCCTGCTCGTTGAGCAGCGATTCGATGCCCAGAAGCTGCATGGCGATCGTCAGGACCACGAGGACCGCCACGTTGGTGGCGATGAACAGAGCGATGCGTTTCATGTTGACTCCGAAACCGGGCTGGTACCGCGCCCGGCAAAGACCGTGTGATTGGTTTAAAAAATAAGGATAATCGCCGTAAATTCAAGTACCGGAACCACTTCGTGCTATCGGATCGTGCGGTCCCGGTACAAAAACCCGGACATGCCTGCAAAAATCTTGACGTCACCGCTCAGATTCTGGATGCCGTGGTACTGGCATGTCTGGCTATTCTACGCTGGCCTCCGGGCGGTTGCACCGCTTCCACTACGGTACCGGATTGCCCTGGGCAAGCGCCTGGGCCGCCTTCTCTGTCCGCTGTTTCGGGGCAAGTGCCGCACGGTCCGGGCCAATTTCGAGGTGTGTTTTCCCGAACTCTCCGCGCGGGAGCGGGAAAACCTGTGCCGGCGCCACTACGAGTCCGTCGGGATCGGCCTGACGGAACTGGCGACGTCGTGGTTCGGCGTCCCCGAGCGCCTGCGGGAGACGGTGCGCATCGACGGCCGCGAACATCTGGAAGACGCCCTGGAAAAGGGCAAGGGTGTGCTGCTCTTCTGCGGGCATTTCACGCCGATGGAACTCATACACGCGGTCATGCGCCCGCTGTGTCCGAAGGCCACGGCCATGTACCGCCCGATGCGCAACGAACTGCTGGACCGGATCATCCTGAGGGGCCGCAGCCGGCACATCGACGAGCTGATCTCCAAGTACAGCGTGAAGACGCTGCTGCGCAGGCTGGCGGAGAATTCGGTGGTCTTCTACCTGGCGGATCAGAGCTCCCGGGACAAGTACAGCGCACCGGTGCCGTTCTTCGGCCTGCCCGCCATGACCAATACGGCCGTCAGCCGCATCCTAAGGATCAGCGGCGCCACGCTGCTGCCCCTGTACTTCAGGCGCCTTGAGAACGGCAGCGGCTATGTGGCGACCGTCGACCCGCCGCTGCCGGACCTGCCCAGCGACGACCCGGTGGCGGACACGACCCGCCTGATGCAGGCACTTGAAGACAACATTCGCACCTGCCCGGAGCAGTACGCCTGGATGCACAGGCGGTTCAAGGACCTGCCGGACGGGTATCCGGACATCTACGCCTGATGCCGGTACCGGGACCGGCACCGCCGGGCGTACTGGCTTGCCGAGGAAGCTGATCTACAATCGCAACCGTCATGCAAGCCGCTTCCCAATCCGGTTCGATCCCCTGGCGCCGCTTCCTGGCGCCGCGGTACTGGCCCGCCTGGCTGCTGGCGGGGTGGATGAAGCTCGCGGCCGTGCTGCCCTATCCCTGGCAGATCGTGGCCGGCAAGTGCATCGGGCTGACCGGCCGCTGGCTCGCCCGCAGCTCCCGCCGCGTGGTGATGCGCAACCTGAAAGCCTGTTTCCCCGATCTCACGCCCGCACAACGGCGGCGCCTCGGCCGCGATCATTTTGCCGCCGTGGGTGCCGCCTTCTCGGAGATGGGACTCGGCTGGTACGCCTCAAGCGAGCGGCTCAACCGGCTGATCCGGGTGGAGGGCCGGGAACATCTGGAGAAAGCGCTGGCGCAGGACAAGGGCATCATCGTCCTGACGGCCCACTTCACCAGCCTCGAGACCGGCTCGTCCATTCTCAAGGAGCTGTTTCCGGGGATCAAGGCCGTCTACCGCCCCCAGCCCAACGCCATGATCGACGCCATGATCTCCCGCGGCCGCCAGCGCATCGTCGCCGAACAGATACCCAAGGACAACATTCGCGCCATGGTGAGAACGCTGCGCGACGGCGGTACGGTCGCCTATCTTGCGGATCTGGCGGGCAGGGGGAACAATCGCGCGCTCGTTCCGTTCTTCGGCGAGCCCGCCATGACCACCACCGCGGTCAGCAAGCTGGCGCGCATGACTGGCGCTACCGTGCTGACGTACTTCTTCCGGCGCCTGCCCGGGCGGGCGGGATACGTGGTCAACATCGGCCCGCCGCTGGACGGCTTCCCGGGCGACGATCCCGTGGCCGACACCCGCCGCCTGGTGGAACGGCTGGAGGACTACATCCGCCAGGCGCCGGAGCAGTACATGTGGACCTACCGGCGTTTCAAGGGCCGCCCGGAGCCCTGGCCCGACCTCTACGCCCCCGACCGGTAACCTTGCAGCAGCCGGCGCCAGTCCGGCTCCCCGAACGCCCCGCCGGAGGTGCGCGCGATCTTGCGCAGCGAACGGCGCAGCCGGTTGAAATTGCGCCGCTGCCAGCCCGAGCCGGTGCGCAGTGCGCCGCGGTCGAAGTCCACGAGATAGACCCCCATGTCCTGGTCCAGCAACACGTTGTGGGCATTCAGGTCCGCGTGATCCACACCCCGGTCGTGGAAGCGGCGCAGGGTTGCGCCGACGGCCGCCCAGGTCCCGGCATCGACCTCGCCCGCGGTCATCGCCGATGCCAGCGAACGGGTATCGGCGATGCGTTCGGTGATGATGTCGCCGCTCCAGGTCAGCCCGCTGCGGCGCACATGCGCCGCCACGGGACTCGGCACCGGCAGCCCTTCGTCGTGCAGGCTGCGCAGCAGGCGCCATTCCCTGAAGGCCCTGGTGCGTTCCAGGCCTGTCCACAGGTAACGGTCGGCGGTCAACCGCGCCGCCGCGCCGCCGCGGCGATACTGCCGCAGCGCCCAGGTCCGCTCGCCCAGGCGGACGAACAGCACGGCGCCTCGTCCCGGTACCTCGCCGACGACGAGATTGCGCTCCCGCCAGAAGCGGTCCCGGAACCACTCCGCGACGATGCGTTCCGGTTCCGCGCGGCGGCAAAGAACGAAGCTCGAGCCCTCGTGCTCGATTCGCCAATCCGCACCGCCCGTCGACCGCCGCTGCTTTCGGCGCCGCTTCATCAATGCCCGCCCCCGGTCGCCGAAGCACCGTCAAGCGCGGTTATGGCCACCTTTGCGACGTCATCCACCGCCATCTCCATCATGCAGTTGAAGTGCCCCAGCGGACACCTGCGCCGGAAGCAGGGGCTGCATTCCAGGTTCCTGTAAAGGATATCCGCACGGTCGGTCAACGGCGGAGTAAACCGGGGGGTCGTGGAACCGTAAAGGCCGATCACGTGCGTATCCACCGCCGCGGCGATGTGCATCAGGCCCGAGTCGTTGGTCACCGCGACCCGGGCGGCGCCCAGCAGGTCGACCGCGTCGGCGAGGGTCGTCCTGCCGCACAGGTTGGCCACACCATCACGGCCCGCCGCGGCCCTGACCTCCTCGCCCAGCTTCCGCTCCCGTTCTGAACCCAGAATCCAGACCTGCGCGCCGGCATCGGCCAGTTGCACGGCCAACTCGCCGAAGCGTTCGGCGGGCCATCGTTTCGCGGGTCCGTACTCCGCGCCGGGCATGAACGCGACGGTTGCGCCCGTCAGCCTCAGACCCAGGCGCTGCACGGCGGCGCTCAGATTCTCCCCGTCCCTGCGCAGCGACGGCTGGGGCGGCCGCGGCAGTTCGTCCTCGTCCCTGCCCAGACCCAGCGCGATGAACCGCTTGACGGTCTGGTCAAACCGGCCGGGATCGAAGCGCCGCTGGTCGTTGATCAGCGCGAATCTCCATTCGCCCCGATATCCGGTGCGCACGGGTACCGCGGCGAAGAACGGCACCAGCGCGGCTTTCAGGGACCGGGGCAGCACGATCGCCTGCCCGTAGCCCCGGTCCCGCAATCGGCGGCCCAGCTTCCGCCGCGTGCGCAAGGCGATCCTGCCATGGACAACATCCAGTTCGACGGCCCGGTTCACTTCCGGCATTCGGTCCAGGATCGGCTTCGACCAGGGCGGAGCGATCACGTCGATCCGCGCCCGGGGATTGCGGCTCTGCAGCAGCTTGTACAGCGACTGGGCCATGACCATGTCGCCGATCCAGGCCGGACCCACGATGAGCAGCTTATCGTTCGTGCCCACTGCGCTTCGAATCGTATCCGTCGAGACGATCCAGATAGGCCTTGACCCCGGCCGATACGTCGGCGAACGGGCGATCGTAGCCGGCGCGGCGCAGCTTGGCGATGTCGGCCCGGGTAAAGCTCTGGTAGGCCCGCCGCAGATCCGCGGGGAACGGGATATAACGCTTGCGGCCGGAACCGTGCCAGCCGATGACCGCGTCGGCCAACCGGTTGAACGTCGCGGCCCGGCCGGTACCGACGTTGAAGATGCCCGACAGCTCGGCGTGCCGGCCGAACCACAGGATGACGTCGACCACGTCATCCACGTACACGAAGTCCCGCGCCTGTTCGCCCGCCGCGTAGCCGCCGCTGCCCTCGAACAGCCGGGCCTCGCCGTCCTGCCGGACCTGGTTATGCAGGTGCCAGGCGACGCTGGCCATGGGACCCTTGCGGGATTCCCCGGGACCGTAGACATTGAAGTAGCGCAGTCCTGCGACCTGGGACTGCACGGCGCCCAGCCGGCGGCGCACGTAGCGGTCGAACAGCAGCTTGGAATAGCCGTAGACGTTCAGCGGGCGCTCCGTGCCCCCGTCCTCCGCGAAACTGTCGCCCGCACCGTACACGGCTGCCGACGACGCATAGATGAGGGGCACCCCGGCCGCGCGGCAATAGTCGAATAGTTCGGTGGAATAGCGGTAGTTGTTCTCCATCATGTAGCGGCCGTCCCATTCGGTGGTATCCGTGCAGGCGCCCTGATGGTAGATGCACCGGGGCACGAATCCCGGGCTGCCGTTCAACCGCTGGAGTAGTGCGTCCTTGTCCCAGTAGTCGGCGATCTCGCAGTCCACGAGGTTTTCGAACTTGCGGCCGTCGCTCAACTCGTCCACGGCCAGGATGTCGCGTTCACCGGCCCGGTTGAGCCCGCGCACCAGGTTGCTGCCAATGAATCCGGCGGCTCCGGTGACGACGATCATGGAGTCGGGCCTCGGCAGAACGGTCCCGGACAGCGTCTACGGGCCCGGGTCGGTGAGACTGTAGTGCGTACCGCAGTACGGACAGACGGCCGTGCCGGTTGCCTCCATAGGCAGGTAGACCTTGGGGTGGGAATTCCACAGATACGCATCGGGCAGCGGACAGTGCAGTGGCAACTGCTCGCGGGTTACCTCGACGCGCCGTTCGGCGTTCGGCGGATTCAGGTTTTCCTGCACCTGTCCCTGGCGTATGCGCACGACCTTACCTCGAATGGCGGGGATGCCGATTATACCGGGACGGAACGCAAATCGAACGCGCTCCAACTGCGCGCAGCCGCGCCCCGCGACACGCGTCGCGGGAGGCTCCGGACGCTGCGGCAGCGGCCAGGCCGCCTGCGCCCGTTCAGACGTGGTACCCGTCCCTGCTCAGCGGCAGCGTGCGCACGCGTTGCCCCGTGGCTGCGTGGATGGCGTTGCAGACGGCCGGCGCGAGCGGCGGCAGCGCAGGCTCCCCGAGCCCCGTCGGCGGAAAATCGCTGTCGACGAAATGCACGTCCACCACCGGCGCGTTGTTGATGCGCATGAGCGGATACTGGTGGAAATTGGACTCCTGCACGCGCCCGTTCTCCATGGTGATCTCCTGCCCCAGCATGGTACTGAGGCCGTCCATCACCGAGCCTTCGCACTGGTTCTCCGCTCCGCTCAGGTTCACGATCGGACCGACATCGCCCGCCACGGTCACCCGGTGAATGGTGAGCCTGCGATTCTCGTCCACGCTGACGTCCGCCACTTCGGCGAAGTGCCCGGCGTGGCTGAAATAGAACGCCAGGCCCAGCCCGCGCCCCGGCGGCAGCGGCCGCCCCCAGCCCGCCCGCTCGGCAGCGAGGCGGATGACCCCGGCGGCACGGCCGGTGTGCAGCACGTTCTCGTTACCTTCCTCAAGCCAGCGCGGTTCGCCCATGGTCTCCAGCAGAAACTCCAGGTGATCGCGCCCTGCGGCCACCGCAAGCTCGTGATGAAAGCTCTGCACGGCGAAGGCGATGGCATTGGAGCCCGGCGCTCGCCACGGCCCCGTCGGCGTTGCCAACGGCAGCATGGTCTGGGTCATGCGGTAGTTTTCCGCCAGCCCCTCCGGGAATTCCCCGCCCCGGATCGAGCCGCCCGAAACCGGCACCCGGCCGTCGTGGGTAAAGGTGATGAAGTGATCTTCCCATCCGGACAGCCTGCCGGCGCCGTCCAGCGACCCCTTCAGCGCATGGAACCCGCCGGGCCGATAGAAATCGTGCGCCATGTCGTCTTCCCGGGCCCACTGCAGTTTCACCGGAGCATCGACTTCCATGGCGATGGCGGCCGCCTCGCAGACGGAGTCGTTCATGAGCCTGCGCCCGAAGCCGCCGCCGATGCGCGTCTGATGGAGCGTGATCCGCCGCTCGGGAATCCCGAGTGCGTTGGCGACATTCTCGATGGCCCGCTGGGGCGTCTGGCTCGGCGCCCAGATTTCCATTCGGCCGTCGCGGTACCACGCGGTGCAGTTCTGCGGCTCCAGCGGCGCATGCGACACGAACGGGTAGCTGTAGAACGCCTCCAGCGTCTGCGCCGCAGTCTCGAATGCGCCGTCCACATCACCGGTTTCCTCAACGACCTCACGGCCCGTGCGGCCCGACAGCGCCCGTGCCTGCTCTTCAAGGCTGCTCCAACTGTCGGTGGAGGCCTCGCTCTCGTCCCAGTCCACGCGCAGCGACGCCCTTGCCTGCTGCGTTGCCCAGGTGGAGTTCCCCACGATGGCGATCCCCGGCATGAGCTCGGTCGTGATGTCGTTGCCCTCGATCGCGAAGGCGTCCCGTACGCCCGGAAGCGCACGGATCTCGTCCAGATTGGCGTCGCGGACCCGTCCGCCGGTGGCCGGGCACTTGGAGTACGACGCATAGACCATGCCCGGCAGCCTCGTGTCGATACCGAAGAGCGGCTCACCGGTGACAAGGTCTTCGTTGTCCACGCCGGTGATGCGCCTGCCGAGCAGGCGCCAGTCGTCGCGGGATTTCAGCGACAGGGTACCCGGATCCGGTACCGGCAACGCGGCCGCGGCATCGGCAAGTTCGCCGTAGCCGAGCCGCCGACCGGTGGGATCGTGAGTGACGGTACTGTCCGCGGTCGAACACTCGGCGTCCGGGACGCCCCATTCCTCCGCGGCGGCGCGAACCAGCATGGCCCGGGCCGCCGCACCTGCCTCGCGCAGTTCGTTCCACTCACTCGGGATGGACCGCGAGCCGCCCGCAACCTGGCGCCCATAGATCTCGGCGCTGATGGCGGACTGCTCCACCCGCACGTCGTCCCAGGCGGCATCGAGTTCCTCGGCCACGATCATGGGAAAGGCGGTCTTGATGCCCTGGCCCACTTCCGGGTTCTTGTTGTAGATGAGTATCGAACCGTCCGTGGCAATGTTCAGGTAGGCGTTGGGGGCGAAGTCGCCGGTTGCCGCCTGACCCTGACCCTGCGCCGCGGGGGGCGTACCGGCAAGGAATCCCAGCGTCAGGCCGCCGCCGGCGATCCCCGTGACCTTCAGAAAGGTGCGCCGGCTGACATCCTGCTGCCAGACCCCCTCGATACGGCCCTCGGCCTCCCGGATCGCATTCCTGAGGTTGGGGTCCCGCGCGAGTCTTCGTTGTGCGGCGTTCATGCGGCACCTCCCAGTTTCTCCGCCGCGCCGTGAATCGCGGCACGAATCCGCTGGTAGGTCCCGCAGCGGCAGATATTGCCCTGCATGGCGGCGTCGATATCGGCATCGCCGGGCGAGGGGTTGCGCGCAAGCAGCGCCGCGGCGCTCATGATCTGGCCCGACTGGCAGTATCCGCATTGGGGTACGTCGTGCTCGATCCAGGCCTCCTGGAGCGGATGCAGCCCTGCATCGCCGGCCAGGTTCTCGATGGTGCCGACCTCCTGGCCCTCGGCGGCGGAGGACGGCGTCACGCACGAGCGAACGGGTGTACCGTTGAGATGCACGGTACAGGCGCCGCAGTAGCCGCCGCCGCAACCGTACTTGGTCCCGACAAGACCCAGATGGTCGCGCAGAACCCAGAGAAGCGGTGTCGCCGCATCCACGTCTTCAAGGACGTGAACCTCACCGTTGACGTTGAGACGGATCATGACTGTTCCCCTTGACTGGTCTTGTTGGGGCCCGCAAACCTGACCCTGTTCACGATACTAGTGCGCCGTGCCGCAATTTTCCACGGCAGCGGAGCGAGACTCACGCACCCAGCACGTCAGCCCACAGGCCGCGAATCCACTCGCGCTCCTCCGCGAAGGCATCGCCGGAAACGACGCGGTCGCTGCCGATCAGCGCCAGTTCGTGGGCGCTGCCGCGCAGGTTGAGATAGATCGACTTGATGCGGTCGGCCGAGGTTCCCGGAACCAGGCCGTTGCGCGCCAGCGCCTCGAGCTGGCGGACGTTGTCGGAATATTTCACCAGGTCCGGATGGTCCGCCGCGTGCGCCAGCACCCAGTACTGGACCAGGAACTCGATGTCGGCCATTCCGCCGGCGTCCTGCTTGATGTCGAACTCGCCGCCGCGGCCGCGCGACAGTTCGGAGCGCATTCGCCGGCGCATCTTCACGACCTCGGCCTTCAGGTCCCGGCGATTCACGTGGCGGATCAGGATGTCGCACCGCTCGCGCTCGAACGCCTCGCGCACGGCGGCATCCCCCGCCACGGAACGGCTGCGCAACAGCGCCTGGTGTTCCCATACCCACGCCTGGGTCCGCTGGTACGACCGGAAGGCGTCCATGCTCGACACGAGCGCGCCCGACTGGCCGTTGGGGCGCAGGCGCATGTCCACCTCGTAGAGGCGGCCGTAGCGCGTCTGGATGCTCAGCAGGTTGATCAGCCGCTGCGCCAGCCGTACCAGGAAGACGCGGTTTTCCACCGGCACGGCCCCTTCGGTCCGCTGCGCCTCCCCTTCGGAGTCGTGCAGAAAGATCAGGTCGAGATCGGAACCGTATCCCATCTCGATGCCGCCGAGCTTGCCGTAACCGACCACCGCGAAGCCGACCCGGCGCCGCGACGCTCCCGTTCCGCACATCGGCGCGCCATGGCGTTCGGCCAGCTCCGAGTACGCCAGGTCCAGGGCGTAGGCCAGAATCAGCTCGGCGGTGTCGGTGAGCCGGTCGCTGACCTTCATCAGCGGCAGGTTGGCCATCCGGTCGGCCACCGCGATCCGGAACACAGCGCCTCGCTGGAAGGCGCGCATGACTTCGAGCTGGGACTCCAGGTCGTCGGCCACGCGCAGGCGGATGGCCCGCTCCAGCGCTTCCTCCAGTTCGCCGCGGGTGGGCGCGGCTTCGAAAATGCGCTCGTCGAGCAGTTCGTCCAGCAGCAGGGGATGCTGTTCCACCAGCGTCACCAGGAACTCGCTGCGTTCCGCCAGCGCCAGCAGGCGCGTCAGCGCGCCGGGATTCTCGCCGATCAGCGCGAGGTAGGCGCTGCGCCGGCAGATGGCCCGCAGCAGCGGCACGAGGCGGCTGACGATCCACGACGGGTTGCGGTACTCGCGCAGCCGCAGCGCCAGGCGCATCACGACTTCGGCCAGGCGCTGCCTCGATACTTCGTCCATCCGCTGGTACAGGCCGCTGTTGCGCAGGTCGTGGAGGTCGTCCGCCACCGCTGAGGCTTCGCGGACGCCCGCGCCTTCCAGCAAGCCGGCCATGTCGGCGCGTTCCCAGGCGACGGCCCATCGCTCGTCCGGTTCCGCGCGGTCCGGGTGCGCGGCCTCTTCGGCGCTCGGGTCCCGGCCCTCGCCGCGCTCGTCGAACGCGAGCCGGGCGAACTCCGCATCGACGCGCCGCCGATGCGCCTCCAGCACGGGGGAGAACTCCTCCCAGGAGGGGCTGCCCATCGACCAGGCCAGGATTTCGCGCGCTTCGGCGTTCGCGGGCAGCCGTTGCGTTTGCTGGTCCTCCATGGCCTGCAGCCGGTTTTCCAGCGTGCGCAGGAACCGATAGGAGCCGGCGAGCCCGGCGATGGCGTCGGGCTCGAGGACACCGGTCATTTCGAGCCGCCGCAGCGCCGGCAGCAGCGAACGGCTCCGCAGCGCCGGGTTCTGTCCGCCCCGCACCAACTGAAACACCTGGACGATGAACTCGATTTCGCGGATGCCGCCCGGACCGAGCTTGATGTTGTCCGCCATGTTGCGCTTGGCCACTTCGTCGGCGATCAGCGCCTTCATCTGGCGCAGCGAGCGGAACACGCCGAAATCGATGTAGCGGCGGTAGACAAAGGGCGTCAGGATCTCGTCGAAGAGTTCGGGGCCGTGGCGCCGACCGGTGACGAGCCGGGCCTTCTGGTAGGCATAGCGTTCCCAGTCCCGGCCGTGCCGGATCAGGTAGTTCTCCAGCGCCGGCAGGCTCATCGCCAGCGGACCGCTGGTACCGAACGGCCGCAGCCGCGTGTCGACGCGGAACGCCACGCCGTCCGCCGTCGGTTCGTTGAGCAGCTTGATCAGCAGTTGCACCAGGCGGCGGAAGTACTCGTCCGGGCGGGTCCGGGAATGGCCCTCGAACACCACGCCATCCGGGTACAAGATCACCAGGTCCACGTCCGACGAAAAGTTGAGTTCGCCGCCGCCCAGCTTGCCCATGGCCAGGATCATTGTCTCCACCGGCATTCCGTTGGCGTCCACGGGCGCGCCGAAACGCCGCAGCAACTGCGACCGCGCGTAGCCGTCGGCAGCGACGATGGCGCCGTCGGCCAGCAGCGACAGGTCGGCGAGGTTGGTGTCCAGGTCCGACCACCCCGCCAGGTCCCGCCAGGCGAGGCGCGCCATCTCCACGTGGCGCACCTGCCGGATTACGGTCATCGCCTCGGCCTGGGAGAGGCCGTCCAGGTTGACCCGCTCCGCCAGGCGCTCTGTGGAGAGCGGTTCGCCGTCCGCAAGGCGTTCCAGCAACGCCTGCGGATGGCGAAGCAGCGTGGTCAGGGCAAAATCGCTGCAGACGGCCACGCGGGGCAGCGTTTCCGCCGCCCGCGGATGCCCGGCGAAGAGATCGCCGGGCAGCGCCGCCAGACGATCCTCGACGCGTCCCCAACGGTCGGAGAGTTGCGGCGGCAAATCTGCTGGAGCGGTGAAGTTCATCGGCATTACCCAAGCGCCTGCGGGCGCGGACCGGAACTGTACCATCAGGCATCGCGTCCGTGGCGCCGCGGCTCGCCGCGATCGGGTAGGAGGCTGGGTCACCCCAGCCGTCCTCCCACACCACCGTACGTACGGGTCCGTATACGGCGGTTCATGGAACACGCTGGAGCCGCAGTACCGTGTCCAGTACCGACACCAGCCCCCATCGATCAAAGCGAACTTTCGGCAGCGCTCGGTTCATGTGCGAGGCCCCGGCATTCCACCAAGGCCCCCGCCCGTTAACCGCCGATTTCCAAGCCTGCTGCTCCGGTAACCCAAGGCGCTGCAGGTAGCGCTGGCGCGTATACGGCCGTTTCCACTGCCGCCACAGGATGCACCGCAGCTTGCGGCGAACCCAGCCATCGATGAACTGCAGTGCCGTCTTGGAGTGGGCCAGCTTGAAGTAAGCCGCCCACCCGCGCAGCACCGGATTGAGCACCTCAATGGTATGGCTCAGGGACCGACCGCGGGCGCGGCGCAGCAACTGCCGCAGCTTGCCGATCAACCGGACCCGGCTTTTCACCGAGATGCACAACACACCCCGATGATCGATCCGGTATCCGAGGAACGTGCGTTGCGACGGTCGCGCCACCGCACTCTTGGTCTCGCTCACCCGCAGCTTCAGCGCCGTCTTAACGTACCGCGTGATACTGTCAAGCACACGCTGGCCCGCCCGCTTGCTCCGGACGTGGATCACCACATCGTCGGCATAGCGGACGAACCGGTGCCCGCGTCCTTCCAGCTCGCGGTCCAGACCCGTCAGCAGGATGTTGGACAGCAGCGGCGAGAGCGGTCCGCCTTGCGGCGTGCCCTCCCGCCGTGGGCTTTGAACCCCGTCCATCATCAACCCCGCCTTCAGGTACCGGCGGATCAGCTTCAGCACCCGGCGGTCCTCGACCTTCTCGCCGACGCGTCGCATCAGCAGATCGTGGTTCACCCGGTCGAAGAAGCTCTCCAGATCCAGATCCACCACCCAGCCGTGACCCCCAAGCACCTGTCGCTGCGCTGCCCGTACCGCTTGGTGGGCGTTGCGCCCCGGCCGGAAGCCGTAACTGTGCTCGGAGAACGTCGGTTCGAAGATCGGACTCAGCACCTGATGCAGGGCCTGCTGTATGAGCCGGTCCAGCACCGTCGGTATGCCCAGCTTGCGCTCCCCGCCGTTGGGCTTGGGAATGCTCACCTGACGTACCGGCTGGGGACAGTAGCTGCCCGCCAGCAATTTGGCCTTGATCGTCGGCCAGTGTTGCCTCAACAGATCGCCCAACTCCGACACCCCGAGGCCATCGACCCCGGCCGCGCCCTTGTTGCGAACGACCCGTTGATAGGCGCGCTGCATGTTCGACCGCTCAACGACGGCCTCCATCAGCGCCGGCTCCGCTTTCGCCCTCGACGCGTCCGTCTCAAAATGCTCGGCGCAACCGATGCCCCGGCCGGGTTCCGCCCGACCTTCAACATCCGTCACCGGTCTCTCCGCTTCTGCCGTCATCGCACTTCGATCCAACGCACCGCCTACTCGCGGTATGCCATGTTCAGCCCTTCAGCGACCGGTAAGCCACCTACTACGGCGTCGGCTGACTTCTGCCGATCCGAACCCGCCCCTCTCGGAACCGGTCGCTGCTCCACGCAGCCGATCGACAGACCTCCCAGGGTAAGACGCGCGACCTTCCCACTTATACCCGCCGCATCTACAACCACACCTTCCGTGCAAGTATCGGACTTTGAAGAACATGGCCTTCTCATCCGGCGTGACTGCCTCATATGCGATTCCTGTTCGTCGGGTCAGTGTTTTGCCGTGAGCGCTGCCGCGCCCGCAGACTGCCTTCGGATTCCACCTCGCGGTGGACACCCTTGTCCTCGGCTAGCTGTTCCCCTTGCCGGGTCAGCAGTGGACTTTCACCACCAAGTCATCCAGCCACCACCACGTGTACTGGAACAGCGCCAGTCACGGCGCTACGCGCCATGCCTGGCGCACCATGGAAAAAACCCCGCACGGGGCGGGGCTTTTCCGTTTGGCCGGCTGGCGGCCGGCCATGCGGCTCGCGGCTACATCATGCCGCCCATGCCGCCCATGTCGGGCGCCGCCGGAGGAGGATCGTCCTTGGGCAACTCAGCCACCATGGCCTCTGTGGTGAGCAGCAGACCCGCCACGGAACTGGCGTTCTGCAGCGCCAGCCGCGTGACCTTGGTGGGATCGATGATGCCCATCGCGACCAGGTCGCCGTACTCGTCGGTGGCGGCGTTGAAACCGTAGTTCCCTTCGCCTGCGGCAACCGCGTTCAGCACGACGGAGGCATCCTGGCCGGCGTTGGCCACGATCTGGCGCAGCGGCTCTTCGATCGCCTTGCGCAGAATGTTGATGCCCACGTTCTGATCCTCGTTTTCGCCCTCGAGATTGTCGAGCGCGGGTTGCGCGCGAATCAGCGCAACGCCGCCGCCGGGAACGACGCCCTCTTCCACCGCCGCGCGCGTGGCGTGCAGCGCGTCTTCGACCCGGGCCTTCTTCTCCTTCATCTCGATCTCGGTGGCCGCACCGACCTTGATGACCGCCACACCGCCGGCGAGCTTGGCCACCCGCTCCTGCAGTTTCTCGCGATCGTAGTCGGACGAGGATTCCTCGATCTCCTTGTTGATCTGGTCCACGCGTCCCTTGATCTCGGCCCCGCCACCGGCGCCGTCGATGATGGTGGTGTTCTCCTTGCTGACCTGGATCTTCTTGGCTTCGCCGAGGTCCCCGAGGCTCGCCTTCTCCAGCGACAGGCCCACCTCTTCGGAGATGACCTGGCCGCCGGTGAGGATGGCGATATCCTGCAGCATGGCCTTGCGCCGGTCGCCGAAGCCCGGCGCCTTCACCGCCGCGACCTTGACGATGCCGCGGATGTTGTTGACCACCAGCGTCGCCAGGGCCTCGCCTTCCACGTCCTCGGCGATGATCAGCAGCGGACGGCTGGACTTGGCCACGCTCTCCAGCAGCGGCAGCAGGTCCCGAATGTTGGAGACCTTCTTGTCGTGAATGAGGATGAACGGGTTCTCAAGCTCCGCCGCCTGGGTCTGTTGATCGTTGATGAAGTAGGGCGACAGGTAACCGCGGTCGAACTGCATGCCCTCCACCACGTCAAGATCGTTCTCGAGCGCGGAGCCTTCCTCCACGGTGATCACGCCTTCCTTGCCCACCTTGTCCATGGCTTCGGCGATGTTGTTGCCGATTTCATGGTCGGCGTTGGCGGAAATCGTGCCGACCTGGGCGATGGACCGGTCGTCTTCGCAGGGCTGGGAAAGCGCCTGGAGTTCTCCGACCACCGCGATGGACGCCTTGTCCACGCCCCGCTTCAGATCCATGGGATTGAAGCCCGCGGCCACCGCCTTGAGCCCTTCGCGAAGCACGGCCTGGGCCAGCACCGTCGCGGTGGTGGTGCCGTCGCCGGCCGCATCGGAGGTCTGCGAGGCCACTTCCTTGACCATCTGCACGCCCATGTTCTCGAACTTCTCTTCCAGTTCGATTTCCTTGGCCACCGATACCCCGTCCTTGGTCACTGTGGGGGCGCCGAAGCTTTTCTCCACCACCACGTTGCGGCCCTTGGGGCCGAGGGTGACCTTGACGGCGTTGGCCAGCACGTTGACGCCCTTGAGCATTCGCTGGCGCGCCTCATCGGCAAATCTCACTTCTTTTGCCATTTCATGTCTCCTGATTGATTTCTCGAAAAATCCTTGCGGCGGGGCCTCAGCCCTCGATCACTGCCATGATGTCGTCCTCGCGCATCACCAGCAGTTCGTCGCCGTCCACCTTGACCTCGGTACCGGAGTACTTGCCGAACAGGACCTGGTCGCCCACCTTGAGATCGAGTGGCCGAACGTTTCCGTCTTCCAGCAGCTTCCCGTTACCCACGGCGAGGACTTCGCCCTTGATGGGCTTTTCCGCCGCGGCGTCGGGAATCACGATCCCTCCGGGGGAGGTCCGCTCTTCCTCTGTGCGCCGGATGACGACGCGATCATGTAAGGGACGTATCTTCATTGATGGGTCTCCCTTTGTTAACTTGTTGACTACGTTGGTAAAAAACCTTCACGCCGCTGCACTTGTTAGCACTCGGCCGAAACGAGTGCTAATGATAGGGGCGAATTTCCAGATTTCAAGACCCAAGATGCGCGTGCGGTGAGAAAATCCCACCGGTTCCGTAGCCGGCGGGTTGCCCAACAGCGGTCGGGCCGGGCAGGAAACAGACAATTGGGCCGCGATCACCGACAAATGACACGGGACGGCGGTGCGGCTATGCTTCCGAACGGAAAGGCGTACTGTAGAGGCGACGGGTGCTCCATCCAACCGATAATTGCGTATCGGGGGCCGCAGGCTCGCCCTGACCGGCAATGAGCACTTCCGCGCTTCTGGTACTGACGACCTGCGCAAACGCGGGCGAAGCGGACGCAATCGCCGGCGCCCTGGTGGAAAAGCGGCTCGCTGCCTGCGTCAACCGGGTGGATGGCGTCGTGTCCACCTATACGTGGGAGTCCCGGCTGCAACGCGACAAGGAAACCCTGCTGTTGATCAAGACGACGGAAGCTCGATTCGATGATCTGCAGCGGGCGATCGCCCGGCTGTCGAGTTACGACGTGCCTGAAGTCATCGCGGTTCCGGTCCGCAAGGGTTCGAAGGCATACCTGGACTGGCTCGTGGAATCGGTGTCATGAGGAGATCCCGCTCATGACAGGCACGACTTGTCCAGGGCGGCGCGCAGGCTGCGGGCGTTGGGAGACCTCGCGCATGACAGGCACGACCGGAAGGCACATCGCGCGCCGGCTGCTTCTCCCCCTGTTTGCCGTCGCCGCGTCCGCGGCCGCCCAGTTCGACGAGCCCCTGCCGCCCGAGGAAGCCTTTCCCCTGATTGCCTTCGCGGAGGCCGGATCGGTCGTCGTGAGCTTCCAGGTCCCCGACGGTTACTACCTGTACCGGCACCGCTTCGGCTTCGAGAGCCTGACCGACGGCATCGTGCTCGGCGTGCCGGAGCTTCCCGAGGGCCGCCCGCACGTGGACGAATTCTTCGGCGCCGTGGAGATCTATCGCGGCGACTTCCAGATCCGGGTCCCATACCGGCGCTCCGGTGAGGTGGACGAAATGCGGGTCCGGCTCGAACTTCAGGGTTGTGCCGATATCGGTTATTGCTATCTTCCCGTAAGCTGGGAAAAACGCGTGAGGCTTGCAGGCGGTGAGTGACATGGCCCGTTCCACGATGCTGACGCTGGCGCTCAGTGCCGCCGCGCTCCTTGCCTACGCGGGCTATCGGGCCGTGATTCCCGGGAACTCGTCGGACGTGACCACGCCTGCCGGCGCATTCGTCATGGTGGAGACGCTGCCGCAGTTTGCGCTCGAGGACCTCAACGGGCAGGTTCGCTCGATTCATGGCTGGGAGGGCGACGCCCTGCTGATCAACTTCTGGGCCACCTGGTGTGCGCCGTGCCTGCGCGAGATTCCCCTGCTGAAGGAGTTTCAGGATGGCGGGGCCGGCGAGGTGCAGGTCGTGGGCATCGCCGTGGATCACCTGGAGGCGGTGCAGGCATTCGACGAGGAGATGGAGTTCAACTACCCGGTGCTGGTGGGAGAACTGGAGGCCATCCAGGCCGCCGCCGAATTCGGGCTCCAGTTCTTCGTGCTGCCCTTTACGGTATTTGCGGATCGCCACAAACGCATCCTGGGCGTCCATAGGGGCGAACTGCACGCAGAACACCTGAATGAATTCCTCCTGGTTCTGAACGAACTTGAATCCGGATCAATGGACATCGATACTGCCCGGGCGCGACTGCAGCACTAGCGCCGGAATCACCCGATCATTGCCGATCAGGCAATTGGAGCATTGGCATCTCCTGCTAAATTTCACAAACGTGCGCCGATTTGTGCTAAAATAGAGCCTAAAATCGTCGATCGTGAAAAAATGGCACGTCTGCTTCTGATCAATGGCCCCAACCTGGGCCTGCTGGGACAACGCGAACCGGAAATCTACGGCGCCGACACGCTGGCCGACATCGAGGCGCGCCTGGACGAACAGGCCAGACAGCGGAGCCATGACCTTGCATGCTACCAGAGCGACGCCGAACACGAACTGGTCAGGCGCGTTCACGCGGCCCGGGACGAAGGGGTCGAACTCATCCTGCTGAATCCGGCGGCCTTCACCCACACCAGTATAGCGCTTCGGGATGCGCTGCTGGCAGTGAGCATACCGTTCATCGAAATCCATCTGTCCAACGTTGCTGCGCGGGAGGATTTCAGGCATCGCTCGTTCTTCTCCGACGTGGCGCTTGGCACCGTAGCCGGGTTCGGTGTCGCCAGCTACGAGCTGGCCCTGATCGCCGCCTTGCGTCATCTGGCCCGGCGGTCCGGGGTCGGCAGGGACCGCTGAAGGAGGCTCTCGTGGACGTCAGGAAAATCAAGAAGATCATGGAACTCGTGGAATCCCACGGGATCACCGAGATCGAAATCTCCGATGGCGACCAGTCCATCCGCATGTCGCGCCTGACGGCACCGCCGGGCGCTCCGGCGGCCCAGCCTGCGGCGCCGGCACAGGTACCTGTTCAGGCGACGGAGCTCTCGGCCGCCGAGCGGCAGGAAACTGCCCCGGCGGAGGCAGCTTCCGGCGGCCATGAAGTCACCTCCCCCATGGTCGGCACCTTCTACTCCGGACCTGCGCCGGGCGCCAAGCCGTTCGTCGACCTGGGCTCCCGGGTCGAAGTGGGTGACACGCTGTGCATCGTCGAGGCGATGAAGATGATGAACCCCATCGAAGCCGACGTGGACGGGACCGTCGTGAGTATCCTCGCGGAGAACGGCGCCCCGGTGGAGTTCGGCCAGGTCCTGTTCCTCATCGAAGAATAGCTCACCGAAGAGTAGCCCAGTGCTGGACAAGGTCCTTATCGCGAACCGGGGCGAAATCGCCCTTCGAGTCCTCCGGGCGTGCCGGGAACTGGGGATCAAGACCGTCGCCGTGCACTCCTCGGCCGATGCCACGCTGAAACACGTGCTGCTGGCGGACGAGACGGTGTGCATCGGTCCGCCGCCATCCGCCGACAGCTACCTGAACATGCCGGCGGTGATCGCTGCCGCCGAAGTGAGCGACGCCGTGGCCATACATCCCGGTTACGGGTTCCTGTCCGAGAACGCCGGCTTCGCCGAGCGGGTTCAGGAGAGCGGATTCACCTTTATCGGCCCCGAGCCCGAGACCATCAGGCTGATGGGCGACAAGGTTTCCGCCATACGCGCCATGCGGGAGGCGGGCGTGCCGTGCGTCCCCGGTTCCGACGGCCCCCTGTCGGACGACGCCGAAGAAAACGCCCGGTGCGCCCGGGAAATCGGCTACCCGGTCATCGTCAAGGCCGCCGCAGGCGGCGGTGGGCGCGGCATGCGGGTGGTAAACAGCGAAGCCGCCCTGTTTCACGCCATCACCATCACGAAGGCCGAGGCGTTGGCCGCGTTCGGCAGCGACCAGGTCTACATGGAGCGATACCTGGAGCAACCGAGACACGTGGAATTCCAGGTGCTCGCCGACAACCACGGCAACGCGATTCATCTGGGCGAACGGGATTGCTCGATGCAGCGGCGCCACCAGAAGGTGGTGGAGGAGGCGCCTGCGCCGGGGATATCCGAAGAGGCCCGCAAACGCATGGGCGAGCGCTGCGCCCGGGCCTGCCGGGAGATCGGTTATCGGGGTGCGGGCACGTTCGAATTCCTCTACCAGGACGGCGAGTTCTTCTTCATCGAAATGAACACCCGGGTCCAGGTTGAACATCCGGTGACCGAAATGATCACCGGCTTCGATATCGTCAAGGCCCAGCTCAGGATCGCCGCCGGCGAACCCCTCGGAGCCAGCCAGGACGACGTTCGCTGGACCGGCCACGCCATCGAATGCCGCATCAACGCAGAGGATCCCAAGTCGTTCATGCCTTCACCCGGCACGGTGAACCTCTGGCATCCTCCCGGCGGTCCCGGCATCCGTGTGGACAGCCACCTCTACAGTGGCTATGCCGTGCCGCCCTACTACGACTCCCTGGTCGCCAAGGTGATCGCCCATGGGGACAGCCGGGCCGCGGCCATCTCGAGGATGAGCACGGCCCTGAGCGAGATTGTCGTGGAGGGTATCAGCACCAATGTTCCGCTGCACCAGGAAATCTGCCAGCACGCGACCTTCAAGGCCGGCGGCACCGACATAAACTACCTGGAAAAAAGGCTCGGACTGAAGTAGCTGCGGCGCCCGCAGGAGCGCCGTTTCAATCGTCCGGAAAAACGGTTTTCGGGACGCATACGAGGCGTTGCGATCGCTTCCCTTGACCGTTCGCCGTGATATGATTCGCTCTCGTTTTCGTATCCGAACATTTGCCATATTCAGAACATTTCGAAGCGTCCGGGGGAGTGCCGGATGCCCCACAGCCATACCCAGCGAGAAGACCGATCGGCAAACAGAAAAAACCGGCCATCAGGGGGAAACTCAAGAAGAAGCCGCTAAGCGAAATCACGGACAAGGCTCTCAAGCGATACCTCAAGAGCCTGAACGGCCATGACCCGGCCAACCTGTACCAACTGGTGATCGGCGAGGTCGAGCGGCCGCTATTGAAGAACGCCATGGACTACGCCGGAGGCAACAAGAGCCAGGCGGCGAAAATCCTCGGCATCAATCGCGGCACCTTGCGAAAGAAACTGAAATACTACGACCTGCTGGAGGAATGAGCGGTCGCCCGACGCGGCCCCGCCGCGCCCTTATCAGCGTTTCCGACAAGACCGGCGTAACCGGTCTTGGCGGGGGGCTGGCGGACCTCGGGTTCGAGCTGGTTTCCACGGGGGGCACGGCCCGCACGTTGCGCGCGGCGGGCCTTGAGGTGCTGGAGGTTTCCGAGCTCACCGGTTTCCCGGAAATTCTGGGCGGCCGCGTCAAGACGCTTCATCCGGCCGTACACGGCGGGTTGCTGGCACGGCGCGGTGTGGACGAGGCTGCCATTGAAACACACGGCATCGACTGGATCGATCTCCTGGTCGTCAATCTCTACCCGTTCGAGGCCGCCATCCTCGACCCGGACACCACCGAGGAAGGCGCCGTGGAGCAGATCGACGTGGGCGGGCCGGCCATGCTGCGCGCAGCGGCCAAGAACCATGCCCGGCTCACGGTAGTTTGCGATCCGGGCGACTACGCACGGGTACTGGCGGCGTTTCGGAACGGCGCCGCGGCGGAAGGCTTCAGGCGGGAACTGGCCGCGAAGGCATTCACCCACACGGCCCGTTACGACATCCTGATCAGCAACTACCTGCGCCGCCATTCCGCGGACCCGTTCCCCGACACCCTGCTGCTGGCGGGGAGCAAGGCCCGTGAACTGCGTTATGGCGAGAACCCCCATCAGCGGGCCGCATACTATCGGCTGCCGGCGGCCGAAGATACGGGAATCGCCGCCGCGAGCCAGGTACAGGGCAAGGCGCTGAGCTTCAACAACCTGGCCGATGCCGACACGGCGGTCCAGTGCGTCGGCGCCTTCCGGGAGTGCGCCTGCGTGATCGTCAAGCATTCCAACCCCTGCGGCGCCGCCATCGCCGCCACGCCGCAGGCTGCATACGAACGGGCCTACGGGACCGATCCCACCTCCGCCTTCGGCGGCATCATCGCCTTCAACCGGCCGCTGGACGGCGAAGCGGCACAGGGTATCGTCAACCGGCAACTGGTGGACGTGCTGGTCGCACCGCAAATCCTGCCCGCTGCCCGGGAAACCCTGTCGGCGAAGAAGAATGTTCGTGTGCTGGAGGCCGCTTCCGCGCCCGCCGGCCGTTCCAGCGGCTGGGATCTGCAGAGTACCGCGGGCGGACTGCTGGTGCAGGAGCGGGATCCGGGCATACCCGAGGACATGGAGCTGAAGATCGTAACCCGGCGCGCACCGTCCAGCAGCGAAATGGACGACCTGATGTTCGCCTGGATCGTCTGCAAGTACGTGAAGTCCAATGCCATCGTCTATGCCCGGGAAGGCCGCACGCTCGGGGTGGGCGCAGGCCAGATGAGCCGTGTGGTGAGCGCGCGCCTGGCTGCCATGAAGGCGGCGGACCAGGACCTTGCGCTGGCCGGCGCCGCCATGGCATCGGACGCCTTCTTCCCCTTCCGGGACGGCATCGACATCGCCGCCGAACATGGCATTGGCTGCGTCATTCAGCCGGGGGGCTCCGTACGGGACGAGGAGGTGATCGCGGCTGCGGATGAGCACGGCATCGCCATGGTATTCACCGGCATGCGCCACTTTCGCCACTGATGAAGATCCTGGTCATCGGCAGCGGCGGGCGTGAACATGCACTCGTGTGGAAGTTCGCGCAGTCGCCGGACGTCTCCGAGATCCTTGCGGCGCCCGGCAACGCCGGCACCGCCATGGAACCGCGGACCCGCAACGTGGCCGTGGGCGCTGGCGACCTGGACGGGCTGCTGATCCTGGCGCAGGCCGAGGGCGTCGACCTGACCGTCGTCGGGCCCGAGCAACCGCTCGTGGACGGCGTGGTCGACCGTTTCGAGGCGGCGGGACTGAAATGCTTCGGGCCGCGGGCCGCGCCCGCCCGCCTGGAGGGCTCGAAGGCCTTCACCAAGGCCTTCCTGGCGCGCCACGGCATTCCCACGGCCGCCTACGAGACGTTCGACGCACCCGGCGACGCGCTCGGGTACATTCGTTCCCGCACCCTGCCCATCGTCATCAAGGCGGACGGGCTGGCGGCCGGAAAGGGCGTGATCATCGCCGAGACCCTCGAGGAGGCGGAAAGCACCGTACGGGGCATGCTCGAGCAGCGCACCTTCGGCGATGCCGGCGCCACCGTGGTGGTGGAGGATTTCCTGCGCGGCGAGGAAGCCAGCTTCATCGCGGTTGTGGACGATACCCGCATCGTGCCGCTGGCAAGTTCGCAGGACCACAAGGCCCGGGACGAGGGCGACCGCGGTCCCAACACCGGCGGCATGGGCGCCTATTCCCCGGCGCCGGTCCTGACGCCGGAACTGCACCGCCGGGTCATGGAAGAAGTCATGATCCCCACTGTCAACGGCCTGAGCGCCGAGGGCATGGCCTACCGGGGCTTCCTTTACGCCGGTTTGATGATCGACCCGGACGGCACCCCGAAGGTGCTTGAATTCAACTGCCGGTTCGGCGACCCGGAAACCCAGCCGGTCCTGGCCCGCATGCGCAGCGACCTCACCGAACTGTGCCTGGCCGCCTTCGACGGCTCGCTGGACTCCATCCAGGTCGACTGGGACCCGCGCGCGGCCCTGGGGGTGGTCATGGCCAGCGGCGGCTATCCCGGCAGCTACGACACCGGCGCCGCCATCTCCGGCCTGGACACCGGTTTCGGCGACGATACCCTCGTTTTCCACGCCGGAACGCGCGAATACAACGGCGCCATCCTCACCAGCGGCGGCCGCGTCCTGTGCGTCGTGGGCCTCGGCGACACCGTCGCTGGCGCAGCCGAACTCGCCTACGCCTCAGCCGCGCGCATCGGCTGGAAGGACGTCTACTACCGCCGCGACATCGGCTACCGGGCGATCCGGCGGGAGCGCGGCTCAACCGACTGACCGGCTTTCTGCAGCCGCGAGGCCGCGTGAGGTCAGCCCCGGGTGATGCCCGGCCTTCTTCCCGGCCCCACCATGCTCATCCAGGTCACCGTGTCCGCCTGCCACAACGGCAGGCCGGCGGCGGCAAACCGGAAGAGGGAACGCAGGCTCCGGTTGCTCGACAGGGCAAAATTGGTCGCCAGCAGGGTCGCGCGCAGCATGCGCCGCGACACCTTGACCTGGTCCCCGGAGGTGAAGTAAGGGTTTCGATGCAGGTTCTGAAGCGTCATCACGGCGAGCCCCAGCGCCCACAGGCAGAACCGTCTCATGCCCGCTTCACGCGCCGGAATGAGGCAACTGAACTCGAGGGCATTCTGCAGGTGCCGGTGGGTGACGCCGATGAGGGAGTTCATTCCGGCGCGGAACGCCCGGGTCTGGTGCAATTCCTCAAGCCGCTCCAGCCTGAACCGGCGGTCTCCGAACATCGACCGGGGCAACCAGCAGGTTCCGCCGCTCCTGTCCTCCCAGATGTCCTTCAGTATGTTGGTCATCTGCAATCCCTGACCGAAGGAGACAGCCAGCCGCTTCATTTCGCGGCGCCGCTTCGTCAGGTCCGGGCAATGCGCACAGAACAGCTCGGTCAGCATCTCGCCGACGACGCCCGCGACCACGTAACAGTACTCACCGAGTTCCTTCAGGTCCCGAAGCCCGCTGAGGCTCCGGCTTCGCTGAAATTTCGGCATGCCGGAACACATGACTTTCAGGCAGCGGGTCAATGCTTCGCGTTCCACCGGAGAAAATTCCTGCATCACGCGCACGACCCTGGCGGTGTTGGCCACCAGATCGCGTTCGTCCGGCAACGTGCCGGCCGACAGTAGCGGCGCCAGCTCCGCGGCGAACGCGTCGGCATCCGCCCGGCCCTGGATGACGGAAAGGAATCGCTTGTGAAACTGTGTTTTCTGTCGGTCCGTCAGGGCCGTATCGTCCTCGATGGTGTCGGCGATACGGCAAAGCAGGTAGGCATTGGTGACCACGTCCGCGAGTTTGTCCGGCAGGACGGGTATGGTCAGGGCGAAGGTGCGCGACACACCCGGCAGGATGCCGGCCTGATAGTCGCGGTCGCGGCGGCATGGCAACCCAATGGACGCGGGAACCGTTTCGAGTTGCAGGGACACCGTGCTACGCAGCCTCGGCAGGTGTGTGATGGTGTTGATGGCTCATTGAAGTCTCTCGCGATCGCAGTTCTCACTCAGGCGCCTGCACCAATGTAGTTCGTTGCGCCCTCCGGAACCAACACCGTTTTCTTTCAGGCTCGATAAGTATTTCCAATACCGGTGGCGCCGACCCGGCTTGTCGTGCGGATTCCGCACGCGGTCCGGCGGCCGATACCCGCTTCGGTTTGTTTCTCGGCCAGCGCTCATTAGAATGGCCCATGCCACCTGCTGCGGTGGATCGTCGGCTCCAGTCAGAAGATCAGGGGAATGACATGAATCGCGGAAAAAACTCCAGTCTGGGCATCCTTGCATTTTGCATCGGCGCCGGTTCGCTCGTCCTGATGGCGGAACAGGCTCGTTCCCAGGGCGCGAGTCCCGAGGAAATGGGGCTGGCCATCGCCGTGGAGTCGCGTGAGCGCGGGCGCGGTTTCGGCAATTTCACGGCGAGCCAGACCATGGTGCTGCGCAACCGTCAGGGCCAGGAGAGCCTGCGGGAGCTTCGTGTGAAGGTGCTTGAGGTGGAGGGCGACGGCAACCGCAGCCTGTTCGTGTTCGATGTGCCGCGCGACGTGGCCGGGACCGCGTTTCTGATCCACGCTCACCGGGATACCGCGGACGATCAGTGGCTCTACCTGCCGGCCGTGACGCGGGTCAAGCGCATCAGTTCGGCGAACCGATCCGGATCGTTCATGGGCAGCGAGTTTGCCTACGAGGATTTGGGCGTGCCGGAGGTGGAGAGGTTTACCTATCGGTACCTGCGGGAGGAGCCCTGCGGGGAACTGACCTGCACGGTATCGGAGCGGTTTCCGACGGAAGAGCGCTCCGGTTACCTTCGCCAGGTGGTGTGGCAGGACACCGGGGAGCTTCGCGTATGGAAGGTGGAGTACTACGACCGCAAGGATGCACATCTGAAGACGCTGACGATGTCCGATTACGAGCTGTACCTGGACCGGTACTGGCAGGCGCACGAGCTGTCGATGGTGAATCACGTGACCGGCAAGAGCACGGACCTGACCTGGTCGGATTTCGAGTTCGGTGCCGAAATCGATGACGCGGAGTTCACCCAGACGGGATTGAGACGGGTGCGTTGATCCGCCACGGGGCCATGCATGTGAGTCTGATTCACGGGGAGGAATCTTGAAGCCGGCCCCAACGGCCTATGCGCGCACGTACGCCCGAGCCCGGCGCCGTGCGCGCGTGCTGGCGGACAACTACATCGGGCACACGGGCATCGGCGATCCTCAACTGGATCCGGTCATGGAAGAACTCGCCTCGATGCCGCCGGAGCAATTGCACCGTTTCATCGAGGCCGGTATCGAAGGACAGACCGGCGCGCTGCGCAAGGCGCCGCGATCGCTGCGGAACTTCTTCGAGAATCTGGAGGAGCCCGAGTGGCTCGACTTCGAGGCGTTCCGGCCGGGGATACGCGCCTTTCACACGAATGCGGACCTGATGCTCGTGGCCTTCGTCGCCGGCGTGCTGGTGGAGGGGTTTTCCACGCTGATCGCCAAGTCCTTCAACATGACCGGACGGGTCGCGTTCACCAAGCGGCGGCTGCAGCAGAACAACCGGCAGTTGATGGAGATCTTCTATCCCGGCGGGCTTGAACGGGACGGCGACGGCTGGAAACTGTCCACCCGCGTCCGGTTTGTGCATTGCCGCATCCGGACCTTGCTGGCGCAGTCCGAAGACTGGGATCGGGACGCCTGGGGCACGCCGATCAGCGCGGCCCACCTGGGGCTTGCCATCGCCGTGTTTTCCAAGCGCCTGCTGGACTACTCGAAGAAGGTGGGCGCCACCTACGGGCGGGACCAGGAAGCCAGTGTGATGGCCGTATGGCGATACGCGGGATACCTGATGGGGATTCCCGAGTCGATCCTCTACCGAGACGCGGAAGAGGCCGAATCCATCTACACCATCGGTTTCCTGTGCGAACCGCCGCCGACCCGGGATTCGGTGGACATGGCCAACGCGCTGATCAAGTCCATTCCCTCGGTCGCGGACATTACCGATCCGGTGGAACAGAAGAAGACCACGGCGCTGGCGTACAAGCTGTCGCGGGCGCTCATCGGCAAGACGAGGGCAGACCAGTTCCAATACCCGTGGACCCTGACCTTCGGGGCGCTGTTCCTGTTCCGCATCAAGCAGCGAATCCAGCGGGCGTTGCGCAACACGCAACTGGTCCGATCCGGCAACTTCACCCAGATGCTGCAGATCTCGGTGTACGACGAGGGCGGCCTGAGCTACCGGATGCCGGACAGCGTCCGGGCTTCGCAGTCTTCGGATTGGTGATCGGCGGATGCGGGCCCCTGAATCGACCGTGCGCGTTGTGCAATCCGAATACTTCCGGGAGTAACCATGGCAACGAATCCCACGCGGCTGGACCGGGTGTTCGAACTGATTCTTGACCGCCCCTGGGCGACCGTCGCGGTGTCCGTGGCGGTCATGGGGCTGATGACGGCGGGCGTTCCCAACATCGCCGTCACCAACGACTACCGGATGATGTTCAGCGCGGACAACCCGGAACTGGCCGCGTTCGACGAACTGGAGAACACCTATTCCGAATCGAACCGCGCGCTGATCGCCGTCGCGCCCGGGGACGGCAATGTGTTCACACGCGAAACGCTCGCGGCCATCGAGGAACTGACCGACGCAGCGTGGCAGGCGCCCTTTTCCACCCGCGTCGATTCGCTGACGAACTTTTCCCACAGCGAGGCGTTCGAAGACGACCTGACGGTCGAACCGCTGGTCCTGGGCGCCGAATTGCTGAGCGACGCGGAGTTGGCGGAGGTGGAGGCGATCGCCCTGAACTCCGTCGAAACCGCCGGCCGCCTGGTGTCCCTCGACGGCCGCGTCAGCGGGGTGGTAATCAACTTCTTCCTGCCCGAGGAATTCGACGCCGCGGTGATCGAGATTACCGAGTACCTCAACACGCTTGTGGACGAAGCCCGCGCCGAACATCCCGGGATCGACTACTACCTCACCGGCGACGTGGTCATGCACCGGGCCTTCTCCGATGCCACGCTGGACGACCTGCGCACGCTCATGCCCATCGTGTTCGTCGTGATCGTCACCGTGGCGGCCTTCCTGCTGCGATCCGTCTACGGCACGGTGGCGATCGTGCTGGTGCTCATGTTCGTCGTCAATACGACCATGGGGCTCGGTGGCTGGCTGCGCACGCCGCTCAGTCCCACCAACGCCGGGATCCCGATCATCGTCATGGCCATTACGGTCGCCTACGCCGTGCACATCGTGTCCATCGCGCTGCTGCGGATGGGCGACGGCCTGGACAAGCGGAGCGCGATCGCCGCGTCGCTGCACCACAACGTCAATCCCGTGTTCCTGACCTCCCTGACCACGGCCATCGGCTTCCTGAGCCTGAACGCATCCGATTCCCCGCCGTTCAACATTCTCGGCAACCTGGTGGCGTTCGGCGTGTTCTGCGCGTTCGGCTTCTGCATGACGCTGCTCCCCGCACTGCTGTCGATCTTCCCGCTCAAGGCCCGTGTCGCGGGCACCGGAAGCCCCCGCTTCTTCGACCGCCTGGCCGATTTCGTCATCGCCCGGCGCACCGTGCTCTTCTGGTCCGTCGGGCTGGTTGCGGTCGTCCTGATCGCCGGGATTCCCCGCAACGAAATCAGCGAAACCTGGACACGGTACTTCGATGACCGCTACCAGTTCCGCCGCGACACGGACTTCGTGATCCAGAACCTCACGGGACTGGACACGCTGGAATTTTCGCTGAGCGCGGGCCGGGAAGGAGGCATCACCGATCCCGAATACCTGGTCGCGGTCGATGCCTTCTCCGAATGGTTACGGATGCAGCCCGAAGTCGTGCACGTGCAGGCCTTCCCCGACATCATGAAGCGCCTCAACCGCAACATGAACGGCGACGATCCGGACTTCCACCGGCTCCCCGACGACGCGGAACTGGGCGCCCAGTACCTGCTGCTGTACGAGTTCTCGCTGCCCTTCGGCGTCGACCTCAACGACCGCATCGACGTCTCCAAGTCCGCCACCCGGCTGACCGCCGCGGCAGCCAACCTGTCCGGCGGAGAGCTGCGGGCGCTGGACGTGCGCGCGCAGGAGTGGCTGCAGGCCAACGCCCCCGGCATGGCCACCGCGGCATCGGGCGTCAGCATGATCTTCGCCCACCTCTCCCAGCGAAACATCGAGAGCATGCTGCGCGGCACCATCTTCGCCATGGCGCTCATTTCGGTGATCCTGATGATCGTGCTCAGGAGCGTGCGAATGGGCATCGTGAGCCTCGTGCCGAACTTCCTCCCCGCAGCCATGAGCTTCGGCCTGTGGGGCTACGTCGCCGGACGCGTGGGCATGGCCGCCTCCGTGGTAACGGTGGTCGCTTTCGGCATCATCGTCGATGACACCATCCACTTCCTCTCCAAGTACCTGAAGGCACGCAGGGAAGGCCTGCCCGCGCCCGAGGCAGTCCGATCCACGTTCCGCACCGTCGGCCACGCCCTGGCAACAACCACGGCCGTCCTTGGCGCTGGCTTCCTGGTATTCGCCGCATCCGGCTTCGAAGTGAGCTGGGCCCTGGGAATCCTGGTCTCGATGACGATCGTCATCGCACTGCTCGCCGATTTCCTCCTGCTCCCACCCCTCCTGATGGCCATCGACCGGGAGAAGTAGCTGGCCGGCCACCGGCTGCGCCACGGATCAGTCGAAATTGTCGCGTATGGTGCGCAGCGTGCGGGAGATGGCGTCGATGCGGCGGTCGGCGACGCCTGCGTCCTCGGCGACGAAGCGCCATTCGACGACTGCGGCGCGGACTTCGTCGAGCATGGCAACGGCGCGCGCCTTGGCGAGGCCGGCGCTGGCCGCGCAAGCCAGGAGGTCGCTGCGCTTGAAGCCGTCGACCTTGCCGTTGATCGTCATCTGATGCCTGTACAGCTCGCCCATTTCGCCTTCCAGGACATAGGTGAGGTCGTAGGCGGGGGCCAGCGACCAGTTCCCTGCCCGGTCCATCATGAAGCTCAGGTTCTTGACGTGATCGTCACGATTGGAGGCGAAGACGTTGAAGGCCATGCGGCGGAACAGGGCTTCCTTGTCCGCCATCGGCAGTCCGAGCCGGCGGACGATGCCGAATGCGCCTTCGTAGCTGACCGCACCGCCGAACAGGAAATCCCAGTGCGCGATCGCGCCGAGGGTCTGCACATGGCGCTTGCCGCCATCGGCGGCGCGGTCGAAGCGCCGCGTCATGAAATGGCGCCGGCGTCCGGCCCGCCACAGGCGGCACTCGGACATGTCGATGCCGGCGTTCGCGGCCAGGATGCTGTAGGCGTATTCGATTGCGCCCTCGTCCCGGCCGCGATCGAACTTGAGCAGCCAGTGGCCGAACCCCGGCTCGTCGGTGACCTCGCCGGAGCGGACCTCGCCAGTGGCCTGGTTCCAGGCGATGATCGCCTTCGGGTTTGCCCCGCCCGCCGATGTGCCGGCGTGGAACAGCTCGCGCCAGGGATCGCGGCTCGGCTGGCCGGCGGCCAAGTGCCCGACGATGGCACGGCGCCGGGCCAGCGCCGACTCGGCCAACTGCGCCAGATGTTCGACTTGCACGGCGTCACCGGTCGCTGCGTCGCCCATCGCCGGCTCGAACTCCAGGGCCCCCATGCCGCGGCTGCCGACGTAGCAAAGCATCTCCACCGGGTCCAGCTCGCCCGCCGAGCGGTTGCGCTGCTGCAGCCAGACGTCGATGAGCAATCGCCCGAAGCGGTCGGGAAGCGAGTCGGCGAGCAGTCCCGGCAAGCTGCGGAACGTCGCGCCAACGAGTTCCGGGAACTCGAAGACGCGCCGTTCCAGAGGCATGGCCAGCGGTGCGACATCCAATCCGGAGCGCAGAAACTCCGGTGCGTATTCGAAGGTCGCGGGGGCGTTCGGCGCGGCCACGCTGACGGCGCCGACGGTTTGCCCCCAGAGCCTGACCTCTGCGGTCGTCATGATGCGCCTCCCCGCGGTCCCCGCTTGCGTCGATTAGTCTCGCGCCGCAGCAGTTCCATCGGGCTGGGGCGGCTGGGCGGGACCAGTTGCTCCAAGCCACCGAGCAAGCCGAGAGCGCGCAGGACACGCAGGAACATCGCCAACTGCACCGAGGCGCCGGCCTCGATGCGCTGTACGGTCCGATTCGAGACACCCGCTTCGTAGGCGAGGTCCACCTGCCGCCAATGGCGGCTGAGGCGCCGGGCGGCGATCCGCGCACCGAGTTCGTCCAGCGTGGCCGCATCCGTCCAGTGGTTGTCCATATCGACTCCGATAACCCGCCTGATCTAGCGTCTTAAGTCCGTATTGTTCGATAACTCGCCTGATTAGGCAAGTATCGATTGCTTCGATTGAACTCTCATTACACCTGTGCGAGCCAGCAGGATGTGCATTTCCAAGGGGTTGGCGGAGGTTCTTCAGCCGCCCCGGTCGCAATTCCGCCTACCCCTCGCTGGCAGCACAACTCTTGGGGGTGTTGACCTCCGTGGCCGAGGTGCTTATCTTCCGTGATGCGTCTGGGATGAGTCGCCAAGCGTCTCAATTTAGGGCCCAAGGCCCGAAAAGCCCAGTCGTTTTTTTTGCCTGAGTTTTGTGGTGCGTATTGGATCTCTGCCACGTTGACGAATCTGGCACATCCGACATTCCAGGCAACACATCCCATTACGATCTGGCACTGGCAGGACGCCGATGGCGAGGTCATGGCAATTGAACAGCGGAACACGCGAGCGTAAGCTACCCTCATGGCTATAGACACCGCCAGCATTCAAGCCAAACTCGAGGGACTGCGCAATCTCCCCACACCAGTGCGCGCATGGCGTGTCGAGGAAGGGCTCGACGCCACGGACGATCCCGCAGTGTGGATCTGGGCCCTGGTCGAGCAGAGCGACGCCGACGCCGACACGTTACTGCACCTGAAGTGGATGGCTCGGGACGTAGTGCGCGACGCGACCGGCCTATGGGCATACGTGCTCGTTCGGGGCGCGGACGAGGTTGAAGAAGCCGCGTGAGCTTGCCTCGCGACCTGCTCGCTCAGGCAACCTTGCTGGCGACGAAGGAGCCAAGACGGCCGAGACAGGCCAGCCTGCGACGCAGTGTGTCGGCGTCCTACTACGCGTTGTTCCATCTCTTGGTGGACGCCGCCGCGAGGCGTCTAGTCTCGGGCAATGATCGCCAAGGGCTACGCAACTGTATCAGTCGCGCCTTCGACCACGGGGTAATGAAGCGGGTGGCGCGCCAATTCGCCGAGCACAGCGTATCGCCCAGATTAAGGCCCGGGCTGAACGGGTTACCACTGCAGGACGAAATTGTCAGGGTCGCGGCGGCATTCGTCGATCTTCAGCAGCACCGGCATGAGGCCGACTACGACATGGGGAGACGGTTCACACGGCTCGAGGTTCTCAGCATTGTCAGCGATGCCGAGCGCGCCTTTGTCGACTGGCGTGCGGTGCGCAATTCGGTCCAGGCCGACACCTTTGTCGTGGGCTTGCTGACGTTCGAGAAGATACGACTGTAACGCCGAATCCGAACTTAGCCGGAAAATCACCAACTCGTGAGGTTGGCGATCAGGCCGGATTGAAAGGGTCCATATTGATATCTTTCAATTGGGAAGTATATACCTAACCAAGCACCGACTCACCGGAGTGCGGGGTGGTAATTAGCTATTTCAACTGCTGATTCCAGCTTGGCCGAAAATGCTCCATCATCGCCTTTTCCAAGTCGATATATTTCCTAAACCACAGATGGGCTGTATGGCCTTTCTTGTGCTCTTCCAGGATGCGGTGGTTGATCCGGCAATTCGTGATCTGACCGCCTCTCGCCTTGCAAGCAGAAGAACCAATTTTCTTATAGCCACCGAACCGAGCGGCCAAGCTTTTATCGGTTCGGCCAACATAGACAGCCTGCTCTGCTATAACGATGACATAGACCCCTGCCGCCTTGGGCAGCTTGGGGAGGCGTAGGCGGCAGAAGGGCGGTTCCAGCTTGGCATGCAATTCTGACCGCGCAAGGCTCTCTTGCGGATTGTCCACTAGGGGCTCCCCGTTCCCGTCCTTTTCAAGCAACAGGCAACCTACGTGACTAAATTCATTATCGGCTAGATAATCCTCGGTAAGCATTGCTGGTTCCTCGCCTGGTAAGCATTGGCAGCAGTGCTGCTCGAACCCCGGATGAGCACGCTACTCTCCGGGGTTCTACTATCGCCACGACTTTGCCTACCGAGCCATCCGCCGAAAGCGCGATTCAATCCTATAGCAGGCCATCTTGCGCCGCGAGTGCGTGTGCGGCCACCCGTTGATCGCGTCGTGGGCTCGGAGCGGGGCCAGGGATGGCCAGGAGCACCGAGCCCCGATGTGAGCCCGCCATGGATGGCGGGCGAACTTGAGCGATCAACGGGTGGCCGCACACGCACTCGCGGCGCCTCCACAGTCACGGCGCGCGACGTACGACACTAAAAACAAACGACTGGCGGCATCTCTGCCGGCCAGAAAAGGAAGGCTCCTCAGCGCTTCATCGCCTCAAAGAACTGCGCGTTCGTCTTCGTGTCCTGCAGCTTGTCCAGCAGAAACTCCACGGCCGCCAGTTCGTCCATGGAGTGCAGGACCTTGCGCAGCACCCACATCTTCTGCAACTCGTCCGGCTGAGTCAGCAGCTCTTCCTTGCGGGTGCCCGAGCGATTGATGTGGATCGACGGGAACACGCGCTTTTCGGAAATCCGCCGGTCCAGGTGGATTTCCATGTTGCCCGTGCCCTTGAACTCCTCGTAGATGACCTCGTCCATCTTCGACCCGGTGTCCACCAGCGCCGTGGCGATGATCGTGAGACTGCCGCCCTCCTCGATGTTTCGGGCCGCCCCGAAGAACCGCTTCGGCCGCTGCAACGCGTTGGCGTCCACACCGCCGGTCAGCACCTTGCCCGATGACGGCACCACCGTGTTGTAGGCGCGCGCCAGCCGGGTAATCGAATCCAGCAGGATCACCACGTCGCGCTTGTGCTCCGTGAGGCGCTTGGCCTTCTCGATCACCATCTCCGCCACCTGCACGTGCCGTGTGGCGGGTTCGTCAAAAGTGCTCGAGACCACCTCGCCCCGCACCGTGCGCTCCATCTCCGTGACTTCCTCGGGCCGCTCGTCGATGAGCAACACGATGAGATCGCACTCCGGCTGGTTGGCCACGATGGAGGCCGCGATGTTCTGCAGCAGCATGGTCTTGCCGGCCTTGGGCGGCGACACGATCAGGCCGCGCTGGCCCGCGCCGATGGGTGCGACCATGTCGATCACCCTCGCCGTCAGGTCTTCCGTGCTGCCGTTGCCCTGCTCCAGCTTCAGCCGGTCGGTGGGGAACAGCGGCGTCAGGTTCTCGAACAGCACCTTGTTCCTGGCGTTCTCGGGCGCGTCGTGATTGATCTCGCCCACCCGCAGCATGGCGAAGTAGCGCTCGTTGTCCTTCGGCGGCCGGATCAGCCCGGACACCGTATCGCCCGTGCGCAGGTTCAAACGGCGAATCTGGCTCGGCGAGACATAGATGTCGTCCGGCCCCGCCAGGTAGGAACTGTCGGAAGAACGCAGAAAGCCGAAACCGTCCTGCAGGATCTCCAGAACCCCCTCGCCGTAGATGTTCTCCCCGCTCTTGGCATGCGCCTTGAGGATCGAAAAGATGATGTCCTGCTTGCGGGAACGGGCCAGGCTCTCCAGGCCCATTGAGTGCGCCAGCTCCACGAGCTGCGACGCCGGCCGATTCTTCAGATCGGCCAGTTTCATGGCGGCCTTCGTCTGCTCGAGTTCGGCAGCCGGGATCACGTCGAAATCGTCGTCGTCCGGGAACTCGTCGCGGCGGCGCCGGCGCTGGCGTTTCTTGCCCTCGCTGTTGCGCTGGTGCCGCGGATTGTTCTTCGACCGGGCTCGTCCTGGATTACCCAAGTATCCCCTCACAGATTGCTTTCCAACCCCCCTGGCTACGACTGTGCACCCACATGCTGGTCGATGAACGCGGCCAGCCTGCCCCTGCCGACAGCACCGATCTGCTGCCCTTCCACCGAACTTCCCTTCATGAGAATTAACGTGGGAATGCTGCGAACGTTGTATTTCATGGGCGTCTGCGGATTCTCGTCCACATTGACCTTCACCACCTTGAGGCGATCCTTGTATTCGTCCGCGATCGCATCGAGCGTAGGCGCGATCATCTTGCAGGGCCCGCACCATTCGGCCCAGAAGTCGATCAGGACGGGACGCTCCGACTTGAGCACGTCTTCCTCGAAGCTGCTGTCCGTCGTATGGAAGATATTCTCACTCACCTGCATGATCCTCCGATCATCCTGTTTCCAATGATTCCGTTTCCCGCACGAGCTTGCCAAAAAACGCGAATACGCCTGGATAAAGTGACGCAGTCCGCCCCATCAGGCAAAATGCCGCTACCTAAAGCTTCCTTGCGACAGTCGTTGGGAACGTAGTGGGTATCCGGGAAGGCGAGCTCGCTCGCCCTGTAAGCGCTATTCTGAACCTTTGAGAATGTAATTTGCAAGTCCTTCCGTCGGAGTCCGATGCCCCGACCGCCCCGGACCAACATCTGACCGAGGTTCCGTTTTCTTCACTGTCGCTGCCCGGGATGCTTCAGGCGGGGATTGACGACGCGGGATTCCGGCGCTGCACGCCGATTCAGGAACAAACCCTGCCGCTCGCCCTTGCCGGGAACGACGTCGCGGGACAGGCGCAGACGGGAACCGGCAAGACGGCCGCCTACCTGGTGGCGCTCTACAACCGGCTGCAGGGCAGCAAGCCCATCGCCCCGCAGCACCACGGCCCCAGGGCACTGATTCTCGCTCCGACCCGGGAGCTGGCGGTGCAGATCCATGCCGATGCCGAAATGCTGGGCAAGCACCTGCCGTTCAGGCTGGGCCTGGCCTTCGGCGGCACGGACTACGAGAAACAGCGCCGCCGGCTCGCCGAGGGCGTCGATATCCTGGTCGGGACGCCGGGCCGGATCATCGACTACTTCAAGCAGCGGGTATTTTCCCTCAGGCGCATCCAGGTGATGGTTCTGGACGAGGCCGACCGCATGTTCGACCTGGGCTTCATCCGGGACATCCGCTACGTGCTCCGGCGCCTTCCCTCTCCGGAAAAGCGCCTGAACATGCTGTTCTCCGCCACCCTGTCGCACCGCGTTCTGGAGCTTGCCTACGAGCACATGAACGATCCGGAGCTGATCCGCATCGAGCCGGAGAAGGTCACCGTCGACAGCGTCCGCCAATGCATCTACTTTCCCGCCAACGAGGAGAAGATTCCGCTGCTGCTCACGCTGCTGAAGCAGATGGATGCAAGGCGAACGATGGTCTTCGTCAACACGCGGCGGGAGGCGGACCGGCTGGGCCGCTATCTCGCGCACAACGGCGTCAACGCCCGGGCGATTTCGGGCGATGTACCACAGAAGAAGCGCCTCAGGATGTTCGGCGATTTCCTCTCCGGGAAACTCGCGGTGCTCATCGGCACCGACGTGGCGTCCCGGGGGCTTCACGTTCCCGACGTGAGCCACGTGTTCAACTTCGACCTGCCCCAGGATCCCGAAGACTACGTGCACCGGATCGGGCGCACGGCCCGGGCCGGCGCGTCCGGCGACGCCATCAGTTTCGGCTGCGAGAGTTACGCCGCGTCGCTTCCCGATATCGAAGCGCTGATCGGCCAGAAGATTCCGGTTGAACGGATCGACCCGGACGCCCTGGACGCCGTCAGCAGACCGCCCCGGCGGCCCCGTCGTCCGCCGCGCAGCCACGGAGGGAAACCGCGCCGCCGAAAGCCTCGCAGCGGCAGGCGGCGCAGGAAGCGTTGATTCCGAAGAGCCGGGAGCCCGCGCCGCAGGAAATCACGGCTGCACATTCGCTTTCGCGCTTTCCTGCGGCACAGCCTTCTGGCCGTCCATCAGTTCGTGAACACCGTCGACCGACGGGAAGCCGTCAATCTGCCGGGGCGGGTGCCGGGTGTCGGGACACCGGATGGCGACGGTGCCCGCCAGACCGAACCGAGTTGCTGCCTGCAGTACGGGCACGCTGTCTTCGATGAGCAACGTACGGCTGGGATCGAATGGTTCCTCGGCATGGAACCGATGCCAGAACAGGCCGGTTTCCTTGGGCGCAAGAAAGTTGTGCGAACTGACCATGTCGTGGACATGCGCGTCGAGGTCGGTCTCGGCGACCTTGAGCGCCAGCGTGAACGGATGCGCGTTGGTGACCAGCAATACGCGCTTGTCCTGTTCGCGCAGCCACGCGAGGAAGTCCGTCGCGCCGGGCAGGTAACAGACACGGTGGCGCTGGGTTCGCTTCAGGGCGCGGATGTCCAGGTCCAGGGCTTCGCTCCAGTGATCGATGCAGTACCAGGCGAGCCGTCCCTCGATGGAGCGGTAACGGTCCAGCAATGTCGACCGTGCATCCTTTTCGCGCAACCCGCGCACTTGTGCATAATGCGCGGGAATGAATTCCGTCCAGAAGTAATTGTCGAACGCCAGGTCGAGCAGCGTACCGTCCATGTCCAGCAGGACCGTGTCGACGCCGTCCCAGGCGACCACCGGATCGTTGTTGTGCTGGGTTGTTGTGGAGGGCGCCGACATGGACGGCAAGATGATACTCAAACCCGGCGCGCAGCGGGCATGAATTTCACCGCAATCCTGGAAGAAGTACGGACGATTGCCCGGGCGGCGGGCGATGCGATCATGTCGGTGTATGCGCGCGGCTTCCGCGTGGAACTGAAGGCCGACCGTTCGCCGGTCACCGAGGCGGACCGCGCGGCCGACGGCGTCATTTGCTCGGGTCTCGCAAGACTGCGTCCGGCGCTTCCGGTCCTGTCGGAGGAGTCCGCGCTCACCGCCTGGGAGGAGCGGCGGCAGTGGAAGAGCTACTGGCTGGTGGATCCTCTGGACGGCACGAAGGAATTCGTCAAGAGGAACGGCGAATTCACGGTCAACATTGCGCTGGTGGAAGACCACCGGGCCGTGCTCGGGGTCGTTTTGGCGCCGGCGCTGAACCTGGAATTCTCCGGCATCCGCGGCACCGGCGCCTGGCGCCGGGGCGCCGACGGATCGCAGGTGCCGATACGCGCGTCCCGGGGCCGTTCGAATCCGCTCCGGGTCATGGGCAGCCGAAGCCACCCCGGCCCCGGCCTGTCGGCTTTCCTTGCGCGGCTCGGCCCGTACGAACTCAGTCCCATGGGCAGTTCGCTCAAGGTCTGCATGGTCGCCGGCGGGCAGGCCGACATCTACCCCCGCCTCGGGCCCACCTCGGAGTGGGACACGGGGGCTGCGCAGGCTATCCTGGAGAGCGCCGGTGGGGGTATGATTGACCTTGCTGGCCAGCCGCTCAGGTACAACACGAAGGATCGCCTGCTGAATCCTCATTTCCTGGCGGTCGGAGACCTCGGGCGGGACTGGCTCAGCGCGGTGCAGAATAGTTGAGTAGTGGCAGACAAAATAGAAACTGACGCATTCAAGAACGTGGCGCGACTGAAGCAGTTGCGAATAGAGCACCAGGACCTGGACCAGGTTATCTCCCGGCTAGCGACCGATCCCTATGTCGACCAGATCATGTTGCGGCGCCTGAAGAAGCGCAAGCTCATGATCAAGGACATGATCACGCACCTGGAGAGTTCCCGGATCCCGGACCTGAACGCCTGATCCGGGCGGAATCGTGCCACGGGGCTTCGCCGCCGGAGCGGCGGGGCATGTCATTTTGGTTCTCCAGCGGCCGGCGGCAGGAATCCCGCCGCTCCTGACCCGTGCGGGTTAGAATCGCCGCGTGAATCTGATAGCCGACATTGGCGCCACGCAGACCCGCTGCGCGGTGCTCGACGACGACGGCAAGATACAGGCAGCCGAGGTCTTCCAGAACCGCCGTTTCGACAGCCTGCAGGCGCTGTTGCGAGGCTACCTGGGCCAGTGCTTCCTTCGCCCGGAATCCGCGGCGCTTGCCGTTGCCGCACCGGTACTCGGAGACGCGGTGCGAATGCCCAACCTTGAGTGGCGATTCTCCCGGGGATCGCTCGCGAACGAACTCGACCTGCGGGAACTCGTCATGGTGAACGACTTCGCGGCCGTGGCCTGGGCGTTGCCGGCGCTCGCCGGCGCAGATCTGCACCAGGTGGGCGGCGGCGGCGCGAATCTGCACCAGGTGGGCGGCGGCGCTCCGGTGCCCGGAACCGCGATGGCGACGCTAGGTCCGGGTTCCGGCCTGGGGGTGGCCACCGTGGCCCCCTGCGGCGACGAGTGGGCAGTCGTCGAGGGCGAGGGCGGAAACATATCGTTTTCCGGCGTCACACCCGAACAGCAGTCGATCACCGACCGGATCCGGGCGCAGTACGGTCACTGCTCGGCGGAAAGCCTGTTGTCGGGGCCCGGCCTGGTCAATATCTACATGGCGCTGGCCGAGTTGCAGGGCCGGGGCGTCGCCCGCCCGAGCCCGGCCGAGGTCAGCCAGGCGGCGGCGGACGGCGACGCGCTGGCCGGCGAGGCACGCGGCATGTTCTTCGAAGTGCTGGGTACGGTGGCGGGCAACCTGGCGCTGACCGTCGGCGCCAGGGGCGGCGTCTTCATCGCCGGCGGCATCGTGCCCCGAATGCTGGAGCCGCTGGAACGGTCACGCTTCCGGGAGAGCTTCGAAGCGAAAGGCCGCTATCGTTTCTACCTGGAAGCCATCTCCACGTACGTGATCACGGAACCCTACCCCGCCTTCCTGGGGCTTCGGCGGCTCCTGGGATACGGCTGAGCGCGGCCCTCAGGTGGCCCGAGCGGGTTGTCCGGCTCCGGCCGCCCCGGCGGCATCCTGTTCGGCAGGGTCCAGACGCTGCTGGGCACGGCCCAGCGCGATGGAGAGTGTGCACCAGACGACCGCGAACGGCACCGTGGCGGCGGCCATCAACGTAATGGTTCCCAGCGCGCTCAGCGCACCCTGAATGCCCGCCCCGGCCACGTCGCCGCCGCGATACAGGAAGACGTCGATGAGCGGCTTGGCCTTGTACTTCTCCGACGGCGGAACGACGCTGAACAGCGTCTCGCGGGCGGGCCTTGAAATGGCGTAGCGGGTCGCCCTGTGCAGCGCCTGGAACAGCGCCATGACGCCGTACAGGGGCCAGATCGCCAGCACGGCGAACCCGGCCACGGTCACCAGCGGCAGGATCGCCAGGGTCCAGCCCACCCCCAGCTTCTTGATCAGCCGCGTGGTGATGAAGATCTGGGTGATCAGGGTCGCCCCCTGCGCCAGCGCGTCGAACTGCGCGAAGGCGCCCACCCGCTGGCTGAAGGTGTCCGTGCTCTCGATGATGACGTTGGCCTGCGTGAAGTAGATCAGCGTATTCGAGATGGCGAGAAACACGATGAAAACGGCAATTCCCAGCAGGTACGGCGATTGCACCACCGCCGTGGCGCCGTCGAAGAAACTGCCGCCGATGCGCTCTCCGGGCGCCGCCGCGGTCGCGGTCCCACGCTCGCCCAGGCGCGAGTATTCCGAGCCCACCGCCATCCGGTCAAGCGTCAGCATGATGAGGATCGCGCCCGCAAAGAACCCGGCGCCGATCAGCATGAGTCCCACCGGCAGGTAGATGGAATCGGTCGAGCCGCTGATCACGTTGGTGGCCCAGCCGCCGATCAGCGCACCGATGGTGCCGCCGATACCGATGAAGGCGAACATGCGCTTGCCCTGGTCGACGTTGAAGATATCCACCATGAACGCCCAGAACAGGCTGTTGACGAACAGGTTGATGGCGCTGAGCCAGGCGTAGAAGGTATAACCCACGCCCCGTGCCAGGCCGGTCTCCGCGTCGGTGCCGATGATGCCGCCGCCGGCGCCCGCGTCGATCACCAGCAGGCTTGCGAATCCCACCAGGCAGACGATGACGAACAGGTAGCCGATGGGAATGAACTTGCGCCGGTCCAGTCGGCTCACCACCCCGCCGAACAGCAGCACCAGGATCAGCGAGGCGATGGATGTCATCACGAACAGCCAGCGGAGCTGGTCCATGCCGCCGGCCACACCCATGGCTTCGCGCACCGGCCGCAGGAAGAAGTAGCCGCACAGCACGCAGAAATAGAACATCGCTGCGAGCACGCCCAGAGGCAGTTCGCCCCTCCTGAAATTCAATGCGCGCGCTGCCCAGTCGGTCATGATTATTGTTCCTCTGCCTGCCGCCGAATCGGTGTGACGGGCAAGTATAGCCCGCCCTTGCGGGTGGTGCGCGCAGCCGGGGCGTCGACTCGCAAACCATTGTGTTATAGATTCCCTCTTCCGCAAGAACCGAAGAGACGCCTGTGGCTGCATCGCACACGACTGAACGAATACGAAACATCGCCATCGTCGGACACGCCGGGTCCGGCAAGACGACCCTGATCGAAGCGCTGCTGAAGCAGGCGGGCGCCATCCGCTCCGCGGGCTCCATCGACAGGGGCACCACGGTCTGCGATTTCACCGATCACGAGAAACGGCTGGGACATTCGCTGGACACGGCGGTCACGCACCTGGAACACGACGGCCGCCTCGTTCACATGCTGGACAGCCCGGGCTATCCCGACTTCATGGGCCGAGCCCTGGGCGCGCTGCCCGCCGCCGAAACTGCCGCGGTCGTGGTCAGCGCCCAGGCGGGGGTCGAACTGCTCACCCAGCGGATGATGGAGTCCGCGGCCGAAAACAATCTGTGCCGGCTGATCATTGTCAACAAGATCGACGCGCCGGATGCGGACCTGGAGAGCGTGTTGGCGGCGATCGTCGAGACCTTCGGCCGGGGCTGCCTGCCCGTGAACCTCCCGGCCAACGGCGGCACGACCGTCGCCGACTGCTTCTTCGAGCCCGCCGACTCGACGCCCGATTTCTCCTCCGTCGAGGAAGCCCATACGCAGATCGTCGACCAGGTCGTGGAACTGGACGACGACCTCATGATGATGTACCTGGAAGGCGAGGAAATCTCGCTGGAACAGCTCCACGATCCCTTCGAGCGGGCGCTCAGGCGCGGCCACCTGATCCCGGTCTGCTTCGTATCGGCCCACACCGGCGCCGGCCTGAACCAGTTGCTGCGGGTGTTCTCCGAACTCATGCCCAGCCCGCTGGAGGGCAACCTGCCGGAATTCCTCGACGGCGACGGTGAGTCGGCGGAACCGTACAAGGTCGATCCGGCGAGCGCGAACGGCAACTTCCTGGGGCACGTGTTCAAGATCAACGTGGACCCCTACGTGGGCCGGCTGGCCACGTTCCGCGTCCACCAGGGCGAAGTCAGGACCGGCGGGATGGTGTATATCGGCGACCAGCGCAAGGGGGTGAAGCTGGCGCACATCTACCGCGTCCAGGGCAAGCAGCTCGAGGAGGTCCCGGTGGCGCTGGCGGGCGACATCTGCGCCGTTTCCAAGATCGAGGACATCGGCTTCGACCACATCCTGCATTCCAGTCATGACGACGACGACGTGCGGATGCGGCCCGTGGCCATTCCGGCGCCCATGTACGGCGTTGCGCTGGAACTGACCCAGCGGGGGCAGGAAAAGAAGCTCTCCGACGCCTTGCACAAGATGACCGCCGAGGACCCGAGCCTGCAGATCGAATTCAACGCCCAGGCCAACGAGACGGTGCTGCGGGGTATGGGCGAGTTGCACCTGCGCGTCGTCATGCAGCGCATGAAGGACGAATTCGGTATCGACATCAGCACGCGGCCGCCGAAAATCGCCTACCGGGAGACGGTGATGCGCCCGGCCGAGGGGCACCACCGCCACAAGAAACAGACCGGCGGCGCGGGGCAGTTCGGCGAGGTCTTCCTGAAGATCGAACCGCTGCCCAGGGGCGGCGGCTACGAGTTCTCCAACAAGGTGGTCGGCGGGGCGATACCCGGCCAGTTCATTCCCGCGGTGGAGAAAGGCGTCAAGCAGGTGCTGGAGGAGGGCGCCATCGCGGGGTACCCGCTGCAGGACGTGAAGGTGATCGTCTACGACGGCAAGCACCATCCGGTGGATTCCAAGGAGGTGGCCTTCGTGGCCGCCGGCAAGCGCGCCTTCGTCAACGCCATCACCAAGGCGCGTCCGATCGTGCTGGAACCCATCGTCAAGATCGAAGTGACCACGCCCAGTACATCAGTGGGCGATATCACCGGCCATCTGTCGGGTATCCGGGGGCGCATCGCCGGCAGCAACTCGGTGCCGGGGAACCGGGTGAAGATCTCCGCCCGGGTGCCGCTCGCCGAACTGGGCGATTACCAGACGACCCTCAAGTCGCTGACCGGCGGCGAGGGCATGTTCACGATGGATTTCGACCACTACGAGATCGTGCCGCAGCCGGTGCAGAAGGAACTGGAGAGAAGCTACAAGCAGCCCGACTCGGAGGACTCCTGAGCTGCAGCGGACGGCCCTGAGGGCACGCTTGTATCGTCGGCAAAAGGTCCCCGGGGCTGCGGTGCGGTTCGCGGGACCGTTGCCACGGGCTGGCTGAGGACCGTTCCCCATGACCACAGCGGATACCACGCCAGGCTGGGAGTTCTGGATCGACCGAGGCGGTACCTTTACCGATGTGGTTGCCCGGAGTCCGGAAGGCGACATCGACTCCGTCAAGCTGTTGTCGGAAAACCCCGGCCGCTACGCCGACGCCGCCGTGCATGGCATACACGCGTTTCTTGACGGCCGGGACGAAGCACCATCTCCGGCCCGTCGCGACGCTGGGGGCGTCGCGGCCGTACGCATGGGCACGACCGTGGCCACCAACGCGCTGCTCCAGCGCCGGGGAGCGCGGACTGCCCTGGTCATCACCCGGGGCTTCGGCGATGCCCTGCGCATCGGCTACCAGAACCGTCCGGATATCTTCGCGCTCAACATCGAGTTGCCGGACATGCTCTACAGCCACGTGGTCGAGGCAGGGGAGCGCGTTTCGGCGCAGGGCGAGGTGATCGTCCCGCTGGACGAAGCCGGGCTGCGCACCGAGCTTGAGGAGGTGCTGGAACGGGGCGTGCAAAGCGTCGCCATCGTCTTTCTTCACGGCTACCGGTTCCCGGAGCACGAGCGGCAGGCCGCGCGCATCGCCCGGGACGTTGGATTCCGGCAGATTTCCGTTTCCCATGCCACCAGCGCCCTGATGAAGCTGATCTCCCGCGGCGATACCACGCTGGCGGACGCCTACCTCTCCCCGGTGCTGAATCGCTACGTGCGCCAGGTGCGCGAGGGGCTTGCCGACCGGCTGGGCGATGCGCCGCTGCTGTTCATGCAGAGTCACGGCGGGCTGGTGAGCGCGGATGCGTTTCGGGGCAGGGACAGCATCCTCTCCGGTCCCGCGGGCGGCGTGGTCGGGATGGCGGAGAGCGCATCGGCGGCGGGGCTTCGGCACCTGATCGGATTCGACATGGGGGGCACCTCCACCGACGTATCGCTGTACAACGGCGAGTTCGAACGGTCGGGCAGCATGACCATCGCCGGCGTGCGGTTCAGCGCGCCGGTGATGCGGGTCGAAACCGTGGCGGCCGGGGGCGGCTCGATCCTCAGGTTTGCTTCCCAGCGGCTCCAGGTGGGCCCCGAATCCGCCGGCGCGTACCCCGGGCCCGCCTGCTACCGCAACGAGGGCCCGCTGACCGTCACGGATGCGAACGTGCTTCTGGGCCGCATACAGCCGGACCACTTTCCCGAGGTATTCGGCCCGGAAGGGAACGAGGGCATCGATATCGAAGTGGTTTCAAGACGATTCGAGCTGCTTGCAGGGGAGGTTGCGCAGCAGACCGGCCAGCCGGCGGACTGCGACAGGCTGGCGGCGGGCTTCCTGCGCATCGCGGTGGAACGCATGGCCAATGCCATCAAGCGGATTTCCACCCAGCGCGGGCACGACGTCAGCCGCTTCACGCTGTGCTGCTTCGGCGGTGCGGCGGGACAGCATGCCTGCCAGGTGGCCGATGCGCTGGGCGTGGAGCAGGTCTTCCTGCACCCGCTGGCGGGCGTGCTCTCCGCCTACGGCATGGGCATGGCGGAGATGCGCTCGCTGCAGCAGCGCAGCGTCGAGCAGCCCCTGGGCGACGGACTGCTGCCGGAACTTGCGTCCGTGTACGCGGAACTGGAGTCCGCCAATGCGGCGCTGCTGGCGCGTCAGGGCGTGGACCCCGCGCGCCTGCGCTTAGTCCGGCGGGCGATGCTCAAGGTGGCCGGATCGGACACGCCGCTGATCGTCTCCTGGCACGGCGACGCGTCCCGAATGGCGGAGGAGTTCCGCCAAACGCACCTGTCGCGCTTCGGATTCGAGCCGGGCGGTGCGGCGCTGATCGTCGAGTCGGTGGAATCGGAAGCTGCCGTGCCCGGCGCCGACGTGACGGAACCGCGCTGGACCGGCGGCGAACGAGATCCCTCTGCGGAAGTCGTCCGCGACGTCTGGTTCGGAGACCGCCGCGTGCCGACCCGAGTCTTCCGGCGCGAGCGTCTCGCCGCCGGGTGCCGGATCGACGGGCCGGCGATCGTCGTCGAGGACCATTCCACCCTGGTCATCGAGCCGGACTGGCGCGCCGAGGTCAACGAATTCGGCCACGTGATTCTGGCCCGGCACACGCCGCGGCCCGCGTCGGAGCGCATCGGCACGGATGCCGACCCGGTGATGCTGGAGGTCTTCAACAACCTCTTCATGCACATTGCCGAGCAGATGGGCGTCGTGCTGGAGAACACCGCGCACTCGGTGAACATCAAGGAACGCCTGGACTTCTCCTGCGGCGTATTCGACCCGCAGGGGGACCTCATCGCCAACGCACCGCACATGCCGGTGCACCTGGGCTCCATGGGCGACAGCGTCAGAACCATCCTCGACCATCGGCGCGAGACCATGAAGCCCGGCGATACCTTCATGCTGAACGCTCCGTACAACGGCGGTACCCATCTGCCGGACGTGACGGTGGTGACGCCGGTATTCGATGCCGAAGGCGGGGACCTGATCTTTTCGGTGGCCTGCCGGGCCCATCACGCCGACATCGGCGGATGCTCGCCCGGGTCGATGCCCGCCGCGAGCGCGTCGATCCACGAAGAGGGCGTGCTGATCGACAACGTCCGGCTGGTGGAGGCCGGCCGGTTCCGCCAGGATGCGGTGCGCCGGCTGTTGGCCTCGGGCGAGTATCCCGCCCGCAACCCGGATCAGAACGTGGCCGACTTCAAGGCCCAGATCGCCGCCAATACCCGCGGCGTGGCGGAACTGGGCGCGATGGTGGAGCACTTCGGGCTGGACGTGGTTCACGCCTACATGGGCCACATCAAGCGCAACGCCGAGGAATGCGTCCGCGACGCCATCACGACGTTGCGCGATGGCGAGTGGGCCGTGGAGCTTGACGGCGGCGAGACGATCCGCGTGCGCATCGCCATCGATCGCGGCCGGCGCAGTGCCAGCATCGATTTCGACGGAACCTCGGCGGAGAGTCCGGACAACTTCAACGCGCCCGCATCCGTTGCCCGCGCCGCCGCGCTGTACGTGTTCCGGACCCTGGTCGAGGATGACATTCCCCTGAACCAGGGCTGCATGAAGCCGCTGACGATCCGCTTTCCCGACGCCTCGCTGGTCAATCCCCGCTACCCCGCCGCCGTGGCGGCCGGAAACGTGGAGACGTCCCAGTGCATCACCGACGCCCTGCTGGCGGCATTGAATGTCTGCGCGGCGGCCCAGGGCACCATGAACAATCTCACCTTCGGCAACGAGCGGCACCAATACTACGAGACGATCTGCGGCGGCTCAGGAGCCGGCCCCGGATTCGACGGAGCCAGCGCCGTGCATACGCACATGACGAACTCCCGGCTCACCGATCCGGAGGTCCTGGAGTGGCGCTTTCCGGTGCGCCTGGAGCGCTTCTGCATCCGCACCGGCAGCGGCGGCGGGGGACGCCATCGCGGCGGCGACGGCGTGATCCGGGAAATTCGTTTTCTGGAACCCATGAACGTATCGATCCTCTCCAACCGCCGGCGCCTGGCGCCGTTCGGATTGCAGGGCGGCGCGGACGGGCAGCCGGGACGAAACTACGTGATCCGGGAGAGCGGAGAAGTCGAACAGCTGACCGCCACGGCCGAGATTCGGCTTCAGACCGGCGACCGCTTCGTGGTGGAGACGCCGGGCGGCGGGGGATACGGCCCGGCCGAACGTCAGAACGAAACCACTTCGGGAGAAAAAACACCGCCGGGTTGATGTCGCGGAGGTCCCGCGCCCTGTCTTGCCGCCGCTGGCGGTCCGTGGCGATTGTCCCGCCGGATTCGACCCTGCGTTAAAGCTTTGGCAGAATTGCGCCCATCACCGATCAATGGAATTCAAATGAAAGGCAACGACGAGATCATCGCCATCCTGAACCGCGTGCTGCGTAACGAGTTGACCGCGATCAACCAGTACTTCCTGCACTCCAGGATGTTCAGGGACTGGGGCATCAAGGAGCTTGCGGAGCACGAGTACAAGGAGTCCATCGAGGAGATGCAGCACGCCGACAACCTGGTCGAGAGAATTCTCTTTCTGGAGGGGCTGCCCAATCTTCAGGACATCGGCAAGCTGATGATCGGCGAAAACGTACGCGAGATGCTCGAGTGCGATCTCAAGCTGGAGAACGCGGCGATACCCGATCTGAGGGAAGGTATCGATCTCTGCGAGCGCGAGAGCGACTATGTCAGCCGCCAGCTACTGGACGATATCCTCAAGAACGAGGAGGAACACGTCGACTGGCTGGAAGCGCAGTTCGACCTGATCGAACGGATGGGGATTGAGAACTACGTGCAACTGCGCAGCGGCGGCGCCTGAACGCTGCCGGACCGGATTCCGGCAGGCCGACTGAAGTCAGGCAGTCAGGCAGTCAGTCTGAGACAAGTCGGGTCGGTCAGGAAAGGCGGGCCAGCCTGGAAAAGGCGACCCGGTTGAGACTACGCGGCCTGGGCGGCTCCGCCCGCGTTGGTGACCGGCGGCGCGCTGCCCACATGAACGTCGCGGATCACCTCTTCCGCGAACTCCAGGCAGCGACCGCAATCGGGCTCTGCGCCCAGTTCCCTGTACACGTCATGAGCGGACCGCAGCCCCGCACGGGCGGCGCGGCGAATGTCCTGCTCCCGGTATCGGCGACAGATACAGATAAACATGGCGAGAAAGTATGACAAACAGGAATGATTGTCAATAACAAACGCGAACGGCATCCGTTTGCCGCGCCGCCGGGGAAAGAACGCCCCTATGGGCCGGTCAGCGCCTCAGCAGGCTCTCCGCACCCGAGAGAATGCGCTCGGACAGGGGCAGCCGGCGCTTGAATGAGACCCGATAGAGGTCCGCTTCTGCCACGGCCTCCGCGAGGAAGTCGTCGCTGGTCCGGATTTCGTCGATCAGGCCCAGTTTCAGGGCGCGGCTGCCGTACCAGTATTCGCCGGTGGCCACCTGCTCCACATCCAGTTGCGGGCGGTGGGTGGTGATCTGGGTCTTGAACAGGTCGTGAACATCCTCGATCTCTTCCCGGAGTTTTTCCCGCCCTTCGTCCGTATTCTTGCCGAACAACGTCAGGGTGCGCTTGAAACGCCCGGCGGTCACCTGCTCGAAATCGACGCCCTTCTCCTCCAGCCAGCGATTGAAATTGGGCAACTGGGCGATCACGCCGATGGATCCGATGATCGCGAACGGCGCGGCGATGATGTGACTCGCGACGCAGGCCATCAGGTAGCCCCCGCTCGCAGCCACCTTGTCCACGGCGATGATCAGCGGCAGGTCCTTCTGCCGGATGCGCAGCAACTGCGATGCGGCCAGCCCGTGCTCGTGCACGGCGCCGCCGGCATTCTCCAGGCGTACCAGCACCCGGTCGTCCTTCGAGGCCACCGCCAGAATCGCCGAGACCTCCTCGCGAAGCGACGCCGTCGCCGTGGCGCGGATGTCGCCCTTGAAGTCGATGACGAAGATGCGCCGGCGCTGGGAACCCTTCTTGTCGAGTTCCTTGCGCTCGGACTTGCGCTGTTTGGCCGTCTGCTTGAACTGAGCCTTGCCCATCACCGCCCGGCTGAGCGTATCGCCCAGCTCCTCGAAACGCCTGTTCAGGTGCTCGATGGTCAGCCCGCGCTGTTCGGCGCCGCGGCGCATCTCCGCGACGATGAATCCGCCGACGAAGATGATCGCGACGGCCACCGTGCCGAGCTTGGCAAGAAACAATCCGTAGTCGAGAGCGTATTCGAGCATGATGGTCACAGACCGACGTTGTCCTTCTGGAAGACCCGCTCCGCCCGATAGCTCGAGCGCACCAGCGGCCCCGCCACGACCTCCAGGAACCCCCGCTCAAGGCCCCAGCGGCGATACATGGCGAAGTCCTCGGGCGGTACGTATCGCTCCACCGGGAGGTGATTCATGGTGGGGCGGAGGTATTGCCCGAAGGTCACGATATCGACGCCCTGGGCGCGCAAGTCATCCAGGGTTTCCCGGATTTCCGCATCGGTTTCGCCGAGCCCCAGCATCACGCTGGACTTGGTCAGGACCTCGGGCCGATATGCCTTCGCATGGGCCAACACGCCCAGGGTCTGATCGTAGCCCGCCCTGGGATCGCGCACCGGATGGGTCAGGCGGCGCACGGTTTCGATATTCTGCGCGAATACGTCCACGCCGGAGTCCACCACGGTTTCGACGCTTGCGCGGTTCCCCGCGAAGTCCGGCGTCAGCGCTTCCACCGCGGTCTCCGGGCAGCGCTTCTTGATGGCCGCGACGCAGGCGGCATAGTGTCCGGCGCCGCCATCGTCGAGGTCGTCCCGGTCCACCGAGGTGATGACCACGTACTTCAGGCCCATCAGCCCTACCGAAGCGGCTGCGTGATCCGGTTCGTCCGGGTCCAGCCAGCCCTGCGGGTTGCCGGTGTCCACGGCGCAGAATCGGCAGGCGCGGGTGCACACCGAACCCATCAGCATCAGCGTCGCGGTGCCGGCCGACCAGCACTCGCCGATGTTGGGGCACATGGACTCCTCGCACACCGTCGCCAGCCGATGCTCGCGCACGGTGCGTTTGACCCGGGCGTACTTCGCCCCCGAAGGAATCCTGGCCTTCAGCCATGGCGGCTTGGGCAAAACCGCCCCACGGGCATCCTGGCCGCCTGGCTTGACGCCGTTCTTCACCGCCATGAAGCCGACCGGCGTCCGGTACTTCCGGCCGCTCTCGACCACGGGTATGCCGCGAAATTCGCTCACTCGGTTCTCTGGATTCCGGCCTGCAGGCCGGCGGTTCGTTGACGTATGATAATCGCATGGTTTCCGAGATGCACGACAGGGGCGGGTCCCTGACCGCACCGGGGTCGGCGGGCGTGGCGGGCGGCGTTGCGAAGCCCCGGCGCCTGCTCCCCGGTCCTGTGAGACCGTGGCGGGCACGGTGGCAGCCGGTCGCTGCGATACTGTGGTTGGCTGTCGCGCTACCGTGCCACACGTCCGCGCAGGATCTGCGCGGCCCGCTGTTTCAGACCGCGGACGCGGCGCTGGCCGCGGCCGACGCAGCCAACGCATCCGTGCTGGCGCCGACCGCCTACGAGTCGGGAATGAGCGATTACACCGCGGCGGAAAACGACCTGGCCCGGGGGCGCAGCATCAGCCGAATCCAGAACAGGCTGGCGGACGCGGAAGCGGCGTTCACCCAGGCCGCAGCGACCGCGACGACCGCCGCGGCCACTTTCGCGACCCTGCTCGAGCTTCGCGAGAATGCCATGGATGCGCGGGCGGACCTGTTCGCGGAGGAACTCTGGAACGACGCCGAGGCCGACTTCAGGGCGGTCAGCCGGCGCCTGGAAAACTCCCCGTCGGCATCTTTGGGCGACCAGCCTTCGGCCGTGGAAACCCTGTACCGCGATGCGGAGCTCACCGCCATCAAGGCCCAGCACCTGAGCCAGACCCGTGCGCTGTTGGCCCAGGCGGCGCTTGATCGCGTGCCCCAGTTTGCGCCGCGCACCCACGCCCGGGCCGAGGCGTTGCTCGCCCAGGCCGAGGCGGCGCTGGACGAAGACCGCTACGACGTCGAACCCGCCCGCCAACTGGCCGCACGGGCCGACTACGAGATTCGGCGCGCCATTTCCATGACCGGACGCGTTCGCGAGCTGGTGGACCGGGACAGGACCGTCGAGGACCTCATTCTCGAGTACGAGGAAGGTCTCGCGGAGGTCGCCGCAGCCGCGGGGCAGGAAGCGCGGCTGGACGCCGGACCGGAACCGATGATCGAGGATCTCGTGGCCGGGATCGAAGCGCTTCGCCGGCGGGAGCAGCAACTGCAGATCGACATCGACGAGAACCGCATCCGCATCGCCGGGCTGGAGGACGAGATCCGGGAGCTGGACGAACAGCTCGGCGGGGTGTTTCGGGAACGTGTGGAACTGGTGCAGCAGCTTGAAGCCGAGGAGCGGGTTCGCGAGCGGTTCGAACGGATCGAGAACCTGTTCAGCGTCGACCAGGCGCAGGTATCGCGGGAAGGCGACAGCGTCGTCATCACCCTCACGGGCCTGACCTTTGCCAGCGGTTCATCCCAGATCGACCCGGCGCACGCGCCGCTGCTGGAGGCGGTCGGCGAGGCAGTGGGCGTATTTCCCCAGTCCAGCGTCGTGGTCGAGGGTCACACCGACTCCTATGGCGGCGCCATTTCCAACATGTCCCTGTCGCGGGACCGAGCCGAAGCGGTGGGCGCCTGGTTGAGCGGCCGGCTGGAAGTCTCCGGCGACCGGATCAGCTCGCTGGGCTTCGGGGAAACGCGCCCTGTCGCCAACAACGAGACGGCCCAGGGACGGGCGCGAAACCGCCGCATCGAAGTGCGGATCACGCCGTAGCACGGGCGTTCGCCCTGCCCTGCCGAGCGTTGCCGTTAATCCTGCCCGGCCGAACGTTGCCGCTCCCCGGCCGAGCGTTGCCGTTCACGCTGCCCGGCCAGACGTTGTCGCTCAGCCGGCGCCGTTGGCCTTTCGCAGCCAGCCGGCGATGGATTCGGCCACCGGCCGGGTGATGAGATAGCCGTACGACGTATGCACATCCAGCCGGCCGCGATCGCGGTAGTGATTGTAGAAGCCGATGCAGTCCTGCAACGCCTCCAGCGAGCCCAGCTCCACCATCTCGCCGTAGCGTGGCCCCAGCCTCGGGTGCAGCGCCGTAATTTCGCCGCGGGCCGAGAAATTCTGCCACCGGTCCACGATATCCGGGTAGCGCGTCCGGCCCGATAACCGTGCGCCCTGCACACCCCGGAGGATCATGGGGCTTGCCAGGGGGCTGCCCAGGGTCATGAACAGGCTGACGCGGCCGTTGCCGCGACGCTCACCGTGGGAGAGTTCCCAGAGCGTATCGTAGGCGATGACCGAGCCCAGGCTATGGCCGATCAGCAGCACCTGCTCGCCCGCCGACCAGGCATCCACCAGCGCCTTGCGCACGATGTCGCGCACCACCGTGGCGATCCCGCCCCAGTTCATGAGATAGCGGTGGGTCTCGGTCACGGTCAGGCGCATCGAGCGCCGTGCGAACAGGCTCGTGAACAGGGGCGCCGCGTGCCCCAGCCGGAGCAGGGCGCGTCTCTTGCGCCTGGCGAAGGCCTCGATGTCCTCAATGTCGCGTTGACTGGGATCCGGTTCCTCGAGGATGCGCTCGATGCTGCGCTTGTCCAGTTCGATATTGCGGTGCTTTCGATAAAAGGCGTGCGTCCACGCCGCCGTGCTCAGGCACCTGGCGCCGTCCCGCAACGGCGCCGCCGCATCCGGGTCGACGCGCTCGAGCCCCGCCCGCATGCACCGGCCCAGCACCTGGCGGTGAATCCGCTGCGGCGGCTTGGGCTTCATCCCGGGGACGAAGATGATGCGCGCGGCGTTGCTCATGGGAGGGTGGTATAGACTATGGCGCCCGGCAGCCCCCGGTACGCACCTCGATACGAGTCGGGGCGCATACTGCGGGCCGCCGCGTTTGCGTAGCGTTTTCGAAGCACGATGGAGGATAGCTGGTGCGATATCTGCATACGATGGTCAGAGTAAGCGATCTTGACGAGTCACTGGACTTCTACTGCAACAAGCTGGGGTTGAAACAGACCCGGAGATCGGATTTCGAAGCCGGCCGGTTCACGCTCATTTTCGTGGCTCCGGAAGGGCAGGAAGAGTGCCCGCTGGAACTCACTTACAACTGGGATCCCGAAGCCTACGGTGAAGGCCGCAACTTCGGCCATGTCGCCTACGAAGTCGATGACATCTACGCCACCTGCGAGCGGCTGATGCAAGCCGGCGTCACCATCAACCGTCCGCCCCGGGACGGGCGCATGGCCTTCATCCGCTCCCCCGACAACATCTCCATCGAACTGCTGCAGAAGGGCGGTGCCCTGGCTCCGCTCGAGCCCTGGGCTTCCATGGGCAATACGGGCCACTGGTAGCGGCGGCGTACCTGCCTCGCCGGCGAACGGATGGGCGGCGCTGTCAGCGGATGGTCCCGGCATGCGCGTGCGGCCAATGGGCGAGTCGAGCGTTTCGTCCCATGTGGCCACGGGGTCCCGGCATGCGCGCGCGATCAACGGTATAGCGGCAGCAGTTCGCGCTCGCCCGCTTTTGCCGTGCCGGAACGGTTCACTGCGTCGGCCTGGGCCAGGGCGGCCTTGAGCGCAGCGCCGTTCCAGGCGGGCGATCCCGGTCCGTAGAGGCTTCGCTCGAGATCACCTATAGCCGACGCCAGATCCGCCGGGAGCATTGTGGCCAGCGCGCCGAGGCTCTTCGGTTCCTCTCCGAACCGCGCTGCCCCCCATGCGAGCAGCAACCGCCGCGCCGACCCGGCATCGTTGATGTTGCAGGCGGCCCGCAACTGCCGCAACAGGCGGCGCTCCGATACCCTGGGGGCTTCGGCCACAGGTTGCCTGAGCGCGGCGGCGCGCCTGGTGCGCCCACTCTGCCGCCAGCCCAGCAGCGTCAGCATCCACGCCGCCAGCAGCCCGGCGCTGATGCCTTGCCACATACGCAGCCCTGATGCCCCGGACTCTGCAGGCGGGGCGTCCTCCGTCACCGGCGGCGGTGCCGGTTCCGCGCCCGGTTCGCGGCTCGGCAGGACAGTGACCTGCCTGGGTTCGATGCGCGCCACTTCCCATTCCCGGCTGTCCACGTTGAACCACGGCAACTCGACCGCGGGGATGATCAACGCCCCGGGCGCCTGGGCGATCACGGCGAATCGCTCGGTACGCACCGCGCGCGTGCCGTCGGCGCTGCTGTCGCGGGCCAGTTCCGGCTGATCCGCGTATTGCTGCAGGGTATCGGTCTCGAACAGCGACAGGTCGGGAATCTGCGTCTCCAGCACGCCCTCCACCTCGACCCTCAGGGTTCGGGTCTGGGGTATGCCGGCCGTGAACTCTTCGGGATCGCCGCTCCAGCGCTGTTCGATGGTCACCCCGCCGGCCGGCAACCAGGCCGCCCCGGCCAGTTCCGGCGGGGGCGCCACCGCCGGCAGCACCGACAGGCTGACCGGCTCGGACCGGAACCGCTGCAGGCTGGAAAACCCCGATGCGGTGATGACCACCGCCTCGAACACCATGGGCTGGATGGTCAATTCGCCGGCGACCTGGGGAAAGACGGCGTAGCGGCGCTCCAGCACGATGAACGTGCGGTCGTCGCGCACGGTCTGGTACTCCCGATCCTCGCCGAGCGGCACGACGATGGATTCGCCGCCGGTCACGTCGGGCGGGGTGAGGCTGGAGCGCCCCGTACTGACGGCACGGTACAGCCGCTGCGTGTAGATCACCTGGGACTGTACGAAGGCGGTGGCCGGCGAAATCTCCACCTCCAGGAAAATATCGCCCGGAGCGTCGCTCGCCAGCGCCGGCAGCACCTGCAACTCCACCGGGTTGGACAGCGCACCGACCATTTCCACGGGCGGCAGCGTGAACGTGCCGGGACCGGTCGGCATCAATTGATAGCGCCACTCGGTGATCTGGGAGGTGCGCCCGCCCAGCATCTGAATGCTGGTGTTCCGGCTCCGCTGCAGGACCTCGAAGTCGGTTGCGAGCAACGAGACATCCGGTTCGTCGCGCACCTGTCCCTCCACGGACAGCACATAGGTAAAGGACTCGTTCTCGCGGACCGTGGACCGGTCCACGGCGGCGCGCAGGGTCACGTCCTGCGCGCCCGCGACGCCCGCGGCCGCCAGCAGCAACAACGCCAGGCAGCGTCCGACAGTCCGCGGAAAGAGCCTCCCGGCAAGGGGCGGAAGACCGCCTCGCCGAACATCCCCTTGCCGAATACCACCCCGCCGAATGCCACCCCGCCGAATGCCACCCCGCCAAATGCCACCCCGCCAAATGCGGTTGGTCGACCGGCCATTAATTCCGTCCGATCTCTCTGTCACCAGGGCTGTTCCTCGTCGCCGGGCCAGACGTAGTTGCCGTCCTGGTCGATGCCCAGGCGCTGGTACTGGTACAGGAACTTGCGCCGCAGCAGCCCGCCGGGATCTTCCGGAATCCGCCGCAGCCATTGCTCCGCCGCCTGCTCCGAGGCCCACTCTTCCAGATCGCCCGGGGTCGGTACCGGATTGCCTTCCGGTGGCTCCTCTCCCGCCTCCGCCGGCGCGGGCTGTTGCCGCGCCTGCTCCTCACCCTCATCGGCGCCCTGCTCGCTCCGGGATTCGGACTCTTCTCCGGGCGAATCGTCCGGTTGTTCCGCTCCCTGGTTCTGCGCCGATTGCTGCTGCTCGCTTTCGTCGCCCGACTCGCCGTCGCCGCTGTCGCCCTGGGACTGCTGCGGCGGCTGCTGCATGAGCAGGTCGCGATTGAACAGCGCGTCCTCGTGTTGCGGTTCGATTTCCAGCGCCTGATCGTAGGCCTGGATCGCCTCGGCGAAGGCACCGGCCCGCGCCAGCGCGTTGCCGCGGTTGTAGTGCCCGTCCGCGCTTTGCGCCGGTGCCAGCGTCTCGGCGCTGGACTCGAACTGGCCGTCGCGGTACTGCGCCGCGGCACGCCACGCGGGATCCTCGAACAGTTCGCTGGCCCGCGCGTGATCTTCCGACTCGAAGGCCGCCTGCCCCTGCTGATCCCGACGTTGCCAGAGGTCGGCCCAGGTCTGCGCCTCCACGCGCTGACCGGGCAGGGTCAACATCGCGACACACACCACCACCCAGCCGCGCCGGAAAGACAACGCCAGCAAGGGCAGCAGAAGGAGCACCAGCCAGACGCCCTGATCCCGCCAGATCTCCGTGCGCAATTCCTCGCCGTCGTCGGTCAGCACGCCGGCGGATGCGGACGAACCGGTGAACAGCCGGTCCAGGTCCCGGTCGTCGGGCGTCAGCACGGCGAACCGCCCGCCGCCCGCCTCGGCCAGGCGCTGCAACGCGCCGTGATTGACGCGGTTGACCACCACCTGGCCGCGGCCGTCGCTGAGAAACCCGCCGCCGGCCTGGGGAATGGGCCCGCCCTGGACGGTTCCCACGGCCATCACGTGCAGGATCATGCCTTCGCTGCGCAACTCGCGGGCCAGTTCAACGGCGGCCGGGGAGACGCCCGAGTCGCTGACCAGCAGGATCTCCCCGCGGCTGGCCGCAGCCTGGCGAAGCAATTGGGCCGCGCGGCCGATACCCGCCTCGGGATAGCTTCCGCGGCTGGGCATGATGTCGCTGGAAAGGCTCGACACCAGCGCGGCGATGGTCCTCGTGTCGGTCGTCAGCGGCGTCACCGTGAAGGCGTGCGCGGAAAAGACCACCAGGCCGGTCTGGCCGCTGTCGCGCCGCTGCAGCAGCGACAGCAGCTTCAGCTTGGCCCGCTCCAGCCGGCTCGGTTCCACGTCGCCGGCATCCATGGACCGGGACAGGTCGAGGACGACCACCAGCGCCTCCGATGACCGCAGCGCCGGCACCGGCATCCGCTCCCACGTGGGTCCGGCCAGCGCGAGGACGGCCAGCGTACACGCCGCTGCCGCACCCGACAGCAGCCAGCGCCTGCCCCGCATGGCGCTGTCCGCGGCCGTCAGGACGAGCGGTTGCAAGGCTTCATCCACCCAGGTCCGCCATCGGCCCGCGTTCGCGCTGCCGCGCGCCAGCCGCCAGATCAGCCAGAAGCACACCGGCAACAGCAGCAGCCAGAACGGGCGGACGAAATGAAACTCAGCCATCGGCCGCCTCCAGGACGACCTCGCGGGCGCTCCTGCGCAGCGCCGCCGCCGCCCATACCAGGCTCATCGCAAGCGCCGCGCCCAACGGCCAATAGAAGTGTTCGTTCACGGGCCGGAATCCTGTCTCGTCGCTGGCCGCCGGCTCCAGTTCGTCTAGCAGCGCGTAGATCTGCTCGAATTCCTCTGTATTCCGCGCACGGAAATAGCGGCCCCCCGTACCCGCCGCGATGGTGGTGAGCGTTTCCTCGTCCAGGTCCGCGGAGGGATTGATCTGCCGCACGCCGAACAGCGAGCGGACCATCAGTGCGTCGGCGCCGATGCCGATGGCGTAGATCACCATGCTCCGCTCCCGGGCCAGGTCCGCTGCCTTGAGCGGGTCCACGGCCCCGGCGGTGTTGGCGCCGTCGGTCAGCATGATGAACACCCGGCGGTTCTCGTCGATGCCGGCGTCGGTGAGGGTCTTGATGCCGAGCCCGATGGCGTCGCCGATGGCCGTCTCCTTGCCTGCCAGCCCGATCACTGCCTCGTCCAGCAGCGTCTGCACGGTCTGGCGGTCGAAGGTGAGGGGCGCCTGGAGATAGGTTTCGCGACCGAACAGGATCAGGCCGATGCGATCGCCCACCCGGCGGTCGATGAAGTCGCGGGCTACGGCCTTGGTGGCCGTCAGCCGGTCGACCCACTCGCCGTTGAGCTGGAAGTCCTGCTCCTCCATGCTGCCGGAGAGGTCCACGGCAAGGAGGAGATCCCGGCCGGTTGCGGGTAAGGCCGTCGCCTCGCCCACGTACTGGGGCCGCGCCGCCGCCAGTATCACCAGCGCCCAGATGCCCCACAGCAGGAGCAACCGGCCCGTGGATCCGCTTTCCGTTCCGCCCGCACCGCTGAGGCCGGCGAACTCCTCGAGGTCCGGAACCCTGAGCGCGGCGTCGCGATCGACAGGATCGGGCGTCGACCAGCGGCGCACCAGCCACGGCAGCGGCAGTGCCAGCAACATCCACCACCAGGCCAGTTGCCACATGTTCTAAACCCCCTTCTTCTGGGCCTTGATCCAGGCCTGGCAAAGACGGCCCAGCTCAAGGCAATGCTCGCGGTCCAGTCGACCGGCGCCGACCCAGGGGGCCGACAACAGGCCTCGCCCGGCGCCCTGCGAGAACGCCTCGCGCTCCCAGCGGCTGTCCAGCCAGGCGAGCCACGGTTCCCCGGTCAGGCCGGCCACCCGGTCGGGCTGATCGCTCGTCGTCATGGCGAAGCGCCTCAGCGTCGTGGAGAAGCGTTGTGCGCAGAGCACAGGATCCCCGCCGCGCTGCAATGTCGCCAGCGCCGCCTGCAATTCTACCGAGGCGGCCCGGTGGCGCCAGCCGGCGCGATAACGGAGCGCCCAGACCACCGCGCCCAGGAGCACTGCCCCCACGAGTATCCACCAACCGAAGGCGGGAGGCCACCAGCCGATGGCCTCGGGAAGGTGGATATCCCGCAACGGGAGCTGTGTCGGGTCCAATGCCGGATTCATCTGCCTGCGAAACGTGCGCTCAAGACCTTCTGCGGGTCCATGTCGGTACCGCATTCCAGGAGTTGGACACCTGGAAAGCGCGCCAGTTTCGCAAGCCGCGCATGCCTTTCCAGGAACCGGTCCCGGTAGGCGCGGCGTTCCGCGGCGGCGCCGGTGTCGATGGCGACCGAACGGTTGCCGGCGAGCACGCGGTAGCGCCCCGGGGGCGGCAGACTGCGCTCCACCGGATCGTAGAAGTGCACCAGCGAAACGTCGCTGTGGCGCGCCACCTGGCGCAGGTGGCGTTCGAATGAATGGTCCAGCGCGCGGAAATCGCTGAGCAGGAAAATCTGGCTCCCCGGGCGGGCGACGCGAGTCAGGCGCTCGAGGGTATGCGGCTGGTCCGCGGCGGCGGCAGCGGCATGCGAAGATTCCCAGAACGCCGTGTCGCTGATCACCCGCAACACGCGCAAGGCGGCCCGGCGCCCCAGGCGCGGCCGGAGTTCCACGTGCTCGCGGTCGGAAAAGATCAGCCCGCCCAGGCGATCGCCGTTGGCCACGGCGCTCCATGCCACCAGTGCCGCGGTCTGGGCGGCGCGCACGGCCTTGAAGACCCCACGGGTGGCAAACAGCATGGGCCGGCGCAGGTCGAGCCAGAGGATGACCGGGCGGTCCCGCTCTTCCCGGAACACCTTGGTATGGGGCTTGCCGGTGCGCGCCGTCACCTTCCAGTCCATGGTCCGCAGATCGTCGCCGGGCTGGTACGGGCGCGACTCGTCGAACTCCACGCCGCGGCCCTTGAGCCGTGACAGGTGGCCTCCGGCATCGATGGCCCGCACCCGCAGCGCCCCGATCTTCAGGGACTCGCCTGCCGGCCTCAGGCGAATGAGTTCGGCCAGTTCGATGCGGGCGGGCGAGGACGTGGATCGTGCTGCACCGGCCGTGGTCATCAGGGCACCCCGATCCGCGCCAGCAACTCGTCCACGACCTCGTCCGCCGCGCGTCCCGCGGCCTCGGCCTCGAAACTCAACAGGATCCGGTGCCGCAGGACGTCGTGGGCCATGGACTGCACGTCCTCCGGCGTGACGTAATCGCGGCCCGCCAGCCACGCACGGGCCCTCGAACAGCGGTCCAGGGCGATGGTCGCCCGCGGGCTGGCGCCGTACTGCAGGAGGTCGCGCAGGTCTTCCCCGTAGCGCTCGGAGCGCCGGGTCCCGAGTACGACCTGGACGATGTATTCCTCCAGGGGCTGGGCGAGATGCACCTTCAGCACCTCATGGCGCGCGGCGATGACCTCTGCCTGGGTCAGCACCGTGGTGGGCTCGAACAGTTCCGCGTCATCGGTCGCCTTGCTCGCTTCGCGGCGGTTGATCTCCAGGATCGCATGCTCCCCCGCCGCATTGGGGTAGTCCACCAGCACCTGCATGAGGAAGCGGTCCAGTTGCGCCTCCGGCAGGGGGTAGGTGCCTTCCTGCTCGATGGGGTTCTGTGTGGCCATGACCATGTACAGCTCGGGCAGCCGGTAAGTCACCGAACCGACCGTGATCTGCCGCTCGCCCATCGCCTCCAGCAGCGCGGCCTGGACCTTGGCCGGGGCACGGTTGACCTCGTCGGCCAGGATCAGGTTGTGGAACAGTGGGCCTTCCCGGAACACGAACGAGCCGTCCTGCGGGCGGTAGATCTCCGTACCGGTCAGGTCCGCGGGCAACAGGTCGGGCGTGAACTGCAAGCGGTGGAAGTCGCCTTCCACGCTGTGGCTCAGCACCTTGATGGCGCGCGTCTTCGCAAGGCCCGGGGCGCCCTCGACCAACAGGTGCCCGTCGCACAGCAGCGCGACCAGCATGCGGTTGAGGAGTTGCTTCTGCCCGACCACGAGGCCGGACAGGTGCCCTTCCAGACTGGCGAATTTATCCTGCAGTGACATGCGCGTGACGATTGCTCAAGGCGGGAAATCTTACCTTTCAGGGACTTGCAGTCCAAATCCGGAACCCGCGCCTCGGCTCAGGGCTTTCGCGGCTTCAGGTTCGCGACCGGATGATGCACCGCCAGGTGCGACGAATGCCTCGAACAGCAATCCCCGGAGCAGCTTATCCGTAACGGCGCTTCATTTCCTCGACGGACTCGCGCACGAGTTCCTTGAGTAAGTCGAGATCCACATCGTCGAGCTTGTTGACGTACAGACAGGATTTGCCGGTCCGGAACTTGCCCAGCCGGACAAGCAGCTCACCGAAGTCCGAGAACCCCGGCATGATGTAGATGGCCAGGTTCTGCTTGCGGGGCGAGAATCCGACCATCAGCGAGTCCCCTTCCCGACCGCTGGCGTATCGATAATGGTACTTGCCGAACCCGACAATGCTGGCCCCCCACATCTTCGGCGGCTCCCCGGTCACCGCCCGCATCAAGTCCAGAAGCTGCCTGGCATCCGCCCTGCGCCGCGGATTTTCGACGGCATTGAGGAATGCGTCTACGTCGGCTTCGTTCTGCGTTGTCTTGCGTTCTGACATGGGTTCGATCAATTCAGTTTGCGGGGCTCGCTGCATTCCTCTTGGAACATGTCCGCATATTATTGAATGTACACTAGCCGTGTATGGAAAGGCTTTGAGACACAGGAGAATTGCCGTTGATTAAGGATGTCCCCTGTAAAGCGAACGCGCTGCGCACGGTCCTTGTTTCGCTTGCGCTGTTGTTCGGGCACGCGGCCGTCGCGCAGGCGCCTCTCGACACGAGCCTGGTGGAATCGGTGGAGACCGTGCGGATCACGGCCTCGGGTCAGCGCTATGTGCCGCGGCAAAGCCTCACCCCTGGGGGCGCGCCCCGGCACACGGCGGACTACGAAGTCACGGTGACCTGGAACCCCGGCGCCTGGCAGGCGCGGGAAGAATGGCAACTCGATACCGTCTACCCGCTCCAGACCGGTTTCGCCTATACCATGACGTACGGCGAATCGATCGGAATCAAGGAGGGGCAGGACAACTTCCGTGCCGCGCTCGAAGGTCCGACGCCGCTGTCAGCGGCTCGAATCGGCGCCAACTTCAAGGACCTTTGGCTCACCAATCCGCTCATCCTGGCCGCGCACTCGGAGGCCTCGCTGCCGCCCGTGGAGTTCTCCAGCGGAGGCAGCACAGGGCACCGGATCGCACTATCGGCCCACGGAACGGAGTGGACCCTGGTCGTCGACCCCGCCACAGGCCTCCCGAGCGAAGTCACCACCATGGAACAGGACCCTATCAACGGCCAGGGGCCCAACCGCGTGGTCTTCTCCGACTGGCGGGAGGTATCCGGCGTGCCGTTCCCGTTCCAGGTCGAACAGTTTCTCAACGGCGGGCTGCTGCGCCGGGAGATCCGGTCGGCCATCGAGGTGAACCCCGCCGACGCGGACAGCGCGCTCGCGGTACCCGGCGACATCGAGTCGGGCAATTCCGCGCACCGGGACTGGGGTTGGGGCATGTCGCACCTGCTGCTTGCCCGCGCCGGACTCGGCGGGCCGGCGGACACGCCGCAGTTCGACAATGTCGATTTCCTGGAAGTCGGCCCCGACATCTACCAGGTCATCGGCGGCAGCCACCACGGGCTGGCCATCGTCGGTCCTTACGGAATCGCCGTTGTCGACGCACCCTGGTATCCGGAACGCTCGGACACCGTGCTCCGGCTTCTGGAGGAACGCTGGCCGGGCCAACCGGTGCGGTACATCATCATGACTCACCATCACCTCGACCATTCCGGCGGCTTCCGAAGCTTTGTCGAGGCCGGCGCAACGCTGGTCGCCCACCAGGACGCCGTATCGTTCTACGAAGACGCCCTGGTGCTGGCAGGCTTCCGCGGCATGAGCGCCGTTGCGGTAAGCGACCACGCCGCACTCGACGGCATCGGCCGTACCATCGGCGTCTACGACATACCGAATCCCCATTCCGACGCGATGGTGGGCGCCTATGTGCCCGATACCCGGCTGTTTTTCAATTCCGACCTCTACTCGCCCGGGCGTGAACTGCAATTCCCCCTGTCGATGAATGCCCTGTTCGCCGCCGTCCGCTACCACGGCCTGGACGTGGAACGGCATGTCGGCTCGCACGGAATGGGCTACGATTCGGAACCCGAGTGATTGCACCCTGCAGGTTGAGTCTGTAGCAACCTGCTCGGCAAATTACAGGGACGTCAGAATTATCCCGGATCACCCTTATACTTCTTTATTTACGTATGAAGCCATATTTAATATATGGTTATAGACGAATCTATAGAAGTACGCCCTTTTCAAATACGATGCCCAAACTCATTTCCGCTCCTTTTTTCAGCGACCATCCCGTATTCCGCCGCACCGAATACGCCACTGCTGTCGGCCGCCGTTCCGATGACAAGGTCGTCACGGAGATGCTCGCTCAGCATCTTCGAGCCGGCAACATCCGCCGCATCGCCCGTGGTGTCTTCGCTTCCGTGCCAAAGCATGCGGATGCCGGGAAATGGACCGTCGACCGCTTCCTTGCTGCCTCGCGCTTGAGGCATGGTGGAGTGATCGCCTATCACTCGGCGCTTGAGTTGCATGGCTGCGCCTACACGGAGGGACAGGTAGTCCAGGTCATTTCATCCGGCGAACCTGGAGAATTCGCGACGCAAGACTTTCTTTGCAAGTTCATCACGCCGCCGCGCGGATTCGAAAGCTCGAACAGCGTCACCGCCATCGACCGCTTGGGGCTTGAAGTTCGTTTGACGAGTATCGAACGGACAATCGCGGATTCCTTTGACCGCTACGAACTTGCCGGAGGTGCGGAGGAGCTTTTCAATTCCCTCGATCTGATCGCTCGGGTCAACTCATCCGCGCTGGTTCGACACGCTGGCTCGCTTGTCAATGCGACGGCCGCCGGAGCGATTGGCTTTTGGTTGGAGCGGGAACAACGCAGGCTGGGTGTGCCGCACGCGGCGCTCCAATCGCTCCGCGAGCTGGCACCGAATACTGCACGATATGCACTGGGTACCAAATCCGGCGAGGGGAAGATGGCAAAGGGGTGGAACGTCATTCTTCCGATCCACGTGGTTGAGCGCCGCTTTGAAGGCCTCTGAATGCCGGCACCGTCCATTCAAACATTACAGCACCTGGCCGACGAGACCGGGAATCAGCTCGATACGCTCGAAAAAGTACTGCGCCTCCTCGATCTTCTCCAGGAAATTGCAGGAGATTCATTCCTGTCGGATCGTCTTGTTCTGAAGGGCGGCACTGCACTCAACGCATTTCACCTCGGACTCGACCGCCTCTCGGTCGATATCGACTTGAACTACATAGGTGCGCTGGACCGGGAGATGATGCTACGTGAACGGCAAGCCTTGGAAGCCGCCCTGAACCGTCTGCTGGCTTCCCAAGGATACGGTGTAAGGCGTCAGCCCAACGAACACGCTGGCGGCAAGTGGCTGGCGCGCTACGGGTCAGCACTTGGCGGAAACGCCACTTTGGAACTGGACCTGAACTACATGGCTCGCCAACCCTTGTTTGGCGCAGCTCGGATGGATTCAATATCGATAGGGGGAACACGAGCAACCGACATTCTTGTCCTCGACCTTGAAGAAATCGTTGCCGGAAAGCTCGTCGCTCTGCTGGACCGTGATGCCGGGCGAGACTTGTTCGACGCTCGCCGCATACTGTCGATCAAGGGCCTCGACTGGGACCAAATCAAGGCTGCCGTCCTCGCAATCGGCTCTTCTGGCCGGCGCGATTGGCGCACCAAGTCGATCGCCGACATCAGAGGCGATCGACAGGAGATCCGCCAAAATCTGACCATCTGCCTGCGGCGCGGCCATTTCGCCGACGCGGACGATATCGAAAACTGGATCGAGGAAACGGTTGCTCTTTGCCGGGAGAGGCTTGCCTATCTGTTCGAGCTAACCCCGAATGAACAGGAATTCCTGGATCGCCTGCTGGATATTGGACAGATCGATGCAAGTCTGCTGAACGTCGCACCCGAAGTACAGGCACGCATAGATGCAATGCCGATGCTGGCGTGGAAGGCTCAACATGTTCGAACGCACAGGGACAATTCCCTTTAGGCGATGGTGCGCTGCGAAACTTGGAATGGACCCGATCGCACTTGCTAAACTTCGAACGGCATGTCGGCTCGCACGGAATGGGCTACGATTCGGAACCCGAGTGATTGCACCGTGTCGGTCGGTTCCTGGAGGGCCTGTTTCATGAGGATCAATTTTCGGCGGCTGTTGGCGATTGGCGGCGTGTGGCTGCTGGCCGCGTCGATTCAGGCGCAGACGCTCGACGCCGTCTCCGCCCAGGGCCGGCCGCTGGTGCAGGACTTCCCCCAGTCCTCGCTCATCATCGACACCTCCGCCGACACCTGCGAGCACTTCGGGATCTTCATCGCCTCCGAGCGCAACGCCCAGGCCCGGGGACTGATGTTCGTGCGCGAGATGCCCGATGACGTGGGCATGCTGTTCATCCACCCCAGCGAGCGGATGATCTCCATGTGGATGAAGAATACGCTGATCCCGCTGGACATGGTGTTCATGGACAGCGCCGGCGTTGTTACGCATATCGCGGAGAACACGGTCCCGGGTTCGCTCGACTCCATCAGTTCGATGCAGCCGGCGCTGGCGGTGCTCGAGCTCAACGGCGGGCTGGCGGCGCGGCTGGGGATTCGGGTGGGGGATCTGGTCAGGCATCCATTCTTTGGAAGCCTTTGAACCGGTCCGTTACGCGCAGTGGCAAGCTCGGGGTGCGTGCGGGCAACCATTGCTCCGCGGTACCGCTCAGCCCTCAAAGTCCTCCCAACTGATGACGCAGTTGTAAGGCGGAATCTCGACGCCGGGCGTCCATTCCCGAAATGATTCAAGCGTGAACGGCTCGTTCAGGACGACGGGATCGTCGATCACGATCGAATAGTCGAGCCGGTTGCCGCCATCCGATACGGAGAAGCGCTCCATATAGGTTGCCTGGTCGGATTGCGGCATGCCGATTTCGGTGTAGTACGGCCATCCGATGTGGGTTGTGGTGACCACCAGCGTGTCGCCCTCCCAGCGGCCCGTCGAGTGGCCGGTGTCCGAGGGAACGGGCTCTGCCGGAGCGACCTCCGGATTCATGTACACGATCCGCCGCGTGTTGTACTGCTCGATGTGAATGATGATTCTGTCGCCCTCGTTCACGATATCCATCGGTACCGGGTCGAACATCGCATCGGGCATGCCCTGCCGGCACTCGACCACCTCGATGTTGTCTTCCAGGGGATCGTAAGCCGCCTGCAACTCCCTGCCGCGGTCAGTGAACTGCAGATCCAGCGCTCGTAGTTGCGGCTCGATGTTCGTGCCCCGGCGTCCGCTCCACATGCGAAAAACACCGTCCGCCGCCTCCCGTGCCGCGGCGACCTTCTCCGGGTCGAGCGCCGCAGGACGACTGACGACCTCGACGCTCCCCCAGCGCAGACCGCGATTGCCCTGCACGATCTCCCTGCCGTCAGGCAGCAGCACATGCAGCGCACCCAGCCCGTTCGTTCCCCTTCTGGCAACGTGGCCGGCGATTCTCACCTGTCCGAGAAAGTCTTCGGCTGCGAGCCCGCGCCGGGCCATGGAATTGGGGCCCGGTCCCAGTTCCACTTCCCACACGGTCGCTTCGCCCGCGTCGTTCACCACGCTCAATCGGCCCCGCGTGTGCGGGTTCTGCCAGAGAACCTCGATCAGTTCTCCCTCCAGTTCCAGAATTTCGTCCGTGTTGTAGAGGGCGCTGTTGGTGACCGCGCCGTGGTGCGCCAGAAGGCCGGTAGAGACAAGCGCGGTTACCAGTGGAATCAGAAATCTCGGTGCCTTCATGTCTTGCTCCTCCCCGGCCCGCACACCGCACTCATCGTCGTCACCGGCAACGCCACGACCGCGTTTCCATTTGATTTGTCGTGATGATCGGTTTGACGTTGATTATATGCAGCAGGATCTGTGCAGTAGGATAAATCTACCACCTACGACCTCCAATCAGACGGACCAAGACAATGAACCGAACAATTCTCGTGCCGATATGCCTGCTCTGGAGCAGCATCGCCCTCGCCGACTGCGACATGGACAACTGGGCCCGGGATGCCGCCGATGCCTGGGAAAGCAGCGGGGTGGTGGAGGAAACACTCTGCTATATCGAACTGCTGAACGCGATGGATCTTGAAACCGCCGAGGAGTACGGCCGGCAGTACGACGAGGAACTTGAGCGCCGCGGTCACCCGGTGGCCGCCTACAAGATCGGCATCCATCTGCCGAGCGTGCAGCCGAGGTTTGGCCTGAGCGGCCCGTTGTTCGGCGTCCTGCACGGCGAGGGCGCGTTGTTCGAGGACAACGGCGAGGTGCCGGTGCAGGGTCAGGCGCTGAACCTGGAGCCCGACTTTCTGTTGCGGGTCGGCAGCGAGCGCATCCACGAGGCGACGACCATCGAGGAAGCGGCGCAACACATCGAGGCCGTGTGCGCCTTCATCGAACTGCCCGTTTTCCTGAACAACCGGGAGCAGGTCGAGCCGGGCGTCGGCCTCAGTGCGCATTTCATGCAGGCGACCAGCGCGGGCGGCCGCTACGGTGTCGTCGGAGACTGCCTGAATACGGCGGACGACCCGAACATCGTGGAGAATCTCCGTACCATGCGCGTCGTGGGTACCGACCACACCGGCACGGAACAGACGTTCAAGGACCAGCAGACGGACGAACTCCACCTGTTGGTCACGGCACTGATGACTGCGGACTTTCTCGAGCGCCGCGGCCAGTCGCTGCAACCGGGCGACCTGATCAGCGTCGGCGCGCTCGCGGGCAACCCGCGCCGCGCCCCCGATGCGGCGGGCACCGGCGGCCCGGACCCGGAGTGGTCCAATCTACACGCCGACAGCCCTCCCAAGCACGTGACCTACTACATCGGCGACCGGATTCTGACGGTTACGGCGAATTTCAGGTAGGAGTCGTGCCGCGCGGGGTCAGTTGATCTCGCTGCGATTCTGCCGCGACAGCTTGAGTGCGGGCCCGCGCCGCCACGCGGTTGCCCCGCTCCGGACACGGCGCGGGCTCCTCGGCAGCGATTGGAGGTCCGTGATGTTCAACGGGCCTTCCCCGGTAATCGGACTGGCGGGAAGCCGTGCGAATACTTCAGTAATGCTCGCACGGATCTCCTTGATATCGTTGCGAATTTCCTGCATGAACTCCTTGAATTCGCTCCGATCGGAGTTAACGCTATCCATCCATTGGCCGAATTTAATGAGACCAGTGCCAACGGCCATGGTCGCGATAATGATCAGGGGAGTGTTGAACCACTCAGGCATGAAATTTCTCCAAACCGATACGATGAAATATAGCAACTATAAAACTTGCTTGCCTGATCAAGCGTTTCATCGGTACGTGAACGGCCAAGTCAGCACGGCACGCGCCGGCAGGTAACGGAACCGGCGAGGCTGCGAACCCTTGAGGAAATGCGGCGCCATGACTGACGACGACGATTTCGCGATGGAAGGACTCAAGTCGCTGCGGCGCGCGGTGGCCGAGGCGCTGGAGCGCAAGCGCCTGTTGGGGCAATACGCCGTGTTCTGGAGAAACGGTCGCGTGGTATTCGAGGGTCCCGATGCTCCCGATGCACCGGGTAGGTCCGAGCCCCGGAGTGAGCCAGACCCCGAGGAATGAGCAGCGTCGAAACTTGAATCGATTGTTCCGCCGTTAGCTCCTCCATTGTCCCGTCGCGGTCTGGGCGCGAATGGTTCGGTCAGCGCCGGGAAAGCGCAGCCGCGTCAGCTTGAGTTCGTACCGGAACGGTCAATACCGCCGAGCAACTGCTCGCCGGTTTCGCAATCTACGATCAGAACGCCCACCTGCTCAAGACGCCCGGGATCCTCAACGGCCCGCAATCGAGCTTCGAGCCTTCGCCCGGTGTCGGCGCCGAAGCGCCGCGCCGCCTGCCGCACGAGCAAGGCGCGCTCGTGCGCGAGCCCTTCCCGCCGACCGTCGGCGAATGCGTCTCGGCGGTGACCTTCCAGCACGCGGTTGGTGTTCCGCTGGAACACAGATATTTCCTCCATCATCTCCTCCATATTCCTGTCGCGGTCCGGGTCCCAGCCGCTGGGACGGAGCCTCGGCTCGATCGCGTAGATCCAGTCCAGGTAGCACTGGTACAGGCGCACTTCGTCCTCGTCCTCGAATTCCAGCCATTCGCGCAGAGCGTCGAGCAGGAGGTTGACGCCGAAAGCCGACTCCGCGAACGTCAATCGAGCCAGCGCCGCCATACGGTTACCACGCTTGGGATACTGCGTCGCCGGGTCCCGCAAATCAAGCCGAGCGTAACGACGTCCGGTCAGCCACGGCAACAGGTGGTCGGTCGGCATCCGCACCAGGCCGCTCAGGTCGTCCGGGGGGCGCCACGACGATAAGCGTAAGCGACCAATTGGCCAAGCATTTCAAAACACCCATTCAGACAACTCGTACAATTTCCAACTGCGATATCTTCGTTTCACGCGGACAGAGTTGGGCAGGATGGAGAAATGATCAGGGTCGTTAGCTGGAACATTGCCAAGCGAATGGAGCCGTGGCGGGAACTCGCAGATATGGGTCGATGCGGGGAAGCCGATGTCGCGCTTCTGCAGGAAGCCGGAGGCCCACCCGGCGAACTGGTGCATCTGATTCCGCACGAGGATGACGGCTTCTGGAATCGCGATCTGTACGACCGCTGGTGCCGGGTCGTGCCGCTGTCCGGCCGAGTGCGAGTGGAACCGTTCCGGGCCGTGCCTCCGATCAGCGAACTGGGGCCGGGAGACATCGGCGTAAGCGGTATCGGGACCATCGCCGCGGCCAACGTCGTGCCCGAGAACCGGCCGCCTGACGAGTCCTTTATCGTGGTGTCCATGTACGCGCGGTGGATGATGCCGCACCCGATAACGGAAAGCCCATGGTCCGTTGGGGCGTCGGACGTGTCGGCGCACCGGATCATTTCCGACCTGTCGGCCTTCATCGGTCATGTGGACCCGTCGAAGCACCGCATCGTTGCCGCCGGCGACCTGAACATGATTTACGGGGTGAACGCAGGCTCACTGTCGCTCGTGGACCGGGAGCGCACCGTCTGGGCGCGAATGGACGCGTTGGGGCTCGAGTTTATCGGGCCTCAGCTGCCGAACGGCCGACCGGCAAGCTCACCGCAGCCGGACGTGCCCGACGACACAAAAAATGTTCCAACGTACCGCACGACCCGACAATCGCCGGCGGATGCCAATCGGCAACTCGACTACGCGTTTGCATCGCGCGGATTCCACGACAATGTAAGGGTCAGCGCGCTGAATGGGGTTGATGAATGGGGGTCCAGCGACCACTGCCGCCTGCTTATTGAGGTGGACGCAGGCTGAATCGGTCAGCGCCGGGAAAGCGCTGTCGCGTCAGCTCGATTTCACGCTGACACTGTCGACACCGCCGAGCAACTGCTCGCCGGTCTCGCATTCCACGATCAGAACGCCCACCCGTTCAAGACGCCCGGGATCCTCGATGGCCCGCAATCGAGCTTCGAGACGCCGCCCGGTGTCGGCCCCGAAGCGCCGCGACGCCAGCCGCACGAGCCCCTCGCGCAGTCCGTCGGCAAGCCCTTTCCGTCGGCCCTCGGCGTATGCGTCCCGGCGGTGACGTTCCAGCCAGCGCTCGATGTTCTTCTCAAGTGCCGATGCTTCCCTCATTACCATTGCCGCCATGCGGTTACCACCCTTGGGATACTGCGCCGCAGGGTCCCGCAAATCAAGCCAGCACAGGTCGGCGATGCGCTTGTCGCCGCGCTCGCCGATGAACTCGGTGGGCAGCTCGCGCAGGCTCGCGGCGTCCACTGCCCCGTCCATTCGGCGGGCAGCAGCGCGAGCAGGTCCCGAACCATGCGCGGGCAGCGCAGCATGAGCTTCATGAAGCGGTCCTGGTTGTCCCGCGGCGTGTCCATCGGCGAGCGGTGCCCTGTCTTGCGTACCCACCGGGCACCATAGGCCTTCGCGAGCAGCCGCAATAGCGGCAAATCCGGTCGATTTACCAAGAAAGTCAGGTTGTTTGAGCCGATTGGACTGAGCTACGGTGATCTTCCCGAACGCGTGGTGGCCAAGCCCACTAATTGCGGAGCGATTGACCCTAACCATGCGTCCCGGCCATACTCGGTGCAGATTTCAGGATTCAAAAGATGGCTACGCGAAGAACGTATCGTTACTGCTTCAAGGTTGACGGAGAGATAGTGCATTACGGATTCACTATCGACCTCAGCCGCCGTGAGCGGGAGCATCGCCGCCGCTGGCCGACCGGGCATATCGAGCAGATCGGACCTCCGACGACGCACGAAGACGCCTGGAACTGGGAAAGACAGCAGATCGCACACCGTTCCGATTCCGCGGCCTGATGTCCACATCGTCTCCGGCGCCGGTGGACGCGCCGGCTTCCGACTCGCGCAACCGTGTATTTGTCACCGGCGCCGGATTCACTCGCGCCCTTGTCCCGAACGCGCCGTTGCTTATTGATGACTTTGGCAACGACACTCTCGCGGACCGCGTGCGTGGTCTGCCACATGCGAGCCGCCTGCTTGAGTGGGAGCGAAACCGTCACGTCAATGGTCACATCGACATCGAGCGGCTGATGACACGATTGGAATCCCTGATGCCTTACGACCATGCCGAATTCGCGGATAACGCGGTAAATGAGTACGCGTTGCTTCTATCCGAACTCAAAAGGTCGTTTCTCGACCGCATTCGCGAGGCGGGGAAGGGAGAGATCCACCGGAACGAATTGAACAAGTTTGCAGGATACTGCGCACAAGGACGGAGTCACTGCATTACATTCAATTACGATGATTTCCTCGACCAAGCTCTTGTCGGGACACTCCACTGGGGTCCATTCGGGGGATATGGATTCCACTGTCCCTCGTCCGTGAGTACGGTAGCACTCTGGGACGAAGGAATTTCGGGTTCCGGCTTGTTGCTGCTCAAACTTCACGGCTCGGTCAACTGGCGACCGAAGCTGGGCCACACCAGCCCGGTGCCTCTCAACGCTATTACGCACCATGACCATTGGTCGGGCACGGATGGCGCCGATCTTCCGGATGTAGGCAACCACCTTGAGCCACAACCGGTAATGGTTCCGCCTGTGCTGTCCAAATCCAGTCTCGTCGAACAGCCTATCCTTCGCCTTGTTTGGTCACATGCGTTTACCGTTCTCCAATCCGCCCACGAGGTCACCTTCCTCGGCTATTCCTTCCCGGCCACGGACATTGCCGCTCGAACGTTGTTCTCGGAAGCCCTGAAGGATCTGCCGAGAGAGGATATCCATGTCGTAAACTTGGCTAGCGACAACTCCCAAGCCGAAAACATACGGACCACATACCGGTCCGCTCTCGGCGACATATCCGAGGCCCAGTTCCATCTCAATGGCGCTCTTGACTGGATACGTCGCCTGCCTACGTAGCCGACCAATTGCGGCCTGCACGTTTCCTGAAGCAATGCGAGATCTACATCCATGTCTGCAAGATATCGCCATGACGCACGCTTTTGCGCCATGTTCCACGAGACGATTTTGACTGACCGCAGTTGAGGCAAACCGTCTGTGACTCCAGGTCTTCGTTCTATGTCACAGGCGACTTGCTGAGCGGTTTGCCGTCAGCCGCGCAGATTCCGCAGACACTGTCTGTGGAATTGGAGAAGCAATTCGCTCGCGGCTGGTCCCACCATGTCACGCTCGGTTCCCGTCGAGACCGCCGAGCAACTGCTCGCCGGTTTCGCAGTCCACTATCAGGTCGCCCACTCGGTCGAAAAGACCCGGATCGTCAACGTTTTCCAGCCTGACGCGGAGACGCTGCGCGGTTTCGGGGCCGAAGCGCCGCGCCGCAAATCGCACGAGTACTTCCCGCCGACCGTCGGCGAATGCGTCCCGGCGGTGGTGTTCCAGCCAGCGGTCGGTGTTCCTCTCCAGAGCCGATACTTCCCTCATTGCCAGCGCCGCCATACGGTTCCCACGCTTGGGATACTGCGTCGCCGGGTCCCGCAATTCAAGCCGCGCGTAGCGGCGTCCGGTTTCGGGAGTTTTGCACCGACCAGGAAATCGAAATTCTGGAGCGATGCCGAGGCGAGTTTGGCCGACGCCAGATCGACTATAATGGAGTCATGAAACGCAAGACATTGGCCGAGACTAATCCCCACTTGCGCGATACCGAAGCCGCAAGGCGGCAGCGTATCCGCAGCATTGCCAGTTCGACGGCGATCGAGACCGGAGAATCGGTGCAGGAGATTGAGAAGAAAATCAGGCGCCTGGAGTCCTCGCCTCCACGCGTAACGCTTGCCTGATTAAGCGTTTCGTCGGTACGTGAACGGCCAAGTCAGCACGCGCGGCAATGGCACTTCAAGCAAGTACCTACGCGAATCGATACGAAGAGATCAGGAGCGTCAGCGACTGCGCGACATGCTTCTGAAGGGCGCCGCCTCACCGCGCGCGGCCCCGGCCGATGCGGACTATTTCGACCGGATCCGCAACCGGATCCGCGAAACCGGTCGGGGGTGAGTGCGACAAGAGCCGCGCCATAAAACAGGGCATGATGCAACAGCCTCTTACCGGTCGGGCGCGTCTGATATGAATCCACCACCTCAGCCGGTCTGCTGGATCATCGCCGGCCCAAACGGCGCGGGTAAAACCACCTTTGCATTGAATTACCTGCCTCAAGTCGCGGGATGCAATGTGTTCGTGAATGCCGATCTCATCGCTGCCGGAATTGCGCCCTTGGCACCCGAAGGCAGGACATTCTCGGCGGGTCGTGTTTTTCTTCGAGAAGTATCGCGAAACATACGGGCCAGACGGGATTTTGGCTTCGAGACTACACTATCGGGGCTCGCATATCGGCAACTGATAAAGCGCCTGAGATCGGAAGGCTGGCGAGTGGAGTTGATATACTTGGCGCTACCAAGTGTCGAAATGGCGAGGAGCCGAGTGGCCGAGCGTGTCCTGCATGGCGGACACGACATTCCTCGAGCGGATATCGATAGACGCTTTGCCCGCAGCTTGGAAAACTTTCTCGGCGACTATGTTTTTCTGGCCGACCGTGCGGTTTGCTATTTCAACGCCGATAAGGACCCAGTGCCTGTATTCACGCAATATGGCAAGCGCCGGGAAGTAGCCGAACCGGAAATTCTTCAAACCCTGGAGAGAATGAAGCGCGATGGCTGAACTCGATGAGTTTACAAGACAAGGGCTCGAATCCCTGAGGCAATCCGTAGCTGAAGCTTTGGAGCGCAAGCGGCGCCTGGGACAATACGCCGTTTTCTGGAAAGATGGCCGCGTGGTCTTCGACGGCCCCGATGCGCCCGACCAGCCTGAGACTTCGAAACGTGCGTCGAGCGGCCTTCGGCCAACTCCAGTTCCTTGAGAAATTCTCAGCCGCGTCAGCTAGAGTTAGTACCGGAACTGTCGAGACCGCCGAGCAACTGCTCGCCGGTTTCGCAATCTACGATCAGAACGCCCACCCGCTCAAGATGCCCGGGGTCCTTGACAGCACTCAACCGGGCTTCGAGCCGCCGCCCGGTGTCCGCGCCGAAGCGCCGCGCCGCTTGCTGCACGAGGAGGGAGCGCTCGTGCGCCAGCCCTTCCCGCCGGCCGTCGGTTTGCCCTTCGGCGAACGCGCCCTGGCGGTAACCTTCCAACCAGCGCTCGTTGTTCCTCTGCAGTATCGATTGTTCGGCCATCAGTTCCTCCAATTTTCTCTCGCGCTCCGGGTTCCAATCCCGAGGACGGAACTCCGGCGCGGTCGCGTGGAACCAGTCCAGGTAGCACTGGAACAGGCGCGTCTCGTCCTCGTCCCCGAAGTCCAGCCATCCGCGCACTTCGCCGAGAAGGCCGATAGCGTCGACGTACGACTCCGCGAACACCAGCCGCGCCAGCGCCGCCATTCGGTTGCCTTGCTCCGGATACTGCGCCGCAGGGTCCCGTTAATCAAGCCAGCACAAGTCGGCGATGCGCTTGTCGCCGCGCTCGCCGATGAACTCGGTGGGCAGCTCGCGCAGGCTCGCGGCGTCCACCGCCGCCGTCCATTCGGCGGGCAGCAGCGCGAGCAGGTCCCGAACCATGCGCGGGCGGCTCAGCATGAGCTTCATGAAGCGGTCCTGGTTGTCCCGCGGCGTGTCATTGGCGAGCGGTGCCCTGTCTTGCGTACCCACCGGGCACCATAGGCATTCGCGAGCAGCCGCAATAGCGAAAAATCCGGTGACTATGGCGGGAAATCGCCGAAATCCGAACGTGGGAAGCCGGGGCCGGGCGACATCGGCGTGAGCGGCATCGGGACCATCGCCGCGGCCAACGTCGTGCCCGGGAACCGGCCGCCGGACGAGTCCTACTTCGTGGTGTCCATGTGCGCGCGGTGGATGATGCCCCATCCGGTTACGGGAAGCCCGCGGTCCGTTGGGGCGTCGGACGTGTCGGCGCACCGGATCATTTCCGATCTGTCGGCCTTCATTGGCCATGTGGACGCAGGCTGACTCGGTCAGCGCCGGGAAAGCGCAGCCGCGTCAGCTTGAGTTCATGCCGGCACCGTCGACACTGCCGAGCAGCTGCTCGCCGGTCTCGCAATCCACGATCTGGTCGCCCACACGGTCAAGCCGGCTGGGATCCTTGACGGCCCTCAACCGGGCTTCGAGCCGCCGCCCAATGTCGGCCCCGAAGCGCCGCGCCGCCAGCCGCACGAGCGCCTCTCGCTGACCGTCGGAATGCCCTTTCCGCCTGCCGTCGGCGAATGCGTCCCGACGGTAACCTTCCAGCCAGCGCTCGTTGTTCCTCTGCAATATCGATTGTTCGGCCATCAGTTCCTCCAGTTTTCTCTCGCGCTCTGGGCTCCAATCCCGAGGACGGAACTCCGGCGCGGTCGCGTGGAACCAGTCCAGGTAGCACTGGAACAGGCGAGCCTCGTCCTCGTCCCCAAAGTCCAGCCATCCGCGCACTTCGCCGAGAAGGCCGATAGCGTCGACGTACGACTCCGCGAACGCAAGCCGCGCCAGCGCCGCCATGCGGTTGCCTTGCTCAGGATACTGCGCCGCGGGGTCCCGCAAATCAAGCCGAGCGTAGCGGGGGCCGACAGGAACCGACAGGGGGTGACTGGCCGGCACATGCACCATGCCGCTCAGGTCGTCCGGCGTCAGCCACGGTCGATCGCCCGTGTACACCACCACGATCAGTACCGGCGGAAACTTTCCGTCCGATCGCCGAGCCGAAGGGCCGAGCGATTCGTAGAGCAAGCCGACCCGTGTCGTCGCCCGCACCGGCATGCGCCTGTCGGGCGTAGACTGGTTCTCGATCAGAATGATCGCTGAGTCACTACCCCTGCCTTCGGCAAGCCAACACAGGTCGGCGATGCGCTTTTCGCCGCCCGCGCCGATGAACTCGGTGGGCAGCTCGCGCAGGCTGGCGGCGTCCACCTCCGCTGTCCATTCCGCGGGCAGCAGCGCAAGCAGGTCCCGCACCACGCGCGGGCGGCTCAGGATGAGCTTCATGAGGCGGTCCTGATTGTCCCGCGGCGTGTCCATTTGCGACTGGCGCTCCGTGATGTTTGTCCAGTGAGCACCATAGGCTTTCGCGAGCAGCCGCAATATGGGCAAATCCGGTGACTTTGGCGGGAAATCGCCGAAATTCGAACGTGGAGAGCCGGGGCCGGGCGACATCGGCGTGAGCGGCAGCGTATCCGCAGCGTTGCCAGTTCGACGGCGATCGAAACCGGAGAATCGGTGCAGGCCATCGAGAAGAAGATCAGGCGCCTGGAGTCCTCGCCTTCGCGCGTAACGCTTGCCTGATCAAGCGTTTTATCGGTACGTGAACGGTCAGTTCAGCGCGGCTTGCAGCTTGGCGCGGGGAAAGCTCAGCCGCGTCAACTTGAGTTCATGCCGGCGGCGCCGAAGCGCCGCGCCGCCTGCCGCACGAGCAGGGAGCGCTTCTGCGCGAGCGCCTCGCGCTGACCGTCAGCATGCCCTGCCCGCCGACCGTCGGCGAACGCGTCCCGGGGGTGACCGGCAGGGACCCGCATCAGGGCGCTCAGGTCATCCGGGGGGCACCACGGCCGATGTCCCGTGTACATCACGACGACCAGCGTCGGCGGGAAATCGACTCATTGAGCAGCAGCGTAATCTACGTAACCGCCTCGCATGAGTCAGAAGCGCCCACCAGCTTGCCGAATCATTGGCCGTGCCAACGGCGCGGGCAAACCACTGTTGCCCTGATTTTCTGCCTCGCGATGCCCGCTGCCATATTTTCTTGAATGCGTATATTCTCGCGCTCACGCCAAAGGGAAGAAGGAGCAATGGGTATCCTCGATAAGTTTGCAATCGAAAGGTTCGAGTCCCAGCGGCGTGCGGTGTCCACGGCATCGGGATGGTGATGTAGATGGTGCCGGAATCGCAGACTGTCGAATGGAAACGTTCCTGGCGCGACGAATACCTGAAGTGGGTATGTGGCTTCGCCAACGCGCAGGGCGGTGTGCTGGAAATCGGCAAGGATGACCGGGGCAACGTGGTCGGCGTCAAAGGCGCGCGGGGATTGCTCGAGGACATCCCCAACAAGACGCTATCGTTGCTCGGCATATTGGTTGACGTGAACCTGAGATCCATAGGCGGCGGGGAGTATCTGGAAATCGTTGTTGACCGATATCCGAATCCGATCAGTTACAAGGGCGTCATCTACTATCGGAGCGGCAGTACCAATCAAGCTCTCAGAGGCGGGGCATTCAGCGTATCGTGGAAATCTTCCAGAAGGCCGGCAACCCTGTGCCAAGATGGGAACTGCAGGCGACCGGTGACGGTTTATGGATAACGTTTCCATTCTCCGCCGCGTATCAGGCTTCCGACATCACCTCGGGAAGTTCTGCTGATAAGAAAACCACCCAAGAAACTACCCAAGAAACTACCCGAGAAACTACCCGAGAACGCATCCTGGCCTTGCTCAAGGCTGAACCGGAACTGACTCGGCGAATACTCGCCGAACGGGTTGGCCTTACGCCGAATGGAGTCAAGTACCACTTGACCAGGCTGAGAGAGGCTGGGGTCATCCGCCATGTCGGACCGACCAAGGCCGGTCGCTGGGAAGCGCTCAAGTGAACGCCTTCAAGATCAGATGCTCACGGCAAATTTTCACGGAAGAATAAATCGGAATTCTGGAACGATACGGAGGCGAGCTTGAACGACTGGCGAATGGCAAGAGACTGCCAACGACAGAGGCCCAGCGGCGGTTTGTCGCAGCGGCGCGGCACCAATGTCCACCGGAATCGATTTATGAGAAAACCTGGGCAAAGTACGTGTTGCGCGACTTGCCCGGTATCTTGTTCGGCGACTTGTTAGGTATCCCTTGGGGAAAAAAGAGATTTTTCCTTATTTTCCATAAGGTTATCTTGTCCGGTAACTTGTCCGGTGTCTTGCCCGGTAGTGGCGGGCCATGCGAACGGATCGGTCGGCGCCGGGAAAGCTCGGCCGCGTCAGCTTGAGTTAATGCCGACACCGTCGAGACCGCCGAGCAACTGCTCGCCGGTCTCGCAGTCCACGATCAGAGCGCCCACCCGCTCAAGATGCGCGGGGTCTTCGACGGCCCGCAATCGAGCTTTGAGACGCCGCCCGGTGTCGGCGCCAAAGCGCCGCACCGCCTGCTGCACGAGCAGGGTGCGCTCGTGCGCGAGCCCTTCCCGCTGCCCTTCGGCGAATGCATCCCGGCGGTGACCTTCCAGCCAGCGCTCGGTGTTCTTCTCAAGTGCCGATACTTCCCTCATGATTTCCTCCACTTCGCGTTCACGCTCCGGGTCCCAGTCGTGGGGGCGCAGTTTCGGCGTGATCGTGTAGAACCAGTTTACGTAGCAACGGTACAGGCGCTCCTCGTCCTCGTCACCGAAGTCCAGCCACCCGCCCACTTCCTTGAGCAGGCGCACGGCCTCAATGGGCGTCTCCGCGAACACCAGACGCGCCAGCGCCGCCATGCGGTTGCCTTGCCCGGGATACTGCGCCGCCACGTCTCGCAAATCAAGCCGCGCGTAGCGGGGACCGGCCAGTCCCGAGAAAGGGTGGCTGGCGGGCACGCGCACCAGGCCGGTCAGGTCGTGCGGCATCCGCCAGGGCCGGTCACCGGTGTATACCACGATGACCAGCGCCGGCGGGAACAGCCGTTTCGGCCCCTGCGCCGAGGCGTCGAGCGATTCGTAGAGTAACCCGGTGCGCGTCATCGTCCGCGCCGGCATGCGCCGGTCGGGGGTGGACTGGTTCTCGATGAGCAGGATCACCGGGTCGCCGCCGCGCCCCTTTGCTCCCCCGCCGCCCCCGGCAAGCCAGCACAGGTCGGCAATGCGCTTGTCGCCGCGCTCGCCGATGAACTCGGCGGGCAGTTCGCGCAGGCTCGCAGCGTCCACCGCCGCCGCCCAGTCGGCGGGCAGCAGCGCGAGCGTGTCCCGCACCATGCGCGGGCAGCGCAGCATGCGCTTCATGAAGCGGTCCTGGTAATCCCGGGGCGTGTCCATCGGCGACCGGTGTCCTGTCTTGCGTACTCAACGGGCACCATAAGCCCTGCCAAACGGCCAACGGTATCGGCAAATCTGGCGATATTGCCGGGAAATCGGCGAGATCGGCCATGCCAATGGCTATTGCGGCATCGGGACCATCGCCGCGGCCAACGTCGTGCCCGGGAACCGGCCGCCGGACGAGTCCTGCTTCGTGGTGTCCATGTACGCGCGGTGGATGATGCCCCATCCGATCACGGGAAGTCCGTGGTCCGTTGGGGCGTCGGACGTGTCGGCGCTCCGGATCATTTTCGACCTGTCGGCCTTCATCGGTCGTGTGGACGCGTCGAAGCACCGCATCCTGGCCGACGGTGACCTGAACATTACTTACGGGGTGAACGCAGGCTCGCTGGCGGTTGTGGTCCGGGAGCGAATTGAGTCTGCTTCCCGCCGGCACTAAGCTTGCACCCGCCCGTGATCTGACCAATCAGGGTCATTGCATTCGACGTTTGCACCTGGCAAGGAAAGCCGCATGAAAAAACCAACCTCCGTAGATACGCTAACCAAACTTGGTCGAGTGCGATTGTCCCGGAATTTCTTCATGCGAGACATGCTTTACAGCGAGGTCGCGAACCACTACGGGATTCCGAACATTCCTGATAAACCCGATCTTGCGATTGCGGCGGGAAGGAAGCTGTGCAACGAACTTCTCGAACCGCTTCATGCGACCTTCGGCCATGTGTCGATTCGTTCCGCGTACCGGTCTGCAGCAGTGAACAAGTATTGCGCAGAGAAGGGTCACAGTTGCGCTTTGGACAACCGTGCGCGCCATACTTGGGATTGCTTGGAAGATGATCGCTTCATGGGGGCCACGGCATCTATCGTTATTCCCTGGTTTGTGCCGCGTTTCGAGGTGGGCACGCCGTGGCAAGCCATGGCGTGGTGGATTCACGACCATCTGCCTGCTTACTCGGAATTGTGCTTCTATCCCATCTATGCCGCGTTCAACATTCGTTGGCGGGGCAATGCAAAATCTGGGGAAACAGAACCTGAACACCTGATCAAGAGCCATGCCAAGCCCAGGGGCGTGCTGACCAGACCCGGAATGGAAAACCACGCCGGAAACCACTCATCGGAATATCCGGGCTTTCCCGAGTTACGACACTATTGACCGAAAGCAGACGCTTTCGACACAGCACCAAATGGACAAACGAATTGCATTTTTCAACATGTACTTCGCGAAGTGGGACATAGGGTTGCCAGCCAATGCGGAAGAACGATTCCCCAAAGGAACCATCATTTGCCGAGGATGGGATATCAAGTTTATTTTTGGCGAGGACGAAGATGGCAAATACTTGGACTTTTATGCCTGTAATCGGATGACGAACGACAGGCACTGGAGGCTTCGCGCAAACGGCGATGGTGAACCCTTGCCCGCGCTACCGGATGTGATTATGCAGCGAGTCCCAGAGTATGAGGATCGTGTGGCAAGGCTCCTGGAAGCAAAGGGATTCGCCTATAACGACGAATGCGGAATTCTCTTGGAAGAAGACGATCTGCTGAAACCACCGACAAGCAAGCAAATGACGACAATCTCGTGATTGACCGCCAAGTCAGTCGCCACGGGTATCGAGATTGCTGACCCTATCCCGATTTTCGCAATCGCAAACGTTCATTCCAACATTCGGTGGGATCACGCCATGAAATACAAACTACCCGACGAAGTGCTGTTATTCGTCACCGCAGTGGTCGCAGCCGGATATCAGTGCGAAGTACGCAAGCGCGGAGTCCATTTCCGATCGCCGGGCGGTGTCAGATTAGGCAAGTACAACGCATTCCGAAAGACCTGGGCCATATACAAGGGCATCTCCAATGGTCGCCAAGAACTCCTGACTGACCTCGGCTTTTACCCCATGGAAAAGCAAATGTACGGTGGCACGCACCGATGGTGGCAATTGGACGGCGCAGAAAGCGTGAACGCTTTTCAGGAGGCCTGCGAGGCCCTAACTGGTGTTCCCATTCTCGGGATACGGTTTCACCAATAACTTTGTTTCGCGGCTTGTCGATATGATGCGCTCAGCGCGCTTCGTGTTTATAGTGGCCCCGCCCCGGACAGACACGACAAACTTCGACCAGCAACCCAAGTCCCATTCATGACGACGCCCAATCTCAACTGGATCGCCAACTACATCTGGGGCATCGCGGACGACGTCCTCCGCGACGTTTACGTCCGGGGCAAGTACCGCGACGTCATCCTCCCCATGACCGTGCTCCGGCGCCTCGATGCAGTCCTCGAACCCACCAAGCAGGCCGTACTCGACACCAAGGCCTGGCTCGACGAGCAGGGGATCGTGGATCAGAGGAGAACGTTGCGCAGTGTGGCCGGCCAAGCCTTCTATAACACCTCGAGATTCACCCTCCACGATCTCCGCGCCCGGGCCAGCCGCCAGCAACTCCGCACCGACTTCGAGGACTACCTTGACGGCTTCTCACCCACCGTGCAGGACATCTTGGAAAACTTCGAGTTCCGCAACCAGGTCCCAAGGCTATCCAGAGCCGACGCGCTCGGTTCGCTAATCGAAAAACTCACCTCGCCCGACATCAACCTGGGTCCGGAGCCGGTCATGACCACCGACGGCACGGTTCGGCACCCCGGGCTCGACAACCACGGCATCGGCACGATCTTTGAGGAGCTGATCCGGCGATTCAATGAAGAGAACAACGAGGAGGCGGGTGAGCATTTCACGCCGCGCGACGCCGTTGAGCTTATGGCCAAACTGATCTTCTTGCCCGTGGCCGACGATATCGACGACGGCACTTATCTGCTCTACGACGGAGCCTGCGGAACCGGCGGAATGCTGACCGTGGCCGAGGACGTGCTGCAGCAGCTCGCGGAGGAGCGAGGCAAACAAGTATCCACCCACCTATTTGGACAAGAGATCAACGGCGAGACCTACGCCATCTGCAAGGCCGACCTCCTGCTCAAAGGCGAGGGGGAGGCCGCCGACAACATTGTGGGCGGCCCGGAGCACTCTACCCTCTCCAACGACGCCTTCCCGACGCGCGAGTTTGACTTCATGCTCTCCAATCCGCCTTACGGGAAGAACTGGAAGACGGACCTGCAGCGTATGGGCGGCAAGAAGGAGATGCGCGATCACCGATTCGTGATCGACCACGCGGGCGATTCCGAATACTCCCTGGTCACGCGCTCCAGCGACGGCCAGATGCTCTTCCTAGCCAACAAGCTCTCCAAGATGAAGCAGGGGACCAAGCTCGGGAGCCGCATCGCCGAGGTCCACAACGGCAGTTCGCTATTCACCGGCTCTGCGGGACAGGGCGAGAGCAATATCCGCCGCTGGATCATCGAGAAAGACTGGCTGGAGGCAATCGTCGCCCTGCCGCTCAACATGTTCTACAACACCGGTATCGCCACCTATGTCTGGGTGCTCACGAACCGGAAGCCCGAGCACCGGAAGGGCAAAGTGCAGCTGATCGACGCCACGAAATGGTTCCGACCGCTCCGGAAAAACCTGGGAAAGAAGAACTGCGAACTCGGGCCGGAGGACATCGAGAGGATCTGCCAGACATTCCTTGATTTCGAGGAGACCGTGGAGAGCAAGATTTTCGCCAACGAGGCCTTCGGATACTGGAAGGTGACGGTGGAACGGCCGCTGAGGCTGAAAGTAGACCTGTCCGAGGAGCGGCAGGATGAGTTCATCAATGCGTGTGTGGACGCGGGAGAGTTGAAGCTTGGGGATGCGGTGCATGCGGTCGGGGAAAGGATGGGGCCTGGTCCGCATCTGGATTTCAATCTACTCCTGGAGATGCTGAAGGCGGAGATGCCGCGTCATGGCGTGAAGATGACAGCGAAGCGAAAAAAACTGCTGCAGAATGAATTGGCGGAGCGGGATGAAGCCGCCGCGGTGGTGGTCAAGAAAGTGTATGGGCGGGACACGGCCGCAGACCCGATTCGGGGCCTGTACAAGGTTGGCGATGGCAATCAGAGGCGCGTTGTGGAGTATGAGCCTGACTCAGGACTGCGGGAAACGGAGCAGATTCCGTTGCAGGAAGAGGGCGGGATTGAGGGATTTCTTCGGCGCGAGGTGTTGCCGTATGCGGAGGACGCGTGGTACGTCGCAAAGAGTGTAAGGATCGGGTATGAGATCAGCTTCAACCGGTACTTCTACAAACCCGAGCCGATGCGTACTCTGGAGGAGATTCGGGCGGACATTATGGCGGTGGAGCGGGAGACGGAGGGGTTACTGCTTCAGATCGTCGGAGACGCGAAATGATGGGTTCCGACCCTCAAACGAACCGCTCCGACGAGGGTGACCCAGCGTCGCGTTTGGCCAAAGTGCCAGAGCATTGGGAAATACGACGACTGCGAACCGTGCTCCGGAGAGTAACAGAGCGAAATCGACCAGATCTTCCGCTTCTCTCCGTAGTACGCGAAAAGGGCGTCATCCTGCGGGATATCTCTGATTCCAGGGAGAACCACAACTACATCCCGGATGACCTTTCCAACTACAAGGTAGTTCGAAAAGCGCAGTTTGCGATTAACAAGATGAAGGCCTGGCAGGGCTCATTCGGTGTGTCAGCGTACGACGGTATCGTTAGTCCGGCATACCATGTTTACAAAGTCACCGAGGTCGAAAGTGACTTCTTTCACGTCGCTATTAGGTCGCGTGCCTATGTGCCGTACTTTTCCGCTGCGTCTGATGGTGTCCGAATCGGGCAGTGGGACCTCTCCGCAACCCGAATGCGAGACATCCCGTTCGCGGTCCCCACGGAGCTTGAACAGAGTCGAATCGTCCGCTTCCTCGACCACGCCGACCAGCGTATCCAGCGCTACATCCGCGCCAAGGAAAGGCTGATCGAGCTGCTGGAGGAGCTGAAGCAGGCCATCATCCACCAAGCCGTCACGGGCCAGGTCGATGTCCGAACCGGCCAGCCCTATCCGGCATACAAGGACTCCGGGGTGGAGTGGTTGGGGGAAGTGCCGGAACATTGGGAGCTATCGCGGGTGAAAAGCGAATTCGAATCCCTTAATCGGCATCGAATTCCACTGAGCAGCGTCGAGCGGGGGAATATGATCTCGCGCCAGTACGACTACTACGGGGCGTCAGGCATCATCGACAAAGTCGATGACTATCTCTTTGATGATGAATTGCTATTGATTGCGGAGGATGGCGCGAATCTGGTGTTGCGAAACTTGCCGCTAGCGATCATTGCTACGGGAAAGTTCTGGGTGAACAACCATGCTCACATTCTCAAACCAAGGCGCGGAAATATTGAGTTTCTAGCATGGCTAATGGAGAGCCTGAGTTACTTGCCTTGGATCTCGGGAGCCGCGCAACCTAAGCTCACTCAGGATCGCCTCATGGGGATCACCATCGCGGTTCCTCCGCATGACGAGCAGAACGAGATAATCGCATTAATGAAGGGCAGGACCATCGAACTGACCTCTGCTGTCTCTCGGGTGAATCAAGAGATTGACCTCCTCCGCGAATACCGCGTTCGCCTGATCGCCGACGTCGTCACCGGCGAGCTCGATGTCCGCGAGACCGTAGCGTCACTCACAGCAAACGACCCCAGCGACAACCTAGAGGCTCAAGTCACGACTCAGGGCGCAATTGCGAATTCCGCCCGCCCCCAACGCCACCTATGACTACCGACCTCACCGAACGCGGCCTTGAGCGCCTCATCTGCAAGGCCCTCACCGGTGACCTCTGCGACCCCCCATCGGACCACACCGTCGGCGAACCACCCGGCAGCTACGGCGGCGTCGGCTGGTCCCCCGGCAACCATCACGACTACAACCGCGAGTATTGCGTCGATCTCGTCCAACTCCGCACCTTTCTCCACGCCACCCAGCCCAAATCCGCCCCAGCGCTCCGCCTTGATGAGGACTGCCCCACGCGCCGCAAGTTCCTCGCCCGCATCCAGGGCGAGATCAACAAGCGCGGCACCATTGATGTACTCAGGAACGGCATTAGGCACGGACCCCACGAGCTCGATCTCTTCTACGGCACGCCCTCAGCCCAAAACGAGACGGCCCGACTGCGCTTCCGCCAGAATCAGTTGAGCGTCACCCGCCAGCTCCGCTACAGCCGGGACGAAACCCAGCGTTCGCTCGACATCGGGCTGTTCATCAACGGGCTCCCGGTCTTCACCTTCGAACTCAAGAACAGCCTGACAAAGCAGACGTACACCGACGCCATCTGGCAGTACAAGAAGGACCGCAGCCCGCGCGAGCCGCTCTTCCGGTTTGGGCGCTGCATGGCTCACTTCGCGGTGGACGAGAACGAAGTCCACTTCTGCACCCACCTCAAGGGAAAGGGCTCGTGGTTCCTGCCGTTCAATCGCGGCTGGCAGCGCGGGGCCGGCAATCCGCCCAATCCGAACGGCCTCCGGTCGGAGTACTTGTGGCGCGACGTCCTCACGCGGTCCAGCGTGTCCAATATCCTAGAGAACTATGCCCACTTGGTGGCGTCGAAGAACGCGAAGACAGGCAAAACGAAGAAGGTCCAGATCTGGCCCAGGTACCAGCAACTCGACGTGGTGCGCCGGCTCCTGGAGCACGCCCGGGTGCACGGGGCGGGGAAGCGGTATCTGATCCAGCACTCGGCGGGCAGCGGCAAGAGCTATTCAATTGCCTGGCTCGCCCATCAGCTGATCCCTCTGGAGAAGGACGGCAAACTCATCTTCGACTCGATCATCGTCGTCACCGACCGCCGCATTCTGGACCAGCAGATCCGCGACACGATCCGCCAATACGCGCAGGTGGGTTCCACGGTTGGGCACGCTGAGCGGTCAGGTGACCTGCGGCGGTTCATCACGCAGGGCAAGAAGATCATCATCTCGACGATCCAGAAGTTCCCGTTCATCCTCGACGAGATCGGCAACGAGCAGCGCGGTCGCAGCTTCGCGATCATCATCGACGAGGCGCATTCCAGCCAGGGCGGCAAGACCAGCGCGGCAATGGCAGGAGCGCTGGGCAAGGCGGGTGAAGTGGGCGAGGAGGAGACGTACGAGGACCAGATCAACCGCCTCATGGAGTCGCGCAAACTGCTCCCCAACGCCAGCTACTACGCCTTCACCGCCACGCCCAAGAATAAGACGCTGGAGATCTTCGGCAAACCGGACCCGCAAAGCGATGGGACAGTCCGGCACCTCCCGTTCCACAGCTACAGCATGAAGCAGGCGATCCAAGAAGGGTTCATTCTGGACGTGCTCAAGCACTACACGCCGGTCAAGAGCTACTACAAGCTCGCCAAGACGATCGAGGACGACCCGGAGTTCGACGTCAACAAGGCACGCAAGAAGCTCCGGCGCTATGTCGAGGGACACGACCACGCGATCCGGCTGAAGGCCGAAATCATGGTCGATCACTTCCACGAGCAGGTGATCAGCCTGCACAAGATCGACGGCAAGGCGCGCGCGATGGTCGTCACCAACGGGATCGAACGCGCGATCCAGTACTTCCACGCCATCCGCGACTACCTGAAGGAGCGCAAGAGCCCGTACCGGGCGATCGTCGCTTTCTCTGGAGAGAAGGAATGGGGCGGAGAGAACGTGACAGAAGCGGCGCTGAACGGGTTCCCATCGGCCAAGATCTCGGAGGCATTCCAGCAGGACCCGTATCGGTTCCTCGTCTGCGCGGACAAGTTCCAGACCGGCTACGATGAGCCGCTCCTCCACACCATGTACGTCGACAAGACGCTCTCGGGGATCAAGGCCGTCCAAACCCTGTCACGGTTGAACCGGGCGCACCCCAAGAAGCACGACGCGTTCGTGCTCGACTTCCTGAACGACACGAAGGAGATCACCGAGGCGTTCTCAAGCTACTACCGAACCACGATCCTGGCCGACGAGACCGACCCAAACAAACTTCACGATCTGCAGGGGGATCTGGACGGGGCGCAGGTGTACTCGGCCAAGCAGGTCGAGGAGTTCGTGAAGCGGTATCTGGCTGGGGTGGAACGCGACCAGCTCGACCCGATCCTGGACCAGTGCGTGGCGGTATACATCCGCGAGTTGGACGAGGATCAGCAGGTCGCCTTCAAGAGCAAGGCCAAGGGCTTCGTTCGCACCTACTCCTTCCTGTCCTCGATCCTCCCCTACAACAACCAAGACTGGGAGGAACGCTCGATTTTCCTGAACTTCCTGATTTCGAAGCTGCCGGCGCCCACGGAGGAGGACCTGTCAAAGGGCATCCTTGAGACGATCGACATGGACAGCTACCGCGTCGAGAAGCGGGCCATGCAGAAAATTATTCTGGAAGACGAGGATACGGAGATCGACCCGGTGCCAGGGGCCGGGGGAGGCGGAAAGGGCGAGGTGGAGATGGACCGCCTATCGGTGATCATCGGACAGTTCAATGACCTCTTTGGAGATATCGCTTGGGCTGACGACGACCGGGTCCACCAGATGATTACCGAAACGATCCCGGCGCAGGTCGCCGCGGACAAGGCGTTCCAGAATGCCCGGAAAAACTCGGACAAGGAGAACACCCGCATCGAGCACGACAAGGTACTTCAGCGAGTCATGATGGCGATCATGAAAGACGATACCGAGCTGTTCAAGCAATTCACGGATAACGATGGGTTCAAGAGGTGGTTGGGGGATACGGTGTTTGAGTTGGCTTGGCGGGCGTAGATGGATGAGCGAACATCCAAGCGATAGTCCCGTGTAGCAATGGCGCAAAAGCGAGTTTGGCTTAACCTGCTCGCTTCCGCAGATTCAACGTGACGTTGGTCGTTTATTGTGGACCAGGAGGTTCAAAGATACATGCTGATCATCGAAGCGCAGATGATCAGCGATTTGACTCTGGATTAGAAGAAATACGAGTAGTTTCAAAACTACGGATAGGCTAAGGAGGCCAGACTCAGACCGAGAGGTACAACAATTTCCTCGGGACGATGCAGTGTCTATGAAAGAACAAGTATTAGCAGCTTTGGTAACAGCCAAGAGACTACTTGGGGCGAGTGAAACGCTTTGTTCAATCCGAGAGAATTACGCTTGCTCCGCTGGAGTGGTTATCCTTCAAGATGCTGTGGAGCTCGTGCTATTAGCAGCACTTATGGAACTTGGCGTGGACGAAAAGCGATCTTTGGAGAAACTTACCTTTCCAGAAATGATCGCTGAGTTGCGGGAGAAGAACATAATTGTTCCAAAATCCGGAACGATTAAAGCGATGAACAAGCACCGTGTGATAATTAAACATTATGGTCAGACAGTAGATCCGGATACTGCGGTACGGTATTTTTCGGCATCACGGACATCGATCGATAGGATCTTGGAACAAGTGCTGGAGAAAAATCTCGCGGAATTATTCCTTCATGAATTAGTAAAGAATGACGATTCAAGAGAGTGTTTGCGTTTGGCATTACAAGCATTGGACAAGAGACGCTACTTCGATGCAATGGTGGAAATCAGAAAAGCATTATTCATTGAGATCGTGCAAGATTATTCGATATACGGTTGGAAGGACCACTCAAAATCAGATCCAGGTGGTCTTCTGGCTAGCGCCATTAGGGGTGGAGTCAAGGCACCTTACTACACTCGCAACAAAAAATGGATAGAAGCGAATGTTCGTGAACCATTCGACTATATCCAATTGGATCATAGCCAAATTAGATCCGACTTAGTCGAATGGGGTATCAACACTCAAGACTTCTGGAACATCTGGCGCCTTACGCCGCCCGTGTTTAGGGCCGACAAAAAAGCAAAATGGCAAATCAAGCGCGAGCCTCACCGATTCGCAGAAGGTGCCATAGAAACCAATGTTCGCTATTGTTTGGATGCGGTTATCACCCTGATTTTGAAGAAACAGGATCACTTTGATCTCGGAAAGTATCTTTCTGGCACAACTGCAAACAGTATCGAGATCAAGGCTCACGCGGAGCCAACAAACATATACGTGAAAGCGACCACAACGTCTGCAGTATCGGCTAGCGTACCACAAGGGACAAAAATGAACGTTTCCTCTGTCGTGCCAGGCCTAAGTGCTGACGACACATTCGTCTACGTTTTCCCGAAGCTCGATGAGTCGGCCAAATTTACGTTTGGCTATGTGTTGGTATCAGACGTTCGCCTAGTAAGCGAGAATTGACATGAGAGCAACAACTGATCTTGAGCATTCCCAACTAAAGCTTTGGCTTCTTGCGACGGTGCATTTTTTTGAGTCCGCACGCAATTGCTTAAGTATCACGAATTTCAATTCCAATTGGGTTATCGTGAATAGCGTCAAGGGCATGATTAATGTTGTAGGAAAGGATTATACCGGTGTTTGAGCGATATCTGTATTGGGTTTCATTTCCCTCTGCATCCAATATTGTTTCCGGTTCGAATCTGTATCCAGATATCACCGACGCAACTTGGTAATCTGTGCCTAGTTTCCCAGCTTCTCTGAATACGACCGGACCTCCCGAAAACCCAGGATTGTTATGACCATCCAAGAGCAAAATGCTTCGACCTTCTTCCTTGGTCATTGCGGAAAACGCAGCTCTTTTCACTAGCGGTAGCGGAAAGTGGCGGTTGAAATCTCCCTGCTCGGTTCGAATTCCATATGGAAATCCAAGAAAGAATACATCTTGACCCAAGAGTATCCCGCCGGCTGTAGGAATAACTGGCCAAGATGGTGACAGTTGAATCTCTGGCGAGAGTACACAAATATCCGTACCATTTGAACCAAATCCTACAAGTTCAACTCCAAGATTTTTCCACGTGCCCTCATGAAATATCTTGATCTGACCAGAATCAAAGTCACGCAAGCAATGTCTTGCGGTGCAAAGATATTGCTTTCCGTCGACGTCAATCGTAAAACAGGTTCCAGATCTATCGTTCCATCTGATCTGGAATATTCGGTAAATTACGTTCGTCGGAATCATTCTGATTGGGATTTGTATACTTGACTCCAAATGAGCCTCGGACAATTCAGCAATTTCGCTTCGCTATTTTACCATGCGTCACTCGACTTGCGTCCCTGATCGAATCGTGTTTTCCTAGTCAACCATAGCCATCTAACAAGACATCTTCTTTATCCTTGCTCTCGGACTTCTCCAATGGAAAGTTCGGATAGGCCGGTTTGAAATAGCGGACATCAACTTCGCATACCCTTCTTTCTTCGGCGATACTGCGACCTAACCGTCACGAGACACTTGAATCGACCATTAAGTTGCCACCATCGGGGACTGCACTTCTCAGTTCAGGCAATATGTGATCTTTCCGCATGTCAACCAATCGACGATGTTTGCCTCACTCACTCCGTCGAATTGTCGGCTTGTACGTGACCGTGAATTCTCCTTCTCAGATGACAATAGACCGATCCTCCGATGGACTCGAACCAGTATGTCGCTCAGGCTGAAATTTCTGCGAATTTCATCCTTGAGGTAGCAAACGTTAATACCGTGGGCCCTTGATCGCTCCATCCACGCGGTCAATCCTGGCCGAACACTCCATTTGGCCCTGCTGAGCTCACGAGCGACGAACATTGGAGACGCTTACTCTCCAAGATCGCCGGCGACATCCCTCACGTAGTCGCGAAGCCAAGGCTCGGGCTCGGAATGAGCCAGGAGAATGGTTCGAATTCCCCGGTCTCCCCACAGTTCCGCTGCTTGCACAGCCGCGTCCCGGATTTCCACATCGCTTGCAACCAGCCCGTCTCGTACGAGTCCGGCGCGCCAACGCTCCGTTCCTGGATGCTCTTGACGCCCCAGGCAACGAAGGACCGAGGCCGCGAGGCTTGCGCGTGTTGAGTCCAGAGAGAATGCCTTTAGCCAAGTGAGAACATCGGAATTTTCCGTTCCCGTCAGCGCATCGGCAATGATCCCCTCGGCGGGATGATGCATTCCGTCCTCAAGAGGCACATCATCGAATGCGGCGCGCAACTTGTCCTCGAGCCGCTTCTGTTCTCGACATTCCATAGGAGATTCGTCGTCCATAGGGTAGCTTCTGAAACTCATGGGATAACTATACCGAGCGACGTCCCCGCATTGAACCCGACATCCGGAACGGAGAACGCACCGCCCAGGATGAACGGCAGCGTCTGGGCTTGGGTCACTCGCCGATTCCGGACGTATCGGAGTTGCTGGCGTCGCAGGGAATTTGGGCCTCGGCGCTGGAATTGCCCGATCAGATGTCGGGCCTGTTTCTCCGCCACAGTACGATTGGTCTTGCCATATTGGTCAACGCGCGGCACGTGCGCGCACGGAAGCGATTTTCCTACGCACACGAATTCGCCCATGCGCTGATGGACCGCAATGCCCGCGTGAAAGTATCGAGCGCCGACAACGCGGCCGAACTCGTGGAAAAGCGGGCGAACGCGTTCGCCGCCGCGTTTCTGATGCCGCGCGCGGGTGTGGTCGAAATGCTCACGCAACTGGACAAGGGCCGTCCCAGCCGGTCCGAGCAGCCCATTTTCGACGTAGCCAATGACTCCGCATTCGATGCTGACATTCGACCCGTCCCACGGTCCCAGAACATCTTGGCAGGCGACGACCTGCTTGTGCTGGGAGAGGCGGCCCGCCGCTTAAACTCGGTCAACTGCCAGGCATCAGACAGAAATCAGGAGAGAAGGTCGTCGAGACTGAGGGGACGGTACGGGTCGCCCTCGTCCTCGCAGATCAACAGCTCGTCAAGCGAGAGCTCTCGAACCATCCTCCGCCGCCGGCCCTCTGGTAGTTGTCGAATGTTCCGATGGCAGATGTCTCCGGTGCTCGAAGGCTCAGACGTGATGGTACATTTGCCTGGTAGATCAGCAGGAGATAGCCGCCAGAAGATAGGGGGGCTTCCAGCAACGCCCGCGTAGTAGAGTCCGGCGTGTCGACACTCGCTTCCGCTTTCCCGAATGGCGCATCCAGAGTCGAATGTGGAGATACCTCCACTGGATGACTTCTGAAAGGCAGTGCTCGCGAATCGACCAAGCCGTTGGCTAAAGTGACGTCGGTGTAGTAAGCGTGGGAGAAATCCGTCCACTCTAGCCCCTCAAGATAGCTGACAAATGCACGCTTCGATATGCCGCGCTGCTCATAAACAAGCGTATTTTTCTCCTCGTGCCACAGGTCCATCCGACCGGACGGCGCGCACAGTACCTCCAGGTTGTGCTCGTCGAGATAGCCGCTGACCATTACGCCCCCATCGACCGCAGGAAAAACCTCAATTTCCTCGACGCGATTGATGAGAAGCCCGTCGATCTCAAGTGCCGCCGACAAGGCCTCTGGCGTCGCACCGCGACCCTCTCCGTAATGCCAACCGTCCGGAAGATGCGCGAACGACTGAATCTGCTTAGCCTTCGAAATCACTTGCCCCATCCTTTGAATTTCTTACGGTTTCGCAGCCCCTCAGTGGCAGACGTTGTTCGATAACCCAATCGTGAACGCGCCGATGCGATTGTTAGCGGCCGCGATATAACTCAACCGCTGCCGCTCCAGATCCACAACCGCCACCTCCGGACTATCCGCCGAAGCCAGATACGCCCTTCGCCCATCCGCCGACCCCGCAGCATCCAACGGCGTGAAATTCAGCTCCCCCGAGTCCACCACCGACCGAACGTTGTTATCGAAAATGTAGTAATTCCGATTCTCCGAACTGGCCAGCAGGTTTATCCGGTCGAACCGCCCCACCGTGACCAGGTCGATCCCCTCCCCAACCACAACATCGCTGAACTCCGTGAACAGATGCTGCTCGATGGAGACAAACCGCCCCGTATCCTTGTCCATCATGTACAGAAACACCCCTTCGGGCGTCGTATAAGGCCGCGCCGGGGAAGCCCCGACCTCGAAGGTCTTGTAGATGACCTTCGAGAACGCGTTTACTCCGTAGACCTCCCCCGTGGTCTCGTTGGCGACGTAGACATAGCGGCCATCCAGGCTGCGGCTCGGCGATGACAGCACCTGTCCCGGTTCGTCGGCGACCGGGATCTCGTAGGTCCGCTGCACGTTGCTGTCGATCAGCCCGACGGTGCCGTCGCGGCTGTTGCTGTACCAGATATCCACCTCGTTGGGGTCGAAGAGCACGTCGGACGTGGGCGGCAGGTCTTCCAGCGCGAACAGGATCTGTCCTCCGTAGGCCGAGAACAGCACGAACCCGCCGTCCTCGCTGTCGCTGAAGCCGATCTTGGAACCGGTGGTGTCGAGCACCATGTGGCGCGGAGCGATGGGCAGTTGCACCTGCTTTGCGACGGTCTTGTTTCGCAGGTCGTACATGCTGACCAGGCGCTTTTCGAGGTTGGTGTAGATGAGCACGGGGGCGAAGGGGGTGGCGACCATGTGGTCGACGCGGTCTTCGGTCTCGATTCGGTACACGACTTCGTTCCGGGTCAGGTCGATGACGTCGATGATGGGGTCTTCGGCGTCGGCGGCGAACATCAGGCGCTGGGTGTTGGAGATGTCCACGTCCTGGGCGGCCAGCGGCAACGGACCCAGCAGGAGCGCAGCCACCGCACCCATCAGCCCGGCCTTTTTCGCGAACAGACCCATGCGCGTACCCGGATTCATCGCTAACTCAGTCCCAGGTACGGGTAGATGATGTCGCTGACGGTGTGGAAGTTGTCGGTGACGAGGATCAGGCCGAAGATGATGATGATGGCCATGCTGGCCAGGCTCAGCGGCCGGGCGTTGCCGGCTAGGAAGGTGAGGATGCTGTCCACCTTGGAGATGTACCAGGCCGAGAGCAGGAACGGGATTGCCACGCCGATGCCGAAGATCATCATGATGGCGGCGCCGATGTAGGGGCTGCCGATGGCGCCCACGTAGACCACCAGCGTGGCGACGATGGCGCCGCCGAAGCAGGCGGTGCATCCCAGGGCGTAGCCGGCGGAGGTGAGCAGTGCGCCGGCCCGGTCGCGCAGGGACAGGGAGTTCATGGCCTGGCGGTCGGGGATGCGGCAGGCGAAGTCGCGGGTGCCGCGGAAGCCCACCCAAAGGCCCAGGAGGATGACGAGCAACCCCGAGATGACGGCCACCATGCGGCTGTATTCGGAGAAGGCGAGCTGGGCCTGGTGGCCCACGGCCCCGATGAACGCGCCCGCCAGTGCGTAGAGGCTGAGGAAGCCGAGCACGAAGGCGAACGCGAGTTGCATGATCTTGCGCCGGATCACGGGCGTCAGTTGCGCCGCGCCGCCCGCCGTGGTGCCCGGCACGGTGGAGAATCCGGCGATGACGCCGCCGAAGACCACCACCAGTTGCAGCAGGCACGGGGTCAGTACCGACGACAGCAGGCCCGCCCCCAGGGCGAGGACGGCCACCGGGGTGATATCCGCCCGGGACTTGAGTTCCTCCGGCAGGCTGTAGGGCGCTTCCCAGATGCCGACGAAGGTCAGCTCCCGCTCGCTGCCGAGGTAGGGATTGGAAACGTAGAGCCGCAGCCGGTCGGCGTCTTCCTGGTTGAGGATCTCGTTGCCCGCGGCGTCCCGCTTGGGGAAGCTGTACACGCTCAGCCGGTGGTGCTCGGCGATGCTCGGCCCGTCGGAGATCTCGGGCAGGTACTCCTGCTCGCCGACCCGCAGCGTCGCGGTGGGCACCTGGTCGATGAGGTCGCCGCGGTGGATGGTTTCGGCGACGAAAAAGATCAGGTTCCGGTCCGGGCGCAGGTTGGCGATGATGGCGGCACGGTCCACGTACTGGAAGTACTCGTCCGTCGCGAAGGTGGCGGTGATCTCCAGGTCCGGTGTGCGGATGAGTTCCCGGGTGAGGTATTGGGACACGGTGCCGGCCTTCATCAGGCGGGCCTGGTCGCCGACGCCTCGTAGAAGCTGTTGTCCCTGCACGAAGTACGGGAACACCAGCCACGTCAGGGCGATGGCGAACGCCACGAACAGGAGCGCGCCGAGTTGGACGGGATTGACGCGGCGGGTTGCGGTGGTCGTGGTCATGTCGGGGCGCGACTAGCCACCCTGGCTGATGGCCGCGACCAGTTCTTCGCCCGGCGTGGAGAAGTTGAAGACGTCGACCAGTCGGCCATCGGGGTCGATCAGGAACACGTTGGCTGAATGCTGCACGGTGTAGTTGTTCTGCGACTTGGTAACCACATAGCTTACCCTGAAATTATTGGCGGCGGCGTTGATCTGGGAGACGTTGCCGCTCAGACCGATCATGCGATCGCCGAAGCGCGAGGCGTAGCGGTCGGTGATCTCGGGGGAGTCGCGTTCGGTGTCGACGCTGATGAAGATGCCCACGGCGTCGGTGTCCCTGACCGCCTCGCCCATGTTCAGCACCATGAGCGGGCACACGTCGGGGCAGTGGGTGAAGCCGAACCCGAGAAGCACGTGGCTGCCGCGGAAGTCCGCTGCCGTGACGGTCCGGCCGTCGCGGTCCAGCAGTTCGAAGTCGACGACGATGTCCTCGAGGGGGTTGCCGAACGTCGGCTCGGAACTCAGGGCGTGTTCGTGGACGTGTTCGGAGGCGTCATCGCTGCTCTGGACGGTGACCCTCGGGGCGATGCCGGTCTCCGGAGGGGTGGCGGCCTCGCCATTCTGCGCATCGGCCACGCGGGCCACGAGAACGAACGTCCAGATCCAGACGCCCACCCAGGCCAACACAAACACCGGGAGCGGTATCGCCCGCATTATCGCGTTTATCCGTGCCATGTGGATTCCTCGCAGGTTCCGCCGGTGTTCAGACCCGCGTTCAGGCTAATCGTGGGTTTGGACCCTGCCGTCGGCAACGGGTTCCCCTCCTGACCGCCAACCACCAACCGCCCATCGGCGACCGGGCGAACAACCCGGCGCCTGAACCGACCGATATGCAATTGCCAGCCGGTACCAGCATCAATAATCGAGTATAACCCCCTCGAAGGGATTGATCCCGGCGTGGAAATTGCCCTGGTCGCGCACGGTACGGGACTCCCCGTTCTCGTCGTAGTGCACCCAGATGAGTCCGTGGGCGTCGCCGTTGCCGGGCATCTCGATCTTGCGGATCAGTTCCCTGGTGTCGACGTCGTAGACGTAGATTCTGCCTTCGCCGTTGCTGGTCGCCCACATCTCCTTGCCGTTGGGCGAGAGCAGGATATGGTCCAGCTTGTAGGCGCTGTAGAGCGTCTCGGTGGCGTGGCCGGTCTGGGTGTCGATGATGGTGATGGTGCGGCCCAGGTGATGCGCCGCCTCGCCCTTGTCGGCGACCCAAAGCTCGGTCTCTTCCGCGTTGAGTGCGGCGCCGTACGGCCCGATGCCGGTTCCGTTGGTCCAGATGATCTCGCCGGTCTTTATGTCCACCTTGGCGGCCACGGAACTGCTCATTATCGGATAGATGTACTCCTTGGCGTTGTCGATGACGGCCCAGTTCGGGCGATAGCCGGGGATGGGGTACTCGGCGACCACTTCCCAGGTGTCGGGGTCGATGGTGGCGACCCAGAACGGGCGCATGGCCAGCAGCGTGCCCTGGTACATCATGCGGACGCCCTGCATGCCCGTACTGCGTCCCGGCGCGTAGCCGGCGGGCTCCATGAGTGCATAGATGTACTCGTAGTCCTTGTCGGTCCACACGGTGTAGATGAACCCGCCCATGTCGACGTCCCTGACGCCGCCCAGGACCTCGTCGGTCTCGGGGTCGTACAGGAACAGCCCGAGCCCGTCGGGATTGCGCACGAAGACGTCGAAGAGCACCTTGTCCCTGAAGACCTGGCCGTGGTGAAGCCGCGCGCCGATGGTGACCTGCGCCACCGGCTGCAGGGTGATGGCGTCCAGCTTGAGCATGGTCCAGGCGCCGGCCGGGTCGGGCGTGCCGTCGGCGGTGGGCTCGCGGGGGCCGACCATGTAGGCGTACTTGCCGTCCGGCGACATGGCCGAGGTATGCACCACGGCGCGGAGACTCTCGGGGATCATGTGGGTGGCGATGATGTCCATGGTCTGGGCGTCGCCCACCACGAGCTGGTTGCTGGGCGGGGGCGCGTAGCCGTCGAACAACACGGACGGCGAACTGGTGGTGCCCACGTTCTCGTAGAAGTACGTCTTGCCGGGTTCCGGCGTGAACTTGGGCTCGCCGGGGTCCCAGGTCGCCACGATCCGCGAGGGGTATTCGCTCCAGACGCTGCCTTCGATGGAGCGCCGCGTCCACGTCTCCTGCACCGAGGCGAAGGTCTCCACCGCCTCCACCTGCAGGTCGCGCGGCGTCTTGGCAAATTCCTGCTCCTCGCCCTGGTTCGCCCGCACCGCCGCCAGCGCGTCCCGCCAGCCCTGTATAAGGCCGAGATCCAGCGGCAGGTCCGCCAGTGTGCGAATGTACATGGCGATGGCCTCAAGGTCGGTGTCGCTGGGATCCATCTCCGCAACGATCACGCCCATCATGGGGTTGTTCTCAAGCTGATCGAAGATATCCACCGGCTGAGGCCCGAAGTGCAACGTGGGGCCCACCAGGCCCTCGGCGGTTTCACCGTGGCACACCCAGCAGCCGATGTCGGCGTGGAAAAGCTCGGCCCCGCGTTCGACCAGCTCCTCCACCGTCTCCTGGGCCAGCGTGGGCGCACTGATCAGCAAAAGTCCGACGATCAGTCCCGACTGATGGATGCGTCTCATACCGGTTGTCTCCGCGTCAATATTCGGTGGCCGCGAGGGCGCGGCTGGACGAAAAAGTATAGCGCAGACCCGATCAGTGATCGCCGCGCAGATTCGCATCCAGAAACGATCCGACCATCCTGTTGCGGCCTGCGTCGTAGAAGGCCGGCCCGCCATGGGGCGAACCGTGAACCACCTCGAATTTCGCAGCCAGGCCGTGGTGCTTGTATGCGCCGTGCAGTTCGTGGGACTGGTTGATGGGCATCTGCGGGTCCTGGTCGCCGTGCAGCAGGAACAATGGCGGATCGTCGGCATCGACGTGAAATACGGGACTTGCCAGGCGCGCAAGATCGGATTTCTCCTCCATCGGACCACCGAGCAGCGCTTCGAGCGCCGGCACGCGCAGGTTCAGCCCGAAGGGCGTCGACTGATCGAGAATGCTGACCAGATTCGTCGCCGGGTAGTAGGCGACGATTGCGTGGACGTCCGAAGACTGCTCCAGGTTGCCGCCGACGTTGCCCTCAAGCTCGGCGTTCCCGTTGGTTACGCCCACGAGTGCGGCGAGATGCGCGCCCGCCGATGAACCGAGAATCCCGATTCGCGACGCGTCATAGCCGTAATCGGCGGCGTGGGCCCGCAGGAATCGAATCGCCGCCTTGATGTCGTGGCTCTGGGCGGGGAACGGCGCGACGCCGGACAATCGGTAGCTTGTGCTGGCCATCGCGTAACCCGCCTGCACCAGAGCGAGCGCCGCAACCGATTTCCTGCTACCGCCGCGCCACGCGCCACCATGCACCCACACGAGCAGCCGTGGATCCTCGACGGCGGCCGGCATGTATAGATCGAGCGCGAGTTCGTGCCCATCGACGTTCGCGAACGGGATATCGGCCGTGACCGTGACCCCTTCGGGCAACTCCGGCGCCCCTCCCGATTGCCCGTACGCCGCGAACGCGGAAAGCATTGCTGCAATTGTCGCTGCAATATGAGTCGTCTTCATGCTGGCTACTCCGTATTGTGCGCTGCCATCGTTTCAGTGCGGCCACTCAGTGTCACAACTGACGACCGGACATCCGCGATTGCTTCTAGGGAGACTCCACACAGGACCAGTCCTTGACCGTTTCCCCGGGCATCCACACCCAGTGCCTGCGCGAGGTCAGGGGCTCGGTAAACGTCTCCGGGTCGGTGACGGTCAGCGTGTAGTCGAGCCGCCGCTCGTCGTCGCTCAATGCAAAGCGCTCCAGGACGCGCACGTCCGCGCTCAGGGCGATACCTGAACCGTAGTGCATGAAGTTGATCTGCGTCGTGGTCACGACCAGGTCGCCATTCTCCCAGCGCCCGACCGAGTGCCCCAGGATGGACGGGCTCGCCACGCTCACGTCCGGGTCCAGGTGGATGACGCGCACGAGGTCATACTCCTCGATGCGCAGATGAATTTCATCGACCGCATCCACGAACTCGAACGGCAGCGGGTTGGACATGATCATCGGCATGCCTTTGGCGGTGCAGCCGGAAATCGGATTCTCCGCCACCGGATCGTAGGCGTCTCTCGCAGCCTGCGCTGCTTCGGTCAACGGGTAGTCGTTATCGGGGCGCAGGCTGAATGTTTGGCCGTACTCGCGGCTCCACACGCGAAAGATGCCGGTCGCCGACGCTTCGGCCGCCGTTACATCCGCCTCGGCAAACTCGCTGGGTTGCAATATCGGCGCGTCGTCCGTCCAGCGCGGGCGCGCCACGGTCTGAATGAGCAACTCCCGGCCATCCGGAAGCAGGAAATTGTGGACCTCCATCGCGTGGGTCTCGAAACGCGCAGCCGGACCCGCGACGCGGACCCGGGTGCCCTCCGCCAGTGCCTCCGGCCCCAGCCCGTGGCGGACCAGAGTCGCCGGCGGCGTGCTCTCGAGCTCCCACTCCTCGCCGTCGTCATCCTGCAGCCAGAAACGCGTATGCGGATTCCGCCAGAGAATTCGGGTGATGACGCCCTCGGCTTCGATCACGCGGTTGGTATCGTAGAAGTACGCGCGGGAGTGGTGCGCCCATGCGTCGACAGGGGCGATCAGGATGATCGCGAAGCAATACAGGGCCAGTCTCGGCATGTTCCCCTCCAGTCTTTTCGTTATCGTGGCTTCAGCGCAAAGGGTGCCGAGCGCGCTCGGCGCCATTCCGGGGCGTTACTCCGCAGCGCCTTCTTCGGCGCGCTCCGCGGCAATGTGTTCCTCGTAGATTTGCTCCAGCCGGTCGACCTCGGCCAGGAATCCCTCGGGATCGACGAAGGTATCCGGGCTGTATTCCTGGCCCGGCTGGTACTTGTCGTGCAGGCGGTACTGGCCGCCGTGGGCGGCGACCCATACATCCACGTCCATGGCCTTCTGGCTTGCAAAGGTCCGGGCGAAATCATCCGCCACGCCGGGATAGGTGGGATCGACCACCAGCCGCTTGCCTTCATTGATGGTGCCCATGTTCGCGACCACAACGTCGTAGTCGCGGCCGTCTTCGGTCACCTGCATGGAGTAACTGGAGCTGCCCTCCGTGTGTCCCGGATGCTCGTGAACGTGCAGGCGAGTGTCGCCCAGTTCGATGATCTCGCCGTCGCTGATGATCCTGTCGACCTCCACGGGGTGGAACGACACCCGGCCACCAAAATGAGGGTCGCTGAAACCGCCGTCCTCGAGAACTCTGGCGTCGCCCTCCGTAGCCCACATCTCGGCCCCTGTGATCTCCCTGATTTCCGCCAGCGCCGCCGTATGGTCCCAGTGCGCCTGCATGGTCAACAGGATTCTTACGTCCTCCAGGCGATACCCCACCGATTCGATGTTCTCCATGATGAGCGGAGTGGAATCCTCCAATCCCGTATTGATCAGGATGTGACCCTCGTCCGACGTGATCAGGAATACGCCCAGTCCGGCGGTGCCAACAGCATACAGATTGCCGATGACGCGGTGCCCCGGGAATGGCTCCGCCCAATCCGCGGGCTGGGCCTGCAATCCGGTCATGGGACCGGCCAGCAGCAGCGTGGCCGGGACTATGCGAGCGAGGCATCGGAAGAGTAAGCAGGGTAAATCGTTGGTTGCCATAGCTATCCTCCCGAGTTGCTCGCTCATTCGACTTTTTTGCGCTCGAACAGTTTACGCGATCCTGAGCGCCGCCCGGCCCGTAACTTCGCCGTTCTCGACGAGTTCGTGCAGTTCCTCGGCTTCTTCCATCGGGCGGATCTCGGTCACGATGGGCCAGACCTCGCCGCGGGCCATGAGGTCGTAAGTCTCGCGGATCTCCGTCGGCGTCACGTAGCGGCTGCCGAGGACGGCGAGTTCCTTGAAGAGGAGTTCCCTGGCGCTCAGGCTGAACGCCTCGCCCGCGCCGCCGAGCGTCACCAGCCGGCCGCGCTTGCCGAGCGCGCGTGCGCCGGCTTCGAGCGTGGTCTTCGCGGAGACGTAGTCCACGGCCGCGTCGACGCCCGCACCGCCCGTCAGTTCCATGAGCGCTTCGACGACGTCCACTGCGGACGCATCGACGACCTCATCGGCGCCGGCGTCGCGGCAGGCGTCGAACTTGGACGCCCGAAGGTCCACCGCGATCACCCGCGCGCCGGCCCATCGCGCCATCATGACCTGGTGGATGCCGAGTCCGCCGCCCGCGCCGAACACGGCGACGGTCTCGCCCTCGCGGATTCTCGCGTGGCGCAGCACCTTGTAAGGGGTCGCGAGCGCGTCCATTGCCACGCCCACATGCGCGGGCTGCCCCTGCCAGTCGAGCCCTTCCGGCAAGCGGATGAAGTTCCGCTCCGGCAGCTTGATGTACTCGGCATATCCGCCGTCGATCTCCCGGCCGACGTAACCGCCGAAGTCGTCGCAGAGCGGCTGGAAGTCCTCGGCGCACATCCGGCAGTGGCCGCAGTTGAGATAGAAGTAGGACGTGACGATGTCGCCGACTTCGAGCGACGTCACGCCGGCGCCCGCCTCGACGATCTCCGCGCAGATCTCGTGACCGATGATGCGCGGGAACACGGCCGGCACGCGGCCGGCCTTGAAATGCTGAATCGTCAGCCCGGCGCCGCAAGCGTACACCTTGGCGACGGCCTCGCCCGGCCCCGCAATGGGATCAGGAACCTCGGTCAGATCGAACGGCGTGTCGGGTGCGTGCAGGACGAGTGCTTTCATGCGTCGTCAGTCGACGATAGGCCGTCTTCGGCCAGGCAGTCTTCAGTCAGGCGGTCTTTGGCCAAGCGGCCATCCGCCCCATGCAGGAGGACTTTCGCCATGGCTAGATGATCATCTGCGCGGCTTTGAGCAACAGCGTCCGATTGACGCCGTCGGAGTGCAGGAACGCTGCCACGTCGCGCACGAGCTTTTCGATACCCGTCTCCTTCATGTACCCGGATCCGCCGTGCAGCTCAGCGGCCCAGGTCACGATCTTCCACGCCGCGTGCGACGCAAACACTTTCGGGAAGGCGGACAGCGCGGGGTCCCAGGCGGTCTCGCGGTGATCGGCCATCCAGGTGGCCTTGCGCACGTAGGTGCGCGCGACGTCGAGCAGCATGTGCATCTCGGCCAGTTGTGTCCTGATGCCGTCGTGCTCGATCAGCGGCTTGCCGCCCTGTACGCGATTGCGGCACCACTCAAGCGAGCGTTCATAGGCGGCCGTCGCGGCGCCGAGCACGCTCGCCGCCGCGTAGGCGTTCGACGCGGGGAAGAAATCTACGAGCACCTGGAAACCGTTGCCCACCTCGCCGACGACCTGCCCGTCGGGCACGAAGCAGTCCTCAAAGATGAGCTCCGCGTTGTTCGCGAGGCGCTCGCCCATCTTGTCGTGCACGCGGCCGATCGTGAAACCGTCGAGCCCGCGATCGATTACGAAGCAGGTGGAGCCGTCGAAGAGCGACTTGTCCGCCGCGGTCTGGGCGAACAACAGGTAGACGCCGGCGCGATTGCCATTTGAGATGAAACGCTTCACGCCGTTGATGCGCCAACCGCCGTCGACCTTCTCGGCCTTCGTATGGAAGGGCACGTCCTGCCGGATAAAGTAGTTCGAGCCGGTATCAGGCTCCGAAATGCCGATCGCGAGCACACCGCGCGGGTCGTCGCGGAAGATCGGGATGAACTTCTCCTGCTGCCCGCGCGTCAGCGCCGACTGGAGAATCTGCGCGATCTTCAGAGTCTGCGCCATGACGACGGAGACGCCGATGTCGGCCTTGCCGAGTTCCTCGATAACCATCGCGGTGGTCACGCAGTCCGCGCCGCCGCCGCCCCAGTCCTCCGCCAGTGTCAGCGTGCGCAACCCGAACTCGTCGGCCTTCTCGACGATCTCCCAGGAAAAGCTCTCTTCGGGGTCGGTACGCGCGTCAAGCTCGGCGGCGACCGGCGCGACGACCTCCGCATTGAAGCGGCGCACGGTTTCGAGGACTGCGGCCTGCTGCTTGTCGATGACGAAAGGTTCGGACACGGCGTTGTCCTGCTATTGCTGGCCGCCGGAAAGGTAGCACATTGGCCTGCAGCGGCGGCGGGCCGGCCGCGAGAAGACCGCGCCGAGGACGCTGCCCCCGGCAAAAACGGGTCAGAAATTCAGTGCATTCCCCATGACGGGATTGACGCCGCCGTGGAAGTTGCCCTGGTCGCGAACCACGCGGGGCTCGCCGTTCTCGTCGTAGTGCACCCACACGAGGCCGTGGGCGTCGCCGTTGCCTGGCATGTCGATGATGTTTGTCAGCTCCCTCGACTCGGCGTCGTAGACATAGATGCGGCCCTCGCCGTTGCTGGTGGCCCACATCTCCGTGCCGGTGGGGTCAAGCAGCACGTGATCCACCTTGTAGGCGCCGTAGAGGGTTTCCGTAGCGTGCCCGGACTGCGTGTCGATGATGGTGATGGTGCGGCCCAGGTGGTGCGCGCCCTCGCCCTTGTCCGCGACCCAGAGTTCGGTCTCGTCGCTGTTGAGCGACGCGCCGTACGGGCCGATGCCCGTGCCGTTGGTCCAGACGATTTCGCCGGTCTCGATGTTGATCTTGTTCGCGTTGGACAGCGAGTTGATGACGTACATGTTCTCCTTGGCCGAATCCACGACCAGCCAGTTGGGCCGGTAGCCGGGGATGGGGTATTCGCGCAGCACCTCCCAGGTGTCCGGATCGATCTTGGCAACCCAGAACGGGCGCAGGGCAGTGTAGCGGCCCTGGTACATGCTCACCGCGGCGAACATGCCGGTGGCGCGGCCGGGTGCGTAACCGGCGGGCTCGACCAGCGCGTAGATGTATTCGTAGTCCTTGTCCGACCAGGCCGTGTAGGCGAAACCGCCCAGATCCACGTCCTTGATGCCGCTGACGATCTCGTCGGTTTCGGGGTCGAGCAGCATGATCGCCAGCCCGTCGGGGTCCCGGGCGAACATGTCGATCATCACGTAGTCGCGGAACGCCTGGGCATGGTGGATCCGGCCGCCGATGGTGAACTGCTTGATGGGCTGCAGCGTCACCGCGTCCGCCTTGATGAGCGTGGCGGACGAATTCACCGTGGGCACGTCGTCGGCCTGCCCGGGCCGCGCGCCGATGATGTAGACGTAGCGGCCGTCGGGCGACATGACCGTGCCGTGCACGGTGGCGCGCAGGCTTTCCGGCAGCATGTAGCCGGCGACGATCTCCTTGGTCTCGGCGTCGCCGACCACGATCTGGTTGCTCGGCGGCGGCACGTAGCCGTCGTACAGGACCGAAGGCGAACTGGTTGTGCCCACGTTCTCGTAGAAGTACGTCTTGCCGGGCTCGGGCGTGAACTTGGGTTCGCCGGGATCGAAAGTGGCGATCACCTCGGTCTGGTAGTGGCTCGTGAGGTTTCCCTCTTTGGCGCGGCGCGTCCAGGTCGCCTGCAGCGTATCGAATTGCTCGATGGCCTCCACCTGCAAGTCGCGCGGGGTCTTCATGAACTCGGCCTGCTGCACCTGGTTGGCCTTCACGATCGCAAGCGCCGAACGCCAGTCCTCGATCACCCCCAGGTCCAGCGGCAGGTCCGCCAGGGTGCGGATGTACATGGCGATCGCCTCGAGGTCCGCATCGCTGGGATCCATTTCGGCGACGATCACGCCCATCATCGGGTTGCTTTCGAGCTGATCGAAGATGTCTACCGGCGTCGGCCCGAAGTGCAGCGTGGGACCGACCAGCCCCTGGGCATTGGGACCGTGGCAAACGTGACACCCGATGTCCGAGTGAAACAGTTCTCCCCCGCGGGCCACCAGCTCCTCCACCGACTGGGCCGATGCAGCCCCGCCCAGCAGCAAGCCGATGACGATTCCCGGAAGGTAGTTGCGTGTCATGCCCGTTGACTCCTCGTCTGCGTTGCGCACGGTGACCCTGCGCCCGGCGGCGAAGGGGCGAAGATTATAGCTCAAGCCGCCGCGCGCTCTTGACAATTCATTATGCTTGGGCGATTGAGTCGGAACACGCGCCAAAATAGTATCGATACGACCTTCTTGCGCGTGACCGGGACAGGGGAGACATGAATTCAGTGCAGCACAGGATCGCGGGCAGCAAACGGCGCCGTCGACGAAACGTCAGGTTCCGGGCCGCGGGTTGGCTGCTGCTGGCAACGGGTTTCGAAACCATCCACGCCCAGTCCGCGGACTTGTTTTTCGAAGGCGTTCTGCTGGTCGAGCCCGCTCCGCCCGCTGAAGTGGTTGTGCCGGTAGGCGCAGGCAACGCCATGGGCGGCGGCCAGCGTGGCATGGGCGGTGGAGCCGCGAGCGAGGGTGCGGCGCCGGTGCAGTTCTTCATGCCCGCGGAGCGGCGCTCCGAAGTCGCTGTCGTGATGATTCCCGGCGGCGGACTGCCGTCGTGGAGTTATACGACCACGCCGGATGGCCGCGAGGGCTGGGCGCAGCAGTTCGCCCGCGCCGGGGTGCCCGTCTACCTGATGAATCCGCCGGCTGGATTCCGAGAGGAACTGGGCCGCTGGAACAGGGAGACGGTCTGGCCGCTGTGGGGCATGGGACCGGAGTTCGGGACCCCCTACCCCGACAGCAAGCACCCTGTCGAGGCCATCGACAATCTCCACGCCTCCTTCTACATCGCCCGGGCGCCCGGCGGCGCGGATCATCTTCGCTTGCTGCTGGACGAGATCGGCCCGGCGGTGGTGCTGGCCCATTCCGCCGGCGGTTCTGCGATGTTCTCCGCAGCCCGGGCACTGCATCCCAACCTGCGCGGCACAATTGCCGTGGAAACCACCAATTGCCCCACCGACAAAGCCGCGCTCGCCACCATCTACGTCGAGGGAGACCGCACTTTCCTGAGCCTCTGGGGCGACAACCTCGACCGGGGCGCACCCAGCATGCTGACCCGCTACGCATCGTGCCGGCAGGCAAGCGAAACCGTGGCGGCGGCGGGAGGGCGCGCCCAGACGATCCACCTGCCTGAGGATCGCGGAATCGTCGGCAATTCGCATCTGATGATGCAGGACAAAAACAACAACGAGATCGGCGATATGATCCTCGAATGGATGGGCACGGAGTTGGGCGCGGTTGACTAGTTCCGGAACCACGCTGAGGCGAGAATGGTTCGCACGCCTCCTTCATTGGGCCGGGCAGTGGGCCGGGCGGTGGGCCGGGCGGTGGGCCGGGCGTCGGGCCGGGCGATGGGCCGGGCGATGGGCCGGGCGATGGGCCGGGCGATGGGCCGGGCGATGGGCCAAGCATCAGGCCAGGACAGCGTAGAGCTTCAGGGAGAGGACGGTGAAACGACGTGAATTCATCCGCTGGACCGGCCTGGCAGCCGGCACCTACGCCTTCGGCGCGCTGAACCGCGTCGTCTCCGCCCAGACTGCGGCGCAGGGCGAGGTAACGGAGAATCCCCTCGTCTTCCCGCAGGGTGTCGCATCCGCCGATCCTCAGCCCCACGCCGTGCTGTTGTGGACCCGGGCCGCTCCCGCGGAGGGCGCATCCGATTCGCTGGACCTGATCGTGCAAGTGGCGCCAACGCCGTCATTCGAAGACCTGGTGCTGGAACAACCGATCACGGCCGTGGCGGAGAGCGACTTCACGGTGCGCGTGCTGGTCGAGGACCTGCAGCCGGATACCGTCTACTACTATCGATTCATCGCCGGCGACGGCTCGGCGAGCAGGACGGGAAGGACGCTGACCGCGCCGCTCCCCGGCGCCGATCGAACCGTATCGTTCGCCTTCGTCTCCTGTCAGTCCTACCACGTGGGCTTTTTCGGCTCGTATCGGCGCCTGTTGAACGACGACCGGGAGAAGGATGAGAACCAGCGCATCGACTTCGTCCTGCATCTCGGCGACTTCATCTACGAGGACATGCCCCCCGTACCCGGTGAACCGCGGTACTACCGGGACGGCAGCGAACGCGTGCTGCCCGTGTACCCATCGGGTGGCGTGCCGGGTACGAGGAACCAGGTAGCGGCAGGGACCCTGGACGACTACCGCGAGGTGTACAAGACTTACCTTTCCGATCCCGACTTGCAGGCGGCGAGGGCACAGTACCCGTTCGTCTGCATCTGGGACGATCACGAAATCGCCGACAACTACTGGCAATCGGTTGCCACAGGCCGTTCCATGCCCCGACGCAGGGTGGAGGCCTGCAAGGCCTGGTTCGAATACGTCCCGGCACTGCTCAGCGACAGCGGCTCGGTGGAGGATGTCGACAACGAGGCGCAGGATTTCGAGTACGCCGAGGTCGAGGAAGTCGCCCCGATCGCCCCTTTTGACGATGACTTCCTGTCGCTGGAACCCAACTTTCGGCTGGCAGCGGATACGATGACGGTGTACCGCTCGTTGCGTTTCGGAAGGTATGTGGATTTGCTGTTGACGGACCTTCGTTCGTACAGGAGTCCTTACGCGTCCCTGCCCCATTCCCCGGATTCCCTTGCCGGTCTGGCGGAACCGCCCGAGGTCTCCCTCACCGATCTCGGCGACGACGTCCTGGCGATACTGGCCGCAGGACGAACCTGGGCGGACGGCAACCCGCCGGAAACGATCGATGTCAACGGAACCGAAATCGCCAACCCACGCCGAGACGCTCCGCCGGTGACAATGCTTGGAGCGAGGCAAAAGGCCTGGTTCAAGAACAGCCTTCGCCGTTCCGACGCCGTATGGAAGGTCTGGGGAAATTCCGTGCCCGCCCTACGGCTCGGGTTGGACCTTTCCCGGATCGATGATCTGCTCCCGGATCCCCTGCTGTGGCCCGAAACAACCTGGGACGGCTTTCCGAACGAACGGAACGAAATGATGGCGTACCTGGAGGAAAACGGCATCACCAACGTTGTGTCGTTGAGCGGCGACCGCCACATGCATGCGGCAGGCCTGGTGGCGCGGGACTTTCTGGCCGAACCGCACCGGTACGTCATGCCAGACTTTACGGTGTCGTCGATCTCCACGACCACCCGGATGGAAATAACGGTACGCCCGATCCGCAACCTCGGAGAAGACTTCGCGCCGCTTGTCTACTACACCGTCCCGGAGGACGACGGCACGGAGCGACGTGTGCCGAATCTGAATGTCACCCTGCGTCACGGGATCCAGTCGGGCCTGGCGGTGGCCGAGTCGCGTGATCCGGCCGCGGCGGCCGAGGCGGCGCACCTGACGCCCAACCCGCACTTCCGCTATCTGGAAACGTACGCACACGGCTATGGCATCGCCCGCTTCGATGCGGAGGCAGCCACGGTGGAGTTCGTTGCCATCGACCCGCCCACCCGGTTCGAACACTACGGTTTGCAGGGCCCGCCGGCCAAACACCGCTCCCTGCTCAGGGTCAACACATGGAGTGCCGGCGAAGAACCGCAGATTGAGCGAGTCTGGTCCGAAGGCGAGCCGATTGTCGGGGATTTGGCGTAGGCCCGCTGCGAGGTGACAAACAAATCACGTTAACTCGTTCGCTCTTCGGCGCACACCGTCGATAAGCCGGCGAGACAGACGATAGCCAACGCCTTGCAAGTCGTCGAGAACCGGACTCACGGCAACCAGAAGACCTCGTGACTTCGCGGCGAGCAAGACCCCGGCGACACCAACCAGGGGTATTCCGGCATGCCGGGCCACTGTTCTGCCCTTGGCATCGTCGATCAGCAGGAATCGTCCCTGCCTTTGCAGGAATAGGGTTATCGCTTCGGCTTCTCCCGCGTCCACGACGCGGAGAAAATCCGCAAGTCGCGCATCGTCCGCAAGCGGAGCGACTCGCAACCAGCCTGCCGAGATCGCCTGCGCAATCCCTTTGGCTCCGGGCCGGCCCGATTCAGTTCGAGCTTCCCTATGCACGGCTGGCGGAATGAGACCGTTGCCGAATAGGCGGCGAAGCAACTGCAGCCTCTCGACTCTGGCCAGGGCGATCAACGGGCCGGTGTCGGCGACGAACGGGGCTTCCTTGCGGGAGACGGACTTCGCGTCATCCGTGGCTGACGACTCGCTGGCGTGAGTCACAAGGCTGTGCGGCACTCATCATCCAGTTCCGATGGCGGGTAGTCTACCGTCGCCACGCCCACTTGGCCGAGCAGGCCCATGAAGGCCTCGGCACTCAGGTCGGCCACCTTGGCTGCCTGCGACAATGTCAAATGGCGTTGTTCAAATAGCTGCAACGCGAGTGCCCGATGCACGCCGACATCGAGAAGCCGGTCATCGAAAGGGACTGCGAGGATGGTGGGCCGCCCGTGCTTCGTAACTATCGCGAGGCGTCCGTCTTCGGCGTTCCGGAGCAGTTCGGCAGAACGCTGCCTCAGGTCGCGAACGCTATACGAGGCAGGCAAACTCATGTGAACATCCCATATTTGTGTACGCAAATCGTAGCACATTTCTGACTTGCGAACCTCCTTTATCGGAAGCCGTTGCTGCGGTTACGGCAAGGCGAAATTGCGGAAGGATTGTCACCCCAGCGTGTTAGCGGGCCGACCATCGAGCCAAGTGCGGATGTTTTCGACGGCGGCCCTGAAGAAGACCCGATAGTTCTCCACAGTCACAAACCCCAGGTGCGGTGTTATGACCGTATTTGGCGTCTTGCGCAGCGGGTGATCCTGGGGCAAGGGCTCGACGTCGAAGACATCCAGCCCGGCGCCGCCGATGGCACGCGACTGCAGCGCTTTGATCAGCGCGGCCTCTTCGACGACCGGCCCCCGCGAAGTGTTTATGAGCAAGGCGGTCGGCTTCATGACCTCGAACTCCCGCCGGGAAATGAGTGCGCGGGTCGCTTCCCCCAGCCGGACGTGGATCGTCACGATGTCTGCGGCGCTCAACAATTCCTCCTTGCCCGCTTGGGCGGCGCCTACCGCAGCGCATCGCTCCGGCGTCAGATTGCGGCTCCAGGCGACCACCGTCATCCCGAACGCCCTGCCAACCTCCGCCACACGGCTGCCAATGCGGCCCAGCCCGATGATGCCGAGCGTCTTGCCCTTCAGCCCGGTGCCGATGGTGGTTTGCCAGCGCCCGGCGCGGATCGCCCTCTCCTCCACAGCGATGCGTCGAGTCAGCGCCAGAATCAATCCCCAGGTCAACTCCGCCGTGGGATGCGCCAGTGTGGGCGAGCCTGAAACCACCACGCCCCGGCGGAGGGCCGCCGCCACGTCTATGGACGCGTTGCCCATCCCCGGCGTGAACAGATGCTCCAGGTTGGGCAGTTTCTTCAGGAGCGATTCCGGAAATGGCGTGCGCTCGCGCATCACACAGATGATTTCGAAATCCCGGAGCCGATCAACCAGCGCGCTCTCGTCATCCAGATGATCGTTGAACACGGAAATCGAAACGTCGTCGACCAGCGGCGACCAGTCGGTCATCTCCAGCGCCACATTCTGGTAGTCGTCAATGATGGCTAGTCGTTTCATGGTCGTTCCTGGTGTGAGAACAGGGGGTTCCGTGGGCCGGTTAGTGGGGTTTTCGCGGCGATGGTGCAAACCCGCCCGATGGTATCATCGCGGCGTTGTTTCCATGGATCTCGAGGTGGCGGTGAGCCGGGCGATTTTCTGCAGATTCCTGGTGGCCGTGTCAGCGGTCGTGGTCACCGCCGGGGCCGAGGCTCATCACTCTGTGGCCTACTACGGCGATGAGTACATAGAGGTCCGGGGGGTTCTCGTCGACGTGGACTGGATCAATCCCCACGTCAGGTTGACTCTGGAGACGGATAACGGCGGCGGCACCTGGCGCATGGAAGGCAGTTCCGTCTATCCGCTCCGGGGCGCCGGTGTGACCGCGGACCTGTTGCCGGTCGGGACACGCGTCACCGCGATCGGAACACAGTCCACCCGCGAAGACTTCATGATGCTGGTCGAGACCATTCGACTGGAGAACGGCCGCGAACTGCCCCTGTGGGACCTGGTCGGCCGCGTACCGAGAGAACTTCCCGTGGTGGACGCGGCCGCCGAGAACCGGGGCATTTTCCGTGTGTGGAGCGTGCCGTACCACAATATTCAACTCCAACTGGAGCAGTTGGGAGCCCAGCCGTTCACGGAATCCGCCGTCGCAAGCCGGGCATCGTGGAACCCGCTGGACAACTTCGCCACCCGCTGCGAGGCCGAGGGCATGCCCCGGATCATGGTGAACCCCCATCCTTTCGAGTTTATCGACCGCGGCAGCGAAATCACGCTGCGAACGGAGCTCTACGACATTGTCCGAACCATCCATATGGATCGGGACGCCCCTCCCGACGACGAACCCTGGGGCCGCCTGGGCTATTCGGTAGGCACCAGGGACGGAAACGACCTCGTTGTCACCACCACCCGGGTGAACTGGCCTTTCTTCGACAACGTGGGCACGCGGCAGAGCGAGGATGTGGAGATTACGGAGCGGTTCACATTGAGCGAGGACCAGACGCGCCTTGATTTCGAGGTCACCGTAGTGGACGAAACCACCTTTACCGAGCCCGCAGTCCTTCGCGGATATTGGCTTGCACTGGGCGAATCGATAGCGGTCTACGATTGCGTGCCCGTGGAGCAGTAGAGCTTGCCGGGAGCCGGGGAAGATTGTGCTAGCCCGAATAATGCACCAATAAGGAGGCAAGGCTCCTATTATTCGATATAATTCAGTTGCTTAGGCTGATATCGAAGGAGACCTTGCCGTGACACAATGTTACCAGAACGCGTTTGAGTTTCCACGTGTTTGTCGCCGTGTGGTGGAGGCACGTTTTGACGGTGGGGAGATCACCTCCGACGGTGGGTCGCTGCTGCTGCGTCAGGCCGACCGGTATTTGGGTTTGACCGAGGCGGTGGCCGGAGCGGTGTCGGATCGGCGCCGGCGCAAGAGCTGTATCCACGATGTGCACGCGTTGGTGCGCCAACGCGTCTACGCCGTGGCGCTGGGGTATGAGGATCTGAACGATCACGATGAGCTTCGCCGGGAGGTGGGGTTACAGACGGCGGTGGAGCGGGATCGGCCCTTGGCCAGTGCCTCGACGTTGTGCCGGTTCGAGAACCGGGCCGAGGCGGCCACGGCGTGGCGGATCCACGAGGTGCTGGTGGAGCGGTTCATCGACTCATTCGAGACACCGCCGAAGAAACTGATCCTGGACTTTGATGCCACCGACGATCCGGTGCACGGGGATCAGGCGGGTCGATTCTTCCACGGCTTTTATCGTCGTTACTGTTTTTTGCCGCTGTACGTGTTCTGCGGGGATCAGTTGTTGGTCAGCTATCTTCGCCCGTCGAACATCGATGCGGCCAAGCACAGTTGGGCGATCCTGTCGTTGTTGGTCAAGCGGCTGCGTCAGGCGTGGCCGGGCGTGCACATTGTGTTCCGGGGCGACTCCGGCTTTTGCCGCTGGAAGTTGCTGCGCTGGTGCGATCGCCATGCGGTGGATTACATCGTGGGGTTGGCGAAGAACGAACGGTTGAACGCACTCACCGCCGAGCACCGCGAAGCCGCCGCGGCCGAGGTGGCCGAGACCGGGGAGAAGGTGCGCCGGTTCGTGGAGCTGACCTACGGGGCGCGCACCTGGGACCGGCCCCGCCGGGTGATTGGAAAGATCGAACACACCCTGCGCGGCGCCAACCCGCGCTACATCGTCACCTCGCTCAAGGGCGATCCGAAGGCGTTGTACGAGCGGCTGTACTGCGCCCGAGGGGACATGGAAAACCGGATCAAGGAAAACCAGCTGGAGCTGTTCGCCGACCGCACGTCCTGTCAGCAGTGGTGGCCGAACCAGTTCCGGCTGCTGTTGGCCTCACTGGCCTACACGCTGATCGAGACCATCCGGCGCATCGGGCTCAAAGGCACCGCGCTGGCGAGAGCCTATGTCGGTACCATCCGCCTGAAGCTGTTCAAGATCGGCGCGGTGATCCTGATCAATACCCGCCGCGTGCGGTTCCTGCTCAGCAGCTCCTGTCCGAACCAGGACCTGTACTTCCTGGTGGCCAGACGCCTGGCCGGCGGATAAGACTCACTCGTCCTGTTCCCGAAGGCGTGGACCGAACACGCCAGGCCCCGCTACCTCCGATCCCCTTCCAAACCGCCTCAACCCACCTCGCCACGCCTCGATCCGAACCGAAACAAGGCCATCGATCGCCTCCAGCGCGCCCTGAACCCCACTGAATCCGTCCAAACCCGAAAATCGCTCAGCCTTCAAGCTAAAATCGGCGACTCGTGCAATATCCGGGCTAGCGCTCACTCTTGAGGTTCAGAGCAAGTAGCCATGGCATACCTGCTCGGAATGCTGGGAGTTATCGTCACAGTCCTGGTGTTGCTCAGCCGCCTGGCCGACGCCGGGATCGACCTGGGCGGCCTGAACCCGTTTCTTACCCGGCGCCGGCGTGCATGGCGCCAGAAGTTCGAGGCCAATCCGCTGTTTGGCCTGGACCACCCAATGGACGTGGCGGCCGTACTTGCTGTTGGCGTCGCCAAGACGGACGGCGACATGAGCATGGAGCAAAAGCAAGCACTGCTCGATGCCTTCCAGCAGACGTTTAATGTCGACATTCGTGCAGCGGAGGAGTTGCTCGCGTCCAGTGCGCACCTTGTAGGCGACGGCCGGATACTCAGGGACCAGGTTCCGGACGTGGTTGCGAGAAGCAAGGAGCATTTCACGGACGGTCAAATCGAATCAACCATGTCGTTGCTGGAGGCAATCGCGGCGGTCGAGGGCGCTTCCGACCGGCAAGGTGAATTGATTGCGAATGTCGAGGACGCCCTCCGCGATCAACCTGTAGCGGGGACATGGGACTAGTCTCGACAAACGTTGTCATGGTTTCCTGAAGAAAAAAATCGGACTTGCAATGAAATTGACTCAGCCCACCGCCTCGCGGCGGCACGTACTGGGCGACGCGGAATAGTACCGTCGATGTCCGGACTCGCTCCCGCCGCACCGCGCGGACGTATCGAGGTTATCGATACGATTCGCGGTTTCGCTCTTCTCGGCATCATGCTGATGAACATCCTGGTGTTCGGGCTGCCGATCACCGCTCTGTTCGACCCCACTGTGGACGGCGCCACCGCCGGCATTGATTTCGGCATCTTTTTCACCATGGAGCTATTGTTCGAGGGCGCCATGAGGACCCAGTTCTGCATGCTGTTCGGGGCTGGAATCGTAATGCTGACGGCACACGGCAAGGGCGCCGCGATCTACTACAAGCGTCAGCTGATTCTGCTTGGCCTGGGCCTGATCAACGCTTTCGTGCTGCTGTGGATCGGCGACATCCTGACGGTCTACGCGTTTGCGGGGATGATCCTGTTTCTCGCTCGCGACTGGCGGCCGAGACGCCTTTTCACCGCGGCAGGCTGGGTATTCGCCTGCCTGGCCATCTGCTACACCAGTCTCTTTGCGCTTACGAGTTTCATGCCAGGGTATGCCGAAACGGTACAGGCCAAACTGGACGCCGACGAAGCAATAACCGTTGTCGAACAGGATATGCTCGAAGGGTGGCGCGAGGCGGAAGAGTATTTTCGTCCCACGGAGGAATTGCTTGCCGAGCAAGCACTGCAATTCGAAGGCGCGTACCCGGAGGCATTTTCAGCCAACGCTGTCGAGTTAGGCGAACTTTACGTATTCGGATTGCCGTTTTTTCTCATCTGGGATTCCATCGCTTGCATGCTGCTCGGTATGGCGCTCTTCAAGAACGGCTTTCTGACCGGACAGCGCAGTCAGCGCCGCTACCTTGTAACGGCAACCCTGGCCTTCAGCATCGGTCTGGCAGTCAACGGTTTCGAACTCGCGATGAAGATAGGCAGCGGCTATTTGCTGCAATGGAGCTACGGACCCGTGTTCAGCTACGACCTCGGTCGCGTGGCCATGGGACTGGGCTTCGTCTCCCTGATCATGCTCGCAAACGCGCGCGGCTACTTCGCCAGGCTGCGCCGGGCACTCGCCGCCGTAGGACGCATGGCGCTCACAAATTACATCCTGCAAAGCGTGTTCGGCTTGATCCTCTTCCGTGACTTCGGGTTCGGACTGTGGAACGAACTGGACCGCCACGAGCTTTATTGCATCGTGCTGGGTGAATGGGCGGTGATGGTCGCGTTCAGCGTGTGGTGGCTGCGCAGGTACCGGTTCGGGCCTCTGGAATGGCTTTGGAGATCGCTGACCTACTCGCGTCCGCAGCGCATGCTGGCCTGACCGCGGCCGGCTACAGCTACAACTGCCTTGTGCCCGCCCTGTGCCAACAAGTTGGTAGACTGAGCGTTGCAGAGCAAGACAAGAATCGCCAAGGGGAAAACCAATGCTACGAGCAACGCTGGCGTTCGCTGCCAGTCTTGGGAGCTTGGGCGCGTGGGCCCACCACAGTTCGGTGGGGATTTTCGACACTAGTCGGACCATTGAGGTGACCGGAACGGTCGAGTCCGTTTCCTGGCGTAACCCTCACGGCCAGATTGTGCTCGCCGGCGACGATGGCAGGGAGTGGCACGCGGAAACGTCCGCGATCAGCATGATGCGCAACCGCGGAATCTCCCCGGGCGATGTGATCGCCGTCGGCGACCGGATCACCGTCGCCGGTTCGCCGCCAGTCCGCGATGTTGCCGAGATCCTGGCTCGCAACGTGCTCCTGCCGGGCGGATACGAGTTCGATTTCGGGTCGGGCAATCCCTGGTTCGAGGCAGGCAGGAACGGCAATCTTGTCGGTCGGGCAGCCGAGGGTACCGATGTCTCCCAGGCGATCTCGAATGCCGACGGAATTTTCCGCGTGTGGAGCACGGTCATGAGCGACCCCGACTCGTTTCCGATGTTCAGGGGCGGTTACCCGATGACGCCCGCGGGGGAAGCCGCGCTGGCCACGTGGGACCCGCTGGACAACGACCTGCTGCGCTGCGGCACCAAGGCCATGCCGCTGATCATGATCACCCCGTTCCCCATCGACTTCGTGCGCCAGGGCGACGACATCCTGATGCGCATCGAGGAATTCGATGCGAGGCGGCTGATCCACATGACCGACGATGCCGTTCCACCGGAGGAACACACCCAGTTCGGCTTCTCGCGCGGCCATTGGGAAGGAACGACGCTGGTAGTAGAGACCGACAGGATTCACGCCCATTACATGGACATGGACGGCGCGCAACAAAGCGACCGGATCACCCTGGTGGAGCGCTTCATCCCCAACGAGGACTACAGCCGCCTCGACTATCGCATCACGATCAACGACCCCGTGTATTACAGCGAACCCTTCGAACTGACCCGCTATTTCATCTGGCGACCCGAGATGCGGGTACACCCATTCGAGTGTCTGGAGCGCTACTGACGATCATCTGCCAAGCCACATCAACTGATTTAGCTGGCGCCAGAGTATCGTGAGCCAAGTAGGAACTTACAAGGCAAGCACGCCAATCTCACCTGGTATGATCGACGCTCAACACGATTGCTCAGAATTTCATGGAAGACCCAGGCAGCGCTCAAGTTCGCAAGGCTGCGTTCGATTGGCTGGATCTGCAGATCGCTCGATTCGGCGACACGCTCTCCCGAACAACGCTTGAGCAGGGATTCGACTTCCAGGGCACGCAGGTTCGTCTCGTCGGGCCGCAAGGAATTTTCAAACCGGCTCCGATCAGATACTTCCCGCTCTCGATAACGACTACGACCAAGGGTCCCTACCAGGATTCATTCGACGCCGACGGAAACTACCTGCAGTATAGCTATCGCGGCACGGACCCAGAATTTCACGAAAACCGGCGTCTGCGCGATGCAATGGTAAATCGAATACCGCTCATCTATTTCTTCAGCACAGTTCCAGGCAAGTATCTCGCTGTGTTCCCGGTCTTTGTTGTTGGTGACGACCGTGGGCGACTCAGATTCACGGTGGCGGCAGACGATCTGGTCAATCTGGACTATGAGCGCGATGACGCTGACGATTCTATTCGTCGAATGTACGTCACGCGGCAAGTCAGACAGCGACTCCACCAGCGATCTTTCCGGGACCGCGTGCTCAGAGCCTATCGGGAAACATGCTCGGTTTGTCGCCTGCGGCACACTCGGCTGCTGGATGCGGCGCACATTGTCCCGGATGCGCATGAAGGTGGTGAGCCCGTTGTCAGCAACGGGCTGTCACTCTGTAAAATTCACCACGCGGCATTTGATGGTGAGTATTTTGGCATCCGGTCAAACTACCGGATCGTCGTAAAACCGGAGATCCTGGATGAGAAGGACGGTCCGATGCTGCGGCATGGGCTTCAGGAGATAAACGACCGCAAGATCATCGTCCCCCGACAGTTGAATCAACGACCGGACCCTGAACGACTCGAGCAGCGATTCACCACATTTGCGGAATCAGCAAACGTCTGAGCCGCATCAAACGATCTCCGTGCGATCAGGGTGCCATCACGTGGATGGCATCATCGTTCCGGGGTAGCTCGAACACCATGCCGTCCGTCGTTATCACCGCATCGTCGGGCAGATCGCGCTCGAAAATCCGCTCCATCAGGTAATTCTGGGGCGCGGGTACCAGGTGGTAGAGCGCCAGCAACCGGACACTGGCGCTCTCGGCAAGCGCTGACAAATCTGCGGTCGCCGCATGATAGTCCTGAATGTCCAGGAGCACTCTGGCCTGGCGTTCTCTCCCGAGTTGCTGCGCAGCGGCCTCCAGCGTTTGGACGATGGGTAGCGACAGGGCGTCCATCAACAGCAGGTCCACGTCTTGCGCTGCCGTCTGCAGGGAATCGGTGACGACCGTATCGCCGCTGACCACCACCGAGCGGCCACCGTAGTCGAAGCGGTACCCGACTGCCGGCTCGACGGGTGTGTGGTCGACGGGAAACGCGGTGATCCTGAGCCCGCCCTGATCCACCACTACGCCAGTGGAAATCGACACGGCCTCCAGAAGACCCACTTCCGAATCCAGCAAGTCAGCTCCATGGTGGGCAACACGATACTGGCGATCCAGCGCAAAAGCCTCGTTGAACCCGGCGACGACGCGCTCGACTCCTGGCGGACCCATGACCTGCAGCGGTGCATCCCGTCCCACAACCCAGGAGGTCAGGTTAAAATCCGCGAGACCGGCAATATGGTCTGAGTGAAAGTGCGTCAGCAGGATTCCCTGCAGACGCTGCAGTGATTCGCCCGCAAGGGCCATGGTGGCGTTGGAGCCTGTTCCGGCATCCACAATGTAGAGCGCCTCACCGGCCGTCACCGCCACACAGGCTTGCGCGCGGGAGGAAATCAACGCAGAAGAAGTACCGCACATGAATACCCGCAGCCCGTCGAATTCCGTGACCGGCGCCTGGCCCGACGCGGCGCTCGCCACCCGCTGCAACAGCAAGTCCTGTCCGGTCCTGGTTTCAGTCAGGAACAGCCCAGCCGATACCAACGCCACCAAGAGTACAATCGCGATTCGCGCAACTACCTTCATGGTTTCCTCATCTGAAATCTCAGGACCGGAATGCTAACAGTCCCGTACACGCTCATTCGGTCCAGTTGCTTGCGATTTTTCTCTACAATAATATGCTCTTAACAGCTCTTTAACTTGTTTAAGGTTACTTTAAGAGCATATGACTGCCAGAAACATGCTCACGACCGCGCCGCCCTACGCCGTAGAGGAAGCCTTGAGACGCCTTGGCGCCAACCTCCGAACCGCAAGATTGCGTAGAAACCTGACAATCAGGGAGGTGGCAGAGAAGATTGGTACGGGTCCGCGTCCCGTGTCGGACGCCGAGAAGGGCAAGCCGTCGACCGGAGCCGCTGTCTACGTTGCTCTGCTCTGGACCTATCACCTTTTGAGTCGGCTAGATGACGTTGCCGATCCGGCGCTCGACAGAGAGGGGTTGACGCTCAGCATGCATCGTGAACGCGCCCGAGCTCGCAGATCAAACATTCTGGACGACGACTTCTAGCGTCTACCAATGCACTCATCTGTGGGGACGTGGAACGCTACGCCCACGCCGGCAATCTGCTCTCGCAGCTCGCAATCTCCCCTTAGTTCAACCCCCGCCTCTCCAGCAGCGGCTCAACGTTCGGCTCCCTGCCGGCGAAGTCCCTGAACAGGCTCAGCGCTTCCGCGCTGCCGCCACGGGACAACAGCGTGTCCCGGAAGTGCTGGCCGTTCTCGCGGGTCATTCCGCCATTTTCCTTGAACCACTCCACGCTGTCGGCATCCAGTACTTCGCTCCAGATATAGGAGTAGTAGCCGGACGAGTAACCGCCCATGATGTGGGAGAAGTAGGTCAGGCGGTATCGGGGCGGCAGGGTGGCCAGATCGGCGCCCGCCGCGGCCAGCGCGTCGGCTTCGAACTGCATCAGGTCGTCGGCGGAGGGCACCTGGTCGGCGGTCAGCTGGTGCAGCGCCTGGTCGGTGATGGAGGCGGCCAGGTATTCGGTCGTCGCGTAGCCCTGATTGAACTGTTCCGCTGCCAGGACCCGGTCCAGCAGATCCTGCGGCATGGGCTCGCCGGTCTCGTAGTGCCGGGCATAGTTTGCCAGCACTTCGGGCCACGTGACCCACATCTCGTTGACCTGGGACGGGTACTCCACAAAGTCGCGCGGCACGCTCGTGCCGGCGAAGGACGGGTAGGTCACGTCCGAGAACATGCCGTGCAGCGCGTGCCCGAATTCGTGGAAGGTGGTGATGACCTCGGTGAAGGTCATCAAGGTCGGTTCGCCCTCGGGCGGTTCGGGGATATTGAGGTGGTTTGCCACCACCGGCAGCTTGTCTTCCAGGTGCGACTGGCCGACGTAGGAGTTCATCCAGGCGCCGCCGCGCTTGGACTCCCGCGCATAGGGGTCGAAGATGAACAGGCTCAGCGTGGAACCGTCGTGATCGAAGACCTCGAAGACGCGTACGTCTTCCTGGTAGACGGGCAGATCGAAGCGCTCCTCGAAGGTGATCCCGAACACCTGGGTTGCCGCGAAGAAGACGCCGTTCTCGAGCACGCTGTTGAGCTCCAGGTAGGGCTTGAGTTGCGATGCGTCGAACTGGAATCGCTCCTGCCGGACCTTGTCGGTGTAGAAGTCCCAGTCCCAGGCCGCCAGTTCGAAGTCGCCGCCCTCGGCGTCGATCATGGCCTGCAGGTCGGCCGCCTCTCGCTCGGCGTTTGCGACGGCCGGCGGGGTCAGCGAGGCCAGGCGTTCGTTCACTGCCGTGACGGTCTTCGCGGTCTGGTTGTCGAGAATGTAGTCCGCGTGAGTCTCGTAGCCCAGCAGCGCCGCCCGTTCGGCGCGCAGCATGGCCGTGCGGCTCACGATTTCACGGTTGTCGTATTCCCCGCCTTGGTTGCCCCGGCTCATGGAGGCTGTCAGCATTCGCTCGCGCAGATCGCGGTTTTCCAGTGCCGCCATCAGCGGCTGCTGGGTGGTGTTGACCATGGGGATGACGAACCTGCCGGCCAGCTCCCGCGCTTCCGCCTCGTCCGCAGCCCCTTCAATCTGTGCCTCGGTCAGGCCGGCAAGCTCTTCGCGCGTATCGACGACCGTGAACATGTCATTGACCTCGGCCAGCACGTTCTGGCTGAACTCGGTCTCAAGCTCCGCCAGTTCCGTGTTGATGGCGCGCAGCCTTTCCTTCTGCTCTTCGGAGAGTTCGGCGCCGGCACGGATGAACTGGCGATGGGTCTCTTCCACGAGACGCAGCGATTCGGGGTCGAGGTCCAGCGACTCGCGATTGTCGTAGAGCGCCTTGACCCGCTCGAACAATGCGCCGTTGAGCAGAATGCTGTCGCTGTGCGCGGACAGTTGCGGCGCAATCTCCACCTCGATTGCCTGCATCTCGTCGTTGGTATGTGCGGACATCAGGCCGAAGAATACGCGCGCGACGCGGTTCAGAACCTGGCCCGCCAATTCCATCGGTACCAGCGTGTTCTCGACCGTGGGCGCCTCGTCCTGATCGACGATCGCGTCGATCTCCGCAAGGTGCTCGGCCATGCCGGCTTCGAACGCCGGCAGGTAGTGGCTGTCGTCGATCCGGTCGAACGGCGGATACTGCAGATACAGGGGGCTTTCAACGAGAAACGGGTTATCGCCGGACATGGTTTCTGAAGAATCTCCCTCTTCGGTCATGGCATCGGTGCCGGTTACATCTGGAGAGTCTGCGCCGGATTCCGCCGCGGGACTTCCCGCCTCTTCGTCGGCGCAGGCCGCCATCAACAACGCGGCGAATACCGGGATGGCGGCACGGTGACATTTGCTGTTCATGATTTCCTTACCTCTGGTTCCGCCGCTTATCATGCGCTGATCGCGCCGGGCGAACCAATATAAAGGATTTGAGCTGTGCCATCATCGACCGCTGAACGGGAAGGAAATTCCTCATGATCGACCTCTACACCGCCGCCACGCCCAATGGCTGGAAAATCTCCGTGATGCTGGAAGAGTGCGGGCTGCCCTATACCGTGCATCCCATCGACCTGATGGCCAGCGAGCAGAAATCGCCCGAGTTTCTCGCCATGAACCCCAACGGGCGGATCCCGGTGATCGTGGATCGGGAGAACGGCGGCTTAACGCTGTTCGAATCCGGCGCCATTCTGATCTACCTGGCGGAAAAGACCGGCAAGTTCCTCTCTGACGACGAAAAGACCCGCATGTCGCAGATCCAGTGGCTGATGTTCCAGATGGGCGGACTGGGCCCGATGATGGGCCAGGCCAATGTGTTCTACCGTTACATGGAGGAACACGTCCCCACCGCGATCAATCGCTACCAGGCGGAATCGCGGCGCCTGCTGGAAGTGCTGGACACCCGTCTTGCCGAAAGCGAATACCTCGCCGGGGATTACTCCGTCGCCGATATCGCCAATTGGACGTGGGCGCGGGGCTACCTCTGGCCGGGGCTGTCCATCGACGGCCTCGACAACCTGCAGCGCTGGCTCGCGGCCATTGAAGAACGTCCCGCCGTGCAGAAAGGCGTCAGCATCCCGACCCGGGAAACCTACGATATGGCGATCGGCGTCTCGGGCGATCTCGAGAATTTCGCCAGGGAAGCGCGATCGATCGTTACTACCGGAGAATGAGAGACAGCGTCTGGCGCGAAGCGACAGAACCCCGGATCAGACGTAGGGCGCCAGCACGTCGGAAAGACTGATCTCCCAGGATTCGGCCAGATGACGGAGGGCGACGCTCTCGGTGCCGGCAAGTTCCGCGTCGGCGCCGGCGATGCGCAGCGACATGACGAGCGTAAGTTCCTGCAGGTCCGGATCGGTGATCAACTCCGCCCGGTAATCGATGTACGCCAACTTGAGTTCCTGGTCGTCGAGGGCCAGCGCGACATCCGCAGTCGACTCCGCGATGTACGCGTACTCGTCGGAAACGTCCGGCGCGTTGTAGGCATAGGTCATTTCGCGGCAGATATCCGCGTAGACCTTCCGAACCCGATCCCGTTCGTCAGAGGCAAATTCGCCGTCGATACAAGCCACAGCCACTGCGCACTGCAGGACAGCTTCGGGCGTATCCGCTTCGAACCGGTGCGGTTCAAACAATCTTTCGTTCATGTGGCCCTTGCCTGTCCAAACTCGGAGAACCGTTCGGGGGCCATAGTCTATATGCTCGCGAGCGTTCTCGCGCCCTCGTGCCGCGATCCGGGATTGGATTACGTGATTCGAGACAGCGACCTGGTGAGTTCCGTAACGAGCGGTTTCATGAACCAGGCTTTTTGCGGCATGACATCGACCCGCACGCCGGACCTGCGGAGTTGCTCCGCGACGACCGGGCCGATGGCGGCAACCGTCATTCCGGCAAGCGCCGTATCCAGGGCATCCGCCAGACCGGAGCGGAGAGCGAGTCTGCGCAGGCGGTCTACCTGGGACTTGCTGGTGAATGCGATGGCATCGATTTCGCCCGCGCGCATGCTGCCGATGAGGTCGGTGACCTGTGCGTCGTCGACTTCCGACGCATAGACATACGGTGCGACGCAGTCGACTTTCGGGCCCCGGGACGCAAGGTAATCCATCAGCGCTTCGTTCGGGTCGGTGCCGTAGAGCTGCACGCCGACGCGGGCGCCGTCGAGCGCCAGGGTATCCAGCGTCTCGATCACACCGTCCGTCGTTGGCGCCGACGCGACGATCTCGGGCTTCAGGTCCAATTTCCGGAGGGCACGGACCGGCTTCGGGCCGCGGGTAAGCTTGCGTGTTCGTGCCAGCGTGGAGATAAACTCATCAGTAAGCCCCGCGCGTTCAGCGAACTTCAGCAAGCGCTCCAGGCCTTCTCCCGTGTACATGATGAACAGGTCCATCGGAACTTCGATGAATCGGCGAATCCAGCCGATGACGGAGTCGGCATCGGGCGAGTCGAGGATCGCCACCATGGGGCATCGAACGACGCTGGCGCCGCGCCTCTCAAGCAGCTCCGCCAGTACGTTGAGCTGGCGCGTTTCGGGCAGGGCGACGACGGGGCGCCGGTTCTCCGTACTTGCCATCGCGATAGTCCGGATTACGGTGAGGACGTGGGCGTCTCCACGCCCAGTTGGTTCAGCAGGAAGGCGTATTGCTCCGCCGTTTCGCGGTAGCGCCGGAATCGGCCCGACTGGCCGCCGTGCCCGGCTTCCATCTGCACGCGGTAGACCACCAGGTTGTCGTCGGTCTTGCGGGCGCGCAGACGCGCAACGTACTTGCTCGGCTCCCAGTACTGAACCTGGGAGTCCCACAGGCCCGTGCTGACAAACATGGCGGGATAGTCTTTCGCCTCGAGCCGATCGTAGGGAGAGTACGCGAGGATGTAATCGTAGTAGGTCTCGTCCTCCGGGTTGCCCCACTCGTCGTACTCGTTGGTCGTCAGCGGAATACTCGCGTCGAGCATTGTCGTCACGACGTCCACGAAGGGTACGAGCGATACGATTACGCGGTATTTTTCCGGCGCCATGTTGGCCACGGCCCCGACCAGCAGACCGCCGGCGCTGCCGCCCATCGCCGCCACCCGATCGGGCGCCGCGTAGCCCTGATCCACAAGGAAGTCGGTCACGTCGATGAAGTCCGTGAACGTGTTGACCTTGTTGAGCAGCTTGCCGTCCTCGTACCAGGACCGGCCCATTTCCTGGCCGCCCCGTATGTGCGCCAGCGCGTAGACCATGCCGCGGTCGACGAGGCTCAGGACGTTGCTGCTGAACCGCGGGTCGTTGCTGAATCCATAGGAACCGTAACCGTACTGCAGGAGCGCGGCCGTGCCGTCCCGTTCGAAGCCATTTCGGTAGAGTACGCTGACCGGAATTCGGGTGCCGTCGCGCGCCGTGGCCCAGAGTCTCTCGGTGACGTAGTCGGTCTTGTCGAAGCCCCCGAGCACGGGCTGTTCTTTCAGTAGCGTGCGTTCGCCGGTGCGGACATTCAGTTCCCAGGTGCTGGCCGGCGTCGTCATCGATGTATAGGTATAGCGAAGCTGATCGGTGCCGGGCTCGGCATTGACCGACAAGCGCATGGTATAGGCCGTCTCGTCGGCGTCGACGTAGCTGGTCTGGCCGTCGGGGTCGACGATGCGGATGCGCGTGAGCCCGCCCGAACGTTCGCCCACGGCCATGAAATCATCGAACAGCTCGAAGCCTCCGATGAATACGCCGTCATCGTGCCCGATCAGGTCGCGCCACTCGGAGCGGTCTCCCCAGACGTCGTCGCCGACCTCCATCAGCTTGAAGTTCTCGGCATTCCAGTTGGTGCGGATCACCCAACGGGAGTCCAGGTGGTCCGCCGAGTACTCGAAGTCGCGTTCGCGCGGCGCGAGCACGCGGAACTCGCCCGGCGCCGCAGCCTCCGTGCACCGCAACTCGTTGGATACGGTGCTGGAGAGGCTGATGCAGATATATCGCTCCGATCGCGTGGTGCTCAAGCCCATGTAGAAACTGTCGTCGGGTTCCTCGTAGACGACCGGGTCGCTGCCGGCCTCGCCGCCCAGCGTGTGCGTCCTGACCCATCGCGTCAGGAGCGTTTCCTCATCGTTCACGACGTAGAACAGCGTCCTGTTGTCGGCGGCCCACGCAAGGCTCGTCGAAACCCCGGGGATTTGAACTGCCAGCGTTTCGCCGCTTCCGAGCTCCTTGACTCTCAGTGTGTATTGCCGACGCCCGATCGTGTCTTCAACGTACGCCAACAGGGTCTGGTCCGGGCTGATCGCCCAGTTGCCGACCTGGTAGAAGTCGTGCCCGTCGGCCAGTTGATTGACGTCGAGCATGGCCTCTTCCGGCGCGTCCATGTTGCCTTCGCGGCGCGCGTAAATCGGGTACTCCTGACCTTCTTCGAAACGCGTGTAGTACCAGTAATCCTTGTACTTGTAGGGTACCGAGCTGTCGTCCTGCTTGATGCGTCCGACCAGTTCCTCGTACAGGGCGTCTCGAGAGTCGGCCAACGGCGCCATGACCGCATCGGCATAGTCGTTCTCCGCCTCGAGGTAGGCGAGCATGTCGGGGTCGGCGCGCTCGTCGTCGCGCAGCCAGTAGTACTCGTCCCGGCGCGTCGCCCCGTGCGGCGCCGCAACTTCATGCGCCCGCGCCTCGGCGGCGGGAGGCGTTACAGGCACCGAGGCGAAATCGAGCAGTGACGTGTCTGTGGGAGCAGCATTGGTGGCGTCCGGTGTTGGCGTGACTGTGGAAGCAGGGTTGGCGGCGTCGATCGGAGCATCTCCTGTTGGGCCGGGACGCTCTCCGCAAGCGGCCAGCAAAATGAAAATAAAGACGGATGCAACGCCCCGGCGCGGACAGTTGCCTGCGAATTGAGTTGCGGCTGCGTGCTGCATGGACAGGCTACAGTCGCCGATCGGTCCGGTCGATATATTGCTCCATCTTGCCGTCTTCGTAGAGCTGGCGAAAGAACGAGTCCGGGTCGCAACTCACGAGAGTGAATTCGGCTTGCGGGTCGCGCCTCCATACCCTGCGTCTCATGGGCGTCTTGCGGTAATTCTGCGGATCGTGAAGCACCAGCACGCCCGACAGGGTCATGCCGTCCTCGCTGAGCGTGTACCGTTCCTCGAATTGAGCATTCCCGGAAATGGGCTCGCCCCGGTATCCCCGGACCGTGGGCTGAAGATGCGTGGTCCTGACCACCAACGTGTTTCCCTCCCAGGTCCCGATGGAGTATCCCAGGGGTGTCGGGAACCGCGATTCCGGCGGTGTCCTGCCGTCGGTGTAGATGCGGCGGGCTTCTCCCACCGAATACAGAAACGTGAAATGCGTATCGCCCTTCATGATTTCGATATTGGACGTGAATCTCCTGAAGAGGCCGGAGGAGACGCAACGCTGCGACGGCAGGTCCAGCTCCGTATCGAATTCATCGACCCACGCCTGTGCGGCGGGGGTCAGGTCCATGGTATAGCGGGCAATTCCGCCACCCCCGGGTGCCGTCACCCAGATTCCGGAGAAATCGACCGGTCGGGGCGTCTGCTCCCGTGGAGGGCTGCCCACGATTCTCTCGGCCTTCCATGCGCCCCCGGGCTCATCGCAGCTCAAGGGAAAGTCCCGGCAGAACTGGCTGGGTTCCTCCGGCCCGAAGCGCCCTTCCATGAGGTCGCCGTTCAACTCGCCGGTCAAGGTTCGCACATAGCGCTCTCCGGCGCCCGTCCGATCGTCAACGCCAAGCTCGATGCGGTTACCCTCGACATTGACGGTGATCGGGCCACCTTCCACGTGACCGGCGAATCCACCGCCGTCATGCACAAGCTCGAGATGGCCCATCATGGGCCCACGGCCCTGATCGATCGAGAGCATCCACTCGCCGGCAAACCCTTCCTGACCCGATGCGGGCAAGGACTGAAACCCCATTGCGATCAATCCGAGCGTGCCCAGGGAGGCAAATTTCTTCATTGTGTCATCCCCCATCTGCGTGATTGTCCGCGCCGGGATGGCTGATCAGCACGCGCCCATCCGCCAATTCGACGGTGCGGATGAACATTTTCGGCGAACCGTCGCGTGTGAGGTCTCCCGTGATTGCTATGCGGTCGCCCACCTGGATGGTTTCCTGCATCCACCCCGTCCGCACCAGCGTCACGGGATTGTGACCATGAGCATTCCAGACAATCTCGCCGCCTTGAGCGTCCGTCACCGACACGTAATAGCGCACGTGCGGGTTCTTGAACCAGACTTCGCTCACGACTCCCTGAATGGTGCCCTGCGTGTGCATGTCGTATTCCACGGCAATGGAGTGGTGAGCATGGACGAAACAGGGCAGAAGGCAGCACAACCCGACCGTCAATTCCAGATGGTATCGCTTCATTCAATCTTCCAATTCACCACGACGATCATGGTGCCGTGGTTTGCGTCCTGATAACAATAATCGTCACGGACGACCCTGCCAATCATAACCATGGACGGGGAAACGATGTCCTGTCCTTCAGATTACCCGTAAAACGCCCCGCATCAGGAGATAGTGGCCCGGATAGGTGCATACGTATTCGTAGACTCCCGGTTCGGTGGGCGCGGTGAAATAGATCGTGTCGGATTGTCCCGGCTCGATCAGCCTGGTGTAGTAAAGCACTTCCGGCATGTCCGGGACATAGTCCTTGCCCGGCCCGCGAATGCCCATCTTCAAGGCCGTCTCGCCGACCCTGTCGGCCGCGCCGGGCTCCACCAGCAGGAAATTGTGCGGCATGTCGTCCTGGTTGTCGAAAATCAGCTTGACGCGCTCGCCGGCCCGCACGGTCATTTCGGTGACGTCGTAGAGCAGGCCCGGCACAGTGCCGAGGGTGAGCACGGTGTCCGGCAGGCCCCAGTCCGCCGGTTGAACGGCAATGCGCCCGGATATTTCCGCAGCACCGGACCCGACGTCAGTTTGGCTGATTCCCGGCGAAACCGCGGCGGCCACTGCGGTCACCGGTTCCGGTGCGGGCCCTGGCTCGGCCACCGCTTCGACAATGGTCATGGGCTCGCCGCCGGGAATCTCGTTGAGCGTGTAGTAGACCGAATTGTGCAGCGGCGGCTCGCCGTCCTCGGCAGCGTGGATGCCGGTCAGCAGGATCTCGTGAATGTAGTGGCGGCGCGGGTTCTCTACGGCGAGGCGTACCCGGGTGCCGTCTTCGGACAGGGCGGCGCCGAGTATGCGGTGCCCTTGATCGTCGACCACCGGGCTGCCGTAAACCACATGGTACTTGTAGATGAAGCTGGTGATCTGGTAGTTGGCCAGCCTCAAGGCCGTCTCGCGCGTCACGGGTTTGGTGAACTCGATTTCGAAGCCGTCCGGCATCGCGCGCACGGCCTTCATCTCGAAGGGGATATCGCCTCTCCAGACGACCCGCTCCAGGCCGAAATTTTCCCCTCCCGTCGATCCCCACCCGCGGCTGGTCTGGCCCACGTAGAGGCTGCCGTCGTTGCCCCAGGCCAGACGCAGCACGCCGGAGGAGAAGCCGCTGAGGAACGGAAAGGCAGCGCCCTGGTAGACGCCGTTCACCTTTTCCAGGAAGACCCGGTTGACCGTGCTCTGGCCCTGATCGCCGACCAGCAGGTGACCCGCGTAAGGGCCGAAACGGCCGGCGGTGTCATCGACGAGAATCTCCGACGAGGACGTGCCGAGTATGCCGTGGGGCAACCACACGGTGGGCAGCTTGAAGTCAGGCAGCACGGCGGCGGCGGTCGCCAGGGTGACCAGCGGTTCGTCCTCGATGTTTCGCGGCTGGACGGGCACCTGGTCGGGCCGCGGAAAACGCGGCGCCACCAACTCGTACAACGCCTCGTGAGTCAATTCGACCGGTGACAGCGGATGACCGGACCAGTTCAGCCCGGCCGGATGACCGGCGAAATCGCCCCGTTCGAGGTGGGTGATGAACCCGGAGCCGACGTAGTCGCCCTGGTTCTCGGAATAGAAGAACTCGCCGTCGACCATGCCGTACCCCGCCGGAGAACGGAGCCCGGTGGCCCACGGCTCCACGGTGCCGTCCTCGCCGATGCGCAGTGCCCAGCCGCGCCACGGCACCGGGCTCTCACCGCGCCACCAGCCCGTGTTGCCGATGCCGAAGGCGACGTTGAGCGTGACGAACAGGCTGCCGTCCGGCGCGATTACCGGACCGAAGGAGTATTCATGGTAATGGCCGGAAAGGGGCCAGGAGTAGACGGTGTCGAATACATCGGCCCGGCCGTCCCCGGTCGTGTCCGCGATTTTCGTCAGTTCGCCTCGCTGCGCGGCATAGAAGGCGCCGTTCCGCCAGGCGAGTCCGAGGGCATTGTGCAGGCCGCTGGCGAACAGCCGGAAGTGCGGCCCGGAGCCCTCGCCGGCGGGGTCTTCCACGATGAACAGTTCGCCGCGCCGGGTGGCCACCCCCAGGTTCCCGTTCGGCAGCGTCGCAAGGCCACCCACCTCCAGTTCGATGTCGGCCGGCACCGGCAATGGAGTGATCTGGTAATAGTAATCGGCGGTACGGGGAAGGGGGGCCTGGGCAACGCCGACGGACGGCGTCCATGCCGGCAGTGCCCATGCGACGCACGCGATCAGCCGGATGTGGGGCATCGGTGCGGTGACAGCGGCGCTCCGGGGTGGGAAGCTGCATGTAATCCATCCAACCATGTTCAGAACAGGATCTCGTAGCTGAGGGTGTTGTTACCGCCTGGGGTCGCCAGAAGTTGGGTGCGTCCATCCGATTCGCGTACGTACGTCCGGCCGGACTCGCTCACGCGTATGTAGTAGCGCCGGTCATCTGCCGCGTACAAACCGGCATTCACGGGTTCGAAGTCGTCGGCTTCGGCGAGCAGTACATGCATGTCCGGTTCGGTTTCGCTGAACGTCAGCCGTCGCTCGAAGCGTCTCCCATCCATCGCGTGGGACGCATCCTCGATGCTTGCGTCGCCGAACCGGTAGTGAAACACGGGGCGCCCGGCCGCATCGATTCGGTAGCGTACCGGTCGAAACCCGGACGACCCGTAGGGATCGGGCCAGGGTTGCCGGTCGTCGGCCAATCTTGCGAGAAGCGGGCGCATCGTCAGGAACTCTTCGGTGCCACGGGGTAGCGAACTGCCGTCTCCGCGCTGGTGCCACATGGGAGTGGTGTCCAGGAATTCGCCGCGCCACACCCGGACGATGGTCCCCTGGTCGTAGTCCAGGGTGTAGTGCAGTTGCTGTGGGGACCCGACATTGATGGCGTGCATCACCCGCTCGCGGGTTCCGCCTTCGGGGCCGACATCGGCGAAACTGCGAACGATGATGTCGGTATCGGCATCCACGAATATGGGGTCGACAGGGGGCCGCCTGAGCCCGCCGGGCCGGTGCAGGTCGATCCTGCGGAAACCGGGACCCTCAATGCTCAGCGCCAGTGCGGGCGGGCGAGCCTGCTGCCAGTCCCGTGCGCCTTTCTTGAGGTAGCCGGCCTGGAGACGATGCGCTCCCGGGCCGAGGCTGACCGACGTGCTCCGGATGCCGCGTTCGTCGTAATGCTCTTCGGTGTCGAATACGGGCTGGCCGCCAATGTGCAGCCAACCGAAACCCATCTGGAAAAATTCGATCTCGAAGGTGCCCCCGGACAAGACCTCTAGGGTGCCGTCGAACAGGATCGCAAACCCTTCGCGAACCCGGCTGACTTCGTGGGAGAGGAGGGTGGCCTTGCCCTCGGCATCGGGCGTACGGCCCGCAAGGCTGTCGAACCCGTCGAGCGGCGATTCAGCCGAATCGTAGTAGACGCGATACTCGAGTTCGAGTGTCGGCGGAGCCGCATCGTAGGGGATCAGGCGAAAATTGCGAAACGCCACCGGGCCATGGTCGCCCTGAATCATCAATGGGGCGGCGGCGACCTCGTCATCGCCGATCGCGCCCCCGGTCGGCCCGCTCACTTCCAGGTTCTCGTGGACGGGGACGCCGTTGATTTCCACGGACAGGAACCTGGCGTTCTGGCGCTTGCGGCCGTCGGCGTCGAAGCGGGGCGCCTGGAAGGCGATGCGAAGATCCTGCCAGAGCCCCGGCGCCTTGCAGGCGTTGATGCGCGGCGCCGCGCCTTCGTATTGGGTGCCGTCCTCGCGCCGCCGCTGGTAGATGCCGCCGCAGTCGGAAAATCCGGGCCGGGTTACTCCCCAACTGTCGAGCAGTTGCACTTCGTAGCGGCCCTGCAGATAGATGCCGGAGTTCGATCCCCTGGCCATCATGAACTGGAGCTCGAGATCAGCGTCGCCGTGTTCGAACCGGCTCAGCAGGTTGTCCCGGGCTGCGGCGGTCGGACGATTGACGAGTATCCCATCGCCCTCGACGGGTTCCAGGCTGTGTTCTTCCTCGGGGTCAGCCCGTATGGCGCCGGCGGTCAACCAGTTGGCCCCGGCCGGTTGAAATGCCGACAGGTCGGTAAGGTCGTGAGATTCTCCGGATTGTGCGACTGCGCCCTGGACAGGCAGGAACAGTGCCGCCAGGACGCATGACATTCCCCGATTGGTGAGCAAGTTCTTTTTCTCCGATAGCCCGGTGGCCTTGACGATTTACAATTATAGGCTCAGGTGCCTTTGCCACCTGCGGACTACATACGTATTCATTGTGGCTTCCAACCAACGCCCTAATGAATTATCACTGACCAACCATGCGCAGGCGGCGGCACACAATAGTCATGGAAGTGCGGGGACTCCTTTAGTCCCATTCCTTCTCGATGCCGTGTCCCCTTTCCGGGTCCCCGTGCAGCGGAGTCACAAACCCGAGCAGGCACCCATCCGTGCCGTCCCTGAGCCGGTGGCAGCGAACCCGGATGAGGTCGCCGGGCAGGACGTCGTCGCGCTCGATGCCGTTCCAGCGAAGCGTCCCGGTGTTGGCGGCCTCCATGGCCCAAAGGGTGGGCCCGCCGCCCCCCTCACGGGGGACCTCGAGGAAAATCCAGGAGTGCGGGTTAAGCAAGTGCACTTCCCGGACCGTCCCCTCAAGATGGGTGAAGTCCTTGAGCTCATAGTTGCCGTGGGAATGATGCGCCCCACCGGGGAGGGGGAGGACAACCAGGCAGAAGAGCAGGCCGGCGAAAGCCGAGATTCCGGAAATCGTCGGTCCCCCCATTCGCTGCGGGCCTTGCCTGCGCGCAATTTGGGCGGGAAGCGAGATTCGTGAAGTCCTCATCTGATTCGGGGAGGTGGTGGAAAGCCGTTGACGTAAACGCGCTCGTAACGGATGGGGTTGCCGTCTGCGTCGAGGAAACGCATCGACTGCTGGAACAGCTCGGGACCCGGCCTGCCCGGTGGCGAGGTGGCCTCCAGGACGTACAGCCGGTCCTCGTGCATGTAGATGGCCGCGAACGTCCGGGTCCCGTCAGCATTGGTGAGCTGGAGGTGACGGCCCTCCACGAGGTCCACGAAGTTCCAGCCGAAGAAGGTCGGCCGGACGTCGCGCCGGAGAAGCTGCCACGTCGCGTAGTCCATGGCGCCGCGGACGTCGACGATCCACGAACCCACGCCCGTGGACAGAGCGCCCGAGCAGCCTGTGTGAGCATCGGGCGGGCAGTTCCTTGCCCGTTCGGTGTGAATGCGCTCGGCGTCGGAGTAGTCCACCACGGTCACCGAGTACCGGCTCAAGCCCTCGTCGTAGGTGTGCGCCCGGGCCGGAAGCTCGGCCTCGTACTCCGACGTGTAGACAATCTCTTCCACCGACGGATCGCCGGGAAGATTGACGCTGAAGAAGTCGGCGGGGCTGGCATACTCGATCCAGCCCTGGGGGGAGACCGGTTCTGGAGCGAACAGGAACAAGGCGACGGGAATCGCTCGAACGAGGCGCATGGCATCTATCCTCCGATCGGTCCGACATCGCCGGTCCGCACTCCCGGGCCAGCCGCGCGCAGGCGATGGCCGGATCGCCGGCAGCCAGCCGAGTGACGAGGCAAAACGACCCGGCCGCAAAATCATACCGTAACGACCCGAGATGCGCAGACCACCCGCTCTTTCAGCCCCGGAATCAGGATTCAGCGCCCGATCTCCATTCCCCCAAATCTCAGCGACGCGATAGAATCCCCTGTCCTTCAATGAAATTTTCTGTGCTTTTTCGCGTTCCAGGGAGGCAGTCAGGCATGAGCTTTCCGACCAGGTCGGCATTGGTATTGGCAGTTGTTGTTGCGGCGCTCGGCGTCGGTCGCACACAGAGCCCGGACGCCGGCGGAGCCGAGGCCCGGGAGTCCGGGAACGCGGTTCCGCTCCGGGCGGTCCAGGACGAGGAGACCGGCTCGATCGCGATCTATCGCGAGGGCGAAGACGAACCGATCGTCACCCAGAACGCGGGCCCCGGGCATCGGCCGTACCTGCATCCGATCGTCGCCCCGGACGGCAGGGGCCTGGCGACGCAGTTCAGTCCCGGGCATCACCCTCATCAGACCGGTCTGTACTGGGGCTTTACCCGGGTGAACGGCGAGCCCATGGAGGAGGGCACACTCAGGCAGTGGTTCTACCGGCGCGACAAGCCTGAGGACATCGCCAGGGCCGTCGGCCGGGACTACTTCCACAACCCGGGCGGCGAGCACTGGCGCCGCGATTCGGCCATGGTGGTCACCGGGTCCGGGTCCGAGGTGAAGTGGCAGACCGTCTACGGCATGCTCGACGCCGAAGGCAACGCCTTCATGACCGAGACACAGAACTGGACGATGCGGGCCGAGGAAGACCGATTCATCCTCGATCTGGAATGGGCCGGCGAAGCCCACACCGACGTCTCGATCAACGAGATGTACTACAGCGGCCTGTTCCTGCGCATGCCCTGGCACGAGGACATCGCGGGCGAGGCGGTCAACGCGGAGCGTCAGCGCAACGCCCAGGCCGAAGGCCAGCGTGCAACATGGCTCAATGTCGGGATGCAGGTCGAAGGCCGCGAAGACCTGCTCCACGTGGCCATCTTCGACCACCCGATGAACGTCGGCTTCCCGCAGACCTGGCGCGTCGACGGCCAGCTCGGCGTCGGGCCCGTGCGGGCCCGGATGGGCGACTGGCACATCCCCGCGGGGGCGACCGAGCTCATCCGCCACCGGCTCATTGTCTACACCGGCGAACTCGACGATGTCGAACTGACGGAGGACTGGCAGGAGTACGCGGGCGCGGCCGAGGCGATGACCGTGCGCGACGGTGAGGTCTACAGCGACATTCGCACCATCGTCGACCACCGGCACCGGTCCGCACAGGCGGCTCCCACCCCCACCTCGTGAACGAGTTCCCGAGCGCTCTGCGCGAAGACCGGCACCCGTGGCATAATGCGGTGGTGAGCGCCAACTGTACATGCGTCGGCATCTGCGCCCACGAATCCGCCACGAAGAACGGCGAGATCGTACGCCTGTCAGGCTCCACGCTCACCACCTGACCCGTCACCCCCCACTCCCACTCCGACGACCAGAGGACCCCATGAACAACACCAAACTACTGATCGCGAGCTTCCTGACCATCTTTGTTGCCGGATTCGGTTTCGCCGTTCGCGGCGGGCTCCTCCTGGAGTGGGGAAGTGAATTCGGTTTCACGCAAACGGAGCTCGGACAGATCACGGGAGGTGGCTTTGTCGGATTCGGCCTCGTAATCCTCATCGCGAGCCTCTTCCTCGACCGCTTCGGCTACAAGCCGTTCCTGTTGCTTGCCGGTGCCCTCCACGTGCTGTCGGTAATCGTGACGGTGGCGGCGACGTTCGTCTACAGCGGCGCCATCGACACCAACCCCGACGTCGCGCGCGCCGGCGCCTACCTCTGCCTGTTCTGGGGCGTCTTCATCTTCGCGATCGCGAACGGCATCTGTGAGGCCGTCGTCAATCCCCTGGTCGCCACGCTCTACCGCGACGAGAAGACCCACTACCTGAACATCCTGCACGCGGGATGGCCGGGCGGCATAATCATCGGCGCCCTCCTGGGTGTGGCGATGATCGGCCGCGTGCACTGGGAGATCGTCCTTGCACTCTACCTCGTCCCGACGCTGATCTACGTCCTGATGATGGTCGGGGAGAAGTTCCCGATGTCCGAGGCGACTGCCGCGGGTGTCAGGTTCGGCGAGATGATCAGGGAGTTCGCGGCGCCGATGATGATCTTTCTCCTCGTCCTCCACGTCTGCGTCGGCTACGTGGAGCTTGGCACCGACAGCTGGATCGCCAACATCATGGACACGGTGCTGGGAGGCGTGGGGCTGTTCATCCTCCTCTACACCGCCCTCCTGATGTTCGTCCTGCGCTTCTTCGCCGGGCCCATCGTCCACCGGATCAATCCCCTGGGTCTGCTCTTCGCAAGCTCCGTGCTCGCCGTCATCGGCCTCTATGCGCTGGGCTCATTCGCCACCGCCGTCACTGTCATGGTGGCCGCAACCATCTACGGCGTCGGCAAGACCTTCTTCTGGCCGACGATGCTGGGTGTCGTGTCCGAGCGCTTCCCAAGGGGCGGAGCGCTCACCCTGGGCGCGGTCGGCGGCGTCGGCATGCTCTCGGCCGGCCTGCTCGGCGGCCCGGGCATCGGCTACCTCCAGGACCGCTACGCCTCCGAGCATCTCCAGGTGAACGCCCCCGCTGTCTACGAAGAGTACAGGGCCGAAGGCACGAACCGGTTCCTGTTCTTCCCCGCCGTCCAGGGGCTGGACGGTTCCAGGGCCGGCCCCGTCATGGAGAAGGCCAAGGACTTCAGTATCGTCCTGACCCCGGACGAACAGGCCGTGCGGGACGCGTCGTTCTACGGCGGCCAGACCGCGCTGAAGGTCACCGCGCTGGTCCCGGCGTTCATGGCGCTCGGCTTCCTGTTCCTGATCGTCCACTTCCGGCGCGCCGGCGGATACAGGCAGATTGTTCTTTCGCCTGCGCCCGACCCCTGAGCGCGGGCGGGGAAGTCACGGCCGCCACGCAGCTTCGCCTTCATCGCCGGTCCCGGCCTCGCGAGGGCCTGCGCCCCCGTATGGCGATTCGGTGAGCGAGCCGGGCCTTACCCGGTTTCGGCCGGAGTCAGCGTTGCGCTGGTGATCGTGAACGTGGCCACGTCGCCGTTGGCCATCGTCATGCGCTTCAGGCGCGTGAAATTTTCCCGGGTACGGCCGGGAATGCCGGGCCAGCCGACCACGACCGGCACGACGTCTCCCGGACTCAGCATCGACTCGAAGATGCCTCCGCGCATCGTGAAGTTGGCGCTGGGAAGTTCCGCATTCCACACCACCTCGTTGCCCGCGTCGTCCGTAACCGCGTAAACCAGGACTCCGTGGGGATTGGTGACGTGGAATGCGACCACGCGCACGTTCTCGTGCACGATTTCGGCGTCGAGATCGAAGTAGATCGTACTGTGGTGACCGATGGCCGGCGCGCCCGCGCCGATGGCGAAGATGACAAGCGAGAGTTTCCCGGCAAGCGACCTGGCTCTCATGGTTGCCGCCTCCTGATCTTAGCCCTCCGAACCACCCTGAATCGCGCCTCCGGGTCCGACGTCGCCAAACTGGGGATCGCAGGCGTACTCCCAGATTTCCCCATCCGGCTCAAGCTTCCATTCGTGGGTGATCACGAACGGTGCTTCGTAGTATGTCGGATCGTGCACTTCCGCGATACGCGACAGGAGGTCCCCGTCACGGATGAAACGCTCGATGACATAGGTGTCGTCGGCACCCGAAAACGGGCGGCCGTGGATATCCATCAGGTTGTCCGGCGACATGTGAGTGGTTCGGACGACGAGCATCTCGCCCTCCCAGTGGCCGGTGGAGTAACCGCCCAGCGTATTCGGCCAATAGTCCGGCGCTTGCCTGCCGTCCATGAAGATGCGGCGCACCTGGTGATAGTACTCGTGCAGGATCACGATCTGATGGTCCTGCTGAATGATTTCAATCGGATAGGGATCCGTAAACCCCCGGGGAATGCCCGGCATGATGCACCGGAACGAAGGATCGACCTCTGCACCGAACCGCTCCCATTCCGCCCGCCCGGCGGGCGTGTACCTGATTTCGTCTTCGCTGGGTGCGCCTCTTATGCCTGGGCGCGGGTTGATAACCCATATGCCTTCGAAGTCCGCCTGTGCGTGAACCGGGGCACCCGGGTGCAGGAGACCCCCGGTCATGACAATGGCCAGCGAGACAAGCAGGCCAACCCCGGCGTGGAACCGGGCCCGGTCCCCTACAGACGGAAGTCCTGTGATTCGCACATTGTCCCCGGCCTTCCGAAGGCCTCCGTGATTTTTCTGTTCTTTGAAGATGGTGGCCAGGGGGTGAATCGAACACCCGACACGCGGATTTTCAGTCCGCTGCTCTACCAACTGAGCTACCTGGCCCCATTGCAGAGGCGGTATTAGACCGGTCTGCTTGCGACAGAGTCAAGAGGACCGAACTCAAGGGCGGGCGGAAGCGCCGCCCGGCTCGAGGGCGACGCGAACCTGTTTCACTGTTCTCCCCGTGCATTCATTGCCTCTTCGGGGCTGATGCCCGGATAGAGCGCAAGCCCCACCTGGCGGTAAACCTCCATCAGCTCCACGTTGTTCTCGTAGCACGCGAGCTCCGGAATCTCGTATGTCCCATCGCTGATGCGACGGTAGGGCAAGGCGATGGTGAAGGGCCGGCTGTAGACATTGGTATCCTCGACGGTTGCCTGGTAATGGAGCGTGTCGGGATCGATGAGCGTGACGCGCTCGACCACGCGTGCCTCCTCGGTGTAGAACCTTCCACGCTGGTCGAGCCAGGGCAGAGCGTTCTGGTTGCTTGTCTCGATCACCAGCGTGTCGCCGTCCCACCAGCCCCTGGAGTCGCCGTTCCACAGGCGAATTGCCTCTCCCGGCGAAGGGCGGTCATCCAGACGGACAATTCGATATGCGTGCGCATTGTAGGAGAGGATCACGAGGTGGTCCGGAGTTTGCAGGAACTGGCGCGGCCCGCCGTGATACATGGTGTTTGGAACGCCGGCCAGAAGGCATGCCGCGTTGTGATGGAGATACTGCACCGCGTTGAGATCCGACTGCTCGGCGGCCCAGGGTTGGATCGGCAACGTGCCGTCCGGCGGGTCGACGATCGCGGCCGCTCCGCCGAGGGCATCCAGTTCACCCGGATGCTCCTCCAGATTCTCGTATGCGCCGCCGAACTGCCCGCCCGGCAACATCCAGTAGCCTCCGAGCTCCGGTCGGCCGTCGGACGACCGCGGCGGTTCGAACGAGTGTACTGCCTCCAGGGCGCAGGCGTGGAACACAGCCGGCGTGTTGTCCGCACAGACCGACTCCGCGACCCAGTCCTGGGCGATGGCTGTGGACAGTGCGAATACGCCGGCAACCGCCATGAGCGCCGGCACGGCGATTCCTGCGTGCCTCATGATTCTCCTTGCCGCTATAATTTTCCAGTCTCCACTTGGCATGATCCGGGATATTTCCATGAGTACCAGAGTGGCCGCAATTCTCGCCGGAATCGCCATGGCGTTTCCATCAGTCCCGCCCCTGAGTCACCACGGCTCAAATGTAGTCTACGACCTGACGAGGTCGATCACCGTTAACGGCACCGTGACGGAGTTTCAGTTCGTCAACCCGCACACCCAGATCCTCTTCAACGTGACGGCTGCCGACGGTTCGGTGGTCAGGTGGCTGGCGGGACTGCCGGGCAGCATCCGGCTGATCCAGGAAGAAGGCTGGACCCCGGACATCATCACGCCGGGCGACGAGATTTCCATCATCGGTGCGCCGGCTCGGAACGACGCGCCGTCGATCTGGGTCGAGCAGATTCTTCTCGACGGCGAACCATTGCTGCGGGAGAGGTACACGGGTTGACCCGCTTCAGGTTCCGGTACGTCACCGGAACAGCGCGATCACTCGCACTGCACCGAACCCAGGCTTTCTTCACCGATATCGATCCAGTCCCAGGACACGGTTACCGGCTGCGTCAACGATCGGGGATCGATAATCGTCTTTGTATATCGGAGGCGGTCGCCGTTATCCAACAGTGCAAACTGCTCCCGAATCTCGACATCGGTGGTTTGGGGTCTGCCGGCATCGTCAAGGTAGGGCCAGCCGATGCGTGTCGTCCGCACCTCCAGCGTCGGACCCATCCAGCTTCCGGTGGAGTACCCGAGATCGGACAGCGGGACCGTTTCGGGGTCGTCGACAGGCGCCAGCTCGATGCTTCTCACATTGCCGAACCCCGTGAGCCTCAACTCGATGGTGTCCCCGCGGTCGACAAACTCCACCGGAAGAGGCGAGATCATGGCCGGGGGCATGCCCATGGGCAGACACGGGTCCAGTTCGGGCGCCGGCGCAGGCTCTTCCCGCAATGCAGCAGCAAATTGGGAGGACATCGACCGTACTGCCGGTCCGTATGATCCCAGGTCCTCCACACTCCAGACACGAAACAGGCCAAGATGCCGCCGATCGACGATCTCGCTGTTCCATACGCCCGCGACGGATGCGTCGGCCCACCGCGGGCTGCCTCCGCCACCGAACACGACTTCCTCGCCCGAAGGCAGCAGCATGTTCGACACCTGCATCCTGCCGGCCCGCGTGGTCGACACGGAGCCCGCCGCCCTAACCCGTTCATCAACGGGAAACATCTCCTCTTCAAGACCGCGTCTCTCGAGCAGGTAGAACGCCCCCGTTTCCAACACCCAGTCCGTCGCCTCGCCATTCCGATCCGCGACCCGCACGGTGAAATTAACGTGTGGATTTCGCCAGCGCACGTCAACCAGTTCGCCTTCAAGTTCCCTGACTTCGCCCCGGTCATAGTCGGCGAACGAATGGTGAGCCCAGCACTGGGCGCAAAGGACAAGTGATCCAACCATGGCAACGGCAATCTTTATCATTGTTCCGCCCCTCTCGGCAGCATAAGCCAGCGTGTCGCAGCATTCACCGTCAAGCATATCAAGATGCCGGCGGGAGGCCGCCATAGCCGCAGCGGGTTTCGACTAGACTTTGAGACATGGTGGCGTAGTATCCGCATTGCAGCGGATGCGGAGGACGCGGGAGCGGGACGCCCGTTAGGTAGTTTCCGCGTTGGCAGCGGATTGGGACTATCGGGAGAAACAGGCCGGTCATGAGCGAAGAAAAGATATATCCGGTACCCGAGGAGCTTGCGAAACGAGCGTGGGTGGATGAAACCTCCTACAGTGAACTCTACTGCCGGTCGGTGGAATATCCGGAAGACTTCTGGCGTGAACACGGCCGGCGCATTGACTGGATCAGGCCGTACAGCCAGATAAGCGACGTCTCCTACGACGCGGAGGACCTGCACATTCACTGGTTCGCCGACGGCGCGCTGAATGTGGCTGCGAACTGCCTGGACCGGCATCTCAGGACCCGGGGGGAGCAGACCGCCATCATCTGGGAGGGCGACGAACCAGGCGACGACGCCCGCATCACCTACCGGGAACTGCACGAGAGCGTCTGCCGGCTCGGCAGCGCGCTGCGGGCGCTGGGCGTGTCAAAGGGCGACCGCGTCACCATCTACATGCCCATGATCCCGGAAGCGGCCGTCGCCATGCTGGCGTGCGCACGTATCGGCGCCATCCACTCCGTGGTCTTCGGGGGATTCTCGCCCGAGGCCCTGCGTGGACGCATAGAGGACTGCGAATCCAACGTCGTCATCACGGCGGACGAAGGCGTGCGCGGCGGCAGGCGCATCCCGCTCAAGGCCAACGTGGACGCGGCACTGGCTGCCGACGGCAAGACCGAGGTGGAAACCGTGGTGGTCGTGCGCCGCACGGGCGCCGACATCGAGTGGCAACACGGCCGCGATCACTGGTACGAGCACATCACCCGCGCGTCGGACCCCTGTTGCCCGGCGGAACCCATGAACGCGGAGGACCCACTCTTCATCCTCTACACCTCCGGGTCCACCGGCAAGCCCAAGGGGGTGCTCCACACCTCCGGCGGCTACCTGGTGTTCGCCTCGCTCACGCACCAGTACGTGTTCGACTATCACGACGGCGACATCTACTGGTGTACCGCGGATGTGGGCTGGGTGACCGGCCACAGCTACATCGTCTACGGCCCGCTGGCCAACGGCGCCACCACGCTCATATTCGAGGGCGTGCCCACCTATCCCGATTCGAGCCGTTTCTGGCAGGTTGTCGACAAGCACAAGGTGAACATCTTCTATACCGCCCCAACGGCGATTCGCGCCCTGATGGCCGAAGGCGAGGCGCCGGTCAAACGCACGTCGCGCAAGAGCCTGCGCCTGCTCGGTACCGTGGGCGAACCGATCAACCCGGAGGCCTGGGAGTGGTACTACCACGTGGTGGGCGACGGCCGGTGCCCCATCATGGATACCTGGTGGCAGACGGAAACCGGCGGCATCCTGATCACCCCCCTGCCCGGCGCCACCGCGCTGAAGCCCGGATCGGCGACACGCCCGTTGTTCGGTGTGCAGCCGGCCATCGTCGACAGCGACGGGCAGGTGATGGAAGGGGAAGCGATGGGCAACCTGGTGCTGCTGGATAGCTGGCCGGGACAGATGCGCACCGTCTACGGCGACCATCAGCGCTTCTTCGATACCTACTTCAGCCAATATCCGGGGACCTATTTCACCGGGGACGGCGCCCGGCGCGACGCGGACGGCTATTACTGGATCACCGGCCGGGTGGATGATGTCATCAACGTCTCCGGCCACCGCATGGGAACGGCCGAGGTCGAAAGCGCGCTCGTGGCGCACGCCAAGGTGGCCGAGGCCGCCGTGGTCGGCTTCCCGCACCCGATCAAGGGTCAGGGCATCTACGCTTACGTGACGCTCAACATCGGTGAGGAGCCGACCGAAGACTTGCGCAAGGAACTGGTGACCTGGGTACGGAAGGAAATCGGCCCCATCGCCAGCCCGGACTGCCTGCAATGGGCGCCCGGCCTGCCGAAGACCCGTTCGGGAAAGATCATGCGCCGCATTTTGCGCAAGATCGCGGAGGATGCGCCCGATGAGCTGGGAGACGTGTCGACGCTCGCCGATCCCGCGGTGGTCGACGAACTGGTCGCCAATCGTATTGCGCTTTAGCTCCGGACTTGCGGATTCCCGCAAATCCGCAGCCCCGGCAAATGCCAGGACACCCCGGAAATTCACCCGAAATCGACTGCGGGTACGTTTTCCGGTCTAGAATGGCGCCGCCCACCGGAACCCGATAACCCAATGGACAATACCAACCACGAGGTCCGCTACGAGGCGGATGACCGTCCGCCGCTCGGCCTGACCATCGGTCTCGGGGCCCAGTACACGGTCCTGGCACTCGCCTCGGTGGTCCTGACGCCGACCATCCTGATCAGCACAGCCGGAGGAAGCGAAGCATACCTGACCTGGGCCGTATTCGGCGCCCTCGCCGTAAGTGGTGTGGCCACCATCGTGCAGGCACTGCGCATCGGGCGGATCGGCGCCGGCTATATCCTTGTCATGGGCAGCACGGCGGCCTTCCTGCCCATGAGCGTCACGGCGATCGTGGAGGGCGGTCCCGCGCTGCTGGCCACCCTCATCGTCATGTCATCCATGGTGCAGTTCCTGCTCGGCGCGAAAATGGCCCTGTTGCGGCGCGTGTTCACCCCGACCGTAGCCGGAACCGTGCTTATGCTGATCCCCGTGAGCCTCACGCCGATCGTCTTCGACAAACTCACGGACGTACCCGCCGGCGCTCCGGAGGCCGCCGCGCCCGTCACCGGCATCGTCACGCTGGCGGTGGTCGTCCTGGTGGCGCTGCGCCTGTCCGGCGCCTGGCGGGTCTGGGCTCCGGCCATCGGCCTCGCGGCCGGGGGGCTGACGGGTCTCGCCTTCGGCATCTACGACCTGGAGCGCATCGCGAACGCACCGTGGATCGGGCTGCCCGACTTCAGCGGGTACCCGGGTCTTGACCTGAGATTCGGCGGCGTGTTCTGGGCCCTGCTGCCGGGATTCATCATGGTGACCCTGGTCGGCGCGATGGACACCCTCGGCGACGCCATCGCCATTCAGCGCGCGTCCTGGCGCAAGCCGCGCGCCATCGACTTCCGCTCCATACAGGGCGCCATCAACGCCGACGGTCTCGGCAACCTGCTGTCGGGCGTGGGCGGGACGGTCCCGAACACGACCTACGGCGCAAGTATCGCGATCGCGGAGCTCACCGGCGTCGCGTCGCGCGCCGTGGGCGTCTGGGTCGGAATCCTGTTGATCTCGCTTGCGTTCCTGCCGAAACTCGTGGCCGTGGTCGTGGCGCTGCCGGGCCCGGTCGCGGGCGCCTATCTCGCGATCATCGTGGCGCTGATTTTCGTCTTCGGCGTGAAAATTCTGGCCAACGACGGTCTCGACTACCGCAAGAGCCTGATTGTCGGATTCGCGTTCTGGGTGGGCCTCGCGTTCCAGTTCGACATGATCTATCCCGAGCTTCTCCAGGGATTCTGGGGCGACCTTCTGGGGCAGGGCATGACCGCCGGCGGCCTCACGGTCATCCTGCTGTCGGGCTTTCTCGATCTCACGGGCAGGCGGCCGAGACGTCTCCGGTCGACCCTGTCGATCGACGCGCTGCCCGCGATCGACGCGTTCCTGTGCGATTTCGCGCAGCGCATGCGGTGCGACGAGGCGATGACGAACCGTCTGCGGGCCGTGGCCGAAGAAGCGGTGCACACGCTGCTTGGGGACGGCGAGTCGCGCCCCGAACGGGAGCTGTTTCTGGTGGCGCGGGCCGACGGCCGGTCGGCGGACCTCGAATTCATCGCGGGCGGCGCGGACGCAAACCTCGAGGAGCAGCTCGCGATGCTGAGCGAGGGCGTGACGGGCTTGCCCAACGAAGCCGAGATGCCGCTGCGGTTGCTGCGCCACTACGCCACGTCCGTACGCCACCAGCAATACCACGACACCGACATCGTGACGTTCCGGGTGGAACCGCGGTGAGTCCGGTCGCGCCTATCCCTCGACGAAATCCGGCGGCTTCTCGGAGCCCTCGCCGAAGAAGAACTTTTCCATTTCCTGTTCCAGGAATCGCCGCGCCTTCGGCTCGATGGGGGTCAGGCGGTATTCGTTGATGAGCATGGTCTGGTGGCCGAGCCAGCGCTGCCAGGCGATCTTCGAAACGTTGTCGTAGATTCTCCGGCCCAGATCTCCCGGATAGACGGGACGGTCGAGCCCTTCGGCTTCCGTCCCAAGAATGACGCATTGGACCATTCGGCTCACTACTGGGCCTCCCTCGATTGATTCCGATCCTTCAATTGGTTCCGGCCCTTCAACAGAACCGCGATGGGTGCGGCAACGCCCACCAGGGCCTCCTGCGCGGGGTTATACCAGAGCCACCCGTCGCGATCCATGAGCGTGTTCGCCATCGTATCAAGCTGAATCGCCAGCGGGTGAATGACGAGGTCGAAATGGCTGAAGCCATGTTTCAGGGGGGTTCCCGCCGTGTGCTCGCGGACGTCGACGCCCAGATGGCGGCGGCACCATTCCCGCGGACCCTCGTCGGCCGCCAGTTCCGGGAGGCTGTAGAGCCCGCCCCAGATGCCGTTCGGCGGGCGCCTCTCCAGGAGCACTTCCCGGTCCGCGCTGGAGATCAACAGCATCCTGACGTCGCGTTGCGGCCGGACCTTCCCCGGGCGAGGCGTGGGCAACACCGCCTGCTGGCCGCGGATGCGCGCCTTGCAATCCTCGGTCAGCGGGCACTCCCCGCAGCGGGGCCGCGTGCGTGTACACACCGTGGCGCCCAGATCCATGATCGCCTGGGTGTACTTGGCGACTCTCTCGTGCGGCGTATACGTCTCCGCGTGCGCCCAAAGGGTTTTCTGAACGGCGGCGCGGCCGGGCCAGCCCTCCACCGCTTCGTAGCGGGCCAGCACGCGTTTTACGTTGCCGTCAAGGATGGGCGCCCGCCTCCCATGGGCCAGGGCCATGATGGCGCCGGCGGTTGAACGGCCCACGCCCGGCAGGCTCATGAGACCCTTGACAGTCGTCGGGAACACGCCTCCGTGCTCCTCGGCAATCAATCGGGCGGCACGGTGGAGATTGCGGGCCCTGGCGTAGTATCCGAGCCCCGACCAGAGGCCCAGCACGTGGTCAAGCTGCGCTGCGGCGAGGTCATGGACGGTTGGGAACGCCGTCATGAACCGCGTGTAATACGGGATAACGGTGGCCGCCCGGGTCTGCTGCAGCATGATCTCCGACACCCATACGCCATAGGGCGTGCGCTTCTTCTGCCACGGCAGTCCGCGGCGTCCGAACTCTTCGGACCAGTCGAGAAGGCGCGTTGCGAATGAATTCACGGGATTTCCATGCGTGACGATTCTTCGACGCCCATGCTGACACGTTTATCCACAGTGTCCTCGAAAAATCGCCTGACCGCGACACGAATGGGCCCCTTCCCCGGCAGACTCATCGGGATTTTGCCATCAAGCCACCGATTCCGTCTTGATTCGCTACAATGGGCCTCGGCGCGGGCGTCGTATAATGGTTATTACCCTAGCTTCCCAAGCTAGAGACGTGGGTTCGATTCCCATCGCCCGCTCCAATTCATACAAAGTTCATTATGGGAGCGAATCCATTGATTACTGCCACTGACTTCTTGATGCGACGGCTTCCTCGCCTCTGCGCGGCATTGATCCTGCTTGGTACAACCACGCTTGCCGCGGCCCAGGCGCCCATCGTTCAACCCGGCGCACCGGGTGAAACGGCGCGGGAGCTCACCGCCGAAGAGGCGACCGATATCGCTTTGACCAGCCACTCGCCGGACGACGTGCGCTTCATGCAGGACATGATTCCGCACCACAATCAGGCCGTCCGGATGGCCGATCTCGTGGCCGATCGAACCAACCGGCCCGAGGTCGTCGATGCGGCGGGGCGAATCACCCTCTCGCAGCAGGACGAGATCGAGTTCATGGAGCAGTGGCTGACGGACCGCGGCGAGCCGGTGCCCGATCCGGCGGATCACGCGGCGATGCACACGAGCCATCGGATGGCCGGCATGGCCACGCCGGATCAAATGGCGGACCTGGACTCGTCGGAGGGCACCGACTTTGATCGTTTGTTCCTGCAACTGATGATCACGCACCACGAAGGAGCGGTCACCATGGTCGAGGAGTTGCTCGAACAGCCGGGTTCAGCGTACGACCCGGTGCTGTTCGAATTCGCGAACGACGTCACCAACGACCAGACCGCTGAAATCGAGCGGATGCATGCCCTGCTCATCACGCTTTCCGACGACCCGCGCGCCGGTCTTGCGGCCGGGTTCGACGACGCCGGCCAGGCGTTGATGAACATGGAACTCGTGGCCTCGATGCCCAAACCGCCCGGCTTCTTCGACCCCGGGAACCCGGCCGAGCTGCCGCCGGAACGCCCGCGGGATGAAGGCGACGACGAGGCGGGCGAAGAAGAGGATGCGGAGGACGGGGACGGCACCGGCGACCGAGAGGGTGCCGATGGCCGCGACGACGATGAGGACAGCGACGCGCGCCAGGCCGACAGCGGCGGCGAGGACGACGAGGACAACGACGAGTGGGAACGGTCGCCGCTGCTGAATTTCGGCAACACGGACATGGCCTTCAGGAACGACGTCATGATTGCCGGCAGTTACCACGGGTTCAACATCTATCGGCTGGACGAAGGGGGCCTGCCGCAGCAGATCAGCTCCGTCGTGTGCCCGGGTGGGCAGGGCGACGTATCGGTCGTCGGCGACTTGCTGATCATGTCGGTGGAGCAGACCCGCGGGCGGCTCGACTGCGGGCTCCAGGGCGTCGCCGGAGACGTCAGCGACGAGCGGTTCCGCGGGATTCGCATCTTCGACGTCAGCGACCTGACCCGGCCGGTACAGGTAGGCGCGGTCCAGACCTGCCGCGGTTCCCACACCCATTCCGTCGTCACGGCCGACGACGACAGCATCATCGTCTACAACTCCGGTACTTCGCGAATCCGCGAGGAGGAAGAGATGGAAGGCTGCGTCGACGAATCGCCCGGCGACTACCGGACGGCGCTGTTTCGCATCGACGTCATCGAAATTCCCGTGAACGATCCCGGCGCAGCGCGCATCGTCCACAGCCCTGCCGTGTTCGCCGATCCCGAGGACGGCACGCTGGCGGGCCTGTGGCGCGGGGGCGACCATGGAGAACAAACCCAGGAATCCGGCCGCACCGACGAATGCCACGACATTACCGTGTTTCCGGAACTCGGGATTGCCGGAGGCGCCTGTTCGGGCAACGGCATCCTGTTCGACATCTCCGATCCGCTGAACCCGCAGCGCATGGATGCGGTCGTCGACAGCGGCTTTGCCTACTGGCACTCGGCGACATTCAACAACGACGCCACCAAGGTCCTGTTCACCGACGAATGGGGCGGCGGCGGCATGCCGCGCTGCCGTGCGTTCGATCCGCTCGACTGGGGCGCGGACGCCATCTACGACATCGTCGACGGCCGACTCGAGTTCCGCAGCTACTTCAAGATGCCGGCACCGCAGACCGAACAGGAGAACTGCGTGGCGCACAACGGCTCCGTGATACCGGTACCGGGCCGCGATATCTTCGTGCAGGCCTGGTACCAGGGCGGCATCTCCGTGGTCGACTTCACCGATTCGTCCAACCCCATCGAAATTGCCTTCTTCGATCGGGGTCCCATCGATGAAGAGCACATGATTGGCGGCGGATACTGGTCTGCGTATTGGTACAAGGGAAAAATCTACGGTACCGAGATCGTACGCGGCCTCGACGTGCTGTCACTCGTGCCCAGCGAACTCCTGTCCGAAAATGAAATCGCCGCCGCTGTACTGGCGGACCAGGGCAGCGTGTTCAATCCTCAACAGCAATTGAGGTATGACTGGCCGGCCGAGCCGGTGGTGGCGCGGGCCTATCTCGATCAGCTTGAACGCGGAAATGCGCTGGCGGCATCCCTGGCGGCCGACCTCGATGCGGCGCTGGACCAATCGGCATCCGCGCTGCAGGACGGCACGCGCGATGAAACGCTGGCCGCGCGACTTGAGTCGCTGGCGGCATCGGTGGAAACGGACGTTGAAGACAGCATCACGACAAGTCGGCAGAATGGCCTCGTGGAGACATTGGCCGGGATTGCAGCCAGGTTGCACTAGCACTCCTGCCGGCAGTCACGCTATTGCGTTCGACATCGCTCGAGCCGCGTCCAATAGGCAATATGACCGAAATCGCGGTCGGTAGTCCGCATGACCAGGCCGTGGCGAACACGAATGCCGTCAAGCGCTGCTTCGCCGTTGTCGTAGGATGCCGGCAAATGACACAACTCCACCATCGCAAGGTCCGCAGCTTCGTGCAGCGCGCCGGACGGACGACGACAGCGCAAAAGCGGGCGCTGAGAGACCTGCTGCCGCTCTACGGCGTCCCGTTTCGGGACAGCACCCTGGATATCGCCCTCGTCTACGGGCGGCGGGCACCCATCGTGCTCGATATCGGTTTCGGCGACGGGGCCGCCCTTTTGACGCTGGCCGCCAATCACCCGGACCGGGATTTCCTCGGCGTCGAGGTCCACGAACCGGGGATCGGCCGACTCCTGCTGCAACTGGAGCGCGCCGGACTCGATAACATTCGAATCGTCGCTCACGACGCGGTCGAGGTGGTCCGGCGCATGCTGCCTGCCGGAGCGGTGGATGCCGTGAACCTGTTCTTTCCGGATCCCTGGCCCAAGAAGCGCCATCACAAGCGCCGGATCGTGCAGCCGGACTTCGTTCGGGATATTGCCCGGGCTCTCAAGCCCGGCGGCACTTTTCACATCGCCACCGACTGGGCCGACTACGCCGACCATGTGAGGGAGGTGATGGGCGGTTGCGGGCAGTTCGAGGCGCTGACGCCCGGGCAGGCCTCATCCGAGCCCCTCTTCGACCGCCCGACATCGAAGTTCGAACGCCGCGGCATTGCCTTGGGGCACACGGTGACCGATCTCCACTATCGCAGGACCGATTAGTGCTTTATCCAACCGGCAATTGCGTGGCACTTGCATGGGGTACTAGGGCGCGGAGCCGCTGAGCCAGCGATCCAGAACCTCCGCCAGTTCAGCCTCATCCGCGACGACCCGGCCATCCTCGACACGCAGAGGCACCGGTTCCAGTGCTTCACCCGGGCAAGGTCCGCCCACGCACACGCCGTCGTCGATCCCGAACAGGGCCCCGTGGGAATTGCACAGGATCAGGTCACCGTCGCGGTTCAGAAAACGATCCGGCTGCCAGTTGAGCGGATTGCCGGCGTGGGGGCAGCGGTTGACAAAGCCCCTGACCTGCGCACCCTTGCGCACGGCGAAGAACTCCAGGGGCCAGATGCCCGTCCCCCATTTGAACTCGCGGCTGCCGGGATCTGCGAGCTCGTCGAGGCGGCATAGAACAATGGTACCGGCGATGGTGCCGGGTCTTGGGCCGACGCCTGCGCTCACGCGGCGTTCCGCCGGCCCAGTGCCGCCTTGCGGATAATCACTACCGCCAGCAAGACTGCCGGAACGCCCGCCGCCGATGCGTACAGGAAGAACGTGACGTAGTCCGTCGCGTCCACCACCATGCCCGAGAAACCGCTCAGCAATTTGCCCGGCAACAGCATCAGCGAGGTGAACAGGGCGTACTGGGTGGCCGTGTAGGCGGCGTTGGTCAGGCTGGAGAAATAGGCGATAAACACCGTGCCCGCAAATCCCACGGCGAAATTGTCGGCGCTGATGACGCCAACCAGGTACAGAATGTCTGCCGAGCCGTGGGCCGCCAGGGCCGCGAAACAGAGATTGGTGACCGCAACCAGCGCGGTGGCGGCCAGCAGCGGTCGGACGGGGCCATAGCGGCTGACAATGACCCCGCCAAAAAATACGCCGAAAATGGTCACGCCAAAGCCGAAGAACTTCGCCACGGTGGCAATTTCCGAGAGCGAGTAACCCAGGTCGATGTAGAACACGTTGGCAATGTTGCCGAACAGCAGGTCGCTGACCCTGGAAAGACCGATGAAGGTCAGCACCAGCAGGGCGAATGCCCCATTGCGCCTGAAGAATTCGGCGAAGGGGCCAATGACCGCATCGCCGAACCACTCCGCGAAGCGCTTCAGTCCGAATCCGCTTTCGTCTTCGCCCGGCATTGCGGACGCGTTCGATTCGGGCTCGGCGATGATCAGAACACAAACCGGACCCACCAGCATGCACGCCACCATGACCGAATAAGCGGCACTCCACGAGTAGAATTCGGCCAGGTACAGCGCTCCGGCGCCGCTCACCAGCAGGGCTACGCGGTAGCCGAGCTGATAGGTGGCCGCCATGGCGCCCTGATCCTCGGCCGGCGCCGCCTCGATCCGGTAAGCGTCGATCGCGATATCCTGCGTGGCCGAGCAGAAGGCGACGAATACCGAAAACAGGGCGATGGGCAACAGCGCCGCGCCGGGGTCCTGTCCGGCCATCCCCAGCAGGCCCGCGACGATTCCCAATTGCGCGATCAGCATCCAGCTCCGGCGACGGCCCAGGACACGGGTGAGCACCGGAAGCGGGAGACGATCCACCAGCGGCGCCCAGCAGAACTTGATCGAATAGAACAACCCGACCCAGGCGAACATGCCGATGGCCGTGCGGCTGACGTCATAGGTGCGCAGCCACGCGCTCAGGGTGGAAAACACCAGCAGGAAGGGCAACCCGGCAGCGAATCCCAGGAACAGCATCCCGATGACCCGCGGCTTGCGGTAGACGAGGAAACTCTCCAGCCAACTCTGGGTCGCGGTACCGGGAACCGCCGGAGCGGAAGCATTCGTCATGAGGTGATCTGCAGCCGATTGATGGCGCCCTGCAGGCGCGGATGCGCTGTATGATACAGGAGCCGATTTCCCCTCATCATGCAAAATCACAAGACGCAATTTCTTGAGTTGTCCCTTGAGCTCGGCGCACTTCGTTTTGGCGAATTCGAACTCAAGTCCGGGCGGATCAGCCCGTATTTCTTCAACGCGGGTCAGTTGAGCACCGGGCGGGCGGCCGCGACCCTCGGGCGCTGCTACGCTGCCGCCCTGGCCGCCGCCGGCATCCCCTTCGACATGATTTTCGGCCCGGCCTACAAGGGCATCAGCCTGGCGGCCCTGACCGCCGCCGCGCTGGCCGAGCACCACGACCTGGACTGCCCGTTCGCGTACAACCGCAAGGAAGCCAAGGACCACGGCGAAGGCGGCTCGTGCATCGGCGCTGCCATTGCAGGCCGTGTCCTCATCGTCGACGACGTGATTACCGCCGGCACCGCCGTTACCGAGGCCATGCAGATCATCGAAGCGGTCGGCGGCGTTCCCGCGGGAGTACTGGTTGCGCTGGACAGGCAGGAGGTGGCCACGGGAAGCCGGCTCTCGGCAGTGCGGGAACTGGAAGACCGGGTGGGGATCCCGGTTCTCAGTATCGTCTCGCTGGACGACCTGGTCGCCCACATTCGCGAACGTCCGGACTTTGCCCGCCATCTACCCGCTATGCGCGCCTATCGGGCGCGCTACGGAGCCGAGTAGCCGGCTCTCCCTGCCGTGGCCCGGCCATGGCCTCCGGACGACCATAACCTGTCACTGCACCGCCGGGTCTGCTCAAGTACCGGCAGCACCTGGCACGGACGCATTGGTCGTACCGTTCAGCGGGTACCCGTGTGGCCGAAACCGCCCGCCCCGCGCGAGCTCTCGGCAAAGGATTCCACCACTTCGAAATCGGCCTGTACCACGGGCACGATGACCAACTGAGCGATGCGTTCGCCGGGCTCGATCCGGAATGGCTGCGAGCCGCGGTTCCAGCAGGAGATCAGCAGTTCGCCCTGGTAGTCAGAGTCGATGAGTCCTACCAGGTTGCCCAGCACGATCCCGTGCTTGTGCCCGAGACCCGAGCGGGGCAGGATCATCGCAGCCAACTCGGGATCTTCGATGTGAATGGCGATGCCGGTGTGGATCAGTTCGGTCTCGCCGGGAGACAAGGTCAGCGGCGTATCCAGGCACGCCCGCAGGTCGACGCCCGCAGATCCGTCGGTGCTGCGCTTCGGCAGGGGAATTTCCCTGCCGATCTTCGGATCCAGCACCTTCAGGCTCACCCGGCGCGTGGACGACGCTCCCATCAGTGATTCCCGGAGACTCTGCCGTGGAAGCCGCGGCCGCTCAACCCGCCTGCGTGGAACTCAGTTCCGCGTGCATCTCGCGGTAGCGCTCGGCGATGAGCTGGATCAACCGCGCAGCCACGACCGTCTTCGGCGCCTGCTCCAGGACCGCTTCCCCGCCTTCCCAGAGCACGGTAAGCGAATTCGTCTCCAGGTCGAACCCGCAGTCGCGTCCGACGCGGTTGGCTGCGATCATGTCCAGCCCCTTGTTGATCAGCTTGTGTCGGGCGTTCTCCCTGAGATTTTGCGTCTCCGCGGCAAATCCCACGGTGAAGGGCCGACCCTCCAGTGCCGCCACGCTTGCGAGCGTGTCCGGCGATCGCACCATCTGCAGGTTCATGGTCGAGCCGGTTCGCTTGATCTTCTGCTCGGCGATGCAGTCCGGCTTGTAGTCCGAGATGGCCGCGCAGCCGATGAAAATGTCCGCATCGCCGATACACTGGTGCACGCCTGCGTACATTTCCTCGGCCGTTTCCACGTCCACCCGGCGGACGCCCCGCGGTGTGGGCACGGCAACGGGTCCGCTCACGAGAACCACGTCGGCCCCGGCCCGACGGGCCGCTGCCGCCAGGGCATATCCCATCTTGCCGGAGCTTCGGTTGGTGATGTAGCGTACCGGGTCGATGGGTTCCCGGGTGGGCCCGGCGGTAATCACCGTTCGCAACCCCTTCAGGGATTGCGAGCCGATGTCGACCGGTTCGGCGAACACCGTATCCACGATTTCGCCGGGCTCCACCATGCGGCCCGGACCATCCTCGCCGCAGGCCTGGTCGCCATGGGCCGGACCGAGAATCCGGACCCCGCGCTGTTCCAGCACGCGGCGGTTCGCCTGTACCGACGGGTGCTGCCACATGGCCTGGTTCATGGCCGGCGCCAGCAGCACCGGCGCGCGGGAGGCAAGGCACAGCGTGCTCAGCAGCCCATCCGCCAGACCTGCGGTCAGGGACGCCATGAAATGCGCGGTGGCGGGCGCCACCAGCACCAGGTCGGCCCAGCGGGCCAGTTCGATATGGCCCATCGCGGCTTCTGCGCCTTCATCCCAGAGATCGTCGCGGACCCGGCGGCCCGACACCGCCTGGAAGGTCAGCGGCGACACGAACCTGGCTGCACCGGGCGTCAACACGACCTGCACCTGCGCGCCCCTTTCCCGCAGGCGGCGCACCAGTTCGGGACTCTTGTAGGCGGCGACACCTCCGGTCACGCCGAGAAGAATCCGGATCCCGCTTTCCTGACTCTCAGACATGGTGGCCGTTCAGCATATCCGCTGAATCGGCGCTTTGCCACTGCACGATGTCGGCCTTTTGACAGCATTTATGGCGAAAATCGCCTGATTCACATGCTGCCGAACGACTCGAAGCCGTGGAAGATTCTCCGGGACCCTTGCAGTGGAGCGAACGTGGGATTGAGTGACTGGCCGCCGTCGGAGCGGCCCCGGGAAAAATTGCTGAGGAACGGCGCGCGAAGCCTTACGGACGGCGAACTGCTCGCCGTGCTGTTGGGGCAGGGTACCGCCCGCGAGGATGCGCTTCAGTTGAGCCACCGGCTGCTGCGCACCTGCGGCGATCTGAGCCGCGTGCTGACGGCCAGCCCAACCATTCTGAAACAGTCGCCGGGTCTGGGGCCCGCCAGGATCGCCCGCATCAAGGCTGCGCTGGAGTCCGGCCGCCGGCACCTGGAGGCGCCGGTGCCCCACCGGGGTGCGCTGAGCGCGCCCGAGGACGCGGTGCGGTTCTTCCGCGCCCGGCTGGCGGACTTGCCCCACGAAGTGTTCAGCTGCCTTTTCCTCGATACGCGTCATCGGTTGATCCGCTACGAAGAACTGTTTCGCGGAACGGTGGACGGCGCCGCCGTCTATCCCCGTGAAGTCCTGAAGCGTGCTCTTCATCACAACGCCGCGGCAGTGATATTCGGGCACAACCATCCCTCCGGAGTCTCCGAGCCCAGCGAGGCGGACCGCGGCATCACGCTGAAGCTTGGGCGAGCGCTGGCGCTGGTGGATATCCGCCTGCTGGATCACCTGGTCGTGACCCGCGACGGGCACGTCTCACTGGCCGAGCGGGGCTGGATATAGCCGTGTTCAGCGGGTATAGTGCGTCGCCTCCATTGCCAAGCCTCTGTTGGGGAGCCTTCCAATGTCGAGAGTGTGCCAGGTAACCGGCAAGCGCCCGATGGCGGGCAACAACGTTTCGCACGCCCACAACAAGACCCGGCGCCGTTTTCTGCCGAATCTCCATACCCAGCGATTCTGGCTGGAGAGCGAGCAGCGGTTCGTCAAGCTGAAGGTCTCGCACAAGGGCTTGAGAATCATCGACAAGCGGGGCATCGAGCAGGTCGTGCAGGAACTGCGCGAGCAGGGTCAGAAGATTTAGCGGGAGGAGGGAGCCGTGCGAGAGAAAATCAGGCTGCGGTCCACGGCGGGGACCGGGCACTACTACACCACCACAAAGAACAAGCGCCTGCACCCCGAGAAGATGGAAGTGAAGAAATACGACCCGCGCGTACGCAAGCACGTCATCTACAAGGAAACGAAGATCAAGTAGCCCTTCGGGCGTCGGTCGTCACGCCGTATCAAGCGTCAGGGCGCCGTGCATCAATGCGTCGGACACCAGAGCGTCACGGCGGCACTTGCGGACCGCCCGGTTGCTCTTACCCCGCCAGCCGCGGGCTCGGACGGAACGATTTCAGGTACGCCGCGAATTCCTCAAGCGCCTTGATGCCGCTTGCCTCGGCCCGGCTGCACCACTGCACGAGCTCCGCCAGCAGCCGTTCGTTGCTCAGGTCGGTCGTCTCCCAGAGCGCCTTCAGCTCGTTGCGGTACTCCATCACCGTCTTCAGGCTGGGGTACTTCTCCATCAATTCCGCCAGCCGCTCCTGCGACTGATTGTCCAGCAGGCTGGGATGGCGGGTCAGCCAGCGCTTGGCCCGGCGGATCGGCGCCCTCGCCTTGCCCTTGTACTTGCGGATCTCACCGCGAAGCACGGGAAACGTCACGCTCTTCCGGTAGTGCCGCAGCACATGCATGCGATTGATGAGTATGGAGCGCAGGGCTTCGATATCCGGACTCGAGGCCTCTTCCACCAGTTCCGGTTTCGGAGCCACGCGCCGGATCCGGGCAAGTCCGAGGGCCGCGAACAGCCGCAGGTGCCACCAGCCCAGGTCAATCTCCCACGGGTGCTGGGAGAATCGGGCGGAACTGGGGAAGGCGTGATGGTTGTTGTGCAACTCTTCTCCGGCGACGAACACCGCCAGCGGCCACAGGTTGGTGGAGGCGTCGTCGGTCTCGAAGTTCCTGTAGCCCCTGGCGTGGGACAGCCCGTTGATGATCCCCGCGGCCAGCAGGGGCATGGTGATCAACTGAAACCCGTACAGCGCGATGCCCGGCAAGCCGAACAGGAACACGACCACGAAGAACAGCAACGTGATCCCCAGGTTCGGCCGGCGGCTGTAGACATGCCGTTCCACCCAATCGTCGGGCGTGCCGCGGCCATACTTCTCCACGGTCTCGGGATTGCGCGCCTCCTTCCGGTACAGCTCCGCGCCCTGCAGCAGCACCGTCCTGAGGCCGACGAGCTGCGGACTGTGCGGGTCGCCGTCCCGCTCGCACATGGCATGATGCTTGCGGTGCACGGCCACCCACTGTTTGGTGATGACCCCCGTGTTCATCCACAGCCAGAAGCGGAAAAAGTGCCGCAGCGCCGGGTGCAGGTCGACGGACCGGTGAGCCTGTTCGCGATGGTGGTACAGGGTGATGGCGATCAGCGTGATGTGAACGCCGACCGCGCCCGCGATCACGTAACCCCAGAATCCCAGCCCGAGAATCCCGTAATAGTATTCGGCGACAAACTGCAGCACCCGATGACTCCTTCCCCGGCAGACATGCCACTATAGCCCATGCAGAATCTCTCTCCAATGAACCATTTGCTCCATGCCTGAACTGCCTGAAGTCGAGACCACCCGGCGCGGTTTGCACCCCCTGGTCGTCGGGCAAACGATCCGTTCCCTCACCGTGCGGGAGCCGCGCCTGCGATGGCCCATCGAACCTTCGCTCGACCGTCGTTTGCGCAACCGCACAGTGCAGGACCTCTCCCGCCGGGGCAAGTACCTGCTGATGTCCACCGAGGCCGGCGCACTGCTCGTACATCTCGGCATGTCGGGCAGTCTGCGATTCCTTTCCCGGCGCACCGAGCCCGCCCGGCACGACCATTTCGATCTTCAGTTCCATTCAGGGGCGCTGTTGCGCTTCAATGATCCGAGGCGCTTCGGCAGCCTGCATTGGACCGCTTCGCCCGCAGCGCACTGGCTGCTGAAAAACCTGGGCCCCGAACCGCTTGGGACCGACTTCGGCGGCGACTACCTCTGGCAGGTATCCCGCGGTCGCCGGGTTGCAATCAAGACCCTGCTGATGAACGGCCGCATCGTCGCGGGGCTGGGCAACATCTACGCCAACGAAGCCCTGTTCCGGGCCGGCATTCACCCTTTACGGCCGGCGGGACGCGTGTCGCGAAAGCGCCTGCAACGCCTCGCCGATGCGGTTGAAGAAGTGCTGCGGGAGGCCATACGGGCCGGTGGGACGACGCTGCAGGACTTCGTCGGCGGCGACGGCAAACCCGGTTACTTCCAGCTCGCGCTGGACGCCTACGGCAGGGCGGGAGAACCGTGTGTCCGGTGCGGGCGGCCCATCCGGGTTCGCACCATCGGGCAGCGGGCCACCTACTACTGCCCCAAATGTCAGCGCTGACGAACCTCCACGTAGTCTTCGCAGGCATCCGTTCCCAGCGTGAGTCCGGGCCGCCAGTTCCAGACCATGTAGCGGGTCTCTTCGATCGGCGCGGTGAAATTCACGGGATCGTAGGCCCGGAAGTCGTACACGAGCTGCCCGTCCGCAAGCGTGAAGCGCTCCTCGATCTCCACCTCCCCGCTTTGCGGAATCCCGATCAACGGGGGCAGATCGAAGTACGGCCAGTTGATCCGCGTCGTTGTCACAACCAGCGTCTCGCCCTCCCAGCGACCCCGCGAATACCCGAGGGGAGATGCGGGGATGTCGTCCGGGTCCTCTTCCGCATCCATTCGAATGAGCCGCGCCAGGTTGTAGTTTTCGGAGCGCAGGAGGATATCCTCGCCCTGTCTCTCGAACTGTATCGGACGTGCGCCAACCACCGTCATGACGCGCGGCATGCCGGGAATCTCGCAATCGAGTACGGGATCGTGCCTGAGCGCATCGTATGCCTGCCAGGCGGCTCGGGCGGCCGGTTTCAGCGGCGGTTCCTCCTCCACGACGTAAGGTGTGCCGCCCTCACCCATCCACATGCGGAAAATCCCGCCTTCGGAAGCCCTATCGGTGACCGCCACCGCAGCCGGAAGCGGGTCGCCGCCGATATGGTTCGCCGACCACCTGGGACTACCGGAGCTTGCGAAGATCAGTTCGGTACCGCCGGGCAGCAGGATGTGACGCGTTGCCAGCCAGCGCTCCCTGCGGCTGGAGACAGCCCCCGCCGCCCTGATGAGGTCACCGACCTGAATGTGCCCTTCCGTCAGTCCGCGCCGGGCAAGGGTTCCGGCATCCGAACCCTCCAGGACCCATAACGATTCGGGGCCGTCCCCTGCGGAATCCTGAACCGTGATGGTGACGTGCGGATTTCGCCACCTGACATCCACCACGACACCCTCGATCTCGCCCACCGGCTGATTGAAGAACTCGCCTCTGCCGTGATGGGCACCGGCTGCGAGAGGCGCCAGCAACGCCAGAGCGAAAATCACCACCGCCAGGCTGCCGTTCGATTTCATCGGGTCCGCGTGAATCCGCCGCCGGGAATCAATTCCGCCATCCGCCCGTCACGGCGAGGAGAACCTCGGCTCTCCGACGACGCGCGGGTCCGAAGCCGCATCGACCTCGCCGCTGCGGCGGTCCCAGGTGACGATCTGCAGATTGCCGTTGCCCCGGAGTTGGCGGCTGCGGGCCAGGTTGTGGCCGAGACCTCGCAACGCCTCCTCTTCTTCGGCGCTGATTGCGTCCGGCTCGAACATGAGCCGGTCCGGGAAGTACTGGTGATGGAAGCGGGGATTGGATGCCATGGTGGCCGCATCCGCGCCTTCGACCCACGCCAGGCTCGCCAGGAAGACGATGGTGATGATCTGGCTGCCGCCCGGCGATCCGAGCAGCGCGACGCCGTCTTCGGTGCGCAGGATCGTGGGCGTCATGCTGGAGAGCATCCGCTTGCCCGGCTGGATGCTGTTGGCTTCGCCGCTAAGCAGTTGATAGCCGTTCGGTTGGCCGGGTTTCATGGAGAAGTCGTCCATTTCATTGTTGAGCAGGACCCCCGTCCCGGGAGCCATGAAGCCGCTGCCGAAACCGAAGTTGATGGTCTGCGTGGCCGCGACCATGTTGCCATCCCGGTCGAGCACCGAGAAATGGCTGGTTTGAGGCCCGCCAAACGAACCGGCGGGCTGGATCCCCGGCAGGCTGTCGCTGGGCGTGGCCCGGTCGATGCGCAAACTCGCCCTCTGACCCGCCGCGTAATACGGATGGGTCAGGCGATCAAGCGGAACGTCGACAAAATCAGGGTCGCCCAGGTACGGCCCGCGGTCCCGAAAGGCGCGGCGCATGATCTCGGTCAGCAGATGAACCCGCGTGACGCGATCCGCGCTCGCAAGGTCGTAGCCCGAGAGCATGTTGAACATGTTGATCAGCGCCACGCCGCCGGCCGATGGCGGTGGCGCGGTAGTGATGTCGACGTCGTGATATTTGCCGGTCAGCGGCTCCCGCTCCACCACCCGGTAATTCAGCAGATCCTCGGCGCTCCAGATGCCGCCACCGCCTTGCACGCCGTCGACAAACGCGTCGGCTAAGGCCCCCCGGTAGAATCCGTCGCGTCCCTCCCGGGCCAGCGTTCGCATCGTCGCGGCAAGATCGGGCTGCCTCAACAGTTCGCCCGCGGCCGGCACTTCCCCGCCGGGCGCGAACACCGCTCTCGCCGCCTCGCTCAGACCGCTCGCCTGGCGGGACAGCCGGCGAACCAGTTCTTGGTAGGCCGGGAAGCCCTCCTCGGCATATCGGATCGCCGGCGCCAGCGAATCAGCGAGCGGCAGGCGGCCGTAGTTCTCGGCCAGGTGCACCAGCGCCGCGGGCAGGCCCGGTATCCCCGCGGCCAGCGGGCCGTTGCGGGATGCGCCCGGAACGGGTTCGCCTGCCTCGTCCAGGTACATCTCCTCGAAGGCCGCGCCCGGAGCCGTTTCGCGGCCGTCGACGAACACCTGGAATCCGTCCGAGGCCCGATGCAGCAGGAAGAACCCGCCCCCGCCGAGTCCCGACCCGTAGGGTTCCACTACCCCAAGTGCCGCGCTCACGGCGATCGCGGCGTCGAAGGCATTGCCACCCTGCTCCAGAACCTCGATCCCCGCCTCGCTGGCCAGAGGGTTCGCGCTCGCCACCGCGGCCCGATTCGGTGTCTGGGCAAGGCCGGCCACCACCCACAGCAGCAATACCGGAACCATCAGTGCGCGGCGAAAGCCCCGGACTGCCTGTAGCGCGTTCAGCCTGTTCATTCCAATCAATCTCCGAACTTTTTCCTCAGTGCCTCGACCACGTGGGGCCTTGCGAAGGCGGATACATCGCCTCCGAGCTGTGCGACTTCCCGCACCAGACTGGAGGAAACGAACGTGTATTTCTCGGTGGGCGTAAGGAACACCGTTTCCACATCTTCGGTCAACTGGCGGTTCATGGCGGCGAGCTGAAATTCGTGCTCGAAGTCCGACACCGCCCGCAGCCCGCGGATGATCACTCGCAACCCGTGGCTGCGGGCAAAGTCGACCGTCAGTCCCTCGTATCCCGTCACCGTGACACTCGGCATGTCCCGAAAGGCTTCGCGGGCCAGTTCCAGACGTTCCTCCAGGCTGAACACGGGCGATTTGCCGGGATTGGCGGCAATGGCCACGACCACTCTGTCGAACAGCACAGCGGCGCGGTGCAAAAGATCCTCGTGGCCCAGGGTCACTGGGTCGAAGGTCCCGGGATACATGGCCGCTACGTTCATCGCATGGAGAGATCGAGCAGGAAAGTCGCTATTCTACTCCGCACCCGCCAGTCGGAGCAGCCCGAAAGCCACTCGGGCGGCGCTGCCCTGTTTCATCAGTCGCGCACCCGGGACCGTGGCGATCGTTTCGTTCAGCGAGTGTCCGCCGCGCTCCACCGGGCGTTCCACGTACACCAGGTGCTCGTGCCCGACCCAGGCAGGCAACACTTCCAGCACCTGCGCCAGTCCCGTCGCGTAGGGCGGATCGACGAAGACGACATCGAATGCGCGCTGCGGGCGCGACGTAAGGAAATCCCGCGCATCTTCGTGAACGACCTGCGCCGCGGCTGCCAGGGTGCCAATGCGCTCCCTGAGCGCCCGCACCAGAACGGCATCGCGCTCCACAAACGTCGTTTCCGCAGCGCCGCGGGACAGTGCTTCCAGGCCAAGCACGCCCGTACCGGCGAACAGGTCCAGGCATTGCGCACCCGTCAATGAGGGGGCAAGCCAGTTGAACAGCGTCTCGCGGACGCGGTCCGGCGTGGGGCGCACTCCGGTCCCCGCCGGAACAGCCAGCCGCCGGCCCCGCCAACGCCCGCCGACAATGCGCACGCCGGTGGATTTCGTCCGCTTCCCGCTCTGCATCGATCATCCCTTGCTGCCGCCTCCGGGGCGGACCCGGCGGCCAGTATAATGCCGCGATCATGATTCGATTCGAGAATGTGAGAAAGCGTTATCCCGCGGGCAGGGAAGCGCTTTGCGGGGTCACCTTCCGCCTCGAAAAGGGTGAAATGGCCTTTCTCACCGGTCCCTCGGGCGCCGGCAAGAGCACGCTGCTCAAGCTCGTCGCGCTCATCGAAAGACCCACGCGCGGCACCGTGCTCGTGGCCGATCAGAACACCGCCCGCGTCCCGCGCCGCTGGATTCCGCAGTTTCGCCGGCAGATCGGCATCGTTTTCCAGGATCACAAGCTCCTGCACGACCGCACCGTGTTCGACAACGTCGCGCTGCCGCTGATGATCTCGTCGTTGCGGCGCCGGGAGTTGCGCGGAAGGGTGCGCGCGGCGCTGGACCAGGTGGGCCTGCTGCGCTACGAGAACCAGTTCCCGCTTTCCCTCTCCTCCGGCGAACAGCAGCGCGTCGGCATTGCCAGGGCGGTCGCCAGCCGGCCGCAATTGGTGATCGCCGACGAGCCCACGGGCAACCTCGACCCGCAGCTTTCGCTGGAGATCATGCGCCTGTTCGGGCGCTTCAATGACGTCGGGACCACCCTGCTCATCGCCACCCATGACCTGGAGCTGATCAGCCGGATGGGCTACCGGCGGCTCTACCTTGAAGCCGGAAGAATGGCGGGTCCGGCCGCGGAACCCGTCTGAAGGCTTGCTCATGGACGCGATCGGCCGCTACCTGACGCTGCATGTCGACAACCTGAAAGGTGCCGTTGCCCGGGTGGTGGACCGGCCGCTGGGCAGCGTCATGACCATCCTGGTCATCGCCATCGCTCTCGTCGTGCCTGCCGGGCTTCGGGTGATGGTGGACAACGCGCGCGCACTGAGCGGTACCTGGCAAGGCGCTGCGGACTTTACGGTGTACCTGGAAATGGCCGTCGAAGAACCGGCGGCCGAAGCGCTCGCCGGGCAAATCGGGGAACGGGACGACGTGGAGATGGCCGAGTTGCTTGCCAGTTCCGACGCGCTGGCGGAATTTCGCGCCTACTCGGGGTTCGGGGAGGCGCTGGACCTGCTGGATGAGAATCCCCTGCCTCATGCAATCATCGTGCGGCCGGCCGGCACGGGCGCCGACCTTGACCGACTGGTCGAGGACCTGGAGGCGCTGGGGGAAACCGCCCTGGTGCAACTCGATACGGAGTGGCTGGAACGGCTGCGGGCGATCCTCGAACTGGCGCGCCGCGTGGTGGACGTGACCACGGTCCTGCTGGGCCTGGCCGTGATCGTGGTCATCGGCAATACAATCCGCCTGGAGATCGGCAATCGCCGGGAAGAGATCGAAATCATCAAGCTCGTGGGAGGCAGCGACGGCTATATCCGCCGTCCCTTCCTGTACCTGGGACTGTGCTACGGCGTTGGCGCAGGCATCCTCGCGGCGCTGATCATCGTCCTCGGGCTCGGCCTGGTGGCCTCTCCCGCCCGCGCGCTGATGGAACTCTACGGATCGGACTACCGCCTGGCGGGCCTCAGCCCGGCGGATGCGGCGTGGCTGCTGGGGGCGGGCGGATTCCTCGGCTGGGCCGGCGCCGGCATCGCAGTCGCCCGGCATTTGCGGGAAATCGAACCCAGTTGATTGCCAACCGGTTGATTTCGGTTGAAATTCGCCCGGGCGGGAACCATATAGGGGGTTAGCACTCTAACCGAGGGAGTGCTAAAATCGCGCGTCCGCGCAGTCGCCACGGCGATTTTGCCCGGTTTCGGCGAGTCCATTAGACGGGAGACCAGACATCGTGACCACAGCGATCGCCCAGAATCAGCTCATGCTCGGCGGGCCCGTCGGCAGCCTGGATCACTACATCCAGGCCGTGCGCGCGGTGCCCGTGCTCAGCAAGGAGGAGGAGTTCGATCTGGCCACGCGGCTGCACGAAAACGATGACCTGGAAGCGGCCCAGCTCCTGATCCTCTCCCACCTGCGATTCGTCGTGCACATCGCCCGCGGCTACACCGGTTACGGGCTGCCGCTGGGCGATCTGGTCCAGGAAGGCAACGTCGGACTCATGAAGGCGGTCAAGCGGTTCGATCCCAACGTGGGCGTGCGGCTTGTCTCCTTCGCCGTGCACTGGATCCGCGCCGAAATTCACGAATACGTGCTGAAGAACTGGCGCCTGGTCAAGGTGGCCACCACCAAGGCCCAGCGAAAGCTGTTCTTCAACCTGCGCAAGGCCAAGACCCGCCTGGGCTGGCTGTCCAACGAAGAAACCAAAGCCGTTGCCGAAGACCTCGGCGTCAGTCCGAGCGAAGTCACCCGGATGGAGCGGCGCCTCTCCGGCCGCGACGTCTCCTACGACGGCTCTCCCACCGAGGAAGACGAGTACGCACCGGTCGCCTACCTGCCGAGTCCGGACAGCGACCCTGCCGACGTGGTCGAACAGGCCGACTGGCAGAACGATTCGCGCCGGCGGCTGGGCCGGGCGCTGGCCGCACTGGACGACCGCAGCCGCGACATCGTCCAGCGCCGCTGGCTGGTGGAGAAGAAGGCGACCCTTCACCAACTGGCTGCCGAATACAAGGTCTCCGCCGAGCGCATTCGCCAGATCGAGGCGAACGCCATGCGCAAGCTCAAGGGATCCATCGCGGCCTGATCCCCACCGCCGCTGCCAGACACGTCTTTCCGAAGCGGCGGCCCGATTCGGCCGCGCCTGCCTTTTCGGTGATCCGACCCCATGCGGTAAAGTCTCTGTAAACGGACGTACGCGAGATGTCCCGTCGAAAGGCGCAGCCATGACCCAACGCTTCGAAACGGTTCGATGACAGCGAGCAAACTCATCGCTGTCGTGGAAGACGAGGTCGCGATCCGCGACAACTACCTGGCGGCGCTCAGGCGCCAGGGATATCGTGTCGCGGGTTTCTGCTCGCGCCGCGAAGCGCTCGACGCCTTCGAAGCCCGCCTTCCGGACCTGGTGATCATCGACATCAACCTGTCCGGCGAGGTCGAGGGGGGCTTCGAACTGTGCCGCGAACTGAGGGCCCGCTCGGCGCAGTTGCCGATCATCTTTCTGACGGCCCGGGAGAGCGAACTGGACGCCATTTCCGGATTGCGGCTGGGCGCCGACGACTATCTGACCAAGCGCATCAGCCTGGAGCACCTGCTGGCCAGAGTCGCGGCGCTGCTCAGGCGCGTCGAGGCGCTGACCACCGCCGCAGCCGAGCCGAGGCTCGTGAGCCGCGGGCCGCTCGAGATGGACCTGGACCGGGTCAGCGTTTCCTGGAACGGCGCGGCGATCCCCCTGACCCTCACAGAATTCTGGGTCGTGCATGCGCTGGCCAGGCATCCCGGCCACGTGCGCACGCGCGAGCAACTCATGGCGGCCGCCAATGTCGTGCTTGACGACGGCAGCGTGACCTCGCAGATCAAGCGCATCCGCGCCAAGTTCGCCGCCGCCGATCCGGATTTCAGGGCCATCGACACCGTCTACGGCATGGGTTATCGCTGGATCAGCCCCCGGCCGGAACAGGGACACTGATCGTGTCGTTGCGCCTCCAGCTCCTGGGCCTGGGCCTGCTGACGCTGGTCCTGCCCTGGGCCGGGTACCGCTACGTTCAGGAGCTTGAAGGCGCGCTGCGCTCCGGGCTGGAGCAATCGCTGCTGGCGGCTGCCGAGTCCACCGCAGCGGCGCTTCCCGGTCAGGACCTTCGAAGCATTGCTTCCACCCCCGCCGTGCAGCCCGGCGAGGTCGTTTATGCTCACCCCCTGACCTCCGAGCCCCTGATCGACGGTTATCGCGACGACTGGAGCAGCGCGGAAAACACCGGCCTACCGCTGGGTGCGTCCGGCAGGTTCTGGATCGGCCTGCACCAGCGCAGCCTGTTCCTGTTCCTGCACTACCCGGATGCGAACGTGATGTATCAACGCGCACCGGGAGAAACGCCCTACGGCGATCGCGTCCTGCTGCTGACCGAATCGCCCCGGCCGGACTGGCTCCTGTTCCACACTGCCGCACCCGGCAGCCTCCGCGCCCAGGCAACCACCGCGCCCCTGTTCACGCCGACGGGGCGCCGCGACGCCCGGGTGCCGGCGTTCTGGCGGGAAACCGGCGACGGGTTCACGGCGGAGATCAGGCTGCCGCTGGCGATGGCCGGCCAGCGGCTCGGCATTGCCGTGGTCGACGTGGACCCCGGAAGCACCGATCCGGCCGCCGCAACCTACCAGGTGGCCGTGGAGAGTTCCTGGCCCGGCGACGATCCGGGCACGCTGCTGTACCGGCCGTCGGGCCTTGCCGCTTCCGCTGCGCAGTTCATTCAGTCGGGAAGGCGCCTGGTCGTCGTCGACCCCGCCGGTTGGGTACTCTTCGACGAGGGCGAGATCGACCCCTTGTCGGCGACCTTCGACAACCTCGACCCGAGCCTCATGGAGCAATTCTATCGGTTCATCCTCCGGCGGGACGACCCGGCCTTTACGGGATTCCAACAACCTCCGGGCCGACTGGGCCGCGGACCGCTCCAGGCGATCCTGGAGGGCACGCCGGTGACGGCGTGGTTCGCCCGAAGCGGGGACGCGAGCGCGGTGGTGACCGCCGGTGCGCCCATCCTGCGCGGCAGCGAGCAACTTGGCGCGGTGATCCTGGAGCAGGGCAGCGACTCCATCCTGACGCTGACCAACGCCGCCCTGGTGCGCCTGCTGAGCGTGACCTTCCTGGCGATGCTCGTGGTTGCGGGGGGGCTCCTGAGCTACGCGACCGTGCTGTCGTTCCGTGTGCGGCGGCTTTCCCGCGCCGCGGAAACCGCGCTGGGCCCCAGGGGGGAAATCCACGCGTCGTTGCCCGGACGCCGCGCCAGGGACGAAATCGGCGACCTGGCCCGCAGCTTCAGCGATCTGTTGAACCGGCTCCAGGAATACACTGCCTACCTGACCACACTAAAGGCCAAGCTGGCCCACGAGCTTCGTACGCCGCTGGCCGTGGCATCCACTTCGCTGGAAAACCTCGAGCGGGAGCCCCACGGCGCCCACCTGTCGCCTTATCTTTCCAGGCTGAAGGAAGGCATTTCCCGGCTGGACGGCATCCTCGGCGCCATGACGGAAGCCACGCTGATCGAGCAGGCCATTGCCGACACTGAACCGGAAATCTTCAACCTGGACGCCGTTCTGGCGAGTTGCACGGCCGCGTACCGGGATGTCTATCCCCACCGCACCATCGAGTATCACTCCGACGCGCCCCATACCCGAGTGCTGGGATCGGGGGAACTCATTGTCCAGATGATGGACAAGCTGATCGACAACGCGGTGAGCTTCGGCCGTGAGGACGCGGCCATCCAGGTGGGCCTGAGCGGCACGCGCCGGGAAGTGACGATCACCGTGGTCAACCGCGGGCCGCGCCTCCCGTCGTCGATGCGCTCGCAGCTCTTCGACTCACTGGTTTCGATTCGCAAGGAGCGCGATGGGCGGCATCACCTGGGGCTGGGCCTGCACATCGTATCGCTGGTGGCGGAGTTTCATCGCGGCACGGTTCGGGGCGACGACCTGCCCGACGGCAGCGGCGTGAAATTCTCCATCGCCATGCCGGTAGAGTAATATCCACGGACGTACCGGATGTGCCGTTAACGGCACAACGGTTTACAATGGGCGCGATCGAGCCCATTGCGGTGGCGATACCGCGAGAGCAAACGGGGATTGACATGTTTGAAGGATCCAAGAAAAAGGCATCAGCCCAGACCAGGGCTACACAGCAGAAACCCGCCCTGGGCATCATGGGACGGGCCGGTGGAGCAGCGGCGAAAAAACCTGCCGCCGGTTCCGGTAGCGACGCGGCCAGGCCTGCCGCCGAAACCGCTCAGCGCAGCCAGGTCGAAGAGACCGTAACCATTGGCGCGGCCGCCACCATCCGTGGCGACATCACCGGGAAGGGCGATCTGGTCATCAGCGGCCGGGTTGAAGGCACCGTCGATTTGCCTGAGAACAACGCCAATCTCGAAGCAACGGGCTTCATGGACGGCGGCATCCTCGCCAAGAACGTGAACATTCGCGGCAAGGTACAGGGAGATATCGAGGCCAGGAGGAAGGTGACGATCTACGCCACCGGCGCGGTGATTGGCACGATCCTGGCACCGCGAATCCAGATCGAGGACGGCGCCAGGTTCAAGGGCCGGATCGACATGACTACAGCCAAGCCCGCGGCCGCGCCCAAGCCCAAGAAGGCGGCCGCTCCGGCGCCTCCTGCAAAGGCGACAACCGCGTCGCCCGGGTAAACGCGGCCGGCCGGCCGTCATGGCGAGACCTGGTCGCGCCGTCGAGCGACCGACCGGGTCCCGCTTCTAGGAGATCGATGCCAGCGCGGCTTCCGACGACTTGTGGATGTCGATGATCTGGTCGAAGCCGATGACTTCGAACGCGCGGTCGATCCCTTCAGCCAACGTGCAGATGGCGAACCGTCCGTCGTGCCTGGCGATTTTCTTTGCGATCAACAGGACCTCGCGCAGTCCGGCGGTGCTGATGTAGGTCATTTTCTGGCAGTCGAGCAGGACTCGGCCTCCCCAACGATCGCCGATCGCCAGTTTCGCCTCCAGCATGAATTGCCTTGCCTTTTCGCGATGCACGCGCCCTTCGACCGCTACGATTACCACACCGTCCTCCGTCCTGCTGGTCACATTCATACTGCGCGCCCCATTTGGCGGTAATCTCGGCTACCTTTGATTCAGGCCAACTGTACTACCCCGCGCCCCTCTTGCAAACCACCCCGAAGCGGGCAGCGGCGCGACGCATGGTGGCAGGCGCGGACGACCACACGGGAAGGGACGCTAGGACGAAGGGTTGCAGGATACGCCGGTCCCGCCGATCCCGCAGTAGCCCGCGGGGTTTTTGGCCAGGTATTGCTGATGATAGTCCTCGGCGTAACAGAACGGCCCCGCCGACGCGATCTCGGTGGTGATTGCGCCGTAGCCGGCAACTTCAAGGTCCGCCTGGTAGGCCTTGAGGCTCCGGACAGCCGCCCGGTGCTGGCTGTCACCGTGGGTGTAGATCGCCGAGCGGTACTGGGTGCCGATGTCGGCGCCCTGGCGCATGCCCTGGGTGGGATCGTGGGACTCCCAGAACACTTTCAGCAGGTGCTCGTAACTCACAACCTCGGGGTGGAACACCACCAGCACCACCTCTGCATGACCCGTACGTCCGCTGCAGACCTCCTCGTAGGTGGGATCGGACGCCGTTCCCCCGGAATACCCGACCGCGGTGGAATAGACGCCTTCCAGCTCCCAGAATCCGCGCTCGGCTCCCCAGAAACAGCCCATGCCGAACACGGCCAGCCGGGTACCCTTCGGAAAGGGCGGGCGGATACGCCGCCCGGTGACGAAGTGCGACTCCTGTGCCGGAGGGGGACGCTTTCGTCCCGATCGGCCGGCCCATTCAAACATGAGCCGCTCCCCGGGCAGCGTCGCGGGAGCGCGCCTCCGCCGTGCCCGCGGACAACCACGCGTCGATCGCCGCAGCCGCACCGCGCCCTTCGTTGATGGCCCATACCACCAGCGACTGGCCCCGCCGGCAGTCTCCGGCGGCGAATACGCCCGGCACATTCGTACGATAGTCGCCGTGTACGGCCTTGTAGTTTGAGCGTGAATCCAGTTCCAGGCCAAGGGGCCGGGCCACGTAGTCCTCGGGGCCGAGGAAACCCATGGCCAGCAGCACCAGGTCGGCCTTCAGCGTATTCTCCGTGCCTTCCAGTTCGATCATTTTCCGGGCACGACCGTCCAGTTGCCAGCGTATGTTGACGGTGTTCAGAGCGGTGACGCCATCGCCGTTACCGGAAAACGACTTCGAAAGGACGCTGAAGCTGCGCGGGTCCGACCCGAACCGGGCCGCGCTCTCCTCGTGGGCGTATTCGGTACGGAAAATCAGCGGCCATTCGGGCCACGGGTTGTCCGGCGGGCGCTCTGCGGGCGGGCGGTCCAGCAACTCCAGGTTCACCAGGCTGCGGCAACCGTGGCGCAGCGCGGTCCCGATGCAGTCCGCGCCGGTGTCGCCGCCGCCGATCACGATGACATCCCTGCCCCGGGCGTTGATGAAGCGGCCGTCCCTCAGTCCGCTGTCCAGCAGGCTGCGGGTATTTTCGGTGAGGAACTCCATGGCGAAGTGGATCCCCGACTGTTCCCGTCCGGGAATGGGCAGGTCCCGGGGCCGGGTCGCTCCGGTAGCCAGCAGCACCGCGTCGTATTCCGCCCTCAGTTCATCCGGATCCACATTGACGCCCACGTCTGCGCCGGCGCGGAAACGGATACCGCTTTCCGCCATCAATTGCACGCGGCGATCCACCAGCGACTTGTCGAGCTTCATGTTGGGAATACCGTACATGAGCAGCCCGCCGATCCGGTCTTCGCGTTCGAACACGGTGACCTCATGGCTCGCCTTGTTGAGCTGATCGGCCGCCGCAAGGCCCGCGGGACCGGAGCCGACCACCGCCACCGTCCTGCCGGAGCGCTGCGCGGGCGGATCGTGCCGCACCCAGCCCTCGGCAAAGCCCCGGTCGATGATGGCGTTCTCGATGTTCTTGATGGTCACCGGGGGATCGGTGATGCCCAGCACGCAGGCACCCTCGCAGGGGGCCGGGCAGGTCCGGCCGGTAAACTCCGGGAAGTTGTTGGTCTGGTGGAGACGGTCGAGCGCCGCCTTCCACTGGCCCCGGTAGACCAGGTCGTTCCATTCCGGGATCAGGTTGTCGATGGGACAGCCGGTGGCGGTCTGGCAGAACGGGACACCGCAATCCATGCATCGCGCACCCTGGCGCCGCAACAGCGATTCGTCCGGATCGGTGAAGATCTCGTCGAAATCGCCGATTCGTTTCGCGGCATCCCGATAGGGAACGGCGCTTCTGGGAAACTCCAGAAAACCCGAGTGCTTGCCCATGGGGGCTACCTCTCGGCGACCAGGGGCAAGGGTGGGGGCGCGCTGACCGCCGAGACCTTGGCCGGATCCCGCCGCTTGCGTTCGGCAAGGACCCGCTTGTAGTCCGTGGGCATGACCTTGACGAACCGGGCGATCGCTCTCGGCCAGTCCCCAAGCACGCGCGAGGCGACGGCCGAACCCGTGTACCGCCGGTGCAGTTCGATCAGACGGTGCAATTCGTCGATGTCCGACGGATCCTCCACGCTCTCAAGTTCAACGGTTTCGGTGTTGCATCGGCCGTTGAATCGATTCTCGGGATCCCAGACATAGGCGACGCCACCGGACATGCCGGCGGCGAAGTTGCGCCCCGTGGGACCGAGGATGACCGCGCGGCCCCCGGTCATGTATTCGCAGCCGTGGTCGCCCACGCCTTCGATCACCGCTTCGGCGCCGCTGTTGCGAACGCAGAACCGCTCGGCCGACCGGCCCCGGAAGAACGCCTGACCGCCGGTGGCGCCGTAGAGGGCGACGTTGCCGATGATGACGTTCTCCTCCGGGACGAACGTGCTTTGCCGGGGCGGATAGACGATCAGCCGGCCGCCGGAAAGCCCCTTGCCCACGTAATCGTTGCTGTCGCCCTCCAGTTCCAGGGTGATTCCCCGGGCCAGGAACGCGCCGAAGCTCTGTCCCGCCGAGCCGTCCAGCTTGATGTGGATGGTGTCGTCCGGCAGCGCCGCCTCACCCTGGGCCTTGGCGACCTCGTGGCTGAGAATCGTTCCCACGGTGCGGTTGGTGTTGACGATGGGAAGCTCCAGCCGGATTCGGCGGCGGTGGTGAATCGCGTCCTGCGACAGTTCCACCAGCCGCTGGTCCAGAGCCCGGTCCAGCCCGTGATCCTGTTCGATGGTGCAGCGCACCTCGACATCCTCGTGGGGCTTGACCGCCGGCGTGAGAATGGGCGTCAGGTCCAGGCCGTCCGCCTTCCAGTGGTCGACCGCGTCGCGGGTTTCCAGCACGTCGACCCGCCCGATCATGTCGTCCATGTGGCGGAAGCCCAGTTTCGCCATCAATTCCCGGGCCTCCTCGGCCACCAGGAACAGGTAGTTGACGACGTGTTCGGGCGTACCCGTGAACTTCTCCCGCAGCACCGGATCCTGGGTCGCTATCCCTACCGGACAGGTGTTGAGATGGCACTTGCGCATCATGATGCAGCCGAGCGCGATCAGCGGGCCGGTGGAAAAGCCCATCTCCTCCGCCCCGAGCAGCGCGGCCATGACCACATCCCGGCCCGTCTTCAGCCCGCCGTCGGTCTGCAGCACCACCCGGCTGCGCAGGTCGTTCATCACCAGCGTCTGGTGCGTTTCCGCAATGCCCAGCTCCCAAGGCAGGCCCGCGTGCTTGATACTGGTGAGCGGCGAGGCCCCGGTTCCGCCGGAGTCCCCCGAGATCAGGATGTGATCGGAATGCGCCTTGGCCACCCCCGCGGCGATGGTTCCCACACCCACCTCCGACACCAGTTTCACGCTGATCCGAGCGCCCGGATTGGAGTTCTTCAGATCGTGGATGAGTTGCGCCAGATCCTCGATGGAATAGATGTCGTGGTGGGGCGGCGGACTGATCAGTCCCACCCCGGGCGTGGAGTAGCGGATACGCGCGATGACGTCATCCACCTTGCGCCCCGGAAGCTCGCCGCCCTCGCCGGGCTTGGCGCCCTGGGCCATCTTGATCTGCAGTTCGTCCGAGTTGGTCAGGTACCAGATGGTGACCCCGAAACGGCCGGAGGCCACCTGCTTGATGGCGGAGCGCTTCGAATCGCCGGACGGCAGCGGGATGTAACGTTCCGGATCTTCGCCCCCCTCACCGGTATTGCTGCGCCCGCCAATGCGGTTCATCGCCACCGCCAGGGATTCGTGGGCCTCCGCCGAAATCGAGCCGAAACTCATGGCGCCGGTGCAGAAACGCTTGACGATCTCCTTCGCAGGCTCGACATCTTCCAGCGGGATGGCAGGGCCCTCCACACCGGTCTTGAGCCTCAGCAGCCCCCGCAACGTACAGTTGGCGCGCGCCTCGTCGTTGGCCTGTTCGGCGAACTGCGCATACGCGCTGCCGGAGCGGGTGCGCGCGGCCTGCTGCAACGTGGAGATGACGACGGGGTCCCAGCCGTGACGCTCGCCGCGGCTGCGCCAGTGAAACTCGCCGGGATTGGGCAGCGCCGCCAGCCGGTCGCGCCCCTTGCCCGGGTAGCCCAGGGCATGCCGCCGCAGGGACTCCTGCTCGAGCACGTCGAGACCTACCCCCTGCAGCCGGCTCGCGGTGCCGGCGAAACAGCGCTCGATCACCTCGTCGGCCAGGCCCACGGCTTCGAAAATCTGCGCTCCCTTGTAGGACTGCAAAGTGGAGATGCCCATCTTCGCCATCACCTTGAGCATGCCCTTGGCCACGCCCTTGCGATACGCGGCCACCACCGAGGCGTCGTCCGGGTGCCTGACGGGATCCAGCAGGCCCTTCGCCCGCGTATCCCAGAGCGCCTCAAATGCCAGGTACGGATTGATGGCGTCGGCGCCGTAACCGACCAGCAGGCAGTGATGGTGAACCTCGCGCGCCTCTCCGGTTTCCAGCACGATGCCGATCCGGGTGCGCTTCGCCCGGCGGACCAGGTGATGGTGCACCGCGCCGCAGGCGGCCAGGCTGCTGAGGGGTACGCGGTCTTCGCCGATGCGCCTGTCGGACAGGATCACGATGCTGTCACCCCCGTCGATGGCCGCCTCGGCCTCGGCGCAGATCCTCTTCAGCGCGCCGGCCATGCCCCCGTCCGAGAGGTCGCGGGGGAAGGTAATGTCGATGGTCCTGGACCGCCAGCCGCGGTGGTCCATGCGCTTCAGCGCCGCCAGCTCTTCGTTGTCGAGGATGGGGTGCGGCACCCGCAGGCGATGGGCATGCCTGCGCGTGGTTTCCAGCAGGTTGGGCTCCGGGCCCACGTAACACTCCAGCGACATGATCACTTCTTCCCGGATCGAATCGATCGGGGGATTGGTGACCTGGGCAAAGAGCTGCTTGAAGTAGTCGTAGAGCATGCGCGGCTGGTCACTGAGGCAGGCCAGCGCCGAGTCGTTGCCCATGGAACCCACGGGGTCGCGAAGCTGCTCCACCAGCGGCTGCAACATGAACTGCATGGTCTCGACGGTGAAGCCGAACGCCTGCATCCTCGGCAGCAGCGTCGAGGACTCCAGCCCCGGGGCGAACTCGTCCGCATCGGACGAGAGGTCCTCGAACGTCAGCCGCTCCGACTCAAGCCACTCGCCATAGGGGTTCCGGTCGGCGAACTCCTGCTTTAATTCGTCGTCGGGCACCAGCCGGCCGGATACGAAGTCGATGAGGAACATGCGCCCGGGCTCGAGACGGCCCTTGTGCTTCACCATGGCCGGGTCCACCGGCAGCACGCCCACCTCGCTGGCCATGATGACCCTGTCGTCGTGGGTGAGGTAGTAGCGGCTCGGCCTGAGGCCGTTGCGGTCCAGTACCGCGCCGATGTAATGGCCGTCGGTGAAGGCGATGGAGGCCGGGCCGTCCCAGGGTTCCATCACGCAGGAGTGGAACTCGTAGAACGCCCGCTTGTTTCCGGGCATCAGGCCGTTCTTCTGCCAAGCCTCCGGAATCATCATCATGACCGACTCCTGCAGCGTGCGGCCGGTCATGAGCAGAAACTCCAGGACGTTGTCGAACGTGCCCGAGTCGGAACAATCCGGTTCCGCCACCGGGAACAGCTTCTTGATGGAATCCCCGAACAGTTCCGTATGGGCGACACCCTGACGCGCGGCCATCCAGTTCTCGTTGCCCCGAAGGGTGTTGATCTCGCCGTTGTGGCACATGAAGCGGTTGGGTTGCGCCCGGTCCCAACTGGGAAACGTATTCGTCGAGAACCGCGAGTGGACCATGGCCAGGTGCGACTTGTAGTCCGGCTCCCGCAGGTCCGGATAGAACGCCATCAACTGACCGGGCGTGAGCATCCCCTTGTAGATCAGCACCTTGGTGGACAGGCTGGAAACATAGAATGCCTTGCGCTCGCTCATCCGGCGGTCGGATCGAAGCAGATGGCTGGCGCGCTTGCGGATCAGGTAGAGCTTTCGCTCGAAGGCATCGCCGCTCAATCCCCCGCCGGCTGCGATGAACACCTGCTCGATGTTGGGCGCCGCCGCCAGCGCAGTGGGGCCGATCCGCGCTTCCCCGGGGTTGGTGGGCACGGGCCGCCAGCCCACCAGAAGCTGGCCTTCCTCGGCGCAGATTCGCGCCACTGCGTGCTTGCATTTCTCCCGCTGCGTGGCGTCGTTGGGGAGAAAGACGATCCCTGCGGAGAACTCGCCGGGCTCCGGCAGGTCCCTGCCGAGTTCTTCACGGGCGACCCGGGCGAGAAACTCGTGGGGGAGCGCCGTCAGAATTCCGGCGCCGTCGCCTGTCGCTTCCTCGGCACCGCGGGCGCCGCGGTGGTCCATCCGGCACAGCAGGTGTTCGGCGTCGGCAATGATCTCATGGCTGCGTTGTCCCCTGACATGGGCCACAAAGCCGACGCCACAGCTCTCGTGCTCCCGTTCGGGAGAGTACAGGCCATGTGCAGGCGGAAGGCCGCCCGCCGACCGGATGTCCTTTTTCCGATCCATTCGTCCCCTGTGAGAGTCAACGCTCCATCCAATTGTTGCGCGGCATTTCGCCCGCGGCGATCACCTGGTGGCCGCATCGCATATTTTACGCATTCGGCTTGGCGCGCGTTCAGCGCGGGTGAATCGAAGCGCTCCGGAACAGTTCCGGTGGCCTCGGAGCCGGTTTCAAGCCCGGACACGGGTGTCCTCGGGCCGTCGCGGGCGGCGATTATAGCACCGACGATCCCATCGCTCTTCGGGAATGTGTAAAGAATGGACGAGCGGCCCGGGGCGAACGATTCGGCCCGGCAGATTGATTCGTCCCCGGCGAGCGGCTCACCGCCGGGCGAAGTGCCGGTCCGTGTCCCGATTTCGCCTGACCCCTTGGCCGGGAGCGCCGGGCGCATTAAGGTAGGCGTCGCCGGAATCGCCCTTCAGAGAATATCTCTCAAGTAATGCCTCCAGCGATCGAACCATGCACTTGAACGACGACGAGACTCCACGAAATGCGTAATCAACCTGCCCGGCCCGTGGTGATTGCAGGCTGTCTGCGAATACCGTTTGCCCGCGCCCATACCGCCTATCGAAACCGATCCAATCAGGACATGATGTCCCATGTGCTCAACGCCCTGGTCGACAGATACGGCCTGGCCGGCGAGAGACTGGGCGACGTGTCTCTGGGCGCGGTGGTCAAGCATTCCCGGGACTTCAATCTTGCCCGGGAGTCCGTGCTTTCCTCGGGCCTCGCGCCCGAGACACCGGCATTCGACATCCAGCGCGCCTGCGGCACGAGCCTCTCGGCTGCGGTCCTGATCGCCTCGAAAATTTCCACCGGGCTGATCGACGCCGGCATCGCCGGCGGCACCGACAGCATCAGCGACCTGCCCATTGTCTACCCGGACGGATACCGGCGGATCCTTCTGGAGAGCGCCCGGGCGCGCTCTTTCGGCGAGAGGCTGAAGCCATGGCTCGGGCTGCGGCCGAAGCATTTCAAGCCGCGCCTAGTGGACGTGAAGGAACCGCGAACCAACCTTTCCATGGGCGAGAGCATGGAGTTGACGACCAAAGAGTGGGAAATCTCCCGCGAGGAGCAAGACGCCCTGGCCCAGGCCAGCCACCTGAACGCGGCGCGCGCCCAGTCCGAAGGTTTCTTCGACGACCTGGTGGTCGAATACGCCGGTTTGGCCCGCGACAACAACGTTCGGCCCGATTCCAGCCTGGAGAAACTGGCGAAACTGCGCCCGGCCTTCGACCGCAGCGGCTCCGGTTCGCTCACCGCGGGCAACAGCACTCCGCTGACTGACGGCGCCTCGGCCGCGCTGCTGGCCTCCGAAGACTGGGCGCGGGAGCGGGGGCTCCCCGTGCTGGCGCGGATGACCCACGCACACGTCATGGCGGTCGACTTCGTCGGCGACGAAGGACTGTTGATGGGCCCGGCCTACGCGATTTCGGAACTGCTCGGGAAGGCGCCCCATGCCCTGCAGGATTTCGACTACTACGAGCTTCACGAAGCCTTCGCGGCCCAGCCTCTGGCGACCATGAAGGCGTGGGCATCCGAATCGTTCTGCCAAGAGCGCCTGGGCCGCTCCGAGCCCCTCGGGACCATCGACCGGAGCCGGCTGAACGTCAACGGCAGCAGCGTGGCCGTCGGCCACCCATTCGCCGCCACCGGAACGCGCATTCTCGGAACGCTTGCCAAGCTGCTTCACCAACGCGGTTCCGGGCGTGGTCTAATAGGCGTGTGCACGGCGGGCGGCATGGGCGTCGCCGCCGTTCTCGAAGCGGGCTGACAGGGAGAACACAATGGAAGGATTCGCCGGGTTTCTGACCCAGCTCAACCTCATCATCTGGCACGACAGCGTGCTGTTCATCCTGCTCGGCACCGGTGTCGTGTTCACGATCTGGAGCCGGTTCAGCCAGTACCGGGCCCTGACCCACGGCTTCCATGTGGTGCGGGGCAAGTACGACGACCCCGACGACCCGGGGGCGATCAATCACTTCCAGGCACTCTCCGCGGCACTCTCCGCCACGGTGGGCCTGGGCAATATCGGCGGCGTGGCCCTGGCCATCGCCCTGGGCGGACCGGGGGCCATTTTCTGGATGTGGACGGTGGGCTTCTTCGGCATGTCCATCAAGCTCACCGAAGTCACCCTTTCCATGCTCTACCGTAACACCGACGACCCCGACAACCCCCACGGCGGGCCCATGTGGGTCGTCGGCAAGGGATTGCGTCGGATGAATCCGAAGCTGGGCCCTGTGGGCAGCTTCGTCGGCGGCCTGTTCTGCCTCACCCTGCTGGTCTCGACCATTACCGGGGGAAACATGTTCCAGGCATGGAACGTCGGCGAGATCACCGAAGTCTATTTCGGCATTCCGAGCATCGCCGCGGGCGTCGTGCTGGCCATCGTGGTGGGCATGGTCATCATCGGCGGCATCAAGCGCATCGGCGCGGTGGCCGGCCGCCTGGTGCCCTTCATGTGCGTGCTCTACCTGCTGGGCGGCACGGTGGTACTGATCGCCAATGCCGGCGAGATTCCCGCCATGTTCCTGCTGATCTTCAAGTCCGCCTTCATGCCCCAGGAAATGACCGGGGCCTTCATCGGCGGCACGGCCGGTTACGCGTTCCTGTACGGCATGAAGCGCGCGCTCTTCTCCAACGAAGCCGGGCAGGGATCCTCCCCCATCGCCCACTCCGCCGCCAAGACCAACGAACCGGTCCGCGAGGCCGTGGTGGCCGGCATGGAACCGTTCATCGACACCATCGTCGTGTGCACCTTCACGGCCCTGGTGATCCTTTCGACCGGCGTATGGAACCGTGCGGCGGAAGCCGAGTACCCCGTGGCGCCGGCCGTGGTGGCCGAGAGCCCCGGCGTGTGGACGTTCGAGACCGGGCCGGCGCCGGAGCGAATCGGCGACATCTGGCGCGAGGGCGACAACGTTTTCATGATCGTCCACGCCGATGCCAACCCCCAGACGGGCAACGACGCCCACCGGGTGGAGGGGCGCGTCGTGGCCGGTGACGACGGCGCGCTATCGATGGAGTGGGGCACGGTGGCCAGCGACGCCACGCCGCAATTGCAGGACGCCGGCATCTATGCAAGTTACGTGGGCGCGACCCTGACCGCGAAGGCGTTCGACACGGTCGTGCCGGGCCTGGGCCGGTGGCTGGTGACCGTCGCGGCCTGGCTTTTCGCCATCTCCACCATGATCTCCTGGAGCTACTACGGCGAGCAGGGCGTCGTGTTCCTGTTCGGCGAACGCATGGTGCTGACCTACAAGGTCATCTACTGCCTGCTGATCCTGGTGGCCACCATGGGCCTGATCGAAACCGACGCGGATCTCGACAACCTCACCGGCGTCGGCACCGGGGTGATGCTGTGGGCCAACGTACCCATCATCTGGATATTCGGCAGCCAGGCCATGCGCGCCTACCACGACTACGTCCACCGGCTGAAGACGGGCGCCTTCAAAACTGGCTGAATTGCCGAGAAGTGTGCGTTGTCGCTGCTTTCGGCGCGGTGTTACGGTTCGGATCGCGTCCTTCAGCGGGAGGCGTGGAGCAACTGGGGAAAATGATCCCAGGTAAGGAATCGATTGCTGCGAAAGCGATAGCGCGAGGCCGGTTAGCATGAGTGTGCAAGGAGCCCAATCCGAACCCGGGTCCGATCAGACGTCGCGCGGCGACCTGGGCGGCGAAAGCCGCGCGGCGCGGCACGCAAGGGATTTGTGCGAGTTTCCGCCCCTGGCCGATCTGTCTTTCCCGGGGTGCGTTACCCGCCGACTGACGGCACAGGAGATCGATGCGTACGAGGGGCGGCTGGAATTCTGGGACGCCGATGCCGCGACCGCCTGGATATGCGAACCCGCGACGCCATACCACGAGGAACCGATCCACGGGTTGGCGGGCCTGCTCCAGACCATCGCCCACGTGCGCGGCTCTCCCATCAAGTGCCTCGGAGCGATGGACCTGCTGGTGCGGGAACCGGGCGGGGCGCCGCGCCGGATCATGGAGGCCGACCAATCCGTCTATCTGCATCCGGGCCGGGGGCGCTTGCCGGATGCGCCGGCGATGGTGGTGGGCGAGCACGACTTTCCGGATGTGGTCCTGGAAGTGGACCACAGCACGGACGCGCGGCGGGGCAAGCTCAAGCTCTACGAAGCATGGGGGTTCCCGGAGTTGTGGATTCAGGTCCCGGATCGCCCTTCCCCCAGCCGCCCGCGCAGCCGGTCACCGGGCCTGACGGTTTACCGCCTGGAAGGCGGCGCCTACCGCGTCGTCGGCGAGAGCCGGGCGCTTTCCGGCTGGAAGGCGGCGGAGATCGGTGCAGCGCTGGACGAAACGGTACCCTCGGCGGCTACGGTCCGGGTGCTGGAGCGCATAGGGCGGACGCTGGGCGAGCGCGAGGGAACCGGGCCGGAAGACGACGCGTTGCTGGGCTCGTTCGTGCGGAGGAGCATGGCCCGGGGGTTGGAACAGGGCATGACCCGCGGGATGGAACAGGGCATTGAGGCCGGCATCGTCCACCAACGCGAGCTGTTGTGCCGCATGGCCGAGCGCAAGTTTGGCCCGGCGGTGACGGAGGAACTCGCCGACTGCATCGGGACCGTGACCGATCCCGCGCGGCTGGCCGAGGCGGGGGTTCTCATCATGGACTGCGATACCGGCGACGAGCTGCTCGACTGCGCAAAGTCGCTGGCAAATCCCTCTCAACCGTGAGGATCGGGCCTTCTATCGTTCGCCATCCGTGAACGCCGTCAACCGGGACAGACAGGTTGACACCTGACCGAGGTAGCCGGAGCCAAAAAGATTAAAATGGTTGAGCAAGTGGTAGAGGTTGTAGAGATCGACCCTGCGCTCCCAGCCGCCGGCCAGCGGCCACCGCTTCCCGTACGACGCATAGAAGGCCTGACCGAAGCCGCCGAACAATCGCGTCATCGCCAGATCCGCCTCGCGGTCGCCGTAGTAGACCGCCGGGTCGAAGATGAAAGGGTTGCCCTTTTCGTCGGCGCCCCAGTTGCCTGACCACAAATCGCCGTGCAGGAGCGAGGCCACCGGCCGATATCCCGCGAAGAACGACTCCAGTCTTTCCGACAATCTGTTGCCCTGGGCCAGTAGCGGGCCTGGCAACCCGTTCTTGCGCGCCAGTTGCAACTGGAACGCAAGTCGCTCCCGTCGGTAGAAATCGAGCCAGTCCTCCGTCTGTGTGTTGAATTGCGGAGTAGCGCCGATGGTGTTGTGGCGATGCCAACCGAAGCGCTTCGCCGCGGCGCGGTGCAGATCGGCAAGCCCCGCGCCCAAGCAGCTCTGGGCGGACGAGGTCCGATTGCGAAGTTCAATCCACTCCAGCGCGAGAAAGGACGCGTCGCCGACGGCGCCGCAGCCGACGACATTCGGCACGGAGACACCTCCCGCCTCGCAAAGCGCCTGCAACCCTTCCGCCTCAGCCTCGAAGTCCTGCAGCGCCGACGCCCGATTGATCTTGACGAACAGCGGCCGGGGATCCCCCGGAACCTTGAATGCCTGGTTGATGCTCCCGCCCCCGACGGCGCGAGCCCGGGACGAGTCGCCCCGAAACCCGGTTCGGCTTTCAAGCTCCCGGAGGACCGGGCTCAGCAAGTCAGGCCGTCGCCCTGGCAAGCCCGCCCACACCCGCCTGCCGGGCGAGATGTGTCCGCAGCCGCGCGTGCAGCGGAGAAGTGCGCGGAAAGTGCGTGAGCAGGTATTCCATCTGGTCCGCCAGTACCCGCCGCGCCTTCAAATAGATGTATTCCGCGTACGTGGGCGTGAACGGCACCGCGATGAGCTTGATCCCCGCCTGCTCCGGCGTGCGCCCACCCTTGAAATTGTTGCAGCGCCGACAAGCCGTCACCACGTTGGTCCACACGTCGCGGCCACCCTGGCTGAACGGCGTGATGTGATCGCGGGTCAGGTCCCGGGTGGGGAACCGCTGCGCACAGTACATGCAGAGATTGGCATCGCGCTTGAACAGCGTCCGGTTGTTGAGCGGCGGCGTGAACGCATCCCCACGTTCTCTCAATTTCGGATCACCCTCCGTGGCAATGATCGAGTTGACCTCGACAACGCTGCGCAGCCCGGTCCTGGCATTCCAGCCCCCGCGAACGCGGTAAATCGGCGAACCGCAAACATATGCCACCCTCGACATGTAGTAGAGCCGCACGGCATCCCGATAGTCGATCCACTCCAGGGGCATGCCTGCGACATCGGTGCGCAGAACATCCTGGGTAACAGCGTAAGGTTGCATCGTATCGACCGGACTTGTCTCGGGCGCAACAAGTTTTACCGACACCGCGCCAATATTCAACCGCTATTGATGCAAAAAACCGACTTTTCCACAGGGCATGTACGGACTGCCATTGCCCACGCTTACCAGCCGGACGGCTTCGTGGCTTGCGTGGTGAGGGTGTGGCCGGCTACCCGTTGTTCGCGTCGTGGGCTCGGAGCGGGGCCACGGATGGCCAGAAACAACGAGCCCGAGTCCAGTACTGTTGATGGCACCCGCCATGGCCGAGTTTCTCGAACGCCTCAAGCCTGTCGCTGTTGGCGAGCACGGCCCGGACAACTGACTCGCACTTGGAAGGCTAGTGCTACACTGCAAAGATCGCCATTGGATCGCCCTGCGAATGGGATCGGGACAACGAACCGGAAACTGGCAGTAATGAAAGTCGCAAACGTCGCGCTCTCCAGCATGAAGACCAATGGCCCCGATGTCATGTGCTGGCTGCAAAGAACTTGGCCGGACATTGTTGCTCTGCAGAAAACTGGTCTGGCCAAGGATTTTCCTACCAAGGCACTATGGAAACTGGGTTACAGGAGCAGCTTTCTCGGCAGGCGTTCCGCGTCAGATCTCGGGGTTGGCATATTGAGCAGAAGTAATCTGCCAAGCCCTGAAATACGAGTGTGTCAATTACCCGGCGTCGAACATGCGGAGTCTCGATTCCTGACTGTCACTGTCGGAAAACTCCGGATCACTTCTCACTATGCGCCCTGTCCGCCGCCGGTTTCCCTAACGGTTGAATGGCTACATCGCCTACGAGACCATGTGCGGGCGGAACGCTTGGGTGAACAGGAGAGTCTTCTGTGCGGCGACTTCAATGTTTATGCCGACGGACCGCCTATGAACGGCCAAGGACGAAAAGCGCTGGGTAAGTTACGGAGTCTCGGACTTGTCGACCTCTACCGCGAGGCGCATCCTGACCCGATTAAGTGTCCAGGTTGCACACTTGGATACAGTCGCCAATGCCCTCAGGGAACCTCCCGGCTCCACTTGATTCTCGCAAGCAGAAGCCTGAGGAGGCGCATGCAGTCAGCCTGCGTCAATGTCAATTCCCGACCTTGGCCACGCAAGGATTCTCCCCCTCTTGTCGTGGAATTGGACGGTGACTATGCCGCGAGTGGTTGAATAACTACGAACCTTTGATCAAATGGATGAAGAGCGAATGCAACGCAACTCTGCCGACTCTACCACGGCCATTCTGAACTCTACGCAGACACTCGGACGCAGTAACATTGGTTTAGACTTCGCAGAGCCTCCGGGGGAGCTATAACAGGACCCGGTCGATCTCAATCGCCAGCAGATCCATTAACTCCTGCTTATCAATTGCAACACCATCATTAAGTGCATGAACTCTGACATGATATTCATGTCCCGCATCGGTAATGCCATCGGGAGGAACTTCTTTGCGAACGCAGTTCTGTACGTAGAGGTAGATAACTTCCATGAGGCTTACAATCGGATAAAGGAAATAGGAAATTGAATGGACAAGTAATCATTGAGAAAACAGGTAGGAACATGAGACAGATTATTGTGATGGTTGGGGCACTGTTCTGCGGACCGGCTCACGCGGATGACGTTGGAGCGGGAGACGATTCCTATTGGCTAAACGAACATGCCGAGCGCATGGCAAAGTGTGGAGACGTTCTCCCAAGTCTGCAAGCGTATCTTGACCAGGAATACGGCGACTCCCCAAGGCTTCGACCGAGCGGGTGGAGCGGGGGCAGGATGTGCGAGAAGCTCAGGCGTGATCTTTCGGTGCTGGATTGCCGGTTCAACACTGCCGAGGAGGCAGGCAAGTATATTCTGCACAGCAATTGGGAAGAGGATTCCGAGTTTTCAGGTATACCAAGGTTTGTGGCTAACCGCATGCGTGAGAACGCCAATCATGTCGGCGGTGAGGATCAGAAGCAGATAAATATTGACCGCGCCTGGGCAATGTATGAGGTAATGGTAAATCGGGCTGTGATTGGCGAACAGCAAATTTGGCCAATCGTGGATGACATTGAAGCCAAGTACGAAGAATACGAATCGGCGGGCTGCCTAGACAATGACTCATTCGTATATGATGACGAAGAGCAGGATTAAGTCGTGCTCAAGGCGTTTTCGGGAAACTGGCCGAAGGTTGGCAGCCGACGCTCATGCTGTCATTTGGTTGACTCTTGAGCGTCCGTCGTTTCCGCGACGAACGCCCGTGCGGGATAGCGAACGAGTTCGCGGCCAGACGTTTTCTGTAACGACCGTATGTCCCGGAAGATGGCTTTCACATCGTAGCCAAAACGCGCAGCATGCCTGTCACGGATGGCGCGAACCTCCGCAATGACGGGGTCAGGGTGTGTCGTTTGCATCGTTGCCCTCTAGAAGTTCACTCGGTGTGCAGATCACCGGCGGCGCGTAGCCAGCCTGCGTGCAGGTCCGTTCGATTCTCGACCTCATTTTCGCGTTGGCAATGTGCCGAAAGTTCCACGTTACCAGAAAACTCATGCCGTTGGTGACGGCAATGGCAATGTGCGCCGCGTCGTCCGCGGCTTGGCGCGGAACGGCTTTCTCATCGATCAGGCGCTGGGCGAGGTTCTCAGCCTCCGGGGTCGCCTCGACCAAGGGCACGTCCTCAAGCGCGTTCATGCGGGCCCGGGCCGCCTGTGGATCGCCAGCTCGGGCCTCGGAGAGCACCAACGCCGAAATCGCGAGATCGAATCGATCTGCAGCGCTGCGCCACCACTCCCGCGTAATCTGTTGATAGGCGGCAACAACGATATCGCGCGACGGTCGCGCCGTGAGGTAACTCACCACGGACGTTTCGATGTAGACGGTGGGCTTCATTCTGGAACTGCCAGTGTACGATGCCGAAACACGACCTGGAATCTCGATTCAGTGATCGTAGCCGATAACGCTGTCGAATCGGTGTGCGGTGCTGGAGTGCATGGCAAGCGTGGCAGTTGGCTCACACGTCTGATTGCATTTGGAGCGCGAGGTGCAGTTCGCACGCACGCTCGCGACGAAACCCGACTATACAGCGCCTGTCTAGATCTCCTTCAACACCTCATCCAGACTTTCCCGCGCATCCCCAAACAACATCCGCGTATTTTCCTTGAAGAACAACGGATTCTGCACCCCCGCATAGCCGGTGGCCATGCTCCGCTTCAGGACGATCGTGGTCCTGCCCTTCCAGACCTCCAGCACCGGCATCCCGGCAATGGGGCTTTCTGGCTCCTCCTGGGCCGACGGATTGACGATGTCGTTGGCGCCGATGACGATGGAGACGTCGATGTCGGGAAATTCCTCGTTGATCTCGTCCATCTCGAATACGATGTCGTACGGCACCCGGGCTTCGGCCAGCAACACGTTCATGTGGCCCGGCATGCGGCCCGCCACCGGGTGGATGCCGAAGCGCACGTTGATGCCCTTGTCCCGCAGGATCTTGGTGATCTCGCAGACGATGTGCTGGGCCTGCGCCACGGCCATGCCGTAGCCCGGCACGATCATGATTTCCTTCGAGCCCACCAGCAGATTCGCCGCTTCCATCGCGTTCACGGGTACGACCTCGCCCTGGTCGCCCCCGGTACCCGCCGCCGCGCTGCCCGCGGTTCCGAAGCCGCCCGCGATCACCGCCAGGAAACGCCGGTTCATCGCCCGGCACATGATGTAGCTCAGGATCGCACCGCTGCTGCCCACCAGGGCGCCGGTGACGATGAGGAGATCGTTGCTGAGCATGAATCCGGTTGCCGCAGCCGCCCAACCCGAGTAGCTGTTGAGCATGGAGACCACCACCGGCATGTCCGCGCCGCCGATGGCCATCACCATGTGGATGCCGAACAGCAGGGCAACGACAGTCATGACGAGCAGCGGCACCAGCCCCGGCGGCAGATCGGCCACCGGGTTGCCGCCACCCGCGGACTGGATGACGAACTGGTAGCCGTACCAGATGGCGATGAGCAGCAGCGCCAGGTTCAGCCAGTGGCGCGCCGGCAGCGTCAGCGGCGCGCCGCCGATCTTGCCACTGAGCTTGCCGAAGGCGATGACCGATCCGGAGAAGGTCACCGCACCGATGAGAATACCCAGGTACGTCTCGACATCGTGGATGGTGAGTTCCACGCCCGTGTAATGCACTTCCGGGTCCAGGAAGTTCACGAAGCCCACCAGCACCGCCGCCAGGCCCACCAGGCTGTGGAGGATCGCCACCAGTTCCGGCATCTGCGTCATCTGCACGCGCCGCGCCAGGATCAGGCCGATGGTGCCGCCCGCGATCAGTCCAACGATCAGCATCACGTAGTTTGCCGTCACCACGCCGAATATCGTGGCGAGCATCGCGATGCTCATACCGATGATGCCGTAGAGGTTGCCGCGCCGGGCGGTCTCCGGGTGGCTCAGCCCGCCAAGGGCGAGGATGAAGAGTATCGTCGCTGCGATGTAGGCGACCGTCACGATTCCTTCGGGCATGGCGCTCCCCTACTTCCTGAACATGTCGAGCATTCGCCGGGTGACCGCGAAGCCGCCGGCGATGTTGATGCTCGTGATGAAGACGGTGATACCGGCCACCCAGGCGATCCAGTTCAGCGGCGAACTGATTTGTATCAGCGCGCCGATGATGATGATGCTGGAGATCGCGTTGGTGACGCTCATCAGCGGCGTGTGCAGCGCCGGGGTGACGTTCCAGATCACCATGTAGCCCACGAAGCAGGCCAGCACGAACACCGTGAAATGCGCCATGAAGGACGGCGGGGCCACCGCGCCGAGGCCCAGCAGGGCGAGTCCGCCGAGACCGAAGGTGAGCAGCGGCCCGAGGAACGTGCGTTTGGGTTTTTCCGGCACCGGCGGCGCTTCCGCCGCGTCGGCAGGCGCGGGAGGCGGCGACGGATCGGCGATCTTTGGCGGCGGCCAGGTGATCTCCCCGTCCTTGACCACGGTGGCGCCGCGGATCACGTCGTCCTCCATGTCCACGGTCAGTTCACCGTCGCCCTCCGGACACATGTCGTCCAGCAGGTGCCGCAGGTTGGTCCCGTACAGCTGGCTCGACTGCGCCGCTAACCGGCTCGGCAGATCCGTATAGCCGATGATGGTGACGCCGTGCCTGTGGATGATCCGGTCGGCCTCCGTGACCGCGCAATTGCCGCCCTGTTCCGCAGCCAGGTCAACGACGACGCTGCCCGGCTTCATCGAGGCGACCATCTCCTCCGTGATCAGTTCCGGCGCCGGCCTGCCGGGAATCAGCGCCGTGGTAATGATGATGTCCACGTCTTTGGCCTGCTCGGCGAACAGCGCCATCTCGGCCTTGATGAACTCTTCGCTCATCACCTTGGCGTAGCCGCCTGCGCCGGAGCCTTCCTCCTCGAAGTCCAGCATGAGGAATTCGCCGTCCATGCTCTCCACTTGCTCCTTGACCTCGGGGCGGGTGTCGAAAGCCCGGACGATGGCGCCCATGCTCCTGGCCACGCCGATGGCGGCCAGCCCCGCTACACCGGCGCCGATCACCAGCACCTTGGCCGGCGGTACGCGGCCTGCAGCGGTGATCTGCCCGGTGAAGAAGCGGCCGAAGTGCTGCGCCGCTTCCACCACCGCGCGGTAGCCGGCGATATTGGCCATGGAACTCAGTGCGTCGAGCTTCTGGGCGCGGGTGATGCGCGGAATGCTGTCCATGGCCAGCGTGGTCACGCCCGCCTGCGCCAGCCGCTCGAGGAGTTCGGAATTCTGGGCCGGCCAAAGGAAGGAGATCAGCACCTGGCCGGAACGGAACAGGCCGAGTTCCTCGTCGTTCGGGGCCCTGACCTTGAGGATGATGTCGCTGCCCGAGAAGAGTTCGGCGCGGTCCTCGAGCAATTCAACGCCGGCTTCGGCGTAGGCGTCGTCGCCAAAGCTGGCAGATGCGCCGGCGCCGGACTCGATCGCGACCGAAAATCCGAGTTTCTGAAGCTGTCCCGCTACATCCGGGGTGATGGCAACCCGCTGCTCGCCCGGATGAGTTTCACTGGGAACGCCGATCTTCATAGAACCCCTCCCGCCGGCACCTTCTCGATGCCGACATGCCTTGAATGACCATTTGCTTGAGCCAGGCGTCCTGCTCAATGCCCGCCCGACCGTGTTTGTCGCGGTCCCCGGGCAAGTTCAGGCGCGGATTCTATACAAAACTCAATCGCAGTGACGCAAAAGTTCCGCAAATCACCGATTTGGCGGCGTTCTCTCTTCCGCGCCCGTTGCTAAACTGCATTCGTACAGCGACAGCCCGAATATTGTGTCCAGCTTCCCCCACTGCCCACCCGTTGTTCCGAGTTCACGGGCCGCGCTCGACGGCACGTTATCGCCTCCATGACGACACAGGCGAATCTGCTGCGCGTTGCAGTCCCCGTCCCGCTGTCCGACGCGCTCGAATATCGCTGGGCGGGACCCGGCGATCCGCCCCGCCGGGGCTGCCGCGTGCGCGTTCCGCTGGGCCGCGGCGAGCGCATCGGCGTGGTCATCGATCACCCCGAAAGGACTTCGCTGCCGGCGAAGAAACTCCGCGACGTCATCGAACTCATGGACGAGGAACCGGTGCTTGGAAAGGAACTGCTGCAAACCCTGCAGTGGTGCGCCGACTACTACCACTACCCCATCGGAGAAGTACTGAGCCAGGCGCTGCCGGTGCTTCTGCGCCAGGGGCGCAGTCCGGTCCGGGCGGTTACCGGCCCGTGGGAGCTGACCGCCGAGGGGCGCGCCCGGGACGCGGACGCCGTTCGCCGCCGCGCGCCCCGCCAGGCCAACGCACTGGAGATACTCATCCGGGAGGGCTCGGCCGACACCGCCGAATTCCGAGCCCAGGGCGTAGGCGGAGAAGTCCTGCGGCGCATGAAGACCAAGGGCTGGGTCCGGCGACGGCCCGACCGGCGCGCGGGTACTCCCCTGAAGACCGACCGCGACACGCCGCCCACGCTGACCGCGGAACAGCAGGACTGCGTGGACGCCATCGCCGGCTCCGCGCCCGGCTATCGCACCTGGCTGCTCCAGGGGGTGACCGGCAGCGGCAAGACCGAAGTCTACTTGCGTTTGATCGCGCGCGAGCTGGAGGCCGGCCGCCAGAGTCTGCTGCTCGTACCCGAGATCGGCCTGACGCCCCAGTTGATCGACCGGCTGCAGAAGCGATTCGCCCAGCGCCTGGCTGTCATGCACTCCGGACTTGCGCCGGGTCATCGCCTGGATGCATGGCAGGATGTCCGCACCGGTGCGGCAAAACTCATCGTCGGCACCCGCTCCGCCGTCTTCGCGCCCCTGGCGAACCCCGGCCTCATCATCGTCGACGAGGAACACGACCCTTCGTTCAAGCAGCAAGACGGTTTCCGGTATTCGGCGAGGGACCTCGCCGTCCTCCGGGCCCAGCGTCTCGACATCCCGGTTCTCCTGGCTTCGGCAACGCCGTCCCTGGAAAGCGTTCACAACGCGGACCGGGGCCAGTACCGTGCGCTCTCCATCCGCCGCCGAATCGGTACCGCCGGCCACCCGGACATGCGCGTCATCGACATGAACCGCCATGCCGTCCGTCAGGGCCTGTCCACACCCCTGGTGACAGCGATCCGCCGGCACCTGGACGCCGACTGCCAGATCCTGCTGTTCCTCAACCGCCGCGGATTCGCCCCGGTATTGCTGTGCCCGAACTGCGGCACGGCGGAGGATTGCAGCCGCTGCGACGCCAGAATGACCATCCACGCCGCCAGCGGCCGGCTGCGCTGCCACCACTGCGGCCGCACCCAGGCGCTGAGCTGGGTCTGCACCGCCTGCGGCTCCGAGCGGGTCGCCGTGGGTGCCGGCACGCAGCGGATTACGGGCGAACTCTCCGCCCTGTTTCCCGACGCGCGCATCGTGCGGCTGGACAGGGACGCCGCCGCGCGCCAGGGCAGCGTCGAGACGGTACTCGCCGGGGTGAAGCGCGGCGATACCCAGATCCTGGTGGGCACGCAGATGCTCACCAAGGGCCACGATTTCCCCCGAGTCACCCTGGTGGGCGTACTCAACGCCGACCAGGGACTGTTCGGTACCGACTACCGCAGTACCGAGCGATTCGCGCAGATACTGCTCCAGGTGGCCGGCCGGGCCGGGCGCCGCGACCGCGCCGGGGAAGTGCTCATCCAGAGCCACTACCCTCAGCACCCGCTGCTCCGCCGCCTGGCCGACCAGGACTACACGGAATTCGCCCGGCTGGCGCTCGCGGAGCGCGAGGCCGCCGGGTGGCCGCCCTTTTCCCATCTCATTCTGTGGCGCGCCGAAGCCACCCGCCGGCCACCGGCCCATGCCTTTCTGGAACAGGTGGCCGCGGCGGCCAGGAAACGCGTCGCGGGAGTCGACGTGTTCGGACCCGCACCGGCCTCCATGGAGCGGCGCGGCGGTCGCTACCGCGCCCAGCTGCTCCTGCAGAGCAAACGCCGGTCGGCCCTGCACCGGCTGATGGCGGAACTTGCGCCCATGGTACGAACCTGGCCCGCGGCACGCCGCGTGCGCTGGAGCGTCGACGTGGATCCCATCGAAGCCTGATGCCGGCCAACCGCAACGACCGCTCCATCGGGTAGAATTCCGCATCCCCCGCTTCCCGGCTCAGGGCCTGTCAACGCAATCCGACCCATCCCGTGCGCGCGCAAATCGACCAGCTTCTCAGGAAAACCCTTGCGCGCTACGCGGCTGAGGGCGGCGTCGGGGATTCGATCGACCTGAATCCGCAACTGGAGCGGACCCGCGACCCCAAACACGGCGACTTCACCACCAACATCGCCCTGAGGCTCGCCAAACCGCTGGGGCGGCCGCCCCGGGAGCTTGCCGCCGAGCTGGCGGAGCGGATCCCCGAATCGAAGCTGATTGCAGCCGTGGATGTCGCCGGCCCGGGATTCATCAACCTCACCGTAGCCGCGGACGCCTACCTCGGGCAGCTTTCCGACCTCATCGAGGCCGGCGAGACGTACGGCCGCTCCGAGTGGGGCGCCAACCGTCGCGTGATCGTGGAGTACGTCTCCGCCAATCCCACCGGCCCGCTACACGTCGGCCACGGCCGTCACGCCGCCTACGGCGCCTCCCTTTCCAACCTGCTGCGCGCCACCGGGCACGACGTCCACGAGGAATACTACGTCAACGACGCCGGCCGGCAGATGGACATCCTGACGGTGAGCGTCTGGCTTCGGTACCTGCAGGCGCTGGGCGAAGAGCTCGAGTTTCCGCAGGCTGCCTACCAGGGCGATTACGTGGGCAGGATTGCCCGGCAACTGCACGCGCAATGGGAAGACCGGCTGGCCCGCTTCGATCGAACCTCGCTGCAGAAAATTCTCACCGATCCCCCCGACAGCGATGACGTGCTGCTGGACCGGATCATCGCCGCGGTCCGATACGGGCTTGGCGACACGGGTTTCTCCGTGATATCCAACGCCGCCCGCTATGCGGTGCTGGACGATATCCGCGAGGACCTGGACGAATTCGGCGTCCGCCCCGACAACTGGTACTCCGAACGCAGCCTCACCGACGGCGGGGCGCTGGAACGCGCGCTGGAGCGCCTCAACGAACGCGACCGGCTCTACGTCCGCGACGGAGCCGTGTGGTTCAAGGCCACGGAATACGGAGACGAGAAGGATCGGGTCGTGGTTCGCGAGAACGGCGCCACCACCTACTTCGCCTCCGACATCGCCTATCACTACGAGAAGCGAACACGCGGCTTCGACCTGCTGCTCGACATTCTCGGCGCAGACCATCACGGCTACGTTCCCCGCGTCAGGGCGGGCCTTCAGGCCATGGGCGAACCCGGCGACTCGCTGGAAGTGCGCCTGGTCCAGTTCGCAACGCTCTACCGCGGCAAGATGAAGGTACAGATGTCGACCCGCGCCGGCGAGTACGTCACCCTGCGCCAGTTGCGCGAGGAAGTCGGCAACGACGCGGCACGGTTCTTCTACGTATCCCGCTCCTACGACCAGCACCTGAACTTCGACCTGGAACTGGCCAAGGCCCAGTCCAACGACAATCCGGTGTACTATGTGCAGTACGCTCATGCACGAGTCGCCAGCCTGTTGAAGAAGATGGTCAGCGAAGGGTTCAGCCTGACACCGGCCTCCCGCTCCGACCTGCGCTGCCTGACCGAGTCGGCAGAGAAGGAGTTGCTGGTCTCCCTGAGCCGTTACCCGGAAGTGATCCACCTGGCCGCAACCAATCGGGCGCCCACCCACGTGGCCCAATTCCTGCGCACCCTGGCCGCGAGCTTCCACTCCTATTACAACGCCCACCGGGTCCTGGTCAGCGACGATTCGCTGCGTAATGCCCGCGTGGCCCTTGCCCGAGGCGTGCAGCAGGTCCTGCGCAACGGCCTGACGCTCCTGGGCGTATCCGCACCCGAGAGCATGTAGGCATTCCGATGGCAGCCAGACGACGTTCAAGAAGAACCAGGTCGAGGGGAGCACCCGGATGGGTATGGATGCTCTTCGGCCTGGGCCTGGGCCTCACGGTGGCCGTCCTGGTGTACCTCGACGGCCAACCCACCGGCGGTTCACCCGTCGCCGTGACCGTCACCGCCCCGCCCGGCGCCGCAACGGCTCCAGCGCCGACCGCACCCGCCCCTGCGGAAACCAGCGACAGCGAAGGCATGCAATTCGAGTTCTACGACATCCTCCCCCGGTTCGAGGTCGTACTACCCGAAACGGAACTGGAAGCCAGACCGGACGTCCCCGACACCACCGAACCCGTGCTCGAAGACCCCGGCCGCTACGTCCTCCAGGCAGGCTCCTTCCGGGCCGAAGCCGACGCCGAAAGAATGCGCGCCAGCCTCGCCCTCCTCGGCATCGAATCCCGCATCCAGCGAGTCACCATCGACACCGACGACTACCACCGCGTCCGAATCGGCCCCACCAACGACCTCGACTCCCTCAACGGCATCCGCACCCGGCTATGGGATGCGGAAATCGAAGTTCTTCTGATCAAGCTGCCCGACTGAACCCAGCGGTTGCAGAAACCAACCAATAAAGAAGTTTGAGAAAGCGGAACCTATTCCGCCGCAATACGCCTAAAATCCACCCCAAGCGACCGCAGCTTGCGATACAAATGCGTGCGCTCCATTCCCACCCGCGCCGCAAGCTTGCCGACCTTCCCGTCGCACAACACAAGCTGCTGCTGCAGATACGCCCGCTCGAAGTGCTCCCGAGCTTCCCGCAACGGCATGGATAGCAGATCCAGCTTCACCAGAGGCTCGCCCTTCGTACCCGCATCCGCAAGCTGCGCCTCCACCTCCGGAAGGCTGATTTCCTCGTCCGCCCCCATGATCAACAGCCGGCGCACGATGTTTTCCAGCTCGCGCACATTCCCCGGCCAGGGGTAGTTGCGCAGCCTGTTCTGAGAGGCCACTCCAAAACGCCGCAACGGCAACCCTTCCGTGTCCACCAGCATGTCCACGTTGCAGCGCAACAGTTCCGGCACGTCTTCCAGATAGTCCCGCAGCGGCGGCACGCGCACCACCACAACGCTCAGGTGGAACAGCAGTTCCCGGCGGAATTCGTCCGCACCCTGTTCAAAGTCCGGTGGCGCACTCGAAAGAATGCGCACATTCAGGTCCTGAGGTTCCGTCCCGCCGCTCGGCCGATAGCGGCCCTGTTCCAGCACAGCCAACAGCTCCCGCTGCGTGTCCGCAGGCATGTCGGTGATCTCACTGATGAACAGCACGCCGCCGTCGGCACGCTCCAGCGCCCCCGGACCGCGATCGTCGCCCAGCAACGAAACCGCCTCTTCGTCTTCACGGCCGCCCGCCTTGAGCGCCACGAACGGCGCGTCCGCACGCTCGCTCAGACTGGCCAGGTACCTGGCGCACGCCTCCCGCCCGCTGCCCGGCTCGCCGGTCAGCAAGGTATGCGTGTCGTGCCCCGCGATTCGCGTAAGCTGCTCGCGCAGCACCTGCATGGGCTCGCTCTTGCCCACCGGCGCCAGCACCGGCGGAACAAGCTGGCGGCGCGCACCGGCGTGTTGGGCCAGCGCCTTCTCCACCGTGCGAAGCAGCTTCACCAGCGACACCGGCTTCTCGATGAAGTCCAGCGCGCCGATGCGGATCGCTTCGATGGCGGTGTCGACCGTGCCGTGCCCGGACATCACCACCACCGATCCGATGGAGCCTTCCCTCGCCCACTCCTTGAGCAGCGAGATTCCGTCCGTGTCAGGCATCCAGATGTCGAGCAGTACCAGCTCGAAGTCCTGGTCCGACCTGGCGGCTCTGGCGGCCGCCGCATTCTCGGCCGTAGTGACGTCGTAACCCTCTTCGCTCAGAATCTCCTCCAGGAGCATCCTGATGTTGGCCTCGTCGTCTACGACCAGGATCCGCGCATCCTTCACGCGAACTCCCTCCTCTTGTCTTGCCGGCCTCTCCCCCAGGTCAAATCAGCACCGGCTTCTGCGGTAACGGGCAACAGTATAACGATCTCCGCCCCCCGGCGTCGCCGGTTCCGTGCCCGAATGCGCCCGCCGTGTTCGTCCACCAGTTTCTTGACGATGGCCAAACCAAGCCCGCTGCCCGTCGGCTTGGTGGTGACGTAGGGATCGAAAGCCTCGGCGGCAATGTCTGCCTGGAATCCCAATCCGTTGTCCGCGATCCGGATCTCCACCATGTCCCTGTGCTCGCGCCGGACCCGCCGGGTGGAGATCTGCAACTGCGGACGGCTATTCTGCTCCATGGCTTCCTGGGCATTCCGGATCAGGTTGTGCAGCACCTGCCTGAGCCTTCCCGCATCGGCGGTGACCTCCGGCAGGTCGCCCAGTTCGAGCTGCAGCTCCAGCGGAGACTGCTGGTGGTGGTAGAGTTCGGCGACCTCGGATATCAGGTCGTTGAGGTTGAATCGCGTCATGTCCATCGCCGGATTGCGCGCGTATTCGCTGAACGCATTGACCATGTCTTTCAGCGCTTCGACCTGCTGGATGATGACGTACGTCGAGCGGTCCAGCAGTTCCGGGTCGACCGAACGGGACGGCAGATAGCGGTGCCGCAACCGCTCCGCCGAAAGCTGGATCGGCGTCAGGGGATTCTTGATCTCGTGGGCCAGGCGCCGGGCGATTTCGCCCCAGGCGGCGTCGCGCTGGGCCCTGAGCAACGCCGTGATGTCGTCGAATACGACCACGAAGCCGCCCGGATCGCCGCGTTCGGGGGGCAATGCGGCACAGGCGCACACCAGCACCCGGCGGCTGTCTTCCCTCGGGAATTCGATCTGCTCCCGCCAGTCGGCGTCGCCACGGTCCAGGTGGCGTTGCAGTACGGAAAGGAACGGCGCCAGCCGCGACTGCTTTGTCTCGATGTCCGCGAGCGGCTCTCCCTGGCTCTTCTCCAGGTCGACACCGAGAATCGCGCTGGCGGCCCGGTTGGCCGTTCGGATGCGGAGGTCCGACTCCAGCGCAATGACGCCCGTGGACAGCCGGCCGAGTATGGCTTCCAGTTTGCCGCGCTCGCTCTCCAGCTGCTGTTGACTTTCCCTGGTCCTGGAGTCGGCCCTCGCCAGGCGCCGGGTCATGTCGTTGAACGCATTGACCAGAAAGCCGATCTCGTCTCCCGCACCGGTCGGCAACTGCGTATCGAACTTGCCCCGCGCCACATCCCCGGTCGCCGTCATCAGTTGCTGGATCGGGCCCACCAGCCGCCGGGCCGAAAAGAAGGCGCCGTACAGCGCCACCATCAATCCGGTCAGCAGGACGACGCTCAGCGTCAGCGTGAGACTCGTCTTCAGCGGTGTCCTCAGAAACGACAGTTCCGCGTACTGCTCGTAGCTGGCCTCCGCCCGCTCCACCAGCTCGCCCAGTTGGGGTTCCACCGCAAATCGGGCAAGCAGGACGTCGCCTTCGCTGCGCGGATTGCCGGCGAAGACGTTCACGGCGGCGAGGATCTCCACACCGCCGTCCGTACGCGGTTCCAGGTTCACGTAGGAGCCGCCCTGGCGAAGCTGAAAGATCAGCTCCGCCCCCGGAAACTGCGGAACGGCTGGTGAGGGGTCCGCCGAGCTGGTGGCCAGTATGCGGTCGCCGGCCGTGCTGAAGACTGTCAGTTCCACTGCGGTGCTGCCGCGCCGAAGATCGCCCAGCTCGCCCACCAGCCCGGCGCTCTCGCTGCCCGCCAACTCCTGCGCGATCCGCCGCGCCTCGACCAGGTTTTCCCGCATCTGCACGTCCAGCGCGCTGCGGCTCAGCTCCAGCGACGCCTCCAGTCCCTGCTCCAGTTCGAGGCTGAACCAGCTGTCGATCCCCCGGTTAATGAACTGCAGCGAGAAGGTATAGACGACCAGCAGGGGGACGACCGTCAGGACGACCAGCAGCGTCACCATTCGCACCGTCAACCGCGTGCCGGGCACCTGGGCGCGATAGTCGCGCGCAAGCTGCAGGACGTTGCCGATGATCACCAGTGACAGCACGCAGATCGCCGCGACGCTGACCAGCAGGATTCCGTTCTGCACCCGGGCCAGCGCGGCCGAGTTCTGAGCGACCTGAGCGAACCAGATGAGTCCCGCCAGCCAGAGCATGGCGCCTGCGGTGATCGCCAGGATAATGGCGATCGGCCTCAGTCTTGCATGCGCCATCGGTACCATTCGCTCCTGAGTGACCACTCCCGCCGCCAGAAGGCGAGGAATCCCCACGGTTCGGGGACTACCGCCTCGACGCGCAACTGGGTACGAATGCGAATGTCGTAGACGCCGCCCGGGTTCAGCAACGTGGCGTCGATCACCGGCAATTCGCCAATTCGCCCGAGGAAGTTCAGGGCAGAGAAAAGGGTGGCAAAGGTATTTTGTTCTTCGCTGTTGAGATTGAGCACGATGTAGCGCTCGCTCAGGGCGTGATATTGAAGCTGATAGCTCTGGGTCAGCCTGCCGACGGCTTCATCCGTCCAGTACCACCTGGGGTTGATGAACTCCACGTCCAGGTCGAACGTCAGCGGCACGCCCGCGTCCAGGGCCTCCCTGGCATCCGTGGACAGCCGGTACTCCACCCAGGCGTCGAGATAGTAGACCCCGGACGCCAGCGAAACGCCGGCGGTGCGGACGTCGAATCTCCCGGGATCCTCCTGCGCGGCGGCCGGCCGGTTCGGGGCGAGACACAACGCCGCCAGTACGGCGGCGCACGCGCACCAGCCGCGAATTTCAGACCCCCAGGTCCGCACCGGTTTTTCCGTCTGACCAGATCACACCGCGATTGCCCTATCCCGCCTTTCGGATGCAAGCATAATAGAAGCCATCCATATTAGTCTCCCCGGGCAGGATCTGCCGACTTTGAGGAGATTCGGCGCCGTTGGCCCGCGCCGACGGCGTGGCTGCAAGGAAATTTCCAACCTGGTCCCCGTTCTCCTCCCGAACCGTCGTGCAGGTGACGTAGAGCAACCGTCCGCCTGATGCCAGCAGCGGCCACAGCGCTTCCAGCAACCTGCGCTGCTTCGCTACGGACTGCGCGATGTCCACGGGGCGGCGCAGCACCTTGATGTCCGGATGACGGCGGATCACGCCCAGCGAGCTGCAGGGCGCGTCCAGCAGGATCCGGTCGAACGGGCGGCCGTCCCACCACTCCCGGGGCGATGCGGCATCGGCGCAGATTAGTTCCGCCTCAAGTCCCAGGCGCTCCAGTTCGCCGGCTGCGACGGCCAGCCGGTCCCGATCCACATCCAGCGCCACCATCTCGCCCAGGCCGGGGCAGCTCTCGAGCAGGTGCGCGCACTTTCCTCCGGGTGCCGCACAGGCATCGAGCACGCGCTGGCCGGGTTCGGGGGCAAGCCACTGCGCCGCCAGTTGCGCGCCGGCGTCGTGCACCGATACCAGCCCTTCGGCAAACCCGGGCAGCGTCTCCATTGGCCTGGGCCGGTCCAGCAGAACGGCGCCGGGCAGTTTGCGCGCGGGCCGGGCGGAAATGCCCTGCGCGTCCAGCGTTTCCAGATAAGCGGCCCGGGTGACGCGCCGCGCGTTGACACGCAGCCACATGGGCGGCGGGCGGTTGTTCGCCTCGACCACGCGCTCCCAGTCGTCCGGCCAATCCGCCCTGAACCGGCCCACCATCCAGTCCGGATGACTGGTCTCGGCCTCGTTGACCCCGCTCAGGCGTGCGGCCAGGCTCTCCCGCTCGCGCTGGAAGCGTCGCAGCACGGCGTTGACGAACCCCTTTGCGCGCATGTTGCCGAAGGCTTCCGCGGCACCCACGGTCGCCGCGACGGCCGCATGATCGGGAACCCGCATCCACTGAAGCTGGTACAGGCCGATGCGCATCAGCGCCGCCAACGATGGATCCACCGGATCCCACGGCCGTCTGAGCAGTCGCTTGACCTGGTGCGCCAGCCGATGGTGCCAGCGCAGCGATCCGTAGCAGAGCTCCCGCAACAGGCCGAGGTCCCGGTCCGGCGGGGGCGGAAAGGCAGCAAACGCGGCCTCCAGCGACGATCCGTTCGCTACGACTCTGGCGTTGATCCTTGCCGCAAGGACCCGCACGCCGGTGCCGGGTGCCTGCCGCGGCGGCGCTCGCCTTTCAGCGGCCAAATGTCTCTCCCTCAAGGGTGTTTGCGTTGACGTAGTCGGCCGCACTCATCACGCGCCCCCCCGGCCTTTGCAGGCTCCGGAGCCTCAGAATTCCGGCACCGGTGGCCACGTCGATGCCCTCGGCGCTGGCGCGGATAACCGACCCCGGACGTGCCTGCGAACCGCCCTCCGTGGCGACCGCCCCCCAGATCCGCAGCCGCTCGCCGCTTGCGGTCCTGGTTTCGGCCACAGGCCAGGGGTTGAAGGCGCGCACCCGCCGTTCCAGATCGGCTGCCGGCGCGGTCCAGTTCAGGACACCGTCGGACTTGACAAGTCTCGGCGCGTGGGTTGCCAGAGCGTCATTCTGCGGCTCGGCCTCAAGGTCGCCGCTCAATATCCCGGGCAACGATTCCATCAGCAGTTCCGCGCCCGACCGGGCCAGGCGATCATGCAACATCCCAGCCGTCTCACCGGCCTCGATGGCGAGCTTTCGCCGACTGTATACCGGACCCGTATCGAGTCCGGCGTCCATTTTCATGATGCTGGCGCCTGTCGCGCCGTCGCCCGTCAGGATGGCGTACTGGATGGGCGCGGCGCCCCGCCAGCGGGGCAACAGGGAGGCATGCACGTTCACGGCGCCGAACCTGGGCCAGGCGCGCAGCCAGGGCGGCATCAGCAGGCCGTAGGCGGCCACCACCAACAGGTCCGGGGCGTCGCCCCAATCCGCCGGAATCCCGCCGCTGTCCAGGCGGCGCGGCTGGCGTATGTCGAGCCCATGCTCGAGCGCCTCGCGCTTGACCGGGCTTTGGGTCAGGCGCCGGCCCCGCCCCGCCGGACGGTCGGGCTGGGTCAGCACCAGCGGGATTTCGCAGCCGCCCGCCAGCAGCAGGCGCAGGCTGGGCACGGCGAATTCCGGCGTTCCGGCAAAGGCGATTCGCGGCATGGTCTCAGCCGGCGGATGGGGGTGGGTCAGATAACAGGCGCCGAAATCCTTGACCGTCCGGCGTCGCGGGAAACCGGAGCGCGTTTGGCCTTCTTGCGGAACTTCGTCTTCAGCCGACTGCGTTTCAGGGTCGACAGATAGTCCACGAACAGCTTCCCTTCCAGGTGATCCATCTCGTGCTGGATGCAGATGGCGAGCAGCCCTTCCGCATCCATCTCAAAGCGTTCGCCCTTCTCATTGAGCGCCGCAACGCGAATGAACTCCGCGCGGCTGACGGTTTCGAATATGTCCGGCACGGAGAGACAGCCTTCTTCGTAGCTGACCTCGCCCTCGGAGTGCAGGATCTTCGGATTGATGAAACAGAGCGGCTGGTCCCGATCCTCGGAGATATCCAGGACCAGGACGCGCTCGTGCACGTTGACCTGTGTTGCCGCCAGCCCGATACCGGATTCCTCGTACATGGTTTCCAGCATGTCCGCCACGAGCGTGCGGATACGCTCGTCGAACTCGGCGACCGGCTTGGCCTTGATCCGCAGCCGGGGGTCCGGATAGTGAAGGATGGTTAACTGTGCCATCGTGGTTGCCCTGCTGCCCTATCCAGCCGATACGCGTTACAAGGTTGATACAGCACCGGAGTTTCCGTAGAAATCCACCAGGTTTGGTCAACGCCAACGCATGTCGAGCAGTGTAGTCTATGTGACCGCGCGATCCCGGTCATCGTTCCGCAGCCCGGGACGGGCGATTATACCAGCAGGTCCAATGATGAAACTCGACGTCTGGCTCACGGTGCTCCAGTCCGCCACGCCCCCCCGTTCCCAGCGGCTCTCGGCCCTGATCGATCGCCATGGCGCACTGTCGGATGTCGTCGGGTTGCCGCGCTCCGAACTGGTTGCGGCGGGGCTGCCCAAACGGCAGGCGGAGCGGCTCAAGGACCCGGACCGGCGGCGCATGGACCAGTGGCGGCACTGGCTCGGGCAGCCCGGCCGCCGGTTGATCACACGGGATTCCTCCGACTATCCCGCGATGTTGAAGGAAATCCCGGATCCTCCGCTGGCGCTGTGGGTCGAGGGGGCGCGCAGCGACCTTCTGAACAGCCCGCAACTGGCCATGGTCGGCAGCCGCAAGCCCACCGCCAACGGCCGCGAAACGGCACAGCAATTCGCCCGGTACCTGAGCGAACGGGGTCTTACCATCGTCAGCGGACTGGCCACGGGGATCGACGGGGCCAGCCACCGCGGCGGCCTGCAGGGGTGCGGCAGCACGGTGGCCGTGCTCGGATCGGGTCCCGACGTGCTGTTTCCCAGGTCCCACGGGCGTCTGGCGGCGGAGATCATCGACAAGGGGCTCATCGTCTCGGAGTTTCCGCCCGGAACGGCGCCGCTGGCCGCGCACTTTCCCCAGAGAAACCGGATCATCGCGGGGATGAGCGCGGGCACCCTGGTGGTGGAGGCGGCGCGGCGCAGCGGATCGCTCATCACCGCGCGCCTAGCGGGTAATTTCGGGAGGGAAGTTTTCGCAATCCCGGGCTCCATCCACAACCCCATGGCCAAGGGATGCCACCGCCTGATCCGCGAAGGCGCGAAGCTCGTGGAAGAGGCTGCCGACGTGCTCGTGGAACTGCCGCCGCTGCTCGAACTCGTCCTCGAACCCGCCGCTTCACCGGCCGACACGGCAACCGATGCGCGGCACGAATCGCCGGACGAGGCGGCGCCGCTGACACGCCAGCCAGGTTACGCGAAGCTGCTGGCAGCGCTCGGTTTCGACCCTTGCGGAATCTCCGACCTGGCCCGGCGAACCGGATTGACGGCGGCGGAGCTTTCATCCATGCTCCTGCTCCTGGAAATGGAGGGGCTGGTCGAAGCCCTGCCCGGCGGCCGTTATTGCCGCCTTTCAAAGAGGACCCCATGAAAGAAACCGTTCTTGACGTGCTCATGTACCTGATCGACGTCATGGTCGACGACGAAGAGGAATACGAACCCGATCGGTACAGCCTGCGGGAAGAACTCAAGTGCGCCGGTTTCGGGGAGTGGGAGATCGAGCGGGCGCTGGAGTGGCTCGACGGCCTGAACCAGATCGGCGTCGATGACGTGACACCGGAACCGAGGCCGGAATCCATGAGGATTTACGACGGCTTTGAGCAGGATCGTCTGGACGCCACCTGCAGAGGTTATCTGCTGCACCTGGAACAGGTCGGAATCCTCTCCCAGGCCCAGCGGGAACTGGTCATCGACCGCCTGCTCGCCCTGCACACCGACGAGATCGACAGCGATCACGTCAAGTGGGTGGTGATGATGGTCCTGTTCAGCCAGCCCGGACAGGAACAGGCCTACATGCAGATGGAAGACCTGGTCTTCACCGACAACACCGGCTGGCTGCACTGATCCGGGTATCCAGACCCGTAGGGGACAGGCAGTAACGTCCGCAGCCGATATCCAGCGATGAGCAAGAACCTGGTCATCGTCGAATCGCCCGCCAAGGCGAGGACGATCGAGCGTTACCTGGGCAAGGACTTCGAGGTCCTCGCGTCCTATGGGCACGTGCGCGACCTGGTACCCAAGGGCGGGGCGGTGGATCCCGAGCATGGGTTTGCCATGAAGTACCAGCTCATCGCCAGGAACAGCAAGCATGTGAACAACATCGCCAGGGCTGCCCGGAAGGCCACGGCACTCTACCTGGCCACGGACCCGGACCGGGAAGGCGAGGCAATTTCCTGGCATGTGTGCAACGTGCTCAGGGAAAAGGGCGTTCTCACCGGGAAAGGCGTGCACCGTGTCGTCTTTCACGAAATCACCCAGAGCGCCATCAGCGAAGCCATGGCGGCGCCGCGGGAGCTTTCCGAGTCCCTGATCAACGCCCAGCAGGCACGGCGGGCGCTGGACTACCTGGTGGGCTTCAACCTGTCGCCGCTGCTGTGGAAGAAGATCAGGAGAGGCCTCTCCGCGGGCAGGGTCCAGAGCCCGGCGCTGCGCCTGATCGTCGAGCGTGAGGAAGAAATCACTGCCTTCGAGCCGCGGGAGTACTGGACCATCGCGGCTGAAGCCGCCGTTGAGGAGCGGCGCGCGGATGCACCGGGGCAAGCGGCTCCGAACCGGGAAGCCCCGACGATACGGGCGCGTCTGACGCACTACGCCGGGGAAAAGGTCCAGCAGTTCACCTTCACGGACGAAGTCTCCGCGCGCGAGGCCGAAGCGGAGATCCGGCGGGAGGCTGACCGAGTGCTGACCGTGGCCGGGGTCGAGAAGAAGAAGCGCCAGCGCCACCCGGCGGCGCCCTTCACTACATCGACGCTTCAGCAGGAAGCGGCGCGCAAGCTTCGCTTCAGCGCGCAAAAGACGATGTCGGTGGCGCAGCGGCTCTACGAGGACGGCCTGATCACCTACATGCGCACCGACTCGGTAACCCTGGCGGGCACGGCCATCGCCGAGTTGCGGACAGTCATCGGCGAACGTTACGGACCGGAAAACCTGCCGCGAAGCCCGCGCCAATACCGAACCAGGGCGAAGAACGCCCAGGAAGCCCACGAGGCGGTCCGGCCGACGTCCGCCGCGCGGCTTCCGCAGGAACTGAAGCCCTCCCTGCCGTCGGATCAGATACGCCTGTACGACCTGATCTGGAAGCGCACGATGGCGTCGCAGATGAGTTCCGCTGTCTTCGACACGGTGCGCCTTGACCTGGCTGCGGGTATGTCGGGAGACGGGAACCACCGGTTTCGCGCCACCGGCTCCGTGCTGGTGAAACCCGGCTTCATGCTCGTCTACCGGGAGGGCGGGAACGACAATGCCGGGGCGAAACCTGGCGGCGCGGCGGCGACGTTCGACAAGGACGACCGCATCCTTCCGCCCCTTGAAGCCGGCGAACGCCTCGATCTCCGGAAACTGCTCAGCGAACAGCATTTCACCGAGCCGCCGCCACGCTATTCGGAGGCGACGCTGGTGCGGGCACTGGAGGAGTACGGTATCGGCCGGCCCTCCACCTATGCCAACATCATCTCCACCCTCCGCAACCGGGAGTACGTGGAGATGCAGTCGCGGCGATTCGTTCCCACGGATGTGGGCAAGATAGTCAATCGCTTCCTCACGGACAATTTCGCCCAGTACGTGGATTATGAGTTCACGGCGCGGATGGAGGATGCCCTGGACGCCATATCGCGGGGCGAGAGCGAGTGGGTGCCGCTGCTGGAGGACTTCTGGAAGCCCTTTCAGAAGCAGGTTCACCATACCGAAACAACGGTCACTCGTGCACAGGCCGCACAGGCCCGGCCGCTGGGCACTCATCCCGAAAACGGCCGGGCCGTGGCCGTACGCATGGGACGATATGGCCCCTTCGTTCAGGTCGGCACCCGGGAGGACGAGGACAAGCCGTTGTTCGCCAGCCTCAGGCCGGGCCAGAAGATGGACCGGATTTCCCTTGAAGAGGCGCTGGAACTCTTCAAATTGCCCCGCGAGCTTGGCAAGACGGAAGACGGCCTGCCGGTATCCGCCAATATCGGACGGTACGGCCCCTACGTGCGCTACGGCAACAAGTTCGTAAACCTGCGCGACGAAGACCCCTACACCATCGAACTGCCCCGGGCGCTGGAACTCATTGCGGAACACGCCGCCGCCAATCGCGCCCTCAGGGAATTCCCGGAGGCGGGCATCGAGGTGCGCAAGGGCCGCTACGGCCCCTACGTGACCGACGGCAAGAAGAACGCCAGCGTTCCCAAGGGCCGCAAGCCGGAGGAATTGACGCTGGAAGAATGCAGGGAACTCATCGCCGCGGCGCCGCAACGCCGCGGGCGCGGACGGAGACGGGCCGGCGGCGGCGCACGGCGTGGGCGGGGCCGGTCGTCGGCAAAGGGCTCCTGACGCGACGGAAATCTCCGGGCCGTGCTCAACGCGTTTACCATGTCCATCGTCGCAGCCGATGTGAATGGGTCCTAGTCTCGTGTCGCGCATTCATCTGGAAACAGCCGCGCGCGTCCTGCATCAGGGCGGACTGATCGCCTATCCGACGGAGGCCGTCTACGGCCTGGGGTGCCTGCCCTGGGAACGGCTTGCCGTGGAGCGCCTGCTCGACATAAAGCGCCGCTCCTGGCGAAAGGGCCTGTCTCTCATCGCCGCCAGTCGCGAGCAACTCGAACCGTTGGTGGAATTTCCGACGGGTCCGTTGGCCGAGGAACTGCGCCTGAGCTGGCCCGGCCCCGTCACCTGGGTGCTGGACGCGAAGCCGAGTATCCCCTTCTGGCTTACCGGGGGCCGGGAGACTCTGGCGGTTCGGGTAACCGGCCACGCCCTGTCGCGCAGGCTTTGCGAAACCGCCGCAAGCCCGTTGATCTCCACCAGCGCCAATCGCTCCGGCCGGCCTCCCCTGCGCCGCGCCCTCCACGTACGGCGGGAATTCGGCACTTCTGTGGACTACGTGCTGAAGGGCAAACTGGGTGGAGAGGCGAAACCCACCATGATCAGGGACGGCCGGACCGGCGCAATTCTCAGGGCCTCCTGACCGGAGCCCTCCTCAGAGCGTCCTGAACGGTACTGCGTCAGGGCGCCCTGACCGGTGCCGCTCCAAGGGCATCCTGATCCCCAACGACTGCTCCCGGCCACCGTTCAGGCACGCGCTCCATTGGAAAAAACGCCGCAACAGGTGACAATCCTCACTTCCTACCGGATTCGGAATAATCCAATTGACCACACGCCGCGGCGCTCCTGACGACTCCCGGACCCGGCCACCCGACCGCTATGCGGTCATAGGCTTTCCGATCGGGCACAGCCAGTCACCTCTCATTCACGAGCTGTTCGCCCGGCAAACCGGTGAGAACATCGCCTATACGCGCCTTGAGGCCAGGCCCGAAGAGTTCAAGCGCACGGTGCAGGAGTTCTCAGACGGTGGCGGCAGGGGTCTGAACGTCACCGTGCCCCACAAGGGAGCGGCTTTCGATCTCGCCGACGAACTCGGTCCCGAAGCCCGCCGCGCCAGCGCCGTCAATACCCTGTCGTTCGCCGCCGACGGGCGGGTCCGGGGCGACAATACCGACGGTATCGGGTTCCGCCGCGACGTCGAGCGCAACCACGGACTCGATCTGCACGGCAAGCGCATGCTGATACTGGGAGCTGGCGGTGCCGCCAGGGGCGTGCTCGCGGCGTTGTCCGACGCCGGGATCAGCCAGCTTGTCGTGGCCAACCGAACCGTCTCCAAGGCCACCGACCTGCTGGCTGCCTTGAGCGCACCGGCAAACTTCTTCGCGTGCCCGTTGGCGGCGCTGACCGATCAAGAACCCTTCGACGTGGTCGTCAACGCCACGTCGTTGGGGTTGCGCGCCGTAGATTTGCCATTCCCGCCGAGTTGCCTGGGCCCCGACACCTTTGCCTACGATCTGGTTTACGGCGCAGAGCCGACTCCGTTTGTCCAATGGGCCACTCGGCACGGTGCCGGCACGGCAGTCCAGGGCTGGGGCATGCTCGTCGAACAAGCGGCGGAGTCCTTCGTCATCTGGCGCGGCATCCGCCCCGACACGGCGCCGGTCTTGAAGCGTGTAGTAGCCCGACTCCGCGCCTGACTCCCGATCTGGCCCACAGCTTACCCTTTTCCGTCGAGAGGGCGCGTGCGGACACTCCTTCCTGAGCGTTGTGGAGCGACGGGCCGGCCACGGATGGCGATTATCGAGAATACCTCGCTCCAGGCCGGTCAATCGGGGCGCAGTCGGGTGGCTACCGGCGCGGAACGGACTCACCGCCGGTTGCGGTCAGTGCGTTCGCCCGAAACAGGGGATCTGCTGCCTGCAGAATCTTGGCCCTGAGTTGCGGATTGTAGTCGGGGCGCGCGGCGAGAAAATCGTTGACTGTCGCGACCGCGCTGGAGGAGCGATGGTTGGCGAGGGTTGCGTCGAGCCAGCGCGAGGGGAAGAAGATGTCGCCGGTGGCCTGGATCTGCTCGAGGAGTTCGAGGCTCCGGAGCACGTAATCCTCCGACTGCGCGATTCTGAGCGGATGGTGGAGGTTGTCGAGCGCCTCGAGTACCCACGGCTCGACCTCGCGCCGGCCGGGTTCCGAGAGCGAGGCAAAGAACGCGTCCCTGACCGATGCGTCGGCCGACAGGGACGGCGCAATGAACTCGAGCCTGCGCCGATTGTCCGGGTTTTCCGTACGCGCAAGCTGGGCGGCGAAAATCGTCTCGGCATCTGCGGGCAGGCGTATGGCGAGCGACTGCGCCAGCGCCATGAGGTCGTTTTCCGAAAGGGGCAGACCCTCGATCGACAGGCTGCCCGACCAGATGTCGTGCAGGTTACGCAACGCTTCCGGCGTGGTCGCGATGTCGGCAAACGCATCGAAGCGGACCTTTCGCGAGCTCTCGTCCGTCTGTTCGAGCATCGACTGCCAGAGCGTGGTTTCGAGTTCCACGGCCGCGTCCAGCCGTGCGTCGGCCGGGAGCAACTTCCAGTAGATCGCCGTGAGCTGATCGAGCACGAGTCCGAGCAGCAACTGGTTGGTTTCGCGCCCGGCGATGCCGAGCAAGGCGGTGAAATAATCGCCGGGCACCGGTTCTCCGCCGGCGAGCATGTTCTCGTACAGATTGATGAGTTCGGCGGCTCGTTCGACCTCGCCAAGGGTGTCCCAGGCGAGGAGATTGCCCGCGTCCGCCGGAAACAGCCCATAGCCGCGTCCGTCGGCATTAAAAACGAGGCGTTCGCCGCCGGCGCCCGCAAGCTCGCCGAGCGGGGTCGATCGTGACGAAGAAAGCATGGATGTTCGGCGCGCCGCCGCATCCGCCATGACCGCGATCCCGAACCGTTGCGGCCAAACCCGCCCGCTGCCGGCGGGGTCGTTCTGAAGCAGCACCTGGCCGGCATTGCCGCCTGACGCCTGTGCGCTCTGCCGCTGCAGCACCGGACGCCCGGGCGTGTTGACCCAGACCTCGCTCCAGGTGCGGAGATCGTCGTCGGTGGTCGCGTCGAGAATATCGATCAGGTCCGGCCAGGACGCATTCCCGTGCGCGTAACGGTCCAGGTACTCGCGAAGTCCCGCCTGAAGCCGCTCCGCGCCGACGAGCGATTCGAGTTGGCGCATCATGATCGGCGCCTTGTTGTAGATGATCGGTCCGTAGAGCTGTCCGGCCTGGTTGAGGTTCGCCAGCGGCTGACGGATCGGGTTCGCACCGGCCGTGCGGTCGATCGAATAGGCCGCCGGCGCGTGCCGCAACAGGAAGTTGAGCTCATGATTGATCTCAGGAAAGCTGGGGTTGACGATCCGGGCGGCCATGAAGTTCGCGAACACTTCCTTGAGCCAGACATCGTCGAACCATTCCATCGTCACGAGATTGCCGAACCACATGTGTGCGGTCTCGTGGGCGATCAGGCTCGCGCGCCCGAGCAGGTCCATGTCCGACGGCGCTTCGTCAAGCAGCAGACTGCGGGCCCGGTAGAAGATTGCACCGGCGTGCTCCATGCCGTTGTATTGAAATGCCGGGATCAGCGCGAAGTCGAGTTTCGCGTAGGGATGGTCGATGCCGGTGTAGTCCTCGAGCCATTCGACGGCCGCCGCGTGCAGGTCGAAAATCGCTTCGACATTGCGTTCGACCACCGCCGCGTCCGTTTCCCTGTGCAGCATCGTCATCGAGCGGCCGTTTCTCTCCCGGGTGACCGATTCGAACTCGCCCGCGACGAAGGCAAAGACGTAGGGGCTGATCAAGGCGGAGCGTCTGAAGCGATGAGTCGTGCTTGAACCGTTCGGCGTAACGGACTCGACGGATGCGTTCGACAGCGTGCGCCATCCGGAGGGTACCGTCAGCGTCAGCTCGAAAGTGGCCTTGAGGTCCGGCTGGTCGAAAATCGGAAACGCCGTGCGGGCCCGATCGGGGACGAACAGGCTGTAGAGGAAATCCGGGTTTCGGTTCAGCGCCGGTGACCCCGCGACGAACTCGATTTCGACTTCGTTGCGACCCCGCGTCAGGGGCGCCGCCGGGATGACGATGTGCTCTCGCTCGGCGCGCCAGGCGGCGGGCTCGCCGTTGCTCGAAACGCGGTGGATCCGGTCAGCCCCGCCGGTGAAGTCGAGCACCAGCGCCGTGGTGGCGTCGAGCAGGTCGAACGCGATGACGACGTGCCCGCCGATGTCCGCGTCCACCTGCTCGGGAACGGTGAAATCGAGCACGTAGTGCAGCCCCGAGACCGTCGCGGCCCGTTGCCGGGCGAGTTCCCTTGAGACGCCCGGGACGATTTCGGGTTCAGGCACGCTGCAGGCCATCAGCGCAATGGCCGCGGCAACCGGTACGAACCGTCCCAGTGTGAGCCTGCCCACACGAGAAACCGTTCGATGCAAGGATTCCTGGCTCCGTTCACTCATGACTTCCAGTCGCAGTTCACTAACTTGTCCATTATCCAATCTTGCGCGGTTGACCTCCACAGCGCTGGTCGCACATGCGTTTTCCACCATCGAGCCAATGCTGCCGGGCAGAAAGTTCCGCGAAACGTAGAATAGGGTCCGGGGCACGATCAGGAATACAGAACCGATGTCGGACAAGGATCGATTCAGGCGTTTTGTGGTCAGGGACGAAGAAACGCCCGGCGAGCTGGAGTTGCTGCTGGACGGAATCCGGTTCATGCGCGAGGAGCTTGGCGACCCGCCCACCGGGTTGCCGGAGTCGCTTGAGGCTGCCGAGTTGGAATACTCCGAACTGATATCGAGAGTCGAGCCTCCGGCGGTGGGGCAACTTTCCCACGTATCTTATCTGTTGAGAAAAACCGGCGGCATCATGACGGGCGAAATTCACTCGCGACGGCACGCGGAGATTCTGATCGAGGAACTTCAGCGCCAGCTGACTGAACAGCGTCGGCAGGCGAAGATACAGCAACATCGTGGTAATCGTGAACAGGGTCCGATGGTGGCATCGGGAGAATTCGGAGAACGGAGGAAATGGCTAGAGCCGGCAGTCGCGGCCGGAATAATGTTGCCCTGGGCTGCTTGCTTGTTCCTGTGGTTCGAGGCCACCATCGTGTGGACGCTGCTCGCGCTGGCCCTTCTGTTCGTCGTTGGAGGGGGCTTTTACGTGCTGGGGTTGTGGCGTCGAATTGAGTGAAGAAAACGGGCGAGGCACAGGTTCGCAAATGGCCGCTTGGCGCCGCGCATGAATTTGAACGACCTGATGATTGCGCCTCCCGTCAATGTTGCCTGGATCCGGAGGCTGCTGGACAGCCATGCCTATTGGCTGAACCAGGAGCTGATCGATCGCAGCGGAGACATCGAGGCCCAGAGCGAGAGGCTGTTCCTGGCTCCCTTCGTGGTAGCGTCGCACCTGGACTCCGCTGATCCCATCCTCAACTATGGCAACCGGCAGGCCCTTGATCTGTGGGAGACGACCTGGGAGGAGTTTACCGCGACACCTTCGCGGCTGACAGCCGAGCCGGGATTGCGCGAGGAACGCGAGCGAATGCTGCGACGGGTGACATCCCGGGGATTCGTCGATGACTACCAGGGAGTGCGTATCTCGCGGACGGGTCAACGGTTCCTTGTGCAGCACGCCACGGTCTGGAACGTCGTGGACGAGGACGGCAACAGACTCGGGCAGGCAGTCGCCTTCTCGGATTGGACGCCGCTCGTCCCACTTCGCGATGCGGGCACGGGACTATAGAAATTCCAAACAGAATTCTCCGCAAGCGCGACTTTGTCAAATCACTCAAGGACCCAATGCGGCGATCGGAATCACCCCCACTTCCCCGGTTCCGGCAAAACCGTAGCCACTGGGCGTGATGACCGCCAGCGTCGATGGCTGTTCGTGCTCGCTTCCTTTCATGCGCTTGACCAGCTTGTTCAGGCTCTCGGTGCCTTGCGGCACCCACCGCTCACCCAGCTTGATTTCAAAAGCCGCCCAGCGCCCGTATTACTGGGCCGCAGGATACAACGGGTGATTCGGCGAGCTTTCAGCGGGTGATTCGGCGAACTTCCAAGCCGGATGGCCGGGACGGGAGATGCTGCATAATTCAACGGCAAATTCTCCCCACGAACCGGGTGTCAGCGCATGGTCACCAGTTCTTCGGCGCTGGTGGGATGAATCGCCACGGTATTGTCGAGATCGGCCTTGGTCGCCCCCATGGTGACCGCCACCGCGAACCCCTGCAGCATCTCGTCTGCCCCCGCTCCGATCAGGTGACAACCTACCACCTTTTCATCCTCCCCCACGGTGACCAACTTCATCACCGTCCCGGGTTTGTGTTCCGTCAGGGCGTTGTACATGGGGACGAATTCCGAGCTGTAAACGCGCACCGAATCGTCGCCGAACCGCTCCCGCGCCTGCGCTTCCGAAAGCCCCACCGTACCCACGGGAGGATGGGAGAAAATCACCGACGGAATGTTCTCGTAGCTCAGGTGCCGGTCCGACTGCCGGTCGAACAACCGGTCCGCCAGGCGTCGCCCGGCAGCAATGGCGACCGGGGTCAGTTGTGCCTTCCCGGTGACGTCGCCCACCGCGTAGACCCCGGTGACGCTGGCGTTCTGGTAGGCGTCCACGACCACGTGCCCACGGGGTCCCGTCGCAATCCCCGCCCCACCGAGATCAAGCGCCGCCGTGTTGGGGCTCCGGCCGATCGCCCACAACAGGCAATCGAACCCTTCGAATTCGCGCCCGTCCGCAGTCTGCACAGTCAGGCCGCCTTCCCCGGACCGCACCGACTCGGGCACCGCCCCGGTGACCACGTCGATCCCGGCCGCGCCCATGTGTTCCACGAGTTGCTGCCCGAGCATCTCGTCAAACGAGCGCAGCACGCCGCCGTACCTCACCAACTGCACCACCTCGCTGCCCAGCGCGCGCAGCACGCCCGCAAGCTCCACCGCGATGTAGCCGCTGCCGATCACGATCGTGCGGCGCGGCAAGGCCTCGAGCTCGAAGAAGCCGTCCGAGGTAATGCCCTGGTCCGCCCCGGGTAGCGCCGGAACGATCGGATAGCCGCCGGTGGCGATGAGCACATGGTCGCCGCGGATGTCGTCACCCTGGTCCGTAGCGATCCGGTTGGGACCGGCAAATCGCCCGGAGGCCTGAATCCACTCGATGGACTTGCGCTCCAGGTTGCGCTGATAGATGCCGTTGAGCCTCTTTACATAGGCGTCGCGGCGGCTCTTCAATACCCCCCAGTCATGGCCGTGGAGGGTCACGCTGAAGCCGTAGCCGGCGGCATCCTCCAGGGCGTGCGCCAGTTGCGCCGCATTCCACATCACCTTCTTGGGCACGCAACCGACGTTGACGCAGGTGCCGCCCAAACGCGCGGGCTCGACAACAACGACGCGTGCACCGTACTCCGCCGCGCGCTGCGCCGCGGCCAGCCCGCCGCTGCCGCCTCCCAGGACGACGAAATCGTAGCTAGTCCCCATTGAGTCCCTGCCTGCACGAAAACGGGGCGCAGCTTAACAGGAAAAATGATAGTGTCACGGCTGGCGAAAGACTGGCTGGAGCAGACGTTTGGGCAATCCGCTGATGGAAACACGGAATCTTCCGGTCCTTGCGTCGATTGCTCAGAGACGCGTCGAACGCGCCGTCGGTGGTCGGGAGGGCATCGAATACAGAGAGCACAGGGCGCCGTGAAGATCGCAACCTGGAACGTCAACAGCCTGCGGGTGCGGCTGGAACACGTCACCGACTGGCTGAAGGAGGCCGAACCCGACGTGCTCGGGTTGCAGGAAACCAAGGTAACAGACGACCTGTTTCCCGCGGGCGCCTTCGAGGACCTGGGCTACCACGTCGCCTACAGCGGACAGCCCACCTACAACGGCGTCGCGGTGATTTCCCGGGCGCCGCCGGTGGATGTCGTGGTCGACCTCAACGGCTTCGACGATCCCGCGCGGCGGGTACTGTGCGCCACCTACGGCGACGTGCGCGTGTTCAACCTGTACGTCCCCAACGGGCAGAGCGTGGGCTCGGAAAAATACGACTACAAGCTCGCCTGGCTGGAAGCGCTGGACGCGCACCTGCGGCAGGATCTGAAGCAGCACAAGCACGTCGTCGCCGTCGGAGATTTCAATATCGCCCCCGAAGACCGCGACGTCCACGATCCGGTTGAGTGGGAAGGCAAGATACTGTGCAGCCCGCCGGAACGAGCCGCGCTGGGCGGCATTCTCGATGCGGGTCTCGCGGACACCTTCAGGCTGTTCGAGCAGGAGGAAAAGAGTTTCAGTTGGTGGGATTACCGTCAGGGTGCCTTTCGCAGGAACCGCGGCCTGCGAATCGACCTGATCCTGGCATCGACCGGATTGAGCGCCGTCTGCACCGGATGCTCCATCGACGTGGCGCCGCGCAGGCTGCGGAGGCCATCCGATCACACGCCCGTGGTGGCGGAGTTCTCGCTGCCGTGAACACTGCGGCAGGCCCGCGAACGAATAGGCCGCGCCGGCAGCCGTCGGCAATTTTCCCGGCTACTCCACCGTGACCGTCTTGGCGAGGTTGCGGGGCTGATCCAGATCGGTACCCCTCAGCACCGCCACGTGATACGCCAGTAACTGCAGGGGCACCGTATACAGCAGGGGCTCCTGAATGGGCTGCACGTGGGCCGGCATGCGCAGGATGCGAACGCCGTCGTCGTTGCCGAATTCAACTGCCGGGTCGGCGAATACGAACAGCCGTCCGCCCCGGGCCCTGACCTCCTGCAGGTTCGACCTGAGCTTTGCCAGCAACTCGTTGTTGGGCGCCACGGCCACCACGGGCATGTCGTCGTCCACCAGCGCCAGCGGGCCGTGCTTGAGTTCGCCCGCCGCGTAAGCCTCGGCGTGGATGTAGGAGATCTCCTTGAGTTTCAGCGCCCCCTCCATGGCCACCGGGTTGAGCGCGCCCCGGCCCAGGAACAGGGCATGGTGCCTGTCCGCGAACTCGTGGGCCAGTTCGGCAATGGCGCCGTCCAGCAACAGGCTCTGCTCCACCAGTCCGGGCATCTCGGCCAGGTGATTGACGATCAGGCGCTCAGTGTCGGCATCGATGCCGCGCCGGCGCGCAAGCACGATGGTGAGCATCAGCAGCGCCGCCAACTGGGTGGTGAATGCCTTGGTGGAGGCGACGCCGATTTCGATGCCCGCGCGGGTCAGGAACACCAGGTCAGCTTCGCGGGTCAGGGAACTCTCGGCGACATTGCAGATTGCCAGGGTGGCCAGGTAGCCCAGCTTCTTCGCGGCCCGCAACGCCGCCAGCGTGTCGACGGTCTCGCCCGACTGGGATATGGCCACGAACAGCGTATTCGCCGGGACCACCGGCGAGCGGTAACGGTACTCGCTGGCCAGGTCCACGGCACACGGCAGCCGGGCAACTTCCTCAAGCTGATACCGCGCGACCAGGCCTGCATGGTAGCTGGTGCCGCAGGCGACAATGTGCACGCCCGCGGTTTGCGCCAGCAAGGTTCGGGCCTCGGGGCCAAATGCGGCATCGGCGATCGCGCCGTCTTCGATCCGGTTTTCCAGCGCTCGGGTCAGCGCCGCCGGCTGCTCATGGATTTCCTTCTCCATGTAGTGACTGTGGCGCCCCAGATCCACCGAATCGGACGTCTGCTCGCTCTCGCGGACCGGGCGCTGCACTTCCCGCCCGCCTGCCCCGAAGATCCGCACCGCATCGCGACCGACCACGGCGACATCCCCTTCCTCGAGGAATTGAAGCCGTGAAGTCTCCGGCAGCAATGCAGCCAGATCCGATGCCACCAGGTTGCCGTCGCCGCCCAGCCCCACCACCACCGGGGTGCCGATGCGCGCCGCGATCAGTGCGTCCGGTTGCGCGTCGCTGAGCACCACCATCGAGGCGTATCCGCCCTCCAGCTCCCCGATCGTGCGGCTTACAGCAAGGCGCAGGTCGCCGATCCGTTGCAGATGGTAGTGAATGCGATGAACGATGACCTCGGTATCGGTTTCGGAATCGAACCGGTACCCGTCCGCCTCCAGTTGCCCGCGCAACACGTCGTGATTCTCGATGATGCCGTTGTGTACCACGGCGATCCCGCCCGAGGTATGGGGATGGGCGTTGATCTCGCTGGGCCTGCCGTGGGTGGCCCAGCGGGTATGGGCGATGCCTGAAGTGCCGCTCAGGGGAGCCTCGTCCAGCGCATCCTGCAACGCCTGAACCTTTCCCAGCCGCCTCAGCCGCTGCAGGCTGCCGCCATTGACCACGGCCAGGCCCGCGGAGTCGTATCCCCGGTATTCCAGGCGCCGCAACCCTTCCATCAGGACCGGAGTGACGTCCCGGCCCGCGACCATGCCGACGATACCGCACATGCCGGGCTACGATTCTCTCTTGGTCGGCCGCTTCCAGCCCTTGACCGTACTCTGGCGTTTCCGCGCCACGGCCAGGGTTCCGGGAGGCACGTCCCTGGTAATCGTCGAACCCGCCGCGATGGTCGCACCTTCGCCCACCTGCAGCGGCGCCACCAGCATGGAGCCGGAACCCACGAACACCCGCTCGCCGATCTCGGTGCGGTGCTTGTTGGCGCCGTCGTAGTTGCAGGTAACGGTGCCCGCACCCACGTTGGAGTCGCGGCCGATGCGCGTATCGCCGACATAACTCAGGTGGTTTACCTTGACTCCGGTCTTCAGCCGCCCGGCCTTGACCTCGACGAAATTGCCCACCTTGACCTGCTCGTCGAACTCGGTGCCCGGCCGCAGCCGCGAAAACGGGCCGATCTCGCAGCGACTGCCGGCGATCACGCCATCGATGACGCAGTGAGCGTGCACCGTGCAGTCGTCACCGAGCCGGCTGTTCGAGATGACGGCGTTGGGGCCGATGCGGACCCGGTCCCCCAGCGTCACATCGCCGCTGAAAACCGCGCCCACATCGATGAACACGTCCCGGCCCACGGCCAACCGGCCGCGAAGGTCGAAGCGGGATGGGTCGGCGAGCGTGACACCCCGGTCCAGCAACTCCCGGGAATAGCGCTGCTGGATGGCGCGCTCGGCCAGAGCCAGTTGCCGACGGTCGTTGATGCCAATCGCCTCTGCCGGGTCGGCCACAGGCACGCCGCATACCGGCACACCATCGGCCACCGCCATGGCGATCACGTCGGTGAGGTAAAGCTCACCCTGGGTGTTGGTGCGGTCCAGGCGGTCCAGCCAGCGCCGGGCCGCCTCGGAGCGCAGCACCATGACGCCCGTGTTGATTTCCTTGACGGCGAGCTCTTCCGGCGTGGCATCCGCGTCCTCGACCACCGCCACGACGGACCCCGTATCGTCGCGCAAAACGCGGCCGTAGCCGGATGGATCATCGACTGAAGCGGTCAACAGGCCCACTCCCCGGCTATCGGTTTGTTCGATCAGCTGTTCCAGGCTGGCGGCCGAAACCAGCGGCATGTCGCCGCAGAGAACAAGAACCCGATTCTCATCTTCCAGACTCGGCAGCGCTTGCGCCAGCGCATGTCCGGTACCCAGTTGTTCGGCCTGGTGCGTCCAGGCCAGGTCGCGGTCTGCGAAGGCGGCCCGCACCGCCTCGCCGCTGTGCCCATGAACGACGTTGAGCGCATCCGGATTCAGCGCCTCCGCCGCGTCCAGAACGTGAGCCAGCATCGGCCGTCCGGCGAGGGGTTGCAGGACTTTTGGCCGCGAGGAGTTCATGCGCTGCCCCTGGCCGGCGGCAAGGACGACTACGGTCACGGGTATGGACGAATCTCGCCCCGGGGAAGCACTTTCCACGCCATGCTGCATCAAGTTGCCGTCATTGCCTCTTGCCATGGAACGTTTACCGATTCCCCGACCCATTCACGCAGCGATACTACAGCTTTCGTGCATTCGGTAGCTTGGCCATTTTTCGATCCAGCGTGAAAACAACCAGATCCGAACGATCGTAGTCGTTCGCGATCAGCCGGTCGAACAGGCCCGGCCTGCCGGTTGCCATGAGTGCTTGAATGACCGTTCTGCCGTTCAACGGGCGCACGAGCCCGCTGCTCCCCAGGAGCCTCAACAAGGCGGACCTGGCATCCTCCCTGGAAACGCCATAATGATGTTGCACTGCGATATAGGCTTCCCCAACAACCTGATTGGAAGCGAATATCTCGCAGTCCTGCTCCTCAACCAGTGCCGTCAGCCTCGTAACGCACCGCTCGTATTCGACTTGCGGGTCCCTTGTAAGCAGCCTGACCAGAACGGAGGTGTCAATCCCGAAGCGTCGGGTCACGTGCCTGCTCCCGAAAGGCCGCCAGATCGAATGTGCCAAGGCCTCGCTGGATCTTGTCGTGCAAGGTACCCAGATGGGAAGGGTCTATTCGCCTTGGCCGAAGGATGAAACCATCATCGCCTTCTTCCAGTTCAAGTCGGTCACCGGGACCGACGCCCAGTGCGTCGAGCACGCGGGCCGGAAACGTGACCTGCCGCTTTGAGGTTATCTTCACGATCACGACACTCTCCTTACAAATATTCGAAATCAGTAAGGAGAGTAGTGAAGGCGGCGCGTCCAGTCAACTCACGCGAACCAGGAATTCAAATGGCACCGGGGTGGTGCGGCTGCGCGTTCCATGTGCGAACACGTGCGATCACCCCGGCTGGCGCCCCGATCTCTCGCCTCAGCGCCTTCCCCTGAGCTTCTCCGCCGCCCGGTAACGGGCCTCGGCCTCGACGAGTTCCCGCTGCGCCTGCGCAAGGTCGATTTCGCCGCTGCCGCCTTCCAGTGCCTCGCGGGCCCGCTCCCGCGCCGCCAGTGCCGCGGCTTCGTCCAGGTCCTCCGCCCGCGCGGCGCTGTCCGCCAGGACCGTCACCAGGCGCGGTTGCACTTCTAGCACGCCTCCGGTCACGAAGAAGAACTGCTCTTCGCCTTCCGGCGGCTGCACCCGGACCTCGCCGGGCCTCAAGTGCGTCAGCAGGGGTGCGTGGCGCGGCGCAATCCCGATCTCGCCGAGCACGCCGGGCGCAAACACCATCTCCGCCTCCCCGGAGTAGATCTCTCCTTCGGCGCTGACGATGTCGACCTGGATGGTGGCCATGACGGAAGCAACCGGACGCTATTGCAGGCGCCTGGCCCGCTCTTCCGCCTCGTCGATGGTGCCGATCATGTAGAACGCCTGCTCCGGCAGGTGATCGTACTCGCCCGAGACGATCGCCTTGAAGCCGCTCACGGTGTCCTTCAGCGACACATACTTGCCGGGCGAGCCGGTAAAGGTTTCCGCCACGGTGAACGGCTGCGAGAGGAAACGCTGGATCTTGCGCGCGCGCTGCACGGTGAGCTTGTCGTCCTCGGAGAGTTCGTCCATGCCCAGAATGGCGATGATGTCCTGCAATTCCTTGTAGCGCTGCAGCACCGCCTGGACCGAACGCGCCGTCTGGTAGTGCTCCTCGCCAATGATGTTGGGGTCCAGCAGGCGGCTGGTGGAATCCAGCGGGTCCACCGCCGGATAGATGCCCAGTTCGGCGATCTGCCGGGACAGCACCAGGGTGGCGTCCAGGTGCGCGAAGGTGGTGGCCGGGGACGGATCGGTGAGGTCGTCAGCCGGCACGTAGACCGCCTGGAACGACGTGATCGAACCGGTGCTCGTGGACGTGATGCGCTCCTGGAGCACGCCCATCTCCTGGGCCAGGGTGGGCTGGTAGCCAACCGCGGAAGGCATTCGCCCCAGCAGCGCCGAGACTTCGGTTCCCGCCAGGGTGTAGCGGTAGATGTTGTCGATGAACATGAGCACGTCGCGCCCTTCGTCACGGAAGTACTCGGCGATGGTCAGGCCGGTGAGCCCCACCCGCAGGCGGTTGCCGGGCGGCTCGTTCATCTGCCCGTACACCAGCGAGACTTTGTCGAGCACCTCGGAGTCCTTCATCTCGTAGTAGAAGTCGTTGCCCTCGCGGGTCCGCTCGCCCACCCCGGCGAAGACGGAATAGCCGCCGTGCTCCTTGGCGATGTTGTTGATCAGCTCCATCAGGGTGACCGTCTTGCCCACACCGGCGCCGCCGAACAGCCCGATCTTGCCGCCCTTGGCGATGGGCATGATCAGGTCGATGACCTTCACGCCCGTCTCGAGCAGTTCCGTGGTCGTGGACTGTTCCTCGAAACTCGGCGGATCCCGGTGAATGGGAAGGCGCTCGTCCTCGCCGATCTCTCCCGCCTTGTCGATGGGGTTCCCCAGCACGTCCATGATGCGGCCCAGGGTCTTCTCGCCCACCGGGACGGTGATGGGCTGAGCGGTGTTGTCCACCGCCAGCCCGCGCTTGAGCCCCTCGCTGGAACCCATGGCGATGGCCCGCACCACACCGTCGCCCAACTGCTGCTGGACCTCCAGCGTGAGATCGCGGTCCTGCAACTTCAGCGCATCGTAGACGCTGGGGATGGTGTCCCTGGGAAACTCGACGTCAACGACCGCGCCGATGACCTGAACAATCGTACCCGTGCTCATGGAATGCTCAACCTTCCTCTGTTTCCGGAATCCCTAGACGGCTGCCGCGCCGCCGACGATTTCCGATATCTCCTGTGTGATCGCTGCCTGGCGCGCCTTGTTGTAGGCCAGTTGCAGTTGATCGATGAACTTGCCGGCATTGTCGGTCGCCGCCTTCATGGCCACCATCTTGGATGCCATCTCGCAGGCGACGTTCTCCACCGCGCCGCGATACACCTGTGCCTCCAGGTACCGCTCCAGGACGTTGTTCAGGAGTTCCGCGGCATCCGGCTCGTAGATGTAATCCCAGTGGTCCTGAAGCTCTTCCGCGTCCACGGGCTCAACCGGCACCAGCGTGTCGATGGTCGGCCTCTGGGTCATGGTATTGATGAAATCGTTGTAGGCCAGGAACAACCGGTCGATCTTCCCTTCCCTGTAGGCGCCCGTCATGGTGGCGATGGGGCCGACCAGGTCCGCCACCTTGGGCACGTCGCCCAGGTGCGTCGCCGCGGAAACGATGTTGGTCTTCAACCGGCGAAAGTACGCCAGCCCCTTGGCGCCCAGGATGCAAAGGTCGACTTCGACGCCCTGTTCGTTCCAGCGGCCGATGTCGTTGAGCAGCGCGCGGAACAGGTTCACGTTGAGCGAACCGCACAGGCCGCGGTCGGTGGTGACCACCAGGTATCCGACCCGCTTGATCTCCCGCGTCTCCAGATAGGGATTGTGGAAATCGGGGCCGGCCTGGGAAAGATGGCCGATCACCCGGCGGATGCTTTCCGCATAGGGTTTGGCGGCGTTCATCCGGTCCTGGGTCTTGCGCAGCTTGGAGGCCGCGACCATTTCCATGGCCCGCGTGATCTTCTGCGTGTTCTTCACGCTGTTGATCTTGGTCCGGATTTCCTTGCCGACCGCCATTCAGCCTTCCTCGTGCCTGTGCGCCGCGACGCGCCCTGCCGGGGACGGGCCCGCAGTCACTGGTACGAACTTGTCGGGTTGAACCAGCACTAGTACGCGCCCGACGCCTTGAACTCTTCGAGCAGCGCCTTCAGGCCGTCCTGGATGTCTTCGTCGTACGCCCCGGTGGCATCGATCTGCTGCATCAGCTCCGCCGCGTTGGCGTGCGCATGAGCGTGCAGCGCCGTTTCGAAGGGCACCGCGTCTTCCACCTCGATGTCGTCCAGGTAGCCCTCGTTCACCGCGTACAGGGAAATGGCCATCTCGGCCACCGACATGGGCGAATACTGCGGCTGCTTCATCAGTTCGGTGACCCGCTGGCCGCGTTCCAGCTGCCGCCGGGTGGCCTCGTCCAGGTCCGAGGCGAACTGCGCGAAGGCGGCCAGTTCCCGGTACTGCGCCAGCGACAGGCGGATGCCGCCGCCCAGTTTCTTGATGATATCGGTCTGGGCCGCACCGCCCACCCGCGATACCGAAAGGCCCGCATTGATGGCCGGCCGGATACCCGCGTTGAACAGGTCCGTCTCCAGGAAGATCTGCCCGTCGGTGATCGAGATCACGTTGGTGGGCACGAAGGCGGAGACGTCGCCCGCCTGGGTCTCGATGATCGGCAGGGCGGTCAGCGAGCCCGTCCTGCCCATGACCTCGCCGCCGGTGAATTCCTCCACGTAGCCCGCGTTGACCCGCGCTGCGCGCTCCAGGAGACGCGAATGCAGGTAGAACACGTCGCCCGGGTACGCTTCCCGGCCCGGCGGGCGGCGCAGCAGCAGCGACACCTGGCGGTACGCCCACGCCTGCTTGGTCAGGTCGTCGTAGATGATCAGCGCGTCCCGGCCCCGGTCGCGGAAGTACTCGCCCATGGCGCAGCCGGAATAGGGCGCGATGTACTGCATCGCCGCCGACTCGGAAGCGGATGCCGACACCACGATGGTGTGTTCCATGGCGCCTTCCTGCTCCAGGCGGCCCACGACGTTGGCGACCGTTGAATTCTTCTGGCCGATGGCCACGTAGATGCACACGATGTCGCCGCCGCGCTGGTTGATGATGGTGTCGATGGCCACCGCGCTCTTGCCCGTCTGGCGGTCGCCGATGATGAGTTCGCGCTGGCCGCGGCCAATGGGCACCATGGAGTCGATGGACTTCAGCCCGGTCTGAACGGGGCTGGATACCGACTGGCGGTCGATCACGCCCGGGGCAACCTTCTCGATGGCGGACGATTCCGACGTGTCGATGGGGCCCTTGCCGTCGATGGGGCTGCCCAGCGAATCCACCACCCGCCCGAGCAACGCCTCGCCCACCGGCACTTCCAGGATCCGGCCCGTGGTGCGAACCGTGTCGCCTTCGCGAATGTGCTTGTACTCGCCCAGGATCACCGCGCCGACGGAATCCTGCTCCAGGTTCAGCGCGAGACCGAAGCTGCCTCCGGGAAACTCGATCATCTCGCCGTACTGAACGTCGGCAAGCCCGTGGATGCGGACAATGCCGTCGGTGAGCACGACCACGGTGCCGACATCGCGCGCTTCGGCCTTCGCATCGAAGTTCTCGATGCGCTGCCGGATGAGTTCGCTGATTTCCGACGCTTTCAGTGCCATGTAATTTCCTCTTGCCTGCAATACGTCAGGCGGTCAACGCGCCGGCGAGTTCGCTCAGCCGGCTCTTCACGGACCCATCGATCACCTGGCCCTCGGCCTGGATGACCGCGCCGCCAAGCAATTCGGGGTCCTGCTGCAATTCCACTTCCACGGCCCGGCCCAGCTTGCGTTCCAGGGCCGCGCCGATTCGGCTGACGACGCTCTCCTCCACACCGGCGGCCGTAACCAACCGGACCTTGACCGTGTTCTCCGCCCGGGCCTTGAGCGCGTCGAACTGGGCGGAGATTTCCGGCAGCACCTCGAGCCGGCGATTCTCGGCAAGCAACCGCAGCAGGTTGCGGCCCCGCCCGGTGGCGAGCATCTGCCCGTCTCCGGCGGCACCGCAAACCGACAACAGGAACGAAACCCGCGCCTCGTCATCGTGCTCGCGCCTGGCCAGAAACGCCCTCGCGTCCGGGTTGGTTACCACTTCGCCGACAGCCCCAAGGGCATCCGACCAGTCCGGCAGGCTGCCGTCTTCCCGGGCCAGTTCGAAGATTGCGCGCGCGTAAGGCCGCGCCAGTGCGCCGGTTTCAGCCATGGAAATTCATCCGTCCTGCTCCGCCCGCTACAGTTCCGCCGCCAGGCGGTCCAGCAGTTCGCGGTGGGCTTCGGCGTCGATTTCCCGGGCCAGAACCTTCTCCGCGCCGGCCACGGCAATGGTCGCCACCTGGTGCCGGAGTTCGTCGCGAGCCCGATTGACTTCCACGTCGATCTCCTGCTGTGCGCTTTCCAGCCGCTTGCGCTTTTCGTCCTCACCCTGGGAACGGGCCTCGTCAACGATGCCCGTCGCGCGGGACGACGCCTTGTTGAGAATGTCGCGGGCCTGATCGCGGGCCGCCGCGATGATGGTCCGGGCTTCTGCCTCCGCCGACTCCAGGTCGCTGCGGCCCTTGTCCGCAGCGGCAAGACCGTCGGCGATCTGCTGTTCGCGTTCATCCATGGCCTGGCGGATAACCGGCCATATGTAGGTCATGGTGAACCACACCAGAAGGGCGAAGACCAGCATCTGTACGAATAGCGTGACGTTGATGCTCACGGGTTGCCTCCAGGAACGAAGTCGTTCAGTTCAGGTCAGCCGCCCAGCCCAGCCTGGACCGTATCCAGTGCGGTGGCCAGGAACGGGTTCGCGAACGTGAAGAACAGCGCCACACCAACGCCGATCATGGTGACCGCGTCCAGCAGGCCGGCGACGATGAACATCTTGATCTGCAGCATCGGCACCAGTTCCGGCTGCCTGGCCGCGCCTTCCAGGAATCGGCCGCCGAGCAGGCCGAATCCGATGGCGGTGCCCGCCGCGCCCATACCGATCAGCAGCGCCACCGCCAGGGCCGTCATTCCCTGTACATTGGCGATCAGGTTTGCAAGTTCCATAACTCCTCCTAAAGCCACAAAGGCTGCCAAGCCTTCGAACTAGTGTTCTTCGTGGGCCATACTCAAATAGACGATAGTCAACATCATGAAAATGAATGCCTGCAGCGTGATGATCAGGATATGGAACAGCGCCCATATCAGCCCCAGGATGACCTGGATGATCAGGTAGGCAATCGTGTCGGGCGATGCCACGTTCGACAGCGTTTCGGTCAGCGTATGCCCGCCGGCGGAAAGCGTGAACAGGGCGATCAGAATGAAAATCAGCTCGCCGGCGTAGAGGTTGCCGAACAGCCGCAGCGCCAGCGATACCGGCTTGGCGATTTCCTCCACCAGCTTCAGCAGGAAGTTGAACGGCAGCATCCACTTGCCGAACGGGTGGAAGAACAGTTCCTTGGCGAATCCGCCGACGCCCTTGATCTTGATGCTGTAGAAGATCATCAGCAGGAAGACCGAGATCGACATGCCGAAGGTGATGTTCAGGTCGGTGGTCGGCACGACCTTCATGTATTCGATGCCCATCGCCACGCCGATTTCGGGCAGCAGGTCCACCGGCACCAGGTCCATGAAATTCATCAGGAAGATCCAGCAGAAGATCGTCAGCGCCAGCGGCGCGATCAGCTTGCTGGAGCCGTGGAAGCTGTCCCTGACCTGGGTGTCGACGAACTCGACCATCAGTTCGACGAAGTTCTGCCAGCGACCCGGCACGCCCGGGGTGGCCCTGCGCGCCGCAAACCAGAAGCTTCCGGCGAAGAGGATGCCCAGCGTCACCGCGTAGAAGATGCTGTCCAGGTGCAGGTTCCAGAATCCCTCGCCCAGGTGGAGGTTGGTGAGGTGGTGGACGATGTACTCGGTGGCGTTTGCCGGGCCTTCGTGGGTGTCTTCCATGCTTACTTCCCGGCCGGGCGCTGAGGCCCGCCGGCCAGCGCGTCACCCGGACCTGCGACCAGCGCGGCCCAGAACACCAGCAGGGTTGCCCCGAAACCGCCGATCATCGCTCCGAATACCACTTCCACGTTCGTCAACACCAATGCGAACAGCCCCGCCGTGATGAGCAGCTTGAACGCCTCGCCCCCATACAGCCGGCCCAGGATCTTCGCCGGTTCCCTGCTCGCCCCTGTCCGGAATGTGCCGGCGACCTGTACCAGACTGGCCAGCGTGCCGATGCCGCCGCCCAGCAACGCGGAGACGGCCCCCGCGGTACCCGCCAGCAACAGCCCGCCCCCTGAGCTCAACAGCGTGACGCAGGCCTGTGCCCCGACAATCCCGAATGCGGTCCTGCGTGCCTGGCGGAACCGCTCATCCAAATCGCTCACAAGCGGACCGTTTGCCCGTAATTTACAGCTACTCTGGTCAAGGAAAAAGCCACACCGGCGGCGTCGCTTGGATGAGGAAATTCAACTGCTCGAACGCCGCGGTATCCTATAGATTTGTGGGCTGCCGATCAAGGCAAAAACGGCGCTCTTGCCCGGCTTCGTTCGGCGGATTCGAACCGATGGATTGCGCGGCCCTACTGCAAGCCTGGATTCCCTCCCGACCGGGGCCGAAGCTGCTCGATGATCCCCTCAAGTTCATCCATGCCGTGGTACCGGATGATGACCCGCCCACCCTTTGTCCGGTGGTCGATCCGGACGGAAGCGCCCAGACGGTCGCTCAACTGGGTTTCGAGCCGCTGCACGTCTGGGTCCGTGGGCGGAGCCGGCGGTTTCACAGCGGGCCGCGCCAGCCGGTTCACGGCGCGTTCGGTCTCCCGCACGCTCCAGCCGTGCCTGACGGCGCGGCGCGCCAGATCCACCAGCGCCTCGGGGTCTTCCAGCGCCAACAGCGCCCTCGCGTGCCCCATGTTCAACGACCTGGCCTCAACCATTTCCTTGACCTCGTCGGGCAACTCCAGCAACCGCATCAGGTTGGTCACGGTCGCCCGTGAGCGGCCCACGGCGCCTGCCGCCTCCGCATGGGTCATCTCGAATTCGTTCACCAGACGCCGCAGCGCGCCAGCCTCCTCCAGCGGGTTCAGATCTTCCCGCTGCATGTTCTCGATCAGCCCGACCGCCACCGCCTCCCGATTGGACATGTCCCTGACCAGGGCGGGAATCGCGTCCAGCCCGGCCAGTTGGGCAGCGCGCCAGCGCCGCTCCCCGGCCACGATCTCGTAGCGGGTCTCGGCGCCACCCTCCGCAGTGTCCAAGGGACGTACGATGATCGGCTGCACCAGGCCCTGGGCGCGTATGGAGTCGGCCAGTTCCTGCAGCGACTCCTGACGCATATCCACTCGCGGCTGGTAGCGGCCCCGTTCGAGGAGGTCGACGGGCAGCTCGCGGAGACCATCCTGTGGGGCCGGCTGCGGCGCAATGGGATCCGAGCCCAGCAGCGCCTCCAGCCCGCGGCCGAGACTTCGTCGCTTAGGCCGCATCGCTCACCGGATTCGGACGTGAGAATTGCGAGGGCCGGAGACCCGGTTTGCAGCAAGGGGCGGGAACGGTGAGCACGGTGTCCATGGATTCCTTTCTTGGGCGGGAGCGGGCGCAATTCATTGTATCGCAAGCATCCCCCGGCGGCCCGCCACCTCCCTTAAGTCAACGTATCCGTTCACGCTCATGTCGCTACTGGTTCAGGCTGTGATTGGCGTCCTTCGTCGCACCGCACCCGACCGTCAAAGCGTTGCCGGCACCGCCTCGCGGCGGTTGATTTCGCCGGCCAGGGCCAGGTACGCCAGCGCCCCGGCGGAAGACTTGTCGTGGTAGAGCGCGGGCTTGCCGAAACTGGGCGCTTCGGCCAGGCGTACGTTGCGCGGAATGACCGTGTGGAACACGCTTTCACCGAAGTGTTCGAGAAGCTGGCTGGAAACTTCCCTGGTGAGATTGGTCCTGCCGTCGAACATGGTGCGCAGGATGCCGTGAATCCGCAGCGCCGGATTGACGCTGCGGCGGATTTCCTCCACGGTTTCCAGCAGCGCCCGCAGGCCCTCCAGTGCCAGGTACTCGCACTGGATGGGTATGAGCACACCGGTGGCCGCCGCCAGGGCGTTGAGGGTGAGCATGTTGATCGCCGGCGGGCAATCCACCAGCACATAGTCATAGTCCTTCACAAGCGGCGCGAGGATCTGCTTGAGCCGGCGCTCGCGCCCGGGATGGCTCAGCAGCCGGACTTCCGCCACGGTGAGATCCCGATTCGCGGGCAGCACGCCGAAGCCGCCCACGCCCGCGGGCCGGATCGCCGCTGCTGCATCGCCCTCCCCGAGGAGCAGGTCGCAGACGGTGACTTCCATCTCCTCCCGGTCCACGCCGCAGCCCACCGTGGCGTTGCCCTGGGGATCCATGTCCACCACCAGCACGCGCCGGCGCGTGGCGGCCAGGGACGCGGCGAGATTGACGCAGGTGGTGGTCTTGCCCACTCCGCCTTTCTGGTTGGCTATGGCGATGATCTGTGCCACGGATTCGTCAGCCCCGTTTCCTGGTGATGATCAACAGCGAGCCGTCGATGAGGTCCGCCGTTGCCCCGTCCGCCCTGCGTACTTCAAACCGGTCGTCCAGACCCTCGGCTTCGCCGTCGGCCTGCTCGCCGGTGGGCACCAGCATGACCGTGTCGGGCGCGAACAGATGCTCCGTGAGACGCAGCAGTTGCGCAGGCGGCGCCAATGCCCTGGCGAGTATGGTATCGAAGGTTCCGGCGTCGTTCATGGACTCCACCCGGCGATGCTGCACGTCAACGTTAACCAATCCCAGCACGCCTTGTACATGCCGCAGGAACGCGGCCCGCTTGCCGCGGCTTTCGATGAGCGTGAAACGCCGGTCCGGCTCGGCGATGGCCAGTGGAATGCCGGGGACGCCCGCGCCGCTGCCCACATCGGCGACCCGTTTGCCCGCCAGCAGGGGGCCGAGCGCCAGGCTCTCGATTACGTGGCGGCGGATCATCGCCTCCGGGTCGGTGATCGCGGTGAGATTGTGAACCCGGTTCCACCTGCGGATTTCCCCTAGATACCTGGCCAGGGCTTCCGCAGCGGCCGGGTCCAATGTCAGACCGACCTCGGCCAGGCGTTCGGTGAGGCACCTGGTCAGCCGCAGAGTGGAGCGCTCGGTGCGGTGCTCGGCGCGACGCTCGGTAGGGCGCTTGTGCAGGCGCTCGGTGGGGCGTTTCCGCATTAGCGCAGCATTTCCGCAACGATGAGGCTGCCGGACCGCGCGGCTCAGCCCAGCGCCGACTCGCCCGCCCGATGGCAGGCAACCAGGCTGCCTTCCAACGGTCGCAGCTCGGGGGCTTCCGTCCGGCAGCGTTCCTCGGCAAACCGGCACCGGGTGCGGAAGCGGCAACCGGAGGGCGGGTCGATGGGCGACGGCAGGTCCCCCGGCAGCAGCTCCCGGTCCCGCGCCCGTTCCTTGTCCGGGTCGGGTATCGGCACCGCGCTGATGAGCGCCCGCGTATAGGGATGACGGGGCGTTTCGTACAGCGCCTGCCGCGACGCAACCTCCATGATCTGCCCCAGATACATGACCATGATCCGGTGGCTGATGTGACGCACTACCGCCAGATCGTGGGCGATGAAGATCAGCGCCAGATCGAAATCCGCCTGCAGATCCATGAGCAGGTTGATGATCTGCGCCTGGATGGACACGTCCAGGGCGCTCACCGGTTCATCGCAGATGATGACCTTCGGTTTCAGCACCAGCGCCCTGGCAATGCCGATGCGCTGGCATTGACCGCCGGAGAATTCGTGGGGATAGCGATTCAGCTCGCGGCCGCTGAGCCCCACTCGCCTGAGGACGTCGGCGACCTGCGACCGCACCTCCTCGGCCCCGAGTTTCGGAAAGTGCGTCCACAGCGGTTCGCTGACGATGTTGCCCACCGTCATGCGCGGATTCAGCGAAGCCAGGGGATCCTGGAATATCACCTGGGCATCCCGGCGCATTTCCCTGAGTGCGCGTTTGTCCAGGTCGCCCACGCTCTGCCCGAGCAGCCACACGCTGCCGGCGGTGGGCGGGACGAGCCGCAGGATGGCGCGGGCAAGCGTCGATTTGCCGCAGCCCGATTCACCCACGATCCCCAGTGTTTCCCCGGGTCGCAACTGCAGGTCCACCCCATCCACCGCCCTCAGCGGCTGCGTTCGCCCCAGCCAGCCGCCGGTGCGCACCGGGAAGTGGACCTTGAGGTCGTCCACGCTCAACAGCGAGGAATCCGGAGGCGTTGCCGTGGCGGCCGGTGGCGCAGGGTCCGGATGTGCGGCGGTGGTGAGGGGCGCGGGAACACCAGGTGCGGAGTCGCCAGGTGCGGCGGCGGCCGGGGAGGCGGGATCGTCAGGTGCGGCGGCGGCCGGGGAGGCGGGATCGTCAGGTGCGGCGGCGGCCGGGGAGGCGGGGACTCCAGGCGCGGAGTCGCCAAGCTCGCCAGTGGCCGACGGCGCGGAGTCGTCGTTTGCCGCCGGCGCCAGCCGCTTCGACCGCTCCGCATCCAGCCTCGGCACGGCCTGCAGCAGTGCCTGCGTGTAGGGATGGCGCGGTCGGTAGAAGACGTCCCGAACGTTGCCCTGCTCCTTCGATTCGCCGTCGTGCATCACCAGGACCCGCTCGCATAATCCGGCGATCACGCCCAGATCGTGGGTGATGAGTACGATGGCCGTGCCGAGCCGGCGGTTGAGGTCCCGCATGAGTTCGAGAATCTGCGCCTGCACGGTGACATCCAGCGCCGTGGTGGGCTCGTCGGCCACAAGGATCTGGGGATCCAGCAGCAGGCTCGCGGCGATCATGACCCGCTGGCGCATGCCGCCCGACAGTTCGTGGGGATAACAGTCCAGACGGGATTCTGCGTCCGGTATCTTGACCGCTTCCAGCATCTCCAGGCACCGCTCCCGCGCCGCCCTGCGAGTCGCTCCGTCGTGCTCCCGCACCACTTCGGTCATCTGCTGCGCGACGGTCAGGTAGGGATTCAACGACGTCATCGGGTCCTGGAAGATCATCGAGATCCGCCGCCCGCGAATGCGCCGCAGCTCGCCGGCGGAAAGCCCCAGCAGGTCCTCCCCGTCAAAGGACGCGGTGCCGGTAGCGCTGCCATTATCCGCCAGCAGCCCCATCAGGCTCAGCACCGTCTGGCTCTTGCCGGAGCCCGACTCGCCCACCACGCCCAGGGTTTCTCCCTGGTCCAGGCCGAAGCTCAAATCCCGCACGGCATGCACCTCCCCGTCCGGGGTATCGAAGCGGACATCCAGATTGCGGACTTCAAGCAGGCTCATGACCGGAAGCGCAACCGAACCAGGCGCCGGCTAGCGATCCTTCGGGTCCAGCGCGTCGCGCATGCCGTCGCCGAGGAAATTGAAGCAGAACAGCGTCGTGGCGAGAAACACCGCCGGGAAGAGCAGCAGCCAGGGCGAACTCTGCATCTCGTCGGAACCATCCTTGACCAGCGCGCCCCACGACGTCATGGGTTCCTGGACGCCCAGGCCAAGGAAGCTGAGGAACGATTCCATGAGGATGACCTGCGGGATGGTCAGCGTCACGTACACGGCCACCACGCCCAGCAGGTTCGGCACGATGTGCCGGCGGATCACCGCAAACGTCCCCACGCCCTGCGCCCTGGCCGCCTCGACGAACTCGCGGTGCTTGAGGCTCAGGGTCTGGCCGCGAACGATTCGTGCCATGTCCAGCCAGATGATGGCGCCCAGGGCGACGAAGATGAGGAAGAGGTTCCGCCCGAAGAACACCATGAGCAGAATGACGAAGAACATGAAGGGCATTGCGTAGAGGATGTCCACGATGCGCATCATCAGGTTGTCCAGCCGGCCGCCGAAATAGCCGGCGATGGCGCCGTAACTGATGCCGATGAGCAGGCTCACCAGCGTCGCTGCCAATCCCACCATCAACGAGATGCGGCCACCGTAGAGCGTACGCACGAACAGGTCCCGCCCGAGCGTGTCGGTGCCGAACAGGTGCCCCGTCTCCAGGCTGGGGCCGATGGACAGGTTGCTCCAGTCGGTGAAGTCGTAGCTGTAGGGACTGAACCAGGGCCCGACGGTGACCAGCACCGCCATGACGCCGATGATCACGCCGGAAACCATGGCGGCGCGGTTCTTCTGCAGCGTCCGCCAGGCGTCGACCCACAGGCTGCGGCCGGCAACTTCCTCCTGTACCTGAAGGGCCTCGGCTGCCGCGTTCACGAGTACTTCACCTTGGGGTCCAGCCAGGCGTAGGCCAGGTCCACCAGCAGGTTGAAGGCGATGATCAGCACCCCGTAGAACACCACCACGCCCATCACCAGCGTGTAGTCGCGGTTCAGCGCGCCCTGGACGAAGAACCGCCCGAGGCCCGGGACTCCGAAAATCTGCTCGATGACCACGGAACCCGTGATCACCGCCGCCGTGGCCGGACCCATATACGAAACCACCGGCAGCAGCGCAGGCTTGAGCGCGTGCCTCAGCACGATCTTGTGCATGGGCAATCCCTGCGCCCGGGCGGTGCGGATGAAGTTGCTGCGCAGCACCTCGATCATGCTCCCCCGGGTGAGCCGGGAAATGTAGGCGATCTGGGGCAGCGCCAGCGCGATCACCGGCAGCACCATGTTGCGCGGCGAGCCGTCGCCCAGGCCGCCGGCCGGCAGCCATCCCAGATAGACCGCGAACACCAGGATCAACAGCGGCGCCATGACGAAGTTGGGGATGGAAATGCCGGTCATCGACGCCGACATCACCGCGTAGTCGGCGCGCGTATTCTGGCGTAGCGCCGCGATGCTTCCCGCGGTGATGCCAAACAGCAGCGCCAGGGCCATGGCGCTGCCGCCCAGTCTCAGCGAGACCGGGAACCCCGTCATGATCAGCTCCGTGACCGAAAAGTCGCGGTATTGGAAGGACGGACCGAAATCGGCTTGCAGCAGGCCCCACAGATACCGGCCGAACTGCTGATACAAGGGCTCGTCCAGGTGATAGGCCGCCCTGAGGTTCGCCTCGATCTCCGGCAGCAGCGCCCGTTCCGCGTCGAACGGCCCGCCCGGCGCCACGCGAATGAGGAAGAAGGCCAACGCCAACAGGATCAGGAGCGTCGGCAGCGCTCCGAGAAGGCGGCGTGTCGCGTAGCGAAACACCGGCTTACCCCTGACCCTTCGTTCCCTGTTGCTCTACCGGAACCCCCGCTGCGGTGGCTTAACTAATGCTTGAGGATATGGAAGTTCTGGGATCGGTGGTGATCCATGATGTTGGGGGTGAAACCGCCCACCCAGGGTCTGACCAGGCGCGCGGTTACGTAGAAATACAGCGGCATGATCGGCAGGTCCTCCACCAGGACGCGCTCGGCCTGCTGGAGGAGTTCCGCGCGGCGCTTCATGTCCCCTTCCGCCGAGGCTTCCCGAAGCAGCCGGTCGTAGTCCGGACTCGAGTATCCCGTGTGATTGAGCCCGCTTCCCGAGGCGAACAGTTCCGCGAACGTATAGGCATCGTTGTAGTCGCCGATCCACCCGCTCCGATAAAGTTCCGTCTCGATCTTCTGCTGGCGCGTATCCAGGAAAACCTTCCACTCCTGGTTGAGAATCTCCACCTCCACGCCCAGGGTCTGTTTCCACATGGACGCAATCGCCACGGCGATACGCCTGTGATCTTCCTGGGTGTTGTAGAGAATCCGCGTGCGCAGCGGATTTTCTTCCGAATAACCGGCCAGGGCGTAGAGCCGGCGCGCCTCCGCTACCCGCTCTTCCTGGGTCCAGGCCGCTTCTGGCATTTGCTGGCCCGTGTAGTTCTGCACCGGGGGCACCCAGCCGTAGGCGGGCACCTCACCGGCATTGGTCACCTGTCCCGTGATGATGTCCCGGTCCACGGCCAGGGCCAGCGCGCGGCGCAGTTCCGGGCTGTCCTGGAACGGTGGGCGGGTCAGGTTGAAACCGAAATAGTAGGTGCCCAGGTAGGGCGAGATCACCAGTTCTTCGGGCAGGTTCTCGCGGATCCAGTCCACCTGCCTTTTGGGAATGGCGTTGGAGAGGTCCAGTTCGCCGGCCCGGAAACGGCTGAGTTCGGCCGTCTGATCCTCGGTCGGGTAGTACCAGACCTCGTCGATCGTCGTACGGCCGTTGTCCCAGTAATTCTCGTTGCGGACCAGCTTCACGTGGGATTGCACGACCCATTCCTCGAGCCGGTAGGCGCCGTTGGACACAAGGTTGCCCGGTCGCGCGTACTGATTGCCATGCGCTTCGGCGCTGGGCGGATGAACGGGATAACTGGCGGAGTGGGTCAGCAGCCCGAGAAAGTAGGGCGTGATGTTTTCAAGCTGGATTTCCAGCGTATGCGTGTCGAGCGCCCGGACGCCCACCTCCGTTGTGGGTAACTCCCCTGCCGCCACCGCCTCCGCGTTCAGGATGGGATTGAGGATGAAGGTGTAATTGGACAACGTCGCCGGGTCCAGGCTGCGCCGCAGGCTGTAGACGAAATCGTCCGCGGTGACGGGATCGCCGTTGGACCAGCGCGCCTCGGGACGCAGGAAAAAGCGGTACGTCTTGCCGTCGTCGCTGATCTCCCAGGACTCTGCCGCGCCTGCAATGACGGTCCCGTCCGGCGCCTCGCTCGTGAGCCCCTCGAAGAGATCGCGGCCGATATTGGAGCCGGGTACGCCCTGAGTGCGGTGGGGGTCGAGAGAGCCCGGTTCCGCGCCGTTGCCCCACCGGAGCACCTGCTCTTCCGCGAGCTCCTGCCCGCTCGCCCCGCCGATGGGCTCCGCCCGATCCGTTTCCGCACCGCAGCCGTACAAGCCGATCGTCATCAGGACGGTCGCGACAAAATGATTCATGTTCATGCAATTGCCCTCTCTTTGATGCGCGCTCAGGCGCTCTCGCGATACTCGCGCTTCTTGAGGTGAATCAGCAGCAGCGACACCGCTGCCGGGGTGACGCCGGATATTCGCGCCGCCTGTCCGATGCTCGCGGGCTGCACCCGGGCGAGCTTTTCCCGCACTTCATTGGAAAGGCCCTGCACGCGGGAGTAGTCCAGTCCGGCGGGCACGGGCGTGCTCTGGTGCTTGCGCTGTCTTTCGATGTCGCGGGACTGGCGCTCGATGTAGCCCTGGTAGCGAGCCTGGATCTCCAGTTGCCCGGCCACCTGTGCGTACATCTCGTCGCTCAGACCTTCCGCCTCGGGACCGGCGCCCACTCGCGGCAGCGCCACCAGGTCATCGTAACGGCACTCCGGCCTCTTCAGAAGCTGGTGCGCGGGCGTCTCGCGCCGCAGCGGTCCCAGGGGGCTGGCGGCAGGCACATCCCCGGGCCGCACCACGATGGCGGCGAGGCGCTCCGTTTCGGCCTGAATGACGCCTTGCTTGGTCCGGAAACTTCGCCAGCGCTCGTCGTCGACGATGCCCAGCTCCCGACCCCTAGGCGTGAGCCTCAGATCGGCATTGTCCTCTCGCAGCGACAGCCGGTACTCGGCGCGTGAGGTGAACATGCGATACGGCTCCAGCGTGCCGTTGGTGACCAGGTCGTCGATCAACACGCCGATGTAGGCCTCGTCGCGGCGCGGAGTCCAGGGCGCAAGCCCGCGACTCTCCCGCGCGGCGTTGACCCCGGCCACGAGCCCCTGCGCGGCGGCCTCCTCGTAGCCCGTAGTGCCGTTGATCTGGCCCGCGAAGTACAGCCCCTCGACCGCCCTGGTGCGCAGGCTGGGCGCAAGTTCCCGCGGATCGAAGAAATCGTACTCGATGGCATAGCCCGGCCGGGTGATCTGCGCCTCCTCGAAACCGACGATGGAGCGCACGAACTCGTGTTGCACGTCGAAGGGCAGGCTGGTGGAGATGCCGTTGGGATAGATCTCGTGCGTGTCCAGACCCTCGGGCTCGACGAATATCTGGTGTGCGCCCTTGTCGGCGAAGCGCACCACCTTGTCCTCGATCGACGGGCAGTACCGGGGGCCGGTACCCTCGATGGCCCCGCTGAACATGGGCGAACGGTGCAGATTGCCGCGGATGATGTCGTGGGTCTTCTCCGTGGTCCGGGTGATGTAACAGGGCACCTGCGCGGGATGCTCGGCGCACCGGCCCACGAAGGAGAAGACCGGAGCAGGATCGTCCCCGGGCTGCGGCGTGAGCCGGCTGAAGTCGATGCTGCGCCCGTCGATGCGCGGCGGCGTGCCGGTCTTGAGCCGCCCCACCCCGAGCTTCATTTCCCTCAGCCGTTCGGCCAGCGTGACGGACGCCGGATCACCGGCCCGGCCGCCGGAATGGCTGGCACCGCCCACGTGAATCCGGCCGGAGAGGAAGGTTCCCACGGTCAACACCACAGTCTGCGCCGGGATTCGAAGCCCCATGCGGGTGACCACGCCCCGAACCCGTCCGCCGCGCAGCAGAAGATCGTCCACGCCTTGCTGCAGCAGGCTGAGCCCCGGCTGGGTTTCGAGCATTCCGCGTATGGCCTTTCGGTACAGAACACGATCCGCCTGGGCCCGGGTGGCGCGGACCGCCGGTCCCTTGCTGGCGTTGAGCGTGCGGAAATGAATACCGGCCCGGTCCGCAGCCCGGGCCATGGCGCCGCCCAGCGCATCGATCTCCCGCGCGAGATGGCCCTTGCCGATCCCGCCGATGGCCGGATTGCAGCTCATCTGGCCGAGCGTATCGAGGTTATGCGTCAGCAGCAGCGTCCGTGCGCCGGCCCTAGCGGCGGCGAGCGCCGCCTCGGTGCCGGCATGGCCGCCGCCTACCACGATACAGTCAAATTGCTCGGGATAATCCATGGTCATTCGCCTTTGCAAGGCCGAATTCTATCAGTCCGCCAGCCTCCCGGAATCCAACCGGGCGCAGACAGGGTTACAGACCGGGGTTCGACGGGCGACCCGCGGATGGGCGTACCCTTATCGGCGCCTCTGAAGCCGATAGACAAAGGCCGGCGGCATGTTCAGCGGCGTAAAGCGCAGAAGCGTGGCCTCCAGGCCGAGCCGCCGCAGCACCGCCCGTTCGACCGGGCAACGTCCACCGTAGGTAAATTGGTGAAAGGCACCTGCCTCGGTCAGCGCCGAAAACACCTGGTGCAGCAGGCGGAGCTTGCGCCCGGGCGTGAAGAGCAGCAAGGGCAGCCCGCTCACCACGAAGTCCGCGGGGCCGGATAGCACTCCAGCATACCGCTTCAGGTCCAGCGCGTTGCCGGTTTCGACCGCGACCCCGGGAAATCGTTTCCGCAGCATCCCGGAAAAGGCTTCGTTCTGCTCGATCACGAGCAGGTCGGCCGCGGCGACGCCGGACTCCAGGATGGCCTGGGTCAGCACCCCGGTACCGGCGCCCAACTCGATGACCCGGGAGCCCGGGGCGATGTCCGCCGCCATGTGACCGGCCAGCCGCCGGCTGCTCGGCGCCACTGCGCCCACCGACAACGGCTCCCTCACCAGGGTGCCCAGGAAACGCCGCTGGCGATCCAGCGATGTCGTCACGCCCGAAAGCATGCGGCTTCGGTAACCCGTCATCTACTTGCCGATACAGAAGCTTGCAAAGATCTCGCCCAGCAAATCGTCGCTCGTCACCTCGCCGGTCACCTCGCCCAGCGCGCCCTGGGCCGCGCGCAGTTCTTCGGCGGCGAGTTCCAGAGCCCGTTGCGACTTCAGTTGCTCGAATCCGGCGCGAATATGGGTCCCGGCCCGGAGCAGCGCATCCAGGTGCCGTGACCGGGCGCTGAAGGTACCGGCGGATTCCCCGCCGAAGCCCGAGATGGTCTTGAGATGCTCCCTCAACAGTTCGGTTCCCTCGCCGGTCAGGGCCGAAAGCCGTATCACCGGAAGCCCGTCATGATCCTCAAGACCAGGCTGCCGGGCAACCAGGTCCACCTTGTTCCGTATGAGCGTAAGCGCCATGTCGCCGGCGATTTCGGATCGCGCGCGAGTCACCGCGGCGGCCAGGTCTTCGCGAATATCCACCATCCACAGCACGCGGTCGGCGTGCTCCACCGCCCTTTGCGCCCGCCGTACGCCCTCGGCTTCCACGGGATCGGAAGCCGCCCTGAGGCCCGCGGTATCGGTAATGCAGACCGGCAATCCATCCACGGACAGGTATTCCCGCAGCGGATCGCGCGTGGTGCCGGGAATCTTCGTGACGATGGCGGCGTCGTAACCGGCCAGCCGGTTCATCAGGCTCGACTTGCCCGCATTGGGCGGCCCGGCGATCACCACATTGAGGCCGTCGCGAAGTACGGCGCCCTGCCTGGCCTCGCCCAGCAGCCCTTCGAGAGATTCCGAGACGGCGCTGAATCCGGCTTCCAGTTCGCCGTCGGGGTCCGGCTCCAGTTCCTCGTCCGGGAAGTCCAGCCACGCCTCCAGGTGGACCCGCAACGCGGTCAGTGCTGTCTGCAGTTCCTGTACGCGTTTCGAGAACGCGCCGCACAGGGAACGCGCGGCCGCCCGGGCCGCCGCCCGCGAACCGCTGTCCACCAGGTCCGCCACGGCTTCGGCCTGGGCCAGGTCCAGCTTGTCGTTCAGAAAGGCCCGCAACGTAAACTCGCCGGCCTCGGCTGGCCGCGCCCCGAGGCGGAAGGCCTGGCTCAGCAGCCAGTCGCTCACCACCATGCCGCCGTGGCCGTGCAACTCGATCACATCCTCGCCGGTGGCCGATCCCGGGCCGGGAAAGAACAGCACCATGCCCCGGTCGAAGGGCAGACCCGCCCTGTCCCTGAACGTGCACACGTGGGCATGACGGGGGCGGGGCCGCAGGCCGGCCAGTTCCACGCCGATGTCCAGCGCCTTCGCGCCCGACACCCGCACGATGGAGACCGCGCCCCTGCCCGGAGGGGTGGCCAGTGCCGCAATGGTGTCGTCGTAAACCAGGGATCCCGTCCTCCGCCCGTACGGCGGGTTGCAGTCACATCATCCGGACGGCACGAACTCCTTCAGTCGGCGGCGATGACCTTGTTGATCCGCCATTGCTGCAGGATGGAGAGCGCCGTGTTGGTGAGCCAGTAAAGAACCAGGCCGGCCGGAAAGAAGGCGAAAAAGGCAGTAAACACGATGGGCATGATCTGCATGATCCTGGCCTGCATCGGATCCGGCGGGGCCGGGTTCAGCCGGGTCTGCACCAGCATCGCAGCCCCCATGAGCAGCGGCATGACGAAGTAGGGGTCCCGTGACGACAGATCGTCGATCCAGAGCATGAACGGCGCCTGGCGCAGTTCCACGCTTTCGATGAGCACCCAGTAGAAGGCGAAGAAGAAGGGCATCTGGATCAGGATGGGCAGACAGCCGGCTGCCGGGTTGACCTTCTCCTTCTTGTACAGCTCCATCATGTGGCGGCTGAGTTGTTCGCGGTTGTCCTTGTAGGTTTCCTGCAGGACCTTCATGCGCGGCTGCAGCTTGCGCATTTTCGCCATGGAACGGCCGCTGGTCTCGGTGAGCTTGTAGAACGCCAGCTTGATCAGCAGGGTCGTGATCACGATCGACCAGCCCCAATTGCCCACGAATCCGAAGATCTTGTCCAGAACCCAGAACAACGGCAGCGCCAGGAATGTGAAAATCCCGTAGTCGACAGTGAGTTCCAGGCGCGGACCGGCCTCGGCAAGCTGATCCTGCAGTTTCGGACCGACGAACAGGGTGAAGTCGAAGTTCCGGCTTGTGCCGGGCGGAACCTCGACCACGTTCGTGACCGCGCTCAGCACATAGTCGGCTCCCCGGGCGGACGCCTGGTAATGGATCTCCTCCGGGGGCGGCGGAACCGCCGCGGCAAGAAAATGATGCTGAATACTCGCGTGCCAGCCGCCCGCCAAGCTCTGGTTGATAGGCTCGGTGCGCAGATCGTCAACGTCCAGCTTGTCGAACTGGTCGCCGTCGTAGAGCACCGGACCCGTAAAGGAGTAGGAATCCACCGAGGTAAACGAGCGGCCCATGGGGTTGTGGCGCCTCAGGATCTGCGCGTAGGCCGCGCCGTTCCAGGCCGCACCGCTGTCATTCTCGATCTCGAGGTCCAGATCCACGGCATATTGTCCCCGCCGGAACGTATAGACCTTTCTCGCCCGGAGCGGCCCTGGAGACTGCCAGTCCAGACTGACGGTCAGTTCGTCCGCGGAATCCGCGAGCACATAGTCGCTCAGCGTCGAAGAGAACGTGGCCAGGTGGTTCGGTTCCCCCTCGCCGGCCGTGCTGCGCAACCCGGTCTGATAGACCCACCGATCGTCGCCCGCAAAATCCAGCAGCCGCATGGGCACCAGCGGTTCGGCGTTCTTGTCTACGGGGTAGTCGAGCAGGTCGACGCGCACCAGGTCCCCGCCCTGGCCGTCGATAATCGCTTCGAAGACATCCGTTCTGACACGAATCGGGCGTCCGGGCTCGTCCGACTGTGCGGTGGGCAGCGTCAGTTGAGGCGCCGCTTGGTCCAACTGGTCCAACTGCGGCAGGTCGACTTCGCCGCCGGGGGCTGGTTCGTCCGGGGTTTGCCCTGCCGGGGCCTGCTCAAGCGGCGCTTCGGGCGGGTACTGGAGTACCCACGCCCGGTAGGTAAACCAAAGCACGAGACCGAAGGTTGCCCACAATATCAACCGGACGTTATCCATGTCGGCCCGCCTTCGCCTTTCGGGCGATGCGTCTGAAGTGCCCATTCAGGCTTCGTTGTAACACCCTGTTCTCCACGCGGGGAGCGCCGGCTTTCGCCATGACCACAAAGTCCCAGGCCGGCAATTCAAGGCAGCGGAAGGTCTCGCGGCTCAGCCGCCGCAATCGATTCCTCGCGCAGGCCGTCCTGGCCACCTTTCTGGAGATCGCCAGCCCCAAGCGTGGATTATCGCAGGTACCGCGCCGTGCGAGTACCGTGAAATACGCGTCTGTGGATCGTACCGGGTGGGCGAAAACACGCCCGAACTCGCGGGACAGCGTGAGGCGCTTCCGGCGGCTGAATGTTGCCGACGGCCGCATGGCCACTGGCGAATCTAGGGAGTGAGCCGTGTGCGCCCCTTCGCCCGCCGGCGCTTGAGCACGAGACGGCCGCCCTTCGTCGCCATACGCGCCCTGAACCCATGGGTGCGTTTGCGTCTGAGGTTACTCGGTTGAAAGGTTCTCTTCATGGGTTTTCCGCGTCCCGGTCATGGTCGAATAGAAAAAGTTTCAAGCAAAACAAGGACATGTGCTTTGCGAAAGAGGGCGCAACTCTACGCGCGCGATGTCGGCCTGTCAATAGCGGCAGCCGGCAATCCTGCTTCCGAACTCAGTTCTTCAGGCTACCAAACGCACATTAAGAAATAGTTGCAAATGCATCGCGCCCGGATGCACCGGGGCAAAATTTGGGCTGGATAGTCGGCGCCGTTGGACTGTACACTTGTAGGCGCTTCAGGGCACCAAGCACTTTTCCCCATTACGGCTGACCAACAACAACCATCGATCGTGGCATCAGCACCGCAGCCATCGCTCTGGAACCAGTGCCTGAAAGCACTGGAACTTAAGCTGACGGAACGTGAATTCAACACGTGGATCCGGCCGCTTCAGGCGGAACAGACGGATCGCGGCATGCGCCTGCTGGCGCCGAACCGGTTTGTGGTGGACTGGGTGCGGCAGAACTGCCTGCCCCACATCGTGTCGGTCAGCGGCGGGTTGCCCATTGTGCTGGAGGTCGGTAGCCGCCGTCCGCCACTCAAGGCCCGCGCAGTCGCCGATGCACCCGTCAAGCGGCGCACCGCCTCGATGCCCGGCAGCCGGCTCGATCCCATTTTCACCTTTGACAACTTCGTCGAGGGCAAGAGCAACCAGTTGGCGCGCGCCGGCGCCATTCAGGTGGCCAAGGCTCCGGGAAGGGCCTATAACCCGCTGTGCATCTACGGTGGTGTGGGACTGGGCAAGACTCACCTCATGCATGCCATCGGCAACCTGATTCGCGAGCGGGAACTCAGTACGAACGTGGTCTACGTACAGTCGGAAGACTTCGTACGGCAAATGGTGCACAGTCTGCAGACGAATACCATTGACGCTTTCAAGCGGCACTACCGATCCTTGGACGCGCTGCTGATAGACGACATTCAGCTCTTTGCCAAGAAGGAACGCAGCCAGGAGGAGTTCTTTCATACATTCAATGCCCTTCTCGAGGGCCAGCGTCGCATCGTCCTTGCCTGCGACCGCTATCCGAAGGAGGTGGAAGGCTTGGAGGACCGTCTGAAGTCCCGCTTCGGCTGGGGCCTGACCGTGGCCATCGAGCCGCCCGAACTGGAGACCAGCGTGGCCATCCTGATGAGCAAGGCGGCTGCAGAAGGCGAGCTGTTGCCGGAGGAAGTCGCTTTCTTCATCGCCCAGCGCATCCGTTCCAACATCCGCGAGTTGGAAGGCGCGCTGCGCCGGGTCATCGCCAACTCCCGTTTCACGGGAAAACCCATCACCCTGGAGTTCACGAGAACGACACTTCGCGATCTGCTGGCGTTGCAGGCGAAACTGGTGACCATCGAGAACATTCAGCGCACCGTAGCCGCCTACTTCAAGGTCCGCGTCGCCGACATGCATTCGAAGCGCCGCAGCCGTTCGATCGCCCGCCCGCGTCAGATAGCCATGGCCCTGGCACGGGAGTTGACGGACCACAGCCTGCCCGAAATCGGGGATGCCTTCGGCGGACGGGATCATACGACCGTGATCCACGCCTGTCGCCGGGTCAAGGAGTTCAGGGAGAACGAAACCAGGGTAGAGGAAGATTACGGCAACCTGTTGAGAACCCTGACAGGCTGATCTGGAATAGCTGTGCATAACTCGAGCCCCGAGATTCATCCACAGTCAGACCACAGGAAAGAAGCCCGGAAAACAGGTCATTGATGGATACGTAAGTTACTGTTTTATAAGGTAAAAAAGACTTTATTCGAGTTATCTCGGTGACTAACAGTAACAACATCATTAACATAAACCAATTATTGGATGGGTACCGAAAACGATGAAGCTCAGCGCACCGCGGGACGCAATTCTTAAGCCCCTTCAGTCAGTGATCGGGGTGGTTGAACGCCGACAGACCATGCCTATCCTCTCCAACGTTCTCCTGACGAGTCGGGGCAACCGCTTGCACATTGCGGCCACGGACCTGGAAGTGGAGCTTGTAGCCGAGACGGAAGTGGAGGCGGAGGCTTCCGGGGAGATCACCATACCCGGGCGGAAACTGCACGATATCTGCCGGGCGCTTCCCGATGGAGTCAATGTCGAGCTGAGCGTCTCCGGCGACAGGGTTACGCTCAAAGCGGCCCGCAGCCGGTTCACCCTGTCCAGTCTTCCGGCCGAGGACTTTCCGGTAGTGGAGGAGATCGCTGCACAGCAGGATGTACGCGTGGACCAGCATGGCTTGCGCAAGCTGCTGGAGAAGACGCACTTTTCGATGGCCCAGCAGGATGTGCGCTACTACCTGAACGGGCTGCTGGTCGAGGCCGACGGGTACACGCTGCGCGCGGTTGCCACGGACGGGCACCGGCTGGCCATGTCCGAACTGCAACTGGATACGCCGGCTCAGAAAAGCGAGCAGGTCATTCTGCCCAGAAAGGCGGTGCTGGAGTTGATGCGTCTGCTGGACGGGGACGGTGAAGTAGCGCTTGCGCTGGGGACCAACCACCTGCGCGTACAATTGGGTCCGATTCGATTTACCTCCAAGCTGATCGACGGCCGTTTCCCGGAATACGGCCGGGTGATCCCGTCGGATGTCGGCAGGGTGATCACGGCAGACTGTGCTGTCATGCGACATTCACTACAACGCGCCGCGATACTCTCCAACGAGAAATTCCGCGGGGTGCGGCTGGACGTAAAGAACGGAACAGTGACCATCAGGGCGAACAATCCAGACCAGGAAGAAGCCGTGGAGAAGCTCGAAGTCGAATACGAGGGGGATGAGATGGAAATTGGCTTCAACGTCAACTACTTGCTGGACGCGCTCGGAGCCGTGGACGATGATCGCGTGCAGTTGGGCCTGAGCGACGCGAATTCCAGTTGTCTGATCAACAGTCCGGCCACGACCGATACCAAGTTTGTCGTCATGCCCATGCGGCTGTAGCCCGCCGGGCACCGGTCGATCCCGGGCTGAGTCCGGACGGCGGCTGGATTCGCCCGCCGATATGTGCTCAAGATGAACTTTACCGGCAGCCGAGGGACCCTGTGAGTGCCGCTCAGACGCCTGAGGATCGAGTTTTTCCGCTGCTTGACACACGTCGAGCTGGATCTGGACCCTCAGCAGAACTACTTCTTCGGGCCCAACGGAGCGGGTAAGACAAGTCTTCTGGAGGCGATACATGTCCTGGGGCGCGGTCGATCCTTCCGCCTCCGCCAGAACAAGCGGCTGATTCAATACGACGCAGGAGGCTTTACCGTATTCGGTGAAGTCCACTCCCGCGACCGCAGCCACAAACTGGGAATCAGCGTCGATGCGGGTGGCCGGCAACTGCGGCTTGACGGCCAGAGCGGACCTGCAATGACCGAATTGGCCCGGATTCTGCCCGTATTCGTGATAGAGCCCAGCATTCACTTTCTTATCGAAGGCGGCCCCGGCGAACGGCGGCGCTTTCTGGATTGGGGGGTGTTCCACGTGGAACAGGGCTATATTCCCGCCTGGCGCCGCTACAGGAGAGTGCTTGGCCAGCGAAATGCCGCGTTGCGGGCGGGGCAGGACCCCGCGAGCTGGGACCAGGTCACTGTCTCGGCGGGCATGCAAGTCACAAAGGCTCGCGAGCGATACGTGGAGGAACTTCGAAAGGCGTTGGAAGGGCTGGGCGAAGCGATGCTCGGGCTTCCGCTGGAAGTGAACTATCGTCCTGGGTGGCGGGCCGACAGTACTCTGCAGGGTGCGCTGCAAAAGTCCGGCCAGCGGGACCGGCAAACCGGCGCTACTCAGGTGGGGCCGCACCGCGCGGAGCTGGAGATCAGGTTGGGCGATCGGGGCGTTCGCGAGGAAATCTCCAGGGGTCAGCAAAAGCTGGCGGCGGCGGCGCTGGTGTTGGCGCAGGTTCGCGTGCTGGCGCGAGCGCAAGAACACGGAGGCACGTTGCTGGTGGACGACCCTGCCGCCGAGCTGGACGAATCGGCCCTGGGGGCGTTGTTGGCCGTTCTGGAAGAAGTGCCCGCACAACGAATCATTACCGGCCTTACCGAGGCCTCGCTGGCAGGGTCGCAGCCGCCCTCAAGGTTCCACGTGGAACAAGGACACGTGCATCCGATGTTATAATGGGCCGGTTTGGCCAAACGTGGATCGCAGGATGGTCTCCGACGACTATACTTCCAGTAATATCAAAGTGTTACGCGGTCTGGAAGCAGTCCGCAAACGCCCCGGCATGTACATCGGCGATACCGATGACGGCACGGGCCTGCACCACATGGTCTTTGAGGTGGTCGACAATTCGGTCGACGAGGCGTTGGCGGGCTTCTGCGACAGCATCACGGTGACCATTCACTCGGATGAATCCATCACCGTGACGGACGACGGACGGGGAATACCGGTGGATGTCCATCCGGAAGAAGGCCGTTCCGCAGCCGAGGTCATCATGACCGTACTGCATGCCGGAGGGAAGTTCGACGATGACTCCTACAAGGTTTCCGGCGGCTTGCATGGCGTCGGCGTTTCGGTGGTAAACGCTCTGTCGGACGAGTTGGTCCTGCGGGTACATCGAGCCGGAAACGTCCATCAGCAGACCTATCGCCTGGGCGAACCGACCGGCCCGCTCCGGGTGGTCGGCAAGAACTCCGGCAAAACCGGGACCACCATACGTTTCAAACCCAGCCGGACCATCTTTTCCAACATCGAGTTCGACTACGACGTCCTGGCCAAGCGCCTGAGGGAGCTTTCCTTCCTGAACTCGGGCGTTCATGTCCACTTGCGCGACGAACGCGACGGACGTAACGAGGTGTTCCATTTTCAGGGCGGCATCCGGGCGTTCGTAAATCACCTGAATCGCAACAAGACGCCCATCCACCCGACGGTGCTTTATTTTTCCGAGACCCGCGGCGAGGTGCAGGTGGAGCTGGCCCTGCAGTGGAGCGACGGCTACCAGGAAAGAACGCTCTGCTACACCAACAACATTCCCCAGCGCGATGGCGGCACCCACCTGGCGGGATTCCGCGCGGCCCTGACCCGTACCCTGAATACTTACATGGAGCGGGAGGGCATCCGCCGCAAGGAAAAGGTGGCGGCAACCGGCGATGACGCCCGGGAAGGGGCCACGGCCGTGCTGTCGATCAAGCTGCCGGATCCGAAATTCTCCTCCCAGACCAAGGACAAGCTGGTCTCTTCCGAGGTCAAGGGTGCCGTGGACTCCGTGGTCAGCGCCCGGCTGGAGGAGTTTCTCCTGGAGCACCCGGCCGAGGCGAAGGCGGTGGTCGGCAAGATCATAGAAGCGGCGAGGGCAAGGGAAGCGGCGCGCAAGGCCCGGGAAATGACGCGCCGCAAGAGCGCGCTGGACGTGGCGGGACTGCCGGGCAAACTCGCCGACTGCCAGGAAAAGGACCCATCGCTTTCGGAACTGTTCCTGGTGGAGGGCGATTCCGCCGGCGGTTCGGCCAAGCAGGGGCGCGACCGGCGTACGCAGGCGATCCTGCCCCTGAAGGGCAAGATCCTGAACGTCGAGAAGGCCCGTTTCGACAAGATGTTGCAGTCGCAGGAAGTCGGCACGCTGATCACCGCACTGGGTTGCGGCATTGGCCGCGGCGATTTCGACCCGGACAGCCTGCGCTATCACCGCATCATCATCATGACCGACGCGGACGTGGACGGTTCCCATATCCGCACCCTGTTGCTGACCTTCTTCTACAGGCAAATGCCCGAACTGATCGAGCGTGGCTACGTTTTCATAGCCCAGCCGCCGCTGTACAAGGTCAAGCGGGGCAAGCAGGAACACTATGTGAAAGACGATGCGGAACTCAACGCCTTGCTGCTGGCAACAGCGCTGAACGGTGCAAACCTGCATGTGAACGCCGACGCACCGCCCATTCAGGGCGAGGCGCTTGAAGCCCTCGCCCGCAAGCATACCGATGTCAAGTCCATCATTGCCCGTTGGGGGCGGCGCTACGACGAAAACGTGTTGCGCGCAATGATGTGGTTGCCCGGGGTGACCGAGTCGGATCTCGAAAGCGAGGCGGCGATCACGGAATGGTCGAAGGGCCTGGAGCGGCAACTGCAGATCCTGAACGGGAGCGGCCCCCGCTACCGGGTGCGAACGGTGGGAGCGGAAAGCAACGAGGATGACGGCGATTCCAATGGCGAGGACGCCCGGCCGGCCCTGGTGGTTGAACGCGAACACCATGGCACGAAGCTGGAGCGAGTGATTCATGGTGGGTTCTTTCTCTCCCCCGAGTATGAACTCATCGCGGCCACGGGCGCCGAATTCAAGGAACTGATCGGGCCGGGCGCGTACGTCACGCGCGGCAAGCGGCGATTCGAGGTCCGCCGTTTCCCCGATGCCATCGAATGGCTGATGGATCAGGCCAAGCAAAGCCAGAGCATTCAGCGCTACAAGGGCCTCGGCGAAATGAATCCCCAGCAGCTCTGGGATACCACCGTCAATCCCGAGACCCGGCGCCTCACCCAGGTCCGAATCGAGGACGCTGTCTCGGCGGACGAGATCTTCAGCACGTTGATGGGCGACCACGTCGAGCCGCGGCGCGACTTTATCGAGCGCAACGCCCTGGCGGTCGCCAATCTGGACATCTAGTCAATGCGGTTTGCAGAGACGTCTAAAAAAACATATATAAATCAACTAGTTATTTAGACTAGACAGTCTTCTGATCATCCTCTTGCCGGATTTCTTCCAGGGTGGACTCGATCCAGGATTCGACATCCCGATTGACATCCCGGGGGGAACGTCCGACAGCTTCGATCGGAGGCCCGATGACCATACGGATGGTGCCGGGCCGCTTCATCACGCCCCGGCGCGGCCAGAAGTCGCCGGCGTTGTGCGTTACCGGGATCACCGGCAGTCCCGTCATGGCTGCCAGCAGCGCGCCGCTCAAGCCATAACGGCGGCGTTCGCCCGGCGCCACTCGGGTGCCCTCGGGAAAGATCATGACCCAGCGGCCTTCCGCCAGCCGTTGCTGGCCTTGCCGCAGCACCTGCTCCACGGCCTGACGTCCACCCCTTCGGTCGATGGCGATGGGATTGAAGACCGCCAGTGCCCAGCCGAAGAACGGCACCCAGAGAAGCTGCCGCTTCATGACCCAGACTTGCCTGGGAAAGAGGATCAACTGGGCAATCGTCTCCCAAGCCGAAGAGTGCTTCATCAGCAACACGGCGGGTTGTTCCGGTAAGTGCTCGGCCCCCTCCAGGCGATAGTTCAATCCGCAAAGAATGCGCAGCATGGCCAGCACCGTGCCGGCCCAGGAACGCGCCAACCGCCATGCGTAACTTCGTGGAGTAAGGGGGACGGTGAGCAGAAGCCAGCAACTGTACGGCACGACCGAAACGAAGAGATACGTCGTAAACGCAATCGAGCCGACAACCTGTCGCAGCCTGCTCATGCCGAATCTTCCCGGATCAATGCCTCTGCGGCCTGCGCCAGGTCGGCAAAGACTTCCACGTCGGGGCCGGTCAGTTCGGCCAGCGTACTTGCACCGTAGCCTGTGCGCACCAGGATGGGCCGTGACCCGGCGTTCCGGGCCAGTTCGAGATCGGAGAGCTTGTCGCCGATCAGCGGGGCGCCCCGTGCGGAGAATCCAAGTTCGCGCTCCATTCTCCGAACCATTCCGTCAGCCGGCTTGCGGCAGCCGCAGCCCGCCTGCGGCGTGTGCGGACAGTAATAGATTCCGGCAAGCTGGCCGCCGGCCGCGGCCACCGCTTCGGACATCCTGGCCTGAATCCGCTCAAGCGCACCTGCCGAGAAAAACCCCCGTCCCACGCCGGACTGATTGCTGACGACGACCGGAGCGAAGCCGGCGGCGCACAGGTCGGCGATGGCCTCGAGGCTGCCGTCGATGGGTTGCCACTGTTCCGGAGTTCGTATGTATTCGGGCGAGTCGTGATTGATCACGCCATCCCGATCCAGAATGACGCACCCCCTGAAGCCGGGTTTCGCCGCTTGAGTCACCGCACCTGCCCGCATGTGGCGCTACGCTTCGATACGCTCGACGATGTAGTTGACGACCTCCGGCCCGGGAATTCGGACCTGCTCGCAACTGTCCCGCTCGCGCACGGTAACGGTATCGTCGTCCAGTGTCGTCCCGTCGACGGTGACACAGAACGGTGTCCCGGCTTCATCCTGGCGCCGGTAACGCCGGCCGATGGCGCCCTTCTCGTCGTAGACGGCATTCAGTCTCGAGCGCAACGCCCGGAACAACGCGAGGGCCCGTTCCGGCATCCCGGCCTTTCTGATCAGCGGAAACACCGCCGCCTTTACGGGCGCGAGACGCGGATGGAGCTTCAGAACGGTGCGGGTTTCGCCACTGACCTGGTCCTCGTGGTAGGCGTCGCACAGAAACGCCAGCGTGGCCCGGTCGGCGCCGGCGGAAGGCTCGATGACGTGGGGCAGATAACGCCGTTTTTCGGGGTCCGCCTGCTGGACGTCGAAATACCGCAAGTCCTTGCCGCTGGCGTCGGTGTGCCGGCCCAGGTCGAAGTCGGTGCGGTTGGCGATGCCTTCCAGCTCGCTGGTACCGAAGGGAAACGCGTATTCGACATCGGCACAGGACGCGGCGTAGTGGGCCAGTTCGTCGGTTTCGTGTTCGCGCAACGTGAGTTTGGCCCGGTCCAGCCCGAGGTCCACGTACCACTGGAACCGCCGGTCCCTCCAGTACCGGTACCAGTCGCCCGCCTGCTCCGCCGCACAGAAGAACTCGATCTCCATCTGTTCGAATTCGCGGCTTCGGAACGTGAAATTGCGTGGATTGATTTCGTTGCGGAAGGCCTTGCCGATCTGCCCGATGCCGAAGGGAACGCGTACTCGCGACGTATCGCAGACGGCCTTGAAGTTGACGAAAATCCCCTGGGCCGTCTCAGGCCGCAGGTACGCGACGCTGGAAGCATCCCGCATGGCGCCCACGTGGGTCTCGAACATGAGGTTGAATGTGCGGGGAGGGGTCAGCGTACCCGGCTCGGAAGCGCCCGGCGCGTAGGTGCGTCCGCGCAGGTCCACGTCGTCCAGCGCGTCCGGAACGGCGGCCACACGGTACCCGCGGCGATTCCTGACCACGCGCCTGAAGCGCTTGCCGTGTGCGGCGGCGAGTTCCGCTTCCGTAGCCGCTCCGGAATCTCCGGGCACCGCGAACAACGGGCCGGCGTCCATGATGCTGCTGTCGTCGTCGTCCACGACTCCGAATACGCTCAACTGATCGGCCCGAAACCGGTTCTTCGTTTCCCGGCAGTCCACCATCGGATCGGTGAAGCCGCCCACGTGCCCGCTCGCTTCCCAGACCCGGGGATTCATCAGGATCGAGCAGTCCAGGCCCACCATGTCAAAGGCCGCGGGAGCTCCTTCGGCCGGAATCGTGTTGTCGTGCCGGCTCACCATGTCTTCCCACCAGGCGTCCTTGACGTTGCGCTTCAGTTCCACGCCCAGCGGACCGTAGTCCCAGCAGCCGTTGAGCCCGCCGTAGATCTCGCTGGACGGGAAAATGAAGCCGCGCCGCTTGGCGAGCGAAACCAGCTTGTCCATCGAGACCATCGTCCTTCTCCCATTGCCGCAATCGGGGGCAAGGCGCGCAAGTATAGCGATTCGACCAAGGAGCGGGGATGCGCAAATCTGTGCGGATGTTCCCCAAATGCACCAAAATAGGGCATTATAAAAAGCGCGCGCACCGATCTGGCCCGCACGCCCTGTGGATTTGCTCTTCGAATGCCACCGTATTCGGATCGGCAGGTTTACGGGATTTGCAGGCATTGGCGCGGTTCGCCGGGATACTGCCGTGGGGCGGTGCAGGGACGGAAGTCCCGGATCGCTTGCGGCTGGCACGAAACCTGCATCTGATCAAGCGCTGGAGACCGGAATAATCACGCGGCGTCTTGCGCCGGGGTTGTTCTTGTGTGAATAACCGGCTGTTGGACTCGAAACAACGGAGGAAAATCATGTCTGCGGACATTCTCAATCTCATCAAGGAAAAGAACGTAAAGTTCGTCGATTTACGGTTTACCGATACGCGCGGCAAGGAACAGCATGTAACGGTTCCCAGTCACGCGGTCGACGAGCAGTTTCTGGAGGACGGCAAGATGTTCGACGGCTCGTCGGTCGCGGGCTGGAAGGGCATCAACGAGTCGGACATGATCCTGATGCCGGACACGCCCACGGCGGTGCTGGACGTGTTTGCCGAGGAAACGACTCTCAACCTGCGGTGCGACGTCGTCGAACCCATGACCATGCAGGGATATGCGCGCTGCCCGCGTTCGCTGGCCAAGCGCGCCGAAGCCTACCTGCATTCCACCGGGATCGCCGACCAGGCCTTCTTCGGACCCGAGAATGAGTTCTTCATCTTCGATGACGTTCGCTGGAAGGTGGATATGAGCGGCTCGTTCTACGCGATCGAATCCATCGAGGCCCACTGGCACTCCGCCAAGGAGTACGAAGACGGCAATATGGGCCACCGCCCTGGCATCAAGGGCGGCTACTTCCCGGTCCCGCCGGTGGACTCTTTGCACGACATTCGTTCCGCGATCTGTCTGGCGCTGGAAGAGATGGGGCTGGTGACCGAGGTTCATCATCACGAGGTGGCCACCGGCGGGCAGGGCGAGATCGGCGTCCGGTTCGACTCACTGGTCAACAAGGCCGACGCGGTGCAGATCCTCAAGTACACGCTCATGAACGTGGCTCACAGCTACGGCAAGACCGCCACCTTCATGCCCAAGCCGCTGGTGGACGACAACGGCAACGGCGCGCACGTTCACCAGTCGCTGGTGAAGGACGGCGAGAACCTGTTCACCGGCGACGGTTACGGCGGGCTTTCCCAGATGGCGTTCTACTACATCGGCGGCATCATCAAGCACGCGCGTGCGCTCAACGCCTTTACCAACGCCTCGACCAACAGTTACAAGCGGCTGGTCAAGGGATTCGAGGCGCCGACGCTGCTGGCCTATTCGGCACGCAACCGTTCCGCCGCCGTCCGCGTTCCCTACGTGGCCAATCCGAAGGCGGCCAGGGTCGAGGTGCGCTTCCCCGACAGTTGCGGCAACCCGTACTTCCAGTTCGCCGCGATGCTGATGGCGGGACTCGACGGGATCGCCAACAAGATCGATCCGGGCCCCCCCGTGGACAAGGATCTGTACGACCTGGCGCCGGAGGAGGAGAGCCAGATTCCCACCGTCTGCTTCTCGCTGGACCAGGCGCTGGAGGAACTGGACAACGACCGGGCGTTCCTCAAGGTGGGCGATGTCTTCAGTGACGATCTGATCGACGGCTACCTGGAGTTGAAGGAACAGGAACTGACCTTGCTGCGCAAGTCCACTCACCCGGTGGAATTCCAGCTTTACTACAGCCTCTGATCCGATCGGGTCAGGCGCTGCCTGACAGAAGCGTGCAGCGGGGCTCGACAAGCCCCGCTGCCGAGCGCTCCGGTATCCCTTGGTTGTCGAGTCGCCCGGGCTTTTGTCCGGGCAAATCTGCCGACAGCGCCAGGAGCAAGGATTGGCGCAGCATGAACAAGTGGCTGATTGCAGTCTGGCTGTTGGGATCCACTGCACAGGCGGTTCCGGTGTATCGGTGGGTGGATGAAAACGGTCAGGTGAACTACTCCGACCGTCCCGGCCCCGGAGCGGTACGGATCGAGGTGCCCGCGGGCGCGCCTTCCCCCGATGCCGGGCCCGCTGCTCCCCCACCGCAATCGCAGGCGATGGTTCCACAGCCCTCCGCTGCCGCAGGTTACGAGACGTTGGAAGTGCTTGAGCCGGCTCCCCTGGACACCCTTTGGGGAACGGGCGGAAAGGTCGGCATCGCCATTGGCATCGCCCCCGACCTGCAACCCGGCCATCGTGTCGGGCTGTACCTGGATGGAGAGCGCGCGGGTCCTGCGGGTCGCGCGACGCGCTTCGAAATCGAGGCTGTTCCCCGGGGCGAACACACGGTTCGGGCGGTGGTACTGGACGCGGCCGACAGGGAACTCCTGCGAAGTGCGCCGGTTACCTTTTTCGTCCAGCAGACCAGCATCCACTACCCCCTGAATCCCGGCAGAGTCAGGTAAGGCGGTCGGGCGGTGAAGCGGGCGCCCAGAACTCCGGACGCCGACCGCGTTCTCCAGGGGTTGACCACGGCGGTTGTGGTCGTCGATGCGGACCTGATCGTCACCGGGCTCAATTCGGCGGCAGAGCACTTGCTGGGCGTCAGTCGCCGACTGGCGGAAGGGCGCAGGCTTGAGAAATTCTTTGCTCCGCCCGACGACCTGGTCGGGCTTTGCCGCAGGGCGATCGCCACGGGCGCCACCTGCGGAGCCCGGGAGCTCGCGGTCCGGGTGAGCGGTCGGTCGGTGCGCATGGACAGCCGCGCCGCACCGCTACATGGTCCGGGAAGGGGCCTGGTGCTGGAACTGGTAGACGCCGGGCGGGACCGGCAGGTTCGCCGCGATGCCGAACTGATCGCACAGCGCAATGCCAGCAGGCGCATCATTCAGCAGTTGGCGCACGAAGTGAGGAACCCCCTGGGCGGATTGAGGGGTGCGGCCCAACTGCTGGCCCGTCAGCTTCCCGACGCGCGCCTGCAGGTCTACACCGATGTCATAATCGACGAAGCGGATCGCCTCGCCTCGCTGGTGGACACGATTCTCAAGGCCGGCAGGCGGCCCAGGCCGTCGTTGCTCAGTCTTCACGAGGTCACCGAACATGTCGCAAAGCTCATTGAAGCGGAGAAGCCATCCGGGGTGAAACTGCAGCGGGACTACGATCCGAGTCTGCCGCCCACGGTCGCGGACAGGGACCAGTTGATTCAGGCGTTCCTGAATCTGGCAAAAAACGGGCTGCAGGCCGTCGGCGAGGAAGGAAGGCTCATTTTCAGAACCCGTGCGTTGAGTAATTTTTCCCTGGGCGCCAAGCGCTACCGGTCGGTCCTGTCTGCCGAGGTGGAAGATTCCGGGCCGGGTATCCCGGAGGAGTTGCGGGGTACCATATTCTTTCCGCTGGTTACAGGACGGTCCTCTGGCAGCGGCCTCGGTCTTACCATTGCCCAGGACCTGGTGAGCCGCAACGGGGGACTCGTGGAGTTCGAAAGCGTGCCGGGTTCGACGATTTTCCAAATGCGGCTGCCGGTCGTTGCGCATGAGCAGGGCGCCGACTGATGGCAGGTGATGGCATCGCTGTCTGGGTCGTCGACGATGACGAGTCCGTGCGGTGGGTTCTGGCGCAGGCATTGACGCTGGCGGAAATGGCGCCCCGATGTTTCGAATCGGGAAAGACGTTCTTCCGGGCGCTCCGCGACGAACAGCCGGATGTCATCATTACCGACATTCGCATGCCGGACATGAGCGGACTGGAGCTCATGGAACAACTCGCCCGCAGCCATGCGGACATCCCGGTCATCGTCATCACCGCGTTTTCGGATCTCGACAGTGCGGTCGCCGCGTACCAGGGCGGCGCCTTCGAATATCTGCCCAAGCCGTTCGATATCGACGAAACCGTGGCGCTGGTCGCCAAGGCCGCGCGCCAGAAAGGCGTCGAACCGAGCCCGGCGGGACCGCCCCAGGGGCCCCGGATGGTCGGGCAGGCACCGGCCATGCAGGAAGTGTTCCGGGCCATCGGCCGATTGTCGCGTTCCAGCATGACGGTGCTCATCACCGGTGAAACCGGTACCGGCAAGGAGCTGGTGGCACGGGCTCTGCACCAGAATTCTCCGCGCGCAAAAAAGCCGTTCGTGGCGCTGAATACGTCAGCCATCACCCCCGAGCTGCTTGAGTCGGAGCTGTTCGGCCACGAGCGGGGCGCCTTTACCGGGGCGGACAAGCGCCGGCTGGGCCGATTCGAGCAGGCGGACGGCGGCACGCTGTTTCTCGATGAGATCGGCGACATGTCGGTGGCGCTGCAGACACGATTGCTCCGGGTTCTGGCGGAGAACGAGTTTTTCCGTGTCGGCGGGCAGACGCCCGTGCGGGTGGACGTACGCGTCATCGCCGCAACCCATCAGGACCTCGATGCAGCGGTTCAGGAGGAGCGGTTTCGCGAAGATCTCTATCACCGGCTGAACGTGATGCAGGTGGCGATTCCGCCGCTTCGCGACCGCAAGGAAGATATCCCGGAACTTGCGAGTGTCTGGCTCGAACAGGCGGCGGGAGAGCTCGGCATCGCCCCCAAGCGGCTGAGCACGGATGCGCTTGCAGCGATGATGGCCTGGGATTGGCCGGGCAACGTGCGCGAACTGGTGAATCTCTGCCGGCGGTTGACGGTCAACTGCGCCGGGCAGGAGATCGGCCTGGCGGATTTCCCCGCCGAGCCCGGATTTGCCGCATCCCGGCCGGGGCAGAGCGACTGGGCGGAGGCCCTGGCGGCGTGGGTGGAGAGCCGAATCGCGGCGGCTCCCGACGAACCTTTGCTGGCCCAGGCTCTTCCGGAATTTGAACGTACCCTCATACGGACGGCCTTGCGGCAGGTCGGCGGGCGGCGCATGGAGGCCGCCAGGTTGCTGGGTTGGGGACGCAACACCCTGACCCGCAAGATCCGGGAACTGGGCCTGGACACGGATACGGATTGAACCGCAGCTGCCGGGGTCAACGCCGAATGGAGCGGGCCTCGATATCGGCGATGATGCGTTCGGCGACCTCCAGTGCCAGCACACCGTCATGGCCGGACACCTCGCATGGCGAATGCGTGCGAATGGCGTTGCAGAACGACTCCACTTCCGCCAGCAGCGCGTCGCCCTTCGCGAGGCTCCAGCGCTCCTCCTGCAGCGCCAGCCCCTCGTCCGACTCGGTTCGGCTGACCAGTTGAACCTCGCCTTCGCCGAAGTCGATGGAAAGGTAATGGCCCTCGTGGAAGACGCGAAACTTGCGCTGTGACGCGGTGGAAACCCTCGACGCGGTGACGTTCGCGATGGCGCCGGTGTCGAACTCGATTCGAGCGTTGGCGATGTCCGCGGTATCGGTCAGCACGGATATGCCCACCGCCGAGACCCGCACCGGCTTGCTTCCCAGGAGCGACAGGATCAGGTCCAGGTCGTGAATCATCAGGTCCAGGACCACGTTGACGTCCGCCCCGCGGTCCCTGAAGGGCGCCAGCCGGTGGCACTCGATGAACTGAACCGACGCCAGCCGCTCCCGGGCCGCGAGCAGCGCGGGATTGAAGCGTTCCACGTGGCCGATCTGGAGGCGCAGGTCGTTGCGGTCGGCGATCCGGGTCAGCTCGCGGCCCTCCTCGCTGGTGGCGGTCATGGGCTTTTCCACCAGCACGTGGACGCCGCGTTCGAGGAAGAAACGGGCCAGTTCGAAGTGCGCGGAGGTGTCGGCGGCGATGGTGACCATATCCACATGGCCCGGCAGCTCGCGATGGTCAAACACCGGTCGGGTGCCATGTGCGGCCGCCACTTCCCGGGCCCGGCCGCGGTCGAGATCGCACACCGCGACCAGCGCCACATCATCCAGGGCCGCGTACTTGCCGGCGTGAAACCGGCCCAGGTGGCCGACACCGATGACCGCCGCGCGAAGGGTGCCTTGTTTCGCCTCGTCCATCACGATCCTTGCCGGGCTCTTTGCCGATAGCCGCGCGGGGTCATGCCCCGGCGGTCCCGTGTCCCCGCGCGAGACCCCGAGGTGAGTTGGCGGCAAACTCTGCCAGACGCCGTATCCAGTCGTCCGCGTCGCATTCCTCGTTGATAGCCTTCAGGGCGTCGTCAACGGTGAGCGAAGTGTTCAGGAGATGTCGGATCGCGCGGCGTATATTGCGCAATGCCCCGGGGGAGACCCCGGCTCGCTGCAGCCCCACCTTGTTGACGGCTCTCGACGTCGCCCAGCGGCCCTCCGCCACCGTGTAGGGCAGGATGTCCTTGTTGACCCCAGACCGCGCCGCCACGAAGGCGAACTCACCGATACGGACGTGCTGGGTCACGGCGACCATGCCCGCGATAACGGCCTTTCGCCCCACTTCCACGTGCCCTCCCAGGTGGGCCAGGTTGGTCACCACGACGTCATCGGCAATCCGGCAGTCGTGACCGATGTGGGTACTGGCCATGAGGAAGACTCGGTCGCCCACCGACGTCACGCCGCCGCCGGACTCGCTGCCCAGGTTGAGCGTGGCGCCCTCGCCGATCCGGTTGCGATGGCCGATTACGAGGCGGGTAAAGCCATCCGCATAGTCCCTGTGTTGCGGGGGACCGCCAACCACGGCGCCGCTCTGGATGTGGTTGTGCTCTCCGATAATGACCTCTCCGTAGGGGCTGCCCAGCCGCACGTGGGATTCCACCCTGGTATGGGCGCCGATCTCGACCTTGCCGGCTACGACACAGAAGGGTCCGATCTCCGCCTCGGTCGAGATCGATGCCTCCTCCGAGACGACGGCCGTCGGGTGAATATTCAATGCGTGTCTCGCGTGGCGGTGCCGGCTGCCCGTGACAGGGTTCTGATACACCAGAAACGCGGTCATGGGCAAGTGTGCGTCTGCCCCGCTGATGCATAATAGGCAGCGTCAGGGAACATCATGCCCGCGAACCTAAGCCCAGAGTACAAGAAAGCCGAGCAAGCCTTTCGGGAAGCCTCCGAAGACCGGGAAAGGCTGCTAAGGCTGCGCGACATGCTGCGCACGATCCCCAAGCACAAGGGCACGGAGCACCTGCAGGCGGACATCAAGAGCCGCATCAAGCAACTCACCGAGGAACTGGCCGGCCCGAAGAAGGGGGCCGCCCGGACCGGGCCCGTTCACACCCTGCGGCCGGAGGGCGCGGCACAGGTTGCGCTGCTCGGGCCGCCCAACGCCGGCAAGTCCAGCCTGCACGTCAAGCTGACCGGGTCCAGGGCCGATGTGGGACCCTATCCGTTCACGACGCACGAACCCATGCCCGGCATGCTCCAGTACCGGGATGTGTCCTTTCAACTGGTGGACCTGCCGCCGATTTCCGAAGACTACATGGAAGGCTGGTTCGTCAACGCACTGCAACCTGCGGATGCGGCGTTGCTGGTGGCGGACATATCCGCTCCGGAGTGCATCGACCAACTGGAGGCTGTTCAGTCTCGCCTGGACGACAAGCGGATCTCCCTGATCGAAGAGTGGCCAGGCCTGAACGGCGATGCCCGCCCGGCGCCGGATGACGAGTTCGACCCGTTCAGGATTCGGCTGCCCACGCTGCTGGTGGTAAACAAGATCGACCTGGCGCCCGGTCCGGAAGAGGTGGCCGTGTTGCAGGAACTGCTGGATGCCGACTATCGGGCCGTGGCGACCTCGACTGTGAGCGGGCAGGGGCTGGATGAGATCGGAGAATTCCTGTTCCGGGGTCTGGAGATCGTCCGCGTGTACACCAAGACGCCCGGCAGGCCGCCGGAAATGGACCGCCCCTTCACGGTTCGGCGCGGCGCCACCGTCCTGGACGTGGCCCGCCTGGTTCACAAGGACATCGCGGGATCGCTGAAATATGCGCGGGCGTGGGGATCGGGCGTCTTCGACGGCCAGCAGATCGGGCCGGAGCATCGGCTCTCCGACGCGGATGTGGTCGAGTTGCACATGCGATGAGCCGATGCGTTTTTCCGAGAGCGTCGTGAGTACGCTGCTTCGTCCGGCGCCGTTGCTGAGCGTGTACGCGCTTGCCCTTCTCGGCGCCGACGCCGATGCGCAGATCGCGAACGATCCATACTGCGAATGGACGCCGGCGGCGGTGACCGGCGGCCGCGACCCCGGGTTGATTGTCGGCGCCGATATGCTGTTGCCCGATGGATACAGCCCGGACTATGGCGTGCACATCCGTTTCAATGGCGGTATCGGCGCGGTGGCGGACTTCGAGGCCGTGCGGGATGCCTATCCGGAGGCCGCCGTGCTGGACTGCCGTGGCAGGGCCGTGGCGTCGCCGGGTTTCGTCAACGCCCACGAACACGCGGCCTTCAGTTACGCATTCCCCGATCCGAACCTGAATCCGGGTTATGCCCATCGCGACGAGTGGCGGCTTGGACTCGCGGGCAAGGTGCAGTTGCCGTCGCCGCAGCCCCACTACTACGAACCCGGCGATCCGGAGTCAACCGCGATTCTCGTCGCAGTGGAATTGCGCCACCTGCTGGGCGGGGCGACCGCCATCGCCGGGACCGGCGGCGTCCCGGGCGTGATCCGGAACATCAACCGGCATGTGCGCGAGGGCGATCCCGCCCTCTACGATGCCGAAGCGGACGTTTCGACCTTTCCCTTCTCCGTTCGCGTCGTCGAGGACCTTGCGGATGAGTGCGCCGGCGGTCCCGCCCACCAGTTTCCGCCCCCGGACGGGGAACTTGCGTTCATGGCCTATGTTCCCCATGTGGGCGAAGGCAGGCGCTCAAGCTGCGCGGCGCGGGCGGAGGTAGCCCGCTATCTCCAACGCGTACAGCGGCGCGACCGACGCTATTCCCTGGTACACGGGGTGGCCGCGGATCGCGAAGACTACGCTGCGATGCGCGAATTCGACGTCACGCTCGTGTGGTCGCCGCGCTCCAATCTTGCCCTGTATGGCCAGACCGTCGACATCGCGGGCGCGTTGGAGCATGGGGTGCGGGTCGCGCTTTCGACGGATTGGTCGCCGAGCGGTTCCTTCAACATGCGGGAAGAGGTCTCATGCGCGCGGCAGGTGGCGGAACTGGCCGATGCGGCGTTGCCGGGTGAGACGCTGTGGCGCATGGCCACTGTCAACGGCGCTTACGCGCTGGGCCTGGAAGACCGGTTCGGCGCGATCGAGCCCGGGCTGCCGGCCGATCTGATGCTGGTCAGGTACGCCGGCGGCGACGCGTACGAGGCGGTGTTGACGGCAACGGACGAGGACATTCTGGCGACCTGGATCGACGGCCGCACCATTCTGCTTTCCGGGCTGCTGGATGGGGCGTTGAGCGAGCGGAACTGCGTGGCATTGGAAGGGGTAGCGCCCACGGTGTGCGGCGTGTTCGACGCCTTCGGTCTGTCGGAGGAGCGTTTCGGCGATTATCTTGAGGGCATCGTGCCCCTCAACAACTCCGGCGGACAGGCCTCCTGCGGGCTAGCCGCTGGTCGGTGAGTCCTCCACATTGGCCGTGTTCATCCCGCCCACGAGGTCGCCCACCGAGCCAAGGCCGTGGCGGGTGAGGTAGTCGTCGATGCCGGTGTTGATGCGTTTGGCGGCCATGGGGTCGTAGAAGAGAGCGGTTCCGAGACCGACGGTGGTGGCGCCGGCGAGGAGGAATTCGATGGCGTCCTGCGGAGTTTCGATGCCGCCCTGTCCGATGATGGGGATGCCCCTGGGTCCGGCGACTTCGTAGACCTGATGGACCTTCAGCAGGGCGATGGGCCGGATGGCCGGGCCCGAGAGGCCGCCCTGCACGTTGCCGATAATGGGGCGCCTGGATTCCGTGTCGATGGCCATGCCCATGATGGTGTTGATGACGGCAAGTCCGTCGGTTCCCGCCTCGATGCAGGCGCGGGCGTTGGCGGCGATGTCCGTCTGGTTAGGGGAGAGCTTGGTTATGAGGGGTTTCCTGGTGACGGACCGGCAGGCCTCCACGACTCGCGCCGACATGTCGGGATAGTTGCCGAAAGCGACGCCGCCTTCCTTGACGTTCGGGCACGAGATGTTGATTTCCATCCCGTCAATGGGGGAGTCGTCGAAGCGCCGCGTCACCTCGGCGTACTCTTCGATGGTGGAGCCGCACACGTTGGCCAGGAAGCGGGTCTCGGAAAAATCCAGCGTGGGCAAAATTTTGTCGACGACCACATCCACGCCGGGATTCTGCAGTCCGATGGCGTTGAGCATGCCGGCCGGCGTTTCCCAGATGCGGTGCGGCGCATTGCCCAGCCGGGGTTCCTGGGTCGTGCCCTTGAGGACGATGGCGCCGGCGTCGCGGTTCGAGAAGCCCGCGACGCGGGTGTATTCCTCGCCGAATCCGACGCAGCCGGAAAGCAGGACTACCGGGGAAGACAGCTTCAGTCCGCAGAAATCGAGCGAGAGGCGGTCGGTCATCTTGCGGGCGGCGTGGGCATGGTCGCAGCCATTATGGCGAACGCCCGCGGCCAAGGCCACAATCGTAAGCCGCGCTGGCGGGCCACGCTGGGCCGGGCGGCGCCACGACGGTGCGGTGGCGGCCGAGCGCAGCGGGGACCCCTTGCCGCGAGATGCCGGGCCGCCGCCGCTTACTCTGGTACCAGCGGGCGGTTCATGAGTGCGTCGACCGCCTGCCGCGGCGCCATTCCCTCGTAAATGATCCGATGGATCTGCTCGACGATGGGCATTTCCACGTGGAGCCTGGCCGCGACGAGCCGCACGGCCCTGGCGGCGTAGTAGCCTTCGACCACCTGGCCGATGGCCTTGCGGGCCTCGTCCACGGAGTCGCCGTGCGCGAGCCTCAGGCCGAAGCGCCGGTTGCGCGACTGATCGTCCGTGCAGGTCAATACCAGGTCGCCGATCCCGGACAGGCCCATGAACGTCTCCCGCTGGGCGCCCAGCGCAAGGCCCAGCCGGGTCATCTCCATCAACCCGCGCGTCACGACGGCGATCCGGGTGTTGGCGCCGAACCCGAGACCATCGGAAATCCCGGCGCCGATCGCCAGCGCATTCTTGGTCGCGCCGCCGACCTCTACCCCGACGATATCCGGCGAGGTGTAGGCGCGAAAGGAGGTGGTACTGATGGCCCTGGCCAGGCGCCTTGCGTTTCCTTCGTCGGCGGAGGCGATCGTCACGGCGCTGGGAAGCCCCGCGGCAACCTCGGCCGCGAACGTCGGGCCGGAGATGACCGCCGTCGGAACGCCCGGATTCAGCACGTGCTCGGCGAGTTGGTGGGGCAGCAGCCCGCTGGCGGTTTCGAATCCTTTCGTCGCCCAGGAGACGTACCTGGGCGTGACGCCGGAATCCGCGATGCGCTGCAGCGTTTCCCGGAACGCGTGGCTGGGTACGACGATGAGGACGTCCTCCACATCGCCGAGGGCATCTTCCAGCCGTGTGGTGACTTCAAGCAGTTCAGGGAAGGGCACACCGGGCAGGTAGGCGTCGTTGCGGCGCTGCCGGGCCATGGCGTGAATCTCGTCGCGCTCAATTCCCCACATGATCGTGGGACGGCCCGTGCGGGCGAATTGAATAGCCAGCGCCGTGCCCCACGATCCGGAACCCAGCACGGCAATGCGGTTCATGCGAGCCGCCCCCAATTACCGCCGCAAACCATCCATGAATGGGGAGCAGACCGGAAAGATTCGACCGACGAGCAACACAGTCGACCGGGATGAATCGTCGGTCGATCGGCCGTCTTCGGCCCGTGGGTCTTCCGCCTCCTGCGTGGGGACTTTCGGCACCGGCTGCTAGTGCCCCTGCTGTGGGATTTCCACCGGCTCTCCGCCGTTGCTCTGTTGCCGTTCCCGCAACGCCTGGGCGTAGAGCGCGTCGAAGTTGATCGGCTGCAGCAGCAACTGCGGGAAGCCGCCCCGCGACACCATGTCGGAGATGGCTTCGCGCGCGAAGGGATACAACGTGCCGGGGCAGTAGCTGCCCACGAGCATCTGGTGCTCGTCCGGCGTATAGCCCTGAATCTGGAAGACTCCCGCCTGCTCGAGCTCGATCAGGAACAGGGTCCGTTCCTCATCCTTGGCCTCCACCGTCAGCGTGAGCGTGACCTCATGAGCGCCGCCGGAAACCTCTCTGGCGCCGGAGCGGATGTTCAACTGCGTTTGAGGGGTGACCCGCGTCGCAAAGACATCCGGCGCCTGCGGCGACTCGAACGAGAAATCCTTGATATAGATTTTCTGCAGCACCAGCTGCTTGGATTGGCCCTGGGCCTGATCTTGTTCTGCCATGGTTTCCTCAATTCATCCTTAAAAACGCCGGGAGCGGGCTCGCCAGCGAAGCGTAAATGACTTAGCGCCCTTCCGCCAGCAAGGCATCCAGTTCGCCGGAAACATCAAGGTCGCGCAGTTCCGTGTACCCGCCGACGTGTTGCCCGCCGATGAAGACCTGCGGAACGCTGCGCCGGCCGCTCAGGTCGATCATTTCCTGCCGTCGCTCGGGGTTGCCCAGGATGTTGATCTCGATGAAATCCGCGTCCTTTTTCATCAGCAGGCGCTTTGCGGCCGCGCAGAAGCCGCAGAACGGAGAGGAGAACACGATCACGTGACTGGCGCTGGGATCGGGAAGGCTCATTTGACCAGGGGCAGGTTTTCCGAGCGCCACTGGTTCAGGCCGCCCTTCAGGCTGAAGACGCTCTCGAAGCCTGCCTTGCGCAGGCTGCTGGCCGCCTTGCCGGAATTGATGCCGTTCTCGCAGACGGTGAGCAGCACCTTGTTCTTCCTCTTCAGGGGCGGCCGATCCGACTGAAGGGCTTCCAGCGCTATGTTGCGGGCATTCACGATGTGTCCGTTGCCGAATGCCTCGGCGGGCCGAACGTCGACGATCATGGCGCCCTTGTTGATGATGCGGAGCGCGTCTGCAGAGGACACCTGGAACAGCCCGCTCGACTTGAGCTTGATTTCGTAGAACATGACGGCGGACCAGGTCGCCAGCAGGGCCAGAACGAGGAACAGGTTGTTTTGGGCGAATTCGACCAGACGTTCCATGGAAATCCCGCGCTTGAAACCCCGTCATTGGGGCGCGGCATTATAGCAATGACCCGTTCGCGCGTTATCCTGTACATCGCCATGATCGCTGTTCCTCCGGTCGCTCGCCCGCCTGGTCCGCCAGGGGATGGGTGGCCCCTGCGAAGCCGGATGCCGCCGGGCCTGTCCAGGGCGCTGGTGGTCTGCCTTGCGCTGGTTGCGCCGGTCGGCGCGCAGGAGACCGGAGCGCCGGCCGTCGAGGCCGTGCAGGCGGAAATTCGCGCCCTGCAGCAGCGGCTCGAGCGCCAGAATCGGGAACTGGACGCCGGACAGCAGGCATTGCGGGAACAGGAACGGGCGATCGCCGCCGGTACCCGCGAACTGGCCGGCATTCGCGACGACCTGGAGACGCAGAGCCAACAGGCCGGACGGCTTCGCGCGCAAGCCGCGGAGGTGCGTGAACGTCTGACTGCTGAACGCCAGGTATTGGCGGAACAGATCCGTACGGCCTATCTCTCCGGGCGGCGGGAGATGACGAAGCTGCTGCTCAACCAGGAGAGCCCGGCGCGGCTGGGCCGCCTGCTGGTCTACTACGATTACCTGAACCGTGCGCGGGGCGAGCGGATCGGCGCCGTCAGCCGCAATCTCGAGGAGCAGGAGCGCCTGGCGGTTGAGAGCGAGCAGGTCGTCACGGAACTGGCTTCCCTGGAACAGGCGCAGGCAGATGAGCTGGCGGGTCTGGTGAGCGCCCGGGAGGAGCGGCGGCGGGTCCTGGCGCGGATCGAGGAAGACCTGCGGGGCGCGGACAGCGAGCTGCAGCGGCTCCTTGAAGAGGAACGGCGCCTCACCGAGGTCGTGGCCGAGGTGGACGCACTGGTGACGGAGTTTCCCAGCGACCCGGCGCTGGACTTCAGGGACGCCCGGGGGAGCCTGACGTGGCCTGTCCCGGGGGCATTGATCAATGACTATGGCGACTCCCGCGTGGACGGTCGATTGCGCTGGAACGGCGTCATGGTCGGTGCGCCGCAGGGCTCGCCGGTTCGCTCGGTACACGCCGGAAGGGTGGTCTACGCGGACTGGCTTCCCGGGTTGGGATTATTGGTCATCGTCGACCATGGCATGGGTTACATGAGCCTCTACGGCCACAACGAAGCCATCCTGACCGAGTCGGGCTCCGGGGTGGCGGCGGGTCAGCCCATCGCCCAGGTGGGCGACTCCGGGGGGCAGCGGCAGAGCGCGCTGTATTTCGAGATCCGCGAAGACGGCGATCCCATCGATCCCCGTCCATGGATGAACGCGCGGCTGTCCCGCTGACCCCATCGAAATCGGCGCCGCTGACCGCCGTCTATTCAACAACCGGGCCGCCTGTGTTATTGTGCGGGGTCCGGACCAAATGGCGCTGCTGATCGTATGCCATTGAATTTACAAAGGATTTTCCCCGTATTGCTGGGTTCCGTGTTGGGACTGGCAGCGTTTGTGGGGTTCTACGTGGTGGATACCGACCCGGTCGGGCCCGAGTCCGGCGGCCGGCCGGTCGAACCTGTCGAATTGTTCGCCGAAGTCATGGAGCGCATCCGCGAGGAATACGTGGATTCCGTGGACGAGGCGGACCTGGTGGAAGACGCCATCCGGTCGATCATCGCCGACTTGGACGAGCATTCCCGGTTCCTGGACGAAGACGCCTACGCGGATATCCTCATCAGCGCAGCCAGCCACTACTCCGGCGTAGGGCTGGACGTTTCCGTGGATGACGGCAAGGTCACCGTGGTAGCGCCGCTGGAGGGCACGCCTGCGGAGCGCGCCGGCATTCTGCCCAACGACGTGGTCGTCTCGGTGGACGATGTGCCGGTCGACCCGGACAACACCCAGGATGCCATCAGCCGCATGCGCGGCGAGCCGGGCACCAGCGTCACGCTGGACGTGATGCGCAGCGGTGTAGAGGATCCGCTGCGGTTCGCCCTGACCCGCGCCGAAGTCCGCCTCACCACCGTGCATACGGATTACCTTGGCGACGGCTTCGGCTACATCAGGCTTTCCAGCTTTACCGACGGAACCGGCGACGAGCTGCACGAGGCGGCCGAAGAGCTGCTGTCCGAACACGATCTGCGGGCGATGGTTCTGGACGTGCGGGACAATCCGGGCGGCACGCTGGGAGCGGCCGTGGACGTCGCCGACGCGTTTCTGGACGAGGGCCTGATCGTGCGCGGCAACGGCCGGATCGACGAGGCGCGATTCGAGGAAAACGCCACGCCCGGCGATGTCATCGACGGCCGGACATTGATCGTGCTCGTCGACGACCGGTCGGCGTCGGCATCGGAGATCGTGGCCGCGGCCCTGCAGGAAAACGACCGTGCCCGCGTGGTGGGCGAGCGCACGTTCGGCAAGGGCTCGGTACAGACCGTCATCCCCCTGGCGGACGGTGGCGCGCTGAAACTCACCACGTCCGAGTACTTTACGCCAAGCGGCCGCTCCATCGACGGCACGGGGGTCGAACCCGACCTGGTGGTGCAGGGCGGGCCACGGTACCGCGGTTCTGGCAGCCGCGTCGGTCCGGGTGACGACATCCAGTTGATCCAGGCCCTTCACGCCGCGGGATACAACCCGCAGTAGCAGCCCGCAGCGCACGACAGCCCACACACGCAGGTGAACGTCATTTCCAGAGTAATCATCAAGTACTGCGGCACCTGAAACTACCGGCCGCGCGCCTCCGGTCTGGAGGCGGAACTGACTGCCGACCCGGACCTGGAGGTCGAGCTCGTGCGGGGCGGGGGCGGCGTGTTCGACGTCACGCTCGACGGCAAGTTGCTGTTTTCGAAGCACAAGCAGGGCCGATTTCCGGAACCGGGCGAGATTCTGTCGGTGTTGCGCGACGAAAGGGGTCGGCGGTCCAGCGCGAATGCCCCGCAGCGCACAGGGGCCGGCGGGGCTTGCGCCACGGACTGCTGTAGCTCCGATTCCGAGTCAAGCTGAGTCGATGTCGCGCCGGGTCTTTCCGGTCTGGGGGATTGCCGGTATCCCGGTTGGCGTCTTTGTCGGCGTCGTTGTGGGCGCCGCAGTGGGCTCGTATTTCGGTAGCGCGGGGGTCGGCGCGATCATCGGCGCCGCCACGGGCATATCGGCGGGAATGGCGTTGCTGGCTGCGGCGATCGTGATCGCTTCGACCCGTTGGGGCCGTTAGGCCGGTGGCGAATCAGACCGGTTTGTGGGGTTGCTCTGCCGCGGATCGAAACAGGGGGCCCATACTCGAAGTCCTCAAGGAGGTTCTTCCGGAACGGGGACTGGTTCTTGAAATCGCCAGCGGCGCCGGCCGGCATGTGGCGCACTTCGCCGGCGCGCTTGCTGGTCTCGTCTGGCAGCCCAGCGATCCGGACCCTCAACTGCGCCGGATGATTGCTGCGGCCGTCACGGGGATGCCCAATATCCGCGCACCGCTGGGCCTGGATGTGTTGCAGCAGCCGTGGCCGATAGTCGCTGCGGACGCCATCGTCAATATCAACATGATCCACGTGACGCCCTGGGCGGCAACCGGGGCGCTGATGCGCGGTGCCGGGGGGGTGCTCGCGGACGGCGGGATCCTGTACATGTACGGTCCCTACCGCCGCTTCGGCGGCCATACCGCGCCCAGCAACGCCGCCTTTGATGAGCGGCTTCGAATGCAGGACGATCAGTGGGGACTGCGGGACATGGAAGAGGTGGAGCGCCTGGCCTGCGAAGCGGGCTTTTCACTGGAGAGGCGGGTGGCGATGCCCGCAAACAATTTCAGCCTGGTATTCCAGCGTGGGCGGCGTCGAGAGGGCAGGCAGGCTGACTCAGTTCAAGGCGATTAACCGATGACCATTGAGATTCGCGAGGCAGACCTGAGCACGGCCGACGATGCCGAGGCCGTGGTCGCACTGCTTGACGAGTACGCGCGGCACCCGATGGGGCAGTCCCAGGCGCTCCCCGAGGACGTGCGGGCGCGGATCATTCCCGGGCTGCAACGCCATCCGGGCGCCTTCGTCCTGCTCGCATGCGACGGCGCGGACCGGATCGGCGTCGCGGTGTGCTTTCGCGGGTTCTCGACCTTTGCCGGCTTGCCGTTGATCAACATTCACGACCTCGCCGTGACAGCCGCCCATCGGGGCAAGGGCGTCGGCCGGGCGCTGCTCGAAGATGTCCTGCGCCGCGCCCGGGACGCCGGTTGCGCTAAGGTCACCCTGGAAGTGCGCGAGGACAACTTCAATGCCAAACGGTTGTACGAGCGCATGGAATTCGGGCCGTGGAGCAATCCCATGCTCTTTGTCAGCCGATGGCTGTGACCGCAGGGCGGTATTTCACACGGACGAGGCCGGCCGCTTCGGCGGGGACGGCGCCGTTGGCGGTGACCGCAGGGGGGCACCACTCGTGAGGCGCCCGGATCTGCTGGCCGCCTTGGCCGTCTGCACGGGATGGCTGGTGTCGTTGGCGCTTCCGGCGCTGCAGGCGGGGGAAGGTGCCCCGCTGAGCGGCTGGACGCTGCTGCTCGATGGATGGCGTGCCGCAGGCGCCGGAGTCTGGGCCTGGTTCGCGAACCCCCTGTTCTTCTGTTCCATCGGCCTCCTGCTGGCAGGCCGCGACAGAGCGGCGCGTGCGCTCGCCGCGCTGACCCTGCTGCTCGGATTCTCGAGCCTGGCCACCGGCCCGCTGGCGGCACGCGCCGGCTATTCCATTCCGGAATTGTCGTTCGGTTCCGGCTTCTGGCTCTGGCTGTCGACTCTTTTCGCCCTCTGTGCCTGGACCTGGGCGGCCCCTAATCTTAAGAAAAAGCAATGGTAATCCTGTTGACCCCCCGCTGGATCACCCGTAGAGTTGCACATTCGCGACGGCCCGTATTCATGTCTTGCGAGCAGGACAGGATATCGGGGCGGCGTGTTTGTTGTGCGCACGGGCAGCGTATCGTTGAAGACATGGGACAATGTCGTCCAGCAAGGGTTGGCGTGGGTAGATTCTTGAAGCGTTCGGTCTCGTGCCGTTGGTCGATTCGCTGTGCAGACGATGAACGGCGCGAGAGCTGGTGATAATGAATATCTATGTCGGAAACTTGTCTTACGCCCTGAGCGAATCGGAACTGCGTGACGCCTTTGCAAACTTCGGAGCGGTCTCCTCGGTCAAGATCCTGACCGACCGGGAAACAGGCCGGTCCAGGGGCTTCGGCTTCGTGGAAATGCCCAATCGCGCGGAGGCCGAAGCCGCCGTCGCGAACCTCAACGGCAAGGACGTCGGCGGACGTCCGCTGCGCGTGAACGAGGCGCGACCGCGCGAACGCCGCTGAGCAATTTTTCCGCGGCAGGGCGTAATCGCCCGAGCACGCCGTGAAAGCCGCGGCGCATCCATCTGAGCCGGTCTCATGAATTTTCATTCGTGAATATACGAATGACGCCATCAAGATTTCTTGGCCTGTGCGGGATATTGATGATTTTTCTCCAAGGGTTTCAGCTATATGATGCGCGGATGGTCGGGCAATCGGCCGGTCTCGACGTATGGGCCTTGTTGCTCATCGGATTTGTGATGGCGATCGGCGGTTGGAGAGGTGTCGGCAACTAGGCATCTGTGCCCGCCAGCCGGCCGTCAATCCACATCCAATTCCACCAGCGGCACGCACAGGTCGGTGATCAGGCGCTTGGCGGTCACCTCCGCGGGCGTATTGCGGTACAACTCCATGCACGGGCGTTCCGCAACGGTCTCGCCGCTTGCGGGCAACCACTCCTCGAACAGCCGCCGGTACGTTTCGCCGATTTTCTCGTGGGGGCCCACGAGCCGGTGTACGGCATGTCGTCCGGCGCCGAGTGTGTCGATCTCGATGCCCGGCGGGGGGCGTTCGTGGGTGAACATCTCCACGCCCGCCTTCCAGTACCAGCGTTGCGCCGGCGTCGCGTCGGTCCGCTGAAACGACAGTGTCAGTACCCGGCCGGTGGGCGCGCCCAGGGTCGCCGCCCATCTGAACAGCCGTTGGAGACAGGGCCTCACGTCCGGCCACGCACCGACGTCGCGAATGCACGCCACCCGTATCGGTTCAAATGTCGCGATCCGGACGTCGATGGCGATGCCACTCCCGTATTCGACAGGGGTGGGCATTTTACCGCAGCGTTTCCGCTGGCCCCCGGGCCCGGACGGCCGGAGAGTCATCTTGCGGGGGAGTCGGGTCTGCGGAGGGCGAGCGCCCCGGGGGATGCACTTCCACCGTGCGCTAAAGTACGATTCGGTAGCATGGGACAATGCTTTGCACGTTCTTTCGCTGCACGGTCGGCGATCAGTCTGGTCCTGGCGATCGGGATGAACGTCAGGTGAACTCCACGGCCATACTCTATCCCGCCTTCGCGCTGGCCTGGTGGAGCATCGTCGTGCTGGCGCTCGTGTCCATCCGGCGGCTCGGTTTCATGCGCGGCCGCGACCGCGACGCCGCCGGGGAGAAGGAACCGTTCGGCCTGGGCGAGCCCGGGGACACGCCCGCCGCCGTTTCGCTGGCGAACCGCAACTACGTCAACCTCTTCGAATCGCCGGTGCTGTTCTACTTCTGCTGTACGGTCCACTACCTCATCGACAGCGTCACCGGCTTGACGGTCTGGCTCGCCTGGGCGTATTTCGCGACACGGCTTGCACACAGCCTCGTGCACGTGACCTGCAACCGGGTACCGTACCGCTCGGCGATCTTCGCCATCGGCGCCGTCGTTCTGTGCGTTTTGCTTGGACAGGCCACGCTGTCGCTACTTGCGGCATAGCGGCCCTCTGCTACCCGTCATTCTCACTCGCCGCTCTATCGCGTGCCGCGATCCTGATAAAATCGAATACATGACTTGCCTTTTTCGTACCTGGTCACAGTTGTGGCGCACGATAACGACTGTGCTGGCCCAATAGGTGACTGATTTTCATGCATTGCGCCCGTAGCTCAGTGGATAGAGCACTGCCCTCCGGAGGCAGGGGCCGGGGGTTCGAATCCCTCCGGGCGCGCAATTCTCACAGGGCGCGGTAAAGACACCGGCCGTTTCCGGGCACATGATCGTTCGCGATGAAGCAGATCTGACGCGCGCGGTGCTTCGGGTGATGGAGCGCACCGGGGACCCGCGGTTACGTGAGATCATGGTCTCCCTGATCCGGCATCTGCATGGATTCGTTCGCGATGTCGGGCTCACCGAAGAGGAGCTCGAGGCGGCCGCGGCGCTGCTCAACGAACTCGGTCAACAGCAGACGGATACCAACAACGAGGTCGTGCTGATGGCCGGGTCCCTGGGCGTGTCCTCGCTGGTCTGCCTGCTGAACACCGGCGATCAGACGGAGACCAGCCGGTCGATGCTGGGGCCGTTCTGGCGCCTGAATTCGCCTCCCACGGAGAATGGCGGTTCCATCGTGCGCTCGCCGACGCCCGGGCCGAGGGTGTTCGTGGAACTGCGCTACGAGGACACATCGGGCGCGCCGATCGCCGGCATCGAGGTCGACGTCTGGCACGCGTCCACGGTGGGTTTGTACGAGAGCCAGGACGCCGAGCAGGCGGACATGAATCTCCGCGGCAAGTTCACCACGGATACCGACGGCTGCATCCGGTTCGTGTCCATCAAGCCGGCCGGTTATCCGATTCCCACTGACGGGCTGGTCGGCAAGCTGCTGTCGGCCCAGGGCCGCCACCCCTTCCGGCCGGCCCATCTCCACGCCCTGGCTCGAAAGCAGGGTTACAAGACGCTGATATCGCAGATCTATTCAGCCGACGACCCCAGGCTGGACGACGATGTCCAATTCGGTGTCACGGCCTCGCTGATCGGCCAATACCGGCGTCATGACGAATCACATCCCGACGACAACTCTGTCGAGCCGCCCTGGTATACCCTCGAACACAGGTTGACCATAGAACGCGGGAAGTCGCGATTGCCCCGGCCGCCGATCAGGTAGCGCGTTCCCCATCGTCCATCCGGCGCCGCGCGTGCCGGGGGACTCGGAATTCGGGCGGCGGGCGCTCCGGCGCGATGTAGCTGGCGCTGCTCGCGCCTGGGCACTCGTGGCCGCCCAGGCAGCCTGCGTTGTCGCCGGTCGTCAGTCGCCCAGGGAAGGAAGCACGAGGTCGTCGCCGAGCAGCCCTTCCGCGGCGTAGCGGCTCAGCAGACGGTCGTCGTGGGAAGGGACGAGCACCACCCCCTGTTCCGCCACGCCCCGCAGCCAGAGGAGTTGCGACATCAGTGCATCCGGATCCTCGCCGATGCGCGCAATGGTTTCCGCGGGACGGAGCCTCAGCTCGGTGACGTTTTCCAGCAGCCAGCCGACGTCGCCGATAAACAGAAACTCGGTCCCGGCGGCCACGCGGACGTAGACCATCTGGTGCCCCGGCGTATGACCGGGAGCGCTGATAAGCACCACGCCGGGCGCCACCGGAAGGTACAGCCTGTAGTCCACGACCATGTAATCCCGCGACTGCTGTTCCGTGATCCCGATTTCCGGCAGTTGCGGGGCCGTGGTCAGCGTGCGGACCTGCGCTTCGGACAGGATGGCCTTGGCGGCAATCGAGTCGCGGTCGGGGCTGCGCAGGATGCCGGCGACATGGTCGCCATGTTCGTGGGTGACGACGATGAGGTTGGCGGCCAGCAATGCGGCCTGAACCCGGTCGTTTCGTTCCGGCCAGTAGGGCTCGTCGCGGCCGAACCCGTAGAACCGGTGGACGGTCTCGTCCATACCGGCGTCGATCATCAGGCTGCCGTCAGGGTAGACGACCTGAAAGGCGGTGCGTGCCGACACGAACGGTTCATCCGTGCCGCCCTGGATGACCGCGGCAAACGTGCGATGGCTCTCGGCAAACTTGATGAAGTTGATGGACTCCGGCAGTGCCCCCGGAATATCGTCCGCCGCCTGGCGAACGCGTTCCAGGAGGTCCTCCGGGTAGTTCTGAGCCTGGCCGAGAATGGGTGCGGCGAACGCGGCCGCCAGCATGGCCGCGCAGAATGACTTCAGGGCAGGGGGAGTCGAGCGCGGCGGGGTTCTTGCCACGGAGCGCTAGGGTTGCGCTTCGGCTAGCATGAAGTCCAGCGCGTCGAGAATCTCCTCGTCGCTGAGGTCCGTTCGTCCGCCCTTGGGCGGCATGACGCCCACTTCGCCCTGGTAACCGTTGATCACCCGTTCGACGAGCAATTCCTGTCCCTGGGCGATCCGGGGCGCCCAGGCCTGCACATCGCCGAACACGGGCGCACCGCCGACACCGGGGGCGGCGTGGCAGAGGTAGCAATTCTCGTTGTAAACCTGCGGCCCCGACATGGGCGCGTTTACGCTGTCTACCACCGTATGCACCACGGGACGGACGCCAACGTCCGGGTCGCCGATCAGCGCGACGCGGCCGATGGGGCGGATTCGGTCATCGGTGGCACCGATGAAGTCGGGGTCGTCGAACTGCCCGGCGCCGGCCGAGAATGCCTTCATGAATACGATGCCCACCAGTACGCCCACGAACAGGCCGAGGATCAGCATGAAACCGTCGTAAAAGCGTTGACTCCTGGAAGACAAGAACGGCTCCTCGGGCGCGGGCCGCAGAGTATAGCCATTCTCGTTGGCTCATCAAAGCAGCCGGTCGAGGCACCGCAGATGGATCGCTTCGGCCACGTGTTCCGGGGTCAGCGCCTCGGTGCCCGCGAGGTCCGCGACGGTGCGCGCGACCTTGAGAACCCGCGTGACGGCCCGGCTGCTGAGCTGCCAGTGGTTGGCGGCCTTCATCAGTACCTTGCGGGCCAGCGGGGTGAGAGCCGCGGTGCGCCACAGTTGCCGATTGGTCAACCTGGCGTTGAGCGCGCCGTTTCGCTCCAGTTGCCGCCGGCGTGCGGCGGACGCCTCGCGGGCGAAGTTCGTGCTTTCGCCCTGGCCGAGGGGCTGAACCAGTTCGTCAAAGGAAATGCGGGGTATTTCCATCTGAATGTCGAAACGATCCAGAAGCGGACCGGAGAGTCTTGAACGGTAGAGCTCGAGACGCGATTGCGTGCAGCGGCAACGCCCGGTGCCGTCCCCCCGATGGCCGCAGGGGCAGGGATTCATGGCCGCCACCAGTTGAAACTCGCAGGGATACCGGACGCGGCGGTTGCTTCGCGAGATGGTGATCGTGCCGTTTTCCAGCGGTTCGCGCATCGCCTCCAGCGCACTGCGCGAAAACTCCGGCAACTCATCCAGGAACAGCACCCCCCGATGGGCGAGGGACACCTCCCCGGGTTTCGGCCGGGACCCGCCGCCCACCAGCGCCGCTGCCGACGCGGTGTGGTGCGGATTTCGGAAGGGCCGCTCGGCCCGGAGGATCGGCTTGATCGACACTCCCGCGACGGAGGCGATACTCGCCACGCCGAGCATGTCGTCGGCCGACAGGCGGGGTAACAGCGTGATGAGCCGCTGGGCCAGCATGCTCTTGCCGCTGCCCGGCGGGCCCAGCATGAGCAGGTGGTGCGCACCGGCGGCGGCGACGAGCAGGGCGCGCTTGCCTTCGCTGTGTCCGCGAACGTCGGACAGGTCCGCGGCAAACGGTTGCGCAGGATCCGGCGCAGACGGCTTCAGCCTCTCCAGCGAATCCTCGCCCTTGAGATGTTTCACCACCTCCATGAGATGCGAGGCGGGGTATACGCGGGCATCGTCCACCAGCGCAGCCTCGGCCGCGTTGCCCGCGGGCAGAATCATCGCGCGGCCCGCGTCGCGGGCCGCCAGGACAGCGGGCAGGGCGCCCAGCACGGGCCGCAGCGCGCCGCTCAATGCCAGTTCGCCGATGAATTCGTATTCCTCCACCGGCCATTTCCAGCCGCTTTCCACCTGCAGCACCCCCAGCGCGATGGGCAGGTCGAAGCGGCCGCCTTCCTTGGGGATGTCGGCGGGGCCGAGGTGAACGGTGACCCGGCTGGGCGGTACCGGGTGCCCGCAGGTCTGCAGCGCCGCGCGCACGCGGTCGCGGCTCTCCCTGACGGCCGCCGCCGGAAGGCCCGTGATGGTGAATGCGGGCAGGCCGCCCGCGACATGAACTTCGACATGGGTCTGATAGGCTTCCATGCCCATCTGGCCGCGGCTGAACAAGTGGGCGAGGCCCATGGTCAGCGGGCCGGTATGGGGCCTTGCGGCCCGGAACAGGAGTCCCGCCTCGCGCCGATACCGGCGAGGCGTCCGCCCGGCTCAGTCGGTTGCGTTCTCCTCCAATGACGCCAGACGGGCTTCCAGCGCCTCGAGCTTCTCGCGGGTTCTGGCAAGCACGGCCAGTTGAACGTCGAATTCTTCACGGGTAACCAGGTCCATTCGAGCCAGTGTGGACTGCAGCATCGACTTGAAATTGCGCTCCATGTCCTCGCGCATGGACTTGATGTTGCCCGGCACGGAATCCGCCAGTTTGCGGGCCAGTTCGTCCAGCTTCGGACCATTGAATCTTTCTGTCATTGCCTTCCCGTATGGTTATCGAACAGGCGCGCCCGTGGGAGGGGCATTTCTCGCCAATCCTCGTGGAAATGCCCCCTATGATACTCTCGCTTTCAGGGTTCAACAGGTCAGATTTGCAGCATGAGCGGCAACGATTCAACAGAGCAAGCCGGCGAAGTCGAGGCGCCAGCGCCGAAGCCGGCTGCGGAATCACCGCTGCCGCCTCCTGTCCCCGCGCCTCGAGGCCGGAAGGGACTGTGGTTCACGCTCTTGCTGGCCATCGGCATTTCTCTGGTTGCCGCCGCCGCCAGCGGCCTGTTGTGGTGGCAGCAGCGGCAGCTCGAAGTGGCGCTGGCCCAGGGGGACAGCGCGGCCGCCCTGTCGGTGGACGAGATTCGCGCCGCCATCGAGTCCCTCGACGACGGCGTCGGCACGCTGCAGCGGTCGGATGCCGCCCAGCTTGAAACGTCGGCGCGAGTCGGCGCCAATGTGGACGAACTGACGGTCCGCTACGAGGCGCTGGAGTCGCGTGTCAACGACTTCCAGGGCGTCACGGGCGATGCCCGGCGCCGATGGCTGCTGGCCGAGGCGGAGCACTATCTGAACCTTGGCCATGCGGAACTCTCCCTCGGCGGGCATTGGGAGACCGCGATCATCGCGCTGGAACTTGCCGATGACGCGCTACGACAGTTGGCCGATCCGGCGCTTGCACGGGTTCGTCAACAGATTTCCGCGGACCTCCAGACCCTGCAAAGCGCCGAACTGGCCGATGTGGAAGGCCTGAGCTACACGCTCGGCCGCCTGGCCGCCCGCGTGGACGAATTGCCCATGGGCGCCGCGGTGCCGGCCAACCTGATCGCCGAACCGGATGGGCTGGAGAACGTGGAATCCGGCTGGAACCGGGTCTGGCTCAGTATCCGGGGGGCGATTTCTGGCATGATCAGCGTGGAGCGCAGCGACGCGGCGGAATCGCCTGCGCTGACCGCGCGCGAGCAATCGCTGCTGCGCCGACAACTGGAGCTGGAGCTGGAAATGGCGCGCCTCGGCCTGCTGCGCAACCAGACACAGGTCTTCCGCACCGGCGTGGAGACGGCGAGGGATCTGTTGACCCGGCACTTCGATGGTTCGGAACAGGCCGTGCAGAGCGCCGTCACGCTTCTCGAGGACATGGCGCAACTGGACATCGAGCCCGAACGTCCCGATATCAGCGGCTCGCTGAGCCTGTTGCGCGAACTGGCAGCCAGAGACGGCTGATGCGCGCCGGGTTCTGGGGCATTGCCGCCGTCTTCGTCGGCGCCTTTGCCGCGCATTTCCTGCTCCGCGACCGCGGCTACGTTCTGGTCAACTTCCTCGGCTACGTCATCGAAATGTCGGTACCGGTGCTGGTGCTGGTGCTGATGGGTGCGTACTTTGCCGTGCGCCTGCTGCTGGCGGTGTGGCGGGCGCCGCGCCGGCTGGGCGAAGTCGTGGCCGAGCGGCGCCTGAGGCGCGCCGGGGAAAAGCTGACAAAGGGCCTGATCCACATGGCCGAGGGCGACTGGTCGAAGGGCGAGCGCCTGCTGGCGCGCAGCGTGCGGGGCACGGACTCGCCGCTCATCCACTATCTCATGGCCGCGCGGGCGGCCCAGTTGCAGGGTTCCGACGAGCGCCGCGACGACTGGTTGAAGCTCGCCTACGAGGAAATGCCGGAAGCGGAGACGGCGGTGCTGCTCACCCAGGCGGAACTGCAACTGGAGCACTCCGATTACGAGCGGGCGCTGGCGACGCTGCAACGCATCCAGGAAGCCCACCCGGATCATCCGGTGGCGCTGGCCCTGTTGGCCCGGATTCATCACGCGCTTGAAGATTGGGACCGGCTCCTGGCGCTGGGCCCGCAATTGGCGGACGCGCGGATGGATTCCGACGAACTGGAGGGCATTGTTGCCTCGGCACTGGAAGCGTGTACCACGGGGGAAGGCGTCACCCGCGTGGACGTGGACCGCCTGTGGGGGCGCCTGCCGGCGGCGTTGCGCAAGGCGCCGCGGCTGATTGCCCAGCAGGGGATTGCGCTTAACGCGCTGGGGCAGGGCGAGGAGGCGGAGAAGAAAATTCGCCAGGCGCTGAAGCGCGGCTGGGAGGAGAGCCTGGTGCTCGCCTACGGGCGGGTACGCGGCGCGAAGGCGGACAAGCAGTTGCGGCAGGCGGAGGACTGGCTCAAGGACCGGCCGGAGGATCCGGCGCTGCTGTTGACGGCGGCGCGGCTGTGTATGGTGCTGGAGTTGTGGGGCAAGGCCCGAAGTTATCTGGAAACCAGCCTGGCGATCGACCCGCGAACTGACGCTTACGCGCTCTACGGGCGCCTGCTGGACCAATTCGGGGAAGCTGACAATGCGGCGTTGGCGTTTCGCTCGGGGTTGAGTCTGGTGGTGGGGGCGGGCGACGATCTGCCGGCCTTGGATTCTCCGGATGCAGTTGCGCAAGTCAGCCGAAAGAATCGTTAGCTGGGTTTTTGTTTTGATCCGGCGCCGCGTGGGCTGTCGCGGACAGACCTTGCGCGCTAAACCAAGCCCGCCATCCTTGGCGGGCTTGGATCGGCGTTCGGCGCTCCTGCCATCCATGGCTCCGAGCCGAACGCACGACGCGCGCAAGGTCTGTCCGCGACAGCCCACGCTCGTTGGTTAATCGAGGGCCAGGTCGGTCCAGATTTGGTCTACGCGTTCGATGACTTCGGGGGTCATTTGGATGGGGTTGCCCCAGTCGCGTTGGGTTTCGCCGGGCCACTTGTTGGTGGCGTCGAAGCCCATTTTCGAGCCCAGGCCGGCGACGGGTGAGGCGAAGTCGAGGTAGTCCATGGGGGTTGACTCGGCGATGTGGGTATCCCGGGCGGGGTCCATGCGGGTGCTTACGGCCCAGATGACGTCGGGCCAGTTGCGTGCGTCGATGTCGTCGTCCACGACGATGACCAGTTTCGTGTATGTGAACTGGCGCAGGTAGGACCAGATGCCGAACATGATGCGGCGGGCGTGCCCGGGATACTGCTTGCGGATGCTGACCACGGCGACCCTGTAGGAGCAGGCTTCGCTGGGGAGGTAGAAGTCCTCGATTTCGGGGAACTGGGTCTTGAGGATGGGCACGAAGACGTCGTTTAGCGCGAGGCCGAGGACGGCGGGCTCGTCGGGCGGACGGCCCGTGTAGGTGGTGTGGTAGATCGGGTCGTTGCGGTGGGTGATGCGCTCCACTGTCATGACCGGGAAGCGTTCGGCCTCGTTGTAGTAACCGGTGTGGTCGCCGAACGGACCTTCCAGGGCTGTGTCGCCGGGGGCGATGTGGCCCTCCAGGGTGATCTCGGCGGTGGCGGGGACGCGGAGGTCCGAGCCGATGCACTTGACCAGTTGCGTGCGCGCGCCCCGCATGAGGCCGGCGAAGGCGTATTCGGACAGGGTGTCGGGAATTGGCGTGACCGCGGCCAGGATCGTGGCCGGGTCCGCGCCGATGCTGATGGCGACCTCGAAGGGTTCCTCCGGGTGTCGTGCGCACCAGGCGTTGTAATCCGTGGCGCCGCCGCGATGCGGCAGCCACCGCATGATGATGCGGTTGCGGCCGATCACCTGCTGGCGGTAGATGCCGACGTTCTGGCGCTTGCCCACCGCCTCGCCCGCGGGGCTGCGGGTGGTGGTCAGCCCCCAGGTAATCAGCGGACCGGCGTCCCCGGGCCAGCAGGTCTGGATGGGCCAGGCGCCCAGGTCGACATCGTCTCCCTCGATCACGTTCTCCTGGCAGGGGCCCCGGCGAGAGGTCTGCGGCGCCATCTTCAGCACCTCCTTGACCAGGGGCAGCTTTTGCCAGACCTCACCGGCGCTGCGAGGCGGTTCCGGCGCACGCAGCGAGGCCAGCAATTGCCCCAACTCGCCGAACACATCGGTGGAATCTGAGCCCAGCGCAGCGGCGATGCGGCTGGCCGTGCCGAAGAGGTTGCCCAATACGCGAACATCGCTGCCGGTAGGCCGGGTGAACAGCAGAGCGGGTCCCTCGCGCTGAAGCGTGCGCCGGCAGACCTCCGTCAATTCCAACCGTGGATCCACCGGCACGTCGACACGCCGCAGTTCGCCGCGGGTTTCGAGATAGTTCAGGAAAGCCCTGAGATCCTCAAACTTGGTCTGGGTTCCGGCCCACATTTTTTGTCCGAATGCTTCCTGCAAGGTAACGTGTTGAAAGGAATTTCGCCGCATAAATGCGGCGGTTGATTTGCGGCAAGCATAGCGCAAGCGGGTTGCTTTCCGGGTCACGGCCCTGGCAGCCCGTGGAGAGAGCGCCCGGCATGGGGCGGAAGACTACCTCGCTGAAGAGGGCTGATCGGCCGACGATGCGTCCCGGCGCACGGCGTCCCGAGATGCTCGTTCGCGTTATCGAACGTTTCGTGCAGTGCCGAACTTGATGCTTGATTGTTTGTATCCAAATGGATACGGTATCGCGCTGTGTACAGCATTAAGCAAACAGACGTCTTTTCGCGTTGGCTTGCCGGTCTTAGGGACCTCAAGGCCAGGGCGCGCATTCTGACGCGTGTGGAGTCGGCGAAATTGGGTCATTTGGGTGACACGGATAGGGTCGCCAAGGGCATTTCGGAAATGCGTATACATGTGGGTCCCGGTTATCGGATTTATTTCAGCAGACACGGTGAGGCGATCATTTTGCTGCTCTGCGGTGGCCCCAAGAAAAGTCAAAAGCGTGACATCAATCGCGCCGTGAGGATATTGGCGGAACTCAATCAGGAGGAACTCCTTCATGGTCAACGTGACGACATTTGACGCAAGTGCCTATCTCGATGACGAAGAAGTTATCGTGGAGTATCTTGCCGCGTCTCTCGAAGACGACAATCCGGATGTTTTCCTCGCCGCAATTGCGAATGTGGCCAGGGCTCGAGGTATGGCTAACGTGGCAGAGCGAACGGGGCTGGGCCGCGAAAGTCTCTACAAAGCGCTCAAGCCAGGGGCCAAACCTCGCTATGACACAATCATGAAGGTGATTCGCAGCCTGAATGTCAAACTTTCCGTTGAGAGCGAAGTTCAACGGGCAACAGCACCATAGCTCGCTGCAAGGTGCTCGTAAAATGCCGCTTGGTAACCCACGCGAGACAGCCGCCTTATCTCACCACCGACCATTGGAATTTGGTTTGGACGTGGATCGAATGAGGTTGGCTCATGGCCTGTCTCGCATGATTTCGTATTGGTTGGCGATGTTGGCGGCTATGTCCTGAATGAACTGAGGACATTCGTTCAAGGGCCATTCTTTTCCGTTCACGACAGCGAATCCTCGATGGAAAGCGTCATGCTCCAGCTTGAGTTCGGCTAGCCGTGTTTTCTCCCTTGCATCGCGTGCTTTTGCTGCACTTACTTTTTGGTGGGCGAATTCAATCGCGGTTGCAAACGCGGCGCCTCGTCCACAGAAACCACGTTGGCCGAGCCTGCCATTCCTTTCTTGCGCTACACAAAATCTCACCTCTCCCAGACCGTGCGCATACGCATCTTCGCGTTCGCGGTCTGTTATGGACAACCAGTGGGCGATAGATTCTGGATCATCAACCATTCGACGCACATGGGCCGGTACTTTGGTTATGTCTGTCATGCTGCTTTTCTGTAGTTCAGTCTTGGGACCCTCTTGGGCCGAATAGCCGAGATGGAACTCCGAATGCCAAGCGCACGACCCAATGGTTCGGCGACGATTGCAATGCGGTTGTCACGGCCAGTCACGAGATTGCGAGTATCATGCGAGCCTAAATGGGTGCTCGTGAGGCGTCAACGCGCTGATTCGTCGCGCGACACCGCGAAAGGCTGATCGATTCGAGAAGGGATCTCCTCGTCACATGGAGTTACAGTTCGCAAAAATGCACGGTGCGGGTAATGACTTCATGGTTGCCCGTTGGCCGGAGGAGAAGAATCTGCCCGATGCCGATACGGTGCGGCGGTGGGCGGATCGTCGCGCCGGTGTGGGGTTCGATCAGTTGTTGCTGGTGCGGGCGACCGAACATCCGGACCTGGCTGCCTTCTACCATGTATTCAACGCTGACGGGGTCGAAGTGCAGCAGTGTGGGAACGGGGTGCGCTGTATCGCGCGCTACCTGGTGCCTGACGGGGCAGGGGATTCGCTGATGCTGGGCAGTCGGGCCGGCACCGTGGAAGCCCGGCTTGAGGCGGGCGGTCAGGTCAGCGTCAACCTGGGCGAGCCCGACTTTGACCCGGCCGCGCTGCCGTTTCGCGCCCGTCAGGCGAGTCGCGCCGGCCAGGTCGCCGGTGCCCGGCAGGAGTCGCGATACCGGCTGGACCTGGACGCGGGGACGGTGGACTTCGGCGCAGTCTCGGTGGGTAATCCCCATGCTGTCATCCCGGTGGATTCGTTCGATGCGGCGCCGGTCGGTATAATCGGGCCGCAACTGCAAGCTCACCCGTCGTTCCCGGAGGGCGTCAATGTCGGCTTCGTGGAGTTTTGCGATGCAGCCAGTATCCGCCTTCGCGTCTATGAGCGGGGCGCGGGCGAAACCGCGGCCTGCGGTACGGGCGCGGCCGCCGCGGCGGCTGTCGGCAGGGCGTGGGGTGAGCTGGGAGACGCCGTGAGAGTGGAGGTCACGGGTGGGGTTCTGCACACCGCCTGGCCCGGGCCGGGACACCCGGTCTGGTTGTCAGGTCCTGCCATTCGGGTCTTTGAGGGGAGAATCGCCATATGACGGGCCGGGAGCGGGTATGACTCGACGGTGGAGGACATGACGAGCCGGAAGCGCGACACGGCAGCCGTCGGCCGCGAAGGGACCGACGGCGGGGAGATGGCCGCCGAGCAGGACGGGTCCGCAGAGCCCACGTTGACCGGCCGCGAGGTAGCCGAGTACCTGTGCGCCCATCCGGACTTTTTCGCGCGCTATCCGCGCGTGCTGCTCGATATGGAACTCCAGCACCAGCCCGGGGGCGCGGCCGTATCGCTGGTGCAGCGCCAGGTAGAGGTGCTGCGAAAGCAGAACGAGGAACTGCACGTCCAACTCAAGGATCTCGTCTCCGTCGCCAGGGACAACCAGGAGTTGGTGGAGAAGATCCATCATCTGGCCGTATCGCTGGTGGGCGAGGTTGACGTCAAGCGGCGCGTGCGCTTGCTCAGGACGCGGCTGAAAAAGGATTTCGGGATCGAGAATGCGGTCCTGATACTGTTCGCGGAGCCGTACCCGATCACGTCGCGCGATCCCTTCCTCAAGGTGGTCGAGCGCCGGGACGCGAGGCTCAAGTCATTCGCGAGTTTCCTCAAGTCCAGTGAGCCCCTTTGCGTGCGGTTGCGCCCCGCGCAGCGGCGTTTTGCATTCGGAGGCGCGCAGGCGGAGCTGAAATCGGCGGCGTTGATCCCATTGGGGAGGCATGCGGAAGCCGGATTCATCGTCATCGCCAGCCGCGACCCCGACCATTTTCATCCGGGCAAGCGCGCGGACTACCTGGGTCGTCTGGGAGAGGTCGTGACGATAGCGTTGAGCGCCAACCGCGCCGCCTCCGACGCGAAGAGCGGCCCGAAGGCCAGTGGAACCTGAGCAGCGAATCGATGCCTACCTCAGGCATCTCGAAACGGAGCGACGGCTTTCGCCCCATACACTGAGCGCGTACCGGCGGGACCTGCAATCCCTGCTGGGTTTCGCGCGCCGCCACTCCATCCCGATCGAGGAAATGGATTCTCACGCGGTGCGGCGGTTTGCAGCGGAGTGTCATCGGCGCGGTGGAGCCTCCCGCCCCGGGAGGGCACCTCGCGGCCTGAGTCCCCGAAGCGTGGCCCGCCGGCTGTCCGCGGTGCGCTGCTTCTATGCCTGGCTGCTGAGATCGCGGATCATCGGATCGAATCCGGCGGCCGATGTTCAGGCGCCCAGGCCAAAGCGGCGACTGCCGTCGACCCTGGACGCCGACCAGATGGCGAGTCTGCTTGCGACGAGCGACGACCCGGCGGCGCGGCCAGGCGACGCCGGATCGGTACAGCCAGGCGGTGCCGGCGTTGACGAGAGCGATCCGCTGATGGTCAGGGATCGCGCCATTCTCGAGTTGTTCTACTCCTCCGGGCTCCGGCTTGCCGAGCTTGCGGGACTGGACCTGGTGGACCTGGATGCTGCCGACCGGACGGTACGGGTGACCGGCAAGGGCGATATGGTCCGCGTCGTCCCGGTGGGCGTGCCGGCGCTGGAGGCGCTGCGGGCCTGGCTTGCCGTGCGCGTGGATATCGCCGCGCCGGGGGAAACGGCGATCTTCGTCAGTCTGCGGCGTACGCGGTATGCCGGCAGGGGAACGCGGCTCGCCCGCAGGTCCATACAGCAGCGGGTGAAGCTGTGGGCACGGCGCCGGGGCACACCGGTGGGCGTTCACCCGCACATGCTGAGGCATTCCTTCGCCAGCCACATGCTCGAGTCCAGCGGCGACCTGCGCGCGGTCCAGGAACTTCTCGGCCACGCGAGCATTTCCACCACCCAGGTGTATACGCACCTTGATTTTCAGCATCTGGCACAGATATACGATAAGGCGCACCCCAGAGCAAAGCGCCGGCGCGAACCGGGCGTCGGCGACGACCGCACGGACTGAACCTTCGGGTTAGGTCCGAACCGGGCTCTCCAGGCGGCGTGAGTCAGGGAAGGAAATGCAGGATCAACACGCTACAACCATCGTCTGTGTCCGTCGCGGCGGCCGCGTGGCCATGGGCGGCGACGGCCAGGTCACCCTGGGCGACAAGGTCATGAAGGGCAACGCCTGCAAGGTGCGGCGGTTGCACGACGACAAGGTCCTGGCGGGATTTGCGGGCGGAACGGCCGACGCCTTTACCCTGTTCGAACTCTTCGAGAAGAAGCTCGACCAGTACGGCAATCTGACGCGCGCGGCGGTCGAACTCGCCAAGGACTGGCGCACGGACCGCATGCTCAGGCGGCTGGAGGCGCTGATGGTGGTGGCCGATCGCTCCAAGTCGCTGTTGATCTCGGGCACCGGTGACCTGATCGAGCCTGAACAGAATGTGCTGGCCATCGGTTCCGGCGGCGCCTATTGCCAGGCTGCGGCCCGAGCCCTGCTGGAGAATACGGAACTGGACGCCCGCAGCATCGTCGAGAAGTCGCTGGCCATCGCCTGCGAAATCTGCATTTACACCAACGCCTCGATCACCATCGAGGAACTGTAGACACGCCGGCTACTACGGCGTTCGACCACAGGTATCAGCCATGTACTCAGACTCTGATGGGGTCAAGGCGCGGGGACGGCTCCGATGTCCATGACACCCCGGGAAATCGCCCAGGAACTGGACAAGCACATCATCGGCCAGGACGAGGCCAAGCGGGCCGTGGCCATCGCGCTGCGCAATCGCTGGCGGCGCGTTCAGGTGGGCGAACCGCTGGGCAGCGAGATCACGCCGAAGAATATCCTCATGATCGGGCCCACCGGTGTGGGCAAGACGGAAATCGCCCGGCGGCTGGCGCGGCTGGCGCGCGCGCCGTTCATCAAGGTGGAAGCGACCAAGTTCACCGAGGTCGGATACGTCGGCCGCGAGGTGGATTCCATCATCCGCGACCTGGCCGACATGGCGGTCAAGATGACCCGGGAGCATGAGATCGGCAAGGTCAGCCACCGCGCGGAGGACGCGGCGGAGGACCGCCTGCTGGATGCGCTGTTGCCGGGGTCGGAAGCCGACGGGCAAGGCGATACGCGGCAGCGATTCCGCAAACTGCTGCGCGAAGGAGAGCTGGACCGGCGGGAGGTGGAAATCGACGTTCAGGCCCCCCGCGTCGGCGTGGAGATCATGGCGCCTCCGGGCATGGAGGACATGACGAGCCAGTTGCAGAGCATGTTCCAGGGCATGTCCTCCGGCCGCCGAAGCACGCGCAAGCTCAGGGTGAGCGAGGCGCTGCGGCTGCTGACGGACGAAGAAGCCGGCAAGATGATCAACGAGGAGGAAATCAAGCTCAAGGCGCTCAACGCGGTGGAGCAGAACGGCATCGTCTTCCTGGACGAGATCGACAAGGTGGCCCGCCGTTCCGATACGCTGGGCGCCGACGTCTCGAGGGAAGGTGTGCAACGCGACCTGCTGCCGCTGGTGGAAGGCTGTACCGTCAGCACCCGCTACGGGATGATCCGTACCGACCATGTGCTGTTCATCGCATCCGGGGCGTTCAACGTCGCCAAGCCCTCCGATCTCATTCCCGAGCTACAGGGGCGCTTCCCGATTCGCGTCGAACTGGATGCGCTGGATGCCGACGATTTCGTACGCATCCTCACCGAGCCCGACGCCTCCCTCACGGAGCAGTACACGGCGCTGATGGCCACCGAGAGGGTCAGGCTGATCTTCGAACCGTCCGGCGTCAAGCGGGTCGCGGAGGTCGCCTTCCACGTCAACGAGCGTACCGAGAACATCGGCGCCCGGCGGCTGCACACCGTCCTGGAGCGACTGCTGGAGACCGTTTCGTTCGAAGCGGCCGACCGCGGCGGGCAGACCATGGTGGTGGATGACGCCTACGTAAACGAACACCTGGGTGAACTCGTTCAGGACGAGGACCTGACGCGTTACATCCTCTAGAAATGAATTGACTCCCCCTGGCCTCATGCATAGTGGGTTATGTTTGAGGTCGGGACCTTCGCAAGGCAGCCTGTGTCCGAATCCGACCCCATTCCTGTCAGCCTGAAACTGCGGCGGCGTTCGCGCCGGCTGGAAGTCGGTTTCTCCAACGGCGAAACCTTCGATCTTTCCGCCGAGTACCTGCGGGTTCATTCGCCTTCTGCGGAAGTGCAGGGGCATGGCGCGGGGGAGGGTGTGCTGGTGGTCGGCAAGGAGCGTGTCAACATCGAGCGAATCGAGCCCATCGGGCGATACGCGGTCCGGCTGGTGTTCGACGACGGTCACGATACCGGCCTGTACACGTGGCCTATACTTTACCGCCTCGGCAGCAAGTACCAGGCCAACTGGCAGCGGTACCTGGAACGGTTGCGGGAGGCAGGGCATCAGCGGGCGGCGGCAGAGGATGGCGGCTAGCGGAAACAATACCGGCGAGTATGTCGACTTCGGTTTCGACAAGGTCCCCCGGGGCGAGAAGCAGCGCCGGGTGCGGGGCGTATTCGACTCCGTCGCCCATCGATACGATCTCATGAACGATCTCATGTCGGCGGGCCTGCACCGTGTCTGGAAACGGTTTGCGCTCGCAAGGACCGGGCTTCGGGCCGGTCAGTCGGCGCTGGATGTGGCCGCCGGCAGCGGTGATCTGAGCGAAGGGATGGCCCGTCAGGTAGGTTCCGCCGGGCTCGTGGTGGTCACCGACATCAACGGCACGATGCTCGGGTTGGGGCGCTCCCGGATGATCGATGCCGGCCTCGTGGCAAACATCCACTACCTGCAGGCCGACGCGGAGCGGCTGCCCGTTGGCGGCTCTGCGTTCGACTGCATCAGCATCGGCTTCGGGTTGCGAAACGTCACCGACAAGGACGCGGCGCTGGCTGAAATGTTCAGGGTGCTCCGGCCCGGTGGCCGGCTGCTGGTACTGGAATTCTCGCGGCCGAAGCTCGAACTGCTGGATTCCGCCTACGAGTACTACTGCCTGAATGTGCTCCCGCGGCTGGGCCAACTGGTCGTCGATGATGCCGACAGTTACCGCTACCTGGCGGAGTCCATACGCGTTCATCCGGACCAGGAAACGCTCAAGTCGATGATGGCCGAACAGGGTTTCGAGCGCTGCGAGTACCATAACCTCAGCGGCGGCATTGTCTCCCTGCACGTGGGCTTTCGGTTATAGCAGCCATGTCTACGCCGCTCGCCACACTGGCCCGCCTGCTGCTGCGCACGTCCGCCGCGGCCTCCGAATCCCTCGATGCGGCGGCGGCCAATGCGTTCGGACTGGAGTACGTGGTCAATCGCTGTATCCGGGAGTCGACACGCGCCGAAGAACTCCTGGAGGACCTTGACGGCAGAAGCCTGGCGATCGTGGTTCAGGGGCTCGGGATCCGACTGCGGCTGGGGGCTTCGAAGACGCACCTTGCGGTAAGTGCCTCTTCGGCGCGCTCCGAAAACTCCGCTACGGCGACCGTGAATGGCACGCCCCTGGCCCTGCTGGGCCTGCTCCGCCGCGCGGGGCCGGAAGCGTTCAGGGAATCCGGAGTCAGCCTGTCGGGCGATGCGCAGACGGCAGAGGCCTTTGCCGAACTGCTGGGCCATGCGCGCCCGGACCTGGAGGATGAACTGTCCAGATGGATCGGCGATATTGCCGCCCACGAAGTGGCCGGCGTGGCGCGGCGCACGGACGACTGGGCACGGCAGGCCGGATCGGCACTGACCATGAATACCTCCGAGTTTCTCCAGGAGGAAGCGCGGCAGTTGCCTCCACGCGTCGAAGTGAATGCCTTCGGACGAGACGTGGAACACCTGCGTGACGACGTCGAACGGGCGGCGCAACGCCTCGCGAGGCTTGAGCAGCATCGGCGCCACGCGCCTTCCCGGGAAGTCGCCGCCGATGCTGCGGCGGAGCAGGGATAGCGGCATGGGCCGCCTGAGGCAACTGGCCAGACTCCTTGCCATTCAGCGCACGCTGATGCGGCATGGGCTCGACGACTTTGTCTGGGCAACCCACCTGTTCAGACCCGTCGGCTGGTTGCGCAGGCTCCTGCCGAAGCGAGCCCGTCACGCGCCCCTGGGGGCAAGAATCCGGGTTGCGCTGGAGGAACTCGGGCCCATCTTCGTGAAATTCGGCCAGGCCGTGTCGACACGGCGGGACCTGCTGCCGGCAGACATCGCCGACGAGCTCGCGAAACTGCAGGATCAGGTGCCGCCGTTCGCCACCAGCGAAGTGCTGGATATTCTCGCCGAGGCGTTCGGCCGCCCGGCGGACGAGGTATTCCAGGAGTTCCAGCGCGCGCCGCTGGCGGCGGCTTCGGTGGCGCAGGTCCACGTCGCACGGCTGCACGACGGCCGGGAAGTCGTGGTCAAGGTCCTGCGCCCGGGAGTCCACAAGTCGGTGCGTAAGGACCTGGCGGTGCTCTACGCCATCGCCGAACTCGCCGAAAGGTACTGGTCCGATGCGCGGCGGCTGCGCCCCCGGGAGGTAGTGCAGGAGTTCGAGGCAACGCTCTTCAAGGAGCTGGACCTGATGCGCGAAGCGGCCAACGCGGCCCAGCTACGGCGAAATTTCGAAGGTTCCGCCACACTCTACGTGCCGGACGTGTACTGGAACTACTGCCGTTCCAACGTCCTGACCATGGAGCGAATTGCCGGTGTGCCGATCAGCGACCTGAAGGAACTGCAGTCCCGCGGCACCAACATCCGTCGCTTGGCCGAAAACGGCGTCGAGATCTTCTTCAACCAGGTATTCACCCACAATTTCTTTCACGCGGACATGCATCCGGGGAACATCTTCGTCGACGTGACGGATCCGGAGCAGCCGCGTTACATTGCCGTCGATTTCGGCATCGTGGGCACCCTGAGCCCGCGGGATCAGCATTACCTGGCCGCCAACTTTCTCGCCTTCTTCAAGCGCGACTACTACCGCGTGGCCCGGCTGCACGTGGATTCCGGCTGGGTCCCGCCGAATACGCGAGTGACGGAACTGGAAGCGGCCATCCGCGCGGTCTGCGAGCCCATCTTCAACAAGCCGCTGAAGGACATCTCGTTCGGGCTGGTGCTGCTGCGCCTGTTCCAGACGGCGCGCCAGTTCGACATGCAGGTGCAGCCCCAACTGGTACTGCTGCAGAAGACACTCCTGAACATCGAGGGCCTTGGCCGCCAGCTCTACCCGGAGCTGGACCTGTGGGCCACCGCCAAGCCGGTGCTGGAGAAGTGGATGGCCCGGCGCACCGACCCGCGCACGCATCTTCGGCAGTTGCTGGAGAACTGGCCACGCGTGGCGGAGGATCTGTTGCTGGTGCCCGAGGCGATCCAGCAGGTACTGCGCCGTGCCGCCGAAAGCGGCGATCCGTCGGCTGACGCTGCACCGGAGGCCGGACTTCCGAAACGTGCCGGCAACACCGCCGGCCTTCATGCCGTCATCGCCGGCGGCGCCCTCGCCATATGCGGCGTGCTCTGGCTGGGACTCGAAGCCGCGCCCACCTGGCCCGGCTGGTCTGCCGCCGGACTCGGCGTGGCCCTGTTGTTCCGTTCCGCCGGCTGAATCCAATGAAGAAGGAGCTTCCGGCGCGAGAGTTCGCCCTGCTGATTGCCATGCTCACGGCGATGGCCGCGATGGCCATCGACGCCATGCTGCCGGCGCTTGGCGAGATCGGCAGCGAGCTTGGCGTGGTGCGGGAAAACAATCGGCAACTGGTGATTTCCGCGCTTTTCCTGGGGCTCGCGCTCGGGCAGATCGTCTACGGTCCCCTGTCCGACCGGTTCGGCAGGAAACCCGGCATGTACATCGGGCTCGGGCTGTTCGTGCTGGGTTGCCTGCTGTCCATGGCCGCGTGGAGCTATCCGGTGATGCTGGCAGGCCGATTCCTGCAGGGCATTGGCGCGGCCGGTCCGCGAATCGTCTGCCTGGCGCTGATCCGCGACCGCTACCAGGGCCGCGAAATGGCCCGGGTCATGTCGTTCATCTTCGCCGTATTCGTCATTGTCCCGACGGTCGCCCCGGCCCTGGGGCAGTTGATCCTGCTGGTTTCCGGTTGGCGGGCGATATTCGGGGCGTTGCTGGCGTTCGCCACGGCCGGGCTGGTCTGGTTCACGATCCGGCAGCCGGAAACGCTGACGCCGGAAAGGCGGGTACCCCTGTCCTTCGGACCGCTTGCCGCGGCGGTCAGCGAGGTCGCCGGGAATCGCACCGCCGTGGGCTACATGGTGGCCGCCGGGTTGGTATTCGGCGGTTTCCTGGGCTACCTGAACTCGGCGCAGCAGATCTTTCAGGAACAGTTCCAGGCGGGCCTGTTGTTCCCGGCATACTTTGCCGCGATGTCGTTGGCGTTTGCCCTGGCGTCCTACCTGAACGGGCAATTGGTCGTGCGGCATGGAATGCGCACGCTGGCCATTCGCGGCCTTCAGGCGCTGAGCCTGTTATCGGCCGGGTTTCTGGTTGCCCTGATCCAGATGGACGGCGCGGCCCCCCTGTGGACGTTCGTGGTATGGGGCATGGCCGCGTTCTTCTGCCTTGGCTCGGTTTTCGGCAACGTTCATTCGCTGGCGATGGAGCCTTTCGGTCACATTGCGGGCATCGCCGCCGCGCTGATCGGGACCGTTACCACGCTGCTGTCGATGTTGCTGGGCGGGCTGATCGGCCAGTTCTACGACGGCACGGTCGTGCCGCTGGTCGGAGGATTCGCCGTTCTCGGGATCGCTTCGCTGGGCGCCATGTCCTGGGCGGGCGGCGGCAGCAAGCCGGAGCAGCAGTGGTCTGCGCCATGACTTGAAATTCCTGGGTTGTCGCCATTCCGTACCCGCCGACTCAAGCCATTGTCTGAGTCAGCACGCCCATTCTCCTGGTGAGTTCCAGGTTTTCACGGTAATCGATGGGCACGACCACGAGACTGGGGCCCTGTTCGCCGAACGCGGCCTCCAGTGTGTTCGCCAGATCCCGGCTGCGGGTGACCAGGTGGCCGTGCCAACCGAACGACTCCGCCAGCCGTAGCCAGTCGGGGTTTCCGAACCCGAGATTGGAATGCCGGTCGAAGTGGTCCTGCTGCTTCCACTGGATCAGCCCATACCCGCCGTCCTCCCAGACCATGACCACGATGTTGCTGTGCAGGCGCCTGGCGGTCTCCATCTCCTGCACGTTCATCAGGAAGCCGCCGTCTCCGGCGATGGCGAGAACCCTGTTTTGCGGATGGACCAGGTTTGCGGCGATGGCGCCCGGGAGCGCAAAGCCCATGGAGCAGAAACCGTTCGGAATCAGGCAGGTGTTGGGTTCGTCGCACTGGTAGTAGCGTGCGATCCACATCTTGTGCGCGCCGACGTCGGACAGCAGGAAGTCGCCCGGTCCCAGAGCGGCCCTGACGTCCCAGAGCACCTTCTGCGGGCGAAGGGTGCCTTCCGTGTCGTCTGCGGCGCAGGCCGCAAACTCCTCCAGCATTGAAGCGCGCATGCGCCGTTGGTCGGAGAGTTCCAGCTCCAGCGGCGGTCCGGAGGCCAGCCGCTCGTTGAACATCCACAATGTATGGGCGAGGTCCCCTACCAGTTCGACCTCGACGAGGTAGTGGTCGTCGATCTCCGCCGGAAGAAAGTCGGCGTGAATGATCCGCTTGTTCTTGTCGGGATTCCAGAGCCGGGGATGGTATTCCACCATGTCGAAGCCGAGCGAGAAGACGAGGTCCGCCTCGTCGATGACCAGCGTGGGCAGGTCCTTTGCACCGAGCCCGATGGTGAACAGGCAGTAGTCGGCGGAGCGGTCGACGGCGCCCTTCGCCATGAAGGTGGAGAGCACGCCGATGCCGGTTTGCTCGCAGAACAGCCGGAGCTGCTTGCTTGCCCGCTTTCGAATGCAGCCGTTGCCCGCGAGGATGACTGGGCGCCGGGCGGACCGGAGCAGTTCGAACGCGCGATTGACTATCTTGTCGTCGGGCACGGGGCGACGGAATCGTACCGGCGTCAGCGGTTGGGCGTCCGTCTCGCGGCCGGCGATATCCTCCGGCAGTTCAACGTGAACGGCGCCCGGTTTCTCCGTACGCGCCACGCGGACGGCCTTGCGGATCACTTCCGGAATGGTGTCTTCGTGCAGAATGGTGGTGGCCCACTTGGTTACCGGACCGAACATCTCCACCACGTCCATAATCTGGTGGGACTCCTTGTGCAGGCGGCGAGTGGATCCCTGGCCGGTCAGGACCAGCATGGGCGACCGGTCCATGTTCGAGTCGGCCACGCCGGTGATGAGGTTGGTGGCGCCGGGGCCGAGCGTTCCGAGGCAGCCGGCGGCCTGGCCGGTGAGCCGTCCGTAGGCCTCGGCCATGAAGGCGGCGCCCTGCTCGTGGCGGGTGAGAATGAACTGGATGGAGTCGGATTCCTCGAGCGAGAGGATGAAATCGGCGTTTTCCTCCCCGGGGACACCGAACACGTACTCGATCCCCTCGGCTTCCAGGCACTTGACCATCAGATCGGACGCTTTCATTTCGGGCTCCGTTTCCCACTGGGATTGGGGGAGCCTATCAATAGTTTCGACAGATGACTGTTGAATCGTTCAAATCGGCTTGTGCACGGGACGGACCGCGCCGAGAGCTTCCTGCAGGGTGGCATACGTGGCAATGATCCGGCTGATTCCGGTCTTGCGCAATGTGCGGGCCAGCGGCGCCGACATCGAGCACAAGGCAAAACTTGAGTCCCGGGCCTTCTGCGATCGTGCGATCAGCAGGATGGCACGCAGTCCGATGCTGCTGAGAAAGAACAGCTCCCGGCAGTCGATGACGATCGGGCATTTGCGGCCGCGCACAGCCGATTGGAGGGCGGCTTCGAAATCCCGCACATTGGTGCCGTCGATGCGGCCTGTTGCCGTGGCGATCAGCACGTCATTCCTGAACCTGGCGTCAATGGCCATCATCGTCTGGATCCATCATCTGTGTATCGCGCATACAAGAGCGTGGTCCTTCCCCGCACTGTAGGGTCGCTCGTGTACGTGACGGTTGAATTGTCAGCGGTGAATCGCGCCTTTGTGCGGAGATCTCCGCTCATCGACCCAACGGGATCCGTGCACTTCTCCGCCGAGCAGAAATTGGACCACCGTTGACCACATAAGTTCCGTGTTGAGCGTGGATCGCCCACGCTCCGCGGGAGGCGCAAATTCTTGTGTTGCGCTGGTGGGTCAGGCGGTTTCGGCGCCGAGGTGGGTCATCGTGGTGATGATCTCCTGGAGGACGCTGTCGACCAGGTCCGCGTCGGTGCCGCGGACTACGAGGTTGGCGCCGTAACGGCGTTCGCGGAAGAAGGGATAGCTGCCGATTTCTACCTGGGGATACTTGTGGACGATGGTCTCCAGCGGGGCGGCCAGTTCGCCTTCCGGGAGGTAGACGTCGACGTTGCGGGAATGGATGGGTGCGCCGCCGGATAGCTGCTCGTCCAGGGTGGAGAACATGCCGCGGGCGACGGCGGGAATGCCCGCCATGACGAACACGTTTTCGATGCGGAAACCGGGCGCTCCGCTCAGGGGGTTGTCGATGAGGCTGGCTCCTTCGGGCACGTGCGCCATCTTGAGGCGCGCGGCGTTGAGTTCGAGTCCGCGCCTGCGGAGGCGTTGCACGGCTTCCTCATGAAGGACCACGTCGCGGCCGAACGCGTCCGCGATGCACTCGGCAGTGATGTCGTCGTGGGTCGGGCCGATGCCCCCGGTGGTAAATACATACGTGTACGCGGCCCGGCACTCGTTCACCGCGGCGACGATGGCGTCCTTGTCATCCCGCAGCACGCGGGCTTCCACCAGCGTGATTCCCTTGTCCGCCAACTCGGCGCCCAGGAACTGGAGGTTTGCGTCCTGGGTCTTGCCGGACAGTATTTCGTTGCCGATGATGAGTACGCACGCGGTTGCGGCCTGAGTGTCCATTTCTTCGTATGAAGGTTGCCAATGTGTTCTCCGGCCGACCGGCCGGACGGGCGAATCCTACACCATGTGAAGCCGGGCGTTTTCGACCGATCCCCTTGATTGGTCAGGCTTGAATTGAGACGACCGCCCACTCCGGGTCGCGCCGGGCGTCCTCGCGGCTCAGTGTCGGGGCGGCACCCGATGGGCTATTATCTTCAATCCGAAATCTGCGAGACACACAGAAATGGCCCTCAAAACCGATGCCGCCGGGAACGGGGAACCGTCGGAAATCGCGGGATCCAGGGAGACTGGCGTGCCCGGCGACCGCAAGCTGGTAGAAGCCGAAAAGGCCGAAGCCTCGGCCGAGATGCCGGCAGGTTCCGCCAGTCGGCTGGCGGCTATCCGCAGGGATCGCGACTCGATCCGCCGGTTCTTCGAAACCGGAGAATATCCCTACAAGCAGAAGATCGGCCGCAAGTTCTATCAGCGGCAGAAGAAGGAACTGCAAATCGAACTGCTGAAGGTTCAGGAATGGGTGAAGGCCAACGGTCGCAGGATCGTCATTCTCTTCGAGGGCCGGGACGCGGCGGGCAAGGGCGGGACCATCAAGCGATTTGCCGAGCACCTGAACCCTCGCGGTGCGCGCGTTGTGGCGCTGGACAAGCCCACGGAACGGGAACGGTCCCAGTGGTACTTCCAGCGCTACGTCCGGCATCTTCCCTCGGCCGGCGAAATCGTCTTCTTCGATCGCTCCTGGTACAACCGAGCCGGCGTCGAGCGGGTCATGGGGTTCTGCACGCCCAACGAATACCTTGAATTCATGCGCCAGGCTCCCGAGTTCGAAAGGATGCTGGTGCGCAGCGGCATCATCCTCTTCAAGTACTGGTTCTCGGTGACCAGCGAAGAGCAGATCCGGCGCTTCGAGTCGCGGGAAACCGAGGCCCTGAAGAAGTGGAAAATCTCCCCGATCGACCGTCAGTCGCTCAAGATGTGGGATGAATATACGGACGCCAAGGAGGCGATGTTCTTCTACACGGACACGGCCGACGCACCCTGGACGATCGTCAAATCGGATGACAAGAAGCGCGCCCGCCTGAATGCCATGCGCCACTTCCTCTCGCAGCTTCCCTACCCGGCCAAGGACAATGCGCGCGTAGGCAAGCCCGACCCCCTCATCGTCGGCTCAAGCGGCGACGTGATCGCCAAGGACGATCAGCTCATCGACAAGACCACCCACCCCAACCGCCGCCACACCTGACCTGGACGGGACGGACGCACACGCCCGGTGCGGTCGGCTGGACCTGCGCCTGGACAATCCCCCACTCAGGCCGTCAGGAACGATACCGCGGTCCAGCAGACAGCCGCCAGAATCGCCGCCATCGACGCCTGCGGGATCTGCGTCTTGACGTGATCCATCAGGTCGCAGCCGGTGCAGACGGAGCTGAGTACCGTGGTGTCGGAGATCGGTGAGCACTGATCTCCATAGACGCTGCCGTCCATCACCGCCGCGAAACAGAGCGTCATGTAGAGCTCCGGATGGGACAGGCCCTGCGAGTTCGCAACCGCCCACGCCAGCGGCATGGCCAGCGGGAACGCCACCGCGTAGGTGCCCCAGCTAGTGCCCGTCGAAAACGCGATCACAACCGTGATGATCTGCAGAATTACCGGCAGCAGGAAGAACGGGATGCTGTCGCCGAGCTGGTCCACCAGGTAGATGCCGCCGCCGGTTTGCTGGCTGAGGCCGCCGATGGTGATGGCGAGCAGGAGAATGACGGAGCCGAGTACGACGCCCTTGATACCGTCATGGAAGCCCGCGATCAGGTCCTTGAGGGACATCCCCTTGGCCAGCGCCATGCCCGCCGCCAGCGCCAACGCTGCGCCGAACGCCCAGTGCACATTGGGCGAGCCATAGACCACGAAGGTCAGCACCGCCAGTCCGATCAGCGTGCCGAGCGGCAGGAAGAACTCGATCACGTGGGGCGTGTAGCCCTCGGGGACGTTGCTGCCCTGCAGTTCCTTTGAGCTGAGCGGATCGGCCCCGGGCGCGTCAAGCCGCCCTGTCGTGCGGGCCCGGTCCATGGCTTCGCGCAATTGACTGCCCAGGAAGAGCGGTTTTTCGATACTCAGGAGAAACGTGCCCAGCACCGCAAAGATCGCGTAGAAGCAGAACGGCACGCTCTGGAAGAAGAAGGCGATGCGATCCGCCTCGGTGGCCAGAAAACCGACACCGGAGACGAAGATGAACGCCTGCACGTAACCGGGCCAGGCGTTGAACGCCAGTTGGGAGGCGATGGGCGAGGCGGTGGAGTCCACGATATAGGCCAGTTCCTCATGGCTGACCTTTTCCTTGTCCGCGATGGGTTTGACGGTCGTGCCCACCAGCACCGTGCTGACCGTTCCGCCCTGGAAGAAGACGATGCCCAGCATCCAGGCGACCAGCTTGGCGGTTCTGGGGCCCCGGACGAAGCGTGCCGTGACGAATTCCGCGAAGGCCTGAGCCGCGCCGGTACGCGACCAGATACCCATGAGTCCGCCCAACAGCCACAGGTACAACAGCAATATGCCGGCGGCGCTCGTGGTTGCGAGGGAAGGGATCAGCACTTCGCCGGAGAGGTCGTAACGGCCGAGAATCAGTGCGCCGGAGAGGATCCCGCTCAGCAGGGCCGTGACCGGTTCCCTGGTGATCCAGCAGAGTACGACCGCGACCAGGGCGGGCAGCAGCGACCAGAATCCCCAGTGGAACCGGGCCGTGCGCTGATAGTAGACGTCCTGCGCCTGGCCGTCGCGAACTTCCACCGCCGAGACGAATTCCTCCTGAAGGGGTGGCGGGGTGGTAGAGCCGGTCACCGACTCGGGGTCGAGTTGCGACTGGTCCGCGGGAACGGCCTCGAAGTAGCTTTGGTCCCCGCCCGAGATATAAAACAGCGCACCGTCGGCATCGGCCTGAACGTCCAGCGAAATCTGTTCGACGGTCCAGGTGGGCGCGATATTGGCACCGACCATCCACGAGACGATCATGGCGACAGCGAATATACCGAATTTGACAATTGCTGGACGCTTCATCTGGTTACCTCGGTTGATGGGAAACTCGATTGTACCGGCTCGCTAGATCCGCGGGACCCTGCGATCGCCGATTGTTGCACGTAGCGCACCGAAACCGAAAGCTGTCCGAAAGACGAATACATGAGGCTGTTCCGTGAGGCTGTTCGGCTGATGGACCCGAAGTCTTGGAGTACAATTTCCCAATATCACAGAAACAGACGAGGAGTAAGCCATGAAACTCCACTCATCAACCAGATTTGCAGCTTTCATCGGAATGATCTGCCTGTTACCGTTTGTCGCCTTGGCACAACAGGAAGACGAGCAGGAGGAACAGGAGGCGCCTGTGGCGCAGCAGCCTGCTCAGGATATCGAGGAAGTGGTGGTAACAGGGTCGAGAATCCGGCGCAATGAATTCACCAGTACGTCGCCGATTACGGTTATTACATCGGAGACATCCGCCTTGGCGGGTCTGCTGGACGCATCCGACATTCTCCAGAATTCAACCGTGGCGTCAGGTCAACAGATCGACGATACGTTTTCCGGATTCGTCACCGACGGTGGCCCGGGCGCCCGGTCGGTGGCGCTGCGAGGCTTGGGCGAGCAGCGTACGCTCGTCCTGGTCAACGGCAAGCGCTGGGGTCCGTCGGGAGTCAGGGGCGGGACCAACTCCGTGGATCTCACCGCCCTTCCCACTTCGTCCATCGCCCGCTACGAGATCCTCAAGGACGGCGCCTCGTCGATCTACGGCGCGGATGCCGTCGCGGGCGTGGTCAATGCGATTACGGTGCAGCGGTTCGATGGGTTCCAGGTTAACTTCGAGGGCTTCCTGCCCCAAGAAGGGGGAACTGAGACAGCGGGCGCGGACTTTACCTGGGGACGGGTGGGCTCGAATTGGTCATTCAGTCTCTCCGGCGCTTACGAGCAGCGACAGCACATGGTAGCCACCCAGCGAGACTGGGCCGCGTGCCCCAGACATACGCGCTTTACCGATCAGGACGGCGACGGCGTGATCGACAATACCAATCCGGAGACTGGCGAACCGCTGTGTTTCGGATCGATTCACGGTTTCGTCGTTTCGCCGTTCGATTGGGTCCGGTACGAACCCAGCCTTGCTCAGCCAGATCCTTCCAATCCTTACTTCTCCGGCCCACAAGGGTACGGAATTCCCTACTATACCGATGTTCCGGTCCACGGCTGGGATCCGACGAGCGATCCGGCGGACCCTGAACCCCTGTGGGATAACGAAGGGCCTTACTATCGAGACACTCGGGAGCCTTCTGTCGCACGCATCATCCCGGAGCGGGAGCTGTACTCCATCACGTCATTCGCGGACAGGGACTTTGATATCGGCGGCCGCAGTGCGAATGTCTACTACGAATTCTACTGGAATCGGCGTTCGACCGAATCCAATAACGGGTACCGGCAGTTCTTTCCGCGAGTGCCGGCCTCCAATCCGACAAACCCGTTCGGTGCTTACGGTCCATTGGCCGGCTTTGGCGGTTTCGCCGTGCTGCCGGTGCTGATGAGCTACGAGATTCAGGACAGCGCCTCTACGGTCGATGTTGACCGCTACAATGCGTTTGCAGGTATCGAGGGCGATTTCTCTCCAACCTGGAGTTACGACGCCTATGTTGGCCTGAGCCGTTCAAACGGAACCTACGCGGATCAGCAGTGGCTTGACGACCGGGTTAGTGCGTCCCTGAACGCGACGCTGGACTCCGACGGCAATCTGGTCTGCGCCGACAACTCCATCCAGGGTTGCGTGCCGGCGAACCTCTTTACTGAGGATGCGCTATTGCGCGGACGCCTGCCAGCGGATGTCCTGAACTTCCTCTTGAAGGATACCCTTGGTGAAACGACCTACAAGAGCTACCAGTTCTCCGGCTATGCCACCGGCAGGCTGTTCGGAATGCCGGGGGGCCGAGGCGACGTCAACGCCGTCGTCGGGGTCGAGATGCGCAACGAGGACATCCACGATGTGCCCGATCCGGATGCCCAGAGCAACAATTTCTGGGGTTTCACAACCTCGGGAATAACATCCGGCGACGATACGGTGAGGGAGTTGTTCACCGAGGTCGAGTTTCCACTGCTGTCCGGCCTGCCCTGGGCAGAAGAGATGGTGTTCAACGGTTCGGGGCGCTATACGGACTACGACTCGTTCGGCGCCGATAGCACCCACAGAGTGGCGCTGGATTATCAGATGACGCCGCAGTTGCGCTTCCGGGCCACGTCGGGCACATCGTTCCGCGCGCCGGATCTCTACGAGCAGTTTCTTGCAAACCAGACGGGATTTGTGGGCTTTCTAGTCGACCCGTGCGTCAACTACGGCGATACGTACGATCCGGACGATGTCGTTTACCTGAATTGCGAAGTCCAGGGTCTCGATCCGGACCACGGCAGCACGGGGGGCCCGAGCGTCCGCCAGATTGTCGGCGGCAACCCTACGCTGAACGCCGAGACGTCCGAAGCATGGACTGCGGGAATTGTCGTGCAGCCGGAGCCACAGGATTTGCTGGGTCTCTCCCTGGCGTTTACGTGGTACGAAATCGAACTGGAGAATACCGTCGCGAATCCATCGTCCGGGTATGTTCTGAACGCGTGCTACGGCTCCGCCGGGCTCTCCCACCCGTTCTGCGAAAGAATTGGGCCGCGCGACCCCGAGGGGTTTCTGACAGATGTCGACGCGTCGCTTCTGAACGTCGGCCGCAACTTCGCCCGAGGCTTCGACGTCGACTTCGTGATGGAGCAATCCTTCCCTACTTTTGATCTGCAAATCGACGGCACCATCGCCATTCTAAAGGAGCAGACCACCAACCTGTTCGAGTCAGAGTGGGACAGCGTCGAAGGCTGGGGTTTTCCCAAGTGGACCGCGATACTCGATACAATCATAGACTATCGGGACTGGAGGTTTTTCTGGCGAGCGGATCTTATCGGGCATTCGGCCCAGCCTCCGGTGTACGACCCGGGTACTCAAAACATTGATCGGGTACACTGGACGGATAATCATTGGCAGCATACCTTGTCGGTGCGCTGGACGAATCCCGACTGGATCGTTCTCGGTACGGTTCGCAACATCTTTAACAAGCAGCCACCCCTGGTCGGGAGCGGCGTTCCCACCAACGACGATCAGGCTTTCCGTTTCCTGAACACCCTGCCCGGCGTCGGCTACGATATCTTCGGCCGCACGTTCCTACTGCAGATAGCACGGGATTTTTGAGTCATGTTGAATAGAGAAATGCAACACGCCATTGTCGCCGGTTTGTTCGTGGCTGCGGCGGTCGGTGCCGCGCGGTCGGAGATCATTCCGATGAACGCCTGGATTCACGATCCGGTGATCGACAGCGTCGACGTCAGCCCCGACGGTAACCAGTTGGTGGCGCTGACTTTATCGGACATCAATGCACCGCCGGAAATCACCGTCTGGCAGACGGAGGATCTGTCGATCCCGCCGGTGCGTTTCAGTCCGCCCGACGTCAAGGCGTTACTGGTCGGCTGGATCAACGATGAATACCTGTATGTCATTGGGCGCCAGAAGTTCGACATTCGTATCGGAGGCAGGCCTACTCAGTGGTTCAGGGACAAGCTTTATGTCATTGATGACCGGGGCGAGGACCGGTGGCGGGAACTTCTGGAAAACCAGGACGGCGTCAAGCTCATCTTCGACATCCTGCCGCAAGATCGGGACAAGTTCCTGGTCCAGCGGATCGATCGCGAATTCTCGTCTGAAATTCACGAGGTGAACCTGAGAAACTTCAATTCCAGGCGCGTCTACCGCCTTGCATCGGGCGAAGGTATTCTCGCAGATGCGTTCGGCGAGGTTCGCGGAAAGTCGGAACTGATGGGAGCGGGCGAAAGCACGCGATTGCGATACTCGTACATTCATCCGGAGACCGGCCGTTGGGAGGCGCATCATGAATTCGTCGCGGTTGAGCGGGAGGGCATGTTGCCCACAGCGTTCGATCTGGACGGACGCAGCGTCTACATGGTCGACAACACCGGACGCGACAAGAGCGTCCTGCGCACCTACGATCTGATCACCCGCGAACTGAGCGAGCCTCTTTACGGCGGGCTCGACTTCGAGGCAACCGGCGTGCGGATCGCAACCAATCCTGACAACTTGGGCGAGGTGATCGGCTACACCGGGAGAGGCGAGGAGAGCATAATTCAATATGTCTCGCCCATGTACGATGAGATTCGCGACCGGCTCGACGAGGCGCTGGGGGTGGACCACCCGCATCGAATCGTCTCAATGTCGGACGACCTGACGGTCATGGTCGTGCTGACGACCGGGGCCAGGGAGCCGGGCGCCTACCATCTCCTGATCAACGGTCGACAGCTCGTGCCGCTGGGACGACAGTATCCGTTCCTGGAACCGGAGAAGCTCGCGGATATGGAGTACGTCACCTACGAGGCGCGCGACGCGCTCGAAATCCCGGCGTACCTCACGGTTCCTGCGGAGGGCAACCCTCCCTATCCAGCCGTGGTGATGCCACACGGCGGGCCGTGGGCGCGCGACAACCTGGGCTGGGACCTTTGGGCACAATTCCTCGCCAACCGCGGGTACGCAGTACTGCAACCGCAGTATCGGGGCTCCGACGGGTGGGGCCAGGAGCTCTGGCGTGCCGGGGACAGGGAGTGGGGCCAGAAGATGCAGGACGACAAGGACGACGGTGCCCGATGGTTGGTGGAAGAAGGCATTGCCGAGGTTGACCGGATCGCCATCTACGGGTATTCCTATGGCGGATTCGCGGCCATGGCGGCGAGCGTACGCCCGAATTCACCCTACCAATGCGCTATCGCGGGGGCAGGTCTTTCGGAATTGCGAACCTTCGACAAGGTCACCTTCGAAGGCAGCTTTATGCGCCAGTTCCAAAATCCGACGGTCGAAGGCATGTCGCCGCTCGACAACGTGGAGTCCGCAGGAATCCCCATTTTCGTCTTCCACGGCGATCGCGACCAGCGGGTACCCATCGACCAGTCCGAGAAATTCGTCAATGCACTGCGGCGCGCGGGAAAGGACGTGAAGTACATGGAGATCGTCGATCTTTGGCACAGCCTGCCGTGGTTCCCGCAGCATCATCTTGCCGTCTTGTCGTCAGTTGAGAGTTATCTGGCCAATGAATGCGGCCCGGGAGGGTTGTAGCCGCAGGCGTCCGCCGCGGGTGGCGAACGCCCATCGCGAGGGTGAGGAGGACCGGGAGATCGATCACCCCGACCTGGAATTGCTGGTGAACGCTTTGGAGGCGGGTATATCACGAGCCGACGAGGCCGTGGAACGAGCGGAAAGGGAAGTCCGTGCGACCCCGGATTTCTATCTTGCCAGGGAACAGGCGCGTAAAGCGCGCGCATGAAAGCCTCGCGCAGACTTGTGACCCTGAGGCGTTGATTTAGGGGTCGGAAGAGCAACCTGCAAACTACGGGTGGTCCGGACCAGGGTATCCGGGCGGGCCTACATCAGAACGGCCACCACCAGCGCCGCTGCAGGCGGCGCTCGCAGCCCTGGAGTTGGGTGCCGTACTCGTCGGCCCGGGTCGCGACGTTTCGGGCGGCATCCAGTAACCAGGCCTTGTCGCTGTAGGTCTGCCGGGAGTACCCGCCGTGGCCCTCGTGGTAGGCGAGGTACAGGCGGTAGGCATCGGTCTTGTCGATCTGGTTGCGGCGGTGACTCAGGTCGTTGTACCAGCCCACGAAATCGATGGCATCGCCGAAATTGTTGCGCCGGGCGCCGCGGCGGCCGGTTGCATTCGTGTAGTCACTCCACGCCGCGTCGGTGGCCTGGGCGAAGCCGTAGGCATCCGCCGCACGTGTCCATGGGATGAAGCCGAGCAGGAGCCGCCTCGGCGGCCGGGCCCGGGCGCGAAAGCTGGACTCCTGGTAAGTGAACGCCATCAGCACGCCCACCGGCACCTGCCAGCGGTCCGAAGCCCGCCGGGCGTCCCGGTACCAGGAGCGTTTTTCAACGAAGATGTCGCAGACGTTTGCGGTATTGGCGGGTGGTGTGGAAGCGCAGCCGCTGAGGATGATTCCAGCAAGAACAAGCAAGACACGCCTGGCCCACATTTCGGACTTCGCTCCGTGGCCGACCTGGACAATATAATAGGTCAAATTCGTCACTAATCAATCGGGTCAAACCCAATATCTTCAGCCGTAGTCCGGGGACCCGTTCGAATTCCTTCCACTCTCGTATCTCCGAACCGGTGGCCGACTTGGGCGATGGCGAGCGTTTGTCATCGCATCGGAGACTGGAATCCGGGGGTTCGAGTAGTACTAAATAAAGACAGCATATAGTACGATCTGGTGATAGCAGACGGAGGTGTTCGGATGAGGCCCAGCGAGTCGATCAAACCCATCAGTTACCTTAAGGCTCATACGGCTGACATGATTCGGGAGGTCAACGAGAATCGTGAAACGATCGTCATCACGCAAAATGGCGCGGCCAAGGCGATCATGCAGGACATCGCTACGTACGAGCAGACCCAGGAAACATTGGCGCTACTGAAACTACTGTCGCAGGCAAAGCGCAGCATTGAGGATTCCGGGTCGCGGCCGTTCAGGCGGGCTATCGAGGAATTGAAGTCAGGGTTGGCCAAGCCACGGGGGTGATCGAATATCGTGTAAGGATCTCGCCGGAGGCCGAGCAGGATCTGGCCGAAATCGTTGAATATGTCGCCAACCGGGAATCGGTTGAACGCGCCCATTATGTGCTGGAAAAACTGCTCGATGTCTGCGAACGGCTCGAACTGCACCCCAACCGAGGCCACTATCCGCCCGAACTTTTGTCATTGGGCGTCAAGACATACCGTGAAGTGCACTTCAAGCCTTTCAGGGTCGTTTACGAAGTGATTGCGCGCGAAGTCTTCATTCTGTTGATCGTCGACGGGCGGCGCAGCCTGCAAACGATTCTGGCGCAGCGGCTCTTGCGTTGATGCGGCGCAGCCGACGGGCCTTTTCGGTGATGGCAATCCACCGTCAGGCGCAAGGAAGAAACTGGAGACCCACATAATGTCAATGGATACAATCGAACTCCGCGCTTCCAGGCGGGCATTCCTGCGTTTCCTGGTCAGCAGCCCTGCTATCTGCGCGGGGGGATCCGTTCTGGCTCAGAACGTTAGCGACCCCTACGCGCCGGAGTTGATATCCAGTGCCGGCGACGCCATCAACGTCTTCGACTTCCACGAAGTCGCCAAACAGGTGCTGTTGCCGGGCCATTACACGTACATGGCCATGGGCACGGACGACGGGGGTACCTTGCAGGCCAACCGTGCAGGATTCGAGCAGTTCCGCCTACGGATGCGCAGGCTCGTCGATGTCCGGGAAATCGATCTGTCCACTGAACTGTTCGGCGAGTCGTACCCGCTGCCGATACTCATCGCGCCCTGCGGCAGCCAGAAGGCATTTCACCCGGATGGCGAGGCCGCGGTGGCCCGGGCGGCGCGGACACGTGGAGTGGAGCAGATACTCTCCACCGTGACGTCCACGTCCGTCGAGGAGGTCAATGAGGCGCGCGGGCGACCCGTCTGGTTCCAGCTCTACACCAATCCGGATTGGGAAGGCACACAGGCTATCGTCAGGCGCGCGGAGGCGAGCGGTTGTCCGGTGCTCGCGCTGACGGTCGATCTGCCCGCCAGCAACCGCGAGGCGCTGGCGCGGTTTCGTCGAGACACAAATGAGGAATGTCTGGTTTGCCACACCCCGGACTCGGGAGTCATCCCCCGGAAGCCGATGTTCGCGGGCACCGAGATCAACAGGCCAAACACGTCGTTCATGGACTGGGAGTACGTCGACCGGCTCAGGGATATCACCTCCATGCAACTCGTGCTGAAGGGCATTGTCACCGCTGAAGATGCCGGTCTCGCTGTGGAGCACGGTGTGGACGGGATCATCGTCTCGAACCACGGCGGCCGCTCAGAAAACAGCGGGCGCAGCACCATCGAGTGCCTGCCGGAAGTCGTGGACGCGGTCCGGGGGCGGATTCCGGTGATCGTGGACGGCGGGTTCCGCCGCGGTACGGACATCTTCAAGGCTCTGGCGCTGGGGGCGGATGCCATCGCCATCGGCCGGCCCTATCTCTGGGGCCTGGCTTCGTTCGGGCAGGAGGGCGTCGAGACCGTTCTCGACCTGCTGGGGCGCGAGCTCGAAATCGTCATGAAACAGGCTGGAACCACGCGCATTGCCAGCATCGGTCGAGAACATGTTGCGTGAGAGCGGGCCGGAACGCTGCGCGCCCCAAAATTCGCAATTGCCTTGGCGCCGGTCGATGTGTAGCCTCGGTTGAGTACATCTCCGCCGGAGCGCAGCATGGTAAGAGTCGTTCTCGCTTCCTTCCTCCTTCTGTCGAGTCTCGACGCGGCGTCGCAGCAGCGCGGCCTTGGACTCTATGCCGGCATTGGCCTTGGTCAGTTCCAGTTTGAAGAGAATCACGGGCCATTGTCGGTGGAAGTGGAAGATGGACTGTTGGACGGAGTTGTCGGTGGTGTCACGCAATCCATCGGCCTGCGATCTGCCCGGCTGGATGACTCCCAGTTGTCCTTGAAGATATTCGGCGGATGGAATATCGCCGACAATCTGGGCGTCGAGGTCAGTTACGGGCGGGCAAACGATCTCACCAGCACCTACTCGGAGCAGGTCGGGGATGTCACCGTCTCCGCAAACCTCTCCACCAATATCGACATTGGAACGGCGAGAGTGATGGGGTATATTCCGTTTCGCCTGGGCGCACTCTTCGGCGGGCTCGGCTACTTCAACGCGGAAACCAACTCAACCCAGAACGTGGGGCTGGTCGTATCCGGAACAGGAAGCGTCCAGAGCCCGGTCACTCTCGGCGGCAGCGCCACGGATAGTGGGCCAACGGCCATCGTGGGTTTCCAGTGGTCTCTGCCGACGTTGACCCTTCGCGCCGACTACGAGTTGATGGACATGAATGCCGGCAGTGCCGCCACGCTCAACGTCGGCGTCTCACTGGGCTTCTGAACGGTCCTTCCGGCCGCAAGCGCCGATCGCCCCAGGCATGGCTGACTGGTGCCGCCATTGTGCGCCCATCGGGCTGGCCCCACCATATGGTGAGATTCCGGGCGACCGGTTCCACAATATGTTGGGGGTTGCAAGTTATAGTTATGTTTCACTTATAATATACGTCACAACCCATTGAAAGTTCTATATTATTTAAGTATGCGCGCCATCGCAATTGCTGCAGCATGCGTGGCACTTGCCACCTGCACGTCGCCGCCTGACCTGCTGGAGCAGGTGCTCCGCTCGGGAGAGTTGCGTGTGGCGACCCGAAACGGTCCGGGGACGTTTTACCATGGTCCCGCGGAGCCTCGGGGTCTGGAATACGATCTGGCCAGGGGCTATGCGGAGAGGTTGGGCGTTCGGCTGAGCATCTACGAAGTCGGCGATTTCCCCCAGATCCTTACCGACGTGCGTCTCGGCAAGGCTCATGTGGGCGCGGCAGGCCTGTCGGTAACCGGCGCGCGCAGGCAGGTTGTGGATTTCGGTCCCGCATATCTGGAGGTACAGCCCCTTGTGGTCTACCGGCGCGGCGCTCGCAGGCCGAAAGATCTTTCCGATCTGCTGGATGGCCGTCTGGAGGTTCTCGCCGGGAGCTCCGACGTGACCGCGCTGGAGGTTGCCCAGGTCGAGCAGCCCGAACTCGAGTGGGAGGAGGTCCCCGGCGTCGGCGTGGTCGATCTTGTACGGCGAGTGGCTACGGGTCAGACTGACTACACGATCATCGACTCGAACCTTTTCGAATTACTCAGACTTTCGATCCCGGACGTCAAGGCCGCGTTCGGACTGGGCGGGGAAACACCCGTGGCATGGGCGCTTCGCAAGGGTCCGGATACATCATTGCGGGAGAGCGTCGCGCAATACTTTGCAGAACTTCAAGCCACAGCCGAATGGACGGAGATCCTGGAGCGCTATTACTTTCATGTGGACGATGAATACGATTACGTCGGTACGCGGGCGTTCGTGGCGCACTTCGAATCGCGGCTCCCGGAGTACAAGTCGTACTTTCTCCGGGCGGCCGGAGAGACGGGCGTAGACTGGCGGTTGCTGGCGGCGATGGCCTATCAGGAGTCCCACTGGAACCCCGATGCGGTGTCGCCCACCGGCGTGCGCGGCATGATGATGCTGACCCGGGGGACTGCGCGGATGATGGGGGTCGAGGACCGCACCGATGCGCTCGAAAGCATCGTGGGCGGCGCATCCTATCTCGTTCGCGTGACCGGCAAGATACCGTCCCGAATTGCAGAGCCCGATCGAACCTGGCTTGCGTTGGCCGCCTATAACGTGGGCTTCGGGCATCTTGAAGACGCCAGGATCATCACCGAAATTCAGGGCGGCAACCCCGATTCGTGGGAGCAGGTACGGGAGCGCCTGCCGCTGCTTGCCGACCCGGCCTGGTACGAGCGCGTATCCCGTGGCTACGCTCGCGGATGGGAACCTGTTCGTTATGTGGACAACATACGGCACTATTACGAGATTCTGCAGTGGATGACGTCCCGCAACACGGCCGGGGCAACCAACTATTCGGCAGGGGGATAGTCTCCCCTCGATCTTTTTCGGCCGCCGCGCGCGGCGGCCGGCGACCTTGCCATCGGCCGACGATGCTAATGCGGTGGTAAAGTAGCTCGACAGAAAAACACGGAGAAGCTGTCGTGTCCACAATAGTCCATCGAATTCTGGCGCCTGCGTTCGTGCCGGCAATAATGGTCGCTTCCGCGCCGCTGTCCGCCCACCACAGCGACGCCGGAATCGACATGGAATCCATCGTTGCCTTCGAAGGCGTGGTGACGGACTTTGTGTGGCGGAATCCCCATGTCTACGTGTTGGTCGACCGCGCCGTCAATGGCGCCGAAGCCGTCGCGTGGGAACTGCAGATGGGTCCGGTAAACGTGCTCTCCCGCCGCGGCTGGAGGCAGGATACGCTTCAGTCCGGAGAAGAAGTTTCCGTACGTGCCCATGCTTCCCTGGACGGCCGTTCCTACGGAATCATCGAATCCATCGACAAGGTCGGCGGTCTTCAGCTGGCAGAGGCCGGCGGCACGGCGCCGACGCCGGCGCGCGCGCCGGCGGCAACGATTGAGGGCAGATGGATTGCCGACCGAGCGGCGACAATGAGCTACCCGGGCGGATTTGACGGCTTTTTCAATGCGTTGATGACGCTGAATGATGCGGGCCGGGCAGCCCAGGCCGCCTACGACCCGCTATCCGACGAGAATCCCGAAGCGACCTGCCTCGGCAGGCCCACACCGGCAGCGCTGGTGTCCACAAGCCTCTACCTGATGGAGATCGATATACGGGAAGAGGAGCAGACCGTCGTCATTCAAAGCGAGTATTACGATGAGACCCGAACCGTCTACATGGACGGCCGCGAGCATCCGGACCCCGGCGAACGCTTTGCTACCGGTCACTCCATCGGCTGGTGGGAGGGAGACACTCTGGTAGTGGACACCCGAAACTTCGAGGATCACCGATCGCCCTACCAGATCGGCGTGCCGTCGGGGGGACAAAAGCACGTCGTGGAGCGATACCGGTTGACCGAAGACGGCGCCCACATCGATCTCGAGTTCGTGCTTGAGGACCCGGAATATCTGGCCGAGCCGATGGTTCACCGCCGGCAGTTGAACTATTCGCCACACATGGAAATGTATCCCGGTGCGTGCGACCCGGAGGCGACAAGGAGGTTTGTATCGGATTAGCAGCCCGTGACACGAGCCGCCCGTCGCATCGGGACGGGTGAGCCCAAGTTCAATCGGCAATCTGCCGGTTCCCGCCAGTCGGAGTCACCAGGACGTCCGAGTCCATCCCGGCCTGTTGCCGCACCCATCGCACCGCAGCTTCGTGGGTACCAAACCACACATCCGGCCTGGCCCCGATGTACTCGATGAGTTCCCGCAGCACGACGATGCGCGAGCGGTGACCGATGTACTTGGGGTGCATCGTCAGCACGAACGTCGTTCCCTCGTCATGGGCGATATCAAACTCATCCTTGTAGACCTGCAACACGTCGCGGGGATTTGAATAACGGTCACCCAGCGGATTCATCAGCGGCGCATCATCCAGGATCCAGTCTACGGGCAACTCGACGAGGCCGGTGGCCTCGCCATCGGCCGTCAGTTCGTAGGGCCGGTCATCGGCCATCAGCGACGAGTCGTAGAGAAAGCCCATCTCCAGCAGCAGGTCCAGCGTGTTGGCGGAAAAGTTCCATGAAGGCGCGCGGTAACCGACAGGGCGGTTACCCATGAGTTCGGTCATGCGTTCGACGGCCCTTCTGAGCAGCCGCGCTTCGATTTCTCGCGGAAGTTCGGCGTTACGCTCGTGAATCCAGCCGTGAACGCCAATCTCGTGACGCCCCGACGCCTGAATGGCCGGGATCATTTCCGGCGCCAGGGTAAAACTGACGGCGGGCCCGAAGAATGTCGCCGGAATCCCATGTTCGTCGAGCAAGTCCAGGATTCGCCCGAGCGCCACCCGCGAACCGTACTGTCCCTGCGACAGACCTCCAACGCTGGTATCGCCGTTTCTCAACCAGCTGGTTTCGGTATCGACGTCAAAGGAGAGAAGGACGGCGACGCGGGCGTTGCCCGGCCAGCTGGCCGGGTTCAGGTCGCGGCCGGCTCGAACCCTGTTGACAGCTTCAGCGACTTCCTCATCAGTCCAGTTCCAGGGTTCCGGGGCCGGCTGCGCGAATACGCCGGATATTGAAATTGCGAAAGTGAAGGTCGCAAGGGAAAGGAACAGCGGTCTGGTGTTTGCTCCATTGGCCATGGTATGCCCGATTGACGCTAACGGTGCACCATTGTCAGTCGGCCAGAGCCGCCTCCGCAAGCAACGCGATCAGTCCGGGCGATGTTACGGTCGGCGCGCCGCGAAAAATACCCGCAAGAGTGTCGAACATTGTTCCGCAAGGATACCGCCGACCACTTCGATCCGGTGGTTCCAGCGGTTGTCCCGCAACAGATCGACAACACTGCCGCAGGCACCGGTTCGCGGATCGGGCGCTCCGAATACCAGCCGTGAAACCCGGGCCTGCAACAGCGCGCCCGCACACATCGGGCAGGGTTCGAGCGTGACGTACATGGTCGTGCCCGGCAGCCGGTAGTTGCCCACGGCGCGTCCGGCCTCCCGCAACGCCCGGATTTCCGCGTGGGCCGTTGCATCATGAGAGGCGATCGGGGCGTTGCCGCATTCGGCCAATACCTCACCCGCCGATCCGACGAGGACGGCGCCGACGGGAACTTCCCCCTGTTCCTGTGCCTGCCGCGCCAGCGCCAGGGCACGCGTCATGTGCCGGAGATCGTCTCTCGCCTCGATACCCGTTGCTGCCCGCGCGGGCGGGTCATTCCGTTCCGATGGTCGCAGCCGTTTGACCGTTTCGCCTCTCTGCCGGCGTGGGCGGGTCATTCCCATTCGATGGTTGCCGGGGGTTTCCCGGAGATATCGTAGGTCACCCGCGAGATACCCGGAGTTTCGTTGATGATCCGCCGCGAGACGTGGTCCAGGAAATCGTAGGGCAAGTGGGCCCAGCGGGCGGTCATGAAGTCCACGGTTTCCACCGCGCGCAAGGCGACCACGTAATCGTAGCGCCGGCCGTCGCCCATCACGCCCACCGACTTTACGGGCATGAACACGGCGAACGCCTGGCTGACCTGATCGTAGAGGCCCTGTTCGAGAAGCTCGTTCACGAAGATGTGATCGGCCCGCCGCAGGATGTCCGCGTACTCCTTCCTGACCGGCCCGAGTATTCGCACCCCCAGGCCCGGACCCGGGAACGGGTGCCTGCCGACCAGCGCGGGCGGAAGACCGAGTTCCAGGCCGATCTTGCGCACCTCGTCCTTGAACAGGCTCCGCAGCGGCTCGATCAGCCGCAGATGCATGCGCTCGGGCAGTCCGCCCACGTTGTGGTGGGACTTGATGACGTGCGCCTTGCCGCCGGTGGATGCGCCGGCGGACTCGATGACGTCGGGGTAGATCGTTCCCTGCGCCAGCCAGCGGACCCCCGCCAGTTTTTTCGCCTGATCCTCGAACACCTCGATGAATTTCCGGCCGATGATCTTGCGCTTGTCTTCGGGATCCGCCACGCCGCGCAAGGCCTCGAGAAACGCCTCCTCGGCATTTACCCGAACCACGTTCGCGCCCAGGCTTTCGCCAAACGTGGCCATCACCTGGTCCCCCTCGTCGAGCCGCAGCAGCCCGTGGTCGACAAATACGCACACCAGTTGATCGCCGATGGCGGCGTGCAGGAGGGCGGCCACCACGGAAGAATCCACACCCCCTGAAAGCCCCAGCAGGACGCGCTCCTTTCCGACTTCCCGGCGCACCCGCTCGATATGCTCGGTGACGATATTGCCCGGCGTCCAGCGGTCGGGGCACCCGCAGATGCCGCGCACAAAGCGCTCGACGATGGTCTGGCCGTGCTCCGTGTGGGTGACTTCCGGATGGAATTGCAGTCCGTAGATATGGCGCGCAGGGTCCGCCATGCCGGCAAGCGGCGCGTTCTCCGTGGAGGCGATGCGCTCGAAACCCGCAGGCAGCGTTTCAACTCGGTCGCCGTGGCTCATCCAGACTTTCAGCTGCCCGCCGTCGCCCGCCAGCCCCCCCAGGAGCCCGTCCCGAATCCCGTTTCCGAGTCCGCCACCGGATGCGAGGCTGACCTCGGCGTAACCGAATTCCCGGTGCGCGGACGGCTGGACCGTACCGCCGAACTTCTCGGCAAGAGCCTGCATCCCGTAACAGATGCCCAGCAGCGGAACGCCCGATTCCGCCACTGCATCGCTCACCGTGGGGGCATTTTCGGTACCCACCGACTCCGGCCCCCCCGACAGGATGATGCCCGACGCGCCAAACGCCGCCAGGCGGTCGGGCGCGATTTCCGGTGCGTGAATCTCGCTGTAGACGCCCGCTTCGCGCACACGGCGGGCGATCAGTTGTGTGTACTGCGACCCGTAATCGAGAATGAGGATGCGCGCCCTGTCGGGTGCGGCGGCCCGCTTCGCCCGCTCATCGGTTTGCACATGACCCGCTGCCAGTGCCTCATGTTCAGTCGGGGCGCCGGCCCGGCGGGCAGTTTCGTTTGCTTGCACGGGCCGCTACTCCGAGCGGTAGTTCGGAGGTTCCTTGGTGATGGTGACGTCGTGCACGTGGCTTTCCTTGCGCCCGGCGCCCGTGATGCGGACGAAACAGGCGCTGGTACGCATTTCCTCGATGCTGCCGTTGCCCGTATAACCCATGGCCGCGCGCATGCCGCCCATCAACTGGCCGACGATGGGCACCAGGCTGCCCTTGTAGGGCACACGGCCTTCGATGCCTTCGGGTACCAGTTTCTCCAGCTCTTCGCTGGTGTCCTGGAAGTATCGGTCCGACGAGCCGTGACTCTGGGCCATGGCGCCCAGCGATCCCATGCCGCGGTAGGACTTGTAGGAGCGGCCCTGGTACAGCTCCACCTCTCCGGGCGATTCCTCGGTGCCCGCAAACAGGCTGCCGATCATCACGCAGTGCGCGCCCGCGGCGATGGCCTTGGCGATGTCGCCGGAATAACGGATGCCGCCGTCGGAAATCACCGGCACGTCGGTATGCTTCAGCGCGGCGGACACTTCCGCGACGGCGGTGATCTGGGGTACGCCCACGCCGGCGATGACCCGCGTGGTGCAGATGGAGCCCGGCCCGATGCCGACCTTGACGGCGTCGGCTCCGGCTTCGGCCAGGGCGCGGGCACCCTCGCCCGTGGCCACGTTGCCTGCGATCAGCGGCAGGTCCGGGTGGTCCGCGCCGATCTGCCGGACGCGGTCGAGGACGCTCCGCGTATGGCCATGAGCGGTGTCGATGACCAGCACGTCCACGCCTGCCTCGACCAGCGCGGCGACGCGTTCGTCGGTGTCCCAGGCGGTTCCCACGGCGGCGCCCACCCGCAGCGCGCCGAGTTCGTCCTTGGACGCCAGGGGGTAGTCGGTGGCCTTCTGAAAGTCCTTGGCGGTGATCATGCCGCGCAGGCGGAAGTCGTTGTCCACCACCAGGACCTTCTCGATGCGGTGTCGGTGCAGCAGCGTCAACACCTCGTCTTCGTCCGGATTCTCCTTGACGGTGACCAGGCGATTCTTGGGCGTCATCACCGACGATACAGGCGCCTCGAGCTGGGTCTCGAAGCGCAGGTCGCGGTGCGTGACGATGCCCACGAGATCCTCGCCTTCCACCACCGGCACTCCGGAAATGCTGTTCGCCTGAGTGAGCTCGATCACCGCCTGAATGGACGTGTCCGGCGCCACCGTGATCGGGTCGCCGATGATGCCGCTCTCGTACTTCTTGACCCGGAATACGTGCCGGGCCTGTTCCTCCGGCGGCATGTTCTTGTGAATGATGCCGATGCCGCCGACCTGCGCCAGACTGATGGCCAGACGCGCCTCGGTGACGGTGTCCATGGCGGCGGAGATGATGGGAATTTTGAGGGAAAGCGCGCGCGTGAGGCGCGTTTCGAGGGCGACTTCCCGGGGGAGGACTTCGGAGTAGGCGGGCTGGAGCATCACGTCGTCGAACGTGAGAGCCTCGTGAAGTATCCGCATGGACAAACTCACCCGCCGCCTAAACGGGAAATTATACGGGTGTGCCCTGGTGGGGTAAACGTCGGTTTCGGCTACGGAACGAGGTTTGCGGACGTATACTTCGGGCATGAGTTCGCCTGGTGACAGTCTGGGGCTTCCTTTGCAGCCGGCGCGGGAGGTTTATACGGTTTCTTCGCTCAATCGGGAGGCTCGGCGGCTGATTGAGGGGCGGCTGGGGACGGTTTGGGTGGAGGGGGAGATTTCGGGGCTTGTGCGGCCGCGTTCGGGGCATCTGTACTGGCGGATGAAGGACGAAAACGCGCAGCTTCGTTGTGCGATGTTTCGGGGGCAGAACCGGTTGCTGAGGTTTCAGCCGGACGATGGGCAGCATGTGCTGGCCCGGGGACGGGTGAGCATCTACGAGCCCAGGGGCGAGTATCAACTGGTCGTAGAGTATCTGGAGGAGGTCGGCGAGGGACTGCTGCGGCGGCGATTCGAGGAACTGAAGCGCAAGCTTGCGGCGGAAGGGCTGTTCGACGAGGCGCGCAAGCAGGAGAAGCCGGAGCTACCGCGTCGGATTGGGGTCGTGACTTCTCCGAGCGGTGCTGCGGTGCGCGATATCATCACGGTGCTGGCGCGGCGTTTTCCCGCGATACCGGTATTGATCTATCCCACTGCGGTGCAAGGTGCGGGTGCCGCCGCGGAGATCGCCTCGGCTTTGGAGGTGGCGGACAGGCGCGGCGAATGCGATCTGTTGATCCTGGCGCGTGGCGGCGGTTCGCTGGAGGATCTGTGGTCCTTCAACGAGGAGGTGGTCGCCCGGGCGATGGCCGCGGTGAGCATTCCCGTCATTTCCGGTGTGGGACACGAGATCGACTTCACCATTGTCGATTTTGTCGCCGATATTCGTGCCCCCACGCCGTCGGGGGCTGCCGAGATTGCCGTGCCGGATCAAGCGCAGTGGATGGCCGGAATAGATACTCTGGGCGAGCGTCTTTTCAGGGCCGTCGGGCAACGGTTGGCCGAACCATCAAATCGGCTGACGACACTCGGGCACCGGCTCCAGCAAAGTCATCCGGGCGTGCAGTTGCGCCACTCCGCCCAGCGGCTGGACGAACTGGAGACGCGTTTCGGACTGGCGTTGCGGCAGACGCTGGAGGAGCGCCGGTCGAGGCTCTCCGAATCGGCCGCGCGGTTGCGCGGGGCAAGTCCCGCCGAACGGATCGGGAGTCTCGAGGAGCGGTTGGGATTCCTTTATCGCAGTCTGGCACGCGCTGCAGGCAGCGCGATCTCGAGGCGGCGGCAGCGGCTGTCGCTGGCGCAGCGGGCCTTGGAGTCGGTCAGTCCGGTGGCAACACTCGAAAGAGGTTATGCGATCGTCTCTTCCGGCGACAGCGGCGCCATCATCACGGATGCCCGGAGCGCGCCGCCCGGTACGGCGCTGGACATCCGCCTGGCACGGGGCGGGCTTGGGGCGACCGTGAACAGTTCACGTCCACCGCAAGATGAAAGTGGATCGGGCGAATCCGAGCCGCAAGCTCGCTGAGAGCGGGCCGCTACCCGACTGTCATACGAAACCCGCCCGGATCACCAGGCCCGCGTCCAGCCCCTCCGGATTTCCGGAAAATTCAGCCGACTACAGCGCCCCGACCGGCACCCACTTCTGGACGCGCTTGCCGGTATTGACTTCGGCGGTGAAGAGGTTGCCGAAGCTGTCGGCGGCGACGTTGTGGACCCACTCGAACTGGCCGGCCTGGCGGCCGCCGTGACCGAAGGAACTGACGACTTCGAGGGAGTCTCGCTCGAGGATCCAGACTTTCTTGTTGGCGCCGTCGGCGGCGAACAGCCACTGCTGCTCCGGGTCGCCTGATAGTTCGATATCCCAGGCCGCGCCCTGGCCGCCGATGGTCCAGTCGGCGAAGCGGCCTTCCTGGACGAACGAACCGTCCTTGTTGAAGACGTGGATCCGGTTGCCCATGCGATCGGCGATGTAGACCAGGCCGTCGTTGGCGATCCGCACGGCGTGCACGGGGTTGTGCCACACTTGGAGCGGCTCCGCGTCGGGCAGGTATTCCGAGGTGTCGACGGTATCGTCAGGGACGTTGCCGAAGGCGCCCCAATGGCGCTTGTACTCGCCCGTGTCGGCGTCGAAGACGATCACGCGGCGATTGAGATAGCCGTCGGCGATGTAGACCTCGTGGGTCTCCGGGTCGACGGTGATGTCCGCGGGCCGGCCCAGGGTCCCGGGGTCGTTACTGCCCATGGTGGTCTGCCATTCGCCGATGCGCAGCAGCCGCTCGCCGTCGGGGGTGAACTTGAGCACCACGTGGTCGGACATGCCGTTGCCGGCGATCCAGACGTTGTCCTGGTAGTCCACGAAGATGCCGTGCTCGTTTGCGGGCCAGTCTTCCGGCTCGACCCATTCGCCTGACTCCTGATCCCAGGTCGGACCGCCCCATGCGTGGATGACTTCTCCTGCCGGGCCGAATGCGATGACCGAGGGCGCCGGCAGGCAGCAGTCATGCCACGGCGGGTTGTGCGCCGCGCCCATCTCATGCTCGGTCAGGCTGCGGGGACGCTGGATGATCCAGACATTGTCCTGACTGTCGGTGGCGATCCCGGAAACCTGGCCGAGCGTCCAGCGATTGGGCAGTTGCAGGGGCCATGCCGGGTCGACCTCGAATTGAGGCGTCTCGCTCGCCGCAGAATCGTCATCTGCGGAACCGCCCGCCGTGGAATCGTCATCTGCGGCAGCGACCGCTTCCGCTGCCGGCATTTCAGCTCCATCGTCGCTCGCCTGGCCGGCCATCCCGGCCGCAGGTTCTTCGCTCGTGCAGCCTGCGAGGCACAGAAGGAAGCCGATACCGGCCGCGATCGTTGGACGTGTCTTGTACATGGTGAGGTTCCCCGTTCTGATTGGTCTTCGCTTCGGGTTGGCCCGATGCTTCACACCATAGCGGAAAACGCGGCCGCAGATAAGCCCGGCATGGGGTTCAATGCGGGCGTCGACGCGCGGAATCATCGCGCTGTCCCCACGGCGTGTCTGCCCGGCCCAGCGAATACCGATCCACTCGACGCAACCGGCACGGTCGCAGCGCGGGTTTCAACGACCGAAAAACGCGGCTATTGCCGGACGGAAGTTGTCCATGTCCACCAGGAACGAGTCATGGCCCTGGATCGACGGCAACTCCACGAACTCCACCTCCCGCCCGGGTTGCTGCAATTGCTCCGCCAGCTCCTGCTGCTGATGCAGCGGGTACAGGATGTCGGTGGCCACGCCGATCACGCACACCCGCCTCGACTGAATGTTCGCAAGGCCCGCCTCGACTGAGGCGCCGTGGTCGGCGACGTCGAACAGGTCGCTGGCCCGGGACAGGTAGAGGTAGCAATTGGGATCGAACTGTCCGGTGAACTTGTTGGCGTGGTGTTCCAGGTAAGCTTCGATCTCGAAACTGTGGGCGAAGGGGTCGCCGGTCTCGCACTCCTCGCAACTGCGCTCACGGCCGAATCGTCCGCGCCATTCCTCGGCGGAGCGGTAGGTGATCATGCCCAGCTTTCGGGCCAGGCGCATGCCGGTCAGCGGCAGGGCGCCGGGCGTGTAGTCGCCCTGCTTCCAGTTGCGGTCGCGGCGGATCATTTCCCGCTGCAACGACCGCAGCGCCGTCGCGAACGGCAACGAGCGCGTGGCCGAGGATATGATCATCAGACCCTCCGACCGGCCCGGAAACAGAATCTCGAAGGTCAGCGCGGTCATGCCGCCCATGGAGGGGCCGACGGTGGCATAGAGCGACTCCACGCCCAGGTGCCGCAGCACTTCCCGGCCACCGCGCGCGACATCTTCCAGGGAAAGGACCGGGAAGGATCGACGGTAGATCTCGCCGGTATCGGGATTCGTGGAGGCGGGTCCGGTGGATCCGAAGCAACTCCCCAGGGAATTCACGCAGATGACGAAGAAGCGCCGCGTATCGATGGGCCGCCCGGGGCCGACCATCTCTTCCCACCAGCCCGGGGCCTGATCTTCCGGCGAGGAGGCCGCGTGTGCCGACGGCGACAGGCCGGTGAAAATCAACACGGCATTGTCGCGGGCACGGCTCAGCTCTCCCCAGGTCTCGTAGGCGATGGTGGGGCTCGACAGCACGCCGCCCCGGTGCATCGGGAAGGCACCGTCTACGGTTACAAATTGTCTCGCGCCGCCTGCCATGGGTCCTCGATCCTGTTCGGCTGCCCTGTGCGGGCCGAGAGTTTAACCCGAATGAGAGCCTGTATCTCTAGCGATCAGTGGCAAGAGCCCCCGTTGCACCAAGGCCGGCGAGGCGATCGTCGAGATTTTCGTGTCGCCGGTTGAATTGGAGTTACTTGGGCAATGGCTGCCAACTACCGCCGCGCCGCAGGATCCAGGGTAGACGTGCGTAGCGTGCTGCTGATCAGGCGCCGCGACCGCGGTTTACCTTGCGGCGGCGCAGTCGCCGGGGCCGGTTGCGCCGCCCGGCGAAGGGATTTCCGCCGCTCTTGAATTCCAGCCTCAATGGCGCGCCTTCCAGGCGGAACGCCTTGCGGAAGGCGTTGACCAGGTACCGGCGGTAGTGACCGGGAAGCAGGTCGAGCCGGCTGCCGTGAACGACGACCACCGGAGGATGCCGGCCGCCCTGATGCGCGTAACGCAGGCGAATGCGCCGTCCACCCACCAGGGGCGGCGAGTGCGCCACCAGCGCCCTTTCCAGGATGCGGTTCAAGTCCGGGGTCGGCATCTCCCGGCCGGCTGCCTCGTAAGCCCTCAGCGCGGCATCGACCGTGCCGTCGATGCCGCTGCCGTGAAGCGCGGAGATGTAGGAGACTCGCGCAAAGTCGGCAAAGGCGAGCCGCCGTGCAGCTTCGGCTTCGATCCTGCGTCGTTGGGATGTTTCGATGCCGTCCCATTTGTTCACCGCGATTGTAAGCGCGCGGCCCCTTTGCACGCTGAGACCGATGAGGTGCAAATCCTGCTCGGTCACCCCCTCGTGCGCATCCAGCATGCACATGACCACGCCGGAATTCTCGATGGCCTGAAGACTCTGCACCACGCTGAACTTCTCGATGGCGTCACGGACGCGGGCACGCCGGCGAATCCCAGCAGTATCGACCAGCACGAAGCGCCTGCCGCGCCGCTCGCAGGGAACCAGCACGCTGTCCCGGGTGGTCCCGGGCACGGGGGAGGTGACCAGGCGTTCGGCGCCCAGCAAGCGGTTGATCAGGGTGGACTTGCCCACATTCGGCCGCCCGACCACGGCCAGCTTCGGCCCCTGGTATTGTTCCACGGCGTCCGCTACCTGGTCTTCAGCCTGCTCGCCCAGGATTGCGAGGACTTCGCGCATCAGCGCCGGGACCCGGCGCCCGTGGAGGGCGGCGATACTGATCGTGACGCCGTAGCCCAGGGCGTGGAATTCCGCCTCTGCGAGTTCGGGCGCAAGGCCTTCGGACTTGTTGACGGCGACGATGACCGGTTTTCCACCGATCCGAATCCGGGCCGCGATGGTTTCGTCGGCCGCGGTCAGGCCCTCGCGGCAGTCGACGACCAAGACCACCGCATCGGCCTCGTCCATGGCCGCCTGGGCCTGGCGGGCGGCCCGTGAGGCCAGTTCGCCCTCATCGTTGCCGAGTCCGCCGGTGTCGATGACCACGACCGTTCGGCCGTGGGAGTCTGCGAAGCCATAGCGGCGGTCCCGGGTCAGGCCCGGGTAGTCGGCAACCAGCGCGTCCCGGGACCGGGTGAGCTGGTTGAACAGCGTGGACTTGCCAACGTTTGGCCGGCCCACCAGAGCGACTACGGGAAGCATGATTGTCTCGCGGTGACGGCCGGAGAGCGTTACCGGCCGGAGCGCACCATGGCGCTTGACTCTATTCGTCGATGGGCGCGGCCTTACTCCAGTTCGACCGTGTAGGCGGCCACTGTACCGTCTTCGGACTGCACGATCATGTTCCGGCCCACTACCAGCGGTGCGGACGTAATCCGGTTCGACGCCGCGCGCTCGCGGGCGAGGAAACTGCCGTCGCCGGGATCGACCCAGTGCAGGAAACCTTCGAAATCGCCGACGACGATGGTGTTGCCGAACGCGGCGGGCGCGGTGACGTCCCTGAGCCGCAGTGCATCCTGGCGCCATCTCGGCGTGCCGCTGTCCCGCTCCAGCGCCACCAGTTCGCTGAATTCGTCGGTCACGTAGACGCTGCTCACGTCAACGCCCAGTCCCGCGTAGCTGGACAGTTCCTGTTGCCAGAGCACCACGCCGTTCTCCAGGGCCACGCCGATCGCACGGCCGTGATAGCCGACGGCGAATACATCGTTGCCGGCCACCTGGAGTCCGGCGCTGATGTCCACCAGCCGATCCAGTTCGGTGCGTCCGGACGGCGCGGCGACGGCGAACTCCCAGAGCACGTCGCCCGACGACAGTTGGTAGGCGCCCAGCCGGCCGTTGTCGAAGCCGGCAACCACGCTGCTGCCGGCGACGTAGGGGGCCGTATTGCCGCGCATGGTCAGCGCCGGTACGGTTTGCACCACGGTCCAGAGCTCACGGCCGTCGAGGCTTGAGTAGCCGCGGAGCCTGCCGTCCACGGTGCGCAACGCCACCACCTCGCCGCCGATGGCCGGAGGCGCGAGTACTTCCGCGCCGACGGCCTGGCGCCAGAGTTCCGCGCCGGTGTCGGCTTCCAGCGCGATGAGTTCGCCGTCGGTGGTGCCGAGCGCCACGACGCCTGCGCCGTACGCCGGCCCGGCGGACAGCGGCAGATTGGTCTGCGAAGACCAGCTTCGGCGACCGTTTTCCAGGTCGAAGGCGGCAACATCGCCTCCATAACTCGCGGCAAAAATCCGGGCGCCGTCGGTGGCCGGGGACAGTCCCAGCCGTAGGCGTTCGGCGCTTCCCCCGACCCGCGTACTCCACAGGCGGCGAACCTCCAGCCGTTCATCGAACGACACCAGTTCCGCCGGTGCTTCGCCGGAGTCGTTGTCGCGCCCGCAGCCGGCCGTTACGGCGATCAGCACGGCGGCCGCGAGTATCTGCCTGCCCTTCATTCGGCAGTCTCCTGAGGTGCCGCCTCAGCGTCAGAAGGCGCCGGAGGTACCGCCTCAGTGGCAGCGGGCGCCGGAGTAACTGCCTCGGCGTCAGCGGACACCGTGTCCGCCTCGCTCTGCGGCGCCGACTGAGCCGGCGGCGCTGCCGCGGCCGGAAGGGCGTCCATTTTCAACTGCACCAGATTGCGGTCCACAAAGCCGGTTTCCTCGGCATTGAGGGCGGCGCTGTAGGCTGCCCGGGCGCTGTCCGCATCGCCAAGGGCGGCGTGGATGTCGCCGCGCACCTCGTTGTAGCGTGCGGAAAAGCTGCCGGGCGCGACATCGAGCAGCGTCAATGCCTCGTCATAGGCTTCGTCCTGTGCAAGCACTCTGGCCAGGCGAAGCCGCGCGATCAGCGCCAGCTCCGGATCGCCGGTGGATTCCATGACGAATCGGAGTTCGTCGATGGCGCCGTCCACCTGGCCCGCGTCCAGGCGGATCAATGCCACCAGCAGTCCGCCCTGGTCCGTATACGGACTTGACGGAAAGTCGTCGCGCAACTCGTTCAACAGGTTGCGGGCGCCTCCCATGTCGTCGTCGCCCACCGCCCCGCGTAGTTCGACATAGATGGCAGCAGCTTCCTCCGCCTGCGTATCCACGTAGGCGTTGTATCGGTTCCAGCCCAGCAAGCCGAGCACGCCGATGCCGATGCCGCCGACCAGGTACCAGCCGTTCTCCCGCCACCACTGGCGAAATATCTCGATCTGTTCTTTTTCGGAAAGAAACTCGTCCACCAGAATTCTCCCGGATTCGCGCAACCCGACTTCTTCGCCGGGCGAAGGAGCGTATTTTACGGTGAATTGTCCCGAACTCGGAGCAATTCGGCCACCGCCTCCTCCAGGCTGTACGGCGTTTGCGGCGAATCCTCGCGCAAAGGCTTGATGCTCAAGGAATTGTCTGCAAGTTCGTCGTCGCCGAGAATCAGGGCCAGCAGGGCGCCGCTGCGGTCGGCCCGCCGCAACTGCGAACGGAAGCTGCCGCCCGCGCAGTCCATCGTGAGACGGATGCCGGGGACCCGTGCCCGGAGCGTTTCGGCGATTCCCAGGCCGCGCCGGCGTGCCTCGTCTCCTGCAATCACCAGGTATCCATGAGGGGGGCGGTCGGCTTGCCGTCGGCCTTCCTCCTCCATCAATTCGACCACTCTTTCGAGGCCCATGGCCCAGCCGATCGCCGGCGTATCCCGGCCGCCCAGTTGAGCAACCAGTCCGTCGTAGCGTCCGCCCGAGCAGATCGCCCCCTGGGCCCCCAGGCGATCCGTCACCCATTCGAAGACCGTGCGCGTGTAGTAGTCCAGGCCGCGCACGAGACGCGGGTTGATCGTGTACGCCATCCCGGCATCGTCCAGAAGCTCGGTCAGGCGCTGAAAGTGCGCAGCGGAGTCCTCATCGAGATAGCCGCTCAGCACCGGTGCGTCGGCAATCAACTCCCTGAGCCGGGGATTCTTGCTGTCGAGGATTCGAAGCGGATTCCGGCGCAGGCGCTCCCGGCTGTCGGCGTCCAGCACATCGCCGGCAGCGGAAAAATACGCCAGCAGCGCTTCCCGGTATCCGGCCCGGCAGTCGGGCGTTCCCAGGGAATTGAGTTGCAGGCAGGGGCTCTCGATGCCCAGCCGCTCCCAGATCCGGGCCGACATGACGATGACTTCGGCGTCCACTTCGGGGCCGGCGAAGCCGATGGCCTCCAGGTTGATCTGATGGAACTGGCGGTAGCGCGCCTTTTGCGGACGCTCGTGGCGAAACATCGGGCCGGAACACCACAACTTCTGCTGCCGGTTGTGAAACAGGCCGTGACTGAGCCCGGCCCGAACCACGCTGGCGGTCGCCTCCGGACGAAGCGTCACGCTTGCGCCGCTGCGGTCCGTGAAGGTGTACATTTCCTTCTGGACGATGTCGGTGGTTTCGCCGATGGACCGGCTGAACAGTTCGGTATGTTCCATCACGGGAAGCCGGATCTGCCGGTATCCGTAGGCGTCGAATACCGCCTGCGCCGCCGACTCCACGGCCGACCAGAGCGCGCCGGCGTCCGGCAGCACGTCGTTCATGCCGCGAATCGGCCTAATCTTCATGCTGCCTCCGAACCCTGATCCGCGATGTCGGCGTCACGGCGCCTCGTCGACGACGAACCGGACTGTCGTGCCGCCGCCCAGAGGCTCAGGGATGGTCCAGGGTTGATCGTTGATCGATAACTGCACGACAGTGAAATTGCCCAGCACGAAGGACAGCGGCAGGACACCCTCAACCGTGGCCGTCGTCCCGGCCAGGCCCAGCGCGTAGTAGAGGGAATTGCCGTTGCCGTCGCTCACTTCCGTCCAGGAGTCCTCTTCGTAGCTGAGGGCGGCCTGAACCAGCGGCCCCGTGGCCTGCCCGGTGGTGAGTGTTTCCGTCACGCTGGCGGCGCCCGGTTCGGTGGCGTCCGGGTCGACTGCGCCGGGTTCGGCGGTGGCGGGTTCCGGGGGTTGCAGCTCGACCGCAGGGGCCGCTCCGACGGGTTGCTGGCCGCCGGAAAGCGTCGGATTCACCGCGCTGGTCTCGACCCCTGGTCCGTCAACAGCGGCCGGAGCGCCCGCGGCTCCGCCAACAGCCGCCGGAACGCCCGCGGCTGCGTCAACAGCGGAGGGAGCGTCCACTGGTTCATCCCCGGCGGCCGGAACCGCCGCAGGATCGGATCCTGTGACCAGTGCATCGTCCGGCGGCGCCTCAACCCCGGACGCAGTTTCCATGGACGGAGGCGCCAGGGTATCGGGTCCAACGGCGGGAGGCGGCACCGCAGGTTCAGCGGCGACTCCCGCCTCGGGAAAGGGCGCAGCAGGTTCAATGGCGCCTCCCGGCTCGGGAAACGGCGCCGCCACTTCCGGAACGGATTCCACCTGCTCCGGTGGGGATTCCGGTGCTTCTTCGCCCGGGGACACGATTTCCGAGAGCGTATCCCTGCTGACCCACGTGAACCAGAATGCCGGAATTCCCAGGACGAGAACCAGCGCTCCGACGATCAGCGGTACGACCAACCTGTTGTCTTCGGAAATGGGTTCGCTGTAGGTCACCGGCGCGTCTTTCGCGTCCGTCTGAACTGCGTAGCGGTGGAGCAGATCGTCATACTCCAGGCCAAACCGGCTGGCAAGGTGCCGGAGGTAGCCCTTGATGAATACCGGCGCGGGGAGTGCTTCGAACCGGTCTTCTTCCAGCGCCTCCAGCAATCGGGCCTCGACTCGCAGTTTCGCGGCCATCTGCTCGACCGTCAGACCCTGCTCCCGGCGGGCTGCAGCCAGGATACCGCCCAGCGTATCGGCGCCCTCGTCCGGACGGTGCTCTTCGGGCGGATGGGAATTAAGGTCTTCCGCCATCTTCCAATTGCTCAAGTTGTGCCGACTCTGCGGACTCGGGGAACTGTTCACGCAATATGGATGCGCAATGCCGGGCATTGTCCGGGTTTCCCAGGCCGGTCTCTACCCGGAAGCAAAGCAAGGCTGCTTGCGGGCTGTCCGGCGCCGCCGCGAAATGCCTGTCCAGGAAGTGCTGCGCCTCGCCCAGTTCGTTGCTGTCGAAAGCCAGCGACGCCATGTTGAACAGGCCATCCGGGTAGATCGGGTTGCGTGCCAGCGCGTCGCGCAGGTATTGCTGCGCCTTGGCACCGTCGCCGGCGCTGCGGGCACAAATCCCCGCGTTGGTCAGGGCCACTTCCGGCGTGCGATAACGGGGACTGCCTGCCGCGCGCAGGAACATCGGTTCGGCGTCGCTCCAGTGCTCGTGACGGCAGAGAAACACGCCATAGCTGTTGGCTGTCGCGGGGTCGTCCGGGGCCAGCCGGATGGCGCGCCTGTGGTGGTTCCGGGCCACATCGACGTCGCCCAGCCGGTCGTAGACCGTGGCGATGGTGCTATGGGCTTCCGCCAGGCGCGGATCATGCTCCAGAGCCCGGTCCAGCCGCTCCAGCGCCAGCGTCAACCGTCCCTGGCGAAGATACGCCGCGCCCAGATTGAGGTTGGCAACGGCTGCGCCGCCCGAGGAAGCCGCCGTTGTCGAATCGCTCGTTGCCGACGTGCCCGCGCAGCCCTGGCATAGCAGCAGCGCGATCAGCGGCGTCACGGGGTGGCGGCTCAGGAAGCGCATTCGCTCGCCGCCCTGAACGGCTTGTCTCCAAGACGCACCCGCACGCGATTCGTCACCTGGCCGGCCAGTTGTCCGCAAGCGGCGTCGATGTCGTCGCCTCGCGTGCGGCGTATGGTCGCCACGACGCCCCTGGAGCGCAGATGCGTGCAGAATCGATCGATGACTTCGGGCGCGGAGCATCGGTAGGCCGCGCCCGGGAAAGAGTTGAACGGAATCAGGTTGACCTTGGCCGGCCGATCGCGCAGCAGGCCCGCCAGGCGCGCGGCGTCATCGAGGCTGTCGTTCACATCGGCCAGCATCACGTATTCGAACGTGATCTGCCGGGAAGCCAGGCCCTCGGCGTAGTGCCAGCAGGCTTCCAGCAGCTCCGCGATGGGGTGCCGCCGGTTGATGGGCACCAGTTCATCGCGGAGCGCGTCGGTGGGGGCGTGCAGGGAAACCGCGAGCGCAACGTTGCATTCTGCGGCGAGCCGCCGGATCTGCGGAACGAGCCCGACGGTGCTGATGGTGACCCGACGGCGCGACAACCCCAGCCCATGGTCATCGGTGAGCAGTCTGGCCACGGGAACCACCTCCCGGTAGTTGGCGAGCGGTTCGCCCATGCCCATGAACACGACATTGGTGACCGCCGAGGGCGAGCCCAGCGCCCGATTGGCGAGCAGCACCTGGCCGAGAATTTCCGCCGCCTTCAGGTTCCGATTGAAACCGCTGTGCCCCGTTGCGCAGAACGGGCAGTCCATGGCGCAACCGGCCTGGGAGGAGATGCACAGCGTCGAGCGATTCGGCTCGGGAATGTGAACCGTCTCCACGGCCTGACCGCCGCCCACATCGACCAGCCACTTGCGGGTGCCGTCCGCAGACTTCTCGACGCGGCCTGCGGGCGGAATATCCAGCGACGCGATTTGCCCGAGTTTCTTGCGGAGAGGCAGGCTGATGTCCGTCATTTCCCGGAAGTCGCGGACTCCGCGCCCGTAAACCCAGCGCATGACCTGCCGCGCCCGGAAGGGCTTCTCGCCAATGCCCGTGAAGAATTCGGCCAGCGCATCGGGGGCAAGACCGATCAGGTTCAGCCTCTGCGGCCGGGAATCGACGGAATCTATCCCGCTTATCGCGTGCGCGTGCAAATTTCCGTACTGTCGAAAAAGAAGCCGATTTCCCGGGTTGCGGTGTCCGGTCCGTCGGACCCGTGAACCACGTTCTCCTGGATGGACGAGGCGAAGTCCGCCCGGATCGTTCCCGCGGCGGCATCCGCCGGGTTCGTCGCTCCCATGATTTCACGGTTCCGGTCGATTGCGCCCTCGGCCTCGAGCACCTGGACCATGACGGGTCCGGAAGTCATGTACTCCACCAATTCCCCGTAAAAGGGCCGGTGCCGGTGCACGTCATAGAAGCCTTCCGCCTGCTGCCGGGTCAGGTGCAGCATTTTCGCCGCAACGATTTGCAGCCCGCCGTGCTCGAAGCGCCGATACACTTCGCCGATCAGGTTGCGTTGTACGCCATCGGGTTTGACGATGGATAGAGTCCTTTCGATTGCCATGTTCGCCTTGCTGCCGTCCAATCCTATACGCTGAAACTTTCGCCGCACCCGCACTCGCCCCTGACGTTCGGGTTCCGGAACTTGAAGGCTTCGTTGAGTCCTTCCCTGACGAAGTCCACCTGGGTTCCGTCGATGAGTTTCAGACTGTCGCCGTCCACCACGACCGTGACGCCGGACTCATCGAAAACGGCGTCTGCCGGTTCGATGGAATCCGCATAGTCGATGATGTAGGCGAAGCCCGAGCAACCCGTCTTCCTGATGCCGATGCGCAGCCCGACGCCGCGGCCGCGGCGGTCGAGATATTGCCGCACCCGCTCGGCGGCGCTCTCCGTCAACGATATCGACATTGCTCAATCCTTGCGTTCGTCGAGTCTGCGCCGGCATGCAGCGAGCGCATCCTCCAGAAGTAACAATTTTCCCAGCTTTTCCACGGGCACGCCCAATACTTCGAGGCATTGGCGCATGGAAAGTTCGTCCAGCGCCCCGGCGGGCCGGCCTTCCAGCCACTCGGCTGTCCACTCCGCCGCCGCCACCGTGTCGGGGCATCCATAGACATTGTAGCGGACGGTTCGGATGGCGCCGTGCCGCATCCGTAGCTGAAACCGGATCCAGACGTTCAGGGTTCGATCTTCAGCCTCACCGGAAACCAGCCCCGATGTGCCGTCGTTCAATGGCCCGGTTCGATGCGCCGACAGAAACCGCTGCCGCACCTGAGAGTCGTAGTCCATGCAAAGCGCTATAGTCTATCCCGGAAATCTCTCTGGCTGCTACCGATAATCGCGCGACTTGTACGGCCGGACCGGGAGACTCGCGGTGCGGACTCGCGCCGTTGGCCGGGGCCTACGCGGCGGTCCAGTCCGGGGCGCCCCGGGCCAGATCCCGCAGACGCGCAACCTCTGCCTGCATGCGCTCGACCACGTGGTCGATCTCGGCCTCCGTGGTGAAGCGGCCCACGCTGAAGCGCAGCGTGGCCGCCGCCAGCGCGTCGCTGAGCCCCATCGCGCTCAACACGTGGGACGGCTCCGGGACGTCCGAATTGCAGGCCGATCCCGTGGACACGGCCACTTCGCTGACCGCGAGCTGAAGACTTTCCGCCTGAACTCCGGGGAACGTGACATTGAGGACATGGGGAGACCGTTGCGTGGGATGACCGTTCAACCGAACGCCCCCGATGGCACTCAACCCGTTCCAGAGCCGGTCGCGGCGCTCGGCCAGACACGCGCCTTCCCGGTCCGGGTCCGCCAGTTCCATCGCCTCGCCGAAGCCGACGATCTGGTGCGTGGCAAGCGTGCCCGGCCGCAGTCCGCCCTCCTGCTCGCCGCCGTGAATCAACGGCCGCACGTTGACGCCCTTGCGGATGTAGATGGCCCCGATACCCATGGGTCCGTAGGTCTTGTGAGCCGTCAGGGAAGCAAGGTCTACCGGCCAGTCATCGAGTTGCAGGGGCACCTTGCCCGTACTCTGGGCCGCGTCCGCATGGAAGAGCACGCCGCGTTGCCGGCAACGCTCGCCGATGGCGGCGATGTCCTGAAGCACGCCGGTTTCATTGTTGACGTGCATGATCGAGACCAGCACGGTGTCGTTGCGGATACTCGCTTCCACAGCGTCCGGGCTGATTATGCCGTCGGCGTCATGCTCCGCGTAGCTGACCTCGAATCCCTGGGCCTGAAGGGCGCTGGCCGCATCCAGCACCGCCTTGTGTTCCAGGCTGGAGGTGATCAGGTGGCGGCCGCGATGGCGATTGGCCGGCATGGCGCCCAGCAGAGCGAGATTGTCCGACTCGGTGGCTCCGGAGGTAAAGCGAATCGTTTCGGGTGCGGCGCCGACGCGCCGGGCGATCTGCGCGCGCGCCTCTTCCACGCGCTCCCTGGCGCGGCGGCCGGGCCCGTGGGACGAGGAGGGGTTGGCGGAGTCGCCCTCCGGTCCCAGGCACTCGACCATTGCCTCGATGACACGCGGGTCCACGGGCGTGGTGGCCGCGTAGTCCAGGTATATCTCGGGGTGCGTCACTCCACGCTCCCCGCCCGCTGCGGAGTCGGCTCACGGTGCTCGTCGCGCTTGCCGTCGGCAAGTGCCGTCAGTACGCCGCGCAGGATGTTGACCTCGTTTCGGTCCAGGCCGCTGCGCTGGAAGATCCGGCGCAGGCGCAGTCTGAGCTGCCTGGAATGGTCCGTTTTCATGAATCCCGCAGCCCTCAGTGCCGATTCCAGATGACGGTGAAAGCCTTCCAGTTCGGCGGCGGTGGCGAGCGGCGAGTCCCGGCCGGCGGTCGCGCCGGATGCGTCCGGACCGGTCGTCTCGGCCGCGTCCCGCTGACCGGCGGCCGGTTCCGCTTCGGGCGCGGTAGATGGGGGAGGCATTGCCGATGTGTGGGTCCGGCGCGCCGCCTGTTCCGCATCCACAGGGCGCTTGAGTGCCGCCATGCGCAGTTCGTAGCAGATCACCTGCACGGCCATGGCCACGTTCAGGGAACTATAGGCGGGGTTGGCGGGGATGTGCACCACCTGGTTGCAGCGGCCCAGGTCCTCGTTGGTCAGCCCCGAATGTTCAGGTCCAAAAACCATGGCGACCGTCGTTTCCCCGGCGTGCTTCCGCAGGGCCGCTGCACTCTCTCGAGGGTCGACCACAGGCCCGGACAGTTTGCGCAGCCGTGCGCTCGCGCCGGCCACGAATCCGCAGTCGGCGATGGCATTGCTCAGCGAATCCACGACACGGGCGCGAGCCAGCACATCGTCCGCTCCGGACGCTCTCGCAGTGGCGTCGGCGCTGGGAAAGTCCCTTGGGGCGACCAGCACCAGCTCATCCAGCCCCATTGTCTTCATCGCACGGGCGGCGGCCCCGATGTTGCCGGGGTGGGATGTCTCGACGAGGACGATGCGCACCGGAATATGCATTGGCGTTGACGGTCCCGGATTTTTGCCGGTTCGGATTTGCCGCGGGTGAGCCAGTATTCTACTCTTGCGCCGCCGGAGTTCCGCCATCAATGTTCCATCCCCGACCGAGCGCCAGATCCCTATGCACGCAATGGTAAACATCGCCGTTCGCGCCGCCCGTGAGGCCGGCGCCATCATGATGCGTCACGTCAACCGGCTCGAGTCCCTCGAGGTGGTGGACAAGGGGCGCAACCAGTTCGTCAGCGAGGTGGACCGCCTGGCGGAAGAGGCCATCATCAACGTGATCCACGAATACCATCCGGAGCATTCGATCCTGGCCGAGGAGAGCGGAGCGCGGGGCGAGCACGAGTACCAGTGGATCATCGACCCGCTGGACGGCACCACCAACTACCTGCATGGTTTTCCGGTCTTCGCGGTTTCCATCGCCGTGAGCCGGGCTGGGCAACTGGAGCACGGCGTCGTCTACGATCCCCATCGGCAGGAGGTGTTCAGCGCGAGCCGGGGTCAGGGCGCGCAGTTGGACAACCGCAAGATTCGAGTCAGCAAGCAGGTCCGGCTGCACCAGGCCCTGGTCGCGACCGGCCTTCCGTACCGGGCCAACAAGGAGCACCTCGACAATTACGTCGAGATGCTGAAGGCTGTCATCAACAACAATGCGGGCGTGCGCCGGGCCGGCGCAGCGGCGCTGGACCTCTGCTACGTCGCCGCCGGGCGCGTCGACGGTTTCTGGGAGCTGGGACTCAAGCCCTGGGACTTGGCGGCGGGCACGCTGATCATCCGCGAGGCCGGCGGACGGATCAGCGACTACCGTGGCACGGATCGGTTCCTCGAAACCGGCGATGTGGTTGCCGGAACGCCGAAAGTCTACGCTGCGCTGTCGAAGCTGTTCGCTCCATACGCACCTGTGTAGCCTCCACCAGCAAAGTGCCGCCGTACCCTGTTGCGGTGCGCTCCATACGCGCCTGTGTGGCCCGCCCACTCGGACGATGGGTGTGGCCGACGCGGCCACTGTCGGCGAACGCGCCGCAGGGTTTGCAGCGCGCCCTCAGGGCAGCGAATCGATCTCCTCGCGCTTGGGCGGGATGAGGTCGGCGGGCGAGACGTTGAGGGCCAGTGCCGAGGCGCTGGCGACGTAGATGGACGAATACGTCCCCACGACGACGCCGACGATGAGCGCCAGGGCAAACCCGGATACGGTCTCACCGCCCAGCAGGAACAGGCAGATCAACACCAGCAGCGTCGTGAAGCTGGTGATCATGGTGCGGCCCAGCATCTGGTTGATGGAGCGGTTGATCACCTCGACTGCACTGCCGCGGCGCATCAGCCGGAAGTTCTCGCGGATCCGGTCGAAGACCACGATGGTGTCGTTGAGCGAATAGCCTATGGTGGCGAGGATGGCCGCAAGGATCGTCAGGTCGAAGCCGAACCCGAAGATGGAGAAGAAACCCACCACGACGATGACGTCGTGGACCAGCGCCGAGATGGTGCCGGCGGCGAACTTCCACCGGAACCGCAGCATGACGTAGACGAAGATGAGCACCAAGGCGATCAGCATCGCCAGACCGCCACGTTCCGTCAGCTCCTCGCCCACCTGGGGCCCGACGAAATCCGCCCGGCGCAGCTCCACGGTCGGATTCCGAGCCTGGAGCGCTGCGAGGACGCGGGCGCGGGTGTCGCCCTCCTCCGACTCCGCCTGCAACGGCAAACGCACGAGCACATCGCTGGTGGTGCCAAAATTCTGCACCAGCGGGTTTACGAATCCTTCCTCGTTCAGCGCCGCGCGAATGTCGGCCAGGTCCGCCTCGCCTTCGTAGGTGAGTTCCAGCAGATCGCCGCCGGTGAAGTCGAGGCCGAAATTCAGCCCGCGGGCGACCAGCGACACCAGCGACGCAGCGATCACCACCGCGGAAAACGCCACTGCCACGCGGCGGGCGCCCATGAAGTCGATATTGAAGTTCCCGGTGTTCACGGTCAGGCCCTGACGGTGCCGATGGCGAGCTTGTCCACGCGCCGGTACCCGTAGATCAGGTTGACCACGACGCGGGTGCCGATGATCGCTGTGAACATCGAAGTCACGATTCCGAGGCCCAGCGTGGTGGCAAAGCCGCGGATCGGTCCCGTGCCGAAGACCCACAGTACGCTGGCGGCGATGAGCGTGGTGATATTGGCGTCGGCAATGGTGGAAAAGGCCTTCTCGTAGCCGGCGCGGATGCTGGCCTGGGGCGAATTGCCGTTACGCAATTCCTCGCGTATGCGTTCGAATATCAACACGTTGGCATCCACCGCCATACCCACGGTGAGCACGATGCCGGCGATGCCCGGCAGCGTCAGCGAGGCCTGCAGCATGGACAGCAGCGCGACGATCAGTACCAGGTTGGCGAACAGCGCCAGGTCCGCCGTCAGCCCGAAAATCCGGTAGTACGCGGCCATGAACAGCACCACCAGCAGGAAACCGGTGAGCACTGCGGCGCGCCCCCTGTCGATATTGTCCTGCCCCAGGCTCGGACCGATGGTGCGTTCCTCCACCTTGAAGATGGGCGTGGCCAATGCGCCGGCCCGCAACAGCAGCGCCAGGTCCTGCCCCTCGAAGGGCGTCACGCCGGTGATCTGGAAGTTGGTGGAGAAGATGCCGCGAATGGTCGCCACGTTGATGACGGTTTCGTCGCGGGTGTTGCGAATGATCTGCGTGCCGTCGTCGCGCTCGATCAGTTCCGGTTTCTCCTCCACGTACAGCACCGCCATGGGCCGGTTGAGGTTGGCCTGGGTGGTTTCGAGCATCCGATTGCCGCCCTGGCTGTTGAGCCGCACGTTGACCGCGGGCTGGCCCTGGGAATAGATGAAGGTAGCGTCGGTGAGCTGATCCCCGGAGACGATCAGATCCCGGCGCAGGAGCGTCGGCGTTCCGTCGCGCTGGTAGCGGAGGAGCGACCCCAGCGGCGGCCGCCCGGTCCGGTCCGCGCCGAAGGCGTCGTTCTCCCAGTCCACCAGGCGAAACTCGACCGTGGCGGTGGCGCCCAGGATGCGCTCGGCCTGCGCCGGGTCCTGCACGCCGGGAAGCTGTACGACGATGCGATTCAGGCCCTGGCGCTGCACCACCGGCTCGGCCACGCCGAGCTCATTGACGCGGTTCCTCAGCGTGGTGGTGTTCTGCTGGATGGCAAAGGTCTGCCGCTGGTTGATCAGGACCGGCGTGGGTTGCACGCGGAATCCCGGCAGGCCGTCTATCGTCGTGCGGTTGACCGTCATGCCGGGCTGCGCGCCGAGAACGGTAGCGCTCGCCGTCGGGTCCAGCACGCGGATGATTTCCTCGGCGTCGTCCATGCGCTCCGCATCCTGGATTCCGACGCTGATGACGTCGCCGTCCAGGTTGATGCCGCTGTTGCGGATGCCCTCTTCCCGCAGGCGCGTACGCAGGTCGCCCTGATAGGTCTGCAGCAACTGATTGATCGCGGAGTCCAGATCCACCTGGTACAGGAAGTGCACACCGCCGCGCAGGTCCAGTCCCAGGCTCATGGGCTCGAGCCCGAGGAAGCGCAGCCAGCCGGGCGTCCTCGGCGCCAGCGCCAGCGCAACGATATGAAACGGCATGGCCTCGCCGAGCGCTGCGCTGCCGCTCAACTGGGAGGCGACATCGGGAAACCGCACGACCACGGCTTCTTCTTCCAGGAGCACAGACAAGAAGTCGATTTCCTGCTCGTCCAGGGCAACGGCGACCTGCCCACGGACAATGTCCGTCATGGGGATGCCGTCTTCGCGGGTGATCTGCAGTGCCGGGTCGTCGCCGTACATGTTCGGCAGGGCGAACAGGGCGCCGCCCACGATCACCGCGAGTACCAGGATGTTGACCCAGAGTGGATATCGGTTCATGAGGCTTTCGATCAGGCGTTCTTGACTGTGCCCGGAGGCATGACACCGGAGATGGTGTTGCGCTGTACTTTCAGGGAAACGCCGTCGGCGACCTCAACCGTCACCCAGGTATCGCCCACCTTGGTGACCTTGCCCAGCAGGCCGCCGCCGGTCACCACTTCCTGACCGCTGGCCAGTTCCGACACCATCTGCCTGTGCTCCTTGGCGCGCTTGCTCTGTGGGCGGATCAGCAGGAAATAGAACAGCACGAAAATGACGATCAGCGGCAGGAACTGAATGAAGGCATTGCCGGTCCCGCCCGTCTGGGCCCATGCTGTACTGATGAAGAAATCCATGGTCTGTTGGCTGTGGATGGTCCGAAGAGCGCGGTATTATGACATACGCGACGAGGGAACTCCCCGATGCCGGCCCGGATATTGTCGGCGCTCCGTTGACGATCGGGCACCGCCTGCGCTACGTTACATGTAACTACCTTGCAGGAAGTGAAACCATGACGAGCGAAGCGCGTTCCCCGGGATCGCGGGACCGGGTCCGGAGTCACCGGGCACGGCTGAGGGCAGCAGGTTTGCGGCCAATTCAGATCTGGGTGCCCGATACGCGGTCGGCGAACTTTCGTGCGGAAGCGCACCGCCAGTCACTGGCAGTGGCCCGAAGTCCCGACGCGGATCTGGATCAGGCCTTTGTCGATGCGGTGTCGGACGACAATCCGGAATGAAGCGAGGGGAAGTCTGGATTGTTTCCGGCAGCGGCTACGCCGGGAAGCCGCGGCCGGCGGTAATTGTTCAGGACGACCGCTTCGACGCCACTGCGTCGGTGACCGTCTGCGTGTTCACGACGGATCCCACGGATGCTCCCCTGATTCGTCTCGCCATCGAGCCTGACGACCGCAACGGCTTGCGCACGACCTCGCGGCTGATGGTGGACAAGATCACCACCGTATCCAGGCGACGTGTCAGTGAACGCATCGGCATCTTGTCAGGCCCGGAGTTGGTGCAAGTGAACCGGGCAATTGCCGTATTTCTCGGTCTGGCCTGACTACGCAAATCTTCGTGTGACGATTTCTGGCCGGTTGCCGGCGCCAGGGAACTCATCTTCCAGATTCTCCCCACCGGGACGCAATTTCATCGAAGCGCCCGTTTTCGATGGCGTCGCGCATTTCAGCCATCAGATTGTGGTAAAAGTGAAGGTTGTGCACGGTGGCCAGGGTCGATCCCAGGATTTCGTTGCACTTCTGGAGGTGTCGGATATAGGCGCGGCTGTAGTTGCGGCAGGTCGGGCAGGAGCAGGCAGGATCCACCGGCCGCGTATCGTTGCGGAAGCGGCCGTTGCGAATGTTGATCGTGCCGTTTCGGGTGAAGAGTTGCCCGTTGCGGGCATGGCGGGTGGGAATGACGCAATCGAAGATGTCCATGCCGCGGGCGACGGCGCGGATCAGGTCCTGCGGCGTGCCTACGCCCATGAGGTAGCGCGGCCGCTCGCGGGGCATCGCAGGCTCCAGCGCTTCGAGTACGGCGAGGCGTTCGCTCTCCGGCTCGCCCACCGCCAGTCCGCCCACCGCGTACCCGTCGAAGCCGATCTCTGCGAGCCCGGCCATGGAAGCGTGCCGCAACGAGGGGTAGATGCCGCCCTGGACGATACCGAAAAGCGCTGCCGGCGTGTCCGCCGGTTTGAGGGCGTCGAACCGTGTGCGGCTGCGCACGGCCCAGCGCAGGGACAACTCCATGGAAGCCCGCGCGTCGGACTCGCCGACGGGATAGGCGGTGCACTCGTCCAGCACCATGACCACGTCGGCATCGAGATGGTGCTGGATGGTGATGGAACTCTCAGGAGTCAGCTTCACCAGGTCGCCGTCGACGGGTGAGCGGAATTCCACGCCCTCCTCGTCGAGTCGGCGCAAGGTCTTGAGGCTCCAGACCTGAAACCCGCCCGAGTCCGTCAGCAGGGGACCGTGCCACCCCATGAACTCGTGCAGCCCGCCGTGGGCGCGGATCACCTCCACGCCGGGCCTCAGCATCAGGTGAAAGGTGTTGCCGAGTATGATGTGGCTGCCAGCGGCACGGAGTTGTTCGGGATCGACCGCCTTCACGGTGCCGTACGTGCCCACGGGCATGAACGCGGGGGTTTCCACCACGCCGCGGGGGAAGGTCATTCGCCCCCGGCGGGCCGCGCCGTCGGTGTGCAGCAGCTCGAACTTCATGGCGCCGGCGGCATGTTCGCGTTCACGACCATCGTCCACACCGAGCAGATCCGCGTTCGCAGCAGAAGGTCGGGCGATATGGAGGCTAATCCCACTCCAGTTCGATGCCGTGGCCGCGTGCCGGGTCGCCGTGCAGCGGCGTTACAAACCCGAGCAACCCTCCGTTGGTACCGTCGCGGAGAACATGAATTCTGACGCGGATGAAGTCTCCCGACCGGACATCCTCCTGTTTGACGCCCTTTGCGAAAAAAGCGGAGAAGTTGGCGGCCTCCAGCGCCCACGTCGTCGTCTCACCCTGTTCGTCGGTTACGTCCAGGTAGATCCAGGAGTGCGGGTTCAGCAGGAGTACCTGGTTAACCGTGCCCTCCATGGTCGTCCACACCGAGAGTTCATAGGCGTTGTGGGAATGGTGCGCCATGGCCGGGCCAACCAGGGACGCTGCAAACAGTAGCGCCAGGGCTCCGTGTTTGAGTTGCGAGGTCATCGCCGGCACTACTGGCTGCCGGGCGGCGGCGGATAGCCGTTGGTATAGACCGGTACACGAGGCGGCGGTGGATATTCGTTGGAATAGATTCGTGCATAGCGAACCGGCTTGAATTCGCTGTCCAGAAACTGCAGCGAAATCTGGAATATTCCCGGCGCGGGCGCTCCCTGGGGCACAGTGCTCTCCAGGATATAGAGCCGGTCCTCGTGCATGTGCACCACAGCCGAGGTCCGAGATCCATCGGCGTTCCTCAGGTGGATCGCGTGGCCTTCCACAAGGTCGGTGTTGTGATACGCGAAGTGGGATATGTCGGCGCCGTCACGGTTCAGGATGTTCCATGACGCATACACGATGGCGCCGCGCAATTCGCCGCGTCCGGCGTTGTGACAAAGGTCGCCGTCGCCCCCGGCCGCCCGGCATTCGTCTGCACGCGCCTGGTGGATTGCAAGGGCGCCGGTGTAATCCACGACCGTAGCGGAGTGGCGGTGCAGGCCGCTCTCATGGCGATAGACGCGGGCGGGTAACGTGATCCGGTATTCCGTCAAATAGTCAATCTCTTCCACGATTGGCTCGCCGGGAAAGTTGGCGCTGAAGAAATCCTGCCGGCTGACGTAATCGGTCCAGGTGGAGACCTGGGCGTATGGGGGTGACGCTGCGAATACAACGATCGTTACCGCCGTTGGTAGAACGAGGGACGGACGCTTCATCGGTTTGGCCTGGTAACGGTCCGGCAAGTCTCCGGCTCAATTTACACCTGGCTGGGGTACGCTGCAACGCGGCGCGATTTACCGAACTATTGCCGCCGGGACGCCGGGCGGCGGCTCGAAATTCACGGCTCGATGAGCATGGCGTCGCCGTAGCTGAAGAAACGATAGCGTTGAGCCACGGCGTAACGGTACGCTGCAAGCATGCGCTCCCGGCCCGCGAAGGCGCAGACCAGCATCAGCAGGGACGATTCGGGCAGGTGGAAGTTGGTGATCAGGGCATCCACGACGCGAAACCGGAATCCGGGCCGGATGAACAGCGAAGTTTCTCCTTCGAACGGCTCAAGTTCGCCACTCTGGGCCGCACTCTCCAGCGCGCGGACGGCGGTCGTGCCCACCGCGACGATTCGTCCTCCCCGCTGCCGTGTTTGCCGGATTCGCTCGCACGTCGCGGCGGTGATTCGGCACCACTCTGAGTGAAGGCGATGATCTTCGATGCGTTGTGTTCGTACCGGGGCAAATGTGCCGATTCCCACGTGCAGGGTCAGAAACGCCGTCTCGACGCCGCGCTCACGGAGCGCCTGAATCAATTCCGCGTCGAAATGCAATCCGGCCGTTGGGGCCGCGACGGAACCGTCGTCCCGGGCGTAGACGGTCTGGTAGCGAGCCCGATCTTCAGGCGCGGCGCTGCGACGGATGTACGGCGGCAGCGGCACTTCGCCGTGGGCTTCGAGTAGGGGCTCGATATCGGTATCGAATTGAAGCCGAAACAGGGAACCATGCCTGCCCAGCACGCGGACGCTGGAGCCGTTGGCGAGGGTCAGTTCGGTTCCGTCGCCGGGACTGCGGCTGGCCCTGACCTGTGCCGTCGCCGTCCGTGTGCCGGTAACGCGCTCCAGCAGCATCTCTACCTGACCACCCGTCGGCTTGCGGCCGCGAAGGCGGGCGTGGATGACACGCGTGTCGTTCAGGATTAGCAGGTCATTGGCCTTCAGCAGCCGGGGTAAGTCGGCAAACGTGCGGTCTTTCCGGGATTGGCCCCGGACCACAAGCAGCCGGCTCGCCGAACGCTCGGGCAACGGCTGTTGCGCAATGAGTTCCGTCGGCAGATCGTAGTGAAACTCGGCACGATCCATGGCGCTGCGATTCTAACCCGGCAGGTAACACTGAAATTTCGCTGCATTCGACCGCCGGCCAGCATGCTCTGGACTTCGCTGCCGTATACGGTTCATGCTCGTACATACCGACTCGAGATGTGCGCCTGTTCGGCGGTATTGAATTGCGCGACGCTCGTGCAGGGCGTAACTTGCGAATTCCCCGCGTTTGCACAGCGAGCTTCACCATGACTGTCATCGCCCAGCGTCTCTCACGCATCAAGCCTTCACCCACCAACGCGCTCACGGGGCTGGTGGCCGAACTGAAGGCTGCCGGCCGCGACATTATCGGGCTCGGCGCGGGGGAACCGGACTTCGACACGCCCGAAAACATCTGCCAGGCGGGCAAGCAGGCCATCGATGAAGGCCAGACCCGGTATACACCCGTGACGGGTACCATGGAACTGCGGCAGGCCATCTGCGGCAAGTTCGCAAGCGAAAACGGCCTCGACTACGCGCCCAGCCAGATTATCGTCAGTTGCGGCGGCAAGCAGGTGCTTTACAACGCGCTCATGGCGACGCTGGATCCGGGGGACGAGGTCATCATTCCGGCGCCGTACTGGGTTTCCTATCCCGACATGGTCCTGCTTGCCGAAGGAACGCCGGTGATCGTGGAAGGCCGGGAGGCGCAGGGTTTCAAGTTGACGGCCGGGGACCTGAAGGCGGCGATCACACCGCAGACGAAGTGGGTGATGCTCAACTCGCCCAGCAACCCGACGGGCGCCGCCTACACCTGGGACGAACTCAAGGCGCTGACCGAAGTCATTCTGCGGCACGATCATGTCTGGGTCATGACCGATGACATCTACGAGCACATCGTTTATGACGGGTTCGAGTTCACCACCGTGGCCCAGGTCGAGCCCGGGCTCCTGGATCGAACGCTGACCATCAACGGTGTCTCCAAGGCGTATGCGATGACCGGCTGGCGGCTGGGCTACGGCGCCGGCCCGGTTGAACTCATCCGGGCGATGTCGGTGGTGCAGTCGCAATCCTCGACGCATACGTCGTCGGTCAGTCAGGCGGCCGCCGTGGAGGCGCTGAACGGCAGGCAGGATTTTCTTGAACCGCGCAACGAGGCGTTCAGGGAGCGAAGGGATCTGGTGGTTTCCATGCTCAATGAAATGGAGGGCGTTTCCTGCCGAACGCCGGAGGGAGCCTTTTACGTCTATCCGTCCTGCTCGGCGCTGATCGGCCGGAAAACACCAGCGGGCACCGCAATTGGGGATGACTCCGCGTTCTGCACATATCTGCTGGAAAGTGAGGGTGTGGCGGTCGTGCCGGGCGCGGCGTTCGGGATGTCGCCCTATTTCAGGATTTCCTATGCCGCCTCGACCGAGGCGCTGACCGAGGCGTGCATTCGGATCCGTCGGGCCTGTGCGGCGCTCGGTTGACCGGCGGTTGTTCGTGTACCCCGCGGGTGTTCGTGTGATCCACGACGATCGGCCACCCGAAGAGATGGACCTGGCAGCGTTGCCTCCGGTAGCGTTAAAGGGCTCATGAATCGAACCTGTCAGCCGATGCCACCAGACCAATCGGAAAGCCAATGCCACTGAAGTCTGCCAACGCTCACGATACGCCTAGATCCAAACAGTCAGCCGATGCCACCAGTCCGAAGGGATAGCCGATGCCAGTGATATCCGCCAAAGCAGACAGCACGCCTCTGGCGGCACAGTTAAGCCGCGAACTGGAGGGCGAAGTCCTCTTCGACGCGTTCAGCCGCGGCCGCTACAGCACGGACGCCTCGGTGTACCAGATTCAGCCCATCGGCGTGGTCGTGCCGCGCACGCGTCAGGATGTGCTCGCGACCATCCAGATCGCCGCCGAGCACGGCGTGCCGCTGTTGCCCCGCGGCGCCGGGACGTCCCAGTGCGGACAGACCGTGGGTGAAGCGCTGGTCGTCGATGCGAGCAAGTTCCTGCGCGAGGTCCGGACTTTCAGGCCGTCGGAACGAACCGTTTCAGTCGATCCGGGCATTGTCCTTGATGAGCTGAACCGGTTCCTGAAGCCTCACGGGCTGTTTTTCCCGATCGACGTGTCGACTTCCAGTCGCGCCACCATTGGCGGCATGGCCGGCAACAACAGCGTCGGCGCGCGCTCCCTGCACTACGGACACATGGTGGACAACGTCATTGGCATCCAGGCGGTACTCGCCGACGGTACGTTGCTGGACTGCCGTCCGCAGGGGACCGTGCGGCTGGACCGAAGCAACGGCAACGGCCCCGCGCGACCGGGCCGCCACAGCGGCAATGGCGTCGAGCAGCTTGACGGACGCAATGGCAATGGCTCCGGCAACGGTCGGCTCGGCCTCCTCACAGACCGGATGCGTCAGCTCTACGAGCGTAACGCCGATGAAATTGACCGGCGATTTCCGAAGGTCGCGCGGAACGTGGCGGGCTACAACATTGATCGGCTGGGCCGCGACGATCTGAACCTGGCCGAGCTGCTGGTGGGATCCGAAGGCACGCTCGCCTGGTTCCAGGAACTGGAGCTGGCACTGCAGCCCATCCCGGAGCACAAGGTCCTTGGAATCTGCCACTTTCCCACGTTCCGCGCGGCGATGGAGTCGGTGAAGCACATCATCCGACTCGATCCCGCCGCCACCGAGTTGATCGACCGGACGGTACTCGATCTGGCTGCGGACATTCCGGCGTTCAGTTCGACCTTGCGTACGTTTATTCGGGGGTCGCCGGTGGCCGTGCTGCTGGTGGAGTTCGCCGGCGACGACCTCAAGGAGCAGCTGCGCAACCTGGACCGACTCGAGGAGCTGATGGGCGATCTGGGTTTACCGGGCAGGGTGCTGCGGGCCGAGTCGGCGGCACTTCAGGCCAGGGTCTGGTCGCTGCGCAAGGCGGCGCTGAACATCGTCATGTCGATGAAGGGCGACGGCAAGCCCATTTCCTTCGTCGAGGACTGCGCCGTCCCGCTGGAGAACCTCGCGGATTACACGCAGCGTCTCACGGACGTGTTCTCCCGGCACGGCACCACCGGGACCTGGTACGCGCATGCCGGCGCAGGCTGCCTGCACGTGCGGCCGATCCTGAACCTGAAGGCGGACAGCGATGTGGCGAACTGGCGTTCCATCGCATCGGCGGCGCACGAACTGGTGCGGGAATACAAGGGCACTCACTCGGGCGAGCACGGCGACGGGCTGGTCCGCTCCGAGTTCCTGGAGCCGATACTGGGTACGCAGATCGTGTCTGCGTTCCGGGAGGTCAAGGACAGTTTCGATCCGGACGGGCGATTCAATCCGGGCAAGATCATCGATCCGCCGCTCATGGACGATCGCAGCCTGCTGAGGTTCTCGGATCGGTACCAGCCGCTGCAGCACAAGGAAGCGCTGGACTGGTCGGCCTGGGGCGGCTTGTACCGGGCTACGGAGATGTGCAACAACAATGGCGCCTGCCGCAAGGCCAAAGGCGGCGTGATGTGTCCGTCGTTTCGGGTGACGCAGAACGAGAAACACGTCACCCGCGGGCGCGCGAACAGCCTGCGGCTGGCGCTTACGGGACAGTTGCCCGCCGACGCGCTGACGTCCAGGGAACTCTACGAGACCATGGATCTGTGCGTCGGCTGCAAGGCCTGCAAGCGCGAGTGTCCCACGGGCGTGGACGTGTACCGCATGAAGATCGAGTTTCTCAGCGCTTACCGGGAGCGCCGGGGACTCGGCTTGCGGGACCGCATCATCGCCTACCTGCCCCGGTACGCGCCGTGGGCGGCTCGTTTCGCGCCGCTCTCCAATGCCGCCACCAGGAGCCGGCTGCTGTCCGGGCTGCGCGAGTCCCTGTTTGGCTTTACGGCCCGGCGCACGCTGCCCGCGTGGCGTCGGGATACGTTTCGCGGCGCGGTCGACGGCTCCGCGGAAGTTGGCGCTACGGTTGCGAGCGCTGCGACCGGGGGACCCGCAGCAGACGGCGCTGCGGCCAAACGCAGTTCGGCTGCGGCCACTTCGGCCAATGGCGCCACGGCTGACAGTGCTGCGGCAGACGCGGAGGTCGTCCTGTTGGCGGACACCTTCACCACGTACTTCGAATGCGAGACGGCCATCGCTGCAGTGAATGTGCTCACCGCCGCCGGTTACCGGGTCGCCACGCCGCTGCCCGCCGGCGGCGGCAGACCCCTGTGCTGCGGCCGGACTTTTCTGAACGCCGGGTTGGTGGAGGAAGCGCGCGCGGAAGCAAGGCGGGTGATCGAAACTCTCCGGCCTTACGTGGAGCGGGGCGTGCCCATTGTGGGCCTGGAACCGTCGTGCCTGCTGACCCTGCGCGACGAATTTGCCGCGATGCTGCCGGGCGGCGAGACGGCGCAACTGGCAGGCCGGGCGATGCTCTTCGAGGAGTTTCTCGCGGCGGAGAACGACGCCGGCCGGCTCAATCTGCCCCTGAAGGCGCTGGCGCAGAAACAATTGCTGCTGCACGGGCACTGTCATCAGAAAGCCTTCGACCAGGTGTCGAGCGTGGAAAGTGTATTGCGCCTGATTCCGGGAGCGGAGGTGGAGCTGATCGAATCGGGATGTTGCGGCATGGCCGGCTCATTCGGGTACGAAGCCGAACACTATGAAACGTCCATGAAGATGGCGGAACTGGACCTGTTGCCGCGGGTCCGCAAGGCGGACGGCAATACCCTGATCGTCGCCGACGGCACCAGTTGCCGCACGCAGATCAATCACGGCACCGGTCGTGACGCCATGCACGTCGCCCGGGTTCTGGAGCTCGCGCTGGGCAACAGTTAGGCGGTTGATGCGCTCGCACGTGCGCGCGCGGTGATCGGCGGCCCGATGCTCGTCTGGCTGATTCGGCCGCGTGATCGATGCAGGTGCTGTACGGGGAGTAGGGCCGCTTAATTCAAGACCGGCACGCTCGTTTGCCGGTTTCCGTCACGGACACGGGTCCTCGCCCTCAACCGGGGCCTGACCGGAGGGAATGCCGTAACAGGGGTCCGACGCTTCCAGCACGGCGCGTGCGCCGGTGCGGACGAGGCTGGTCGTGGTCGGCGCCTGGAAGAAACCGTAGCCTTCGCGCGTCGACTTCCAGGCCAGGGGGCCGCCGACCGTGCGGCCCGCCCGCAGCGTGGTGTCCTTCACCGTCGTCACCAGAGCTTCGTAGTCGGGGTGACCCTGGGGCAGCCCAGTGAAGCTGCCGAGGTCGGAGCTGGCAACGAATACCACGTCGACGCCCTCCAGGTTCGCCACGTCCTCCACGATGGCGACTCCGGCCGGCTGTTCGATCATGGCGACCACCATGATGTTCTCGTTGGCGGCGGCCCGGTAGTCACTTCCCCAGAGCGCGCCGTACTGTCCGCCGCCCTGGCTGCGTTTGCCGAAAGGCGGAAAGTGCGCGTAGGTCACGGCGGCCTGAATCTCCTCCATGCTGTCCACCATCGGAACGATGATGCCCAGCGCACCGATGTCCGTCGCCTTCTGGATGTCTCCCTCGGTTGCCGCCGGAATCCGGATGAATGGAATGGCCGGCGCATCCCGGCATGCCCAGATCATCCGCGCCGCGTCCGCGTACGTCAGCGGGCTGTGCTGCATCTCGATCCAGATGAAGTCGAAGCCTGCGTTTGCCACCGCGCAGTAGATGTCGGCGTCGGCCGTCGCCACGGTCGCGCCAACCACCTGGCGGCCTTCGGCGAGCTTCTGTTTGACGGTATTGAAGATGGGTGTCTGTTGCGATCCCGCTGTCAGGGGGAAGGCGAATGCGGTTGCAGCAAGGAGTGTGCAGCGTAGCCAGGGGAGGGTCGGGCGCTTCATCGGTGTAGCCTCGTCGCGGTCCGGAAAATCACCGGTTCAACGTACACCCCGCCCCGGCATGCTGCAACCTGTTGCCGGGATTGGCGGAGCCCTCGGCCGGTCGAATGCCGCGGGGCTCCGCCCATTGGCTCGCATGGCAGTACGCATTTCCCTCCGCGTCAGCGCACCGGCGACCGGAGCGAAAACTGCTAGGGAAACTCGACCTCCAGAGTCTGGCGGCTCTGGTTCCGCATGATCTCCAGTTGCAGCGTCTCACCGCTCTCGAAGCTGGCCAGAATGCGCAACGCGTGTGCAGCATCGTTCGGCGTTCGGTCGCCGATTTCCAGGATCACGTCGCCGTCCGTCAGCGCCTCCAGCGCCCTGTCGGCGGGCGCGCGCACCACCAGGATGCCCGTTTCGGTGCCGAAATAGGCGCCGAGCTCGGGCGTCAGTTCCACCAGTTCCATATCCCCCCAACGGCGCCCGATTGAAACGAGCCGGTCGCGGATATCGCCCCTTTCCTGGAACCAGTCGCCGAAGCGCCGGGCAACGGACTCTTCACCATCCTCGCGGCCGAAGAAGGCGCTGGACGATCCTGCGACGATCTCGATCTCCTCTTCGTCGCCGTCGCGCACGATCGTGAGCACGACAGTGTCGCCGGGCGAGACATTTTCCATCTGGGCAATGAGAAGCTCGGAGGGGGAGTCGCCGCCGAGTTCGGCTCCGTCCATCGCGATGATGATGTCACCGGTCTCCACGCCGCTGTCGGCGGCAGGTCCGCCGGGAGTCACGCCGTCCACCTGGACGCCCGCCTCGTCGTCGCTGATATTGATGCCGAGCACCGCGGGCCTCGAGATCAGGGTGAAGCTTCTGACTACCGGGCCGGCAGCCTGCGCGGACAGTCGGGCGACTTCGCGCGCGGCTTCCTCCAGCGCCTCGCGAGCCTCCTGAAGCTCCGAGCGGGCCTCCTCGCGTTCTTCCCGCTCCTGAGATGTCTGCGCACCGGCGGGCGCCGAAGCCGCGGCCAGTCCCATCGCGGCGATCACGGTCAAGATTGAAGTTCTGGTCATGATTTCGATTCCTTCAGTTCAGTGTCCTGCCTAACAGATGCAGCTAGAAGCCGAAACGTTGCGCCTGGGCGTATCGAACCTCTACAAGCGCGTTCATCAGGTCGACCCGCTCCTGCCACAACGCCATCGTTTGCTCCGGCTGCAGCCCGTACACGCTCCCGTACATGAGGACCTCGTCCACCTGGCCGATGCGGTCTTCCAGTCCCGAGATCGTCGTGACCGTGCCGGCGTTCACCAGCCGCGGGCGGTACGGGATGTCGTTCAGGAGCCGCTCGAGACGCGCTGATTCGCTGGTGAGCGAGGTGTAGGTAGCGGCGGCCCCGCCGAAAGCGAGGCTGTCGACGGGGGACACGGAGTTCTCGGCCACGATCGCGCCCGGAGCGGGTCCCTCCGGTTCGTCGAGCGAACGCACGCCCAGTACGGCAACGACTGCAACGGCCGCGGCGATGGCGCCCCGCAGCGGCCACTGCGCGTGCCGCCAGAGGCGATAGTGTGGGCTGGTGGCGGCCTTGCTGGCGGAAGCCGCTTCGGCTGTCGAGGTCGGGCCGGATCCTGCCTCAGGCGACCGATCAGGCTCCGGCGGCGGCTCGCGCCGCGTACCGGGATCCGTTTCGAGTTCGGCAAGGACCTTCGCCAGCACGCCCGGCGGGGGCTCGAATTCCGGCAGTTCCCGCAATTGTTCCCGGGTCGCCTGCAGGCGTGCGACTTCGGCCTGCAACGCCGGATCGGCATCCACCGCGGCACGCGCTTCCGCGTCCACGGGTTCGCCGTCGCGAATGCTCAGCAAGTCTTCAGTGCCGGGGTGCATGACTCTCCTCCATCTTTGGCGCTCTCCCCTTCGAGCAGGGTGCGCAACCGCTTGTGTGCGCGCGCCAGTTGCGACTTGGAAAAACTGGTGGTTCGGCCCATCATCGCGCCGATCTCCTTGTGGGTGTAGCCCTCCACATCGTGCAGCCAGACCACGACCCGCGCGGTATCCGTGAGATGTCCCAACGCGCGCTCCAGGGCGATCTGGTGTTCCGCCCGGGGCGCCTGCGCCGGCGGGCACAGGGATTCGATCGCCTCGGTGTCCACGCGTCGCGAATGCCACGCCGAGCGCAGGTACATCAGGCACTTGTTGACGGCAATGCGCCGCACCCAGAACCCCACCTCGGCTTCGCCGCGATAGGTATGCAACTTCCGCAGCACCTCCACGAACGTATCCTGAAGCACGTCCTCAGCCAGCGCGGGCGACACCAGCATCCGTCGCGCCAGCGTATAGACCATGGGCGAAAATGCCTCGTACAGGCGCGCCTGGGCTGACGATTCACCCCTCTGGGCATCGGCGACGACTGCCGGCTCCACCTGTGGCATTCGGGATCCCATGTTTCTATTCGATTAGATGCGTGTGCGGCGAAAATCGTTGCAGTGCTGTTCTGATCGGAAACCCGTCTGTCTTGACCCGGTCCGCGGCAGCATCAATCATTTGGATGACCCCATTTGCGGAATAGTTCCAAATGAATGCCAAACCAGTAATTCTCGTGCTCCTGGCTCTCATGCTGAACCTGCCCACGTTCGCGCAGGAACCCGTCGTTGGCGTGGATGATCCGGAATCCCTGTTCGTCGATGAAGATCCGGTATTGCACCGAAACAAGCAAGCGACGCTGCACATCATGCGGGAATTGCTGCAGTGCAACCAGTGGCACCGGGCCGGTGAATGGATCACGGACCGCTACATCCAGCACAACCCCAACGCGGAGTCGGGACTCGATGGCGTCGTGTACTTCTTCACGGAGGTCCTGGGCCGGGAACCGGAGGAAGATTGCGATGAACTTACGATCGAGATCGTGGCGGTGATGGCCGACGACGACTACGTCACGGTGTTGTGGCCACGAACCTATCCCGATCCGCGCAATCCGGGTGAGACCTACTCCACATCGTGGTTCGACACTTGGCGATTCGTCGATGGCAAGGCCGACGAGCACTGGGATCCGGCGACCATTGCGCCGGTGGAATAGCGCCCTTACGGGGTACGTCTTTCAATCGCAATCATGCCGATTGCCGCTCCGGTAAATGGGTGATGCATCATGGCTTTGTGCGGCAATTGCACAGGACGAATTGGTGGTAAGCTACCCGACCCCCCCGGGCCGGGATGGCGGAATTGGTAGACGCGCCGGATTCAAAATCCGGTTCTGGCAACAGAGTGAGAGTTCAAGTCTCTCTCCCGGCATGCCTTCCTGTACGCGTGGCTCGTCAGGTGCCGTCATGGACCCATGGATCATATCCCTTAAATTGCCCAATTGGCGGCCAATCTCCCTCAAGGAACACGGACGGCTTCACCGCCGCGCACAAGGGATATACGCCCGACGCAAGGTGCAATCAGTCGGTCGATATCCGGTACCAGTCCCATGGTCCGAACCATGGCGAATGCCCTGATATCGGCTTGCGGAAAGGCTTCCGCAGCCCGGGATGCGCAACCCAGTAACGTATTTCCCTTTGTGACGATGTCGTCGACAAGAAGTATTCGTATGGGATTGATGAGCTGCGGTTGCACGGTAATCGTATCGAAGTGCACCTGGGCGTTGGGCCGGTCGCCTGGTGCTTGGTAGGCCGATTTCGGTACTTGGCGAACACGCCGCACGTCGGCCATGACTGCGTCCCCCAAACCCTCCGCGAGCAACGCGTTGCATATTCGCTCGGCCACCCAGAGGGTGGTGTCGTCCCTGCGGGGGGTACTGCCCGGTACTGGCAGCAACAGCGTTTCCGGGCCGAAGAATTCCGCGAAGGTGCCGTTTTCATGGAGCAGGCTAACGCGTTCGGCCATTCTCGCAAGGGCAGGCTGATGAGCGGCCTTTACCCAATCACGCAGCCGCCGTGACTGAACCGCGATTTCGGATTGGCCCCTTGGAGAATAGATGTAACAGGCCGCGAACGGGATTTCAGAAAGCAAAGGCTTCTACGTCAACTCGGTCTGTGTACGCTGGCAAGTTTTCGAATGTCGAATCCAACGATTCGCGGGTCAGCGCCTGGGCGCCGTAGGAGAGCATCTCGGTAGGCCAGGACAGTGCCGGGTCATTGGCGACGTTTTGAAGGATAAACACGTCGCGACCCAGCCTGAGAGCTTCCCAACCCTGGTGACGGGTTCCGCTGTTTTCGCCCGCTTCGACGATGACGGTGGCATCCGTCAGTAGCGCCATGGTCCGGTTGCGCATGGGGAAGTTCCCCGGCATGCACGGATACCCGGGCGGGAACTGGGAGACGGCGGCATGGCTGGACATGATCTGCCGTTGCAGTGCCTGGTTCTCGACGGGATGGCACGATTCCAGTGGGGTGCCGAGAACGGCCACTGTACGGCCACCGAACTCGATGGCGGCGGTATGCGCGGCGGTGTCGACTCCGGCGGCCAGCCCACTGACGACAATAATTCTGCGTTGCACGAGTTCCTTCACCAGGCTGCGCGCACGCTTGAGCCCGGGCTCGCTGACGCGCCTAGATCCGACCACGGATACCCGCCGTCCGGTGCGCAGCAAGTCGGCGTCGCCCGCGACATGCAACGATTGCGGCGCGTTCTTGCGCTCGACGTCGTTGAGTTGACCGAGCAACTGATCGGGAGTGTAGAGCGCTGTGTTCAAGCGGTTAAGGCTAGTTCAGTCCGGTTGAATACATCCGAGCCGGAAGAGGCGCAGCGTCAGGGCTTGCTCGCTCACTGCGAACCTGATCGCAAGCCGGAATACTTCTGTCCTATTTAAGGACATTTGAATGCGAGGATGCAAGCAAATGGCGAAGAGCAAGACGTTCCAGCTGGGACGCGATGCTGGAACGGGGCGGTTCATTCCAGTTCAGGGGGCGAAAGGGCGACCGCACACGACCATGGTGGAGCGGATTCCGAAGCGGGTTACCGGCAAAATAGACGAGCTACGACTGCTCGCGGCGGCTGCCCGCGACCGACTGCCAATCGACCAACAGGCTGGCGAGAACAAGGCAGAGCCGGTTCGACGCCCATGCGTGGCGGTAGGCGGGTAGCTCGGTCATTGTTTCGCAACGTGCGTTCGCGGTAGCGTACCTCGGCACGATGCCGCGGGGCCAAACCGGGATGAGCGGTCAAATTCGCTCTCCACTCACGCCGCGCAAGCCGTCAAAACTCGTCTACGCGGAGAACTGGAGCTTTACGCCGCAGGCATCCGCTACTTTTGTGAGCGTGTCAAGGCGCGGATGCCTCCGGCCGGACAACGCCCGCGACAGCGCGACCCGATCCACCTTCGCGCGCCGCGAGAGCTCGGACACGCCGCCCTGGGCCTCGGCAATATTGCGAAACGCCTTCATGAGCAGTCTCGGGTCGTCCATCTCCTCAATGGTGGCGTTCAGGTAGGCCGCGACATCTTCCGGCGTTTTCAGGAATTCGCTGGCCTTATGAACCTTGATTGGCATTTCGTTTCTCCCGCTTGTAGGCATTCCAGTTCTCAACCGCTTTGCTGATGTCGCGCTGTTGCCGTTTCTTCGCTCCGCCGGCCAACAGGATCACAAGCTCATCCCCATCTCTCCCGCAATACACATGGTATCCAGGACCGTGATGAATACGAAGCTCGAATACTCCGGCGCCAACTGCCCGATGGTCGCCGAGGTTGCCCAACTCCACCCGGTCCAGGCGAGTCTGTACCCTCGCGCGCACCTCCGAAGTCTGCCTCTTGAACCTTGAACCAAATTCGTCCGAGCCATCGCTTCCAATGTATCTGGCAACCTTGATCATTGCCCGCACTGTAGCCATTTGGCTACAAGGAATCAACAGCTAATCTTGGGTGCAGAATTCAGGGCAGTTCGCCTTCTCCCGATGCGGCCCCCCCCGGCGGGCGCACCAGCCGACCATCCACCCTCGCAGCGCCTCGACTTCGTAGAATTCACGGGCACGCATGTTTTTGACAGATAGTAGCCGCACATAAGCGGGCCAGGCGAGTGGAAAGTCTGAGGCGACGCTGGCCCACAATGGCCTGTTCGACGGCGCCATCGCGACCAACACCACGATCTGGCGTCCGTCGGATTCGCAGAACTCTCCGGCGAGAGATGTCATCGTAACTGCATGGGAGTAAGGTGCCGAGATGGCTGAGTCGGTCGTGTGTGTCGGGGCGGTGGTACGGAATGCCTCCCGGGTTCTCATGGTTCGTCAGGCGAAGGGCCATCCGCTGCAACATCAATGGACGATTCCGTGGGGGGGATTGCAGGTCGGAGAGTCACCTGCAGACGCGGCAGTGCGGGAGACGCGCGAGGAGGCTGGAGTTTTATGCGAAGTCAGTGGACTGCTCGGCATTCAGGAACTTCCCTTTCCCCAAGAGGGATGGATTGGAGTGATTTTTCTTGCTCGACATCTCGAGGGCACGCCGAGGGGGGATGGGCGGGAAACCGATGCGGCCCGCTACTTCGACAGGGATGCGCTTGACGCCCTGAAAGAAACCGTCGAGCCTTTTTCGGATTGGCTGGTGCGCCGGGTTTTTCAGAATCGGTTCACGGCGATATCTGATGACCCCACGAGTCCTTTTTCGCCGCACCGGGCGTTCTTGTAGTGAACTCGATGGACAGCCGACTCTGACCTCGTGAGTACTCCTGGCCACAGGGTGTCTCAGAGGCTCTCATGACTCAGTCCACCACGACACTAGCTAGTGCGTCGGTACTGTGGGACTACATGTCCGCCTTTCAGACTGCCGCACCATCGGGTCGGCGACACCTCAAATGCGTGAAACATGCCCTATACGATTGAATCAGTGGCTCCGTTGGGACGGTCGTACGACGAGTACGTGCGGATGTTTTCGCTGTCGGCCTCCGACCTTTCCGGGCGCATTCTCGGCTGTGCCGATGGACTGGCGAGTTTCAATGCCGTGCATACGGGACGCGGTGGCCGGGTGGTTTCCATCGATCCGCTGTATGACTTCCCGGCAGCGGACATCCGTGCACGGATCGACGAGACCTTTCCGGAAACCATGCGCCAGATGAAACTCAACGAATCGGAATTCCTATGGGATCGGATCGGGACGGTGGAAGATCTCGCGGCGCTTAGAATGCGGGCGATGACCAAGTATCTCGAGGACTATCCGCAGGGGAAGTCCGAAGGCAGGTACCAGGCCGGTGGACTGCCGAACCTGCCGTTTTCCGACATGGCGTTCGACCTCGCACTGTGTTCGCACTTTCTTTTCCTCTACAGCGAGAAATTCTCCCGATCCTTTCACGTCCGCTCGATCAGGGAGCTGTGCCGGGTGGCCGCGGAGGTGCGCATTTTCCCCTTGCTCGAACTCGGATCTCGTCCGTCCCGCCATCTGGAGGCAACAGTCAGCGACTTGCGTGAAATGGGCTACCTATGCTCGGTTGAAGTCGTACCCTACGAATTTCAGCGAGGAGGGAACTCGATGCTGAAAGTGACAGGAGCGTGACGGATTGGCGACCTGAATCTCAGCCGGCCAGCCCCAGATCCCTGAGAATCGAGTCGGCGTCGCTCATTATTTTCGAATTCCCATTCAAGGAAAAGCGTCTTTCGGGAATCACTTTCGACCCATCAGCGAAAGTCGAGATGAGCCCAGTTCGAACGGCTCGTCCGTGCCGGTTGCAATTCCGCGCAATTCACGAAGTCCCGCGGCCTTCAGCAACTCGTTCAACTCCCGATAGCTGTATACGCGGATTGACGAACGCGAAGTCTCACAACGGCCATCCTCGTGGATGAATGTCCACGTCGTTTCGACTCTACCCGTCGAAGCAACCCACGCGCTTTCCTCGAGCACGCGGAGGGACCGATCCGGCCCGGCCCAGCTCCACCGGCGCTCGCGAAAGACCGGGAACAGCGACTCGGTCACCACCGTGTCGATCAGAAGGCGCCCGCCCGGTTTCAGCGCTCGGGCGATGCGCGACGCCACGTCAGCGTTCTCAGCGTCACTGAAGTAGCCGAAGCTCGAAAAGAAACAGAAGGCGGCATCGTAGGAATCACGTTCGTGCAGCCGCCTCATGTCGCACTTCTCAAAGTGTGGTTTGCCACCTTCGCCAGATTCAACGCTTGAAGTCGCCTGCATCGCGTTGGCCAATGCCTGTTCGCTAATATCGATTCCTGTGACTTCGCAGCCATACTTGGCCAGCCCGATGCTGTGCCGACCGATTCCGCATCCGACGTCGAGCACCCGGTCGCCGTTGGCCAGTTCCAGGGCTGATACGAGGAAGTCAACCTCCTTTCGGGTTTGTTCTTCCGCGTATCCCAGGGCCTGACATTTACCCCAGGGTCCGGCAAAAAAGTCCTGCCACCATTCGCTCTTGACGTTCATTTCAGTGCCTATCTCGACTTATATGTCATGACGCGCCGACCCGGCCAAACTCTGGGCGGTATCTGGCTATTCCCTTGACACCCTTCATCCTTGTCGGGTCCAGCACTCTCACCATAAAGGCTTCATCCGGAACGGCCCATTCGCATTCAATCCCGTAGCAACTGGCCGGCTTGAACCCAAAGCGCGGGTAATATTGAGGATGTCCCAGAACAACCAGGAAGGGGCATTTTGCGTCCCTCAGCCTGGTCACCGAATCTTTCACCAGGCGTGACCCGATTCCTCGGCGCTGGTAGTCCGGCAGCACGGCCATCGGACCCAGTCCCATTCCCCAGGCGATACCGTGATCGCCGTGGACCAATACCGGACTGAAGAGAATGTGACCCACGATTTTCCCTTGGTTAACCGCAACCACGGACAGCAGCCCGTAGCAATGCTTGCGCAACTCGTCCACAAGTTCGGACTCCTCAGTCCGATGGAACGCGCTGGCATTGACCTCATAGATCGCCTGCTCGTCGCCAGGCAGTTCTTCTCGCGTTTCGATGCGCATTGTCATCTCAGCCTCGCCATGTTCCTGTGGTTCACCTGCGTCAAGTGTCTCCCTCACACTGTTCATTGGTTCTCCACTTTTTTGCGCTCCTTCAACGCAAACTCATCCAAAAAAGAAAACCCCGCGACCTGATGCAGGTGCGGGGCTGTTGTTGGCTCAATCAGGGGTAAAGCTACACCGGTCCGCACCTCGCTCGTGCACGGATATAGAGGGCGAACTGTTGGCCGATGCGTTCCATGCCTTCAATCCTCTCGCCGGACGGCAGGAAAGTCAATGTCCGTAACGCGCAGTTTGCATAGGCTCTGCGATTCACACGTTTCCCGGTGAACTCGTATTCCTCTGAGTTCACGGGATCCGTATCGGAACAGACGGTCGAAGGTACGCGGTCGCGGCCCTCACCCTCGAAACTGGATTGATCGTTCCCGCCTGATCTTTTCCTGAAGTCTGAGGACGCCATAAATCAGGGCCTCAGCCGTCGGGGGGCAACCCGGGACATACACGTCCACAGGAATGATGCGGTCGCATCCGCGCACCCCAGCATACGAATAGTGATAGTAGCCGCCACCATTGGCGCAGGAGCCCATGGAAATGACGTACTTGGGTTCCGCCATCTGGCTGTAGACCTTTCGCAAGGCCGGAGCCATCTTGTTGACGAGCGTGCCGGCCACAATCATCACGTCAGCCTAGCGGGGACTGCCACGGAAAAGTCCCGCTCCGAACCGGTCCAGATCGTAGCGCGCGGCGGCGGCGTGCATCATCTCGACCGCACAACAGGCCAGCCCGAAGGTCAATGGCCACAGGGACCCTGTCCGGGCCCAGTTGACGAGGCTGTCCAACGTCGTGACAGCAAAGCCGCGCTTGTCAAAGCGCTCTTGTATTTCGTGCGCTTGCATGTGCGGAAATCTTTTCGAACACTACGTTCGGCACGGTAGCACGTATTTGTTTGGCTGGTACGCGTAGTCAGCGATCAGCCGCCCCGGATGCGCGGTGCCTTGCAGCCAACACTTGCAGGCGCAGCACAGCCAGTGGGTTGGACACGTTGTCGGAAAACGAGTTGTGTCGATTCGATTGACACGGTGGGTCACTCGCGGAAGTATTCCCGTCATGCGAGCGATCAGAAACCGGCTTTCTCTTCCTGGCCTTTTCTGCGGGGGGTGCGGGTCGATCTAGCTTTGCCTCTGATACAGTCCACGTCGACCCCGCACCTGGTCCGGCTGCGGGGTTTTTTGTGCCTGTGTGCAGGAGATCAGTATGGAACGGGACAAGGTCAAGGAACATTTTCGACGTCAAGTGAATGAGTACGAGGACTTCATGAGAAGGATCGTGCCTGAGTACGACCTGCAAACTCAGCTCATTATCGAGTCGATCCCCTTCGATCTCGACGCACCGATCATGGTACTGGACCTGGGCTCCGGGCCGGGTACGCTCTCGGAGCCCGTGCTGAGAACCTATAACGATGCAACAGTGGTGGCGTTCGACCTGACGGAGGAAATGCTCGGTGCCGCACGCAAGCGCTGCAGCCGGTTCGGGGACCGCTTCTCCACGGTGGCAGGGGACTTCGCCGTAGATGACTTCGGCTCGTGCTACGACCTGGTGCTGGCAGGTCTGACGCTGCACCACCTGGATCACGATCTACGCCGGCAGGTGCTCGGACGGATCTTCCTGGCGCTCAACGACCGAGGGGCTTTCCTTGCCCGGGAGGTGGTGGTCGACGACGATCCGTTCATCGCCCGATGGCACTATCGGACGTGGCGGGAATTCATGTCCGGGAACGGCGAAGACGCAGAGTACTGGTATCGGAAACACCTGGCCAAGGACCATCCCGCGTCAGTGGAGAAGCAGGTGGCCTGGCTGAGGGGCGCGGGGTTCAGCCATGTCGCCTGTCATTGGCGCTGCATGAACTTCGCTGTTCTGAGTGCCCATAAATAGGTCGTTACAGGGCACTGATTGCCACATTGGGCACGGGTTTTCGGTTTTCCGGGCCAATCAATCTGCCCATTGTTAATCGGCGCGCAGGATTGACTCTCAAGCCGGGTCGGTTTTCAATGCCGACCGTCATCGCAGAGTGCCGTATGGCGTATGGAATGAACAGGTATTCGGTCGGATACGACGAGCCTACGGTCGGGTTCTTGCAGCAGCGTTCAGCGGACACTCATGCTCACTTTCTCCTCGACTTCCTCTCTTCGGGGATGGATCTGCTGGATGCTGGGTGCGTTGCCAATCTCCCTTTCCTCCGGTCTTGACTCCTTGGGTCTTGTGAGTCGAGTACTCGGCGACGCGAGTTGCGGGGGCGCCCGGCTACCCGAGAATGCGTCCCAGCTGCTTACATTACGTCTCGCGCGATGGAACGCTCGAGGAGATGTAGAATGAAACCGGCCACTTTGGTGCAACCAATTTCGTCGGTCAATGAAACACTTTACGATCTGCATGCCGTTCATCAGTCTTGGACAGCATCCCGTATGACTCATGATCGAGTTTCCCGCAGGGTCGATTTTCACTGCCACCTCGACCTCAGTCCACACTTGGACACTGCCGTGGCAAGGGCGGAGGCCGCCAGCGTACACACCCTGACGGTGACCATGAAACCGAGCGACTGGCCGCGGAGTGTGGAGGCGACCCGCAACACACGCTACGTTCGTGCCGCGTTGGGTCTGCACCCCCGACTCGTCGCCCAGTGCGCGGGAGAACTTCCACTGTGGGAGGAGTACTTTCCCCAGACCCGTTACATCGGTGAGGTGGGCCTCGATGCCGGCTCGTCCTTTCGTGATTCACTGCATGCTCAGAGGCAAATTTTTCGTACGGTTCTTGAATGTTGCGCTGAAGTCGGCGGAAAGATTCTTTCCGTCCACAGCGTCCGCAGCATCCCCGATGTGCTCGCCATGGTTGAACGGCATCTTCCACAGCACCGGGGGACCGTGGTCCTTCACTGGTTCGAGGGCACACCAACGCAAGCAGGAGATGCGGTGGCCCTTGGTTGTTTCTTCTCTGTCAATGCCGCGATGACGCGCAATGAAAAAGGTCGGCTTCTCATCGCGGCTTTGCCTGAAGACCGGATCCTGACCGAAACGGACGCTCCGTTCACTCAGGTGGACGGACGAGATGTGGAGCCGGCTGACATTCACGCGGTGATTGATGCAGTTGCACGGGTCAGAGGCGTGTCCGGCGAAGCTCTCGCCGAAACCATCAGCAATAATTTTCAATCGCTCCTTCTGTCGGAGCCATTTGCCGCAACTTGGTGAGCAAGCGACGTTGACGCTTCAGGACCTTGCCCCTAATGGGTGAGGCTCTATCACACACGATTCTGACCTTTCTCACTTGGTCGTCTACACCTCCAGCGAATTGCTGCTCGACGCCCTCAATTGTGCGAGAGGACCGGGACATCGGCACTATCCCTCAAGGAAGCCGGGCATCCACAACAGGTCCGTGACACCGTAGTCCAGGCCGCATTGACTGATGAGGCTCGTCAGTTGACCGCGATGATGCGTCTGGTGGTTGAAGAAGTGCAGTACAGCCTTCCACAGTGTGCATTGGCGAGCATGCGGATAAACGAAGCTCGTGAACTCGAATTGAGCGTTCAAGTCGGCTTCCGTGAGCCCTTCAGCCCAGGCCACTATCTCCGCGTCCAGTGCTCTACGGTGGCTGCGCACGTCCTCGAAATCGGCATGTACTTCCTCGTCAAGGCCCTTCACCTGGAAGGGTTCCCCCATGAATCGCCCCATCCAGATCAAGTCCCCCACTAGCAAATGGTTCAGTGTGCCGTGAATTGATCGGAAGAAGGCGCTTCGATCCTTCTTCCGCTCCTCGTCGGACAGGCTTGCGCACACCTCGTACAACTTTTCGTTCATCCACCGGTTGTACGCAGCCATTGTCGTTGCGTGTTCTGAACGCATGGTTTCTCCTGACTAAAGGGCTTCAAGATATTGGCGGGCGGCCTCCAGATCGCACGGTATTTCCAGAAGCTCCAGGTCACCCAGCAAGTGAGAGTCCGAAGCGTGGGATTCCCAACTACACTAGTCTATCCGGATCCTGAGCAGTTCACGGGATGTCGGACTAAGCATGACGGAAGACCTCGAACAATCGTTGAGCCGGATTATCAGGCGTACCCCATGGTTCATGCGATCCTGAATGGTCTCCTCAGCAAGAGTAGATGAAAGACAGTACGGACGGGGAGCGATGTTCATTCAGCTACAAACGATAAACGGTCGCCGACGCTGGACTGGATTTCACGAAGCACAATGAGTTCCGAGGAAAGAACAGCGAACGAGCGCCGGCAACGCTGGCAAGCTGATATGACTGCCACGTCAACGTCTGAGCGGGGCCTGGTCCAAAACGTAGCAGCGTTTGGGCGCACGGCCTGAGCCGATGCTTCATCGGAGTTCGCGAATGAGCCGGATTGAAGCCATCTTTTTCGACCTCGACGGCACGCTGACCGATCCGAAGGTCGGCATCACACGCTGTATTCGACATGCTTTGCGGGCGCTTGGCGTGACCCCACCCGACGCAGACGACCTGACCTGGTGTATCGGCCCACCGTTACTGGAGAGTTTCAAGTCGATGCTGGGTGACGATGCGTTGGCCAGCGTCGCCCTGAAACACTTTCGGGCGCGATTCTCCGAGATCGGGCTGTATGAGAACCGACTCTACGATGGCGTACCCGAGGCGTTGGGACGGCTGTCCGGCAGGGGTACCACGCTCTACGTGGCCACCAGCAAGCCCCAGGTGTACGCAGAGCAGATCGTCGAACATTTCGGTCTGGCCACCTGTTTCGAGGGTGTTTTCGGTCCTACCCTGCAGGGCGACCGAGTGAGAAAGACTGACCTGCTGCGGTGGGCGCTGCGGGAAACCGCTGTGAAGGCTGAAGCGGCCGCCATGGTGGGGGATCGGAGTCACGACATGGTCGGTGCGACAGACAACGGAATGCGCACCGTTGGCGTGCTTTACGGCTACGGTTCGCGCGAGGAACTGGAGGCCGCCGGGGCGGAGCTGCTGATCAGCACTCCGGGGAAGTTCGTCGAAATCCCAAATGCGTGGCCCTATGCAGGACGGTCCGACACGACTCGATCCGGATGAGCACTCAGAATGCGGGTGGTTCTCGCTTGAGGATTGCCTGGAGCGTGTCCACTACCGGGGACTGAAGGACGGTCTGGCTGCCGTGCAGGAATACATCACGGGCACCGAATCCCCGGCGAGGGAATTGTGCCTGTATCAACAGGGGTAGCAATACTCCTTCCCGGCAGGAAGAACATCAAGAAAAACAGCGATCTCGTCGGGATGAATTCCTCAACGAGTGGCGTGGTACTTGTGCGCCGATCAATGCGCGTCGGTGCCGGCCTGGTCTGCATCGAGCCACTCGAGCAACTCAGTGCCCGCTGCGCAATCGACGATGCGCTCCCCGATCCCTGCGAGACGTTCCGGGTCGGAGATGTCGGCAAGATGGCGGACCAGCGCGTTGCCGATCACAGTGCCGAACTTGTGGGTCGCCAGTCGGCACAGCAGTTCACGCTCCGCCTCAAGGCCCTGCTTGAGTCCTTCCTCAAAGCCTTGCCGGTGCCACTCCGCCTCCCACTCCTGGACGCGCTTCGCCAATGCCATCATCTCCCCTTCCTCCGTCTCGATCTCCGCAAACTCCCGCTCCAGCGACGCGATCACTGCCGCCGCGTCCGACTGCGGGAACATCCTCGGGGCCAGCAAACGCAGCCAGTCGAACACCGCCCGCCGCGGCTCGCCGCGCAGCCGGTCGAGCAACGACCGCACCCGGGCGCGCATCTCGTCCAGAGTCTCCGCAGCGTTCAGTTCAAACACCGCAGCGACCAGGTTGTTCCTCGGCAAATCCTCCCGCGCCCGGCGGTTCGCGTCAAGCAGCAGGTAGTTGCCGCTCAACGGTAGCGACGCCTCGCCGTCGGTCGTGACGCCCACTTCCGCGACACCGCCCAAGGCGTTCCACGGTCCGTCCCCCGAGTACAGCACCAGCGGCAACACCCGGATCTCGCCGTCGGCGTCCACCGAGTTCGCTGGCAGCTGCCGCAGCGTCGAGAGGTCGAGGCGCTCCGCCACGGGACGTGCGAAGCCCTTGAGCAGATGCTCGATGAGGACTGGCAGGCCGAACAGGCGTTTCCAGGCAGCGTCGTGGTCCATGACGGGAGTTTCGCAGGGGACGCCGACGCTCGGATACAGACATTTCTGGGCGCATTGCACCGAAACGACGCCAAAATTGATGATTTGGCAAGCGCCAAAGAGCGCGAGGACGGACCATGGCACAAAGACCGGAAAAATCGTAGCCCCACGCTCCGATCGGGTCCGGAAGGACCCGGTTGCTTGTCATACCATGTCTGTCACGAGCCTGCCCACCAGAGGAGGATCTCCGGCGTGGCCACTGAACGACTCAGCTTGCGCATCGACGCGGTCCGCGCTGCGGTCGCTGAGGCCAGCAGATCGGACTGGAGGGCGACCGGCTTCTCCTACGCCCATAAGCACGACAGCGGCGCCGCTGCCAGCCTGTCTCCGAACGGTACGGTATCGATGTTGTCATAGAGCACGACACCTTGGGCAAAGCGCTTGCCGCAAGCTTCCGCGAGGGTTCGAAGACCCGCGAAGTCGCCGGACCTCACGGTTGCGGACGCCTTGATCTCGATCCCCGCGATCATGCCGTCGTCGCGCTCAAGCACGATGTCCACCTCGCGTTTTTGCTGGTCGCGGAAGTGCCACGGCGTCAGCGGCAGGTCCGACTGGCAATTGGGAGTCAACGGCTCGGCAATTGGAAGTCAACGGCCTGATAATTGGGATCTATAGCTTCCAGCGCGACAGGCGGCCTCGCCACTTATCAATCTACCGTCGCGGTTTCGGGGGAACGAAGCACCGGTACCGCGCCGTACCGGCCGCCAACCCATGCAGTGGTAAATGGCCCCAAAATGCGACGTTTCACGGCGTGCGTGCATCAAGACTGCTGATGGCCCAAGCGCGAACCCGCTGAGCGTGGAGTGCTATCGGTAAAATCTCCGCAAGCGGTGATAACCATGCGACATTCGCTCAGGCAGATCCTTCTCTTCTACGCCGGCTGCGCGATCGCCGCGGTGCTGCTCGCGCTCGGCGAGTTCCAGGGCGTGCGCCGGTCCTTCCTCATGAGCGGCGCCGGCTACACGGACGGCCCCGCGATGGGCACCGGCGGCTACATCGACAATCTCAAGTTCGGCGCTGTCGCGGTTGTGCTGCTGTTCATTTTCCTGGAGTACGCGGTGCTGCGATTGAAGGGCGGGCCGCGGGTGGCCTATGACTGGAAGGACTCGGCGGCCTCGTTCGGCATCTATCTGTTCAACGGCCTGCTGGCGCCGTTGACCCTGATCTACCAGTTCGGGCTCCTGAAGCTTGTCGAGCCCTACGCACTGCTCGAGATCAACGACGGGCTGATTCCGTTCCTGGCGACGTTCGTGCTCGCTGAGGGCGCGTACTACTGGTATCACCGTTTGAGCCACGAGATTCCGTTGCTTTGGGCGATCCATCACACGCACCACTCGGCCCGCACGCTGAACCTGTCGATCGCTTTCCGGCTGCACACCCTGGGCCGGATCGTTTCACCGCTCGCCTACGTGCCCATGGTGCTGGTCGGGTTCAAGCCCGAATACCTGCTCGTGTCGCTGGCGCTGTCGCTGGTGTTTCAGTTCTTCATCCACACGCAGGCGATCGGCACGATGGGGCCGCTGGAGAAGATCGGGTTCAACACGCCGAGCATCCACCGCGTGCATCACGGCAGCAATCCGTGGTGCATCGACAAAAACTACGGCGGCACGCTGATTGTCTGGGACGTGATTTTCGGGACGTTTCAGCGAGAGATCGGCCCGATAACCTACGGGGTGACCACCGGGCACTACAGCTACAATCCCGCGAAAATCATGCTCGGCCCGCTGCGCGACTGGTGGCGGGGGGATTTCGCGAGGGAGAAGGACTACGCACGGCACAGAAAGGCGAGAAGCCAATAATGGCCCAGTTGGCTTTCGGCGACGGTCTCGTGTTGTTGTTCGTCGGCCTGCCGGCGGCGTCAATCCGCCTGTTCGTAGATTACCGAATACCCAAGATCGTGTAAGGCTCCAATGCTTACTGCGGTGATCTTGTTGTTTTGCGCGCGATTGCCCCCCGCTCGCATGAGTTCGTCACGGACCGCGTCACCCCAGTGGGAGCCATCGGATTCCAGCGGGACCCCGGTAAACCCGGGAGACCTCTGCCTAATGGCGTTGACCGCATTCGGACCAGTGAATTGCAGCTGCGCCCCGACTTGAGTCACGTACCCTGAATCGCGCCAGATGGTGCCTATTCCCAGGACGTGTCCGACCTCGTGGAGAACGACACGGTCAACCTCAATGAAGTCAGTTATCCGCTGAGTATCGTATCGAGCGGAATTCATTTGCACCACGCCGGCGTTCGGCCGTTCTGCCGGAAAGCCGGGGGTGGCTACCGTACCGCAGACCTGTGCGGCCCCACCAATTTCTCCGGTTCGCGCCTGCCATTCAAAGCGGATCAACAGATCGTCCACGCTGACTTCGTGCGCGATTCCGCACCCGGCAAGACTGGCATTGCTGCTCGGGTAGTCTGCGGTAATGATCTGCTCCCATCGGGCGACCGAGTGGAGAATGGCCTGGCGCCATTCCTCGTTGAATCCTTCGCCGAACTCGACCGTAATGTCGAACTGGCCTGTAGACTCTCTGGGCGCCCGGTCCGGCGCAACCACCAGCGTCGGCGGTCCCGAATCGCTGACCAGATTGCCGTAGACGTCCCGTGTCAACGACAGGACCCCGATGTCGTCGACCGCCCCGGGCTCGGCACCGTCTGAAATATAGCCGTTTTCGCAGTGGCCGTTCGCGACCGGATTGGCAGGCTCGGACAGCACCCTCACCGTCAACGCCCACGCATCGACGAGAAAATTGTCGGACGACAAGAACGCATCGTCGATGAGGTCGGCCAGTTCATGCGAATCCAATAACAACGCCGCTTGGGGGGCAATATCGCACCAACCGTAAGCTCCCCATGCCGGCGTATTGAATTCAACGCGCACGAAATGGTTCTTGCGATTGAAGATACGCACGAGGCTGGTCTGAAAAGGGTTGGAACGCGGGTGGATCATGGAAACGAAATGCACCGGGAACGGTTGACCCGGCAAGATATCCTGACTTGTAGCCAGTTCATACAGCGGCGCTGTGGTTCCGAATCCCCAGAGGTTCCTTGCGTAGGCGCGCACATCCAGGAAGTCGTCATTTGCCGTAATGATCAGGCGCCAGTTACCGGAGCCATCTCCAATGCCTTCGGGAAGCCCCTTGTCGGCGTTGCCCTGCTCGAGGTCCGTTGATGTCAGCGACACCGCTTCAAAGTTGTCGACCTTGAGCCACACAGGTCCGTGCAGCGCGCCTGTATCGTCATACCCCTCGATCTGAATTCGCTGCTGTGGGGTGAACTTCGGGTACGCGCCCTGGATGCGAAGAAGACCTTGTCCATTACCCTCATTGTCGACGCTCAGGAACAGGGGTATTTCGTAGACATTGGCGGACGCCAAATGTGGATGGACCAACAAGAAGAGCAACGCGCCCAATCCCAGGCCTCGACGCATGAAAATCCCGAGGCATGTGACGAACAGGGGGCCGTACAATACGAAGGCCCACGCACCCAACACGAGCGGTCGGGGACGTTTTCGTGCCCGCTGACGGTTTGCGCAGCCGTTCCTCTCCTGCGGACCAGATAGCCGATTGCGACTCGCTAGCATTCGCCTGGATACCCAAGACACACACATACTGGTCCCCTTACGTCAGTACGGCCCAGCAAGTTTCTTGGCCATAAAGTCAGCAACAAGCATCGCGCAATTGTTCGCAGCCTGCAAACGGATTTGGCAGACCCTGATTTTGATAGGATTGTTATTCTCAATTCCTTTGAGCGACGCGGCATTGGGGACCGCGCGAGCCCATTGAATACCGCGGAGCGTACGATATGCGGATAAATCGATGGATTGGCGCCATCGTCGCCATCTTGCTCCTGGAGAGCTGCGGCGGTGAGGGCGGAGGCTCCTCTCCCCCTACTGTCAGTCCGCCACCACCCACGCCGGGCGTGACGGTTTCGCCCACGGACCTGACAGTGGCAGAGGGCGCCGAGGCGACGTACACGATCGTGCTGGACAGCCAGCCCAACGGAAGCGTAACGGTCACGCCGACCAGCGGGAATGCCGAGGCGGCGTCGGTCTCCGATGCACTGACCTTCACGACCGGTAACTGGAACACGGCGCAGACCGTGACGGTGACCGGGGTGGAAGAGAACAATGCCGATTCCGGCGACGAATCGCTAAGCATTACGCACGCCGTCAGCGGCTACGGCGCGGTCACAACCGCCGCGGATGTCCAGGTGACGGTGAACGACAACGATGTCGCGGCCAACGGAATCTATGGCTCCTACACGGATTATCTTGAAGCTCGAGACAGCCGTCAGGTCGACGGGCTGGTGATGCTGCATAACGGGCGTCTGATCGGGAAAGCCGCTTTGGCGGAAAGGAATACTCCCAATTTCCCGATAGGGCCCTATCAATTTGCCTTTACCGGTACCTACGCCGTGGAGGGGGACCAGGTATCGGCTGCGGTTCGGGGCGACGCGTTCAAGGAGGGCTCTACCGCCGATTTTCTCGAGATGAAAACCGTTTCTGGAACGGTCGTCGAACAGCAATCCCTGCAGCTGACCTTGACGGATGCGGACGGCGAAGAAAACCGGCTTTCCATGCAATACGGGGATTACTATGAGCGCCCGTCGTCCCTGTCCCTATGGGAAGGTACTTGGGGACTCACGGAACGAGGTGTGTCCGTGGCCACCATGACTGTCGATCCCGATGGAATGTTTTTTGGCCAGTTTGCCCGTGGATGCACCCTTTCCGGCAGCATGTCCGTCATTGATGCGGATCGCAATCTGTATAACCTGCAATTCGCCATGGAATCGTGCGACTTCGATTTCTGGCACGGCGACTACTCCGGGTTCGCTTTCCTGAGTGACGTTGGCGACGGCGAAAACAATGAGGGGGTTTGGGTCGCGCTCAGAGATGACGATTTCGATTGGTTATTGCCGTTCAGCCGACAATAGTCGGGGATGCTCATCGACCATTAGTGCCGGCCCACGCTGAAACACCGCTCATTACCGTTTTCGTCGACGATCAATCAATCATGACCCAATTCGCCTTCTCCCCATGCGGCGTTCACCTGGGCGGGCGCACCAGGTGGCCGAGCTTCGCGCCCACTCCCCGCGCCGTCCACATCTGGCGTCCAAGGCGCGCAAAGCCGTGGAAAAAGACCACGAAGGGATTGACCGTGTTGAGCGGTGTCGTGATGCCGTACACGACCGGCTCGCGCTCCTCCGCGAAGGTGCCGAACAGCCGGTCCCACACGATGAAAATGCCGCCGTAGTTCTTGTCGATATAACACGGGTTGCTGCCGTGATGCACCCGGTGGTGCGAGGGCGTGTTCATCACGGCCTCGACCGGGCGCGGCAGCTCGCCGATCGTCTCGGTGTGCAGCGGGGTCTGGTAGACCTGTACCACCACTTCGGAAAAGAGGACGAGAATCGGATTGAAGCCCGCCATCACCAGCGGGACGTGGAAGAACAGCGGGAAGAACCCGTCCAGGGGACCGAAGCGGTAGGCGACGGAGATATTGAAGTAAGGCGAACTGTGGTGAACCGTGTGGGTTGCCCACCCGATCCCCACCCGGTGCGTGAAGCGATGCTCGAAGTAGTAGGCAAGATCGGCCAGCACCACGCACAGCGCGATGGACCAGGGCGTGATGGGGATCGTCATCACCCGAAAGTACTCGTAGAAGAAATAGTAGGTACCGACGTAGAACGCCCCCAGCATCACGTAGGCGATTCCGATGAAGGCGAAGAGCGTCACGAAGTTGGTGACTGTGTCGCCGATGAGGTTCCGGCTCAACGCCTTTCTCAGTGCCAGGCGCACGAGTTCGAACAACAGGAACCCGCTCATCGCCAGGAATACCCAGTTATCGAGCAGGATCTCCCACTCGTAGACCCGGGTTTCCGGAATCGCGCCGTTCAGGAATTCCATTAACGCGTCACCTGTTCCATTGGCAGACGTGACGACCATGCGGAACCGCCCAGAGGGCCAGACCGCCGAATGCCATGGTAGGCACAAACGCGCAGAGCATTGCAAAATACAGGTGGTCGGTCATCATGGGTCTCCCGGATTGCCCCTGAGCGGCAGGACCGAATGCATGAAGCCGCTATGCAAAACAGCATACACGATTCAAGATTCAGCCTGCTTTATGGTTATCAAACATGAGGTTATGAACGTTTGTCGGTTCTCGCTCCGGCTCAGCACGATCACGGTGGCGCTGGCCTGCGAGCGGTTGAAGGGCGACGGGTTTGTCAGGCGCCGCAGCCGGTCCCTGGCGGAAGACGGGCCGGTCCTCTCTCCTTGAACCGGGTGAATAAGCCTGCGCAAGATAACCGGGGGAAGCGATTGGGAAAGCCATGCGCCTTCTTGACGTTTGCGTCTCTGTTCTCGGGCGCGCTCTTCTCGGTGTCCTGGCAAGTGGCGGCGCAGCAGTCGGCTTCCGTCCAGGTTCTCGAGGAGGTCATCGTGACCGCTCAAAGACGGGAACAGTCGCTTCAGGAGGTTCCGGTATCCGTCGAGGCGTTCGTCGCGGCGGAGATCCAACGGCAAGGCTACAGGGACCTGAACGAGCTCGGGAATTTCTCCCCATCCGTCTACATTTCCGATGAACACCCGACGGAACAGGACCAGTCCATCCGCGGGTTCGGTTCGTTCGGCCGCAACCTCACGCAGGAACAGGCGGTACCGATTTTCGTCGACGGCATCCATTTCGGGCGTCCGGCGCAGGTCAAGCTCGCCTTTCTCGATCCGGCGCGCGTGGAGGTGCTGAAAGGGCCGCAGCCCGTATTTTTCGGACAGAACGCTACGGCCGGCGCCTTCAACATTGTCAGCGCCGGACCGACGCCGGCCTGGGAGGGCTACGTCGATGCGGAGGGCGGCAGTTTCGAGACGACAGTAATGAGGGGTGCGTACGGCGGTCCCCTCACGGACCGGCTCGGAATTCGTGTTGCCGGCTCGCATGAGGACGGCGACGGCTTCATGGAGGATGTCGTCAACGGGGGCAGCGCCGGCGGGTACGAGAATCTCGGCGGGCGCGTCCTTGTGGAGTTCACGCCCGGCGATCGCCTTACGATGACGGGTAAGGTCGAATACTCCCGAATCACGCGAGATTCCGGCATGGCCGCGCTATGCCTCACGGGCGGACCGTTGATCTGGGAGCGCGGCCAAGAGGGCACACCGGCGCGACCCGGCTGGCAGGGCGAAGCCGATCCTGCCATATGGGCGCGTCCTCCCGCGGGCGTCGGCTGGGCGGACGGAGGATTTCCCAACGGCTTCGGATTGTCGACGAACTGCGGTGACGACATCGGCAACAAGGGTTCCCATGCCGGCGGCCTCGTGGTCGCGCCACCCGACAACGTTCGCGACGAGGACCACCTGTACGGGATCCTGGACGTTCGCGAGGCTGCCCGTGAATGGTTCCGAAGAACCACCAGGTCCGGTCGTATCGACGATCTCAAGGAGACGCTCGCATCGCCGAACGCCTACTTCAATCTCGACTACCGGATGGAGAACGATATCGAGGTCACATGGCTGACGGGCTTCAGCTCGATGGACCGCGTCAATGTCACCGGCGCCGCTGTTCCGTTCCTGCTGTCGACGCGGGAGCGATCCGAGGATTTCACCCAGTACAGTTCGGAACTGCGTTTCACGTCCGGGCCGGGTCGCATCGAGTGGATGACGGGCCTGTTCTGGCAGGATACGAACCTCGATATCGAGGCGAACAACCCGAGAGCCAGCGTACCCCGCGGCCTGCGCTACAACATTGCCAACGAGCAGCAGGAGTGGAAGTCGGCATTTGCAACCCTGACATTCAACTTCATGGACGACAGGGCTTCATTCGATTTCGGGGGGCGCTGGACGGATCTCGACAAGACCGGCGCTATTTCTCAGGTCTCCTCCACCTGGATCTACGATGTCTATCCTTGCAATCCTCGAGGCCCCGACATCGTGGACCGCGTTCCCGGCACCGGCGACCACAATCCGGCGACGTGCACCGAGCCCCATCCCGACGCCGTCCGGGTGACGGCCGCGGAGGCGGAGTTCCTGCTGCCGGGCGCCGATACGAACAACCTCTGGCACATCCCCTACCGCGCGGACCGATACGTACCGTCGTCCTGGACCGGTGGCCGGGCCCAGGCCGTGGGCTTGATGATCCCCGTGGATAACGAGGGCCTGCTCGGGCGTCATGACGGGCCGTTTGGACCCGACAATGGCGGCAACTTCTCCCAGAACGAATTCATGCCGCAGGTCACGTTTCGTTACCGTCCGAACGATGATCATTCGTTGTTTGCCCGTTACGCCGAGTCGTTCAAGGCCGGCGGGTTCGATACCGGGGTTCAGACGCTTCCGGCCGATGTGGACGAGCTGCGATTCGAATCCGAGTCCGGCTGGACGATCGAATTCGGCTCGAAGGGCAACCTCCGGGAAGGGCGCGCGCGTTACGACGTGACGTTGTTCCGGACGACGTTCAAGGACTTCCAGGTGCAGAGCGCGACGGGGCTGCTGGAAAACCCGACCATCGCCATCAACGCCGGTGAGCAGATAGTCAGCGGCGTGGAGCTGGGCCTGACCGGCGCTGTCTCGGACAGCTTGATGCTCAGCGTCGCCGCCGCGCTCATGAACGGCGCGTTCACCCACTTTCCGGACTCGGGCTGCAACCGGCCTGAACTCAGGGACGCAGCGACCGGCCCGTGCCGGACGCTGGAGGAAGCCATTGCGCTCGGCAACCCGGATCTCGAAGGCACAATCGACCGCTCGGGTACGCCAACGCCGAAGACCCCGGACTACAAGTTTGTATTCGGCGTCGATTGGGAGACGCCAATCTCCGAAGGGTATCGCCTGAGTCTGAATGCGAAGGGATACATATCCGATGGTTATCTCACCGATACGAGCGGCTTCGACCCGGTCATCAGAATGGATGAGCACGAGGATCTGAATCTGACGCTCGGCATCGGTCCGCGGAACGGGCCGTGGGAGGTTGCCGTTTACGGACGCAATCTGTTGGAACCGAAGGTCACCTATCATCCGGAAGACGATGTTCGAGATGACGGCATTGTTTCTCAGCACCTGTCGCGCAGCAACTTCGCGACATACGGTTTCAAGTTGCGATACAACTTTGAATGAAGAAAGCGCGAGGTGCTGAAATCCCGAACTACTCTACGGGGAACCGGCGGACTCCGCCGGGCGCCAGGTTGTTCATCAGGTGCCCCCTGGTGTCGGCCTCTTCAACATCCAGGCCTCCGGGGAAAGGAAGCTCGATCTCTATCTCGTTAAGGGCTCCTCTCATCACCTCGCAACCGTGCCCAAGTCCGAATCTGACAGCGACTTTGTCGCCGCGAAGTTCGTAGAAGGCGAACGAAGTCTCCAACGACCAGAAGCTCACGGCGCACCCTCCGTCCGCCTGGTCGATGAGGCTTCCCAGATCCTCAGGATCGCGTCCGTCGAGCGCCTCGTTCGCTTCATCGGTGCCATTCACCGGGCGCGCCTGCGACGGCGAGACAGCACGCATGGCGGGCGTCATTGCAAGTTCATCCGCCAGGCGAGGCCAATCCGGAAGTCCTTGCTGCCGGGCTCGTGAAGAAAGTCGAACGACTGCGCAATCTTCACAACGCCACGCCCCCAACCGACAGGCATTTCGTGCGTGAACGCAACCGCGAGTTCGCGGCCGTCCGGGGCCAGGGAGCCAGCGGTTCGGTCGTAGAACCGCACGCCGTTCGCGAGTCCGCCAAGGTAGGTGAGCGTCCCCTTGCCCGTCTCGGCTCGAAGCGGCTGTGACAACGAAATGCGCGACCACCGCCCGCTCCCCCGGACGCCCCGCTCCACGCCAATGTCCCATGTGGACATGATGTGCGAATCGACCTCCAGCATCGCATCGGGCGACAGAACCGCATCCGCGAGGGCCACCGTGCCCGATACGCTCGCGCTCCACATCCCGTCGATCTCGAACCGGGCGCTGCGGCCGAACCAGCTCGTCGTCGATCGGACGTGGTTGCCGAACGCCCCCGAGGGGTAACTTCCCAACCAGGACGAACCGTCCTTCAACACGCCCCACCGGTAGCCCTCGCCAGGCGCCCATTCAACGCCCAGCCGTTCTTCGCCCGTCAACAGCCGCAGCGTGCCCGGTCTCGACCCTCCCCAGTTGCGCAAATCGGTCAGCGTACGCAACGCTCCGCGGGCGCCCCCGTCCACGGGAACGCCGACGGTCCCCGGAGTAAACCCCAGATGGGGCGGGCCGCCGCCTTCGCCCGGGTCGTGGATGGAAGGAATGAGCTGCGGCGGGGTCCACGCCACGACATGCATGAATCGCGCCGGCGACGACCAGAACGGCGCCCCCAAACTGTCCAGGCTGGCCACTTCCACGCCTTGATCCGCCAGGCGTTGACCCAGACCGCCGATCGCGGGGGGCAGGCCGAGCAGCGTCAGTGCCGCGTCCATGTGAAGCGACGGCGTGCCCGTGGTGACATCCCCGACGGGTTGCAACGCCGCCTCGAGATCGAGCAGGCCTGCTCCATAGATTTCGAGCTGCGCATAAAGCCCCGTATTGTCGGCCGTGTCGAGCACGCGCTTGACGATCTCGACATTGCCGAGTTGACCCCGGAAGTGCTCCATGAGCAGCGCGATGGCGCCAGATACCACAGGCGCCGCGAACGATGTCCCCACGGTTTCGTGATAAATGTAGTCCTGACCCCAACTGTCGACCGCGTTGACCGTTCCCGGGGCCGCCAGACAGTAATGCCGGCCCCAGCGCGCGGCGTCCCAGTCGGGAGGCAACGGTCCGCAAAAGTTTGAGTATTCGGCGTGAAACCCGTCATGCCCGACCGCCATCACCGCCAACTGCGATCCACGGACATGCGGCTCGTAGTATGGAAGGTCCGCGCCGAGACCGCTGTATTCCTCCGTCTCGTTTCCGGCGGCATACACGACAATCGTCCGCTCATCGGGGTGCACGCCTGTCTGCATGAACGCCCGCCACGTCTGCGGCAGCAGGTTTCGGAATTGCTCGCCCCACCACTGCGTCTCGTCGTCCAAAACTGCAGCGATAGACTCAGGATCGAATACGCCGATTCCGAAACTCCGATTAATGATGTCGTAGTACTCGTAGTTGGACTCGATATCTTGTGCCGTCCCGTAGTCAACCGCTTGTCGATCCGGTTCGGGCAGATCCCTGATCCGTGCCAGATCCGAGCTTTCTGCAGCCCTCTGAGCACTTTGTCCTTCCCAGCTGAAATCCTTGGCGATCGGGATGATCGTGGCGCCCGGCGCCACGCCGAAATCCCGGCCCGCCGCCACCGAAGCCACTATTGTTCCATGATCGGAGTAGCCGCCGTCGGGCGTCACGCCCCGTCCGCCGTGAGGAAGCCTGGACCAGCGGTTCCGCTCCCCCTCCTCAACCGCGTCATTGCGTAGAAACCACTCTTCTTCGTCGCCGGGCCATCCGTATTCGGCTATGGTCCACCGTGCGGCCAGAGTTTCGACGAGACGGCCCGCCCCTCCCAAGTCATACGAAACTACCTGACATCTCAAGGCTTCTCGCTCACTCGCGCTGGCCAGATCGCAACGCCTGGCGCTCGATTCCGGATCGTCGCCATAGGGTACCGGATAGGTCAGTACCGCACCGTCGAACGAAATCCGCCCGGCAAATTCGGGAATCCTGTAGTTCACGATATCGTCATCGATTCCAATCCGCACGCCATGCCCGGTCAGCCCCCTGGCGTAAGCGTGATGCGCGCCAACCATTTCCAGCACATGCGGCTGAAACACCGCGAATCTCTCGTCATTCAGGAAATCCGCCGCCGAACAGTCCAAGGAACCACAACGGGCGATCCTGTCGTGGACGGCGAACGGATCGGACTGCGCTTCGTAGTCGTTCCTGTATTTCTCCAGCACAATGGCGGATACTTCGTGATCGTTCTCTGCCGCGTCCACCGCCATCCGTAGCCGGTTGCGCTCGTTCGCCAAACTTATCCACCGGGAATGCGCGAAAACCAGCTCTTCCCACGCGCCGTGCCGTTCGCTGGACTCGTCGGGGCTCTTCTCCAGATCGGCGAACTTGACGGTTGCGGCTTTCAACCGGGTTTCGGCCTCCGCCAGCATCGGCAACAGCAATTCCAGTTCCGTCCGCACCTCCGTGAGATCGTCCGAGGACTGCCGCAAGAGTGTCTCCCGGCTTCTAACGCCATCGAGGTATTCGGAAAAGTCGATTTCCACCCACAGGTCTTCGTGCCCCGCGTGTACATGACCGAACAGGATCAGGCTGAACAAAGACGCAACAAGCGATGTGTGCCCGGCTTTCTTCATTGGCCTGCTGCCAAGTGTTTTTTCACGATGTCGAGCGGTAGAACGCAAGAACGCCTCATGCCGGAAAACGCGGTTTCGGTGACGATCAAGACGACCTCCCTATTCATACTTCTCGCGCAGCGTCCGCCACGACAGGCGCATCCTCCGTCCGCCTGATCGATGAGGCTTCGCAGATCCTCGGGATCGCGTCCGTCGAGCGCCTCGTTCACCAGGCCGTCCTGCTACAGGGCGGCCACGATGGCCGTGTCCGGCACGAGCGACCGAATGTTTACCGCTGCCCCGGGCCATGTTCCAGCGAACCGGTTGTCAATTGACCTGACGTTGCAGCGTCGCCGTCACGATGGTCTCGTGGAACGCCAGCCGCACCGCCTGGCTCAAAGTTGTCCCGAGCATCCAGCACTGTTGCACGCTTGCACGATGTATTGGAGTCTGACGGTAACTCCGGGTGTCGGAGTAGGGGCGCTTGTGTCCAGCCAGGTTGTTCCTGTGATATTGCTCCCAACCTTTCTCCAGGAAGATCGAAGGATGCAGGGGAACACGGAGTCGTTACAACGCCAGACATCGTAATACGTCGCACCGGGACTTGAATCCCAGGTGACTCTAACGTTCGATCCAACTTGAGTGAGGCGTAAGTTCTGAGGAGTTGGTGGTATGGCTTGGGTATCCCCGCCGCCCACCGTCACGCGCACCGCGCTGGAACAGTTGTTCGACGTGTCCGACTCCCCCGTCACCGAATCCACGCAGGCCCCGTAGTAATAGGTCCCCGCCGTGGAGGGCGCGGTGATAGCGATGCTCTCGGCGCTCGTTGCCGAGGCCGCAAGGCGGCCCACTGCATCAGTGCCCAACTCGGTATCGAACGAAGAGATGGTCGAGTTGGTTGACCGATAGTAGCGCAGCGTCGTGGCCTCCGACTCGTCGTAGCCATCGTTGCGCACGGTGGCCGACAGCGTGAACGAGCCGCCCTCGGAGGGGCTGGCGTCGCTCGCCGACGGCGACTGCACCACCAGGTCCGGCCCGGCGCTGCCCAGTGGGATTACGAGGGTTTCGATCTGGGAGCCGGCGAGGTTGGCACGGAGGATCTTGTCCGCTCCCGTTTCCGTCCAGTACATCTTGCCCGCCGACACATCCAACGCCAAGCCGTTTGGGTTATCCAATCCAGTGGAGATGAGGGTTTCGGCCTGGGAGCCGTCGAGGTTGGCACGATGAATTTTGTCTGCGCCCAAGTCCGTCCAGTACAACTTGCCCGCCGACACATCCAACGCCAAGCCCTCTAGTTGCTCAAATCCGGACACGAGGGTTTCGACCTGGGAGCCGTCGAGGTTGGCACGATGAATTTCGTGGTTGCCCACCACCCCGTCCGCCCAGTACAATTTGCCCGCCGACACATCCAACGCCAAGGGACCTGGGAAGTTCAATCCGGACACGAGGGTTTCGACCTGGGAGCCGTCGAGATTGGCACGATGGATACTGCCTGGGGAAATGCCCCCTGTCGTCCAGTACATCTTGCCCGCGGACACATCCAACGCCAAACCCTCAGGGTTACGCAATCCGGTGGAGATTAGGGTTTCGACCTGGGAGCCGTCGAGGTTTGCACGATGAATTCTATCCGTGCCTGAGTCCGTCCAGTACATCTTGCCCGCGGACACATCCAACGCCAAACCCTCAGGGATATCCAATCCGGTGGAGATAAGGGTTTCAACTTGGGAGCCGTCGAGATTGGCACGATGAATTTTGTCCGTGCCCCAGTCCGTCCAGTACATCTTGCCCGCCGACACATCCAACGCCAAGCGGCTTGGGATTTCCAAGTCTGCTTGAGTGGGTCCGCCACCCCCCCCGGCGTTCTGCACTGTTATGGCGAACGTGAGCGAACCGGTGTCGCCGTCAACGTCCCTGGCCGTGTAGGTCATGTCGTACGTTCCGGCTGCGGTGGGCGTGCCGGTGAGGCGGCGCACGCTGGCGGTAGCATTGAAGCTCAGACCCGGAACGGTTGGCGTGAGGCTGTAGGTCAGCGGGCCGTCGCCGCCGCTGGCCTCGGGCAACGTCAGCGCGGAGATTGCCGTTCCGACGTTGTACGTCTGATTGCCGGGGCTGCTGCCGGCCGGGAAACTCGGGGAAGTGCCGGTCGACGATCCGGTGAAGCGTACGTGCAGCGTGTAATCGCCTGCGGTCCGGCTATTGAAGCCCTCGACCCGGACGAAATACGTGCCGGGGGAGACATCCTCGGAAATACGGAAGTTTGTCCCCGAGCCGCCGTCGTCGTTCTCGCTCAGCTCGGAACCGTCGGCATCCTCCAGCTTTCCGAGCGTGTCGGTGCGGCCGCTGGTGTACGCCTCCAGTGTGCCCGCCGCGTTGACAACGACGCGGAAGTAATCCACGTCGCCGGCGGTGAGATCGCCTTCGGTGTCCGACTCCGCCGCGACCCCGGTCGCCGTATTCCGGTTGTCGCCGTGGTCCCCGGATACGCCGCCGCCCGGCGCCGTGCCGCCAGCAGTCTGAACAACCGTCCCCGACGTGATGCGCCGGTCTTGGATCGTGCAACCGGCGGCGCTCTGGCAGGTGTAGCGCCGGCCGCCGTGCTCGAGGTACGTCCCCTCGTCGAGTTCGACCGTCACGACGCCCCCGGAGGTGCGGACACCGCCGTCGCCCGTTAGGTTCGGCGTCCAGCTCCCCGTGGGCAGATCGGACAGCGTGTCGCCGACTCCGTGGGTCGTTCCCCCGCCGCCGGTGGCCGCTTCCACCGTGATGTTGAAGTAGCGCCAGTCATCGTCGCCGGAGGCATCGCGCACCGAATAGGTCATCAACCAGACACCTGCCTCCGAGGGCGTGCCGGAAAGTTCGCGCCTCCCCGGATCGAAGCTCAGCCCCGGTACCTGGGGCGAGAGGCTGTACGTGAACTTGCCGTCCCCGCCGCTCGCCGCCGGCAACGACAATGCATCGATCGCCGTTCCCACCGTGTAGATGTGGTCGTCCAGACCGGAACCCAGGTCCACCGGCATTGCCCCGGAATCGAGACCCACCCAAGTACCGCCCGTCCAGTCTTCGACCCGTTCGACGGTGTCGATGCACCCGGAGGTGTACCAGCCGGCCGTGGAGGAATCGAAGTAAAACCGGGCCGTGCACGGCTCCAGTCCGTCGTATCCGAAAGACACCTGCCCTGCGTCGCGGCCGGTTCGACGGTATCGGTAATCGCCCTCCACGACGTCCTCGACGCCGTCCTCGACCCGCGTGTCGCGGAACCGGTTGCCTGCCAGCACGCGCAGCTCAAGGCGAGCCAATCCATCCCGGCTCACGATGACACGATCCAGGAAACGCGCCTCGAACGACGCCTCGTCCTCGGGCGCCCACCCGGTCACGGCGCTGGTGGAGAGATTGCTCCAGTCACCGCCGGAACCGACCGTTACGTTGACTGCCTGTATCGGGAGGTCCGACGTCACCGAGAGGCGCCAGTTGCCCACTCCGGCGCCCAGCCGGCCGGTGAGCACCGCGGGGTCGCCGGCCGCGAGCTGCTGCGCGGTCAGGGTTTGCGCGGCACCGGCCGGCAACGTCAGTTCCACCGTTCCGCCGGAGGCGGCCATCCCGGCGTCGTCGCGCGCCTCGATCAGGATCCGCGCCGCCGGCCCGCCTGGGTTGATCAGGCGCAGCCGGCTCTGTTGCGTTACGTTGGCGGAGGGATGGAAAATCGCCACGTCGTAGCGGTACCGGCCCGGCTCCGTCGCCTCCAGGACCGTGTCGTGGACCGCCGCAAGCGCGCCGCCGCCCGAGCGCACATAGGCCGACGGCACGATCGCAACGTCCGAATCGATCAGCAGCCGTACATCCCCGGAGAGGTTGCCGAACCCGTTCGCCAGGCCCTTGGCCGCGTTGCCGGACTGAAGTTCCGTGGCGGTGAGCTCGACCGCCGCCCAGGGGTTCAGTTCCAGCGTAACGGGCCCGGTGCGGGCGCCCGCGTCGTCGATGGCGACAATCTCCGCGGACCCGGACTTACCCGTGCCGTTGCCGATCCGCAGCACGCCTTGCGGCGCGCCGCCGGCATCCGCGGAAACGAACCACGGGATCGTGTACCGTTCCGCCTGCGCGAGCGCCGACAACCCGAGCAAGGCCGCGAACAGCAACACGCGCGCGGTCATGGCGAAACGATCGTCAGGATCAGGGACTCCACGTTCGGCATCGCGAGTTTCATCGCTACCGGCACCTGATCGTCAAGCCGTTGAGATGGAGACTTTCCCCCCTGAGAAAGCCCAGCGTCACTCTGCCGCCAGAGCATGAAGCCGTGTCGCCGGCGTTGACGGAAACCCTGTTCAAACTGTACTTGTCCACCAGGGCCTGGGTGATCGTGCAGCTCTCGCCTTCGCCGAGTTCGACGACATCGTTCACCTCGACACACGCACCGTCGTCGCCGCCGCCAGTCTCGGCGTTCTGCACCGTGATGGCGAAGGTGAGCGAATCGGTGTCGCCGTCGGTATCCCGGACCCGATAGGTCATGTCGTACGTGCCGGCTGCGGTGGGCGTGCCGGTCAGGCGGCGCACGCTGGCGGTGGCGTTGAAGCTCAGGCCCGGAACGGTCGGAGTGAGGCTGTACGTCAGCGGGCCGTCGCCCCCGCTCGCCTCGGGCAAAGTCAGCGCGGAGATCGCCGTGCCGACCGTGTACGCCTGATCGCCCGGGCCGCTGCCGGCGGCGAAACTCGGCGAAGTGTCGGCGGACGATTCGGCAAAGCGCACGTGCAGCGTGTAATCGCCCGCGGTCCGGCTGTTGAAGCCCGCGACCCGGACGAAATACGTGCCGGGGGTGACGTCCTCGGAAATCCGGAAGTTCGTCCCCGCGCCCCCGTCGTCGTTCCTGCCCAACTCGGAACCGTCGGCGTCCTCCAGCCGACCGAGAGTATCGGTGCCGCCGCTGGTGTACGCCTCCAGCGTGCCCGCCGCGTTGACAACGACGCGGAAGTAATCCACGTCGCCGGCGGTGAGTTCGCCTTGCGTGTCCGAATCCGCCGCGACTTCGGTCGCGGAGGCGCGGTCGTCGCCGTGGTCCCCGGATACGCCGCCGCCCGGCACCGTGTCGGCGGCGGTCTGAACCACCGTCCCGGACATCACTCGGCGGTTCTCGATCGTGCAACCGCCGGCGCTCTGGCAGGTGTAGCGGCGACCGCCGTGATCGAAGTACGTCCCGTCGTCGAGTTCGACCGTCACCACGCCTCCGGAGGTGCGGACACCGCCGTCGCCCGTCAGATTCGGAGTCCAGCTCCCCGTGGGTAAATCGGACAGCGTGTCGCCGACCCCGAACGTGACGGGCTGGCCGCCGCCTGCAGAGGAACCCGGCGGCGTAGCGGAATCGAACTCGAACGCGCTGGCGCGCTCGAAAATGTGGATCGCGTCGGAAAACTCCCTGTCGCTTTCGCTGCTTGCCCGATAGACATGTGCGCCGTCCGGACTTTGCGCGATTTGACGTCGGCTCTCTGTCCATTTCCACCAATGCCAACCGGGATGATACGGGAGCACGTTGCCGAACCTGTCATCCCCGCCAGCCTCCCCGAAATCGGCCACCTCCAGCGCGCCGGTCAAGGGATTCCACGCGACAACGTAGAAGCCTCCACTAATGCAGAAAACGTCCACGGCGGGACGGTCGGCGTGTGGCAAGAGTTCGCCGCATTGCCTCATCGCGACGGCGCTTCGAGGCCAAAGATGATTCCACAGGAAGAACGCATTCAGATCCTCCTCGAAGTACATTCCCGTCAGCGTGTCCAGATGGGCAGGATTCGCCGGATTGGTCGATACATCGAAGGCCGCGACCGCCGCATCGAACGAGGCTCCAAAATCCTCCTTCAATCCGGAGACGAAGAGAATTTCGCCGTCCGCATCGAGCGACACGCTCCTCAGCCTGCTGATCGAGTGAAAGGGTCCTTCAGGGCTATTGTCTACCGGGACTTCGCGAACCAGTTCAAGCGTACCCGTGGACGTGTCCCTGGCAAATACCAGAAGTGCGCCTTCGGTGGTCAGGTAGAGATGGCGATCATCGGATGAAATCGTCATGTCCACCGCGTTGTCGAATTGGGGGACCATCAGTGCATCGCCGCCCGGCACGTGCTGCGACGACACCGTCTGTACATGGGTGAGTTGCGTGGCGGAATCGACGCGGAACGCTTGCAGCAAGTCTCTGTGCTGGTTCACGGCGTAGAAGTACTGTCCGTCGGAACTGGCCGCACCGGGAAACTCCACACCCGCGAATACACCTGCACTTGCTCCTGCGCTCCACGCAATCTCGCTGTGCGAGAGCAGCGACGATCCATCGTCGGGTAGCGCAAAGTTGTAATTCTGATCTCTGGTCAGCGCGAATAGCCGGTCATGACGGGTGTTCCACCACAGGTGCGCGCGTCGCAGCAGATCGCGATTCAACGTGTCCCCTTCCGGTACCGTCGGCACGCGATAGGCAAGCTCGATACCTCCCGAGTCGGCATCGCGCGAGAACGCGAAAAGCCCTCCTTCCGTCGAGCTGAAGACATGGGCGCCATCGTCGCTCATCGCCAGGTTGCGCGGCCAACGGAAACCCTGCGAAACTGCGGTTGCCGCGGAAGGATCGATCGTGACGGCGCCCTTGTAGGCAAGGTGCGCCGGCGCGTCGGAGGCCTCCCAGCGTAGCGTCGCCGACGATTCCCTGCCGGCGCCCGGCCTAACCGAGACCCGTATGTCGTACGTGTATCCGACCTGCGCCAGCACGTGTAACTCGACACGGCCATTGGCAAGAAACGATCGCTCGCTGTCGGCGATGGCGTGGGTTGCAATACTGTCCGGGTACGCGGCCAGGACCGTCCAGAGCGAGTGCCCTTCAATCCAGAAGCGCTGCCAGCCGCTTGCCGGTGCAGTCCAACGCCACCACACCGAGTCCGTTCCAACGGTGTCGGCGGGTTCGCCGGGCGCCGCGGTTGCAAACGCCAGCATCGCCTCGGCCGACCCGTTGGCGCTCAGTATGGGAGCGGCCGTCGCGCGGTCGTCGTTGGCGGGTGTCGGTCCCCAGGCAAACCCGCTTGGCGCGTCGGAGCCAAAGCCCATCGACTCGGACGCACTGGCAATGGCAATCCAATACCGAGAGCCGCCGGCCGCTTCCAATACGAGGGCCGACCCTCCCCGTATCGAACCCACCAACTGCAAATTCTCCAGGGAATCGCCAGTGAAGAAGCTCAGCTGGAAGGCCGAACCTCCGTCCATTCTCCACGTGTACAACCCATCTTCCGGAGCCGTCCAGTGCCACCAACCCGTTCCTATGCCGGTGGCCGGTGGTTCTCCGGGCTCCACTGAATAACGGACAGTCACAACACCGTCCGAAAAGGGACGAGGTACGCTTCCGATCCGTCCAACGACCTCAATGGCGTTTTCAAACAGATCGTTGGCTGCGAGTTTTACGTTTTCTCGGGGTTGCGGTTGCCACGACAGCGTGAAGTCCGCCCCGGAATCATCGGCGGAATGGGCGGCAACGGCGATTCGGTAAGTCTCGCCCGCTCTGGCCCGAAAGTAATCAGGGAACCCCCCTACCGGTTTGGAAAGCAATCGCAACTCACCGATGCCCGCACCCGCGAACACCATCACCCTCAGACCGCGCGGATTCGTCGAGAACTCCCACCAACCGTCTTCGGGTGCGGTCCACTCAAACCATACGGTTGCCGCCAGGCCACCCAGGAACTCCGAACTCTCCAGCGTCGCCCCCTCGTTGCTGGAATCGATCGAGCCGCGTTCGCCTTCGATCACCTGGGCAGAGGCAAAATCGTCATTTGCGGGGCGGGCGTCGGCGGGTTTCCACTCGAGCTTCAGCGGCGGCAAATCCCGTTCGCCGGATGCGACTCGCAGCCTGTAGACGAAGCCTGTTCTGGCGGCGAAACTGATTTCATTACCGCGCTTCTGCGCCGAGAGATTCAGGTCCACCAGACTGTCCCCGGTGAACAACGCGAGATCGGCGTCCAACGGAGCGCCGGAATCCGCCTCCCTGACCCTGAACCGGAACAGTCCCTCGGCCGGCGCCTCCCACGCGAACCACGCGGTCCTGCTGTCGGCTACAACGAGGGGCTCCCCGGGTTCGCGGGAGGCGAGAGCGAGTTCCAGCGGCGTCTCTCCCTCGGCGCCCGCAATGTGTTCGGATGCGGAAAAACTGTCGTTCGCCGGAGAGACGAAGTCTGTGTCGATTTCCTCCGAATCCATGCCAATCGCGATGCTTTGCACCGTGGACCGAGCGTTCCATGAGCTGGCGGTGACATGGATCAGGCTTCCTGGCGGGACCCTTTCGCGCAAGAACACGAGCTGCACTCGCCTTGGCGTGCCCGCCGCGACCTCTCCGACCGAAATAGGCAAGTGTGTTCGAGTCAGGTAGTCCGGGTCCGACCAAACCAGTCCATCCTCGCGATATACCCGGTTGCGATGGGGAAGGTAGGCTCGGTCAATCGCATCGCAACCCGTGTCGCGCTCGCAACCGAGATGAAGGGTTGTTCCCGACGCCACGTATCGGCTGGCGTCGACAGTGACGTCCACGGTGATGTACTCGCTGTTGGCGTCGGTCGAAGCGTCCTCGACCTCCAGCCGCAGTTCGGGCACCGGCTCGCCGCGCAGAATTTTCCAGGCCACCGCGGCCGTGTTCGACTCGCCGTAGATTTCCACCGGCACCACCTTGATCCGGTAGGTTCCGGGAACCGGATCCTCGATCAACAGCCACTCCACGTTGTCAACCTTCGAGCGGGATGCGTGTTCTCCGCAGGCGTCCCCGGCGCAATCGGCGCCCTGATCGGCCCACAAGTCCAGATTGTTGAGCACCGAGCGGGTCAACGTGTCGGCGGGCTGCTCGTCCCAGGTGAGTACGACATCCAGCCGCCCGGCGCCTTCCGGCACCTCGATATCGATGTATTCGTAGGCGTCGCCGTCCGGTTGCGAACTCACGCTGCCGATGATCCAGCCCTCCGGATCGTCACGGGAAAAAAGCGTCGTTCGCGCGGACACCAGGCCCAGCCCGTACAGGTTCTGAAAATCGCCGGGACCGTCGGCGTTGTCTCGCGGTAGCTGCGTCCGCCTCTCAAGGAAGGCGTGGGGCCGAATGGCGCTGGCCATGAGCCGGGCACGGGTAAGCGCCGGCTGATTCTGAAACTCCGGTTGTGCTTCCATCAGCAGCGCCGCCACGCCCGCGACCGACGGCGACGCCATGCTCGTGCCGCTGAAGGTGTTGTGGGCGGAAAACGAGCCGCCGCCGCGCGACGAGGTGACACTGACGCCCGTGCCCACCACATTGGGAGCGAGCCTACCGTCGGCGGTGGGGCCGTGGCTACTGAACCGGGCGATGATGCCGGCATCGTCCACGGCGCCCACGGCAAGTGAGTTCTTGGCGGTTCCGAAATTGGAGAAGCCGTGCAGCCCGGCGTTCGCCTGGGCCACTACGTAGAGCTGCGAATGGGCACGGACGACCGAGTCGAGCTTCCGTTCTCCCACGCCCCGGCCCGAAAATGCAAGGGAAGCTGCCGAAAGACTCATGTTGACGATCAGGGGCTTGACCGCCTCGGACATCGTACCTTGCCACGAACAACCCGCCGGCCGCGACAGGTAGTCCATGCCACGGCGAATATCCTCAATGGTTCCCGACCCCCCGGCCGAGAGCACCTTGCCGAAGCGAAGATGGCTAAGGTTCGGCGCCATTCCGGCCAAAAGGGGGTCGGCGCGTCCCGCCCCGGCGATGGTGCCGAAAACGTGCGTGCCGTGATCGCCCAGGTCCAGCCACAGGTCCCAGTTCTCGCCCGCGACGAAGTTGGCTCCGCAAATGCTCGCGCGCCCGTGGGCGATGTCCATGTGGCTGGTGTTGAGGCCGGTGTCGAGTACTCCCACGGCAATGCCGGAGCCGCCGATGCCTGTGAATGACTGCGTAGCGGAATCATAGTGCCGAAATCCGTCCACACCCATGACCGGTACAGCCGAGGCGTGATCGGCCTGCACGACCGGCACCGGTTCCACCGACATGACGAAGTCGGCGGCCACGACATTCGCGAGCGCCGCCGCCGGCATGTTTGCCGTATAGCTGCGCAGGTCCGCGTCGTACGCGCCCACGACGACCCCTAGCTCGGCCAGGGGTTGGCGCCACTCTCCGGCGGCGTCCGCGAGCATCAGCGTGATGAATACGGGCACCTGCTCCCCGGCGGAGCGCGAAAGCAGTTCGCGCGCGAACGACTCGTCGGCCTTGAGCCCGGGCGGCATAACCCCGATACCCAGCACATCGGGCAGCGAGGCGATGGCCTGGAGCCGGCCCTGCTCGGCCGGGACGCGAACCCGGATGTACTCGCCGGACGTTCCAACGACCTGCGCGCCGAGCGGAGTAAGCAACCCGTTCAGGACAGACAGGTCCGTGCCCGGGGATGTGCGGAGCACGGCGAAGGTAAAGTCGCGCCCGGACCGGGCTGCTTGATCGAGCAGGGCGCCGGCGGCCGATGTGGAGTCGAGCCAATCCGGGCTCGGGCCAGGCTCGGGCTCGGGCTCGCCGCCGGTCGTGCGCGGGGCGCGTTGCATGCGCCCGCGGTACGTGCCGAGCGAATAGCCATCCGGCAGTCCGACCATGCGGGCATCGGATTCTGCGGGCGAGGTCGGTGGCTGGACCGGCCGGTCGGCTTCGAGCTCGACTGGCGGCGCCTCCACGAGCGGCAATTCGACGCCGATTCGGCTCTCCTCAAACGTGCGCCGCACTGTGCGGTCCAGAGCCGCCTGCTCCTCCGAGAACTGCCCGGCCGGTTCGCGAACGGGGTTCGGCGACCTCCACAGGAGGCTGACCATGACCAACGCCGACAATGAGATCAGCAATACGTATAGTTTTTTCATGTTTCAGCTACGGTCAAGGGCGTGCGTCGTGCCTCGGATGCGCGCGGCGCCGGACAGTGGAGGCGGAAACTCAGACTGCTTGCAGAGCCTGTTGAAGTGCGGGTTGGTTGGTCCCGCCGCAAATGATCGAATCAGCTTCACCGACAGCAACGTCTTACGACCGGCCACCGTTTTTGTAGGACCCCCCAATCTACCAGAATTTTCATAAATAGTTCGTATGGATGGAGACAGATTTATATTAGTTTGGTAAATTATTGGGCGGTTCGATATGCGATGCCCTTGGGAGAACATGTCCACAGCGCCACGTACCGGATTTGCGGCGCTGCGGCGCCGCCCGGAACGAGGAGAACCGCCATGATGCAACCCGACAAAACCGAGCTCGCCGCCCGCAGCGAACGCGTCTCCGAGTTGAGCGCGGCGATCCTGCGCATCAGCGCGAGTCTGGACGTGAATACCGTCCTTCAGGAGGCCGTGGACAGCGCCAGCGCGCTGACCGATGCCCGCTACGGCTTCGTGGTGACCGTCGATGGCTCCGGCACGGCGGTGGAGGTGGTTTCCTCCGGCTTCACCGAAGAGGAGCACCGCCAGCTCACCGGCTGGACCGACGGGCCGAAGCTGTTCGAGCGGTTGCGCGACCTGCCGGGGCCCATCCGGTTGTCGGACCTGCCGGATTTCGTGCGCGCGCTCGGGTTCTCCCCCGAACTGATGCGCTCGAACACCTTTCAGGGCATGCCCATGCGTCAGGGGGAGAACTACATCGGGCACTTTTTCCTCGCCGAGAAGCGCGGCGCTGCCGAATTCACCGCCGGGGACGAGGAGGTGATGGTACTGTTCGCCGCCCAGGCGGCCACCGCGATCGCCAACGCCCGGGCGCACCGCGACGAGAGACGCGCTCGGACGCGGCTTGAGGCCCTGGTGGAGACATCCCCGGTCGGCGTGGTGGTGATCGATGCACGCACCGGCACGCCCGCCTCAATCAACCGCGAGGCGCGGCGCATCGTGGAGGGCCTGAGAGATCCCGGGTGTCCGGCGGAGCGACTGCTCGGTGTGGTGAGATGCCGGTTCCGGGACGGGCGCGAGATCGGGCTGGATGAGGTGTCCCTGGCGGAGACGATCGGCAACGCGCGCACGTTGCGCGCCGAGGAGGTGGAGTTGTCGGTGCCGGACGGGCGCAGCCTTGCCACGCTCATCAACGTCACGCCGATTCGCGCGAAGGACGGGGACGAGGCCGTGTCGGTCGTGGTCACCCTTCAGGATCTCGCGCCGCTCCAGGAGATGGAGCGCCAGCGGGCGGAGTTCCTCGGCATGGTGAGCCACGAGCTGCGCGTGCCGCTGGCCGCCGTTCGCGGCTCGGCCGCCACGCTGCTGGAGGACATGCCGGAGCTCGACCCGGCGGAGACGAGAGAGTTCTGCCGCATCATCCACGAGCAGGCTGGGCACATGCGCGCGCTCATCGGCGACCTGCTGGACGCCGGGCGCATCGAGGCGGGCACGCTCTCGGTATCTCCGGAGCCTTCCGAGGCCGCGCAACTGGTGGAGCGGGCGAGAAACACGTTCATCGGCGGCGGCGGACGTCACGCTGTGCTCATCGACCTGCCCCAGGACTTGCCCCGGGTCATGGCCGACCGGCGGCGCATTGTCCAGGTTCTGACCAACCTTCTCTCCAACGCCGCCGCGCAGTCCCCGGAGGGCGCGCCCATTCGTGTCGCCGCCGAGCCGGACGGCGTCCACCTCGCGTTCTCGGTGTCCGACGAGGGCCGGGGCATTGCTCAGGACCGGCTGCCTCTCCTGTTCCGCAAGTACTCCGACGCCTCAGGTAGCCCCTCCGGCGCGGGTCTCGGGCTGCGCATCTGCCGGGGGCTGGTGGAAGCGCACGGGGGCAGAATCCGTGCCGAGAGCGGCGGACCCGGCCGGGGCAGCCGCTTCACGTTCACCGTGCCGGTGGTGGGCGAGGGAACGCACGATGGGACCGCCCGGGCGCGGGCCCGCCCGCCGGTCGTTTTACGGCAGGCGCAGGCACCCGCCCATGTCCTCGTGGTGGACGATGATCCCGCGATGCTGCGTTACGTGCGCGACGCCCTGACAAGCGCTGGCTACGAGGCGAGCGTGACGGGCGATCCCGAGGATTTGTCCGGCACCATAGCCGCCGAACGGCCCGACCTGGTGCTGCTGGATCTCGTGCTACCCGACGCCGACGGCATCGAACTTCTGGCCAGCGTCCCGGAGCTTGCTCGCCTGCCCGTCGTGTTCATTTCCGCCTACGGGCGCGACGAGACCGTCGCCCGCGCGCTCGCCGCCGGCGCCGACGACTACCTCGTCAAGCCCTTCTCCCCGACCGAGCTGACCGCCCGGGTTGGGGCGGCACTGCGCCGCGCCGGGCGCCCCGAGCCGATGTCGTTCGGCGCGCTTGCCATCGACCCCGACGGGCGCCGCGTCACGGTGGGCGGTCGGCGAATCGAGCTGACCGCCACCGAATACGAGTTGCTGTGCACGCTGGCGCACGCCGCGGGCCGGGTCGTGACCTACGAGGACCTGCTGCTGGAGATCTGGCCCAAGCGCGACTCGAACAACGTCGCCCTGGTGCGCAACTTCGTCAAGCAGATTCGGGCCAAGCTCGACGAGGACGCCTCGAATCCCGAGTGGATACTCAACGTGCGCGGGGTCGGGTACAGGATGCCGCGGCCCGACGACACTCGCCGTCCAGGCTGAGCGCGATGGCTATGAAGTCGTGAACTCCACAATGTGCCCCAAACAGCCTACCTGTGCGTACCGAACATCATGTCCCAGAACGGGAACATCTGCGCGAAGTTGGTGTTGACGTGCTTGTAGTGATGACGGTCGTGCCGGATCACCCAGTAGTTCGTGAGCTTGAATGCCGGGTGGGGCAGCACAAGACTGGTACGCACGGCGATATTGACGAACGCGTGCACGACGAGCACCGTCAGAAGGGACGCTACGCTGATCGGCCCGACAACGGCAATGCCCAGAAAGAGCGGAACCAGCGCCGCGACGAGTTCCACGGGGTGAATGTACAGTCCGTCGAACGCCGTCGGATAAAGCACCTTGTGGTGCACGCCGTGGATCAGTTTCATCATCAGGGGGCGATGGAGCATGCGATGCAGGAGGTAGTACAGGAGGTCGTAAAGCAGCAGTGCAGCCAGAACCTCGCCGAAGAACAACGCAAATCCCGGCATGGCGTCGTAAACCAGGTACTCCGCCCCCACGTACAACACCGCGAAATAGATCGCGAGCGATAGCGTCAGGTTAATCGCGATGTTGAGATACCTGGGGACAACGGGCAGAGGATCCCGAACCGGCGTCCTCACCCGATACTGCCTGAATCGCTCCGAGTAAACCGCCCAGAGGGCCAGACCGCCGAATGCCATGGTAGGCACGAAGGCGCAGAGCATTGCAAAATACAGATGGTCGGTCATCATTGGTTTTCCAGCGTCCGCCGCACTGGCGGTCCGATATCACCCTTTGCCCTGCACCCCCGCGATCAGCGTAGCGGAATCTCGTACCCTACCAGCCGTCCAGCGTCGACGTACAGGCGGCGCTCGCACGTTGACAATGTGTCTACACCGTATACACTAAAGCAAGTTCGGCATCCCGGACGAATGCGGTGAGACGATGCGGGTAGAAACGGAAATCAAGAAGTGGGGCAACAGTCTTGCCTTGCGCGTCACGGGCATCATGGCGGAGGTGCCGCGATTCGACGCCGGTACCAGGGTCACCGTGGACGTAAGCAGTGAGGGCCTCGTGGTCAAGCCTGTTGCGGGACGGGCGGGCGTATTCCGTTTTCCGTACAGCGAAAGCGCGCTTCTGGCGGAAATCACGCCGGATACGGCGCATGCCGATGCGTTGGCGGATCCCACCGACTTCGAAGTCGGAATCTGAGTGGCGCGCGGCACCTACGTCCCGCGGCGGCGCGACGTGATCTGGCTCGATTTCGAACCTGTCAGGGGCAGGGAAATCGGCAAGTACCGCCCGGCCCTCGTGTTGAGCAGCCAGGACTACAACCGAAAGACGGGGTTGCTGATCTGCTGCCCGATCAGCACCAGCATTCGGGGCGGAGCGACGGAAGTGCCGATCGCCAATCTCGAAGGGCCATCGGTCGTAGCCGCCAACCTGGTGCAAACCCTGGCCTGGAGGGAACGGAAGGCGAAGAAGATCGTCTCGGCGAAACCGGATGAGTTCCGGGAAACCCTGTTGAAGCTCCTGCCGCTGCTTGGCGCTCTCGAAGTACTGGACGACTGAACTATCGATACGACCCGCCGCACTCTGCTTGCCAGCCTCGCGGGCACCGCGCTTGCGGCGCCGTTCGTTGCCGGGCGCCGGGTTTCCATGGCGGAACCCATCACTCTGCGGTACACGGCGCACGTACCCAGTTCTCACGGTCTTTACACTCGCGCATTCGTGCCGTTTGCCGAGATGGTGGAGCGCGAGACGGGCGGACGGTTACGCCTGGAGGCATTCACCGACAGGCTGCTTCACGGTCCCCTCGACGGTTTCAAGGCGGCCGTCGCAGGCATCACGGACTACACGCACGCCTACGGCACCTATCAGCCTGGCAGTTTCAAGCTGCTGCACGCGACGCAGTTGCCGTTCCTGTTTCCCACTCCGCAAGTCGGGAGCCTGGTATTCGAGGAACTCTATCCACGCTTCTTCAAGGCGGAGTACGAGCGCATGGGCGTCTATCTGGCCCACTGCGACTGCACGAGCCCGTACAACATCATTTCGAAGACGCCGGTGCGCCGGCTGGAAGACCTGCGCGGCCTGAAGATTCGAGTCACCGGCGGGCTGACTGCGGACATTTACCGGGAACTCGGCGCCGTGCCGGTTTCCATCGCCGCCGCCGAAATCTACCCGGCGTTTCAGCGCGGCATCCTTGACGCGGTCACCCTGTCCCTGGCGGATACGGTCGCGTATCGACTGCAGGAAATCGGCCGCTTCTACACCGTGGGCGATATCAACGTCCTGGTGATTCACTATTGCCTGAACCGGCGCACTTTCGACGCCCTTCCCGCGGACCTGCGCGTACAGTTTTACCGCCTGCTCAGGCGTCGCAGCCAGATCGGCGCGCAGAACTATTACACCGGGCCGGCCTACCAGCGGGCGTTCGAAACGATGGTCGATTCAGGGGTCGAGGTCATGGAACTTGACGAGGCGGAACTCGGCCGGTGGCGCGACCGGGTCACGCCGCTGAAGGAACGTTACATCGCTCGACATGAAGCCGAGGGGCTGCCAGCAGGCGAGCTTGTGGAGCGCATGGAAACGCTGTCCTCGGCCTACGCTTCGCTCTCCAACGAGCAAATCAACTCCCGCATCAGGGAAACACCCGTGGAAGGGATCATCGACTTGTGATGGGAGACACGTCCGTGAAGGGAAACATCGACTTGTGACCGGGAAAACGCCCAAGAAAGGGGTCATCGACTTGTGATCGGGGTATCGCTCGTGGAATGGGTTATCCAATGGTGATCCTTCAGGTGCTCGATCGCGGGTCCGCCCGGGCGGCGGGGATCCTCTACGCGATAGGCGTGCGCGCCGCGCTGCCGGCATTGCTCACCTTCGTCACGCTCGAAGTGGTGTTGCGCTACGGGTTCAACTCCCCGCTGCACTGGAGCCGCGATGTCAACGGCCTTCTGCTGCTGATCACGCTGTTCTCTACGCTGCCCCAGGCCTGGGACCGCGGTTATCACATCCGGATGGAGATCCTCCACAGGCGGTTGCGCGGGCGCTGGCGAAGCCTGGCGGATGCGCTCTCCGCCCTGGCCGGACTGGTCTTTTTCGGCCTGATGAGCATTCAGGCGGTGGGCTTCGCCCGATACATGTTCGTCACCGGCGAAACCGGCGAGGACCTGAGCGTGGCGCTGTGGCCATTCATGGTCTACGTCGCCGTCTGCGGTCTGGTGCTCTGCGCCCGGCTCGTTGCCAATCCCGAGGCCGCGCATGAAGCCGGCGAGGACGACGGGGAGTCGGATCAATGGATCTGATACTGATCGGCCTTGCCGGCGTCGTCCTGCTCCTGATACTGCTCGTCGTCGGCGTGCCCATCGGCTTCGCCATGGCCTTCACCGGCATCGTCGGGCTCTGGATCCTGGAGGGCGCGGCACCCACCATGGCCCATGCCGCGCTGGTTCCCTGGGAACATGGACGGGACTTCATCTTCGTGGCCATCCCGTTGTTCGTGCTCATGGGCCAGTTGTTCTACCACGCCGGGCTCGCCAGCGATCTCTACGAGGGGCTGCGCTCGTGGGTGGGGCGGGTGCCCGGCGGGCTGGCGATCTCATCTGTCTTCGCCTGTGGGGGCTTCGGCGCGGTGACCGGATCGAGCATCGCCACGGTGGCGACCATGGGCACCATCGTCATGCCCGAGATGCGCCGCTTCGATTACGATTCGCGTATGGCCACCGGCGCGCTGGCGGCTTCGGGCACGCTGGGAATCCTGATCCCGCCGAGCCTGATATTCATCTTCTACGGCGTCATGACCGAGACATCCATCGGCGCGTTGTTCATCGCCGGAATCGTCCCCGGCGTGGTCACGGCGCTGATGTTCGCCTCCATCATTTTCGCCCGCTGCGCACTCAACCCCTCGCTCGGCCCCAGGGGTCCGCGAGCCGGGGGGCGGGAGCGCCTGACCGCGCTCGTCAGGCTCGGGCCGGTGGCGGCCCTGTTCGTGCTCATCATCGGCGGCATCTACGCCGGCATCTTCACGCCCACCGAGGCTGCCGGCATCGGTTGTGCTGGCGTTCTGGCAATGGCGCTGGTACGGCGCAAGCTCAGCCTGGCCACCATCGGCGCCGCGTTGCGCGGATCGGCGCTGATCAGCGCTATGATCTTCACCATCATCGTCGGCGGCTACGTCGTGGCGCGCTTCCTGGCCGTCACCGGACTGACGGACATGCTGGTGGATCTCATCATCGGCGCCGAACTGGGGCGAATCGGATTCCTGCTCATGCTGATCGCCCTGTATTTCGTGCTCGGCGCAATGCTGGACGTTTTGGGCATGCTGGTGCTCACCATCCCGTTCATCTTCCCGGTGGTCGGCGAACTGGGCATCGATCCCATCTGGTTCGGAGTCTTCGTGGTAGTGATGGCGGAACTGGCGCTGATCACGCCGCCCATCGGCGCCAACGTGTTCGTTATGCGCCGGGTGGCGCCGGACGTGCCCATGGAAGATATCTTTCGTGGCGTGTTGCCCTTCGTGATCGGTGAGCTGGCCGTATTGGCCCTGCTCATCCTGTATCCGGAGCTGGCCTTGTGGCTGGTGGGCAGAATGGACTGAAACCTTCGCCACGTTTTTTGTCCGCCCGGGTCAGAGCACAACGAATGTTCTGGCAGACAAACTTATGGGGGCAGTTAAGAAATCTTATAAGACCGGAAGGAAAAGCCTATTGGGATTGACGTGAAGGCATTGTTATAGTGTCACTCCTGCATTGGGTTTGGTGGGGGCCAATCCGGTCGCATGAATACCGTTTCTTGCCGACTTCCGGACACCGGCACATCCCAATTGCGATCAACTCAAGTGAAATTTCATCCAGAGGATAGATTCATGTCGATATTTGAGCGAGCAACCTTCCTGGTTTCTGCGGCCATGGTGGCCGCTCTTGCAATGGTATTTGGAACGTCGGTGGCACAGGAGGCAGGTGGACCGGCCGCCGGCCCCCTGGAGGAAGTCGTCGTAGTCGGAACCCGCCGGCGCGACCGTTCCGCGGCCGATTCACCCGTGCCCGTGGACGTGGTCACCGGCGACGACTTTCTCGCCCACGGCGACACCGACATGGACAATCTGCTGTCGGCCACGGTGCCGTCCTACAACGTCTCCATGGAGCCGATCTCCGACGCGGCCACATTCATTCGGCCGGCCACGCTGCGCTCGCTGGCCCCGGATGCCACGCTGGTGCTGGTGAACGGCAAGCGCCGCCACCGCGCCGCGGTCATCGCGCTGCTCGGCGCCGGCATTTCCGGCGGCTCGCAGGGGCCGGACCTGTCCGCGATTCCGGCCATCGCGCTGGACCGGCTGGAAGTGCTGCGCGACGGCGCCTCGGCGCAGTACGGCTCCGACGCCATCGCCGGGGTCATGAACTTCGTGCTCAAGTCCGATTCCGACGGATCGATGTTCGACGTCAAGCTGGGCAGCCACTTCGAGGGCGACGGCAACGCCGTCACCTTCGCGGCCAACAAGGGCTTCGCGCTCACCGACGCCGGCTTCGCCAACATCAGTTTCGAGTGGAAGGAGCAGGACCCGACCAGCCGCAGCACGCAGCGTCCCGACGCCCAGGGCCTGATCGACGCCGGCAACAGCAACGTACGCACCCCCGCCGCGCAGATCTGGGGCCAGCCCGAGATTTCCGGCGACCACAAGCTGTTCGGCAACTTCGGCATCGATCTCGGCAACGGCAGCGAAGCCTACGCCTTCGGCAATTGGGCCGAGCGGCAGGTGGAGGGCGGCTTCTACTATCGTAATCCGCACACTCGCGGCGGCGTGTTTCGCGGGCCGATGGTCGATCCGGCTACCGGGTTCACGGAACAACAGGGCGGCGACGCCCATCACCACAGCGTTCCCAGCGTCAAGGTGGCAGATCTGACCGGCAACTGGACCCCAGAATCCACCACGTGCCCGGCCGGCGTGCCGATCGTCGGCAATGTGCCTGACGCCGCCATCATGGCCGCGGTGCAGTCAAGCCCCAACTGCTACACGCTGTACGAGAGGTTCCCCGGCGGCTTCACGCCGCAGTTCGGCGGCTACATCTCCGACTACGCGCTGGCGGGCGGTGTGCGCGGCGACCTGGGCGACAGCGGCTGGTACTACGACCTGAGCGCGACCGCGGGGCGGAGCTGGGCCAACTTCTACATCTACAACACCATCAACCCGCAGCTCCTCTGGCAGCGAAACGAGATCGACACGCACTACGACGCCGGCGCCTACACCGAAACCGACCGGGTCATCAACTTCGACATGTCCCGGCCCTTCGACACCGGCGGCTATGCGCCGATCAACATCGCCTGGGGGCTCGAGTACCGGGACGAGACCTTCCGCATCACCAACGGCGAGCCGAATTCGTTCTACATCGACCCGAACCTCGAGTCCGGCCTCGCGGCGCAGGGCTTTGGCGTCGGCTCGAACGGCTTTCCCGGCTTCCAGCCCGGAGATGCCGGCGACAACACGGTGAAGGCATTCGCCGCCTACTTCGATGTGGAGACCGATTTGTCCGACGCCGTCCTCGTCAACGGCGCGGTGCGCTACGAGAACTACGACGAGTTCGGCGACACTTTCGACGGCAAGGGCGCCATCCGCCTTCAGCTCACCGACACGTTCGCGCTGCGGGCCTCGGCGAGCACCGGTTTCCGCGTGCCCACGGCCGGTCAGGCCAACCTCAGGAACGTGACCACGGAATTCAACATGGGACGCCTGGCGGACATCGCCACGCTGCCGCCCACGAATCCGGTGGCCATCCAGAAGGGCGCCCAGCCGCTGACTCCGGAAACCTCGACAAACCTCACGCTTGGCGCGGTATTCGGTTTGGGCGCGGCGGACATCACTCTGGACTACTACAATATCCAGATCAAGGACCGTGTCGCCTTCACCAGCCGCTTCAATCTCACGCGGTCGGACGTCGATGCGCTGCTGGCCGCCGGAGTTACCGACGCAACCAGCTTCACCTCGGTGCGTTTCTTCACGAACCAGCAGGACGTGAAGGCTTCCGGCGTGGACGTCGTCGCTTCGGTTCCCTTCGATATCGGCGACGGGGTCACGAATCTGCAGCTTGCGGCGAATTTCTCCAGTATCGAGCTGACGCGCTTCAACCCCGACTTCACGGGTGAATCGCGCCGCCTGCAGATCGAAGAGGGCCGCCCCGGGTCCCGCATCACCGGCACACTCACTCACAGCCAGGGATCCTGGCGGGTGATGGGACGGCTGCGCTACTACGGCGAGTACTACGATGACCCGACCAACAGCGGTGGCCTCCCGCCCGCTGGCAACGCCTTCTACCCGGGAGCGTCGACGCTGTTCGACTTCGAGGCTGCCTTCGACGTCAACGACAGCGTATCGGTGCTCGTCGGCCTGCAAAACGCCTTCGACGCGTATCCGGACATCAACCCGAGCGGCCAGAACGGCGAGGTTGCCGGCCTGATCTACCCCGAAAGCTCTCCGTTCGGCTTCAACGGCGGCTACTACTACATGCGCGCAACCTGGCGGCAGTAGTCTCAGGCGACTTCGGTAGACATTTCCTTCGAGCCCGGCCTGCTGCGCCGGGCCGAAGGGACGTTTTCGGGAGGGAGCTTCCGCCCCCCTGCGTCAGGCACGCATCGTGCTTTGGTGCCTGAAGCAGGTAGCGAGTTATTGCAACAGGCGCCTGAAGCGGACCGGCGCTTTCAGCAGATTCCTGTAGCGGCAAAGGCGCCCTATTCGCCGCCTCCGTCCGGAAGCGCGCACTGGAACGGCTTGATCTCCTCGCCCGGATTCCAGTGCCAGGCGCCCACGAGCGTGGCCGGTTCGACGAACGTAGCCGGGTCGGTCACCGTGACGTGGTAGTCGAGCCGGTCTTGAGTCTCATTGAGCTGGAATCGTTCGACCACTTCCACGTCCTCGCTCTGGGGCGTGCCCACATCGTCGAAGAATGCCTCGTTGATTCTCGTGGTGGTCACCACCAGGGTGTTGTCCTCCCAGCGACCTGTCGAAAATCCCACGTGCGAGGGCGGCTGGTCGGCGGCGGAAGAATCCGTGGCGAGGTGAATGACACGTTCGCCGTCCCACTCTTCCAGCCGCAGCAGGATACGGTCGCCCTGGTCCACGAATTCGATGGGATAGGGATTGTTCATCATCCCGGGCATTCCGGGCGGAATGCAGAGCAGGGCAGGATCGTCCGCCAGGGGATCGAATCCTTCCCGCGCGGCCACCGCAGCCTCAGTAAACGGTAGCGACGACTGCAGTCCGACTACGGAGGTTCGGCTCCAGATTCTGAAGATGCCCTCGGCTTCCTGTGAACTCTGTTCCCGGGCGGCCTCGGAAATGGGCGCCGGCGTGACGTCCCTGCCGATCCGCGCCGCGCGTTGGGGCCAGAGCGGCACTTCCGTGCCGTCGGCCAGGGTCATGGTATAGGCGGCCATGGTGGTGAGTCCCCGGCGCGACAGGGCGCCCATGAGCGCGACGCGGTCGCCGACCTGCACGATGTCCCGTCCTATTCCCAGCCGTTCCAGCGCGTTGGTGGAGCCGGATTCGGCTTCCCAGATTTCCGTCACGCCGCTTTCCAGCGTGCGTTCGATGGAAACCACAACGTGGGGGTTGCGCCAGAACACATCGACGACCGTGCCTTCCACGGTGCTCAGGTTCTGAGTGTCGTAGGCGACGCCGACGGCATGGTGCGCCAGCAACGGGCCCGCGGCCGCGAGAGCGAGGAAGAGCAGTACCGTTCGCATCACAAGCTGTCTCCTTCTTGGTTGAATACATCCAGGCGCAATGGAGACCAGGCCATCCCGTCCGGCGTCTCATGCCCGGTTGCGAGCATGCGGGGCGGGCTTTCGGGAGCCGAAAAATCATAGGCCAGGATACGCCCATCCCGCCGTGTCGTTACGAATCCGGCGTCACCCACGGCGAGGAAACCGAAACCGCCTGCACCCGGTTCGTCCCCGGGGATTGCCAGTTGATGCAGAACCTCCCGGGTCTGAACGTCGTAGATGTGGATGCCGGTGGTTTCGCGGTTGCCGTAGATCACCGCCATTCGTCCGCCGGGCAGGTTGGCGAGGCGGCGCGGCTGCGTGCCGGCGTCGAACTTCTCCGTGATCGTGAGCGTCTCCGGGTCGATGATCGAGATGGTGTTTTCGTCCTGATTGATGGCCCATACCGCCTGGCCATCCGGGGTGACGGTGATCGCTTCGGCGCCCAGACCTGACGGAATCACCGTCGGCGGGCGGTCTTCCTCAAGGTAGACCACCGATACGGTGCCCTGGCCGAGACGTGCGCCAACGTAAACCCGGTCGCCGCCGGGGCTCAACCACAGCATATGCCCTTCCCGCGCACCGTCGCCGATCGGGTACGTCCTCACCACCTCGAGGTTGGCCACGTCGATCAGGGCCAGCCGGTCCGTGGTCTCCAGCGTGACGACGGCGTGGCGATTGTCGGGCAGAAACGCCGCGTCGTGCGGTTTGGTCCCGGGTCCCGTGCCGATGCGGCCCAGCACACGCGCTGCGGCGATGTCGATGACCACCAGGTATTCCCCGGGCCCTTGCAGGCCGTACTCGGGAACCAGCGCCAAGCGTCCGTCGGGCGACACGGCAACCTCATGGGGCCAGCCCGGCCCGATCGCCACGCGGGCGATCTCGGACTCGGTCGCCAGATCGAAGAACGACACGCTCCCCGCATCCGCATGACGGTTGACCACCAGCAGGGTTCCTTCCTGGGCAAACGCACCGGCGGCCGCCAGGCAGGCGGAAACGCAGGCGACCAGCGAGTATACGAGTCTTGCGGGTTGTCCTGGTCTTGCGGTCGATGTATGGGCGTTCATGGAACCATTCTCCCCGAAATCAGAATACATTGCAGTCGATGACGAAAAACTCTTCGCCCAGGGCCAGATAATGCCACTCGCGGGTTGCCGGGCCAGTGAACGTTTCCGGGTCCACCACCGTCATGTGAAAGGCCAACCGGCTCTGATCGTCGCTGAGAGTAAATCGCTCCGTCACCTGCACAGCGGGGCCTTGGGGTGTCCCCGAAGAATCGAAGTACGGCCAGCCGATACGCGTTGTCGCAACCACAAGCGTATTGCCCTCCCAGTGGCCCCTGGAGAAGCCCACCGGTGAAACCGGTTGCGTCGCTGCATCCGGTTCACGGTCCATGTGGATGGTGCGCCGCGTATCGAAATAAGGGCTGTGGAGAACGATGTCCTCCCCGGCGCGGAGAAACCGGAACGGTCCCGGCTGCAGCATGACGGTGGGCATTCCCGGCTGTTCGCAGCGCGTGATGGGATTGTCGATGGGGTCCCAGTCGGCCCGGGCCGCCACGGCGTGCGGCCGGAACGGCAGGTGCTGGGTCAGACCGACCCCCCGGCCCGGAATGCTCCAAACCCGGAAGATACCCAGATTCTCCCCTGCCGCATCCACGACCGTGGGGTGTTGTCCGGAGAATTCCGTTGCTCCGCCGACAAAGGGTCCGTCCCAGTGGGGTCCGAAGTTGACGCCCATGATGACCTCGGTGCCGTCGGGCAACAGTACGTTGGTGCCGAGAAAGTAGGCGTCCCGGCGTGTAGACAGACGCCCGGCGACGGTCAGTGTGTCGCCGACCCTGAAGAGGTCAGGCGAAACATTCGCCTGTTCGAAGCTCCACAGACCGCCGAAGGTCTCCATTCGCCATGTCTCGGGCTCACCGCCGTCCCCGGTCACGTCAATAAACAGGGCCGGGTGAGGGTTGCGCCAGATGATGTTGACCAGCGTGCCCCGGATTTCGGTGATCCCGTCAGCGAACTCTGCGCGTGAGTGGTGGGACCACCCCGGCCTGGCGATACCCATTGCCAGCGCCAGCGTGAGCGCGGCGACGGGCGCCGCAATGCGCGCCTTCCTGCTGAAAATGCGCGACATGCCCATTGATCGTCAGCCGCCCGCGGCTAGCCGCCGGAACTTCCCGATTCGGAGAATGGTTGCTCTTCGCCGCACGCGTACCGGCCGATGACGATCTCCGGACGCCAGATCCAGTAGCGCTCGACCTCGAACGCTTCGGTGAAACTGTTCGGGTCCGTCACCGTAATCCGGTAGTCCAGCCGAGCGCCGTCTTCCGTGGGTGTGAAGCGTTCAGCGACATGAATGGACGTGGAGTGGGGCGTGCCATGACTGTCCAGAACGTCGGCCAGCATGTTGGTGGTCTCCACGACCAGCGTTTCGCCCTCCCAATGGCCAGTGGAATAGCCCATCAGGGAGTGCTCCTCAGGGCGGTTGCCGCGGTCGGTATCCATGTGTACCAGTCGCACGTTGTCGTCTTCTTCAAAGCGCATCAGAACGTCGTCGCCCTGGCGGACGAATTCCATGGGACCGGGATTCTGCATCAGCCGCGGCATGCTCCATTCGGTGCAGCCCAGGAGCGCCGTCGCGCCGGGGTTCCACCCGGACCGGGCGGCCGCGGCCCCGCTGGTCAGGGGGTAGTCGCCGTTGAACATTCGCGCTCCGGCGGCAGGACGCTCCTCAAGGTTGGTGCTCCAGACCCGGAAAATGCCGTGTGCATCACGCCGCGCCGAGGCAATGATTTCCGGGTCGTAAATCGACTCGAGCAGACTGCCATCGCCTTGAAGCGAAAAATGCGTACGAGCCTGTATGGTGAGCAGTACTTCCCTGCCGTCCGGCAGAAGCAGGTTTGTTGTGAACAACTCCTCAATTCCCCGAACGGACGGGAAGCCCATTGCACGGACGTAGTCGCCGACATGCAGGAATTCCCTTTCCAGACCCCTTGCCCGAAGTACGCCCAGAGCACCGGTTTCCGCGCGCCACATCGTCGACTCACCGGTTTCGTCCACGACCTCGATCTGGAATTCCGTATGCGGATTCTGCCAGCGTATGGCGGTGACGGTTCCCTGGATTTCCACGAAATCCGTCGGGTCAAAGAAGCCGGCCACGGCATGGTGAGCCTGGACTCCGCAGGGAATCCAGGCCGCGAACAGGGCAACGCAAGGCGAAAACAGTCGACGTCCCATCAAAGATCTCGCGTGTGATGCTATTGATGGTCTCAGTTTACCCGCCGGGATGCATCGCCGGTCAGATGCCGCGGTACTCTTGCCGCGGGCTGCCAGGTGAGTGACTCCGATCATCCGGCGACCGCTCCGCACAACCCCATGAAATGTAGAGCGCAACAGGGTTAGAATGAACTATCTTGCGTGACGCGCACGTTTGACCGGAACCGGAGGAGACAGCGTGATGCGAACAATAATTTCGGCAGCTACCCTACTTGCGGCCCTGTCATGCATGCTGTCTGCGCCGGTGGCGGCCCACCACTCCCACGGCAACTACTCGCTGCTGGAGTACACGCACCTGCAGGGCGAAGTCAAGGAAGTGCTCTGGCTGAATCCCCACGTGTGGATTCACCTGGAGGTTCTCAATGAAAACGGCGAGCCGTCCATGTGGGCGCTGGAGGGCGGGGGCATCGCCGCGCTGACCCGGCGCGGGTGGTCCCGGGACGACGTCCAGCCCGGAGATATGGTCTCCGTCCGGTGCCACCAGCTCAGGGACGGCGCCCAGGGATGCCTGCTGGGTTACCTCACGCCCCCGGGCGGTGTCGAGAAGGAATTCGACTAGTCTTGTATAGCGGCCGTCACGCAGGTCGAAAACGGGAAGTGCCTGGTCGACTGGAGACAATCATGCGAGTCCTCACCCTGTTCCTCTTATCTGCATTGTTGCCCTTGAGTGTCCAGGCGCAGTGGCGCCAGTTCACGGACCTTGCGGAGTTCTTCAGCGTCAATCTCCCGGGGGAACCGGAGGTTCGCGAAATCGCCTACGACTCCGAGTACGGGGCGACCCTGCCGGCGAAGGTCTACTCGGTGACCGGCGACGGCAGCCTCCACTCCGTCACCGTGGTGAACTTCACCGACGCGCAGTCAGCCTACCTGGAACTCGCCGACCGGTCCGACGAGGCAAACAACGCCTCGCTCTGGCTTTACGACCAGCGTGCGTCGGTCGCCTACGCGGCCCGCAACTTCAGGCTCAGGGGCGGGGACGTCACCTTCGACGCCTGGCACCATATCGACCTCGTCGAGGGGCACCAGTTGCAGATCACCAACCTGGATGACTCTCGAACGTATGCGAGCATCTACCTCCACAACTCGCGCCTCTACATTCTGGAAGCGACCGTACCTGAAGGATCTCTTCCGCAAGGTCTGTTCCAGGCCTCACTGACTTTCCTGGATGAGACCGGTACGAAAATCCGCTACCGGTTGTTTCCGGACGGTTCCAGGTTGCAACTGGGGCAAACGGGTCCCCAGCAGCCTGCGCCGCAGGCCCCCTGACGCGAGAAAGGAGTAATTTCCGTCGGGGCCAGCGCCCCGACGCCACGCACAGGAGAAAACAATGAAAATCGAGAACGCATTCCCGACGCGCACATTGATCATTGCGGTTACTGCCAGTCTCGTGCCTTTCGCGGCACAGGCGCACCATTCGCGACAGGAGTTCGCGCTTGACGTCGAGGTGATGGAAGGAGTACTGGAAAGCGTCAACTGGACGAACCCTCATCCGACATTCGACATGACCGTGACGGGCGAAGACGGCGCCGACGAAACCTGGGAGATACAGGCATTCGGTTCCCTGTACACGCTCACGCGGGGAGGCGTATCGGGAGACGCTTTCGAGCCCGGTCAGCAGGTCACGATCGCCGGACAGGTATCAACCCGCCGGGACAACATCCTTCTCGCCAACAATGTGCTTCTTCCGGACGGCCGGGAGGTCATCCTCAACGGCGGCGCCGAACCCTGGTTCAACGAATCGGCGGAAGCCGGCGGACAGGCCCACTGGGCTGCCTCGGAAGAGGATGTCGTGGATGCCGCGGCCGAAAACCTGGGCCTGTTCCGCGTCTGGAGTCAGCCGCACCGAAGCGCGGGAACGACCGCACTGGAAGGCGCCATCAGCATTCACCTGCCGTGGAATGAAGCGGCACTGGCCCGGCGCGCCGAGTGGGACCCGCTGAGTGATCCGGACATGCAGTGCATGGCCAAGGGGATGCCCGCCGTGATGATCACGCCGCATCCGATCACCTTCATCGAAGACGGCTCGAACATCAGAATCCACGCGCACGAGTACGACGTGGAGAGAACCATCTACATCGACAACGAGCTTCCCGACGCCCGCCCGCCAAGCACCGTGGGTTACTCCGTCGGACGCTGGGAGGGCGATACGCTCGTCGTGGAAACCGCCGACATTGCCTGGAACTACTTCTTCTTCGGCTTCGGCCTCGGAGACTCGGTCGAGGTGACCGAACGCATCACCCTCAGCGAGGATCAGTCCCGACTGGACTACTCCGCCGTATTCACCGATCCAGATACCTTCACCGAGCCCGCCACCATCGACCGCTTCTGGCTAGCCCTGGGCGAGACCCCGGAACCCTACTCCTGCACCCCCGACGGATAGTCCCGCGAGGCGGGGGTTGCCCACAGCCACGAATTACTCCGCGACGGCGTCCCAGATCACGCCGGCCTGAGCGAGAATCTCGGGCAGGTCCTGGTCCAGCAGATAACCCTGATCGATGAGCTTCAGCGCCTCGGCAGCCACCAGCCCGAGGTAGTGGTCCCTGTTTGCATAGCGCTCTTCAATCGACAACCGCGGATCGCCGGCAGCTTCCCTCTCAGCCTGCGTTCTGTGGAAAGGCAGGAACGACCCCGACATGTGCGAGACGGTATCCGTCGGCCCGTACTCGGCGTTGTACAGATTCCAGCCCGTGTAGGTGGCCAGCGGTACCAGCAGCCCCGGTGTTCGCAGTCCCCCCAACTCGTTGCCGTCGGCATCCACCTGTGGCACGAGGATCGGAAACGCAGGCCCTACCTCGGGCGGTTCCTTGCTGATGATGCCGTCGGAGGCAAATTGCGGACCGTAGTCCACCCGGTACGCCTTGTGCGTTTTGGTGGGGAAATTGATACCCGGCAGGTCGGGGAAATCGACTTCCAGGGGCTCGACCAGAGTACCGTCCGCAATCAGCGGAAAACTGTTGGGCGGCGGCGGCGTCCCGTCGACGATCCATTCCTGCATCCTCACCAGCAGCGCGCGCATGAACCAGGAGAAATCGTTCGGGTTGTTGACGTTCTGGCCATTGGTCTGCTGCGACGGAAATTCCGATGGCAGGTGCTGGGAGCCAGCAAAGTGATAGACACGGGCGTGCTCCTCCATCATCGGCGCGTCTTCCTTGCCGTCGAGCGTGGTGGTCAGCAGCGATGCCACCCGGCCCCAATACTCGTAGGATGTATTGACGTTGTAAACCTTGGGCATGAACTCCTCAGGGACATGGGAAAGCATGCCGCCGCTCTCGCCCGTCAGCGGGTCGGTCAGTTCCACGTCGGCATACGGAAAGATGTCCGTGGGATAGAAGAAGTTCAGGAACGGATGCGCGTCCCGGGAAGCCTGGCCGAAACGCAGGTTGAAACTCCCTCGTGCCGCACCGCCGATCTGCGCGATGATCCCGTCAAAAGCCTTGCGGCTCTGCTCGTCCTCATTGAACCCCATGTAGACGAGCGTGCGCAGCGTGCGCCCCGGCTGGGACATACCGTAGCCGATGGCATGGTCGATGGCGCCCTCGGGGATGTTCAATTCCTCCGATGAGCCGTACTTGACCAGCGATGCCGCGTCGCGCAGCGCCGCCAGCCCCAGGCCGATGACTTCCGGGTTCTGCGCCCTGTACACCACCTCGTAGATTCTGTGCGGCTCGAACCCGGTGGACAGATAGACGCGGGTCATGTCCGGGACGACCTCGCCGTTCTCCAGGCGGGCAAAGTCCCACTGGTCACGGGGAATGGTCTGCCGTTCGCCCTCCACCGTGTCCCGCACCGTCATCACGCTCTCGGGCGCGTCGGGGTCGGAGACCGGGTAGGGCACGTGGTTGCGGTCCGCCAGTGTGCGGTCGAAGACCGGTTCGCGGACCACGAAGTCGCTGCGTACCAGGCCTTCGATGGGTTCATTCGGTTCCACGCGCGGCACGAAAACCCGCGATCCGTACGGCCGGCTCAGCGGTACATCGAACTGCCAGCCCACCCAGAGCAGCGTGTAGCCCTGTTGCATGAGAAATCCGTCGCCGAAGTTCTCGGCCGTGGCGGGATTGACCGCGTCCCACTCCTCGTGCTCGTCGCTGCCGTGATTGAAGAAGGTCAGCATGCGCCGCGTGCCGCGATTCGCCACGCCGACGATCACCGTGCCGTTGCCCCTTTCGGCCTGCTTCGGCTTGAGGAGAACGAAATTGGACGAAAACTCCACGTTGCCGTCCGCGTTGACGGGCGCGTGCTCGATGTCGACGATACGCTGATTGGCCGGGTTGTCCGGGTCGACCTCGAAATACAGCGTGCCGATTAGCTTCTCGTAAGGGCCGGCCAGTCCCCAGGACTTTCCGCCCAGCACGTCTTCATGGATGGCCACGTCCGCGCCGACGATGCCGGCGTTCGCCGCCAGCGGCAGCAGGAACGCCAGCGTTGCGATTCGTCTGTCGAGTTTCACTTCAGTCTCCTTTGTTATATTGCGCGGCAGTCATCTGTATTTGAGTCGTGACTTTGTGCCGTCAGACCCGGCATTGAAAGGGTTCCACGGTCAATTCCGGGTACCAGACCCAGAATTTGGACACCGTGACCGGTTCGGTGAAGTTGGCGGGATCGGTGACGGTCAATGAATAGTCCAGTCGGCTGCCGTCCTCGCTCAGGGTGAAGTGCTCGACCATCTCCGAATCCTGGCTCTGGGGGATGCCGACCACGTCGAACCAGGGCCAATCGGATCGGGTGGTACGCACCACCAGCGTGTTGTCTTCCCACCTGCCCGTGGAGAATCCGAGCTTGGAAGTGCGTTCGCCTTCATCCGTTACGTTCGGATCCATGTGGATCATGCGCAGCGTGTCGTACTCCTCCAGGTGCAGGATGATGTCGTCGCCCTGGCTCAGGAACTGCATCGGGTAGGGTTGCTCCATGATGGTCGGCATGCCCTTGGAGACGCAGTTGAGGATGGGGTTGTCCTCCACCGGATCGAAAGCGTCGACCGACGCGCGCGCCGCCGGCGTCAACGGATACAGGTCGAAGTCGAAGTTCGGATTCACGTCTTCGGGCAGCAGCAGGCTCTGGTCGCGCGGTGTGCTCCATACCCGGAAGATGCCGAGTTCCGGCGCCGAAGGATCGCCGGGGCCGGTGGGGCCGGCGCGCCCCAGGTATTCATTGGCCCATCGTGGCTCGCCCCGCGGCTCCAGGATCACTTCCTCGCCGCTGGCCAGCAGCACGTTTTCCAGGTAAATCATGCTCGAATCCCTGCGGCCCGGGTTGCCGGCCACGCGAACCTGGTCGCCGACGTTGAAGATCTGGCCGGAAATGCCGTCGCGCCTCAGATTCGTAAGCGACGTCATCGCCACGTTCCAGACCCGGGCCGATCCGTTCGCGTCGGCGCCCTCGAGCTGAAACTCCACGTGGGGATTGCGCCACGACAGGTCCGTGATCCGACCCTCGGCTTCCACCACTGTGGTGGTGTCGTAAATGGCGGCGACGCTGTGGTGTCCCGGCGCCGCAGTGGGCGCGATGGCCAGAAACATTGATAGCAACGCGGCTATGGATCGCATTTTCTTCTCCGTCCTTGGGTTGGCATTCATACGACTGGGCGTTTGACGGCGGCGCCCGCCGGGCCATGGTGCATCGGCGAGTGGCGCGGAAGCGTAAACGGCCTTACCGGTGCAGGTGCCAAGGGGGGAACTCCTTCGGGGGCCGGAGACCGCGTCATGGCTCGTCCACGTACCGCAGGTCCGGCGTATCTTCGGTTGGCAGCCATGTCGCCAACTCCGCCTTGACCTCGGCGTAGTCCGGATCGTCGGCGATGTTGTGCCATTCGTTGGGGTCGGCGTCGTGGTCGTACAGTTCCTCGGTGCCGTCGTTGTAGCGAATGTAGCGAAAGCGTTCGCTGCGCACCGCGTGGTTGCCGAAGTGGTGCGTGGAAATTGCCGGGCGATTCCACTCCGCGTCGGGTTCCTCGAGCAGAGGCACGAGGCTGGTTCCCTCGAGGTGCTCAGGGGTGTCGATGCCCGTGAGTTCCGCCAGCGTGGGAAAGAGGTCCAGCAACGAAACGGTACGTCCGCTGCGGCTGCCGGGAGCGGTCATGCCGGGCACGACGAAGATGAGTGGCACCCGCGTCGATTCCTCCCACAGCGTCTGCTTGCGCCATCGCTGCTTCTCGCCCAGGTGCCAGCCGTGATCGGACCACAGCACGATGATGGTGTTGCCGGCGCGGCCGCTCCGGTCCAGGGCGTCGAGAATATGTCCGACCATGGCGTCGGCGAAGGTGACACTGGCCAGGTAGGCCTGCACGCCCTCGGCCCACATGTCCGCTGCGACCACCCACTCGTGAACTTCGAGGGGAGGCATGAACGATCCCTGTACGAACGTGCGGGTGATTTCCGAGACGTCGTCCAGGTCGTTTTCCAGAACGGTGGGCAGGACAATGTCCGCGAGGGGGTGCGCGTCGAAATAAGCCTGCGGCACGTACCAGGGCGGGTGCGGGCGATAGATGCCCGCGGCCACGAACCGCGGCCGGTCGGTGGACTCGAGCAGGCGTTCCGATATCCAGGCCGCCACCTGCCCGTCGCCCATGGCCCGATCGTCCGTCACCACATGGGACCAGTCGAAACCGATGCTGATGGGGTTTCCGTTGGCGGGCCGGTCGGGGGGGGTAACCTCGTCCGGCAGTTGCCGTTCGAACGACGGATAGTAGTCGTCCCAGGCGCGGGCGTCCTGGTAGCCCGTGAATGCACCCGCGTAATACGTATGGGCGTGAAAAATCTTGCCCGCGCCGAAGGTTCGATAGCCGTTATTTCGAAAGTACCGGGGGATCGTGGGCAGGTCCGCCAGATGTTCGTGGTCGAGCCAATTGGGATCGTTTTCGTAAACACCCGTGGTGGACGGACGAAGGCCCAGCATCAACGCGGTTCGCGACGGATTGCAGATCGCGGCGGGCGCGTGCGCGTTGGCGAACAACATGCCGCGGGCGGCGAGCGCGTCGATGTTCGGGGTCCTGGCCTGGGGATGCCCCCCGAGCACGCCGATCCAGTCATTCAGGTCGTCGATGGCGATGAATAGGACGTCGGGGCGGTCCGCGTCCTGCGCGTGGCCGGGAAGCGCCGCCAACAGCAGCAACAGTACGTTCGCGATCTTGCTTTTCATCTGCGCCCGATTACAACTCTGCCGGGGGAAGTGGATATTATGAGTTTAGTGAAAATTAAGCGAATCGGGGCTGTCGTGCCCGCGTTTAGAGGCTACACGGCAAGCAACCGCGGCGACACGGGGTAGCAGGAGAGCGTATGGCACTGCGGATCGAATGCGTCCTGGCGTGCGCCAATCATCTTGGCGAAGGGCCGGTATGGGACCCGGCGACCGGCGTCCTCTGGTGGCTGGACGGCACCGGCAGGCGCGTCGGCAATCCATCCGTCTGGCGCATGGAGCCGGGAACCGGCCGGGTGGACAATTGGTCCCTGGACCACGATGTCGGTGCCCTGGCCGTGCGGGAAAATGGCAAGCTGGTGCTGGCGCTCGACCGGGGCTTCTACTTCTTCGACCCGGCAACCAGCGGGCTGGAGCTCATAGAACCCATTGAGGCCGACCAACCCCGCTCTCGCCTCAACGACGGCAAGGTGGACCGCCGCGGCCGGTTCATCGCCGGGGGCATGGACGACAGGGAGGAATTGCCGATCTGCGGGTTGTGGCGGCTGGACCCGGACCTCTCCGTCACCCGCGTCGAGGAGGGCATCATCTGCACCAACGGGCCTTGCTGGAGTCCCGACGACAGGACCTTTTACGTGGCGGATACCTTCGTCGACGAGTTCTGGGCCTATGACTACGATATCGACACCGGGACGCTGTCCAATCGGCGCGTGTTTGCGGACACCAGGGGTGGGGCGGGCGTCCCGGACGGATCCACGGTGGACGCGGAGGGCTGCTTGTGGAACGCGGAACTGATTTCCGGCGACCTGGTTCGCTACGATCCGGAAGGCCACGTCGAACGCAAAATCGGGATGCCGGTGAGGAATATCACCTCGGTCATGTTCGGCGGCGAAAAGCTGGACGAGATCTACGTGACATCCATGGCAAGGGTGAAGCATCCGGCCGTACACGACCGGTTCCGCACGGACGTCAGGCCACAATTCGGCGCGGGATCGCTGTTCAGGATCACCGGGCTCGGGATTCGCGGGTTGCCCGAGCCGCGATTCGGGGGTTGAGTAGGTTCGACCCGCGCGATTTGCCGACTCGCACTGGAGCCATCGCCAGCGCCATACCGGCCGGTTTTCTGTCAAACGAGAGCAGGTTACTCTTGTTCCGGGTCGTCGTAGGGCGCGCCGGTCCGGGTCGAGCCCAGGAACAACCGCCTGCCGTCCGGGAAGACGATGTCGCGCGCGTTGGCGCGGGGAGAGCCGTCCTTCGCCTGGAAGCCGTCCACCGTGATCCGGGTGCCGGCCGGCAGAGAGTTTCGATTCCAGCCGCGGCGCAGCAGCGTGCTCGGCGCGCCGCCCTCGACCCGCCATCGCGTCACCGTGCCGTCTTCCGTGGTGACGTCGATGTGCAGCCATGAATGTGGATTGACCCACTCGAACATCACCACCACGCCATCCAGATGGACCGGGGCATTGGCGTCGAACTCGGCCGCGAAGGAATGGTGGGCCAGCGCCGGCGCCGCTCCGGCCACCATCAGGCAGGCTGTGCCGAACAGGGCGTTGATTAATTGAATTCGCATTTTGCCGATCTCCTGCATAAATGGCCTGGGGATTCCCTGAACAATTGGTCTCGTCGTCGTTCCATGATTAACAAGTCGTTGTTTTATATGGAGATGGACTTCGTCGGACACGGTTACTCAATGGTTCCCAAGTGGCGTTTGGACTTCGCATCGGCTACTCCGATTCCGGAAGCTCCAGATCCTTGTAGAACATTTCCTCGACGAACGGCACGCACTTGTATTCGAGAATCTGTGCATGGGGCTCGATGCGCCGATACAGGGGCATGGCGATCTGCCATGGCTGCGAGAAGGTGTTGGGGTCTTCGATGGTGACTTCGTACTGGATGTGATTTCCGCCCGCCAGCGTGAACCGCTCGGTCACCCGCATGGCCGGGCTGTGATGATTGCCGGCGCGGTCGAACCAGGTCTTGCCGTTGAAACCGGTGGTGACCGCCACGAGGGTATCTCCGTCCCAATGGCCGTTGGAGCGGCCCATCCAGGTGTCCACGGGCGGTTCCATGTGATCCGACATGTGAATCATGCGATTCGCGCTGGCGTATTCGTAGACGAACAGGATGCTGCTGCCGCCGCCCTGCACGATCTGGAACGGGTAGGGCATGTAGTTGGCGCGCGGAATGCCCGGCAGGTAGCAGTTCGTCTCCGGGTCCGACCGGGGCCACCCGGCGCGGTTTTCGGCGCGTTTCGCAAGCGCTTCGGGCAGGTACGGGATCGTGCCTCCCACGACAACGCTCTGGCCCGCCGGTATGGCGCCCAACGCGCCGAGTTGCCAGAAATCGGCCAGCGGCTCCGCCGAATGCGCCTCGATGTTCCAGTGGGCAGTGCCCATCGCCTGCCAGACCCCGTTGAAATTTGGCTCGCCGGCGATTCGCTCCGGGCGCGGTTCCTGCGCGTGGGCCGCCATCGCAACCATCAGGGTTGCCGAAAGCCATACGCATGCGTATGTCCTCTGCTCAAGCACTTGAATGGACCTCCTCAACAAGATTTTCACGCAATGTTTAAAACTTCATCATCCGCTTTGCCAGGCCATTCCAGCCGCGCGCGCGACGCCCACGCGCTCCAGCGGCTGCGAACGGAGTCGGCGCTTTTCCACCGATCGCACGCGATGCTCAGGGCAACGCATACGCCATGACCGTGTCGCCGGCGATGATCGCCACGTGCTGTTTGCCGTCGCGCGCCGCGTAACTCATCGGGTTCGCGTTGGCGTTGGCTTCCAGCAGCGCCATCCAAAGCTCTTCTCCGGTCTCCGCGTCAAAGGCACGGAACCGGCGGTCGTTGGTGGCGCCAACGAAGACCAGCCCGCCGGCGGTCACCGTCGGGCCGGCGCTGCCCGCGTTGCCCACGAGCTGTTTGCCCTGCGGCAGTTCCTCGACGATTCCCAGCACCGACTCCCAGACGATCTCGGCGGTATCGGCGTCCACGGCAACGAGCTTCGCCCAGGGCGGTTTCTGGCACGGCAGGTTGGCGCCGGGCAACTCCCGACCGTCCTCGCCGATCCCGGCCACCGACGCGCTGAAACTGAAGAACGGGCCGACGCCATCCACGCTGGCGCGATCGTAGGGCTGCGTGGAGCCGACCGCCTCGAAGCTGTAGGTCACGTCCGGATCCTTGTCCTGCACCCATCCCACCAGCGATGTGTCGTGAGCGTTGACGAAAAAGTGGTTGGTCGTGGGGTCCACCGCTATCCCGCCCCAATTGACGCCGCCGATGCCGCCTGGAAACTGTATCGTCGACTTCGGCGGGTCGTCCGGCGCCTTGTACATGAACGGAGTAAAGGGACCGGCATTGTAGAACCCGCCGCTACTGTCCCACAGGGCGTTGCAGGCTTCCACATGCGCGGCGCCGGTGTCATCGGCGGTGACCATATCTTCCCTGGCGAACGAAACCCGGCTCAGTGGACCCGGTCTGACCGGGAACGGCTGCGTTGGCGAGTACCACTCGCCGGGGACGTCGCCCTGCGGAACAGGCCGCTCCTCCACGTCGAATACCGGCTCGCCCGTGACCCGGTCGAGGACGAAGACGTAGCTCGGCTTGCCGACGTGAATGATCGTGGGCACCCGCTCCCCGCCGGGACGTTGCAAGTCCACAAGGCCGCCCGACGTGGGCATGTCGGAGTCCCAGAGATCGTGGTGAACGGTCTGGAAATGCCAGCGGTACTGTCCGGTTTGAGCGTCCGCGGCGACGATGGAGTTGGCGTACACGTTGGCACCCGGACGGCCGCCGCCGTAGTAGTTGGGTGCGGGACCCGAGATCGGCAGGTAGGCGATGCCGCGCTCGGCGTCGACAGGAGCGGAAAAGGCCCACATGTTCGTGCCGGAACGGTCCTCCCAGCCGTCGCCCCAGGTCTCGTTCCACGGTTCGCCGGCGCGCGGCACGGTCCGGAACTCCCAGAGCTTGCGGCCGGTGCGCACGTCGAAGGCGCGCGGGTTGCCGGGCGGGCCCTGTGGCAGTTCCAGAACAGCGGCGCCGATGATGGCGACGTCCTGCCAGACGGTGGGTGTGCCGCCGTAGGGCACGCCCACGTCCACGTATCCACCATCGCCGAAATCGTCCACCGGTACTCCGGTGGCGGCATCCACAGCGATCAACTGGCTTCGGTTCATGAACAGGATTCGTGCCGGCGTTTCGCCGTCGCCGGGCCACCAGGCTACGCCGCGGTTGGACACGGCTGCCGGAAGGCCGCGGAAGTCGGGCGTGTCGTCCGGGAGGGAATAGGTCCAGATTTCTCCGCCTGTGCCCCCGTCGAGCGCGACTACCTGTCCGCCGCTGGGCACGTACATGACGCCGCCTATGACAAGGGGCACGGCGGTCGAACCGGTGGCCAGAGGGTACGCCCACGCCTCGGAAAGCAGGGCGACGTTGCTGCGGTTGATATCCTCCAGCGGCGAATAGCGCGTGGCCGCAAGATCCCGGTTGATCGTGCGCCAATCCCCCGGCGGCATGCTTGCGTTGTGGCCCTCGATGGCCCTTGCTTGCACGGTCTGCATGGGATCGCTCATGCCGGTGGCAGGCGGGGCGGCGTCACCGGCGGAATCGGTCTGGGCCGCCGCGGGCAGGGAAAGGGCCGCCGCGGACAGGCACAGGAGCCCGGCGGCAAGGCGCTGGAACCCGCGGACCGGAAACGGGAGCGCGGTGGGCAGGCGCGGGACCCCGGCGGTCTGGCGCGAGAACGCGGTGCGAAGTGCCGCCGCCTTGACCGAAACGGACTCGAGCGCCTTGAGCATTGCTATAGCCAGAATCCGGGAACCTGCCATTCAACGATGATACAGATGATCGGCTTCGTAGCCAAACCGATTAGTTCGCCAGTGCCTTGGCGACGGGTCTTGCAACTCTGCTTTCCGAGAGCGGCGCGCATGTGCTAAATTTGGCCAAACCTACCAGTTCGGCAGAGAAGTCAATGCCATTGGAACGTGCCATGAACCGTCCAATACCCGCGTCCAAAGCACTCGGTGTCCTCGCGGGAATGTTGGCCGCCGCGACGTGTTTCGAATCCGTTGCACAGGACGAAACTGCCGAAAACGATGCCGACTGGGTCCATCCCATGACGCCCTGGGGCGACCCTGACCTCCGCGGGATCTGGCCGGTCGATCACATGATCGGCACTCCGCTGGTTCGTCCCGAGGAGATGGGCGATCGGTTGTTCGTCACCGATGAGGAGTTTGCCGAGCGCGAGGAGACAATGCTCACCACGCAGGCCCGCTACGACCAGGAGGATTCCGAAGACCGGATCGGCATGGGGCACTGGGCGGAACCGTGGCAGGCTCAGCGCCAGACTTCCCTGATCATCGATCCGCCCGATGGACAGCTCCCGGAATTGACGGAATTCGGCGCGGCCAAGTCGGAGACGTTGGGGAGCAGTTGGTTCAGGGAGACCTGGGACACACCCGAAGATTTCGACGTCTGGGATCGCTGCATCACCCGCGGCATGCCCCCGTCGATGCTGCCGTTCCGTTACAACAACGGCATCGAGATCATGCAGGCGCCGGGCTATGTCGTGATTCGCCTGGAGATGGTCCACGATACGCGCATCATCCCGGTGGATGGCCGCCCGCAACTGGACCCTGCGATTCGCCACTGGATGGGCGAGTCCCGCGGTCACTGGGAGGGCAACACGCTGGTGGTGGAATCCTCCAACTTCAACGGCATCGCCGGAATGACCAATGTCGCAACCGTAGGCACGCCGTGGCACAGCATCGCCACCAGCGAGTCCCTCCGCATCGTCGAGCGCTTCACGCTCCTCGATGACGACACCATCCGGTTCGAGATGACCATCGAGGATCCGGAAATCATGACCGCGCCCTGGACGATCACCTACCCGTGGCAGCGCGATCAGGGTTACGAATTCTACGAGTACGCTTGCCACGAGGACAATTACACGATTCGCGACTACATCACCACGTCCCGGTACGAGCGCGCACAGGCCGCCGCGCAGTCCAATTCGGAAGAATGATCGGAGTCGCTCGGTGCGGCGTCTGCGCGCACCGGCGAGCGGGTGCCCGCTCGATTGCGATTGTCGCCGCCTTGGGCTTTGGCCTCGCGCCGCCTGCTTCTCCACAGATCGCGGACCCCGTCCAACTCGATGCGGGACTGATTTCAGGTGGACCGACCTCGACCGCCGGCATTCGCGTCTTCAGGGGGATTTCCTTCGCGGCGCCTCCGGTCGGCGATCTGCGCTGGCGGTCGCCGCAGCCACCGGCGCCGTGGGACGGGGTGCGCGAGGCCAATGAATTCGGCAATGTGTGCATACAGCCGCCGGGCGTCGGCCGCCTCAACATCGCGGTGCTCGAGGATTCGCCTCCGCTTGACGAGGACTGCCTTTATCTGAATGTGTGGACTGGCGCGGAGTCGGCCGCCGAGCGGCGCCCGGTCATGGTCTACGCTTTTGGCGGCGCGTTCACCGAGGGCGGGGGTTCGGTGGCGCTGTACGATGGCAACCGGCTGGCCGAAAAGGGGGCGGTGGTGGTGACGCTCAACTACCGGCTCGGGCCGTTCGGCTTCTACGTTCATCCGGACCTCGCGGCGGAGTCGGAGTACGGCGCCGCAGGCAATTACGGCCTCATGGACGTGGTGGCCGTGCTGCGCTGGGTGCAGGCCAACATCGCCGCGTTCGGCGGCGACCCGGGCAACGTTACGCTGTTCGGCCAGTCCGCCGGCGCGATGATGGTGGCTGTCCTTGCGGCATCGCCCGAGGCGGACGGGCTGTTCCATCGCGGCATCGCCCAGAGCGCCGGATGGATGGGCCTGACCATGACGCCGATGCGCACGCGCGCGCAGACGGAGCAGCAGGGACTCGAGGCGGCGGAGGAACTCGGCGCGACATCGCTTGCCGAGCTCAGAGCCTTGCCGGCCGACGAGATCGCGTCGCTGAGCGGCGCCGGCATCATCGTCGACGGCTGGGTCATTCCCGAAGATCTGACCGTCGTTTTCGAGGAAGGCAGGCAGAACGATGTCGACGTGCTGGTGGGCTCCACCGGGGACGAAGGCTCTTTCCTTGCAGGAGGCCCGTCCCCCGAGGAGTGGGAGAACCGGATACGAGCCCGCTGGGGCGATCTGGCCGATCAGGTCCTTGCGCTGTATCCCCCTGAGCAGGTGGCGGACTCTTTTCCCGGCCTGTTCAGCGACGAACTGACCTGGCAGATGCGCCTTCTGGGCGAGCGGCAGGCCGACAGGGGGAATCGGGCGTACGCATACGTATTCGCCTACACGCCGCCCGTAGACCCTGGGATACCCTCGCGCGGCGCGGCTCACGCCGCAGAAATCCCCTATGTCTTCAACAACCTCGGTCAGTTGCCCCTGTATCCGGACAACAGCTCACCCGAACTCGCGGCGGCATCCGGGAGCGACCGGGCCCTGGCTGAGCTGATGTCGTCCTACTGGGTCAATTTCGCCCGCTACGGTGATCCGAACGGCGAAGGATTGCCGGAATGGCCGCCCTTCGCGAACCTCATGAGCAGCCCTGCGATGGTCCTGGCAGAGGAGTCGAAGCCTGAATTCGCACTGCCGACGGAGAAATTTGCTCTCTTCAACGCGCTCTACGAGCGGCAGGTGGAATCGCTGGCGGGAAATTGAGAATTCCGGCGGGGCGTCCTGGTGCCTGGTTCACGCCGGATTGACCTGTGGGTTATTCCTCGGGCAGGGCAAAGACCATGTACCGGCCCGGACCCGCCTCCGGAAGGTCCAGGCCCCAGTTGAAGATGCCGTTGCCGCCTACGGGTAGTGCGATGAACTGTCTCCCGTCGGCTTCATACACTGCGGGTACGCCTTCGGGTGCCGCCGGCAGGCTGAATTCCCACAGTATCGAACCGTCGTCCACGTCTCGCGCCCGCAGGGTCCGGTCCGACGATGTCGCCATGAATATCAGCCCGCCGCCCGTGACCACCAATCCGCTTCTCGGTGCGTGAGCGCCGGTGCCGGTGATGCCCCGGTCCCGAAGCTGGGCCACATCGCCGTTCGGCGTTTGCCAAAGGATTGTGCCGGCATTCAGGTCATAGGCTGTGATCTGCGACCAGGGCGGGCCAATGGCCGAGAGCCCGTTGCTCTGCACCATGAAGTCGATGGGCACGCTGTAGGGGATGAAGCCGGGTCCCGCGTTGGGCACCGCCACGTCCGTTGAAGAGTCTTCGGGCGCCATCAGGTGAGCAGTCGTGGGAAATGCCTTGGACGCGATGTACATCCGGCCGTTGATCGGGTCTACCGCGGAACCGCCCCAGTTCGTGCCTCCGTTGTGCCCGGGCATCATGATGGTGCCATCCAGGCTCGGCGGCGTGAACAGGCCTTCATTCCGGAATGTAGCCAGGATGTCGCGCAACGCGGCCTGGTCGGAGTCGGGCAGGTGAGGGTTGATATCGGCTGCAGTGAAGGTCAGACGGGCGAACGGCGGAGGCGCCGTGGGAAACGGCTGGGTCGGCCACGATTGCTCGCCGGGAACATCGGTCTGCGGCACTTCGCGCTCCACGATGGGCCACAATGGCTCCCCCGTCAGCCGGTCGAATACGAACAGGTATCCCTGCTTGGTAGGCAACGCGACCGCGTCGATGACACGGCCGTCATGGCGCAGGGTGAGCAGTTTCGGTGCGGCGGGGAGATCGTAGTCCCAGAGATCGTGGTGAATCGTCTGGAAATGCCAGAGGCGCTCGCCGGTCCGCGCGTCGAGCGCGAGCAGGCTGTTTCCGTACAGGTTGGCCCCGTGCCGGTTGCCGCCGTAGAAGTCGTAGCGGGCCGTGCCGGTGGGGATGTAGACGATCCCGAGATTCGCATCGACCGTGGACTCGCTCCAGTTGTGTACGCCGCCGTAGTTGCCTCGTGCCTCTTCCGGCCACGTTTCGGCGCCGAACTCCCCGGGTCGCGGCACCGTGTGGAAGACCCACTCGATATCGCCGGTGAGCACGTTGTAGGCGTGAATGTCCGCCGGCGCCGAATCGTATCCCGCGGTACTTGCGGGCAGCGACATGATGATCAGGTCCTCGAAGACCCGGCCGGGGTTGTCCGACTGCAGAGGGCGGACACCGGATGGGTCCAAATCGAGTCCGTCCCTGAGGTCGACACGGCCATCTTCCCCGAATGCGGCGATGGTGCTGCCGTCGGCGGCATTGACGGCGGTGAGAAAACCGCTGTTCAGGTAGAGAAGTCGCCGGTCCGAGCCGTCCTCGTTCTGCCAATGACTGATGCCCCTGCTGCCTACCGGTCCCTCGTGCGGCCGCATCCAGATTGTTTCGCCCGTCGCGGCATCGAGCGCGACGAGCGTGCTGCCGTGGGCGAGAACATACATGACGCCGTCGACGACGATGGGATTGAAGCGATGGTCGCTTGCGCCGGTTGGGTAGGTCCAGGCGACTTCCAGCCGTCCAACGTTGCTCCTGTCGATCTGATCCAGCGACGAATACTGAGAGGAGTCCACGCCGCCCAGATACTGGTCCCACGTTTCGAAGTCGAAAGCGGGTTGAGCGCGCAGGACGGTCTGCGCCCCGATGCAGGCGATCAGGGCCACGCTCGAAACAGAAGCGCGTAGACCTGTGGTTCGGGCGTTCACGACGGGAAATTCTAACTGCTTTCCCGAGGTCGGGTTCCCTGCTGCTCGGGGAATTTGTTGTTCTCCCGAGCAGCAATGTACCCGTTCGGCTTCCTGACGCGGGTGAGTGTGGCCGGTTTGACATCGCCCGGTGTCGTGGCTAGGGTGGTGTCCGAACCAGCCGGTTCGGTACGGACGCCGTGGGTGAGTTGGTTTCGTCCAGGGAGAACGACTTATGCCCCCACAGTCCAGCGCGAGTTCGGCATCGAGTTTCCCAGTGGCCCCACCGGCCTTCATGACACGCCTGCCCGACTATTCGGCGGAGGTCACGACGCCCGATCGAAAATCGCTGGACCTGGCGGCAAACCTGATGCCGAAGGATGCGCGTGTCTACGTCGCGTCGCTGCCCAGGGATCCGCCCGACCGCCAGATCAGGGTCTGTTCGCAGGTTCGCGATCTGGGGCTGATCCCGGTGCCGCACATTGTGGCGCGCAATATCCCGAACAGGGACGCGCTGGACAATCTGCTCGGTCGCCTGGCAAGAGAAGCAGGGGTGGACCGCGCGCTAATCCTCGGCGGCGACAGGGATGTTCCCGCTGGCGACTATGAGTGCGGCCTTCAGCTTATCGAGTCCGGCTTGCTTCAGGCGCACGGTATCGACAAGATCGCCATCGCCTGTTACCCCGAAGGCCATCCGAGAATTCCCGACGCTGTGCTCGACAGGGCGCGGTCCGACAAGATCGCCGCGGCGAGGGCGGGGGGCCTCAGTCTGATTCTCATCAGCCAGGTCTGTTTCGAAGCCGCGCCGATTATCGCGTTTCTGAGGAAGATTCGGTCGGAGGGTGTCGGGGAGCGTGTGCGAGTTGGCGTTGCGGGTCCCGCGAAACATGCCACACTGATCAGGTACGCGCTGATCTGCGGCGTCGGAGCGTCTTTGCGAGCGCTAAGGGAACGTCAGGCGTTGGCGAAGAACGTGCTTTCCGGCGAGACCCCGAAGCGACTCATCCTGGAACTGGAGGAAGCGGTGGAAGCGGATCCGTCGCTGAACATCTGGGGAATCCACTTCTTTACGTTCGCGTCCCTGAAGAACACCATCGAGTGGGTGGAAGGATTTCGGAATCATTCCTGACGGTGTGCCGACATCATCGGCATTCCGCACAAGTCAATGTATATTGGGCCGGACCTGTTCCGGTATTCGCTGTCCCCAGGAATTTTCGATCTCGCGCTTGAACGAACCGGGAATACAGAAGCGAAATGATGCAATTTGCTGACAATGGCGCGCTGGCCTTGCGAAAAATCATGATGGGTTGCGCCCTGGCTTTCTGCGGCATGTCCGCGGCCCAGGAGGCGGCTGACGATGAGATGCTCCTCGGATCGATCGAGTTTCCCACGTCGGGCTCCCCCGAGGCGCAAGCGCAATTCCGGCTGGGGGTGTTGGCACTGCACAGCTTCTGGTACGAGCAGGCCCGAGACTATTTTCTCGAGGCGAGGGCGCTCGATCCGGACTTCGGCATGGCCTGGTGGGGCGAGGCGATGAGCTACGACAACGCGTTCCTGACCGAGCCGGACCAGGCCGGTTACGAACGCCTGGGCGAAAGCGTCGTAGCGCGCATGAACGAACTCGATGCCGCAGGCCAGCTTGGCTGGAACGACAGGGAGCGGGGCTACGCGGAAGCCGTGCAGCGGCGCTTCGCCCCCGGTTACGGCGTGGCGGACCGCCGTCAGGACTACGCCCAGGCCATGGAGCAGCTCTCGCTGCGCTATCCGGACGACGATGAGGTCATCGTATTCACGGCACTCGCGCTCATGGCGCTCCCCGGATTCGATCGCGAGCAGCCGCTGCATGTGGTGACGGTGGCCGGGCGGCTGGAGGAAGTCTACGAGCGCAACCGGGAACACCCCGGTGCGCTGCACTACCTCATCCACGCTTACGATACCCAGACCTTCGCCGCCATGGGCCTGCGCCAGGCCAGGGTCTACGCGAGGATCGCCCCGGCATCGTCCCATGCCCTGCACATGCCCAGCCACATCTTCCGGCATCTCGGGATGTGGCTGGAGGTGGCAGCCTCCAACGAGGATTCGTACCGGGCGTCCGTGGTCTGGCAGGAGCGTACCGGCCGGCCGCTCCACATGCGCGACTACCATGCGCTGGACTGGCTGATGGATGCCTACCTTCGAATGGGCCGGATCGACCAGGCGCAGCGAATCATGCAGGAACTGGACGAAATCGAGGCGGAAATCGTTCGCCGCGGGGAGGAATTCGGCCACTTCGCCTCGGTGGCGGAGACGCTGCGGGCGTATTACGCGAGTGTTGTACGATAGCCGGAGCAGGGAAGTTCCCGCGGGCGCCATCGAGCGGCCCGGGAAGTCATTCACCGAAACAACAGAACCAACCGACGGGTGGAGATTCTTATGAATGCGAGAGCATTGGCGCTGACGACGTTGACTGCGCTGGCACCGTTCGCGTTACAGGCGCAGACCAGCGGCATGCCGGCCAGCGATACGCTCGGAGCGGACGATCTGGCGGGCAATCCGACATTTATCGGCGGCGTCGCCAACGGCGGAGGAACGGCTCACGGAGTGTGGTGACCCGGCAGTGTGACCTTGGACAAGGTCAACGATCGACTCTTTATCGGGCATCACGGCAACAGCCGCTACGACGTCTACCAACTGAGCGAAGCCGGGTTGCCGGAGCGCCGGCATGCCGACTACGGGATCGGGCGCAGCCTGATCGGCCGCGGATTCGCCTTTGCGCCGCTGGGCCGCACCTACCTCAATTTTCCTTCCAACGCGTCCTACGATTCAGTCCATCAGCGGCTCTTCGTCCCTGACAATTCGAGCCTCGGACATCCCGGATACCGGATCATGGTGTTTGACGCCGATCCGGAGACCCTGGCGCAGCTTGAGCGCAACGAGTTGCCGGAAGCCATCGCGGTGCTGGGGCAGCCCAACTTCGATGTCTGGGATCCGGGAATTGGTCCCGCGAAGATCAACGGTCGCGGGGTCGCGCTGGTGGCCGAGGACCGACAGCTGTTGTTCTTTTCGGATCTCTTCAGCAACCGCGTGCTGGTATGGGACATCCATCCGGACCGGCTTGAGACTGGCATGGACGCGATGTTCGTCATCGGCCAGCCGGACTTCTTTTCGGCGGAGCCAGGAATCGGACCGGATCGTCTCAGTCGCCCGAGTTCTCTCTCTTACGACCCCGACGAGCAGAACCTCTTCGTCATGGACGGCGGCAACCATCGCGTACTGGTCTTCGACGTCAGCCCCGATAACCTGGGCAGCGCCATAGAAGCGTTTGCCGTGATCGGGCAGGACGACTTCATGTCCAGCGTGCCGCGCTCCGATTTGAGCAAGATCGGCGTGGGCCCCATGTCCCTGGACTACGAATACGACCGGCTGTTCGTTGGCGAAGCCTTCGGCAACCGGATGGTAATCATCGATGTAAGTCCCGAGACTCTGAACGGCGCCCTGAATCCGGACGCCATCGCCGTGCTCGGGCAACCCGACTTCGAGTCCACCGAACCAGTGGTATCGCAGACGCGCCTGACCATGCCCCGCATCACCGTGGACGTGGAGCGGCAGCTCGCCTACGTGCCCGACGGCTATCCTGCCGGCAACCGCATCAATATCTTCGATGTCCACCCCGACCGGCTGCAACCCACATCCCAGCCTCTGCTGGACCAGATCGGGCACATCAACCCGGAGGGCGAGCCCGACTTCGAGTCCCGCTCGGCCAACGACCGCACCTCGCCCAGGTACTGGACCCAGGCCCGCGATATCTCGCTGGACTCGGTGGATCACCGGCTCTTCGTCAGCGACAACTACGGCCACCGGATCATGATCTTCCAGCTCGACCGCATGAACCGGATTCTGGAGCGGGGCGCCCGCTGGGTGCTCGGCCAGCCTGACGGGTCCACCAGCCTGTTGCGGGACGAGCGCAACGCGAGCACCGTCAAGCTGCCCCTGGCCGTGGAGTACGACGAGTCCCACAAGCGCCTCTTCGTCGCCGATACCTGGAGCGACCGTGTGCTGGTGTTCGACATGACGCCCGGACAGGTGGAGAGCGGCATGGAGGCGTCGTACGTACTGGGACAGGCGGACTTCGAGTCCTACGATCCCCGTGCGGCGCGGGACCGAATCTACTTCGGATCGAGAGCGGGGCGCGGCATCTATACCACCGAAGCACGCGCCGCGGAACTGGCCATGGACGAGCGCAATCAGCGCCTGTTCGTCACCGACGGCGGCAACCACCGTGTGCTGGTATTCGATGTGCATCCCGACCGCATCGCAAACGGAGCGGAGGCAATCGCCGTTCTGGGTCAGGACGACTTCACGTCCAGCGAACCCGGAATCTCCGCCACGCGCTGGGAACTTCCGGGTGACCTCGTCCTTGATGAAGAGAATCAGCGCCTGTTTGTCGGCGTGGCCTGGCAGCATCGCGTGCTCGCCTTCGACGTTCACCCGGATCGCCTGACCAACGGCCAGCCGGCCTCCTTCGTCATCGGCCAGCCCGACTTCACCAGCGCCGAGCCGGGGCTCTCGGCGAGCCGCTTCCGGCAGACCGACGGGCTCTCCTACGACGACGCCAATCACCAGCTTTTCGTCACCGACAAGTACAACCACCGGGTCCTGGTCTATGACGTGCCGCCCGAACGCACGGACAACCTGCCCGAAGCGAGCGCGGTAATCGGCGAGCGGACCTTCGACCGGGTCGAGATGGGACCCGGTGATCCGCGCAATTTCCAGGACAGGCTGCACGATCCCCGCGGCAGTCATTTCGACTCCGTGGACCGGCGGCTCTTTCAGAGCGAAGGCCTGAACGGGAGGTTGACCGTGTTCACCATGCCCCGGGAGGACTACCGGGTGGATTTGCCGGCGCGGTCGCGGCTGTCATACGAGTCACTGGACGCGCAGTTGTCCACGGGAGCGGAATCCCTGACCACAGGCTACTCCGAGGTGGAACTCTCCGAGCCGGCTGCCGTTACCGGGATCAGCTCCCACCTGTTCACCCGGGCGGTCATGGACCCGGACAGCGAGCGTCAGAGCCGCGTGCTGGAGGCCGAGGCTAACCTGGCGGCGCCTGAGCCGGGCGAGTCGGCACTGCTATATTTCGACAACCGGCCGGGGCGACGGTTGGCGATTGCCATTGTCAACGGCAACGCATCGGCTGTGGAAGTCGAGTTCCAGGCGCTCACCACGACCGGGCAGTCTCATTCCGAACGCAGGGCCATCGAACCGATGGCGAAGCTCGAAGCCCGCGTGGCAGAGCTGTTTCCGGGTCTGGATGCAGAGCAGGGCGCGCTGCGGGTGATGTCTGACGAACCGGTTGCCGTGGGTGGAATCCTGCTGGTGGACAACGGTGACGGGGGCACGTTGCTGGTACCGGCCCCGCGGGCCGAGGACAATACGTTGCTGTCCGAGCGCCGCGTCCTGCCAGCGGTGACGACAGGTGCAGGGCAACGCATCGCGTACGTGCTCTTGAATGATTCCGATGAAGCGGTCGAGGGCACGCTGGAAATTGACGGTCAGTCGATCCCCTACAGCGTCCCGCCGGCCGGGGCCTTCGTCAGCGAAACCGGCGGCGACACCCGGCCCCTGGCGACCGGATTCGGAATCGTCCGGGCTACCCGGGGTGATGCGCCGTCGGCGTTTGCGGTGGCGATGTCAGAGAACCGGGAGCAACGCCTCAGCAGTGTCCACGTGGTGCCGTCGCACCAGGAAGGCACGCTGTTCTGGGCGCCGGTGGACACGTTCCCGGGCATTCTTCGGCACGGGGATATCGACGTCGACTTGAGCCTGGTAAACGAGGGCAGGGTACCTGCGACCGTCTACCTGGAGCTGTTCGATCTCGATGGCAACTCCACGGCCAAACTGGAGCGCATCGTGCCGCTGGGCCGGCGCGTGCAGTTGTCGCTGGAAGACGCCTTCGGCGAGACCCCGCTGCGGGGAACACTGCGCGTCTTCGCCGACGTTCAGGTGGCCACCGCGCTGCAGCGGAAACTCGTCAACGTGGTCGGCGACACCATCGTCACGGACATCCCGTTGCAGCCCTCGCCCGATACACTTGCGGACAAGGTCATTTTTCCTTTCTATGCCAACGGGGAAGGGGCATCCACGGAGATGCTTCTCGTGAACTCCGGGCGAACGGCGCGGGAGGGAGCGTTGCGCGTGCGTGCTGCCAGCGGCGAAGTACAGACGACGATCCTGAGGTAACGATCGGGTCAGGTGGCCAGCGCCGGGCGGATTCGCGCCCGGCGCCGGCCTGCAGGAAACTCCGCCTCACCGGTCCTAAAGGCCCCAGTTGACCCCCACCCGGAACATTCGACCGCGGGGATCGTGTACCAGCGTGTTGGCGGTGAGGAATGTCTGGCCCTTGCGCGGAATCTCTTCGTCGGCCACGTTGATGATGCCGAATGTTGCCGTTCCGGAGCCGCCCGGCAGGATGTAGTTGTAGAGCAGGTCCAGAGTGGTATAGCCGAACTCTTCGGTAATGCCCTGAGCGGCGGGCGCATCCTCGAATAGCGAGGGAATGTGCCGCAGTGTCGCTCGGGCGTAATGGTCGCCGCGTCGCCAGTCGAACATGGCAATACCCATCCACTCGGGTGTCGGCGCCCCCAGATTCGAGCTGTTGTGGGCTCCAACGCCGTCGAACACCCTGTCCTCGGACGTGAGGTCATAGGTCAACGTGTAAGTGCCCTGTAGCCCGACGCCGAATTCGTTGCCGCCGGACTCGAGATTCCAGTTGAAGTTGAAGTCGACCCCGTCCGTGTCCAGGTAGTCCTGGTTGATGTAGCTGAGTTCGAAGCGGACGATGTCCTGGGCAACCAGTTCGCTGACCGTGGTGCACGGAGCCGGACAGGCGGGAGTGCCGGCGTTCGGGTCCAGCACGATGCGCGGATCGTTGAAGGTGCCGTCGGCAATATCCTGGTTATAGAGCACGGTAGCGTCCTCGGCCACCACCAGGTTCTGGAAATCGATGCTCCAGTAGTTGATATCCATGGTGAAGTTGTCGGTGATGTCCCAGGTAAAGCCCAGCGTCAGGTTATCGGCCTGTTCCGGCTGCAGGTTGGGATCGCCCACGGTGATGGCGCGGGCATCGATCAACTCGCCGCCCAACTGTGCCTGGGCGCCGCGGCCCAGGGTGGCGCCGAATATCTGCAACTCACCCGGAACCCTGAAGGAGGTACCCGCCGTCGCCCGGAAGAAGAGATTTTCCGACGGCGTCCATAGCAGGCCGATCTTGGGGTCGGTGGAGCTGACCTCGCCGTAGTCCTCGAACCGGGCGGCGAGCTGAACTTCCAGGTCCTCGGCGGGAAACAGTACGACTTCACCGAAAAGGGCGTCTGCGTCCCGGTCGCCCTCATAGTCCAGAAGCGGGGTACTGAAGAAGCTGAATGCTCCGTCGTTGCTGAGGGTGTCCCAGTCGATATTGAAGCTCTGGTTCCTGACCTGGGCGCCGAATGCGACTCCCGTGGGCCCACCCGCGAGCTCGCCCAGGCTGCCGGTCAGGACCACGTCCAGCGTGGTCAGTTCGGCGCTGCCGCTGTTGATCCGCTCCGCAAAGATCCAGCTGAAGAGCTCCGGGTTGTTGTAGTGCGGATCGCCCGGCGATGCCAGGTGAGCGTTGCCCAGGGGGTTCCAGCACGCATCGCGGGTAGCGAGTCCCTCGCAGTTCAGTGCGAGTGCCAGGCGGTCGGCTAGCGTATCGCCCGTGACGACCACCGTGTCGTTCTCGGACCAGGTCGCGATGGTGGACCACTGCCAGTCGTCATTGATGTCTCCGTTCAACGAACCCGTGATGCGGTAGGTGTCCTGTGTTGAGGTATTCCTGACCGCTTCCTGGATGGGGCTGCCCATACGGTACCAGAGCGCGTAGTCCATGATCGGCAGTCCGGAACGCGCGTTTTCGGCGATGATGCCGGGGTTCGAGGCCGGTACAACCGGCCGCGGGCCGCTGATGGGAAAGCCGTATCCGGAATGCCGCGCGATGCGGCTCTGCGCAAATCCCATCTCCACTTCGGCATTGAGATTGTCGCTGAACCGGTGGTCGACAGTTGCCAGGCCGACCAGGCGCCCTGTTTCGGCAACGATGTTGCGCCCGAAGCTGAGCAACAGACCGCAACGGCCAGGCCCCATACCGGTCACGGGAATGCCCGCCCTGAGCCCGCCGCCCAGTTCCTGGCTGCCGCAGAGCGGATCGGGGAAGCGCCCCCCCGCCCCCATGGCGGTGGGCGGTTGCAGACTGCCCGGGTTGCCGAAGCTCGACTGGATGGAGATCAACAGCCGGTCTTCGTCGAAGAGTTCTTCAACGTCCAGCAATTCGCGATCGGTGTAGTCGAACCCGGCGACGACGTTGGTGTTCTCGCCCTGGGCGCCGAAAATTGCGCTCACCGTGAACTCGTCGGTCCCCGAGCGGTCCGTATTGAGGCCGCGGAATGCCACCTCGGCGCCTTCGAAGTTGTCCCGCGTGATGAGGTTGACCACGCCTGCGACCGCGTCGCTGCCGTAAAGGGCCGAGGCCCCGTCGGTCAGTATCTCGACCCGTTCCACCATGATGGTGGGGGTCAGGTTGTTGATATCCACGGCGACCGTGCCGCGGCCGCCCGTGGACCCGTCCACGGTCTGGCGCTTTCCGTTGAGGAGCACCAGCGTCCCGCGGGGCCCGACGCCGCGCAGGTTGATGGATGTCGTCGGCGAGGTGCCGTTCTCGGTATTCAGCAGCGCGATGCTGCCGTTGGTAATGGTCATGTCCTTGAAGATCTCGGCGAACGAGTTCTTCTGTTCGTCGAGCAGGTCCTGGGCGTTCAGCACCTGCACGGGCTGCGGCCGGTCCGCGGGCCTGGCGATGTATGAACCCGTGACGACGATTTCTTCCAGGCCGTCCTGGGCTGAAGCGGGCAGGGAGGGGAGCAGCGAGGCGGCTGCAACAAGAAGGGCAAAATTCCGTATACGAATTCGAGTCATCTGTTGTGTCTCCTGACTTTCCTGAAGGTACCAGATAGTGATTCCGGGCAGTGGCGTACCATTATGCCCACACAAACAAAGTTGTCCAGTGGCCATTAAGCCATTTAGTGTTGTATTGTTACAACTCTGGTGAAGAACGCTCTTCCGGCGTACGGGAAATCAGAAGTAGCCTGCCGTTCCGACAGGCATTCCGCTTTCATTGCCCGTTTGGGTCAGTTGGTCCATACTCGGTCATTGTGTACGGATCAGTACATACCCGCGGTCCTGACGGGGGCGTGAACGTGTGCTCGCGCCCGTGCAGAGCCCGCGCAAAATAATCAGACAGGGAGATAACCATGCGCACGCTCGTTCTGGTTTCCTTGGCGGCTCTTCCGGTCGCCGCACTGGGTCAGTTTGCCGGCATTCCGGCCAGCGACACGCTGGGCGCGGACGACCTGGCTGGCAACCCGACATTTATTGGCGGCGTGGCCAATGGCGGAGGCACGGCTCACGGAGTGTGGTGACCCGGTAGTGTGACCTTGGACAAGGTCAACGATCGACTCTTTCTCGGCCACCACGGCAACAGCCGCTACGACGTCTACCAGCTCAACGAATCCGGACTGCCGGAGCGTCGCCATGCGGACTACGGGATTGGCCGCAACCTCATCGGCCGCGGTTTTGCCTTTGCACCGCTTGGCCGCACGTACCTGAATTTCCCGGCCAACGCCTCCTACGACTCCGTGCACCAGCGGTTGTTCGTTCCGGACAACTCCAGTCTCGGGTATCCCGGTTACCGGATCATGGTATTCGACGGCGATCCGGACACCCTGGCACAGCTTGCACGCAACGAACTGCCCGAAGCCATCGCGGTGCTCGGGCAGCCCAACTTCGACGTCTGGGACCCTGGGGTTGGCCCTGCCAAGGTCAACGGTTGGGGTATGGCACTGGTGGCCGAGGACAGGCAGTTGCTCTTCTACGCGGACTCGTTCAACAACCGGGTTCTCGTTTGGGACATCCATCCGGACCGGCTGGAAACGGGTATGGACGCAATGTACGTCCTCGGTCAGACGGATTTCTTCTCTTCAGGCCCGGGTATCGGACGGGACAGGTTCAATCGACCGGGATATCTGGCGTACGATCCGGACGAGCAGCACCTGTTCGTGATGGACGCCGGCAACCATCGCGTATTGGTCTACGACGCCAGCCCCGACCACCTGAGTAGCGGCATCGAGGCATTTGCCGTGATCGGCCAGGAGGACTTCATGTCCAGGGTGCCGCGAACGGATCTGCGCAAGATCGGCGTGGGTCCGATGGCATTGGACCACGAGTATGACCGGCTGTTCGTCGGCGAGGCCTTCGGCAATCGGATGGTGATCATCGATGTCAGTCCGGAAACGCTTGCAGGGGCGCTCAACCCCGGCGCCATCGCCGTCCTCGGACAGCCGGACTTTGAGTCCACCGAGCCCGTGGTCTCGCAAACCCGGCTGACGATGCCGCGGATCACGTTGGACGTGGAGCGCCAGCTCGCCTACGTGCCCGACGGTTATCCCGCCGGAAACCGCGTCAACATCTTCGACGTTCATCCGGACCGGTTGCAGCCCACGTCCCAGCCCCTGCTGGATCAGATCGGCCACATCAACCCCGAGGGCGAGCCGGATTTCGAATCACGCTCCGCCAACGACCGCACCTCGCCGAGGTACTGGACCCAGGCCCGGGATGTCTCGCTGGATTCGGTGGACCATCGGCTCTTTGTCAGCGACAACTACGGCCACCGGGTCATGATCTTCCAGCTCGACCGCATGAATCGCATCCTGGAGCGGGGCGCCCGCTGGGTTCTGGGTCAACCCGACGGGTCCACCAGCGTTCTGCGCGACGAGCGCAACGCAACCACCGTGAAGTTGCCGCTGGCCGTGGAATACGACGAGTCTCACAAGAGGCTGTTCGTCGCAGACACCTGGAGCGACCGGGTGCTGGTGTTCGACATGACGCCCGGTCAGGTGGAAAGCGGTATGGAGGCGTCGTACGTGCTGGGACAGGCGGACTTCGAGTCCTACGATCCCCGTGCGGCGCGGGACCGAATTTACTTCGGATCAAGGGACGGGCGCGGCATCTACCCGAGTGAGGCGCGTGCGGCTGAATTGGCCATGGACGAGCGCAATCAGCGGCTGTTCGTCACCGACGGCGGCAACCACAGGGTGCTGGTATTCGATGTACACCCCGACCGCATCGCCAACGGAGCGGAGGCCGTGGCAGTCCTTGGCCAGGATGATTTCATTTCCACGGAAACGGGCACTTCAGCCACGCGCTGGGAGCTGCCCGGCGACCTGGTTCTCGACGAGGAAAACCAGCGGCTGTTCGTGGGCGTGGCCTGGCAGCATCGCGTGCTCGCCTTCGACGTACACCCGGATCGCCTGACCAACGGCCAGGCGGCCTCCTTCGTCATCGGCCAGCCCGACTTCACCAGCGCCGAACCGGGGCTCTCGGCAAGCCGCTTCCGGCAGACCGATGGGCTCTCCTACGACGATGCCAACCACCAGCTTTTTGTCACCGACAAGTACAACCATCGCGTCCTGGTCTACGACGTGCCGCCGGACCGCACCGACAACCTGCCCGAGGCGAGCGCGGTGATCGGCGAGCGGACCTTCGACCGGGTCGAGATGGGCCCGGGCGATCCGCGCAATTTCCAGGACAGGCTGCACGATCCCCGGGGTAGTCACTTCGACTCCGTGGACAGGCGGCTCTTTCAGAGCGAGGGCCTGAACGGCCGGCTGACCGTGTTCACCATGCCCCGCGAGGACTTCAGGGTGGACCTGCCGGCCCGGTCCAGGTTGGGATACGAATCGCTGGACGCGCAATTGTCCACCGGGGCGGAACCCCTGACCACGGGCTACACCGAAGTCGAACTCTCCGAACCGGCTGCCGTCACAGGGGTCAGTTCGCATCTGTTCACACGAGCGGTCATGGACCCGGACAGCGAGCGTCAGAGCCGCGTGCTGGAGGCCGAAGCCATCCTGGCGGCGCCGGAGCCCAGCGAGACGTCACTTCTTTACTTCGACAACCGGCCGGGCCGCTGGCTGGCGCTGTCCATTGTCAATGGCAACGCAACGGCGGCCGAAGTGGAGTTTCGGCTGCTCACCACGACCGGGGGAACACATTCCGAAAGCAGGACGGTGGAGCCCATGGCGAAGCTCGATGTTGGTGTGGCGGAACTGTTTCCGGAGTTGGGCGCGGAGCAGGGCGCCCTGAGGGTGACCACGAATCAGGCGGTCGCGGTGGGCGGTATCCTGCTGGTGAACAATGGGGACGACGGCACGTTGCTGGTTCCGGCGCCCCGAGCCGAGGCAAATGCGCTTCTGGCGGATCGTCGAGTCCTTCCCGCGGTCACTACGGGCGCAGGCCGGCGCGTCGCCTATGTGCTGTTGAATGCGTCGGACGAGACTGCCGAGGGGTTGCTCGAAATCGACGGCCAATCGATCCCCTACAGCGTACCGGCGTCCGGGGCCTTCGTGAGCGAGACGGGCGGCGACACTCGGCCTCTTGCGACCGGATACGGCATTGTCAGGGCCACCCGGGGTGAAGCGCCTTCAGCCCATGCCCTGGTCATGAACGAGAACCGGGAGCAACGGATCAGCAGCATCCACCTGGTGCCGTCGCACCAGGAAGGCACGCTGTTCTGGGCGCCGGTGGACACCTGGCCGGGCATTCTGCGCCATGGCGATATCGACGTCGAACTGAGCCTGGTGAACGAGGGCAGCGTGCCTGCCACCGTCTACCTGGAGCTGTTCGATATCGACGGCAACTCCTCGGCGAAGCGTGAGCGAATCGTGCCCCTGGGGCGGCGCGTGCAGTTGTCGCTGGAGGACGCGTTCGGGGAGACGCCGCTGCGGGGAACGCTTCGCGTGTTCTCCGATGTCCAGGTGGCAGTTGCCCTGCAGAGAGAACTCGTCAACGTGCTCGGCGACACCATCGTTACCGATATTCCCTTGCAGCCCACGCCCGAAACGGCCGTGGACAAGGTCGTTTTCCCGTTCTACGCCAATGGCGAAGGGGCGTCCACGGAAGTGCTGGTGGTGAACACGGGGCGAACCCCGCACGAAGGATCGTTGCGGGTGCGTGATGCCGGCGGGGAGGTGAAAACGACGATCCTCAGGTAGCGGCGGGCGCGTCGACTGGCGCGAATCAGCGAATCGTGGCGTCGCGCTGACCGGGTTTCCGGGGCGATTGTCCTGTCCGGGAGGTTGGTCCATACTTGGGATGCACGTACCCATGAGTATGTGCGGGGGATTCAGAAGGAGCGTAACAAGAACCGGTAGCTCCAACAGACACAAGTCATTCAAACGGGAAATATAACGATGCGCTTGCTTGCCTTCGCGTCTTTCGCGACCCTGTCGGTCGCCGCGCAAGCCCAGTTCGCCGGGATTCCGGCCAGCGATACGCTGGGGGCTGACGATCTGGCCTACAACCCGACGTTCGTCGGTGGCGTTGCCAACGGCGGGAGTACTTCCAGCGGAATCTGGTGACCCAGCACCGTGGCCTTGGACAAGGCCAACGATCGACTCATGGTGGCGGCGCCGGGCAACAGCCGCTACGACGTCTGGCAACTGGATGAAAACGGGCTCGCTGCGCGAACCCACGCCGACCTCAGCGTCGGCCGGCCGTTGATCGGGAGAGGTTTCGCGCACGCGCCTCTCGGCACCGACGAAACCAATTTCCCCGGCCAATCGTCGTTCGACTCGGTCCATCAGCGCCTGTTCGTCTCCGACAGTTCGGACCTTCAGGCGCGGCGGGGGGCGCGGATCATGGTTTTCGACCTCGATCCCGAGTCGCTGGCGGAACTGGAGCGAAATGAACTGCCCCACGCGATTGCAACCCTGGGGAATCCCGAGGAAGGCGACTGGTTCGTGGGTGTCGGACCCAACCGGATCGGCGGCTCGGGAACGCTGCTGGTGGACGAAGAACGCCAGCTGCTGTTTTTCGCCGACGGACGCAACGCGCGTGTGCTCGTCTGGGACATCGACCCCGCACGCATGCAGACGGGCGACGACGCCATCGCGGTGCTCGGCCAGCCGGACTTCTACTCCAACGAGTCCGCCACCGGCCCCGGGGGGCTGACCGGTCCCGGCGGGCTGGCCTACCATCCGCAGCGCCAGAACCTGTTCGTAATGGACCGCAACCGGGTGATGGTCTTTGACGTCAGAGACCGGAGCCTGGACCAAGTGAGCGGCCTCGAGGCCTTCGCGGTCATCGGCCAGCCGGACTTCGACACCAACGAGCCCAACGAGGACCTGCGCAAGATCAGCAACGGGCCTATCTCCCTGGACCATGAATTCGACCGCCTGCTGGTGGGTTCCTTCACCAAGAACCGGGTGATGATGTTCGATGTCTCCCCGGCCAACCTGGAGGGGGCCTCCAATCCCGACGCCATTGCGGTGCTCGGTCAGCCGGACTTCGAGACCACGGATCCGGCCGTCACGCAGACGCGCCTGACCATGACCCGGGTGGTGGTGGATGCGGACCGGCAACTGGCCTATGTGCCCGACGGCTATCCGGCCGGGAACCGCATCAACATTTTCGACATTCATCCCGAGCGGATGCAGCAGACGCTGACGCCGATGATCAGCCAGATCGGCCACATCAATCCGGAGGGGGAAATGGACTTCCTGGCGCGCTCGGCCAATGCCCGCATCACGCCGAGGGGCTGGACCCAGGGCCGGGACGTGACCGTGGACACGGTGGATCACCGGCTCATCATGAGCGACAACTACAGTCACCGGGTCATGATCTTCGAACTCGACCGCATGAATCGCCTGCTCGAGCGCGGCGCCACCTGGGTATTCGGCCAGGAGGATCCCGCAAGCGCAGTGCTGCTGCCCGGACGGGATGCGACCACCATGAAGCTGCCCCTGGCAGTGGAATACGATGACTCCCACAAGCGCCTGTTCGTGGCCGACTCGTGGAACAACCGCGTGCTGGTCTACGACATGACGCCTGGGCAGGTCCAGAGCGGCATGCCGGCTTCCTACGTGCTGGGTCAGAGGGACTTCGAGTCCTATGAACCCATGGCGGCCCGCAACCGCATATCTTTCGGCAGTCGCGACGGCCACGGCATCGGCCCCTCCGGAGGCCGATCGGCGGAACTGTCCATGGACAGAGTCAACCAGCGCCTGTTCGTCACCGACGGCAGCAATCACCGTGTACTGGTCTTCGACGTGCATCCCGACCGAATCCGGAACGGCGCGGATGCCATCGCCGTGCTGGGTCAGGACGACTTTACGTCCACCGAGATCGGGCTTTCGGCCACCCGCTGGAACCTGCCCGGTGACCTGGTGTTCGACGAGAACCACCAGCGGTTGTTCGTGGAGGTGCCGTTCCAGAATCGCGTGCTCGTGTTCGACGCGCGGCCGGAGCAGTTGAGCAGCGGCCAGGCGGCGTCCCTGGTGATCGGCCAGTCCGACTTCATCAGCGACGAAGCCGGCATCTCCAGCCGCAGGATTCGCCAGCCGGACGGCGTCTCCTATGACACGGTCAAGGACCGCCTCTACCTCACCGACAAGGGCAACCAGCGGGTACTGGTGTTCGACGCCCATCCGGATCGCCTGGAGAATCTGCCCGAGGCCATGTCGGTGATCGGCGAGATCGACTTCGATGGCGCACGGTCCGGACCCGGCGATCCGCGCCATCATGCGGACCGCCTGTACGATCCCCGCGGCAACTATTTCGACGCTGCGGACCAGCGCCTGTTCCAGAGCGAGGGACTGAACGGGCGGATGACCGTGTTCACGTTGCCGCGGGAAAGTTATCGCGTGGATCTGCCGGCGCGGTCCAACCTGCGCTACGCGTCCCTGGATGCCCGACTTTCCACCGGCCCGCAGCCGTTGGAGTCGGGATACGCCACGGTGCACCTGAATGCGCCGGCCCGGATCGCCGCGGTGAGCACTCACCTCACAACGCGCGCGGTCATGCACGGCCAGAGCGAGCGCGAGAGTCGGGAGCTGATCTCCGCGGCGATGTTGCCGGCAGCAGCACCGGTGGATTCTGCGCTGTTTTACGTCGATTCCCGCGATGGCCGCGACACGCTGATTTCGCTGGTCAACGGCAGCGGTGCAAGCGCGAACATTCGGCTCGAATTCGAGGGCCTGAACGGCGACATTCTGGAGGAATCCCGGAGTCTCGTCGCCGGCGGACAAATCTACGCGAGGCTCTTCGATCTGTTCGACGCAGGCGCCGGGTCCCAACGCGGCCTGCTGCGGGTCGAAGCGGATCGGCCGCTGAACATGAGCGGCCTGCTCGAGATCCCCAACGGCCGCAACGACACCATGCTGACTCCGGCACCCCGGGTGAGCGGAGGGGCTGCCTCGTCCGGACTGATGTCTCAGCGCAGGGTGCTGCCGGTACTGACCACGGGCGCGGGGCAGCATATTGACTATGTGCTGATGAATTTCAGCGGCCGCACGGTTCGGGGCGATCTTTCTGTCACCGGCCGCGCACCTGTTCCATACGAAATCGAAGCCGGTGGCGTGTTCATCCACGAATCGCCGTCCACGGCGGAGCCGCTGCTGACGGGGCATGGCACGGTCAGTGCCACCGAGGGTGAGGCGCCGGCCGCGTTCGCGGTGGTGACTTCGTCGCGGCGCGATGGCAGCATCCGCAGCGCGCACACCGTCACGTCCCACCAGGAAGGCACGCTGTTCTGGGCGCCGGTGGATACCTATCCGGATGTCCTGCATCACGGCGACATCGACGCCGAACTGTACATCGCCAACGAAGGCCTGGTGCACGCGACGCTCTATCTTGAACTGTTCGACATCGACGGTGCATCGGCGGCCAGGTATGAGCGCACCGTACCCCTGGGCGAGCGCGCGATGCTGTCGCTGGAGGAGGTCTTCGGCCGCAGCCCCATTCGCGGCACCCTGAGGGTCTTTTCCGATACGGCGGTGACGCTGAGCCTGCAGGAGACCACGGTCACCATCAACGAAGAAATGGTCGTGGCCGACGTGCCCCTGCAGACGACCCCCGCAGAGGCCTCCGACGAACTTGTGTATCCGATCTTCCGCAACGGGCAGGGCCATGCTACCGAAGTCGTGTTGGTCAACACGGACCGGGAAGCCTGCGAGGGCGAGCTCAACGTGCTGTCCGCTGATGGGGATACCCGAACGATGATTCTCAGATAACGGCTACGGCGCCGGTCAGGCCCGCATGCTGATCTGCGGACTGTGGAGGCTGGACTTGTCGGCCTATTCTGCGCCCGTGGTCTTCTCGAAGAACGGATTGCCGAAATCGTCCTTGAGATCGATCAGGAACTGGTTGTTCTCTTGACAGATGTACTCGGCAAGGTCCTGGCCTTCGGACCACGGGATGTCCCAGGCGATCGTCCAGGGCTCACTGTATGCGCCCGGATCGGTGATAGTCACCTCGTAGTGGAGTGTGTCGCGATCGGGCCGGGTGATCCGCTCGACCGTGTGCAGTTGATCGGTGTGCATATGGCCGCTGTAGTCCAGCCAGGTCTTTTCGTTGTAGCCGACGGTGTCCACCACCAGCGTATCGCCTTCCCAATGCCCGACGGAGTGCCCGAAGTAGGTCGGGTTGAGCGCATCGCCCTCGGGATGCGGCCGTCCGTCCATGTGGATCTCGCGCCAGACGTGGCCGCCGCCCTCGTAGATGATGATGATGCGGTCGCGGTGCTGAATCATCTCGGCGGGATAGGGGGTGGCAAATGCCCGCGGCCCACCCGGGGGCAGGCAGAATCCCTCCGGATCGAAAACGGAAAAACCGGCCCTGTTGTAGTCCCGCATGGCGCTGGTCCATGGCAGCATGGGAGCGTCTGTGTCCTCGTCTTCCCCGACGATTATCCTGGAAAAGTCCTGGATCCAGGGAAGATCCCATACGCCGTTTCCGCCCAGATCCACGGTGCCGTCAGGCAATCGAGGCGTCGGTGGGGATTTGCGAGCGGCGTCCGGGGCCTCCTGGGCCACCGCCGAAGCAAGGGTGACGGCAAGCAGCGCCAGAGCGCCCGAAGTCGCGATGACGGATCTGATCATTGAAACCTCTCCGCAGTTGATTCCTGGGCCCGTTCGGTTTGTCGGCAGAATGGGCGGTGTTCGTGCTACGGACGTCAGTCTTCGGTCGCCCGATTCGTCGCGTTGAACAGTTGCTGACCGCCGGCCAGTACGACCGCCCGCGCGTTGCCCTTCAGGCTTCCGTCCCGTGCGCGGGATCCGGTGACACTCACCGTATCGCCGATCTTCAGCGAGTTCCGCGTCCAGCCGCGACGCATCAGTCCGTTGGGGCTGCCCAATTCAAGAGCCCAGTTTTCCCAGACGCCACTTTCGTTCTCCACGTCGATATAGAAGAACGTATGCGGATTCGTCCATTTCACGCTGGTGACGATCCCGGTCAGCTCGATCGGGCTGTCCGCGTCGAATTCCGCGGCAAACGAATGGTGGGCGTTTCCGTGCATCGAGAATGCCAGACTGCCTGTCGCCAGGGTGGCTGCTGCAATTGTGAGCTTGATGTTCATCGCTTGAACCTTTTTCTAGTTCAAAGTCACAAGGAATGTCCCGGTCTCATCTCCATGGGTGTAGGTACCGGAGTACCTGCGACTGGTCCATGAGCCCAGGTTGTCGAGTTTGCCGGTAGCGACGTAGCGGCCCACGGTACCGTCCTCGAGCGGCATGTCGGCCTCAATGGTCAGCGTCCAGGTGGAAGGGTCCAGGTCCGCGTGGTCGATCTCCACAGCATTGCGGCCCGGATTGATCACTCCCGTGATTTCATTGTTGGTCCAGTCCAGCAACAACAGGACACGCCGCTGCTCGGATTCGCCGGGTCCCCAATAACCGCTCCAGGCGCCCTTGGCTGGATGCCCGAGCTGAGCCCAGAGCGGCGTTGCCGCGAGGCAGGCGAGGATCAAGACAGAATGGAACGGTCTGATCATGATCGAATTCCCTGTTCGTTCCGCGCCGTCGTCGAGACGTTGCAAGTGCCTTCAGAAATGAACCACAGAGCGGATGCTTTTGCCTTCGTGCATGAGATCGAACGCCGTGTTTATGTCCTCCAGACCCATGGTGTGGGTGATCATTTCATCGACCTTTATCTCGCCGTCCATGTACTGCTCGACCATTCCGGGTAGTTCGGTCCGGCCCCTGACTCCGCCGAACGCGCTTCCGCGCCATACACGTCCGGTCACCAACTGGAATGGCCGCGTGGAGATTTCCTGGCCCGCGCCGGCCACGCCGATGATGATCGACTCGCCCCAACCCTTGTGGCAGCACTCCAGGGCGGCGCGCATCAGGTTGACGTTGCCGACGGCTTCGAAGGAGTAATCCACCCCGCCGCCGGTGAGTTCGATGACGACGTCCTGAATGGGGTCGTCGTAGTCATTGGGGTTCACGAAGTCCGTGGCTCCCAGCGCCAGCGCCATGTCCGCCTTGTCCGGGTTGATGTCGATGGCCAGGATCCTGCTGGCGTTGGCCATCATGGCGCCCTGAATGACGCTCAGGCCCACGCCGCCGAGGCCGAACACCGCCACCGTCGCGCCCGCTTCCACCTTTGCCGTATGGAGTACGGCGCCAATGCCCGTGGTGATGCCGCAGCCAAGCAGGCAAACACTCTCCAGCGGCGCCTCCATGCTGATTTTGGCCACGGCGATCTCGGGCAGTACCGTGTACTCGGAGAATGTCGAGGTGCCCATGAAGTGCAGGATCTGCTTGCCGTTCGTGGAGAAACGGCTGGTCCCGTCGGGCATCAGCCCCTGGCCCTGGGTGACGCGAATGGCCTGACAGAGATTGGTTTTGCCGGACGTGCAGAATGGGCAATCACGGCATTCCGGGGTATACAACGGGATGACGTGGTCGCCGGCCTTGACGCTGGTGACACCCTCGCCAACTTCCTCCACCACGCCGCCGCCCTCGTGGCCAAGGATGGACGGAAACGCGCCTTCCGGATCGTCGCCGGACAGGGTATAGGCGTCCGTATGGCAAACGCCGGTGGCGACGATACGTATCAGTACCTCGCCGGCTTTCGGGCCGTCCAGGTCGATCTCTTCAATGGATAAGTGTTGCCCGGCTTCCCAGGCTACGGCTGCTCTGGTTTTCATTGCAGAAGCTCCCTTTCTTCTTGCCAATACGATCCGTGGGAGTCTACTGGCACAAATCAGTTACGCAAATGGACTCGAGTGTGCGGCCCTCCGAAGGAACGGGCAGTCCCGCCTCGGTCATCAGTCGGCGCAGCAGGGCGGCGGTTTCCGGATGCGCGATCGAAGACTGCACGCCCACCCTGACCAGGCCGTCGGCGTAGTCGATTGCCTGCCAGGTCTTCCCGTACAGGTTGTGGATGCTGTCGCGGCTGCCGACGTCCCGGACCGCCATGTCGGCGCCGTGATCGACGAGAAGCTGCACGATTTCGTTGCGGCCCTTGTGTGCGGCGCCCATCAGGGCAGTTCGTCCGTCCAGATCCCTGGCATTGACATCGGCACCGAGTTCCAGCAACAAGTTCACGGTCTGCACGTTCTGGTCCCTGGACCACTCGTGGGTCACGCCCTCGACCCAACCGATGCCGGACGCCACCATGAGCGCCGTGGTGCCGTTGTCGGTGGCGACGAGCGGGTCGGCGCCTGCGTCCAGCAACCGCTGCATCAGCTCTGTGTCGCTGGACTGGGCAGCCCGCCAGAATGCGGCGGCGCCTTCCTCGCGCAACCACTGGTGAGTGAAAATCGTGCGCGTTTCGGTACTGGACATCATGCGGGCGTTGGGATCGGCTCCGCGATCCAGCAGCAACTCGATGTACGCCATGTGCTCCATGTCAGGCTGGCGTGTCGGGTAGTCGCCGTTTTCGATGTTGCGATTGTCGGTTGCAATGTAGAGAGGTGTCCAGCCGCCCTTGTTGGCGATGGCGGGGTCCGCGCCTCGCTCGAGGAGATACTTGCCGAGTTGGTAATAGCGGTTCTGGGTCGCGGTCAGCAGGGCCGTCCAACCGTATTGGGTGGCCTGGTTGATGTCGGCCCCTGCGTCGAGCAAGGTCCGTACCGTTCCGATGTCGCCGTGGCGCGCAGCGAAGACCAGGGCGGTGAGCCCGCCGGTAACGGGGCGCTCGCTACGGTAGCCACCGAAGTCACCGACCGCATCGGCAGCCTCGTCGGAATCGCCTGTATCCTCGAGGGCGGCAGTCTCGTCCGCGATCTCCGGCGCGGTTGCCTCGCTCACCAGGGGAACAAGGGCCTCGGCCGAATCGTCGCCGCCGCCGAGATCGACTGCGATCGAGGTCCCTGCCTGACCGATGCCCTCAAGATACTGGTCAATGCGTTCCTTCGGTGTCGGCGCCAGGTACGGACGGCGCGCCTGCTGGATGGGATCGGAACGCAAGCTGAGGTTCGCGCCGAGGTTGGCCAGAGCCTGGACGGCGGGTTGGTTACCATATGCGGCAGCCCACATCAGGGCGGTCGTACCCCGTTTGGTCTCCCGCGCGTCGACCTCTGCGCCCCGTTCGATGAGCAGTTCGATGGTCGCCACATCGCCTGTTCGAGCCGCCATCATCAGCGCCGTCTCGCCGTTCGACAGGGTTTCCCGGGAGTCGGCGCCGGCATCCAGCAGGCGCTTCACCATGCTCGAATTGCCGGTCTCTGCGGCCAGCGACAATGGCGTCACTCCGGCTCGATTGCGCGCCGAGACATCGGCGCCCGCGTCGATCAACAGCGCGGTCAGGACGGGATGTTCGCCATACACGGCCCAATGCAAGGCCGTGGCACCGTCGCTCTGCGGCTCGTTAACGTCCGCACCCCCGTCGAGCAGGGTCTCGACGGCAGCGGCGTCACCGCGCATGGCCGCATCGGCGAGGTCTCCGGCTGCGGCGAACTCTGCAGCGGTGAACGAAAATGCCAGCGAAACAGCGGCCGCCCCGCGAATCCACTTGATTGCATGCATCGTCAACACTCCCCTATGCATCGGATCGCGCGCTAGACGATCAGTCCCTCGAGCCGTCCGGTGCTGTCGCCGATGCTCTCCCGATGAATGCCATAGGCATCCAGAACGCTCAGCAACAGGTTGCCGGTGGGCACTTCCTTGCTGGGATATGCAAGGTGACGGTTGCCTGCCATCCTGCCCGACGCGCCGCCGATCAGCACGTGTGGAACGTCGTAGTGCAGGTGCTGGTTGGAGTCGCCCATGTTGGTGCCGTAGAGCACCAGCGAATGATCGAGCAGCGTTCCGTCCCCTTCGGGTATGGAACTCAGCTTCTCGATGAAATGAGCCAGCGTCTGCACATGGTAGCGGTTGATCTTTGCGTAATCGGCGATGCGTCCCGGGTCGCCGGCATGATGGGATCCACCGTGGAAGCTGGTGGTCGTACCGCTTTCCGGATAGACGCGGCTGGTCAGGTCGCGCGCGTACAGTAGCGTGGATACCCGCGTGATATCGGCCTGGAACGCCAGCGCCAGCAGGTCGAACTGAAGGCGGATGTGCTCGTCGAACGATTCGGGCACACCGTAGGGTAGTGGCATCTCCGGTGTTTCCGTCGAGGCCTGTGCAGCAATCCTGAGTCGCCGCTCCAGTTCACGGATGTCTTCCAGGTATTGCTCCAGCCGGATGCGGTCGTTGTAACCGACCTTGACATCCAGCCGTGCCAGGCTGCCCGTGACCGAATCGAGGATGCTGCGCTGCGCGTCCCTGCGGGCGTCGCGCTCTTCAGGCGTGCCGCCGGAGCCGAAGAGCCGCTCGAACACGACCTGCGGATTGATTTCCATGGGCAACGGCCTGGAAGGCGTCTGCCACGAGATCGAATTCGTATAGGCGCAGCTATAACCCTCACCGCAGGCTGAATTGGCTCCCGGATCCTCCACGGCGAGCTGTAACGATGGAAGCAGCGTACCCTGGCCGATCTCCCGGGCGATCAGTTGATCGATGGTGGTACCGACATAAATGTCGGCGCCGGTGGTTTTCTTCGGTTTGTTGGCACACAGGTAGGCCGCAGCCACGAAATGATCGGCACCGGTGACTCCAGGGGGCGGTTCCGCCGACTGGCACCACAGCCCGCTGGTTACGACCACGTGGTCTCTGAAAGGCGCCAGTGGTTCATAGATGAACGGAAACGTGAAGTCCGAACCCACGGTGTCCGGCACCCAATAGCCGGGTGCTGCACCATGGGGCACGAATACACCGACGAAGCGCGTGGGCGCCTGCGTGGTTTGCGCTTGGGCAGTTCGGATTCCCGCAGGTATCATGGAATCGAGGAATGGCAGCGCCAGGGCGGTGCCCGCGCCGCGCAGGAACGTTCGCCGGGGAATGTGTTTACTGGTAATGAAGTTCATCGGCTTTCTCTCCTTGCGTTGGCCGCAGTCGCCAACGCGGGCATAAGCTGGGGTTCGTCCGCCGCCAATGGGTCCGGCTGCTCCCCGCCTTTCATGTTCATTTGAAACGGCTCGCTGCCCACTATCGCCTGAATGATCGCATCGAGGCGATAGGCATCGCTCGCCGTCTGACTTACGACGGAACGAACTACAGGCATGTCATAGTACTCGACTCCTCGGCCGAGCGCATAGGTCAGCAGCTTCTCCGTCAATGACCGGACGAACTGCTCCGAATACCTGACAAAGAACTCCCGCAGGTCCGCGGGGCCGCCGACGATCGTTCCGTCGTACATGATGGAGATCGCATTGATCGGCTGGCCCGCATCCTCGTCCCGCCACCGTCCGATGGCGTCGTATTGTTCCATGGCAAATCCGAAGGGATCCATGATCTTGTGACACGCGGAACAGACCGGATCGACCGTATGCGCCTCGAGTTGCTCGCGCATCGACGGTTGGCGTCTGTCACCCGCCGCGGACGTATCGACCGGGTCAAGATCCGGTACGTCCGGGGGTGGATCGGGGGCGGGCGTGCCCAGCAGGTTCATGAGGATCCAGTTTCCCCGGATTACCGGCGACGTGCGTTCCGGTACGGAGGATACGGTCAGAATGCTGCCCTTGCCGAGCAGGCCGCGGCGCACGTCGAACTCTTCGCCAAGTTCCACGCGGCGAAACTGGCTGCCCCTGATATTGGGAATGCCGTAGTGCCTGGCCAGGCGTTCGTTGACGAAGGTGTGGTCGGCCGTCAGCAGATCGATGGCGCTGCGGCCTTCGCGCAGGATGCTGTCGAAGAACAGTTCGGTTTCCCGGCGGAGCGCCTGGCGCAGGTTGTCGTCGAAATCGGGAAACAGCTCGACGACGGGCAGATGTACATCCAGACCGCGCAGCCCAAGCCATTGTCCGGCGAAGTTCTCGGTAAGCGCCCGTGATCGCTGGTCGGCGAGCATTCGCTGCACCTGGCCGCGAAGTACGCCAGGCTCGCTCAATCGGCCCTGCTCGGCAATAGTCAGCAGTTCATCGTCGGGAATGCTGCTCCACAGGAAGAACGACAGCCGGGAAGCCAGCTCAAGATCGCTGATACGATATCGCTCGCCGGGCTCCGGTTCCTGCGGCTCGGCTTCGGCCCGATAGATGAACTTCGGGTCCGACAGCGTGCGCTGAACGATCATCTGCACGCCGCTGTCGAAGTCGCCACCTTCCCGGCCGGAGCGGAAGAAGCCCATCAGCGTATCGATATCTTCCCCGGTCTGGAATCCGCGATAGGCCCGACGCGCCAGCGTCGAGGCGATCTCCCGGGCACAGATCTCCTCATCGGCCATCTCTTCGGGCAAGCAGACGAATACTCTTTCACGGCTGGGCGTATTGGTCGCGCGCACGGCATTCAGCGGCCCTTCGATCCTCACGCTGCCCACGTGAGGATAAAACGTGAATCCCGGCAATCCGCCGGTCTCGATGGTCGTGCGTTCAAACGCATGATTGAGATCCAGGCCGGGCGCGAGGTTGGTTGCGAGGAACGTGACGCCAACGCTGTGCGGTCCGGCCGTGACGGGGACGGTTACCTCGATGCTCTGCAGCTGGCCGGAGCCGCCGATGAATCGGTCGACGTTGAACTCCCTGTCCCAGTCGAAGAGGGCGACACGCTCACCGTCGAGCAGCACTTCGAGTTGCTCGCCCCTGACCTCGCCGAAGGGGCGGAAATTGCCCATGTTGCCCAGCGTCACCGCGAAAACGCGAATCGTGTATTCCCCGTCAGCCGGGAAGAAATGCTCGATGAGCGTCCCGCCTCGGGTGCCGAATGGCAGGCCCTCGATGTGATAGTTCTGGTTGAGATCCTCCGGGAGCCGGTACAGTGTCTGCGAAGGTGTCGTCTCGCTGCCGACAACCAGCCTGCTGATTCTCCCGGCTGCCGAAAGGTAGGCCTCGAGCAATGCAGGCGAAAGCCCCAGCGTGCCCGCCTGGTTGTCGAATCCGCGGCTGGAGTCATCCGCCGGCAGGAATTGAGTGGCGTCGACTTCCACGGCCAGCAGATCACGAATGGCGGCACCGTATTCGGCCCGGTTGAGCCGGTGCAATCCAGGCGCGGGGAATTGCGCGACATTCGTGCGATCGAGCTGGTCCTCGAGCCACGAGGCAAACTGCTCGTACATTTCCGCATTCGGTCGCCGCGCTCCCGAGGGCGGCATCTGACCGGCGCGAAGCTTGCGGGCCACCTGCTCGAAGATTTCAGCATGGGCGCCGACATCGTTCAGGTCGACTCGGCTGAGCACCAGGTCGCCTTCGCGATCGACGTAGTTGTGGCAATGGGTGCAGTAGGTGCCCAGCATCGCCTTGTACTGGACCGCGTCAGGCGCAGGCTGGCACGCGCTCAGGACGAGCAGCAGTGCGGTGCCGGGAAAGATCAGAGATCGGCTTTTCAACGCGTTCACCTCGATCACGCCCTGTCTGCATAGGGTGCCACTGGCCAATTTGCCCAACCTCGGTCAAAGGCAGCCTGACCGTAGTGATGCAAGTGCAAGCAACCAAACCGAGCGGTTCGGATCAGTGGTATGCTACGCTAAATTTTTCCGGGCTGTCAATCATTGACAGCAGTTGACGAATGCGTGATTCCAGGAGGAATGAAGCCGGAAAAATCCGGCTTGGCGATCACGGTCTCCCGGAAGAGGAACGGGCTCGCAAACTTTGTTGCGCGGATGAGGCGGGAATGCCGCTTCCGCCCGGTCATACCCGTTACAGCACTTTACTCATTGAACGCGGCGAGCCCGTATTCTGAATCCGCCGTCCTCAACCCTGAGGAAATATCCGCGCAACACCGCGCGTTCAACCCGGGCAGAGAAAGGGGTCGGCGGAAAGCTTCGATTGGTGAGGTCGGTCTGAATCCAAACTTCCCCTTCCGCCGTCTCGAACACGGCGAACCCTGACAGGTTGCGGCGCAGGGAGACCACGGTGATTATTTCCGGGTCGTCATTTTCCGTCGCTGTTTCGAGCGCCTGACTCTCTTCATGCGGGGAAGATTCGGACACCGGAGTCGGCGGCACGTCAGCGACCGCTGGCGCGGGTGAGGTGACTGCAGCAACGGGTTCGACTGCCCCGGCGGTTACGGCGGGCGTGACTGAGGGGGAGCCTGGTTCAACATCCTCGGCGGCATCGGTATCCGTATCGGCCGCGATAGCCGTCAGTTGATCGTAGCAGGCGAGCCGCTCGGCATCGTCCGGCAATTCAGCGCATTGCCGTAGCCGGATACTGACATCGGACTGCGCAGACGCCGGAATCGCCAGTATGCCTGACGCCGCCCCGGATAGCGCCAGCAGCGCCAGTGCAGCCCCGGTTGTGGAACTTGTGCGTGCCGTTGTTTTCTTCAAGCGCTGCGTGATCTCCAGCCCCCGGCATAGGTCGTTCGGACGACTTCGGAGTAGGGAACGGGGCTGACGACGGCGCGAACTTCGATCTGCCTGTGCGGACCCACCGTCGTCTTTTCGGTCCCGCCCTCCGGTTCGCCCCAGATCACCGTCACCTCGTCTCCGATTTCGACACCTGGGTCCACGGTACCGAGGGACAGCACCTTGCGCTCGTTGGCGCTGTAGCCCGTGAACATTGACAGCCCGACAGTTCTTCCATGAACGGTGACGGAGTCGAAGTTGGACGATGCGTAGTTTGCCAACGGCAGTTCGAAAAACTTGTACGGCTCGCCGGATCCGAGGTGGGACCGGAAAATCTCGAGAACATCGTCGCTGTTCCAGGCCAATGTTACCTTTCGCCGCTGCTCGGCCGTGTTCACTCCCTCAAGCGCTTCTCGGCCGATGAAGTCATGGTCGTACTTGATGAACGTGCCGTAACCCAGCGCGAACGGTGTCAGGTAATAGTCCTCGATGTCGTCCGAGACAAAGCTGCCCCCTATCGAACCCATCGCCTCGTAGCTGTCGGCAGGGAGCCATTCGCGATAGGGCTTCATTTCCGGACCCGTGTACACGGCAGGCAACGGTGAAGGTATCCAGCCGGATTCCAGTGTGTTGGTCGCATACGCTCGCGCGCCTACCAACACAAGACCGAATTCCCTGCCCGCCTCGATGATCTGGTCACGGATATCGAAGTACTCGTCGTAGGGTCCCCAAATCTCCAGTCCCGGTGCACCCGCCATACCATGGCGCAACGCGCGCACTTCGCGCCCGCCGATTTCTATCGAACCCATGTGAAAGAACCTGATGTCCGGGAACGGACCGCCGTTGAGTTTTTCGATCACCTGCCTGGCGTTCGGGCCCTGGATCTGGAACCGGTAACAGGCACGGGTGACGGCTCGACCCATGGGCATGGATGGCGAACGGGGGTCGTGATTGACCTCCACGTCGTAGCCGCCGGTTTCGGCGTGGAACCTGATCCAGTTTGCGGTGGGCGCCCGGCCCACGAAAACGATCTCGTTCTCCGCAAGGTGAAACAGGATTCCGTCACCGATGACATGTCCGCTGTAACTGCAGGGCACGAACTGCTTGGCCCGGTTGACGGGGAAGTTCGCATAGCTGTTGATGGACAGGTTCGAGGCGAGCCTGACGGCGTCCGGACCGCTGACGAAAATGTTGTCCATGTGGTGGGATTGGTCGAACAACACCACACTGTCCCGCCACGCTCGCTGTTCGGCCCTCCAATTGGAGAAGTCGGTGGGTACGATCGGGTAGACATAGGCGCCAATCCGCGAGTTTCTCAGCATCTCGACGGGATTGCCGGCGGCGTTGATGATGGACTCCAGGTTATTCGTCGTCATGGGTTGTCATCCTTGTTGCGCGATCTCGCTTGCACGGGATTGGGCGGTTCGTCATTGACCGACCATGTGAAATTGATCTCTGTTGTTGTCTTGGCAGAAGTACTCGATGAATTCGTCGTCGGGATTCCAGAACTTGGTCCAGGCCGCCGTCCAGGGCGCCTCGTAGGCCAGGGGGTCGTCCAGGGTGACCTCGTAAGTGAGCGTGTTCAGGTCGGGACGCGAAATCCGCTCGGTCGTATGCAGCGCCTCGGTGTGCGGGAAGCCTTCGCGATGAATCCAGAATCGCTCGTTGAAACCGACGGTGTCGATGACCAGCGTATCGCCCTCCCACCGGCCCACCGAATGCCCGAAGAAACTCGGGTTCAGCCAATCGCCCTTGGGGTGGGGACGGCCATCCATGTAGATCTCCCTCCAGGGACGCGTCGATCCCCCGGAAAGGACGAAGATCCGCTTGATGGACGGCATCTGGAGCACCTGGAGCCCAAAGGGAACTGCGAACTGTCTCGGTCCGCCCGGCGGCATGCAACGCACGTGAGGATCGTCCTTCGCGAGTGTGGCCTGACGGTAGTCGTAAAGCGCCTTCGCCCACGGCCTGAACGGAATGTCCTCGCTTGGCGGATAGTCTGCGCCCCCGACCATGGGTCCTGATCCGCGGTCCCAGAAGCCCTTGCCGTCAGCAAGAGGTCCGAGATTTGGCGTGCCGTCGGCCAGGCGCGGCGTGGGGGGAGCGATTTCGCCGCCGCCATTGTGTTCCTGGGCTGCAAGGAATTGGCCTGCGGCCAAATGGATAATCAGCGCGGCCGTCAGCGGCGCAGTGCATCCCCGGATTTGGTGGAGGGCGGATGCAGTCGACACGATGCGGCCAGCCGGCAACTACCGGCCCTGCTCCTCGTTGGTACCTGAAAACAGGCGCCGGCCGGATTCGACAAGTACGACCGACTCGGCGCTCAGCAATGCGCTTCCGTCGCGGGCCAACGGTCCCTCCACCGTTACCAGGTCGCCGATACGAAGCGTGTTGCGCGTCCAGCCCCTGCGCATGAGCCCGACGGGCGACGTCAGTTCGCACGCCCAGTTGACGATCTCGCCCGTTTCCTCGTCGGTGACGTCGACGTAGAAGTAGGCATGTGGATTCAGCCATTCGACTTTCACCACGACGCCGTTCAGGGTGGCGGGACTGGAATCGTCATACTGGGCTATGAAGGCGTGATGCGCAGATGCCGTGGCCGCGGTCGCGACGCCCAAGAGGGCGAAAACCGCCCGGGAAAGGGGTGTCTGCCTGCCTCGCATCGTTCGTCAGGGTGAGTCCAGATCGGGTCCGACCATGCGAGCCGCATCCAGGTTGTTTTCCTGGCAGAGATAGTCGAAGGGTTCGTTTCCTTCGCCCCATGGCATGTACCAGCCGCCCGACCAAGGTGCCGTGTAGGCGCCGGGATCATCAATGGTGACCTCGTACCTGAGCCGGTCGAAGCTCGGCCGCGAGATACGTTCGGTCAGGTGCAACTGCGATGTATGCGGAACGCCCGTGCGGGCTATCCAGAATCGCTCGTTGAATCCGACTGTGTCGATTACGAGGGTATCGCCCTCCCAGTGACCCACGGAGTGCCCGAACCAGGTGGGGCGCGGGTTCTCCGGATGGGGACGGCCGTCCATGTAAACGATCCGCCACGAGTGCGGAGCGCCGACACTCAGAAAAATGATCTCCTGAGTGTCCGGGCGTTGAATGATCTCGAAGCCGTAGGGCGTGTGGAACATCCTGGCCCCCCCGGAGGGCTTGCAGCGTGTATGCGGGTCATCCTTGGTAAAGGTCGCCTGACGTTGTTCGTACAGGGCGCGTGCCCAGGGCTTGAACGGGACATCGTCGATGAACAGGTTCGTTTCCAGGTTGAAGCCGCGGACATCGTTCTCGAATTCGCGAGTGTGTGCGAACAGATTTGTGCCGACCGGACCGTCCCAGTTTCCGACCTCGCCGGGAGGTGCCGTGAAGCTGATTCGCCCGTCTGGCCAGCGCGGTGCGGGCCGGACCTCGTCGGTCGCGTCCTGGCTCCACGCCGATGCGGCCATCCCCACGGAGGCAAGGGCAAACAGGACGGCGGAAATCCGGGCGGTGGCGCATACGCCAGAGTTCTTCAGTTTCATATCGGAATTCCTGGCTTCCGGTCAGGGCTGACCGGAGGTGATCGTCTGCTGTTCGCTGGATGCGGCGCCCAGCACCTCGCCGGTGTCCGCGAACTTGACTTCACGGGCGTTGGCAGTGTTGCTGCCGTCTCTGGCGCGCGTTGCGTGAACCTCAAGGACGTCGCCGATGGCCATGGAGTTACGCCTCCAGCCCCGGGCCTGAAGCATGTGCGGCGGACCCATCTCAAACCCCCAGTTCTCGACTTCGCCGGTTTCCTCGTTCTCTACGTCGATGTAGAAGTAGACATGCGGGTTCATCCAGTCGATCCGGGTAACCACGCCCGTCATCCTGATCGGTTGGTCAGGATCGAACTGGGCAATGAAGGAGTGATGCGCCGCGGCCGGTACCGCCAACGCAAGTGACAAGAGAATGCCTGCAAGCCGCGAAACTATTTTTCCGATCATGACGGATACCTCGTCGTCAACCATCCTGCCGTACGCTGGATGCCATAGCGTTTGCTGCCGAAAACTGCGCTGCGTAACGCATCAGCGGTTGTCCTCACAGAACCTTTCCTCGATTTCGCCGCCCTCGACCCAGTCCACTGTCCACTCTGCATTCCACGGCCGCGTGTAAGTCAGCGGGTCGTCGATGGTGAGCTCATACTTCAACGTGTGGTAGTCAGGCCTGGAAAACCGTTCCGTGAGACGCAGCGCTTCGGTATGCGGGAGCCCTCCGTTCGAGAACCAGAATCGGGCATTGAAGCCGCTGGACTCCACCACCAGCACGTCGTCCTCCCAGCGGCCCGACGAATGGCCATAGTATGTGCCTACGACTTCTTCGGGGTTGGGTGGGGTACGCCCGTCCATGTAGATCACCCGCCAGTTGCGGTTGCCGCCTCCGAACACGACGTAAACGCGCTCGAAATTGCGATCCTGGATGATTCGAAACCCGCCGGGGGCATGAAGGTGGCGAGGGCCGGCGGGCGAAATGCAGTACTGGACGGGATCGTCCTGAAGCTCGTTGTTCTGCCTGTATTCGTACAGCGCCTGTGCCCACGGCCGGAAAGGCGCCACACGGCCCGCGTCACCGATGTCCGCCAGCAATCCACGCTCGTCCATTGCCACTTCTACGCCCGTTTCCACCAGGGAGCTCTTGCTTGCCGTTCCCCAATAGCCTTTTTCTGCCGGTGGGCGGTCGAGGTTTACCAGACCGTCCTCAAACAGCGGTGTCGGCCGTGCCGTTTGTTCGGTCTCACCCGGCGGCGTGGAACATGCAGCGGCCAGCAGAGCAGATACCAGCAGGCATGCAGCGTACCCGGCAAGGGACCTGGCGAATCCAATATGGCTCATGGGATTCACGTCACTCACGGGCGATCCTGAAGTCTCCCTCCACGTCACCGCGCCGCCATGTGCCTTCAAGAGTCCGGTTGTAGGAACCAAGGTCGTCGAGTTGGCCATCCAACACGATGGATACGGGGTTATCGTTGTCGTCGCGGCCCTCCGCCTCAATGTGCACGGTCCAGTTTTCGGGATTCAAGACGGCCGCAATGAACGGCGCGGAGTCCGGGCCGGGATTGATCATTCCATTGATGCTGGTTCCATCCCACTTCATGACCAGGACAACCGTCGTGCGGTCTGTTGGCGTCGTTCCCCAGTCGCCGCGCCACGTACCGTCCAGCGGGAAACCTTCCTGCGCGAACGCCGATATGGGCAGCGCCAGTGCAGTCATGGACACAAGAATCAGTCGTCGCGTCGCGGCCCCCAAAAATCTCTCTTTCATGGCGTGCTCCAAATCGTCGGCCGAGCACTTGCTCGTAAGCGGCATCGAATGCAGAACCGAACGGCTCGGTTTGCCTTCATAGTATACGCGGCACTTTTCAGTAGTCCAGCCGAAGCTTCAAATGCTGGAAGCAGACAGGAAAAAAAGACCCCGCCGAATGGCGGGGTCATGTTTCCGGAGTCCAATGCCGAGTCAGAAGCTATGCGTGTACTCCACGCGGAACATGCGCATTCTCGGATCATGGAGACGCGAATCCACCGTGGTCAGACTGTTGGCCACCAGGGGCGGCTCGTTGTCGGTGGCGTTGAGAATCGCCACGTTCACCTGGTTGGCGGATGGCAGCGTATAGGTGTATACGAGATCGTGCTGCATCCACGCGCTTTCATCCGTGTTGTACTGGAACGGGCCCGGATTCCACAGCTCGATGCCGTCCGTAAAACGCAGACTCCAGCGGAAATCGTGATCGCCCGTGGAAAACGTGGTAATCAGGTTGGCGCGCATCTCGGGATTGTCCAGCAAGCCGAGATCCGAACCGCGGTCGGTACCTACCGTTTCGACCAGGGTACCGTCGAGGGTCGAAATCTTGAAACTTTGCACGTAGGCGGCCAGGAGCCTGATGCCGAGCTGGTTGCCGCCGGCAAACTGGTGTCGCCAGTCGATGTTGAAGTCGACGCCGGAAGTCTCTACGGCATTGCGGTTGACGAATGACGACTTGAACAAAGCAATATCGAAACCGTCGAGGCAACCGGCCGGCAACGGGTCGCCGGAATCGGGGTCCCACCGACCCGAGCGCTCGCACACCTCGTTGGGAACGCCCGGGAACAACTCGATGCGCGGGTCCGTGATGAACCCGTCCGCGATGTCCGCCAGGAGGATCTCATCGGGATCGACCGTGGAGACCAGGTTTGTAAAGTCGTAATTCCAGTAGGTTGCTTCAAGCGTAAGGCTGTCGGTCGCGTCCCAGGTCAAGCCGATCGTCCAGTTGTCGGACTCTTCCGGCAAGAGATCGGGGTTGCCGACCGAGAGGGCGCGGGCCTGGGTGACCTCGCCGCCGAGCGGCCGGATTGTCGTCCCGCTGGGTCCGATGCCGAAGGTCTGCCGCTCGGAAGCCAGACGGAAAGACGAACCGACGGAGAACCTCACGAACAGGTCATCTGTTGGAGTCCACAGACCGGTGATCTTCGGTTCGGTCGAACTCAGCCCAAGCGTGCTTTCGTAGCGCGCGGCGAAGTCCAGCTCAAGGTCCTCGGTCGGAAAGATGACCAATTCGGCGAAAACGGCCTGTGTATCCCGTGACGCCGACCAGTCCTGAACGACCTGCGGGGCAAACCCGAATCCGCCATCCCTCCTGACGGGATTGACGAAAATGTCCAGTTCCTGTTGTCTGTACTGGGCGCCTACCGCGAGACCGCTCGCACCGCCGGCCATTTCCCAGAGGCTGCCTGTTGCCAGGGCTTCCACCGAGAAGAAATCGGAATCGCCTCTTTCGACATCCAGGTCCGTCATCCAGGCTGCCAGGTCCGGAGGGTTGTACGTCGGGTCGCCGGGCTGTGCAATCAGTCGGCTGGCGAACGGGTTCCACCACTGACAGTTACCGACGCCCGGCTGGATGTTGGCATTGTTGGCCGCGCCGCTCACCTGACTGAACTTGCAGTTGCCGCCGCCGTAGCCCTGTATGGCTCGGGCGTACCGGTCGGCGATCGTGTCGGAGCGTCCGGATTCCTGGTTGTTCCATGAAGCGGTGCCGTTCACGCGCCAGTTCCAGCCATCGTTGATAGCGCCTTCGAGCGTCGCCGAGGTCCTGAAGGTGTTTTGATTTGCGAAGGAGGGCAGCGACCCTTCGAGCGGGCTCGCCTGCCGGGTGAAAACACGGATGAAGTTTGTTAGCGGAAAGTCCGGATTCCTCTGGTGAGCATCGATTACGCCGGGGTTGGTCGACGGCAGCACAGCCCCCAGGCTGGGCAGCGCCAATAGCGGTACGCCCGTGCCGAAACTGCTGAGTGTCTGAACCCGCGCATAGTTGATTTCCCAGGTCAGAAACGTGTCGCTGCCGATTTCCGCCGTGGCAACGGCCATTCCGGTAAACCGGTCGTTCTCCGGGATGATCGTGCGCTGCAGGCTTAGCGTGCCTCTGCAGAAGCGGTTTCTGGCCGGATCGTCGGGCAGCCCGTCCGCATTGTGGTAGAGGGCGCCCGCGGGGTCCCAGATAACATTCTCCGCAAGGCCGCCTATTTCAGGGCTCCCGCAAAGAGGGTCGGCGTACCAGCCGAACCCCACTCCAGGCACCACTCCTCCGAATGTTCCCGGATTGTAAAGTCCGGTTATCAGTCCCTCGCCCAGCCGCTCGTTGCTGAATACGTCCTGACTCTGCATCTCCTTGGTGCGCTTCAGATACTCGAAGCCCATGACGATTCCGAGATTGTTCTGCTGAACGCCGAACAATCCGCCGATCAGGGTTTCGGGCACGTTGGTCTGGGCTTCCGCGAACTGGCTGGAAACCGACAACTCGATTCCTTCGAAGTTGTTTCGAGTGATGAAGTTGGCGACACCGGCAACGGCATCGGAGCCGTACAGGGCGGATGCGCCATCGAGTACGAGCTCGATCCGTTGCAGCATGATGGCCGGAGTCAGATTGTTGACGTCTACCTGCGATGCCGAGTTGGCATCGATGGTCTGCCGTTGCCCGTTCAGCAAGACCAGCGTGGACCTCGGACCAAGACCGCGCAAGTCGATGCTGCTGGTTGGTGTGTTCCAGTTCTCCGCCACGTTCGCCGAGGAAATCTGCGGCATGTCGCGAAGCACCTCGATTGTCGAGACTCGCTGGTTCGCCCTGATCTCTGCGGCCTCCATGATGGCGACGGGCTGCGGTCGATCGGCCGGGCGGGAAATGTACGATCCCGTGACGACGATCTCTTCGAGCTCGCTATCCTGCGCAAGGAGCGCCGGTGATGCGGTCAGCAATGCTGCCGCGAGGCCGCCCATCAGTGTTCGGCAGCAAACTATCAAGATCCCCTTTTTCATCTTGTACCTCCTGTGCACGCGTTCCGCGCGCCAATGACGATAGCGCCCTCAAGCGAGTCTTGGCTGGCTTGTTTACATCAATTCGGCACCTGCGATCAGCTATTCCGCCTTCGTACGTTTCGTTCTGATCATTGGCGGCTTAGGCGAACCAATCCGTTCGGATTGATTCCTGCATGCTATATGTGACGCCGAGACGCTGTCAACGGTAAGCATCGAATTGATGCGCAGAAACAACAAAGAATAGGTGCACTGCCAATCGCAGAACGATTGAGCCGTCATTATCCTGTCTTGAAGAACGCCTTGAGAAAGTGATCCACAACGCGTCGGCATTTGCGGCCCACAAAGACATCGCTGGGCATATTGACGCGACACTCGCGTTCGAGCACGAGTCGGTGTCCGACCATGGCTACAAAGTAGGCGGCCAAATCGTCGGGTTCGAATTCCATTTTCTCGCGATGTGCGTTGAAAATTTCGACAAGGGGCGCTTCGGCCTGGAGCGGGCCGACTTCGAAGTAGTGTTCGCCGACGTTTGGGGATGATCGCGATACCTGGAAAATGAGCCGGCGGAAGTCCAGCGTGCGATCTGAATTGAGCGTAAAGGCGATTGTCTCGGCAATGCGGATGAGTGCTTCCCGGAGGTCAACCAAACCGATTTCCACCGCGTGAGCAGATTCAAGCTCCCGCCCGCAAAACTCCAGTTCCTTTTCAATGACGGCTTCGAGAAGGGCTTCCTTGCTCGCAAAGTAGCGGTAGATGGATTCCTTTGAGATGCCGGACTCCCGCGCCATGGCAGAGATGCTGGTGCCGGCGTAGCCGTGTGCAAGGAACCACTCGCTGGCGACGTCCAGGATTTGGGACTTCTTGTCAGGGCGTCCGGAAGTTGACGCAGCTTGCTGCGCCGGTCTTGCGTCCTTTTGGGCTCTCGACACGTCTGCTGGCCTGCTTTCGGATGTGTCGCGGAACTCTAGCACAAGCACATCGGAGTGCTGTCCCCGACGGGAATTCGAAGATTGCATTTCCGGCGAACATCACTGTCTCGCCCGGAATCAGTAGTTCGTGCACCCGTACGGCTTGACCGTTTCGCCGGCCCGCCAGACCCACTGTTTCCTCATGGTCACCGGCGCCGTGAATGTCTCGGGGTCGGTGACCGTAATGACGTAATCGAGATTGGCGCCGTCGCCGCTCAGGGAGAATCGTTCCTGATACTGCGCCTGAGCGCTCTGCGGAATGCCAGAGGCATCGAAGTAGTTCCAGTCCACGGAGTGGGTATCGACAACCAGGGAATCTCCATCCCATCGGCCCACCGAATGACCGAGGAGGGTCGGCGCAACTTCGGCGGTGGCGGCATCGGAGCCCATGTGGATTCTCCTGACCAGGTCGTATTCCTCGATGTGGAAGAGGATGTCGTCGCCGTCGCGGCTGAAAGCCACCGGATAGGGTTGGTGCATGATCCACGGCATGCCCTTGGGCGTGCACTCCCCGATGGGATTGTCCGCCAGGGGATCGAAAGCCTCGCGTGCCGCAGCAGCAGCGGCAGTGAACGGATACTCCTCCAACCCCATGTACCGTCCCGGCCCGTTGAACCGGGTGCTCCAGACCCGGAAGATGCCCTGGTCCGCCGCGCCGCCGTCGCCGTCGGCCAGCCAGACGTCAGACCGTCCCAGATGTTCTGCGGACCAGTGCGGCGCGACGCCGGGCCGCGTCACCAGTTCGCGCCCGTCGGCCAGCAGCACGTTGTTGGTCCACATCTCAAGGTCGCCGTCGCGGGCGGAATAGCCTGCCACCGTCACCTGGTCGCCCTCGCTCAACAGGTCGGGACTGACGTCCATGCGGCTGAGGATGCTGACCGAATTGGTTTCCACGTGCCAGGACTCGCCGCCGCCGGTTCTGACGGTGAACTGCACATGGGGATTGCGCCACATCAGCCGGGTGATCTCACCCTCCACTTCGGTGATGTTGTCCATGTCGAACACGCCGGCAAAGGCGTGATGGCCGTGGCTTGGCAACGGCAGCGCGACAAGCAAGGCCGCGAGCAGTCCGCAGCATCGGTTCGCGAGTAATTTCATTATCGAGTATCTCCCCAGGCGAAGTCAGGTGTCTGTTCGTGTTTTCTCCCGATTCTACTACCTGATGCGCTTGCGCCGTAAGCTGCGAGGCGGGGCTGCGAGCGGTTTCACCGGTAGTTTCAGGCTATTCCACGACCAGGTGGCAGTGCACGCAATTCTGCGTCTGCAACTGGCGGTCGACGACATGGTCCGAAGCGTCGAAGGGACTCAGTTCCTGATGGCACGCGCCGCAATTCAGTTCCTCTGCGATGACGGCGCGATGGACCCGCTCGAAGTGCGCATATCCGGGGCGGGGATTCGCTTCCAGGTCCTGCAGCCGATGGCATTCGTCACAGGCGGAGGTTTCCGCCGGCGACAGTGTGCGCGGCGGCACCCCGGTCTCGATCGTCAGTTCCGGCTGACGCAGCTCGCGGGTCTCGGCTGCTTCGCGCAGCAGCGTGCGGCCGGCGACCCGGCCCGTCAGAATCGCCGGACCCAGGAAGGTTCCCTCGAGGCCGGCGGATCCGTTGACGCCCGCGAAGCCTGTCAACTCGCCGGAGGCAAAAAGTCCGGGTACGAGCGTGCCGTCTTCCCGGGCAACGCGCATCTGCCGGTCGACCATCACCCCGCCCATGCTCTTGCGGGTCATGGGAAAGAACTGGATCGCGTAGAACGGAGGTTGATCGATCCTGGCGCGTTGAACGAGGTCGTCTGCGCTTGCAAAGCGGCCGAAGTCCTCGTCAAGGCCCTCATCGACCATCGCGTTGTAGCGCGCGACCGTGTTCTCCAACCGGCCGGCATCCTGACCGATCGCCGCGGCCAACTCCGCAAGGGTCGCTGCCTGCGAGGTCAGCAGGGCGTTGTCGAGGATTTCCTCGCGGATGCGCTGAAAATTGTCCCAGCCGCTGCCCGAGACGTAGAAGCCCTCGTTGTCATCGTCGTCGAAGATCGCCCAATAGGTGGATGGCCTCTGCGCGACTACGGCTGCCAGCAGCACCGTCGGGTCGGCCAGTTCGTTGACGAACCGCTGGCCGTCGCCGTTGACCCAGATCGACACTTCGTTTCTTGCGGCGAGCGCACGCCCTTCCCCGGGATATTGGGGATGGGGCAATCCCCAGGGATAGTTCCATTGGTGGTCCATGCGATGAAAGCCCGCTTCGGCTTCTCTCGCCAGATCATGGCCGGAACCCACGGAGTTCAGGCCGGAACCGATCAGCAGTTCGCCGGGTTCGGCCAGATGCGCCGGCCAGAAACGCCTGACCATCTCCAGGTTGCTCTGAAACCCCCCGGTCGCGAGAAGCACGCGCGGTGCGCGCAGTTCGTCGGCGTCGCCGCTTCTCGTGTCCTCGCCCCGGATGCCCACGACGCGCCCCTGTTCCACCAGCAACTCCGTGACCCGGAAGTTCCAGCGGAACGAGACATTGGGATGACGCAGCACCTCCCGGAAGATGGGCGTGACCAGTCCGAGGCCACGGCCGTCGGTGCGGTGAAAACGGCGCACGCTGTTGCCGGGCTGGGGATTGAGGCTGAGCCACCGCACGCCGAGCGATTCCAGCCAGTGCCCCAGTTCGGTCCTGGAGTTCTGCGTGTAGTAGTCCACCCAGTAGGGATCGGGGTCTTCGCCCCGGCTGAAGAAGTCTTCGGAGGCCAGTTCGGGCGAGTCCACGATACCGTGGGCGCGCTGAAAGTCGGAATCGATGATGGCGACACCGCCGCCGGACATCACCGCGTGTCCGCCGTAGACCGACCAGACGTCCACGATGTGGACATTCACGCCGCCGCGAGCAGCTTCCAGCGCTGCGGAGAGCCCCGAGATTCCGGCGCCTACGATGATGACGTCGGGGTCTTGAGGGGTTTGGGAGTGGGCAGGAGAGCCCGTGCTCACAGACAGGATGCCGATCGACGCGATGAGCGCGCCGCGAACCATGGACGAATGGGCGGATCCCGGGGATCTGTTTGCGGTAGTCTTGCGCCGCACCCGGAGAAAGCGATCGCTACTGGGTTGCGAACCCCTGGCTATGGGTCAGCCTCGGACAGTTCTTCCAGCCTGGTGATGAGTTCGTCCGGCGCCAGGTAGCCGCCAAGTTGAACGCCGTCGTCGGTGAGTATGGTCGGCGTCCCGCGCACGCTGACCTGGCGGCCCAGCAGAAAATGCGACTCGACGGGCGTCGCGTCGCAGGATAGTTCCGGAAGCGTGTCCTCAAGAATTGCGTCGGTGAAGGCACTCTGGCGATCACCCGCGCACCACACCTTGTCGGCCTTGTCCCACGACTCCGTTGCCGGCCCCGTTCTCGGATAGGACAGGTAGCGCACCTCGACGCCCAGCGCGTTTATCTGGTCCATTTCACGATGCAACTGGCGGCAGAAGCCGCAGTCGATATCGGTGAATACGGTCACCGTGTGCCTGACGTTCTCCGGGCCAGGGCCGAACACGATCATCGACTCGGGATCCGCGCTAGCCAGGAGGTCTGCCCGCGCCTGCGCCCGACGCCGCTCGGTCAGGTTTCGCCTGTCCTGCAAATCGAATACATCGCCCTGGATCAGGAAGCTGCCGTCCCTGGAGATGTAGACTACATCGGAGTCCAGGACGATTTCATACATTCCGGGAAGGGGCGAGTCATGAATGTCACCGGCCTCGACGCCGGGCAGCGTAGTGGCGAGTTCTTCCCTGCTCAATTCACCGTCCTGGGCGCTCGCGGACGCTGCGAACGCGAGCGGCGCAAAACAGAGTGTCCACTTGGGAATCATTGTTTTTCCCGGGTCGGGCTCCAAAGGAAGGATACTAGCACCTCGGGCTTCGCGGTTGACAGTGAAGGGGTGCCAAATTCAAACTGGATCGATGTTTGGGGGCGAAGGGCTTTGGCGTCCTGCCGCCCTCCGGTGACTCATGATGAATCGCGGAACCGACCCTGTCAGTGCTCGACTACCGGCCAGCGTCGGGCGCCCGCCTCCAGTATTGTGCGCCTGGTTGATAGCAGGGCTTCCGGTAGCAGTCACATTCGCCCACCATAGTTTCGCGCCGCATTTCGATTCCGACGACACGCTGAGCATCACCGGCGTCATCACGGAGTTCGAAGCCCGCAATCCGCACGTTTACTTGCATCTTCAGGGAACCGAGGACGGCGGGGTGCCCCAGTCGTATGTGTGCGAATCCGGCGGCATCTCCTCGCTGGAACGCAACGGGCTGACCCGCGACATGTTTCCCGTTGGAGCACAAGTTCGCGTTGATGGCGTTCGTGGCCGTCGCGATCCCAACTACTGTTTCTTCCGGACCGTTCACCTGGCAGACGGCACGACGCTGAACACGGGCGGGAACGATCGCGACCAAGGTGCCGCCACGGCGATTTCGCGCCGGGATTCCATTGAGGGCACGTGGTTCATTATTCCGGGGGGACGGACCAGCAGCGGACCGTGGGAAATGATCAACTACCTGACGCCGGAGGGCGAAGCGGCGGTGGCCGCGTATGACCCTTTCCGGGACGACCCGACGCTGCGCTGCAGCCCGGTCGGCATTCGCAGGGTCTGGTCGTCGCCGAGCACTCCCGTGAACATCCGCCGGGAGGGTGACACGGTGATCTTCCACCACGAGTGGATGGACACCGTTCGCACGGTGCATCTCGACGCCGATCCGCCGGTGGACGTCGCGTCGTCGACATTGGGTTATTCCATCGGGCGATTCGAGGGCGACGTTCTGGTGGTGGAGACCGCGAATTTCGCGCCAGGCGTTCTCCGCCAGTACGTGGAGGAAGAAGGTCAGCCGACCCGGGGGCTGCTTCACTCCGAGGAATTGCGGGTCGTCGAGCGCATCAGCTTCGATCCGGAAACCCAGATGCTCAACGTCCTAATCCAGCGCACGGACCCGAAGTTCTTCACCCGCGAGTTCCTGCCGATCTCCATCGACTACGCGCCCTCCGACCTTGCAATTGCCTCCTACGGGTGCGTACCGGAAGCCTGAAAGTCGGCGATTGTCAGAAGAGAAAACCGGCGACGAGCCACGCCAGTCCGGCGGCTGCGAGGATGTAGGGCAGTATTCGGACGAGCCGCAGCACCAGCAGAAATCGATTCATGGCTGACCGTTCGTTCACGTGAGGGAATGCTCTGTCCTGCGGAATCGGGACATTCAGGAATTCGCATAGCGGTCCCCAGCCTTCGCTTACGCGGAAGACAAGCAGCCGCTCGGGCGGGACGGCGGCAATCACGTCTTCGATATGCTGCTCGAAGATTGCCCTGGCAGCCTGTGGGTCCTCGAATCGGCCCTGAAACTGGCCCTCCCAGATGATCGCCCGGATCATCGCCGAACCGATCGACATGGGCGGAAGCCGCTTCAACCATCCCGGCATGGAGACATGGACTGCGTAGAGGGTCGCCCTGACGCTCTCGTACCAGCTATCGGGATCCCGCACGGTGAGGACCACCCTGGCGTCGGGATAGTGTTCCATCAACTCCTTGTAGTAGCCAGTGGAAGGCCAATCGACGGTGGCGCGGTACCCTTCGAAAATGTCGTCCCAGTTGCGGGCGCCCTCTAGCGCCACATCGTGCCAGGCCCTGACAAGGCTGCGTTTCTCGCCGAGCGAAAACATGTGGTGGCACTTGACGAAGCCGAGGTGCTCCAGCGCTTCGCGCAGCGAGGCTGTACCGGTTCTTCCAAAGCCGGCGCCGATGACTTCAAGTGCCATGACGGCGAATTATCCCAGAACGCAAAGGGTCCACCAACCGCGTGACTGACTCGTGTCTTGCCGACACGGTCCCGATTAACGGGCGCCGGGATCAGCCTCGCGGATGGTGTCTGGCGTGGAGATCCTTCATGCGCTCGCGGGCCACGTGGGTATAGATCTGGGTGGTTGAAACATCGCTGTGCCCGAGGAGCAACTGCACGACGCGAAGGTCCGCGCCGTGGTTGAGCAGATGGGTGGCGAAGGCGTGTCGTATCGTGTGCGGGGAGAGTTTTCTGGCGATGCCAGCCTTGCGGGCGTGACGTCTGATCAGGTACCAGAACGACTGGCGCGTCATGGGGCCGCCTCGGCGGGTGGGGAACAGGTAGTCCGTCTGGCGCCCTGCAAGGATCTCCGCCCGGGGACCGGCGACGAACTTGTGCAGCCAGTCCTGCGCTTCGTCGCCCAGCGGGATCAGGCGCTCCCGGTCGCCCTTGCCGATGATCCTGAGCACGCCCTGGTTCAGGTTAACCTGGGAGAGTTTCAGGTTGACCAGCTCGGAGACCCTTACGCCGGTGGCGTACAACAGTTCCAGCATGGTTCGGTCGCGGTGACCGAGGGGTTGGCTCACGTCGGGTGCGGCGAGCAAGGCTTCCACGTCGGCCTCGGTCAGCGAGTGCGGCAGGCGCTGGCCGATCCTGGGCATCTCGATCTGCGCCGTGGGATCCTCCGGGATCCTGCCCTCTCGCAGCAGGTACCGGTAGAAGCGCCGGAACGAGGATAGCTGACGTGCGGTCGAACGCGGTTTCGCGCCCCTGCCTGCCCGCCAGGCAAGATACTCGAGCAGATCGGCTTCAGTGGCGTTTACCAGCTCAACCCGGCGCTCGCTGAGTCGCCTGTTCAGGGCCAGAAGGTCGGCCCGGTAGGCACTGAGCGTATTCTCCGACAGGCCGCGCTCGGCCCATATTGCGTCCAGGAACCAGTCGATGGCCGCAGTCGGGTCGTCGAATCGGCCTGCGTGCCGCTGCCCGCGATGCGAACTGTCATGCGTCATCGGGGCTTCAGCTTGCCATACCGCCGGCTCCGCGGGAACGGATTAATGATATGTTCCGCGACAATGACCGTCCCGAAGATGAAATCGATGCTCTTGCGGGCCGTTTACGGTCCCTACATGTGGCTGATGCTGGCGGCCGCGGCCGTTCCGACGCTGGTGTTGCTGCTGTTCACGCCCACACTGGGCGGGCGGCGGCGCGTGGCGCACCGTGGCGGCCGGGCCTTTTTTCTGCTGGCCGGCAGCACGCCCCGCGTGGAGGGGATCGGCAATCTCCCGGACGAGCCCTGCGTGGTTGTGTCCAATCACGCCAGCTACCTGGACGGCATCATCCTCAAGGCTGCCCTGCCCCCGAAATTCACCTTTCTGATCAAGTCCGGGCTGAAGGCCGTTCCATTGGCCGGCTTTCTTCTGAGACGCATCGGCTCGGCGTTCGTCGACCGCGAGGACGATACGCACCGCCTCAGAACCGGCCGGCGTCTGCTCAAGGCCGCCATGAGGGGTGAATCGCTGGCTTTTTTCCCCGAAGGCACCTTCGACGGCAAGCCGGGGCTCAAGCCTTTTCTCCCCGGTGCGTTTGCGGCTGCGTGGCGGGCAAAGTTGCCGGTCGTTCCCGTGGTGATCAGCGGCTCCCGCCACATGCTGCCCGCGAAGGTCTGGCTGTGCGCACCCGGCAAGCTGTCCGTTACGATATGCACGCCGGTTGATTCCGAGGCACAGGAGTCGGCCGCGGAACTGGCGGCGGCGGCTCGGCGACGCATGCTCGAGCATCTCGGCGAGCCCGATCTGGAAAAAGCAGAGCAGCAATGACAAATCCCATCTGGCGTCCGACAGACCGGCGTGTTGCCGAAAGCAACATGCAGCAATTCCTGCAGGCACAGGCACATCGGCTCGAACATCCGGATTACCAGTCCCTGTACCGGTGGAGCGTGGATCGAAGTGCCGAATTCTGGGCTGCATTCTGGGAATTCAGCGGCATTCGCTCCATGGCGAACTACCGGAGCGTGTTGACCGACCCGGACCGCATGCCCGGTGCACGCTGGTTCGAGGGCGCCCGGCTGAATTACGCTGACAATCTGCTGCGCCCCGAACATCAAGCGACCGCATTGGTCTTCTACAGCGAGCGCGGCGACCGCATCGAGATGAGTCGGGACAAGCTGCGCCGCGATGTGGCCGCTCTGGCGAGCGCCCTCCGCTCCATGGGTGTCGGCGAAGGCGATCGGGTGGCAGGGCTGCTGCCCAATCGACCGGAGGCCGTGGTCGCCATGCTGGCCAGCGCGAGCCTTGGCGCCGTCTGGTCATCCTGTTCCCCGGACTTCGGCGCCGGTGCCGTACTCGACCGCTTCGGCCAGATCCGGCCCAGGGTCCTGTTCGCGACCGACGGCTACTTCTACAACGGCAAGACCATCGACTGCCGGTCCACGCTGGCTCGTGTCGCCGAACGGATCGGCTCGCTCGAGGCGGTAATCGTTGTCGGCTACGTTGAGCAGAAGCCGGACCTCTCCGGGATACCGGGCGCCCGGGGTTACGCGGACTTCCTGGCCGGGACTGACGGAATCGAGGCTGACGGCCCTGCGGCACCCGAATACCGGGCGCTGCCATTCTCCCACCCGCTCTACATCATGTATTCCTCCGGCACGACAGGCGTTCCCAAGTGCATCGTTCACGGCGCAGGGGGCACGCTGATTCAGCACCTCAAGGAACTTCAGCTCCACTGCGACATCAAGCCGGGCGATGCGGTGTTCTACTTCACCACCACCGGGTGGATGATGTGGAACTGGATCGTTTCCGCGCTGGCGCTCGGGGCGACGCTGGTGCTGTTCGACGGCTCGCCCTTTCATCCGGACCCCGGGGTTCTCTGGCGGATCGCGGAGCGCGAGCGCCTGGCGGTGTTCGGAACCAGTGCGAAGTACCTCAGCGCGCTGGAGAAAGCCGGGTATCGGCCCGCGGAAAATGTTCGGCTGCCCCGCCTCGCCAGCGTGCTCTCCACCGGCTCGCCGCTGGCGCCGTCGAGCTTCGACTTCGTCTACGAACACGTCAAGAAGGACCTCCAGTTGTCCTCCATTGCCGGCGGCACGGACATCATCGGCTGTTTTATCTCCGGCAACCCCATGCTGCCCGTTTTCCGGGGCGAGCTTCAGTGCGCTGCGCTGGGACTGGCGGTGGACGTCTTCGACGACAGGGGCAGGCCGGTGCGAGGACAAAAGGGTGAACTGGTCTGCACGGCGCCCTTCCCGTCGATGCCGGTGTCGTTCTGGAACGATCCCGGCGACGCCTTGTACCGTGCCGCCTATTTCGAGCGCTTTCCCCGCGTATGGTGTCACGGCGACTACGTGGAGATGACCCCGAGCGGCGGTTTCATCATCCACGGCCGCTCGGACGCCATACTGAATCCGGGTGGCGTGCGCATCGGTACGTCGGAAATCTACCGGATCGTGGAGGACTTCGAGGAGATTGCCGAAGCCATCGCCGTTGGGCAGGAGTGGGAAGGGGACGTGCGGGTGGTGCTCTTCGTTCGGATGCAGCCAGGCCATGGGCTGGACGATGACCTGGTGGAGCGGCTTCGGCTTGCGGTCAGGCGCAATGCGAGTCCCAGACATGTTCCGGCGAAGGTTGTCGATACTCCGGATATTCCGAGGACGCGGAGTGGGAAGATTGTGGAATTGGCGGTTCGGGATGCGATTCACGGACGGGAGGTGGTGAATGCCGATTCGCTCGCCAATCCAGAAGCGGTGGACTACTTCAGGAATCGCATTGAACTGACTGTCCGATAGTTGCGGCATTTGACAATCGCATGCGCGCAGTCCGGGCGACTTCCCGGTCAGGACGGAGAATCATTGTCCAGCGCTGCTGCCAGTTCTCCAAGTCCGATCGCCTCAACAGCCGCGGATAACGGATAACGGTCGTCGCCCGCATGGACCACGAATGCCCGCGTTGGCGCGAGGTCGGTCAGCGCCAGATGAAATCCGCGGCTGACCCTGGCTGCCAGGGAGCGCTTGACCTCCACGATCCAGCGTTCGCCCCCGGCGAAGTCGACAACCAGGTCCACTTCCGTCCCGGCCGACGTTCGGTAGAAGCTCACCGCGTCAGGCCATGCGATCCGGTTCGCGAGAGTTTCCACCGCGAAGCCCTCCCAGCTTGCGCCAACCACCGGATGTCCAGAGAGCGCGGTCAGGGACGGAATGCCGAGCAGCGCATGGACAAGACCGCTGTCGCGAACATAGATTTTCGGAGACTTGACCAGCCGTTTGCCGACATTGGCATGCAGCGGCGGCAGGCGGCGCACCAGCATCAGATCGACGAACAGGTCGATATAACGGTTGACGCTTCTGGCGCTGATTTCCAGTGCTTGCGCAAGCGCTGAAGAATTCAGGAGCGACCCTTGCCGATGCGCGAGCATGGTCCACAGCCGTTCAATCAGGGTTGCCGGGACCCTCGGGCCGAATTGCGGTATGTCGCGCTCGATGTACGTGCGAATGAAGTTCTTGCGCCACACGAGACTGTCCGCGTCGGTCGATGCCTGCCAGGACTGGGGGAATCCGCCGCGAAGCCAGAGCGATTCCCGTGAAGACAGTCCACCGCCGACCTCCGGTACGGAAAAGGGCATGAGTTCCAGGCGCTCGATTCGCCCGGCGAGCGATTCGCTTGTCTGCCGCAATAGATCGATGGACGCGGACCCGAGAATCAGAAACCGGCCCACGCCCTTGCCGCGTCGTCGTCCCCGGTCGATGATTCCGCGAAGCGCCGTGAACAGTTCCGGTGCGCGATGGATCTCGTCAAGCACAACGAGCCTGTCTTCCAGGGCGTCGAGAAACAAACGCGGCTCGGCCAGCCTGGCAAGATCGTCCCGATCCTCAAGATCGAGATAGACTCCGCCCAGTTCCCGGGCGACGTCGAGGGAGAGCGTGGTCTTGCCGGACTGCCGCGGACCGGTGAGCATCACGGCTGCCTGTCGGGCCAGAGCCGCGTCCACTTTGCTTCTCACGAGCCTCGGGATCATCAATCTTGCATATTAGGCACATTGTGCCGGATTTTCAATGTTGTAGAGTTTGTGATCCAGTCATGACTCAAGGAGCGTCAACTCAATCGGCAGTTCGCGACACGCGCTTTCGGTGATTCGCGAAACGCGACTCCCATGGTTTTCGATTTGCGTCTGCGGTAATTCGCGACACGCGCCTCGCCTGTCTGAGGTGCTCCCTCACGGGTGTGGTTCCCTTGATCTCAGGTTGCCAAGGGCGAACAATACCCGCGACATGAAAGTTGCAGCTTCCAAAAATCCGGGCACGTTGATCCTGGTCCGTCACGGGCAGAGCGAGTGGAATCTCGATAACCTGTTCACCGGCTGGACGGACGTGGATCTCACGGAGCGGGGTGTCGGCGAAGCGCGGGCAGCGGGCATTGCTCTCAGGGAGGAGGGGATCGCCTTCGACGTTGCCTTTACTTCCGTCCTGACGCGTGCCATTCGGACCTTGTGGCTGGTTCTCGATGAGATGGGTCTCATGTGGATACCGGTGCATCGGGACTGGCGGCTGAACGAGCGGCATTACGGGGCTCTCCAGGGTCTCGACAAGGCAGAGACGGCGGCGCGTCACGGTGCAGATCAGGTGCAGATATGGCGCCGGTCGTACGATATTTCTCCGCCGGCCGTTGATGTGGACGATGATCGGCATCCACGGTTCGATCCACGCTATGGGGGGCTGGACGCAGCGCTGCTGCCAGCCACGGAATCGCTGGCGACGACCCTGGTTCGTGTGCGGCCGTGCTGGGAGGAGCGAATCGCGCCGGCGCTGGTGGCCGGCCGCGACGTTCTGGTCGCGGCTCATGGGAACAGCCTGCGGGCGTTGGTGAAGATGCTCGAGGACATTTCGGACCGGGCGATTACGGAGTTCAATATTCCCACGGGCGTGCCGCGGGTATACGAACTCGATCCTCAATTGCGCCCATTGCGGGCGGAATACCTGGGTGATCCCGATGCCATCGCGGCGGCGGCACAGGCCGTAGCGGATCAGGCCGGGGGAACGGGCTGACCGTAGCTGGGGCGGACGACTTTCCGTAGAGGATCGCCAGTCATGCTTCTCGAGCTGGACGAATAGCGCATGCGGAACGCAACACGACGGAGGACCATTCTTGGTGCTTTACGATCTGGATGAATATCGAGTGCAGACGGTTGGCGACCGATTTTTCGTCGCGCCCAATGCCGCTGTCATCGGCCAGGTGACTCTTGGCGAGGACGCGAGCGTGTGGTTCAGCGCGGTGCTGCGGGCGGATAACGACAGGATCGTCATCGGGGATCGGTGCAACATACAGGACGGCTCGATGTTCCACGTCGACGAAGGCGCGCCTGTGGTGCTTGAGGAGGAAGTGAACGTCGGTCATTCGGCGACCGTACACGGCTGCCATATCGGCGCAGGGTCGCTGATCGGCATGGGCGCGACCATTCTCAGCCATGCCGTGCTCGGAAAATACTGCATTGTGGGTGCTCAGGCGCTGGTCACCGAGGGCAAGCGGTTCCCCGACCGTTCGCTGATCGTGGGGACTCCGGGCAAACGAATCCGCGAGGTCACCGACGAGGAAATCGAGTTCCTCAAGTGGAGCGCCGAGCACTACGTGCAGCGCGGCAGGTTCTATCGTGAGAAACTGGTCCCGGTATCGTCCGATGTCGCGGGCGGGTAAGGTAACGGCGAGTGTAGGGGAGAAATGAGAATGAAAGGGTTGACCATGCTCCTGGCACCGTTACTCCTGTTTCCCTGGATATCGTCGCACGCGCATCATTCAACGGCGTCGTTCTTTTATCTGGACCGGCGCATCAGCATCGAAGGCACCGTGGTCGAGTTTCACGCCCGCAATCCTCACGGCCTGATCGTACTGGACGTCGTCAACGACGCGGGGGAGACGGAGCGCTGGCGAGCGGAAATGCCCGCATGGCAGGCGCTGCTGCGCTGGCTCGGCTGGTCGCCGGAGGACCTTGAGCCCGGCGACCCGATCATCATCCACGGTGCGCCGCCGCGAATGAACGAATCGTTCAGCATCCGCGCCGACGATATCGTGATGCCCGACGGCTGGACGCGGCACATGTTCCGCGACCCGGTGACCAACAAGTACCGCACGCCCACACCGCCGGCGCGGGCGGTCGCCGAACTGGACGGTGTCTGGGAACTCAATCGCGGCTGGACGGACCACCCGGATGACAATCCGGATACCTTTGAGCGCCCCGACTTCCGGCCCCATACCCGGCCGGAAGTCCTGGCGGCATGGCAGGAACGAGATCCTCTCGGCGACCCGAGCCTGGATTGCGAGCCGCCCACCGTCTCAGCGGCCATGACGGGCATTCATGCGATTGCCATCGACCAGTCGGGCGAGCATGTCAGGCTGTTCGCCGAGGCTTTCGATGTGGAGCGTACCGTTTACATGGATGGCCGGGCCCACCCCGGTGAGGAAGTGGCGCACACCAACCTGGGTCACTCAGTCGGCAGGTACGAGGGGGAGACGCTGGTCGTGGAAACCACGCACATCACAGCCGGGTGGAGCATGGGGGCCGGCGGCCCCCCACACAGCGATCGATTGCAGGTCATCGAACGCTACCGTGTCATTGAAGACGGACGGTTGCTGGAACAGGCGATCACCGTGGAGGATCCGCATACGCTGACCGGGCCGGTGACGTACGTCCAGCACCTGCGGAGGGCGGAGTTCCCGGAACTGGTGCCCTACGACTGCATGCCCCTGAACACCGATCGCGGAGAGGAACTGACACCGGAAGAGTTCTACCGGTCGTCGAACGGGTAACCCTGACGGCAGCAGGGTGTCGAATTGATCGCCCGGTAAGGACACTGGCAGCTCGTGGCAGCAGTCCCGCGAGCCGGGCGGGTTCGCATCGGGTAAGCGTCGCTCACTCCGCCTCGAGATCCTCCGGCGAACCCGTTCCTTGCGGTGAGTAGAAGGTTGCGACGTCGCCGCTGGGCAACAGCGCGTGGGTGATGCGCAGCATGGTTGCGCCCTGGCGGCCCGGATTGCCCCGTATCGTCACGATGTTGCCGGGCTGGATCATGTCGCTCTCGACGCCGTTGCGGCGCATCATGTTGTTGGCGGGAAGCTCGGCGACCCACTCCGTCACGTTGCCTTCGGCATCCGTCATGGTGTAGACGAACCGGCCGTGCGGATTGGAAGGCGTGAAGGACACGGCGGTGACGTCGCGGTGGATGACGACCGCCTCCAGATCGAAGTAGACCCCCGGATTATGGTGCGCGGCGACAGCAGCCGCGGCCAGCGAGCCAATCATCGGTATTCCCCGGATGAGTGGATGTAGCATGGATTTCATTGTTCACTCCCCGGCCTGTGGCCAGATGCGGATCAGCCCTTCCTGGGCGGTGGATGCAACCAGTTTGCCATCCTCGTCAAAAAACCGGCCGGTGGCGAGTCCGCGTGAGCCCGAGGCGTTCGGGCTTTCCATGCAATAGAGCAGCCATCGGTCGGCGCGGAAGGGACGATGGAACCACATGGCGTGGTCCAGGCTCGCCATCTGCACGGTGTCCTGCTCCCAGCGGATTCCGTGAGGCAGGATGCTCGTGCCCACCAACTGGTAGTCGGAGATGTAGGCGAGCAGGTTGCGGTGCAGGTCTGCATCGTCGGGGAGGTCGTCGACCGTGCGGACCCAGAGATGGCGGTAGGGTTTTCGCGGCGCTCTGGTCAGGATATTCACCGACTCCACCGGCCGCATCTCGATGGGCCGCGCCCGTTTCAGGTACCGGCGCATCTTCTGGGGCACGTTCTGCATGCTTGCCGCGGGCACGTCGCGCAGTTCGGCGAGTTCTTCGGGGCGAGGTACGTCCGGCGCGCCGGGCTGATGCTCGATCCCCGTCTCGGGCTTCTGAAACGATGCCGTCATGTTGAAGATCGGGCGGCCGTGCTGAACGGCGACCACGCGGCGGTTGCTGAAGCTGCGTCCGTTCCTGGCGCGATCGACTTCGTAGAGGATCGGCGCGCCCACGTCGCCGGCGCGCAGGAAGTAGGCGTGGAGCGAATGGACCTTCAAGACTTCCACGGTGTAGCTGGCAGCGCTGAGCGCCTGCCCGAGCACCTGACCGCCGAACACCTGCCGGCTGCCGATATCCCGGCTCTCGCCGCGAAAGTAGTTGTCCTCCAGTCGCTCAAGTTCCAGCAGCTTGAGCAGGTCGGCCAGGATCGGTTTCATGGCTCCGGGTCCGTCAACGTTTTCCAACTCATGACCCAGGGCCTGTCAGCGCGATCGGGACAGCACTAACCGGCCCCACGCGGCCGGTTCCGATTCAGCCGTGCGATGAGGCTGCTGGTGTCCCAGCGTGCGCCGCCCATGCCCTCGACATCGGCGTAGAACTGGTCGACCAGGGCAGCGACGGGCAGTTCGGCGCCGTTGCGGCGGGCCTCCTGAAGGCAGATTCGCAGGTCCTTTCTCATCCACTCCACGGCAAAGCCGAACTCGAATTCGCCGGCCATCATGGTCTCCCAGCGGTTGTCCATCTGCCACGACTGTGCTGCGCCCTGGCTGATGACCTCTACCGCGCGCTGCGGATCCAGGTCGGCCCGGCGGGCAAAATTCAATGCTTCGGAGAGGCCCTGAACGAGTCCGGCGATGGCGATCTGGTTGACCATCTTGGTCAACTGGCCGCTGCCTGCGCCGCCCATGAGTCGGACGGTGCCTGCGAAGCAGCGGATCAGCGGCTCGGCTTTGCGGAATGCTTCCTCATCCCCGCCCACCATGACGGTCAGCTTGCCCTGCTCGGCGCCTGCCTGTCCGCCGGAGACCGGCGCATCCAGGCATCGTACGCCCAGCTCGGCGCCGGCCGAGGCAATCTCCCGCGCCATGTCCGCCGAGGCCGTGGTGTGATCGATCAGCGTGGAACCGGGCTGCATGGCATCGATGACGCCCTGATCGAGGATGACGTCCCGCAGGTCGGGGTCGTCACCGAGGCAGGAAAACACGAATTCCTTGCCGGCAACCGCGTCCGCCGCGGCGTCTGCCTGCGCGCCTCCATGCTGGTCGCACCAGCGCCGCGCCTTGTCGGCGGTCCGGTTGTACACGGTCACGTCGTGACCCGCGCTGCTCAGCCAACCGGCCATGGGGTATCCCATGACGCCAAGACCCAGAAAGGCGACTTTGTTCGGCAACCTGGATTCTCCGTGACCTGCCTGGAAACCGGCGCTACCTTAGCACTGCCGCCATGGCAGCGGCAAAGCCCTTCAGCTCGTCTGCAGGACCGTCTCCGCCGTGTGCCAGCGCCCAGAAAAAAGCCATCAACCGCACCAGCCGGATGCCCTGATTCAGTTGCGCGAGGGTAACGGGCACGCCTTCCGGTCCGTAGTACGCATCCAGCAGGCGATGACAATGGGTGGGGCCGAATCCGTTCAATCCGGCCAGCCCGGCGAGATCCAGAATCGGGTCTGCAAGTACCGCGTATTCGAAGTCCACCAGCCAGAGCTTCCCTTCGTCGAGGATATTGGCCGCGACCAGGTCGTTGTGGCAGAGGGCAGCCGGATTGAAGGTTGCTTCGTAGACTTGCGCAAGATGCGTGAACTCCGGTCCCCAGCGGTGCCGTTCTTCCGCAAAGTTGCGTCGTGCGCCCTGCGACCCGCGGCTGGCATCGATGTAGGCTCGCGCCAGTTCCGTCGGTCGAAAGGCGCGGACCCCGGTGGGTGCCGGCAGACCGTGCAGCCGGCGCAATATGATCGCGATCCGATCGATGTTGACGTGTTCCCGGACCTGTTCGGCCGTCAGCGGCGTCGCTCGCTCGACGTATCGGGTCACGAGAGCGCCGGATTCTTCTTCGCAAACGACCACCTCGGGTGCCAGATTCGCTTCAGCGGCCACCGCCAGCACGCGTCTCTCGCTCTCGAGACTGAGGGTTTCACCGGCGCGGGCGGTCTCGCCGGCGCTGGAAACCAGGGGGAGACGGACCGCCCATCGTTCGCTGCCGTACCGCAGCAGGCAGCCCCGATTGCTGAGTCCGCCGGGCAGCGGCTGCGCCTGCAGTTTCGCTGCATCGATCCGAAGAAGTGTCGCGAGCCTCGCGAGTGTCGACCGTTCGATCACGGAATCAAGAAGTCCCGGCCAGCCATTCGCGCCGCCAGCGCCGGAAGCCGATGACAATCAGGACCAGGTAGAACACGAACAGCAGGGCGGTCAGATAGAGCTCTCTGGCCACGTAGAGGTATACGGAAATGCTGTCTACGACAAGCCAATACAACCAGTTCTCCAACACTTTGTGCGCCACCATGAAGGTCGTCACGATGGCTGCCACGGTGGTAAAGGCCTCGGCGTAGGGGAAGGCGGTGTCGGTCCTGCTCATGAACCATCCCAGGAGCAGGGCGGCGGCGATGATTCCGCCGATGACCTGGACATGTCGGACGATCGTCCAGGTGTGAATCCGTGCTCCGGTGCCTTCGTCTCCCGCGTAACGCCACTGGTACCAACCGTAAATCGCCATGCCCGCGTAAAAGACCTGCAGCGCGGCCAGCATGTAGAGGAGGGCGGAATAGAACACCGCCATGAAGATCAGGGAGCTTGCCAGCGCCGCTGCCCAACACAGGATGTTCTGGCGGATGGCCAGTACCAGGTAGGCGATGGCCAGAACGACGCCCGCCGTCTCGGGGATGGAAAGCGCCGAGACGGCGGTAACGAAATATTCGAGCATGGCCGGACAACAGTACCGGGCGCTACCGATCTACCCTGTCTCCTTGAGGCGAGGCAACAGCTCCGCCAGGTTGCAGGGCCGGGTTCGATAGTCCAGTTGTAGCGCGATGATCCTGTCCCAGCCGGTGGCACAGGCGTTGGTGGAGCCGGGCAGACAGAAGACGTAGGTACCGTTGGCGACCCCGGCAAGGCAGCGGGACTGAATGCTCGACGTGCCGATTTCCTCGTATGAGATGGTCCTGAACAACTCGCCGAAGCCGTCGATGGTTTTCTCCAGCAGGGGAGCGACCGCGTCCGGCGTGCCGTCACGGCCGGTCACGCCGGTGCCTCCGGTGGTGATTACGACCTCGACTTCGGGATCCTCGATCCAGCCGGAAACGCGAGCGCCGATGGCGTCGAGATCGTCCCGCACGATCGCCTTCTCGTGCAAGCGGTGGCCGCTCTCGGTCAATCGCTCCACCAGCAACGCACCCGAGCGGTCCGAGCGCTCGTCGCGGGTATCCGAGACGGTGAGAACCGCGATATTGAGCGGAATCAGTTCCCTTGCGTTCGCCTCCGGCATGGGGCGATAACATGGCAGGAAGTCCGGCGTCCCGCAAGGAGTCCCGCCAGGCGTCTCGCAAGGAATTCCGCCAGGTGTGCCGCTGGTGGGGGAATCACGAGCCCGGCAAGCCCCCCAGCCAGGGCCGCCGGGCTGCGACAACAAGGTTGTGGGCGTCTAGTCCAGGGTCATGTACCGCTCGAACCGGGCGACCTCGGCCTCGTCCACGTACTTGCCGATCTCGCGGCGGAAATGATCCATGTCGGAATAGGGCTGATACTCGAGGAACTCGCGCACCATGCGGTTGCTGGCTCCCGGCACCGTTGCGAAGTCGTCGCGGGTTGCGGAATTGAGGTTCAGCGGTATGAACACGTACTGCTCGAGCCGCGCAACCTCGTCCTCGTCCACGTACTTGCCGATTTCCCGGCGGAACTGGTCCAGCGAGGTATAGGGCCGATACTCCTCGAACTCGTGCGTCATGCGGTTGTTCATGCCGGGAATCAGCATGATCTCGTCACCGGACGCGGTGTTGAGGTTGAGCGGAATGAACAGCTCCCCATACACCTCCGCGCGCTGCTCTTCGCTGAGCGAGCCGCTCAGCACGGCATCGAGCTCCAGCGTGCTGGCGAACGGCCGGCCATCGGCGATGCTGTCCACCAGTCCGGCGTCAAGATGCGCTACCCCGGCCAGTTCGCCCTCGTCGGCGAGGTTCGGGTTCAGAACGCTGTCGTTGTTGCCCAGTTGTGCCTGGGCGGCGCTCCAGCCCAGGACCGTTAGCAGGAGAAGTGCCGAATTTCTTCCAATCATGATTACCTCCTCAATGTGAACGCACGTTGGCGTGCGAAATGGGTTTGTCGTGCACCGTGGGTCTAGAAATCGAAGTTCATGCCAACCGAAACCGTTCTGTCCCTGGCTGGTCGGGCACCATAAGGGTGCCGGCTGACGATGCCGGTTTCATTGGTGAGATTTTCCACGCGGCAAAACAGGCGCATGGTGTCGCCGACGGTGAAGTGCCCTGCCAGATCGAAAATCAGGGACGGGTCGGTCCGCTCATATGCTCCACAGGAGGATCGAACACAGACGTCAGCCACATGGTTTGCGCTCAGGTGCACCGTCCAATTGCCCGATTCCAGGCCCGTGAGCGCGTGCCACTGATGGTCAGGTATGTAAGGCAACGGATCGCCTGCACTGACATCACCGAAAAAACTCGTGTCTGCGACGTCAGTATCGAACGTGCCGTCAATGTAGGTGTACGCGAGCGTGGCCGGAATTTGGATTGAACCAGCTACAGCAAAGCCTGTTGATGCCACGAGTTCCAATCCCTTTACCGTTGCGGCATCGCCGTTGAACGCGTCGCCGATTTCGCAATCCGTCCCGGAGGATGCGGTGCATTCACCCAGCAGATTGTCGTAATCGCTGAGAAATGCGACAGCCTCAATTCTCGAATTGTTGCGAACCGTGCGGAACCCGAATTCCCAGTTGAGCGCCGACTCTTCACGTACGCCCTCGGCATTGGATGGGGCAGTGAATCCCTTGTGCACGCCGCCCAGCAACACGGTTTCATCCGCCAGACGATAGAGAAGCCCGACCCCCGGCAGCATGACCGATGTCAGGTTCTCGCGTGAGTCGCGACGATTGTTGGCGGCCCGCGACCCTGGATCGCGCGTGCGGCCGGGCCTCGTTTCGAATCGTTGCCGGCCTTGTTCGATGTCCTCGAAGCGCAATCCCGGTGTGAGCGTGAACCGGCCAAACTCGACTCTGTTGCGCAGAAACAGGGCCAGTGCCTCGGCTCGCTGAATGCGGTTGCCGGCGTTACCCCAGACTCCCGGATCGTCGAGCTGCAATTGCCCTTCGGTCTGGCTATACGTGCTGTTACGTTGCAAGCGATCCTCTTCGTCCTCATGCAGGCGAAGCCCGACCTCCAGCGCGTGGCTCGTATCGCCCCATTCAGTCACCCATTCGCCCTTGATTTCGTATCCCCTGGAAAGGTATGCGCGGTTGTTGGCGCGCATCTGAATGCTACCGGGAGCTGTATCGGTCGTGCCGTCAAGAATTCTCAAGAGCTCGCCCGATGCAACCCCGGACAACATCTGGTTTCGATTGATCGCGCCGATGATCGAAGACCAGCTCGTGCGTGAGAATTCCGCGGCGCTTTCGCTACCGTCGAAGTCCATGCCTTCGGACTTGAACCAGTTTCGCGCGTGTGTGTTGTTGTATGCCGTGAACGAAACCGTCAGGCGGTCCGTCGGCGCGTAGCTGTAACGAACAATCGTCTGATCGTGATCCGTCGTGATCTGATCCAGGCCGGAAACACCGTATCGGCGCAACGGCGCCGAGTGGATGTGCGCATCGGTCAGCCCCAGGTAGCTTTGATCCGATACCTGGTCGGCAAACTGAAACTTGAATTCAAGGCTGTGCGGTGAATTTCCCGGCGCGTAGGCAAGTTTCGCCGTGTAGTCCCTTACGTCAAATCCGGTTTTCCCGCCCCGGTCGACAGCCTGGAACCCGTCCGAAGACCATTGATGCGTCTCGATCAGGTAGCCGAATCCGTTCTCTTCGCTCGAACCGTAGATTCCGTGCAATCGGGTCGTATTGTTCTCCCCGTACTCCACTAGCAGCGACCTCGCCAGGTTTGATGGCACGGGAGTGGACACCATGTTGACGGCGCCACCGATGGTATAGGGTCCCTGTTCAATGGCGGCGGGTCCCTTCAGGACTTCGATACCCGACATGCGCCCGGCGGTTGGAAAATAATAGGCGGAGGGCGCGGAGTAGGGAGCCGGGGCGATCAGGACGTTGTCTTCCAGCAGCGTGATACGACTGCTGCGCTCGGTCGCCACCCCGCGCACGCTCAGATTCGGCCGCAATCCGTAGCCGTCTTCAACCTGCACCGAGATGCCGGGAACCTGGCGAATCATGCGCTGAATATCGGAATACTCGAATCGTTCCAGGTCGGCAGGGCCGAGAACGTGTGCGGCACCGGTTGCCAGGAAAGCCTCCTCCCGAGTGCCGACGATCGTGATTTCCTCCATGAAGGGATCGTCGCCCGACAATGTTTGTGCGGTGGCGGCGCAGGTCACCAACGATGCGGCAATCGCTGCGGTCAGACGAAAATACATGGAAACATCCTGTTTTCTGGAGCGAATTGGCGTGATATTGCGATTGATTGAGACTGCTAACAAAACAATAAGAATCATTCGCATTTGCAATTGAGTCGGGAGTCTAGGTGCAGTCAGGAAGCGTGTCAACACCCTTTTCCGGGGAAGTTCGCTTGTGACCCGTGCGTCCTCGGATCGATGCACGACCGGCTGTGACGGTTGAACGAAAAGGTTGCCAGCGGCACCCGTACCCGTGAGAATTCGTCTCATGTGCATGATCTCAAGGTCTGTTCGGTGCACCTGAAGCGGCTGATCGATTCACGCCGGCTCTTCTGGCTTGTGCTTGCATTACCTGGCGTCGTGACCGTCTTTCGCTATGCCACCGGTGCGACGTTCTACGGCGAAGTCGTGCACGGGACCGGTGACCTATCGGCACAACTTCTCATTGCCACGATGGCTGTCACGCCTCTGCAATTGATGTTTCCCGGTCACCGGTGGGTGAGGTGGTTGCTGATGCGGAGGCGCTACCTTGGGGTTGCCTCGTTCGGCTACGCGGTTTTCCATACCGGGGTGTATCTCGCTCGTACGGCCGACTTGGGTGACATCCTTGGCGATGCAGTGGAACCCGGGTTGCTGACCGGTTGGCTGGCCCTGGCCATATTTGTCCCTCTCGCCGTCACCAGCAACGATGCTTCGGTGCGTCGGTTGCGGCGCGTTTGGAAACGCCTTCATCGGTGGGTCTACGCGGGCGCAATCCTGACTTTCGCGCACTGGGTGCTGACGGCTTTCGATCCGACGATCGGCCTGATCCACGCCGCCGTGCTGGCAGCGCTGGAGGCCTACCGCATCTGGAAGACCGCCCGCATCAGAACCCGTCGCCATGCGGCGTGACCTTTGGAGCGTGGTGCTGGCGGCAGGCGGTTCCAGCCGGCTGGGCACGCCAAAGCAATTGTTGAGACACCGGGGACGGGCGCTCGTCAGCAATGCAGTTCGCGCGGCGGAAGACGTCACCCCGGGCCGCGTTTTGGTCGTCATCGGCGCCGAGGCGCTGCGGGTGCGGTTGCTGATCCGTCGATGCCATCCCCATACCCACACGGTCGATAACGCGCGATGGGCCGATGGCATGGCCGGCTCATTGCAGCGGGGACTCGCCGTTTTGCCGCCGCGGGCCAGCGCAGCCCTGCTTCTGCTCTGTGATCAGCCCGCGGTGGACGCGTCCTCTCTGCGACGCCTGGTCCGCGCCTGGAACCGCCGACCCGGAAGCGCCGCTGCGGCCGCTTACGCCGGGGTCGTGGGCGTACCGGCGATCCTGCCGAGGACCTTGTGGAAGAACGCAAGGCGCCTGACAGGAGACGCCGGTGCCCGAACCCTGCTTCGGATGGAAGGCAAGGCGGTCACACAAGTCCACACGCCCGAGGCGGCATGGGACATCGATACCCCTGAAGACCTGGAGTCACTGCATCGCAGCGCCGGGCGGTGATTGAGGCACTCGACTCGAGGCCATATACTCCTGAAGCAACAGAGGACGGTCGGCGGACAACCAATCGAGTTACCGCTGGACAGGGGGAAACCAAAGTGAAATCGAAAGCAGCATTGGCCGCGGCAGTCGTTCTTGCGAGCCTGGCAGTTGCGGGCTTCGCGCAGGATTCCGAATTGGCGAAAGATTCCGGACTGGCACAGGAGTCCGGCGTTTCGGACGTATGTGCGGTGGAATTGGTCGCGAATTCCCAGGGTGCTGAATCGGGAATCCCGGCAACCGCAATCGCCTGTGCCGCCACCCGGCCCGGAGTCTCCACGACCTCCGAAATCGGCAGCGTCACACATACCTCGGGTCAGGTCGCCGGTGAATCGATCATTGCCGTATCGTCCGAATTCGGCAACGTCACACACGCGACCGGCCAGGTGGGCGACCGCGCCGTCAATGCCGGCACGGTAGAGCTTGGAAACACGTCCGTAACCACGGGCACGGTGGGCGGCCGGGCGATCAACCAGGTCACCACGCAAGTGGGCGATATCAGCTATACCAGCGGTCAGGTCGGCGCCGAAACCGTTAACGCAACGACAACGCAGATCGGCAACACCAGCATTACCAGCGGCCAGATCGGAGGCGAATCCGTCAACGCGACGACGACTCAGATTGGCAACTCGAGCTTTACCACCGGCGTGGTGGACGGACAGCCAGTCTCGGTGACAACGATCGAAATCGGCAACGTGACCTATACGACAGGCAATGTCGGTGGCGAACCGGTAAATTCAACCTCGATACAGATCGGAAACATCATCCACACGACCGGTCAAAGCGACAACTGACGCCGATCTCAGCGAGGCTTTCCGGTCACGCAATTGATCCAGCCGGAATCGCCGCCGGCGTAGTGCTCTTTCTTCCAGATTGGCAGTCGGCTCTTCAGTTCGTCGATCACGTAGCGGCAACCGTCGAACGCGTCTCCCCTGTGTGCGGCGCTGACGCCTACCCACACGGCGCAGTCGCCGATTTGCAGGTGACCGACACGGTGGGCGGCGGCGACCTTCAGCAGATTGAATCGCTGTAACGCTTCTGCGAGAACCCGTTCACCTTCGGAGACGGCGATGGGACCGTACGCTTCGTATTCTAGGGAAACCACGTCCCGGCCCTCGTTATGGTTGCGCACCCAGCCCTGGAATGCGGCGTACGCACCGGCCCGGTCGCTTTCCAGTTTGCGCTGCAGGGCATCGGCGTCGATAACCTGCTGGGTGATCTCGAAGTCGAGCTTGTCGGCGCGCACATCCATCGCTTGCTCAAGCCTGGGTCGACACGTCTCGCCGGCCGAATTCCGCCGCTATCCGCCGGCCACCGGGGGAAAGAACAGCACCACATCGCCCTCGGCCAGGGCCTGGTCCCAACCGGCGAGTTCGCCGTTGATCGCCACCTTGCAAAGGGCGATGGAATCCTCAAGCCCGTGACGGCCGGAAACCTCCGCAAACAGTTCCGCCGCGGTAGTGGACTGTGTCGTCAGCGACTCGGTGGTCGTCCCCGCCTGTTCGCGAAAAACCGCGAAGTAGCGTGCCGTAACCTGGATTCCGGAGCGATCGTTCACTGGCATTGAAAACGGCCGGGCCGCCAGTGGGTCGGGCGCAGGCGTCCGGCGGTCCGTACTGCGGTCATTCGTCGGCACGGAAGTCGGACTTGCCGCCTGTCTTCGCCACCAGCCTCACGTCCCGTATGCGGATGCCGTGCGACAGCGACTTGCACATGTCGTAGACGGTCAGTGCCGCTGCGGCAGCGCCGGTCAGGGCTTCCATCTCCACCCCGGTCTTGTGAGTGGCGCGCACCGAGCAGTCGATCACCAGTTCACCCGCTTCGTTCCAGTCCACTTCGATGGAGCAGTCTTCCAGCGGAATCGGGTGGCAGAAGGGGATCAGGTGGTGAGTCTGCTTCGCCGCCAGTACGCCGGCCACGATCGCGGTATCGATGACGGGACCCTTCTTCGTCTGCAGCGGATCGCCCTTGCCCCCCGAAATGTTCTCGGGAAAGGTCACGACCGCACGTGCGCGCGCGATTCGGGTGGTGACCGCCTTGTCCCCGACGTCCACCATGGAGGGACGGTTGGCCGCGCTGACGTGAGTCAGCATTCAGCCGCCCATCCGGTACATTTCGACCCGGGATTCCCCGGGCTGCCCCCCGCGGCCGCGCCGTTCGCTGTAGCGGTCGGTGCGCCTCCGCCAGACGCTTTGCAGAAGCCCGATGAGATCGGCGTCGCTGGCGCCGGCGCGCAGCGGTTCCCGCAGGGAGGTGCCGAGCTTGGCGAACAGGCAGGTATAGACCGTTCCGTCCGCGGAAAGCCGGGCGCGATGGCAATCGCCGCAGAACGGTTCACTGACGGAGGAGATGAAGCCAACCTCCCCCTGGCCGTCCTCGAATGCATACCGCTGCGCCACTTCGCCGCGGTAGTTCGGCTTCACGGGCTTCACCGGCCACCGCGCCGATATGCGCTCCAGGAGCGTCTTCGAGGTGACAACTTCGTCCATGCGCCAGCCGTTCAGGGTGCCCACGTCCATGTACTCGATGAAGCGCACGATGATGCCGGTACCGCGGAAATGCTCCAGCAGGTCCAGCGCCGTGTGCTCGTTTTTGCCCTTCTGGATGACAACGTTCAGTTTGATAGGCGCAAGGCCCGCCCGCTGCGCCGCGTCGATCCCTTCCAGCACCTGAGCGACGCCGCCCCGATCACCGTTCATCGTCCTGAAGACGCCTTCGTCCAGGCTGTCCAGGCTCACGGTGATGCGCTTGAGACCGGCTTTCCGAAGGTCTTGCGCTTGCGCCGCCAGACGAGAGCCGTTGGTGGTCAGCGCCAGATCCTGCAGTCCGGGCAGGCTGCTCAGGCTGCCGACGATCTCGATTACGTCCCGGCGCAGCAGCGGTTCGCCGCCGGTGATCCGAATCTTGGTGACGCCGAGTTGCATGAACAACTTGGCAACCCGCTTGATCTCACCGGGCGTAAGCCAGTGGCGGCGGGGCAGGAATTCATACCCTTCCCCGTAGATATCCTCGGGCATGCAGTACGGACAGCGATAGTTGCAGCGGTCGATCACCGAGATACGCAGGTCGCGCAGGGGCCGTCCCCAGGTATCCGCCACCCGGCCCGACGTTTGCCACTGAGCCACCTTGCTGCTCATGGGGAACATTTTAGCGCAATAGCGAGAGCCCGCACCGGTCGGAGGCGATGGCCGCGCGGGCTGTCTGCGCAAGTCCTGGTCTTGTGCCCTTCGGGAGTCGCCCTAGCGGGCATTCTCCGGCGTATAGCCGGCGCGGACGCCGTCCACGGAGAACACGAGCTGCCAGAGCTGGTTGCCCCGGGCGCGGAATCCGCCTGCGGAAATGAGCAGGTAGTAGGTCCACATGCGGTAGAAGCGCTCGTCGTAGTTGGCCTTGAGTTCGTCCCATGCCGACACGAAGTTCTCGTACCAGCACATCAGCGTGCGGTCGTAGTCCTGCGGGAAGTTGTGCCAGTCTTCCAGTTGCAGGACATCCTCGGCGGCGTCGGCGATCTGTTTCGCCGACGGCAGTTGGCCGTTGGGGAAGATGTACTTGTGGATCCAGGCGTCGGTCTTCGGGAGGCTGCGTACGGCGCCGATGGTATGCAGCAGAAACAGCGCGTCCGGCTCGAGACACCGGCGCACCACCTCCATGTACGTGCGGTAGTTCTTGTAGCCGACGTGTTCGAACATGCCGATGGAATAGATCCGGTCGAAGCGTTCGTCGAGCTCGCGGTAGTCCTGCAGGCGGATTTCGACGGGCAGGCCCGCGCAACGGGCCTGCGCTGTCTCGCACTGGTCGCGGGAAACGGTGATTCCCACGCCGATGATGCCGTACTTTTCGGCGAAGTAGTGCAGTGCACCGCCCCAGCCGCAGCCGATGTCCAGCACCTTCATCCCGGGTTCGAACTGCAGCTTGCGCGCGATGAGGTCGAGTTTGTGCTCCTGGGCTTCGTCCAGGGTTTCGGCGCGCCGCCAGTAGCCGCAACTGTAGATCATGCGCTGGTCGAGCATCGCCCGGAACAGATCGTTGCCGAGATCGTAGTGGCGCTCGCCGACCTGGAAGGCGCGCCTGCGCCGCTGCAGGTTCATGAGCCGGGCCTGCAGCGTGAACAGGAGGTCGCGGGCCGGCTGGACGCGCCGATGGAACTGGGCGCGGTACGCGCGGCAGATCATTTCGGGGATCTGCTCGCAGTCCCACCAACCGTCCATGTAGCTTTCGCCGATGCCGAGCTGGCCCTGGGCGAACACCCGGGAGTAGAGCGCTTCGTTGTGGACCTGAACGTCCCACGGACGGTCGCCGTTGAGCCGAATATCGGCGACATCCAACAGCGCTTCCAGTCGTTTTCGATACCGCTGCGAACTCACGTCAGGGTCGTTGAATTATGGCCGCCGGAATATTATCAGACGAAACGGCAGTTCGCCGACAGTGGGCGGGCCGAAAGCCGACTGAGCCTCGTCGGCCCATCGTGCATCTTCGGAGAGGCGGTATTCCGCCCATGCAGCGGGCCGCTTACCGCCGCTTGCCGGACCTGGCGGCTTCCCGCAGGGCCTGCCGTTCGATCTTCGCCCAGGAATCGCTCATGGTGATGGTGCGCAGAAACACTGGTTGTCCGGCTGCATGGAGAACCGGGTCCAGCGTGAAATAGCCCAGACGTTCGAACTGGTAGCGTTCGTCGGGCGACGCATCGGCCAGCGCCGGTTCCAGCGCCGCCTGGAGCACTTCCAGGGAGTCGGGGTTAAGGTGTTCCAGGAAGCCACCCGCACCCTGGTCGGGGTTGGCTGTCGAAAAGAGGCGATCGTACAGCCGCACCTCGCGGTGCAGCGCGTGGCGGGCCGAAACCCAGTGAATCGTTCCCCTGACCTTGCGCTGCGACTGCTCCATGCCGCTGCGGGTCAATGGATCGTAGCTGCAGCGCAATTCGACAACCTCGCCGGATGCATCCTTGATGACTTCCTCGCACTTGACGATGTAGGCGTAGCGCAGCCGCACTTCGCCGCCCGGCCGTAGCCGGCGGAACTTGCGCGGCGGATCCTCCATGAAGTCATCGCGCTCGATGTAGATCTCCCGGGAGAAGGGCACTTGCCGGCTGCCCATTTCGGGCTGGTTGGGGTGGTTTGCGGCCGTCAGCCATTCTTCCTTTTCTTCGGGGTAGTTCTCGATGACCACCTTCAGCGGCCGGAGCACGCCGAAGCGCCGCGGGGCCGACGCATTCAGATTCTCCCGTACGCAGGTTTCCAGCGCGCCCAGCTCGATCAGGTTGTCTTTCTTGGTCACGCCGATTCTGCCGACGAATTTCCGGATCGCGGCGGCGGGATAGCCGCGCCGGCGCATGCCGGAGAGCGTCGGCATCCGCGGATCGTCCCAGCCATCGACATGCCCTTCGTCCACCAGCCGGGCGAGCTTGCGCTTGCTCATGATGGTGAACATCAGGTTGAAGCGCGAGAACTCGGTCTGTTTCGGGCGATTGTTCACCGGCAGGTTATCCAGGAACCACTCGTACAGAGGGCGGTGGTCCTCGAACTCGAGGGTGCAGAACGAATGGGTCGTGCCCTCCAGTTCGTCCGACAGCGTATGGGCGAAGTCGTACATGGGGTAGATGCACCAGGCGTCCCCGGTGCGCTGGTGCGGGACCTTGCGAATGCGGTACAGGGTCGGGTCCCGCAGGTTCATGTTCGGCGACGCCATGTCGATCCTGGCGCGCAGCACATGCTCGCCCTCCTCGAATTCGCCGCGCCGCATGGCGGCGAACAACTCCAGGTTTTCGGCGACGGATCGGTCGCGGTACGGGCTCACGATGCCCGGCTTGGTAAACGTGCCCCGATAGGCTCTGATTTCCGCTGCGCTAAGGCTGTCCACGTAGGCCTTGCCCGTCTCGATCAGGTGCACGGCGTAATTGTGGAGCTGCTCGAAGTAATCGGAGGCGTGCGCCAGGCGGTCTTCCCAGTCGAAGCCCAGCCAGCGGACGTCTTCCTTGATCGCCTCCACGTATCGGACTTCTTCCTTCTCCGGGTTCGTGTCGTCGAAGCGCAGGTAGCAGGTCCCGCCGAATTCTTCGGCGATGCCGAAATCCAGGCAGATGGCCTTGGCGTGCCCGATGTGCAGAAAGCCATTGGGTTCGGGCGGGAAACGCGTCTGCACGCGCCCGCCATGCTTGCCGGCGGCAATATCGCCGGCGACGAGTTGGCGCAGGAAGTCCTGCGGCTTGTTTTCGGTCTCCATGGGCGCAATTGTCGGTCAAGCGGGCGGTTCGGCACAATCGGTGCGATCATGGGATTCATTTGCCCGCATGGTTCGCGGCACATGCTTCCACTAGGCGACGCCGCCGATACCCGTTACACCGAAGCAACCGTCTCTATGCATCCCTGATCTCGCGGATATGACCGCTTCGCCACTTGTCGAAGGACTTCGTAGTGGGCGTGGTTTCCCACTCCCGAACCAGGTTACCGCATCAACTCGGCGACCGAATATATCGGCCAGTTCGCCACCCAGTGCGCCGAGTGTTGTGCGACCATGCCCCAACCGTTGACGCGTTTGAAGCGGTGAGTCCAATGGCAGAATACGACACGATCGCCCAGGAGTATCAGGAGTCCAAGCACCTTGCGTTTCGCGAATACGTCGAGCGCTACACGCTGTTCGAGTTGCTGGGCGACCTCGGGGGAAAGAGGATACTGGACCTGGCCTGCGGGGAGGGTTTCTACACGCGCCTGCTAAGGCAGGCCGGGGCCGTTCAGGTCACCGGCGTGGATGTCTCGGCGGCCATGATCGAGCTTGCCGAGGCTCAGGAGCGCCGGCATCCGCTCGGCTGCAAGTACGTGCAGGCCGATGCCGCGGCATTCAAGCCGGATGGCCCTGTGGATATGGTGGTGGCGGCGTATCTGCTCAACTACGCCAGAACGCCCCGGGAGCTGCTCCGCTTCTGTCGGACCTGCCATGACGCGCTGCGCCCCGGCGGCCGTCTGGTCGGCTGCAACAACAACGTGCTCAATGTCTCGGGCGCACCCGGATCGTTCAGGAAGTACGGACTTGAGCGCACATGGAAGCGCCCGCTCGCCGAAGGAGATGCCATCCGCTACAACCTGTTCAATGCCGACGGGCGGCAGATTGAATTCGACAACTTCTACCTGAGCCCCGAGACCCACGCAGAGGTGTTCGAACGTGCCGGGTTCCGGGAATTCCGGTGGGTCGACGTTTCGTTGCATCCGTCCCAGGCGGGTAATCCGTTCTGGGACGACTTCATTGCAGACCCGCCCATCGTCGCATTTGCCGCCGAGCGCTAATCGCCAGCAGATGTGGGTGGCATCGCCGGGCGCCAATATCCGGTTGCCGCCCGATTGCGCTCGCACTACGAAATTACAGTCACTTATACAACCATGGGGTACTCTGGAGTACTGATGGACGATTGAATGGCAGGACTCGTCGCTTTGGGCCATCCGTGGCACGCTTCTCACCCACGACGCGCGCGAACCTGTCCCGCAGGCACCCTCTGTCGGAGTTGGACAGGCAGTGGCGGCTTTCGGCACGCCTTAGAGAGTGGCAGAATGAACGCCATGCGCAGGCGTCATTTTCTTGTCGGCGGGGTGGGCGCGCTCGCTGCGTGTACCGAAACCCCGCAAACAGCAACCCCCGTGACCTCGGAGGAGCAGCATCGTTGGCGCATGGTGACTTCCTGGCCGCCGAACTTTCCCGGCCACGGCGTGTCGGCCAACCGTCTGGCTGCCCGGCTGGAGCAACTGTCCGGCGGGCGGCTCCAGGTGGAGGTGTTTGCGGCGGGCGAGCTGGTGCCGGCCTTCGAGGTGCTCGACGCCGTATCCAGGGGCACGGTGCAACTGGGCCACTCTGCGCCCATCTACTGGCGCGGCAGCATACCGGCGGCGCAGCTTTTCGGCAGCGTGCCGTTCGGCATGATGGCGGACCAGTTCAACGCGTGGCTGTACTTCGGCGGCGGGCTGGAACTCTGGCGGGAGGCGTACGCGGGTCATGGGGTGATCCCGTTTCCTGCCGGAAACACCGGGGCGCAGATGGGCGGATGGTTCAACCGGGAGATCAACTCGCTGGCCGACCTCAACGGGCTGAAGATGCGTATACCGGGACTGGGCGGCGAGGTCATGCAGCGGGCCGGCGCCCTGCCGGTCAACCTGCCCGGATCGGAGATCTTCACTGCACTGCAGACGGGCGCCATCGACGCGACCGAGTGGGTGGGGCCCTACAACGACACTGCCTTCGGCCTGCACCAGGCGGCGCAGTACTACTACCACCCCGGCTGGCAGGAACCTTCAGGCGCGTTGGAGTGTTTTGTCTCGAACGACGCCTACGAGTCGCTTTCCGAGGAACTCAGGGGCATTCTCGAAATCGCCTGCATGGCGGAGAACGACTACCTCCTGGCGGAGTTCAACACCCGCAACCACACCTCGCTGAACACCCTGGTCGAAGAGCACGGCGTGCAGCTTCGCCGGTTCCCGGATGACGTGCTCGACGCACTGCGCGGCTTCAGTCTGGAGGTCGTCGAGGAATTGGCGGCGACGGATCCCATGAGCGGGCGGGTCCTTGAGTCCTACCGTGCGTTCGCCGCGGAAGTCAGTGCCTGGCTGAGGATTTCAGAGCTCAGCTGACCGGGCCGCGAGGGGTTCCGGCCAAGGTCCTGTTCAGGGAGTCGGTGACGGTGTCGAGATCGGCGCCAGGGACGGCGGCCGTAACGACATGCGCCAGTTGCGAACCCGACTCATCGTCGAGATCGACGTTCAAGTGTCGAAAATAGCGGCCTATGTTCGCCAGCGTGGAGCGCACTTGCGACACGGTTTCATGACCCTCAAGGGCCGCGCCCCGGGTCAATGCCTGCATCCGGTTCTCCTGCAGGTGCTCGGCCTTCAGCTCCGCCCGCTTGATCTCTTCCCGCAAGGCCATGCATTCATCGCCCGGAACGAAGGGTGAAACGCACCCGACGGCCTTCATCCACGTTCTGGAGGCCCGCAACGGGCGAACGACATTCTCGGCCCAGGGTTCCGCAAATGACAGGATGCGCTCCATGGCGGGTCCGTCCAGCGTACCCCGCGTGCAACCGTACCAGCAGCAATACAGCAGGACGTTGACGTCGATCCCGAGTTGTTCCTGCAGGTGCAGACAGGCCTCGGCGACGCCCGCCTTGCCGTAGGTAGCCACGGAAAAGTTCCAGAAGTCTTGCTGCTGCTCCATCGGTTCGGTGCCGCCGGCTGCCGTTCCGTATCCCGGTGCGGAATTCCTGCCGGTCACTGGCCGGCAACCCGGTTGTCTGCGTGGGCGCCTGCAACGGCGGCCGGCCCGCCTTCCAGTTCCGTTAGGAAACTGCGCAGCCAGACGATGGATACCACGCCGAACAGGAGGTGTGCGATGCCGGTGGCGACGAAAATTCCGGTCAGCCCAAACGGACTCGACAGCAGCCAGGCCAGGGGCAGGTACACCACGAACAGCTTGACGAAGGTCAACAGGGTTGCGGACTTGGGTCTTCCAAGGGAATTGAAGCATGCCACCGTCACCATCATCAGGCCGAACCCGCCGTAGGAAATCGGCACGATTCGCAGGTAGGTTGCGGCCGCCGACACCACCAGGGGGTTATCGTCGAATATGCCGGAGACGGGCTGAGCGACCAGAAACAGTACCGCGGCCATGACCAGGCCGTAGGCCAGGAAGAACCGGTTGGCGAGGTCGGTGGCGTGCCGCACCCGGTCCATGAGGAAGGCGCCGTAGTTCTGGCCGACGAATGGCGCCAGGGACGCTTGCAGGGCGAAGATCACGATCAGGACAACCGATTCGAGCCGCGACGCAACGCCGAAGCCGGCGACGGCTTCCGGCCCGAACCCGGCAACCAGCGCCGTGATGAATGCGACGATCACCGGGATGAACAGGTTCGTGATCGTCGCGGGGACCGCAATGTGGAGCAGCCGGCTCCAGGAGTCCCACAGCCCCCTGGGACTCAGGTACCGGGGCAGGATCAATCGCTCGCGGTAGTAGAGGACGGCGATGGAGGCGACAACGGTGGCGACGTTGGAGACCACGGTCGCGATCGCAGCCCCCGCCAATTCCAGCCGGGGGAAGCCGAGCAGCCCGAAGATGAGCAGGGGATCCAGGATGATGTTGGTGAGCGCGGCGAATACCATGATCAGGCTGGGCGCCAGTGCATCTCCGGTGGCGCGGATGGCGAAGTTGCCCACCATGGGCAATATCACGAAGGCGCTGCCGAAATAGTAGACGCGCATGTATTCCCGGATCAGCGGCAGCGTGCGTTCGTCTGCACCCAGTGACCGGAACATGGGCTCGATGGTCGCCAGGCCCACCGCCAGCAGGATCAGTCCAAGCGCCGTTCCCAGGATCATTGCGTGAGTGATGATCCGCTGCACCGTTTCCCGGTTGCCGGCGCCGAGCAGGCGCGCCACGACGCTGGACGTGGCAATCCCGGTTCCCAGGCCGACTGCAATCATCGCGAAGGCCACGGGAAAGGTGAATCCCATGGCCGCCAGCGGCAGCGTGCCAAGCTGGCCGACAAAGTACGTGTCGACGATGGCGTAGGAGTTCATGGCCACGAAGCCGACGGCCATGGGGATGGCCAGCGAGCGCAGGTGGGCACCCACACCGCCCTTGGTCAGGCGGGGCGATGTTCGGTCCGGTCTCACCGGCGGAAAGGGAGAGCGCAGGAATCGGGCGGTCGCATCGATCGTGTCCGGCAGCCTGTGGCGGCGCCGCCGGTCAGAAGCGTTGTTCCAGGCTGTAGACGAAGCTGCGGCACGCCGGGCGCGCCGGCCCTTCGGGATCGTCGGACCAACCCTGGTACTGGGACTGCATGAGCGCGTTCAGGCTGGGTTCGCGGAAGATCTCGTCGGAAAGCTCGACGAATGCGGGATCGCGGACGAATCCCTGCGGATTGACCTCGAAACAGATGACGACCCGGCCCTCGACCGCCTCGCGAATCGCCTGGCGGGGATAGACCGGGCTGGCCGTGATCTCCTGCAGGAGCGGAGAGGTCATGGCCGTGGGCTCGCCTGTCGGACGGGTGTAGAGAGCCGATGCCGACGCGGGGTCGGCTGCGGAACACCACCAGCCGCCGAGTACGTCTGCCGTGCGCCACTCACCGCCCAGGGTCGAGCGGTCCAGGCCGGCGGAGAATTCCCGCTCGGTCCTGGAATCCGAGAACGTAAGCACGTCCTCCTCCAACTGCCATCTCGACAGCGGGAACCAGGGCCGCTGCACGTCCTCGCTGGGTATGGCCATGCGAGTGGTGCCGTCGGCGCCGAAATTGAGCACCACCCGTTCGTCGCCCGTCTGGGGATCGCCGTAGAGAATGCAGTTCCAGACGCCCCGGTGATCGACGGGTTCGGGATCAGCGGGTTCCTGTGCCTGGCCGACGGCGCTGCAGGCTATCCAGGCGAGAACACAGGGGGTGATGAATCGCGCGATGGCAACTATTGATGATCCTCCACGATGACCCGCGGTATCAATCCGCGTTCGTTGATCATACCCCTGAGTTGCAATACCTGTCTGGCGTTGGCATTGATCGCTGCTGCCGAGTCGAGATCGAACGTCGCCTCGGACAACTGGCCCATCAGGTAATAGGCATAGGAGCGGTTGCTGTAGGCGCGCCAATTGCGGCCCTCCAGCCGGAGCGATTCCGTGCAGTGGTCGATGGCGATTTCCGGCTCTCCCCGGGCCGCGTACGCGGCGCAGAGATTGGACTCCGCGGCTGCCCGGTCCGCCGGGCTGGGCTGATAGCGCGTGAGTCCCAGTTGGGTCAGCCGAATCCCCTCGTCGTATTGGCCCATCCTGATCGAAAAGGCGCCCGCGGACAGGAACTCGTTGCCGGACCCGATGATGGTTCGGTTGTCCGCCTGTCCCCAAAGCCCGGTGGAGGCCAGTGCGGCAGCAACACCGAAAAGCAGTAGGCGGCTCATTTGTATTTCCTCCGTTCGTTTAGTATAGCACCGGCCCATGGCACGCCAACGACCTGTCCGGCCTTGCACACTCCGACTCCTGCATGACCGGATTGCACGGTTCCGCCGGTGTAAAGAGTTAGAATGAAGACAACGCGTTTGGTTCAGTCGATGACCGAAGTCGCCGAGGCGCAAGCCCTGATTCTGGAGCGGATGGGCCGATTGCCTGCCCGTGAAACGGCGCTGGAGGGCTGTGCCGGGGCCGTGCTGCGCGAGACCGTCCATGCCGAACGCGACCAGCCCCCCTTCGACCGGATTACCATGGACGGTATCGCCATCGACCATGCTGCATGGCAGGCGGGCCGCCGACGGTACCGGATCGCAGGCACCCAGGCCGCCGGCGCACCGGCGTTGTCCGTTGCCTCGTCCGCGGAATGCGTGGAGATCATGACCGGCGCCATGCTGCCGCGCGGGACCGACACCGTCATTCCCGTCGAGAGGATAACGATCGAGGGCGGCGAGGCGGTGGTACAGGCGTCAGCCGCGGTGTCCCGGCGCCAGTTCATTCATCCGCAGGGATCGGACCGGACCGCCGGGAGCCGGGTCCTGAGCCGCGGGCAACGGATCGGACCGGCGGAGGTGGCGATACTGGCCGGTGCGGGCCGGGTCCGCGTGCGCACCGCTGAGCCGCCCCGCGTGGCGGTGGTTTCCACCGGTGATGAACTCGTCGAGGCAGGGCAGCCGATCCAGCCCTACCAGATCCGATCGAGCAATGACCGCGCCATCGAGGCTGCGCTGGTACGCCGCTTCGGAGCGCGCGTTACGCGGGCGAGCCTGAAGGACGATCCGGCCGAAATCCTCGAATCCATTGCGCGCCTGCACGACGGAAACGATGTCGTGGTCCTCACCGGCGGCGTGTCCATGGGCAAGTACGACTTCGTGCCCGGCGTGCTCGAAAGGCTTGGCGTGGAACTGGTCTTTCACCGGATCGAGCAGCGCCCCGGCCGCCCCATGTGGTTCGGCGTCAGCCAGGCGTCCAGGCCCGTGTTCGCCTTGCCGGGAAATCCGGTTTCCACGCTCGTCTGCCTGATCCGCTACGTGGTACCGGCGTTGTGGAAGACCATGGGCGCCGATCCCGAGACCGAAGAGTGGGTGCGGTTGGCGGAGGACGTGAAGTTCGCGGCGGATCTGGTTTACTTCCTTCCCGTGAATCTGGACGCTGACCCAACCGGCGCCATGCAGGCGCATCCCAGGCCTACCAATACGTCCGGGGACTACACAGCGCTTGGCGCCACGGACGGCTTCATCGAGTTGCCGCGGGGCGCCGACTTTTTCCCGGCGGGTACTCCGGCCCGGCTGTTCCGCTGGTAGCGGCCGCGCTTAGCCGGCCGCTCGCGAGTCGCCGAGCAGGGTTCGGACCTGACGGGGTTCGGCGCCGAAATCGGCGGGAACGCCGTGGTCGAAGTAGCCCAGCCACTCGCCATGGAACTCCTGCCAGCGCGACTCGCGGGGATCGTCGGAATGGCTCACGGGCAGGAGCCGCACCTCGACGGGACAGCGCATGTGGTTGACGATGGCGAGCACCGTTCTGGAAGGCACGACGTCGTCATCGAGTCCGATACCGACCAGGGTGGGCGCCCGGATCAGGGGAGCGAAATTCAGCGAATCGAAGTATCTCAGCGTGCCGGTGACAGTGTCGTGGCGCCAGCGGTACTTTTCCACGTACTGCTTGACCTCGAGCGCCGACCCGCCCAGTGCCAGGCGGCGCCGCTCCTCGTTCCAGCCGAACGTTGGCTGGCCGAGGACGACGAAGTCGGCGCCGCGGCCCACCGCCGCGGCCATGAGCGCCAGGGCGCCGCCGAAGCTGAAGCCGTACAGGCAAACCGTCCCGGCTGCATCGTCAAGGAGTTCCCGGGCGACCCGGACCGCCTGGATATAGTCGGCGACCGCGCCGCGCAGGATGCTGGTGGCCGGGGATTCGATCCCGGTGAGCAGGTATCCGTCGCCGGAAATGGAGATTGCAGCAGCCGAGCGGCCGAATCCCCGGGCGTCGAAACCGAACACGTTGACTCCCCTGCGCGCCCAGTCGACCCGGTGCTCGTAACGGTCCCGGTACCCGTGGGCGTGCACCACCAGCGGGCACGGCTGCCCCGAGATGGGGCGCAACAGGTAGCCGCGGATTCGCACACCGCCCAGCGAAGTGTAGGCGATGTGGTGAAGCCTGAGGCCGTCATCCCGGTCCCGGGTCGACAGGATCTCGGGTTTCGGCGCGATTTCCGCAAGTTCGGCCACCGTGGAGTCCCAGAAACGCAGGAATCCCGGCGGTCTTTCGGTGTTTGGCTTGAAGCGCTCCAGCCCCTTTATCGACATGGGGGCTGAGCACGTGCGGGCTGGCACGTTTCCTGCTGCACTGAAGGTATGACATCGGCCATCGACGCTTTCCTGGATCACCCGGTCTGGTGCGACACCCATCGCTCCAGGCTGATTCCCCTGGGCGAGACAGCGCAAGTACGCCGTCACGGCCGCGGGGAGATACTCTTTAAACGATTCCACCCTGCGGATCAATTGCTGCTGCTGCGCGAGGGATCCGTGGCGCATGAGACCGGCGGCGACGGCGAGGGCGGTTCCTGGCCCATGGGAAACGTGGCCTGGCCATGGGCAGCGCTGGGCTGGAGCGGGTTCCTTCCGCAGCGGCGTAACGGCACCACGGCGCGCACGCTGACCCCGGTGGAGCTCGTGAGCTGGGAGCATGACGATCTCGCGAGGGTCTTCTATTCCGATCCGCTGCTGGCTGTCAGCTTCTTCCGGATCGTTCTGGACAGCGTCCGGCGTCAGTTCGAATGGATCCGCGGCGAGCGGCTCGCTGCGCAGAGCCAAGGCCCCATCTACGATCGGCCGCCGGCGATCGGCGAATCGCACGCCCGTCAGGCGTTTGCGCCCGGCATCATCACCGCACTGCGGCGCTCGGCGTTTTTCGCGCAGTTCGACGACTCGGCCCTGCAGCGACTGGCCGCGAACGCCGAACTGACGCGCTGCGATCCCGGGACGGAACTCGTGGCGCAGGGCGAGTCTCTCGGCGGGCTCTGGGTGTTGGCCGGAGGCAGCGCCGACAGTTTTTTCTCCACGCGCGAGGCTGACGGCGGCGGCTTGGGTGCCGGTCATGGCGGTGGTGGGGGGGAAAGCCGGGGCGAAGGCGCAGGGGAAAGCCGGGGCGAAAACGCAGGAGAAAGCCGGGGCGAACGCCTCGTGCGCTTTCTCTCCCTGCCCGCCAGGGGCGGAGTGGCCGCGGGGGTGCCAACCGTGGATGGCGGGTTCCGGGCGGAAGCCACGGTGCGCGCCGTCTCCCCGTGCTGGTTTTACCGGATTCCAACGGAGTCAATGGAATCGCTCATCGAGGAGGACCCGGAATTCGGCCGCAGTTTCGCGCAGCGTCAACTGACGCGACTGTCCCACCTCATCACCGCCGCCAGGGTCCCGAAGCCCAGTGCGGACGAAGAACCGGAAATCGTCGCGCTCAAATCCGTGCTGCATCAGAACCAGGCGCGCATCCCGGTCACCTCGGAACTGCACAAGGTACCTCACCTGCTCGCGCACCGGTTGACCACCCGCAGCGCGCTTGCGAGCCTTGGCAACGTGCGGGGTACCGGAAGCTACGCCGAGCGCGCCGTCGCGCGGGTCTGTTCGGACATGCTCGCCGGCGTGCAGGCGGAGGTCGGATTCTACGAAGAAGTCCTGAATGCGTACGCGGCCGTCACGGACGCCCCGGAGGATTCCAGTCCCCCGGAGTTGCGCGGCCGTTGCGACCGGATCATGAACATGGCGTTCAGCCACTTGAGAACGGAGATTCGCGGCAGGGAGCATCTGCCGGAATCTCCGGGTCACATAGTCATCATCAACCACCTGTGTTGCCCGGCGTACTATCAACTGCCGAACGATTACCACTTTTCGTTCGATACGGCGTTCGTCAGCGTGCTGCTCCGTACGGCATACGGGGCGTCTCCCGTGCGGGTGGTCCGCCAGAGTCCGGGCGTGGAATACGGTCACAACCTGTTCTACAGCCGGCTTGGTCACATCACGGTACCTACGCTTGAATCGGGTATCGAGACCACTTCGCCCGATGAGCTGGAAGTGCTGCGACGCGAGGCGGCAGAAGAGTTTTTCCGGCGCGGTCGGGCGGCCATCGGACGCGGGGAGAACGTGCTGATTTGTCCTGAGGGGCAATGCCAGAAGTCGGTGAATTCCCCGGCGCGGTTCTATAGCGGCGCCTTCCGGCTGGCGCTGAAAACCGAACCGGAGCCGTACATCGTCCCCATCGCCATTGCGGGGTTCGACCGCCGCTTCAAGGACGTCAGACTGGTCGCCCTGGTCCAGCCGCCGTTTATTCTCTCGGAATCCATGGCCCGGCAGGGTACCGACGATCTGCGCGAATTCCTGGACGACTATCGCGCAGGATTCGCGTCTGCCGTCAAGGATGCGCAGCGGTTGAGCCGGCGCGCTTGAGTTGCCGTACGACAATAATGCCTTCGTGATTCATCGGCTCTGGGTAGCCGGGCGGTGGAGTCAATCCGTGGCGGTCAACGTCCGGCCCGATGCGCCGGCGAGCACGGCATGCATTTCCGCCAACAGCGACAGGGCGATGGATTCCGGGTCGTCGGCGCCGATGTCCAGGCCCACCGGGCCCTTCAATCGACCCTGCAGCCTCTTTCCGGCGTCACCGAGCGCCGCAAGCAGTCGCTCGCGGCGGTCCTTGGGGCCCAACACGCCCAGGTACCCTGCCTGTACATCGGCAAGCTGTTCCAGGTAGGCCTGGTCGGCCATCAGGTGATGGCTCATGACGATGATGGCGTCGAAGCGGCCCGGCTCCACTTCGCGGCTCATCCGCGCCGGATCGATCAGGCGGGCGTCTTCGGCCGCGTCGAATACGCCTTTTTCCAGGTAGGCGGGGCGGTGGTCGGCGACCGTGACCCGCCAGCCCAGTTCCGCCGCCATGTTGACCACGGGCACGGCGTCCAGGCCGGCGCCGAGGACCAGCAGCCGCCGGACGGGCTTGATGGGCGCGTAGAGCACGGCCGCGCCATCTGACTCCCTGCGGTACATGGCGCTGCCGGCCGCGCGGGCGTCGCGGCATCCCGGCACCAGGCGATCGAGCGCCCCGGACTGCGGTTCGCCGCCGTTCCAGACCAGCGTCGTACCCGGCGGGAGCCCGTCCCCGTCAGCGCCGCCAATGACCGTCGCCACCACGGCCGGGGTCGCCTCCAGCAGCCCCCGGGCGATGTCGGCAAAGGGCTGGTAATCCTCCGCTTCCGTCAGCGCTTGCAGGAAGACGCGGATGAGCCCGTTGCAACCCACGCCCAGCCCCCACAGGTCATCGGCCTCGTCGCGCATGTCGAAACTGATCGCAAGCGGCTCGCCGGCTTCCATGACGCTGCGGGCGCGCTCGGCCAGGTCGCCCTCCAGGCAGCCCCCGCTCACCAGGCCCTGATAGTCCCCATTGGCGGCGATCAGTATCCGGTGGCCGGCCTTGCTGTAGGTGGAACCGATGGTTTCGTACACCGTCGCAAGGACCATGGGTTCGCCGGTGCGGCGCCAGCGTTCGAAGGTTCGAATGAGCCCGCGGGTGCTCATTCGGTTTCGCCCTCCTCGTCTTCCGGCTGGAATCGGCCGTTCTCAAGGAAGGCGATCACCTGCTCCATCACGTCCCCGTCCGTCAGGATGAACGTGTGGGTTTCATCGACGGTGAGAAAGTCCTGCATCTCCTCGAGGCGCGCACTGTCCAGACTGACCTTTCCGTCGTTGGGTTCGGGCAGCGGTGCGGATTGCTGCAGTAAGGCATCGAGGCCCGTGCGGGTGCCCGCGATGATGCCGATCTCGATATCCACCGGACCCAGATTGCTCGGCACGCTGTCGGGGCCGGTGCCCAACTGCAGCGCGGCGGGACCCATGACGGCAAACCAGGGATCGTCGGCGAACTCGTCGATCAGTTCGCTGCCGTTGTTGGGCGGACCCAGCATCACCATCCGGCTGCCCTCCGGTACGTCGTGATCCTGCAGGTAATGGCGTACCAGGATTCCTCCCAGCGAGTGGGCCACGAAGTGGACTGGCGCGTCGGGAGCCGACGCGCACTTCGCCAGGGCCTCCGCGACATGCGTGTCGGAAAGCTCTTCGATCGGCTCGGCGAGCGAGGGGTAACCCTGGTTCACCGTCCGGTACCCTCCGAGATCCAGGGCGAATTTCAGCGGCAGCATGGACAGGGGCGTGCGGCCGAGTCCGTGCAGCAGGATCACGCAGGTCTCGGGATCCGCAGGCGTTGCGATGGATGGCGCCAGGGCAATGGCTGCAGCCATCAGCATCGGCCATCGCCCGAGCGGCCGGCCTCTGCGGGTGCCGGCCTTATGCCTTTTCCGTGTCGGCGATCCGTTCAGGGCGGTAATCATCGTGTCGTGCCGTTCCGGTCAACCATGCGTTGCGTGTGCGCTCTGAAGCGAATCGATGAATCGGCTGCACCAGGCATGGATATCGTTGCGTTGCAGTATTCCGATCATGGACTGGAACCGTTCCCGCCGCTCCTCCAGGCGCATTTCGACCGCCTGCTGCATGCCGTCGGCGACGCCCTCCCGGTCATAGGGGTTGACCAGCACGGCTCCGGCGAGTTCCTGGGCCGCCCCTGCCAGTGTCGACAGCACCAGCACGCCCGGGTCGTCCGGGTCCTGCGTGGCCAGGTATTCCTTGGCGACCAGGTTCATGCCGTCGCGAATGGGCGTGACCAGGCCGATATCCGTCAGCCTCAGCAGCGACATCAGCACGCCGCGGTCATAGGCGCGGTTGAGGTAGCGGATGGGTACCCAGTCCATCTCGGCAAAGCGCCCGTTGATGTTGCCGGACGTGCGCTCCAGTTCCTCGCGGATCGCGTCGTAGGCCCGCACGCCGGTTCGGGTGGGCGGGGCAATCTGCAGGAATACGACCTGCCCCCGATTGGTGGGATATTTCTTCAACAACCGCTGGAACGATCGAAAACGCAGTTCCAGCCCCTTGCTGTAGTCCAGCCGGTCGACGCCCATGATCAGTTTGCGTTCCCGCAGGCTGTCGGTCAGGCGGTGAACGCGGCGGTCGTCGATATTCTTCGCGGCCAGGCGGCGGCAATCGTCCACATCCACGCCAATGGGGAAGACATCCGCCCGGAAGGTTCGTCCGTAGGCTTCAATGCGCCGGTCGGTCAGCAGCCGCCCGCCGATCTCGGGTTGCCCCATGGAATCCTGGAAGGCACGCAGGTCGGTCTCGGTCTGAAACCCGATCACGTCGTAGGACGACATGGAGCGCAGCAGGTGTTCGTACGGGGGAAGCGCGCGCAGGGCGTCGAAGCTGGGGAAGGGCACGTGCAGAAAGAACCCGATCGGGTTGGTCACGCCGGCCCTGCGCAGCTCCGTCGCCAGGGGGATCAGGTGATAGTCATGTACCCAGATGATGTCGTTGGGCTCGAGGAGCGGGACGAGCTTGCGGGCGAAGAGTTCGTTCACTCTGCAGTAGGCGTCGTACTGGAATCGCCGGAAGGAAAAGAATCCGAGCATGTAGTGGCACAGTGGCCAGAGGCTGTTGTTGGAGAAACCGTTGTAGTAGTTCTCGAAGTCCTGTCGCTTGAGATCGATGGTGGCGTAGGTGATGCGCCCGCGGGTTTCGAGGACGGGATCGCGCGGGTCCTGGCGGGTCTTCTTGCCGCTCCAGCCGAACCAGATGCCGCCCTGCTCTTCCAGCGCCGCCAGTACCCCGACGGCGAGCCCGCCCGAGACCTTGCCGGCCGTGGGAATAGCCACGCGGTTGGAGACGGCGATCAATCTGCCCTGCATGTCCAGCGTCCTACGTACCAAGTACCGTTCGCGTCTGCCACCGTCCAGCTCGGGAGAAACCCGTGCGGCCGGGAGTCCGGGCCGGGAGTTCGGACGCGGCCCGCGTCACAGCGCTTCCTCCCAGGAGCGGCTCAGGCGCATGGCGCCGTTCACGATGCCCACCATGCTGTAGGTCTGCGGGAAGTTGCCCCAGAGCTCGCCGGTATCCGGGTCCAGGTCTTCCGAGAGCAGACCCAGGTCATTGCGCCTCTCCAGCATGTTGCAGAAGAGTTCCCGGGCTTCCCGGCGGCGCCCCACCGCCGCCAGGGCGTCAATGTACCAGAACGTGCAGATGTTGAAGGCGGTCTCGGGCATTCCGAAATCGTCCGGATTGGCGTAACGGAACATGTAATGGCCCTGGCGCAGTTCGCTCTCCACCGCCTCCAGGGTGCCCACGAATCGGGGGTCCTGGGCGCGGACGAAGCCCAGGTCCGCCAGCGTCAGCAGGCTCGCATCCAGCGTGTTGCCGCCGAAGGTGCCCATGAAGGTCTCCCTTTCGCCGTTCCAGGCCGCCGCGGAGATGGTCTCGTGCAACCTCGCGGCAGTCCCGGTCCAGTGTTTGGCGCGATCGCCGAGGTTCAGGTGCCGGGCAATCCTCGCCAGCCGGTCGCACGCCGCCCAGCACATGGCGCTGGAATAGGTATGCACTTCTTGCCGGCCCCGATACTCCCACAGCCCCGCGTCGGGCTGATCGAACAGTTCCACGGCGCGGCCGCCCAGCGCCTCCAGCCGCTCGAACTCCTGGCGCCCGCCCTGGCGCGCCAGCCGGCCATCGAAGAACTGCTGGGTCGCTGCCAGCACCACGGCGCCGTAGACGTCGTTCTGGATCTGCCGATAGGCCTGGTTGCCGACGCGGACCGGACCCATGCCCCGGTACCCGGGGAGCGATTCGACCGTTCGCTCCTCCAGCCGCGCCCGCCCGGAGACGCCGTAGACCGGCTGGAGCTGTTCCGGGCTGCCCAATTCGCCGACGATGTTGTTCAGGTAGCCCAGGAACGCCTCCATGGTCTTGGTGACGCCCAGCCGGTTGAGCGCCCTGACCACGTAGTAGCTGTCCCGCAGCCAGCAGAAACGGTAGTCCCAGTTGCGTCCGCTGTGGGCGGCTTCGGGAATCGACGTGGTAAGCGCCGCCAGTACCGCGCCGGTGTCTTCGTAGGTGCAGAGCTTGAGGGCGATCGCCGCTCGAATGACTTCGTCCTGCCACTCGAAGGGCACCGAGAGGCCGCGCACCCAGCCGTGCCAGTACCGCCGGGTTTCTTCCAGCATCTCCTGGCTGATCTTGTTCGGGTGTTCGGGAATGGTCTCGTCCGCGCCGAGAATCAGGCTGAGGGGTTCCTCCAGCACGATGGCGCGTTCCTCGAGAACGGAGGTCAACGAGGCGTTCGTGGTCAGCCGCAGCGTGAACCGGCTGTCCACGTAACGAATGTGATTGCTGCCGTAGGTGACTTCGGCGCGCTTGTGCCCGTAATTGGCGGCGGGGCGCAGGAGGATGCGCACAGTCGGGCTCCCGGACAGCGGCGTGATCCGGCGCATGACCATGGTAGGGCGGAAAGTCCGGCCGAACTGTTCGTAGCGCGGCGCGAAATCCTCGATGCGCACGCCGCCTCCCGACTTGTCGTACAGCGTGGTGACGAGGACGGCCGTGTTGCCGTCGTAGGCCTGCTCGCTGCGGTCGAGATCCAGGAGTTCCACGGCAAAGAACCCCGTCTCGGCCTCCCCGTCGCCGCCCAGCAGCGAGCAGAATGCCGGGTCGCTGTCCACGCGCGGGAAACAGCCCCAGACGAACCGGCCGAGAGGATCGACCAGCACGCCCACCTGGCAGTTTCCGATGAGGCCGAGGTTTAGCGTGCTCATTTCGGGCGTCTCGGCCGGGAAGAGCAGGTACCGGGTGCCATCGGCGGGGACGGGTGGGGGCCGGGTGCCGCTGACCGTGCCGAGTGCCTGTCGGAAATCTTCGAACCGGACGCCGGAACAAATGATCGGCGGCCCGAAATCGCATCGCCAAGCCACTCGAGTACTTGGGAGACGCCGGGCAGGGCCCAGTCCGCCGCGGTGGCGCCGTCACCGACCTTCACCGAGACACCGCCCATTTCGTTGACCACGGCGAATCCGGACTCGTCGGTCACGTCATCGCCCGCGAATACCGGAGTCCGGCCCGCAAAGGGCGGTTCGGACATGAAGGCGCGGATCGCTGTTCCCTTGTTCATCTGCCCTGGCTTGATTTCAATCACCTTGCGGCCCCGAAGCCGTTCGGCGGCCGCAGGAAGGTCCAGCTCCGCGACGAATTGCCGCACGGTGTCCTCCAGTTCGGGGCGACCCCGGTAGTGTAATGCCAGACTCGCGCCCTTGTTCTCCAGCAGGAGCCCGGGGTGGTCCGCCACGAAGTGTTCCATTGCCTTGTGGGCATCGTGCAGCCAGTCGAGATCCACCGGGACGCGGTGAACCGTTCCATCCGCACCCCGCCGTTCCAGCCCGTGTATTCCCGCCACCGGCAGCCGGAACGGTGTGAGCAACCGGTCCACGTCCGCAATCCCGCGGCCGCTCACGACGGCAACCGCATCTCCCGTTGCCGCGGGCAGGCGGGCCAGCAACGCGTCCAGGCGATCGGTGCGCCTGACTGCATCCGGGCGATTGGCGATCTCGATCAGGGTGCCGTCGAGGTCGAGAAAGACAGCCGGCTCCGGCGGCCAGGGAGGTCGTGGCGTGCGTGTCACGCGCGCACGATACAACGGTGCCGCGCGCTCCGCAAAAGCATGGGCGGGGGCTGTGTTGGATCGGTCAGTTCCCGGCAGCCGAAAAAGGCGCATCGCCTTCAGTGGCGGCGATGCGCCCTCTGGCCTTCGCGAAGCTCAATGAATATATTCGTGCCCGTGCAAATGTCCACTGTAGCCGCGAAAACGACCCGCCGCTGCGATTGGGGAGACCGTGGCGGCGAACTGCTCATCCGGTACCACGACACCGAGTGGGGGGTTCCCGTTTACGATGACCGCAAGCAGTTCGAGTTTCTCATTCTGGAAAGCGCTCAGGCGGGCTTGAGCTGGCTGACCGTCCTCAGGAAACGGGAATCTTACCGGGAGGCATTTGCTGACTTCGATCCAGTCGAAGTTGCCCGTTTCGGCGAGAGAGAGATCGAAGCCCTGCTCCAGAATCCCGGCATTATCCGAAACCGCCTGAAGGTCGCCGCCGCAGTGTGCAACGCCAGGGTTTTCCTGGAGATTCAGAGAGAATTCGGCAGCTTCAATACCTACATCTGGGAATTTGTGGGCGGCAAGCCTCTCCAAAACCGCTGGAAGACGATGTCGGATCTTCCCGCGACTTCGCCCCAGTCGGATGCGTTGAGCAGGGACCTGAAGAAACGGGGCTTCAAGTTCGTGGGCAGTACCATCGTGTACGCTCACATGCAGGCAACCGGCATGGTGAATGACCACGCCGTCGACTGTTTCAGATACCGGGAATGTGCCGCGCTCGGGGTCGCAATGTGCGAATGAAGGTAGCTTGGAATTCAGGCGACCCGAGTGCGGGTGATTGCCTCCCGCAGGCCTTCCAGAAGCCCCTCGAGATGGGCCATGCGTTCTCGGAGGTCGCCGATCTGGCCCCGCAGTTCTTCGATCCGCGTGTCAATGTGCTCACGCAGTTCTTTGCTCTGCGCTTCCAAGCGGTCCATGCGGGCGGAAAAGTCGCGCCGCAACGAACGGCTTTGCGCGACTATCAGCGCCGCGAGGGCAGCGCCGACGGAAACGATGGCAATGAGTTCTTCCATGCGCGCAGTCTAGCATCTGGGCTACGGTAAGCCTTCGAATATTTCTTGCCATTCGATCCAGATATGAGTCTGGCGGTCGACCGGTAGCATGTGCTATGGCACCGGTGCACACGGCAGCGATACGGGCAGGCTGTTGGCGCCGTGGAACAGGGAAGGGTTACATCATCGGGTCCGGCTCGCGCGCCCACAAACGGCCGCGCGGACAGGTGCCGCTGAATCTCGTGCACCGTCGAGAAAGCGTGTAGTATCCGCCAACCCTTCCCGATGCCCCCAGCCACCTGCCGAGAGAGTCGAATGAAAGTCCCGCAATCGAATATAACCACGACGCCCGACTATCCTGGCCGCGAGATCCGCGAAGTTCTCGGCATCGTTACCGCGGAATGCGTTCTCGGTGTGAACATCTTTCGCGATGTGCTCGGGAGCCTGCGCGACATCGTCGGCGGCCGCAGCGGCACGCACCAGAAGGCGCTCAAGCAGGCCAGGGAGACCTGCCTCGAAGATCTGGCGGAGAAGGCAGGCGAACTCGGCGCCAATGCCGTTGTAGGCGTGGATCTCGACTACAACGAGATCAGCGGCGGCGGCAAGGGCATGTTGTTTCTGGTGGCTTCGGGGACCGCCGTGCGGCTGCGCTGAAGCGCCGTCCCAGGGTGCCGCTGGAAGGTCTACGCCCACGCGCCACCGGAAGGTCGCCACCGCCTTCCATGCGTCGCGCCTCGGAGCCTACCAAACTTCCACCCGCAACCCGGGCACGCGCCTGAATTCCATCGCGTTGCGCGTGACAAGGGTCAGCCCGCGAGACAGGGCGATGGAGGCGATCATCAGGTCGTTTGCGCCGATCATTGCGCCCTCGCGGCGAAGGTCGGCCCTGACGACGCCGTACTGCCCTGCTGCGGCATCGTCGAAAGGAAGCGATTGAAACGCGTCGCAGAATGCCGCGACGCGTTGAAGGTTGTCGGCGACACGGCTTGAATTGCGGGCGCCGAACTCGAGTTCGGCTTTCACCACGCTGCAGAGACAAACGGAACCGGGAGAGAGATCGAGCAACCGCTGGACCGCAGGATCGCTGACATCTCCGGTTCGATTGATCATCGGCACGCAGATGCTCGTGTCGAGCAGTCGAATCAAGACAGCGGCTCGACCTGTTCGGGCAATGGGTCGTCGGGTTCTTCCAGGTCGCCTCCGCCGAATTCCACGACGTCCAGGAATTCCCTGGGCCAGTCCGTGACGGTAGCGTCGCGAATGAGGCCGTTTACCCAGGCTGAGAGGCTCAGCTGCCGCTCGTTCGCGCAGTTGCGCGCCAGTTCGAGAATATCGGCCGGCAGATAAATGGTCACCTGTGCCATATACCAAGTATATGTGTCAAAGTATATGGTACGCAATCAGCGATTCCCGGTATGTCCGTCAGCCCCTGATCCGGGACGGGCCTGGCAGTCGGGTTGGCGCGAATCCCTGCGGCCAAGGCTCTCAGGTGCCCGACAGCGGCGGCTTGCGCGGGCCGCGGGCCGGCCTTAGACTGCGATGCCCGCGCGGTTGACGCGCGAGTTTCAGGAACCGACGTGTCCCGACCGAGTCGAACAGAAGCCGAAGAAGCAGTGCGGACGCTGCTTCGCTGGCTGGGCGACAACCCGGATCGGGAGGGTCTTATGGCCACGCCCAGCCGGGTGGCGAAGGCATATGAGGAATGGTTCGCCGGCTACAACGACGATCCCGTCGCGTACCTGCGCCGGACATTTCATGAAGTCGACGGTTACGACGAGATGATCGTGCTGCGGGATGTCAGCTTTGAGTCACACTGCGAGCATCATCTGGCGCCGATCATCGGCAAGGCCCAGGTGGGTTACCTGCCCGACCGGAAGGTGGTCGGTATCAGCAAGCTGGCCCGGGTGGTGGAAACGTTCGCCAAGCGACTGCAGGTGCAGGAGGCCATGACTGCGCAGATCGCCAACTGCATCAACGACGTCCTGAAACCCAAGGGTGTCGGCGTGGTGGTAGAGGGCGTGCATCATTGCATGACGACGCGGGGCATCCACAAGCCTGGGGTGGCGATGATGACCAGTTGCCTGTTGGGGGATTTTCGTTCGGACCCCCGCACTCGCGCGGAATTCCTGAACATCATTCGTCGGGCGCCGTTGCCGGACTGAATTCGGCGCGCGAATTCCGCGAGGGCGCGCGCGACCCTTGTTGCGCACTCAATCTCGCCCGCCATCCATGGCGGGCTCGAATCGGGGCTCGGCGCTCCTGGCCATCCATGGCCCCGCGCCGAGCCCACGACGTGCGCAACAAGGGTCGCGCACGCCCTCGCTACGCTGGGGCGGGTCAAGAGGCCTGATTTTCCTTGACGCCCTGCCAGCGCCTCACCAGGTTTGAGTCGATATCGAACAGGTCCAGCATTCGGCCGACGGTCTGATCGACCATCGCGTCCAGGCTTTCCAATTTGGCGTAGAAGGACGGTACCGGGGGGAAGATGATGCCGCCCATCTCGGTTACGGCGGTCATGTTCTTCAGATGAGCCAGGTTCAGGGGAGTCTCCCTGACCATCAGCACCAGCCTGCGGCGCTCCTTGAGAACCACGTCGGCGGCGCGGGAGACTAGGTTGTCCGCCAGGCCGATGGAGATGGCGGCCAGGGTCTTCATGGTGCACGGCGCCACCAGCATGCCGTCGGTTCTGAACGAACCGCTGGCGATCGTCGCGCCGATGTCGCGGTTGTCGTGGACTACATCGGCCAGCGCTTCCAGTTCGGAACGCCGCATTTGCAGCTCGGTGGCGACATTGAGGAAGCCCGCTCGGGACACGATCAGGTGCGTCTCGATGTCGTCGTGCCCACGTAACTCTTCCAGCAGGCGCACGCCATAGACGGATCCGGCTGCGCCGGTGATGGCCAAGATGATTCGGCGTTTGTCCAATCGAATCTCACGCGAAAATTTGCCGCAGAATAGCATGGCGCCGACCGTCAGCCCGCGGATTCCGGCGAGCGGGTATTCGCGGCGACGCCGCTCGCGGTGGCGGTCGCATGTGACGGCGGCTCGTTGACAATGTGGCTTGTGACTGGCTTGATCGAGGGATGGGCGCGATCGAACTGGGGCCGGTCTGGCTGAGTCTGCAACTGGCGGCGGTGACGGTCGTTGTGCTCCTGCTCGTGGGGACGCCGTTGGCCTGGTGGCTTGCCTTCACACGGTCGCGGTTCAAGCCGGGCGTCGAAGCGTTGGTGGCGGTGCCGCTGGTCCTGCCGCCCACCGTGCTGGGGTTCTACCTGCTGATTCTGCTCGGCCCCGCGGGGCCTATCGGACGGTTCTGGGTTCAACTCACGGATACCGCGCTGACCTTTTCCTTCCAGGGGCTGGTGGTTGCGTCGGTGATCTACTCGTTTCCCTTCGCCGTGCAGCCGCTGCAGAACGCATTCGAAAACGTTGGCCGCGGGCCCCTGGAGGCGGCGGCGACGCTTGGAGCCAAACCGCTGGACTGCTTCTTCCGCGTCGCGCTGCCCCTGGCGACCCGGGGCGTCGTAACCGCGGTCGTGCTCGGCTTTGCCCACACGCTGGGCGAGTTCGGCGTCGTGCTGATGGTCGGCGGCAACATTCCCGGCGAGACCCGGGTGGTGTCCATCGCCATCTATGAACACGTGGAAACGCTGAGCTACGCGCAGGCGCATATCCTCTCTGCGGGCCTGTTGGTGTTCTCCTTCGCGGTGCTGCTGGGCGTCTATGTCTTCAACCGGCGCCTGCCCATCAACAGGGTCTGAACGGTGTCCACGCTGGCAATCGATATTCGGCTTGCGAGGGGCGATTTTCGCCTGCGCTTCGATGCCGAACTGGAGCTTGAGGGCATCACGGCGGTCTTCGGCCCCAGCGGCGCGGGCAAGACGACCCTGCTGCGGGTGATTGCGGGGCTCGAAGAAAGGGCTGAGGGCCGGATCGCCCTGGGCGGCGAGCTGTGGCAGGACACAAACGACCGCGTCATGGTGCCGGCGCACGCGCGCTACCTGGGGTTCGTGTTCCAGGACGCGCGCCTGTTCCCGCACCTATCTGTGGAAGGCAATCTGCTCTTCGCGGTGGAACGCGCCCGGCGGCGGAATGGTGGCAGACGAGGCGGTCGTCGGCGGAATGGCGCGGGAGCCGGTTGGCGGAGGGCAGGCGGAGCAGACGGGCGAGAGGTCGACGCACGGGAAACCAACGCTCCGACCGCTCCGGACCCCTCCCTGCCCGCCGTCGTCCACGCGCTGGACCTGAAGAAGCTTCTCGGGCGAAAGCCCGACACGCTTTCCGGTGGGGAAATACAGCGGGTTGCGATGGGCCGTGCCCTGCTGACTGCGCCCCGCATCATGCTGCTGGATGAACCGCTGTCTGCGCTCGATCTGCGGCGCAAGGCCGAGATCATCCCGTACGTGGAACGCCTGGCCGGCGATTTCGGCGTTCCGGTGCTCTACGTGACCCACAACGTGGATGAGGTCGCGCGGCTGGCATCTTCGATGGTTCTCCTGGCCGAGGGGCGCCTGGCCGCCATGGGCGGTGTCGCCGAGACCCTCGAGCGGGTGGACCTGTGGCCGATCACCGGCCGCCTCGAGGCGGGATCGGTACTGGAGGCGGTCGCCGGTGAGACGCGCGGCGGGATGACTTCACTGGACGTGGCGGGCGAGGCAATGCGGGTCCCCGCCATCGGCGTCGCCGCCGGCACGCCGGTGCATCTTCGCGTTCAGGCCAGGGACGTGGCGGTCGCCAGCGAGCGGCCCGGGCAACTGAGCATTCGGAATGTCCTGCCCGCAAGCCTGGTGAGCATCCAGTTCAGCGACCCCCCGTTCGTCGAATTGCTGCTCGATGTGCACGGCCAGCACCTGCGCTCCCGGGTCACCCGGGAAGCTGTGGAGGATCTCGGCCTGCGGGAGGGACAGCCGGTCTTCGCACTGATCAAGAGCGTTGCCTTCGAGGGCCGGTTGTTGAACTGATCCGCATTTCGCACCGGGGGATGTGGCGTTGTACGATGGTGATGTCCGCACTGGTGAAGCGTATCCGTCTGAATGGACGAAGGCCCGCGCGCAGACCGGCGGGTACCTTGAGGAGAGAGTGATGAACAGAATCATGATGAGTCTCGTTGTCCTGGCTGCATCGCTGCCGGCGTTCTCCCACCACAGCAACTCGGCGTACCGGGTCACCGAGGTCATCTCGCTTACGGGGACGGTGCAGGAGTGGCGCTGGGTCAATCCACACACCTGGTTGTTCGTGGCCGTGGAAGGCGAGAATGGCGAGCAACAGGAGTGGGCCCTTGAAGGGCGTGCACCCGGCATTCTGACCCGCGCCGGATGGAACCCTGAAGTCTTTCAGCCCGGCGAGACGGTCATGGTGTATGGAAGCCCCGCGAAGGACGGCAGCGCCGAGGCGATTATCGCCCGGGTGACGAAGGCCGACGGAACGATTCTGGGCAATTCACCCGACTATTTTTCCGGTGCCGAAGGCCCGGCCTCACCCACTGTCGCTTCCACCGGTACCACGCCCGATTTTTCGGGCGTCTACTATCCGTACCGGCCCGACGGCGGAGGAGGAATGGGCGCGGGGACGGCCACGCCGTCCGACGGTTCTCCACCGCCGCCTCCTGCCCGGTCGGCTCCCATCAGTGACGGATCGCTGGGACGGCTGCCCCACGAACCGAAGCTCACGCCCGAGTACATGGCGATGTGGGAAGTCATTACCGAGTCGCTCATTGCCGGGTCCTACGAGTACGACAACAGTCACAACTGCCTGCCGCCGGGCATGCCCTCGATGATGGCCATGCCGTACGGAATGGAGGTGATGCAGAACGACCGGAAGATCACCTTCTTCGGCGAGCATCTGGACGCCTTGCGGCGCGTGTACCTGGACGGGCGCGAACCCTCGGAAAGGGTCCTCAACGATCCGACGTACGCCGGCTACTCAACCGGGCATTGGGAAGGCGACACGCTGGTGGTGGATACCGTCGCACTGACCACCAAGTCGTACATTACCGGGAAGACCCCGCACAGCGATCAGATGACCATCCGCGAGCGTATCCGGTTCACCGAACCCGGTATTCTCGAGAACCGCATCACGGTTAACGATCCGGTGGCCCTGACCGAGCCCTGGGAGGTTGTCTACCGGTACCGGAAGGCTTCGTATCCTGATGACGAGCTGCGGGAGTTCGCGTGCGCCGAGGGATTGAGAGACTCGCCCGTACACCAGTAAGCGGAACAACTGTCCACCAGTCAGTGGAACGGCCGTCCACCGTTACGCAAGGCAGCCGTCCACTGCAGGACACCGCCAGCCCGTGACTACAGTCCCGCGTCACCGGCGGTGGCCCGCCCTCACATCAGCAGGTGCGGCAGGAACAGCGTAATCGGGGGGATCAGGATCAGCAGTGCCACGCGGACCACGCCGGAGAGCAGGAACGGCGTCACGCCGATGAACGTCTCGCGCATGGGCACCTTGGGCGCATGGTGGTTGATGATCAGCACGTTGATCCCCACCGGCGGCGTGATCAGCCCGGCTTCCACGACGATCAGTACGACGATGCCGAACCACATCTTCAGGTCCGCCTCCGGCATGGCGAAATCCAGGCCGGCCATGATGGGCCAGAAGATCGGGATGGTGAGGAAGATCATCGCCAGGCTGTCCATCAGGCAGCCGAGCAGCAGGTAGACGACCAGCAGCAGGATCAGGATCACGTAGGGGTTCAGCCCGCTGGCCGCCGCCAGCGAGGAAAGCTGGTCCGCCACGCCCGTGAGCGCCATGAAGATGTTCAGGAAGCCGGCACCGAGCAGGATCAGGAAGATCATTCCCGTAGTCTTGGCCGCGTCCTTGACACAGGAGACGAATCCCTCGAAATCAAGATTGCCCTTCCACACGGCCAGCGCGCCGGCGCCGAACGCGCCCACCGCGGCGCCCTCGGTGGGGTCGAAGATGCCGAAGTAGATGCCGCCGATCACCACCACGAACAGCAGCAGGGTGGGCCAGGTGTCCAGCAGCGCCTGGATTCTTTCGGGGCCGGTGGCGCGGGCGCCCACGGGCCCCGATTCGGGGAAGATGCGGACCCAGATGCTGATCGCCGCCAGGTAGCCGACCAGGCCGATGATGCCCGGGATGAGCGCCGCCTGGAACATCTGCACGATATTCGCCTGTACCGCGATGGCGTAGATGATCAGGGCGACCGAAGGCGGTATCAGGATGCCGAGCGTGCCGCCGGCGGCCAGCGCGCCGGTGGCCAGGCTGCCCGAGTACCGGTAGCGCTCGAGCTCCGGAATCGCCACCCGCGCCATGGTCCCGGCCGTCGCCAGGGACGATCCGCAGATTGCCCCGAAGGCGCCGCAGCCGCCCACCGCGGCCATGGCCACGCCGCCGCGCCGATGCCCCAGGAACACGTTCGCGGCGGAGAACAGCGACCGGCTGAGCCCCGAGCGGGATGCAAATTCACCCATGAGCAGGAACATGGGGATCACCGAGAACTCGTAGGAGGCGAACTGCCAGAAGGCCGCCGTCTTCATGTAGGCGAGCACCGGGTCGAAGCCGGACAGCGCCACGTAACCGCAAATGCCCACGGCGAGCATGGCCAGCCCCACCGGAATGCGGATGACCAGCAGGCCGATGAGCACCGCCAGCCCGATGAGCGCCAGTTGCAGGCTACTCATCGGCGTTGCCTCCCGGCAGCTCGGCAGTGCCGGTTTCCGGTGCGTCGGCAGCCGTTCCCGCCACTTCGACGGGATTCCCAAACGTTTCAACGGCGGTATAGAAGCAGCAAACCGCCAGAAGCGCGAACGACGCGACGCCGAACGGATGCACGACCCAGACCGGGAATCCCAGGATCATGGACATGTCGCCGTTTCGCACCGTGTCCGCCAGACCGAAGACCGATCGCCACGCGAACAGCGCGGCCACCACCCCGAACAGCGTCGCCGCGAGCACGTCCATGCCGCGCTGCACGCCGGGAGGCATCCGCGATATGAAGATATCCACAGCCACGTTGCCCTTCTGCATGTAGCAGTAGGGCAGAAACATGAAGATCGCCACCGCCGTTCCCAGCGCCACGATCTCAAAGTCCCCCGGCACCGGACTGGAGAACATCGCCCGGCCGAAAATACTGATCACCACTAGCACGACCATGGCGGTCAGCACGATGCCGCCGACAACCGCAAAGCACGACGAAATCCGGTGGAGTTGTTCACCCAGCTTCTTCAAGGTGCTGTCCTCATCCCTGTGTTCGGTCGCGCGTCGTCGATCATGAATCCCGTCACCCGTCGTCCACCGTCTGCAAGGGTCAACCGCCGAACCCGTAGAGCCTGTGGGGATTGTCGACCAGCACCTTTTGGCGCAGCGCCGCGTCGGGCATGAACAAGGGTATCAGGTCCACCAGGTCGCCGTCGTTGGGCATGTGTTTCTTGATGTTGGGGTGGGGCCAGTCGGTTCCCCAAAGAATCCGGTCAGTGCAGACTTCCAGCAGCGCCTGCGCGAAGGGCACCGCGTCCGTAAACGGCGGGCCCGCTGTCGAAATCCGCTCCGCGCCGCAGATCTTCACCCAGCAATTCTCCCGCCGCGCAGTATCCAGCAACAACCGGAACGGCCCTTGCTCCAGACCGTCCCCTGTGGGCACGCGGCCCATATGGTCGATGACAAATGGCACCGGCAGCTCGTCCAGCAGGCCGCTGAACTCCAGCAGGTCGCCGGCATCGAAGTGCAGCACCACATGCCAGCCCAGACCCGTGATCTGCTTCACGACCCGATGAAACACCGTCATGTCCGGCGTGCCGCCCAGGTGCTTGACGAAATTGAACCGCACCCCCCGGATCCCGCCCTCATGAAGCCGTTCGTACGCCCGGTCGTCCAGGCTGCCGTCCACATTCGCCACACCGCGGTAACGCCCCCCACTCTGCGCGATCGCATCGAGGATCACCGTGTTATCCACCCCGTGACAACTCGCATTCACCAGCACCGCCCGTTCCAGCCCCAACGTCGCCTGCAGCTCCCTGAACCGTTCCAGCGGCGCATCCGGCGGCGTGTATTTCCGCCCCGGCGCGTACGGATAAACCGCCCCCGGCCCAAAAATATGGCAATGAGCATCGCAAGCCCCGGCGGGCGGAACGTAGTCCGGCCTACGGGTATCTGGGTCTGGCACCCTGCAGGTGGGAATCGACACGGCGCGCTATGTTACCAACATTCACGTGCACGAACCCCATACCTCTCTTGCCCGCGCCCCGAAACCCGAGACGCTTTGTCCGCCACGCACTGTCTGTCTGTGGAACATGGTTGCCCGCGTCGTGGGCTCGGCGCGGGGCCATGGATGGCCAGGAGCGCCGAGCCCCGATCCGAGCCCGCCAGGGATGGCGGGTGAGGTTGAGCGGGCAACCATGTTCCACAGACAGACAGTGCCCATACGATCCCCACATAATCAAGATTTCCCAAGACTGCAGCATCGCCAGCTGACAAGTGTAAAATCGTCGCTCGGAAGGATCCGCACGGAACGAATGGAGTAAAAAAAAACCTGATGGCTGAAACTGCTGCCAGAATGCAACACCAGCGCGACTTCACGCTGACGATCGACGGCCAGTTCGTTGCCGGCAACGAGTTCATGGACGTCATCGACCCGGCGACCGAAGAGGTGTTCGCCATAGCTCCGGCCGCCGGCCGCGAGCACCTGGAGCAGGCCGTAGCCGCCGCCCGTCGGGCGTCGAGTGACTGGCGGGCACGTTCCTTCGAAGAGCGCGCGGAGCTGATCCGGCAGTATTCCGTCCTCCTCCGCGAGCGCAAACACGAACTGGGCGAGCTGCTCACCCGCGAGCAGGGCAAACCCATCGGACAGTCCGTAGCCGAGTTCGAGCGCGGCACCGCCCAGGCCGACGGCATGGCGGGCATCGAAATCCCGGTTGAAGTTCTCCTCGAGGACGACAATCGCCGCATCGAACTGCACTACCGTCCGTTGGGCGTCGTCGGCATCATCACCCCCTGGAACGCGCCCGCCGCGCTGGCCCTGGGATCGCTGAGCGCCGCGCTCTACACCGGCAATACCGTCGTCCTCAAGCCTTCGCCCTACACCCCGCTGACCACCCTCAGAATGGGTGAAATTGCACAGCAGGTCTTTCCCCCCGGCGTCGTCAACGTGCTGGCGGCGGGCAACGACCTGGGCCAGTGGATGACCGAGCATCCCGACATCGACAAGATTTCGTTCACGGGCTCGGTAGCCACAGGCAAGAAGGTACTGGCGACCGCGTCGGAGACCCTCAAGCGCGTCACGCTGGAACTCGGCGGCAACGATCCGGCCATCGTTCTCGACGACGCCGACCCCAGGGCCATCGCCAAGTCGCTGTTCTTCGCCTGCTTCGTGAACAGCGGCCAGGTCTGCATGGCGGTCAAGCGCATCTATGCGCACGAAAGCGTCTACGATGAATTGTGTTCGGCGTTGGTGGACGAAGCGAACGCGGCCAAGGTCGGCAACGGGCTCGAGCCGGATACCAAGCTGGGACCGCTGCAGAACAGGATGCAGTACGACAAGGTGTCGGAGATCCTCGAGGAGACGAAGAACAACGGCGCCACCGTCCTCACCGGCGGCGAAATTCCCGACCGGCCGGGCTACTTCATTCCGCCGACCCTGGTCACCGATGTGGACGACGACAGCCGGATCGTCAGCGAGGAACAGTTCGGTCCGGTGGTGCCCATATTGAAGTTCACCGATCCGGAGGACGCCCTGCGGCGCGCCAACGACACGCGCTATGGCCTGAGCGGCTCGGTCTGGACGTCGGACCCGGCGCGCGGCAAGGCGCTGGCCGAGCGCATGGAAGTGGGCACCGCCTGGGTCAACCAGCACCGGGCCGTGTCCGCCTACGTGCCCTTCGGCGGCGCCAAGCAGTCGGGCCTGGGCCGCCAGTACTCCATCATCGGACTCAAGGGCTACATGGAGCCGCAGGTCGTCAGCGTGTCGAAACAATGAACATGCCGAACGGGGGTCTCGAAGCCATGAGCGCGCGGGCCGCGGGGGCGATCGTGAAGCGACAGCACACCTTCGAGTGGCGCAGACGTCGCTGATCGGCGAGGGGGAGCAACAATGCTGTTAGGCGAGATTCTGAGAGTTGCCCTGCAGTCCATCAGGGCCAATATCATTCGCTCATGCCTGACCATGCTGGGCATCATCATCGGCGTGGCCGCAGTCATCACCATGCTGGCCGCGGGCTCCGGAGCCCAGCAGCAGATCGAGGAGCAGATCGACGCGCTGGGCGCCAACGTGCTCAACATCACCTCCGAAACCTGGTTTTTGCGAGGTGTCGCCCGCGATGCGCTGACGCTGGAAGTCGAGGATGTATGGGCGCTGCGCGAACACGCCCAGCATCTCGACGCCGTCGTGCCGACGCTGGAGGACCGCGGGCAGATCACTTACGACGGCCGAAATACCAACACGCGGCTGGTCGGCACCACGGCCGACTACGCCGATATCTTCAACTACGACGTGCGCTACGGCCGCATGTTTACCGAAGCCGAAGATCAGGCACGCCAGCGTGTCGCCGTGGCCGGAGCGTCGATTCCGCAATACCTGGATCTCGACCACCCGGAGGACCTGCTGGGCGAACGGGTTTTCGTGCGCGGCATCCCATTCACCGTGATCGGCATCCTTGAAGAAATCGGCGGGGACTACAACAGTCCGGATCAGAATTTCTTTCTGCCGGTCCGAACCGCAGAGACCCGGGTGTTCGGCTCGGAAGACCTGGAGGACATCAGCGTGCGCGTGGTGCCCGACGTGACTCTGGAGACCGCCATGGTGGATGTGGAACGCGTGCTTCGCGCCGAGCACAGGATCCTTCCCGGGATGCCCAACGATTTCGCCATCTACGACCGCAAGCAGTTCCTGGAGACCCGCGAGGAGGCCCAGCAGACGTTTACCATGCTGCTGGCGAGCATTGCCGGCGTCAGCCTGCTGGTGGGCGGGATCGGCATCATGAACATCATGCTGGTCTCCGTCACCGAGCGTACGCGGGAAATCGGCGTTCGCATGGCGCTGGGCGCGACGCGTTTCAACATCATGACGCAGTTCCTGATCGAAGCCATCGCGCTTTGTCTGCTGGGCGGCGCGCTGGGCGTGGCGGCCGGCGCAGGGATGGCGGTGCTGATGTCGCGCACGGCCGGGTGGGCCGTCCATGTCTCGCCGGAATCGATCCTGCTGGCGGTGGCCTTCAGCCTCGGCGTAGGGCTCTTCTTCGGGCTGTTGCCTGCCCGTCGCGCGGCGGCGCTGGATCCGATCGAAGCGCTGAGATACGAGTAGACTCCATCAGGCTTCCATCTGCGGTGCCGGCGTCCGGTTTTCGCCTGGCGCGGCTCAGCGATTGCGCTGAGGGGCAGGCTACTGGAGAACGGCCTCGAACAGCTCCAGGTTGGGATGCCCGAGGTAGGTGCCCTTTGGCGCGCTCCTCTGGGCATGGGCATCGCGGAAGCTTCTTGACTGCGTCCACGCCTCGAATGCCTCGCGCGACTCCCAGATCGTATGCGAGGCGTACAGCACGCGGTTCTCATCCTGTGGCCCCTTGAGCAGGGCGAAGGACTTGAATCCGGGAACTTCCGAAAGGTACGACTCCCGCTGCCGCCAAAGGTCCTCGAACCCGGTTTCGTAACCGGGCGCGATGTCGAAACGATTCATTGCTATGAACATGCCAGCCTCCGTTGTTCGGTTCATTGGGTATGGATGACGAGCCGGCCAAGCCGTTCGTGCCGTTCGACCTGAACGCTCGTTCTGTATACGTGACTCAGGGTTTCGTCCCTGAATACCTCGGTGGGCGGCCCGTCTGCGACCAGGACGCCGCACGCAAGCAGCGCGACCCGGTCGGCGAAGCGCGCCGCCAGGTTGAGATCGTGCAGCACCAGCAATACGCCGATGTTGTTTCGGCAGGCGCGCCGCGCCAGGCGAAGTACCTGGAGTTCGTGGGCGAGGTCGAGACTCGCGGTGGGCTCATCGAGGAGCATGTAGCGAGGCGTCGAGCGCAGTTTTCCCGGGCGTGGCAAGGTGCGGCCTGACGATGGGCGCCACACTTGCAGCAGCGCGCGCGCGAACTGAACGCGCTGCCGCTCGCCGCCGGACAGCGAATTGTACTTGCGGCCGATCAGATGCCCGATCCGGCAGTCGCCGATAATCTTCGCCGAGGCCGTGTCGGGAACGGAATTTCTCCCCCGGCGCCGGCCGATTGCCAGGACCTCTTCAACGAAGAAGTCGAAGGCCATGGGCGCGGACTGAACCATCACGCTTCGCCGCCGGGCCTGTTGCGCCGGGGTGAGCCTCGTCAGCGGCCGTCCATTCAGGCGCACAACGCCGTCGCTGGGCTCGATTTCGCCGCTCAGGATTCGCAGCAGGCTCGTCTTGCCGGCACCGTTGGGACCCGCCACCGCGGTCACCGTACCGGGCCTGACTTCGATCGATACGTCCGTCAGGATGCGCGCGGGCCCGAATCGCAGGCTCACATGCCGGGCGCGAAGGATCATCGCGGACGCACCGTTGAAATCAGCCAGAGAAAGAAAGGCGCACCCAGCGCGCTCGTTACCAGGCTGACGGGAATTTCCGCCGGAGACACGACGGTTCGCGACGCCGCGTCGGCAAGCATCGTAAGCGAGGCGCCCAACAGTACGGCGCCCGGCAATACGTACCGATGTGCCGGCCCCAGGGCGAGGCGCACCAGGTGCGGAACCACCAGGCCGACGAATCCTACGATTCCCGACAGCGCGACCCCGGCGCCCACGGCGACGGCCGAACAGAGAATGACGTACCGCTTCACCAGCGTTACGTCGACGCCAACGTGGAAGGCTTCGGCCTCGCCGAGCTGCAACGCATCGAGGTGGCGGCCCAGAAGCAATAGTGGAGTGGCCGCGGCCGCCATAACTGCTATTGCTGGCAGTACCGTCGTCCACGTGGCGCGGCCAAAACTCCCCATCATCCAGAATGTCAGTGTGCGCAGGCCCGCATCGTCGCTCAGGAACTGAAACAAGCCGATTCCGACGGTCGCCAGCGCGTTGATGGCGATGCCGACGAGCAGAATGGTGACGATGCTGAACTGACCGAACCGGCTGGAGAATGCGTACAGAAACAGGGTGACGGCGACCGCGCCGGTAATCGCGGCCAGCGGCAGGGAGTAGGCTGCGACCGCGCCGGTCAACCCCAGCGCCGGTCCCATGACGATCATCGAGACAGCGCCCAGCGCCGCGCCGCTGGAGACTCCGATCAGGCCCGGGTCGGCCAGCGGATTGCGAAACAGCCCCTGCAGCGCGGCGCCGGAAAGCGCGAGGGCCGCACCCACGAATCCCGCCAGCACCACCCTCGGAACCCGAATCTCCGAGAATATCGTCCCTTCCAGCCCGGATTCCTGCCCGCTCAGGATGGCCATCAAAGAAATCGGCACCGCGCCGCTGGCGAGCGCCACGATGGTGGCGACTCCCAGCAGAACGGCCAACAGCCACAGTGCGGGCAGGCGAATGCGAACCTGGAGGGGTTTCGGCGGCACGCGCGTCGCCGTATGGGCGAGACTAGTCACGGGGCGCGATTTCAACCGGATTCGGGGCGTGCAACCGGTTTGCCAGTTGCAGGGCGGTCTCCAGCGTGCGGGGGCCGAACCCGAGCATCGCCATGCCGTCCATGACGATCAGGCGGCCCTCGTCCCCGTCGCGGGCAGCAGACGTAATCGCCAGCGCGGGGTTGGTGAGAACGGAGTCCAGTCCCCCTGCGCCCGCGAGGCCCCGCTCGGTCATCACGAAGAAGTCCGGATCGGCAACGGCCATGGCCTCGGGTGAGACCGGTTTCCAGCCGCTGAAGCCCGACAGCGCGTTACCGGCATGAACCATCTGCAGCAGGCCATCGCCGGAAGTGCCCAGGCCGGCACCGATGGGCGCGCCGGCGCTGATCTGCAGCAGCAAGGCGACGGATGGCCTGCGGGCCGCTGTCGTGCGCAGCACTTCCAGGGCCTCGATCCTCGGTGCGAGCTCCGTTTCGATGAGCTGTTCGGCTTTCTCCGCCATGTTCAGCACGGCAGCAACGCATCGAACCTTCTCGATGATGCCGGCCGCGGTGGGTACTTCCGGTACACGGACGACTTCCACTCCGGTGCGATCCAGTTGAGCCAGCACCTCGGGCGGCCCCATGTCGTTCTCGCCCAGTACGAGCGTGGGTTCCAGCGACAACAGGCCCTCCGCCGACAGGGCCCGCACGTACCCGACCGAAGGGAAGGTTCTCGTCGCCTGCGCCGGGAACGTGGAGGTCATGTCGACCGCGACAATGCGATCTTCGGCACCGAGGAAATAGATGATTTCGGTCAGCGAACCACCCGCGACCGCGATTCGCGAACTGTCGTGGATGGTGCCGCAGGAGATGGCGGGCTGGTGCAGCACGCACGAGAGAAACGCGGCGCCGACAGTTTGCCTTACGATCACGGGCCTACAGTTCCACTCGCAGCGTCAGCGCCGCATTGAGTCCGGGCTGCGTGAAGCGCATCGGCGCGTCGGAGCCGATACCGGCGGTATCCGCCCACCGGATGCAAGTCTTGTCGGTCAGGTTGAATATCCCTGCATTGAGCCGAACGCGTGCGCCGATGTTGACGTAGCCCATCACGTCGATGACCCCGTATCCGGAGGGCGCGTGGCGAGGGTCGGCGGGGTCGATGTCCGCTTCATCCTTTCCGCTCGCCGCGCTCACGATGAGATCGCCGCCCCAGCGGTCGCCGGGCGCGTCGTAACCGAGGCCCACGACGCCGTTCAGCGGTTCGATGGAGTTCAGCGGCTCGCCCGTGGACTGGTCTTTACCCGACGCATAGGCCGCCGAAGCACGCAGCGTCAGTCCGAAGCCCAGTTCATACGTTCCACCGAACTCCCAGCCGTTGATCTGCACACGATCGCGGTTGACGGACTGAAACGTACGCAAGCCGTCGCCAGGGTCAATGCCGCCACTGCGCAGAAAATGGGGCGCGATGGCGAACGATTCGATGAAATGCTCATAATCGTTGCGGAAGGCGGCCACCTGTGCATGCCCGCGCTCTCCGCGCAGGCGCACGCCGAGTTCCACGCCCTGGCTGCGTTCGGACTCGAGCGCCGGGTTGGCGATCGTCTTGTAGCCGCCCAGGAAGTTGGTGAAGCCTACGTTGACATCGTCGTAGGGCGGCGCACGGAAGCCCTCGCTGTAGCGCCCGTAGGCCGACACCGCGTCGGTGAACGAATACACGGCGCCCAGTTTCGCCGTCACCTGCGAGTCGTCGTAATCCTCGGGAACCGGCGTGCCCGGGTTGCCGTTCAGGTAGATGCCGTCGGCTTCTGTAGTGGCCTCGAAACGGTCGAAGCGAACGCTCGGCGACAGCAGCAGGTCACCGTCCATCAGCGTCAGTTCGTCCTGCAGGTAGACGGCCAGTTGCGTGACTTCCGTGAGCGGAAAGTCCCGCGTCGGCAGCGGCGAGAATTCCCGCACAGGGTTGCCCGAGGCATCGAATGTACCGCCGTCGCGGATCGACGCATTGTCCGTGACGTAATAGTCGGCACCGTAGGTCACCAGGTTGTTGACCGCGCCCAGGTCGAAGGACTTGTCGAGCTGAATCCAGGCGCCCTGTATTTCCTGCTCGTACAGGGAGGAGCGCCGGCGGCTCTGGGAAGCGCGCGTGCGCGTCGTGCGATCCTCCAGCGTGAGCTGTTCCGAGCGGCTGTCCTGGCGGTAGGCGGTCACCTGAATGCTGTCGGCAACCGGCAGGCTCCCGGTATGGCGATAGGCCAGCGTCCAGCGATTGCGGCGGCGGGCGTCTTGGGCATCGCGGCTGTTCACCGTGGTGCCGAACACGGAGATGCCGTAGTCCGACAGGATTTGCGTATCGATATCGTTTTCGTAGGCATCCACGCCCAGGGTGAATTCGTGGGCCTCCGAAGGCGAGAACGCGAGTTTTGCGGTGAGATTGCCCACGTCGACGTCCTGCGGATCGGGCAGTTCCCGGCCCGGCCCGTGACCCCCTTCGGTACCTGCGTTCGAGGTTTCACGCGCCGTGCGGCCGGTGTAGAGGATCATGCCGGAAGTGGGTCCTGCGCCGCCGGCCAGCGAAAGGGTGCCGGTCGAACTGCTGTCCACACCCGAGTAACCGCCCTTGAAGGCGCCGGAGAATGTCCGGTCGGCGCCCAGGTAGTCGCGCGGGTGGCGGGTGGTCAGCGCCACGACGCCGCCCAGTGCGTCGCTTCCGTAAAGCGAAGAGATGGGGCCCCGGGCGATCTCGGCGCGACTCAGGCTGTCGATATCCACGTAGTCGCGCCGGGCGCTCAGGAACGGGCCAAAACTGAACTCGTCCGGAATGCGTACGCCGTCGATCATCGTCAGCACGCGGTTGCCGCCGATTCCGCGGATGTTGAAGCCCGTCAGACCGAAACGGCTGCCGGTGCCCGCAACCGTGACCCCGGGTTCGAAGCGCACAAGATCGGCAATGTCCTGCGTCAGTTCCCGCTCCAGATCGGCCGCCGTTCTCACGGATACGGTCGACGCCAGTTCCTCCAGCGACCGCTCGCTGCGCGTGGCGATCACAGTGATGGTATCGAGCGGTTCGGGATCGGTCTGTTGTGCCACAGCCAGCGAGAAGGCCAGCGGGGCGAGAAGAACCGTAGCAAGTATCCTCGGATGGACTGACATCATTGTCTCCCGTGAAAGTCGTTAATGAGAACTGTTCTCATGTCTTATTGAAAAACATTCTCATTTATATTGTCAATCCCTTCCTGTCGATCGGCGCGAACGTTGGGTTCGCTTCCGCAAGCAATTGGGCATGTGATCGCCGACCCGTTGCGTACCGATGTGACAGCAATCCCCGTTCGATAGATAATGTTCGCGTTCGGAACCAGCAGCGATTCGCTGGCTCGCGGTGCGCGCGAACGACTTGAGGGTCGGCCGTATTGACCGGCCGGCAGTGCGCCAACCGCCGTATTGGAAGATTCCACGACAGAGAGCACGATGACTGAAAACAGCCCTAACCCCGAAACGCGCGCGGCCACCGGCAAGCGCCTCCTGATCAGCGTGGTCGCCGCGGCGGCAGCCGGTATTCTCCTGGTTTTTGCAGTGATCATGCCCGCGGAATACGGTATCGATCCGCTCGGTACCGGCCGTCTGATGGGCCTCGACACGATGACGGCCGAACCCACCCGCACGATCGAGATCACCGATGTCATCGGCGGCAACGAAACCGTGTCGGAAGTGGAAATTCCCGACTTCGGCGATCCCGTGCCGCTGCCGAATCCGACGGTTCACCAGGATGAGGCTGAGCCTTGGCGCACCGCGACGTTGGACGTTCCCATCGGCCCCTTCGAAGAGACGGAGATCAAGGCCGTTCTCGGCGAGGCCAAGGTCATTCTCTATTCATGGAGCGTCGACCAGGGCGACATCTATTCGGACTTTCATGGGCACGCGCCGGAGTTCGGGCCCGACTTCTTCGTGCGCTACGAGGAACACCAGGAAGGCTCGGGCAACGACGGTTCGCTGGTGGCGCCCTTTGGCGGCGAGCACGGCTGGTACTGGTTGAACTACAACGAATACCCGGTCGTCGTGACGGTGACGGTGGAGGGGTATTTCGACGAAATCATCGACTACGGAATCTTCTAGAAGCGGGCCGCAAGAGAGCCCGGGGAGCCGCGCTGGATCAGCGCCTGAACTGCCGGAATGTCACAACAACGAAATCCCCGTTACTGGGCATCGCGCTGGTACACGACGAAATTCGCGCGCAAGCCCATGCCGCCGGGATGGTACTGGCACGATCAACACTACACGTGGAGTGGCCCTTACGATACTGAAGAACAGGCCCGCAAGGACCTGGATGCGTACGAGAAGAGCCGCGAAACGCCGGTGCTGAGTTCGTTCCTGAATTACTGACTGCAACGTTTTTTTCTGCGGGTTTCCGAAAGTGTGTCGCGGGGGCTTGGGCGGACAGCGCTTGCCCGCTTGACTTCGTCTCCATCCCGTCTCTTCCCTACAACTTTCAAGCCATCGTAACTCATTGTAAATAAAGGAGTTTTTTACGATATAAGCGCCATTTAGCTATCAGTCAAAATCATTGGCAAGCAAGGCGCAAGCACTTTAATTTCAAATCCAGCGTAGGTACGCGCGGTTATCGCGAGTTTCCCTGGGAAGCAGCCCTGACGTGCTCCACCGCCATACCTTGCCCCATGGCAAGCGTCACGACAGGGTAGCTTTCCAGCCCGATAATGGTAGGTTTCCCGTCGATGTTAACTACTTGCGACCAGCACTGGGGCTCATGCCAACACAGTTGCCGCCGCGGGGTGAATGACGGGTATCGCACGCTCAACTCCATTCCTCCCGCCCCGATGAGGCGGAAACATCCGCGAACTTCCTGCACCGTTACACGACTGTACGCCCTGCGCGAACCAAGGGAGTCCGTAACACTCCCATTTGATAGCTATCGAAAGGCACAATTGCGCTGCTCAGCCTTGTCGTGCATGCACGACAACCCCAATAGTGGCTACGCAGCGCGCCCTTCCGGCCACATCGATATCGCGCATAATCTCAAGCTCCCCGCCCTCCTCCTGGGTACGCAGCGCCTACGCGCTCGTGGCGCGACGCCACCGGTCCCTTTCCTGGCCGCTGGCGCGTTCCGACATCTGCCCCTATCCCATATGGTAGGTATCGATGCAGCAAAAAAGATGCCCCTCGACCGAGGAGATCGCCTCGCTGGAGTGAGGTGACAATCCCGTCACGAAAAAACTCCTTGCATTGGGCAAGTAAGTGTTTGCCACCGAGTGCCTCAGGTCATGCAGCCGTACATCCTTGAGGTCCGCCCGCGCCCCGATCTACGCTTCGAGCCCGTCGCTTCGGCGAGCGAAGCGCACGAGCGATTCCATGCAGTAGGCGGTGATCAACGCCGCCGAAGCGAATCCGGCGGATGGCGGATTCGGTGGGGGTGGGCCCTGCCAGACGAGGCCGGATGGCCAGCTCCCGTCGGCGCATTGTGTCTCCAGAAGATACTCGGCCGCACGGACTGCATCGCCGGCCGAGGGCCACGCCTGCAGGCGGTCCAGCGCCGAGAGGGCTTGTGCCGTGCGTTGCGTATCGCCGAAATGCCCGGCGCGGCCGTAGCGCGACATGATCCGGGCCGCGAGGACTTCGCCCAGCCCCCTGAAGACGTCGCCCACGCCCCTGGGATCGGGGCCCAGTCGCGACAACGCGGCGTAGAGGTCCATCGTGTCGGGGTAATAAGGGGACGAACCGGCTTCGCAATGCCCGTCGATGAGGGTTCTGAGCCAGCGTTGCGCATTTCCGGTTTCGGCCCGTTCCCCCAGCCAGACGATCAAATTGGCATTGACCACGCTGTCGACGTCGTCCCAGCCCGATGAGTCGTCGCCTTTTGCCATCCAGGTTCTGAAGCGGCCCTCCGAGTCACGCATGCGGAACACGGTCGGAAGCGTCCGCCCCAACGCCAACCAGACATGCTCTCCGACTACCAGCGAGCATACGGCGGTATCGTCGAGATCCGGGGGCAGCGAGGGCCAGTATCGCCATACGCCCGGATACTCCATGATCGACAGGAGATAGGCACGCGTGCGACCGCGGAGCCGTTGCGAGCGCGGCCCGGGACATTCGCGCAGCGAGAGATGGCCGAGGGCAGCCACGAACGGCGGCCGTTCCGGCCGGGGCGTCCCGGTCAGCTCCAGATTCATGTGCACCGCCGACGGCCATGCCCCGTCCACGTCGATCGCGGACTCCAGGAAATCGAATCCGCGCGCGATAGCGTTCCGCACGTTCGCAGGCGTCATGCTCAACACATCCTCTCCGGTTCGGTTGCGCCTGGAGCCGTCGCCGCAGGCTCCCACGCCCGCCAGCTCCTACTTCGCGCCGGAGGGTTTGCCGCCCCGCGTCCCGGGCGCACGGCACAGCACGTCGGGGACGGGCGGAAGCTCGGCAAGGAACCGGTCGCGGACGAAGAAGGCAAACGTGTCGATGTGGGCCGATTCGCTGCGACTCATGAGACGGTCTGGCGGCAGCGGATCGCACGGACCGTATACACCCGGTCTAAGGCTTCCAGTTTGTGCAAATGACGCCGCCGGTCACCTGGTCGAGTTGCGCGTCGGTCATCTCGGCCGAGGGCGGCAGTACCAGGTTGGCCGTTCGTACGCCATCCTCGTGGACGACGACATTGAAGTCAGCCGGCAGCTCAAATTCCAGTGCATCCCGGATCGCGGTGCGCGGATCGGCCAGTAGCCGCTCCCGGAACGCCCCATCCTCTTCCGCCATGTCGATAAGCCGCTGCTGCATGCTGTCCTGGGTGTACATTATCTGCGCTTCCTCAATTTGTTCCGAAGGACACTGACACATTGTCTACAAAATTGCGAGGGTGAATTCAACCCTAATCTGCAAGCGCCGACCCAAATCGGGCGCAGCGCTCGCGCTGGCGCGGATACGCGCGCCCTGGCCTGCTACGTTCCTGGCGGCATGCCGCCCGGTGCGCCGGACGCCTGACGCAACGCATCGGGGAGCGGCGGGAGCTCGGCAAGAAACCGGTCGCGGACGAAGAAGGCAACGGCGTCGATGTGGGCCGGTTCGCCGCGACTCATGAGGCGATCCGCCGGCGGCGGACCGCGCGCACCGTGTACAGCCTGTCTAAGAAGGTCTCCAGGTTCCGTGCAAGCCGCCGGTCACTTGGTCGAGTTGCGCGTCCGTCATCTCGGCCGAGGGCGGCAGCACCAGATGCGCCGTTTGTACGTCGTCCTCGTGGACGACGAGATTGAGGTCGCCCGGAAGCTCGAGATCGAGCGCTCCCCGAATCGCGGCGCGCGGGTCGGCCACAAGCTGCTCCCGGAACGCCCCGTCATCCTCTGCCATGTCTATCAGCCGTTGCTGCAAGCTCTCCTTTGTGTACATGTTACGTTCTCCCAAAAAGTTAACCCCACCCAAAAAATACCAAAAAATCGCCGAGATCGCCCCGCGCGCCAGCCCCTACGCCGCGCCGGATGCCTTTTCGCCCAGCGCCCCGCGCGCATGACGCAACTTGCCGGGGACCGGCGGGAGCTCGGCAAGGAATCGGGCGCGCCGGGCCGCCTGTTCGGTCTCGTTGTCAAACACCGCACCTACCCGAATGTCCGCTGATTCGCGGCACCTGGCTCCGGGCGGTGCGCCGGGGTCCCGTACGGCCGTGTGAAAGACGCCACGCCGGCAACCCATCTCTTCGCGGGTGTCGTACAGCTTCAGAACCAGAGCCTCGTCCGGACCCATGCGGGGATAATAGTACCACTGCTGGAAAGCGTCGAACGCCAGGTTGTAGCCGAGGAAGTCTCCACCGTCGGGAAGCAATCTGTAAGTCCATGCCGCCACCATGTCCTGGGGCGCTACATTTCGCGAATGGCAAACTGCGAGTGGGTCGCGCTCGACCGGCCTGCGGAGATCCGTGCTGCGCCAGACATTATAGATCGCGCCATGACGATCCTGCGCAAAAGCTTTCCACTCCGGCTGCAACTCAACCCAGGGCGATATGTCTGTATGGGCGCGCTCAACGTAGTGCGTGACGGTGCCGGCGTCGGGCGCCTCCGGGTCCAACTGATCGCCCGGCCGCAATCCGTGAAAGCCTCCGCGATAGACCTGATTGAGAGCCCGGGACTTGCCGCAGCCGGTGAGAGCCTCGACGATCCGCTTGCTCTCCTCGCAATATGAATCGCGCCTCTTGCCGATGTCCTGCTGGCTGTCGGCCGCGCTTTCGACGCGGATCAACTCGAAGCCGTGGCTGTCGAGGGTCGGCGGCGGATCGAGCAGTCGGGCGTTGCGGACGCGTATCGGCACACCGTGCCATGAGCGCAACCATTCCGTCCGGTCCATGGAATTGTGGTCCGGCATTACCGTGCCGCGCAACCGGCCCCGGACGAAATAGGCCGCGGTGTCCATGAAGGCCGGATCAGCGCGGCTCATGAGACCATCCGATCGAATACGCGCCATGTGAGCAAGCCGCATCGGAGAGCGTGAACATTCGATGCCGGCGACGGATTCCATCGGCCTGGTGTGGAACCGTGGATGAGCCGCCCGACATGAACTCTGCCTGTCAGTCGGAGCAGTACCATCCGATGTGAACTCCGCCGGTCACCTGGTCGAGTTGCGCGTCGGTCAGCTCGACCGAGGGCGGCAGCACCAAATGCGCTGTTCCTACGTCGTCCTCGTGTATGACGACATTGAAGTCGCCCGGCAACTCGACATCGGGCGCTTCCCGGATTGCTGTGCGCGGGTCGGCCAGAAGCCGCGCCCGAAACGCCCCGTCCTCCTCCGCCATGTCGATTAACCTTTGCTGCATTTTTCCCTGCGTGTGCATATCACATGCTCCAAGATTATTTCCGGACTTGCCGTATCATTAACTGACATTGGACAAGCGAAGTCAACCCAGGCCCTACCGGTTGGTCTCGCAACATGAATGGCGGCGGTGCGACAGGCGCTGTATGGGGTTCGGCGCATGGACGGGCCGGCCCGTGGAAGGCAAGCGCACCCTGGAAACATCCCCCCTGGCGCGAGGCGCAGCACCATGCAGACAGAGGACTCGCAAGCCACCTCCCTGGCCACGGAATTGCACGCCATGCGTCCGGCGTTCCCCACCGAACTGTTCGACGGAGTTCACTGGGAGCGCCTGCTCGCGCGCGCCGCGGAGGTGCCGGCCGAGGCGCTTGAAGACGTCTTCGGCTTCGAGGTCCGCCTGGGGCGACCCGAACCGGCATCGGACCTCTGCATCGTCGTCCCGGCCGAAGGCGAGGTGACTTCGCATTTTATCGGGCGGGCGCGTTCGGACGCGGGCGGAGCGAGGGATACGCATTCCCCGACCCGACCCGGGGCCCTGCAGCCCGATGCGCGTTCCGGCGCCGGGCGCCGCCGCCTCGCGCGCCAATCCCTGGCAGCCTGCCTGCAGGAGATCGCCAGCGTCGGCACCTTCGCCAACCGGGCCATCGCCCACGGCGCCACCATGCTGGAGTACGACGTGGTGGAGTCCAAGCCCGGTTCGCGCCCATCGCCGGGTGTTTTCTGGAGTCTTGCCGATTCTGTCGGACCGTCGCAGACCGGCCAACTCGCCCGGCTGCTCGCCATCGCATCGGGACTCCCGGTGAGGCCCGTGGCGCGCGAGGGACCGGCTGCCGGTGCGCCGCGGGAAGCCGGCTGGGCGGCGGCGTTGTGCGATGTCGTGCGCGCCGCAACGCCTTACGGCCGCATTTCGCAGGTCGGAACGTTCGTTGGCAGGAGAGGGGCCGGGGTTCGAGTGATCGTCAGCCGGGTAGAACATGAGGCCGTCGCGCATCTCCTCGACGCGGTACGCTGGCCGGGACCGGTGACTGCGGCGACGGAGGCCATCGCCACATGCGCGGGGCCTTGTCCGCACCTTGCCGTCGCACTGGACGTCGGTTCCGGCGGCGTGGGGCCGCGGCTGGGGCTGGAGCTGGCGATGCCGGACGGTTGGGCGGGATCCCGCTGGTGCCAATGGCGCCCCCTCGTCGATACTCTCGCCGCGAAAGGCCTGTGCCGCGCGGACAAGGCCCTCGGCCTCAAACGCTGGTGCGGGCTGACGCGGCTGTATGGACGGCAGATGTACTTGCTGGCCAAGGGCATCAATCACGTCAAACTCGGCATTCGGGAGGACGCCGTCGAAGCGAAGGCATACCTCGGCGCCTGCCGCCGCCGCGCGGAAGACGCCGTTCCTGCATAGCGCACGGTCCCTTGCTGCCGAGCAGGCCGTACGGGAGTCGCGCTCGCCGGGCGACTCGACATGCGCATGTCCAATGCGCAATCTCCCTGCCTCACCCTTCACGCGACTCAGGGATGATGGTATTTTCAAGCCTATGGCACTGAGCTCGTTCTACCGTTCCGAAGCTCTCGAACACGCCGCACAGCGCGAGCCCATCGATGGCCTCGCGACAGTCACGGTCCCCTACGACTGGGCGGCGCTCACGGTGTTGGCCGCAGCGTGCGCGGCCATCGCGGCATGGGGTGTGTTGGGCCAGGTCGAACGCACCGTCCGCGCCGACGCGCTGGTTTTCGTGCCGGACGAGCGCCACATCGTGGTGGCGCCGGTGGACGGTCGCCTGACCGAGGTACTGGTCGATCCCGGCGATCGTGTGAACGCGGGCGAGCCGCTCGCCCGGGTCGCGATTCCCGAGCTTGATCTCCGCCTGACCGTCGCGCGCGAGCGCGAGCGGCTCGTTCTGGAGGAACTGCCTCGCGTGGCGCCCGAGGCGGGGTTGCGCCAGATGCTCATCGACGTCCGCGCCGAGGCGGCCGCACTGACCGCGATGATCGCGCACCGCGCCGTCATCGCGAGCCCCCATGCCGGGGAAGTGATCGAGCACCGACTGTCGCCGGGCGCCATCGTCACGGCAGGCGAGGAGGTCGCCCGTATCCGCACCGGCCCTCCCGTTGATCCTGTCGCTGTCGCCTCGCTTCCCCAGGCGAGTGCCGCGGACGTGCAACTCGGCGCTCCCGCCAGGCTGCATTGCGGGGGAACGGGGAGCGAAGGTCTCCTTGAGACCAGCGTGGCGGAGGTATCCCGACACCCGGCGACGGTGTGGGGCCTTCCCGCTGACGCAGGACTCGGCCCGGGCGAACGACATGTGCGGCTGTCATTGCCCGATTCCGCCGCCGTCGCCGAAGGCGACCGCTGCGAAGTGTTCATCGTGATCGATGCGCGCGCGCCCTTGCAATTCCTCCTGCCAGCCACGAGGCCTGAATGACGTGACTCGGCAGCGGCGTCGCGTGCGCACTCCCCTCGTCATGCAGATGGAACTGGCCGAGTGCGGTGCGGCGTGTCTGGGCATCGTGCTCGGCTACTTCGGGCGATGGGTGCCCCTCGAGGAGTTGCGCGAGGCCTGCGCCGTCAGCCGCGACGGCTGCAGCGCCGCCGACATCCGACGCGCCGCGGAGCGTTACGGCCTCAAGGCCAAGGGTTGGCGCAAGCGTGTGGACCAATTGGCGGACATGCCAAAGCCGCTCATCCTTTTCTGGGGTTTCCAGCACTTCGTCGTGCTGGAAGGCGTCCGCCGCGGGCGTTTCCTGATCAACGATCCGGCGGCCGGCCGCCGTAGCGTAGGGAAAGCGGAGTTCGGCAGGTTGTATACCGGCGTCGTCCTCGAGATGTCGCCGCTGCCCGCTTTCCGGCCCGGTCCGGGGAAGCCGGGTCTGGTGCGCCTGCTCTGGCCCTGGCTGCGGGGCTTTGGCGGTCCGCTGGCGTATGCCGCCGTCTGCGGGTTGCTCCTCGCCTTTCCGGGTATCGCAATCCCGTTGCTGCTCGCGGGTTTCGTCGATCAGGTACTCGAGGGCGGCCAGCAGGACTGGGGCGCGGTGTTCGTCGGCGCGATGCTGGCGGCGTCGGTGCTCCTGTACGCGCTCACCTGGTTGCAGCAGAGGTGCTTGCGGCGACTCACCCTGCATGTATCCGTGGAGCGGGCGGATCGCTTCGTCACCCGGCTCCTGCAGCTGCCGATCGCTTACTTCTCGCGCCGCCAGCCCGGAGACCTTGTGGCACGGTTGAAGTCCATCGACGAGACGGCGGCCACGGCGTCGAGGGAACTCGTGGCGCTGTGCATCGAACTGGCGATGAGCGCTCTGTTTCTCATCCTGATGTTTGCGATGGATGCCTGGCTGGCGGCCGCCGTGGCCGCGCTGGCGGTCCTGTGCGCGGCGCTGATGCGGGTGCTCTCGCAATATCGGGTGGACACGAATCAGATCTGGAGCAAGGAGAACGGACTCCTGCTCGGCGTCGAAATGGCGAACATCGGCCGCATCGACGCGGCCCACCTCATGGCACAGGAGGACGACTGTCTCGCCCGAACGGGCGGGCACCAGGCGCGGGAGGTGGTCGCGCGGCAACGATTTCTCGCGCTCGGTCAGGTCATCGCGTCGTTCCCGGCGCTATTCCAGGTGCTGGGCAGCGCGCTCGTGCTGGGTGTCGGCGGCTGGCGCGTCATGACCGGCGACATGAGTCTCGGGTTGTTGATGGGCTTTTTCCTCGTGGCGGAGAACTTTCTGCGCCCGGTGGGCCGCTTTGTGGAATTCGCCGATCGCCTGCGCACGCTCGAAGCCGACCTGCTGCGCGTGCGGGACGTCCTGACCGCCGCGCCCGAGGCGGGCCAGGAAACGCCGCCGCACGGCGCGGCTGTCCGAAACGTCGCCACGATCGACGGGCGCCTGCAGATGGTGGGCCGCGTTCGCTTTGAAGACGTCACCTTCGGATATCGCCGCGGCGCGCCCCTCATCAAGGCTTTCAGCCTGTCCATCGAACCCGGACAGCGCGTAGCCGTCGTCGGGCCGAGCGCATCCGGCAAGTCAACGCTCGCCGGATTGCTCGCCGGCCTCAACCGTCCATGGTCGGGACGCATACTGCTCGACGGGCATCCGCATGCCGACATTCCCAACGACGTGCTCACCCGCTCCGTGGCGATCGTGGAGCAGCGTATCCAGTTGTTCGCGGGCAGCGTTCGCGACAACCTGACCATGTGGGACCCGACGGTACCCGACGAAGCCGTCATCGCGGCGGCCAGGGACGCGGCGATCCACGATGAGATCATGGCCCGCGCCGACGGCTACGATGCCTATGTCGCCGAGGGAGGGCATAACTTCAGCGGCGGCCAGCGGCAGCGGCTGGAGATTGCCCGCGCCCTCGTCAACGATCCCTCCGTGTTGATTCTCGACGAGGCGACGGCGTCTCTGGACCCCGTAATCGAATTGCGGGTCGACCACGCCCTTCGCCGCCGCGGCTGCACCTGCTTCATCGTTGCCCACCGGCTCAGCACGATCCGCGATGCCGATCTGATCGTGGTGCTCGAGGACGGCAGAGACGTGCGCCGCGGTTCTCACGAGGAGTTGCTGGCCGAGCCGGGCGGCCTCTACGAACGACTTGTGGAGACTGCGCTTTGACGGCGCCCGGCCCCGGAAACCGGACCGGCGCCGCCGTCGATGCGTTGCGGGAACGGGCAGTGAGTGCCGGCGAACCCTTCCGCGGCGGCGCCAACCGTGCGATCGCGCTCGACGACCCGGATGCCGTGTGGTTCGTCGAGAGCGGCTGGCTGGACGTCTTCGCGGTCGAGTGCCGCGAAGCCGACGTCGCTCTGGGCGAGTCGAGACTCAAACACATGTTCCGGGCGGGCACGGGAGACATTGCGTTCCCCTTCGTACCCGCCGGAGAGGCGTTGCGTTTCGTCGCAAAGGGTTCCGCGGACGCCCGCTTGCGCCGGGTACCGCTCGTGGCCTTCCTTGACGCGCAGATCTGCGGGGCACTGGCCGGGTGCGTGGACGCGTGGGTGACGGCGGTCTGCGGCGCGGTGGCGCGGGACATCACGCTGCGTCCGCAGATCGTCCGGCGCATCGAAGCGCCTGGCGAGGAGGAGCTGCCGGGCGGGACTGTGGTGACCTCCCGGCGAGGCGTCGCCTGGATCGAGATGTCGGACAATGGCGGTGGGGCAGCCTGGATGGACACCGAGACGCTGGGTGCCGAAGGCCCTGCGTTCGCCCCCCTCACGCCGGAGGCGTGGCTGCGTCTCGGGGACCCGGCGGTGCTGCCATGCACCACCACCGAGGTGGTGGCGGGCAGCGGCAGGCTTTCGCGGGCCCTCGAAGACTTTCATTACCTGATCGCGCACGCCGAGCTGCTCAACCGCCAACTGCTGGTGGCCGACGTGGCCGAGGCGCAGATCGCGTCGCGGCGTCACCGGCTTGCCAGCGAGCGCAGCGCCCGGCATGGCCTCTCCGGACTCCTCCGTCAGGGTACCGGCTGGCTGCGCGGGCGTTCGCTGGCGGATTCCGGGGAACCGCATGGCGCGTTGGCGGCGGCTCTCGCCGCCGTCGGCGAATGGGACGGCATCGAATTTCGCGCACCTCCCCCCAGCAAGCGGAGGTCCGGCGAGGCGCCGACGCTCGATGGCATTCTGCACGCTTCCGGCGTGCGCGGCCGGCGTGTCGCGCTGTCGGTGGAGGATCGCTGGTGGCGCGGCGACAGCGGCGCCCTGCTGGGGTTCCTTCGCGAGGGCGGCGTGCCGGTGGCGCTGCTGCCGCGGCGCACGGGCGGCTACCGCATGGTGTCCACTCGCGGCGCCGGACGAGTCAATGCGGCCCGGGCGCGGCTGCTCCTTCCGGACGCGTGGACATTCCTGCGATCATTGCCCGGCGGCAGGGTGGCCACGGGCGGCGATCTGATTCGCGTGGCCGGATCGCGCCTCGGGCCCGACCTCTTGCGGGTCGCGCTGCTCGGCCTCGCGGTGGGCATGGTGATGCTGGCTCCGGCCGTCGTGTTCGGCTTGTTGAGCAACCGAATCATCCCCGCCGGCGCCACCGGTGCGCTCCTGCAGCTGACGGCGCTGCTTGCCGCGCTGGGCGCGGTTGGCGCGCTGTTGCGGATTCTCCAGGGCACGGCGCTTCTGAAACTGGAAGCGCGGCTGGCCCTGCGCCTCGATGCGGCGATCCAGGACCGCATGTTCAAGCTGTCGCCGGCTTTCATGCGCAGGTTCACCACCGGCGACCTCGCCACGCGCGCGGCCTCCTTCCGCACTCTTCGCGATCGTGTCTCCGGAATCGTCCTGCACTCCCTGCTGTCCGCGGTCTTCCTCTTGCCCACCTTCGCATTGCTGTTCTTCTATGACGCGGCCATCGGCTGGATCAGCCTGATTCTCGGGGCGATCGGCCTGGCGCTGGGCGCCGTGCTCGGGTTAGGGCAGATCGAGCCCCAGGGGCGCTGGTACGCCGCGTCGAGGGAGCTGACGAGCATCCTGCGGCAGTTTCTGGACAGCATGGGCAAGCTCCGCACCACCGGCGCGCAGGCGAACGCATATGCAATCTGGGCGCGACGCTATCGGGAGCAGCAACGGGCGTATCTCGACATCGGCGCCTTCGACCATCACCTGGTGGCCCTCGGCGTCGCGGCGCCCGCATTCGCCGGATCCGTGCTGCTCTGGGCCGCATGGTCGCGTTTCGAAGGTACGACCGGCGACTTCTTCGCCATCTATGCGGCCTCCATGATTTTTTACCTGGCGATCGCGCGGCTGGGGGATTCCTTCGCCGCGCTCGCCGGCGTCTTGCCGGGCGTGGACCAGGTGCGCCCGCTGCTGGAACAGCGGCCGGACCCTCGCCTGGCGGGTGCCGGCATTCCGGACGGCGATGGCTACGGCGCGATCGGCAGCGCGAAACGTGGCGGCGGCTTCGCGAGGGACGCACTGCCCGCGCGCGGGACGGATCCGCGCACATACGCGAGAAGAGACCTGGAGATCCGGGGCGGGCTCGGCATCCACAACGTGAGCTGGGGCTACGAGGATGGGCCGCTGGTGCTTGAGGATGTATCGCTGCATGCCGACCCCGGAGAGTTCATCGCGATCGTCGGCGGATCGGGCGCCGGCAAGAGCACGCTGCTTCGCCTGGCGCTCGGCCTGGCCCGGCCTTCGTCGGGCTGGGTGAGCTTCGATGGGCGGGACCTGGAGCGCCTGGATGCGGCGTCGATACGGCGGCAAGTCGCCGTCGTGCTACAGGACGTCGATCTGCCCGGGAGCACCGTGGAGGAAACCATCCTCGGGGTATCGAGCAGTCTCACCATCGACGACGCCTGGCGGGCGGCCCGCCTGGCGGGCGTCAGCGACGAAATCGCCGCCATGCCGATGGGTATGCACACCGTGATCGGATCCAACGGTACGGCACTGTCCGGCGGCCAGGTTCAGCGCATCCAGATCGCCGGGGCGTTGGCGCGCAGTCCGCGAATCCTGATTCTCGACGAAGCGACCAACTGGTTGGACAACCGCAAACAGGCCGAGGTGATGGACAACATCGAAGGACTGGAAATCACCCGCATCGTGGTCGCGCATCGCCTGTCCACGATTCGCCATGCCGACCGAATCTATGTGCTGGAGGCGGGCCGGATCGTACAGCAGGGTTCGTATGACGGCCTGGCCGGCGTGGAGGGAACCTTTCGCGATCTGGTCCGCCGTCAGTTGACCTGAGGCCGATGCGGTCAGGCGTCAGCGCCTTGCGTGGACCCGAAACCGGCATGGGTCTCCGGCCGCGCCGGGAAGATATCCTCGAGTATCAGGTATAGGCAGGGCACGAGAAACAGGGTGATTCCCGTCGCGAACAGCACCCCCCAACCGAGAGAGATGGCCATCGGCACGATGAACGAGGTCGCCGGGCTGTCCATGGACATCAGCGGCAGCAGTCCGGCGAAGGTGGTGGTGGAGGTGATCAGGATGGGGCGCAGGCGGACGATCCCGGCGGTGCGCACCGCGGCGCTCAACTCCGCTCCGCCGCGCCGCTGCCGGTTGATGTAGTCGACCAGGATGAGGCTCGAGTTGACCACCACGCCGGTCAGCGAAATCAGCCCGAATATGGACGTGACGATCAATGGCCAACCCATGACCAGGTGGCCGGCGACGGCGCCGACCGCGCCGAACGGAATCACGCTCATGATGACCAGCGGCTGCAGGTACGATCGCAGCGGGATGGCGAGCAGGGCGTAGATCGTCAACAACGCCACGGGCAGCAGTCTGATCAGGCCGCCATAGGTCGTGTCCCGCGCCCTGACCTCCCCCGAGAAGGAATAGTCGATGCCGTCGTAGCGGGCCAGAACACGCGGCAGGACTTCCGCTTCGAGGCGGCGGATGACCGCCTCCGGAGCCACCGCATCGCGGTCCACATCGGCGCTCACGGTGACCACCCTGTGCCGGTCGACGCGCGAGATGCTTGAGGCGCCCCTGCCGAGTTCCACGTTGGCCACCGCAGCAAAGGGCAACTCGACGCCGTCGTCCAGGCGCACGCGCATGTTTTCAAGGTCGCCGAGGGAGCGGCGCTCCGATTCGGGGTAGCGCAACATGACGCGCACATCCTCCGCGCCGCGCTGCACGCGCTGCACTTCCTCGCCGTAGAACGCCTGGCGCGTCTGGCGCGCCAGCACGTCGAGCGTCAGTCCCATCTGCTCGCCTTCCGGACGCAGCGACAGCCTGGCCTCCATCTTGCCGGCGCGGAACGAGTCGGAGATGTCCGCGACGCCGTCGAAGCGGGCCAGTTCGGCGCGCAGCTCCGCCGCCGCGCCCGCAAGTTCGGCCACGTCGCGTCCGATCAGCCGGAAAGAGATAGCGTCACCGGCGCTCAGGCTGCTGCTCGCGAATGTGAGGCGTACGCTGTCCCGGACCGGGCCGGTCAGTTCCCGCCAGCGCGCAGCCAGATCGGCCACGGAAATGTCCCCCCGCTCGGACAGGGGCGCGATCGAAAGCACCACCTCGGCGGTGTGGCTTTGCGGGGCGCCAAACGCGCCTCCCAGCGCTTGGCCGACAGAGGTGAAACTGTGCCGGATGGCGGCAGGCCGGCCGGAATCGGCTTCGTCCAGTTCGTCGCGCAGGGATAGCGCGGCGGCCTCGATCTGCTGCGCCGCCCGCGCCGTTTCAGCCACGTCGATGCCCTCCGGCATCTCCAGTTGCGCGACGATCCTGTCGCCCTCCACCGCCGGCATGAACTGCACTTCGATGCGGCCGCCAAGAATCGCTCCGATGGCCAGGATCAGCACGCCGGCGCCGCTGGCAAGCGCCAGATAGCGCCACTCGAGCACGCGGCCCAGCGCGGGACCGTACACGTCGTGCGCGAAGCGATCCAGCGAGGCGCCGACCGATTGCTGCAATCTGCGCCACCGCGCGGAGAATGCGCCGGCGCGTGCCTCGGCGCCTCGGCGCCGGTGTGCCAGGTGCGCCGGAAGAATCAACTGGGACTCCACCACGCTGAAGAACAGGCAGATAATCACGATGTAGCCGATGATGGAAAACATCTCGCCGACATCGCCGGGCGTGAAGAGCATCGGCATGAATGCCGCCACGGTGGTCAGCACGCCGAAGATCACCGGCGCGGCAACCTCGACGGTGCCGTCCACGGCGGCGGCCTGCGGCAGTTTGCCGAGTCTCTCGTGTGCGTACACGCGCTCGCCTACCACGATCGCGTCGTCCACCACGATACCGAGCACCAGGATGAACGCGACCACTGAAAGCGTGCTGATGGCGATGCCCAGCGGGGCAAAGGTGGCCAGCGCGCCCAGCATCGCGATGGGAATGCCGGCCGCCACCCACATGGCCAGCCGGAATTCCAGTGGCAGGGTCAGCAACAGCAACACCAGCGCGAGGCCGCCGGCGGCTGTGCCAAGGAGAATGCCGATGCGGTCTCGCAACCCCTCGGATTCGTCGTACCATATCCGCAGCTCGATGCCCTCGGGCATCCGGGCGCGCGCTGCCTCAACGTAAGCCCGCACCTGGCGGGCAATGTCGACCACGTCTTCGTCGCCGACCTTGTAGACCGTTACCATCGCCGCAGGGTAACCGTCGAAGCGCGCCTCGGTGATGCCCTCCTGAAAGCCGTCGACGATGTCCGCGATCTCGTGCAGTTGCACGCGCGTACCGTCCGGCCGGGAAACGACCGCGACATCCCGCAGGTCCTCGCCCCGGTACGCCTGCCCCTGCGTCCGCAGCCGGATCTCGCCGCCACCCGTCCGGATGGCGCCGCCCGGCAGGTCCAGCGAAGCGCGCCGCACCGCGGCGGCGACCTGGTCGAAGGTCAATCCGTGCCTGCGCAACGTCTGCTCGGACACCTCGATGGAGATTTCATCGCCGCGCACGTAAAGCACGTCGACCAGCGATACGCCGTTCATCGAGGCGATGTCGTCGCGCACGTCCAGCGCGAGGGCCTTGAGCGTGCGTTCGTCCGCATGGCCGTAGACGGCGATCTCCAGCGCCGTGCTCCGCAGCATCAGCCGCTGCACGATCGGCCGTTCCGTTTCCACGGGAAACGTGATTATGGAATCCACCAGCGTCTTCACGTCGTCCGCGACCTGTCCGGCATCGGCGGAGGCCAGCAGTTCGAGCATCACCGTGCAGGTCCCCTCGCCGGAAGTGGACTCCATCCTGTCGATCCCGTGCGTGCCCGCGAGCCTTTCCTCGATTCGCACGCACACGCCGGTTTCCACCTCCTCGGGCGCGGCGCCCAGATAGTTCACCGTAACGAGCACCGTGCCGAGGTCGACGGTGGGCAGGTCTTCCTGGCGAAGTTGAGTGACGGACAGGCCCCCGCCGATCACGAGCAGCATCATCAGCAGGTTCGCCGCGACGGGATTGCGCACGAACCAGGCGATGACGCGCTTCACTCGCCGCTCCCCGGGCCCTCCGGACCGTCAGCGATCTCCACGCGCATGCCGTCCACTACCGCCTGCAGCGGCGAGACGCTGACGAGATCGCCGGCGTCGAGCCCGGCGCCGATGTACACATCGTCTCCGTGGATGCGCACCACTTCCACGCTGCGGAACCGCAGCCGCTTGCCGGCATCCACCACCAGCACCTGGTTGCCGTTGCGAACCGCCGAGCGGGGCAGTACCACCACGTTGCCGGACGAACGTCCGACGATCTCCGCGTGCACAAACAACCCGACGGGCGGCGGCAACCGGTCCGGTTCCCGCGCGTCAATCCGGGCTACCACGTACACCATCCGGCTGCGCGCGTCGATTTCCGCCTCGGTGCGAACGGCACGGCCCTCCCAGCGTCGGAGCCTGCCGGCGTATTCCGCGGTGAGATTGACGGGGGGAGCCGCCGTCGGATCGGGTTCGCCGCGCCGCCCCAGCGGCAGATCGAGCCAGGCGAGTTGACGGTCCGCGACCGGCAGGCGCACCTCCACGTAATCCACCGCGAACAGGCTTGCGATGGGCGTGCCGCGGCTGACGAACTGGCCGGCGTCCACCTGTTCCGTGCGCACCACGCCATCGAACGGAGCATGCATTTGCGTGCGCGCCAGATCCAGATCGGCCCTCTCGAGTCCGGCCCGGGCATCGGCAAGCGCGGCATCGGCCACGCGGGCGGCGCGCATACCCGCTTCGACGTCGGCGCGACTGATCAGCCGGCGCTCTTCCATTTCCCGCAGCCGCTGAAGTTCGAACTGCGCGAACTCGCGTTCCGCCTCGGCACGGTCCACCGCGGCGCGCGCCTGGTCCACCGCGATTCGATAGTCCCGGTCATAGATGCGCAACAGAAGTTCGTCGGCTTCGAAGTAGCCGCCGGCAACGAGATTGGCGGACGTCCACACCACTTCACCGGACACCTCCGGCACCAGGTCGGCCAGGGTTCGCGGCGACACCGTTCCCTGGGATTCGACCACCATGTCCACCGGGCCAGGTCGTGCCTCGATCACCCGCACGTACGGAGCGCTGTATTCCGCCTCGGCCGGCTCCAGGGGCGGGCGGGACACCACCAGCAAGATTGCGCCAGCGACGGCTACGGCAATCACCGCCAACGGTGCAACGAGTTTCCGTTCGAACAATGCGCAATCCCGTTACAACGGGTTTCGCCAGCGATGGTATCAGAGTTCACGGTCCCGGACGATTGGATAACTTGACGAGATAAGCCTCTGGTTTCAATGACTATGCGCAGGGATGAGATGCGGGACGACGTCGTTGTGCTCATCGAACGGTCACCGTCGCAGACAAGCTCTATTCTGTAAATTGCCGTTTACCTGCCAATCGGCTCTGCGACCCCTGGCCGAAGAGAAACGTGCGCGCCCAGGGTTGCGCCTCGCGCGTTGACGGTTGGTGCGGCGAGGACTACCCGGCCATATCCTCCGCCAGACTCACCGCGACCCGCTCCGCCGAAGCCTTCACCGATTTCCGCGCCAGGTGCGCGTACCTCGCGGTCGTCTGCACCTGCGTGTGACCCAGGAGCTTCCCGATCATCGTCAGCCCCTCTCCCAGCGCCAGGGCGCGGGAGGCGAACGAGTGCCTCAGGTCGTGCAGCCGCACATCCTCAAGGTCCGCCCGCGCCCGCACCTTCCTCCAAGGGTATTGAAGGCTGTACAGATGACGGCCCGGCCGTTCCCCGGGCAAGACCCAGGGACTGTCCGGGCGCCGCGTCAGGTTCTTGAGCACCCGCGTCGCAGAGGGCGAGAGCGGCACCGTCTTGCTTTCGGGCAGCTTCAGCTCTCCCCTTTGCAGGTCCACGTCCTGCCAGCGGAGCGCCAGAATCTCGCCCGAGCGGCAACCGGTGAGCATCAGCAGCCGGATCGCCGCCGCGGCGTGTTCGGAAACCGCCCCTTCGCCCTCGCACTCACTCAACGCGCGACCGAGGCGGGCGAATTCCTCCTCGCTCAGGAACCGTTCCGCGCGCCCGCTCCGGTACCGCACCACGCCCCGGCACGGGTTCGTGCCCTGCGGCAACACCTCCCAGATCTCGGCCAGGTTGTACATCGCGGACAGCGTGTTGATGGCCCCGTTGGCCGCCGTGGGTGTCTCCCGCATGGCATAGTGAAGCGCCATGACCCGCTCGCGCCCGACGGCCCTCATGGGCGCCTTGCCCAGGGCCGGCAGGATGTGGTTGTGCAGATCCCGCCCGATCCGGCTCACGGTGGCGGGCTTGAGCCGCACCGTGACATGCTCGGCCAGGTACCGCTCGGCAAACTCCGCCACCGTCGGCCCCTCCGCCGGCGCACCGCCGGGCACATCCAAATCCCGGCCCGCCTTGATCGACGCGATGATCCCCGCCGCCCGGCGCCTCGCCTCGTGCGCGCCGATCACGCCGTGGCGGCCCACCGCGATGCGTTTCGAGCGCCCGCCGGCCCGGGTCTGCACCACGTAGACCTTGCTCCCGGTCGGATACACCCGCACCCCGAACCCCGGCAGGCTCCGGTCCCAGAACACCGTGTCCCTGGACACCGTCAACCCCTCCACGGTGCGCCTCGATATTGTCGTCCGCTTCAGTTTCGCCATCGCTCCGATCGACCCCTCAATACATCAAATCTCAAGCGCCGCCGCTGTCCGCCACCGGCTGGTCGTCCACGGCCCACAGGGCATCGGACTCGATGCTGGCGGCAACTTTCGCGACGGCGCGTTTCTCCGATTCGCTGGCCAGGTGCGCGTAGCGCGGCGTGGTCTGCACGCGGTTGTGACCGAGCAGTTTCCCGATCATCGGCAGGCTTTCCCCGAGTTCCAGCGCGCGAGAGGCGTAGGAATGCCTCAGGTCGTGCAGCCGCACGTCTTCCAGTCCCGCCCGGACCCGCAGCCGGCGCCAGGGCTGCCCCAGCGGCCCAACGTGCGTGCCCGGCCTGCGCCCGGCGAACACCCAGGGGTTGCCGCTTTCGCGTTCGATGCTATCCAGCACCGCCCGGGCCGGGGCCGTCAGCGGCACCGGTCGCGGGCCTGTCTTGCTGTCGGCCAACCGTATCTCGCCTGCCGCCCGGTCGATGTCCGTCCACTTCAGTGTCTGCATCTCGCGGCTGCGGCAACCCGTCAGTAACAACAGCCTGATCGCCGCCACCGCCGCCGGCCACGGCGAACCGTTGGCCTCCGCCTCATCCAGCACGCGGCCGATTCGCCCGTACTCCTTTCCGTTTACGAACCGTTCCCTGTGCCGCTCCCGGTAAGCGCGCACGCCCCGGCACGGATTTCCGCCATCGCTTCTCAGGCCCCAGTCCCGGGCGAGGGAAAACATCGTGGAAAGCGTCTGGCGGGCCTTGTTGGCTGCGTTCGGGGTATTTCGAAGGTCGTAATGAAGCGCCACGACGTGCTTGCGTCGCACATCCGCCACCGGCAACTTCCCCAGCGTCGGAAGAATCTGGTTCTCGATGACCTGACGGTAGCGTCTGGCCGTGGACGCCTTGCAGCGCACCGCCACGTGCTGCTCCAGGAAACGCTCGGCCAGATCCGCCACCGTGGGTTCCGACTTTTGACCGCTCAAGTCCGTCAGCGGCTCCAGACCGGACTTGATCCGATCGATCGCCGACGCGGCCCGCCGCCGTGCCTGCCGCGCGGTGATCTCCCCGTGCATTCCGAGCGTCACGCGGCGCGACCCGTTCGGTCCGCGAGTTTGCACGACATAGGTCTTTCGGCCCGACGGATACACCCGCACCCCGAAGCCGGGCAGGTCGCGGTCCCAGACCACGCCGGCCTTGGCGTCGGCCTTCAATCCGTCCACGATTCGTTCGTTGAGCTTCACAGCCTGGCGATCCGGCATCGTATTACCTGTCTGGTTGAGAGTCTTGGCAACTATCGGTTCAAAGCGCGACGATGATGAGCCGATCCATTCAAGTTCCGCTCTCGACTGCCGCGCTCCCACGACCGAACAGTTTTTTCATGCGCCCATCACCACGTGACCGAACCAACACAACAACCGGATTCGCCCTGTTTCGAAAGCTCCGAAAAGTAAGCATACCGCAAGCGACTGCATCCGATCTCCAGCGTATTAGAGCGTAGAAACCCGTGGAATGCAAGGGGAGGAGCAGTTCATAAGTTTGAATTATTGTTATAATAAACAAATAGTTACAGTAGTACAACGTGTCAGACTGGGCTAGACTGAGGCTTCGAGTAGACGCGCCTCAAGTTCTTATTCATTAAACTCCGACCGCCATTTCTAGGGGGCTCAGATCGGCGCGCGGCGCTCCTGGCCATCCATGGCCCCGCGCCGCGCACACGACGCGGGCAAGCGCTGTCCACCCAAGCCCTTGTGGCGGGAGTCAGCGGGTCATGCGTCGTCAATTCAGGTTTTTTTCGCGTTCGCGGGGTATTCGCGAGGTTTCGGGTACGAGGAACAGCAGGACCAGGCCACCGAGGATACCCAGGCCGCCGGCGAACAGGCTGGCTGCGGCTGTGCTTGATATCTCCACCAGCACGCCTGCCAGTAGTGGGCCGCCGACCCAGCCGACGTCGCCGATCAGTCTCCATACCCCCAGGAACTGGCCCCGCTGGCCGGGGGGCGAGAGGTCCATGCCGATGATCATCACCAGGCCGGTGCTCAGGCCGTTGCCGACTCCCAGCATCAGCGCGGCCGCCAGCAGCGTCCAGAAACCCTGTGCGAACGGCAGCATGGCCAGGCCGATGACGAACCCGACGATGCTCGGAACGCCCGTCCACTTGCGGCCCCAGCGGTCCATGGCGATGCCCACCGGGTAGGAAAGCGATACATCCACCGCCGCGGCCAGCGAGTAGATCAACCCGATGGTGGCGGGATCGAGGCCCACAAGCACGCCGAACAACGGGACCAGAAGTTGTCGGGTGGCGCGCATGATCTGGAAAATGATCGCGACAGTTCCCGCGGTGGCGAACATGCTGCGGTTATCCGCAAGAATTCGACCGATGGTCCGCAGGTGCCCGGATCTTGCCGGCGAGTCGGGCCGGACGTCGGCCGTATAGACGAAGGAGATCAGAAAGGCGACGATGCAGAAGGCGGCAGCGCCCAGGTAGGCGGGTGCATAACCAAGGGATTCGGCGACAATGCCGCCCGCCAGGGGTCCCACCAGCGCGCCCATGCGCTGGATGCCGGCATTCACGGCGGTGGCCTGCCCACGCAATTCCGGTGGGCAGCTATGGGTGATGTAGGTCAGCCAGCCCAGGAACCAGGCCGCGTGGCCCGCCCCCAGGGGAATCGCGAACAGGGCGATTTGCCATGGCTCGGTGGCGGCCGCCATGCCCAACATGGATGCAGCCAGCAGCACGAATCCGCCCAGCAATACCGACTTGTCGCCGAAGCGCCCCACCAGCAGTCCGGCCGGCACGTCGAAGATGAGCACCCCGACTCCCCTGAGCGCCATCACCAGGGCGGCGAAGGCGGCGCTGCCGCCGATCTCGAGCGCGTACAGCGGAAGCAGCAGGAGCATCGCCTGGCTGGCCACCGCCGTGAACGCCGACGGAAGATAGACCGGGATCAGCAGCCGGTCATGTGGAGCGGGCAAACCCAAGGCGGGTGTTCAGTCAGCAGGTTTCACATTGGTCCCGATGCGCTGACGTACAGGACCAACCGCGAACAAATGGGATGCGTTGCCGTTCCATGCAGGACCGTTCGCCGCACGGCGTCACGTCCTATTGGAGCACCGCGATGATGGAGTCGGCGACATAGTCCATGTTGGACCGATTAAGCCCGGCGAAATTGATCCGGCTCGATTCCACCATGTAGACGTGGAACTCTTCCCGCAGGCGAATGACCTGCTCGCGGGGCAGCCCCAGGAAGGAGAACATGCCGCGTTCCCGGGCGATGAAGGAGAAGTCCGCCGGGGCGCCACGCTGCGCGAGTTGGTCTGCGAAGGTGCGCCGCAGGCTGTTGAGCCGATCGCGCATTTCACCCAGTTCCTCCAGCCACTTCGCGGTCAGTTCCTCGTCGTGCAGGATGCAACTGACGATGGCGGCGCCGTGATCGGGAGGCATCGAATAGATTCCCCGGCCCATCTGCGCCAGGTTGGTCCGGGTGATTGCGGCCTCGTCCGCGTTTCGTGACACGATGCTGGCGAGGCCCACTCGCTCCCGGTACAGGCCGAGATTTTTCGAGCAGGAGGCGGCAAGCAGGATTTCGTCGACTCGCTCGGCCATGACGCGCACGCCATAGGCGTCCGCTTCCAGGTTCTCCGCAAGACCCTGGTAGGCCAGGTCCACGAACGGCACGATGCCGCGGTCGGCAAAGAGGTCGGCAAGGGCATCCCACTGTTCCGGGGAAAGATCCGCGCCGCACGGGTTGTGGCAGCAGCCGTGCAGCAGGACCACGTCGTCGGGTCCCAGCGACGAGAACGTTTCGACCATGGCGTCGAAGTCGACCCGGTGGCGATCGAAGTCATAGTAGGGGTAGTGCGCAAGCTCGAGCCCGGCAAGCCGAAGCAGCGGCAGGTGGTTGGGCCATGACGGTTGACTCAACCATACGGTGGCCGCTGGCCTGGCCCGGGCGATGACATGGCCCGCCACGCTCAGGGCGCCGCTGCCGCCCGGGGTCTGGACAGACGAAACGCGTCCCGCGTCCAGCGCCGGGTGGCCGGCGCCGAAGAGCATCTTCTCCATGGCCTCGTTGAATCCGGGGTTTCCTGCGATGGCGACGTAGCTCTTGCTGTCCTGGGCTTCGATGATGCGCCGTTCCGCGCGCTTGACGCACCGCAGTACGGGGGTGCGCCCGGCCTCGTCCTGGAACACTCCCACGCTCAGGTCCACCTTGTTTGGGGCCGGGTCGGCGCGAAACATCGCCATGATGCCGAGAATGGCGTCGGGGGGTTGGAATTCCAGATTTTCGAACACGGTGATTTTCGGGAATACTGCAAGCGTTGAGCCTGCCGAACGAGCGGATACTAAACGATCGGCCGGGCAGTGGTAAGGCCCGAGCCGCGTCGCCAACCCAAGTGCCCTCATACGAACCCGCGGCAGCCCGGGGACGGCTGCCGGAAACGGCCTATCTCGCGTAACGCTCCAGCAATTCGCGCACGTTCTCGGGCGGGTTGGTCATTTCGCGAATGACCCGGGTGCCTTCGGTGTGCTCGATCAGCGGCATCCTTACGCCGAACATCTGCTGCTCGGTTGCACGGAATGCCTGATCGCCGGTGGTGGCGACGAAACTCTCGCGCAGTATGCGCACAGCATCTTCGGGAGAGTCTGGCGGCAGGAATGCCGCGTGGCCAAAGGTGTTGATGGTGGGCTGCAGCCACTTGTAGATTTCGAACATTTCGCCTGAAGGATATTCGCCCTTCAGCTGCTCATAGACCTCAACGAATGTGGGTATGCCGGCGGCGGCCGGTTCCGGCAACACGCTTCCGTTACGGTTCACCTGGGGGTTGTGCCACAGCGCGAGCGCCTGTCCGGTGGATACCAGCGGTTCTTCAATGGAGAACCGGTACAGGGTGAGCCCGGCGGTCTGCATGTCGACCTCGCCCCGGCGCACGGCATTGAATACGTCGTTGGCGCCGGGAAAGCCCGTGATGTAGGCGTAGTCCACGCCCAGCATGTCCAGTGCCATCCGGCCGAGAATGTCGTAGTGGTGAGCTGGACTCTGGCCGCCGTACTTCAGGCCCTGAACGGTGAGCAGGTCTTCCGGTGTCGACACGGCCTCGCTGCGGACATACACCATGTTCGGACTCTTGAGACCGCCGATCAGCGGCATCTCCGAAAAGTCGGCCCGCAATCCCGGCAGGCCGAGAATCTCCGCCGTTCCGGAGAATGGCGAGAAAAGCAGCGAATAGCCGTCGCCGTCGGCAATCTCATATCCGAAATTCCAGACTCTCGTGCCGCCGCCGCCGGGAATGTTGCGAACAACCATGGTAGGTCGGCCGGGAATGTGTTCGCGCCAGTGCTGGATGAAGGTGCGCAGCGCCAGGTCGGTGCCCGAACCCGGCCCGCGGCCGATATAGACGGTGATCGTCTTGCCGTCGTAGAAGTCCCCTTCCGCCGGAATCGCGTTCGAGCCTGCCAGTAAGCCGGCTGCACAAAGGACGAGCATCGATGCCCGTCCGACATGATCGTGATTGCCCTTCATCACCAAGCGACTTTATCATCGAGACGGACAAAGGGGGGACGCAATGAGAGAACCAGCCGCCATCAGCCTTATTCTGCTGCTGCTCGCGCCCGTCGGCGCCGTAGCCCATCACTCCAGGGCGACCTTTTTCGACATGGACCAAATTGTCGAACTGGAGGGGGTGATCACCCGCGTACAGTGGCGTCATCCGCACGTGCGTTACTGGATCCAGGCGGATCCCGCCTATGGCGGCGCCGAATGGGAAATGGAGACCACCCCGCCCAGCCTGCTGGAACGACAGGGCATCAGTCCGGACGTTGTCACAGCGGGAACGCGCGTACGCGTGGCGGGACCGCCGTCACGGTTTGCGGCCAATACCATGGAAGTCAGCCACGTGCTCCTGCCGGATGGACGCGAGGTCCTGCTGCATACGGGTCTTGACCCCAGGTGGACGCAAAACGCCGTGCACCGGCAGACTCTGGGCTTCGATCCCGAAACGGTGCGAGCGGCAGAAGCGGCGGCCCGCGGCATTTTCAGGGTGTGGAGCCGGATGGGGATCGCCGCCGATGACCGCCCGCAGTTCTGGCCCGGCAGCTATCCGCTCACGGAGTCGGCCCGGGCCGTGTCCGCAGCGTGGGATCGGGCGGTCGGGACGGATGTGGGCTGCAGGGGCAAGGACATGCCGTGGATCATGGCCAGCAACTGGCCGTTCGAATTCATCGACGAGGGCGACACCATTCGGCTGCTGGCCGAGGAGTTCGATCGGGAGCGGATCATCCACCTGAACGGGCCGGTCGCGGAGGGGATGGCCGGGGAAGTTTCCCCGTCGCCGATGGGATACTCGGTTGGCCGCTGGGAGGGCGGCGATCTCGTGGTCGTCACGACGCATGTCAATACGGGCCAATTGGGCAGGGATGGGGTCCCGCTCAGCGGGGACGTGGAAATCCTGGAGCGCTTCAGCCTGAGCCGGGACCAGCGGCGGTTGGATTACGAGATGACGATCGCCGATGCCGCCACCTTCACCGAGCCCGTGACCTTGACGTCCCACTGGATTTGGCGGCCCGGCGAGACCGTCAAGCCGTACAATTGCATCGAGACGCCGGGCTCGTGGACAATGGCGGACCAGACCGAGTTTCTTTCGAGCCCGTAGCGGGCAAATCCTGACCGACTCGGATTCAATGCAAGGCAGTTCGACGGCCGGGAACAAGGGGCGATGAGCATGCACGTAATCGGCACGATGAGCGCCAGGCGGCGATGAGCGTACACGTGAACCGGGACGATGCGGTCCCGGAGGTTCTGCCGAACGGCGCCGCCCGTCGTCGGCTCATCGACGAAAACAGCGTCCCCGGAACGCAGTGCCGCTTCGATGTGCTGACGATCGACGCGGGCGGTTCGCTGGAGCTCCGGTTGCCGCGCCGGGGAGTGGCCTGGGCACAGGTATTGAACGGAAACCTCACCGTGCAGCGTGGCGGCGAGGATCGGGTTCTCGGCGACTCGCAGCTTCTGTTTCTGGCCAACGCCTTTGCCGGCCGCCTCGCTTCCGCCGAGGGCGCGGAATTGATCCTCCTTGAGGTGCCTGACGCCAGCCAGTTCGATTCCGGGCCGGAAACCGGTCTCCCGGAAGTTCAGAGCGTCGACCTCGGACTGGAGCCGATGCTGCAATCGGAGCACGACGAACGCACACGCCTCTACATCGCGACGCCCAAACTCTTCGGCACGCGGGCGCTGATCGGCGAGCTGGTGGCGTTCCCGCCGGGAACCGTCAGCCAGAATCATCACCACGTTGGCGCCGAGCACTTCCAGTACGTGCTCCGTGGAGAGGCGACCGTGTATCTCAACGAGACACCGCGACGTCTCAGAGCCGGCGACCTGCTTTACAAGTACGACCTGGAGCGGCACTACTGCGAGAACGACGGCAGCGGCGAGCTGGTTTTCGTGGAATTCTTCGTTCCCGCCGAGTACGAGACGGTTTGGGTCAATCCCGAGCGAAGTTGCGCCTGGTCGCCGACAGGGAAGAACGCCCTGGGCGGTGTGCCCAGCCGGCAGATCGCCACCCACACGAGCGACGGCAGCTACCACCAGGACGTCTGAGGGGCCTGCCCAGGGCGCCCGGAAAGATGCCCGGAACGTTCGGAAAGATACCCGAAACGTCCGGGAAGATGCCCGCTGCTACAGGGAGGGTCTCCGGACGCGCCGGCTATTCGTGAACCAGTTGCCAGGAGGAGTAACCGCTCACGTCGCGGTCCAGCGCCACGACATCGGTCTCTTCCGCATACTGCTCCCACAGCTCGATCATTGTCTGCAGCCGCTCCGGATAGCGCTCCGCCAGGTCGATGGTTTCGGCCAGGTCGGAACTCAGGTCGTATAACTGCCAGGCGCCCTCGCCGGCCGGCGTCCAGATCCAGGTGATCTTCCAGTCGCCGCTGTTGAGCGCGCGATGGCTGAACATCTCCCAGCCGTGGGTCCGTTCGCCGTCAACCGCGTTGCCTTGCGCACCCTCGAGAAAGGGCAGCAACGACTGTCCTCGCATGTTCCGGACCGTGTCATCGCTTGCCGAGTCCAGGTCCGCCAGTTCCACCATGGTCACGGCCAGGTCCATCGCCGTAATGAGTTCGCCGTTGCGCTCGCCTTGCCGCGCGAACGCGCCATGGTGCACAAAGGCCGGTACCCGCAGGCCGCCCTCGGTCGGGAAGCGCTTGTACAGGCGCAGCGGAGTGGCGGACGCTTGTGCCCATCCGCGCCCGGCCATGATGTGAGATCCGGGGCGGCCCATGTTCTCGTACCGGTTGTCGAACGTCGAGGGTATCCAGTAGATGCGATCCCCTTCGATCAGTTCGAGTCCCTCGGGCCCGTTGTCCGACAGGAACAAGATGACGGTGTTGTCGCGCTCGCCGAGGTTGTCCAGCGTCTGCAGCAGCCGGCCGATGTGGTAGTCCATGTTCTCCACCATGGCGGCGTAGACTTCCATGCGCCGCGCTTCGACTCGCCTCCCCAGGTCGCTCAACTCGTCCCAGGCCGGTATCGAAGGCGAATCGTACCGGGTGTGTTCGGCGGCGAGCAGGCCCAGTTCCTGCATTCGCGCGATACGTTGGGCCCGAATTTCGTCCCAACCCGCGTCGTAACGGCCGCGCGTCTGCGCCAGCCACTCGTCAGGCGCGTGCAGCGGCCAGTGGGGTGCGGTGTAGCCGAGATAGGCGAAGAACGGACGATCGCTGTCGCGGTCGGCTTCGAGGTATTCGATGAGCGTGTCGGTATAGAAGGCCGTGGAGAAAAAATCCGGGGGCAGTTCGGCCACCCGTTCGCCGTTCTCCGTGTAGGTGGCGGTTCCGAGGTAGACGCCCGTGGCATCGGCGAAGTGACTGGCGCCGCCGTCCATCAGGGAAAAACTGCGGTCGAAGCCCCTTGTGGCGGGATTGCTGGCTCCGTCCCCGATGTGCCACTTGCCGACCATGTACGTGTCGTAGCCGGCGGCATCGATCAGTTCGCTCACCAGGGTCACGTCCTCGTCCATGCTGCCGCGGTACCCCGGCAGGCCGTGAAGCTCGGGGGCTCCCGCCAGGCGGGTACCGAAACTTCCCAGGCCGACCTCGTGCGGGTGCAGCCCTGCCATGAGCATCGCCCGCGTCGGGCCGCAGGTCGCCGCGGCGTGGAAGTTGGTGAACTGAAGCCCGGTTTGGGCGAGCTGATCGAGATTGGGTGTGCGCATCTCACCGCCGTAGGCGCCGAGATCCGAGTAGCCGACATCGTCGGCAACGATCAACAGGATGTTGGGTTGTTGAGCACGGGCCGGACCGGAAACCAGGAAAACCAGTCCCAGGATCAACATCAGGGGAGCCGCGAAGGTGCCTGTGGGGGCAAGGGCAGTCAATGTTGCACTTTCTGTGCGGATCAAGGCTGTCAACGTCTTACTCTCCCTCGGGTCGCAGGTTGTTCAGCCCGCCCAGGTCCTCGCAGGCATAGGGCACGTAGGGTTCGGTGGTCAACGAGTGCGTATCCTCGCCGGAATACGTTCCCTGCATGTACAGGGGATCTTCGAAGGTATAGGTACGGGTCAGCGTCCGCCCGTCCGGGCTCACCCGGAAGCGTTCGACGACATGCCACTGGTCGCTGTGCATGCGGAATCTCGGCCAATCCAGGTGGTCGAACACGCCAGGCTCGAATCCGATCGTGTCGACCACCAACGTATCGTCTTCCCACCAGCCGATGGAATGGCCGGTCACGCTCGGTTCGATGTCCCCGGGGTGCTCAGACCGGTTCAGGTGGATCGTCCTGACGAGATCCACATAGCCATACTGCAGGGTGATCCGGTCCTCGTCCTGGTAGATGTCGTTCGACTCCCGCTCGTATGCCCAGTCGTAGAGGATGTTGACCGTCTCGCAACGCAGCGCCGGGCTGTCGAAGTGCCGGACGCGGCCTTCGGCCAGGCGGGCTCCCTCCGGAGTCGGTTCGACCTCGGGCGGGTTCAGGGAGGCCTGGGTCGAGACCCACGGTCCGCGAAGATTGGGCTGGCCGTTGGGGAGCCGGGCCGGCCGAGACCGCGCGGCATCCTCGGTAACAAGGCCGCCCGAAACCTCCTCCGCCGAAGGACGCCCGTCGTATTCGGCCAACGTCGTACCGTCTTCAAGGATGATCGTCCCGACATGACAGACATTCTCTTCACGCCAGGCCGGGGAACCGTCGATGGACATGACCTGGCCCGGAACCAGCGACTCGGCCGTCCAGCCGCGCCGCCTGAGCCGGCTGGCGGCCGCCATCTCGCAGCGCCAGCTGGCCACGATGCCTTGTTCATCGGTTACCTCCAGGTAGAGATAGACGTGCGGATTGACGAACCTGAACTCCGTAAGCACTGCGTCGGCGAGGAAAACGTCCTGTTGGAGGTCAAAATTTCCCACAATCGCGTGATGGGCGAAACCGTTCGGCGCCACCATGCACAGGAGGGTCGCCAAAAGCAGACTCGCACCAATCGCCCTTGCTTCAACCTGCATTCGCATCAAATTGACCTGCGTGAAGCCGGACGATAGCAACACCGCACGGCCGAATCCACAGGAAACGGTGTCGGACCGGTTGATCGATCCGCGTGCGCTCGCAGATCCGGCCTGCTATCACGATGACGTTGCCGGTTCCCTTCACCAGGTTGCAGTCGATGGCGCGGGCGGTAGGGGTTATGGAGCCTCGCGACCGGGAGTTATGGTGGGAATGACTTGGCGGCCGTTCTTCCGATAGATGCTGAAATCGCTTTCCAATGTCAGAACCACGCCTCGGCGATGACCGCTTCGCAGGTCAGGAAGGGTGGAGCAGCATGCGACCATTGTTCCGATGCCCAGCCGTGATGTCCGTCGCGGCGATTCAACAACGCCACGAGAGGCCCCGTGTCGAGAATCAGGCTCAACGGCCGAAATTTTGCAGGTAGTTCTTGTTGGTCGAGAGATCCTCCGGGCCCGACAGCATTCCCTGGACATCGCAGGCGAGAGATGATGCCGACCCTTGCGGATGGGCCTCAATCACGGACAAGTATGCCTCCAGCGCATCCCGGATCGCGGCGGATTTGCTCATGCGGCGGTACTTGGCGGTCTGGGCCAGCCGCAAGGCAAGAGGATCGGGCAATTTCAGTGAAATCGTTGTCATGGCGCTTCCGGGTAATACCACTGTGGCAGAACGGTATTATTTTCCTGCGGAGCCGCCCGTCAAGTATCGGCTCTACAAGAAAGGCGAGCAGAGCGGATGTACAATGCTCAGCGATCAAAATCAGCTGGGAGTTGATTTTCCTCTCGGCAACTGGATCACGTTTCGGACAGTGGGTCTTTACTTTCTTCTCCTGGGTCGGAGAAATTGGTGATGACGACGCTACCCTGCGAGAATTCGGCGACAATGTTCAATCGTCCGCCCATGGCCTCGATGTAGGAGCGAAGGTTGGAGACGTACATGTCCGCCCGCCGCTCCAACTTGGCGACTGCTGGCTGATTGACCTCCAGAACCTCGCCAACCGCCTTCTGGGTCATTGCCCGCGCCTGCCGCAACTCATGAAGGGGCATGGCCGCGCGAAGCTCGGACTTGCGAGCATCGACACGCGCGCGGCGCTCAGGCGCGAAGTCCTTTGTCAACTCGTCGAAAGCATGCCGTCCGCTCATTCGATCAACCCTTCCTTTCTCAGTTCTTTCAAATGCACATCGTAGAGCCTGTCGGCCAGCGGCACGAACCGCTTGTAGAATCGGTTGTCCCCGGTCTTGTCGCCGCCGATCAGCAGAATTGCCGTTCGTCTCGGATCGAAGGCATAAAATACGCGGATAGGTTTGCCGCTGCTCTGGATACGAAGCTCGCGCATATGACTGTGGCGTGAGTCCGTCATGCCGGACGAGTAGGGAAATCGAAGTTCAGGCCCCTGTTCTGCCAGCAATTCAACCACTGCGGTTATGTCTTCCTGTTCACTTTGCGCAAGCTCGATCCACCAATCCCCGAACTCGTCCGTGTACTCGACATTCCAGCTCATCAGTCTATATATTCCATATATGGAATGATGTCAAGGGGGATCCAGCCTTGCTTCATGTTCTCTGTTGCAACGCTGCGAACACTTTCACCAAGCAATCCGCGGCGGCATGCCACCCCGCTGTCGAGGACGAATTATCGGAAATTAAATCAACAGGTTACGGATGTTCCATACAAGGCTGTCCGCACGAGAATTTGCATTCAGGCCACAAGTGCCGCCACCGCGCCGGTCATGAGCGTGGCGATATTGCCGGCAACCAGGGACTTGATGCCGAGTTCGAGGACATCCTTGCGCCGTGATGGAACCAGCGCACCGAGACCGCCGAGCATGATGCCGAGACCGCCGAAGTTGGCGAACCCGCACAGGGCGTAGGCCAGTATCAGGCGGCTGCGGGCGCCGAGTTCGCCCGGGTCCAGTTGGCTCATCTCCAGGTAGGCGACAAACTCGGTCAGGACGATCTTGCTGCCGAGCAGTTGCCCGGCGCTGGCCGCGTCGCCCCACGGGACGCCGATGAGCCAGGCGACCGGGGCCAGCACCCAGCCCAGGATGCGCTGCAGCGTGAGGGGCGCACCCCCAACGTCCGGCAGGAGGCCGAATACGATGTTGGCGAGCTCCACCAGCGCCACCAGCACCAGCACGAATCCGATGATGTAGGCCAGCAGCCGCAGGCCATCGATGGTGCCCTCGGCGATGGCGTCCATGGCGCTGTCGTAGCGGCGCTCGAGCTCGATGCGTTCCCGCACGGCGCTCGCCCCGGCGGGAATCATCAGGCGCGCCACCACGACCGCGGCTGGCGCGCTGAGCACCGATGCGGTCAGCAGGTGCCCGGCCGCATTGGGCAGAATGTCCTGCAGCAGCGTGGAATAAAGCACGAAGACTGTGCCCGCGATCGTCGCCAGTCCCGCGGTCATGACGACGAAGAGGTCCGCCCGGCTCATGCGCTCCAGGTAGGGTTTGACGAGCAGCGGCGATTCGACCATGCCCACGAACAGGTTTGCCGCCGTGGCGAAGCTGGCGGCGCCGCCGATGCGCAGCGCCCTGGACAGGACCCAGGCAAACCCCCGCACGATGGGGGGCAGCACGCGCCAGTGATACAGCAACGCGGTGAGCGCGCTGATCACCAGCACCAGCGGAAGCGACCGGAACGCCAGCACGAATGTCGCACCGGGATACGTTTCCTCGTACGGTAGCGGCGCGCCGCCGAGAAAGCCGAATACCAGGGACGTTCCCGCTTCGGTGGCGCGCTGCAGCGCGAGCACGCCGTCGTTGATCCAGACGAACGCGACCTGCGAGCCGGGCATCCGGATCAGTATCACCGCGGCCAGAAGCTGGACCGCCAGTCCGGCCGTGACGAGCCGCCACGGAAACACGCGCCGGTCCTGGCTCAGGGACCAGGCGAGGGCGATCAGCGCCGCCAGACCGATGCCAGGTTGAACGAACGTCACGAGAGCCTGCTCTCGATTGTCCGGTCTCCCCGCAAGTGGTTCATCGAAGACAACCGGCTGGCACTTTCCATCTCCGGCCGGCGTCCCCGGCGCCTATCCACCGAATGCGCCGGCTACCCGGGGTACGAGTTGCTGCCAGATCAGCACCAGCGACATCCCGGTGAAGACCGCCAGGCTCAGCCAGCCGAACCACTTCGCAAACGTCGACGGATAGAAGACCTTGTCCTCCTTCGGGATGACCGTAAGGCAGTAGTACAGGTTGAGAAAGAAGACCACCGGCGCGACGAAATACGCCAGCGCGGAAGCTACCAGCACCAGAAAAACCGGGCGGGGCACACCCGCGATGATCGTCACCGCGGTCACCAGCGAGAACAGCATGGTGAGGCGGTAGATGTTGAACTCGGAGTACCAGCGGGTGCGATGCTCGGTTCCGAGGTCATCCCTGGCCGTTCCGGGCAGTGCCGCCGTGGCCGGGAAGAGGTTCCGGCAGCAGGCGCCGACGAGCCTGGGCCTGCCATCGAAGTAGTTGAAGGCGGTGGAGTAGGTGGCCGCCATCGCGCCCGCAAGAAAGACGAGCATCATCCCGGGACCGACGCTGTCGGTGAATATTCGGGCGATCTCGCCCATCACGGCATTGCCCTGGATCTCGCTCGGGAACAGCCACACCGCCGCCAGCAGCATGAAAACGCATGCCAGGATGAAGGAGATCACGTGCCCGACCCGGAAATCCCACAAGCCGATCTTGAACCACCGCCGGCAATACTCCCGGGCGTGCCCGGGCATCCGCGAGGTGTCCACGGCCAGGTCTTCCTTGGCGCTGGTAAACGTGTCGAAGCGCGCGGCCATGCCCTGCGCTTCGAGTTCGTCCCGGATCCGGCCCATGCCCGTGTTCTTGGCCTTGCCCCACTCCGAAGCCAGGAGCGAAACGTCGATCCCGGTGGGCAGCAGCCCCAGGAAGGAGGCGATGATCAGCCAGGACCCCTCGGGCGTGTCCAGTTGGAAGAAGTGCACGAACTCGCCCACCGGCGCGGGGTTGACCAGGTAGACGCCGACGCTGCAGACGATAAGGATGCCAGCGGTGATCTTGGTCACCAGTTCCACCGCCCCGTATTTTCCACCCAGGATGATGGCCACCGAAACGATCCCCAGCAGCAGCGCGTAGAACGAGAGTTCGGCGTCGTCGCCGAGTCCCGGAATGTCCCAGCCCAGGTACTGCCGGAAAAAGTAGTAGACCACCGCGGCGCTGGCCACCAGGCGCCCGGCCTGGCCGACGGCCGCCTGGATGACCGCGGTGATCAGCACGTACCACACCGGGATCTTCTTCCAGGCGGTGGAATAGGCGTCCAGAATGCTGCGCCCGGTGGCGTGGGTGAAGCGGAACGCCATCTCGAAACCGTAGTACTTGAAGATGTAGGCAATGGGAATGCACCACAGCAGCGCATAGCCGTACCGCCCGCCCGCCACCGGTGCGGTCACCAGGTGGCTGGTGCCGATACCGGTCATCATCAGGATCATGCCCGGCCCGAACTTGCGAAGCAGGCTCGCGGGCGTCATGGACGGGAGCTCGAGCGACTGGGAGAGACGGTCGGCCGGAGCGGGTTCGGTTTTCTTGTCGTTCATTGGCGATGCTGTCCCGAGACAGGTTCCGGCGACATGGTACATGAGGCAAGTCCGGCCCGCCCCGCCGACCATTGGCAGTTTCCGGTTTGCGCAAGTTACGGCGGGCGCGGCGCCGCGCGCGATTTCCGGCAAGCGGGCGGTCGGGTATTTGCCGCGCGAACATGCAGGCCGGGCCTATTCCAAGTAATCTCTCGCCTGTGGACGTTTCACTGAAGGTGGCGGAGTCGCCCGAAGACCGGCTGAAGGCCTTCATGGTGCGGGGCGTGGTGTTCTGCGGCGAGCAGGGCGTGCGCTATGACATTGAACATGACGAACTCGAGGATGCCGCGGTCCACGTGCTGGGCGAAATCGACGGCGAACCCGTCGCCGCGGGCCGGCTGCGTTGCCTGCCGGACTATGCCAAGCTGGAACGCATCGCCGTTCGCGCACCTTGGCGGGGCCACGGTATAGGTTCCGAAATCACCCGTCTGTTGTTGCGGCTGGCGCGCGAACGAGGTTATTCGAGCTACCGCATGAACGCTCAGGCGTACCTGCAGGAGTACTACGGCCGATTCGGTTTTCGGGCCGTCGGCGAGAGTTTCATGGAGGCCGGCATCGAGCACGTGTCGATGGTTCGGGAGGATTGAGCCCGGGCGGCTACTCGTAGCGCAACGCGCCGATCGGGTCCAGGTTGGCGGCTTTCGCGGCGGGCAGAATGCCGAATATCATGCCCACCGCCAGGGAGAAGCCGAGCGCCAGCGCGATGGACCACAGCGGCGTATGCGCCGGCGGAAACCCGGGGATGACCGAGGCGGCGAACGCTCCGATTCCGTACCCGGCCATCAGCCCGGCCAGTCCGCCGAGCAGGCACAGGAAGAGCGCCTCCAGCAGAAACTGCAAGAGGATGTGCTGCCGGGTCGCGCCCAGCGCCTTGCAGATGCCTATCTCACGCGTTCGCTCGGTCACCGACACCAGCATGATGTTCATGATCCCGATGCCGCCGACGAGCAGGGAGATGCCGACGATCCCCGCCATCGCGATCGTGACGTTGTTGATGATCGTATCGAACGTCGATCTGAGCTGCTCGGCCGTCTGAATTCTGAAGTCGTCGGGCTCTGCCGGCGCCAGGCCGTGTGCGTTTCTGAGCACCCGCCCGATCAGCCGCACCACCGTGTCCATCTCGTTCAGGTCGGCGATCGTCAACTGAATCTGGATATCCGGGGAATTCCGGTTCCCCAGCATGCTGACCATCGTGCTGAATGGAATCATCACGCGGTTGTCGAGCTGTTGCCCGAGAATCTCGCCCTTGGGCTCCGGTAGTCCGATGATCCTGAGCCACTCCCCGTTGACCTGAATGAACTCGCCCACGGGGTTTTCGGGCAACCCCAGGTCCTCCCGGGTCTGTTCGGCAATGACCGCGACGCGGCGGCGCGTCCGGTTGTCGCTGTCGGACAGGAATCGGCCATGCCGGGAGTAGTACCGGCCGATATCCTGAAAGGAGTAGGTCGTCCCCAGCACGAACGCCAGGGCGGTCTGGGAGCCGTAGCGGATCCGGCTCTGCCCGAACTGCGAATACATGATCGGCGTAATGGAGTCGATGCCGTCCACGCGGTAGGCGATGAGATCGAGGTCTTCCTGCGTGAGCCGGGCGCGGCGGCCCTGCAGACGGTCTATCACCGGGGTATACGACTGCACCGTGATGCCGTTGCTGCCGAGTCCCTGCAGTTGTTCGCCGATGGCGAAACTCAGCCCCTGGATGATGGATACCATTCCGATGATCGACGCAACGCCGATCACGATGCCGAGCGTGGTGAGGAAACTGCGCAAGGCGTGTGCCCGGATCGATCCAAGCGCCGCACGCACGGCTTCGATGGCGACGAACCAGTTTGTAATTCGCGGGTCTGCCAAGTGGCGGCCTATTCCGGTGCCGTGGCCACCACGCGGTCCCCGTCTTCCAGGCTGCGCAGCTCGCTGTCGGGTCCGACGATAACCTCGTCACCTTCGTCCATCCCGCTGGTGAGGGCCTGCCAGGTATCGTCCGACAGGCCCACTCGAACCTCAACCTTGCGCGCTGTCCGGCCGTCGTACTCGAAGACGTGATGGGTGATCCGGTTCTCGCCGCGGTTCTCCTCCACAAGAATCGCCTGTATGGGTACGGCCAGTATTCCGTCCATGACATCGGTAAAGATTTCCACGCGACAGCTCATGCCGGGCCGCAGCACGATGCCGTGGGTTTTCTGCAGGCGAATCTTGACCGCAAAGCTCAATCCCTGCGCGCCTTCGGCCACCCTGGCGGACACTGCGATGGAATCGATCACACCGTCCATGGGCCGATCCGGATACGCGATCGCGACGATGCGGGCTTTCTGGCCGACGGCGATATTCGCGATGTCCGCTTCATCCACGTTGACTTCGGCATGAATACTGTCGGGATTCGCGATGGTCATGAGGCTCGAACCGGGGATATTCGTGGTGCTCGAAATCGCCGTTTCGCCGACCTTGATGTCGAGCGACGTGACGGTCCCGTCGATGGGGGAGACAACGCGCGTCTTGCTGAGGCGATCCGCCGCCTGTTCAAGCTGCGCCTGGGCCTGCGAAAGAGATTCGCGGGTCGACTGCAGGTCGATTTCGGCAACGCCCAGTTCGTTGGTCGCGACAACAAAACTGTCGTCGTCGATGAGATTGCGCTCGTGCAGCGACTTTTGACGTTCCCACTGCGTGCGCAGGTTCTCCGCCCGCAACTGCTGACGCTGGATGGCGATCTCCTGCATCCGCTCGGTGGCTTCGTTCTGCTCGACCGCAGCCCGGTAGAGTTCGTCGTCGATCTGCAGCAGCAACTGTCCCTCCGACACGCGGTCGCCTTCCTCAACGTACAGTCCGGTAACCCTGCCGATGACTTCGGTGGTGAGCTGTACCTCGTCTTCGTGCACCAGGTTTCCCGATGCCAGCACCGACGCCTGTATGCTGCGCGGCGCCAGGGCCGCAATCTGTACCTCGACGGCGGTGCCCCGACTCCACATGAATCCCGCGAGCGACACAGCCGCGACGGTCAGGGCAAGCGCAGCAATGATGAGTGATTTTTTCGTCATTCCGTGTCCTGGCAGCCAGTTGCTCCTCACATTCGCAACAACGTCGCACACTGATTTCGCGGGCGCGAGTACGGCCGGCGCAAACGTTAGCACACCGGGTTGCGCCGCGTATTTCCGCGCTCGACGCGGGCGTTGCCCGGTGGCGATACACCTCTGCGGCAGGCAGCGCTCAAACGAATCCAAGTGCCGAAATATTGCGGTTAGATCGACAGACCGCGGCAAAGTTCTGTTCATTAAGGCGTGGCGCGGCGATATGGGCGCACCAGGAGACTGCCGGTACAATCCGTTGAATCACTGAAGGTCCTGATCCGGCAGCAGGGAAACATCGGGAGAAATTCATGCACGATCATCCGCACCAACGCTACCGTATGCCCTTGACCTCGAATCGCAGTCGCATGGTGACGCGCCTCGGCGGGTTGCTCGCCGTTGCGGCTACGGGCGCGTTGTTGACGCTGACGGCCGGCGCCCAGACGCGCGAGTCAGGCCCCTGGTGGCCGAATGCCGAGTGGGGTCCGGACGATCAGGCTGGCGCCTCCAATCGGATCACCGACACCAAGGTGATGGAGGCGCTGCAGATGGCGACCACCGGCAGGATCTACGAACTGGGCCAGGTCTACGAGCAGGGGATGCCCCTGTTCGGTACCCGCAGCTACTCGATGGTGCTGCCGGCCAGGGACCCGGCGGCGGGCGACAACCGCATCGTGGCGAACGAGGAGTTCGTGTCGACCCAGATCGGCCAGGTCGGCACGCAGTTCGACGGGCTGGGCCACGTCGGCCAGGAAGTGGTGATGGAGGACGGCAGCGTCGAGCACGTCTTCTATAACGGCTTCACCGCGGGCGAGATGGATACGCCGGGCGGCCTGCAGCGACTGGGCATCGAACACGTCCGGCCCATCGTCACGAAGGGCGTGCTGGTCGATATCGCCGGCTACCAGGGCGTGGAACGGTTGCCCAACGGCTATGAGGTTACGGTGGAGGATCTGTTGGGCGCGTTGGCGGCCCAGGGCATGTCGGCAGCGGATGTGGCCCCCGGCGATGCGCTGCTTCTGCGCTATGGTTGGTCGTCACTCTGGGATCAGCCCGAAGCCTACAATACCAACCCGCCGGGAATCGGGCTGGCCGCCGCCCAATGGATCATCGAGCGCCAGGTGACCATGATCGGCGCGGACTCATGGGGCAGCGAAGTGATTCCCAACCCCAACGAGGCGCTCGTCTTCCCGGTCCACCAGGAACTGCTCACGAAGAACGGCATCTTCAACCTGGAGAACATGCAGTTCGACGAACTCGTGGACGACGTAGTCTACGAGTTCCTGTTCATCGTCACCCCGATTCGTTTCAGGGGGGCGACCGGCTCGCCCGCGCGGCCGATCGCGATTCGCTGAGGCCCTACTGTCCCCAGCGCGCCATGGCCTGGGCGTGCTCCGACTCCGGCGGCAGTTCCAGCAGTTCCATGCGGTTGCCATGGGGATCGAACACATTCGACAGGATCGCGTTGGTACTGCTCGATCGCCCATCCTGCACCTCGATGCCGCGTTCCCGCCACATGCCGACGGCGGCATTCATGTCGTCCACGACCACGCCGAAGTGGTTGATGCCCGGTCCGCGGTTCTCGTTGGTCGACTGTAACTCCACGAACGTGCCCTGGCTGACCTGAACGTAAACCAGCGCAACCTCGCCGGCATCGTTTTCGATCCGGAATGCCTCGGGATATCCCAGCGTTTCGGTGTAGTACTCGACCGCGGCGTCCAGGTCATCGAATGCGATGCCCACGTGGTTGATGCCGACGATACCGCTGTTCTGGCTCTGGCCGATGGCAATCTGGATGCCCATTCCTACCAGGACTCCTCCGACGAATAGACTCAGCATGCGCATGACAAACACCTCTTCGTTGTTGTTCGAGACCGGCGAGCCGCCGGTACGCGTCAGGATGAAAATACCCTGTAGGTTCCCTCCAGTGCAATGCTGCCGTAGCGAATACCGCCAGATTCGGAGCAGGGCTTCCATGTAGCCGGTCCCGCAATTCGATAGGATTGCGCCTTCGCCGGACAGGGAATGCAGATGAAAGCGGTATTGCAGACGGAGTTTGGGGGCGCCGATACGCTGTACTTGGGTGAAACGGAGACGCCGCAACCCGGTGAGGGGCAAGTCCTCATCAAGGTGGCGGCCACCACCGTGAATCGGGCGGACTGCGTGCAGCGGCAGGGCAATTACCATCAGCCGCCGGGCGATTCTCCCATTCTGGGTCTGGAGGTCGCCGGCACCGTCAACGCGCTGGGTCCCGGCGTCTCGGGCTTTGAGGTCGGGGAGCGGGTCATGTCATTGGTGGGTGGCGGCGGTTACGCCGAGTACGCGGTGGCCTACGCAAGCCACGTCATGAGAATCCCCGAACGGCTCGACTTCCATCAGGCTGCGTGTGTTTGCGAAACCTACATCACCGCCTATCTCAACATCTTCATGCTGGCCGGCCTCAAGGATGGCGAGACCGTGCTGGTCCATGGCGGCGGCGGCGGAGTCAACACGTCCGCGATCCAGCTCTGCAAGGCGTTGACACCCGATGTCACGGTCATCATTACCGCGTCGACGGGAAAGGTCGAGCGGGTGCGTGCCCTGGGTGCCGATCACGTCATCGATTACCGGACCGAGGACTTTGTGGAAGGCGTGGCCACCGCGACGGGCAAGAAGGGCGCGGACGTAATCCTCGACCATCTTGGCGGGCTCTACCTGAAACGTAACCTGCGATCCCTGGCGCTGGGCGGCCGGCTGGTGATCATCGGCCTGATGGGCGGCGCCAAGTCGGAGATCAATCTCGCACCGTTGATGGTCCGGCGCCAGCAGGTCATCGGCTCGGTTCTGCGCTCCCGCCCGGTCGACGAAAAGGCGGCCATCACCAGGGAGTTCAGTGAGACCGTTGTTCCGCTATTCGCAGATGGCCGCATCGAGCCGCTCATTCACGAGGTTCTGCCCCTGGAGGAAGCGGCCGCAGCGCACCGAATGATGGAGTCCAGCGCGCATTTCGGGAAGATTGTGCTGGAGGTCTGATCGTCTTTCTTGCGGCCGGACAGGCAACCGGGCTTCGCAAGATATACTGACAGAGCAACTTTCACCGACAGGTCGCCCATGCCAACGCCCGGCAAGTCCCCGGTCATTCCTTCGATGCGGTATGTGGATGCTCCGGCTGCGATTGAATGGCTGTGCAGCGTGCTGGGCTTCTCGAAGCACCTGGTGGTGCCGCTTGAGGGCGGCGCCATCGCCCACGCCCAGTTGGTTCTCGGCGATGGGATGATCATGTTGGGCAGCGCGCGCGACGACGACTATGGACAGCTTGTGAAGGCGCCCGAACCGAACGGCGTGAATACGCAAAGCGCCTGCGTGGTGGTTGACGATCCCGCTGCCGTTCACGAACGCGCCATCGCCGCAGGGGCGGAGATCGTCGTGCCGTTGCAAAACCCTGAATACGGCGGCGAATTTTTCGCGTGCCGCGATCCGGAGGGGCATATCTGGAACATCGGCTCCTACGATCCATGGGAGGAGCCCTCGGCGACCTAGAGATCATCCACATTCGACCGGAGTGGATGGGATGACTGTCGGGGGGACGGAGTTCGTCGAGGCAACCGACCGACTACCGCAGTCCGCTCGCCGCCGCTCTGTATTATTGGAACATGGATACCCTGTGCCGAGACTGCGGCGACCGCCCGCCGAAGGATGCCGGAACCTGTCCGGGCTGCGGCTCAAGTCGTCTCGTGCGCCACGGTGAACTCGATGACCTGACCATCGCGCATCTGGACTGCGACGCGTTCTACGCGGCCATCGAAAAACGCGACCGGCCCGAATTGCGGCACGTGCCCGTCATCGTCGGCGGGCGCCACCGGGGCGTGGTGGCGGCCTGCTGTTACGTGGCCCGCACCTACGGCGTGCACTCGGCGATGCCCATGTTTCAGGCGTTGAGAGCGTGCCCCGAGGCCACCGTGATCAAGCCGGACATGAAGAAGTACGTCGCTGTGGGTCGGGCCATCCGCGCGATGATGCAGGAGCTGACGCCGCTGGTGGAGCCATTGTCCATCGACGAGGCGTTCATGGACCTGTCCGGCACGGTCTCCCTGCACGGAGCCAGTCCCGCGCAATCGCTGGCGGCGCTTGCCCTTCGCGTTGAAGAGACGCACCGGATTACCGTTTCCATCGGCCTCAGCTACAACAAGTTTCTCGCCAAGATCGCGTCGGACCTGGACAAGCCACGTGGATTCTCGGTGATCGGCCGGGCAGCGTCCCGATCATTTCTCGCCACGCAACCAGTGACCCTGCTCTGGGGCGTTGGACCGGCGATGCAGCAGCGCCTGGCGAAGGACGGCATCACCCGCATCGGCCAACTGGCGCGCCTGGGCGAGGACGAGGCGGTGAACCGTTACGGACGCATCGGCCGCAGGCTGTGGTCCTGCGCCCGCGGCGAAGACGACCGCCCGGTGGACCCGGGGCGAGAGGCCAAGAGCATTTCCTCGGAGATCACCCTGGACACGGATGTCGCCGACCCGGAACAGTTGCGCCCGATTCTCTGGAAACTGGCCGAAACGGTGTCCGGGCGAATGAAGAAAGCGGGCGTGCAGGGCCGCAACGTCACGCTGAAGCTCAAGACCGCAGACTTTCGCCTGCTGACCCGCACCCGGCAACTGGCTCAGCCGACGCGCTCTGCGGAGGCGATGTACGGGACGGCGGAATCGTTGCTCTCGCGCGAAGCGGACGGCCGCGCGTTTCGCCTCATCGGCATCGGCGCTCACGGCCTGGTCGAGGCCGCCGACTCGCTGCAGGGCGACCTGCTCGACAACAGCCCGGCGCAAAGCCCCGTCGACCGCGCGCTGGACCGTGTTCGCGAAAGGTTCGGCGAAGCGGCCATCGTCAAGGGCCGCGGCTTCGGCGTGAACCTTGAGCGGCAGGGTCCGTCAAAGGTGGAGTGAAAAGCAATCCTGCGTGAAGCCGTCATCCGGTTTGGCCGGGTTCCCGCTCGCCGGCGATTGTGACGGAAGTTGTCTGCACTCAGCAGGCGGCCATCAGTCGGATTGAAACCGCGTTTCTGATTGCCTATAGTCAGACTAGGTCAGACTAGAAATGCGACATGGAATCCATTCTCACACTCAGCGACGCAAAGGCCCGGCTCTCCGAAATTGTCAAGAAGGCGATCGATGGCGAGGAATTCATCATCACCCGAATGGGAGAGCCGGCTGTCAGGATCAGCCGCTACGAACCTCGGCGCAGCGTCCCCAAACTCGGCGACCTTGCCGGCCAGATCCGCATCGCGGACGATTTCGAGGACTGGCCGCCCGACCTTGAGCAGGTTCTGGGAATAGCCGACTCGGAATGAGGTATCTGCTGGATACTCACGTTCTGCTGTGGGCGCGTTCCGCCCCCGACAAACTATCCCGTGAGGCCATCGCTATCCTGGAATCACGGGAAAGCGAGTTGCACGTGAGTATGGCTACGCTGTGGGAGTGTGCGATCAAGTCGAGCATCGGCAGACTGGACGTTCCAAACAATTTCTACCGAATCGTCGCGCGCGAATACGCGCTGATCGGCATGGACATCGCTCATCTTGAAGCCTACGCCATTTTGCCAATGCATCATCGTGATCCGTTCGACCGCCTGCTGATTGTGCAGGCGCAACTCGCTGGCCTGATACTGCTGACGCGCGACAGGAATATCGCCAGGTACGATGTTCCCATCGTCATGGTTTGATGGCGTTCGTCTATCGCAAATTTCCACGCAATGCCGATACTCGTTGCCGAAGACCGTCTGCGTTGACGTTCTCCGGGGTGACCGGTTCGCCGGCGACGATGTCCACGCGGCTCCAGTATCGTGACCACTGGCGGTGAAATGCTCCCTTGCCCTGGCGGCTGAAGAAGCTGCCCCAGAGGCCGCGCAGGGCCATCGGCACCACGGGTACGGGCGTTTCCCCGATGATCCGCTCGATTCCCGGGCGGAAGACGTCGATCTCGCCGTCGTGGGTCAGGTGGCCTTCCGGGAAGATGCACAGCAGGTGGCGCGACTCGAGCGCCTCGCGAATCTGCTCGAACGCGGCCTCGTAGGTTTCCGGATCGGCGCGCTTCGAGGTGATGGGGATGGTCCGGCTGGTGCGAAAGACGAAGTTCAGGACGGGAAGGTCGTAGATGCTCCTGGCCATCACGAAACGGATCGGCCGCCGGATGGCGCCCGCCAGCAGCATCGCATCCACGTAGCCGACGTGGTTGCAGACGATCACCGCCGGACCGCGTTCGGGAATGGCCTCCAGGTTCTCGTGGCGGACGCGGTACATGGAGTGCGACAGCAGCCACACCAGGAACCGCATGGTGAATTCCGGTACCTGCTGGAAGATGTAGCCCGCCACCACGGCGTTGGCGATGGCCACGAACAGGAACAGCGAGGGGATGCTGAAGTCCAGGTAGACGAGCCAGAGGATAGCAAGACCCGAGCCGGCGACGAGGAACAGCGCGTTGAGGATGTTATTGGCGGCGATGATTCGGGCGCGGCGGTCGTCGGGCGTGCGCGCCTGGATATTGGCCTGCAGCGGCACCACGAACATCCCGGCAAACATGCCCATCAGTCCCAGGTCGATGAGCAGCCGCGGCGTGCCTTCGCCCGCCAGGAATTCGCTCGCCGTACGCAGGCTTTGCGCATCGAGCTGGCCGATGGCGAAGTAAGAGTCGATACCGAATACGCTGATCCCGGCGGCGCCCAGGGGCACCAGGCCGATCTCCACCCGCCTGCCGGACAGCTTTTCGCACAGCAGCGAGCCCACGGCGATGGAAATGGTGAAAAAGGCCAGGATCAGGGTCACGACACCCGAGTCGCCCGCCAGGTGCAGTCGCGTCAGATTGGCGATCTGGGCCAGGTAGACGGAGCCGATGAGCCAGAACCAGGAAACTCCCAGTACCGACTGGAACACCGCCTTCTTCTCCGCCGCCAGGCGTATGAGTCCCCAGGTTTCGGTCACCGGGTTCCAGGACACGGAGCCATGGAGCGCTGACGGCGCCCGGGGGATGCTGAGGCTGGACAGATACCCCGTCACGGCAACCATCACCACCATGACCGAAAGAAACAGCGACACGCCGCCGCTGTTGTCCCCTGCGGCGGCGCCGCCGATAATGCCGCCGGCAATGGTGCCGAGCAGGATGGCCACCAGGGTGCCCATCTCCACCATGGCGTTGCCGCCCACGAGTTCGGTGTTGTGCAGGTGCTGGGGCAGGATTGCGAATTTGAGCGGCCCGAAGAAGGTGGACTGCACGCCCAGGAGTAAGACCACGCCAAGCAGCAGGGTGACGTTCTGTACGTACAGAGCCGCCGCTGCCAGCATGGCGACGGCGATTTCGCCGAGCTTGACGTAGCGGATCAGCCGCGACTTCTCGTAGCGGTCCGCCAGCGTCCCGGCCGTGGCCGAGAACAGGAAAAACGGCAGGATCAGCAACCCGGCGGCGACATTGACCAGCAGATCCGTAGCGTCCTCGCTGACGAGTCCCCCGTAGACGAGGATCAGCGTCAGCGCGAACTTGTACAGGTTGTCGTTGAAGGCCCCGAGGAACTGGGTGATGAACAGCGGCAACAGCCGTCGCGTGCGCAGCAGACCGAACTGGGAGACACGCCCCGCCGGTACCTGCCGGGCGATGGCCGAGGGGTCGTCGCCAACGACGGTAGTTTCTGCTGACATCGAGGGGCCGGGATCCGTTTGAGCGACCGGAGATAACCGCAAAGAATTGTGATTGTAGCCCACACGCTATCGACGGCTCACGGGAATGCTCCTAATGTTTGCCGTGCCGCCGCACCGGTCCGAACGGCTGGATTCCGCCCGGATGCGTCTGCGATTCTGTACGGTCTGGCTGAACCTGACTGCAAGTTCAGTGAAACGGTGCAAATGACGTGCTATAAGTGCGGCGGTTACGGAAGCGAGACAAGAACGCTGGAGCAAAACATGGCGAGCGTAGCGGAAGAACGAATTCGGTCCACGACGGCCGAGGACACCCTGGCGCAGAAAAGTCGGGATGCCGGTGTCATATCCGGCGGGCACCTGGTGGGAGCGGCCCTCGCCAACGCAGGCGTCGACACGATCTTCACGCTTTGCGGCGGACACATCATCGATACCTACGACGGTTGCATCGACAACGACATTCGCATCATCGATGTGCGCCATGAGCAGGTCGCCGCCCACGCCGCGGACGGCTACGCGCGCCAGACCGGCGGTCTGGGCTGCGTGATCACCACGGCGGGGCCGGGGTTCACCAACGCGCTTACCGGCATCGCCACCGCGCTGCGTTCCGAGAGCCCGGTGCTGCACATCGGCGGGCAGGGTGCGCTGACCCAGCACAAGATGGGATCGCTGCAGGATCTGCCGCACGTGGACATTGCCGCGCCGATCACCAAGTTTTCGGCGGGCGTGCGTTCCACCGAGCGCATCGCCGACATGGTCGCCATGGCGGTCAGGGAATGCTTCGCCGGTGCGCCCGGGCCGAGTTATCTGGAAATCCCCCGCGACATTCTCGACGCCGAGGTGCCGATGGAGAAAGCCGTCATCCCGCGGCCGGGGCACTATCGGGCATCCACCAGGTCCATCGGCGACCCCGCCGATATCGAAAAGCTGGCGCAGTTGCTGGTGGAATCCGAGCGGCCCGCCATCCTGCTGGGGACCCAGGTCTGGATGTGCCGGGGCCACCGGGAGGCCATCGCACTGCTCAAGGGCCTCAACATCCCCGGCTACATGAACGGGGCGTCCCGCGGGCTGCTGCCCCCGGGCGATTCGCACTATTTCCACCGCACCCGGGGCGATGCCTTCAAGCAGGCCGACGTCATCGTCATCGCCGGTACGCCATTCGACTTCCGCATGGGCTACGGGCGGCGGCTGCGCGATGACGCCACGGTGGTGCACATCGACATGGACTACAAGACAGTGGCCAGGAACCGGGACGTTTCTCTCGGCCTGGTGGGCGATCCCGGCGCGATTCTCGGCGCCGTGCTCGATGCGACCACCGGACTAGCCGACAACGGCGCGGCACGCCGAAGCGAATGGCTGGCCCACCTGCGCGGCATCGAAAAAATCAAGACCGAGCGGCTCATGCCGCTGTTTCTCTCCGGTGCCGAGCCGATCCACCCGTACCGGGTGGCGTGGGAACTCAACGAGTTTCTCACCGAGAAAACCATCTACATCGGCGACGGGGGCGACGTGGTCACCATCAGCGCCCAGGCCGTGCAGCCGCGCGCCCCGGGCAACTGGATGGATCCGGGGGCGCTGGGCGGCCTCGGTGTGGGCACCGGCTTCGCAATGGCGTCGGGGCTGGCTCATCCGGACAAGGAGGTGCTGTGCTACTACGGCGACGGCTCCTTCGGGATGACCGCCTTCGACATGGAGACCGCCAACCGCTTCGGCGCGCCCTACATCGCCGTCATCGGCAACAACTCGGCCATGAACCAGATCCGCTACGGACAACTGGCCAAATACGGTGAGGTGCGCGGCAACGTGGGCAACCTGCTGGGCGACGTGCCGTTTTCGAAGTTCGCCGAGATGCTGGGCGGCTACGGCGAAGAGGTCCGCAGCCCCGGGCAGATTCAGCCCGCGCTGCAGCGGGCGCGGGAAGCGGTGGGTTCCACCGGCAAATCGGCGGTGATCAACATCTGGGTGGACCCCCAGGAATGGGCGCCCGGCACCAAGCGCCAGACCATGTACAAGTAATCGAGAACCGCACCATGGACAAGGCTCTCTCCGGCATCCGCATACTCGACATGACCCACGTGCAGGCAGGCCCCACCTCAAGCCAGCTCATGGCTTTTCTCGGCGCCGACGTGATCAAGGTCGAGTCGCCCTGGGGCGATGCCACCCGCAAGCAGTTGGTGGACATCCCCGGCGCCGACAGCCTGTACTTCACCATGCTCAACTGCAACAAGCGCTCGATCACGCTGAACCTGAAGAATGATCGCGGCAAGGAGATCTTTACCAAACTGATCGAGTGCTGTGATGTGGTCATGGAGAACTTCGGTCCCGGCGTGCTCGACCGGCTCGGGTTCAGCTGGGAACAGGTTCAGAAGATCAACCCGCGCATCATCATGGCCTCCATCAAGGGGTTCGGCACCGAGGGTCCCTACGCGGCGTTCAAGGCCTACGAGAACGTCGCCCAGGCCATGGGCGGCGCCATGAGCACGTCCGGTTTTCCGGACGGGGCGCCAGTGGTGACCGGCGCGCAGATCGGCGACTCGGGCACGGGCGTGCACCTGATGGCCGGCATCCTGGCGGCGATCATCCAGCGCCAGCGCACCGGCCGCGGCCAGTACGTGGAATGCGCCATGATGGACTGCGTGATGAACCTGGCGCGGGTCAAGTGGCGCGACCATCAGCGCCTCGACCACGGTCCGCTGGCGGAATACTCGAGCCAGGACTTCGAGGACTTCACCCCCCGCGCCGGCAACGACTCCGGCGGCGGCCAGCTCGGCAACGCCATCCAGTGCAAGCCGGGCGGTCCCAACGACTACCTGTATGTGGTGGTCCAGGAGCATGTCTGGAACGCGCTGGCCAACCGGATCGGCGGCGAGGAACTGGTGAACGACCCGCGCTTCGTCAACATCGACGTGCGCCGCCAGAACCAGCGCGAGATGTGGGAACTGCTGACGGAATTCGCCGGCAACTACACCAAGCGCGAACTCATGGAGATTCTCAACGAGATCGACGTGCCCTGCGGCCCCATCATGAGCACGAAGGACCTGGCCAACGACGATCACGTCAAGCTGCGCGAGATGTACGTGGAGCTGGATCACCCGCAACGCGGCAAGTGGTACAACCTGGGCTGCCCCATGAAGCTCTCCGACTCCCCGGTGGAGGTGAAGCGTTCGCCGATGCTCGGCGAGCACACGGACGAGGTCCTCAGCGAGGTGCTGGAATACGACGGCGACGGGATCGAGGCACTCAGGGCGGCGGGCGCGTTCACGAGGTGAGTTCGAGATGTGCGACCCTGGCGCATTCGCGCTTTGGTTCGGTTGGCACGCCGCCGCGCGCCGGTAAGCCAGTGCGGTGAGGGCGATTCGCAATTCACCAGCGGCAGATAATTCGACAAGGAGAAACCATGCCTGATCGGCGAGAGACCGTCCTCAGTATTCTGAACCAGGCCAGGGCCGACGGGCTTGCTGCCTTGACCGCGCCGCAATGCAAGGCTGTCTGCGACGCCTACGGGATTCCCCTGCCCAGCGAGGGGCTCGCCCGGACGGCGGACGAGGCTCGAGCGGTAGCCGACGGGATCGGCTACCCGGTGGTAATGAAGATCGTTTCGCCGGACATTCTCCACAAGACCGAAGCCGGGGGTGTGGTTGTCGGGGTGGCCGACGGTGACGCGGCTGCGGCAGCCTACGAAGCCATCGTCGCCGGTGCCCGCACGTACAACGAAGATGCCCGGATTGACGGCGTGCAGGTCCAGCAGATGGTGACGGGGGAGGCACAGGAAGTAATTGTCGGCGGCGTGACGGACCCTGTATTCGGCGAACTTGTGGCTTTTGGACTGGGCGGCGTGCTGGTGGAGGTGCTCAAGGACATCACGTTCCGGTTGGCGCCTGCCACTGCGGAAGATGCCCGATCCATGTTGGACGGCATCCAGGCGGCCGAAGTGCTTGAAGGCGTGCGGGGTGCGGCCGCGGTGGACCGCGATGCGCTGACGGACATCATCGTGAACGTCTCGGAGCTGATCGCCGACTTCCCCGAGATCCGAGAAATCGATCTCAACCCCGTCCTCGCCGGCGCCCGCGGCGCCACGGCCGTGGACGCGCTCATCGCCGTCGACTTCTCGCCACCGAAGGAAATCTTCCGGCCCAGCCAGGAAGAAATCGTCGCCGCCATGGATCGCATCATGAACCCGCGGGCCGTGGCCGTCATCGGCGCCTCCGAAGGCGAGGGCAAGATCGGCAACTCGGTGATGAAGAACATCATCAACGGCGGTTACGAGGGAGAGCTTTACCCGATCAATCCCAAGGCCGACGTGATTCTGGGCAAGAAGGCCTTCAAGAGCGTCAAGGACGTTCCCGGCGAGATTGACGTGGCTGTCTTCGCCGTACCGGCGAGGTTCTGCGCCGGCGCCATGGAGGAGGTCGGCCAGAAGGGCATCCCCGGCGCCATCATGATTCCGTCCGGCTTCGCCGAGGTGGGCGAGACCGAGGCGCAGGACGAACTGCTGGCGGTGGCGCGCAAGCACGGCGTGCGCATCATGGGGCCCAACATCTACGGCTTCTACTACACCCCGTCCAATCTCTGCGCGACGTTCTGCACGCCCTACGACGTCAAGGGCAAGACCGCGCTGTCGTCCCAGAGCGGCGGCGTGGGCATGTCCATCATCGGCTACAGCCGCTCGACGAAGATGGGGGTGTCGGCCATCGTCGGTCTCGGAAACAAGTCCGATCTCGACGAGGACGACCTGCTCACCTACTTCGAGCAGGACGATAATACGGACGTCGTTGCCATGCACGCCGAGGACCTCAAGGACGGACGCAGCTTCGCCGAGGTCGCCAAGCGGGTCTCGAAGAAAAAGCCGGTGGTCATGCTCAAGGCTGGCCGCACCCAGCTCGGCGCCCGCGCCGCCGCTTCGCACACCGGCGCGCTGGCCGGCAACGACAAGGTCTACGACGATATCCTGCGCGCCAGCGGCGTGATCCGCGCCTACAGCCTCAACGACATGCTGCAGTTCTCCCGCGGTTTGCCGGTATTGCCGGCGCCGAAGGGCGAAAACATCGTCATCATCACCGGTGCCGGTGGCTCGGGCGTGCTCCTGGCCGATGCAGTGGTCGACCACGGGCTGTCGCTGATGAAGTTCCCGCCGGACCTGGACGAGGCGTTCAAACAGTACATTCCGCCCTTCGGCGCCTCCGGCAACCCGGTGGACATCACCGGCGGCGAGCCGCCTATCACCTACGAGAACACCATCCGTCTGGGCCTCAAGGACGACCGCGTTCATTCCCTGATCCTCGGCTACTGGCACACCATCATCACTCCACCCATGGTGTTCGCGGAACTGTGCGCACGGGTGGTGCAGGAAGCCCGGGACGAGGGGATTGACAAACCCATCGTCGCGTCACTGGTCGGCGACGTGGAAGTGGAGGAAGCCTCCGAGTACCTCTACGAGCGGGGAATCGTGTCCTGTCCGTATACGACCGAGCTACCGGTCGCCATCCTCGGCGCGAAGTACCAGTGGGCCAGGGGAGCGGGGCTGCTGTAGCCTCGGGTGAGGAATCAGTATTGCATTCTAGCTAATGTGGTTTGACGCGCAGGTGGAGCGACGACAGGCCCCGAATTACGGTTGATGTCCGGTAGCGTGGCTCACTCCCGGCCAGTTCCATGGTCGCAAGCTTGCGCAGTGCCTCGGTGAAAATGGCGCTTGCCTCCATGCGTGCAAGTTCGGCGCCGATGCAATGATGGACACCGTGGCCGAACGACAGGTGCCGTGGGCCCTTGCGAGTGATGTCCAGTGAGTCCGCGTTCTCGAAGGCCGTCTCGTCACGGTTGGCCGAACCGGTGAGCAGAATGACGCCGTCGCCGGTCCTTATCCTGCGCCCGCGCAGGGTCATGTCCGCCCTGGCGATCCGGAAGTCGGTCTGCACGGGGCTGTCGTAGCGCAGCATCTCGTTGATTGCGTCGCGTATCCGACCCGGTTCGTCGCGCAATCGTTGCATCTGCTCCGGATGACGCAGCAGCGCCAGCATGCCGTTGCCGATCAGGTTGGTCGTCGTCTCGTTGCCGGCGATCATGAGCACCATCAGCATGTCGCAGGCTTCGGCGGCGCTGATTCTCTCTCCTTCGGCGGCGTGCCGCGCCAGCACGCTGATGGCATCGGGCTCAGTGGACTGCATCCGATCTTGCAGCAGGCGTTCGAAGTATCGTTGAATCTCGGCGCCCGCGAGGTGCGCAGTTTTGCGCTGCTGCCGGGTGGCAATCATTTCAAGCAGTCGTGCGCGATCGCGCGACCAGACCTCCCACTGCTCGTGATCGCTCTCCGGAATGGCCATCATCGACAGCATCACGCGCATGGAGGCCGGTGCGGCCACGTCGCCGATCCAGTCGATCACGCCTCGACTGATCGCTTGCTCGATGAGTTGCCCCGCGGTGTCCTCGATGGTCTCGTTCAATGCCTTCAATTGAGTCCTCGAAAAGACTTCGGCGACGACCTTGCGCAGACGGGTATGTTCCGGCGGATCCACGAGCAGAATGCTGTAGTCGTCGGGGGCAGGCGGCAGCACACTCGTGGTCGCCCGGCGCCACCTCGGATCGTTGGAGAATCGTTCGCAATCCCTTGCGGCGGTCAGAACATCCTCATACCGGGTGAGCACCCAGCTTCCGAGGATTGCGCTCCGATGTACCGGGCTGTAGCGTCGCAGCCGGGCATAGATCCAGTAGGGGTTCTGAATGACGCGCGCGGACAAGGGGTTGTACGACGCGCCGCGAGTGGCAGTCTCCCAAAGACTGACGCTACGGGCAGCAGTGCCTCTCCACCCTTCCGGAATCCTCGGCCGACGTCTCATCGGGACATTGGACTGCCGGCACCGCCAATTGGTTCAGGCACCGCTCCAAACAGTTGCGGTAGCTCGAAAGGCGCATGCACAAACGCCCATCTGCCTTGTTGTCGCCTCTTGACGGTTGCCCAAACCGTCGGCGGGCCGCCGCGTATCTGAGCGCTTGTGAACGCGCTGATTCGAATCTATCGGGTTGATCCTGCCCTAGAGCAGAGCGCTGGCATCGACGCCCAGCGAAAGGGCGGTAAGCGCGAACACTACCTTGAGGGCCTTCCTGGTGGATGCCTCCGAGCGGTCCATCCGGTCCCGAAGCTCGTCCAGTTGACGCTTGCAGGTTTCCAGCGACTGCTCCGATTTCTCCCGCACATAGTCGCTCGACCTGGCCGCCGCCACCCCGGCCACTGCCACCGCCGCAGCCGGAGTACCCAGAATCAATCCCCTCAAAACTTCCCGTCGCTGCACTGATTTATCTCCCGGTTTGCCTCGCAATCCGATTATCGCATGTCCTTGTTCGACACCCACCGTCGCCCGACGTCGCGCAGAGCCTTCCAATCCGTACTACCCAGACGGCAGCCTCGGCGCACGGCCAGAAGTCCATCGACGGCTGCGCGAACCCGCGCTGCCTCATCGCTCCTTCGGGGCACCGCGCGTGCGAGAGAGTTGCAGTGGCAAATGATCATGCGTCCCGGCTCAAGTGCGCCAGCGTGTGCGCGTGCTGTTCCCAATTTTGTCCATCGAACTTTTCGATGACGATTTCGCGAGGAGGCGGTTCCAGACAACCGACGTTTACGGAATAGCCATCCGGATTGGATCGCGGAGTATAGAAAGCCTTTATCCCGCAAATCTTGCAGAACAGATGCCTGGCGACGCCAGTATTGAACGTATAGGCGGTGAGTTCCGACTCACCCCGAACCAGCCTGAATCGCGACTGCGGAACGATCAGATGCAGGTTTCCCGACATGGCGCAAATGGAGCAATTGCACTCCGCGCACTCAATACGCTCCGGTGCTTCAACCTCGAAGGCAACGGCACCACAATGGCATTTGCCCTTATAGATCACCGCATTTCCCTTCCTGGGAGTTCGGAGCGATTAGCCTATCACCGTCGCCATGGGTGGAACGGACCCGGATGGCCCACCGATCTACTCCGCACCCTCCTTCACCTCAGCCAGCCGCCCCGCATGATCCAGCTCGTACGGCGGTGCTTCTCCGCCCGGGCCCATCAAGTAGTGATCCATCCAGCGTGTCATTCGCATTGCGTAGTCGAGTTGTGCGGCGGTGCGGCTGTTGCCGTGTCCCTCGCCGGGATAGATGACCAGGCGTACGGGGGTGTCGCCGCGCAGCTTGAGTGTCTGGTAGAGCTGCAGCGACTGGCTCGGGTTGACTCGTGTGTCGCTGTCGCCGCCGAGGATCAGGAGCGGTGTGCGTGAATTGCCGGCGTGGAAGATCGGGCTGCGCTCCAATGTGAGCTGCCAGTCGTCCCAGGGCCAGAATCGCGTGTGCACTTCGTAGAGTTCCCGGGGGATGTCGCCGGAGACGAACTTGGAGACCAGGTTGGAGATTCCGACAAACGCAACGCCGGCGGCGAAGTGTTCGGTCAGCGCCGTCGACCCCCACATCGTGGCGTAGCCGCCGTACGAACCGCCGGTGATGCCGACGCGGTTCGGGTCCACGAGGCCGATGTCGACGAGGTGCGCCTTGGCGTCGACGATATCGTCGAACTCCTTGCCCGCCGGATCGTAATGGTCGAGCTTCGAGAACTCGACGCCGCGGCCGGTGCTCGCGCGGTAGTTGGGATAGAAGAGGGCGTAGCCTCTGGCCGCGAGCGTCTGTGCCGGCGCGGAGTACCCTGACATCCAGCCGTGGCTGTAGTGAGCCTCGGGACCGCCGTGAATCACCAGGATCAGCGGGTGGCGTTCGCCGGGCTCGCTCTCCAGCGGGCGCACCAGCACGCCCTCGATCGCCAGTCCGTCCCGGGCGGTGTACGTGACGGCTTCCTGCGTCGCCAGCGGCCGGTCTTGCAGGCCGGGATTGGAGTGGGTCAGGCGCCGGTAACCGTCCGTTTCGTTCCAGACGTAGACTTCGCCCGGATGCTCGGGGGTGTCGGCGATCATCGCGAGCGTCTCCGAGCCCGGTACCGCGTCGAACGAGCGCGCAATCGGGTCCCCTTCGGGTTGCGTGTTCAGTACCGAAGTCCCGTCAGCCGACAATACGCCGATCTCGTTCCAGAGTCCGCGCGAGCCCAGGTACCAGATCGTCTCGGCGTCGCGCCATGCAAGTTCATCCACGTGACCGGGATAGCTGGGTGTCAACGCACTGACGCCTTCGCCATCGGCTGCCGCCACGAATATCTGGCCCGCCGCCGGGTCGCTCATGTCCACGGCGCCAACGTACGCAAACCGGTTTCCGTCCGGCGACCAGGCCGCGTCCCCGAGTTTGCCCTCGGTCTCGAACCGATTCAGCACTTCGCCCGATTGTGCGTCGACGATGTGGAAGTGTCGGCCTATGAGGCTGTCGTCCACGCTCGGCGTGGGCGCCAGCGCCACCAGGTAGCGCTCGCCATCGGGCGCCCACCGAAAGCTGCTGGCCGATCCCGGCAATTCGGCGGCTACCGCTTCGGGCTCCTCCGCGTCCAGATCGACGATCCAGACCCGCGTGTACCGGGAGGACTCACCGTACACCACGGCTCTGAAGCCCAGGTTCGACAGCTCCTCGCGCTCCGACGGATAACCCTCCGTCGCGAGAAAGGCGATGTGCCGGCCGTCAGGCGACGGCGAGAAGCTCTGAATATTCGCTTCATGGGAGTAGAGGCGCTGCGACTCGCCGCCGGCGACGGGGATGCCGTAGAGCGCGCGGAACTCATCGTCGTCGTTGCGCTCCGCCAGGTAGTAAACCCTGTCGCCGTCCACGGACCAGGCGATCTGCCCGATATTGACCTCGCCCGTGATGAAGCCCCGCGAATTGCCCTCCAGATCCGCGATGTGCAACTCGCGGTAGGCGCTGCCGTTCTCGTCTACGTAGGGAATCCGGGGCACATTCAGGACATAGGCGATGCGATCGCCGTCCGGCGAAAGCACGGCCGAAGCGACCCGTTTGAGCGTAACGATGTCCTCGAGCGTCAGTGGTTCGCCCTGACCGGCCGCGGTGCCTGCGTGCCCAAGGAGGATCAGAGTCAGGAAAATGGAGAGTCTACTGTTCATTTTGTTGCCCCGCTGAGCGAATCGGGCTCAATTCTACCTGCACGGACCGCGGCGGGCGCCTTGCGGTGGCCAATGAACTGGTTGAATGCGCATAATGACAAAGTCCCTGTTCCTAACGCCTCAACCAACCGATAATTTTGTGTCCCGTGATGGCACACTAGAGGACCTCCATGCACTTCAGAAGCCTGCTGTTTATTCCGGGAAACAAGGAGTCGATGCTTCGCAAGGCGTTGAACTTCCGGCCCGATGCCCTGGTACCGGACATGGAGGACTCCGTCCCCGACGCCGAGAAGGCCAATGCACGAAACACGATCGCCGACCTGTTGCCCGAACTGGCAGCCACGGGCATCCCGGTGATCCCCCGGGTCAATGCGCTGGACACGGGCTGGACGGAGGACGACCTTGCCGCCGTGGTCGGCCCGCATATCTACGGAATTTCCATTGGAAAGGTCCACGTTCCCGATGACATGCACCGGGTTTCCGCGCTTTTGGATGGACTCGAAGCCAGGGCAGGCCTTGAACCGGGCCGCGTCAAGTGTTTTCTCTGGCTGGAATCCGCCAGGGCCATGGTTCATTGCTACGAAATCTGCAGCGCCAGCCCGCGGATCGAGGGCGTCGCCTTCGGCGGCGAGGACTTCACCCACGACATGGGCATCGAGCGGCTCGAGGACGAGTCCGAAGTCGCCGTGGCGCGCAACCTCCTGTGCATCGCCGCCCGCGCGGCAGAAGTCCAGGCGCTTGACACACCCTATTTCCGGTTCAGGGACGAGGAGGGCCTGCGGCACAACTGCGCGAAATCCAGGCAGTTCGGCTTCAAGGGCAAGTTCGCGATTCACCCTGCCCAGATTGAAGCCATCAACCAGTCCTTCTCACCTTCCGACGCAGAGATCGAGTACGCCCGGCGCGTGGTAACAGCCTTCGAGGAAGCCGAACGGATCGGCCGCGGCTCCACGTCGCTGGACGGCAAGGTCATCGACGTCCCAGTGGTCAAGCGGGCGCGGGCGTTGCTGGATAAGGTATATTGACAGCGGTACCGCGATTGCGGGTTGAATCTGCGGGATGATGCCGCAGTCCCCTCAAAGGGCGATGACAAGCTGTTGAGGGTGCTTGTAAGGGCCCCACTCTTGAGTGGGGCCTTGTCTATCTGACAAGCGTCCGTCGAATCGCCTACTTCACGGTGTACGAATACGCCACCTCCCCCTGCACCCGCCCGTCCACCTCGTCTTCGGGTAGCCACGAGCGGATGTAGTCCACGTTCACGCCATCGGGGGAGACGGTGACATTCAGGTAGCCGGAGTTGTCGAGGACCGTCCCGGACAGGTAGGAGTCCTTGTTTCGGCCGAGGTATCGGTTGTCCGCCGGATTCGGGGCGGTCTGGTAGACGACGCCGCCAAGCTCCTGGTGGGCGAACAGGTGATCGTGGCCCTGGAAGAAGATCGTCACGCCGTGCCTGACCATGAGCTGGTGCACGGGCAGCTCCCACCCGGGACGCATCTCGTCGAAGTCCCAGGTGCCGTCCTCGCCGTGCCCGCCCCATTCGTACATGGGCGCCCGTTCGATACCGCCACGTCCGGTGCCCAGGACATGATGAGCGAAGACGAACTTGTACTTCGCATCGCTTTCTTCGAGCGTCTGCCGGAACCAGTGGTACTGTCGATCGCCCATGGTTGCCTGCCAGCGGTCGTCGGCGGGCAGAGCCAACTCGAGCCATGCCTCCTCGATCTCGCTCCAGGGGGGCGACGCCAGCGTGCCCATGGCCATGCCGCCCCGGCCGACGGGGTTGATGGCGACCGGCGAATGCCAGTAGGGGGAGAGGACGACGAACAGTGCATCGCCCCAGGTAAAGGCGAAGTAGTCGCGCAGCAGGCCGATACCCTCGATGGGCTCCGGATTCCCGGTGTAAAAGTCGTCGGGGGCCGGCACCGGCAGCCATCGGACCCGCGCGTTCCCGGCCTGCATGGCTACGTCGTGGAGGGCGGTTCCCAACAGGTTCCGCCGCGCCTCCTCGTGATTGCCGATGACCGGGAACAGCGCTGTCGAATGCGCCATGATGCCGAGGAACCTGCGCTGATCCAGGTAGACCTCATCGACCGCGCGTCGCGTGAAAATTTCCCTGTCACCCTGGTAGTAGTCGGCGAGCAAGCGCGACACATTGAAGTCGTCGCCCAGCATGAAATACAGGTCCGGCCGGTCGCCTGCGACCCGTTCCATGGTGCGCGCATACAGGTCCGGGTGGTACATCGATTCGGTGCGCTCCGGGTGGGAATCGCCCTGGACGCCGAAGGTGAACGTGCTGCCGGGTGGCCGCTGGGTGTGGAACGAGTACTCGTCTCCTGCCCGAAACTCCGAATCGTCCATACCGCGGTAGTTCACGCGGTAGAAATACCGTGTATCCGGTTGCAGGGCTTCGATGGTTATCTCGGCAGTATGGTCCGGGGAGGCTTCCATCGAGCCCGTCCTGAAAGCATAGTCCTGCGACTGTTCGCCGTACTCCACAAAAACCTCGGTGCCCGCTTCGGCCAGTGCGTGTACCGTGATGGAATCGGCGGCCGGCCGACCGAGAATGATGTTTTCCGCGTCGGTATCCTGAGCGCCAAGCCGGCACATTGCCGCCATGGTCCCCAGCATGAGCACTACGCCTCCGACTAGTGCGGCTGTTCTGCCATTCATGATTTTTTCGTCTGCATTGTTACGGTTGGGATACAGCGGGCGAATCCAATCATACGCCACCAGGCTTCGGCGCCGGGCCGACCCGGCGCCCTGGCGGGCGCGCCGTGAGTCCCGCGATTCAGGCCGTATGGATCTGCAGCGGCCGGTGGGACTGCTCCCTTCCGGAGGTGTGGTTGACGATCATGTCCGGCACGATGGGGATTCGGTTGAAGATGTGCCCGTCCAGCGCGTCGGAGATGGCGCAGACGATGGCCGCGGCCGCCGCGCCCATGGGCGGTTCCCCGATCCCCCGCGTGCCGACGGGATTCTGCGGCTCCGGCAGGTCCACCGCATCCCACTCCATGGTAGACGGCACGTCGAGATAGGTGGCCACCTTGCACTGTTCGAAACCGATGTTTCCCGGCAGGCCGTTCTGCGGATCGTAGATCTGCCGCTCGTACAGGGCCATGCCGATGCCCCATGCGGTGGCGCCCTTCATCTGCTGCGACAGCCCCTGAGGATGCAGCACCGTGCCGCAGTCGGCCACCGCCACGTAGTCGAGGATCTCCACCTCGCCGGTCTCCACGTCGACCTCCACCGCCGCAAACCCGCAGGCCAGCGCCGGCACGTCGCCTTCCATGGGCAGGTTGTCCTTGGCCACGCCCACCAGGCCCGTGCCGGCGATCCCGGCCACCGCCAGTTTGGTGACTTCGTGAAGTTCGTCCGGAACGTCTTCGCCGGAGTACTTCCCGCCCAGTTCGATCGCCCGTTGCGCGGCCTCCGGGTAGGTCAGGGCGCGTTCCGGGTCTTCCGTCGCGAATACCCTGTGATCGCCGATGTCGTAGTCGTCCGGAGAGCCGCCCAGATCCATGGCGGCGATCTCCTTGAGCTTGGCCACCGCATCCCAGGCAGCCACCACGTTGGTACGCACCATGGTCCAGCAGGTATTGCTGCCGGTCTGGGTGGATGCGATGGGCAGATGTCGCATGTTGGTGCCCTGGTGGACGATGCAGTTCTCCCAATCGCACTTCAAGAGCTCCGCGGCCGCCCGGGTCGTGCTGGCGTAGGAGTAGGTGCCCAGGTTGCCGACGCCGCTGTGCAGGTGCAGCTTGCCGTCCGGCGTGAGTACCACCAGGCCGTCGTAGCCGCGGCGGCCGACGTCGTGGTAGGCCTGCCCGATGCCGACACCGTAGACCTTCGAGCCGTTGCGCGTGCCGCTGAGCTGGCGCTTGCCCTGCCAGTCGAACATCTCCGCGCCGCGGTCCAGCGCTTCGGGCATGTAGGCGCTGGTGACCGGGATCTGGTTGCCGCCGATGCGGGCGTCGTTGGTCGGCGCATTGATCCGGCGCAATTCGAGCGGATCGAGGCCCAATTCGTGGGCCGCCCGATCCATGAACGGCTCCAGCGCCGCGGCGATCTGGTTCTGGCCTGGTCCGCGCTGCGGTCCCCGTGGCGTGGTATTTGTCAACACCGGGATGCCGCGAAAGCGCATGGCCTGCGGCTGGTAGATGATGGAGACGGCCTGGGCCGCATCCACGGCGTCCCCGAAGCCGCCGTTGCCGCCGCCGTCCTGGACCACCGAGAAGTCGATGGCCGTCACCCGCCCGTCGGCCCGAAAACCGATGCGCGCCCGGCCCTGAAACGTGCCGCGTGCCGAGCCGATATAGAACTCCTCCGCCCGGCTGATGCGTAGCATCACCGGCCGGTCGATCTTCCTCGCAAGCCGCGCGGCGATGCCGGCGGTTTGCGCCGCCGTACCCTTGGAGCCGAAACCGCCGCCGCAGAACTCGTTGACGTAGACCAGGTTCTCGAGCTCCACGCCGCATTGCCGCGCCAGGCTCGTCAGCGTGGCGGTCAGGCTCTGGCAGCCGGCGTGGACGTAACACGTGCCGTTCTCCCACCAGGCCATGGCCGTGCGCGGCTCCATGGAGTGGTGCGAATTGCCCTGGGTCACGAAGGTTTCGTCGTAGACCAGCGCGGCCTCGGCGAAACCGGCCTCGATGTCGCCGTAGGACCAGCCCACCGCGGACTCGCCGAAGGGGAGTTGGCCGTCTCCGACGGCGGCGAAGTCCCGCGCCGTCCACTTGATCTGGTGCGGGTCCAGCCCGCTGCGGCCGCCGCCGATGTTGTTGCCGCTGGCGCGGGCGTCCGGCCCGCCCGGGTAGAGACTTTCCAGGGGATCGACCGTGAATTCCAGCGGCTCGATGTCCATCTCGATGCTGTCGATGGCGTCCTGGGCCGTGGTTTCGTCCGTGGCGGCCAGCGCCAGAATCAGGTCGCCGACGAACTTCGGTTCGTTGGTCAGGAGGGTGCCGGCGCCCTCGTCGTCGGCGGTGAGCACGCCGATGACGCCATCCATCGCGAGCGCCCGGGACGTGTCGATCCCGGTGATGCGGCCGTGGGGCATGGGGCTTGTCAGCAGCCGCGCGAAGACCATGCCTTCCGCCCGGATGTCCTCGGCGTACTTGGCGCTGCCGGTGACCTTGGCCCGCACGTCGGGCGGCGTGAAATCCTTTCCGATGAGGTTGTAAGCCATAGTGGTTCCTCCGCTACGGCAAAAATACTACAGGCGGAGTTCACGAGTCGCGAGTTACAGGGTGTTTATTCTGCTGGCTCCGAACGCTGGCGGAATGCGCGGCGCCAGTTTCGGGCTCGCACTGGCACAAGGTCTGAATATGCCGCCACACGAGTTTTCGGTGCCTTGTAAAGATTCGCCAACGGTGCGTGAATGGCCATTGACATGAAGTTCCGGCACATTGCGATAATAGCGCCCCCTTCTCTACTTCTGGCGTAAAGGAAAATCCGATCATGGCTTCAAGACAACGCATTGCCGGGCCCGACATCCCGGAGCACGTCAACCCGTTTCCCGCAGCCGTAAAGATCGGCAACATGGTCTTCTCGGCGGCCACCGGCGGCGACGACCCCGAGACCCACGAGTTGCCCGAGGACGAGGAAAGCCAGATCGCAAATGCGTTCCGGACGGTGCGCAACATCATGCGCAGGGCAGGCGGATCCCCGGCCGATATCGCCAAGGTCACGGTCTACGTCAACGACCGCAGCATCCGGCCGAAGGTGAATCCCCATTGGCTCGAGATGTTCCCCGACGAGGACGACCGTCCCGTGCGTCACATGGTTCCGGCGGACATGCCGCCGGGCCGGCATATCCAGTTGGAATTCATCGCCGTACTTTCCTGAGGGACACAAATGAATTTCGAGATTGGCCTGGAGCCCTTGCAGCAACTTTTTTTCGATGCGCGCAGCTACAACGGCTGGCTTGACGGCGAGGTCACCGAGGATCAGCTCCGCCGTCTATACGACATTCTGAAGATGGGTCCCACCAGCTTCAATTGCTGCCCGGCGCGATTCGTCTTCCTGCGCACGCCGGAAGCCAAAAAGCGCATCGAGCCGCACCTGCGGCCTGCCAACGTCAGCAAGACGATGACCGCCCCCGTCGTGGCGATCATCGCCTACGACTCATTGTTTTACGACCGGATGCCGGAACTCACGCCCCACCGGCCGGAGACCCGTGATTTCTTCGCCGGCAACGAGGAACTCGCCCGGGTCACGGCGTTCCGCAATGGGACGCTGCAAGGCGCCTATCTGCTGCTCGCCGCCCGCGCCGTGGGACTCGATTGCGGCCCCATGTCCGGCTTCGACAACGCCGGCGTGGACGCGGAGTTCTTCGCGGACGGGCAGTACAAGTCAAACTTCATCTGCGGCCTGGGCAGGGGCGACCCGGCCAGTCTTTTCGGGCGGCTGCCCAGGCTGGAGTTCGATGAGGCCTGTTCAATCCTTTAGCAGGCAGGTGACCGCCGGCTGAGCCGCTACTCTTCCGTGCACGCGTACAGCCGAATCTCAAGCCCCGGCACCCAGAGGTAGTGCTTGGTCAGCGTCAGCGGCTGGGTATAGGTGGCGGGATCGGTGGAGGTGATCTCGTAGCGAAGTCGCGCGCCGTCATCCACAACCGTGAAGCGTTCCACAAGCTCAGCGGCATCGCTCTGCGGAATCCCGATCTGGCCGAACGAATAGGGCCAGCCGATATTCGCCGTGGTCACAACCAGCGTTTCGCCCTCCCATCGGCCGACGGAGTCGCCGAGGATCGTCGGCGGGTCTGACGGCTCCGGCGCTCCTTCCATGTGAATCACGCGCAGCAGGTCGTATTCCTCGATGCGAAGGTGAATCTCGCCGCCGTTGTCGACGAACTCCATCGGGAAGGGCTGCTGCATGATGGTAGGCATGCCCTTCGGCAGGCAGCCGTAGAGCGGGTTGTCCTGCACCGGGTCGAACGCATCCCGAGCGGCACGCGCCGAGTCGGTCAGGGGGTAATCGCTCGCACCGATGTCATAGTTCTGGCCGTCGCTGGTCCAGACGCGGAACAATCCGAGCGAAGCGCTGGCTGCGCCCGTGGACAGCAGTTGTCCGCCGATGGCGTCGTCCCTCCAGCGCGGCGAGGAGCGGTGATCCATCATGATCTCGCGCCCGTCTGGCAGCAGCAGGTTGAGGCCGAACATCTCGTTGGCCCGCCGCCTGGAGGGGTAGCCCGCGAGCGTCACCCCGTCCCCGGTCGCCACGGTCCCTTCCTCGACACCCCATCGCGCCAGCCGGCTAACGGCGCCGCCTTCCATCCACCAGTCCGCGGCGCGTCCTTCCTCATCCACCGTTCGCACGTTGAACCGCACATGGGGATTGCGCCACAGGATGCGGGTGATCTCGCCCTCCACCTCGACGATCTCGTCCATGTTGAACGTCGCCCCGATGGAGTGGTGCGCGGAGGCGAATGGCGCCGCGAAGCTCGTTAGTGCCAACGCCACCGCCTGCAAGAAACCGAAGCCGGAAAGTCTGGCCTGCGCGCCTGGGTTCATTCCAATTCCACTCTTTGGCCGATAAAGCGTGATTTGGCTATCGCGCCCATCGACGCGAGAAGGTCATTATAGATGTTGCCTTGAGCGGAACAGAGAAAAGATGCGTAGCGACCAACGTGACGTTGATTCGGAAATTCGATCTGACTATGCTGTGATTCACAGAATCTGTGAAACTGTGACCATGAAGAACATCACCGTAGCAATCGACGACGAGACCTATCGGCTCGCACGAATTCGCGCGGCGGAACTGGAAACCTCCCTTTCGGCGCTGGTGCGAGAGTATCTCCGGACGCTGATCGGAAAACCTGCCGTGCTTGAGGACGAGCGAGAGCGCCGCCGCCGTCTGATGACCGAAGTGTTTGAAGACATCAAGGCGACACGGCCCGGATTCAAGGCGTCCGACAGATTGTCTCGGGATGAATTGTACGAACGCCGTGAGATTCGTTGACACCAATGTATTGATCTATGCGATAAGCCCTAATATGGAGGACAGGGCCAAGCGTCGCATGGCGCAGAAGCTGTTGCAGAACCGTGAACTCGCCCTGTCGGTTCAGGTCATGCAGGAGTTCTACCATCAGGTAACGCGCGCGTCGCTGCCGGAGCCGCTCACAAGCACGCAGGCACTCGGATTTCTGCGTTCCCTGAACAGCCTTCCCGTCGTGTCGATGACCGTCGATCTGTTCCAGGACGCAGTATTCATATGCGAAAGGTTCAGACTCTCCTACTGGGACAGCGCCATCCTTGCTGCGGCACGAAAGGCGGGATGCGACGCAGTGTACTCTGAAGACTTCAGTTCGGAACAGGACTACGATGGCCTGCGTGTGATCAACCCGTTTCAGGGTGCGCGCGAGACTTGATGTCGAACTCCTGTCAAGTCCTGGCGGACCCGAAATCAGGGTCTTTTCGCTGCTGATTGACTTGGGCGGGCAACGTTTGACTGCTCCGAGTAGAATCAACAAATCTCATAGAACTACAGATCAACATGCGGGGGGTTAGCCAAGTGACCAGTTCGCGCGCGATGGATGGACTGACTTCGGTCTGGGTTGCCGCGGCAATGACCGCGATGGCCTGCATCGCACAAAATGCGTCTTCGCAGGCAACCATGGACTCGGACGCCACCGGGCTTTCGCACGCCTTCGTGAACGTGAGCGTGCTGCCCATGGACAGCGAGCGTGTGTTGCCCGGACAGACTGTGATTGTGGAAGACGGGCGCATTGAGCGCATGGGCGCGACCGCCGACGTCGATGTCCCCGATGGGGCCAATGTGATCGACGGCCGCGGCAGGTACCTGATGCCCGGCGTTGCGGAGATGCACGGCCATTACCCGAATCCGGACTCGCGGGAGTTCGCCGAGGCGGTGATGTACCTGTACGTCGCCAACGGCGTCACCCTGGTGCGCGGCATGCAGGGCAACGCCAGCCACCTGCCGCTCCGGGACGCCATCGAGGCGCGGGAGACCATGGGCCCGCGCCTGCTGGTGTGCGCGCCGGCCATGTCGGGAGGAAACGTGACAAGTCCGGAGGACGCCCGGCGCCTCGTGCGCGAGGCGGCAGCCGCCGGATTCGATCACATCAAGGTGTTCGAGGGCCTGACGCCGGAGGTTTTCACGGCCATCGCCGAGACGGCGCAGGAAGTCGGACTCACCTTCTCGGGCCATGTGTCGAACCTGGTGGGGTTGTACTCGTCGCTCGAGCAGGGCCAGAGCACCATCGATCACCTGGACAACTACCTCGAGGCGATGATCGAAGATCGCGAAGTCGTGGAGAACCTCGGTCTTTTTGAGCTTCCGCAGGTGGTACCGCAGATCGACGAGACACGGATTCCGGATGTCATCGCCGCGACGGTCGAGGCTGGCGCCGCCGTCGTGCCGACGGAAGTGCTGTGGGAGACGTTCCTCGGCGGGCGCAGTGGCGCAGAGATGCTGGCGAGCCTGCCCGAGACGCGATACTGGGTCCGGCAGAACATCCCGGGTGTAGCCTCGGGCGTGGACCGATGGGTACAGCAAACGGATGGGCGAAGCGCGGCCCTCCCCAGCCCCGACGCGGGCCAGCCCGTGATCGAGCTGCGCCGCCGCCTCATCAAGGAACTTCACGACGCCGGGGTCCCGGTCCTGCTCGGCACGGATTCACCCCAGATCTTTTCGGTTCCCGGGTTTTCGATACACCGGGAGATGCAGGTGATGGTGGATTCAGGCCTTACGCCGTTCCAGGTCCTGTATTCCGGTACCAAGGCGGTCGCCGATTTCCTGGGAGCCGAGGATTTCGGCCAGGTGGCCGAGGGACAGCGCGCCGACCTGGTACTGCTGAACGCCAACCCCCAGGATGACGTCGGCCATTTCGCCGACAGCGCCGGCGTGATGGTCAACGGCCAGTGGCTCTCCCGCAGCGCTATCGACGCCCGCCTCGCTGAAATCGAATCGTTGATGGTGGCGCTGGGCGGTTAGATAACCTCCAGCACCGGCTCCGCAAGCGCTGCGGCCTGCTCCTTGAGCGCCAGCACGTGTTCCTCCCAGTATTTCGTCTCCGCGAACCAGGGGAACGCCTTGGGGAAGGCCGGGTCGGCCCAGCGACGGGCGATCCAGGCGGTGTAGTTGATCATGCGCAGCGTGCGCAGGGCTTCGATGAGGTGCAGTTCCCTGTAGTCGAACTCGCAGAACTGGCGGTAGCCGCGCAGTAACCGCTGAAGCTGCAGGGAGCGCTCCTCGCGTTCGCCCGACAGGAACAGCCACAGATCCTGCACGGCCGGACCGGTGACGCAGTCGTCCAGGTCCACGAAGTGCGGGCCGTCGCCGGTCCAGAGCACGTTGCCGAAATGGCAGTCGCCGTGAATCCGTTGCTGCCGGAATGGTCCCGCCCGGTCGAATGCTTCGGCCACGGCTTCAAGCAGTTGATCGACGATCGCGTGGTACCCCTGCACCAGGTGCGGTGGCATCCAGTCGGACAGCAGGACGAAGTGCGAGGCTTCGCGCCCCATGCGCTCGATGGAAATATCCTGGCGGTGGGCAAAGCGGCCCACCGCGCCGATGGCGTGGATCCGGCCGATGAAGCGGCCAAGCATCTCCCACTCCTCGTCACGACCGAGCTCGGGCCAGCGGCCGCCCTGGCGAGGGTAAACGGCAAAGCGATAGCCGGCGTGGTCGTGCAACGTCTCTCCGTCCACCTCGATGGGCGGCACGATGGGCAGTTCGCTCTCGACCAGCTCAAGGGCGAAACGGTGCTCTTCCCGAATGCCCTCGTCGCTCCACCGCCCCGGCCGGTAGAACTTCGCCACCACGAATCCGCCATCCTCCTGGCCAAGCTGGTAGACACGGTTCTCGTAACTGTTGAGCGCAAGGATGCGACCGTCGCACGCAAACCCGACGCCCTCCAGCGAGTCGAGAATCCTGTCGGGGGTCAGGTCGGCGTAGGGCTGTTGGGCTTCGGGGATGTCCGCCACCGTTTCTCCATGGATTTCGCCGCCGCAATTATCCCCGAAACCGAGGGAGAATTCGGGCGGTTGGCGCTGCGCCGCTTGGAGAGACGATGTTCGAGTCGCAATGGTCTCCGAAACGGAGAGCCTGATTGGGCCGTGCTTAACCGCCGTTCCTGCCGGGACCGGAGTACGCTGTTCAGCGAGATCGTCTGGGAGGTGATTTCTCGCTGTCTGCCGGAATCAGAGGATGCTGCGGCCCAAGGCGCTTTGCACCAGCGTGACGGCGCGTTCGGCGGAGATGTTGGCGTGATCGAGGAACGGATTGAGCTCGACGACCTCCAGGGAAGTCATCCGCCCGTCGGCCGCGCATTCTTCCAGCAGGAGGTGTGCCTCCCTGAAGCTGACCCCACCCGGAACAATGGTGCCGGTGCCGGGAATGACTTCCGGATCGCAGCCGTCCAGGTCGAAGCTCACGTGAAATCCGGCGGTGCCGTTGTTGACGATCTCCAGCGCCTCGCCGGCGACCCGGCTCATCCCGAGTTGATCGATTTCCCGCATCGTGAACGCCGTGACGCCGGATGCATGGATGAATTCCCGCTCGTCCTCGTCGATGTCCCGAATCCCGACCAGGACAACGTGCTCCGCCTCGACCGCGGGATGCACGCCCAGAATGGAGGACAGTTGCGGGTCGCCATAGCCCAGCAAGTGCGCCAGCGGCATGCCATGCACGTTTCCCGAAGGCGAGGACTCGGGAAGATTCATGTCGCCGTGAGCGTCGAACCAGATGACGCCGAGCTTGCCGTCCGTGCGGCCCAGGTGCGCGGAAACGGCGGACACCGTGCCCATCGCGATGGAGTGATCGCCGCCGATCACCAGCGGCCACTCGCCCGCGTCGAGCGCATCGCGGGTGTGCCCGGCGAGTTGCCTGCACGCTGCCAGTATCTGGTCCTTGTAGCGCGCTCTGGAATCGCCCGGCGGAACGGTTTCCATGGAAGGGATCGAAACGTCCGTTTCCCTTACGTTCGAATACCCCAGCGAGAGAATCGCCTTCTTGAGCCCGGCCACGCGAAACGCCGACGGGCCCGCGTCCGTTCCCCGGCGCGAGGCGCCAAGGTCAAGCGGCACGTTGATGATGTGAATGGGTCTGCGGGACTGAATCATGGTCCGTCTTTCTCGCTGAAACGACTTCGATTGAGGCTTCCAGCCATTTATTCGACCGATTGTTCGGCCGATGGACGGTTCGGCGGCTTGCATGTCGGCTTGGTCGCTGCCCCTGCGTGTTTCAGCACCATCCCGAACAAATCTCTTGGGTCCTCGAGACTCGGGACCAGCTCGATGTCTTCACCCTCCCCAAACTCAATGGCCAGTTCGTGCACGTAGCGAAGCGCCGAGTAGTCCTCCAGCGCAAAACCCACCGAGTCGAAGACGGTGACTTGCTCGTCATGTTCGCGCCCCGCATCCTTGCCCGCGATCGCCTTCCACAGCTCGTGGACCAGATGGTCGGGCGAGAGCTGCTGGATGTCGCCCTCGATCCGTGATTGCGGTTCGAACTCCACGAAGATCCTGGCGTTGCGGAGCACATCCGCGTGGAGCTCGGTCTTGCCCGGGCAGTCCCCGCCCACCGCATTGATGTGCATCCCGGGCTCAATCATGTCCGGCGTCAGAATCGTGGCCAGCGCCTTGTCCGCGGTGCAGGTCGTGACGATGTCCACGCCCCTGGCCGCATCCGCGGCAGACCCGACCGGCGTCACCTTCAGCTCCGGAACACTCGACAGATTACGCGCCAGTCTATTCATGGCGTTGCCGTCGATATCGAAGATCCTCAGCTCGTCGACGCCAATCATTTCACGAAAGGCAATCGCCTGAAACTCGCTCTGCGCACCGCACCCGATCATGCCCATGACTCGCGAATCGGGTCGGGCGAGCACCTCCGCAGCCACGGCGGAGGCCGCCGCCGTGCGAAAGGCCGTCGTCAGCGTCATCTCGGAAAGCAGCATCGGGAAGCCCGTTTCCACGTCCGCCAGCACGCCGAAGGCCATCACCGTCGGCACGCCCTTGCCCGCATTGGCCGGATGCCCGTTGACATACTTGAACGCATACCGCTCCCCATCGGTGATCGGCATCAACTCGATTACGCCGATCTCGCTGTGACTGGCGAGCCGGGCGCTTTTCTCGAACGATTCCCAACGTCGAAAGTCCTCGCGGATGGTCGCCGCGATGCCGGACAGGAAACGGCCCGCGCCGACGCGGCTCACGATCCGGCCGAGGGCGGAAACGTCAACGAAGCGGGTCATGCCGACTCCTCGGGGTCATCCCGGCAGCGCCTGGTGATGCCCTCTCAGGTCTTCGATCGGAGCGAAGTCGAAATCGAATCCGAAGCACTGCGGTGCCACCACGGACAATGCCCTGTCGGTGCGGTAACAGGCGGGACAACCAATGCCCAATACCGTGACGCGCTGCCCGTAACGCAAGCGCTCCGCGTTGATCGGGGTGGACGTCTCGTAATCGAGCACCGTGATGAGGTCGGGAACCGAGGCAATGACGCGGTCGCCGACCCGAGCCACGAGGTACTCGTTCTTGATGGAGATGCTGAGGTGGGGCGCATCGTCGTCAAAGGACTCGATCAGCGCCCCGCCGATGTCATAGCCGCCGATGACGGCGCTCGAATAATCGACCACTTTCCCCGTGTAGAGATGGAAGACATCGCCGTACAGCGACCCGGCAAATGCGTCCCTGAGCGGTTCGACGATCCGCAGGGCGTTGCCGCGAAACTTCCTGAGTATCCGGCCGATCTCGATGGAGAAGCTGATGGTGCCGGGCACGATGCACGACTTGAGCTGTCTGCCGGTCATGGGGTGTTCGACGGTGGTGATCATGCCGCCCATCACCTGCGCCAGGTTGCGCACGTGGCGTTCGAACACTGCGGTGGAGTCGGCGGACAGCGTCGCCACATTGCCGGCGTAGTCCAGGGCGACGGCGGGCGTCGGCGCGACTCCGGCGATGGGGTAGGTCATCATCTGGGCTTCCGGCAGCGCGCGGCCCATGCCGTCGCCATCGACTACCGGTATGCCCCGCTCGGCCGCCGCGATCAGCGGCACCATGGAGTTGCCGCCGCCGATCTCGAAAGATACGACCGCGTCGACCGTGCGCCCGACATGGTCTTCGAACGCGTCCAGGGCCTTTGCCGGATCGTCCACGGAAGGGAGCAGTTCGAGACTGACGGACGGGGCGCCGACACCACCGATGGCGGCCACGTAGGCGTCATCGTCCAGGTCTTCGACCGGGAGCAGATCGACGGGGCCGGTCCGCCGCAGCACCTGCAGTGTCGCAAGATAAGCGGTGTAGGGATCGCCTCCTCCACCCGTGGCCAGGAACACCGCACCCGCGGAGAGATCTTCCAGCGACTCGAAACCCAGCTTCATGACTCTCACCTCGCGGCGAATACGTTCCTTGAACCTGTACTTCTTTCGACAGTTTCGCTGCCCGACAGTTCTTCAATTTCGCCGACTACCTTTATCCGCAACCGGGTCGTGTTGTCCACCATGTATGCAATGGCGGTCTCTTCCACATCCGCCACGCGCAGTGTCGCGCTGTCGGCGCCCGCCGCCACCGCGAGCCCGCTCGCTTCCTCGGTCACCGCTCGAATGGTCTCCCTTCGGGGCACCTTGTCGTAGGACACCAGCCGTTCGGCCTCACCGCCGATCTGGGCAATGGCGGCACCTATGGCGTTGGCGACGCCCGCGTATTCGGGCCGGAGCATCTCCGATGCCGCTTTCAGTTTTTCCGTGGCCAGGATTGCGCCGCCGCCGACCAGAACCACCGGCAACGGATCGCTGCTCGGCTTCATCCGTTCTATGCCCAGGTTCAGCATTCGGGAGATGCGCCGCGTCGCCGCCGATACCGTGTCCGGCTCGAGATCGGCCACACGGGAGGCGTCGCCTATCTCCGCGTGGCCGCCGGCGACGGCGATATCCGTGGCCGTCAACATGTCTCCCCCGAACACCAGCCCTTCCTCGACCAGCCGATGGCCGACGGAACGCGGCCCGATGCTGTTACCACCCTGCTCGACGAGGCTGCCGCCACCCAGTCCGATCGAGAGAATGTCCGGCATCCGGAAGTTGGTGCGCACGCCGCCCACTTCGATGACGACATTGGACTCGCGCGGGAAACCGTCACGCAGGATGCCCACGTCCGATGTCGTCCCCCCGATATCCACGACAACGGCGTTGTCCAGGCCCGTCAGCTTGCAGGCCCCGCGCAGGGAATTGGTCGGGCCCGAGGCAAACGTAAGCGCCGGGAAATGGCGGGCAAATGCGGCATCCATCAAGGTGCCGTCGTTCTGGCTGACGAAAAAGCGGCAATCGAGACCGCGACTCCGGATCGCCTCGACAAACGACGTGACCACGCTGTCGGCAAAGCTCAGCAGGCTCGTGTTGAGCAACGCGGCGTTTTCCCGCTCCAGCAGGCCGAGCCGGCCGATCTTGTGGGACAGGGTCACATGCGCGTTCGGCAACGCGGCCCTGACGCGCCGGCCGACTTCAAGTTCCGGCTCGGGGTTCATGGGCGAGAAGGCCGAGGAGATGGCGACCGCCTCGACCTTCCTGCGCACCAGGTCGCCGATGACCGCTTCGATCTCCCGGTCGTCCAGTTCCGCCAGGCGCCAGCCGTCGAACAGGTAGCCGCCGTGAATCATGTACACGTTGTCGCCCAGGCATCGGGCGATATCGTCGGGCCAGCCGATCTTGGGCGGCAGGCCGACGCCGGACGGTTTGCCGATGCGGATCGCCGCCACCTCCGAAAGCTCGCGGCGCTCGATCACGGCGTTGGTGAACTGGGTCGTCCCCAGCATCACCGCCTCAATGGAGTCCTCGCCGCCCGCGTGTTCCGACAGGATCGCCTCCAGCGCGTCCATGATGCCGGTCAGCACGTCGGCGGTCGTCAGCGCCTTGGTGTGCGCCACGACCGCCTCGCCATCGAGCAATGCCGCATCCGTGTGCGTGCCGCCGACGTCAATGCCGATTCTGAGCATGTCCGCTCCGCTCTATGCTGCCCCTGGCCTGGACAACGACGAGTCGAATCGGCTCAGGACGGCGTAGGCGAGTGCCGAGACCAGCATGGCGTCCAGCGCCGCCACGCCGGTGAGCCGGATGACTTCCTCGGCGCCCAGCAGGGCGACGATGCTGCCGGCCGCCCACGCGGCGAGCGCCATGGGCGACACGCTGCGTTCGGCCGCCTTGAGGTCGCCGAAATAGGCGGACGGCCGGGCAAAAAAGTGATCGACGGCAATGACGCCAGCCACGGGCACGAACACGATGGCCAGGTAGAAGAGGAACGAAAGAAAATGCTCGAGAATGTTGAGGAACGCGGCGACGGTTCCCAGGGCGCCCAGGACAACGATGAGGAGGCGCCCCTCCGTCCTGGGAAAGGTGGCTTCAACGCTCAGGGAGGTGCTGTAGAGATTGAAGGAATTGAGCACCCAGCTTCCCGCGATAACAAGGACGAATGCCGCCCAGCTCAGTCCCATCACGATCAGCACGTCCAGGAAATCGTCGTTCGCCAGCAGGTCCGCTGCAAGCCCTCCGGCAATCATCACGATGGGCTGTACCGCCAGGTAGGCCAGTACTGCCGTAAAGATGGCGCCGCGCCAGTGGCGTACGAAGCGCGTGATATCCGGAAGAATCACCGCGCCGACAATGATGCCGCCCACGATCGACGATATCGCGAAGCCCAGGCTGATCTCCGGTATCTGCGGTGCGTCAAGCGTGTCGGCGAACGACCGCTCGCCCAGCGCCCTGTACATGAGCACCGCCGTCACCGCCATCATGGCAGGCACCAGCAGACCGGACAGGGTATTGATCGCCCGGAATCCGTAAATGGTCGTGCCGGTCATCAGGACTCCGGCGAACAGTTCGATCACCCAGGAGTGGACCGTTACACCCAGCGTATCCTGCAGCAATCGCAGGATGGCGCCGCTGAAGAGATCGATGTTCACGCCGAACCAGCCGAGCAGGGAAATCGCGAACGCAATGTTCACGACGGCCGCACCCCGGGTACCGAACGCGATGCGTGCCAGCATGTAGGAGCTGAGATGCGTGCGTGCGCCGATCGTGCCCGTCATCGAGCCGATGAGGGTAAGCAGGGCGCAGCCGATCAGGATGGCGGCCACACCGCTGGCGTTGTCGATGGCCAGCACCACCTCCGCGCCGGTCACGAAAGTCGGCAGGGAGAACGCCACCATGGCGCTGATCAGGCCGACTCGAATCCAGCCCACCCGGTGGTCGCGCGGCACCGGCTCGGTGGCGAATTCCCGGGAGTCGCCGTCCAGCACCGGTCCGTCGGAAGTTTTTCCGGTCGGCGAGTTCACTTTGCGGAGTTTACTGGATGCGGCTAGAGTGAGCCGACGATCCTTTCTGGAGAAGACGAATGAGAAACAGAAGGAGATGGGGAGCCAGAATCCTTTCAGTGGCAATCGGCACCGTCGCGGTGTCTGGTTTGTCGCAGGCTTACGAGGCCTTCCACGGACCCACCGAACTGATCTACTCCGACCCGGAGCAGGCCGCGCCCGGTTATCTGCTGTTGCCGTCGTGGCCGCGAATCGAGCGGTACGAGTACATCTACCTCCTGAACCAGGACGGCGATGTGGTCCACATGTGGAAGACCGTCCCGCCGGAATACGAGGGCCAGGGATATATTCTGGAAAAGACGGCCCGCCTGACCGAGAAGGGCAGCATCATCGTGGGTCTCAGCACGGACGCCCACTCTGATGAGGGCCAGCGGGCCCTGGTGGAACTGGACTGGGACGGCAACGTCATCTGGGAATTCAGCGATCCGCGGGAGGGCTACCTCTACCATCACAATTTCAAGCGGATCTGGAACAACCATCTCGACGACTGGACCATCGTCTTCACGTCCCGATTTCCGATGACACAGGAGCAGGCCGTGGCGGCGGGCGCCGACCCTGAAGTCGAGTGGGACGCTTCTCCCGACGGGGTCGTCGAGGTGGACATGAACGGCAATGTCGTCTGGGAGTGGTGGTCGCTGGATCACGTGATCCAGGACGTCAATCCCGACTGGCCCAACTACGGGGTGCTGGCCGAGCACCCGGAGCGGTTCGACCTCAACTGGGGGCCGGGACTGACTGGTGATTTCATCCACCAGAACGCCCTCGATTACCACCGCGAAAAGGACCAGATCGTGGTCAACAACGATCGCATGGGCGAACTCTACGTCATCGACCACGGGGGCACGTTCGTGGTCGGAGACTTCGAAGCCAGCAAGGCGCTTGCGGCGGGCCCCAGGGGCGACATCATCTTCCGCTGGGGCAACCCGGCGCTCTACGATTCCGGTGAAGCGCCCAGTTACAATCCGGACGGCGACGCGGCCTCCGAAGGCGACCGCTTGCTCTTCCACCATCACGACACACAGTGGATCAAGGACGGGCTGCCGGGCGCCGGCAATTTCCTGATCTTCGACAACGGTTCACGGCGCGCGGGTGCCTATTACTCGGTGCTGCTGGAGGTCAATCCATACGACGGGGCGTACCCCGAAGCGCCGTACCTGCCCGAGATGGAGGCAGGCGGCCCCGCCAACCAGATCGTCTGGAGCTTCCAGTCCGAATACCCCAACAGCTTCTACAGCCGCAATATCTCGGGTACCCAGCGGTTGGCCAACGGCAACACGCTGGGCATCGCCGGCCGTCGGGGGCACATCTTCCAGGTGACGCCGGAAGGCGAGGTCGTGTGGGAATACATCGTCCCGGTCATGCAGGGACTGGAAGAGGACGCCACCCCGCGGGAAGTCTTCAGGAAGACCATGTCCGACAAGGACGAAAATGCGGTGTTCACGGCCCACTGGATCGCGCCGGACCATCCGGGCCTGGCGGGCAGGGACCTTACGCCGATGGGGAAGATTACCGACATCATGCTGCCGGATTGAGCGTATAGGGGTCGATTTGAGACTGCTTGGTCAGGAGGCGAGGACGACGTCCCGAAGAGCCGTGCCCTTCACTGGACCGGCAACCGCGAACGGCCTACCATAGGTCGAAAAGATGCAGGGGGAACCGGAGGTACGCATGGACCGCCGTGATTTTCTGAGGGCCGTCGGCGGAGCGGCGACCCTGACCATCGCCAGCCCGTCGGGCCGAACGGCGCCCGCAGACGTTTACGACCTGCTCGACCTGCTGGAAGAGACGCCGCGCTCGCAGGCCATCGAGCGCGTGGTGGCACGGATCCATTCCGGGTTGAGCTACGAGGACCTGCTCGGCGCGCTCACGCTGGCGACGGTGCGCAACGTTCAGCCGTACCCGGACGTGGGCTTCAAGTACCACGCCGTGATGGTGCTGCACGCCATCCATCACACCACGATGGGCATGCCGCCCGCGGAGCGCTGGCTGCCGGCGTTGTGGGCGGTGGACAACTTCAAGGAGGAGCAGGCCGAGGAGCGCCGCTCCAGCGGCTGGACCATGGCCGCGCCCCCGCCGGTTCCGACGCCGGCGCCCTCCGCGGATCAGGCGCGGACGGCGTTGGCAGCCGCGCTGGATCACTGGGACCTGGAAGCGGCCGATGCCGCCGTGGTGAACTACGCAAACGTGGCCGAGCCTCGCGAGGTCTTCGAACTCCTCTGGCAGTATGGCGCCCGCGATTTCCGCGGCATCGGCCACAAGGCCATCACGGTGCAGAACGCGCACCGGGTCCTGGCGCTGCTGGGATGGGAGCATCGCGTCCCGGTGCTGCGCTCCACGGTGGCGGCGCTGGTGAATTTTTACGACGATCCCAATCCTTCGACCGCCGAACTCCGGGAAGAAGCCGCGTGGCGGCAGAACACGGCGCTTCGCCGGGAGATCCCCGAAAGCTGGCTCCAGGGGCGGCTCGACTTCGCCGCAAGCGCGGACGTGCTGGCCGCCCTCCGGGAAGGCGACACCCTGCAAACCGGCCGCGCCGTCCTGGACTTCCTCAGCGACGGAATCTCGCCCACCTCCATCTGGCACGCACTCCATGCAGCGGGCGCGGAACTCCTGATTACCGATCCGGGCGTCGTACCGCTGCACGCGCAGACAGTTACGAACGCGCTCCAATACGCGTTCGGCGAGTCCGCGGACACGGCGACCCGGCAGCTCATGCTGCTGCAGGGCGCCGCCTTCATCCCCAGGTTCCGGGGCATGTCGTCCCGCGCCCGGCGGGGTGTGGCGGGGCTGAACGAGTTCGAGCCCGTGGCGCTGGAGTCCCCGGCTGGCGGCACCGACGCACTGGACGAGATCTTCTCGGCCGGGCGCGATGCCCGATCGCAGGCCATCGGCAAGACCCTGGCCTATCTCGAAGCCGGCGGCCCCGTGCAACCGCTCGTCGACCGGATCCGCCACTTCCTGGTCGCCAACGGCACGAACACACACCACTACAAGTTCGCCGAAGCGGCCATCGAGAACCACGCGCTGTCACCGCGCTCACCCTGGCGCGACCGCTATCTCGCCGCCGGTTTCGCCTACTTCAACGGCCCGTGGAACCGAACCAACGCCATGATGCAGGGCGCGCGGGAGCTGCTGGAAGGTTAGGGCCTGCATTCGAACCCGCAATGTCTCGCGCAGGGTGGATATGGTCCTTCACGGCATCAGCAGGGGAATGACTCTCCTGTTTGACTGGCGATAGATTCGGAAGTCGGAGTCCAGCGTCAGAATCGAACCGTTTTCCGTGCGTTCGACAAGGCGGACCAGACAGGCGTCGGCGAATGACATGGGGACGTTGCGATAGCGCCGCATGAGGCTTCTTACGGAGACGGCATCGTCGCGGGAAGTCACGGGTGAAGAAATTTCCAGCACCCCGCGCGCTACCAGCTCGATTGGAAGGCCCGCATCCAGGCCAGCTCGATGCAACAGAAACGACGCTTCCGAAAGAACGGCGTCGCAGATCAGTAACGGCGGTATGAGCATGTTGAATTGGGCAGTAGCCCAATCGTGATGCACTTCGTCACGGTCGAGCAGGGCAATCAGTGGCCCGGTGTCAAGTACTACGGTGGGGCGTGCCACGAACGCTATCCGCCAGCACGGCCTGTTCCAGGAGTTCCGAGTCGGTTGCGAGATTGGTACGGCCGCTTGCTACGCTCCCGACGAGGTCACCCGCCAGGTCTGCGCAGCTCGGCGGGTCCGATTCCGGTCCTTCAAGGAGCGTTCGTTCGAGAATCTCGCGCAGGAGTGTGGACCGGTCGACATTGCGCCGACGCGCCTCGTTCACCAGCCGCGAAAACAACTCATTCGGCAACTTTACGGACAGGGTGTTCATGGCATGATCGTATGACAATCTGCTTCAGATCGCAATACACTCTTGATTCCCTTCCAGCCGAGAGCGCCGCCGGCTTGAACCAGGAGTCCGCGCCGTCGAACGACTTTTGGGCGTCAGTCCAGCGCCACGGTCAACAGCGGCGGACGCGGGTCGACGTGGTTGTGATCGAGCGGCAGGTAGGCGGTGCCATCCCGTATGGCGATGGCCGAGATCTGTCCGCCGTTCTCGATGCCCAGCGTGCGCTCCAGACCGCGCTCCGGATCGATGATGAACAGCGTGTTGTAGGCCTCGCTGACCGCGAACACCCGTCCGTCCGCGTAGTCCAGCCCCGATAGCTCGTATTCGGACAGCGAGCGGCCAGGCTTGAGCCGTCCGCGCAGGTCGTCCTCGAATGTCAGGTTCCGGACGAACCCTCCGGTCGCGTCGACGACCGCGATTGTCAGCGTCTCGTCGGAGCTGACGTAGTACTCCCCGGTCTCCGGGTTATGGGCAATGCCCGAGAACTCGCCCAGGCCGGCGTAGCCGGACAGCCCGATCATCGTCTGCGGGGACGGCTCGATCGTCATTTCCGGCGAGTACCCGGGCCCGGCGCCCTTGCGCCAGACGTCGATCCGCCCCGTCTCGCCGCTCACGGCGATCCGCTGCCCGTCGATGCTTGCGGCGGCCTCCATGAGCCCCTGGCGCGTCAACAGCAGCCCGCCCGCCAATGCCGTGGCGGAGCGGACGGTCGTGAAGTCCTCGCTCACCACGAAGAGCTCGGCCTGGTCGGTGACGATGGCAAAGGCGCGGTCGGCTTCGAGGTAGGTCACGCCGGAAGGCTGGTCGATCTGCGCCGGCAGCTCGTACGCCGCCACCGCGGTCGCGAACTCCGAAAGTTCGATCGGTCCGGACGCGGGACCCGTGACGAGGTTGTTTTCGTCATTGCCGAAGTGGTCGAGGAGAATGTAAACGCCCAGACGCGAATTGGTCAGCATCAGCGCGATCCCGGCGACCGCCGCGAACGCGATCGCTGCGCCCGCGACGGCGCGGCGGTTTCTGCTCATCAGTGTTGAAATCATGTGGACTCCCTGGCTGTCGGCGGACAGTGTACCGGACTTGCGGTGGTGCAATGATGTGACAATCTGCTACAGACCGAATTGCAGCCGTGAGCGCTCCCGGCTGCGGTTCTCCTGCTAGCGTTCCAGCAGCCGAATCGCCCCGGGCACGGACGCGGCCAGAACCGCCAGGATCAGTGCGATCCGGTTCTGCGCCAGCCAGGCCGGGTCATTCCAGCTCGTGGCCACCGTAACCAGACCCTCCGAAAGCAGGGCGGGCAGGCCGGAAAGCAGGACGCTCAGCTCGGAGAGCGGGCCGAGCGCCAGTACGCCTCCGACGACCACGGCCGTGCCGAGTACCGCGCGCCGCAACCACGCGCGCCGCCTGATGCGCCGCAGTACGTCTGCGCTGAAGCCCTCGTCTTCCAGCGGCGGAGCGAGCGTCTCGAAGAGTTCCGAAAGCCGGCCTTCCTCGTCAGGGGTCAGGGGCCTCTCGAGTCTATCCATGATCAGGCCCCCCCAGGTCGAAGCGCTCGCGAATCCGCGCCGCGCCCCTGCGAATGTGGGACTTCACCGTGCCCAGCGGCATGCCGGTGAGTTCCGTGATCTCCCGGTGACTCATGCCGTAAGCGTAGCAAAGAATCATGGCGACGCGCTCGCCCTCAGTCAACGCCGCCAGCATCCTGGGCAGGTCGGCCACGCCGGCATCGCCGCCGGCGGTGACATGGCTCCCGGCCGCCAGTTGTTCCCGGCCCAGGGCATCCGCCAGCCTGGCTTCCCTGCCCTGCCGGCGGTGCGACTGGAGGAACATGTTGTAGGCGATCTTCATTATCCAGGCCTTGAACTTCTTGCCGTCACCGATCGTGTGCAGCCGTTTCCATGCTCGAATGAAGGTTTCCTGCGCCAGGTCGTCTGCCCGCGAGGGGTCGCCCGTGAGATGGCGGAGCCAGTTGCGCACATCGGACTGGTACCGGCGGATCAGCTCGTCGTAATCCGCGGGATTGCCGGTCGCGATGGCGCGGGCAACGAGTTCCCCGTCGCGGTGCGCCGCGGGCGTGCGAGCCTCATCGCGGTGTTCCGCTGGCCTGCGAGCCCCGGCGCGACTCCCCACCGTCGTGCGAACCCGGGCCTGCTAGCCAGACTTGTCCGACTTGCCGAATTTCCACAGCCCCAGGTAGGCGACGCCGATCAGGAACGGCAGCGCACCGATGGCGAGCAGCGGTCGCATGGCGTCTTCCTCGCCGACCAGCGCCCCGAAGGCCGCAATCCCTAGCCCGACGCTGATCAGGACCACGCCGCGGCGCAGGTCCGCCATCTTGAGATCCGCCGGCTTGCGTTTCGGCGCCTGCCCGAGCCGTTCGAGTATCTCGGGGGTGAGTTCCTGACCCTGCTCGATCGCCGTCCGCACGGTCTTCTGGACCGCCTCGCCGGTGCGATGCCGCATGTAGTAGTAAACGCACATGACAACCGCGATGGCGATGAACATGACGATAGGAACGAATATGGCAACAATTTCTTCTTCCATTGCTTTCTCCTGGAAATGAGTGCTTCAAGCTTGGCGTCAGCCGTGGCTCGACTCAGACCGTCACGATCGCGAACGACTGTATGCACTGAGCATAGGCGAGGCCGATCAAAACGACCACAACGAACTGGGCTGAGCTTTCATAGATCCTGCGGTACATCTTTTCTCTCCCGTGTAGCGATGCGGCGAAATGCCGCCTTTGTGGAGTAGATGCCCGCAGCAACGGGTTTGGATGCAGCGAATCGCGACTCAGAATAGAACGGCCCGCCGAATCGGAGGCTTTCTCACCGTGGACGCCAGCCGGCTGGTCATCTACCTTGCCGACAACATGGACGAACAGATTTTGACTCATTCTTTATGAGTCAATTAAACTCATACTCATGACTAAGCGACTGCAAGTTCTGTTCGATGACGAAGAATACCGGGCGCTCCAGCAGTCCGCCCGCGCGGATCGCATGACTCTGGCCGAATGGGTTCGCCAGGCCTTGCGGCAGGTCCGGCAGCGGCGCCACCGGGCGGTGGAGGCCAAGTTGCGGGCGCTGGACGAAGCCTACCGGCACGAGGGCCCTACCGCGGACATCGAGACAATGATCGAGGAGATCGAACAAGGCTATCAAGCCGGTGATTTTCGTTGACTCGAACGTCCCCATGTACCTGGTCGGAGCTCCGCATCCGAACAAGGATCGCGTGCGGGCGGTGCTGGACGAATTGATTCTCTCGCGATCGCGTTTCGTCACCGACGTTGAGGCCTACCAGGAGATTCTTCACCGGTACACGGCCATTAACCGTCCGGACATGATCGACCCCGCTTTCGCTTGTCTGGACAGCATCGCCGACGAAACACTGACTTTCGGCATGGCGGAGGTTCGCTCGGCCCGGGCAATCCTCGAATCAGTGGAGGGCATGTCCGCGCGCGACGCCCTGCACGTCGCCGTGATGCGGGCAGCGGGCGTCAGCCGTATCCTGACATACGACCGCCGTTTCGACGCCTGCCAGGGCATTGAACGGTTAAGCTGAATCCGCGTTCAAAAGTCCCGCGACACGGTCAGGCCGAAGCGCTGGGGTTCGCCGAGCTGCGTGTAGCGGTGGCCGGCGTAGCCGTCGCGGGGGTCGTTGCCGAAGTAGAAGCCGCGGACGAAGTAGTCCTCGTCGGACAGGTTGCGGCCCCACAGGGTGAAGGAGAAAGCCTGCCAGTCCCAGGTGAGCGAGGCGTGGAAGAGGTCGTAAGCGCGGGACATGGCGTCGTGGCTGTCGGAGAAGAAGAAGGCGTCGCGTCCTTCTAGCGACAGGGAGAGCCCCAGGTTCTCGAGCAGGCCGAAATTGGCTGCCAGATAGTATTGGTACCCGGGCGCATGGGCCTGTTCGCGTCCGCCGAGGTCTTCGCCGTTGCCGTTGATGTAGTTTTCGTATTCGCTGTTGAGCAGGCCGAGGCTGCCGGTGATCTGGACGCGCTCGCCCGGACTCCAGTTGAGTTCCGCCTCCACGCCCTGGTTCACGCCTTCGGCGGCATTGCCGATGAAGTCGATGAACTCGCTGCTGCCGTCGGCGCGGAGCAGGGTAGTTGAGCTGTCGATCTGGACGTCGTCACGGATCATGCGAAACAGCGCGAGGCGCATGCGCAGGCCGGATTCCGCCACCTGGCCCTTGAGGCCGAGTTCGTAGTTGTTGAGAAACTCGGCATCGTACTGGCGCAGGCTCTCGTCGAGCGAGCCGTCCAGGTTGAAACCTCCGGCCTTGTAGCCGCGCGAAAGGCTCGCGTAGCCGGACCAGTTCTCCGAGAGGGCGTAGTCGTAGGCGATGCGGCCGCCGACCAGGTTTTCATCCGGGTTGTAGGTCAGGCCGGCGGTGTCCGAGTAGTCGGATTCGTGGGCTTCCAGGCGCAGGCCGATGGTCAGGCGGCCGCGGTCGGAGAGATCGCTCTCGATGCGTCCGTAGGCGGCCAGGCGCTGAATCTCGAAGCTGCTACCGAAATCCGAGTCCGCGTAGGTATAGACCCGCAGCAGATCCACCTGCTGGCGCAGCATGTAGAGCCCGGCCACCCAGGCGCCTCGACCGTCGAACAGGCTGCCGGCTTCGGAGGAGGTCAGGCGAACCTCGGCGGTCAGCGTGTCGCGGTCGCGGTTGTACTGGTCCGTCGAGGAATAGCCCCAGGGGTGGAATCCGTCGTAGGTCCAGTCCTCGTCGTAGCCGTACGCGATGTCGGATGTGGCGTTGGCGAGGCTGAGTTCCGTGTCGAAAAGTTCGCCTGCCAGCGCCAGGCGCAGGGAACCGAAGACGCTTTCCTGGTTGTCGGCGCCGGGCTGGTCGGAGCGCGTGCGCCGGTCGTTATCGAGCGAGAAGGCGTCGTAGCCGTTGTTCAGGTCGACCAGGCCGAGATTCACGTCGAGGATTGCGTCGTCCGAGAGGTCGATGCGCAGCTTGCCGCGCCAGGTGAGTTCGTCGAGGTTGTTCGTGTCGCGGGTATCGAGATGGATGTTGTGGATATATCCGTCTCCGGCATAGGTCGACAGCGAGGTGCGGAAGGCGACGGTATCGGAAAGCGAACCGCCGTAGGCCGCGCCGAGACTTCGCACACCGTAGTCGCCCGCTTCCAAGCGCAGGCGTCCCGAGGCCTCGTGCTCCGCAGCGTGGCTGCGTAGCGAAATGAGTCCCGCCAGTGCATTGGCGCCGTAGAGGTCGCCCTGGGGCCCGCGGAACACCTCGATCTGCTCGACATCGAAAAGCGTAGAAACGCCCCCGATCCCGCTGAAGTCCACTCCATCGATTAGAAGACCCACCGAAGGATTCAGCGGCTCGGTGAACTGGCCGCGCTCACCGACACCGCGTATCTGAAAGAACCGCGCACGCGACGCGCCGTTCGACAAGTTCAGGTTCGCCGCGGCAGCAACCATCTCCTCGAAGTGCGACGCGTTGCGCTGACGAATGAGCGCCTCATCGAGCACCGTCACGCTGGTCGGAACGTCCTCGATTTCCGATTCCCGCAAGTCCCCGTAGACGATGATTTCGTCGATTTCTTGGGCGGTCGCCGAGGTGCAGAGCGCAAACAGAACGATGATGAGAAGCGGCACAACGCCATCTCTCGGCGTGGGTAGCGCGCTCGATGCAGGAAGCTCTCTCAGCGAAGGCAGCTCTTGCAGTTGGGAAAGGCAAGACGCGCCAGGGCGCGCAACAACGAAATGACGATGGATATAACGGTAGATAGACACAGGCCTGTTCCTCCGCCAGCATTATCTGGTTCAGGTTCCAAGGGTCTGCCGCCAACCGGCGGGCATCTCAGGCGCGTAGCCACCCCTCAGGTCTCTTGCCGCATCCGCTGTGATCGGAGTGCGACGACATCAAATTGTCACAGTTCGAACGCCGGAGTCAAGCGATCGCGAGAGGCGCGAATCCCTCTGCGAGCATGAGCCGCAGCCGTGCTAGCATGTCAAGAGGTAGCGGATGGCAGCCCCTGGAGCCCCAGTGAGTCTGAGTCGGCCTGGAAATTGCGCAAAACGACTGGCGTTGCGGTTGGTCCTGCTTCTTGCGCTGGTCGGACAGAGCTATGCGCTGGCCCATGACCACTCCCACGCCGATTCCCAGCTGGACGCAACCAGTTGTCTCGTCTGCCATTCCTCCGCCGGCATGGACGACACGATCACCGGCTCTTCATGGAGTCCGATTGTCGACTGCCGGTTGCAGACGCTTACCCCCACCGAACCGGGTTGGCCAGGCTTCGATCCCTGCCAGATCGCCAACGCCCGAGCACCTCCTGTCAACTAGTACCTGCGCGTCGGGCGTCGCCTGACGAATTCAGGCAAACGCAATTTCGGAATTTGCGCTCGTGCGTTTCCGTGACCGTTGGCCTGTTTCATGACCGTGTCGACAGTGACAACAAGATTGATCGAGAAATCCTGACACGTACCCAGGCATCAAGAACTGCTGTTCCCACAGGAGCTGACTGATGATAGAAGCAAGAAATCTATCCAAATCATTCAATTCAAACCGGGCATTACAAGACCTGTCGGTCGAGATACCCGCCGGCGAAATCTTCTGTTTTCTGGGCGCCAATGGTGCCGGAAAAACAACCCTCATCAATCTCTTTCTGGGGTTTCTGGAGCCGACCGAAGGCACCGCGCTGATCGATGGAACGGACGTGCAGGCCGATCCCGTCACCGTGCGGGAAAACGTCGCCTACATTCCGGAAAAGGTTGCGCTCTATCCCGATCTGACCGGATACGAAAACCTGGAATTCTTCGCGAAGCTCGCCGGCAAGGACATGCCGGAAAGCGAGTTGCTGAATTGCATGGAACGGGCCGGCTTGCCGCGGGAAGCCGTCCACGATTCGACCTCCAGCTACTCGAAAGGCATGCAGCAGAAGGTGGGTATCGCCTGCGCAATCGCCAGGAGCGCGAAGGTGCTGTTGCTGGATGAACCGCTTTCCGGGCTGGACCCCAAGGCAGCCAACGAATTCTGTGCCTTGATCACCGAGCAGCGCGGTCAGGGCGTCGCCACCCTCATGGCTACGCACGACCTGTTCCGCGCAAGGGAGGTGGGCGACCGCATCGGGATCATGAAGAGCGGCCGGCTTGTCGATGTCATCCGCGCCGAATCCGTAACCGGACAACAACTTGAAACCCTTTACCTGGATCACATGCACGACAGCATTGAGGAGGAAGCAGCATGAGTGCATCAGTCATTGCTCGCAAGGAAGCCCTGGTTGCCAGTCGCGACAGGCGGCTGAGGGGCATCTACATCGCGTTACTGCTTGCCGTTATCGCGGCCCTCTCCGTCGGCGTCGTGAGAACCAACACGTTTGAAATGGAACGCACCGCGGCTGCCCAGGCCGATCGGGCGAATTTCGACGCTCAGGGCAGCATAAACCCCCATTCGGCCGCGCACTATTCCAAGTACGCCTTCATGCCGATCCCCTCGCTTTCGGGCTTCGATCCCGGAGTCATTGACTACGCGGGGATGGCGGTCTGGATGGAAGGTCACATTCAGAATCCCGCAACCTTCCGGCGCGCAGAGGGCGCAGGCGATCTGGCGCGATTTGTCATTCTCAGCCCGGCTTGGGTCCTGCAATACCTGATCCCGCTGTTGGTCGTATTGCTGTTGTTTGCCTCTTACGCAGGTGAACGGCAAGACGGAACGCTGCGTCAGGTCATGAGTTACGGCGCTTCACCGAGCGTGTTGTTCAACGGAAAGCTCCGTGGAGCGATGTCAGCACTGCTGAAACTGTTGATTCTGCTTGGAGGATTCGTGGCCGTCGCCATTCTGGCCTTTGGTGAGGGCGCGCCGCAGGAAGACCTGGGAATACGCCTGGCCGGGCTGTTCGTCACTTACGCAGTTTACCTGTTCATATACGCAATGCTGACCATTGGCCTGTCCGCTCTCTGCAGCAGTCGCCGCGCCGCAGCCATCGCGCTCATTTCAGTCTGGAGCGTTGTCACGGTCCTGGCGCCCCGGTTGGGCGGCGATATCGCGGTCATGAGAACACCGCAGCCCGACGCCTTCGATACGACTTTTGCCCTGAGTGCAATCAGGGGCGACTTTGGAAACTCGGAATCCGCCGACAAGCACAGGGAGGAGTTTCTGGCGACTTATGGCGTAACCGACGTGGACGACGCTCCAATCGACTTCGCCGCCCATCGATTGCAGGCCAGCGAGGATCATGCAAACCCGCTTTGGGATGCCTTTTACGGCGATCTTCGAGACGGGTACGCCAGTCAGGAAAATACGCTCAAGGTGTTGTCCGTGTTGTCACCGACCTCCGCCATCATGGCGCTTTCCTCCGGGCTCGCCGGTACCGATCGTTTTCATCACACCCAATTCGTTCAGGAAGCCGAAGCGCACCGACGCGTGATCATCCGGCAGATGAACGAGGACATGATTTACAACGCGAACGGACAAGCGTGGCTGTACCAGAGCGATGCGTCATTCTGGCCCCGGATTCCAGCTTATGAGGGCAGATTGCCTTCAATCGGCACATTTGTTTCGGGCTATCTCGTTCACGCGGGCATTCTGCTCTTTTGGGCCGTTGCGAGCTTTCTCTTTGCACGCTGGGCCGCCAATCGGGCCGCACGACTGGAGGCCGTGAAATGACGGGTGCGTTGCTGAAACTCGAGTTCCTGAGAATTCGCAGATCGCTCGCCGCAATGGCGATTTTGGCGTTTGCCCTGATTGCATCGCTTTATTCGGTCTGGTCGGGAACCACCTGGCGCGACGCGCAGGTTGCGATGCTCGGCAATTACCAAGCCGATGTCGAAGTACAGATGCAGACGTGGCGCGAGGATCTGTTTGCGATCGAACAGGGAACGCAGGAGGCATCGCCGTTTGCGGCGCGTCCCGGCGATATTCAGATACCCGCGACGCAGCCGGTCGGTCCGCTCGGACACCTGGCCGTCGGGAGCTCCGCGCTTCTTCCAACCCGCGCCACCATCACGCCGCTGGAAACCAGGATGTCCATGATCGAGCCCTACGAGTTCGACAACCCGACAACGCTGTCACTGGGCAAGTTCGATCTGGCCTTCTTTACCGTAGTCGTGTTGCCGCTCCTGATGATTGCGCTTTCCTTCGACGTACTCGCTTCCGACCGCTCCAGGGGGACGTTGAAGCTGCTGCTTTCCAATCCCATCAGCACGGAAAACGTCCTGGTTACACGACTGGCTGTACGCAACGGCCTGCTGATTCTGTTGGCGCTCGTTTCAATTGTGGTCGGCCTTGCAGCCGCCGGTGAGGGTGGATTCGGCGGCTACGGTCTGCTCTGGCTTGGTACCTTCTTTGCTTACACCCTGTTCTGGCTGGCGCTCATCTACCTGGCGGTCAGCCGCATAAGGCGCAGCGAGGCAACGGCTGCAACGCTGATCGGCCTGTGGGTGCTCTTCACTCTCGCCATCCCGGCACTGACCAACAGCGCGGGCGAGGCCGTATATCCCTTGCCTTCACAACTGGAATACCTGTCCGACTCGCGTGCGGCCCAGGTCGATGCGTCCAGGCGTACGAGCGAACTGACGGATGACTTTCTGCAGGATCATCCCGAACTGACAGTCAGCGATGAATCCGTACCGGACTTCTTCAGTGCGGTTTTTCTGGCCAACGAGCAGGTGCTGTCGAACACCGTTCCGATCGTAAACGCCTTTGAAGAAGCCAACCGCCAGAGAAGCGCCTTTGTCGACCGCCTGCAGTACCTGTCGCCGGCCATCATTGCCCAACGTGCGTTCTTCAGAATCGCAGGATCCGACTTCGACCAGGCGCAGATGTTCATCACGCAGGCAGGGACCGCGATGGATGATCTGAACGATGTCGTGCGGCCCGCGATCATCTCGAAAAACAGATTGGGAAGCGGCAGCCTGGACGCGATCCCCGTCTTCTCGATGGAACTGGCAGGACCCGGCGTCGCGTTAAGGCATATCTCGTTTCCGATCATCTTCCTGCTGGTCTGCGCCGCCGTGCTGGCTGCCATCGGGTATGCCAGGCAAAAGGTTTCTCCGTTGTGAACCCGCGCTTCAAACGCGCAGGCGCGACAATAGGATTCGCCTGCATACGAACCGGCAGGCGAGGGTAGCGGCGGGCATGGCCATAAATTATGTCCGCAACGCCCCGTTTGCCGGGCCAAAGGGATTCAGCGCTTACGGCTGCAAGTCGATCCGGTAGCTGGTCACGAAGATCAGGAAGTTGGAGACGTCGCGCATGTCCGCGCCGGTGTACCGGATGGTGTGCGAGTCGATCCTTTCCACGTTTGACAGGTAACCGAGCAGTTCCACGGGCTGGTAGTGCTTGAGGCTCAGCTCCATCACGATGGGCGTGTCAAGGACGTAGGGTTCAAAGTCGTCGATGCGGCCAATCGCCGCCGTCGTGCTTGAGCGAATAACCTCGTAGGCCGCCTCCGGCGTCATCGATTCCGCCGAGTGAAAGCCCAGCGCCCTCTTGACGACCGCGCCCTCGATATCGCCAATCACCGCCCGGTTTTCGGCCACGGCCACATCGTCGCCCGACACCATGATCACCGGCACGCCGAAATGCCCGGCGATCGCCGCGTTCATGCTGCCTTCGGACATCTCGATGCCGTTCAGCCTGAGGCCCGTGATGTTTGCGCTTGAAAACGTGTGCGCACGCACGCCATCCATATTGGCCGTGCCCGCGTGGTAGCCGAGGAAAATCACGCCGTCGAACGTATCGTCGATCCCACCCATCATGCGGAATTCTCGCGGCGAGGAACGCACCACGGTGACGTCCTCCGGCAGCCGTTCGATCAGCAGGTTCTGGCCGTTGCCGTGGGAGTCGGCGACGACGATCTCCGTCGCGCCGGCCGCACGGGCCGCCTCGATGGCGGCGTTGACCTCGGCCGTCAGGAATCCGCGAAATCGCTCGTACTCGAACCCCCCGGGCCTGAGTTGCTCCGCGGTCACCGCGCCCACCACCCCTTCCATGTCGGCGGAGATGAAGATCTTCAGGCCATCGTCCTGGGCCCACGCATTGGCTGACAATGCCAGCACGATTAACGAGAGTTTGCGGATGTTCATGGTGCCTCCTTTCGCCCGGGCAGCAGAAAGATCTGAAGGATAGGGGATACTATCGCGACGTAGAGGCTTCTGGAGCGAAAAAAACATGAGTGCGATGCCGAGCTCGCGGACACGCTTCGTTGCGTCCGAAGTGTCAGTCTTGCCGGCTATCGACCGGGCAATGGACGTGGGCACCGAGGGCACGCTCTGATGCGGGTAGGGATCGTGGGCGGCGGCGCCATCGGCCTTTGCACCGCCTATTACCTCAGGAAACTGGGCGCGGACCCTGTCATCATCGAGTCGTCGACGCTGGGCAGCGGCTGCTCGCTCGGCAACGCCGGCTGGGTCTTCCCATCCAAATCGACGCCTCTCGCCAAGCCCGGCCTTACCCTGCAGTCCCTCAAGTGGATGCTGCGCCGGGACAGCCCGCTGCGTATCAGGCCTTCCACCCTGCCGGCACTGGCCCCCTGGCTGATGCGGTTTCGCTCCCACTGCAACCACAACGATCAGAAGCGGGGAATCGCGGCGTGGTCCGCGCTCAACGCGGTCACGATGGAGCGCTACGACGAACTGGCCGCGGACGGCGTGCAGTTCGAGTATGCCGAGTCGGGGCTGCTGATGGCGTTCCGGGACGTGGACGAGGCAGCGGAGACGCGGCAGGAGATCGAGCTGGTGGCTGAGGCCAGGGCCGCGTTCGAGGCTGAGTCCGGGATGGCGTCCGGGCGCTCCGAATGTCACCGGTTAAATGAAGCTGAACTGTATGGGTACGAGCCCCTGCTGCGCCCGGGATTCAGGGTTGGACTCTTCCTGGACGAAGGCCGTCACGTGCGGCCTGAGACGCTGATGGCGGGACTGGAATCGTCGTTGCGCGCGAGCGGTGTCGAGATCCACGAGGGCGTCAGGGCGACCGGATTCAAGAGCGGGGGACAGCGCGTGACTGCGGTCGTGACCACCGAGGGCGACCTGGAGGTGGATGCCGTGGTGCTGGCGGCTGGTGCGCACTCGGGATCTCTGAGCCGCATGGTCGGGTGTCCGATCCCGTTGATCGCAGGAAAGGGCTACTCGGTCACCATCGAACAGCCCACGAATCAGCTACGTCAAGCTCTCTTGTTGGGAGGCGTCCTGATCGGGCTGAGTCCCTACAAGGGCGCACTGCGCTTTGCCGGCACGTTGGAGCTGTCAGGAATCAACAGCCGGATGGACATGGCGCGAATTCGGTCGATTCGCCGGCAGGTGAGCCGGGCTCTGGATATTCCGGAGGCGAGAGAAGGAGGCCGCGCTTGGATGGGAATGCGTCCGCTGGTCCCGGACAGCCTCCCTGTTATGGGAAAACTCCCATCGCGCGAAAACGTGTACGTAAACACCGGCCACCAGATGTCGGGAATCACCGCCGCCCCCAGCAGCGGCTGGGCACTGGCCGGGCTGATGCTGGAAGGAAAGGCGGGCGTGGAGCTGAAGGCGTTTGCGGCGGAGCGGTTTCAGGGGAACGGTTGACCGCATCTCCCGTGGGCTTGCGCCGCAACCTGCGATGCTTCGACCGGTTTAAACTGCTAAAGTCGCGCGCCATGAGCACGTCCAGCCCCACAAATCAGTCAACCATCGATCTGCTGCTGAGCCGCCGGTCGGTCCTGGCGAAGGACATGATTCCGCCCGGTCCGAGCGACGAGGAACTTCAGACGGTCCTGCGGTGCGGTTTGCGTGTTCCCGATCACAGCCGGGCGGAGGCGTGGCGGATCCAGGTGCTGGGCAAGGCGGCGCAGGAGGCGCTGGGGGATTTCTGCGCGGAATTGTTTCAGCGGGAACATCCCGAGGCCAATGAAGTTCTGGTCGAGGTCGAACGGCAGCGGCCGCAGCGATCGCCGACGCTACTGGTGGTGACCTTCCACGTCAACGAGCAGAAGCTCAAGAAAATTCCGGAGGTGGAGCAGCTACTGTCTTGCGCTGCCCTTTGCCAGAACATCCTCGTGGCGGCCACGGCGATGGGCTACCGGAGCCAGTGGCTGACCGACTGGCCGGCGTACCATCCGGAGGTCATTCAGTACCTGGGGCACGATGCCGCAACCCAGATCGTGGCGTTCATCCACATCGGCAGCGTCGAGACGCCCCCGAACGAGCGGCCGAGGCCCGACTACAACAACATTGTCAGCGAGTGGCGTCCGGCGAAATAGGATCTTCTTGATGGGCCGGCCGAAAGACTCCGACCACATCATTGTTCGCGAGGCCTTACCGGTTCTGATCGACCCCAGATCTCGTACCGCATCGAGGTCCACAAGCACGTAACGCGAGACTTCCATTTGACTTGCCGGTCCGGTCGCGTACTGTCGGGCCGCAGGACTGTCGGAATCTCCCGCATGGCAAGACAACGCGCGAAGGGCCGGGGCAAGCTGCGCATCGGCGACCATTGGTCGGCCATCAGCATCATCGCCCTGTCGCAGGACAACCCGCTCAAGGCAGTGGCGGAATTCGTCGAAAACAGCATCGACGCCCGCGCGAAGAACATCGAAATCGTACGCGGGCGCCGGCGCGGCAAGTCCTTCCTGAAGATCACCGACGACGGGGAGGGAATCCCTCGCGACGAACGCGGCCGGCCGGACTTCAGGTACGTCGCCACCCACATTTGCGATTCCATAAAGAAGCAGTTGAAGCGCCACGGAGCGCAGGGCATCCAGGGGGAGTTCGGCATCGGCCTGCTCAGCTTCTGGACGCTCGGCGAGGCGCTCACGCTGACCTCCCCGGGCGAAGACGGAACGCTCTACGAGATGTCCATGAAGCGGAACGGGGAGGGGTACGAGGTGCGCGGTTCCCGCCGAACGCTGTTCGCCGCCGAAGGAACGGAACTGGTTGTGTATCCGCTGCTCAAGGGCATCCGGCAATTCAGCGGCGAAAAGCTCCACTGGTACCTGGCATCCGAACTGCGGGATCGAATTCGCGAAACCGGCGTCAACATTCGTATTGTCGACCGCACGGCGCGCAAGTCCTACACGGTGACGCCTCGCGAGTTCGACGGCCGGCTCATTCATGAGCTGGACCAGCCCGTCACGCCAATGGGAGCGATCCGGCTGGAACTCTATCTGGACGAACCGTCCCCGCAACGCAGCGTGGCCCTGTACCGCAAGGGCACCCGCGTCGCCGAACTGGCGGAGCTTGACGGATTCCAGGCGCCGGCATGGTCCAGCGGCTATGTGGACGGCATCGTCGACGCTCCGTTCCTGAATCTGACGCCCGGCACCAGGACCGGCGTGATACGGGACGAGGCCTACGACGAGTTCCGGCGCTCGCTCGTGCCCGTGACCGAAAAGCTCGACGAACTGATCGCCGAACTGAAGCGCGTAGAGGACGAGCGGGCCAGCGAGCGGACGTTGCGGTCCATTCGCCGCGCTTTCAGGGGAGCGATGCTGGCGCTTCCGGCCGAGGAGTACGACTGGTTCGATATTCGCCGTGCCGCCGGGGCCGCGGCCGGCAACCGGCCAGGCACTGCGGCCGGCGCCGGCGGGGACGGTCTCGAGGGCGTGGAGGCCATGGCCGTTGCAGACCAGGCGTCCGCCGAACAGGACGGCGACACACTCGAGCCGGACGGCCCCCAGACTGCATTCCACCAGTTCGCGGGCCCCCTCCACAGCGTCGTCATCTCGCCCGCGTCGTCGGTCGTCAGAATCGGGCGCAGCCGCAATCTGCGCGCCGTGTGCCGCGACCGGTCGGGGCGAACCGTGGAGGAAGGGCTGGCATTCGCCTGGAGCATCGCCGAGGGCGGCGGACGATTCGAGACTCCGAACACCGAAATCGTCCGCTACTTCGCTCCGGAAGAACCGGCGCTGGTACGCCTGACCGTGGCCGCAACCCAGGCCGGAGTGGTCTGCGAAGCTTCGGCGCTGGTGACGGTGACGGACTCGCTGATCTCAGGGTCCGGCGGCTCGATGCCGCGGCAGGGCCTGCCCGGCTATTCGTACGAGAATGCGCCGGGTCAACTGTGGCGCTCCCGTTACGAAACCGAGCAGAACGTGATCGTCATCAACAACGGACACCGCGACTTCGTATTTTCCGCGCGCAACCGCGCTTCCCAGCTCCGGTACATCGCCCGGTTGTTCGTGAAAGAGCTGGTCCTGCGCAATTTCCCGGGCGCGACCTCGGCCGAACTGCTCGACCGAATGCTGGAACTGATGCTGTACCTGGAGAAGCATCTGAGATAATGGCCGTGTTGCGGCACGCGATGCTCGTAGAACGCCGCAATTGTCAGGAGCGCACGCGTGAAGCCCTTTCGAATGCTGTACTTCGCTTACGGATCCAATATGCCCAGGGCCTTGATCGAGGAGCGCGTCGGCCCGTGCAAGCGGATCGGCGTTGCGTACATCACCGGGTACGCGCTCCGCTTCCACAAGGAAAGCTATATCGACCATACCGGCAAGTGCGACGCGTATTGCACGGGCGATCCGACCGACCGGGTATGGGGCGCGATCTACCGGCTGACCCAGGACCAGATCACCGAGATGGACGAACTGGAAGGCCCCGGCTACCGCCGCGCAACCGTCCAGACAACACTCGGCGGCTGGAGCGTCAAGGCCGATCTCTACCTGGCAAAACCGGGCGCCGTGAAACCCGAGCTATCACCGCTCGACAGCTACAAGGCATGCGTACTCGACGGCGCCCGCGAACTCGAACTGCCAGCGGAATATGTCGACGCCATCGAGGCAGTCCAGTCGATGCCTGATCCTGACTGAGGCGGCCACGGCAATGCTCTTGGGCGTGGTGCGGGTGGACTAAGCGCCGAGCTTGCCGCGTGAAAGATGACTTCGTACCCTCTCCAGCCACAAAATTCTGCTAACTGTGCAGAAATCACGATTTGTTCACACGCCCTGAGGGTCGATAATGGAGACCATGCGAAAAACGATTACCGTGACAGATCAGCACGACAGGTGGATCAAGACGCAAATCGCCGCCGGTGGTTTCGCGAACGACAGCGAGTACATCCGCGATCTGATCCGTCGTGACCAAGCACGACACGCTCAAACAAACGCAATCCGCCGAGAACTGATCAAGGGGGAGATGAGCGGCAAGCCCGAGCCGTTCGATGGAGATGCGTTCAAGGATGAAATGGTCGCCAAATATGCCGGACGAGTTCCCTGAACATCGGATTCATCCGAGAGCGCGACGGTTTCCAAGCAGGCCTGCCTATATTGGCTAACAGGGCGCAGGCTCTCAGGCTCTTGCGAATGTCGATGGACAATCCGGCCGTCGAGTTTCGGCAAGGCCAGTGGGAAGCAATTGATGCCCTGGTGAACAGGCGCGAGCGCCTGCTCGTTGTCGAGCGTACAGGGTGGGGCAAGAGCGCAGTCTACTTTGTCGCGACACGAATCCTCCGGAACAGTGGGCGTGGACCGACTCTCATAGTTTCACCACTCCTTGCACTGATGCGAAACCAGATGGACGCTGCGAATCGATTGGGAATTCAAGCGTTGTCGATCAATTCAACAAATCGCGAGGAATGGCCGGAACTGCAACGCGCGGTACTCGCGAATGAGGCCGATGCTCTACTGGTTTCGCCGGAGCGACTTGCCAATGATCAGTTTGTTGAAAACGTGTTGTTGCCAATTGCAGGACGAATTGGAATGTTGGTGGTTGATGAGGCGCATTGCATCTCTGATTGGGGCCATGACTTCCGTCCCGACTACAGACGGCTCGTCAACATCCTGCAGAGAATGCCTCCAAACATGCCGATTCTCGGCACCACGGCGACGGCAAACAATCGAGTGGTGGTGGACGTCCAGGCGCAGCTTGGCAATATCGGCATCCAGCGTGGCGCCCTGACACGTGAATCGCTTGCTCTGCAGACTATGCGATTGCCTTCTCAGGCGGCGCGTTTGGCGTGGCTGGCGGAACACATCGATTTCCTACCGGGTACCGGGATCATCTATACGCTGACAAGGCGCGACGCCAACCAGGTTGCAGGCTGGCTTCGGAGTCGAGGTGTTGCGGCCAGCGCGTACTTTGGCGACGTGACCAATGACGACTTCGAGGACTCGAACACTTATCGCGAACACCTCGAACGGCAACTGCTTCACAACGAGCTAAAGGCGTTGGTCGCCACGCCGGCACTTGGAATGGGATACGACAAACCGGACCTTGGTTTCGTGGTTCACTTTCAGGCGCCCGCTTCGATTGTTGCCTATTACCAGCAAGTCGGGCGCGCTGGCCGTGCCATCGAATATGCCGCTGGTATTTTGATTTCGGGGCAAGAAGATCACGAAATTCACGACTACTTCCGTCGAAGCGCGTTTCCGAGCGAACAATGGGTGGATTTAATTCTGGATGCTTTGGAAAACAGCGATGGATTGAGTACGCGTCAATTGGAGGAAGTATTGAACCTCAGAAGTCGTCAAATAGCCAAAGTGCTCAAATTTCTTTCGGTTGATATTCCTGCCCCTGTCATCAAGGCAGGGCCCATGTGGCGCCGCACACCGGTGCCGTACCGCATGGACCATGAGCGAATTCGGCGATTGACTGAACAACGCGAACTGGAGTGGCAAGGAGTTCAGCAATATATCGACGAGGAGGGCTGCCTGATGCACTACCTCGCTGAGGCACTCGATGACGACGAGTCCCAACCCTGCGGAAACTGCGCCTCATGCCTCGGCCGGCCGATTGTAGATCCAGACTTCGCCAATGCGACTGCCGTAGATGCAGCGCGGTACCTTCGTCATTCCGAACTTCCGCTAGAATGCAAAAAGCAGGTTGCAAGGGACGCGTTCCGGGAGTATGACCTTCGCGGAAATCTACTCGCCGACCTGCGCGCCGAAACGGGTCGGATCCTCTCGCGGTGGGGCGATGCTGGCTGGGGTGGAGTGGTCGCACAGGACAAACAACGGGGCCATTTTCGCGATGAACTCGTTGATGCCGTCGTGGAAATGCTGCTTGAGCGTTGGCGGCCCTTACCGCTCCCAGAATGGGTGACTTGCGTCCCTTCGCTGACTCGCCCCGACCTCGTTCCCGATTTCGCAAGTCGACTCGCGGAGTCGTTGGGATTGCCGTTCGCGCCTGTCGTGACAAAGGTGAGGAATAACGATCCGCAAAAGGAGCAGCAGAATCGATTTCATCAATGCAGAAATCTCGATGGCGCCTTTGCGATCAATGAACCGGTACCGCCTGGGCCTGTTCTGCTGGTTGACGATGTTGTCGACTCCCGGTGGACATTGACGATCATTGCCGCACTGCTGCGACGGTCCGGAAGCGGACAGGTTTGGCCCTTGGCGTTAACGACCTCAAGCATGGGAACATGAGATGAACTTGAACACCCAGGCTCAGGCGGTGATGCTCCTGACGGCCCGATTCGGCAAGTCAGACACGTCCGGCGTAAAGCCACTTTCTACCAAGGAATGGGCCCGCTTCGCAGTCTGGCTCAAGGATCACGATCTTGAGCCCTCCGCCCTGTTGCAGGGCGACCCAAAAAATGTGCTATCCGAATGGGTGGATCGTTCAATCACTCTGCCGCGGTTGGATAGTCTGTTGGAACGCGGCGGCGCACTCGCGTTGTCACTCGAAAAATGGCAGCGTGCGGGACTCTGGGTCATTACACGCTCTGATCCGGACTATCCTCGACCATTGAAGAGCCGGCTGCGAATGGAGTGCCCGCCGGTACTATTCGGCTGTGGCAACAAGAAGCTACTCGACCGTGGCGGCATCGCCGTCGTGGGCTCTCGCAAAGCAGACCACGAAGAGCTTGCCTTTGCCGAGAGCATCGGGACCGCTGCCGCGGAGCAGGGGTATTCGATTGTTTCCGGGGGGGCTCGCGGTGTGGACCAGAGTGCCATGTTTGGCGCACTGCAGGCGGAAGGCACTGTCATTGGCGTAATGGCTGACAGCCTGATGCGCGCGGCGACTTCCGCGATGTATCGAAAGTTCCTTCGTTCAGGGGATCTTGTTCTGGTAACGCCTTTCAATCCAGAAGCCAGATTCCATGTCGGTAACGCCATGGCGAGGAACCGATACATATATTGCCTGGCTGACGCGGCAGTAGTCGCAAGTAGTACTCCCAATAGAGGAGGAACGTGGAATGGGGCTGTCCAGAATCTCAAGGCTGGATGGATACCCTTGTGGGTCAAACGCACGGCCCGGGCCTCATCCGGAAATCCGGCTCTTGCCCTGAAAGGGGCACAATGGATTCCGGATGATCTGCCGAGTCTCGGCCATTTGTTGAACGGATCGCCCGCCGAAACGGTTACTACCGCAGCAAGTGCCTATTCCTTACTGCCGGATACGGAAGGTCCCGCAAGAGCGTCGATACGCGACAAATCAGAGCTCCCGGAATCACCGGAGCCAGAAGCGCAACCTACTGCGGCAGACGCAGCGGAAGCCTGCACTGACAAGCCAGAAAAAGATAGCGCTCAAAGCACGGATATCGTGGACTTCTACTCGCTATTCCAGAATCGCATTCTCGAGATAACGGCAACTGGTTCGATGAAGACCGACGAGATCGCGCTGCGTTTGGATCTGAAACACTCGCAGGTAATGAGCTGGCTGAAGAGGGGTGTGGAAGATGGCAGCATTACTAAGTCGACGAGACCAGTAAGGTATCAGTCGACAGCACACGCACAACGGCAAGGATCATTTTTCGCAGATGACGAGAGACATCCTGATTGAGTTCGCGGCTTGTGATGGTCGTGATTTTATTGCCAGCTCTCGGTAACAAACTCTGCCAAGGAGCGGGTCAATCCCTAGTTGGCGCCGTCAGCGTGCCGAGGCGCCGATGTCAACGAAACCTCCAGCCGCACCTGATCGTACACAACTTGCGGGATCAGCCTGCCTTGCTCTCCCACTCTGAATTCCACCAGGCCGTATAGCGACATTGTCTTCAGGATGCGTGAAATTTGGGATCTCGATTGTCCCGCGAGTGTTGCCAGTTCGGTGATCGAGTTGGGCTTTTCCTCGGCAATCAGTGCTAGCAGCCGCCGGTTGCACTGGGAAAGCACCTTCGCAAAGGTCTCGACGGACGCGAACAAAACCGTCGCTTCGCCCGTCGCGGGCTTGAGTTCGCCACGCGCGATCGCCATGGTGCGAGCCTTCATGCTCTCGTATCCGGCAACGCGGGCCATCAATGTGTTCATGGGCTTACTCCCCGTTTCCGCGGTATTCAATGAACGCAGCCACGATCATTGACCCGCCCGCCATAGGCAATCTCCAAATCTGGCGATTTCGTACAGATTTGCCGCACTACCCGCCGTCATTGACCCAACCCCCCCTTCCCGAGTACTAATACCCACCCCCACCCCAGCGGCACCCCATGGCCAAACTGTTTCCCACGCTGAACCCCGCCGACATCAGCAACCCCGGCGAACGCACCGTCGCCCGTGCGCTGGTCGAGCACCTGCCCAACCGCGTCGAAGTCTTCCACGGCTTCAACTGGCTCAGGCGCAACCCATCCGGAACCATCGTCGAGGGCGAATGCGACTTCGTGCTGCTCGATTCGGCGCACGGGCTGCTGTTCGTCGAGGTCAAGGGCGGGTCGCTGGTGTTCGACGGGCGGGAGTGGGTGCGGATCGTGCGGGGCGAGGAGCGCCAGCTCAACAAGGACCCGTTCGCCCAGGCGCAGCGCGGCATGTACGACATCGTGGGCCTGGTGAAGAACCAGTTCGGACGTGCCGGCGACAACCTGCCCTTTACCTACGGCTTCGCGGTCGCGTTCCCCGACTGCCGGATCGACGGGCAACTGCCGCCGAGCATCCTGCCCGAACTGATCCTGGATGCCGCCAGGTTGCGGCAAGTAGACGCTTCGGTCCGCCGGATCTTCCGCAGCTTCAACCGCGCCGACCACCGGGCGCTGACCGACCGCAGCGTCGAGTCCGTCCGCGCGGCGCTGTTTCCGAAGTACCGGCTGATTCCGGTGATGTGGCGCAAGATCGAGGATCAGGAGGAGCGCCTGCAGCGCCTGACCGACGCCCAGCAGGGCATCCTCGACATCCTCACCAACCAGACCCGGGCGGCCATCCAGGGCGTGGCCGGTTCCGGCAAGACGATCCTGGCACTGGCCAAGGCGCAGGCCATCGCGCGGGCCGGCACGCGCACGCTGTTCCTCTGTTACAACCGCCCACTCAAGGACTGGCTGCGCAACGCGGTTTCGGAGTCCCTCGGCGACAACCTGGTCATCGAGAACTATCACGGACTCACCGACGTGCTTTGCAGGGAAGCCGGCGTCCCCCTCTGGGAGATGGGCGACACCCACGACAAGGCGTTCTGGAACGACGTGGCCCCGGAGGCGCTGATGCAGGCGTGCGAGCGGCTGGGTCCGGAGCGCAAGTTCGACGCCCTCGTGGTCGACGAGGGACAGGATTTCCACGAACTGTGGTGGGCGAGCCTCGAATCGGTCTTTCGGGACCCGGACGACAAGGCCTGCTTCTACGTCTTCCATGACCCGAACCAGAACCTGTACGTCGAGCGACCCTGCCTGCCGGCGGAACTCGGCAAGCCCTACGTGCTGCCGGAGAACTGCCGCAATACCGTCCGGATCGCGGAACACTGTGCCACCTTGGTCGGACAGCAAGGCAAGTCCCGCGACGGCGCGCCCGAGGGCGACGAACCGGAGGTCGCGCGGGTGCGCACGCTCGACGACGCGTTCCGGGAGGCGGGCCGGCGCGTCCGCAACCTGTGCATGCCCAACCTGGGCGGCCTCAAGTTCTCACAGGTCGCCGTCCTCGCACCCGGCTACAGCTCCCACGATTGGCCGGAACAATTCGGCGCCGTTCCGGCCACGACGAGCTTCAATGAATGGAACGAAAACAAGGGCGTCCTGATCGCCTCCTGGCATCGCTTCAAGGGCCTGGAGGCCGACGCCATCGTGACCATCGAAACACCGGTCCGCGACGACGCCCGCGAGCGCGTCAATCGCTACGTGGCACGATCCCGCGCGAAGCACTTGCTGACGGTGATTGAGGTGGATGGGGATTGACCCTCAGTAGTCTTTGCAAGGCGAAATTCGCTCACGTATAGTAGGCAGCCGACTGGCTGATCAAGGGATTTCATTGACCTGTAGCCGCCATTCCAGCGCGCGCCCTCAGTCTCAATCCCCCTCAAAGTTCCCCATCACAAGAACGATAACGCATGGGCATGCAGTCAGCCACGGGACCCCGACCCCCTTAATTTTGGAGACACTACGGCAAAGCGGATGGAAAGCCTCAACGACTACGCTCAAAAATTCGAGACGGCATTAAGGAAAAAGAGACCTTACAAGCGGTACAACCGCGACATGGCTCATGCCAGTATTGTCGTTTCCACCGCCTTTCGGCATGCCAAGGAAAGCATCGGCTTGCTCTCCCATGAGCTGGATCCGTTGCTCTATGGCGCTCCATCATTCAATAGAGCCCTGAACGAGTTTCTTGAGGGAGGCGGTCGCTTGGATATCTTGGTCGAGTCCAACATCCACGTCGACCATCCGATCTGGACGCACAAAGAAAAATGGCCAGGACAAGTAAGTATTCGTCGCATACCTCAGGATGTAGTTGACAACTACCAGTTTAATTTCATGGTGGTCGACGATGCGGGTTTCCGGTTCGAGACCGACCGCGAGAATCCTCATGCGCTCGTTTATTTCAATCTGGGACCCAACGATGAAGAAAGCTGGATGCTCCCCCGCCTGAAGGAAATTTTCGGAACGCTAGAGGGCTATTCGCAGACTATCGTCTGAATCTGCCTCGCCGCTGGGCCTGACTATGGATGGGACTCCAACGGGTCGCAGTAGGGAATGAACGGCCGCTCGAATTGAGTTCGTGGTGCGGCTGAGGCACTTCGCACTGAAGTGCCGTCGTGACGAGCCCCGCCATGGACAGGGCGTCTGCAAGATCGCGGCACTCTAGAGCGCCAACGTCACCACCAGAGTCATTACCAGCGTCACGGTCGTCATGATGACCGACACGATGAGCCCCATGGTCAATGGAAGGCGCCAATTTATGCTTTGCTTCAGGCTGTTCACAGTGGAGACGAGCGTTTCCAGAGTGCGCATCATCTCGGTTTGAGACATGTATTCGCGTTCCATCACGACGCGGATGTCTTCGGGCGTCAGTTCGTCGCGGCCCTGATACGGGCCGGAATAGGGCGCATCCACCGGCCGTTGCAGGGCGTGGAACTCGACGGTCAGGAACACATCCGCGTGCGGCAGGGTAATGGGTCTTGTCGACAGGTTCGTAAGGCCGACGAACAATCTGCCCCGGAATCCAGGATCGACCTGTGTGCCAACCGAGGCGATCAACCCCTTACGGGCGTAGGTGCTTGTCAGACCGAAACGACCGGCATGGCTCAAGTCCAGCGCGAGCTTTTCGTGGGTGGACACGATTACGAAATCGCCGGGCTTGATTTCCACGAAACCCCTGGTGGCGAGGTTGACGACCTGTTTGTCTGAAGAAATCGCGGCCTGGTTACCAACGCGCAAATCGTACGAGGCCGGTTGAACCGAAGACTCCGAGAACGGCTCAATCCCGATTTTCCCACTCTCGTGGGCCAACCGAATATCGCTGTCCGACAGAATCATGCAACGCCTCCGTGAATGCGATGAGTATACGCTTCGGAGTGATCGAACCGATGCCTCAAATCCAGGCAAGTCGTGCAGTTTTGCAGCAAAAAACGACGAATGGCCGATGGTTGTCTCGACGCCGGAGCGAGCGATCCTCGAGTGCGGCCATAGAGAGCTTTTCGCTATCGGCAATCCACCAGAGAAACGCATGGGTATCCAGCGACACCCGCACCGCTATCGGCCTTCCCACGCGGCCAGCTCTTCCTCCGGCAGCGGGTCGAAGAACGTGTCGGGAACAACGATCTTTCCCTTGAGCACATCGGGCTGGCGCTTGACCGGGGCCTTGCACGCGACGAGACGCGCGACGGGCTGGCCGCGCCGCGCGATAACGACCTCCTCGCCGGCCTCGACCCGCGCCAGCAATCGGGAAAGCTCGGTCTTGGCTTGATTGACATTGACAACGTGCATGGCATTCGCCCCAGGCTGGAGTTTTCTTGGCTAACAATAGGACCGGAAATGCGGCCATGTCCAGACGGCAAGAGGGTCCATGGGCCGCCGTCACGAGAAGGTATCGCCGAATCCGGCGGCAGCGCCGAGGACATCGTCGATGCGGTCGGCTTTCAGCAATGTCAGAGGCGTTGTCACCTTATCCTCGAACGGCCACTCCTGGCTGAGAAACGACCAGGCCAGTTCGGGATCTCCAATGACGTCGGTGACATCCGCCAGGCCCGCGACCACGGTTCCGGCACCAAGGATCTGCGCTGCGGGAATGCTGAGCCCGCGCTTGGTCGACTTCCAGGCAACGAGTGTTTTTCTGTCGACCCAGTCATACACAGTGGTGCGCGATACCTCGAGCCGCTTGGCGGCCTCCGAAACACCGAGAATGCCCGCGGCGCCGCCTCGGCGAACGATGAATGGCCGTAGCCTTTTCGGCACCTTGGCGACCGCATCGGCGTCCCCAGCAGACATGCCAGGGCGACGGGATCGCGGAGCCAGCCTGGAGGTTTGAATTTCCTTCATATTGCACACTTAAATAGATCAAACAAAGAGATTATCAAACTTGCGAGCGGTTTGAAAACAATCTATTTTAGGCACCATGAAGCATCAAAAACGGGCAATGTTAAACCGGCTGCATCGGCTGCTGCCGGAGGGCATGCTGGCCGATGCGGCCTGGTTTACGGCGGAGGGCTATCCGAGTTCGCTGCGCAGCCGCTATGTGGCCAGCGGGTGGTTGCAGTCGGTGACGCGCGGCGTGTTCCGGCGCCCGCTGTACATGCCGGGGGCCGATGAGTCGGTCGCGCCGCTGCGCTGGCAGCATGTCGTCATCTCGCTCCAGTCGGTCCTGAAACGTCCGATTTCGGTTGGTGGGCGTACGGCGCTCGAGCTTGACGGATTTGCCCACTACGCATCGAGTGCGGGACCCAGGGAGGTTCATCTCTACGGCGACGAAACGGCACCGGGCTGGCTCGGGAAGCTCCCGCTTGAGACGGACTTCGTGTTCCACAATGCCGGGAGGCTGTTTCATGGGGAAGCGATCCCGGATGCTGTCGCTGGTCTCGAATCGGTCATAGCCGACGGGGATTCGCCGAATTCGGCGAGCATCCTCAGCGGCCTGACGTGGAGGTACTTTGGCGATGGGCAATGGCCGATGGTTGTCTCAACGCCGGAACGAGCGATCCTCGAGTTGCTGGACGAGCTTCCCCACAAGGAAAGCTTCCATCAGGCTGACATGCTGATGGAAGGTCTCACCAGCCTCAGTCCCAGGCGGATGACCCGACTTCTGCAGAAATGCCGCAGCATCAAGGTCAAGCGCCTGTTCCTGTGGTTCGCGGACCGGCATCGTCACGCGTGGCTAAGGCGGCTGGACCGCAGCGGGATAGATCTCGGCAGCGGCAAGCGCATGCTGGTCAGGGGCGGAAGGTTGGATTCCAAATACCTGATTACCGTTCCGAGGGACCTCAATGCCGGTGGATGAACAATACCGGCGGCAGGTCGTGGGCGAAGCACCTGCTGACGGTGATTGAGGCACTTCGTGCGTTCGAATGACCGCTCGCGCGCAACCGGTATTCTGGCAATTGCTAGACTGCGATATATAATAACTACACTATTTCAGGATATACGTGAAATACTGTAGGAATACTATATTAGTTTGCCAGTAATGGAAGCAAGACTCTCAAAAGCGCGTCAACGCCTGAGCTTTGTGCTCAGAAACACCAGTCAAGTATTCACAGTAGCCGAAGTCGCTGATGTCCTGGGCATTGAGCGTGTTGACGCATCAAAGATGCTCTCACGCTGGGCAACTCAAGGGTGGGTCGTTCGTCTCCGCCGGGGCGTATACGCTGCCGTTCCCCTGAAGTCGTCTGGAGGTAACGTAGTTCTTGAGAATCCCTGGGTTATTGTCCCAGTCCTGTTCGACTCAGCATACATCGGGGGCTGGTCTGCGGCGGAACACTGGGACCTTACGGAGCAGGTCTTTTCGAGCGTTTGCGTACTTACTGCAAGCAACATTCGGAACAAGCATCACACTATCGGCGGCACCCGGTTCGTGCTGAGCTCAATGCGCAGTGACAGGCATTTTGGAACGCGAATCGAGTGGGTCGGCAACCAGCGGATCGCAGTGTCCGATCCTGAAAAAACCATCATTGACATGTTCCATAGTCCCAGTCTCGGTGGAGGCATACAGCACGCAATGGAGTGTCTTGGGCACCTGACTCGCGCATCGGGAGGCGAGACTGCCAAACTCGTTGAGTACGCTCAACGCTTCGGCAGCGGGGCAGTGAACAAGCGACTTGGCCTCGTCGGGGAAGCAATGGGTCTGAACGAATTTGCGCGGAGCCTGTCTAGCGGCAAGTCGGCGGGGAACGTCCAGCTCGATCCCAGGAATCCAGGTGACCGGCTAATCACTCGGTGGGGCGTCTGGGTCCCTGCGCATTGGGAGAGATGGGCGCAGGAATGATCGATCGAAGCGAAATCATGGAGGCGGCCAATGAAACTGGCCTCAGCCTTCACGTCATCGAGAAGGATTACGTAATCGGCTGGGTGCTGGCCGGCATATACGATCACCCAGAAATTCGCGATGCCTGGGTATTCAAGGGCGGGACATGCTTGAAGAAGTGCTTCTTCGAGACATATCGGTTCTCAGAGGACCTCGATTTCACGCTGCGCGATCCCGCGGGTCTGGACGAGGAGTTCCTGTCGCGAGTGCTGGCGGAGGTTGCTGACTGGGTATACCAGAATGCCGGCATCAATGTCCCTGCGGAAGAGCTACGAGTCGAGGTCTATACCAACCGGGCCGGAATAACGAGTGGCCAAGCCAGAATTTATTATAGAAACCCGCTTCAGCATGCAAGGAACAGCCCGGGCCGCATCAAGGTCGATCTCACAATACATGAGGTCCTTGCCCGTGAGCCCGTGCATCGCGAAGTTCTTCACCCTTATTCCGATCGCCCGGCTGACGGAATCCATGCACTCACCTATGGGTTCCCCGAGGTGTTTGCGGAGAAAACCCGCGCGCTGGCGGAGCGCACTCGCCCGCGTGACCTGTATGACGTTATCAATCTCTACCGCAGGCCGGAGGCTCAAGCGGTTCGCGAGGACATAAGAGCGATTCTCGCTGAGAAATGCGCATTCAAGAACATCAGCGTACCCACGCTCGGCGACTTGCTCCCGTTTCGCGACGATGTTGCCGCGACTTGGGCCCAGATGCTCGATCATCAGCTACCGCAGCTTTTGTCCTTCGAATCATTCTGGGACGAGCTGCCCAACTTTTTTGGTTGGCTCGCTGCCAGGCTCGAAGTCCAGGCGACAACACCGGTCGCCAGTCGCGCAGGCGAATTCCCAATTTATGCGTCACAATCGTTGCCGCGCCTTCAGTCTGTTCCCAGCGGCACTATGGGCCGGATACGGTTCGCTGCCGCCAACAGGCTGCTTGTGAACCTTGACTACTATTCTCTTGGTGGGCGGCGATCCAAGCGACTAATCGAACCCTACTCACTCCGACGGACTTCAGAGGGTAATGTCCTTTTGTACGCGATTCGCAGCGATAGTGGACAATTGCGGTCATATCGCCTTGACCGGATAAACGGCGCGACGGTTACGAACCAAATCTTCATTCCCAGATTCACTATCGAATTGACGATGACCGCACCGTCGCTTGCGCCCTAGTCGCAGGACGGGACGCCTGGCGGTGATTGAGGTGCAACAGCCGTGAGCCGCATCGATGAACGCGATCTTGAGGGAGGGTGGGACCTGTTCGACGAGGCGCACACCCGTTCAATGCTGGATCAGCTCCTGGTTGATTCCCGGTTGTATCGGCAGAGCAAGGACTACAAGGATCTGCTTGAGTTCGTAGTGCGGCTGAGACACTTCGCTCCTTTCAACGCCATGTTGCTGCAGATCCAGAAACCGGGTCTGGGTTACGCCGCTTCCGCGCGCGACTGGTCGGAGCGATTCGGGCGGTGGCCCAGGGAGGGTGCCCGGCCGCTCCTGATCCTGGTGCCTTTCGGGCCCGTCGCGTTGGTCTATGACGTGGCGGATACCGAGGGGAGGGACCTGCCGGAAGACATCTCCAGTTTTCCCGCGACCGGCCCGGTCAGTCCGGCAACACTTCGGGCATCCGAAGAGGCGCTCGCCCGCAAGAACATCGACCTTGCCCGGGTTGATGCAGGAGACCGCAGGGCCGGGTACATCAGGGTACTCGCGCGTGGACCGACCGACGACGACCCGACCCACTACGGTATCTGGATCAACAGGAATCATGATCCCGCCGTCCAATTCACTACCCTGGCTCACGAACTGGGGCATCTGTACCTGGGCCACCTTGGTCGCGACCGCAAACTGAGCGTGCCCCGACGACCGCGGTTGAGCCATGCGCAACAGGAGATCGAGGCTGAATCGGTGGCCTACCTTGTTTGCCACAGGAATGGAGTCCGTCCGAAGTCGCAGACGTACCTGTCCGGCTTCGTCAGTTCGGATACGAGTGTGGATACCGTCGACGTGTATCAGGTGATGCGGGCGGCGGGGCGGGTGGAAAGCGTGCTGGGTCTTGAGCACGCACCTGGCTCGATGGAATAAGCGATCGGCAATCCACCAGAGAAACGCATGGGTATCCAGCAACACCCGCGCCGCTATCGGCCTTCCCACGCGGCCAGCTCTTCCTCCGGCAGTGGGTCGAAGAACGTGCCGGGAACAACGATCTTTCCCTTGAGCACATCGGGTTGGCGCTTGACTGGGGCCTTGTACGCGACGAGACGCGCGACGGGCCGGCCGCGCCGCGCGATAACGACCTCCTCGCCGGCCTCGACCCGCGCCAGCAATCGGGAAAGCTCGGTCTTGGCTTGATGGACATTGACAACGTGCACGGCATTCGCCTCAGGCTGGAGTTTTCTTGGCTAACAATAGGACTAGAAATGCGGTCAATTCAAGACGGCAAAAGGGACCTCGATCATTTCTTGCCAATTTGCGGAGATTAGGTACTGGCTAGTCCGCGCACGCCGTGTTTGACTTCTGTTGGCGACGGATCGAGACACCTTCTCCGGTATGATATGGCTACGCGCCAATCGCGGCAGAGGGGGCGATCAGTGCAAGGAGGCTCAGGGTACGTCAGAGAATGAGTCCGAGCAGATCGAGAGGAGCTACATGATTCAAAGCCTTGTAATTGCGGCCTGCCTGGGCGGCGTTCTGATGAGCGCGGCGATGTTTCTTTGGGTTGCCATCAGGGCAACGAGGGTGCTCGGCATCGTTGTCGAGGCAGGAGACAACAATGATCCGCAAGCAGTGGAATCGTTCGTATGGTTAATCGGTGAGGCCAGAGATAGTATCGAGACCTTTGATGATGGCGACAATGCGAAGGGTTCGATTTACGAGTCGCCGGAGGTCGTAGAGGCACTGACCGAAAAGCTTCGGAACAATCCCGGTTTTGCGGTGACGAGTTACCTTAACGGACCGGCAACGGAGTTGCTGTTCTACAGTGCATTCGCAGACCATCCGCGGGTCCAGATCCATGCGGGTCTGGAACCCGAGCCCGCCGAGCGGCCGGAAGGGGAGATCCACTACAAGATCGTGGACGGTGGCAGGCTCGGTTACGTATCCAGCCACTCGTATTCGGGCCAAGAGCGTGAGTATCGGCAATGGGATTGCCGGCATCTTCCGGAGAGGTCCATAAAGGCCAAGGCAAAGTTCCTGTATTCGGCGATGAGACAGCACGCATACTCCAAGCTTCAAGAGCCGCTAGCTGCCTGATTGCCGTGTCCCCCTATCCCGAGGTGCCAGTCTACCTGGCGTTGGGTTTGACTATGGCCGTGATGGCCATGGCGGTCTCGTACATGCTGTCCGAAACAGCAGCAAAGGCGAAGACGACGATATCCTCAATTGCCTGGGTTGCGATCTGTTTGGCGCTGATGCTCGCGTTTATTCATCTTGTCGCCGAGATGATGGTCAGAGTGAATGAGCATTACGCAGAGGACCGGCCCGCAGAAAGCATCGCGCTGCTAATTCACCTTGTAATTGTTTCTCTGGCAACCATTGGGGCGTTCGCGCTCAATATTGGAGCTCTCTCGGCCCACTACGAGTCCCACTTCGGGCTCCGCTTTCGCAGGAAAAACTAGAGGCCGCTCGACTGCGAGAGACCCGCGTTCTTGCGCGCAATCTCGCCGCCCGTTGCGTGGATAAAGGGCCGCCGCCTCGGCGAACGATGAAGGGCCAATGGTTCTCTCGACACCGGAGCGAGCGATCCTCTACGATTGCTCCTGTCGGCCCCACCCCGGCCGCAGCCGCATGGAACGCAGATGCCTGAGACCCCCATGAAGCAAACGGAATTGCAACGCGCCCTCGCCGACTACCATCGCCTCGGCGAAGTCCAAAAACTCTCCCAGGCCGACGCACAACGAATCAGCGAGCAGCCTCGGCTCGTCAGCCGGTTCTACGACGTCGTCACGCGGTTCTACGAGTATGGCTGGGGCGCGACGTTTCACTTCTCCCCGCGGCGGCCCGGGGAGAGTCTGCGCGAGTCGCAGCGGCGGCAGGACCTGGGAGTCGGCGAACTGCTTGGGCTGAAGCGTGCGATGCACGTTGCGGACATCGGATGCGGCGTCGGGGGGCCGCTCGTCACGATCGCCCGGGCCACGGGCGCGAGAATCACGGGCATCAACTTCAACGCGCACCAGATCCGGCGCTGCGAGGAGCGCGTGCGGCGCGCGGGGCTGGACGGCTCGTGCGCGTTTCTGTACGCGGACTACATGGATGTGCCATTGGACGACGGCACTTTCGATGCCCTGTACTCGTTCGAGGCCGTGTGCCACGCGCCCAACAGGGCGCTCGCGTTCCGCGAACAGTACAGGCTGCTGAAGCCCGGCGCGGAAGCGGCGATCGTCGACTGGTGTCTCACGGATGCGTTCGACAGCGCAAACCGGGAACACATGGACATTCGGGCACGCATCGAGAGACACAATGCAACACCCGAGCTGCTGACCGCGGGCGAGTACGTCGAGGCCGTGCAAAGCGCCGGCTTCGAGGTCATCGAAGCAGTCGACCAGCAGGCGGAGTACGGTCATCCTGCAACGCCCTGGTACATGGCCCTTCAGGGGAGAGATCTGTCGTTATCGTCGCTCGCCCGCATTCCGGCAGGCCGTGCCCTGACGGCAGGGGTTACCGGTGTACTGGAACGGCTGCGCCTGGCGCCCGCCGGGACATCGGAGGCCGCCCGATTTCTCAACGTTGCCGCGGATGCACTCGTCGAAGCAGGCGAACTCGGCATCTTTACACCGAGCTTCCTGGTACACGCGCGCAAGCCGGCGTAGACGGGCGGCTGGAAAGCGTGCTGGGTTCGGCGATCAGCGTCACTCGAATTCTCATGGCGCAAGCTCCGCTGCTTCCCCCAGCCCCGGCGCCGAGGTCAACGAAACGTCCAGACGCACTTGATCGTATGTAACCCTCGGGATCAACCTGCCCCGCTCTCCTGCTGTCAAATCCACCAAGCCGTACCGCGACATAGTCTTCAGGGTGCGCGAGAGGTTGGATTTTTTGCGTCCCGCAAGCTCCGCCAGTTCTGTGAGAGAGTCCGGCTTCTCCCGCGCGATCAGCGCGAGCAGCTCGCAATTGCGTTCGGACAGCACCTTCGCAAAACTCTCAACGGAGGTGAACCAGACCGTCGGCTCGCCCTGCGCCGGCTTATACTTACCGCGCGCGATCGCCATCGTGCGGGCCTTCATCCGCTCATATTTGGCGATGCCGGTTATCAGTGTCTTCATGGAATTGATCCTCTTTCCCGCAGAACCGCTTCCACTTCCTTCCAAAAGTCTTCGAGCAGCGTAGCGGCATCCTTGTAATCGTATGGCCGAACCGTTCGCAAGCGGTGCAAATGGTCGACTTCGCGGCGTTTGCGGGCACCCGGTCCTCGCCGCACCCTGATCCAATGCGCATTGTCGAATCCGAGCAGCCGGGCACCGTCCGGAGCGTGCAGCGTCAGCGAATAGCTCAATCCGTGAGGACGCTTCGAAGTCGCCTCTGTTCTCACTACGAAGAACTTTACCCAATGCCCAAACTCGTCGACGAACAATGTCTGGCCGTGAAGGTCCAGCAACGTGTCGAGCGTATGGTCGCGGCCAGACTGCTTCACTGATCTAAGTTATCAGCGTATGATAACCCAAGCAAGCGCTGAAACGATCCCAAGGGTGCTCCAGGCAGCACGCTCATTCTGCTTGGCCCTTAAAATCATATGGTCGCGGGGCGGGCCGTTTGCCGCCATCGGGCTCGGCCACCAACATGTCTCGTGCTCTCAAGGTATCCAACTCGCTCTCTCCGTAGAATCCGGGTGAAGCTTGAGCCTATCCCTCTGAATCGGGCCGATAAATTCCTTGAACTGGCTATTTCGTGCAGATTTGAAGCATAAGATGCATCCAAATGAGTTTGGCAGTAGCAGAAATGTCGGGCGCAGTCTCTGACCATCGGCTTTCTTCACCCGCGGCCAGCTACGCGGACCGCGCGCTTGGCTGCCTGTTCGGCGGCGCGGTGGGCGACGCCTTGGGTTACGGCGTCGAGTTCGACAAGCTCACCCGAATCCGGGAGCGCTTCGGGCCGGATGGCATCCAGGAGCCCGTGCTGAATCGGCACGGGGAAGCGGAAGTCAGCGACGACACGCAGATGACGCTGTTCACGTTGGCGGGATTGTTGGCAGGCATCGCCCCGGATGCCGAATTCGATCAGGCGAACACGCTCGAAGCGGTTCGGCTAGCGACGCTCGACTGGTACGGAATGCAGACGGGCCGGAGCGGCGCCGGGAACTCCGATCACGTTTTGTCGAAGTACGCCGTGCTGGGGAAATCGCAGGCCCCGGGAGGCACGTGCCTGAGCGCCTGCATGCGGGGGGCGACGGGCACTCCGGAGAATCGGATCAACAACTCCAAGGGTTGCGGCGGCGTCATGCGCGTCGCGCCCGTCGGGCTGTTCCCCGAGTTGAGCCGCGGGCAGGCGTTCGATCTCGCCGCCCGTTGCGCGGCGCAGACCCACGGCCACCCATCCGGATACCTGAGCGCCGGAGCGATGGCCTCAATCATTCGCGACCTGCTGGACGGGCTGGAACCGGAAGTCGCCGCGAACCGCACGCTGGACCTTTCGCGGGGCTGGCGAGAGGCCGGCGAGACGGTCAGGGCGGTGGAAGGCGGGCTCGGCCAGATGGAACGGAACTCTGCGACGACGGGCACGCATCGAGAGACACAATGCAACACCCGAGCTGCTGACCGCGGGCGAGTACGTCGAGGCCGTGCAAAGCGCCGGCTTCGAGGTCATCGAAGCAGTCGACCAGCAAGCGGAATACGGTCATCCTGCAACGCCCTCGTACATGGCCCTTCAGGGGAGAGATCTGTCGTTATCGTCGCTCGCCCGCATTCCGGCAGGCCGTGCCCTGACGGCAGGGGTTACCGGAGTACTGGAACGGCTGCGCATGGCGCCCGCCGGGACATCGGAGGCCGCCCGATTTCTCAACGTTGCCGCGGATGCACTCGTCGAAGCGGGCGAACTCGGCATCTTCACACCGAGCTTCCTGGTACACGCGCGCAAGCCGGTGTAGGCGGGCGGCTGCGGCTGCGCAGGGAAGGCGCCCGGCTGCTGACGATCCGACGCGCTACGGGAGATTGAGGCTGAATTGGTGGCCTTCATTGTTTGGCGCAGGAATGGAGTCCGGGCGAAGTTGCAGATGTGCCCGTCCGGGTTCGTCAGTTCGGAAACGGGTTTGGGTGCCGTCCAATCATTTCTTTGTTCAACTGACCGAATTGACTATTGCTGGCGTTAATCCTGGCCCGATAGCAATGTGGCAAGTCGCTCATGGAATGGTCATCGGTTGCTATTACTCAATGTCCGTTATCAGTAGCGTTTTGATTTTCCTGGAGATTTTGGACCAAGGAATGTCTTTGGACATATGACACCATGAAAACCGAAGAGCGGACTTTATTCGATCATCGTCCAGCTGCATTGCCTTAAGGACGTGGCTTGGTGTGTAAGCTTCAGATGTACATGCTGATCCATTGGAGATATCTGCGATTCCCCGGAGCGCGATCATGACAGCTTCTGAGTCGGCTGGTGGAAGCGAGACATTTAAGACGTGTGGCAGGCATCTCTGCTGGTCGCCGTTGAAACGCGGCTTTAGGACGCCAAGGGCTGCTTGGGCTTCTTCCTTTATTCTTGCACAGGCCGTTGCTCGACGGTCATGGTCAGTCAGCGCCAACTCTGCCGCCGCACCAAGGCCGACAACAAGGGGCACAGGTAATGTTCCTGGGCGGAGACCACGTTCTTGGCCGCCACCATGCATTAGGGGGGAAAGCGGGGGTCGACGATATCCACGAGACCTCGCGATCAGGGCACCGACACCTTTTGGGCCGTAGATTTTGTGGCCGCTCACGCTAATTAAATCAATCCTCTTCGAGCATAGACTGTTGATTTCCTTACCAAAACCCTGAGCCGCATCAACGTGAAAGTATGCTGAGTGGTTGTGGAGAACCGCAGCAATTTCGTCAATTGGCTGAATCACGCCAGTTTCATTGTTCGCGTGCATGATGGAAACTAATAGAGTGTCGCTACGCAGACGTTCCAGGATTCTCTCTGGTTTGATCCAGCCGCAAGGTTCTGGTGCAACCAACGTTACTTCGAAGCCACGGGATCTCAAGACCTCGATGGGTTCTAGTACGGCCTTGTGTTCGATCTGTGAGCTGATGACGTGGCGATAGCCAGTGGCCTCGCCCTTTGCAGCAAGCCCTAGGATTGCGATGTTGTTGCTCTCAGTCGCGCCCGACGTGAAGATCACTTCTTGTGGTTCGCAATTGACGACTGCTGCGACTTGTTCTCGCGCCGTCTGTGCGCCCCCCTTAGCACGTTGACCAAACGCATGTGTGCGGCTGCCGGCATTTCCATACTCCACATCGAAATAGTGAAGCATCTGTTCGCGCACACGAGGCTCAATTGGCGTCGTCGCGTTGCAATCAAGATAGATGGACAAGTCTCTTGCTCCTAGCTCAAACCGGTGCCAAGTCGATACCCGACGGCGTGTGTATCGAAGGAAACGCGTATGTTACTAATGAATTCAATAAGTTATAAATGTTCTAGGCGAAGGTAAATGTTTGCAAATAATCTGATGTTTGTCATCTAAACTATAATGTTTGTATCAAAATAAGACAAACAATAGTAGAATAAATACCATACACGCATCGCAATCAAAATATCTGAGGGTCAGCCACCAGGTCTAGAGCAATATCCCATGGTTTCAGCATCTTTCGAATATGTATTTCCCGCAATAAAGGGTATTCAAGCGGGAAGAGAGTACTTTGTCTCGATGTGCCCGCTACGCCTTATTCCCAAACTGTTTCTATTCAACGAGCAAGAGCTTGTCCCAGAGCTTCGTGCCCAAAGGCTTCTCAATAAAGCCAGAGTGCCCGAAATTGCGCGCTATATGACTGAAAACCCTAAGGATTACGTGTTTTCTGCACTTACGGCGTCGTTAGATGCGGATGTTTATTTTGAGAGCATTGACGAAAACGACAAGGCGTCGCAAATTGGCCTCCTACACATCCCGATGAGCGGAAGATTCATCATCAATGATGGACAGCATCGCAGAGCGTCAATTGAAGTGGCCTTACGAGAGCGCCCGGAATTGGCGGACGAGACCATCGCGGTAGTGTTTTTTATCGATATTGGCCTGAAGCACTGTCAGCAGATGTTTGCTGACCTAAACCGATACGCGATTCGCCCTTCGCAATCCCTTGGCGCTTTGTATGATCACCGTGATGAACGCGCAGAGATCGCGCGACGTGTCGTGGCAAGAGCCCCAATTTTTCGGGGTACCGTCGAAATGGAGCGGAGCACGCTCTCAGCGCGGTCGAGGCGGCTCTTCACATTTAGCGCGGTTTATGGTTCCACGAAGGCACTCCTCGCTAATTTCGATACGCCTAGCATAGAAATGAAGGTTGAAATGGCAGTTTCATATTGGGAAGCTGTAGCCAAGCATCTTCCCGAATGGGGAAGGGTGCAAGCAGGCAGAGTCACCGCCGGTGAGATCCGGGAAGACTTTATCCACACTCACGGTGTTGTTTTACAAGCGTTAGGCCAAGTCGGCAATTCGCTGTTGGTTGAGTGTCCAGAGGATTGGAAGTCACGATTGTCGGGATTGAAGGGCATTGACTGGTCCAGAGGAAACACGCGTGTGTGGGAAGGGCGAGCGATGGTAGCGGGACGGTTGTCGAAAGCGCGAAACAACATCACGCTAACCGTCAATCTTATTAAGCAACACATTAATCTTCCCCTGTCGCCGGATGAACAAAGAGCGGAGGATCAATTCGTGAGAGGCGAAAATGGCAAAGGGTAATGCTCATGCGCCGGTATCGGCGTTCGCAGAATTTGGGTTCAAACGGGCCATTGATACTGTCATTAAAGAGATCCAAACCATTTACCGAGCTGACCAAATTCCTTGGGTGGTCGGCTACAGTGGTGGAAAAGACTCCACAGCTACGCTGCAGCTAGTGTGGCTAGCGCTCGAGCGGCTCTCTCCTGAATTCCGTAGCAAGCCCGTTTATGTCATAACCACGGACACGCTTGTGGAGAACCCGATTGTGGCTGCTTGGGTAGATGGTTCACTTGCAGTCATGGGGGACTCCGCCAATGCAATGGGGTTGCCAATCTATCCGAACAAGCTCACGCCGGAGGTAAGAGATTCTTTCTGGGTGAACCTAATTGGTCGCGGGTATCCCGCCCCGCGACCGAAGTTTCGTTGGTGTACAGAACGCATGAAGATCAGGCCAGCCGACGCGTTTATACGTCGTGTTGTCAAACAAAACGGAGAGGCTATTGTCGTGCTTGGCACTCGTAGAGCCGAAAGCTCGGTTCGTGCAGCTCGCATGAAGCGAGCGGAAGCACGACGTTTACGTGAACAGCTTAGTCCGCATCCCAGCCTACCCAATGCGTACATATATAGCCCCATCCAAGACTGGTCAAATGACGATGTTTGGATTTTTCTGATGCAAATCGGGAACCGCTGGGGTCACAATAACAAAGACCTGTTGACCATGTACCAAGGGGCATCGCCTGATGGAGAGTGCCCGCTAGTCATTGATACTTCAACACCCAGTTGCGGAGATAGCCGCTTTGGTTGCTGGGTGTGCACGCTAGTGGACAAAGACAAGTCAATGACAGCGATGATCCAGAACGACAGCGAGAAGGAGTGGATGGAACCATTGCTGCTATTGCGTAATGAATTAGATGAACATGATCACGACAAGCGCGACTTTCGCCGAATGAACGGGCATGTTCAGCTCTTCCGAGACAAGAAAAAGTTCATACCAGGACCATATACACAAGCCTCAAGAGAGCTGTGGTTGCGCAAGTTGCTGCAGGCACAAACGATGGTCCGTGAAAACCCCAGCACACCGAGTTCGGTTCAAGAAATAGAACTCATCAGTTTGCCTGAGCTTCACGAAATTCGAAAGATATGGATATTGGAGAAACATGAAATTGAAGATCGGTTACCTGAAATTTACGAGGAAGAAATAGGTACTCCTTTCCCGGCAGAATCATTTGACGATATTCAACCGTTCGGTGCCCAGGAGATGCAAATTCTAAAGTCTATCTGCTCGGATGATCAACTTCACTTTGAACTTGTTCGAGAATTGCTTTCAGTTGAACAAAGCTATCGGACCATGGCAAGGCGATCCAACTTGTTTGATCGTCTAGAACAGGCTTTTCGTCGTGGGTTCTACGAAAATTATGAAGACGCATCGAGTCGTGCTGCTCGGCGACAGAACTACGATCTGCTGCTGGCTAACCTTCGCCAGGAAGAACTAGACTTTGCCGATGCCGCGTCCGATCTTGTTGACCGTCTTAACAACGAAAACGCAATAGCAGAACAATTTGGGACGCAAGTTCATGATTCTTGATGAACTAGTCTTGCATAACTTTGGAGTCTATCGCGGGCGGCAAAGAATTGATCTATCGGTCACTGCTGATCGGCCTATCGTGCTTATCGGGGGATTAAACGGCAATGGAAAATCTACGTTTGTCGATGCTTTACATTTAGGTTTTTTTGGCAAAATGGCTCGTTGTTCCGGAAGGAACGGATTGAGCTACAATGAATTCTTGCGGCGATCCATTAATAGGTCTGTGAATCCAGCTGACGGAGCCGCAATAGAGATTTCATTTCGTCAAACATCTGGAGCGGAGCAATCAACCTATCGATTGCATCGGTCCTGGCGTGCAAAAGGGACGTCGTTGCGCGAGCGTTTCTTTGTATTAAAAAACGGTCAAAAGGACGGAGCTCTCACCGACCAATGGTTGGAATATCTCGAAGAAATATTTCCGTCTCGAGTTGCGCCGCTATTCTTTTTTGACGGTGAGAAAATAGAGGAGTTTGCTGATCCAAAGACATCTTGCAAGATTCTTTCCTCGGCCATTCATGCGCTTCTTGGATTGGATATTGTGGAGCGGTTAGACGGAGATTTGGAGGTATTGGAGCGCCGGAAAAAATCCTCACGAGTAGATGGACGGAAGCGGGTAAAGATTGAGGAGGAGAACAAAAGGGTCCGGGAAGCTGACGTTAAGCTTACTGCCCTTCGAAAGGTCAGGGCTGGTATCAACACTGAAGTTGCGCAGGCCCGGAAGCGCGTTGAAGAAGCACGGCAACATTTTTCTGTACAGGGCGGAGACGTATACAATCGACGTGAAGAGCTAAGAGAGCGTCGTGGTGGTACGGCTGGGCAGGTTGCCGAGTTAGAAAAGCAACTCAGAAAAGTTGCTGCCGATGTTCTCCCGCTGGCACTTGTTGGAGATGTGCTAGAAGATGTGGCTCGACAAGATCAAAAAGAAAAACAAGGAGAACGCGCTGACGCAGTATTGTCGGTGATGGACGGGAGGGACAAAGCACTTGTGGGATTGTTAAATGAGGCGAAGGTAGGTCCGAATACTATGGGGCAAGTGAAGACTTTTCTCCAATCTGAACGGCAGTCCTATGAGAAAAGCGCCGCAGCCAGTCGGTACATCAACCTAACAAGTGAAGGGCGAGTAGAGCTAGAGCAACTTATGGATCGAGGGATAACGGCCTCAAAGCAGGAAGCTCTAGATTTGTTGAGTGCGTTTGAGATTGCTCGATCGGAATTGGATGTTGTTGATCGGCAACTAGCTTCGGTACCTGCTGCGGAGACAGTGCGGGAACTAGCGATTGTCGTTGATGCAGCGGAGGCGGCTTATGCGGAGCTAGTGGAAAGGCTCAGTGCCGTAGATAGGGACATCGAAGTAGGAGAGCGAGAGCTTGCAGCGAGCCGGTCGGTGCTTGCAACACTGCTGGAAGGAAGCGTTCGGGAAATTTTGGAGCATGACGACGTGGATCGTGTTCTTGTGCATTCGTCAAGGGTAAGGGAGACACTTGGTATATTTCGGAAAAAGGTTGTACAGCATCATCTTGCCCAACTAGAACAGCTCATATTGGACTCCCTCTCCAAGCTAATGCGCAAGGATCCTCTGATTGTCGAGGTTAGCATTGATCCGATTACGTTTTCCATTAGTCTTCTCGACGAGTCACGTCAATCTCTTGCGCCTGAGCAACTTTCCGCTGGAGAACGCCAGCTATTTGCTCTAGCGCTGCTGTGGGCGCTCGGAAGAGCATCCGGACGTCCTGCACCTACAGTCATAGACACCCCACTTGGTCGGCTGGATTCGATACATCGACACAATTTGGTCGAGCGCTATTTCCCTGAGGCAAGCCACCAAGTGATTGTGCTTTCAACTGACAAAGAGATCGATCCCAAGGCGTTGGAGTCACTAGGATCGAAACTGAACAGAAGCTATAGAATTGAGTACGACTCTGCCACAGGAGGCAGTGCCATTATAGACGGCTATTTTTTTGAAGGAGCCGCATAGTGAGCATAGTTACGGTCAGGATTAATTCGCGGGGGAAATCACAACTGAGCCGTCTAAAGCGGTATACGGGCATAGAAAACTGGAATATCCTGTGCCGTTGGGCGTTTTGTGCTTCTATTGCCGAACCAACCGTGCCTCCGCCCAAATCATTTCCAGGTGAGCCTGGTGTAGAAATGACTTGGCGGGTTTTTGGGGGGCGTCTGCACGAAGTCTACTTTGCATTACTCAAGGTGCGATGCAAGAGGGACGGTTTAACGTTGAATGACAGTACATTGAACGAACAATTTCGCCTTCACGTGCACAGAGGGCTCAGCTACCTGGCGTCAGACCGCCAAATAAAGGGAGTTGCAAATCTCGTCAGAAAGGCCAATATTAGCGAGAAACGCTTGTAGACGAAACGTATCCGCTTCGTAGCAAGTTCAGTCGACTTACGGCGCAAGAAGAGCGGTGGGGTCTTTTTGACGACCCAAGAAAGATCGGAATGGGCTTGACCCGCTTTCGTGGGCACCTGAACCTTACGATGAAGGGAGTCCACGATGCCAAAGACGAGAAAACCTTACCCTCATGAGTTTCGCGAGCAAATGGTCGCGCTGGTTCGAGCCGGGCGTACGCCGGAGGAGCTGTCGCGGGAGTTCGAGCCCACGGCCCAGTCAATCAGTAACTGGGTGGCGCAAGCCGATCGCGACGAGGGCAAGCGCCAGGATGGGCTGACGAGTGCTGAGCGCCAGGAGCTTCGCCGCTTGCGCAAGGCCAACCGGCAGCTGAGGCTGGAGCGGGAGATCCTGGCAAAAGCCGCGGCCTGGTTCGCACAGGAGACCGCGGTGAATTCGAAGCGATCTTCGGGTTCATGAAAGCGCACCAGGCCACCTATCCGGTTCGGGTGATGAGCCGGCTGCTGGGGGTCTCCGCCAGCGGATTCTATGCGTGGCTGAAGCGTCCGCCGCCGGAGCGCGCGCTCGACAATGGCCGACAGGCGCTTCAGCGCCGAAGATCCGGATGGACTCTGGGTCGCCGACATCACCTATGTGCCGACCTGGGCGGGCTTCTTGTATCTCGCCATCGTGCTGGATGTGTGGTCCAGGCGCATCGTCGGCTGAGCCATGGCTCATCACTTCAGAACGTCGCTCGTGCTCGATGCGCTGGAGATGGCGCTCACACACACCGCCCGGAGTCGGTCATCCATCATTCGGATCGTGGCTGCCAGTACACTAGCTATGCGTTTGGCAAACGTTGCCGCGAGGCCGGCGTCGTGCCTTCCATGGGATCCACCGGAGACGCCTACGATAACGCGATGGCCGAGAGCTTCTTTGCAACACTGGAGCGGGAAGTCATTGACCGGCGACGCTTCAAGAGCCGGGCCGAGGCCCGCATGGCGATCTTCGCCTGGCTGGAAGGCTGGTACAACCCCCATCGGCGCCATTCCGCACTCGGCTACTTGTCACCCATCAATTACGAGAGGAAGATGCTATCAAGAGCTGCTTAGGTCCCAAGCCCTGAACCGTCCACGGAAGCGGGGCAAGCCCAGTCGATACGCCATCAAATGGTTCAGAATACCTCTTCTTGACTGGAGTCGCCGCACACCTGTCTAATACGCCCTGAACTTGGAATTGTGCTGGCAACATAGCTCTTTTGGACAAGGGATCGAGAGTATTGGCGTGTTAGGGAGTCGCAAGAATTCTCCACACAAGAGACAAACTACCATATAGGCAGATCCAAGCCCTAAGGGACCCCAGCGGTTGCAGGGCAACTGGATGCTGTAGACAAATGGTCCTATTTCACGCGGTGCTATTGGTCATTGTGGATTGACTCGGCAGCCACATTTGCATTGCACTGTTGGATTAGCAAGAGTCTGGTGACTTAAGTGAAAGAAACACACGTCAAATTGATTGACATAAAAGCACGATACGATGAGTTTCAGTCAGAGGCAGTTGCGAGCATAGTCTCTGACTTTTCTAAGAAATCAAACGGGAGATTTCTGTTGGTAATTCCGACAGGTGGAGGCAAGACTTTTGCGGCAGTAAAGGCAATAAACGCGTTATTTTCTGGCGGAGTAATGGATTCAGAGAATGAGCAGGTATTGTGGGTTGCCCATAGACAAGAGCTAGTAGAGCAGGCCAATGACACTCTCAATAGATATGAATCCGAACATCCCGAACGATCCTATAAGAAAAATGTACAGGTTATGATGATAGCAGGCGCTATCAAACATATCGCCGGCAACAGCAACACGAAACTGCTGATTATCGACGAGGCGCATCACGCCGCAACCACGAACGTAATGTATGGTCCACTATTTGAATATCCGAACCTCGGAATATTGGGCTTGACCGCTACTCCATCACGGCATGATGGTCAACCGCTAGAATTTGATCGCGAATCATATTCGATCGGGTTTCCAGATCTGATCGAAAAACAAATTATTCTTTCACCCGAGGTCCGCCAGCTCACTGGAGGGCGCTTCGAAGGAATTACTGTGTCCGGCGCAGCCTTTCTTGGTTTGGACACGCTATCAACAGAAGAAAGAAATCAGCACATCGTTCAGCACATTCTCGAGCACACCGATGAGTATTCCAAAATTATCGTATACGCAGGATCGGTACGCCACACCAAGGATCTCTTTAATGCCATAAGGAGATCGTCGCTCGCGACACTCTACGAGTCAGTAGATTATATCGTCGGTGAAGGGTGGAGCGGCAACGATGAGAAGAGAGAGGAGTTCATTGAAAGGATAAAGTCCTATCGTCGGTCCATTATCGTAAACTTCGACGTATTGTCAGAAGGCTACGACGATCCACGCGTAAACACAATAGTAATGGCCCGACCTTCTAGGTCGAAGCTAGTATACATGCAAGCAGTAGGTCGAGGCGTGAGGGTGGATCCAGATAATCCTTCCAAAAGGGCTTATATCATTGAAATCGTAGACGAGTTACCCAATATACGTTATCGCATAGATAATCGGTGGCTATTTTCAGAAGTATCCGATGCCCTTGAACCACGTGTAAGGGACGAGTTTATTGGATCCGCTACAGAGTTTTATTCTGCTTTGGATAGTTTTTACGAAACTTATTCGGTTGACGAACATTATCGGCGCAGACCGGAGTGGAATAAGGACAACCGGTATAGCTTGTTACTATTTCGATACTACGCCACAAGCACGTCAGACAAGCATGTTGCTATATTGATCGATAGCCAAAACAGGAGAGCCGTTTCAAACTGGTTTAATTTTCTGTCGAGAAACATGGAGACGTTCGTAAGAATAGGAGCAAATCCAGAGGAGGCTATGAATATGGCACGTTGTAAAGACGTGCCAGGTCTGCGGGATGTTAAGACACAGCATCTGATAATGGATGCCATGGAACAAGCATTAGCGCAGCGGGACGGAAGGATGTCCAAATCAAGACGGCAGGACTATTGGATATGTTTTGTCGCATTTAGATACCGTCAAGAAGAGCTTAGTCCAGAACTACTAGGATTTATTGAAGGAATGGTAAATGAGAAGCAAATCAAAGAACAGTTGCTAGACAGAAACTATCGGTCTGGCGCACGCTTGGTGAAGTTTCCACTTCCATTGGCCAGTTATGTGGGACAAATTTTGACAGAGGGAGAGTTCGAACAGCTTGTCAAGATAGTTTCCGGCCTGGAAAAGATACGAAAAACACAGGGACATATGGATCACAGGAACGCGGTGCGTGACCAGTTGGATGGTTCCATACTTCCGATTGATTTAGTATACCGCGATTCACTTGTGCAAATTGTTCGCGAAGGTGCAAAGTACCAAATGGAATTGGAGTAGAAATATGTCATTAGCGCCAAAGCTAAAGAAGAGAACGATTTCTTCAACTGTCTTGCTATTGGATCCAAATAACCCGAGACTATTTTCGAAGCGAACGGAGCGGGTCCCCACACGCAGCATCCCAGACCCCGGTGTTCAAGAGGAAACACGTTTGAGGCTCCGGGAAAGGGAAGATCGCTTTCGGATAGGGGAATTGTTCAAGTCTATCAGGAGAAATGGCTACATTCCGGAGGCGGGTGGGTACATATTTGTTAGAGCGTTGCCCGATAGCAAGTACTTTCTTGTCTTGGAAGGAAATAGAAGGGTTGTCGCAATAAGAGAACTCCGGAATGAGAAGGCACAACTTCCTGAAGATGTAGGACGATCAATTGAGTCCTTTGATGTCTTGGAAATTGTAGATGATCTTCCAGAAGAAAAAATACAGGAAAAGATTTCATATCTGCTAGGAACCTGTCATCATGGATCGCATAAGGATTGGTCACCATTTGCGAGAGCTAAAGGGATATTTGAAAGATACGTGGAACTCTCAGGTCAAACGCACCACGACTTTAGATATGAGAAGCGCTTCGGCGAGGAAGTAGCGGCATTATTGAGCATTAGGGAAAAGGAAGTAAAGGAACGCATAATGGTCTATCGGGCCATGGATCAGCTAGCAGATGACAAAAGATTGGCGAGCAAGCAGGATGGAGGAATTATTGGAAGTTATTATTCCCTCGTAGAAGAGGCTGTAGTAAAGCCTCGTAAAGGAGTACGAAAGTATATATCAAAGGACCCGGATACATTTCGCCTCCAAGATGAGGCTATAGATCGGATGATCAATCTGTGTAATTTTGATGGGACTCACTTTCGTTATCGAGTAGACGATCACGGCAACAAACTGAGAGGCGAAGATAATAAGCTGGTATCGCCACCGATGAAAAACCCATCCCAGTGGCGTCACCTGAATAACATCTTGGAGGATCCCGATGCCAATAAACGCATCGCGATGCTAAAGGAGGTTGAAGAAGAGTACCGATTGCCTGAGGACGTTTACGCTCGGCGTCGGGCGGAAATAACTCGAATAACTTGGAAGAGGTGGCTACAACAGGTAAAAGGAGTATTGAGCGACGTACGAATGGAAGACGATTTCTTCAGCGCAGAGCGAGAAAGGTGATAGGTGGTCTGGAGCTGGTAGTAGATACGCTAAAGAGCGACGAGGGGGAAGAGAGAAATGCTTAAGCGATACCGAGTCACGCCTGACAGATTGCTACTGGATCCCAATAATCCCCGCCTTGCGAGAAATTTCCAATCCAGTGAACGTGTTCCTTTGTCGCGCACAAAGGAGACGCAACCCCAAATAGAACGCCTCTTTTTTAAGAATTTTGGTCAAACAAGAGCCAGCTCTCAAGATGGCACTGACCAGCTTTTGGGCGATAGAGAAAATATTGTGGATCGGGAATTCTTTTCAATTAAGGAATTGAAGGATTCAATGAAACAAATCGGTTTCGTTGGGATTCAAAATATAATTGTCAGAGAAATCCCAAAAACAGACTCTTTTGTTGTCCTAGAGGGCAATCGACGAGTTGCATCCATAAAGGCGGTATTGGCAGAGCATGAACAGGCGCTCCCTGGAACCCAAAAGCGAATTGAAGACGAGGAGATTTTAGAAAGCCTTCGTGAAATTGAAGTTATGGTACTCTTGACCGATGGTCTATCCGAAGCTGAGATCCAATCGGACATTAACCGCGTACTCGGACTTCGGCATTATGGATCTCGCTTGAATTGGGAATTGCTACCGCGCGCAAAAAACATTTACGATGAGTATGTGAAACTTGTGCCTCCGCCCTTTAGATTTGATGCAAAGTACGCAAATAGGGTGGCGAAAATTATAGCGAAGGCACCGTCGGAGGTACGCAAGCTTCTTAAGGGATATGTGTGCTATGAACAACTGGCGAGCCATTACCCGGTAGCCCCTAGCCACTTTTCACTCATACTAGCCGGAGTAGAAAATTCAAATTTAACAGGCGAGGGCAAGAAATTCTTCGATATTGATAATGTCAGTTACAAATTGACTGACGCCTCAATGGATGCAATGAACAAAGTATGTGAGTTTGAAGATCGGGACCAAATTGGTTTTCAGAAGATTATCAGGGATCCAAAGCAATTCAGGAAATTGGGTTCAATCAAGAAAGATGCTATCCACCACGCGGAGGGCGCAGTAAAGGATTACGCTTCTGGTCTATTTGAGGCGGTATGCGAGAAAGAACACACGCTGGACGATGCACATAGTGATTTGAGAGCGTTTAAGAAACGGCTGATGTGGGTGCAGTCCTTGCAGAAGTTGCTGGACAAGCAAGCGTCAAATCAGGCCCTTACACAAGAAAAATTTGTTGGAGGCGGGGAAGCGCTCCGGCTGAGAGATGAGATTGTTCTGCTGCTTCGGCGATTTCGCGCGATTATGGATACTGAGTAAATCGCACTCCAATACCATATGCTGGGTGTTTCGTACCAGTGCTTGTCATTTTCCGTCTAATGCATTGTATATCGATGAAGATTGGTGGTTGAAAATACCAGCAACAATGACGCCTTAATTGCGTTCAAATGTTATCGAAGGAAACCCGTAGGTGACTATAGTGGCTAGTTTAGTGGAAATTCTTGTGCGACCATCTCAGTTAATGTTAGATCCAAACAACGCTAGATTGTTTGATCGACCAATCAAAAGGCTCGAAGTGGACGCGGATGCCATTCAATCAAACGAGACTCAGAGGAGGCTGTTGGAGGAATTAAGTAGGTCAAAGCACGGGCTTGACGAATTGATCTATTCAATTGAATCACAAGGCTTTGTCAATCTTGATACATTGTTGGTCAAGCCACTCAATGGTACTGACAAATACGTTGTGTTGGAGGGTAATAGACGGACGGCGGCAATAAAGACGCTATTGGCGCGAGAGGGTGTGGATAAAGTAGTTAAAAACTCTCTTAGGAACTTGGCTGTAAAGGAGTTAAGACTAGTTGAAGGTGAGGATGAAGAGGAGGAGATACAAAAGATAATTTCAATGCGCCATTTGGCTGGTCCACGACAATGGTCACCGGTTGCACGGGCTTCTGCGATATACAAGAATTACATGCTCCAACATCGTAAGCTTATCGGAGGATCAATGACAATGATTAGTGATCGTGTTTTGACGAGAACTTCACAGGTCATTGGGATGCAAAAGCCGCAGCTTAAGCTCGCAATGGGGGTCTTTGCTCTATATCAGGAACTTGCGGAGGCGGGTTTTGACATTAAGGCTGAACATTTTTCATTGCTAGAACTCTTAGTTAAATCGCGAAAAATGGCGTCAGAATACTTTGGATTTAATGGTAGTCTGCTAAGAACTTTTGATGACGGACTAGAAAAAATCAATGATTTTTTTGTTGATGAAAACCGTATCGTTAGAAATCCTGCGGATTTTCGAAAGGTCAATAGGATCTTTTCAAAAGGCAACGAAGGAGAAATGGAGCTTGTTCGCGTTGGTATCAGAGAGTTGGATGACGTGCTGTCTGACATACGGGCCAGGGAGAAAGATTCCAATTTTTTGGATACCCTCATAAAAGTACGAAAGAATTTGGACCGGCTACCAGTTAGCGCCTTCAGGGAGACCGACGGAGAAGCGGTAGCGATAATGGCCCTAAAACGGCTTGTGGATGGGAAGTTTGTACCAATCGCGCAGCAACATCTGGGAATTAAAAACTAGAATATACGAGTTTCTGGGTTCAACTAGGGTGTGTAGAGGGTATCAGTTATTCCAGTATATCACCATCGAGTAATTTGGTTTATTCCAAGAAATTTCATTGTAGAAAAATGCCAGCCAGTTATATAAGTGTCGTGTAGTTGTCTTTAGATCACGGCGAAACGGTCTGGGTGAGTCGGCACATGTGTTTGCGAGCCAACTGGTAATGGTGCCAAACGATGCGGAGTGTCGACGTTGCAAGAACACTACTAGCGATCTGGTAAAGGCGTTGCTTTTGAAGTTTTGTTCCAATGTCAAGAAGAATTGTTTCTGGGTTAGCCCGGTAGGAATGGAGTATAAGAAAAGGTCGTGGACGAATTCGGGCGATTGGTCCAACCATTCACCAGCTGTGTGCAGCTCGGAGGAATAAAACTCGTATAGTAGCATAGGGTTTTCGCTGGCAGGTAAAGAATGTGTGGTAAATTCCTTCAGCTTGCTTGGGCTCAACGTCAACGAGGGTAGAGATTGTCGGTGTTTCTGATTGTCTAGAATGTATTGTTTTGACTGTTCGTACATTTGATCATCCATTTGCTCACTCTGCGAAAGAAGAGCAAATAGCTTGTTCCAATCGGTTGTAGTTAGTGTGACAAGGCAGCCGATTTCCAAATTGCTTTGTGGAAGTAGTCCTAGTCCTTTACTCGTAACATTTCCACTTGTATGGAACGCTGTGGAACGGTTAAAGATAAAAAGCTTTAGGTGAATTGAGGTGTGGCGGAATAGCGGGATTCGTTTGTCTCGCAGGTACGGATAAATGTCCGCATCAGTTACTCCGTTAAGTAGATCGGAAGATTGCCAGCGCACAACTACCTGTAGTTGTGACGTGTCCTTACACTCGCGAAGTATTGCGCGTAAGGCGTTGAGCTTGATGTAGGGAGATACAATCAAACGCAGTTGTCCCTTGTTAGCAATGGTCTGGCTAATGCAACTAATTGTTGGGCTCCAAGTTAGCGTGTTCATGATTTGAATCGTGATGTGAATAGTCTCCTAAAAGTATCTTGTTTCCGGAGGTGTTGCACTAAGGGATAAAGGCCAAGGATGTAGCCACGATCAGTCATGGTAGATGGGATTTTCCAGATCAAGGAAAACTGAGGATGCCACGATGATTGCCAGCAAGCGCACTATGGCACTTGCCGAGCTGGCTGAGAAGTGATCTGAGCTCGATACGCTGCGGAAGATGACCCCATTCGTCGATGGTGCGACGCAGTGCGGGGCTGAGTAGGGGAAACGCGCGGCGGAGCGGGGCATTGATGGCAAGGGCGTGAGCCGCAGTGTTGGGACAGGTGGGCCGTGTCGGTGAATTTGTAAACGCCAAAGTTGCGTAAGGGCAGATATCTATTGGAGTTTCTTCGGCTGTGACGGACGGTGAAAAAGGCGCTTGTGAAGGAAATTCGCGATGCGTACAACCAAGGCACTCTAACCATTCGGTGGAGGAGTGGTCAAGTTGTTGGGGATGACGGGCATCAGCAATAGTTGCCCTGCGGGATCACCTCCTCCCAGCGCCGGCGCCAACTTTGCACCACCGCGGCGAAGCGTTCCCCGTAGGGGCCGGCCTCGAACCGATCCAGTTCCGCCGCCGCGGCCTCGGCCGAGGCCGCGGCGTAAATCACCTTCAGCGCCTTGGCCAGCGGTTTGCGTTCCTTCCAGGAGGCGAACTGCAGCGAGTAGCGGATCAGATGCACGATGCATTCCGGATACACCGTCGTGATCGCCTCGGGAAACCCCTTCAGCCCGTCGACCACCGCGACCAGCAGGTCCCCGGTGCCGCGGGCCTTGAGCTCGTTCATCACCCGCAGCCAGAACTTCGCCCCCTCGGTCTGCTCGATCCACAGCCCCAGCACCTCCTTGTAGCCGTTACAGGTGATCCCGATCGCCAGATACACCGCCTTGTTGCGCACCAGGCCCTCGTCGCGGATCTTCACCCGCAGCGCGTCGAAGTACACGATCGCGTAGACCGGCTCCAGCGGGCGGTTCTGCCAGGCCTTGACTTCCTCGAGCACCGCATCGGTGATCGCCGAGACCAGGGCTGCGGACACCCCGATGCCGTACAGCTCCTCGATGTGCGCCTGGATGTCCCGGGTGCTCATCCCGCGGGCGTACATGGCGATGATCTTCTCGTCAAACCCGGGGAAGCGCCGCTGGTACTTGCCGATCAGCACCGGGTCGAACCGACCCCGGCGGTCCCGGGGAATGTACAGCACGATCCGCTCGCTGCCGGTGTCGACCGTCTTGCGGGACGTGCCGTCGTCGCGCTTCTTTGCAATACGTTCCTCCAAGCGAAAAAATCATGGTATGGCTCATACACAAGAAAACTCTATAGTTTTACCGACACCGGAACTGCCTTGCCATAAAGGTCGGCCGCGGTTCTAATCTCTTGTAAAGTGCATTTAGGGTGAGTTCCTTCGACCGGAAGAAGGCTTGTGTTCAATCGCTACAGCAGTTGGTCCAAGATGAACAGTGACGGAAATGTTGTCGAAGCTGTATAAACTGTCACATGAATGATGATGACTTCCTCTACCGCCTTTCGCGCATCAACGTTTGGCAATCTGGAGGACGACGCGCTCCGCACAAGCCTTTACTGATGCTTTACGCCCTCGGAAGGGTGCAACAGGGCAATGAGCGGCTTATCCCGTATGGCGAAGTCGAAACCCAGTTGATTTCTCTGCTGCGACGGTTCGGACCACCCGCGAAGTCGTTTCATCCGGAATTCCCTTTCGGACGATTACCAAACGACGAACTCTGGGATATCCCGGGCGTAGAGGCGGTGTCTAGAACAGGAAGTGGCGACCTGCATAAGTCTTCCTTGATAGAGCATGACATTCATGGCGGCCTAACGGAGGCCGATTACGAGATGCTCTTGCGTGATCATCAGCTGACGCAGGAAGCGGCAAGTCAATTGCTCGATGCTCACTTCCCTCAATCCATGCATGGCGATATCCGGGCCGCCGTGGGGCTGGACGACTCTGGGGTACATCGGGAGGTTGGAGCCGTTAAAGACGCTCCCTCACGATCTCGAGACCCAAACTTTCGCCGTGAGGTGCTTCGGGCGTACGAGTACCGCTGCGCCGTTTGCGAGTATGACATACGTTTGGGTGACGAGTTGCTTGGGCTGGAAGCGGCCCACGTCAAATGGCATGCAGCTGGAGGCCCGGACGAAATTCAGAACGGTCTCGCGCTTTGCGGGTTCCACCACAAGGCATTCGACAGAGGTGCCTGGGGCCTACAGCCTGTCGAGCGGGGTTACCGGATTCTGATTTCAAGCGAAGTACATGGTCGGAGCGTCGCTTTACGCTGGCTCCGAGACTACCGCGGTAAGGGACTGCAATTCCCACAACGGGCGGATTGGCTGCCTGATGCCAAGTTTGTACGGTGGCACTCGAAAGAAGTGTTTCGCGCGCCTTCGTCCTGAGCCCTTCCTGGTTCACCGCTGGCCATAATCGGCGGCATCGCTCTCGAGAGGTTGCGGTGGTTGAAATCCGTGGTAGTCGAAAAAATCCACGCGCTGTCGGGCCAAGTCCACCTTGATGCGTTCGGAAAGCAGCGGTGGTTGACCACCCTGGAAATTATCGTAGAGCAAGAACGATACCTTGCTCGACTGCAAGTGGACCTTGATCAAGTCGACTGCGCCCAAGTCCCCGAACAGCGCAAGGGCGCAACCGACATAGATGCGCACGAGGGGCAGGCATTCGCCAAGGACCGAGCAATGAAACGTCAGGTTGTGCACGCCGTCGAGCTTGCCGATTCCGAGTTCGCGATGGCAAAACAGAGTGTCATCCAGAACGCGGTGCCGGTCGGCAATTGCAAAGAGCGCCCGCTTTCCAGTCGCCCGTGCCTTGGCTGCGCCGCCAAAGAAGAAGCGCGCATCCCGCTGCAGTCGGGCGGGCAGTTTGCTGTACGCGCGCCGGCGCTTGAAGTGGGAGAGGGCGAAATAAACGAGAAGATCCTCTTGGCGCGCAATCGCTGATGCTTCGAGTTCGTCTGGACGGAAGAACTGAGCCGTCCAGTCGTGGATTCGCCGCCAGGAACCGACCAGTCGCGCAAGTGGTTGAGCCTCGGGACATTCTTCCGCCACGGGCGGCCTGCCAAGCTCCAGAACCCTAGTCCAGTAGGCATTTATCGTCGGACGATGACGCTCGAGTGCCGCTGCGACCGGTTCGTCTCCCGGGTCACGCTGCAATAGCCGCCACTCGCGCCGCACCTGTTGTCGTGCTGCCAAGAACAATTGTTCGTTCAAGGTGTCGCGGAACACCATGCAGACTCCTGGGGCAATCGGCACGGCGTTGGTGTCGAGCGTTTCCTCGACGTAGCGACGGAATTCGTCCTGCGAGTAGTACTTTTGGAAGGTATTGCGCTGAGTGCGCACACCGTCACCGTGGGCCAAGAAGCGCTGCTGGTGCGCCTTGTAGCCGAGCATTACGCTCACTACCAGCACTTCTCGCGCCAGTTCCCAAGCGGTTTGGAGAGTTTGCCGGCGCTCGACCGGGTCTTCGACGACATTAAGGACGAACCCCAGGTTTACGATGTCGGATGGTCGACTTGGGGTGTTGGGTCGATAGACGGGGTCCCAACCGTCGGCGTCTACACTCATCCCAGAAAGCAGCCGCAAATCGTCACCGCGACCGCACCCGTAGTCGAATACCGTGCGACGGCCATCCAGAAAGCCGAGATCGGCCAGGTGCCGGAAGGGTGACGACAACGTGGTACGCCTCAACGCGGTCCGGTGCCGGGCGATCGGTTCGGCGGGCTCGGTCATGGTGGCGGAATTCCGGAGGGATCAAGCCCGAGAGCGAGGAGTTGTCGCTGCCAGCCATCTCGGGTTCCGATGGTCGCTGGATTGCGGAATGCACCCAGCCGTTCCAGGCGCTCGGTGAGGCGGGTGGCTTCGGCAACCCGGGGGTCGTCTTCCGGTAGGAGCAGCTCCTTGCGGTGCAGTATGGGTGGATTCCGACGCGTTGTGTAATTGATGCGGCGAGCGTCCCGCCGGTCGAGGTTGCACGTCAGGGCGGCCAGCAATGAGGGGAAGGGAGTGTCGAAGCTCTCGTAGCGTAGGAAGCTGACTCGACTGCCTGCGTCCAGCTTGACGACATTGAACGCGAAGGACTCAGCGTGACAGTCTTGTCGAAGAGAATCGAGGTGGTCGAAAACCTCCGACATTTGAGCCAATAGAGTGGTGTGGTAGTAACTGAAGCGTCCTACGTGTTTGCCGCGCCCTGTGTCATTTTTCAGTTGTTGGTAGGCGCCCTGGAGCGCGCGATCATTTCTGTGAAGGTTCAACAATGAGTTAGCTTCGGTTCAAACCATGCTCGCCACGAGTTAGTAGGATGCACTTTCAGTACGCATCCCTCGGTCTCGGGAATCTGGCGGTTGCCGGTTCTTCATTCTTCCCGCCGCCTACCTCTTGAGGTGCCACGAGCTAGTTCGAAAACATTTCGCCGAGGCGACGCCTTGGCTTGACGTAGGGCGTTCCATTGTCACGTCTGGGCTGCCTCGAACCTCTCAAAGCGCCATTCCAGGAATGTGGAGTCCGGTTTTGCCAATGGCTCCTCGGGCACGCGCAAGGTGGCCCCATCTAGCCGTTGAAGGCTTGCAAGGAGAGGCCCGTCGTCGGCGTCGAATACGTTGCGGGAAACATGGATCCTCAGTTTCGGGTCCACTCCGATCAGGTAGGAATCGAATGCCGCGTGGTGGAGCGTCGACATGCAGATTCCGTTGGGGACGGATGCCGGTCCGCCGTCTTCGTCCGACTTGATGTGCGCGCCTACGAGGAGCTTTCCCAGCGGCAGGTTGCTGAACGCGCACCGGTATCCGTAAACCGACCGGATTCGGCTGCTGAACCAGGCTTGGTGATTGCGGTGTTTGGTCGTGCGTAGTGAGTAGGATCGCTCGCGGACTTCCAGCTCGGTCGTTGGCGCAACGTCTTGGACGGAATCCGCCACCTCGCGCACCGGATCCGCTGCCGCGAGGAGAACGCGCCCTTCGTCCTCTCTGAAATCCCCGACCCAAACTGGCCAGATCGCCTCGTAGAAGGCAGGCTCCACGGCGCGGAAGTAGATCAGCGGCGCACGTCGTTGGTATGCGAGCCGCAACGAGGCGTTGGTCGGATGGCTGCGATCCCGGACCAGATCGTAGGGCAAGAGACCCGTCTGGGTGTCGAAGCCAGCGCTCTGGTCGCGGTACCATGAGGGCCGACCCGCGCGCGGTTGTACGGTCTTGATGCTCAGGGCGGCGGACATTTGGCGCGGTTTGAAAATACCGAGTGCCCGGCTGGCAAATTGGATCTGCTGGCCCTTGTGTGAGAAACCCTTGGCGATTTCGGACCAGGGGATGCGGCCACCGGTAAAGATCGCCAGCCGTTCTACTGCCAGGAGCGCTTGGGCTCTGATGGCCCAGTCGGGGTCGTGGGTGGTTTGGGTCCAGTTGGTCATTTGAAGTCGTGGCGGCATTTAGTCGACTATCCGAACTAAATCAGAAGTCGGCACCCCAAAATATAGCTGACCGCTGAGCATGCATTCGTAATCAGGCCACGATCAGGCGCAGCCTTTTGTCTCCCAGGTTGCCATTTCGGATTGTTTCCGCGTTGCTCATGGGTTTGGGACCTTGATCAGGTGGAAAGGCAGCGGAATCTTACGCTACAGGAGCTGATCCAGACAGCCGGACACACGGATACGAGAACATCCTCCGCAGGGTCCAGCTCTATTTCCAGATTCTCAGTATTTGGTAGCACCCGAAATTCCGGGGCGGATCAACAATTGGTATGGATGTCGAATATGGAGACAGGTTATCTGGCCGAAATACGTAATGCGTATTCCATGCAAGGTGGCGGTCTACAATCCGATCTCTCTCCGACCTCGTTCCTGGTCGGTCATTACCCATTCTGTGCGCGTGCCGCGAGGCTGGTGGATTTTTTCAAGATCGCGAAGCCGATGAAGCTGTCCGGTGATGGTCGCGTTGTATCCTGCACCGGATAGGCCCAAGACCTGTGCAATAATTCCCAGCTTCAATCCTTCTGGCGCACCGTCCAGCAATGTCAAAATTGCTTCTTGGATATAGAACTCGCCAATGCGAGCCAATCGCCTAGCTTCCCTTGCGCCCACCCAATTGCTCCACTCACAAACTGGTGTGACACAATAGCGGCGAGCAAACTTGGAATCAACCGAACCGATTTATATGCACCGCAGTGCCCAGATATGATCAACTCCCAGTCATACCGGCGCGTCTCTCCGCATAGGACCTCAACTTCGCACGATACTCATTGATGCGGTGGTCGCCGCCTGCGATGGATGGTCCTCGTGTAATCATTCGTCGCGCCAAACGCCAGACTCTGAATGGCATGCTGAGGTTGGGAATGACTTTTAGTCTGGAAATGTCACTGTCGCACGCCGTCAGATACCGCATGTCGCCTTGATGCATGTAACCGCAAAAGCTTCTCTCTATCGCGTTTCCCCATGACTGCCTCACAAAGGACACTGCGAAGGCGATGCAGTAGGAGAACCACGAAGGAGGCACTCGCGGGACGCCATCCGCAGCATTCACGATGCGATAAATTGGAGCCCGTATTTCCTCCCCGAATTCCTCGTTTCCGACCCGCGGACTGCCAAACGTATAGCATGCGGCAAGCGTGTCGCGCTCCAACTCTTTGGCTGCGACTACGGCTAGGGCACCCCCCAGAGAATGGCCGGTTACATAAAGGCAGTACCCATCCGGCAGTCTGTCAACCGCAGCTCTGACTTGATTGGCGATTTGGTTGTATGCGTCGCGGAAGCCAGTATGAACTTTGACGCCGTCCTTGCCCTTGTAGAAGCGGGCATCGAGATCGGTCTTGACGTCCTTCCAGCTGTTTGCCTCCGTTCCGCGAAATGCGAGAACAGCAATCCGGTCAGCATCACGTCTTGCAAGGAACGCCTGCGTATCGCCCGTGTTGAATGTATCGACCAACTCGAAGCCGGCGGAATCAAGAGCGCCCCTCAGAATTTGCAATGCTGGTGGCGTGGCGTCGTTGTCATCTAGCTGCTGGTCGATGTACCGCCTGATCGTGTCTTCAAGACTCTCGAATCTGCTCGCCAATTCGGATTCGTTGCTCCGTCGACGGGCCAGCTTGGCTGTCCTGGACATCATGTCCAACAGCTTCTTGAATTGGTTTTCGCCTTCAAACGGAAGATAGGCAAGGGCACTGAGTTCACTCATCATCCACGCTGATCGGTCGCTGTAAGCCGCCCGAGTTGTAGGCAACTGCCTCAGTTTTTGGGGGCGTCGAAGTATTCGTCCATGTGAATTCTTTAGTCTTTGCTGCAAGTGCCAGCCCGACCGGTAGAGCTGGCGTTAACCATGGCACATGATTCCGGTCGCCCGTTCTTACTCAATTACCAGCGTTTCGTCCGGCGGCGTATCCGCTGCCGCTTCGTGCCTCCCATATTCTTCACGGTCCCGGTTGCACCTGCCCTGCGCATTGCTCTGGTGGCAGCGGGCATGTCCTTCTGCGGTACTTGCAATACCTTTTGGCGTGCTCCGCTGGCTCGCAAGCGACGGGCCGCTGCCTCGAGACGCTTGGGTGAGCCGCTGCGCTCAACCTCGGTCGCGCGCTTTCCACCCCGTGAGAGCGCGTCGAGGCGACGCCCACCCGGTAAACGCACTTCGGTCTTTCCGTACCGTCCTGCGGCCTTCCTCTTGGCTCGATAGTGAGAACGTGTTTCTGCCATTTTTTCCTCCTGATCTGTGCCAGACATCTTTACCCGTTGCAGGACGGTTGCCACTTACTCACGAGGTCACGCTCCTCCATGCGGCGTGTCGCGACGCCGCCGTCGGTCCCGTGTACATGGATGTGCGTCGCCCCTTCGCGTTGGATGCAAGGCATTTTGTGGTGATTGTCAAACCGCTCCGAGAGATCGTTCGTCTCGCCGATGTAAATGGGACGGTGTCGCCCCGGCGACGCCTCCCGGGCGAAAATGTAATTTCCAGGTACGGAATTGAACGTCGTGCCGATTGCGTAGATGTAGTAGCGATATTGGCGCCCGGACAGCCCGTGCCAGTTAATCGATCGAGTTTGGGTTGCTGTTGTCATATTGAGTTGATCCATTCCGGAACACTGAACCCTGCTGTTGCCGGATCGGAATCCAAAAATATTGTAATGCAAGCATAAAAAGTTCGGAGTGCAGGGAATTATATGGATTCGTTTCCGTTTTGCAAGTATCTTTTGTCACGCTACTCTGAACATCTGACGATGCTATGGAGGTCGGACGACATGAATACCGCGATGGGGGACAAGATCCGGACGCTTCGCAAGACGCGGGGTTACACATTGGAGCAGCTGGCGGAACGTGCGGGATCGAGCAAGAGCTACATTTGGGAGCTTGAGAACAGGGCTCCGCCCCGTCCGTCGGCGGAATTGCTTACGCGAATTTCGACGGCCTTGGGGGTCACGATTGAATACCTCCTGGACGATACGGGTGCGGTAACCGAGGAAGACTCCGCCGATGTTGCATTTTTTCGGAAGTACAAGAGGCTGGATGAGGCTGACCGAATTCGCTTGCGGAAGATGATTGACTTGTGGGATGACGACTAACCATGCAAGCAGTGCACACGCCCGAAAAATGGGCCATACGCATCAGCCGCATTCTCAATGAGGTGCTCGGAAAGGAGCGCTACCCAGTCGACGTCGCCAAGATAGCAGCGGATGTTTCAAAGGAATTTTTTCCTGACGAGCCGATCACACGCATTAAGGGTGGAAAGCTAAACCGGTTCGAGGGTGCACTGGTTCGGGCGCCACGACCAAGAAAGGGCTGGGGCATTCTGTACAACACAAACATCGAGTCGACAGGACGGATCAATTTCACCCTCGGCCACGAGTTTGGTCATTACTTGCTTCACAGGGTGGATTATCCGAAAGGATTCAAGTGCTCCAGCGAGGACATGGTCCGTTGGGATAGTCAATATCGTCAGGTTGAGCAGGAAGCGAATGTATTCGCCTCATTTCTGTTGATGCCACTAGACGATTTCCGACGGCAAATTTCGCCGTCTGCCATGCCGGACCTTGATGAACTCGGCGGATGCGCTGATCGTTACGATGTATCCCTTACCGCAGCAACGCTCAAATGGCTCAGCTACACGCAACGTCGAGCGGTCCTGGTCGTGTCTCGTGATGGATTCATTTTGTGGGCATGGTCGAGCAAAGCAGCATGGCGCAGTGGAGCCTTCTTCAGAACCGCGAATGCGCCACCGAGGCCGATCCCTGAGGCGTCTATAGCTGCTCGAGGGCCTACTGGCGGCAATGCCATTGCCACCATGCAGTTTGAAGAGGGAGTTTGGTTCGATCGAGAGCCATGCACAGAAGTAGCATTGTTTTCTGATCGTTTCGACTTGACGATATCGCTATTGCAACTTGGACCGGCGCCGGTGTGGAAGGAAGCCGCCGAAACCACGGGCGGCTTGGAGGAATTGCGGGGGCTTAGCTGGACTTAAGTCTTTGCGGCATTCAGTCGACATTCCGAGCTAACTCAGAAGTCGGCACCCCAAAATACAACGGGCCGCTGTGCATACATACGTAATCAGGCCACGAATGGGCGGGTGGAGCAAGTTGAACCGGCCCCGACATTCACCGTGGCCGAAGTCGTTAACGGCCTCGCAGCCAGCGCTCGCTCATATCAGCGCCGCTTTCCGACAATCAGGCGACCCACATCCTGGCTCGTCACGAGGCTGACGCCCCCTGAGTGGTCCTTGTGCGCAACCCGTAGTCCGTAATTGCGCTTCCCTTGCAGCCAGACATTCTCGAAGTTCTCGGATAGCTCGAATACGGCTTTATGAAACTCGCTGTAAGGCGGTTCCATGAACGGTTCGCGCAATGATTCGTTGAAGCGGTCTTTCCTGCTACCTCGCACAACAAAATCATCGTCGGTAATCAGGTAAGTCAGCGCCCGCGCCAGTTTGCGCGCCACTTCACGTTCACGACCTTCAAACTGCGCAAGTTCCATGGTCGCACCATTGTCGGCTCGGCCGTCCCCGCTCTGGGGTGGCAGCTCGTCCCAGAACGCCTCCACGGCTTCCTCGCTGAAGAACTCGTCTAATGATCGGTTTCGCGACAACGCTCCCCTTAAGCGGTCCGGATCCGCCATCTTTTCGGTGACATAAGACTGGTGCTGGTGCCAGAGCACACAGCCGCCATCCCACTTGATGGCTGCCACATCAAGCCAACTCACGTGCCGCGACTGTTTGAAGTCACCGTGAAATTCATCGAATACCTTTACTGTCGAGAGCGCACCGGCATTTTCTTCGCCTATGATATTCGCAGCGTGCAGGCGGTTGAACGGAGTGAGATACGCGATCGCGATCTTCTCCTCGGCATATCCTTTTTTCAGTCCCTCAAGATAGCCTTCCAGTTGTCCCGCCCGTGCTGAGGCGCGTGAAGTCTTGACTTCAATACCGAGCACTCGATTCTTTTTCTTGTCTTCGATCAGGATGTCGATTCGTTGTGCCCCGTCCAGCTTGGATTCGTTCGACACGTCCGCGTCCTGTGGAGGAGGTGCCCAGTCGTTCGGTGCACAGAGGCCCCAGATCCCGTCGAATAACTCCCGGTCTCCCGCCAAACTGGCGCGCATGGCGTCGCCGAGAAACTGCGAGTGGAATGGTTCGATTCGGCGTGTCGTGTTTCTGATGCATTGAAAAATATTGAGTGCGGTCATTCCTTCAGTCTCCTGCGTCCATTGTCTTGGCTGACATGCCTTAGCCGGGCATCATCGGGCTGGATCGAGCCACCTGATCGGCGAGGCCGATCATCCTTTATCGGCCTATACATATTCAATTCGCAACCCTAGAAGTTTAGTGATACGCACCCTTCGGAGCGTGACGCGCATCTGCGCTGCACTCCGGAGGCAAGCTCTGTCGGACGGGCAGCATGTTACGAATCCGGCATAAACTTGCGGTTGACAATTTGCCCGCAAATTTTTCGGCCGTCTGGAAGTAGCTGGATGAGCTTGCCGGGATTGTCAGGGTCCCCGACGTAGACGGGGTGACCTGAATGGTGGCGCGCACGAACGATGTCCCGCCTTTCCTCAATGGTTTCCTCTCGCCTCAATTCGTCCGCCAAATTTCGCCTGAGCGCGCTATCTGACGTTGCCAGCAATTCGCTCTTTAGATTGGCCACTTCAGCTCCTTGAGTTTGCGTTTGTGACGCGCCGCAGCAGGTCGACTCAATGTCGTCGCGCGACCATGGAGGATGTGGCCAACATGCCGACGCATACTTTCACACCCTCGCGCGTTGTACCAGCAACCTCACCACCTTCGCCCCGACTTCCTCTACCTCGTCCAATAGCTCAAGTTCTGCGTTGACCATACTTAGGTCGCGCAATCCATCACTGTCGGTGACCACCAATATCGTTTCTCCCGCTGAGACCGACGCGGTCACCGCTACTGCCAGCCGAGTCTTCCGTCCCAGCTCGTTCTCAAAAATCCAATCCAGCAGATCGACTGTCGCCACGGTTGCCCTCGGTCCGTCGTCGACGAGCGTGACCGTTTCCGGTCCGCCACATGCTAGATCACTCGCGAACTCGCTGAACCACCTACTTTCGAGCGCAGTCGCCATTGAAGCCGAGGTATCGATAATCACAGATCTCGGGAGCTGACTCTTCATCATCAGGCTTTTCATGGTCCTCACGGGCTCGCCGACATGTTTCCGGACCGCATCCCGGAATTTGTTTTTCGCTTCCTTGTTGCGCGGATTCAAATCTCCAATCGTGGAGCACCTGGGTGTTAAGTCGTAGGGCAGTTTGCCCAACATTCCTACGGGACCGTAGTTGACCAAAATCACGACTGCGCTTGGATGTGCTCTCGCGTAGTCGACTAGCGCGTCCCGGAAGTTTCTGGCATCCGACCGCTTGTAGTGCTTTACCTCGACCACCAGCACACACTCTTCTATGTACGGCCCGTTGCGCCAGAGTCCGTAATCTGGTTGCACGTTACTTATGCGGCTCCTGCCGACCGGCGAGTCAAGCGGTGTTCTGCGTTCGCAGTACAGCGACAGCGTCGGGCGAGCCGACACGATTTCCGCGATCCTGGCTTCCTGAAACGCAAACTGCAGCTCACCGTCCGCGTGGTTGATTTTCACGTCGTGGTCTTTGGCCGCAACCATCATTTCGGTCGCAACCCAAACTGCGAACAACTCGTGCCGCTTGCGCCAAGCCGGCAAAGACAGCAACCTCAAGAGTTCCTCAACATCGACTCGCGCGTTCAACCGCCGGCGCGGTAGCCTAGCGTATCGCTCCACGAGTTCCTCACCGAACCTAGCTCTCATGGATTCTGGTCCCGCTAGCAACCTTCCGAGGAATTGCACCGTTGTCCGCAGCCAATAGTCCGTCTCGTTCTGGGCGATCGTCCAGACGTTCAAGCCGTCGCACCAATCCGCTCGTCCCGACGACTTGCGATGAGCGCGATACGATGCCCGCAAGCTGCGCCGGTCATGCCCGAGGCTTCGAACTACATGCAATGCTGCCATCACGATCCGCGCTGCATCATCAAGACCTTCAGAAAGCCGTTCTGGTAGCAGACTATCTGGGAGCGGCGCGTAGACACCAGCATCGTATGCGGTCAACCACTTATCCACATCCTCTATCCCGGTAAGCTGCCCAGTCAGTTCCGACTGCGAATCCAGAAGGTACTCCACGCCTTCAAGCTCGTTTCGAACATTGTTCGGCAAAAAGGCGTCCGAACCGCCGACCGCAGGCACATCGAATTCACACTCGATCGAGCACCATTCCCGCTCGAATTCCTCGAAGTGGTTCAGTTCCAACACCTCGTCCTCGATCACCAGGCGCCACTGTCTCTGACCTTCATGGGCGCCAGCTCGCTCGAAGAAACGAAGAACGTCCCTAAACATCATCGGAAATGGCTCTATGGTTCGGAACAGAGCCTCGAGGAAGGCGGCCATGGATGCGCTGCCCAAAGCATCTTCCAGTGAATCCGTTTCACCATTTAGCTCCTTTCGAAGCTGGTCCGTAAATTCCGCATCCCGGCCCTGCGGTTCCAGACCACCGGCTTCAACTAGACCGTTCCACGCACTCAGTGCGCTCCGATGCGGTTTTTCACTACCTATCATTCAGTGAAATCTCCACCTTTTTCGTTGAATGCGCGGATTCTAGCGTTTCACCTAGGTCATCGGTAAGCTCGCCGGGCCATGTGCGGACGCTTTACGCAACGGGTTTCCTAGCGGGAAGTTCACTACTTCATGAAACTGACGGGTCCGGCCCTGAACCTGCGGCCGCGCTACAACGTCGCGCCCGGCCAGGACGTGGCGGCGGTGCGCACGGCGGAGGGCGGGCGTGGGCTCTCGATGCTGCGTTGGGGCCTGTTCCCCGCCGATCGGGTCTACGAGTGGGAGCGCAAGGGCAAGGTCAGGCAGCTCTGGTATTTTGGTCTGAACGACGGTGGCCTAATGGTGTTTGCTGGTCTCTGTGTCACGGGCAGCGTCGCCGGTGAATCGCTGGCCGATCCTGAGGTCGTTGGCCGAACGCGCCTGCAGGCGGCGAAAGCCCTCCTTGACGAAGGCCAGCCGGGCATTGCCAGCCGGGTTGGCAGCAGATCGCCAAGGAAATTCGCAGATCACTCATCTTGCCATTGGATGCCCCGTCGGGCTTCATTCTCGGCGAGAGTCAATCGCTCCCGTTCTGCGCGCGAAAGTATGCCTTGTGCTATTCGAATGGCCTCGCCGCGTGACACGGTGCCCTCTGCCACAGTCTCCTGCCGCTTCGCCACGGTCGTCCCGTCTACTGTGCTCACTGGGAACCTCACAATGCCCGCAATAATAGCGTACCGATCCCATATCGAAACCCTTCACAATGGCTTGGAAGCGACCGGTCTCCGCTAGGTATTGGTGTGACAGCACCATGGGCGGGCCGGTTGTCCGCAGCCGGGAATCCGCCGACTCGAACGATTGCTGCTCGGCAGAGTCCGGATAGGCGATGTAGCGCACCGGCGTATTCTCGATATTGGCGCTGGCAATGGTACAACACCAAGTGCGGGTACTGTTTCAGCCAATACAGGGCTATGGCCCCGAATGGAATGTCCATATAATCGTACGTGCGCTCGATGACCAACCCGGGCGCCGTTTCGGCTATGCGCACCAGGGACCGCAGCAGCCCTAAATTGAAGGTGGAGGATTTGTCGTTATTCACAATCACGTACCGCAGCAGCGGCAGACTGCCGGTGCCGTTGTCCGGCATGGCAAAGACCAGCGTTTCTCACTTCAGGGTACGGCGAAACTCTGAAGTCGGCTGGTCCACATCGAAACAACAAAGTTCCTAGCTGCGCTTGCGGGTTAAGTGTGAAATTGTAGTTGGATCGGATGACACTTCGTACTCATAGGACTTTCTTGTCGGAACGCTATAACGTCTTGAATTTAATGTTCTTTATCCAGCAACGTGAAGCTTCTTTCCAGTCTAAGCTACTGATAAGTTATCGTGGCTAATTCACATTTTGAGAGTTTGATGCACCCTACGAACAATTGTTATGGACGATAGAAAACCGAACCATGTATCAGGCCCTTGTATATGCACTCACGCAGCCTATTTTCTGCAATTTCAAGGATCATCCATTGATGAATGAGCGCTATCCGTCGCCACTTCGCTATCCTGGAGGGAAACAGCGGCTGGGCAAGTTTTTTGCCAAGCTTATATCCTTGAATAAACTACGCTTACCTAGGTATGTGGAACCATTCTGTGGCGGAGCGGGGGTCGCACTATACTTGCTTCAGAAATCTCTCGTAAGAAGCGTCCACTTAAACGATGTAGATCGTTCAATCTTTGCCTTCTGGTACTCGGCAACCAAGCATAATGCGGAACTCCAAAACCTGTTGAAGAACGTAAAACTCAGTGTATCGGAGTGGGATAGGCAAAGAGAGGTACAGCGCGCCAAGCATAGCGCACCACTACTCGAGTTAGGCTTCTCAACGCTGTACCTCAACAGAACTAATCGCTCAGGCATTTTGCGCGGAGGGATAATCGGTGGCCGGGACCAGAGTGGAGAGTGGACTATGGACTCTCGATTCAACAAAATGAGCTTGCTTCGCCGGTTGAATTTGGTCGGCCAACTCCAAAGACGAATTTCATTGAGCAATGAGGACGTATTGGCAATTGACGATATTGCTTTCGGGGCCGGTCAGGGAGCATTATTGTATTTGGATCCACCGTACTTGGAAAAGAGTTCTCGACTCTATCAGAATAATCTATCCATTGACGATCATGAGACTCTAGCTGGTCGAATTACTGCAATTAAGCAATGCTCATGGATAGTTACCTACGATAGCGGAAGCACAGCAATAGGAGCGTATACAGATAGAAGAAAACGTCGTTTTAAGCTCCCTCATACGGCTGGCGAATACCGCCTCGGGCGTGAGGTCATGTTCTTTTCTGATGGGTTGCGGGTACCGAAACAGATTGTAGGTTGCTAATCTACGTTATCAGAGTCAGACAGTTGTTGAAACATTAGCGGCAGTTCGATTTGGTCTTTTCCGATTCGGATCCTTAAGCGAATCTTTAATGTTGAACCGTCTCGTCGCCCCTCTATCTGCCATGTCAGACTATTCTGATCGGAAGATTGTAATATGAAAGGATCCTTTGACGAGCTAATTGTCCATTCAGGATGTGTGAGTGATATGGATGCGTTCTGTATTAATTCAGTGAAGTCCGCTCCCCGTCTAGTATCTCCCCAATCAGATCTTTGAATCTCTAAAGGCGGTGGTTGATCTGTAAGGATCACGTTTGGGTAATCAGCGGAAACTCCTTGAAGTAATCCTTCTTCAATTTTTCCTTGAGGCTTTCCACCTGCCTCTGTTTCTATCAGCAGAAAGCCTTTGTCGAAGCCGCCCCGCTTCTCGGCCTTACTAGCCCTAGCGTGCTCAATGCTATTCCAAGACACCCCCACCTCTTGAGCTAATGCTCGAAGCACTTCCAGAACATCTGCGATTTCTTCAACCAATTGCTTACGTGATGCGTCCCTAACCTCAAAAGCTTCCTCCACTAGCTTTACCTTTAGCGCCGCTACTTTGACTTCCGGAGGTAGAGTTGCAACTCGAGCCAACTCCCCGCTTCGCGTAACAGCTTCTGGAATTCGATCTCTTACGAGCTTCTCATGCACTTCTCTAATCGTTGTGCTGTCGGCCAGATGTCTCGTAACAACTTCGGCCCCACAACGACGTAGAACGTAATATATGTGAGAGAGACTGGCACCGTGCAAAATTACGACTGCGTCCATTTTCTTCGCAACTTCACCGACCCTTTGTGCGAACGCCTCATCTCGAATAGCAACGTCCTCTGCTGGCCGCAACCTAATCACGACACGGTTCTCGGACTCTCGCCTATCTATGACTTCGGATTCTAACGACTGAAGATCCGATTCCGTTGCAATTGTATAATTTTCATCACGAACATTTCTCCTAAAAGTACTGTGGTCCGGTCGAGCGTCCGGTGTTTCGTGATACCATGGAATTGCAGAAAATTTCCCGTCTGGAGTATTGCAGTCAATGAACCACATGAGATTGATTCGTCGCGATTCAGTGGTTGCGAGTTTTCTAGTAAAGTGTGCAATCTCGCACAGACAGGCATCGGCTTGTATAGTATCTTTCCAGTCCCAAGGAATTTTGACTTCGAATCGAGTGAACTTTCCTTGCTTATTTGGGGCAACAAAGTGCGACTTCCATCGAGGCGTGCGTTTGATCCGAAACCTTTCATAGTCCGCAGCAGTGATGTCTTCGGCATTTTCCTTTAGGGTATGTACCATATACACATCACAAGGATAGTAATAGAGTCCCTCTGGCGTACCCCACATAGCTTCAATAAGCACCTCTTGTCTGGATGGATTTGCTATGGAGAATGCGGACGAGACGGCATGAATGTATCGATGGGCAATTAGAGTGATGCCATCAATGTCTGGATTCCTTTCTCGCAATAGTGGTGCAAAAGTATTGCGCAACCAGCTAGTGGCTTCGTCTGCGCTCGTTAGTAAATGACTACGGGGAAGCAGGGGAACCGTCGCCTTAGAGTACGCAGTCCTGATCATCAAAGGAGTCTGCGTAAGCTTCGCAAGATCGTGGTGAAGTTTGTTTTCTACTTGTCCTTGGAGAATCTTACGAATCTCTCTGATATCGTCGAGAATGTAGAACTTCGGTTGCCAAAATCCTTCTCGTTGATAAGTGAAGTGGTTGCTCAGTTTACCTGGCTTTTCGGCATCAGTAGGTTCGGCGACACGAAAGCTGTTGAGTTTGGCTTCTGACTCATCTGCAATTGGGCTTCCAACCACGGATTGTGGACTTGTGCCTCCTTCCTTGTCGGGCGCGATATCGGCTTGAACTATATGAATTGTCGTTCCGTCCCATACCCATTCGTAGTGGATGCGGACGCGCCTGTTAACTGCGTGTGCTAGAGGTTCCCGTAGTACAGTATTGACTTCGCTTGATCGGGTGGTAAGCAATGCATCTTCGTATACCGGTCCGGGTTGTCTCCATCGTCTAAAGCTGATCCTCTCCTCGGTAATTTCTCCTGTCGTTATACTTTCTGTCTCTACTAGAGCATCTCTATATTCATGGGCAACGCGTCGCTGATTGGACAAGTGTCCCTTTGCGCTGGGAGGAACAAAATCCTGCACAATCAAGCCCAGATCAGTGTGGCTTGTTCTACGGTCCGTATTTTCAATCAGACGCCGGAGATGGTCCAATAGTTCCTCCCTTTTCGAGATGACGCTTTCGTACCTTCCCCGATTCTTCAAGGTCTCCTCCGATGCGTTGGAACGAATGATCAAATCTCGTTCAGCTTGACTTCCAGCCCTCTGAAGCGCGAGCTGGATGTACTCTAACCAGCGCTCAAGTAGACGATCACAATCTTCTTCTGCCGATGACCAGAAGGAACTGAAGATCTGTGGGCTAATGGAAATGAACGGCAGGACCCAAGCAGGAGGAATCGCCAACAATCCAGTTGCTTTTGGCCCGCAATCATCTGGAAGTCGCTCGGTCTCGGAGAACTCCGATACTCCGGAAGAATCAACCCAAAATAGTCTAGTCAAACGCACGTGCAATGGGACAACTAAGGGCGGAGGTCGGGCCCTCCTCCTCGTGTTCTGTCAACATTACGTTCCGTTTGTCCAAACAATACACTTGTTAGGTCTTTCATCTTCGCAAGAAACCGGTCAGATAGATATCCAATGACGAAACCAACTCCAACCATAGTTGTCAACGACTCAGAACCGTCTGTAACGGAAGGGAAGAAACCAGCATCCATTAGCGCCCATATTCCCACCGTTGTACCCAGCGAAGTCCACGGAGATAAGAAACGCCATAGTCTCCTGTCCTCGTGCCATAGTCCTTTTGCTACTGCGTGATACAACCACTTGGCACCGTATACCGTTCCTCCTAGTAATCCACCCAAACCCAGAAAAACGAATCTGCGAGTTACGGACGCAAACTCATCTGAAACTGAGAAGTGTGTCAGTACAAGACCCAGCGCTCCGAGGCCAACTGCGGCCATTAGCAGGAGTGAAACCACCAGAAGACTGCCGAGATACCAACCCTCACAGACTTGTTGTCGTCTGTACTCTGCGTCGTACTGTGACTTAGCCTTGTACGGCTCCCTTCCATCATGATCCTCTTCTAAAGATCGATGGACGTCATTGTCCTTATCCAATTGGTCGTTAACGGGAGTAGTCCTCTAATGTTCGCCTAGAAGATTGCGCCGATTACAATTTGCCCGACTACACTACAGACTAAGCGGGCTATACAGAACCTTATGATGCAGCGTCAAGCTGTTCGGTGACGAGACGTTGAGTATTCAGTACATTGTGAACAAATGGAAAGGAACGATAGTCATATTGCCTAGGCCGACCGACCACATCTGCAACGATTCTGCGGAAGTATTGTGACTTAGGATATTGTAGAATTGAAACTCGACAAGTTGGATTAACTTCTTCTGCATTGCTGGCATGGAGAAGATATTCTTGACGATCCACAAAACCCTCTACTTCACTCAAGCTCATTTCCTCCCATGAGCCGCTACCATGGTATTGGGACAAGCTAGAAATAATCTTATCGGGTTCAAGAGCCAACAGATGTAGATGAGCGTGATTGACGCCACAGCCCGTGATGCTATTCTGGTGAGTGGCACCATGCTCGAACATTTGTACCGGCGCGCCCATTGCTTTTCTAAGTTTCTTGGCAATATCAATTCGCCACGCCGAAAAACTTGTATCGATGTACAAGTCTGCCATATTGGGTTTATGCTCCGTCGGCAATAAAAGTAACCAACCTGGAACTATAGAACCAAGCGAGGCCACAGAAAGAAAACTTCCTTTCTCAAAAAGGAGCTTGTCGTATACATGTTCGGACTTCCTGAGAGCAATTTGGCAAAAGCCACAATCTCTCGAGCCAAACTTATTTTCAGTTTCCACTAGTTTCGGAACCTGAGTCATATGTCCTCCGCATAGGTGTTTGAAATCAGGTTGTACCGCAAAAGCTAACTCATTGATCCATAATCGATTCACATTACTTGGTATTTTGACATAATCTAGGGCCAAATATACGGAGCAGCCACTTAATCCTTTCAAAAACGCGACGTAGTGGCCCCCTTGGATGTTGGCTTAAGAATTTCAGGATTCTAACACGAGAGCCGCTACCAGCCGTTGCGAATTTTCCACCACGCAAATATGATATCGACCCCAGTAAGGGCTGTCATTCTACAAATCGGGCCAATCCACAGAGAAATTCAACGTTTTGCGTTGGGCGCCCTCGATCAAAGTCGCGTTGACCTACGCAGTTGCGCGGACCACGTAATTTTCCGCTGTCGCCTCGTGCGGGCAATCCGTTCCAGAAGCGCGCCGTGGGTTCAAGCCGGGGCGCGTAGCGGCCCATGGCTTGCAAGAGTTTATGCGGAATGGCCAGCTTACCAAACGACCAGAGAAACGCCTTGTCGAGGCGCATGGCATCGCGCTGTCGGACCGGGCCGTGCCGGATGCACGGAAACACGGGCCTGTCGCTGCCGGAACGCGCAAAACCGCCCGCTGTGTTGGCGATCCGCAGCAGCGTACGCAGCAGCGCCAGTTTATAGGTTGATGACTTCGGGTCGTTGAAGACAATATGCCGCAGTGGGGGCAGCGCACCCTTGCCGTCGTCGAGAAGCTGCAGCCAGACGATCTCCCACGACACGTCGAGCCGCCGGAACGAGTCACCCTGCCTCTCGACGCGAACGGCTTGAAGGTCGCGCCGGATTCCATGGGCCGGCCGGGCGCCGGTGGCCCGTGGCGAAGGCTGATCATCATGCAACCGCCCGGACTCAGCACGGAAACCCGCCTACGGAACGCGCGTGTGCGCTCCGCGCCCTGCACGTGCATCCAGACCGCGCTCAGCCACGCCAGGTCGAACGAGGGCTTAGAGCGCAGCACCTTCTCAAGCGCGGGCAACCGGTCGTCGATCCAATGAATCCGGGGCGAATCGTGCCTTACTATGCTTGCGTTGCGAAGTTCCGAGGACGGCTCCTCGGCGACCACGTTGTGACCCTTCGCGGCAAACCACGCCGCATCGCGCACGCTGCCCGAACCGATACTGGATCTCTTGATTTTCTAGAGATCAACCTAGAAGAGAATCCACAGCTTAGATTATTCGATCGCATTCTTGCTTTAATGTCACGCATCAAATGCTCGAAGTTTCCTTGCTAGTCTTTACAATCGGTCGTTCGATCATGTTTCTGTATGCGCACTTTGCTGTAGCCAACAAGTCGTCGTAAGTGACTATCTTGATGTGCCCCCTCCTTGAATCGTTTTCCTCAGCGAGACGAATCTTTTGGCGATCATCAAGATCGATGCCTCTACCAATGACAACAAGACCGACAGGGTGTCGAATGTTGGGTAGTTTCTTCCTCGCGTAGTCGAGGTTTTCCGTCACCCAGGACTTAAAGTCTCTCACTTGGCCAATCGCCTCTGACAACTTATGCGAAAGTGCGCCTCTCTTGTTAAAAAGACGCTCCACGGATCGCTCAATCTCGACCAGAATATATTGGTCATTTATACGTCGAATCACATAGTCTGTTATGAAGTCACTCCCAAGCTCCTGCTTCACATACAGCTCGCTAACAAAGGGATCAAGAAACACGGGATGATCCTTCAGGAAAGTCTGAAGCTCTTCCTCAAATTTGGGCTCTGCATCTAGCAATAATTCAAACTGCTGGATCAAACGTAGATTTAAAGCTAGATGGTGATCAATAATCAGTGAGAAAAAATGGTTTAACCTCTCTCCCTGGTCGCTCGCTTCATCTGGAGAGGTAATAGCCATTGTCCCGAGCATATGTAGCAGGTTCGATCTGCTATCCCAATCCCGCAGAGCATTAAAGATTTTTTCTCGAAGTCCATGAAGACAGAAGTTTGCGAGAGACGGAGAGACCTCGTACACATCAAACTTATCCCAAGATGGATCTAGAAACATGACGTGCGTTGATCGCGGAACTACTCCTCTTGATATCATCAAAAGCACATTCATTGCTCGGCTTTTGACCTTAAGCTTTTCGTTATCTTCGAATGCAAGTTCGAGTAGTGTCTCGACACCCTTCTGCCCCCACCCGGGCAATGCACATAATGCCAGCGTCAAATAATATACACCATCCACGCTACGCCTCACGAGGTCAATTATCGTTTCATAGTCCTCGTCAGTGGCAGTTCGTGACGCTCTTGCTATAGAGGCGGAAATCTTGTCCATTGATCTTGGATTCTGATCAAAGTAAAAGGACAATTGTTCATTAAGTGTTGTCATAATGTTTAGCGGCTTCCAGTGCAATGTTCAAGTCAGGACGCACTTTACTTGGGTTTGTTTGTCAAACTCGGTTAGTAGCTGAGCGTGACTTCATATTGGTCTGTCCGCGCTTCGCTGTCGCTCCAGGTAGCCCTCCGGGGCTAGGAGCACGGTCACCGCCTTGGTCCACTTGCCTTTCGACTTTCCCCACCAAGCGTAAGCTGAGCATGACGGCAATTCGTTCAAGCATGAGACGGTCGCCACGCGGCGAGCTGCTGGTCGCGCTTCAGTACCATCTGCTGGACCATCAGCCCCTCAAAAATGTCTTCGGGCGTAACTGTTTCTGTCGGGCCGAGGACTACTGAGAGCAGCGCGCTTTGGGCTTCGTCTTCGAACTGAGTCCTGAGGACGAGGTCGCAACGATAGGCCAGAACTCACCATTCTAGTATGCAGGACCGGGACCGCTCCAGGGCCTCGGCCGCCGGCAGCCGATCCACCTTGCTCCGGTTCACGGCCGGGGCGCTGGGCAGCAGGTTCCACAGATCGTTGCATGGCCAGGCCGCGAAGGGGAAGCAGTTATCGATATCGAAGTCGCTCTTGAGGCGGTTTCTTGTCCATACGCAGTACAGCCGGGTACCGCTATCGCGCCAGGCACCGATAGCCCTCCTTGACGAAGGCCAGCCGGGCATTGCCGGCCGGGTGCTGGGGCAGGTTTTTCGCGATAAGCGGCTGGAAGGAGCGGACCCAGAACAGCGCCACCAGGCCGAGCGGCAGGTCCACGAAGCGCTCGTCCCGGCCGGCCCGCGCCAGGCCGCCGGCGCCGTCCGCGATCCGGATCACCGTCCGCAGCAGGGCGAGCTTGTAGGTTGACGACTTGCGGTCGTTGAGTACCACGTGCCGGAGCAGCGGGAGGGCGCCGGTGCCATCGTCCGGGAGCCGCAGCCAGATGACCTCCCACGCGATCCCGTCCCGCCCAAAGAAGTCGGGAACACGTTCGCTGCGAACCGTTTGAAGGCCGTGCCGCCGGGCCAGCGCCTCCACATCGGCGGCGGTGGCCGGCTCCATCGGGCGTTCTGCGGGAGGCGGCCCCTGGCGCAGCGTCAGCATCATGCTGCCGCCGGGACTCATCACCGAGACCAGCTTGCGGAACGCCTGGGCGCGGGCGCCCGGCGGCACGTGCATCCACACCGCGCTCAACCAGATCAGGTCGAAGGTGAGTTTGGAACGCAGCACCTTTTCCGCCGCAGGCAGCGCATCGTCCATCCACCGGATATCGGGGGAACTGTGGAGCGCTTTCCCCGCACGGCGCATTCCTGCCGCAGGCTCGGCCGCGACGACACTGTACCCATTCGCGGCGAACCAGGCCGCATCTCGTCCGGTGCCGGCGCCCATGTCGAGCACGCAGGCGCCTGCATCCGGAAGCAGATTGAGCACCGATGCATGGACCTCCTCGAAGGGGAGGTCTTCGTATCGGGGTGCCAGCGTGGGTGCGCGGGCGTTGTAGCTGGCGACTACGTCGCGGACGGTGAAGTGGTTGTGGTCGTGGTCGGGGTCGGGGTCTCGGTGTCGGTCGCGATAGCTGTCGCGGTCACGGTCTCGGGAATCTGGCGGTTGGCCGTTCTTCATTCTTCCCGCCTATTGTACGTAATCTGCTGGATCAACCTGCCGCGCTCGCTGGCAGAACGGGCGCTAGACTCCTGCTTTCCGGCGTGCAAGGTAATCATATGATATGATATCTGGCCCCTATCGAGGAATTTACATATCATATGATTTATTTGTATCACGTTGGTGCCGTCGATTGACCCGGAACCGTTTAGAAATCAGTTGGCTGTCCTTTGTCGAAGGTCTAGGTACGAAACATGGACCTTGAGATGCTAGACGACGAAGTAACGTGCGCGGCGTGCGGTGGCAGCAACCTCAGCCGTCGCATGGAAAAGGACGAGTTCGAGTATGGGGCGAGAGAGGGCGCCGTATCCTTGAACGCGAACGTGGTCGTGCTTGCCTGCAACGACTGCGATTTCGAGTTTACGGGCCCGAGCGCCGAGGTTGCGCGCCATGAAGCCGTATGTCGACATCTGGGCATCATGACTCCCGCAGAGATCAGGGATTTGCGCGGTCGATATGGACTGTCGCGGCAATCCTTCGCGTCGCTCACGAGACTGGGCGCAGCCTCGATCGCCCGGTGGGAGGCGGGCTCGCTTCTTCAGAATCGTGCGTACGACAGTCTCTTGTACTTGCTTTGCTTCGAGGACAATCTTGGCCGGCTTCGAAGCAGGCACACGGAGGCGGCTCCCGACAACCCCGATTCTGCATCTTTGAAAGCGCCGGGTTTCGGCGTGTCCACACCAAAGTACTCGCTGGCGGGCGAGGTCCGGGACGCGCCCGTGCAGAGTAATTCGGACAGGCGGCTGGGGGCGCTGATCTCCGCCTTCGCCGAGGAATGGCACATCCAGAACGATCGCGGGCGCGAGGCACTGGAAACGCGGTTCCGGGCGTATTTTCCCGAGTTGATCGAGTAGATACGGTCCAGCAAGGTCCAGCTTGCGGAACGCCTGGGCGCGGGCGCCCGGCGGCACGTGCATCCACACTGCGCTCAACCAGATCAGGTCGAAGGTGAGTCTGGAACGCAGCACCTTTTCCGCCGCGGGCAGTGCATCGTCCATCCACCGGATATCGGGTGAACCGTGAAGCGCTTTCCCCGCATTGCGCATTCCTGCTGCAGGATCAGGTCGAACCGCCGTCCGAAGCGAGTATCAGGCCGTTTCAATCACATTCGCCCTATTGCGCGCGCTCGAAAAAGCGGCGAAAATTTCCGCTTATCCGATCGAGATAGCAGGTAATGGCCGAAAATGTCGTCGAAATCCCGCTCACACCGCGCATGGCCGAAAGGCTGCTGCGTCAAGCTGTTGAGGACTCCAGCAAGCTGGTCAACACGATCACCTACGGCTCGACCGAAGCCTGGTACGAACTGGTATCGAATCGTCAGGTGATTCAGTGCCTCAAGAAAGGGCGCGTTATCGAGACTCCGGCCAGGGACGAGCATGGAAACTGGATTGCCGTTTCCTATCGCCTCTGCGGGGGCAGCGACGTCTACGTCACCACGGCGATTGAATTGAACGACGATTGGACAGTCAAGACAGTATACGTTCTCAATGTGGATAACAGGTTCAGGTTATGAAAGAAATACAGCGAACGGCCGAAGCCAATGAATACCACTATGTCGAATGCGGCTTGCACAATGTGTGGTTGCGGAACGGCTTCGAGAAGAAACAGACGCCCTACGGTGAAGGCGTTTCAATTTTTGACATTGAAGGGCTGCACCGCTGCATTGCCCGGACGTTGTGCGACAAGCCGGTGCAATTGACCGGGAGGGAGTTCAGGTTCCTGCGCCGGGAGCTGGATTTCTCCCAGAAAATGATCGGTGAGATCTTCGGCAGGTCGGATCGGTCGATTCGGGATCTGGAGCACAAGGAGGCCGTAAAGGAGCCCTATAATGCGTTCATTCGGCATCTATACCTCGAAAGCATCGATCCGGAAAGTTCGTACATCGGCCTCTTCAAGCGATTGCGCGATCTAGACATCGAGTGGCACGAGCAGCTCACGCTCATGTCGGACGGCACGGGCAACTGGTCCGTTACGGACGCGGCGTAGGGGGCGGCCTTAACCGAAAGGCCGCAGGCGTTCGCGAATAGTCATGACAGAGGGTCAAATGGTCAAAGCAGCAGCGACCTGGAACATGAAGGAGCAACTCTACGAGGATCTTCGCGATCCCTCGTACGCAGCGGAATACATCAATGAAGCGCTTCTCGAAGGCGACGAGGTCGTGTTCAAGACAGCGGTTGCGGACGTTATTCGCGCCCGTGGAGTCGGCAAGGTTGCCAAGCAAGCCTTGCCGGACGGGTAGCTTGCTACGAAAGGACGCATCAGCGACGCGATGCCTGGAATTCATGAACCTGACGGGTCCGCGTCGTCTGCACGCGGACGTGATGCAGATCTCCCGGACTATCGCTGCAAACGGATTCGTTCGGTTAGCCGATGGACCGTCGTGGAAGGATTACCTTCGGGTGTCCTTTCCTCGAGTCTGCGCGCAAGCGAGGTCTCGGCTCTTTGTCTTGCGTCGGCATAGTTGTCGCGAATGATCTTGGGATCGTCGAAGAGCTTCCCACGGTCGGATACGTATGTTGGACAGAGCTGTGCAAGTTGCCGTTGGCATTGGTGCCGATCAAGAGGAGCATCGTAGTCGCGGTAATGGAATATTCCCCACAGCTACTATGCGCGCTGCCGGAGACCGGGTAGCGGCTCGGCGTGATATGCGCCGTTTGCGCCTCATTGAGTGGACTGAGAGAGGCCGCGACTGAACTCGAGGAAGAAGTCATCGCCGGAGGGAACGCCGCCAAGACGTCCCGCTCGGTAGGCTTTCTCAATGTCGTCGCGAGAGCGAAGCCTGAAATCGGTTAGCGGCGTGAACCGGGAAGCGCCATCACGGCCCTTGTCCGTCAACCATATTTCGTCCTGTTGTATCGAGTCGCTCCCCAGAAGGGTCACGTCGTGCGTGGAGAAGATGAGCTGTGCACCGTGGGGGTTTGAACTTTCCCTCTTGAAGAGCGAAACGAACGCCTTCGCCAGATCCGGATGAAGGCTCGTATCGAGCTCGTCGACGACGAGCAGCGAACCGGTCGAAAGTGCTTCCAGCGCCGGGATCAGCAGGGAAATCAGGGTTCGCGTTCCCTTGCTTTCAAGGTTGTATCCGAACGCCATGTTGCCTTCACTTGCCGTATGCGTGAGGCGAAGTCGCTTGGTATGGCGAAATTTGTCGAGCACCTGGTTGCTGAATGCTTCCTTATCGACTTCGGGAGAGGCAAGTTGTGACATGACCCCGACCACGTTCTGTGCAAGGTCGAGCTGAAATTGGCTGGGCTGATCCTCCTGCAGGTCAATATGGGTTATGCCAACGTCGGCTTGCTGTACCAATCTGAGGAGTTGATTCATGTGTGGGTAGTCGAGGAGGCGCTTGACGACGGCAGCCTCGCCCATAGCGGCTTCGTTGAGGATCACACGCCAACGCTCGGCAAAGTACCGGTATATCTTCGTGAGCTTCGGGTGGTTGTTTTGTGCGGCAGCCGACAGGAACAGGCTGTTCGGGCGAGTGATTTTTTCGATCAGCCTGTTCTCGCCGCGCAATTCGCCGCCAACGTTTACCTGAACCTGGCCATTTTCGGTTTTCCGCTCATAGAGTAACTGGGTGCTCTGTCTCTGCTTTCGAACCGTCTGGTACAGCCACTCGCGCTCAAATTCCTTTGCCGTAAACTCGAATCCGTATTCGTAAACGTTCTCGAATTCGTCGTCGCTGCTTCCGTCCACGGTGAAGGTGCAGTCGAATCGCGTCGGGTTGCTGCGACTCTCGTCATCGAGGCGAAACGGGTCCCGCGGGATCGGGTTCGTCGCGTCAAGGTCCTTGTGAGAGCTGACCACCGCCCGTTGCATCTCATCGAGCGCATCGATCAGGTTGGATTTTCCCGCCGCATTGGGGCCGTATATGGCAGCGAGCGGTACGATGTCTTCCTGTACCGTCGGTACCGGCATTGTCAGCCCCTCACGCTTGATGCGCCTGGAAGCGCTCAGGAGCAATTCCTGGTAGTCGCGGATGGAAAGATGATTGCTGACCCCGAAGCGGAGCAACATGCTAGACACCTAGAATAATGATCTGTAAGAGCATATCGTGCCAGAAAATGACTCAAATATCCCTAATGGCTCACTGTATCCGGCTTTTACTGGTTCACCAAACCCACCACTGCACCATTCCGGACGGAATCAAGCTGCCGCGGAAACCCTCACGAGCAAGCTTTTCCCGATTACCGTGACCGCGAGGGTACATTTCTCTCAATTCCGCGCAGATTTGACGCTCGCAAGTCGCTTCGCCCCATGTTTGACTGTCCTTCGTCGGCAGCTCGGATCGCTATATCGTGCGAAAGGCTGCGCGCTAATTTCGGCAGGAGGGCCGATCATGGTGAGTTTTGAGGAGCAGCTCTATCGCGATATGGTCGATCGGGCTTTCAAGGGCAACGATCCCCGGTCGTTCAGCAACGGGAAACCGGAGCACGCGGCCTATCTGATCAGGCAGTTTTTCGACCACGCTACGTCGACTATTCGCTTGTACTGCGGCAGTCTCGCAAGGGCGATAAACGGGGTTCAGGTGTACGCATCGTCCGATGTGATCGGTTCGGCGCTGGAGTTTCTTCGGCGGCCGCACACGCGCTTGTTGATCGTTCTGGAGAACGAGATTGACGCGCAGTCGCGCGACGAGCACCCATTGCTCCGAGCGATAGCAGGCGCAGAGCCTCGCCTGGGGGGCGCCACGCGCGTCTACACAAACGGGGTCCGGATGGGAGGCAACGGAAACCCTGTAACGATTCCGCACTTCATGGTGATGGACCAGAAAGGCTACCGCATCGAAGTCGACTCCAGGAAGGTCATCGCTTCGGCGAAAGTAAACGATTTGTCTCAGTCCCAGAGCCTGGCGCGTTTCTTCGACCAGGTGTTGGTCGAGCGGAACGAGCCCGCTGTTTGGGAGCACCCGACAGTACGAGCCGCGTAGGCGATTCCAGCATGATGTGTCTTGATGGGAAAACGGCGAGCGCCGTACACGCCGATGGTGGATTGCGGGCAGATGTTCAGGACCCGTCTGCGCGATCACCATCGTCGTCATCGTGTCGCACTGGCCGCCCGGTACGGTCGTGGCTTCAACGTGGTGGCAGGCGGTCCTGTACGTGATTGGATTTGTCACCCTTGGGCTGATGGTGACCATGCTGCTTTCCACGATTTTCGCGAACAAGTCAGCAGCGGACAAGATCGCGGAGCTACGCAAGTCGGCAGCGAGCCTCCGCGCCGCGCGAGAGTCAGCCACCGACCGACAGATGGATCGTTTGGAGGGGTGGCTGCGGGCTATGCGTAACGCCAACTGACGGCGTCAAACGATGATCCTCGGTGTTAGGAGGGCGTGTTGGTGTCGTGAGTGATGAGCGTGATCACTTGCCTCGCAGGCTCCTTGATCAGTTGCCGGGCGCTGATATTCTGGAACGGCCATGAGTACACAGAAAAATCTCCAGCTTCCGGATCCGCGGAGTGCGAGTTTGGAATGTGTCAGGGATGAGGACTTGCCGAGCCAGAATCAGGGCGCCGACATTGGCCGGATGTCGCCGAGCTGGCTGGGTCTTGTGACAAGCCATCGAAGGCTGTTCGAGGCCAGCCAGGATGGTTGGCTCCGCCCACTCTCTCGCTCCAGCTTTCTTCTGGGGCACGAGAGCTTTGTATCGGAAGAGTTTCCGGCCGGGCGTAATCTCGTGCCGGTCCGGCTCGCGTTCGATGTGGACAAACTGCCATTCCCGGACGCTCGGAAAGGCCTTGATCACTGTGCGGCGGCAAGCAACAGCGGAGAGGAGTCCCTGGTCGTTCGCTGGCGCGCACCGATTCCCTTGTATGCGGTCAAGACGGTAGAAGTCTCCTCCACCGAAAGGAAAACCCGTCTCTTGGCGATGGCAGGTCAATTCTCCAACGTTTCCTTGTCGAGTGCTGATGTCATCGTGAACGATTTCGTGGTGCAACCCCCGGCGACGGGTGGACCCGCAACCGCGGAAGAGCAATGGCTTGAGCTACCCGAGACTCTGAATGCCGTCCAGGGTGCAATGGCGATGGCGGTATGGGCAGTGCCGCGCGTCGAGCCGTGGATTGAGATCCTGCAGCAAGCCTTGGGCTCAAATAAGGCCGCAGTAGCGAAAGCGACCCGGCGACTCGATGCAAACTGGTTGAAACCTCCCTGGCTTGTTCACGACTTGTCGGGCACAGCTCGTGACAACGAGGACGACCAGGTTCGGCTGTGGCGGGCAGCGTTGCGCTGCATGCGGTGGTCGACCACCGGAGACAAGTCCCCCGGCGCAATAGCCGAGAAGATTGCGCGAGAGGCTTGCCTGGACGGCGCGAACCGGACTGCGGAGACATGGCTTGACCAAACCCGACGGATCGTCGCGGCAGAAGAGACGATCACCTGTGAAAACTGGCGGCAGAACGGTGCCGGTCTCGCAATGTGGCTGGCCCTTCTACGGCCGGAACCGATGAGGTTCAAGTCCTGGGCCAGGGATCTGCCGGGTCTGCCACCGGCCGTGTGGTGGGGTGCGGCCATGTTATGCGGATGGCGCCATGGCTATCGGATTCTCGACAAGAAATTCCGAGGCGATGCCAGTCTGCAGGAGTTCCTTGCAACCCGTGCTCTGAAAGCTTCCTCGCCAAGCGGCGGCCCGGAAGTGTTACCACCTTCTCAGCAGTCGACCATTGCGCGCACGCCTGCGGACGGGTGTTTTACTTTGTCCTGGTGTGGCCACCCAGTTATTCGCAAGCAATGGCGATCCCGAGCCAAGTGGTACATCACTGACTTGACCGATGACGCCGCCCGCGACGCGGCTCGAAATCTTGCCGGTCAACTGGGATGGCCGTGCCTTGATCAATGGCTCACCCTGCCGGATGGACGCGTGCCAACACTTGGCAGTGGAAGATTGTTTGTCGATGGCGAAAATCTTGTCGTCGAAGGGAAGAAGAGCCTTCGACTGCCAAGTGCCGTTAGCGTTGAAGAGCGATTTAATCCCGACGAATTTCGTCACCAGTTGGCAACCGAGGCTGGCGTGGTTTCCGACCCACCGGAAGCATCTCGCAACCAGCAGGCGGGCGGGATTCCAGGACTCATTTACAAACCGGGATTCATAACAGATGAAGACGAGGCCAAGCTGGTGGCTCTCATCGACGAAGCCGAGTGGAGTACAGAACTTCAGCGTCGGGTACAGCACTACGGCTGGCGTTATGACTACACGCAGCGCCAGATCGACGAGTCGATGCGCGCTGGAGAATTGCCGGCGTGGGCACGAAGAATAGCCCAAAGGCTTGCGGACGAAGGATGGATGAAGGACCTGCCCGATCAGGTAATCGTCAACGAATACTGCGGCAATCAGGGCATCTCACGCCACATCGATCAGCCGCAAATTTTCGCCGAGCATGTGGCGACCATCAGCCTGCTCGAGACATGGGGCATGGTGTTCCGCCACAGCGCTAGCAAACGAAAAGTCGAGATACCCCTTGAACGTCGTAGCGTTGCAGTCCTGACAGGCGACGCGAGATACAAGTGGACACACGAAATCCCAAAGCGGAAAAATGAACTGCGAATGGACCAGCAAGGGAAGCGCAGGCGCGTCGCTCGGTCTCGACGCATTTCACTTACCTTCCGCAGGACGCGTCCGCGACGCAATGCCTGAATTCTGCGTCCGTCGGGAAGCATTGGTCACTTCAACGCCTTGAGCCCGGCATCGAGGCCCCGCGCCGCCGCCGGGCCATATCTTCGGTTGAATATCCTGCCCGCCGATGTCGTTGGGGGCGACGACATCGCGCACCGAGGCGATGCTGCAGGATCAACTCGAACCCCCGCCCGAACGGAGTTTCAGGCCGCTTCAAGCACATTTGCCCTATTGCGCGCGCCCGAAAAAGCGGCGAAAATTTCCGCTTATCCGGTCGCGATGGCTGGTATTGCCCGAAAATGTCGTCCAAATCCCGCTTACGCCATGAGAGAAATACAGCGACCGGCCGAAGCCAGCAAATACCATTATGTCGAATGCGGCTTGCCCAATGTGTGGTTGCGGAACGGCTTCGAGAAGAAACAGACTCCCTACGGGGAAGGCGTTTCCATTTTCGACATCGAGGTGCTGCACCGCTGCATTGCCCGTACGTTGTGTGACAAACCCGGGCAATTGACCGGGCGGGAGTTCAGGTTCATGCGGCGGGAGCTGGATTTCTCCCAGAAAATGATCGGTGAGATCTTCGGCAGGTCGGATCGGTCGATTCGGGATCTTGAGCACAAGGAGGCCGTTAAGGAGCCCTACAATGGTTTCATGCGGCATCTATACCTCGAGAGCATCGATCCGGAGAGCTCGTACATTGAACTCTTCAAGCGGTTGCGCGATCTTGACATCGAGTGGCACGAGCAGCTCACGCTCATGTCCGACGGCACGGGCAACTGGTCCGTCACGGATGCGGCGTAGGTGGCGGCCTTAACCGAAGAGCCGCAGGCGTACCGATGGGTCCCTATGTCTGTACTTGGAGTTCGGTTTCGCGATTGGCAAGTTCGGCTCCGGAAATTCGTAGATCACTCATCGTCCCATTGAATGCCCTGACGGGCCTCATTCACGGCGAGCGTTAATCGCTCCCGTTCCGCCCGCTTCAGAATTCCGTGCGCAATTCGTATCGCCTTGGCGCGGGATACTGGCCGAGTTGCCACTTTCTTTATCTCGTCCGTGACAGTCGCCGCAGATCGGTTCTTTTCTGTCGCCCTCAAGTGTGCCTCATCCGTCGTAGCATTGCTCTTCGATCCCATCATTGCCGCCACGCTAGCCGGTGGTCAAAACACATGATGCGCATCGGCAGTAGCAACGTCAGCGACGAGACGCAAATCCGGCTTGTCGTAGGTAACGCGCCAACGGTCGATAATGTCGCGGCCCAAGAGGGATGGAAGCGTCAAAATCTCCTCGGACGGTTGGCAGATCTTTAGTTCAATTTCGTATCCGTAGAGCTGGTTGTCGCCCTCAAAGGCCAACAATGCACGCTCACTGTAGTTCACGGAGGCCCCTCCAATCCCCAGGGTCTTCTCCGATTCCTGAAGATCCGAGAAACTGATGCCTATTCTCCGAGCGTCCATCGGCATCAAGAGAGAGGTATCAGCGCCCGTATCAAAAATGAACCAGACATTCCCATTCAAGCGCAAGCGGGGCAAGAGAACATGCCCCTCGAAGTATGGGCGTCCCGAGGTATCGCCGAAGCGCCCTGTGAGCATGTCAGAGGATCAACGTGCGTTGATTTTCTTCGATGAATCGAACGACAGTTTCGCCCGGAGGGATTCCCTTTTTCTCCAATTTGGCCAAGAGCCTGTCGAGACTTGATGCCGCGGCCGTCACTTCTCCACGGAAGACTCCAATCCATTGCTTCCGATGTCTGTCAATCAAGCGCGGGAGATCAGCCGAAAGCTTTTCTGCAGACTTTGAGAACTCGCGGAGCGCCTCGGCGAGTTCCTTGGGATCGTTGCCGAATTTCGACAGTAGTAGGTTTTCCTGTTTGTTCATCCTTTTTCCCTGCGAGGGATCATGAGAATCCCTGACAGACATAGACTGCGGTCTACTGTATCGATATTGATGAGTATTTTCCTGGCTCTAATCTCGGCAAACTACCATGAAATGCAATAATTCTGCCGGCTTGAGCGACCGTTCCCGGCAGCGCGCTACGCCTGAATCCTGTGTTCGGCGGGAAGCATTGGTGACTTTAGCTCCTTGAGCGCGACATTGAGGCCCCACGCCGCCGCCGCGCCAGGCCGAGCAGACCCATCCGAATGCGTCGCTCGTCGATATCGAAAGGATCGAAGGGTTTGCCGTACCACCGGATCATGTCACGGTGCTCGTGGTGCATCGGGTCGCGGACAGCTTCGAGAAACTCCATGAACCCGTGGCTACCGCCCACGTCCTCTGGCGGACCCCGCCGTTTGCCGTCGACGAATGCTGGGTAGTCTATGTTCGGCTCGCCGTCGGCGACACGTTCGATGACAATTTCGTGGCGCCAGTCATCGCCGAAGTCGTAGGTGTAAACGAACCGCTCGACGCCGCGCGCAACCAGGGTTCTCAGCCGCAGTCCCGCCGCGCGATAGAACTTGAGGCCCCAGAACTCGTCCTCCTCGCTGGGTACACCGTAGTTGCGATTCCCGATGGTGAACTGGAACAGATGCGAATCGGTCCAACGGAAGGCAATCTGGATGATGTAATGCAGGGTGAGCAGGTGCGAGGTGAGCGGCACATCGACGCGGCGCCATATCCTCGGCTGAATGTTCTGCAACTCGATGTAGACGCGTGCGACGGGCTCGATCATGGGCGAGTATTGTAGACCGGCGCTTCGTAGAAGGCTGTCGCGCGACCCATATCGTCCACTGCAAGCGTAATCAGACTGACTCGCTGGTCCATGTCATTAGCGTCCTAAAGTGAATGGGCGGATTCTAGCGTTTAGCCCACGTCATCGGTAAGCTCGCAGGGCCATGTGCGGACGCTTTACGCAACGGTTTTCCTGGCGGGAAGTTCATTACTTCATGGATCTGACGGGACGGGCCCTGAACCTGCGGCCGCGCTACAACGTCGCGCCCGGCCAGGACGTGGCGGCGGTGCGCACGGCGGATGACGGCCGCAGGCTCTCGATGCTGCGTTGGGGCCTGATTCCGTTCTGGAGCCGCGAACCCAACATCGGTTACCGGATGATCAACGCGCGAGCGGAAACGGCCGCGGGCAAGCCCGCGTTTCGCGCGGCCTACCGCGCCCGACGTTGCCTGATTCCCGCCGACGGCTTCTACGAGTGGCAGCGCAAGGGCAAGGTCAGGCAGCCCTTCTACTTCGGCCTGAACGACGGCGCCCTGATGGCGTTCGCCGGCCTCTGGGAACGCTGGACCATCCCGGACGGAATCAAGCTGCCGCGCTCGCTGTCCGACCGGGCGCCAGGCGACGCGGTGGAGACCTGCACGATCCTGACCACATCAGCAAACGACACCCTGGCCCCCATCCACCACCGCATGCCGGTGATCCTGCCCCCCGACACGTTCGACCCTTGGCTCGCCGGGGAGCCGGTCGCTCTTGAGCCGTATCCGACCGATGCGATGACGAGCCTGGCGGTGTCGACGTGGGTGAACAAGGCGTCCAATGACGATCCGCGGTGTTTGGAGGCGGTGGGGGTGTCGTGATCACTTGCCTCGCGGGCTCCTTGAACCGTCCCTCTGGTTCTTGACATCCTCCTGACACCAAAGCACGATTGTCCATGGAGGCTTTGGAGCGCTTCGGCGTTTCATTGCCTTTTTGGTTTTCTTACTCTTCCTGAGTCAAATGGTTAGAGCAGCAGCACCCTGGAACATGAAGGAGCAACTCTACGAGGATCTTCGCGATCCCTCGTACGCAGCTGCATACATCAATGAAGCGCTTCTGGAAGGCGACGAGGTCGTATTCAAGACAGCGGTTGCGGACGTTGTTCGCGCCCGCAAACTATTGGACCATCTCAAAGCAGCTGAATGAGCTTGCCGAAGCTATCGTGGCCTCGACTGTCACGCGGCAAGATCGTCTTGCTGTTTCAGTTCGGCCAATGCCTCGCGGATAAATCCGTCAGGAAGCGAGTTTGCATCGGCATAGCGTGCCCGCCGGTGCTTGCCGTTCATGTTGACCAGGCAGAGGGCACCGCCGTCCGAATCGCATAGCAGCAAGACCGAGCGGCCCGTCCCCCCGGGTGCATCAATGGCAACCTCTCCGTCCGGTGTGGGATAGACTTCGTAACGACGGCCCGCAATACCGTGCATGGCATGCACCAGCCGCCGAGCGTTTTCCAGCGCCAGCTTCGACGGAATTGGAAAACCGTCCTCCAGCGCCTCCCGCTCTGCATCATCCAGATCCAGCAAAGTCGCTTGCAGTTTAGATTTCATGCCACCAGCCATTTCCACATCGCCTATGGCTTGGTTGGAGCGAGGGCACGAAACGCTGCCACCGTGAGTTTCTCGCAGGTGGCGGCAACCGTGTCCCATGAGTGCCAGCGAGCATCCAGCCCCTTGAAGTTGCGCAAGTCCACCTGCCCCAGGTCGTACGGTTGCGGAGAAGCGGTCTGGGTGAACAGTTGTTGCAGTGCTGATTCACCGCACTCTTGCGGGTACAGTTCGTCAAACCGGGACAGCGCCTCTGCGACGGCGCTCGGACCCAGGCCGTCTCCCAGGGCGGCGAAGTCGACATAGTCCCGCGTGGCATTGCGGACCAGAATCAGGAACCCCTTTATGCGGAGAATCTCTTCGAACGTGGGCACCGTGACGGGTGAGCCGCCGACCGACACTTCGGTAGTCTCCAGGGGAGCCGCCCGGATCAGTTGCCGCACCCCCGTTTGAATGCCGTCGAGGCTGCCCAGAATTTGCACCGGTCGGTTGAGCCGCGCCGTTTTCCAGCCGGAAACCGATTCGAGGTCCGCAAGGACATCATCGAACCGTTCGCGCAGGTCGGTTACAACATGGTCGTGGTCGAAAGAGAGGCGATGTGACGCATAGACCGCGCTGGCACTTCCGCCCACCAGGACGGCGCCCGGCACGATCTCCTGAAGGCGAGCGGCCGACGATAGGACGCTCTCCCACTCGGGGGATTCAGAATCCTGCTTGGACATTCTTGAACCAGAAGAGGTAGCGCTGGTTGTAGGGGTCGCTGACGTGCGGCTCGCACACCTGCAGAATAGCGTCCCTTACGGCCTTGCTGGCCGCTGCGGCCTGATGCAGTTCGACCCAATCCTTCCACAACCCGCGCAGGATCACGTCGTCCACGCACATTGGCGAGGTGAAGTCGGAGTGTACGAGGTGTCGGTGTTCCATGTTCGTCGGGTCCGCCACTCGAGCCTGTCGTGGTGTCCGGCAGTCGAATTTTAGCGCATCGCAGCAGGGGCGAGCGCGAGAGTCTTCTCCTCTTGAGCTCGCTGCCAGCCGAAGCTATATTGCCGCTGACACCCCTTGCGCTCTCGAGCGCAGGGCGCGGGGCCTCCTCGGAGGCCCTTGCTTTTTGGGCTGGTCCAAGCCGCAGCGGCAGGATATTTATGTTCGCGCCCGCGAACTGCGCCCTCAAGAATCGAATCCCGGGGAAGAAAACTTGCGGGCGGTGGATTCCAGGAACCGATCCACCGTGCCGTGTGGCCCGAGCAAGAATGGCCTGATTCCCATCGCCGTCGCACCAGCGAGCAATGCCTCCGGAGAATTGTATTTGCGCGTGATTCGTCCCTGGGCATCATTGGCAACGGACACTCGCGCCCGCCCCTGCTCGAAATCGAGGCTGATATCGCGGTAGACCAGATCGCGGATCGCGGATATGGCGGCCTCCGGGCCATCTTCGATCAAATGCTCCCATTGAAGATCCGGGCGCAAGATCGCTTCGCCGGCGGCGGCACGATATGCATCAGCGTTTTCCGCCAGACGAGTGGTGATTTCCACTCGGTTTTGCGGCTGGAGATGATTGACTGCGCAGGCCAGTGCGTCAGGAGCCAATTGGGCGGCCACGGCGATGTCGAACACGTCGCGCGGCGGCAATCTCAAGCCCCGGCCTGCCAACTTGCCCGTGAGTATGCAAGCAATGGGTGACATGTACCGGGGGAGGCCGTCGATTTCTACGGGCATCGGGTTGAGCGGCGGGTTCAAATCGAGCGCCGTCAGTTCCACACGCCCCGAAGCAAACTCGAATTTCAGGCCCCGGGTTTGTACCCGAACTGCCGAGGCGCCCCGTTCGCCCATTCCATTGGTGAACTCCGGATTCCACTCCGGAGAAATGGCGGCCATGCCGGAATCCGATGGCAAAAAGATGTCCAGATCGGTGCTCTTGCGGTGGTCCCAGAGCGCCCCCAACACCGTGCCGCCGCCAATCGTCCAGACACCGCCGTCCGGCAAGGCGTCAGGCAGCCACCTGTCTAACAGGTCTTGCGTTTGGTTGTACAGCGAGCGTGCGGGTTCGGGCAGGGTCAGTGCGCGCACGATTCGGCCCGCCTCGGATCGGCGAACTGGTTCAGATAGCGGTTCAGCCGAGGGTCCTTGTGTCCCAACCGATGAACGGCTCGAACCAACAGGCGCCACGAATAGGCTTCCTCGACCCACGCCAGAGTGAGTTCCTGAATCGTGGCTTCCTGGAGCCATGCGCGGATCACGCTCGCCTGCCGGGACGTCAGCGTCTTGGCACGGAGCGCGTCGTAAAGGTCCGCAGGCCCCGGGGGGTCAGGCCAACCGGCCGTACACGAAAAGAAGCGCCAACGTACCGTTGCGCTGTTCGGTCCGATCTCGTGGTCCGACGCGCCATACATCGCTCGCAAGGCTGGCCGGTCTGCCGGGGTTTCGCTGTCCGAACGAAATGCCGCCTCGGGCAACAGAGCGCAAGGGCGCTCATCCTCGTCGCCGTAAACGACAGGAATCAAGAGCGCCGGCTGGGCGCGAACGGACTGATGAGGATTGGCGCGCATTGAGTAAATTCTATCATTTTGGAATCCTCGGGATTTTGTGGGCTTGGGCAGGGTGTCACGGTTCGAGGGCTCTCGCGTCGCGCTTGGCAGCAGGCGCATTTCTGGCCAATTTGTGGAGTTTTGAAGCTGGTCAGTGTGCGCTTGCCGTGATTGACTGTCGCGTGCCGTGTAGAATCCGCCGCCCGCGTTGGCGGGCCGCCGGCTCGATGGGGTCGAACAGTCATGAAATTACAGATTGCAAGCGATATTCACCGTGAGTTCGGCCATTCGCCGGAGATTCCGGACGTCGACGCCGACGTGCTCGTGCTCGCGGGCGACATCGGGTATGCCGACGATGAGACGATCGAGTGGATCCGCGACGACCTGGCCGGGCGCTACGAGGCGATTCTGTACGTCCCGGGGAACCACGAGTTCTACGGGAGGGACCTGCACGAAGCCAACCGCCACATGGAAGAGATGGCCATGTACGGCGAGTACGAGTGGATGAATAACCGGGTGGTCGAGGTAGGCGGCCGGCGTTTCGTCGGCACGCCCCTGTGGGCCAACTTCTGCCACGATCCGGGATCCATGTTCAGCGCGGGGCGTGCGATCAATGACTTCCGCCGGATCCGGTTCGGCTCCGGTCGGATGACGCCCGGGGCCATGTTGGACCTGCACGAGGAAGCCAGGGCGTTCCTGTCAAAGGAGGTCCGCCCCGGCGATATCGTCATAACGCACTGGCCGCCGACACTGGATGCCCGCCATCCCGGCTTTCCGCTGGATGGGGTTGCCAGGTATTTCAGCGCCGACATTCCGGAGGTGATAAAGGCCACCAGGCCGTCCTTGTGGATCTGCGGGCACACCCACCACAACGTCGACTTTCAGTTTGGCGACACACGGATTCTGTCGAACCAGGGCGGCTATCCGCGCGAGTCCGTACCCGGCTACGATCCGGGCCGAATCATCGAGGTGTAGGCATGCTCACGGAATTCGACGTCCACAAGCACTACGCCACCGATCTCGAGGAATTGGCGGGCGAACGCCTACGGAGCTCGATCCTTGCATGCCCAGTGCACGCCGTCCATTTTGACTAGAATCGGTACGTGCTTGTGGGTTCACGTTAGACGATTTATATTAGGTCTTAACCAGTGTTCAGAATGGTTTTAATATTTCTTATGCGTGCTCGAAAGAAACTGACTCCGCGCGTTGCAAGGGCGCTGAAGAATGTCGGTGAAGGCATCCGCGTCGCGCGTCGGCGGCAGCGCGCCCGTCAAATCGATCTGGCTCTGCGGATGGGCGTCAGCGTCGCGACCGTGCAGTCACTCGAATCCGGCAATCCCGGTGTGTCCGTCGGGACGTTCGCGATGGCCATGCTGACGCTGGGCATGCTGCCGCAATTCGAGAAGCTGGCCGACCCCTCCGACGATGTGATCGGTCTGGCGCTGGATCTGGATGAGTTGCCCGAACGGGTACGCGTTTCGAAGAAGAGCACGTAGGAAGCGTCGTGTCCGACGTCACGACATACGATGTGTTGATCGGCGAGCCCCCTGCCAGGGTCGGGGAGGCCCGCTCGACCGTCGTCCGTTCCAAAGAGATTTCCCACTTTCGATACTCGGCGTCATGGCTGAACCATCCGAGGTCGTTCGCGCTCTCTCCGGCGCTGCCGCTGTCCGAGCAATGGCAACACTTTGCTGGATCTCCCAATGATCGTGGCGCCGCCTTGCCGGGCGTTTTTCGAGACGCCGCGCCCGACTCCTGGGGCCGATCGATCATCGAGAGAAGCACCGGCGCTTTCACGGAAACGGAATTTCTGCTGGGCGTCGACGACCGGACGCGCCTGGGCGCGCTGCGGTTTGCCGACAGCAACCGTGTGCTGTTGTCCGCAAACGAGCCCCCCATCCCTCGACTCACGGACTTGAGGCGGCTACATGGACTCTGTGCCGCGCTGGAGACGGGATCGGCCGATCCGAGGACGATTGCCCTCGACCTGAAGGGCGCGTCGGCAAGCTTGGGCGGTGCGCGGCCGAAATCCATTGTGGTGGATGACCAGGGCGTCATGTACCTGGCCAAGTTCACCATGACCGGCGACAGCCGCCCGGTCGAACGCGTGGAGGTCGCGACACTCGCGCTCGCCGCCGAGGTTGGCCTCCGCGTCCCAACGGCTCGGCTGGCCGATCCGGGTTCGGCGTTTCCGGTTGCGTTGATCGAGCGATTCGACCGCGTGGCCGGAACGAACCGCCGGCTCCACTACATGTCGGCACAAACGCTGCTCGACTCTGCGCACGGGGAGGCTGGGTTTTACACCGACATTGCAGATGCGCTTCGATTAGTGTGCAGAGGCGGCGAAAAGGCCGTGTCGGAAATGCAGGAGCTGCATCGGCGAATCCTGTTCACAATTCTGGCGTCGAACACCGACGACCATCTCAAGAACCATGGTCTGCTGTACGATCCAGATAGCGGATGGGCCCTTTCACCGGCCTTTGACCTCAATCCGCAACCCCATCGGCACCCGCAGATGAAAACGGGCATCAGCGAGTTGAGCGGGTTTGAGCCCTCCGTCGAGGCATGGATCGAGGCCGCGCCGTTCTTCGAGATCTCCGAGGACTCTGCCCGAGAGACCGCCGCAACGATGGCGGCGAGAATCGCGGGGCGGTGGCGGGAGCTCTTTCTGCAGAACGGCGTTTCCGAGCGCCAGTGCGACGAATACGCCGCCGCGTTTGAGCATGGCCGGATGGACGTGGCCCTGAAGGCGCCCGGGCAGAACTAACCGCCCGAACGTCCTGAACGCGATGTTTCCCGCCGACCTTCAGCGACATCGGAACCCGTTTGGATTCGCTGACGGTATCATTCCTGTAAACGAACGTGGACTTTGTGCCCCGTGTCGACGTACGACGACATCGAATTTCTCTGAGCAATACGGCCATGACCATGAATGCAACCGAACGAACCCGCGCGACCGCCTTGCTCGACAAGTCGTTGCCGACCCACCGTCAGGCCTACAGCGACCGGACCGCGTGGCTCATGGCATGCCTCTCGGAAATGGCCTATCTCAGATTCAACCCGCTGTTCTCCGGCGCCAACCAGAAGGAGTGGTTCCTGGAGAACATCTCCAAGCTTATCGACGACGGTCGCAAGGTCTCGCTGCTGAAACTCATCGACAGCGTGGCCTACGACCCCGTGGAGGAACGGAGCATCCTCGAGGACTCGCTGAACTCCCTGAGACTGGAACTCTCGGCAACGTTCGACCGGGGCGGAACCCAGGCCATCCTGGTCTCTGCGGAGAGCTTCATCGCTTTGGCATTCCGGGGGACCGAAGCGATGAGCATTCGGGACATCAAGTCGGATGTGAGGGCCCGCAAGCGAACCTGCGAATCGGGTGGGAAAATGCACTCCGGCTTCTACGACGCCTTCGAAAACGTGCGGCCGATGGTTGAGGAAGCGATCAACGCCCCGGCGCATGCGGACAAGCCGCTCTACGTGACTGGACACAGCCTCGGCGGCGCGGTGGCCACGGTCGCCGCCAAAAAACTGGCGCATCCGGGCGGCATTGCGGCCTGCTACAGCTTCGGCGCGCCGAGAGTGGGGGACGACGACTGGGTCGCCGAAATCAGGACGCCCGTCTACCGGCTGGTCAATTCGGCAGATTGCGTGACGATGCTGCCGCCTTCGAGCGAGTCGATTGCGTTTATCGCGTGGCTTCTTCGCTGGACGTCGAGAGCGCACATTCCCTTTGTCTCGCCGCTGGCCGGTGCGTTCGCCTCAAGGTTGAGGACGGCGTTCGGCGGATACCTCCACGGCGGCGACATGCGCTACCTGACCAACTGCCCTCCGGGAACCTACGGCCAGGTCAGGCTCCTGTACGCGGTCGGCCTGTTCCGGCGGCTGTACGGTTTCGGGGTCAAGAAATGGCCGCTGCGGAAGTTCCTCAAGGACCATTCCATCAGCGTTTACCGCAGAAAGTTGATGGTTGTGGCCGAAACGAGAAGCTGAGTACGCATGATTTCACGGCCGCTGCTGCTTGCCGCGCTTGCGCTTCAGACCGCTTGCGGCGGAGGTGGCGGTTCGGGAGCACCCGAACCCGAGACCGGCGGTACTCCAACTCCACCGCCGCCAACCACGACCACTCCAGCCCCATCCGGCCCCCTCACCGTCACCGCTGGCTACGGTCGGGTCGTACTCCCCGGCAGCCAGGTCACCCTGTCCGCATCGGTAACCGAAGGCGAAGCCTCTTCCACCACCTGGCGCCAGACCGACGGCACCCCGGTAACGCTGAACCCGAACGACACCCTCACCCCCTCCTTCACCGCCCCGTCGCCGGACGCCAGCGAAACGCTTTCATTCGAGCTCACCGCCCGGAATGCCGACAACACCGCCACCGATTCCGTCCTGGTGGAGGTCTGGGTCCCCAACCAGGACCCGAACGACAGCACCCTCGTCGGCGATTACTCGACAAGGACCGGCTGGTCCTGCGATCAGGACCCGGTCGCCGCCCCGGAACTGACCACGCAGGATCTCGGCGCTGTCACCGAGTACTTCACCAACGGCATTCCCGGCCATGCCACCGGCACGTTTCCCAACGGGGGCAATCCGAACACGATCCAGACGGTGTTCCAGACCTGGAATGTACCGAATGTCCCGGAACGGACCGACACGCTGACGGAGATGGCGACGTTCGGCGTCACCCTCGACGGGATCAAGCTGGAACGCGATACGGCGGAGAGCTTCCGCAACGAAGGCGAATGGCGCTACGAAGCCATCACCGCGGGACTCGCCCGGCGGCAGACCGACGGCGCGCGCTTCACGTGGCTCGGCACGGACTGCAACAACGCCCACGTGCAGCCCACCGGCGCCTACCACTACCACGGCATTCCGGAATCGCTCATCAACCGCCTCGGCGAGGGCCCCGACGGCGCCACGGACATGATCGCCGCCGGATTCGCCGCGGACGGCTTCCCCTTCTACCTGCGTTACGGCTACAGCGACCCGAACGATCCGCAAAGCGGGCTCGTCACGGTCCGGGGAAGCTGGATGCTTCGCCCGGGAACCCGCCCCGGCGGCCCGGGCGGCCCCTACGACGGCACCTTTCGCGAGGACTGGGAATACGTGGAAGGCTCCGGCGACCTCGACGAATGCAACGGCCGCTTCGGAGTGACCCCGGAACACCCCGCCGGCACCTACCACTACTACATCACCGACGACTATCCCTACATCCCACGGTGCGTGTTCGGCACGCCCGATGGGTCGTTTCGAGTGCGGAGGTAAGCGGCCGGCGCCGGGCGTTCGCATTTGCAGCAGTCAGGGCAACAAGCGTATTTCGCGCCAATCCCACACGTCACCGTCGGGCGTACCAGCGGTAAGTCAAGCGCTCAGGGGCATGTTCGGAGATGGCCAGTCCGCGCCCGACGTACGCAGCCGTCGGATCGGCTCAGGCTTTCGAAGACCCTGACGCAGTAGACGCAATCTTCGACTGAACCCTGTTCCAGATCCACAGCACGCACATCCCCGTCAGCAGCGTATCGATGGCGGTCACGCTCGTCAGGCTCCAGTCAGTCGCTCTCTCCAGGAACCCCACGGCGCAGCCAAGGACCCAGGCCGACATCGCGTCCCACCGAAAGTTCGGGACCTGGTCGTGTTGAAGGGCGTTGATCCGCGTCGCCCGCAGCAGGAAGTAGTCGGTCAGGTAGACACCGGCGATCGGCGGCACGATGATGCCGAGCAGGATCAGGAACTCCACGAAGTGGTCCATGATCCCGGCTAGCGCCAGCAGCGTGCCGATTACGCCCGAGACCAGCGTGATGATCCAATCCCGGACCCTGGGCATCATCCGGGCGATACTCAGCGAGGCGGAGTACAGGTTGTTGATGTTCGTGGTCCAGGTGGCGAAGACCATCACGGTGAGCACCGGGATGCCGAGCCCCAGGCTGGTCATGGAAGTGATCAGGTCCGGCTCGGCGGAGACCAGCACCGGCAACCCGGCCAGCAACAGGACCAGCGGGAAACCCAGGCCGTAACTCAGGAACGAGCCGGTGACGGCATCCCGGCGGCCGCGGGCGAAACGGGCGAGGTCCGGAACCAGCGTGACGCCGACGAAGAAGCTGCCGATCACGATGGAAATCCCCGCGGAAACCGTTGCAAGCCCCTCGTTGGGTTGCGCTGCCACGCTGCTCAGTTCCGCGAGGCTCGCGCCGTCCAGAACCCGCCAGACTCCGTACAGGAGCAACGCGGCAAGCAGGGGCACGGCGATGCGGCTGAGCCGGTTGATGGCGCGAAAGCCGTAGATGGTCGTGGCCACCATCAGGACACCGCCGGCGACGGTGAAGATCGGATGCGGCACGAGCACGCCGAATGCATCGTCCACCGCCTGGGAGAGCGCACGGCCGAACAGCGCCGCCGTCACGCCGTACCAGCCGAACAGCGTGGTGGCGAGGATCAGGTTGACCGCGCGCGAGCCGATCCGCCCGAAGCAGAACCGGATGATGTTGTAGGTCGAAAGCCGGGTCGCGGTGCCCACCCGCATGGTGAAATAGCCGATGCAGGCCGTCAGGAATCCGCCGATGAAAATGGCCAGCACACCCTCGACCAGCCCCAGGGCGGCCATCAGCTCGGTGCCCACGAGGAACGCCGGCAGGGTGATGCTCACGCCGATGATGACGACGGCGATGGCGGTGCCGCTAACCGATTCCGCGGCCGGTACCGGGCCTCGGGAGTGATTGTCTGTCAGACGTTGGGTTGTCACGAGCCTTGCCGATTGCGGGGGGCGTATGCCACGGGCTGCTAAAGCCCCGCCAGTTCCGTGAGGGGACGATACGTGTGTTTCATGCCGAACGCCCCCGGCCCCACCACCTTCAACGCGTGTTGGGTCTGGAAGACGGGGTGGCACGACAGACCCAGCGCCGTCACGCGCTGGCCGTAGCGGACATCCGGTGTCGGGATGGGTTCGGCGGTTTCGCTGTCGACGATGCAGATCAGGTCCGGGGTCAGCGCCCGCGGCACGTCGTCCAGGGTCAGCGCCAGGTACTCGTTTCGAAATTCGATGTGGGCCCGATGGCCGGCGCCGTCCAGCGGAGCCAGGTCCACCCAGCCGATCGCGAATCCTCGCTCCGTCGAGCGCCACACGTCCACCACCTTGCCGTCGAACAGCCGGACTACCTCGATATCCCCGGCACTGGCCCGGATGCCGTCGACCAGCGAATCGATGGGGGAGGTGCCGGACCTCGCGTTCTCGATGGCCCGGCCCAGTTCAAGGGCCAGGGTGACCGTATCGGGAATGGCCACGCGCTTCGCCTCGCGGCCGCTCATGGGGTAGGCCGACAGGATGGAGAACAGGCCCATGCCCATGCACACGGCCCGGGCGATCGCCTCTCCCTTATTGTCGTCCTTGCTGTGGCAAATGACCGTGTTCAGGTGCTCGTCGGCCATGACGAAGGGTGAGGCGGCGATTCCGTTGATCGAAAAGCTCGTCATCTGCAGCTCGGGGAAGGCGCGCCGCATGCCGTCGGCATCGATGACGGGGAGCCCGCACGCGGCCGCCGCCACGATCGGGATCAGCGAATTGCACCCGCCCATCTCGGCGGGGATCAACGCATCGGCCTTGCGTCCGATGTGCTCCTCGAGCGTCCGGACGGAATGCACCACATGCGGCAGTTCGAACAGGCGCTCTTTCTCGACTGTCGGGGCGCCGAAACCGGCCACGCAGATCACCTGCGCGTCATCGTCCAGGTCCGCGAGCCCGATCAGGCTTGCGAGCCCGCCGCCCTGCGCGTGGAACTGGCGGGCGGCGAGCAGGGAAATGTAGGGATCGCCCCCGCCCCCCGCTCCGAGAAGAGTCGCACCCTTGGCGATGCGCGCCATCTGGTCGATATCCAGCGGCCGGAGGCTGTCCGTCATCGTCACGTGCCCAGGCTCGACAGCGCCAGTTCGCCGGCGGCCTTGATTCGCAGCCGCACCATGGCGCCGGGCACATAGCTCAGGGGAATTTCCTCGACGTTGGTGATCTGGACGGTGCCGGGTCGGGCGCCGGCGTCGATGGCCGCCAGTTCGGCCTGGTCGCGGGCGGCCTCCATGGCGGCATCCCGGCCGACAGCTTCGTAGGAATAGACGGTGTCCACTTCCCCGCCGGCCAGCGCAATGGACGCTCCCACGGCGTTGGCCACCGGCGCGCTCTCCGGGACGATGACTTCGGAGACCCCCGGGATGTCCTCTGAAATGAGCACCGAGCCGCCGCCAACCAGGATCAGGGGCACCGGCTCGGCACTGGTTTTCATCCGGTCCACGCCCTCGGCAAGCATTCGGTGAGTTTCGGCGACCGCGAGATCGACGGTCTCGGGCGGCAACTCGGCAACCAAGGAAGGATCCCCCATCTGCGCATGCCCTGCGGCAACGGCCACGTCGCTCGCGGTCAGCGTCCCACCGCCGAACACGAGGGCTTCATCCAGCAGGCGGTACCCTACGGACTGCGGTCCGATGGTCAGGCCGGCCCCGTTCTCCGAAACCAGGCTGCCGCCGCCGAGGCCCAGCGCCAGGATGTCGGGCATGCGGAAGTTCGTCCGTACCCCGCCGATATTCACCGTGACCGACGACTCCCGCGGGAAGCCGTTGGTCAACATGCCGATATCCGTCGTGGTGCCGCCGATGTCCGCGACCAGCGCATCGGTCGCGCCGGACAGAAAGGCCGCGCCCCGCATGGAGTTGGTGGGACCGGAGGCAAAGGTCAGCACCGGGTAACGCTCGGCCACCTCGGCAGTCATCAGCGTCCCGTCGTTCTGGCTGAGAAAAAAGGGCGCCTCGATTTTCAGTCGCTTGAGCGCTCGCTGGATGGACTTCACGACCCTGGTCGACAGCTCCACAAGGCTGGCGTTCATGATGGCGGCACTTTCCCGTTCGAGCAGACCCAGGCTGCCGATTTCGGATGACCGCGTTACGGCCACCCCGGGCATCTCGTTTCGGACGATGTCTTCGGCACGCCGCTCCATGTCGTCGTTGACGGGAGAGAAAAGGGCGCTGATCGCCACGGTTCTCAAGCCGTTCCCGCGGAAACGCCTGGCAGCGTCACGAACCGCCAGCTCGTCCAGCTCCGAGTCGACGCGGCCGTCCACGTGGTAGCCGCCGCCCACGAGGACCATGTTATTGCCGATGGCCGCAGCCAGGTCCCGCGGCCAGTCGATCATGGGCAGCACACCCGAGGATGCCGGCAGCGCAATGCGAATCAGCCCGACATTCAACAGCCCTTCACGCGCCACGATCGCGTTGGTGAAATGCGTGGTCCCGATCGCCACGCACCGGACCCGTTCCGCCGGAACACCGGAATCTCTCAAAACCAGACGAATGGCGCTGACAATGCCGTCGCCGACATCGGGCGTCGTCGGCAGTTTCCCGGAAGCAACCAGCGTCGCGCCGTCCATGAGCACGGCGTCCGTATTGGTGCCTCCCACATCAACGCCAAGGATCATGGAACAGGCGGGTCCCGAGGGTTTCTATTCGCGGAACAAAAACTACAGGTTTCAGTTGGCAATTGACAGTATCCAAGAGCTGCCTGCAGCTGAGCTGAGGACCAGCGCGTTGGGTGGGCAACTCGGTCTCGCGCCGCAACCCGGCAACCAGATCCTCCAAACGACTCAATCCACCACACCACAGCAAGCTGCCGCTGTGCGAGACTATCCGGCACCATGAAAACCGGATCATTCATTCGCCATCTGATCCCCACGGACCGCCCGCTCCTGGAGGCGTTCCTCGATCGCCACCGTTCGTCGTCCCTGATCCTGCGCTCCAACCTGTTCCACAGCGGGCTGGAAGACGGGCCGGAGCCGTTCCAGGGGCTCTACATGGGGGCCTTTGCCGGCGATGCGATGACGGACGTGGCCGCCCACTATTGGAATGGGAACGTCATTCTGCAGGCGCCGACCCGACCGGTCGAAATGGCGCTGGCCGTGGCCCGGGAATCCGGCCGGCCCGTCCATGGTCTGCTGGGGCCGTGGTCCCAGGTCCGGGCGGCGGAACCGGAACTGGATCTCGACCGCGCGCGGCTGGGCAAGGTGGTGCCGGAGTACCTCTACCGCCTTGATCTCGCCGACGTGGCGGTGCCCGAGTCGTTGTCCTCGGGTTGTGTCACGTACCGCCACGCAAGCGCCAGGGATCTGCCGACACTGGTCTCCTGGCGTCACGAATATGACTTGCACACCATGGGTTTCCCGGAGCACAGCATCGACGACGAAGCCAACCGCGACACGTTGGCCGCCACGATTGAGGCCAACCATCTCTGGGTATTGGAAGAGGCAGGCCGCCTGGTCTCCATGACCAGCTTCAACGCCGCCCTGCCGGACATGGTGCAGGTGGGCGGCGTGTTCACCCCGGCGCAGTGGCGCGGCCGGGGTCATGGGCGCGCCGTGGTGGCCGGTTCGCTGCTGGATGCCAGAGCGGCCGGCGTCGTGGAAGCCATCCTGTTTACCGAGGCGGAAAATCACCCGGCGCAACGCGCCTATGAGGCCCTCGGCTTTGAACGAATCGGCGACTACGGGATGGTGATGCTGGACCCGGTCCGGGGAAATGACGAAGGGTGAGGGTGAATCCCGACAAGAAACCCGCCGGGATGTCGGGATTTCTCACATGGGCGGCCAATTTGACGAAAAACCCGACACAAATCCGGTTTTTTTCGCGTCAAGACAGTTGTAGCAACACCCTCAGCGCGGATACCCGCAGGACCAGCATGAGCGGTTCGCGATCGGAGAACTGCCGGACGCCGAAGCGCTCGTAGAATGACTTTGCTCTTTCATCCAGGGCCTGGACGATGATTGCACGCGCACCGATCACGTCCGCGGCTACCAACGCGCGCTTTGCGGCATCGATGAGCAGGTCGGAGCCCAGCCCGCGTCCCTGGTAATCCCTGTCGACCGCCAGTTGACCAAGCAGAATCACCGGTACCGGCTGGGGCATATTCCTGCCGACCCGCGACGATACCCGCTGTCTTTCCACCGCGCTCGCCGCGAGACTGTAGAACCCGGCGACACGTCTTCCGTCGCAAGCAACATAGGTCCGTGCGCCGCCCTTGGCTTCGTTCAGCCGCGCCTTTCCTTGCAGCCACGCGTCCAGATTCGGCACACCCGAACGGAACCGCGAAACTTCATGACGATCGGAGAGGGGCTCCGGCGCGCTTATGGCTCCCATGCGGGACGGCGCGCGAAGCGCTTCCTGACAGTGGCGTCAGGCTCCACCGGAGCATCGAGCGCCGCGGCGAACGCATCCCAGGCTTTCTCGTCCAGAGCGATAATGGGACGCTCATTCAGGGTCTCGATTGCCGCAGCTTCGCTGGATCGCAGGACGAACTCGGTGCGGGTCACGCCGCGAATGGCCGCCGCACGGTCAATCAATACCAGGCGCTCGTCGGATATCCGGAAATGTACCTGGGCCATGTCTGACTCCACTGCTGTGTCGCTGAATTCGGCTGAGGGGAGATTGTATACCATTTGTATATACACTCGGAGTTGGCTGACAGTTCGCGCCAAGTATCCATGAGAGTGGAGGCAAGAATCCCGACACAAATCTCGGCATATTGTCGGGATTTCAAGAGTGATTGGAAAAAGGCCGCTACGCCCGCACGCTTGGGAAGCAGGTTGAGTTGCCTGCAACGATAAGGGCTAAGATTGTCATGATTCGGTGATATAGAGGGTTTCGATGGCCCCGGGCCGCGATGTATGGCAGAGCAGTGAAAATGACAGAGAATCCAGTCGTGTTGAAATGGTCGGCCAAGCTGACAGGTGTTGCGTTGTTGGCGGGATGCATCGTGTCGAACGACTCGCCGCCCGCCGAGCCGTCAGCCGCGGGCAGCATTGCGCGCAACGTCATCCTCTTCGTCGGCGACGGCATGGGCGTGTCCACGGTAACGGCCGCGCGGATATTCGACGGCCAGTCGCTTGGGATGACCGGCGAAGAACATGAATTGATCTTCGAAACGTTCCCCCACGTCGCACTGGTCAAGACCTACAACACGAACCAGCAGGTGCCGGATTCGGCTGGTACCGCGACCGCAATGATGACCGGCCGCAAGACGCGTGCCGGCGTGATCAACATCGGGCCTGAAGTCCGTCGGCAGGATTGTCAGGAGTCGCTGGATCAAGAGTTGACGCCGCTTGGCGTGATTGCAAAGGAACGGGGCAAGTCCGTCGGGGTCGTGACGACCACTCGACTGACGCACGCGACCCCGGCATCGGTGTTCGCGCACTCGCCCGAACGCGATTGGGAAAGCGACCAATACCTGCCCGAGTCCGACCGGGCCCTGGGCTGCCTCGACATCGCGTACCAGCTGACCCGTTTTGATGTCGGAGGCGGGCTGGACGTGGTCCTGGGAGGCGGCCGGGCGGAGTTCTACGGTGGCGGGTTCGATGGCAATCGTGTCGCCGAGCAGGACGACCTCATCCGGGAGTGGCTGGACGCCGGCTCGAACCGTACGTACATCACGACGCGGGACGAACTGGCGGGGTTACGGGCGGTGCAGCAGCCGGGAAATCGGCCGGGACAGCAGCCGGAAGAATTGCCGGAGCCGCGATCGGTGCAACCGTCGCGTCAACAGGTCCTGGGCACCTTCTCCCGTTCCCACATGACCTATGTCGCCGAACGAGAACGTGACATAACCGAGCCGACTCTGGCTGAAATGACCTCCGCGGCGATTGATCTTCTCGCGGATGACGAGGATGGGTATTTCCTGATGGTGGAGGGCGGCCGGATTGACCACGGCCACCACGACGGCAAGCCGGGATACGCATTGCTGGAAACCCAGGCATTCGCGCGCGCCGTCGAAGCGGCGCTGGAGCAGGTCGATCTGGAGGAAACGCTCGTTCTGGTGACCGCGGACCACTCCCACGTGTTCACCATCGCCGGCTACCCGGTGCGCGGGAATCCGATTCTCGGGCTGGTGGTCGAGAACGACGTCACCGGTGAGCCGTCACCCGAGGCAGCCGTGGATGTAACCGGCACGCCGTACACAACCCTGGGCTATGCGAATGGCCCCGGCGCCGCGGCCGATCAGCCGAGGTCAGCTCCGGAAACGGGAACCGGCGCCGTGTACCAATCCCACATTCCCGTCGTGAGTCACCGCATCGACGGGTCGCTGGACTACAGCGAGACCCACGGCGGCGAGGATGTCGCCCTCTACGGTATCGGGGTGGGTTCGGATCAGGTCGGCGGCGTCATCGAGCAAAATCTGATTTTCGACATCATGATCCAGGCATTCGGCTGGGACGACGGGGACTGACCATCGCCCGAACCTTTCCTGGCTGTTCACGCGACGGAAATCCTGATCGTTCGAATGCCGGCGAATGCTTTGTGAAGCAGGAATCGCTCGGCGATAATCGGTCGGGCAATCGGGCAATCGGGCAATCGGGCAATCGGGCAATCGGGCAATCGGGCAATCGGGCAATCGGGCAATCGGGCAATCGGGCAATCGGGCAATCGGGCAATCGGGCAAAGCTATGAATTTCAGGGCCGCTGTATTTTTGATTATCGTCTTCCCAACCGCCGCTGCCGCTCACCACTCCCGCGCGGAATATTCCGGCGAGCCGATCGAATTCGAGGGCAGTCTGGTGGATATCCTCTGGCGCAATCCGCACCCGGCCTTCACCGTGGAAGTCAACGGGAACGGCCAGTCGCAGACCTGGCAGGTCGAGGGCTGGAGTTCGCTCTATACGTTCGACCGCGCGGGCATCACCCAGGATCGTTTTGCCCCGGGCGATACGCTCCGGGTCTATGGACTTGCTTCGAACCGCCGTCCCGGCCGATTCCTGGCGACTCACATGCTGCTCGCCGACGGTACCGAAGCCATCCTCAGGCGGGAAGAGGACCCGTACTGGGGTGAGAGTCAACGCCTCGGCGGCCAGGAACTCTGGGAGATCGAGACCGGCGCCCGAGTTGTCGATGCAGCAGGCGAGAACCGGGGCATCTTCCGGGTCTGGAGTTACCCGTCTCCCAATCCGCAGACGGTACAGCACCTGCCGTTGACGGCCGCCGCGGAAGCTGCGCGCGCGGACTGGGACCCGCTCGAAAACTACGTCATGCGCTGCGAGCAGAAGACGCTTCCCGGCAGCATGTTGACGCCCAACCCTTACGAATTCGTCGACAACGGCGACACGATCACGGTACGTGGCTACGAGGGTGACGTCGTCCGGACCGTTCACCTGGTCGACGCAACGGACCCGGCCGCCCGGCCGGCGGACCCGGCGACGCAACCCTACACCGACCAGGGATACTCAACAGGCCGCTGGGAAGACGGGCGCACCCTGGTAATCAACACGTCACGGATCAACGCCGGCTACCTGGGATTTACCGGGGTCCCGCTGACCAACGAGATAGAGGTGGTCGAGCGATACACACTGAGCGAAGACCAGACTCGGCTCGACTTCCACATCGCGTACACCGATCCGCAGACTTTTTCCGAGCCCGCAACAGCCGAGTACTACTGGCTGGCCCTGGGCGAGGAGTTCGGACAGTACGACTGCGGGTTGCATTAGGCGCGCTCTGATCGACAGTTTGCTCAGCGCAATATCACTGGGGCGCTGGAAGGCTGATTCGATCGAGCATTTGCCAGGGGATCAGTTGTCCGGCCTTTCGTTGCTGGAGCTCGTCACCGCCGTAGGCAATTGCGATGTCGAGGGGCTGATGGGAGTCGGAGAAGTGACGCCGCACGCGATTCGCACCATCGAACAGGCTCGATGACGCGGTGTACGAGGACTTGGCTTCAACCAGGCGGATGCCGTTCGATTGCTGGATGACCAGATCCACCTCCGCCCCATTGCTGTCGCGATAGAACGAAAGCCCTCCAGTGATGCCCCGATTGGTCCGGTGCTTGAGTATCTCCGAGACGACCCACGTCTCGAAGATGGCGCCGCGGAGCGGGTGGGTGCGGAGTTGCCCGGGTTCGCGAATCCCGAGCAGCCAGCAGACAAGACCGGTGTCATGGAAGTGCAGCTTCGGCATCTTGATCAACCGCTTGCGCAGGTTGGCGTGAAACGACGGCAGCCGAAACGCCACAAAGCCGGCTTCCAGTATGCTGAGCCATGCCTTGGCCGTGGGTTGGGAGATGCCGCAGTCGCTGGCCAGCGACGAGTAATTCAGCAACTGTGAAGTGCGGCCGGCGCACAGTTCCAGGAACCTCTGAAACGCGGTCAGGTCGCCGACATTGGCGATGGTTCTCACGTCTCGTTCCAGGTACGTGGCCACGTATGAGCGCAGCCACTCCGACGGGTTCAGCCCGCGATCGAAGATGCGGGGGTAGCCTCCGGCAAAAAGCGCTTCCTCGAGGTTCGCAGGCTGTCCACCGAAGCGCGTGGTCTCGCCATGGGTGAGCGGTAACAGGTGGTACACGGCGGTCCGCCCGGCCAGCGACTGGCTCACGGTTTCCAGCAGGGCCAGGTTTTGCGATCCCGTGAGAATCCATCGGCCGGGCGTGGGGTCATCGTCGATGATGCCCTGCAGATAGGAAGGCAGATCCGGGACGCGCTGCACTTCGTCGATCACGGCTCCCTGCGGGCATCGCGCCAGGAATCCCCTGGGGTCTTCGGTCACGAAGGCGCGTTCGTCGGGGTTTTCCAGCGATACATATGTGTGTTGGGGAAACATTGCCCGGCATAGTGTTGTCTTGCCGCTCTGCCGGGGTCCCGTGAGCGTGATGGCAGGGAACTGCGCTGCTGCTTCGAGCAGTTTTGGGGTGATGTCCCGGTCGATCAGCATCCGGGGAGACTAACCGAAATATTAGGATACTTCAAAATCCAACTTTGAATTAGCATAAATCATCGTGCGATCAACCCGTAACGGCAGGTAATGGTACGATCCGGGCTTGATGTGCGGTTCGCCCGCCAAATCAGTTTGCTCTGTGTACAGCCGGCACAAAAACAAGGAGTACTCAGTAATGGAAATACCCGTCAAATACGGCCTCGTTCTGGGCGTCATCGTCGCTGCCATGGGTTTCGCCCTGGGGACGCTGGGACTTCACACCAGCGAGATGGCTCCCATGGGGTTCGTTATCACCGCGATCATCATCAATGTGGTGATCGTGGTCCTCGCGGTGCGCCGGCTGGCGCCGAGTTCGACCTGGCTTCAGCAAGTGGGGAACGGTCTTGTCCTGGGCCTGGTCGGTGCAGTCGTCATTTTCCTGGGTTCGTGGGTAATGACCGCGCTTGTCTTCCCGAATTACTACACGGAATTTGCCGAAGCCGCACGAGCAAGGGCAGTCGCGGGCGGTCTGTCGCCCGAAGAGATCGAGGCGGCGGTCGCGATGAACACCGGGACACCGGTGGGTTCCGCATTTTCGGGCGCACTGGGCACCGTAATCACGAGCGTTGTGGTCGCGGGAATCGCCGGAATCTTCAATCGTGCCGGAAAAAACTGAGCGTCGCCGGAGGGGCGGCCTACTGCCTCGCGATGGCCGCTCTCCCGCCCCGCAGCACGAATTTCTGAACCTTTCCCGTCGCGGTCTTCGGCAGTTCGTCGATAAAGCTCACCCACTGGGGGGTCTTGAAGTGCGCCAGGTTGTCGCGCACATGCAGCTTGAGTTCGTTCTCCGTCGTCTCCGCGCCGTCGCGCAGCACCACGAACGCGTGCGGCGACTCGCCCCACTTCTCGTGAGGCATGCCCACAACGGCGACCTCCTGCACGGCCGGATGCCGCAACAGGCAGCCCTCGACCTCTACTGAGGAGATATTCTCCCCGCCGCTGATGATGACGTCCTTGAAGCGGTCGCGAATCTCGATGTAGCCGTCCGGGTGCATGACGGCCGCGTCGCCGGAATGGAACCAGCCGTCCCGGATGGCCGCGGCGGTCGCTTCGGGATCGTTGTAGTAGCCTTTCATGACGACATTGCCCTGCACGATGATCTCGCCCTGCGTTTCGCCGTCGCGCGGTACGTCGCGGCCGTCCTCGTCCACCACGCGCACATGCCCGGAACCCAGCATGTCCACGCCCTGGCGCGCCTTGATCCGGGCACGTTCGCCAATCGACAGTTCTCGATGCGCGGGCCGCGGCTCGCAGATCGTGATCAGGGGAGTGGTCTCCGTAAGCCCGTACGTGTGAGTCAGTTCCCAGCCGAGTTCGCGCTCGAGGGTTTCGATGGTCGCCGCGGCGGGCGGTGCGCCGGCGGTGAACAGCCGCACGCCCTTCGGCGCCCCGGCTCGCAATCGCTCCGGCGCATTGGCGATGCCGATCAGCACGGTGGGCGCCGCGCAGAACATGGTGATGCTCTCTTCCCTGATGAGCCGGAAGATGGCGGCGGGCTCCACCTGCCGCAGGCAGACGTGGGTCATGCCGCGGGCGGTGTTGATCCAGACGAAGGTCCAGCCGTTGACGTGGAACATGGGCAGGGTCCAGAGATAACGGTCGCCGGGACCCAGGTTGTGATGGGCCATGATGCCCAGCGCGTTCATGTACGAATTGCGGTGGGTGAGCATCACGCCCTTGGGACGGGCGGTGGTGCCGCTCGTGTAGTTGATGGTAAGCACGTCGTTCTCGCCGATTTCCGGCTCCGCAAAGTCGGGCCCGTGCGCCGCGAGCGTCGTCTCGTAGTCGAGCCAGCCGCTGCCCGAACCCTCCAGCGCCACGAAGTGCTCGACGCCGGGCACATCGTCGCGAATGCCGTCGACGGCCGCGAGGTAGTCCGCATGGACACAGACCACCCGGGCGCCGCTGTGGTTGATGATGTACCTGAAATCTGCCGGCTGCAGCCTGAAGTTGATCGGAACGAGCACGGCCCCGATTTGCGGGACCGCGTAAAAGGATTCAAGTTGCGCATGCGTATTGGGCGCGATGTAGGCGACCCGGTCTCCCTGGCCGACCCCGAGCTCCTGAAGCGCCGCCGACCATCGGTCGCAGCGGTCCAGAAACTCGCCGTACGTAAACCTCAGGTCACCGTCGACGACGGCTTCGCGATCCGAGTAGAGCCGCCGGGCGCGGCGCGCGTACTCGATGGGAGTCAGTGGGGTTTCCATGGTGTGCCTTTGCCTCCGCCGGATGCCGGACGCGTCAATTATGGGGTACGATTCGAGCCGGAGAAACCATGGTGGCTTGGGAGCGGAATCCGGTAACGGTGTTGCAATGGGTGTTGGCCCCGGCCCGGCTGTGGGCGCTCCTCGCGTTGGCGGGTGGGATGCCCGCGGCCGCCCAGACGCCGGATGTCCAGTGGCAGCCGCTGGAGGCCCTCAACGCTGAACTGCCCGCCGCCGTACGGGTATTCTCCGGCGCCGACCCGACAATTCCCCTGCGGGCCTGGTACGTGACGGTGCGTCCCGATGGCGATTCAGTGCGGGCTGAAGTCCTGCTCTCCAGGGACGAGAACGATCGGCGCGAGCGCGTGTCGGATTTCGCCGCCGATACGGGCGCCTGCGTGGTGGTAAACGGGGGATTCTTCTCCATGGAACGCACGCCGGCGTTCCATGCCGGCCTGCTGGTGGTGGACGGGGTGATCGAGGCGCCGGCGACGCGGTCGGTCCTGCGCGGCGACATTCGCTACGAGACCGCCCGAGCGGCCCTGGGCCTGATGCCCGACGGTTTCGATATTGCGTGGGCCACGAGTCGCGACGGGCAACTGCAGGCCTGGCCGGAACCACCGCCGCACGTCCCGGGCACGCCCGCGGAACTTGCGGGCGAGCCGTCCCCATGGCCCGTCGAAGACGCGCTCGGGGCAGGTCCGGCCCTGGTCTCCAACGGCGAGATTCGGGTCACCACGAACGAAGAAGTCTTTTTCGGTTCGGCGATTCCCAACACGCACCCGAGAACCGCGGCCGGGGTCCGCAGCGACGGTACGCTGCTGCTCCTGGTCGTCGACGGACGGCAGCCGGTCAGCCGGGGCGTGGACCTTGAACAACTCGCCTCGCTCATGGTCGATATCGGCGCGGAGGAAGCGCTGAACCTCGACGGCGGCGGCTCCTCAAGCCTGTTCGTGAACGGTGAACTGCTGAACCGGCCGTCGGGCATCACCACGGAGCGCGAGGTGATGAGCGCGATCGGAGTGTTCTGCGACTGACGAGGGGCGCGATCGGGATGGTGCCCGCGGAGGCGATCAACCCGCAGATTTGACTGCCGTTTGCCCATTCGCAAAGGTGAGCCAAAATAATCGCCGGATCCATTCCGCTCCGACAAAGGCAATCCGGCGCCGAATGTGTCGGTTACTGACCGTGCTCCGCCAGGTACGCCTGTGAGCCCTCCGCATCCAGCAACGGCACCACCTTGTCCGGGTCCACGCGGACCATGAGGTAGGTAATGTGGTCCTCGATGCGGGTGAACTGGTGTCCGGTGCCCGCGGGGATGACCAGCACGTCGCCTGCCTCAAGCTCGTAGGTCGCACCGTCCCGCACGCCGGCGGAGTTCCGGCCGGGTCCATTGAGAAACTGCACGGCCCGGTTATCGAGTGGGCGGCGCTGGCTGTCGATCAGGTCACCTCCGGTAAGGTTCGTGCCGCCGCCGCTCAGGACGTAGTAGACCTCGGTGACGAGATCGTGCGAGGCGACGGACTGGGGCCGCGGTTCTTCCAGCGGTCCCCGGTGCACCAGCGCAACCTGCACGTTGGTCCTGCCCACGTCGATGGAACGAATCTGCAGGTCGGTGAGTCCGGTCTCCATGGCGACCCGCTCGTACGCGGCGATCTCTGCGCCGGGCACATAGTCCGCAGGGCAGAGGGTGCAGCTTGGTTCGGGACCCGTATCGGCATCCTGCGCCGACAGGCGTCCCAGCACAAAGGCCGCCAGAACCAGTATCGCGCCGGTCAGAAGAGTGATTTTTCGCATGGTGGCTCCTTCAGTGCCAGTTGGTTGCGAGTTCCTCGACCATCTCGGCGACGAGGCCGGGATGTTCGCTCGCCAGGTCGTGGTGCTCGCCCGGGTCGACGGAGAGGTCGTAAAGCCGCCAGGGCGTCGGACCCTCGCCACCGGGCGGCGCCTGGTTGATGATCTTGTAGTTTCCGCGGATCAGCGCGCCTCCGCCCATGCCGCTTGCCCAGCCGACCGCATCGGTCGGCGGATGAACTGTCTCGGCCCTTCCGGTCAGGTGCGGCCAGGCCGAGCGGCCGAGGATGTCGTTGATCGTGCGTCCGTCCCGATAGGGGCCGGCGCCCGGATGCTCGGTGCCCGCGATTTCCAGGAACGTGGGCATGATGTCCATGAAGGTCATGAACTCGCTGCTGACGCCGCCGTCAGGGACTGCAGCCGGATAATGGACGAACGCCGCGGCCCGAAGTCCGCCTTCGGATAATGTGCCCTTCTGGTACCTGAAGGGTGCGGTGGCCGCTTCTCCGAAGCCCCGGCCGTGGTCGACGAACGATCCGCGGCGGCCGAAGTTTTCCAGGCGGTTGTCGTACTGGTCCGCATCGGTCGGACCGCCGCCGCTGGGGACGCGTCCGGTATCGACGCCGTGCTCGCCGGCCGAAGCGCCGTGATCCGCCGTGAACACGATGACGGTATTTTCGAGCTGTCCGCTCTCTTCCAGGTAAGTGACAACCCGGCCGATGCTCATGTCGAGATATTCGATCATCCCGGCGAATATCTCCCGGGCGCGGGAATAGCGGCGCTGCTCATCCGGGCTCAGGTTCGACCAGGGCTCCGTCAGCGGCTCGAAATCATCGAGGCTGGCGCCGTCGGGCAGAACGCCGGCTTCAGTGGCCCGCTCGAAGCGCTCTTCCCGGAGCGCGTCGTACCCGGCGTCGTAACGTCCGGCATAGCGGTCCAGCCAGTCTTCCGGTAGCTGCAACGGCCAGTGCGGGGCGGTGTAGGGCATGTACGCGAACCAGGGCGTGCCCTCATCGGTGGACGCGAGGTACTCGAGCATCTTGTCGGTAAAGGTACGGGTTGCATAGAAGTCCTCGGGGACATCGTCCGGCGTGAGGTCTCGATCGTCCTCCCGGTAGCCGAACGCATCCCTGAAATATTCCGCGAAATAGGGGCCGGAGCCCGCGAGTTGCACAAACGTGCGATCGAATCCCCGTGCGTCCGGCCTGTAGCCCTCCACATCCCCCAGGTCCCATTTGCCGGTCATGTACGTCGCGTAGCCCGCGTCCTGCAGCAACTCCGAAATGGTGGCAAAGTCAAGACTCAGCACGCCGTCGCGGTACGCCCCCGGGTACGGGTAATTCGCCGCGACAGCGCCGGCACTGGACATCAGCATCAGCCGAGCGCCCCGGCAGGCGGAGGATGCGTGAAGATTGTTGAGCCGGATGCCGCCGTAGGCGAGGCGGTCCAGGTTCGGGGTCGAAATTTCGCTGCCGAACGCGCCGATGTCCGTGAAACCCATGTCGTCGGCGACGATGAAGAGAATGTTGGGCCGGCTGTCGGTTGCCGCGGCGCTCGCCTGCGAGACTTCCTGCTCCGGAGCGGCGGTCGCCGACGAATCCTGGTTGCCGGCAGGATCGCCTGAAGAGCAAGCGTACAGCCCGCCCAGGAGTCCCAGTGCAAGTACAGTGAGCCGATGCTTCATTATGGTTCTCCCTCCCGCTTGCGCTTGACCGAGAATACCCGGACGCCGATGAGCGCGCCCGGCAGGTTGATTTTCAATCATTCTTCTACGGCCACCAGTATGCCCGCAAGTGCGACCGGACTGAACTGAACGCTGGCGCCGCCGCGCGCGCTGGCCACCAATTGAATTGAACGCCGGCACCGCCGGGCGCCGGGCATCAGCCGTCCGCTATACGGGATTCAACGCCCGATACAGGAACGGCAGGCTCCGGTCCATCCGGTAGTCGATGCCTGAATGCGTATCGGGAAATTCCTCGTAGACGTGCTCGATGCCGGCCTGCGTGAGGCGCTTGGAGAGGATCCGCGTGCCGTAGTGGATGTGGTACTGGTCCTTCCAGCCGCAGTCGATGTAGATGCCCTTGAGCGTCTTCAGGTTGTCGGTGCAGCGTTCCACCAGGTTGACCGGGTCGTGCCTGAGCCACGCGCGCCAGCGGGCGGGCAGCATCTCGCCGGTCTCCAGGTTGACCGGCAGCCGAAAGCCCAGGGGCGCCTGCGGGTGGGGATCGTAGCTGGCCGCCATGGCCACCATCATCAGGGCATGGACTTCGGCGGCGGTCAGTTTCTCCTTGCCCCAGACCGCCTCCAGGAAGCTCGCCACGCGGCCGTCGTCCAGGCCGTCCATCGCCCGCTCTTCTTCCTCGAGCACGTCGATCGGGCCCTCCTCGCGCTTCTTCGGGCGGTGCTTCGCGAGTTCGTTCAGGACGTTGGGCCAGTCGCAACGGTAAAGGAAATCGAAGTATGCGTCGCCCGAGTGGTTGGCGATGGCGCCCCAGTAGCGGGCGTACTTCATGCCGTGGATGATCGCGCCGTAACCGCCGGAGGACTTGCCGAAGCAGCCGCGATGATTCCGGGATGCCAGCGTGCGGAATTCCTTGTCCACGAACGGGATCAACTCCCTGGTCAGGTAGTCGGCGTAGCGGCCCATGGCCGAGGTGTTGATGTACTGGTTACCGCCCAGTGCGGTGAAGCAGTCCGGGAACACCAGGATGCACGGCCCCATCCTGCCCTCGTGCATCAGCCGGGCGGCCCGCTCGGGTACGTTCTCGGAGAAGTTGCGCCAGTTGGTGTGGGACTTGCCGGAGCCGGTATAGCCTACGAGGTCGAAGAGGACCGGGAACCGCGTTCCGCGCCGGGCCGCCTGGTCGTATCCGGGTGGAAGCCAGACGTCCAGTGGGCGGACGTGGGGATCGCCCAGGCGGTTCTTCCTGAGGACGCTGGAGCGATACTCCAGCGTGACGACCCTGCCGGTCGGCCAGTCGATGCGTTTGCGCGCCATGGTCTGACCGGCGCCGTTCAGCGGCGCCATTCCGCAGCGGGTTTCGAAGGATCGGACATCAGGCCCACGGAGCGGATGCCCCCGATGGCCGCAAACTCGTCCGCCGGTGACTTGTCGCCGGTGATGCCGACGGCGCCGATCACGCTGCCGTTCGCGTCGCGGATCAGGACGCCGCCGGGCACGGTGGCGAACCGCCCGCCGGAGATCACGCTCAGCGAGCTGCCGAAGAGCTCCCGGCCGGTGACGTGCTCGCCCAGTTCGCGGCTGGAGATGCCCATGCCCAGCGCGCCGTAGGCCTTGGCGGTGGCGACCTGGACCCGCATGATGCCGCAGCCGTCTTCGCGCTTGAGCACGATCTGGTGGCCGCCGGCGTCCAGCACCGCAACCGTCAGAGGCTGCAGGTCATGCTTGCGGGCAAGCCGCAGGGCCTCGTCGGCGATGGCGTCCGCCTGAGCCAGAGTGAGCGAGACCTTCAGGGGTGTGGGTTTGGCCATGGGATTCCGGCTCCGGTTGCGGGTGAGCGAGGGTGATATTATCGCCCCGCCCCTCAACATAGAAGAACTCGCGGGATCCCGATGCTCGAAACCATGCTGCAAGCCCTGTTCGCCGGGCTGGGACTGATCTTCCAGTGGCATGTGCTGGGCTACTTCGCATTGGGGTGCGCGATCGGCATCCTCATGGGCGCGATCCCGGGTCTCGGCGGCGCCATCGGCCTGGTACTGCTGTTGCCGTTCACCTTCAGCATGGAACCGGTGGCGGCGTTCGCGCTGCTGCTGTCCTCGTGGGCATCGACCTCCACCAGCGGGGCGATCACCTCGATCATGCTCGGAATCCCGAGCACCGCGGCCTCCCAGGCCACGGTGCTTGATGGCTACCCGATGGCGAAGCGGGGCGAGGCGGCCCGGGCGTTGGGTGCGGCGTTCACCTCTTCAGCCATCGGCGGGGTGTGCGGGGCCGCGGCGCTGGGAATCTCGCTGCCGCTGATCCTGCCCGTCATTCTGGCGTTCGAGTCGCCGGAAACCTTCATGCTGGGTGTGCTCGGCCTGGCCATGGTCGGTTCGCTCTCCGGGCGCTCCATCCTCAAGGGCGTGACCGCAGCGATGCTGGGCCTGATGCTGGCCATGGTGGGCTTCCCCGAATCCCAGGCTATCCCGCGCTACACATTCGGCACGCTCTACCTGCTGGATGACTTGCCGCTGATTCCCGTGCTGCTGGGGCTCTTCGCCATCCCGGAGATCATGGAACTGGCGATCAAGAACGTCTCCATCGCCCGAAGCGGCCAGACGGCCGACACACGCCGCGGGCTCCTGAGGGGGGTGCGCGATGCGCTGCAGCGCTGGTGGCTGGTCATTCGCTGCAGCGTGATCGGGGCCTACATCGGCATGCTGCCGGGACTCGGCGCATCCATCGTCGGCTGGGTCACGTACGGCCACGCCATGCAGAGCGCGAAGGACCAGTCGCAATTCGGCCAGGGTGACCTGCGCGGCGTACTGGCCCCGGAAGCGGCCAACAACGCGCTGCGCGGCGGGGCGCTCATTCCCACCGTCACCATGGGCATCCCCGGCAGCGTCGGCACCGCGGTGCTGATGGGCGCGCTCATCATGCTCGGCCTGCGGCCCGGACCAGGCATGCTGGAAGCCGAACTGCCCATGACCTTCAGCTTCGTGTGGATGATCGCCATCGCCAGCGTCATCGCCACCGTGGTGCTGTTGTGGACGGTGGAACATGTAGCCAAGGTGGCGCTGCTCCCCGGGCACATGGTGGTGCCGGGCGTGCTGCTCTTCGTCTACATGGGCGCGTGGCTCGGCGGCGCCTCGGTGGGCGACTGGGTGAGCTGCACGTTCTTCGGCGTGCTGGGATTCTTCATGAAGCGCGGCGGCTGGCCCCGCCCGCCGGTGATCCTCGCGCTGGTATTGGGCGGGATCCTCGAGGGCTCCTTCCAGATCAGCATGCGCGTGCACCAGGGCATCGGCTGGCTGGAGCGGCCCATCGTGCTGCTGCTGATCCTCGTCATCATCATCACCCTGTTCTTCGCCGCCAGGGGCATCGCCCGGCAGCGCCTGAAGACCCGGCCGAAGGCCGGAGAGGCATCGGAGCGCAACCCGGCGCTGTCCCTGCCTTTCTCGGTGATCCTCTTTCTCGTCTTCATCTGGGCCGGTTTCTCGTCCCTGGAATGGCCGCCGCCCGTGAGGCAGTTTCCGCTGCTGATCGCCATCCCGGGCGCCGTGCTGGCTTTCATTGTCACGATTCGGGACTTGCTGGACCTGTTGGCGGCCAACAAGGCCGTGGGCGCCTGGCGCAAGACCTGGAAAAAAGCCGCCGGGGACGCCTCGCTGACTGAAGCATTGCCCTTCTTCGGCTACCTGGCCGCAATACTGGCGCTGACGCTTCTGGTAGGGCAAAAGATCGCCATGCCCGTATTCATCGGCGTCTACCTGCTGCGCTGGGGGCACTACCGCAAGCGCTTCGCGGCGGTCTACGCATTGGCGGGATGGGCCGTCCTGGTGTTCTTTTACGACCAGGTCATGGGCATGCTCTTCCACACCTCCTGGCTCGCGCTCTGGCTGCAGTCGGTGCTGCCCGGCGGAGCGCCGGAATGGCTGATCATCTAGCGATTTGAATCATTCCGGGTGCTCTCCGAGGGAGAACTTCAGCGTCCAGCCATCCAGGCTGCCGGCATCCCCCGGCGCCGCATCGATCACTCGGAGTGTCCAGTCGCCATTGGGGAATTCTCCGTAGAAGGCGTTGGTGAGAAGGGACCAGTCCCTGAATCCACCCGGATCGGCGGTGAGGGCGTCGTTGAAGATGGGGTTGACGATGCTCTCGGTGCCCGCAGGGGAGACGAGCGTCACGCCGAGGTCGCTGGGGAAGTCGTGGGTCGCCCGGAGGACCAGTTGCACCGCCTCGATATTGGCCGATTCGCTGACGCCCGTAACTGTCAGCGTCTGGGACGCGCCGCCGCCGTCGTTGTCCGGGATGGCCACCGAACCTTCGTGCGTGAATTCCGCCTCTGTCAGCGCGCCCAGATTGTCGGGCGTGATGCTGCGCGCCATCTCCACCGCCGCGTCCACGCTGACCGCGCCGAATCCGTACCAGTTGTGGAAGTGGTAGCCGGCGGCGTTGGTGATCCAACCGTGCCGCAGCACGGCGGGTGTGCCGCCGAAAGCGATGCGGACCGGCTCGATGTCCGGGTCGATCTTTCGGGCCGTGTTGGCAAGGATGTGCTTGACGTCTCGCCAGGTCAGATTCGGCTGGGTCTCCAGCAGCAAGGCGACGGCTCCTGTGGTATTGGGTGCGGCGGCCGATGTGCCGTTAAAAGTGCTCCTGTAGTCCCCGTGCGGGTCGAGCGGCTCGTCGTCGAGATCGATCACGCCGGGTTCGATGTCCGCGCCTCGATGGGGCCCGGCCTGATCGGTGGTCACCAGGGCCGGTTCCACGCGGCCGGACTCGCCTCCCGGGGCACTCACCCAGAGATTGGCGCCGGCGGCCGAGTAGCTTGCCCGTTTGCCGTGGGCATTGAAACCGCCGACCGTAATCAGTTGGGGCAGATTGTTGTTGTAGTCTCCATTCGCCGACGCGCAGCCGAGCGCGTCGCTCGGCCGGTACGGGGATTCCTGGTCCGCGAACGTGTATTGCCGCCGCAGTGCGAAGCAGATCCGAAATCCATTGCCGGCGGCCTTGACGTATAGCGCGCCGCGGCCGTCGCGCAGGTCGGTTACGCCGTGCGTGACCACGTCGGTCAACGGCCGGGACGCGTTGCCCTGCAGTCCGTGCAGGAAGCCGTAACTCATGTTGAAGATGTGGACCCCGGACGAATCGGGCTTGCCCGTGCCGGCACCCAGCGAATCCAGCAGGATCGATGAATCCGAGCCCCGATCGAATGCGGACAGGAAGTTGTAGCCGCGAACGCGGACATCCGGCGCCACACCGCGTATGCCGATACCGTTCTTCGCGGTGGCGGCGAGCAATCCGGCGACGCTGGTGCCGTGGTCGCCGCCTGCTGTCGGGTTGAAGGGGTCGGTGTCGACGGAGCGCGGCCATGCCTGGGCGTTGAAGTTATGGGAGGCCTCGGGAGCCACGTTGTCGCGAAGGTCCGGATGGCAAGTCTCAAGCCCCGTATCGATTATGGCAATCTCGACACCGCGGCCCGTGGGACCGTCCGCCAATGCCCCGGTCATGGTCAGGTCCTCGCCCGGCACACCGCCCGCGATTGCAAACGCCGGTTGACCGGTGTTCTCGAGATTCCATTGATGGGGTTGCAGAGGATCGTCCGCGCCGGGCGAAACGGGCCGTTCCACCCTTTCGCAGGTGAAAGGGTTCCCGCCCCCCTCGGGTACCAGGAACGAATGCCGGTCGAGGAATCCTCCGACCCGGGAGAAGTAGTCGCCCCGAGGCGCGTTGACCACCGCGGTGGCCGTGTAGATTCCGGCCCCCCATCGGACCTGGATCCAGTTGGGCAGGCTGATGTGCCCCCTGACACCCGCCCCCGGCGGAAGAGACGGGACCCTGAACCGCCGCGACGCGAGAGGCCTGCCCAGGAGTTGTCCCGGCGCGAAATCCTCGTAGTCGATTCTGGTGCGCAGCGTGGTGGGGGGCGTCGTCACGGCGCCGAAATTGATGACCGCGAAATGGAACTCGTAATCCGTGCCTGTCTGCCTGAAATTGTTGAACAATACGAGGACCGCCGAGGTGAGGCGGTCCTTGGCGTCGGGGAACATGGCCCCTTCGTCGAGAAGTTCCAGGCTCACCGAAGGCCCCGATCCGTTGAAGCGGCTGCCGTTGGCGGTGACTACCGAAAGTTCGATGGACTTGTTGCCCTCTTCCTCGAAGTCCGGGATCGACCTGAGCGTCGCAAAAGCGTTGTCCGCGCCGGCCTCGATCACGACCTGGACATCGGTGCCGCCTTCACCGGAGTCACCGGCAGGCGAGCCATCAAGCTCGTAGTCTCCGCCCGGTGTGGCGGTTCCGCTCCCGGCCAGCGTCACCGCAACAGCGCGGGGCGGCGGCTGCGACACGCTGACCGTGACGGGAACGCCGGGATCGTTCCACTCGGCCAGTTCCTGCGCATCCGCCTCAAGCGAGATGGTGCTGACGCTCATCATGAACGTCCTGATGTCCATGTCGTCGTCCGCGTCCCGAACGGTATAGCTGAATCGCGTCGGCCCGAGAGTTTCCGTCGGAGTGCCCGAGAGGACCCGCGTCGCCGGATTGAACGTCAGCCCGGGTGGCAGCGGCGGATCGAGCGTATAACGCCGGGGCCCGTCTCCCCCGTTCGCCTCCGGAAGCGTCACGTTCGGGATGGTGGCATCCCGGAAGTAGACCTGCGCATCGATCGTTACGCCGTGAAAGCTGGGTCTTCGGTCCCGGGACGGCGGATCGCACGCGCTGAGCAGGAACGCGGCCAGAAGAACCGCGGTCGGACGCGCCAGCGCGAACGCCTGATTGTGCCGGACAATCCGGCTAGAGAGGTACATTGAGCGGTCTGCTCAGTTGCACCTGAACGGTGTTGACGGCGGCGTGGCCCTGCAGGGCTTGTGCAGCCTCGCCCGGGTTGGCCGTCTCGGGCAACTGCACGATGGCGAATCCGAGTTGCTCGTAGCTTTTCCCGGAAATGCCGCCGATGGCTTCGACCACCTCGTTCAGGCGGGAATAGTCCTCCAGTTCCACCAGAAGGCTGGACGTCACTTCGCGGAACCGCGCCTGCGCGGGGTCGAATGCCATGTGCCTCGGGGGGCCGTCCAGCGCCACATGGGCGACGTGCGTTTCGCCGCGAGATACGGCCCGGTAGACGCGGAACTCGCCCTCGACACCGACGCTGACGCTGACACCGTCCACCATCGTCCCTGGTATGGTCGACGACCCACCGGGCACGACGATGATGCGTCCCTCATCGCTGGAGACAGCGAGCACCTGGGCTTGTGCCACCGCGGTCAGGAGGCTCAGCAGCGCCACGCCCGCAAGCTCAAGCGGAGCGAATGTCCGTTTACGGAGTGGTTGCCCCAACGTTCAATCTCCAGGAGGCAAGGGGTTCAGTCGCCAGGAGATACGACAGTCGGTCAGTAGCCGTTGTTCCGCGCGATTTGCGCCTCGATATAAGCCTGGACCTCGGGCGTGACATCCGCGGTGGCGTCGAGAATCGCTGTCGCGCGTTCGGCGTCCACGTGGTCGGGCACATAGCTGAGAATGCGCACGGCCTCTTCCCGGAACGCCTCGGTGGCGAGCGTGGGGCCGATCACCGCCCGGAATTCATCGATGGCTCGCGGGTCCATCCGCGGCGGCCCCAGGAAGACGTGCTGCATGGTCTGGTCGATCTCGATCATGGTCCGGATGGCGTCCCAGTTGGCCCCCGACGGCGCCGAGCCGTGGATGGACTCGTAGAGTTCGTCGATGGTCGGGATGTCGGGCACCAGCGGGCTCTTGACGAGTTCCCCGCCGGCGTTCAGCAGCGGCAGGCTGAACAGCGGTGCGTTCAGCCCCTGCTGCTCGAACATCGGCACCACCTCGTTGAGATAGGCGTGGGCCGCGTCGGTGGCCATGTTCACTTCGCCGCTGAGGACCGCGGCGCGGATCTTGCCGCTGCCGGGATAGCCGCCGACGAAGTGATAGTCCGTTCCGATCAGGTCGAGCCCCAGCGTGCTGGCGATCATGCGGCCGTGCTCCGCGGAGATGCCGCCGAAGATCAGGCCTTCGGCGCGGAGCACGTCGGCGGGGGTCTGAATGCCCCCGTCCAGCATGTCCTTGCGCACGTAGGTGACCAGCGGCGCCAGTTGCACCCCGCCCAGCACGGTGAACTGGTTGTACCTGAAGGAGTGCCCCGGGAACTCGAGCAACTCGCCCAGGGAGGAGCGCGGGCCATAGTAAAGCGTCGTGCCGTCGCGCGGCGCCTTCAGCAGCACGAAGATGTGCGCCGACATCATGGAGGCCCCCGGCATGTTGCGCACGACGACGTTGGGGTTGCCCTCCAGGTTCAACTCGAGGTGCTTGGCCAGCAGCCGCCCGACGGTGGTGCCGCCGGCGGAGGCGTCGAGCCCCATGATCAGCGTGATGGTTTCTCCGTCGTAGTAGCCCTGGGCCAGGGCAGTACCGGCCGGTGTCCCTGCTGCCAGGGTCAGGCCCAGCAGGGCCAGCCCCAGGCGAGCGCTTCGCCTGGTTCGAATGGCGGTGTCGATTAGGTGGTTCAGCATGGGTCGATCCTGTTGATTCGCGTATCGTTGTCTGTGCTGCGTTATCGAGCAAAGTAGAATATACGAATTCGTGGTGGACCGCTTGTCCGCCGAACGCAATTGGATAGCCGTTGGCAGGCGGCGCACGGAGAAACGGTGTCTCGATGGCCGGCAGGCGACCCATCATCGAAATCCGCAACGTCGACAAGTTCTTCGGCGAGTTTCAGGCGCTGAACGATGTCAGCCTGACGATTCATGCCGGGGAACGCGTGGTGATCTGCGGCCCATCGGGTTCCGGGAAGTCGACGCTCCTGAGGTGCATCAACCGCCTTGAGGAGCCGTCCGCGGGCAGGCTGACCGTGGACGGGATCGAGCTGACCGGCGCGAAAGACACCCTGCGCCGCGTGCGCACGGAAGTGGGCATGGTGTTCCAGCAGTTCAACCTGTTTCCTCACCTGACCGTGCTCGAGAACCTCACGCTGGGCCCCATGCGCGTGCGCAGGATTTCGAGGTCCGAGGCCACGGAACGCGCCCGCAAGTACCTCGACCGTGTGCATATCCCCGAGCAGGCGGAGAAATACCCGGCCGAGCTGTCCGGCGGCCAGCAGCAGCGGGTGGCCATCGCGCGGTCGCTGTGCATGGAGCCGCGCATCATGCTGTTCGACGAACCGACGTCGGCGCTTGACCCGGAGATGATCAACGAAGTGCTCGACGTCATGGTGGAACTGGCGGCCAGCGGCATGACCATGGTTTGCGTCACCCACGAGATGGGATTCGCCCGCAAGGTCGCCGACACCATGGTGTTCATGGACGAAGGCGAAATCGTCGAATCCTCGCCGCCCGATGCCTTCTTTTCCAGGCCCTCCAGCAAACGCTGCCGGCAATTCCTCGACCGGATACTGGAGCACTAGGGCATGGCCGGCGTGACGGGCGGCGCTGCGGCGCGGGGCAACGGCAAGCCGGCTGCAGGCAGTCGTGCCGGGAGTCTGCGAAGAGCCCTCGCGCCGGTGAAGTCCAGGGCCATTCCGGTAGTTTTCTACCTCATTGTCATGTATTTGCTGGTGCGGGTTTCGCTGACCGGGGCGGAGGCCATGGGCTACAACTGGCAGTGGTACCGCATCCCCGACTACCTATTCCGGTTGACCGACGACGGCTTCCAGTGGGGCGAGATTTCCCTCGGCTTGGTGACGACGCTGGCGCTGTCGCTGCAGGCTTTCCTGATCGCGCTGGTGGCGGGCCTGATCGTCGCGCTGCTGAGGCTTTCCGACCTGGTGGTGGGGTCCGCGCTGGCGGTGGCGTTTCTCGAATTCGTTCGCAACATGCCGCTGCTGGTGTTGCTGTACCTGTTCTACTACGTGCTCGGGCCGATCTTTGCGCTGGACCGCTACGCCGCGTCGGTATTCTGCCTGGGGATCTACCACGCTGCGCTTGTGTCGGAGATCTTCAGGGCGGGGATCCAGGCGGTGAGCGTTGGGCAATGGGAGGCGGCCAGGTCCATCGGACTTTCCACGGGCCAGACCTACCGCTTCGTCGTGCTGCCGCAATCGATCAGGTTCATGCTGCCGCCGATGGCGGGCGAAGCGGTGCACATCGTGAAGAGTTCCGCCATCGTCAGCGTGATCGCGGTGGTTGAACTGACCACCACGGGGAGGAATATCATTGCCGACACCTACCTGAGCTTCGAAGTCTGGTTTACGGTAGCGGCCGTGTACCTGGCGATCACGCTGACGCTGTCGATATTCGTAACGTTGCTGGAGAAACGCTATGCGGTCAAGACCTGACAATCCCCGGCTGAGCTTCGGGCGCCTCCTTGCTGCGGTCCTCGCGTTCGCCGTAACCGCGGGAGCCGTGCCGGCGTCACAGGCACAGAGCGCCCGCCAGGAACTGTCGGCGGAGAGCGTCATCGAGACCATCAAGCGGCGCCGCGCCATCAAGATCGGCCTGTCGTTGTTCATGCCCTGGGCGATGCGGGACCGCAACGGCGAGCTGATCGGCTTCGAGGTCGACGTCGGCCGCAAGCTGGCCGAAGACATGGGTGTGGAGGCGGAGTTCACACCAACCGCGTGGGACGGCATCATCCCGGCCCTGGTCTCCGGAAAGTTCGACATCATCATCAGCGGCCTGTCGATCACCCCGCAGCGCAACCTGACGGTGAATTTCACGCAGCCCTACGCTTACACGGGGGCAACGGTCGTGGCCAGTCGCCTGTTGACCGAAGGATTTTCGATCGAGGACTTCAACAGCCCGGAGGTCACGTTCACAGCCCGCCGCGGCGCCACGCCGGCTGCCGTGATCGCCAACACTTTTCCTGAGGCGGAACTGCTGCTGTTCGACGAGGAAGGCGCCGCGATACAGGAGGTGCTGAACGGCAACGCTCACGCGACCATGGCCTCCGAACCGGCGCCGTCCCGCGAGGCAAGGACCTATCCGGACACACTGTACCTGCCCTTCGATATCCTCTTCGATCAGCAGGGCGAGGGATTTGCCCTGCGCAAGGGCGATCCCGATGCGCTGAACTTCTTCGACCACTGGATTGCAAACCATTGGCGGTCCGGTTGGCTGCAGGAGCGCCATGACTACTGGTTCAAGACCGATGAGTGGGCCGGCCAGGTGGCGCAATAGGCGGTTACGGGGGGTATTTGCGATGATCATGCGAAGATTGGCAATAGCGCTTGTGGCCACCGTACTTGCGGGAACCGTACCGACGGTCCCGGCGCAGAATGCTCGCCAGGAACTGTCGGCGGAGAGCGTCATCGAGACGATCAAGCGGCGCGGGGTCGTCAAGATCGGACTGTCGGTGTTCATGCCCTGGTCCATGCGCGACCGCAACGGCGAACTGATCGGCTTCGAAGTCGACGTCGGCCGCAAGCTGGCCGAGGACATGGGCGTGGAAGTGGAGTTTGTCCCGACCTCTTGGGACGGAATCATCCCGGCGCTGGTTGCCGGAAAGTTCGACACCATCATCAGTGGCCTGTCGGTCACCCCGCAGCGTAACCTGACGGTCAATTTCACCGAGCCGTATGCCTACTCGGGCGGGACGATGCTCGCCAATCTGCAGTTGACCGAGGGCTTTACGCTCGCGGATTACAACAGTCCGGACGTGACGATCACCGCCCGTCGCGGGGCGACCACTGCAGTCGTTGCCTCCGAACGGTTTCCACTCGCCGAACTGCTCCTGTTCGACGAGGACGGCACGACGGTGCAGGAAGTACTGAACGGCAATGCCCACGCGACCATCAGCAAGGAGCCCACCCCGTCCCGGGAGGCGCGCCGGTACCCGGACACGCTGTATATCCCGTTTGACATCCTGTTCAACCAGACGGGCGAGGCATTTGCCGTTCGCAAGGGCGACCCCGACGCGCTCAACTTCTTCAATCACTGGATTGCGAACCACTGGCGGTCGGGCTGGTTGCAGGAGCGGCATGATTACTGGTTCACCACCGAAGACTGGGCCGGCCGGGTGGTGCAATAGGAGGATGCGGCCGTGCACGAGCTGATCCGGCGCCTCACCTGGCTCGACGTCGTCCTGCTCGCCGTCGTGGCGGCGGCCGTCGCCTGGGTAGGGCTGCGGATCCAGGGCACGCTGAACTACGAATGGCGCTGGGAGATCATCCCCAACTACCTGTTGCGCTTCGATGAGGAGAACGGCCGCTGGGTCGCCAACCTGCTGCTGCAAGGTCTGGTCACCACCGTACGGATCACGATCTACGCCAGTATCCTGGCGCTGCCTCTGGGCGTGATCATCGGTGTCGGGCGAACGGTGAACAACCTGACGGTGCGGATGCTGGCGCGCACCTACGTGGAGTTGCTGCGCAACATCCCGCCGGTGGTGGTCATCTTCATCTTCTTCTTCTTTCTCTCCGAGCAGCTCATCGTGGCGTTCAATATCGAGGGCTGGGCGCGGGGGATCGCGCAGGGCGACTCGGCGGGCGCCTGGACGTTTCTGTTCGGCGACATGCGGCTGTTCCCGTCGATGATCTCGGGGGTTGTGGTGCTGGCGCTATTCGAAAGCGCGTTCGTGGGCGAGATCGTGCGCGCCGGCATCGAATCCGTCGGCCGGGGCCAGCGGGAGGCCGCCGGTTCGCTGGGCCTCAGCCGGGCCGACGAGCTGCGCTTCATCGTGCTGCCGCAGGCCACGAGGCGAGTGCTGCCGCCGCTGGCCAACCAGTTCATCAGCCTGGTCAAGGACAGCTCGATCATATCCCTCATCTCCGTACAGGAACTGACCTACAAGACGGTGGAACTGGTTTCGTCCACGCGTGCGATCTTTGAAGCCTGGATCACCACGGCGCTGCTCTACTTCGTGCTGTGCTTCTGCCTGTCGCTACTGTTTCGGCGCCTGGAACGGCAGGGCCGGACCGAAATGCGGGCCTGATTCGTTCGTGCAATAATCGCGGGCAAAACCACCGACTACAGCGAGGGCGTTCGCATGTCTGGCCGCAATTTATTTCTGGTCGCACTCGGAGGCCTGCTTGGCCTCTCTGCTACTGCCACGGTTTCTGCCCAGGGGCAGATCTACGAATCTGCGGAACACAGCTTCCGCGTGGTGACGGTGGCGGAGAATATCCAGCACCCGTGGAGCATCGCCTTCCTGCCGGACGGCGACATGCTGTTCACCCAGCGGACGGGAGAATTGCGCATCGTTCGCGATGGCGTGTTGCTGCCGGACCCGGTCGAAGGCGTTCCCGAAACGCGCGTCATCAACCAGGGCGGGCTCCAGGAAGTCGCGGTGCACCCGGACTTCGGGAACAACCGCATCGTCTACCTGAGCTACTCCAAGCCCAACGGCTCCCGGGGCACCACGGCCCTGGTCCGCGCCCGCTTCGAGAACGACCGGCTCAACGACGTGGAGGAGATCTTCGAGGCCAATGCCTGGAACGAGACCGGCGGCCACTTCGGCGCCAAGATCGCCTTCGACGAGGACGGCTACCTGTTCATGTCCGTGGGCGACCGGCAGTCGCCTCCCAGGGGCAACCTGGAGCGGCATCCGGCACAGGACCTCGGCACCCACTTCGGCACCATCGTCCGCCTCATGGACGACGGCGCCGTGCCCGACGACAATCCCTTCGTGGGCCATGCCACGGCGCTGCCGGAAATCTGGAGCTACGGGCACCGCAATCCCCAGGGGCTGGCCTTCCATCCGGAAACCGGCGACCTCTGGTCCACCGAGCATGGACCCCAGGGCGGTGACGAGCTGAACCTGATTTTGCCGGGCGTCAACTACGGCTGGCCCGTGATCGGTTACGGTGTGAACTACCGTTCCGGCACGCCCATTCACCCCAGCGGCGAGCGCGAGGGGATGGAGCAGCCCAGGACATTCTGGATCCCATCCATCGGCGCTTCCGGGTTGATCGTCTACGACGGCGACGCCTTCCCCGAATGGCGCGGCGATATTTTCGCCGGCGGGCTGGCGGCCACGCACCGCCGGCTCTCGCGCATCACCGTCAACGACGACGGGCGGGTCATGACCCAGGAGTCGTTGCTGCACGGCGTATACCGTATCCGGGATGTTCGCGAGGGACCCGACGGTTTCATCTACCTGGCCACGGACAATCGCGCGGGTGGACTCACCGACATCGTCCGAATGGAGCCGGCAGTCCAGGCCACCTATTGATTCACCAACCGATTCCGGCCCGAAGGTGACCGCGTTTGAGCGGACTCCGGGCGATCGCGGCGTGTCCGAGAGACTCCTGCGCTAGAGTACCGACCGCACGCCCAGCCAGGAGAAGAACAGCAGCACGCCGGTGAGGGCCGCCGTGGTGGCGGGGCGATTCCTGAATTCGGCGCCGATCCAGTCGGAGCGGCCGTTCCAGATCAGCAGGGCCAGTGCAAGGAACGGGAAGAACATCGCGCCGGTCACCGTGTAGAGTTTCTGGACGGTCTGGAATCCCCAGAACAGGCCGACCATGGGTATGGTGCCGATGATCAGCAGGTACGCGCGATACGGTCGTCCCGACGTATTCACTGCCGGCGCCACGCCGGGTTCGATGCGGGCGCGCCTCAGGCGCCAGCAGTCCGCGAAGAGATACGGTACCGATTGCCACACGCCCAGCAGGCTGCTGAACACGGTGCCGAAGGCGCCGATGAGGAACAGCCACTTGCCCCACACGCCCAGCGGTCCCTCCAGGCGGTCCGCCAGCGTCACCAGCAGTGTCGTGCCCTGGCCTTCGATCTCCACCGTGCTGCCGACGATGACCATGGCGACGCCGAAGACTGCCGTCATCAGGTAGCCGGCGCCCAGGTCCAGGCGGCAGATCCACAGGTCTTCGGTCCCGGTGCGGCCTTCTTCCCGCATCCAGTAGCCGTAGCAGATCACCGTCAGGGTGCCGCCGACGCCGCCGATCAGCGCCACGGTCCAGGTCAGGCCGAGGCCGCTGAAGTCGGGAATCGTCGGTACCAGGAGGCCCTGCAGCACAACCCCCGTGCCGGGCCAGAGCATGGCCGCAGTGACAACTACCGTGACGAACATGATCGCGATACACACGCGCATAATTGCTTCGAAGAGACGGTAGCCGCCCTTGAGCACAAGACCGATACCGGCCAGGCTGCAGGCGACTCCGAAGACGATCTTGCCTTGGTCCGGGTCGTCGAAGTAGGGAAACAGTGCGTAGAGTGCTATGCCGCAGGCGCTCATCTGGGCCGACCCGACGAACAGCGTCCACAGGAGCAGGTAGGGCAGAAACACCCAGATGACGGCCGGTCCGAGCCTGCGGACGAGCCCTTCCAGGAAGGTATTGCCGGTGGCCAGCTGCCAGCGCGCGATGCCTTCGGTGACGACGAACTTGAGGAATGCGCCGACAATGACCGCCCACAGCACCGCCGTGCCGAGCAGGCTGCCCACGAACGTGCCCGTGGCCATGTCGCCGCCGCCCACGCCGGTGGCGGCCAGCAGCAGCCCCGGGCCGATTGCGGCCAATGTCAGTCTTCTACGCTGCATCGCTCACGAATGTGCGCTCGATGAACGCCGAAACGGGACCGGGCGAAACATTCAGCGGTAACGCCGATTGAGGAAGCCGCCATTGCGCGATGGCGATTAAATGAAAAACTCGCGTCTCCCCTCAGAGCCCGTCGCTGACCTGCACGTCTTCAGGCGCCAGCGACAAGCCGGACGCCTTGGCCTGTTCCTCCAGCAGCACCGCGAAATCGCGCCCGCCGTGGCCTGCGTCCAGGGTACGCTGCACGAGGTCGCGGGTGAGTTGCGTCACGGGCAGCGGCACGCTCAGTTGCTCGCCGGCCGAAAGGCCCAGGTCCAGGTCCTTGCGCAGCAGTTCCGGCGTGAACGTGGGTGTCATGTCCAGGGTGACGAATGCGGGCGTCTTGTACCGGGAGAACATCGCGCCCATGACGCTGTCGTTGATGAATTCCAGAAAATCGTGCCGGCGGACCCCGCCTTTCTCCGCGAGCACGGTGATCTCGGCAAGGCATTGGGTGTATACGCCGAGCAGCAGGTTGTGGCATATCTTGACCATTCTCGCGAGCTCGCCTTCGCCCACGTAGGTCACGCCCCGGCCGATCGCCTCGAGATAGGGCTCGGCCATGTCGAATGCCCGCCGGGGCCCCGAGGTGACGATGGTGAGTTTGCCGGCCTTGACCACCTTGGCGTTGCCGCTGACCGGCGCGGCAAGCATCTCCACGCCGAGCGCCGCCGCCCTTGATCGAACCTGCGCGGAGGCCTCCTCTGAAACGCTGGAGCACTCGATCAGCAGCCTGGGCTTGTTCTCGCCCGTGAGCAGGCCATTCTCGCCAAACGTGACGGAAACAAGATCTTTGGATGCGGAGACCATGCTGAAGACGATGTCCCGATCGCACAGTTCGCGCGGCGTGTCGACGACCTTTCCGCCGTACTCGACGAGCGGTTCGGCCTTGCTGCGCGTGCGGTTGTAGATGGTCACGTCGGCGCCCGCATCCAGCAGGCGTTTCGCCATGGAGTAACCCATGCGTCCGGCGCCGATCCAACCGATGGTGTATTGCTTCATGTCCGTCACGATCCTTGCTCCTGTGCCAGCTTTGCGAGCGATTTGCGAGCCGCAAGGGCTGTTTGCCAACCGCGGGAAGGTGGGGCACGATTGTGACAGGATCGCTTTTGCTCTTCCACAGGTTACGTTTCATGAATTCAGTCATTTCCATGCGCGGCCATCCGGTCGAACTTCCACGCGTCCTGCGCCGGCGCACCGTGTTGGCAGGACTGGCCGCTGCCATCGTGTCCACCGGATCATACGCGCCTCCCGCAGGCGCTCAGGACTCGGCCATCGACCGGCTCTCGGCGGAGGTCGAGGATCGGGTCATCGCCTGGCGGCGGGATTTCCATCAGCACCCGGAACTCAGCAACCGGGAGTTTCGTACCTCGGAGGTGGTGGCCGACGCGCTGCGGGAGATGGGGCTCGAAGTCGAGACCGGCATTGCCCACACGGGCGTGGTCGGCTACCTGAGGGGCGCCCGGGAGCGCCCGCTGGTGGCGATTCGCGCCGACATGGATGCGCTGCCGGTCACGGAGGCCACGGGACTGCCGTTTGCCTCTACCGTCACCACCGAGTACCGGGGCCAGGAAGTGGGCGTGATGCACGCCTGCGGGCACGACACGCACGTCGCCATGCAGCTTGGGGTGGCCAGCAACCTGGTGGCCCTGAAGGACGAGTTGCCCGGATCGGTGCTGTTCATTTTCCAGCCCGCCGAGGAAGGCGCGCCGGAGGGCGAAGAGGGCGGTGCGGAACTGATGCTGAAGGAGGGCTTGTTCGATCGTTATCGGCCGGATGTGGTATTCGGCATGCACGCGTTCTCCAACCTCAATACGGGTCAGATCGGTTATCGGGCCGGCGCGATCATGGCAAGTTCGGACCGGTTCGAGCTGACGGTCCATGGCCGCCAGACCCACGGGGCGCGGCCCTGGGACGGGGTGGACCCGATCGTCGTGGCGGCGCAGATCGTCACCGGGGTGCAGACCATCGTCAGCCGCCAGGTCGACCTGACGCGGGCCCCGGCGATCGTGTCGTTCGGCGCGATCAACGGCGGTATCCGCAACAACATCATTCCCGATTCGGTGGAACTCATCGGCACGATCCGCAACCTCGACATGGAGACCCGGGACAGCGTTCACGAACGGCTGCGAACGACCGTATCCAACATCGCGGAGGCAGCCGGCGCGCAAGCAGATTTCGAGATCTTCGAGCAGTACCCCGTGACGGCGAACGATCCGGAGTTGACGCGGCGGATGCTGCCGACCATCGAACGCGTGGTCGGGCGCGAGAACATGATCGAGGCGGTGCCGCGAACCGTGGCCGAGGACTTTTCGTTCTTCGCCCTGGAGGTCCCGGGGCTCTACCTGACTCTCGGCGTGACGCCGCCGGGTGTCGACCCGGCCACGGCGCCGGCCAATCATTCGCCGCTGTTCTACGTGGACGAGGCGGCGCTGGTCACGGGCGTGCGTGTCCTGAGCCACCTGGTGATGGACTACATGGCAGGGAACTGAGCGGCCCGTTCACGTTGAGGCGGGACAAGGCATTCACCCGGGCGAGCCGTAACCCGGTTGCCAGGGGTTGAGCAACGATACACCCATCCCGGCGAAATCCTCGACATTGCGGGTCACGAGTGTCAGGTCCTGGGCGAGTGCGACGGCGGCGATCTGGGCATCGGCCATGGGTTTCGGCCGGCCCGCCCTGTCGCCATCACCCATGATTTCGCCCCAGATCACGGCCGCCCTGCGGTCGAATGGAAGGATTCGCCCGTGAAATTGAGCGGCCAGATGGCCATCGATCCAGCGTTCGAAGCGTTGTCTCTTCGCTTCGTCCGTGACGCGTCGCGCGCCGCGCACCAACTCTCCAAGACTGATCGACGACAGAAACAGATCGTTGGCCATCCGGCTGCCGATCCAGTCAACGACCCGTGGCTCAGGGCGGGGTTTGAGCGTTTCGCTGACGACGTTTGTGTCGATCAGGTACGCCATTATTCGAAGTCGACCGTACGGCCCTCTGTCCGATCGCGCTCGAACGTCAGCTCTTCGCCTGCAAGCGGGGAGTTACGGAGAAAGGCAATGAGTTCGGCTCCGGTTCGCGCGGGCTCCACCGTTGTGAAGGGCGCAAGTGCGTCACGCACCATCATGGCCTCGTCTCCACCCGCACGCAGGACGCCGGCCAGCGACTTGACGAGTCCGGCGTCATCGGCAGGCACAGTGACCTCGACGCGTCTGGACCCCTGGGCGACGGCCCGGGCGCGGTGCCGGCTGACGCGGTGTCTGGATCCCTTGTCTCTTGCTTGCCTGTTCATGTCGCATAACCCGGTAACGTTACCGGACGATAGCGCCCTCAACGGAGAGGGTCAAGTACGGGACGTCGCGAACCACCAGAACAACGCGGTTCAGGATGCAGCCCCCGCAATCCATTCAATGACGAGTGCTTGCCGCCAGTCGACGGTCAAATATACTATTATGCATTCCAATAAGACAGATTTGCCCTTAGATGCATTTTAGTGCGTCTTTTGTGCGCTATCTTGCACAATTCGGGCAATTTTTGAGTTCCCTAATCATTTTTCTCAGCGCACGGATCGACAATGAACGAATCAACCACCCTGAGTCTCTCCCTGCGAATGGCAACCGCGCTGACGATCGCGCTTGTCGGCGGAACGGCCCTGGCACAGGGTCCGGCGGCGCCTGACTTGCAACGGGTTCTGCGCACGCTGGACATCGATGGCGACGGCGAGCTTTCCACCGACGAGATTCAGGCAGCTACCGAGCGTCTCACGAGCCTGGACGCCGACGGCGACGGGGAGATCAGCCTCGAAGAGATGGGTGGGCCGGCGCCCGTCCGCGGAACGATTCGTGAGCAGATTGTGGTGCGCATTCTGGACCGCGACGGCGATCTGGCGATTTCCGGTCAGGAACTGGCCGAAGCGGGCCGGAACCTCGCGCGGCTGGACGACAGCGGCGACTGGCGCCTGGATGCCGGGGAACTGGGCACGAACGTGGGTGGCGCCGTGGCCGATGACGATGCCACCGTGGCGGCCAATCCGAATTTCTACCGCATGAATGCCTGGGTCGAGCAGATGGAGGGCGCCATCCTGCCCGGCGAGGACGCTCGTGCCTCCGAAGGCTACACGCTGATCCACGATTCGGCGTTCGGCTATCACAACGCCAACCGCATCTACCTGATCGACAACGATGGCGATGTCGTGCACGAGTGGGAGCCGGGGCCCTGGCAGTACGATGCCGCGGTCGCCTACCTCCTGCCGAACGGGTTATTGCTCCGCACCGTGTCCAAACACGACTGGCTGCACATGAGAGCCTATGTCGTCGGTGCGAACGGGACCGTGCAACTGCTGGACTGGGACAGCAACGTGGTGTGGGAATACGAGATGGATGTGCCCGGCAAGCACGTTCTGCACCACGACGTGGAATACCTGCCCAACGGAAACATTCTCGCGGTGGCCTATCACGGATTCAGCCTCGAGGAAGCCCGGTCCATGGGCTGGGATGGCGTATATCCCCGTCACCCCCGGGGCATCGTCTGGTTAAACAAGATCGTCGAACTGCAACCCAACCTGGAGGACGGTTCGACGGAAATCGTCTGGCAATGGAACAGCTGGGACCACCTGGTCCAGGACAAGTTTCCCGGCCGGCCCAACTACGGCGATGTCAGCGCCGAAACCGGCAAGCTCGATGTCAATTTCCTGCGGGAAGACTACGTGCTCTTCAACGCGGGGCAGCTTCATCACGTCAACACCGTTGAATATCACGCGGATTGGGAGCTGATCGTCCTGAGTTCGGCCATTCACGGGGAACTGTGGTTCATCGATCACAGCACTACCATGGAAGAGGCGGCAAGCGACACCGGCGGGCGCTACGGCGTGGGCGGCGACCTGGTTTATCGGTGGGGCAGTCCGGCGTCCACGAAGCAGGGCACGCTCCACGACGCCATCCTCTGGTGGCAGCACGATCCCAACTGGATTGCCGAGGGACTCCCGGGCGCCGGCAACATGCTGGTCTACAACAACGGTACCAAGCGCGGGCGCGATGGCATGCATCATCCGGACATGGGCTCGGATTTCGAGCAGTCCTGGTCGGAGGTACTCGAAATTGCGCTGCCCACCGACGCGGAGGGTATCTTCGACACTTCACGGGAAACGGAAATCGTCTGGTCCTGGAATACCGATGCCTCGGAGGACTACTTCTCCCCGTTCATGAGCGGCGCCATGCGCATGCCCAACGGCAACACGATCTTCGTCAACGCCCACAACAAGCAAATCATCGAAGTGACCCCGGACGGCGAGCGCGTGCTCGACTACCGGGTGCCGGGCCCCGGGCGCATGTACCGGGTCTACAAGTACCCGCCGGACTATCCGGCGTTCAGCGATCGGGAGTTTTGAGTGGCGGCACAGACGATCAACTGTCGCACTGGCGTTGAGCGCATTTGCCATGCGCAATCCTCGCGATAGGGATCACGCGCCTGCTGGCGATCGCATGCCGTGAACTATCTGTGGATCGGGTTGGGCAGCGCGCTGGGCGGCATGGCGCGCTACGGCTGTGCCGGACTGGCGGCGCGCTATATCGGCGTCACGTTTCCATGGGGTACGTTGATCGTCAACGTTTCCGGATGCCTGGCCATTGGCTTCCTGGCGTCGCTGGCGGCGGCAGACGGGCGCCTGCTCCTGTCCCCGGATGCCCGCGCCTTCCTGATGATCGGCGTGTGCGGCGGCTTCACGACGTTCTCGGCGTTCAGCATCGAAACGCTCGACCTGGCGCGGAATGGCGAGTGGTTCTGGGCAGGCGCGAACGTGATTCTCTCGGTCGTGCTGTGTCTTCTCGCCGTCTGGCTCGGCCACATCGGCGCGACGGCGCTCGGTCGATAGGCGCCATCGCTGCAAAGCCATTCGCGGCCGGGGTAGTATGGAGCCGAATAAACTTCCAGGGACAAAGGGGATGGTAATGAGGCGGTATGGGTCTGTTGCATTGTTCGCGCTGGCATTGATGGGCACTGCATCATTGGGACTGGCGCACCATTCCGTGTGGGGCGTATTCGATCCGAACGAACGATTTTCGATCACTGGAACCGTGACGGAGATCGAGTGGATCAATCCCCACATCTTCATGCATCTGGACGTGACCGGTGACGACGGAGAAGTCACAGCCTGGCGTCTGGAAACGCTGCCCACCGCGTTCATGCGCCGTGCCGGGATCGACAAGGCCATGCTGATGGGCAGCGGAGAGCCGGTTTCCGTGACCGGCATCGTGGCGTACGAGGACCCTGCCATGGGTTGGGTCCACAGAATCACCTACGCGGAAGGCCATTTCTATCAGTTGGCCAACGACGCGGGTGACGCAGGCTCCAGTCGGCCGTCCGTGCCCGAAGAGTGAGGTGGATGCCATGAGAAATTACCCGATAATCAAGAGTGTTCTGGCTGCAGCCATTCTGGCCGGGTTGACGCTGTCCACCGAAGCGCTTTGGGCACAGGCACCGGATTCGACGGACGATGCCGGCACGACGCCTCGATTGGCGGACGGAACGCCCGACCTGAACGGTGTCTGGAATTCCGGAGGGACGGCGGGCTTTGTGATGCCCCGGCAGTTGGGTGCCTCCATCTGCGTATTTGCGTGCGAAGAAATGGAACAGCCTGCACCGCCGGCAGGCGCGACCAGGCAGCCTCCGCCACAACCGGAGCGCCCGCGCTACAAGCCCGAGTTCATGGCGAAGGTCAACGACCTGAACGCCCGGCAGGTCGACGAGGACCCGATACTCAGGTGCATCAATCCGGGGTTGCCGCGGATCGGTCCGCCGCACAAGATCGTCCAGACTTCAAACGAAGTCGTCTTCCTGTACGATGACGTGAACGGCAACTTTTTCCGGGTGATTCCGACCGATGGCCGAGGCCACCGGACGGATGTCGAGGCAACCTACCTGGGGGACGCCATCGGGCACTGGGAAGGGGATACGCTGGTTGTCGAGACAGTCAATTTCAACGACGAGACCTGGTTGACCGACGATGGCTCCTTCCACACGACGGACCTTCGGGTCATCGAGCGCCTGACCCGTAGCGGCGACACGCTGCAGTGGCAGGTGACTGCCCACGATCCGGAGGTGCTGGCCGAGCCCTGGGTCAAGCGTCCCCGAACGGCAGTGCTGACCGACGTCGGGATTCTCGAGGCGCCGCGCTGCATCGATCGCGATCTGCCGATGATGCAGGACACCACGCTGAGTCACGACAACCCGAGGTAATCGCCGGGGGCTCAGGATTTTGCCTCGCCTCTTGCGAGCGCGAACCATCCGAACAGCGCAGTCGCCAGTGCCGCGCCTGCGAACTGCATGGCGATAAAGGCCGGTGCGTCGGCCGGCCGAATGCCGGCGAATGTGTCGCTCAGGCTGCGGGCGATGGTGACCGCCGGGTTGGCGAAGCTGGTGGACGAGGTGAACCAGTAGCCGGCGGTGATGAACAGGCCGACGGCGTAGGGCACGGCCTCGGGCCGGGCGCGCAGGCAGCCGAGAATGGTGCCGACCAGTCCGAAGGTCGCCACGGCTTCACCCGTCCACTGGCCGATGCCCGTGCGGGCCGTGACCCCCAGCATCAGCAAGGGTTCTTCGAACATGAGATGCGCCACGAGGGTGCCGATCAGGCCCCCGGCGACCTGCACCGCGACGTAAACTGCGGCTTCGCTCGACCCGATGTCGTGGCGCAGCAGAAACGCGAAAGTCACGGCCGGATTGAAGTGGGCGCCCGAGATGGGTCCGAAGATCAGGATCAGCACCATCAGGATCGCGCCGGTGGCGACGGTATTGCCCAGCAACGCGATGGCCAGGTTTCCGCCGGCCAGGTTTTCGGCCATGATGCCTGAGCCCACAACCGTGGCCAGCAGCAGCGCGGTGCCGACGAATTCGGCGGCCAGGCGGCGGTTGAGATCGTAGTCGGGCATCGTGGTTACCGTACTCGGCCGCGCCATTACCGCGCGCCGGCGCCGGCTCCGCCGCTCTTGCCGATATCCTGAAGCCGCTTGCGCAAAGTGAGGCGATCGAGCGATTCGATCGGCAGATTGGTGAAGATGCTGATGCGCTGGTTGAGCATCCGCAACGCCCGCGAGAAAGCAAAACGGCGATCCGCGTCGTTGCCGTCCACAGCCGCCGGATCTGGTTGGCCCCAATGGGCCGACATGGGTTGCCCCGGCCAGGTAGGGCACGCTTCCCTGGCCGCGTTATCGCAGACCGTGAAGACAAAGTCGAGTTCCGGTGCATCGTCGCCTGCAAACACGTCCCAACTCCTGGATCGCAGGTTTTCCGTCGGGAAGTTCTGGCTTCGCAGCAGTTCGACGGCGAAGGGGTGAACCTCCCCGGCGGGCTGGCTGCCCGCGCTGTGGGCCTTGAAACGCGGGTGCCCAATCCGGTTCAGGATCGCCTCGGCCATGATGCTGCGGGCGGAATTGCCCGTGCACAGGAACAGGACGTTGTACGTCTTGACGTTCACGCGCTGCCTTGCGCTACGGCCGTCGATGCACGCCCGGCCACTGCGGCGCTGGCTCCGTCCCCAGGGGCGACCGAGGTTCCCTCAGCCCGGCTGTTGCCAGTTTCGGTGCCATCAACGGGCATGAGTTCGTCGATCAGTCCAGCGCAGGTTTCGGGCCGTCCGCCGCAACATTCCTCGGTCAGGAATGCGATCAATTTCCGCGTACCGGAGATATCCACCGCGTAGAAGATCTGCCGCTGCACCCGCCAGGATCGCAACAGCCTTGCGCGTTCGAGGTGCGTCAGGTGAAACGACAGGGTGGAAGGCGCAATCCCGGTGCGGTCACTGAGGACACCGGCAGGCAGGCCACCCGGCCCTTCGCGCATGAGCAGCCGAAAGACCTCCAGCCGCGACTCGTGCGCCAGCGCCCCGAACCCCTGCGTTGCCGTGTTCATTTCCATAATTCGAGAATTATCGAATTATGCAGATACAACACCAGATGTCCACCCCGTCGTCCGGGCCTTCTCAATCGGTTGGAGCCAGTGGCACGATGGTTGATTGGCGGATGACGAGGTCCCGCGTGACCAGCGGGACATCGTGCACGACGCTGGTGGCCGCAATAATCTCGTCCGCCGGATCGCCCCTGAAGTCAAGGCGCGTGGAGGTTCGGGCGACGTCAAGGTCGATGGGCCAGACGTGCAGTTGTCTCAGAAAGCCGGCAAACTCCCGGTCGTCGAGTTCCAGACTCAGCCGCCCAAGCTGAGTGAGCTTGGCAAGTTCCCACAGAACGATTGCCGAAATCGACCATCGTTGACGCTCCAACAGGGCGCGTTCTCCCGGGCGAAGTTCATCGCCGAAGGCAAATACGAGTATATGCGTGTCAAGATTCAGCATTGGCGTGCCATTCGACGCCGGTAGCGAGGATGTCGCCCTTCACTTCGATCTTGTGTCTCAGACAGCCGATCAACTCGGCGTGCTCCCTGTCATAGGGGATCAGTCGCGCGACGGGTTTTCCCCGTTTGGTGATGACCAGCCCCTCGGGATCAAGGTTGGAGAGCAGCGCCAGGCACTGCTCCTTGAATTTCGCCGCACCGATCGTTGTCATTGTTCCGTACCCGCCGGAATATAGTCACTTTATACGACTAGTCACTTTAAATGTCCATAGTGAGTTTATGACGAACGTGCAAGTTGACCCAGTGGCAAAGCCGTCCGACCGAGGACCTGCTCGAGGCCGAATCCGGTTTCCACCTGGCTCACGGACGGCAGGCTCAACAGCTTGTCGCGCATGAAGCGGTTGTAGGCCTGCAGGTCGGCGGTGACGACGCGCAGCAGGTAGTCGTAGCCGCCCGACATGGCCCAGCATTCCATGACTTCGGGGTAACTGCGCACGCTGGACTCGAACGCCCTGACCTCCTCCTGCCGTTCCCGGGTGAGGCGCACTTCCACGAAGGCGTTGACCGGCAACCCGATGGCTCCCTGGTCCAGCAGCGTGACGTAGCCGCCGATATAACCCGCCCGCTCCAGCAGGCGCACGCGCCGGGCGCACGGGGTGGGGGTCAGGGCTACGCGGTTGGCCAGTTCCGTGATGCTGAGCCGCGCGTCGGGCTGCAGTTCGGCGAGAATCCTGATGTCTATGGCGTCGAGGGGGTACTTTGGGTGATCCATTCAACAATTCCCTGAGTTGTGTATGAAAACTCTAAAAATAGTAGATTATACATAAGACATTAAACAAAGAATCTACTCAACTTGGATTAAAATTCCATTCAGAGTCAATCAATCTGGAGAAACGTCGATGGACAGGTCATCGTTCATGCAATTCAAGCGCCGTCTGAACCGGGAAGTCCTGAACCATCCCGTCATCGGTGACAACCCCTATACGCAATGGTTTCGAAAAGGCCTCGCAACCCGCCAGCAGGCGCAGGCTTTCCTGGTGCAGTTCTCTGTGTTTTCCAACGAGTTTCTGTTCGCTCAGCTACGCAAGATGGTCAATGCCGACACTCTCGAGGAAATGCGGGCCTCCAAGGAGATCCTCGCCAACGAGATCGGCGTCGGATACCGCGGCCGCACCAGGGACGACGCCGAACTGGGCAGCCTGGCAGGCACCATCGAGGGCGGCACCTTCCACTTTGGCGCCGCGCATTTCGAGTTGCTGCTGCGCATGGCGAAGCCGCTGAACCTGACCCTGGCCCAGCTCGGCAAGCGCCGCTTCGGAACGCCCGAGACCCTGCACTTCTGCGATGAACTCATGCGCCTCTACGGCAGCGAGGACTACGCCGTCGCCGAGGCGGCGTCATGGGCGGTGGAGAACTGGGCCGCGGCCGGATTCTGGGATGAACTCGTGCAGGGATGGAAGATCTTCAAGACGCGCCGGAACCTGTCGGGCCTGAACCTGGCCTTCTTCTCCTGGCACGCCCGGCTGGAGCAGACCCACGCCCAGCACACCTGGGACGAACTGGAATCCTTCTGCCGCGAACGCGACGTGGACCAGGATGCCTTCATCCGCAACGCCAACGAAATGCTCGACGGCGTCCACGTTTTCTGGAAGGGCCTGGACGAACAGCGTCAGCGCATTGGGGAATCGCCGGAACTGGCTATCGCTTCGTAGTCTGTTTGTCTTGCCTCTGCGTGGGGGCGGGGTGCGTGCGTACAACCCTTGCGCGCTCAATCGATCTCCGCCATCCCTGGCGGAGATCGAATCGAGGGTTCGTCGCTTTTGGCCATCCGTGGCTCGCTCCTCACCCACGACGCGCGCAAGGGTTGTACGCACGCACCCCTTGGGCCGGCCGCGGCACGCTCCGCGCTCACGACGCGTGCAAGGGTTGTAGGCGCGCACCCCTTGGGGGATCAGGGGCGGGGGCGCTGTTCGCGCCAGAGCCCCAGTTTCTCCTGCAATCCGCGGTCGGAGAAGCTGAACAGAACGGCGTCTTCGTCGGCGGCGATGTGACGGTGTCGGGCCCAGATGGGGACTGCGAAGGTGTCCTTCGGTCCCCACTCCAGTACTTCGTCGCCGATTTCGGTGCGGCCGGAGCCTTCTACCACCGAGTAGACGCAGGCGTCCGTCTGCCGGCAGGGCGCCCCGCGGAACCCGGCCGGCAATAGCTGGATGAAGGCCGATAGGGTCGGAATGGCGTCATCCCCGGTGAGCGGATTGGTGTACCGGGTTTTCACGCCGTGGCACGGGTCCGGCTCGCTGGACCGGCTCATCGTCTCCAGCGCCACCCGGGTTCGTTTGTAGGTGTAGTTGACCACGGGCGTGTACGCGGCGTGGTGTTCGTGTTCAAGCGGGACGACGCCCATCCCGAAACGCACCGAGGAATCGCCCGGCGGCCTCGTTTCCGGATGCTGGAATCCGGGCCAGGCCTCGAAATACGTCAGTCCCAGCTTGTTGGTGAGGGGCCAGTCGAGCCCGTCCAGCCAGATCATCGGTTCGTCGGTTTCGTTGCCGTGGTCGTGCCAGGTCCGCGACGGCGTGACCACGAAGTCGCCCGGATACATGTAGGTGCGCTCGCCGTTCACGGCGGTGTAGGCGCCGCCGCCCTCGAGGATGAACCGGAACGCGGCGGGGCTGTGGCGATGCGAGGGCGCCACCTCGCCGGGCATGACGAGCTGGTAGCCGGCGTAGATCGTCGGCGTCACCGCCATGCTCGGCTTGAGCCCCGGATTCATCAGCGCGAGCACGCGGCGCTCCGCTTCCTCCGCCGAGATGAGGTCCCCGCTTCGCATCACCAGCGGGCGTACGTCGCTGTAGCGCCAGAGCGCCGGCACCATGCCGGGGCCGGGCTCGGTCCGGTTGGCGAACTGGTTCATTTCTTCCCACAGCGGCCAGAGCTTCGTGTCCTGCACTTCGCGGTAGAAGTCCGGATGGGCTTCCTTCAGTTCCGCCGTGTCGACGTGAACATGCCGCGGGTTGGGTTTCGTTGCCATGGCCTTTTTTCGGAATCGGGTTACAAGTCCGATCTCCTCCAGTCAGCGAACCGGTACGCGCATTGAGCCGATCCTCTCGATTTCGCACTCCAGGACGTCACCCGGCTTGACGGGTCCGACGCCGGCCGGCGTGCCGGTGTAGATCACATCGCCCGGCAGCAGCGTGTAGAACTCCGAGCATTTCGAGATCAACGTCTGCACATCGTATATCAGGTGACGGGTGTTGGATTCCTGGCGGGTTTCCCCGTTGAGCCTCAGCCGCAGGTCGAGGTTGTTCGGGTCGTCGATCTCGTCGGCGGTGGTCAGCCAGGGACCCAGTACCGAGTAGGAGTCGACGGACTTTCGGATGCTCCGGTCCTCGCCGCCCCGCACGGTCATGTCCAGGCCCATGGTGTAGCCGGCAACGCAGACCAGCGCCCGGTCGCGGGCGATGCCGCGCGTTTCCCGGCCGATCACCACCGCAAGCTCGAGTTCGTGATCCGTGCGCCGGTCGGGAAAACTGCGCGTGACACCCTGGCCCGGGCCCACCAGCGACGAGCACGCCTTGAGGAAACACAGCGATTCGCTGATGGGCTTGATGACGTTCTGATCGAAGACGATGCCTTCGTCCGCCTCGGCTTCATCGATGTGGGTCTGGTAGTTGACCGGCGCGCCGATCAACTTGGTGGGATTGGCTACCGGGCTGTAGAGCGTGACTCCGGAAACGTCATGACTCGCCGCCCCGGCCCGCAAGTCCGCCACGCGTTCGCGAATGGCATCCAGGTGGCGGATCAACAGGTCCCCCCGTGCGGGCAGCGGCCAGCGAGCCCCCGGGATGACATCCAGCGCCGCGGTGACATCGAGCACGCTGCCGTCCTGAACGTAACCCAGCCTGGATTCGTTGAATCGGCAAAGCTTCACTGCGGTTGGCTCCTTGATGGACACAGGCGAATTGTTGCACAGCCGGACCTTTATGCGGGAATGGGCGGTTCCCGGAATTGGTCAACGGGGGATCGAGCCGGATCAGGATAACTCTGAATGCACGCCCAGGACGGCTAGCAGGGTACGTTCAACATTCTGCATTTCGCTATCCTTCAATTCGGTCAGGGGACCTTCGCCAAGGCGCTGGCGGTCCAGAGTGCGGGGTTGGTCGACAATTACCTGCGAGTCCAGGCGCAAGGCGTCCCGGGCGCGAATGGTCGGGCGTAGCGGTTCGGCGTCCGGGCGAACATCGCTCGTCAGCGGCAAGACCACCACGGTGCCCGTTTGTGCCTCGCTCAGCCAATTTCCCTGTATGACGAGCACTGGCCGTACCTTGCCGCCCTCGCGGCCGCGGTTGGGATTCAGGTTGGCAACCCAGACCTGGCCCCGGCGAATGGCGGCCTTCATGCCCTGGAGCTGTCAATCGGGGGGTCGTTCACCTGGCGGCGCTTCTCAGTCAACGCCAGCGCTTCGTCGTCGAACGGCAGGGCTTCTTCCGCCAGTGCAACGGCCTCCCCGGCGTTGATTGCGGACGCCGCACGGGTCAGTTGGGCAAGAAAGCGGTCGCGGCGCCGGTCGGCGAGGAACTGTTCCAACGCTGTGCGTGCGATGAGCGATCTTGACTGTCCGGCCAGACTGGATTCCTCGCTTAACTCGGCTTCGAGGCTCTCGGGTAGACGGATGCTCAGTACGGTCATGTTGTCCTACAAAATCGTATTACATTATGTATGTCGAGTTGTATCATGACTGTGCACTACAGACAAGTGCACTTCAGCCATCCCGTTCCGGACGGCTATGACCATCCATATTCTGACCGCTACCACTCCACGGCGATGTACTTGGTCTCCATGTACTCCATCATGCCCTCGTGGGAGCCCTCGCGGCCGAGGCCGCTCTGCTTGGAGCCGCCGAAGGGTGCGGCGGGGTCGGAGACCAGCCCGCGGTTGAGGCCGATCATCCCGGCTTCGAGCCGTTCGGAAACCGCCATGCCGCGCTTCAGGCTGCCGGTGTAAAGATAGGACACCAGGCCGTATTCGGTATCGTTGGCTGCATCGATGACCTCGTCGTCGTCACTGAACGGCACCACCGGGGCCACGGGACCGAACACCTCTTCGCGGAGGATATCGGCCGACCGGGGAACCTGGGAGAGTACGGTGGGCGGATAGTAGTAACCGACACGATCGAGCGGGGCGCCGCCCGTGACGACTTCCGAGCCCCGGGACGTCGCGTCGTCCACCAACCGGTGGATGTCCTTGATGGCCCACGCATTCACCATGGGCCCCAGTTCGACACCGGGCTCCAGCCCTGGTCCGACCTTGATGGCCTCCATGGCGGCGGCGAACTTGCCTGTGAACTCGTCGTAGATTGCCCGGTGGGCATAGAAGCGATTGGCGGCAGTGCAGGCCTCGCCGCCGTTGCGCATCTTCGCGATCATCGCGCCCTCGACGGCTGCGTCAATGTCGGCATCGTCGAAGACCAGGAAGGGCGCATTGCCGCCCAGTTCCATGGAGCAGTCGACGATGCAGTCCGACGCCGAGCGCAGCAGGGCTCTGCCGACTTCGGTGGAGCCGGTGAACGACAGCTTGCGCACCAGCGGATGATGCAGCATGGCGTCGACCACTTCGCCGGAGCGGCGCGACGGCACCACGTTCATCACGCCCGGCGGTACGCCCGCCTCGGTGAGGATCTCCGCTACCAGCAATGCGGTCAGCGGCGTATCCGATGCCGGTTTGAGGATGACCGGGCAGCCGGCGGCGATGGCCGGCGCGATCTTGCGCGTCGCCATGGCCGAGGGGTAGTTCCACGGCGTGACCAGCACGCTGACGCCGATGGGCTGTTGCAGCACGACGATCCGGTTTCCGCCGGAGGGGGAGGTGAGAATCTCACCGTAGTTGCGGACCGCTTCCTCCGAGTACCAGCGAAAGAACTCGTTGGCGTAGTCGGTTTCCCCGTAGGCGTCGGGCAGGGCCTTGCCGTTCTCCCGGACAATGTACTCGGCGATGGTCCGGCGATTCTGCCGCAGCAGTTCCCACGCGCGGCGCAGGACCTCGGCCCGTTCCCGGGGTACACGCCCAGCCCACTCACGGCCTGCCTCATGGGCGACTTCCACGGCGCGGATCACGTCGTCCACGGTGGCGCTGGCGACTTCGGCGATGGTGGTTTCGGTCGAAGGATCCTCCACCGGGAAAGTCCCGCCGTCGGAGGCGTTGCACCACTCGCCGCCGATGAACAATTGTGTTTGCAATTCGGAACCTGGGCTGATGGCGATCGGGTTTGTACTCATTGGAGGGGCACTTGATTGAGGATAGGGTGATTATGGCGGCGGGCCGCCCGCGCCGATAGGCAATAGTCAGGCGGTTCCGGCACTAGTACTCGTTGGCGATATACAGGTCCTGGGCCGGGAACAGCGTGATGACCCGGCAGCCGTCGGGCGTCACCACCACTTCTTCCTCGATCCGTGCCGCACCATTGCCGTCGGCCGCCGGGCAGTACGTCTCCAGCGCGAATACCATGCCTTCCTGCAACTCGAACGGGCTCTCGAAGGACACCAGCCGGCTGATGATGGGGCGCTCGTGCAGGGCCAGCCCCAGCCCGTGGCCGAACTGCAGGCCGAAGGCTTCCATCTCGTTGGCGAAGCCGAACTCGGGCGCCTTCGGCCAGAGGGCGGCGATCTTGTCCGTGGTCACGCCCGGCCGCACCATGTCGATGGCGGCGTCGATCCATTCGCGCGCGCGGCGGTAGGCGTCCCGCTGCGCCGAGGTCGCCGAGCCCACGTTGATCGTGCGGTAGTAGCAGGTGCGGTAACCCATGTACGACTGGATGACGTCGAAGAAGGCCTGGTCGCCCGGGCGGTACATGCGGTCGGTGAAATTGTGCGGATGGGGGCTGCAGCGCTCGCCTGAGACGGCGTTGATCGCCTCCACATCGTCGGAACCGGACTCGTAGAGAATCTTGTTGGCCAGCGCAACCATCTCATTCTCCCTGGCGCCGGGCTTGAGCGCTTCGGAGATGCCCTGGTAGGCGCCGTCGACGATGGCGGCGGACATGTTGAGCAGCACGATCTCGTCCATGCTCTTGATCTGCCGGGCGTCCAGCATGGTCTGCTGGCCGTCCCGGACCTCGAGGCCCGCGGCCTGCAGGGCGAACAGCATGGGCGGCTCGCAGATATCGACGCCGACAGGCATGTCGGCGACGCCCTCGCGCTGCAGGAGTTGCCTGATCTCCTCGGCAGCCTGCTTGAACAGCCCGGCTTCCTCGGGAACCGATCCACGCAGTCCGAGCATGCCCGCCTTGCAGCGATCCTGTTCCAGCCACGGCGCAAACAGCCGGTGGTGGGTCGCGGCCGAGCCGAAGTCCCAAAGGTAGGGCTCGCAGTCGGCCGTAAACAGCGCATAGCGGCAGATCTTGTCCCGCGACCATTCGCCGATCACGCTGCCGGTGATGTAGCGAATGTTGTTGTTGTCGAAGCAGAGCACCGAGCCCAGCCCGGAGTTGCGCAGCGCCCAGCGGGTTCGGGCGACCCGGTAGCGCCGCAGACGATCGAAATCGACGCGCTCCTCGAAGTCGACTGCCATCGGCCCGGGCGCGGCGATGGGCCGGGTCCAGTTCCAGTTGGTGTCCATGTCGCGGCCGGTCACGGCCGCGGTCTTGTCATTAGCCGTCATTTCGAACCTTCACATCTCCTACAACCCACCCTGTTGAAAGCAGGCATGTTTATCTACCAGCCGACAGACGGTCGTGCCCGGTAAGCATAGCGCAAGCGCATTCGTTCCCGTTGCAGCGACGAGGGTATCGAGTACTATCGCTTCGTTCGATAGCGTGTTGCGGGAACGGGCGCCAGGCTGCCCATCGACCGGAGATTACACGATTGACCCGGAGCCGTGCCAATTTGCGGGTTGGCTCGAATTGCCGGACAGAACGGGAACGGCCGCGTGAAAAAGCCGGGTCAGTCGGATAGTCTCCCTGTTCCAAACTTCTTGTGTCCCGGAACCATGCGACCTGAATCATGAACCAAGCTGATATTCGAGCGCCCTCCGAGCGTTTCCGCCGATTGTATTCGCCATTGCCGCAGACGTGGCTGCCATCGCTCGTTACCGGGCTTGTGGCCCTGGCCACGGGCTTCGGCGCCGGGCCCGCCGCCGTGGCCCAATCGGGCGCATCCGATGCGGCGGACGTCGCTGACAGCGCTGCAGGCGCGAGCGGCGCCGCCCCGATACTCGAGGAAGTGGTGACGATCGGCACGCGGCGCGAGCAGCGCGCGGCGGTCGATACCGCGGTGCCCGTGGATGTCTTCAGCCTCGAGGAGATCGAGAGCGTCAATTCCTCCGACCTCGTCGACGTCATCAACACCATCGTGCCGTCGTTCAACGTCTCGCGCCAGCCGATCTCCGACGGTGCCACGTTTGTGCGGCCCGCGAGCCTGCGCGGTCTCGATTCGCACCACACGCTCGTGCTCGTCAACGGCAGGCGGCGCCACCGGGCCGCGCTCGTGCAGCTCGGTGGCTTCGGCTCGCATGGCCCCGATATCGGCAACTTCCCGAGCATCGCGCTGCAGTCCGTGGAAGTGCTGCGGGACGGCGCGGCGGCGCAGTACGGTTCGGACGCCATCGCGGGCGTCGTCAATTTCAACCTGAAGTCCGCCGATTCGGGCTTCGATCTCGTCACGCGGGTCGGCGGCTATTCGGAAGGCGACGGGGATGAAATCACCATCGAAGCCAACGCGGGCTTTCCGCTCGGCGACGGCGGCTTCATCAACGTGAGCGGGCAGTATTCCGACACCGGTCAGACGAACCGTTCGGAACCCTACGACATCTCGATCGGCCGCTCCGGCCAGACCCCGCTCGAAGCCACGCGCAACCAGCTCACGGTAGACGGCGTCACATACTACGGTCCGGACGCCCACACCTACACGTACGCGCCGGACGGGACCATTGAGCAGGTCCTGCCCGGCAGCGACGGTATCCCCGACGACCTCGATACCCGCTACGCGGACAACTTCCACCGTGTCGGCGGCCCGCGCGCCTTCGAAAGCCCCGCGCAGGTCTGGGGGCAGCCGAGACGCGAACAGGCGCTGTTTGTAGTCAACGCCGCGCTGCCGCTCTCTTCCGCCGTTGAAATCTACGGCTACGGCAACTACGCCGACCGCGACCAGGGCGGAGGCTTTTTCTACCGCCGCCCGGGTGTGAGCCAGTTGCTGCCGCTCAGGCTTGAGGACGGTTCCATCTACGATCCGCGCACGAGCCTTTATCCGTCCGGGTTCACGCCATTTTTCTCCGGTGTGGCAACGGACTACAGCGGCGCGATCGGACTGCGCGGCGAATCGGCCCGCGGGCTCACCCATGACGTGTCGTTGAGCTACGGCAGCCACGAGTTGCGCTACCGGCTCGAGAACACGCTGAACCCTTCGCTCGGACCGGCGACACCGACGGCATTTCACCCGGGCAATCTCGTCAGCGACGAACTGGCGATCAATGCCGATTTCGCGCGGCCGGTCGATGTGGGCCGTGCGAGTCCGCTCAACGTTGCGTTCGGTTTCGAATTCCGGGAGGAAGGCTACGCGATCGAGGCGGGTGACGCGGCGTCCTCGGCCATCGGGCCGTTCGCGGTGCCCGACCCGTTCAACTTCGAGATCACCCGGGCCGAGGTCGACGCCGACCCGGGCGACAGCCTGACCGTCATCGAGTGCCGGATCCCGGGGCTGGAAGCCGTCGGCTCGTTGTGTCCGGCCGGCGATCCCATCCACAACGTGGTCCCGGTCGGTTCGAACGGCTTTCCGGGCTATTCCGCGCAGTTCACGTCGGATGTAAAGCGCGACAGCTACGCGGGCTACCTCGATCTCGAACTCGACGTGACCGACGACTGGCTCGTCAACGCCGCAGCCCGCCTGGAGAGCTTTTCGGACTTCGGCGACGTGGCCATCGGCAAGCTCGCCATGCGCTACAGCGTGACTGGCCGACTCAATCTGCGCGGTTCGGCGGGTACGGGCTTTCGCGCCCCGACCCCGGGCCAGATCTCGACGACCAACGTTTCCACACGCATCAACGAGCAGGGCTTCCCCGTGGCCGAGGGGGTATTTCCGGCGGAGCATCCGGCCGCGGGACTCTTCGGCGCGCGGCCGCTCGACGCAGAGGACTCGCGCTCCTTCACGTTCGGGCTGGCGGCCGAACCGGCCGACGGCCTGTCGCTGACGCTCGACTACTATCGGGTCGACCTCGACGACCGCATCATCCTGTCGTCGCAGTTCGCGGTCGGTCCGGACGAGGTGCGGCAGCTCGAGGCCCTGGCCGTTCCCGGCGCAAACACCATCGCCCAGGTGCGGTTTTTCACCAATGACGTGGACTCGCAGACGCGCGGCGTCGATCTCGTTGCCACCTGGAGCGGGGACTGGTTTTCGGGCGGCACGACGCTGCAGGCGGCCGTCAACCGCAATACGACGAAACTGACGGAACGGGGCCGCTTCGTCAACGCGGAGGCCGAGCACGATGCGCGGTACGGGGCGCCGAACACGCGCGCCGTCCTGTCGTTGCGGCAGTCCTGGGATCGATCGGACGTACTCGTCCGCGGCAGCTATTTCGGGGGCTACGCAAATGCCAACACGGCTAGCCTGACGGAGATTCAGCACTTCGGCAGTACGATCTTCGTCGACGTCGAGGCCACCTGGACGTTCGCGGATCGCTACCGCCTGAAGCTCGGTTCACAAAATCTCTTCGACACGTATCCCGACCGCGGCGAGTTCGAAGTCTGCTGCGGGCGCATCTACCGCAGCGACTCGCTGCTGCCCTGGCAGGGCCGGTCCGTCTACCTGCAATTCGCGGCGTCGTTACTGCCTTTGCGGTAAACGGCCGAAAGGCGGCCCGGGGCAAGGACACCAGCGATTGAACTACAGCTTCGAAAACCTCAGCGGAGACATTTACGGCGGCATCACTGCCACGGCCGTGGCGCTTCCCGCCGCGCTCGCCTACGGCCTGGTGTCGGGCCTGGGGCCTGCGGCCGGCCTGTACGGCGCCATTGCGGTGGGGTTTTTCGCCGGAATGTTCGGCGGTACGCGGGCGCAGGTATCCTGCCCCTCGGCCGCCATGGCGGTCGTGACGGCCGTGATCGTCGCCAATCATGCGGCCAGCCTTACCGAGGCCCTGATGATCGTCGTCATGGGCGGTTGCCTGCAGGTGCTTCTGGGATTGTCGGGAGTCGGCCGCTACGCGGCACACACACCGTACATGGTCATCTCCGGCTTCAATTCCGGCATCGGCGTCATCATCATTCTGATCCAGTTGTTGCCGCTTCTCGGATCTCCCGTAGCGCCGGGGGGAGCGGTGGGCGCGCTGCGCAGCCTGCCGCAAGCGTTGACCCAGGCCAACGTCAGCGCCATGGCCATCTTCGCCGCCACGCTCGCCATATGCCTGCTCTGGCGCCGCCGGTTGGCGAAGATCATGCCTCCCGCCGTCGCGGGGCTGGTTCTCGGTACCCTGCTGGGCGTCCTGTGGCTGCGCGAGGCGCCGGTCATCGGGCCGATCCCGGCGGGTCTGCCCGAACTGCACCTGCCGATGCCTTCCCCGGCCATGCTGGCCGGTTCCGTGGAGCCGGCGATCATCCTCGCCCTGTTCGCTTCGATGAGAACCCTGATCACTTCGCTGGTCGCGGATTCGTTCACCGGGGCGCGCCACGACCCGAACCGCGAACTGGTGGGTCAGGGCATCGGCAACGTGGCGGCGGGCCTGATCGGCGGCATGCCCGCGGCGGGAGCCACCCAGCTCACCGTGGCCAATATACTCTCGGGCGGCCGCAGCCGGGTATCGAGCGTGGTGCCGTCCCTGCTCATTCTTGCGTTGATGCTGGGTATGGCGCCGCTCGTGGAGCCGATTCCTCTTGCCGCGCTCGCCGCCATCCTGATGAGAATAGGCTGGAGAATCATCGACTGGCGCCTGCTCGTACGCGTGCACCGCATTCCCCGCAGACACCTCGCCATCATGATGGCGACGTTGAGCCTGACCGTTTTCGTCGACCTGATCACCGCCGTGGCGATCGGACTGATCGTCGCCGGCATGGTACGCGCGCGGCAGTTGGAGTACCTGGAACTGGACAACGTGATTTCCGTACCGCTGCTGGACCGGACATTCTTTGCGGGCCATGCGGGCATGGCGCAAGCGGGCTTCCATTCGGCGCGGGTCGGCCTGGTGGTTCTGCGGGGACGTTTCACGGCAGCCTCATCCCCGGAACTGGTCTCGGTCATCGGCGCCGACATCCGGGACCACGAAGTGGTCATCTTCGATTTTTCCGACACCACCTACTTGAGTCACTCCGCGGCCGTGGTCATCGAGCGGCTCCTCGACACGGCCGCTGCGACGCAAACCGAGGTGGTGGTGACCGGTCTCAGAGACCCCGCCGCCAACAACCTGCGCGCGCTCGATGTCCTGCGGCGAGTACCGGGGGACCGGATCGTGGGCACGATGGACGACGCGCGGCGGGTGGCGGCCGGCCTCCTCGAAGGCTGACGTGACACGATGAGTGTCAATACGAGTCAGATCGTTGTATCGATCTGGCGTACCTGGGCGTACTGCCGGAGGTCTCGGGCGTAGCGGGCTCAGTGGGAATGGGACGCGTGACCGTGACTGTGACCGTGGCTTGTGTCCGCAGTCGTCCTGGGTCCACGGCTCGCCGGGCGGGCCAGTTCCCTGAGCGCCCCGGCGCTGCACGCGCATGGCGTCGCGGCAGCCAGGGACTTGTCGACCACGGTACTTCGGCGGACGGGCTGGCCAAGGACCCCCGAACCCCCGGTAATCACGCGCCGAACGGGTTCGCCGGTCCGGGGATGAACGGTGAGAGGCTCGTCCCGCATCCCCTGTACGACCTCGAATCGTTCTCCATCGCGGCCGTCGCTTGAGATGACCTGGTAGGTATAGGTGGGCATGGAGCGCGTTCCCTCTGCAAACGTTTGCAGCCGGTATGGTAGTTAAATCGGATTATCCCCACAATGCGGACCGGCTGCCTGACACGGGAAGCAGGAGTCGGCCTGCCGGAAGACTCACTCCCGCGGCAGCAGCAGCGACCGTCCCTCGTGGACCAACACCGCGCCGTCCTGGGTAATGGCGCCGAGACGGGGGCCTTCGGTCAGCGTCTGGCCTTCAACGTACTTCGTTGAGTTGATGAACACGAACCGTTCGGCCGCGGTGGGACTGTAGACGTGCAATTCCAGATTCAGTTCCGGCAGGGTGCCGCCCGTGGCCCGGTACTGGGCCAGCGTGAGCATCGGCGCGGCAAGGACTTCCGGCGCCAGAGCCGTCGCCGCCGCCGGTGCGGGTGCGGGTGCGCTCTCGGCATCCGCCATGCTCGTCGCAGCCGTGCCCTGCAGGGCTTCTTCGGACAGGTCCCTGATCTCTCCAATCCGGAAGGACACCGTGTCCACGCCGCCTGCGGGGGAGGCTTGCGGCGTGGAAGAAGTGGCTGTGCCGGTCATGGCTTGAGATGCAACGGCCGCAGCGGAAGTGGCCTGCGTGGACGCAGCGGCCATGTCCTGATCCGTGCCTGTGCCGGCGCCGCGCAGCCAGAACCAGCCCAGGACCACGAGGCCGACGCTCAAACAGGCAATCAAACCGACCGTCCACCGGGGCACGTGTTTCTGGTGCACGACCAGGGGCGCGTCGCCGATTCCCGGAACCTGCGCCTTCTGGCGCTCGGTCTCGGACTTTCTCAATGCATCCAGTATGAACGACATGTCAGTTGGCCCGGGATAACGAGGGTGTGCCGGGAATGTCGAGATCGGTATTGATCGCGATCTGCGTCTGCGCGCCCGCGATACCGTCCACGCTCAGGCGCCGTTGCCGCTGGTAGTCGCGCACGCGTGTCTCGAGGTCGCTGTCGAAGAAAGACGAGCCGGCGTCCGGAACGCTGCCCGACTCCGAATCTCCGCCGATGCGCTCCAGGCTGGCCCGGAGCCAGCGCACGCCTTCGCCTTCCATCCCGGGCGCGAGGTCTTCGCCCTGTAGCGCGCCGGGCCGCCACAACATGAGGCTGTCCCCGAACCAGTATCGGGACAGGTCGGTCAGGCTGGTGCGAAAGGTCCGGGCGCCGAATGCGAGGTTGGCGGTGTCATTGTCCATGTGCTGCAGCACCACCTGGTATTGCTCGCCGTCTTCGCCGATCAGGTTCAGTATGGCCGGCCGGTCCAGGCTCCTCAGGTAAGTGACCGAACCGCGCTGGAACCAGCAGCGCAGGTTCAGGACCTCTGCCTGCTGACACGCCGGTTGACTGTCGGGCTCGTAGGATCGTCCCCACAGGGCGAAGAGCGTTGCGAAGGCGGTGGCGGTGTCCTTCGGCACGGCCGGGTCCGCCAGCAGTTCAGCCAGGGGGGTGGTGTCCTCCGGCAGTTCAGCCGGGTGCGTGGTGTCCTCCGCGTCGATGACCGGCTCCTGGACCGCGAGAATTTCCCTGGCCTCCGCCAGCAGCGGTGCCGGTGCCGCAGGCGGAAGCTGGGCCTCCGCTGCCGGTTCCCCGGCGGGACCGCCGGCGAACCGATCGAGCCAGAAAATCGTCCCCACCGCAGCCGCGCCTGCAACCGCCGCGGCCGCCGCCCCGGCCGCGAGCCGGCGGCGCCAGGTACCGGCGCGGCGATCGCCGAAGACTTCAGCGGCCGCGCGGCGTACCAGCCTGCGATTGATGCTTCGTGACTCCTGGGCATATCCCGCCAGCAGGGCCCTGTCAGCCACCACGTTGATCAGCCGGGGTACGCCCTGGGAGCGGCGAAAAATTTCGCGTATCGCGGCGGGCCGGAACACGCTGCCCGAGGCGCCCGCGACTCGCATCCGGTGTCTGACATACTTGGTGGTATCCGCCTGGTTCAGGGGCTCAAGGTGGTAGCGCCCGGTCACGCGCTGCGCAACCTGGCGCATGTCCGCCCGCGACAATACTTCCCTTAACTCCGGCTGCCCGATGAGGATGATCTGCAGCAGCTTCTGCTTCGGCGTTTCCAGATTCGTGAGCAGGCGAACCTGTTCGAGGAGCTCGGTGCCCAGGTTCTGGGCCTCGTCCACGATCAGCACGGTGCGCCGGCCGCGGCTGTGGGCGTCCAGCAGGTAGGCGTTCAATCCGTCGATCAGGGCCTTGACGGAACGGTCGCCGGGGACTCTTAGTCCAAGTTCATCGGTGATCGCGGTCAGGAATTCCTCGGTGGTCAGTTCGGGATTGAGGATCAGCGCGACGTCCGCCTCGTCCGGAAGCTGCTCGAACAGGCTGCGCACCAGGGTGGTCTTGCCGGTGCCAACTTCGCCGGTGAGCTGGATGAAGCCTCCGCTCTCGGATATCCCGTAGAGCAGATGCGCCAGCGCATCGGCGTGGCGCTGGCTCATGTACAGGTAACGGGGGTCCGGAGTGATGGAGAAGGGTTTTTCCGTCAGTCCGAAGAACTGGGTGTACATGCGTGCAAGTCCTGAATTTCGAAACTGTGCGCGGCCTGCGGGCGACGCCGTGTGCGAGAGACCGGCCTTACGCTTGTCGGCTACTACTCCACAACGGTTACGGTGATAACCTCGGAGGCGACGGGCGGATCGTGCGGAATGTGCAGGTGATCCCCGAGCAGAAGCTGCAGCTCGTGCTCGCCCGGCGGCAGTTCCACCATGGCTTCGCTTTGGCCCAGGCCGAAGTGGAGGTGGTTTGCGTCCTCCGGTATCGGGATGTTTTCCGGGGGCATGCCGATATCCACGAGCATGTGGTGATGCCCCGAGTCGGGGAATACGATGCCGGCGGGGGCGACGCCGGCGCCGCTCAGGCCGAACAGGATGTTGACGGGGCTTGTGACCTCATCGCCGTCGTTGGGCGCGATGAAGTAGAGCACGGCGCCTTCGGGAGCCGGCGTTCGCAGCGGGGGCGGGGGCGCTGCCGGTTCAGCGGCGGGTTCGGCGGCCGCGGGCTCGGGGGCTTCGGCTTCCGGTGCCTGATCTCCGCAGGCAACCAACCCAACGCTGCATGCCAGGGCCAACGTGATTCCAATGCGCATTTGCTCGACCTCCAACCGGTTTGCCAGAACGCAAATGTAGCATATCATTCTATTGCGATTGGCCGGTTATTCGGAGGTGTTCGGGGCCAGTTCTTCGGGGGTGAATTCGTCTACGGTGAGGAGGGTCGTTACGGCGTCGTCGAAGGCTTGCAATTCGGAGGCTTCGGCGGGGGAGAGGATGCCTGCCTCGCGGGCTTCGGCGATTTGGGATGACAAGGCACCGTCGGTTATCTGGCCTGATTTTCGGGCTTCGGAGAGTTTGCTCTCCAGTGGCTTGACCTGGTCGGCCATCTCGAGGGCTGCCTGTAGCTGGCCCAGGGGGTTGGCGGGTTCGCGCGCCGTGTAGATGCCTTCGCAAAGGCGGCTTCGGGCTTCGGTGGGGTGCGTGACGAGAGCGGCGATTTGCTGGTCGAGCCTGTCGGCCGGCGGGGAGTAGGTCTTGCCGCGCGGGAAGATCAGCAGGCGCAGCAGGGCGACGGCCCATCGGTTGGGCAGGTTGCGCATCAGCCCGTCCAGTTGCTGCTGCGCCTTGAACATCAGGGTGCGGCAGCTCCATTCCACCAGCGGCACGTCGTCGGCCGGGCTGCCCTGGTCCTGGTGGTGCTTCAGGACCATGGAGGCGAGGTAGAGGTAGCTGAGGATGTCGCCCAGGCGGGCCGAAAGCTGCTCCTTGCGCTTCAGTTCCCCGCCGACCAGGAACATGGATGCGTCACACGCCAGCGCGAACGCCGCGCTGAAGCGGTTGATGTGCTGGTAGTAGCGTCCCACGGGGCCGCTTGTGGGTGTGCGGGACAGCCGGCCGTGGGTCAGTCCCAGCAGGAACGACCGCAGCGCGTTGGAGAGGGTGTAGCCGATATGGCTGAAGATCAACCGGTCGAACGCCTCCAGCGACCTGACCGGGTCTTCGTCGGCCGCCGCCTGCATTTCCCTGAGCACGTAGGGATGGCAGCGGATCGCGCCCTGGCCGAAGATGATCAGGTTGCGCGTGAGGATGTTTGCCCCTTCCACGGTGATGGAGATGGGCACGGACGCATACGCGGTTGCGAGGTAATTGGTCGGCCCGCGCATGACGCCCTTGCCGCCATGGATGTCCATGGCGTCGTTGGCCACCCGGCGGCTCATTTCGGTGTTGTGGTACTTGAGGATGGCGGTGGGTACCGCGGGCTTTTCGCCTTCGTTCAGCGCTGCGCACGTCACCCGTGAGGCGGCCTTCATGATGTACGCATAGCCGGTCATGCGCGCCAGCGCTTCGCCGATGCCGTGGAATTCGCCGATGGGTACCCTGAACTGCCTGCGGATCCGTGCATACGCCCCTGTGGCGTAGACGGCCGCCACGGCGCCGCCGACGGCGTTGCTGGGCAGGACGATACCGCGTCCGGCGCTCAGCAGTTCCACCAGCATCCGCCAGCCTTCGCCCGCCATCTCCTTGCCGCCGATGATGCAGTCCAGCGGCAGGAAGACATCCTTGCCGCGGGTCGGCCCGTTCTGAAACGGGATGCCGATGGGCAGATGACGGTTGCCGATCTCCACGCCCGGCAGGTCCGTGGGGATCAGCGCCGCGGTGATCCCGTATGAGTCCCGGTCGCCGATGAGATGGTCCGGGTCGTAGAGCTTGAAGGCCAGGCCGAGCACCGTGGCGACCGGGGCCAGGGTGATATAGCGCTTGTCCCAGTTCAGGCGGACGCCGATGATCTCCTCGCCGTCGAACTCGCCGCGGCAGACCACGCCGCTGTCGATCAACCCGGTGGCGTCGGAGCCCGCATGAATCGATGTGAGGGCGAAACAGGGGATTTCCTCCGCGGCGGCCAGGCCCGGGAGCCAGCGCTGTTTCTGTTCTTCGGTGCCGTAGTGCAGCAGAAGTTCCCCGGGGCCGAGTGAGTTGGGGACGCCGATGATGGTAGAGGCCGTGCCGCTGTGCGAGGCGAGTTTGGCGAGAATCGCGGATATCGCCAGCGGCGAGAATCCCTTGCCGCCGTACTCTTCCGGGATGATCAGCGAGAAGAATCCCTTTTCCCGGATGAAGTCCCATATCGGCTCCGGCAAGTCCTGCAGATCGTGGGTGACCTGCCATTCATCCGCCAGACTGCACAGTTCTTCGGTGGGGCCATCCAGAAAGGCTTGCTCGGCCTCGGTCAGTTTCGGTGCGGGCAGCCGGGTCAACTGCTGCCAGTCGGGCATGCCCGAGAACAGTTCGCCCTCCCACCAGACCGATCCGGCTTCCAGCGCCGCCCGCTCCGTATCCGAAAGTCTCGGCAGCAGCTTCTTCAGTACATGGAGAATCGGGGCGCTGATCCGTTCCCGGCGCAGCGCCTCCACGTTCAGCATTGCGAAGGCGGCGAACAGCACCCAGAGGAGGAACAGCCAGAAGATTCCCGCGCCGGAGAACGACGTGAACGCGACCAGGACGGCGCCCAGGATGGCGGTGGAGAGCCGCAGCTCCACGCGGTTGTAGATCAGCGCGAAGCCGGCCACCAGAAAGACGATGAGCCAGAACAGGGTTACCACGCTGATTACGCCTCCAGATTCGCGCTTTGGTCAGACCAGGGGTTAGACCTGCTCAAGGCCGTCAACGTTCCCGCGCTCTTCGCGCAGTTCGGCATCCGAAGCGTCCATTCGTTTCCGGCTGAATTCGTCGATTTGAAGTCCCTGGACGATTTCGTAGCGTCCGCCGTCCGGACACCGCACCGGGTAGGAATAGACGACGCCTTCGGAGATGCCGTAGCTGCCGTCCGACGCGACCCCCATGCTCACCCAGTCGTCGCCGGCTGTGCCCAGCGCCCAGTCCCGCATGTGATCGATGGCCGCCGATGCCGCCGATGCCGCGGAAGATGCGCCACGCGCCCGTATGATCGCCGTGCCCCGATGCTGAACCGTGGGAATGAAGTCCTCCCGGTACCAGTCCGCGGGAACCGCTTCGGCAGCTGGCTTGCCGGCGATGGTCGCATGGGCGATGTCGGGGTACTGGGTTGCCGAATGGTTTCCCCAGATGATCACGCCGCGCACGTCGCTCACATGAGCCCCGCTCCTGAGCGCCAGTTGCGCCTTGGCGCGGTTGTGATCCAGCCGGGTCATGGCGGTGAAATTTCGCGGATCCAGGTCCGGCGCGTGGGTCCGCGCGATAAGGGCGTTGGTGTTGGCCGGGTTGCCCACCACCAGGACTCTTGCGTCCCGGTCGGCGACCGCGTTCAGTGCGCGCCCCTGGGTGGAAAAGATTTGCGCGTTGGCCATCAGCAGATCCTTGCGCTCCATGTCCGCGGTGCGCGGCCGCGCGCCCACCAGCAGTGCGTACTGCGTGTCCCTGAATCCCGTTTCCGGCTGATCGGTGAGCACCACACCCTCCAGGGCATCAAAGGCGCAGTCGTCCAGTTCCATTGCCACGCCCTTCAGCGCGTCCATGGCGGGCGGGATTTCGATGAGCTGCAGAATCACGGGCTGGCCCGGCCCGAAAAGCTGCCCGGAGGCGATACGGAAGGACAGTTGGTAGCCGATCTGTCCCGCAGCGCCCGTGATGGCGACGCGGACCGGCGGTTTTGTGGTGTTACTCATTCTGCAAGGCCGCATCCTGCAGCGGCAGGAAGGGAAATCGCTGCCGTTAGTTTTCCGCCGCCGCTTCCTGGTAAAGCTGACGCGCTTCGTTGAATTCGGCCGCGATTTCTTCCATCAGGTCCACGCCGGTGTTGTATTGCTCGACCATCGCCGCGCGTTCTTCGTCGGTCGCTTCCTCTCCCAGGGCTTCCAGTTCGCCATCCATGCAGGTCAGGTACTCATCCATCGCCGCCATGTACTCCCTGACGCCGGTCTGTGCGGCCAGCATCTCGTCCAGCGTGGCTTCATCTCCCGGGGGAATGTCGACCTCGGCGGGAAGATCGCAGGCCAGTGCCGACATCGCACTGCCCAGTGCGGCCAGAAGAGTCAGGGGGCGAATGATTTTCATGGTCTTTCCTCAGAACAGCTTGACGTGGATAGCGTATTGAAAAACAGGACAACCGTTCGGCGTGGCATCGGGCTCCGCGGTTACTCGGCCAGCATCTCGGCGCATTCGTCGGTTGCTTCCGGATCCTGGCCAGGTGTGCCCGTACCCGTTCCGGCGGTGCACCTGTACAGTTGAATCTGCTCGTTGAAATGGTTCGCGATGGCTTCCATCTCCGCCATGGCTACATTGTGCCGGCTGAACATGATGGACTTGAAAACCTCGGGGGCGTCATCGCCGGCCGCTGTCAGCTCCTCGTTCACGCAGGCCAGATAGGCTTCCATGGCAGTGACGTATTCCCTGACGGCTGTCTGCGCCTCGAGCATTTCTTCGAGGGTGGCCTCGCGTCCTTCGGGGATGGTGACCAGGGAAGGGTACTCGCACGCCATCGCCGCGCCTCCGCCGGAAAGCGCCAACAGGGCAACGGTGAGTCGGACGATTCTGATGGTCTTGCCCAAAGTTGGGGGGTCGAGCCGCACTATACTTCAAGGCTGCGGGCGATGCCAAAGCTGGCCGGCACGACCGCTGCAGCGGGCCATTCCGGCACTGTTGTTGCCATCCGCGGCGTCGGGTCGACCACCGCAGGACTTATAATGGGCCGCCCCCGGGTCCCGCCGGCCTTTTGCCCGGGGCTGCCGGCCGGGTTGGTGGATCGGTCGCCCATGAAACATCGTTCGCTGGATTCCCGGCTCGCCTGGTTGAGCGAGGGGGACAACGCTTCGCTGCTGCGGGGCGGGTTGCGCGGCCTCGAAAAGGAGAGCCTTCGAGTCGACGGAGACGGACGTCTGGCGCACACCCGGCACCCGCCCGGTCTTGGTTCGGCGCTGACCCATCCGTACCTCACAACCGACTACGCCGAGGCGTTGCCGGAACTGGTCACGCCGCCGTACCCCAGCAACTGGGAGACGCTGCAGTTCCTCTGCGATCTTCACATCTTCGTGGCGAAGCACCTGGAGGATGAACTGCTGTGGGCGCAGAGTATGCCCTGCAGGATCCCTTCGGGCGACAAGGTGCCCATCGCCGTGTACGGGTCGTCCAACCTCGGGAAACTGAGGTCGGTCTACCGGCGCGGGCTCGGGTTTCGGTACGGACGGGCCATGCAGACGATCTCCGGTGTTCACTTCAACTACTCGGCGCCGCTGGAGTTCTGGAGGCTCTTCTACGAACGGGAGCTTTCGGCGCATGGTCCACGCGAGCGATCAGCGCAGGGTTCCCGCGAGCAATCGTCGCAGGCTCTTGGTGTGCGATCGACCCCGAGCCTCAAGGACTTCATTTCCAGCCAGTACATGGGCGCGATGCGAAACTATCGCCGCCTCGCCTGGCTGCTCATCTATCTCTTCGGCGCGTCGCCCGCATTCTGCAAGTCGTTTCCGGCCGCTCCGAGCCCGTACCTGCGGGAACACGATACCGATACCTGGTTCGCGCCCTTCGGCACTTCCCTGCGCATGAGCGATATCGGCTACCGCAACCGCTCGCAGTCCGAACTGCAGATTCCCATGAATTCGCTGGACGATTACCTGGCGGGCATGATGGCGGCCGTCACCACCGCCAATCCCCGCTATGAAGCCATCGGTGTGCGGGTCGACGGCGAGTACCGGCAGCTCAATGCGAATACCCTGCAGATGGAAGCGGAGTACTACAGCCCGATCCGCCCGAAACCCCCGGCGGACAATCCCCACCGTCCGACGGTGGCGTTGCGGGAGAACGGGGTCAACTACCTGGAAGTCAGGACGCTGGATCTCAACATGATGGATCCGCTGGGCGTGAACACTCAGCAGCTTCGGTTTGTCGAGGCGTTGCTGCTGTATTGCCTGTTGAACGACAGCCCCCCGATCGACCCGGCGGAACAGGCGGAGATCGATGAGCGCGACCTGCTCGTAGCCCGGGAGGGGCGCCGTCCGGGGCTCGAGTTGCCCCGAGCCGGGCGCACCGTGGCGCTCACCCGCTGGGCCGGGGAGGCGCTGGCGGGAATTCGCGAGGTCGCCGCCCTGCTGGATGAAGACGGTAGCGGCTACGCGGCGGCGGTAGACGCGCAACGCGAGACCGTTGCGAAGCCCGAACTCACGCCGTCGGCCCGGATCCTTCACCACATGCGCACAGAGGGCGCGAGCTTCTTCGAACTGGCGCTCGAGACGTCCCGCCAACAGCACGGCTATTTCACGGAGCTGCGGCTACCCGCGGAAAAAGAAGCGTGGCTCGAAGAACTCGCCCGCGAGTCCATCACGCGGCAGATGCGCCTGGAAGCCGAGTCCGATACCCCGTTCGCGGACTACCTGCGGGACCACTTCGCACAGGTCTGATCGGCGGGACAGTCGCGCCGGTTGGTCGCCGGGTTGCGTGCTCAGCGCTTCAGCAGGTCGGTCAGGTCGGTTTGGGTGTCGGCGAGTTGTTCGGGAGAGGGTGCGGCACGCTGCAGGATGAGGCGCTTGCCCAGCATGAATTCCTTGGGGGAGTTGACGCCGTCAACCGCCAGCAGGCTACCGTCCCGCAGGTAGAACGCGGCGAAGGAACTGGTCGAGGGTTCGCCGCGCAGCACGACCTGGTCATGGCCCTGGGAGAGGCCGGCGATCTGCAGCTTTACGTCGTATTGATCGGACCAGAACCATGGCACGGTGTCGTAGGGCTGGTCGTCGCCGAGCAGACTTGCGGCTGCGACCTTCGCCTGATCGATGGCGTTCTGAACCGATTCGAGGCGAACCCGGTGGCCGTACCGAAGGCTCGGATGATTGGTGCAGTCGCCGGCGGCGACGATGGCTTCGTCATCGGTACGCGCATACTTGTCGACGCGGATTCCGTTCTCGCAGGTGAGCCCCGCGCCTGAAGCCGGTTCCACAACCGGTTCGATGCCGATGCCCACGACGGCCAGATCGCAGGGGAACTGTCCGCCGTCGGCTGAGGAAACCGCCTCCACGTGCCCATTGCCGACGAAGCCGTCGATCATCGTGCCGCAGCGGATGTCCACACCGGCACGGGTGTGGTAGTCGAAGTAGAACTGAGAGACTTCCGGGCAGACGACCCGGGCCATCACCCGGTCCACGGCCTCGAGGACGGTGACCTTGAGGCCCTTGGTCGCCGCAACCGCAGCGACCTCAAGGCCGATGTAGCCGGCGCCCACCACCACCAGCCGTTTGCGGGGCTCGACGACGTCGGAAATCCTGTCGACATCGGCGACGTTGCGTACATAGTGGATCCCCGGCAGATCGCTGCCCGGGATATTCAGGCGCCGAACCCGGCTTCCGGTTGCCAGCAACAGCCCGTCATAGTCCAGCGACCGGCCATCGTCCAGCCGGACGCGCCGCCTGTCGGGCTCAATCTCTTCGGCCCGGACGCCAAGCCGCAACTCCACGCCGTTCTTCTCGTAGAACGCCAGTGGGCGCAGGAACAGCCGTTCCCGGTCCAGTTCACCCGCGAGGTACTTTTTGGACAGGGGTGGGCGCTGGTAGGGCGGCAGATCCTCCTCGCCCACCAGCGTGATCCGGCCATCGAACTTTTTCTGCCTGAGCGTCAGGATCGCCTGGGCCGCTGCCTGGCCCCCGCCCACAATGACAATGTGCCGGCTGGTCAAGGTTTGTCTATCGCTCCGGATTGCACGAGAATCCGCATCTTAGCGCGAACTTCGCACCGGGGGCAGTCGCCGCCCGGGGTGGTGTTCGCAGATCCGGACGCAAGGGAAAAGGCACGATGACAAAGGCGATTCGCATCGAGGAATTCGGCGGTCCGGAAGTACTCCGGTGGGTTGACGTGGAGTTGGGCGAGCCGGGTCCGGGCGAGGCGCGCGTCGCGCATCGTGCCGTCGGCATCAACTTTATCGACACCTATCATCGTTCGGGACTCTACCCGGTCAAGCTGCCCAGCGGTCTGGGCGGCGAGGGTGCGGGCGTCGTCGTCAGCGTCGGACCGGACGTGGACCACGTAGCCCCGGGCGACCGCGTCGCCTACGCCGCCCCGACTCCGGCCGGGTCCTATTCCGAAGAGCGCATCATGCCGGCGAAATGGCTCACGAAGCTGTCCGACGCCATCGACGACGAAACCGCGGCCGCCATGATGCTCAAGGGCATGACGAGCTGGTATCTCCTGCGGAAAACCTATTGCGTCCAGCCCGGAGACTGGATCCTCATCTACGCAGCCGCCGGCGGCGTCGGAACCATCGCCACCCAGTGGGCGCAAAGCCTCGGGGCGCACGTGATCGGCGTCGTCAGCACCGAAGAAAAGCGCCAACTCGCACTGGCCCACGGTTGCGAGCATGTACTCCTGGCCGACAGCGATATCGCCGGCCAGGTGGGCGACCTCACCGGCGGGGAGGGTTTACCCGTCGTTTACGACCCCATCGGCAAGGCCACGGTGACCACATCCATGCAGTGCCTGAAGCCCCGGGGCCTGCTGGTGAGTTTCGGCAATGCCTCAGGCCCGGTCGATTCGTTCAACCTGCTGGACCTGCTCAAGCACGGCTCCCTGTACGTCACCCGCCCGACCCTCTGGCACTACGTCACCACCCGCGAGGAAGTCAACGAAGCCGCCGGCGAACTGCTGGCCCAATACGCCGCTGGGAACATCGAGATTGAAATCGGCCAGCGATTTCCCCTGCACGACGCCGCCCACGCCCACCGAGCCCTGGAATCCAGACAAACCACCGGCTCCACCATCCTCATCCCATGATTCATGTATGATTTCCGTCATACTTTAGATGTTGAATAATTCGCATATGAAGATCATACAAATAACCATGGATTCAGAATTGGCGGCGCAAGTGGACGAGTGCGCCCGGCGCCTCGGCGCCACGCGCTCGGCGTTTACACGGGAAGCGTTGCGGGCCGCCTTGAGGCGCCACAACGAGAGAGACCTGGAGGAGCGGCACAGGGCCGGATACCGCAAGTTGCCGTCCCAGCCGCACGAGTTTGAGGTTCCGGAAGACGATTGGGCCTGGGGCGATGAATCATGGAGTGACGAGTAATGCGGCGTGGTGAAATCCGGTGGTACAACTTCGCACGACCGGATAAACGCAGACCCGTCCTGATTCTCACGCGGGACTCCATCATATCCAGCCTCGGCGAGGTAACCGTTGCGCCGTTGACCACCACGATACGCAACATTCCCAGCGAAGTGGTGCTCGCAAAGGATGACGGGCCGCCTCGGGAATGTGCGGTGAACTGCGACCACTTGCAGACGGTGCCACGCAGCCGGCTCGGCGGTCCGGTCGGCAGCCTTTCCACGGCAAAGATGGAACAGGTGGCAAAAGCCGTTCGTTTCGCGCTTGCGCTGGGGTGAACCCAGAGAGCGAGGGTACGTGGCGACACCCCCTGTGCGCGTCGTGCGTTCGGCGCGGAGCCAGGGATGGCGGGAGCGCCGCGACCCGATCCGAGCCCGCCATGGATGGCGGGCGAGCGCACAGGGGCTGTCGCCACGTACCCTCGCGCCCCAATCCGCGCGACACACAGCGCTGCCAATCTCCCCTACACCGGCGTCAACGGCCAAATCAATGGCAGCAACACCATCACCGCAACGAAAACCACGATCGTCAACGGCAGCCCAAGCCTGATGTAATCCCCGAACCGATACCCCCCGGGCCCCATGACCAGCAGGTTCGCCGGATGCGAGATCGGGCTCGTGAAGCTGGCCGACGCTGCCATTGCCACCGCCATCATCGCCGTCTGCGGTGCGATCCCCAGGTCCGCGCAGGCCGAGAGCACGATGGGCGACATCAGCACCACGAGCGCGGCCGTGGGGATAATCATGGTTCCGGCCGCGGTAATGATGTACAGCCCGCCGATCACCCACCACGGTCCCAGCGGACCCACATACTGCATGGTCAACTGGGCGAGATACGCCGCTGCGCCGCTCTCCTGCATGGCAGTTCCCAGGGGCAGCATCCCGGCGATCAGGAAGATCGCCCGCCAGTCGATGGCTCTGTAGGCGTCTTCCATCGTCAGGCATTGGCTGAGCACCATCAGCGTGGCGCCGATAACCGCCGCAATGTAGATCGGCAGCCAGCCGGCCAGCACGCTGACCACCACGCCCAGCATGATCCCCGCTGCCAACGGCGCTCGCCGGGTGTCCAGCGCCCGCTGCGTCACCGGGGTCAGGATGATGAACTCCGGGTCGCGCTCCAGCACGATCAGCCGCTCGCGGGGGCCGAGCACCAGCAGGGCGTCGCCCAGTTCCAGGTGCAACTGGTCCAGATTGGAGCGGATGGCCTCGCCGTGGCGCCACACGGCGACCAGTTCCAGCCCGTACGTATCGCGGAAGTTGATCTCGGTGAGCGGTCGTCCTGCCAGACCGGAGCGCGGTTCCAGGGTGGCTTCCAGGAGGCTGAGCCGGTCCGACTCGAAGGCGTTCAGATGGGTGTGTCCGCCCCGCTGGACCTCCAGTTCCTGCAGCCCCCGCAGCACGTCGAGATCTTGCTGGCGTCCCTGGATGAGCAGGACATCGCCCCCTCTGAGCGGTTGATCGGGTTCCGGCATGATTCGCAGGTCGCCGTCGCGGTACAGTGCCAGCAGGCGGAAGTCGAAGGCGTCGCCCAGCCGGCTGCGTTCCAGCGTGCCGCCCGAAAGCTGGGATTCGAGCGGCACGCGCACCACGAAGATGTAGTCCTGGAGCTGATACGTATCGCGCAGCTTCTCCTCGTTGACTTCCCGGCAGTGGGCGAAGTCCGGCGAGTGCTCCAGTTCCATCGCGCTCTCCGGCCTGGCCTGCAGCAGCAACGTGTCCGCCGGCCGCAGCGGGACATTGGCCAGATTGGATCGGCGCACCAGACGCCCGCGGCGGATGGCCAGAACGTTCGCACCGTAGGTCTTGCGAAACTCCGAATGGCGCAGCAGGTCGCCGGCCAGCGGCGAGCCGTCCTCGACCACTACCTCCATCAGCTTGACCTGGCCTTCCATGAGGCCCTGCAGGACCGGCGCCTCCCGTTCGATGATCAGTTCGCTCCAGCGCCGAAACTCTCGCAACCGGTCCAGCCGCCCCTGCACGACAAGCTTGTCGCCGCCCTTGAGTACCGTCTGGCGCGACGGCATGAGTTCGGTCTTCCTGCCCTGCTCGCGGGCGATGACGATCAGGCCCGCCGCAACGCCGATCCGGCTCTGGGCCAGCGTCTTGCCGACCAGAATGGATTCGTCGGGCACCCGCATCTCGAACACCCGGGTATGCAGCCCGTAATGGGTTCTGAGATTGCGCTGGCTGCGTCGCTGGGTCTCTTCCTCCGGTTTGATGTTCGGCAGCAGGTGTCGGCCCAGCAGCGCGATGAACAGCGTCCCGGCGACCAGCACGCCCCCGCCGATGGGCGTGAAGTCGAACAGGCCGAAAGTCGGCTCCCCGGCCTGCTGCAGCGCTCCGGCGATCAGCAGGTTGGGCGGCGTGCCGATCAGCGTCGTCAGCCCGCCCAGCAGACAGCCGTAGGCCAGCGGCATGAGCAGCCTGGAGGCCGGGATCCCGGTTCGGCGGGCGATCTCGATGACCACCGGCAGCATCAGTGCCGCCACACCGATGTTGTTCATGAACGCGGAGAGCACGCCGCCGGTGAGCATGATGACTACCGTCATGGTTCCCTGACCGGTGCCCGCAAACCGGAGCACCGTACGGCCGATGACATTGGCGATGCCGGTTCGGGTCAGGCCGTCGCTCAGGATGAACATGGCCCAGACGGCAATGACGGCGCCGTTGGCAAACCCGGCCACCGCATCCTCGGGCGAAACCAGCCCGGTCACGACCAGCGCGCCCAGCACGATGAGCGCCGTGACGTCCATGCGCACCTTCTCGCTGACGAACAGTACCAGCGAAAAGCCGAGGATGATCAGGACCAGGCCGATATCAACGGTCAAGGTCGGGGCCTGCTGACGCGGTTCGGGATTGCCGGTCGATCAGAACTTCCATACCAGCAAGGCCTGTACCGTACTTTCGTCGGTGGCGCCGTCGCCGAGCTTGTTGAGCCAGTACTGGTATTCCAGTCCCAGGGACAGGTGCTCGTTCGGGCTCCAGCGGAATTGCGGTTGAGCGAGAATCCAGTGCTCGACCGCGCCGCCAAACTCGTTGTCCCGTCCGCCGATGTATTCGATGTGACCTTCGATACTGAAATTGGAGCTGCCGATGGTAAAGGGACGCGCGAAGTTGAAGTCGATCATGTACGAGTCGCCTTCCCTGGGTGCGCCGCCGGCGGCAGCGCCCTCGCTGTCGTCGATGTAGGCGGTGAAGTCGAGATTGGCGAACGCAAAGCCGCCCAGGTCAAGCACCAGCCGAAAGCCCGGCAGATACTTCTTCACGTCGGCATCCGACGCCCAGTTGAAGCCCCAGATCAGCCCCACATCCGAGATGAGCCCGCCGCCGACGTTTCGCCCCGAGATCTTGCCCAGGCTGAAGTTGGAGTACCACTCCCCGTAGATGTCGAAATCCTGGAAGCCGGGATCCTGCGCGTCGAGGAAGTCGACGAAGAAGAAGTTGTCCCCGTACTTCCAGCCGCTGGCATGTTGCAGCGTATAGATGAAATGGTCCGAATCGCCGCCGCCCGCGAATGTGGGGATATCCAGGTTGCCGTAGGCCAGGTGCGCCTCGGTGATGCTCCAGTCGGCGGCGTCGGCAGCGTGCATCAGTACCGCAGCCAACAGTACCGACGCCGGGCCGCTGCGAAAGTGACTTCGGTCTTTCATGCGGGAACTACGTGCGCTTGCGCCGAACACGGCTCGCTCCGGGGTTGCATGCTGGTCAGGTAAGTATGCCTGCTCTGCATACACCCCCACAGGATTTCGATCAAGGAATCTCCTCTGAGCCGTGATCGCTAGCGATGCCGCGTAGCGATCGCCTCCAGTCCCGCGTCGATCCGCCCGCGGTCGAGCCACTCGCCGCGAACCATGACGCCCAGCGGCCTCGCTGCTGCGGCTACGTTTTCCAGAGGATTCTCCGCGAGCAACACCAGATCGGCTGCCAGTCCGACGGCAATGCGGCCAAACTCGTCCTCGGCATTGAAGAAATCGGCGGGGGCGATCGTGCCCATGTGCAGCGCCTCGTAGGGCGACAGCCCCGCATCGACCATGTATTTCAACTCGTTATGCAACGAGAAACCCGGGACATTGAAGAATTGCGGTGCATCGGATCCCAGCAGCAGGCCGACCCCCTCTTCGTGCATGATCCGGACCATGCGGTTTCGCAGTTCCACCAGTCGCCGGCCGCTGCCGGGGACCTGGTTGATCGTTCCGACGCGACCTTCCTTGGATTGCACCCAGCCATCTACCAGCTCGGGCGGGAGGTACGCCATCTGCGGCCGCGCGGCGAGTTCTTCGGCCGAAGGGCTCGAAAGGGCGACATTCGCGATCATGGTATTCGTGGGCACGATCCATACGCTGGCATCCCGCGTTTCCCGGGCCACCTCGGCGATGTCCTCGTCATCGATCATCTCCAGCAGGTGCACTCCGTAGAAACCGGCATCCATGGATGACGGGTCGAATTCGGGCGATACCAGGTACTGCGGGTATCCGTCGAGATGGTCGATGGTGGCCTGGCTCACCTGAAGCGCCCGCCCTACGCCGACATCGTCGGGTACATGGCCTGCGATGTGGGTTCCGGCCTCGGCGGCCGCCTTCGCCGCGGCGTCGAATTCCTCGCGCGTCAGTCCGCGCAGAATCTTGATGAAGTCGTACCCGGCCGCAACCTGGTCAAGCACAAGCTGCCGGGCCTCGTCCGGCCCGTCGACGGAGTTGCCGCTCAGCGCCGGCCCCGAGGTGATGAAGCGCGGGCCGAGCACTTCGTGACGTTCAATCCGGCCGCGCAGTTCGATGTGCCCTTCGCGCCCCTGCATGCCGCGCACCGTAGTCACGCCGTTGGCGACGTACAGGAACAGCACGTCTTCCAGGTATTGGGGATCGTCCATACCGGGGACGTGACCGTGCATTTCGGTCAGTCCGGGCATGAGGTAACGGTCCGACCCATCGATCAGGACGGCGTCCGACGGCACGGTAACCGAGCCGTCGGTTCCCATTGAGGCAATGCGCCCGTCCGCGACGACCACTGTCTGCGCAGGGAGAATCTCCTCGGTGTTCGGGGCGATTACATTGACGTCCCGATACACGTAAACGACGCTTTCCTGCGCGGATGCGACGGTTGAAAGCACTGCAAGAGCAGTTGGAATCAAATGTCTTGGCATGAGTGCACCATCCAGGGCGGCGCTCTTGAGTTATCTGGTGCCTAGTGTAGCTTCCAGCCCGTTGTACCGAAACACAAGTCCGGAACATAACCGGTAAACGCGGGACAGTGTTCCGGGCTCTGGCTCCTTTCTGAGTCAAGCTCCATTGGGGAACCCTTCCCTGGAAGCTGGCGCCCGGATTGACGAACACAAAACGGCCCGGCGCATTGAAGAAGGCAGGCAAGGTGTTGCCGTTGCGGGGCGCATGATCGCAGCCCATCCTGGCCCAATTGCCGCGTACGGTGTCGTACTGTTGTCTGGACGACAGGGCGTTGTAGCAAGGCAACTCCGTTATGTTTCCGAAAGTCCCGGAATTAGCGATTTGGACTTGATTTGTATGTGTTGTAATTGTGTCGATTTCATTATGTCATAATGTCATTATTATGTTGCACTTACGCAAATGCAACGACACCAACCGAACACGGAATTAGGGAGAACAAAATGATATTCAGGAAAAAACCGCTGGCGCATGCAGTCAGCGTCGCAACCGCCGCTGCGGGATCCCTCGTCCTTTATCCCGCCACGCAGACGGTCGGTCAGGAATCGGGAAATCAGGCAGCCCTTGAGGAAGTCGTCGTGACGGGTTCGAGGATTCGGCGGGCCGTTGAGGACACCCCGAGTCCCCTCACGGTCATGGACCGGCTCGAGATCGATCTCACCGGTTTCGAAAATGTTGCCGACGTATTACGCACCACGACCTACAACAGCTTCGGCTCGTACCGAGAAAGGTCCGGTAGCAGTTTCGGGCAGGTCGCGCTGGTCAGTCTGCGCGGACTGGGGTCGGACCGCACTGCCGTGCTGGTCAATGGCCGCCGGGTACCCGGCAATCCGTTCACGGGAACTGCGGCAGTAGACCTGAACTCGATCCCGCTCGCCGCAATCGACCGTGTTGAGGTACTGACCGACAGCGCCTCCGCCGTGTATGGAGCCGACGCGATCGGCGGTGTCGTCAACATCATGTTGCGCGACGACTATAACGGCGCCGAGCTTGAGATCGGTATGGAATCGCCGTCGCGCGAAGGGGCGGATTCCGACCATGCAAACTTCGTGATCGGTACGAGCAGTGACAATGCGAGCGCGCTGTTTACCGCGGAACTGTTCTCACGCGACCCGATCTTCGACGGCGACCGCGCTTACAGTGCCGTGCAGATCAATGGCCCCAATCTCGGCGACACCATCGGTGTTTCTGGCGGCGGCAACACTGCGTTCCATCCCTGGTTCCTGAGAGCCACCGCATTGGGAGACTGTCCGACGGATGTTTACGCGGGAGTGCTCGGCAATCCGTTCGGCATTCCGGGCACCGCCTGCGGCTTCGGTTACGCGGACATCAGTGCGCAAACCGGAGGCCTTGATCGCGTCAGCACTTACCTGGATGCGAAGTACGAGTTCAGCCCAGGCCACGAGCTTTTCTTCGAGAACCGTTACACGCGCATCGAAAGCTTCGGACGCTACGCTCCGGCCGTCGGATTCTTTAACGTCCCCGCCGATAGCCCCTACAACCCGTTCGACACGAGCGGGGAAAGCTATCCATGGCCCATGAACGCCGACGGTACGCCCGGTGACTTCAGCATATTTCATCGATTCGTCGGCCACGGCCCGCGCGACGACGACACGGTTCGTTTCGAGCTGGACAGCGTGCTGGGAGTCTCGGGCAGCCTGGGCGACAGCGACGTCAACTACGAAGCCTACCTGCGCTCCTACCGCTACGACGGATCGGAGGAGGGCGAAACGTACATCCTTCAGAGCCAGGTGGAGCTGGAAGTGGAGCGGGGGGATTATGACCTGACCAATCCGTTGTCTCAGGATCCCGCCCATCTCGCCGCACTCGGCCGGATGGCCGCGACACTGTATCGCGACATCCTCACCGACTACACCGCAGCTGGCGTCAGCCTCGACGGCAACGCATGGGATCTGCCCAATGGACCGGTCGGCTGGGCGGTCGGCGTGGAGTCGGCATCGGAGGATTATCTCGACGACTACGACAGTTTTCGCGAGGCTGGCAATATTCTCGGTTCCGCAGGCAATAGTTCGGAGGGAGATCGCAGCCGCTGGGCCGCATTCGGGGAAGTTTCGATTCCGCTGGCCGAGTCTCTGGACCTGAACCTGGCCGGGCGTCACGATGACTACGATGACTTCGGGACGGCGTTTTCTCCGCAGATCTCGGCCCGCTGGCAGGTGGCGGACCCCGTCGTCCTGCGCGCCTCCTGGGGACAGGGCTTCAAGGCGCCGAACCTCACGGAACTCTACGTCTCGCGCTCCCAATCCTTCGACGATGTCCAGGACATCTACCGCTGCGAAGCCATTGGCATTGCGGAGGACGATTGCCCGTCGAACCAGGTGGAAAACTTCAGAAGCGGAAACCCGGAGCTGAAGGCCGAGTCTTCGGAGTCATTCAATCTCGGGATCGTGTTCGAGCCGACAGACGACCTGCAGATGTCGCTCGACGCGTTCCGGATTGAGCTGGAGGACGGCGTCGACCTGCTTGGATTCGCTACGATCATCGAACTTGAGAACCGTGGCTCGTTGCCGGACGGAATCGTGGTCCAACGGGGCGCTTCGACACAGCCCGGCGACCCCGGTGCGCTTGTCTCGATCGTACGGCCCTTTACAAACCAGTCGCTCACCACAGTCGAGGGATTCGATCTGCGCGCCAACTACCAGCATAGTCTGGCGGGTGGAGGAGGCGTGCTCGCTGCGGACCTTGAGGCAACCCTGCTTACCAAGTTCGAGGAAATACCGTCCGAAGCAGACGATCCCATCGATTATGTTGCGGAGGAGCGCGCGGGAGCGCCCGCCGAGCGCATCGTTGGATCGTTGCGCTGGTCGCGCGATGTCTGGACAACGAACCTGATTTGGCGTTATATCGGCGATCATGACGAGGGAGACTACGAGGCCCTGAGCACATGGGACGTGACTGTAGTCTGGGATACGCCGTGGGGCGGGGATATCTCTGCGGGCGTGCGCAACCTGACCGATGAAGATCCGGTTATCGACAGTGTCTCAGGGTGGGACGACGGAATTGTGCTGGAGCTGTACGACGTGGCAGGACGCGTACCCTTCATCACATATCGGCACGAGTTCTAGCGTCAGCCCGCCGGGGTGCGAACGGATTTTCGAGCGAGGCATTGACGGGGAATCGGGCCGTTTGCAGCTCAATACCCCGTCCCCGGACTGGGCGTGATGAGTACGCTTAACCATCTGTGGGCGACGCCGTTTTACCGTAGCGTCTCTTCAGCGGATCGCGCCAACACCGTGCGCGACTACATCCTGGCTAACGAAAACGACGCCCGCCGCAAGCAGAATTCGCCCCAGCGTGCACATCCGGGTGTGTTCGAGAGCCAGTTCGACTTTCTCGAGTGGCCGGATCCGGCGGTGAGTGAACTCAAGCAGTTCCTGAACGGCCACCTGGGGCACGTCGTCAAGGATGCCTGCGGACTGGACGACGCTGCCCTCCAGACGCTTCGCTTCCACAGCCATAGCTGGTTCCACGTGACCCGCAAGGGCGGCTTCTTCCAGAACCACAACCACCCTCTGGCATCCTGGAGCCTTGTCTATTGCGTCGATCCGGGTGATGCGGAACCGCCGAATGATTTCGAGGCGGGGCATCTGGTGTTTCAGGATCCGCGCAGCATGGCGAGCATGTATCTCGACACCGCCAACCGGCACATGGTCCGGGATTACTCGTTCGACTCGGTGCGTTTTCGGCCCAGGACCGGGGATGTGCTGATCTTTCCGTCCTACGTTCGGCACTCGGTGGAACCCTACGGCGGAAGCGCACCGCGCATCACTGTCGCTGCCAACTACTGGTTTCAGACCTTTGAGGGCGTGAAGACGGGATGAAGGGCCGCTGGAGCCCCGCGCAGTGGACCCGCTGTTGGGAGACCGGCACCGTTACGACCTTTCACGGCCGCTTCGCGAACAATTACGACGGTGTCGTGCGACGGCATTGGCATGCTATTTTCGACCGGCTGCCGTCCAACGCAAAAATAGTCGATCTCGCTACCGGCAACGGAGCCGTCGCCCTGCTGGCGGCGCGCTACAGCCATCGACGACAACGCGACTTCGAGATCACGGCGATCGATTTTGCGGATATCGATCCTGAACGGCAGCTTGTCGGCAAGGCGCTTGCCCGGTACCTGCCCCTCATTCGCTTCCTCGGGCGAACGCGCATCGAGCAGACGACATTGCCCGACGGCACGCTCGATCTCGCGATGAGCCAGTTCGGTTTCGAGTATGCGCAGGCCGATGAGGCGGTCACGGAAGTCGACCGGATTCTCAAACGTCCCGGCGGCCTCTTCGCGGCCATGATCCACCACGCGGATTCCGCCATCGTGCGTCAGGCGAAGGACGGTATCGAGCAAGCTGCCATATGCGAACAATCCGGTCTCCTGCCGTTGATTCGCAAGCTGCACAAGCGTCTCGACAAGCTGAAGAAACGAAGCAGGGATGCCACGAAGGACGATCGGGCGATTTCGCTGCGCACCGAAATCAACAAATGTCTCGCGCATTTGAATCGCGAGAGTGCCCGCTTTCCGGATCCGGGTCCGATGACTTGGTGGGTCCGCCAGTCCATGTCAACCTTCGATCCCTCAGTGGCTACGGGTCTTTCCGTCGACAGAAAGCGTAAAATGCTTGAGGATGCTGCTGCTGAGACGGAAGCCTACCGCCAGCGAATGCTCGACCTGGTTTCCTGCGCGTTGGCCAATGCCGAGATCGATTCCCTGGTCAGCAGTCTTGCCGATGCAGGTTTCTCCGTAGAGCAATCGCAACCATTCGAATTCGAGGGCACTCACTTCTGCCACGCGTTGCTGGCCAGCCGGTAACGGCGCAACCGTCCACCATCCCGCCACCCACTACAGTTGCGCGATACCGTACCGCGTGCGCGTGCGGCGCTTGCGCCTGGTGTTGCGTCGGATGGCGAGGTTGGCCGCGTGAGCCTCCGCATTCACGTAGCCGCGCGGATGGTCCAGGTGCAGGCAGGTCACCCGGTGACGGATTCGCTTGCCCCGAATCCCGGCGTTTTCCAGCCGTTCCCCCAGTTCCCGGTCTTCTCCCCCGTATCCCATCCGCTCGTCGAAACCGTTGGCGCAAAGGATGTCGTTCTTCCAGCCTGAGGCGTTGTGCCCGTTCCAGCCTGCGGTGGTGGGGGAGACGCGGTCCAACACCGCGCCGAGGTTCAGACCTGCACTGAGCTTGAGCAGCTTGTAAGTGAACGGCATGCCGTGGCGACGCAGCCATGAAGCGGAAAAACAGCGTCCGGAAGCGATGTCGTCCGGTTGGATGTGTTCGGACAGGCCCAACGGCAGACGCAACAACCCTCCCGAAAGAAAACGCTTCGGTTCAGCCAGTTCGAGGTGACGCGAAATGAATTCCGGGTGAGGTATGCAATCCCCGTCCGTGAATATCAGGTAGCCGCCCTGTGCCTTGCGGATGGCCTTGTTCAGTATCCGGCACTTGCGAAACCCCTGGTCCTGCTGCCAGACGTGCTCGATGCGCAGCCCCGTGGTCGTGCGGGCAGATCGGATGACTTCGGCCGTCTTGTCGCCGGAGCCGTCATCGGCTATGACGACTTCAAAATCCCGGTGATTCTGGAAAGCAAATCCGCACAGTGTCTTGTGCAGCCACTCCGGCTGGCGATAAGTGCTGAAAATGACCGATACGTCACGCGGTCCGGCGCTCATGCATCACCGGAAGCGTGCGGAGTTGTGCTTTTCTCGGCGCTTGCGTCATCGGAGAAAATCTCTTTGCTGTTTTCGTCGTCCCTGCTGTTTTAGGATTGTACTTTCAAAGGCCCTGTGGCAGGTCACGAATTCAGGAGCAGGTCATGACAAGAAAATGCATCGCAGCTTGGTCCGCGTTGGTCTCGGCCTTGATGCTGGGGAGCTTTCAAGCCGCCGGGCAGGGATCCTCTACTACTGGATTCGTAAACTTCCCGTTCTCGGTTGACGGTATGGAGCGCACCGCGGGATTGTACGTGCCGCCGGACTACGACAGTTCGAATGAATGGCCGCTGATTGTCTTCCTGCATGGCGGGGGAGGCAACGGAAACAACGACGGCAATGCCCTGACGGAGCGCTTCTACAGGCAGGGCCTGGTGCAGACGATCCGGAACCACCCGGAGCGTTTTCCGGCACTGGTTGCCTTTCCACGCTGCCCGGAGGGCAGGATCTGGTCTCCCGTTCCGGCGGACCCGGTGCAGTCGGACTGGCGCCTGAATGTCCATGGGCGGGAGCCGGCGCCGGATGCCGAAGCGCATGTCACCGCTGTAATCGACGGGATCATTGCGGATTACGCGGTCGACAGGGACAGAGTGGTCATCACGGGCTATTCCATGGGTGGAGAGGGGTCTATCCGGTACGCCGCGCTGCATCCCGAGCGGATCGCCGCTGTCGCCTCGGCGGCCGGCTCCGCGGTGATCGTGCCTGAAGACGCCCCTGTGCTGGCCAGGATGGGCGTATGGATGTTTCAGGGGGAAACTGACCACCTCAGCACGGCACCGCTTGCCAGACGCATGGTTGCAGCGATCCGGGCCAGCGGTGGCAACCCGCGCTATACGGAGTACGCGGGCGTCGGACACGGCATGGCCAATCGTGTGTACGAAGACGCCGAGGTCATCGCCTGGATGCTTGATCAGAGGCGAGGTCCCATGTAGTCCGGAGCGGACCGACCATCGCGGCGCCGGGCACATGCCGGTGGATCAATTCAGTCGATTGTTTGGCTGGGCAGCCCGCAGTGTAGTTTGAAGGCCCTGTGGCAGGCTTATTGGAGCGGTTGAAGTTGCCCGGTTTCGGTTTCAGAATAGTGATCGACGTTCAATAACCTTCGGCCCGGAAGGGGGGATCGCAAAATGGCGTATACATTGCTTGGTCAGGATTTCGTTCCGCCGGACGTCAGGGCAAAGGTTACCGGAGCAGCGAAGTACGCCGAGGACTTCCGCGCCGACGGCATGGTGTTCTGCCGCTTGCTGCACAGCGGGTTGCCCCATGCGCGCGTCACCCGGATCGACGCGACCGAGGCGCTCGCGATGGACGGCGTCGTGGCCGTGTTGACGGCCGACGATCTGCCCGAAACGACAGCGCCCAACCAGCCGCTGCTGACCAATGAGCCGACGTTCGCCGGAGAGCCCATTCTTGCGGTCGCTGCGATCAGCGAGACGCTGGCCGAGGACGCGATCGAAAGGATAGTGGTCGAACTGGAACCGTTGCCTTTCTCCGTCGACCCGCTCGACAGCCTCTTCCCGGGCGGTCCCAACGCCCGCAGCGACGGCAATGTCGTCGCCGGACGGCAGACCGTGGAGACCGTCAAGTGGACGGCCGCCGATTTCGCCTCCGTCGAGCAAGGACAACTCCCGGCAGGTGAACCCTCGGACGAGTGGTCCTTCGGCGATGTCGAGGGGAACATGGCCGAAGCCGCATTCGTGCTCGACGAGACCTTCGTCACGCAAAACCTCTCGCACAACAGCCTCGAATCGCGAACCTGCATGGCGTATTGGCAGAACGGCAAGTGCTACGTGCACGGCTCCACGCAGAGCCAGACGTCCGCCCTGCCGAGCATCGCCCGCATGGCCGGTGTCGAGGTCGACGATCTCGTCTATATCGCCGAATATTGCGGCGGCGGGTTCGGCTCGAAGATCGGGGGCTATCCGCTCATGGGCATCGCGATTCAGATGGCCGGGAAAGTGGGCCGTCCCGTGATGCTGCGCGTCAATCGCGCCGAAGAAGTGATGCTCGGCTCGTCACGGCCCGCGTTTCAGGGGCGGATCAGGATGGGCTTCAGCGCCGAAGGACGGCTCACGGCCACGGATCTCTACGTGGTGCAGCAGAACGGGCCCTACCGTGCCGGCGGCGACCTGGGCTCGGCAGCCGCTGCCGTGACGCTTTTGTACCAGCCCGTCGCGATGCGTTACCGGGGAATCGCCGTCAGCAGCAACACGCCGCCGACCGGTCCGCAGCGCGGTCCGGGGGAGAACCAGATCGCTATGGCGGTGGAGCCGCTTCTCGACAAGGCGGCCAGGGCACTGAACATCGACCCCGTTGAGCTTCGCCGCGTCAACGCGGCCGACAACAACGGAAAATTCGACGGCGCGCAGGGGCCGGTCACGAGCGCGTATCAGCGCGAGATGCTCGATCGCGGTGCGGAGGCGTTCAACTGGGCCGAGAGGCGGGCGCGTAGCGGCCGGAGGAGGGGCTCGAAGGTCACGGGCATCGGAGTCGGTCAGGCATTCCATTCCGCCGGCCGCAGCGGCTACGACGGCCTCGTGCGGCTGACCCCCGACGGCAAGCTGCACATCCACTGCGGCATCGGCAACCTCGGAACCTACTCCCATACGGCGACTTCCCGCGTTGCCGCCGAGATTCTCAAGTGCGACTGGAATAACTGCGTGGTGGTTCGCGGCGACACGCGGCGCCATCTGCCCTGGTCTTCGTCACAGTCCGGCAGCAACACGTCGTTCACGATGTCTCGGACGAACTACGTGGCGGCCATGGACGCGCTCGGGAAACTCAAGGAGATCGCGGCGATGGACCTGGGCGGTTCGCCCGACGACTATGACATCGGAGACGAGACGGTATTCTCGAAGGCCGACCCGGAGGTCAGGATGACCTACCCGGCCGCCGCGCAGCGCGCCATCGAACTGGGGGGCAAGTACTCGGGTCACGAGGCACCGGACGACCTCAACGGGATCACGAAGACAGCCGTGGCCGCGCTCGCGGGAACAGGCCTCATTGGCGTTGCAAGGGACAATCTCGAGCACAGCGCCATGGTGCCGGCCATCTCCGCGGGCTTCATTGAGATCGAGCTCGATCTCGAAACGGGCAAGTACGAGGTCATCGACTTTCTCGGTGTCGCCGATTGCGGCACCGTGCTGCATCCGCAGGGTCTGGCGACCCAGGTCAAGGGCGGTGCCGTGATGGGTATCGGGCTGGCGCTGAGCGAGCGGCACATCTACGACTCCCAGATTGGCCTGCCGGCGAACTCCACCATGTACGAGTCGAAGCTCCCGACCTATCTCGATGTGCCCGGCGAAATGCAGTCGCTGGCCGTCGACATCGCGGACGGGCAGAACCCCGTCGGCGCGAAGGGCATCGGCGAGCCCCTTCAGGGCAGCGCCGCGGCGGCCGTGCTCTGCGCAATCTCCGACGCGCTGGGCGGGCACTACTTCAATCGCGCGCCCGTGGTGCCCGACATGATCGTCAATGCCGCGGCCGGGCGGATTCAGTCGCACGGTCCGCTGCAGGTCAATACCGCCTAGCCGAGCTTACCAGTCCCGCAGGATTCTCATCCCGTGAGTTTCTCCCGCAAGTTTCTCATTCTCCGGCCGAATTTGTTAGATTAATGCCGCGATGACCCCCGGCACTCATACCGCAAAGCAAATTCTCCTCGCCTTGACCGCCGCAATGGCCGCAGCGTCGGGCGTGAGCGCGCAGCAGACTCACCTGGATCGCCTCTCGGCCGAACGGCTGGACGTGGCGCCTCCCGCCGAGCGCGTGACCGGGGAGCCTGGCCGCATGCGGGTCGTCCAGCGGGCGTGCCGGACGATGCCGGAGGACGAACTCAGGCGCAGGATCATCGACATCGCGGTGCAGGAGTGGGGGTTCTTCGGATTTTCCGTCCTCGACCAGATGGACGACGATGACGATGACTCGCAACCGCGGCGACGGACCCCGCGGACGCCGGCCGAACAGAGGGAGGCAGCGCGCGTGGCGGACTCCATCGCGGGCTACTGGGCCGTGACCGACGATGGCGGCTGGATTCTCGACCGGCAGAACGACGTCTGGCAGGGGCCGTACGGCGATGGCGCGCGTTGGCGGGACCCCTGGTCGGCGGCGTTCATCTCGTGGGTCATGTGCGAGGGCGGTCTTGGCGAGGACGACCTGTTCCGGCGGCACATCGCGCACTACGTCTATATCGATCAGGCGATCGAAGCGCGTTATCACGATGACCCGGAGACCGCGTACGTCGCGTACGACGTCGGCGAGATGCCGATCGAGCCGGGCGATCTGCTGTGCTCCGCGCGGCGCTCGGCGTATCACTCCATCGGGCAGCGGCGCAGCGACCTAGGCGAGGGGGTCCGCACCCACTGCGACATCACGATCAGGGTCGAAGAGCAGAACGGCAGGGTTCTGCTCATAGGCGGCAACGTCAGCGGATCCGTGCGCATGAAGCTGTTTGCGGCCGAGTTCGATGCGAATGGGGACGGGGAGTCCACGGTACGCTGGGTAGGCGGTGACGGAAGAACGATCTTCGCCCATCTGAAGCTCAGGGCCGACCCCATCGACGCCGATGCGCTCGATACGAGCCCCACGGTGAAGGCGCTCGTGGAAAGCGGCGATGACCTCGGCTGGCTCAGGCAACGGCTCGCGGGCGATCGGCCAGTGCGGGCCAATCCGGTCGCGTCGTCGGCGGGCATGCCGGGCGTACCGACGCCCGTCCTCTGAGCTTTCCCGATGTGGTAGCGTATGGCCGGTGGGTCGGCGTGACCCGCCAGCGGCATCGCGACATGGGCGACACCGACAGGCAGACTTATGAGCAGGAGGAAGCTCACATGAAATCAACAATGCACGGATGGTCGCTCTGCGGCGTGGCCCTCGTTATCGGCGCCGGCCTGGCGCTTGCCACGGGACCGGTGGCACACGCGCAGGTGGTCGAGGGGCAGGCCCTGGACGAAAACGGGTCCCCGCTGTACCAGGTGGACCCGTTCTGGCCGAAGCCGCTCCCCAACCGCTGGAGCATGCAGCAGGTCACCGGACTCTATGTCGATCACATGGACCACGTCTGGTTCATCAACCGTAACCGGGCTGCCCAGGCAAACGAGATCAGCGGCGATATCAACGGCAACGGATTGTGCTGCGTGCTGGGTCCGGAGATCATCGAGCTGGATCGGGAGGGCAACGTGGTGAACGCCTGGGGCGATGCCGACCATCACCCGCTGTGGCCGACCGCGCTGCAGACGGTGATCGCCGATACGCAGGGTTTCGTCTGGGTCGCCGGCACCGCGCCGCAGGACAGCATCCTGAAGTTCACGCGCGAAGGCGAGTTCGTGTGGGATTTCGGCCATCGGCCTGAGCCCGACGCGCCCAACATCGAGAACAACCAGGAGACCGACGCGTTCCGGAACAAGGGGCGATTCCAGCTCGACGAAGTCGACAACGAGCTGTACATCATCGACCAGAAGCGCGTCGTCGTCTTCGACGCCTCAACCGGCGAGTTCAAGCGGGGCTGGGGCGGCTACGGGATGCCGCTGAGCGAAATCTCCAACGAACCGATTCCGGGCTACACGTGGGACGGTGGGCCGCCGCCGGAAGTCAGGGATCTCGCGCCCGCCCTGCACTTCATCGAGATCTCCAACGACCGCAAGGTGTACGTCGGCGAGCGCGGGTCCAATCGGATTCAGGTGTTTTCGACCGCGGGCGAGTGGCTGCAGGACATCTTTGTTGCGCCGAACACGCCGGCACGGGGTTGCGGTGGCCTGGAACTGATGGGTGGCACCTGGGGTCCCTGCGGCACCATGTACAAGATGATCATTTCAAAGGACCCGGAGCAGAAGTATCTCTTCGAAGCGGACGGGAACAACCACGTGGTCTGGGTCATCGATCGCGCGAGCGGCGAAATGCTGGGTCACTTCAGCGAGCACGGCCGGCTGGCGGGGCAGATGCACTTCCCCAACGCGATCGGAATCGACTCGATGGGGAACATCTTCACCGGTGAAGTGGACAACGGCAAGCGGATCCAGAAGTTCATGCCGGTGATGGCGGCCGACCTCTGATTGTCAGCGGGCGAAGAATGTAATCATCCGCCCGCAGACGATGACGCCCGCCCACAGCAGCAGGGAGAAGTAACCGACAAACTTCGAGTCGCCGGTGACCTCCTCAGTGGCCAGCAGATGCGCCAGCCGGAACTTGAAGTACAGGGCGTTCAATCCGGCGAGGACCATGAGGCTCAGCTTGAGTTCGAACGCCGGATTGTCGATGTACTTGGTCGCATTTCCGGCAAAGAACAATGCCCCGGTGGTGAAGTTCACGAGAAATGCGCCAATTACCAGTCCCAGCAGCCGATTGACCAGCCCGGTGCAGGGATCCCGGAAGAAGCCGGTGAGCCGCAGATCGATCATCAGCATGCCGCCCATGAAGAAGCACAGGCTGACGAAGTGGATGCATTCAAGCGTCGGCCAGATGGCCGCCGACGAAACGACCCAGTGCCCCAGGGCCGTGTCCGCGAGCCAGCCCAGCTTCTCCAGGCCCATCAGTAGACCGACCCCAGGTAGGCGATCAGGCGGCCGGTGACGATGGCGCCAATCCAGGTGGCACTGGACACCAGCGACAGGCGGCGCGCCCGGACGCTGCCGCATACGTCAACGGATTTCCTCGCGAGCTGCGCGACGTGCGACTTGAGCCAGACGAGAATGGCTGCGCTGATCAATACCAGCAGCATCTTCACCAGGAAGGTGACGTTGGCGAGGTATTCAGTCCCCCGGGGAACGAAGATTGCCAGCCCCGTGACCAGGTTCAGCAGGAATCCCCACATCGCGATGCGCAGAATCCCGGGCAGTTTCGCGTCCGCGATGCCTGCGACGAGTCGGTAGAGGTACAGCGTGACGACGATCGTCAGTCCGGCCGCAACGGCCATCCCGATCGAATGCAGGGCGATCAGGGTGGGAAACCCGAGCATGGAGGTCAGCACCCATTCCGAGAAGGCCGTTGACTCGAGGGTGCGCAGGAAATTCAATCGCTACTCGTCTGCCGATTCCTCCGGCAGGTCGCGGAGCAGATCGTCCAGCCGGCGTGTCATCTGGTCGAACTGGAAGCTGGCGATGCGGTAGCGCCACGGGGAAAGGCGCTGGTCCAGGTCAAGGGCTTCTGCGGCGACGTCCGCGCCGCCGGTCTCGGCTTCAACGGCTGTGATGTCCGTACCGCCCGCTTCGGCTTCGACTGCCGCGACTTCGGTATCGTCAGCAACGGCATCATCAATATCGTCTCCAGCTTCCTCGGAAGCGTTCGCCGCCGCGTCCTCCTGGGCCGCATCGGCTTCCGGCTCGGATTCTTCCACAGGCGCGCGGAATTCGGCCCGGAACGCAACCCACCGCTCATCTTCGCGCTCAACCGATTCCGCGGTGATAGCCAGCCCGTCGAACGTCACGAATTCGGTCACCGTCACCGGCTCCTCCGTATCGGTTCTGGGCTCCACGTCCTGCAGGTTCAGGCCGGACAGTACGTTTCCCATGACGTTGGCCACGCTGGCGTACTGCAATTCGCGGCCCTGAGGCATTTCCTCCAAATCGAAATTGGACTGTTCGGGATCGGCCTTGGAAACGCTGACCACTTCGCCGTCGGAGTGGGTCACGGTGACCCGGGCCATCCGATCGCCGGGAATTGCCAGGATTTCGGTGGCCAGCCAATCCGTCGTTTCGTTCCCCACGTCCGGGTTCCGGTCGACCAGGAAGCTCTGCGCCTGATCCGCTTCGCGAACGTAGACCTGGGACGTGCCCTCGGTATCGCCGACGATGACATTGACCGGCATTTCGGCGCCCGACAACGTCACGGCCACGCCACCGGCAGCCTCGGCTTCCACGCCCTCCACACCCAGGCGGTCGTAGAAGTCCGGATTGGCCGTCTTGGGCTCGACGATGCGCGCCTCGGCCAGGCTGATCAACGTCTGGCGAACTTTGTCCGTGTCAGCCGGGTAACCGTCCTTTTCGGCAACCGACCAACTCCCGTCCTCGCCGCGCACCAGCGTGGCGACGGGAACCGAACCGGCGCCGACGACGGACACCCGGGTGACCTGATCCAGGTCCCCGCCGAGACCCGGCAGCAACAAGCCACCGCCCGGGGCCGGCGGCTGGGGATCGTACTGTGCAATCAGCGCCACGGCGCCAAGTACCACCAGGGCGGCTGCAAGTACAGTCACGGTGCGGGGAGTCACGATTTTTTCTCCGTGCGCCGCCGTCTGACAACCACCGCCGACAGCGCGACCGCGGTCAGCAGCAGCGGCACCAGTCCGATGTTGATGAATTGCAGCACGGTGCCCAGCTGTTCGATGCTGCGGTCGAGATTACGCTGCACGCCGCGCAGTTCCTGGCGGATCCGGACCTGCTCATCGAGGAACCGCTGGATTTCCGCCTGCTGTTCGTCGCTCATCAGCAGCGAGCCCTGGTCCGTGCGGGCGTCCTGCAGCTCGCTGAGCCGGTTCTCGGTCTCGGTCAGTTCCGCCTGCAGTTGCTGCTCGGTCTGGCGGAACTGCGCGTCGGCCTGCCGGCGCAACGCCTGAACCCGCGTGAACGGACGCGAATAGGTGCCCCGTGCCCGAATGCCGATCAGGTCCGCGCTGCCGGACAGGTTGTCCAGGGCGTTGACGAGGAAGTCGCCGTTGTTGGCGAATGCCGTCGCCAGTGTCTGGCCCAGGAAATTCTGCTGCTGTACCCAAAGCCGGTCGCTCAGGATATCCACGTCACCCACGAGGATGACATTGGCCGAATCGGTGGACGCCAGGTGCCCGCCGTCCGGCTGGGCTTGCGATGATTCGGTGTCCGCGGGTTCCGCCGATTCGGGGTCGGCGCCTGCATCGTCGCCATCGTCCGCGTCCGCTGCCAGGTCAGCCCCGGCATCCGGCAGGTCCTCGGCGGGCGGGCCGTCGGGATAAGCGCTGGCAAGCGAGCCCGTCAGCCGGGCGGCGATGATGTAGGACTCCCCGCCGGGCGTGAAATCGTCCAGCAACGCCTCCGGGTCGGTGAGCATCTGCATCTGGATCGCCGGCAGGGTTTCCGAATTGGTACTTGAGGTCAGCAGCGGCTGCAATGTCACCGTGCTGTCTTCGGCCACGCTGAAATGCCCGGCAGTCCCGACATTGATGTTGTACAGCCCGTCGGTGATCACGTCCTCAGGGTCAATCGCTGACGCGTCCAGTCCGAGCAAGCCCAGGTGACGCACCGGCCGCATGCTCAGTCCGGTAGTGACGCTGAGGGCGTACTGGTTGTCCGCCACCACCTCGCCGGCGGAGAATTCGACGCCCCAGCCGCTCAGCAGCGGCTCGAGGTTCGACGCGCTGCCCGCCGCCATGGCGGCAGGATCCATGGCCGCGGCCATGTCGACCTCGGCGAACGGGTCCAGAAAGATCAGCGCCCGGCCGCCGCCCATCACGAATTGATCGATGGCGTACAGCGTCTCGTCTTCGAGGGCCCGGGGATGCACAAGCCAGAGCACGTTCACGTCCTCTTCGATCTCCGTGAATCCCGGCGGCAGCGAGCGCATCTCGAACAATTGCCCGGCCTGGCTGTAGACGACCCAGGGCTCGGTCACGCGCTGGGTCTGGGGGTCGAACCCGGCGGTCATGGACACGCCGGCGTGCACGCCCACCACCACCTTGTCGGGACGCGCGAGGCTGTAGATCAGCCTGGCCAGTTCGTACTCGAGAAAGCGCTCCCGGTCGGGATTGAAAATCTCGATGACCTCCTGATCGCCGACGCTGTTGGTTGCGGCCAGCCCGAAATACAGGGATTGCCCGATCCCCAGCGTGATCGGCTGAAGGCCGAACTGGGCCGCCCGGTCCTCGTCCTCCGAGAACGGCACCGGGTCGATGACATGCAGCACGAGATTGCCGCCGCCGGCGCTCTCCAGTTCCTCCAGCGTCTCGCGCACGCGATTGGCGTAATTCCTCAGCGGCGCGATGTCTGCAGTCTCGCTGTCGGAAAAGAACAGGTAAACGTTGATTGGCTCCACGATGGAGGCAAGCACGTTCCGCGTTCCGGGCGAAACGGTGTAGAGATTGTCTTCCGTCAGGTCGATGCGAAGGCCCGTCAGCAGCGAATTGTTTGCCGTGACGGCCGCGACGAATACCAGTGCCAGCAGCACCAGCGACAGGGTTCCGAGGTTGCGTTGCCGGTTTGCGGACATGGATCGGTCAACCTGCTTTCTTCATGTGCAGCACCAGCACGTTGGCGTAAAGGAACGTGCCGATGAGCAGGCCAAAATAGATGATATCGCGCGCATCGATGACGCCCTTGCTGATGCTGGAAAAGTGCGTCAGGAAACTGAGGCTCGCCACCGCATCGATTATCGGCAGCGGGACCCAGCCCACCAGGGGGCTCAGCAACGGCTGGAAGCCGGCCATAAGCATGACAAAGCAGATCACGACGGTGACGATGAAGGCGATGACCTGGTTGTTGGTGGTCGCCGAGACGAAGGAGCCGATGGCAAGAAACCCGCCGGCCATCATCAGGCTGCCCAGGTAGGCGGCGACGATGACGCCGTTGTCCGGCTCGCCCAGGTAGTTGACCGTGATCCATATGGGAAACGTCAGCGCCAGCGCCAGGGCGGTGAACGCCCACGCGGCGATGAACTTCCCGGCCACCGACTGCCAGACATCCAGCGGCAACGTCATCAGGAGTTCGATCGTGCCGGTCTTGTGCTCCTCGGCCCAAAGGCGCATGGACAATGCCGGAACCAGGAACAGGTACAGCCAGGGATGGTAGTTGAAGAACGGCGCCAGGCTGGCCTGACCCCCGTTGTAGAAGTTTCCGAAATTGAAGGTGAACCAACCGGCCAGGACCAGGAATATCACGATGAATACGTAGGCCAGCGGCGTGGCGAAATAGCTCTGCAGCTCCCGGCGCATGATTGCCGTCACGCCGTTCATGCGCGGGCTCCTCCGGTGATCGTCCGGAACACTTCGTCCAGCCGCCCCGACTCCAGGTGCAGCTCGGAAAGCTCCCAGCCCCTGTGGTCGGCCAGTTCATTGATCGCCTTGAGGGAAAGCCGGCGGTCCCTGAAAAACGCCGTCAGCCGTTCCGACTTCGAATCCAGCTCCGTCTCCACGACCTCGGGCAACGCGTCGAGTTCGCCGCGCAGGGATTGTAGCTGGGACGGGTCCGCCGGCTTGAGCGACACGGCGTTATGAAATCGGGATAGCGCCTCCAGGTTGCCCGGTGTGTCATCGGCCAGAATCCGGCCGCCGGCGATGATGATGGCACGATTGCAGACCGCGTCGACTTCTTCCAGCAAGTGCGTGGAGATGATGATGGTCTTGCTCTCGGACATCTGGTTGATGAGTTGGCGCACCTCGTGCTTCTGGTTGGGATCCAGCCCGTCGGTGGGCTCGTCCAGGATCAGCACCTCCGGATCGTGCAGAATCGCCTGCGCCAGCCCCACCCGGCGCCGGTACCCCTTCGACAGCGTGTCGATGGTCTGTTCCAGCACGGGTTCCAGGTGCAGCAGGCCATAGACCTCGTCCAGCCTCGCCCTGCGCCTTGCGCCGCTCAGTTCCCGGGCATCGGCGACGAACTCCAGAAACGACCGGGCGGTCATTTCCGGGTAGCTGGGCGCGCCTTCCGGCAGATAACCGATCTTGCGTTTGGCTGCGGTTGCGCGGGTTTCAACGTCAAGGCCGCAAACGCTGGCACGACCGGACGTGGGCGGCAGGAACCCCGCGATGATCCGCATGGTCGTCGTCTTGCCCGCACCGTTCGGCCCGAGAAAGCACAACACCTCGCCCGGGTCCACCTGAAAGCTCAGATTGTCGACGGCGAGAAGGGCGCCGAATTGTTTGGTCAGTTCCTGGCACTCAATCATCTTCAGCACTCATTCCGAAGTTTGTCTGTCGAGACCCGGCCGATTTACCTGAGCGCACCGGATTTTCCACAAGATACGAGAATTTTCAAGCCTTGCGGAGAGTTTGCGTGTTTCGAGGCGCGGCAGGTTCCGCGATTCGCGATCGTTCGGCGGTCGCGCTGCGCACGCAGCACGGACGTGCAGCCGGCTACAATCGCTCGTCGTAGTTTGCGGCGTCCATCTGACAATCGAATTCGAGCACTTCCAGATCGACCCGAAAGAAATCGAAGCTCATGCTGAACGGTTCGACATAGTAAACCGGGTCGGTATGAATGATTTCGACGTACAGTCGGTCGCCGTCGGCGCGGTATCGTTCCTCGTAGCGCATTCCGGTCGACTGGGGAAATCCCTCCGCCGGTCCCCTCGTATCGACGTATCCCCGGCCCACGTCACCCGTATCGATGACCAGCACTTCGCCTTCGAAACGGCCGACGGACCGGCCCAGGTGGGGATGGTCCTGAACCGTGAACGGGGCATCCTCCACCGCGAGCTCCGGGTCCAGCGGCACCCGTCGTCTCACATCCATGTACTCGAAATCGATCTCCACGCGATCCTCGTGCAACCGGATTTCCCAGGGCGGGTCCGGTATGCCAATCACGTTCGTAAGGCTGGGAGGCAGGCACCGCAGGTCGGGATCGTCCCTCAACGGCACGTAACCGGCAACCGCCTCCTCTGCCTCCGGAGTCAATGTTGCGGACGGGCGCCCTGCGCTGAGTTGCAACCAGGTTCCTTCGAGATCGGCCCGGTCTGCCAATGCGACCGGTAATCCGAGCACCATTCCGGCAAGAAAACCTGCCGTCCGACTGCCTGGCAGCGTGTTCACTATCGGTCCGGCTCCTCGCATTCCACTTCCGTGCCGGCAAGCAACGCTTCCCGAAACGCCGCAAAGCCGCAATCCCGAACCACCGTCCCGTCGGCAAGCGTCAGGATGCGGGCGTAGCCCACGTGCTCCAGGCGCCGGCTCGGAATGAGCGTTATCGTCAACTCATCCCCCACCCTGACGCTGTCAAGATCGACACCCCGCCGAATCAGATCGTTCCGGGTACCCCACTCGACCAGCCAGTGCGAAACAGTCCCGTCGTCCTCGACAACGTCGAGTTCCAGGTGAGAGTGAGGATTTCTGAGATGAAACGCCGTCAGCGTGCCCGTGATGTCATGACGCGCATCCCGATCGAAATTCCCGCTCACCGAATGGTGCGCCACCCCTGACTGCGCCGTCAGACTCAGCGCTCCAACAAGCAACAGATGGGTCAGCGAACGCAGCATCTCATGTTCCCCCTGGTGATTCGTTGTTTCGTCCCGTCACAATACCCTATCCGCGAAACGCCCGGCCCGCCACCCATTCCTTAGCGACGTTCGTTTCGGGGGCGTGTGCGTGTTGCCCCTTCGGGCGTCGCGGGCGACAAGCGGGCCACGGACGGCCACAAGCGCGGAGCCCTCGATTCTCGTCCCGCCAGGGATGGCGGGACAAGATTAAGCCCGAAGGGGCAACACGCACACGCCCCCGGAACGAACACCGATCCCCGCGCTACAACAGATTCCCGTCCACATCCATGAAGTCCACGCGGCCCAGATCCAAAGCGCGCACACTTTCCTCGATCGCTTCCAGGTCCCCGACCACGACCCAGACCAGCCGGTCCGGCCGCAGCTCCGCGCGTGCCGCCGCATTGGCGTCTTCCACCGTGACGCCGCCCACCAGGTCCGCGTAGTGATCCCAATAGTCGTCGGGCAACCCGAACCGCACCAGCTCGGCAATGTCGCCGGCTACCGCGCCAGCGGTTTCCCAGCGCCCGGGCAGGGTCAGCGTGTTGCGCCTGGCGAACGTGGCGATCTCGTCGCCGTCCACCGGCCGCTGGTCCAGCAGCTCGCGAATTTCGCGGTCCAGCTCCACCAGCGAGTCCGCCGTGCGGTCCGTCTGCACCGGCGCGTAGACGATGAAGGGGCGCTGGCTCTGCGTGTCCACCAGCATGGAACGCACGCCGTAGGACCAGGCCTTGTCCTCGCGCAGATTCATGTTGATCCGCGAAGTAAAGGCGCCGCCGAAGGCCTCGTTGGTGGCGCGCAGCGCCATCTCCCGCTCGTCGGACCGGTCGAAGACCAGTTGCCCGCCGAAAATGATGCTCTGTTCCGAACCCGGGCGATCCACCAGGATGACACGGGACTCTTCCGGCAAATCAACCGTGGGGATGTTCTTCTCGGGTACCTCGCCGGACGACCAGTCGGCGAACAGCGACTCGAGCATCGGCGCGATCTCTTCGAGCGTCGTGTCGCCCACCACGATCATGGTGGCGTTGTTGGGCTTGAACCAGGTGTCGTGATAGGCGATCAGGTCGTCCCGGGTGATGGCGGCGACGGAGTCCTCCGTCCCCGAGCCGGTCATGGGCAGGGCATAGGCGTGATCGTCGCCGTAAATGAGCGCCGGGAAGATTCTCAGCGCCATGGAAACGGGTTCGGATTTTTCCCGTTGGATCTGCGATAGCCGCAACCGTCGCTGGCGTTCGAGTTCTTCCTCGGAAAACGCCGGGTTGAGGATCACGTCGCTGTAGATGTCCAGCGAAGCGGCCAGGTTCTCCTTCAGCGCGGAAAGCGACACGGAGGAGAAATCCAGGTTGGCCCCCGCGCGAAGCTGGGCGCCCAGTTGCGCCAGTTCCTCGCTGATCTCAAGCGCCCCGCGTGTCGCGGTGCCCTGGTCCAGCAGCGTCATTGCAAGCGCCGCCGTGCCCGGTGCGCCGAACTGGTCGGCCGCGTAGCCGGCATCGAGCTGTAGGTTGAAGTTGACCACCGGAACGGCGCTGCGCTGCGCCACGATGAGTTGCATGCCGTTGGCCAGTTCCGCGCGCGCCAGCGCCGGAAACTCGGCGCCGGGAAACGACTCCGGCATGGGAAGGGCAGAGCGGTCCGCGTCATCGCCCGTAGCCGCCATGCGGTCGTCGTAAGGGTGAATCTCCAGAATGAATGACCCCTTGGCGAGCCAGTTTCCCGCCGCGACCCGCAAGTCCTCCCCCGTGGCCTTGTCCAGCAGCGCCAATGACGCTTTGTAGGCATCCGGCCGGCCGCCGAACACGGCGCTTTCCGCCAGGATCCCCGATTTGCCGGAAAAGCCCCCCACCCGCTCCACGCCGCGGATGAAGCTGGATCGGGACTGGGTAATCACGCGCGACAGTTCGCCGTCCGTGGGGCCGGTGTCCAGGAAGCGTTGCAGTTCCTCGTCCAGCGCCGCCTCCACCGCCGCCAGGTCCTGACCGGGCTGGGCCGTCGCCCAGAGGATGTACGCTCCGGAGATCTCGCCCTGGAAAATGAACCCGCCCGCATCCGTGGCCAACTGATCCTCGTAGACAAGGCGCTGGTAAAGTCGCGACGTCTGGCCCCCGGTCAGCACGCCGTTGGCGAGCGACAACAGGTCAAGTTCGGCGTTGCCCCACTCGGGTATGGGCCAGGTCCTGTAGATGCGGGCCTGCCGGACGCGATCCTCCGTCACCATGCGCCGGTCCTGTTCGAGCGTCGGCACCCAGGCTTCCATGCGGGCCAGCGGCGGTCCGGGCGGGATGGCGCCGAAGTGGCGCTGAGCGCTGTCGCGGGCGGTCTCCACGTCGATGTCGCCGGCCAGCACCAGGGTGGCGTTGTTGGGGCCGTAATAGGTCCTGAACCACTCGTGAACGTCGTCCAGGCTGGCAGCGTTCAGGTCCTCCATGGAGCCGATGACCGACCATGAATAGGGATGTCCCTCGGGGAAGACGTTTTCCACGATGTAGGTGAAGGCCTTTCCGTAGGGCTGGTTCTCGCCCTGGCGCTTCTCGTTCTGCACCACCCCGCGCTGCTCGTCCAGTTTCTCCTGGGTGACGGCGCCGAGCAGGTGCCCCATGCGGTCGGATTCCAGCCACAGGGCCAGGTCCAGGGCGCTCGAGGGCACGGTCTGGAAGTAATTGGTGCGGTCGTTGTTCGTGGTGCCGTTGATGCCCGTGACGCCCACCTGCTCCAGCGGTTCGAAATACTCCCGGTCGTGGTTTTCGCTGCCGTTGAACATCAGGTGCTCGAACAGGTGCGCGAAGCCGGTCTTGCCCACGCTCTCGTTCCTGGAGCCGACGTGGTACCAGAGAGTGACCGCGACGATGGGCGCCTTGCGGTCTTCGTGGACGATGACTCTCAGGCCGTTGTCGAGGTAGAACTCCTCGTAGGGAATATCGATCCCGGCGGTGGCCTGCGCGAGTGCGCCGCCGGAAAGGCTCAATCCGGTTGTACAGCATAGAAGCATTGTGAACGGTCTCATGATGGAATTCCCAGGATCGCGGTATTATGTTGACCCTGCGTTGGAATCATAGTTCAGGCGGCAGCGGCTCGGCCAGCAGACGGCCGGTTCCGGGCGGCCGCCGTCCTCGAAAACCCTCTCGATCAAGGCACGTTGAATATGCAAGAAAGGCGCGTTCTTTACCCGCCGCTGGAACCCCATGACCAGGGATCGCTTCTCGTGGGCGGCGAACACGCGATCTACTACGAGCAGTGCGGCAACCCGCAGGGCAAGCCAGCCGTCTTCGTGCACGGCGGACCCGGCGGGGGCGGCGATGTCGGAGCCCGCCGATTCTTCGATCCGGCCCGCTATCGCATCGTGGTATTCGACCAGCGGGGCGCCGGGCGCAGCCGGCCGTTCGCGTCATTGACGGACAACACCACGTGGCACCTGGTCGAGGACATGGAGATGCTGCGTGAGCACCTGGGTATTGACCAGTGGCTGGTGTTCGGCGGTTCCTGGGGAAGCACGCTGTCGCTGGCCTATGCGCAAAGCCATCCGAAGGCCGTCAGCGAACTCGTGTTGCGGGGCATTTTCCTGCTCCGCAGCAAGGAGATTCACTGGTTCTACCAGCACGGCGCCAGCGAAATCTACCCGGACCAGTGGGCGCATTTCCTCAAGCCCATTCCCGTGGAAGAGCGCGGCGATCTGCTCGCGGCCTATCATCGGCGGCTGACCGACGGCGACCGCGACACCCGCCTGGCGGCGGCCAGGGCCTGGTCCATCTGGGAGGGTTCCACCAGTTTCCTGCGCCCGGACCCGAAGCGCACGGAGCAGTTCGGCTCGCCGGACTTCGCCGTCGCCCTGGCCACCATCGAGGCTCACTACTTCGTCAACAGGGGCTTCTTTTCCAGCGAGGACCAGTTGCTGGAAGGCGTGGAGGCCATTCGCGGGATTCCGGCGGTCATTGTCCAGGGCCGCTACGACGTGGTCTGCCCCATGACGACCGCGTGGGACCTGGCGTCCCGCTGGCCGGAAGCGGACCTGCGCATCGTGGCCGACGCGGGCCACTCGGCCTATGAACCCGGCATCAGCCACGAGCTTGTCTCGGCCACCGATGCATTCGCCGGTTGCGGATGATGACTGGCAACAAAATCCTTCTGGTCAACGCCAGGCTGGTCAACGAGGGCGAAGTCAGGGAAGTTGACGTTCTCGTCGAGGGTGACCGCATCGGCAGGATCGAGTCGCAGGTGAGCGCCCGGGCGGGCTGGGAGGTCATCGATCTGGACGGACGCTACCTGTTCCCCGGCCTGATCGACGACCAGGTGCATTTTCGCGAGCCCGGCCTCACGCACAAGGGCTCGCTGGCCACCGAATCGCGGGCGGCGATACGCGGCGGTGTGACCAGCGTAATGGAGATGCCCAATACCTCGCCGCCCACCACCGACCGGCGGGCGCTTGAAGACAAGTTGAGCCGCGCACGAGGCCGTGCCTTCAGCAACTACGCGTTCTACCTCGGGGCGACCAACGGCAACCTGGAAGACATCAGGCGAATCACCCGCGCCCACGCGTGCGGGATCAAGGTATTCATGGGCGCCTCCACCGGCAACATGCTGGTGGACGACCCCGCCGCGCTGGAGGGCATCTTCGCCCATGCGCCGCTGCCCGTGGCGACGCACTGCGAGGACACGCCGACCATCCTCGCCAACGAGGAGCGCTTCCGGGCGCGCTACGGCGAGGACGTGCCCATGAGCGCGCATCCGCTGATCCGGTCCGCCGAGGCCTGCTACCGGTCGTCATCGCTGGCAGTGGATCTCGCCAGGCGGCATGGCACCCGGCTGCACGTACTGCACCTCACCACCGCCCGGGAACTGGATCTCTTCGAGCCCGGACCGCTGGCGGGGAAGCGCATCACCGCCGAGGTGTGCGTGCACCACCTGTGGTTCGACGAGTCCCGCTACGCGGACCTCGGCAGCCGCATCAAGTGCAATCCCGCCATCAAGACGCGCGGCGACAGGGAAGGGCTGCTGGAGGGCGTGCGCGACGGCCGCATCGACGTGATCGCCACCGACCACGCACCCCATACCCTGGAGGAGAAATCCCGGCCGTATTTCGAAGCGCCTGCCGGGCTGCCCCTGGTGCAGCACTCGTTGCAGATGCTGATGGAATGCCACCTGTCGGGCGAGATTACGCTTGCGGCAATCCCCGAGAAAGCGGCGCACAATCCCGCCCGCCTGTTCGGGGTCGTCGACAGGGGATTTGTGCGGGAAGGATATTTTGCCGACCTGGTGGCTCTGGACGTGAACGAGGGGGAAGTGGTTACTTCGGAGAGCCTTGAATACAAGTGCGGTTGGTCGGCGTTGGAAGGACAGCGGTTCAGTTCAAGCATCTACATGACGATGCTGAACGGCGAGGTGGTGTTTCGGGACGGGCGCCTTGCAGAGCGGCCTCGCGGCCGCAAGCTGGAATTCGTAGACCGCTGAACTTCAATTGCCGGCTCGCGTGACCTTCGTCAACACGCTGTGCAGAAAAAATGGGGACCCGATCGGCCGTCCTGATATTCCTGACGGCAATGCCGGGGAAATCCACGGGTCCCCGAGTGGCCTCCCGGCCATGCCCGCACGACGCTTGAACGTGCGGGCGATGGATCAGGCGGGCAGGGAGGTGTCCGCCGACCCGTTACAGTCTCTAGCCCTGGATGCCGGTGGCATCGAGGGCCGCGCCGTGAACCGAACGTTCCAGGCGGTTCCTGACGACATCCCGGTACCGCGCGTGCACGGTTCGGGCGAATGCCGCCATCTCGGCTTCAAATCGGGCCTTGTTCGCGCGGTACTCAGCCGCTTCGTCGGCACCGTTGACAGTGACTTCCGCGATGACGGGCAGCGCCTCGCGGATATCCTCAACGATCACGGACGGCTCACGCGCCAGGGCCGTATTGAGGCCCAACCCGAACACGGCCAGCAACAGCGTCGGCAAGTGCAGTCTTCGTGTGTTCATGATCATCTCCTCAGGTTGAGTTGTTTACTTGGACAATTAAATGCACGAGACGTGCCAACTCCCGATTCACGGAAAATCAAGGGTTTGGCGACGACCTAATACACGGAAATCCGTTAAATAACGGAAACCCGTTGATCTGAGTCACGGAATACCGTAAAGTTCCCGGCATGGAGACTGACTACCGGCCGTTCTTTCGCATGAGCCCGGTCCTCGCGGTGGCGCTGAACGAGGAAGGTTTCGTGCTGGATGCCACGGACGCGTGGCTGCAGCGCTTCGGCTACGACCGCGACGGGATTCACCGGCTGCGGGCCCGGGAACTGTCCAGTCCCGCGGTGATGCAGCGCATCGAGAACGACTATCTCCCGTTGTTGCGCCGCACCGGACGCCTGAACAACGTCCCGGTGGACCTGTACACGCGCTCGGGAGAGCAGGTCGACTGCATGGCCAACGTCGCGATCGACGGTGAAGGCCGAACCGTCGTGGCCTACGCTGAAATCGGCGAGGCGAACCGGATCGAGGAGCAGTACCAGGATCTCTACCGGGGCACGCCGGCCATGATGCATACGGTCAACAGCGAGGGCTGCATCGTCCATGCCAGCGATCGCTGGCTTGCCAAGATGGGCTACCGGCGCCGCGAAGTGCTGGGCAGAAACATACTTGAGTTCCTGGCCGGTGACAGCGGGCTGGACCGCCAGTCGGTGATCGACATTATCGCCGAGGGCGAACTGGACAACGAACCGCGAAGTTACACGACCAGGTCGGGCGAGACCATCGAGACGCTGGTGTCGTCGCGGGCGGAACGGGGCTCGGACGGCCGGGTCCGGCGCAAGCACGTCGCCATGAAGGACGTCACCGAGCGCAACCGCGCCGAGCGGCGCCTGCGGGCCGCCTTCGAAGAGAACGCGCGATTGCGCAGGGAACTGGAGCGCGAGCGCGACTACCTGCGCGAGGAAGTGCAGGTGTCCATGAACTTCGGGCGAATTATCGGCGAAAGTCCGGCGCTGAAGAAGATGTTGGCGCGGGTCGAGGCCGTGGCGCAGACATCGGCAAGCGTCCTGATCCAGGGCGAATCCGGTACGGGCAAGGAACTGGTGGCCCACGTGATCCACACGCGCAGTGCGCGAAGCGGGGGGCCGCTGGTCAAGGTCAACTGCGCCTCCATCCCCAGCGAACTGTTCGAGAGCGAATTCTTCGGCCACGTCAAGGGCGCGTTTACCGGCGCGCACCGCGACCGCATCGGCCGCTTCCAACTGGCCGACGGCGGCACGCTGTTCATGGACGAGATCGGCGAAATCCCCCTCGATCTGCAGGGCAAGCTGCTGCGGGTGCTCCAGGAGGGCGAATTCGAGCAGGTGGGAAGCGACCGCACCCGCTCGGTGAACGTGCGCGTGGTGGCGGCAACGAATCGGAATCTCGACAAGGCGGTGGAGGACGGAGCCTTTCGCGAAGATCTCTTCTATCGTCTCAGCGTCTTTCCCATTGACGTGCCGCCGCTACGGGACCGGGACGAAGACATCGTGCAGCTTGCCAGCCACTTCCTGGAGAAGATCTGCCAGGATTTCGGCCACCGGCCGCTTTCTCTCAGCCGCCAGCACCTGGACCTGATGAGAAACTACGACTGGCCGGGCAATGTGCGGGAACTCAAAAACGTCATCGAGCGCGCCGTGATCCTGTCGCAGGGCAAGGTCCTGCGTCTCGACCTGGCCATGGCGGATTTCCCAAAGCCTGCTTCTGCGGCGGTGCCCGTGGCCACCGGTCCGGACGGCAACGGAACGCCGGCGCTCATGAGCGAGCAGCAGCTACTGGAACTTCAGAAAAACAACCTGCTGTTGGCATTGCGCGAGACTGGCTGGCGGGTTTCCGGTCCCCGGGGAGCCGCTACGCTGGTGGGCCTCAAGCCATCGACGTTTACCGACCGAATGAAGAAATTCGGTATCGCGCGGCCGCGACCGGAATAGCTGATTGAGCAAAGAGGTAATCGGTTTGCGCCGCCGTGCTTGCTGCGGCAAGAAGCGACCAAAAGCCGTATGAGTCGAGCAAGCCAATACGTAGCCTATTCCCATACCTTATCCATTAGACGCTGTGCAGCTTCCTGCGCGGAGTATTGCTCATTATTTTCATAGTCTAGCCATTCGGATAAGTCGAACTTCCGATACCCTCTCATGCCTCCTTTGGAACATTTGATAAAATTCGTATTGTATAGTTCGCCAAAGAGATAGTAACGGTGTTCTCGGTTTAACAGGGTCGGATAGTCTTCAATAGCTCCTTGAAGGCGTTTTCTTTCTTCGTCAGATAGCGTTCCCTTTTCAGATACATAGTCTCCGATTATCTCGCCACCGACGACGACAGTGTTGAACGATGCTAACTGTTCAATACACTTGTTCCTATACAAGCCGATAAAACTAGATCCCACTTTCGATGGTCTATCAGCAGGTTCAAAATAGAGCCTATGCTGTACGTTCTCGTCGAAAGTGTCGCCAACAGCGAAAGCACTTAATATTTGGCCAGTTTGCAGTAAGTTTTCGCTCTCCAGATAACTTTCGTAGTCAGATAAGATTTCGTACAATGCGGTTTCATGAACTGCACAAACTGAGCGTAGTGATTGAACTATCTTTGCAAAAGTAATTGGTACGAACGTGACATTCTTACCCTTTTCTTTAACTCTTCGCAAGATTTTCACCCTATCTGCATCACTAATCTGTGCTTTCGTCAATCCGAACAAAAACTTCTGAGCGTGATTGCTAGTGCCATCATTTATCGAGTCCAGATGCCGATCTATTTGAGATAGGTCGAGATTTCGTCCGCGCTTCGTCTCAAAGTAGATTTCCAAAGGGGCTTGTGATATCAGCGCGTCAGGAGTGCTTGTGGCTGATCGCAATTGTTGTTCAAACAGAAGTCCTACGGACAATTCCTTTTCACAGAGTTCCGATAAGACCTCACTAATCTTCTGGGGCGATACTTGGTAGAAATGCCGCATTACAAGCAGAGTGTTGTTTGTAGCATGATTTTCCCGTTGGGAGTATCTCTGAAAATAGCTTATGTTGGCCATTAGTTTGATCCTTTCACTCTTGCTCCACACCCAGGCTCTCTCTCACCTGCTCGAATGGTAGCTCTATCTGGCCATCGACAGAACGCTACAGTCGCCATGCTCCTCCCGGTAGCTTCGTTCCGTTAACCGTGAGGAAGCTCACGCTGTAGACAAGTTTTCCCATATTCTTGACAGCCGAGACAGGCGGGATATAGTCGGCGTCTCCAGAAACGAGCAAAGCGACATCGTAGATGTCGCTTAGTGTGATCAAATCGGTTGCAAGTTGCGTATCCACTCCTTTTTCAGTCCCAAAAGATCGCTCGATCAGATCGTAACGAATGGTTCCGAATCGCTGAAACTGAATCTGATCGAATCGATGCTCGATCGAAGTATGGATAGCGTGCCATCCCTCCGCTCGCTTTTGTATTGCCTGACGCCGCCGGTGAAGTTCCTTCTCGGCGTCCTTCAGTCCTTCATTGCCATCTGAAAGGTTACACCCTTGATCCGTCAGGCGCCTAAGAATGCCTTTGCCCCTAAGGAAGCGTCTTTTCGCTTCCCATACGAACGGAACTTTGTGCGGCCAGTAGTCGATCTCATTCGTGACGTACCAGTAGACCCTCGCCAATTCCCATCCCGGCTGGGCACAGAGGGTTTGAAAGAAACCGTGCCAATCCGCTTCTGGCAAGTAGTCATGTGCCTTGAAGCTATACGTTCCGTCGCGGAATAGATTTCCAAGGCTAAACCGGAAATTCTCGCCGTCCACAAAGATGCAGACACGCTTCCAGCGAGGGGCGGGGAGTCTTTGAATCGTGGTCATTATCGTCGGAAAAAAAAAGAGGGACCTGTTCGGCCCCTCGACACACTTCGGTCACCCCGAAGGGCGACCATCGCAGATATTGGCTCAATACTATATCGGCGCCCTAGTTTGTCAAGCAAAAAATCCGCCCCCCGTGAGGGCGAATTGCCGTAGCGGCTGGCTGCCGGCGCGCCATTCGCGGCGGGTTGCAGGCTGTCCAGCAACGCCGGTCGCGCCGATGAATTGGCGAGACGTCGGGTGGCATTCGGCGAGTCTTCGCCCTGGCGACTGTCGGGGATGCAGTATCAGCTTCTGCACCCGCCAGTTGTTCAGGTCGGCGATGTACAGCCTGTATCGCAGTTCAGGAACTTCTACGGCAGCCCGTGGACCCAGTTCACCAGTTCGTCCAGGAATTCCCCACCCGTGCCCCGGTGCGCATCGGTGGAATTGATCATCGCCGCCACGACGTAGGTCGCCCCGCTGGCGGCGTGGACGTAGCCGGCGATCGCCGCAACGTTATCGAGGCTGCCCGTCTTCAGGTGGGACTGGCCGAGGGCTTCGGCATCGCCAAAGCGTCTGCGCGTTGTGCCGTCCAGGCCGCCGATGGACATGGACGCCACGTATTCCGCTCCGTAGGGCGGCTGCTGCGCAAGCTCCAGGATATCCGCCAGCAATTGCGCGGAGATCCGTGTCCTGCGCGACAGGCCGGCTCCGTTGTCGATGACCAGCGAGTCAACGCTCAGTCCCCGCGAAGCCAGATGGTCGTGAATGACGTCCACGCCGCCCGCCCGCGTGCCCGGCCGGTCGGACGCCTCCACGCCCAGCGTGTAGAGCAGTTGGCGGGTCATCACATTGTTGCTGAACTTGTTGATGCTGCGGATGACCTCCAGGAGCGGGGGCGACTCCCACACCAGGATCGGCACGAGATCCTCGCTCACGGTCCCCCGCCGCCAGCCGCCCGTGTGGACTCCGCCGAGTTCGCGCCACAGCGTCGCGAACAGGCCGTAGGCGTACGAATCGTGCTGCAGGGCGGTGCGCGTGAGCGAGTAGGGTGCGCAGGCAGCGGGGAAGTCGCCCGAAAGAAAGACCCTGTCCGCCGCCTCGCCGCGAACATCCACGGTGATACCCGCCTGGTAGCCCCGGCAGCGGCCCGACGCCAGGTTCAGCCGGTTGGTGATCTGAAGGTTGGCGAGAACCGGATCGGTGGTGACGAGAACACCACCGCCGTCCGGGTAAATCCCGAACTGGTAGCGGATGGCCTTGTAGTTGATCAGCAGCGCATTCGGCAGCACGTTGTAGGTGCGGAAGGAATCTCCATCAAACTCGCCGGGGTCGCCCCCGGCGTCCACAAAGAGCGAATCGTCAATCACCAGATCGCCGCCGATCTCGGTAAGACCCAGGTGCCGCACGGCCTGAAGGAGCTTGCGGAATTCCTCGGTAACCAGGAACGGATCGCCGTAGCCCTTGATCGCCAGATCGCCGTCGAGGCGCCAGCCATTGCGATCGCCCAGGAAATACACCTCCGTCGGCCAGGTGTACGTCGGACCGAGCACGTCGAGGCCCGCCCAGGTCGTGACCAGCTTGATCACCGAAGCGGGATTTCGCGGCTGCCGGGCATTGTGTGCCAGGGCGGGCTGCTCTGCACCCGGGCCCTGCACCACGACGCTGACGTTCGCTGAAGGAATTTCGTGAGCCGAAAGAACGCGCTGGAGCGGGTCCGGCAACTGCGCGGCACCGCCCGACCATCCAATGCAGGACAACAACAGAATCGCCGGCCGCATGCGCATGGAACGCCATTGTGCCGGAGTCCGGCGCCCTTTGCTATGATCGGAAACGAACCGGGCGGCGGAGCGTCCTCGCCGGCGTTCCGTCAGGCCGGTTACGCAAATCGGAAGGGGACCAAAAATGAAAAGGAATCAAACGCCGCTTCTCGCCCTGGCTGCATCGGTGTGCCTCCTCGGTGCACATTCGGGCTCCACGCAAACACGCGAAGAAGGGCCCTGGTGGCCCTCCGTGCACGGCCCGGAAGACCAGGCCGGGGCGTCCAACTACGTCACTGCTGAGAAGATTCTCGCCGCGCTGCAAATTCCGCGCACCGGCCAAACCTACGAACTCGGCCACATGTACGAAACGTTCATGCCCCAATTCGGGTACCGGCCCTACTTTCTCCAGGTCTTGCCCGCCCAACCGCCGGAGACTGCCGGAGGCGGCGTAACGCAGCGCGATTACTTCACGGGATTCATCGGACAGATGGGGACACAGTTCGATGCACTCGGCCATCAGGGCGAAACGGTGCAGATGGCCGACGGCACGTTGCAGAATGTGTACTACAACGGATTCATGCAGCACGAATTGACCGGTACCAATCGGGGACTGCACGGGCTGGAAGCGCTCGGGACCGAGCACGTGAAGCCGTTCATCACGCGCGGCATCCTGATCGACATTGCGGGCTACAAGGGTGTCGAAAGCCTCACCGCAGGTTACGAAGTGACCATGGACGATGTCCGCGGCGCGCTGGCGCGGCAGAACATGGACGAGGAAGCCGTTCAGCAGGGTGACGCGGTGCTGTTCAACTACGGCTGGGCGGTCAACTGGACGAACCCGTCCAAGTACAACGACTCCTACGTCGGCGTCGGGGAGAACGAGGGTTCGCCCGGCATTTATGCCGAGGTCACGCGCTGGCTGATCAGCCGCAGGGTCTCGCTGGTGGGCGCCGATAGCTGCTGCGTGGAAGTCAGGCCGCGCCCGGGGACGGAGAACGTGCACCGCATGTTGTTTCTCAGGGACGGTATTCCCTTGCTGGAGAACATGGAATTGCGGGAGCTTGCAGGCGACGAAGTCTACGAGTTCCTGTTTCTCGCACTGACGGAGCGGATCAAGGGCGCGACCGGGTCGCCGGCTCGCCCCATCGCCGTTCGCTGATCAGGATCAAGGGCGCATTGCAGCCCGATCTCATCTGAAGGAGTTTGTCATGAGACTGCTTTCGATTCTGTTTTTGACGCTGGCAGCGGCGCTTGCCCGGGCCGAATGGGTCGACTACGACGTGCCGCTGATTCCGTACGAGTCCGTACCCAATTTTCTGAAGTATTCGCCGGAGATGAACCTCGGCGAGGTGCTGGGGGTCGCGGTCAATTCCAGGGGCTACATCATGGTCCTGAATCACCCCGGTTCGGCGAGCAACGGCGGTCCCCTTTACCGCAACGCCACCTCCCAGTTGCTGGAGTTCGACCCCGAAGGTTTTTTCGTGCGCGAGATCGGCCAGAACGTCTATGGCTTCGGTTACTCGCACACGATCCGCTACGACCGGTACGACAACCTGTGGGTGGTCGACAAGGGCGCGAATACGGTGGTCAAGTTCGATCCGGCCGGCTATGTGACGTTGAATCTCGGCCGCCGGCCCGAGGGCTTCGACGAGTACGAACACGTCACCGGCGCCGACGCGGTCCAGGTGGACGGGTTCTTCGGTGGACCGACCGACGTGGCCTGGGACGCCGAGGACAACATCTATGTCAGCGACGGCTATCTCAACTCGCGCGTCGCCAAGATGGACAAGCACGGCAACTGGATCAAGTCCTGGGGTTCCTACGGTTCCGAACCCGGCCAGTTCGACCTGCCCCACAGCATGCAGGCCGACCGGGACGGCAACATCTACGTGGCCGACCGCACCAACCGGCGTATCCAGGTGTTCGATTCGGACGGCAACCTGCTCCGGGTCATGCTGCTCAACGTACCCTACGACAAGTCGATGCAGCCGGTGCTGGGCAACGTCAATCCCGATCTGCCGGACGCGACGAGGCCCTGGTCGCTGTGCATTACACCGGGCGATCCGCAATACCTCTGGGCTGGCGACGAGCATCCCGGCCGCATCTACAAGCTCACGCTGGATGGCGAGATCCTGGGCATGCTGGGCGAGGCCGGCCGGCAGTTGGGCCAGTTCAACTGGCTTCACGGCATCGACTGCTCGCAGGAAGGCGTGCTGTACATCGCGGACCTGAACAACTGGCGGGTGCAGAAGCTGATACTGAATCCCTGACTGTCGCCCGGGCGATGATGCGCTGAATGCCCCGAAGTCTTGCCAATCCATCGGCGCGGCCAGTGTCGCTGCACAGCCTGCAACCCGCCGCGAATGGCGCGCCGGCAGCCAAACGCTGGTGCGCATTGCCTTCGCGGGGCCGGAATTTTTTCGATTAACCGCGATATTCGGTTGGCGTGACGTCGAGAATGTACTACCCTAGTAGCATCCATGTTCGCACTGCTCCTGCCACCCGCTTATGAAGCTTAGTATCAGCCTCCCTGCCGAAGAAGTCGGATTCGTGGACGACTACGCGCGCTCGCAAGGCATCAAGTCGCGGTCCGGCGTCATACAGGCCGCACTTCGTCTGCTTCGTACGTCGCAGCTTGCCGACGACTACGCGTCGGCCTGGGCTGAGTGGACCGAAGAGGACGCCAGGCTCTGGGATCGGGCAGCGGATGACGGCATCGCGGAGTGACCTCCCCGCAGGCCCTCGGCGGGGCGATATATGGGTGGTCGATCTGGCTCACCCGATTGGCGCCGAGGCCGCTTTCGAGCGGCCGGCGGTGATCGTCAGCAACAACGCGGCCAACGAAAGCGCCTCGGCGATGAGGCGAGGCGTGGTTACGGTTATGCCGATCACCAGCAACATTCGACGCGTGTATCCCTTCCAGGTCCGGCTGGCGGCCCGTCCGTGCGGTCTGAGGCAGGACTCGAAAGCACAGGCGGAACAAATCCGCGCCATCGCCATAGAACGCTTGCGTGATCGCGTGGGGCGCGTGCCGCGAAGGACCATGAACGAGATCGACGCGGCAATACGCTTGCACCTGGGTGTCTGATCCGCTGAGGGCGCCGAACGGCTCTGCCCGAGTGGACGGACGGTTCCGCCCCGATGGCGCACCCTCGATTCGGGTTACGAGGCAGCAGACTCCCGTTGCCTGCGCAGGCGCAACCGCACGCGCCGGCGCTGCCAATCGACCACCCGGTAGCCCAGCAGCAGGGCCAGCACGGCCATGTAGAGCAGAGGCTCGGTCACGTCGATCTTTACGAGCCACAGGAAGTGCACCGCGCCGAGGATGCCGATGAGGTAGACCAGCCGATGAAGCTGTACCCAGCGCCGCCGCAGCCGCCGCTGCATCGTGTTGGTGGAGGTCACCGCCAGGGGCACCATCAGCACCAGCGCGAGAAAGCCGACGGTGATGTAGGGCCGCATGGCGACATCCACCAGCAGCGAACGCCAGGCGAGTCCCTGGTCCAGCACGGCGTAGGTGATCGCGTGCAGGAGAATGTAGGCGAACGCCGCCAGACCCAGGGTTCGCCGCAGCGCCACCAGCCAGTTGAGTCCCGTCTGCTTGCGGATCGGGGTAATCGCCAGCGTCAGGATCAGCAGGTTCAGTCCGGTCTTGCCGAACGTGTGCAGGACCATCTGCACGGGGTTGGCGCCCAGGTCGCCCGCAATCCCGAACGCCCGCGCGGCGACCCAGGCGAACGGTACCATGCAGGCAACGATGACCAGCGCCTTGATCAGCGCCAGGGAACGTCGCGTCATCGTGCGCCCTAGTAGTTCCTCATCAGGTCAAGCCCCGTGTAGAGGCCGGCGACCTGGTCGGCGTAACCGTTGAAGAGCTGCGTCGGGATACGCGACGAGAACAGCCCCGCACCCAGCACCCTTTCGGTGGCCTGGCTCCAGCGGGGATGGTCCTTGTCGGGATTCACGTTGGAATAGAAGCCGTACTCCCGGGCATTGGCCATGTTCCAGCTTGTCTCCGGCTGCCGCTCCATGAAGCGAATCCGGACGATGGACTTGATGCTCTTGAAGCCGTACTTCCACGGCACGATAAGACGCAGTGGAGCCCCGTTCTGGTTCGGCAGGACCTGCCCGTACAACCCGACGGTCAGCAACGTAAGCGGATGCATGGCCTCGGCGATGGTCAGGCCTTCCCGGTACGGCCAGCGCAGCACCGGGTAGCGCACGCCGGGCATCTGCTCCGAATCGTTCAGCGTGAAGAACTGCACATAATTGGCGCGCGAGGTGGGCTCGAACCGCTTCAGCAGGTCGCCCAGCGGAAATCCGACCCAGGGCACGACCATCGACCACGCCTCCACGCAGCGGAACCGGTACAACCGGTCCTCCAGCGTGTGTCCCTTCATCAGGTCTTCCAGCGCAAACGTGCCGGTTACATCCGCTTCGCCCTCGACCGTGACCGACCACGGGTGGGGCCTGAGCGAATGCGCGTTCTTCGCCGGGTCCGTCTTGCCCGTTCCGAATTCATAGTAGTTGTTGTAGGTGGTGATGTCCTCGAAGGACGTGGTCTCGCGCTCCACGTCGTGCTCCCAGGGCTGCAGTTCGCCCAGGTTGCCGTCTTCCGGGAACGCCCTCTGGCGCGGTGCCCCGTCCGCAAGGGGCATCGGCCCGGGCAGCCCGCCGCCGATGGCCTGACCCCAGGCATTTGCGGCCGGCAGCAGCCCGGCGGCCAGTGCCGCCCTGAGGATGTCCCTGCGGCGATGAAATACGGACTCGGGGGTGATCTCGGAAGGTTTGATATCCGAAGGGCGCTTGATCAACATGGCCTTTTCCTCACGGTCCTCGATCGGGTTTGTCGCTACAATCTTGCTACCCTTTGACCGAAATCGCCAGTCCTGGTTCGCACGATTTTGCAAAATTTCCCGGATGGTCCCCGCAAGGTGGGCGATTCCGGCCCGCTGTCCGGCCCGTTGGCGATTCGGTCCCGGGACCGGCGGCGCATTCGCAGGCCATCTCCGCTACAATCAGCGAAGCCCGACAAGAACGGGTTCTTTCAACATGTATCTTCCAGGGGACGCTAAATGAAGCTGATAACCGCTGTAATCAAGCCCTTCCGGCTCGACGATGTGCGCAACGCCCTGGCCGAGGTGGGCGTGCAGGGCATGACGGTCACCGAAGTCAAGGGATTCGGTCGCCAACGAGGCCACACGGAACTCTACAGGGGAGCCGAGTACGTGGTCGATTTTCTTCCCAAGGTCAAGGTGGAGGTCGCCCTGTCCGAAGACCTGGCGGAACGCGCCATCGAAGCGATCGTGGAGTCCGCGCGCACAGGGAAAGTCGGGGACGGAAAGATATTTGTCACGGACCTGACACAGGTACTTCGGATTCGCACGGGCGAGACCGGCGACCAGGCCATTTAGCGGGAGATTGGCAGTGAAGAGACTAACAACTACAACCGTCCTGATGCTGGCCCTGTTGCCGGCCGCCGGCTGGAGTCAGGCGCTGGATTCGGGCGACACGGCATGGATGCTGACGTCGACCGCGCTCGTGCTGTTCATGACGTTGCCGGGCCTGGCGCTGTTCTACGCCGGCCTGGTCAGGAATCGCAATGTGCTGTCGGTGGTCATGCAGTGCTTCACCATTGCCTGCATGGTATCGGTGATCTGGGTCGTATGCGGCTACAGTCTGGCATTCGGCGAGTCGGTGGGAGGCTACGTCGGCGGGCTGTCCGCCGCCTGGCTCAGCGGCGTCACCATCGACTCGCTGAGCGGCACCATGCCGGAAACCGTCTTCATCATGTTCCAGCTCACCTTCGCCATCATCACCCCGGCGCTGTTCGTGGGCGGTATCGCCGAACGCATGCGATTCTCCGCCCTGCTGATATTCGTCGCCGCGTGGGTCATATTGGTCTATTTCCCCGTGGCCCACTGGGTCTGGGGCGGTGGCTGGCTCGCAGAAATGGGCTTCCGTGACTTTGCGGGCGGGGCCGTCGTTCACGTAACCGCTGGAGTGGCGGCCCTGGTGGCGGCGATCGTGCTCGGCAACCGGAGCGGATTCCCGACCGTGGCAATGCCTCCGCACAATCTGCCCATGACCGTCACCGGCGCCTGCATGCTGTGGGTGGGCTGGTTCGGCTTCAACGCCGGCAGCGCAGTGGCTGCCGACGGTGCGGCGGGCATGGCGATGCTGGTCACCCACATTGGCGCATCCCTCGGTTCACTGACCTGGATGACCTGCGAGTGGGTCCGGTACGGCAAGCCCAGCGTTCTGGGCATCGTCACCGGAATGGTTGCCGGACTGGCCACCATTACGCCGGCGTCCGGATTTGTGGGCCCTCTGGGGGCGCTGGTGATCGGTATTGCCGGCGGCCTGGGCTGCTTCCTCGCCACGCAGTTCATCAAGCGCAAGCTCAAGATCGACGACTCGCTGGACGTGTTCCCCGTGCACGCGGTCGGCGGCATGATCGGCTTGCTGCTGACGGCGTTCTTCTCCGCTGCCGGGCTGGGTGGCCTGGGACTCGACATGGGCATGGGCGCGCAGTTCGGCGTGCAGGTGGTGGGTATCGCCGCCACGTTCGTCTGGTGCGCCGCGGTGAGTTACGGTCTGCTGAAGGCGATCAACGCCATCGTGCCGTTACGTGTCAGCGATGATGAGGAGACCGAGGGACTGGATATCGTGCTGCACGAGGAGCGCGGCTACAACCTGTAGCCGCAATCCGCCTGCGGGCGAATCCGGCGTTAACCGGCCTGGTTGCCGGCGGGGAGTCTCAGGGTCACCTTGAGGCCCCCGCCTTCGCGGTTTTCGGCGCTCGCAACGCCGCCGTGCAGTTCCATTACCCGTGCTGTAATGGCAAGCCCGATCCCCTGGCCCGCGCCGCCTGCCGGCGTGGCGCCATGGTCGCGGCTCTCGTCCGCCCGGTAGAGGGGCTCGAATATTCGCGGCAACTCTTCCGGTCGCACCCCGGGCCCACGGTCCCTGACGGTCACCAGCACATCCCCGGCATCGGCCGCCACTTCCACGTCGATCGGGCCGGCATCGCCCGCATACGCAAGCGCATTACGGACCACGTTCTCAACTGCGCTTGCGATTCCCCGCGGGTCCCCGGACACTTCCTGCCGCAATGGGCAATGCAGGTTGACGGTCGCATCCGGATGTTCGTAGCGGGCATCGTCGACGATGCCCCGAACCATTACGTCCACTCTGACCGGTTCGCGCACCGGTTCCTTTTGCGTGCGCAACCGCGCCAGCGTCATGATCTGGCCGATCAGCCCGTCGAGCCGTTCCGCCTCCTGTTCGATGCGCTCCAGATCGGCCTGCGCCTCGTCGTTGGCCTTGCGTTGCGCCAGTCCCAGCGCCATGCGAATCCGGGCCAGGGGCGAGCGCAGTTCGTGGGAGATGTCCCGGAGCAGGGTCTCCTTGTCCGTGACCAGCGCCTGAATACGCTCGGCCATGTTGTCGAAATCCCTGGAAAGGATACCCACCTCGTCCGTCGCCCATCCCCGTTCGGGGGCGCCGACCCGCGTGTCCAGGTCGCCGCCGGCCAGGCCCCGGCTGGCGCGGCGAAGCCGGGCGATCGGTGCGGAGATGTAGCGCGCCAGAAGCAGCGAGGTCAGCGCCGCAATCAACAGCGCGACTGCGCCGATGGCGGCCCGCGAACCCGGCCACGCCAGCATGCCGAAGACCGCTACGGGAGGCCGCACGAACAGCAGCCGGTATTCGTCTCCGTCGTCGGCCAACAGGTGCGGCGTCAACTGGGCGGGGCGGAGGTTGCTGGGACGCTCCCTGTCGGAGTCGCGGTCCCGGTCGGGCGGAGGCGGGCCCATGTTGCGATCGCCTCCCCCGAAGGCCATGCCGTCCGGCGGCCGTGGAGCGCTGAATCGCAGCAATCTCCTCATTTCGCCGGGCAGCGCCCTGTCGAGCAGTTCTTCGCCGCGGTCATCGACTATCAGAAGCATCAACCCGGAATCCTGCCGGGTATTTTCCGCCAGCCAGTCGCGCAGGCCCCGCTCGCCACGTTCCGCCAGTGCAATCGCCGCCTCGTTGACCATCGGGTCGTGCTGCTCGATCCTGACCGGATCGAACGCCCCCTGGGCGAACTGGAAGCTGATGTAGACCGTGGCCACCAGGGTTGCGGCCATGGCGGCGCCGAAAGAGAGGAAAATCTTCAGAAACAGGCTCATTCCCGGGCCTCTCGCTCAGCCGCGTTCCGGGATCAGCACGTAGCCGCTGCCCCGTACGCTGCGAATGGGCGATTCCGCTGCGCTGCCGGAATGCAGTTTCTTGCGCAGATTGCTGATGTGAGTGTCCAGGCTGCGGTCGTCGGGCAGCAATTGCCTGCCCAGCGCCGTGCGCGTCAGGGCGTCCCGGGACACCACCTCGCCGGCGGACTGCATGAGCGTTGCCAGGATGGTGAACTCGGCGTTGGTCAGTTTGAGGATGTCTCCGTTCACGGAAATTTCGCGGCGCTTGATATGGGCGGAGTACGGGCCGACCGAAAACTCGGTCGCATCGTCAGGACTCGCATCCCGGGCCCGCCGCAGGATCGCCTTGATACGGGCCAGGAGTTCCCTTGGGTTGAACGGTTTGGGCAAATAGTCGTCGGCCCCCATTTCCAGTCCGACGATCCGGTCCACATCGTCGCCCCGGGCCGTCAGCATCAGTATCGGGCTCTGCACGCCGCCTTCCCGCAGTCGCCGAAGGACGTCGAATCCGGACAGACCGGGAAGCATGACGTCAAGGATAATGAGATCGTATTCGTCCTGTTGAGCCCGCCTGAGGCCTCCGGTGCCCGATCCTTCTGCCGTGACGATCATGCCTTCGGGCTGCAGGTACTCGGCCAGCATCTCCGTTAGCTGGGTGTCGTCGTCCACCAGGAGTAATCGGTATGCGCGCATGGTTCAGGGGAATATACGGGTTATTCGCAAACGGTGCCCGCGGCCTTGATAAAAGTTGAGACAGGGCAGGCGGTCATGAAACGGCGCGCTACGGCCGGCAAGCCCGCCGGCTAGCCGGTTTCCGGCGCGACGCTCAGCACCGCGCTACCGGTGATCCCGCCGGCGCGCAGTTTTTCCAGAGCCTCATTGGCAGCGGTGAGCGGAAAAATCTCGGTCTTCGCCGCAACCGGTACCCTGGCCGCAAGCTGGAGAAAAGCGCGCCCGTCCTCCCGGGTCAGGTTGGCCACGGAGCGGACCTGGCGTTCGCCCCAGAGCAGTTCGTAGGGAAACCCGGGGATCGGCGACATGTGAATTCCCCCGCACACGACGATGCCGCCCTTGCGAACGGCGCGCAGTGCCGCCGGCACCAGGGCGCCCACCGGAGCGAAAACAATCGCGGCATCGAGTTCCCGCGGCGGCATCCGCTCCGAAGAGCCCGCCCAGACCGCACCCAGGGAGCGCGCCGAAGCAATTGCGTCGCTGTCGTTCGGCCGGGTGAAGGCATAGAAGCTACGGCCCTGAAAGCAGATGATCTGCGCGAGGATATGCGCTGCGGAGCCGAATCCGTACAGGCCGATGTGCTCCGCTTCGGCGCACATCCCGAGCGCCCGGAATCCGATCAATCCACCGCAGAGCAACGGCGCCAGGCCGGTCGCCGCCGCGGCCTTGTCGACGGGGAAGCAGTAGCGGGCGTCCGCAGCCAGGTATTCGGCGTATCCGCCCGGCCGGGTATACCCCGTGAAGCCCGCCCGATCGCAGAGGTTCTCGAGCCCGCCGCGGCAATACCGGCAGCGCTCGCACGTGTACCCCAGCCAGGGCACGCCGACGCGCTGCCCCGCCGCAAGCGTATCGGCCGCCGATCCGATCACCGTGCCCACGACCTGGTGTCCGGGGATGACGGGATAGGGAATATCGGCAAGCTCGCCGTCCAGCAGGTGCAGGTCCGTGCGGCACACCGCGCAGGCCTGTACCCGGATGAGCACCTGTCCCTGCCCTATACCGGGCTCGGCCAGATTTCGCAACGACAGTGCCTGACCCGGACCCTCAAGTACCATGGCGCGCATGTTTCCGATCTCGTTGCTCTGTTGCCCTGTTGCAGAGCTGCGCTGAATCTCTGCTCGCCGGGCGATCCTAATCGCTGACCGGGTAGCGGAAATCGTGGCGGTAGGAGACACTCGCGGTGGGCGCCGGCTCACCGTCCGCCAGGCGCGGGCGAAAACGGGATTCGGCCAGCCTCCGGGCGTACAGCGCGTCCATCGCCATGGGCGGACTGGAGCGGTTGACGACGATGTTGACGGCCTTGCCTTCGGCGGAGACGTCGAACTGCAACTCGATGAACCCCCAGCCGTAACTGCCGGGATTCGATCGCCAGTCCACCGGATTGGCCGGCGGCACGAAGTCGATGAATTTCGGTGACGAGAAGAACTCCCCGGCAAGTGATGGTTGTTCATTGCGGAGTGCATCATAAGCCTCGCGATAGTAGCCCAGTGCGGATTCCTCACGGGAACGAACGAATTCCCAATCCCCGAGGACCGCCAGCGCGTTCGCCCGTTGAAACGATGTGGCGTTGGTGCTCGATTCCAGCACGCGCATCAACTGACCCCGGGCGGAGCGGGAATTGCCGAGACGAATGTCGATTGCCGTCAGCTGGCTGAGCGGAATCAGCAAGGCGCCGTCACTTTCCCCGAACGTATCACGCTGGATGTCCAGAACGGCTTCATACTCCTCCCGCGCCAGCAGCCGCATTCTCGATTGATCGTAATAGGAGGCCAGGTAGTTGCGGTACGGAATCGTCCTCGGATCGTCTTCCCCGAACCGGCGCAGGGCCACGTTCAGGCGTTCGCGCTGGAGATTCTGCGCTTCCACCGTATTGCCGAGCTGCAGGTACGCGCGGGCAGTTTCGTCCAGCAGCGGCACTTGCTCCAGGTTGAACAGGCCGTAATTCCGGTGACTGACATCCCGGGCGGTTTCCAGCACGGTGATCGCTTCCAGCGGTTGATCGTTCAGGATGTAGATCCGGGCGAGTTCGGAGTAAGGCTCGATGAGCGCCGGCGAGTCCGGCCCGAGTTCCGCCGCGAGCTGACTTATGCCTTCCAGGTAGCTTGCCTGGGCGTCCTCCAGCTGGGCTCGCTCCAGTTCCAGCCTGCCTTGTTCGATCGATGCCCGGGCTTCATCTTCATCGGCCGCGTATGCCGGACGCACCGCCGCGGCGGCAAGGAGAATCAGGAGGCCCCAAGGTGGCATGACGGTACGGCCTGGCGACTAGTTGTCCGATTCCCTGGGCGTGTAGTAGTACGTGAAGTCCCGGGCGACATCCTCGGCCAGCACGGGCTCTCCGTCGATCACTCGCGGCCGGAAGCGGGAGCGGGCGATGGAACGGGCACTGGAGTCATCCTTCAGGCCGGGCGGCACTGACTCCAGAATCCGGATGTTCTGCGTTCGCCCCGAGGGAAGCACGTCGAACGTCACCAGTACGTGCCCCGGCAGTGCGCCGGGTTCGCCCGCATCGGCGAGGCCGCGCGTGCTCGGGTATTCACGCAGCACGTAGTCGGGTTCAAGGAACCAGCGCCGCTGCATTTCCTCGCCGTTCTCGATTTCATTCAGCAGGCTCCAGGCACGCCGGTACTCGTCTCCGGTGGGTCCGATCTTGCTGAACGCAACGTTCCAGTCACCGATATCCCGCAATACCCTTGCGATCTGCAGCGTGTCCGGCTCGGGTTGGGACTCGAGAATCTCCAGCGCCCGCTTGAGCGACCCGATGCCACGTCCCTCGGGCAGCTTCTGCACACGGAAACTGTTGCCGATCTGCCGCAGCGGCTGCGCCATCAGCGGACTGCCGTTGCCTTCCAGGTTGCGGATGATGGTCATCGCGCGGCCGTAGTAGTCGCGTTCCCGGTCGAAGCGGTAGCCGTCCCGCAGCCACCTGGCATGGTCGTAGAGTTCGGGCAGAATCTCCAGCGAGCTTTCTCCGTGGATGCGCTCCATGATCCGCAGGCCGGCGAGTCTCTGGGCGTCGGCCTCCTGGTACATTTCCATGCCGACCATGGAACTGGCGATGTGGTTGAGGATGTCGACCTGTTGCTCGCCGAGCAGCCCGTGGATCCGGCGGCTCACGGTGCGCGCCTCCTCCAGCGCGGTCACCGCCTCCGGGTGCAGATTCATGCTCTGGTAGGTCACGCCGAGTCCGACCAGGGGCGTGATGACCGATTCGGAGAACTCGCCGCCGATCTGCCGAAAGAGATCGATGGATGCCAGGAAGTTCTGCTCTGCATCTTCGTACAGGCGCGCCCTGCGCTGGCTTTCGGCAAGGTTCGAAATGGCGACGGCCGTTTCGCTCGACTGTTCTCCGAACTCCTCCGACGTCAGTTCGACCAGGCGCGCCGCGACGGGAACGGCTTCGGAATACTCGCCGTGCTCGAGCCGATCGCGCAGCGTCAGTTGCGCTTCCAGACGAGTGACATAGGCCTCGATCTCCGGTCCGGGTTCTTCGAGGACCTCATTCTCGCCGACCAGTTCCGAAGCCGCGGCCAACGTGGCCATGGCTTCCCCATTGGCCGGCTCGGTCTCCGAAGCGGCCGGCGCGCCGGAAGGCCCGGATTGCTGAGCGGCGGCGGAAAGGCTCGCGGCAAAAGCCAGCAGGCACAGCAGACTCGGCGGGGTGGAATCGCCAATTCGGGAGAAAATTGGCCGTCGGCTAGCCATCCGAAGATCATACTATCCTATTTGCAAGCGACTCGTCCGGCTTTCGATCATTAATTCGGTAGACCGAAACGGCGCGGGCGGGTTCCCGATTCCCGCTGGAAACTGTTTGTTGAGACCGTTTCCGCGTCTATAATGTGGCGCGCGAACCGGGAAGACTGAAGCGGATGAGTATCGCGACTACCGTCGGTGACGCCCTTGCGTTCGAGGAGATCGACTTCCGGATCCTTCGGCACAGGTCCACGCATTCCCCCGTGCAGGCGGCGGAAAGCGCTGGAATCCCCCCCGAGCAGCTCGCCAGGGCCGTTCTGCTGAAGGACCCCTACGGCTATATCCTTGCGGTGATTCCTGCAATCCGCGAACTGGATCTGGAGCATCTGCGCGCCAGCCTGCACCGTCGACTGGCGGTCGCCACCGAACACGACCTCGACGATCTGTTTTGCGACTGCGCCGTGGGTTCGGTACCGCCCATCGGTCCATGGTATCGTGTCCCTACCGTGGTGGATGCCACACTCAGGTCCCAGCCCGATGTCTATTTCGAGGCCGGCGATCACCGATCGCTGGTTCAGGTCAGCGAAACCAGCTTCGAGCGGCTGATGCAGGGCGCCGAATATTTCGCTTTCTCCCGCCCGGCTTCGGGCTGACGGAAGGTAGCCCATGAAACCCACCAAGACGGAAGATACCGAGTATTTTCACCAGGTTGTGGACTGCCAGTGGGGCTGTCCGGCGCACACCGACGTACCGGAGTACATACGCCTGATCGCACTGGGCCGGTTCAGCGACGCCTACATGCTGAACCGCAGGTCCAACGTCTTCCCGGGCATCCTGGGCCGGGTCTGCGATCGACCCTGCGAGCCGGTTTGCCGGCGCGGGCGGGTCGAGGACAAGCCCGTGGCGATCTGCCGCCTGAAGCGCGTGGCCGCGGACAACCGGGGCGACATCCGGTCACGGCTGCCGGTGGCGCCGAAGCAGAAGAACGGCAAGCGCATCGCCCTGGTGGGCGCGGGGTGCGCGTCGCTGACAGTGGTCAACGACCTGATGCCTCTTGGTTACGAATGTGTAATCTACGAGGCGCTGGACAAGACCGGCGGGCTGATGCGCACCAACATTCCCGCGTTCCGGCTGCCGGCGTCGGTGCTGGACGAGGAAATCGACTACATCGTCGACATGGGCGCAGACCTGAGGCTCAACACCCCCGTCAACAGCATGCGCGATTTGCTGGACGAGGGCTACGACGCGGTTTTCGTCGGCAGCGGCGCGCCCAAGGGCAAGAACCTCAACATCCCGGGCCGCAACGACAGCGACCGCATCCACGTGGGCATCCAGTGGCTGGAATCGGTTGCATTCGGCCATACCGAATCCATCGGCAGGAAGGTGCTGATCATCGGGGTCGGCAACACGGCCATGGATTGCTGCCGCACGTCGCTGCGGCTCGGCGCCGACGACGTCAAGGTCATGGCCCGCAAGCCCCGCGGCTTTTTCAAGGCATCGGACTGGGAACTGGAGGATGCCGAGGAAGAGAAGGTGGAGATCGTCGTCAACCATTCGCCCAGGGAGTTCGTGCTCCGGGACGGCAAGCTGGTGGGGATGATGTTCGACCTGATGGACTACGATATCGACGACAACGGCCGAATCGTCGAGAGCCGCGTGGTCGGCGAGAAATTCTTCCCCTGCGACGACGTCGTGCTGGCCATCGGCCAGGACAACGCCTTCCCCTGGATCGAACGCGATCTGGGCATCGAATTCGACCGGTGGGAGGTGCCGGTGGTCGATCCCGTCACCTTCGAGTCCACGCTTTCCGGCGTCTTCTTCGGCGGCGATGCCGCCTTCGGGCCGAAGAACATCATCTGGGCGGTGGAGCACGGGCACCAGGCGGCCATCTCCATCGACAAGTATTGCCGTGCAAGCTCCCTGACGGAGCGCCTGCCGCGCGGCGTCAACCTGCAAAGCGCCAAGATGGGCATCCACGAGTGGAGCTACAGCAACGACTTCGACCCGTCCGCGCGGCGGATCATGCCCCACGTGGACCTCAAGCGGCGGTTCAAGAAGCTCGATATCGAAGTCGAACTGGGTTTCACGGTCGAGCAGGTCATCACGGAGGTCGAACGCTGCCTGAACTGCGACATACAGACCGTGTTCACCGACAACCTGTGCATCGAATGCGATGCCTGCATCGACATTTGCCCCGTCGACTGCCTGACCATCGCGCCCAACGCCGACGAGGCCACGCTCAAGCAGAATCTCAAGGCACCGGTGCTGGAACCGACCCAGCCGTTCTTCGTATCGGGGCCGCTGAAACACACCGCGCGCGTCATGGTCAAGGACGAGAACCTGTGCGTGCATTGCGGATTGTGCGCGGAGCGATGCCCGACGGCGGCGTGGGACATGCAGAAATCGACCCTGAACATTCCATACGCACTCGATGAAGCGGCGGAGGACATGGCGCGATGTCAGCGAAAAGCCGGGTAAACGCCAGCCGGATCAACGATTTCGTCATCAGGCTGGCGAATGTGAACGGCACCGGATCGGCCAGTGCCAACGGGCTGTTGATGAAGACCATCTTCCGGATGGGCGTTCCGGTGATGGGCAAGAACTTCTTCCCGAGCAACATCCAGGGGCTTCCCACCTGGTACGAGATCCGCGTCACCCGGGACCAGCACCTGGCGCGCTCCGGCGAGATCGACATCATGGTGGCCATGAATGCCGAGACATACCAGCAGGACCTGAAGTCGCTGAGCCCCGGTGGCGTGTTTCTCTACGACTCCACCTGGCCCCGGCACAGCGTCGTCAACCGCCAGGACGTAACGATTCTCGGCGTACCCCTGGCGAAGATGTGCAACGAGCACTTCAGCAATGCCCGTGCCCGTATACTCATGAAGAACATGGCCTACGTGGGTGCGCTTGCGTCACTGCTCGACCTGGATCGAGAGGTCATAGAGGACGCCGTGCACCGGACGTTCGCTTCCAAGCAGCCGTTGCTGCAGGCGAACATGGACGCCATCGAGATGGGCGCCAACTATGCCAGCGAACACTTCGACTGCCCGCTGCCGACGCGGGTCGAGCCGATGAACGAGACCGACGGCAAGATCATGATTGACGGCAACACGGCATCGGCGCTGGGTTGCCTCTTTGCCGGGGCGACGGTGGGCGCGTGGTATCCGATCACGCCATCCACGTCGCTCATGGATGCGTTCAAGTCGTTCTGCGAGCGCTACCGGGTCGATCGCGACACGGGCACGCGCAACTACTGCATCGTGCAGGCGGAGGACGAACTGTCGGCCATCGGTATCGTGCTCGGCGCCACCTGGAACGGAGCGCGCGCCTTCACGCCGACCAGCGGGCCCGGGCTGTCGCTCATGAGCGAATTCATCGGCTATGCCTATTTCGCCGAACTCCCGGCCGTGCTGTTCGACGTGCAGCGCGTCGGCCCGTCCACCGGAATGCCGACACGCACTCAGCAGGCCGATATTCTTTCCGCCGCCTACGCGTCCCACGGCGATACCCGTCATGTGTTGTTGTTCCCGGCCAATCCGAACGAGTGCTTCGAACTGTCCGTGGAGGCATTCGACCTGGCGGACCGGTTGCAGACCCCGGTGATCGTCTTGCTGGACCTGGACATCGGCATGAACGACTGGATGTGCGACGACCTGGAATGGGACGACAACTACCGGCCCGACCGCGGCAAGGTGCTCGGCGCCGAGGAACTGGAATCCATCGAGTCGTTCTACCGCTATCTGGACGTGGACGGGGACGGCATACCGTACCGAACCTATCCGGGGGTCGGACGCAAAGGCGCGTACTTCGTCCGCGGTTCAGGGCACAACAAGTACGGCGGCTACACCGAGGACGCCGAGGAGTACCAGGAAGTCGTCGACCGGCTAGTCCGCAAGTGGGAGACGGCTGCCACGCTGGTTCCCGCGCCCGCCATTCAACGGCGCAAGTCCGCCGAATGGGGCATCGTATCCGTCGGAAGCTGCGACTACGCGGTAGCCGAAGCCGTCGAGGTGCTGGCGCGCAAGGGCATTCACCTGAGCTACATGCGCGTCAGGGCGTTCCCGTTCAGCGAGGCGGTGACCGAATTTCTCCATCAGCACAAGCGGATCTTCGTGGTGGAACAGAATCGGGATGCGCAACTGAAGAGCCTGCTCACGCTGGAGACCGATTATCCGAAGGAGCGCATGGAGTCGATCCTGCACTACAGCGGGTTGCCCATCGACAGGCGCTGCGTGGTGGAGGCGATCGAAGCCTCCGTGGCCCGGGGAGAAGCGGCATGACATTTATCGCCAAACCGAAGATCGTCCACAAGGGGCTTTCCCGCAACGCGCTTGGGCTGACCATCCGCGACTACGAGGGCGGCATGTCCACGCTGTGCGCCGGCTGCGGCCACGACTCGGTGACATCGGCCATCGTCCAGGCCTTCTTCGAGCTGGATATTCCGCCGAACCAGGTGGCCAAGCTGAGCGGTATCGGCTGCTCGTCGAAGACGCCGGCGTATTTTCTCGACGCCTCCCACGGCTTCAACGCCGTCCACGGCCGGATGCCCTCCATCGCCACCGGCGCCAGCGCCGCCAACCGCAGGCTCTACCTGATCGGCGTCTCCGGCGACGGCGACTCCCTGTCCATCGGGCTGGGCCAGTTCTCGCATGCTCTGCGCCGCAATCTCGACATGCTCTATATCATCGAGAACAACGGTGTCTACGGGCTTACCAAGGGGCAGTTTTCCGCCTCCGCGGATGTGGGCACCAAGGCCAAGAAGGGCGAGGTCAACGAGCAGCAGCCCATCGACCCGGTGCAGATGGCCATGGCGCAGGGGGGTACCTTCGTCGCACGGAGCTTCTCCGGAGACAAGGACCAACTGGTGCCGATGATCAAGGCCGGCATCCGGCACAAGGGATTCGGGCTGATCGACGTACTATCGCCCTGCGTCACCTTCAATGACCACGAGGACTCCACCAAGAGCTACGCCTATACGCGCCGCTTCTTCCATCCCGCCGTGCACGCGGATTTCGTCCCGCCGGCCGAGGAGATCAGGACCGCCTATGACGACGGCGAAGCGATGCCGGTGGAGATGCACGACGGCAGCCGGATCGTGCTCCGCAAGGTCAGCGACCAGTACAACGTCCACAATCGCGGCGCCGCCCTGGACTTCATCCGCTCCCACCACCGCCGAGGCGAGATCATCACGGGACTGCTCTATATCGATGAGGCCGAACCGGACATGCACGGCATCAGCCGCACGCCGGATGAGCCCCTCGCGCAAGTACCCTTCGACGATCTTTGCCCCGGCAGCCAGGCCATGGCAGGACTACAGGAGCGGTTTCGATAGGATCCACGTCCGGACCGGAAGTTTCCGGGAATCGTTTTCCGCGCTGCGGAGGACTAACTTGAACGGGGACCGAAAGCGTCGGGCGCCGCCGCTGATTTCCAACCGCGCCGACAAGCGTCGGGCAGCCGGTACGCTACCGCGATGACACGTATCGCCATGATGGGCAGCGGCGCCGTGGGCGGCTACTTCGGCGGGCGAATGGCGGCCGCGGGTTGCGATGTGACCTTCATCGCCCGGGGGCGGCACCTCGAGGCGATCCGCGAGCGGGGGTTGCGGATAGAAAGCCCTGCTCTGGGCGACGCCCGCGTTCAGCCGGCCACGGCCACCGACGACCCCGGCGAGGTTGGCGTCGTGGACTACGTCATCGTGGGCGTCAAGCAGTGGGATACGGCGGCGGCCGCCAACGCCCTCCTGCCCATGCTCGGCCCGGCGACTACCGTGCTCACACTGCAGAACGGCGTAGAGTCCACCGAGCTGGAAGAGATCGTGGGTCCGCAGCGCATGGTGGGCGCGGTCGCCTTCATCGGCTGCGCCATCGAGGCGCCGGGCGTCATCCGCCACGTCGGTACCATGCAGCGGGTGGTCGTGGGCGAATTCCGGGGCGGCTCTTCTGCGCGCGTGGAGCGGCTGCGGGCCGAATTGGGGCGGGGAGGCATCGTGGCCGACGTCAGCAATGACATTCGTCGCACGATCTGGGAGAAATTCGTGTTCCTCGTGGGACTGAGCGCCGTCACGACGATGCGGCGTGCGCCGCTCGGAGCAGTGCGGGAAGACCCTGAAGCGCGCGAGCTGTTCCTGAACGCCATGCTCGAAACGGCTGCCGTCGGCCGTGCCGGAGGTGTCGCCCTCGCGGACGGTTTCGCGCAGGGTCGACTTGCGTTCGCGGATGGACTGCCCGCGGACATGACCTCTTCCATGCACACGGACCTGGAGCGCGGCAATCGGCTGGAACTGGACTGGTTGAGCGGCGCGGTGGTCCGGTTGGGCCGCGAGTCGGGGGTGGCTACACCCGTCAACCGGAAGCTGTACGACATGCTAAGCTCCCGCGCCCCGGGCCGGCAATGAGAATTCAACTCAGGGGAGAGTCAAGTGAGGCCGTTGACGCGCACCATTTTCCTTGGAGGCTGTCTGCACGCAGTGCTGATGTCCGCACAAATCAACGCCCAGGCTCCATCGGTTTCGGAAGCCGGGCAGGCTGAGATCAACGCGTACCTGGAGCAGGTCGTGGGCGATACTTGGATTCCAGGTGTCGTGGCCATGGTCACGAACGGCGAGGGGGTGATATACGCGGGAGCCTTCGGCAGTCAGGACGTCGCTCAGGCGCGGCCGATGACGGTGGACTCGATCTTCCGTATCGCATCCATGACCAAGCCGATCACGTCGGCGGCCGTGATGATGCTGGTGGAAGACGGCGAAGTCGGCCTGGACGATCCGGCTTCAATGTACTTGCCCGGACACATTCCGGAGGAAGTCTTCGAGACATTCGACTCCGCCGACAACAGCTTTACGTCCCGCCCCGCCAACGCCCCGATGACGGTGCGCCACCTGCTGACACATACGTCGGGACTGGGATACGATCTCTTCAACGAAATCCTTTTTCCACTCTTCGCGACCCAGAGCCGGCCGGCCACCCAATTGAACCACCCGCTGCTGCACGATCCGGGCGCAAGGTGGACCTATGGGGAGAGTACGCGCGTGTTGGGCCACCTTGTGCGGAGCGTGTCGGGGCAGGGTGTGGACGCATTCTTGCAGGAACGCATGTTTTTGCCCCTGCGAATGAAGGACACGGCCTATGGCGTGGCCAGTGAAAACAACGCCCGGCTCGTGACCCTGCACATGCTCTCCGGGGAGGGTCTGGTGGAGCAGCCCAATCCCGGTGGGACGATCAGTGTCATGGTACGCGGCGACGGCGGTCTGTTTTCCACGGCTCAGGATTTCGCCAGATTCATACGGCTGATACTCAACGGCGGCGTGTCCGACGACGGCGTCCGGCTACTGGAAGAGGCGACCGTCGAGTTGATGGGACAGAACAACATCGGCGATCTGCGCGTCGAACTCATGCCGGCGCCCAATCCGGCCATGTCGCGCCCCTTCCCCCTGGGCGCGGGAGCCGACACCTTCGGGCTGGGGTTCCAGATCACCGCGGAGCACGATTCGGTCACCATGCGCTCGCCGGGCAGCCTGAGTTGGGCCGGCATCGACAACACGCAGTTCTGGATCGATCCCGCCGCGGGGATCGGCGCCGTGTTGCTGATGCAGTATCGGCCCTTCTACGACGATACGGCGATCGAGGCGCTGCAGGGCTTCGAGGCGCGGGTGTACCGGCACCTGGAGTGAAGACTGCCGACGCGGATTCCAGTCAGAATGGATTCCACGAACTGTCAGGAGACAACTGCAGGTAGCCGACGCTCACGCCCTGCCGCCATCCCAAGCCGACTCGGACCGGCGCCAGCACGATGTCGTCCAGGCGGTTGTAGTTGACGCCGACGCCCCCGACGACGTACAGGCTGCCTTCGACACCCCCGAACCGCTGGTAGAGGTCCTCGACTCGCTCGAGATCGTAAACGAGTACGAACGTCTTGGTGGCGCTGCCGCCCACGTCGAAACCCAGGGACGGGCCGCGCCAAAAGATTCGGCTCGACGTACCGTCCGAGAGATACAAGGTGCCATGCCCGTACCGCAATCCCAAACCGAGTGCCGCGCCGCCCTCTTCGCCGACGATGTAGGCTGTTGGCGGACCGTTGTTCTCCATGAACACGCGGTTGAGCAGGTCGGCCACACCCTGCGCGCCCTGACCGAAGAACGACTCGGCTTCCCTGACCACGCTTTCTTCCTGCATGGGTTGGGGGGGTGCCTGACCCGTTGGCAGGGTTTCCCGGTTAGTGCAGGCGGCTAACGTGAGGGCGATACAGGAAACGATCACCCAACGATGAACCTTCATAACAACTCCCACCGTTAATGAAGTCCAGATGCACAGTTTGAAGCCGATTTCGGCAAAGTCAACTCCGAACCGCGATTTTGGGGATAATCCGGCTAATATCGGCGTCCACGATGATGGAAAACACCGAGAATTGGATCCCCGTGCTGCGAACCAGGCGCTGGAAGCGTTGCCGCGAGGCGGGTCTGGTGCTGATGGCGCTTCAGATCGACCACGAGGTCGAACGGATCGAAGGGCGCTGGATCATCACCGTACCGAGGCAATCGGTTTCCCGTGCACGCGCCGAACTCAGCGAATACGACCAGGAGAAACGGCATCCACCCGTGGGCATCCTGCCGATGCCGGAACTCGGTACGGGCTGGCGCGGCGTCATCGTCTACGTCGGCGTTCTCCTGGCGGTGGCCCTGTTCGCCCGTCAGGATGCCTGGGGACACGACTGGCTGGGGCTGGGACGAATCGACTCGGTCAGGATCGCGACCGGCGAATGGTGGCGTACGGTCACCGCGCTCACCCTGCACGTGGACTTCAGCCACCTGGCGGGAAACATCGTCTTCGGCGCTTTCTTCGGTCTCTACGCAGGCCGCTACCTGGGTTCCGGGATCGGCTGGGCGGCCATCCTCGGCGGTGGTGCTTTGGGCAACGCCCTGAATGTGTTGATTCAGCCCGGACGGCATCTCGCCATCGGCGCATCGACGTCGGTGTTTGCCGCGCTGGGACTGCTGGCGGCCTATACGTGGCGGCGGGGATTCCTGAAAAACACGCCGTGGAGGATGCGGATCGCGCCGATCGTCGCCGGGGTCGGGCTGCTGGCCTTCACCGGTACGGGTTCCGGGGTCGAGGGCGACAATGTCGATATCCTGGCCCACCTCACCGGATTCATCTCGGGATTCGGCATCGGGGCGGGGCTGTCGGCGGTGGAGATACCCCGCGAACCGGAAACGCAACGACTCTGGGGTGCGATTGCGGCCGCGGCGCTGGCGCTTGCGTGGATGACGGCACTCGGTATGGTGTGACCGGTCGTTCTGCCGGCCAGCTCCTTGCCGTTGACGACCTCGGCAAACCATCCGCAAGTGCTGCAGGTTACCCCATCGCCTCGGCAACCAGTTCCAGAAAATCCGACTCGCCGGTGACGCGCTCGGTGGCGCGCGCATCCACCGTGTAGCCGTAGCGGTCCGCCATCGCCTCGTACAGGGGACGGCGATGCGCCACGTGGCGCGGAAAGATCCAGCGGACGAATTCGTCCGGGACGATTTCCGCCGGTGAGCCGAGTCCCGTCTCCGCCAGGAACTCCTGTAACTGCTCGTCCAGGAACGCCTCCTGGTAGTACATGGGCTTCGGGTTCTCGATGGAGCGCCGGATCATGGTCTCTTCCATCGCCTTGTCGGCGCTCAGGTAGACGATGACGGTGTTTCCGGCAAGCACCTCCAGCATGCGCGGGTTGTCCAGCTCGCAGATGCTGCCCCCCGCGTCGTTGATAAAGTGCTCGTACCCGTAGATCTCACGGGCCTTGCGGATAAACGGCTCCACGTCGCACATGGCGCCGATTTCGGCTGCCTCGTGCAGCCGCTGGCGCGCATTGAACTCGTCCACGGCGAGCCCTCCCAGGTCTTCGCGGCCGATCTTGCCGAGGAAACTGGCCACAGGTGCGAGGTTGTGCACCGTGACATTGCTGGCGATGTAGATGGAGTCGCTGCGCAGGAGATCCCGCAGGAAGTCGACCTGCATGGCCTGTTGCTTGATGTTGTCGAGGATCGGTTCTGAGAGGTACTTGGTACCGATCCGGTAGTCGCCGGAGTAGTGGAACCACTTGGACTTGGGCAGCTTGTTGGCGAGTGTGGTCTTGCCGACGCCCGACATGCCGAGGAGCGTGATCGCCTTGCGCGGCCACGCCAGGAATTCCTCGCCCGTCATTCTCATGTCGATGTCCAAACCGCCGGGGTGGGGCGATTATACGGCGTGAGTCGCGCGGTCGTGGCACGCGCAACTCGCCGCGCACCATTCTTGCCGCCGAAGATGGCGGCGCAATTGGCGAAGATTGCAGACGGCGTTTCCCGTATGCTTGCGCCATGGGTCCGGACGGCTTCCATCCAGCAGTCGCGAGTTGGTTCCGCGGTCAGTTTCCCGCCGCGACCGAGGTGCAGCGCCGCGCGTGGCGGGCGATCGGCGGCGGCTCCCACACTCTGATCAGCGCCCCGACGGGATCGGGCAAGACGCTCGCTGCCTTCCTCGCCGTCATCGACACGCTGGTCAAGCGGGGGCTTGACGCCAGCCTGCCGGACGAGACCCGCATTCTCTACGTGTCGCCGCTCAAGGCGCTGTCCAACGATATCAGCAAGAACCTGCAGGCACCGCTGGCCGGGATTCGCGACAGGCTGCTGGAGTCGGGCGAGCCCGATGTCTGCATCCGCGCCCTGGTGCGCACCGGGGATACGACCCAGAGCGAGCGGGCGAAGATGCGCCGGCAGGCGCCCCACATCCTGGTCACCACGCCGGAGTCGCTGTACATCCTGCTGACCTCCGAGTCCGGGCGCCGCATGCTGGGGACGGTGGAGACGGTCATCGTGGACGAGGTCCACGCGCTGGCGGGCAACAAGCGGGGCGCACACCTGGCGGTTTCGCTGGAGCGGCTGGCGGCGCTGTGCGGGCGGCCTCCCGTGCGGGTGGGCGTTTCGGCCACAACCAAGCCCATGGACAGCATGGTGGAGTTTCTCATCGGCGCGGACCGTGCGCCCTGCCAGGTCATCGATCAGGGTCACGTCCGCAACTGGGACCTCAGGCTGGAACTGCCGTCGTCGCCTCTGGAGGCGATCATGGCCAACGAGGTCTGGGTCGAGATTTACGATCGCCTGGCCGCGCTCGCCGCCGATCACCGCACCACGATCGTGTTCGTCAATACTCGCCGGCTGGCCGAGCGCGTGGCTCGTCACCTCGCTGACCGGTGCGGCGAGGATCAGGTCACCTCCCACCACGGCAGCCTGTCCAGGGAGCACCGCCTGATGGCCGAGGAACGGCTCAAGGCCGGAAAACTCAAGGTGCTGGTGGCCACGGCATCGCTGGAACTGGGTATCGACATCGGCGAGGTGGACCTGGTCTGCCAGCTCGGCTCCCCCCGCGGCATCGCCAGGCTGCTGCAGCGCGTGGGACGCTCCGGTCACGGTGTGGACCGGGTCCCCAGAGGGCGGCTTGTGCCGTTGTCGAGGGACGAACTGGTGGAGTGCGTGGCGTTACTCGACTCGGTTGCCCGCGGGGAACTGGATGCCGTCACGCTGTGCCGCAAGCCCCTGGACGTGCTGAGCCAGCAGATCGTTGCGGAAGTGAGCATGCAGGAGTGGGGAACGGACGACCTGTTCGACCTCATCACCCGCAGTGCACCGTTCCGCGATCTTTCCCGCCGCGCTTATCGGGACGTGCTCAGGATGCTTGCCAATGGCTTCACCACCCAGCGTGGCCGCCGCGGCGCCTACTTGCACCACGACCGGGTCAACGACCGGTTGCGGCCACGGCGGGGCGCTCGCCTCACGGCGGTAACCAACGGCGGCACGATTCCAGATCAGTTCGACCATGACGTGGTGATGCTGCCCGGCGAACTGTTCGTCGGCACGCTGAACGAAGACTTCGCCTTCGAGAGCATGCCGGGCGATATCTTTCAGCTCGGCAATACCTCCTGGCGAATTCTCAAGGTGCATTCCGGCAAGGTCTTCGTGGAGGATGCACGCGGCCTGCCGCCGACCATTCCATTCTGGTTCGGCGAGGCCCCGGGACGAAGTGATGAGCTGTCCGAGGCGGTTTCGCGGCTTCGTACGGAAGTGGACGGGGCATTGGAGGACGGAACGGTTGCCGACGTCGCCAGACGCCTTTCCGCCAACCCGGCGCTGCCGCTCGCTGCAACAGAGCAATTGACCGAGTACCTGGGCGCGGCCCGCGCCGCCCTTGACGGTCTGCCCACGGCGAAACGCATCGTCATCGAACGCTTCTTCGACGAGGCCGGGGACACACACATCGTCGTGCACTCGCCCTACGGCTCCCGGCTGAATCGCGCCTGGGGCCTGGCGCTCAGGAAGCGCTTCTGCCGGCGATTCAACTTCGAACTGCAGGCGGCGGCGCTGGAAGACACCATCGTCATCTCGCTGGGCGTCGTGCATAGCTTCCCCCTGGACGAAGTGAGCCGCTACCTGGCGAGGGCCACGGTTGCGGACGTCCTCACCCAGGCCGTACTCGACGCACCCATCTTCCCGGGCCGCTGGCGCTGGAATGCCAGCGTCGCGCTGGCAGTGCAGCGCTTCCGCAACGGCAAACGGGCGCCGGCCTTCTTTCAGCGGGCGGACGCCGAAGACCTGCTTGCCACGGTGTTTCCCGATCAGCTTGCCTGCGCGGAGAATCTCGCGGGCGAGCGGGAGATTCCAGACCATCCGCTGGTTTCGCAGACCCTGGAGGACTGCCTGCGCGGCGTCATGGACATCGATGGGCTAGCCGGGTTGCTGGGCCGCATCGAAGCCGGTGAAGTGGAGGTGGCGTGCTGTGAACTGACCAGCCCGTCGCCCCTGGCCCAGGAGGTCCTGAGCGCCAAACCGTATGCCTTCCTTGACGATGCGCCGGCCGAGGAGCGGCGCACCCTGGCGATTCAGGCGCGCCGCCACCTTACAGTGGAGCAGGCCGCGGACCTGGGCCGGCTCGATCCGGAGGCGATCGAGCGGGTGCGTTCGGAAGCCTGGCCGGACTCGCGGGACGAGGATGAATTGCATGACGCCCTGGTGGTACTCGGCTTCATGGCGCCGGAGGAGGCTGGCGGGCCGGAGCGTCCCATGTTCCCGGAGGAGGCCGGCGAGCGCGAACGCTCCATGTTCGACGGGTTGGTTGCCGATGGGCGGGCGAGCACATACACAATGCCCGGCGGCGCCTCGGTCTGGGTCAGCGCCGAGCGTGTGGGGGAATTGGACCTGGCGGTTCCCGGCGGACGAACCGAACCGGCAATCCACGCGCTCGACGGCGACATCGAAACTCCCGAGGCGGCATTGCGCGAACTCATCCGCAGCCGCATGGAAGGCCTGGGCCCGGTCACCGCCGCCGAACTGGGCCGGCCGCTGGGGCTGTCTGGGCGGGACGTGGCGGCGGCGCTGGTGGCGCTGGAGGCGGAAGGGTTCGCCATGCGCGGTCGCTTTACCGAGCGTGCCACGCCAACGCAGATACCCAGCGCGAAGTATTCCCTGGCGTCTGCCGGAAGAAGGGTACGGGTGCCGCGCGATGGGGAGTCACGGGCACAGGACGACGGCCAGGAAACGGACGATGGCCAGGAAGAATGGTGCGACCGGCGGCTTCTGTCCCGAATCCACCGCTACACGCTCAAGCGCCTTCGCAGCGAGATTGAGCCCGTCACCATCGCCGACTATCAGCGATTCCTGTTCCATTGGCAGGGCCTGGGCAGGGAGCGGCGTCAGGGCAGCGAGGCGCTGGCGGCGGTCATCGACGAATTGCAGGGACTGGCCCTTCCCGCCGCGGCCTGGGAGCGGGAGATCCTCCCGGTGCGGCTGCAGGACTACAGCCCCCTACTCATGGACGAACTGGCGGTATCCGGGCGCATCATCTGGTATCGACCGGCGCTGCGCCTGCAACGTGACCAGGCACACGAAGGCGCCGTGCGGCGGGGCCGGGGCACCGTGGCGAATTCGCCGATCGTCATACTGCCGCGCGCGGCGACCGCGCCATGGAGAAGGCTGGCGGCGCCCGCAAACGGATCGGCCGGGGACATTCCGCTTTCCGCCGGAGCGTCGCGGATTCGCGATCTGCTGGCGGACCGGGGCGCGCTGTTCTTCCACGATCTCGTTCAGGCCAGCGGGCTGCTGCGCGTTCAGACCGAGGAAGCGCTGGCCGAACTGGTGGCCGGAGGTCAGGTCACCGCCGATGCCTTTCACGGCCTGCGGGTCCTCATCACGCCGCCGAGCCGCCGCAGGGGCTTTCACGGCCGCCGGAGCCGGCGGGGACCGAGTTTCGATGCCGCGGGCCGCTGGGTGCTGTTGGAGAGGGCGCCCGCAGATGGTTCCGCCGGGGCGCGCCCGGAAGCGGTCGAGCATGCTGCACGCGCCGTGCTGCGCCGCTATGGCGTCGTCTGCCGCAGCGTCCTGCAGCGGGAGGGCAACCTGCCGGGTTGGCGCGATCTGCTGGGTGTATTCAGACGGCTTGAGGCGCGCGGGGAGATTCGCGGCGGGCGGTTCGTCGGCGCCCTGGGCGGTGAACAGTTTGCGCTCTCAAGCGCCGTGGAACTGCTGCGCCGCTGCCGGCGGGAGGCTCGAACCGACGAATGGGTCGTGATTTCGGCGGCCGACCCGCTGAACCTGGAGGGCATTCTCACACCCGGCGGACGTGTGGCGAGCATTCACAGTCATCGTCTGCTGTACAAGGGTGGTACTGCGGTGGCGACGCTCACGGCCGCAGGACTGCAATGGCTCGAACAACTCGGCGGCGCTGACCGGCGCCGTGCGGAGGCGGAACTCAGGGGCCGCGCTGCGACACACAATCCGCGGAGTGGCGGGCTGGGGATTTCGCCGCGGGTACAGCGGATGCGGGTCAGGTCGACAACCTCCGGAAGGGGCCGGGTGCGCGATGAATTCTGATACGCGCGGCCGCAGTGGCCTCCGCTACGAGCCGGACGAGAGCGTACCGCTGGCGCTCGCTCTCGGCCTTGGCGTTCAGATCGCCGTGCTCAGCCTCGCCGCCATCATATTGGTGCCGACGATCGTGATGCGGGCGTCCGGCGCGAGCGATGCCTACCTGTCGTGGGCGGTATTCGCCACCGTGGCGATTTGCGGCGCCACGACGATGCTGCAAGCGGTCCGGGCCCGGTGGATCGGCACGGGACATGTGATCGTGATGGGAGCCTCGGGCGCATTCATCGCGGTATGCATAACTGCCGTCGAGGCCGGCGGCCCCGCGCTTCTGGCCACCCTGGTTTTCGTCTCGGCCTTCGTGCCGCTCCTGCTGTCCGCGCGGCTTTCGCTGTTCCAGCGCGTGCTCACGCCGACCGTCTCGGGAACGGTCGTCATGCTGATACCGGTCACCGTCATGCCGGCCGCCTTCGACCTGCTGACGGCCGTACCGGACAGCAGTCCCACGCCGGCAGCGCCGCTGAGCGCGCTGGCGGTGATACTGGTCATCGTCGGTATCGCGCTGACGACGTCCGGCGCGTTGCGCCTCTGGGCACCGGTCATCGGTGTCGTCGTAGGCTCCGCCGTCGCCGCCTGGTTCGGCCTGTACGACATTCGCCAGATCGGCGAAGCACCCTGGGTCGGCGTTCCGGCAGGTCAGTGGCCGGGATTCGATCTCGAGTTTGGACCGTCCTTCTGGGCGCTTCTTCCGGCTTTTCTGCTGGTCGCCGCGATCGCCTCCATACGCACGATCAGCGGCGCCGTCGCCATCCAGCGCGTTTCGTGGCGCCGGCCGCGCGCGGTGGACTTGCGGGCGGTGCAGGGAGCGATCGCCGTGGACGGGGTCGGCAACATGGTCGCCGGCCTCGCGGGCACGACGCCGAACACGGCTTCGACGGTGGGCACGTCGGTGACGGAGCTCACCGGGGTGGGTGCCCGCAACGTCGGCATCGCGACCGGGGCGGTTTTCATTGCGATCGCGTTCCTGCCCAAGGTCCTCGCCGTGGTGCTGGCGATACCGGGCCCCGTGTTCGCGGCCTATCTCGCCGTGTTGCTGGCGATGCTCTTTGTCATCGGGATAAAGATGGTCACACAGGACGGCATCGACTACCGGAACGGCCTGATCGTCGGGATCGCGTTCTGGATCGGCGTGGGGTTTCAGACCGACATGGTGTTTTTCGAGCAGGTCTCGCAATTTGCGGGCGGCCTGTTGCGCAACGGGGTTACGGCCGGCGGGATCGCTGTCATCCTGATGACGCTCTTCGTGGAGATGACGAAACCGCGCCGGAGCCGGTTGGAGGTGCCGTTCGACCTGTCGGTCCTGCCGGCAATAAGGGAGTTTCTCGGCGCCTTTGCGGCTCGAACCGGCTGGGATACGGCGATGGCGGATCGTCTGGACGCCGCCTGCGAGGAGACGCTCCTGACGCTCGCCGCACAGGAAAGTGAAGAACAACGCCGCTTGCGCCTGGTGGCGTACAGGGAAGGCAGCGGGGCGGTTCTCGAGTTTGTCGTGGCATCACGGGAGGACAATATCCAGGACCGTCTTGCCCTGCTGCCGGATGAGCCGGGAGCGTTGCCCGCCGAGCATGAAGTATCGCTTCGGCTGTTGCGCCGACTCGCGTCCTCCGTTCATCATCAGCAATATCGTGGGACGGATATCGTGACAGTACGCGTGGCAGCTCCATCCGGTGGCGGGAAAACATGATCGGCTCGCCGCGCATAGCGATCATCGGCATGGCGTGCCGGTATCCCGGGGCGGACGATCTTGCCGCCTTCTGGCGGTTGCTGGAATCCGGCGGAAACGCCGTGCAGGAGGGCGTTCCGGGGTCCGGCATCGGCCGCGTGGGCGCCCTGTTTCCCGAAGACGCGGGACAGATCGAAGCCTGCCGCTTCGGCGCCTATCTCGACCTCGACGTCCTTGACCGGTTCGATGCCGCCTTTTTCCGTATTTCGCCGGTGGAAGCACAATTGCTGGACCCGCAGCAACGCCTGATTCTGGAGACAAGCTGGCGCGCGCTCGAAGACGCGGGCATCGCTCCCGATCAGCTCAAGGGCAGCCTGACCGGCGTCTATGCGGGTATCAGCAACAACGACTACCGCGGGCTGATCCTGGAAGCCAGCGATAATGGGGGGCCTGCCGAACCCGCCGCCAGCCTGTACGCGGTCACCGGCACGTCCCTCAACACGGCGATCGGCCGGGTCGCCTACGCTCTGGGACTCGGAGGGCCGGCCATGGCGGTGGACACGGCCTGCTCGTCATCGCTGGTTGCGACCCACCAGGCGGTCACGGGCCTGCAGCGAGGTGATGCCGATCTCGCGCTTGCGGGAGGGGTGAATGCCATTCTCTCCGGCCGGCTTCTGGAGTTTCGCGCCAATGCAGGGATGCTGGCGCCGGACGGTCAGTGCAAGGCGTTTGACGCGTCCGCCAACGGATACGTCAGGGGCGAGGGCTGCGGCATCCTGGTTCTGAAGCGGCTTGCCGATGCCGAGGCCGACGGCGATCGCATCTGGGGTGTGATCCGCGGCACGGCACTGAACCAGGATGGGACGAGCCAGGGATTGACGGTTCCGAGCGGACCGGCGCAGGAACGAGTGATCGCCGCGGCGCTGGAGAGAGCGGGGGTCCAGCCGTCGGATATCGACTACCTGGAGGCGCACGGGACCGGGACGGAGGTGGGCGACCCGATTGAGATCAACGCGGCAGCGGCAGTCTACGGGCGCGGGCGGGACGAGGGCCGGCCGCTGCTCATCGGCTCGGTCAAGACCAACATCGGCCACCTGGAATCGGCCGCAGGGTCCGCGGGATTGATCAAGACCGTGCTGGCGATGAATAAGGGACTCATCCCCAGGCACCTGCACTTCCGAAATCCGAATCCGGCGATGGACTGGAAGCGGTTGCCGTTGCAGGTGACGTCCGCCCCGACGCCATGGCCTGACAATGCGGGCCGCCGGCCGCTGGCCGGTGTGAGCGGGTTCGGATGGTCGGGTACGAACGCCCATGTGGTGCTTGAGGGATACGCCTCGCCGGGCGGCGCCTCGCCCCGCGCAAATGGGGGAGACTGGATCGCCGGCGCTCCGCGGCCGATCCCCGTTTCGTTGCCGGTGTCCGTTGCGCCGCAGTCGAAGGGCGGGCTTGCCCGGCGTGCAAAGCGCCTGCTGCCGCTCTCAGGAAAGACGGACGCGGCAATTCGCGGCGTGGCGGCACGATACATCGAATGGCTCGACGAACAAGGAAAGGCGCTTGCGGCTGATGGCGCTGCGTCCGATCCACTGCTTTCCGACATGGCCTGGTCGGCCGGCATCGGCCGGAGCCATTTCGGCTACCGGTCGGGGGTGGTGTTCGACGACGCGGAGTCGCTGCGTGCGGGTTTGCGGGCGATTACCGAGACAAACGAAGGACCGGCATCGCGCAAGGCTTCGACCGTGGCGTTCGTCTACACCGGACAGGCCAGTCAGTGGCCGGGCATGGGCGCGGCGCTGTACGAAAGCGAGCCGGTGATGCGGGCGGTACTTGACCATTGCGACGAAGTGCTTGCGAAAGAGCACGGCGCATCGCTGCTCGACGTGATGTTCGGCCGCCCCGGCGCCGCGGGTGACCTGGACGATCCGCAATGGAAGCAGCCGGCGATCTACGCGCTCGAATGCGCCCTTGCAGCGCTGTGGTCGAGCCTCGGCATCCGGCCGGACGTGGTGCTCGGGCACAGCCTGGGCGAGATCGCGGCGGCGCATACCGCGGGCGTGTTCAGTCTGGAGGACGGCTTGCGCGTTGCGGCGTTGCGCGGTTCGCTGGTCGGTGCCCTGCCGGGCGACGGGGCGATGGCGGCAGTGTTTGCACCGGCATCGCGCGTCGCGGAGGCGCTGGACGAGCACAATGCGGCCTCGCAGGGCGTCGGCGTCTGCATCGCCGCCGACAACGGGGCGCATCAGGCCATCAGCGGCCCGGCGAATGAGATCGACGCGATTCTCGAGCGTCTGGAGGCAGCCGGTGTGCGGGTCGCGCGGCTGCGCAAGAGTCCCGCTTACCACAGCGCGATGATCGAGCCCGCGCTGGACGACCTGGAGGCCGCCCTCACGCAGATTTCCTTTGCGCCGCCGTCGCTCGCCTTTGTCAGCAATCTCAGCGGCCGGACGGTGGGTTCGGGCGAGGCGCTGGATGCGGCGTACTGGCGCCGGCAGATGCGCGCGCCGGTGGCTTACCGGGCTTGCGTCGAAACCCTGGCCGGGCTCGGCGTGGACGCGGTTGTGGAAATCGGACCGCACGCGGTGCTCGGGCCGATGACCACGCTTGCGTGGCCGGACGCGGGAGCGGTTGCGGAGCCTGCCGTGGTTTCGAGCCTCATACGGCCCGCGACCGGTGAAGACCCGCCGGCGCCGGGGTCCGGAGGCGGGTTCGTGGAGGCCGTCGCGGGAGCTTACGAGGCGGGATTGCCGCTACGCTTCGACGGGCTGTTCGCCGGCGAAGAACGCCGCCGTATCGCTCTGCCCGGCTATCCCTTCCAGCGCGAGCGCTACTGGGTCGACGCGCCCAGGCGGCGACGGCCGGGCACCGGGCACCCATTGCTGGGTGTGCGGCACGATTCCGCAAGCGGCGAGATCAGTTTCGACACCGAGCTGTTCCCCTCCGATCCCGCATGGCTCGGCGATCACCGCGTGTTCAACCGGCTCGTCGCGCCCGGCGCGCTCTACGGCGCCATGGCGGCATCGGCCTGCACGGCCGACAATCCCGGCGCGGTGGTTGTCGAGGACTTCCAGATGCGGACCGCGCTTGTCTTCCCGCAAATGAGTGACGCAGATGGAACCGAAGAAGAAGGCCGTCGCCTGCAGGTGCTGCTCGACGACCCGGATGAGGACGCATCGCGCCGCGTCCGGATCCTGAGCCGCGGCGCGGACGATGCAGACTGGACGCTGCACGCGGAGGGTCGGGTCTCGACGGACGCCGATTCGGATTCGCCGACCGCCGGCGTGGCGCTCGATCCGGCACGGCTCACGGCCGATATGGCCGCGGTTGAGCTTCAGGCCTACTACCGCAGCAAGGCCGACGTCGGGATCGATCTCGGCCCGTCGTTCCGCACGTTAAGCAAGCTCTGGTCGCGGCCGGGCGAAGCGTTGGGCGAGATATCCCTGCCCGATGCCGTCGACCGCGGCGGGCTGGATTTCCATCCACTGATGCTCGACGGCTGCTTCCAGGTCATGGCGGCGGCGCGCGGGCAGGACGGAGCCGACGAGCCGGTGACGTATCTGCCCTTCGGCTGGGAGCGGCTCGCGTTGCCGGACCGCTTGCCGGACGGACTGCTCTGCCACGTGCGCACGAGAGGGGAAGCGGATGGCGCCGGCGCCGATTCGCGGGAGGTGATCAGCGCCGACATTGCTCTGCACGACTTGAGCGGCGCCCCGGTCGGCACGCTTATCGGGTACACGGTGAAGCGGGCGACGCGCAGCGCGCTGCTCGCCGCCGTGGAAGGCATCGACGAACTGCTCTACGAAGTCATCTGGCGCGACTGCGCCCTGCCGCCCGGCATGCCGCCGGCGGACTTCCTGCCGAGTCCGTCGACTGCGGCTTCCCGCTCGAAATTGTTTTCCAGCTACCTGGCCGATGAGGGTGTCGAGGTCGCCGACGAGATCGACCTGCAGGGCGAGATGGAGCGCGTGTCGTGGTGCTTTGCGCTCTCGGCGCTCGAAACGCTGGGGTGGGAGCGCAGCGCAGGCGCGGTCGTGGACCCGGAAGAGCTGTGCGAGCGCCTTGATGTCTTGCCCGAGCATGCGAACCTGGTGCGCCGAATGCTCGAGATCCTGGCTCGTTCAGGCGTCTTGCAGGCGAAGAATGAGGGATTCGTGGTATCGGTCGGAGCCGACGATCCGTTGCCGGACCGAATGCCGCACGATTCCGAGGCCTTTCTGACGGAGGTGACGGAGCGTTTTCCGCATGCGGTGAACGAGATCGGGCTGTTCCGGCGCTGTGCCGGAGCCCTGCCCAGGGTGCTCCGCGGCAACGAGGACCCGCTGTCGTTGCTGTTCGGCGATGCGCAGCCGTCAGCCGGCGATCTTTATCGGCTCGCGCCGGTCTGGCGGGCGGCAAACCGGATGATTGGCGAGGTGGTTCGCACGCTCGTGGACGAATTGCCCGACGGGCGGCAGTTGCGCGTGCTCGAGGTGGGTGCCGGAATCGGCTCCGCGACCGAATACATCCTGCCCTTGCTGCCGCCCGGCCGGTTCGACCTCATGTACACGGACATTTCCGCGGGCTTCTTCGCGGAGGCTGAAGCGCGCTTCAGCACAGGCGGCGCTTCCATCGACTACCGGGTGCTCGACATCGAGAAGGACCCGATGGACCAGGGTTTCGAACCCCACGGTTACGATCTCATCATCGCGGCCAACGTGTTGCACGCCACGCGCCATCTGGACGAGACGCTCGCCCACTGCCGGGAGTTGCTCGCGCCATCGGGGCTGCTCGTGGCGCTCGAGAACCAGCGCGGCAGGGGCTGGATGGACCTGATCTTCGGTCAGCTCGACGGGTGGTGGCGTTTCGCGGATCGCTACCGGCCGAACCACGCCCTCGCCGGGCCCGACGTCTGGAATCGGGCGCTCGCCGACAGCGGCTTCGCGGAATCTGAAGTTCTTGGAGTGGACCAGTCGGAAGCGGCCGGTCTGCCGGATCGCGGCGTCATCGTGGCGCAGGGTCCGGCGAAGATCGACCTGCCGGCGGGTGCGTGGATTCTGGCCGCCGACCGGGGCGGCATGGCGGCGGAACTTGCGGCGGAACTTGCGGCGAAGAATCAGCGGGTTGTGCTCGTCGGCACGGGGCCGGAGGGGACAGTGGGCGGTCCGGACGGCGCGGGTGATGGCCCGGAAGACGCGGAGGCGGCGGCGGAGAGCGGCGCGGGCGTCGTCGCTGCATCGGTCGACATGGAGCAACGCCAGTCCTGGCGATCGCTCGTGGAAGACCTGCCGCCTGATGTGCCTTTCGCAGGCGTCGTGCATCTCGTCGCGCAGGACGGCCACGGCGCCGACGCGACGACCGCAGAGATGGCGGCGGATGCGAAACGGGCGACGGCGAGCGCGCTCGCGCTCGTACAGGGCATCGTGGACGCCGATGCCGTGCCCGAGAAGGGCCTTTGGTTCGTCTCCAGGGGTGCGCAGGTGCTCGAACGCGAGCGGACCGGGCAACTGGCGGGTGCCCCCCTTTGGGGCCTGGGCAAGGTGGTGACGCGGGAGGCGCCCCAACTGCAGGCGCGAATGCTCGATCTCGACCCCGAGGCAGCCGAGCCGCAGGCTGTCCTTGCGAATGAACTGCTGTTCCCGGATTCGGAAAGCCACATCGCGCATCGCCGGGATCGTCGCCAGACGGCCCGGCTGGTTCGGACGGACTCAGGCGCCCCGCGTCTTGCGCTGCCGGAGGACGCGAGCTGGATGCTGGCACCGGACGACGGCGGAGCGATCGAGACGCTGCGGGTCCAGCCGGTGGAGCCGCGGGCGCTCGATCCCAACGAGGTGCGCGCCGAGGTCGAAGCCTGCGGGCTCAACTTCCTGGACGTGTTCCGGGCCATGGGGCTGGTCGAGGAGGAGGGGTCGCTCGGCGAGGAGTTCTGTGGCCGGATCGTCGAGATCGGTTCGGACGTAACTGCCGTTTCGGCCGGCGACCGCGTGGCGGGCTTCGCGTTCGGTACGTTCGGGCCCGAGGTGGTGACGCACGAGGAACTGGTCGCGATCGCACCCGCGGGCGTGTCGGCCACGGCGCTCGCCACGATCCCGTCGGTATTCGTGACATGCGTGCTGTCCTTCGAGCTTGCCGGGCTCAAGGCCGGGGATCGCGTGCTGATTCACGCAGGCGCCGGCGGCGTCGGGCTCGCGGCCATCCAGCTCGCCCAGGCGGCCGGCGCGGAAGTGTTCGCCACGGCGAGCGCGCGCAAGCAGGCGTATCTCCGCTCCGTTGGCGTCGAGCATGTATTCGACAGCCGCACGACTGCGTTCGGTCAGCAGATCCTCGACGTGACGGAAGGCGCTGGCGTCAACGTGGTGCTCAACAGTCTGACGGGCGAGGGCTTTATCGACGCGAGTCTCGCCTGTCTCGCGCAGGACGGCCGTTTCGTGGAACTCGCCAGGCGCGACATCCTGACAGAGGACGAGATGGCAGCGGCGCGCCCGGACGTCGCCTATTCGATCCTCGATCTCTACAACCTCAAGGTGCAGGACCCGGCGCGGCCGGGTGCGGCCCTGAAACAGGTGCTGGCGCGCATCGCAACGGGAGAGCTCGCGCCGCTCATGCACACCCGGTGGCCGTTCGCCGAGACGAGCGCTGCGATGGGCTTCATGCGCGCGGCGCGGCACATCGGCAAGATCGTGCTGACCACGCCTGCCCTCCGGGCGGGCCGGCTGCGGCAGGACGGAACCTACCTCGTGACGGGCGGCATGGGCGGCATCGGCTGCGCGCTTGCCGAATGGCTTGCCGAGCGCGGCGCGGGGACTGTCGTGCTGAACGGTCGCAGGGCGCCCGACGCGGCGGCGGAGAGAGCGATCGGGGCGTTGCGCGCCCGCGGATTCAGCATCGAGGTCGAGATTGCGGACGTGACGGATACGGCTGCGCTCGATGCGATGCTCGAGCGGATGGACGGGACCCTGCCGCCGCTTGCCGGCGTGATCCACAGCGTCGGCGTGCTGGCGGACGCTGCCCTCGGCAACCAGAGCTGGGAGAGCTTCGAGACCGTGCTGTGGCCGAAGATGCTCGGAGCCTGGCACCTGCACCGGGCGACGGCGGAACGCGATCTCGACATGTTCGTCCTGTTCTCGAGCGTCGCCGGTGTTCTGGGCAATCCGGGTCAGGCCAACCACGCGGCGGCCAACGCCTTTCTCGATCAGCTCGCCGCCCACCGGCGCGCGCTGGGTCTCCCCGCACAGGCCATCGCCTGGGGAGCGTGGTCCGGGCTCGGCGAGGCGGAGGAGCAGCGGGAACGGATCGCCGAGCGGCGCGAGGCATCCGGCACCGGCTGGTTTACGCCGGAGCAGGGTTTCAAGGCGTTGGAGCGCCTGCTGCACCAGGATGCAACGGGCATTGCGATGGCGGTCGTGGACTGGCCGGTATTCGGTGAGACTCTCGACGGTCGACCGTCCCTGCTCGAGGACCTGCTCGCGGTCGACGCGGACGACGATGATTCGTCCTTGTCCGAAGACCTGCTTGAACTGTTTGCCTCGACACCGGCGGCCGGGCGCGAGGACCTGCTCGTCTCCTTCCTGCAGGGAGAAGTTCAGGCCGTTCTGAGGTTGCCCTCGGCGCCGGCGTCCGGGGTCGGGTTTTTCGACCTCGGGATGGATTCCCTGATGGCGGTCGAGCTGCGCAACCGCCTGAACCGGGCCTTTTCCGATGCATACGTGGCGCCGAATACGCTCGTGTTCGACTTCCCGACCATCGCCGACCTCGCCTGTCATCTCGTGGACGTGCTCGGCGAGCCTGCGCCGGCGCCAGCTACGGAGGCGGCCCCCGAGGCAGATGCGGTCCCCGAGGTGGTGCCCGAGCCTGCCGCCGGGCCGAGCGCGCAGCCGGACTTCGAAAGCGGGAACGACGGAATTGCAATCATCGGCATGGCATGCCGTTTTCCGGGCGCGCCGGACATCGCGACCTTCTGGCGCAGGCTTGAGGCCGGCCACGACGCGGTAACGAACGGACGGCAGGACAACGGATCCTGGACGGGCGTTGCAGGCGATCCCGCGGTCGCGGACGGCAACTGGGAGCGTGGCGGGTTCGTCGATGACATTGATCGCTTCGATGCGCGATTCTTCGGTATGACACCGATCGGTGCGCGCATGATGGATCCGCAGCAGCGGATGCTCCTGGAGACGACCTGGCGGGCACTGGAAGACGCCGGCATCGATCCCGAAAGTCTGAAAGGCAGCCGCACAGGGGTCTACGCAGGCCTGGCGACCAGCGAATACCGCGATCTGATGATGATGGCGGGCGGGGAGAGCCTCAACTATCTCGGCACCGCCGGCAGCATGGCAGTCGGCGGGATCGCGTACAAGCTGGGACTCACGGGGCCTGCGATGCCGGTGCTGCTCAACTGCGCCGCGTCTCTGGTCACGGTGCAACAGGCGATGGCGGGCTTGCGGGACGGAGAGGTGGACCTGGCCCTGGTCGGCGGCGTAAACGCGATCCTCTCGCCGGGGCTGACAAGGGAGATGGTGGCGCTCGGGATGTTGTCGAAGCAGGGGCGCTGCAAGACCTTCGACGCCGCGGCGGACGGTTTTGTACGGAGCGAGGGCTGCGGGATGGTGGTCCTGAAACGCCTGGCGGATGCCGAGGCCGATGGCGATCGTATCTGGGCGGTGATCCGGGGCGCGGCAGTGAACCAGAATGGCGCGACTGCAGGGCCGACGGTACCGAACGGCCCGGCGCAGGAGCGGGTGATCGAAGAGGCGCTGTCGCAGGCGGGCGTCGAGCCGTCGGACGTGGATTACCTTGAAGCGCACGGGGCGGGGTCGGAGCTGGGAGACCCGATAGAGGTGCAGGCCGCGGCGGCGGTTTACGGTAGGGGCCGCGCCGGGGACCGTCCGCTGCTGATCGGCTCGGTCAAGACCAATATCGGACACCTGGAATCCGCTGCTGGGGTCGCCGCGCTGATCAAGGTTGTCCTGGCCATGCGCCACGGGCTGATCCCGAAGCACCTGCATTTCGAGGACCCGAGCCCGCACCTGGAATGGGACCGGCTACCGGTGCGCGTGGTGTCCGAGGCGACGGATTGGCCGGGCGCGCCGGGCCGTCCGCTGCGGGCAGGAGTCAGCGCCTTCGGAATTTCGGGCACGAACGCGCATGTCGTTGTGGAGGGCTACGGCAGTCCGAACAATGCGTCAACGGGTCCGGAAGGCGCCCCGCACCCGGTCGCGGTTTTGCCCCCGGACGCCGTCAAGGCGTTGCCGGAAGCAGACGATGAGCTTACCGGGCATGCAACGCGACTGCTACCGCTCTCCGCCAAGTCCGACGCATCGCTTCGGAAACTCGCGCAGCGGTATCTCGAATGGCTTGACGAGCGCGAATCGGTGCTTGAGTCCGACGGTGCGGCGTCGGGGCCCGTGCTTTCCGACATGGCGTGGACCGCCGGTATCGGGCGAAGCCACTTCGACCATCGCGCCGCTGTCGTGTTTACGGACGGTGAGTCGCTGCGCGAGCGTCTGCGGGCGCTCGTGGACGCGAACGGGCGATCGCAATCGGGGACGCCGAAAAAGGTCGCATTCGTCTACTCGGGCTACGGGAGCGGATGGGCCGGCCTGGCTGCCGCGCTGTACGCAAGCGAGCCGGTGGTGCGGGCGGTTCTCGACTGCTGCGATGATGTGATCGGCGAAGTGCGCGACGCTTCGCTGCTCGACGTGATGTTCGGTCGTACCGGCACCGCAGGCGATCCGGACGATCCGCAGTGGCGGCGTCCGGCGGTCTACGCGCTCGAATGCGCGCTCACGGCGCTGTGGAGCAGTGTCGGCGTTTCACCGGGAGTGGCGCTCGGTCATGGAGTCGGAGCGCTTGCGGCCGCGCAGGCCGCAGGCGTGCTGGGCCTCGAGGATGGCTTGCGGCTGGCTGCGGCCCCGGGCGATCCCGGCGCATTACCGGACGGCGTCGCGATGGGCTCGCCGTCACTGACTTTGGTGGATGCCGTGTCGGGCCGCGTGGTCGCGCCCGGTGATGTCCCGGACGCGGCGCAGTTGCAGCGGCAGGCTGCTACGGGGCCGGAAGCTCTCGAGAACTGCGTGGCGGCGCTCGCGGCGTCGGGTGTCGATGTGGCCGTCGAGGTCGGCCCGCACGCGGCGTCGGGAGCAACGCTGGCGTCGGTGTGGCCGAATGCGGCCGGCAGCGCTGCCGTACCGTTGGTCCTGTCAAGTCTCGGGCGGCCGTCCGATGGCAACGAGGCTTCGGTCGCAGGTTCGGGTGGAGGATTTGTCGAAGCCGTCGCCGGCGCCTACGAGGCAGGGCTCGCATTGTCCTTCCCGGGGCTCTTCGCGGGTGAGTCCCGTCGCCGGATTGCGCTGCCGGACTATCCGTTCGAACGCCGGCGGCACTGGATCAGAATGCGGAAATAATGGGCCAATTCGTCGGATCATTGCTACTGCTCTATCCGACTGATGCGCCGTTATCAGTTGGACAGAGCATCAGTACAGTTCGAGATGGCTGAGAAACTCACGTACTGCCGCGGCGCATTCCTCCGGCCTTTCCAGTTGGAGCAGGTGCGTCGCCTCGGGAATGAAATCATAGTCCACCTTCATGACGTTACTCAGGTCGAAGGTAGGCAAGTAGGAATAAGGAAGGGTCGGATCGGCCCCGACAATCTTGGTCGGACAGGATAGCGACTCCAGATCGACCAGGGGGAAGAAACTCCTCGTGTAATCCATGAGCTGCGCTTCGTATTCGCGCGGGCAGCGCAGTTCATACGCCTCCCCGTCCGCCGACTGCCGGAGGGTTGTCTGCGCCACGAGTTCGCGAACGCCGGGAACGACCCGCGCGAAGGCCGGTATATAGCGAAGAAAATCGGCAAAGTCTTCTCTGGAATTGAACCGGTACCCTCGCCGCCGGATCTGCGCCGCGCCTTTCTCGGCGGCGGCATGAAGCTCGACCTGGCTGGCGCCCGGCCTGCACAGGGGAGGATCGAACAGAATCAGGGCCGAGTAGAGATTGGCGGACGACAGAAGAGGGACGATCGAAGAAAGGGAATGAAAGATACCGACGGTGGGTTTGTTCCCGTAGACACGATCGATCGCGTCGAGAATGAGGTTATGGTCGCGTATCAGCGTGGGAACATTGTGATCACTCAGTTCACCGACGCGGTTCCATCCATGGTTTCTGATGTCATAGACGATCAACTCGTGGTCGTCTGCAAGCAATGACCAGAACGGGAAATACAGATCGATCGCAAAACCATTGCCGTGGCTCAGAACCAGCCGCGGTCCTGACGCAATGCCATGTTGCCGCACCGTCGTGACGGTGCGGTCGTCAAGGCGGACTTCGCGTACGGAGAGCGGCTCGGGTATCTCCCAAACGGCTTCTGTTGTCATGGCAGATCAGGCCCGTGCACCACTGGTACCGTTCTTCGAACAGGGAACGGATTTCGGCGGTAACCCGGGCCTGTCAACACTATCCGGGATGGCGCTGTGGGTCCCGTCGCGGCGCCAAACGCCCGGCTGCCTCCGCATACGGAGGCAGTGGGTCCCGTTCACCGGCTGTCACGGAATATCGGTCAGGTTGACCCTGACCGACGAGGAGCATTCAATCGGCGTTGGCGTCGATGTATGCCTCAAGCGTTCCCAGGGTGCGAAACTGCAGGCATTCTTCGGCTTGCAGCGAGAGGGCAAATGCTTCGTTGACCTCCTTGAAGAACGCAACCGCATCCACCGAGGACACCCCGGCGTCAGCCAATCCGGCATCGAAATCAGGATTGGGACCAAGGCCCAGGTGCTCGTCGGCAAGCTGCGAGAGACGGTCTTTTGTTGATGCCATTTTGAATTATCTCCTTTGGTGAACTTCGGCAAGGCGTGATTATGGGCAAAGGGACCGAATCCGGCAAGGTGTCGAGCGATAGAGGTAACCGCTGCCCTGATCCTGATTTGAGACCCGGCGCTAGGGCTGGACGGGTTCGGTGGCAATGGCAGCCGCGAAATCGGCATTACCCAGGTCTTCGAGCCGCCAGCGTTCGCCGGACAGGTGGGGAAACCGGAAAACGCACTGCCTGGCGCCGGAGCGCATCGCCAGTGGAATCTCGAATCGGGACGGGTTCAGGCCGAAGCCGACGCCAAGTGCCTTGATCAGCGCCTCCTTCATGGTCCATATCCTGTAGAAGAACTCCGTCTTGCGGGCGCCGTCCACCGCAGCGAGTTCGGCCTGTTCGGCCGGGGTGAATGTGAGGGAGGCGGCGCCGTCGATGTCCCTGGGGATCGAACGATCCTCCACGTCGATGCCGACGCGGCCTTCTGGGACGACGGCGATCAGCCCATGCGGACCGCTGTGGCTGATGTTGAAGCCGACGGGCGCGGGTTTGCCCCGTACGAGGGCGAGGGGCTTGCCGTTCTCGTTCTCGTTGAATGAAAGCTCGCGGTTGGCACAATCGAGCCGGGCGCAGAGAATGTCACGCAGCGCGGCCCTGCAAAGCACGAATTCTCTTCTCGAGCCGGTATGGGTGAATCGCCGCCAACGCGCCTTGTCCGAAGTGCTGAGCCGGGCCGCGGCGGCGTTCTCGCGGTCCGGCCCGGGGCCCAGGTCAACGTAGGCGATCGTCGCCGTTCCGGTTTCGGCGAACGGGCGCCACCAGATTCGGCCGCCAGGCGCCGCTGCCAGGGTCGAATGCATGGGGGCTCTTGCCACGGGCTTCTAGATTCCAGCCCTGCTTCGGTCGACCGCGTCGCGTATCGCCTGGATTCTGAGCTGACGTAACCGCATGCCCAGCGCGGGGCCGCTCACCCGACCGCCGGCGTCTTCAGTGCTCACGGAGCGGGCAGCCTCGAGCGCTTCGCGCAGGATTTCCGCCTGGGGGTAGGGACGCTCCTCAAGTCCCAGGCGGCCGCGCGCATCCGCTTCGCAGGCAAGGAGGAACTCATCGAATCGCTGCGGCCTGCGCAAGCCGTCCACCGCTTCGATCAACTTGTAGATGGTGGCCGGCCTGAGTTCGGCGGCCCGGTGCACGATGCCGTGGTGACGGGCGACTGCGACGGCCAACTCCCGGAATCGACGCGGCACCGGCAGGCGCCCGCAAAATTCCTCAAGCAGTCCGACCGACCTTTCCCCGTGTCCGCGGTGTGCCGGCAGCATCCACCCGGGCGTGGTGGCCTTCCCCAGGTCGTGGGTAAGCACCGCGAAGCGCACGGCAATGCTGTCGGACAGCGTAGCGCTGGTCCGCAGCGCCATCATGGTGTGGACCCCGGTATCGATCTCCGGATGCCACTTTGCCGGCTGAGGGACACCGTAGAGGGCATCGATCTCGGGAAACACCACCTTCAGCGCGCTGCACTCGCGCAGAACCTTGAAGTAAACATCCGGGTCGGGTTCCGCGAGGGCTTTTTCGGTCTCCCGCCACACGCGTTCGGGCCTGAGCGCCGCTGCTTCGCCGGATTCGACCAGCCGCTTCATCAGGGCCATGGTCGGCTGCGCTACGCTGAATCCGAGGCGCGCGAACCGGGCAGCAAAGCGGGCCACGCGCAGGATTCGCAGGGGATCTTCCGCAAATGCTTCGGAGACGTGCCGCAGGCGGCGCTGCTCAAGATCCTTCCGTCCGCCGAAGGGGTCGATCACCTTGCCGGTGCCGTCCCGGGCCATGGCATTGATCGTGAGGTCGCGCCGCTCCAGGTCCTCTTCCAGGGTCACCGAGCCGGAGGTATCGAACGCAAACCCATGGTAGCCCGGTCCCACCTTGCGTTCGGTTCGTGCCAGGGCGTACTCCTCGCCGCTATCCGGATGGATGAAGACCGGGAAATCCTTGCCCACCTGCCTGTAGCCCTGGCGAAGCATATCCACGGGGCTGGCGCCGACCACGACCCAGTCTCGCTCGCGGACCTGAAGGTCCAGCAGCGCATCCCGGACGGCGCCTCCCACTTCGTAGATTTTCATGGTTTGATGATAACGTAGAGCGTCGTGATCGATACCAATCACATGACGACAGATTCAGCGCTCAGGATGGGGACCCGAGCTGCCAAAGCGCTTGCCGCGATCCTTGTCGGCATCGCGTCGACCGCGCTGCTCGGCGGTTGTTCCCTGCCGTATTACTGGCAGGCGGCCGCCGGCCAATTGTCGCTATTGAGCAAGCGGGTCCCCATCGAGACTGTTCTCGAGGATCCCCAAACGAGCCCGCAAACCCGGGAGGCATTGAGCACGGTGCTGGAAGCACGGCGGTTCGCGGTCGACGAACTGGGCCTTCCCGACAACCGCAGCTATGCGACCTACGTCGACCTCGACCGCAACACCGGCGGAGCAGCGTCCAGCGATGCCGCGCCGGAGCACGGCAACGGCGGCCCGGCCGCCGGCAACGTCCGCCGGGCACGCAATATCGCGGTCTGGAACGTGGTTGCGGCGGAGGAGTTTTCCGTCAATCCCAGGACCTGGTGTTTCCCGTTCGCCGGTTGCGTGAGTTACCGGGGATACTTCAGCGAAGAGGCGGCGCGGCGGTATGCGGCGCGTCTTGAAGCGGAAGGTCTGGACGTGCTGATCGGCGGGGCCACCGCCTACTCCACGCTCGGTTACTTCGCCGACCCGGTGGTCAGCAGCATGATCGGGGGACCGGATTACCGCATCGTGGAACTGCTCCTGCACGAACTGGCCCACCAGAAGTTCTACCTCAAGGGCGACACCGACCTGAACGAGGCCTTTGCAACGGCCCTCGCGGAATACGGTACGCAACGCTGGCTGACGCAGACGGGCGATGCCGACAGCCTTGACGCCTACCGGCAGCAGGCCCTCATTCAGACTCAGTTCGCCGGGCTGATCAGCCGCCAGAGGGAGCGGTTGCACGCCATCTACGCGGGAACCGGCCCGGCCGGCGAAAAGCGCCGCGCCAAGGCGGCCGCGTTCGAGACACTGCGCGCGGAATACGCTGCTCTGAAGGCCTCCTGGGACGGCCGAGCGAACTACGACGCCTGGTTCTCCCGTCCCCTGAACAACGCCCACATCGCATCGGTGTCGACCTATCGGTACTGGGTGCCGGGCCTGCTTCGATTGCTGGAAAGCCGTGGCCTTGAGGCCTTCTACGAGGAGATGGAAACACTGGCGACGCTGGACGCCGAACAACGGCGCCTGCGACTGCAGAACTGGCGCGAACAAGCCGTCGGGAGCGGGGCAGGGTAGCGGTACCTTGTCCACTCGCGGACCCGCTCGCCGAGCCGGCGTCAGCGCGGCCTCGCCATGTTAGAATGCCGCGTTTTTTGTAACCCCCCGTCTGGAGAATAGCGAATGAATCCGCAAACGGCCCTGTGGTTTTCCCTGGGCGCGGCCGTCCTGGCCCTTTTGTATGGCCTTGTCTCGGTCAACTGGATACTCGGACAGTCGTCCGGCAGCGAGCGCATGCAGTCCATCGCCGCGGCCGTTCAGGAAGGTGCCAAGGCATACATGAACCGTCAGTACGCCACCATCGGCATCGTGGGCGTTGTGTTGTTCGTCATCCTGATCGTCGCGCTGGACTGGGGTACCGCAGTGGGCTTTGCCATCGGCGCGGTTTTCTCGGCGCTGGCCGGATACATCGGCATGTTCGTTTCCGTGCGGGCCAATGTGCGCACGGCCCAGGCCGCAACCGAGGGGCTCAATCCGGCGCTGCGGATCGCGTTCCGCGGGGGCGCCATCACCGGCCTGCTGGTCGTGGGGCTGGGGTTGCTGGGCGTCGCCGGCTATTTCGCGCTGCTCGAAGCGATGGGCATGGCGGAGGACGACGTCTTGAAGGCCCTCGTGGGACTGGCCTTCGGCGGTTCGCTGATTTCGATTTTCGCCCGGCTGGGCGGCGGCATTTTCACCAAGGGCGCGGACGTGGGCGCGGACCTGGTGGGCAAGGTCGAGGCCGGCATCCCCGAGGACGATCCGCGCAACCCGGCGGTCATCGCCGACAACGTGGGCGACAACGTCGGCGACTGCGCGGGCATGGCCGCGGACCTGTTCGAGACTTACGCGGTCACCGTAATCGCCACCATGCTGCTGGGCGGGCTGACCGCCGCGGAGCTTGGCGGCGACGCGGTCATCTACCCGATCGCGCTGGGCGGGGCATCCATCATTGCGTCCATTCTGGGCACCTTCTTCGTCAGCACACACAGCGGCAAGATCATGAACGCGCTTTACAAGGGCGTGATCGTATCCGGCATCCTCGCCGCCATTGCCTTCTATCCGATCACCAATTCGCTCATGGGCGCAGGTTCCACCAACCTGTACTTTGCGGCACTGATCGGCCTGGCCCTGACGGCGGCGATGGTGGCCATCACCGAGTACTACACCGGCGCCGATTACAAGCCGGTCAAGACTGTGGCGGGTGCGTCCACGACCGGCCACGCGACCAATATCATTGCCGGCCTGGGCATTTCCATGAAGGCGACGGCGTTGCCGGTGCTGGCGGTCTGCGCTTCCATCTGGGTCTCGTTCGAACTCGCGGGCCTTTACGGTATCGCCATCGCGGCCACCAGCATGCTGTCGATGACCGGCATGATCGTGGCGCTGGATGCCTTCGGCCCGATCACCGACAACGCGGGCGGCATCGCCGAGATGGCGGAACTGCCCTCCGAGGTGCGCAAGGTCACCGATGCGCTGGACTCCGTGGGCAACACCACCAAGGCGGTCACCAAGGGCTATGCCATCGGCTCTGCCGGACTCGCCGCGCTGGTGCTGTTCGCAGACTACACGCACAGTCTCGAAGTGGCAGGCATGGTCGATCTGCGCTTCGATCTTTCGGACTATCGGGTCATTGTCGGGCTCTTCATCGGCGGTCTGGTGCCGTTCCTGTTCGGCGCGCTGGCCATGGAGGCAGTGGGCCGCGCCGCCGGGTCCGTGGTGGAGGAAGTGCGCCGCCAGTTCAGGGAAATTTCGGGGATCATGGAAGGGACCACGCGGCCGGACTATTCCACTGCGGTGGATCTCCTGACCCGCGCCGCCATCAAGGAGATGGTGGTGCCGTCGTTGCTGCCGGTGCTGGTGCCCATCGTCGTGGGGGTTCTGCTGGGGCCGGAGGCGTTGGGCGGGCTGCTTCTGGGAACGATCGTCACCGGCCTGTTCGTGGCCATCTCCATGACCACGGGTGGCGGGGCGTGGGACAACGCCAAGAAGTACATCGAGGACGGCAACCTGGGGGGCAAGGGGTCCGAGGCTCACAAGGCGGCCGTTACGGGAGACACCGTGGGTGACCCGTACAAGGACACCGCCGGGCCAGCGATCAATCCGTTGATCAAGATCATCAATATCGTGGCGTTGCTGGCGGTGCCGTTGCTGTAGATTTTCCCGTCTGGCGCTGGTAGTGCGGGGCGCGTACGGACAGCCCTTTCGAGCTAAACCGAGCCCGCCATCCCTGGCGGGCTCGGATCGGCGCTCGGCGCTCCTGGCCGTCCATGGCCCCGCGCCGAGCACACGACGCTCGAAAGGGCTGTCCGCACGCGCCCCTGTCCAGGCTTGGTTTCGCCCGTCATTCCGGGGGGTGAATATCGGGGAGTTCCTTGCTTTGTGCCGGTACTCCGCGTATAGCACAGACTACAAAGCCGATTGGGTACCCTAGGCGACATGACGGATTTCTTTGCAAACCCCATCCTGAATTCTCCCTATGGGCCACCGGGAAAGCATTGGGAGCTGGACGGTGACCGCAGACCCACGGGCCGAACGATCTCTGGTCGGAGGCGTGCGGAGTACGTGACGCCTGTACCGGCGCCGAAGAAAAGCGGTCAGGCGAAATTGACGCTCGATGAAGAGCATGCGTCCGGCAGTGGGCAGGAATACGATCCGATGCCGGTCATCAACGAAGTACGCCGCCATGTGGAGGCATGGCGGCAATTGTCGGTGGATCAGTGCGGGGTGACGGCGGTGACTGCGCACTTGCTGCGTCACTGGCGCAAGCATGAGTTCGTGGGGCGGCGACCGTTCTTCTGCCAGATCGAGGCTGTTGAGACCGCCATTTGGCTCACTGAGGTCGCTGGGTGTGTCAGCGGGCGTGGGCCAGCGGCGTACAAGGGCATCCGCGAACACCTGCTCGGCGCCAACCGGCGCGCGAACCCGGACCTGCTGCGCATCGCCCTCAAGCTCGCCACTGGGGCGGGCAAGACGACGGTAATGGCCATGCTTATTGCGTGGCAGACTCTGAATGCGGTGCGCCAGGCGGCAAGTCCCCGATTCACCCGTGGCTTCCTCGTTGTCACGCCCGGCATCACGATTCGAGACCGCCTGCGCGTCCTGCAACCGAATGACCCGGACAGCTACTACAGGAAACATGAGCTGGTTCCCTATGGCATGCTGCCGGACCTGGAGCGGGCAAGGATCGTCATTACCAACTACCACGCCTTCCTGCACCGGGAGCGCACCCGGCTGGCCGCGGGCAACCGGGCCTTGCTCAAGGGCCATGGGCCGGATATCTCGACGGTGGAGACGGAAGGCCAGATGCTGCAGCGGGTTTGCCCTGAATTGATGGGCGTCAAGAACATTCTCGTGCTGAATGACGAGGCGCATCACTGCTACCGGGAAAGGCCCGGCGATTCGGAGGAGGGCACCCGGACTGGTGATGAAAGGGAAGAGGCGAAGAAGAACGCCGAAGCCGCGCGGCTGTGGATTTCCGGTATCGAGACCTTGCAGCGTGTGGTCGGCGTTCGATCCGTTTTCGACCTCTCCGCGACACCATTCTTCCTGAACGGTTCCGGGTATCGCGAAGGCACGCTGTTCCCTTGGACGATGAGCGATTTCTCGCTGCTCGACGCCATTGAATGCGGCATCGTCAAATTGCCCAGGGTGCCGGTTGCAGACAACGTGGCGAGCGACGAAGTGCCTCGCTACCGGGAATTGTGGCGTCACATCGGTTCCAGCATGCCCAAGAAGCGAAGCCCCAAGGCCGCACTGAAGAATCCGCTCAACTTGCCGGCGGATCTCAAGGGTGCGATGCAAGCCCTTTACGGTCACTACGCAGCGACATTCAAGGCGTGGCGGGATGCGGAGATCGAGGTTCCGCCAGTGTTCATTGTTGTGTGCAGCAACATGGTTGCATCCGAGTTGGTCTACAAGTTCATCGCCGGCTTCGAGCGAACTGGGAAAAAGGGCAATGGACTTGCGGAGCATCTGGGATTTCCGCTGTTCAGCAATTACGACGAATCTGGCAATCGGCTCGAGCGGCCGCGCACGCTTCTCATCAACAGCGAGCAGTTGGAGTCCGGCGACGCGTTGGACAAAAATTTCCGCGCGGCGCACCAGGACGAAATCGCGCGTTTTCGCCGCGAACTGGTCGAGCGAACTCGAGACGCTTCTGCGGGAGAGAATCTGACCGACGCCGATCTGCTGCGCGAAGTGATGAACACGGTGGGCAAGTCTGAACGTTTGGGCGCGTCCATTCGCTGCGTGGTGTCCGTGGCGATGCTCTCCGAAGGCTGGGACGCAAATACAGTGACCCACGTTCTCGGCGTGCGCGCCTTCGGCACACAGCTGCTGTGCGAGCAGGTTGTCGGCAGGGCGCTGCGCCGACAGTCATATGAACTCAACGACGATGGGCTGTTCGATGTGGAGTATGCCGATGTGCTTGGCATTCCCTTTGATTTCGCCGCCGAACCCATCGTAGTGAAGCCGCCCAAGCCGAATCGAACCGTCCATGTGCATGCGGTGCGGCCCGACCGCGACAAGTGTGCCATTGAGTTTCCCCGCGTGGAGGGATATGCCTACGAACTGCCCGAGGACCGGTTGACTGCGAAGTTCAACAGCGATCACCGGCTGACGTTGACCCCCAAGAAGGTGGGCCCCACCCGCACGCACAACGAGGGCATCCTCGGCGAAGGCGTCATCCTTACGCCCAATCCCAATACACTGACGGCCGTCCGCCCGGCGACGGTAGCGTTTCGTCTCGCAAAATGCCTGATGATGCATGAGCCCTTTCTGGGCGCTGACGGTGTCCCCAGACTGCACCTGATGGGCGACCTTCTGCGAATCGCCAGGGAATGGCTCGATGGCGGTTACCTGGTTTGCGAAGGCGGAACAAATCCGGAGCAACTGATTGATTCAGGGCTTGTCGACAATGCTTGCACGCTCATCCACGCTGCTATCGCCGGGTCTGAAGGCAAGCGCCGTATCCGCGCAGTATTGGATCCTTACAATCCACGGGGATCGACTGCCGAGGTGGATTTTCGGACATCACGGAAGACGCGGTGGCCCACGAATCCTGCGCTGTGCCACGTCAACTGGGCGGTTTGCGACAGTGAATGGGAGAGGGAATTTTGTCGTATAGCTGAATCGCACCCTCGCGTAATGGCCTACGTAAAGAACGAAGGCATGGGCTTCGCCGTGCCGTACCGAATGGGCGAGATGCCAAGACGTTACCTTCCTGACTTCATCGTGCGCGTTGACGATGGTGCAGACGAGCCGCTGAATCTGGTGGTCGAAATCAAGGGCAAGCGCGAGGACGATGCAAAGATCAAGGCGGAGACAATGCGAACGTCATGGATTCCCGGCGTCAACCGGCTTGGAGACTTCGGGAGGTGGGACTTTCTGGAGTTGACGAACATCGAGACCATGGAGGAGAAATTCCATCGCTGGTTTGCGCAGCACGCCTCTTCGCGTGCCGTGCGGGCGGCTCACGGGGTCATTCTGCTGGGCGGGGCGATGCCGGACCTTGAATATGTCCCGCGTCGCAAAAGCGAAATCAGCGAATGATCCTGGTGGACACACAGGTGTGGATCCATCATTTTCGCGCCCCGAATCCGACTCTGATACAACACCTGAGCGCAGGTGAGCTTGTCATGCATACCATGGTGACTGGTGAACTGGCTTGTGGAAATCTGCGAGATCGGGTCGCCACGATGAAACTACTGAACGCGATACCAAGAATTCGCGAGTTGGCGAACGAGACCGTGATCTCCCGCATCGAGAGAGACGCAGTGTCCGGCTGCGGAATAGGCTTCGTGGATGCTCATTTGCTGTATGCGGTAAGAGAAAAGCAGGATGCCCGCCTGTGGACGCTTGATCGGCGCCTCAAAGGGATAGCCGATGAATTCGGCGTGGCGTACATTGAAAAAACCCGTTGAACCAGGGCAGGAGATCGATAGCGATGGCACGCAAACGCAAACCGCGGAAAAAAATCGAAACCCTGATGCACCAGGAAGAATCGCGGCGGAACATCCCTACGTCTGAATTGGAGCCGCTTGTTTCGGAAGACGACAAGACCCCGCTGCGCGTCGCCTACGAGCGCCGCAACCGCGATCTTGATCCTCAGTTGGTTTGGCGCGGTAAGGACGACCAGGATTGGTCGGACCTCGTCGTTCAGGCGCCCCCCCTCTACATTCAAGAAAAGGTACACCCAAAGGTCCTGATTGACGATCTGCTCAGAGAGAGTAGAGAAAGGGCAAAGGAGGAGGCGCCCGAGACCCCCGACCTGTTTGCCGATTTCAACGGCCTGCCCGGTCCAGAGGCGACGACGGAGTTTTACCAGCACGACCAGAATTGGTCGAACCGGATGATTTTGGGCGACTCCCTTCAGGTAATGGCCAGCCTTGCCGAACGAGAGGGCCTGCGCGGCAGGATGCAATGCATTTACATGGATCCGCCCTACGGCATCACGTTCAGATCGAACTTCCAGTGGTCAACAACTAGTCGAAGCGTAACGGATGGTAAAAGGGAACACATTACACGCGAACCAGAACAGGTGAAGGCATTCCGGGATACTTGGCGGGATGGGATTCACTCTTATCTGACATATCTGCGTGATCGGCTGACGGTGGCGCGGGACTTGTTGGCGGAAAGCGGATCTGTCTTTGTACAGATTGGTGAGGGCAATGTGCATCTGGTCAGAAGCATCGCTGACGAATTATTCGGTCATACGAATTTTATTACTTTATTGATTATCAGAAAGACCGGTAGCCACAGTGATGATTTTGTCGGTTCGTCAGTGGACTATGTTGTTTGGTATGCCAAGGATCGCGGAAGAGCCAAGTTTCGACGCCTCTTTCGCGAAGGAGACCAGCCCCCTGTAGACGAGAAATACTACGTCAATGTGCATCTCTCGTCCGGCGAAAGACGTCGAATGACTAAACAAGAAAGGAATAGAGAAATTGGACTTCCAAAGAACTCCACCATTTTTCGTTACGGGCCTATCACTGGACAAGGTCCATCGAAGCATGATGAAGAATTGTTTTTTGAAGGGCGATCATACCCGCCGAAATTGACGAGGCATTGGTCAACAAAGACTGAGGGCATGTACCGCGTAATGAGAGCTGGACGGATGCTGAGTATTGGCAATGATCTGGCTTTTGATTTGCGTTGGGATGAGGTGCCCAAGAAGCTTGGGAACGTTTGGGAGGATACACAATCTGGCGGTTTCGGACCGGACAAAAGTTATGTGGTTGAGACTACGCCATTGGTTATCGAGCGCTGCATTCTAATGACCACCGACCCCGGTGACCTTGTCTTAGATCCCACTTGCGGTTCCGGTACCACAGCCTATGTCGCGGAGCAGTGGGGCCGTCGTTGGATCACGATCGATACCTCCCGAGTAGCTCTCGCCTTAGCGCGCGCACGCATAATGGGCGCCCGTTATCCGTACTACCTACTAGCGGACAGCCGCGCGGGCCAACTCAAAGTAGCTGAAGTTACGCGTAAGGCGCCATCGGAGGCGCCCACCGGCGGCAGTATCCGCCAAGGGTTTGTGTACGAGCGCGTTCCGCACATCACACTTAAGGGCATCGCCGACAATGCGGAAATCGACGTCATCTACGACAATTGCCAACCTGCTGTCGAGTCTGCCTTATGGGAATTAAACAACGCGTTGCGTGAACATTCAACAGCCTTCAGGGTTTCTGCGGGAGGTCGCAAGGACACCAATATCCGTTTCGATGTGCCGGAAGGCACAACCTTCAAATTGCCAAATGGCGAAACGGTTCCCTCGTGTGTGCTCTTTGAATGGGAAGTACCGAGGAATGCTCCCGAAGACTGGCCGGATGCCGCAAAAGCACACCTCGCGCGATTCTGGGAGTCTCGCATGGCCCGCCAACGGGAAATGGAAGCCTCGATCGCGGCCAGCGCCGATTTCCACAATCTCTACGACAAACCCTATCAAGACAAGGGCCGCGTTCGGGTAGCGGGGCCGTTCACGGTAGAGTCGCTCACGCCCCACCGGGTCGTCGAGGCGGCTTCGCCTCCTCAAGTCACCAAGCCTTCTCCAGACGGCGTTGAAGATGCACCCGAGACGTATCGAATCGGCGGCGCGCTTGATATGCCGGCCTACGACTTCACTGCTGTCATTCTGGATCAACTGAGAACTGCTGGTGTGCAGCAGGCTGACAAGCGTCACAAGATCGACTTTACCTCGCTCTCCGGCTGGCCGGGAGAGCTGATCTGCGGCGACGGCCATTATCGGGAAGGCAATCGTGAGCGCCGGGCTGCCATTCTTATCGGCCCGGAGCATGGCACGGTGGGACGGGCGGACCTATTCGCTGCGGCTCGCGAAGCTGCCGAAGCCGGCTTTGACGCGTTGATCGCCTGCGCTTTCAACTACGATGCCCAATCTACGGATGTCGCGAAGCTCGGGAAACTTCCCATACTCAAGGCGCGGATGAACGCCGACCTGCACATGTCCACGGACCTCAAGAAGACCAAGGTAGGTAACTTGTTCGTGATATTCGGTGAACCCGATATCGAGGTACTGGATGCACCCGACGACTGCATTCAGGTGCGGATCAAGGGCATCGACCTGTTCGATCCCCGCTCCGGCGAAGTGCGTTCGTCGGAACCCGGCGACCTCGCCTGCTGGTTCATCGACACTGACTACGATATGGCCAGCTTCTTCGTTCGCCACGCGTACTTCCTGGGTGCAAAAGATCCCTACAAGGCCCTCAAGACCACGCTCAAGGCCGAGATCGACGCTGAAGCCTGGGAGAGTCTGCGCTCGGATACATCGCGCCCGTTTAGCAAGCCGGCTTCGGGCCGGATCGCTGTCAAGGCCATCAACCATCTTGGCGACGAGGTAATGAAGGTGGTGAAGGTTGTATAGTTTTTCACCGACTGCCACTGCCAAAAGAGGCAATCATGATGAACTCAATGCGTTTCTCTAATCGATGCTCGGGTACCACCGCCAAAAGCACCGCTCGGATGGATCAATATTGGACGCTCCAATCACCAGCAACAATCAAGTGAAAACAGTGGCAACTTTGCGCTGGAACAAGTGGCAGCTTTACATGGAATACGCAGCATAATATAGCAACTTCGAGTCAACTGCATGAGAGCCGAGTTTAGCGAGTTCACGTATGGTTTTTCTTTGGTCAATGAACTTGCCAAAAACCTCTCCTGCACGGCTGTGCCTATCTTTCCAAGCCTGATTGAGGAAGGCACAAAGGGTGGTGGTTACGACGCCAAGCTTTCCTCCGAGAAGGGCACAATTCTAAATCTCCAGTTCAAGCTCAGCGATTGTATGATAGCGCCACATGCCCGGGAATATAGGATTCCCGGGCATAGTCTCTCGCTGCCCTATTACCGGTTCGGAATCACGAGCGAAAGGATTTCAGAACAACACTCGCTATTGCTTGAATTGGAAAATATGCAACCGCTGACGTTCTACGTAGCACCGAAGTTTCACCTCAATGATCAAATAAATGCGTATTGGAACTCACACTCTGTCAGCCGAAACTCGGTTTTCGTCAGGCCTAGCTTAATCGGTGACTTGCCCGATGCCTATCCTCACAGTGTTTGCTTTGACGCTTCCTCCGTCGAAAAAAACCGAGCCTATCTGTTCTCCAATCCTCAAAGCATTGAAATTCTTCCATTCCATAGCTTCTCAGAAGCAGTCACAGCCGAGGTGCTTCATACGACCGAGCGGTTGGGTAGCGCGATTGATCGAGCACTTGAGCAGTACAGGTTTGCAATCCAGAATGCGCAACTACGGAAACGTGACCGAACGGCAGAGAGTTTGCATGGCTTTGATAGATTGAGAGTTCCGACGATTTCCTACACTTCGGAGCCGCAATATCTTCTCAATCCTCCTCATTCCCTCGACCGCAGTCTATTGCGATTGGAAGAAATCCTGTCGCAATCCACGGACCGCAGCGAACTGTTTCGACAAATCGCACAAGTATCTACAGGCATTTTCGGTACGCAAGCCATAGCGGTCGTAGAGAAAACGCCACAAAAAGACTAAAGGTTGCCCCAGATCAGAGATTTCGAATGACGCTGACCAATTTGCCGGTGACGAGCGGCGTCCCACACCGGGAAGCAACGCCAACCAGCCTGCAATTCATCCGCAATATGGAATATTGCGAGAACGCTACAAGCTTGGAGTGCAAATGCGCAGAACTCAAGGTTCAAGATCCTGGGTTGCGCTACTGACTTTTGCAGAGTGCGTAGTCAGGGTATTCAGATTGTTTACAATCAAAGCTTGAACGTCCGAAACCCGATGCCCCTTGATGGCCGAGATCCCTTCTACAGCCCTCAGTACATCTCCTGCTGGTATAGCCTCACCGTTACGCTCCACAAACGGTCCGTCTGTCTCCGTCAAAAGCCTGTTTTCCGGTATCTCTCGTAAAATGCGCCGACCATTTGAAGATTCCAACATCCGCTCGTTCACTGAGAAATAACATCCCAATGCGATGGCCCGACGAGCTTCTCCAATGCTCCCCGAGAACCAGTGAAGCACGACTGATCCTCGATGCCTCGGTAAGTGCGTTTCCAATAGGTCGAGCACGGCTTTTGCGGCACGCACGCTATGCACGCTGAGGATTTTTCCTCCTGTGTCGGCGCAAAGACGAAGAATCCGCTTGAAGATCGACTTTTGAAGATCAAGCGAGCGATAGTGACGCGGTCCTGCGTCCAGGCCCACTTCACCGACATATCGGGTTCGTGGGAGCAGCTTCTCGAACAGTGAAATCTCACCTGACCTCTCCTCCACGAGTTGAGGATGCAGGCCGAGTCCGACCCGGACAAACTTGCTAACGTCGGCAAGTTCTCGGTTTCTCGCATACGCCTTGGGGGTCGTCGTTACCGCCAGCGTTGCTGTGCGCCGTTGATCGCAGGTCGCTATCGCCGCCGACAGGTCCGGGTATAAGTCCAGGTGGGTATGGAAGTCGACATAGTCAGGTTTCATGCCTATCCCCGCGGCTTCGCCTTCACGTCCCGCAGCAATTCATCGACCTCAAGGATTCCGCGACGGAACACGTCCGCGTAGTCTGGAATTTCGTGAGCGGCGTCGATCAATGGTCCCGGTTTGTGTACAAGTATCTTCGCAAGCCCAGGATCCCCTTTAATTCGTTTTGCCATGAGCTGAAACGAACGAACATGTTCACCCTCCACCCTATCTGTAGCAAGCGTTTGCGCGCGCAGACTTTCGACGGTGTATAGCGTCGGATCCTTCACCCCTAGCCCGGACTTCAAAGACGCTCTTCGGATCAAGCAGGCTACGCAAGAGCCGCAGTGCCGGGGCGACACTCCTTTGTACCGGGCCTTTGCCGGCGAAGAACACGACATAGAGTTGCCAACTACCTGCCGGAGGAATGCAGCGTCGGCGCAGCCCGAAACCATTTCGCCCTTGGTCATGTGACGATACGGGTTCATGAAACTCACTGAAAGTCCGAGCGCGTCCACCAGGCGTGAAATCCTTGCGATGACATGTGGATGCGCCGTCCGTGTACTAAGCGCCCCGAGCCGTAGCGGATCCAGGGGAACGTTTAATGCGATCAGCCCGTTCTCAGGAACGTTAACTACCATTGGTTGCTTGAATCCTGATGCCGCCAACGCTGCGAGCGCGTAGAAGAGGAAGGACCGACCGCGTTGTGTCGGCTCCGTCTCCTTCGTATCCAAGCGCCGCTTGTCGAACCCGACTCGCACTCTGAGGCTCTTAATTTGCTGCCCTGAGAAGTGCTCCCCCAGCTCTTTCAGAACAAACGATTGCGCCTTCGCCGTCTGCGCGTCCCAGTAGTGGCTCACGAACAGCGGGTCTTTGCCATTCGCAAGCAGATCAATTGCACCGATCAGGCTATCCAAGCCGCCCGACAGGAGACTAACCTCCGTCAACTCATTGATCGCCAGATGATTCTGTTGCTTCGCGACTACAATCTTTCGATCAGTCCCACCGCGGAAAAACACGCGCCAACGGTCACCGGTCAAGAAACGGAGCAGATCCTCAATGTCTTTGCTCACATCATTCCAAACCTTGGGTGCGGACACTGGCACATACAAATCGATCTCGCGCGTCCAACTGTCCTGGGCGTTGGTCGATCGCGACACGCGAGTGTCTCCAGCCGTTACAAGTGCCGCCAAAAGGACCAGATCGATCCCGCGCTCCGACGGTTGTAATCCGAGCGACGCGAGTTGGTCGAGCGCCTGTCCGATCCCGTAGCCCAACCGCCGCTCACCCTCAAGTAAATTGATCTCGTACTCGGCGGAGTCAGTTTGAACCGGGTTGACCAAGACGTTGTCGTCAGAACCGAGCCGCCCGATGAAGCTGAACCTTCTCATCCGTCCGCTCCCATAGCCTCAACGAGATCAAGCGCCGCTGCGTAAAGATCGTCGACAAAGCTATCGATAAGGCTGCCGTCCAAATCTCCTAATTCGTTCCCACTCGCCTCGAATTCATCACGTACACACCCCATGACGAAATCGTGCAGCATATTCTGGGCCCTCTCGACCCCAGCTATATCAGCCGGTACTGACACGCTATTCGTGCCGACCTCGTGGACAATTTTGCCCTCAATGGATCGACTCACGACGCCGATGAAGAATTCGCGCAGATCATCCGGCGACAACTCGTCAAAACTACCTACGCCAGCGGCAGCCAAGTCCGCGACGGTCTCAAGCATTGCGTTCCTGGCGATCGCCTCGTCTATCGTCCCTCCTGCAGGGCAGAGCATGTCAGTTAGCGCAACAAAGACATCCTCAGCAGGTGCCCCGGCCATTCCGTCAAGGTTGAATCGGCGTAGCGCCTCCGCTGGACCCTGGTTCGTGAAGGATCGCGCGAGGCCGCCGATTCCGCCAGCTACGGCTCTTGAATTCGGCAGCCGCCGTGCCACCGCACGCCCACCCCCGCTTGCGCTCACATACTTTCCGGAACCGCGTCGGATCGCGCGCACATCCGAGTTGCGCGCACCCCTCGTCAGATTGCCGCGCGCGATGCCCAACCGCGAACTGACCGGTACGTCAGGCAATGGCGGGTATGCTGCTGGTGCAGCAGGCGTTGGGGGCGCCTCACCGTCCCCGTCCGTACCGCCATTCCCAGCAGCGTCTCCAACGTCATTGGGTTCGGCGACGGGGCTCGAAGCCGGTTCGTCGACCCAGCTAGGCACCAGGCTGGACGTCGATCCTCCAAACGTCCCCGAGGTCCCCATCAGCGTTGCCTCCTAGCCCTCGCGAGCTTTCTTGCACCGGAGACTGCAACCTTTAGCGGTTTGTTTTCATCCTGTCGTGCCCAGATGTCGAGCAAGCTGTCAAACTCCGTCTTCAAATCTGTATCCGCAAACAGTTCTCCCCAACCGCTCACTACCCACGGACCGACCTTCGAGACAGGAATATCTTTCAAAAAGGCCAGTAGCGAATTTCGCAGAAACGGGTGGTGGCGGCATACTTCGGCAAGTCCATGTGCTCCGGCAGGCTGCTCCGTCAAGTCCTCCGCGTCACGGACCTTTGCCCTAAGCGCATCGAACACCTGTTCGGCCTCCAGCGTTTGCAACCGCGCCACTTCCGCCGAAGCCTGCTTCACCTGCAGGGGTGAACCCTCCAGCTTTACAATCAATTCATCCAGTTCCCCAAGCGACGTGATCGCGCCGAACACGTTGCGGCGATCCCTAGTGACAAAAACATATGGCCTCAAATCGTATTCGGCGAGCGGCGGCTCTATGGCCGCCCACTGTTTCGCCCACTCCAGATTTGGCCAATCAGGTGGTGATGCCTCAACGTGTAGGTCCTTGCCCTTTGCATCCGCAGATATAGTCTCCAACTCGTCCGTACCTTGCTGCTGCACTACCGCTTCCAAGGCACGCAGATCTTCGGACACGCCTGTGTTTGCCGATCCCCGCGCCATGGCGTCGTATAGCTCAGGCGCGAATTGCTCAGCGAGCATGATTTTGGCCAATACAGAGATGTTAAGCTCGTCCCGGAATCCGCGTTCCTCCGCGATCGCGAGGCGTAACATCATTGTATTGATGAACCGTTTAATCTGGCGAGGGTTGCCACGCGCTCCGTTCGCCAATATTGGTGCGATCCTCCCTGAAAGCTCCAGCGCGTGTTCAACTGACTCGGGCACTGATCCGAGTGCTTCGTTGATTGCCTTTCGATCAAGCCCCGGCCCCTTCCAAGGTCGTCGCAACACGTCGCGGGCCAAATCCACGATCATGGAAAAAGTATCCGACTCTGCACCAAAATCGTTCTGCACGAGGAGCAACGTCACGTAGATACGTGTCTCGGCATAGCCGAGAGACGGTAGGCGGAACGGTACCTGAATCAGCTTCTCGAGATAGTTCCGCGCATAGGTCGACGGTCCCGTAGTAACCGGCAGGTCAGGAAAGTGTTGACGCACAGCGTATTCGATCATCCCCTCGTCGGCGGCGATCACGAATGCCGCGCGGGGCACGAAAAGGAAGAGCCGCATCGCCTCCAGTGTTTCGATCGCTATCTGCGGCAGGCACCTGTCGAGATCGTCGACAAGCACGACGAGCCGGTCGATCTCCGCGCGTTTCAGGAGTTCTTCAAACGCTTCTCTAAAGGCATGCATCTGCTCGGGCGCGTTTTCCGTTTCCACCTCTCGCAAGAAATCGTTCGAACTCCCCACCAATGCCGACAATTGCTCGGCGCTTGCGTCCTCTCCACCCCTTGCCACGACCGCACGCGCCGCCGCACCGAGATCCTGTATCGTTTCGGGATGCGGAATGCCGCTTGCAAGTGAAAAGCCGTAGGTACTGGCCTTGCGCGCGACCTTCATCCAGTCGACCCGACGGAGAACCTCTCTTGCCTGATCAGCGACCTTGTCGCGTGCAGAGCGTTTTTTCAATAACTCCTCGACGATGGTCTCGACCAGGACAGCCTTTGCATCCTCAAACCCTTGGAACAGCCAACCGTTGAACCGGACACACAGGACGCGCCCGTCATTCTTGAACGCCTCGTCTACCATCATGAGCACGCTTGACTTTCCGGCACCCCAGTCGCCATGTACACCTATGCTCAAAGGTTCGTCAGACTGCTGGCTCACCAAGCGGACCACCGTTTTGGCAATGGCCTCGTAGTAGAGCAAATCGACCGCAGTTTCATTGTCGGCGACAATCATGTGGGAAGGTCCAAGATTGGTTTACGATTCATGCACTTTGAAAACGGGAAGCCACAGAGAATTTGCAGCTCTGAACATGGAGCTAGAGAACACTTTGGTGTACTAGCAATCGGTTGTGCACGATTCGCGACGCCGGCGCTTACTCCGTCAATACCGGGAGAATCGGCAATTCCAATGATCCCGCATCGCCGTAGAACGAAACTAGCTGCCTGAAATACGGGAACGTGGCGAATCTGCCGACGCGCAGCACGAATAGACGCACCGCTTCCGTGTCCAGTTCTGCCTCCGATGCATAAACAATCGCGTACGATCCGCGGATGTCGATGGCCGTGTGATCCTCATGCTCCGCCCGCGCAAACCAGTCGAACCGCCCAGTGAATTGTCCTTCTTTCGGGTCGTGGTCGATTTCCGGAATGTCCGCGCCATAGTGAAAATTGAGGCCAATTCCCCCATCCTCTTCGCTCGCTTGGCTCCGAAGATAATCCCGATCTGCATTAAAAGACGAAGAAAGCAATACGATCTCGTTCAATTCGGCAGAATTGACGACCTTGCCGTATTCACGTCGAACCTCTTCGGTCACCTTTGCCTTTTTTCGTTCAGCGTTCATCCGCAGTGTCCCGCTTCCAGGAAACGATTCTCCCGCCTAGGCGGCACTTGCATAGTTGTCTTCATTCGCGGTTGCCAACACGGCGCCGGGACCTGGCTCGTCCAGATTCACGATATCCAGCCCACCGCGGACTCCAAAATTCGCCGGCACCTTGTCCCATACGAGCGCGCCCGATAGCGCCTGTTCACCACCTTGTGCACCGAGCCGCCGCGCACGTCTGTACGGCCCTCCCGCTACCCTGACGCTACCCAAGGCATATTTATCTTCTTTCGCCGCGGCAACAGTGCTTTCGTTCCTGCTCTCCAGGTACCGGCTCCTCACGAAGCAAGTATCGCCCAGAACATGAAAAATCCTCGCTACCGACTCCAACCTCAGATTGCTGTACTCCGAAAGCATCTGCGTAACGTTGGCGGGCGAGCAGTCAAGCCGCCGCGCCAGTTCCGATCGGCTGACGTTCTTTCGGGTCATCACCGACTCGATGCAATACTGGGTCTCCGCGAGAAGTCCCTCGATAGCATAAACCTCGGACTCTTTCCGATTTTTCGGGCCAAACAGTTTCTTCATCGGTCCTCTTCCGTCCTATAGGTATCGTCCAAGCTTTTGCGCAGCACGCTTGAGCTTGGCCACATCCGCTTTGTCCTGTTTTTTTGCCGGATCGATCTCGGTACATATGAAACAGTCGACATTCGGAATCTTTCCGCCATAGACCCGCACCTGATAGGCCTTGAAAGCGTAGATCATGATTTCCTTTCCACTCTTGCCGCCGGTGTGATACCGGCCTTCGTTACGAAACTTGTCGGGGGAGAGGTTCACGGGGCCGTCCCGTCTGTAGAACTCCATGTTCTTCTCGCATCGCGCCCGCCAGCTCGCGTCAAGCTTGTCGTAGGTTTCCCAGACTTCTCTTGTCATGTAGATCGTGAATTTGAACGAAGCATCCGGCGAATCGGGGAACTCCACCTCTACCAGTTCTTCGAGAAGCGACGGGTCCAGACCATGCGAGCGGATCTCCTTCGACATCGACTAAGTGCCTGGCCTCCATGCCCTCTTTACCGCCCGATCACTCCGGGAACTGCCATCACCCTCGACGCGAACGCACTGATCGCACCGCCCCTAACCGCCTTCTTGCAGACCTGACAGACACCCGTCCACCACGAGACCCCGATCTGGATCGGAGACTCGACTCAAGCGTGTTAGGAGCATCCGGCACGGAACGGCTACCCGACCCTCGCACTGTCGATTCCGACCGATGCCAACAGCCGACCCATTGCCTATCGCGCGCGAGAGCACGCGCACGCTACGCCACACCAGCATGCAACGTCAACCTGTTGTCCACGAATTCACGGGATTGCTGCCATCCGGAACGATCCTCATATCCATCCGTCGCACTCCCGCGATCCTTCGCCACTGCACAATCTGAGATATTCAGTGCCACCGACCAGGCCACGTCTAGCCAATAGACAGCCTAGAAGGTTTTAATTCATAACTTAATTGCCCGCCACAGTCAACAACGCGCTCGCCGTTGCGGGCGGCCGCAATCAGTTCGGAAAGTCGCGCTTTCGCCTCGCGAACGGCCAGTTCCATTGCACACTGCTCCCGACAAGAATGCCTCACACACGATGGCCCAGCGCGTGTCCTCGTTCAAGACTGCTCCGTGACCACAACGCGGTTCGAACCGGTCGCCGTGCGCCGTGCCAAGTAACCGGACCGTACCGGCCGAACAGTTTGCGAGCCCGGAAGGGGAATATCGCGGGGCACTATAAATCTTTGGAAATGAGACGCCCGTTATTGCTTGTAGGCGATGGGTAAACTCCGTACCCTAGCCCCGGTATCGTAGCGGGACACCGGATAGTGGCTGCCATTCGACCAACCTCGTCCATGAATGTCGAGGCTGCATGCGCCCAGATGCTGGGGCAGCAGCTTCGCGCATGGGAAGTTCTGGATCAGCGCGTGCTGGACGCGGTACGTGAGGTCGGCCGGGAACGTTTTGTGCCACACGGCTACCGGGATCTGGCGTTTGCCGATACGGAAATCCCCCTGGCTCATGGTCAGCGGATGATGATGCCCAGCGTCGAAGGGCGGCTCCTGCAGTCATTGGAGCTGGGTCCGGCGGATGACGTTCTTGAGGTGGGTACGGGCAGCGGCTTCATCACCGCGTGTCTTGCCCGATTGGCAGGGCGGGTAGTTAGCGTCGACATCTTTGCGGAGTTCACGGCGGATGTCGCGGCGAAACTTGAGCGCGACAACATCCGCAATGTCGAATTGCGTACCGGGGACGGTCTCGCTCTCGACGGGGACGAGCGATTCGATGCGATAGCCGTGACCGGCTCCGTGCCCGAACTCGACGGTCACTTTACGGGGCTGCTGCGACCCGGCGGCCGGCTTTTCGTTGTGACGGGGAGGGAACCAGTGATGGACGCGTTCCTGATCACAGTGACCCGTGACGGCGAGTCGACGCGGGAGAGCCTGTTCGAGACGGTCGTTGCGCCGCTGGTCAATGCCGAGCGGCCGGAGCCTTTCGTTCTCTAGCAGGCACGGATCAATGGCGCACGTCCCGGAACTCACGCCCACGGAATTCTGCGAACGCTGGCCGGAAGGGCAGCGTGACGCAATCACGCTCCTCGATGTACGCGAGCCGGCGGAATGGCAGACTGCCCGGGTGGCGGATGCCGTTCACATCCCGATGCAGACTGTGCCGGGTCGTCTCGACGAGCTGGACCCGGAACGTACCGTCGTGGTCATGTGCCACGGCGGCACACGCAGCCGGCGCGTCGCCGAATACCTGGCCGCGTCCGGGTACTCCGACGTACACAATCTCGCCGGCGGCATCGACGCGTGGTCGGTGGAAGTCGACCCTTCCATCCCCCGGTACTAGAAACGATTCTCGAATTCAACGGTAGGACCATCATGAGGCAACTTAGAAAACGATTGATCGCCTTGTTCGGATCGCTTGTCTGCGCCGCCGCGCCCGCGTCGGCGGAGAACTTGCTTGAAGTTTACGAGTTGGCGCTGATGTACGACCCGATTCTCCGGGAAGCCGAGGCCAACTACCTGGCGCGCCGCCAGACGACGCCGCTGGCGCGCAGTTTCGTGTTGCCGTCGGTAAACTTTTCGCTCGGCGCCTCCATGGGCCACCAGGAGGATCCGAACCGGCCCACCAATTTCGCGTCGGGACAACCCGACCCGGACATCCTGAGCACCGAGTTCGAGCGGGATTCGTCCAGCTGGACAATCCGATTGAGCCAGCCGGTGTTCAACTGGGGCGCGTTTGTCGGTCTCCAGCAGGCCGAAAAGCAGGTTGCACAGGCGGAAACGGATCTGGCGTTTACGCGGCAGGAGCTGCTGGTGCGGGTCGCGACCAGTTACTTCAATGTACTGGCGGCCGAGGACACCCTGACTTCGGAAACCACGGCCAGGGAGGCCATCGGCCGGCAGCTCGAACAGGCCCAGCGGCGTTTCGAAGTCGGGCTGATTGCCATTACCGACGTGCAGGAAGCCCAGGCGGGCTACGACCAGGCCATTGCCGCGGAGATCGGCGCGCAGCAGGCGGTGGCGACGGCTCGGGAGTTCCTTCGGGAGATCATTGGCGAGTCCGTCATGGAACTCGCAGGGCCCATGGAAGAGATTCCGTTGATGAGGCCTGATCCGGACAATGCCGAGGAATGGGTGCAAACGGCGCTGGACCAGAATCTGGCGCTGATCTCCAGCCGAATAGCCTCGGATATCGCGCTGGACAGTGTCGCCATCCAGCGCAGCGTCCGGATGCCTACCGTGAGCCTGAGCGGAAACCTGGGCGAGTCGGGGTCGCGTACCACCCGCATCAACAACCTGGTTGCAAATCCACCGTGCCTGGCCAACCCGGTATTTCGCTGCCCGCCGGAAGAAACCAGCTCGGAGTCGGATGCGCAGAGTTACAGCTTCTCGCTCAACTTCAGCGTTCCCATCTACTCCGGTGGCGTCAACGGCGCAAGAATTCAGCAGGCGGTTTATCAGCACCGCGCCACCCTGGAAGCTCTGGAGCGCGTCGCACGCGCCACGGAACGGGAAACCCGTGACGCCTACCTGAGCGTGATCTCCGAGATTGCCCGCGTGCAGGCGCTGCGCCAGGCGGTGGAATCCTCCACCACCGCGTTACAGGCCACCGAGGCGGGCTTCGAGGTAGGCACCCGAACCACCGTAGACGTACTCGTATCGCAGAATACCCTGCGGCGAGCTCTCACGACCTACGCGCGCAGCCGATACGACTACATCCTGAATATCCTGCGGCTCAAGCAGGCGGCCGGCAGCCTCTCCATTACGGACCTGGAGGAAGTCAGCAGCTGGCTGGAGGGATAACCCGGCGCCTCACCAGCGTTAGCCGCGGGGGCGCATGAGTGCAGCCCTTGGGAGCGTCGTGGGCTCGGAGCGGGGCCACGGATGGCCAGGAGCACCGAGCCCCGATTTGAGCCCGCCATGGATGGCGGGCGAAATTAAGCTCGCAAGGGCTGCACTCATGCGCCCCCGCCCCCGCCCCCGCCCCCGCCCCCGCCGCCCCCGCGAATCGCGTCGATGATGGCGCTGGTGGAGCGTCCTTCCCTGAGCCCCAGAATGCGCACTTCTCCACCGTTGTCGAGGACGGCCTGGCCTCCGGCGATTTCCTCGCGCCGATAGTCTCCGCCCTTTACCAGCACGTCCGGCAGCACACGGGCGATCAGGTTCGCCGGAGTGTCTTCGGCGAAGGGTACCACCCAATCCACCGCCGCCAGCCCGGCGAGTACCGCCATGCGGTCGAGCAGCGAGTTGATGGGGCGCTCGAGGCCCTTCAGGCGGGCGACTGAATCGTCATCGTTGACCGCGACAACGAGCCGGTCGCCCAGAGCCTTGGCCTCCTGCAGGTAGCTGACGTGCCCGGCGTGGAGGATGTCGAAGCAGCCGTTGGTCATCACCACGCGCTCGCCGCGGAGTCGGCACTCTTCCACCAGCGGCAGCAGTTCGTCGGCGCTGACCAGGCCGCGCCCGCCGGCGCCCCGGCGGTGCAGGGCGAGCCGCAATTCCGATGGCGACACGCTGGCCACACCGATCTTGCGAACCACCAGTCCCGCTCCGAGGTTGGCCAGGGAGGCGGCGGCTTCGAGGTTCATTCCACAACCGATACCGGCCGCCATGAGTGCGATGACAGTGTCACCCGCGCCGGTGACGTCGAATACTTCCCGGGCCTGGGCGGGGAGCGTCAGTGGTTGTTCGTGCCGCGGAAAGAGGGTCATGCCGCGCTTGCCTCGGGTGACCAGCAACGCGTCGAACTGCAGATTCTGCACCATGGACGCGCCGCGGGACAGAAAGTCTTTCTCATCGGACCAGTGACCAGCCACGGCAGCGAATTCCGCCTCATTCGGCTTCAGAACCGTGGCGCCGGCATAGCGGCCGAAGTCCTGTCCCTTGGGGTCCACCAGCACCGCCTTGCCGTGATCCCGGGCGCAGGCGATGAGCCGTTCCACAGCGGCCAGGGAACCCTTGGCGTAGTCCGAAAGCACGACCGCATCCACTTCGCCCGCCAACTGCGCGACCGATTCCTCCATTGCTGCCGCGCAACTGGCATAGGTTTCCTCCGCGTCCAGGCGAATGAGCTGCTGGTTGCGGGCCAGTACCCGCAGCTTCTGGATCGTGCGCGCCCCGTCCACCCGGTGCAGCCGGCAGAGGACACCGGCGGCGTTGAGTTTTTCCTCAAGAACTGTGGCTCGATCATCGTTGCCCACCGCGGAGGCGAGATGAGCTTCGGCCCCCAGCGCGGCGACATTGCAGGCAACGTTGCCCGCACCCCCCGGACGGCGTTCGCTGCGGCGAGTCTCCACTACCGGCACGGGCGCTTCCGGCGAGATACGCCCGGCATGGCCGAACCAGTATTCATCCAGCATTGCGTCGCCGGCCACGAGCACGCGGATGCGAGAGAAATCGGGGATGCTGAGCTGCATGAGCGGTCCGTCTACCTCACCGATCTGTTGTTGCGGTCGCGGATGCGGACCGGTTCTTCGCTGGGTCCAGCTTCGCCGCTGTCGCGACGCGTAGCGTCACGACAGACAGGATACCCCGCTCACCCGCACTTGGAATAGCCGCAGTTCAGGCAGGTCAGGCAACCGTCCAGCATCACGCTGGCGGCCGTGTTGCACTTTGCGCACAACTGGGCGCCGTCGGGAAAGGAATTCTCCGCGAAGGCATCCTGCTGGCTGGACTGGGCCTGAAACTCGGCGCGCTTGCGTTCCAGTTCCTTGCGCTGTTCCTCGCTGGGCTCCGACGCGCCGATCAGCCCGATATCCGTAAGGTGGCGCTCCACGATGTACCCGAGTTCGGCGATGATCGAAGGCATGAACTTGCCGCCTGGTTGCCAGTAGCCGCCGCGGGGATCGAAGACGGCTTTCAGTTCCTCCACCAGGAAGGCCACGTCGCCGCCCTTGCGGAAGACTGCAGACATGATCCGGGTCAGCGCGACGATCCACTGATAGTGGTCCAGATTCTTGGAATTGATGAAGATTTCGAAGGGCCGGCGCTTCTCGAATTCGGTGCCTTCGTTGAGGATGATGTCGTTGATGGTGACGTACATCGCGTGATCGGACACAGGCGTCTTCACCTTGTAGGTCGAGCCGACGAGCATCTCGGGCCGCTCGAGTTTCTCGTGCATCCGGATGACCTTCTGGTCTCCGTGCTGCGCCAGAACGCCGGTCCGCCCATGATTTCCGGCCTGCGCCCCGGCCTGCCCGGCCTGTGCCTTGGAGTTGCCCGCCTGCATGGGTTCGGCGGCGTCCTTGACGACGCCGTAGCCGATGATTTTCTCGTCTACCTTGATTGTTGGCATGGGTCAGCTTGCCTTCTGCTTGTATCCTTGCTGTCGTTCCGATTGATGGCGGGTCGTTGCCCGAACCAGGTTCAGCCACTTCGAGGGTGGAGGACGTGTCAGCCAGAAGACGGGCTTGCCTCGCTGGAGTTCTCCGTAGGGCCGATGCCGGTTTGTCTGTTTAGCCTTCAAAGTTTCCCGTAGTAGCCTTCCTTCAATGCGTCGAAGAGATTCGCCGCGGTGTGAACCTCTCCGTCGTATTCGATTTCGTCATCGCCCTTTGCTTCGATCACGTTGCCGCCGGCGAGTTCGAAACGGTAGGTGGTGTTCTTCAGATCCTTCTCCTTCACCAGTACGCCCTGGAACGCCTCGGGATTGAAGCGGAACGTGGTGCAGCCCTTGAGACCCTTCTCGTAGGCGTACCGGTAGATGTCCTTGAATTCCTTGTAGGGATAGTCGGTGGGCACGTTGGCGGTCTTCGAGATGGACGAATCGATCCATTTCTGCGCGGCTGCCTGGATGTCCACGTGTTCCGTGGGAGATATGTCCTCGGAACTGACAAAGTAGTCCGGTACCGCATCGGCCGAATTGTCGGCGTTGGGAGACGCGTTTCGGTTGACCAGTTCCCGGTAGGCAAGCAATTCGAATGAGAATACTTCCACCTTCTCCTTGGTCTTTTTCCCCTCCATGATCACGTTGCGGAAATACCGGTGTGCGAAGGAGGGTTCGATGCCGTTGCTGGCGTTGTTACCCAGGGACAGCGAAATCGTTCCGGTGGGAGCGATGGAACTGTGATGGGTAAAACGGGCGCCCTCCGAGGCGAGATCTTCCACCAGGTCGGGCGCAACTTCTGCCAGGTTCCGCATGTAGTGACTGTATCGGGCGTGCAGGATCCGCCCGGGTATCCTGTCGCCGGCCTTCCAGCCGTCCTCGCGCATCATCGGGCGCAGGGACAGCATCTCTTCGGTGACATCGAATTCTTCCACGAGGATGGGCGCCGGGCCCTTCTCGCGCGCCAGTTCCAGAGCGACCTCCCAGCCGGCAATGGCCAGTTCCCGGGCGACTTTTTCCGTGAACTTCACGGATTCGGCGGATCCGTAACGCATGCCCAGCAGAGCCAGCGTGGATCCGAGCCCCAGGAACCCCATGCCGTGGCGGCGCTTGCGATTGATTTCCTCGCGTTGGGCATCCAGAGGCAAGCCGTTGATTTCGACGACGTTATCGAGCATGCGCGTGAACACGCGGACCACTTCCCGGTATTCGTCCCAGTCGAATCGGGCCTGTTCGCTGAACGGGTCGACCACGAACTTGGTCAGGTTGACCGAGCCGAGCAGGCAGGCGCCATAGGAGGGCAGGGGTTGCTCACCGCAGTTGTGAACCATCAGGCCATTGGCATCGAAGGCATTCGGGCCGGGCACCGAGACATCGAACACATCGTGCTCCGTTACCGGGTTTACCGACTTGACCGTTGCGGTAAATCGCTCTCGATTGACGCGCCGACGGTAATTGGCAAGCGCCGTTGTCAGTTTCAGGCTCTTGTCACGGTCGGCAAAGCCGATGCGGCTCTGGAAAATCCCGATATTGTCCCGGCTGATGACAAGCTCGTGCTGTGCCCTGGTGAAATACTCCCGGGAACCGCCCCGGCCGTCAGGCAGGCGCCGGTAGCCTGCGTCGCGCCGATTCGCGTACAAGCGCGAGACGATGCCCAGGCGAAGGAGCATGCGCTGCACCTCGACGAGAAGGTCTTCGTTGCTTTGCGCCAGGCGTATGCTGACGCCCTTGCCCTGATGGCCCTGAACGCTGGCATCGCAATCGAACAGTCCGCGCAGGAATCCGATCTGAAAATCGGACGATGCGCGGTGCATGGTCTCCGTCACGGTCTTGTGGCCCGGACGAAGCCCCAGGGTGTCGGCCAGTCCCTTGACTGCGCGCAGCTTCATCCGGTATTCGCCGCGGCCGGAGACGGCGTGCCATCCGCGAAAATCCGCCCGCTGCGGTAACTCGCGCGCCGCCTGTTCGGCAGCCTGCATCAGGGACAGGGCTCCGGGGCGCTCGAAATCGCCATTCACCGTCATGGCGCCCGGCCATGCGGACAACACCGCCTCGTCTTCCTTGAGCGTTCCGTCGCCGACGAGCAGCCCGATCAGATAGCCTTCGCCTTCCGTATGGGGGCCGTTCCATTCAGGTGCGCGCCGATGGTCATGCAATACGATCCTGTCGCCGGGAACGAGATCCGCCGCCTCTGCCCATTCGGTTTCCATGGTCCATCGTGACGAAGAAGCGACCCGGCGAACCCGATGATTCGGCGTCAGCGTCAGGCGATAGCCCTCATTGCTTTCGAGTTCGACAACCGGTTTCTTTCCGGTGGGAAAGAAGCCTCTCGAATCGGACGGATACGCCTGCCCGTTCACCATGGCCTCGAACGGCCGCCCGATGAGGTCGGCAACCCGGCGCGGTCCTTCGGAGGTGTGAACCCAGGTATCGCGGGTGACACAGGGATTCGTGGCGCGGATATCCTCGCACCACCAGTTGTTGTTGAGTTCGTTGACGCGGTCGATCAGGACGAAGCCCGGTTCGGCGAAGTCGTAGGTGGAGGACATGATGATGTCCCACATGCGCCGGGCCGGCATCGTCTTGTAGACGCGGCAGGCGACGAGACCCTCGTCGTTACAGATGTAACCCTTCCGGGTCGGCCAATTGCGCCAAACCGCCTGGTCCGGGTCCTCGAGGTCGATCCCGTCTTCCTCGGCCTCGCGCTGTGCAAGGGGAAACGCCAGCGGCCAGGGTTGGTCGTTCGCGACGGCGTCCATGAACTCGTCGGATATCAGCAGCGAGAGGTTGAACTGCCTGAGCCGGCCGTCCTCGCGCTTGGCGCGAATGAATTCCATCGTGTCCGGGTGGCCGACGTCGAACGTGCCCATCTGCGCGCCGCGGCGCCCGCCCGCCGACGAGACGGTGAAGCACATCTTGTCGTAGATGTCCATGAACGACAGCGGGCCCGAGGTATGCGCTCCGGCGCCGGAGACGTAGGCGCCCCGGGGCCGAAGGGTGGAGAACTCGTAGCCGATGCCGCAGCCGGCCTTGAGCGTCATGCCGGCTTCGTGGACCTTTTCCAGGATCTGGTTCATGGAGTCTCCGACCGTGTCGGAGACGGTGCAGTTGATCGTGGAGGTGGCGGGCTTGTGCTCCCCGGCGCCGGCATTGGAGATGATGCGCCCCGCCGGTATGGCGCCGCGCTGCAAGGCCCAGACAAAACGCTCGTACCAATAGTCCCGGCGAGGTCCCTGTTCCACGTCGGCCAGCGCCCGTGCGACACGCTGGCGGGTGCCCTGGATGTCCTGGTCGATGGGATCGCCGGAGCGGGACTTCAGCCGGTACTTGGTGTCCCAAATGTTGAGTGAAGCTTCCTGCAACGGAAGATCCACGGCAGAACTGAGTTCCAGCGGCGCTTTCATTTGTTGTTTGAGCCTCCCTTTCCCGCGCTTTCGCAGTTGCGAAGTCCTTGCCAATTCCACCCCGTAAGCGGCAACAACGACCGCGCGGGAGCAGAAGGATCGCGATTCCCCTGAGCACAACATATTGTGCTTCGCGCCGGTAAGATTAGAACGGGTATGAAGGACATGTCAAGACTTATTCACCAGTGCCCTGGGGAGCTAATTCTATCAAAAACAACTTATTACGGCCGTTAGCTCTAAACGGAATCGAAAAATATCGCATTCCCCGGAAATTCTCTGTATTTCTCTCGACCACAACATATTGTGTCGGGATATCCCCGCTGCATCCCCCCGCTTAAGCACAGCTTTTCCACAATCCCGGGTGGCGAGGTCGCCTGGATGGTCCGCTCCAAAGGCCGCCGGCCTTGAAAAAACGCGCTGCCTGCCTCATCTTTTTGCCAATACACGGCCTGGATGGTTCGGTAATCGGTGCGGGAGCAAGCCGGACAATGTCCTGACGCGTGCAACCCATCGCACGCGGCATGCATCCATTAGTATGAACGGGGGCGGTGTTGAATGGGTTGTGCCGCACCGGCCTACCGTGGAAAGGACGAGCAGATGAACATCACGAACATGACGGGAAACGATCGCAACATCCGGATGTGTGCAGCCGTGAGCCTGCTCTTGACGGGCGCCCTGGCGCAGGGCCAGTCCCTGCCGCCGCAGGTCGGGGATCAGGCATTGCCCAGCCTTGCGCCCATCATCGAGGAGGTCGCTCCGGCTGTGGTGAACATATCCGTCAGCGGCAGCGTGATGGCAGCCAATCCGCTGTCCCGGGATCCGTTCTTCGGTCAATTCCTGCCGCCGCCTGGCCGCCGCCAGGTGCAGAGTGCCGGCTCGGGCGTGATCGTCGATGCCGAAAACGGTTATATCCTGACCAACTTCCACGTAATCGAGGACGCTGAAGAGATCACCGTCGCGCTGGAGGACAACCGTGCGCTGGACGCCACGGTTGTGGGTTCCGACGCAGACTCCGACATTGCGGTGCTGCAGGTGGAGGCGGATGACCTGGAGGAAATGCCGCTGGGCGATTCCGAGCAACTGCGCGTTGGCGACTTCGTCCTTGCCATCGGCAATCCGTTTCGATTGCGGCATACCGTGACCTCGGGCATCGTCAGCGGACTGGGGCGCACGGGTATCAACCCGGAGGGCTACGAAGACTTCATCCAGACCGACGCGTCCATCAATCCCGGGAATTCGGGCGGTGCCCTGATCAATCTCAGGGGAGAACTGATCGGCATCAACACGGCCATTTTTTCCGGAACCGGCGGAAACATCGGGATCGGGTTCGCGATCCCCGTCAACATGGCCCGCAGCGTGATGAGCCAGATCATCTCGTTCGGCGGCGTGCGCAGGGGCCTGCTGGGGGTGAACATCGGACCGGTCACGCCGGACGTCGCCGAGACCTACGACCTGGAGGACACCACAGGCGCATTCGTGACGGAGGTGTCTTCGGGGTCCGCGGCCGAGGCGGCGGGCCTGGCGATCGGCGACGTCATCGTTAGCGTCGACGGCGAGACCATGGATGGGCCGGGAGCGCTGCGAAACACCATCGGGCTGCTGCGTCCCGGAGATTCCGTGACCGTGGGCTTCATTCGGGACGGCGAACTGATTAGCGCGACGGCGATGCTGGGCGAGCGGCCGACGGCGGGGTTGGCGCAGCGCCTGTCGGAGATCGACCCGGAATTCGAGGGGGCCGAATTCGCTACCAACAATGAAGCGAGAGAAGACTTCAACGGCACGGAGGGCGTCCTGGTGTCGGCGGTCGAACCGGGAACTCCCGCGTACGAGAATGGCCTCCGAACCGGGGATGTCATCACCCACGTAAGTCGGCAACGGGTACGTACCCTGGAAGAGGCGAGAGAAATCATCGGCAACGCTCGTTCTTCGGTCATCCTCCAGGTCGCCAGGGGCAACCGCGGTGTACTGATCCTCATGCGCTGACCGTTATGGCGGCAAGAGTCGCCGCAAACTCGAGCCGCGGGGTTGCGGCCAGAAGCCCTCGGCTTGCGGTTGCGCGGGAACCGCTCATAATCTAAGCTTATCCGCCGAATTCGCGAGGTTGTGTCTTTTTTGGTACAGCCTCGCTCGTTTGTTATGTGTACTACAAAGGTCTTCGTGGACGGGGCGGCTACGATTGGCAAAGCGTGACTGGCATTTCCCTGCCACAAGCAAGAAACATCTGAATTCGATGGTCGGGTCGACAATTCGTGTTTCTCCACATTTCCTCCATGTTTCGCGGTTATCTTCCGCGTGTGTTCTCTCAAGCTAACTGAAAAATAGGTATGGTCCGATGAGTTTCAGGAAAATTGGTCTTGTATTTTCTCCCTTGCTGTTGTGCTTCCTCCCGCTGGGACAGGCAGGCGCACAGGGTTCGGGGGCCGACGCGTTCGCCATCGAGGAAATCGTGGTGACGGCGAGAAGGCGCGAGGAATCGCTCCAGGATACGCCCATCGCGGTGACCGCGTACTCCGAAGACGAGATGGATCTTCGCGGGCACCTCAATATCACCGATATTTCGCAGTCCACGCCCAATGTGAACATCGAGCAGGCCGCTTCGGTCAGCGGGCTCTCGGCGGCGCCCACGGTATTCATCCGCGGCGTCGGGCAGCTCGACTTCGTCATCAACACCGACCCGGCGGTCGGCGTCTATGTGGACGGCGTCTACATCGCCCGCTCCATCGGCAGCATGATGGACTTGATGGATCTTGAGCGGGCGGAAGTGCTGCGCGGTCCGCAGGGCACCCTGTTCGGGCGCAACACGCTGGCCGGCGCGCTCAACCTGATCAGCAGGCGCCCGACCATGGACGAATTCGATGCGAAGTTGACGCTCGCTGCCGGCGAGAACGGCTACGCGCAGTTCAACGGCGCGTTCAACATTCCGATCACCGACAACCTGGCGGCCAGGGTCTCCCTGATGCAGCGGCAAAAGGGCGGTTACGTGCGGGCGAACCCCGACTTCTACGACGACCTCTGGCTGGGCGACGACAACACCACCGGATTCCGCGGCCAGCTGGAGTTTCTTCCCTCCGATGCCGTGCGCGTCAACCTGAGCGCGGACTACACCAGTAGCCGCGCCGCGCCGGCGCCCATGATCCCGTTGGATTTTTACCCGGGGGCCATGTGGCCGATTTTCTGGAATGGGGGTCAGTGGATGGGTATGTTCATGCGCGGTGCCGGTGGCATAGCCGAATGCGCGACACCCGAAGGCCGGGCCACGAACCGGAACTGCTACGGTCCGGTCCATCTCCGCGACAGGGAATCGTACGAGACCACGGCGGTTTTCTACGACATTTACGGCGAGTTCGATCCCGATCCCACCAACGAAGTCGATGTCACGGGCGGCGCGGCCACTATCGAGGTCGATACCGCCATCGGCACCTTCAAGTCCATCACGGCCTATCGCGGGTTCCAGTCCGATTTCCGTAACGACCACGACTACACGGAGGTCATGCTGTTCTCGAATATCAACGACGATTTTCACCAGGACGGGCGCTCCCAGGAGTTCCAGTTGGTGGGTAACGCACTCGACGGCCGGCTGGACTACACCGCCGGCCTGTACGCCTTTGCCGAAACCGGCACCGAGGTAGTCTCGCTGATCGGCGTCAACGGGCTGACCGTCACGCGCGGATCGGCCGGCCCGAGCTTCCAGAGAATCGTCCGGGATATCGACAACACCTCCAACGCCCTGTACGGTCAGATCACCTACCACTTCGAACAACCGTTCCACCTGACGCTCGGCTTGCGCGCCACGGAGGACACAAAGGGGTTCGACGTAACGGCTCATCGCGACTTTTGCGTCGACAACCCATCGGATCCGGCCAACCCGGTTGGCGGAGTGACCTGTAACGGCGATGGCGTGATTGACCGCAACAAGATCGACGATGTCTTTCAGCGTGCCGCGGGATCCACCACCTGGAGCGAAGTGGATCCGATGCTGAGTCTCGCATACGACGTCAACGACACGACGATGGTGTACGGCACTTACGCCACCGGGTTTCGCGATGGCGGTTACGCCAGCCGGTTCCCGGAGGGGATACCCAATCCCATTACCTCGTTCGATCCGGAGTACGTGACCAGCGTGGAGTTCGGCGCCAAGGCCGAACTGGCTGACGGCTCGCTGCGGCTCAACACGGCCCTGTTCCACACCACCTATGACGACATGCAGGTTTCCGGAAGGCCGGCCGACCTGTCCGCTGGCGCGACGGGCGTCGAAAATGTCGGCGTCGGCATTCTCAATGGGCTCGAAATGGAAGCCCTCTGGGTGGTCAACGAAAACCTGAGAGTCGACGCGACGCTGGGTCTGCTCGATGCCACGGTCGATTCGCTGTCGCAATCGGGCGGTTCATTCACGTCCGGCACCTATCTCTTCTACGAGGAGGGTTTTGTGGGGCCCGACGGGCAGGTGCTTACGCAGGCCAACTGTCCCGCAGGCAGAACCTGCGTTCCCCATGCGGAAATGATATTGCCGTATACGCCGAAGACGAACTACACCATCGGCGTCTCGCATCGATTGCCGATCGGCACGGGCAACCTGCTCACGAGGCTGGATTGGATCCACAACGACGCGCAGCGGTTCCGGATCGAGGCGAACCCCGACATGTACGAGGACGCCTACAACGTGGTGCACGCGAGTACAACATTCAACAGCGGCAACGATCAGTGGGCGCTGACCTTCGGCATCAGGAATGCCACCAATGCGATCTACTCGACGGCCGGTTCGTTCTCCACCACCGGCATCGGCGCCGCGGCCGTGAACATCTCGCGGCCTCGCGAGGCGTACCTGCGTTACCAGTACTGGGTCGGAGGCCGTTGATCGGCAATTGAACCATCGCGGCTGGCTTACGAAGGTGAGTCAGCCGCGACTCGGTCCCGAAACACAACCAGCACGGCAGTCGCAAGCACGAACGGCACCAGGCGTTCGAGTATGTCCCCCGGGGTGTCCGGCATCAGATAGAACGTAGAGGCCGCCGCAAACCCGGTCACGATCGAAAGCAGCACACCGAGCGGCTTCAGGCGAATCCCTGCAAGTCGGAATATCAGCGTTGGTCCAAACGCAGCGCCAAGAGCGGTCCACGCGACCAGAACACGATTGAAGATCGACTCGGGCAGGAACAGGGCCACGAGCGCGGACAGCAGGACGAGGAAAACGATCGCGATTCGCGATATGAGCAACTTGCGTCTCGCGTCGCCTGCGCTGATGCCAAGGTCATGTGCAACCGCCGACCCCGAAACGAGAAGCTGACTGTCGGCCGTCGACATGACGGCGGAAAGCACCGCAGCCAGCAGAATACCGGCAATCACGGGTGGAAACAGGTTCTCCGTGAGCACGAAGAATACGCTCTCCGGGTTGTCCGTCATCGGGAACAGCACATGCCCCATCAGCCCGAGCGAGCACATTCCGATGTACACCACGAAGTACCAGAATATCGAGATCGCACCGGCTTGGCGAAGCGATTTCTCGTCGCGCATGGCCATGTACCGAACCATCATGTGCGGTTGACCGTAAGCTCCGAAACTGATGCTCAGACTGCCGACGACCACACCCACAGCGATCAATCCTGCGTTACCGCCGGTCCAGCTCAGTTGCTGCGGAGTACTCACCGCCTGGAGCTGAGCTAAAAACTCGCTGAAACCGCCAATCTGGACAAGCGCCACGATGGGCAGCAATACCGCGGTCAGCGCCATCAGCAGCCCCTGCAACGTGTCGGTAACGCTGACCGCCCAGAAGCCGCCGAGGAGCGTATAGATGGCAATGATCGTCGCGCCGATCAGGATGCTCTCGATCATCGACAGATCAAACGTTGACGCGAACGTATTGCCCGCGCCCTGAAACTGGGCGGCGACATAAAATACAAACGTGAATACGACGATCAGGGAGGCGGCACGAACGATGACCGTCCGGATGGTTCCGCTGTACCCGTGTACGAGCACATCGGTCAGGGTCAGATGCCGATGCTCGTTCGAAAACGCCATGAGACGGGGCGCGATCCAGACCCACGACAGGGTCGCCCCGATCAGCGCCCCGCCCACGACCCAGAATGCGGACGCTCCAATGACATAGGCGATGCCGCTGACGCCCAGCAGCGCATAGGCGGACGATGCGCTGCACGAATAGCTGATGGCGCCCACGACGGGACCCAGTGCACGCCCGCCGAGAAAGAAATCCTCATTGTTTTTCGTTCGCGCCCTGGCCCAGAATCCGATACCGATCAACGTCAGCTTGTAGACCACCAACGTCGTCAGGATGACCGTTGTTTGTTCCACCGTGGACCTTTGAAGCGTCAAGCCAGCCGCGGCGAGACCGCAATATTGCCTAGTCCGCCGTAGCGGGGGAGTCCATCCAGATAGGGCGGGTAATCTTCACCCACGATCAGGGGTTCAAGATACCGCCGGCACGCCTCGGTGATGCCGAACCCGTCTTCGGTGATAAATTCCCGGGGCATCATTTTTTCCTGGTTGGCGACCTGGTCCAAAGGCACGTGTCCGATGCTCCACCGGTAGGGATCGTCGGACTCGCGCACGATGGTCGTCATGATGGCCGTATGTCCTTCCAGCGCCAGTTCCACGGCCTTTTGGCCGACAGCGTATGCGTGCCGGACGTCGACCGCCGAGGCGATGTGTCGTGCAGAACGCTGCAGGTAGTCCGCCAGCGCGTAGTGGTACTTGAGTCCCAGCTCGGCCTTGACGAGACGGGCGACATTGGAAGCTACGCCGCCCAACTGGGCGTGGCCGAATGCATCCTGGCCTCCGGCTTCGGCCACAAACCGGCCATCGGGGTGCCGCAGTCCCTCGGATACCACTACGACGCAGTACTCGTATCGGTCCACACTGGCGTGCACGCGCGCAAGGAAACGCGGCTGGTCGAACGGGACCTCCGGAAACAGGATAATGTGCGGTGCGCTGCCCGGATCCTTGCCTGCAAGGCCCCCCGCCGCCGCAATCCAGCCGGCGTGACGCCCCATCACCTCGAGAATGAATACCCTGGTCGAGGTCTTCGCCATTGAGGCCACGTCCAGTGTCGCCTCCATGGTCGACACGGCCACGTACTTCGCCACCGACCCGAATCCGGGGCAGTTGTCGGTGACCGGCAGGTCGTTGTCCACGGTCTTGGGGATGCCCACGCAGGTCACCGGGAAGCCGAGTTCGCTGCCCAGTTGGGAGACCTTGTGCGCGGTGTCCATGGAATCGCCGCCGCCGTTGTAGAAGAAGTAGCCGATGTCGTGGGCCTTGAAGACCTCGATGAGCCGTTCGTATTCCGCGCGGTTCTCGTCCAGTCCCTTGAGCTTGTAGCGCGCCGAGCCGAAAGCGCCGCCCGGCGTGTGGCGCAGCGCTGCGATGGCTTCGTCGGATTCCAGGCTGGTATCGATCATGTCTTCCGTGAGGGCGCCGATGATGCCGTTGCGCCCGGCGTAGATCTTGCCGATGCGGTCGCTGTGCTTGCGCGCGGTTTCCAGCACCGCGCAGGCCGAGGCGTTGATCACGGCTGTGACGCCGCCGGACTGGGCGTAGAATCCGTTCTGCTTCACGTTGGTACTCCCGGAGAACGAGGGTGGTCAGGCGCGCAGAGAATACCAGAGCCGCCGCACGGTTTTCGTGGCGTGTAACATTGGGCCGGAGCCGCCAACCGGCGGCGAACGGGACGCAGTAATGGAGAGACGTGACAGCCAGGAATCCACGACGCTGACGAAGCGGGAGTTTCTGCGGGGATTCGCATCCGTCAGCGGACTTTCCGCCGTGATGGCCGCCCTGGATGCGTGGGACATGAGCATTGCGTCGGCCGCGACCGCGCCGCCGGTTCTTGACGGCAGGGCCGACGGTACCCGGGTGCTCATCTTGGGGGCCGGCATCGCCGGCCTGACGACGGCTTATGAACTGACCGAGCGGGGCTACGACTGCCGGATCATCGAGGCGCGGTCCTTTGCCGGCGGCCGCTGCCAGACGGCGCGCAACGGGTTCCGGCTGGAAGAGGTGGGCGGAGAATCGCAGGAATGCGAATTCGACGAAGGGCAGTGGTTCAATACCGCCGCGTGGCGAATACCCGCCCACCACAAGTCGTTGTTCCATTACTGCCGCGAGTTCGGGATTCCCATGCAGACGCTGATCAGCTCGAACGAGTCGACCTATCTCCGCTACGAGAACATCGAAGGACCGCTGGTGGGGCGCCGGGTCCGCCGCCGCGAGGTGATGATGGACATGCGGGGCTACACGTCGGAGTTGCTCGCGAAACTGGCGCACCAGGGTGCGCTGGATGGCGAACTGACGGCCGACGACAGGGAACAGCTCATCGAGTACCTGGTGGCGGAGGGCTATCTCGACCCGATCGACCTTGCCTACAGGGGAACGACCGAACGGGGCTGGGCGGTGGATTTCGCCGGCCCGCTGGAGCCCGGGCAGCCGTCCGAAGCGCTGGCGCTGAGGGAACTGCTCCAGTCAGGGCTCGGTAACACGTTCCGGGCCGTGTCGTCATTCGAACGTCCCTACACGATGCTTCAGCCGGTGGGTGGCATGGACCGGATTGCGGCGGCATTCGAGGAACGCGTCGGCCATTTGGTTACCTACAACGCCGAGGTCCGGGAGTTACGCCAGAACGGGCAGGAGGTACAGGTCCACTATCGGGACGTGCCCAGCGGTGACCTGGTCACGGCGACCGGCGACTACTGCGTGACGACCATTCCGCTCGCAATCATGCGCGACATACCCAACGACCTGTCCGACCGTTGCAAGGCGGCCATCGGCGCGGCGACACCGTCCCAGGTCGGCAAGCTCGCCCTGCAGATGAATCGCCGCTTCTGGGAAGAGGACGATGCCATCTTCGGCGGTTCCAGCCAGACGGATCTCTCCGGCGGATCGGTCATCTATCCCTCCCACGGTTTCCTCGGCCGGAAGGGGATCGTTCAGGGGTACTACGTGTTCGGCGATACTTCGGATACGGTCGGCGCCATGGACCTTGCGCAGCGCACGGAGCGCGGCCTGGCGAACGGCGAGAAACTTCATCCCGGTCAGTTCCGCAGCCACTACGACGGCAAGTCGATCTCGGTGGACTGGCAGCGCGTGCCCCACAGTCTCGGCGGATGGGAGAGTTGGTCGGACGAGGCGCGCCGGGAGCATTTTCCGGTTCTGCTGGAGCCTCAGGGTCGCGTGTATTTTGCCGGGGCGTATCTCAGCTACCTGACCGGATGGCAGGCTGGTGCGATCGAATCGGCCTGGTACCAGGTCGAACGGCTCCACGCGAACGCCGCGTCCGTGTAGTCATGCCCCGTTCAACCCGTTGTAGCGTAGACGCTCGCCGATCTTCGCCCTGATATCGGGAACAACAACTCAGAGGCTGGAGGATTACATGCGGATTGTCTTGCTCGGCGCACCGGGCTCGGGAAAGGGTACCCAGGCGAAGCGGCTGCAGGCGGATCGGGGTTGGCCCCAGGTATCCACCGGTGACTTGCTGCGGGATGCGGCCAACGCAGGCACTGCCATGGGTCTGCGCGCCAGGGCTGCCATGAATGCCGGTGAACTGGTCGCTGACGAGGTGGTGCTGGGCATCATCAAGGACCGGCTGGGCTTCGACGACGCGGGCTGCGGCTACGTCCTCGACGGCTTTCCCAGAAATCTGGCCCAGGCCGAGGCCCTGGACGGCGTCCTGGCGGAACTCGGCCAGACGCTGGATGCGGCCGTGCTCATGGATGTGCCCCACGAGTTGCTGATGAAGCGGCTTACGGGCCGGCGCACCTGTTCGAAGACGGGCAGACTGCTGAACATCCATTTCTCGCCCCCCGAGGAAATTCAGGCATGCATCGACGCGGGTGGCGAACTCCTGCAGCGGGACGACGACCGAGAGGAGACCATCCACAATCGCCTGGAGGTCTACCAGCGCCAGACGGAGCCGCTGATCGAGTACTACCGCGGTCGCAACCTGCTGAGCGTCGTCGGGGCCGATGGCTCCATCGACGAGGTCTACGCTGGTGTCGTTGTCGCTCTCGACGGCGCAGAGTCCGCCGAAACCGGCCCATGAGCCGATCCATGCGCGCCCGCTACGGCGAGTGGGCTCTGGTGGCGGGCGCGTCACAGGGGTTCGGCGCCTCGTTTGCGGTCGAGCTTGCCGGGCGGGGCTTGAATGTCGTGCTGGTCTCCCGACAGAGCGACCGGCTCGAGGAACTCGCTCAGCGCCTGCGCGCGAACCACGGCGTTGAAACCCGCTGCCTGGTATTCGATCTTGCCGAGCAGGATGCTGTTGCGTCGATCGGCAGCGCTGTCTCCGATCTCAACCTGGGCATTCTTGTCTACAACGCGGCTTACGTACCCGTGGGGCGATTCCTGGATGTCGGGGAGGAGGCCCTCGAACAGGTGGTCCGCGTCAACGTGCGCGGCCCGCTGTTGCTGGCGCGGGCGTTGCTGCCGGGCATGTCCGCGCGTGGGCGCGGCGCGGTGGTGCTGGTGTCATCGCTTGCGGGACTGCATGGTGCGCCGCGCGTGGCTGCCTATTCGGCCAGCAAGGCATTCAACATCGTCCTGGCGGAAGCACTCTGGGGTGAGCTGAACGGACAGGGAATCGATGTTTCCGTCTGCTGTGCCGGAGCGATGCCCACCCCAGGCTACCTTGCCTCGACGGGTTGGAAATCGCCGGGCAGGCTTTCCCCGGATGAGGCCGCGCGCCAGACACTTGATGCTCTGGGCAAGGGGCCACGCATCGTACCCGGGTGGATCAACCGGCTGTCGGCCCAGTTCATGGGACGCCTTTTGACGCGCAAGGCGGCGATCCGGCTCATCGCGAAGAATACCCTGCGCCTGTCGTGATCGATCTGCTGACGGGATTCTTCGCGCCGTGGCTCATCTATGCGGGCATCGTCGTGCTGCACGTCCTGCTGCCGGCCCGCCGTGTCCAGGGTTACGTACTGGATGACCGCAGCGGCGAACCGCTTCGCTATCGCCTGAACGGCCTGCTCGTGCTGGCGGTCAGCGTGGGTGTCTGGCTGGCTGCCGGGTACAGCGGCGTCATGCCCTGGGACTGGCTGTGGACCCATCGCTGGCCCGGCGTGGCGGGCGCGTTCGTTCTGGGCCTGATCGCGACCGCCGCGGTGGTGCTGTCGGCGCCTGGCCAGGGGGGCTCGTTGCCGGCGGAACTCTATCTGGGTCGGCGGGTGAATCCGCAGATGTTCAACCGCCGCGCCGACGCGAAGATGTTCCTGTATCTCGCGGGCGCCGTGTTGCTGGAACTCAACCTGCTGGCGTTCGCGGCGCACCATTTCCTGACGTATCCGGACGATCCTTCGCCTGGAGTCGTGCTATGCGTCGTGCTCTTGACCTGGTTCGTCTGCGACTACCTGATATTCGAACGTGTGCATCTCTACACGTACGATCTGTTCGCCGAGCGAGTCGGCTTCAAACTGGTCTGGGGTTGCCTTTGCTGGTACCCGTATTTCTACGTGGTGGGACTGTGGGCGGTTGCCGATCTCGCCAACCCGCACTCGCCCATCTGGCTGCATGTCGTTGCCGCGCTGGTCTTTCTTTTCGGCTGGTCGCTGTCCCGGGGCGCGAACATGCAGAAATACACCTTCAAGCGGTATCCGGAAAAAGCCTTTCTCGGCCGGATGGCGCCGAAGACGTTCTCGGATGGCGAGCGTCGCGTACTCTACAGCGGTTTCTGGGGCGTATCGCGGCACGTCAACTACCTGGGCGAAATCCTGATGGCCTGCGGACTGGCCCTGTCGCTGGGCTGGCTGCTGGAGCCCGGGCCGTGGCTGTACCCCCTCTACTACGTGGCGCTGTTGGTTCCGCGCGAGCGCGATGACGACCGCCGGTGCGCCGAGAAGTACGGCCAGCTCTGGGAACAGTACCGCCGGAGGGTGCCCTGGCGGATCGTGCCGCGAGTCTACTAGGGAGTTTCGATGAGACGATTGGTTATAGGCCTGCTCGCGTTTTTTCGAAGGATGTCGCTGCTGATGCTGAAGCTGCGGGGCAAGACTGCCGCCGATGTCGCCGAGCAGCGCGTGGTCAGCGGCCGGGCCTGGGACGAATTCTGCGACACCCTGAAGGCCGCGGGAGCAGCGCTGAACTATCCGGGCGCGCCCGGGGATCCGTTCAACCAGGCGGAGGGCTATCGTTACCTCACCCGCCTCGCCCGAGGAGGCCTGATGGCCTTCGTGGAGTACGCCGACCCCAGGGCTCCGGTTCTTCACCGCGTCGCTCATGAGACCGTCAAGCTCGGTTCCGACAATCCCGACAACTACTACCAGACCGCCGCCATCCACGGTGATTTCGACTACCGGATCCGGGGCCGGCGCAATACCGTCAGGTACCTTGGATTCGGCACCCAGGCCGGGCACTACGGTCAGGGCGCCGGCATGCCTCCCACCGGCTACGTGGAAGCCGAGCAGATCGAGATCGGCGAGGACGGCCGTTTCGAACTCATCCTCAGCAGCCGGCCCCACGACGGAAACTGGTTGCCCATGAAGCCGGAAAGCCGCACGCTGATCGTTCGCCAGACCTTTCTCGACCGGGCGGCCGAAGAACCGGCGGACCTTCACATCGAGCGCATCAACTGTGCGGCGGACGAGAAGCGTCCGGCGCCACTCACGCCCGAACAGATCGACGAGGGCCTGAAGTCCGCCAGCACCCTGGTTGCGGGCGCCTCGATGCTGTTTGCCAATTGGGCCCGCGGGTTCGGGAAGCACACCAATACCTTGCCCATGTTCGATCCGGACGTATCCCTGGCCGCGGGCGGCGATCCGAACATCGTCTACTACCACAGCCACTGGGCACTGTCCGAGGACGAAGCCCTGCTGATCGAGGTCATGCCGCCGGAGTGCGAACACTGGAACTTTCAGGTCAACAACTACTGGATGGAATCACTGGACTACCGCTACCACACCATCCACACCAACAAGAAACTGGCACAGTACGAGCAAGACGGTTCAATCCGCATAGTGGTTGCCCACCGGGACCCCGGCCTGCCGAACTGGCTGGAAACGGCGGGTCATACATCGGGCACCATGTGTTTTCGCTGGATAAAGGCTGAGGAACATCCCCAGCCACAGACGCGGGTGGTCACCTCTTCGGAGCTTGAGGCTCTGCGGAAGACGCCGAATCCCTGAGACTCGTTGGCTCGATTAATCACTCAGGGGCATCGAACCCCATGGCCCGGCAGGGAGAACAGGCTTTCCGTACGTCGACCGACTACCTTCGGCCGTACCGCCCGTTACCGGTTGCCGCTTTCAATTGGGCAGGCCGTCTGGCCCGGAGATGGGGTCTCGGTGGCGGACTCAGCGTCGACAGGATGATCGCCGCAGCGCAAAGAAAGACCGGGCTGAATGATTTCGGCGACGATTGGTCCTGGAGCCCCTGACAGTATTGATAAAGTCAATCAACGAGGAAGCACGACTTACGTCGGTCGGCTATGCAATACAGAGAACGAGGATCGTATCGGCTCTGTCGACCCGGCTTTGCGCCGAACACCTGATCAGCAAGCACCCCGAGATTCCCGACCTGGATCTGGGCAGGATAATCCTGATTACGGGCCTGCAACGAACCGCGACGACGACCCTGCACAGGCTGATCGCCGCGGACCCCGATATTCGGGAACTCCGCGCCTGGGAGGCGTTGAATCCGGTGCCGCTGCAAGGGGAGAAGCCGGGCGAACGCCGACGCCGGATCAGGGCGGCAGGATTCGCGGAGAAGGCGATTGGTTTTCTGGCGCCCGACTTTGCCGCCATTCACCCGCTCCGGCACGACGCGGCGGAAGAGGATGTCTTTCTGCTGGACCTTTCGTTCATGAGTCAGTCGCCCGAAGCGACGATGCATGTGCCGAGCTACGCAGCTTGGCTGGAGCGGCAGGATCACGGCAGGGCCTACCGGTACTTGCTCACCATGCTCAAGCTGTTGCAATGGCAGCGTCCGGCAAGGAACTGGGTCCTCAAGACGCCTAACCATCTGGAACACCTCGACGTCGTGTTTCGCGTGCTGCCGAACACCACCGTCGTGCAGACACATCGTGACCCCGGCAAAGCCGTGGCTTCATTCTGCAGCATGGTGGCACATGGGCGCGGCATTCTGAGCGACCAGGTGGATACTGGTGAGATCGCGCGCCACTGGGTGCGCAAGATGCGCCGCATGCTGGAGCGGTCCATGGAGGTTCGCAGTTCTGGCAATGCCGATGCCTTTTTCGATGTGTCGTACTACGATCTTCTGACGATTCCGATTGAGGTACTGCGCAATGTTTACGAGCATGCCGGAATCGAGTTCAGCGAGGAAGCGGAACAGGCAGCAATCGCGGTATCGGCTCGGGACGTCAAGGACCGTCACGGCAAGCACATCTATTCGCTGCACAGTTTTGGCCTGAACGACGATCTGATGGACAAGACTTACGCCTTCTACACGAGCGCGTTCCGGATTCCCGAAGAAACCGCCGGCATCGCGGCCAGTCGACAGGCAGATTCCGGGTCCTTCGGAGAGAGATGAGAATGGGCAACCGACCCAGGGATTACAACAGGATAACCAACGCGGTTGCCACCGCGGTCATCGAGCGCCTGTCGCACAAGGAGACGATCGGTCCTGTGCCGGAGAGTGTCCGCATCGACGGCAAGGTTTGCCTGGTCACAGGAGCCAACAGCGGATTGGGAAAGGCCGTGGCCATCGACCTGGCGAAGCGCGGTGGCCATGTCCTCATGGCCTGCCGGAGCGGTCATCCGGAGGCCGGCGAGGACGTCAGGCGCGCATCCGGCAGCGACAGGGTCGAAATGCTCAGGGTCGATCTCGCGGATCTTGCGTCCGTGCACGGGCTTTGCGACCTGCTCGACCGCCGCGGCCGGCGGCTGGACATCACCGTGCTAAATGCGGGCCTCATGCCCGGCAGCGCCCGCAGGTCTCCCCAGGGATACGAATTGATGTTCGCCGTGCACTTCCTGGCCAACCGGGTGTTGATCGATCGGCTGTTGGACGATGGCTTGATTCAGCCTTCCGCGCACCCAAAGGAACGTCCTCGAATCGTGATCGTGGCCTCCGAAGCGCATCGGTCCGCGGGTCCCATCGACTTCGACGACTTCGGTGCCTTTACCGACTATGGACTGAAGGATGGACTCCGGTACTACGCGGCAAGCAAGTTGCGCCTATGCACCTACGCGCACGAACTGTCGCGGCGCCTGAACCCCGAAGGCGAGGTTCGGGTCGCCGTGAATTCCCTCTGCCCCGGGCCGGTCAACTCCAACATTGCCCGGGAAGCGCCGCCTTTCCTGAAGATACTGCTCGTTCCGGTGATGAAACTGCTGTTTGCCTCGCCCGAAAAAGCGGCCACACCCGTCATCTACCTGTGCTGTGCGGAGGAAATGGGACAGCGCAGCGGCGTGTATCTCCACCTGATGCGGGAGAAACCGGCTTCGCCGCTGGCAAGGGATGAAGAGGCCGGTGCCCGGCTGTGGCGAATCAGCAAGACGCTGCTTGAGAAACACGCTGCGGCACGCAGTGCGGGAAGCGGAAATGCGTAAGGCGGCTTTGCGGCAGAGTGTCCTGAAAACGTCCGGGAGCACCGTCCGATAAACGGGAATGAGGTAACGCGAGTGGTTCTATTCGGGCATACCGTCAGTTCCGATTCAGTGGAAGTCGAGGCTCCGGCCCACCGCGTGTGGGAAATCCTGGTAGACGTGGACCGATACGGTGAATGGAACCCGTTCACGACCCGGGTGGACACGAGTCTCGAGGTCGGCTCACCCGTCGATCTGTACGTGATCCTGGGACCCTTCAAGCTCAGGCAGCCGGAATTGATTCAGGATGTCGTTCCTCCACGCCTGCTGGCCTGGGGCATGGTCATGGGCACTCGCTGGTTGCTGGAAACGCGCCGCGAGCAGCGGTTGGAGCCGCTGAGCGAATCGCGCTGCCGCTACATCACAACCGATGCGTTTACGGGTGTCCTCACGCCGCTGGTGGTGCTGTCGTTCGGCGGAGTGATTCGCCGCGGTTTCAACGCGATGGCTGTGGCGCTTAAGGAGCGCGCGGAAGCGGAAGTTCACTCGTAGTGCGCTTTCCCCATGGCCGCAGGGCGTTACGCCCGCAGCGCTATTGCGGGCGCCGCGGAGGTCCAGGGGTTGATTGCCTTGACGCCGGTGTTGCGAAACCGCTTCTCGCTTCCGGTCACGATGGTCAATTGGCGGCTGCTCGCCGTGCCGGCGAGCATACAGTCCGGAAGGTGGTGGTCGAGCGGCTCTCCCAGACGTCGCTTTACTTCCATGATCGCAGCGCATGCCAGCGCATCGGAAGCGGTCCAGTCAAGTACACGATCTTCAAAGACGTCATCCAGGATGTTCTGAAACCGCGCGGCCAACGCCTCCCGGCGCCGACCCGGGTTCAGCCGTCCGATGCCGTTCAGGATTTCCCAGATGGTGATGGTTGCAATAGCGATTCCCTCCATCGCGATCGCGTCAAGAAAATACGCTACCCGGGGTTCGGGGTAAGGACGCATCATTTCCGACACGACGCCTGTGTCCAGGATCCATGCGGCAGGAGCGGTCACGCCTCTTTCCTGTCGGTGAGTTCAACACGGCGTTGGCCAGGGCGCCCGGGCAGCAACAACTCCACTCCATGCTCCGGTCCGAAATAGTGCCTGAACGCATCGGACGGTTTCGTCCGGCGCTCGGCTCTCGCGCGCTTCTCGCGGATGACGCGACGGATGAATTCTTCCGTCGAAATGTCGACAAGACGTGCTTCGCGTTGCACCCACGCCTTGTCTCTCGGGTCGATATCTCGCGCGGTCATGGTGGCACTCATCGGGCCGGGCCCGTTGCAGCGATAGTGATTCTTCTGCGAACGCGATGCCAGCATCATTTGCTGTCAAAACGGCTGGATTCTTCACTGGCAGTTCTCATGCGCGCGTGATATGTCGGCAGATACAGTCGCTACACAAGGCCCTTCAACTGGTCCCGTCGCCAGCCACCGGCAATCCGGCCGGACGGCGTTCCCCTGAGCAGGTCGAGGAGTTCCTGGCGGGTTGCCAGTACCTGTGGATCGATTTTCAGTTTCCGCGCGCGCTGCTGCGCCCCGTCGCGCAATCGCTTGAATAGGCGTTCCTGGATCGGCGCCCGCCGCACGTCCACCAGGCGCAGGTTCTTCGCGGTTTCCGATCCGGCGATCGCCGATACGATTTCGTCGCCGAAGCGCCGCGCGAACCGTTTCGGCAATTCCGGGATGCCCGACAGGTCTTCAGGTCGGTTCGGCATCCTCCTGGCGATGCGCACCAGCAGTTCGTCGCTGCAGAGCCAGCGCCGGGGACGGTTCAACCGCTGAGCGCACCGCTCGCGCCACTCCACCAGCGCCAGGGCGGCGCACCGGGTTCCGGCGTTCAATGCGCGGACCCCCCTGAGCCGAGACCACAGTGCGGCGGGCGGCGTCAGCACGGGTGTCTCCAGCGCGGTCCGGCAGTCTTCATCCAGCCATTCCAGCCGGTTCAGGTCCTTCAGCCTATTCCGCAGTACGCCCCACAGCGCAAACAGGTGGCGGACATCGTCGAGTGCGTACTGCAGCGCCCCGGCGGGCAATGGCCGACGGGCCCAATTGGTGCGCGTGAATCCCTTGTCCAGGCGGACGTTCAATTCCTCCACAACGAGGTCCTGCAAACCAATCTGGGGTGCCCTGCCCAGCAGGGCTGCGGCGATTTGCGTGTCGATCAGCCGGGAGGGCAATCGGAACATGAGTCGCTGCATGGCCTCCAGATCCTGCCGGGCGCTGTGCAGAAGCCAGGTTCGGCCGGGCTTGAGCAGGGTGGAGAACAGGGGCTTCAGATCCATGCCGGCCACGCAGTCTATGCACGCCAGACGGTCCGGCGTCGCGACCTGAATCAGGCACAGCAGGGGGTAATATGTCTGCTCCCGAACGAACTCCGTATCCAGCGCCACCAGGGGCGCCTCGGCGATGGCATCGACAAGGTCCGCCAAGGCTTGTGCATCGTCGACGAGTCGGTCTGAATCGGTCACGGAATTGTGAGACAGTACACTATGGCCTCACCTGAGAGCCATTCACTCCCCACTTCAGGCAGTCGGTCCATGCGCGTTCACATCCTTGGAATCTGCGGCACTTTCATGGGCGGCATCGCCGCGCTGGCAAAGGCGGCGGGCCACCGGGTCTCGGGGTCCGATGAGAACGCTTATCCACCGATGAGCGATCTGCTCGACGATCTTGGCATCCCCGTGCGGCAAGGGTACCACCCGGAGCATCTCGACAACGAGATCGATTGCGTGGTGGTGGGCAACGTCATGAGCCGGGGCAGAGAGGTGGTGGAGGCCCTGTTGAACTCCAGCCTGCCGTTCTGTTCCGGCCCCCAGTGGCTGGCGGAACACGTGCTCAGGGATCGCTGGGTCCTGGCGGTCGCGGGCACTCACGGGAAGACCACCACCAGCAGCCTGCTGGCCTGGATACTGGAGCACGCGGGCCTGGAACCGGGGTTCCTGATCGGCGGCGTGCCCGCCAATTTCGGTGTATCCGCCCGCTTCGGGGGGTCGGAATACTTCGTCGTCGAGGCCGATGAATACGACACCGCCTTTTTCGACAAGCGCGCCAAGTTCGTCCACTACAGTCCTCGTACTCTGGCGATCAACAATGTCGAATTCGATCACGCCGACATCTACGACGACCTGGATGCGATCCTGCGCCAGTTCCATCACCTGATTCGAACAGTCCCCGGACGCGGTCTGGTTGCCGTCAATGGTGCCGACGGCAACATCGGGCGATTGTTGGAACAGGGGGTATGGACTCCGGTGGAATCATTCAGCGCCGCGGATCGCAGCGCGACCTGGTACGGCTCGCATGGTCCGGCCGGACCCGGTACCGCGATCGCCGTTCATCGCCAGGGCGAACGTATCGGAGACGTGAATTGGTCCCTGTTGGGCAAGCACAATGTCGAAAACGCGCTGGCCGCGGTGTGTTGCGCGGTCCACGCGGGTGTCCCGGTGTCGACGGCTCTGGACGCGCTCTCCACATTCAAGGGCGTGAAGCGGCGCCTGGAGATGCGCGGAAAATTCGGCGGAATTTCGCTCTATGAAGATTTTGCGCACCATCCCACGGCCATCCGGGCGACCCTGGCCGCGTTGCATGACGCACGGTCCGGCAGCCGCATCATCGCAGTGTTCGAACCGGCGTCCAATTCCATGCGCATGGGCGTGCATCGGGGCAACCTGAGCGGAGCGCTGAGCGGCGCCGACAGGGTCTTCGTGCTGGCGCGAGACGATCTTGCCTGGGATGTCGAGACGGAATTGGCCGACCTGGACGCGAAGCTCGTGGTTGCACAGAGCGTGGATCGGTTGCACGCGGGGCTGCTGGAGGAGCTGCGGCAAGGCGATCGGGTGGCGGTCATGTCCAATGGAGGTTTTCAGGGGTTGCCTGGAAGGCTGGAGACATCCCTGCGGCAACGGGCTCACGCGTGAGACCGGTCGCAAGCAGGGAACCAAACTGCGTTCCGCGACTCGTTGACGTGTGGGGACTGTGAGAAAATCGACTCCTGCGGTTCCCGCCGAAATTTGAAGGAAGCGCCTGGCGTGAATGAAATTCCCGAACTGACCGGCAACTTCCACATCGGCCAGGTTGTGATGCACCGGCGATTCGGATACCGCGGCGTCATCTATGACGTGGACCCCAGTTTCATGCTCAGCGAAAAGTGGTATGAAAAAGTGGCTCTGAGCCGGCCGCCGAAGAACCGTCCCTGGTATCACGTGCTGGTGGACAATGCCGACCAGACAACCTACGTAGCCGAGCGTAATCTGCGATCCGCCGCCGACCCCAAGCCAATCCAGTCGCCCTTCCTGAAGAGCTATTTTGAGGGGTTCAACGGTAAGTTCTACGAACCCAGGCTCCGCAGCAACTGACCGCGATGCCAACCGAGTCCGCGCCCATGAAAAGGTACATGTGCCTGATCTGCGGCTTCATCTACGACGAAGCCGAGGGATTGCCCGAGGAAGGCATTGCTCCCGGCACGCGCTGGGACGATATTCCCCTCTCCTGGCACTGCCCGGACTGCGGCGCGGGCAAGGAAGACTTCGACATGGTGGAAATCTAGCGTTCCATCCAGCCGATACGACATGATCTGTTGTACGGAGCGCTGGCAGCCACCGGGCACGTCATGCCGGGGCGGCCTCCGGTACGCGAAGCACTTCGGTGGTCAACCCGCCGTCCGGATTCAATTCCAGCCATCGCATGCCGGGCGGGCGGTTGTCCTCGGCGAACTCGTCGTTTTCGGGCCGAAATTGTGCGCATGTCGAAGGCGTACTCATGAATCGTACGCCATCGGCATGCCGGTCGAATTCCTGGTGCACATGGCCCCAGAGCACGGCGCGCACCTGTGGATGCCGCCGCACCAGGTCAATGAAGGGTTCGGCGTCCCGTAGCCCGGGGTTGTCCAGCCAGGCGCTCCCCATGGCAACAGGCGGGTGATGCATGCAGATCAGGGTGTGCTCGCCGGGATGCTTCTCAAGCACCATTTCCATTCGGGCCAGTTCGGCGGTTCCCAGGGCGCCGGCAACTTCCCCGTTTCCGAATGAGTTCAACAGGATCAACCGCCACGCACCGAGTCGCGTATCGCCGCACACCTGGACACGCGGCGCCGCAAGGTACCGCTCGAGGACCGCGGGATCGTCGTGGTTGCCGGGAACGCAGAAGGCCAGCGGACCGAGGGATTCCAGTGTCTTTCGGAACCGCTCGTACCCCGCCTGGCTCTCGTCGTGGACGATGTCTCCCGTGACGACAATGGCGTCAGGTGGCCAGCGGGCGTCCGCTTTCGCATTGACGAGCACGGAGTCGAGCGATGCCTGGGTATTGATGCCGCGATGCTTCGTGTCCGCGGAAGCAAAGAGGTGCGTGTCGGTGATCTGGAGCAGCACGAGGGGCCGTCCGCCGGTGTCAGGGGTTTCGTCCAGCGGGGGGCGGGGTATTTCCGTGGACGACATGGACGCCTACGTTTCCGAGCGGTAAGCCATGGACCCGGGCGGAGGTTCGTACCAGCCAGGATCGCCGTAGTCGCCGGGCGGTTGATCGGCACGCACCTTGACCACGGTAAACATCCCACCCATCCCGATGGGCCCGTACGGACCTTCGCCCGACATCATGGGCAGCGTGTTCTCCGGCAGTTCCATCTGCATGGAGGCCATTTCGGCCATGCCGCGATCGCCCATGACCATGTACCCGGGAATCAGGCGGCGCAACTTCTCGGCGGCCTCCTCGAAATCGACGCCGATGGAGGTCATCACCTCGTGCCCCATGGCGTTCATGGTGTGGTGGGTCTTGTGGCAGTGGAACGCCCAGTCGCCGGGCGCGTCGGCGACGAACTCGATGGCGCGCATCTGGCCGACGCCGACGTCGATGGTGGCCTCCGGCCAGCGTGCGGTCGGGGGTACCCAGCCGCCGTCGGTGCCCGTGACCTCGAACGAGTGTCCGTGCAGGTGGATGGGATGATTGGTCATGGTGAGGTTGCCGATCCGGATGCGGACCCTGTCGCCCTGCCGGACGGCCAGGGGCGCAATGCCCGGGAAGACGCGGCTGTTCCACGTCCAGAGGTTGAAGTCGGTGTGCGTGTGGACCCGCGGCGTGTAGCTCCCGGGCTCGATGTCGTAGGCGCTCATCAGAAACACGAAATCCCGGTCCACGGCATGCTCTGCGGGGTCGCGCGGGTGCACAACGATGCAGCCCATCAGGCCCATGGCGACCTGCACCATGTCGTCGGCGTGAGGGTGGTACATGAAGGTTCCGGCATGCTGCATATCGAATTCGTAGACCCAGGTTTCGCCGGGCTGTATCGGCGGTTGCGTAAGGCCGGTTACGCCGTCCATGCCATGAGGCAGGCGCACGCCGTGCCAGTGGATCGACGTGTATTCGGGCAGTTTGTTGGTCACGAACAGACGCACGCGGTCGCCTTCGACGCATTCGATGGTCGGACCCGGCGACTGGCCGTTGTAGCCCCACAGGTGCGCAGTCATTCCCGGGGCGATTTCGCGAACGACGGGTTGTGCAATGAGGTGGAATTCCTTGACGTCACCGCTCATGCGCCAGGGCAGGGACCAGCCGTTGAGCGTGACCACGGGTTGAAACGGCCGCCCCGAGGCGGGTGCAGCGGGCGGCGCCGTGTCCGGCGACTCGACCAGCGGCGCCTCCGGAATCTGCGCGGCAGCGGTACGGGCGACCACCCCGGCGCTCACCAGCGCACCCGCGGCGCTGGTCAGAAAGCGGCGGCGGGAAACCATGCGTCGCGCCCGTCAGTGAACATGATAGACAGTCCCCGGCCTGAATCCGCCCTGAACGGCGGGTTGCACCGTTCCCGCCGGGCTCCCGACACCCGACATGGCCCGCTGCAGTTCCACCTCGGCAAGCCAGAACTCTCGCTGCGCGTCCAGAGCGGCGTTCACAGCGTTGATTCTCGCGGTGGCATCCGCCAGGAGATCGAATACGTCGATGAGCATGCCGTTGTAGAGCTTGAGCTGCTCCGCCGACGTATGCTGCGCCAGTGGGACCAGGGCATCGCGCGCGTGCTGTGCCAGGTCGTAGGAGGCACGGTAGGCGAGCCACGCCGTGCGCACGTCGGCCCGTGCGTTCACGCCGGCCTCGCCGGCGAGGCCTTCGATTCGTCCCGCGCGAACATCGAAACGCTGCGCGACGGCCCGGTCTTCCAGGCCATCGGGGCCGATCGCTGCCGGTGGCAGCTCCGGCAGGCGCTCGGGCAGGCTCACGCGGTCGGCGTCCGCGCCCCAGAGCCCGAGCGTCTGAACCAGCCGTTCCCGATCGACAGCGGCCGCGAGCTGTGCGGCCGTCAGGTCGGCGACGGCATCGGCGTAGAGCGTCTGCGCCTGCAGCCATTCCAGTTCAGTTGCGTTGCCCACGCGGCGCATGCCCTCCATGATGTCGCGCCCGGCTTCCGCTGCCGCGGCTACGTCCTCGAGATAGCGCTGCGACTCCCGCGCCGCCACCGCCCGGACCCAGGCCCGCCGTGCGGCAAACAGGAGCGCAACGACCTCATCGGCCGCCTGCAGACGCGCTCCGCGTTCGTCGTTGGCGACCTCCGCGGCGAGCGCGGGAACGCTGACCCAGGTCATTGCATTGACCGAGAGCTGCTGCTCGATTCGAGTCTCCATGGTGCTCGGCGGCTGTCCGTTGTTGAAGGCCGGATTCACCGTGTACGCCAACTGCAGGCGGTCGAAGCCGGGCATGCCGAGCGTCTCCAGCGCACGCTCCACCGCGGGATTCTGCAATAGCGCGATCTCTGCGGCGTTCTCTGCCGTCAGTGCTTCGGAAAGCAACGTGTCGATGCGCTGCGTTCTGCGATCAAGCAGCGCCTGCTGCCCGGGCGTCAGGGGTGGCGGCTCGGCAGCAAGTGCCTGCGGCTCTGACGCAAGGTCTCCGGCATTGCCTATCCCGCCCGTACCGGTGGCGCACCCGTTCAGCAAGCCGGCAACGAAAACGGCGCCAGCCGCAAGAAGCTGGACGATAGCCGCGCGTCGCTCCGGCGGCATCATTCAGGAATCGGGGCCGCCGCCGGCTGTTCTACGCCGGCGTGACCGGAAGTTTCTCCGATGCCGCTGTTATCGCGTTCGCCGGTGCCGGATTCGGCTACGGAAGGCCGGTTCGGCACCGTGGCTCCGCCATCAGGTTGGAATCGCTCAAGCCAGGACGCGGGCGAGACCGGCGCAACGACATAGCCGGCGGCCGCGCTCTCAAACCTCAGCAAGGCGGCCGGTGTCGAAGGATCGGCCGCCTCGAACCCCTCCCAATGTGCCCATCCCGTGACCGGGCCAATCGCCCCTCCGCAGAGCAGGGCGGCGACGGCGGCACTCCGTATAATGGCTGGGTGCAGTGTCATTGCGGCGACCGGCAGCCTCCCTCTTGTGGCTGGATACGGTTTCACTGGAAATCTGCGATATCCCGCGCCTGACCAATCAACTCGACGATGTGCAGCCCCGTATTGGCGCGGTCGGCGGCGTAGACGTAGCCGCGATCGTCTACTTCCAGATTGTTTGTCTGGATTGCGCGCTTGCATCGCTCCGCCCCTTCCACGGTGATGCAGCGCTGGGTCGTTCGTTCATTGATGGCTGGGATGTAGTAGCCAATTTCCGTCGGCGACCACGGATCGCGAATGTCCACCGCCCGGATCCCGCCGTTGAAATATGCCAGGAAGACAATCTTGCCGTAGTAGACCGACGTCATGTTCTCGTTGGAGGAGTGGGTGCCGAATCGCCCGCCTCGCTCGCAGAAGTTACCGCTCTCCTCGGGCACCTGGAAATTGGCCACCGGCCAGGGCCTGGTCTCGTCGGTGATGTCCACCATGTACATCATCTGCCGGTTCTCGAGGCATTCGTTGCGGAGGGACTCGCCGACCACCAGTAACATGTCGCGGGTGCGGCCCTCGGAGTTGTCGGCAAACTCCGGCACGTCCATCCCGAGCACGGGAAACACGGTATGCGCGCCGAGCCGCGGGCCCGTGTACAGGGTCGTGATCACCGGGTATTCCAGGTTCTCGTCGGTGGGTTCGAAAGGGTCCTCCAGCGCGGGATTGCCGCGAATCAGCCGTTCGCGGTCGACGATCTGGACCACGCCGTTGAGGAACGTGCCGTATCCGAAGTAGATGCGGTTGCCGACCGCAATGGGTCCGTGCAGTTCGTACTTGCTCATCTCCTCGTGATCGGGTGCGCCGGGCTGCTGCCCCGGCAGGCCGAAATTGCGAATGAAGCGCGGTTCGGCGGGATGGGAGAGATCGTAGACCTGGGTCATGCGCCGCGGTGCCCACCCCTCGACACCGGAGACGAGGTAGGCGATGCCGGTATCGCATTCCCACCAGTTCTTGTGCGTGTCCACGAGCCCTTCCGCCTCCATCCAGGAAACCAGTTCGGGGCTCTCCGGCATCGTGACGTTCCAGACCTGGTGACCGTTCCGGCCGACTGCACGCAGCAGATAGTAGTTGCCGTCCACGCCGCCCGGCAGATCGCTGCCGGCGCACAGGCGCACCATTTGCGCTTCGCTGTCGCCCTCGCCGCCCGGAATATGGAAGAGGTACTCGGGATTCGCGGGATCGGTGACATCGAGGATCGAGGTGCCGTTACCCTCGTCCGCTCCGGTCAGGGGATTCTCGTGGCGCCCGGCATGGTGCCCGATGTAGGCGATCCACCGCTCGCCCTGCCGGTGAACGATGGGTTGATAGGCGCTGCGCCCCTGCAGGTCGTCGTAACCGACGAGCTGCATGTTGAGTGCCTCTTCGCCCTCGGTGGGGTCCTGGGCGTGCGCACCGCCGCAAATGGCGAGCAACAGGGCCGCGAGTGCGGCGGGAATTCCGGATCGACATCGTATCGACAAGCGCATGGTCTCTCCCGGTATCGGATTGAGCGATGGTCCTGAATGTCGAATAGTACACCCGCCGTGTCAAGCGCCGGGAACTTGAGCTGTCAGGAGCCCGGGAAAGGGTTGGGTTACACTCTTTCGCCTTGCTGTCAGCCAGAGCCCCATGTGGCCTGCCGGATCGGTCTCAACAACGAAGTCGCCCTGGTGACGGGCGTCATCCAATAAGGAAGAAACATGTACAAATCAATCCTGGCAACGATCGTACTGCTGGTTCTTTCCGGACCTGCGCAGTCACAGACAAGCGAAGTCGAGTACTTTTCTGCGCCTGGTCCCGGCGGACGGGTCCTGCCGTTCTCCGACGCAGTGCGCGTCGGTAACCTGCTCTTCCTGTCCGGAAAGCTCGGCACGACAGCGGACGGTCTGGCCCCCGGCGGCATTGCCGGGGAAACTCGCCAGGCGCTCGAAAACATCAGGGCGAGCTTGGAGCGTCATGGTTCTTCCATGGACCGGGTCGTGAAGTGCACGGTCTTTCTTGCCGACATGGCGGAATGGGAACAGATGAACGAGGTTTACGTGACGTTCTTCGGCGACAATCTGCCGGCTCGAAGCGCACTGGGCGCGAGTGGTCTCGCGCTCGGCGGTCGCGTCGAGATCGAGTGTATCGGCGTCATCGAAGAATAGTCCGGCAACCACGGCAAAAGAGATTCGGGAAGGAAATCATCATGGCCCGCAAGTTCATTCGCTTCGGCCCACAGTTGTTCCTGGCCGCCCTTTTGGCACTGGCCACAAGTCCGCCCGCCATGGCGCAAGCCGATGACAGGCCGAATTTCGTCGTGGTGCTCGTGGACGACATGCGTTGGGATGACTTCAGCGCGGGCGGGCATCCGTTCGTGCGTACGCCCAATATCGACCGGGTCGCGGCCGAGGGGGCGATGTTTCTCAATGCATTCACCACCACGCCGCTCTGCTCGCCGGCCAGAGCGAGTTTCCTGACGGGGCTCTACGCTCACGCCAACGGGATCATCGACAACACCAACCGCCGCGGCCACGATCTGAACACGTTCCCGCGCCAGCTCGACCGGACCGGCTATGACACCGCCTTCGTGGGCAAGTGGCACATGGGCTCCGACGGCACGCCCCGGCCGGGCTTCGACACGTGGGTCAGCCTGATCGGACAGGGCACGAACACGAATCCCGAGGTCTATGTGGGCAACGAGCGTGTCACGTTCGAAGGGCATGTGACGGATGTCCTTACCGATCACGCAGTTTCGTTCCTGGAAGCCGCTCGGGATGAGCCTTTCGTGCTTTTCTTTTCGCAGAAGGCGGTGCACCCGGACCCGGCCCTTGGCCTGGTGGAGGGCGGATTCATTGCGGCGGATCGGCACCTGGGCATCTACGACGATGAGCCGATCGTGCGGCTTCCGAGCGACGGTGTGCCGCCCCTGGACAAGCCCGCCCTGACGCGGGAAATCCCGGGTCTGCCGCCGCTGGGGCCGGACACTTCCACGACCGATGCAACCATTCGTAACCGCCTGGAGATGGTCACGGGGGTGGACGAGAGCGTGGGCCGGTTGCTGGAGGCCCTGGAACGCACCGGTGAGCTGAACGACACTTTTTTCGTGGTGACCAGCGACCACGGATATTTCTATGGAGAGCACGGCCTCAACGCTCAGCGGCGCCTGGCGTATGAGGCGTCGGTGCGCATTCCCCTGGTGATCCGCTATCCGGGCCTGATCGGGCCAGGCACGCGGCCGGAGCAGATGGTGCTGAGTATCGATCTGGCCTCGACGATTCTGGAACTGGCCAACCAGGAGCCCGAGGATCCAGTGCAGGGAGCTTCACTGGTTCCTGTGCTGATGGGCGCAAACCCGCAGGACTGGCGTACGTCGTTGCTGATACAGCACCACTCCGATCCGGAAGACTATCTTCGGGGCGCACCGAATTCCGGGGCGGTCTCGGAGTTCGTGCGCGTACTGCGCATGGGTTACCAGGCGGTGCGCACCGACCGCTACAAGTACATTCAGTACATGGACCTGGAGGGCATGGACGAGCTCTACGATCTCGAGGCGGACCCCTACGAACTGTACAATATCGCCGACTCGCCGGAGGCAGCCCAATTGCTTGAGGACATGCAAGGGGAACTCGCCCGCTTGCTGGAATTGACGGGCTGGCCGCAGATTCCATAAAGTCTGGTCAAGAGCGTCAAGGACCTGAATTTGAGCATCAAGGGGCATGGAGTGGTCGGTCAATCTGCCCGTGACCGACTTCCGAAGCGTATGGAAGATGAGTGACGAGCAGGTGAAGCGAGCCGGAGAAATTCGTTCCGCAGTGCTCTCGTTCGCAGCGGCGACACTTGCGGCCATCTGGGGTCATTGGCCGGAAGAGCTGCAGGCCCACCACGGCGGAGCGCTTTACGATGCCACGCAGACGGTGACCGTTCGCGGGAGCGTCACCGAATTCAAGTTCGTCTTTCCTCACGTGCTCGTCTACGTCGCCGTCACGGATGGGGAAGGGAACACGGTGGAATGGTCGGGTGAGCTGACGACACCGAATCGGTTGGCGAGAGGCATATCCGCGGGCTCTCCAACTTCAATCAGGTGGACTGCGAACTCCCTCTTGCCGGGTGACGTGATCGAGTTGACGGGCAATCCGGCCCGTAACGGCGCCCCCTCCATCCGCATTCGCAGGTTGGTGGATGCGAGCGGTCACGCACTGATCGGCGGAGAATCGGTAGGGGTCGAGCGTGGTTCGGCCTCACGGGAGCCGCTGCCCGGCGGCCAGGGCGCCGACCTGCGTGGCGTCTGGATCAGGCGGTACGATCATGCTTGGGAAAATTACGCGTTCAGCGAGGAATTGCCGCCGATGACGCCCTGGGCGCAGGCGCGTTTTGCCGAATCCCGGCCGGTTTTTGGGCCCGATGCCGTTGCGGTGGTGGAAACCAACGACCCCACTTACCAGTGTCTGCCGCCCGGCGTTCCGAGAATCTACGCCCACCCCGCCGCGTTCGAGATCGTACAGTCCGCTGAGCGCGTAATGATCGTCTACGAGTTTCATCAGTGGTTCCGGATCATTTACACGGACGGACGAAGTCATCGGACGGGTCGTCCCGAATCCTGGATGGGCGAGTCAGTCGGCCGGTGGGAAGGGGACACGCTGGTCGTGGAGTCGGTCAACTTCAATGACAGGACCTGGATCGATCGCCGTGGAGTTCCCCACAGCGATCAGCTTCACGTGACCGAGCGATTCAGCCGCAACGGCGATGGACAGCTGATCCTGGAGATTACGGTGAAAGATCCGGTGGCGTTTACCGAGCCGTGGACGTCGCGAAGAGTCTTCGACTCGGTGAACTGGCGGCTCGAAGAAAACGTCTGCATGGAGAATGCGCTCTTCGAGGAGTTCTCGGCCTACGAGCGCGAGGTGATGGAGTACGAAGAGGGAGCCGGGATGCCGTAGCTTCCGTTATCGTCAACGGCCACATCGACCCCGATTGCACCATGACCGACAGCAACAGGATCGTTGTGCGCACCGAGATGCCAAAACGGTTCGAGAATGTCTCGGGCGCGAAGGTCGGGGAAAACTACAATGCCGAAATTCTGCACCAATTGATGCAGAAGAACGCGGCCAGAATGCTGGTACAGCATCGCGCGGAAATGAAGTGACCGCTAATTGGAGCAACCGAATGAATGTGCGACTGTTTTTCTGTCTCGCCGTCCTGATGGCGCCGCTGAGCGCCGCCGGGCAGGGTATCGACTTTGGCGACGATTCGGGCAATTACTCCAACGATAGCGAATGTGACGATCCGCGTTTCGAAGGACCCGGCGCGTATCCGGGCTCGCTGGAAGATGAAGCTTTTCGTGACGCGAGCGATTGCCGAATGCTATTCGACAGCGGACAGGTTCAATTTGTTGGTAATGGCCCGTGCCGCATGGCTCCATACATTCACCCCTCTTATCTTCAGGACGGTACGGTTGAATACGTCGCCGACGGAGTTATCTGTTGGGAGATTTTTAGCCCGCCGCCCGGCGGTGAGATTTGGTTGATCGAAACCCCTTACATAAACGGGGTACGTCACGGCACGCAATTTTGGCTCCAGTCCGACGGCGGCGTAACCGAAATTCCGTTTGTAAACGACGTAATGCACGGAACGCAAATTTTGCGTAACGCCGATGGCACGGTGACTGAAACCGTTTTCGTGAACGGCGAGCCGCAAGACTGATCGCTCCCGTCCTGAATTCGTGGACACATCATGATTGCCGAATTTTTCTTGATGATCTGGCGGATCGCGACCCTTACCATGGCTGCCATAAAGATCCTCACGGCCGGGCTGATCATCTGGTTCGTCATCTGGTTCGTCATCTGGTTCGCCATGAGGTTATTGAACGTCGCCAGAGATATTGCGGGGTGGTTCGCGTGGCTGTTTTAGATAATGAGGGAGCCAGATAGAGCCCGCCAATTAAGGGACCATGAAGTACCGACCGAAGCTCAATCCCGACGTTGACCTCAACGGTGCGACGCCCGAGACGCTGGTACGGGCGCTGATGCGCCCGACGCATCCGCACTTACGCGCGTGCGCCGGACGAAAGCCCGTTGTCGGCGATCCGGGCGGCGTAGCGAAGTCGTCGCCCGATCATGCGGGCGACGACATCACGCATCTGCGCGAGCGTGCCTGATTCGCGCATGTTGTGGCGACCGGCGACGCCGGTCTCACCGGAGCCGAGACCGGCGCGCCCGGTGTCTTTGAGCGCCTTGCGCTGTGCGTTGCTCATGTTGCTGCGACGACCGCCGAAGTACGATTCGTCGGCCTCGACCGGGCCCTGGAAATCGTCGTCGTAAATCTCGACTGACCGCGCCTCTTGGATACGGTGGAGCATGAACCACGCGGCTTGCTTGCCAATCTTGAGATCGCGCCTGAGCCTAATGGACGAAACCGACTTGAGGCTGGTCTGGCAGCTGTAGTTTCCGATGGCCCACTTGCGCAGCGGAAGCTTCGACGATTGCATGACCGTTCCGGTCTTGACGCTGAAATAGCTGCGGCAGTCCGTGCACCAGTAGGGCATCGTCCTGTGATTGGCTTCGAGCGTGTTGACGCTTCCTCAGTGCCCGCAGCACAGACCGTTGGGCCAGAAGATCGATTCGAACCATTCGCGCGCGGCCTGTTCCGTGGGGAACATGTCCATTAGATCGATCAGTGAGAGGCCCTTGCGGTATGCCTTGCCCGGTGCTTTTGTCGCCTTCGATAACCTCCTGATTTATGGAGATTATTCTGCTGGATGGAGGGCGCGTTACCAACTATTGGATAAAATTTCCCTTTTTTTCGTGCCGCGCTCCACAAAATTCGGGCGCCGTTTCTCCACGAATGAACGCATTGTCTCTTGGCCGTCCGCCGACTGCGAGGTTGCGGCCATCACGTCCGTGGCGTACTCGTACGCACCCGCGGTGTCGAGATCGGCTTGCGCGTAGAAGGCGCGCTTGCCCTCCGCCTTCGAATATGTGCTGCCGCGGGTTGCCCGTTCGAGCAAGGCACGTGTCTCGGCAGCAACGTCCGCATCCGGCACGACCCGGTTGACCAAGCCCCACTCGGCCGCCGTGTGCGCGTCTATGGGATCACCGGTGAGCAGCATCTCAAGCGCCCGCTTGCGGCCCACGGCGCGCACGATGGCAACGCCGGGCGTGTGACAGAACCAGCCGCCGAAGCCCCCGGGCGCCTGGAATCGGGTCGACTCGCCGGCGACGGCCAGATCGCACGATGCCACCAACTGGCAACCCGCCGCCGTGGCCAAGCCCTCCACCTGGGCGATAACCGGTTGCGGCATCCGCTGGATCAACTGCATGAATTCTCCGCAGATCTCCAGCAGGCTTTTCATCGCGTCTTGATCGCGGTCGACCATGTCGTTGAAGTCGTGGCCGGAAGAAAAGACAGGGCCTTCCGCCGCCAGGATGACGCCGCGGGCGCTGCTTTCGGCGATGGATTCGAACGCCGCCGACAGCTCACGCAGATGCTCTTCCGACAGCGAATTCCGTCGATTCGCGCGACACATTGTCACCGTTGCAATCCCGTCGTCTACGTCTACGCTCAAGTGCTGATAGTTCATTTGCTTCTGTCCGCGTGTTTCGGTTCAGGTTGATGATTCTATAGCGTACGCGACAGTTCGGGCACCGATACGAAGTTGTAAGCTTGGTGAGGAGTGAACGACGGGACTTGATGTCACCCACGGGTCGGTAACCGCTCTGCGCCTTCAAACCTGAAATCCATGAGGACCCTGGAGTAGTCAAATGCAGGAAAACACACACACCTCAACAACAGGCAATCGATATCTCTTTGGAACGATGATTGTTGCCGCCATCGCATTGGCGGTTCTTTCTTCCGCTGGGTGGTTGGACAGTCTCGCCGAAGACCGCATCGCTGACACGACAAATGAGTCCATCGGCATATTCGTCCTGTCCAGGGGAGTCAATGCCGGCATTTCCACGCTTCAGAGTTCCGAAGTCGGTATTGGTATTGCGTCCATGCAAATCGGGCAATTGCTCGATCCCATAAATGATGCCGCTGAAAGGCTCTCATCGGTCATGGTCTGGGCCATCGGCTCGCTGTTGCTGCAGCGTTTTGCCCTGGAGCTGACGTCGGCCAATCTCTTCAGATGGGCGTTTGTCGTGATTGCCGTTACAACTCTGGGGACGTTGTTGATTGCCGAATACCGACGGTCGAAAAACAAGCCGATCGCCGGCCTGGAACGCTGCCGAAGCGTTCTTGTTCAAATATTCGTCCTCGCTGCCATGTTGCGTTTCATTGTCCCCGTATTCGTGGCAATCAGCCTTCTAGTGAGCCAGCAATTCCTGCAGCCTCGGATAGAAGAGCAGAGCGCGGGTCTTGCGGAACTCCAGGAAGAAATATCAATGGATGAGCAAGAGATAGTGGACCTGGCGGCGAACGCGGAACAGGCTCTCGATGACCGGAGCGCCGAGGACCCGGAACCCGACGAATCGGGGCTTGTCTCCAATACGCTGGGCGGACTCAATCGCCTGCTGACTACCGTCACAAGCGCAGTTAACCGCGCATTGCCCGATATCAGCATGCCCAGCCTTTCGCAGATTGCGGATCTGCGCGCAAGGGCTGTGGAGTATGTCCAGGGATTGACCGAGCTGTTGGTCCTGATCGCGATCAAGAATATCGTCTTGCCCCTCGTGTTCCTGGCGATTGCCGTCAAGGGCACCGTGCCGATCGCAAAGTGGTTGATCCGGATGAGCGGAACCAACCGTCAGGAAACCACGGCGCTCAAGACTGTCTGATCATGCACTGTGCGGGCGCGACGCACTCGGGACCTCCGAACCCTTCACTCCGTAGTCAACGCCTCCACCGGCTCCAGTGCGGCGGCGGCCCGCGCCGGCAGCACGCCGGCGACGAGGCCGATCAGCACCGCAACCGCTTCGGCGAGGATCACATAAAGCGGAGCGATTTGTGTTGGCAGAGCGGGGACGGTGACCTGAATGATTCCGACCACGGTGAAGCCCGTCAGCAATCCCCCGAGACCGCCCAGACCCGCAAGCAGGACCGCTTCGCCGAGAAATAGCTGCGATATGCGGCGCCGACGGGCGCCCACGGCTCGCAGGAGTCCGATCTCGGCGGTGCGTTCCCGGACCGCGATGGTCATGATCGTGAAGATGCCGACGCCGCCTACCAGCAGGGAGATGCCCCCGAGCGCTCCGACACCCAGGGTCAGGACGTCCAGGATGGAACCGAGCACATCCAACATTTGCTGCTGGCTGATGACGGTAAAGTCCTCGCCGCCGTGACGCGCGATCAGCACGCGTTCGACACCGGCGATTACTTCCTCCACCGGCGCGTTTTCCTCGTAGAGCAGGTCGATCTCGTGCAGGCCGTCGCGGTTGAACATGGCCAGGCCGCTGGCTGCCGGGATGTAGACCGAGTCGTCGAGATCGAACCCCAGGGTGTCGCCCTTGGTTTCCATCACGCCGATCACGCGATACCGGTCGCCGCCGATGCGCACGCGCTCGTTCAACGGGTTTTCGGAGCCGTACAACTCCTCGTAGGCCGTTGCGCCGAGCACGGCAACCGGGCGCGGCCGGTCCAGTTCGTCTTCGGGCAGAAATTCACCGAGGGCGACGTCGAAGGCGAAGGCCACGTCGAATGCCGGTCCTACGGCGAAAACGCTCACCGTGCGTTCGCGCCCGCGGGCCTCGATCGAAGCCGAGCCGGAAACCAGGGGAACCGAGTGCGTTGCATAGGGTACCCGGCGCAAGGCTTCGGCGTCGGCAAGGCTCAATGGCCTGACGGAATTGAAAACGCCGGCGGAAACGCCCAGCGTATTGGCCTTGCCCGGCTGTATGGCCAGAATGTTGGTACCGAACTGGGTGAATTCCTGAACGATGTACTGGCTGACGCCCTGACCGATGGAGGTCAAGAGGACCACGGCCGTGACGCCGATGCCGATCCCCAGCGACGTCAGCGCGCTGCGCAAGCGATGCGCCAGAACCGATCGCAGTGTGAAACCAAGTGCGTCGCGGGCGAGCATCCGTCAACGCCCCGCCAGCGCTTCCACGGGATCCAGCCGCGCGGCTCGGTGCGCAGGCAGAATTCCGAATACGAGGCCGCTTGACACTGCAATGGCGACGGCGGCGGCCAGCGCCCAGGTCGGCGCGGAAAAATCGACGATCGGAAAGGCCGCGTTCAGCAGTCTCGTCCCCAGGGTTCCGAATCCCAGGCCCGCAAGGGCGCCCAGGATGGACAGGAAAACCGCCTCCGTGAGGAACAATCCGATGATCTGGCGTTGTTTCGCGCCGAGTGCCTTCAGCAGTCCGATCTCCTCGGTGCGCTGACTGACCGCCACGAGCATGACGTTCATGATCAGTACGCCCGCGACTACCAGGCTGATTGCGGCGATTCCCGCCAGCGCATAGGTGATCACGTCGAATATGGTATTGAAGGTAGCGAGAACTGCATCGCGGGTCACGACGGTGATGTCCTCCTCGCCCTGGTGACGCGCCTTGACGATTTCGATCACATCCCTGCGTGCGCCCTCGATCGCGTCATTGCTGATGACTTCGACAATGATTCGCAACAGGCTGGTGGCATTGAACATCTGCTGAGCGCTTGCGACCGGCACGATAACCAGTTCGTCGGTATTGAACGGCCCGGTGATTCCGGCCTGGGCCAGCACACCGATCACCCGGCAGCGGGTGTCACCGATGCGGATCCACTGCCCGAGCGGGTCGGCGCGGCCGAAAAACTCGTCGCGCACGACGCTGCCGAGCACGCACACCGGCGAGGCTACGTCCATGTCAAGATCGGGGAGGAATCGCCCGGCCCGCATGTTCCAGTGTTGCACGCTGCGCATCTTGCTGGTCGTGCCGAGGACGGTGATCTCCCGTTCCCGCTGGCGCCAGGACGCCGTGCCGCTGCCGATGATGGCGGGGGCGACCTGGGAGACGAGGGGGCTGCGCTCGATGGCCATGGCATCCTCAACCGTCAGGTCGCGCGGCGTTTCGCCGATCATCATTCCTGCGGCGCCGCCGGTGGTATCCGACTTGCCGGGGAATACGACCAGCAGGTTGGTGCCCAGCGACGCGAATTCGCCGGTCACGTAACGGCGCGCGCCTTCGCCGATCGAAGTCAGCATCACCACGGCGGTCACGCCGATGGCGACGGCGAGCAGCAGCATGGATGTGCGCAGCGGGTAACGCTGTATGGACTGAAATGCCAGTCGAGCCGTGTCCGTGGTTTTCATGGCGAGCGGCTGTCCGCGTCCCGGATGATGCGGCCGTCGCGCATGGCAAGGCGCCGGTGGGCCTGGCCGCCGATTTCCGGATCGTGGGTGACCACCAGCAGGCTCAGGCCGTCGTGATTCAGCCTGTGGAGGATATCGATGACCTCCTTGCTGGAATGCGAATCCAGGTTCCCGGTGGGTTCATCGGCCAGCAGCACCTTCGGATTCATGACGATCGCCCGGCCGATGGCCACCCGCTGGCGCTCGCCGCCGGAAAGCTGATCGGGGCGGTGATCGAGGCGTTCCCCAAGCCCCATGGACTCCAGTACCTCGCGGGCCCGCTTGCGCCGCGACGCCAGGGACACGCCGGCCAGGACCATGGGAAGTTCGACGTTCTCCAACGCGTTCAGGCGCGGGATCAGGTGGAAGGACTGAAAGACGAAGCCGATGTGCTTCTGCCGCTGATCCGCCAGCCTGCTGTCGTCGAGTTTCGCAACGTCGGCGCCGTTGAGCCGGTAGGAGCCATGGGTCGGCCTGTCCAGCAACCCGAGAATGTTCAGCAGGGTCGACTTGCCCGATCCCGACGGCCCCATGATCGAGATGAACTCCCCCGATTCAATGGTCAGGTCCACGTGGTCAAGCGCATGGACCGTCTGATCGCCTACCTGGAATTGGCGGCAGACTTGCTGCAGCTCGATCATCAGTTCGCGGATTCGGCCGAGTCCGCCCCCAGGAAGAAATTTCTTCCCTCAGGCGTGGTCACGCTCCGTCCATTCACCACCGGTTCTCCGCTCCGGGCGAGATAACCGTTGACGATCACTTCCGTTCCGATCTCAAAGTCGGTCCTGCGGAGGCCTCGCCTCAGCAACTGGGTCGCACCGCCCGCCTCGATCGCCCAATTGGTCACCGTGCCGTCCGGATTCGTGACGTTGATGTAGAGCCACCCGTGGGGGTTCACCCATTCCATCCTGGTCAGTGTCCCGCGCAGCTCGATCGGTTTTTCGATGTCGAATTCAGCTGCGAAGGAATGGTGCGCGGCGGCTGGCGCTGCGACAAGCAGTGCGCCGACAGCGCCGAACAAACCAGGCATCTGCTTGTGCATGTCAGTCTCTCCCGGAATCATCCTGCAACCCTGAGCGCACCTGGTCGTCACGGTGGAGGCAAGACCCCCCTGAACCATCGAAAGCCCAGTGCGCGGAGCGACGCTGCGCTCGGCGCATTACCCTCGTAGCAGCCCACTTCCCAGTACTCGTTTGCATAGGGATCGTCGATCGGGGCCGCACCGGCGGAAACCGCGCCGGGCAGGCGGGCGCCTCTCGCCTGCGGACCCGTGCCGGGCCGCCTTTTCGGGAAATTCATCTTCCAGGGTCTGGCGTAGATCGTGGGGTCCTCGATCGTCACTTCGTAGTCCATCGTATCCGCATCCGCCAGCCTCCAGCGCTCGATCATGCGCGTATTCCCGGAATAGAAGTGCCCCGTGCTGTCAAACCACCCCTTGCCGTTGAGATTGGTCACTTCCACGACCAACGTATCGCCCTCCCAGCGCCCGCGCGAGGTTCCATACCAGAACTTCGCACTGTCATTCATCTGCGGACGACCGTCGGTGGGGATCACGCGGAAGCCGACCGCGCCGAGCATGATCACGGCGCCCGCTTGCTGAACGATCTCCACCTCCTCGAACGAGAACTCCGGCATGAAGTAAAGGCAATACGACTGCGGGCTGCTGTACAGGCGCTCGCCCGACTCGCCGGGCCAGCCTCGCCCCAGTCCGGCGAGAATTTCGTTTCGTTTGGACAGCGCCCATGGAGTGTAGGGCACCTTGCCGTCCGGTGGGTCCGAGACGAACGTTTCCTGGGCGGGCGTCGTTATGTCCACATATTCGTGGTCTTCCAGGTAGCTGAGGCCATCGCCGCCGGGGGCGCCCCAGACGCCCTGGAGATCAGGCACGCCCTCGGGCGTGCGCGGAGGGCCGTAGGGCGGGAGCAGGGCCTTCTCGGCGAGCCACGTCGGGGCCATGGGTATCTTCGGCGCATCCTCCCGCCAGAAGGCCTGTCCTGCTGCGGGTTCCGGTGCCAGAAACAGGACCTTGAGTGCCGCTGCCGATGCCACGAAGGCAACCAGCGATCCCGCGACGGGTGTGGGAACTCGATGTCCCGATCGTTGGTTCATGCGACGGCTCCCTCCGGAATCCGCTGTTCTTCCAACCTAATGCGCATCGAAAAAGGTGGATTCGGGATTGTCCCATTCCTCTTCGAGCAGGTAGGCGTGGCACTGGTATTCCAGCAGTTCGACATGTGGCTCCTGTCGCCGATATAGCGGCATGCGGATCGTCCAGGGCCGCGTAAAGACCTGAGAATCCTCGATCGTGGCTTCGTAGAGCAGGTGATCCGGGCCCGTGGGTGTGTAGCGTTCGACGACGTGCAGGGCGTCGCTGTGAAAATTTCCCGCCCGGTCGAACCACGTTCTGTCGTTGAAATGGATGACATCGACCACGAGCGTATCGCTCTCCCAATGGCCGCGGGAGTCCCCCATCCACCAGTCGATCGGACCGGGCGGATGCGGATTGCCGTTCATGTGGATGTAGCGAACAGTGCGCAGATACTCGTAAGCGATCGTGACCTTGTCGGCCTGTTGAATGATCTGAAACGGGAAGGGCATGTAGGTGATGCGGGGCACCCCCGGAAGATAGCACCTGGTTTCCGGATCGAGCGTGGCGCGCTGTTCGAAGTTCTCCTGTCTTTTTTCCAGCGCCGATTCCAGGTAGGGGATGGTCCCTCCCACCACCACGCTCTGTCCGGCGGGTATGCCGAGGCTCCCGGTGTGATCTTCAAGATCCCACGCGGCGGTGTTGAGAACCTGCCAGACGCCCCGCAGGTCCGGGTGCCCGTCCGGCGTGCGCGGCGGTGTGTAGGGGGACGTGGTTTCGGTTTGCCCCGGTGCAGTCATGGGCAAGATTACGCAGATCGCCGTCAGAGTGAACATCGACCGTGCGAACCAACGTCTCACTTTAATGCTCTATCCGACCGATACGGCGTTATAAGGTTGATGCAGCACCAGTCCCCCGTTGCATTCCGAAACTGCTTGAAATCGATCATAGGAGATCGATTCCGTACCGGCAAGAATGGCGCGACCGCTAGCCCGGATATTGCACGAGTCGCCGATTTTAGCTTGAAGGCTGAGCGATTTTCGGGTTTGGACGGATTCAGTGGGGTTCAGGGCGCGCTGGAGGCGATCGATGGCCTTGTTTCGGTTCGGATCGAGGCGTGGCGAGTTGGGTTGAGGCGGTTTGGAAGGGGATCGGAGGTAGCGGGGCCTGGCGTGTTCGGTCCACGCCTTCGGGAACAGGACGAGTGAGTCTTATCCGCCGGCCAGGCGTCTGGCCACCAGGAAGTACAGGTCCTGGTTCGGACAGGAGCTGCTGAGCAGGAACCGCACGCGGCGGGTATTGATCAGGATCACCGCGCCGATCTTGAACAGCTTCAGGCGGATGGTACCGACATAGGCTCTCGCCAGCGCGGTGCCTTTGAGCCCGATGCGCCGGATGGTCTCGATCAGCGTGTAGGCCAGTGAGGCCAACAGCAGCCGGAACTGGTTCGGCCACCACTGCTGACAGGACGTGCGGTCGGCGAACAGCTCCAGCTGGTTTTCCTTGATCCGGTTTTCCATGTCCCCTCGGGCGCAGTACAGCCGCTCGTACAACGCCTTCGGATCGCCCTTGAGCGAGGTGACGATGTAGCGCGGGTTGGCGCCGCGCAGGGTGTGTTCGATCTTTCCAATCACCCGGCGGGGCCGGTCCCAGGTGCGCGCCCCGTAGGTTAGCTCCACGAACCGGCGCACCTTCTCCCCGGTCTCGGCCACCTCGGCCGCGGCGGCTTCGCGGTGCTCGGCGGTGAGTGCGTTCAACCGTTCGTTCTTCGCCAACCCCACGATGTAATCCACCGCATGGCGATCGCACCAGCGCAGCAACTTCCAGCGGCAAAAGCCGGAGTCGCCCCGGAACACAATGTGCACGCCCGGCCACGCCTGACGCAGCCGCTTGACCAACAACGACAGGATCGCCCAACTGTGCTTGGCCGCATCGATGTTCGACGGGCGAAGATAGCTGACCAACAACTGATCCCCGCAGAACACGTACAGCGGCAAAAAACAGTAACGACGATAAAAGCCGTGGAAGAATCGACCCGCCTGATCCCCGTGCACCGGATCGTCGGTGGCATCAAAGTCCAGGATCAGTTTCTTCGGCGGTGTCTCGAATGAGTCGATGAACCGCTCCACCAGCACCTCGTGGATCCGCCACGCCGTGGCCGCCTCGGCCCGGTTCTCGAACCGGCACAACGTCGAGGCACTGGCCAAGGGCCGATCCCGCTCCACCGCCGTCTGTAACCCCACCTCCCGGCGAAGCTCATCGTGATCGTTCAGATCCTCATACCCCAGCGCCACGGCGTAGACGCGTTGGCGCACCAACGCGTGCACATCGTGGATACAGCTCTTGCGCCGGCGCCGATCCGACACCGCTCCGGCCACCGCCTCGGTCAAACCCAAATACCGGTCGGCCTGACGCAGCAGCAGCGACCCACCGTCGGAGGTGATCTCCCCACCGTCAAAACGTGCCTCCACCACACGGCGACAAACACGTGGAAACTCAAACGCGTTCTGGTAACATTGTGTCACGGCAAGGTCTCCTTCGATATCAGCCTAAGCAACTGAATTATATCGAATAATAGGAGCCTTGCCTCCTTATTGGTGCATTATTCGGGCTAGCCCGGATATTGCACGAGTCGCCGATTTTAGCTTGAAGGCTGAGCGATTTTCGGGTTTGGACGGATTCAGTGGGGTTCAGGGCGCGCTGGAGGCGATCGATGGCCTTGTTTCGGTTCGGATCGAGGCGTGGCGAGTTGGGTTGAGGCGGTTTGGAAGGGGATCGGAGGTAGCGGGGCCTGGCGTGTGCGGTCCACGCCTTCGGGAACAGGACGAGTGAGTCTTATCCGCCGGCCAGGCGTCTGGCCACCAGGAAGTACAGGTCCTGGTTCGGACAGGAGCTGCTGAGCAGGAACCGCACGCGGCGGGTATTGATCAGGATCACCGCGCCGATCTTGAACAGCTTCAGGCGGATGGTACCGACATAGGCTCTCGCCAGCGCGGTGCCTTTGAGCCCGATGCGCCGGATGGTCTCGATCAGCGTGTAGGCCAGTGAGGCCAACAGCAGCCGGAACTGGTTCGGCCACCACTGCTGACAGGACGTGCGGTCGGCGAACAGCTCCAGCTGGTTTTCCTTGATCCGGTTTTCCATGTCCCCTCGGGCGCAGTACAGCCGCTCGTACAACGCCTTCGGATCGCCCTTGAGCGAGGTGACGATGTAGCGCGGGTTGGCGCCGCGCAGGGTGTGTTCGATCTTTCCAATCACCCGGCGGGGCCGGTCCCAGGTGCGCGCCCCGTAGGTTAGCTCCACGAACCGGCGCACCTTCTCCCCGGTCTCGGCCACCTCGGCCGCGGCGGCTTCGCGGTGCTCGGCGGTGAGTGCGTTCAACCGTTCGTTCTTCGCCAACCCCACGATGTAATCCACCGCATGGCGATCGCACCAGCGCAGCAACTTCCAGCGGCAAAAGCCGGAGTCGCCCCGGAACACAATGTGCACGCCCGGCCACGCCTGACGCAGCCGCTTGACCAACAACGACAGGATCGCCCAACTGTGCTTGGCCGCATCGATGTTCGACGGGCGAAGGTAGCTGACCAACAACTGATCCCCGCAGAACACGTACAGCGGCAAAAAACAGTAACGACGATAAAAGCCGTGGAAGAACCGACCCGCCTGATCCCCGTGCACCGGGTCGTCGGTGGCATCAAAGTCCAGGATCAGTCGCTTCGGCGGTGCCTTGAATGAGTCGATGAACCGCTCCACCAGCACCTCGTGGACCCGCCACGCCGTGGCCGCCTCGGCGCGGTTCTCGAACCGGCACAACGTCGAGGCACTGGCCAAGGGCCGATCCCGCTCCACCGCCGTCTGTAACCCCACCTCCCGGCGAAGCTCATCGTGATCGTTCAGATCCTCATACCCCAGCGCCACGGCGTAGACGCGTTGACGCACCAACGCGTGCACATCGTGGATACAGCTCCTGCGCCGGCGCCGATCCGACACCGCTCCGGCCACCGCCTCGGTCAAACCCAAATACCGGTCGGCCTGACGCAGCAGCAGCGACCCACCGTCGGAGGTGATCTCCCCACCGTCAAAACGTGCCTCCACCACACGGCGACAAACACGTGGAAACTCAAACGCGTTCTGGTAACATTGTGTCACGGCAAGGTCTCCTTCGATATCAGCCTAAGCAACTGAATTATATCGAATAATAGGAGCCTTGCCTCCTTATTGGTGCATTATTCGGGCTAGCGCGGAAACTCGAACGTAACGATGAGGAGTGAAGGATCGAACTCCGTGACCTGGTGCGGCACACCCTCGGGGATAACCAGGAAGTCGCCCCGGGAGACCTGGTGAACGGTCCCTCCCTCGATGCGCCTTCCGACCGTCTCGCCGTCTTCGACGATGTCGACGATTCGACCGTCGGTCGTTATGGCGCCGCTGCCCTCCACGATCGCCCAGAGCTCCGCTTCGGCGGCGTGTTGAGCCGCGCGTTGCGGCGGGATTCGCCGGTCGACCGCGAGCCGGTAGGCGAGTCCCGTTGACGTCGCCGGATCGGCGCGCTCCAGTACGGTAGTGTTGGCGTAGGCGATGTTTGCATCGAGCTCGGCAGCGGTCGCGGCGACATCTGCCGCAGAAAGAAGAAACGCTCTCGTCGGATCGGATGTCGTGTTGACCTCCGATTCCGCCTCCTGTCCCGCGGCGGGTACCGCCACGAGCAGGAAGAATACGGTAACGATGGAAATAGTTCTCATGCTGATCTCCAATTGCGTTGATCGATGGGACGGCGATACCCGCGGATGTGCTGCCATACCGCTCATCGAACGGCGCTCACTCCCCGTCGGGCACCAGCATCCGGATCATGCCGTCCTGTCGTGAGGTGACGAATATCTCGCCGTCGGCAGTGCGGTTCAGGTGCATGTCCGCGCGGGCCGTTTCCGCGCCGTTGGTGCGCTCGATGAGTTCGCGAAAGTTGACGTAGATGCGGGTGCCGTCAGCGTCCAGATAGAAGAGTTGTACCTCCTCCACCGGCGCCACTGTGGCGGGGATGCCGTCGTCGGCGGCCTTCAACTCCGCAAGATCGGTTGCGAACAGCCGTCCCCGCACCAGGTCGCCGAAGATGAATTTGCCGCGCAGCGCCTCGATACGGCCGTGATAGGCGAAGCCGCCGCTGATCGCCCGGCCCTCGTTGTGGTCGTACATCGCGACGGGATAAGTGTATTCGTCCCCGGTTCGTCCCTCCAGGACATCCGCCGGCAGCTCGAAAAGCTGACTGAGCTCGCCGCCGGGACGGTACTTGCCGTTCTCCCAGTAGCCCTCCCGCGCCATCCAGCCGTAATTTCCGCCCGCGTGAACGATGTTGACTTCCTCGATCTGGTTCATGCCGATATCCATCGCGAACATCGTTCCGTCGGTCAGGTCCCAGGAAAGACGGTGGGCATTGCGGAACCCATAGGCATAAATTTCCCCGAGAGTTTCGGGGTCGCCATCGGCCACGAATGGGTTGTTCTCCGGTATCGTGTAGTCGCCAAGCCCCTCAATGCCCCCGGTTTCCGATGGGCTGCGGGGATCGATGCGAAGGATGGCCGTGATGACCGAGTCGAGACGCTGAGTCTGGCCGGGATTCTCGGAATTCGGCCCCACTCCGTTGCTGAATCCCAGGTCGCTGCCGCTGGTATAGAGCAGCCCGTAGTCGGGATCGCCGGGTTCCGAGGTGGGGTTGAACCCGACGTATCCGAACGGATGCGAAAGGTTGGTGGTGACCTGGCCGACCCGCAGCAGGTTGCGCCGCGACCCCTCGAAGACGTCCGCCGCGGGATCGTTGGCGCGCCACTCCGTAATGACGTTGTGGTGCGTGACGTCGGCCTCCGTATAGCCCGGAGGAATGAAATCGGGCGTTCCCGGGTTACCGAACGCGCGCTCCCCGTGAACCGTGTAGAACAGCCCGTTGCGGGCAAACTCCGGGTGGAATCCGAAGCCGATGAAGCCGCTCTGGAGGCGGTTGTAGACGGTGTTCGGAAACGCGGTGACGAAGTCCGCATAGATCGAAGGACCCGTGTCCTCATGCAACAGGTAGAGGTAACCGCGCTGGTCGTTGGCAAAGCGGCGCCCGTCCGGCGCATCGTGAACGAAGCTGACGCGCGCCCAGCCGGCCGGGTTCACATCCTGGTCGGGGTGAAACAGCCCCAGTGTCTTTGGCAGGCGCACGACATCGCGGATCTGAACGGTCAGGCCTTTCTTGTCGACCGGGGCCGGCAGTGGATCGGTAATTTGCGCGAGCACGGCCTGTACGGGCACAAGCGCGAGCAACGCGGCGAGAGCAGGCAGAGCCCATTTGTTCATGGCGGACCTCCCGGATTACAGTCCGATGGCGTGGCAGTGCTTCGAGGCGGCTTTCGGTGGAATATTACCCGACTCAAGCGTGCCTCATCCCGAGGACATACCAATCTGCTACCGTTGACGCATGAGAACAATCCGCATCCGCCCCGGCATCGGACTGGCCCTGTGGCTCGTCTGCGCCCCCGGCCCCTCATGGGCGCATCACTCCGTTGCCGGTTTCTTCAATCCCGGCGAGTTCGTCGAGATCGAGGGCGTTGTAACCGCAACGCTCTGGCGAAATCCGCACACGGAGTTTCAGGTGGAGGTCACGGCGCCTTCGGGCGAGGTGACGTCATGGCGTGTCGAAACGGGAGCACTGGGAATCCTCCGGGCCCGGGGCCTCGACCGCGAATTCCTCCATGCAGGGGACAGAGTCAGAGTCCGGGGGGACAGATCGTTGCGGGAATTGCCGGAGGTTTTCGCCCGGAACCTGTTGCTGGCCAACGGAAAAGAGGTCCTGCTCACCACGCGGTCCAGCCCCTATTTCACACGACCCGAGGCGGGAGAACTGCTCGAGTCGGTGTATGACGCGGAGATCGAGCAAAGTGCTCGCCTGGACGCCGAAGGCATCTTTCGAGTCTGGAGCACCGACCTTGAGGAGATTCCGCACTCCGGCGTGAGAATGTTTCACGGCGACTACCCGCTGACGGAGGAGGCCGAGGCAAGGCGCGCTGCGTGGGACGCCGGCGACAGCAGCCTGCTGGAGTGCACCGCATGGAACATGCCCTACATCATGTACAACCCCTTGCCAATGGAGTTCCTGCGGCAGGGCGGCGACATCCTGCTGCGCTTCGAGGAAGACGACAATGAGCGCCTGATTCACATGAATGCGGACCCCGCTTCCGACCCGAAACCTGAAGCCCACACGCTGCTGGGTTATTCCACCGCTTACTGGGAAGGGAACACCCTTGTCGTTGCAACCTCGAACATTCAAGCCAACGTGCTTGATTTTCTGGGTACACCCTTCAGCACTGCGATTGATCTGGTTGAAAGATTCACGCCGAGCACGGATGGGAGCCGGCTCGACTACCGGCTGACGATCACGGACCCGGGGACGGCAACGGAGCCGTTCGAAGTGGAACGATTCTGGATCTGGCGGCCGGAAATCGTTGTCAGCCCCTACGAATGCGGCGAAGCGCAGAGCCTCGAAGCCGTTACTCGGGATTGACTCGGGCTCCGTCCTCGACGCCGTCCCGGTCGATCGAGCTGACCACCCGGTCGCCCGCCCGCAGTCCCCCGGTTACCGCCGTGAACTCCCAATTGGAGATGCCGATTTCGATCTCGCGCAGCTCGATCTGGCCGAGGCCATCGTCGTAGACGTAGACCTGGCTGTCATTGACGATGAGCGATGTGGGGATGCGCAGGACATCCTCCTCGCTGGCGAGGATCACCTCCACGTCCGCACTGTAGCCGGGGAGGAGGGCCCCCTTGTCCGGATCGTCGATCTCGGCCTCGATCTCCACCGTGCGAGCCTGCCTCTCCACATCCAGAACGTAGGGAGCGACGCGGCGCACATGGCCGGAAAAAGTGCGATCGCCGAAGGCGTCCAGACTGATGCGCGCCGGGAGATCCTGCCGGACCTGGGGCGCATCCACCTCATCGATGGGCGCGCTGATAAAGAGGCATCGGGAGTCGATCAGGTCCACCGTCGGCGGCGTGGGAATCCCGACGGGGGAGGGCGTCACGAATTCCCCCAGTTCGCCATTGATCTCACCGATGGTGCCGGCGAACGGCGCGAAAAGCTGCGTGCGCTTCAAGGCAGCTTCTGTCACTTCGATGTTGGCAGCGGCGACCCGCGCACTGTCCCGGGCAGCCTGGCAGGCGGCCGCTGTGGACTCGGCCATGCCCACCGCGCGGTCCGTATCGTCCTCCGATGCGAGCCCGTCCTCGAGCAGCCGGGTGAGCCGGTTGGCCTCCCGCTGGGCGAAGTCTGCGGTGACGCAGGCTTCGGCAGCCCGCGACTCGGCGGCGGTTGACTCCCGCCTGGTCAGCTCAAGCTGCGCGCGCAAGTCGTCGTTCCATAGCTCCAGCAGCAGTTGGTCCTGCTCGACATAATCCCCTTCCGCCACTGGAAGAGAGACGATCTGACCGCCCGACGCCGGCGACAGTCCCGCACGGCGGCACGCGTCCACGGTGCCTGCACGGGTGTTACTGACTGTCGCGGAAACCGGGCCGCGTTCCACCGTGACCAGGGTGACTTCAATCGTTTCCGGGCGGTTCAGGTACCAGACCGCAGCGACGGCGACGGCTGCCAGCGCGATGATGATGCCGAGTCGTTTCATGGTATTCCCGTGCCCGATGCTTGCTTGGAATACAGGACAATTGATCAGTGAATCCTGTCGGGGAATGGAACTCTACCACGTAGACATCGATGAACCGATCAACAAGGCCAAACATGGTGGGAAACAGCTATCGAATCAGTAACGCCACGCCTTCGCCATGACCACTCCGTCAGTAAGGTCGAGTCCGTCCATTTCGGCGAGCACCCTGATCTCCCGGTGACGTGCATCTCCGCGGACGACTTCCCGTAAGGCGCTGTTGATCGTTTCCTTGATTGACGAAGTGCCGAGCAGGATTTTCGCTTGTTCGACGAGTCGCTCATCGATTTCCACGCTGGTCTTCCTCAAGCCCATGTCTCCAGGGTGATCGCAGTTCGATTGTATCTGTACGGAGCCTTTCGGCCAGATTCTATTCGTCAACTTCGGGCGAAAAGCCGGCATCCTCGTCAACGTAAACGATCCTGCCGTCGACAATCGTCATCAGCGAATGAATGCCCTGAATATCGTAATCGCTGACGGACGGCGAGAAAATGTCGTCGCTCAGTACCACCAGATCGGCCAGTTTGCCTTCTTCCAGCGTCCCGTAGACTTCTTCCGACTCGGCCAGCCAGGCGCTGCCACTGGTATAGAGCTGGATCGCCTGTGCCCTTGAGATTCGTTCGTCAGGGCAGGTGATGGGAGCGTCCGGATCGACGGCGGCTTCCGCGCCGGCGCCCATGGCACCCATACCACCCATGCCACCCGCTGCAGCCGCTCGCAGCGTGGTCACCCCGCCAGCCCGCAGACCGAATCCTTTCACATCCTTTCCCGTCACCATGGCGTAGATGTTGATCCAGGGATTGCTGGGTTGTGCGTTGGTGCTGTCCGTGCCGATGCCCGCGCGCAGCCCCGATTCCACGACTGATCTGAAGCGAACGCTGTCGCAAGCGCGGCCCGCTGCACCGCGGCCGTAGAAAGCGTGCGAAGAGAGGTTGATACCGACGATATCTTCGTAACCCAGTGACTTGATGGCGTCGAACTCGGCCTGACCGGGAGACGAATGTTCCAGCGTCAGGCGCGTGACTTTTCCGGTGGCGACGGCGGCGGCGTGATAAGTCTCGATGTCCGCCAGTGCGCCCGCGTGCTTGCCCACCTGCCAGCCGTTGGAAATTGCCATCTCGACCACGTTCTGATAGCCGTTGGTCTGAATGTCGCCCAGGTCCTCTCCAAGACCGATGACCCTGAACATGCTGTCGTCTTCGCTGCCGAACTCGGCTGCGATCGAATGCACGAGGGCTTCATAGTCCTCCAGGGGCGTGATCAGGTCGCCCTGCACCCGTGCGCGCACCCTGATGGTCAGTTCGTCGGCGTCGTAGAGCGCCTTCATCGTTTCGTAGTCGGAAAAAACGTCGAAGTACTGCGCACCCATGCCCCGGATGCTGCCGCCCACGTCGACGACCGAGGTCAGGCCGACGCTGTTGAACCCCCGCATGACACGAACCGCCTGTTCCCGCGGGTCGCTGTCCTGCCTGATCAACCGGAAAGCCGCGGTCGAGTCGGCCACGAATCCCGTGGCCGGATCGATCTGCGGATCGCCCTCGCTTTCGGTCATCGCGGCCAGTTCGTTCAGCCGGGCCATACCCCGCGAATTCGTGTACGCGTCTTCAGTCGAACGCAGGTGGATGTAGAAGGGGTAATCGCCGGCTGCGGCGTCCATCTGTTCCAATGTCGGAAATACATAGGCCGGGCCGCCCCCGGGACCGGAGCCGACTGGGTTTTCGTCCCATTGGATCGGGTCCCAGCCGCCGATGAAGGTAATCCACTGATCCGTGGGGACGCCCGCCTCGGCCATGGCGGCGCTCTTGGCCGCGATCATGCCCAGCGCCTCAGGAATGCTGCGGCTCAGTTCCAGTTCTCGGGTGTCATACCCCGGGCGCAGGGTCGCACGGATGAAATGCATGTGCGTATCGTTGAGCCCCGGGATGACCGTTCTGCCGCCCAGATCGATCACTCTTGCGCAGTCCGGCGGAGCGAGGTCGTCGCCAGTTTCCGCAATCACGTTTCCGGAGATGCGCAAGCTGTTGAAGTCGCTCTGCTCAATGCCGTCGGTGCTCTGCGGCAGTTCGGCCATCGAGAAGAACCGGCCGTTGACCAGAAACAGGTCCGCACAGTCGTCGTCTTGCGCTTCAGCGCTGTCAAAAGCACCGCAGGCGAGCAGAGCGGCAGTGGCGAGCGGAAGCATCAATGAACAAACGGTAGGGTGTTTTCTCATGGGACTGTGTTCTCCTTGGCGTTTGCTGATGGCAGAGTTCCCGGTATCGGTACTTGCGACATCAGCCTCAGGGTATCGACCACCAGAACATCGTCCTCGCGCCTCCCGGGACTTCATCTGCTACTGCGCAGCTTCTCCACTTCTGCCCTTAGCGTTTCATACGCTGTGCGTTGCTCGGCGGAAAGTTGGCCCTCGAGCAGGTCGCGATGCTCGTAGGGGTCGGCCTGCAGGTCGTAGAACTCCTCGACACCGTCGAATCTCATCAGCTTGTAGCGCTCGTTCCGCATGGCGTAGTCGGCCGTCTCCACACCGGCGAAACCGCCGAAAAACTCGTCTGCGTAGACCCAGTCTCTGGGTGAAGCGGCGGGATCGGAAAGCGTTGCCAGGAAGCTCACCGAGTCGTGGGTGACGTCGGCCGGGATCGTTTCGGCGGGATCGATGCCGGCCATTTCCATGATCGTCACGAACAGGTCCGTCGAGTTGACCAGGGCGTCGGAGACCGCACCGCGCCGTACGCCGGGTCCGGTCACGATAAAGGGCACGTTGACGCCGCCCTGGTATACGGCGCCCTTGGCGCGACCGGGTTGGAAGGGTGCGGTCACGCTGCCGCTCGGCGTACCGTTGTCGCCCATGAAGATCACGAACGTGTTTTCCAGCACGTCCGGTCCGATGGACGCGAGCAACCGGCCGACCTGTGTGTCCATGGTTTCGATCATGGCCGCGTATTCGCCGTCCGATGTGCCCGTGCGCGTATCGTCCGGCGGCGTATGCAGCGGCGTGTGGGGGAGGTTGAACCCGAACCACATGAACCAGGGGCTCTCGCTCTGAGCTTCGATCCAGGCGATGGCGTCGTCCACTTTGTCGGTGGGCGCGTAGCCGACCGCACCTGCGATCTCTCCGTCGACCACCTTGTTCCACGCGAAGTACGACTCGACCCCGCCGGTGGCCCCACCGGAATAATGGTCGAAACCGATCAGGTTGGGATGCTCCAGCCAGCCGTTGTCCGCATCCGCCAGGTGCCACTTGCCGATGGCCGCCGTGGAGTAGCCCAGGTGCGCGTTGGCATCGAAAGCCTGCGGCAGCGTGTATTCGTCTGCGCCAAGGCCGTGGCGGGGGAGGCTCTGCAGCTCGCCGGTGCCCATTCCGCCGCCTCCCATCCCGGTTCCTGTGTTCGGCAGGGCCCACTCGGGAATCGGCGGCGGTTCAGGCAACTCGCCCCGGTTGGTCACGGGTCGGCCGATTCCCGTGCGGAAGCCGTAGCGGCCGGTGATGATCGTGGCCCGGGTCGGCGAACAGACGGGCTGCGACCAGAAATTGGTGAAGCGGACGCCGTTTCGGGCCAGGTCATCCAGATTGGCGGTCGCCGGCGGGTTCTCGCCGACACCGTAAGACGCTACGGTCTCGACACCCATGTCGTCGCCGATGATCAGCAGGATATTCGGGGCAGAATTGGCTGTACCAACGAAACCCAGGGCGATTGCAAGGCCGGCAGCCCGCCAGGTCCCATCACGTGATCTCAACATTACGATGCTCCGGGTAACGTCCCTGGCGCCGATGCCGATGGGTCGGGCATCGTTGCATTGACCTCGTCCAGGTAGCTGGTCAGCCGCATGTGCAATTCCTCGACAATTGCGGGCATCCGATCGGCGAGTTCATGCTGCTCTCGCGGATCCTCGGCGATATCGAAAAGAAGAAGTTCCCCGGTATCGTAGAACTTGAGCAGCTTGTAGTTGTCCAGGTAGATACTCGAGGAAGCCCGAAAGTCGGGATTCCCGCTCGGACGGGAATAGTGAAATACGAGCTCCTCCCGCGCCCGCCGCACCTCACCATCGCTCCTGCCGTGCAGCAGCGGTACGAGGCTTCCGCCTTCCAGATCGTCGGGCGTCGATTCGGTCGCTCCGGCGAGTTCTGCAAAGGTCGGGAGCAGATCCATCAGGACGACACGAGAATGTGAAATCGTTCCAGGCATGACGCCGGGGCCGCTGACGATGAACGGCACGCGCATGCCGCCCTCCCACAGCGTGCCCTTGCCGCGGGTCAGGGGAAAGTTGGTGGAGAGGTTGGCTGTCTGACCGTGATCGGAGGTATAGATCACGTACGTGTTTTCTTCGATTCCCAGATCCTGCAAATTGTCCAGGACCCTGCCGATACCGGTATCCAGATTTTCGGTCATCGCCGCGTAGACGGGATCGGTATGTATCTCGCCGGGCTCGTTGTCCTGCCACTGTTCGATGGTTTCTGCAAGCGCATGGAAGTCGAGGTGCGGAGCGTAGTGCGACAGCTGCATGTAGAAGGGCTTGCCCGCGCCGACGTTTGCCGCCATGAAGGCGACGGCACGCTCCGTGATGCCGAAAATGTCCTTGGGATTGGCGGGGTCACCGACGTTGCCGGCGTCGTTGCCCGCCGCGCCGTCGCTTTCGTCGTAGAACTGTAATTCCGTTTCCGGTGCACCGGGCCACCACTTGCCGAAGTGTGCCGTCGCATAACCCGCCGATTGCATCAACTCCCCGATCGTCATCGAATCTGCCTGGACTTCGCCGGATGATTCCGAATACACGACTTGCGCGGCACTCTTGCCGAAATGCAGGGCGGCGCGGCTCGGACCGCACATGGGGGCAGCGGCATAGGCGCTGGAAAACCGCATGCCGGTTGCGGCGATTCGCTCTATGTTCGGAGTACGGAAATAGTCGCTCGCCGAGCCTTGAATCCCGTCGTGCATGGGCACGGACAAGTGGTTCCAGCCTTGATCGTCGGCGAGGATGAACACGATATTGGGCCTGGAATGACCGGCTACGGATTGAGCGAACGCGTTGCTTGTGAATCCGTTGATCGACGCCAGGCCGATTGCGAGAAATACGACCGCCTGTCGTTTGAGATGGATTGAATCGCGCGATCCCAACATGGCAATTTTCCTGAATGCGCTATGACCGAGGGTCGCTCAGTCCGGCTCTCCCCAATCGGCGACGCAGTCGAAGTCCTCCACCATTTGCAGACCGGGCTGCCATCGCCAGGCACGCGCAAGTTCTACCGGGGCGCTGAACATCACCGGGTCCGTGGCGACGATCGTGTAGTCGAGCCGACTCTCATCGTCGGCAACCCGAAACGTCTCGACATAGCTCATCTGGTCGGACTGCGGTGTGCCGTAGGGATCGAAGTACGGCCAATCGATATGCGTGGTCTCGACAACGAGCGTGTCACCCTCCCACCGACCGGTGGAATACCCGACGTTGGAGGGCTCGGGGTCCGGGCGGTTTTCCGTCAGGTAAACCACGCGCCGCATGTTGTATTCCTCGGTATGAATGTGGATGCGGTCACCGCCGTCGGTAATCTCCATCGGAACCGGGTCGAACATGTGGGTCGGGATGCCCGTTCGGCACTCGAACTCCGGGTTGTCCCTGGGGCCATAGTACTGCGACGCCAATTCACGGCCACGTTCTGTAAGAAGCCCGGCATACTCTTCCGGCACAGGTCGCGGGCTGGTTCGCCGTCCCCAGACCCTGAAGATACCGTCCGCCGATTCTTCGGCGGCCCTGACCGCCGCGGGAGTGGGCACGTCGTTCCTGGTGGTCACGCGCTCGTCCGACCAGAGGTTTTCCCGGTTACCGGATACGTACTCCTCGCCGCTGGGCAGAAGCAGATGCAGCAAACCGATGGAGGTGGGATCGCGGCGCGACACGACGCCCGCCGCCCGGACGCGTTCGCCAACACGAACAAAGTCGCTGTCCAGTCCGTTGGCGATCAGGCCACTTATGCTACCCGGCATTTCCAGTTCCCAGTCAGTTTGCCCACCGTCGTCACCAACAACGGTCAACATCAGCCTCGGATGCGGGTTGCGCCACAGGATGCCCGAGATCTCGCCTTCCAGTACCAGAAGATTCTCTGCCAGGTAAAGGTCCGGGTTGGAGTTGCTGCCGTGATGCCCTACAGCCGGCGTCGAAACTACCAGGCTGGCGATGAGCGGCAGGGTCGCTGCGCGGCAAAATGCTGTATGTTTCCCGATTATGATCCGCCTCCCATTCCCATGGTGTCGCTGACGACCGCGGTCAGCATACAACATCCCGGTGGGATGTCTCGACGGCCTCAAGACGCTATACGCTGATGCTGACAAATGGGTGTAATATTTTCCGGGTCAGAGGAGTATGCCGATGCACAGTAGAAGGAACTTCCTGAGCGCCGTTGCCATGGCGGCGGGCGCGCTTGCGGTCAAACCGGCGGCCTGGGCGCAGGCTCGTAAAGAGGTCCGGATCGCCGGGAAGCGCATCAAGACCGTCGACATACACGCCCACGCATCGATTCAGGCCGTGGAGGAAGTCATTCGCGGCACACCCGTTGAGCGGAGCATCGGCGGCCCGCGGCTGCTTGAGCCGAGCCGGCTCACGATGATGGACGAGTGGGGTATCGACGTATCGGCCATCAGCGCCAACCAGTATTGGTGGTATGCGGCCGAGGATCGGGGTCTGGCGGGTGACATCATCCGCGTTCAGGACGAGGGCTTCGCGGCATGGGTCGAGCGCTATTCCGAGCGCTTCGTGGCCCTGACGTCGCCGGCCCTGCAGTTCCCGGACCTGGCCGCCGATCAGCTCGACTACGCCGTGACCGAGCTGGGCTTTCGCGGCGCATCGATCGCCGGTCATGTCAACGGCGTGGTACCGGCATCGCCCGAATTCGACGTGTTCTGGGCCAGGTGCGAGGAACTGGACGTGCCGGTCTTCGTGCACCCGGCCGGCGCGCGCAACATCGTCATGGAAGGCGGCCTCGACTACCGGGGCGATCTCGGCAATATCATCGGCAATCCGCTGGAGACCGCGTTCCTGCTGACGCGGATGATCTTCGACGGCACCTTCGATCGTTTCCCGAACCTGAAGATCTGCGGTGCGCACGGCGGCGGATTCCTGCCGTCCTACTTCGGCCGCACGGAGGTCGCATGCAACGGCGGCGGCGCGGAAGACTGCCTCAACCGCAAACCGCCGCGCGAGTATCTGCGTACACAGATTTTCGCGGACTCCATGGTGTTTTCCGATGAGGGCCTGCGGCATCTCGTTGCGGAGATGGGTGCCAGCCAGGTCGTTTACGGCACCGACATGCCGCTGGGCTGGCCGGATACGATGGACCTGATCATCCATTCGACGCACTTGAGCAACGCGGAAAAGGAAATGATTCTCGGCGGCAACCTGATCCGCCTGTTGCGCATCGACCGTACAATCTGACGCAGGCGCGCCCCCTCCCCGCGCCGTTGCGCCGCAGCGCCATTCTGACCGGGGCGGGATTCCTGCGTTCCTGCCGCCGATGCTGGAGAGAAATTCCGGCTCAATTTCTGTTGCGGTGACCAACACCGTGGGCGACAATTCCCGACTTCCAATTCCACCAGCCGGCACTACCCGATGGCATCAACCGAAGCGAACATGACGGCAGCCCCGGGGCTGCCCAGACGGCAACTTGCAAACGCGATTCGCGCACTCGCCATGGACGCCGTGGAGGCCGCCCGATCGGGTCATCCCGGCATGCCCATGGGGATGGCGGATATCGCCGAGGTCCTCTGGAACGATTACCTTCGTCACAATCCCGCGAATCCTCACTGGTGCGACCGGGACCGGTTCGTGATTTCCAACGGGCACGGGTCCATGTTGATCTATGCGCTGGCGCACCTGAGCGGTTACCCCCTGGAGATGGACGAACTCCGGCAGTTCCGGCAGCTCGGCCAGCGAACCGCCGGTCACCCGGAGCGGGAGCTCGACATCGCCATCGAAACCACCACCGGCCCGCTGGGGCAGGGGTTGGCCAATGCGGTTGGAATGGCCCTGGCGGAAAAGGCGCTGGCCGCGACATTCAACCGGCCCGGCGGGACGATCGTCGACCATTTCACGTATGTCTTCATGGGCGACGGTTGCCTGATGGAGGGTATCTCCCACGAGGCGTGTTCGCTCGCAGGCACGCTGGGCCTGGGCAAGCTGATCGGCGTCTACGACGAAAACAACGTCTCCATCGACGGCACGATCGAGGGCTGGTTCACCGACGACACGCCGGCGCGGTTCCGTGCTTACGGCTGGCACGTCGTTGAGGACGTCGACGGGCACGATCCCGACGCAGTGATCGCGGCGCTTGCGGCCGCCCGGGCGGAGACGTCGCGGCCGTCGCTGATCTGCTGCAAGACGCTCATCGGCTGGGGCGCCCCCAACAAGCAGGGCACGGCGGATACCCACGGTGCACCGCTGGGGCCTGACGAGGTCGCGGCGACGCGAACCGGGATCGGCTGGGAATACGATCCGTTCGTGATACCGGATGAACTCCGCGACGCGTGGGACGCCCGGGACAGGGGCGCTGCGCTGGAGGCGGAGTGGCAGCAACGCTTCGACGCCTACGCCGAGCGATGGCCCGACCTGGCGCAGGAGTTCCAGCGCCGCGTCCGGGGCGGACTCCCTGACGAATGGAGCGAGCTCGCCGACGCCGCGACCCGGGAAATTGCGGCTGAAGCCAAGGACATGGCCACTCGAAAGGCATCGCTGCGGGCGCTTGAGGCCTACGCACCGCACCTGCCCGAATTGATCGGCGGATCGGCGGATCTGACCGGCTCCAACAACACGCTGCACAGTGGCTCGACCGTCTTCGACGCGGAACATGCGGCCGGCAACTACATCTATTTCGGCGTTCGCGAATTCGCCATGGCCGCGGTCCTCAACGGCCTGGCGCTGCACGGTGGTTTCATCCCCTACGGCGGCACTTTCCTGGTGTTCTCGGATTACGCCCGCAACGCGCTGCGCATGGCGGCGCTGATGCGGATCAGGACCATCCTGGTCCTCACCCACGACTCCATCGGCCTGGGCGAGGACGGGCCCACCCACCAGCCCATCGAGCACCTGAGCAGCCTGCGCGCCATGCCCGACATGGCGGTGTGGCGGCCCTGCGATGCGGTGGAAACCGCCGTCGCCTGGCGCTCGGCGGTGGAACGCCTCGACGGCCCCACCAGCCTGATCCTGACACGCCAGGGGCTCCCCCACGTGGCTCGGACCGATGACCAGATCGACCTGATCGGCAGAGGGGGCTACATTCTGCTCGACAGCGATGGCGACCCCGAAATCATTCTCATGGCGACCGGGTCCGAGGTGGGCCTGGTACTTGAGGCTGCGCGAAGCCTCATCTCCGAAGGCTTGCAGGTGCGGGTCGTGTCGATTCCCTGCACGGAAGTATTCGACGCGCAGCCGCAGGAATACCGGTCCCATGTGCTGCCGGCCAACGGCGCCGCCCGCCTGGCGGTGGAAGCCGGCGCCAGGGATTGCTGGTGGCGATACGTCGGCGGCCGCGGCGACGTGCTCGGTATGGAAAGCTTCGGCCAGTCGGCGCCCGGCAAGGCCCTGATGGAACACTACGGCTTCACGGCGGAAGCCGTGGCCGTGGCCGCGCGCCGCGTGCTGAGCGGCTAGCGGCCCATGGTTGAAGTCCCGCGTCATTCCGAAACCGGCACTTCGGATTGACGCCATTGTTCCCGACACTTCCTCCAAGGAGAAACAGATGCCTGTGAGACTTGCGATCAACGGATACGGCCGTATCGGCAGAATGGTGCTGAGGGCGCTGTACGAATCGGGCAAGCGCGACAAGATGCAGATCGTCGCGGTCAACGATCTCGGCGACGCCCGGACCAACGCCCACCTGACGCGCTACGACTCCGCGCATGGCCGCTTTCCGTTTCAGGTCGAAGTCGGCGACGGTGAACTCGTGGTGAACGGCGACCCGATCAAGGTACTCGCGGAGCGCAACCCGGCCGACCTGCCCTGGAAGGAACTGGGCGTGGACATCGTCCTCGAGTGCACCGGCCTGTTCAGGACCAGGGACAAGGCCTCGGCTCATATCGAGGCCGGCGCAAGGAAGGTCGTCGTGTCCGCGCCCGCAGGCACCGACACCGACGCGACCATCGTGTACGGTGTCAACCACCACATCCTGAACTCCTCGCACCAGGTCATTTCCAATGCCTCATGCACGACCAACTGCCTGTCGCCGGTGGCCAAGGTGCTGCACGAAACGGTGGGGATCGAGCAGGGTCTGATGACCACCATTCACGCCTTTACCAACGATCAGGTTCTTTCCGACGTGTTTCACAAGGACTTGCGCCGGGCGCGTTCGGCAACCCAGTCAATGATTCCCACCAAGACCGGCGCCGCGGCCGCAGTGGGGCTGGTATTGCCGGAACTGGACGGCCGCCTGGATGGTTTCGCAATCCGCGTTCCCACAATCAACGTCTCGGTGGTGGATCTCTCGTTCATCAGCACGCGGGAAACGTCGGTCGAGGAGGTGAACGGGGCGATCAGGTCGGCGGCCGAAGGGGCGCTTGAGGGCGTGCTCGCCTACATCGACGAACCGCTGGTTTCCATTGACTTCAACCATCACCCGGCGTCCTCCGTATTCGATTCCGGCCTGACCAAGGTGTCAGGAAATCTGGTCAAGATCTGCACCTGGTACGACAACGAGTGGGGCTTTTCCAACCGCATGCTCGATACTGCGTTGGCGTTTTCCAGGGTCGGCTGAGGCGCGCGCGGCAGATGACGTTTGCCGCTGCACGACGGCAGTTTCCTGTCTTGAGCCGCAGCGTCCGGTAAACGAAAAGACGTCCTGGGCGATGCAAGTGCTGCGTATGGTGGATCTTCCGCTAAGGGGCCGTCGGGTGCTGATCCGCGAGGACCTCAACGTACCGGTCAGGGACGGCGCCGTGGCGAGCGACGCACGCCTGTCGGCTGCTCTGCCGACCATCGGATGCGCCCTCCAGCAGGGCGCACGCGTCATCCTCATGTCCCACCTGGGCAGGCCGGTGGAGGGCCACTTCGACAAAGCGTTCTCCCTGCGGCCGGTCGCGCGCCGGCTCGGCGAGCTGCTGAACCGCAGGATCGATCTGGTCGATGACTGGAAGCACGGCGTGGAGGTGGAACCGGGGCAGGCGGTGCTGCTTGAGAACGTTCGCTTTGAGCGCGGAGAAAAGGCGGACGACCCGGAACTTGCCGCCAGGCTGGCGGGGTTGTGCGACATCTTCGTGATGGACGCCTTCGGGTCCGCCCATCGCGCCCACGCCAGCACCCACGGGGTGGCGCGGCTGGCTCCGGTGGCTTGTGCCGGGCCGTTGCTGGTTGGGGAACTTGAGGCACTCGCCGCAGCGCTGGAGCACCCGCAGCTTCCGACGGTCGCCATCGTCGGCGGATCCAAGGTCTCGACCAAGCTGGGGGTGCTGCGCACGCTGGCCGGCAAGGTGGACACGCTCGTCCTCGGCGGCGGGATCGCCAATACGCTGCTAGCGGCGGCGGATCACCCGGTCGGGCGTTCCCTTTACGAACCGGACATGCTGGGATTCGCCCGTCGTTTGCTGCGCGGCGAATTCGGTCCTGCGGACATACCGCTACCGTCCGATGTGGTCGTTGCAGAGTCTCTGGATGGAGCCGCTCGCGGAACAACGCGCGGCGTGGACGAAGTCGGCAGCGACGAAATGATCCTCGACATCGGTCCCCGGACCGCCGCGGAGTACGCCGATTGCCTGCACCGGGCCGGCACCATTCTCTGGAATGGGCCGGTGGGCGTCTTCGAGCATCCCGAATTCGCTGCTGGGACCGAGACGGTCAGCAAGGCCGTGGCGGCGAGCGGCGCTTTCTCGATCGCCGGCGGCGGCGACACGCTGGCGGCGGTCCAGCAGTTCGGCGTTCGCCACAGCATTTCCTGCCTCTCCACGGGTGGCGGCGCCTTACTCGAATTTCTCGAAGGCAAGGAATTGCCGGCAGTGACGGCGCTCAAGGCCCGGGCCGATGCCCACTGACAGGCAACTATCGGTTGGATAGAGCACTGGCCGCCCGATGCCAATTGCACCGCAACCGAACTGCAACGCACACGCGGCACAAGGGCCGCATTTTGATGGCTGCGGTATAGTGATATCGCTGACCAGGGGAGTGTTTCTTGGATCCGTATGAGACTTCTGAACTGAGGCGACGAACCAAAATCGTTGCCACGCTGGGGCCGGCGACGGATGATGCGCAGGTGCTGGAGTCGCTGCTCCTCGCCGGCGCCGACGTTCTCAGACTGAACTTTTCCCACGGCACGACGCAGCAGAACTCGGACCGGGTCCGACAGGTTCGCAAAATCTCCGCGCGGATCGGGCGGGATGTCGGGCTCATGTGCGATCTGCAGGGTCCGAAGGTTCGCATCGAACGATTCGCCAGGGGCGTGGCCGTGCTCGGCGAGGGCCAGCGCTTCACACTGGATACCGCGCCCGATGCCGGCCCCGGAGACGAGTCCCGGGTCAGCGTCGAGTATCGCGACCTGGTCAAGGACGTGACCCCCGGCGATATGCTGCTTCTGGACGACGGCCAGATCGTTCTTGAGGTGCATGAGGTCGACGGCAGCGAAGTGCGCTGTTGGGTACAGCGGGGCGGTACGCTGACCAACAAGAAGGGCCTGAACAAGCAGGGCGGCGGGTTGTCCGCTCCGGCGCTGTCGGAAAAGGACCGGCTGGACATTGACCTGGCGGCGCGGTTGGGTATGGACTACGTTTCGGTATCCTTCGCCCGCAACGCCGCCGACATCGAGGAAGCCCGGGACCTGCTGCGCGCCGCCGGGGGGCATGCCCTGATCTGCGCCAAGATCGAGCGGGCGGAAGCGGTGGAGAATATCGAAGAGATCATCGATGCCAGCGACGTGATCATGGTGGCCCGCGGCGACCTCGCGGTCGAGGTCGGTTACGCGTCCATGACGAGCCTTCAGAAGGGGCTGATCATGGAGACGCGCAACCGCAGCAAGGTGTCGATCACCGCCACGCAGATGCTCGAGTCCATGATCAACAATCCGTCGCCCACCCGCGCGGAAGTCTCCGACGTTGCCAACGCGGTCATGGACGGTACCGACGCGGTCATGCTGTCGGCGGAGACGGCCATCGGCCGCTATCCCGCCGAGGCCTTGCGCACCATGAGTTCGCTGTGCATCGGTGCCGAGCGGCACGAAACGGTGCGCCGGCCGGAGAGCTATCAACCGGAGGAGATCTTCAGCCGGGTGGACGAGGCGATCGCGCTGGCGGCCATGTACACGGCCAACCACCTGAACGTGAAGGCCATCATCGCGTTTACCGAGTCGGGATCAACCGCACTGTGGATGTCGAGGGTGCGCAGCGATATTCCGATCTTCGCGTTCACGCGTCACGAAACGACGCGCCGCCGTGTCACCCTTTATCGGGGTGTGTATCCGGCGACTTTCGACGTCTGCGAAACCGAGCCAAGTGAAGTCTATCGGACGGCGATCCAGGTGCTCGCCTCCGAAAGGATCGTTACCAGGGGGGACCTGGTGCTGTTCACCGCGGGCGGCCAGCGGGGCGTTTCCGGCGGAACCGACACCCTGCAGATACTCGAGGTCGGGGCGGAGGCTGAACTCGGGGACCGCTCCGACACCAGCATCGCGCACCGCTGGGAGTTGTCCCGCAAGCTCAGGGCATAGCTTCCCCGTGAAACACAGGGATGTCATCGTCATCGGGGCGGGCGTGATCGGCAGCGCCATCGCGTTGGCACTCAGCCGCCGGGGCTATCGGACCCTCAACATCGACAAGAACCCCGCCGCCGGTTTTGGCTCCACCTCGAACTCGTGCGCGGTGGTCAGATTCTCCTACTCGACGGCCGACACCATCAATCTCGCGTTCGAGGGCTATCACTACTGGAAGAACTGGGCTTCCTTCCTCGATCTGGAAGGCGCCATCGACTACGCACGGTACATTCAGTGTGGGCACCTGATCATCAAGACCGCGGCGGACGATCGTCGCGACATGTTGAATCACTATCGGTCGATCGGTATTCCATTCGAGGAATGGTCTCGCGAAAGCTTGCTTGAGCGGCTGCCGATATTCGACGGTGCGCGGCACGCGCCGCCGAAACCTATCGACGATCCGTCATTCTGGGACGACGGGGAGGACCTGCTAGCGGGCGCAATCTTTACGCCCGTTGCCGGATACATCAACGATCCGCAACTGGCGACCCGGAATCTCCAGCAAGCAGTTGAAGCCGCAGGGGGCCGTTTTCTGTTCAAACGAGCGGTAGCAGGCATTCTCCGGTCCGACGGGAGGGTGCGCGGCGTGAAACTGCAGGACGGCGAGAAACTGCGCGCCCGGATCGTCGTCAACGCAGCGGGACCCTGGTCGTTTGTCGTCAATCGCATGGCTGGCGTTGAGGAAGGCATGTCGATCAAGACCCGGGCATTGCGGCGCGAGGTGCACCATCTGCCGTCCCCGGAGGCGTTCTCGTTCGAGGCGGATGGAATCATCGCATCGGATACCAATATCGGCATCTACATCAGGCCGGAGTCGGGCAACAAGATCTCCGTCGGGTCCGGCGATCCCCCCTGCGATGAGAAGATCTGGATCGAGGACCCGGACAACTTCGACCGAAACATTTCCGAACTGCAGTGGAAGACCCAGGTACTTCGTCTTTCCAAGCGCATTCCGTCGATCCCCATCCCGAACACGGGCGTTGGCGTGGTCGACCTGTACGACGTGGCCGACGACTGGACGCCCATCTACGACAAGTCCGATCTGGATGGCTTTTACATGGCGGTCGGAACGAGCGGTCACCAGTTCAAGAATGCCGGCGCTGTCGGCGCATTGATGGCTGAATTGATCGACGCGTGCGAGAGTGGCCACGATCAGGACGCCGCACCGCTGCAGATCACCGGTCAGTATACGAATCTGGCCATCGACACCGGGGCGTTCTCGCGTCGGCGCAGCCTGAACGCACGGAGCAGCTTTTCCGTTCGCGGGTAGCGTGTCAGGCATGGGGATCGAGGGTGGAGTCCGGTGTTTGCCTTGGACCCTGTTCAGAAAGTCGTCTGCGCCTTCTGGCGTACCGATCAGGGCAGTTGGTGGTGTCGAGTCTGCACTGTACCGCCCGACGACAATCGTTCCGCCACGGCCTCTGCCATATACACCGAGCGGTGCTGCCCGCCAGTGCACCCGATGGCCACGGTCAGGTAGGCGCGCTGGGTTTCCCTGTAACGGGGGATCCAGCGTTGCAGGAACGCGATGATGTCGTCCACCATCGCCTGAACCTGCTGTTGTTGCTCCAGAAACTCCCGTACCTGGCGGTCGCGTCCGGTCAACGCACGCAACTCCGGCTCCCAGTACGGGTTGGGCAGGCAGCGAACGTCGAAGACGAAGTCCGCATCGGCCGGAAGGCCGTGCTTGAACCCGAAGGACTCCAGCAGGATGGACAGCTTGCCTTCGGCTCGCCGGGCGACCCGGTTGCCGATCAGATTCCGTAGCTCGTGGACGTTGGTCGCGCTGGTATCCAGCACCAGGTCCGCGATATCGACGATGGGCTCAAGGAGTCGGGATTCCTGCTCGAGCGCTTCGGTCAGGCTGACCCTGTCCGTTGTCAGGGGATGCTTGCGCCGGGTCTCGCTGAAGCGCGACAAGAGCACGCCCTCGTCGGCCTGGAGGAAGATCACCTCGCAGGCGATCCCGGCCTTGCGCAGTTCCTGTACCAGCAGCGGAAGGCGTGCAATGTCCGCCGCGTTGCGGGCGTCGGCGCACAGCGCGACGCGACTGAATGCGGGGTCCTGCTGAGGCAGCGTCTCATCGACGAACGACTGCAACAGGGCGATCGGAAGGTTGTCGATGCAGTAGTATCCGGCGTCCTCAAGCGCGTTGAGGGCGACGCTCTTTCCGGAACCCGAGAGTCCGCTCAGAACTACCAGCCGCATCGATGCTCCCCCGGCGTCGACCTCCGGTCAGCGGGCGTTTACCCGTAGCGGCGCCTGGCGGCGCGCTTGCTGAGGCGGTCGATCTGTTTCTCCTTGTGTTTCTTGACCTGGCGGTCAAGTTTGTCGATGAGACCGTCTACCGCAGCGTACATGCCCTCGGCAACGGCGTCGGCGTGAATGGTGCCGCCCTCCAGGTGCACGGTGGCCTCCGCCCGGTAACTCAGCCGCTCGGTGGTCAGGATGCAGTGCACATCGATCACATGGTCAAAATGGCGCTCGATGCGAGCGAACTTGGAACTGACATGGCGGCGTACCGCCGGGCTGACGTCCACATGATGACCCGTGATATTGAGCTGCATACTTTTCTCCCGGACCCACCAGGTCCGTTTCTACTCCTGGACCCGTCGGGCCCGTTTTCGCTACTGGACCGTTCCGGCCCGTCGTCTCTCCGTTGAAGTCGGGATATTCATCGCATCCCGATACTTCGCCACCGTTCTGCGCGCAACCTTGACGCCGTCCTTCGCCAGGAGGTTCGCGAGCTGGTTGTCGCTCAGCGGTTTTCCGGTCGCCTCGCCGGCAATCAGGCGGCGGATCATCGCGCGTACCGCAGTCGATGAGCGCTCTCCGCCGTCGCCGTCGACATGACTCGAAAAGAAATACCTGAACTCGATGATACCGCGCGGCGTGTGCATGTGCTTGTTGGCCGTGACCCTCGATACGGTGGATTCGTGCATGCCGATGGCCTCGGCGATGTCCCGAAGCACCATGGGGCGCATGAACTCCTCGCCGTGATCGAGAAAGTCCGTCTGGCGCTGGACAATGGCCTCGGCCACCTTCAACAGCGTTTCATTGCGAATCTCGAGGCTGCGGACGAGCCAGCGCGCCTCCTGCAATTGGGCGCGCAGTACGCCGTATTGCTCGCCGCGTCCCAGCGAACCGGCATAGGTCTGGTTCACGCGCAGCCATGGCGTAACGGACGCGTTCAACTCCACGACCCACTTCCCGTCGCTGCGGCGCACAAGGACATCCGGAATCGCGTACTCCGCCGCAGGCGCATGGATCGCCGCTCCGGGACGCGGATGGCACGCGCGCACCAGCAGCAGCGCCTCTTCCACATCCTTCCCGGATGCCTGCAAGAGCCGCGTCAGCGTGTGCGTCTGACGCTCCGCGACGAGTTCCAGGTGTTCGGCGGCGATGGCACGCGCAAGCTCGAGACAGGGGGTGGACGGTTCGAGCTGCGCCAACTGCAGGAGCACGGATTCACCGACCGAGCGGGCGCCGACACCCGCGGGATCCAGTTGCTGAACGAGCCGGATCGCCGCCTCGATTTCCTCCTCCGATGCCATCACGTCCGGCGCCAGCGTCGTCTGGATGGACAAGGCGTCATCGGTGAGATAGCCATCGTCGTTGATGCCGTCGATGACGGCCTGACCGATCGCGGTCGTGCGTGCGTCGAGGTTCTCAAGCTCCAGCTGCCAGAGCAAATGCCCCCTCAGCGTCTCGTCGGAGCGGTCGGCGTAGTCGAACGGGCCCTCCGGCGCCGGGTTGACGGGCGCGTCTCCCGGCCCGGCGGTCTCGGTCCACTCGCCCATGGAATCGTCGTCTGCGGACGCTTCGGCCGCGGCGTCAAGGGAATCCGGCTCCGGTTCCGCTTCGGCGGTGACCTCAACGTCCGGCTCTTCGGCCTCCAGCATCACGTTCTCGTCCAGCGCCTGCTGAATTTCCGCGCGCAGGTCGGCGACTGGCAGGAGCAACAGGCGAATCGCCTGCTGCAGGTGCGGCGTCATGGTGAGCTGTTGCGCCGTCCTCAGCTTGAGTGCCGGTTTCAGCATTCCTGCAACCTACAGGGAAAAATCCTGCCCGAGATAGACGTCGCGCACGCTCTGGTTCGAGAGCAACTCCACGGGCGAGCCGGAGGCCATGAGAGCCCCGTTGTTGAGAATGTACGCGCGCCCGCAAATACCCAGTGTCTCGCGTACATTGTGGTCGGTGATCAATACGCCGATCTCGCGCTGGATCAGTTGGCGAATGATTCGCTGGATGTCCAGCACCGAGATCGGGTCCACGCCGGCGAAGGGCTCGTCCAGGAGAATGAACTTCGGATTCGCAGCCAGGGTCCGGGCGATCTCCACGCGCCTGCGCTCACCGCCCGACAGTGAAATGCCGAGACTGTCGCGGACATGGCCGATGTGAAGTTCCTCGATGAGTTCCTCCATCACGCGCTGGCGTTCGGCACGATGCAGGTCGTTGCGCAGTTGCAGGATGGAGCGAATGTTGTCGGCGACGCTGAGCTTGCGGAAGATCGACGCCTCCTGAGGCAGGTACCCCAGACCGAGACGCGCCCTGCGGTGCACGGGCAGCCGGGTCACGTCGCGGCCGTTGAGAATGATCCTGCCCCGGCCGCAACCGATCAGGCCGACGATCATGTAGAAGGCGGTGGTCTTGCCGGCGCCGTTGGGGCCGAGGAGGCCGACGACTTCGCCGCTCTCAATGGAGATGGACAGGTCCTGTACCACCTCGCGCGTTCGGTAACGCTTGGCTATGCCGAGGGCCTCGAGCTTGTTCATGGCGTGTCGGCATCGTCCGAGGGGGGTATTATCGTGATGAGCAGTGGTTCCCCGCACTCGGAGGAGCCCGAGGTGATTTTCTTTTCTTCGATGTCGTAGATCAGGTCGCAGCCCCTGAACTCGTTGGGACCCTCGCTGAGGTACGCGCCTCCGGTCATCCGCAACGTCCCTTCGGCGCTCTCGTAGCGCAACACTTCGGCGCCTCCGCGGATCGGGTCCCCGCGCTCGGGGTTGCGGTCCTCGAACCGGGCCGGGTCGCCCTGCAACTCGACAATCAGCAGTTCATGGGTCTCGAAAAGGATTTCCGCCCGCGACGCCTCGATCATGGCGGTGTCCAGGTCGATGCGCACGTTGCCGCTGAACTCCCAATCGCTGCGATTGAACTCCAGGTCAGAAGCCACCGCTTCGTCGGCTTCGATCATGAAATCGCCCTGGGCGATGCGCAGGCCCCTGAACATCATCGTGTTCGACTGCCGGTCGAAGGAGGACCACTCGGCGTCCAGGGAGACGCGCAGGTCTTCATCCTGGGCCTGGGCCAGGGCGATCGCCGGGACAACAATCAATGCCCCCAGCCCGAATTTATGGACCGAATTCACCATGTATGCCTGATTCTAGCGCCAAGCGCTCTTCCTTCAAATTCGCGCTGAGTCCGACGGCATCCAGACGTCGGCTGCCGAAGAAGAGACTCACCGGGTCGTCGGTGCGCACGTCGAAGGTCTCGGGTTCAAGTCTGAGCGACGAGGTGCGGATCATCATCGGCCCCGATTCCGGCTGTTCGCTCCTGGTCAATTCCACCTGGCCGCTGAAGTCCAGGTAGGTCTCCTCCATAAACGCCTGGCCCTGTGTGGCGGTGAGCACCCAGGGCACCTGGGTGTCGGGCTGAAAGCGGACGGCGACGTCGCTCAGCAGCAGGCGATTTTCCGCCGGCAGTTCCTCGGCGCGGGCGGCCTGTACCGTGATCAGCGCCTGTCCCTCCTCGTCCGTCCCCAATATGGTGGCACCGTGCAGGTAGTACCCCGGTGCCGCTGCGCCGGCGACGACCGCAGGATCGTCGTCCTCGATGCCTTGCCGGCTCCAGAGCCACGTGAGCATCGCGATGGCCGTGAGCGCGCCCAGGGCAAACAGTTCCCGGCGTTGAAATGGCCGCGTCATGCCGTCAACGCGCCAGCAGCAGCATGTCGCACGCTTCGCGCACGGCGCCGTGGCCGCCTCTCGCGGCCGTTTGATAGTGGGCAACATCGAGCGCCGGCTCGCGCGCGTCCGCGACGGCGATGGCAAGCCCCGCCCGGCGCATCATCGGCACGTCGGTCGTGTCGTCGCCGATGCAGGCCACGGCGTCCAACCCGATGTCCATCTGCCCGGCAAGTCCCGTCAGCGCTTCGAGCTTGTTCTCCTCACCCTGGATAACGGTTTCGACGCCGAGTTCCTTCATCCTGGCCGTCACCGCCGGCGTGGAGCGGGCGGAGATCACCGCCACCGCGATCCCGGCTGCCATGACCGCCTTGATGCCGGCGCCGTCGTGGACGTGAAACCGCTGCAGCGACTCGCCCCCCGCGCCGTAGTACAGCCCGCCGTCGGTGAGGACGCCGTCCACGTCGAGAATCAGCAAGCGGACCCGGCGGGCGCGTTCCAGCGTATCCGGCGTCATCAGACGACTCCGGCCCGAAAGACGTCATGGATGTTCAGCGCGCCGACCAGTGTCCCTTCCTCGTCGACCACCAGCAGCGCGGTGATGCCGTGATCCTCCATCAGGCGCACGGCCCGGGCGGCGAGATCGTCGGGACGAACGGTTTTGCCGCCGGGGGTCATGACGTCGCCGATCGGGGTCTCGTGAATGTCGACGCGCCGGTCGAGCGTGCGGCGCAGGTCGCCGTCGGTGAATACCCCGCGGAGCCGCCCGCCGCCGTCCACCACGGCCGTGATGCCCAGATTCCCGCGCGACATTTCCAGCAGTCCGTCGCTCACGGACGTGTCCGGCGTCACGCTGGGGATGTCGCCGCCCTCGTGCATGATGTCCCGCACCCGTACCAGCAGCCGCCGCCCCAGCGCACCGCCTGGGTGAAAGCTGGCAAAGTCCTCTTCCCGGAATCCCCGCTGCTCCAGCAGCACGACGGCCAGCGCGTCCCCCATGGCCAGCGCCGCCGTCGTGCTCGCGGTGGGCGCGAGGTTGAGCGGGCAGGCCTCCTCGGCCACGCCAATGTCCAGGTTGACCGTGGCGGCCCGGGCGAGGGTGGATCGCGTGCTGCCTGTCATGGCGATCAATGCAAGGCCCAGCCGTTTGATCCGCGGCAGCAGGAAGGAGATCTCCTGGGTCTCGCCCGAATTGGAAATCGCCAGAATCACGTCCTGGCCGGTGATCATCCCCATGTCGCCATGCCCGGCCTCCCCGGCGTGCACGAAGAACGCCGGTGACCCCGTGCTCGCCAACGTGGCGGCGATCTTGCTGCCCACATGGCCCGACTTGCCCATGCCGACAACCACGATACGCGCGTTGCCGCGCTGCGCCTCGATGCAAATCCGGCACGCGGCAAGCAGTTCGTCGCCCAGCCGCGGGATCAGCGCGCGAATGGCATCGGACTCGATCTCCAGTACCCGGCGCGCGGTAATGAGTGGATCGACGGCGTTGGTTGTCACGGACATGGGCGCGATTCTAGCAGGGTGCGCGGCGCCCGGACGCAGGATGCACGGCTGTTTGGCTGCGTTGAAGGGTGCGGTAGACTGTGCGCCTCTCAGACTCACGGAATGCAGGCGATCCATGGATCCACAGGAAATTGCCAGGATGATCGAGGCCGGCTTGCCGGGATGCCGGGCCGAAGTACGGACCGACGGCCAGGGGCACTACGAGGCACTGGTAATTGCGGACGAGTTCGCCGGCCTGCGCAGCGTGCCGCGCCACCAGCGCGTCTACGCGACTCTGGGCGATCGCGTGGGCGGTGAGATTCATGCGCTGGCGCTGAAGACCTTCACGCCGGAGGAGTGGCGGGACAGAGTCGGCGCGTCCTAGTGCCGGACCCGGCTGACAACCGCGGACCGGCGCGGCCGCCAGCGTCGAGCCGCGTCTGAGCGGATCGCGGACTTGGACAAACTGGAAGTCATCGGCGGTACGCGCCTGTCCGGCGAGGTCCGGATCTCCGGCGCCAAGAACGCGGCCCTGCCCATTCTGGCCGCCTCGCTGCTGGCCGAAGAGCCGGTGGCTCTGGAAAACATCCCCTCACTCAACGACGTCGCCACGACGGTCCGGCTGCTGCGCCGCATCGGCCTCGATATCGACTTCAATGGCCAGTCCCGGATCGGCGTGACCCCTTCGAAGATCGATAGCTTCGAAGCGCCCTACGACCTGGTCAAGACCATGCGCGCGTCCGTGCTGGTGCTCGGCCCGCTCCTGGGGCGCTACGGCCGCGCCGATGTTTCCCTGCCGGGGGGCTGCGCCATCGGCGCGCGGCCCGTTAACCTTCACGTCTCGGGACTGCGCGCCCTGGGCGCGGACATCGGCATCGAAAACGGCAACATCCGTGCCCGCGCCAGCCGCCTGCGCGGCGCGCGGATCGTCCTGGACACCGTCACCGTCACCGGCACGGAAAACCTGATGATGGCCGCCGTGCTGGCCCGCGGCGAATCGGTCATCGAGAACGCCGCGAGGGAACCGGAAGTCGTCGATCTGGCGGAGTTCCTGGTACGGCTGGGCGCCGTCATTGAAGGCGCCGGCACCAACACCATCCGTATCCAGGGAGTCGAGAACCTCGGCGGCGCGCGCTATACGGTGCTGCCAGACCGCATTGAAAGCGGCACCTACCTGGTATCGGGGGCCATCACCGGCGGCAGGATCCGCATCAACCGGACCCGTCCGAACCACCTGGATGCCGTCGTGGCCAAGCTGGTCGAGGCCGGCGCCTTCATCAGGTCCGGTGCGGACTGGATCGCCCTCGACATGAATGGAGAGCGCCCCCGGGCGGTAGACCTGCACACCTCTCCCTATCCGGGCTTCCCCACCGACATGCAGGCCCAGTTCTGCGCCTTGAACGCCATCGCCACCGGCGCCGGCGTCATCACCGAGACCGTGTTCGAAAACCGCTTCACCCATGCACTGGAACTGCAACGAATGGGCGCCGACCTCAGCGTCGAAGGCAACACGGTCATCAGCCGCGGCGTCACCGACCTCACCGGCGCCCCCGTCATGGCCACCGACCTGCGAGCCTCCGCCTCCCTCGTCCTGGCCGGCCTGGCCGCCACCGGCCGCACCGTCATCGACCGCATCTACCACATCGACCGCGGCTACGAACGCATTGAAGAAAAACTCTCCCAGCTAGGCGCCCAGATCAAACGCCTCCACACCCGACCATAGCGACGGTCAGACCTACCGCCCCACCGCCGGCCTTTCCTCCAACACCGCCACCGTCTCAAAAACCCCTGCCCCGGGCCGGTGCCCCCGAACCTGAATGTGATCCCCGGGCCGCAGCCCCGCCACCCGGTTCATCGCCTGGTCCTTGCTGAGCATGCGCTCCCCATTGATGTGCGTGATGATGTCCCCGGCAATCAGCCCTGCCGCCGCCGCCGGCCCCGTGACCTGCACCAGTTCCACCGCAGGCCCGGAAATCCCCAGTGCAGCCGCATTCATGCCCGGCAGATCCCATGCGTCGACCCCCAGCCAGCCCCGGACGACGCGCCCATGCTCGATCAGTTCATCCATGACGCCGCGGACCAGGTTCACCGGTATGGCGAAGCCGATGCCTTCCGGAGGGCTGCGCGTCAGGGTCGCAAAGCGCGCCGTATTGATGCCGATCAGTTCGCCGCGGGTGTTGACCAGAGCGCCACCGGAATTGCCTATGTTGATGGCCGCATCCGTCTGAATGAAGTTCTCGAAGATGGTCAGTCCGATACCGCGGCCGGTGGCGCTGACAATGCCCGATGTCACGCTCTGGCTGAGCCCGTAGGCATTGCCGATAGCCAGTACTACATCGCCGATCTCAAGCGTATCGCTTCTGCCCAGGCGAATGGCAGGCAGGTCGGGCAGGTCGACCTGGAGCAGCGCCAGTTCGGTCTCCGGATCGGCGCCGACGAAGCGCGGATGCGCCTCGCGGCCGTCGGCAAGCTGTACCACCACCTGGTCCGCATCCCGGATTACATGCCAGTTGGTCACGACGAAGCCGTCCTGGCTGATGATCACCCCGGAGCCCAGGCCCTGATCCACGATCATCCCGGCGCCCAGGCTGCCCCGCTGGCCCAGCCGCGCCGTGCGCAGGCTGACGACCGCAGGGGCGCTGGCATTCACCGCACTGGCGTAACTGGTGGCGGGAGATTGCGCGCCGCCGCCGAGATTGACCAGATCGGGGCGCAACAGCACCACGACGAACGCCACCGCCAGTCCGAACGCGGACGATTGGGCGAAAAACGCCACTACTCTCCACGAGGTTTTCATGCGACTAGTGTACCTGCAAGGCCGGGCACCTTCCTTCAGTTGGTCAGCACTGGTGGCCGTTAGTTCACACAGGGTGGTCTGTGGTCAAGTTTGCGGCCCCGCGTGTATAATTCCGCGCTTCCAGTGACTTCCCCGTGAGCAGGGCAAGCAGACCTGCCTGCCCCCCGATCTGCGCACCGATGACCGACAAGACCGATCTCAGCAGGCGCCACTTTCTGGTAGCCGCAACCGTGACTACCGGCGGTGCGGGCGTGGTCGCCGCGGCAGTCCCCTTCGTTGCGTCTTTCAGGCCCAGCGCCCGCGCCCAGGCGCTCGGTGCGCCGGTGGAGGTGGACATCGGCAAGATGGAGCCCGGCGCACTGGTCAAGGTCGAGTGGCGCGGACGCGTGATCATGATCGTGCGCCGCACGGAATTCATGCTCGGCAAGCTGGCGGAACTGGAGGATCAACTGGCCGATCCCGCTTCCACCGCTTCGCTGCAACCGGGCTATGCCGTCAACGATCACCGCAGCATCCGTCCCGAGTATCTTGTCGTTGAGGGCGTGTGTACCCATCTCGGGTGTGCCCCCACGCCCCGATTCGACGTCGCGCCTGCGGATCTGGGCGCCGACTGGGCCGGCGGGTTTTTCTGCGCATGCCACGGTTCGAAGTTCGACCTGGCCGGGCGCGTCTACCGCGGCGTTCCGGCACCGACCAATCTGAGCGTGCCTCCCCATCGTTACGTGGCGGAGAACGTATTGCTCATCGGTTCGGATACCGGAGCATCCTAGGTGGTCGCATCCGCGTCGGACATGGTTGACCGCTTTGGCCGGGGCGCGAACTCGCTGGTCAGGTGGATCGACGACCGCTTCCCCATGAGCAAGCTCATCCGGGAGCACGCCACAGAATACTACGCCTCGAAGAACTTCAATTTCTGGTACGGCTTCGGTGTCCTGGCCACGGTGGTGCTGATTCTGCAGATCGTCACCGGCATCGCCCTGACCATGAACTACAAGCCGTCCGCAGCGGAGGCGTTCGCGTCGGTGGAGTACATCATGCGCGACGTGGAGTGGGGCTGGCTGATCCGCTACCTGCACTCCACCGGCGCGTCGGCGTTCTTCATCGTCGTGTACCTGCACATCTTCCGGGGCCTGCTCTACGGTTCCTACAAGAAGCCGCGGGAACTGGTCTGGATCTGCGGCATGTTCATCTACGTGTGCATGATGGCCGAGGCGTTCTTCGGCTACCTGCTGCCCTGGGGAAACATGTCGTACTGGGGCGCGCAGGTCATCGTCTCGCTGTTCGGAGCGTTGCCGGTGGTCGGCGAGGCGCTGGCGGAATGGATTCGCGGCGATTACTACATTTCCGACATCACCCTCAATCGCTTCTTTGCGTTCCACGTGATCGCCGTGCCGCTGATGCTGGTCTTCCTGGTGGTCGTGCACATCATGGCCCTGCACGAGGTGGGCTCAAACAACCCCGACGGCATCGAAATCAAGGACCGGAAGGACGAAAGCGGCAAGCCCGTCGACGGCGTCGCCTTTCACCCGTATCACACCAGCAAGGACCTGGTGATCATCACCGTGTTCCTGATCGTGTTCTCATTCGTGGTGTTTTTCGTTCCGGACATGGGCGGGCTGTTCCTGGAGCACGCCAATTTCGAGCCGGCCAACGTGCTGCAGACGCCCGAGCATATCGCCCCGGTGTGGTACTTCACACCGTTCTACGCAATTCTCAGGGCGGTTCCGTACAAGCTGCTGGGCGTGATTCTGATGGGTCTGGCGGTGCTGCTGCCGTTCTTCCTGCCGTGGCTGGACCGCTGCCCCGTCAAGTCCATCCGTTACCGGGGCTGGATCTACAAGCTGGCGCTGGCCGGTTTCGCGATCAGCTTCCTGGTGCTGGGCTACCTCGGGCTGCAGCCTGTCTCCGACACCTACACGCTGCTGTGCCGCCTGTTCGCCATACCCTATTTCGGCTTCTTCCTGCTGATGCCGCTGTATACGTCGTGGGAGAAGCCCAGGCCGGTTCCGGAGCGGGTTCGATAATGGTTCGCCGAGTCATCGCGGGCGTGTTGCTTGCCGCCAGTGCCGCATCCTGGGGTCAGGATCACGGCGCAGCCGTTGCAGAACTGATGCCCGCGAACAACGACATCGGCGACATTGCCTCGCTGCAACGGGGCGCGAAGTATTTCGTGAACTACTGCCTCGGGTGTCACTCGGCGCAGTATGTTCGCTACAACCGGCTCGGCGAGGATCTTGGCCTCACCGACGCACAGGTGGTCGCGAACCTGATGTTCGGCGCGGGGCAACTGCACGACACCATGATAAGCAGCATGCGCCCGGAGGACGGTGCGCTATGGTTCGGTGTCGCGCCTCCCGACCTTTCCCTGATTGCCCGCAGCCGCGGCGTCGATTACTTGTACAATTACATGCTGGGCTTCTACTCCGACCCGTCCAGGCCCACGGGCTCGAACAACCTGTGGCTCGAAAATACGGCGATGCCGGATGTGCTCTGGGAAATGGGCGGCACCCGGTCGGCGGTCTTCTCCGAGCATGAGGAGGACGGGGTGATCATGCGCTCGCTGGACCACTTTGAAGTGATCCGCGAGGGGTCCTTGAGCGAAGATGAATACGAGCGGGTCATTCGCGATATCACCAATTTCCTGGAATACATCGGCGAACCGATTCAACTGGAGCGGCGCGCGCTGGGCGTTCGGGTCATCGCGTTTCTGTTAATCTTCCTGGTGATTTCGTACATGCTGAAACGGGAAGTCTGGAGGGGCGTCCACTAGTGCTCCATCAGTTGGATAGAGCAATTGGCCTGTCATCAGGTCCCGGCCCGCTTTTCAGCCACATTCCATGCCTGAAGGGAGCCGTGTTTGACTGTAATTGCTAATCGCCGCTCTGTGATGACCCTGTTTTCCGATCCCACCGATCCGTGGAGTCATCGCACGCGCCTGGTGCTTGCCGAGAAGAGCGTCAACATCGACTACATCGATGTGCAGCACGGCAACCTGCCGGAAGATCTGCTCGACCTGAATCCCTACAACAGCGTGCCGACACTGGTGGACCGGGAATTGGTCCTCTACGACTCGCGCGTGATCGTGGAGTACCTGGACGAGCGCTTTCCCCATCCGCCGCTGATGCCGGTGGACCCGGTGACGCGCGCCCAGTACCGCCTCTACCTCTACCGGATCGAACGGGACTGGTACTCGGAGGCGGACAGGATCGTCACGAGCGGGGATCGAAAGACCGTGACCCGGGCCCGCAAGGCGTTGCGCGACAGCATTGTCTCCACGGCGGAGATATTCGCTGCCAGGAAGTTCTTTCTCAGCGACGAGTTCTCGCTGGTCGACTGCAGCATCGCACCCGTCTTCTGGCGGCTGCCGGTGTTCGAGATCGAATTGCCCGCACAGGCGCGGCCGATCCTCCGCTACATGGATACGGTATTCTCGAGACCGTCGTTCCAGTTCAGCCTGACGGAACTCGAACAGGAGATGCGGGAGTAGGCGAGCAGACTGATCCATGACCGCAATACCCGAGCGTGGGCTTCGGGAGTCGGTTGCCGACCCCGAGCGAGCCGACTTCGATCTTCGGGGTCGGCGCACGGGCGGTACCAGCCGGCGGGGATTTCTCAAGGGGGCCGGTCTCGCGGCCATGGAACGATTCCTTCGGGCCGGTGTTCCCATGGCGCGCTACATGCCGGCGGGACTCATCCCGGTGCCGCTGGCCGGTGCGGCGCAGTCTCCCGCGCTGCCGGGCAAGTCCGGATTGGTCCTGTTGAACGATCGCCCGATCGGCGCGGAGTGCCCGGCGCACCTGCTGGACGATTCGATCACTCCCGTCGAACGCCTGTTTGTTCGCAATAACGGGGTGCCGCCTGCCGTTGCCCTGGCCGAGGCCGACGACTGGACCGTGGAAGTCGCCGGCGAGGCCTGTATCTCACCGCGCACGTTTTCGCTGCGGGAACTGAAGACCGGGTTCCGGGCGTACACCTACCAATTGCAACTGGAGTGCGCGGGCAACGGGCGCAGCAGGTTCTTTCCTCCTGCCCCGGGCATGCAATGGACCACCGGGGCGATCGGTTGCCCCATGTGGACGGGCGTGCGCGTCCGAGACGTGCTGGAGCGTTGCGGGATCGCCGACAGCGCCGTCTACGTGGCGTTCGAAGGTGCCGACCGCCATCTTTCCGACCCGGACTCGCTGCCGATCTCCCGCGGGGTACCCATGCACAAGGCCCTGGAGGAGGAGTCGCTGCTGGCGTGGGCGATCAACGGCCAGCCGCTTCCGGAATTGCACGGCTTTCCGCTGCGCCTTGTATTCGGCGGTTGGCCCGGTTCGGCCTCCGGCAAGTGGGTCAGGCGGTTACTGATCCGCGACCGCGTGCACGACGGCGAGAAAATGCTCGGTCGGTCCTATCGGGTGCCGTGCGAACCGGTGGCGCCCGGCGCCGATGTCGCTGACGAAAACATGTGCATCATCGACGCCATGCCGGTCAAGTCGCTGGTCACCTATCCGATGTCCGGAGCCGAACACGCCATCGGCGAGCAATTGCCCGTGCGGGGACACGCGTGCCTGAACAGCAGCCGTATCGTCGAAACGCCTTGCGAGTGGGGGCAACCTCTGGATGTCCGGGGACATGCGTGGGCCGGAGACGTGGAAGTCGCCGAGGTGCGCACCTCCATCGATTTCGGCGCAACCTGGCAGCGGACGCACCTGGAACCGCCGGCGAATCGCCTGGCCTGGCAACGCTGGTCGACCCGCATCGGCTTTCCCGTTCGCGGCTACTACGAAATATGGGCGCGCGCCGTCGATGCCTACGGGCGCTCCCAGCCCATGATCGTGCCCGGCTGGAATCCTCGCGGGTACCTGAACAATGCCTGCCATCGCATCGCGGTGCGCGTCGTTTGAGGACGGGCCGAAGACTGCACGCATCGAATCGCCGGGCCGCCAGGAGTGCCGGAATCGCAGTACAATCGACGTATGCGCATTCATCCCCGATCCTCAGCCAGTATGCTTCGTCCGCGCCCGCCAGCCGGTAAGCATTCGCCGGCGCTTCCGGGATGGCTGCTCGCATGTCTCCTCGCCGGCGGTCTGTTCGACACCCGTGCGCTGGCGCAGCAGGGGCCGGATTGGCCGGATTGGGCATACGGATTCACCGAACCCCTGTCCGGCGATGCGCTGGTGGCGCCCCCGTGTCCGGACCATTCGCGGGCCATCGACTGCGCCTATCCTCCCGTCGAGGTTCCGGACGACGGCATCGAACTGACCCTGCCCGGCACCGACCGGACGTTTACCCGCAACGAGGCCTGGTTCAACTACGGTCCCGCGGACTGGTATCCGCAGGACCATCCGCCGATGCCTGCGGTGGTCGCGTACGGCAGGCAGGAAGACGGGTTGCGGCCGTGCGCGCTGTGCCACTTTCCCAACGGCCAGGGCAAGTCGGAGAACGGCCACGTCGCCGGCCTGCCGATAGCGTATTTCGTGCAACAGCTACAGGCGTTCGAGGATGGATTGCGGCGCAGCGCCGATCCGCGCAAGGCCAATACCAACGAGATGGCGATGATTGCCGCGGCACTGAGCACGGAGGAGAAACAGGCCATCGCCGAGTATTATGGCTCCATGCCGTATCGGCGGATGGTTCGCGTCGTGGAAGCGGATGAAGCGCCCCAGGTGCGATCATCACGGAACGGACTGATGCTGCCGTTGGAAGATCTTCCGCCGGTGCCGCTGGGGATGAGAATCGTCGAAGTGCCCGAGCACCCGGAGCACACTGAAATACAACGAGACCCTCGCGGCAAGTTCGTCGCATACGTGCCGCGGGGCAGTCTGGCTGCGGGGGAGGAGCTGGTGGTCACGGGCGGCGGCAAGACGGTTCAGTGCGGCATCTGCCACGGCCCCGATCAGCGCGGTGTCGGCGATATCCCCAGCATTGCCGGTCGCACGGCCAGTTATACGATGCGCCAATTGTGGGATGTTAAGCAGGGATCGCGGGTGAGTCCGATCATGGCGCCCATCGTGACCAACCTGACGGTCGAGGACATGTTGTACATCTCGGCGTATCTTGCATCGCTGGCACCGTGATGCGATCTGCCGACTCTTGCCGGCCGGAATTGGAGTAAGATCAGGGAAACACCGCTTACGATTAAACGAGTACAAGAAGGAGAAGTCCGGTGAAACCGATCAAATCTCTCCCTGGCACCCTCATTGCAGCGCTCTTGTTCGCGTTCGGCGCCGTTTCGTGCATGCAGGCCGAGGACCCGGTTCCGGCACAGGCTCCGGAGCCCGCGCAGGAACCGGCTCCGGAACCCGCACAGGAACCGGCTCCGGAACCCGCACAGGAACCGGCTCCGGAACCCGCACAGGATCCGGTTCAGGCCATGGATGAGAATGGCGCACCGCTTTTCCAGGTCGATCCGTTCTGGCCGGGTCCGTTGCCGAATCGCTGGAGCATGCAGCAGGTCACGGGCATCCATGTGGACCACATGGATATCGTGTGGTTCCTGAACCGGCCCAATGGCGCCGAGGGTGACGAGATCGCTGGCGGCGTGGAAGAACCCTACCGAATGGCCTGTTGCACCAAGAGTCCGGAAGTGATCGCGATGGATGTGGACGCAAACGTCGTTCACGCCTGGGGCGATGCGGACTATCATCCCAACTGGCCGGCGGGTCTGCAGACGGTCATCGCGGATCGTGACGGCTTCGTCTGGGTCGGTGGCCTGGCCCCGCAGGACAGCATTCTCAAGTTCACCCGCGAGGGCGAGTTCGTGTGGGATTTCGGCCGGCGTCCGCCGGAAGGCGTGCAGATGGAAGAGGACAACGCCGAAACCGAGGTGCTGACCCAGAAGGGGCGCTTCCAGCTCGATCAGGACGAGCGCGAGATCTACATCATCAACTGGAAGCGGGTGCTGGTCTACGACATGGATACCGGCGACTTCAAGCGCGGGTGGGGCGGTCACGGCATGCCGCTGGAAGAGATCACGAACGACCCGATCCCGCCGTACGAGTGGGATGGAACCCGTCCCCCCGAAGAACCGAACTTCGTACCGGCGATGCATTTCATCGAGATATCCGACGACGGGCTGGTCTACGTGGGCGAGCGGGGCCAGAATCGCATCCAGGTCTTTCAGAAGGACGGCACGTGGGTGCAGGATATCTACGTGGCCGAATGGACACCGGCCGAACGGCTGGGCCCGACCCAGTGCGCCGGTGTCACGACCCGGAAGGAACTGCCCGTCTGCGGCGTCATGTACAAGATGGCGATTTCGAAGGATCCGGAGCAGAACTACCTGTATGTCGCCGACTCCGGCAACTCCAGCGTATGGATCGTGAACCGTCTCAGCGGCGAGACGCTGGGTTCGTTCGGCGGCAATGGCCGTTACGCGGGCCAGTTGCACTGGATCAACGCGATTGCTACGGATTCGATGGGCAACATCTACACGGGTGAGGTTGAACACGCAAAGAGAATCCAGAAGTTCGAACCCGTTTGGCAGTGATCCGACGGTTCCCGCGCGGCGACTGGCCAGCACGGCGGGACGAGGCGTTCGGCGGCTGCGGACAGCCGGATAGAGGGGGATTAACATGAGGTTTACAGGAAACGCGTTGCTGCTTGCCATCGCGCTCGGTGCGCCGAGCGCCCTGGCGCACCACGGTCCGGTCACCAACGCTGCGCTCTACCTGACAGATGAAGTGGTGGAGCTGCGCGGCGAATTGACGGAGGTGCTATGGCGTAATCCGCATCTCCGCGGCCGCGTCGCCGTCATGGGTGATGACGGTCGGGAAACGACCTGGGAAGTGGAGCTTGGCCCGGCGCCCCGCTCGTTCGAGCGCCGGGGCCTTTCCCCCGAGGATTTTCTGGGAGAGGTCAGGATTGCGGGCTTCGTTTCGCGCCATGGCTCGAACGCATTGGGGGCACTCCATGTGCTGTTGCCGAGCGGAGAAGAGCTCGTGCAGGGCAATCGCACGCCACGTTGGTCGAACGAACTGGTTGCCGACGCGCCGCCGGAAACCATCGATCCGGCGCTGATCGCGGAGGCCCGGCGGGCGGCGGACGGAATTTTCCGGACATGGGGAAGACGGCAGGGCACAAACATCGAGCCTCAGCTCAGGGAGTACGAACTCACCGAACGCGGCCGGGAGTTGAACGCTGCCTACGACGCGGTATTGCACAACATCGAGGTTCTCGAATGCCGCCAGGGCATGCCCGATGCCATGTTCGACCCGGTGACCATGGAAATCACCGATGAGGGCGATCGCGTCGTCATCCACATCGCGGAGTACAACACCCGGCGCATCATCCACATGGAGGGGACTGCGGGTGCCGCCGAGCCCGTTGCCGGCGCCACCGGGCACTCCATCGGACGCTGGGACGGCGATGACCTGGTCATCGCGACCACCCATATCGACTGGCCCTATTACTCCGAACTCGGCACGCCGCAGTCGGTTCAGGCGAGCTATCTGGAGAGGCTTTCGCCGGCTGAAGGCGGAAATCGGCTGAACTACACGAACACGATCACCGATCCCGTGGTCTTCCCCGGACCCGTAACCCTTGAGTCGTACCGGCTGTGGACGCCCGGCGTCCGGATACCGCCGTTCAATTGCGTACTCGACTGGGAGGATTCGGAAGGCTGAGAAACGGTCTCGGCAAATCATGAGGAGTGACATGAAGCTGACAGGAAACGGCCTGCTGCTTGCCGTCGCGCTGGGGGCAACGGGAGCCGTGGCGCACCATGGCCCGGTCACCAATCCCGCCATGTACCTGACGGATGAATTGGTAGAGCTGCGGGGCGAGTTGACGGAAGTGCTGTGGCGCAATCCGCATCTCCGCGGCCACCTCGCCGTGGCGGACGATGACGGCCAGGAAACGATCTGGGAAGTGGAGATCGGTCCGCCCCTGCGCTCGTTGGAGCTCCGCGGCCTCACCGCGGAGGATTTTCTCGGGGACGTCAGGATCGCGGGCTACGTTTCGCGTCGCAGCTCGAATGAATTGGGCGCGCTCCACGTGTTGCTGCCGGGCGGTGACGAATTGGTGCAGGGCAACCGCGCGCCGCTTTGGTCCGACACTCGTGTTCCGGGCGCGTCTCCCGAGCCCGTCGATGCGGCGCTGGTCGCGGAGGACCGGCGGACAGCAGACGGGATTTTCCGGACGTGGGGAAGACCCCAGGGCACGGATATCGAGCCTCAGCTCAGGGAGTATGAATTCACCGAACGCGGGCGGGAACTGAACGCTGCCTACGATGCGGTGGTGCACAACACGGAGGTTCTCGAATGCCGCCAGGGCATGCCCAATGCCATGTTCGACCCGGTGCACATGGAAATTACCGATGAGGGCGATCACATCACCATCCACATCGCGGAGTACAACACGCGGCGGACCATCCACAAGGAAGGAACGGCAGGCGCCGCCGAACCCGTCGCGAGCGCCACCGGGCACTCCACCGGACGCTGGGAGGGCGAAGACCTGGTCATTGCGACGACCCATGTCGACTGGCCCTATTATTCCGATTTCGGTACGCCGCAGTCCGATCAGGCGAGCTACGTGGAAAGACTCTCGGTGGCCGAAGGCGGCGAGCGGCTGAATGTTTCGATCACCATCACCGATCCGGTCGTCTTCACCGGACCCGTAACGCTTGAAACGTCCCGGCTGTGGACGCCAGGTATCCGGATTCCGCCCTACAATTGCGTACTCGAGTGGGAGGACGCGGCGGACTGAGGGCTGTCACCGGCCGGTAACCCCGCTGGTCGATCGGCCGTCTTTGGCCAGCCGGTCTTCCGGCCCATGCAGGGGGGGGACTCTTGCCACGGGCTGCCAGGGCCTGTCGATGCTATCCGAGACGCCATCCCGGATAGCGTCAACAGGCCCTTATGCGGTCAGCAACGGTCTGAGCGTCCGAATGTCCTCGACCTCCTCGATCGAATGGACCTGTTCGATCAGCGTGTCCGTGCGCTCTTCACCCAGAATCGGCGCCATGAGTTCGCGGGCCTTCCCGTTCACCTGATCCGTGGTGAACGGATTCTCCGGAGTCCCCGGGGCGTGGCTCACGAACAGGTCGACCTGCCGACCATCGGTCATGGTGACCTCCACGAAGCCGCTTCGCGGTGCTTCAACGACGGCCAGTTCCGGGTCCGCGATCAATTCGATCTTTTCCCGTGCGGCGACGACTTCGGGATCGGTCATTCGCTCGAAGGAGTGGCTGTTGTCGAAGTCGATGAATCCGTCCACCAGCGCCACGGCCATGATGTGCTGAACATTGACGTCGGGCATGCTGCGGCCGTCGACGATCCGGGCACCGTCCTCGGGCAGGCGCAGCAGGATGTGCCCGACGTTGTCGGCGGTCAGCCCGTGCTGTTCGCGCAGGGCAAAGAAGGCCGAGAGCGGCGACTGAATGGGATATCCCACGGGGAAGGGCTTGATCGCCGTTTCTTCCACGTAGAATCGTGAACCCAGGTCGGCCACCATCGCTTCCGGATCGGGATCCGTCGACAGGGCGTCAATGACATTGCGCTCGCCTTCCAGGGCATCGGTGACGCCGGTGAAGCCCGCCTGAACCATGGTCGCCGCGGCCACGCCGTTGCGGGCGCCCATGCCGCTGAAGTCGAAGGCCTTTTCAATGTGTTCGGGATCGCGCACCCAACTCCAGACACCGGAAACCTGCTGGATGCCATAGGAAATGGCGTAGCGCATCTGCGTTTCGTCGAACCGCGCCATGGATGCCGCGGCGGCGGTGGCGCCGAATGTCGAGCTATAGCCTTCGGCGCTTCTGCCCCTGGCGCGAACCAGGGCCGGGTTCAGCGCCACCAGGAAGCGGCAGCACAGATCGTAGCCGAGCACCACCGCACGGAGGAATTCGGTTCCCGAACTCGCTTCGCGCTCGCCCATCGCCAGCGCTGCCGGGACCACGGAACAACCGGGATGGGCTTTCGTGAAGGGGTGAAAGTCGTCGGTTTCGTCGGCATGGGCGAACATTGCGTTGGCGAGCGCCGCATTGACTGCTGAAGTCATGATGTCGGTTGTCGCCACGGAGGCTTCGGGGATACCGCCCTGGCCACGTATATAGCCGATGGCGACCTCGCCCGGTCCCAGGCGCGCACCCGATACGATGGCGGCGAAGGTATCCAGAATGCGGTGTTTCGCTGCAAGTACCGTGGACGGGGGAAGCGGTCCGTCGCGTGCTTCGACCATGTAGCGGGCCAATCGACCGGTCAGGTCATCGCGGCGTTCCGGTTGGGGCGTCTGAGCGTGAGTGCTGGTGACACGGCCCGGCAGGGCGGCTATCGCCAGTGAGCCGCCGGCTCCCCGCAGCACGCTTCGGCGCGATAACCGGGTCTCCTCCGATTCGGGCTGGTCCGGACGGTCGTCCCGGTCGGTGTCGGGGTTTTTCACGGGTTGCTATGCCCCCAGCAGTTCGGCGTCGAGGAGATCGCAGATGCAGTGAATGATGAGACCGTGCACTTCCTGGATGCGGCTGGTGCGGTGTCCGGGCACGCGTATCTCGATATCGTCGCCGTGCAGCACATCGGCCATCGCGCCGCCGTCCCGGCCGGTCAGCGCCACCACGGCGATGCCGCGCTCGTGGGCGGTCCTCACGGCCCTGACGACGTTTTCGGAATTGCCCGACGTGGTGATCGCAAACAGCGCATCGCCCTTCCGGCCCAGGGCCTGCACCTGTTTGGCGAAGACGTCCGCGTAGGCGTAGTCGTTGGCGATCGCAGTAAGCGCGGAGGTATCGGTGCTCAAGGCGACCGCCGCAAGTCCCGGGCGCTCGGTCTCGAACCGTCCGAGCAACTCGCCGCTGAAATGCTGGGCGTCGGCTGCCGAGCCGCCGTTGCCGCAACAGAGAATCATCCCGCCTTCGGCCAGGCTGGCGGCAAGCACCCGGCCGGCCTCCACAATCGCCGGCGCCAGTGCCTGCGACTCCCGGGCAAGCTCGATGCTCTCGTGAAACTGGTTCAGTACGCGGTCTTGCATGCTTCCGCCAGCACTTTGCCCGGAAAACGGGAACCCTTCAAGCGCCCCCGCCATCAAAGGCGTTCCTGATCCAGCGGACGGTGGGGGCGGCCCTGTCGATATGGTCGATGCAGAACACGTCGAAACGCAGACGATGGCCGCTCCACTGCGGGTGCGTCATCAGCAGGTGGCGGGTTGCACGCACGAGTTTGCGCTGCTTGCGAAGGTCCACGGACTCGCCGGCGCGGGCGAATCGGCTGCTGGCGCGGGCACGCACTTCGACGATGACCAGCGTGGCGCCGTCGAGGCAGACGAGATCCAGTTCACCCAGCCGGCAGCGATATCGCTGGATCAGCACCTTCAGGCCCTTCCGCTCAAGGTACCGGGCCGTGCGCTGTTCCCAGGCGACCCCGTTCTCGGGTCCCTGGGAGACTCTATTTGATACCTGCGAGCTCAGCGGTGGTCTCGGGAGCGGCGCCCGCCTCCGGTTCGACAGCAACGGGCAACCCGTCGCGAAATTGCGCGAGGGGAAGATCGCGGCGCACCCGGCCGCTCCCATCGAGACTCAGCTCGCCGGACAGGGCCGGAAACGACGTGAGCGAACTCGGGTTCTCATGAAGTGCGAGCATCAGCCGGTAGGCGTCGAAACCGAATCCGTAGAATCGGGTCCACTGCGCCGAGTTTCGCTCGGGCCAGTAGCGTCGAAGCGCCGCGGCCATGGTAGGCGGGGCGGCATCCGCCGCCAGCACCCAGGGCGTATCGGCAAACAGCAACCCGTTCAGGTCCGCGTTCTGGCGGCTGCTCTCGTAGATGGCCGACGTCGCGTAGGTCGGAATATCGCCGGCAAAGTAAAAACGCAACTGCGGCGCCAGCAGCCGGCCGGTTCCGGCGTCGGCGGCGACGAAGATCGCGTCGATGTCCTGGCGGCGCCGGGACTCGAATTCCAGCGGAATCCCGAGATCGGCTCCCAGTTGCTGGCGGCGCTGATCGCTCTTGTCGATGTTCAGCACCGTGGTGATCGCCGTGGAAAAGTCCTGACCGGCGGGATCGTAGGTCCTGATCTGCAGAAGTTGGCCGCCGAGCGCCTCCAGCTCCGACCGAAAGCTGCCGAGCAGACGGTTGCCCCAATCGTTGCGGGGAATCAGAGCCACCGCGTTGAGCGCTCCACTCGTCACCGCGTGGCGGGCTACCTGGCTCGCTTCATCTTCCGGTGCCAGCGCAAACTGATAGAGATGGGCGGCGGACCGGCCGCTTTCCGACGTGTTCAGTGCCAGAGTCGGCGTCAGTCCGGCGCTGTCAAGGACGGCCTCCAGTTTAGGCTTCAACAGCGGACCGACGATGAATTCGGCGCCGTCGTCGCGGGCGGCGAGGTAAGCTTCCCGGGCGCCCAGCAGGCCGGTGTCATAGATGTGCAGCGCCGGTCCGGCGCGGGCAGCGGTCTCCCGGCTCAGGTGACGGGCAAGAAAGCCATCCTGAATGGCGATCGCGGCCTGTCGTTGCGGCCCGGTCAGGGGCAGCAGCAGCGCGACCCGGGTCAACGGTGCGGTCACCTGCGACAGCGCCGTGCGAATCTGCTCCCGAAGCTCCGGAATCCGCTGCGCGTGTTCGGGAGTCGCATCGCTGCCGGCCCTGTCCAGCCATTCTCCGGCCGTATCGTAGGCGCCCAGTTCCACGAGAATCCCCGCCCCCGCGATGAGAAAACCGCTGAGCTCGCTGCCGCTGGAGGCGCCGACGAGTTGCGCGTAGATCTGCAGCGCCGGTTCGAATTCCTCCTCCTCGAGCAGCCGCTCCGCCTCCTGCCGGAGAGCGGATACGTCCACGGGCGCCTGCGTGGGGCCCATGGTTTCACAGGCCGACAGCATTGCCAGTCCGGCCATCAGGGCCAGCATCGGGAGGCGGTTCAGCATCGGTATAGCTTGCACAGTTCGGTCGCTCGCGGGCAGCATGATCGCATGAGCTCGACTACCACCGGCACACTCTATGTCGTCGCAACCCCCATCGGAAACCTGGACGACATCAGTCCGAGGGCGTGTCGAGTGCTTGAGTCGGTGGACCTGATTGCTGCCGAGGATACTCGGCGCACGCGGGGATTGCTATCGAAGTTTGGCGTCAAAACGCCCACAATCTCCTGCCACGATCACAACGAAGCCCGGCAGGCCCCCAGGATACTGGAGAGGCTGCAGCGCGGGGAGTCGGTGGCGCTGGTCAGCGACGCAGGCACGCCGGTGCTGAGCGATCCGGGCATGTTGCTGGTGCGGGCGGCGCACGATGCCGGTGTTCCGGTGGTTTCGGTCCCGGGCCCGAGCGCGCTGGCGGCAGCGTTGTCGGTGGCTGGAGAATCCACCGACCGGTTCATCTTCGAGGGTTTCCTGCCGCGCCGTCCCGGTCCCCGTCGTCGTCGCCTGGAGAGCCTTGCAGGCGAATCCGCAACGGTGGTGTTGTTCGAATCCGTGCACCGAATCCGCGCGACCATGACCGAGTTGCTGGTGCAATTCGGATCCGGTCGTCGGGCCAGCATCGTACGCGAACTCACCAAGCTCCATGAGTGCGTGCACCGTGGAACGCTTGGGACGCTCACGGAGCAGCTTGGCGGCGAGATTCCCCTGAAGGGCGAGTTCGTGCTGGTGATCGCGGGCGCAGAAGAGGAGATCGGTCCCGGGGACCAGGAAATCCTGCGGGTGTTCGACCTGCTGGCGGTTGAAGTTTCCACCCGGGTGGCGGCGGCACTGGCCGCCAGGATTCTTGGCGTATCCCGCAACCGCGTCTACAGGCTCACGCGAGGACGGCCGCTCTGATAATCTACCTGCGGGAGTCGGCCGGGCAGTCGCCGGGAGCAATCCCGGAGGAAAGTCCGGGCTTCATTGGGCAGGGTGCCAGGTAACGCCTGGGGGGCGTGAGCCTACGGAAAGTGCCGCAGAAAATATACCGCCGGCTGAGGCCGGTAAGGGTGAAATGGTGCGGTAAGAGCGCACCGCGCAGGTGGTAACACCTGCGGCAGGGTAAACCCCACCCGAAGCAAGACCGAATAGGGGAACGATTGCAGTGTGCCCACACGAGTTCCCGGGTAGGTCGCTCGAGGCGTGCGGTGACGTACGTCCCAGATGAATGGCTGCCTTCGACAGAACCCGGCTTACAGGCCGACTCCCTTTCACTCTCTGCTCCCGGGAGTCCCTTTCGGGACGAAACTGCGCCTTGCTGTCCGGGAACTTCGCCGGCCGGGCGCCTCGCCCGGCTGTCCTGCACCCGTACGTCGCCAACGCGCCCGCCTGACCGGGGCGCCTTGCCGGTCCGTGAGCCATGCGGGAATCATGGCACAGACTGAAGTTCCGTCGATTTTCTAAATTATCACCCAAGAAACGGCGCATAACTCATTGATTATTTGTCGTCCCTGGGCATCCTCAGCGAGCGAATTTCGCGCCTAACTCACTGTCCCAGCAAAAAAAATGATTTGACACTCAACCAACCCCGTCCATATAGTGTCGAAAAGTGGATAAAAATGGATAAATGTGGGAGAAAATGGGTTTTAGATGTTCCGCGGTGCCTCACAAATTGCCCTTGATGCCAATGGGAGAATGGCCATCCCAACCCGGTATCGGGAGCGCCTCGCCAGCCGCGCTGACGGGCACCTGGTTGCAACGGTCGACAAGGAATGCCTGCTCATCTACCCACTGCCCGATTGGAAGGAATTCGAAGAGAAACTGATGGCCGTCCCGAATATTAACCCGGTGGCCCGCCGATTTCAGCGCATCAAGATGGGCTATGCCAAGGACTTGCAGATGGACTCGAACGGGCGCGTGCTGGTGCCGAAAGAACTGCGCGACGTCGCGAAACTGGACAGGCGGGCGATGCTGCTGGGCCAGGGCAACAAGTTCGAGTTGTGGGACGAGAAACTATGGAACACGCGACGGGATGAATGGCTGGCGGACGATTTCGGTGAAGGCCTGGAGTTGCCGGCCGAACTCGGATCGCTCTCACTCTGACTGGCTCGAACTGTTGAGCGCGCAATGGCGAGTCATCGACCGGTGCTGTTGAATGAAGCATTGGAGGGTCTGGCGGTACATCGGGACGGCTGGTACGTCGACGGTACCTATGGCCGCGGCGGACATAGCGCCGGGATCCTTGCGGCACTGGGGAAACGCGGCAGGTTGCTCGCCCTGGACAAGGACCCCGAAGCTGTGGAACACGCTCGTGCGACATTCGGCAGCGATCCCAGGTTCTCCGTCCGTTTCGGCGGTTTCGAGAATTTCCGCGCGCTCGTGGCCCCCTGGCTGCGCGGGCAGCGGCTTGCCGGCACGCTCCTCGATCTTGGTGTCTCCTCGGCGCAACTGGACGACGCGCGAAGGGGCTTCAGCTTTTCCGGTGACGGACCGCTCGACATGCGCATGAATCCCGACGACGGCATCAGCGCCCGGCAATGGCTGCGGCAGGTGAACGAAGCCGAACTGGCGGATGTGCTGCGGCGATTCGGCGAGGAACCCCGGGCGCGTCGGATCGCCAGGGCGATCATCGAAGCCCGCGCGTCGGCGCCCATCGAAACGACTGGGCAGCTGGCAGAGCTTGTGGCGAGGACGGTGGGGCCGGGCAACCGCAGGATCCATCCGGCGACGCGCGTATTTCAGGCGATACGAATCCACATCAACCGGGAACTCAAGTCCCTGGAGACGGCGCTCGATCAATGCCGCCGGTTACTGGCCGGCGGTGGCCGGCTGTGCGTCATCAGCTTTCATTCGCTTGAAGACCGCATCGTCAAGCGATTCATGGCCAGACAGGCCAAGGGCGATCCGGTCTACGCCGGATTGCCGGACATTCCGCCCGGCGCGAGTCCCACGATGCGCCTCATCGGCGGACTGATCCGGCCACGGCATACCGAAGTGGAGGCCAATCCGCGAGCCCGCAGCGCGCGCCTGCGGATCGCCGAGCGATTGGGGGCCGTAGCATGACGGGAAGGGGACTGCTTTTCACCTCCCTTGCGATCCTGGCCGCAGCAGTCACGGCCACCGGCGTACTGGTGATCCAGGCCGAGCATCAGGCCCGCCAGTTGTTCGTGGAACTGGAGGCGCTCAACCGGGAACGCGACCGGCTGCAGGCCGACTGGGGGCGGCTTCAACTGGAGGAGAGTACCTGGGCGACCCACGGGCTGATTGAAGCGATCGCTCGTGAGCGGCTCAACCTCAGGCAGGTGGAGGCCGACGAAATCATTCTGGTGGCAGAACCCGATTCATGACAAAACGCAAGCAAACGGATTTTGAGAAGTGGAAGCGCTGGCGCACCATGCTGGTCATCCTTGCGTTCATTTGCGGCGGCCTGGTGCTCGAAGGCCGCATTCTTTACCTGCAGCTCAATCAGCGGGATTTCCTCTCCGCGCAGGGCGACGATCGCTCCCTGCGTACGGTGCAGATCTCCGCACACCGGGGGGCAATCACCGACAGGCACGGCGAGCCGCTGGCGGTCAGCACGCCGGTCGACAGCATCTGGGCGAATCCAGAGGATCTGGCGCCGGCCCTGCATCGAGTGCCCGAACTGGCGGAGGTCCTGGAGGTGGACGAGGACTGGCTCGTACGGCGCGTCACCAGCAATCTGGACCGGGAGTTCGTCTACCTGCGCAGGCACCTGCCTCCGGACCACGCCGCGAGGGTCCTGCAATTGGGCGTACCCGGTGTAGCGACATTTCGCGAGTACCGGCGCTACTACCCGGCGGGCGAAGTGGTCGGCCATCTGCTTGGGTTTACCAATATCGACGATGTGGGTCAGGAGGGCCTGGAGTTCGAATTCGACTATTGGCTCAAGGGCGAGCACGGCGCCAAGCGCGTGCTGCGCGACCGGCTGGGACGCATCGTCGAAGATGTGGAACTGGTCGAACCTGCCCGGCCCGGCAGGACCCTGAGGGCCAGCCTGGATCTCAGGCTGCAGTACCTGGCCTATCGTGAGCTCAAGCAGGCCGTCGCCGATAACGATGCCATTTCCGGATCGGTGGTGATCCTGGATCCGGCCACGGGCGAAGTGCTGGCGATGGTGAACCAACCTTCGTACAACCCGAACAACCGGGCCCAGTACGATGCGTCCCGCTATCGGAACCGCGCGATCACGGACATCTTCGAGCCCGGATCTAGCGTCAAACCCTTCGTGGTGGCCGCAGCACTGGAAAGCGGCCGATATCAACCGGATTCCGTCATCGACACCTCGCCCGGCACACTCTGGGTCGACGGCCGGGAGATAACCAGCGACAACAACAATCTGGGCGCCATCGATCTGACCACGATCCTGGCTCGATCCAGTAACGTCGGGGCTGCCAAGCTGGCCCTGGATCTGGATCAGGAACAGCTCTGGTCGACATTGTCCCGGCTGGGGCTCGGCCGGGTCACCGAGAGCGGGTTCCCGGGGGAATCCGCCGGAGTGCTCCAGGATGTCCACTTCTGGAATCCGGTGGGCCAGGCCACGCTCTCCTATGGATACGGCCTTTCCGTCACGGCGTTGCAACTGGCGCAGGCTTACGCGGTGATCGCCGCCGACGGTGTGCGCCGCCCGGTGTCGCTGCTGGCGGTGGACGAGGCGGACCAGGGCGAGCAGGTTCTGTCCAGACACACGGCCGGAACGCTGCAGGGCATGCTGGAGACCGTGGTTCGCCAGGGCACCGGCCGGCGTGCGGCGGTTGCCAATTTCCGCGTGGCGGGCAAGACGGGTACCGCGTGGAAGTCCGGCGAAGGCGCATACTTCGAAAACCGCTACCTGGCGGTATTCGGCGGCTTCGCCCCGGTAAGCGATCCGCGGCTGGTGACCGTCGTGGTCCTCGATGAGCCGAGACGAACGGCGTACTACGGCGGCGAAGTGGCGGCGCCGATCTTTTCCAGGATCGTCGCCGGAGGGCTTCGCCTGCTCTCGGTTCCGCCTGACGGCCTGAGCGAACCGCCGCTGACCACTCTCACGCAGGGCGCCACTGCCGAGGTGCGCCAATGATGGCTGCAGCGGTGGGAACGGTCATGACGCTGGGCGAGTTGCTGGGCGGCGTGCCGGCGGAATTGAGCGGTATCGAAATCGCCGATCTGGTGATGGACAGCCGGCAGGCGGGTCCGGGTGCTGCCTTCGTCGCCGTTCAGGGCGATGGCAGCCACGGTATCGAGTACGCGGCGGATGCCGTCGCCCGGGGCGCGGCAGTGATCCTTTACGAGCCGGCACCGGGGGTCGATGCGGGCACCGTCGATGCGCCGCTCCTGGCGGTCGGCAATCTGCGCGGCCGCATCGGCGATCTGGGCCGCACGTTCTTCGCACTGCCGCACTCCACCCCGCGGCTGGCCGGTGTCACCGGGACCAACGGCAAGAGCACCGTGGCGTATCTCGTGGCCCAGGCGCAGACTCTGCGCGGAACGCCCTGCGGTTACCTGGGCACCGTGGGCGCCGGCATTCCTCCCAGCCTTGCCCCCCAGGCCCTGACGACCCCGGACTGCCTGTCGCTTCACCGCACGCTGAGTTCGTTCGATGCGGACTTCGTGGCCATGGAAGTGTCCTCCCACGCCCTCGCACAGGACCGGATTGCCGGGCTGATGCTGGATACCGCCGTATTCACCAATCTCACCCGCGATCACCTGGACTACCACGGCGACATGGACAGCTACCGCTCCGCCAAGGCCAGGCTGTTCCAGTGGCCGGAACTGCGGCGCGCGGTGATTTTCGCGGATGATCCCTTCGGTGCGGCGCTGGCGCGCGAACTGGCCGATCCCGTCGAGCGCATCGAGGTCGGCCTGCGCGGCCGGGGCGAACTTCGTGGAACGGTAGTGGAATCGACCCTGAACGGGCTTTCCGTTCGGATCGAAGGGCGGCTCGTGGAGGCAACGGGCGCGGACGAAGCCCTGCTCGAGTCACCCCTGGCGGGGGACTTCAATGCCGAGAATCTGCTCCTGGCGCTGGGTGTGCTGCTGGGCTGGGATGTGCCGCTCGCCGAGGCATGCGAAGTGCTGGGACACTGCCGGGCGCCCGCCGGCCGCATGCAGGTGCTGGGGGGAGGCAAGCAGCAGCCCTGTGTGGTCGTGGACTACGCCCATACGCCCGCGGGACTCGAGCGGGTGCTCGAAGGCCTCCGCCGCCAGGCCCCGGGCGAACTCTGGTGCGTATTCGGCTGCGGCGGGGAACGTGACCCGGGCAAGCGGCCGCTGATGGGGGAGGCCGCCTCCCGGATGGCACACCATGTGGTGCTCACCGACGACAATCCCCGCGGCGAGGATCCGGGCAGGATCGTTGCCGACATCCGCACCGGCATGATTGATCACCAGGATGTCCGAATTGAACACGACCGTGCCACGGCCATCGTGGAGACTGTCGCCAGGGCACGGCCGGGCGATGTGGTGCTGGTTGCGGGCAAGGGGCACGAACTGCGGCAGTCGACGGCCGCCGGCGATCGCGATTTCAGCGACGTCGCCACGGTGCGCGCCGCCCTGGGAGAGTCAGCATGAACCTCACCGTCGGAATCCGCGGGCTTGACGGGTGGGGGGGCGAATGATGCGGTCCAGAACGCTGGCGGCGGTGGCCAGGCAAGTGAGTGGGACGCTGCTCGGCGCCGACGCCGCGTTCGGCCGCGTCAGCATCGACACACGCAAACTGGACCCCGGCGCCCTGTTCGTAGCCATACCCGGGGAACGGTTCGACGGTAACGACTTCGTGCCCGACGCTCATGCCAGGAGCGCCGCGGGCGCAGTGGTCTCGCGCCCGTCGGATGTGCCGCTGCCCCAGGTCCGCGTCCACGATACCCGGGGCGCGTTGTCCGGCATGGCTCGCGGCTGGAGGCAAAACTTCCCTATCCCCGTGGTAGCGGTCACCGGCAGCAACGGCAAGACCACGGTCAAGGAGTTGATTGCAGGGATCCTCGACCGCAGCCACGAAGTTTGCGTTACGCGGGGCAACCTCAACAACGATCTGGGCGTCCCGCTGACGCTGATGGAACTGGCGGATCACCACGAGATTCTGGTCATCGAGCTCGGCGCCAACCATGCGGGCGAGATCGCCGCCCTCAGTCAACTGGTCCGTCCCACCGTCGGTGTCATCACCAACGCCGGTGCCGCGCACCTGGAGGGATTCGGCTCCATCGACGGGGTCGCGCAGGCCAAGGGCGAATTGCTCGACCACCTGCCGGCGGCGGGCACGGCGATACTCAATGCGGACGATCCCTATTGTTCGGCGTGGCGCCGACGCTCCCGCTCCGGGTCGGTGCTGACCTTCGGTTTCGATCCGTCCGCCGATTGCACGGTGCGGGGAACGGTGGCGGAGGTCAGCGAAGGATCGGCCTTCACCCTCGCCTTGCCCGATGGAACGCCTGTCGAATTGACGCTGCCGCTGCGCGGACGTCACAGCGTATTGAACGCCCTCGCGGCGACGGCCGCCTCGTTCGCTGTCGGTGTCTCCGCCGACGAGATCCATGCCGGACTGAGCAGGGCACGGCCGGTCAGCGGCCGTCTCAACCGTATTCGCGGCGTTGGCGGCGCTGCCATCATCGACGATACGTACAACGCCAATCCGACCTCCACCCGCGCCGCCCTGGACTACCTGCGCGGCTGCGGCGGGCGGCGGATGTTCGTGCTCGGCGACATGGCGGAACTGGGCGCCGATGCGGCCGAATTGCATCGGCAGGTCGGCGACTACGCGCGCGACTGCTGTGACTCGCTCTTCGCCATCGGCGAATTGAGTCGCGAGGCGGCACAGGCCTTTGGCTCCGGGGCCAGCTCCTTCACCGAACTGAGCGCTCTGCGGCAGGCGCTGAAAGCCCTGCTCACCGAGGACGCAACCCTTCTGATCAAGGGTTCCAGGGTGATGGGTCTCGACCGCCTCGTCGGCTCGCTCGGTAACGTCGGCGACAAGGGGGAGGCGCCATGCTGATCTACGTCGCCGAGTACCTGACCCAGTATTTCTCCGCGTTCAACGTGTTCGGATACATCACCATGCGGGCCATTCTCAGCGCGCTCACGGCGCTGATCCTGTCGTTCGCGCTGGGTCCCCTGGTCATCCAGCGGCTGGCTTCCGGCAGCGTCAGGCAACCCATCCGCGAAGTGGGTCCGGAGAGCCATTTGCCCAAGGCCGGCACGCCGACCATGGGTGGCATGCTGATTCTGCTGGCGATCATCGTGAGCACGCTGCTCTGGGCGGATCTCGGCAGCCGCTTCGTCTGGATCGTGCTGCTATGCACGGTGGCCTTCGGCATCATCGGCATCGTCGACGATTACCGCAAACTCAGGCTGGGCAACTCCAGGGGCCTGAGGGCCGGGACCAAGTTCTTCTGGCAGTCGGCAGCGGGTTTGACTGCGGCGATCGTGCTCTACGCCACGGCCGAAAACGCCGCGGTGGAACACGCGCTGCTCATTCCCTACTTTCCCGGCCTGCTGATACCCATGAGCGCATTCGTCTACGTGGTTTTCTCGTCTCTCGTGATCGTCGGTTCTTCGAACGGGGTGAACCTGACCGACGGTCTGGATGGCCTGGCCATCATGCCCGCCGTACTCGTGGCCTCGGCTCTGGGCCTCTTCGGCTACGCGGCGGGCAATGCCGTATTCGCACCTTATCTAGGCATCCCCTACGTCGCGGGTGCCGGAGAGATGCTCGTTTTCTGTGCGGCCCTGGCTGGCGCCGGCCTGGGCTTCTTGTGGTTCAACACCTACCCCGCGCAGGTCTTCATGGGGGACATCGGAGCGTTGGCGCTCGGTGCCGCCCTGGGCCTGGTGGCCGTAGTTGTGAGGCAGGAACTGGTGCTGTTCATCATGGGCGGTGTTTTCGTCATCGAAACCGTCTCAGTCATGATCCAGGTGACCTCCTACAAGTTGACAGGCCGGCGCATTTTTCGAATGGCCCCGCTGCACCACCATTTTGAACTCAAGGGCTGGGCGGAACCGAAGGTGATCGTGCGCTTCTGGATCATCACGGTCGTGCTCGTGCTGATCGGTCTTGCCAGCCTGAAGATCAGGTAGCGGGAGTACTGAAGGAACTCCATGAGTACTGCGGCGCAATTGTGCGACGACGAGATGAACGGTTCGCTGCCGGGTAACCGCACGCTGGTCGTGGGCCTGGGCACCACCGGACTCGCGGCAGCGCGATTCCTTGCCTCACGCGGCGAGGAGGTGCTGGTGATCGACAGCCGGGCGAACCCGCCCGGGCTGGAAGCCCTGCGCGCCGCGCAACCTGAGTTACGGATCGAACTTGAGAGCCTCCACCCGCGTTGGCTGGAGGGAATATCCCAGGTGGTCATTTCGCCCGGACTGGGTCTGGACATCGGCATTGCGGCCGAGGCACGCCGCCGCGGGATCCCTCTGGTCAGCGAAATCGAGTTGTTTGCCCGTGCAGCCCGAGCACCGGTGGTCGCGGTGACCGGCTCCAACGGCAAGAGCACCGTGGTCACCCTGGTGGAGCAAATGCTGGCGGCAGCCGGCCTGCGCGTCGCCGCCGGAGGCAACCTCGGCCCGCCCGCAGTGGATCTGCTGGCGGACCCGCCGGAGATCTACGTACTCGAATTGTCCAGTTTTCAACTGGAGACCACCCGCAGCCTCCGCCCCGCCACAGCGGCGGTGCTGAACATCTCCGCCGACCACCTCGATCGCCACGGCAGCCTGGAGCGCTACGCCGCCGTCAAGGCACGGCTGCTGCGCGCGGCGCGTGTGCCGATCTTCAACCGGGACGATCCCATCGTCAGGGCTATGGGCGCCGACTATCCCGCGGGCATCCCGTTTTCGGCGCGGGAGCACCTGGACCGCGGCTACTGCGCGGTGCCGCATCACGGCGAGCGGTGGTTGTTCCGCGACGCCAGACCGGTACTGCCGACTTCGCGCCTGCGTATCCCGGGACGGCACAACGAGTCCAATGCCCTGGCGGCATTGGCGCTGGCCGACACCGTTGCCGGCGGCGAGAACGCTCAGGCTCCGGCACGAAGCCTGGATGCCATGTGCGAATTTCCGGGCCTCGAACACCGGTGTCAGCGGGTCGCCGAGGAAGACGGGATCTCGTTTATCAACGACTCCAAGGGAACCAACGTGGGTGCGGCGGTCGCTGCGCTTCGGGGTCTTGCCGGTCCTCTGGTTCTGATTGCAGGCGGCCGGGCCAAGGGCGCCGATTTCGAACCCCTGGCAAAGGCCGGCCAGGCCAGGCTCGCGGGTGCCGTGGTGATGGGTGAGGCGGCAGACGCCTTGCGGACGGCGCTTGCGCCGGTCACCTCGGTGGTCGGCGCCGACGACATGCCGGCAGCCGTGGAACGGGCTGTGGAACTGGCCCGCGGGACAGGTTTCAGGCGGGTGACCGTGCTGCTGTCGCCGGCCTGTGCCAGCTTCGACATGTTTTCCGATTACCGGGCACGGGGCGACGCCTTCGTCGCAGCGGTGGAGGCGCGTCAACGATGAACGTCCACGCCGCCGACGATCAATTCAATGTCGATCCATGGCTGTTGACCGCGGCGACAGGGCTGCTCGTGTTCGGCACGATCATGGTGAGTTCCGCGTCCATCTCCCTGGCCGACGGCTCGCTGGGCCAGCCGCACTTCTTCCTGAGCCGCCACCTGGTGGCAGTCGCCATCGGCTGCGTCGGCGCTCTGGCCGCTGCGAGGATTCCCTGCGAAATCTGGTATCGGCTCAGCGGGCTGTTCCTGCTGGCCGCCTTAGCGCTGCTGGCGTCGGTATTCATTCCCGGACTGGGGCACACCGTCAACGGCAGCGCGCGGTGGCTGAGCCTGGGACCGCTGAGCCTGCAGCCGTCGGACCCGGCGAGGGTTTGCCTGATAATCTACCTGTGCAGCTACGTCGTTCGCCACCACGAACGCGTGCGCGACACCCTGTGGGGGTTCATCGGGCCCATGGTCATCGTGGCGCTGGCCTGCGCGTTGCTGCTGGCGGAACCGGACTTCGGAGCGGCCGCCGTGCTCACCGCGACCAGCCTTGGGATCCTGTTTATCGGCGGGGCGAGGCTGAGCGGATTTCTTTTTTGTTTCGTGGTCGCGGCGGTCAGCATGTCAGCCCTTGCCATGTCCTCCGACTACCGCCTGCAGCGTCTCCTGGGTTTTCTCGATCCGTGGGCCGACCCATTCGGAAGCGGTTACCAACTCACCCAGTCCCTGATCGCCATCGGCCACGGTGGCTGGCTCGGCGTCGGCCTGGGCGAGAGCGTGCAGAAGATGCTCTACCTGCCGGAAGCGCATACTGATTTCGTCTTCGCGGTGCTGTACGAGGAACTGGGATTCCTTGGCAGTTCCCTGGCCATCGTGCTGTACGGGGTGCTGGTCGTTCGCGCGCTCGCCATGGGGCCGCGGGCGCATGCCGTGGGTTTGCCGTTCCAGGCGCTTCTGAGCAGCGCGATCGGCCTCACGCTGGGTATTCAGGCCTTCATCAATATTGGCGTCAACACGGGCTTGCTGCCCACCAAGGGATTGACCCTGCCGCTGATGAGCTACGGCCGTACCAGCGTGGTCATCACCCTGGTCTGTCTTGGGTTGCTCGTCAGAATCCACCACGAGGTGGTTGCTGCTTCGCCGGAGGTGGTGCGCGCCCGCAGAAAGAGGGGCCGGCCATGAACGGTGCGCCGGTGATGATCATGGCGGGCGGCACGGGCGGACACGTCTTCCCGGCGCTCGCCGTGGCGGAAGAGCTTCGCGGACGTGCGCAACCGGTGGTCTGGATGGGGACGCGCAAGGGTCTGGAAGCAAGAGTCGTGCCGGCGGCTGGCATCGAAATGGAATGGATTTCCATCGCGGGCCTGCGCGGACGCGGCGCTGCTGCCTGGCTCGCCGCGCCATTCCGGATCTCCCTCGCGATCGTTCAGGCCCTGGCAGCGATACACAGGCGCAAACCCGCTGTGGTCCTGGGCATGGGCGGTTTCGTTTCCGGCCCGGGCGGCGTTGCTGCGTGGCTGTGCCGTCGTCCGGTGTTGATTCACGAGCAGAATGCCGTCGCCGGGACCACCAACCGGTTGCTGTCACGAATCGCGCGAAGAGTGTTCGAAGCCTTTCCCGGCAGCTTCCCCGGCGGTGTCGCCGCGGAATTGGTGGGCAACCCGGTGCGCCGGGAAATTCTCGATCTCGCGCGACGGAACAAGGAAGGGGATGGACGCTCCGGGGAAGCCGTCCGCATTCTGATTCTCGGTGGCAGCCAGGGCGCCCGTGTCCTGAATGAACGCGTACCGGAAGCCATGGCAGCACTGCCGGGCAGCATTTCCGTGGACATCCGGCACCAGGCGGGGCGCGGGCTGGAGACGGCGCAGCACGGTTACGCGAATCACGGCCTTGCGGCGCGCACAGACGCCTTTGTGGAAGACATGGCCGGTGCCTACGCGTGGGCGGATCTGGTGATCTGCCGCGCCGGCGCGCTGACCATCGCCGAACTGACCGCGGCCGGGCTTGGCGCGATTCTCGTACCCTTCCCTTACGCCGTGGACGATCACCAGGCCCGCAATGCCGAGAGTTTCGGCTCGCGAGGCGCGGGAATCGTCATCCCGGAACAGGAATTCACACCGCAGCGGCTGGTGGACGAACTGGTTGCGCTGCTGGAGCAACCTGGCCGGATCGCCGACATGGGCGACAGCGCCAGGAACCTGGCCCGGCCCGCCGCCCTGACCGATATCGCCGACGCGTGCCTGGAGTTCGCGGAGGTGGCGGCATGAACGAGCGCATGGGCAGGATCCACCACGTCCACTTCATCGGCATTGGCGGCGTGGGCATGGGCGGCATCGCCGAAGTGCTCATCAACCTGGGTTATGCGGTGCAGGGCTCCGACCTGAAACTGAACGCGATAACCGAGCGCCTTGAGGGACTGGGCGCGCGCATCCACCAGGGCCACGATCCGGCGAACCTGGGCGAGGCGGATGTGGTGGTGGTGACCAGCGCGGTGCCGCAGGGCAACGTGGAGGTCATGGAGGCCCACCGTCGCCGGATTCCGGTGGTACAGCGGGCCGAGATGCTGGCGGAACTGATGAGGTTCCGATACGGCATCGCCGTCGCGGGCACCCATGGCAAGACCACGACCACGAGCCTGATCGCCAGCATCATGGCCGAGGGCGGACTGGATCCCACCTACGTGATCGGGGGGCGACTGCTCGGTGCCAACGCCAACGCCAGATTGGGCAGCGGCCGCTACCTGGTGGCGGAAGCCGACGAAAGCGATGCTTCCTTCCTCCACCTTCAACCGATGATGGCGGTGGTCACCAATATCGACGCCGACCACCTGGGCAGCTACGAAGGCGAAATGGAACGCCTCAAGCAGGGCTTTGTCGGATTCCTGCGCAATTTGCCCTTCCACGGTCTTGCGGTGATGTGCCGGGACGACGCCAATACGCGTGAGCTGATTCCCGATCTCGGCAGGCGGGTGACCAGTTACGGACTTTCGCATTCCGCCGATATCAGCGCCGAAAAGGTCCGCGCCGAAGGCCTGTCGACATCCTTTGTGGTGCGCCGTCCCGATCGTTCGCCGCTCCCGCTCAAGTTGAGGCTGCCCGGCACGCACAATGTCCTGAACGCGCTGGCCGCCGTCGCCGTCGTCACCGAGCTGGGTGTCTCCGATCGGGCCATCCGGCGTGCCCTCGCCGAGTTCTCGGGGATTGATCGGCGCCTCGAGGTGCTGGGCGCCGTGACCACACCCTCCGGCCAGGTGACCTTCGTCGACGACTACGGTCACCACCCCACCGAAATCGCCGCTACGCTGCAGGCGGTCAGGCAGGTCTGGCCGAATCGGCGGCTGGTCGTGGCGTTCCAGCCCCACCGCTATACCCGTACTCACGAATTGATCGATGACTTTGCCCGGGTGCTTTCGGATACCGACGTGCTGCTGCTGACCGAAATATACGGTGTGGGTGAGACGCCGATCGCCGGCGCCGACGGCCGGTCCCTGGCGCGCGCCGTGCGCAGCCGCGGCGTTGTCGAACCGGTGTTCGTCGAGAAACTGGACAACCTGCCGAAAATTCTCCGCGGTGTTGTCAGGCACGACGACGTGGTCCTGACGCTGGGTGCCGGCAGCATCGGCGCTGCGGCGAGGCGCCTGCCGTCGGCGATGGCGGTGAAGGGACCGGTGGGAGTGAAGCGGTGATAGCGGCCATGCCGGGCAGACGCAATTCGTCACGGTTGCGCTACGGCGAGCCCATGAGCCGGCATACGTCCTGGCGCATAGGAGGATGCGCCGATGTATTTTTCAGGCCGTCCAGCGTGGCGGAATTGACGGACTTCATCGCCGGTCTTGACGAGGACGAGGACATTCTCTGGATTGGACTGGGTTCGAACCTGCTGGTCAGGGACGGGGGCGTTCGCGGTGTGGTGATCTGCACGCTGGACCTGACTTCACGCATCAAGCGATTGGACAATGGCCGGGTTCATGTCGGCTCGGGCGTGCCCTGCGCGGCGCTCGCCCGCCAATGTACGCGCTGGCAACTGGGTCCCGCGGCGTTCTTCGCCGGAATTCCCGGTACCGTCGGCGGTGCTCTCGCCATGAACGCGGGCGCCTTCGGCGGCGAAACCTGGGACTCGGTGGAGTCCGTCGAGACCCTGGATCGAAGGGGACGGCAGCGAACGCGGAGCAGGGCGGACTATCGTGTGGGTTATCGCTCGGTTGAGGGTGTCCCCGGCGAGTGGTTTCTGGCCGCCACGCTGGCACTGTCCGACGACCCGGAGGCCGATATGAGCCAACTTGCGGAGATGCGGCGCCGGCGCGACCGCACCCAGCCCCTGGGTGTGCGCAGTTGCGGTTCGGTGTTCCGAAATCCGCCTGGCGACTTTGCCGCACGGCTGATCGAAGCCTCGGGGCTCAAGGGACGGTGTGTCGGGGACGCAATGGTTTCCGAAAAGCACGCCAATTTCATTATCAATCGGGGCCATGCCACCGCACGGGATGTGGAACGGCTGATCGGCGAGGTCCGGGACCGGGTCGCGGCTGACTCGGGAATCGTCCTGGAACTCGAGGTGCGCGTTGTGGGTGAGAACGATGCCCGGGGCTAAGCGTCAAAAAGGTCTCCATCCGCCGGGGCGCGCGCGTTTCGGCATAAGCTGGGGCCGCGCCCTTTCCCCCGTGGCGATGCTGGCCGTGGTTGGGGCGATGCTGCTCGCTGCACGTGTGTTTGTGGATCATCCGGTTCGCAACCTGCACATGGAAGGCAGCTTTCAGCGAGTGACTCCGGTAGAAGTGCAGGCGGCAATGGCACCGGGCCTTCAGGCCAGCTTCCTGACCGTGAACCTCGCGGAGTTGCGCGGCCTGGTGGAGGCCCTGGACTGGGTCAAACGGGCGCAGGTCGCAAGGCAATGGCCGGATACGCTGGTGATCCGGGTGACCGAACATCAGGTGGCTGCGCGCTGGGGAGACACTTCGCTGATCAGCCGCGAGGGGGAGGTCTTTGCCGGTGAATCGCGTTACGTGTTTCCGGAATTGCCGCATCTGGCCGGTCCAGCCAATACGGAACGGCGCGTCGTCGAGCGCTACCTGGAGTTGCAGGGGCTGCTGGGTGCGGCGAACCTGACCCTTTCAGCCCTGTCCATCGATGAGCGGGGATCGTGGCGCATGCAATTGCAGGGTGGCCAGACGATTCGAATAGGCCGCAGCGACGTGGAGCAACGGATGGGTCGTTTCTTCCATCTGGCGGCGCCCCTGCTCAGGAGCGAGTTCGAACGGGTGAGCCATGTGGACATGCGCTACACCAACGGATTTTCAGTCGGCTGGCGCCCTGTCGCCAGCGGCACAGCGACGGCCGCGGCGGCCGGAGGCGAGTGAGCTATGCGCGGAAAGCGTGACGACCAGAACCTCATTGTCGGCCTGGACATCGGCACGTCCAAGGTCGTGACCATCGTCGGCATGGTTACGCCTGCGGATACCGTCGAAGTCGTCGGGATCGGGATGACCCCGTCGCGGGGGCTCAAGCGCGGAATCGTGGTGGATATCGAATCCACGGTCGAGTCCATCCGGCGCGCCGTGGAAGAAGCCGAATTGATGGCGGGCTGCGAGATCAACGACGTATACGCCGGTATCGCCGGCGGCCACGTTCGCAGCCTCAATTCCCACGGCATCGTTGCCATCACCGACAAGGAAGTCACGTCATTCGACGTGGAGCGGGTCATCGATGCCGCCCGGGCCGTGGCGATTCCCGCCGACCAGAAGCTGCTGCACGTGCTGCCGCAGGAATTCCTGGTGGACTCGGAAGTGGGGATTCGCGTACCCATCGGCATGTCGGGCGTGCGCCTGGAGGCGAAGGTCCACCTGGTCACCGGCGCCGTAAGCGCTGCGCAGAACATCGTCAAGTGCATTCAGCGATGCGGACTGGATGTAAAAGACCTGGTGCTGGAGCAACTGGCGTCCAGCTACGCCGTGCTCACCGAAGATGAGAAGGAACTCGGCATCTGCCTGCTGGATATCGGCGGCGGCACCTCCGATATCGCGGTGTTCTGCGGCGGCGCGATTCAGCACACGGCGGTGATACCCATCGCGGGGGCGCAGGCGACCAACGATATAGCCGTTTCGCTGCGCACGCCGACGCTGCATGCCGAGGAGATCAAGATCAGGTATGCCTGCGCGCTGTCGCAGTTGGCCAATCCCGACGAGACGATCGAAGTGCCCAGTGTCGGCGACCGCCCCCCGCGGCGACTGGCGCGGCAGACCCTCGCGGAAGTGGTCGAGTCCCGCTATGAGGAACTCTTTACCCTGGTACACGACGAACTTCGCCGCTCCGGATACGAGGAAATGATCGCGGCGGGCATTGTCCTTACGGGCGGCAGCGCCAAGATGGAAGGCGCCGTCGAACTCGCGGAGGAAATTTTTCACGTGCCCGTCCGGCTCGGCGTTCCCCAGTACGTGGAAGGCCTGGCGGACGTGGTGCGCAACCCCATTCACGCCACCGGCGTCGGGCTGTTGCTCTATGCCAGGGAAGCCGCGCACGGGCGGGCCGACGGAGTGGTGGCGAAGGCGAAGGACCCCGGCATGCTGGGAAAGATGAAGACATGGGTTCAGGGGCAATTCTAGGAATTCTGGACCAGAATTTAATCGGTTTCACGAAGGAGCGGTGCAATGTTTGAACTAATGGACGGGTATAGCGAATCGGCGGTCATCAAGGTGATCGGCGTCGGTGGCGGTGGCGGCAACGCTGTCACGCACATGATGCAGGCCGGTATCGAGGGCGTGGACTTCATCTGCGCCAACACCGATGCCCAGGCGCTGAAACGGGCACGGGTCAAGACCGGTATCCAGATCGGCTGCAACATCACCAAGGGACTGGGCGCCGGAGCCAATCCGGAGATCGGCCGCCAGGCTGCCATGGAGGACCGCGACCGGTTGCAGGAAGTCGTTCAGGGCGCCGACATGCTGTTTATCACCGCCGGCATGGGCGGAGGCACCGGCACGGGTGCAACGCCCGTGGTCGCGCAGTTGGCCAAGGAACTCGGGATCCTGACGGTCGCCGTGGTGACGAAACCGTTCGAGTGGGAAGGGCGCAAGCGGATGAGCGTCGCCGAACAGGGCATCACGGAACTGGGACGCCACGTGGATTCCCTGATCACCATTCCCAACCAGAAGTTGCTGACCGTGCTTGGTTCGGATACGACCTTGCTGGATGCCTTCGGCATCGCCAACGAAGTGCTCCAGGGAGCCGTGCAGGGGATCGCGGAGCTGATCACGCGAGAGGGGTTGATCAACGTGGACTTTGCCGACGTGCGCACCGTGATGTCGGAAATGGGCATGGCGATGATCGGCGCGGGCAGCGCCAGCGGAGAGGGGCGGGCCCGCAAGGCTGCCGATGCGGCTATCTCCAGCCCGCTGCTGGAGGACATCAATCTCGCCAATGCCAACGGCGTGCTGGTCAACGTGACCTCCGGTCCCGATCTGCAGATTGGCGAGTTCCAGGAGGTCGGCGAGACCATCAAGCAGTTCGCCTCCGAAGATGCGACGGTGGTGGTCGGGACGGTGGTCGACCCCGACATGAGCGAGGATCTGCGTGTCACCGTGGTGGCTACCGGACTGGGCCGGTCCGCTACCGTACTGCAGAGTGCTCCGCAGACGCGTCCGGCACGCCAGCCACGCGCGCCGGGCCCGGGCCCGATCGACTATTCGCAACTGGAGCAGCCCGCAGTGGCTCGCAAGAAGGCTGTGGGAGACGACGTGGAGACACCGGACGACGACATGCAGCAACTGCTGGATATTCCGGCGTTTCTGCGCCGGCAGGCCGACTAGTGCGCTATCCAACCTATCGTTGCGCATCAGTGGCCGCAGGTCCGGTTGCCGCTGCAGCGGGCGCTGTGCTAGTGTTTTTCTCCCTTTTTTCCGGCCTCCACGGGTCCGGGAGCCGGGCTTGAAGCAGCGCACTCTCAAATCGTCGGTACGCACCACGGGTATCGGACTGCATGGCGGCGGCAAGGTCTACATGAACCTGCGGCCGGCGCCGGCGAACTCGGGCATCACGTTTCGACGGGTTGACCTGGACGAGCCGGTGGCCATTCCCGCGCACGCCCTGAATGTCACCCGCACGACACTCGGTACGACGCTCGAAAACCGGGGCGCCAGGGTCTCGACGGTGGAACACCTGATGGCGGCCCTGGCCGGGTTGGGAGTGGACAACGCCTTCGTCGACCTCACGGCCGGGGAAGTCCCGATCATGGACGGCAGCTCGGCGCCATTCGTGTTCCTGCTGCAGTCGGCGGGCATTGAAGAGCAGAATGCTCCGAAGCGCTTTATCCGTATCCGCAAGCCGGTGGAAGTCAGGGAAGATGACAAGTGGGTGCGGCTGGCGCCACACAATGGTTATCGTCTGAACCTGGAGATCGACTTCGATCACCCGGTGCTGCGCCGCCGCAGGCAGCACGCAAGCCTGAATTTCTCCACGGCATCGTTCATGAAGGAGATCAGCCGCGCGCGAACGTTCGGATTCCTCTCCCAGATCGAAACCCTGCGGGAGAACAATCTCACTCTGGGAGGCAGCATGGACAGCGCCGTGGTGATGGACGACTACCGCGTGCTCAACGAGGACGGCCTGAGGTTCCAGGACGAATTCGTCCGCCACAAGATCCTGGACGCGGTGGGCGATCTGTACCTCGTGGGCGGCTGCTTCATCGGCGAGTTTTCCGGCTACAAGTCAGGCCATCTCCTGAACAATCGGCTGGTGCGTGCGCTGCTGGAGCGGCGCGACGCCTGGGAAGAGGTCGAGTTCAACGATCCGCGGCGCTCGCCGGTGTCTTATCGGCGCGTGCCGGTCCGAGCCGGCTGACCCGAATTTCCCCCGGTCGTGCGGCGAGGGCGCGTGCAGGCATCCCATGCGCGGTGGTATGCCGTATCGATCTTCTTTCTCGCCTATCTGATCTCGATCGTCGACCGGCAGCTCCTGTCCTTGCTGCTGGTGCCCATTCAGAACGACCTGCAGGTCAGCGATACGCTGATGAGCACCCTGCACGGGTTCACGTTCGCGTTCTTCTATTCCATCATGGGACTGCCGATCGCCAGGATGATCGATGCGGGCAACCGGCGCCTGATCATCAGTCTCGGCATCCTTGTGTGGAGTCTCGCCACGGCAAGCTGCGGTCTGGCAACGGAATTCTGGCATCTGCTTGTCGCCCGGACGCTGGTCGCGACAGGAGAGGCCGCGTTGCTGCCGGGTGCCTGTTCGATCATCGCGGACTTCTTCGCGCCCAATGAGCGCGGCAAGGCCATGGGGATCTTCAGCTCCGGCGGCACGTTCGGCAACTCGTTGTCGATGTTGGCCGGGGGCGCACTGTTTGCGGCCTTTTCCGGCGTTGACCTGGTGCTGCCACTCGTTGGGCGCCTGGAAACCTGGCAGCTCGTGTTCGTCGTGATCGGCCTGCCCGGCATCGTTGTCGCCGGGCTGGTGCTTACGATCCAGACGCCCGGGCGAAGATCGTCGTCCGGCACCGCCGGAGTTCCCCTGGCCGTTGTCTTCCGGTATTTCAGGGAGAACCGGTTCAGTTATACCCTTACGATCGCCGGGATCAGCTTCTACTTCGCTGCGATGCTTGCGTACCTGGCATGGACACCGACGCTGTTGATCCGCAACCACGCGCTGGAAGTAGGGCAGGCCGGGCGGATCTATGGCCTGGTTCTGCTCTTGCTGGGTCCCGCGGGCACCTTCTTGTGGGGCTGGCTCGCCGACTGGATGCAGAGAAGCAGAGGCCGGACCGACAGCAAGATACTGTGCACGATCATTGCCTGCCTGGGGATGATCGTTCCCGGCATTGCCTACCCGTTGATGGACAACCTGTCCGTGGTAATCCTGCTCATGTCGGTGTTCGTGTTTTTCGCTTCGGCTCCGTTGGGAACCGCGCCCGCCAGCATCCAGGACATGACGCCTGCGCCGATGCGGGGGCAGGCGACCGCGCTGTACACTGGCATACTGAACATCATCGGTTTTGGCGTGGGACCGCTTCTGGTTGCCCTGTTTACGGACAACCTGTTTGCGGACCCCGGGCATCTCAGGTTTTCCATGGTCATCGTGCTGGTGGCATCCACGTTGATTGCCATTGGCTGTCTCGGCGCGAACTGCGCGGCCTATCGGTCGACCGTGGCCGTCTGCGAGCGCTGGAAAGCGGAGTAGAGAATGAACAGCGGCGTTGTGCGTTCTGTTGCCGTCAGGGGGGAGCGGGTAGTGGATCCGGCGGCGTGGTCTGCGGGGAACCTCGCCGGGAATGACGACTGGATTATGCGTATCGATCACCGCGACTTCAAGGACCTGCGCGACATGGCCACGAAGTTCCGGCGACGGAATGGCGACGATGCGAACCGACTGCTCGACAGCGGCCGGAGCGACTTCGATCTCGGCAGGTTCAACCGCAAGATCGAGTCGATTGCCCACGATCTGAAGGATGGCAAGGGACTGGTCCTGGTCCGGGGGCTGCCCGTCGACCGGCTTGAACCAGTCGATATCGCGATCATCTACTGGGCGGTGGGTCTGCACCTTGGCATACCCGCGTCCAATAACCCCGATGGCGACATGATCGGACATGTGACCGACCTGGGCGGGGACATCAGCCATCCCAAACAACGCGGCTATCAAACCCGTGTGACGATGGACTACCACAATGACCAGGCCAACGTGGTGGGACTGCTGTGCATTCAGACGGCGAAGCACGGCGGGGAGTCCAAGGTGGTCAGTTCGATATCGGTCTACAATGAATTGATCCGGCGCCGCCCGGACCTGCTCGACACGCTTTGCGGGGATTTCTGCTGGAGCATGATGGGAGAAGTGGACGAGAACGAGCTTCCCTACTACACGAGCCCGATTTTCAATTTCATCGACGGTTATCTGTGTACGTCGTTCGGGCCCGACCACATCAGAAAAGGTCACAATCTCCCTGAAACCCCGGACATGACGCCCGGGCAGTCCGAGTCGATCCGGGTTGTGGAAGACATCTGCGAAGACCTGCACTATGCGATGGAACTGGAGGCGGGCGACATGCAGTTCCTCAACAACATGGTTGCGCTGCATACCCGCAACGGCTTTGAAGACTGGTCCGAGCCGGAAAGAAAGCGGCTGCTCTGGCGGCTGTGGCTGAATGTGCCCGGAATCCGGCCGCTGACCCCGTTCATGGAACACTGGCGCACGGGCCTGTTGCTCACCGGCACGGAACCGAGGATTAATCTTGCGCCGGGTTAATGTCAGTCGGAACCGGCGCCTCGCGGAAGCACCCTGACCTTGATCCGGTCCTCCCCCAGTTCCCGGGCCATGTAGCGGACCCGGGCTGCCCAGACCGAGGCATCCATAACGAGTACAAGCCGGCCTTCGTCGTCGGTATTGGCGGCTACCAGGTGGGCGGCTTCCTTGGCGGGCAGCCGTTCGCGGACCGAATCGGCAAGGTCCTGGAGTCGGCGCGACTCGGCAGTCAGCTTGCCGAGGCTACCGGAATTCAACAGCTCCGAAAGGGATTTGGATGGCATGGGACAATGCGGTGGACGGGCTCAGTCGCCATTCTACAGGACGTAGTGTGATCCATTCGGGTGTCGTCGGGAGGCTGGAACAGCATGGCGCGATGAACTCGCTGCCGCAGCGTATGGCCGGTCGCGCGACTCTCACTGACACGAAATGGGGCGACATGATTGCCCTTGCAAACTGCGCTTCCTGTCCCCAAGACTTCGATGTGACCTTACAATAGGGCATTCGGGCCGCAACACCGGGAAGGCGCTTGCTGGAACAGACCTCCAGGTTCTTCACGAACATCTTCGGCAGCCGCAACAAGCGGCTGCTGGGCGGCTACGAGCGATTTGTCGTCAGCGCGAACGCACTGGAGCCGGAAGTCAAGGCGCTGGGTGACGACTCGCTGAAGGAGAAGACCGGGGAATTCAGGTCCCGTCTTGAGGCGGGGGAGGAACTCGACTCGCTCCTGCCGGAGGCGTTTGCGGTGGTTCGGGAAGCCGCCGTACGCACGGTGGGCATGCGCCACTTCGATGTGCAACTGGTGGGCGGCGTCGCGCTGCACCAGGGCAAGATCGCGGAGATGCGCACGGGCGAGGGCAAGACGCTGGTGGCAACGCTCACCGCCTACCTGAACGCGCTGGCCGGCAAGGGCGTACACATCGTTACGGTGAACGACTATCTGGCCCAGCGGGATGCCGACTGGATGGGCCCGATCTACGAGTTCCTCGGGCTGACGGTGGGAGTCGTCAAGGCCGGCCAGAGCCGTGAAGACAAGCAGGAAGCCTACAAGGCGGACATCACCTACGGTACCAACAACGAATTCGGATTCGACTACCTGCGGGACAATCTCGCCATCCGCCTGGAAGACCGGGTGCAGCGGGACCTGTCCTACGCCATCGTGGACGAGGTGGACTGCATTCTCATCGATGAAGCGAGAACGCCCCTGATCATCTCGGGACCGTCCACGGAGAGCACCGAGCTTTATCTCAAGATCAACAAGCTCATCCCCAGGCTGACCCCTCACAAGCCGCCGCCCGGCAGGGCCAACGAGAACATCGAGGTCAGGCGGGTGAGCGTCACCGGTGTGTCCGGTGAGGACCTGGGGGAAATGCCCATCGACGAGGCGCTGGAACAGGCGTACGAAGGCGGTCAGCACCTGATCGAAACCGAGCCGGGAGCGAGCCCTCCCGGATGCCGGCTCATTGTCCCCGGCGACTACACCATCGACGAGAAGTCCAAGCAGGCGCATCTGACCGAGGAGGGTCAGGAGCGCATCGAGCCGTTGCTGGCCAGGGCCGGTGTCCTCAACGAGGGCGAAAGCCTTTACGACGCGGGTAACATCCGGCTCATGCACCACATCAACGCCGCGCTGCGCGCGCACACGCTGTTCAACAGGGAAGTGGAGTACATCGTCAAGGACGGCGAGGTGGTGATCGTCGATGAATTCACCGGCCGCACCATGCCCGGGCGCCGTTGGTCGGACGGCCTGCACCAGGCAATCGAGGCCAAGGAGGGTGTACGCGTCAAGGAGGAGAACCAGACCGTCGCCTCGATCACGTTCCAGAATTATTTTCGCCTCTACGACAAGCTGGCCGGGATGACCGGTACCGCCGATACGGAAGCCTACGAGTTCCAGCAGATCTACGGTCTTGAGGTTGTGGTAATCCCGACCCACAAGGAAATGATCAGAGACGATGCTCCGGACCTGGTTTACCTCACCCGAAGCGACAAGTTCGACGCCATCATCGAGGACATCCAGGATTGTCACGAGCGCGGCCAGCCGGTCCTGGTGGGCACCACCTCCATCGAGACCTCCGAATTTCTTTCCGGGCTGCTTCGCAAGGACAAGATCCGCCACCAGGTTCTCAACGCCAAGTACCATGAGCAGGAGGCGGAGATCATTGCCCAGGCCGGCCGCCCCGGCACGGTGACCATCGCCACCAACATGGCCGGCCGGGGAACGGATATCGTGCTGGGCGGCAACCTGCAAGCCGAATTGGCGAGGATGGGCGAAGCCGCCGAGGAAACCAGGGCGACGGCCCGGGATGAGTGGCAGGAGCGCCACGACGCGGTCATCGCCGAAGGCGGGCTGCACATCGTCGGCACGGAGCGGCATGAATCCAGACGCATCGACAACCAGTTGCGCGGCCGCTCCGGGCGTCAGGGCGATCCAGGGTCGAGCCGGTTCTACCTTTCCATGGAAGACGACCTGATGCGCATCTTCGGGGATCCGGAACGGACCAAGCGGCTGCTTTCCCGAGCCGGGATGAGACCGGGCGAGGTCATCGAGAGCAAGCTGTTGTCGCGGCAGATCGAGCGCGCCCAGCGCAAGGTCGAAGCCCACAACTTCGACGCCCGCAAGCACCTGCTGGAATACGACGACGTGGCCAACGATCAGCGCAAGGTCATCTACAGGCGGCGCAGCGAGCTGATGGAAGCCGACGACGTCGAGGAGGAGATCGAGGCGATGCGCGTGGACGTCGTCGCCGCGACCATGGCCGAATTCATCCCGCCGGAAAGTGTCGAGGAATTGTGGGACACGGAGGGCCTGAGCCAGGCCATGGAACGGGACTTCGGCATCCGGGTAGACGTGTCATCCCTGCTGGAAGGGGACCACGCGCTGGACGAGGACGGGCTGCGGGACGAACTGGTTTCCCGCGCCAGGAACGAATACGAGGAGAAGGTCGAGTCGGTGGGCGCCGCGCCGATGCGCGAAATCGAGAAGGGCATCATGCTCAGGCAACTGGACATGCATTGGCGCGAGCACATCGGAGCGCTTGACTACCTCCGCCAGGGAATACACCTGCGAGCCTACGCCCAGCGCAAGCCTACCCAGGAATACAAGCGGGAAGCATTCGAAATGTTCAGCGGCCTGCTGGAACGAATGGACCGGGATACCATCGCATTTCTGTCCAGGGTACAGGTCCGCAGACAGCCCGAGGTGGAAATGATGCGGCCGCCGCCCACCGACACGAGCGCGATGCGCTACCACCATGCACCGGCGTCCGCGCTGGCGGCAGCGGCGGCGCGTGCGATGCCTGCGGGCGGCCAGCCCGGGGGGATGCCGCCGGCGCCCCCGCAGCCGCCTCCCCGGCCCGGGGCGCTGCCGGGGTCGCGTCCGGCCGGTCAGCCCGGGGCACGTCCTGCATCGCGGCCCGCTGCCCCGCCCGTGTCACCGTTCACCCGGGAACAACCGAAGATCGGGCGCAATCAGCCATGCCCCTGCGGTTCCGGCAAGAAGTACAAGCGCTGCCACGGACGACTGAATTGACCTGTACGGCCACCGCCCGGCCGCCGCAAGCGCAAGTAGACGTCGTGGCGGGGCTGATCACCGATGATTCCGGCCGCGTGCTGGTGGGCCAGCGCCGGGCGGGCACCCACATGGAGGGCTACTGGGAGTTTCCGGGGGGCAAGCGCCGCCCGGGCGAAGGACCCCGCGGCGCCCTCGAACGCGAGCTGCGCGAAGAATTGGGCATCGCGGTCCGTGGCGCGGAATTCATGGCAGAACTCACCCATCGCTACCCGGACCGGTGTGTGCGCCTTGAACTGTGGCGGGTCGATCGTTTCGAGGGTGAACCCAGTGCCCGGGAAGGGCAGGCGCTGAAGTGGGTGGCCCCGGAAAATCTTCTCGCGTTACCGATGCTGCCCGCCGACCTGCCCCTGGTCGAAGCCCTGTCAGCACAACGCGAGTAGAAAAGTGACCGGTTCCTGAACCTGCGCCGGACGCGCGTCCGTGCCTCGCCATTCCACGAAGCGAAGGGTGAAGCGCTGCTTGCCGGCGCTGATCTCCGGATAAACCCCCCCGGCCACCGGCAGAATGACGCGAATCAGGCGCGGGCGGGCATCGCCCGCCAGGTTGGTCTGGTACATGCCCGACTCGACCGTGCGTTCCAATGGCTGGCTGGTCTGGCGGATGAGCCAGAGGATGTGGCTGACCGCGTCGCTGATGGGGGAAAAACTCTCCAGCCAGGCCTGGTACTGTTCGCTGCGCACCTCGTAGGGAAGTTTCAGCCAGTAGCCGTAGTCGGGCAGGTCGAACATGCAAGTGCCGCCCGGGATCGAACTGCGGTGGTTGATGTTGAAGAGGAAGTGGGATTCCTTGAGCAGGTTGAGGAACACGGTACCGGAATCGCCGATCCTCGACTGCAGTTCCTTGATGTTCTCCAGGTTACCCTCGAGCAGTTCATGGTCGACGTCCGGTTCGCGGATGTACGAGGCCAGAATCTGGCGCTGCAGTTCGAGCTCCTTGATCACCTCCATGCGGACATCGCCCCGCCTGAAGAGATTGAGGATATCCAGCAGGCTCGTCAGCGCGGCCCGCGCACCCAGTTCGGAAGTGTCGTCGGCGTGAAAACAGGCTTGGTGGTTAAGGAGCTCTATCCTGAGGAAGGTTCTTATTCTCTCCGTGAGCGGATGCTCGAACTCCATTAGCTGTTCTGGCGCGTTAACCTCCGGCGACTTGCTGGAAAAGTCTGCCATCGGGCTATTTTGCGTGAGATTGTCAAGTTGAGCAAACGGGCTGCTACATCCGCTGATAGAGGGCGTGCAATCGCTGCACCTGGCGGCGTGTCGACGACCGGCTGCCGCCATTGTCGATGACATCGTCTGCTGCCGCCAGTCGGGTCTGGCGGTCCACCTGGGCGTTCAGCATGGACTCGGCCTGATCGCGGTCCATGCCGTCGCGAACCATCAGGCGTTCGAGCCGGATCGCACGGGGACAATCCACTACTGCGACTCTATCCACCAGCTCCCCGAATCCGGTCTCGACCAGGAGAGGGACGACCGCGACAGCGTAGGGCGCCTGAACCTGTTCAAGCGCTTCCATCGTGCGGGCACGGATGAGGGGGTGTAACAGAGATTCCAGTCGCCGGCGTGCCTGCGGATCGGCAAAGACCACCCGTCGCAGTGCACGGCGGTCAAGTTTGCCGGAAGCGCGCATCACACCTTCGCCAAATTCACCGCGTACGGCGTCGAGCCCGGGCTGCCCCGGAGCGACCACCTCCCGCGCCACCCGGTCGGTATCGACGATGCCTGCGCCCAGGCTGTCGAAGACATTCGCCACGGCCGTCTTGCCGCTGGCGATTCCGCCGGTCAGTCCGACTCTGTACATCGCGCCCTCATCGTGCAGCATGGAATAAAGTATCGGACCCTAGAGGAACCATTGCACATATCGATCGGCCAAAGCCTCCCCCCACAGCAACGTCACCATTCCGGCGGCGGCCAGAAACGGCCCGAATGGTATGGGTACATGGCGGGAACGGCCGAGAAGCAATACACCCGCGATGCCGATAATCGCGCCTGTGCTGGCGGACAGCAGGATGATCAGCGGCAGCGACTGCCACCCGAGCCAGGCGCCCAGGGCTGCGAGCAGCTTGAAGTCGCCAAAGCCCATCCCCTCGTTGCCGGTAAACAGCCTGAATGCCTGGAACACGGCCCAGAGAACGAAATAGCCGGCTGCGGCGCCGATTACGCTCGAGGTCACGTCGGTGAACACGACGTCGCCGTCGACCCGGATCAGGCTGAGGAGAAGCCCTCCCCAAAGCAACGGCAGTGTCAGCGCGTCGGGCAACTGCTGCCGTTCCAGGTCGATGACGGACAACGCCAGCAGAGTCCAGGCGAGGGGCAACGCCGCGATCGCCTGCCAGGTGGGTCCGAGCACCCAGACGACCAGCACGGCGAGAACGGCGCCGGCCGCCTCGACCGACGGATAGCGCAGCGAAATGCCCGCGCCGCAGCGGGCGCAACGGCCGCGCAACATGGCGTAACCGAGCAGGGGTACGTTGTGCCGGACGGCGATCGCGGCGCCGCAGCCGGGACAGGACGAGCGCGGCATCCAGAGATTGTACGCGTTGTCCGCCGCGGGCATCGAAGGTGCGGATTCGCGGGCAAGTTCCGCGCTCTGCCGCCGCCATGCCCGTTCCATCATGATGGGCAGACGGTGCGCGACGACGTTGAGAAAGCTGCCGACGGCGAGGCCGGCCAAGCCCGCGAAGGTCATGGCGATCCAGGGAGACAGTTCCGCAAGTTCCACAGTTTCGACCCGTCGAGAATCTGTCCGCACGCGCCCTCGCCAAGCCATTGGCGATCCGCGCGGACTACATCACCTGGCCCATTCTAAACACCGGCAGGTACATGGCGACAACCAGGCCGCCGACGACGAGGCCCAGCACAGTCATGATGAGCGGCTCCAGCAGGCTGGATAGCCCGTCGACCGCGTTGTCGAGCCGTTCTTCGTAGAAGTCAGCGATCCGTTCCGCCATGTCTTCGAGCGCGCCGGATTCTTCCCCTACGCCGATCATTCGGGTGGCGATGGAGGGAAACAGGCCGGACATTTTCATGGCCTGCTGCAGTCGCTGTCCGGTGGCGACCTCATCGCGGATGTTCAGGACCGCGCCTTCGTAGACGATATTGCCGGTGGCCCGGGCTACCGGCTCCAGCGCCTGGACCAGGGGTGTGCCGGCCGCGAAGGTGATGGCAAGCGTGCGCGCGTAACGCGCGGTGGCCGCCATGTGGACGATGGGGCCGATGACCGGAACGCGCAGCATCGCCCGCTCCAGGAAGCGGCGCACCGATGGCAGCCTTCTTCTCGCCTGGATGAACCCGGCAACGCCGGCGGCGGTCAGGAGCCCGGGTATCCAGCCGGACGAGCGCACGAAATCGGATGCGCCGATGACCATGAGCGTCAACGCGGGTAACTCGGCGCCGAATCCTTCAAACAGCGATGCGAACTCGGGAATCACGAAAACCAGCAGAATGACCGTCACCAGCAGGGCCACCACGGTGACCGCCGCCGGGTAGAACAGCGCCTTCCTGACCTTGTCCCGGATGCCCTGGGCCTTTTCCCGGTAGGCGGCGATCCTCGCCAGCAGCGTCTCCAGCGCGCCTGCCTGCTCGCCGGCCGCCACCAGGTTGACGTAGAGGCCGTCGAAATGCTGCGGATGTTTCGCAAGTGCGGCGGACAGGGAGGTACCGTCCTCGACATCGTTCTTCACCCGGAGGATGAGCGCCTGTACGGCGGGCGTATCCTGGCTGTTGCCGATGATGTCCAGAGCCTGTACCAGGGGGATGCCGGCGCCGATCATCGTCGCCAGTTGCCGGGTGGCGGACGTGATTTCCCCGCCGCTGACACGGCCGCCGCCGCCGAGCAGTGTCCGGCGGACCCGGGAGGGTACGATGCCCTGGCGCCATAACTCCGCGCGCACCGCGGATTCGCTGGCCGCTATCGTGACGCCCCTGATGCGCTTGCCGGCACGGTTCGTGCCATGCCAGTTGTAGGTGCGGGTAGCGGCGTCTGCCATGGAGCGCTAGTCCACGGTGATTCGGTTGAGCTCTTCCAGGCCGATCAGTCCGCGCCTGACCTTGGCCAGTCCCGAGCGGCGCACGTCGCGGATGCCCTCCGCGGCGGCCTGCCGGGCAATCTGCGAAGCATTGCCGCCGTCCATGATGATGCGGCCGATGGGTTCGCTCACCGGCATGACCTGAAATACGCCCGTGCGCCCGCGATACCCTGCGCTGCAGCGGTTACAGCCCCGGGCCGCATAGGTTGTCAGTCCTGCCTCCACCTCTTGCGGCGGGAAACCTTCCCCGATCAGGGCGTCCGGGGGAATGGGCGCCGGTTGCTTGCAGGCGCCGCACAGCGTTCGCGCCAGGCGTTGCGCGATGATGAGCGACACCGAACTCGCGATGGCGTAGGGCTTGATGCCCATGTCCACCAGCCGGGTCAGGGTTCGCGGTGCGTCGTTGGTGTGCAGGGTGGAAAGCACCAGGTGGCCGGTCTGGGCCGCCCGGATCGCAACCTGGGCGGTTTCCAGGTCGCGGATCTCACCCACCATGATGATGTCGGGATCCTGGCGAAGAAAGGCGCGCAGGCAGGAGGCAAAGGTCAGGCCCACCTTCGGATTGACATTGACCTGGTTGATGCCGGGCAGATTGATCTCGGCCGGATCTTCGGCGGTGGCGATATTGCGGTCCGGGGTATTCAGCGTGTTGAGCCCGGCGTAGAGGGAGACGGTCTTGCCGCTTCCGGTGGGGCCGGTGACCAGGATCATGCCGTGCGGCCTCGCAAGGTGGTCGAGATAGGCCGCTTTCTGTCCTTCGTCGTAGCCAAGGTCGTCGATATCGGTCCTGACGCTGGCCGGGTCCAGTAACCGGCAGACGACCTTTTCCCCGAACAGGGTCGGGCAGGTGTTCACCCGCAGGTCGATAGCGCGGTCGGGGGTCACACGCATTCTCATTCGCCCGTCCTGAGGCATTCGCCGTTCCGCGACATTCAGCCGCGCCATCACTTTCAGGCGGGCAGCGAGCCGCCCCGCCACCGCCATCGGCGGATGGGCGATTTCGCTGAGCACGCCGTCATGGCGCATGCGGATTCGATACGTTCGTTCGTACGGTTCGAAGTGGATGTCCGACGCACCCCGGTTCACGCAGTCCAGCATGATCCGGTTGACGAACCTCACCACCGGGGCATCGTCCACGTCGGCATTGACGGGGTCCGCGTCATTGCCGTCTTCGACGAGTTGTAATCCGTCCAGATCGAAGTCCGTGAAGTCGAACGCCCCGACGGAAGCGGCCTCTGTACCTATGGACCCCGCGATGCGCGCTTCCAGCTTGTCGTACTCCACGACCACCGGTTCCGGGCGCAGCGAGGTCTGAAACTCGATGTCGTCCAGGGCCTTGAGGTTGGTTGGATCGGCGATGCCGACGAATACGCGTTGGCCTCGGCGCATCAGGGGCAGCACGCGGTGTTGCTTGAGCAGCTCAGCCGAAATCAGGGTGGACGATTCCGGTTGCAGCTCCACCGCGTCCAGATCGAGCGCCGGGACACCGAATTCCCGCGCCGCGGCGACTGCGATGCGTGCGGGGTCGCCGCGTCCCGTCGACACCAGGCAGGCGACCAGGGATGTGGACTGTTCCCTTGAGGCCCTGACCGCTTCATGTAAGGCGTCCCGGCCGACGATCCCCTCGCGGAGCAGGCGCCGCGCCAGTCCGGTCAGCAGCTCCGGCGGGGACGCTGCGGCAGGACCCCGCCGTCGCTCCCCTGCAAGGCCGCTTGCACGGGAACGGGAGCCCGCGCGCACCGGGTTATCCGGTTTCGGCTGGACACGCTGCACAGGGTCGGGCCCCTACAGGCGGCACGCGGCGGGCAGGTAGCGCACCGGCAGGGTGGGCGCCACGTAGGTCGCCGCCATACCGGCCGCGGTGCCCAGCAACTCCGCGCCGTCCGGTTCCTGCGCGGAACCGCATCGCCACAACAGGCTCATGTCGGATGACTCGTAGGGGGTCATGGTCAACGTGTTGGAGCCCGACCCGGCGATCCGCGCGTTGGCCTCGTTGCCGTAGGTGATGGTCAGCACGCCGTTGGCGATGTCCACGCCGGTAACGTAGCGGCCGGACGTGTCCGTGGGATCGGCGCTCATGCCCGCATCGGCCCGGTCGTCCGGCGGCACGCCCTCGGTAAGGAACTCCTCCGCCACGGCCGCCCTGGCGATGGCCGCCAGGCTCATGCCCTCGGAGACCTGCGCCCGAATCGTATAGTCCTGGTAGGCAGGTATGGCAAAGCTCGCGAGAATGCCTATGATGGTCACCACGACCATCAACTCAATGAGCGTGAATCCGGATTGTCTGTGTTTCATGGGAACCTCCTTGCAGTGACATGGGCAGTTTGCGGCAAGCCGGCGCCGAACCTGAACACGGAAACCGGGGCAAAACGGGCAGATTTGCGATATTTCGTGCCCCTTTCACTGTGATCGCCATTCCGCGACAATAGCGCTCGCCCGGAACCCGAGGATCCCCTTGAACCTTCACGAATATCAGGCCAAGGCATTGTTTGCCGAATTCGGCATTCCCGTGCCCCGGGGCCGGGCGGCGGCGACCGCCGCGGAGGCGGCGGCTGCGGCGCGCGAATTGGGAGGGGAGCGGTGGGTCGTCAAGGCGCAGGTGCACGCCGGAGGCCGCGGCAAGGCGGGTGGCGTGAAGCTGGCGAATTCGGCAGAGGAAACCGCCGCCCACGCCGAAGCCATGCTTGGGACCCGCCTGGTTACCCGCCAGAGCGGCCTCGCAGGCCTGCCGGTGGACACGGTGTACGTCGAGGCCGCATCGAGCATTCGGCGGGAACTCTACATGAGCGCGCTGGTGGATCGCGCCCGGGAGCGGGTCATTGTCATGGCCTCCGCCGCCGGCGGCATGGACATCGAGGAGGTGGCCGCGTCCACGCCGGAAAGGATACTCGCGGCGGCGATCCATCCGGCGGCCGGCGTGTCGCCCTACCAGTGTCGGCAACTGGGTTATGGCCTGGGCCTGGACGAGGGCCAGATTCGGGAGCTTGCGGACATCATCGGCAAGGTCGTCTCGCTCTTTCACCGCTGCGACGCCAGCCTGGTGGAGATCAATCCGCTCATCGTGGACGGCGACGGGCATGTGGTTGCGCTGGATGCCAAGATCGACATCGAGGACAGCGCGCTGTTCCGCCAGCAACGGTACGAGGGCTGGCGGGATGAGGGCCAGGAAGATCCAAGCGAGCGCGATGCGCGCGAGCATGGCCTCAACTACGTGTCGCTGGACGGAAACATCGCCTGCATGGTGAACGGCGCCGGACTCGCCATGGCGACCATGGACATCATCAAGCTGCACGGCGGCGAGCCCGCCAATTTCCTCGACGTGGGCGGTGGCGCCACCGCACAACGCGTTGCCCAGGCCTTCAGGATCATTCTCGGCAACCCCAACGTGAAGGCGATTCTCGTCAATATCTTCGGCGGCATCGTGCGTTGCGACCTGATCGCCGAGGGAATTCTCACGGCGGTCAAGGACATCGGCGTGACGGTGCCGGTGGTGGTGAGACTGGAGGGAACGAACGTCCGCAAGGGACGGCAGCTCCTTGCCGGGAGCGGGCTGGCCGTCGTGCCTGCCTCCGATCTGCGCAGCGCCGCGGAGAAGGTCGTCGGCCTGGCGCGGGGACAGGGCACGTGAGTATTCTCGTCGGCGCGGAAACTCGGGTCATCTCTCAGGGCATGACCGGCCGCCAGGGGCTATTTCACACGGGCCAGTGCCTGGAATACGGCACACGGGTCGTGGCGGGCGTCACGCCGGGCCGCGGCGGCGAAGAGCACCTGGGCCTGCCGGTTTACGACACCATGCAGGAAGCCGTCGCCGCCACCGGCGCGGAGGTGAGCATGGTCTTCGTGCCGGCGGCCTTTTCGGGCGATGCCATTCTCGAAGCTGCCGCCGCGGGCGTCGAGCTGGTGGTCTGCATCACCGAAGGCGTGCCGGTCCTCGACATGGTGAAGGTCAAGGCGGCGCTGGCCGACACCGGCTGCCGGCTGATCGGCCCCAACTGCCCCGGTATCATCACCCCGGGAGCCTGCAAGCTCGGCATCATGCCCGGCTTCATCCACCGGCCCGGTTCCGTCGGCATCATCTCGCGTTCGGGCACGCTGACCTATGAGGCGGTGTGGCAGACGACCAATGCCGGTCTGGGGCAGTCGACCTGCATCGGCATCGGCGGGGATCCCATTCGCGGCCTGAATTTCATCGACTGCCTGGAACTGTTCGAAGCCGACCCCGGCACGCGCGGCATCATTCTGGTGGGCGAGATCGGAGGCGGCGATGAAGAGGCGGCCGCGGAGTACATCCGCGATCATGTCAGCAAGCCGGTGGTGGCCTACATCGCCGGTGTAACCGCACCGCCGGGCAAGCGCATGGGTCATGCGGGTGCGATCATCTCAGCAGGCAGCGGTACGGCCCAGGCCAAGTTCGATGCGCTGGAAGAGGCCGGGGTCACCACGGTGCGATCACCCGCCATGCTGGGTGCGGCCATAGCCGAGGCGCTGGATTGAAGGTCGCACTGGCCCAGCTCAATACCCACGTCGGCGCGATCGATGCCAATGTCGACAAGGTCCTGGATACTGCGTGCCACGCGCATGATGACCTGGGGTGCGCTCTCGCGGTCTTCCCCGAACTGACGCTGTGCGGCTACCCGCCCGAGGACCTGCTGTTTCACCGTGGCATGCGATTGCGGGTCGAGGCGGCGCTTGAGAAGGTGCGCAAGGGTGTCTCCGGCATCGCCGTGTACGTGGGATTTCCCGAGTACGATGGCGAGCGGATCTACAATGCCGGGGCCTTCATCGCCGATGGGCGCATCCTCGCCCTGCACCGCAAGATCGTGTTGCCCAACTACTCGGTGTTCGATGAAAAACGCTATTTCGAACCGGGTACGGAGCCCACCGTGGTGGAATTCGGGGGCATCCGCTTCGGTTTGACGATCTGCGAGGATACCTGGCAGCCCGAGCCCTGCCGCGCCACGGCAGCGGCCGGCGCCGAAGTCATCCTGATTCTCAATGGTTCGCCGTTTCACCGGCAGAAACAGCAGGTCCGGGAGGACGTACTGGCCGGGCGCGCGCGGGAGATCGGCCGGGCGCTGGTCTACGTCAATATGGTCGGCGGGCAGGACGAGCTGGTGTTTGACGGCGGTTCGGTGGCCGTCAACGCCGCGGGGGACGTGGCGACGCGCGCACCCGCATTCCACGAGGGCGTCTTTACAGCCGAACTGAGCGCGCGCGGAGGCGGTATCGATGCATGCGCCGGCGAAATCGCCCCGTTGCTGCCGCATACCGACAGCATTTACCGGGCGCTGGTCATGGGCACGCGCGACTACGTCGTCAAGAACCACTTTGACGGCGTCATCCTCGGACTTTCCGGCGGCGTCGATTCCGCGCTCACCATGTGCGTGGCCGTGGATGCGCTGGGCGCCGGGCAAGTGCACGCGGTGCGCATGCCGTCGCGCTATACGTCGGACATGAGCCTGGAAGATGCCGCCGAACAGGCCCGAAGACTCGGCGTGCGAGTGGATACGCTGTCCATCGAGCGCATGTTCAGGTCCACCCTCGGGGTACTGGATGAGTTATTCCGGGGCCTGGACCCGGATACCACCGAGGAGAATATCCAGGCGCGATGCCGGGGCGTCCTGCTCATGGCCCTGTCCAACAAGCTGGGCAGGATGCTGCTGACCACGGGGAACAAGAGCGAGATGGCGGTGGGTTATGCGACGCTGTACGGAGACATGGCGGGCGGATTCGCACCGTTGAAGGACTGCAGCAAGACGCTCGTGTACGAGCTTGCGCGGTTTCGAAACGGGCAATCACCAGTGATTCCGGAGCGCGTCATCACCCGGGCGCCCAGCGCTGAACTGCGCCCCGACCAGAAGGATTCCGATTCGCTCCCGCCCTACGACGTCCTGGACCCGATCCTGGAGGCATTCATCGAAGACGACCTTTCGGTCGACCAGATTGCCGCCGCGGGATTCGATCGGGCGACGGTGGGACGGGTCCTGGGGATGGTGAAACGCAACGAGTACAAGCGCCGCCAGGCGCCGCCGGGCGTTCGCGTCAGCCACCGGGCGTTCGGCCGGGACTGGCGGTATCCCATTACCTCGGGATATTAGGAACCGGCACCGCGGAAAATCGCGAAAACCGGGGATGAGGGCGAATCCGCAGCCGCGATTTTCTACGGCGCAGGCTCTTGTGATTCGGTGTCGGGCTGTTCGCCGGAATCCGGCTGTTCGACTTCCTGGATCACCACTTGCCCGGGGCCTGTCTGCTGTGGCGGCGCTTCGAAATTGAGGTCGAAGACCCGCTGGGCGTCGGCAGCCAGGTCGGATAGTCCCAGCAGCGAGTAGGCCCGCGCGAGGAGGGTCAGCGAGCCCTCAAGGGCCGGTGCGCCCGGATAGTGTTCGATGGCGTACTTGGCCCGATTCACCGCGGCCACATAGGCGCCCCGGTTGATGTAATAACCGGCCACGTGATTCTCGTACTCCGCCAGGCGATTGCGCAGGAAAACCATGCGCTGGCGGGCGTCGGGAATGTACTCGCTGTCCGGAAAGCGCCGGATCAGGTCATCGAACGTCGCGAATGCCAGCAACGTATCCCGCGGCGGGCGCTCCGACATGTCCACCCGGAACATTCTCTCCAGGAAATTCGGCGCGGCATCGAAATAGATGAGCCCCTTCATGTAGAGGCAGTAGTCCACGCGGGGATGGGTGGGGTTCTCCTGCTCGAATTCGTTGGCGGCGTCGATGGCGGACTCGGGCTGCTGCGCCCGGTAGTAGACGTAGATCATGTCGAGCTGCGCCTGCCGGGTGACGTTGCTGAACGGGTACCGGGCCTCCAGTTGCTGGAAGTAGGCCAGCGCCGTGGGGTAGTTGCCGCCGCGCATGGACGCGGAACCTCGGTCGTAGAGTTCCTCCGGGCCTGCGGAATCGACGACCCGGTCGCGGCGGTTGCCGCAGCCGGAGGCCAGCATGGCCGCGGCTGCAACGAGGAGCACGAGTTTTGCTGGTGAGATGCGCAGGCCAGACTTCATAATGAGCGATCATAACAAACTCGGTATCGGCCAGAGGAAGTCATTGGAGCCCATTTCCCGTCGTGTGACCGTTTCGTCCGGGCAGGCCGGACGCCGCCTGGATCAGGCCGCCGCCGAGTTGCTGGAGGAATTCTCCCGCAGCCGGCTCAAGGTCTGGATCGAAAGTGGGGCGCTCACGCTCCAGGGACGCCGGGCGGCGCCGAAAACGCGCGTGCGCGAGGGGGAGGAAATTGCCCTCGAGGTGACCCCGGAACCGGCTGTCGCCCTGGAGCCGGAGGCGATACCGCTCGATCTCGTGCACGAGGACGACGCCCTGTTCATTGTAGACAAGCCCCGCGGCCTGGTCGTTCACCCGGGCGCCGGAAACCGTGCCGGGACGTTGCTCAATGCGCTCCTGCACCTGGACCCGAACCTCGCGGGTTTGCCTCGTGCCGGAATTGTTCACCGACTTGACAAGGACACCAGCGGAGTGCTGGTGGTGGCGCGCACGCTGCGTGCCCATCGCACGCTGGTGCGGAAACTGGAGCGGCGCGAAATTCGGCGCACGTACGAAGCGGTGTGCCAGGGCGTGCTCACGGGCGGCGGCGAAATCGACGCCCCCATCGCGCGGCACCCGACCCATCGTCTTCGCATGGCGGTAGTGCAGCGAGGGCGCCCGGCCCGGACCCGGTACCGTGTCATGGAGCGTTACCGGGCGCATACCCGGGTGCAGATCGAGCTGGATACCGGCCGCACTCACCAGATTCGGGTCCATTTCGCCCACATCCGCGCACCGCTGGTGGGGGACCCGCTCTATGGCGGCCGCCCGCGGTTGCCGAAGGCGCCCCAGCCTGAGTTGCTGCGCGTGCTGCAGCCTTTTTCCCGCCAGGCGCTGCATGCCCGGCGGCTGGAATTCAGCCATCCGGAGAACGGCGACGATCTGGCGTTCGAGAGTCCGCTGCCTGCGGATCTGCGCGGCCTCGTCGAGGCACTGTGTCAGGATGCTGTGGCCGCGGGTTCGCAGGGAGCCGCGGGCGGATGAAATCTCCCGGACGCAACCGGGTGATTCTGCCCGATTGGCCGGCGCCCGCTCCCGTCCGCGCCGCCAGTACATTACGCGTGGGCGGAGTCAGCCGGGGTTCGTACGCGAGCCTCAACCTGAGCGCAGGTGTGGGCGACAATGAAGCCAACGTGGCCCGAAACCGCCGGATTCTCGCAGAGATGCTCGATCTGCCCGCGGAACCCATGTGGCTCAGGCAAGTCCACGGGACCAGGGTGCTCGACCTGGATCGGGCGGATGCGCCGGCTGCGACCCGGCACGCCGGCCGGCCCTCTCCCGGGTCATCGCCTCTAGACCAGCCCCCTGCCGCCGACGGTTCGGTCACCTCGCGACCCGGCCGGCCATGCGTGATCCTCACCGCCGACTGCCTGCCGGTGCTCTTGTGCGACACCCTGGGTACGCGCGTCGGTGCGGTCCACGCCGGATGGCGAGGATTGGCGGGCGGTGTGCTTGAATCGGCCGTCCGATGCATGGGTGTCGACCCCGTGCAGATATTGGCGTGGGTCGGGCCCGGCATTGGCCAGGGGGCCTATGAAGTCGGTGGCGAGGTGCTCGAGCAGTTCGCGGCAACCGACCGGGATGCGGTCCAGTGCTTCGCGGCCAATTCCAACGGTCGCTGGCAGGCGGATCTCCACGGGCTGGCCCGTCGACGCCTGCAATCTGCCGGTGTGAAAGCAATCCATGGCGCCGGTTGGTGCACGCACACCGATTCGAAACGTTTCTTTTCGCATCGCCGTGAGGCACCCTGTGGGCGAATGGCGACGGTCATTTGGCTGGAATCGTGAAACTGAGGAAGCAGTAGTGCAATCGAGATACAACGTACTTGTCCTGGGCGCGTCCTACGGCTCGCTGTTTGCAACGAAATCGATACTGGCGGGACACGATGTCACGCTGGTTTGCACGCAGGCGGAAGTCGATGTCATCAACCGCGAGGGCACGGTGGTGATCCTGCCCGTCAGGGGCCGGGAGCGACCGGTCAGGGTTTCCTCGAACCAGGCGCCGGGCAGGTTGTCGGCCACGACGCCGGATGCGGTGGACCCGGCGGTATTCGACCTGGTCGTGCTCGCCATGCAGGAGCCCCAGTACGGGTCGGCGGGCATTCGCGAACTCATGCCCCTGGTGGGCAAATCGGGCATCCCCTGTCTGGCGATCATGAACATGCCGCCGCTGCCATATCTGCGGCGCATTCCGGGGCTCGCTGTGGAAGAGCTCAGGCAGTGCTATGTGAGCCCTGCGGCGTGGGAATACTTCGATCCACGCCTGGTGACGACTGCGAGCCCCGATCCTCAGGCATTCCGACCCTCACTGGATGAACTGAACGTGCTCCAGGTGGGGCTGCCCACGAATTTCAAGGCCGCCCGGTTCGAGGGGGACGACGCGACGAACATTCTGCGCAACCTCCAGGCCGATATCGAAGGAATCCGGTTCGAAACCGACGACGGCGCCACGCCGCTACCGGTCAAGTTGAAGGTCCACGACTCGATCTTCGTGCCTCTGACCAAGTGGCAGATGTTGCTGGCCGGAAACTACCGTTGCATCGGGCGGGACGGCATGATTTCGATCAAGGATGCCGTGCACGGAGATTTCGGTGCCTCGCGCGAAATCTACGAATGGATGCGAAACCTCTGCATCCGGATGGGAGCTGCCGGCAATGACCTTGTACCCTTCGACAAGTACGCGACGGCGGCCACGTATCTCGTCAATCCTTCGTCCGCCGCGCGGGCGGTATTCGCAGGCGTCCCCAATATCGAGCGCGTTGACCTTCTGGTTCAGCAGATTGCCGGTCAGGTTGGAATCGACAGCGCGCCCATCGATTCGATCATTGCGACCGTCGACGAGCGGCTGGCGATCAATCGGGCGGCCTGATCAGTCGGCGGGCTCGCTCGCGATGGCGTCGATCCCGGCGAGCCAGCGCTCCTTCCGGCCCGCGTCGGCCCAGGAGGCCGTGATGGAGTTTCGCGCCAGCGCAACGATGTCCTCCGCCGTCAGGCCCAGTGCGTCCCTGGCCGCAACGAAGTTGTCGAGCACGTATCCCCCGAAATAGGCCGGGTCGTCCGAATTGACGGTGGCCATCAGGCCGGCGTCCAGCATGCGTGAGAGCGGGTGCTCGCGCAGGTCGGTGACGACGCAGAGTTTCAGGTTGGACAACGGGCACACGGTAAGGGGGATTCGCTCCGCCGCCAGCCGCCTGACCAGGGCCATGGATTCAAGCGCCCGGTTGCCGTGGTCAATGCGGGCAACGCGCAAAAGGTCCAGGGCCTCCTCGACATAGGCCGGCGGTCCCTCTTCGCCCGCGTGCGCAACCGCCCGGAAGCCGGCGTCCCGTGCCCTGGCGAAAGCCCGTTCGAACTTGCTCGGCGGGTGCCCGACCTCGGAGGAATCCAGGCCCACTCCGGCGATGCGATCGCGGAACGGCATGGCCTGGTCCAGCGTGCGCAGCGCATCGTCCTCGTCGAGATGCCTCAGGAAGCACATGATGAGCCGGGACGTGATGCCAAGCTGCCGCTCGCCGTCGCGCAGCGCGTTCCAGATGCCGTTCAGCACGGTCTCGAAGGCAACCCCGCGCTCCGTGTGACCCTGGGGATCGAAGAAGATCTCGGCATGTACCACCCCGTCTGCGCTTACGCGGCGCAGATAGGCCATCGTCAGGTCGTAGAAGTCCCGCTCTTCCAGCAGCACGCCCATGCCCTGGTAATAGATGTCCAGAAAGGACTGCAGGTCCTCGAACTCGTACGCCGCGCGGACCGCTTCTACGCTGTCGTACGGGATACTCACGCCGTTGCGCCGGGCGATCTCGAACATGAGTTCCGGCTCGAAGCTGCCTTCGATGTGGATATGCAGTTCCGCCTTCGGCAGGCGGCGGATGAAGTCGTCGGAGGCGTTCACGGCCGATTCGCGGTCTGGCAGATGCGATGGCGCTTCGGATGCTTCCTGCTCAAGCGGCGCGGTCGTCAGGAAGCGGGCTCGGGTCTGGTCCGGTCAGCCATCTAGCTGTCGAAGTCGCTCAGCGCTTCTTCGCGCGAGGCGTGAACCGAAATGATCTGATCGAATCCGCTGATCTGAAAAATTTGCGCAATCATGCCGGACAACGAACAAATCGCGAACTTCCCCTTCCTTCGCTGGAGCAATTTGGCGATTGACAGAAAGGCGCGCAGACCCGCGCTGCTGGTGTAGGAAAGGGTCTCGCAATCGATCAGCAACGGTCCCGCGCCTTCCCCAAGCGCATCGTGCACGGCGCTCTGGAATTCCATCGCGTTCGTGCCATCGATACGCCCTTCGACGGCAACCACCAGCGTGCCGTTATGGGGTTCGACGTTGATTTGCATCGCCGATTCTGCTTTGCGCCGTAGGGAGTCGAAGTATATCAAAGGGGTCGCCCACGAACGCAGCGATCGGACTCCGGGACCGAAGTCATCCGGGAGATCCTATCGGTGTCTGGCCGACCGTCTCCTCTGCCGAACCGTCGCAAAGCGTCGCGTCGGTGCCATGGACGGGTGGAGACTGTCCGCATCGGTGAATGCCGCCAGGTGGATCAGCTCGGAATCCACCATGAGGCCGCCCGCGACGATATCCGCTGCCTCGACTCGAACGTCATGCCCGAGGCCGACCGCGTCGTGCTCGTCAAGCTTGCCTTTGCAGAGATTCCCGATGAACTGGTCTACGGCATTCCTGCCCGGCACCGCATCGGTACCTGACCCATGTTCCAGCGCGTCGATGCCATAACTGCGCACGAGCTTCGGAAGCAGCGCTCCGAAAGTGGTTGCCTTGTCGAATACGTCCATTCCACAGATCGCCCCCGCGACGCAAAAGACGCCGCCAACCTGGCCGGGCACCGCCTGCAGGCGATTCACGAATTCATCGAGGGTGCGGGCGTGTTTTTCGAAGATGGAACCCATCGCACCGGTAGGCGACCGGGCCTGCATGGATTCTGCCTTGTCGTCGATGGAGGCCCATACGGCCCCCTGGTCCGAGTATCTGGATCCCGTCGATCGCATGGATGCCTGCACGCTGGCGAGTTTCTCGCGTCGGCCGCGTGCGAAATGGACCCGCTCGGACAGTGCAAACTCGTCGCTCCGGTAGGACCAGCGTCCGGCTTCCACGCAGGAGACCGGAATGGTGGTGCGCTTTGCCGCCGGGACGAGAAGCGTTAGGTTCGCCACCCGATTCTGCTTGGCGCCGAGCAGTTCTTCGCCGTCCACGATCAGGACGGGCCGGTCGGCGCGGTTCTCGACCTCCAGGTCGGGGACGCTTCCCCCATATGAAGATTCCCGAACGGATACGAGCCCGGTGTCCAGGGCCTCGCTGAGCAGGAGGTAATTGACCGAGCCGCCTGCCGACAATTTCAGGGGGAAGATCGACAACCCCTTGTATGATTGGGGAGAACCGGGTTCGAGTTGAGAAAGTGCTGATTTGACTGGATGCATTGGCGGCCTCCGTTTATATTGTCAGTAATTGCTAGTTAACGACAGTTTACGGGTCGGGAGCACTATGTCAACAGTAAATGACATGTTTTTATCACTAAACGACATAACAACCGGATTCTATGCGTAGCTTTACCGCCGAAGAGCTGGAACGGGAGACGGGCTTCGACCGGAGAACCATCGCCTACTACGTGCAGGAAGGGCTGATCCCGAGAGTGGGCCGCCGCGGTCCGCGCACGCGTTATCCCAGGCTGGTCATGGACCGGCTGCTCTTCATCAGGCGCGTGCGGGAGGCGGAGGAAGCCGGAGAAATCGGCCCGGTGTCACTGAGCCAGTTACGGGACCTGTTCGACGATGTTCCGTCGGGATTGATCGAACGGGTGGCGGAGGGGAGCCATCCGGTCCGTGCGGCGGTGGGCGATATGGGCGAGCCGCGCTACCGGCGCATGGCTTCCAGGCGTGTGGCCATGGACCGCGCCTGGGTCGCAATGGACAGCAGCGCGGCGCCGGAGTTTGTCCGGTCGAGTCCTGACCCCGAGGCGCCCGCATCGGTGCAGCCCGAATGGCCCGAGGACAGCCTGGGGGAAACGCTCGCGGAACTTCAGGCCCTGGCGCGCCGCGGACAGGACCGTGAATCCGGCGCCGTGGACGTGTGGTCGCGCGTAGATATCTCGCCAGAGATCTCCTTGTCGGTGCGTGGAATCGCACAGGAGGATGCACCTCTGCTCGAGTCGGTCGCGAGAAAACTGCGCCGACTGATTGACGGGGGCTGAATGCGGTTCGCGAAGGAATCGTGTCGCCTCGGCCGCCACCGATTGATATTTCCCGCCCCCACCCCCATCTACTGAATTGACGATCCTGGTAGCTGAGTAGATTCCCGTGCGAACGGACAAACTGACAAGCAGGCTGCAACTGGCGCTCGCGGACGCGCAGTCCATGGCGGTCGGGCGGGACAACCAGTTCATCGCGCCGGTGCACCTGATGGCGGCGCTGCTGGAGCAGGACCGTGGCAGCATCGGCGGTCTGCTGACCAAGGCCGGGGTCAACATGAATCAGCTTCGCGTCGGTCTGGGCAACGCGCTGGACCGGCTGCCCGGGGTCCAGGGCGATGCCGAGGGCGACGTGCACGTCTCCAACGAGCTCACAAAGCTCCTGAACATCGCCGACAAGCTGGCCCAGCAGCGCGGCGACGCCTATATCTCCAGCGAGCTCTTCGTTCTGGCGGCGTGCCGGGACCGCGGCGACCTAGGCCGAGCGTTGCAGGACGCCGGCGCCGTCGCCGGTGCCGTCGAGAAGGCCATCGACGAGGTGCGCGGCGGCGCCAGCGTGGACAACCCCGATGCGGAGGAATCCCGGCAGGCGCTGGAAAAGTACGCGGTGGACCTCACCGAGCAGGCGGAGCAGGGCAAGCTGGACCCGGTGATCGGCCGCGACGACGAGATTCGGCGCACCGTCCAGGTGCTGCAGCGGCGGACCAAGAACAATCCCGTGCTCATCGGGGAACCGGGCGTGGGCAAGACGGCCATTGTCGAAGGCCTGGCCCAGCGCATCGCCAACGGGGAGGTGCCGGAGGGAATCAAGTCGAAACGAATCCTCGCGCTGGACCTGGGCGCACTGATCGCAGGCGCCAGGTTCCGCGGCGAATTCGAGGAGCGGCTGAAGGCGGTGCTCAACGAACTGGCCAGGCAGCAGGGCCAGATCATTCTCTTTATCGACGAACTGCACAACGTGGTCGGTGCGGGCAAGGCCGAGGGCTCCATGGACGCCGGCAACATGCTCAAGCCGGCTCTGGCCCGCGGGCAACTGCACTGCGTCGGCGCCACCACGCTGGACGAATACCGCAAGCACATGGAGAAGGATGCGGCGCTGGAGCGGCGGTTCCAGAAGGTGCGCGTGGACGAACCCACGGTCGAGGACACCATCGCGATCCTGCGCGGCCTCAAGGAACGCTACGAGGTGCACCACGGTGTGGAGATCACCGATCCCGCCATCGTCGCGGCCGCCACGCTGTCGCACCGGTACATCTCCGACCGCCAGTTGCCGGACAAGGCCATCGACCTGGTGGACGAGGCGGGTTCGCGCATCCGCATGGAAATCGATTCCAAGCCCGAGGAGCTTGACCGCCTCGAGCGGCGCCTCATCCAGTTGAAGATCCAGCGGGAGGCGTTGAAGAAGGAATCCGACGAGGCGTCCAAACGCCGGCTGGAGACGCTGGAATCATCCATTGCGGACCTGGAGCGCAAGTTCTCCGACCTGGACGAAGTCTGGAGCGCGGAAAAGGCAGTCATGCAGGGCGCCACGCATCTCAAGGAAGAGCTTGAGCATGCAAGGACCGAGCTTGAGAAGGCGCATCGGGCCGGTGACCTGGCGCGGATGTCGGAATTGCAGTACGGGCGCATCCCGGAACTGACGCGCGAACTGGAGCAGGCGCTCTCCAGGGAGCAGGAAAAGCCGACGCTGGTTCGTAACCGGGTGACTGAGGAGGAGGTGGCCGAGGTCGTCTCCAAGTGGACCGGGATTCCGGTGACCAGGATGCTCGAGGGCGAGCGGGAGAAGCTCATCCGGATGGAGAGTTTCCTGGAGGCGCGCGTGGTCGGCCAGGGGGAGGCGCTCCGGGCGGTGTCCAACGCCATTCGGCGGTCCCGCGCGGGGCTGGCCGATCCCAACCGGCCCAACGGGTCGTTCCTGTTCCTGGGGCCGACGGGTGTCGGCAAGACCGAGCTGACCAAGGCGCTGGCGGAGTTCCTGTTCGATACCGAAGACGCGATGACGCGCATCGACATGTCCGAGTTCATGGAGAAGCACTCCGTGGCGCGGCTCATCGGTGCGCCGCCGGGGTACGTTGGCTATGAGGAGGGCGGCTACCTCACCGAGGCGGTACGGCGGCGGCCCTATTCGGTGGTCCTCCTGGACGAGGTGGAGAAAGCCCATCCGGAAGTCTTCAATATCCTCCTGCAGGTGCTGGACGACGGCCGCCTCACCGACGGTCACGGCCGTACGGTGGACTTCCGCAACACGGTCGTGGTGATGACGTCGAACCTGGGCAGCCAGCGAATCCAGGAACTGGCGGGCGAGGAGAACTACGACGAGATGAAGGCCGCGGTGATGGACATCGTCGGCCAGCAGTTCCGGCCGGAGTTCGTCAACCGGATCGACGACGTCGTGGTCTTCCACCCGCTGGAAGAGTCCCACCTGCGGCTGATCGTGGACATCCAGTTGAAGTACCTGCAACAGCGGCTGGCCGAGCGCGACATGTCGCTCGAACTGGACGACGCGGCCCGCGACCTTCTGGCCGAGGCGGGCTACGATCCGGTCTACGGCGCACGGCCGCTCAAGCGCGCGCTCCAGCAGCAGGTGGAAAACCCGCTGGCACAGCGCATTCTCCACGGCGATTTCGCGCCCGGTGACGTCATTCGGGCCACCGCCGCCGCCGGCGAACTGGATTTCGTCAAGGATACGGCCGCCGCGGCCTGAAGCATCCCGTCATGCGGTTGCGCCGATCAGTCATGAAGTGTCAGTCTATGCGGGTTTTGCCGGTGAAGCACACGGCGTAACAGGAGGCGGGAACATGCCGATATACGAGTACCGTTGCGACGCGTGCGGGCATTATCTGGATGCCCTGCAGAAAATCGCCGATGCGCCGCTCAGGGATTGCCCTTCCTGCGGGGCGTCCGCACTGCGGCGGCTGGTTTCCGCGCCGAACTTCAGGCTCAAGGGCAGCGGCTGGTACGAGACGGACTTCAAGTCCGACAAGGAAAGGAAGCGCAACCTGGTCGAGCATCCGGACGAGGCGGCTGCCGGCAAGGACAAGGGGGAGCCGAAGAAAGCCGAGGGCGATTCGAAGCAGGGCAAGGGCTCCGGGAAGACGGACAGCTCATCCACTGAGAAGTCCCCGGGCAAGTCAGACGCCCGCGCCGGCTCGAGTTCGCGCTCGGTTCGCGGCTCCGACAGCGCCGCTGCATGACCGGAACGTGAGCCCAATCCGGGGGGAGTCGACTTGTTCGTTCGCCGTATTCGCCGCTACATAGTCGCCGGGCTGCTGGTCTGGGTGCCGATCGGCGCGACGATCGTGGTCGTGGCGTTCCTCATCGACCTCATGGATCGGCTCCTGTTCCTGATCCCTCTGCCGTATCGTCCCGAAACGCTGCTCGGTTTCCGGATCCCGGGTCTTGGCGCGGTCCTGGCGCTGGTGGTGGTCATTTTGACCGGGATGCTGGTGGCGAACCTGATCGGCCGCCGCATGGTCAACTCCTACGAAGCCCTGGTGGCGCGCATTCCGCTGGTGCGTACCGTCTACGGTGCCGTCAAGCGATTTACCGAGCTCGTGCTGAGCGATTCGAGCGAATCGTTCAAGAAGGTTCTGCTTATCCAGTACCCGCGCAAGGGCGTCTACAGCCTGTGCTTCCAGACCTCGGAGCATCCGCCGGAGCCGGAGTCCCGGGTCGGCAGGGAAATGACCACGGTATTTCTGCCAACCACACCGAATCCCACCTCGGGGTTCATGCTGGTTGTGCCGGCCGAAGACGTGCAGGAACTGGACATGTCGGTGGAAGAGGCATTGAAGATGATCATTTCCCTGGGCGTGGTGGTGCCGGAGTGGCATCCTGTCCACCCCGGGCAATAATTGCAGGCCAGGCCGCTTCCCCGTAACATGCGCCGGCTTCGCGGCCCGGCATTGAAACAAGGTTGAATCCCATGCGCAGCCACTACTGCGGTCTGGTGGACCGCTCCCAACTCGGCGAGGAGATTGCGGTCGCCGGCTGGGTGCATCGGCGGCGCGATCACGGCGGCGTCATCTTCGTCGACCTGCGGGACCGGGAGGGGCTGCTGCAGGTGGTTTTCGACCCCGGCGATCCGGATATCTTCGCCGAGGCCGAACGCCTTCGGGGCGAGTACGTGCTCGCGGTGCGGGGGCGTGTGCGCGAGCGGCCCGAGGGCACGGTCAACCCGAACATGGCTACCGGAGAAGTCGAGCTTGAGGCCACTGAACTGACGGTACTCAACCGGGCGAAGACGCCGCCCTTTCATCACGACGAGCCCGCCGGCGAGGATCTGCGGCTGCGTTACCGTTACCTGGACCTCAGGCGGGAAGACATGCAGCGCAACCTGCGGCTGCGTCATGCGGTGGCGCGCTCGATACGGGGATTCCTCGACGACAACGGCTTCGTGGAGCTTGAGACGCCGGTTCTCACGAAGACCACGCCCGAGGGCGCGAGGGATTACCTGGTCCCGAGCCGCACGCATTCGGGCCGGTTCTTCGCCCTGCCGCAGTCGCCGCAACTGCTGAAGCAGCTGCTGATGATGTCGGGCTTCGACCGCTACTACCAGATCGTCAAGTGCTTCCGGGACGAAGACCTGCGCGCCGACCGCCAGCCCGAGTTCACCCAGGTGGACATCGAGACCTCCTTCATGCACGAGGAGGCCATCATGGCAGTGATGGAGGATCTGGTGCGGCATGCGTTCCGGACGGTGCTGGACGTGGAGTTGCCGAATCCGCTTCCGCGGCTGACGTATCGGGAAGCGACAGAACGCTACGGGACCGACGCGCCGGACCTGCGCAACCCGCTGGAATTGACGGAAGTGGCCGACCTGATGCGCGCGGTCGAGTTCAGGGTATTTGCCGGCCCCGCTGCCGATGCCGGGAGTCGGGTGGCGGTTTTGCGCCTGCCGGGCGGTGCGGACCTGAGCCGCGGCGCCATCGACGGCTACACCGATCTCGCCGCGCGCCATGGCGCCAGAGGCCTGGCCTGGATCAAGGTGATCGACCGCGCCGCGGGGCAGTTGCAATCGCCGATTCTCAAGTTCCTTCCCGACGAGGTTGTGTCCGCCGTCCTGGACCGGGCCGGGGCAGAGAGCGGCGATATCGTTTTCTTCGGTGCCGGCAAGACTCAGATCGTCAACGACACGCTGAGCGCCGTTCGCCGGCAGTTGGGCCGCGACCGCGGCCTGATACGCAACGGCTGGGCGCCGCTCTGGGTGGTGGATTTCCCGCTGTTCCAGCAAGACGGGGAGGGAGGCTGGACGCCGTCGCACCATCCCTTCACGGCGCCGCTTGCAGAAGACCCGGCCGCGTTGTCGGCGGATCCCGGCAATATCCTCTCCCGCGCCTATGACATGGTGCTCAACGGCACCGAGATCGGCGGCGGTTCGATACGTATCCACACACCCGCCATGCAGTCCACGGTATTCGAACTGCTCGGCATCGGCGAGAAGGAGGCCAACGAGAAGTTCGGTTTCCTGCTGCAGGCGATGGAATACGGTTGCCCGCCCCACGGCGGCATCGCCTTCGGGCTGGACCGGCTGGTGATGCTCATGGCCGGCGCCGACAGCATCCGCGAAGTCATCGCCTTCCCCAAGACCCAGACCGCCAGCGACCCGCTGACCGGCGCCCCCAGCCCCGCCGGCGCCGCACAACTCAGGGATGTGGGCATTCGGCTGCGCAAGAAGGGTTAGCAGGGGCGGGGCCGGTGTCGTCCGTGACCGTTTGCCGGCAACTTTCCGGAAATTGACCTTGGCGGAGTTCAAGCGTCCGGAATCCGTGCTGGTGGTGATGTACACCTCGCAGGTCGAGTGCCTGCTGTTGGAACGCGTCTCTCCCCGGGGCTTCTGGCAATCCGTAACCGGAACGCTTCGCTGGCGGGAAACGCCGGCCGACGCCGCTGTCAGGGAAGTGCGCGAGGAAACGGGCCTGGACTGCACCGCACCCGAATCGTATGCCACGTCGGGCGAATCGGGGGAGGCGTGTCTGGACAACGGTCGCTCGGCGCCCGTGCTGGTGGAAACCGGGATCACACGGCGATTCCCTATCCGTCCCGAATGGCGGGATCGCTACGGACCAGGCGTTGCGGAGAACCTGGAGCACCTCTTTTACCTGGAGTTGCCGAAAGCCTGCACCCCAGCGCTGAACTCTGACGAGCATGTTGCCTATCGGTGGATGGGCCTGGAGCAGGCGATCGACAAGGTCGCCTCGTGGACCAATCGCGAGGCGCTGGAGCGGTTGCGCGCTTCCCGGGAGAACCACCAAAACAGCGCATAAGGCATGCGGGCAACGAAAGTAAGCAACAGCGAATGAGTCAAGGCGCACGGCGAAAGTAAGCAACAGCGCATGACGCAAGGCGCGCGGCGATCGTACGCAGCGGCGATTGCTCCCTTCGCCCAAGCGGAATTTGATGGCATGGCCCAGCGCCCTACGCGCAGCGACAACTACTCGTTTGCCTTCCCGGACGCGGCCAGGTCGTACAACAACTCCAGCGCCTGCCGCGGCGTGAGCGAGTCGGGGTCCACCTCCCGCAGTCGCAGCCGGATGGGGTCCTCTTCCACGGGCGCTGCTTCGGGTTCGGATCGCTGCAGCGGCAGTTCGACCTGGGGATGATCGCCTGAACCGTGCTCGCGCGCTTCCAGCGCGGCCAGGTAGTGCCGTGCGTCCGCCACGACTCTCGCCGGGACCCCGGCCAGGCGCGCCACCTGCAGGCCGTAGCTCTGGTTGGCCGGACCCTCCTTGACGGCGTGGAGAAAGATCAGTTCGTCGCCGTGTTCGGCGGCGTCCAGGTGCACGTTGGCGCAGTCGGGCAGTTGTTCCGGCAGGCTCGTCAGCTCGAAATAGTGCGTGGCGAAGAGCGTGAACGCACGGGATTCCCGGGCGATGTGCCGGGCCGCCGCCCAGGCCAGCGACAGGCCGTCGAAGGTGCTGGTGCCGCGCCCCACCTCGTCCATCAGGACCAGGCTCGAGGCGGTGGCGTTGTTGAGAATGTTGGCGGTCTCGGTCATCTCCACCATGAAGGTGGAGCGCCCGCCCGACAGGTCGTCCGAGGCTCCGACGCGGGTGAAGATGCGGTCGATGGGACCTATGCGCGCCTTGACCGCCGGCACGAAACTGCCGATGTGCGCGAGGATGGCGATGAGGGCGGTCTGGCGCATGTAGGTCGACTTGCCGCCCATGTTGGGCCCGGTGATGATCAGCATCCGCCGCCGGTCGCCGAGAACGAGATCGTTGGGTACGAAGGGATCGGTACTCGCCTGCTCCACAGCCAGGTGTCGTCCGGAACGGTAGCGGAGTTCGGGATTGCCGGTCAGCTCGGGCCTGCTCAGGTCCAGCGCCACCGCGCGATCCGCCAGGTTGGCCAGTACATCGATCTCCGCGACGCATTCCGCGGTCTGCTGCAGTTCGGGCAGATGTTCGTTGAGCGCCTCCAGCACTTCTTCGTAGAGCGAGCGCTCCCGCGCCAGCGCGCGTTCCCTGGAGCTCAGGATCTTGTCCTCGAACTCCTTGAGTTCCGCGACGATGAAGCGCTCGTTGCCCTTCAGCGTCTGGCGCCGCACGTAATCGTCGGGCGCCTGCCGGGCCTGCGCCTTGCTGATCTCGATGTAGTAGCCATGCACGCGGTTGTAGCCCACCCGGAGATTGGTCAGTCCCGTGCGCTCGCGTTCGCGCTGCTCGAAGTCGTCGAGATATTGGCTGGCGTCGGCGCTGATGGTTCGAAGTTCGTCCAGCCGGGTGTCGTAGCCTGCGGCGATCACGCCGCCGTCCTTCAACGTCACGGGCGGTTCGGTGACGATGGACCTGTCGAGGAGTTCGAGTTGGGCGTCGTGTTCCCCGCAGCCCTGCACGAGCGCGTCCAGGCGCGGCGAATTCAGCCGCGCGATCCGTGCGGTCACGCCGGGCAGTTCCCGCAGCGCGTGCCGCAACTGCGCCAGGTCCCGCGGCCGCGCCGAGCGCAGTCCCACTCGGGTGAGGATTCGCTCCATGTCGCCCATGTCCCGCAGGGTCGACTGCAGGGATTCGGCCGAACCGGCACGAATCATCGTCTCGATGGCCTGCTGGCGTTGCCGGAGCGCGTCCCGGTCGCGAATCGGGCGATTGATCCAGTGTCGGAGCAACCGGCTGCCCATGGGCGTGGCGCAGCGGTCCATGAGTCCCACCAGCGAGAACTCGCTCCTTGCCGTCGCGGTGGTTTCGATTTCCAGATTACGGCGCGTGGCGGCGTCCATGATGATCGCATCCTCGCGCCGTTCGCGAACCATCCCGCGGATGTGCGGCGCCGCGGAACGCTGCGTGTCCTTGACGTACTGCAGGAGGCATCCCGCGGCGCCCACGGCGGCTGGCGCATCCCCGGCATCGAAGCCGGAAAGATCGCGGGTTCCGAACTGCTTGCACAGCGACCGTTCGGCAGCTTCCGGATCCAGGTGCCAGGGTGGCCGTTCCCTCAGGCCATCGAAATCGCTCAGCCATGCGGGACGGCGCGCGTCCTCGGCAAGCAGTATTTCGGCCGGCCTGAGCCGTTCCAGTTCGCCGCGCAGGGAGTCTCCGTCCGCCAGTTCGGCGATGGCGAATCGACCGCTGGCCATGTCGAGCCAGGCCAGTCCGGCGGCGCCGTTCCGGTCCAGGTTGATCGCTACCAGGTGCGAGGCCCGTTTCGAGTCCAGCAGGGCGTCCTCGGTGAGCGTTCCCGGCGTGACGATGCGCACGACTTCCCGTGCCACTGGGCCCTTGCTGGCCTTGGGATCGCCGATCTGTTCGCAGATGGCCACGGATTCACCCAGGCGCACGAGACGTCCCAGGTAGTTATCCACCGCGCGCACCGGTACGCCGGCCATGGGGATGGGTTCGCCGCCGGATTGCCCGCGGCTGGTGAGTGCGATGTCCATCAATTCGGCGGCTCGGCGGGCGTCGTCGTAGAACAGTTCGTAGAAGTCCCCCATGCGGTATAAGAGCAGCACATCCGGATGCTGGGCCTTGATGCCCAGGTACTGCCGCATCATGGGGGTGTGGGGTTTGTTCAAGTTTCGGCAGTCCGTGGCAAGAGTCCCGCGTCGCACCGAGACCGGCGAGGCGGGTTCGATGAAACGCGCACATTGTAATCGGCTTCTGCGTGCCGAGCCGTCCCCCAGGGTTGACTGTCCCGACCGCCTGGTTGAGGATTTCCCGTTGGCGCCGCAGTCGGGAGTGTGTCAATGCAGGGAAGCAGGGTATGGCGGGCCTGGGTCGTTTCCGCAGTTGCGCTGCTCGCTGCGGGCGCGGCGCAGGCGCAGCCGGAGCTCATCTTCGTCCCTGCCAACGCGGCGCTTCCGTACGCCGTCCGAGCGTACCAGGAGATCTGGGACGAGGATGGAGAACGCATCGTGGCCGCACTGGAGGCCCGGACATGCCTGCCGTTTTCGGAGTCCAGCATTACGGCCGTCGTGGACTACGCGGTGAGTCATTCCGGCGGACCCGATTCTCCGATGCGCCTCCGCGGGAGCTACGCGCCCGACGTGAAAAAATCCACGCTGGTTCACGAACTCGGCCACCGCCACCTTTGGCAGCTCGCCGCACGGCTCGAAGGCGTCGACGGACACATGACCCTGTACCTGGTTCTCGACCTCGTCTGGGCAGATGTCTGGGGCGAGGAATTTGCCGAGGAGCGCGTACGGTACGAAGCGAACTGGGGAGACGACTACGCGGCCGCCTGGGCTTGGGCGCGATCGATCAGTGAGGAAGAACGCTCGCGGCTGTGGAACCGGCTCCTGGTCATGAACGGCTTTCCGGACGGTTGCAGGAGTTCACGGGAAGGCGCCGAATGAGGCTGAACCGCGCAGGATCGGGCACGCATGGACAGCCGCGGTGAGAACTTGACTGGACCGCCGTGCTTCATGGCGTATCATGCGCACAGCAGCAGGAGATGGACATGTCAAGAGAGAAATCAGGCGTGGATTCGACGCGACGCACACTTCTGAAAACCGGAGCCGCGGCTGCCGCGGTCGCCGCTGCGGGACGCGCGTTCGCCCAGGAGGGGGAGCAGCCTGCCGGCACAGGTTTCTACGAACGGGGCGACGTCCGAATCCGTTACAACGTGACGGGTTCCGGCTACCCGTTGTTGTTGATCGCGGGCGGGGGCCTGAACTCGGTCTTTGCGAATTTCTACAACGGCAGGTCGCCGTTCGACGTGATTGGCGAGTTCGCCGGCGAGTACCGTTGCATCTCGATGGACCTGCGCAACGCCTACAGCGGGCAGTCCACCGGCCCGCTGGAGGTTGATCGGCCGTGGGATTCGCACACCGACGACCAACTCGGGCTCATGGACCACCTGGGAATCGACGAGTTCATGGTGATGGGCTTCTGTATCGGCGGTCCCTTCATCTGGAACCTGCTGGAGCGGGCGCAGGATCGCATCCGCGCCGCTGTGATCGCACAGCCCGTCGGCTTCGATCCGGAGAGGCCCGACTACTTCTACGAAGGCAACACGAGCGGCTGGGGACAGGAACTGCTGGCCCTCCTGCCCGACATCACGCCGGAAATGATCCACGCTTTCGTGACCCAGATGTACGTCACCGACGCGGACTTCGTTTTCACCGTGACGCGCGACTTCGTGCGCAACTGTCAGACGCCCATACTCGTGCTGCCCGACGATACTCCGGCGCATCCCTACGATCCCGCCATGGAATCGGCGATGCTGGCGCCGAACGCGCAGGTGAGCCTGTTCCCCTGGAAGCAGCCAGAGGATCGAATACCGCTGGCGGTGCGCCATATCCGTTCGTTTCTGCGGGCGCATCAGCCCGGGGCGGGCGCTTGAGACGCATCATCAGTTTGACCTGAGGAGGTAATGCCGGTTCCTCCCTGACTCGCGTCGGGGCAGGGGTGACAGGCGAACCTGGTTGCCCCGGGGTACCATCGGCCCATGCGCATCATGCACGTCGAAGCCGGCCGGCACCTGTACGGAGGGGCGCGGCAGGTCTGCTACCTGGTCGAGGGTCTCGCGGCCGAGGGTTTCGAGAGCATTCTGGTGTGCGCAAGGGGCAGCGAGATTGCCGGCGCAGTTCGCGGGGGCACGGTTGTGGAGTTGCCGATGGGCGGCGACCTGGACGTGTTCTGGGCCGGTCCGCTGAGGAAGCTGATCAAGGCGCACGCGCCCGACGTCGTGCACGTGCACTCACGCCGTGGGGCGGACCTGGTGGGCGGAAGGAGTGCGCGACGGGCCGGCGTGCCGGCCGTGCTGACGCGCCGCGTGGACAACCGCGAACCGGCGTGGTGGGCACGCCTCAAGTACCGGCCCTACAGCGTGGTGGCGGCGATCTCCTCGGCGGTGGAGTCGGAACTGGTGGATCATGTGAGGCTGGATCCCGGCCGCGTCGTCAGAGTGGCGAGTGCGGTGGACGCCGGGCGCTATCGGCCCGGGTCGTCGGCGCGGATGCGATTGGCGGAGACGTTCGGCATCCCGCCCGAATCAACCATCGTCGGCGTCATCGCCCAACTCATCCCCCGCAAGGGCCACGCTTTGCTGCTGGACTGTTTGCCGGAGGTCATCGCGCGCCACCCCGACGTCCGGGTGCTGCTCTTCGGGCGCGGGCCGCTGGAGGGCTCGTTGCGCCGTCAGATTGCGGCTCGCTCGCTCTCGAACCGTGTGCAGCTCACTGGTTTCAGGAACGATCTTGCCGAACTCCTGCCGGGCCTTGACTTGCTTGTCCATCCGGCAATGCGCGAGGGACTGGGCGTGGCGGTGCTTGAGGCCATGAGCGCGGGCGTGGCGGTGGTTGCGTCCGATGCGGGAGGCATTCCCGACATCGTCGAGCACGAGCGGAGCGGGCTGCTGTTTGCGGCCGGCGACTCGGGCGATCTGTGCGAAGCGATGCTGCGAACGCTCGGCGATGAAGCACTGCGCCGGCGACTGGCCCTTGCCGGCCGGGAGCGGGTTGAATCCCGATTCTCTGTCCAGCGCATGAGTCGGCGCTACGTGGAGGTCTACAATCGCGTTCTGAGTGCCCGATCATGACACCGAGCGACGCCCAACTGACCGCACTGGCCCGCGCGCTGGGCGAGGAGTTGCAGCTCAGGGGCGCGCGGGTCGCCTGCGTGGAATCCTGTACCGGCGGCTGGGTCGCCAAGACCCTGACCGATATCCCCGGCAGTTCGGCGTGGTTCGGCTGGGGCTGGGTGACCTATGCCAATGACGCAAAGCGCCAACTCGTGGGTGTGCCGGAAGCCATTCTGGCGGCCGACGGCGCGGTCAGCGAGGCAGCCGTTGCGGCCATGGCACGGGCCGGCCGGGTCCTGAGCGGCGCGGAATTCGCAGTGGCCGTCAGCGGTGTGGCCGGACCTGACGGAGGCACGCCGGACAAACCCGTCGGCACGGTCTGGTTCGGGTGGGACGCCCCCCGGGACATGATCGATCGCGATTCGGCGCACGCGACTGATCCCGATGTGCCGGGCATCACCGAACGGCGCGTGTTTGCCGGCGACCGCGAATCCATCCGCCGCCAGGCCGTGGCGCACGCGCTGCAAGGCTTGCTGGACCTGATCGAACGCGGTCGGGGCGAGGTCCGGAACGGATGACCGAGGCCGGCCCGAAGCCTGCCAGGCGTCGCGTCTTCTTTGCAATCTGGCCCTCCGAGACGATCCGCCGGGAGTTGTTGCGCGGCTCCCGAACTGCGGTCAGGCGCTCCGGCGGCCGCGCCACACCGCAGGGCAATCTGCACATCACGCTGGCCTTTCTCGGGCCCTTGACGGAAGCCGACCTGGCGACGGTCATGCGGGTACCGCCGCTCCCGTCGCGGGAATTCACGGTCCGGCTGGACAAGCTCGGCCACTGGACCCGCTCGAGGGTGCTTTGGCTGGGAGCAAGCCAGGTTCCGGCCGAGTTGGTGCAACTGGAGCGAAACCTGTGGGACGCGCTGGTGGCCGTGGGATTCCGCCGTGAACGGCGGCCCTACAGTCCCCATGTGACGCTGGCGCGCAAGGCGAAATCGGTGGGGATGGCCGTCAATCCGGTGGAGTGGCCGGTGTCGGGATTCGCCCTGGTGGAGTCCCGGCCCGGTGCGCGTCATTCCATGTACGAGGTACTGCGGAGCTGGGATTTCGACGACCCGGCCTGACCCTTGTTTTCGAACCGGATTCCCCCGTTCCGAACTACTTTTTCGCGCCTTCGTACGGCAGCTTGTCGCGGCCGGCGGAAATGTCGCGACTTTCTGGTCGAGCTGCCCAGATATTCGGCTGTCAGCCAGTGGAATCTATGAAATAATCACCTGCGACCGGACGACAAAAATTTCCCGAACCGACGAGAACACGACACATGGACAACAAGCGTAAACGAGCGCTCGCAGCCGCCCTGGGGCAGATAGAAAAGCAATTCGGCAAGGGTTCGGTCATGCGCCTGGGCGATGCCATCGCCAGCCAGGACATCAATGTCGTTTCGACGGGTTCGCTGGGGCTGGACATCGCTCTCGGCATCGGCGGGCTGCCCAAGGGGCGGGTGGTGGAAATCTACGGTCCCGAGTCCTCGGGCAAGACCACGCTCACGCTGCAGGTGGTCGCCGAAGCGCAGCGCGCAGGCGGCACCGCGGCCTTTGTGGATGCCGAGCACGCCCTGGATCCCGTCTACGCCGGCAGGCTCGGCGTCAACGTGGATGAACTGCTCATCTCCCAGCCGGATACGGGCGAGCAGGCGCTGGAAATCACCGACATGCTGGTGCGCTCCGGGGCCGTGGACGTCATCGTCGTGGACTCCGTGGCGGCGCTCACGCCCAAGGCGGAAATCGAGGGCGAAATGGGAGATTCCCATGTTGGACTGCACGCGCGGCTCATGTCCCAGGCGTTGCGCAAGCTCACCGCCAACATCAAGCGCTCCAACTGCATGGTGATCTTCATCAACCAGATCCGCATGAAGATCGGCGTCATGTTCGGCAGCCCCGAAACCACCACGGGCGGCAACGCGCTCAAGTTCTACTGTTCGGTTCGCCTGGATATTCGCCGCATCGGCGCCATCAAGAAGGCCGACGAGGTCCTTGGCAACCAGACCCGGGTCAAGGTGGTCAAGAACAAGCTGGCGCCGCCGTTCAAGATGGCCGAGTTCGAGATCCTGTACGGAACCGGCATCTCCCGGGAGGGTGAGCTGATCGACCTTGGCGTGCGCGAAAACATCGTGGAGAAATCCGGCTCTTGGTACAGCTACCGGGGCGATCGCCTGGGCCAGGGAAAGGAAAACGTCCGCGAGTTCCTGCAGTCCAACCCGGATATTGCCTCAAGCATCGAAACCGAACTGCGTGCCAGGCTGCTTCCCGAATCATCACAGGATCTTCCCCGGAACGAGGGCGCAGAGGGTGTCGCTCTCAAGCAAGCCTGAATCCACCGACGACCCACTGGAGGAACAGCGTCGCGCCTGCCGCAAGCAGGCTCTGGACCTGCTCGCCCGACGGGAACACAGCCGGCTGGAGTTGCGCCGGAAACTTCTGGCCCGTTCCCATGCCGAAGACACGGCGGACGAGGTACTCGACTCGCTGCAGCAGGAACGGCTGCTGGATGAAGTCCGGTTCGCGGAGCAGTTCGTTCGCAGCCGCACCGGGCGGGGCCAGGGACCGGCGAAGATACGCGCACAGCTTTTCCAGCGGGGCATCGGCGAATCGCTCGTCGACACTGCGCTGGCGGAGGTCGAATGCGATTGGGTGGCGCTGGCGGCTGCCGCGAGGCACAAGCGGTTCGGCACGGCCACTCCGGGCGGCTACCGGGAACGCGCCCGGCAGGCGCGATTTCTGAAATCGCGGGGATTCGAGTACGGGCAAATCCAGTCAGCGCTGGATTTGGAGGCCGATTCCGATTAGCTTCACAGCTTCATCGCACGAGCGCTCTTGCAGAGCGTCCATTCAGGAGCGTTCACACGTGAGCAGGAAATGAAACCGACCACCAACGAACTGCGCCAGTCGTTCCTGGATTTCTTCCGGGACAAGGGGCATGAACCGGTCCCCAGCGCGTCGCTGGTACCGGCCAATGACCCGACGCTGCTGTTTACCAACTCCGGGATGGTGCAGTTCAAGGACGTATTTCTCGGCCGCGAGGAGCGCAGGAACCGGCGTGCGGTCACCTCCCAGCGCTGCGTCAGGGCGGGCGGCAAGCACAACGACCTCGAAAACGTCGGCTATACCGCCCGGCACCACACCTTCTTCGAGATGCTCGGCAATTTCAGCTTCGGCGATTACTTCAAGCGAGAGGCGATCGAATACGCGTGGGAGTACGTCACCCAAGTCCTGGGACTGCCGCCCGAGCGGCTCTGGTGCACCGTATACACGGACGACGACGAGGCCGCGGACATCTGGCTCGAGCACATCGGCGTGGATCCGGCGCGATTCGGCCGGATGGGAGAGAAGGACAACTTCTGGGCCATGGGCGAGACCGGCCCCTGCGGTCCCTGCAGCGAAATCTTCTACGACCACGGCCCGGACGTGGCGGGCGGCCCTCCGGGCTCTGCGGACGAGGATGGCGACCGCTTCGTCGAGATCTGGAACCTGGTGTTCATGCAGTTCGACCGCAGCGAGAACGGCGAACTCGTTCCCCTCCCGAAACCGTCCGTGGATACCGGAATGGGCCTCGAACGGCTGGCGGCGGTCATGCAGGGCGTTCACTCCAACTACGAGACGGATCTGTTCAGGAACCTCATTCGCGATGCGATGGAGGTGACCGGGACGGCGCAGCCCGAACATCAATCCCTGCGAGTCATCGCGGATCACATCAGGGCCAGCTCGTTCCTGATCGCGGACGGCGTGGTCCCGGGGAACGAGCAGCGCAGTTACGTGCTGCGCCGGATCATTCGACGCGCCGTCCGGCACGGCTATCAACTGGGCGTTCAGGAGCCCTTCCTGTACAGGCTGGTGGGCTCGCTCGAAGCGGAAATGGGTGCGGCCTTTCCCGAGTTGACGGAGCAGCGAGCCCATGTGGAGCGGGTCCTGCGCCGCGAGGAAGAGCGATTCGCCGAGACGCTTGCCGATGGCATGCGCATCCTCGAGAGCGCCGTGGAAGGGCTGGGCGAGGGCGGTGTCATTCCCGGGGAGACTGTCTTTACGCTTTACGACACCTATGGGTTTCCGAGGGACCTGACCGCAGACTTTGCCCGCAACCGCAATCTCGCCATCGACGAGGCCGGATTCGAGCAGCGCATGGGCGAGCAACGCCGGCGTGCCCGGGCAAGCCGGCGGGTCGGCGGGTACGGCGAGGCGCCGCCCATCCTGAGCGATGCCACGACGTTTCTGGGCTACCGGATGCTGGACGCATCGGCCACGGTGCGGGCGCTGTTTGCGGGCGGCGATTCCGTGGAGAGGCTGGAATCGGGCACGGACGGCGCGGTGGTGCTCGACAGCACGCCATTCTACGCCGAAGCCGGCGGCCAGATCGGCGATACCGGCACGCTGAGCGGCGCTGGCGCCCTGTTCCAGGTGCAGGACACCATCCGCTTCGGCGAAGCTCACGGCCACATCGGGGCGATGACCGAGGGCGCCCTGAGGGTGGGCGACAAGGTCGAAGCCCGGGTCGACGCCGGGCGGCGCGCGGCGATCGTGCTCAATCACTCCGCCACGCACCTGTTGCACGCGGCGTTGCGATCCGTGCTGGGTACCCATGTGCAGCAACGCGGTTCGCTGGTGGCGCCGGACCGGCTGCGTTTCGACTTCTCGCATCACCAGCCGGTGACTGACGAGGAACTGCATCGGATCGAGCGGCTCGTCAACCGGCAGATCCGCCTCAATGCCGATGCGGAAATCACCGAGTTGCCCTACGACGAGGCGATTGCTTCGGGTGCGATCGCGTTCTTCGGCGACAAGTACAGCGGCGTCGTGCGCGTGCTCAGGCTCGGCGATTTCTCCAGGGAATTGTGCGGCGGCACCCATGTCAGCCGCGCCGGCGACATCGGCCTGCTGAAAATCACCTCCGAAACCGGCATCGCGGCCGGCGTGCGCCGCATTGAGGCGGTCACCGGCGAGGGCGCCGAGGATTGGGTGGATGCAAACGACGGACTCCTGCGGGACGTCGCGGGCCTGGTCAAGGGTGCGCGGGACGAGGTGCCCGATCGGGTCGCCCAGTTGGTGGAGAGAAACCGGGAACTGGAACGCGAGGTGCAGGCGCTGAAGGGTCAACTGGCGAGCGGAGGCGGACGCGACCTGCTGTCCGAGGCCGTGGACGTGAAGGGCGTGAAGGTGCTCGCCACGCGGATCGACGGGGTCGATCCATCGCCGCTGAGGGACGCTGCCGACAAGCTCCGGAATCAATTGGGAACGGGTGTGGTGGTGCTCGGCAGCGTCCAGGGCCGCAAGGTCCGTCTGGTGGCCGACGTTTCCAGCGACCTCACGGACTCCCTTCACGCCGGCCGGCTTGTGGGGGCGATCGCACAGCGCGTCGGCGGCAAGGGCGGCGGCCGCGCCGACTTTGCCCAGGCGGGGGGGACGCAGCCGGAAAACCTGAACGACGCGTTGGCCCTGGTACCGTCGCAAGTCTCCAGCGCGCTCGGGTAAGTCTTCCGGCGGAAAATGCTATACCATGGGGGTGCTGGAGCAGCGCCCCGTCCGTTGGAGCAACGCTCCATGCATAGCTACCGGCCAGAAAATTCAGGGAACAAGGCCGGCCTGCCGTACTCCAATAACGTAATGACGGCAGGTACCAGGAAGGAGTTTGGAAATGCTGATCCTGACCCGACGTGTTGGGGAGAGCGTGGTGATCGGTGGGGATGTAACGGTCACCGTACTCGGAGTCAAAGGCAATCAGGCGCGTCTCGGCGTAAATGCGCCCCGGGACATCGCCGTTCATCGCGAAGAAATCCACGAGCGAATCAAGCGCGAGCGGGCCGCTGTAGAGGCCGAACGCCGCCGCGCCCTCGGTACGGAGCACTGACGCTCCATCCGGCCGACGTCCGCCGAACCGATTTCTCTCCGATTGCTGCTCTTGAGCGGTCTCGAGCCGTGGCTTCCCGGCGCAAGTGCCGTTTTTCTTGCCGGCCCCGCAAGGTTTCGCATTGGGCCGCAATCCCGATGCGGGTTAGAATAGTCAGGGTCCCGACTACTCAACGAAGTACTGCGACCGCCGCCGCGCGAGCATGAAGGAGAGTCGGGCCACGTCCCCGGAGAGGTGGCTGAGTGGCTGAAAGCGCTCCCCTGCTAAGGGAGTAAGGGTTAGAAGCCCTTCGAGGGTTCGAATCCCTCCCTCTCCGCCATTTTCGTTATATAACCTATTGATTATAATTAAATTATCTCGTATTGGTCGTACTTTTTCCACGTAATATCTCACGATCAACCAGACTCGAAACCGGCCAGGGCCCACACATTTTGGGCTCCGTTTGACTTTTTTGTTCGCTTTCGTCCATGGTAGTCGCATGTTCGCGACCCTCCGCTCCATTCTTCTGCTCACTGCTGCCGTGTTCATCGGCGGCTGCGCCACCAACAACGCCTATCTGGAGGCTCGCAAGCGGTATGAAGAGCTCAACTGCGACCAGTACAGCGCCGTGAACCTCCCCGGATTCGCCGAGTACTTCAATGCAGAGGTCAAGCCGGATGAGTGTTACCTGCCGCCGCGCAAGACGCTCATTGGCTACAAGCGGGTGACCATCTACGACGCGCAAACCGGGCGTACCACATCCGCGATCGTTCCGGCAGGGACCGTTATCGTCAAGTAGTCTCCCACCGCCCCGTATCGGGTGTGGGTCGCGCGTGCGAGATTTCGTACCGGGTAGCCCGCCCGGCGCCCCTGGAAACCAGCGCCCCCATGTCACGCAGCGCGACCAGGTCTCGTGTCGCCGTGGTGGCCGGACACTTGGTGATTGCCCGGTATTTTTTTGCGGACATCCCGCCTTTGAATCCGGCCCGGCCTTCTCTGAACATGCGCTCCATCGCCTTGGTTTGCCGCTCGTTCATGGCGTCGCGGTGGCGGTCGAAGAATCGGCTCTTGTCCAGGATGAACCCGACCTCCGCGCGCGCGATCTCCTGCGCCCGGACAATGGCGCCGGTGAAGTAGTCGGCAAAGCCATTCATGTCGAGTCTCTCGTTGTTGTCGAAGTCCTCGAACGCCTTGTAGTAGTCCTTCCTGGTATCGCCGATGGCCGTGGCCAGACAGGCCAATGTCGGCCGGCCAAGCGCCTGCGAGAGCGCATGATCCGCAATCGCCCGGCCGACACGGCCGTTGCCGTCGTCGAACGGGTGGATACGTTCGAACCACAAGTGCGCGATGCTCGCCCGAATCGGTCCCTTCATGTCAACGCCGTCTGCGTTGTACCACTCCAGAAACCGATCCATTTCGGCGGGCACGCGGCTGGCCGGAGGCGCTTGGTAGTGGACGGTGTGCCGCCCCGGGAAGCCGCCAACGATTTCCACCGCGCTCTCCCGGTACGCTCCGCGCAACACCAGGCTGGACCGCGCTTCCGGAATGGCCATCGTTTGCCACGCGCCCAACATCTCGTGCGTCAAGGGGCGATCCCAATTGCGGCGCGTCTCGACGATGAGGCTCGCCGCGCCAGCCGCCTTCAGATCGTCGCTTGTCCTGGTCCTGGCCACCGCCTTGCCGAAATGGGCCAGCAATGACGATCGTACCGAATCCCGATCCAGGTTCTCCCCCTCGATGGCGCTCGTGGCGATTGCCTCGGACAGCATGAGTGCGATCTCTGTGTCGGTACGGCCCTCATCGCTCATGGCCTCCACGTTGCCGGACAATCGTTCGGCCGCGCGATGGAATGCTTCGATACGGGCCTCGAAGGCCCCTTCATCGAGCCTGAACTTCGGCCAGTTCGGATGTTCCCACGCCCACATGGGTTGATTATAGACCGGAATCGGCCCAAAAATATCCATTTTGTGGGCCGATTATGAGTGGGAATCGAGCCGGTTCCGCTTTTCGGGCCCCTGAGTAAGGGTCAGAAACCCTTTAACGGTTCGAATCCCTTCTCCGCCAAAACGGTTCGCGGCGAAGGCGGCCCTGCCGGGGATAAGCCCTGGCATAGAACGCGGCCAACTCGATCTGCGTCTTGGAGAGTCGCGGGTAAGACTCGGCGATGGCTTCGGTGCGGTCGCCGTTGGCGAGCATGTCGGCGATGTCGTGGACCGGAATGCGGGTTCCCTTAATGCACGGCGTTCCGGATAGAACGGCCTGGTCGCAAACGACCGCATCCCGCACCCTCGCCAATGTGAAAAGACCCTTGTTTACCTTGCCCTTCATGGTTCGCAAACCTACCGACGCGCCGCGTGCGGGACGAGCGCATCCTCCGCCGCCCCGTTCTCTCAATCCTATCTGTCGGTCAGAAGCCGGCTTGGTCTCAACGGTCGGTATAATCCGCCCCATGGCCACCATCGAGCATCGAATCGCCTCCCGACTTGGGGAAGTCCGTCCCAGTCTGCGACTGGCGATGCTGTTGCTGGCTTGCACTCAATCCGCTGGCGCCGAACTGGTGTTCTCGAGTCTGGAGCCCGGCCAGACGAATCGCGGCACCATCACCATTAACGGGTACGATCGGCATTTCTCCGTGACGCTCCCCGGGTCATACGACAATGACGTCGCGTATCCGGCCGTTCTGTTCTTTCATGGCTGCATGTGTCGACCCGACCTTACCGATGAAGCCATTTTGCGCTATCTGGATTGGGCGCCAAGATTGGAGCCGTACAAGGAGGACTTCATCGTCATCAAGATGTCCGCCTTTTCGGAGAAGAAGCCGGAAGCCCCCCAACCGGTTGAAAACGGCGGTGCACGCGGTATGTGGTTCTGGCATGAAGGGCTCGAGTCGGAGCGTGACGACTACGCTTTCGTTGATGCATTGATCGAGGAATTACGGTCGTCGCCCAATATCAACATCGATACGGAGAATATCTTTGGCGTTGGCCATTCATCGGGGGCGATCTTCCTGATCTCGTACGTACTGGGTGGTCCCATCGATCTGACCGGCGTCAGCATAAATGACACCTATAACTTCAAGGCCATTTCCGTTACGGGCGGTTCAACGCTGCGGAAGGGGATTGTCGATTTCAAGGAAAACACGCTTGGCACCTTACCGTCTGTTCTGCACATCCAGGGCGAGCGGGACGGGGGGCTCTGGTTCAACGGCCAGGAAACGGGCAAGAGAGGAATCGATTTCCTGGAATTCGTCTCGGTCGCAAACGGGTCAGCCATTATTGGCGGACTGCGCGACACCATACACGGGCTGACCTACTCCGCGTGGGACGAGAATACCCCGTCAAATCCAAGTACGCTGGAAAGATGGGCCGCGCATCTCGATCTGAAATATTCCGGATACGAGGAGTATTCCCAATACTACATCTACAACTTCGCACCGGTGACCGCTTCGGAGAACGTGCTTGTCGGCATGAGGGTCAAGGATTGCGGGCATGGACTGACGGCGGATCGATACCAGTCTGATTTTTTCCGGATATTCTCACAGCGCAATGGCGATCGACGAGCGTTCGACAGTCAGATATCTCGCGACACGGCCATGACTTTTTGCTGATACGGGCCGGAACGGCGAAAGCAGACGATTCTGGCTGGGTTCACACATCGGATCGCGCGTGGGAGATTTCGTACCGGGTACCCCGCCCGGCGCCCCTGGAAACCAACGCTCCCATGTCACGCAGCGCGGCCAGGTCCCGCGTCGCCGTGGTGGCCGGGCACTTGGTGATGGCCCGGTATTTTTTTCGCGGACATTCCGCCTTTGAATCCGGCCCGACATTCTCTGAACATGCGCTCAATCGCCTTGGTCTGGCGCTCGTTCATGGCGTCGCTGCGCCGGGATGGTTCTACAACACCGGCACGCCGAATAGCGCGCCGTGAAAAACCGCCAGAAGGCCGGCGGCGACCAGGCCGCTGACGACAGCAACAAGGTCCATGGCGATTCGGGGCGTTGGCTTCGGAGGAGGACTCTTGCCTCGCGCCACCGCGCTGATGGTCTCAACCACCGCAAACAGCGCGAAGCCACCGAACAACACGATCGAGCGTGCTTCGCCGTTGGCGATCATGTGAGCGAGGGCCCACAACAGCAGACCGAGCAGCATTGGGTGCCGTGCCACCGCGCGTATGTGCGTGGGCATGTTGGCCGCCGCGAAGAACACCAGTGCGACGGGCACCAGCACCATCGATGCCTGGTGTCCCCAGGACGGAGGCGCGTAGAGAGCTTCGAGAGGCGCGCGTGAGAAACCCCACACAACCGCCACCAGGGAGAGCAAAACGACCACGCTGAACACGCCGCGATAGGGCTTCTCGCCCAACCTCGCCACCAGGGCGGTCCGCAATTGCGGAGCGCTCGGTATCAGGTGGATTGCCAGGAACAGCACGAGGCCTACTGCCAACAGGGACATGAACTCACTCCTGTCTCAACCGCCGACCTCAACTGCGAAACACCTACTGACGCTTCGCTCAGCCTGCCAAAGCCCTCACAATCGGAACAGGCAGCACACACCGTATGGATGCGGTGGAACGATGACGATGTCGGGAACGTGAAGGCTGTTCAGGTCGCACTTCATTTGAGGCGTAATATAGCAGCACTACATGCCGTAAGGGTGGATGCCACCACCGACGCGGAGATCGCCTTGCAGCAGCAGATAGACGAGGAAGAGGCCATACAGGACATGGGGCAATACGCGCGCCGGGTCCGGTGGCAGTTGGGTCTGTCCCAGACTGAGCTGGCGCGGCGCATCGACGTGTCGCGCGAGTAGCGCATGCTCCGCAATCGCCCGGTCCCACAAACTTCAATCGAAGGCTGGAACCCCGAATGCAACTAAGTCTCTATCAAGTCGACGCCTTCACCGACGGCCCCTTTAGTGGCAATCCCGCGGCGGTGGTGCCACTGAGCCAATGGCTGCCCGAGCGCACGATGCAAGCGATTGCCCTGGAGAACAATCTCTCGGAAACCGCCTTTTTCGTGCCGCGCGACGACGGTGGCCTTGACCTGAGATGGTTTACGCCGCTGACCGAGGTCGATCTCTGCGGTCACGCCACGCTGGCGACCGCCTGGGTCTTGTTCAACCAGCTTAAGCAAACTGGCGACAGCATCACCTTCCATACCAGAAGCGGGCCACTGACAGTATCGCGCGACGGTGACCGGCTGGCGATGGATTTTCCCGCCCAGCCGCCGACAGAGGCCGAGATCGGCAATGTCACGGATGCCCTGGGTGCGCAGCCCGAAGCGGTCCTCGCCGCGCCGTACGCCATGGCCGTCATGGACAGTGAAGAGACCGTCCGCGCGATCCGGCCGGATTTTGCCAGGATCGCCGCCCTCGACATTCCGGAACTGATCATTACGTCCCCGGGCAGAGACTGCGACTTCGTCTCGCGCTTCTTTGCGCCCGCAGCCGGAATCGACGAAGACCCCGTGACCGGTTCCGCCCATTGCATCCTGATCCCCTATTGGTCCCGACGGCTTGGCAAGACTGAGCTGTTCGCCCGCCAGGTCTCCTCCCGCGGCGGCGCGCTCTGGTGCGCGCTAAAGGCCGATCGGGTCTCGATCTCCGGCTACGCCACACTCTATCTGGAAGGAACGATCACCCTTTAGGGCGCTTGTCTGCATGGTGCGGACCGCAAGCACGGGTCACCTGCTCTCGGGACCTTGCAAGGACCTCAGAACGCCTGCCCCTCGAACGCCGGGTAATCCGTGGGGTACTTGTAGACGCGGTACATTCGCCCGCTCTCCGGAACCTCGTAATCGAGCACGCGCTCGCCCTCGGGCGTGACTTCGATGATCTGCTTGTTGTGCGCATTGACGAAGATCGTGTTGCCGTTCGGCAAGCGGTCCCAGCCGCTCATGAACGGCGAGAAGTAACCTTCGCTGGCATCCGCGTTCCAGGTCCAGACGATTTCGGGCTCGCCACCGGTGTCATAGAGTCCGTCGGCGCCGATGGGGAGCCGGAATTCCATCAGGTCCGAATAGGAAGTATCGAAGTCCATGCCGGCCTCGGGATCGAACGTGCCGTCGAGTCTGCGTTTCGTGCCGTTATTGTAGACGAGCATGTTCCCCGCCCCCGGGAGACCCTCGGTAATCCATCGGGCGTCGTGCTGCCAGTAAAGCGCCGCCTCGTCGAGCGATCCGCTCCTGGTGGTGAACGGATTGCCCCAGCGGTAGATCAGGTCGCCGCCACGGCCGTGCCGTCCTCCGCTGTCCCCGGCGGCTTCGGCCATCGTCGTGCTGTGATCGATGAACCACAATTCGCCGTAAGCCGCCGAGCTCAGCACGATCTGGTCGAGCTCCGCGTTGTAGTCGACGCTGTTGACATGGTTCATCTGCCCGCCGATGAACAAGACGTAGTCTTCCCGGAGATAGTTGATGTCGATCTTGCCCACCTCAGTCTCGACATCGCCGAAGTTCGGGCGGTCGGGGAATTTGTCCTGGACGAGATGATCCCAGACGTTCCACTGCCAGACGATTTCCGTGGAGCCATCGACGAGATCGGGCTGCAGCTCGACGATCTTGTCGAGCCAGACCGTATCGGCATTCACCGGGAACTCGCCGTCCCAACCCATCGAACGCGCCTCTTCGCGGCTGAACCCGGTATAGGCGATCGCCAGAATGTTGCCGTTTGGCATGTAGTTCACGTCGTGATGAAACACGTGCTTTTCGGGCACGTCCATTTCGTATTCCCAGACGACGTTGCTGTCCCAGTCGAGGAGTTGAACGGTGCCTGCGGCGCCGACCGGATAAGGCTCGTCGTGGGTCCAGTGATGGCTGGATATCGTGCGCAGCAGCAATCCGTTTTCGAGAAGATAGGCAACCGCGCCCTCGGGTTGATAGCGTCCCGGTTCCCACTGGTGCACGGTTTCGCCGTTCATGTCCGTCAGGTAGATTCGATTGGCGTTTTGCCCGCCGAACGCGGCATCGTGAACCAGCGTATATCCGTCGAAAGCGCGGTTGTCGGCGCCCGGCAGAATGTCGCCGACGATTTCGCTCCCGTACTCGTTCATGCGCCGCATCATGTCCATGTTGGCGAAATTTGCAGCGCCGGGACCGCCGCCGTCCGGTGCTCCGCCGGGAGGCGCTCCACCGGGCGGGGGCCCATCGGGAGGTGGCGGGGCCGGGGGACCCGGCGGATTCAGTTCCTGGTGGCTCAGATTCCAGTCGCCGTCCTGATCGAGATAGGCCAGGGACCGGCTCGCGCGGGCAAGCTCATCGGCCGACACGCTCAGGTCGCCGTCTTCGTCCAGTGCGCGAATAACGTACTGCTGCCGAATCATCCCCCGAATCGGCGCCGGGCCGCCCATTTCTTCAAGGCTCAGAGCCCCGTCGCTGTCGCTGTCGAGGCTCAGCAGACGTTCAGTCGCCTGCTGGACTTCGTCGGTAGACAACGCCTCGTCGCCGTCAACGTCGAGTGTATGGATCACGGTTTGCAGCCGGGCAAGGTCGGCGGGCTGGGCAACCGCCGGGCTCGAAGGAATCAGGAAGACAAGCAACGCGGCCGCGGTGAGGTAACTGTTCATGAAGGCTCCGTCATCAAGGGTGTCTATAGGTTTCCGGCCAACAGCGAATGGCCGTTTCCGGTCGTCAGTGCTCAATATTCAAGGACATTTCCCAGTACCGGATCGATCCCGCTGTGGAAGCCGCCCTGGTCGCGCACGACATGCGGCACGAGGTCATCGTCATACCAGACGAATACGAGGCCGTGGGCGTCACCGAAATTCGGCATGTCGATGGCATGGGTCTGAACGCGCTCCTGCGCGTCGAACACGTAGACCCGCCCGTCGGCATTGCTTGTGCCCCACATCTCGCGGCCGTTCGGTGCGAGCAGCACATGGTCGACCTGGTAGCCGGAAAAGACGGTCTCCACCGCCCGTCCGCGTTCTGTATTGATTACCGTCATCGTGCGGCCGAACATGCCGGTGGTCTCACCCTTGTCGGCCACCCAGATTTCCGATTCATCCGCATTGAGGGCTGCGCCGTAAGGACCGATGCCGGTGGGTGTCGTCCAGGCGATTCCACCCGTCTCGAGATTGATCTTGTTCAGGTAGGAGTTTGCACCCACGGGCACGTACATGTATTCCTGCGCCGAGTCGACGATGATCCAGTTGGCGCGGAAGCCCGGGTAGGGGTACTCCTGCACGACTTCCCAGGATTCCGGGTCGACCTTCGCCACCCAGAACGGGCGCATGGTCGCGAACTGTCCGCGGTTGTACGCCGAGGCGGCGATGTAGGCGGAAATCGACGATGCGCCATAGCCGCCCGGCTGCATCAGGATGTAGATGTACTCGTTGTCGGTGAACGAGGTATACGAAACCCCGCCGAGTTCCTCGTCGCGCACACCGCCGATGACTTCGTCGGTTTCGGGATCCATGAGAAAGACGTCCAGTCCGTCGATGTCCCGCGCAAACGTGTCGACGAGCATGTAGCGGTCCTGAAAGATCTGCGCGTGATGCATGCGCCCGCCGATGACGAGCTGCTCCACCGGCTGCAGCGTGATCGCGTCCGCCTTGATCAGCGATGACGGCGAATCGAGCCGCGATACCCCCGGACGGGGGGTGCCGATGGGACGGTCCTCGGCACCGGCAAATGACGGGCGGGGGCCGGCTACATAGACATAGCGTCCGTCGGGCGTGACCGCCGTGGAGTGAATCGACGTCCGCATCTCATCCGGAAACCTGTGATACGCGATGACTTCCTTGGTAGCCGCGTCACCGACCACGACGTGCGTCGAGCCTGCGTCGAACTGGCCGGCGTTGGGAAAGTCGATCCCTGCCGGATATCCGGCGCCGGTTGCTTCGTAGAAATAGACCTTGCCTGCTTCGGGCGTGAACTTCGGCTCGCCTGCATCGTATGTCCGGACCGAGCGAATGTCGTAGGTATGCATGATGTTGCCGGTTGCGGACTTTCGTTCCCAGTCCGCGAGCACCGTGTCGAAGCCTTCGACCTGTTGTATCAGTTCGTCGCGCGGCGTGATGACGAAGTTGTCGGCCGATGCGTAGAAGCTGTAGTCGCGCGCGCTTGCCAGGGAAGCGACGAGCTCCTCGACGATGGCGGCATTGACGTCGAGATTCGCGAGCGTGCGGATATAGGCAGCGGACGCGACGAGATCTTCGCTGGACGCATCGAGCGCTTCGGCGACATCGCCCATCTCGGGATTGGTGTCGAGCATGTACTGAATGTCGAATGCGCTCGGCGCATGCAGAAGCGACGGCGCGGTATTGCCTTCGCCGGAATTGCCGTGACAGTCCCAGCATTCGCCCGTGCCGAAATAGATTTCTTCGCCGCGGGCGAGCAACGCCTCGATATTGCTCACGTCGATGCCGGCCGTGCCGTCCGCCGTGCTTGCCGCCGCGGTGTCCGCCGCGCTGTCCGAGTCCGGTGCGGACTGTCCGCAGGCGCCGAGCACGGCCGCTGAAAGGACAGCAATCAGTCGCCAGGTCAGATTTGTTTGAATCATGTGTTTTCCCCGATACATGGATTGGACTTGCACTTTCGCGCTCGATAACGACTCGATCCGTCCTGCGGCGAAAATTCGGATCGACTACTCGCTCCGCGCGTCTCTCTCATTCGTTGTTGCGGGTCAGGTAGGCTATGAGAGCCTCGAGTTCCGAGTCGGTAATCTCCGTTGGCCGAAACGCCGCCATGCCATTCGTCCAGGTGCGCAGGACGGCAGTGATGTACTCGGGTGTGAGATTCGTGCGCTCGGTCAGCAGCCCGGGCAAATCACCCTGATTCCGCGCTTCAAGCACGAACGTTCCGCCTTTCTGCACACCATTGCCGTGGCAGTACTCGCACTTGTCCACATAGATTCTCTCGCCCAATTCGAGTGCGGTGTCCTGAGCTGCTGCGCCGCCATACGCGAGTGGCAGGATCAGCAGTGAAGCAACTGCGGTAAGCCTTCTCATGCCTGATCCTCCCGGTAGCGTCTCGGCCAAATGCCGCTCTTGCCCGGCGCCAGGATGCCATTGGGATCCAGGGTGTCCTTGATCGTCTCGAAGAAACGCATCAGGGCATGATCGTTCCAGGCATAGGCGCCGGCGGCTTCATCGGCGAACGGTGTCGGTGCGCGATACTCGCCATAGCCAAGCCTGCCGGACTCTTCAATCAGCATTCTCGCCATTTCGATCGAGCGGGCGTTGGCTTCCGGATTGTCGCGAACGACAGGCGCAGCACCGAGCGCAATCAGGCTCCAGGGCGAATGGTTGTGCAATGCGCCGCCGATGTAGCGCCGGCCGTATTGTTGATAAACGCGGTTGTAGACTTCGCGAAACTCCCAATAGGCCTGTCCGTCGAACGGCAGGACCATCGAGATGAATGCGCCGCCGTGGTTCCAGAGCGGCGTCTCCTGAAACGAGGGTATACCCGCGAGCATCTTGTGGCGGCTCTCCCAGTCGTCCTGGCCGTCGTACGGCGCAAGGAATTTCTCGGTTTCGTAGCTGGCGCCGGGAATGGCCCCGTTGAATTCGTCCTGAATTTCTTCCCAGTTCGCCTCCACCACGCGGTCGTATCCATAGAGCCCGAGGCGAAAGCTCCAGCCCGGTAGTCGCGGGGGGCCGCCAGCACCGCCGGGACCGCCCGACCCGCCTGGACCACCCGGTCTGCCGGGATCACCGGGACCGCCCGGTCCGCCAGGAATACCGAATCCGCCCATCGGGGGATCGATCGGCGCCGACGCCCATGGGTCCATTCCCGGCATGTGCGGACCGAGACTGACGGCGTTGGTGATCGCACCGCCGAGCCTGAGTTTCCGCAGCGTATCGATCATCGGCACGATGTCTTCGTTGTTCGGGGCGATGACCAGGCTCGAACGAAAAGCCGGCGGATGAGGGATCAGGCGTACACCGACCTTCGTGACGATGCCGTAGTTCGATTGCGAGAACATTCCCTGTACGTGGGGACCCAGACCGTACGGATACTGAGCCCATGCGCCCGAACCCTCTAGCGCCGCCATTCCCGTCCGGATGACTTCACCCGTGGGCAGCACGACCTCCAGGCCGCTCAGCGCCCGGTAGCGTTCGCCGTTGAGGCCGTAGCCGACGCCGCGTTCGAGGCCGATCGCGACGATGCTGGAGTAAGCGGGCGAAGGCCCGTCGATCCAGAGCCTGAGTCCGCGGCGCTGGATTTCCTGCCAGAGTTCGTACTGACTGACCCCGGGTTCGACTATGGCTGTGGCGTTGGTCTCGTTCAGTTCCAGGATGCGGTTCATTCGCTTCAGATCGATGATGATCGACCCGGCAACGCGAGTTTCCGTTCCGCCATAACCGAAATTCTTGCCCGTCGAGAACGCCCAGGTGGGAATCCCGTAGTCGTTCGCGACCCGCAGCACGCCCTGTACGTGCTCGACCGTGCGCGGCGCCACGGCCGCTGAAGGGATTGGCTCGTCATCACTGCCCTGCAGCGGCGAGTACGGGTCGCGGTAGGTCTCGATGTGGGCATCGCTGGTGAATACCCACTCTTCTCCGACGACCTCGCGCAGTTCGGCAACTGCGCTGTCAAAATCCTGTTGCGAAAGTCCTGGCGGCAGCGGCATTGTCCTGATCCTTTGTTGCGGTGTTCGCCGTTTGGTACTGAATTCAGCGTTTCGCGGTGGTCATCCGCGAATCGGCGCGATGACCCAGGCAGCAATTCGAGTCGGGGCGCGGCCCGTTTCCACATTGATCGGGATGTCGCGCCGCTGGACCTGCCGGTAGCCGACATCGCGGGCGAACGCGCGCATCACTTCGGAGTCGAGATCCGACGTGAAACCGGCAATTGCGATGGATCTTTCGAGACATGCGCCGCGCAACGAGTCGAACCAGAGCCTGGCCAGGTCTCCACGGATCGAAATGCACTGTGCTCCCGACGCACGGGCGACCCGCGCCAGGGCTTCGTCACTGCCGACTCTCTCGTCGATGATGACGATATCGAACGGCAGCTGAATCCGTCCGGCAACGGCGGCGAGGGGATGCGCGAGTATCGGCACGGACATCGATGCCGCGCTCTTCACCAGAAACTGGCGTCTGTCGATCATGTCGCTCACCTTATCGAGTATACAACTTGACAGTCGTAAAGTTAAACACTAGATTTCTACCGTTCACATGTTCCTCGCACACAGCACCGCAAGAATATTGACAGAGACAAAAGCAGCGGGGCAATTGGCGCTCATTTCGCGAGCAGAGACCAGGGGGGACCAGGAGGCGCAAATGCACCGTTCAAGATTGCTCGGAAGTTGCCTGACCGCGGCTGTATCGCTGCTGGCCGGGCCGATGGGCGTGGCCCAGACTATGAGTTTCTTCCTGACGAGCGAAGGGCTCGGTAACGGTGCCGACCTCGGCGGCCTCGAGGGGGCCGATGCCCATTGCCAGGCGCTCGCGGACGCCGCCGGATTCGGGGACCGCACCTGGGCCGCCTACCTGAGCACACAGGGCAACGATCCCGTTCACGCCCGGCACCGTATCGGGGAAGGACCATGGCACAATGCCGAGGGCGTGCTGATTGCAATGGACGTCGACCGCCTTCACGAGGTCGACGTCAACATCAACCATGCGTCGGCCATTGACGAGAACGGCATCAGAATTCCCTACGCCAATCTCGACGAGGAAGGCAATACGCTCTCCCCCGAACTCGAGGAAATCCCGGCGGAACACGACATATTGACGGGTTCCAGGGAAGACGGCACGGCCTTCCCCGCCGGGGAAGACAGGACCTGCAGCAACTGGACATCGAGCGATGAGGGCAGTGCGATGCTCGGCCACCACGACCGGCGAACACTGCAGCCCGGCGTGTTTTCTTCGTGGAATTCGGCCCATCCTTCAGCCGGCTGCAGCCAGCCGGAACTGGTCCGCACGGGCGGATCCGGTCTGTTCTACTGCTTCGCTACGGACTGATCGCGGCCGACATATGCACTTACGGAGTCAATCATGAAACCAGACAACACTCCCGGCGATTCTCATCCAGAGCTGTGCCGACGTGATTTCCTGAAGTATGCCGCGGGCGGTGTTGCCGCCGGCGCGCTGGGCGCCAACGGGGTGATGGATGCTCGGGCCCAAGCGATTCTCAAGGCTGACCGCAGCCTGTTGACGACCTGGCCGACGCTGACGAATGCCACGAAAAATTGGCGCTGGGACCGGGTCCGCTCAATGATGGCGGATAACGATGTCGATGCGATGCTGATCATGAATGACCAGGCGTCGCGCTATCTGTCGGAAATGCAGAGAACGACTTTGTTGTTTCCCATCGATGGCGAACCGATCGCTTTCTCCGTCTTTGGCAGTGGCGCGATGGAAGCCGAGGCGCTGATGAAGGGCGAGGAAGCCGGTATCGAGTCCTGGGTGAGGGACATTCGCTCGGCACAGGGCGCGCCGGTACACCTTGCCGAGGCCATCCGCGAAAAGAATCTCCAGGATGCGCGAATTGGCACGTTCGGCGTCGAACAGATTGGCCACATCCAGCGCCGCACCGGCAACTGGCGCCCGGGCGGGCTCGCCAACGCATTGCAGCAGCAGCACCCGGGCCTCGAGTTCGTTGAACTCTGGAATGAATTCATGCAGTTGTGGCTCGTCAAGAACGACGAGGAAACGGCCATGTTCCGCAAGGCGGCGGCCGCGGCGGAGCTGGCGTGCGAGTTGTTCCGCGATGCCTGCGTACCGGGCAATACGCTGGCCGATGTCAAGGCGGCTGCCTACACCGAGCCTTCCCGCTACGGTGTCGAAATGGCGCACCTGTGGATCGGCGGCGGCCCGGACGGCGGCCGTGAGATTCCCTGGCTGCGGCGGGGGCTCCGTCCGCCCGAGATCCGACGCGGCGACCTGATCGTGGGCGAATTCATGGTCAACTGCGGATCGCTGAACTCACAGATCTGCATTTCCGTTTCTGTCGGACCGCTGTCGGGCAAGAAGCGCGAGCTGGCCGACATCTGCCGCGAGTCCTACGACGCCTGCATCGATGTCATCCGTCCCGGGATGGTGTTCAGCGAACTTGGCGAAGCGATGGCCCGGCCGCTGCGCTGCGCCGGCGCCTGGCAGATGAGCCCGTTGATCCATACGCTGAACCCGACGGAAAGCGTAACGGTGATTACCGAGGGCATTTTGGGTCCGCGAGGCTATCCGGGTGTGCGCGAACGATTTGCCGGCGTCGAACTGCGGGAACTCGGCGAGGATCGGGGCGACCTGATTCTCGAGGAGGGCATGGCCTTTCAGATCGAGCCCAATGCGGCCTTCGAGAAAACGTTCGTGAACACGGGCGGCAGCCTGATGCTGCACGCGGACGGCCCGGAGGAACTGAATCCGATCTGCGCCAATGTGATCGAACTCGACGTATAGCCATTGCCCATTCAGCACATGGCAGGCAGGTCGAAGCAGCTCGCATCGTAAATGGCCTCCTGGCGCGTTCCGTCCGGCATGATCTGATCATAGACCTTCATTGTCGCGGCATTGAGGACAATATGGTTGCCACCGTGGGGACCGCCCCATGAAATCAAGAAGACGTCCTCGGCGATCTGCGTTGCGTGCGTCTCGTGAGACGTTTCCTCGGCTCCATCCGCGCTGACATTGGTAGCATCGTCGGCTACTTCAACGCTGGTGATGCCGCGGCCCGTCTCGTAGAGGAGCAACTTGCCGCGCAGTGCATCTCTGGCAGCCAGAGCCGCAGGTGATAACGGACCCGCTTCCGGCGGTCCGCCGGGCGGAAATGGCTGACCGGTGCGTTGCGCGTTGGCCATCAGAGTCTGCATGGCTTCCTCGGGACTCATCACGTCCCCCTCCGGGGTAATGCAGTCGCTGGAATTGCGGCAATGCACGACGCCATGAATCAGCCGGAACCGGTCACCTCCGCCGAGGTGCGCGTTGACGGTCATGGCGTCAAAATTGACCACGACATTGTCACCGCCGTCGCCCTGCGTCGGCCAGGACATGAAAAAGATATTGTCGGCGACCTGCGATACCTGTGGACTGACCAGGGCAACGACACCATCGAACAATCCGCCGGCGCCACGCCACTTCAACCTGTGCCCCGACATCAGGAGCTGAAATCCACCGAAGTCGTAGTACTCATAATTGATGACATCCCCATCCAAGGCGGCATAACCGGAGCCTGGCGGGTCGGATTCCTGCGAAACGGCCGGATAGAGCAGCAGCATCGCCATGGCCGCAGGTATCTTCCTGGTCATGGTTTCACCCGTCGTTACGTTTCAGGTAGGCGATCACGGCTTCGAGGTCCGCATCCGATACTTCCGACTGGCGGAAGGGGGGCATCTGGGGCGCGACCCACGTGCGCACGCGCGCGACAATCAATTCCTCGGTCAGATTCGTCCGCTGGTCGACTACGGCGGGCAGGGCACCCTGATAGCGCTCTTCGAGGATGCGGGCGGCGCCTTCGCCGGGCGCGTGACAGATGGCACACCAGTCTGCGTATACCGTGCGTCCGCGCTCGATGAGTTCATCCTGGGCGGCTGCCCCGTTTGCAGCAAGCAACAGGGCGAACGGCAGGCCGGTCCTGAAGATCAGCGTTCGGTTCATGCGCGGTTTTCCCGCATGTGGCGAGGCCATATCCCGTTCTTGCCCGGGGCCATGATGCCGTTGGGATCGATCACGTCCTTCAGTTCTTCATAGAATCGCAGCAGCCGGTGATTGTTGAAGCTGAACTGGGCCATGGCATCGTCCATGTACGGGGTCGACACGCGGTAGGGTCCCAGTCCTTTCTCACCGGTGGAGACGATCCAGTCCCTGATCATCCGCATGGTGGTCTGATTGTATTCGTCGTCCCCCGGTCTCAGCAGCGCGCTTGACGTGGTGACCATCTCATGCGGCGTTTCCACGTGGTGGGCCATGCCGAAATAGCGTCGGCCGTGCCGTTTCGAAGCCTCGTCCAGCAGCAGGATCAGGTCCCACGCTGCCTGGCCGTCAAACGGCAGCGCCATGGAGAAATAGGTCTTGTGCAGGGAGGAACCGAGGCTCGGAATACCGGCCATCAGGCGATCCGGACTGCGGCCCAGGCTATCCAGGTCGTAGGGTGTCATATAGAGATTGGATGCAAACGTGGTCCCCGGCATGGCATCGTTGTACGCATCCTGCACGTGCTCCCAGTGCTGCTTGACGACCCCCTCGAGGCCGTAGAAGGCAACGCGGTTGTTCCAGCCGCCGGGATTGTCCGGATTTTCTTCCCCTTCCTGGACGAACGGATAGCGATAAAGCGTGGCATTGTTGTTGATGATCCCGCCGAGCCGCAGCGGACGCATCGTGTCGATCAGGGGAATTATCTTTTCGTTCCGGTCGGTCATGATCGAGCAGGCCAGGTAGGCGGGCGGTTCCGGGCGCAGCCAGATGCCCATCTTGGTGACCACGCCATAATTAGTCTGGCAGAACAACTCATCGATGCGTGGCCCGATACTTCGCCGGTAGTGCTGCCAGCTCACACCGCCCGGTATGGCGCCTTGCCCGGTTCGCATGACCTCACCGTTCGGCAGCACGACCTCCATCCCGCAGAGGAAGTTCACGCGCTGGCCCTGGTCGGTGTAGCCGAGACCGTATTCGATGGTGTTGCCGATGATGCTGCCCCAGCCCGGACTCGGAACATCCAGCCACAACTTGATGTTTCGTTCCCGCAGGTACCGGTACATCTCGAAGAAACTGACTCCGGGCTCGACGAGGGCGTACGCGTTCGCCTCGTTGACCTCCAGGATGCGGTTCATCCGCTTCAAATCCAGATTTACGGTGCCGTTGACCACGCCGGCGGGGCCGCCGTACCCGAAATTCTTGCCGGTCGAGTTCACCCAGAACGGTATCCGGTAGCGATTGGCGATCTGAATGACTTGCTGTACTTCCTCGACATTCGCCGGCGCCACCGCCGCGGACGGCACGGGTTCCTGATCGGTCTGGTACAGCGGCGACACGCCATCGCGATATCCTTGCAAGTGTTCATCGCTCGAATAGACGTACCCGCTTCCGACTGCCTGCCTGAATTCCGCAAGAAGATCGGAAAAGTCGGACTCGGTTAAACCCGGTGGGAGCGGCATGCGGTAGACCTCCGTTATTCAGCGAGAACTGGGACTACGCTTGACCGGCAGTATATAACTTGACAGACGTAAAGTTAACTTCTAGATTGGAATCGCGGATTTCTCCGTCGCCGTGGCGGGATCGCTCGGGAGGCCATGCAATGCTCACCAGAAGAACATGGCTGCAGATGAACGCAGCACTGCTCGCCCTGCCTGTTGCATCCAGAGCGGCTGCCCTGGCGGTCGATTCGCAGATGCCCCGCCTGCCGGGCGACGTTTTCTTCGATGACCGTATCCGTGACTGCACGGTCTTCGCGGACTATGCCGGCAAGGCAGGCGCTGCAACCCGCTCTGTCGGGGATGACATCACGGCACGGGCGTACGAAGCGCTGAAGCCCGCTTTGGCGCGGGAATCCGGTATCGTTGCCGGACTGACGCCGGAACCCATGGCATTTTTATTTGAGGTAATGGCTCGGGATGTCGGCCGCCATCAGGCGTTCCGCGGCGAACACTATTATTCCGGCGGGAAACTGGTGGGACACTGGTTCGAAGCCCCGCTGTACCTGGTGAATGAAAACGATCCGCTTCCCTGCGTCGGCGGGACCTGGACCGGCGAGCTTCTCGACCTCATGAGCCGGTTCGATGCCTCCGCAACCGGCTCGGCAACTTCATCTGTCTCCTCGTCCGGTGATCGCGTTTCGCAACACGATTTCAAACTCGTCTCCTGGGTCATCGCGCCGTTGCCGCAGGCATGACGGACCTTCTGTCACCCTTCTGATTGCCTACCTGGCGAAACTTCTGACGATCGCGTCGGTGTGCGCGTCGACAATCTGCTCGATCGGCACTCCGGTAAAGTGTTCGCTCTCCTTGGCGACGATGATGCGGTGCAGGACGGCGCCCTGGAACACGAACCAGAGATCGTCGACGGGAACCTGCGGCATGATGCCCGCCTCCTGCGCCTGGACGAGGAGTCGTTCGATAAGTGTGCGGTACCGCGTGACCTGGCGTTCGAGGAGCCGCCGATAGCGGTCCGAGTTCTGCCTGGCCGAGCGGTTGATCAGGGCTTCGTGGTAGTGGATGCACGGTACCTCGGGGGACGAGAGCGTAAACTCGATGATCGTCTTCACGCAGGCCCGGAACTGTTCGTGCGGGTCGGAAGAATCGCCTGCGACGCTCAATGCCCGATGGAACGCCTGGAAATCTTCATAACGCGCGTCGAGTGCCGCGTTCCACAGGTCCTGCTTCGATCCGAAGTGGTGGCCGATGAGCTGGTGATTGACTCCGGCCTCCACAGCGATGGTGCGTAGCGAAACCCCGTCGAATCCGTGGCGGGCAAAGGCCTTCAGCGCGGCCTTGAGGATTCGCCGCCGCGTCGAGGGACCGTCGCGGAACGCGGCCTTGGCTTTCAATCGTTTGGCAGGCTGGCTCAAAGTCTCTTCCTGCACGCTGCAATCCGGTGATCGGCACCGTAGCCTATCATAATGTGACACTTGTCAAAGTCATTGTTTACGTCACGTGCAGGCTGCCCGCCATGGTCGGGGTAAACGCTCTGTTCGAGCCCGGCTCCCTTGTTGAATTCGCATGGACTCCTGCCTATGATGGGCGTCCATAAGGGAGGCCAAGGTCGCGGCGAATCGGCGCCGGGACGTCACGATTCAGGGAGGGCTGCGTGCGCTTTGGAGCCAATGGCCCGGGTTGTCCGGCAAGTTCGCATCCGTCACCGAACTCGCCCCGGGGATCGTGCGGGTCGCGTGGACGGTGAATCGGTATGAGCGCTTCTGACGACGCCGGCAACGGTGAACTCCTGCAGTTCTCGGTGGCGAACGATCTGCGGGAAATTGCCGTTGCGGCCGACAGGATAGATGAGTTCTGCTCGGCGAATGGAATACCTCCAGCCACCGCCTATGCCATCAATCTCTCGGTGGATGAACTCCTGACCAATACCATCAGCTACGGCTACGAGGACGGTGGGGAACACCGCATCGACCTGATGATCCGGCTGGACGGCGACGTTCTCGCCGTGGAGATATCCGACGACGGGATCGAATTTGCTCCGGACAGTGCGGACGATCCCGACACCCATGCCTCCATCGAAGATCGACCCATCGGTGGGTTGGGTATTTTCCTGACGCGCCAGATGATGGACAGTTTCGATTACCGGCGTGACGGGGGGCGAAACATCGTTACGCTGACCAAGAAGACAGGTATCGCCAGCCAAGAGAACCAATAATGAACCTGAAACAACGCGGCATCGCCGCTTCCAGGCGTCGCCGACGCCGCTTCACCGGGATGTGGGGAGTCATCGCGGTCCTGTCGGCTTGCATTCTTCCATCGGTAGCGAGTGCTCAGGTCGACAGCGAAACGCAATTCGTCCTCAGCACCTTTTCCTTCCTGATATGGGGCGCACTCATCATGTGGATGTGCGCGGGCTTCACCATGCTGGAGTCCGGCTCGGTACGGACCAAGAACGCCTCGGTCATCTGCCTGAAGAACATCGGCCTGTATTCCATTGCCGGACTGACCTTCTATCTCGTCGGCTACAACCTGATGTACGTCGATGTGGCCGAGGGCGGCTGGTTCGGGACGCTGCGGCTCTTCTACGGCACGACTCCCGACGAGATCGCACTCCTGCAGGGTCAGGAGGGAGCCGCCGAAGCCGTTGTGGCCAACGGCTATTCGACCATGTCGGACTGGTTCTTCCAGATGGTCTTCGTCGCGACGACGGCATCGATCGTTTCCGGAACCCTGGCGGAACGGGTCAAGCTCTGGTCCTTCCTGATATTCGTCGCCGTGCTGACGGCGATCATTTACCCGATCATCGGGTCCTGGACGTGGGGCGGCGGCTGGCTGTCGGCGATGGGCTTCCAGGATTTCGCCGGCTCGACCATCGTCCACTCCACCGGAGGGTGGGCCGCGTTGGCCGGCGCCATCATTGTTGGCCCGAGAAAGGGCAAGTTCAAGGCCGACGGCACGGTCAAGTCCACACCGCCTTCGAACGTACCGGCGGTGACGCTGGGCGTATTCATCCTGTGGCTCGGATGGTTCGGCTTTAACGGCGGGTCCCAGCTGGCGCTGAGCGGCGCCGTCGACGCGGTGGCCGTGAGCAATATCCTGGCCAATACCAATCTTGCCGCCGCCGCCGGCGTGTTGGCGGCGATCATCGTATCGCGGCCGATCCTGGGGCGAATCGATCTGCTGGCCGGACTCAATGGCGCCATTGCAGGACTGGTCGCCATTACGGCGGGCCCGGATATCGTCGCGCACTATTGGGCCATCGTGATCGGCGCGGTCGGCGGCGTAATCTGCGTAACCGGTCTGGCCGTCATGGAACGCATCAAGGTGGACGATGTGGTCGGTGCGGTTCCCGCTCACCTGTTCGCCGGCGTGTGGGGCACGCTGGCCGTCTGTATCGCGGCGGGCGGTAATGTGCTGGTGCAATTGACCGGTATTGCCGCGGTTGGAATTTTCGTTTTTGCAACCTCGATGGCCACCTGGCTGATCATCGACAGGACCTTGGGCGCGCGCGTCACTCCGGTGGTCGAGGAACTGGGGCAGGATACGGCGGAACTCGGTATCGAAGCGTACCCGGAGTTCGTGCTCATGCCCGAGGAAATGGACAGCTAACCGGACTGGCTCATGATCGGGGCGTGGCTTTTCGATGATTTTGACATGCCGTAGTGAAGATCGATCCCGGTGGAGAGGCTCTTGGAATCGGAGACACTGAATCTACAGACAAAACGCGAGGACGACGTGTTGTCCGCCCGGGTGGGTGGACGAATCGATGGCTCCAATGCCGCCAGGTTTGAGGAAATGTTGCGAAGCGCTATCGAGGAAAGTGACCGCGCGGTGATCATGGATTTCGAACAACTGCTTTACATCAGCAGCGCAGGGCTTCGCGCGGTCCTGATTACTGCAAAGAGCCTCTGGAAACAGGGAACCACGTTCGTTCTGTGCTCGCTGTCCGATCAACTCACGGGGGTCTTTGCTTCCAGCGGATTCGATCGGATGGTAGAGATTCGCGGGTCCAGGACCGAAGCGCTGGATTCGCTGGATGAGTGACTGTGACCATGCCATTGCAGCGGTCACGGACGGTTTGAGTATGGGCGCAGGCAGGCAGGGATCAGGCGTCGCGGCCAACCGTGACCCCGGGTATTCCATGCTAAGATGCGGCTTGCCAGGGTCCATTGCGAAAGTTGAAAGTACTGTAGAAAAAGAAGGAAGACGGGGCCGATGGAGATAAGCACCGAAACCAGGAATGGAGCCCTGATTGCGAAGGCGGAGGGCCGCATCGACGGCGCCAATGCGCGGGACTTCGAGAGTGCCGTACAAACCGCGGTCCGGGATTGCGAGGGCGCGGTCATTATCGACTGCGAGAATCTCTCCTATATCAGCAGCGCGGGTCTGCGGGCAATTCTGCTGATTGCCAAGACACTGGGAAAACGCAAGGTGAAGTTTGCGCTGTGCTCACTGTCCGAACCCATTGCGGAAATCTTTCAGATCAGCGGGTTCGACCAGATCATCTCCACCCATTCTTCCCGGGACGAGGCACTCGCCGCTGTCGACAGTTGACGGCGCTACCGCTTCTTGAGTTTGAACGGCGGGGTCCCGTCGCCGTCATTACCATCTGCCGTCCCGAAGCGATGAACTCGTTCAACAGGCGCCTGCGCCAGCACCTTCGATCTTGAAGCGCACGAGCAACTCGCACTGCGGGCCAGCGCCGATCATGCCGAAGGGGTGAAGGCGTTCTTTGAGAAACGAAAACCAACATTTGCAGGGGAATAGTCATGAAGCAATCGTCACTCGCGTGCTCGCTGGCAGGTCTGGTTCTGCTTGTACCGCCGGATGTCCCGGCCCAGGCGACGGACGAGATCCGCGGTATCCCGGCCAGCGACTCCCTGAGCGCCGAGGATATCTGGCAAAACCCGACGTTCGTCGGTGGCGTCGTGAACGGCGGGCCGACCGCCCACAGTGAATGGTGAAACAGCGTTTCGGCGCTGGACAGCGCCCATGATCGCCTGTTTGTCAGCTCCCACGGGAGTCGCCTTACCGTGTATCCGTTGAATGAAGACGGTACGCTGGCCAGCCGGACCGCCGACCATGTGATTGGCGAGCCTTCCCTGTATGGTCGGCGTAATTCGCCGGGAATTGCCACGCGGTCCGAGGGTTCCCTCATCGGGGCGGTCGCCTACGACAGCGTCTACCATCGAGTTTTCTCCGCCGACGGGGCGGTCATCGCCTGGGGCGCAAATCCGAGAATCCTGATCTTTGATGTTCATCCCGAGCGAATAGTCAACGGGCCCGACGCCCTTGCCGTACTCGGACAGCCCGATTTCACGACCCGGGAACTGGGAGCCATTGGTCCCAACCGTCTGGGCTCCAGGGGCGCGACCGTGCTTGACGAGCGGCACCAGCGTTTATTCGTCGCCGATCCGTACAACAGCCGGATCATGGTCTGGGACGTGCACCCCGACCGTTTGAGCGAGACGCCCGACGCCATGGCGGTGATCGGTCAGGACGACTTCATGAGCCGTGAGCGCCGCAGCGGGGGAGCCGGACTCGCCAATCCGGCGAGCCTGTACCATGACGTCGCCACGGACCGCCTCTTCGTAACCGACAGCGGCAATCACCGCATTCTGGTATTCGATGTGTCTCCGGAAAGTCTGGAAACCGGTATGACGGCCTCGTTCGTCCTGGGACAGGTCGACTTTGACGGCGTCGGTCCCGGTCTCGGGCCGGAACGGCTGAATCGACCGGGCAGCGTGCGCTACGACCACGTCAATGAGCGATTGTTCGTGGCTGATGTGGGAAATCAGCGCGTAATGGTCTTCCCCGCGGGCGCAGATGATCTTCAGACCCCTGTCGGTGCGGTCCACGTCCTCGGGCAGGATGACTTTTTCTCCAGCGAACCCCGCACCGACCTCAGGAAATTGACGCCGGGCGCCATGATTCTGGATGTGCGCGGACAGCGGTTGTTGGTCAACGAAGGAAGCGTGCTCAATCGCATGCTGGTGTTCGACGTGCATCCGGATCGTCTGCAGAACAATCCGGATGCAACCGCCGTGCTGTTCCAGGAAGATTTCGGACCGCCGGTCCGAGGCACGAGCGCGATTCTGGAGAATTCCCCGCGCCCGTTTCTGGATGAAGAAACCAATACGCTCTACGTGGCGTCGGGTTATCCCGGCGGCAACCGCGTGCTGCTCTACGATTTCTCGCCGGAGAACGTGCGCACGGGAATGCCGGCCTTCGATGTCCTGGGTCACTACGGTCCGGACGGTGAGCCGGACTTCGATGCCAGGGCTGCCTACGGCCGGATCAACGGGCGTTACGTGTATCCGCGGGCGGTGGCGCTTGATCCTGTCGACCATCGCCTGTTCGTCAATGACCAGTACAACAACCGTGTGGTCATGTATGAACTCGACCACGAAAATCGCATCGTCGAGCGCACCGCCAGGGTCATACTCGGGCAGCCCGACGAGCATTCCGGTCAGTTGCGGGACATCGCCGCCAACACGATGCTGATTCCCCTGGCTCTGGCTTACGACGTCAATGGCAAGCATCTCTTCGTGGGCGATGGGTGGAACAATCGGGTTCTGGTTTTCGATGCGCACCCTGAACGCCTGACTACATTTGCCGAGGCCTTCGCGGTGCTCGGCCAGCCCGACTTTGCGTCCGGCGATCCCGGTGTCGGTGCGGATCGATTGAATTTCGGCGTGGCATGGGGCCGGGGCATCCAGTCGACCGCGCCCACACCCCTGGCGCTGGAAGTAGACCCGAAAAATCGGCGCCTGTTCGTGTCGGACGGCATAAATCATCGCGTCCTTGCATTCGACATCCGCCCGGGTGAATTAAGGACCGGCGCGAGCGCCATCGGCGTGCTGGGCCAGGAAAATTTCCAGTCCAACGAGCCTACGCCCGGCGAAAGTGCGCGCGGCACGACCAACCTGCTGACCGTCGGCGACCGCGTGGTGAGCGGGCGCCCGCCCGCCAACAACCGCGGCTTCGATACGCCCAGCGGACTGGTCTACGATCCCAACCACGACCGATTGTTCGTCGTCGACGGCAACAACTCCCGAGTGATGGGCTTCGACGCCGCTCCCGACCGTTGGGAGAATGGCATGCCAGCGACGGTGATCCTGGGCCAGCCGGACGGGTCCGCAACCGATGAGTTCAGGCTGGATACGGTGCAGGCCAATGAGGAATCGGGTCGCAGCCGCTTCCGTATGGCCAGCGGGATCGCCTACGACGACGCCAACGACCGTCTGTTCGTCAATGACAAGGGCAACGACCGGGTGTTGATTTTCGACGCCCTTCCGGGAGTTCTGGAAACGGGAATGGCGGCGTCCGGAGTAATCGGGCAGCAGGATTTCGTCAGCCGCATCCCCGGCAATGGCGAGCAGGAGCAGTTGCTCGATCCGCGCGAACTGACGTTTGACCCGGAACACCAGCGGCTCTATGTCACCGACTCGTTCTGGGGCCGGCTCATGGTCTTCGATTTTCCGAGACCGGGGCGAACGGTGTCGATTCCGGCGCACACGGCAGTGAGCTACAGCACCCTGGACGCCTGGAACGGACGCGAAGACTTGCCGGGGCGCGATGGCCTGGAAATCTGGCGAGGGCAACTCAGCGGTGCGCCGCTGGGCGCAATGCGGACCATCATCAGCACGCAACGAGCCATGGATCCTCTGGCAAAGCGTCGCAGCCGTACGCTCATCGCCGAAACCACGGTAATGGCGCCGAATCCGCGAACGCGCGCGGTACTGTATGTCAACGGTCGAGAGGGCAGTCGCGACATCCTGCAGTTGAGCAACCCTGGCGAGGACCCCGTCGAGGTGAGCCTCACATTTCGCGGCGGTGACCGCACCCACACGGCGGCAACCACGGTGCCCGGGAACGGTAACGCACAGGTGGTGCTTGCGGACCTGGTTGGCTGGCCCCGCGACGGTGTCGAGGGCGCACTGACGGTCGAAGCGTCGCGTGCAATTGCATCCATGCTGCTGACCCGGACACGCGGCGATGATGACGAATCGTTGGTATTGGCGTCCGTGGGCTCGAGCGTTGCGGTGCAGGGAACGGCCGACGTGGTGCTTCCGGGGTTGCTGGTCGGCGGCGGTTACAGCGTGGAAATCATCGTGCTCAACCCGCAAGACTCAACAATCGCGGGAGAGATCGCCTTTTTCGACCGCGACGGTGGAGCTCTGGACCCGGAAAATGGAATGGCCGGACCCGTGTCATACCGGGCGGAGCCGGGTGAATCCCATGTCACGATGCTGGCATCACGCCTCACCCTGGCGGCAGGCGCGTACGCGGTGGTTACGCCCGCCGTTGGCGATACTCCCGCCGTCCTGGCCCGTCTGAGTCTGCGCCAGGGTGAACGCTTGGTCAGCGAAACCGAAATTCCTGCGCGAGCTCCCACGCAACGTGCCTGGATCCCTGTCGATACGTTGCCGTCCATCCTGCGACACGGGGACCCCCGAATGGACGTCGCGTTTGCCAATCCGAGCCGGACTCCGGCCACGTTGCGTCTGACGTTGTTCGATGCCCGGGGCCGCGAATCGGGACGCTGGGAGCAGATCCTCCCCGCATTTTCACAACGCGCATACTCGCTGGGCGACATCTTCAACAAGCGCAGGCACCGCGGGTCCATTCGCCTCTGGAGTGACGTGCCCGTGGGCTTGAGCGCGAGGCGCGTGACCAGGAATCTGAGCGGTGATTCGGTGGAGAATGAAATCGGCTACGTGGTGCCGACGGATTTGTCGGAGGCGTCCGTCGAGTTTCCGGGCATTGCCGACGGCGGAGGATTGGCCACCGAGATCACGCTCCTTAACCCGGCTTCCGCATCCGCACAAGCCGAACTTCGGTTTACCACGGAGGGCGGCGAACCGAGGGCCGCTATCCTGAGATGACGTAGTCGAGCGGCAGCAGGTAGACAATCAGAATCGCCAGCGCCACGCGGTAGACGGCGAACGCCCAGAAGCCGATCCGCTCGATCACCCGCAGGAATACCGCGATGGCGGAAAACGCGGTCACCGCCGACACCGCCGTCGCCACACCCAGGGTGGCCCACGGCACAGGCGCCGCACTCATGGCGAATTGCCATAGCTGCCACCCGGCCGCCATCCCCAGCGCCGGGATGGCCAGAAGGAACGAGAAGCGGCTCGCAGCCGTTCGGGTGAGGCCGAGCGCCAGTCCCGCGGTCATGGTGATTCCTGATCGCGAGGTTCCCGGAATGAGTGCCAGGACCTGGCAGAATCCGATGAGCAGGACCGGCAACAGGCGAAGTTGCGTTTCGCTGAGGCTTTCGCGCTTGTAGTGATCGGCGAGCCATAGCAGCAGTCCGAAACCGCCGGTGGCGGCAGCGATCGCGCCCGCCGATCTCAGGCTGAGTTCGATCATTTCGGCAAACAGCAGGCCGCCGATGCCAAGGGGAACCGACGCGATAATGACGGACCAGCCCAGCCGGGCCTGGGGGCCTCCGGTGCCAGCCATGGCTGCAAGGATCCCCCGCAGATCGCGGCGAAAATACACGATCACCGCCGCGAGCGTACCCACGTGTACGGCAATGTCGAACGCCAGTCCCTGGTACTGCCAGCCCAGCACGGCAGGTAGGAGGACCAGGTGCCCGGAACTGGAGATCGGCAGGAATTCGACGATGCCCTGCAACAACGCCAGGAAGATGGCTTGTAAGGTTTCCACGTCAGTATCCTGTCCGCTGGGGGCTTACCGATGCAACAGGCGTGTCAGAGGCGCGCGCGGAAGTCGCGTCCGGGCGGCGGCTCCAGTGCCATGCCGCGGCTCAGTACCAGGAGCTTGAACCGCTCCCCCATTTCCCCGGGCAGTATCAGTGTCTTCAACGCCTGGGCGGCAGCCAGGTCTGCGGCTTGCGGCCGGGTTTGCGCGCCGGGCATCGTGCCGGCTTCGACCAGGAAGTGGCCCTGGGTGGTAAATCCCGCGACGCTGAGGCCCGCTTCGCGCGCGGCCCGGGCACAGGCACTGAAATTGACCCAGGCGCTAATGTCCTGCAGGCCGGGGAAAAGGAACGGATCGTCGTGAGCGCGGTGGCGGTAGTGGCAGATCAGCGTTCCGTGGGCTCGCTGCGGGTGGTAGTACTCGGCTTCGGTCAACCCGTAGTCCAGGATGAACGCGGCGCCGCGATGGAGCGCGGCGGCAATGCGTTGCATCCACGAGTGTAGCCGGCGGGAGACTTCGGAGCGGTAGCCGTCCGCCAGACCGCGTCCGAGGCGGGCCTCAAGCGATGCGATGCGCCGGGACAGGTCCGCATCGGCAGGGCCTTCCATCCATGCAAATCGTTGCTCCGCCCAGCCGACGCCCAACGGCCGTACCTCGCCGGCCCGCTTGATGAAACAGGTCGCCGGAAACGCGTCAATCACTTCGTTGGCAATGACTGCGCCGTCAATGGGCTCGGCGGGAAACTCGTCCAGCCAACGGGCCTCGACACCTGCGGCGGCGCAGCGTTGCCGCTGGCGGTTTCGAAGTTCCGGACTGCGATCCAGTATCCGGTAGCGGGCACGGATATCGAGGGCGCGCAGTGCGCGTGACAGGTCCACGGCCAGTCTGCCGGTACCGGCGCCCACTTCCAGCACGACCGGGTCGTCCAGGGGGCGCAGCACGTCGGCAAGCCGCGCGGCAAGCGCTCCGGCCAGCACCGGGGACAGTTCGGGGGCCGTGACGAAGTCGCCCCGGGGGCCGAACTTGACGCTGCCGTTGTTGTAGTAACCCAGTTCCGGTTCGTAGAGTACGCGCTCCATGAAACGCTCGAATCCGATCCAGCCGCGCTCCTGGATCTCGGTTCGGATCCGTCGCGTCAGCCGGCGGCTGATCGCGGAATCATCGGGGCCAGGCTGGGGAAAATCCAAATCCAAAACAGGTTTCTTGTGCGGCGAAAAAGGCTGGTGGAAATTGCGCTGTAGTGTAACCTTACGCCTTCCCTTTTCCCGGAGTACGCTTGGTGACGACCGAAGTGGGCGAGTCGCTCGAAGGCCGCTGGGCATTGGTGACCGGTGCGGCCCGGCGGATCGGTGCCGTGATCGCCGAGGCGCTGCATGAGGCGGGTGCGGGTGTGATCATTCACTGCTTCAACAGCGTCGAGCCTGCCGACGCGCTGGCCGAGAGACTCAATGCCGAGCGAGCCGGGTCGGCGCTCACCGTTCAGTGCGACTTGCGCAAGACGGCCGGGCTCGATCGCATGCTGTCGAAGGCCGTTGAACGCAGCGGACGTCTCGATGTCCTGGTCAACAATGCTTCGAGCTTCTACCCGACGCCGCCCGGTTCGATCACGGCCGAGCAGTGGCACGATCTCATCGGCACCAACCTGAAGGCGCCGCTGTTTCTCTCCCAGGCGGCACTGCCGCACCTGCGCGAGACGGGCGGGACGATCGTCAACATCGTCGATGTTCACTGGCAGCGGCCGCTGAGGAATCACCCGGTATACGGGGCGGCAAAGGCCGGGCTGGCCATGCTGACCCGGTCGCTGGCCAGGGACCTGGGTCCCGACATCCGGGTCAACGGCATTTCTCCCGGAGCGATCCTCTGGCCGGAGGCCGGACTCCCCGAGCGGACCCGCGAGAGCATCATCCGGCAGATTCCGCTGAAGCGGCCCGGCGCGCCGCGCGATATCGCGGCGGCGGTACTCTTCCTGGTGCGGGACGCGCCGTACGTCAACGGCCAGATTCTTGCGGTGGACGGCGGTCGAAGCGTGGGTTGGTAGCGCTGATGCGGCGTCATCGGGTTGACGCAGCAGTACGCCCGGCGCAGATTTCAGTCGGCATAGTCATCGGCGTTACGCTCGATGACGATACCCACTTCCCGAGCGCCCCGGATGGCGCCCGGTTTGGCCACGCAGACCCTGATCCAGCTCACGTCGAACTTCTCTACGATCAGCCGTGCCACGGACTCCGCCAGAGACTCCACCAGACGAAACCGGGAGTCCGCTACATGGGCCTGCACTTGCTTGGCCACGTCCCTGTAGTTCAACGTCGATTCCACCGAGTCCGCGGCGGCGGCGGCGCGCGCATCGGTGGCCACCTCCAGGTCGATGCTGACCGTCTGCCTGATCTGCTGTTCCCACTCCCAGATGCCGATCACGGCTTCGACCTTGAGCTCGCGGAGAAAAATCCTGTCCATATCGGATGGTTCAGTTGAGCCGGGGCGCAGAGGCCGGCGGCGGTTGCAACTCGTCCAGCGGCCAGCGCGGCCGGGCGACGATGGCGGTCGAATCGGCTGCTTCATGCCGCCGGTGCCAACCCGTCAGCGCGATCATCGCGCCGTTGTCGGTACACAGCGACTGCCTCGGGTAGTGCACCGTGATGCCCCGTTCTTCGCCCCGGGTTCTGAGTTGCTGACGCAACCGGACGTTGGCGCCCACACCTCCGGCGATCACCAGTCGATCCAGGCCGGTTTCGGCGCAGGCTCGCAGGCATTTCTCCACCAGCGTCTCCACCGCGGCCGCCTGGAATGAGGCTGCCACGTCGGCGCGCAACTGTTCCGACAGTGCACCGCCGTTCCCCGCGGACCGCTCCAGGGCCAGCCGCACGGCGGTCTTCAGGCCGCTGAAACTGAAATTGAGGCCCTTGCGGAGCATCGGCCGGGGGAACCGGAACGCATCGGGGTCGCCCCGTTCGGCCAGAGCCGCCAGCGGAGGACCGCCGGGATAGGGCAGGGACAGGAGTCGCGCGACCTTGTCGAACGCCTCTCCTGCAGCGTCGTCGAGCGTTTCGCCAAGAATGGCGTATTCGCCCAGGCCGCGGGTTTCGACCAGCAGGGAGTGGCCTCCGGATACCAGCAGCGCAATGAAGGGGAACGACGGCGGGTCGTCCTCCAGCATGGCCGCCAGCAGGTGCGCCTCCATGTGATGAACTGGGATGACCGGTTTTCCAAGGCCCATGGCCAGCCCCGTCGCCAGCGAGCCGCCGACCATGAGTGCTCCGACCAACCCCGGACCCGCGGTATAGGCGATGCCGTCCAGACCGCTCAGCTCCAGGCCGGCATCGGAAATTACGTCCCGGACCATCGGCGTTAGCCTGGCGACATGATCCCGCGATGCCAGTTCCGGAACCACGCCGCCGAAGCGCGCATGAAGGTCGAGCTGGCTGTACAGACCCTCCGCAAGAATGCCCCCGTGCGGGTCGTAGACCGCAACTCCGGTTTCGTCACAACTGGTTTCGATGCCGAGTATCTTCACCTTCAACCCTGGGCGTCGCTGACGGGCGCGCCGCAATTCTAACCCTGAACCGTGCCGCGCGCCGCCTGCCCGTATTGAGCAGGCCGTCCATTTTTGGCTACGATCAACCGATGAGCCATTCCGTGCGCAGCCATCTTCGACTGGAGATCGACGCCTATGACGAGGCGATTCGAAAGTTTATCCCCGGTTACGAGGTGGCATTGTCCCGTGCCGCCGAGGAAGTGGCGGACGTCTCCCCGGCGCGGGTTGTGGACCTGGGTGCAGGCACGGGCGCCCTGACCGAAGCGATTCTTGAGCAGGACCGGGTGGGTCATGTGGTTGCTGTCGACGTCGACCCGGAAATGCTGGCCCAGGCTCGTGTGCGGTTGCGGCGCTTCGGCAGCCGGGTGAGTTTTACCGAGGCGTCGTTCGACGCGCCACTTCCCGAATGCGATGCCGTGGCCGCCTCGCTGGCGCTGCACCACGTACCCACCATGGAGGGCCGGTTGGCGCTCCACCGGCGGATTTTCGGGGCGCTCCGGCCGGGCGGCGTATTCGTCAACGCGGATGTGACCGTCAGCACGCAACCGGGGATGCGCGAGCGGACCTACCGGCTCTGGGCGGACCACCTGGTGTCCTCGGGCATCGGCGAAGAACGCGCCTGGCAACACTTCGACGAATGGGCACAGGAAGATACGTACTTTCCGCTGGAGGAAGAACTCGCGGCGATGCGCCAGGCCGGCTTCGATGCGGAATGCATCTGGCGGGACGCACCGAATACCCTCATGGTGGGGCGCAAGGGCTGATCCTTGGGGTATTGCCGAATCGCACAGCGCGGTATCGCCGCATCGCAGGGCCGGCGCGCCACCACGGCGCCCGAGCCGCCCATGGCCGGCCCGCGCGTATACTGATACGCCCTCGACGTACGACAGGAGATGGATTCGGTGGTTCCCCCGCAGTCAATCCCGCCCGGCTCACGGTTCCGGCAGGCGCTTGAGACCGAACGCCCGCTGCAGGTGGTGGGCACTATCAACGCCTATACGGCATTGCTTGCGAAGCAGGCCGGGTTTCGCGCCATCTACCTTTCCGGCGCCGGCGTCGCCAACGCGTCGTTCGGCTATCCGGACCTGGCCATGACCACTCTCCCGGACGTCTGCGAAGACGTGCGGCGAATCACGGGCGCCTGCGACCTGCCGTTGCTGGCCGATGCCGATACGGGTTGGGGCGACGCCTTCATGATCGGGCGCACGATCCGCGAACTCGGCCGGGCCGGCGCGGCCGGCTGCCATCTGGAGGACCAGGTGAGCACCAAGCGCTGCGGGCATCGGCCCGGCAAGGCGTTGGTCGACGCCGGGGAAATGGCCGACCGCATCAAGGCGGCCGTTGACGCGCGCAGCGATGAGCAATTCGTGCTCATGGCGAGGACCGACGCCCACGCCGTGGAAGGGCAGGAGGCGGCGCTGGCCCGGGCCATGCAGTACGTTGACGCCGGCGCCGACATGGTATTCGCCGAGGCGCTGACGACGCTCGACGAGTACCGGCAGTTCACGTCGGGTCTCCCTGTCCCGGTGCTCGCCAATCTGACCGAGTTCGGCCGCACGCCGATGTTCACCGTAGACGAGCTTCGCGACGCCGGCGTGGCCGTCGCCCTGTATCCGTTGACGGCATTCCGGGCCATGAGCGCCGCGGCGCTCGAGGCATTCACCACGCTGCGGCGCAACGGCACCCAGGCCTCGGCGCTGGGAAAGATGCAGACTCGCGACGAGCTCTATGAAGTGCTCGATTACCGGGACTACGAGCGCAAGCTGGATGCCTTGTTTGCGGATCGACGCTGACATTATCCCCACGATGATTGACTGGCAGAAACAGGAATCAGCATGAGTCAGAAAAAGACGGGCGGCCTGGCAGGTGTGATTGCAGGCCGGACCGACATTTGCACGGTGGGCAAGGAGGGCGCGGGGCTCACCTACCGCGGCTACGACATCTACGATCTGGCCGACAACGCCTGCTTCGAGGAAGTCGCCCACCTGCTCCATCACGGGCACCTGCCCAACGCCGGCGAACTCTCCGCCTACCGGGAAAAGCTCAAGTCGCTACGCTCGCTGCCCGGGGCGCTGAAACGAGCCCTGGAATCCATCCCCGCCGACACCCATCCCATGGACGTGCTGCGCACCGGCTGCTCGGTGCTGGGCAACCTGGAACCGGAGACGGATTTCTCGCAGCAGCGCGACGCGGCCGACCGCCTGCTCTGCGCCTTCCCGTCCATGCTGCTGTACTGGCATCGATTTCACACCGACCACAAGTGCATCGAGACCTCCACCGACGACGACAGTGTGGCGGGTCACTTCCTGCATCTCCTGCACGACGCCCCGCCCAGCGAACTGCACCGGCGCACCCTGGACACCTCGCTGATCCTGTATGCCGAGCACGAGTTCAACGCCTCGACCTTCACTGCCCGGGTGATCACCGCCACGCTGTCGGACTTTCACTCCGCCATCGCCGGCGCCATCGGCGCACTGCGCGGTCCGCTGCATGGCGGGGCCAACGAGGCGGCCATGGAGCTGATCCAGCGCTTCGATTCCGCCGAGGCCGCCGAAACGGGCGTGCGCGGGATGCTGGCCCGCAAGGAGCTGATCATGGGTTTCGGTCATCGGGTGTATACGCGGGTGGACCCGCGCAACTCGGTGAACAAGCGCATGTCCCGGCGGCTGGCCGGGGAAGTCGGCGACGAGCGGCTCTATGCCGTCTCCGAAGCGATCGAGCGGGTCATGTGGGAGGAGAAGAAGCTGTTCGCCAATGCCGACTTCTATTCCGCCAGCGTGTACCACTTCATGGGCATTCCGACGTATCTCTTCACGCCGATCTTCGTGTGTTCGCGCATCACCGGCTGGTCGGCGCACGTGTTCGAGCAGCGCGCGGACAACAAGCTCATCAGGCCCGGGGCGGAGTACACGGGGCCAGGCCTCAAGCCCTGGGTGCCGCTGGCCGAACGGGACTGATTCCCCGGGCCGGCAGGTCGTGTACTGTCGGTGACAGGAACCGCCCAGGCAGTTGCAGAAATTCTTTGCAGTCCGTGCTATCGGGGGCTATCATTGGCCGCTACGCGCCGGCATTTGCCGGCTTGTTTGTCTTGTCTAGAGGACGCTTCGGCCGGGAACCGGCCGGGGGCCTTGAATTGGAGAACGGGAATACTCGATGCCAGGCGTACGGGTCAAGGAGAGCGAACACTTCGACGCAGCACTGCGGCGCTTCAAGCGTGCCTGCGAAAAGGCCGGGGTGTTGACGGAGTTACGGCGGCGCGAGTATTACGAAAAGCCCACGCAGGAGCGCAAGCGCAAGAAAGCCGCTGCCGTCAAGCGGCATGTCAAGCGCCAGGCAAGGCAGCTTGCCAGACGCCGTCAACTCTATTGATCTCCGCCCCCGCGCGCTGTCATGGCGTGCGCCCGGTCCGAATGGCCCATCGGGCCCGAAAAACCTGAGCTGACTCAACGGCGCCTCCGGGACCGCTTCGGGTTATGCTAGGCAGACCCATGAACGGGCGCATTCCCCAATCCTTCATCGACGATCTGGTCGCGCGCGCCGACATCGTCGATGTGATCGGGCGGCGGGTCAATCTGGTCAAGGCCGGCAGGGACTACAAGGCGCCGTGCCCGTTTCACGACGAGAAGACACCCTCCTTTACGGTCAGCGCCCAGAAGGGCTTCTACCACTGCTTCGGATGCGGCGCGCACGGCACCGTCATCGGCTTCCTGATGAACTACGAGAACCTCGAATTCGTCGATGCCGTGGAAGCGCTGGCCGAGATGCTCGGCCTGGAGGTGCCCAGGGAGGCGGGACCGATGGATCGCCGGCGCGACAGCGGCAGTCTCTACCAACTGCTGGCGGAAGCCGACCGGATTTACCGCGCGGCGCTCAGGAACGATCCCAGGGCGGTCGCCTACCTCAAGGACAGGGGCATCGAAGGCCGTACGGCGGCGCGATTCGCGATGGGATACGCGCCCGACTCGTGGGATACCGTGCTCCGCGCACTCGGCACGGATGAGCGCCGGAAGGAGCAACTTCTCGAGGCAGGACTGGCCATCAGGAACGAGAAGGGCCGGGTATACGACCGGTTCCGCGACCGGATCATGTTTCCCATCCGCGATCCCCGGGGCCGGGTCATCGGCTTCGGCGGCCGGCTCCTGGGCGAGGGGGAACCCAAGTACATGAATTCGCCCGAAACGCCGGTGTTTCACAAGAGTCGGGCGCTCTACGGCCTCTACGAGTCGCGGCAGCGAGGAGCGGTCCGGGCAGGGCGGCCCGACGAGATCCTCGTCGTGGAAGGCTACCTGGACGTGGCGAGTCTCGCGCAGCACGGCATCGGCCCTGCCGTCGCGACCCTGGGCACCGCCACCACGGTCGAGCACATCCGCTACCTGACCCGGATCGCCCAGCGGGTCATTTTCTGCTTCGACGGCGACCGCGCTGGCCGCAAGGCCGCGTGGCGGGCGCTGGAGACGGCGCTGCCCCACGCAGGCGGGCAAGTGGAGCTGAAGTTCCTGCTGCTGCCCGAAGGCGAGGATCCGGACTCGCTGGTACGCTCGGGAGGCGCCGAAGCGTTTCGCGAATGCAGGGACGCCGCCGTGCCCCTGTCCGAATTCATGCTCGGCGAACTGCGGTCCCAGGTGGATCTCTCCAGTGAGGACGGTTGGTCGCGCCTAGGGGCGCTGGCGGGGCCCCTGCTCTCACGACTGCCGGCGGGCGTCTATCGGGAGCGGCTTTTCGGGCAGGTTGCGGAAACGGTCGGCGTGAGCCGTGATGCCGTCGAACGGGAAGTGGAGAAGTCAGCAGTCTCGCCGTCGGCCGCCGGGGGCAAGACCATATCGGACAATGCGGAAGCAACGGTGGACCGCTCCCGCGGAACGCCGATTCGCTGGGCGATCGGCCACGTGCTGAATTACCCCGCCATTGTCGTGAGATTGGACGGGATACCTGACCTGTCCGGGATCGACCAGCCCGGCGCCAGATTACTTGATCGGCTACTGAAAACCGTGGGTGAGAACCCCGAAATTGTGCCGGCCCAGTTGATCGAACGATTCCGCGACGACAGGGAGGGCCGGTTTCTCGGGCGCCTTCTGGATAATGCCCCGCTGGTCACGGAGGATGCGGCCGCAGTAGAACTTCAAGACATGCTGCAAAGGATCGTTGCCGAGGAAAGGAAGAAGCGACTCCAGGCCCTGTTGTCCAGGTCACCGCTGTCGTCCGAAGAGCGCGCCGAAATCAGGGAGATTCAGGAATCCCTGCGCAATTTGCACGGGAACTTCCACGGGTCCTGACGGGTCAATTTCCCGTTCTGAAAATAACCGCAGATTCCGTTAAAATTACTCGTTTGCATCGATTGGATCGTAGGCAGGATGAATACATCAACCGCAACGCAACCCCACCAAACGAACGACCGCCAATCCCAACTCAAGTTGCTCATCGCCAAGGGTAAGGAACAGGGCTACCTCACCTACAGCGAAGTCAACGATCATCTTCCCAGCGATATTGTCGATCCGGAGCAGATCGAGGATATCGTCAACATGATCAATGACATGGGCATTACGGTGTACGAAAAGGCGCCCGATGCCGAGTCCCTGCTGCTTTCCGATTCCGCAGTCTCAAGCGATGAGGACGTCACCGATGAGGCCGCCGCCGCGCTGGCGACGGTGGACGCCGAGTTCGGCCGCACCACGGACCCGGTGCGCATGTACATGCGGGAAATGGGCACGGTCGAACTGCTCAACCGTGAGGGTGAGATCCGCATCGCCAAGCGGATCGAGGAGGGCCTCGACCAGGTGCGTGCGGCGCTGCTGCAATTTCCACCCACCATGGGCCTTCTCCTGGGGCTGTACGGCCGCGTCGAGGAAGGAACCGGGCGCATGCAGGATGTCATCGTCGGGTTCATCGATCCCAATGCCGGAATCGCCGATCCCAACGCGCCGAAATCCGACGACGAAAAGCCTCCAAACACGGGGCCGGACCCGAAGGAAGTGGCCAGGCGGATGAAGAAGGTCCGGCGCCACTTCGATCGCTACGTGAAGGCGCTGGGCAAATACGACATCAGGCATTCGTCGGCGCAAAAGGCCATCCAGGCGCTGACGCCGGAGTTCATGGAACTGAAGCTTGCGCCCAAGCTTTTCGAAGCCATGGTTGCGCAACTGCGGGAGACCGTCAACAACGTTCGCAGCCAGGAACGTCAGATCATGTTCTTCTGCGTCCGCGATGCGAAGATGGTTCGCAAGGACTTTATCGCCAGCTTCCGTACCAACGAGACGAATCTCGAGTGGATCGACAAGCACATCCGGGCCAAGCGCAAGCACTCATCCCAGCTTTCGCGGCTCAAGGACGAGATTGTCCGCTGTCAGAAACGCCTGTCCAAGGTCGAGCAGGGCAGTCTTCTGACCATCAAGGAGATCAAGGAGATCAATCGCGAGATTTCCATGGGCGAGGCCCAGGCGCGCCGGGCGAAGAAGGAAATGGTGGAGGCCAATCTCCGGCTGGTGATTTCGATCGCCAAGAAATACACCAACCGGGGACTGCAGTTCCTCGACCTCATCCAGGAAGGCAACATCGGCCTCATGAAAGCGGTGGACAAGTTCGAGTATCGGCGCGGCTACAAGTTCTCGACCTATGCGACCTGGTGGATCCGCCAGGCAATCACCCGCTCGATCGCCGACCAGGCGCGCACCATCCGCATCCCTGTTCACATGATCGAGACCATCAACAAGCTGAACCGAATCTCCCGGCAGATGCTCCAGGAGATGGGCCGGGAGCCTACGCCGGACGAACTCGCCGAGCGCATGGAGATGCCGGAGGACAAGGTCAGGAAGGTGCTCAAGATCGCCAAGGAACCGATTTCCATGGAGACGCCTATCGGAGACGACGAGGATTCGCACCTGGGGGACTTCATCGAGGATACGGCGGTACATTCGCCGGTGGACTCGGCGACCTCCGAGGGTCTGAAGGAGACGACCCATTCGGTGCTGGCGGGACTGACGCCGCGCGAGGCCAAGGTGCTGCGGATGCGCTTCGGCATCGACATGAACACGGACCACACCCTGGAGGAAGTGGGCAAGCAGTTCGATGTCACCCGGGAGCGCATCCGGCAGATCGAGGCCAAGGCGCTGCGCAAGCTGCGCCATCCCTCACGCTCCGACCGGTTGCGCAGCTTCCTGCTGGAGGACTAGCGGAACGGGCGCGTGGCGCTTCCGAGGGCGCGCACAAACAGACGGAGGAAACCATGACGAGGAGTAGCACCCTTGCGCTGGCACTGTTCCTCGCGCTGTGTCAAGCCATGACCGTGACGGCACAGGACACCCCTTCCGATTCGGACACCAGGACGGTCTATCTCGCAAACCCCTACGGATTCTCCGCACAGCAGAGCGAGGGACCGCTGACGGATCTCGTGGTTGAGCTGGAGGCCCTGGGTGCCGAGGTCTGGGAGCCGTTCGCACGAGCGAACAGCGATATCGACCGGGAGAGCCCCGGCTGGGCGTACCGGATCGGACAAGCGAATCTGCGCGACGTGCTCGAGGCCGACGGCGTATTCGCGGTCGTCAACGGCTGTCCTCCGGACGAAGGCGTAATGGTGGAACTCGGTCTGGCGGTAGCATGGGAAAAGCCCACGTTTCTGTTCAGGGACGACTTCCGCCGGTGCACCGACAGCGAAGCCTATCCGTTGAACCTGATGGTGTTCATCGGCCTGCCCCAGGCCGACTGGGAGTCATACTGGTACGCATCGATCGAGGAACTCGCCGATCCCCGCAAGGCGCTCGCGCAGTGGCTAGGCGACGTCGCCGAAGACGCTACGCCGCCCGCGGAGGACTGATGCCGGCTTCAATCACGCCTGTTCCGATACGGGAAGGCCACGTTCGAAGCCATCGCCAATGGCCATCCATGACCCGCTCGTCGCCCCACGACGCGGGCGGGCTCTGTTTGTGCGCGCCCTCGGAAGCTTGGGTGGAGTGATCTGGGTGTCAGCCTGTCGTGGCGCGGGTCTTGTTGGGCGTGACGTTTGGGTAGAGGTTGTCCAGCGGAACGGAGCGGCCGGTTTCGGTGACGATTCTGCAGTGATGGCGGCGTAGCCTGCGCGGTTCGCGGACGCCGCATGAGTGGGCGATGATCTGGATTTCCCTGCTCATCTGGCGGGCGTATTGGTTGACGCGGACCGCCTTGTTTTGCGGGTTGAGTCCGCGCTGCAGACGCTTGTTGTGGGTGGTGATGCCGGTGGGGCAGGTGTTTCTGTTGCACTGCAGGGCCTGGATGCAGCCCAGGGCGAACATGAATCCCCGGGCTGAAACCACGAAGTCGGCTCCGGCGCAGTAGGCCCAGGCGGCCTCGGCCGGGGTGATGAGCTTGCCGCTGGCGATGACTCTGATTCGGTCGCGCAGGCCGTGCCTGTCGAGTCGGTCGACCATCAGGGGCAGGCTCTCGCGAATGGGCAGCCCGACGTTGTCCATGAGCGGCATGGGCGCGGCGCCGGTGCCGCCGTCGCCGCTGTCCACGGCGACGAAATCCGGCGCACTCTCGATCCCGCGCTTCAGGATTTCGTCGAACAGTTCGTCCAGCCACGCGTAGGCGCCGATGACCGACTTGAATCCGGTGGGTTTACCGGTGATGGAGCGCACGCGATCAATCAGGTCAAGCAGCTCCGCCGCGCTGTCCACGTCCAGGTGGCGATTCGGGCTCAATGAGTCCCGGCCGGCGGGAATTCCGCGTATGGCGGCGATTTCGTCGGTGACCTTGACGCCGGGGAGAATGCCTCCCTTGCCGGGTTTTGCGCCCTGGCTGAGCTTGATCTCGAACATCCTGACCTGCTCGTGGTCTGCTACCTGCCGCAGTCTGTCTTCCGAGAGGGTCCCGGGAACCTCGCAGACGCCGTACTTGGCGGTGCCCATCTGGAACACGATGTCGGCTCCTCCCGCGAGGTGATGGGGCGACACTCCGCCTTCGCCGGTGTTGAGCCAGCAGCCGGCCATGCGGGCGCCGTTGGAGAGCGCCAGCGTGGCCGGGCGCGAAATGGCGCCGTAGCTCATGCCGGATATGTTGAACAACGATGACGTGGTATACGGTTGTGCGCAGTACGGCCCCACGGTGACCTGCGCGGGTCCGGCGACATCCCGGTCCAGCACGGGATAGGCGCAGTTGACGAAAATGACCGTCCCGACGGGCCGCAGATCCCGGGTGGAGCCGAATGCGATCGTGTTGTCCGTCCCCAGGGAAGCGCGGTCGACCCAGGACCGCTCCGCTCGGTTGAAGGGCAGTTCCTCGCGGTCCATGGCGAAGAAATACTGGCGGAAAAACTCGCCGAGGTGCTCGAACAGCCCGCGGAACCGGCCGATGACGGGGAAGTTCCTGCGGATGGCGTTTTTCGTCTGGAAGACGTCCTTGACGAACAGGACCGCCAGGACCAGCACGCCCAATCCGACAATGAGAACGAATGAGTAAACCAGGATCGTAATGATCTGAAACGCGGTGTAGGTCATCGCATGGCCTCCCTGCTGTGGCGATGATCGTACCGCCCCGGTGTCAAATTGGGAAAGCGGGCGCCAGCGTTCGCGTTGGAACAGCAGGCACTAGCGTTCCCTGAGGTGGTAATCTTCACCCCCGGCGGGCCCGTAGCTCAGTTGGTTAGAGCAGGGGACTCATAATCCCTTGGTCGTAGGTTCGAGTCCTACCGGGCCCACAAAGAGCAAGACCTTTTGCCTCAAGCGCGAGACGGCCGAAGGTGGCCTTACTGTTTTGATCCGGCGTGGTCACGCACTCATTGAGTGGACGTCAGTAACCCGGGTTGGTTACAAGGATCTTGTGGTCATGTTTTTATATTGTTTTACTTGACACAACCGGTCGGACGTGTAGAGTGATGGCTGGAGGCAAACCATGAGCATTGCGGCTACCGTAAACCAGATCCTCGACCGGATTTCACCCGGTTGGATCTTCGGCTACGAGGTGTTTCCCCAGTATCGGGATGCACCCGGTGCGGTCGTGCGTGCAGTCAATCGCTGTGTGGAGAACGGGCGGCTGAAGCGGGTGTCGAAGGGGCGCTTCTACAGGCCGCGAAAGGGTGTGCTCGGGCATGTGCCCGTCAGTGATGCAGCGCGCCTGCAAGACCAGTTGTACCGTAACGGAAAGCGGTGCGCGTACATCACGGGACCGGCGCTCTACAACCGCCTGGGCCTCACAACGCAGGTCCCGAAAACCATCACGGTCGCCACGAACTGTGCCGCCCAGACAAAGGATTTCGGCACGATACGAATAAGGCTTGTATCGAGGCGGGCCCCGATCACCGATTCAACGGTGCCGCTGCTGGAGATTCTGGACTCCTTGCGCGATGCAAGGAAAGTCTCCGGCGCCGATGTGGGGCGGGTACTCAAGTTGCTGGGCAAGCGCCTGATGGCGCTCGCACCGCTCAGGCAGAAAGAGCTGCAAAAGTTGGCAGTCGACTACTACAGCGCGGGCACAAGGGCGCAGTTGGGATTATTGCTGACGCGCAATGCGCAAGAGGTATTGCCGGCGCTCAGGGCTTCCATCAATCCGACCACGCGATTCAGATTGGGAATCGCTCCGGAGGAGTGGCCGGAAGCGCCTGCCTGGAACATTCAGTGAACCTGCACGAAGCCCCTGGCATCTACCTTGAACTGATTCAGACAACGGCGGCGGACCGCGGCATTCCCGCCATTTACGTCGAGAAGGACTACTGGGTCACGCGGGTACTCAAGCGACTGAGTGAGTCCGATCACCGCGAGGTGGCCGTCTTCAAGGGCGGCACGTCGCTTTCCAAGGCTCACGGGGTCATAGAGCGGTTTTCGGAGGATATCGACTTGACAATCCGTGGCGGCCACGATCTGAGCGACGCACGGCGGCGCACGCTGATGAGATCGATAGAACGCGTGGCCAGCCAAGACCTGACGTATCTGCAGGGCCACCCGCTGGAATCCAAGCACGGACGATTCAGAAAAACGGCGTACTCATTTCCGACAACCACGGACAATGCACAACTCGGCCAAATCGCCGACACGCTCCTCATCGAACTGAACTCGTTCGCCAACCCGGACCCCTCGGTGACGATGCCGATTGGAACACTGATTCATGATTTTCTTGCTGGGATTGATCAAACCGACCTGATTCGCCAGCACGGACTGGACCGGTTCCGCGTTCAGGTACTTTGCGTGGAGCGCACGCTGTGCGAGAAGATCATGGGCCTGGTCCGCGCAAGCCATGAAGCTGATCCGATAGCGGAATTTCGGAGGCGAATCCGGCATTTCTACGATATCGTCCTGATCATGCGCTCGAGGGAACATCGGGAATTCGTAGGCAGTGAAGCATTTGTCGACTTGATCGAGGAAGTCGGCGAATGCGATCGAAGATCGATGCCTGGTGCAGCCGCATGGTTGGATCCCCCGCTGGGGGAAGCCATGATCGTCGCGGATGCGGAGAATCTCTGGAGCAGAATTCGGTCAGAATTTCACGGCAACTTCAAGGACATGGTGTACGGGGACTCGGTTCCGGCCGACGAAGAGGTACTTTCATGCCTTGCGTTGATCGGCGTGTCATTGACCAGGGTTTGAGGGTGCACGAGCGTTGGCTGCAGCGCTCGTGGCGGTCGGCTGTTGCAAAGCCCGAAAATCGTTCCGCGAGTGTTGATTGCCAAATCCCTTGATTCAGAAAATGTACAGTTCCGAGACTTTTCTAGAGTGATTCGGCAGGACTCATAATCCCTTGGTCATAGGTTCGAGTCCTACCGGGCCCAGCATGGAATAAAGGGTCCATTTCTCCACCGTGGCGGCTCATCAGGCCGCCCGCGTGCACTGCGACAGCCCGCAGCCGACTCGCTTGCGACAAGCTTGGTTTATTGGCACGCGGTGCCGCAGCCAAACTAACGCACACACCAGTCATTAAATATCTATTATTTTAGATAAATTAGATAGTATAATCTGTATTAATATATAATCGGTGGCTTCGGCTCACATTTTGCAATATATATCTACATATAAAACACTTACATATATCTAATATTCTAGTTTATTTTGGAGTGCCGATGACGTATTCGACCGAAAAAATGGCCAAGGAACTGAAGGCGGCCCGGGCCGCGAAGGAGCTGAGCCAAAGCGTGCTCAGCGAGCGCGCCGGCGTGCCGCAGAGCCATATTTCCAGGATCGAGCGGGGTGGCGTCGATCTGCGGCTTTCCAGTCTCGTGGAGATTGCCCGCGCTCTCGACCTGGAAGTGATCCTTGTCCCGCGAAAGCATTTGCCGGCAGTCAGGTCGATTACGCGGGCGCACGCTTCCGACACGACCGGGGTTCGCCCGGCCTACAGCCTGGACGAGAATCGCCATGGCTGACGTGACTGTCCTGGAGGTTCTGCTCTACGGCGAGCCGATCGGAACACTGACCCGGGTGCCGGGCGACAGGACGTTGTTTGCCTTCAACGAGGATTACATTGCCAATGAAGAACGGCCCGTTCTGAGCCTTGGTTTCAAGGACTCGTTCGGTCATCTCATGACGGAGTTTCGGCCCTATGGGCCGAGGGTGATGCCGTTTTTCTCCAACCTGTTGCCGGAAGGCCGAATGCGCGACTATCTGGCCGGCCTTGCCGGCGTGAATCCCGAGCGCGAGTTCTTCCTCCTTTGGGCGCTCGGGTCGGACCTGCCCGGCGCGATCACGGTCAGGCAAACTGATGGCGAAGAGTTGCCGCCTGTCTCGAAGGACAAGGCCGACGATGATCTCGGCGACGATCGTGCCGGGAAAGTTCTGCGATTTTCCCTCGCGGGTGTCCAGCTCAAATTCTCCGCGCTCGTCGAGGGCAGAAAGGGACTGACCATTCCGGCACACGGCGTGGGCGGGTCGTGGATCGTCAAATTGCCCTCCCGGGAATACGAAGGCGTCCCGGAGAACGAATACTCGATGATGACGCTTGCCCGCCGGATCGGCATGGACGTGCCGCCAATCGACCTGGTCGATGTTTCCGCGATCCGGAATCTGCCGCTGGAGGTTGATACGCTTGCAGGCCGGGTATTTGCAATCCGGAGGTTCGACCGCCTGGATGACGGCAGCCCGGTTCACATCGAGGACTTCGCCCAGATCTTTCGCCTCTACTCCCGGGACAAATACGGAAAAGCCAACTACGCCAATATCGCGCAGGTCATTGCGGCCGAGAGCGACGATCGGGACATTGCGGAATTTATCCGTCGGCTGACCTTCAACACGCTCATCGGAAACGCGGACATGCACGTGAAGAACTGGTCGATGCGATATCTGGACAGGCGAAAGGCACAACTGGCGCCCGCCTACGATTTCGTTTCGACGATCGCTTGCATCGGGGACGCGAACGCCGCGCTCGATTTCAGCCGCACAAAGCGCTTCGATCAATTCTCCTACGATGAATTGGCGCATTTGGCGAACCGCGCCGCAGTCCCCAGGAGGCTTGTACTGGAGACGGCAAGGGAAACCGTGGAACTGTTTCATCAGCACTGGAAGAATGAGAAAGCAAACTTGCCTCTCGGCGCCAATGCCGTCAAAGCCATTGAAGCGCACGTGAGGGAGGTACCTATCAGTTAGTGTGCGCTCTCGTCGATGTCAATCGCGCCCGCCGAACCGGCCGGTTGCTGGTTGCACTTCCCGGTCAGCGGAGGGCTTGTGGAGGTGAGTTGCTGCTATCCGGTCAGCGCAGCCTCGGATCGATCCGGGCGGGTCCCAGGGATTGCGCGGCGATTCGGCCAAAATCCCTGTGCGCCTGGTTCACGAGGACGTTCGCTTCCACCGGGGAAACCACGGACGGAACCCGGAGCACCGCCGTTTCCGCGCGGTCGTACCAGTCGTCGCCGATTTTCCGAAACGGCGCGTAGCTGTCCGATCCGGGTTTGGGCAGCTCGGATCGATCGAGCGTTTCCTGTTCGATGTCATCGGGAATGTCGGCGGCCACGCACACCAGGCCCTTCGGGACGGTGCCGGTCTGCCAGTGCACCAGATTCTCGAGCACAGCGAGTGCGTACGATTCGGCGGCGTGCACCACGTACCTGCCGGGGCTGATCCAGCGGCTTCCCCAACGATGGGTCCCCGATCCGTCGAACGGGGGATACCGGGGATCGACAATGCGATAGACTCGAGTGGCGCGGTCAGGCGGGGAGGCCATGCAGACCGCGTTCGATCACTTCCTCGACCTCGCGGCCGCCGGTTTCGGTCAATGCGACCTCAAACGGCGTGCGATCGTCCAGTTCCGGATGCGGGTTCGCCAGGAAGCGTGTTGCCGCGTCCGCATCTTCAAAGACCGCCAACGCCATTGCGTACAGGCGAGCCATGCGCTCCGTGGTTTCACTGACCTGGAGGTTGAAGCGATCGACGCGGCTGTAGGTCGCACGCGGCACAATCCGGTTTCGCAGTTGAATTGCATACTCCCCGTACCTGGAGGCCCCGATTGCGCCAATGAACGTGTCCAGCGCGGTTTTCGGCATACCCTCGCGGACGACGGCATCCAACTCGCGCATGTTCCGGATATCGCGGCCCAGGACTCGGCGGCCGCCCAGAACATCGGCAATTTGTGTTGCGGCTACGCTCATATGGAACAATGCTATGCCCCATATGAGACGCCGTCAAGACTGTGTAGAATTGCAGTTCCAATGGATGGTGTCGCTGAGATGGAGTGAGTCCATGCAAAACCTTCGAGCGAGATGGCGCAGGTACGGCACGGCGTTGGCTGCGGCTGCCGTCGCCGGCCTGGCAGGATGCTCGAACGCACCCGCAGATCACGCCAATCTCGACGGCGCCGACATTCTTGTGTTCACGAAAACGCGCTCGTTCCGGCACCCATCCATTCCCGCAGGCATTCGCGCGTTCGAGACACTGGGGGCCGAGTACGGATTCGACGTCCGGGCGAGCGAAGACAGCGCGATCTTCAACGACCGTGATCTTGCGGCATTCGACGCCATCGTATTCCTCTCGACGACGGGCGATATTCTGAACGATGCCGAACAGGAGTCGATGGAACGCTACATCCAGTCCGGCGGAGGATTTGTCGGCGTGCATGCGGCAGCCGACACCGAACACCAGGGCGACTGGTACTGGTACCGGAATCTGGTCGGCGGCGTTTTCGCGGGGCATCCGGCGATTCAGGAAGCGCGGCTGAACGTGATCGACAACGCTCACCCTTCGACATCAAGCCTGCCCGAGGCGTTTCTCCGCACGGACGAGTGGTACGACTTCCGGGACCTGTACGAATTCCGTACCGATGTGTTGACGATTGACGAACAGAGTTACGAAGGCGGTGCGCACGGCGATTATCACCCGATGAGCTGGTACCACGAGTACGATGGGGGCCGATCGTTCTATACGGCGCTGGGTCACACCGACGCGGCATTTTCAGACCCGCTCTTCCGCCAGCACTTGTCGGGCGGCCTGGCCTATGCCGTTGGCGAACGCCGGGCAAGGGACTATACGCGGGCGAGGCCCGAGCACGACCGGTTTGTACGCGACAGGCTCGTTGATGGGCTCGACGAGCCGGTTGCGTTCGACCTGTTGCCGGATGGGTCGGCGTTGATCGTCCAGCGGGCGGGCACCGTTCTGCAGGTTGCGGCCGAAGGCGGTGCGCAGGAAGTCGGGCGCATCGACATTTACTTCGACTGGGACGATGAGTTCGGCCTGATCGGTGTGGCTGCGGACCCGGACTTTGCCGCCAATCGCTGGATTTACCTGATGTACAACCGGCTTCGGGAAAACCAACTCTATCAGAGGGTATCGAGATTCGTTTACGGGGAAACCGGTATCGACGTCGATTCCGAGGTTCTCGTACTGGAGTTTCCCGTCGATCAGACCTGCTGCCACACCGGCGGCAACATCGAATTCGACGCGGGCGGGGCGCTCTTCATCGCCACCGGAGACAACACGGTTCCGTTCCAGAGCCGGGGATACGGTCCCATCGACCGCCGCGAGGACCGCACGCACTTCGATGCGCTGCGATCGGCCGGCAACACCAACGACCTGCGCGGAAAGATCCTGAGAATCGAACCGCTGCCCGATGGCGGCTACACCGTACCGGCCGGCAACCTGTTCGACGATCCGGCCGAAGGCCGGCCGGAAATCTACGCCATGGGCCTTCGCAATCCCTACACGATCGCCATCGACCCTGTGACCGGGCACCTGTTCTACGGCGACATCGGTCCCGATGCCGGCGAGCCGGACGAGCTTCGCGGCTCCCGCGGCTACGATGAAGTCAACCGGATCACCGGCCCCGGCAATTTCGGATGGCCGCTGTTCATCGGCGACAACGGGGCATACGGCGATCACGACTTCGCCAGCGGGACGACGGGAGAACTGTTCGATCCCGGGGCGCCGGTCAACGATTCCCCGCGCAATACCGGCGCGCGAATGCTGCCGCCCGCGCATGCGGCTTTGATCTGGTATCCGTACGCCCCCTCGGAGCGCTTTCCGGAACTGGGGCAGGGCGGGCGCAACGCCCTGGTGGCAGGCGTCTATCGCCAGCCTGAAAATGAAAGCGATTCCCAGCCGTTTCCGGCGTATTTCGAGGGGCGTCTGTTCATCTCGGATTTCATGCGCGACTGGATCAAGGTCGTGGACTTCGATGCCGGCGGCGGTGTGCGCCAGATCGCCCCGTTCATGCCCGATGAAGAGTTCTCGGGCATTCTCGACCTGGCCTTCGGCGATGACGGCAGCCTGTACATCCTGGAGTACGGGCGGGGCTGGTTCGCCGGCAATCCCGAAGCCGGATTGTCACGACTGCGTTACGTGGGTCCGGGCAACCGCCCGCCCGTTCCGGTAATCGAGCTGTCGTCGTCACGGGGCACCGCGCCGCTGAATGTTGCTGCCACCGCGGCATCGAGCAGCGATCCGGACGGCGATGCGCTGACCTACGAATGGCGATTGAATACGAACGTCGCGGGCTCCGGGGAGACGGTCTCTCTGCAGATTCCCGAAACCGGTCAGCACGAGCTTGTTCTCGTGGCCACCGACGAGAATGGCGCCCGCGCCCGGGAGAGTGCGCCGATCGTCGTCGGTAACGCGCCTCCGGAAGTGGAAATCGCCGTTGCGGGAAATCGATCCTTTTTCTGGTCGGAACCGCGTGCGCTGGACTACCGTGTTGAGGTCATCGACGCGGAAGACGGCAGTCTCTCGGACGGCACGATCGATGACGGGCGCGTCGCCGTCACCATGGAGTTCTCGTCCACGTCACTGCCCCACGGCACCATGGCATCACGCGGCGAATTGCTGGCCGAGGAAAACGGCTGCATGGCCTGCCACCAGGTCGAGACGTCGCTGGTCGGTCCCTCCTACCGCGATGTCGCCGTTCGCTACCTGAACAGCGACAATGCCGTCCGATACCTTACCGAAAAGACGCTTGAGGGCGGGGTTGGCGTCTGGGGCGAGGTCCCGATGGTGCCTCACACGCATATCGCAGAGAAGGACGCACGCACGATCGCCAATTTCATACTCAGCCTCGCGTTCCGCGACGAGGGTTTGCCCGTCGATGACGACTTGCACCTCGATGCGCATCTGCAGACCATCGAGCAACATGATTACCTCGGGTCCATACCGAGGGGTGCGTACGTAGTGCGCGCGGACTACGAGGACCAGGGAACCGATGTGGCGCCACCGATTACGGCAAGCGCCGAGCTCCGGCTCATTCCTGCACGAATTCTGCTTGGCGATGGCTGGGTCGGCCGGGAACCGCCCGAACCCTTTACCGCTTGGGACGCCGAGGGCATCCGGCTGCTCAGCACGTCGGGGACGGTTGATGAAAACGGCAATGGTCCCGAGCCGGCCTCGCTGCACATCGGGCGCTTCGATCTGACCGAAATCGAAAGCGCCGCTGTCGGCCATTTCACCTTCGGAGGTGAGAGTACGTGGACACTCGAGATCCGTCGCGACAGCGCCGACGGACCGTTGCTCGGGGACGCGAGTGCAAGTTTCAATCGGGACGTTCGCCGGCAATACCTGCAGCAACGGATTGCCCTGACACCGTTCTCCGGCGAAGCCGATGTTCATGTTGTCGTGCGAGTCACCGAAGGCGCGGGCAACATAAGCCTGATTGACGTCCAGTTCGACTGACGTTCCCCCGCTGCTTCGGCCGATTCAATCGGTCGCGCGCCGCAGCCGAAATTTCCGCCGGTTGTCTCGCGGCTTCACAATAAGCAGGATTGAGGGAAAGACATAGAGGAAAAACTCATGCAATCATTGATCCGACGTTTGTTTGCCGTTTTTTTCATTGTCCTGATGCCTGCCGTTGAACGCTGCCCTGTTGCCGCTGACGGCCTGTTGACGACGGCACCGTGTGAAGACGGCGCGCGTCAGCAATGGTAACTGGCAACGTCGAAGATGCCGGTGCCGGAGGAATAGCGTCCGCCCGCAGCATGAATTGCCCTTCAGACGGTTCCGGTAACGGCTATCCGGTTCTTGATCTGGATCCGTTTTCAACGGAGTTTCTGAGCGATCCGTATCGCTTCCATCCCCGGTTGCGCGATGCAGGTCCGGTCGTGCGGCTGCGCCGCTACGGCATCTGGGCCATGGCTCGGCACAGGGAAGTAAAGAGCGCGCTTGAGGATTGGCGCACGTTCTGTTCGAATCGCGGCGGCGGGTTGTCCGACTTCAGGAAAGAGAAACCCTGGCGTCCGCCAAGCATTATTCTCGAAGCCGATCCGCCCCTGCACACGCGCACCCATGGTGTGCTGGTAAAGGTGCTTTCGCGTCCTGCCCTGGAGAGGCTTCGCGGGATGTTTACCCGGAGGGCGGAACGGTTGGCCGACGATCTGGCTGCGCGGGGGCATTTCGATGCCGTGAAGGATCTGGCCGAAGCGTACCCGTTGAGCGTCTTTCCCGATGCCGTTGGTGTGGTCGAGGAGGGCCGGGAAAACCTGCTGCCTTACGGCGCCATGGCGTTCAATGCGTTCGGCCCCCGCAACGAACTGTTCGAAGAATCGTTCGCGAATGCCAGGCAAGTGATCGGTTGGATCACGGAACAGTGCCGCCGCGAAGCGCTGAGCGCGGACGGCTTCGGCGCGAAGGTCTACGCTGAGGCCGACGCAGGGCGAGTGAGCGAAGAGGAGGCCGGATTACTGGTTCGATCACTGCTGACGGCTGGCCTCGACACGACCATTGCCGGTCTCGGCGCTGCCATGCACTGCTTTGCAACCAACCCGGATCAATGGCAGGCACTCAGGAAGGATGTCAGGTTGGCGCGGCAGGCGTTCGAAGAAGTGATCCGGTTCATGTCACCGGTGCAGACGTTTTTCCGGACGACGACACGAGAGGCCGACGTGGCCGGCGTCAGGATCCCTTCCGACGAGAAAGTGCTGCTGTTTCTGGCGGCCGCCAACCGGGATCCCCGGGAGTGGGACGATCCGGAACGGTTCGACATTCGCCGCCGGGCGGTCGGCCACGTGGGTTTCGGTTACGGAATCCATATGTGCGTGGGGCAGATGGTGGCGCGGTTGGAAGCCGAAATCCTGTTGACTGCGCTGGTGAAGAGGATTACATCCGTTTCGCTTGCCGGCGCACCGGAGCGGCGGCTCAACAACACCCTGTACGGGCTCGACCGCCTGCCGGTCACGGTGCACGCAGAATAGACTCTGAGATACCGACGCCGGCGGCGATTACCGGAGATTTCTGGCAATCTTCTTCATGGGCAATAAATGATGGCAATATTCAAGTATTGATCAGGCCGAAATACCCGTTTTCACTGAGCCGGTATTCAACGAGCTATCATGGTCGGCAAGTATGAAATGTGCAGTGGCAACAACATCGGCGCTTCAACAAGGCGTACCGGTTGACGCACATGTTTAGCCCGGAACGGCACATCCTGATTGTCATTGGGGGCCTGGTCCTGTTCGCGGCCACGGCCCTTGGAGCCTACGGCACCCACGGCGTGCAGGGCGTCGTCGACGCGGCGCGGTGGAGCGCCTACGAAGTCGCCGTCGACTACCAGTTCTATCACGGGATGGGGATCATCGTGGCCGGCATCCTGGCGGACCGCTTCCCCGATTCCCGCCTGATTGCGTGGTCGGGATGGGTTCTGCTGGCCGGCGTCGCCGGCTTCAGCGGCAGCATCTATGCCACGACGTTCGGCGCTCCCGCAGCGGTCGGCGCGCTGGCGCCGCTGGGCGGCCTCGCCATGATGGCCGGCTGGCTGCTGCTGGCGCTGGGCGTCTGGCGGGGGGCGCGTCGAATCCGGTGAGAGGCGTGGCGACCCCTGTACCGTCAACTCTTCGGTGACAGAACGGGAATGCGGTAACGGCCATCCTTGCGGTAGATCGCAAAGTCGGTATCCAGCGTGAACACGACGCTCCCCGTGTGCTGTTCCGACATCCGAACGATACAGCCGTCGGCAAGAGACATGGGAATGTTCCGGTACTTTCGCAGTAGCCCGGCAACAGCCGCCGTTTCATCGGCGAGGCGGAAAGACAGGTCCACCACGCCTCGTTGCAGGAACTCGAGCACGGCTTCCGGCGCTTCGGTGCCGAGGCGCCGGGCCAGATAACACGCTTCCGTAACCACTGCTTCGCAGGTGAGCAGCGGAGATTGCATTTGTTCCCAGTTGGCGCGTGCCCAACCGTGATGCCGGTCGCGGGGGTTCAGCAGTGCGATCAACGGCCCCGTATCGAGGATGACGCTCCGGCTCACTCACCCAAACCTTCCAGGTATGCCTTGTTGACGGACAAATCGGCAGGACCGGGAAAGGCACCCGCCAGATCCGCCACGGAAGAAAGGATTGGGCCTGACCCGGCGGCTTCGTCCGCTCGCAGGAACGCACGGATGGCTTCGCGGACCAGCGCCGACTTGCTCGTGCCTCGCTGACTTGCCGCCTCGACGAGTCGGACGGCGAGCGCATCGGGAATCTTGAGAGACATGATGTTCATCGGCCAACCCCCGAACTGCTGTATTACCAAAAGCGGAAATAGTAATACCCAGTCTGTTGCGACAAGTCAAGCTGAATGATTCACCCGGAACGACTGACGCTGGGCGTCTGGCGAGCCTTGTTGACTCGCCGTCCGATTGTGCACGAAGTGCGCCGGTCTGCGAAGCGCCGTTTGTGCCGAAAACCGCCGCTTATGGCCGGAATTCATGCCGATATAGCCGGTATTTGCTGGACTGTTCGGGGAGTTCGGCGGAGAATATCCGGCCCCAGACAACTGGAACTTCAGGTAAACCTTGCGAGGTTCAACATCATGTCATTACATATCGGCGAGCAGGCGCCCGACTTTACGGCGGAGACCACCCAGGGGACTATCAATTTCCACGAGTGGATCGGCGACGGTTGGGCAATTCTCTTTTCCCACCCGAAGGACTTCACTCCGGTCTGCACCACGGAACTCGGCTACATGGCGGGCCTCAGCGCGGATTTCGCGCAGCGAAACTGCAAGATCATCGGCTTGAGCGTGGATTCGGTGGATGATCACGTGGCGTGGTCGAAGGATATCGAGGAAACCCAGGGCCATGCGGTGAACTACCCGCTCATCGACGGCAGCAGCCTGGAGATCGCGAAGACTTACGACATGCTGCATCCGAACGCCAGCGGTGCGGCGAAGGACCGCACCGCGATGGACAATTCCACGGTGCGTTCCGTTTTCGTGATCGGCCCGGACAAGAACATCAAGGCGATGCTCACCTATCCCATGAGCACGGGCCGCAATTTCGACGAGGTGTTGAGGCTGCTGGATTCGATTCAGCTCACCGCCTCGCATAAGGTGGCGACACCCGTCAACTGGCAGGATGGCGACGACGTCATCATCCTGCCCGCGGTTTCCAACGAGGAAGCGCAGGAGCGGTTCCCGGACGGCTGGGAAGCCCCCAAGCCCTATATCCGGATCGTTCCGCAGCCGGGATAGGCGATGGGGCCGGGCCTCGCTCCGGCACCGAATCGGACAGCCACGCGAACGAATCGGCCGTTTCCGTGGCGGGGTGGTTGGATTTGCAGGCGTTACGCCGAGTTTCGGGCTTTGACATGGGCGATGTGGGCGGGATAGGTTGAACCTTGCCATGAGACCCGCAATGCAACGCTTCAACCCGGCACCGATACTGCTACTTGCGACCCTGATTCTCGGGGGGTGCGAGAGCGGTACATCCACGGGTCCCGAAGCGGTCGACTTCGCTCCGGCACAGCCTTCGGGTGAGGGCTTTGCGGCGCTGTACGCACCGCCGCCCTACGATGTCGTTCCCTATCCCAACGACATCTACAATCCGGTCGCCGCGGGCGCGGGCCGTACGCTGGCCGTACCGGTCAGGATCACGTCGCCGCTGGCCGCAGCGGTCAACACCCTGGACGGATTCTCCACGGTGGCGGCGATCACGGCGCCCTTCAACGCGCCCATCGATCCGGACACCCTGATCCCGTTCAATCCGCTGGCGCCCACGGGCACGGAAACGGTCTTTGTCCTCGACGCGACCCGCGGTGTGCCCCTCGTTCCCGGTGTGCACTATTCGGTGGGTTTGAGCGGAGCCACCGGTACGAACGATTCGGTGCTCGAAATCACGCCGCTTCAGCCTCTTGCACCGAAAACGACCCATGTTTTCGTGCTCACCAGCGGGATCAGGAGCGTGCACGGGGTCGCGGCGGGGCCGGATCAGGCCTTCGGCGCGGTGCGGAACGCGCACTTGGCCGGGCTTGACAGCGTCCCCGGTACGCCGGAACTGGACCCGCTGTTCCCCGCGATCACTCCGCTGATCGACGCCGCGGCGGGGCTGCTCGGGATCCCCGGCGATTCCGTGGCAGTGGCCTGGAGCGCCACAACGCAGTCGGTCTCCGACGTGCTGGATGCCGTCCAGGCCGGCGCCACGGCCATGCCTCACCAGATCGTGCCCATGGGGATCACTACAGCCGATCTCGGCGTGGGCCTTCCCGGCGCGGCGGCCCTCTACACCGGCTGGATGCAGGTTCCCTACTACGGCGATCCGGGCGACGTACTGGGCAGCTTCTGGGTGAACTCGGAACTGATGCCACCCACCGCTGCCAATCCTCATCCGTTGCCCCGCGGCGGATTGCTGCGCATCCCGGTTGTCGCCTCACTCCCCAGCCGTGGCAGCGCCCCGGACGCCGGGTGGCCGGTCGTGCTGTACCAGCACGGCGTCACCAGCAACCGCACGACCCTGGTCGCCATCGCCGACGCCTTTGCCGCGGCCGGATTCGGGATGGTGGCCATCGATCTGCCGCTGCACGGCGTCACCGATACCGGCAACCCCTTCTACCAGGGCCCCGGCAGTCCCTTCGGCAACAACGAGCGCCATTTCCACCTGGACAATGTCGGATCGCTGGGCAGCCTTGTCCCGGACGGGCAGATCGACGACGGCTGGCAGATCTTCAACGTGGCGAATCCGCTCAATGCCCGGGATCATGCACGGCAGGCCGTGGCGGATCTGTTCCACCTGATCCGCACGGTCCCGGCGATGGACCTCGACAGCAACGGCGTGCCCGATCTCGACGGCAACCGCATCCATTTCCTCGGTGTCTCCCTGGGCGCCATTTTCGGCACGCCCTTCGTGGGCCTGAACACGGAGTTCTCGACGGCCACGCTTTCCAGCGCCGGCGGACCGTACTCGGAATTCCTCGTGGACCCCATGGCGATCACGTTCGGACGGCCCATCCGGGCGGCCGTGGAGGCGGCAGGGCTTCCATTCGGCACGGTCGGTTTCCACAACTTCGTACGAGACCTGCAAACGGTACTGGATCCCGTCGATCCGCTGAACTACGCTGCCGCCGCGGCGGCCAACCACCCCATTCACCTGATCGGAGTGCGGGAGGATACCTCCGTACCGGTTTCGTTGGTGGACAACGTGGCCGGGATCATGGGATTGGCGGACGTAACCGGCACGACGGTGGACCCTTCGGGCGTGCGCGGAATCGTGCGTTTCAATCGGGGAGTGCACAGCTCCATCCTGAACCCGGTGGATCTTGAGGTGACGGTGGAAATGCAGATCCAGACGGTCACGTTCGCGGCGAGCGGCGGAACCATAATTCCCATCGGCAAACCGGAGATCGTACAGTGAGCGCCCGGGACGTCCACGGCGGAATACGGACATTGAGAGCTCAATGGGCCTGGAGGAGCCTGCTTGCCGGCTTCGCGGCCGCAGTGCCGTCGGCGGGTCTGCCGCAACAGCCGCCGCCTGCCGCCCAGGAGGCCATCGAGGAGATCGTCGTCACCGGCTCCTACATCCGCAGGGAATCGCAGTTCGACTCACCCTCGCCGCTGACCACCATCGGCTCCGAAGACATCGCCGCCCTGGGCGTCAACGAGATCAGCGACATCATCGAGCGGATGACCATCAACACGGGTTCGCAGAACAATCCGGATGCGTTCACGCAGAATGCGAGCACCGGCACGACGAACATCAACCTGCGTGGCCTGGGCGTCAACTCCACGCTGGTGATGCTCAATTCGCGCCGCCAGGTGCACAGCGCCATCGCCACCAATCGCGGACACAACTTTGTCGACACTTCGGCATTGCCGCCCATGATCGCCATGGACCGCATCGAAACGCTTAGAGACGGCGCCACGGCGCTCTACGGTTCCGACGCGGTGGCGGGCGTCGTCAACTTCATCACCCGCAGCGACTTCGAGGGTCTCGAACTGCAGCTTGATTTCCAGACCATCGACGGGTTTCCGCAGGACGACCAGCAGTTCAGCGTGCTGTATGGCGGAGGCACCGAAAGCACCCACGTACTGCTTGCGTTCAGCGCGCTGGACCGCAAGCCGCTGAGCACGGCGGACAAGCGGCTGTCCTCGATCGCCGACGACCTGAGCGCGGTGGGCAGCCCCGGCAGCTATCTGGTCACTTCGGTGCCGGGCAATCCGGCCTATGCGCCGGTGTGGACGGCGGCCTTCGACACCAATTTCAATGGCGTGGCCGACCTGGTGGAACCCACCCTGGGGCTGCCGCCGGTACCCGGCGCGGCAACGCCGCTGTTCGCCGACCCGGACTGCAGCACCATCGCGGCCCAGGATCCGACAGTGATTCCGGGGCTTGCCCAATCGGTTCCGAGTCCCGGCGGCGACATCGGCATCGGGCTTTGCCAGTTCGACTTCGGCTCGTTCTTCAGCCTGGTCCCGGAAGAGGAGCGCGTCTCCGCCTACGTGGAACTGAATCACGACTTCAGCGACCGGATGCAGGGCCGTCTGGAACTGCACCTGACGGACAACGAGGCGGTCCGATTCAACTCGCCGTCTTTCCCGAAGACCGAACGCACGCCGATTTCGGTCAATCACCCGGACAATCCCTACGGGACCGACGTGCTGTGGATCGGCCGGGTCATCGGCGGCGGGGGCACGGCCAGCCTGACGACCCACGATTCCACCACGTGGCGGGTCGCCGCCAGCCTCACCGGCGACATCAACGGCGACTGGGGCTGGGACGTCGGCTTCCAGCGCAGCAGGAATGCGTTCTTCGTCACGGCGAAGGATACGGTTACGGATCGGTTGCGCGGCGCCCTGGTGGGGTTGGGCGGACCGGAGTGCGATCCGGCCACCGGCACGCCGGGAGTGGGCGGCTGCGTGTTTCTCAACCCTTGGGGCAGTGCGCTGACCGGTACGGGAACCGTCAACTCGCCGGAACTGATCGACTACCTTCAAGGTCCGTTCGACATCGACGCCAATACCCGCCTGACGACGCTCGACGGAGTCATCACAGGGGACTTCGGCCAGCTTCCCGGCGGTCCGGCGGGAGTGGCCGTCGGCGTCCAGGTCCGCGACGAGGAATCCCATTCGGATTACAGCGAAATCGCGAACCGCGACGGCTTCATGTTCGTGGTCGGCAACCCGGACTTCGCGAGCAGCCGGTCGGTGACGGCCGCCTTCGCGGAATTGCTGCTGCCGGTCGCCGACTCGCTGGACCTGCAGCTCGCGGCCCGGGTCGAGGACTACGGCGACGGGCTGAGTTCCACGGATCCCAAGGTGACCGCGTTGTGGAGGCCGAGCGAGTCCTTCGCGGTGCGGGCATCGGTGGGGACGTCGTTCCGCGCGCCGTCCATGTTCCAGGCGTTCGGAACCCAGACCACACTGGAGGAACTGACCGATCCGCTGTTCCCCGACTCCACCCAGTTTCTCCCGGTCCGTACGCAGCCCAATCTTTCGGGCAAGACGCTCCGGCCGGAAACGGCTGACGTGGCCAACATCGGCTTCACGTGGTCGCCCGCCAATGCCCTGGAACTGGGCCTGGACTACTGGTCGTTCGACTACACCGACGTGATCATCCAGCAGAATCCCCAGGCGCTGCTGGATTCGGCGGCCGCGGGAGATGCGGCGGCTGCGCTGCAGATCGAGCGGGGACCGACCGGTGGCCTGGTACGGGTCAACTCGTTTTACGATAACGCCTCCTCTCTGAGCACGGACGGTTTCGATTTCTCGATCGCTTGGACTGTGGACGCCCCGGCCGGGACGTTCAGGGTAGGGGCGCAGGCCACGGCGGTTTCAAGTTACGACCTGGTGGATCCCCAGGCCGGTGTGATCGATGGCGCCGGCAAGCGCAACTTTGCGAATTTCGCGACGTCGGTACCCGAGATGCGCGCCAACCTGTTCCTGAACTGGCAGCGCGACATTCACGGGGTCAATATCTACGTCAATCACATCGACTCGTACCTGGATGACGGCCAGCCCGGCGCGCTTCGGCCCATCGGAAGCCACGCGACTGTGGACGCGCAATACAATATCTCGCTGGACCGGTTCGGCGGTGTGACGCTCTCGTTCGGCGGCTTGAACCTGAGCGGAGAGGATCCGCCGACCGTGGCCACCAACGGCGGTTTCGACTCCAAGGTGCACGACCCCCGCGGACGGTTGCTCTATGCCAGGGCCTCGGTGTCGTTCTGATTCGTGAGCCGTCGGCCGCTTGCCACAGAATGAGACACCGGCCAGCGGGCGATGAGTAAATCAAGCGTAACGATCGTCATCCTGCCTTGCCTTCACGGGCGGCAGGCAGATCGTCTTCCGGTGTGATACGGATTCGCTCCGCGCGTTTTTCGCTGGCGGAGAGTACCTCCAGGCGATAACCCTTCCAGTTGACTACGTCGCCGCGGACCGGAATGCGGCCAAGTTGCTCCGTGATCAGCCCTCCGGGGCTGGTGATATCGGCATCCGGCTCCCATTCGAATCCCAGGTGCTCGCCGACCTTCCGCATCTCGATGGACGCGACCACCACCACGGCCCCGTCGGCCTGCGCCCACAATTCCTCGGAGGAGTGGTCGCTTTCATCCTCGATTTCGCCGACGATCTCCTCGAGGATGTCCTCCAGCGTGACGATGCCCTCGACGCCTCCGTACTCGTCCACCACGACGGCCATGTGTCTCCTGGACTCCTGAAAGGCGCGCAGCAGGCTGTCCAGGGAGCGGCTCTCGGGAATGGTCAGCGGTTGGCGCACCAGTTCGCTCCAGTCGATGTCCGCACCCGGACGCGCCTGCATATGGAAGAACAGTTCCTTGACAAGGACGACGCCGGTGACGTGATCGAGTTCGTCCGTGGGAGAGAAAGGCAGCCGGCTGTGTCCGGATTCGCGAATGGTTTCGAGGTTTTCGGCCCAGGAGCGTTCCGCGGAGATGAACCGCACGTTCTGCCGGGGCACCATGGCGTCGTGGGCGCATAGCTGGGTCAACCGCGTGGCGCCGACGATCATGTTCGCCATTCGGGGACCGAAGGCGCCCTCGCTGCGGGCCAGTCCCGCCAACAGCCGGATTTCCTCGGCGGAAGTGCTCAGGCGTTTCTTGTCAGGGCGCAGGGATCTGGAAATCATTTCGCTCAACGCCACCAGCGGGCGGAGCGACACGCTCAGAAACTGGATGCCCCAGGCAACGGGGGGCGCCAATTCCCTCGAGTAGGTCACTCCAAGGGTCTTGGGAATGATCTCGGTCAGCAGCAGCACGGATACGGTGAAGACCACTGTGAAGACCCAGAGCGTTTCCGCCGCAAACACGTTCTCGTAGCTTGCGCCGGCGACGGCCGCTCCCACGGTATGCGCCACCGTGTTGACGATCAAAATCGCCGCGATGGGAACGTCGATCCCCCGCTTGAAGCGCTTCAGGAGAGTACCCGAGCGCTTGCCGCTCTTGACTAGGGCTTCCACATCGGCGTTGCCGATGGACAGCAGCACGGACTCCATGATCGAGCAAAGGAAGGAACCTACCAGCGCCAGCGCAACGGCTATGGCGAATGTCAGCATGCAAGTCTCCGTGATCGGGAATGGATGAATTCAGGGACCAATTGGTTCAGGGATAGACCATGAGCCGGTCCGGGGCGAACCAACCGTGGTCCCGGGCAAAGTAACTGGTCTCGCCCACGAACAGCAGCGCCGGCGATTCGATCGCGTGCGCCTCCGACGCATCACCCAGTTGTTCGAGGATCGTGCAGATCACCCGTTGATCGTCCGCCGTGCCGCGTTCCACCACGGCCACCGGCGTGTGCCGATTGTATCCCCGCTGGATCAGGCGCTCGGCCAGGATCCGGTATTTCGCAACCCCCATGTACAGCACGAGCGTCTGCCCGGGCGAGAACTCCGACACTTCGGCGATGCCGCGCTCGGTGTGGCCCGTTGTGAGAACAACGGACTGGGCGGCGCCCCGGAGCGTCAGCGGGATGCCCGCGTAGCAGGCGCAGCCCTGGGCGGCGGAGACTCCGGGAACCACCTGGAACGGCAACCCGGCCTCGACGAGCGCCTCGACTTCCTCTCCGCCGCGTCCGAAAATCATCGGGTCGCCGCCCTTGAGGCGGCACACGCGCTTGCCCGCGCGCACGTGCTTGATCAGCAACGCGTTGATGTCGGGCTGCTTGATGGACGGTTTGCGCGGGCGCTTGGCCACCGAGATCAGCTCGGCGTCGCGGCGGGCGAACTCGAGCACTTCCGGACCCACCAGGCGGTCGTAGAGCACGACCTCGGCCTGACTGAGCAACTGGCGGCCGCGCAGCGTAATCAGGTCTGCACGGCCCGGCCCGGCGCCCACCAGCCAGGCCTCCCCGGCCTTGTCGGGGTTGTTCGAATGCCACTCCGCCAGCAACCGGTCCAGCGCCGCTTCGGCCTCGGCCTCGCGGCCCGCGTAGACGGACTCCGGCACCCGGCTTTCAAGCACCCGCTCCCAGAATCGGCGGCGCTGGTGGAGATCGCCGATGCCGTCGCGGACCCGCGTCCGCCAGCGTCCCGCAAGTCGCGCGAGAGCCCCGATGCCCGTGGGAAGCATCGACTCGATACGGCCCTTCAGCCAGCGCGCCAGCACCGGCGACGTGCCGCCGGTGGAAATGGCCACGGTCACCGGCGCACGATCCACGATCGCCGGCATGATGAAGTTGCCCAGGTCCGGATCGTCCACCACGTTGCAGAACCGATGGGCGGATTCGGCGGCCCGGGCCACCGCCGCGTTCAGCTCCCGGTCGGAGGTCGCCGCGATGATGAGCCAGTAGTGGTTCACGTCCCCGGCTCCGAAGGGGCCGCCGTCGGCACGGAACGCTCTTTGGACGTGGCGAATCCTGCCGTCGTCCAGCAGCTCAAGCAGCTCGGCCGTCAGCGTCGTGCTCGCCACGGTCACCTCCGCGCCCGCGGCCAGCAGCAGCCGCACCTTGCGGGCGCCCACGTCGCCGCCGCCCACAACCAGGCATTTGCGACCGTCAAGCCGGGCAAAGAGCGGGAGATGCTGCATGATGCGCGGGTGGCACCGGAAGATGCCGGGTTGCTGCGGGCAAGGCGCGTGCCTGTCGGTGGTACGGCATTACGATATTAGCGGGACGTGCTTGATTTTGCCATTGGCTTTAGAATCCCACGGAGACAAGGTCATCTGCATGGAACCACCGTGACCCTGAAGCAACTGAAGTACCTGATCGGGATCGCCGACAGCGGGTTGAACATCACCTCCGCTGCGGAACGCCTGTACACCAGCCAGCCCGGGATCAGCAAGCAGTTGAAGCAACTGGAAGCCGAGCTGGGCATGCAGTTATTCACGCGCAAGGGCAAGAGCCTGGCCGCGATCACGCCGGCCGGGCACCAGGTCATCGAACGGGCGCGCAAGATCCTGCGCGAGGTGGACAACATTTCCAGCCTCGCCAGCGATCTCACTGCAGAACAGGAAGGCACGCTCTCCATCGCCACCACGCACACGCAGTCGCGATACGTCCTGCCTGAGGTCATCAAGGCCTTCCGCAGCCGCTATCCGCGGGTGGACCTGGAGTTGCATCAGGGCACTTCCGAGCAGATCGCCGAACTGGTGGCCAACCAGCAGGTGGATTTCGCCATCGCCAGCGGCGCCGAGGGCATGTTCGCCGATCTCACCCTGCTGCCGATCTACCATTGGCACCGGATCGTGCTGGTCCCCAAGCAGCATCCGCTCAGCCGCAGCACCAAACCGCTGGATCTCGCCACCCTCGCCGCCTACCCGCTGGTGACCTATGTGTTCAGCCTGACCGGCGAATCCTCGTTCAAGCGCGCCTTTGCGGACCAGAGCCTCGATTTCCGTGTCGTGTTCACGGCGCGGGACGCCGACGTCATCAAGACCTACGTGCGCATGGGCATGGGCGTCGGCGTACTCGCCTCCATGGCCTACGAGTGCAAGGACCAGGAAGACCTCAAGGCCATCGACGCCAAGGGGTTGTTCCCGAGAATCACCACCTGGCTGGGCTTCCCCCGCGACCGCGTGCTGCGCGGCTACATGGTGGACTTCATCCACCTGTTCGCGCCGCGCTACTCGCGGCGGACGATTCGCGAGGCCGCCGCTCTGGAGAGCCAGGCGCAGGTCGACGAACTGATCGGCGACGTGATCCTGCCCGAGCGCGGCGGTTGCGAGGACGATACGGCGGCTGCGGCCTGATGCTCCTTCCAACCAAGTTATGGCGTATCGGTTGGATGGAGCGCCAAGGAGTCTGCACCGTACATGATCGTAGCGGCTAGGAGCGTGCGCCGTAGGACGTTTCGCGGTCAGGCGAAGGGCGCAATTTGGCGATGAACGCGCATGGGCGACCGCGGAATCGGCCGATGGCTCGGCGTGGGCGCACAAAGGCCCCTGGGCGCGCTCCAATCGGTCGTCGTGCAACTGGATATCCAATCGGCAACCGCATCGTCAAGCCGCCTGAAGGCCCCGCATCCGCTTGATGTTCAACGCCAGGCAGACCAGATCCCACTCGCCCTGAACCTTGTTCAGCCCGCGCAGGCTGAACCGGCGAAAGCCCAGCGCCTCCTTGATCCAGCCGATGGGCGCTTCGGCCCGCCACTTGCGTTGCGCGTATTGCGCTTGCCCGGCTTCGGTGGCCAGTTTCTCCGCCATGCGGGCCTTCGCCGGATGCTTCTCCTTGTCCGCCTCGACCTGCCGCTTGCCCTCCCGGCCCAGCGCCACGTACCCGTCCACCCCCCGGGCCTCCAAGGCCGCCAGGTCCGCCTCGTTGCAGTAGCCCGCGTCGGCCAGCACCGTGTCCGGGCGCCTCCCGTGCGCCGCCTCCACCCCGTCCACCAGCGGCACCATCCGGCCCTGGTCGCTGGCATTGGCCGACACCTCCGCGGCGACGATCAACTGGCTCGCCCCCTCCACCGCCACCTGCGCGTTGTAGCATTGCTGAAAGCCCTCCGGGGAGGTCTTCATGATCCGGCTCTGGGGATCCGTGAAGTTCTCCTGCGCCTTGCCGTCCGGCTCCCCGTACTCGCGCTTGTAGGGCCGCCCGCCCTTCGGATTGCGCTTCTGCCCGGGCTTGCGCCCGCGCGCCTCGTCGGCCTGCCGCTGGCGCGCCTCCAGACGCTCCTTCGCCGAACGGATCGCCGCCAACCGGTCCTCCCGGCGGCGCAACTCATCCGGCTACTCGTCGCCCCGGAAATCCTCCCCGAAACGCCCGTCCTCCGCCGCGTCGGTCTCGTTCGCGCGCTCGACCAACGCCTCGATCTCGCCCTCAAGACGCCGCGCCTCCTCAACCATCCGGGCGTAACTCATCGCCTTGCGCTTGCTCGCGTTCGCCCGAACCTTCGTCCCGTCCACCGACAGCTTGCCGAAGTGCGCCACGCCCATCTCCCCGGCCAACCGCACCACCTCCACGAACAACCGCTTGAAGTCCGCCAAGTGGCGGCGGCGAAACTCGCAAATCGTCCGGTGGCTCGGAAAGTTCCCCGCCGCCAGCACCCGGAACGCCACATCCTCCTCAAGCCGCCGCGCCAGGCCGCGAGAGGAAAATACTCCCGTGGCGTAGCCGTAGATCAACACCTTCAGCATCATCCGCGGCTCGTACGGCGACTTGCGGCGCCCGTCCCCCTCGTAAGGGGCGTAAAACGCCGTCAGATCCAATCCGTCCACCAAGTCGCTCACATGGTGCGCCAGATGACCCTCCGGCAACCAGTCCCTCATATTGGACGGCAGCAACAAACCCTGATCCGGATGATAGGGACGAAACGTCGTCGGCATCGCAATCTCCTCAATACTGCGACACAATTATCTCACTGGATTTCCTACGGCGCAGCCTCCTAGCCGTCGTTACCGGTGGCCGCCACTTGCGCCTGTGAACATTGCGACAGCGTCTCCATGAAGCGCCGATAGGAATTCGGGGCGGCAAGCACGAACGGATGCGGATCCCCGGAACCTCTGAGCTTCAGACGTTCCAGCTTCCCGTGCATCCCGTCGAACAGCGGATGGTTCTGCAGCACCACGTCGACCCCCATGTTGGTGGCAATGTCCGCGAAGCGGTCGATGGATTCGAGGTATTGCGGCAGCGCGTCTCCCAGCATGGGCACAATGAGCGCGGTGCCGCCGAACACGGCGGCGGTATGTGTGTTCTCACCGTCCCGGACGGGGAACACTACGCTAATGGCGCCCGGCGTATGGCCGGGTACCAGGAAGGGAGTCACCACTGCATCTCCCAGCCGGATCGGTTCACCCTCGGTCGCCACCATGTCCCGAACCGGCGGTGCCGGACGGCCGCTGGCGGTGTCCATTGCTTCCATGACTTCCCAGTCCGCCTCCGACGCCACCATACGGGTGCCGAAGCGCTGCTGCAGGTGCGGTGAACCTCCGTAATGATCGGCGTGCCCATGCAGGACCACGACGTACCGGATGTCTTGCGGGTCCAGTCCAAGCTGCGCCATCCCCGGCAGCAATACCGAATCAACTTGATCCGAATAACCCGCGTCGATCAGCATCAGGCCCTCGGAGGTTTCGATAACGTAGACCACCGTCGAAGTCCGACCGATGACGTAGACGTTGTCGAAAATCCGTGTGGGTTCGATAAGGGGGTCGTCGGCGCTGCCCGTGACCACCGGCCCGCGTGTGCACATGTGATCGACAACCCCGAGCCACTCGGTGCCGGCGCTCTCGCGTGCGGCCTGAAGGTGCTCGTCGAAGGCATCCGCCTGCGAGGTCCTGACTCGCGTGGGAGGCACGTAGGGAACGGGTTCCTGGGATAGCGCCGCTGCGCTCACGAGAAACGCGAGTGGCGCGATAGTCAACCGGATCAACAGCCGTTGTGCATTTTCGTGCATGGCAGCAGACGTGGCTATGTACCGTTCACCAGATCGAAACCCTCATCCAGCCAGCCCGCAACGCCGCCGATCATTTCCTTGACCGGGCATCCCAGCCTGGCAAGACGCACGGCCGCCTTGTTGGCGCCATTGCAGTGCGGGCCCGCGCAGTAGACCACGAAGGTAGAATCCGGTGCGAACGAACGCATGCGTTCTCCCGTGATGTGCGCGTGAGGCAGGTTGACCGCGCCGTCGACGTGTCCCGCGGCGAAGGCCTGAGGCGAACGCACGTCCAGAAGAACAAAGTCCGCGTCCCCGCCGGCCAGCGATGCGTGTACATCCCAGCAATCGGTCTCGAACCGTAGCCGCGCTTCAAAGTGAGCCAGGGCTTCGGCGGGCGCCGCAGCCGGTACTTCGGTTACTGTGGAGGTCATCTTGATCGTTCCTTGATGTTGGTGACGCGTGGCCCGGTCAGTGTCGGTGCCGGTCTCTCACCATTATAGGGTGTTGGCCCGGTACGAACCTGTGCCCAACTCGGTGTTCGGTACATTGTCTCCGGCAATTGACACATAATATGTGCGCACATAATATGTGTGCCATGAACATCACGCTATCCATAAACGAGCAGGTTGTCGCCGAGGCCCGAAGAATTGCCTCGCGGAGGGGAACGAGTCTGAACCAGATGGTTCGCGACTACCTGCATCTGTTGACGCAGCGGCAGAGTCCCCGGCAAACGCTGGAGGGGTTGGAAGCCCTCTGGAACGAGTCGACTTACAATTCGACCGAATCCTGGACGCGGGACGAACTGCATGAGCGCGCGTGAATTCGTAGACACGAACGTTCTGGTCTACGCGGAGGACAGCCGCTACCCGGCGAAGCAAGCCGCCGCCCGGGATTTGCTGCGCCGCCTCATGCTCGAGCAATGCGGTGTCGTGTCGCTTCAGGTGCTGCAGGAATTTTTTGCGGCGGCCACCCGCAAGTTGGGCATGTCGAGCGAAGATGCAAGAAGACGGATCGTCATCTACGCTCGCTTCGACGTGATATCGCTTGTGGCGGAAGATCTGTTGGCCGCGATAGATCTGCATCGGCTGCATCGCTGGTCATTCTGGGATTCCCTGATCGTCCGTGCCGCCCTGAAAGGCGCGTGCACTCGCTTGCACACCGAAGACATGCAATCCGGCCGAGTCATCGAGACTCTGGGTATTCACAATCCCTTTGCGGAGAACCGTTAAATCCCGGCCAGGTCGATCTCGTGCAGGCCGCACTCGCGCTTCAGGCCGTGGAACCGGGTCTGTTCGACGTGCCTGACCTCATGAATCGGCCGTGTCGAATGCCGGTCGCCGATGGAGATGTAGCCTTTCGCCCAGAGCGGGTGCCGGGGGAGGCGATGCCTGCGCAGGTAGCGGCCCACGTCGCGGTCGGTCCAGTCGGCGATGGGGTGAACCTTCCAGCGATCGCCGGAGAATTCCAGGAAGGGGATGTTCCGGCGGGAACTGGATTGCCGTCGCCGCAGGCCCGCAAACCATGTGCCGGCCCGTAGCTCCCGTAGCGCACGCCGCATGGGCTCGACCTTGTTGGCCCGGTTGTAGGCTTCGATCCCCTCAAGACCCTGTTCCCACCGTTTGCCGAAGCGGGCTTCCTGCCAGGCCGGCGACAACTCGCTGCGATACACCTTGAGGTTCAGGTTCAGCCGCTCGCTGAGCCGATCCACGAACTGATACGTCTCCGGAAACAGGTAGCCCGTGTCCACCAGGATCACCGGAATTCCGGGGGCGACCTGCGTCAGCAGGTGCAGCGACACGGCCGCCTGTGCGCCGAAGCTCGAACTCAGGACGTGGTTCCCCGGCAGCCGGTCCAGCGACCAGCGCACGCGTTGCTCCGCCGGCAGGCCGGCAAACTCGCGCTCGCAATGGGCGAGGGCAGCCTGACGGCTTTCGTCCTCGTCATGGGCAACCGGCTGCGGGTCGCACGGGAACAGTTCTGTCGCTACGGCGCTCATCTCGACTGGTCTCTTCCAGGAACGCGACAGTACTGCACGCAAGGCCGAAGCGGAACGACGAAGTTCTCATGCCTCCATACCCGGGTTGAATAAGTTACGCGAATTTGGAATAGGCAAATTCTTTCCGTTTCTTTGGCGCAGGCATTGAACTGGTTGCGCAAATTTTTTCGACGGTTGATCGATCCGGCCGAGCTTGATGAGCAAGTTGGGAGAAGATGGATGAAATCGCTTACATTTCTGACTGAAAATTACCGTAAAAGGATGGCGAAATCGCATGCTTCAGCCCGAGATTCAGGCAAGAGTGGTTGTTTTGGGTGCCACGGTTCCCGAATTCCGCAACAACCAGGGAGTTGACGAACGCAGAAAAGGCGGGTAAATTCTATAAATGAAACCGCTTACATCGTTCTCGTCACGTTGGCTGGGAACAACAATTGCCATCCGCGGATGGTCGCAGGATTGCTAGGCGGCAAGGTGGAGGAGAGATACAAGGTGGCTGTCAAGAAATTCAGTAAATCCCCTGTTGCAGCGGCGGTCTCGCTCGCAATGACCGGCGGGGCGGCATATGCGCAGCAGGCGGGACAAGGTGCTCAACCGATGGAAGAGGTTGTGGTAGTCGGTATCCGCCAGAGCCTGATGGCGTCGATGGACCTGAAGCGGGGTGCGGATGGGGTTGTGGATGCCATCACCGCTGAAGATATCGGTGATTTCCCCGACAGTAACCTGGCAGAGTCCCTGCAGCGGATCACGGGCGTCTCGATCGACCGGGAACGGGGCGAAGGCGCGCGAGTGACCGTTCGCGGATTCGGACCGGACTTCAATCTCGTCCTGTTGAACGGCAGGCAGATGCCGACTACAAGCGGACTCGGCAGATCATTCGACTTTGGCGACCTGGCGTCTGAAGGAATCTCCGCAGTGGAGGTCTACAAGAGCGGACAGGCGGATGTGCCGACCGGCGGCATCGGTTCCACCCTGAATGTCCGCACGACCCGTCCACTGGAAGCGCCCGGCATGAAGTTCACGGCTGCCGCGAGTGGATTGACCGACCAGTCAACCGTCGAAGGCAGTTCCTTTACGCCCGAAATTTCGGCGCTGTTTTCCAATACCTTTGCGGATGACACCATCGGGATCGCGCTGAGCGCCGTGCGGCAGGACCGTAACAACGGCGCCAATACCGCCAGCGTCGGCGGGTGGCGAACCTTTCCGGGACAAACGGACAACTGCTGGTGCGGCATCGGCCCATCCGAGTGGGGTGGCATTCCGCCTCATACCGATCCCAACCAGCAGAATCGGCCCGGAGAAGGCGACCTCTATTCGGTGCCGCAGAACATAGGCTACGAATTGGCTGAGTACGACCGTGTTCGCACCAACGGCCAGCTCACGCTGCAGATGCAGGCGGCGGACAATCTGAGAGCGACCCTGGACTACACGTTTTCGGAAGTCGAGCTGTCAAGGACGTACAGTAACCTGTCGGCCTGGTTCAATTTCGGTGCCCAGGAAACCCTCTGGACGGACGGGCCCCAGGCAAGCCCGCTGACCTATACCGAGAACCTGGCCGGTTCCGACTATTCCATGGCGGGTGGCGAGGATGCGTGGCGTACGCAGAACGGATCCACCGGCTTGAACCTGCTCTGGGATGTCTCCGACCGGTTTACGCTGGAGTTCGATCACCACAGTTCGAGCGCGAAGCGCGCCCCCAACAGTCCATTTGGCGACTCGGCGCTCCTTTCGACCGCTTCATTTACCCGCGACAGGACCACGGGACACTTTGGCCAGCACCTGCCTATTCTGGAGTTGGGGCTTCGCAACCCGCTTTCCCCGGACGACATGATCGTCACCGGCAGCGTGTTCACCAACAATCTGTCCAGAATGGACATTGACCAGACCAAGGTGGCCGGAGCGTTCGACTTCGATGTGGACTTTGTGGAAAGCATCGATTTCGGCATTCAGATGACTGAAGTCAACAATCGATCCGCCGGATCGGTCGTGCAGCGTGATGCCTGGGGAGGGGTGACCCAGCCCGGGGCAATTGCCGACCTGCTCGAACCGGCTTCGGCGGCGGACGCTTTCGGCAATATTCCGGGCGGCAATGACTCAAGGCGGCAATCGGATTATTTCGTTTTCGACATGTCCGATCTGATTGAGAGGACCGAGGCGCTGATGGCGTCGGGCGACGCGACGACCTTCATGGCCGCGGATATGGGCGATTGCGGGACGGGACTGTGTTCGTCCGGCAACTTCAATTCGGACCGGCGCACCCAGGAGGAATCGCTGGCGGCCTATGTGCAGTTGAACATGTCCACCGAGTTCGGCGACATGCCCGTGGACATGCGGCTGGGCGTGCGATACGAGGAAACCGACGTCTCGTCCCAGGCGCTTTCCCCGGCCTGGACCGGGCTCAACTGGGTCGCGGGCAACGAATTGAGCCTTGCGGGCGGCGCTCCCGATTTTTCCGCGTTGGAGGGCGATTACGATGTCGTGTTGCCGAACTTCGACTTCCGGATCGATGTGACGCCGGACCTGGTTGGACGCGTTTCCTGGAGCAAGACCCTGACCCGGCCCAACTACGGCGATATCCAGGGCGGCCAGACCATCAACCAGCCGGTACGAGTCGGGGAAGGGACCGGCAACCGCGGCAACCCGGCCCTGCTGCCGTTCGAATCCACGAACAGCGACTTCTCGCTCGAGTATTACTACACCCAGGACAGCTATGTGGCCGTGGGCTATTTCCTCAAGGATGTGGAGAACTTCATAGGCACCGCATCGGTTGTCGAGGAAACCTTCGGGTTGCCGCATCCGGCGCTCGGTTCCCTTGGCGACGAGGCCAGGGCGGCCACAGGCGCTTCGGACGGCGGGACCCTGTATTCCTGGATTCTCGCCAACCGACCGGACGCGCAGGGCGTGGACGCTGCCAGCGGCACCATTTCCGGCGTTGCCGGCCGCGACCCCGCCGCACCATTCAATATCACCATTCCGGTGAACATTGAAGCGGCGACCATGAAGGGTTGGGAGGTCGTGGTCCAGCATAACTTCGGCGAAACAGGTTTTGGCCTGATCGCCAACGCCACGCTGGTCGATGCCGATGTCGGCTACGACAACTTCAGCCTGGCCCAGCAGTTCGTACTTACGGGTTTGAGCGACTCTGCAAATTTCATCGGGTTTTACGACAGGGACGGCATCAGCGTGAGGTTGGCCTACAACTGGCGGGATGCCTTCCTGTCCGGTACCGGGCAGAACAACGTGGGCGCCGGGCCTCCGACGTATGTCGGCGAATATCAGCAACTGGACCTGAGCGCGAGTTACTGGATCAACGACAACATGAACGTCTTTGTTGACGCACTGAACCTGACCGACGAGACGACCCACGTCTACGGTCGCCACCCGATCCAGACGCTCTTCACCGCCCAGGCGGGACCACGCTACAACTTCGGTTTCCGGTACAAGTTATAGCGGCTTGGCAGGAGGGGCTGCCTGTCCTGGCAGCCCCTCTTGTTATCATCGCCCCTCGCAATGCGGGCCAGGCGGTGTCTCGACTCTAACCGCGCACGGTCAGGTGAATGAGTCGATGGATCAGCCAATACGAAAAATCGTAATCGTCGGCGGCGGTACCGCGGGCTGGATTACAGCCGGCGTGGTAGCCGCGGAATCCCTTGGGCGCGATGATCATGCGGTCCAGGTCGTGCTTGTTGAGTCTCCCGACGTGCCCATTATCGGTGTCGGGGAAGGGACCTGGCCGTCGATGCGCATGACGCTTCAGCAGATCGGCCTGTCGGAAGACGAATTCGTCTGCGAATGCAACGCCAGTTTCAAGCAGGGAACCCGTTTTCGAAACTGGTCCGGCCGCCCCGACGCAACCGGGTACACGCACCCCTTCAGTCTGCCGACCGACTACGCTGACCTGAATCCCGCGCAATTCTGGCTTTCCCATGGCGGGCCGTCGGCCTTTGCCGATCTCGTCACGCCTCAGGCGGAGGTCATTGATCTGGGTCTTGCGCCAAAGCAGGTCAGCGCACCGCAATTCGCGTTCACCGTCAACTACGGCTACCACTTCGACGCAGGCAAATTCGCGGGATTGCTGCACCGGCACGCGGTGGAGAAGCTGGGAGTGCGTTACGTTTCCGCAAATGTCGAACGGATTGATTCACACCCGGGCGGTGATATCGCGGCTGTGGCGCTCGATACCGGCGAACGCGTGGAAGGGGATCTGTTCGTCGATTGCACCGGACAGAAGGCGCTCTTGATTGGGCGCCACTACGGGAGCCGCCTTGTCTCGGTCAAGGATGCGCTCTTCAACGACACGGCCATTGCAGTCCAGGTCCCCTATGCGGGTCCCGGTGACCCCATCGCATCCGTGACCCTGTCGACGGCAGAGCCCCACGGCTGGATCTGGGATATCGGACTCAGCAGCCGGCGGGGAATCGGTTACGTCCATTCCAGTGCCCATGCCGACGAGAAAACCGCGTTTTCGACGCTCGAACGATACGTCGAAGCAACCTCACCCGGTGTCGACCGCGGCTCGCTGACCTATCGGACGATCCCGTTCGAGCCGGGTTACCGTGAGAAATTCTGGATCGGAAACTGCGTTGCCGTCGGGCTGTCTGCGGGCTTTGTCGAACCCCTGGAAGCTTCGGCGCTGGTACTGATAGAACAGGCCGCGAAAATCATTGGCGAGCAGATGCCTCGCGACCGGGAAATCATGGAAATCGTCGCCGACAGATTCAATGAGAAGATGGGCTACCATTGGGAGCGGATTGTCGAATTCCTCAAGCTGCACTATGCGACGAGTGTCCGCGAGGACAGTGACTACTGGAAGGAAAACCGCGAGCAGCGTTCCTGGCCCGAGGGTTTGCGCCGTAAAATGAAGTTGTGGCAGCAACAACCGCCGTGGCATGACGACGCGCCGCGACTCGATGAGCTGTTTCCGTCGGCGAGCTATCAGTACGTGTTGTACGGAATGGGCTTCAAGCCACGCTACGCTTCTGCCCAGAACGCGCGCCGGGACCGGATGCGCAAGCGGGCGGACGAGGTATTCCATGGTACGAGGATGAAAGCGCGGCAAATGGCGCGCCTTCTGCCTACTACGAGAGAGTTGGTCACCGCCATCGCGCACCGCGCCGCTTTACAGGGATGAAATGAGCAATTACGCGCTCCTCAACAACGTAGACCACGCGGACATCAGGGTCATTACCGATCGCTCCGCCCGGTACCGTGACGACATCAAGCAGTCGCTGGTCTTCCCGTTCGAATTCCGCAATGTACAGGCCTGCTATCCGATTCTGTTTCAGCAGCACGGCGAGGGGGGCTTCTATCCACTGGCACTGTTCGGATTTCAGGAAAAGGAGAACCTGTTCCTCGATGAGTCCGGCTGGCAGGCGCCCTACATCCCCGCCATGGTACGGCGCGAGCCCTTTCTGATCGGTTTCCAGGACTCGGATTCCCGGGGTGAATCCCAGCGCACGCGGGTCCTTTCCATAGATATGGACCACCCTCGCGTGAACACCGAACACGGTGAACCGCTGTTCCAGCCCCTTGGAGGCCGAACGCCGTTCCTGGAAGGCGTGGCCAATCTGCTGGAAACGATTTACGCCGGAATCGAGCACAACAAGTCTTTCGTCGGCGCGCTGCAGGAACTCGATTTGCTCGAGTCGGTCACTCTGGAGATCGAGTTGAAGGACGGATCCCGCAACCAGCTTATCGGATTCCATTGCCTGAACGAGGACAAGGTACGGGCGCTTTCGGCGGAGGTGCTCGGCGATCTCAACGAGCGCGGTTTTCTCATGCCGTTGTTCATGGTGCTTGCGTCCATGGGCAATATCCAGCGTCTTGTGGAGCTCAAGAATGCGGCCATCGACGACGGCGAGAAGGCTGAGTCCGATGTCTGAACCTGCGTGCCTGACGACCGTTGAATGCGCCGACGGCGTCATTCCGCAGCAGGTATTCGAGTCCACGGAACCGGTGGCGCTCATGGGGCTGGTGAACAACTGGCCGGCGGTGCGACAGTGCAGCGAGTCCATCGATACCGCTGCCCGCTACCTCTCCGGATTTTGGCGCGAAGAGCCGCTCACGGTGTATGCCGGGGACTCCTCCATCAACGGGAGAATCGCCTACAACAGCGATTTTACGGGATTCAACTTCATCAGCGGCAAGGCGACGTTGCCGCAGGTATTCGCCAAGCTCGCTGAACCGGACCGGGAAGACCGGCTGACCACCCTGTACGTGGGCTCCACCCCGGTCGACACGTGGATGCCCGGTTTTCGGTCTCAAAACGACTTGAAGCTGCCGACGGACGATGCGCTGGCAAGTTTCTGGCTCGGCAACCAGGTCAAGGTATCGGCCCACTACGACTTTCCGGACAATGTCGCCTGCGTCGTGGCCGGTGAGCGGCGATTTACGCTCTTCCCTCCCGATCAGATCGGCAACCTGTACGTCGGGCCCGTCGACAAGACCCCGTCGGGCCAGGCGATCAGCCTGGTCGATCCCGCCGAACCGGACCTGGACCGCTTTCCGAAATTCTCCGAAGCCATCAAACATGCCAGGAGTGCCTTGCTGCGGCCCGGCGACGCCATCTTCATTCCAGGCATGTGGTGGCATCACGTCGAGTCGACGTCTCCCTTCAACCTGCTCATCAACTACTGGTGGTGCACCACGCCGAATTTCATGGGTTCGCCAACGACCGCCCTGATGCACGCGATCTTGGCGCTGCGGGATCTGCCGCCTCGGCAGCGACGCGTCTGGCGCGGCCTCTTCGATCATTATGTATTCGATGCCGACGAGTCCGTCTTCGAGCACATACCCGAAGCGGGCCGGGGGTGCCTGGCGCCTCTGGATGAAGCCAGGGCGAAGCAGCTTCATGCTGATTTGCTCAACAGGCTGAACCGTTAGCGAGGGTTTGCGGGGCTTCGCCCTTACCGACTCCGGAGAGATCAGGATGCAACGACGCAAGATTCACAAGGTGGTCATTGCCGGCGGCGGTACCGCGGGCTGGATGGCCGCAGCGGCGCTGTCACGCTTGCTGGGCAAGACCCTCGATATCGTCCTGGTTGAATCCGAAGAGATCGGCACTGTGGGAGTCGGCGAGGCCACCATTCCCACCCTGCTCACCTTTCACGAATTGATCAAGGTCAGGGAGCAGGACTTTCTCCGGGCTACCCAGGGAACCTTCAAGCTGGGCATCAAGTTCGAGAACTGGCGCGATGTGGATGAAGACTACATCCATTCCTTCGGCTGGACGGGCAAGGACAGCTGGGCCGCCGGATTCCAGCATTTCTGGCTCAAGGGCATGAAGCTGGGCATCAGCCGCGAGTTCGGCGAATACTGCAATGAATGGTTGGCCGCCGTTCAGAACCGTTTTGCCGTGTTGCCAAGCCAGGGACTGAACTACGCGTACCATATCGATGCGTCGCTGTACGCAAGATTCTTGCGAAACATGGCCGAGGAATTCGGCGCCGTGCGGCAGGAAGGTCGGATCGAGTTCGTGGAGCAGGATCCGGAAAGCGGCTATGTCACCGCCCTCCGGCTCCAGTCCGGGCAGGTCATCGAGGGCGACCTGTTCATCGATTGCACCGGTTTCCGCGGGATTTTGATCGAGCAGACGCTCAATGCAGGGTACGAAGACTGGAAGCACTGGTTGCCCTGCGACAGCGCGGTTGCCGTTCAGACCGAGTCCGTTGAAGAACCCATTCCGTATACACGCTCCATCGCTCGCGAGGCCGGCTGGCAATGGCGTATCCCGTTACAGCACCGGGTCGGCAACGGGGTTGTCTTCAGTGGCAGGCACTGGAGCGCCGACGAGGCGATCCGGAACCTGCTGGACAATGTCGAAGGCCGGGTGCTTACCGAACCCAGGGTGATACGCTTCAACGCCGGCCAGAGGCGCAGGCACTGGTACAAGAACTGTGTCGCCATGGGATTGTCGTCCGGGTTCATCGAGCCACTGGAGTCCACGAGTATCCACCTGATCCAGCGCAGCATCATCCGCCTGATGCAGATGTTCCCCTACGACGGAATCCGGCAGCCCGACGTGGACGAATTCAACAACCAGATGCAATTTGAAATCGAGAATGTGCGCGATTTCATCATCCTGCACTATTTCGTCACCAACCGGACCGACACCCGGTTCTGGCGCCAGTGCCGGACGATGGACATTCCCGATTCCCTCGTTCATCGAATCGAGTTGTTCAAGCAGGCGGGGCGCGTGTTCAAGGTGCCCACGGAGCTGTTCGGCGAGAATTCCTGGATTCAGGTGATGCTGGGACAGGGATTGCTGCCGGAGCAGTACCATCCGATCGTGAACATGATGAGCGAAGATGAACTGACACGGTTTCTGACCGGTATTCACGGTTCGGTGGAGAAACTGGTCAGCCAGCTTCCTGCACACCAGCGTTTCATCGACCACTACTGCAAGGTGCCCGCTCCGTGATACACCGATAGCATGCGTCGGTCGTCGGCAGGACAGCATCGACAGTCGGTGATTCATTGCTAACTTTCTGTCTACAGAGAAAAAACATTGCTTGACGGAACCCTGACGAAGTAAGATGTAACCGCTTTCATTTGTCCTTGTCCAAATACGGTTCGAGTCGAATCGAGTGCGGTTTTCGGTTCAGGACAGGTCATTTCCGGATTGGGGACAAGGCAATTTACCGGACTGTTCAATGGCGACGATTTACGAAGTATCAAAACTGGTCGGAGTATCCGTGGCCACTGTTTCCCGGGTGATCAACGGCAGCGGCCGTGTAAGGGAAGAGACACGCCAGAAGGTCCTCGCCGCCATGCAAACGCTGGACTATCAGCCCAATTTGATCGCACAGTCCCTGGCGTCCAGGCGTTCCAATTGCGTGGGTGTTCTGGTACCCGAGGTCCACGGACCGGTATTCGGGGCCATGTTGAGCGGAATCGAGGCCGAACTCAGGGATGCAGGCAAGTTCACCATCTTCGCCACGGGGCACAACGTGGAAGCCAAGGAGCGGGAAGCATTCCGCTTCCTCGTGAGCCGCAAGTGCGATGCGCTGGTCATGCACGTCGAAGCGCTTGCGGACGCGTTTATTCACCAACAGACGCACCAGGGGCCACCCCTGTTGATCATGAATCGGGTCGTTGCCGGGCTGGAAGATCGATGCATCAGCCTCGACAACGAGCACGGTGGGTATTCGGCAACCAAAATGCTGCTGGATATGCGGCACCGCCACATTGCCTACATATCCGGTCCGCTTGCCTGGGGAGATGCCAGCGCGAGGCTTGACGGACACCGCCGCGCGCTGAAGGAATACGGGGTGGAACTCGACGAGCGCCTGGTCATCGAGAGCAATTTCCATGAGGTGGGAGGCAGTGAAGCCATGGCGGAACTGCTCCGCAGAAACGTCTCGTTTTCAGCCGTTGTCTGCGCAAACGACGAGATGGCGGCGGGTGCAATGGATACCCTTCGCGCCCGGGGGCTGAGAATTCCCGACGACGTGTCGCTCGTTGGCTTCGATAATGCTCCGCTCAGCCGATATCTCTATCCGAAGCTTTCGACCGTCAATTATCCGATCACGGACATGGGGCGCATGGCGGCACAGTGGGTGCTGGAAAACGTGTACGGCCACACCGGCATGAAAGTTCAGCATGTCTTTGAACCCAAGTTGGTTATACGGGCGTCGGCGGGCCCAAGCCCCGCTTAGCGATGCGCGGAAACTGCCTTGCAGGTAACTCTGCGCGCGGACTTGCCGCGGGCCTCTTCCTTGGAATCCATTGTATGAACGCATCTCCGAGTGCCATGGCTGTAGAAGCACCTTCTCCCGATGACGCGATCGAGGCGCGAGTTGTCGAGATCGTCGGGCAGATGACCCTGGAGGAAAAAGTCGGTCAGATGATCCAGGTCCACTATGCGGGCGAAATCTCCGCGGACTTGCGCGCCGCCATCGAGGCCGGCCGGATAGGCTCGTTGCTCAATGTGGTGGATGTAGACGTCGCGAACGAGTTGCAGCGAATCGCCACGGAGGAAAGCCGTCTGGGTATCCCGCTCCTGCTGGCCCGGGATGTGATTCACGGCTTCAGGACCGTGCTGCCCATTCCTCTGGGCCAGGCTGCCACCTGGAACCCGGATCTCGTGGAACAAGGGACGCGTATCGCCGCCTTGGAGGCGGCAAGAACCGGTATCAACTGGGCCCTGGCGCCGATGATCGATATTTCGCGGGATCCGCGATGGGGCCGCATTGCCGAGAGCTTCGGCGAGGATCCGTACCTGACCAGCCGGTTTGCCGTTGCCATGGTCGAGGGGTTTCAGGGTGACGACCTGTCTGCGCCCGTGACCCTCGCAGCCAGTGCGAAACATTTCGCGGGCTACGGCGCCAGCGAAGCCGGGCGAGACTACAACACCACCAACATTCCCGAAAACGAATTGCGGAACGTTCACTTGCCGCCGTTCAAGGCGGCGGTCGATGCGGGTGTGGCGACGCTGATGGCCTCGTTCAGCGACCTGGACGGCGTTCCCGCCAGCGGAAACCGGTTCCTGATGCAGCAGGTACTGCGTGACGAGTGGGGCTTCGACGGCCTTGTGGTCAGCGACTGGGATTCGATCGATCAGCTTACCGACCACGGATTCGCCGCCGACTTCAGGGACGCTGCGCGCAAGGCGGTCACCGCGGGCGTGAACATGGAGATGGTGAGCCGCACGTACGCGGATCACCTGGCGCAACTTGTGGAAGACGGGGAGATCGCCATCGAACGGGTCGATCAACTGGTCCGCGAGATTCTCCGCACCAAGTCGCGTCTTGGGCTCTTCGAGTATCCCTACACCGAATCCGATGAATTTCCGGAGCCCGGCAACGAGGATCACCTCGCCGTGGCTCGGGAAGCGGCGCTGCAAAGCCTCGTGCTGCTGCAGAATGAAGGCGGTGCGCTGCCGCTGGATGTCAACGAACTGGATTCGATTGCAGTCATCGGGCCCCTTTCGGACGATCCTTACGAGCAATTGGGGACCTGGATATTCGACGGCGATCCGGGATTGAGCCGGACGCCGCTGCAGGCGATCCGGTCGTTCGTGGGCGACCGGGCAGAGGTCAACTACGTACGTGCGCTGGAAACCAGCCGCAGCCGCGACACCGGGAGCTTTGGGGAGGCACTTGCGGCTGCCCGGGCGTCCGACGCCGTCGTCGTGTTTCTCGGCGAGGAGTCCATCCTTTCGGGTGAAGCCCATTCGCGTGCGGACATCGATCTGCCCGGTGTCCAGGCCGAACTGGTGCACGAACTGCGAGCAACGGGCAAGCTCGTCATTGCCGTAATTCTTGCAGGCCGTCCGTTGACCGTCGAGAACATTCTGGAAAGTTCCGATGCGCTGGTATTTGCCTGGCACCCGGGCACCATGGGTGGGCCGGCCATCGCCGACGTGCTTTTCGGCGTTGAATCGCCATCGGGCAAGTTGCCCGTGACGTTTCCCAGGGTCGTGGGACAGATTCCCATCTACTATGCCCACAAGAATACGGGCAAGCCGGCGACACCCGAGACTTATGTGCACATGGACGACCTGCCGGTTCGCGGGGCACAGGCCGCTTTCGGCATGACATCCCACCATCTGGACGCAGGCTACACGCCCCTGTTCCCCTTCGGATTCGGGCTCTCGTATGCACGTTTCACCTATTCCGACATCGAGTTGAGCCGGAACACCCTGGGGATGAGCGATTCCCTGACGGTGCAGGCGGTTGTGTCCAACACTGGGGCTGTGGAGGCAGATGAAGTCGTGCAGCTCTATATCAGGGATCTGGTAGGCGACGTGACCCGGCCTGTCAGGGAACTCAAGGGATTCGAGCGGGTACGGCTGCAGCCCGGAGAAAGCCGCATCGTTGCCTTCGAGTTGAGCCCGGCCGATCTTGCGTTCTACGGTCAGGACATGGAATTGATAACCGAGCCCGGCGATTTCCACGTCTGGATCGGGGGCAGTTCCGACGCCGGGTTACAGGCATCCTTCTCCCTTGTCAGCGACTGAAAACCGGCGAGTTACCAGGCCCAAACGCTGTTGATGTCCGAGCAGATTCGTTACACGGTCCTGGTCGCGCTCATCGTGGCGCTGGGCGGCTTCCTGATGGGGTTCGATGCATCGGTCATCTCCGGTGTCGTATCGTTTATCGGTCCCGAGTTCAATCTGACCCGGATCGAGCTCGGCTGGGCGGTGGCGTCGCTTACGCTGACGGCGACCCTGGCCATGATGGTGTCGGGCCCGCTCAGCGATCGGCTCGGCCGCAAGCCGGTCCTCAGGATCGCGGCGGCGCTTTTCGCATTTTCCGCCCTGGCATCGGCGGTGGCGCCGAACTTCATCTCGCTGGTCGCCGCGCGGATGCTGGGTGGATTGGGTGTCGGCGCGGCGCTGATCGTCGCACCCATGTATATCGCGGAGATCGCCCCCGCAAGGATTCGGGGCCGCATGGTTTCCTTCAACCAGCTCAATATCGTCATCGGTATCTCCGCTGCGTTCTTCAGCAACTACCTGATCCTGAGGCTGGGAATGTCGGACCTGGGTTGGGCTCAGGCGCTCAACCTGGCGGAGTGGAACTGGCGCTGGATGCTTGGCGTGGAGGCGATCCCGGCGATCATCTATTTCCTGGCGTTGTTCGAAGTCCCGGAGAGTCCCAGGTGGCTGGTGATGAACGACAGGGACGAGGAAGCGCTCGAGATCATGGAGCGGGTCAGCGATACCGATCAGGCGCGCGCCGGCCTGCAGGCAGTGCACGACGCCCTGGAAGCCGAACAGAAAGAAGAGAGAGCCGCCTTCAGGGAACTGTTCCAGCCGGCGATGCGGCTGGTGCTTGCGATCGGTCTTTCAGTTGCAATCCTGCAGCAGATAACCGGCATCAACTCCGTTTTCTTCTATGCGCCAATGATCTTCGAGCAGTCCGGCATCGGAACCGACGCATCGTTTCTCCAGGCGATCCTCGTCGGTCTGGTCAACCTTGTCTTTACGCTGCTGGCGATCCTGACCATCGACCGGCTGGGCAGGCGGCCGCTGCTCTTGTTCGGTCTGGCCGGCATAGCCGTGTGCATGCTGGTGCTTTCGTACGGGTTCGGTTCCGCGAGTTATACGCTGGACGAGCAGGCCGTGGCGTCACTCCCGGAGACGGTGGAACGCGAGTCGCTCCTGCCGTTGGTGAATCAGACCTTTGACAGCGACGTCGCGTATCGGCAGGCGGTTGTGGCGGCGGTGGGTTCTGAAGCATACGACGAGCATCGGTCGGCCCTCGTCAGCGCGGCGATCAGCATGAACCCCGCATTGATTCTCGCGGGCATTCTGGGATTCGTGGCGAGTTTCGCGATTTCGCTGGGCCCCGTCATGTGGGTGCTGTTCTCGGAGTTGTTCCCCAACCGGATGCGCGGTCTGGCCATTTCCTTTGTCGGCCTGGTGAATTCGGCGGTGAGTTTCGGCGTGCAGCTCGTGTTTCCGTGGGAACTGGAAAACCTCGGCAACTCGCTGACGTTCCTGATCTACGCCGTCTTCGCGATCATCGGGCTCGTCATCGTCATTCGACTCGTGCCCGAGACCAAGGGCCGCAGCCTCGAGGAACTCCAGGCGGAGTTGGTACGGGCGTAGGGAGGAGCCACTGGAATGTCGTTGATCAGAATTGTAGCCGCCCTTCCCCTGTTCATGCTCGCGTCGGCATGCCAGCCGCCGCAGGCTGACGATGGAGATGCGGCCGCCAACGGGGCCGAGGCGGTCGGTCAGGTTGCCGTTGGCGATGAAGTCGCTGCTCCCAATGTCAATGTGGATGCCGTTGGCGATGAAGGTTCGGATGGCGGCGCGGTTCCAGTGGAGGTCGTCATGCTGAACGGCCGCTATACGCTTTTGCGCGGCGGGGAGCCGTACGCAATCAGGGGCGCCGGCATTGAAGATGCCGATGTCGGCAACTTCGCTGCGCACGGCGGCAATTCGCTACGCACATGGCGCACCGACAGCCGCTTCTCCACCGCCCGGGAGGTGCTGGACGAGGCCGCGAGCCACGGCGTGACGGTCGTGATGTGCATCGAAATCGGCCGCGAGCGGCACGGTTTCGACTACGACGATGAGCAGGCCGTGGCGGAGCAGCTCGAATACGCCCGCGGCGAAGTCATGAAGTACAAGGACCATCCGGCTCTGCTGGCCTGGATGGTCGGCAACGAGGCCAACCTGTTCTTCGAAAATCCCCGCGTTTTCGACGCCATCAACGACATCGCCCGGATGATTCACGAAGTGGACGGCCGGCATCCGGTGACCACGGCCCTGGCAGGGTTCAGCCCGGAACTGGCGGGCCTGATCGAGACACGCGCTCCGGACCTGGACTTCGTCAGCATCCAGATGTACGGCGATATCGTCCATTTGCCCGCCATCCTTGAGGCGAGCAACTGGGAGGCACCCTTGTTTGTCACCGAGTGGGGCGCGATCGGCCACTGGGAAGTGGCGCAGACGAGCTGGGACGCACCGATCGAACAGAACAGCAGCGAGAAGGCGGCCAACTACCTGCAGAGCTATGAGATCGCCATCGGGTCGAACCCCCGGCAGATCATGGGTTCTTATGTATTCCTCTGGGGCCAGAAACAGGAACGCACGCCGACCTGGTACGGCGTGTTCCTTGAGGACGGTGCCGAAACCGAAGCGGTCGATGTAATGCACTACATCTGGAACGGGGAATGGCCCGAGAACCGGTCCCCGGCCATCGAAGGGATGTTGCTGGATGGACGGAGCGCCCACGACAGCGTGGTACTTGCCGCCGGCACCGCATACGGGGCAGAAGTCCGCGCCGACGATCCCGACGGCGATGCGCTGGCGTACCGTTGGGAGATCATGCGGGAGAGCGAAGCGACCCAGGAAGGCGGCGATCTGGAGGAGGTGCCGGGACGGATCGACGGACTCATAAGCGATCCGCGCAGTCCCAGCGTACGCGTGACCGCACCGCCCGAACCGGGCGCCTACCGCCTGTTCGCCTACGTCTACGATGGCCAGGGCCATGCCGGCCACGCAAACATTCCCTTCTATGTCGAATGATGGCCGGCGGTGATGCGATAGAGCGATAGGTGCACACCTGCGCGTCTCATACGCAACAAGGCAATCCGTGGCCGCACCAGCAATCCGCAACCCCATCCTGCGGGGCTTCAACCCCGACCCTTCGATCTGCCGGGTGGGCGACGATTACTACATCGCGACCTCGACGTTCGAGTGGTACCCGGGTGCGCGAATTCACCATTCGCGGGACCTGCGCAACTGGCAGTTGGCCGGTTGCCCGCTGAATCGGCCCGAGCTGCTGAACATGCTCGGCAACCCCGATTCGTGCGGGGTGTGGGCGCCGTGCCTGAGCTACTGCGACGGGCTCTTCCATCTCCTGTATACCGATGTCAAGCGCTACGACGGCAATTTCAAGGATACGCACAACTACCTGACCACCTGCGAATCCGTCGATGGGGAGTGGTCCGACCCCATCCACCTGAATTCAAGCGGCTTCGATCCCTCGCTCTTCCACGACGACAACGGCCGCAAGTGGATTCTCAACATGGTCTGGGATCATCGTCCCGGCCACAATCGATTCGCGGGCATCGCGCTGCAGGAATACTCGCCCGCCCGGCAGCGTCTCGTCGGCGAGCGCAGGATCATATTCTCCGGCACCGAACTCGGATGTACGGAAGGGCCGCATCTCTACAAGCGCGGCGGCTACTACTATCTGATCACGGCCGAGGGCGGCACGGGCTACAACCACGCGGTGACCATGGCGCGTTCCCGATCGATCGGCGGACCTTATGTGCTGGATCCGGCGGGTCCGGTGGTTACCAGCCGTCACGACCCCGACTGGCCGCTGCAACGCGCCGGCCACGCCGACCTGGTCGAGACCCGCGATGGCGACTTGTTCATGGTCCACCTCGTCAGCCGCGCGCTGCCGGGCACGCGCCTGAGCCCTCTGGGCCGCGAAACGGCTATACAGAACCTGGAATTCACGGACGACGGCTGGTATCGCCTCGCGAACGGTCACGTTCTTCCGCAGCTTGAGATCCAGACACCCGCACTGCCGCCCGGGAACCCGCCGGCCTTGCTCGAGCATGACGACTTCGAGGGGAAGATTCTCGATCCCGACTACCAGTGGTTGCGAACACCGTGGCCAGAAGAGTTCATGAGCCTGAGCGAGCGTCCCGGGTGGCTGCGGCTCTACGGTATGGAGTCGCCCGGCAGCCTGTATCGGCAGGCGCTGGTTGCGAGGCGGATGACGGCACTTCGGTGCCGCGCCACCACCTGCGTGGAGTTTCAGCCCGGCAACTTCCAGCAGCTCGCCGGACTGATCGTCTACTACAACTCGAGCAAGTTTCATTACCTGTACCTGTCCAGGAAGGACGGTACGGGAAGGCGCCTCGGCATCATGAGCTGCGAGGCCGACCCGACCCTCGGCGTGGTCTACCCCATCGGGGACCGGCCGGTCGAACTGCCGGAAACGGGCCGCGTACTCCTGCGCGCCGATATCGACGGGGTGGACCTCGTGTTCTCCTGGTCGACGGACGGCGTCGGCTGGACGGCGCTGGATTGCACCCTGGACATGCGATTCCTGTCGGACGAATACGGGGACGACAGCCGCATCCAGTTCACGGGCACATTCATCGGGCTGTGCTGCAACGACCTGACCGGCGCGCGCCGGCACGCCGATTTCGACTGGCTCGAGCTCAGGAGTGAACCGTGAGCAGGGCCGCGGTCTGGCCCCTGCTTGCGGTTCTCCTCTGGGGCTGCGGCGGCTCCGGCTCGTCCGGCGACGCCGAACGTCCAGCGCCGCCCCCGGTAACGGTGACTCCTCCGCCGCCTCCACCCCCGCCGGATCCCACCAACGTCAACATCGCCAACCCGACACTGACCGTGGCGAACAACGATCCGATCGCGCCCGGGGGAACCATGACTCTGGTCTGGAACGATGATTTCGACGGTGAGCGGCTGGATCCGGAGCGGTGGTTCTTCGAAACCGGCGACGGCAGTCAGTATTCGCTCGTCGGGTGGGGCAACGACGAACTGCAGTGGTACCTGCCGGACAGCGCGCTTCTCGAAAACGGGCACCTGGGCATCACTGCACGGCGCGAATCGCAAAGCGGCTACGGCTACACGTCCGCGCGGCTGCACACGCGCAGCCGATTCGCGTTTCGTTACGGCCGCATCGAAGCGCGCATCCGGCTGCCGGGCGGGCAGGGCTTGTGGCCCGCATTCTGGCTGCTGCCCCAGGAGGATACGTACGGTACCTGGGCTGCGTCAGGCGAAATCGACATCATGGAGGCGCGGAACCTCGGCGGAACGGGCGGCAACATCGTGTTGGGCACACTCCATTATGGTGGAGAGTCGCCGGACAACGTCTTCAGCGGCAACGAATACGTCGTGCCCGGCAGTGCGACCGACGAATTCCACCTGTATGCCCTGGAATGGGATCCCAACGAGATCCGCTGGTACGTGGATGACGTGCTGTATGCCATGCAGAATTTCTGGCATACCGCGTCGGCGGACTACCCGGCACCGTTCGAACAGCCCTTCTACATACTCCTGAACGTCGCCGTCGGCGGGCGCTTTCCGGGCGCACCGAGCCCCGGCACGGTATTCCCGGTGACAATGGAAGTCGACTACGTGCGGGTCTATTCCGGCGGCGGCTGAAGCGCTGACTGTTCGCGGAGCGGGTACTCGCCCGCGAGCGCTACGGGAGCCTGGCCGGCATTACCAGGCTCATTCCTCGAGAAAAATCGTCTGCACCGGGCCCATGCCCCGGATTTCTACGATCACTTCCTCTTCCTTTGCGCCGTCGTAGTGAACCGCGCCGGCCGGGTGCATCATGTAGCTGCCGGGGCCCAGGGGGACGGTGGCGTCCCGGTCGGCGCTGGCGTCGGTGCCGGTATGCCAGACGCCGGAGATGACCGTGATGAAACGGTCCTGATCGTGGTAGTGGGGCGCGGAAAAGGCTCCCGGCGTGAACTTGTTGCGCATGATGTAGAGTCCTTCGGACTGCGAGTCGCCGTGCAGGTAGACGAACTCGGAGCCTCCGGGCCGTACGGTCCACTCCAGTTCCTCCGGCATGATGCGCACGAAACCCTCGCTGGAGTCCTGCGCAACCAGGAGCGGCGTCAGCACCAGAGCCGTCATGGCGGTCAATAATCTCGTCATCTTGGTTCTCCTCAATTCAGTCTTCTACTCGACATCCAGATGCCGGCTACTGGCATGGGGATCGCAGTCGTATTCCGCCCACGGGTATCCCGGATCGACAAAGAACGTGGCTGACATGTTCACCGGTTCCGTGAGGTAGACCGGGTCCTCGAAGGTGTAGTCCACCTGCATGCGCCTGCCGCCGTCGAGCAGCGTATAGCGCTCCACCAGGTGCTTGAGGTCGCTGGAGGGCACGCCGGCGCCGATGCCCCAGTCCGCGGGCGAGAACAATGCGGTGTCCACCACCAGGGTCTCGTCCTCGAACCAGCCGATGGAATGGCCCAGGTGGGAGGGCTCGACATCGGAAGGATGGCCCGTCAGACCCAGGTGAACGGTTCGCTCCACCTCCAGGATTTCGTAGCGGAAAGTGATTCGATCCCCGGTCGGCCGGACAATCTCCTGGGTGCCGCTGACGACCCCGGGAAGCGTTCTCGGCTCGCACCGGAACCAGGGGTTGTCGCGCACGTCCCAGTTGTCCAGCTCCGCCTGACCTCTCGCCGTAACCGGCAGGCCCACGGCAGGCGTCTGGTTGCCGAGGGAGATGTTGGCGCCTGCCGGCGGAGGTCCGGCCGCGGGCGCGCCGCCGCCCATCCCCATGCCGCCGCCCATGCCGCCTTCCCGCCGCCAGATGCCGGTGAAGTCGTCGGAACTCGCGGTGGTGTCCATTTCCCGCTCGGGCGGGCGCTGGATGGGTACGCCGCGAGAGTAGTTCGGCGCCGACACCATGCGGCTGCCGTCTGGCAATACGAAGTAGTTGGAGAAGAAGAATTTCTTGCTGCGGTCGTTGTCCGGATTGCCGAACACGGTCACCCTGTCGCCCACCTGAATGGTGTCGCGGGTCCACCCGGTACCGGTGAGCACGGCGATGGAGTTGAGTTCCAGCAGCCATTCTTCCACTTCTCCGGCATCGGTCTCGACGTCCAGGGTCACAAAGGTATGCGGATTGCGCCATGTGTATTCGGTGACCACGCCGTGGAGTTCGATCACGTCGTCTAGATCGAAATTGCCCCGGGAGTGATGGGCGTCGGCAAGGCCGAAAAGGCCAACTGTGCCGACGGCTGCGAAAAGCGATACGTGCCAGCGTTTCATTGGTTGCCTCTCACAGGGGTTCCGTCATCTCGATGTGCAGTCCGTCAGGACCCTCCAGGAACATGAGGTCCGCGCCGGGGGGATTCGGACGTTCGAGGTAGGGCTCGTAGCCGGACGCCCGCAGGGTCTCGCGGAATTCGTCCAGCGACGGGACCCTGAAACCGATGTGATCGGCGGCCCGGAACCGGCTCGACATCCTCGGTGCGTCCTCGGGGGCCTGGCTGACATGAATCCAGACGTTGTCGTAGAGAATCGTGTGGAAACGGCCCTGACCGCGTGCCTCGTTCAATTCGCCGCCGAACACTTGCAGGAACCAGTCCCGTGTCGCGTCCGCATCCGAGGCGAAGACATGCGCGTGGTTGATACCCGGATAGTCGGGATCTTCCAGCAGTTCGAAGCGGCCGCCCCAGGGATCCGTGACGTGTGCGATCACGGGTGCGGTGACACCTTCCTGCGGTTCGGTCCGTATCTCCCCGCCGATTTCCCGGATCAGGTCCACGGCGGCCTGCACATCGGGGACGGTAATTCCAATGTGATCGAGGACGTTGACCGCGCCGTCCCCCGCCATGCCCTCGTTGGGCATGGTGCCGATGAAGCCGTTGGGATGGCGAATGCCCGGCCCGGGGCCGGTTTCGCCCGGTTCGCCTCCCAGCACCCGGTTGTACCAATCCGCCGCCGCCTCCTGCTGCCCTTCCGGAACCCGGTAGTGAGCGTGGGTGAAGACGCTCTGGGACCAGGAAAGCCCCGATGCCAGGAGTGAGAGTATCCCTGCGGAAACAGCGATTCGAGCCACGTGCGACCTTGTCATGCGAGGTACCCCATCGGTTGGAATCAATTTGGTGTTGTTGTGCTCAACATATCACCGCCCGCCCGGTCACACCAGCCGCTACAAGGACCATAGCGGCAATTCTTGCGTTGCAGGCGCACAGCGGCTGGTCAGGGAATTCATCCGAGCGTAATATGCACGACGCGCGGACCTAAACCGTCACGGCCCAACAGTTTCAGGCCGATAATCCTTTTCTCCAGCGAGTCATCGAATGATATCGAATTCCCGGCAACGCACCGTCAGAAAGATACTCGAACTGCAGAAGAGTAAGCTCTTGGAGGTAGATCCGGAATACCAGCGCGGGCGCGTATGGACGCCCGTACAGAAGCAGTTCTTCGTAGATTCTATTCTACGAGGCTACCATATTCCGCTCATCTACCTGCACTTGAAGAAGGGTGACGACATAGGCGAGTTCCGGGTCGGTGATCGCCTGTACATCGTTGACGGCCAACAGAGGGTACGGGCACTCTACGAGTTTTCTGAGGGAGCGTTCCCTCTCCTTGACCCAAAACGGCATCCGGGCCGTTTCCCAAAATCACTTGTTGACGCGCCCTGTGCCTGGGCAGGGCGAGACATACACCAACTGGACGATGAGACGCGCGATCGCTTCTACAAGACCAAGCTATCCGTCGTTGACATTGAGACAAATGACGAGAACGAAGTACGTGACCTCTTTATCAGGCTACAGGGCGGCAAGCCGCTGACGCCACAAGAACAGAGAGACGCGTGGCCGGGTAAGTTTGGCGCTTTCGTCTGTCTAGTCGGCGGAAAGAAGGGCATCGCCAGATACCCTGGACAAGACTTCTTTCGGAAGCTGCTGCGTGCCAACGTTCGAGCCAACACACCGAATGGGCGTCAACTCGCCGCCCAAATGGTCATGCTGTTCGCCAAGTACCGGGAGGATGGCGGGTTCTGCGACATTAACCGGAAAGCTGTTGATGCCTACTACATTAAGCACATGGAGTTCGACAACAGCTCGTCGCTCGCCAGGGAGTTCCTAGCGGCTCTTGGCAAGGTAACGGAACTGTTAGGCGACGGAAAACGACCTCTATTGGTCGGGCATCAAGCTATCCACCTAGTGCTGTTGGTCAGCTCCCTGCTCGACAGCCGATACGTACCCGAATCTTGGCAGCCAATGTTAGCCGAGGCATTCGACCGCTTTACCGAGCGTCTAGCTCAAGCTAGAGCGAACGAACGTGCTAACCAGATGGAACAGGAGGACTACGAATACATGCGTCAGTATGGGTACAAGGCCAGAACGAGTACCGACGTGGCTCATACCATTCGAGACAGACATCTCTTTTTCAGCACGAAGATGCTCGAAACCATACAACCCACGCTTCGGGACAGTAAACGAGTCTTGGGTCCCCTAGAGCGTGAAATCGTTTACAGACGAGATGGCAAGGCATGTCGAGTGTGCGGCAATGAAGTCGTCTGGAACGAGACGGAGTTTCATCACGTTGAACCACACGCTGATGGAGGGCCAACCACTCTCAGCAACGCCGTGCTCGTCCACCGCGCCTGTCACCCCCGCAGCGACGAAGAAGTAAGGCGGTTCGCTGAACGTCACGCTTGATGGGGAGACGCCGCCAGTATCGGCGAATGTGCTGGGGCACGTGGCGATGGACTTGAGTTTCCAAATGTACAATCGAACGATTGGCGATTCCAATATGGGTGGGCTATTCATCTTCCACATGCGCCTCGGCAGCAAGTATCGCGTCTACCCTTGACGTCGGTCCTTCAAGTCTCATGAGCAGCCTGTTTTCCCGTCTCTTCAGGTACCGGCCCAGTGATGATCACCGGCCCAAGGAGAACTTCTTCACCGAGGCGCTCGTCGGCGTTCTGAACAAGTCTGATCGGCTCAAAACGGAATTCGCCAAATGGCTCGTTGGCGATCTGCAAATTGGCGGAGTCGAGAAAATCGACGAAGTTGAGTTGTATACGCAGAGAGTGCTGGGTGTCGGTCTAATCGATATCTGGATAGATGCGCGTAATCGGCGCACCGGTCATCGTCATGTGATCGCGATTGAAAACAAGATCGACGCGGGTGAAGGGGACCAGCAATTGCAGGGATACGCCAGCGCGCTACAGGCTGGCCATGAGAACGCCGCCTCCCGAACCCTGATCTATGCGACGCTACACGAGCGAACCGATTTTATGGTTGAAGACGCTAACGCGAATGTCCAATTTAAACCAATTCATTGGTTTGAAGTGGCCAACTGGCTGAGGGATTGGACTGCTGATCGCGAGGATGACCCAGGCACTCCCTTCGTGCGTGAACTCCTGAATTTGATGAAATGCTGGAGAATGACTATGGCTCTGAATGCTGGCGACTTAGCAGTTGCGACGACATATCACGGATCCGTGCAAAATGAGTTATGGAATGTACTTGATCAGATTCATGCACAGTGCCTTCTTCCAAACACGAATGGGAATTGGGTATATTCTACGCGGGGCGGATACGTGTCCTACCGGTCGCCGATGTTCGGTCCCGCCCATAACACGAGAATTGAATTCGCCTTCGACTTCAATCGTGACGACGATGTATGGAGCGTTCCACAGTTGGGTCTACCTTCGGCGTATTTCGCCATCTATTTGGAATCACCTAGCGAGGAAGCCGCCCCTGGAATTGACAATCTCAATGATGATTGGAACGACCCTCCCGACGAGTGGGGAGGGAACTGTCATTATCCGAAAGTCAAGCAATTGTCAGGCATCCAGATAGGAAACGGTAACCGGCTCCACCTCGCATATCTTGAATTCCTGCAAGATGCTCGGCAGGAGGTCTGGATTGCGCTTGGTCTGCCGATCCCTCCCGGACAATAGAGGATGGGAAATCGCACGTTTCCGTTACGGAGATGCCTGAGTTGGCGTCTCGATTAGGCATGCTTCCGGTTGCAGCCGAGGGTGACCGTGTAACCGTCGTGGACCGATCGACGGAAATCTCCGAACTGCTGGCCACCCTATATAAAGTCGTGGACCGTCTAGAGTTGCTCTTTCCCGGACGAAAGTTTACGCCTGACGGACATCTGGTGGGCAGTATCGGCGAGGTCTTAGCCGCCCGACTGTTCGGACTTGAGCTATTGCCAGCCTCTGCGCCCGACCACGACGCCACGGCTGAGGACGGACGCATGGTGCAAATCAAATTCACCCAAGGCAACTCGCGCGTGGCACTGCGCGCGGAACCAGAGCACTTGTTGGTCCTCCGCCTCTGCCGGCATCATCGCTCCGTCGAAATCGTGTACAACGGGAACGGTAGCGGCCCATGGTCGAAGGCGGGAAAGATGCAGAAGAACGGCCAACGGCCGATTTCACTCAAGTGCCTCCGGGACATCGACGAATCGGTCCCGCAACGCGACCGATTGAATCTACGTGTAAACGGCGATCCATCTCGACCGATTCGTCTGTGAACGGTTCGAGCCCATCGTCGCGCCGGCCGGCCCGACCGGTGGCCAAGGTCGCTCGTTCGGTCGGCCCGCTTACGGTTCCCACGCCGATGCGGTAGCGGTCCTTCTGACGCTATAGATCTCCGGGTTCTCGTTGGGCGCAACGAGGCATTTACCACTAACTTGCGTGTCCCATAAGCTGGATATGCACCAGTCGACCAAAGGTGCAGTTGGAGCGGATTCGACCCGGAGAATGGAGATTGCCCAGTTAGCTTTGATCAGGAAGTCCATCGGGATGAGCATCAATCACATTTAATACAACGTTGGGTTTTTTCAGGTGCTCTGCGTCAACATCCCTTCCGAGCAACAGTCCATTTGTCAGGCGTCTGGATTGCCCGAGTTTCGGAAGCTGTATATCACCGAGAATCGACACCCACTTGTCGTCATTGTCCAAGTGGTTCTTAATTGCTTCGACCTTATGCCCGAAGTGCGGGTCGCCTATGTTGGAATCGCCAGACTCCAGTAATTCGGCGCACTCTTCTTGGAGGTTTTCAACGGCCTTATGCAGTTCTCCAGCGATCATCGGCGTGATCCTTATTGAAATGTCATTGCCCGTATATGTCGCATACAAGTCATTGCGATCAAACTCGTGCACTGTCTCGATAACCGGAGTTCCTCCCGTTGCGTCATCGAGAATGTACCGGTCGATGATGGCTCTCACCCGTATCATGCTTGGTGGAGCCACGGGGGAACCTACCCGGAAAAGATGGTTGCTCAACTTCTGCTGCAGCTGAAGGGCGTAAAGTGGACGAAGACGATCACGTCCGGAGATGTCGAACATTTCAGATTTAAGATAGTCCCGAAGGTACTGAATCTCGATGGAACGGTGTTTTCCAAAATCCCAGTCCACACGATAGACCACCGATTCGTGCTCAAAGCCGTACGTTGTGGCGTCCGTCTGGTCTTGGCCAGATCGATGCACTGGGAGTGATACTCCAGGGACCAGTAGGACAGATGTAGATTCGTCAAGCGGTCGCTCGCCTCCGGGCGCGAATGACAGTCCGCAGTCGGCGCTCAGAACAACCAACGCATTAGTCCGCTCATGATCGAAGTAGACATCGCCCAAGCGCACGAGAGGTAGCTGCGATCCGCCTGCATCAGCGGTGGCTCTGGGGTGCTCACGCAGTGGTCCGAGGTTGCGGGCGAACAGCGCACTGTAGTGGAAAGTAGCCAGTGTGCCGGAAAGTTCAAGTGGGTGCACGAGCGTCGTGTTGAACTCGAGAGTGTCGACTTCGTCTTGCTTCTCGCGGAGGTCGCCTTCAAAGGCTAGCGACGTCAGATGCGATGAGACAAGCCAAGAGAAATACTCGCCAAGTGGATGGCCATCCGCTTGCAGCGCCAAGTTCTGGAGATGAGCAAAGTCCCCGAGGTCGAGGTCGTCTAGCAAATCGCCAAGCCGGTCAGAAGCATTTTTTACGTTTTCTTTAACCGAGAAGAGGTAGTTGGAAACCGCGCGGGAGTGTGGCAAGGCCTCTGCAAGCATCATTAAGTGCGCTTTTACTTTCCAAGACGAATCGAGCTCTCCTTTGGCGACGAACGAAAACGAGCCTCCGGGCACGCGAGTCGTCTGCCGGAACCGCCGACGATCAGCGCCCACGGAAGGCCTAGACGACATTAGAATTACTTGCTGCTGAGTCTCCGCCGCCGACTCTGCAGTGCGGCTAGCAATTTCCTCGGCCTTGGACGTATCGTCCGATGAGTCTTCTAGGTAGTAGTCGAGAAAGATCAGTTGGTACGGCGATAGGTCCTCCGGAACGTCCTCAGGTGCTAGTTCTTGGACTTCCGCCTCCGCTACGGCACGCATACGGTCGGCAAGGCAGCGCATCGTGTGGCGATTTTGAATCTGCCTGCCCAGCGCATCGCAATGGACCAGCAAATGGGCAACTGCGGCGCCTGGTTCGTAGTTGGGCTCGGTCAAGGCATCCAGCCGTTCTGGCGACTCGACTAGGCCATCTGGCTCAATTCCTCGGTCGAGGAGGTCTTGAAGTGAGTCGTCCTCAAACCCCGTTAGCGCGATCTGAGCGTCCCGCCTGCGATCTTCCGGAAGTCGATCAATTGAAATCGTGCGGAAGTCGTTGTCAATAATGGCAATGGACTCAATCCTACCTGCAAGGTTGGTATCTGAGCGGGGGTTATTCATCTTCAGAATGCCCAAACGTAAATATTGCGCTGTTGATGATGCCGTCTTTGTTCGCTTTCCCGAGGAGCAAACTGCCGCCGTGATACTCTGCGATCTCTCGGGATATGTAGAGGCCCAAGCCACGGCCTTCCTTCTGCCGCTTTGTGGTATAAAACGGCTCGAACACAAGTTCACGACGATCTTCAGGTATGCCGGGCCCATCGTCAGTTACGGTTATGCGAGAAACGTCGGGTTCAACAATCACTTCTATGCGACCCGCGAAATCTTGCCCTGCGCGACGTGCTCTGGCGGACGGGTCGAATTTCGGTTCCTGAACGATCCAATAAAGCGAATTCGACAGTAGGTTTTCCAGTATCTGCACGAACATGCCCTTTACCGCTCGAATGTGGCGTGTTTGTCCCTGAGGATTCACGGTTACCGAAAGCTCTACGTTGGCTCTTGCGGTGCGTTGCGAGTAGCCGCCAACTATGCTTTGCACCCATTCGACGATTTCGAATCTCTGTTTTACCTGACGAGCTGTGGTGCTGAGTGGATCGAGCACCTTAAGGCGCTTTTGCAATGTAGTCAGCTGAGCATCGAGTACGCGAAGCGACATTGGTGCAGAAGCGTCCCCCCGGCGTGAGCGCATACCGGAAATGGTATTCAGAGCATCCGAAGTTGCGCGATAGAGCTCGTGAGCGATTACCTCAATGAGCAGGCCAACGCTTGCTAGGTGCATGACCCGCCCGCGTTCTTGCGCCTGAGCTGTAGATGCTGCTTCGACGGCGCCTGCGACTTTTCGGAGGACGGAGAGTGACTCGTCGACCTCGCGGATCAGGCGACGCCCCTGAGGCGTTTTTCTGAGTGCCTCTTTTAGTCGGGGAAGGAGCGCGGCGATGCGGTCGTCTTCGGCTTTGAATCGAGTGATTGCATCGTCCGCGTCGAGGCTCTGGGAACGCCGAAGCTCATCGTCGATAGCCACGAGGAATTGGCGGAAATGTTCCATTACAGCAGACAGTAGATTCACAAATGCTTGTTTCTCTGGTCCGTCCGTGAGACCTTCTCGGTTCGTCTGGTCAGTCAGATACGGATTACCGTTTTGAGTAATGTTGGTTCGACCGATTATTTGTCCCCGGTTCAGCTTGAAACCACTTGTAGAGAACGCTTCGCGGTCGAGGTCTAACCAATCGTCATTGGGTCCGCCATATGGATTGACACGGTAGCCATCGCGATAAAGTGATATGCCGCCAGCCCAAGTTGCCAACAGTCGGCGCACTTGTGTGAGGTCGCCGATGCCGTCGATTTTTTTCAGGATTCGACGATTGAACCAGTAGACTTGCAGCGTGAAAGGTCCGACGCGTCTAAGCGTCTCGCGGGGGGTGTCGCCTGTTATGGTCGACATCTCGACGCCGCGGTAAGTTATGTGCCGCCGACGATTGCGGAGTCGATAGTCCATTAATCCCTCAAGTTTCGGTCCTTTCCGGGTGAACAGATAAGAAACATCAAGAACACCGTGAGCGTGTTCAAGCAGAAACGAGGCGAACGCTGGAATCAGCACTGGTCGTTCGTTGTAGGTAATTTTTAGGGGTAGACTCTTCTCAGAGAACGGATCGAAAAGCTTCGAGAAGTTATCGCGGGCGAGACTTTCAAGCTTTTCGACTGACCATGGCGACGACAGCGCGCCGATGCGTATCTTCGTGCCCTGCTGGCCGGGTACTTCCTTCTTTGCGCCGACTCTGGGGGAAACTTGTATGCTGCCGATGTCGTCATCAGCGGACTGTGCGAACTCGTTCCAGTTGATCCTGAGGTAATTCCACTGTATGTCGTCCGATCGAGCCGTGGTTACCTCCAGGGTATCGCCTAGCCGCATTGCGGACAGTCTTCCCAAACCCTTCTCGCCCAGTATCGGGTGGGCGTCTGCTGCGGCATTGACTTGTGATGTATGGCGCGCGCGTTGACGTGCGCGATGGCTCGTGCCGATCGTGAGGTAAACTTCGTTGAGCGTTTGCATGGACATCCCTTCGCCGTCATCGTTAATTTCGATGTAATTTGATCGACGAATGCATTCCGCGAAATCTTCTTTAGTTTCTGCCGATTGAATTTGACTACTGAGGTCGCTTGCAAGGGGGGCGTCGGCGAGGATGGCTTCCAAGCCCTTCTGACGCAATCTGTGCCAGCTACGGGCCGAGCGGGAAGACGCTTTGACCCACTCCGAGGGATGCCGACGCTCGCCTAGTTCGCGGAGGATGTAGTCCACTACCCCGAACTTCATGCGGCAGAAGACATTAATGCGAACTTCGGGCGATTGCGCGTCGAGGGCGTTTTTGATCAACTCGTACAGAGCAATCCCGTCGGAACTTATGAGTTCCGACCCTAGATGGAGGACAGTACGTGCAGTGACCCGAAAACCCACGGAAACGACTTAGGGCCAACTAACGGTTACAGTGACGAAGGATGAACGAGAACGATGGGCGCGCTCGTGCAGCCGTACGGTTCCGGCGGGTGATGTACAGCCGAACAGTTGTGTGGTTCTTGTTGTGGACACGGCTTTTCGACGGAGGCAAGAAATAGAGAGCAGGCCAGCTATGGATTGATGGCGTATGCAATAATTCAGGGGCATAGGATCCACTTTCTAGAGGTGGCAGATTAGGCAGGCGTCGCCCGATTCTTCAACCTGTGCTTCGCGGCGCCTGTACACTTCTGCGAGCGTGAGTCCTTGTGTGCTTTTCGCCCTAGCGGCACTGCGTTTAGCGTGTTCCGCCTTGATGGCCGCCATGCGTTCGGGCTGCTCGAGTTCGGCGAGAGATTCCCGACCGCACCAAGTGAACGTATTGCCGCTGCCTTCATATGGTTGTTCGTACGCCTTCGCCGCTTCGAACAAGTTGGGGTGCTTTTCCTTTAACCGGACCCATTCGATGCGTTGCTGATAGAAGCAGAAGTAACAGCCTGAACGGGACCGGCCCCATTTTGTATATGGAGGCATGCCTACACCTGAAGCGTGCAAAATCTCCTTGATGTCGCTTAGTTTGAGCCCGTCCTCCTGGAAGGGGTAGACGGGGATGATGTTCGGTTTGTGGCTGATATATCCGGTGCGCGTTTCGTCGGCGCGTAATCCGACATAGTTTGTTACTTCATCATCACCGCAAAACTTTTCAAAGGGTTTCAGTTTAAGCATCTTTGTACACCACCGGCGGTGGTTCGAGGGAATCATGCCTCCATACACGTCGTACCAGTGGTCAAACCCCAAGTGCGCATTGAGCCGGTTGACGCGTTTGCCTAGATAGTCCTCTATGCGTTCGAGGTACTCATAGGTCTCTGGCAGTTCCTTGCGCGTGTCAGAAAAGATGTACTCCATCTCAGGAACCCGATCCTTCATGTAGATTGCCAAGGCTGCGGAGTCCTTTCCGCCAGACAGGCTTAGTACGTGTCTCATTGAATATCCTCGGTGCTGGTGGCGTGGTCGATGTATTCCTCAAGAAGCCGCCCTAACACTTCGGGCGCGGAAGGGTCGTCATCGAGCATGCCTCGGATTGCATCCATACTTGCTTCCACCGGTCCGTTAGGCGGGTGCTTTCCGAGCACAATCATGCGGTCGCGTCCGTCGATACCGACAACATGCACGCTTTTCAGGCCCACTGTGTTTCCCTGCGCGGTTTGCGCCAACGCGAGCCATTTTGCCAGATTGGCAGCGACGACGCGGATTTCCAAATCAAACTTGTCTATCATTCGATCCGTCCAGTTCGCGGGACGCTTGCCAACGAGGTGCCCGGCAATGCCGTCGAGCCAGATTTCTTCGCTGGCGTCAACGTTAGTCGCTCGATCCACGAAAACCTCAAGGTGATGGTCCTGAAGGTGCGCCCTGTGTGGATCTAAGTCGCGTCTAAGCGTGCACCGCAGGGTGGTTAGGTCCTTGGCGGAGAATGCTTCGACGACAACCGCGATAGCTTGGGACCGAAGCCGCGCGGTCGCCTGATCTAGTTGATCCAAAGCCTCGTTCAGAGTTTTGACAAAGCTATCCGGATTTATTGTTGTTGGCCGGGCGCCGTCATCAGTCAGATTGCAGGCTGCGGGAAGTTGCCGAAAAAAGAGCTGCCCGGGTTCCGATGCCTTTCGAATCTGGTCGCGAACCGTTGCTGCGACGCTGGATACGCTCGTTGTCTGAAGGGCGTACGGACTGAGCTGATTGAACCATTTGTAGAGTTGCTCCGTTATGTCGATAGTCGTTGGTCGGCAGTTACCGATAACACGCAGACCCTTGGCGAGGGCGGTCAGGAGCCCCTGCTGATCGGCGGGCTCTGTGAGCGCTTGGATAGCAAAATTGCGCGGCATCTTGGCAAGTCGCATGAAGTGCGAGACCGTCAAATCCGGCAGAAAAGTGCCGCGCTCTAAAATGGCGACATCGTCCCTGTTGGCGAGAATAAAGGCAGCGATAATCGGCAAGGTCGGGCCGGAACGTAATCCGAAAGGGGGTTGGCTAAGGTTATGGATAATCGAATCAAACGACACTGCATCACCGTTGGAAAGCAGTCGCGCGATTTGGGCCCAGACTGGTTTCCACCGGCTATCTGTCGGGGAGCCGAACCCGTATGTGTCGTGTTCGTCGGCGCGATGGATTCCCGAATCCCGAAAAAGCGACAAGTACATTGTTAGCTCGGGCGGCGTACCTTGGATGCCGAGACGGTTCTTGGTGGCGTTCGATAACATTGCATCGAGCAGGCGCATTCGGGCGGTTGCCCCGGCGGAGGAAAGCTTGTCACGATTGAGAATTTCGTTGCGCACGATGGGTGTCTGATCGTAGACGCGGTCGCAGATGTCGCTGAGAAGGGAACTGAGACGTTTGTCTTTAAGGTCAATGGTTTCGCCGTCAACCCACCAAGTGTCATTCGCGGTGGTGCGGGAGGAGGTAACTAGGTCGATCGTGCGCGAAAGCGAGGATTCCGCCGCGGCAATACGTTCCGAAACTTCCGTACGAGCCAATTCGTCGACTCGTAGGTCAGGACATTGTTCATTGATCCAAGCCCAGATAGCGAACTCGTGTGCCCACTTCAGGGCGTTTGGGGGGACCGTCCTCAGGCAGATCAGTGTGAGTGGCGTGTCACCGACCTGTTGCGAAACGTTGCGAAGCGTTGTATCCCGATCCTCCCCAGGATAAACGGGAGCGACGAGCACTAGCCCGTCGCCCCCTTGGCCCCCAGCATGTCCGTGCGTCCACAGACGGACATCGAACGTACGGAGCGTACCCGTACTATGATAGTGACGGTGTGCGACTAATGGGCGAGCGGCGCTGGGGAACGGGTTAACTGAGTCAAAGCGCTGCGGTGGTTGGACTCTGACTTTCGCCCTGTCAAGCCAAGCCACGAGATCTACGCTGCTGTTCGACCACAAGCTGTAGTCGCTACGATGGGTTCGACAATAGATCAACCCGCGAGAGGCTAGATCGCGAAGCGCGGTCGAGACGTCGTCGGGTTCGCGGTCCAGACACCAGGCAATGGTCTCGACGTCGGCGACGATGCCGGGTACCGGTTCGAGCACCGAGGCCAGCGCAACGGATTTTAGGACTTCCAAGTCTAGAGATCGCAGCCCCGCAGCCGCTCGAATAGCATCCTGCGCGCGCGACCATCGCCTTCCCCGATCATTGCCAGGGAGTACTGAGGCTGTAGTGGCCAGGTGATCGAACACATCCGTGGTGCGATACCAGTTCTCGGCGTCGTAGCGGGTCGACTGGGCAAAATATTGGAAGCCGTGAGGCTCGAGCGACTGCAGGAAGCTGAACAAGGATCGTTCGTTCTGCCCGAAGTGTCGGATTGCGGTCGCAATCGTAGCGACGGCGGCCGGGTGAAGCGGATAAAGGCAGTGTGCAATCGATGCCACGTCTTGGTGCGTGGCGGCAAAGATGCCGCGCTCGACAGATTGAGCGAAATAGTCTTCTGCGCGTCGTCGGACCGAGTGGTGTTGGGCAACAGGCTGCTTGAGAGCACGAGCGATCATGAACAGCGACTGCTCGGTTGAGCTATCGAATCGGATCTCTTCATAGCGGGCGGAAACGCGTGACCATTCAGCTTCGATCCATGTGCCGAGCCCCGAAACATAGTCCCCGAAAGCGTGATGCAGGATGCCGACTACCGCTAGGTCAGTGTTCGCATGGCCACTAGATCGTTCCGCTAAGGCTTGAAATATGGACGGATCTTCGTGCAGCGGGTTTGCCGCAGCATGTTCGAGAAATCGGCCCATCTCGTCAATGATGAGAAAGAGCCCGGCACCGGTACGCGCGCGCACTTCCGTGGTCACATCGGCTACCAGTTCGGTGACCGCATGAGCGTCCACCGGACCTTGGCAAGCAAGCATGGCGCGAGCTCGCCCGAGGAGGCTTCGGGAAACATGGAGAGGCTTGGGGGCGAACGTTACGGCCCGCACAAGTTCGGTCGCAAAACTGACACGCCGACCGGACAATATTATTGGATGCAACGAAGGGATGGGAGGAAGGTCGGCGTACACGTTCGACAGGAGACTGGTCGCCGCGCCGTCTCCTTGTTCTCGAAGTAACCGCGCCAGGAACAATCCAAATGCGGATTTTCCGCAGCCATAAGGGCCGACGATGCGGAAAGCACGCTGCCGGGAATTTATATCCAGACCTCTTAGGATCCGAACCGCCGCATCTCGTGCTGATGGAGTCACGACATAGCCTTCGAGAGCCGCGGGATCGTCGAGATCGCGCGGGATGTCAACGGACCGAACATATCGTCGGCGCACAGAGACCAAGTTCGCGATGGTCGTAGCGTTCATGGGGTCCATGCCAGTCTGTGGAGTTCTGGGAGTGGATCGCCCGCGCAGAATAAATTCAAACCGCCGGAGCCGTCTGGACGCAAAGACAGAACTTCGGAGAGTTCGCAAAGCTCTCCGAGCTTTGCGTGAAGTCCAATTTCGTCCAGGAGAAAGACAGCACCCGGCGCGCAGTAGGAGAGCATGAGAGACCTGAGCGAGATAGCGGTGCTGCCGGGCGCGGTGTGGCGCCAGAAGTCCTGCAGGGCGAACGCAAATGCAGCTGGATCCAAACTGCGCTTTAGGCCACGGGAAAACCGAACGATTGCTTGTCCCACCCGGGTTCCCGTCTCCAGAAGATCGAGTTCCTGCAACGGACTGCCAAGCGAATCCTCTACCGGCCCATCGAACCGTCGCGGAGCCGCGTAGGTGCGAAGAAAAATATCGACATGGTTGGCGGCGGTCCTAGCCGTGATCTTTCTGCGCCCATGCGCAGCCCGGGCCGCGACAGACGCGATAAAGGCTTCTCTGGATATCTCACGGTCGTGTGTTTCGAGTAAGGCGACGGCCCACGCACCCAAGCGACCGTGCGCAGTCAGCATCCAATGGAGGCGCCAGAGCGTACTGTGCGCCTCCAAGTACGGATCGACGCCAGTCTTGGTATTGAGCAGTCGTATGGCCAAATTCGTAAGCCGAACTCGGCCTCGCTGGAAGGTAATCAGACCAAATGCTTCGGCCCAGAACCGAATGGACTTGACCATGTTGCGACCGATTCCTAGGCGCAGGATCGCGTTCTCTACGGATTCGAACAGCATGGGATCCTCGATAGCGGCCTCGTAAAACTTGGGCAGCCAGCCGTATCGGCAGGCAAATGACTCGTGACCGGAGAACACAAGCGGCCCGACTGCGGTCCCAAACGCAGGCACCGTATGTTGGTCAGCTGAATGATCGATCATCGCGGTCCGCGCAGTGCCGCGACGCGGTTTCGTAGTATGGCCGCGGCGGTGAGGACATCGTCTAGCGTGGTAGTACGGCCGAATCCGATGCGGACGGTGCCGCGAGCCAGATCCTCCGGAAGCCCGATCGCCGTGAGCGTCGTAGAATTGCGGAGAGAGCCGCTACTGCAGGCCGACCCCGTCGACAGGGCTAGTTCTGGGGTTGAGGCGAGAAGAGCTTCTGCGTCGACACCCTCAAACGCGATGCTTAGGTTGTGGGGAATTCGTTCGTCGAGAGACCCGTTGACCCGCCAACCGTCTAGGTCGGCCAGCCCGTCTAACAAGGCGTGTGCTAGTGATTGAGCGTGCCGGGCGTCATTGTCCCGCTGAGAGACGGCCAGGTCGCACGCGACACCAAAACCGATACACGACGCTACCGGAAGTGTGCCAGGCCGCAGGCCGCGCTCCTGTGCACCACCTGTATAAAGTGGAGCCGGCTTGGGGGCTCCATGCTCAACGTAAAGTGCGCCGACTCCCTGAGGACCGTAGATCTTGTGAGAGGACATGGAAGCGTAGGAGATGGCGAAGTCGCCCAGCGCCAACGGGATGCGGCCAATTGCCTGTGTGATGTCGCTGTGAAGCGGTACATCGTATTGAGCACAGAGATATGCAGCCTCTGCGATTGGTTGTACGGTGCCGATCTCGTTGTTTACTGCCGTGATGGAGACCAGACACATTTCGGGATTGAGCAAATCCTCTAATTGGGCCATGTCGGCGATGCCCTCGTTGGTTGCCTCGATCCAAAATACGCGGGTGCCAACGGCGCCTAGCGTGTTGGCAGTTTCGGCGACGCTAGCGTGCTCCAGCGTGGTAACCGCGATCTGGGTGTCCGCCCGAGCGAGTCCACGGAGCACAATATTGGATGCTTCGGTTGCTCCAGAGGTAAAGGTAATCTCTGATCCATGGCATCCGAGTAGGTCCGCAACGCTTTGCCGGGCCTGTTCGACTGCATCGGCTGCCTGCCGCCCGGTAATGTGTTCAGCTGCATGGGCGTTGTAGGCCCCACTAAGCCAAGGGAGCATGGCATCGAGAACTACCGGATCCAACGGCGTTGTGGCCTGGTAGTCGAGGTAAATCGGATCGGGGACCATTGTTCGTGTACGTGATGTCGACGGGGGCAACGATGTGTCTCGGGGGACGGTGGTCAGTATCGCCGTATACGCAATGGGCGACAACCCGGCATTAAACGGTAGAGTGTGGAGTAAGACCCAAGACCGAGTAACGAATTTCAGGGCATTAACGCTTGAAATGCCCGCAGCGGGGCCGCTGGCGGGCAGGAACTGAGTTGCACTCCATCCAGACCGAGTCCAGAACCTCCGGTTACAGACACTCACGCCAGCAGGATAGACTGCTTTTGCTGATGCTTGTCGTATCGTCGTTAAGCTTGGCAGAATAACGGTACTATCGAGCAATAAGGGCTTCTTGCTCTCGTCAATGCGCCGTCCTGCGACGCTGCGAATGGATTCCTGTCAATGAACGGACAAGCTGCTCTCAAGTTTCTGGCTTCTGGAACGCCCGAAGGGTTTGCATCCAAGGCCGTATCGTCTGACAACGATGCTAACCCCAGCGTCATCGTACGCGAACTCATCCAAAACAGCCTAGATGCGGCTACGCCGCCTGGCAGCCAAGTCCGGGTCACTTTCGAATTTACCGAATTGGCGGTCTCTGAAATTCCCGGTATTGACAACTATCGCGCCGCTTTCGACGCGGCAAAGCGCACCAACACCCACGCTCCGGAAGCTGCCGAAGCGCAGATAGAGCGCATAACCCAAAGTCTCGCCGAGGAACGAATTCCTGTTCTTCAGATTCTCGACAACGGCGTCGGATTGGATACCCCGCGAACAAACGCGTTGCTGAGCGACGGCATGACCAACAAAGTTGGCGCGGAAGCCAGATCGGCGGGGTCCTATGGGTTGGGCCACTACACAGCGTTTCCAGCGTCCGACCTGCAATATGTCCTATATGGCGGCATTACCCGGGATGGCGCCCGCACAATGTCCGGACACGCGATTCTCGCCTCTCATTTCAACGGCAACGGCGAACTCTTGGGGAAGGATGGGTATTTCATTCGTGGAGAACCCAGGCCCGATATTCGAAACAGATACCGATTCGCTGAAGACGCCAAGATTCCGACCGCCGTTGGCTCGGTCCTAGATCGCATCGAAGATCGGCACAGACACGGCACAGCGGTGCTGTTGCTCGGGTTCAATAACTTCCGCGAGGAAAAAGATCCCTTCGAGTCCGTCTTGCGCGTCGCGTCTCGCCACTTCTATCCGGTCATCCGTACCGGCCGTCTGTTGGTTCAAACACAGAAGGGCAGCGACATCACTATTCTGGACGAATTCAAGGCCGCCGAACTTCTCCAGTCCGGACGGCGGGAACGTCGACGTCGATCACGCTCGGAATCGATCAGTGGCAGCAAGGCGTACGCTATCTGGAGGACGCTTGACATCGGGGAGAAAGCGGACGCCGAGACTGAATTCGGCAAAGTGAAACTGTATGTTCGACCGGCTGACACAGAGGAAGCCACCCGCATCAGCTTGTTCAGAAGCGGCATGTTCATCACCGACTCAGTTCCACTACACCAAACGTCCCAGTTCGCCGAGTATCGTCGGTTCAATGCCGTCATTCTGATCGACACGCCCGGCCCGGAAGATCAGGGGAAGGCGTTCGAGCTGGTTCGCCAGGCAGAGGGCGAAAAACACGCATCCATCGACAAGAAAAGATTGCCGAAAATGAAGCGGGCTCAGTTGGATCTGCTCTTTCGAGATATTCGGGACGCTTTGAAGAAAATTGCGACTAGAGACGACACGGATGTCTATGCCCCCGAAGGGTTCATGGAGCTTGAGGTGACAGCCGACGCGGAACGCATCAACCCGCGTCACACCACTCAAGCAAAGCAGACACATTCCTCCAAGCCGCGCGAGTTCACACCGGTCCCGGATCAGGTGGACATCCTGCCGGACGGACCAGGCCGGGAGAAAAAGCCTCGACCTGACCCGCCACCCCGGCCTGCACCTTCGCCGCGCCCAATTTCGAAAAGGAAGGGAAGGCGTGTGCCGGTGTCGGCGACTGCCCGGCTTGCCGGGCGCAACGTGCGAAAGGTTGTCCGCGCCACCGAAGATATTGCCAACGCGACGCTTCGGCTATTGGCTGACCAAGGCGCCGATGCTTCATGCACGAACCCGTTGGCAGATCAACCGCTCCATTCAAGGCTTGTCGGACACGAGGGTTCATATGTTCAGGAGGTTCGGGTCGGGAAGCTGAACGAAGGACAGCGACGTGAACTGAATGTCGAGCTGCAGGATGCGCTCCCGGAACAAGCGGTCCTTAAGGTCGACGTGATGTCGCGCACCATGTCCAAGCGCGCCGGTGACAGCAATTGAGATCCCACGTACCGCGGATCGCATCGTACCCGATCATGGCCCCCGGATGTCTCGACTACACCGACGGGCACGCGTACGAGACTAAGCAGGTCAATGACTCTACTGTCCCGCCAGACGCCATTGCCGTTCTGCACCGCATCAAGGGCGATAACTTGGTGTCCCAATTGTTGATGGATAGCCAAGCCGAATTTTCCTGTACCGTCGTATCGCCTCACTGTGCATACCGTCGCGTGGAAAAAGCAACCTCCGCGCCCAGTCAAACCAACGAAGGCGTTGAACTCCAGCAGATCATTCAGATTGTCTCGGATCAATTCGTCCATCCGGTCATGTTTCAGCCTGCTGTGATTACCAACGCTCCGGTCGATACATTCACGGTCGACGAATCGCATGGCCTGGATGGTCTGTGGGTAGGGGAGAAGGTGGAGTTACCGATAGCCGCGACAATCGCCGTTGAGCCATTCTGGAACGCCAAAACAGTGTTTCAGAGCATTCTGAGGCTCAGGCGGGTTTCGGATGGCAGCCTGAATCTCGGCAGCTTTGAAGTCAAGGAATCTACCGAGCAAGGTTTTTACTTCCTGGTTGAAGTAGAGGAAGCGCTCTTTAACGGCCTTCGCAACCCGAAATCCTTCGAGCATCGAAACAGCATCTACACCATGGCCCTGGCGCAAGGCCTGCAGATTCTGCATGAGAAATTCAATGACCAAGAGACTTGGAGTGAGTACCAGAACCTGAGGCTCCTGTTTCAGATGCTGAAATCCAGGAATGTCCCTACGTGGGACGACGAAGACTTCAAGCCCAACCAGGTCGCCGCAGCGTTTCATCCCCACATCGTAAAGGCGGCTCAAGAAGACGAACTGGAATAAGAGCCCGAATCTTCTATGCAATACAGTACGCCTACGGAAATTCCACTTTACAGTGCGGCCGACCTGACAGAGCGAAGGCATGGCCTCATCAACAAACGGAAACTGGATGACGAGGCGTCCGTAATCGGCCGGCAGACAACGCTGGCCAAAGCGACCGACGCCGCCGGTACCGCATTCATCGGCTGGTTCGACGGCATTGCAGTCGAGAGCCGCTCACCCGCGCTTTGCTTCCGCCCAGCGAGCCAGCCGTTAACCGGCCGGGATGTCTCGAATCCGTCGCTACAAACGGAACAGGAAAACTACAACATTCTCAAGGGGCTTCCGCCACGCCTCGCAGCTCTCCCGTCATTCTGGACTTCCTACCAAGTGGAAATGGTCCGTCGCGAATTGATCGATTCCGCTGATCTCGCCGCTCAAATCTCGTCTACTACAGAAACTGGACGAGCCCGTCTTCGGAAGGCGATCAAGCGCTCCAAGAAAACGCTGCTCGACCAGTGTACGAGAACCATACTCCGGCAACTCGGCGGATTGCCGGAAGAACGGGGACACGTCTCGGTTTTCGTAGATTGCCGCTTGTCCCGATCATGGTGGCGCGGCCATATCAGTCACCAAGTGGCCGACGACATGCAGTTGGATGTCGAGGTTGTTTGGACTTTTCTGAGATTGGCTACTGCACCCTGGGATGAGCTCCAGCAGTACACTGTAAAGCGGCTCACGGTCGTCGGAGACAGAAGCGTCCGCTCCGCGCTTGTAGCGCGGTTGATGGAATCGGAATTACAAGAGGAGTCAACCAAAGAACGACGAAAGCGTACCCAAGCGTTTCTCGCCAGAGTGGGAGCGCGTAGCGCGTATCAAGCACTCGGCACGTTGTCGCCGAAGTGCAATCTTGCGCTGTTCAGCAATATCGAAGTATGAATATGCAACTGACCTGTTGCCTGGAGGATATGGACGAATCCGCAGCACGTTGTTTCGTGGGGTAGAATCGATCGGAAATGACCGGACCGCGAGCGTAGACCGAGAATGCCAAGGGGGATGGACAAGTGAAGCAAACAGCAATGATATTGATTATCGGCGTGGTCGTGGTGCCGGCGCCGGCTCTGGCTCATCATTCCAATGACTACCACTTCGACCGCAACGTCGGTGTCACCGTCAGCGGGACGGTCAAGCTGTTCCGCTTCATCAATCCGCATGCCCGTCTGCTGATCGACGTCGCCGGGGACGACGGGTCGGTGGTGACCTGGGACTGCGAGATGTCGGGATCCAATGGTCTGATGAGGCGCGGATGGACGCAGGACGTGTTTCAACCCGGCGACGGGATCGTCGTGCGGGGATTTGCGGCGAGGCGTCACGAGACCGAGTGCTATTTCGAAACCGCGGAGTTTGCGGACGGCCGTGTGATCGCACTCGGCGACACGTTCGATGCCGAAGTACCGGCTTCGGCCCGGCGCGCTGCCCGCGCGGCCGTTCCGGCGGATGTGCCCGACTTCAGCCGGGTCTGGCAGCGGTCCGGCGGCGGCGGGGGCGGCGGCGGTCCGCAACTCGGCGGCCCCAATCGCCACGCCGCCGTGCTCAACGACGCCGGCCGCGAGGCCCTGGCACAGTACGATCCGGTGCTGGACGATCCCGCCCTGACCTGCAGCCCGGTGAGTATCCGGCGGCTTTGGAGCAACAACGACCTCACCGAGATCGAACAGACCGGGGACCGCGTCGTCATTCGGCACGAGTGGATGGACGCCGTAAGGGAGGTCCGCCTGGATATGGACGAACATCCCGCGGGTCTCGAGGATCGCGTCCTGGGGCACTCCATCGGCTGGTACGAAGGCTCGACGCTGGTCATCGATACCGTCGGTTACGAGGCGGGAATGCTGGCGCAGCATCCCGGCATGCCGCACAGCAACCAGCTCCACACCGTGGAACGGCTGACGCTGGGACCGGCGGGCGACACCTTCGAACTGACCATTGTCAGCGAGGATGCGCTCTATTACACCGCACCCGTTGCGGATACCCGAACATTCGCTGCCTCCGAGCAGGTGCCCCTCCGATACGATTGCACGCACCCCGAACTGGGACACTGACAGCAGATTGACCCGTTTTCAGGGCGATATGACCCTTCCGCACTCGCGTATTGCACATTTCGCGCCGGTGGTTGACATTAATTCGCGGCAATCGGCGTACCGCGCGCCGACAACGCGGAAGCGGACAGTGTAAAATAGCGCGCTCCCGCCGGGACCCCCTGCGGGCATAACAATTTTGTTTGCGGCGTCGCCGCATACGCCCGGCACTACAGGGAGCAGCATTTGTCATGAGTTCAGGGCAATTCGAGTTCACGCTCGCCATAGGAGGGGCCGCGGGGCAGGGCATCGCCACCCCGGGCAGTATTCTGGCGCGGCTATTCACCCGCCGCGGCCTCTGGCTTTACGCCTACAACGCCTACCAGTCGATCATCCGGGGTGGGCACATCTACCTGACCATGCGCATCAGCGACCGGCAGATCTACAGTCACGGCGACAGTCTGGATATGCTGCTTTGCCTGAACCAGGACACCATGGATCGCCACCTCGGGTTGCTGGGCGCCGGCGGCCGGGCGATCTACAACAGCGACACCATCAAGCCCGGCGAAGCCGCAGACGGCGTGCAACTCTGCCCCATGCCGGTCAAGAAACTCTCCAACCGAAGCCGCAACAGGGTCATACAGAACACGATCGCCCTGGGTGTGATCACCTATCTGCTCGGTCTCGAATTCGACGTCCTGGAACAGGCCCTTAAGCTGCAGTTCGGCCGCAAGGGCGACGCTGTAGTGAACGAGAACGTCACGGCAGCGCGTGCCGGGTATGACTACGCGATCGAGAATTTCCAGCCGTTGTCCGAGCCGTTGCCCACGGGCGCCAAATCCCTGGCACTGTGGACGGGCAACGACGCGCTGGCCATGGGCGGCGCCGCGGCCGGCGTCAAGTTCTACTCCGCCTATCCCATGAGTCCCTCCACCGGCGTGCTCCATTGGATGGCCCGCAACGCCCGGGATCTGGGCATCATGGTCCGTCAGGCCGAGGACGAGATTTCCGTGGCCAACATGGTCATCGGCGCGGCCCACGTCGGCGCCCGGGCCATGTGCGCGACGTCCGGAGGCGGTTTCGCACTCATGACCGAGGCGGTGGGTTCCGCCGCCATGATGGAAATCCCGGCGGTGTTCATCAACGTGATGCGCGCGGGCCCGTCCACCGGCGTGCCCACCAAGACCGAGCAGGGCGACCTGTGGCAGGCGCTCGGCGCCAGCCAGGGCGACTTCGAACGCCTGATCGTGGCGCCCACGGATGCGCTGGACGCCTACAACGTGGTACCGGAAATCTTCAATCTCTGCGACCAGGCCCAGTGCCCGGGCATCGTGATCACGGACCTGCTGATCTCGGAGGGCACCTTCAGCGCCGATCCGGACGAGATCGACCTGTACCCGGAAATCGACCGTGGCGAGATGATTACCAACGGCGCCGCGCCCGACGGCGAATACCTGCGCTACAAGGACACCGAGAGCGGCGTGTCCCCGCGGGCGCTGCCGGGCGTTCCGGGGTACGCACACGTGGTTGCCACCGATGAACACGACCAGGACAGCGTGCTCATCAGCGACGAGTTCACCGATCCCCACAAGCGCCGCCGCATGGTCGAGAAACGCGCCCGCAAGATCGCCAACATCATCGAGCAGATTCCGGCGCCCGAGTTACAGGGTCCGGAGGATGCCGATGTGACCCTGATCGGCTGGGGCTCGACCGAGGGCGTGATCGGCGAGGCCATCGAGCAACTGGCCGACAAGGGCATCACAGCCAACCAGCTTGCGATTCGCTGGATCGTGCCCTTCCACGCCCAGGCGGTCATCGACGCGGTCAGTCGGGCGAAGCGCACGATCATCGTCGAGAACAACTACTCCGGGCAGTTCTACCGCTACCTGCGCAGCGAGACCGGGCTCAGCGTCGACGGCCATATCCGCAAGTACGACGGCGAGCCGTTCATGCCCCACCATATCGTCGACGGGGTACTGGAGCAGGTGGCCGGCAAGACGAATCACTACATTCCGTATCAGGAAATCATGGTCTAGAGGAACCAACTATGGATGGAATCGACACCAGGCAGCTTGTACTCGATCCGCAGACTGCCAACGACTACAAGGGCAGGGTGGATCCGGACTGGTGCCCGGGCTGCGGCGACTTCGGCGTCCTCAACAGCATGCGCAAGGCCTGCCTGGACATGGGACTCAAGCCCCACGAAATACTGACCATCAGCGGCATCGGCTGTTCGTCGAACCTCCCCGGCTACTTCAATTCCTACGGCATGCACACCCTGCACGGGCGCTCCCTGGCCGTGGCAACCGGGGCGAAGATGGCCAACCACGAACTGAACGTGGTGGTCACCGGCGGCGACGGCGACGGCTACGGCATCGGCGGCAACCATTTCACCCACACGGCCCGCCGCAACGTGGACCTGACCTACATCGTCATGGACAACGAGATATACGGCCTGACCACGGGCCAATTGTCCCCCACCAGCTCACTGGACATGAAGACCAAGAGTTCCCCCCACGGCAGCATCGAGTTTCCGTTCAACCCGATTACCTCGGCGATAATGAACGGCGCCACATTCGTCGCCAGGGGGTTCAGTTCCGACACCCGCCACCTGTCGATGCTCATGCAACAGGCCATCGAGCACAAGGGGTTCTCCCTCATCAGCGTCTTCAGTCCCTGCATCACCTTCAACCACGACAATACCGTGAAGTTCTTCAAGCGCCGGGTGAAGAAACTCGAAGACGAGAACCACGATACCGGCGACTGGAAGGCGGCCTGCGAGAAGGCCATGGTCTGGGGCGATACGATCTACACGGGACTGTTTCTGCACGTCAAGGACCGTCCGACGCTGGATGCCGCCGAACCGGTGCTGGACGAGGGCGGCCCCATCGCTCACCGGACCGAGGCATTGACGAAGGAACAGGGAGACAGAATCATCAGCCGGATGATGTAGCCTATGGGGTCCGGCCCGCAGGAATCATTGATGGCGAATTCACAACCGCTGTTTCCTGCGGCACGGACGCCGGGGACGAAGTACAAGCGAAGGAGATGAGAATGAAAGCGACAAGAGTTCTTTTGGCCGGAATGGCATTGGCTGCGGTTTCAATGCTGGGTATCGCCCAGGATCAGCCGCCCATGAGTTTCTTTATAACCAGCGTCGGTCCGGGCGACGGGGCAAATCTGGGAGGGCTCGAGGGCGCCGATGCGCACTGCCAGGCACTCGCTTCCGCCGTAGGGCGGGGCGACGCAACCTGGCGCGCTTACCTGAGCCAGGCCGCCGGGATGGGCGCACCGCAGGTCAATGCGCGCGACCGCATCGGCGACGGGCCCTGGTACAACGCCAACGGCGTGTACATTGCGTGGGACATCGACGGCCTCCACGAGGACCGCAACAACATCCGAAAGCCCACCGCCGTGGACGAGAACGGTAACGAAGTGGCCGGCGCAGGCGACCAGCCCAACCGGCACGACATTCTGACCGGATCGGACTCCATGGGCCGGGCAGCGCCCGGTGCCGCCGACATCACAACCTGCAACAATTGGACCAGTAACGGCGAGGGCCGGGCCATGGTAGGTCACCATGATCGCCTGGGTGGACCGAGCGCGTCCTGGAATGCCGTGCACAGCAGCCGCGGCTGCAGTCAGGATGACCTGATCGGTACGGGCGGAGACGGCTTGTTTTACTGTTTCGCGGCGAACTGAAGTCGTTTTCCGGAATGGCCGAAGCCGGCGGTTTCGGCCATTCCATCGTGACATGGCTGCCACGGACGGTGGCGCAGGAGTAGAGTTGTGTCCCCCATGAGAAACGTATTTCCGCGCCCGACCGTTTTCCTCTGCCTCGCACTGTGCGTCCTGGGCGCCTACGCCGCGACGGCTGCCGAATTGCCCCGCAGCACGCCGGAGCAACAGGGCATCGCCTCCGCTGCGGTCGCCGATTTCATCACCGCCCTCGATACGGAAATCGAGGAGGTGCACGGCGTGATGGTCCTGCGCCACGGTCAAGTCGTGGCCGAGGGCTGGTGGGAACCCTACCGCCCCGAATTCATCCACACGCTGTTCTCGCTTAGCAAGAGTTTCACCTCCACCGCCGTTGGCCTTGCAATCGCCGAGGGACACTTTGGCGTCCACGACCAGGTCATCTCGTTCTTCCCCGATGCGGTGCCCGAGGAACCGACCTGGCAACTGGAGGCCATGCGCGTCAGCGATCTCCTGACCATGTCGACCGGTCAAATCGGAGAGGATCTGCGTGCGTTTTCGTTCGACTCCACCTCGCCTCTGCCGGAAGCCTTTCTGCACCTTCCTGTGGCCCACAAGCCGGGCACGTACTTCAACTACAACACGCCCGCCACGTACATGCTGTCGGCGATCGTTCACAAGGTCACCGGGGAGAACCTGCTGGACTATCTGCGCCCGCGGCTGCTGGATCCGCTGGGAATCGTGGACGCGACCTGGAGCGAGGATGCCCAGGGAATCGCGCACGGCGGGTTCGGGCTGAGCATCACGACGGAGTCGATCGCCCGCTTCGGGCAACTGTATCTGCAAGAGGGCATGTGGGAAGGCGAACAACTGCTGCCCGCCGAGTGGGTGGCGCAGGCCACCAGCCGGCAGACTTCAAACGGCAGCAATCCCGACAGCCCCTGGGATCAGGGATACGGCTACCAGTTCTGGCGCAACCGCCACGGCGCCTACCGGGCCTCCGGACTTGCCGGCCAACTCGCCCTCGTCATGCCGGAACAGGACGCCGTCGTCGCCATCACCGCGGGTACGTCGCAAATAAGGGACATTTTTGACCTCGTCTGGGACCGCCTGGCGCCGGCCATGCGAGGCGAACCGCTCGATGACAATCCGGCTGAAGCCGAGCGCCTGCGCGAACAGTTGGGCAGCCTGTCGCTCCGCATGCCGGGCGGTGATCCGGACGCGGCTGCCGAACGCGCCGCGGACGGACATCAGGAATGGTTGGGACGCTCCTGGCAATTCGGGGACAACGATTTCGACATCGATGCGCTGGCCCTGGATAACCGGGGCGACGAGACAATTGCCGTCATCACAACGTCGAGTGGCGCCCACGAGATCGCCATCGGTACCGGGACCTGGGTCCACGGCCGTACCGGCCTGGCGCCAGGCTCCGGTGCGTTAGTGGGCGACGCGCCGCAGGACGGTCACCGCATGGCCGCTGCCGGAGCATGGACCGGCACGGATGAGTTTGCATTTCGCCTTGCTTATACCGAGACCCGGCAAATCACCAATTTCAGGTTGCAGTTCAGCGAGGCGAGCCTCGCCCTCGAAATCGGAAACAGGGTGAGTCCCGGACAACGTGAGCTTCCGTCGCTGACCGGCATGCCCGTTGTCGAGTAGCCTGTCCTTGATTCCGGGAACGGGTCTCCTGCGCCATTCCGGAATTGACCAGGCGCGGGCTACTCCGCTACGACGCAGTTGTAGGGCTTGATCTCCTGTCCGGGGATCCAGTCCCAGTGGAAATCCGGCATGATGATCGGCTCCGTGAAGGTTTGGGGATCGGTCACCGTGGCGGTCCAGTCGAGCTTCGTGCCGCCTTCGCTCAGCGTGAACCGTTCGACCATCTCGAGGTCCTCGCTTTGAGGTATGCCCTGATCGTTGAAGTAGGGATAGTCGACCCGGCTCGTTTCCACGGTCAGCGTGTCGCCGTCCCATCGGCCCACGGAATAGCCGAGCAGCGAGGGTTCCACTTCCGCGTCGGGATCCGCGTTCAGATGGATAGTCCGGGAATTGTCCCATTCTTCTATGTTCAGGACGATGGTCTCGCCCTGGTCTATGAATTCGATGGGAAAGGGCATGAGCATGGCTTCGGGCATGCCCGCCGGAATGCACTGTCTGGCAGGATCGTCCGCCACCGGGTCCCACGCATCCAGCATGGCCTGGGCCGATTCCGTCAGTGGGTGGGTTCTGGCCCACCACTCCCGGACATCGCGCGCAACCCAGTGCCGGTCGCGATTCGTCCAGACTCGAAAGATACCGGTAGCCTCGGGATAGCCCTCGGCGCCGGCCACTGCTGCGGCGCCTGCCGGGACAGCCTGTGACGTGTAGGCCGGGAGGCCGAGCGCTGCGGCCGCCTCCGTGTTCAACACGAACGACTGTCCATCGGTCAGGGTAAGCAGCACGAGTCTGGCCTCATCCTCGACAAGCCTGGAAGGGTTTGCCGTCACCCTGACGTGTTCCCCCACGGAAACCACCGCCTCGCTGATTCCCGCACGCTCCATCGCGTTGACGGGAGAACCTTCTGCGGTCCAGATCCGCTCGCCGCCGTCCTCGTCCGTGGTCCGGACCGTCAGCTGCACGTGGGGATTGCGCCAGAACACGTTCGTGACTTCACCCTCGAATTCGACGATCTCGCCGGGATCGTAAGTGAGCAGCGAGTGGTGTGCGAATGCGGTGCCCGCAAGGAACGAGAACGACAGCATGGCGAAAGACTGAATTTTGCCGGATTTGAACACCTTGATGCTCCCCCGAAAAAGCCGTCGCCCAAGGATACCCGATCCCGTCTTTCTTGTACGAGCCAGGACGCGAACGTACCCGTTCGCGTCCATGGGATCACCACGCTTCGGGTATCAGGGCTGCTCCGGTTCGTAGCGCCGCAGCGTCCGATCGATGACCAGCCCCGAGTACACGATGCCGTCGGGTCCTTCGGCTGCGTTTTCCGTATCGATGCCGCCGATGAACCCGGTCACCGAGCCGTCCCGGGCATCGCCCACGTAGATGCCTGTCTCGTAGCCCGGGTTCAGTTCGCTGTTTTCGCCGTTCTGGGAGGCGACGTAAATCGTGTCGTCGGCCGTGATTGTCACCCCGCTGGGCCGGCCGAACTGTTTCCACTCGTCGAGAAAGTTGCCCTGCTGGTCGAAGACCTGAACGCGCAGGTTGCCGCGGTCGGCCACGAACAGCCGGCCCCGGGAGTCCATGGCAAGCGAATGGGGCATGTCGAATTCACCGGGTCCCTCACCGGCCCGGCCCCATTCCAGGAGGTATTCCCCCTCGGGCGAGTACTTCACGATCCGGTTGTTGTTGTGACCGTCGGCCACGAAGATGCTGCCGTCGCCGGCCACGATCACGTCGGCCACACCGTTGAACGTATGGGGACCGTCCCCGCTGGCTCCCGCGGTCCCGATGGTCATGAGAATCTTGCCGTCCGGGCTGAGCTTGAAGACCTGGTTTCCGCGCCCCTCGTGGGATTCCCCGTCCGTGAGCCAGATGTTGCCTTCCCCGTCCAGGTGAAAGCCGTGCGGCCACACCAGCAACTCCTCGCCCCAGGTCATCAGCAGGTTTCCGGATGGATCGAACTTGAGCAGCGGCGGTTCGGTCCGGTCGATACAGGTGTCCGAGGAACAGCGGTGGAACGCGTAGACATTGCCCGGTTCGTCGACTTCCACCGAGATGATCTGGCCCCAGATCACACCTTCGGGCAGTTGCGCCCAGTCGTCCGTCATCCGATAGGAGCGGTCGCTTTCCTGGGCCTGGGCCGCCGGCGCCAGCGCGGCGGCAAGGACGAACGCAATGCACGTCAGGACGCGATTTGGCTTCATGGAGGGTCTCCCGTGATTCGCCAGCGCGGAACCGTAGCCGCAGGCAATCAATATAACCTAGTATTTCCGCTGGAATACGTTCGCGGTGGGTTGACGTAACCTCCTCGTGGATGGATTGCAGGCCGCAGGTGCAAACGGATGAACATGCGCGCGAGATGGACGCTTTGGCTGGACTGCCTCATCGTGGCGGGTGTCTGGCTCCTTTTCGACCTGGTCCTGCGCGATCCATGGACGGTCCTGTTTGTCGTCATTGCGATGGGCTCGGATTTCCTGGTACGAAACGCCACCGGCGGTGCGTTCATGGATGCCAACGCTCCGGTCGGCACCGCTGCACGCGTCCTGGTATGTGTTGCGCTCTATGCCGGCCCTGCCTTCGTCTTGCGATGGTTCAGTGCAAAAGTGCTCAGTGAACCCTATTCTGTCCTGGTGACGGCCGGCTGGCTGGTTTTCTACGTCGGCGCGTTGACGGTTCTGTTCCCGCCGCGCCTGCCGGGGCTGGGTTAGTTTCGGCTCCGGTCCGGTTGGTTTGACGGCTCGGCTTCGCGCGACTGGCGCGAGGCAATGATTTCCATCGCGGCGCTCTCGCCCGATTCCATGGCGCCCTCCATGCCGCGGTTGGTCCGGGCCAGGTGCTCGCCGCAGAATCGGACACGGCCGTGAGGTGCGCCCATCGCGGCGGCGAAGCGAGTGATCTGTCCGGGACGGAAATAGGCCCACGCGCCGCGGGCGAAGGGATCCGCTCCCCAGCTTTGCCGCCCGATGAACTCCAATTGCCCCCGCGCGGCCGGACGCGCGGCTTCAATTTCAGCAATGACCCGGGCACCGGCCGCTTCGGGCGGCAGCGCATCGAGCCGCGCCGCGTTTCGACCCATCACCCAGGCCGAGAATCCGGTGATTTCCCCGGGATCGCTGCCGTTGCGGATCGCGGAAAACATGCCTGCCGCGGTGTCGGTGAACAGGCTTGGGGCAAATTCGTCCGCCTCCCAGAATTCCGAATTGTGGGCGAAGTAGAGCTGGGTCATCGATTGGGAGGGCAGGCTTGCGACGGCTTCCCGCTGGGAACCGGCCAGGGGCGGGTCGAATGCGATGTCTCGAAGCACCGTGAAGGGCAGGGCGCACACTGCATGGGCAGCCTTGAATTCGGCGCCGTCTGCGCAGCGTACGGTGACCAACGTGCCATCGTCCTCGATCCGCCTGGCCGCTCGACCGTAATGCACCGGATGGGCCAGCGACTCGGCCATCGCCTCGGGAACTCGTTGTACGCCGTCTGCGGCCGTATAGCCCCTGGCGCCCGTGGACGAGGTTGTCGAGGACGGGGACCGAACCGACTTGCCACCCGATCTGTCTGGCACCGGTTCAGACGAGATCGCCTGTGCCCTGGAGAACGCCGCGCGGTACAGCAGTTGCAGCGCCGAAATGTCGTGGGCGTCCTCTCCATAACTGACATTCATTCCGTAACCAAGCCGAATCGTCTTGTCATTCAAGCCAATCCCGCGCATCCATTCGTACATTGAGACGTCGTGCACGGCCTGCTCGGGATCCAGCCAGTTCTGCGGTTCCTTGAGCGGGTTCTGCCGGGCGGTCAGTACACGGCTGAAGGTCCAGGGCATCAGTGCCCTGTCCGGGTCCGGAAACGGGTTGGCAGGATGAGAGGGCCACTCGGACTGGCGGATGATCGCTCCGTCGAGCACCAGGTCCTGCTCCCTGAAGAACTTCAGCGAGGGTGTGACGTCGATGAGTCTCACGTCATGGCGCGCAGCCGCAGCGATGGCGCGCCGGTACGCAGCGCCGATGTAGGTGCCGCCGGCTTCCAGGTTGCCGCCGAGTTCACGCATCGACCGGACCCGTCCGCCGACTCGATCCTGAGCCTCGACAACCTGCACGTCCAGGCCGGCATCCTGGAGGTGAACCGCGGCGTTGAGTCCCGCCAGGCCCGCGCCGATCACCACCGCCTCGCAGCGATGAATTCCCGTCACGTCAACTCCGCACCGCAGAGCGCGCTGCCGGGCTCGCCGGGCCGGCCGGAGAGGCAGCAGTCGACAGGGCAGAAGTCATGACGGGGCGCAAGGCCACCCAGCGCGGGACGCTCCGGGTCGGCCGTCATTCGCTCGACGATCAGATCGCGCACCATGCGTACATAGGCGGGATGGGCGCCCACCGTGCCGGCGCGCACCATGTTGAGCCCGAGATCGCCTGCCTTCTCCGCAGCCTCCACATCCAGGTCCAGAACGACTTCCATGTGATCGCAGACGAAGCCGATGGGTACGACGACTACGTCGGTGTGGCCCGCCGTGCGAACGGATTCCAGCGCCTCTTCGATGTCCGGCCCGAGCCACGGTTCGCCGTAGGATGCGTTCTGGCTCTGGTACACCAGTTCCCACTGCCCGGCGCCGGCCATTTTCGCGGTGAGAGAGCAGGCTTCGCGCAACTGGCTCACGTAGTCGCACGCCCCGGCCATGGAAAGCGGCAGGCTGTGGGCCGTGAACAATAGCGCCGGTTGTGCCCCTGTCTTCGGAACCCGCCCGAGCGCATCGCGGAGCCGGTCCGCCATCGCTCCGATAAACCCCGGGTGGTTGTACCCGATACGCAGCTTGTCGATGTGCGGCGCACCGTCAAGGCCCTTGGCGGCCTTGTAGAGGTCTTCGCGGTACTTGCGACATCCGCTGTAGGAACTGAAGGTGCTGGTGACGTAGGCGATGGCGCGGCCGACGCCGTCTCCGGCCATCCGGGCGAGCGTGTCGCCCAGCATGGGATGCCAGTTTCGATTGCCCCAGTAGACGGGCAGGCTGGGGCCGGAGGCCGCCAGTTCCCGTTCCAGCGCCGCGATGAACTTGCGCGTGTGCTCGTTAATGGGGCTGACGCCGCCGAAGCGATGATAGCGCTGGGCGATGCGCGCCTTGACGGGCGGGGGCACGCGGAGGCCGTCGAGGACGTTGTCCAGGAAGGGCATGACATCGTCCGCGCCTTCGGGGCCGCCGAAGGAGACGATCAGGACGGCGTCGTAGTCCCGGGCGGCGTTGTCGTAGAGGGTCATCGGGATAAGCTAGGGGGTGCTCTGCCAGGCAGTGCGGCCGACGAAGAAAGGACCCAGGCTGTCGAGGTATTGGGAGGTCTGCTCGGTTTTGCGCATTTCCTGGACGACGGCCGAGAGGGGGAACAGGTTGGGGCCGAGCAGGCCGATCACGAAATCGTTGTCGTGCTTGTCGAGTCCGTGGCAGGCCAGGCGGACGTCCGCCGCGAGTCCGGCAACGCCGTATCGCCGGCCGATGGAGCCGTGTTCGGCGAGGATCTGGCGCTGCTTGTCCCGGGGCAGCACGTAGAAGCTCTTGGAACGCTGCAGCGGGTACCACACGGCCCAGGTGAAGGATGGGTTGAGGACTTTGGAGCGGGGCTTTACCAGCAGCGTGTCCTCAAGGTCCGGTTCGTATCCGATGGAGTAGCTGCGCCCCAGCATGTCGAACTCCTCCTTGTGGTTCATGCCGGCGAACGGTGGCCCATTGAAGGTGTCTCGCAGCGTCGTCGCAAAAGATTCCGGATCCTCGGTCATGGCCATGATGCCGATGCCCGTGGGATCGTTGGTGTCCACGTACATTGCGCCCTCCACTCCGGCGTCGGCGAGAGCCTGTGCGGCGTCCTGCCCGGACCCGCAGCCGTTGAACGCGGTGAATTTCATGAACAGGCGGCGATCCAGCGAGATCGGCTGGCCCTTGTGCATGCCCTTCTCGCTCAGGTCCACGGTTTTGACTTCTCGGGTAGGTTCAGTCGTCACGCTGCTTGCTCCTCGTGTACGGCGTCCACCAGGGCCGAGACGCTCTCAAGTGGTGTTTGCGGCAGGATGCCGTGGCCGAGGTTCACGATATGGCCCTCGGGCCTGACCCGCTGCAGCAGGGCGGCGGCCGCGGCACGGGTGGGAGAGGCGCCGCCGAGGAGGACGGCCGGATCGATATTGCCCTGCACGGCTCGTGAAGGATAGCGTCGCTGTACTTCGGCGATGTCCACACGCCAGTCGACCGCCAACACCTCCGCCGGCAGGCCGGCGTAGGCGTCCAGCAGGTGGGGTGCGTTCTGGAGGAACAAAATTCTCGGCACGCCGGCCTCGCCTACGGTCTGCAGGAGCACCTCCAGGTGCGGCCGAATGAGCCGTTCCCAATCGGCCAGCGACAGGAGTCCGGCCCAGGAATCGAACACCTGTACGGCATCGGCGCCGGCGCGGGCCTGACTGACCAGGTAGGTGGCCATGGCCTCGGAGAGCTTGCGCAGCAGGACCTCCAGCAGTTTCGGTTCGGCTGCGGCGAATGCCCGCAGTTTCGGGAAGTCCTTCCTGCCGCGCCCCTCCACGAGGTAGGCGGCCAGCGTCCAGGGTGCGCCGCAGAATCCCAGCAGCGCCGTTTCCGCCGGGAGCGCGTCGCGGGTCTGCCGGAGCGCGGCGAGCACTTCGGGGCCGAGCCTGGCGGGATCGGGCGGCGTCAGCGCGTCCACACCGGCCCTGTCGCGGATAGGCTTTTCAACAACCGGGCCCGGATCGAAATCGAACTCGACGCCCAGTGCCGGCAGCGGGCTCATGATGTCGGCAAAGACGATGGCCGCGTCCAGCGGGAAACGGGCCATGGGCATCAGCGTCACACGGGCAGCAAGTTCCGGGGACTGGGCCACCGCCTTGAACGGATACGACCGGCGCAGTTCGCGGTATTCGGGCAGATAGCGCCCGGCCTGGCGCATGATCCACAGCGGGCGCCGGTCGCCGGCCTCGCCGCGAATCGCCTTTAACAGCAAGCGCTCGCCCGTCATTGAGAGCGCTCCGCTTCCTGGGTAAACCGGTAACCGACGCCGCGCACGGTATGAAAGTGCTCCGGCATCTCGGGATTGCGCTCGAAGCGCTTGCGCAGCCGCACGATGAAGTTGTCGATGGTGCGTGTCGAGGGATACACCTCGTAACCCCAGACCCGGTCCAGGATGTCTTCCCGCGGCACGGTCGCGCCGGCCTGTTCGGCCAGGAATTTCAGGATCATGGCTTCCTTGTGTGTCAGCGTGTGCTGGCTGCCGTCCCACGCGGTGGCATGATACGTCAGAAAGTCGATGGTATTGCCGTTGAAGCCGAGCGTCTGCCCGGCCCGCGTGTACCAGTGGCTGCGGCGCAGGATGGCGGCGACGCGCAGCAGCAGTTCCTTCAGATGAAACGGCTTCGCCAGGTAGTCGTCCCCGCCGGCTTCCAGGCCGCGAATGCGGTCTTCGGGAGCGCCCTTGACGGTCAGAAACAGCACCGGCGTGTGCAGGCCGTTGCGGCGCAGTTCCTCGCAGGCCCTCAGCCCATCCATCTTCGGCATCATCACGTCCAGCAGAATCAGGTCGAAGCTGTGCGCAAGCGCCTTGCGCAAGCCTTCCACCCCGTCATGGGCCACCTCCGCGGCATAGCCTTCGGACTGGAGAATTTCGCACACGCCGTCGGCCAGGTGCTTCTCGTCGTCCACCACGAGGATCCGGGCCGGATTTGCCGCCGCGTTCATGCCGGCGGACTCGCGGCCGGCCACTCCACGGTGACGGTCGCACCGAAACCCCGCCCGTCGCTGGCGGCGCTGACGCGGGCGCCGGAGAGTTCCGCGAGGCCGCGGACCAGGTACAGCCCCAGGCCGGTACCCGGCGTGGCGCGGCGCATTTCGTCGCCGAGACGATAGAACTTTTCGAAAATCATGGCGGCGTCATCGGGCGAAAAGCCGCTGCCATCGTCCCGCACGTTGATCTGCACGACACTCCCGTCCGGATGCGCGTCGACCCACACGTTCCGCCCCCGGGCCGCGGCACATGCCTTGATTGCATTGTCCAGCAGGTTTCGCAGCACCGTTTCGATGGCGATGGGATCGGCCTCTATTCGCAACTCATCGGAGACATCGACGTGGATTTCGATACCGTGGGAGCGCGCAGGTTCCAGGTAACGGGCTACCTCTGCGGTCACCGCGGAATTCAGGTCGAGCGATTCTCCCTTCAGTTCCATCCTGCCGTCCTCGAGCCGGGTAGTATCCAGGAGATTCTCGACCATGCGCAGCAGCCGTTCGCCGTCTTCGAGCATGCGCCGGGCCAGTCGTTCGGCGTGGTCGTCGTCCGACCGCCGGATCAGGGTTTCGGCGGCCAGCCGTATGCTGGCCAGCGGACTCTTCAATTCGTGGGAGACGGCCGCGAGAAAGTTCTGCTGACGCTTCCTGAGCTGTGCGTCATAGCGGATAGTGCGTGTCAGCACGGTCATGCCGCCAACTAGAACGAGCAGGAAGAACCCCCCTTCCCACGTGTAACGGTTGATTCGCGAGGCGGCATCCGCCGCGAGCGCCTCCAGGGATTCCGGACGCACGGTGGCCGTACCCAGTTCCGGGTCGATTTCGAGATGCGGCATCAGTTCCGGCAGCTGGGGCGTGGCCTGGGCAAATGCCGCGGTCACCGCCAGCGCATCGGCTTCGTAAAGCGCAGTGACATGGTCCCGATCCTGGCGCGCCAGACTTCTCTGGTCGGCGACCCACCATGCCACCTGCGCAGTGGAAATGGCCAGCAGGGCGAGAAACCCAAGCAGCAGCGCCTTGCTGGGATCGCGCTTGAGAATCATGACTTGCTCCCGGTTGGTTCAGCGTCTCCCTGACCGGTTGAATCGCCTTTGCGTTTCAGGGTGTCAAGAACTTCCGCAAGGGTGTCCGCGAGAAGGTCGATGTGCCCGGGACGATGAGCCAGTGACAGGAAACCGACTTCATACGCGGACGGCGCCAGCGCGATACCGCGTTCCAGCAGGCCGTGAAACACGTCGCGGTAGATACTTGCGGCATCCGGGTGGATCGCCTCTGCGGAGCGCGGCTCGGCGGTCGAACCCCAGGCGATCCAGAAGATCGAACCGATGCGCACCAGGGTTGCCGGAACGCCGGATCGCTTCAGGACATTGCCGAGACGCTGTTTCAGGTACTGGCCCAGTTCCTCCAGACCTTCCCAGCAATCGTACTGCTGGAGGTATCTGAGCGTCGCCAGACCGGCCGTCATGGCCACCGGGTTCCCCGACAGGGTGCCGGCCTGGTAGACGCCGCCGGTCGGCGCAAGGTGCCGCATCAGTACCTGCGGTGCCCCGAATGCACCCACGGGCATGCCGCCGCCGATGACCTTGCCGAACGTGGCGAGGTCCGGTTGCACGCCGTAGTGAGCAGCCGCGCCGCCCGGACCCAGGCGGAACCCGGATATGACCTCATCGAAGATCAGGAGTGCCCCGTGGCGCGTGCAATGCTCGCGCAAGGTGGCGAGGAACCTGGGGCGCTGGAGAAGCAGGCCGTTGTTTGCGGGCACGGGCTCGATGATGGCTGCGGCGATGCGATCGCCTTCCCGGTCGAAGAGCGCAGCCAGGGCGTCGTCGTCGTCCAGGGGCAGCACGCGCGTCTGCGACGCGCTCGGTTCGGGCACACCCAACGATGACGGGGTGCCGAATGTCGCAAGCCCCGACCCGGCCGCCACCAGCAGGTGGTCCACGTGACCGTGATAGCAGCCGGAAAACTTGACGATGATGTCGCGTTCGGTGGCGCCCCGGGCCAGGCGTACGGCGCTCATGACGGCTTCGGTGCCCGAGGATACGAAGCGGACCTGTTCGATACCCGGATAACCGGCCACAACTTCCTCGGCCAATTCGATCTCCACGGCGGATGGTGCGCCGAACGATGTGCCGCCTTTTACGGCGTCGAGCACGGCCTTCACCACGTGCCGGTTGGCATGGCCGAGTATCAGGGGGCCCCAGGAGCCGACAAAGTCCAGGTAGCGGTTACCGTCCACGTCGACTACATGGGCTCCGTCACCGCTTCGAATGACGGGCGGTGTGCCTCCGACGCTCCCGAACGCCCGCACCGGGGAACTCACGCCGCCCGGCAGGACCTCGAGCGCGCGGTCGAACCATTGAGTTGATCGTTTGTTGTCGCGTTGTTCGCTCACAGCCAGCCTCCCTCGATGGCATCCCGGGCATGATAGGTGATGATCCGGTCGGCGCCGGCGCGGCGCATGGCCATGAGGTTTTCCCGCACGACCTGCGCCTCTTCCAGCCACCCGTTGGCCGCGGCCGCCTTGATGGCCGCGTATTCGCCGGAGACGTTGTAGGCCGCCAGGGGCAGGTTGCTGGCGCGGCGTACAGCCCGGATCACGTCCAGGTAGGCCAGTGCGGGCTTGACCATCAGCATGTCCGCGCCCTCCTGCTCGTCAAGCTCTGCCTCCCGGATCGCCTCGCGGACATTGCGCGGGTCCATCTGGTAGCTGCGCCGGTCGCCGAACGACGGGGCGGAGTCCGCCGCGTCGCGAAACGGCCCGTAGTAGCCGGAAGCGTACTTGACCGCGTAGGCCAGCAGGATGACCCGTTGGTGCCCGGCCCCGTCAAGGGCATCCCGGATGGCGGCGACGCGCCCGTCCATCATGTCGGAGGGTGCGACCGCGTCGGCGCCGGCTTCGGCGTGACTCAGGGCCGTGCGCACCAGCGGAACCAGGGAGGCGTCGTTGACCACGTCGCCGCCGTCGACGATCCCGCAGTGGCCGTGATCGGTGTAGGCACACAGGCAGACGTCGGTCATGACCACCAGATCGTCGCCGAATTCGGCCTTGAGTCGGCGAACTGCGCGTTGCACCGCGCCGTCGCCGGCCCACGCCGCCAGGCCGTCGGGCGTCTTGTGCCCTTCATCGTCCGGATGACCGAACAGGAGCACCGAACGGATACCCAGGTCCAGGTCCGCCGCGACCCGGCCGAGCAGGTTGTCCAGGCCCAGTTCCGCGATGCCGGGCATGGAAGCGATGGGCCGCTCGGCCTTGCGGGCGGCCAGCACGAAGTGCGGCACGATGAATTGCGACGGGGTGAGATGGGTCTCGGCCGCGAGATCGCGGATGGCCTGGTTCCGGCGCAGTCGTCTGGGGCGTACCCGCACCGGCACGGTAACGTTCGTTTCGCTCATTGCATGGCCTCCATCAGCCCTTCCAGACTGGGTCTTGGCGCCTCTGCGGTCACGGCCAGTCCGGCGGCGCGGGCCGCCCGCGTGGTCGAAGGGCCGATCGAGAGAATCTCCACCGACGCGTCAAGCTCGAGGCGGTTCAACAGTCCCGTCACCGCGGAAGGGCTTGCCAGGAGGATTTTATCCGCACCCAGTTCGGAGAGCGCCTGTTTTGAAGTCTCCGGCGCCGCAGGCGTCGTGCGGTAGACATTGAGCCGCTGGCAGTCGCCGCCCGCCTGCTCCAGCGTATCCTCCACTGTGTTCCCCGCGTTCTCCGCCACGGCGATCAGGCACCTGGGAGCCCGTGGCGATCCCCCCGTTGCATTGGACCGCCCTGGCGGCCGCGGCGCTGCGCGGTTTCCTTGCCGCGGACTGTCGTGCCTGACATGTCGCGGGCCATCGGTGGTGCGGGCGCGGAGGCGGGCCGCCAGCGCCCCGGCGAGAGATTTCGCGGTGCCGCCTGGCGCCACGAGTTCAACCTGACCGGGTAGCGAGGCCGCGGCGGCTTCGGTCGCCGGCCCCACGGCTGCGATCCGGATATCTGCCATGGCCGCCTTGTCGGTGGGAGTCCAATCGATGCGCGCAATCAGTTGACCCAGTGCCTCGGCCCCGCGCCGGGAGGTCAGCACCAGCCAGTCTGTCGTCGGCAGTGCCGCGGCAAGCCGCGTTTCGACGCCTGGATCGCGGATGGAATGGCACTCGATGCACGGCAGCATCAGCGCAAGCGCGCCGGCGTCCGCCAGACGCGACGCCCAGGCGGCGCAGTCTTCGGCGGCTCTCGTGATGAGCACTCGCTGGCCCTTCACCCGGTCCATTGCCGCTCCAGTTCTGTCCATGCCGAGTTCACCGCCAGGTCGAATTCCGATGCGCGCGCGTCGGCGTTCGATGTCGTCGCGGTTGTTTGCGGGGCGCACGAGTCGGCATCCGGCGTGCGCGTATCGGCCTTGAGAAGTTTGCCGTCGCGGTCGAGCCAGGCGACGAGCCGGACCGGACCCGTGACCGGTTTGTCAACGCGACTACTCGATGAAGCGTCAACACCGTGACGGCCGGACGGCGATCCACCCCATGAAGCCGGAAGGTCGCACCACGCGCCGAATGCCAGGTCGCAACCGCCCTCCACCCGCGCCAGCAGCGCGCGTTCGGCCCGCACCGCCTGGCGGGTTGCGGCGTGGTCAAGAAATTCCAGCAGTTCGCAAATCCCGGCATCGGCCCGCCGGCACTGAATCGCCAGCGCTCCCTGTGCCGGTGCGGGAACGAAGTCCGCCGGCCTGAGCCTGTGAACCGCAATTTCGTCGGTGACCGGATCGGTGACGCCGTCCAGCGGGCTTCGCTGCAGCCGCCGGATTCCCGCTGCGGCGAGCACCACGCCGTCCAGGTCTGTCCGCAGCCGGTTGATGCGCGTCGGCACGTTGCCGCGGATGGGCACGACCGCGATATCCGGCCGCAGATGCCTGATCCACGCCTGGCGCCGGGCCGATGCCGTCCCCACGCGGGCGCCGCTGACGACAGGCAGCGCTTCCGCCGATACGGAGGCCGCCGCCCGTCTCGTCACCAATACGTCGGCAGGGTCAAGCCGCTCCGGTACCGCTCCGATCATCAATTCGTCCGGTGACTGCGTGGGCAGATCCTTGAAGGAGTGGATCGCGATATCCACTTCGCCGGCGAGAAGGGCGTGCTCGATCTCGCGCACAAAGACGCCCTGGGGGCCGATGGATCCGAACGAGGTGGCGGTCGAGCGATCGCCGGCGGTCCTGATGATCCTGAGATCGGAGCCGTGGCCGAGATCCGCGAGTGCTTCGGCAACGCCGGCCGCCTGGGTGCGGGCGAGATGGGACCCCCTGGTTCCGATGCGGAGTTTCATCGCACTGGCCCGCGATCCAGGGCTCGGCGCAACTCCCCGGCGAATTTCGGGTCGAGGCCCTCGAGAAAGGCGTCCAGCGAACCGTCGGGCCCATGGTGAAGGAGCCCTCTCAGACCCAGCGTGGGGATATGGGCGAAGCGCCGCGCAAGCACCTCCGCCCAGGTCTCGATGGCCTGACGCTCTGCGTCCCCGAGACCCTTGAGGTCCTTCTTCAGAAGCCGGCGCACGCCTTCCCGGGCGGTGTGGCGGTAGCGGTTCTGCAGCGCGCCGAACAACGGACCGTAAACGCGCTCGGCAAATCGATCCCGAAGCCTCGGCAGGGCCTCGTCCACCAACTCGCGCGCCTGGGCAGCCTCGAACAGCCGGGCCTCCCGGTTGACCTGCGCCTCACGGACAATCTCGTCCATGCCGATACGGGGCAGACCGAGCTTTTCGCAGGCGGCGCTGTCGATGTTCTCCGGCACGGCCATGTCGACGAAGAGCGGCGCCTGACCGGAGGGCGATTTCGCGGCGATTCGTTCCAGCGCGGGTTCCGTCAGTAACGGCTCTGCGGCGCCTGCCGAACTGAGGACGGCCTCCACGGCCGCCGGATCGCGCAGAAAGTCGCTCAGGCATGCGGTCGCCGCGGAGTAGGGTTGAGCCGCCGACCGGGCCTTGGTCAGCGTTCGGTTGACGAAGATCAACGGTGTTTCCGCCTTCGCCAGCGAGCGTGCCGCACGTTCGGTCATGGCAGATACCCCCACCAGCGCCACGGCTCCAGGCGTCTGCCTGAGCCGCGCACGAAGCCGCGCCACAGCGACCTCTGCCAGCGATACGCGGCCATGGCCGAGGCGGGTTGCGCCCCTTACCCGCGCTGCAATGCTCAGCGCTTCGTCGAAGAGCAGTTCCAGCCGCGGCCCGCTCAACTCCAGTTCGGCTGCGAGATCGCGGCAGGCGCGAACCTGCCCGGCGATTTCGACTTCGCCTACCGCCGCCGAGTCCAGCCCCGCCGCCACCAGGAACAGGTGCTCGCAGGCGCCCTCGCCCTGCCATGCCCTGAGCGTTCGCTCCGCCTCCCCGGGGTTCGGTGTCTGCCCCACGAGGAGTTCGTAGACCAGGGGGCGTATGTCGTCGTTGCGTGCATCGCCCGGCGCGGTATCGGCGGCGCGGGCAAAGATGATCTCGACCCGGTTGCAGGTATTCAGATAGGCAAGCTCCGCCAGCTCCGCTTCGCGGGCGAAACTGCGAAGTCGTTCGTCCCGGCCCTCCTCCGGCATCGCGAAGCGTGCCAGTGCTTCGCTGCTGTCCTGGCGCCAGGAGATACCGACAATGCCCAGTTCTTCCAACACGCGGACAAGGTTATGTATCGGATCGCTCGAATTGTCACCGGAGTGTCACAGCCAGTCACTGCTTCCCCGTGCGCCCGCGGGCTTCGCGCTGGCGCCGAATGGCTCGTCAGCAGAGCCTCGCGGGTTCTGGTACACACCGCGACGCGGTACACTCTGGCGACTGTGTCGAGAAGAGATGGCGACACTGAAGAAAGGAGGAGACGGCGTGAATACCAAACTGACCACATTTGTAGCGGGCGTCCTGGCACTGGCCGCTACGCCAATGACACTGGCGCAGGATGAGCCCTTCCGGGAGATCGTCAACATCACGGGAGACCTCTACCGGGCCACGAACAACGCCCATCACAACGTATTCCTGGTGACGGACGAGGGCATCATCCTCACCGATCCCATCAGCACGGACTTTGCGACCTGGCTGAAGGGTGAACTGGATGAGCGCTTCGGCGTCCCGGTGCGGTACGTACTGTACAGCCACTACCACGATGACCACGCCTCGGGCGGGGCCGTGTTCGAGGACACTGCCGAATTCGTGGGCCACGACAACACGGTGGTCAACCTCGCGGCGGAGGAGGGCAACGAAGTCTTCGCCGAAGTCCGCGCGCCGGATACCACCTATTCCGACAGCACCAGCGTGACGCTGGGCGGCAAGACCGTGGAGATGATCCACGCGCTCCCGAGTCACAGCAACGACTCCTCGATCATCCATTTCCCGGATGAGCGGGCGGTGTTCGCCGTGGACTTCGTCAATGTCCAGCGCGTGCCGTTCCAGACCATGTCCGGGTGGGGTCCGATCACGTCATGGATCGAGGCCAACCGCAACCTGCAGTCCACGGTGGACTACGACATCGTGGCCCCCGGCCACGGCCCGGTAGGGACCAAGGCCGACGTCGACGATACGACCCGCTACCTGGAGGAGCTGCTGGCCGCCGTCAGCGAGGCGGTGGATGTAGGCATGAGCCTGGAGGAGGCCCAGGCGTCCGTGCTCATGGAAGACTACAGCGATTGGGCGCAGTACGACGCCTGGCGGGCGCTCAATGTCCAGGGGGTCTACGAGTCGCTGACCGCCGAGTAGAGCGGTCGAAGCAGCGGATGAGAGCGAATTTGCAGCCGTGATTGCCTGCGGCGCAGCCCCTTAGCCGGCTGACTCTGGCCGCCGGCGCTGCAGGACGCTGACCACACCGACGGCAAGCCACACCGGCAGGCTGAGGATGATCGCGTATACGGCGATCGCGATCGGGCCAAGGAGCCCGGCGAGCAACGTTGCGCCAACGGAAACCAGCCCCAGCACGATCATGGAGGCCCACGCTGCCTGGCGGTAACCGCGCTTCCAGAGCTCGCGGCATCCGAGCGCCAGCGGCAGTCCGCAGGGGGCGACGAATATCAACGAGGCCAGGCCGCCCAGCAGCATCAGCAAGCCCATGGAGCTGAACAGTTGATCGGGGAAGCGAAAAAGTGCCGTCAGCATCACCCCTGCGGGCAGCCAGAGCAGCGAACCTGCCCAGAAAGCGAAGGGTGAATCAGCAAGCGAATTGAATCGGGACATCAGCTCGACCGTCAGCCATTTGCCGGATTAGACGCGACGGAGATGATTTGGTTCAGAGCCAGGGCGTGCACTGGTAGGACTTGACTTCCTCGCCCGGAACCCAGGACCAGTAACCGTCCAGCGTGATGGTCTCCGTGAAGGTTGCCGGATCGGTGACCGTAATCTCGTAGTCAAGGCGGTCTGCGTCCTGACTCAGCGTGAAGTGCTCGACGATGTCCACCGCCATGCTCTGCGGTGTCCCGACATCGTCGAAGAACGGCCAGTCGACCTTGGCGGTCTGCACGATGAGCGTGTCTCCCTCCCAGCGGCCGACCGAATAGCCCTGACGGGTAAACACTTGGCTCTCGGGATCGTCGTAGCCGGACATGTGGATCGTGCGTACCACGGACCACTCTTCCACCCGCAGTTCGATATCGTCGCCGTCTGCAACGAATTCGATGGGGTAGGGGTTGTCCATGATGCCGGGCATACCCTGCTGTATGCACTTCAGGGCGGTATCGTCCGTTACCGGGTCGTAACGGTCCCGGGCAGTCCGGGCCGCCGGCGTATACGGGAGCTCGAAGCCGGTGGGCGAATCGTTGACGTGGTCGCCATAGGCCCGCCCGCGGGACCAGACGCGGAAGATACCTTCAGGCTCCGGCCCCGCCGACGCCTGAAGCAGGTCGGGACGCGAGCCCACGCCGCGCAAGGCAACGCTCTCACCGTCCGCGCGGCGCACGGCCGAAGCATACAATGCCTTCTGGCCGCGGCTAGATGGACGTCCGACAACGGTGACGTCGATTCCCACTTCGAGCACGTCCCGCGTGATCCCGTTTCTCGTCATGCCGTTTGCGGCGCCCGATTCGATCGTCCAGGTTTCCACCTCGTTGTCGTCGTTGATCGATTCCACCAGGAAACTGATGTGCGGATTCACCCAGTTGACTTCGGTGATGGTCCCGGCGACCTCGCTTGTGGCATCCGGTTCGTAGAATGCGGCCACCGAGTGATGGGCGTTTGCCGCCAGGGGCATTGCCAGGAAGAAAAACGCGCTGATGCGGATCATGGGGATTTCTCGCTATTGTGCTCCAGGATCCTGCTTAGTGTAATACACCCCGGATACAGCGGGCATCCGCATACCGGGGAACCCGCCGGACTGCCCAAACGTGCACGGAGCGCGGAGAGGCAGGCATCCGCGCACGCGGGGAGCCGCCTGCTTCAATCCGGTGCCCGCGTTACTGCTCGAATCGATCGTTAACTGCGCTTTGCAGCGTTTCCCACTGGGTTCTTGCGCTCTCTGCCAGGCTTAGCTGGCCGGTGGCCCGGAGTTGATTGTGCTCCGAGGCGGAGCGGAAGCGGTTCGAATCCCACCCGAAATAGGACTCCAACAGCGCGTCCGCCGCAAACCGGGCGGACAGTTCCAGCGCAATGGTCAACGTACCCGCCGGCAGCGCCGCCCACTCCTCATCGGTCAACAGGTCCCGGGCCTCCCGCGCGTAGCCGCCGAGCGCAGCCTCGAATATGGGTACGGAGAATTGCGTTTCCCGACAGTCCTCGCCCAGGGGGTTGCACCACGAGCGGAAGGCATCGCCCAATTCGAGGATCACCGGCATGGACGCCACGGTATCCAGGTCGACCAGGGCGATGGCCTCGTCGGTGTCGGGATCGAAGATGAAATTGGAAATCTTGGGGTCGCCGTGCACGATTCGTTCGTTGCTCAGCGGAAGTTTCGGCAGCCGACCGGCCAGTGCCAGGATCCGTTCGGCGATCGGGGCGACACGGCCGTATTGCGGATGGTCGCCGTGGGAGACGAGCGTTCGTCGCAGTTTTTCCAGGTGCGCGGCGGTGTCGTGCACGCCCAGGCGCGGATTGGAAAAGTTGTGATCGAGATCGCTAACGGCGCTGTGGAATCGTCCCAGCAGGGCGCCGGCGCGGAAGGCCTGGCGGGGGTTGCCAAGCTCGTCGCGGGTGACGCCTGGAATGTATGTCAACGCACGCCACACCTCGTTGTCCCGTTTCAACGCCGGTTCGCCGGCCTGCGTCGGCACGATCAGGGGCGTGCACATGCCCTTGTTGCGCAGATGCCGGGTCACCGCGTCGATGTCGCCGTTGATGGTCGCGGGGAAGATGGGGTTGACGCGCTGCAGCACGAAACGGTCCCCGTCCGGCATGTCGATGCGCCAACTCCTGTTGATCAGCCCGGATTTGAACAGTGTCGGTTTGCCGCCGCCGAGTCCGAAGGCCTGCAAGACCGTGGCGCTGACCTGCGGCTCGTGTGAATTGCGTTTTGTGACGTTTCCGGGGACCATCAAGTCGCTGGGCTCGGTACTTCCGAATTTCAGGGCTGAAGCTTAGTGCAACCGGCGAAGGGCGGCGAGGGATGGAGACGATACTCATTGTTGGCGGTGCACGGTCGGGCAAGAGCCAACGGGCGATCGAACTGTCCCGGGACACGGCGCCAGACCGGATTTTCGTCGCCACCGCGGAGGCATCGGACCCGGAAATGGCCGATCGCATCGAGCGCCATCGCGCCGACCGCGGACCCGGTTTCACGACGGTGGAAGCGCCCCTGGAGTTGGTGGACGCGCTGGAACGGGCCGCGTCTCCGGACCGGGTCGTGGTCGTCGACTGCCTGACGCTGTGGCTGTCGAACCTGATGCACTACGGCCGGGACACGGAAGCGCAGACTGCGGCGCTGATCCGCTTCATCGCCCGAACTCCCGGACCGCTCATACTGGTCTCCAACGAGGTGGGCATGGGCCTGGTGCCGGGCACGCCGCTGGGGCGCGGGTTCCGCGATGCCCAGGGGTCGTTGAACCAGGCTGTCGCCGCGGTCTGCGGGCGGGTGGAATTCATGGCCGCGGGACTGTCCATGGCGCTCAAGGGCTGAGCGCAGTCCGGAGCCGGCTCTCCTCGCCGGCGTTTCCCGGGAGTCCGATTCGCAAGTGGCGTGGCGTCCGGGGGAAGCGCCGAACGTACACGCCCCGGCGGGCCAGCTGCTGCCAGAGTCGATGCGCGTCCGCCACCTCTACGTAACGGAACAGATCGGTGCCGCCAACCACGCGGCACGTTCGTTCCTGCAACAGTTCGTCCAGGCGCCGCCGCGCTTCCGCAAGACGCTGTCGCGTTGCGGTTTGCCAGCGCCGGTCCGAGTACGCCGCGGCGCCGACCGCAAGCGCCGGCGTCGACACGCTCCAGCAGCCCAATCGGGCCTGCATGCTGCGGACAATTTCCTTCGGGGCGAGCAGGGCGCCCAGGCGCAGACCCGCCAGGCCGTAAAACTTGCCCATGGAGCGCAGCACCAGCAGGTGACCGGAACCGCCCCGCGGTGCCCAGCTCCGTTCGGGTTCCAGATCGGCGAAAGCCTCATCGATGATCAACCATCCGCCACGCCGGCTCAGGCGGCGATGCGCGGCCTCTATCTCGTCCGGTTCGAAGCGTCGCCCGTCCGGGTTGTTCGGATTGCAGATCACCACGGCATCCGCCGAGCCGGCCTCGGACAGGGGGTCGGGCGATTCCACCACGTCGCAGCCGGCCGCACGCCAGACGCGCGCATGGTCGCCATAACTCGGCGCCAGCACGGCAACGCGCTCCGGTGCGATTACGCCGGGCAGCATGCGGATCAGCAATTCGCTCCCCGGAGCCGGCAGAATCGCGTCTTCCCGGGTTCCAAGGGCCGCTGCCATGGCTGCAGTGCAGCGAGCGAAGTCCTCGCCGGTGGGCAGTCTGTGAAGATCGCGGAAATGTTGCTCCCCGGCCGGCCAGGGCCAGGGGTTGATCCCGGTGGACAGGTCCACCCAGGGTTGCGGCGCGTCCGCAAACAGTCGCCGCATGGCATCGAGCGCTCCACCGTGAACCTCGACGGTATTCATTGGGCCAATTGCAGGGCGGCGATGCCGGCCAGCACCACTGCGGCAAGGAACAGCGCCTTGCAGTAGAGCGCCAGGCCGGTGCGCAGGTCGTCGGGGCCGGGGTCGCCGGCGCGGGCATTGAGCCAAGGCTCCGCCGATTCGGCGCCGCCGTAGCTTCTTGGGCCCGACAGCCGCACGCCCAGCGCCCCGGCCGCCGCACCTTCGGGCCATCCCGCATTGGGCGAGCGATGCCGGCGCGCATCGCGCCACATCACGGCAAAGGCTTCCGGTCTGAAGCTGGCCAGGGCGAACAGCAGCCCGGTCAGCCTGGCCGGCAGGTAGTTCGCCGCATCGTCGAGCCGTGCTGCGAACTCGCCGAAGGCCGCGTGACGCGCGTCGCGATGGCCGATCATCGAATCCAGCGTATTGACGGCCTTGTACGCCGCAAGCCCGGGCAGGCCGAATACAACACCCCAGAACAGCGGGGCGACGACACCGTCGGACGTATTCTCGGCGAGAGTCTCCAGCGCCGCGCGAGCGACTCCCTCGGGTGGCAGTTGCGCGGTTTCCCGCCCGACAACGTGAGCCACTGCGGCGCGGGCGCCAGGCAGGTCGCCGGCCGCCAGGGGTCCGGACACGGCGTCGACATGGCTGTAGAGGCTGCGGGAGCAGATCAGGCTCGAGGCAATAATCGCTTCGACCCAGAAGCCCGGCATCGATTCGGGCAGAAGCGCGGAGACCGCCACTGCCGCGCAAACCGCAAGCGCCACTGTCGCTGCAGTCGCCGCTGCGCCCAGGACAACGCGCCAGGCGTGGCCAAGTGCCGGACGGTTGAGCGCCCGGTCGAGCCCGTCGATCAGCGCCCCAATCCACACTACGGGATGCCGAATGCGCCGGAGTAGCCAATCCGGATAGCCGAACAGCGCCTCTACCAGCCAGGCCGCGAGCATGAGCATGGCGCCGCCGAAGAGACCCGTCATGAGGTATCCACATCAAGGGCAGTCGGACGCGCACTGCATGCCAACAACGCGTGCACATCGACAGCCTGCTCGACGCCGTCGGCCCACGCATCCAGCGCTGCCTCGACGGAGGCGCCGTAGTCCAGGCTCGAATCCCCTTTCGCCCCCGAGCGCTTCAGCCACGCACGTCGAAACTCATCTTCGGCAAAGACCCCGTGAACATAGCTTCCCTCGACCCGGCCATCGGCGGAGCGTGCTCCGTCCGCCCGGCCTTCAAGGTCGAACATGGGCCGGCCGCAGTCCGTGCCGGTGGTCCGGCCGACATGGATTTCGTAACCGGTGACGGGCCGCCCGGTGCTCACGCAGCGCCCCGCGACCGGACGTACGGCCTTGGATTCCGACATCTCCGTTTGGACGTCGAGCAGGCCGAGCCCGGGTGCGCGGCCCACCCTGCCGTCGACGCCCTCCGAGTCCTCGACCTCCGCGCCGAGCATCTGGAAGCCCCCGCACAGCCCCAACACCCGTCCTCCCGCCCGCGCGTGGGCGAGGATGTCATGGTCCCAGCCCTGAGCGCGGAGGAATTCCAAGTCTCCCAGCGTGGACTTGGTGCCGAACAAAATGATGACGTCGGCATCCCGTGGCAGGGGCCGTCCGGGCGGTATCCAGCGGAAGTCGACTCCGGGTTCCAGCCGCAGCGGATCGGCGTCGTCGAAGTTGGCCAGGCGGGACAGCATGGGTGCGACGATCCGAAATTCGTCTCCCGCATGATGTCGGCCGCCGTCGAGTACCACGGCATCTTCCGCGGGCAGATTCGCTGTGCACGACAGCCACGGGATCACTCCAAAGCAGGGCCATCCGGTGTGCTCCTCGATGGCGCTCACGCCATCGTCGAACAACGTGGGATCGCCCCGGAACTTGTTGATCATGAAGCCCCGGATCATCGCCGCATCTTCCGGTGACAGTACGGTCCTTGTTCCGGCCAGACTGGCGATCACGCCGCCCTTGTCGATGTCTCCGACCAGGCAGACGGGAATCCCGACCCGCCGTGCGAAACCCATGTTGGCGATGTCGCCGGCCCGCAGGTTGACTTCCGCGGGGCTGCCGGCGCCTTCCACGACGACCAGTTGGTATGCATCCACGAGCCGCTGAAAACTCCCCAGCACCGCGTCCATGCGGGCCTCGCGCCATGCCATGTAGTCGGCCGCATCCATGCTGTCGACCACCTTGCCCCGCACGACCACCTGCGCCCGGCGGTCCGTCTCCGGCTTGAGCAGCACTGGGTTGAAGTCCACTTCGGGTTCGAGACCGGCCGCCTGGGCCTGCAGTGCCTGAGCCCGGCCGATCTCGCCGCCGGCGCAGGCCGCCGCGTTATTGGACATGTTCTGTGGTTTGAACGGCGCGACGGTGATTCCGCGCCGGCGGGCGAGGCGGCACAGCGCGGCGACGACGAGGGACTTGCCGACATCGGAGCCGGTGCCTTGCACCATGAGAGCCTTAGCCCGATGCATACACTGGAAGACTTGAATGGAATGCACCCGGAGCCCTGTTCAAAGCGGCCCCTCCAACTCCACGCGATCTCCATCAATGAGGCCGCGCACACCGTAGATCTCCGCAAGCCGGGCCGCGGTCAGCGTGGCGGCGGGCGTTCCGTCGGCGACGATGCGTCCGTCCTTCATCCAGATGAACCGGTCCGCGTAGCGCCTGGCCAGCACCACGTCATGGAGCACGGCCAGGGCGCCGCCGCCGTGGTTGACGAAATTTCTGATCAGATCCATGACCCGGAACTGGTGGTAGGGATCCAGTTCTGCGACCGGTTCGTCGGCAATCAGCAGCGGCGCTTCGGCGGCAAACGCGCGGGCGCAGTGCACCCGGGCCAGTTCTCCTCCCGAGAGCGTCGCGGTGGAGCGGCCGGCCAGCGGTTCGAGGTCGCAGGAAGCCAGCGCACGCTCCACGGCCCGCCGGTCGTCGCCGCGCAGGCGCCCCAGCGCGGCGCCATGGGAGAAGCGGCCGAGGGCGACCACGTCGCGAACCGGGTTGGGCCAGGCCAGGGGGCGATTCTGGGGCAGGTAGGCCAGCTGTCGTGCCCGGTGGCGCGGCGCCATTCGTGCGGTTTCTTCGCCGTCGATGGCGGCCCAGCCCGACGCGCGCGGTGTCAGGCCGATGGCGCCCCTGAGCAGACTGGTCTTGCCTGCGCCGTTGGGGCCGAGCAGGGCCACCAGTTCTCCGGGGCGCAAATGGAACGTGGCGTGCCGCACCAGCGTGGCCGCGCCGGCGGTAACGGTCAGATCCCTCGCCAGGAGGCCCTGCGCGGAACTGCGGGGATCCATCCGTGCGGCTGCCTCAGTCATGGACGCTGCGCCGTTGCATGGCGATCCAGACGAAGGCGGGTGCTCCGACCAATGCGGCTACCACGCCGAGCTTGAGTTCGCTGACGGTGGGCGTCAGCCTCACCCCGATGTCCGCCAACACCAGGATCAGTCCGGCCAGCAGGGCCGACGGTAGCAGGGAGCGTGCCGGATCGTGATTCACCATGGGCCGCACGATGTGTGGTGCGACGATGCCTACGAAGCCGATCACGCCGGCCAGGGCGACGGCCCCGCCGGTGGCCAGGCCCGCCCCCAGTACGATCGACAGCCGCTGCCGGCGCAGGTTCAGGCCGACGCCGCCGGCCGCCTCTTCTCCCAGGGTCAGCGCCGACAGGCCGCGCCGGGTGACGAACAGCACTCCGAGGCCGATCACGAGGAAAGGTGCGGCAAACGCCAGGTCCAGGAAGCTGCGGTTGGCCACCGAACCCAGCATCCAGTTCACCATGTCGGCCAGCGAGAACGGGTTCGGCGCCAGGTTCATCATCAGGTTCATGGCCGCGCCGGCGAAGCTCGAAAGACCCACGCCGATGAGGATGAGCGTGACGGCCGAAGCGGTTCGCAGCGCCGCGAACGCGATCAGCGCGGTGCCCGCAACGGCGCCGATGATCGCCGCCGTCGGCATCACCCATGCGCTCAGCGCCGCCAGGCCGTAGTAGAGCGCACCGGTGGCGCCCAGGGACGCCATGGCGGAGACGCCCAGCACACCGGGTTCGGCAAGGGGATTGCGGAGCAACCCCTGAAGCGCGGCCCCGCTCGCACCCAGCGCGGCGCCCACCACGAACGCGGTGATCGCCCGCGGCAGGCGGATGTGCAGGACCACCAGCCGATCGCCGGGATCTCCCCGGCCCAGCAACGCGGTCAGTACCCGCTCGATCTCCATTGGCGTCGACCCGAGCAGGCAGGCCGCGAACAAGGCCGCCAGGCAGGCCAGTACCAGTGCCGCGAAATCGACTCGCATTCTTCAGGGCGCCGGACCGTTGGCCAGCGCCTCCACCGCATCCACCAGAAACCAGGCGCCGCAGGCGGTCCACGCCCCGTCCAGGGTCACCACGGCACCGCCGTCCAGTTGTGCCCGGGCCACCGGATGCCGGACCGCGCTCCAGACGTGGGGGTGATTGGTCGGCGTGTCGAAGAACCCGGCCGCGATCAGATCGGGTTGTTCGTAGGCAAGCCGCTCAAGTGGAATTGGTCCCCATCCCGGCCGGGCCTGGTAGTTTTCAAGGCCCGCTGCCGTGATCAGTTCATGTACCAGCGACCCCGGACCCGATGTCACGCCCGCCGGGGTCAGGTAAAGCGCGCTGGCTGACTGATCGGTGCGCCGCAGCGACGCCAGGCGGTCCCGCATTTCGGCAACCACCGTCAAGCCCTGTTGCCGGGAGCCCAGCACCGTGGCCGTGTCCTCGATGGTCCGCATGACGGCTTCCATGTCCTCGGGCCAGCCGATGTTGTGCGCGGGTATGCCCGCTCTTTCGAACATCGCCGGCGCCTGCGGCCCCCCGCCGTAGGAACGCACCACCTGGTCCGGCTTGAGCACGATCACATCCTCGGCTACCGGGCGGACGCTGGGCAGTCCGGCGGCAAGATCGCGCATGTAGGAAAAATCCCGTCCCGCGTCCGGCGACAGTGCCAGGATCCGCTCCGGCTCGACGAATTTCAGTACGTACTGATCGGCGCAGTAGTCGAGGCTGACAATGCGCTGCGGCCGCGGACCGGCGAAGCCCGGATCAGGAGGGTCCAGCCCGCAGGCCCCGAGCGCTGTGCCCAGCACAACGATCAATGGTGCGGGCCACCGCAGCCGTCGCGCTCGCCCGATCGTCATGGAGCGGCCACTGATGCGCAGTTATCAGGTTGAAGGAGCACTAGTAGCGCCACCGGGCGCCCACGAAGCCCGATCGTCCCGGCGTGCCGTAACCGAGGATTTGCTGGTAATGCGCATCGAGCACGTTCTCGATACGCCCGAACAGTTCAAATTTGTCGGACAGATCGTAGCGGGCGTTGATGTCGACGCGGGTCCATGCATCCAGTTCGTTGCGGTCGTCGATGGGTTCGCTGCCGTTGTAACGCAGCAGAACGGAACCCGAGAGGGCGCCACCGGGGTCGAAGCCCAGCACGAGGTCGCCCGAATGCGTGGGCAGGCGGCGCAGGGGCGTGCCGTCGCCCTCCGTTGCCTTGATGTAGGCGTAGTCTGCCGACAGGGTGAGCGTTCCCGTCAGGTTCCATCCGGCCGATACTTCGACACCCCCGGATTCGACCTCGGAGATGTTCTCGTAGCCGCCGACCGCGAAGGAGAAGTCGATCAGATCCTCGGTGTTCTGCCGGAAGAGCGTCACACTGACGTGACCGCGCCCGTTCAGGGCAGCCCATTCGGCGCCGATGTCGACGCCGTCGGACCGTTCCGGCCTGAGTGCCTCATTGGCAGCGGCCGCGCCGCAACAGAAGAACGTCGTCTGGAAAATGGTGGGTGCCTTGAACCCCTGTCCCCAGCTACCGCGCAGGGTCAGGCCGGGCGTGGCCTGATACGCTGCGGCGAAGCGTCCGGTGGTTTCCGATCCGAAGCGCTCATGGTCATCCGAACGCACGCCCCCGGACAGGGTCAGGGACCGCACAGGCCTCAATTCGTATAGCGCGAACAGGCCGTTCAGTGAACTGCTGTTCACATTGGCGATTGAATCCTCCCGCTCCGTGCCGAAGGCCAGGGTGTTGCGCGCATCGATCGTCAGGGTGCCCTGGTAGCGGAACAGGGTGCGCTCGCCCTGGGCGTCGAAGCTCGGAGCGCCGTCGGTGAAATTGCGCCGGTCGATTTCCGAGCGCCCGACCAGCAGCAGGTTGTCCAGCCGACCGTCGAGCAGAGGCGCCGTCAGGGACAGATGCGCCGATCGTTCTTCCGTCTCGCTGATTTCATCGCCGTCGCCGACGTTGCCCTGTGCCCCGAACACGAAACTGTCGAACTCCGAACTCGCGTCGTTCCAAAGTACGCTGCCGTCGATGCGTGCATCGGCGGGAAGGTTGAGTCCGCCCCGGGCCGAGAGCGTGAGGGCGTCGAAGCCGTCCTGCTCGTCGTTGCCATTGGCTTCGTCCGCCCTGGATATGCCATCGGTATCCAGTTGAGTGACGGCCAGCCGGAAATCCCCGGCTTCAGTCGCATTGCTGACCGACGCTCCGCCGCGAAAGGCGCCGAACGAGCCGGCCTGCCCAAATACACTGCCTCGCAGGCCCTCGCCCGGCTGCCTTGTGGTGATGGAGACCACGCCTCCGATGGCATCGGTACCCCAAAGCGTCGACTGAGGGCCGCTGAGAATCTCGATTCGCTCGATGTTCTCGGTGTCCAGCCGGGCGAAATTGAAGCCGCCCCCCGGGGATGACGCATCGTTCACTGCCACGCCATCAACCAGAACCAGCGTCTGGTCACTGGAGGCGCCCCGGATACGCACGGTGGCGGAACCCCCGTACGATCCATTCTGGTTGACCGTTACCCCTGGCGTATTGGCAAGGACGTCCAGGGCGTGATTGAACCCCATGGCTTCGATATCGGCCGCGTCAATGACCCGGACGGTCGATCCCACCTCCGCCGTGGTTTGCTCGATTCGTGTACCGGTGACGACGATGGTATCCATCGGGCTTTCTTCGCCGTCACCCGGCGACTGGGTGTCGCTGTCAGCCGACTGCGCACCCACGTTTGCCCACACGACCGCAGCGGCCAGCCCGATAATCCTGGAAGTACGCACCATCGATCTCCTCCCGCACCCCTTCCGGGGCGCACTGTAATGACACCTTCGAACCCGCCGACCACGACGGGCGCGGTTCCTGGTCTTATGTCGTTACAGGGAGAAGGAGCACCTGCGTGCTCTTTCCCGTTCGCGGGCAATGTGCCCGACCCACGAACGAACGACGCGATGGCAGGTCTCCTGGCTCGCCGATCGTCGCTTTTTGGCCGCCTTCCCGGAGAAGTCTCCAGTGGCCTGTGGGCCGCAAGCTCCCGGCTTACAGTTGCGGGTACAGCCTCGGAATTACACCGAGTTCCCTCTTGGCCGCCCTGCCGGGCAGCACCATCTGCGTGCATTGTCGGAAAATGGCCGGGCACGTGTCAACCCGTTGGTCCTGCCGTCCTCCCGCAGACCCATATCTCGCTGGACAAGACTGAGGTTTACCGCTATTGGGCGATGTAATATCCTGCCATCGGCCTGGTGTCATCGATGTGGAAATGGCTTCACCTCGTGTAATCAGTGGTTTCTCCTCCACGCGGCACGATCACCGCCGTTGCGTTCGTGAGGCGCTGGAAATGGCGGAATCCGTCGTTGCAAAGCGCGGCATGCGCTTTACGAAGCTGCGGCGACGGTTTCTGGAACTCGTCTTGTCGAGACACGGGCCGATCCGGGCCTACGACATCCTGCGGCTCATGGACGACGAAGATGGGAGCGCGACGCCAAATACCGTGTATCGAGCCCGAGCGCAAGACCGTCGAAGTGCGAGGATTATGCCCGGCGTGCGCGGTCCGATAGCGCAGCAAGATACGGGTTCCCGACGCCGGGTGGCCGGGGGACAGTGCGCGCTTGCGGTTCAGCGCCGGTGGAGTCCGCGTGGACGCCGGAATCACCGGCCCCTTACAGCTCGAGCAGGTACGTGAACTTGATCAGCAGTTGCTGTTGCGAGTAGTCGGGAATGAGATCCTCATCGTTGGCCGAGCCGTTGTAGACGACGTACAGGCAGGACAGCGGGCGAAACTCCCAGGACAGTCGGCCTGTTTCTCGCCGGTCGAAACCTCACCGACGACAAGCAGCGGCTGCACACGTCCGTCGTCAAGGACCTGGCGCCCCTGCCGGGACGCACGATCGAAACGGGACTGCGCATGCGCTTCTAGCGCGCTAACCCAAACAGCGTCTCAGCGTGCTGCCGCCGCACCTGCCTCGCAGGCAATTTCATCTTGATCTCCGGTGCCACCCGAGCAACCCACGGCGCCGATGATGCGGCCGTCCACGACGATGGGCACTCCACCGGGTGACCCAACGACTCCGGGCAGCGTCGCGAGGGCGGGATTGTTGGCGATACCTTGTGCGAAAACCCGCGTCGACCGTCTGAAACCGGCGGCCGCTTGAGCCTTGCGCATCGAGATTTCGATGGAGGCATTTTGAGTGCCGTCAACTTTCTCGAAGTGAACGAGATGACCGGCGGGGCCCACGACGGAGACGGCCATCCGCCAGCCGTTCTCGGACATGGTTTCGACAGCCGCGGCTGCCACTGCGCTGGCCTGCTGGGCCGTGATGGGCATACCGTACTCCGGCGGACCCTCCTGAGCCCGCGTGGCGGTCCCGCCAATCAAAGCGAGACTGGAGATCGTGAGCGTAGCGATCATGCGTTTCATTTGGCTTGTCCTTTGCAATTGAAGTTCCGGAAAACGTTTATTGACAGCCCACCGTGAGCGTTTTCTCCTCGGCGAGCAATGGTTCATCGAATGTGTTTCGCCAGAAGCATATGTAATTTTATCACATTATATTTTTGAGCATCGCAATTGCTCCTGGAAGACGCTATCCCTCATCAGCGACGGGTCAGCGCCGGAGCGCGAAATACAGCGCGGCCACGCTGCGCGTCCTACCACTAACCCAACATACGTCTGGCCTGCACTCTACATGCAGGATTGTGCCAGTGCGCCGCCAGAGCGCTCCCAGTGGCTTCTCTTCACGCCTCCTGGCCGTGCTGAACAAGTCGACCCCGATTCCCGGATGAACGCGGTGCGTTGATCGAGGGAAATGCGATGTTCTGAATGATCGTAACGGCGCCTTGCAGCTTATGCCATGAGCGCAAGCCTTGACTATGCATGCAAAAATTTATGTTATATCATTACGTTTCTGGTTGGGGGGGCCGAAGCTCTTGCACAGATTTCCGATCGGAGCGGCGAGTTGGTCGGTCAATGCGACCTTGATGTTCCACGCGTTGCACACATCGAACGCTTTGAGGTCCTGAAGGGTAGTTGGCGCCAGCTTCTGGAGTTCCTGTGAGTCTGACTCGGCTTGGAAACCTCACGAGACGGCCAGCGTTGCGGTTGGTATTGCTCCTGGTGCTGGTCGGGCAGGGCCATGCGGTCACGCATGACCACACCAACGCAGCGCCCTTCCTGGAAGCGTCGGAGTGCCTGATTTGCCATGTCTCTGCCAGCATAGACGATGTTGACACGTATTCCTCACGGTGTGCGATAGATGACCGCAGAACCCATGAATTTGTCCCCGTTAAACCGAGTTGGCCTGGCTTCGATCCTTGCCAGATCGCCAACGCACGAGCACCTCCAGCCTGTTAGTTCATCCGCGTCAGGTGTCGTCTGACGAGAAAAACAAACGCGAATTGAGATCTTGCGCTCGCGCTTTTCCGTGTATTGCGCGAGTGCGCTTGAACTTCAGGAGTGCTCCAATGAACCTTCATGCCTTGTATCGGGCGTTGCCGTACCTGTTCAACAGGCTACTGGATGACAAACACTTACATAAACCACTGATATTGGCTACGTTCTGCGCTGTCGTTTCGCCAAACCCGGCTTATACCCAGTCGAGCGAGACCACCTCTGGCGGTGAGGTCCAGAGCGTGCGCCTCGAAACCATCGTCGTGACCGCGTCCCGGCGCGAACAGTCGCTGAGCGATATCGCGGCATCGATGGAGGTGATCGACGCTACCGCCTTCGAGACGACGAGCGGCGCGTATCTCACCGACATCATCAAGAAGAACGCATCGGTCGATGTGATCGAATATCCGGGCGGATTGTCGGGCGTCGGTCTTCGCGGTTTTCGCCCGCAATTCTCCGGCGTCAACCAACGTGTGCTCGTATTGGTGGATGGCCGCCCCTCCGGTTCCACAAGCCTGGCCAACATCTCGCGGGCCGGCGTGGAGCGCGTGGAGATTCTCAAGGGCTCGGCCTCCGCTGCCTACGGTCCGTCCGTGATGGGTGGTGTGGTGAATATCATCACCCGCAAGCGCGAGGGCGACATGGAAGGCAGCGTGTCGACGCGCTTTGGCAGCTTCGACACGCTGGAGCTTGCAGGCAACGTCGGCGGCGCGCTCAATGACCGCTTCAACTTCGATCTGGGTATGCTGCAGCGGGAGCAGGGCGACAACTACAGGCTTGGCAAGGGAGGCCGAACGTTCGGCGATTTCGTGCAGGGCCATGGCGCCGAACGAGACAACACCCGCTACACGATCCGCTCCTACTTCGCGCGGGGCGCCGTCGAGCTGGCACCCGATTGGGAGGCGCAATTGCGGTTCCTCGGCTACGACGGGATCGATCTGCAGACGCCGGGCGCCGAATCCAGCGGGGTGAGCAACCAGTCCGACAAGGTCGAGAGCAATTTCGGCGGAGACTTCTCCCTGACCGGACAGGTCGGCGATCACAGCTTGTTCGCGCTTGCCTACACCACGCACGAAGACTATGAGCTCATCAGGAAGCCGCCCGGCGCCACGCCCTATACAAGCAGCACTCGGGACACATACTTTCGCGGCGTGCAGCTTCAGGACAACTGGCAGATCAACGATGTATTCGACGTCATTGTCGGCCTGGATTGGGGCAGGGTCGACAATGAAACGCAGTCGTACAGGGCGTCGGGCGCGCAGAGAGGCTCATTCACGCCCTATTTCAACCGGCGCAATTTAGGCATTTTCGCCGATATGACGGCATGGCTGCTCGATGAGCGCCTCATCGTGAGCGTCGGCGGCCGCTATGACGAGATCGAGTCGGAACTGGAGGAAACGCCTCTGCGCTCCGACGTCAAGCCCGGCACTTCCTCCTTCAATGTCTTCAATCCGCGTTTGAGCGCCGTATATCGTCCCAGTGCGGATAGCCCCTACCGCGTGCACGCCAGCCTCGGCACCGGCTTCATTTCACCCGAGGCGAACCGGGTCGCCGGTCTGTACGAGAATCTCGTCGGCGACCAACTGCGCATTACGCGGGGCAACAACGACCTGGGCCCCGAAGAAAGCCTCAGCTTCGACATCGGGTTTGGCTATGAATCCTACCCGGTCGGCCTGGACGTGACCTATTTCCGTCTCGATGTCGACGACCGCGTGGAGTCAATCATCACCATCAACACCGACGCACTGCGAGAGAGTACCTATATCAACACTTTGGGCTCTCTCGCCGAGGGACTGGAAGCAACCGCCCAATTCGACTTCGGTGCCCTGGGGGGCGCCCAACCGGGCTCGTGGACGGGCGATGTGACCGCCACGCGCTATTTCACCCGCGAGCAGGAAGTGACCTCCGGCACGATTCCGATCCGCAACGTCGCCAGGTTCAAGGTGAACTTCTCGTTCGGCTACGGGGACGAGCGCTTCGGGGTGCGTCTGAATGGCCGGCATGTGAACGAGATGTTCGACACCGACTTCAGCCGGGGCCGCATCTTTACCGGCGGCGCCGGCGGGACGTACGAGTATCCGGACTTTCTCGTGTTCGATCTCTATGCGCGCTGGAATCTCGCGCCCGAGCACCGGCTCTCTCTTCAGGTCGACAACCTGGAAGACGAGTATTACTTCGAGAAGGGCGATTATCCCTTCGCCGGGCGTTCCTACTATGTGGCCTATCGGTACGGGTTTTGACGGGAGCGTATCGTGACGGCGATTGACCAAATTCGGGAAGTCCTGCACCTGGTTTCGGGAGTTCTCATGTGGCCGGTCCTGCTTGGCCTGCTGTTGCTCGCGGCACTGATGATTGTCGTGCTCGGCGAGTTCGCCCGCGAGTTTGTCGACACGGTGTTCGGCAAGCGGGCACGAAGGGTGCGCAGCCTGGCACGGTTGGAGCAGGTCGCGTCTGATCCGGACGGATCCGGGGAAGCCACGGACCTGCGCCTGGAACGCGCGCTTCAGGATGAAGAGAGGCGCCTGTGGCGTCCGGTCGCGCAGTTGCGCCCGGTTGTACGCGTCGGCCCGGCGCTGGGGCTGATGGGCACGCTGATTCCCATGGCCTATGCGCTGCAGGGGTTGGCGGAAGGGAATCTGCCATCTCTGGCCAGCAACCTGGTCACCGCCTTTGCGGCCACCGTCATCGGCCTGGCCGTGAGCGTCGTCGCCTATCTCGTGGCTGGCGTTCGCGAGTCCTGGGTGCGCGCCGACATCCAGGCCCTGGCTTTCCGGGCGGAGGAGCTGCTGCGTGGTTCCTCCACCCACGGGAAGGGATGAGCTCCGTGCAATTCGTGCAGCGCCACCGGCTCAGTGCACGCGGGACACAACCCGGAGAGGTCGAGGATCCGCTCGCCGGTGCGGCGAATCTGTTCGACGTGAGCGTGGCCTTCATCGTCGCGCTGCTGATCGCCCTGTTCACGCTGTTTTCGGCAAGCGAGCTTCTCAACCCGGAGAGCAGCATGACCATCGTCCAGTACCGCGCCGACGGGACCATGGAGATCATCTCCAAGGAGTTCGAGGAAATAACAGTTCAGAGGGTGACCGACCAGACCCTGTCCGGTCAGGGCGTGCGTCTCGGCGTGGCGTATGAGCTCGCGAATGGGCAGGTGGTCTACGTCCCCGAGCGGATCGATTCCGATCCCGAGGAAACACCATGATTCATGATCGTTTATCTGTACTCCCGGCGTTGTTCACGGTCCTTGTGGGCACCGCCGCAGTCAACCCTGCTGCAGCGCAGGACGAAGCCGGGCCACCCGCGCTGGTTGCGATGTTTCACGAAGGCGCCGGCTCCCACGAGTCGGGACAAATGCGACTCGCGGCGGAAAGCTGGGAAGGATTGCTGGTTATCGATGAATATGCGCCGGGAGCGGACAATCCGGTCTATGGCGACGATGTCGATCTGGGCGAGTATGACCTTGTTTTCGTCGAGGGGGCCGACTCCACGCCCCTGACCGAGGCGGAGATCGCCGACGCCCGCGAAACCATCCGGCTATTGGTCCTCAATCCGCAAGGCGCCGCGTTCGGCAACGTGTCCCTGGACGAGCACGCCGACGTCGCGCTCTACTGGGGTAACCGCTCCGTGGAGAATGACCGGGCTCTCGCCGCCTATCTGGCAGTGAACGTGTTGGGCCGCCCCATGCCGGGCCCGGGCGCCGTGGCGCCACCGGTCGAGTATCCCCGCATCGGCCTTTATCACCCCGACGCTGACGGACTGTTCGACGATACCGAAGCGCTGCTTGACTGGTACTCCGGGCGCGAAGAGGGCTATCGGTACGACCCCGACGCCCTGACCGTCGGCGTTGTTTCCCACCGCTCCGACTACCAGAGACAGACCACCAACTATGTCGACGCGATGATCAGGGAAACCGAGCGCCGGGGACACAATGCCTTTGCCCTGCTGTTTGTGCGCGCCACGGACCTGACCCCGCTCACTCGCGATGGCGAGCCCCTCGTCGATGTGGTTCTGTTCACCGGAGAACACCTCGACATTACCGACATGGACGCCGGCGTCGACCAGGCGCGCAGGCTGGGCGTGCCCATCCTGTCGGCGCTCCACTTTTATTCCGGGACCGCGGAGGACTACCGCGAATCGCCGGGCGGCCTGTCGCCGGGCATGAAACCGCGCATCGTTGCCCATGAGATCGAAGGCATATTCGAGCCCATGGTGGTTGCGGCGAACATCCCCGCTTCGGTTCCGCGCCGTCGCGAAGTGATGCCGGAACAGATCGAATGGCGGGTGGAGCGTGCCCTCGGCTGGGCGACGCTCAAACGGATGGAAAACGCCGACAAGCGTCTCGTGCTCACTTTCTGGAGCGAGGCCGGCGGCAAGTCCGATGTGGGTGGCGACCCGGACGATTTCCTGGATGTGCCCGGCACGCTCGCGTCCTTTCTGCCGACGCTGCGCGCGCGCGGATATGACGTCGGCGACGGCGAAATCCCGGATTACGAGGGGTTCGCCAACCTCATGGCGCGCGAGGCCTCCAACGTCGGCGGCTGGGCTCCCGGGGAGCTGGCCAGACGCGTTGAGTCCGATCGGGTGGCTCTCATACCCGAGGAGCAGTACCGGGAATGGTACGGGGAGATTCCCGGCAGCCTGCGCGCCCTGATCGAGGAGATGTGGGGCCCGCCGCCAGGGGAGGTCATGGTGCATGTGGCCGAAGGCGGCGAGCGAATGATCGTTATTCCGAAGGTCGAGTTCGGAAACATCCTGGTCGCGCCGAATCCCATGTGGGGCTACCTGGAGAACGAACAGGTGCTCCTTTCGACCAACGCGCTTCCTCCCCATCATCAATACCTCGCCTTTTTCCTCTGGCTGGAAAGGGAGTGGGGCGCGCATGCCTGGATCAGCCTGTTCACCAACTTCAGCCTGCAGCTCGGCAAGAGCGAGGGACCGCTCGCCGATGACGCCATCGGGGTGATGCTGGGCGGTATCCCGCACATTCACCCCGAACGCCTCGGCGCTGCCGGAGGCATTGCCAACCGGCGCAAGGCCATGGCCGCGACACCGGGCTGGTACAACGTCGTCACACCGAGCGACGCCCACCTCAACCTGGCGGAGCTGAGGGGCATGGTGGCCCGGTACCGCTCCGCCGCCGACAGTGCTGCCCGTGAAGCGATGGCGCCGACCATTCGCGAGAGTGTCGTCGCAGCCGGCGTGAACCGGGCGCTGATTGACATCGACGTGTCGTCCGCTCCCATGGAAGAACTGCTGGCCGCCCTCGATGTTCATTTCGGCGATCTGGAGCGCGCGAACGCGCCGTGGGGAGGCAAGATCCTTGGCCAGGCGCCCCAGGGGGACATTTTGGCGGCGATGGTGGCCGGCATGCTTGGCGCCGATCTCAAGGATCCCCTGGAGGTCCTTGGCGGCGTGGAGGCCAGGGACGAAGCCCGCGAACTGGTCGGGGCCGTGCTGGAGGGGGCCTCACCGCTTGCGACGCTGGAGGCGCGTTTTGGCCGCCTCTCGCCGGACAGCCTGGCCGCTCTCGCCCGCGCGAACGAATTCGCGGCGCTTCTCCACACCGCCCCGCGCGAGGTGGAAAGCATCATGGAGGCGCTCGAAGGGCACTGGATCGAGCCCGGGCCGATGGGCGAACCCTATCGCCGGCCGGACGTTCTGCCGGCCGGACGGGCAATCTACATGGTCGATCCGCGCATGCTGCCCACGGTTGAAGCCGAAGACATCGGTGTGCGTCAGGCCGAAGCGCTCATCGCGGCGCACCGCGAAGAGAACGGCGGCGCCTATCCCGACACGCTGGCCTTCGTGGTGTGGTCGACCGGCATCACCAAGGACTATGGCGTCACCGAAGCACAGATCCTGCACTTGCTGGGAACGCGGGTGACGCGAAACTGGCGCGGCGAAGTGACCGGCGTCGAGCTGATTCCGCGCGAAGAGCTGGGCCGCCCGCGTGTCGATGTCCTGGTACAGATGAGCGGCGTGTATCGTGATCATTTTCCGGAAAAGGCCGATCTCATGACCGCGGCAACGCGTCTGGCTGCGGTCAGTCCTGAAGCCGACAATCCGGTGAGGCTGGCCTCGGAAGAAATCGCCGAGGACCTGATCGACGCCGGGGAGGCAGACGGTCTCGCACGACAGTTGTCCACCGCGCGCGTCTTCTCCTCCGCGCCGGGCGCGTATTCGCCCAGCATTCAGTTTCTCGCGAAGTCCGGCGACCAGCGCGGCGATACGGCGCGCATGGCCGATCTCTATACGCGGCGCATGGGCCACGCTTATGGCGGCGGTCTGTACGGCGAGTATTCCCGCCCGGCCTACGAAAGCAACCTGGAGCGAATGGACGCCGCCACGCTGCCGCGCAACTCCGACGTGAACGGCCTGCTCGATCATCCGATGACGGCGGCCTTTCTGGGCGGGCTCAATCTCGCCAGCAAGGCGCTGACGGGCGAGGATTCGGATCTCTACATCTCCAACCTGCGCGATCTCGACGATCCCCGCATCGAGCGAGCCGCCGCCGCGCTCCAGACGGAGCTGCGCGCGCGCTACTTCAACCCGCGATGGCTGATGGAGAACCAGGCGCACGGCTACGACGGGGCGCGCAACTTCATGTTCCTTACCGATCATCTGGACTTGTGGGATTCGACCGCCACGGAAATGGTCGCAAGCGCCGACTGGTCGGAGGTCAAGGCGGTCTTCGTCGATGACGTGTTCGATCTGGACATGGACGCCTTCTTCGACCGCCACAATCCGTTTGCGCACCAAATGCTGCTGACGAACCTGCTCGGGGCTGCCCAGCGCGGGGATTGGGAGGCCACGGCAGAAGAACTCGCCCAGATTGCGCGCCGCCTCACCCACAGCGTCATCGATCACGGGCCCGCCTGCGAGCCCAACCAGTGCCGCAATCAGGCGATGACGGAGTTTGTGGGAGAAGCGCTCGGAACGGCGCGGGATGCGGCACCCCTGCTGGCGGGGTACACGGCCGCCATTGCGGACGCGGTTGAAGCCGTCGCCGGTGCTGCGCCGGGCGCGGGCGAACCGCCCACCGTGACCGGTCAGGTGATGGAGGACGTTGCGCTCGAGCCGTTTGAACCCGCCGTGGCGTTTCCCCTGCTGTGGCTGATGCTGGGTGCTTTCGGGATTGTTCTGTTCGGTGTGGGATGGGTGCGTGGCGGGTGAGCCTCGCGCTCTCAACGCAAGGAAGAAGGCGGGAGCAGCAGTAGCGAAGGCGTGGCCGCCACGCCGGTTCATTTCGGGGTGCCTCATCGTTGCAGGCGTGACGGGTTGTCTGCCTGCGCTCCCGGGCCTGGCTCAGGAGGCGTCGCCACGCGACACCGCGGCAGCGGCCGAAGGCAAGGTATTGCGGCTTTTCCGGACCGGCACGCCGCCGACGCTGGATGGCCGGCTGGATGACGCTACGTGGTCCGATGCCGCGACCATGGAGGACTTGCATCAGTACGAGCCGGTCGATCACGGCGAGCCCAGCGAGCCGACGACCGTGTACCTCGCCTACGACGATGAGTATCTGTACGTGGCCGCACGCATGTGGGACAGCGAGCCGGACCGGATCATCGCCTTGGAGATGGTGCAGAACCGCAATCTCAGATGGGACGATTCCCTGGCCGTCTATCTCGATCCCTTCAACAACAAGAGAACCGGCTACCGCTTCCAGGTGAATCCGAACGGCAGCCGGGACGATGCGGTATTCGAGACGCCGACGAACATGAATGCCGATTGGGACGGCATCTGGCATGCCGAGGCGCGTATCGATGAAGCGGGTTGGGCGGCGGAGTTTGCCATCCCGTTCAAGACGCTGAACTTCGATCCCGACAACCCTGACTGGGGATTCAGCATCGAGCGCAGCATCGCACGCAAGCAGGAAAACATCGCCTGGGTTTCGTACAACCGGCAGGTCAGTCCGGGCACGACAGGCGTGATTTCGGGACTCGCCGGGCTGCAGCAGGGCAGGGGCCTGGACATCGCGCCGGCCATCGTATCGACGCAATCCAGGGACTTTGAGACGGGGGCAAGCGGTGTGGATACCGAGCCGTCCCTGGATCTGTTCTATAACTTCACGCCGTCATTGACCGGTGCGCTGACCGTCAACACGGACTTTTCGGCGACGGAGGTCGATGACCGTCGAATCAACCTCACGCGCTTCAGCCTGTTCTTTCCGGAAAAACGCGACTTCTTTCTGCGCGACGTGGACATCTTCTCCTTCGGGGGGCTCAACGGAAACGGCATTCCGTTTTTCTCGCGGCGCATCGGGTTGAGCGATGCCGGACGGCCCGTGGACCTCGAGGTCGGCGCGAAGCTCACCGGTCGGGTGGGCCGCTGGAACGTCGGCGCCCTGAACATACGGCAGGATGCGTACCGGGAGGTCGAGGCCACCAATCTCTTCGTGGGCCGCGCCGCCGCCAACATTCTGGAGGAGTCCAGCATCGGCATGATCGTCACCGATGGGAATCCCCGGGGCAATCTCGATAACTCCGTCGCGGGAGTGGATTTCCGCTACAGGAACACCGCACTGCCTTCCGGCAAGACGCTGGAAGGCGACGTGTGGTACCAACGCTCCGACACCGAGGGCGTGCACAGCGACCAGGACGCCTGGGGATGGAGCATCGCCTCGCCGAACAGCGAGGGATTCGCCGGATGGCTGGGATATGACATCTTTGAAAGGAACTTCAATCCTGCGCTGGGATTCGTCAACCGCGCAAACGTGCGGCGGGGCCTGTATGCAATCGCGTACTACAAGCGTCTGGATCATCCTGTGCTTCGCGAGCTTTCGCACTTTTTCCTGGGCACCGATTACCGCAAGCTCTCCGGCGGTCTTGAGAGCCGCTCGCTTTACCTGCGGCCGTTGAGGGTAACCACGCACGCGGGCGACGAGTTCAACGTTGATTTGACCCGCGATCGGGAGATCCTGCTGAAGGATTTCGAAATCTCCGACGGCGTGGTCATTCCTCCGGGCGACTATGAATTCGACGGCTACGGTTTCGAGGTGACTGGGGCCTCGATCAGGGCGGCCGCGCCTCGGCTCGAGGTGGAAGCCGGCGATTTCTACGGTGGAGACATCGTCACCGTCTCCACGGGTGTGGGGTGGAGGCCGAACCGGCATCTGTTCCTGCAGCTCACCTACGAATACAACGATGTGCGGCTACCGTACGGAGACTTCACGGCGCGACTGATTCGGGTCAATGCAGACTACGCCTTCAACGCCCGGTGGTCCTGGCTGAACCTGGTCCAATACGACAACGACTCAAACTCCGCAGGCATCAACAGCCGCCTGCGCTGGAACCCGCGCGCGGGAAAGGACCTGTACATCGTGCTGAATCATGGATTCGATGCGCGGAAAGGATTTTCGGGACTGCGCTCGACACAGTCGCAATTGGCGGTGAAGTACACGCAGACGTTCAGGCTGTGAGGCACAGACTTTTCCTCCCCCTGGAACGCCTCCATGTGGTGAGGGAAGCTTCCGCCAGGAAATCAAAAGTCGATGCCCCGTACCGCCTTGATCCCTGCCTCAAACGGATGCTTGACTGCCCGCATCTCGCTCACGAGATCGGCGTATTCGCAAAGGCCGGGCTTGGCGTCCCGCCCCGTGAGAATCACGCTGGTGCGCGCAGACCGTGCCTCGAGTCCCTCCATGACCGCGGCTTCCGCCAGGTACCCGTATCGCAGGGCGATGTTGATTTCGTCCAGCACTACCAAGTCGTAGTAGCCGCTCTCGAGCATCTTGCGACCTTTCTCAAATGCCGCATGCGCGACTGCCGTGTCGCGCTCCAGATCCTGGGTATCCCAGGTGAATCCCTCACCCATGGTCCTCCAGTCGATCTGGTCTTCGAACCTCGAGAAAAACTGGCGTTCGCCGGTTTTCCACTTGCCCTTGATGAACTGCACAACGCCCACTCGTTGTCCCCATCCCAGCGCACGGACGATGACGCCGAAGGCCGAGCTCGACTTGCCCTTGCCGTCCCCCGTGTACACCAGCACCAGGCCGCGTTCCGATTTCGCCGTCGCCGCTACCCGCTTGCGGTGGGCCGCCTGCTGGACTTTCATCTTTTCGGTGTGAGTCTGCGCGTCAGTCATGTTCCATTCTCCCGCCCTCGACCGGGTTTCCGTCCGGAAGCGTGATGATGCCACCAAAATCCACCGGTGGCCTGAAATCCCACGGCCCGTCGCCTTCACGCATGCAGGCTGCCTTGATCACCCCGGCGTGGGTGACGATCGCGATGGGTTCCCGGCGAGCCGACCAGTCGGCAAGCGCGGCAGCAACACGGTCCCTGAGCATGGCGACGCTTTCCCCGCCATGGGGCCGCGCATGCAGGAAATCCTGCGCCCAGTCATCCAGCGCCGCCGCCCCCAATTCCGTCCACGGCTGACCCTCCCATGCGCCGAAGTCCAGTTCCATCAAGCGCTCGTCCACGTCGATGGGCAGGTCTTTCGCGGCAGCGATGTAGCGTGCCAGTTTCAGGCACCGGCTCAGCGGGCTCGAAACGACTCGCTGGATGGAAGGCAATGCTGACAAAACCGCTTGCGCTTCCGACGGGAAGGTTTCGGCCAATCCCACGTCCAGGCGGCCGTAGCAGGTACCGGCGGCAACGTCCGGACGCGTGTGGCGTACCAGGATCAGGCCCATGCGCACAGGCCGAGATAGAGGCCGATTTCGCTGCACTGCTGAACGGCGCCCAGGGTGTCGCCGGTATAGCCACCGAGTCTGCGCTCGTACCATAGTCGCATCAGCACGTGCCCGGCGGCGAGCCCGCCCAACGCCAGAGCCGTGGCGAGTGGCGATAGCATCCACACCAGACCGGCGGCAAGAGCGAATCCGGCAAGCAGGACCACGAACCAACCTGCCGGCCCCATGCGAGCCGTCACCGGTGTAGCGACTCCCGCCTCGCGAATGTAGATGCCCGTCTCCAACGCGACAACGCTGGAGAGCCGGGATAATCCATGCCCGGCAACCAGGGCCGCAGCGACTGCGGTTGGAGTCAGGTTCGTCAGCGCGGCCACTTTCAGACCCAGCGCGACGGCCAGCGCCACGGCGCCGAAAGTGCCCAGGCGGCTGTCGCGCATGATCTCAAGTGCGCGATTCCGGTCGCCGGTTGCTCCCAGGCCGTCGAACGTATCGGCCAGTCCGTCTTCATGGAACGCGCCTGTCGCTGCCAGGCCGGTGGCCACCGCCACAAGAACGGAGACGGTCTGCGGCAACCACAGATGCGCCAGCCAGAACACGGCGGCACACAGCCCGCCGATCAGGGCGCCGACCAGCGGGTAGTAGCGGACGGCGGCCGCCAGCCGTTCGGGACTGTAGGCATTGGCGGCCGGAACCGGCAGCCTCGTGAGGAATTGCACGGCCAGGGCGAACGTACGGAGTTCGTTCACGGAAGCGCCCTATGTCCGCCCGCTCACACCCGCGGAGTCGAAACTGGCCATGTCGCACAGCATCGCTGCCGCCGCCCGGACCATGGGCCATGCCAGCAGGGCGCCCGTGCCCTCGCCCAGGCGCAGGCCCAGGTCAAGCAGGGGCTCAGCGCCGAGCGCCTCCAGCACCACCGCGTGCCCGGGTTCGGCCGAGCGGTGCGCGAAGACGAGGTTGCCACGGACGCCGGGTGAAATACGCAGCGCGGCCAGGGCCGATACCGTCGCGATGAAGCCGTCCGCCAGCACCAGTTTGCCTGTCGCGGCGGCGCCCAGGATTGCGCCGGTCAACATCACCGACTCGAAGCCGCCGTATTCGCTGAGGGCAGTGTGCGGATCCAGTTTTCCCGGTGTCCGTTCGGCGGCCTGTTCGAGCACGCGGCGTTTGCGGACCAGTCCGTCGTCGTCCAGGCCCGTGCCCCTACCGACAAGCCCGCTGACCGGCTGACCGAGCAGTTTGGCCGCCACCAGGCTGGCCGACGAAGTGTTGCCGATACCCATCTCGCCGAAACAGGCCACCTCGTGGGTACCCACCCGGCCGATCGCCTGACCGGCACGCAACGCGCGCGCACATTGGTCTGCCGACATGGCGGGTTGTTCCGCGGCGTTACGCGTGCCGTCGCCGATGCGCTTGGTAACAAGCTCCGGGTGCCGAATCTCCGGACCCTTGACGCCGGCGTCAACCAGCGCGAACCCGGCGCCAAGCGCGCTCGCCATCACATTGGCCGCCGCACCCCCGGCAAGAAAGTTCAGCAGCATCTGCCGGGTCACTTCCCGCGGGTAGGCGGATACGCCCGCCTCGGCGATGCCGTGGTCGGCGGCAAAGACGGTCAGCTTGCAGCGTTCGGCGGTGGGTTCCAGGGTTTGCTGAACCAGCGCAATCTGCGCCGCCAGCGATTCAAGCCTGCCAAGCGCACCGACGGGCTTGGTCTTGGCGTTGATCGCGTCCCAGACTGCGCGTTCGAAATCGGCCTCCGTGCCTGCCGGGACATGCTTCCCCACAATTGGCTCCGTGGCCAAATCGATATCGAGGTCCGTCATTGGTGTTGCTCCGGTTCGTGAAGCGCGGAAAAAAGCGGGAAGCACCGCGACTGCGGGCATTATGCAATGCCGGGTGTCCGGCGGTCAGCCAGTCATCGGTATCGCGATTTGCAAGCCATTTCGATGAAGTTCATTATAGGTATGTAGGTACTATTTTTTGAGGTATCGTCATGTCCACTGTCACGATCACCAGCAGCGAATTCAATCGGGATTCGGGCCTTGCCAAGCGAGAGGCGCAGTCGGGGCCGGTCATCATCACCAACCGGGGCGCTCCCGCCCATGTGCTGTTGACCTGGGAGGCTTATCGGCGCCTTGCGGGCCACCGTGACAAGACCATCGTCGAGGCGCTTGCCTTACCCGGCGTCGAAGACGTGGATTTCGACCCGCCGCGTCTGGATGGCCCGCCGCAACCGGCGCTACTGGACTGATGGCTTTTGTGCTGGATACGAATGTCGTTTCGGAGTTCCGCAAGGTCCAGGCGGGCAAGGGCGCTGCGGGCGTAGCGGAATGGGCGGCGAGCGTTGCGCGCTCCGACCTCTATCTCAGCGCCATCACCGTGATGGAACTCGAGATGGGCGTACGGATGATGGAACGTCGCGATGCGGCTCAGGGCGCGCTTCTGCGGCGTTGGATCACCCGTGTCGTCCTGCCGGAGTTCGATACGCGGATTCTGGCCTTCGACGCAAATGTGGCCCTGCGCGCCGCCGCGCTGCACGTGCCCGACCCCAAACCCTGGCGCGATTCCGCCATCGCAGCCACCGCCATGGTGCATGGAATGACCGTCGTGACACGCAACACGAGTGACTTCAAGCCAACGGGCGTTGCGGTATTCGATCCCTGGGGGAACCGCTAGCAGTATTCGCTCCGGGAAGATAATCGGCTGGGCCTTGGACGATGAAATCCCGGCTATCGTCGGTCGGAGGAGCGTGCTCCCGGGCGTCAGGGTGCGCGTTCGGCGATTGTGCTGATTCCAGTTGGTTTAAATGGGGTCGGAGCAGGCGGAACTCTCAATTTGGACCATGATCGTTGACCATGGTACGATTTTCCGCATGGACCAGATCAAGATATCGGAGTTCAAGGCCACCTGCCTCGCGGTTCTCGCCCGGGTAGAGCAGACGGGCAAGCCAGTTCTCGTGACTCGCTTCGGCCGCCCCGTGGCCCAGGTCACTCCCCCACCCAAGGCACCCCCGGAAGCCTGGCTGGGTTCGATGCGCGGCCAGGGCAGCATCGTCGGTGACCTGATCGAGCCTGTCGTCGACCCGGAGGAGTGGGAGGTGCTCCAGTCCAGTCCCGGCGCATCGAGCAAGTGACGGGACGGTGACGTCCCTGCTTCTGGATACGCACGTCTGGCTCTGGAGCCTGTTGGAGCCGCGCAGGCTTTCGCCGGATTCGCACGACCTGTTCGCCTCGCATGCCGTTTCCCTGAATCTTTCTTCCGTCAGCGCCTGGGAGGCGGTGTTGCTGGCGGAGCGGGGGCGTCTTGACATCGGCGACGACCCGCAGCGCTGGATTCGCGGAGCGCTGTCGGCGAGTCCTGTAACCGAAACGCCGGTCACGTTTGAAGTGGCGCTGGCCAGCCGGTCAATCCGGCTGGCCCATCAGGATCCGGCCGATCGATTCATCGCGGCCAGTGCAAAGGTGTTCGGCATGACCCTGCTGACTGCGGACAGGCGGTTGTTGGCTTGCCCCGACATCGACGTCATACGTGCCGGATAGTTCAGGGCGAGTCCGATTCAATGCCGTTCCGGCACGCGCCAATGTCAGTTTACAATCCGGTGTCGGTATACGTGTACAACCCCGAGCGGGTCTGGGCGCACCGCCGAGGGCCTGCCCGTGCACAGCCTGCCAAGCCTGCTGGATGACCTGGCCACGCTGACGCTGAACACCGTGCATCTGCCGGACAACCCCGAGAACCGCTTCACCGTGGCCACCCAACCGACCCCGCTACAGCGACGCGCCTTCGAACTGCTCGACGTCGATCCGGCAAGAATGTTCCCAGTACGCGTCCAGGTTGAATAACGCTAACCGACTGAAACGATTACACTATCCGCCAAATCGGAGCGTGAAGTTCCGGCTAAGGGAGCGGTGATTGGCGGGCGTGGCATGCGGGCCGAGCTGGAACGGCGCTTGCTACAGGCGTAGAGCGTAGAGTGAGTCTCTGTCGGCGTTTTTCACAATATGGAAAGATTGGATAGAAAGTACGCCAACAGCCCCGCATGAAGTTGCTGCAAACGGCGGCGCGCATCGGTGTCCTTGCCGTCGCCCGCCGTCAACGTCAACAGCGTGGCGAACGCGGATTCGGGGGCACTGGTTCCTGCGGGGGACGCGACCAATTGCGCTAACCCCGGTTTGTGCAGCAACATCCACGCTGGAAACCACGCGGCGGTCATCGCCGGCTCCAGGTCCTGGTCCAGTCCGGTGTACCAGCCGTCGCGCAGTGTCCTGTCCCGAATATCGCCGCGTTCCATGAGTTGTTGAAACTCCTCCGGCGCCAGCCAGCACAGTGCGAACCAGTGGTCCGCCGCCTCGGCCCAGCGCTGTTGACGCCAGATGGCTTCTGCCATCCGTGAAAGCAACGCGGGCTGCCTCAGGTAGTCCGGCTCGTCCTTGATGCTACGCTCTGCGGACACCCATTCGCCGCTCTTCATCCAGGCGTGGCTGGCGTGAAGGTCCGGATGCTCGGGATCAAAACCCACGCCCTCAAGTACACGGCCCACCGCACGCCAGTATGGGACCAGCAGGTCGTGTTCACCCGCGCCGAAAATGCCGTCCGCGGCCTCAGTCCAATTCGCATCCAGGTGTGCGAGAATCCCCAGCCCGCCGTCGGTGTCGGTCGGCAATGGGGTTTCCAGCGCCGCAATCAGCGTGCTCGCGTGCGGCAGCCAACGATGGGACGGTTCGAGAACCGACAGTTCGTCGTGGGCGCGCCTCGCTTCGTTCGCGTCGGCTTGCGCCAGGGCGTCGTGCAGGGCGGTTCGCGCCCGCACCGATTGACTGTCGAGGAATAGATCGAATTGCTTCATCTCTACGCCGACCCGAGTTCCGCGGAATCCCGGCAGCTCGATTTGCAAGCCATCTTGACGGGATAAATTATAGGGTTGACTTGGGAGGCTTTTCGGCGCATTGGCGGCCACGCGACAATGAAGTTGACAATGCATTAATGACGTATAATATGACGGAATATCCGTCATGTTATGTGGTGCGATCATGCATCTCCAGAATTTTGCCACCGACAAAGGCTTTTCTCCAAGCGCGGTGGCCAAGGAACTGAGGACGACCAAGACCGAAATTGCCGGCACGCTGGGGTTGGGCCGCGAAGCCCTCTCGCGAGCCTCCCGCGTCGTCGCGCCGAAGACGCAGATGCGGTTGCGGCAGATGCTGGAGATACTCAACCGCGTGGAGACGGAACTCGGCTCTTTGCTGGTCGCCTACGCCTGGTTCCGGTCCGAACCCCTGCCGGGTTTCGCGGGCATGACCCCGTGCCAATTGGTGCGGGACGGGAAAGCCGAGATGGTGCACGCCTATCTCGATCAGGTTCTGGATGGCGGCTACGCCTGATCCCGTACCCGTCAAGTGCGCATTCAGGCCGTCGTATATCGGGCCCATGATCCTCGATGGGCGTGGACGCCTCTTTCCGGCGAGGGCGCGCGCCGGCGCGGTGGACGGTTCAACCGCATAGGGCTGCCCGCCTTGTACCTGTCATTTTCGGTGTCGACCGCCATACGCGAGGTGAGTCCCATCGGGCGGCGCATGCAGCCGCTGGTCCTGTGCGCGTACGAGGCGGACGTGGACCCGGTTTTTGACGCGCTCGACCCGTCGGCGCGGGCCGCCCAATCCGTCAGCCAGGCAGAGCTCGATTGCCCGGCGTGGCGCCGTGAACTGTTTTCGGGGCGAATGCCCGCCTCGCAGGCGCTCGCCGACCGCTTGATGGCCGCCGGTTTCGCGGGCATGCGTTTCGGGAGTTACGCTCTGGGCGCGGGCGGAAGCGACGTCAACTTGGTCCTTTGGCGCTGGGGCAAAAAGCTACCCAGCCGCATCGCGTTGATCGATGAAGATAATCGGCTGGGTCATGGGCGATGAAAATCCAGCTATCCTCGGTCTGAGGAGCCTGACCCCGGCCGTCAGGGTGTGCGTTCGGCGACGTAATTCAGCCCGAACTGGCCGGATCCGCCCTCCGGATTCATGCCCAGGTCCGTTGCTTCGGCCAGGGCGGAATCGATGTCCCACTCATCCACCATCACGCGCTTGATGAACCACATGGTTGCGGCGCGACCGCCGCCTCCGCAGTGAATGAACGCGGGCGCCGTGTCGGGTTCGACGATGGCTTCCAGAAAGCGGTCCGCCACGGCGGAATCGAAATCGGGGCCGCCGAATGGCAGGTGGACGTACTTGATCCCGGCGGCCTCGGCGGCGGCGGTTTCACCTTCGACATTGGCGGTTTCTTCCGTCGCCCGTTGCAGGTTGATGATGCTGCGGAATCCCATGTCCGCGATCTGCGCCACCGAATCGGGCACGATGGCGCCGGCGCAGGCCACGACGGACTCGATCTGGGCGAAGTTGCGGATGCCCTCCACATCTTCGCGCACGACCTGTCCCTGCGCGCCGGTCATGGCGAGTTGAGCACCGAAAAGCATCAGGACGGCAATTGATCGTTTCATCGGTGGATACCCCTTGCTAATTTTTGTATGGCGAATGTCGACCGCGGCATCTTGCCCGGCCTGTCGCCAGGATCGTGCAATATAACACTGCTTGCTAGAATTTGAACGAGACGGTGCCTTCCGCCGGCTACGCAGGATTTTTCCAACCCGATGCAAATTTTCCCTGACGGAACGCACAATTTTCCCGAGACGCTGCAGCGAGTTCCGGAGGCGATGCGGCGCTCTCCAATATCAATGGTTGTCTCATTGGCGACGGCCGTACTACTCGGGGCGCAGGCCGGGGTACCGGCCGTGGCCCAGTTGCCGCCAGTGCCGGTGCCGGCGGAAAACCCCATCACCGAACCCAAGCGAGTATTGGGCAAGATTCTCTTCTGGGACGAACAGCTCTCCAGCGATGACACCACCGCGTGCGGGACCTGCCATCGGCCTGCGTCCGGCGGAGCGGACCCCAGGTTCGGCCGCCATACGGGCACCGACAGGGGCACCATCGACGATGTCTGGGGATCGCCCGGCGTGGTGTACATGAACGAGGCGGGGGAGGCGCTGGAGCACCCGATCTTCGGCTTCGAGCCCCAGGTGACCCGGCGCATCGCGCCATCGAACTTCGGCGCCCTGTGGGCCGGGGAAGTGTTCTGGGACGGGCGGGCGGGATCGCAGTTCGTGGATCCGCAGAGCGGCGAGGTGGTCATCGCTGAGGGCGGCGCGCTGGAAAACCAGGTTCTGGACTCGCTGTCCAACCCCGCGGAGATGACCCATCCCGGCCGCACCTGGGACGATCTGACCGGAAAGTTGCGCCGGGTGCGCCCGCTGGCGCTGGCACGGGATTTTCCTGACGATGTCTCCGAGGCCCTGGCCGAGTACCCGGACTACCCGGCACTGTTCCGGGCGGCCTTCGGTGACGACGGGATTACCGCCGTACGCATCGCCTTTGCCGTTGCCACCTATGAACGCACGCTGGTGGCCGACCGGACGCCGTGGGACCGCTACATGGCCGGCGAGGAGACGGCGCTTGACGAACAGGCCAGATTCGGATGGCGGGTCTTCCAGCGGCTGCGCTGCGTCAACTGCCACGTACCGCCTCTGTTCACAAACAACGACTTCTTCAATATCGGCCTGCGGCTGAGCGAATTCGATACCGGCCGCCAGGAGGTGACGGCCGATCCCGAGGACGCCGGCGAGATGCGCACTCCCAGCCTGCGCAATGTGGGGTTACGCACGCGCCTGATGCACACCGGCGAATTCGGCCGCTTGAGCGAGGCGATCACCTTCTACAATGCTGCGATGGCGCTGCCCGGAGTGGATGAGATCCCCGGCGTGGGGACCTACGTCTTCGACCTGACCGGATTCGACAGCTACGATCTGGATGCTTTCCTGAGGATCGGGCTGCTGGACTCCCGGGTTGCCGACGAGACGTTCCCTTTCGACCGTCCCAGGTTACGCAGCGAGACCGGGCCCTAGCTCAGAACAGAGCCTGCGCCGCAGCGCCGATCGGTATGACGGTGCCGTTCACTTCCACCACGCCATTCTCGTAGGAGCCGCGGAACCGGTACCCATTTTCGGTCTCTTCCAGCATGCCCTGGACGACCAGCGTTACCAGCGTCCCCCTGGCCTGTGCCTGCAGGATATCGTCCGACACGTCGGCGGGGCTTCCCCCCAGTGCACCTTGCCTGGACATTGCCTGTATGGCGATCCACTCCGCGACATCGCGGTCTGCATCGAGTTCTACCTCCACGGCAACGAGGCGAGTCCATAGCGAGGAGTCTACAAGCGAGAACATGGGTTCGGCCGGCAGCATCTCGTTGTCGATGCGCAGCAGAATCCTGGACTGCAGAGTGCTGTCGTTCCAATTGAACCCAAGCGGCCCGATCTCAATTTCGGGTTCCGCGTTCAGCGCGCCGTAAACGATGGGTTGCAACTCGCCAAAAAAGGCCGTTGGATCGTTCTCTCCGACAAGTTCAAGTGCCAGGTCCCGGTATGCGTTCAGCGCGTCCACGTCGAGGTTTCGAAGGGCCTGGTCAAACCGAATCTCCGTAATGATGTGCTGGCTGCCGTCAACGGTGGCTGAAAGGGATTCCGCCGTCGTCTCGGTTCCGTTGGACAGCAGATCTCCGGCCTCGTCAACCTCCCCTTGACCGTGCGTCTCGATACCCTCCACCACTACAGTGGGTTCGTTTGCGGGCGAGCCGACGGACAGGTTTCCCAGCGTCAAGACCGAAGTGCCCGGCCAGACGCCACTGATGCTCCTGGCACTGTCGAAGGAAAATGCAAGGCCATCGACGCCCAATTCCACATTCGAGGTGCTGAATTCCAGTCTGTCCATTCGGCCCTGACTGCTCTGGCGCTGCTGCGCGGAGTCATAGGTTCCCTCGCCTGTCAGCCCGGACGTGGCGAACGTAGCTTCCGGACCCGAGTACGCCAAAGGCGGTATCGTCCATCGATACGACGATTCGCTTCCGATACCAACCCGCACGGCGGCTTCTCCAATTCCCTGTATTTCCAGATTCGCCAGCAGTTCGCCGGGAGCTCCGGCCGGAGGATCCATTTGGACCACCGCTTCGGCGAGCCCGATCCCGCCCAGGGGCAACAGAGGACCGTGGGCGACGGCCAGATTCAGAGCGAGTCCCAGGTCGAGAATATTGTCTGGTCCGGCTGTCCGAGCCGTCTGATTGGCGCTCCCGGGAGCGGCCCCTTCCAGCAGCGATCGGTAGCTGTCGTGAACCGTTACGCTGAGGATGGCCTGGCTGCGCCGCCAGCCGCGCTCGTATCCGGTGACATCGACCTGAACCAGTCGATTGGCAGACGCGACTTCGGCGAGCTCGAAGATTCGGTCCTGCGCCATAATTCCCAACAGAGTCGGCAAACCGGCCGCGAGAACTGCAAGTGCAGCGAAAACTGTGGCGACTTTCTTCAATTGAAATCCCTTGTTGCCTCAGACCAGCCTGAGGGTTGGCTGGAGAAGCTATCACGAACATGAATCAAGCGGGTTGCACGTCGGGTTGGACATTGGCGATGCCCCCGCGTTCCGTGAAACGGGATCGGCTGAGCAGACATTGGCAGTATTGACGGAAATCAGAGCAATGTCAGGCGCTATTGACTCCGGAACCGCTCCTGAATGGGGCTCCGTTCGCGCACGATGCCGCCGTCGGGGCGCACGGCTTCAACGAATCGCAGTGTGTATTCGCGATAACCCAGGCGCCCGGTCAGTTCGATGACCATGCCTTCCTGGAGCGAGTCGAAGTCGAACCCCTGGCGCTCCAGGGCAATCCTGGCCAGCAATTCCACCAGCCACTCCTCGGTCTCGCCGGCGTCGTTTTCCACCTGAAGAACGAAGGTGCAGTGGGGATTCACCCACCTGAGCGACGTGATCGTGCCCTGAAGCGTGATTTCCTCGTCGGTGAAATTCAGCGCCACCGAATGGTGCGCCTGTACGGGCGCTGCGCAGGCCAGCAGGGCCGCAAACAGAATGCCTCGAAACATGCGCACCGGTTTCATTCCTCCTCGCCGGGATGGTCGGGAATGCATCCGTACACGGTCATGCCAAAATCGGACCTGAAGTAGCGGTTACGGTGCTCAAGCGGGGCGGTCAGCATGATCGGGTCCGCGTAGCGGATGTCCACCACGAGCCTGTCCTGCTCGTCCCGGGTAATGCGCTCGATGCTCCGCAGGGCTTCGGACTGGGGGATATACCGGAGCAATGTCGTGATGTAGCCCGAAGCGTAGCCTATCGTTTCGATGACCAGCGCATCGTCCTCGTACCAGCCGATGGAATGGCCCATGGTCGGTATGGGATCGCCGTCCAGATTGACCGTGCTGGGCGCGAACTCCAGGGGATGCCCCTGCTGGTCGAGCATGACGGTCCGTACCAGGTCGAACATCTCGTATCGAATCACCACGCGGTCTTCCATCTGGACGATCTCGACGTTCGTATCGGGCTCGTCCCAGGCGCGTCCCAGTCCGGACGGGATGCACCAGTAACTCGGATCGTCGGTTGTAGGGTTGTAGGCGTCGACCCGGCGCTGGCCCTCGTCCGTGTACTGCACATCGGAGTATTGCCGGAACAGCGAGGGATCGATACCCCAGATACCCTCCAGGTCCGGTTGCGCCAGCGGTGCGCACCACGGATACAACGCTGCGGCGATCAGGAAGGCGGTAGCGTTTGATACTTTGGCGGTCATCACCGATGTGCTCCTGGCAAGTGCCCATTATATGCATTGAAGGGCTCAATGGACCTTGCGAGGGCCGGCCGGTAGCGATTCCGGCAGCACCATCGCCTGGGCACTCAGGCACTCAGGCACTCAGGCACTCAGGCACTCAGGCACTCAGGCACTCAGGTACTCGGGCACTCAGGTACTCGGGCAATCGGGCATTAGGGCGACGCCGGAACGTTCTCGTGGATCCTGGTACTCATTCTGGCGCCCTGGCTGCCCGGCTCGCGAATGACAAGGACTACCGGTATCGAGTAAGGCTCGTCCTGGCGCGTCGGCAGGAGCGATGTGATCCAGATGCGGCCGATTCCCCGGGCGACCGCCGCCAGCGTACGCTTGTCCTGCTCGAACGCCGCCATGTCCACAAATCCCTCCGGCCCCTCGATCTCCAGCCGCAGCGGCGCTCGTTCAACCGGTTCGCCGTCCTCGTCGAACGCCCGGACTGTCAGATCATCCAGCGCAAGGGATTCGCTTACGGTCAACCCAACCACCGCGGGCGCCGTTTCCAGGCGGCTGACGCGCATGCCCAGCGTGCCGCCGAGTGATGTCTGACCGCCGAACGTGAGTTCGATGGCGCCGTCTTCGCTGCGTGACGAGAAGGCGTCGGTGAGGGGCGCCCTGAAGACGGGGATGGGCGGCCGGGGCGCACGGCGCTGGGGAATCACCCGGCCATCGTCCGTGATCTGCCACGGCTGCGCCTGGTTGAGTCGCGGGTTCAGGGGATGGACGGCAATGATGGGATCGAGACCCGGGGGAAACGCCGGCGTGTCGTCCTCGCCGAGCGCGGCGACGGTGGTATCCATGGCGATTCCGGCTTCCGCGGCGATTCCGGTATCCGTAGCGGTTCCGGTGTCCGCGGCGATTCCGGTGTCTGGAGGTGTTTCGGTATCCGCGGTGGTTCCGGCCTCTTCCGGATCGGCCGGTTGGAAGGAATCCGGCGTCTGGGCCGTTGCCGACCCCGCGAACAGCGCGGCGACGAGCACGGTGACGAGCGGCCCCGGCAGCATCGATCGAACCGTCACGCGGGATCCTCTTCCGGATCGCCCGGGACGCGGGAACGCATGATGATCTCGCGGTGGGGATAGGGTATCCGGATGCCGTTCTCCCTGAACGCGTCCCAAACCGCCAGCAGGACCTTGCCGCGGATGTTGGTGGTGCCTTCCTGCGGATCGCTGATCCAGAAGCGTAGCTTGAATTCCAGCGACGACTCCCCGAACCCGATGAGCCAGCAGACCGGGGGCCGGGGTTGCTTCTTTCCGGGAGGTGGGGGGTGGGTCTGGACGCGCTTCACGCTCGATGCCGCCTGGATGGCTATGCGCTCGACCTCGTGGGGATCGGAGTCATAGGCGACCCCGAAGAGAACGTCGAGTCGCACGTACTGGTCCGAGAACGACCAGTTGACGACCTCGGTGGTGATGAAGTCCTCGTTCGGTATGAGGAACTCGCGCCCGTCGCGGGTGATCACGGAGACGAAGCGCGCGCGAAGCTCGCGGATCCAGCCGAAAGTCTCCCCGAGCGTAACCGTATCGCCGGGCTTGATCGAATGGTCCATGAGAATGATGATCCCGGAGATGAAATTGGAGACGACCTTTTGCAGGCCGAAACCGATGCCGACGCCGACGGCGCCCGAAAAGATCGTCAGCGCGGTCAGATCGATTCCCATCCCGGACAGCGCGATCATCGCCGCGATGACGATCAGCGCGATGCGCAGGATCTTGCCGATCAGCACGCGCAGCGACGGCGTGATGTCCTCGATGTTCTGTATGCGCCGATCGAGGAAGTTGCCCACCGCCGCCGACAGCCACAACAGCCCGCCAAGCAGGAACACCACCTGCAGCACGCTCAGCAGCGACAGGCGGAACGTGCCAATGTTGAAGCCCGCGTCGAGGATTTCCGTCGCCACATCCGCCACGCCCAGCACCACTGCGGCGACGTAGGCCCAGGCGATCAGGGCGAATGCCAGGCCGATCGTCCGGCTGCGGCTCAGGTGGGAAATGACATTGATCGCCAGCCAGGCCGCCGCCAGCACCATGGCGTAGTAGAACAGGTAGCTGCCCTCCACCCGACTCGCGGCCTCGGCCGCCGCCGCCGCCGCCGTGTCCGAGGGCAACACGTCTGCGGGCAGCGTTTCCGGGGGCCAGTTCGTGGCTGCGCTGATGAGGTACGCGACGGCCAGGAGCACCACGAAGAACAGCAACTCGAGCCGACTCGAGAATTCCGTCACCAGCCGCTGAACGAGCGGCATGCCACTGAGATCGAGCCCGTCGACCCACTTCAGGAGCTGCGGTTCCACGCGCCGCGATGCCATCCACGCCAGCAGGAACAGGACCGCGATCACGCCGAGCTGGATCAGCACGGCCGGGCTGCTCAGGTAGTTCCAGCCAATCAGGCCGTAGTCGGCAAGGGCGGAAGCGATCGATTCCCAACTCATGGCCTTACCTTTATCGCAACGGCGCCGCTATAGCAACAGCGCCGCGGCCAGGCCCAGGAAGACGTAGAACCCGACCACGTCGGTAATCGAAGTCAGCAGCGCGCTGGAAGCCACCGCAGGATCGAAGCCTGCGCGCTGCAGCACCACCGGTAACACGCTTCCGGTGAATCCGGCCGTCAGCAGGTTGATCACCATGGCCAGCGCGATGACGCCGCCCAGCGCGGGGCTGGCAAACCAGGCCCACGCCACCCCGCCGATGAGCACGGCGAACAGCAGGCCGTTCAGACCGCTGACCAGCAGCTCCTTGCGGATTGCCCGCACGGCATTCATCGGCGTGAGTTCCTTCACGGCAATGGCGCGCACCGCGACGGTCAGGGCCTGGATCCCGGCGGTCCCGCCCATGGTGGCGACGATGGGCATGAGAATGGCCAGGGCCACCAGTTCCTGGATGGTGCCGGCAAACATGCTGATAACCCAGGAGGCGGCGATGGCGGCGACCAGGTGGATCATCAGCCAGATGAACCGTGATCGGGTCGTGTCCATGATGGCTTCGAAGAAGTTGTCCTCGGCGCCGACGCCGGCCAGCGCCAGGATGTCCTCCTCGTGCTCCTCGTGGATCACGTCGACGACATCATCCACGGTGACCACGCCCAGCAACCGTCCGTCCCCATCGACCACCGGCGCGGAGATCAGGTCCCGCTGACGGAACAGGAAGGCCACTTCTTCCTGGTCCATGCCGGCCGGAATGGTGCGCAGGTCCGGTCGAACGATATTGGTGAGCGCTCCGGTGCGGCGGGTCCGTAACACGCGGCTCAGCGGGATGGTGCCGATGGGCCGGTAGTCCTGATCGACCAGGAAGAGATCGAAGAAATCGGCCGGCAGGTCTTCGGCCTCGCGCAGGTAGTCGATCGCCTTGCCGACGTTCCAGTCGTCGGGCAGCGCCACCACGTTGCGCTGCATGAGTCGGCCAGCGCTGTCTTCGGGCCAGGCAAGGCCTTCCCGGATCCGGTCGCGGCGAATGTCGGGCAGCACACCGAGCACCGCCTGCTGCACGTCCGCATCCAGCGCCTCCACGACCTCGACCGCATCGTCCGTGGCCATGGAAGCGACAGCCTCGGCCGCCTGTACCGTTCCGAGCCGTTCGACGACGCGTTCGGCGACGGCTTCACCCAGTTCCGCCAGGATGTCCGGGTCGAACGGCTCGCGCAGCGTGTCGACCAGGCGGTTGCGCTCCCGGTGCGACACCCATTCCAGGAGATCGGCCGTATCGGCAGGATGCAGCGACTCCACCAGGCGCCTTACCGCACCCTTGTCGTCCGCGTCCAGTGCCCGAATGATGTCGCCGGCAACGGAGGTGGAGAGATCGCCGGACGTGCTGTTGCGGTCGGGATTCATGTGGTGAGACTATAATGGGATTTCAGCGCCGCTGATACGGTGAACGACGTGAACTGCAGGGTATCGATCTATACGTTTGCGCTGTGCTGCCTGGCCACAGGCGCGGCGTTTGCCCAGGACTCCCCCGACGACGCCGAACCTCCCGTTTACGATCTGGACGAGGAGGATTTCGCCATCGATCGCGAGGGGGAACGGTGCATCAACACGCGCAATATTCGCAGCACCAATGTCCTCGACGAACGCACCATCCTGTTTCGGATGCGTGGCCGTGACTACTATGTGAATTATCTTCGCAACGACTGTCCCGGCCTGGTGCGGGAAGAGCGATTTTCCTACCGAACCACCGGCGGGCGGCTCTGCCAGGTGGATACGATCCGCGTGCTCGAGCAGTTCGGGGGATACCTTCAGGAGGGAATGAGCTGTGGCCTGGGAGTCTTCTATCCTATTACCGAGGAGGAGGCAGATTTCCTTGCCCTGGAACCGGAGGAGCGGCGGGGCCGGCCGGCGATTGGCGTATCCAACCCAAACGCCGACGGGGACGGGGACGAGGCGTCTGCAGGCGAGACGGCCGAAGACACGGAATCGGACGACAGCGCCGAATAGAATTCTTTGGAATTCTTCGCCCTCGGCGCATTTCCGCGGGGCCGGGCTGCTGGCACAATCTACTACCGTAAATCGCGTATTGAATTGGAATTGATGCCGGGGAGGCAACGAGTCATGCGTACGATCACACTTCTCTCAGCCGCGGCGCTGCCGCTTCTTGCGGTCACGGCTTCCGCACACCATTCCTGGTCGGCGGAGTACGACACCCGCAGTTCCATCGTCGTGGCCGGAGTAGTGTCCGAGTACCTGGGCCGCCGGCCTCATCCGTCCATGACGTTCGAAGTGCAGGGCGAGGACGGCACGGTCGAGCAGTGGACTGCCGAGTGGAACGGCAATTTCGTGGACGGGTCAGGCGAGTCTTACAATTCCGATCTGTTCGGTCCCGGCGAGGCGATCACCATCACCGGCCAGCGTCACCGCAATGAAGACCGGCTGTTCGTCCGCCTTCGCACCGTCGTGCGCGACGCCGACGGCGTCGAGTTCGAGAGCCGCAGGGGCAGGGACCGCAACGGGCGCGGGCGGTAGCGATCATTCCGACTGCCGGCCAGCAGCCGCTGTAGTCACGCAAGAGCAGATCGGACAGAATCAACGGATAGGACGGCCGCCGCCGATTCAATGTCACGTCCCGGTGGACGGCTCAATCGTTCGCGGAGTCCATGATTTCCGCTACCTCGACCGGCCTGCCTTCGGCTGCGGACCGCATCCCGGCGCGGATCACGGCCAGGGATTCGGTGGCGCGGCGGGCATTGACTTCCGGAGCAGCGGTGCCCCGAATGCAGGCCGCGAATTCCTCCAGTTCCTCCACCAGCGTGTCGGTCTTCCCGCACGGTATTGCAATCGTCCGCGCGTCGCCTCTGCGCAGGTGGCGCAGGCCGCCGAACAGGTCGTAGAAGGCGCTGGCTTCCTTGCCGTAGACGTTGAGCATGTAGAACTCCGACGCCGAGGCGTAGCTCGCCGTGAGGTTGGAGACGGCGCCGTTCTCGTGCTCCAGGATCAGGTTGGCGATATCGGGATTGTCGCCGGGAAGGACCAGTTTCGCCGTGACCGCCGAAACCCGGCGCACGGGGCCAAGCAGCATCTCCAGCACGTCGGTGTAATGGACGCCGATCTGCAGCATGACGCCCCCGGGCATGCCGGCGGCCTGGTAGCGCCAGGACGTCGTGTCGATCTTGCCAAGCCGGTCGCGGCTGATGTTGGCTTCGGCCTGGATCAGCCGGCCAAACCGGCCTGCCTCGATCTCGCGCCGGATCCAGCGGAAGTGGCTTTCGCGGCGGCGCTGGTAGCCCACCGAGAGGACGATGCCGGCGGCGGCGCAAACCTGATCGATGGCCAGGCCGTCGGCCACCGTGTTGGCAATGGGTTTGTCGAGAAAGACGTGCTTGCCGGCGGCCGCGGCCCGGGCCACCGTTTCGAGATGCACGGAATTGGGAGTCGTATTGATGATGCCCCGGATGGAGCCGTCCATCAGGATTTCTTCGTAGCTGCCCGCAGCCCTGCACCCGTACTTCTCCGCGAAGGCTTTGCGCTTGTCTTCGGAGCGGGTGTAACAGGCGGCGATCTCGAGGGCCGGCGTCCGGCCGGCCGCATCGGCGAGCACGTCCGACCACCAGCCCAGGCCCAGAGAGGCCACGCGGATCGGTTCGCTGCTCAATCGACTTTCCCTCCGGTCACGAAATCGTCACTCCCTTCGCAGCCATTATCCTTGACTCACGGCGCCCGCTGCCGGCGTGCTCCAACGATGGACCAGGCCACCGATACCACCGACAGTCCCAGGAACAGCGCGCTGAAGGGCGAAGTGAAGAAAACTGAAATGTCTCCCTGGGATCCCGTCAGCGCGATGCGCAGATTTTCCTCAAGTTGCCGCCCGAGCACCAGGGCGAGCAGCAGCGGCACAACCGGCATGTCCAGCCACTTCATGCCCAGCCCCAGCAGGCCGAATCCGAACATGACGTAGACGTCGAAGATCGAATTGCGCAGCGACCAGGCGCCGACGACGCACAGGATCGCCACCGCGGGCATGAGCAGCGTACGCGGCGCGGCGACCACCTTGACCAGCAACCGCAGCCCCGCAAGCGCAATCAGCAGGTTGAAGACATTCGCCCAGAAAAACGAGAACATCAGTCCGTAGGCGAAGTCCGCCCGCTCGACGAACAGCAGCGGCCCCGGGGCCAACCCATGGGCCAGCAGCGCGCCGATCAGGATCGCCGTCACCGGGTCGCCCGGGATGCCAAGGGTCATCATTGGGATCAGGGCGCCCCCCGTGACCGCGTTGTTGGCGGACTCCGGTGCCGCCACCCCCTCGACGGCGCCCTGGCCGAACCGGTCCCCGCGCCCGGTGGCTTTCTTCGCGTAGTCGTAGCTGATGAAGGCCGCGATGGGACCGCCCGCACCGGGGAGGATGCCGAGGAAGGTGCCCACCGCCGAACCGATGCCCACGGGCAGCCGGATGCGGCGCAGGTCCGCGAACGCCGGCAGCAGTTTGCGCAATTCGATGGCGCCGGCTGCGGGTGCGGTGCCGTCGCGGCCTCCTGGACTACGTGGGTTGTCCGGACTGCCAGTGACGCCGAGGCCGATGGCGCCGCCGGGGCCGTTGCCGCGCAGGTTCTCGATCAACTGCGGTATCGCGAAGAGCCCGATCAGCGCGGTGAGGAAGTGCACGCCGGACAGCAGGTTCGGGTCGCCGAAGGTAAATCGCGCCGTGCCCATCACCGGGTCCTGGCCGACGGTGACGATGGCGAGTCCGATGACCGCCGACAGCAGCCCCTTGACCCATGACCGGGATGCAAACGAGCAGATGATGGTCAGGCCAAGGAACACCAGGCTGAAGAGGTCCGCCGAGCGGAACTGCAGCGCCAGATCGGCCAGCCTGGGTGCAATGAGGAACAGGCAAAACGCGCTGAAGAGCCCACCGCAAAAGCTCGCCGATACCGCCATGCCCAGCGCACGGCCGGCCTGGCCCCGTGCCACCAGCGGGTAGCCGTCCAGCGCGGTCGCCGCCGCGGACGGCGTGCCCGGAATGTTCAGCAGGATGGCGGAGAAACTGCCGCCCAGCATCCCCCCGGCATAGAGCCCCAGGAACAGGCCGATGGAGACGTTGGGGTCGAGCACGAACGTGAGCGGCAGGACGATGATCATCGCCGCGGAGATCGTCATGCCCGGAATCATGCCGGCGACGATGCCGAGCAGGCATCCCGTGCCCGTCGCAGCCAGGCTTGCGGGCTGAATCGCGTGGAGCAGGCCCTGCAGCAGGTCGCCCGTCACTGCCGCGCGCTCCGCGGGAGAGTCCCGAGTGCGTCGATCGCGCGCCCGCGCTGTCCGGTCACTGCCACGCGCCTCGCGGCAGGAGAACCTGGAATCCGGTGCTGAACACAAGGAAGAGCACCAGCGGAATCAGGATCGCGGCCGCCAGCACGATGACCGGCCTGCGTTCACCGTAGAGCGCCACCAGTCCGCCGCAGAACGGCACGCTTGCCAGCACAAAACCGGCATAGGGCAGGAGCAGCAAATAGGCGGCGAATCCGCCGAGCGCCAGCCAGCCCCGTCGGGGCAGCCGGTAGCCCGCAGCGTCCCCGTCCCGTTGGCGAATGGCGGTCAGGCCCCGGACCGTCAGCGCGGCGGAAAGCCCAGTCAGCCCGATGGCGATCAACCACGGAAGGAACGCCGGACCGGGTGTGTCGGGCAGTGTCCGGTCCGGCAATTGCGCGGTTGCCAATCCGTACCCGATGCCCACTGCCAGGAGCACGAGGCCCGCCGCCAGGTTGCGATGTCCGCCGGACATCAGGGAGTCAACGTACCGGCGCTCTGGATGATCGCCCTGATCCTTTCGTCTTCCCGTTGCAGCAGTGTCTCGAACGGGCCCATGGTCAGCGGCGCCACGGTGAGTCCCAGGTCCTCGGCCAGACGCTGGAACGCTTCCGAAGACGCGGCCCGGGTCATGGCGTCTGCGAGCCGCGCCTGAATTTCAGCCGGCGTCCCCGCAGGTACCGAAAGCCCGCGGAACAGATCGAATTCCACTTCAATGCCGAGTTCACGGGCCGTGGGCACGTCGGCAATGATGGAATTTCGTTCAGCGCCCAGTGACGCCAGAAAATCAAGCCGGCCGGCGCGAAACAGGCTGAGGGCGCCGGTCAGCGGCGCCACCATGGCATCCGCCTCACCGCTCAGGACCGTGGCGTTACGTCTCCGTGTACCGATGGGCAGGTGCACGGCCTGGCAGCCGATCTCCTGCATGACGGCCAGGGCGCCCAGATGAGTGGTACTCCCGGTGCCCGAGTTGGCGATACGGACGGGCCGGCCGCGGTTACCGCAGTCCCCGGCCAGTGAGTCGATGTCGCTCCACGGCGAATCGGTTGCCACCGCGAACACCAGCGGCTGGTGCTCGACGCGTCCGATGTGATCGAGGGCATCGAAGCCGAAGGGCACATTGCCGAGATTGGTGATGGTGAGAATCGAAGTCGAGGTCCACATGACCGTGTAGCCGTCGGGATCGGCAGCGTTGACGTAGCTGTAGGCCAGCGCTCCGCCGGCGCCCGGTCGATTCACGGGCACCAGGGTGACGCCCAGTACCGCGCCCATCTCCTCGGCCAGCAGGCGGCCCTCGATGTCGGCGCTGCCGCCGGCGTCGAAGGGAATCACGAATTCGATGGCCCGTTCCGGGTACTGCGCGGCGGCCGGCGGTCCAAACAGCCCGGATCCCGCGAGGAGTGCCGCGAGCAACATGGACAGCCGAGATGCATCGCCGATGGATCGGCCGTCTTCGGCGAGGCGGTATTCCACCCCATGCTGCAGGACTGTTGCCACCGCCTGCCCGGTCCTCCCTAATCCGGCAGGGCGGCGCCGACTGCGTTCAACGCCACTTTGGCGATGCGCTCATCCTCTTCCCAGGTCGCGCCGGCTACACCGATGCCGCCCACGCACTCGCCGTCCACCATGATGGGCAATCCGCCTTCCATGGGGGTCCAGCGCTCGGGACCCGCGGCCAGGCTGAGGCCCACCGCGTGCAACAGGTCAAGTTCCTGTCCCTCCGCGCCTCGGGTGGTGGTCGGCCGCCGGTTGGATGCGGCGCAGGCTGCCTTGGTTTGTGCGGAGTGGACGGTGTGGAATCGCCCGCCTTCCATTCGTTCCAGCAGCAGCAGGTTGCCGCCCGAATCCACGATGGCGATGGAAACGGCAAAGCCCTTGTCTTTGGCGTCGGCCGTAGCTGCCATCATCATCGCTTTGGCTCCCTGGGAAGTGAGGCGCCTTGTGGTGGCAAAGTAACTCACGAACTGGCCGGGACCACGTCACGGATGATATAGCCGCCGGAGCGTTCGTCCAGTTCCAGTTCCACCTGGCCCCGGTCGCGGGCCTCTTCCAGCAGGCGGCTGAAGGAGTTGAAGCCGTAATAGCTCTCGTTGAAGCCGGGACGGCGGCGCTTGAGGGCCTGCTTGACCATGGAACCCCAGAGTTTCTCCTCGTCGCCGCGCTCCGCGTTGAGGGCATCCGCGGTCTCGAGCGTGAGGTCGATGCCCTCCTGCATGCGGTCGCTTCCTTCCTGCGCGCGGCCGGTTGAATCGGACGACTTCTTCCGGGCAGCCGGCTTGGCCGAAGGTTTGCGCTGCCGGCGCTCCCGGATGAGATCGTCGTAGTAGATGAACTCGTCGCAGGTATTGATCAGCAGGTCGGACGTGGAGTTCTTCACGCCCACACCGATCACGATCTTGGCATTCTCGCGGAGCTTGCTGACCAGCGGGGAAAAGTCCGAATCGCCGCTGATGACGACGAACGTGTTCACATGGGACTTGGTGTAGCAGAGGTCCAGCGCATCCACCACCATGCGGATATCGGCGGAGTTCTTGCCCGACTGGCGCACATGGGGGATGTCGATGAGTTCGAAATTGGCCTCGTGCATGACCGCCTTGAATTCCTTGTAGCGGCCCCAGTCGCAGTAGGCTTTCTTGGCGATGATGCTGCCCTTGACCAGGAGGCGCTCGAGAACGCGGTTGATGTCGAACTTGGCGTAGCGCGCATCGCGGACCCCGAGCGCGATGTTTTCGAAGTCGCAGAACAGGGCGAGGCGATTGTCAACTGAATTGGTCATGAACTACCCGTGAAATGCGCCGACAGGGCGCGGAACAGGTCGGATTCTACATGGGTGGGGCAAACATCGCGCGGAGTGGGCGCACGGGCGGCGTTGGCCTTCCCGGTTGCAGCGGTCCGTCCGCAGTGCCTGGGATGAGGTTGCGGGACGGAGTCGCTACCAGGGGACTGCGGCTACTCCGATGGCAGTTGGGCCAGCAGATCGTCCCCAGTGTCGCAGTCGATGATCCGCTCGCCGGCTTCGGCCAGGCGGGCCGGATCGGATACGGCTTCGAGCCGGCTGACGAATTCCGCCGCCGCTGTCCTGCCGAACTTGCGCTCCGCCTGGCGGCGCAGCATCTCCCTCTGGGCGGTCAGCCCCCGCTCGATACCCTGCTCGATGCCCTGCCGCATGGCTTGCCGGCGCTGCGAGCGCAACATCGGGTCGTCGTCCGGCCCGGTGCCCTCCCGCGCGCCGAGTTCCAGACCCACCCGCTCGATAGTCTCCAGCGTCGCCGCCGTCGGGGCCTTCTCGTCCAGGGCGGCGTGGATATTTTCCGCCGTCCAGCCCGGAAACGCCCGGCTCTCCCCGGACACGCGGTACACGCCGCCCTCCAGCAGGTAAATCGTCAGTCCAGGAAGGCGGCTCCTCGGACGGCTCGGCGCGGGCTCGGCGGGCACCTGAATCCATACCTCGGGAAAACCCCATGCCTCATAGAGCTTCAGTTTGCCCTGCCGCGCGTCCGTGGTGTGGTCCACCTCCAGCACAACGTCCGGGAAGTCGTGCACACCGACCACCATCGCCGCGGAGCCGGGCAGATTCGCCGACAGCGGGTGCAGGTACAGCGACTCGTCCGCCTCCAGGATTCGCCGGGGCGCGCCGTCGCCGTCGCGCAGCAGCAGGTCCATCGAGCCGAAACAGGTCACCGGCGAGCCGCGCACCGCCGCGATGCGCTCCGCCAGCGCAGCCAGAGCCCGTGAGGGGCGCTCGTGGACAGGGGTGGCGGGCTCGCACACCCAGGCGGTCTCGGCGTCGGCGTCCCAGAACTCGATGCGTCCTTCATAGGCGTCGATCTCGGAGCGTTTCACGCGCCGGGGAGTGCAGCCTGGAAACTCCAGCCCGGGCAGGGAGGGAGCCGTCCAACCTTTGTCCGCGTCCACACGGATTGGGAAACCTTCGGCGTCCAGTCTTATGGTGGTACTGCCCATGCCCGGATTTTACTCGTGCCCTGAAAGCGTCGCCAATTTCTTTCTGGGCAAGATTGCGAGAAAGTCAGCTTGCGCACGGGGCCGCTCTTGGTATAGGGGCCTTTCCCACCCTTCGGTCGGGCTTGCCAGCGAACGTTCTGGGCAGAATCTGGTTTGCAAGCGCATCTTGAAGTCCTGACCGATAGTTTCGCCATGACCCGGGGGATTCGGGTATTCTTCGGCCAGATTTCTTCCGAGCCGAAGCGAGCGACCCGGAGCTTGCGGACGGCTGAACCATGAACGAAGCGTTCGACAGCTTGACTGGCTGGTTCTTCGGCCTGCCCCAACTTGTTCACACCCTCGGCGCCGCCGCCGTCCTTGTGTTTGCCGGCATGCTCCTGCACTTGCTCGCCAAGCGTCGGATGGTCGGACTGCTGAGCCGCCTGGCCGGGCGCACCAGCCAGCAATGGGACGACATGATCCTGGAACATGGCGTGCTCGATCGGCTGGTGCAGGGCGTGCCGGCGCTGGTCGTGTACTTCGGCATCGCACATGTGCCCGGCCTCGGCGACTCGCTCTCCCAGATCATCGCCAACGTTGCCATGGCCTGGCTGGCGCTGGCCGTCACGCTCGCCGTCGTCGCGCTCCTGAGCGCCGGGTCCGCAATCTACGAGACCTGGCCCATCGCAAGGGATCGCCCCATCAAGGGTTTTGTCCAGGTCGCCCAGATTGTGGTCTATATCCTGGGAGCCGTCTTCGTCATCGCGGCGCTGATGGCGCGTTCGCCGGTCGTCCTGCTGACCGGCTTCGGCGCCATGACGGCGATCCTGCTGCTGGTGTTCAGGGATACGATCCTGTCGCTGGTCGCCAGCATCCAGCTCACCACGCTCGACATGGTCCGGGTCGGCGACTGGATCGAAATGCCGCAGTACGACGCCGACGGCGACGTGGTGGACATCGCGCTGCATACGATCCGGGTGCAGAACTGGGACAAGACGATCACCACCATCCCGACCCACAAGCTGATCAGCGAATCGTTCAGGAACTGGCGCGGCATGCAGGATTCGGGCGGCCGCCGCATCAAGCGCTCCATCCACATCGACGCGAGTTCGGTGCGGTTCCTGACCGACGATGAGGTGGACCGATTCACGCGCTTTGCGCTGCTGCGCGACTACATCCAACGTAAACGCGGCGAACTGGCCGCCTACAATGCCGCCCTTGAAGAGCCCGAAACCGCCAACGTAAACCTGCGCAGGCTGACCAACCTCGGCACGTTCCGGGCCTACCTGTGGAATTTTCTGCAGAATCACCCGCAGATCCATCACGGCATGACCCTGCTGGTACGCCAGCTTCAGCCGGGGGAGAAGGGCATCCCCATCGAGATATACTGCTTCACCAGCACCACCGAATGGGCCGCGTACGAAGGCATCCAGGCGGACATCTTCGACCATGTACTCGCCCAGTGCGGGGAATTCGGGTTGAGCGTGTTCCAGGCGCCCAGCGGGACCGATGTCACGGCCTTGCGCGGTTCTATCGGGAGTTGATGGCAGGGTGACGCAAACGCAACGCGCTGGAGCGGAAGCTACGCAACGGTCGAAGGCGGAACCACGATGACCGGAGGCAGGACGACGATGGCTGGGGGCGAGTCAGCGATGACCGCAGGGGTAACGACCATGCCCGGAGACGGAACGATGTCGACCGAAAGCAGATGGGCGACGGCCGGCGGCGGAACAGGCGCGTGTGTGCTGATGGCCGCGGCGCTGTTTGCGACGGACCCGGGTCGGGCGCACCATTCGTTCGCCACTCACTACCTGATGGGCCAGAGCATGGAGATCACCGGCGTGGTCACGGAGGTGAGCCTGCGCAGTCCCCACTCGTTCTACACCCTGGAAGTGATGACCGAGGACGGCGCCGTGGAATGGGAGGTCGAGGCGCATGCGATACCCCTGTTGCGTCGACTCGGTATCGACAGCGAAACGATTCGGCCGGGCGATACGATTACGGTGGAGGGACCGCCGCCCCGAGGCACGAATCGAGTGACATTCGGCAGTATCATCACGCTCGTCGACGGACGGCAATTCTCGCTGCTGGGTGGCGGACTCAGCAGGAACCTGTCGGCGTACCGCGCCGAAAACGTCGATGCGCAGGCGGGAGGCGCCGTTCTCCAGCGCATGTCGGGCCGCTGGGGCGTGCGCACTCCCCCGGGCACGCAGGTCATCGATGAGAGCCCGCTGCCGTTGAACGAAGCCGGGCTTGCAGCGAGGGCGGCCTACGATCCGCTGAACACGCCGGCCATGGACTGCATCGCACCCAACCTGCCGTCCATCATTTACGCCCCGTATGTGTTCGAGATCAGGACCGGTGGGCCGGGCCTCATCCTGTTCTACGAGTACGAGGGGATCGAGCGGCCTGTGTCTTTCACGGAGGCAGTGGCGTCACCGGAGGACTTCGGCCGCCGGACCGCCCGCATCGAGGCCGATGCCCTGGTGATCGAAAGCGCCGGGTTTTTCGAGAATCCTGCCGGGCTGGCCTCGGATTGGGACCGGATCGGCCGCGGCAGGAACATGCCCGGCAGCGCGCAGAAGCGGTTTGTCGAACGATATACGGTAAGCGATGACGGCACGACGCTGGTGCTGGACTACACGCTCGAGGACGCCGTCTATCTTTCGGAACCCTTCACCGCGCGCGTGGAGTGGGACCGGCTGAGCGACGACGCGCCGATCTACGACTTTGATTGCGACGCGGACATTGCGACCCGCTCAACCCTGAACGCCGTGCCGCTGTAGTCCGGATGCCTGCTCGTTTTCCGTCAGCGGACACTCGTACCGTCTTGACACCCCGGCGCGCACGCGCGAGAGTTACGCGGACGAATGAGAACGTCGGCGCGGGTTGTTGAAGAAAACTGCCTGCGCTCAAGAATTCCCGGACGAACAAGGGAACCGTCAATCGAAAGACAACCCATCGGTGATCATCATGAACAGATTCCTGATTCTCTTCGCGGCGCTGACACTCGCAGGTTCGGCGGCCGCGCAAACCGCGATGACCAGCGTCGAGCCCTTCAAGCTCGGCACGTTCGAAGTCACCGGCGAAGGCGACTCCCGGATCGGTATCGTCCTGCGGGATGAAACGATCATCGAACTCAATGCCGCCAACCAGGCCCTTGAGCAGGATCCGGAGTACGTGGCCGTTCCGATGCCCGCGGACATGAAGGATCTGATCGGCCGCTACGAGTACGGTCTCAAGTATCGGCTTTACGAGATCGTCAACCACATGGTGGCCAACGAGCGCCTGAGCGGAGACAACCGAGCCGATTACGTTCACGACCTGGACGACGTGCGCACGCTGGCGCCGGTGATGCCGGGCAAGATGCTCAACGCCGCCGTGAACTTCTACAGCCACGTGGAAGAGGCCAATTCGCCCGAGGAGCAGGCCGCCGCGGCGGAGCGCCGGCGCGCCAATCGCGGCATCCCCTACCTGTTCATCAAGCCCACCGAGGGCGCGGTCATCGGCACCGGCGACGCCGTCGTGATCCCCTGGGGACGCGACCGCATCGACTGGGAGGTGGAACTGGCCATCGTGATGGGGCGCACCGCGAAGTACGTGTCAGCCGAGGATGCGGCAGACTACATCTTCGGGTACATGGTCAGCCTCGACATCTCCGACCGCGGCGGAAGGCCGCCGAATTCACGTCCGGGCTCGGACTGGCTGGTGGGCAAGGGCCATGACACCTTCGCGCCGCTGGGTCCGTGGATCGTTCCCAGGGAATTCTACGGCGATCCCATGGTGAGGCTGGAACAGGTCCTTGAGTTGGACGGCGAAGTCATGCAAAGGGCCGGCCCCGGCGACATGATCCATTCCATCTACGAGCTGATCGAATACGGCTCCTCGATCATTACGCTGTTCCCAGGAGACGTGCTCAACAACGGTACGTCGGGCGGCACCGGCGCCGGCACCTATGTTCGCGGCGAGCAGCGCTTTCTCCAGCCCGGCGACACCATCGAAGCGAGCATCGATGGCATCGGCACGCTGGTCCATCCGGTGGCTGCGGAGGCCGCGCCGCCGGAACGCACCGGCTCGTACCTGCCGCCGGTAGCCAGCTACCAGCCGTAGCAGGGACAATTTTTCGAAAATCCGTTGCGGGCGCGGCAACGTGGACGCGTGCCGTTGCCATGACTAGTCTGACTAGATAGAATTAGCTATGGTGGCTCGGAGTCCGATCCACCATAGTACTCATCGTCAGCGGAGCAACGTCGTGGCAGACCTGTATTCGGTATACGAGGCCAAAGCGCGCTTTTCCGAAGTCATTCGCCAGGTGCGCGAAGGCAGAACAATTGCCATCTCCTATAGGGGAGAGCCGGTTGCGGAGATTCGCCCCGTCCGGAAAGCCAAGTCCTTCGAAGCGCGGCTTGAGGACCTGAGACGGCAGGGCATCCTCATTCGTTCCGAAGGACCTCCCAAGGATTTCGTTACAGGCGAGCCGTCGCCGGGCGCTCTTGATCGATTCCTCTCCGAGCGCGACTAGTGGCCGTCGCGTACCTGGACACTTCGGCTCTGGTCGCCGTCGCGTTCGGAGAACCCGACGGCGAGGCAATGCAGCATCGCCTGAACCAATTCACCGGTATCGTGTCATCCAATCTGCTGGAAGCGGAGTTGCGATCGGTGTACTCGCGGGAGCGCCGCCGTTTTGAATCGGACAGTCTCTCTCGCGTCGAATGGGTGATGCCGAATCGACCGTTGTCCCCGGAGATGGCGGTGGTGCTGGACGCCGGTTACATGCGAGGTGCCGATCTCTGGCATTTGGCGACGGCGCTCTACATCGCTCCCGACCCCGGCAAATTGTCCTTCTTGACGCTGGACAAGAGGCAGCACGCGACCGCCTCGATATTGGGTTTTCGGACCTGACCCGAATCGCTCGCCGCTTCCCCTTCGCGATTACTGCGGCGCAGGCTCCCAGGTGACCAATCCGCTCGCGACGCATGTTGGAACGGGGCGCGCGCCAGCCCCAATACTTTGTGCTATCTTTTTGCGCAAGAAGCAACGACAACCAACGACAGGAGATACGTCATGGCCTTGACGGTCGCTCTAACCCTGAACGGCGAAACCGTTTCCGCGGAAGTGGAAGGACGGACGCTGCTGGTTCAGCTCATTCGCGATCATTTCCGGCTCACCGGCACTCACGTGGGCTGCGACACCAGTCAGTGCGGCGCCTGCGTCGTGCACATGAACGGGCAGTCGGTAAAGAGTTGTACGGTGTTGGCGGCACAGGCGGACGGTGCGGAAGTCAGCACCATCGAAAGCCTGGCCGAAAACGGGCAGCTTCACCCCATGCAGCAGGCATTCAAGGACAACCACGGCTTGCAGTGCGGATTCTGCACGCCGGGCATGGTCATGAGCGCGCTGGATCTGGTGGCCAACAACCCCGATCCGAGCGAGACCGAAATTCGGGATTGGCTGGAGGGTAACCTCTGCCGTTGCACCGGCTATCACAATATCGTCAAGTCGATCGCGGCTGGCGCCCAGGCGATGAGGAGCTAGCGGAATGGATACAGGAATCGGCGCAGCGGTAACCCGCAAGGAGGATTTCCGCTTTCTCACCGGACAGGGCAGCTACACCGACGATATCTCCCGGCCCAATCAGGTCCACGCGGTCTTTGTCCGTTCCGTCATGGCGCACGCGAACCTGCGCTCGGTGGATGCCGGGGCCGCCCGGGCCATGCCCGGCGTGGTGGCCGTGTTCACCGGAGACGACCTGGAGGGGGTCGGCGGCGTGCCCTGCGGGTTCGCCCCCGACGGCGGGCCCATGAACGAACCGCCGCGCCCGGTCCTGGCGCAGGGCAAGGTGCGCTTCGTGGGCGACATGATCGCCATGGTGATCGCCGAAACGCCGGAGCAGGCCCGGGACGCGGCCGAAGCGGTCGACGTGGACTACGGCGAACTGCCCGCGGTGGTCTCCATGGAAGCGGCGATGGCGGACGGTGCGCCCACCCTTCACGACCTGGACGACAACAGTTGCTTCTCGTGGGGTATCGGCGATGCCGAGGCCACGGATGCGGCGTTCGCCGAAGCGGAGCACGTCACCACCCTGGAACTGGTCAACAACCGTAAGTGCCCGAACGCCATCGAACCGCGTGCGGCCATCGGCGAATTCGACACGGCCCACGACAGTTACACGCTGTACACCACCAGTCAGAACCCGCACGTGATTCGGCTGCTCATGGGCGCCTTCGTCCTGGGCATCCCCGAGCACAAGCTGCGCGTCGTTTCGCCCGACGTGGGCGGGGGCTTCGGATCGAAGATCCCGCACTACCCGGAGGAAATCGCCGTCACCTGGGCGGGGAAACAGGTGGGACGGCCGGTCAAGTGGACCGCCGAGCGCACCGAGTCGTTCCTTTCCGATACCCACGGCCGGGACCACATCACGCGCGTGGACCTGGCGAGCACTTCCGACGGAAAGTTTCTCGGCCTCAGGGTGCATACGCAGGCCAACTTGGGCGCCTACCTGTCGACGTTTGGTCCGCTGATCCCGACGTATCTCTACGGGACACTGCTGGCGGGTCTCTACACCACACCCGCAATCCGATGTACCGTCGATGGCGTTTTCACTAACACGGCGCCGGTTGACGCCGAGCGGGGCGCAGGCCGCCCGGAAGCCACGTTCCTGCTGGAGCGGGTGGTGGAAATGGCCGGGCGCGAACTGGGGATCGATCCGGTCGAGATTCGCCGCCGCAACTTTATCCCGCCCGATGCATTCCCCTACCAGACGCCAGTGATCGTGCAATACGACAGCGGCAACTACGGGCCGGTGCTGGACCGGGCCTCTGAACTGGCCGACCATGCCGGGTTCGCCCAACGTCGTGAAGAAGCCGCACGCCGCGGCCGTCTGCGCGGTATAGGCTTTGCCGCCTACGTCGAAGCCTGCGGCATGGCACCCTCGCAGATCGCCGGCATCATCGGCGCCCGCGCCGGACTGTACGAGGCGGCGCAGGTCCGGGTCCACCCGACGGGATCGGTCACGGTCTACACCGGTTCCCATTCCCATGGGCAGGGCCACGAGACCACGTTTGCGCAGATCGTCGCCGATCGGCTCGGCGTGCCCTTCGAGAACGTTGACGTGGTTCACGGCGATACAGACCAGATCCCTTTCGGCATGGGCACCTACGGGTCCCGATCGCTGGCGGTGGGCGGTTCGGCGATTTCGAAGGCGCTGGACAAGATCGTCGCCAAGGGCAAGAAGATCGCTGCCCATGCGCTGGAAGCCGGCGAGTCGGACATCGACTTCACTTCGGGCGAGTTCCGGGTCCGCGGCACCGACAAGTCGGTGGGCTTCGGCGACGTCGCGCTGTCGGCCTACGTGCCTCACAACTATCCACTGGAGGAGCTGGAGCCGGGTCTCGACGAGGGCGCGTTCTACGATCCGGCCAATTTCACCTTCCCGGCGGGCTGCCACATCTGCGAGGTGGAGGTGGATCCCGAGACCGGCCGGACGCAGATCGTCAACTGGAACGCAGTGGACGACTTCGGCAAGGTCGTCAATCCGATGATCGTGGACGGCCAGGTGCACGGCGGCATCGCGCACGGTGTCGGCCAGGCGTTGCTGGAGAACTGCGCCTATGACGAAGAATCGGGGCAACTCCTGTCCGGTTCGCTCACGGATTACTGCATCCCCCGGGCGGACGATCTGCCCAGCTTTTGCATCGAGACTACGGAAACGCCGTGTCCCCACAATCCGTTGGGCGTGAAGGGCTGCGGGGAGGCCGGTGCCATCGCCGCTCCGGCCGCCCTGATCAACGCCATCACCGACGCCATCGGCGTAGCGCACGTGGACATGCCGGCGACCCCGGAGAAAGTCTGGGCGGCGCTGCAATCGGCACAAGGAGAGTAACGGCCATGTACGAGTTCAACTATCGGCGTGCAAACTCGGTATTCGACGCGGTGGAGTCCTCGGCCCGGGCCGAGGACGCTTCCTATCTCGCGGGCGGCATGACGCTGATCCCGGTGCTGAAGTTCAGGCTTGCCGGACCTTCGGACATCATCGATCTCGCCGGCCTGAGCGAATTGAAGGGAATTCGCTCGGAAGGCGGCGCGGTCGCGATCGGCGCCATGACCACCCACGCCGAAGTGGCCGGTTCGGCCGAAGTGCGGCAGGCGATTCCCGCGCTCGCGGACCTGGCCGAATCCATCGGCGATCCCCAGGTGCGCAATCGCGGAACCATCGGCGGCTCCATCGCCAATGCCGATCCCGCGGCGGACTATCCGGCCGCAGTCGTGGGCCTGGGCGCCACCGTGCATACCAACTCCAGGACCATTGGCGCGGATGACTTCTTCACTGACATGTTCGAAACGGCCCTGGAGCCGGGCGAGCTGGTCACCAGCGTGAGTTTCCCCTTTCCGGACCGGGCGGCCTACATGAAGTTTCCGAATCCGGCGTCTCGTTACGCGATCGTCGGCGTGATGGTTTCCCAGGGCAACGGCGGAACCCGCGTGGCGGTGACCGGCGCCGGTGGCAGCGTCTTCAGGGTACCGGAAATGGAGCAGGCGCTGGCATCGAACTTCGCTCCCGAGGCGGTGGCGGGCATCTCCGTATCGGCGGAAGGGCTCAACGAGGATATCCACGCTTCGGCCGAGTATCGCGCGCACCTCGTCACGGTGATGGCCAGGCGGGCCGTGGCGGCGGCCGGCTGATTCCGGCTCGCCCACACCCGCTCGTCTGTTTTGTCGCCATCTCTTGACCTGAGCCCCATACATCGGCGGGCCGACGCCGCGCATCCGCGCGCTTGCGGGCGCACCGATCCGTAATCGCGGGGCGGTCGCAGCACAAGTGGATATCCCCGCAAGCGTCGACCGGACCGAGGCGTTGCTGGCTTCCGGCCGCTACGTGGCGGACAGGAGCCTGGCTACGGCGGTATTCCTGGCGCTGAAGCTCAACCGGCCCCTGTTTCTGGAGGGCGAGGCCGGTGTGGGCAAGACCGAGGTGGCCAACGTACTGGCGGCCACGCTGGGCCGGCGGCTTCTCCGGCTGCAGTGCTACGAAGGGCTCGACGTGGCCTCGGCCGTGTACGAGTGGAACTACGCCCGGCAGATGATCGAGATTCGGCTTGCCGAGGCCGCCGGGGAACGCTCCCGGCAGCGGCTGGCGGACGATGTCTTCGATCGCCGCTTTCTCATCGAGCGGCCCCTGCTGCAGGCGCTGGCGCCCCACGACGGCGGCTCCCCGGTATTGCTCATCGATGAACTGGACCGGGCCGATGAGCCATTCGAGGCCTACCTGCTGGAAATCCTGTCCGATTTCCAGGTGTCCGTGCCGGAGATCGGCACGATCAGGGCGGAGAGTCCGCCTGTGGTGGTCATTACGTCCAACCGCACCCGGGAGATTCACGACGCGCTCAAACGGCGCTGCTTCTACTACTGGATCGACTACCCTAGCGCCGAGCGCGAACTGGAAATCGTCAGGGTCAAGGTGCCCGATGCCGAGGCACGCCTGGCGGGCGAGATCGTCGCCTTCGTGCAGAGGCTTCGCGGCGAGGATCTCTTCAAGGTGCCGGGAGTCGCCGAGACACTGGACTGGACCCGGGCCCTGTCTCAACTTGAAATCGTCAGTCTGGAACCCACCGTGGTCAGCGATACGCTGGGAGTCATCCTCAAGTACCAGGACGACGTGGCCAGGGTGCGGGGCGCGCCGGCCGCCCGCATCCTGGAGGAGATCCGGTCGGACAACCGCGCGACGGTCACCCAATGACGCTGGTCCCGCCGCGCCACCCCATGACGCAAGACCAACCGCGCCGTCAATGACCCCGAACTCGCCGCCCTGTCCGATGACATCGAGTTCGTCCGAACTGCCCGCTCAGCGTCTGCTTACCCATCTCGCCGAATTCGCAAGGGCATTGCGTCGGGTCGGGCTTCCGGTGAGCCCGGAAAAGCTCGTCAACGCGGTCCTGGCCGTGGAAGCGGTGGGCATCGCCCGGCGCAGCGACCTGTACTGGGCGCTGCACGCCGTCTTCGTCAATGGTCCCGACCAGCGGGAATTCTTCGATCAGGTCTTCTTTCTCTACTGGCGCAGTCCCCGAGCCCTGGAGGGCGGCGCAGGCGACAACCCGCCGAAAGGGGACGGCTGGCAGCCGATCAGTCGTCGGGTTGCGGAGGCCCTGTTGCAGGAAAGTGGCCAGGGGCGTAAACAGGCCGTGGAATCGGAGTTCGACGCAAGAATGACGTGGTCGAGCCGGGAACGACTGAAGTCCAGGGACTTCGAGGAGATGTCGGGCGATGAACTGGCGGAGGCGCAGGCGGCGGTTCGCCTCATGGCGCCGCTGGCGAAACCGATCCCCGGACGCAGGTTTCAGGCGCACCCCGGAGGAACGCGTATCGACATGCGCAAGACGCTTCGCGCATCCATGCGCACCGGGCCGGATACCATTCCGCTGGTCCGTCGGCGGCAGCGCGCCCGGCCGCCCAGCTTTGTGGTGCTGTGCGACATTTCCGGTTCCATGTCCACGTATTCCCGCGTCTTTCTGCACTTTGCGCACGGCTTGGGGCAACGCTACCGGCGCGTGTCGACCTTTCTGTTCGCGACCCGGCTCACGAACGTCAGCCGGTGCCTGCGAGATCGGGACGTCGACCAAGCCCTGAGTGCCGCCGGGCGCCTGGCGCAGGATTGGGAGGGTGGCACGCGAATCGGCCAGTGCCTGCACGAATTCAACCGCGACTGGTCCCGGCGCGTGCTGGCGCAGGTGCCCACGGTACTGCTGGTCAGCGACGGGCTGGACCGCGACGCCGGGGAGGGTCTGGCCCTCGAAATCGAACGCCTCCACAAGTCGTGCCGGACGCTGATCTGGTTGAACCCGCTGTTGCGCTACGACAGGTTCCAGCCCCTGGCTGCGGGGATCAGGGCCATCCTGCCCCACGTGGATGAATTTCGCCCGATCCACAACCTCCAAAGCGTCGCCGGCCTGGCAGCCGTTCTGTCCGCTACTCGAACTGCAGGTGTCGCCGTGCAGTGTCCGGATCGCAGGGAATGTCGCTGAACTCGTGGTCGCGTACCTTTTCGTATCCGCCCTCGCGGGTATAGGGAGCGGCAAGGTATTCGGGGTCCTCGACGGTTATCGACACGTCCATCCCGAATCCGTCGCCGGAGAGCGTGAAGCGCTCGATGACCCGCTTCTGTGCGCTGGAATCCAGTCCCCTCGCAGTGCCCCAGCGAGTCGGCGAAAATCCGGTGGTTTCCACCACCAGCGTGCCGTCGGCCTCGAAATGCCCGGTCGAATAGCCGAGCGCATCCGGCTCCCAACTCTCCGGGAGACCCGGGCCGTCCAGGTGAATGACCCTGACGGCGGTGGATTGGTCCTTCTCGATGACGATCCGGCCGGCCTCCCGGATCCAGCGATGGGTATAGGCCCCCAGAGTGATGCCCGGCACGCTCGAAGGCTGGCAGTCGAAGCTGGGTGAATCATTGGGATCGTAGGCATCGATCAGTGCCTGCCCCCGTTCGTTGACGGGGTACCCTTCGGGTGCACCGAAGCCGCCGACCAGGGCCTGGAGCAGCGTGCCCCGGCGGTTCCACGCACCGGAGAAGTCGGTGGAGCCGGCCAGTGCCCGCCGGGACGGGTTGCCTCCGGCTTCCTCAGGAATGCGGAACGAGTAGTAGGTCCCGCCATCGACGCCGGTGACGTTGTCCAGCAGGCCGAACAGCTTCGAAGGATCCCGGTTGGGATTGGCCACCACGGCGACGCGCTCGCCTGCCTGAAAGGTATCCGGCTGCCAGCCGAAGCGGGTCAGACCGGCGACGGAATGCCCTTCGAACGTCCATTGGGCAATGACCCCGCGGTCATCGGGAACGTCCACCACCATGTAGACGTGAGGACTGCGCCACGCCAGTTCCACCACCGTGCCTTCCACGCGGAACGTTTCGTCCAGCAGAAAGGGCGCGCGGGAATGGTGGGCCGCCGTATGGGTCGCGAGCGGCAGGAGAGCGAGCAACCACATCCGGTGCATGAGCGTGCCTCCTGTCAGGCTGGCGCGGCAACGAAGCGTTGCATGGAAACCGATCCTCCGCGGGCAACGGGGTTAACCGGCCCGCGGAGAACCTGCTGAAACGTGAGGGATCAGGACCCTCTGGCGGCGTCGACACTCCACTTGCCGCCGCCCACGGCAGCGATATACAGGAACAGGAAGCAATACAGCACTGCCGCGTCGCCGCCGTTACCCACGGTCCAGAGGAAGAAGCCTCGCGGCGCGTGTGCCAGCCAGTAGGCGAAACACATCAATCCTGAACACACGAAAGCCACCGGGCGCGTGAACAGGCCGATCAACAGCAACGTCCCGCCAACCACTTCAATAACGCCTGCAATGCCGCCCCGCGAAAGCAAGTCAAACGCACTGTTTGCTTCAACCGGGAAACTGAACATCTTCTGCGTGCCATGCTGCAGGAACATGAATGCAGCGACGATTCTGGTGGCTCCGAGAATCTCGCCGGAATATTCTTCGAGTTTGGATTGAATAGCATTGATCATCGTCATTCCCTTTCCGGGTAGTCCCCGGTTCTTCAGCTTATGGTTCCCGGACAGGGCCGGTACCGGGACAATTTACACGCTGTGGCGTTGTGGGTCCAATCAGTTGAAGCATCCATGCGACAGACGCGCTATGCTCCCGCCGCGGCCATATGAACAAGCAGTCCATCATCTCCATCCAGGGGCTCTCGAAGACCTACGACGGTGGGTTTCAGGCGCTCAAGGATGTCGATCTCGAGATCCGCAAGGGCGAGATCTTCGCCCTGCTGGGACCTAACGGCGCCGGAAAAACCACCCTGATCAATATCGTCTGCGGCATCGTCAATCCCACGGAAGGCCGGGTCACCGTGGACGGTCACGACATCATCACCGGTTACCGGGCGACCCGTTCCATGATTGGGCTGGTACCCCAGGAACTGCCCACCGAGGCGTTCGAGACGGTCTGGAACACGGTCAGCTTCAGCCGCGGCCTGTTCGGCAAGCCGGCCAACCCCGGACATATCGAATCGGTGCTGAAGTCCCTGTCGCTGTGGGACAAGAAGGACAACAAGATGATGACGCTCTCCGGGGGCATGAAGCGGCGCGTGCTCATCGCCAAGGCGCTTTCCCATGAACCGCGCATCCTGTTCCTGGACGAGCCCACGGCCGGCGTGGACGTGGAATTGCGCCAGGACATGTGGAACCTGGTCCGCGGCCTGCGGGATTCCGGGGTCACCATCATCCTGACCACCCACTATATCGAGGAAGCCGAGCAGATGGCCGAGCGGGTGGGCGTCATCAACCAGGGCAGCCTGATCCTGGTCCAGGAAAAACAGGAACTGATGGACAGGCTCGGCAACAAGCAACTGCGGCTGCACCTGCACGAACCGCTGGAATCGATTCCGGAGGCGTTATCCGGCTTCGATCTGGAATTCGTTCCGGAATCCTGCGAACTGGTCTATACCTATCATTCCCAGCGGGAGCGAACCGGCGTTACGATGTTGCTGCTGGCGCTCGGCGAGGCGGGCATCACCTTCCACGATGTCGATACGAAGCAAAGTTCGCTGGAAGAAATCTTCGTTAACCTGGTGACCTGGGAAAAATGAACTTCTACGCAGTCAAGGCCATCTACGTGTTCGAAATGGCGCGAACGTTTCGCACGATCTACCAGAGCATCCTGGCGCCGGTGATTTCCACGTCGCTGTACTTCGTCGTGTTCGGCGCGGCCATCGGCTCGCGGATCACGGCCGTGGAGGGCGTGAGTTACGGCGCGTTCATCGTTCCCGGCCTGGTGATGCTGTCCCTGCTCACCCAGAGCATCTCCAACGCGTCGTTCGGCATTTACTTTCCGAGGTTTACCGGCACTATCTACGAGGTCCTGTCGGCGCCGATCTCCTACGTGGAAATCCTGCTCGGCTACGTGGGCGCCGCGGCAACGAAGTCGATCATCCTCGGCGTCATCATTCTCGCCACGGCCACGCTGTTCGTGCCGTTGCAGGTGGCTCATCCGCTGATCATGCTCACCTTCCTTGTCCTGACGTCGGTCACGTTCAGCCTGTTCGGCTTCATCATCGGCATCTGGGCGGATGGTTTCGAGAAGCTGCAGATCATTCCGTTGCTGGTCGTCATGCCACTGACGTTTCTCGGCGGCAGCTTCTACTCGGTGAACATGCTGCCCCCGTTCTGGCAGACGGTGACCCTGTTCAACCCCGTGGTGTACCTGGTGAGCGGTTTCCGCTGGAGCTTCTACGAACTGGCGGATGTCAGCCTGTGGGTCAGCATCGGCATGACCGGCGTGTTCCTGACCGGTTGCCTGGTGACGGTGTGGTGGATATTCAGGACCGGCTACCGGCTCAAGGCCTGAACGGCGGACGCGAAGCGCATACCGATTACCCACTGCCGCTCTTGTCGCGCACATTGGGAGCAATGCGGGCTAAAATGGCGCCATCGCGCCCGTAGCTCAGCTGGATAGAGTACCTGGCTTCGAACCAGGTGGTCGGGAGTTCGAATCTCTCCGGGCGCGCAATCCCACAGCGTCACGCCTTTTGGGAGAGAAGCAAAATGATGAAACGTGGAGCGATTTGCACTGTAATTGCGCTGAAGATGGCAATGGCAGGGGCACAAGAGGAAATTGCTGAACCGGACGATGCGGCCGGCATCGACGACCCGTACATCTGGCTGGAAGACGTTGAAGGCGAGGAAGCCCTGGACTGGGTCGAAGCGCAGAACGAGGTGTCGGTGGGGTACCTTGAGTCATTGCCGACGTTCGACGGGTTGTACGATCGCAATCTCGAAATTCTTAATTCCGACGAACGCATCGCCGCACCTTCCGTGCGCGGCGACCATGTCTTCAATTTCTGGAGGGATGCGACCAATACACGCGGCCTCTGGCGCCGTACCACGGTCGAGAACTACGTTTCCGGCGATCCCGACTGGGAAACCATCCTGGACCTCGATGCGCTTGCCGAAGCCGAGGGCGAGAACTGGGTCTGGAAGGGTGCGTCCTGCCTGCGCCCGGACTATCGTCTCTGCGCGCTCCACCTGTCTCGCGGCGGTGCCGACGCGGTGGTCATTCGCGAATTCGATGTGGAAGAGAGGGCGTTCGTCGACGATGGGTTCCTGGTGTCCGAGGCGAAGTCCGAGCTTGGCTGGATCGACGAGGATACGGTGTATATCGGGACTGACTTCGGTGACGGTTCGCTCACGGACTCGGGCTATCCCCGTACTGCCCGAGTCTGGAGGCGGGGCGAGCCCATTTCGGATGCCACGGAAATCTTTGCAGGTGAGCAATCCGATGTCTGGGCAGGCGTTTACCGCTCGTGGGATGGAGATGTCCACTACGATCTCGCTGTCCGGGCACCGACGTTCTACACGTCGACGAGCTACCTGGTGACAGAGGGAGGCGAACTCCGGCAGATCGCAATTCCCGAAGACGCGGATTTTCGGGGCGTGTTCAACGGCCAGATGCTCGTGGAGCTGAAGTCCGACTGGACGGCGGGCGGCGAGACGTTCGTGCAAGGCTCGCTGATTGCGGCGGACTTCGAGAAGTTCATGCAGGGCGAACCCGACTTTCACGCGCTGTTCGTACCCACTCCGAACACGGCGCTGCCGCGCGGCGGCGTCATGTCCACCCGGGATTTCCTGATCCTCAATATCCTGGAGGACGTGGTCAGCCGGATGGTTCGCTACCAACTGAGAGATGGCGAGTGGGTATCGGAAGAAATCGGCACCGAAGCGTTCGGCAGCATCAGATTGGCCGCCGCCTCGGACACATCGAACGCCATGTTTTTCTCCTACGAGAACTACCTGGTACCCGACACGCTGTATTTCTCGGAGGATGGCGGTGCCGGCACGGAGGCGTTGCAATCATTGCCTGAATTCTTCGACGCGGATGGCATGTCCATCGAACAACGCTTCGCCACGAGTTCGGATGGCACGCGCATTCCTTATTTTCTGGTGTTGCCTGCGGGATTTGAGGCGAATGGCAATACTCCGACACTGCTCTACGGTTACGGCGGATTCGAGATCAGCCTGACACCCGGCTACAGCGCAACGGTTGGCCATAGCTGGCTGGCTCGCGGAGGCGCCTACGCCGTTGCCAACATCCGCGGCGGCGGAGAGTACGGGCCCCGCTGGCATCAGGCGGCCCTGAAGGAAAACCGGCAAGTCGCCTATGACGATTTCATCGCGGTTGCCGAAGATCTCATCGAGCACGGTGTGACGAGTCCCCAACACCTGGGCATTCGCGGCGGTTCCAATGGCGGCTTGTTGACGGGCGTGATGCTGACGCAGCGGCCCGATCTGTGGAATGCGGTGGTCGTGCAGGTGCCGTTGCTCGACATGAAGCGCTATAACAGGCTTCTGGCGGGTGCTTCCTGGATGGCCGAGTACGGCAATCCCGATACCGAGGATTGGGCCTTCATCAGTGAATATTCGCCGTACCACAACATTCAGAGCGATGTCGACTATCCGACTCCGTTCTTCACCACTTCAACCAGAGACGACCGCGTACATCCGGGCCACGCCAGAAAGATGGTCGCGCAAATGACAGAGATGGGGCACGATTTGCTCTACTTTGAAAATACGGTCGGCGGGCATGCCGGCGCCTCGGACAACACGCAGGTGGCGCGCAATGAGGCCATGGTCTATAGCTACCTGTGGGATCAACTGGGACCGAAGTAGCTGGAACGAGAACGACCGGTCAGGCATGAAGACGGCAGCCATCGTCTACGCCGTCGGCAATCGTTTAAGATTGTCGTCCATTCATACGGCGAGGTGCGGGCACATGAGATTGGTTTCCATCTTTTCATCGGCCGTCGCGACCGGTTTGCTCATCAGCATCTCGGGCGCGCTACACGCCCAGGAAGCGCCGGAGGTGCGTATTCTGAACGCATCGCCCTACGTAATCGCCGCCGATGAAGAACTGAGCGCCTACGTGCGCGAAACTGCGCAGGCGGCTGCTGCCGAGCACTGCGCGGGCTGCCACGGCGCCGACCTGAGCGGTACCCCCGGCGTTCCCGACCTCACCGACTACGACTGGCTGTGGGGAATCACCGGTCAGGAAACCAATGACGTAGCCCCGGTCATGGCGATTCAGCAGACGCTGCTCTACGGCGTGCGCAACCGCGACTGCCCCGAAGACCAGTTGAGCTACGGCGCCTGCGCGGACACCCGCTATTCGGAAATGCCCGGCTACGGCGTACTGGGATTCACCGAGGAGCAACTTAGCGACCTGACCGAGTGGGTCGTGGATCTTGCCGGCGGCGATGCCGATCCGGCGGCCGTGGCGCGCGCCGAACCCCTGGCGCCGCTGTGCGCCGAATGCCACGGCGACGACAGCTACGGCTACGTGCCCTACGGCGGACCCAACCTGCGCGATGACATCTCGCTCTACGGCAGCGACCGGGACACGGTCTACGACGTCATCGCCAACGGCCGGCTGGGCGAATGCCCGCCGTGGGCCGACACGCTGGATGCGGCCACCATCAAGTCGCTGGCCGTCTATGTCTGGAACACCTCGCTGGGACTCTGACCGAGCGTCAACCGCCAATACCGCGTCGACCTGCGGCTAACCCCATACTCCCCGGCGCCGCATAGGGCGCAACGGGGCTACTCGCGGTCTCGAAACAGCCGGACCTGGTCATTGAAGTCGCCGGCGACCGCCTCCATGGCGTCGACCACGCGGTTGTGGGCGGAGGTCAGGTAGGCTCGCTGTTCCCGGAGCAGGTCCGGCGAGTCGATCACCACGGCCAGGCACTCCAGGTGCTCCTCGCTCGCTGTCATGAAGGTTCGAACCGCCGTCTGGTTGTCGATCATCTCGTCCATGGTGGCTGACCGGGCGTCGACAATGGCCGGCACCTCCGGCGGAACACAGTGGTTCACCAGGTCGGTCACACTGGGCATGGTGATCTGGGTGGTCTCGTTTGCCACCGGTTCGGGAACCAGTTCCAGGTAGGAATCCAAAGCCGCGCCAAACCCCGGGTGGCTGTCATCGGCGACCCGCAGATATTGCTCCAGCGCGGCCACGGCCGCATTTTCGTTATCAATCCCCACAGCAACCCGGGACTCGGTGATCAGCAGGTCCGCGTCCATGGTTCCGCAGGCGTTTCTGTATTGGCGCAACCAGTTGAACGCGGCGGGAAAGTCTTCGGCGGCCACGGCGGTTGCGATCTGCTCCTGCAGCACGACGCGACGCTCGGGATAGGACAGGTCGTCGTAGAAGGCGTCCACGAGGCGCGAAACCGAGTTGATGGCGATCAGCGGGTCGGGTACGTCGCCGGTGAATCCGCCCTGGGCTCCGGTGGGAATCGTGCTGATCTCGTCAATGACTTCCATGCCTTCGGCAACGCGGCCGAAGACGGTATAGCCGGGCTCGCGGCGAGTGGCGTCAAGGGCCGGGTTGTCCGTCAGGTTCACGAAAAACTGGGACGAGGCGGAATCCGGGTCGGTGGTGCGTGCCGCGGCGACCGTGCCGCGGTCGTTGTCGTGTCCGTTGCGCGACTCGTTGGGTACGGTGCCGCTGGGCCGTTTGGCACGCAGCTCGTCATCGAAACCACCTCCCTGAACGACAAAACCCTCGATGACGCGGTGGAAGACCGTTCCCGCGTAGAACCCCCTGTCGGTGTAATCGAGGAAGTTCTCTACATGCGCCGGCGCGTCGTCGTCGAACAACTCGATGACCACGCGTCCCGCGTCGGTGCACAGCACCACATCGGTTGCCTCGGCCGGCACGATCCAGGCCAGGGTCAGGCACGCGGCGACGTAAGTACGGGTAGCAGGCATGGACGGGTACATATAGGGCCTGCCAGGAGGGCTGTCAACCAGAGCGAATGGACGGCAGGCGCTGCTAGATCAGGAAGCCCAGGTCGCGCTGGGCGAAATTGTGCAGGTGAGGAGCCACGTGACCAAGGTCCTCATCGGGAACCCCGATCCACCGGGCGAGCGTTGCTGCATACTGGTCGGCCGATATGCCTGGAATCAGCCGCCCCCGGCGAACGTCGTCGGGGCCGCCGATCTCCAGTCTCGGGTAGCGGCCGTACAGCTCGCGTCCGCGCACGGCATCGCCCAAGACCAGTTGCACGCCTCCCCAGCCATGATCGGTGCCGTCGCCGTTGGAGGTCAGTGTACGCCCGAAGTCCGATTGGGTGAACGTCGTCACGCTGCTCGCCACGCCAAGCTCCACCGTTGCCTGATAGAAGGCGCTGATGGAATCGCTGACGTCCCTGAGCAGCGGCGGTTGCCTTTCAAGCTGGTCATCGTGGGAGTCGAAGCCCCCGGTGGAAACAAAGAAGATCTGCCGATGCATCTGCAACTGCTCGCGCACGCTGATCAATCGCGCCACGGTACCCAACTGCTGTCCCAGGCCTGAGGCCGGCATGGCGGTTGACAGGGGTTGGGCGTTTTCGAGCGCTGCAGTCACGCGATCCACCGTCTCCACGGCGCGTTGCTGGATGTCCCGGAACGCCCGTTCGTACATCGTTTCGTACTCGGCGCCCAGTATTCGCTGAAACGAGGCGCGCCGCAGTTGAGCCCTCTCGGCGTTCCCCATTCCCTGGAAGGCCAGGGGGCCGTTACGGCCCATGGTATAGGCGACCGTTTCGTCGGCCGCCTGGAACAGCTGGTTGCCTGCCAGCGACACGTTGATGGCCAGTTGTTGATCGCTGACATTGCGCCGCAACAGGTCGCCCACGCGGCCGGCCCAGCCGGTCTTGCCCGGCGCAAGGCCCCTGAGGGATTGCCACTGGTCCTGCTGATCGTTATGTGAGAACAGCCGCGGCGGCAGCGCCACAGTCCCGTTCACGTACTGTTCCTTCGTGGTCGGCTCGATCAGCGGTCCGACGTTTGAAATGAACGCAACCCGCGCGCTGTTGAACAGTGTCTGAATTGCGCCCATGTTCGGATGCAGTCCATACTGCGCTCCATCCTGGGTCAGCGGCGAGATCGGCAGGAGCGCGGCCCGGTCCAGGGCCAGATTCTGCCGCGACTGCGCATAGACGTTGTACTCGGCGTCGCTCCTCGGCACGAGCATGTTGAACGAGTCGTTGCCGCCGAAGAGAAATACGCAGACCAGGGCGCGATAATCGGAGTACGAGCCTGCCGGCGCGACCATCTGGGTCAGTCCGGTCACGGGCAATGCTGCGGCCACCATTCCGGCGCCCGAGGCCTTGAGAAATTCGCGACGATTCACTCGGTTCATGGCAGGCTCCCCAATCTCAATGCTGTCGCGCAAATTCGGGCGAGGAGACGATCAGGAAGAGGGCCTCGGCAACCCGCGCGGCCGCGCTGTCGGCGTCTCGCGTCTCCACCATTTCGCGGGCTTGCCCACGAAGCGTCGGCGACATCTCCCCCGCCAGCAGTTTGTCGGCGATGCGGTCGATCAGCGCATTCGGATCCGAAACCAGCGTCAACTCCTCGGAAATGTCGATGTATACCTCGTCGCTCCTGAGATTGGCGCGGTCGGAGTGCCGGCGGAACACCTGCTGATAGAAGTAATTGGTGATCAACGTGTTCTGGAATTCGGTGGCGATCTGCAACTCCGGGGCTGTCAGTCCGGCGTTGGCGATCTCGCCGGGCGGCGCGTAGAAGGGGCTGAAGAAGTTGAATACCGAAGGCGATTGCAGCGGACCCTGGGCGAACACATCGTTCGTGGAAGGTCTGAAGACAAAGCTCCCGTCGGCCGACCGCGCATCGTACGCTCGCCAGAGCTGTGTCAGGCGCAGCAGGGGTTCCTTGAGTTTGCCGCTGCTGGATGTCGTGGCGGACGAGCGCGCGTCCGCATCCATCAGGATGGCCTTGACCACCGCCTCCAGGTCGCCGCGAACGCCGCTGCCGTTGTCATTGAAGGTTGACGCGACGCGCTCGACATACCCGGGGGTGGGATTGCTGGTCACCAGCCGCTCGATCAGCCGGGTCGCGATGAACGGTCCGACATTGGCGTGGGCGAAGACATTGTCGAGCGCGTCCTCAAGGTCCTGCATTCCTGACTGGCCTTCGGGCAGTTGTATTCCATTCAGAAGCTGCTTGGATTCGGTGGAGTGATAGTCCGGGTACAGCTGCATGGGCATTATCTGGGTGGGTATGGTGCGGCGCGCCCTGTTGAAGTTGGCGCCTTCGGCATAATTCCAGCCGGTGAATACGTGCGCGAAACCCTCGATGATGTCCTGATAGTAGGTGGGGATCTCCCGACCCTGGGCGTCACTGCGTGCGGTTCCGTCAAGGTTCAATTCGACCAGCCCGATGGTAAAGAGCTGCATCATCTCCCGGGCGTAGTTTTCGTCGGGGCTGATGTTGCGGCCCGGGTCCGCACGCTGGTTGCCGAGCATGCTCAGGTAGACGCCCATGGACGGATGCAGCGTAACGTCTTCCAGGAGATCGCGAAAATTTCCGAACGCGTTTTCCACCAGCATGTCGTAGTAGCCGGCCAGCCCGTAGGGAGCCTGCCGCAATGCGCCGACTTCGGAGACCACCATGATCTGCGACAGCGCAAATGCGACTCTCTGACGCAGCTGATCCGGTCCGTCGATCACGTTGCGGAACCAGCTGTCGACCCGGTCGGGTTGCAGTTGCGGCGGGCGCTCCGGTACCGGCAGCGTGTTCAGGTAGGGTAGCTGGAGCGATGCCGGTTGGGCGATCTGGCGGTCGATCCAGTCGTCAATGCCGATGTCGATCAGCTCCCGGGCCTCCGCTTCGGTGGCGCCGAAGGTCGCCTGGTTGAGGAACCGGAAGGCCTCGGCCATGGACATCGGCGGAGGCGGAGGAGGCGGGGGCGGTGCCGGCGGGGTGCCGGGGCCGGACGATCCGCCTCCGCAACTGGCGAGAATCAGACAGGCAACACCTGCGAGAACGCTGCCGCGCGTTACTCTCCAACCTGTTGCAGATGCCATCGGCCGACGATTGTTTCCGTTCAGTTGCTACATCTTGCACAACAGAAAACGGAAAAACCAGATTGCGGGCGCCTCGCCGGTCGATCAGCCGTCTTCGGCCAGCCGGTTTTCCGGCCCATGCCGCGGGACTTTTGCCAAGGGCTGCCAGGTGCTTCCCGCGACTGTTGCCGCGGGTTGTCAGGCGGTGGATCGTTTCTGCAAGGTCAGTTCCTCGATCAACGCATCATGTAAAGCTGGCCGCAACTCGGCCAGCCTGGTGTTGTCCCGTGTTGGATGTACACGGTTGGTGAGCAAGATCACGAAGAGATCCGTTTCAGGGTCGATCCAGAGCGAGGTTCCGGTAAAGCCTGTGTGCCCGAAGGCCGTGGCGGAGAAACGGCGGCCGCAGGAACTTCCGGCCGCGGGCGTGTCCCAACCCAGCGCCCGGCTGCTGCCCTTCACCAGGTGGGCGCGGCGGCTGAAGCGGCGCACCGTGGCGCCGTCGAAAAGGCGTTTCTCACCCGCGACGCCTTCAGCCAGCCACATTCGCGCGAACGGCACAAGGCTTCGCGCGGTGGCGAACAATCCCGCGTGGGGCGCCACGCCGCCAAGGCGGTGGGCGTTTTCGTCGTGCACATGCCCGTGCAGGATGCCGCCCCGCTCCGGGTCGTTCTCGGTCGGTGCAATCCGGTTTCGAATTGCAGGCGGGGGGGTGTAGTGGATATCACGCATGCCCAGGGGGGCGAAGACTTTGTCTGCCGCAAGCTGATCCAGAGGGGACTGTGTCAGCCGTTCCAGCACGGCTCCCAGCAAGATGAATCCCAGATCGGAGTAGACCGTGCGACAGCGCGGCTCGTAGTCCAGCGGCAGCTCGCAAATCCGCCTGAGATAGAAGCGACCGACCTCTGAGGCCGGTTGATCCTGCGCTTGACGGTAGAGATCGGTCCACCAGAGCAGCCCGCCGCAGTGAGCCAGCAGGTCGGTGGTGGTGACGCAGTCCCTCGTGCCCCCTCCAAACTCCGGAACGTAGTGTCTGACAGGGGTGTTCAGATCGAGCTTGCCGGCTTCGTACAGCCGCATGACCAGCGGCGTGGTCACGATGACCTTGGTGAGGGAAGCCAGATCGTAAATCGTGTCGGGCGTCACCGGAGCGGCGTCGGCAGCGTAGCTGAGACTGCCTGCGGCGCACTCGGTGAGGACGGTGTCACGCGTGCCGGCAAGTACCACGCCCCCCGGCGTGGCGCCGGCTTCAACCAGGTTTGATAGCGATTCGCTGATACGGTCGTTCACGGCGCTCGGTGCCTGGCGGTATGTCTCATTCAAATGCTACTCCTGCGCAGGTGCCCTGTCGTGTCACACACGGATAACTGTCCGAGGGCTACTCAGGCACGAGTGACAGGCGGTGCAGTGCCGGCCCGGGCAGGAACGGCAGCGGTTCGCCTCGGGCCCAGGCATCGTGTCCCGCGGAAAAGAATGGCGAGAGCGGGTGTCCGCTCTGGCCGCCGGGCATATGAAAATAGCCGTTGGCCTCGTCGCCCGGTGACACCGCGAAGCGCTCCGAGGCGCCATAGTCGGGTTGCTGTATTCGGGGCAAGTGGTCTCCGCCGGGTAGCGGTCCGCTGCGAATCGTCAGCCACGGACGGAGCAACCCAAGCGCCCCGGCCAGAGGATGCCTGATTTCGACTCGATTGACGTTTCCCCACGTGCACTCGGACAACGGAGCCGGGCCGCACATGGCCACGGCGGTCTCGGCGGCGCTCAACAGCAACCCGTTCCAGGACTCATGCGGCGAGGGCAGCAAGTGATCCGGCTGTTCCGTTATCAGTTGCCAGATGGGGCCTTCGGCCTGATTGGTCGCCGCCAGCCGCATGGGCCCATCGAAGTCGCCGCAGCCAACGAGAAGCCTGAGAAGCACGTCCCCGATAACCTGGCGACGAACCTCGCGGACGATGCGATAGGCGACGGAATCGATCGCTGCGCGGCCATTCCATCGTTCCAGGAACTCCTTCAGTCCGCTTTGCCAAGGGTAGGAAGCGTCGGCCTCGGTGTTCAGCGCTTCAAACAACACGTCCCGCCACTCCTGCACCAGCAGCGCCCGGTCATCGAGTTGGATGGCCAGCATGTCTTCGATTTCCGGCCGCTGCACGGCCGCCAGGGCGTCCCTGATTTGTCGCCCGCGGGCCCCCAGCCAGTAACCGCCCGCGCCTAAGTGGGTCAGTGTGTCTCCGTCGACGACGCGGTTGTTGGCGGTCCAGATCAAACCGGAGTCGGGATCCACCACCCGAGGGTATTCGTCCGGGGCGAGCCAGCCATGCCAGCCTGCGCGACCATCGGCCCAGGATGCGGGCAGCGAGGCGTCGTAACCATTGCGGCGGGGAACCCGGCCCATGATGGTCCAGCCCACCGAACCCTGCGCATCGGCCACCACGAAGTTCTGGGGCGGAATCCCAATCGTCGGAGCCAGCGCCATCGCTTCGGAAACGCTGGTCGAGGTTTCCAGTTCGGAGAGCCTGAGATCGACCGCCCCGGGCACGTGGGCCAGCCATCGCAGCGCCTGCAACCGGCCCCGGTGATCCGTTCCGACCACCGGGCCCCAGCGGGTCCAGCGAAAACTGACCGCCTCGGCTTCGCCGGCCCTGATGTTGATGGTCTCCTCGAATTCCTCGAAAGGCACATGGCCGTCGGGCGTCAGATAGGCGTCTGGGTTGGACGGGTCCGTCTCGATCAGTACCAGGTCGGACCAATCCCCGCGGCTGTTTGTGAACCCCCAGGCGATGGAACCGTTGCTGCCGGCAACGATCAGCGGCGTGCCGGGCAGCGTGACCCCCGTGGCGTCCAGCACGGGAGAATCGTCCGGACTTTCGCCCGCCACGATGAGTCGGGCCCGATACCAGATGTTGGGCACATTCAGACCCAGATGCATGTCGTTGGCGACCATGGCTCGGCCGGTTGCGGCGCGGCGCGCGCCGACGGCCCAGGCGTTGCTGCCCGCCACGGGCAGGTCGAGTTGAGAGTCCGGATTCACGCGGACTCGGATACCCGCCGCCGGCAGGTCGAACGGAAGGTCCGGTTGCGGATCGAGCCGGCTATCCGCCACCGCTAGATCGGGTTGAACGCCCGGTTCCGGGCCGGCGGAACTTCCGGCGGGGACTGTTCCCCGAAGGTCGCACACCTCCGGCCCCGGAATCGGCGGTACCTCCCATGCGTCGCCCACCATGGGCGCGTCCCAGCGGTTGCCGGGTGCGAAGACGAACCGGCCCAACGGCTCCGGGATTCCATCGAGCAGTGCGGCATAGCCGGACTCACGGCTCGCGTCGTAGTCGGTCAGTTCGAAGAACATCGCCAGGTTGCCCAGCACGATGTCCTCGAGCCGCCATGGTTCGGGCTCGGCACGCAGGATCAGGTACTCGAACGGCGCAACGGACAGCGCGTCCAGGCCGGCGTTGACGCCCTCCGCGTAGGCTTCGAGCAGAGCACGCTGCGCCGGCGCGGCCCGGTCCACGACCGCGCGGGCCAGGGGGCGCAGGCGGTGAATGCGCCGCCGCCGGTCAAAATCTGCCGCATCCGCACCGAACAGCTCCGCCAGTTCTCCAGCCGTGGATCGGCGCAGCAGGTCCATCTGAAAGAAGCGATCCTGACCGTGGACGAAGCCGGTCGCACGGGCAACGTCGGCCCGGCTGCCGCCCCGAATGGTCGGGACGCCGTATCGATCGCGCTCGATGGACACCGGCCCCGACAGGCCCGCCAAGCGAATCTCGCCATCCAGCATCGCCAGGCTGCCGGCAGCGAACCGATACAGCACAACCGATCCCGCAGCGAGGATCAGCGCCACCAAGGCCAAGCCCAGCGTCAATCGTTTCGGCATATCGACATAAACTGTGCGTTTCCCTGACGCCAGCGGTTAAAATAGGCGTGGGCAGGAAACAGGTCGGAACCAACTTCGTGTTGCAGAGCGGAACAATGCACGAGTGCGATTGCGGATGCTACTGCGGGGCGCCGGCAGTATTGAAATAGACGCGCGGCGGCTTCATCCACTATGCTCTGTGTCCGGCCGTACTCGATCAGGGTTGATGACCCCTCACACCACTTTGCACGTGCTACACCCAAGCCTTACAGGACGCCCTGAATGAACTTCATGTCAGAAACGCCCAAGATCCTGGTCGTGGACGACGAGCCGGACCTCGAGCCGCTCATGTTGCAGCGCATGCGCCGGGACATCCGCAAGCGTCGCTACCAGTTTGTCTTTGCGCACAATGGCCTGGAGGCACTCGAGGTCCTGGAGCAGGATCCCACCATCGACATGGTGCTGTCCGACATCAACATGCCGCGCATGGACGGGCTTGCCCTGTTGTCGCAGATCGCCAAGGTCGCCCCCAACCTGCGTTCGGTCATCATCTCGGCCTACGGCGACATGAAGAACATCCGCACGGCCATGAACCGGGGTGCATTCGACTTCGTCACCAAGCCCATCGACTTCGACGATCTGCGGGTCACCATCGACCGCACGCTTCGCCACCTGGCCGAGTGGCGCGAAGCCATTGCGTCCCGGGACAAGCTGATCACCCTGCAGAACGAGCTTGACGTCGCCACGAAGATCCAGCAATCCATCCTTCCCACCGTGTTTCCCAGCGGTGCCGAGTTCGATGTCTTCGGGCACATGGTGGCCGCCCGCAATGTGGGAGGGGACTTCTTCGACATTCTGCGCCTCGAGTACGGGCGGATCGGCCTGGCCATCGCGGATGTCTCGGACAAGGGCGTTCCGGCTGCGCTCTTCATGATGTCCACGCGCACGCTTCTCAAGGGTACGGCGATCGGCGGCAGCGAGCCCGGCGAGGTGCTGCAAGAGGTCAATGACCAGCTCTGCGAGGAAAACGATGCAGAGATGTTCGTCACCGTCCTGTACGCGGTCTACGATCCGCAGACCAGGGAGCTCACCTATTCGAACGGAGGGCACGACAGCCCGCTGATCATCCACGCGGACGGCACTTCCACCCTGTTGCCGCTGACCAGGGGTATCGCGCTGGGGGTGATGCCCGGGCTGAGCTACAACCAGCAGACCGTCACGCTCAAACCGGGCGATACGGTCATCCTGTATACCGATGGCGTCACCGAGGCGATGAATGCCGAGGGTGAGCAGTACGGTCTCGACGACCTGCGCGACAAGTTCGCGGACGCGCCTCCCGGCAGCTCCGAAGACGCCAACAAGGCCGTTTTCGACGCCGTACATCAGTTTGCCCAGGACACGCCCCAATCCGACGATATAACCTGTCTGGTGATGCGTCGCGGAGGCAACAGTAGCTGAGCGCACCTGCGTCCAAAAAGAGGTGATCCGTTGAGCGAAATGAGCCGATCGTTCCGAAGAACCTGGACCCGGCGCCTCGACGCCCTCGTGGCGGAGATCGGCAAGCCAGCAGCGCCCTTCGTGCTGGCGGCTGCGTTGCTGGGCGCCGTTTCGTGCGCGCCGGAATCCGGGAACGAGACGGTGGCGCCTGTGGACCCCGCGACCGATTCGGAGGTCCCTGCGTCCCAGCCTGCCGCGTCAGCCGATACAACCCCCGGCGTGACCGACGATCGCGTACTGTTCGGGCAGTCAGCGGCTTTCAGCGGTCCCGCCCAGGAGCTTGGCCTGGGCATGCAGCGCGGCATCCAGGCCGCCTTCCGGGAGGCCAACGATCAGGGCGGGGTGCATGGCCGGATGCTCGAACTGACGTCGCTGGACGATGCTTACGAGCCAGCGGCTGCGGTCGTCAACACGCTCCGGCTTATCGAGGAAGAACAGGTCTTCGCCCTCATCGGTGCGGTGGGCACCCCGACCTCGCGCTCCGCCACGCCTGTCGCCGCCGAGGCCGACGTGCCGTACATCGCCCCGTTCACGGGCGCCGCGTTTCTGCGCGATCCCGCGTGGGACAACATCATCAACCTGCGGGCGTCGTACCAGCAGGAGACCGAGGAAATGGTCGCCCGCCTGACCGGCGATCTGGGCATCGACCGCATCGCGGTCATGTACCAGGACGATTCGTTCGGCCGGGACGGGTACCAGGGCGTGCGCCTGGCGCTGGAGCGGCGGGGCATGGAGCCTGTGGCGATCGGCCTGTACCCCCGCAATACCGCTGCGGTGAAGACGGCTCTGCTGGATCTTCGCCAGGGTAATCCGCAGGCGGTGATCATGATCGGCGCGTATCAGCCCGTTTCGACGCTCATAAGCTGGGCGAAGCACACCGGCATGGACGCGGTGTTCCTGACGGTATCCTTCGTCGGCAGCAACGCCCTGGCTCAGGCGCTCGGCAATACGGGCTCGGGCGTGGTAGTGACCCAGGTGGTGCCGTTTCCCACCAACGACTCGCTGCCGGTGGTGGCGTCCTACCTGAACGCGCTCTCCACCCATACTCCGGATGCCGCTCCCGGTTTCGTTTCCCTGGAGGGTTACCTGGCCGGCCGCCTTGCCATTGAGGGGCTTCAGCGGTGCGGAGCCGAACTCAGCCGGGATTGCTTCCTCCAAAGCCTCCGCAGCGCGGAAACGGTGGACATCGACGGCTTCGTACTTCAGTACGGCGAAGGCGACAGCCAGGGCTCCGACGAGGTCTTCATGACCGCGATCGGCGAAGACGGCGCCTACTACGCGGTCGCCACGATGCAGACTATGACGCCATGAAGAACTGGTTGTCGGCCATCAACAAGGCCCGCTCGCGGATCTCCACCCAGCTCTATCTCACCATTGGTGGCGCCGTCGTCCTGACCGTGTCGGCCAGTCTTGTGGGCTGGTTCTTGCTCAACCGGGTCGGTGAGGTTCAGCAGGTTGTCAACGAAGGCAGCGTTCCCGAGTTGGCGGCAGCCTTCGGCGTGGCGCAGTACACCAATGCGCTGGTTGCGGCCGCACCCCGACTGGCGTCCGCAGGGTCGCCCGACGATTTCCGTGAGGTGATGGTCGATATCAGTGAGTCCCATGCGTCCTTTGAAGTACAACTGGCTATCCTCGAGGGCATGGAGGCGGGTCAAGCCCCATTCGAGCGCATCCAGGCGCATTCCGACACGCTGATTTCGAACATCACCGCGCTGCGCGACGAAGTGGCCGCGTCGTTTGAACTGACACAGCGCAGGGAAGCCCTGCGGCTGGAACTGGAGGAACTGCGCGTACGGCTGGACAACATCATGATCCCGGCCATCGACGATCAGCTCTTCTACACGATGACCGGTTACCGTGAGCTCGGCAGTCCGCCGGAAGCCCGGTCGGAACACTTCTCCGAAGGCGAGTTCGGACGCTACCGCTACCTGGCCGAGCTTCAGGCGGATGCGACGTTGTCCACGCAACTGATGGCGAGTGCGTTCACACTCACTGAGGCGTCGCTGGTGGAACCCTTGCGGGAGCGGTTCGAGGCGGTGGCCAGCCGCATCGAGCGCAACCTGTCGGATCTGCAGGCAACCCCCCTGCATGACGAACTGGCGCCCGTCTTCGCGCGCCTCATCGAGCTGGGGCTCGGCGAGGCGAGCGGCTTCAACCTGCTGGTCCAGGAACTCCGGCTGGACGAACGGCAGCTCGAATTGCTCGAGGGCAACCAGGCCATCGCCGTCGAGCTGGTCACCGAAGTCGATGGCCTGGTGAACACGGCGCAGATGAGCACCGAGGAGGCCACCCTGGCTTCGGCCAATGCGATCCTCACCGGCCGCAACCTGCTGCTGGCCATCAGCGCCGTCAGCGTCGGCAGCGCCCTGCTCATCGCCTGGCTCTTCGTGGGCCGCGTGCTGCTGTTCCGGCTCGAGCAATTGTCCCTCTGGATGCGGCGCATGGCGGGCGGCGATCTGGAAACCACCGTGGACATCGGCGGGAACGACGAAGTGGCCGACATGGCGGCGGCGCTTGAAGTCTTCCGCCGCCACGCCCTGGAAGTCCAGCGCCTGAACCTGGTCGAAAAACTGGCGGACGAACTCAAGGGCAAGAACGAGCAACTGGAATCCGTGCTCGAAGACCTGCGCCAGGCCCAGGACCAGATCGTGATGCGCGAGAAACTGGCGGCCCTCGGCGAACTGACCGCGGGTGTGGCGCACGAGATCAAGAACCCGTTGAATTTCGTCAAGAACTTCTCCGAAGTATCGGAAGAACTCATCGACGAACTGAAGGAGGCGCTCGAAGACGTCGCCGAGCAGATACCGGAAGACGACCGCTCCTACATCGACGAGATCACCGGCGACCTGACGGGCAACCTGCAGCGGATCCAGTCCCACGGCAACCGCGCCAACCGCATCGTCCACGATATGCTGCAGATGGGCCGGGGTTCGGGGGATTCCCAGCCCACCGACATCAACGGCCTGCTGGACGAATACGCCCGGCTTGCCTACCACAGCGCACGCGCCACCGACTCGGAGTTCCAGCTCGACATCCTGCGGGATCTCGACCCCGAGATGGGCGACGTCGACGTGATTCCACAGGATCTGGGCCGCGTCTTCCTCAACATGGTGAGCAACGCCTGCTACGCCACCGACGAGAAGCGCAAGGAGGGGAAAGCCGATGGGTACGAGCCGACGATCTCGCTGAAGACCCTTCGGGGCGAGGAAAATGTCGAGATCCGCATCAGGGATAACGGCAGCGGGATGCCGCCCCATGTCGTGGAAAAGATTTTCAACCCCTTCTTCACCACCAAGCCCACGGGCGAGGGGACTGGCCTCGGCCTTGCCATGTCCAGCGACATCGTGCGCGAGCACGGCGGCACCATCAAGGTGGAAACCGAGCCCGGCCAATTCACGGAAATGATCATCGAGCTTCCGTTGAATCCGCCGCTCAAGCAGGCAGAGGCGGGTACGTGACCTGTTTGGTGCATAATGGCGCGCGTGGGAAGCACCGGCACGGGACACGCCAACCGATGAAAGGACGCATTTGCGCCAACGCTGCAGTCTCGGTCCCGAGACTGTTCAGGACCGTCTCACGGGTCCCGTCCGGGCTTGTCGCCCTGCCGTTGGCCGTAGCCGTTACCCCGCCCCGGGCCGTGGCTGTTACGCTGTCTTGCGCCGTGGCCCTGTCCCTGTCCGCGACCGATGTGCTGGCCCAGTCGGCGCCATCGGGGCTGCGGGATGCGATCGCCAACGGGACGACTGCGCTGCGGGTTCGGTATCGGCTCGAGCACGTCGACCAGGCGAACTTCGACGAGCAGGCGCTGGCGTCCACGGCGCTGGGGCGCTGGACCTGGAATTCGGATCAGGACAATCCCTGGACCCTCGGCCTGGAAGCGGACTACGTGTTCGTGGCCGGCATCGAAGACTTCAATTCCACCACCAACGGCAAGACGCAGTATCCCATCATCGCCGACCCGGAGGGCGGCGATCTCAACCAGGCATTTCTCAGGTACGCCGGTGAAGGGTTGACCGTCACGGCCGGCCGGCAGCGGATCAACCTGGGCACCCAGCGCTTTGTGGGCGGCGTGGCATTCCGGCAGAACGAACAGACCTACGATGCCCTGCGCGTGCAGATGTCCCGCGGCGACGCGATGCTGGACTACAGCTACGTGGCCAACATCAACCGGATCTTCGGGCCGGGCGATGGCCTGCAACCCGGGGACTGGTACGGCGATACCCACCTCCTGCGCGGATCCCTGCGCACGGCGCCGGACCAGGAGATCGTCGCCTTCGCGTACCTGTTCGACCTCAGCAACGACAACGGTCCGCCCAATTCCAACGCCTCCTACGGCATTTCCTACCGCGGCGAATTCGACTTCGCCACCGTGGACCTCACCCTTTCCCGGCAATCCGAGTGGGCCGAAAACCCCATTACCTACGATGCGCCGTTGTACACGTTCCGGAGCGACTTCCCGCTGGGCGGGGAAACGGTCCTGACGCTGGGCTACGAATTGCTCGGCAGCGACGACGGCCGCAGGTCGGTGCGGACGCCTTCGGCGACCATGCACGCCCGCCAGGGATGGACGGACAAGTTTCTCATCGCACCGCCGGACGGCGTCAGGGACGCCTGGTTCAGCATCGCCGGCAATCTCGGCGGCGCGCGGGTCATCGGGGTCTACCATGACTTCAGTGCCCACGAGGGCGGACGGAGCTACGGTTCGGAACTCGGTCTGGACGTCACCTACACGCTGCCGAACCGGGTGAGCCTGGAGTTCAAGATTGCCAGGTACGATGCAGACGGCTATGACACGGATACGACCAAGACCTGGTTCATGGTCGGATACTCGTTGTAGCGAATTCAGTGCGCGAAGCCGCCTCTCGCTGGCGGTTGCCGCGATCCTCGCCTTTGTCCCGCTTCACGGCATCCGCGCCCAGTCCGGGGCCGCGATCGAGGAAGTGGTCGTCACCGGTTCGCGACTGCGCCGGGACCCGCTGACCGAACGGGCACCGATCACGGCGCTGGGCCGGGATCAACTCGAGCGCACCGGGCTGACCAACCTGGGCGACGCCCTGCAGAACCTGCCCATTACCGGGTCCGCACCCAATTCGCAGTTCAACGTGCCGGGCAATTCCGGCTTTCCCCAGGACGGTGCCGGCATCGGCGCGGGTTCGGTGCAGGTGTCGCTGCGCAATGTGGAGGCCAAACGCACGCTGGTGCTGGTGGACGGACGTCGCTGGGTGGCGGGTGCGTCGGCTTCCGGCGTACCCGGCCACGTTGATCTGAACACAATTCCGGACAACGTCATCCAGCGGGTCGAGATCCTGCAGGACGGCGCCTCGGCGATCTACGGCTCCGACGCCATCGGCGGGGTGGTCAACATAATCACCGACCGGGACTTCAGCGGGCTGAGGTTCGACCTGCAGACGGGCGGTTACCTCGGGGAGGGCGACGGGGAGTCCACCGAGGCCGGACTGAAGTGGGGCGCGGGCAACGGGACCACGCACTTGGTGCTGAGCGCCAGTTACCGCGACGAAGGCGGCATCGAGACGGCCTCCCGGGCGCGCTCCGCCTTTCCCAATCCGGACGCCACCAGTTGCGACGTGCCCGGCACGCTGTGCTCGTCGTTCACACCCCAGGGGCGGTTCGTATTCGGGCCGAACTATGCCGGCGGCGCGAGCGTGACGCTGAACGACGGTGCGCTCAACGACGGTGGGGCGAACATCCCCGAATTCGATCCCGCCGATCCGTACTCGGGCGATTTTCACGCGTTCACGGCTGCTGACCGCTTCAACTACAACGGCCCCGGCTTCAACTATCTGCGTACGCCCAACGAACGGGTCAACCTGTTCGCCAGTGCGCGGCACGGGATCGGGGCGGACACCGAACTGTTCGCCACCGTGTCGTACACCAACCGTACCTCGGCGACCAAGGCAGCGCCCGAACCCCTCTGCCTGGGGCCGGGGTGCGGCAGCCGGATTACCGACCGGTTCTTCATTTCCGCGGAAAATCCCTACAACCCCTTCGGCGTTGATCTGTCGCCGGTGGCTGGAACGCTGGCCTTCTTTGGCCGCAGACCGCTGGAATCGGGCCCGCGTCTGTTCTACCAGGATGTGGATACGTACTTCGGTACCCTGGGCATCGAGGGCACCTGGTCCCTGGGCGGTCGCGACTTCTTCTGGGAAGCGTACGGCAGCTACGGCGAGAACCAGGGATTCCAGGAGAAATACAACTCTCACAACGCCGCCAAACTGCAGGTGGCGCTGGGCGATCCGGACGTCTGCGCCGCCACTCCCGGCTGCGTGCCGTTCAATTTCTTCGGCGGGCAGGGACCGGACGGGACGGGATCCTTCACTCGGGAGATGCTCGACTTCGTTACCTACACCCAGCGGGATTTCAGCGACCAGACCCTGGGCAACGCCGCCTTCAACGTCACCGGCGATCTGTTTTCGATGCCTGCAGGCGAGGCGGGCATCGCGGCGGGGATCGAGTATCGGGACCACGACGGTTCATTCCGCCCCGATCCCATCGCCGAACGCGGCGAGACGGCGGGTATTCCGTCGGGACCGACCCGGGGCGGATTCAGCGTCACGGAATTCTACGGCGAACTCAGCCTGCCGTTGCTGGCAGACGGTGCGCGTTACTGGGAGCTGAACCTGGCGGCCCGCAGCTCCGACTACAGCACCTTTGGCTCCGAAGCCACCTACAAGGTCAACACGCTGTTCACGCCCGTCGAATCGGTGACCCTGCGCGGATCGTTCTCCACCGGATTCCGCGCCCCGGGGATCGGCGAACTGTTCGGCGGCGCCGCCCGCGAGGATTTCCTGTTTCTCGACCCCTGCGCCGATGTTCTGGGCCAGTATGGATCCGCCAACGGCGGGCGCGATACGCCGCAGCCGCAGGCGATTGCCGCCAACTGCGCCAGCCTCGGCGTGCCTACATCGCTGGTACAGTCCAATCCGCAACTGTCTGCCGTTTCCGCCGGGAACGTCTCGTTGTCGCCGGAGACGTCCGAGTATTTCACGGCTGGATTCGTCTGGAGCACGCTGCCGGATGCTGAATGGATCGAGCGCTTCACGGCGTCGGTGGACTACTACGACCTGCGCATCGACGATGCCATCCAGGGACGCAGCCCGGGCGATGTCATCGCCGCCTGCGTCGATACGCTGGACCCGCTGTTCTGCGACCTTGCGCCGCGCCTGCAAAACGGCGTGCTGGACGTCGTCGACAATCGCCTGCAGAACATCGGCGGCATCGAGGCCAGCGGGTTAGACGTTGCCTTGGCCTACAGCGGGCCGGAACTGCGCTACGGCCGGCTGGACGCCACGCTCAACGCCACCTTCCTTCAGTCGTATACCGAGCGCACCGCAAACGTCGACGGCACCGCCACTGTCACCGACCGCACCGGCACCCACACCGACGAAACATTCCAACGCGCATTCCCCAAACTCCGATGGGCGACGACACTGGACTGGATATGGGACCGTTGGGCCGCGGCATTCAGCCTGCGCTGGACCGACGAAATGACCCTGGACGGCGGCGCACAAATGGACTCGGCACTGTTCTCCGACCTGCGCCTGAGCTACATCCCACCGGCGGCCGGCGACGCATGGACGATCTCACTGGGCTTCAACAACCTCTTCAACGAAGACCTACCCGTGTGTTTCCCCTGCGGAGTCAACGGCATGAGCCTGGTGGTCCACGACCTACCGGGCCGAGTCGGGTACCTGCGCGTGACGTATAGCGGCGCATCCGCATCCCAATAGACCAGGCACGTTTTGCATAGCCATCCAACGGGTTGCGTTGGGGTATAACCCCAGTCATACTCCCGGTTGTGAAAACCGCAATCTCCATTCGAGACGATATCTTCGAGGCAGCAGAGAGCCTGGCTCGTTCACTGGGTATGTCGCGCAGCGAACTCTATTCCACGGCCGTCAGGGAATTTGTCTCCCGGCATTTCAGGCGACGTGTCACCGAAAGGTTAAATGAGGTCTACGGTGCGGACGGCTCCGATTCGGCGCTCGCCGAAGAGTTGCAGGCACTTCAGGTTCGCTCCCTGCCTACCGAAGACTGGAAGTGAAGCGCGGCGAGATTTGGTGGGCCCAGTTGCGTGAACCGGCGGGCTCCGAACCCGGTTTCCGCCGGCCCATTCTGATAGTTCAGTCTGACGACTTTAATCGCAGCCGAATTCGCACCATTCTTGGAATTGCAATTACCTCCAACCTGAAGTTGTCTGCAGCACCAGGCAATGTTCCCCTGCCGAGACGCGGATCGGGCCTGCCGCGGCAGTCAGTCATCAACGTGTCGCAGATCGTCACGTTGGACAGGCGTTTCCTAACGGAACGATCTGGTCGTGCATCTGACGCCGTGTTGCGACAGGTTGAAGACGGTTTACGGTTGGTCTTGAGTCTGTAGTCCCACACTTCCGTTCCGTTAGCGGAGCCGTCAGGCCGCTTCACGGAGTCGCGATGCACCCGGGCGGCAGCGTGAATTCTGCTGCCATTCGCGTCAGCTCAAGTTCGAGCTACGGACTGCAGTCGAACGGTTGCACGAAGGCGCCGGGCTGGTACTCCCACCACTTGCTGGCTACCGTCGGTGCGTTGTTCGAAGTCGGGTCGACCAGAGTGGAGGTGTAGAGCAGTCGGCTGTGGTCCGCGCTGAGCTGAAACGTTTCGTAAAGCTGGATTGGCGAGTCGCTGCCTTCGAACGTGGTGGTCACCATGAGCCTGCCGCCAACCATGCGACCGGTCGAATAACCGAGGTTGTTCGTATGGGTGCCCGGGTCGTCGTGATCGATGCCCATGTGAACTTCGCGTATGGTGTCGAATTCTTCTGCGTGGATGATGACCGTGTCGCCATTGTCGATGAGCTGGATGGGGTACGGCGCCCCCATCTGTGCCCACACATCCTTGGAGGCGCAGCCGCCCGTACCCCGCTCCGTCCCGTAATCGATCGTGTACTCTCCCCCCGGGAATCGCAGAGCCTGATGGCTGCCTTGAGCACCGTAAACCGTGTTCCAGACCGCAAAGATCGAGGTTGGCCGCTTGGCAAAATCCTCTTCAACCACCCGACCATGCAACCGGTCGGTGTTGCCGATGCGGGTGGCGTCCGGCCAGCGGGGCTCGGCCGTGCGCAGGAAGATGACTTCGCGGTTGTCCGGCAACAGCAGGTGATTCATGAAAATGTCGTCATCGCGGCTGCGTGACCGGTAACCCGCCACGCGCACCCGGGTGCCGACGGCGAGTACGTCTTCGGTCACATTCATTCGGGTGAGAGAGGAGACCGAGTTGCTCTCCGTGGTATAGACCATTTCCTCTGCGGTGCCCTCGTTGACGGTGAAGCTGACCCGAACGTGCGGGTTTCTCCACTGAATCGAGTTGATCACGCCTTCGATTTCAATATCGGACTCCACGTCGTAGAGCGCCGACCAGTTGTGGTGTGCTGCCGCGTGATTTGCCATCAGCAGCAGAGCAGTTGCCAAGAGAGTTCTTTCAGTCTTCATCCAGGTGCTCCTGCGAATATCGCCTCTGACCGCGTCAGTCTCCCCTGATGCGGTCCTTCGGTTCGAACCCTTGCCCGGGTCAGCTACGACGTGAAGAGGTCCGGAACGCCGAGCTGTAGCGCCATCCCCAGGTCGTCTCCGAAGAACCAGCCCGTGTCCCAGCGGGCGCCGTCGAACGTCATGATGCCCACCTCCGCGGCCTCGATATGGCGATTGGTAGGCGGAATACCGAACAGACTGCGCCCGTGCGTGCCGCTCAGCCTGAACTGGATCCAGACGGTGTCGCCCTCGGCGAGCACGAAATCGACCTTGTCCTGGCGATCCGGAAACGCCTGTCCGATGCCCTGATCGCTCAGGCCGTTCGCATTCCCGTAGTCGACGAAGTGCTTGAAACCGCCGCGCAAATACACGTCGTAGGGCCGACCGGGCCGATCGGGCAAGACCCCCGGAGGAGGAAATTCCGATTTGTAGGCCGACACCACCACCTTGTTGCGGTAGGTCTGCGAATCCACCGGTGCCGCCAGGATTTCCTCCAGAGTGGCCTGGCCGGGGCGCGACTGCCTGGCCGGAACCGGTACGATTCGCTGGCCATCCTGCCGCGCGGGCAGTCCCACGCCCAGTTGCTTGAGCAGTTCCACCTCGTCCGCCATGAACCAGGCTTCGACGATCTTTCCATCCTCGAGCCTGAAGGCCCCGACTTCCGTAATGTCGATGGTCTTTCCGGTCGCCGGAATGCCGAAGAAATTGCCTTCGTGCGTTCCCTGGACGCGGAACCGCATGCCCACCCTGTCGCCGTCCGCGATCATCAGGTCGATCGTATCCGTGCGATCGGGAAATGCCGTTCGCACAGGCTGTGCCGCTTCCGCCAGTTCAGACCCGGCCGCATTCGCCGCCAGGTTCTCGAATCCGCCTCGAAGCCTTTGGAAGTCCGGTGACATCACCTCGGCAAGCACCTGCTCGTACTCGTCGGTTCCCTGGGATTCCTTGAAGCGCCTGACAACGGCCTTGTTGCGCGCCTCCTCATCCGTGGCGTCCTGCGCGGAGGCCAGGCGTACGCCGGGCAGGCCCAGGCCAATGTAAGCACCTGCCGTCAGACTGTTCTTCAGAAATTTGCGTCTCGTGGCCATGATTCTCCCTCTTGTTCCGTTTTTCGCTGTTAGCGTGCCATTCCTGCCTGATCGCGCCTGGCAGCTCTATCCTAGCCTTCTCCCCACGTACAGTCATACGGTCTGATTTCTTCGCCGGGTCGCCAGACCCAGTGTCGCTCCAGCGTGACAGGCTCGGTGAAAACTTCGGCGTCCGTGACCGTCATCGCGTATTCGAGTCGGCTGCCGTCCCCGCTGGGCGTGAATTGCTCGACGATGCTCATGGCGTCCCCCTGCGGGATGCCTTCCTTGTCGAAGTAGGCCCAGTCGATAGCCGACGTTTCGACGACCAGCGTGGAGTCCTCCCAGTGTCCCTTCGAGTATCCCAGGAGTGACCTTGAAGGCGTTTCGGCCGCTTCCGTGTCGTCCATGCGAATCGTTCGAACCGTGTCGTATTCCTCCATCCGCAGAACGATGTCGGTGCCCTCCTGAGCAAACTGAATCGGATACGGCTGCTCCATGATCGTCGGCATTCCCTTGGTCTCGCACTCGGAGCCGACAATGGGCACCCACTGGGACCGGGAAACTCGAGCAGCTTCCGTCAGTGGATAGTCATCCGGCCAGAAGCCCGGTGTATTGCTGTGCGGGTCGTCGCCGTCGGTGCTCCAGACACGGAAAATCGTGGTGTCATCCGAGACGGTCCCTCCTGCCATCAAGTTGTGATCCGTACCCACCGCTGTTTGTTCCCAGCGTGGAGCGGCGCGGGATCCAAGGACAAATTCCTGGCCCGAAACGAGCGCGTTGCTGACGGTCATGCGCGGGTCGCCGTTCCTGGCCGGCGAGCCGGCCACCCTGACGAACTCGCCCGGGGTGATGACATCCTCGGTGATGCCGATCCGGCTCATGATGCTGAGCGACGACCCTTCGACACTCCAGACCGTTTCCGTACCGCTTTCGCCGGTGGATCGTATCGAGAAGCGAATGTGAGGATTGGCCCACAGGACACTGACCACTTCGCCCTCGACTTCGACAACCTGACTCCGGTCGAACTCCACGAACGCGTGATGAGCCAGCACGTGGGAGCACACAAGCGTGCTGGTAGCGAGAAAAAGGAATCCCCTGCTTCTATTCATTCTCTGTTCCTCCATTGCGTCTACCGATTCGCCGGGCTGGATCAGGCCAGTCCCGGCCCTCTGAACACAGGCTCGAGTTCCATCCGGGATATTCTCCACCCGTCGGCCGTCAGGGCAAATTCCGTGTGGTATACGTTCACGGAGGTAATTCCCTCCATCTGGATGGGCGGATCGCCGGGCCCTACGGGCCGATCACCGTTCAGGATGATGGCGTAGCTGGTACCGGTGGCGCTGGTCTCGTCGATCGGCGTGATCTTCACCGACGTCAACATGATCAGGTGTGCCACCGCCGGCGTCGGGCGCGAGGCGAGATTTTCCAGAATCGCGTCCCTTCCCTCATAAGTGCCCGATCCAAGCACCAGGACGGCGTCCTCAATGAAGGTATCGGCCCAGCCGTCGGCGTCGAGACGGTCCCGGTAGACCGCGTAGTCGGCCATCAGCCGTTCGCATGCGGTGATGATGGCGTCCGCAGTCGCTTCGTCGAGGTCGGCGAATGCGGTCGAAGCGCTCGCCAGCAGAACTGCCGAAACCGCTGTCACTGTAAGGTTCTTCATGCCCATCCGTTACTCCGGATCGACAAAGAGGGTGGTGTACTCGCGAGTGGCGATCTTCCAGCCCTCATCCGTCAGCCTGTACGTGCTGCGGGACTCCGATGCCACCTGGAACCCGACGACGGTGGCGGGCAGGCCATCTTCGGGGATCGGCGCCTCAAGCACGAGAGCGTAGCTGATCCCGGTGGCCGTTGTTTCGTCGACCGGGGTAATCTGGATCGTCGTCTGCAGTTGCAGGTGCACTTCCGGAGGCCCCCCGGCACTTGACTCGATGTATTCCCGGATTGCCTCGCGGCCCTTGAGGACGGTGGTGGGCCGGCCCCATTCGCCGTCCTCTGTGAAAAGATTGGCGAAGGCCTCTGCATCGCCGCGGTCCCGGTAGATGGCGTAGTCATGCTCCAGACGCTCGCAGGCGGTCACGATGGCGTTGATTCTCATCAACTCGTCCATATCCTGGGCCGGACTGGGCCCGGCAAGGAAGAAAAGCAGCGCAAGGGGTGCGAGGCCAGGTTTCGCGCGCATGGATGAATCCTCTCCTGCCGTTTGTACGATGGTGCCCTGCCGGCCCGGCAATTGGAAGCCGCGCGACAGAGTCATTTGTCTACAAGACGGTTGGGAAGGCAATATTGGGAACGCCAGCGTGCTTGATGCGCATGTCGAACGGAGAGCGCATTGTTGTCAATGACGAACAGGGGACTCCGTAGTTTTCTGACCGCCATCGTAGCGGCTTCTTCGATGCCCGTTACTTCGGCGCTCGCGCAGCCGAGATACGGTGCCGTGGGTGACCTGTACCAGGAAGTCTGTTCCGCCTGTCATGGCGCCGCGTTGGAGGGTACAGCGCTCGGTACTCCGCTGGTCGGCGCGGAACTCCCGGGTGGTGCTTCGACCGAGGCGCTGCAGACGAGTATTCGCGTCGGCAATCCCGAGGCGGAAATGCCCGCCTACGGGGGTGTTCTGGAGCCGGATCAGATTCAGAGCCTGGCCATCTACATTCTCGAGCAGCGCCAGGGCTACACCTACGATCACTACGGTGTGCGGGCGCAGATCGGGATACCGGGTGGAGTTCAGAACAGCGAGCACCATGACTTCGTTCTGGTACCGCTCATCGAGGATCTGGCGCCTCTGCCGTATTCGATCACGCCACTTCCCGACGGCCGGCTGCTGCTGACAGAGAAGAAACGCGGCCTGAGCTTCATCTCGGCCGACGGACATCAATCCGAGGTGGTTTCCGGCACGCCGAGGGTCTACGGCGACAGCACGATTCCCGATGGCCCCCGTGCACTGGATCGGGGAATGGGCTGGATGCACGAGGCCGCGCTCCATCCGGACTACGGGGAGAACGGCTGGATCTACCTCTACTACGGTGATCGTTGCGAAGACTGCAACGAGATCAGCCGCGAGAGAAACGTCCCGGTCTCCATGACCCGCATCGTCCGCGGCCGAATCCGCGATGGCGCGTGGATAGACGAAGAGACGATCTGGAGCAGCGCCTACGAACATTACACACCGGGCACCGATCTTTCGTTGGGTGGACGAATCACCCTGGACCGCGATGGCCATGTCTATTTCTCGGTCGGTGCGAAGAACGGCTTCTATGATCTTGGAATCCAGGACCTGGGCAGGCCGTGGGGAAAGATATTCCGCGTTTCCGAAGACGGGAGCATTCCGCCGGACAACCCGTTCGTCGGCATTGAAGGCGCCATCGAGTCGATCTGGACACTCGGGCATCGCGTTCCCCAGGGATTGGAGTACGACCCGGTAACCGACAGGCTCTGGAGCACCGAACACGGCGCCCGTGGCGGCGACGAGATCAACCTGATCGAAGGGGGCGGAAACTACGGGTGGCCGCTGCTGACAAGCGGCGTGCATTATGATGGGTCGTCGATAGTGGACCTGTTCGAGGTCGAATTCGACGGGAGCGGGATGCAATCGGCTGTGGTGGACCTGATCCCGTCACCTGCGCTTTCAGCCGTTGTTGTCTATCGGGGAGACGTATTTCCTGGCTGGGAAGGCGACCTGATCGCGGGATCGCTGAAGGCCAACGCACTGTTTCGCTTCTCGATCGGCGACGACGGTTCGGTTGACCAGGAGATGCTCGTGGACGGGATCGGCCGAATTCGGGATGTGGCCGTCGACTCGGAAGGCGACCTACTCCTGCTGATCGAACACGCCAGCGGCTCAAGAATCCTCCGCCTTGGACCACCTCAGGGAGGCTGAGATGACGAAAACAATTGAAATTGCGGCAATTGCGGGAGTTCTTGCTTTTGCAAACGCCACGCTCGCACATCATTCCCACGGCAACTACGAAATTGGCCGCGAAATTCAGTTTCAGGGCGTCGTGACGGAGTTCCATTTCGCCAATCCGCATGTGTGGGTCTTCATGGACGTAGAAGGCGAGAACGGCGAAACGGAGCGCTGGGCGCTGGAAGGCGGGGGAACCGGCAGTTTCAGCAGGGCGGGATGGGATGCCATCGCAGAGGGAGACCACCTTTCCGTGGTCTGCACCCCGACGCGTGACGGCGATAATGGCTGCTTCATCACCGACATTGAGATAAGAGCGTCGAATCCCGCCGTTGACGGTGCCTCCGGCTGGACCAATCTCGCCTATCCGGATCAGCTCTTTTCAGCCAACTTCCCGAGCGAGCCCGAGATCAGCGAGGCGCCTTATCTTTCCGAATACGGCGGCACATTCCCCGCGACAATCTATGAGTCATACGATGGCGACAACTACTACTCGGTGACCGTGGTGGACTTCTCCGATGCCAGGAACGTCTATGAGCGACTGGCGGACGAGATCAATGTTTCCGGAGCCGGCAATTTCTGGCTTTACACGCAGATGGGCGCGATCGCCTATGCCGCGCAGCAGTTTCGACTGCGCGAAGGCGAAGTGACGTACGATGCCTGGCACCACGTCGACTTCATCGGAGGCCATCAGCTCTTCCTCACGAACCCCTACCAGACCCGCACCTACGCCGGCATCTACAGGCACGCAGACCGGCTCTACATTCTGGAGGCAACCGTCACGGCGGAAACTCCGCCACAGGGCGTATTTCAGCAATCCCTGACGATTCTGGATGAAGAAGGCAGGCGAATTCGCTATGACCTGCAGCCGGACCATTCCAGAGTGAGGGTCAATCTTGATTGAAGTCCCCCGCAGAGGAGATCGGCAATGAGACGATTCGCGTTACTTGCGGCGGTTTGCCTGGCGGCGATGCCCGTTGCCGGCCATCACAGCGATGCGGGCATGGATGTGGATTCCATCGTCGCGATCGAAGGGTCCGTTACCGAGTTCGCCTTCCGGAATCCGCATGCGTACGTCCTCGTGGAAACCACGTCCGCAAACGGCCAGAACTTGGAGTGGACTCTGCAATTGGGCGGCGTCAACGGGCTGTCGCGCCGAGGCTGGAGGGCGGACACGCTCACGGCCGGCGATCAGGTCGCGGTTCGTCTCCACCCCGCAGAGGATGGCCGGCCTTACGGATTGCTGGAGTCCATCGAGAAAGAGGGTGGGCTGGGGCTGACGCCCGCCGCCGGAGCGCCGGATGGACCGGCCAACGCAGCGGCCACGAGCCTGACGGGCAAGTGGCGGGCGGACCGATCCATGCTCATTTCCTATCCGGGCGGGTTCGACGGTTTCTTCCACGCCCAGCTCAATTTGACCGAACGGGGCCTGGCGGCCCAGGCTGCGTACGACCCGCTGTCCGCCGAGAACCCCGAGTCGACCTGCATCGGCCGTCCCACACCGTCTGCGTTCGTCTCCAGCGCGGGTTACCTGCTGGAATTCGAGCTCGACGAAGACCGCGAGATTCTGTTCATCCGGTCCGAATACTTCGACGAAGAGCGAACAATCTATCTGGATGGCCGAGAGCATCCCGGCGCCGACGAGCGCTTTGCCACGGGCCACTCGATCGGCTGGTGGGAAGACGACACCCTCATCATCGACACGGCGAACTTCACAGATCATCGCTCCCCGTACCAGATCGGCGTTCCCTCGGGGCCGCAGAAGCACGTCATCGAGCGTTACCGGCTGATCGAGAACGGCTCGCGCATGGCGGCAGAGTTCATGCTGGAAGATCCCGAGTACATCGCAGAACCGCTCGTACACAGCAGAGAACTGGTTTACTCGCCCCACGAGGAAATGTTCCGTCACAACTGCGACCCGGAAGCGGCGGGTCGTTTTATTCGATAACGCTAACTGGAGGAAATCGAAATGAATTCGATCAGACGTATGAGCTGGGTGATACCGGGACTGCTGTTTGCGCTGTCAGGCGCTCAGGCAGCGGATTTGAGCGAACAGGACGAGTGGATGATCAAGGCAGAGATCAAGCAACTCGTGGACAGGTATGCAATGTCTCGAGACAATCTCGATGCGGTCGCTTACGCCAATACGTTTACCGAAAACGGCACGCTGATCATCGGCGGTCAACCGTATTCCGGGCGTGACGTACTGCAGGCGCGCGTCGAGGGCGCGAATCAGGAAAGCATCGGCATGCACATGATGTCCACGAGCGAGATCACGGTTATCGACGAGAACAACGCCACGGGGATTCATTACGCGACAGTCTATGGCGCGATTCCGGGGGAGGATCACGCCGAAGGCGACCCTGTTGAAATAGCCGGCTTCGTGACGCAGGGAAAGTACTTCGACAATTACGAGCGAACGGATGAGGGTTGGAGAATTTCCGAACGAAGATTCGAGCGAATCTACAGGCAATCCCGGTAGGTCCCGTTCTACTTGATCCGCACACACTCGGATCCGGCCCGAGTGTGTGCGGCTTCAAGGGATTGGTTGTAGCCGTCGACCTGGCTACCGACCGAAGGGTCTCCTGGCGCGCAGTCCCTTGTCTGAATGTATAGGCCGCTTTCAAACCAGGTACAGTCTACAGAGAGCCGAAATCCGACGCGTCGAAAATGCGCCGGATGCGGGGGTCTGCGTAGCGGTCGACGGCGGTTCGTACTGCGTTCACCAGTTCCGTCCTCTCGTCGGCCAGCGCTTCGATATCGGCACGAAGCCATGCGAGCCGAAAGACACTGCGTATCGAGACCAGTAGCTGGGCCTGCTTTTCCAGCACGAACAGCGTTGCGAACAGACTGACCGGGACCAGGAGCACCGCCAGAATCGCCCAGACCCATCCGAAAGCCAACCCGACCCAGACCGTCACGAGCGTATAGGCGGCCAGCAGAATCGGTACCGCCGTCGTGACTTTCAGGGTGGCGATGTCGTCCACGTCGTAGCTGTACCACGAGCTTACCGTCGTGGCGAGCCAGGCGATCGGCAGTACGACGATCGCCCCCGGCAGCGCGAACGGCAAAAGCAGGATCACCAGGGCAGAGCGCCAGATGATTCTCGTCATGGCGATGCCCGCACTGACAGGGTGGACGAGCTGATGGTCCTTCAATCCCAGGAGTTCCAACCGGGTCTGGTAGGCCTCGATCTCCGCGCGCAGCCGCTGAATGTCCGGCTCTCCGGCGAACCGCGTGTAGTGCTCAACGAAGCGGCGGCTGAGGTCGACGTAGATCGAAGGCGTGAGTCTGGCCGCCATCGGCTTGTACAGACGCCGCGCGGCGTGAATAAACCGCAGCGTGGCCCAGTCCGGTGCGTTCAGCGTGACGCGGGCAAGTCGTTCCCGCAGTTTCTCGGTGAGCAGTCGCACCGCGCCTACCTTGTCGTTCCCGTAAGCCGCCAGACGCCTTTCGTCCATATGCATCGGCGTTCCGAAGTGCAGCAGGACCTGGCTTCGGAATCGGTGACGCTCCAGATAGGTCAGGCCGAAGGGAACGATTGCAACCTCGGCCTCCCGGCGTGCGGCGGCGCGCAAGGCCATTCTGGCCGTGCCGGTCTTGAGCCGCGAAAGCTGGCTGTCGGTGTGGCTGATACCCTCCGGGAAAATCGCCACGCAGCCTCCGTGCGCCAGGACGTCATCAACGCGATCGAAGGCTTGCCGATTATCCGCGTTGGCGCCGTGGTCCTCGCGGCGCATCACGGGCACGGCGCCGAGGGCATCCAGCAGCCGGGCGAGCAGAGGGATTCTCCAGAGTTTTGCATTGCCGAGAAAGTGCACCGGCGTGCGGCCCGCATGGCACATCAGCAGCAGCCCGTCGATCAACGCGTTGGGGTGATTCCCGGCAAGAATCACGGCACCGTTCACCGGGACATTCTCCAGGCCCACCACCTCGATCCGCCTGTAAAACGTACGTGCAACCAGACTCATGAATCGAACGAGCGAACGGTAGAGCATGGGGGAGGTGGTCTGCCTGTTTTGGGTGCGGAAAAACTAACAGAATGCTTCCGATACCACTACCGGGGACGCAACAATCGTTCCAACGTGCATAAGCGCCATCCGGCAATCAATGCTGGCCTGTCTGTTCCCTCCAGGCAGGCCAATTCACGTCGGTAGCCTTGTTGAACGACAGATGCTTGTCCATATCGAAAGATCGTTGGTCGAGGAATACCATCAGGTTGTAGCAATCCCATCGAGCGCTCGGCACGATCAATCCCTGATAGTCGAGCATGAAGGTTGCCTCGCCGATTTGCGGTCCCGGATTGTCCCTGGGGCGAGATGCTCGCGGGTCTTGCATTCCTAGGGCCATCAGCCGGTCTGCATCCAGTTTCAGAACGTAGTCGAGCGAGACGGATATCCTGTTGAGCAACATGTGCGACGATGACATGACGGGTGCCCGCGAAAGGTGGTGGTACGCTTCCGCCAGCGCTCCATCCTGTTGAAGGCTCGTGTACATCACGTCGAATCGCCCTTCCGGCGACCATCGACCGCCACCCGAGCTAACGGTCAGCGGATTCCGCGTCGCCCAGGTAACCCGCCAAACGTCTCCCGAAAAGGGCTGACCTTCCAGGGCATCCAGAAAGGCAAGCAGTTCCGGATCGAGCCAATCCACCGTTCAGCCGCCGTTGGAGAGGCTACACGTACGCCAGAGAATCCAGCCGTTCGATTGCCTGGAGGACTTCGTCGGTCCGGTCTTCGCGAATCAGCTCAATCGCCGTCTTGCCCCCCAGGAGATCATTGCGCGCAAGAAGCCACAGTCGGATTTCATCGGCGCTATAGAAGTCGGACAATCGGTCCACCACGTACCTGAGATCCGACAGGATCAACTGCGTCTTGGGGTGCGGAGCTGCCGAACCGTTGGACCAACGAGACACGGTTGCCTTGGAAACGCGTGCAACATTTGCCACGTCCACGCCTGACAGCTTTCCTCGGTCCCGAAGGTCACCGATCGTCTTGATTACTGCGCTATGACTCATTTTTCCAACCCGCTGGTTCCATACAAGAAAGTTACCCTTTGGTTTCATGTTGGTCAAGCATGAAACAAAGATGTTCGGGCCGCAGCCTGTATCGGATTGCGTTGCCCTCGTGCAGTCCGCGCAACTCATTGCCGACATAATTGACGACCTGCTCGCGGTCGGCTTCGGGGATACCTGCGTCGGCCGCCATTGTGCTGGTGTCATCCGGCCGGAAGTCCTTCCATTCGAGCACGCTGCGCCGGACGGCCCCGCGCACGAAGTCCCGATACACGAGCGCCGCCTTTTCGGGCGACTCCAGCTCCGCGCGCAGCACCCTGTAGTTCTCGGCGGAGGCGAGATAGGCGTCGACATAGACCTCGCGCAGGAGTGAGATATTGTTGAGCTCGTATATACCGATCAGGCCGTCGATATAGGCGCCGTCATCCATGGTGAGAAAGGACATTGGCGCAAGATCGGCCTTCAGGAGCGGGATGTTGGAGGCGATGCGTGACGTGCGTTTGTTGATGTCTTCGAATGCCTGCAAGTACGGAATGTGAACGAGGAGGAAGAAAGACTGCTCGAAGGGGTCAGTGATCGCCGCCGCCTTCTCGACTAGTGCGCCAAATTCCTCCTCGATCGCAAAGCGATCGTCCAGCGGCAGGTAACTCGAAGAGGAAATGCCGACCGGCATGCGCCGCAGCCGGCCCGCCATGGCGGGATCCACAAGCAATCCGTCCGCCAGCAAGGCGTGAATGCCGAACAGGTCCAACCGGTTGATCGAAATCTCGGCGAGATGATCCACAACGAATTGGATCGCCTCCTTGTGATTGAGGATCATGACCGCTTCCTTGCGGTCCTTGCCGGCGGCTTCCTCCCCGAAGCGGATCAGCCGCTCGGTTTGCAGGATGTCGTAGGTATTCCCCTCCATGCGCGAAGACGCCCAGGACAGATCGACCAGAAGGCGTTCAAGGATGCGCCGGGCAAAGGCGCCGGCCTGCCGCTCAGGCGGCATCGGCCGACCGACCTCATGCAGGCGTTGCCGGTCGTCCCTGCCAAGATAGAAGCTCTTGTTCGGGACATAACGATCGACAAATTTCTTCCTGTAGACGGCGAGTCGCCGCCGGTTGTACGGTGTTTGCAGATGTGCCCGCACCACGGCTGAACCCGCCAGGCTGTAACCCGTGGCCCGTCCCTTGCCGAAAACCTCAAGCCGGCCTGCATCCACCAGCCGCTTCAACGCGCGCCAGACCGTAGGCGAACTGACCTCAGGGGCGACGTTGCGCCGCACATCCTCCCGCCCGGCACCGGGATGGGCTGCGATGTATTCCAGTAGTGCTTGGTCGGTGAGCGGCATGAAACGAATCCGTCAACGCTATGAAACGATTATATGACTAATTTATAGAAGATTTTCGGATTCGTAAAGAAATCGTTTCACGGAAAATGAAACGATTTGTCAGACTTGCCTGTCAACAACTTTGGGTGGGTTGACGCACAGACTAGTCAGGCAGAAAGCGCCTCGTAGCGTCCGGATCGCAATCGAAAGTCGTGAGTTCGAGGTGCGGCGAATAGATCAGTTCCCAGGTGGCGCTCATGGGTTCCGCCAGGTATTCGGGATCTTCCAACGTGAATTCCAGCGAGATTCGGGTGCCGTCCTCGAGCAGGCGGTATCTCTCCACGACGCGCTTCTGACCTCCTGAGGGAACGCCGATCTGGTATGGAGAGCGATGATCGGAGAAATTCCGGACATCGACCACCAGCGTATCGTCCTCCCACCATCCGATCGAATAACCGGAATCGAAGCGCTCTTCCATCGGCGGATGGGGCCGCCCGTCCATGTGCACCGTGCGCCGCTCGTCCCAGTACTCGGTGCGGATTTCGATGATTTCCTCGTCCTCGCCGATCCGGATTTCCAGCGGGTAGAGACCGCTGGAGACGATCATCCCCGGCGTCGGGCGTCCGACGCAGGTCGATTCGGGATTGTCGGCGGACATTGGATCGTACTCGTCCCGGGCGGCTCTGCCCGCTTCAGTGAGTACGAGGTTAGCCGTGAAGAAACCGTCGTACCCGCCCGGGTAGCTGGCAAGCTGCGAACCGTCAGCCAGCCAGATGCCTGCCAGGCTGGAGGCAACGGCAGTGACTTCAGGCGGCGCGGGCGCGGTGGAGAGGGTGATGCCTCCCTCTTTCTCGATCGAGTCCAATATGCCGTACGGCCGGCCGTCCACGGAGGGGTGGGCGTGAACCGTCACGCGATCGCCGACCGCCAAGGCGTCGCGCGACCAGCCCCTGCGAGCCATGACCAGCGCCGAACCCATTTGCAGCGCCCACTCGACCCGTTCGCCGCTCTCGTTGGTCGTCTCGACGGTGGTGTAGACATGCGGATTGCGCCAGGCGAATTCCGTCACAATACCCTCGAACGTGACCACCGATTCCATGTCGAGACCCGCATCGCTGTGATGACCGACAGCCGGCGCGGCGAACAAGAAGCTCGCGGCAAGAGTTTTCGTGAATCTCATGGCGTCCCCCGTAAAGCGCCGCTCATTGAGCGCCCCTTCGTCGCAGTCGAGCAGATGACGCGACACTAGCACAGTCCAACAATCAGCCTTGCGGCAACCAGATCTGCCAGTGCCGTGCCAACGGACTTGAATACCGTAACCTCGCGGTCGGCCGTGCGGCCTGCCACCTGACCGCCGCAGAGATCCCAAAGGTCGCCGACTATGTCTTTGGCGGTAATCGTCCCGCTCGCAATCGGCAAGGCGACGTCTCCTGCTTCCTCCACAGTCGTATTTCGGTCGTCCAGAAAAACGCGCGCCCCGGCCATAGTCTCGTCGTCGGCCTCCCTTGCATCGGGCGTGAACGCGCCCACCAGGTCGACGTGCGTGCCTGCTGAAATCCAGGCGCCGTGCAGGACGGGTGACTTGCTGGACGTTGCCGTGGAAACGATATCCGCTTCGCGGACCGCTTCGGGCAGGTCCCTTACCGCACGTACCTGTATTGCAGGAGCCGAGCGACTGATTGTCCCGGCAGTCGCCTCAGCCTTTTCCAGGCTTCGGCCGAAGACGTTGACTCGACGTATGGGTCGGATTGCGACATGCGCAAGCGCCATGTGCGGGGCCAGCAAGCCTGTGCCGATCAGGGTCATGACTTCGGCGTTCGCACGCGCCAGATAATCCGCCGCCAGCGCCGATGCCGCCGCCGTACGCCGAAACGTAACCTGCTTCGCGTCAACAACCCCAAGCGGCGTCCCGCTCGCCTTGTCAAAGATTGCAACCAGACCCTGAATGTAAGGGACTTCCGATTGCCTGTTGTTCGCATTGAGCGTGACCGCCTTCACAACCGTCACTTCCCCATCCCATGCGGCCTTGACCAGCAGCACCTTGCTATCCGCGTCAGTCCCGGTTTCCTGCCTCATCTGAATTGGTTGTGAATTCCGGCACGCGAACCCCGCTCGGAGCGCCTCGATCAGGGTTCGATAGTCGAGACAGTCGACGACGTGTTGATCATCAATGGTTTTCATTGCCTTCGATCATAAGCGACAGCCGCGACCATGGTGCCGGTTATCCCATCGCATGGGCGAAACGATGAGCCCCGATTCGACAGGGGAGACCGAACGCAACCCACTGTTCAACCACCCGAACGGGTAGGTACGTACGTCGTGGGCGCCTGCAAGAATGGAAGCCGGGCTACCCATTCGCGCGGTTATTTCGTACAGCAATGGCAAAGACAATCGATTGGTACAAGTGGCGCCTGTCGCCGACCAACAAGGAAACGTGCCAATGAACGACTTCCGACTGAAATTTGTTTGTTTTGCCTTCGTCCTGACATCCGTTTTCGAAGCACATGCCCAGACCACGCTGGAAGAGATCGTGGTAACGGCCCGGCGGGTCGAAGAGACCATCCAGGATGCCCCGATTACGGTCAACGCGTTCACCGCCGAACAAATCGAGGATGCCGGCATCACTCAGACGGCCGACTTCATTCAGCTCACGCCCAACGTGACGCTTGCAGAGTCCCAGACCATGGGGACCTCCTTTCTGACCGTGAGGGGACTCAGCCGGGTCCGCAACGGCGAACTGCCCGTGGCGGTGGTTGTGGATGACGTGCTCATCGTCAACGCCCGGCAATTCATCAGCCAGATATTCGACGTTCGCCAGATCGAGGTGGTCAAGGGACCCCAGGGAGCGCTCTACGGTCGCAATGCCACCAACGGCGCAATCATCGTCACGACCAACGCGCCGAGCAACGATCCGGAAGGCTACGTGAAGATGAGCTACGGAAGGGCGGATGAGGTCGGAATCGAGGGATCCTACAGCGGACCGATTACCGACGACCTTGCTTTCCGCCTGTCCGGGCGCGTATTGGAGCGTGACGGTTACTTCCAGAACGTGACGCTCACCGATGAAGTCGATCCGTTCAGCGACCGAACGGTTCGCGGCCGCCTGAGCTGGACGCCTTCGCAGGATCTGCTCGTGGATCTCAAGGCTCAGATGTCCAAGCATGAAGGCAAGGGCATCGGGTTCCACTGGCCGGGTGCGGCCATGTTCGAACACTTCGGGATCTTTCTGGGCACCGGTGCGGAACTTGGCGTCACGGCCGGTCAGGTTAATGAGGAGGGGTCCAACCTCGTGGACCTGCCCTACGTCGCCAACAATCCGGACCGGGGTTACCGCGATACCGCAAGCGTTTCGCTGAAGTTCGACGCCGACGTGGGAACGGGCAACTTCAGGTCCGTGACGACCTACGACGAGTTGCAGACATCCTCCGTCGCCGATCGGGCACCGTATCTCTCGTATCTTGACGGCACTCAGCATTCCTTCGTGAATGTCGAGGGCTGGAGCCAGGAGTTGCGATTTGCGTCCGATGTCGGCGATCGCGTCCACTGGCAGGCAGGCGCCTATTACCTGTCCTGGGAACGCCTGCGCACCACCGCCACCGGGATCGACCGGGGGCTGGGCATCAAGCGTGCGACGACCGTCCCGGAGTTCGAGAACAGCACCAACCCGACCGGTACCGATCCCGGCGCTTTCCTGTCGTTCCTTGAGGACAGTTACGCCTATGCCCTGTTCGCGAGCGTGGATTTCGATGTCACCGACGCGTTTACGCTCTCGCTGGCCGCCCGCCAGGACGAGGAAACCCGCGAGCAGAACGTCAACCCGTACAACACCGCGGGTAGGGTGTACACCCAGCAGGTCGCCGGCGCCAACCAGCCCTATGGCGCAGCCGCGTGCACGGGTCTGGAAACGGACGTGCCCGGCGCCAATTGCGGCAGCTACGCGACGTTCGGCGAGCTGCTGGCGCACACGCGTCCGACCACCGACAAGAACGTCACGACCTTCAGCAAGTTTCAACCCAAGATCACGCTTGGTTACGCGGTTTCGGGCAACGTCAACCTGTACGGAAGCTGGGGCATCGGGTATCGGGCGGGCCAATACAACTATCCCGGCATCAGCGCCATCAGCCTTTCCAAGGACATCATCGACCAGGAAGAAAACAGCGCCTTCGAACTGGGCGTGAAGGCCGACTTCGGGGCGCTGCGGCTCAATGCCGCCTGGTTCGATTCCGCAGTGGAAAACACGCAGTACTTTCCCTTTGACGGGCAGGCCTTCGTCCAGGTGTTCGAGGACATTGACGAGGCCGAGTTGAGCGGCATTGAGCTGGAAGCGGTCTGGCGCGCCAGCGACAATCTGGACCTCTACGCGGCCTACGGCACCACGGACAGCGAAATCACCGCGTATGCCGAGCGGCCGGGCACCATAGGCAACGATCTGCCCTACGTCCCTGACGACACCTTCAATGTCGGTGCGCAGGTACGCACCGATATGGGCGAAGGGCTGGAGTTCTTCATACGGGCCGATTACGAGCGGCGCGGCGAGCAGTTCTGGACACCGGAGAATACGTATCCCAGGGATTCGCTCGGCCTGCTCAATCTGCGCGTGGGATTCGAAGGCGCCGACTGGTCGGTATCGGCGTACCTCAACAATGCGACCGACCTGACCTACAACTCGGAAGTCGTCACGCCGTTGTTTGTCCATCCGGCCCCGCCCCGCGTGTGGCGCCTCGACTACCGCTACAACTTCTGAGGGTCGAGGCGGTGACCACGTACCGAGCGGCGAGCGATGTAGGCGGCACGTTCACGGATCTCGTCTTCTACGATGTGGACGCAGACACGGGCGACTGCGGACCCGTGCGTGCCGCGAAGACCGACACGACGCCTCCTCATTTCGAACAGGGGGTGATCGCCTCCATGGAGAAGGCCGCACTTTCGCCGGCCGACCTGTCGTTCTTCGCCCACGGGACCACGGTGGTGATCAACGCGCTCACCGAGAAAAAGGGCGTAAAGACCGCATTGATCACGACCAGGGGGTTTCGCGATGTACTGGAAATCGCGAGGGGCAATCGCCCGGATCTCTTCAACTTCAATTTTCGAAAGCCCAAGCCGTTCGTCGAGCGATACCTGAGAGCCGAACTCGACGAGCGAGTCAATTACAAGGGCGAGTTGCTCAAGGCTGTCGACCTCGGTCCGCTGGCGCAAATGATGGAGTTCTTCCAGTCCCAGGGTGTCGAAGCCATCGCCGTATGCTTTCTGCACGCCTACGCCAACCCCGACAACGAGCGGCAGGTTGTGGCCCGGATCAAGCAATTCTGGCCGCAGGTTTCGGTGCTCGCCTCCCATGAAATCAGCCGCGAATGGCGGGAATACGAACGCACGAACACCACCGTGCTGGCCGCGTACGTACATCCCATCGCCAACCGCTACATCGAATCGCTCGAGACGAAGCTTGCGGCCGGGGGGTTTACCGGCAATCCATACATGATGCAGTCCAACGGCGGCATTGCCACGGTCCAGGCCGCCAAGGCCAACCCCATCACCATGGTGGAATCGGGACCCGCCAGCGGTATTTTCGCCGCAGCCTATCTCGGCAAGGTGATCGGCGAGGAAAACCTCATCGTTCTGGATATCGGCGGGACCACCGCCAAGTGCGCACTGATCGAGAACGGGGACGTGAAGGTAGGGACGGATTACTACATCGGCCGCAATCGCAAGAATCCCGGCTACCCGATACAGACACCGGTATCGGAAATCGTGGAAATCGGCAATGGCGGCGGTTCCATCGCCTGGGTCGACGAAGGCGCCAAGCTGCACGTGGGACCCCAGTCGGCGGGCGCGGTTCCGGGTCCTGCCGCCTATGGCAGAGGGGGTTCGGAGCCCACGACCACGGACGCCAATCTCGTGCTGGGCCGGATCGATCCGGCCAGCTTCGTCGGTGGCGAAGTCAAACCGCACTGGGAAGCCATCAACGCCGCCTTCGAGCCCCTTGAAGAGCGACTTGACATGAACCGGCAAGCCCTGGCGCGGGGCGTGATAAGGATCGCCAATGCCAACATGACCAACGCGCTGCGTCTCGTGTCCACCAACAAGGGCTACGATCCGCGCGACTTCGCGCTGATCGCCTTTGGCGGAGGCGGCGCGATGCATGCCGTCGCCCTGGCGGAGGAACTCAAGGTGCCCCGGGTCATCGTTCCGGTCAACTCCGCCGTATTCTCGGCTTGGGGCATGTTGCTGACGGACCTGCGCAGGGACTACCTGCTGACCCGGTCGATGTCCATGAATGCCGGCAATGCCCGGGTGATCCGCGGCACGTTTGCGTCGTTGGCAGATCAGGCGCGCGATGACTATGTCATCGACGGTTTTCCCGAAGCCGACGTTCAGTTCGAGCACCTCGCCGACATGCGGTATCAGGGGCAGGAGCATACGGTGAAGGTGGCGTTGCCGTTCGCGGGGACGGGCGCCACGTTCGACGCCGACGACGCCGTGGCGCGCTTCCACGAAGCCCACGAGCAACGGTTTACGTACCGACTGGATACGGGTGTGCAGATCGTCAATTTCCACCTTGTCGCGAAGGTCGCCGTTCCAAAGCCCGAACTCGCAAGCAAACCGGTGACCGGCCGGCGGCTCGAGGAGACCGCCCTGCCTTCAAGAACCGTGGACTTCGACCGCCACGGCATCCACAAGGCTGCCATATACGACGGCTTGAAGCTTGAACCCGGCATGGCGTTCCGGGGCCCGGCGGTCGTGCAGGAACCGGCGGTGACGCTCGTATTGTCGCCCGGACACGAAGTCAGCATCGACAACTACGGCAACTACCACGTAGCCATCGCGCTGGAGAACTGAACCATGACGACCGATGTATTTACGACTGAGATCATCAAGGACTCGCTGGTAGCGATCGGCCAGGAGATGTTCAACGCCGTTATCCGAACCTCGATGAGTCCGATCATTTACGAGACAACGGATTTCGCGGTCGGGGTGACCGATGCGCGGGGCAACCTGCTCGGCCAGGGCAACGGCGTGACCGCGTTCCTCGCCACCCTCGATACCGCGGTGCAAAGCACCCTGGAACACTATCCCGATGCCGGCGACATTTCCCCGGGTGATGTGATCATCACGAATACGCCCTACGAGGGCGGCGGCACGCACCTGTCGGACGTGGTCATCGTGCTGCCGGTGTTTTGCGGAGATGAACTGATCGCCTTTACTGTCAACAAGGCGCACTGGACGGAGGTGGGTGGAACTCAGCCGGGCAGCGTTTCGACCGAGGCGACGGAAATCTACCAGGAAGGGCTTCACTTCCGGTTCCTGAAGCTCTATGAACGGGGCCGATTGAACGAGTCGCTCGTACAGCTCATCCGCGACAATGTGCGCTTGCCCGATTCGACCATCGGCGACATGCACGCCGGCGTGGCCGCGGCCCGGGTGGGCGGTCAGCGCATCCTCGAACTCGTCGCCAAGTACGGGCGCGACGACGTGCTCGCCGCGATGGCGGAACTGCTTGCCTACGGTGAGCGAATGACGCTGGTCGAGCTTGCGAAACTGCCGAAAGGCGTGTTCGAGGCCGAGGACGTGGTGGAAGACGACGGGCTTGGCAACGGTCCCTTCAGGATTCACGTCAAGGTCACGGTGACCGACGACCGGATGATCGCCGACTTCTCTGATACGTCCCCGCAGGCCACGGGACCCATCAACTGTTCCTATACGGGACTGGTCACGGGGGCCAGGTGCCTTTTCAAGGCCGTGACCAATCCGGAACTGCCGGCCAACGGCGGCTGCTTCCGGGCGCTTGAGGTGATCTGCCCGGAAGGCACGCTCATCTCGGCGTGCTCGCCCGCGCCGGTTTCGCTCTACTACGAAGCCCTGATCGCCGCCATCGATGTGATGTGGAAGGCGCTCGCGCCGGTACTGCCGCAGTCCCTGTCCGCCGGCCACCAGCGCAGCGTCGGCGCTACGTTCGTTTCCGGCCTGCATCCCGACACCGGAGACCTCTTTGTCATGGGCGAACCCCTGGTCGGGGGCTGGGGCGCATCCCGGGGTCTGGACGGCGACAACGGGCAGTTTTGCTGCGGCAACGGCGAAACTTTCAACGTCCCGGTCGAATTGTTCGAGAGTCGATACGGACTGCAGGTCGAGCAGTACGCCTTCAACATGGAAGGTGGCGGCGCCGGGGAGTACCGGGGTGGCCGCGGTGTCGTGCTCGACTACCGGGTCACGTCGGAGGAGGCTTTTCTCACCTATGCGGCCAGCCGTACCGAAAGCAGGCCGTGGGGGCTGGCCGGGGGTGCGGAGGGCAGCACCAATTACGCGCTGATCCTGCGCGCCGACGGTCAGGTCGACCGATACGGCATGTGCACCACGGTGCGGGCGAAAAAGGGCGAGGTCATTCGGCTCACCACCGCGAACGGCGGCGGCTACGGCGATCCGGCGGCGCGGGACCGCAGCGCGGTCGAGCAGGATGTGTTGAACGGCTACGTCACGCCGGAACAGGCGCAGGCGGAGTACGGCCTGAGCACCTGAGCGGCCGCGCCCGATCCGGCGGGGGAAGGCGGGCGGGTCCTTCGGACGCCCAGGGAATCCAGGACTGAGGACGTACGCTTTGGACACCGAGGTGCTCGACCCGCGGACACCGGATCCGTTTACGTCGGAAATCATTCAGCTCGCGCTGACCGCCGTCACGGATGAAATGTTCGCTTCGATGGCCCGCGCCGCCATGAGCTCGGTGATCTACGAGGTGCTCGACTTCGGCGTGGCCATCACTGACGCTGATGGTGAGCTGGCCAGCGCCGGCGCCGGTATTCCGAGTTTCGTCGGCATGCTCGACCCGGCCGTCAAGACGATAATCGCCAAGTTCCGCGACGATATCCACGCGGGCGACATCTTTATCTCCAACGATCCGTACAGCGGCGGCGTCAGCCACATCAACGACGTTTCTCTGGCGATGCCGGTTTTCCATGCCGGCCGCCTTGTCGCATGGACGGCCAGCAAGGGGCATTGGCTGGACCTGGGCGGGATGGCTTCCGGTTCGCTGTCCCCGGTAGCGGAAGAGCTGTTTCAGGAAGGCCTGATACTTCCCGACGTGCGCTTGTTCGACAAGGGAGTCGCCCTGGACTCGATCTTCGACATCATCAGGGCCAACAGCCGTCTCCCGGAGCAGTGCATCGGCGACCTGTGGGCCGGCATCTCCGCGCTTCGCGCCGGCGAACGGCGGTTGCAGGGCCTTTGCAGGAAGTACTGCGCCGAGCGGGTGGAGGAGGCGATTCGCCTTTATCTCGGCTACGGCGAACAGGTCTCGATCAATGGCTTAAAGTCACTGCCCAAGGGGCGCTTTGAAGCCGACGACCGGATGGACGACGGGCGCGTGATCCGCGTCGCCGTCACCATTACGGACGACGCGTTCATCGTGGACCTGAGGGACAATCCTCCGCAGGATACCGGACCCGTGAATTCCACCGAAGGCAGCACCAGGGTCAGCGCACAGGCCGTGTTCAAGGGCGTTGTGGCGCCACACCGCTGGGCCAATGCCGGCAGCTTCAGGCCGCTCAAGGTGCTGACGACGCCCGGCACGCTGTTTCACGCCCGCGCGCCGGCGGCGGTGGGTCTCTACTACGAGAACAAGATCCGAGCCGGCGACCTGATCTGCAAGGCCCTGGCGCCCCACATGCCCGATCGGATGCCGGCAGGGCACTTCTCCTCCATCTGCGCCACGCTCATTCGCAGCGAGGATGTGGAAGGCGCCGATCACACCTTCATCGAGCCGGAAGTTGGAGGTTGGGGCGGCGGTGCGTTGAAGGATGGCGAAAACGCTCAGTTCTCGGCGTCCCACGGAGACACGTTCAATTGTCCGGTGGAGATAAACGAAGCCCGCAACGGGATCGAGGTGGAGCGACTCGCGTTGAATGCAGAGGGGGGCGGTGCCGGTCTCCACCGGGGTGGCAGGGGGATCGACCTGCGGTATCGGATACTCGGCAAGCAGGCATGGTTGACCGCCGAATACACGCGCCAGGTTACGCCTCCCTGGGGAGTTGCGGGCGGCGAGGAGGGTTCCTGCAACCGCCTCGAACTTGTTCGCACCGACGGCTCCGTGAATGTATTGCGCAGTGCAGCGAACCTTGCGCTCGAACGAGGCGAAATCGTTCGCATCATAACGGCCAATGGCGGCGGATTCGGCGACCCGCGTCATCGTCCCCGCGACGCTGTCCTGTCGGATCTCAGGAACGGCTATATCACAATCGAAGAGGCAGCGACTGTCTACGGACTGGATTCGCTCGATGGCGCCGGCGGCGCGTCCGATTGCGCACCAGCGTGAGTACGGCATGAACGTCTACCACACCCTGCCGCCGCCTCGACACCAACTTGACCGTTGAGACATGGTTCGCGCTGGGCATTCCGATGAGCTTGAGGTGCGCAATGGCCGCTCGCCGTCCTATCCCCGCGAACTCTACGCATGGTACGTCGTGACCGTTCTCATGTTCGCCTACATTGTTTCCTACGTAGACCGTTCCATCCTCACCCTGCTGGTTGAGCCGATCAAACGGGACATCGGCGTCTCCGATACGCAAGTCAGCCTGTTGCACGGGTTCGCGTTCGCGATCTTCTACACGCTCATGGGCTTTCCGATCGGCCGGCTCGCCGACCGGCGCCACCGTGTGGGTATCATTGCCATCGGCGTTGCACTCTGGAGCGTCATGACCGCCGCATGCGGCATCGCCCGAACGTTCACGCAACTGTTCCTGGCCCGGGTCGGGGTGGGTTTCGGAGAAGCGGCGCTCAACCCGGCCGCGTATTCCCTGATCGCGGACTATTTCCGGTCGAGCGTCATCTCCCGGGCCACCAGCACCTACGTCATGGGCACGTACCTCGGATTCGGTATTGCCTACATCGTCGGGGGTGCGATCGTGGCCGCCGTCGCGGACATGCCCAGTGTCGTGCTGCCCGTCGTCGGGCCGGTGGCGGCATGGCAAACTGTATTCTTCTTCGTGGCCGCTCCGGGCGTGCTCGTGATGATACTGCTCGCCACGATCAGGGAGCCTGTCCGCAGGGATCGCCTGCGCATCGGCCCTTCAGAACAGAATCCGGGCGTGACGCTCGCGGAATTCGGCCGTTTTCTCAAGCTGAACAGACGCACTTTCGCGGCCCATGCCGCCGGCTTCGGGTGCCTCGGATTGCTGGTCAACGGCATGGCGCTGTGGACCCCGACGTTTCTTGCCAGAACCTACGGCTGGGAACTCTCCGACGCGGGCATTGCCTACGGTTTGCTGTTGTTTGTTTTCGGTGGTTCGGGCGTCTGGCTCGGCGGCTGGATGGCGGACCGCATCGATCGCAGCGGCCGCGTCGGCGGACCTTTCGTAACCGCCTCGCTGTGTGCAGTCGGCGTCGTGGCGCCTGCGATCGCCTATCCTCTGATGCCGACCGCGCAGCTTTCGCTGATCGTCATGGCGCCCATGATCCTGTGCTCCAGCGCGCCGTGGGGTGTCGCAGTATCGGCGCTGCAGCAAATGGCCCCCAACGAGTTGCGGGGGCAGGTGGGAGCGTTCTACCTCTTTACGGTGAACCTGATCGGCATCGGTCTCGGCCCGACGCTCGTGGCGCTGCTGACCGACTATTGGTTTGGCGACCCGGCCGCGCTTCGCTATTCGATGGTGGTCGTGTCGGGGACGGCGGCGATCGCGGCGGCACTGTCCCTGAGGTGGGGACTGCCCCATTTCAGGGATAGCCTGGACCGGGCACTGGCCTGGCAGCGTCAGGTCTGACGGACGAATGAGGCGATGAAATGAACTCACACGTGCCGAACGGCGCGGCGGCTAGAATACAAGGCTGATGGACGACAGACTCGAAGATTTCGAATCCTGGTTGCTGCAGGGCAGGTTCGAGCCTCAGTTCAGCCTCGTTTCCCAGGTGCGCCGGTCCGGACTCCTGCAGCGACTCGATACATCGCTCGCCGGGGTGCTCACCCTGGTCGTGACGCCCGCCGGCTACGGCAAGTCCACCTTGCTCTCACAGTGGGTCGAGGCGCTCAAGGAGGCCGGCCAGCGCGTCTCCTGGCTCGCAACGGACGAGATTGATCGGGAGCCGAACCAGTTGCTGTCGCACGTGATCCTTTCGCTGAGTTATTCCGGTGTGGAGGTGGGCGCGCTGGAGAAACTGGCCCACCAGGGACTGGTGGACGTGTCCCCGGCCGCGGCGGTAAGGGCCGTCGTCGCCGCGCTCAACCAGCACCGCGGCCGATTGACCATCATTCTCGACGACTACCACCGTGCCGGCAGCCCGTCGACGGATCGGGTGATCGAGAACCTGCTGGAACTGCTGCCCGACCACGCGCACATCGCCGTGAGCACTCGCAGCAAACCCGGTTTTCGGTACTCGGCACTGAAAATCAACGGCCTCGTGCAGGAGTTTTCCGCCGACGATCTGAGGTTCAGCACCGAGGAGGCCCGGGAAATCCTTGCAACCACCGGCAGCGACCGCGACTTCGCCACACTGATGCAACGCACCGAAGGTTGGGCGATGGCGTTGCAGATGGCCCGTTCCCTGCTGCGTGACGAGGCTCCACTTGCGGACGTGGTACGCAGGTTGTCCGGATCCACCGGCGACATCGCCGACTATTTTGCCCAGCAGGTTTACCAGGATCTTCCCGACGACATTCGCCGCGTACTCAGGCGTACGTCGATCGCGGAACGGTTCAATGCGGATCTTGCCAACTGTCTGTCCGAACGGATCGACTGCCTGGACCTGCTCGAGCGGCTAAAGCAGCAGCATTCCCTCATCATTTCGGCGGGGCGCGAGCGCGTCTGGTACCGCTACCATCACCTGTTTGCAGAGTTCCTGAGAAACGTACTGGAGCGCACGGAGCCCGATGCCCTGTACTCGCTGCACCTGCAGGCCGCCCAGTGGTACGAGCAACACGAACTGCCCGTGCAAGCCGTCGAGCACGCCTGCCTGGCCGGTAACCTCGAATACGCCGCACGCATCATCGAGGACGCCGGAGGCTGGGAGCTGATTCTCTTCGGAGGCATCTCGCGCTTCCGCCAACTGATCGTTCATTTTCCGCTCTCGGAGTTGGGCCGCTTCCCCCGATTGCAGATCTCGCGCGTCTACCAGTTGATCAAGGATGGCGAGATTGCCCAGGCCCATCAACTCTTCGAATCCCTCAGGGAAACGAACAGCCACCTGCTGTCCGATCGGACCAACGCGACGGCATCCCTGAGAAGAGACGCGATACTCATGGGAATTCTGCTCGAAGCATACGAGGATCGACTTTCGGATCGAAAGAGCATCGAGAAGATCCTTGCCACCGAGCAGACGCTGACACGCTCCGATTCCACTGGCCGTTCGCTGATCTATGCGATCACGGCGGTCGGCGCCCTGGCCATCGGATCCTTCGAAGAAGCGCTTGACTACGCAAAGACTTCGCAGCGCTACATGCGGGAGGTCAACTGCGTGCTGGGGCTCAACTATGCGCTTCTCCACGAAGGCCAGGCGAGCCTGTTCCTCGGGCGGCTGAAGGAAGCCATCGCCACGCTGGATGAGGCCCACGACATGGCCGAGGACAACTTCGGCGCCGACAGCGGACTCAAGGCGGTCGCCGACATCATACGGGCCGCGGCCCACTACCTGCGTGACGAACACGACACCGAGCAGTTGGGCCACGCGCTCGCTTACGCGAAGGACTACGACGGATGGTTCGATGTCTATGCGGCCGGCTACGGCACGGCCGCGTTGCACGCCTATTCACGGAAGGGCCTTGAGGCTGCGTCTGCCGTACTGACCGCCGGGCGGCAGACCGCAGAACATCGCAGCCTGGAACGGCTCTCCGACCTGCTCGACGCTTACGAGTACCTCTTTCTTGCACGCTCCGGCGAGTTCAAGCGCGCACGCCGCCTCTTTCACCAGAAGAACCTCACGATCCGCGCCAAGCCCGGCGCAGAGTCCTCGCCCGACTGGCGGCGCGATCACCTGATCGGCGTCGCCGACGGGTTGATGGCGCTGGCCGCCCGCAACCACGACAACGGACTCAAGGTCACCGAGCGGATTGCAGGGCTCGCGGCCGCTTCGGGCAACCGCTGGTCCATGCTCGACGCGCAGTTGCTCAGGGCGCTGCTGCTCGAGGCAAGCGGCCGTGACGAAGAGGCATTCTCCGAACTGGCCACCGCGCTTGAATTCGCCGTCGCCCAGGGCGCCTACCGGCCGCTTCTGGACTTCGGGAAACCGCTCGAAAGGTTGTTCGCCCGGCTCAATCGCCATCGCCGGGACCTGCAACTCGGCAGCCTCACCCACCGCTTTGTGTCGGTCTGCCTGACGCGCTTCAAGGAAGGCGCAATCGACACGGGCAGCAACGCCTCGGTGGGCTTGCTCAGCCCACGCGAACGCGAAGTCCTGGAGCAGCTTGCCAGCGGCCTTTCCAACAAGGGCATCGCGCGGGCGCTGGACATGACGGAAAACACGGTCAAGTTTCACCTGAAGAACATCTTTACGAAACTCGACGTCAACAAGCGCATCCTGGCCGTCGCCGCGGGACGCAACCTCAGACTCATTCCCTGACCGGATTCTGCCGGCCCGCCTACCCGTAAAGGTGGGTAATCACCCTTGTCGACACAGGGAAATCCACCCGTTGGTGTCGTTGACACATCGGGGGCCGAAGGGCCGAATGAACATGTGCCGCCAGTCGGCGCCTTCGGAGCGAACGGATCATGTCGATGGATATGGATATCAAGGTGATGTACCTGAATCCGGTCGGAACGTCAGCGTACGACCCGGTCTTCGCCGACATGGCGCGCCGGTACAAGTACCCCGATACGACCGTGCACGTGACATCCATGTCCGGCTCGGCCGTTTCTCCAAAAATTACCAACCTGGAGTATCGCGCCTACGAGGCCTGCATCCTCAATGAGACCGTGAAGGCGGCCAGATACTGCTCCGTGCATGATTACGACGCACTGATTATCGGCTGCTTCTACGATCCGGCATTGCTCGCTGCAAGGGAAGTCGCCGGCGATACCGTCGTCGTCGCCCCTTGCCAGGCATCCGTTGCCGCCGCCCTCAACCTGGCCAACAACTTCTCCGTCATCATCGGGCAGTGGAAATGGGAAGACCAGATGAAACAGGCGGTCCACGACTACGGCGGGAAGGACAAGCTGGTTTCGTTCGAGGCGGTCGATCTGCGCGTAGAGGAATTCCACAAGGACCCGCAGGACACGCGGGCAAGGCTCGAGCGGGCGGCGTACCGGGCCGTTGCCGAACGCCGCGCCGAATCGATCATCCTGGGTTGCACTCTCGAAGTCGGTTTTTTCCGTGATCTACAGGCTTTTCTGGCTGCCCGGCTGCATGCATTCGTCCCTGTGATCGATCCATCCATCGCTGCGCTGAAGGCAGCGGAGAACGCGGCCCTGGCAAAGCGCATCGGGTGGACCAACAGCAGGGTGTGGGGAATGCAATCGCCGCCGGAACGCGAACTGGCCGACTTCGAGCTTTTTCGAACGGACGTCGACTTCGGGAACGTCCTGGTCGTACCGCCTGACGGGAGCAGCGGGTCGCATCCGGGACCGGAATGAGTGCCGGTTCCGATTTTCCCACCACCCAGGTACCGTCGTCGGCGACCTATTCCGGCCGACACATAGCCCTAGTCATCGTCGGCGGGACCATCGCGATTCCCGCGTTTCTGATGGCTGCCACCCTGGGGGCTTCCCTCGGTTTGCGCAATGCGGTCATCGCCTTCTCCTGCGGTTGTTTCGTGCTCGGCAGCCTTGCGGCGATGACGGGCCTGTGCGGTCAGAAATCGGGGCTTTCAGCCTACGTGTTGAGCGAATTCGCCTTCGGCCGATGGGGCGGCAAGGTGGCGAACCTGGCCGTCGCGTGTTCCCTGCTCGGGTGGTTCGGCGTCACCGGGACGATGTTCGGGCGGGCCGGCGCGCAATTGGGCGCAACGGTTTTCGGCATCGATTTGCCGATCGAGGTGTACGTAATCGCCGGAAGTTCATTGATGGTCGGGGTCACGCTTTCCGGGTTCAAGGGCATCGACAAACTCGCCCTCGCCCTCGTGCCCGTGATGGTGATTTTCCTCGGTGTGGCGGCGGGCATCTCCTACGGCGGCGTCGAGGACTGGACCGTACCCACCGGCGGTCAGCCGATGAGCATCTATACGGCTGTCTCGGCCGTCATCGGCAGCTACATCGCCGGCGTTACCATCCAACCGGACTACAGTCGCTTTGCGCGATCGCGCAAGGCCGCGACCTGGTCGGCGTTCCTCGCTCTCGGCATCTCGTTTCCCTTCACCCTGTCGCTGGCTGCGGTTCCGGCGGTCGCCATGGGCGAGCCCGACATCCTCAACGTGATGATCCTGATCGGAATCGGCGTACCCGCCTTTGCCCTGCTCGTGTTGGCGGCCTGGTCCTCGAACGTGCTGTCGCTCTATTCGGGTTCGCTCGCCATGGCAACGATTTTCCGGGGCACCGGCCTGGCGAGGATCATCGCGGCGTTCGGCATCGTCGGTACGGCGCTCGCCCTGACCCGAGTGGACGAATACCTGGTCGCCTACCTGCTTCTCCTCGGAATCACCATTCCGCCCATTTCGAGCATCTACGCCGTCGAAACGCTGCTTTTCCGGTCGCGGTTCGACGAGGCAGCCAGAAAGGAACGACCGCTGGTGGTGTATCGGGCCATGTTCGCCTGGTTATTCGCGATCGTCGCAGGCTACATGGCGCAGCAGGGCATCTTCTCCCTGACCAACGTGGCAGCGCTCGACTCCATACTGGTTGCGGCCGCGCTGGCCGTGGCGCTGCGGCCCCTGGATTCACTCGACTTCAAGGCCCTCGTGCGTCGATAGACTGAACCCCCCTGGGGGTTTCTGCAGATTGTGCGTGGCGGTACAGAGTGCGCCTGGCCAATATCTGCGCCGGTCTGCATTCGACATTGCGAAATCTGGACGAATCGAAGGGCGAGCGTTATCGTCGTACGTACGCCTATGTTGAAGAGAACAAGAACGAGGGAAGGGGAACTCGGGGAGCGAGACAGGGTGGGACCCCGCCGGGGCAGGGTGGGTCCCCGCGGTCTCCTCATATCCGTCGGGCTGCATTTGCTGATGCTGGCAGGGATTGTGGCGGTGTATCCCCGGTTCGAGCCGTCATCGACGACTTCGGCGGGCATCGTCATGGCCGAGTTCGTCCTGATTGACGACGCTGACGGCGATGGCGGGCGGGTGCAGGACGCTGAGCCGGTGGCCGATGAGCCCGAGCCCATGGCAGGCCATGGCGACGAGACGCTGGCGACGAGCTTGCCGGTGGATCAAGGCGTTGAGAACGAGTTGCCGAACGCGCCCGAGGCGGCGGCTGGATCGTTCGTGCAGCTCGGAGCGGAGGGCACGCTAACGCCCGAGCGGTCGCAACCGCACGAACCGCCGCAGCCGCAAGAGCTGCCGCTGCCGCAGGATATGCAGCCGCAAGAGCCGCCGCGATTCAGCGAGCCGCGATGGCCTCACGAGCTGCCGCAACCGGACGAACCACCTCTGAGCTTCGAACTCGTGCCGTCGTTGCGCGAAGGAAACCTCGTTGCTGCGGTGCCTGCGCCATTGCCTGACTTCGCGAGCTTCCGGGAACCTGAGATTGCTGCAATCGAAACCGGCGAACACGAAATGCTCGATGAAATGCTTGCCGAGTGGTCGAGCGACGCCGATGCCATCACCGCCGATCAGCTTTCCTGGGAGCACGAGGGGCGGACCTACAGCGCGAAACTCACGCGCGATGCGGCCGAGGACAGCATGGGCATGGACAACATCATGGTCGAGGTCACCACGGAACGGGACGGCCGCCGCTGGTCCACGGAAATGCGCATGCAGCGGCTCGCGTTATCGAGCTTCGCGCAGTTCGTCGATCGCTGGGACCCGAACGTGCAGATTCATGACGACGAAATCGACGGCCGGTTCCATTCGAACTCCGAGATCTTCGTCACCCGGAGTGGCGGCGTGCAGCCGCTCTTTCACGGCAAGGTGACGACGGCGCGCAGGGTCATCACGTCGAACTCCGAACGCTTCGTGCGGCGCGACGAGGTGTTCCTCGGCGGGCTGGAGACACGGGTGCAGCGAATCCAGTTGCCGCGCCAGTTCGTGGCGCTCGACGACATCGGCAGCGTCCCGGCCGAGCGCGTGCACCGCTTTGCGGACGACACGGCCGTCACCTTCCATGCGGACGGGAGCTTTTCCTGGGCCTACCTCAAGGGCGAAATGTCGGGTCATCGCATCCGGCTGTCCGACGAGCCCCACTACCTGCTCGGCGAAAAGGGCGTCACGCTACAGGTGAGCGGCGTCGTCAACGGCAAGGTGCTCGTGTACGCGCCCGAGGACATCGTCATCGGCGGCGATCTGCTCTACGCCGACGATCCGCGCCTCGACACCGGCAGCGACGACTTCGTCGGATTGGTCGCGGACCGTTACGTAGCGATCGGTGAGTCCCGGCTCACGGGACCGGGCGATCTGACCATCCACGCGGCCATCCTGGCGAAGCGCCGTTTCCTCGTCCGCAGTTACCGCTCGCGAGGCGGCGGCACGCTGCACGTGTACGGCAGTCTCGCCTCGGGCAGCCTCTCGGCGACAGAACCGCGGTTTCGGACCCGGGTCGAGTTCGACCCACGCCTCTCGGACGCGCGCCCGCCCGGGTTTCCCGTCACGGATCGGTATGAGGTAGTGGAATGGGACGGGACGTGGACGGAGGAATTGGCCGGAAATTCGGGTTGACCCAAGCTGCGTGCGTGGCGACCGTCAACCGCTGCGCGAGGGCAAGGATGCGTTCGGCATCCTTCATTCCAACCTCGCGGACATCGATAGATAACCCCTCAGGCCTGCACCCCTGCCATCTCCTCGCCCTCCGCCCGCCTCAGCAACTCCAGCGGATCCCGCTCCCCCGCGCTTTCCGCAAACTCAAGCGCCCGAAAGAACAGCGTGTACAGTTCGGCGTGTGAGCTGACGTTCAGCTTCCTGTAGACGATCTTCCGGTACGAGCGTTCGGTTTCCGGCGTTATACCGATGATCGAAGCAGCTGACTTCGAGGAACAGCCCCGCAGAATGTGGTCGACGACATCCTTCTCCCGCTTTGTCAGCTCGGAATTACCGAATTGCTGGAACGCGGTGTAGAGATAGTCGGTAAACGACGGCTCCGCGCTCCCCAAGTGGTCCCAGTTCTTCGCAAGGAGCGAGAGTGCGATGGGTTCGACAGACCTGAAGTCTCCGATCACGGAGCGGTCGAAGTTGTTGAACTTTTTGGTACGCGCCATGGAGACGACCACGGCGAGGTCGTTTCGCAGGCGGGTCAGGTAGAAGACCTGGTCGAGTAGCCCACTGTAGCGGTAGTAGGCCTTGTAGTACCTGCTCTCGAAGAACCCGTCTGGCGCCAGCGTGTTGACGTGGAAGAATCCCTGTTTGCCGGCGCGAAACGTCTGGTAGAGGGGGCTGAGTACGAAGGCGGCCTGCGAGAGATAGCGCTCGTAGAAGGCGTCCCGGAACTCCCGGGACAGCTCGTCGTGGAGGATTTCAGGCCGAGGCCCCACGCCGTAGGCCATGATGACCGAGCTGTCGAAATCGGCCACCGAGCGCATCGTTTTCAGAAACAGCGCGGGGAACTCCGGCCGGTTCAGGGCTTCGATCAATTCCGCGAGCTTGTGCTGCCAAATCATGTGCGCTGCCGGGGTTGAGGCGACGGTGGCGCAACCCCCGATGGTGAGGACTACTCTAGCAACGCTGCCAGGAGCTTGATACCCCCATCTGCGGGTTGTCGGCGCTCGTCGCGTGCGTCGACAATGTAGCATCTACTCTTTCGCCTGGAGCATCGGCATGCGTGACCTGCGTATCCAACCCGACCGCCTGTGGGACAGTCTCATGAAGATGGCGCAGTTCGGGGCGACGCCCAGGGGCGGCTGCAATCGCCAGGCGCTGACCGACGAAGACAAACTAGGACGCGACTTGTTCATTGGCTGGTGCAGGGCGGTGGGCTGCGCCGTGCGGGTCGACGAGATCGGAAACATCTTCTGCCGGCGGGAGGGGGCACAACCCGAACTTCCCCCTGTCCTCATCGGCAGCCACCTCGATACCCAGCCGACCGGCGGGCGGTTCGATGGCGTTTACGGTGTGCTGGCGGGACTGGAGGTGCTGCGGACGCTGGACGAAAACGGTGTTGAAACCCGGCGGGCGGTGGAAGTCGTTTCCTGGACCAACGAGGAGGGCGCACGGTTCCCGCCCGCGCTGATGGGATCCGGGGTCTGGAGCGGCGTATTCGACCTCCAGGAGATCTACCGGACCAGGGACAGGAACGGCGCCGCAGTCGGGGATGAACTCGAGCGCATCGGGTTCAAGGGCAAGACACCGGCCACGCCAATGCCCATCGAAGCCGCCTTCGAAGTGCACATCGAGCAAGGCCCGATCCTCGAGCAGGATGGCCTGCAAATCGGCGTAGTCACCGGCGTTCAGGGGATTCGTTGGTACGACGTGATCATCGAGGGGGAAGCCTGTCACGCCGGGCCGACGCCCATGGAGCGCCGGCGCGATCCCTTCACCGCGCTGGCTCCCATCATCCAGGAAAGCTACGGGTTGGCGACCCGGTTCGCGCCCTGGTCGAGGGTCACCTTCGGCGACATCCGCGCGATCCCGGGGTCGCGCAACACGGTTCCCGAAAAGCTGCTCGTTCACGTCGACATACGTCACGCCGACGCAGGCGTTCTCGAAGAAATGGGCGCGCTGCTGCGCCAGACCGTCGCCAGGGAGTGCGATGCGCGTGGACTCGCCAGCACGGTCGACGAGCGATGGCACATGCCGGTCACGCAATTCGATCCGGCCTGTATCGAAGCGGTGTGGCAAGCCACCCGGCGCCTCGGCTACGGCGCCATGGAAATGGTGAGCGGTGCTGGACACGACTCCGTTTACGTCGCCGGCGTCGCACCGGCAACGATGATCTTCGTTCCATGCGAGAACGGCATATCCCACAACGAGGCCGAGAGCGCGAAGCCCGAGGATCTGGAAGCCGGCGCCAACGTCTTGCTCCACGCCGTAATGCAAATGGCGTGCTGATACCCCCACTCGGGGTCATTCAAGGCGCCTTGCAGGGCATTACGCACACGTCAGTGGTGCGGATACCCCCCATTTGTGGGCTTACGAACGCCCACGGCTCCCCTCCAGAATAGAAGCGCGAAAGTTCGCAGTCACCATGCGCGTGGGGAGTGAAATGAGCACTGGCAAACGGAACGAATTCAAGAGGTTGGCGGCTACGGCCCCGGCCAATGCGGTCATCGCCTCGGCCGTTGTGGCCATCCTCGGCGCAGGCGAAGCGTACGCTCAGGGCACCCTGGAAGAAGTTATCGTCACGGCCCAGAAGCGGGTTCAGAACGCCCAGGACGTGCCCATCACAATGACGACCCTCACCGGCGAGGAAATTTCCGACCTGGGCTTCGAAACCGCCGCCGACGTGCAATACCAGACCCCCGGACTGATCGTCTCCTACTCCTCCACCAACGCCATCCCCAACTTCGTCCTGCGCGGCGTCGGGCTCAACGACTTCACCGCCATCCAGAGTTCCCCCGTCGCCGTACACGTGGACGAGGTCTACTACGGCAACTCCACCATGCTGAACTTCCTGCTGTTCGACATCGAGCGGGTCGAGGTGCTCAAGGGTCCGCAGGGCACGCTCTACGGGCGCAACTCCACCGGCGGTTCGGTCAATTTCTTCGCGAACCAGCCGACGGAGGAATTCGAAGGCGGACTGGACCTGGGGGTCGGCAACTATTCATCGCGCTTCGTCGAAGGCTTCGTGGGCGGGGCGCTGGGCGACGGGGTCAGCGGACGGTTTTCCTTCAACGCCGTCAACCAGGGCGGCGGTCCCTTCCAGCACCCGACGCTGGGCGAAATCGGCCAGACGAGCAAGCACGCGTTCCGCGGCCAACTGCTCTGGGACGGGTCGGACGACTCGAGCGTCCAACTGACCGTTTTCGGCGGCAGCGACGACTCCGACGGGAACCAGTACCACGGCATCGCGTCCTATACCAACGATGGAAGTTTCGAGATCTGCCCGTCCGTCGACGCCGGCAGCCTGCGGGCCTCCCCGGACTGCTCGTTCGACGGCTTCGGTCGTTCGATCGCTGTCGACGACGACCCCTTCACACTCCAGAACGGTGTCGTCAACCGGGACGCCATCGACGCGTTGGGCGCCGTGCTCAAGATCGAGCGCGATCTCGGCTTCGCCACGCTCTCATCCATCACCGGCTACAACACGCTGGACCGCAAGTCCCAGGAAGACGCCGACGGCTCCGTGGAGCGCAACATCGATGTGGGATACGAAACCGATTTCTCCCAGTTCACCGAGGAATTGCGCCTGTCATCGCCCGGCGACAGCGCCTGGACCTGGACCCTGGGGCTCTTTTATTCCACGGACGACCTCGTGACCCCGCGCACCGAGACCGACCTCGCGGACCTTTTCGACGGGTTCCGCCAGAACCACGCCTACGAACTCGCCACCGATTCGTTCGCGCTCTTCTGGCACAACGAGTACGCGCTGAGCGACACCGTCTCGCTGATCGGCGGCCTGCGCTTCACGGACGAGACGCGGTCCTTTGTCGGCGGTACCATCAACGTCGCGGCGGGGCAGGGCCCCACCGGGGAGGGGGACTTCGTGGCTTCCCCCGGCCCTCTGCCCGGCAATTTCAGCGATCACTCGGTGTTCGACGAGGCATTCCTGGACGACGAGGTCGGCTTCAGCGAGTCATCCTGGACTATCGGTGTCCGCGTCGACACCAGCGATTCGACCATGGTCTACGGTACCGTTTCCAACGGCTTCAAGAGCGGCGGCTTCGTGGGGGACATCACGCTGGCTCCGATACTGAACGAGCCTTACGACGCCGAGACCCTCACCGCCTACGAGGCCGGCATCAAGGCCGATCTCCTCGGCGCGGCCCTGCGGTGGAATACCTCGGTGTTCTTCTACGACTACCGGGACATCATCCTGGCGCTGACCCTGACCGACACCGGCGAACTGGGACTCGATACCTTCCTCATCAACGAGAACGGCGCCAACGCCGACGTCTCGGGCGTGGAATCGGAACTCTGGTGGGCGCCCAGCGACTCCGTGGACATCAAGCTCGGGGCCACCTGGCTGAGCACCGAACAGGAGTCGATCCCGACCAGCCCGTTCAGGGTATCGGAATTGCTCGACGGCAGTGAATTGCCGTACGCGCCCGGGTTCAGCGCCAATGGGCTGGTGCGCTACGAGAGGCCCGTGTCGAACGCCTTGCTGGGGTTCGCCCAGTTCGACTTCACCGCCCGCTCCGACTACTTCGGGGAAGCCACCAATGCGCCGCTCACGTTGCTTGAGGGCTATACGCTGTATAACGTGAGGCTGGGTGTGGAGCCGGAGGACGGAGCATGGTCGGTCAACGTGTGGGGGAAGAACCTCGCGGACGAAGGCTATTTCCAGTACGTGAACGACCTGTCGTCGCTCGGCTCGATCCTCACCACGCCCGGACTTCCGCGAACGTACGGAGTGGATTTCTCCCTGCGGTTCTGAGGCGGATGACCGCCTGCTGATGGCTCACGCGATGGAGTTGGCCGGGGTGGCTTCTGCCGGCTACGCTATTCCCGGCGAATACGAGCCTCACGCCGCGGTCTGGCTGGCCTGGCCGACGTTCCAGTGGTTTTCCGCGCCGGAATTGGACACCCGGCGGACGGTGGCGGAGATCCTGCAGATATTGGCGGACCGGGGTGTTCCCGCGAAGCTCATGTGCGAGAACGAGCGCGAGGTCCAGGCCGCGCGGCAGTGGCTGGCCCGAAACGGCTACCCGGTCGGTCCCCGCGTGGACCTGGTGCCGATCCCTGCCGACGATATCTGGGTCCGCGACTACGGACCGATCTTCCTCAAGGACCCCGCCACCGGCAGTCTCGCCATCGTTTCGTATCGGCAGAACCAGTGGGGCTACTCGACGGTCGACGATTCGCTATCGGTGCGGATGACCGAACTGCCCGATCGCGTGGCCAGGTACCTCGGCAACGACCGGGTACGGCGCACGGAGATCGTCAGCGAGGGCGGCAATCGAATCTGCAATGGCGACGGCGTGCTGCTCGTCAACCGGATCCTAGAGATGCAGCGCAACCCGGGCACCCCGTGGAAGGAGATCGAGTCCGCCCACCGGCGCAGCCTTGGCGTGACCCGAGTCATCGGCCTGAACGGCGGCCTGCGCGAGGACCTGCAGGCCAACAGGGAGGCGCCCATCCCCTATTTCCACGCCGACGAGATCATCCGCCTCTACGGCGCGCAGAGCACCGGCGGGCACGCGGACGAGTTCTGCCAGTTCGCCGGCCCCAACCGCATCGTGCTGGCCGAGGTGACCGAACGGGAGGCCGCCGGCGATCCCATCATGGCGGCCAACTACGCCCGGCTCGAAGAGGTGGTTCGCACGCTTCGCGAGGAGACCGACGCCCACGGCAGGCCCTTTGAGGTGGTGCGCCTGCCCGTGCCGGACATCGACTACATGCGCGTCGGGCCGGGAGAGCCGATGTACTCGGAATTCCTGGCGCGCATGTGCGGCGTGGGCCGGTCCGAAGAGTTCCCCGAAGGCAGGCCCGTGCACATCGTCAAGTGCGCAAGCTACGTCAATTACCTGGCGACCAACGGAGTGGTCATTGCGCCCCGCTACGGAAACGCGGAGAAGGACGATGCGGTCGCCCGCATTCTGCAAGCGGCCTACGATCGCGATGTCGTGCAGATCGATCCCACGCCTATCAACTACGTCGGAGGCGGAATTCACTGTGTCACGCAACAAGAGCCCGCCAGTGGCTAGTCAGGACCCATGACCATCGAAGGATTCCCGGTCCTGATACCGACGCTGGTCGTACTCGTGCTCGCGGTGCTGTCCAAGCGCACCATCGAGCCGCTGGTGGGCGGCACGGTGGTGGGGCTCGCCATGCTCGCGCCCTCGGAACTGCTGACCAACTTCACCGACGTGATCCTTACGGTCATGCAGGACGAGACCATCGGCTGGGTGATCATGGTCTGCGGGCTGATGGGCGGCCTGATCGCGCTGCTGGCGCGAATCGGCGGCGCGTCCTCATTCGGCCAGCTTGCCAGCCGCCGGGTCAGGACCCGCGCCAGCGCGCTGCTGGCCACGTGGCTGCTCGGCCTCGCCGTCTTCATCGACGACTATCTCAATGCGCTCGCCATCAGTTCGTCGATGAAGCGGTTGACCGATCGATTCCGCGTCTCGCGCGAGATGCTGGCCTATGTGGTCGATTCGACCGCAGCGCCGATCTGCGTGCTGGTCCCGTTGTCCACGTGGACGGTGTTTTTCGCCGCGGTGCTGGAGGACAGCGCAGCCGCCGAAACCGGACGCGGTCTGACCGTCTACATCGGCGCGATCCCGTACATGTTCTATGCATGGGCCGCCGTGGCCATCGTGCCGCTGGTGATCATCGGGGCGATTCCGTTGCTCGGGCCGATGAAGACGGCTGAAGGGCGCGTGCCGGTAATAGAACAGCTCGGTGAGTTTGGGCGCGGTGAGGCCGATTCCAGTGAACCCGATCCCGCCGCCGGTGGCACTCCTTCGAGTCACGCCGATCAGCCGGCCGACGGCGTGGAATCACCGCGCAACCTCTTCCGTGGCGCCATCCTCAACTTCCTCCTGCCCATCCTGGCGCTGATTGGCTTTACGTGGTACCTCGGCGCGGACATCCTCAAGGGCGTCACCGTGGCACTGGCCCTGACCATCGTGCTGATTGCCGTGCAGCGACTGCTCAGCGTCACCGAACTCTTCGACACGATCCTCGAAGGGTTCAAGTCCATGCTGTTGCCGCTTGGTACAGTCGTGGCCGGCTTCATGCTGAAGGAAGTCAACGATGATCTCGGGCTCGCACCCTATGTCATCGGCGTCGTCCAGCCGCTAATGACACCGCAATTCCTGCCCCTGGTCACCTTCCTCACCATCGCCCTGATCGCCTTCGCCAGCGGATCCTTCTGGGGCATCATCGTGGTGGCCATGCCAATCGTCATCCCGCTGGCCGAGGCCGTGAACGCCGATCTCTCGCTCGTGATCGGCGCCCTGATCTCCGCCAGCGCCTTCGGCAGCCACACCTGCTTCTACGGCGACTCCACCGTGCTCTCCGCCCACGGCAGCGGCTGCGGCGCCATCGACCATGCGCTCACCCAACTCCCGTACGCGTTGCTCGCGGCCGCCGCCGCCTCCGTCGCGTTCGTCATCGCGGGCTACGCCCTCGGCTGAACAGAAAGCATGAGCCAACCCGATTGGAAGACACTCTGGCGGATGGACCGGGACCACTTCATCCATCCCTACACCGATTTCTCCACCTTCAGGGCGCAGGGCAGCCAGATCATCAGCGCCGCCGAGGGCGTGCACGTGATCGACTCGCGCGGCAACCGCCTGCTCGACGGCATGGCGGGACTCTGGTGCGTGAACATCGGCCACGGCCGTCGCGAAATGGCGGAATGCATCGCCGAGCAGGCCGCGCGGATGCAGTACTACAACCCGTTCGGCCACAGCGGCAACGAGCCAGCCGCCATGCTCTCCGCCAAACTGGCCGAACTGACGCCGGGCGGCCTCAATCACGTCTTCTATACCACCGGCGGCTCCACCGCCAACGACGCCGCCATCCGCCTCGTGCACTACTTCAACAACCTGCGGGGCAAGCCACGCAAGAAGTGGATCATCTCGCGGCTGGGCGCGTATCACGGCGCCACCTACGTGACCGCCAGCCTCACCGGCATTCACGCGACCAGGCACGGTTTCGACCGCATCGCGGACGAGTGGATCACCCACGTTTCGGCGGCGAACATGTACCGGCGGCCTGCCGGTGCCGAGCACCTCGACGAGGCAGCATATTGCGAGTTTCTGGCCTCCGAATTCCGCAACCGAATCGCCCAGCTCGGCGCGGACAACGTGGCCGCCTTCATCGCCGAACCCATCATGGGAGCAGGGGGCGTACTCGTGGCGCCGCGCGGGTACCACCGCAAGATGTGGGAGATCTGCCGGGAGAACGACGTGCTCTACATCGCCGACGAAGTCGTCACCGGGTTCGGTCGGCTGGGCGCCTGGTTCGCCTCCGAAGAAGTCTACGACTACGTCCCGGACGTCCTGGTGCTCGCCAAGGGGATCAACTCAGGCTACGTCCCCCTCGGCGCGGCGATCTTCTCCGAGGAAATCTACGACGTCATCAGCCGGCCCCAGTGCGAGGGAGGGTTGTTGACGATGGGATTCACGTACTCAGGCCATCCGATTGCTTGCGCCGCCGCTCTCAAAAATATTGAGATCATCGAAGGGGAGGACATCTGCGCCCAGGTGCGGGATGTTGGGTCGTATTTCTTCGAACAGGCGCTGACGTTGGGGGACTTGCCAATCGTTGGGGATGTCCGCGGCAGTCATTTCATGGTCGGAATCGAGTACGTCGCCGACAAGGAACGAAAAACGCCCTTCGAGCCCAGCGCGCGCGTCGCTGAAAAGGTGTTTGAGGCCTGCCGCGATCAGGGCTTGATTGTCCGCCCAATAGGCCATCAGACAGTGCTGTCACCGCCGCTGGTAATGACCAGAACACAAGTCGACACCCTCTTCGCAATACTGCGCACCAGCATCGAGCAGACTGCTTCCGAGATTTAAGGCGGCTTCCTTCACTCCGTATTGCTGACACCCTGCGCGCGCATTGCTCCGTAAAGCGCGATTTTGGCGGACATCAGTACCGGCAGCGCCACTGACGCCCGTCCGCGCGCCCGGGACGGGCTGGGGATCGGGCGCCGCGCCCCGACATAGCCCTCAAGCGCGGCGATCAGGCAGTCCTGAGCTTGCTCGAGCGCGTCGGCTTCCGTGGCACCCTCCGTCAATGCCTCAGAAATATCCGGGAACGAGACGGCGCGTGCCAATTCTATGTGCTGAAAGCGAGTCTGGAGCAAGCTGTGCGAGATGCAGAGGCCGGAGAGTTCGAGCGATTCGATCCCCAAGCCTACGAGCCGTTCGCCGGCACGAAATAGAAGCGGGTTCGTCAATCGCCGAGCGCATTACGCCCTGGGGGAAAGATTGCCAGACGGCGGAATCTAGATGAAAGGGGCTTACGCTTTCTCGCTTTGCTGAACGTGCTGCCGCAAGGCGCGATTGATTTCGGTCTGGTATCCCCGCCCGCCCGGTGCGTTTCGCTTGAACCAGGCAAGCACGTCAGCGTCGAGGCGCAAAGTGATTTGCTTCTTGACCGGGCGGTAGAAGAGGCCCCGCTGTGCGTCCGGCCAATTCACGGCCTCGGGGATGTCGCTCGTATCTATCTGAGCATCGGGAAGAGCCTCGAGCGTAGCCAAATCCGCCTTCTGCTCTTTGGTCAATGGCTTAGAAGTCGCCCTCTTCATAGAGCTTTCTGTTGATGAGGTTTTTTTCCGTTGTCCCATGTCCAGCGCACGCCGCAATTCACCGTAGTCCCGGAAATGTAGTTACGGTCGTAGCCTTGGTCAAGCGAAAACGGGGGGCGCTGCGTTGAAAATTCACGGACGGGCGGATTCCATGGAGGCCAGTAATCCGCCTTACGCCAATACAAGGGATAGCCGTTTCGGAGGGTCCGCAATATCCGCGATGACCGGGGCGCTGGCGGGCCAGGTCCGGCCGACGAGTTCGTTGATCGGAGCTCGATACTCCAGATCCACCCGCACGGAGGCCACGGACTTCGCGACGATTTCGCTGGCAAGAATCAGCTGTAACCTCGTGGTCGGTGGTTGCCGGGGATTGAAGCCGTAGTTCAGCCCGTGGTCCGAAAGCGGGTTGACTCGTCCATGAAGGTCCACGAATCCGGTATTGAGCAGCCCCTGGAATCGTTTTTTCTCCTCCGACGTGCAATTCAGGACGCCCTGTTTCGCGGGAACGTCCGGCAGGATATTGAAATCGCCGCAGAGCAGCGAACGCTCCGAGGCTGTGCGGCGCTCTTCAAGGTGCGCGTTCAGGCGGTCCAGCCAGCCGATCTTGTGCGCCAAGGCTCCATCAATTCCGCGCTTGCCTGGATTGCCGTAGGGTGCGTACACGCAGCAGACGAGCAGATCGCCGACACGAACGGTCAGCAAACCATCGTCCCGGCCATCGCCGCCCGCCAATCCTCTGCCCAGAACTTCGGGCTCCGGCCCATCGATACGGGTTAGCACGGCAACGCCATACAGGGATCCCCTGCGAAGGGGTTCGGAGCGGTAACCGGCACCAAGTAGCTCACCCGTCGGAAACTTGTCTTCCGAGACGCGGATCTTTTGAAGCGCCACGACATCGGGCCGCCGCCGTTCAAGCCAGTGACACAAGACTTCCAAGTGGCCTCGAATGCCGCCGATGCACCAGGTCGCGACCCTCATCTGATCATCCTGGATATCGCCATTCGCAAGCGCTTCGCAGTTCTTGTGCGATTTTTCTCTGTTCTTCAATGGGGATCACCGCGTAGTCCCTTTGCAGAAAGAGCTTCTCCCTTTTGCTGTTTTCGTATTTCGGCACGACGTGAACATGCACGTGCGGTTCGTGCTGAGAGGCTGCCAAGCCATTGTTCTGATAGATGTTGGCGCCGACAGCGCCGTACGCTCGTTCGGCAGCTGATGTCATGTGCCTGGCCAATCGGTAAACCGCATCGACTTCGTGCTCTCTCATGTCCAATATGGTCTCCCTATGGTTCTTCGGAATGATTAACATAGCGCCCTGTTCGTACTGCCTTTCGTTCACCTCGGCTGCAGCGAACTCGTTCTCGGCGACGAAGGCGCACTCCCTGTCACCGGATAGATCAAGGCAGAAGCTACAGGATTCGTAAGGAGCAACAGGAAACGGCATGGCTGTGTCCCCGGGAGCGGCGCAAGGAGGGCTGAATACTACGGAGGCAGCCACCGAAAGTCTTGGCAGGTCTGATTTTCTGGCTCAAGCAAGTCAGTAGCATTACTGAAGGAGATCAAATGATGAATGCGAAAAATGGGATGCCGTCAGTGCATCCGGGCGAGATTCTGCGCGAAGAACTCAATACGATCGGACTGTCTGCCAACGCGTTGTCGAAGGAACTGGGCGTGCCGGTGAACAGGATCACGATGATCCTGAACGGCCAGCGCGGTGTGAGCGCCGACACGGCGCTGCGGCTCGCGAGATATTTCGGGACCACGCCGCAACTTTGGCTGAACCTGCAGAAGACATGGGAACTGCGTCGAGCCGAGATGGAAGCGGGTTCGTCAATCGCCGAGCGAATCACGCCCTGGGGGAAGGATCGCCCGACGGCAGAATCTTGATGTTAGGGGCTTACGACTCGTCGTCCTCGTCGATCAGGCGCCGGGCCGTCTCCGCCGTTGAGTAGGACAGAACAGCCGCGTACATATCTGCGCCTAGGCACTTCAAGTCGTACGCATGGGCGTCGTCATAGGGGTACTGGGGCGCTTCCAACTCGCAAACAAAGCCTCCACCGCCCTTCAGCGCGGAAGCCAGTCCCGACAAGAATTCCGCAAAGCTCGAGTCGAGCGAAAATGACTTGGCTTTGTTGTCGGCTGCTGCCTTCCGGGCGCGATTCGCGTTCAATTCACCGGATACGCGGTTTAGCCAGGCATTGGGGTCCCGAGAAAAACCGGAAATATACTTGTTGAGTGAACTCACTATCTGCTCCGGGCACGTCCAACAATGCGAGTCGGAAAACGGAGAGGCTCTATCATCGGATCGCTCGCGGGGCTCCGACAACCCGAATTTCTTGGCTGTTTGCCAAGAATTGAACTATTTCGAGCCTACGCGGCTTGCGTAACGAGCGGCAGCGGCAGCGTTGCCCATGAACTGCGCGCATACTCGGAACGAACCTGTGCAAATTTTGCACGAGTTGCAGGCCAACCCAGCGCTCGTTCCCAAGTTGACTATGCAACCATGGCTTCGTGTAGTGCTCCCGCCGCGCTCACAGATCAATATCAATATCGACGCCGTGGGTCGCGAATAGCTCCTGGAGGTCCTCGATTGTGAGCCCTAGCAGAACCGCCGCGCGGCGAACCGAAATATGGCCGCGCTCCAGGGCCGTTCCCAGCACCTCCATGAATGGACGTGAAAACAATGGGGGTGGCGTGACCGGGCTGTTTTCCCGGCCGTTATTTCGTAAGGACGGTTCCGGGATCGATCGAGCCCTTGCTGCGGTCAATCGCTTCAGGGCAACCAACCGCCAGCGCAGGGCCAACGAGGTCACACCCAGTTCGTTGGCGGCGGCATTCAGTTTTGCGATCAAGTTGTCCATCTCCAGGGAGCCGCAGTCGCCGAACGACTCAAGCGCTGCGCCTGGCATCAGTGCGGCGGCCGCGAAGTTGTTTGCGAGCTGCTCAACGCGGCTTCCGCCGTAGTCCCTCTCATGTTCTACGTGCTCGGGCGGCATAGCGTCCCACGTCAAGATATGAAACAGCTCATGGGCCAGGGCGAAGTTGCGGCGTCCCTCTACTTCCCTTCGTGCGATCAGCACCGCGTCGAGTTCGGGCAGGCGACATGCGGCCCCTGAGATTCCCCGGTGCGCGTCGACCATTAGTACGAGTATTCCGAGTTTGTCTTGCATCACCGAGGACAGGCGTTGCGCCGGGACGTTACCCAGCTCAAACTCGGCTGAGAACCGTTCGCCGGCGTTCGCCGCGTCCTCGAATCTCGACAACCTGGTCAGACCGAGGGCTCGCCGCATCAGCGGTGCCCGTCGCCCGACCTGCGACGCCAGCGTTCGGTACGCGCCGATCCATCGACTGGCCTTTTGTTCGTATTCGTCAAGACGTGCCGTTCCAACGCCGCTCTGCCGCCAGGAGAACCGCCCCTCGCCGTCAAGCCGAAAGGGATCGGTAAAGTAGTCGATCGGCACGTTCAGCCTTTCAACGGCAAGCAACAACTCCGTCGCGGTTACGCGCCGAATGCCAGTCTCAATGGCGGACACGGTCTGCCGATCCTTGAAGCCAAACAATCGTGCCAGAGCGTCTTGGGAGAGGCCGCGCTGTTGTCTGATCGCTCTTATGCGGGTACCGATGATTTGGTCTGTCATCGGAGCGCCTCCAATTGATATCTTGCGAATAGCAAAACGCAAGAAATATATGCGACCAACCATGCGCACGCAAGTGCCACGTGTCGGCATACCTTGTGATCAGGTCCAGCACGGACTGGCCGGTTTCGTCGACGAGCGCCTGGTTCCTGAGCGTTCGGGCGAGCAATTCCAGGGTCTTTCGTTGGCCCTCCGATCGAACTACCAAGAAATCCTTGGTAGTTGCCTCGCCGTCCCCGGACTCGTAGACGATGACTTCGGCCGAAAACTCTGGCCAAAAGATGGTCGCCAGCCGAACTGTCAATCGCCAATTTTGTGGTCGAATCTGGGCGTTTTCGCCAGATTCAAGCCTTCAAAATTCCTCTCGGAACACCACAATGGAGTTCAATCGCATTCGAACAGCGGCCTTGGCATCCAACACTCCGTGAACTACATCAATGACCAGGAATCCAACCAATTGTGTGTGTTTTTTGCTTGCTGTAGACTCGGGTCCGCCTTGAGGGGCAGTTCGCCAGCCAATGGATTGCAAGATATGTCCCAGCCACGTAGCACCTTCCCGGCGCACACGCCAATGAAACGGGATGACGTCAGCACCCCGCGTGGCAAGACGTTCATTGCTGCCATGCTGCATGGCATTTCTTCGGTCGGTCTTCTCTATCCGCGACAGTTCGAACCCATTCGATATTCACGCCCATATGACTGTGATCTCAAGGTGATCGGGTCGGACATGTGGCGAGCAGTTGAGAGATACCGCCATGAGCAGGAGAGCGAAGCGGCGTAACCGTCGTAACGACAAGGCAAGCCCACGACAGGCCGAAAAAACGCGGTCGCTCCAGGTTCCGGCAAATCTCCTCAAAGTCCCGACAGAGCTTCTTGAGTCGTTACCGAAAGAAACTCAGGTGGCTTACATTCAGGCGGCATCTTTCCGGGGCCCGCTTCCGCCACCGGTCCTGTTTGGCCAATACGAAGAGATTCTCAAGGGTGCCGCTGACCGCATGATTCAACTGGCCGAACGAGAGCAGCTTCACCGACAAAGCTGGGAAATGGCCATCTTGCGTTTGCAGGGAGGCGATATTCGACGGGGCAATGGATGGGATTTGTCCTGGGTGCCCTGGGAATTATCGCTGCGGTGGTTTGTGCCTATCTGGATAAACCATATATTGCGGGCCTCTCGATAGGGACTGTCATAGCAGGAATCCTGACTGCGTTCTTCAGGCAACTGCAACATTCGAATTCGGACGACTGAACCAAGCCTCGTTTGCTCGTCCGTACGCTTCGGCAGGCGTATTTGGATCCGGAGCGGCAATTGAGACATAGGACAGGAGGCGCCGATGACCACGCAAAGCACGATGCTCCTCGTCCGCATGGACAACGAACTGAAACGAGAGGCGACCCAGGCGCCGGACCGCTCGTTGGCCCTCTGATCGAACTATTCAGAAATCCTTACCAGTTGCCTCGCCGTCTTCGGCGGCGGATTCCGCCAGACGGCTCATTCGCTGGATTTGCCCAGGAGATTAATGATGAGACGAATCATAAGATCCTTGTTCGACGGCGCGCTTTCGGCGATCAGCAGGGTGAGCGCGGTTAGTCCCCGGGGGTCGAGTCGGTGCGCAATTCCCTCCTGTGTCAGATAGAGCAGGAACAGCAGGGCGCCGATGCGCTTGTTGCCGTCGGTGAAAGGGTGGTCCTTGACCAGAAAGTAGAGTAGGTTGGCCGCCTTTTCCGCGCCGCTGCGGTAAAGGGGCTCGCCGAACATGGTTTGCTCCACATTGCCGAGAATGGCCTCCAGGGTTTCGCCGCGCCGGTTGCCGAACAGCGATGTGGCTTCGCCCTTCGCCGCAAGGTCGCGCCTGAAAGTGTCGATCGCGGTGACTGCGGTATCGAAGCTAAGGGCGCTGGTTCCCGGCTTCGCTCCCGTCGGCGTTTTGAGGCGGTCCTCGTCGTATTCGAGCAGCAGGCGCCACGTGTCGGCGTACCTTGTGATCAGGTCCAGCACGGACTGGCCGGTTTCGTCGACGAGCGCCTGGTTCCTGAGTGTCCGGGCGAGCAATTGCAGGGTTTGGCGCGCCTCGTCGAGGCCCCGCTCGGCAAGCCGCCGCTCGTTCATTGTGTAGCCGCTGACGAGATGCTCGCGCAATGTGCGGGTGGCCCAGATACGGAACTGTGTTCCGCGCAGGGACTTCACCCTGTAGCCGACCGAGATGATCATGTCGAGGTTGTAGTGATCCACCTCTCTGGATATCGTTCGCCCGCCCTCGAATCGAACTTGTGCAAAATTTGCACAAGTTGCCTTTGGGTCCAGCTCTTGTTCACGGTAGGCGTTGTCGATGTGCCGGGTGACGACGGAACGATCCCGCCCAAACAGCTCCGCCATCTGCAGCCGGGTCAGCCAGACCGTCTCCTTGTCGAAGCGCACGTCCACACGCGCCTCGCCGTCGTCAGACTCGTAAACGGTGACTTCGCCGCCGGGGAATGGTTGAGACATGACTGTCGAGCCGAAAAACCGAGAAGCTCAATCATCGGATCGCTCACGAGGCTCCGTCGACCCGAATTTCTTGCCTGTTTGACAAGAAATGAGCTGTTTCGAGCGTATTCAGCTTGCGTAATGATCATCAGCCGCGCCCGGGCGCATGAAGTGCCTTTTCGATTTGACCGATGTGCGAATGGTGGTTGAGGTCGATCAGGCGCCGAGGGATATGCAATATCCTCTTGTCCGCAACTCGCCGCCGTCTTCCGACTCACAGTATCGTACCCAGGCCATTAACCATTGACCGCCAAACGCGAAACACCACCGCACGCCACGCATAGTCGTCACGAAGGCCCTTCACCGGAAGTCGACTCCTTCAAGGCAAAACGAACGGGACTGGCGTCCTTGCTGTTTGCCGTCCTGCAGCCGCGCGCCGCGAGGTCGGCCGCGGTGGACGCGGACGCCTTGAGATTGGGCTTTGCATTTCGGTCAACGGACGTCTCCATCGGCGATCTGCAAGCCGTAAGCGTCAAGCACCGTTTCCGTTGGGCGAGCGTATCGGTGCGCCATGCCATGGGCACGGCAACCGTGTCGGGACTGACGCGAGCAGATGCACAAGCGCTCAGCGACTCACTGGAAAACGCAAGGACCCGCTGGTGGCGCCGTGCCCTGGCACCGCAGCTCGGAAGGATACGCTCCACCCACGACTGCCTGAAGCAACTCGAAGATCCTCCAAACTACGTCCGTATCGCCGACATCCGCGACCTCGCACGCGACGCACAGGCAGCTGCTGCCGGCCTGGCAGGGCAATGGCCGCCATCACTTGCCGACACCCCGGAAATCCAGATGCTCCAGGACATCCTGGATTTCCTGAAAGCCCCGGACCGCGCCCGCGAGAACGCAAACAAGGCACACATCGCCAACGAGCTGAACCGTTCCCGCAACTTCTTCGACACCATCGAAGCCATGCCCCTCACCGAGGAACAACGCCACGCCGTCGTCCTCGACGACCACCGCAATCTGGTCGTCGCGGCAGCCGGCAGCGGCAAGACCTCGGTGATCGTGGCCAAGGCCGGCTGGCTCATCCAGCGGGGCTACCGGCGCCCGTCCGAATTGCTGCTCCTGGCCTTCGCTCGCGACGCCCGCCACGAGATGCAACAGCGGATCCGCAAACGCCTCGGCCCAGCCGCAGCGCGCGGCGTGACCGTGCGCACCTTCCACAGCCTGGGCCTGTCCATCATCGGCCAGGCCGAAGGCAAGCGCCCCGCGCTCGCACCCTCCGCCGAGAGCGGCCGCGCACTTTTCGAACTCCTGAAAGACATCGTCGCCGACCTGCTCGCCGACGGCGGCCTGTCGGGGACCCTGCTGGAATGGTTCCGCGACCAGTTCGCCCCCTACAAGAGCGAGCACGAGTTCAGGAACTGGGGCGAATACTGGAACTACATCCGCCGCCACGACATCCGCTCCCTGAAGGGCGAGAAGGTCAAGAGCTACGAGGAGTGCGAGATCGCCAACTACCTCTATCTCAACGGCATCGCCTACGAATACGAAGCAGCCTACGAGCACGATACCGCCACGCCGGACAAGCGCCAGTACCAACCCGACTTCCATCTCCCCGATCACGGCATCTACATCGAGCATTTCGGGCTCGACGCCGAGGGCAGGACCGCGCCATTCGTCGACAACGACAAGTACCACCGCGAGATGGACTGGAAGCGCCGGGTCCATGAAGGGCACGGCACCGTGCTGATCGAAACCTTCAGCCACGAGCACGCCGACGGCAACCTGTTGCGCAACCTGGCGAAAAAGCTCGGCGCCCATGGCGTCGTCCTCTCGCCGATCTCCCGGGACGACCTGTTCGGCGTCCTCGAACAACAGGGCCGGATCGACCCGCTCACGCGACTGCTCGCCACGTTCCTGCAGCACTTCAAGGGCGCCCGCCTGTCCTTCGCGGAAGTCTCCCAACGCGCCGCATCCCTCGCCGACCGCAAGCGGGCGGAAGCATTCCTGGCCGTGTTCCGGCCGGTATTCGAGCGCTACCAGGAAACGCTGACTCGCGCCGGCACGATCGATTTCCACGACATGATCAACCGGGCGACCGACCTGGTGGAGTCGGGCCGCTACCGCAGTCCGTTCGGATACATCATGGTCGACGAGTTCCAGGACATCTCCCCGGCGCGGGCTAGGCTGCTAAAGGCGTTGCTGGAAAGCGCCCCCGACGCCCAGCTCTTCGCCGTCGGCGACGACTGGCAGGCCATCTACCGGTTCGGTGGATCCGATATCGCCGTCATGCGCGAGTTCGAAACCTGGTTCGGCGAGTACCTGCGTATCGACCTGGAAACCATGTTCCGGACCGACGACCGTATCGCGCAGGTGGCGACCGACTTCGTGCTGCGCAACCCCGCGCAGATTCACAAGAACGTCCGTCCGATGCGCAAAGCCGACCGCCCGGCCGTGCATCTCGGCCTGCCGGAACAGAAAGGCCCCTCCCTGTTGATGGAAGCGCTCGACAGGATCGCCGAGGATGCCGCCCGGCACGACGGAACCGCCAGCGTCCTGCTGCTGGGCCGATATCGGCACCTGAGGCCCCGGAACATGGGCCGCCTGGCGCAGCGATATCCGGAATTGCGCTTTGCCTACAGGACCGTGCACCGCTCGAAGGGCATGGAGGCCGACTACGCCGCGGTACTCGGCCTGTGTTCCGGCAAACACGGCTTCCCCTCCGAGATCACCGACGATCCACTGCTCAACCTGGTGCTGGCGGCGCCCGAAGCGCACCCGAATGCCGAAGAGCGGCGCCTGCTCTACGTCGCCATTACCCGGGCACGACGCCAGGTCTACCTGCTGGCCGAAGGCGGACCGCCGTCATCGTTCGCCCGGGAACTGATGCACGGTCGATACGACGTGAACGTATTCGGCCGGCTCCCGCAAGCCGACGTGCCCTGTCCGCAATGCAAGGAGGGACGCCTGGAGCGCCGCGAAAATCCAAGGAGCGGAGGTACGTTCTACGGCTGTTCCAATTACCCGTATTGCAGCCTTACCCGACCGCCATGTCCGAGTTGCGGGGTTGGGCTAGCGGAAAGGGCGGGGGACGGTCACCGTTGCCGGGATTGCGGTGAGATTCTGGAGCCGTGTCCTGACTGTGATGGTTGGATGGAGACCAGGATGGGGCGATATGGGCGGTTTCTGGGGTGTTCGAATTGGCCGGAGTGTGGGTATACGCGGGATTTGAGGCGGGCACGAGAGGAACAGGGAAAATAGTCAGGTGCAATTGATTTGTACGGAGAGCGCACAGGGTCCGGGATTATGTTCTGTTCCTCAATGCCTCAGCAGCCCTTGGCAGAAATGGTTTCCGATTCTCTTTTTCAAGTGGGAACGGCGGCCAAGAACTCCTCCTCGAGCCTTCTCGCCTCCTCAAGCCTTGCGGATACATTCGGCCACGTGTTTGTAATTTCGCGTTGCCTGCTCAGGTAATCTTCCGGGCGTTTTCCGAACCGACGCCGCAAAGGCAAAGTTCCCAATTGATCTTCGGGGCTCTGGCGACACTCCCAATCCTCACGTGAAACCACACCATGGTTAGGGCAGAGTGCGGCGAGCACCCAAGTCTCCATATTCTTGGATGGTGTGCATAGAACGACTCGCGGATGGCACTCATCGTCGCCAAGCCAATTCAGGATCACCGCCCGTAATGCGTTGGTTGTTGCGTTTACTGGCGGGCAGGGCGCTTCACATGGCAAGTCGTCTTGCGTTGCGTTCTGAATGTTGCCACTGCCATATGTCTTGTTCGCTACATCAGCGTCGACTTGAACAATCAAGACGTCATGATTGAACAACGCGGAAGAACCTGACACTGAGCCGCCTCCTTCTGCGGCAGATTGACGACACCAACGATATACTCCTGCCCATCCAGCTCCGGTTCCAGCAATGTTTGGCGGCTGAAACGCAACTGATCCTTCCGGTTGTAACGTATGAAATTCGAAGTCGGTCGTTGGCAACAACGCATGGATGATCGCCTGGAGCACGATCTTGTCAGTTGGCCCTTCGACAGCCGCTGCGACCCGCAGCGGATCAGACATCAGGAACGCCGCCCAGGTGTCCCATCACCCATAACCTGGACAGGGACCAGCCCTGCTCGGCTTTATTCAACATACTTTCGTTGATAACCACGCGACGGACCGAAGTGCGGCCAGAATCGGTTCGGGATACGGTGAACAGTCGCACGCGGTCATCCTGTAACGGCAGTCCATCGAGAACCAACGGATTGTGTGTGGTCAACAAGATCTGGCGTGGCTTTTTCGCATGCAAGTACCACAGGCACAGTCGCTCAAATAGAGATCGTGCCAATCTAGGATTCAATCCGTGGTCCGCGTTGTCTACCGCGCACAACTCCGGACCATCCGTGTCTCCGGAAATTACCGCGAGAAACAGCGCATACAACGCACCCTCGGAAGCGTCATAGCCGGAAAGAACATTGCGTTCTTTACGCATGTATCTGTCACGAAAGCTGATCACATCTTTTGAAGTTGCCGCAGCCGGCGAAAGCGGAAGCTGATCCGAGCGCGCCCACCCAAAACTCTTCGCCCAGTCGGTGAGCTGAAGAACGTCCTGACAAATTTGACTGCTATGCTCATCTCCAAAGGACTGCAATTGCAGCTTGGAAATTGCCCGTGGAAGGCCGCCTCCCGAGAGCCCGACCGGCTTTCTCGGCTGGGTTTCCGGCGCAATGCCGCGCAAGACAGCCGTTGTTGGCGAGAATATTACGTAGTTTTGCAGCAACGTCAGAAGTTCAAGAGCGGGTCCCTGGTTTAATTGGACTGCCTTCAGTGCAGCCAACCCCCGTTCGGGATTGGTGTTCGTCCGGTCTGTGGGCATGCGCGCAACCAAGCTGTCATTGCCATCTTGTTTCCATAACTCGGTCTTGAACCTCCAAGCTGGAGCCGGCTCCGCCAAGGGGTTGTGCAGTGACACCTCGTAACGAACAAAGCGGCTCCGTGCTCCCAGATGCAGATGCGGTGGTATTTTCTTTCCAGGGCTGGCAGGAAAGGCAGACTTGTAGAGCGCGGGAAGCCCGGGACGAACTCCGCGGGCAAGCAAGGTCTGATCGTCAACCTTGCCATCCGCGGCTGCGGAGAGAATTCCCAGAGCTTCCAGCAAATTGCTCTTTCCGCTGCCGTTGGCGCCGATGAAGACGTTCACCATGCCAAGGTCAACAGTGACATCATCCAGAGTCTTGAACGTTCTGACTGTAAATCGCTCGATCATTCGGCGTGGTCTCTCGCCCGCCCGGAGAGGCGTAAGTCACCATATCTGCGGCCCGAGCGGGGCGTCAAGCAGTCATGGCCGAAAGGAAGCGATCCGTACCGGGAACGATCAAAGGGCAGTCTGGCCGAGGCGCTGTTGCGATATCGCGGGGATTGGGTAACGTTCGGCACCGGTACGGGAGGATCAGAGATGCACGCCGCAATCGCAGACAAGAAACGAGAACTGGCCGACCTCTGCCGGCGCTACGACGTAGTGCGGCTCGAAGTCTTCGGTTCTGCGGCACGCGGCACGGATTTCGATCCCGAAACCAGCGACGCTGACTTCCTTGTCGAGTTCGACTCCGACAGCCAAATGCCGCCCTTCGAACAGTTTTTCGGCCTCGTCGACGCGCTGCGTGAAGTGTTGGGACGCCCTGTCGATCTGGTCGAAAATCATGAGTTCCGCAACCCGTATCTGCGCGCCTCCATCGACCAGTCGCGCGAGCTTGTTTATGCGTGGAAGCCCCCGCGTGATCGTCGTCATCCAGTGCGCCGCCCGTAAGGCTGCCGGCGCTGGTCATCTTCGCACCCGGGATGGCCGGAAGGTGATGTTCGTTGCCGACCCCGATCTCGTGCCTCGTGATGGCGACTGCATCTACGCACGGCCGGACGATATTGCCGACACCGGGACATCCTGGCGTACCGTCCTCCGCCAATACAACGAGAATCCTGGCGACAATCGACTTGGCCTTCTGCCCGCGTGGCGGCTGTACCGGAACTCAACGTACGAGATTCTGGCTGAGCATTGTGGCCTGGATCGCCTGTACATCCTCTCGGCGGGATGGGGATTGATCCCGGCGGATTTCCTGACACCCAACTACGACATTACGTTCAGCACCGCTCAGAACGTCCAAAGGTTCAAGCGCCGCCGACGTCACGACAGTTATCGCGACTTTCGAATGTTGCCGGGCGACGCATTGGAACCCATCCTGTTTTTCGGTGGGAGGGACTATATCCAGTTGTGCGGTTCAGTCGACTCTCTTGTCGATGGTGTCAGCTCGCAATACTTCTAAGAATTCCTTCTTCTCATCGCCGCAGAAAGATCGTACTGACAGCTTGCCCTGTGCGCGAAAGTTGCGTCCACCAAGAATTTCAGCCGCTCAACATTTAGCCGTTCCCACGCCACAACCGAAATCCTCGCTCCGCCCACTAGGTTGTCGATTATCCGCGAAGGCATGTACGGGAACTTTTCCTGAAACTCTGCCCGGTGAATCCAATTTCGCCAATTGCTCAAATCCGGATAAACGAAAGCTTTCTCGTCGTCACCATGGGCCGCCCAGGCGTAGGCATTGTTTATCGTGGGCAGATTGATGACCAAGACTCCCGACTTCTTGTTGATCGGTCCGTCGAACATGCTCGAATAGATCTCCCAGTCAATGTGTTTCCTGCGCCAGGTGTCGGTCCCGACGAGCAGTATCGTCACGGTCGAGTCCCTGAGGTACTCGTCCCGGATCTTCTCCCGAATTCTCTCGTCACTAAGTTCGTCCGGAATGCCGCCTGTGTCGACGGACCTGTCGATGAATATGCCGTTCTCTACACCGAGCCGAGACAGCGACTCCTTATACCATTGGTCATTTCGGTGGTGATGGCTGATGAACACTTTGTGCATCTGGCTTTCCGGGCTATGTCGTAGCGTCAATTGAGGTTCTGGATGAACGAGAGGGACACGGCGTTCCCTCGCCCTGAGCGATGAATGGGGGCTGACATATCCGATTTCAACCGCTCCTGTGCATCCGTGCCTGCGGTGCCGAAGTTCAAGTGCAAATTGGTTGACTTACGTGACTACGAACACCGCCGCTGAATTACGTGCAAAGCCAGCGCTGGCAACATCAACGGGTCCAATGTGGTGTCCCATGCGTCGAGCACGGTTCGGTTCACACGAGGAAGGATCGTCTGAAGGTTCACAATCGGCGCGAGGATGCGAATGCGGAGCGTGGTCTAGCGTTCAATAACACCTGACGGCTCCGCCTTTTCGGCAGTTGCTTTTCTCGCCCAATGCGGTGATTCAGGGCTAGGGCGGAGGGATTTGCTGAAGGCTTGCCTTTTGCGTGGGCCAACCTTCACGCATTTTTCATGAGGGTTTGAATTCCACCCGCAATCAGGCGAAGCGCGTGTTCGATGTCTGTTGTCTCGAATAACTCTCGTTGCTCGTCATACTCCAGCCCGTTCGCCGACCACCAGTAATTTCTTCCCGGATCACTCATGGTACCGAAGCAACGCGTTGCGCCACCGAACCCACCCATCAAGTACAGAGGCTTGTTGTACTCCAGTGCCAACTGGGCCTCCTCCTGTACCCCGGGTTCATGGCCCTCGTATCCAGATGTCTTTCCTCCCAGGCAAATTCGGCATCCGGGGTCCAGCCGTTCAGTAATTTCACGCCGAAGCCTGGTCAGTTCCCGTGCCCTCTCATTGCCAATATGATCGTGTTGGTACACCGTGGCAGGTTCGTGCACGAATCCTTCAACCTCGTTGAGCGGAATCACCTTGAGAACTCCGCCGCTGAGGCGCTGCGCTTCACGGGCGGTGCGGCTCAATGCTGCCTGTCCCGTTGGGACCACATTGAGCATTCGCGGCTTCTCCCAGTTATCTGGCAGCCAGTCGCCTGCTTCTTCCTCGCGAGTCTCCGCTCGTCGCGCAGCCACTGCTTCCGCGAAATTTGCGACGGCTCGCATTACGCCGTCCTCGCGCCAATCGTGCCCGAAGATGATGCGCATGTTCCGGTCGAGGAAATACTGCGCCATCCGGATCACGATCCGATTGATCTGTCTCTCGTCGTAGCCGATCCGCGCAGCGTCCGAGCACGGCGAGACACTGATGTTCACCGACCACATTTCAGTTATCCCCCAGTTCGTCGAACGTCACCAATTTCACAGACGACTCCCCTTGCGTCAGCATCGGTTTCACAGCTCGCGTGTAGGCATTTGAAAGCTTTGGTCCAGGATAAGCAATTGTAAGTTCTCCACCGTCGCGATGGCTTGCTTCTCCCAGAGAATACACTGACGGCCGGTGTGGCAAGACCTTGACCCCGCGCGGCGCTTCGCTCTGAACGCGTAGAGCCCTCAGATGCGCGGCCATCGCGTGGAGGATGACCCGGATCAGATTGCCGTCATGCACGCGAACCGTCGGTGCCACGTCGAAAGGAAGTCGGGCACAGTCGTGGTATTGCTCCTTTCGCAGGTCCACTACCAAAATCGGCATCGCATTGATTTCCGCGAGGAGAAACTCGCGACGGCACCAGTACCTGCTTTCGTATGCCTCTGTGCGGAGCGCAATCAATATCGATTGTCCGGCCTCCGCCTCCAAAACCCTTCGCCACAGGCTACCTGGCTCGATATGCTCATGGTCGTAGAAATATCGAAACCCAGTTTGTTTCGAATCGACCCTCTGAAGTAGCCGCAACAATCCAATCAGAGATTTGGCCATCGCTATGCCGTCGATCTTGGCGTGACTGATGAACAACTTCAGAAAGCCAGCGGATTTCTCGAGGCCTTCGATTCGACGGGACAGCACTTGGCGCGCTCGTTCCATTGTTCGCAGCGTAGCCACCACCGGAGCGAACGCTGGATCTATGCCGTCCGGAGCCTTTTCGCCCTGAGTTTCCCCGTTAGTCGCATCCGGGGGTAAGCTTATCTTTACTCTTGAATCGCCATCGAGCCTATCCAGGAGCAGCTTGTCTCGGTCGGGCGGCTCGCCAATCACGACGGCGATCGTGTGCCGTGCCCCTCGAAGCAGGCGCATGGCCTCGTCCTCGCCCAACGCCTCCTCTGGCTCCAGAACACGGATGCCGAGGTCCACTGCGTCCGACAGGTAGGCACTGGCCGATCCCGCCGAATCGGCGCTGCCCTCGAACGCTAGTCTGAGCGTATCTACGTAGACTTCGGTTTGGCGGTCGGCCCTGTTCCGGACCACAATGATTTGTAACGGCGTCCTCATCTACCGGACTTACTCCTGCTCGGCTTACTCTTCGCATTGAGCCCGATTTTTCTGGTGGTGTCGAGCCGCGAATCTTGGTGATTTTCTTAAGAAACGGGTTGCCGAGCACGACGATGTCCTTCCCTGGTCGATCTTGGTTCATGGGTTTGAGGATGGGGCGTGCGCGATCCTCTCGTCAGCTTGCCGGGGATCTTCAATCGCCGAGCGCGCGAGTTGCCGCTGTCGGTACGCACCGCCATCCACACCATAGTTTCAAGAGTCGCCCTCAGACCACGAAGTTGGCTATCCTCCACTCCCGAATTGTTCGGCTCACCGAAGGACAGCAAAGTCCGTGATCTTTCCCCTACACCCGCAAAATGTCTCGGCTTGACGACCTCCAACGGTTTTACTCTTTGCTTTTCGAGTTGGAAGAGAGTCTGGCTGGCGCCCGCCAACTCGCCCATTGCTCCGGTCGCATGTCGTGGCCGAAGCGCGGCGTCTATTTCTTCATGGAACCGGGTGAGACCCGCAGCCACTCAGGCCGTGGCTCTCGAATCGTTCGAGTCGGCACGCACGCCCTCAAGGCCGGATCTGGAACAACGCTCTGGAGGCGGCTCTATCAGCACAAAGGAGTCGCGCGTTCCGGTGGGGGCAATCATCGCGGATCGATCTTCCGGCTGATCGTCGGGACAGCGCTTATCGAGAGGGATGCCATCGATTGCGATTCCTGGGACGACCGCCACAGTAGCGCGCCGCGCGAAGTTCGCGAGCGCGAGCTGCCGCTGGAACGCGCTGTCAGCCAGGTGATCGGCGACATGTCTTTTCTCTGGCTTTCGGTCGACGATGAGCCGGGTCCCCAAAGCCTGCGCGGATTCATCGAACGAAACGCTATCGCGCTACTCAGCAACTACGGCAAGTCGCCCATCGATCCGCCCTCGGACTCGTGGCTCGGCAGCCATTGCACAAGGGAAAAGGTACGGACATCGGGCCTGTGGAACTCAAACCATGTCGACGAGAGCTACGATCCAGCATTCCTCGACTCGCTGGCATCCCTGCTTGACCAAGCGGAAGCCCCCGCGTGATCATCGTCATTCAGTGCGCCGCCCGTAAGGCTGCCGACGCGGGCCATCTTCGCACCCGGGATGGCCGGAAGGTGATGTTCGTCGCCGACCCCGATCTCGCGCTTCGTGATGGCGACTGCATCTACGCACGCCCGGACGATATTGCCGACACCGGGACATCCTGGCGTACCGTCCTCCGCCGATACAATGAGAATCCTGGCGACAATCGGCTTGGCCTTCTGCCCGCGTGGCGGCTGTACCGTAACTCAACGTACGAGATTCTGGCTGAGCATTGTGGCCTGGATCGCCTGTACATCCTCTCGGCGGGATGGGGATTGATCCCGGCGGATTTCCTGACACCCAACTACGACATTACGTTCAGCACCGCTCAGAACGTCCAAAGGTTCAAGCGCCGCCGACGTCACGACAGTTATCGCGACTTTCGAATGTTGCCGGCCGACGCATCGGAACCCATCCTGTTTTTCGGTGGGAGGGACTATATCCAGTTGTTCTGTACGCTGACGGCGGATTCAGCAAGCCAGCGAACGGTGTTCTACGCTGGCAGGGAACCAGCCGCACCGGGTTGCAGGGTTCAACGATTCGGGAAACCATTTACCAACTGGCACTATCAGTGTGCCAAGGCCTTTGTCGAAGGCAGTGGTTTGAAACTGAGTTGCTAGCAGGCCGTGCTCTAGCTAAGGTTGATATCGCAAGCATCATGAACAGCATCTTCTCTCGACTGTTTAGCTATCGGCCTAGGCTTGATCGCCTACCCGAGGAGGACTTCTTCACGGAAGCATTCGTCGGCGTGCTGATGAAGAGCAAACCGCTCCAGTTCGAGTTTGTCGAATGGCTCATCGGTGAGGAGGTCCACGAAGTTGATCTTGATACGCAAAAGACTTTTGATGGCGGCGGCACGGTAGACGTTTGGATTGATGCGCGGAACCGCCTCAGCGGTGCCCGCCATGTAGTTGCAATGGAAAACAAGATTGGGGCGGAAGAAGGCCCAAACCAACTTCAGGGTTACGCAGTAGAGCTGCAGCTTATTGAAACTGCTGAATCCCGGACACTGGTCTATGCGACTCGTCATCAGCGAAGCGAAGCCCAAGGCTTTCTCGACACACCAGATGTTGAGTTCCTTCAAATCCATTGGTTTCAGGTGGCCGACTGGTTGAGAGAGTGGATGATCAACCAGTCCTCTCGTGAGGATGACGCTGGTACTTGTTTTGTGGGAGACCTGGTACTTTTGATGGAAGACTGGAACATGGCGATGAATATGAACATAGACGACTTGGCGGCGGCAACTACCTACCACAAATCTGTGGCGGCTCAGTTTGAGCAGATCCTGAATCAGGTCTATGAGGCTTGCAATGTTCCGGGTACCAGAGCCAACCCATGGACCTACAAGCCCCTGTGGTATTCCTCACCGCGCATCGACGACCAGCAGAACACCTATGTCAAGTTCGGTTTCGACTTTGACCGTAACGACGCGGTCTGGAGCGTCGAGGACTTGCGCCTGCCCTCGGCGTACTTCGCGGTTCGGGGTGGACATCGGCCCGAAATCGACAATCTCACAGATGATTGGCAGCAACCTCCAGATGGCTGGCAAGCCGACAACCTACGAGTGAAGCAGTTGGACTCGCTTCAGGTACCGGGCGACCCGCTTCACGTCCAGTATCTTGCTTTTTTTGAAGATGCCCGTGCGGAACTTTGGCAAGCACTCGGCGGTGTGCCTTAGTATAGGCAACAGAAATGGGGAGGCATCGTGAAAGCAGGTCTGCAAGGAGGCAATCCTGTGAACATCGTTGACCTCAAAAAATTTGCGGTCAGCCTCAAGACCAAGTTTTCGCTACCAGATTCCACGTCCCCTGAAGACCAATTGAAACCCGATGTAGCCGTGCTTCTCGAGGCGGTCGGAACCCAATATGGCTTGACGGTAAAAACCAGAACCGAACCCTATCTAGACGAGCACAAAGTCCGCCCGGATATTGCAATCTATGTTGACGGCCTGATATGTGGGTATATCGAGTTAAAGGCACCCGGCTGCGGGGCCGATGCTCCGAAGCTGAAAGGAAGTCACAACAAGAAGCAGTGGCAGAAGCTGAAGGGCCTTCCAAACTTGGTCTATACCGATGGACGGGAATGGGCTCTCTACCGCTTCGGCAAGCGACCGGACGAGCAGCCACCTGTGCGACTCTACGATGATCCGACGACGAAGGGCAAAGCCGCCGTAACAGAGAATGACGCCGAAGCACTTGAGAGGATTTTCCGCGACTTTCTCAGCTGGCAGCCCTCTGTACCACATAAGCCGACACAACTCGCACGATACCTCGCTCCGTTGACCCGTTTCCTCCGTTCCGAGGTTGAGAGTTCGCTTGCCACTGATGGGTCGGCGGTGAGCCTGCTAGCAAACGAGTGGCGCGAATACTTCTTTCCTGATGCCGACGACGCTCAATTTGCAGACGCATATGCGCAGACTGTGACATACGCGATGCTGTTGGCGCGACTATCTGGTGCGCCGAAATTGCAGCCCACGGAGGCGGCCCAGACGCTCGATAAGAATAACGGCTTGCTCGCACGCACGCTCGAACTGCTCGGCCAGAAAGAAGCCCGCAATGAACTCCGAGTGGGCTTTGAGCTTTTGCAGCGTTCGCTGGAGGCGCTTAGTCCGCACGACTTTCTCAAGTCGAAACCCGATTTGTGGCTCTATTTCTATGAAGATTTCCTCGCTGCCTACGATCCAAAGCTACGCAAAGACTACGGCGTGTACTACACCCCGCGCCAGGTCGTTGAACTACAGGTGCGGCTTGCCAGCGAACTCTTGGAGAAGCGGTTCGGAAAAAAGCTGGGATTTGCGGACGATGGTGTGGTGTTTCTTGACCCGGCAGTGGGTACTGGAACCTACCCCGTTGCGGCCGTGAAACACGGGCTGGAGAAGGTCAGAGCGCGATCAGGCGCTGGCGCAGTGCCTGAAAGGGCGCGACAGATGGCCGAGAATTTGTATGGATTCGAGATTTTGGTCGGTCCGTACGCGGTCGCGCAACTCCGGTTGACGCAGACACTCGAAGGCGCGATGAACGCGGATAAGCTCGACGGCGATCCACACGTGACCATCGGTAAGCAATTGAACATTTATCTTGCCGATACGCTGGAAAGCCCAAACGCAAAGCCACCGGGTCAGCTTACGCTTACCCACCGGGCGTTGACGCAGGAGCATGAGGCCGCACGGAAATTAAAAAATAAGGGCGAAATCCTCGTTTGCCTTGGAAATCCTCCATACGACCGGCAGACAATCGATGAAGATGATAAAACCACTCAGCGTAAAGGTGGTTGGGTTAGGTTCGGAGATCAAATAAAGGGCGGCGCCAAGCAAGAGCAACAGGGTGAACGTGCGATATTCAAAGATTTCACAGAGCCTGCAACAAGTGTTGGTGCAGGTATTCACGTCAAGAACCTTTACAATGACTACGTCTACTTTTGGCGCTGGGCGCTCTGGCGGCTATTCGAGCAGCAAAGCTGCGGCGGTGTCGTAACCTTTATCACCGCGTCGAGCTATTTGACTGGGCCGGGATTTGTTGGTGTGCGAGAGGTAATGCGGCGAACCTTTGACGAACTATGGATCATCGACTTGGGAGGCGATAACCTCGGAACCCGCAAGACGCCAAACGTCTTCAACATTCAGACGCCTGTTGCCATAGCTATTGGCGTCCGTGCGTCACAACCGTCTCCTGATACTTCTGCCACGGTTCGATATGCCAAGATCGAAGGGGTGACGCGGGATGACAAGCTCGCGAAGCTGGATGCAATCGAGAAATTCAATGAAATTGAATGGAGTAATTGCCCGGGTGACTGGCATAAGCCGCTCTTGCCTGCTGGGAAAGGGGACTATTTCCAATGGCCGCCTCTCACGGACTTATTTCCTTATCAGCGTAGTGGATCAAAGTTTGGGCGTCCGTGGCCAATAGGAGAAACTCGGCAGCTGCTTCAAGAGCGCTGGTCCAAAATGTTATCCAAGACCGGCCAGAAACGAGCTGACCTCTTCAAGAACAACAAGTTTCGTAAAATTGAGCGGCGGTACAGAGACCACATTACGGGAGATCTATTGCCGTCTCTCGACAACCTAATCAAGGATGCATCGTGTCCTGAAATTACTCCTTATGCATTCCGTTCGTTTGATCGGCATTGGGCAATCGAGGACATTCGGCTCAATGATCGGATGGGGGGAATCCTTTGGCAGGTAAATGGCGACAATCAACTTTTTCTGACCTCACTTGCTACAACACCTCTTGGTAAAGGGCAAGCGATTATTGCGTCCGCCTTCGTACCCGACCTGCACCATTTCCGAGGCTCCTTTGGCGGCAAGGACGTAATTCCCCTCTATCGCGACATTGCCGGGACTGAGCCAAACGTAACGGATGGCCTGTTAGACGCAATGGCCGCAGAGTACGGTGGCGCGCTCCAGGCCGAGGATTTCGCGGCATACGTCTATGCGATGCTTGGCGGTCAGTCCTATACAGATCGCTTCTGGAACGAGCTTGAGACGCCTGGCGTCCGCGTACCCTTAACGAAAGATGCTGCAACCTTCAAGGAAGCAGCAACGCTTGGACGCAGACTGATCTGGCTGCACACATACTCGGAACGCTTTCGGAGCGAGGAGCGCAACGACGAGGTGCCGCAGGGCGAGGCTACGACGATCAAGGGCGTGTCTTCCGACCCAATCCGCTATCCTACCGAGTACAACTATGATTCCGCCAAGGAGGAAATCATCATAGGGGATGGTCGGTTCGGTCCCGTCGCTGCAGAAATTTGGGAGTTTGAGGTCTCTGGTCTCGAGGTCGTGCAATCTTGGCTCCGCTACAGGATGAAGAAACGTAAAGGCCGAAAGTCTTCGCCGCTCGATGACATCCGACCCAATCGCTGGACTGCACGGATGAGCGACGAATTATTGGAACTACTGTGGGTACTCGAAGCATCACTTGCACTGGAGCCCAAACTGGAAAAGGTGCTTGCGGCTGTCATTGCGGGACCCTGCTTTAGTGTCGCGGAGCTGCCCAGTCCAGGACCACAGGAGCGCAAGGCCCCGGAGGACAAGAGCGCTGCGGGTGAACTCTTGAAAATGATGGGTGTAGACGACGATGAAAGCAGACTATGACCCGCCAATCAGCATTGTTGCGCTTGAGGTAGCCCTGTCATTAAGTGCAACAAGGCTCTCCCGTTCGCTACAGATATGAGCTGAGAGTGAGGAGTTTGTTATTCAGGGCATCTGTACAGTGCAGTGGAGCTAGAGAGACCGAAAGCATTTGGTTAGGTGCCATCAATTAATTCAATTCCATATATGGCGACAGGATCATTGTTTGATACGCTTCCATAAATTCTTCCAAGAATTGTGTGTAGTTCCGAAGCATTTTTGAATCCATCCCTGATTGCGTCGTTATCAGTTAATTCGCCGAAACTCTTTACATGATAGCCACGCACACGCACACTTGCTTCCTTACCTCCTCTTGGGGACTTTGAATAGTCCTCAGTAACATATAGCGGCATCACCACATCAATTGGATATTCTATCGCTCCCTTCCTGTACCGAATTGTGGTAACTTTTTTCCCATGCTTTAGCCAGTCAAAAAAAACTGCGTTCAGGAGAAAACGATCACGAGGGATGAGTGGCTTATCCTTGTATACATTCACTAACTTCAAAATTAACGAATCAATTTCAAGCTCTTCTTCTGGACTGTCGCCAAGCTTGCAATTCAACTTATCATCGCTAGAATACCAGAGGCGACTTTTCATCATGACATAGTCTTCAACTACGAGAGCATCCAACTCCAACTCTAGACAACTTTGAACTGCATCTTCTAGATTCTCTACTATAGGTTCTCCCGCTCCGTTAAATGACGTGTTCAATACCATGGGAATGCGTGTCAGCCTATGGAACGCTGAGATTAGCCGAAACAATTTCCCATTGCTGCAAGACGAAACTGTGTGGACTCTGGAACTTCCGTCAGCGTTTAGGACACCTTCTATCAAAGGTTGCCTATCCTTATGGGCGAAGGAAAGCTCCGACATGTAGGGAATCTCTTCGCTACAGCAAAAGTAGTCCGCCACACGATCCAAAAGTACGCTAGGTGCGAAAGGCATAAATGACTCTCGACCCTTTGCTTTGTTTATTCTATTTTTGATTCCTGCTAAAGAAGGCGACGCTAAAATACTACGATTTCCAAGTGCTCGAGGTCCGAATTCGCTTCGTCCTTGATACCAACCAATTATGTGCCCTCTACAAAGAAGCTTCGCGACAAATGAACAAATGTCACTTGGTCTTAGCGCCACATATCCGTCGGGAGCACTTAATGGCTTTACCTTTGAGCTGCGTAACTTGTGACGCGGTCCCAAATATGGAGAAAGTGGAAAAAATTGTGGTAGCTTATCTCGCAATGTCCATAAGCCAAAAAGAGCGTTTCCCAGACATTGTCCGTGATCACCCGAAGCCGGGCTAACATAGATTCTCTTCGCCTTTGAGTACTGCTTCACATAGGCGATTGCTTTGCAGTTATATGCAACTCCGCCAGCTAGGCATACGTCTCGAAGTCCGGTCTTTTCGATAAGCCGATCAACTGTGTCTACAAGAGCAATTTCTAGTTGGTGCTGAACCCAAGCAGCTACATTCTTATAGTACTGCTCAATTGGCTTACCGGCGGTTCTAGCGCTGTTGTAGGGAATGTTGTGTTTTTCCAATATGCCCTTCGCCATTCTTATTGGCTCAGTCGGAATATTCCGAATGGGCGAAGAGAGTTGTCCTCTGTCGTCCATGGGAAAAAGTCGGGATGTGTCAAATGCCAAAGCATCACCATAGCCAGCCAACGCCATTACATTTCCGGCAAAACGCGAGGATGGCCAGCCAAGATAGTAAGTAAACGCCCTGTAAGCCTCTCCGAAACCGGTCGCAAATGGCTCCGAAAAATCTCGTCCAATTTCTACAATTCCTGTGTGGTCACCCAAATAGTACGTATGCTGTTCACGAGATAGCTCCCACCAATTGGTGTTACCGGGAGATCCGTACACATTGCCTCCGCCATCCAAAACCAAAATCAACGCCCTTTCAAAGGGCGAGGTGCAAAACGCTGACATTGCGTGCGACACATGATGATTGCAGGAAATGACTTCTGCCGTGTAATCAAGATCCGATAGCACCACCTCGGAAGGCTCCGGATCGCAGCATGATGAAACAACTGCGCAGTCAATGTTAGCTGGTGCTATACCAGTAGCGTGAAACAGCATTTTCGCAGATTCACTATAACCACCGCACCGCTTGACCCTCGTGACTCGTTCTTCTGCCAAAGCCGCAATCACTCCTCGTGAAGAAACAATGCACGCGCCACCGTCGTGAAGCCTCTTGCCAAACTCTGTATGACCTACGTTAATGCCAATTACGTAGGTCGCTCTCACCTACCGCCTCCTCTTTGTACGTACTCGAAAGCACCAATAAGTGTCACGGTAAACCCTATGATGCCGACGTCCTTAACCAACTCTTCTTCAATGATTGAAATGAATGACAATGCGTCCGGAAAAAAATAAAGACTTACCGAAACAACAGCTACGCCCAATCTGATAAAGTGCCGCCGCAGCTTTGCCTTGATATGCACGGCAACGGAAATTCTTGGCTCGATTCTATCTCGTAGGCTACGAGCTGGCGAATACTCAATGTCCAGATATGTATCAATGCTTGCAAATACCCTATTCGCATAGAGGACGAATTTTAAAACGTCATACTTCCCAACCGCTCGTTGCTCGCCCCTTAAGACCTTTAAGGCCTTAGGGTCAGCCTTCAACCGTATATCATTTGGGTTTTCAGGAGACGAGTCCCCGTTTGGAACATATTGCGTCACATCAATTTGGTATGCTCTTCCCTCGCGCAGTTGCAGCGCACCGTTCTTAACTACTGCCTCCTTTGTGCTGCCGGTAGTCGTACGAACTGACAACAACCTAAAGAACACAACATTCTTGAAGTGCTCCAATTGACCTACACTACAGACCACGCTCATCCATCGAGAAGCATCGTCGTCCTCCAAGCTAATGTCAGGAACTCGCTGAATGGGAGACAGTGGTTTGTAGTTTGATAGAAACACTAAGGGACTAAGATGCTGACCAGGCTTGTTATTGGCTGAAAAGTCTGCGTGGTTCGCAGAAAATTCTGACCGAAAAGAGTCAAGTACAAATTTAGAATGCTCGCCAAATCCGACATTTACAATATCTCGTAGAACACAGGTAAAATGATATATTGGGCCGATCTTCTTGATATCGGTGACGGACGCAAATCGAACTGGGAACAGGTTACCACTATCAAAGTCTCGTAGCACAATGTATGCGTTCTTGGGCGTAAGCGACTTATATTTTCTTTGAACCCTTTGCTCAACCCATTCCTCATCAAATCTAAACCGAATGGCAAATCCATTCGGAAAAGCCAAATGCTGTACCAATTCGTAACCGTACGGTCCAAAGGTATTAGGTACAAATACAATATACTTTTCCACTATCACTACCCGAAACGTTTACACTTTACGAAAGATCAAAATATCTTCTGTCGACACACCACCTTGAGGATGAAGAAAGAACTTCTTGCTAATTCGGCGAGAAAATGTTCCTTGGAGAGAAAGTCCATATTTATTGGTGACCAAGTCCAATACGTGCTCCCTAATTGTCGAGCGATATTTTTGAGGTTCGCCAAGCACTAAGCAGAGATAGCCCTTTGGTTTAAGCAAAAACAACATTTGATCTAATGAGATGTCCAAGTCATTCTTGTAATTTGAAACTCGCCTTTCAGTCTTCCGATGCCTTTGATATCTTGCGCCAATTTCTTGCTGCTTTAGTTCATTAAAATCCTCAGAAAAGCTAAACCACAAATATGCAAGGCGGAATCCAGTCGTATAATCTGTAACGCCCAAGTATGGAGGTGATGTGACAATGAGTTCACACGGTCGTTCAACCGTCTGCAAGAGAGATCGTGCATCGCATTGATATACCTCCGAACTTATGGACTTGCGCGCCAATGTTTTTGTTTGCTCGTATTCTCGCAAAAACCCGGTGAGACGAGTACTGTAATATTTTAGCGCGTCCTTGTAGAGCAACTGACCCTTTGGTTTAACGTTATCCGCATAATATGTATATGATCGTCCGCCAGGATATGCGGTGGAAGGCATAAGCGTCGAAAAAAATAGTATTCGAGCAATATTCTGAAAAAGTCCTTGAGGCATCATAGAAACCAAGTGATGAAGATCAGTGAGTTCTAGAAGTGTGGCTGGATGGTACCATTTACGGTTCTCGCTCAAATTCGGGCATTCCGCGCGGCTACGCCCGAACGGGTAACGTTGCTCCGAGTCATCAAATAGTTGCGGGTTTCCATGGCGGCGACGCCGTAGTAGGCGGATATCTGCTAGTAGCTGGTGTAGCTCGTCTGGTTGCGCATTTTCAAGCATGAGGAGTTGCGTCTTAACCGATGTAAGGAAAAAGGCTACAGGAGCGAGGTCTGCGGAGACGGAGTTTCTACCGAGCTTTAAGGCCTCTACGGCCGTCGTACCAGAACCGCAAAATGGGTCAAGAACAGTGTTACCTGGCGAGCTAAAATTAGCAATAAGTTGTGCAGGTATAATAGGAATAAATCGGGCAGGATACCAACAAAGGTTATGTATATAGTGTCGCGACGACTCGGTTTCGTAATCCCAGTCAATAAGGGAGAAGTGAGAAGGCGTATATTTGTTCATTCCAATGAGGAAGGGTGTTTCGACGACGCCGTTTTCAGTCCGATGATTTCACACACGGTAGCGTTGATGTTAAATCAGCTGAATTTGGGATGATCTCGGGGAATAATGAGCTCCCGAAAAACATTCGATCTGCTCTACACCAAAGTTCTTCATTACCGCCGCTGCCTGCTCCATTACAAAAGCGTCCAAAGTGGCCTGTGCGCTACCTATGTCAGACAATATCGCGATCAGAAGATATCGTTCATCGCGTCCCAATACGACCTGCTCCAGCTTGCCGCGCTGATCCGAGAGCACGGAGACTGCTCGAGAAGTTTTTCGGTCATCAGTAGTCAAATGAGCGAATAGTGAATGATCTTTGAAACGCGATGCAAGTTTTGAAGTGGCAAGCGTTTGGCTTAGGGAGTGAGCTATTTCTGAAAGGGTGTCGTTCTGTTCAAAGTAGTTCTTTCTCTGAAATTCATTTACACGCAATATTCCGTGGCAATGCGGTAAATCTTGCAGCAACAACCTCTTGGCGAACTTAGATATTCTACTATCACTGTTCTTCCAATCATTATAAAATGACCAAAGTAAGTTCTCGTCGGTATAGTGGAATACACTGGAGACTTCTTGTGCATTCACAAACCTAGAATATTCCTTAATCAGTTCGAACAACAAGAACTCGAAACCCATATATTCAGACGAATAGATGAAGCTCCTATAGACATCGCTACGAATTTGCCTCCATTCATCGACTAGCTTGATGCCCTCATCATCTGTAACAAAGTTGTTTCTGTTCTCCTCGACACGCAAACGGGAGACAATTTCTAAACCTAAACTCTTGTTCTTTAATTTTCCCAAGTAGTGTGCCATCCTCAAGACATTGTCGACATTGTCTAGGTCGATACCTGAATTGTTTATCAAATACGAACTGTCGCCATTAATTATCTTGTTTACGTTTGCGAAGTCGATTCCATATTTTTTTCCGAAACCGTATCGATGAAGCCCATCATGTTCCAAAAAAGTTGGCTTATCGTGGAGGCCCTCTAGAGTAGAATCTAATTCGACCCAACTTGCTTTTTCTTCGTGATTGTAGGAAAAATGTCTATTGATTGCCCATTCTACAGAGTGGCCAAAGGATCCGCAGTTAACATCATGGTATAGGGCCGCAACAAGGAAGTCGGGCATTTTGGTTCGCAAATGTGCGTTACTAGAAACACATACTTGTGTCAAGTATGCCAATCCTAATGTATGCTCAAGCCGACTAATGCTAGTAAGCGCCAACATTCGAAGTGACTTGAAGTTCATCATGCCGATGAATCGAAGGCGCTTTAGTTCTGGGCAAGTGTCAACAAGGTCTAGTATCATTTCGTCCAACTGTATCTCCCCATACATTGGATCGAAATAGCTTGTCATGGTAGCTTCCTAAAAGATGGCGCAGTTAGGCAATCAATACGTGCGTTGCAGTATGACGAATGTGGAGCGCATTTGGGTCGCTCGAACAAATGAAATGCATGCCTGAAGTACAGTGAACAGGAGTGGACGGGCGAAAAATCAGCATACGGGAGAAAAGCATCTTGGGTAATAGTAGCGTCTATTGGAACGGACGCATAGTCCCCACTTCAGTGCGAGCGCATGGTAGTGGCATCGCCTTTCGGGTGGAGAAACATGGTATTTTTTGGTCTCCAGTTTTTTGACAGGCCCCGAGGAGGTGCAGAGTTAAGGGGGCGTGCAAGAGGGGGAGGCGGTCAATAGGGGCACCGAGGGCCGTCCCCACATCGGTGGTGCGCGCCAGTAGGAAGGGTTGGTCCAGCAATGTACTGCGTGGCAATGTCGCGGTTACGATTGAGTTTGAAAATGAAGGCTTTCGGGCACGTAGGTACAGGATCCAACCCATCGTGAACTACCGCGCTCAGCCGACCGTTTCCACGTCCACCGTCGCGACCTCGACCAGCAAGCGGTCCAGTTCGTCCACCGGGTCGCCGGTCATGCCCTGCAAAACACCAAGCCATCCATGATCTTGCGCGCCGTGAGAACAACGCCGGCACGCTGAACGCCTGGCTCGGTACCGCCTTTCCCGGTTTCCACGCGTATGTTGACCGTGCCCGATGGATGCTCGATGCAAACATTCGCGACGATGTCCGCAACAGGTACAGTTACCGGCTCCGTCGGAAGTCGGGCGACCCCGCTTGCAACAGTTCCCCGGACCGACGCGCAACAGGCCACGCAGATCGCGCCGGTCACCGCGTGGGAGGGGTGGACGTGATGCGGCGTCAGATAACACGAATAGACCAACCCCCCGCGCCTTGGAGGCGACAGGATGCCGACCTTGGGGACAACCGACTCGGCTACATTGCCCAGCCCCATGCGGCGTCCGGCCTCTAGCCTTATCTTCTCGATGCGCTGCATGAGTAAGGCGTTCCCGGTGATCTCATCCGAGTCGTAACCGCTCAGCCCCAAGTCGCCAGCACGCATCATCACCATCGGCATAGCCACATCAATGCAACTAACCGCCACCCCATCAATTTCGTCCTGCACAGCCCCAGTCGGAAACATCGCCCCACACTTGGAACCCACCACGTCACTAAAGCTGAGCACCACCGGCGCCCCAGTCCCCGGCACCCCGTCAATCCGCTGCTCCCCGGCATAGGTCACCGCCCCACCCGGCGTCTGAACAACAGCCTCAATCCGGCTCCCAGTATTGACATCAAAAATCCGAACCCGCGTCTCATCAGCCTCCGCCGCCACCAACCCACGCTCAATGGCAAACGGCCCAACCCCAGCCAGCATGTTCCCGCACGAGGGCGCCGTATCCACGATGGCCTTGTCGAGCCACACCTGCGCAAACCGATAATCGACATCAATCCCCGGCCGCTCCGACGGACTGACCATCGCCACCTTGCTGGTCACCGTAGTAGCGCCCCCAAGCCCGTCGATCTGACGCGGATCGGGCGACCCCATGGCCGCAAGCAGAACGCGATCCCGAACCTCGGGATCCGCCGGCAGATCCTCAAGCAGGAAAAACGGCCCGCGGGACGTTCCGGCTCGCATGAACATGCATGGAATCGCCCGCTGCGTCATCGCACCTGCCCCGTCAACCAGGATTGGTCGACATATTCTGCAATCAGCCCCCCGGGCAGTTCCACCAGCAGGAGGTTGGCGGCAGCCGCCAGGGCCACGATCACGCAGGCCGTCAATGCAAGCGTCAATCCCCAGGGCTGTTGCGCCTTGCGTCGCAGGAACGTCAGGAAAAACACGAGCGCTCCCGGCAGAAAGCCCAGCACGCCCACCGCCGCGACCAGCACGCCGAACCACCCGGCGCTTCGCCACGTACCGCCGCTTGCCGCGGCATTGGCAGCGGAGCCGGACGGCTCTGCCCCCTTGGCCCCATCGGCGTCGTATTCGAGGTCAACATTCGCCGGACTGACCCCCGGCCTCACCCGCAACACCACCACCAACACAACACACAATACCAACGTCGCCACGGCCACGCTCAACGGAAATATCCGCCCAAGCGGCGAGAGCCTGAGGCTGCTCCAGACCGCGTAGAGCAGGACGGCGATCGCCCCGCCGACGAAAGCCAGTTGCGGTCCGACATGACCGGCCGGCGGACTTCGCCGCGGTCCGCCCGTCGTCCCCGCCGCCACGGACTCCGTTCCCGCCGATTCGACACTCCGGGCCCTGCCTCGCTGCCCCCGCGCCCCAAGCCAGACCGACACCACCGTAATCCCGAGAATCACCACCACCCCCGGCCGTGCCAGCATCCCCCACCCATAGAACTGCACCGCCAAGTTCAGATACCCCTCCGCCTGCGGCGCCAGCACGAACCCGATCAGGAACGCCGGCCGCGACCACCCGAACCGGCGCAGCAGCACGCCCAGCACCCCGATCGCCAGCAGCGCCGCCAGGTCCATGAACTGGCGCGTTGCCTGGTACGCGGCAAAGCTCACCACCACGATCATGAACGGCGCCAGCAGGTTGAATGGGATCGTGGTGAGCCGCGCGATGGGCCGCGCCAGCAGCATGCAGCTACCCGCGCCGAGGACGTTGGCCAGCGCCAGCGACCAGATGATGGTGTAGGTCAGGTCCAGGTCGCTAGAGACCATGGCGGGGCCGGCTTCGATGCCCAGCAGCACCATGCCGCCGAGGAAGACGGCCATGGCGCCGGAGCCGGGGATGCCGAAGAGCAGGGTGGGGACCAGTCCGCCGCCTTCCTTGGCGTTGTTGGCCGATTCCGGGGCGAGCACGCCGCGGATGTCGCCCTTGCCGAAGCGGGATTTGTCCCTGGCGGTCTGCACGACGTGGCCGTAGGCGATCCAGTCGACGACGGTGCCGCCGAGTCCGGGGATGGCGCCGATGAGGGTGCCGAGTCCCGCGCATCGCAGGCACAGGAACCAGTTGCGGAAGACGTCCCGGATGCCTTCGAACCAGTCCGCCGCGGGCATGCGGCTTGAGGCGATGGGGCGGTTCCTGCGCAGCAGTTCGGTGATTTCCGGGAAGGCGAAGAGGCCGATGCCGACGATGACCAGCGGCAGCCCGTCGTAGAGGTAGTCGATGCCGAAGGTCATGCGGAACTCGCCGGTGGCGGGCGCGCCGCCGATGGAGCCGACGATCAGCCCGAGCCCGCAGGCGGCGAGTCCCTTGACGAGGCTGGCGCCGGAGAGCACGCCCACCATGGAAAGGCCCAGCAGGGCCAGCATGAACAGTTCCGCCGATCCGAACGTGAGGATGAGCGGCCGCGCCACCTGCACGAACAGCGTGAGGATCGCCGCCCCGACGATGCCGCCCATCAGCGACGCGGTGAACGCGGCGGCGAGCGCGCGGGCGGCGTGCCCCTGCTGCGACAGGGGGAAGCCGTCCAGCACGGTGGCCTGGCTGGCGCTGGAGCCGGGGATCCCCATGAGCACGGAGGTGAAGGTATCGGACGTGGGGATCACCGCCACCAGCCCCACCAGCGTGGCCAGCGCCGAGACGGTATCCATCCCGTACAGGAACGGCATCATGATGGCCAGCCCGGCAATGCCCCCGAGCCCGGGAAAGGCGCCGATCCCCAACCCCAGCATCACGCCGAGCGCGAGGTGGAGGAGGTGCTCGACAGTCGCGAGGTTGGCAATTGCGGCTAGAAGCGCTTCGGACAAGGTTCAGGCCTCGAGATTCACTCGCAAGTCATTCTCCCGGCTCAGCCGGAACGTAAAAGAAACCCCGACCCGTGCGCCCGGGCCGGCCCGCCCTGAGACGGCCGGCAGCTTCCAGCCTTGTCAGGAGCTTACCGGCGTAGACCTTGCTCAGCCCCGTCAGGTCGGCAACCTCGGTCGATGAGACACGCCCCCGGGCACGGCTCCAGTTCAGAACGAACTCATCACGGATTTCAGGGTCTCCTGGCTTAGCCAGCCGGTGAGCGAGTCGGTGCCTGGCCGTATCGGACAGACGAAAGGCGTCGTCTTTATCCGGGGGGATCCCCTGCACGCGCGTAATCACCGGGGCGGAATCGTCGGCATCCAGACGAGCGTCCGCCAATCGGCAAATCGCCTCGTTGGCTTCCTGCACCGATGATCGCTGGAGGAGCAGTGTCGCAGATTCCGCGTCCACCCAACTGTGTTGAGTCAGGTGTTCGATCAACAGAAGCGATTCCACGCCGCTGGCCCATGCGGGGGTCAGCGCGGCAACGAAGTCGACGACGGCGATATCGGGAGTGCCGCCGAGCAGCGCAACTCGCACGTAGGGTCCATCGATCTTCGAGATCGCCGGCGGGGGGCGCCCGATGGCAAGCATGTCCCGCACCATCCTGTCGACCCCGATCCCTTCGCGTTCGGCCAGACCCAGAGAGGCCATGGTCTCGGACAAATTCCGATAGCGTGGGGCCGCGGGGTGGGTGATGATGTTCTCGGGCGTCACGCCGCCCACGAACCCGCCGGGCGAGGTCACGGTCAACGTGTCGCCGATGTGCTCGACGACGGTGGGCCGCGGCGCCAGCCAATCGCGGTGAACGATCCCGTTTACGATGGCCTCGCGCAGCGTCCTGGGAGGGATCGCCCGGATCCTGCCGTGGGCGAAACCCTTGACCGCGTGTGTCACGCGGTTGGCCACCTCGCTCGCCTGCTCGACTTCGCGCACCTGCACGAGCAGTGGTCCGTCGCCCTCAATGCGAAGGGTGCTGTCGCCCCCCGGCAGGTCACGGCGAATGTAGTCGATGCCCGGCCACGGAGTTGAAACGAACAGCAGCGAACCCGCGTTGGTGAGTTCGCGCGAACCCTTGACCAGATTCAGCCGCCGGAGCAGATCGGCGTCTGTGGCGTTGGCCAGGCTGGTGTCGGAGTCATCGGTGTTGGCCTCCCGCAGGTATCGCCGGGCAATCTCCACGGCGACCGGACTCACGTCGTCCAGCGTCTTGCCGGAAGTCTGATCCGACCAGTCGAAGCCGACTCTTTCCAGCATCCGCGATTGAATGGGTAACGAAACGCCCATACAGACAGTGTAGTTATCTTTTTTGTTCAAAAAAGCAAACTAAACACTCGATTTGGCGGGTTTGTTATCTTTTCTGGGTCGCAACGCGGTAGGCAACGGTCTCACGCTTCGAGGTTTACGCGGAATTCATCCTTGAGCCACGTCCGAACCCAGGTGCGCGCGCTTTGCGGCACGTCTGTGGCCAGTTCGTAGATGCGCTGCGCCGCTGGCCCGGTCACCTGCCCGTAGGCGCCCAGCGCGGCGGGCTTCCGGGCGATGTACTCCGGGTCCGCGCGCATGGCGTGCACGGCGTCCTCGTAGGCGCCGACGATCTCGTCCGGGGTGTCCGCGGGGGCGACGAGCAGCTTCTGCGCCGGGAATCCTGCGGTGAAGAAGGCGAACCAGCTTTCCCAGCCGGGACCGGCGGGCGGCTCGCCCTGCAGGCGTTCGTAGGCTTCCCCGTAGTGGGGCAGATCCGGGAAGGTGGGATCGCGGATCAGGTTGCCTTCGGCATCCAGCGCCCCCCACGAGAACAGCGGCACGGCATCGCCCTGCTCGATGAGCGGCACCACGTTGCGCAGGTACGCGGTGGAGGTCTGATAGTCGATGTTGAGCTCCCCCCGCTCGAATGCGAGCCGCCCCGCGCCGCGCCCGCTCATGCCGAAGATGGGGCGGACGTTGAGGCCGAGGAGCTTGAAGCCGAGAACCGGAACCAGGTCCAGCGACGTGGGCCCCTGGCTGCCGTAGAGCAGTTCCCGGTCGCCAATCCGGCCGAGCTCCGTCGCGTCGGCGATGCCCAGGTCGGAGGAGACGTACGCAACCCCACCCGTACCGTACGCCATCAGCACACGCCAGTCCCGATACTCGTACCGCACCCGAGGATCGTCCATGAGGTAGGGGAATTGCGTGGACGCGGATGTCCCCAACACCGAAAGCCCGTCCGCCCGAGCCCGCGCTGCAAAGCGGTTAGCGCCCGCGATGGAATTACCGCCGGGGACGTTCCGCACCACGACGGTGGGTTGGCCGGGAAGGTAGCGGGAGAGGAAGGGTGCGTTAAACCGCCCCCAAGTGTCGGAGCCACCGCCTTCCTTGAAGGGAATAATGAGTTCGACGATGCGACCGGAAAAGTCGACGGCTTGGCCTCGGGTCGGTGCGGGTGCCAGGCCAAGGCCCAGTCCGCCCAAACCACCCAGCCCCAGCCCGCTCAGAGCGAGCGAGGCCGAACTCAGGAATTCTCTTCGGTTGATTGTGCTCAAATCCTTTCGCACCAGCCTCGGTAATCCTCGATGGTTTGGGATCGAACCCATCTATCATGCTGATAATACTCCAGCGGGCGAGCAACTTACCTATGCTTGCGAATCACCCCGTTTTGTCGAGTTTCAAGCGTTGCTGGCGCCGCCTGACCGGGGGATATTCGTGTTTGGCTTGCATCTTGGCCGTTCTCAAGCAGGGACTCACGGTTCGCCCGTTACTCACGGGGGATGCAACACGCCACTCCTGCACTCCCGGGTATGGGCCTACCATAGACAACGCGACATACGATGCACTGGCGTCAAATCAAGCTGGCCGGCTTCAAGCAAGTTGCAGGTCGCACCTATGATCTGCGGCATCTACGGGACTCGAACATTGATTTCAACATCCCTGCTACTGGACGCCACCCTGAAATCAATGCCGGCATTTTGATCCAGTACAGCAGCCATTGCGTGACCACTGGCCCTCCTGATGGCGAGCGACTTGACTTTGCTGAGATTGGACACGACTGCCTGGTCATCGATGAGCGAGGCAACGAGCGGTGCTTTAGCATTGATCGTTACCGTTGGTCGGCGAACTTGCCGGGAATCATGCGGTCGCTTCCATCGGGTCGAACATGTTACTTCACCGGCCATCGCAATTGGCTGGCAATAGAGATTCTGGATCCCCAGGCGCGGAATCTGGTCTATGAGGTCTATTTCAACGTGACACGCCAGAGCAGCAATTTCTTGAGGCTCTACGTCCAAAGCGCGTACGTCCGGACTGAGCGCCACAAAATCCGCCAGCCTAGCGACTTTAGGCGGGAATACAAGATTGGAGGAAAGTTACTGCTGGCCAAGAAGCTACGCGGTGAGCCGATCATACGGCCACAGCGGCGCTAGAACAGGAAAAGGCCCCTACCTGAGGGGCCTTTTCCTCGCGAGTACACTTCAATATCCCAGCACGGCTGGAACCGGTTTCCCGGCGGTAGATGAACACCGCTCACGCAGCCTCGTACGTATCCATCTACGCCAATTATTTTCCATCGCGTTTATCAAGTCAACGGGCCTTGCCGTCAGGAACTGCACTGAGTCGATCTGTGCGTTGACAACGCAAGGTCCAACACGGAAAACTTAATTAGTCGGGTGCCCCCAGGGGCTCGATATGGCTAGCCCAGCCCGACTTCATCCCTCTCTTGCGAGTTTACGTCTCGCCATACTCACCCTTTGGCCGCAGACGCCCCCGCAATCTTTCCGAACACAGAGCCTGACATCAGCCCAGCGCCGCCGGGGTAGTTGTTGTAGAACAGGCCGCCTACGAGCTCACCGGCCGCGTACAGCCCCGGGATCGGCCGCAGATCGGTGTCTAGGATGTGGGCATCCGTGTTGATGCGGAGACCGCCGAATGTGAACGTAATGCCGCAGGTCACGGCGTAGGCTTCGAAGGGCGGTTGATCCAGGGTGTTGGCCCAGTTGCTCTTGTTGATGGGCAGGCCCGCGGTGCAGCGTCCGTCCTTGACGTTGGGGTTGAAGGGGATGTTCGTCCGAACCGCCTCGTTGTAAGCCCGGATCTCCTCCAGACAGGCGTCCGAGTCCACATCCTCGAGTAGGCCGACCAACTGCTCCAGCGAGTCCGCGGCCACACGCGTCACCTGGCGTATACGGTACTCGTCCCGCAGTAGGTGCGCAGTCTTGGCGTCGAAGATCTGCCATGCGAACTGCCCCGGCTGCTTCATGATCTCGACGCCGTACCGGACGTAGGTGTAGTTTCGGAAGTCTGCGCCTTCGTCCAAGAAGCGGCGGCCGTGTGCGTTGACCATGATGCCGAAGGGGTAGGAGTGCTTCTGGAACTGATCGCCCACGGCGAGGTCGCCGAATTCCGGAGCGTTTCGGTCCCAGCCCACCGCGTGGCAGCCGGACCAGTTGCCGTAGGCGGCCGCACCCAGATTCAGGGCCATGCGGATGCCGTCGCCAGTGTTGAAGCGGGTGCCGCGCACGCGTGCCAGTTCCCAGCCAGGGCCGAGATAGCGCGTGCGCCACTCCGGGTTAGCTTCGAAGCCGCCGCAGGCCAGAACTACAGCGTCGGAGGGCACAATCTCGGGCCTTTCGCCACCGCGCCGTATGACCACGCCGGTGACGTTCTTGCCGTCGAATGCCAGTTCCACGGCCCGCGCGTCGTACTGGATATCGATGCCGCGGCTCAAGCAAGCCTCAGTCAGACTGTCCACGAGTCCGGGTCCTCCGCCGACCGATTCCACCGTCAACCCGCCCCAGAACTTGAACTTGCCGTCCACCTTGAACGCCTGCCGGCCGTAGATCGGCATGAACCGCACGCCCTTGTCCCGCATCCAGAGCAGCGTCGGCGTGGACAGCTGGACCAGGCATTCCACCAGGTCGGGATCGCAACGATAATTCGTCACCCGGAACATGTCGTCGAAAAACTGATCTTCGGTGTACGTACCGAAGTCGGTCACGGCGACTTCGTCGTCCGAAAGGTCCGGCATGAGTTCGCGGAGATCCTCGACCCCCGAATACGCACAGCGAAAAGCCCCGGCAGTAAAGCGACTATTGCCACCGCTCTCGTCCAGCGGCGCGCGCTCGAGCACGGCGACCTCCGCACCGCCCTCGCAAGCGGCCAACGCCGCGCACAGAGCAGCGTTGCCGCCACCGACGATCAGGATCCGGGAGTCAGAAGCAGTCACCTGGCTATGCGACGTGAGGAATTCAATGAGCGAGCAGCATCACTCCAGCACGCTCTTCTCGGAAAGCAGCCGAACCAAGCGAGGATTGTTCTCGACCGGCCGGTCGAGGATATTCTGGAATTCCTTCCACCGCCGATCATCGAGCCGAAATACCCGCCGGTCTGCCAAGGTGTCCTCGGCGGCTTTGATTCCTGCATCAAGCAGAAAGTCCGTGACGTTCATGTGTGCTGAGGACGCGGCCCGCTGTAGTAACGCCTTTACGCTCGGAGTCGTCCGAACCTCGATGCGCTCCGACTTGGTTTCCGCGATATGCATGGTGATTCCACCGATTCGGTCCATCGGCATTCTGTCACACGGACATTGTTCGGACAAAAGTGGGACCTGTTTCTCTACCGGGTCAGGGACTGATGTCATCCGAAGCGGTCAACTCATGGTCGTACTTCGCCGCGATTGAGTCATATAGAATTGCGATCAACTGCCCGCCCGGCGGGCATGTTCAATGCCTGCGTGCAACAGGAGGTAAGGAGACTTCCAGGAAAACGGTCGATGGAACAATCAAACGAGAGTGCAGCGCAGGGAACGAGCGGATTGTCGGTAGCCCGAAAACTTGAGGAGTCCCGTCGGGACGTCCTTGACCTGTCGCTGCGGAACTCGCTATTGAACTTCCGGCCGTCCAGACGGTTGGGAGTCGAAGTCGTCGACGAGCTGTCGTCCGAGATCTATCGCATTCTGGTCCACAAGCGGCGGATCATGTATTTCCTTCCTGCGCCAGAGGAGAAATCGAAACCGGCAACCGAATACAAGAAGGGAGAATTTCCGTTCGAGTTGCTAACGCTGCTGGCGGAACCGGAAATCGGCTCCGATGAGCCCGCAGATCGCCACGTCGACAATAAATTACAGACCTCGCAGGAGAGAGCTACTCTGAACCGTCGCCTCATCGAGACGTATCGGCACGCGCGTTCGTCGATCGAGGAACAGGGCGTGAATACCCTCTATCTCGCGTTGGGCCTTTTGCGATGGTATGAGTCCGATCAGAGCGAATTGGAGCGCGTCGCACCCTTGATCCTGATTCCAGTGCGGCTCGACCGCACGGACGTTCGCCATAGCTTCAAGCTCTCGTGGACAGAAGACGAAATCGAGGCAAACCTGTCGCTGGAGGCAAAGCTCAAGAACGACTTCGCGGTCCGGATGCCCGAACTTCTCATAGAGGATGAACTCGAGGTCAGTACGTATTTTCGGCAAGTGGCAAAAGCCGTGAGCCGTCTGAAGCGCTGGTCTGTGGATGAGAACGCAATTCACCTCGGCTTCTTCTCGTTCAGCAAGTTCCTCATCTACAAGGATCTGGACCCGGAGCAGTGGCCCGAAGAGGAAAGACCGGCGGACCATCCGGTCGTTCACAATCTCTACCATCCCGAGGGTTTCCGGGGCGAAAAGTCTGCAATCGCCGACGACGAACACATCGATGACCACCCCAGCGCAACGGGTCTGCACCAGGTCGTCGACGCAGACAGTTCTCAGACTCTCGCCGTGATCGATGCCATCGACGGGCGAAACCTGGTCATTCAGGGACCTCCGGGCACCGGCAAGTCGCAAACGATCACTAACCTCCTGGCGGAGGCCCTCGCCCGCGGCAAGAAGATCCTGTTTGTAGCGGAGAAGATGGCTGCGCTTGAGGTTGTTAAGCGCCGATTGGACACGATTCACCTCGGCGACGCTTGTCTGGAGCTGCACAGTCACAACACCAACAAGCGCGCAGTGCTCGATGAACTCAAGCGAACGCTTGATCTGGGCAAGCCTGCGCCTTGGGCCAGAGTCGACGACGAAGTGCTCAAGATGCGCCGCCGGCAACTCAATGAATACGCGGACGCGGTAAACGAACCGGTCGGCACCAGTGGGCTTACTCCTCACCAGTTGGTCGGGAGGTTGGAAGAGTTGAGAACAGGCGGGCTGTCGGTCGAAGGCCTCGGAATCAGGTGCCGGGACTCCGTGTCCTGGAGCGCGCCGGAGTTAGCCAGACATCGGGCCCTGGCAGAAGACATTCAGAGTCTCGTAAGGGGGATCGGCTGTCCTCGGGACCACTTGTTCTGGGGTGTCGGGCTCCTGCATGTACCTCTTCCGGCCGACGAACACCGCATCAAGCAGGCGTTGGAGAATGCATCCTCTGAACTCAGCCACCTTCGTGGGCAATTGACTAGCCTCCGCGCGCTGCTCCTGGATGGCGGGGGAACTGGAGACGAGAGCCCACGCGATGCAGAACGGTCCCTGCATACCGCCGACAAGGTGGCTGAGGCATCGGAGTTGATTGCGGCGGATCATCGCAATCCTGCCTGGATTGCGCGCGCGTCGGACCTGATTGAGTTGCGCAAGGATGCTCTGCAGTTTGCCGATTTGCACGCACGGTACGACCCCGTTCTGATCCCGGAAGCCTGGGAAGCGGACGTACTGGACATTCGACAGGCGCTGGCCGCGTACGGAGGGAAGTGGTGGCGGCTCGTTTCCGGCACTTGGCGAACGGCCATGGCCCGTCTGCGTGGACTTTGCCGAACCGATCCTCCCAAGGACGCGGCCGAGTGTTTGAAGATGGTGGACGGCATTCTGGAGGTGCGCAGGCTTCGGCGCAGGGTCGCCGAATCACGTGAAATTGTGGCCTCCCTCTTCCCGGGCCAGAACCTCGCTGATCGCCCGGAGCCTTATCGCGAATTTGCCCGGGCGACGGAGTGGTTCGTAGCCCTTCACAAAGAGAAGGCGGCTGGAAACGTCGACGATGCCATTCACGAAATGCTGGACCGCCGCCTCGGCTCCTCAGAAGTCCAGAATCAGCGGAAGGCTTGCAGCGACGCGGTAGGGCGGCTCGGGCAGGCGCTGGAGGGCGTGGCCGAGGCGGTCGAGCTCAGGGCCGACCGTTTCCCCTCGGATATTGGCCCCTGGGAACGTCCGTACGAGGACCTCGACCACTGGCTTGCGTCAGCCGCGGCGCAACTGCCGTCTGCAAGCGAAGTCGTACGATTCAATCAGCTTGAGCAGAAAGCCATCGACGAGAAAATCCCGGAGGTTGCGGAGGCGGCGGCGTCCCGTGCTGACGCTGGAGAAAAACTGGTGGCCTTGTTTGAGCACGGCTGCTACAGCACCTGGCTTGAGGCCGCGCTCAGGGAGCGGCCGGCGCTCGCCCAGTTTGACGGTGACACTCAAAAGGGCATCGCCGAGCAATTCCGCGGGCTCGACATGTCGCAGTTTGAGTCCAATCGTGTTCATATCGCACAACTTCATTGGGAGGGACTGCCTCAACATCATGGCGGTGGGCAGTTGGGCGTCTTGCGTCGGGAGTTCCAGAAGAAGAGTCGCCACCTCCCGGTGCGGACCCTTATGGGCAGTGCAGGAAACGCGATCCAGAGCATTAAGCCGGTCTTCATGATGAGCCCGCTGTCAATCGCCAAATACATTCCGCCGGGTTCGGTCTCGTTCGACATTGTGGTCTTCGATGAGGCCAGCCAGGTAAGGCCAGTGGAGGCGATGGGCGCAATACTGAGAGGGCGGCAATCGGTAGTGGTCGGGGATAGCAGGCAGTTGCCGCCAACGAGCTTCTTCGACAGCGCTGGGCGCGACGTGGAAGGGGAACAATCGGAAACTGCGGACCTGGAAAGCATCCTCGGGCTGTTCTGTGCACAGGGCGCTCCTGAGCGATGGCTACGCTGGCACTACCGGAGCCGGCACGAGTCTCTGATCACGGTGTCCAATCATGAATTCTACGACAACAAGCTGATCGTCTTCCCGAGCCCGGATGCCGGGAAAAAAGAGAGTGGCTTGCGCTTTCGGCACGGCCCTGAAAACGATTACGATCGAGGAGGCATGAACGTGGCCGAGGCCAGGGTAGTGGCCGCCGCAGTGATGGAACATGCCGGCAACTCTCCAGACCTCACGCTCGGCGTCGTTGCCTTCAACCTCAAGCAGGCTCGTCGTATTGCGGATGAACTGGAAATCCTCCGCCGGCGGGACCCCTCTCTCGAGGCTTCTTTCTTTTCGCGGCACCCGGATGAACCCTTTTTCGTAAAGAACCTGGAAAACGTTCAGGGGGATGAACGCGACGTGATCTTGATCAGCGTCGGATACGGGAAGCTCGATGGCGGTTACCTTCCCATGAACTTTGGCCCGCTGAACCGGGACGGCGGCGAGAGGCGGCTAAACGTGCTCATTACGCGGGCCCGGCGCCGCTGTATCGTGTATTCGAACTTTCTTGCTGCCGACCTGGATTTGCGGCGCTCCAAGGCGCGGGGTATCCAGGCCCTGAAGACGTTTCTGAAGTATGCCGACAAGGGCATTCTCGACGTGCCGCGGGCAACCGGGCGCGACGCGGACTCACCGTTCGAGGAAGCCGTTGCGGCCGCGTTGCGGGAGCGAGGCCACGAGATCGAGCAGCAAGTGGGTTCCGGGGGCTTTTTCATCGACCTTGCGGTTGTTAATCCAGATCGCTCTGGCCAGTACATGCTGGGCATCGAGTGCGACGGGGCGAAGTATCACAGCGCCCGATCCGCTCGGGACCGGGATCGGCTTCGGCAGCAGGTGCTTGAGGGACTGGGCTGGACCATTCACCGCATCTGGAGTACGGACTGGTTCCGGAACCGTGAGCGCGAACTGAACCGAATAGAGGGTGCGATCCGGACCGCCAGGTTACGGAGCGCCAAGTCGGGCAACGGTGCCGGGCCTCCGGTAGAGGTGCGCCCGGAGACCGAGCCGCTCCAGCGCGACAGCGAGCAGCCTCGGACGCCTGAGAAACGCTCGACCCCATATGTCGTCTCGACGCCGCGTATCCCAGCTCTGCGCATGCCGCTTCACGAGGTGAGTCTTTCCCGGCTTGCCGATTGGATCAGTGACGTGGTTCGGGTCGAAAGCCCGATACACCGGCAGGAAGTGGTTACCCGAATAAGGACTGCCGCTCGCGTGGGCCGCGCGGGGTCCCGGATCAGGCAATGCATGGAGCAGGCGATTCGATACGGTACCAGAAGAGGGATGTTTGAACGGCGGGGCGACTATCTCTGGCGTACCGGGCACCGTACCCTCGAAGTCCGCAGTCGGGACGGAAGCCTTCCTGACACGGCGAAGGCGCTCCGGAAAGTAGATATGATCGCGCCCGAAGAGATCGGTCAGGCGCTATACCATGCGGTCAAGGACAGCTTTGGAATCAGCGAGGATGAGGCGATCGCCGAAGCATGCCGCCTGTTCGGTTTTCGGCGTACCGGCGCCAGGATCACAACCCGAGTAAGGCAAGTCCTACACAAGGAGATCAGTCAAGGGAGACTGAACCGAACCGGAGAGCAACTTCGCGTTCCCTGAAGCCGGGCTGCTCCGCTACGGCGCATTGGCGCAGGCGCGCTCCCGACCGAAGCGCCACTACCCTTTGCCAAGCCACAATCCGAGAATCGTCCCGGCTATCATGCCTGTACGGTGTGCGCGCCGCCGATCTTCTTTCCAGGAACCTTGCAGCGCTGACATCAGATCGTGTCCTCTGCGATTCAGCCACCGCGTGAGCTGGTTCACTTGATGCGGTGCTCTCATCTCCAGGCGCAGGTTCACAGCACCGCTGCCGTCGGACGGAATGCCGCGTTTCTTCACGCCGGCCAGTGGGTCGTCCAGGAATTCCACCACTTCCTCGAGCCAGCGCTGAATCTGGAACAGCGTCTCTTCATGAATTTCCACCAGGAGGGACCAGCCTTCGAAGTCTTCGTGGCTCGGCGTCAGGCTCCGTACATCGTCGTAGGCGTCCACAATGCAGAACAGCTCTGCGTTCAGGCGATTCGCAACGCCGTGGAAGTACTCGTCCGGCTCATGAGTCAACTGGCCGAGCCCATTGCTGACTTCTTCACAGAATGCGCTGACATGATTGCCAAGAAGCGTCATGTGGTCATCGACCAGGTCGAAAATGTTGTAAACGGTGCCGGACTCGAACGACGTGGCGTCCATCCGCATGCTCAACTCCCCGGCCATGAGGCGAAAGTGTTCGCCGAGGATAATCAGCGGCTGCGGGATGGGTTCATCGGTCATTTCGCTGGTATCGCATTCGTTTCGAGGGCAAGCGATCTGGAGTGAAGGGGGGAGGGTTCCATACTATCATTGCGGTCCGTTCCGGGATTTCGAACAGGGGCAAGAGCATGCGGCCGAGTTCGGTACATTTCGTCGGCAGCATCGGGCTGAACACGGTCGATGACGTGTTCCGGACGTGCGGCCGCACCCTCGGCCGGCGGTTGAAGCGGCTTCCCGACGGTGAGCCGGGCGGGCGGCGCCTGTGGATCAGTTGGCAGGTGCCATTGCTGCGGGCGAGCCCCTACCTGCGGCCCATCGGGGATCCCATGGCGCTGGTCCCGCTGGAACTGGTGCCGGGCGTAAACCCGGACGACATCCAATTCGGCGAGCTCGGCTATTGCCGCGAGGCGCGCATCTCGTATCGGGATTTCCGCAGGGCGCGGGAGCGCGGGGATATTCCCGCGGACGTTCGTTTCCAGGTGAGCCTGCCGACGCCGCTGGCGGTGATCGGTTCGTTCGTGCACGGCGAGGGCATGCTCCACGTACTGGCGGCCTACCGGCAGGCGATGATCGCCGAGGTCCGGCGCATGTGTTCGGTGCTCCCGATCCGCGACCTGGCCATCCAGTGGGACGTGTGCATCGAGACGGTGGCCTGGGACGGCCGGCCCAGTGTCGTCCCGCCGGTGCCGAACAGGGAGCAGATCATTCCCCCGTCACTGGCGATGATGTGCGATGTGATTCCGCCCGAGGTGGAGGTGGGCATCCACCTGGGTCACGGCGACTATGACGCGAAGCACTTCATCGAGCCGGTCGACTCGGCGGCCATGGTCAGCCTGGCCAATGCCATCGTCGCGGCCACCGATCACCCGCTGGCCTTCGTGCACCTGCCGGTGCCCATCGACCGGGACGACGACGCCTATTACGAGCCGTTCCGCGGCCTGAAGCTCGATCCGGACACCGAGATCTACCTCGGCCTGGTGCACGCGGACGGACCCGAAGCAACCAACCGACGAATCGCCACGGCGAGCAGGCACGTGCCCGAGTTCGGTATTGCCGCCGAACGCGGCATCGCGCGGAAACGCACCAGCGACAAGGTTGAGGAACTGATCCAGCTCCTCGCCGCTTGCTCGGAGGAACCGGCCCAGGCTGTCTCGCCTTACTGATCCGCCGGTTCTTCCACGCGGTCTTCGAACACCAGCGGCCGCAGCCCGCCGTCCAGCGCCGGGTCGTAGTCGGGGTTCAGCGTCGGGATGTTCGTTCCGACGTCATCCAGGTAGGCCTTGAGTTCCGCGAACATCGACTCGGCAACCTCCGGCCGGACCCGCGAAAGGTCGGTCGACTCCCGCAGATCCATGTCGAGATCGTAGAGATACGTGCGGTCCGGCTCCAGTTCCCAGATGAGCTTGTGGTTGCCGCGCCGGATCGCGGCCTGCGGCGTGACGTGCTTCTGGTTGCGGTAGGCGCCGTAGAACCAGATCAGCGGTTCCGTCGGGCGGTCCACGGACCCGCCGCCGCCGCTCTCCAGCACCGGGACCAGGCTGCCCCCGTCCAGGTCGCCCGGCAGCCGGTCGGCGGCCCCCACCCAATCGGCGATCGTCGGCATGAAGTCGTAGCCGACGACGGGCACGTTGCTCTGCGTACCGCCCTCGATGCCCGGCCCGCGCACGAACAGCGGCACCCGGATACCGCCCTCCCAGACGTGGGTCTTGCCCCACGCCAGCGGCACGTTGCTGGTCACCGGGTTGTCCGACTCGCCGCCGTTGTCGGAGGTGAAGATGACGTAGGTGTCATCGGCGACGCCGAGACGGTCCAGCGTGTCGAGGATGCGTCCCACGCCCTGGTCCATTTCCTCCGTCATGGCCGCATACATCAGATTGGTGTGAGTCATATCCCCGAACATGCCGAGGTCTGTCTGAAGCAGGTGCTCGGCGTACTTCGACAGGGTTTCCGGCCGCGCCCTGACCGGCGTGTGCACGGCGTAGTACGAAACCATCGCGAAGAAGGGCCTGCCGGCCTGCGCCTGCTCGTCGATGAAGGCGATCGCGTCGTCCGTCACCTGGTCGCTTCGCTTCGGATCGGGCTGGCGCGCGAAACCCTCATCGTTGGTCGTCAGCCCGCTATGCGCATCGTAGCCGTGCCGCTCCGGCGAGCCCCCGCCCATGTGCCACTTGCCGAAGTGGCCGGTGGCGAAGTCGGCATCATGCTGCTTGAGCAACTCCGCGATGGTCGTCTCCCCGTCCGCAATATCGCTGACCGGGAAGGGCACGATCATCGGCTTGTTGAAATACATGTTGTCGTGGAACACCTGGATGTTGGCGACCCCGTTCTCGTCGGCCACCACGTCGATGATGTCGGTGGCCCCCAGCCGCGCCGCCGTCTTGCCGGTCTGGATGCTCATCCGCGTCGGCGAACAGTTCGGCGCCGGCGAATAGGCGTTGGAGAACTTCATGCCTTCGGCAGCCAGGCGCTCCAGGTTCGGTGTCTGGTACAGGTCGCTGACCGAATCGGCCACGCGGTCGTCCATCCGTACGGAGGTGCCGGTCCATCCCTGGTCATCGGACAGGATCAGCACGATGTTCTGCGCGGTCGCCTGGTTGATAACGAAAATGGCTGCGGCGAGTGCCAGGAAAGTCTTGCATCTGATCATTGGGTAATACCCCGGAGAAGTGGTGAAAGTTCCATTAGCGAGGTGGTGAAACTGCCATTAGGAAGGTGGTGAAAGTCATATTAGCGAGGTGGTGAAAACGTCATTAGGGAAGTGGTGAAAGTGCCATTAGCAGCGGTGGTGACTGTTTTTTCAGCAACGCAGCGAAAGTTGCCTTACCTGTTCGGAACCGTCAACCCGGCAATTTACAGGTAGATCGTTTCCCGAACCACCGGTAGCGGTTCCTTGCCACAAAGGAATAGACCCGGTCCCGGATCGGCCTGGGCACGAATCGCAGGACAGTCAGCAGATTCCAAGGGCGTCGGAGCCGAGCCGCGATGGCGATGGCCGCGTCGCTCTTCTCAAGTGCGATGGTGATGGCCGCGTCGCTCGTGACGAGCGCTTCGCCATTGCCGCCGCCATTGTCGCCGCCGTTACCGCTGCCGCTGCCGTCGCCGCTGCCGTTACCGCCGCCGCTGCCGCCGCGAATGAGCAGAAACGTGTCGACCTGATCGATGGACACGCCATGCGCGTCCAGCAATTGCTGTCCCCGCGGCGTCTGCATGGGCACGAACGTGAACACCTTTCCCGGATCCCGTGCCGTGATGAAATCGACGAGTGAACTGCACAGGTTGCAAATGCCGTCGAAAACTACGATGTGGGTATCGGGCTGCATGGCGCAGTCATTCTATAGCCGCGTCGCGCTTGATCGGGGCCCGCCGGCTGATTCAACACCGCGATCTGCGGGGCGTCATTCCTGATACAGCGTGCAGTTGTAGGGCCTGATCTGCACCTCGGGTCGCCACTCGAAATGCACCATCGACAGCGCAACCGGTTCGCTAAAGGTATCGGGATCGACGACCGTGGCCGACCAGTCCAGACGCGTCTCGTCGTCGCTCATCTCGAAGGTTTCGGAAGTTTCGGCCATGTCGCTCAGTGGCGTTCCGCGGTCATCGAGGAACGGGTAGTCGATGTCGGTGGTGGTTACGAGCAGGACGCCGTCTTCCCAGCGGCCGACGGAGTATCCAAGATGGGGAGAAGCCAGATTTTCCGGCCTCGCAACGTCCTCCATGTAGATCGTTCGCACGTTGTCCCATTCCTCCAGGCGAATGACGATCGTGTCGCCCCGGTCGATGAGTTCCATCGGGAACGGGGTCAGCATCGCCTCCGGCAGGCCGGCCTGAATGCACCGTACCGCGAGGCCGTCTTCCTCTTGGGACCAGCTCGCCTTTGCCGCGCGGGCAGCGTCGGTCAGCGGCAACTCGGCGCCGGGAGGGTTAGCCGCAGTTCTGCCGGTGGGGAACCAGACGCGGTAGATGCCGTTCGCGTTCCGGATCGCGTCCCCGGCGGGTTCGCCGCCTGCTGTTGCCGGCGGCGATGCTGTTTCGTCCAGCAACCCCAGCCGTTCCGCAGCCATGCGATCGATCGGCACGACCGGACCGGAACTCACGCGCGCCAGAATGGGCCTCATATTGGGATCGCCCCGCCGGGATGGATGGCCGGTGAAAGTCGCTTCGGCACCCACAGGAAAGGACCCCTCACGGATATTGCTGTTTCGCTCCGTCAGGTTTACGGAAGGGCCCTCCAGATCCCAGACCGTGTCGTCGGCTGTTCGCACTGCGAGACGAATGTGGGGATTCGCCCAGAACACTTCCTCGATGACACCGCTCACTGCTATGGTGCGGCTGTTATCGAAAGCAACGAAGGCGTGGTGAGCGAGGCTGAGGGAAGACGCAAGTGTGCCGGCCCCGAGTACGAATAAGGCTTTGCTTCTGTTCACTTTTTGTCTGCTCCCACCAGTGCGCGCCATACCGCTTCCGTCTCGCCACAATATACTCCCAACCGCGCTCGCGTTTGACAAGATCGAACCTTTTTCCACGGTCGGCCAGTGCCTTGAGACTTTCTTGACTGAATTATCTACCCTGCGAGATACAATGGTGCCTACCAGGCGTGACGGGAGGCGTTAGAGTGCGACCTCTATTCGGCCGACGATAAGCAACAGGAACCAGATGCCAGACTCGCCCCAGACCGGCGATGAACCGCCGCCGGAACAGTCGCTGTTCGCCGATTACCGCTACGACCCCCGCTTCTACGACGAGATGTTCGAGGCCCAGGCGGCGCCCCGCGAGCACTGCCGCGACCTCTGGAACGTTCTCGACGGCATGGCGCCCGAGGAAATCGCCGCCATGCAGGAGCGCGCCGAACGCTCGTTCCTGCAGGAGGGGATCACTTTCGCGGTCTATGGGGAGGAGGGCGCGCAGGAGCGGATCATCCCCATCGACGTGCTGCCGAGGATCGTCGACGCGGCCACCTGGGGCTTCATCGAACGCGGGCTGCGCCAGCGGATAAAGGCGCTGAACCTGTTCCTGGCCGACATCTACGGGCGTGGCCGGATTCTCTCCGACGGCGTCATTCCCGTGGAAATGATCCTGGGCTGCCCGCAGTACCGGATCGAGATGCGCGGCGTGTCGGTGCCGCGGGGCATCTACGTGGCGCTGTGCGGGACCGACCTGGTGCGCACCAACGACGGGTTCATGGTGCTCGAAGACAACCTGCGCGTGCCCTCCGGCGTCTCCTACATGCTGGCCAACCGGGGTGCGATGCGGGCGGCCCTCAACAAGCTGTTCCGGCAGTACAGGGTCCGGGCGATCGAGCACTACGGCAATTTGCTGCGGCAGACTCTGTCGGAACTGGCGCCCCGAGCCATCGCCGACCCGTGCATCGTGCTGCTGACGCCGGGCGTGCACAATTCGGCCTACTACGAGCACATGTTTCTCGCCCGGGAAATGGGTGTGGAACTGGTGCAGGGCCGGGACCTGCTCGTCCACGACGGCTTCGTCTACATGCGCACGATCAGCGGGCTGCGCAAGGTGGACGTGATCTACCGGCGCGTGGATGACGATTTCCTCGATCCACTGGCGTTCCGGCCGGATTCGCAGCTCGGCGTGCCGGGACTGTTCTATGCCTACCGGCTGGGGAACGTGGTGATCGCCAACGCACCGGGCACCGGCGTCGCCGACGACAAGAGCGTCTACGCCTTCGTGCCGGACATCATCCGCTACTACCTGAGCGAGGAACCGCTGCTGGCAAACGTGGACACCCATCTTTGCCGGAATCCCGACGGGCTGGAATACACGCTCGACAACCTGGAAAACCTGGTGGTCAAGATGGTGGGCGAGTCGGGCGGGTACGGCATGCTGGTGGGTCCGGCTTCCACACCCGCCGAGCGCGACGCTTATGCGAAGGAGATTCTGAAGGATCCCGCCAACTTCATATCGCAACCGGTGCTGGACCTCTCCTGCGCGCCCTGCCTGACGGAAAAGGGCGCCTCGCCGCGCCACGTGGACCTGCGGCCCTTCGTGCTCACCGGCCGCGAAACGCGGCTGGTTCCCGGGGCGTTCTGCCGCGTGGCGCTGGTGGAGGGCTCCCTGGTCGTCAATTCGAGCCAGGGTGGTGGGGGCAAGGATCTTTGGGTACTGCCTGAGTAATGGGCCGGCCGAGAACACGGATAGGATTGCTCAGCGCCATGGATCGGTACGCGGAATGGACCGGTAGGCGGATTGGACCGGTAGGCGGATTGGATCGGTAGGCGCAATGAACCGGTACAAGGAATAGCATCGACATGCTGTCGCGTAATGCTCAGGGTCTCTACTGGATCAGCCGCTACCTCGAACGCGCTGGGCACGGCTGCCGCCTGGTCCAGATCCAATATCGAGCCCTGCAGGATCGGACCGTGCAGGAACTCGACCGGACCTGGCTGCGCCTGTACCGGAGTCTCGGCCGGGAGCCGCTCGGGGGCCGCCTGGGGTCGAACCGCGACGACGACGACTTCATGTTCGCCGATGCCTACACCCTGACGGACGACCTGGCCTTCGAGCCGAACAACGCCGACTCGATCCGCAACTGCATCGCCGCCGCCAGGGAGAACGCCCGCCAGGTCCGCAACGTCATCGGCAACGAAATGTGGACCAGCCTCAACCTGCTCTACCTGGACATGCGCGATCTCGCCGTCCAGGACATCTGGGCCGACCGCGCGGGCGGCTTCTTCGTGAATACCCAGGATTCCATCCGCGGTTTCTTCGGCATCGCCGACAACTCCATGTATCGCGACAACGGCTGGCACTTCCTGCAGCTCGGCCGATTCGTCGAGCGCGCCCAGCACATGACGGCGCTGCTGGACGCCCAACTGGAGGTTTTCCCCACGGGCAGGCGCCATGCGGAACGGGACTGGCGCTCGCTGCTGCAGATCGCGTTTGCCCGGGTGGCCTACAGCCGCATGAAATCTCTGGATTTCCAGCCGGGCGCGGTGATCGACTTCCTGGTCTCCGACCGTCTGCTGTCCCATTCCATCCGCTACTCTCTGGAACACATTTCCGATTCGCTGGACGTGGTCTCCGAACGGCGGCCGCTGGCCGTGGGGGCACGCCGCCGGGCCGGGCGGGTCGCGGCGAGCCTCGACTACGACTGGCCGAACCGCGATCCGGGCGACGATGCGGCCACGCGGGCGACGCTCGGTTCCATTCGCGATGCGTGCCGGCGCCTCAACGAGGATATCGAGGCCTCCTATTTCAACTACGACATCGAGGACACGCCGCGATGAAGCCCAGCAGGTACCTGGTCGAACACGTCTCCAGCTACGAGTACGACAACCCGGTTCAGGGCAGCCTCATGCTGTTGAGGTTGCGCCCCCGGGACGATGGAAGGCAGCGGGTGCTGAAGTTCAACCTCCACGTCGACCCGGAGGCGGCGCTGACGGAGCTTGCGGATCCGTTCGGCAACCGTTGTCACCTGTTCAATGTGCATCGCCGGCACAGCAGCACGGTGGTGCACTCGCGCGTGCGGGTGGAGGCTGCGGATGCGCCGCCGTTGCCGGAGACACGGGGACCGGATGCCTGGAAGGCGCTGGAGGCCGAAATCGATCCGGTGGAAGGCTGGGAGTTTCTGCAGCCGAGCCAGTACGTGCGATTCAGCGACGCGCTGGAGGCGTTCACGTCGGCCAACGGTATCGGGCGCGGCGCCGATCCCCTCTCGTCCTTGCTGGAGCTGTGCGCCAGGCTCCACCGCATATTCGAATACGATCCCGGCAGCACCGCAGTGGACTCGCCCATGGACCACATTCTCGAAACCGGCCGCGGCGTCTGCCAGGACTACACCCACGTCATGCTCGCCATCGCGCGTTCCTGGGGCGTACCCAGCCGGTACGTGTCCGGTTACGTTCACCGGGAGGGCAAGGAAGGGGAGCAATCCCTGCCCGGCGCCAGCCATAGCTGGGGCGAGTTCTACATCCCGGACGCCGGTTGGGTGGGCATCGATCCCACCAACGATACCCTCGCCGATCACCGCTTCGTCGCGGTTGCGGTGGGCCGCGATTACGCCGATGCCTGCCCGACGCGCGGCACCGTGCTGGGTGGCGGAGGCTCCACGCTGGAAGTGAAGGTGACGGTAACCGCAGACGACGAAACCGCCCCGGAGTGGAGCCCGCACCGGGAATGGCCGAATCTCCGTGCCGTCTCCCCGACGCCGCACGAGTACAGCGGCGGATTCGATCAGTAGGCTGCAGATTCGGCTGCAATAATCCGCACGCGATCGGTCGACGGACGTCTCGTCCCAATCGATGTCGGTTACGGCTGTCCATCTCAGCTAAAATGGCGGTCGTGGGAGTGTCTGAGGGGAGTTCCTATGGAGGCGACAGCCTTGTTGTTCATGGTTGCGTTGAGCGCGAGTCAGGGTCAGGCGCTGCAGCTGGAAGTTCCGCACCTGCAAGGGCTTGAGTCCGTCACCGTCGAGTGGTCGGAGCGAGACGTACCCTTCGTGCGCGATGACGATCGCTGGTTCACGGTCCTCGGCGTCGATCTGGATACGTCGGCGGGGGATTACCCCGTGGACGTGACCATGACCTACGCTGACGGACGCGTCGTAACGCAACCCGAGTCTGTCGAGGTGCTGGGCAGGAGTTTCCCGACCACAGAGCTGACCGTCGCACCGGGTTTCGTGCAGCTCAGCCCCGAGAACCAGGAGCGCGCGGCGCGTGAGTCCCGGGAGACTGGCGCCGTCTACGCAACTCTGACGCCAACCGCCTACTGGACCGAACCGTTCATCGTCCCGATCCCCGGCGCCCGGGGCGGCCGCAACTTCGGCCACCGCCGCATCTTCAACGGCGAACCGCGCGCCCCGCACTCCGGCGCCGACCTGAGCGCATCAACAGGCACCGAAATCCTCGCCTCAAATTCCGGCCGCGTCGTCCTGGCCAAGGACTTCTTCTTCAACGGCAACGCCGTATTCATCGACCATGGCCTCGGCCTCTACACAATGTACCTGCACCTCTCGGAAATCCTGGTGGACGTAGGCGACTTCGTGGAACGAGGCCAGGTCGTCGGACTGGCCGGCGCAACCGGCAGGGTTACGGGACCTCACCTCCACTGGGGCGCCAGAATCCTCGACGCCCGCGTCGATCCGTTCTCATTGTTGCCCTAAACGGACTCTGGCCGCAGCACCGAGGATTGACTATGCCCACACGAACAGTTGCGCTGGACGAGTCTCAATGGGAACTCATCACCAGGTTAGTAGCGTCCGGTCGCTACCAGAGTGCCGATGAGGTTGTGCAGGAGGGCCTGAGGTTGGTCGAACGGCAGGAATCCGAGAAGCAGATTCGACTCAAGGCAATTCGGCAGGCGGCAAAGGTTGGCATCGCCGATATCAAAGCGGGCCGATTCCGGACCTTTGATAAGGCGGAGTCACTTCGAAATTACCTTTCCACTGTATCCGCAGAGGTTATTTCCAGCCCCGCGTCGCATGACGACACATTGCAATGACCGACCATCAAGAAGTCGCTGCCGCATCAGATCGGCCTGAGGCTGAAACGGCTGTTCTGATTCCCTCCATAGTTATTGCCGGGTTGTTCGCGGCTGCGTTCCTGGCTTCTCCCGAGGAGACCGGTGCCTGGGCGCAGTCGGTGATGGCTGCGATCGGGACCAACTTCAGTTGGCTGTACCTTGCCTTCGGTATGGTGGCATTGGGCTTTTGCCTGTGGCTGGCGTTGGGGCCGCACGGCAGGATCAAGCTCGGCGGGCCCGACGAAGCGGTGGAGTTCTCGACGCCTCACTGGGTGGCCATGATGTTTACGGCCGGGATTGGGGCGGGGACGGTGGCCTGGGGTTTCGGTGAGCCTCTTTATTACCTGGAGACCCCGCCGCTGGGCATTCAACCGTATTCCAGCGAAGCCTACGAGTGGGGGCACATGTACCCCATGCTTCATTGGGGCCTCATTCCCTGGGCGTTCTACGCGCTGCCCGCCGTGCCGATCGCCTACACGCTCTACGTCGAGCGCACGCGCTTCCTGCGGATCAGCGAAGCGAGTGCCGATGCGCTGCCGCGTATCGGGCATTCGACGTGGAAGGTCGTCATCGACATTTTCATCGTCCTCGGCATCATTGCCGGCACCACGACATCGCTCGGGATCGGCGTGCCGCTGGTCTCGGCGCTTCTATCCGAGTTGACGGGCCTCCAGGACAGCATCCCCGTGAAAGTCGTGGTTCTCAGCGTGTGGGTCCTTCTGTTCGGCGCCAGTACCCTGCGTGGCCTGAAGAAGGGCATTCAGAAGCTGGCGGATTTCAATATGGTCCTGGCCATACTGCTTCTGCTCGTCATCCTGGTCGTCGGTCCGACCTTGTTCATCCTGAAGATGATCGTGAACAGCCTGGGGCTGATGGCCGACAACTTCTTCCATGCCAACCTATGGACCGACCCGATCGAGCAGACCGGGTTCACCGAGACCTGGACGGTGTTCTACTGGGGTTGGTGGATTGCGTTCGCCGCCTTTGTGGGGCTGTTCATCGCCAGGATCTCGCGCGGCAGGACCATCCGGCAGTTGGTGCTGGGCACCATCGCGTGGGGATCGCTCGGCACGCTGACCTACCTGTCGATCACCGGCGCGTTCGCCCTGCACCTGGAGTTAAACAACATATTGCCGCTCGGCGACATCCTGCGGGAAAGCGGCCTTTACGCAGTCACGGCCACGATCGCCGGACACTTGCCGTTCGGCAATCTCAGCCTGGTCTTCTTCATCGTCCTCTGCATCGTCTTCTACGCAACGACCATGGACTCCGCGGCCTTCGTCGCCGCCTGCGTCTGCTCGAAGAATCTCCGCGCCAGCCAGGAACCGCTGTTGCCGATGCGCCTCGCCTGGATATCCGTCCTCTTCCTGATGACCCTGGGCGTCACGCTTTCTGGCAGCCTGTCGGCGGTTCAGTCGCTGACCGTAATCGGTTCACTCCCCGTCATCCCGATCCTGATCGTGATGAGCGTATCCCTGGTGCGGCGGTTGAATGCGCGGCGGGAGGATTGACACCTAACCTTCTCAACAAGCTGGCTGCCGACAATCGTGTTGTCAATGATTGTCACGTAGTCCAATTTCGATTAATCTGTACGAATCGTACAGATGGATGCAGGCCAATGCAGGTCAAGTCGAGAATAGCAGGCGTTGACGAGGCCAGAACCAACCTGCCGGAAATTCTAAATGCGGCAAATGCAGACGGTACCGTGACGATCGTAACTAAACGGGGTGTTCCGTACGCTGCCATAGTGCCCGTGTCCCAAGCGCTTCAACAGCCAGTGAAGCTTACAGACCTGCGAGGTTCGGCGGACGGTTGTTACGGCGAGGTAGGCGAATTCCTCGAGGGGTTGCGTAGCGAATGGCCTTGATGGATATCGGAAAGCTTCCACCGCGGGGACGAGTGGTGGTTGACAGTGCGCCGATCATTTACTTGCTTGAAAACCACGCGCAATTCGGTCCGCGCTATGCTCAGTTTTTCGAGCGTGCAGAAGCAGGTGATTACGAACTGCTTGTTTCCACGGTATCGCTGGCGGAAGTTCTTACCGGACCGCTGCGTACCGGAAACGAAGAACTGGCGCAGGAGTACAGAAACGCATTGACCGCGCCGCCAACCTGGCGGCTCGTGGAACTGTCGGCGAACATTGCGCATCGCGCGGCAAGAATACGAGCTAACTCGAAACTTCGCTTGCCGGACGCGATTCAGGTTGCAACAGCACTGGAAACATCCAGCATCGCTCTGATTACGCGCGACCGAGATTTCTCGTCTTTTCAAAAGTCTGTTGATCGGATTGCCGTTTACGGCTGAAACTGACTCCTGTTTGGTCAGCTCCACGGATCTGTAAGGGCTCTGAAGACTTGAGAACCACTCAAATCGTGATCGCCAGAAAACACAATCCCGGTTTCCTTACCGACGATGAGCTTGTCAAGTCATTCTGTGTGCGGGTCCACGAGTTTGAGTCCCTCATGGAACCAATTTGCGAGCGTTCGGGAAACTCAAATATTCACCAGCTTGTAATCGGACCACGCGGCAGCGGCAAGACGACTCTTCTGTTACGGGTCGCGGCGGAGATTCGACGTGACCCCGATCTTTCCTCCCGCTACTTTCCTGTTGTATTTGCGGAGGAAAGCTACGAGGTTTCAAGCGCTGGCGAGTTCTGGCTCGCGTGCCTCTCGCATCTGGCCAACCAGGCCCCGCCCTCTGAAGAAGGGATAGATCTGCGTCGCACGATCGGAGAACTGCAGCAAATTCAGAATGACCGGACTCTGGCGGACCGCTGTCTCGGAGTAGTCCAGGACTTTGCAGACCGCGAAGGCAAGCGTCTTGTGCTGATCGTCGAGAACCTGAACTCGATGTTTCCGGACATCGCCGACCAACACACGGGATGGCGTTTGCGGCATACGCTTCAGACAGAGCCTCGAGTCCTTCTGCTGGCAAGCGCAACCTGTCGGTTTCGGGAGATCGACGACCCAACGCGCGCACTCTTCGATCAGTTCCGTGTGCTCAGACTGGATCCGCTCACGGGACGCCAATGCTCCGTTCTATGGGAGACAGCGTCTGGCCGGTCTTGCCCACCCGAGACGATTCGGGCGCTGAGGATTCTCACGGGCGGCAGTCCGCGACTGGTCGCTACTCTGGCGCGCTTTGGGGGGAACTCGAATTTCAGCGCCGATCCGCTCTGAGCCTGGACAATGCCATTAACGCAGCGCCCGTTCGGCCCAGTTCCGGTTTGCGGTTGCTTTCGTGGCGGATCAGGCGCTCCATCAGGGCCCGGTCTCCGCCGCAGGCGTTGAGCAGGTCGGCTTCCACGTCGACGCCGCGGCGGCGTCGCTTGCCGCCGCGCAATCCGCCGCGGAAGGCGCTTTGCAATCCGCCGAGAAAGCCGCTTCGGCCGCCTCCCCGGAGTGCTGAGCGCAAGCGCGGCGACAGGAGGATGACCGCGACGACGGCCACGGCGATCAGCAGGATCGGGAATTCGCCCATGGGGAACCGTCCGCGGCCCGGTCAGTGGGTCATCGCGTAGATGATGTAGTTGATGGCGAAGCGGTAGGCGAGGGCGGTCATGGGGTTGGGGTACCAGGGATCGTCGGCATGTTCCCAGGCGTCGCCCATGTCCATGTTGTAATTGATCGCCACCATCAGGCGGCCCTGCTCGTCGTAGATTCCGCGCCACTCGGGCGGTCCGCCGGGCAGTTGCGCCATGATCTGGCCGCCGGCGCCGCGGTACAGGTGCCGGGCGCCGGGGATCTGCGTATTGCGGTCCAGGTCGTAGAGCACGTGCAGCAGGGGGTCGTCTTCCGGGATTTCGACGATGGGATATTCGGGAAGCGCGCGCTGGATGGTGGATCTGAAGTACTCCCATTCATACGCGCCGTGGAAGTCGTCCACCACCAGGAATCCGCCGCGCATCAGGTACTCGCGCAACCGGTCCGTTTCCTCCTGCGACAGGGTCCACCGGCCCACCTGCTGGGCGAACAGCCACGGGTGGTTGAAGATGCGGTCGTCGATGGTGCGCACGTGGACGCTGTCGTCGGCGACTTCAAGGCGCGTCAACCGCTGCAAGCCCTGAGAGAGGTGATCTTCGGCTTCCGGCCAGTCGATAGCGTACCACTGCCGGTATCCGCCGCGGAATGCCTGGGTGCCGCCGGGCATCAGGCGGGCGATGTGGAATTCCGCTTGGGGGGACTCGACTTCCCAGCCCTGGCTGCGCGCGGTTTCCGGCACGGTCATAGTGGCGCCCAATGCCAGCGCGAAGGTTGGGAGAAGGGCGATTGTCCGCCGATTCATGATCGTGGTCAGCGATTCAGGCTCACGGTCAGCGAAGTATAGGCCATTTGCCCAGGCCGGAATGTGTTGAAGTCCTGCTGCCGGCCAGGGCACCGGCAGGTGTTGAGGCGTCCTAGTTGAGCAAGTCGAGCACCGCGTCGAGGACGGCTTCTCCGGCCTCCTCCTGCAGGCGCTGCCGGATCAGTTCCTCGAAGTTGGGTCCGATGGTCGGCTCGGCGACGGTTCCGCCCACCACGACGGGAATCGGCCGGCCGACAAGGCCGTCCAGGGTCTCGCATCCCGGTATCGGGATCGCGGTGGTCATCTCGGCATCGAGGTCGATGTCGAGCCCGTAGGTCACCAGGTCCATGCGGCCTCCGCCGGTGACTTCGACGGTCGACAGGTTGCCAAGGAGATTGGTGGTTTGCGCGATGCCGGCGCGGACCTGGGCGGTGCCGCTCACGAGGCTGTAGGGCGTGGCGTCGGCGGTCGACGGTGCCGGTCGCGGGTAGCCGCGCAACTGGTTGTAGAGGTCGCACAGAGTGTGGTCGAGGTTGACTCCCGCCATGGCGCCGTCGCGCAGGGCAAACTCGATGGAACCGGTCGCCGTCGAGAGTACCTCGTCCAGGTTGTCGCCGAGTCCGGTGAGTTCGACGTCGACCAGGCCCGTTCCGCTGATACGCGCCGGTTCCCCGGAGAACCCGCTCAGCAGTCCCTCGATGTCGACGTCATACAGGGACCCCTGCAGCGTGACGAGAGGGCCGCCTGCGCGGACATCGAATTCGGCCGAGCCCTGAAACTCGCCGCCGTAGAGATCGGCCACCAGCGGTTCGATGCGGCCGATGCCTTCGGCGAGGTCGATGTCGGTGGAGAAGCCGGCGATGTCGAGGCCGGAGATCTGCAGTTGGGCGGCGCTGATCCGGCCTGCCAGGTTCAGGTCGGCGAGGGCGGCCGTGTCGAAGCCCTGGTCTTCCTGGTCGGGGTCGGCGGGTGCTTCGGAGGACGGCGGCAGGTAGCGGTCGAGGTCGATCCGATCGACGTTCAGGTCGTATGTGAAGTGCGGATCGGCGAAGTCGGTTATCTCGACTCGGCCGGTGATGTTGCTGTCGTCCAGGCGCGCTTGCAACGCCGCGAACTCGGCCCGGTTCGCGCCGAGAACAACGTCCGCGCTCAGGGCCGCCCCTTGCAGCGCGGCCGGATCGGCGGTGGGCGGCACGTCCCGGCCAAAGCGTTCCAGGAGTACCCGCGGAGAAAAATTGGCCACCTGCAGCGTTCCGGAAACCTCGGGGCTGCCCGTGGGATCGGTAACGGTGAGGTCGCCGCTCGTCTGCAGGCCCAACGCGCCGGCAACGAGATCGTCCAGGCGAAGTACGGATCCCGCCGCGTCGTAGTCGAACGCCGTGTCGATCTCCACGGGTCCGAGTCGTTCCGGCCCGAGTCCGCCGGGCAGGCGATTCGGGAAGACGTCGGCCAGCACGGCCGGGTCCACGTCGGCGGCGACAATGCGGCCGTTGGTGCTGCCGCCGTCGCCCGGCCGATCCACGGTGCCGGCAACGGCCGCGCCGGGAATCGCGACGGCGAATTCGTTCACGGAGACGCCGTCGTCGTTCCGGTTGACGGTAAAGTCTGCGCTGAGGGCCAATTGGTCGATGCCGGTGACATTCGCTCCGGCGAGCCATTCGGAAGGCAGGACGCTGAAGAACACGCCGGGATCGAACGTCGGGGCTTCAAGGTCGCCCGTTATGTCCGTGTCGCTGAGTGCCAGGTCCCCTGTGACGGCCATGTCCAGGAGCGAGCCCGTGAGGCCGGTCAACGCGACGCGTCCCGCCAGCGGTTCGAGATCGAACCCGGACTCGAGGGCGAAGTCCCCCAGGGACGCGTCGTGTTCCACGCCGAGCAAAGCCAGCGCCTCGTCGGCAGGCGATTCGGCGATGGTCACGGTGCCCGTGAACTGCGGATCATCGTTCAGGTTGGCGGCGGTCACATGCCAGCGAGTGGTGATGCCGCCGATGGTGGTCACGGCTTCGGGAACGTCCGCCGCCCAGGCGGCGATGTCTGCGCTCACCGTCGGCGCTACTGCTGAGACGTCGACCGGCTCCGAGCTGCCGGTGAAGTCTGTCAGTACAGATTCAAGCTGCAGATTGTCCAGCCGGACGATGCGCGATTCATTGTCGAATGTGGCCGATGTCTGCAGGTTGCCCGCGATGCGTTCATCGCTCTGGCCATCCTCGACACGGAACTGAAGGCGCAGGCCGTCCGCCCTGTAGCCGGTGGTCTCGGTTTCCGCGGCAAGGGAAACCTGTCCATCGAGGTGCGCCGTGAAGGCCGGCTGCACACCCACCCACTGCAGTCCCAGATCGATGTCGACGGGCGCACCGGCAGCGATCGGGCCGGTTCCCATGGAGATGTCCGAGAGGATGTATTGAACCTCGTCAATGTTCTCCCGCCAGAACACGATGCCGTTGCGGATGTCGATGCCCGCGATGCCGACATCGCTGAAGAAGGGTTCTTCGGCGGCGCCCGGGGCGCCCTGGCCGGTGGTGATCTCGCCGCCGGCGCCGACCGCGGACGGCGGACCCAGCAGGTCCGACCAGTTATCAAGCCCGTCGGCGTCCCGGGCCAGGTTCAGTTCGAGGCCATCCAGCACCACGTCGCCGAATTCCATCTGTCCGCGGAACAGCGGCAGCAGGCGAACCCGAACCGTTGCGGACTCGACGCTGGCGAAGTCGTCGCCGCCGAAGCCCGGGGCGTGACCGAGGCGCACCCGGCCCGTTTCGATGCCGAGCCACGGATACAGGGTCAGGGCGAGTTCGTCGTCGATGGAGAATTCGCGTCCGGTGCGTTCGGCTACAAGGGCTTCCAGGTCCTCCCGGATGTTTTCGGGATCGAACACCCGCCACAACAGCAGTGCAGCGGCTATGAAGATCACGGCCAGCCCTGCGACCGCGATTCCGAGTACCTTGATGATGGTCCGCATTATTCACCCAATCGGGTCAACAGGGAGTTAGTCCCGGGGAGCCTGCCGTGGTTCCCCAGGGTGAAATCGTATCACCTATCCGGAAGGCGCATCCGGCCGATGCAACCGTCGGGCGAAGGCCGGTCGCCGAAACTGCGGGTTAGACTATGCGCCGCGCCATCGCTCGCACCGGCGGAAGCGTACTGCCGGGAAACGCGGACCGGCCCATCGGGAGGAACAGTGACGGATGAAAGGATTTGAGTACGCGACGATGGCGCAGGCCGCCGCAGCGCTTCGGGCCGGGGAAACATCGTCCGTTGAACTGACCCGGTTGTGCCTCGCGCGCATCGAGCGACTGGACGGACTTCTGAATGCGTTTATCACCGTTACGGACGACCAGGCGCTTGAAGATGCCGCGCAGGCGGACCGCGAATTGACAGCCGGCAGGGATCGGGGGCCGCTGCACGGTATTCCGGTAGCGATCAAGGACCTCATCGACACAAAAGGCATTCGGACCACCTACGGGTCCAGGTACTACGCCGACCATGTGCCCGACGAGGACGCGACCGTGATCAAACGCCTCCGCGACGCCGGCGCCGTGTCCCTGGGCAAGACAGGGCTGCACGAACTGGCGTTCGGCACGACCTCGGTGAACCCGTTCTTCGGCGCCATCGGGAACCCTTGGCGCCCGGACTACCATCCCGGCGGCTCCAGCGGCGGCTCCGCCGTGGCCGTGGCGGCGGGGATGGCCTTCGCAGCGATCGGCACCGATACCGGCTGTTCCATCCGCCTGCCCGCCCAGTGCTGCGGCGGCGTCGGGCACAAGCCGACCTACGGACTGGTCAGCGCCGCCGGCGTCTTGCCCCTTGTGCCTTCCATGGATCACGTGGGGCCGATGACGCGCTCCGTGCGCGACGCCGCGCTGGTACTGGAGGCCATTGCCGCGCCCCATGAGAATAATGCCGACGTTGTAAGCGATCACGGTGAAGAATCACGGGTGCCTGATCCGCGGATTGAAAGAGCGCCGCGTCACGTAATCGATAGTGCGCTGCACAACCTGATTCAGCGGATGGAAGCGACTGTCGCCGGTGGTGTCGTCGGCGTTCCGACAGACTACTTCTTCGAAGGCGGCGACGAGGACGTCAAGTCCATCGCGAACGAAGCCATCGGGGTATTCGAGGAAATCGGGGCGCGGGTCGAGTCCGTCGAACTGCCGGACTGCCACGAGGCCTACGCCGAGGCCAACGCCACGTTCTCCGAAGTCGTCGACGTTCACCGGGAGGCGCTGGCCAACGATATCGAGGCGTTCAGCGAACCCATTCGCGCCCGCTTCTCGTCCATGTCGCGATACTCTCCCGCAGACTATGAGAAAGCGCAGCGTTTCCGCGTGGAATTCACCAGGGGCATGGAAGAGGTTCTGCAGCGAGTCGATGTCCTTGCCATGCCGACCGCGACCGTCGCGGCAGCGCCCATCGCGGAACAACCTCCCGAACACGACAAGGAACGCCGCAAGAACGCCTGCATCTTCGATTTCACCGGGCAGCCGTCCATCTCCGTGCCGTGCGGTTTCACCGGCGACGGCCTTCCCGTCGGACTGATGATCTGCGGCGGCCGGTTTCGCGACGCGCGCGTTCTGCGCTACGCGCACGCCTTCGAGCAGGCGACGCCCTGGCACACACGGCATCCGTCCCTGCCATGACATCGTCCCGTCGTTGCCGTCTCGCCGCCTGCCTCGTAACGTCGCCCGCGCCGTAACGCAGTCCGTGCTGTAACTCTCGCCGTAGAGTGACTCCGGTCGCGCCGCAATGACGACAGCCTCATTGCCCGCGCTGCGAAAAGCCGGATTCCCTATACTGTCGCGGCAACCAGCAGAATGAGGAAGATTCCAATGATCAGGACGACCATGCTTGCCTGCGTTGTGCTCGCAGGCTGCGCCAACCCATCGGCTGACCCGCAGCCGCCGCGGGAAATGGCGGTAGACGCCGCCGAGGGCAGCGCGCAGCCGCATCTCGACCTGAGCGAGGACGGCACCTCGTTCCTGAGCTGGCTTGAACCCGCCGGCGACAGCTATGCCCTGCGGGTGGCAACGAGCGCCGGCGATGCCTGGACGGCGCCCGGCACCGTCGCTACCGGCGACGACTGGTTCGTCAACTGGGCCGATTTTCCCTCGGTCACGCCCATCGGCGGCGATGTCCTGGCAGCCCACTGGCTGGTCTACCAGCAACAGGGCTTCGGCTATGACGCCGTACTGGCCATGTCCACCGACGGCGGCGCCACCTGGGGGGAACCCTTCCCGTTGCACGTCGACGGAACGGACACGGAACACGGCTTCGCCACTCTCTTCCCCTGGCAGGACGGCCTGGCCGCAGTCTGGCTCGACGGCCGCAACATGATCGTGGACGGCGAGTTCGCTTTCGAGGACGCGGATGGCGAGCCTCTCGGCATGAGTCTGCGCTACGCGCTTTTCGGCGAGAATGGCGAGCGGCGCACGTCCGAACAACTCGACCCGCTGGCCTGCGACTGTTGCCAGACCGACGTGGCATTCAGCGGCGCGGACGTGCTGCTGGCGTACCGCGATCGAACAACATCGGAAGTGCGCGACATCGTCGTGCGCCGCCTGACCTCGGACGGATGGCAACCCCCGGTCCCGCTGGCGCCCGACAACTGGGTGCTCGAGGCCTGCCCCATCAACGGCCCCGCCATCGCCGCCCGCGACGACCAGGTCGCCGTCGCCTGGTTCAGCGCCGCCGACAACCGCCCGCTGGTCCGCGTCGTCCGCTCCAGCGACGGCGGACGCACCTTCGGCGATGCCATGGACCTGGATTCCAGCGGCAGTTTCGGCCACGTCGACATCGCCGCACTGCCCAACGGCGAAACTGCCGTGAGCTGGCTTCGCACCGAAGCAGACGGCCTCGCCCTGGTACTGCGGTTGATCGACCGCGCCGGCAATTTAGGCGAACCCATCACGGTTGCATCCATCGATATCGCCGGCCCGCTCGACTTCCCCCAGATGGTGTTCGATGGAACGCACCTCGTCTTCGCATGGACGGACTTCAGTGAGGTGCAAAGGGTGAAATCCGCCGTTGTAGACGTCTATTGAGGGACCGGCGGCAGCCGGTGTTTCTGGACCGGTGCGCGGTTCCGGGGATCAGTGGCTGTACGCGAACCCCATCTTCGACGGGAAGAAATCCTCAAGGATGAGGTAACAGCAAGGCACCAGGAACAGCGTGATGAAGGTGGCGAAGACCACGCCCCAGGCCAGCGAGATGGCCATGGGTACGACGAACGCCGTGGCCGGGTTCTGGTTGAGCATCAACGGCATGAGTCCCGCGAACGTAGTGGCCGAGGTGATGACGATCGGGCGGAACCGCACGATGGCGGATCGATGTGCGGCCGTGTGCGCGTCTGCCCCCATCCGCCGCTGCCGATTGGCATAGTCCACCAGGACCAGGCTTGAGTTCACCACGACGCCCGCAAGAGCGATCAATCCCAGGATGGAGGCGGTCAGGATGGTCCAACCCATCACCATGTGGCCGATGACCGCGCCGACCGAGGCAAACGGAATGACGCTCATGATCACCAGCGGCTGCGCATAGGAACGCAGCGGGATCGCCAGCAGCGCGTAGATCATCAGGAGCGCCAGGGGGATGAGATTGAACAATCCCGAGTAGGATTCGTCCCGTGCCTCCTGTTGGCCGGTGAGGGAATAACTGATACCGCGGTAGCCGGACAGGATTCTCGGCAGGGAGTCGCCCAGGAGGGTGCCAAGCACGGCCTCTGCGGAGACGATGTCCCTGTCCACGTCGGCACGCACGGTGACGACGCGCTGTCGATCGACCCGGGTAATGTCGGAGTAGCCTCGGCCGAGGGTGAACTCAGCAACCGCCGCGAAGGGCATCTCCGTGCCGTCGGCGGCGCGAATCCGCATGTCTTCCAGGTCGCCCAGGGAGCGCCGCTCGTGTTCGGGATAACGGACCATGACCCGCACGTCCTCCGTACCTCGCTGAACGCGCTGGACTTCCTCGCCGTAAAAGGCCTGCCGCGCCTGCCGCGCCAGGTCGTTCAGGGTCAGGCCCAGAAGCCGCCCCTCGGGACGAAGCGTCAGCTTTGCTTCCTGTTTCCCGGAACGGAACGAATCGGCAATATCCACGACACCGTCGAAACGAGCCAGTTCGCCACGCAATTCCGCCGCGGCGAGTGCCAGATCGTCGACGTTCCTGCCCTGTAGCTGGATTGAGATGGCGTCTCCCAGCGCGAGCCCGGTGGTTCCGAAGGTCAGCAACACGCTGTCGTAAATCGGGCCCGTCAATTCGCGCCAGCGCTCCGCCATGGCGGTGACGGAGATGTTGCCGCGCTCGCTTACCGGAAGTACGGAAAGCACCAGTTCGGCCGTATGGCTTTGCGGTGGGGCCCTGAAGCGGCCGCCCAGGGTCTGGCCGACCGACGAAAAGATATGCTGGATGAGCGACGAGGAGAGATTCGGATAGGTGGCGTCCAGTTCGGCCTTCAGTTCGATTGCCGCCGCCTCGATCTGCCTCGCCGCCCGAGCCGTCTCGGCGATGTCGATTCCCTCCGGCATCTCCAGCCGGGCAACGAGATTGTCGCCCTCCGAAGCCGGGAGGAACGCGACCTCGACCCGGCCGCTGGCGATCAACGCGAATGTGACCAGCAGAATGCCGAGACCGGTTGTCAGCGTCACGTAGCGCCACTCCAGTACGCGCTCCAGTGCCTGCCCGAAGGTCTCATGGGCAAACCGTTCCATCCCGAACGAGATTCTGCTCTGAAACCGGCTCCAGCGGCCGGCGAGTCCGCTGCCGGCGGAGTCGGGGTCGGTCACCTTTCGGTGCGCCAGGTGCGCCGGCAGGATGAACTGGGATTCGATGACACTGAACACCAGGCAAATGACGACAACGTAGCCGATGACCGAAAAAATCTGACCGAATTCGCCCGGAGTGAAAATGAGCGGCATGAACGCCGCAACGGTCGTGATGACGCCGAAGATCACCGGCACGGCCACTTCCGCCGTGCCCTCCACGGCCGCCGTCATCCTGTCCTTGCCCTGGCGCTCGTGGGCGAACACGCGCTCCCCCACGACGATGGCATCGTCGACCACGATGCCCAGGACCAGGATGAACCCGACAACGGAGAGCGTGCTGATGGTGATTCCCACGGCCCCGAATACGGCCATCGTACCCAGCATGGCGATGGGGATGCCGGCTGCCACCCACATGGCCAACCGAAACTGCAGCGGCAGGGCCAGCAACACAAGCACCAGGGCCAGTCCGCTGGCGGCGGCTCCCAGGAGGATATCGATCCGGTCCCTGAGCACTCGGGATTCGTCCTGCCAGATGGCCACCTCGATGCCGTCCGGCATGCGCGTGCGGGCTTCTTCCACGTAGGCCGAAACCTGTTCGACGATCTCCACGACATCTTCATCGCCGATCTGGTAGATCTTGATCATCGCGGCAGGCATTCCGTCGAATCGGGCCTGGGTATCGCCTTCCTGGAAGCCGTCGACAATGTTCGCGACCTCGTCCAGGTAGACGCGCGTACCATCCTCCCGCGACAGGACGACGATGTCCCGGAAGTCCTCGCTGCGATAGGCCTGTCCCTGGGTCCTGAGCATGATTTCCCCGGCGGCCGTCCGGAGCGATCCGCCCGGCATGTCCAGGGACGACCGCCGCACGGCGTCGGCCACCTGGTCGAACGTCAGACCCAGCCGCCGCAGCGTTTCCTCGGACACCTCGATGGAGATTTCGTCGGGCCGGACATAGGTCACCTCGACTCTGGAGACTCCCGGCAGTGCCGCGATTTCCTCGCGCATCTCCAGCGCAATCTCCTTCAGGGTACGCTCGTCGGCATTTCCGTAGATCGCGATTTCCGCGCCGTCGTTGAGCAGGGTCAACAGCGATACGATGGGCCGTTCCGTCTCCACGGGGAACGTGTTGATGGCGTCCACCTGGCTCTTGACTTCGTTCAGCACCTGGATTCGGTTGGCGCCCTCCTCTATTTCCACGACGACCCAACTGCGGCCTTCGCTCGAGATGGACGTGATCCGGTCGACGCCCTCGAGACCCTCCAGCGCTTCCTCGATCCTCAGGCTGACGCCGTTTTCCACTTCCTCCGGCGCGGCGCCCAGGTACGGCACGGTCACCTCGACGACGCCCACATCGATGGGTGGCATTTCCTCCTGCCGGAGCTGGAAGACCGAAATCAGGCCGCCGACGATGAGAATCATCATCAACAGGTTCGCGGCGACGGGGTTGCCGACGAACCAGCCGATGATGGGTTTCATGACCCGGGTACTCCGGGCGCCCCGGTCCCATCGTCGGTCACGACTTCCACGCGCATGCCGTCGACCACCGCCTGCAGCACGGAGATGCAAACGAGATCGCCATGGGCGAGTCCGCCGTCGATATAGGCATCTTCTCCGTAGATGCGCGCAATATTGATGGTCCGAAACCGCAACCGGCTGTCGTCGTCCACGACCAGCACCTGGTTGCCGTTTCGGATCGCGGATCGCGGCAGTATCACGATATCTTCGGTCGAACGGCCCTGAATCTCCGCGTTGACGAACAGGCCTACCGGCGGCGGTACGTAGTCCGGGTCCGTGGCAGCGTTGTCGGCCGCATTGACGCGCGCAACGGCGTTAACCATGCGGCTGCGCAAGTCGATCTCCGCTTCGGTGCGCGCGAGCTTGCCGTGCCACTGGTATTGCTTGCCGGCAAATTCCGCGGACAGAACGACGTCCGGGGCCGTGGCCTGGTCCAGTTCGCCGCGCTGCATGGGCGGAAGATCCAGGTAGGCGAGTTGCCGGTCGGCGATCGGCAGGCGAATCTCCACGTAGTCCACCGCGTACAGGCGCGCGATGGGCGCGCCGCGGCTCACGAACTGCCCCGGGTCGACCTGCTCGGCGCGTACCAGTCCCGTGAAGGGCGCCACCACCTCGGTTCTCGACAGGTCGCGCTCAGCCTGCTCCAGCGCCGCCCGGGCATCGTCCAGCGCGGCGGCCGCGACCCGTGCGGCCCTCATCCCCGTTTCCACGTCGGAAGGGCTGATGAGCCGGCGGGCTTCCATCTCCTGGAGGCGCTCCAGTTCGAAGCGGGCAAATTCGTCTTCCGCCGTCGTTCGGTTCACCGCCGCGCGCGCCCTTTCCAGGTTGCTGCGGTAGTCCCGGTCATCGATCCGCAGCAGTGGTTCGCCTTCCTCGAAATAGCCGCCGGATACCAGGTTCGGCGAAATCCACACGACGTTGCCGGAAACCTCGGGCACGAGATCCGCCTCGGTGCGGGGCGACACCGTGCCCTGGGCGTGCACGATCATGCGGACCTGGGAAGGCGCCACCTCAACCACGCGCACGGTCGGCGCGACGGCTTCGGGCTCACTCGGCGTAAGCTGACGACTGGTCACCAGCAGTATCGCCGTGATCACCAGCGAAACGGCTATCACGGCTACCGCGACTAGTGACTTGCGTTTCATATGTGCTCTCCCTCGCCGGAGAAAACTCAAGCGCCGGCGCCGGTCGGAACCGCCGCGGGGCGCGTCACCAGGCCCTGCTGGCGCGAGACTGCATGAGCTTGTACAAACGCTACACGGTTTCTGCGCTGCCGCGCAAGCGACTCATCGAGGGCAGGCGTTTGCGGCCGCAGCTCCGCGCGGCCTGGACGCAGCGTTGGATATCTCCCGCGAGGAGAAGAACTCGCGCAGGCTGATCGCTTACGCGTACTGACGCGCCAGCGCGGGTTCCGTTGGTAACAGGTCCTCCACGATCATGTAGAGGCACGGCACCAGGAAAAGGGTGATCCCGGTGGCGAACAGAACGCCCCAGGCGAGGGAGATGGCCATCGGCACGAAAAAGGCCGTGGCCGGGTTTTTGTTGAGCATCAGAGGCATCAGCCCGGCAAAGGTGGTGGAGGAAGTAATCAGGATGGGCCGGAAGCGCGCGATGCAGGCGCGATGCACGGCCACGCGCACGTCAACGCCCATGCGCCGTTGCCGATTGATGTAGTCCACCAGCACAAGGCATGAGTTGATGATGACCCCCGCCATGGCGATCAGTCCGATGATGGACGTGAAGATGATCGACCAGCCCATGATGACGTGACCGATGAGGGCGCCCAACGCACCGAAGGGAATGATGCTCATGATCACCAGCGGCTGATGATAGGAGCGCAGCGGGATCGCCAGCAGTGCATAAATCATCAGCAGCGCGACGGGGACGAAATTGTACAATCCTGCGAAGGATTCGGAACTCTGTTCCTGCTCGCCGGTCAGCGAATAGCTGATGCCGCGGTAGCCGGACAGGATTCCCGGCAGCGCCACGGCCTCGAGCGTTCGCAGGACGGCTTCGGGGGTCACCACGTCGCGGTCCACGTCGGCGCTCACGGTGACCACGCGCTGGCGGTCGACGCGCGTGATGGTGGAGTAGCCTCTGCCAAGTTCGATCTCCGCCACCGCGGCGAAGGGAATCTCCGTGCCGTCGGCGGCGCGGATCCGCATGTCCTCCAGGTCGCCCAGGGAACGCCGCTCGGCTTCCGGATAACGGACCATGACCCGCATATCCTCCACGCCCCGCTGTACGCGCTGCACTTCCTCGCCGTAAAAGGCCTGGCGCGCCTGGCGCGCCAGGTCGTTCAGCGTCAATCCCAGTTGCCGGCCCTCGGAAAGCAGCGTGAGCTTGGCTTCCTGCTTGCCCGAGCGAAACGAATCGGTTATGTCCTGAACGCCATCGAAACGTGCAAGTTCCGCGCGCAACTCCGCCGCAGCGTTGGCCAGGTCGTCCACATTCCGGCCCTGCAGGCGGATGGAAATGGCGTCGCCGACGGTGAGTCCGGTGGTCTCGAATGTCAGAGAGACGCTGTCATAGACGGGTCCGGTCAATTCGCGCCAGCGGTCCGCCATGTCGGTGACGGACACGTTGCCTCGTTCGCTCAGTGGAAGGATCGAGAGCACCAGTTCCGCGGTATGGCTTTGGGGCGCGGCCCTGAAACGGCCGCCCAGGGGTTGGCCGACGGAGGTGAAGACATGCTCGATCAGCGAGGGCCGGTCCGGGTGGGTGGTGTCCAGTTCGGCCTTCAGTTGCAAGGCGGCTTCCTCGATCTGCCGCGCCGCACGGGCGGTTTGTTCGACCTCCACGCCCTCCGGCATTTCCACCCGTGCGACGATGATGTCGCCCTCGACCTGGGGCATGAACTGGACCTCGATCCGGTCGCTCAGAACGAGGCCCAGGACAACAAGCATCACGCTGGAGCCGAGCACGAGCGCGGTGTACCGAAACTCGATGACGCGAACCAACGCCGGTCCGAAGGTATCCTGGGCAAAGCGCTCGATACCGGCAGCGATGCGCTGCTGCAACCGTCGCCACGCAGCGTGAAAGACGTTGATTTCGTCCGTTGGGGATGCCTGCTTGCGGTGCGCCAGGTGCGCCGGAAGGATAAGTTGAGACTCGACGATGCTGAAGAACAGACAGATGACGACCACGTAACCGATAATCGAAAGCAATTGCCCGAGAGTCCCGGTCGCAAACATGAGCGGAGTGAAGGCCGCGATGGTCGTGAGCACGCCGAAAATGACCGGTACCGCCACTTCGGAGGTGCCTTCAATCGCTGCGGTGAACTGATCCTTGCCCTGCTGCTCGTGGGCGTAGACGCGCTCGCCCACGACAATGGCATCGTCCACCACGATACCGAGCACGAGGATGAAGGCGAACACCGACAAGGTGCTGATGGTGATGCCGACGGCGCCGAAGATCCCGATGGTGCCCAGCATGGCGATGGGAATTCCGGCCGCAACCCACATGGCCAGCCGGAATTCCAGCGGCAGGGTCAGCAACAGCAGCACCAGCGCCAGACCGGTGGCAGCCGACCCGAGAAGAATGTCGATGCGCGCCTGCAACTCTTCGGACTCGTCCCGCCAGATTGTCAGATCAATGCCGTCGGGCATGCGGCCGCGGGCCTCTTCCACGTAGGCCCGGACGTTTTCGCTGATCTCGACCACGTCTTCGTCGCCGACCTGGTTGACCCTGACGATGGCCGCGGGCTTGCCGTCGAACCGCGATAGGGTATCGCCCTCCTGGAAGCCGTCGATGATGGTCGCGATCTCGTCCAGGTACACCCTCGTGCCGTCTTCCCTCGAAAGGACCACGATGTCGCGAAAGTCGTCGCCGGTATAAGCTTGCCCCTGGGTCCGAAGCAGAATCTCTCCGGCACCCGACTTGATGGATCCGCCGGGCATGTCCAGAGATGTACGGCGCACGGCGTTGGCCACCTGGTCGAAGGTGAGTCCCATGCGCCTGAGGGTTCGCTCGGAGACTTCGATGGAAACCTCGTCGGGGCGCACGTAGGCCAGCTCCACGTTCGAGATGCCCTCGATCGCAGCGATTTCCTCGCGCATCTCCAGGCCCAGTTCCTTCAACGTGCGTTCATCCGCGTCGCCGCTGATGACGATTTCAAGCCCGTCGTTCAGGGTCGTCAGCAGCGACACGACCGGACGCTCGGTCTCTACGGGAAACGTGGAGATGGCATCGATCCGGCTCTTGATTTCGTTGGCGGTCTGGATCCTGTTGGCGCCGGCCTCAAGTTCCAGCAGCACCCTGCCGTTGCCCTCACTGGCGGTCGATGTCATCCGGTAGATGCCCTGGATGCCCTCCACGGCCTCTTCGATCCGCAGGTTGACGCCGTTCTCGACTTCTTCCGGCGCAGCGCCCAGGTAGGGCACCGAAACACTGACCGTGTTCAGTTCGATAGGCGGGAATTCTTCCTGCCTGATCTGGAAGACGGAAATCAGTCCGCCGACGATGAGAATCATCATCAGCAGGTTCGCCGCGACGGGGTTGCTGACAAACCAGCCAATAATGCGCTTCACGATCCGGCAGCTCCCGGCCTCGGAATCGCCTCATCCGCGACGACTTCGACGCGCATGCCGTCGATCACCGCCTGCAGCACCGAGAGGCAGACCCGTTCGCCCTTTTCGAGGCCGCCGTCGATGTAGGCGTCGTCGCCGTAGATGCGGGCGATGCTCACCGTCCTGAAGCGCAACCGGTCGTCCTCGTCCACGATCAGGACCTGATTGCCGCTGCGAATCACCGAACGGGGCACCACAACCACGTTGTCGGCGGAACGGCCCTGTATTTCCGCTTCTACGAACAGGCCCACGGGCGGTGGAACGTACTCCGGATTGTTCAAGGCATCATCGGTGGTCTGCACGCGCGCGACGGCGTTGACCATTCGGCTTCGCGTGTCGATCTCTGCCTCGGTACGCACGATCGTGCCGCGCCACTTGTAGTGCTGTCCGGCGAAGTCCGCCGACAACAACACGTCCGGGGCGCTGGATTCGTCCAGTCCCCCCCGCTGCATGGGCGGGATATCAAGGTAGGCAAGTTGCTGATCCGCGATAGGCAGGCGTACTTCCACGTAGTCCACCGCGTAAAGCCGGGCAATGGCGGCGCCGCGGCTGACGAATTGGCCGGGGTCGACCTGCTCGCTGCGCACAAGGCCCGTGAACGGCGCCAGCACCTCGGTTCGGGACAGATCGAGTTCAGCCTGGTTCCGCGCCGCGCGGGCGTCGACGAGTGCGGCTTCGGTCACCCGTGCGGCCCTCATCCCCGTTTCCACGTCGGAAGGGCTGATGAGGTTGCGGGCTTCCATTTCCCGGAGACGCTGCAACTCGAACGTGGCAAATTCATTTTCCGCCATGGCTCGGTCTACCGCCGCGGTGGCCCGCTCCAGGGCGTATCGATAGTCCCGGTCATCGATCCGCAGCAGCGGTTCGCCTTCCTCGAAGTAGCCTCCTGCGACCAGGTTGGGGGATATCCACAAAACATTGCCTGAAACTTCGGGCACGAGGTCGGCTTCGGTGCGGGGCGATACGGTGCCCTGGGCGTGCACCACCATGCGCTCGCTGCCGGGATTGACGTGCATGACCCGCACGGCCGGCGCGACCGGCTCGGGCTCGCTCGGGTCGAGCTGCGGCCGGGTTACCAACAGCGTTGCAGTGGCGGCTACCGAGAGCGTGAGGGCGGTCACCGCAACCTTGGTACTGCGTTTCATGTGCTTGCATCCCTGGCGATCGAATGGTGGGTGCGCGGCGTTTCCCCGGCGCTTGAACCGCGGGAGCGCAGTGTTTCCTCAACGCGCGCACCGTGGGTGTGTAGCCTTTTCCGCGCGGCGGCCCGCATGAGTTCAATGAGTTCTCGCATCGATGAGGCGGCCGAGGTTCCGTCGCGATGGTTCACGGCCGCCTTCAGATCGGCGGTTATCCGCTTCAGCGATCCCGGGTCCAGTTTGGGAGGTCCCCCGAAAGCGCGCCTCGGGTCCGGAAGCTGAGTGCGCAGGCCATTGATGATGAGCAACAGCACCAGGTTGTCGGACGCCCGTGCGAACGCGCGCCCCAGCCGCCTGGGCACCCGCATCTTCGCAAGCGCCTCGGGTTCGGCGTCGAGAATGTCGTCGATAAGCGCCTCCACGCGCGCCAGCGCAGCCGGTTCGCCCCGCTCCACGGCGGTCTTCGCGGCGTAGCCGATGAGAATGGAGCCCACGTCCAGCACCTGCTCCATGAGCGCGGCATCGGGAACATCGTTCAACTCCAGCAGCGGTCCCAGCACGTCCAGCGTGCACTCCTGGACCGGTATGACGCGCGCGCCGCCCGGCTGGATGGAGGCGATCCCGAGCTGTTCGAGCTTCTTGAGCGCCTCGCGAACGGTGCCGCGGCTGGTGGCGAAGCGCACGGCCAGATCCCGTTCCGAGGGCACCCGCTCACCGGCGCGGTATTGGCCGCGCAGGATGTCGTCCCTCAACGTACGCGTGATCTCCTCCGCACGGGAAAGATGCTGTGGCATTTATGGTCCTACCATGTTGGTCAGACCAAACTTTACTTCAGGTCAGCGGTCCCGCACAACCAAAGAAATCTCAAGCTGGTTCCAGGTGAGGCTGTACCGGGCCCTGTCGGAAACGGTGGGAACGGATGGGCAGGATGTTCCGATCTCTCGATTCCGGCCAGGGGCGGTGACGGACCCGGCGAGTGTCGACAGAAAGCGTTAACAGGTCCTCTTGCTTCGGGTTACCATCAACCTCCAATCCATAGACGGACCTTTCAGATGCGCATGGTTGTTTGTGTTCTTCGTCCCTTTCCAGTTTCCCGGCTGCTTCCCGCTCTCGCGTTGCTGATACTTGCGATCAGCGGGGCGCACGGCGCAAGCATTGATCCCGATCGCCCGACGGTGCTCGTCACCGGCTCCAACCGGGGCATCGGGCTGGCCTTCGTTCAACACTACATCGATCAGGGATGGAACGTACTGGCGACCGCCCGAACACCCTCGCGGGCCGATGAACTCAACGCGCTGGCCGGGGAGTACGAGCACCTGCTCATCGAGCAACTCGACGTGACCGACGGCGAACGCATCCGGGAACTGGCTGCCGCCCATGCCGGCACGCCCATCGACGTGCTGATCAACAACGCCGGCATCTACGGAGATGCGGAGGGCCAGACGTTCGGATCGCTTGACTCAGGGACGTTTCACGATGTCATGGCCGTCAACGTGCTGGCGCCGATGAAGATGGCGGAGGCGTTCGCGGACCACGTGGCAGCCAGCAGGCAGAAGAAGATCGTCTCGATCAGCAGCGGCGCCGGCTCCGTTTCGCGCGAGACCATGTCGGCGGGAGGCGCCTACTACAGCATCAGCAAGACCGCGCTGAACATGGCCATGCGCAAGATCGGTGCGGAACTGGCCGATCGCGGCATCGTGGTGGCACTCGTTACGCCGGGTCCGACGGTGACGGACATGTTGCAGAACAATCGGCCCTCGCTGGTGCCTCGGGCCAATACGTCCGAGGACAGCGTGGCCGGCATGGCGGCGGTAATTGAGGGACTGGACGCGGGCTATGATGGACGTCCGCTCAGTTTCAACGGCTCCACGGTCGCCTGGTAGCAGCGCAATCGGGCGAACTTCACCGTGCAGGAATATTCCCTGCCGGCTGGTTGGATCGATTCGACATTTGAAACGACTTTGAAAAGAGGGAAAGCAAGATGAAGCAATTCAGTTGTCTTGGCATCGGAATGGTCATTCTCCTGGCTTCATCGGGTCTGGCCGCCCAGGCTCCCGTCGACGCCCAGGAACTCGCCGACCGGTGGACCGCCGCCTACAACGACCACGACGGCGACGCCCTGGCTGCGCTCTACACGGAAAATGCCGAGCTGACGGCCCACGGTGCGCCGACATTGGCGGGACGCGACGACATCCGCGAGTTCTGGGCCTCGGACTTCGGGGAAGGCAATCCACTCACCCTGCTGAACGTGACCTACACCGTGGACGGCACCGACGCGATGCTGGTCTACGGGGACTACGAGGTCGTCGACAGCGATGGCGGCGAGTCGCTCGGCGACGGCGCCTTCGTCCATATCTGGCGGCTCGGCGACGACAGCGAGTGGCGCATCGACCGCGAACTCTGGTTCGCCGAGGTGATGCCGTACGAGTAACTTGCGTAGACCGTAGCCCGGACGATGATTCCCTTGTCAATGACACCGCCGGAGCTTCGCCCGGACGAGGACTTCGCCCGATACGTGGCCGGCCAACCCGGCATCACGCGCCAGCGCGACGCCGAGGATGTCGCGGGGGTCATCGCGCGCAAGCACTGCGCTGGACGCAAGGGACGGGTGGACGGGGCGGGCATCGTGGAATCGCTCAATGGCGAACCCGGCCGAAATGACGATCGAAGTAGTGCGGTGGGGTGGCTTTTGTCTAGCCTCGCGCCGCACGAGTGCGCCTTGCTCATCACCCGCTGCGGGGTGAGTCCGCGCGCGCTCGCCCGGCACGTCCGAGCGAGGCCCGTGCGCAATGACGGGCTGGTGCGGTTTCTGAACCAATTTGCCGTGCCACCCGATCGGGCCGGCTGACGGCCCCGGCGCCCGCGATCGCGGCCATCTGGAGGGTCGCGGCCGTTTGCCGTAACGCGTTACAGTTCGAGCATCGGCAACCTGGAGGCTTGACCCGCATGGCCACATCCCCCGCGTAGCGCCGCGAAATCCGCCTGACGGTTCCGGATGCGAGGCTGCGGCAGGTGCGCGAACGCATCGCCGACTCGGTAGCCCGTCTCGACCCCGCGGCGGAAGTCGAGGTGCTTCGCTGGATCGAAACGGTGTCGGATTTCGATGGTTAGCCGCCCGGACGACGCATGGTCGCGAATGAAGCGGGCTCCCACTGGCGAAGCGCGACGAGCAGGCAGGTGCCGCGCGCATCGCCGCCGGCGCGCACTTCATCGCGCCGGGTCACGTCATCGAACCCATCCATGAGTTCGGCGATCTTCGCCCGTAATGCGGTTGCAGACTGCTTGGAAACCATTCCCCACGCGAACCGTTGCGTGTCGCGGTCCGGGTCGAACGCGCCGGAGAGGAACTCACCCTGCACGCGTTCGACGAAGTAGCGGTGGATCGGTCCCCCCGGAAGCCAGGCGAAGTTCCGTGCGATGCGCAGGCGAATGCGGTTGTCGGGGAGCAGTTCGATCAGTCCCATGCGGTCAAGGCGCAAGAGCAGTTTGGTCAACTGGACTTCCGAGAACCGGTAGTTCCTGAGAATGCGCAAGTACGTACTGCGATTGAACACGCAAACCGCGGTGAGCAGCAGCGAGGGATCGCTCACCAGTTCCCGCTCCTGCTCGACGGTCAGCGACGAAACCCGCAGCCGGTTCTCCTCGGCCCGACGCGCAAGGTCAAGCAGGTCGATGCCGGCCAGGTCGCAGACCTTCTCCAGCCGCGCAAGCGAGAAACTCCCGGCCGAGAACAATCGCTTGACGCTGCTCAGCGACAGACCGAGGTGATCGGCCACTTGCCCGTAGGAGATTCGCCGCGCCTTCAGCGCTTCCTTCAGTGCCCTGACAATGCGCTTCGACTGATCCATCAGGTATCACAATATAAGACCTTTTCAGTCCATATCGTAGCACTTTGATCAAAGTGGTTGCGAATAGTGGTTTCCTTCGCTAGCCTGCCGCACCGTCCAAATCGGAGACAGCTCATGGGCTTGCACCGTCAAATCAGGACTCTGGGCGCCGCCGCCGGCCTCGCGGGTTGCGCAGCCGCCCCCACCGCCCAAATAGCCGATCCCCTCTTTGAGGCCCACGAGATAGCGACCCCGCCAGCGCGCCATCAGTCCGTACTCGCGGGCTCTTTCGACGGTACCGACCGCCCGCAGCTGGCGGTCGTGCGCGTGGACGCCACGGGCGCACGCCATGTTCAGTTTCTCCTGTTCGAGGACGGCGAATGGGCGAGCATTGTCGAGCACGAGGCCGAACCGGCCGTGCTGTTCGTGGATGTCGCCACGGTCGCCGGCCGCGATCGCCTGCTCACCTACCGGCGCAACGCCGGAATCGGTTGGCTGGAATTGGAAACGGGGACCACGCATCCGATGGTCGATGTGACAATCCGGTACCGCAGTTCCGATAACGAGGGGGTCCCACATCTGGATGTCGCCCGGGACATCAACGGCGACGGTCGCGACGACGTGTTCCTCCCCGACGTCGATGGCTTCTGGGTGAGCCTGCAATCGCCGGACGGCACTTTCGCAACGCCCCGCACGCTGGGTCCCCCGGAACCGTTCCTGGACGCGACCGCACCCGAACACCGGCAAACGTACCGCGAGATCGGAATCACCGCGCAGACCCTGCCGTGGTATCTCAGCCGGGTTCATCGAATGGACTACAACAGGGACGGGCGGGAGGACATTGCGTTTTGGAACGGCGAACACTTCCTTCTCTATCTGCAGGACGAAGCGGGCGGTTTCGAGGACGAACCGCGCACTTTCTCCACCGATTTCTCGTTCGACTTCGACGGCGCGTACGGGATTGCGTTCCAGTTCCCGGACGCGAGCGTCGCATCCATGCTCCTCGGACTCGGTCCCCGCACGGAGCACACTGTCCTGTACGCCTTTCGCGACCTGAACGGCGATGGCGTCAGCGACGCTGTCACCCTGTCCCTTGCGGGCCGCAGCCCCTTCAGGCTGCGCGGCCGGTACGACGTGCGCTTCGGTCGCCCCTCGCCGAACGGCACGCTGTTTCCGGCCGCCGTCGACACCAGCGTCGAGGCACCAGGCAGGGCCGGTGGGCTCCAGCCCTGGGGCTACGCGTCGCAACGGTTCCTCGACGTCGACGGCGACGGCGTGACCGAAATGGCCATGGCAGCGGTCAATATCGGTCCGGGCGGCATGTTCCGGGCCACGGTCGGCAAATCGATCGCGATGGATCTCGTGCTGCACACACTCAGGGACGATGACTACTCGGCCCGTCCCGACTGGAGCCGCAGGGTCAGGCCCCCGTTCTCCCCGCTTGACCGGCGGGGACCGCTGTTTCCCACGGTGCTCGTGGGCGACGTCGACGGGGACGGCCGATTGGACCTCCTGGTCGGCGAGCGCTGGAACGAACTCCGGGTGTTCCTCGGCACCCCGGGGATGCAGGCTCTGGCCGAGCACCCGATCGCCGTGCCCCTCGCGATTCCGGCCGACGAACGCAACGCCATGCTTGCAGACCTGAACGGGGACGACAAGGCGGATGTGATTGTGCAGCACCCGTCTGCGCACGGTCGCGGTCGGTTGACGCTCCTCATGACGCGCTGAGGGCAAGAGCGCGCTGGCGCATTTCGCAGTTCGCCGCCTGCGTGACTGGCGCCGAGGTGACTCCGCGCCTCCGCCACGAACCGCAGGTATCGACGCAAGTCAGTCGAAAATCGTTCGCTCGTTCGGGCGCAGGTTGTTCTCGCCGGACAACTCGATGCAGCCGTAGGGCGTAAACGGCTCATCCGTCCGCGCCATCTTGATCTCGCCCTGTAACGGGGCTCGCCAGAACTTCGGGTCCAGCGCCATGAACGACACCACCAGCCGGTCCGTCTCCGGGTCGTGGGTGACGCGCTCGACGACCTGCAGCGCGTCGCTGTTGATGACGCCGCGGAACAGTTCGAAGCTCCTGAAACCCTGCGTGTGGACAACCAGCGTGGGGCCGTCCCAGTAACCGATGGAGTGGCCCAGGATTGAAGGCTCGAGGTCGCCGGGGTGCTCGGTCTGGTCCATGTGGATGGTGCGGACCAGGTCCATGTAGCCGTATACCCACCGCAGCCGGTCGTCGCTGACGGGCACGAATTCGTTCACCAGCGCGTGGTGCTGCATGCCGCGGAGCACCGAAGCCTGGCAGCGGATGTCGGGACTGTCGAACGCCGGGTCGAAGGTGTCGGCGACGGCCTGTCCCGCCTCGGTGTAATCCACCGAGTACCGGGTGCCCATGAAGCGCGGCATGGGCATTTGGGCGGCGTCGGGATTCATCTGACCGCCCATACCCGCCATTTGGCTTCCCATGCCCATTTCCGGGCTGCCCATACCCGTCATCATCTGACCGCCCATGGGCATCACTGAGGACTGCAGTTCGGACGCGTCGACGCCGGGGGGCAGACCGTCAGGAAGCATGCCCGTAAAGGCCACCCAGGTGCCGAACATGCCTTCGGCAGGAATCTCCACCGGCACTCGCTCCACCGCCTCCCGGGAGGATTCCGCGATGACCCGCGATGACGCTTCCGCCGAGCCGACCACCGCAGCCATGAGCGCCTCGCCGGGGACGTAATCAGAGTCATTCGAAACCTGCCCACGGTTGCCGAAACTTCGCCCGTCTGCCAGCTCGATCTGCTCGGCATGGCAGACGTTGGCCTCGCGCCGGGCGGGGTTCCCGGTGATTCTCACCGGCGTCCCCGGAGGAACGGTTTCGTTGGACAGCCCGTACCGAACCAGGAAACGGCGCTCGAACAGTTCGCACCGCCCCTCCACGAGTTCGCCCTGATCGTTCAATTGCGAAAAATAGATGTACGAATGGGGATTGATGACCCTGATGTCGGCGACCACGGCCTCAAAGCGGATATCCGTCGAGGTGTCGAAGTGCGCGTCGACGCCGTGATGCGCAATCGCAGTACCGACTGTCGCAAACAAGAGCGGTGCGAATGTCAATTTGTACATGTTCGGGCTCCGTAGGTGAGGGTCCTGGGTCGGAGGCTGGCAGTAGCGACTGAATATCACCTGATAACAGGCATCATATGGCCTATTAAATGCTTTTCAAACTATAAAATGCCACAAATGGCCTGTTGACATTTTCGGATATTCGGATCACATTTGATCTTCCATCGGCCTGACGGCGCTTCAGGAGGCCACATATGCCTGATTTCCATCCTAATGGTACGGCAACTTCACACGGTCTGGAAACCGAGCTTGGCCGGCGTCTGGCCAGGATCCGACTCGCCCGAAACGTAACGCAAAAAACGCTTGCCAGGGAGGCGGGAATCGGGTTGCGCACGCTGCGACGAGTTGAAGCGGGGCAGTCGTCGACGCTAGATAGCTTCCTGCGCATCGCCATCGCCCTGGAATTGGTGGATGCCGTGCTGAATGCGATTCCCTCCCACGATATTCGCCCGATCGAACGGGTCGATTCCCGCCGGTCCGAGCGCAAGCGCGCCCGGCCCCCCAGGAGCGGTGGAGCGGACGAGCCGTGGTCGTGGGGGGATGAGTCTCGTGACTGATGCTCATGTGTATCTGTGGGGGCGGCGGATCGGTGCGGTTTCGTGGGATTCATCCCGTGCGCTCGGCGTATTTCAATACGATCCCGCCTTTCTATCGGCCGGTATCGAGGTTGCTCCGCTTGTCATGCCTGTACGGGAGGCGCCGTACTCATTTCCCGCGCCGAATCGCGAGACGTTCAAGGGCTTGCCCGGGCTTCTCTCGGACGCTCTTCCCGACAGGTTCGGCAACAGGCTGATCGATGTCTGGCTGGCCGAAACCGGCAGGCGGCGGGAAGACTTCAGCCCGGTGGACCGGCTTTGCTATGTCGGCAAGCGCGCTGTCGGCGCACTTGAGTTCGAACCCGCCCTGCGCGGGCACGGTAGGCGAAGCGAGATCGACTTCGCGCAACTGGTCGATCTTGCCAACCGCGTTCTGGACGAGCGATTGCAACTCGCCGGTACGTTCGGAACGGGAAGAGATGACTCGGCGCTGGAGAAAATTCTGAGCGTGGGCACTTCCGCCGGCGGTGCACGGGCGAAAGCCGTTCTGGCCTGGAACCCCGAGACGGGAGAATTTCGGTCGGGTCAGGTCGATACCGATGCCGGTTTCAAGCACTGGATACTCAAGTTTGACGGCATCTCCAGCCGTCGGGACGGGGAATTGGCCGATCCCCGGGGCTACGGTCGGATCGAGTACGCCTATTACCTCATGGCCCGCGAAGCCGGGATCCACATGTCCGGTTGCCGACTGCACCACGAGGGTGGGCGCAGTCATTTCATGACAAGGCGTTTTGACCGTGACGCGGACGGACGCAGGACCCACATGCAGTCGCTCGGTGCGCTGCAGCACTTCGACTACTTCCAGCCGCGAGCCTACTCCTACGAGCAGGCAATCCGGACGATCCGGCAATTGGGCCTTGGAATGTCCACCGTCGAGGAACAGTATCGGCGCGCGGCTTTCAACGTCGTCGCCCGCAACCAGGACGATCACGTCAAGAACATTTCCTTCCTCATGAACCGCAAGGGCGAATGGCGCCTGTCACCCGCGTACGATGTTGCGTATGCGTACAATCCTTTCGGAGCGGTAACGCGCCAGCATCAGATGAGCTTGGCGGGCAAGGTCGACGATTTCGATCGCGGGGACCTGCTTGAATTCGCAAGATCGTCGGGCCTGAAGAAAACCGTCGCCCGGCGCGTACTCGATAACGTCATTTCCGCCGTGAGTGATTGGCGCCGATGGGCATCGGAGGCAGGTGTCGCGGAGCGAGATGCCCAACGCATAGGTAAGGCGCATCGTGTATCGCTGGCCTAGCCTGCGCCGCCGGTGACGGCGCAAGACCGTTCCTTCCACTGGGCCGGGGGGTGGGGGGCAGGATTCGTTCGTCTGAAGGCTACCTGCCCGGTTCGGCGATCAGCCGCTGGATGACGGCTTCGTATTCGTCGCGCCGGGAACGGAGAAACCCCAGGTGCCGCGTATCCAGTTCGCCGTCGCGTGAGAATACGTAACTGCTCGGCATCGCCACGACCCCGAAGTCCTGCGCCAGCTGGCCGTCCGGATCGTAGACGATTTCGAACTTCGCGGGGAATTCCTCGAGGAATTGCTGTGCTTCAGCAGCGTCGTCGCTGGTGTTGACGCCCAGGATGACCAGTCCGTCGTCGCCGTATTCGTCGTGCATGGCGTTGAACCAGGGGAAGGACTGGCGGCACGGCACGCACCAGGACGCCCAGAAGTCCACAATGACGACCTTGCCCCGGTACTCGGCCAAATCCAGGGCGTGGGCTGGCAGCCATGAAGACGCAAGAATGGCGGCAGCAAGGGCAACGATGCGATGCCAGAGTGGGCCTGTCGCGCGGCGGCGCAATGAAAGCCGGGCAGCAGTCGGCACAGCAGGCATCGGCAGATCCCTTGAGATGAATTCCCTTATTCTATCGTCGGCGCGCACGTCTCTACTACCGCGTCGCCCCGTCTACGACAGGCAGGCGAATGCGAGGGCGCGACGGTTCGCCCGAATTGTGGGACTCGTATCGACGGGTGGCCGGTTTTCCGTATAGGTTTGCAAGGAAGCCTTGAAAATTCTCGTGCGGGACTTTCGCTGTGCCGAATTCGGCGCTAGCATGCATCGCCTGCCGCCAGGAGCCGCAATATGCCCAAGATCGTGTACATCGAGCCCGAAGGAGACCACGTGGAAGTGGAAGTCGAGGAAGGCTACTCGGTCATGGAAGGCGCGATCATGAACGGAGTCGAGGGTATCGAGGCCGAATGCGGCGGCGCCTGCTCGTGCGCTACGTGCCACTGCTATGTCAGGGAAGAGTGGTGGGACAAGCTCCCCGATATGGACGTTATCGAGGACTCCATGCTCGAAGCGGCCACCGAGCGGCGCGAAAACAGCCGCCTGACCTGCCAGATTCCGGTGACCGACGAACTGGACGGCCTCGTGCTGAAGGTCGCTCCTTCCTATTGATGGTGCGATGAACCGGGAGTAGTGAGCGGTAAGGGGCATGACGAGAGCGGAGGACAGTGCGGTGGACGAACCCATGGTCATGGCGGACGATGTGCGGGCGGCCTGCGAAGGCATGCTGCAATTGCAGCTCTATGCGATTTTCACCCGACCCGTGAGCGGCTTGAAGCCGGTGATGGAAACGCTGGAGGAACACCTCAAGTACCAGATATCCATGGAGAAGGACGGCACCCTCTTTGCCGCCGGCCCGTTCTGGACCGACGACGAACAACAGTGGCGCGGCGAAGGCATGGTCGTGGTACGTGCCGAGAGCCTGGAGGCAGCCCGGGCCATCGCGGCCAAAGACCCCATGCATGCCAGCGGCGCGCGCACGTTCGAAGTACGCCCCTGGCTGATCAACGAGGGGACGCTGACCCTGCGCCTCAGTCACTCGACCCGAAGCTTCACGGCGATCTAGCGAACCATTCAGGTCAGCGAGCCGCGGCGATGCGCGTTGGGGACCCGCCGTTACGGTACCGGCCGGAGTCCGGGCCGTGACCGAGCTGGCATGGCAGGCCTGGGCGGTCATCGTTGTCGCGCTGGCGGCCGGCGGACTGACCAAGGGGATGACGGGACTCGGGCTGCCGGGCATCGCCGTGCCCATCATGGCGGCCTTCCTGGGCGTCGAGCAGGCGGTAATGATCATGGTGATGCCGACACTCATCACCAATCTCTGGCTGACATGGCGGCTGCGCGACTGCTATCGGGAGGTGCCGGAGGTGCCGCGGGTGGCCATCGCCGGCGTGCCCGGTATCGCCCTGGGAGCGGCCGTGCTGTATCTGGCCAGCGAGAAGTTTCTGGCAACGGTGCTGGCGCTCTGGGTGCTCGCGTACCTGGTGCTGCGGTTCGTGCATCCGCAATTGTCCCTGGCCCGCAAGGCCAGGTTCCGCCTCGCGTTTCCGGTCGGCTTCGCGTCGGGGACCCTGCAGGGCGCCACGGGCATCTGCGCGCCGGTGATCGTGCCCTACGTGGACGCCATCGGCGCCAACCCGCGCACCTATGTGTTCACGTTCTCCGCGGTGTTCATGTCCCTGTCGCTCACGCACCTGGTCATTCTGGGATCCCTTCAGGCATATACGCCGCTGCTGTTCGGGCAAAGCCTGCTGGCCGTCGTGCCGGCCATGCTGTTCGTACCGGTGGGCAACTGGTTGCGGCAGTTCATCCGCGCGGAGCATTTCAGCGTCCTGATACGGATCCTGCTGTTTGTGACCGCCGCGCGGCTGCTCTATGGTGCCTGGTCAGGCTGATACGCACATCTTTGGGCGGGAGATTGGTTCCCATGAACGACGACAACACCGAGCAGGCTGCCGACAGTCCTCTCGCGGACGACAAGACTCACCAGGCTGCCGACGGTCCCATCAAGGACAACGACACCGCACTGCCGGCCGACGGTCATACTGAAGAGGGGAAGGTTGTAACGGCAGTCGGGGAGAGGGATGAAAAGGGTCCGAAAGTCGTCGTCGCAGTGGCCGCCGCGGCGTTCGTCGTTGTCCTCACGCTGGCCTGGAATACCGTCAGTTACCGGCTGCACGGTGCCCTGAATCCGTACTATTTCGTGCTGAGCCTGTTCCTGTCGATCAATCTGCTGATCGCCTGCTGGGAGATGTGCCTCTATCTGAGGCACGACCAAGTCGTCGAGCGCGCCCGATACTGGCGTGAATTGCGCGCGTCAACCGGGCGTAACCCGGCTGTCGGGTTTCTGACCGCCGCCATACCACTGCGGCGTGTTTGTTCTCCAACGGTCTGGGCGGACGTCTGGGCCGCATACGCTCTGTACGACGATGCCTACACCCAGCGCAGCACCTTCGGCTTCAACGCCGACGTCGGCAACGGATTCTTTACGCCGATCCCTTCAATGGTTCTGCTGGCCGCACTCACCATCGGATTCATGCCGGCCACGATCGCCGGGATTCTGGGCATCGCGCTGTTCTGGCAGTGGGTGTACGTGAGTTCGCTCTACGCCGTGAGCGTCTGGGTAGCCGGCAGTCACGAGCCGCTGCCAAGGGCGACCCGTTGGCTCTACGTCTGGGGCCCCAACGCCGTATGGATCGTCGTTCCCCTGCTGGGACTGTTCGTCTCCGCCCGCCTGATCCTCGACGGCACCTACGCCATCGTCGGCCACTGATCGGGCCGCGCCAGCGCGGCCTGCACGCTACGGCATGCTGGCGCGGCACCGCCTGAAAACTTTGGTGCGATTCCGGTCAAACCGGCGGATCGGGTAAACCCGAATGCTCGGGTCAACCCGGCCGTCCCGCGCTTACCAAACCCCAGGCCAGGGCGTGCCGACCAGGAAATCCGGGTTGGCGCCTTCCCGCGGCCGGAACTTCTGAATCCGCCCGTTGTTCACCGAGGCGGTGTAGAAGTTGCCTTCGTTGTCGGTGGACATGCCGTGCACGCCCCACATGCCGCCCGGGTATTCGCCCCAGCTTCCCCACGAATAGAGGAAGTGGCCGTTCAGGTCGTAGCCGAGGATCTTATGGGTGCCCTGGTCGGCGGCCCACAGCTTGTGGTCGCTGGTGACGATGAAGCTGTGGATGTCCATGGGCTGTCCGCGCCGGCCGGTGAAGAAGTTCCACTCGTCCAGGTACTTGCCGTCCTCGTCGAAGACCTGTACGCGGCCGTTGTTGCGGTCGTTGACGAACACCCGCCGCGTCGTCGGATCCACGGCGATGCCGTGCACGTTGTTCCAGTAGCCGGGGCGGGTCTCGCCGGGCCAGTTCCCCTGCTCGCCCCACTGGGCGAGGATGTTGCCGTCCATGTCGTACTTGATGACCCGGGTGTTGTCGTAGCCGTCGGCCAGGTAGAAGGTGTTCTCGTCCATGAAGGCCAGGAAGGTCGGGCGGCGGAAGTGCTCGTCGTCGTCGCCCGGCACGCCCGGTTCGCCCAGCATCAGCACCAGTTCGGAGCCGTCGTTGGTGAACTTGGCGACGAAGTGGCCGTCCGCGTCCACGATCCAGACATGCTTGTCGGGATCGTAGCGGCTGATCTCCACATCGTGCGGCCGGTACCAGAGGTGGTCCCATTGGGTCCATTCCTCGACGATGTAGCCGTTGCGGTCAATCACCAATACGCAGTGCTCCCAGCGCCAGTCGATGCCCGGCCGGCCGTTGCCGGGTTCCTCGAGCTGGTCGCCGTTTGGAATGGCGCTGCCGGCCTGGCGCAACGGCAGCCGGAAGTTTGGGTAGTGGAAACCCGGACCGAGTTCCGGCAGCCACACCGAGTCGCTCGGCCGCTGCATGATCGGCAGTTCGCCCTTCTGGACCAGAAAGACCCGGTCCGGGCTCTCGGCGAAGACGTCCATGGTAACGGACCAGGTCCAGCCCTCGTGTCCCTCCAGGCTCTCCTCCATGGGCCTCGGCCAGTTCGGCACGACCTCATAAGGCCCGAACATGTCCTGCCCGCCCTTGAGCCCCGGAATGGCGGCGAATCCGGCGCCGGGCACGCTGTCCCCGTTCTGTTGCCCGAAAACAGCCGGGCTGCCAAGGACAATCGCGGCAACCGTGCCGGCGGACAACAGCCTTCGGCAGACGTCCTGCGCCGCTGTGGTCGATTCAATCGTTTTATTCATGGTCTTCCCCTCAATGGTGCCTGGAGTGTTGGTGACCGCCTCAGGAACGAATTCCCGTGCCCCGCCGCAGCAGTACAAGCACGGCCACGTACAACGCGACGAGAGCGGTCAGGATGATTGCGTAAGCCGTACCGATTGGGATATCCGAGGATCCGAGCATGCCGTAACGAAACGCGTTCACCATGTAGAGGATGGGATTGGCGAGCGAGACGTTCTGCCAGAACGGCGACAGCAGCGAAATCGAAAAGAACACGCCCCCGAGGTACGTCAGCGGCGTCAGGAAAAAGGTGGGAATGATGGAGATGTCGTCGAAGTTCTTCGCGAAAATCGCATTCATGAGACCCGCCAGGGAGAACACCATGGCGGTCAGGACGATGACGGAGATAGTGATCAGCGGGCGGGCGATGCTGAGATCGGTAAAGAACGACGCCACCGCGGTCACCAGGGCCGCCACCGCGAGGCCGCGCACCACGCCGCCGATCACGTAGCCGGTGATGATCGTGGTGAAGGAAAGCGGGGAAACCAGCATCTCCTCAAGATGAAGCTGCAGCTTTCCGGAAAAGAATGACGACACCACGTTGCCGAAGGAATTGGTGATGACCGACATCATGATCAGTCCCGGGGCGATGAAGGTCGTGTACGGCACCCCGCCCATCTCCCCGATGCGCTGGCCGATCAGGCTGCCGAAGATGATGAAGTACAACGTCATGGTGATGGCGGGCGGCACGATGGTCTGAACCCAGATCCGCGCGATCCGGTGCACTTCCTTGCGGACGATCGTGACGAGCCCGACCAGGTTGATGCGCCACAGGTTGATCCCGGCTGTCGGCGCGGGGGAGGAGAGCGGAGGGGCGGTGGCCATCAGTTCGCGCTCGCCGAGCGCCGCGGGCCGGGCGCACCGTCGGCACGCACGGGGTCGGTGACGTGCGCCGCGTGCTTCTGCTCCGCCTTGTCGTCCACCAGGCGCATGAACAGTTCTTCCAGGCGGTTGGACTTCGTGCGCATGCTCGCGACGTGCAGGGACCGGTCCGAAATTACCTGGAACAGCGCGTTCAAGCCCTGTTGCTGTTCCACCTCGACCTCGATCTCGTGTTCGTTGCGCAACTGGACCTGGTAACCGGGCAGGTCCGGCGCGCGCTGCAGGGACTCCTCCAGCGTCAGCACGAACACTTCACGCTTTAGCTTGCGCACCACGTTGACCATGGTGTCGTTCTCGATGATGCGGCCCTCGTCGATGATGGCGATGTTGCGGCAGAAGCTCTCCGCCTCGTGAAGGTAATGGGTGGTGAGGATGATCGTCATGCCGTCTTCGTTGATTCGCGTCATGAGTTCCCACATGGATCGGCGGATCTCGATGTCCACCCCGGCGGTGGGTTCGTCCAGGATCAGGAGCCGGGGCTCGTGAATCAGCGCCCTTGCGATCATCAGTCGGCGCTTCATGCCGCCGGAAAGCGTTCTGGACAATTTGTCGCGGCGGTCCCAGAGGTGCAGGGCCCTGAGGTACTTTTCCGCCCGCCGTTTGGCCTCGGCGCGCGGAACGCCGTAGTAGCCGGCCTGGTTGATCAGGATGTTCCAGCACTTCTCGAACATGTTGAGGTTGACTTCCTGGGGAACCACGCCGATACAGGCCTTGGCGGCCTCCCGCTGGCGGTCCAGGTCGTAACCGAACACCGATACGTTGCCGGCGGACTTGTTGACCAGCGAGGTGACGATTCCGATGGCCGTTGTCTTGCCGGCGCCGTTGGGGCCCAGCAGCGCGAAAAAGTCGCCCTGCCTCACGGACAGGTCGATGCCCCGAAGCGCTTCGACGCCGCTTGGGTAGGTCTTGCGAAGTTGTCTCAGCTCAAGGGCGTACAAGTCCCGAATCTCCCGCTGTGAATGGCATCCGTACCGGCCGGGCTGCCGGCCTATTCTACTCAGCCCATGCGAACATCACACGCGTTGCGGGCCGGGCCGGGCGGCTGCGGAATCAGGCGATGCGGGACGCGTAAGGGGCGCGAAGTTCCCCTGATTCGCCGAGCAGCTTCGGCTGCATGCCGAGCAACCGCAACGATCTGGGCAAACCGCGCTCGCCGTATTGCACGAGCCGCGTCCACATGCCCACCGCGTCGGGGAAGGCGCAGCGGAGCAGCGCCGGGTGTTCGGCCAGTTCATGCAGCTTCAGCATCGGCAACTGTTGCAGATGGCGTGACTCGTCTTCCGAGAGACCCAGGAAAACGCGCGCATGGAAGCCTTGCTGGCGCGCCATGTTCCACGCCATGAGCAATGCCGTCAAAGCCAGCGCGTGCCGCGCCTTGCGTAGCTGGTCGTCCCGTTCTTCCGGAATATCGGGCCCCGACTTGATGCAGTCCAGGTTCAGCGCGAACACCGTTCTGGGAAACGTCGACATGCCCTGCAGGGCGGCATCCGTGGCCCCACGGATCCGGCGCCGTACGGGCGTGGGCAGGCCGAAGCAGTCGACGCCCTTGCGTACCCGTCCCTGGAGCAGAACCAGGAACAACAGGTTCAATTCCCGAATGTCGCGCAGGTCGCCGGGCTGGGGCCCCGGATGGAGCAAATTGGGTTCATTTCTTGTCGGTTTGTGCATAAACCTAAAATACCAAGAAAGAATCGCCTGGGCTAATATCCAGAAACTGGGTAAAGCATAGGGAAAGCAGCAATGAGGGCAACCGATAATCGGTACAAAGGCGAGCGAAACCGGTTCGAACTCGCCATGCGAATGATCCGGCTCGAGGCGCGAACGGGGACGATTCGCTACTGGACGAACCTCAGCGACGACCGGATCCGCAAGCTCTATAACAGCTACTTCAAGTTCATCGACGGTGCGCCCATCAGGCGCCGCCGCGGCAAGTCGCCCACGCAGATCGGCCCGCTCGTCCGATCATCGGCCCGGTCACTGGAGTCGGGAGTGTTCGTGAACATGCTGCTGGCCAACGGGTTGTTCTCCATCGAGGACCCGCCGGGACCTCGCCTGAAGGGAAACGTGAACCTGGGTCACCGCTTCTGCCAGTGCTTCGAGACGCACAGGATGACGGTTCCGCAGCCCACCCTGAGCTTCGAATGGGGTTGGAACCTCCTGCGGAATATCCGGCGCGGCGACGAGTTGCGGCTGGCTCACTGCGATGTCTGTTCGATCGCCTACGTGTACGATCAACTGCACGTGCCGCGCGGCGATTGCCCGGCCTGCCTGACGTTGCGCAAGGTGCCCGGGAGGCACGCCCCGCTCCGCCATACGGCAATGGGCTGAATTCCGGTGTGCCTCGCCGCGTTCGCGGTCGGCGTCAGCGAGGCCTTTCCCCTCGTGGTCGCGGCCAACCGCGATGAATCCCACCGCAGGTCCACGGCCGCCGCGGACTGGTGGAAGGAGCCCTCCGGCATCCTCGGGGGGCGGGATCTCGAGGCGGGAGGAAGCTGGCTGGCCGTGGACCGGCGTGGCCGGCTGGCCGCGGTGACCAACCAGCCATCTCCGCAGGGTCGGACCTTTACCGGCTCCCGCGGACACCTGGTCAGCGACTACCTGGCTGCCCCGCATGCAGTGGAACGGTTTTGCGGGGAGCGGGCGAAGGCGCCCGCCGAGTACGGGCCGTATAACCTTCTGCTCTTCGACGGCGAGGGGCTGTTCCATTCCGCCAATCGATCCGGCGCGCAACGGCTGGCAGACGGCATCCACGTCCTGAGCAACGCGCCGCTGGGCACGTCCTGGCCCAAGACCGAGTTCGCGGCCTCCGGGCTTGCCGCGATTCTCGACGACGAGCCGGAGCGGGCCGACCTGATGCGGCGGCTGTTCCGGCTGCTGGAAACCCGGGAGCCGCAGAATGCCGGCGACGGGGGGGCAGAACTGCACTGGCGCGCGCGCTCGGTGTTTGTCCGGGACCCACGCTACGGAACGCGGTCTGCGACGGTGGTGCTGCTGTCCCGGGACGGGAACCTGATGTTTGCCGAGCGCCGCTACGATGCCGACGGGCAGCGGCAGGGCGAGAGCATCTTCCGATTCAGTCCGGCGACTGCAGACGGGCCGCAAGCCAGTCGTTGAGATCGGCAATCTCCTGTGAGCAGACGGCGTGCTCCATGGGGTAGGTGCTCCATTGCACGTCGTAGTCCTGCCCGCGAAGCTGATCGCGGGAGCGGGCGCCGAACATCATGGGAACCGTCGGGTCGTACGTTCCGTGCGCCATGAAGACGGGTACCGGTCGATTGGCGGCGGCGCGTTCCTCCGCAAACGTCGCGGGCTGCGGCATCCAGGTGGACAGCGCGACGATGCCGGCGAGCGGGTCCGGATGGCGCAGACCCGTATACAACGCCACCGAACCTCCCTGGGAAAATCCCCCGACGAACACGCGGTGGGAGGGAATCCCCCGCTCCGTTTCCCGCTGGATCAGGCCTTGCAACGCGCGGCCGCTGTTGCGGACACCGGCGGCGTCTTCGGGACCGTTCCAATCCAGGGTGAGGATGTCGTACCAGGCGGGCATGGACAATCCGCCGTTGATGGTGACCGGGACGACCGGCGCGTGGGGAAGGATGAAGCGCACGGGCACGGGGAGATTCATCTCCCGGGGCAGCGGTGCGAAGTCATGGCCGTCGGCCCCCAGTCCGTGCAGAAAAATCAGCGACCAGGCGGGGTTTTCGCCAGTAGCAATCTCAATCGGTTCCACTTGCATCCGCTCCATCGGGTAGCCCTGTTGTCCCGGCAGTCCGTTCCGGAAGTCCGGCCATCGGCCGATCGTCGCAAAGGTTGCATTGTTTGCGCATAATCATTAGTCTATGCGCAATTTTATGCTAGGCAAGCACCCATGCCCACCCCCGGCAACCAACAACGCCGCCGCCGAGCCATCGCGGAACTGCTGCAGAGCCACGTGATTCGACGCCAGTCGGAGCTGGTTCGCCTGCTTCGTGCCAGGGGGCTTGAAGCCACCCAGTCCAGTATCAGCCGCGATCTGCGCGATCTGGGGGTGGCCAAACGGACGGCCGGCTACAGCTTGCCCGAACCGGATCGCGGGAGCAACGGCGATGCGCTGCGGCCCATGGCCGAGTTTGTCCGGGACATTCGCGCGGCGGGACCCAACCTGCTGGTCATCACTACCGCGATCGGTGCGGCGCAGCGCGTCTGCGTGACGCTGGACCGTGCCCGTTGGCCGGAAGTGGTGGGCACGATCTCCGGCGACGACACGATCTTCGTCGCCACACCCGGCGCCGGAGCGCAACGCCGGCTGGTTGCGCGGCTGCAGGAAACGCTCAGAAGGGTGGCGGTCCAGTGAGCAGCAACGCACAACCCATCGTGCTGGCGTTTTCCGGCGGACTGGATACGTCATTCTGCGTGCCGTGGCTGAAGGAAACCCACGGCAGGCCCGTAGTCACCGTGACGGTCAACACCGGCGGTATCGATGCCGCCGCGGCCGACGCCCTGGCGGAGCGCGCGGCGGCACTTGGCGCCGTGGATCACATCCTGGTGGAAGCCCGCGGCGATTTCTTCGAGCAGGTGCTCAAGTACCTGATCATGGGCAACGTCCGGCGGGGGCAGATGTACCCGCTGTGCGTCGGCGCCGAACGCGGCATCCAGGCACGCTGCCTGGCCGACGCGGCCCGCGCACTGGGTTCGGCAACGGTGGCCCATGGATGCACGGCCGCCGGCAACGACCAGGTGCGTTTCGAAATCGTGCTCAAGACGCTGGCGCCGGAACTGGAGGTTTTGGCGCCGGTCCGGGATCACGCCTGGGCCCGGCAGGACCAGATCGAGTACCTGTCCGGCCGGGGGCTGCCGATGCCGGCGGCCGGCTCGGCGTACTCGATCAACCGCGGTCTGTGGGGCGTCACCATCGGGGGCACGGAAACCCTGGATTCGTCCGGGAGCATTCCCGAGTCCGCGTGGGTCCTGAGCCGCGGCGCCCTTGAGGAGCCCGCGGAGGCCCGGAAACTGACCGTGGAGTTCCGCCGCGGCGTGCCCGTGGCCGTGGGCGGCGAGCGGCTGGATCCCGTGGCGTTGATCGAACGGCTGGAGGAGATCGGCTCCGCCTTCGGCATCGGCCGCGGCATCCACCTCGGCGACACGATTCTGGGCACCAAGGGCCGCGTCGCCTTCGAGGCCCCGGCGGCCGCGATACTGCTGACGGCCCACCGCGAACTCGAAAAACTGACGCTTTCGGCGCTGCAGCAGCGGATCAAGGAGCAGGTGAGCCTTGCGTACGGCGACTTTATCCACGAGGGCAAGCAACTGGATCCCGTCTGCCGGGACATCGAGGCGCTGCTGGCCTCGTCCCAGGCCCGTGTGACGGGCGCTGCCCATTGCCTGCTGCGGCCGGGCAGCGTGTTCGTGACCGGGGTGGAGTCGCCTCATTCCCTCATGGACGCCAGCCGCGGCCAGTACGGCGAGTCGGCCGGCGAATGGACGGCCGCCGACGCGGTGGGATTCTCGCGGCTCATGGCGTTGCCGGGGCTGTTGCAGACCCGGGCGCAGGGCGGCGGGGCGGAGGGCTGAGTCATGCGCAAGGTGGTCGTCGACAAGATTGCCTCGGTTGCCGTGGCGGCCGAACTGGGGCGGGAAATCCGGGTGAGCTCCGACATCCCCTGTGAGGAGGGGGTGCTCATCGCCGCGGAAGTCATGAACAACAAGTCCCGCTACAACAAGCTGGAGCTGACCAGCGGCCGCATGGCGCAGGTCAAGCGCGGCGATGTCATCGTCGGCGCCCTGGGTCACCGCAAGGCGCTGTTCGGCTATTCGGGGCACCTGCCGGAGCATCTCGAACCGGGTGACGAAGTTCAGCTCCTGAACCTGGGCGGCGTACTTGGCGTCTGCGACTCGATGAACCCCAACCACGGCCGGCCCTTCGACTGCCGGGTGCTCGGCGTGGTGCTTGACTTTCCCTACCTGGGCGAGCGCATCGGCGTACCGGCTCGGGTCGCAGGGCGGCCCGCGGACGATCCGCCGGCTCTGAACCTGGACGGAATCCCCGTGGTGGCGTTCGCCGGCACCTGCATGAATTCCGGCAAGACGGCTGCGGTCTGCGCCGTGGTGAGCCGGTTCTGCCAACTGGGCCTGACGGTGGACGCCTTCAAGGCCACCGGCGTGGCCCTGCAGCGGGATATCCTGGTGATGGAGGATGCCGGTGCCCGCAATACCGGCATCTTCTCCGACCACGGAATCGTGTGTACGACGTCCGAGAACGCCCCGGCGCTCACACGCAAACTCCTGTCGTCGCTTTCTGGGGAGGCACCCGACGCCATCGTCTTCGAACTGGGCGACGGGCTGCTGGGCGCCTACGGGGTCGAGGCCATTCTGATGGATCCCGAAGTTCGGCGGGTGCTCAGCGCCGTGGTGCTGTGCGCGAACGATCCCGTGGCCGCCTGGGGCGGGGTCAAGCTGCTGCGCGACCGGTACGAAATGGAGCCCGCCGCCGTCACCGGCCCCGCCACCGACAACCAGGTAGGCATCGAGATCATCCGGGAACGCATGAACGTGCCCGCGGCCAACGCGCTGACCCACGGCGCCGAACTGGGCGACCTGATCCACGACCGGATCGGGCTCGGGCCGGCACGGCCGGAGGACGCATCGTGAACGAGCCGCTGCCCGTCATCGTCCTCGGCGGTTCCGGTTACGTCGCCGGGGAAGTCCTGGCGCTGCTGGCCGGCCATCCGCGGCTGGAGCTGGCCCGTGCGGTATCCGCGAGCCGTCCCGGGCAGCGGATCGCCTCGGCCTTCAGCCACCTGAGCGCCGTCTATCCGACAGAGCGGTTCGCGCCGCTGGACGAGACCATCGCTGCGCTAGGGGAATCGCCGCGCTGGATCGTTCTTTCCGCCGCGCCCCACGGGGTCTCCGCGTCGATCGTGGCGAAGGTTCTGGATGGCGCCGCGGCCGCGGGCGTGCAGGTGTCGGTGGTCGATGCCTCGGCGGACTTTCGCAGTCGGTCGGCGGAGCGATTCGAGTCGGTCTACGGCAGTGCGCACTCCGCGCCGCAGCTTCTGGACGAGTTCAGTTGCGCGGTACCCGAGCACCTGGACATGTTGTCCACGCCCCATGCCGCCCAGCCCGGCTGCTTTGCCACGGCGCTGCTGCTGTCGCTGGTGCCCCTGGTTTCGCTGGGTGCGGCCAGACCGGCATTCTTTGCCAGCGCGGTCACCGGCAGCACGGGCGCCGGGCGCACGCCCCGGGAGACGACCCACCATCCCCTGCGCCAGAGCAATCTGTTCGCCTACCGGCCGCTGATCCACCGCCATGCGCCGGAAGTCTGCGAACTGGCCGAGGCGGCGACGGGACGGGAAATCGAGTTGCACTTCATTCCCCACTCCGGCCCCTTCGCGCGCGGCATTCACGCCACGGTCTTCGCCGAACCGGCGGGGCCGAACGGGGTGGACGACATCGCCTCGGCGCTCGCGGACTTCTACCGGGATTCGAGCTTCGTTCGCGTCGTGGAGTCCCCGCCGCGTCTCAAGGACATCGTCGGCACCAACAACGCACTGCTCAGCGTGCATCGGGACAAGGGCGCCGTCGCCGTGTGCTGTGTGCTGGACAACCTGGTCAAGGGCGCGGCCGGCGGGGCCCTGCAGTGGGTCAACCGGCTGGCGGGGTGGCCCGACACCACCGGCCTGCCGATCGCCCCCGTGGGGTGGGTCTGATGAACCGGCCGGCCGCCAACCTGGCCGAGGTTTATCCGCTGGTGCCGCTACAGTCCGTCAGCGGAAGCGGCGTGTACCTTGAAGACGACAGCGGCCGCCGCGTGCTGGACCTCTACGGCGGGCACGCCGTGGCGGCCCTGGGGTACGCGCATCCGCGCCTGACCGAGGCGATCGGCCGGCAAGCGCAGGCCCTGCAGTTCCAGAGCAATATCGTTGCGCTGAAGATCAGGGACGAGGCCGCCGAACGGCTGGCGGACTTCGCGCCGGAACCGCTGTCGCGGGTGTTCTTCGTCAACAGCGGCGCGGAGGCCAACGAGAATGCGCTTCGGATCGCGCTGCGTTCCACCGGCCGAAACAAGGTAGTAGCCATGGAACACGCGTTTCACGGCCGTACGGCTGCCGCGGCGGCGGTGAGCTGGGCATCGCAGTCCTGGTACGGCTTTCCGCGTACGCCGTTCGACGTAACGTTCGTACCGCGAAACGACATCGACGCGCTGCGGGCGGCTGTGGACAGCGATACCGCCGCGGTGATCATCGAGCCGGTGCAGGGCGTGGCGGGCGCCTTCGATTTTTCGCGGCCGTTCATGGCGGCCGCGCGGGAGTGCTGCGACCGCAGCGGGGCGTTGCTGATCCTGGATGAGGTCCAGACAGGGGTCGGTCGACTCGGAGAGCCGTTCGGCGCGGACTTCTACGGCGTGCGCCCCGACCTGTTGACCGCGGCCAAGGGCCTGGGCGGCGGTTTCCCCTGCGCCGCGGTGTTGATGACTGCGGAACTGGCCGCCGACATCGGCTTCGGCGCCCTGGGCAGCACCTTCGGCGGCGGGCCGCTGGCCTGCGCGGCGATCAACACCGTGCTGGAGGTGATCGAATCGGACAACCTGCTGGCGCGGGTACGCGAAACGTCCGCCCGCATCTTCGAAACGTGCGTGCGCGGCCCGGTTACCGGGACGTGCGGCGCGGGCCTTCTGGTCGGTCTTCGCACGGGCCCGCGCGCCGCCGAGGTCCTCGAAGCGCTGCTCCGCAAGGACATCCTCACCGGCACAAGCGCCGATCCCCACGTACTGCGGCTCCTGCCGCCCCTCATTCTCGAAACACGGCATGTCAAGCGCCTGGCCCGGGCGCTGGAGGAACTCGATAGTGAAACGCTTTAACGATCTGACGGATTTCGACGCCTCGGAAATCGCCGGCCTGCTGGAATTGGCGGGCCGCCTGGAGCGCCTGCCCGAACCCCATGCTCTCGAAGGCAAGGTCCTGTCGCTGCTCTTTCTCAGCCCGTCGCTGAGAACGCTGGCGTCGTTTCAGGCCGCCATGGCGCGGCTGGGCGGCGGATCGTTCGTGATCTCTCCGGAAATGTCCATTCACGGCCTCGAGGCACGGCCGGGCATCGTGATGGACGGTGCGGCCGCCGAGCATGTCCGCGAGGCGGTGCCGGTCATCGCCTCCTACGGCGATGCGATCGGCATTCGCGCCTTCGCCGAGCGGCGCGACCTGGATGAAGACCTGGCCGACACGGAATTCGAGAACCTGGTTTCGCTGGTGGACGTTCCGGTCATCAACATGGAGTCGGCGATCCAGCACCCCTGCCAGAGCCTGGCGGACTGGAAGACCCTCGACGACCTGGGCATTCCCGCTGACGGTGGAAAGTTCGTGCTCTCGTGGGCCTATCACCCGCTGGCGCTGCCGTTGGCCGTCCCCTCCGCCGCGGTGCGCATGGCCAGCCAGCGCGGCATGGACGTGACCGTGCTGCGGCCGCCCGGATTCGAACTGCCCCCGCCGGTCATGAACCAGGCTCGCCGGCTGGCCGAAGCCTCGGGCGGCAGTGTCACCGAGACCGACGATCGCCGCGAGGCCATGGAAGGCGCGCACGTAATCTATGCGAAGTCGTGGTCGTCCACGTCGCACTACGGCGACCGGCCCGGCGATCAGGCCCTGCGCGAGGAACTTCTGGACTGGTGCGTGGACGAACCCTGGTTCGAGCCGGCCCGCGAGGAATGCCGTTTCATGCACTGCCTGCCGGTGCGCCGGGGCGTGGTGGTGGCCGATGGAATCCTGGACGGTCCGCGAAGCGTGGTCGTACCGCAGGCGCGCAACCGGATGCTGGCGCAGATGGCCGTGCTGTACCGGATGATGAAAGGTTGAACGGGCCGGGAACGGACGAGCGTCCATCAAACGGGACACTGGCATGCATCGAGTGACCGGTAGACGGACGAGCGTCCACCAAACAGGATAGGGACATGCGACCACTGAGCAGAGACGAACGGGCCATTACGGTACAGGCGCTGAAGCGTGCGGTGCCCTACATCCGCATGTTCAAGCGCAAGGTCTTCGTGCTCAAGGCCGGCGGCGATGCCTTCGTCTCGCCGGAAGGCACACGGGCGCTGATGGAGCAGGTGGGCATCCTGCACGGCGTCGGCATCCGCGTGGTCGTGGTACACGGCGGTGGACCGCAGTCGACCCAACTGGCCAGCGCCCTGGGCGTCTCCAGCGAGTTCGTGGAAGGCCGGCGGATCACCGACCGCCGCTCGCTCGAAGTCGCGACCATGGTCCTCAACGGCCAGATCAACACCCGCATCCTGGCCGCGTGCCGGGACCTGGGAATCGCTGCCGTGGGTATCAGCGGCGTGGACGCCGGGCTGATCAAGGCGCATCGGCGGCCTCCGGTAGCCACCGGCGACGACTCCGGCGAGACGGTGGACTACGGATTCGTGGGCGACATCGACGAGGTCGATACGGGTATTCTCCTGAAGCAACTGGACGACGACCTGGTCCCCATCGTCAGCCCGCTGTCGGCCGACGAGTCGGGGACGCTGCTGAATATCAACGCCGACACGGTGGCGGCTGCCATCGCGGAGGCCCTGAACGCGGAGAAGCTCATTCTCGCCACCGGCGCACCGGGGATCCTCGAGTCTGTCGAGGACCCGCGTTCGGTGATCTCCTACGTCGATGTCGCGGGACTCGGCAGGCTGCGCCGGGAAGGCCGGCTAAGCGACGGCATGCTGCCGAAAGCGGCCGCCATCGAGAACGCCCTGCGCGGCGGCGTGTCCCGCGTCCACGTGATTTCCTGGAAACTGCCCGACAGCCTGCTGCTGGAGGTCTTCACCAACGAGGGTACGGGGACGCTGGTCGTCAACGACATCCGCCACCTCAGCCCGGCGGAGCAACAGGGCGACGAGAAATGACCCGGCTCTGGGACAAGGGCGCTCCCCTGGACGAACGCATCCTGCGCTTCACCGCCGGGGACGATCACCTGCTGGACGAGCGGCTGGTGGCCTACGACGTGCGCGCCTCCATCGCGCACGTGAAGATGCTCGACGGCCAGGGACTCGTCAGTGAGGCGGATTGCGAGGCCATCTGCAACGGCCTGACGGAGTTGGCAGAACAGCATGCCCGCGGCGAGTGGGCCATCGGTCTGCAGGACGAGGACGTCCACGGCGCGTTGGAGTCCCGCCTGGTGGCGCTCATCGGACCGGCCGGGGCGCGGGTGCATCTGGGCCGTTCCAGGAACGACCAGGTGCTGGCCGCGTTGCGCCTGTACCTCAAGGACACCGCTGCATCGCTGGCCGACGGGGCAGTCGCCGTGGCGGAGACGCTGGACGACCTGGCAGGGCGGCAGGGCGATGTCGCCTTGCCGGGCTATACCCACATGCAACCGGCGATGCCGAGTTCGGTGCGCCTCTGGGCAGGGGGCTTCGCCGCCGAACTGCGCGACGACGCGCTGGGCTTGCGGCAGGCGATGCGCCGCGCCGACATGAATCCGCTGGGGTCGGCGGCAGGCTTCGGCGCACCGGGCGTGCCGCTGGACCGGGAAGCCACTCGCGCGGCCCTGGGCTTCGCCTCTACCCAGGAACCGGTGACCGCGGTACAGCTCAGCCGGGGCAAGGCCGAGGCCGCGCTCCTTTTCGAGATCGCCCTGCTGCTCGGCGACCTGGGCCGGCTGGCGTCGGACCTGCTGCTCTTCTACACCGACGAATTTTCCTTCGTATCGTTGCCGGACGCCATGACGACCGGCTCGTCGATCATGCCCCAGAAACGCAACCCGGACGTATTCGAACTCGTGCGCAGCGCCCAGGCCGTGGCGACCGGTGCGCTCACCGAGACGCTGGCGATCACCGCCAAGCTCCCTTCCGGCTACCAGCGGGATCTGCAGCGATTGAAGGCGCCCTTGTTCCGCACGATTGACCTGGCGGACGATACGCTCGGAATCATGGCGCACGCGCTCGCGGGTGTGGTCTTCCGACCCGAAAATATCGCTCTGAGCGACGACCTGCACGCCGCCCAGCGCGCCAGTACCCTTGCGGTGAACGAGGGCATCCCGTTCAGGGAGGCCTATCGCAGGGTGGCCGATTCCCTGGACGGGGATACATGATGCCCCGATTTATACGTTGGTTGGATAAACTGACTCTGATTGACTGTGGTTGGGATTTGTGGGTCGGGTACGCTGCTACCATGGGCTGGCGCCGGGTATTCGTCGCGTTGCTCGCGGCCGGATTGCTGACCGGTTGCGGCCAGAGGGGTCCTCTGACGCTGCCGGCCCGTGACGTCGAGGCCGCGACCGCCCCGGCTGCCGAAGAGCAGGTCACGGACGAGGAACAGGAGTCCGAAGAGGATGAGGGATAGGGCGCGCCGCATGAAACCGCTGGTACTCGTCGATGGCATGGGTTACCTGTTTCGCGCCTTTTATGCGTTACCGCCATTGACGACCAGCGGGGGAGAGCCCACCGGCGCCGTCCGCGGCGTGCTGAGCATGCTCTACAAGTTGCTGGACGAATATGAGCCCGAGCGCGTTGCGGTGGTGTTCGATGCCCCGGGAAAGACCTTTCGCGACGACCTGTACAGCGACTACAAGGCCAATCGGCCCCCGTTTCCGCCGGATCTCCGGGCTCAGATCGAGCCGCTGCTGGAGGCGGTCGATTCCATGGGGCTGGCCGTGCTGCGCATCGAGGGCGTGGAGGCCGACGACGTCATCGGAACCCTGGCCGAGAAGGCCGGCCGCGCCGGCCTGACAACGGTGATCTCCACGTCCGACAAGGACATGGCGCAACTGGTCGACGAGCGGACGTCCCTGATCAATACCATGACCGGGGTGGCCATGAACCCGGCGGGCGTGCGGGAGAAGTTCGGCGTCGCTCCGGAGCAGATCGTCGACTACCTGGCGTTGGTGGGCGACACCGTCGACAACATCCCCGGCGTCCCCAAGGTCGGACCGAAGACCGCCGCGAAGTGGCTCGGCAACTACGGCGACCTGGATACGCTGGTGGCGCGAGCCGACGAAGTCGGCGGCGCCGTGGGCAACCGGCTCCGCGAGAACCTGGATGTGCTGCCGTTGTACAAGAAGCTGGTCACCATCGTCCGGGACGTGGAGTTGCCTCTTACCCTGGACGAGTTGAAGCCGCGCACCCCCGATGCGGACAGGCTGAGGGCGCTGTTCGAGCGGCTGGAGTTGCGCAGTCTGCTCCGGCACATCGAGGAGGATCAGCCCGGCACACAGGACGAGGACTCAGCCGTGAGTTACACGACGGTACTCACGGAAGCCGAGTTCGAAGACTGGGTGGCGCGGGTAGAGGCGGCGGACCTGGTCGCGCTGGACACCGAGACCACCAGCCTCGACTACATGAAGGCGGAGATCGTGGGCATCTGCCTGTCCGTGGAACCGCTGAACGCCTGCTATATCCCGGTGGCGCACCGCTACCCTGGAGCGCCGGAGCAACTGTCGAGAGAATATGTGCTCGAGCGCCTCAAGCCGTGGCTCGAAAGCGATGCGAGGAAGGTCGGCCATCATCTCAAGTACGACGCCCATGTCCTGAAGAACTACGGCATCGAGCTTCGCGGCATGGCCTTCGATTCCATGCTCGAGTCCTTTGTGCTCAATTCCACCGCCACGCGCCACGACATGGATTCCGTCGCGGCCCGTTACCTCAACGTGCAAACCACCAAGTACGAGGAGATTGCCGGCAAGGGCGCCAAGCAGATCGGCTTCGACGAAGTGGATCTTGACACCGCCGGGGCGTACGCCGCCCAGGATGCAGATATCACGCTGCGCCTCCACCGTACGCTCTGGCCGAAGCTTCAGGAGATTCCGGATCTCGCGCGGCTCTACACAGACGTCGAACAGCCGCTGGTTCCGGTGCTGCAGAAGATGGAGTACCTGGGCGTTCTGGTCGACAGGGACATGCTGCGGCGGCAGAGCCGGGAACTGGCAGGAGAAATTGGCAAGATCGTCACCGCAGCGCACGAGATGGTCGACGTTCCCTTCAATCTGGATTCCCCGAAACAGTTGCAGGACATTCTGTTCAATCGCCTCGACATTGAGAGCACGGTCAAGACGCCCAAGGGACAGCCGTCCACCGCGGAACGGGTCCTCCAGGAACTGGCGCGCGACGGCCACGAAATGCCGAAGCTGATCCTGGAGTACCGGGGGCTGTCCAAACTCAAGTCCACCTATACCGACAAGCTGCCCTTGGAGATTAATCCCCGTACCGGGCGAATCCACACCTCCTACCATCAGGCCGTTGCCGCCACCGGGCGGCTGTCGTCCGCGGACCCCAACCTCCAGAACATCCCCGTGCGCACCCCGGAAGGGCGCAGGATTCGCCAGGCCTTCGTCGCGCCGGAAGGCTACCGGCTGGTGGCGGCGGACTACTCCCAGATCGAGTTGCGCATCATGGCCCACCTGTCCGGCGACGAGGGCCTGCTGGGCTCGTTCGCCCGCGACGAGGACATTCACAGCGCCACGGCGGCAGAGGTCTTCGAAGTCGCCCGCGACGACGTGTCGGCGGATCAACGGCGAGCGGCCAAAGCCATCAACTTCGGCCTGATCTACGGGATGTCGGCCTTCGGCCTTGCCCGTCAACTCAAGATCGGACGCGGCGCAGCGCAGCAGTACGTCGACCTCTACTTCGCCCGTTATCCCGACGTGAAGGCCTACATGGACGAAACCCGGCAGCGCGCCCGCGAAGAGGGTTTCGTATCCACCGTGTTCGGACGGCGCTTGTACCTGCCGGAAATCAACTCGCGCAACTTCCAGCGCCGCCAGTACGCGGAACGCAGCGCCATCAACGCGCCCATGCAGGGCACGGCGGCGGACATCATCAAGCGGGCCATGATCATGGTGGACCGGTGGATCGACGAGAGCGGCGCCGATGCCAGGCTGATCATGCAGGTCCACGACGAACTGGTGCTGGAAGTCGCTGAAAATGCCGCCGAGGACATGGCTGTCGAAGTAGAGCGGATCATGAAATCGGCGGCCTCGCTAAAGGTCCCGCTGAAGGTCGATTGGGACCTGGGCAGCAACTGGGACGAGGCGCACTAAGGTCGATTAAAAAATGATTTCCGAAATCGGGAACTTTCTGGATGGCGCGGGGACAAAGAAACTACGTACGAGTGCCCGCCCGCTATCCTCCCTTAGCGGGCAGAAGCCCGGTACCCCTGCCGGGCAATCCTGCCCCGGGTGTGTAGGTTAATCACACACCCGGGGTTTTTTTCCGAAGCGGTTAACTCGATCGAGTCGCTCCGCTACCAACCGGAAAGGTGCTTCCTCGCCCCGTCGACACCCAGCCTCACGACGGAGACAGCTCACGTCTGCCCACGGGTCTTTCGTACAAAGCCCACGGTATAGCCAAAAGGCCGGCCAATCTTCTCCAGCGTCTCAGCGGTCGGGTTTCCCCGGTCGAGCTCGATCTCCGCGAGTATGCGGGTTGAGATGCCCACGATGCGTTCTGCATAGGCCTTCTGGCTCAAGCCCGTGATTTCGCGCATGCGACGCACCGCCTCGCCCAGGCTCAACTCGTTGCGCTCGATCGCCTCGATCAACCTGCGCTTCGCAGCCGAGATTTCTTCGTGAGTACGTGCAGCCATGATGTCTCCTAGAGCGCGAGTAATTGGCGTACGTGGGACGCGATCGACCGGCTACGGAATTCGACGATGTCATCGTCAACTCCGCAATCGCGCATGATTTCGGGCAGGCGCCCCAGCTCTCGACCAAAATTTCGAAGTTCGGCTCGCAACAGGGTTTCCAGATCCGGGAGTCGCTCAATGACCTTGCCCCATTCCGGGTCTCCGGCGGTTTCAAGATCGCCCGACCAGCGGCAGACGCGCGCGATGCCCTCCGGGTCCAGATACATGGGCGCAAAATCGAAGAGCGGAGACAGTTCCACTCTGCCATCTTCATATCGCAACAACGCCGTGTTGCGCCCGTGATTGTCCTTGTTCCCCAACACGACGTTCACGATGTCTCGCTTGATGTATTCGAGGAGATCGGCGTCGGGCTGCGAACTGAACTCAAGGATCGCATCGCACAGCAGTTCGTGCGATGTGCGCGCGCCGTACTCCGCAACGCCGGCCGCAGAGTAAAGGCTTTCCATGCCATAGCGCTCGACGGCGCCGTTACGCACGCGGCGATCGAACCGGGGAACAAACAGGTTGTCGGCTTCCCACCCCAGTTCCGCAAACACATTCAGACCAAGTCGATCTGCAACCCGCATGTATGCTGCCTCATTGCGAAGCACCTTGCGGTCGGCCGCGCGGTCGCCCCGGGGGCGCTTTACAAGCCAGTGAGAATGAACCTCGCGGTCCGCAAGCCGGCCCTCGGCATGCCATGCACCCCGGCGATCCTGATTCAGCAGGAGTTTCGGGGCGATTCCCTGAACGTCGGAAGCGCCTGCGGCATGGATGCCATGCTGGAAAGCGTATTCCACAAACGCTTCGCTGCGCACGATCAGGGCGGAACGCTGAAATCCCGGATGCTCCTTCATGGGCACCGCGTCCCCCGTTTCCGTGGGTACCAGGGTATTCGCATCCTTCGCAGCAACCGCCTCCGCGACACGCACGTTGCCCGGAGGATAGGCCGTACCCCGCAGCAACAAGGGCCAGTCGGCTGGCGGGCCGTCCGGAAGCCCAAGCTGTTCCAGCCACTGCCGGCGGCCGTAGCCGCTGGGTAGCAGGTCGAGGACAAAGGGAGGCCAGTGATCGAGCCGGTACTGCTGGAAATCGGTCGGAAACCTGCAACTCAGGGCCGCCGCTTCGGCGGTTCCCGGACCCGCGAATTCAACCGCGTAATCGACCAGGTAATCGAACAGAGATGCGCCACTCAACCCCGCCGCCTCATCCAGCGGAGCCAGTGTTGCAGCGGGCAGCCAGCGGCCACCGCGATAAATCTCAAGTGTTGCAGCCATCGCAGCGAAACGGGAATTGAACCACTATAGTGAATCATATCTAAATGAAACGTGAAGAATAGGCCACTATAATGGTTTAATCAAATGTATCGCTCCACAACCAACCGGTAAGGTGTTGCCTTGCCTCGTCGACACCCAGCCTCTTGGGGGCGGAGAACAGAAGCGCTTTCACACCTTCCGGCAGCTCACTTGAGAGTTTGAGTTGGCGGGAGCGGGCTGCGTTGCGGCTGAGCTTGTCTGCCTTGGTGAGGAGCACGGTTGCCGGAACGTCCGAGGCTTGTGCCCATTCGAGCATGACCCAGTCCAGATCCTTGAGACCGCGGCGGATGTCCACGGTGACCAGCAGTCCCACCAGCGACCGGCGACGGCGGAAGTAGTTTTCCAGCAGGCGGCGCCAATTTTGCCGCACGGCTTCGGGGACCTTTGCATATCCGTATCCCGGCAGGTCCACGAGGCGCCGCTCTTCGCCCACCCCGAAAAAGTTGATCAGTTGCGTGCGGCCGGGGGTCTTGCCGGTTCGCGCCAGGTTGCGCCTGCCCACCAGGGCATTGATGGCCGAAGACTTGCCCGAATTGGAACGGCCGGCCACCGCGACTTCGCGGCCCGAGTCGGCCGGGAACTGCGACGGTGCATGCGCGCTCGTCAGGAAAGTGGCATTCAGGGTCATGGACATCTGGCCGGCGATCGCTCCATTGTGGGGATCGCCCACAAACTCTACAGGATAGACAACAAGGATGATCTACAAGAGGAAACCGGATACGCAATCGGCAATTGAAAGGTTCGATCCATATCAGTGTACAATTTGCGCCCGCTCAGGAGGCGAAGATTCCATACCGTGAGAAACGCGATCCGATCAGATTCAGGCACTCGCAACGGCGTTGCCCGGGCTGCTGCGGCCATCGCTGCGGCATGGCTGTTCGCCCAGTCCAGCCAGGCCCAGGAGTTGGTTGGGTCCGCCGCCGACGGGCAGACCAAGTCTGCCGAATGCGCGGCCTGTCACGGCGTGGACGGCAACAGCGTCACCGCGGAGTGGCCGAGCATTGCCGGCCAGCACGCCGCCTATACGGTCAGGCAATTGCGCGCCTACCGGTCCGGCGAGCGCGACGACGTGCTCATGACCAACTTCGCGGTGGATTTGAGCGAGCAGGACATGCTGGATCTGGCCGTCTATTACGAAGCCCAGACGATCATCCCGGGCGGTGCGGACCCGGAGCTGGTTTCCCTGGGCGAAAGCATCTATCGCAGCGGAATCCCCGGGCGGGGCGTGGTCGCGTGCATTGCCTGTCATGGCCCGTCGGGCCTGGGCAACCCGCTGGCGGCGTATCCCATGCTGCAGGGCCAGCATGCGACCTATACGGCGAACACGCTCAGGGCGTACGCAGCCGGAACCCGCCGGTCGGATGCCACATTGAACCAGATGATGCGTACAATTACGGCATTGTTGCTGGAAGATGAGCTTCTGGCCGTAGCCAGTTACGTGCAGGGCTTGCGTTGAGTCGCAGTTGCCCGAGGAGTCGAAAGTGTTGAAGAGAAAAGCTGTAAGCCGAGGCGTCGCATCGATATTGGTCGTCGCTCTTGCGTTGATCGGTGGTCAGGCCATGGGCCAGGAGCACGATGACGCACGCGTCACGTTGGCCCAGAGCGATGGGGCGATTACGTCGGAACGGTTCGAACTTGGCAGGCATTACGACCGCCTGTCGCCCACGCAACCAACCAGTTCAGGCGCGGATCAGATCGAGGTGTGCGAGATCTTCTGGTACGGATGCCCGCACTGCTACACGTTCGATCCGTACCTGGAGAGCTGGAAGGAGGACCTGGACCCGGACGTGAGTTTCGTGCGCGTCCCCGCGGTCTGGAACCCGCTGCTGCAACTGCATGCCCGTGCCTATTACACGGCGGAAGTGCTCGGCATCACCGAAGAGATTCACACCCCGATCTTTCGCGAGATCCACGTCAACGGCAATCCGCTCAACAGCGAGCAGGCGCTGCAGGGCTTCTTCGAGCAGTTCGGGGTCAGTGCAGAGGACTTCACCGGGGCGTTCAATTCCTTCGCAGTGCATACGCGCCTGCAGCGCGCGGATGAACTGTCCCGGCGGTACCGGATTTCCAGCGTGCCGATGGTGATCGTCAACGGCAAGTACTCTGCTTCGGCGCAGTCGGCGGGGGACTATCCGACGCTCATGGAGCTTATTGACGAACTGGTGGTTTCGGAGCGCACCGGCGAGTAGGTATTGTTTTCGTCTCGCGGGAGCGTGCCCGCGGCCCTCGTGAAGTCAAGATATCGTCGTGCGGTTGTTTGTGCACAGCCCTTGTGAGCGCATGTACCGTCGCGCGCTTGTGTGTACACAGCCCTCGCGAGCTTAAGCTCACCCCGCCATCCCTGGCGGGGTTCGCATCGGGGGCTCCGCGCTAATGGCCATCCCTGGCCCGCTTGTCGCCCCACGACGCTCGCGAGGGCTGTGTACACACAAGCGCGCGACTGCGTTGGTGGGTTGCGGGAAGGGAGGATTGCCGATGCCCTGGTGGGTTTCGAAGTCGAGGATCGCGCTTGACCGAATCGTTCTTGCGGTCCTGTTTGCACTCGCGGGCCAAGGGGCGTGGGCCGAGTGGGAGGGGAATGCGGATCTGGGGATTTCGTTTGCCACGGGCAATACGGAGTCGCTGGATACGGACCTGGCGCTGGACGCGATCTGGTCCAGTGAACGATTTACTCACGAGTTCGATCTGACGGCTTACCGGTCCGATATCTTTGCCGACCTGGGCGGGCCGTCGATTCGCGCCCAGAATGTTGTCGATGCCGACTACGCCATGCGCTTCAGTCGGCGCGATTCGCGTTGGTACGGGACGGTCAACGCCGACGGTTACTACGATCTCGGGATCGACGGGCGGCTCACGGGGAGCGTTGGCGGGGGCAGGGAACTGGTGGATACCGATCGGTATACCCTTACGGCCGAAGTCGGTGTCGGACAGACGGTGCAGCGTGCGCCCGATGCGGCGTTCGAGTTCGGTGAGAGCGCCTGGCTGTGGTCCCTGGAAGGACAGTGGTGGCTGATTCCGGAGCGGCTGGAATTCTCGGCCGGTGTCCGGGGGTTGCACATCGGCGGCCGCGGGGAAGTCTATGACGGGGAGACCGTCCTGCGTCTTGTTGTGCTCGGTCCGCTCACTGCCGGCCTGCGCGTGGACGTGCACAGGGAGACGCAGCCGCCGTCCGGGCGGGAGCCGACCGACATCCTGGCTCGCCTCACGCTGGGGGTGGTGTTCTAACGGTTCCGCCTTGCCGCATTCCGAATTGGACGGACTTCCATTCCGAATCAGACGGGCTTCCATTCCGGATTGGACGGACCTTCGTTCCGAATCCGACGGTATCGTGCTCACAGGCTCGAAAGTCGATCCGCCGCTTCCTTCAGCGTCTCGGACTCTTTTGCGAAGCAGAAGCGGATATAGCGCATCTCCGGCGGGTCTTCGTAGAACGCCGTTACGGGGATGACCGCGACTCCGTGCTCCTTGGTCAGCCACCGGGCCATTTCGGTGTCCGGGAGGTCGGAGACGGTGCTGTAGTCGGCCAACTGGAAGTAGGTGCCCGCCGAGGGCGTCAGCCGGAATCGGGAGGGCTCCATCAGTTGCAGGAACAGGTCCCGTTTTTCCTGATAGAAGTCCGGCAGCCCCAGGTAGTGCCCGGGGCACTGCGCCAGGTAGTCGGCCAGCGCGTGCTGGAGCGGGGTGGTCGTGGTGAAGGTGTTGAACTGGTGGACGCGGCGGAACTCCGTTGTCAAGGCCGCGGGTGCGACGCAATACCCCACCTTCCAGCCGGTGGCGTGATAGGTCTTGCCGAAGGAGAATACGGCGAAGCTGCGGGGGGCGAGTGCGTCCTCCGCCAGCACGCTGGCGTGGCGTTGGCCGTCGAAGACGATGTGTTCGTAGACTTCGTCGCTCAGCACGTAGGTGTCGTAGGGCGCGATCAGGTCCGCGAGTCGTCCGAGGTCCTCCTCCGTGAGCACGGTGCCGGTGGGGTTGTGGGGGGTGTTGATGACCACCAGCCGGGTTCGTTCGCTCAGACTGGTACGGATGCGTTCCCAGTCCGGCTCGAATCCCGGAGCGAGCAGCGGGATGTGTACCGGAATGCCGCCGGCGAGGCGGATCGCCGGGTCGTATGAGTCGTAGGCGGGATCGAAGACGATGACTTCGTCGCCCGCCCGCACGATGGCGTGGATGGCGCAGAACAGCGCCTCGGTACCGCCGCTGGTGACGGTGATCTCGGTATCGGGGTCGGTATGGACCCCGTAGAGGCTGGCCAGTTTTCCGGCAATCTCCTGGCGAAGGGAAGCCACGCCGATCATGGGCGGATACTGGTTGCGGCCGGCCTTCAGGTGGTGGCTGACCAGTTCCAGCAGCTCCCCCGGCGGTTGAAAGTCCGGGAAGCCCTGGGACAGGTTGATGGCGCCGCAGTCCTCGGCGAGCTTGGACATCACCGTGAAAATGGTCGTCCCCACGCCGGGGAGCTTGCTTTCGGGAGTCGGTATCACAGCCGCACGGCCGTTATCAGTCCCGCGTCGACACGCGGTACAGGTACGCGACCAGGCCGGCGATGACCAGGAATCCGACGATGGCGGGCAGTTCCGCGGCAATGGCGAGCACGTTCGGATTGCCGCTGACGACGATCGGGACCGCGATGAGGATGCCGATGAGGGCTTCGCCGGTGATCAGGCCCGAGGCGAACAGGATGCCGTTGCGGCCGCGCCCGGCGGCATCGCCGCCTTCGCGCCGGTTGAATCGCCCGGCGAAGTGCGCCGCCAGGCCGCCGACGAGGATCGGCGTGGCCAGTTCCAAGGGCAGGTAGATGCCCACGGCGACGGCCAGCACCGGGGCGCGCCAGGTGGAGCCCCGAGCCTTGAGGACCTCGTCTACGGCGATGATGACCGCGCCTATGAGCACGCCCATGGCAACCATCCCCCAGGGCAGCCCGGCGCCGAAGACGCCCTGCGCCACCGACGCCATCAGCGTCGCCTGGGGCGCGAGCAGGGCATTGGGCTGTTCCGGCGTGGGCGCACCGATGCCGTAGGCTTGCAGCAGCAGGTTCAGGATGGGCGCCATCACCAGTACCGCGGAGATCACGCCCACACCCTGCATGAGTTGCTGCCGCCACGGCGTCGCCCCGACGATGTAGCCGGCCTTGAGGTCCTGCAGGTTGTCCCCGGCGATGGCGGCCGCGCAGCACACCACCGCGCCGACCATGATCGCCGCGGCGGGCCCGCTCACCGCGTCGCCGCCCATCAGCCAGACCAGCAGGAGCGAGGTGAAGAGGATGGTGGCAATGGTGATGCCCGAGATCGGGTTGTTGGACGAGCCCACCAGCCCGGCCATGTAGGCCGCCACCGACGAGAACAGGAATCCGGTGATCACCATGATCAGGGTCATCGCCAGCGCCACGCCCACCATGCCGACGATCACCTGGTAAAGCAGGAAGATGGGAAGGACGAACGCGACCACGCCCCAGATCACCAGCTTCATGGGGGTGTCGTGCTGGCGGTGGTCGTAGCCGGCGTCGGTGCTCGCGGTGCGCGTCCGCAGCCCGCTGCGGATGCCGGAGAGCAGCGATCCGCGCATGGAGACCAGCGCCCAGATGCCGCCGATGAGCATCGCGCCGACGCCCAGGTAACGGATCTTGGAGGTCCAGATGGCGAATGCGAGGTCCGTGGCGCCGGCGCCGGCCGCGAATTGCGCCGCCAGCGCCGGGTCGGAGTCGAGGTAAAGGCCCGAATAGATCGGTATCGCCACGTACCAGGAGATCGCCCCGCCCAGGAACACCAGCACGGCGATATTGAGCCCGACGATGTAACCGACGCTGATCAGCGCCGGCGAGAGATTCATGCCCACGTAGGCGATGGTGCTCGAACCCACGTACCCGGCCGCCTGGATGGAACTGGCCCAGAGCCGCAGCCCGGTTTCGGCGAACTTGGTGAGCGCCCCCAGCACGGCCGCGATGGCCAGCAACTTCGCCCCCTGGCCCGGAGCGGCGCCGACTTTGAGCACCTCCGCGGTGGCCGTGCCCTCGGGGTAGGCAAGCTGTTCCCCGACGATCAGCGAGCGGCGCAGGGGAATCGTGAACAGCACGCCGAGCAGCCCGCCCAGCCCGGCGATGACGGCCACCCACGGGTAGGAGAAGACGTTCCAGTAGCCGAGGATAATCAGCGCGGGCAGCGTGAAGATCACGCCCGCCGCCAGCGACTCGCCGGCCGATGCCGCCGTCTGCACGATGTTGTTCTCGAGGATGTTGGAGTCCCGGAACAGCTTCAGGATGGCCATGGAGATCACCGCCGCCGGGATGGAGGCGGAAACCGTCATCCCGGCGAACAGGCCGAGGTAGGCGTTGGCGCCCGCCAGCACCATGGACAGCACCAGCCCGAGGAAGATCGCCTTCAGGGTGAGCTGCGGAAGGGGTGCTGTGGCGGACATCGGTCGTCCTCGGGCTTTCTGGCGTGCCCGAACTCTACCACCGCCCGCACCAATCCACGACATCGCAACGTCCCGGTGTCGGGGGCTATCGGTTTGTGCGGTTTGTTTGCGGTGTCCCATGACCTGACCGGTGTAGTGGCATATGAATTGTCCGGATAGACACGGGCCGGAAACCAGTCCGCGCGTGTTCCGGGCGACGGATGTCCGTGTGGTAGATTCCTTCTGCAATTGAGGGCACATAGAAGCAGCGAGTCCAATCATGCGCATCACGAATCGCGTTCCCAGCCTGGCGGTTGTCATGTTCGCCATGCTCGCGGGCTGCCAGTCGGCAGACGAACCCGGGACGCCGGCCACCGAAAACCAGGCGCCGGGGGAGGCGCCGGAGGCCGTGCCGGAATCATCGGCGCCCGCACCGGCGACGCCTCCGGATACCCGCCCCAACATCCTGCTCATCGTCGTCGACGACATGGGCTACACGGACGTGGGATCCTTCGGCGGCGAGATCCCCACGCCGAACCTGGATGCGCTGGCCATGGAAGGGCTGCGATTCACCAATTTCCACGCCGCTCCGAATTGCGCCCCGACCCGCGCGATGCTGATGTCGGGCACCACCAACGCCGAGTCTGGCGTCATAAGGCTCGACGAGCCGGTCCGAACGGACGTCGCCAACCTCCCCGAAAGGCTCCGGGCAGCCGGTTACCAGACCTTCATGGCGGGCAAGTGGAACCTGGGCATCGCACCGGAGGACGGACCGGCCGCGCGCGGCTTCGACGCCTCCTTCGCGCTGATGAAGGCCGGCGACAATCACCTGGGAGCAAGCGTTTTTCCCGGCAATCCCCCGACGTACGAGGGGTATTTCACGCACCTGGAAAACGGCGAACCGGCCGAACTGCCGGAGGGATGGTTCTCCTCGCGCCTCTACACCGACAAGCTGATCGAATACCTCCAGGTCCACGCCCGGGAGGGGCAGCCGTGGTTCGGCTATCTGGCATTAACCGCGCCCCACTGGCCGCTGCAGGTCCCCGAAGACTGGATCGACCGCTACGCGGGCCGATACGACGAGGGCTACGATGCCCTGCGGGAGTCCCGCTACCGTCGTGCCGGGGAACTCGGCATTTTCCCGCAAGACCTGACGCTGGAAGGCTTTACGGGCCAGGCCGAGCCCTGGGAGGCGCTGACGCCGGATCGGCGCGCATACTATGCGCGCGCCATGGAAATCTACGCCGCGATGGTTGAGAACATGGACATGCACGTCGGCCGGGTGCTCGATTTCCTCAGGGTCTCGGGGCAGTTCGAGAACACCGTCATCCTGTTTGCCTCCGACAACGGCGCTCCGCCGGAAGATCTCGATTTCCAGCCGCGCACGATACCGCGCACCGACACCGACAGCAGCCTGGCCAATCTGGGCCGGGAGGGTTCGTTCACGGCAATCGGTCCGGGCTGGAGCGAAGCGGTCACGGCGCCATACCGGGAACTCAAGGGATCGCTGTACAACGGCGGTACGCTGGTACCGGCCTTCATCCGCCACGGCGACGTGGCCGCGGCCGGCGGTCTCGACCGGACCTACCTCACGTACATGGACATTCTTCCCACCCTGCTGGAAGTAGCGGGTGAGGCCACGCCCGGGACGAGCTTCAACGGACGCGAGGTACATCCTGTACGCGGGCGCTCGTTCTGGGGACTGGTTACCGGCCGCACCGGCGGCGTCCGCGATGTTGGAGAAACCGTCCCCTGGATGACCGTGAACCGCGCCGCTCTGGTTCGCTGGCCGATGAAGGTCGTCGCCAACAGCAATCCCATCGAACAGCAAGCCCGGTGGGAATTGTTCGACCTGGAGGCGGACCCCGGCGAGCGCCGCGACCTTTCGGGAGAATTCCCCGAACTCACCGCCGAACTGTCGGAACTCTGGCTGGAATACGGCAGAGAGGCAAGCGCGCGATAGACAGGCCGTAATCGGGACTTCAGCAGTCCGGGCTTGAGACGCGGTCAACGTATCGCGATCCTCGCACGCCCAGGCGTTCGCGCCCCCCGTCAGCCGGAGCGGCCGCAGTCCCTAACTCTCCTTGCCGATCAGTCGCTTGAGCGGCACCGACGCAATTGCAAGAACCAGCCCGATGCCCACCGACGTCAGCACGATCTGCGTGTAAAGCCCCGGCATCGTCTCTATCGCATCGGCACGGAATTCGCCCGCGATGAGGCCTGCCAGGATGGCCCCCAGGGACGCTGCCAGGAACCATGCCCCCATCATCTGACCCACGTAGCGCCTTGGCGACAGTTTCGTTACGGCGCTCAGGCCCACCGGGCTCAGTGCCAGCTCGCCCATGGTATGCAGCAGGTAGGTGAAGATGAGCCAGGTTGGCAGTACCGTATCGCCTTGAACGACCAGTTGGGCGGCAAAGATCATCACTGCAAACCCCAGCCCGAGCATGATGAGGCCCATGGCCATCTTGAGAATCGGGTTGGGATCCAGCTTGCGCGTGGCCAGGGCCAGCCAGAGCATGGAATAGAGCGGCGCCAGAATGAGGATGAACCCCGCGTTCAGCGACTGGAACCAGGTTGCAGGCACGGTGAAGTTGCCGAAATCGCGGACCGTATAGCGTTCGGCGAAGAGGTTGAGGGATGAACCCGCCTGCTCGAATCCGGCCCAGAACACCGTCGCCGCGAAGATCAGCACGGCGATGACGATCACCCGGCCACGCTCTGCGGAGTTCAGTCCACCAAGGCCGAGTACGTAGGCAAAAAAGGCTGCGGTGACAAGAACGATGGCGTAGCTGGCGTTTTGGGAAAGGCTGACCGCGTCGTATCGAATCAGGCCCGTCAATCCGCCGATCAGAAGTATCCCGACCACTGCAAGCGCCGCCGACACGCCAAGCCAGGCGCGGCGCTTGTATGCGGCATCGTCACCGGCGGCGCGGGCGGGCTCGAGGCCGGCTGTGCCCATGTTTTTGCGCGTCAGCGCGAACTGGATCAGCCCGAACAGCATGCCGACGCCCGCCGCGGCGAATCCGTAGTGCCAGTTCTGCGTGGCCAGCCAGCCGCAGGCCAGCGGTCCCATGAACGCGCCCACGTTGATGCCCATGTAGTAGATCGTGAAGCCACCGTCGCGCCGCGGGTCGCCCGGCTGGTAAAGCTCGCCGACCACCGCGCTGATGTTCGGCTTGAGCAGACCGGTGCCGAGCGCAATCAGCACCAGTCCCAGGAAGAACGTGGGGACTCCGGGAATGGCGAGCGTGAAATGCCCGCTCATGATGACGATGCCGCCGTACCAGATGGCGCGCTGTGCGCCCAGCAGCCGGTCGGCCATCCAGCCGCCGGGCAGGGACAGCAGGTAGACCGCGGCGGTATACAGCCCGTAGATCGCCACGGCGGTCTGGTCGGTCAACCCCATGCCGCCGTCCTGGATGGCCGCGACCATGAACAGCACCAGCAGCGCCCTCATGCCGTAGTAGCTGAATCGCTCCCACATCTCCGTCATGAAGAGCGTGAGGAGGCCGCGCGGGTGTCCTACCCACGTGGCTTCGGGTTGACCGGGCAGTACGGCTGCGCCGGCCGATGGGGCTGAAGGAGGTGTCATCCTGCTGATTCTCCTGCTTTTTCAGGGTCTTCGGCTGCCTCGCCCGGGGTGACCAGGAACCGGGCAAGGATGAGTCCGCTTTCATACAAGAGGTAGACGGGAACGGCGAGCAGCGTCTGGGAGATGGCGTCCGGCGGAGTCAGCAGCATGCCGGCCACGAACGCTCCGAGAAACACGAACGGCCGCGCCTTCTTGAGGGTCTGGGTGGAGACCAGTCCGCTCCACACCAGCATCACGGTCACGATGGGAACCTCGAAAGCTATGCCGAACGCGAAAAAGATGGTGAGGATGAAGTCCAGGTACGCTGCGATGTCGGTCATCATGGTCACGCCTTCCGGCGATACCGCTGCGAAGAACGAAAACATCAGCGGAAAGACCACGAAATACGCGAAGGACACGCCCGTGTAGAAGAGCACGATGCTCGCAAACAGCAGCGGGAAGGCGAAGCGCTTTTCCTTGCGATACAACCCCGGCGCCACGAACTGCCATGCCTGGTATAACACCACGGGCATTGCAAGGAACACGGCGACGAACAGGCACATCTTGAACGGCGTCAGGAAGGGCGAGGCCACCTGGGTGGCGATCATGGTGGCGCCCTCGGGCAGTCGCTCCATCAGAGGCGTCGCGATGAGCGTGAATACACGCTCGGCGAAGGGTACCAGCGCGATGAAAATAACCAGCACCGCCGCGGCGGCGCGAATCAGCCGGGTCCGGAGTTCGACCAGGTGGGAGAGAAGCGTTCCCTCGGCGAGTTGTTCTTCCTCGCCCGGCGTTTCGGGCGGGGTCATGGCGATTCGGCCTCGCGGGCCTCGGGCGCGTCGCCATCCCCGGTCGGAGCCGGGGACGGTTCGGCGGCGGGGTCCGGGTCGCCCACGGGCTGCTGACTGTGCTGTGATTCGGGGGTATCGCCCGAAGCCTGCTCAGTCGACTCCGGCGCTGCGCTCGCCGCCGCGGTAGCCTCTTTCAACGCCTCCGACTCTTTTTCCGCGTCGGACTTGCTGGCGTTGGCCGGAACGGTGGTGGGTGTATTGCCCGTTCTCGTTGTGGTCTTCGGCCGCGCCGCCGGGCGATGCCGCGGCACGATGCCGTCGCGCACCAGGTCTTCCAGCTCCAGTTCGCGCTGCAGCTTGCGGCGAAACTGGTTGGCGGTTCGCTGGGCCTTGCCGATCCAGCGGCCGACCTGGGCGGCCACCCGCGGCATGCGTTCCGGGCCCAGAATCATGAGCCCCATACCGAAGATCAGCAGCAATTCCCAGAAGCCGACGTCAAACATTGAATGGTCATCCTCTCCCGCAGACAGGTTCTCACCCGACTGCGATCGAGTCAGTTGACCTGTCGGACCCAAAGATACCGTATTTTGGGACCGCAATCTCTCGATCTTCGGCGTGCGGGCCTGCCGCACCGGGCGCAAGGCGTACCTGGCGCTGATCGTCAAAATGTCCCGGCGCCGTCTCCATCGCGAAGAGCATGCTGCCGGAGCGTTTCGGCGACGCAGCAGGTCAGCTTCTGCGCTGTCGGGATATGCAGGAACTCGTTTGGCCCGTGGGCATTGGACTCCGGGCCGAGTACGCCCGTCACCAGGAATTGAGCGTTCGGAAACTCTGCGCCGAGCATCGCCATGAACGGAATCGTTCCGCCTTCGCCCATGTACATGGAGGGTTTGCCGAAATAGGTCTGTGACGATTCGAGCAGCGCCGCTTCGAGCCAGGCTGCGAGCGGCGGTGCGTTCCAGCCTTCGTTTCCCACTGCCTCGAAGCGGACCCGGGCGCCGTGCGGCGGGTCCCGCGTCAGCAGCTCCGTCAGTTGCGCGGCGGCATCTTCTCCCGAAATGCCCGGCGGCAGCCTGAGGCTCACTCGGACCGACGTTCCGGGCCGCAGCGTGTTGCCGGCGTTGCCGATGTCCGGCAGGCCGCCTGCGCCCGTAATCGCAAGCGCCGGGCGCCAGGTGCGGTTCAACACGAGCTCGACCGGATCGTCGGTCATCGGCTGCACGCCGTCGTGCCACGGAAAACGTGCCCAGAGCCGGTCGCCGATGACTTCGGTGGCGGCCCGCGCCTGCTCGACGCGTTGCCCTGGAATTTCCGCATGCAGCCAGTGCGGCAGAATCCTGCCGTCCGTCTCGTTCTCGAGCCGCGACAGCAGCATGCGCAGCACTCGAAAGCTCGACGGGACGACGCCGCCCGCGTCGCCCGAATGGACGCCTTCCCGGATCACGTCGACGTGCAGATTGCCGGTGACCATGCCGCGCAGCGACGTCGTGCACCAGAGCTGATCGTAGTTTCCGGCGCCGGAGTCCAGGCAAACGACGAGGCTCGGTTCGCCGATCCGGCCGCGCAGATGATCGATGTAGAAGGGCAGGTCGGGACTGCCGCTTTCCTCGCTGCCCTCGATGATCACGACGCAGCGCGCATGCGGTATCCCCTGTTCCTGCAATATCCGCAGCGCCAGGAGCGACGAGAACGTCGAGTAGCCGTCGTCGGCGCCGCCGCGCCCGTAGAGCCTGTCGCCGCGCAGAACCGGTGTCCAGGGACCGAGCCCCTCGTTCCAGCCGGTCATCTCGGGCTGCTTGTCCATGTGGCCGTAGAGGAGGACCGTATCGTCGATCCCGCCCGGTATCTCGATGAAGAGTAGCGGCGTTCGACCCGGAAGCTCGACCACCTCGAGTTCCATGCCCTTTACCGGATGTTCCCGGCACCACTCGACGATGAGATCCATCGCTTCGTGCATGTGACCGTTGCTCGCCCAGTCGGGGTCGAAGTCCGGCGACTTGTTCGGAATCCTGATGTAGTCGACGAGCGTCGGGACGATCGAGTCGTTGAACTCGCCTGCAACGAGCGCCCGAGCCTGCCGCGCGTCGATAACCCTGTTCGTGTTCATGGGTGTAATTATGCCTGCACTTGTGTGCGTGGGCGCAGGTGGCGGGATCGTCAACCCTGACGGCCGTGGTAGCCTGGACTTCCAGGCAGGCGTTCACTTTATCGGGTACGAGCAAGTGTATCGGGCCGTCGCACATGAAAGCGGTTCCGCCGGTCACTCGTTCCATTCTGTCTGCCATGCGTCGAACTCGCCGGGAGTGACCCGGTAGCGGGCAAAGTTGCCGGGATGCAGGCTGAGGAGTTCCTGCTCGGCGATCCGGCGAAATTTCTCGCGTCCGGACTCGCCGATGTTCCTGGCCGACCAGTCGCGGACATGGGCGCCGGCCTGCCTCTTGCCCATGCGCCCGCGGATGACCGCGCCGATGAGATCGCGCAGCGCTGCCCGGTGCCGCATCCGAAACGGGTCGGGCTCTCCCAGCGTCTGACGCACAACGCCATAGCGCGCGGCAGAGCGTTCGTACGCCCAGAGAAATACATCCCGGAGCAGCTCGGTGCGGTTTAGCTCATAGACGCCCAAGATGGCTTCCGTGTAGTTCTTGCGGGGCACATCGTCGAACGAAAGCGGCGACAGATTGGCCTTGATCAACGGAATGTTTGCAGCAAGCCTGGACACGCGCTTGTTGACGTCTTCGAACGGTTGCAGGTAGGGAAGATGAACCATCGCAAAAAAAGCCTGTTCGAACGGGTCCTCAATGCCTGAAGCGGTGGCGAGAACCTGGTCGAAGCGCTCTTCGACCCGTTGCGGAATCGCAAGCGGGTGATAAACCGACCCCCCGATGCCAACGCCTGGCAGTCTCAGCCGCCCGGCCGCCTCGGGATCGGGAAGCAATCCGTCCGCCAGCGCCGCGTGAAGGTTGAAGAGCGTGTAGTGGTTGAAACCTATATCGTCCGCGTACTCCACAAGTAGCTCGATGGCGTCCTTGTGGTTGAGGATCATCTGTGCGTCCAGACGGTCCTTCCCCTCCGCCTCTTCGCCGGCTCGGATGAGGCGATGGGTTTCGAGCAGCGAGTAGGTGTTGCCTTCCAGGCGGCTCGAATTCCACGACAGGGGAATCAGGAGTCTGTTCAACACTTGTCTGGCATACGTGCCGGCGGGTTGTTGGATCGATTCGGTCGTACCGATCTCCCGGAGCCGCGTACGTTCGTCCGGCGAAAGATAGAAAGTCTCGTTTGGCCGGTACGAATCGAGGAAGTCGCCGTCGTAACCCACCGGTTGACGGGCCTGAATCGGCTGGCGGACGTATTCGCGAATCCGGGCGCCGCCGTCCGAGAGCGGTGGGAGCACGTACCCTCTCGCACCGCCCAGGGAACCTTCGCCGGCAATTGGACCGGCCGACGCAACAATCGCCTTCGGCGCCCGGTAGCGTGCCCAACGTCCCGATCCCTCCATGATCAGTCGCCCGTCGTCGACCAGCGTCTTTATCCGGTACTGCAACGTTCTGAGCGGGAGATTGTCCCCCAACGACTCCAATAGCTGCCGTGCGGTCACTCCATCGGGATGCTGCTGCACCGCCCGAAGGATGTCCTGCAGTCGTTGTTCCGAAATTAATCGCGCCATATTGAAGCTGAATTATTGCGTATAGGCGCAATTGCGCCACATAAACGGCCTATGCGCAAATTATATACGCAATTTGCAACTATATGCGCAAGAAAAACTGCGCATAGGATGCCCATGTACTGGATTCCGAAACGAACCAGGCCGCCGGTGAAATTCCGGGCGGGGCGCTGCGCCCGATTACTGGTTGCCTGGCTTATCTCTCTGCGGCGCAATTACTCCGCGTCGCGGGCCGCCTCGAGATACGCGCCACATTCGTATTCGAGTATCTGAGCGCGCCTGACCGGGGCCCGTGTCCCCGCCGGGTTGACGCTCAAACCATTGCCGGCATGGTAGGCTGCACTTTCGGGCTGGCGTACGGGGTGTTGGTCGCATGCAGATGGTTCGGCTGTTCGCACACACGGTCATCATGCTATGGGCCGTTTCCGCCCTGGGGCACCACAACGTCATTGGGGTCTACGATGACCTGAGACGATTCACTGCCGAGGTGGAAGTAAGGAATTTCGAGCTGATCTATCCGCATCCACTCATGTTCGTCGAGATTACGGACATCCCGGACGGGCAGGCGATTGACGGAATCGAAATCGGGCAAACGTGGACGCTCGAGATGGACAACCGGCGGGAACTCATCGATCTCGGCTTCGATCACGATACGTTCATCCCTGGCGACCGGATTCTCGTGGCGGTCGACCCCAGCCGCCATACCCGCTATCGTGAGAATACCCTGTACCTGCGCGCCGCCGAACACCGAAGAGAAGGCTTCATCTACCTGCACAATGTGAGGCGATTGTTTCCCGTCGATCCTGCCGGAGACAGCCTGTCCCGTCACATGCACAGGATCATCTGACCACAAGGAAGCATCCCGATGCATGAAAGGTCACTCGCGCTTCTGGCCGGTGTAATGCTGGTAACCGGCAGCGCCCGGTCACAGGACATGAACGATCTCGTCGACCGGGGGCGGGAACTCTTCCACGCCGATATCGGCTGCCACCTGTGCCACGCCGCAACGGGAGAGGGATTGGTGGGACCCAGCCTGCTGTTCGGCCCGACGCCGGTCGACATTTTCGATCAACTGGAAAACAATCCCGTCATGGGGGTCATCGTCAGCCAGATGGATCCCTCCGACGACGATCTCGTTGCGATTTCCATGTACGTTCGCACCCTCGCCGACCTGCCGCTTGAGCCGGAGTTGCGGCAAACGTGGCTCGGCAATCTGGAGACGGTCCGGGCCAACCGGGGTTCGGAAATCCAGTTCGTCAAGACGGAGCGCGATCTGCAGATCGAAGCCATCGAGACGTTCGAGTCCCTGCAGGCGACCTGGACGCGCCGCTCGCAGGAAGGCAGCCTGCTGAGCCACTACGACGTCCAGGTGCTGGCGACCTACGATCCGGGCGAGCCGAAATTCACGCCGGAGCCGGGCAGGACCTATTTCTACGAGAACATCGGGGCCGCAAGCCGGCCGGCTGTCCTGTTCGAGGGTTACCGGTTGCCGGCGAGCAGCGCGGTCGTGGTCGGCGACGCCGAGACCCACGAGGTGATTGCCAGCTACATGCTGCCCGAGTCGTTGCGCGGCGCCGTTCACACGACGGTGATGTCGCCGGACGGCCGCTTTGTCTACATCGTCGGGCCGCGTCCGCCGGACGAGGCGGTTCCTGTCGATTCGGCCCGGCCTGTCGGGTTGAACAGACTCGCCACCTCCGCGACCCTGATCAAGGTGGACGCGGTGACGCTGCAGCCCATCGTGCAACTGGATATCGGCGGCCGTCTGCACCACGGCCAGGTCTTCCGCGATTACGTGCTTCTGGACATGTTCGGCCGGGACCAGGGCGGGCTCGCCCTGATGCTGCTGGACCCCGATTCGGACGAGATCGTCGGTGGAATTCTGGATGTCGATCTGGGCGGCTTCGCCTACACGGTGTGGACCGATCCGGACTACGAGTACATCTACGCGCTCATGGAGCCGGCAGGCTATGCGCCCGGCCGGGGGACCGGAATGTTCGGCGCGGTCAGCATGTACCAGGGCCGGCTCATGGCGATGCGCCCGTACTGGATCGCGAAGATCAATCCGGACACCTGGGAAGTCGAGGCCGAGTTCCCGATTCCGGGGTACCGCCCCAACTGGGCGCTGGTCGATTCTTCCAGGGAAAACATCTACGTCATCAACACCCTGTCCAACGTGGCCAAGATGGACATCGACACGGGCGAGGTCGTGTGGACGAACGGCACGGGGATCGGTCCTTACGGCGGCGCGCTCAACGCCGACGAAACCGAACTGTGGATTGCCGACAAGGGCGAAGCCGCGGGCCACTTCGGCAGAACGCTGACGGTCATCGATTCCGCGTCCGGACAGCACCTGGAAACGCTTTATGGCGGGTACATGGTCGACCATGTGCTGCTGGCGCCCAACGGCCGGGAAATGTGGGCGACGAGCAACGCCGAGGGGCGGCTCTACGTCTACGACGCCGAATCCCGGGAGCTGATGACGAAGATCGACATGCCCGGAAACGGCGATGCGCATGGCCTCGTGTGGGTTCACTACGACGAAAACGGCGTGGCGCGCACGGTGCGCGACCAGGGCAACTTCCACAACGGCGTGAACCCGATGCGGGGCGCGCCGCTCGATTACTGACTGCCCGGCGGGAACGCCCGGCGGCGCGATTACTCCGCGTCGCGGGCCGCCTCGATGTACGCGCCGCACTCGTACTCCAGTATCTGCATGTTGCTTTCCTGGCGGCGGTACAGGGGCATGCGCATGGTCCAGGGCCTGGAGAACACCTGCGGATCCTCGATGGTCGCCTCGTACGACATGTGATCGGGTCCCGTGAGCGTGTAGCGCTCGACCACGTGCAGATCCTCGCTGTGGAAGTTTCCCGACCGGTCGAACCAGGTCCGGTCCGTGAAATGAATGACATCCACCACCAGCGTGTCGCCCTCCCAGTGCGCGCGTGAGTCGCCCATCCACCACTGGATGGGCCCGGTCGGATGCTCGCTGCCGATGTAGATGTTGCGGAATACGTGCGCGTACTCGTAGAGGATCGTGACCTGGTCCGGCGTCTGAACGATCTGGAACGGGTAGGGCAGGTAGGTGACGCGCGGTACACCGGGCATGAAGCACTTCGCCACCGGGTCTTCGGTGAGCCGGTTCTCGTAGTTCTCCTGGCGCCGGGTCAGGGCCTCCGGCAGATAGGGCAGTTCGTTCCCCACCACGACACCCTGCCCGGCCGGCACGCCGAGTTCGGCGGAATGGTCCTGGATATCCCAGTCGGCCGTGTTGAGCGCCTGCCAGATGCCCCTGAGATCCGGCCGGCCGTCGGTCATGCGCGGGATTTCCTGCGCAGAGCCTTGCGGCACGAAAAACGGGATCGCGATCGCCAGTGCAAACGCGGCTCGGCGCATCAGCGCTCCCCCTCCCACGCCGACTTCAACGCTCTCGCCAAAATTCTCTCGGGACGCTTGAGCCCGTACGGAACCGAACGACGTCGGTACTCAGGTGCTGCTGCTTTGGCTCTCTGTGCGTTGCTCGGCGAATTCGGCGTCCGGCTCGGCGGTCGCCAGGCGAGGATTTTCGGCGGATTCGCCGTCCGGTTCCTCGTCGCTGTCCATTGCGCTGCGGAAGCTCTTCAGTGCGCCGCCCAGGTCGCCGCCCAGGGTCTTCAGGCGCTTGGTACCGAATATCAACACGACTATCAGCAGTACGATCAACAGCTGCCAGAGGCTGATGCCACCCAATCCCATCGTTTCGCTCCAATACCTGGCCGATACGCCAATAATACGCTAAAGCCGGCCGCAGGTTATCTTTGCCGGCTCGTTCCCTGCCCTCGACCCCTGCCAACCCGGCCGCGGGAGCCAATACGGCAAACGATCAATTTGCGGGCGGAACCCTCAGCCAGAAGGTCATCGGGCCCTCGTTGCAAAGGTCGATGCGCATCGTCGCGCCGAACCTTCCTGTCGCCACGGGAACCGGGGCGTCGCCGCCCAGCTTCGCCATGTAGTCGAACAGCTTGCGGCCCAGCGCCGGCGGGGCAGCTTTCGAGAATCCCGGCCGGTTGCCCTTGCGGGTATCGGCGGCCAGCGTGAACTGCGGCACCAGCAGCAGGCTGCCGCCCGCCTGGCGCACATCGAGGTTGATTCGTCCCCCATCGTCTTCGAAGATGCGGTAAGCCAGCAGGCGCTCCATCAGCCGCCTGGCCTGGGCCTCGGTGTCGCCGGTCTCCACGGCGACGAAGACCAGCAGCCCGGCGCCGATCTCGGCGATGATCCGTCCCTCCACCTCCACGCTGGCGCGGCTCACCCGTTGCAGCAATCCGATCACGGAGTCATGGTCCTCGTTGCAGGATTCAGGTCGGATATCTTACTTGTCCGGAACGAAAACAGCGTAGAATCTCCGTTACCCGCTGGCGGCGATTCTGGTAATATTCGCGCCCGAAATCCGAGGTTCGGGAATCCGGGGAACCGTACCTGCGGACCGGCGGTCGAAACAGGTTGAAACACCGTCCTGCCATCCGCCGAAAACTGCGGGCAACCAGGCCAGGAGTACGATCCGATGAACAGATATCTTGCGGCAGCGGCCCTGTTGGGTCTGGCGTTCTGCGGTACGGCGCAGGGCCAGGAGTGTACACAGGTCATTGAAGGCAACGACCTCATCCAGTGGAACATGGCGGAGATTCGCGTCAGCGCCGCGTGCGAAGAGGTGACGATCGACCTGATTCACACCGGTCAACTGGCCGCAAACGTCATGGGCCACAACTGGGTGCTGACCACGACGGCCGATTACATGCCTCTGGCCACGGTTGCCGCAATGGCCGGTCCGCCCGAATATTTGCCCGAAGGCGACCCCCGTGTCCTTGCCACCACCCGAATGATCGGAGGGGGGGAGGAAACGTCCGTGACATTCAGCCTCGCCGGTCTCGAAGCCGGCGGCGACTATACGTATTTCTGTTCATTTCCCGGCCATTACGTGCTCATGAACGGGAAATTCATTATCGAATAGGCCGGTAACCGCGCGTCCGGCGCACGGGCGCCGGGCAAGGCCAGAAAAGGCTCCGAGATCTTATGCTGTTGGCAGTCGCTTTGGTATTGCTTGTGTTGGCCTCGCTGGCCTTCCACTTCCTGAGTCCGTGGTACTTCACCCCACTCGCTTCGAACTGGGGGCTGATCGATCTCACCGTGAACGTGACGTTCATCGTGACGGGACTGATTTTCGTGGTCGCGAACCTGTTCATGGCCTGGTGCGTGGTTCGCTACCGGCACCGCGCCGGTCACAGGGCCGACTACGATCCGGAGAACGCGAAGCTGGAGACCTGGCTCACGGTGGGCACGAGTATCGGCGTGGCGGTCATGCTGGCGCCGGGACTGGTGGTCTGGGGGCAGTTCGTCAACGTCCCGGAGGAAGCCGCGGAATTCGAGGCCGTGGGCCAGCAATGGCACTGGAGCTACCGCTTTCCCGGCGAGGACGGGGAATTCGGCAACGTCGGCATCCGGCACACGTCGCCCGAAAACCCGTTCGGCATGGACCCCGACGATCCTGTCGGCCGGGACGACATCCTCATTGCGAGCCCCATCGTGCACCTGCCGGTGGATCAGCCCATGCAGGCCTGGCTGCGATCAAAGGACGTGCTCCACAACTTTGCGGTGCCGCAGTTCCGGGTGAAGATGGACCTGGTGCCCGGCCATGTCTCCTACGCCTGGTTTACGCCCACCGTCGTGGGGGAGTACGAGATCCTCTGCGAGGAACTGTGCGGTTTCGCTCACCACACCATGAGGGGACGCGTGGTGGTCGACGAACGCGCCGACTTCGAGGCCTGGCTGGACAGCCATCCCACGTACGCGGAGACCATGGAACGCGGCCAGGGCGACGCAGCGCTCGGCCAGGCAAGCTACGCATATTGCAGCGCCTGCCACGGCCGGGACGGGCAGGGCATCCTGAGCCTGGACGCGCCTGCCATCGCCGGAATGGATGTGGAATATACGGCCCGCCAACTGCGCTACTACAGGGACGGTGTCCGTGGAACCCATCCCGAGGATGCAGTCGGCGCCAACATGCGGCCGGTCATGGCCGTGATCCCGGACGATGAGTCGATCCTCAACGTATCCGCCTACATCGCATCCATGCCGCCGCAGCCGGCGGAGGAGACCATATTCGGCGACGTGGCTCGCGGCGAACGGATCTACGGCAGTTGCGCGGCATGCCACGGCGCCAACGGCGAAGGCATCTGGGCCGTCAACGCCCCGGCGCTGGCCGGCCAGAACGACTGGTACCTGGTAGCGCAGTTGCGGAACTTCCGCGACGGTGTCCGCGGCGCCCATCCCGGCGACCTGTACGGCGACCAGATGATGCTGATGGCGGACATCCTGCCCACCGACGATCACGTCGACGACGTGGTCGCCTACCTGAATACCTTGAGCGGGGGAACCAACTGATGGCGTACGTTGCAATCGCCGACCGCGATCAACACCTTCACGATCCCGACACCTTCATCACGAAGTACATCTGGAGCCAGGATCACAAGGTGATCGCGATCCAGTATGCGATCACCGCCATTTTCGTCGGCGTAGTGGCGCTGGCGCTGTCGCTGCTGTTCCGGCTGCAACTGGGTTTTCCCGACACGTTCAACCTGGTGGATCCCAACCAGTACTACCAGTACGTGACCATGCACGGCATGATCATGGTCATCTACCTGTTGACCGCCCTGTTCCTGGGCGGATTCGGCAACTACCTGATTCCGCTCATGTGCGGCGCCCGGGACATGGTCTTCCCCTACATGAACATGCTCAGCTTCTGGGTCTACCTGCTGAGCGTCATCGTGCTGCTGGGCAGTTTCTTCGTGCCCGGCGGGCCCACCGGCGCCGGCTGGACGCTCTACCCGCCGCAGGCGATCAGCGAGGGCACCCCGGGCATCGGCGGGGGCATCGTGCTGATGCTCGTCTCGCTGGCTATCTTCATCGTCGCGTTCACCATGGGCGGCCTGAACTACGTCACCACGGTGCTGCAGGCGCGCACGCGCGGCATGACCCTGATGCGCATGCCGCTGGCAGTGTGGGGCATCTTCGTCGCCACCATCCTGGGTCTGCTGGCGTTTCCGGCCCTGCTGGTGGCGGCTGTCATGATGACGCTCGACCGGGTCGTCGGCACCAGCTTCTTCATGCCCGAGATGCTGTCCCTGGGCCGGGAACTGGAATACGGCGGCGGCAGCCCCATCCTGTTCCAGCACCTGTTCTGGTTCTTCGGGCACCCGGAGGTCTACATCGTCGCGCTGCCGGCCTTCGGGATCGTCTCCGACGTGCTGAGCGTGCATGCGCGCAAGAACATCTTCGGCTACCGGATGATGGTCTGGGCGATCGTGCTCATCGGCGCGCTCAGCTTCGTGGTCTGGGCGCACCACATGTACGTCAGCGGCATGAACCCCTATTTCGGGTTCTTCTTCGCCACCACCACCCTGATCATCGCGGTGCCCACGGCGCTGAAGGTCTACAACTGGATCCTGACCCTGTGGCGGGGCGACATCCACCTCAGGGTGCCCATGCTGTTTGCCATCGGCTTCATCTTCACGTTCATCCATGGCGGGCTGACCGGGCTGTTCCTCGGCAACGTCACCGTGGACCTGCCGCTGTCCGACACCTATTTCGTGGTCGGTCACTTCCACATGGTCATGGGCGTCTCCCCGGTGCTGGTGGTGTTTGCCGCGATCTATCACTGGTTCCCGAAGATCACCGGGCGGATGTTCAACGAGACCCTGGGCAAGGTGCATTTCTGGCTGACGCTGCTGGGGACCTACTCCATCTATCTGCCCATGCACTACCTGGGCATCCTCGGCGTGCCGCGCCGCTACTACGCCTACGGCGACACGGATTTCATCCCCGCATCGGCGCAGACGCTCAACTCGGGCATCACCATCGCGGCGCTGATCGTGGCCGCGGTGCAGATCGTGTTCTTCGTCAACGTGATCTGGAGCCTGTGGAAGGGTCCGAAGGCCGATCCGAACCCCTGGCGGGCCACCACGCTGGAGTGGTTGACGCCGAACACGCCGCCCAAACACGGCAACTGGGGTCCCAACCTTCCCGAGGTGCACCGCTGGCCCTACGACTACAGCGTGCCGGGGGAGAAGGAAGACTTTATCCCGCAAACCGAGCCGCCCCATGCCGGCGTGGCGGCCGGGCGCGACCACGGTGTCCATCACTGATGAACATTTCCGTACTCTTTGCGGCCCTGGGCGGAGCCATCCTGGTATGGCTGTTCCTGCTGCAGCGCCTGAAGACCAAGCCCTGGCTGGAACAGGGCGTGATCGAGGAGGGCGGCGCCGTCAACGCCGCGCCGCAGCGGGTCGGCCTGTGGGTTTTCCTGGCCGTGGTCACCAGCCTGTTCGGCCTCTTCGCCATCGTCTACAACATGCGCTCCCAGTTCCCGGACTGGCGTCCGATGCCCGACCCGGGGCTGTTGTGGGTCAATACGGGGCTGCTGATACTGGCCAGCGTCGCGCTGCAACGCGCACGCACCGCGGTGGCGCGGGAAGACCTGGACGGACTGAAGCCCAATCTCACGGCTGCGGGCATCCTGACGTTCGCCTTTCTCGGCGGCCAGTTGCTGGTCTGGCGCCAGTTGATCTCGGGCGGCTACTACCTGGCCACGAATCCCGCCGATGCGTTCTTCTACATCCTGACGGCGCTTCACGGACTGCACCTGGCGGGCGGGCTGTGGTTCTGGGCGCGGGCGTCCAACGCGGTATGGAAGGGCCTGGAATCGCGCCCGGTCACCGAGGTCGCCGGGGTACGCCTGTCCGTCACCCTGTGCTCGGTGTACTGGCATTACCTGTTGCTGGTCTGGCTGATCCTGTTCGGCCTGCTGCTGTCCACCTGAGCGATTGAAACGATTGAAACGATGGCTTCCGAGATGACCGATACCGACGGCGCAGCCGCCCTGCCACAGGGCTTCAGCGGCTTCGCCCGCGACTGGACCGCCGACAGGCAGACCTTCCACGTCCCGTGGGGGAAGGCCATGATGTGGATCTTCCTCCTCAGCGACACGTTCATCTTCTCGCTATTCCTGACGTCCTACATGAACGTGCGCATGTCCACGCGGGTGCCGTGGCCCAATCCCAGCGAGGTCTTTGCGCTCAGTTTCGGCGGCGACCCCATCCCCCTGATCCTGATCGCGATCATGACGTTCATTCTCATCACCAGCAGCGGCACCATGGCGCTGGCGGTGAACTACGGTTACCGCGGGGACCGGGCGAAGACCGCCGCGCTGATGTTCATCACCGCCGCCTTCGGCGCCACGTTCGTCGGCATGCAGGCGTTCGAGTGGATGAAGCTCATCGTCGACGAGGGAGTGCGGCCCTGGGGCAACCCGATGGGCGCGGCACAGTTCGGTTCGACGTTCTTCATGATCACCGGCTTCCATGGCTTCCACGTGTCCTGCGGCGTGATCTACCTGGCGGTGATCGCGCTGAAGGTGCTCAGGGGCGACTACGAGGCATCGGGAAACTACGAAGTGGTCGAGATCGCCGGCCTGTACTGGCACTTCGTCGACCTGGTGTGGGTCTTCATCTTCGCCTTCTTCTACCTGTGGTGAGGGGTTTTGAACCGGGGTGGCGTGGCGGAGTCCTGACGCGGGGCAAATCCGCCGGACGGGACACTTGAAGGAATTGATCGGAGACACGGGACGGGAAACTGATAATGGCAACGGCAACCGAAGGACATCAACAGCACCCCCTGTCCATCTACCTCTGGGTCTGGGTGCTGCTGTTCGTGCTCAGCGCGTTCTCCTACATGGTGGACTACATCGGCCTGCAGGGTTATCTGCGCTGGTCGCTGATCCTCATCTTCATGATGGCCAAGGCGGGTTTCATCATTGCGGTCTTCATGCACATGGCGTGGGAGCGCATCGCGCTCATCTACGCGATTCTCGGACCCCCGGTCCTGTTGCTGTTTGCGATCGGCTTCTTCGCGCTGGAGGGCGACTATACGTTGCTGACGCGGCTGGACTTTTTCGGCGAGACGAATTTCGTGCCGAGCCATCCGGGCGAGGCCCACTGAGGCGGGCCGGGGTAATCCGACTGAAGACCGGCCTCGCCAGAACACTGAAGACTGGCCTCGCCAAGACACGGAGACCGCGATGTTCTGGACCATGACCGCCTTTGTCGTCTTTCTCCTTCTGTGGGGGCTGACGTGGCGCAGTCAGCCGAAGCTGGCGTTCGGCATCGTCATCGGGCTGGTCGTGGGTGCGCTCGCGGCGGGCTTTATCGGTCCCTATCAGAGCATCGGCGACGTGCCGCTCTGGCTGCCGCCGCTGCCGTTTGCGGTGGTCGCTGTCGGGCTGATGATTTACGGCGGCCTGGCGTGGTGGGGGCTCAGGGAGGACGTCGACGAGGACTGATGCTAATCTCTCCGTTCGGCGTCTGCTGCGAATAATATGGAGAATGTGTCATGCCGAACTTGCTGAAATCTGCGGGGGCGACAGTTTTTTGGCTCCCCCTGGTTTTTTCATCATGGGTTCACGCCCACCACGGCAGTCTGGCGAACAGCGCGCTTTACGATTCCGACGAACTGATCGTACTCGAAGGCGAGATCACCGAGGTCCTGTGGCGAAATCCGCATGCACGGGCTCATCTGAGCGTCGTGGACGAGAACGGTGATGAGACGGTGTGGGAAATCGAAACGCAGCCCGGGCCGGTGGAGTTCGGGCGCATGGGCATTGCCGAAGAAGACCTGCTCGGGCAGGTAAGGGTGGCAGGATTCAGATCCAGACGAAATCCGGAATCGCTCGGAGTGGTAAACCTCCTGCTGCCCGGCGGCCGGGAGTACCATGCGAATAACAGGGAACCGCGATGGTCGGACACGGGCGTCAGGATCGTGCTGCAGGAACCGGATCCCGTCAGGGCCGCAGCAGAGCGGGAAACGGCGAACGGCATCTTCCGGATGTGGAGCCGGCGGCTCGGACCTCGCCCGCAGGCCGAAACCTACGCGCACCTGCTGACGGAGCGCGGACGCGAGCTCGCCGCCGAATTCGACCCGCCCAGAGACAACCCGGAACTGGCCTGCGAATCGGGCGTGGCGGCAACCATGTTCGATCCCAATCCAATGGAGGTGGTCGACGGGGGCGATCGCATCACCATCATTCTCGAGGAGTACGACATTCGCCGAACGATCCATCTCGGCGAAGATGCGGAGCCCGGGCAGGAACGCTCGGTGCTCGGTTTCTCGGTCGGTCGGTGGGAGGGCAGTACGCTCGTGGTCACCACGACGAACCTGGACTGGCCGTACCTCGATCCGTACGGCACGCCGCAGTCGGACCAGGTGGAGTACCTGGAGCGTTTCGAGCTCTCGGAAAACGATACGGTGTTGAGCTATTCGCTGACGGCGACGGACCCCATCATGTACACGGCGCCCATTACGCTTGAGCATGGGCGGCGGTGGGCCCCGGGAATAGAGATTCCGCCGTTCAACTGCGCTGCCGATTGGGACGGCTAGCAGTCTTCGCCCCGGCGGACGGAGCGCTGACGTAATGGGAAAAGGGTACTTCCATACAAGCCCCTGGCAACGGTCTATTGAGGGTCGAAAAAATGATTAGAACGGTCAATAAACTCTTCTGCCTGGTTTCGGCGCTGGTTTCTCCCGTGTTGCTGGCGCATCACGGTGCAGTCACGAATCCCGTTCTGTATCACGCCGACAATCTCATTGAACTCGAAGGCGAAATGACCGAAGTCCTGTGGCGCAACCCGCACGTCCGGGGCAGGTTGACCGTGGTGGACGATGCCGGCGAGGAGGCCGTGTGGGAGGTCGAGATGGGACCCGGCCCCAGGGGCATGGACCAGAGAGGGCTTGCCGAGGAAGATTTCATCGGGCGGGTCCGAGTGGCCGGTTTTGTGTCCAGACGGGGGACGAATTCCATCGGCACGATCAACGTGCTGTTGCCGAGCGGCGTGGAGTTCGTGCAGGGCAACCGCGAACTTCGCTGGTCGAACGAGACGGTCACGCAAACGGGTCCGGCGGTCGATCCCGCACTGGAGGCGGAGGAAAGGCGCACGGCGCACAGCATTTTTCGCACCTGGACGAAGACGCCGGGCAGAGGGCCCGAGCAGGACGCCCTGGCCGATTCCAGGGATTGGCTGAACGACCGCGGGCGCGAAGTCAACGCGCTCTACGATCCGATAGAGGACAACGCGGAGGTATCGGAATGCAGGCAGGGGATGCCGGATTACATGTTTGACCCGGTCCCGATACGGATAGCGGACGAGGGCGACCGAATCACGTTCGAGTCATTGGAATACAACGGCCGGCGGACCATTTACATGGATACGGCAACGAGGCCGGAGCCGGAACCTTCGCCTGTGGGCTACTCGACGGGGCGCTGGGCGGACGAGACGCTGGTGGTCACGACGACGCATCTGGACTTTCCCTATTGGTCAGAGTTCGGTCTTCCGCAGTCGGACCAAGCCATTATTCTGGAGCGATTCACGCCATCGGAAGACGGGAACGATCTGGAGTATTCGTTGACGGTCTTTGACCCGGTCATGTTCACTCGACCGTTCACGGTTGAAGACAATCGATTCTGGGCGCCCGGTAGAGAGATGCCGCCGTATAACTGCGTCGTTGATTGGGAAGATCAGGTGGACTGAGGGGCGGTTGGTCGGGCGCTGTTGTTTGGTTTGGTCGGGGGCGCGAGGGCGCGTGCGGACAGCCCTTTCGGGCTAAACCTACGCCCGCCATCCCTGGCGGGCTTCGGATCGGGTTGCGGCGCTCCTGGCCATCCATGGCCCCGCGCCGCGCCCACGACGCCCGAAAGGGCTGTCCGCACGCGCCCTCGCTCTTGTGGGTCGCCACCGTAGCCTCGGAAGACCTGTCGTCCTGACGGTCAACGGATAGGCATGAAGCGCTTCCGGGTCGTTATTACTCCCTTTGCTGAAGACAACATCTGAAGGGCGCATTACTGCCTGAAAGCGGCAAAAATTGATTACGCCTCAAAGCGGCATGCCGGCATTTTCGACAAGATTTACAAATTGGAAACTCTGCCCGAATCCCATACGGTCGTCCCTCGAAGCGGAACGTTCAGCCACGATATTCCGTAACTGAAGTTCGGGCGCGGTACGGCGTGGACCTGGTCGAGGATTTCAGCGAGGGAATGTTACTTGCCTATCCGACGGTGATTCGAATCCTGCGCGATCTGACCAATCGTGCCGCCACCGCCGCATTCCCCGCCCGCTTCATCCACGAAGCGTCATATGGAGTCACGCATGCTCGGCAAAGTTAAGGAGAAGACCCCGAACACCCCGGATCTGGACGATGCTGCGCTATTCGGTCGGATTGTCGACATTCTCGAAGAAGCACGCAGTCATGTCACCACAACGGTCAACAGCGCAATGGTAGTCGCGTATTGGCTGATCGGGCGCGAAATCGTTGAGGAAGAGCAAAAGGGGCAGAAACGAGCCGGCTACGGCAAGGCCGTTATTGAGGACTTGTCAAGGCGGCTGACGCGACGCTATGGCAGGGGCTATTCCACCGTGTCCTTATGGAACATGCGAAAGTTCTACCAAACGTACATTGACCGCACTGCGAAAATTCTCTCCCCGTCGGGGAGAGAATTCAGTCAGCAAGAGATTCTCTCCCCGACGGGAAGAGAATTGAGCAAGACCGGACACCTCCACCCACAAGACGGAGAATTGACACCAATACAGCGTACAGCGGGAATTGAATCCCCAACAGGCTTTAATCCCCACCTGAGCTGGTCGCACTATCGCGCCCTGATGCGCGTCAAGAACGAACAAGCGCGGCAGTTCTATGAACAGGAAGCCGCCCGTAACCACTGGAACAAGCGGCAGCTTGAACGACAAATCAACACCGTGCTCTTTGAACGCTTGCTCAAGAGCCGCGACAAGGACAGTGTGCTGCAACTAGCCAATGACGGACAGGCGACCGAACACCCTATAGACATCATCAAAGACCCTTATGCCTTGGAGTTTCTCGGACTTCCTGAATCGCATAGGTTGCTCGAAAGCGATCTGGAGGCGGCCCTTACGACCCACATGCAGGAGTTTCTGCTGGAACTAGGGGCTGGATTTGCCTTCGTCGCCCGACAGAAACGTCTCACGCTGGATGGAGACCATTTCTATGCGGACCTGGTCTTCTATCACGTGCGCCTCAAGTGCTATGTGATCATCGACTTGAAAACAGAAAAGCTCACTCATGGCGACATCGGCCAGATGCAGATGTACGTTCACTATATTGATCGTGAAGTATGCACTCTGGACGACAACCCGACGATCGGCTTGATCCTCTGCACCGACAAAAATGACGCCGTCGTCGAGTACGTACTCGATAAGGGCAACGAGCGTATCTTCGCGAGTCGCTACAAGCTGGAACTTCCGCCCAAGGATGAGCTGCGCAGACTACTTCTGGAATGGCGGTCCGAGAACGAAGAAGAAAAGTTATGAAGAAGGTCATCACGCGTGTGTAAAGTAGCGCTTTCATATTGCCATATAATAAAAGGCTATTAGCCATGTTTTTTCTCTACCATTAAAATTCTTGGGGCTGTGATTTTGAATTAGGTAGTATTAAATGGCTATGAGCCATTTTAGAGTGTCAAGGCTAAAGCCATTTCTGGACAAGGTTCCACCGGGGTTCCTGGTTGACAGCGGGTGGTTGAAGGCTCATGGCATCGAATCCAAGTCCATCCACCGATACGTTTCGCGCGGGTGGCTGGAGCGGGTGATACGGGGGGTCTACCGGCGTCCCTTGCCGGAGGGCGTTGAGCGTGCTTCGGAGGTATCGTGGGAGAGTGTGCTGTTGTCGCTGCAACGGATCCTGGAGCATGACGTACATCTCGGCGGCGAGAGTGCGCTCGAACTGGCGGGCTATGGCCACTATCTCAAACTCGGCGGTTCGCGGCGCGTCCACTTCTATGGGGACGTGCCCGCCTGGCTGAAACGGCTGCCGACACAGGGCCGGATCGCGGTGTACCGGCGCTCGCTGTTTGGCAGCGATCCGGCCGGTATCGGCGATTCCGACCGGGATGCGCAGGAATCCCGGAGGGCGGTCAACGTGTGGAGCTGGCCAATCGTGGCCTCGTCACCGGAGCGCGCCATTCTGGAGGCGCTTGACGAACTGCGCAGTGGGGCGGGCTTCGACAACCTGGACAAGGTCTTCGGATCGCTGACGATGTTGCGTCCGAAGCAACTGATGGCGCTGCTCACGGTCTGCCGCAGCGTCAAGGTGCGTCGACTGTTTTTCGTGTTCGCGGACCGGCATGGGCATTCCTGGCGCAAGCACCTGGATGCGTCGGCGGTCGACTTCGGCTCGGGGCCGCGCGCGCTGGTGAGCGGGGGGAAGATCCACCCGGCTTACCGGATTTACGTACCGGGTCATTTCATTCCCGGGTCGGATGAAAGGTCAAGTACCGGGCCTGGCACCGCGAACCAGCCCACCGCGCAACGCCACCAGTTGACAGACGGCGCCAAGTAACCGAAGCTCCCGGCGTTTTCCCAGGATAGTCCATGCCAGGTTCGAGGCCTTGCCAGAAACATGATTGAAAAAACACAGGAAGCGGGTCCTCGCGGTACCGAGGAACAGGTTCAGGTAGAGGCATTCGATCCGGCCGAGGTGCGGCCGTGGCGGTACCACAATCGGCGCGGGTCCGGCATGGATGACGAGTCGTTGAACTCGCTGGCGTCCTCGATCGTGCGGGACGGTCAGCAGCAGCTCGGGTTGGCGCGCCGGTTGCCGCCCGGGGATACCCACAAGGTCGAGGTGATCTTCGGCGTGCGGCGGCTGGATGCGTGCCGCCGTGCGGGCGTGCCGTGGCGGGCCCAGGTGAAGGAGGCGTCGTTTACGGATGCCGAGTGCGCGGCCCTCATGCACGGGGAGAACGAGTGGACCGAGGGTGTTTCGCCGCTGGAGAACGCGGAGCAGTGGATCGCGCTGCTGGACGCCGGGGTGTTCGTCAACCAGTCGGCGCTGGCGGCCGCGCTCGGTTGCCATCGCGGTACGGTCTCCAGGGGGGTGCGGACCGCAAAGGCGTTGCTCGGAGAACGCTGGATCGAGCGGCTCGTGCGTCCGGTCATGCACGGGTTCACGGGACGCTCTGCGGATCGCCTGGCGGACGCCTGCGTGGATCCGACGCGGCGGAAATCGGCGAAGCAGCGGGCGCGAAGACTGCAGCCCGGCGTATCGGCCGGCAGCCTCTACAAGAAGTTGTTCGGCGACGGGACCGAGTCTGCGCAACGCGAGACCGTGTTCGTGCGGCGCAAGGGGCGCGCGGGCGGCGGCGTGGTCGCGGCCAAGATCGAGCGCGACGGCGAGGGCGGGTTCTCGGTCAGCGTTCGCGCCCACGAGCAGACGCCGGCCGAGCAGGCGGAACTGGCGGAAAGGATCGAGGCGCTGGTGGCTGCGGAGACCGCCGGGGGGGCTGATGTCCGCCTGGGCCGGCGCTTGGCCTCTTCGTTGACGGCGCAGCAGGCGAAGGACGTTCACCGCTCCTGGCTCGAAGGTTGCATCTGGGCGGCGGCGCGTGCCAGCGGCCTGGATTGGGACCAGTGGCGATGCGCCGAGGCGGCCGACGTGCTGCGCACCCAGAAGGACGGCTGGGAGCTTGCAATCGTGCGCGCAATTGGCGCGGCAGAAGGGCAAGGGCGCGGCGCCTAGCCACTTCGAGTTTGTCGTGCATGCACGACAAACCTGCGCCGGGGAGCGCAATTTTCGCCCCTCAATACCTCCCATATGGGAGTGTTACGATCTCCCTCGATTGGCCTAAAATGTGCCCGGCAGTCGTTACGGAGGAAGTGTGGCGGATCCACTAAATGCATTCGACCGCATTCTCGCGTCGCTGCACCGGGCCGCGCTCGACGACGCCCACTGGCCCGCCACCGCCGCTCTGATCGAAGATACCTGCGGCACGACGGGTAACCTGCTGGCCGTCGGCGAAGGGACCGGCGAAGACGGGCGCATCCACTTTACCCGGTGTTTCTACCGCGGCGAGCCTCAAGAAGATCTGGCGCGCCTGTATTTCGAAGTCTACTTCCCCCACGACGAAGCGATGCCCCGCCTGCTGGAGCGGCCCGTCGGCCAACTGGCCCATGTTCCCGACCTGTACACCAAAAAGGAGTTAAGGACGTCGACGGCGTTCAACGAGGGATACCGCCGCGTCCACTGTCAGAACGGCCTGTTGGTGCGCCTCGACAGGCCGGACGGCCTGCGCATCGCCTGGACCCTGGGCGACCCGGCCGCAACCCGCGGCTGGCAGTCCGATCAACTCCGGTTAATCGAGTCTGTGCTGCCCCATGTCCGCCAGTTCGTCCTCGTCCGCCAGGCTCTGGCCGGCGCCGAAGCGCTGAGCGCCGGTCTGGCCGGTTTGCTGGACAACCGCCGCATCGGGGTTCTGCACCTGGACCGCGAGGGGCGCGTGCTCGCGGCGAACGACCCTGCCCTGGGCATGCTGAAGCGCGCCGACGGGCTGATTGACCGCGACGGCGCCCTGCGCGCCTCGCTGCCGGCGGACCAAAGCCGATTGCAGAGCCTCCTGAAGCGTGCGCTGCCGAGTCTCGGGAACGAGTCGCCGGCCGGCGGCTCGATGATGATCCAGCGCCCCATGCTTCGGTCGCGGCTGCAGCTTCACGTGCACCCCGTGGAGCCCACGCAGGCGGACTTCGGGGCGCGCCGCGTGGCGGCGCTGGCGCTGCTGGTCGACCCGACGAGCCGTCCGCGCATCAACCCGGTCCGCGTGTCGGCGCTGCTCGGCCTGACGCAGTCGGAGGGCCGTGTCGCGGCGCTGCTGGCCGAGGGCCGGACGGTGCGAGAAATCGCCGCGACCGCAGGGTTCAAGGAAAGCTATGTCCGCTTCCTTCTCAAGCAGATCTACAAGAAGCAGAGCCTGTCCGGGCAGGTCGCCCTGGTGCAGCGGGTCCTGTCGACGTACGCGCTGATGCGGCGCTGACGGACGACAGGCCTTCGACTTCAACGGCGGCTTCGCCTTCCGCCTCTTTCGCGTCCAGGCCGGTTCGTCATAGCTACAAAATGGGATATGACACAGACCCTAAGTTTGCGTTATTTAGGTCAGTCCACTCGAACAAAGAAGAGTTTCCCAATGCATTTCTCGCAATCTCGTGTCGCGCTTGCCGCCGTTTTGCTTTGGATGTCTGCTGCCGCGCAGGCGGAAATGTATACGATCCCCTGGTTCGTGAACGCGGGCGTCGGCGGCGGTCCGCAAGGCGTGCTGCGGATACTCAACGACACGGAAGAGGCCGGGTCTGCGGAGATTGTCGCCATCGCCGATACCGGCGCGCGCATCGGGCCCGTGACCCTGACGCTGGACGCCCTGACGGCCGTGGAATTGAGCGCAACGGAGCTTGAGTCCGGTAACGCGGACAAGGGTCTGGAGAACGGGCTCGGCAGCCTCGACAGGGATGTTCGCCTGCTGATCGATTCGGACGTTGCGATCGTGCCGTCGGCCTACGTGCGCTCGGGCGACGGCACGCTCGCGGCACTCCACGACACGGTGCTTGAGGCGAGGGACGCCGGAACGGATACGTACCTCTACGACGTGGCGATTTTCCATCCCGCCGCAAACGCCGAGCAACAGAGCCTGCTGCGCCTGATCAATCCGGGCGAAGAGGCGGCTCTGATCATGATCGGGACGCGCGACGACGCCGGGATGCCCGCCTCCGGCGGAACGGTGGAGTTGACGCTGCCGGGAGGGGCTGCACGGACCCTGACCGCTCAGCAGCTCGAGGCCGGCGACAACGCCGAGCTTTCCGGTCAACTGGGCGCCGGCGTCGGGAACTGGCGCCTGTCGGTGGTGGCTGACCGGCCGATCCAGGCGCTCCACGTGACGGCCGGAACCGGCGGCGGTTGGAGCAACCTGTCCACGACCGCAATATCGGGCTGGGCGCCGGCGGACGAGGCGGCGTTTGAGTCGCGTTTCCGGGATCGAGTCATCGTGAGCCGGGACGGGCAGGATCGCCTGGAACTCGCCGTTCTGGCGGAAGGCCGGTTTCGCGGCACGGGGCTGACCGGCGGCGTGCGCGCGAGCGACGAAGGCGACTACGGGTTCGAACGAATCGGCCGCGACGCGGGGCTGCTCATGCTCGCGTACGACAGCGGGCTGCGGTGCACGGCGAGCCTTTATTTCGATTCGCCCACGTCGGGCCGGAACGCCTCCGGTTGCGTCGACGCCGCGGACGCGGTGCAGGCCTGGGGCGTCGGAAGCTGGTGGACGCTGGAGGCTGGGGCCGCGCCGCTGGACCTGGGCCCGGCGCCGGAAGACATGACCTACGGGCTGGACGCGGCGATCGATGCCCTGACGCTGCCGGCCGCGAGCGGCGGGGACGGCGAGTTCACATACAGCCTGTCGCCCGGGGTACCGGGGCTGAGCTTCGATCCGGCGACGCGCGAACTCACGGGCACGCCCTCGGAGGAGGGTACCTGGTCGATGACCTACCGCGTGCGCGACGCCTCCGGCGACAGCGACTGGCGCTACTTCAACATCACGGTCGGGACGGATACCGGCGGCGGGGAAATGACCCACGGCGTCGGCGACACGCTGTCCGATCTGCCGGCCGGCTCCTGGACCCCGGACGTGACCTCGGGCGGCTCGTTCAGTTCCTCCGGAGGCAACACCACCATCAACCTGAACGAGGGCGGATACATCGAGGAGGGCGACTACCGGTTTACGTGCCAGAGCAGCGGCGGTTGCACCATCGAGAACCGGCGCGTGACGCTGGGGACGATCGTTCAAGCCGCCAGCGGGACGGGCACGGACGACGGCGAGACGGGCACGGACGACGGCGAGACGGGCACGGACGACGGCGAGACGGGCACGGACGACGGCGAGACGGGGACGGACGGCGGCGGGGCGATCGGGAACTTCGACCTGCACGACGATGTCGCGCGGCCCGCCGGAATCGTCCACGCCAACGGCCGGTTCCACATCGTCGATGGCTTCAATGAAGAGGTATATGCGTATACCGGCACGGGCGAGCGTGACGCCTCGGCAGACTTCGACCTGCACGAGGACAATACGGACGCCCACGGAATGGCCCACGCCAACGGCCGGTTTTACGTCGTCGATGGCTTCGACCAGAAGGCGTATGCGTATACCGGGACAGGCGAGCGCGACGCCTCGTCGGACTTCGACCTGCACGAGGATAATGGATCGCCCAGCGGGATCGCCCACGCCAACGGCCGGTTCTACGTCGTCGATGGCCGCGACGGCAAGGTGTTTGCATATACCGAGTCGGGTGCGCGTGACGCGTCGGTGGAGTTCGACCTGCACGAGGATAATGGAACGCCCAGAGGAATCGCCCACGCCAACGGCCGGTTCTATGTCGTCGATTTCTTCGAGGAAAAGGCGTTCGCGTATACCGGGACGGGTGATCATGATGCCTCGTCGGACTTCGACCTGCACGACGACAATCTGGTCCCCGGAGGAATTGCCCACGCCAACGGCCGGCTCTACGTCGTGGACTGGTCCGGTACCGTCCATGAGTATGGCGGTACGGACCCGGGCGCCCAGCCGAGTTTCGCCGCAGGAAGCGGTCCGGGCGACCAGACCTACATCGTCGGCACGGCCATCGGCGCCCTGACGCTACCGGCGGCCGGCGGCGGCGTCGGCCCGCTGACATACAGCCTCTCGCCTGCAGTGCCCGGGTTGAGCTTCAATGCCACGACGCGCCGCCTGACCGGCACGCCCACGACAGCCGGCGCGCCCACCGCGGCCGGCACGTTCGACATGACCTACCGGGTCCGGAATATCGACGGCGACATGGATTCACTCACATTTACCATCACCGTGGAGGAATAGGGCCGGTTCGTTCAGCTACTCGGCAGTGGCACGCGCGATTCCTTGTACCGGCATCGTTGTCAGGACCAATTCACCTCAACAAGAATTTGGAGTTTCCCGATAAACAGGAGTTTCCCGCTGCTTTTCTCGCTGTCTCGCACCGCGCTCGCCACGGTTCTGCTGTGGTGTTGCGCCGTGGTTCACGCGGAACAGTACGCCGTCCCCCTGTTCGTGACAGCGAGTCCGGGCGGCGACCCGCAGGGCGTGCTGAGGCTGGTCAGCGACGCGGAGACGGCCGGGACGGTGGCGATTCACGCCATTGACGACGCCGGCTCGCGCATCGGACCCATTACCCTCGAACTGAACCCCTGGGCGGCGGTCGAGTTCACCGCCTCGGAACTTCAGTCCGGCAACACGGCCAAGGGTCTGGCGAGCGGCCTCGGCAGCCTCGCCGGGGATGTACGGCTGGTGATCGATTCGGACGTTGCGATCGTGCCGTCGGCTTATGTGCGCTCGGGCGACGGCGCGCTCTCGACCGTCCACGACACGGTGATCGAGGCGAGAGACGCGGGTACGTACCGCTACGACGTGGCGATTTTCCATCCCGCCGCCAATGCTCCGCAACAGAGCCGGTTGCGCCTGATCAACCCGGGCGAGGGAGCGGCGCGGCTAACGATCGCGGCGCGCGACGACACCGGCGCCACGGCCACGGGAGGGACGGTGGAATTGACGTTGCCGGGCGGCGGCGCACAAACCTTGACCGCACAGCAGCTCGAGGCCGGAGACCCTGCGGTGCTCACCGGCCGGCTGGGCGCCGGAGTCGGCAACTGGCGGCTGTCGGTAATGTCGGACCGGCCGATTCAGGCAGTCAACGTGACGGTCGGGACCGGCGGCGACTGGAACAATCTGTCCACGACCGCCGTAAGCGGTTGGGCGCCCGAGGACGAGGTGTCGTTCGAGGCGCGTTTCCTGGAGCGCGTCATCGTGAGCCGGGATGGGCTGAACCGGCTGGAGCAGCGCGTGTTGGCGGAGGGCCGGATTCGCGTGACCGTCAGGCTGGCGGACGGCGGGGAGGTGATCGAAGAAGGCGGGTACGGGTTCGAACGAACCGGCCGCGACGCGGGGCTTCTCACCCTCCGGTACGACAGCGGGCGGCCGTGCACGGTGAGCATTTTTTTCGATTCGCCCACCTCGGGCTGGTACGCCTCCAGCTGCGTCGACGCCGCGGACGCGGTCGAGGACCGGGGCGGCGGAAGCTGGTGGGCGCTGGATGCCGGGGCCGCGCCGCTGGACCTGGGTTCGGGGTTGGACGACATGACCTATACGGTCGGCACGGCGATCGATGTGCTGACGTTGCCGGCGCCCACCGGGGGCGGCGGCGGGCCGACGTACAGCCTCTCGCCGGAGGTGCCGGGCCTGACATTCGACGCCGCGGCGCGCGAACTCACGGGCACACCTACCGAGTCCGGTGCCTGGCTTATGACCTACCGCGTGCGCGACGCTTCCGGCGACAGCGACTGGCGGTACTTCAACATCACGGTAGGGACGGATACCGGCGGCGGGGAAACGACCCACGGCGTCGGCGACACGCTGACCGACCTGCCCACCGGCTCCTGGACCCCCGACGTGACCACTGGCGGTTCGTTCAGTTCCTCCGCAGGCAACACCACCGTCAATCTCAACGAGGGCGGATACATCGAGGAGGGCGGCCACCGGTACACTTGCCAGAGCACCGGCGGTTGCGTCGTTGAGAACCGGCGCGTGACGTCGGGCACGGTCGTCCAGACTGCCAGCGGTACGGCGCCGGGCAGCGGCATACCCGGGGATCACGGCGACGACCAAGCCTCCGCGACTGAGGTAGCGGCGGATTCAGACACGCAAGGCGATCTCACCTCCGGCGACGTGGATTATTTCCGCGTCGTTGTCAACACGGCAGGCACGCTGGAGGCGTACACGACCGGCCGCACCGACACCCTCGGGTGGCTGGAGGACGCCGACGGCGCCGTGCTGGGCAGGAACGACGACGGCGGCGCAGGGACCAACTTCCAGATTTCGGAGGACGTCACCCCCGGCACGTATTACGTCCGCGTCGCAGGCTACAGCAGCCGGGTCACGGGCGATTACACGCTGCACGTGCGCTTCACCGGTTCGGGGACGGACGACAGGGCCGCGCTGATGGCGTTGTACAACGCGACGGACGGCCCGAACTGGACAATCAACGAAAACTGGGGAAGCGACGCTCCGCTGGACCAATGGCACGGCGTCGCCACCGACGACAGCGGCCGGGTGACCAACATTGACCTCAGTGACAATCAATTAAGCGGCCCGATTTCAGCCGAATTGGGCAACCTCGCCAACTTGGAATGGCTAAATCTCACTGACAACCAGTTGACCGGACCGATTCCGGTCGAGTTGGGCGACCTATCCAACCTGACGTTCCTTTCCCTCGGTCGCAATCAGTTGACCGGTCTGATTCCGGTCGAATTGGGTAGCCTTTCCAACTTGGGAGCACTTTGGCTCTTTGGCAACCAATTAAGCGGCGCAATTCCGAAGGAGCTAGGCAGTCTTTCTAGCTTGGGGGTGCTTTACCTTGATGACAACCAGTTGAGCGGTTCGATTCCGGTCGAGTTGGGCAACCTGTCTAATCTGAATCATCTGTCCCTCCGTGGCAACCAATTGTCCGGTTGCATTCCCGACGGATTGCTGGACGTGGCGACCAATGACCTCTCCACACTGGGACTGGCGTACTGCGGGGATTCCGGTACTCCGGGCGGCGGCCAGGAAACGACCCACGGGGTCGGGGACATGCTGACCGACCTGCCGACCGGCTTCTGGAACCCGGACGTGACCTCGGGCGGTTCGTTCTTGTTTTCCGGCGGAAACGCGACCGTTCGGCTCAACGACGGCGGGTACATCGAGGAGGGCGGATTCCGGTACACCTGTCAGAGCAGCGGCGGTTGCGTCATCGAGAACCGGAGTGTGACATCCGGAACGGTCGTCCAGACGGCCAGCGGCACGGCGCCTGGCGAGGGGTCGGGTCAGGGTCCCCGGCCGAGTTTCCCCGCCGGCAGCGGCCCGGGCGATCAGACGTACACGGTTGACACGGCGATCGCCGCGTTGACGTTGCCCGAGGCCAGCGGCGGCGACGGCCCCCTGACCTACAGCCTCTCGCCCACCGTGCCGGGCCTGACCTTCAACGCCACCGCCAGCGTGCGCCGCCTGACCGGGACGCCCACTGCGGCCGGCACTTACGACATAACCTACACCGTCAGGGACGTCGACGGCGACACTGATTCGCTCACGTTCGCCATTACGGTCGAAAACGCCGGTGATGGCGGCAGCTCGGCGGGCGACTTCGTTCTTGACGAAGACAACCGTTGGCCCACCGGTATAGCATTCGCCAATGAGCGGTTCTATGTAGTCGATAGAGTCGCCGACAAGGTCTATGCGTACACGGCTTCGGGAGAGCGCGACGCGTCGGCGGACTTCGATCTGGATCGTGACAATTCGTTTCCGGAGGGGGTCGAGGGGATCGCCTTCGCCAACGGGCGATTCTATGTCGTTGACGAATTCATCGACAAGGTCTATGCGTACACCGCGTCGGGACAGCGCGACGCGTCGGCGGACTTCGACCTCGATAGTACCAACGGCTACCCACAGGGGATCACCTTCGCCAACGGGCGGTTTTACGTCGTAGATAGTTTTGACGCCAAGGTCTATGCGTACACCGCGTCGGGGCAGCGTGACGCGGCGGCCGACTTCAGCTTGGTAGTTTACAACGGAAGCGCAACCGGGATCGCTTTCGCCGACGGGCGGTTCTACGTCGTGGATTCGGGTCAGAACGAGGTCTATGCGTACACCGCGTCGGGTCAGAGCGACGCGGCGGCCTATTTCTACGTCTATAGCGTCAGTGGCAACCCATTTGGGATCGTCTTCGCCAACGGGCGGTTCTACATCGTGAATTGGCGTGACGCCAAGGTCTATGCGTACACCGCGTCGGGAGAGCGCGTGGTGGGTGACGGTTCGAGCGCCGGCGCTCCGGATCTGGTGGTGCAATCGGCGTCGGTGAGCGACGCGAGCCCCTCCGCGGGCGCCTCGTTCACGCTGTCGGCCACCGTGCGCAACGACGGGGACGGCGACGCGCCGACAACGACGCTTCGCTACTACCGTTCATCCAATGCGACGATCTCCCGGAGCGACACGCAGGTCGGCACCGACAGCGTGAGTGGCCTGTCGGCGTCGCGCACGAGCGCCGAGTCCATCTCCCTGACCGCGCCGTCCTCGGCCGGCACCTACTACTACGGCGCCTGCGTGGATTCCGTCACGGGCGAATCCGACACGGACAACAACTGTTCGTCAGGCGTGCGCGTGACCGTATCCAGCGGCGAAACGGGCGGCGGCGGTAATGGCAATTGCGTCGAGGTGAACGATGTCATCGAACTTGGCGATGGCGAGAGCTGTACGATCACGCAGGCTCTGGTGGACAAGTACAGTTTGAACAGCGTTTCCGTGCGGGCCGGCGACACGGCTTCCTGCTCGGGCGGCAGGGTGACGCTGAGTTTCTTCAGCGGGGCAAGCATCCATCTCAACGGCTTGACGATCAGGTGCCGGTAGCGATGGAACGCCAGGCTCCTGATTTTCCGCTTGAACGCCGCCTCGTCCGCGAAGGAGTGCCGCTGCGCATCGGCCGCTTCGGATCGGAACATTCTCCGCACGCATTAACAATCGCGGAGTACGGAAAGGGATAGCAATGACTGGCAGAAAGAATAACGCGAGCCTGTTGTTGTTTGCGGCCCTGCTTGGGTTGTCGGCGGCCGCGCAGGCGGAGCGGTACACGATCCCGTGGTTCGTGCCCGCGGAGGCCGGCGTCACTGCGCAAGGCGTGCTGAGGATCGTCAACGGCACGGACGAGTACGGGGACGTGGAGATTGTCGCAATCGACGACTCGGGCGCCCACACCGGCCCCGTTACGCTCGAACTGACCCCCTGGGCGGCGGTGGAGTTCACCGCCACTGAGCTTCGGACCGGGAACGCGGCCAAGGGTCTGGCAAGCGGACTCGGCGGCCTAAATGGGGACGTTCGCCTGCTGATCGATTCGGACATTGCCATCGTGCCGTCGGCCTATGTGCGCTCGAGCGGCGGCGCGCTCGCGGCGGTCCACGACACGGTGCTGGAGGCGATGAACGCGGGCGCGGATACGTACCGCTACGACGTGGCGATTTTCCATCCCGGCGCCAACGGCGAGCAACAGAGCCGGCTGCGGTTGATCAACTCGGGCGACGAGGTGGCGCGGATCATGATCGGCGCGCGCGACGACACCGGGATGGCCGCCTCCGGGGGCACGGTGGAGTTGACGTTGCCGGGAGGCGCCGCGCGGACGCTGACGGCGACGCAACTGGAGACTGGCGACAGCGCGCTGATCGCGGGCCGGCTGGGCGCCGGTGTCGGCAACTGGCGGTTGTCGGTGACGTCGGACCGGCCGATACAGGCAGTCAACGTGACGGTCGACTCCGGCGGCGACTGGAGCAACCTGTCCACGACCGCCGTGACCGGGTGGGCGCCCGAGACCGAGGCGGCACTCGAGGCGCGTTTTCTCGATCGCGTCATCGTGGCCCGGGATGGACTGGATCGTGCGGAGTTCCGCATTCTCGCTGACAACCGGTTTCGTCTCGCGGGGCTGGAAGACGGCGTGGAGATCAGCGTGGAACGCCGGTACGAGTTCGAGCGGATCGGCCGCGACGCGGGGCGTCTCACGCTCAGGGACGACATCGGGCAGCCGTGCACGGGCATTTACTATTTCGATTCGCCCACCTCCGGCTGGTTCGCCCTCGGTTGCGTCGACTCCGAAGACGCGGTCGAGGACTGGGGCGGCGGCAACTGGTGGACGCTGGATGCCGGGGCCGTACCGCTGGATCTGGGTTCCGGTCCGGACGATCTAAGTTTCACGGTGGGAACGGCCATCGACACGTTGACACTGCCGGCGGCGAGCGGCGGGGACGGCGAGCTCACCTATAGCCTGTCGCCCCAGGTACCGGGACTGAGCTTCGATCCGGCGACGCGCGAGCTTTCCGGCACTCCTACCGAAGGCGGTAGCTGGCTGATGACCTACCGCGTGCGCGACGCCTCCGGCGACAGCGACTGGCGCTACTTCAACATCACGGTGGAAGCGGCCTCCGGCGGCGGGGAAACGACCCACGGTGTCGGCGACACGCTGACCGACCTGCCCACCGGCTCCTGGACTCCGGACGCGACCTCTGACGGTTCGTTCCGTTCCTCCGCAGGCAACACCACCGTCAATCTTAACGAGGGCGGATACATCGAGGAGGGCGGCCACCGCTATACCTGCCAGAGCGCCGGCGGTTGCGTCGTCGAGAACCGGCGCATCGCGTCCGGCACGGTCGTTCAGACAGCGAGCGGAACCGCGCCGGGCGGCGGCGTGCCCGGGGATCACGGCGACGGCCGCGCCTCCGCGACCGATGTCGCAGCGGATTCGGACACCGAAGGCGACCTCACCGCCGGCGACGTGGATTACTTCCGCGTCGCGATCGACGCGCCCGGCACGCTTGAGGCGTACACGACCGGCCGCACCGACACACTCGGTCGGCTGGAGGACGCCGACGGCGCCGTGCTGGGCAGGAACGACGACGGCGGCGCGGGGACGAACTTCCGGATTTCCGAGGACGTCACCCCCGGCACGTATTACGTCCGGGTCGAGGGCTACAGCAGCCGGGTCACGGGCGACTACACGCTGCACGTGCGCTTCACGGAATCGTCCGCCGACACTTCGCCGAGTTTCGCCGCCGGCGCCGGTCCCGGCGATCAAACGTACACCGTCGGCACGGCAATCTCCGCGTTGACGTTGCCCGAGGCCAGCGGGGGCGACGGCCCGCTGACGTACAGTCTCACGCCGACCGTTCCGGGCCTGAGTTTCAACGCCACCGCCAGTGTGCGCCGCCTGACAGGTACGCCCAGCACGGCCGGCACGTACGACATGACCTACCGGGTCCGGGATGCTGACGGCGACACCGATTCGATCACGTTCGCCGTCGCGGTGGAGAACGCCGGGGGAAGTGGTGGCGTGGCGGGCGACTTCGTCCTGGATGAAGACAACGGCGTCCCGTCGGGGGTCGCCTTCGCCAATGGCCGATTCTACGTAGTCGATGGAAGCAGCCGCCGCACGGGCCAAAAGGTCTATGCGTACACCGCGTCGGGGCAGCGCGATTCGGCGGCCGACTTCGACCTGATCTCCAACAATTACGAACCCGAGGGGATCGCCTTCGCCAATGGGCGGTTCTATGTGGTTGATGGATCTTACGGCAGGGTCTATGCGTACACGGCGTCGGGGCAGCGCGATTCGGCGGCCGATTTCGGCATGGCTGTCAATTATTCGAACCCCAAGGGGATCGCCTTCGCCAACGGGCGGCTCTATGTAGTCAGTGAACGCTACGGCAAGGTCTATGCGTACACGGCGTCGGGGCAGCGCGATTCGGCGGCCGATTTCGACCTGCACGGCAATAACTCGAATCCCGGGGGGATCGCCTTCGCCGACGGGCGGTTCTATGTGGTCGATCTGAGCGACGAGAAGGTCTATGCGTACACCACAGCGGGACAGCGCGATTCCGCTTCCGACTTGTTCTTGGATGTCGATACCGTTCCGAGTGGCATTATCTCTGCCGACGACAACATTTATGTGCTTAATCGTGGTGGCAGTGGCCGCGATGGGAACGTCTATCTCATCGCCCCTGCCCAATCGCCTGACTTGGTTGTCGAATCGCCGTCAGCCAGCAATGCAACCCCGGGGAGCGATGGTACCTTCGTATTTAGTGCCATTGTCCGCAACAGGGGTCCTGCCGTATCCGACGCGACAACGCTACGCTACTATCGCTCGGACGACAGGGCTATCTCGACAAGCGATACGCAAGTCGGAACCGGCGAGTTAAACGCGCTCTCCCCCGCTGGCACAAGCTTCGAAGAAATCGCCTTGGCGGCTCCAACAACCCCAGGAACCCACTTTTACGGTGTTTGCGTTGAACCGGTGGAAGGTGAGTTCTATGTCGGGCGCAACTGTTCCGGAAGTGTCACCGTATACGGTGATGGACCGATTCCCGAGTATGACCTTGAGTTGGAAATCCTCGAATCCTACCTGGGCGCTACTTTCGTGGGAGATGCGCTTGAGATGGACATTAGGGTGACCAATCATGGTCCGAACGCTTCGAGACCCGCGAAATTGTGGTCTTCCGAGATTTCCGCCTACAGAGCTGACATACCTGCGTTGGGTACGCATGAATCGGAGACTTTTTACCGCGTAAGAGTAGCCCGCGCATCCCGAGGAACAACGACGATTCGAGTGTGCGTAGTAAACGCCGATGGCGAGGAGAACGGCGACAATAACTGTGGTACCCGAACAGTAACTTTCCGCTGAATGGCGTGGCGTCCAACCTGACGGTTAGCTAGCTAATTGATCCCGGCACTGTCTTTCAGAATGCATTGGAAGCGGTTGACGAGGAACAGGCCGCCCTCGACCGCACGAGGGAGCGCGCGCTCAGGGAAAGCCGGTCGGGTGTCGAAGTGCCGCCGGTCGAGGCGGCGCCGGTGGTCGATTCACTTGCGGGGGCGGCGCCTCCGCCGTCGGCGGAGGTCCTCCTTTACGAGCAACCCGAGCCGTCCGGGGACTGCGACTACAATGAACTCAGCGGGCGCGTGCTCTCGGTCGTGGGGTCCCTGGTGTCGTTCGAGACAAGTAGCGGTTGGTACTGCCGCGGTACCGCGCACGACGGCGCCGTTGCCAGTTTCAGCACATTCGATCTGGAGACCGGTGACGCGGTGGACATTCGGTCGCTCGTGCCGGAAACGGCGATTGTGGCTGGCATAGGGCGTGGAAGAATTGGCCTGGAAGCTTGGCCTCGCGCGCGTCGAAGGCTCCGCGGAAATGGAAGCTGCGGTGTTACACTCCCTGCCGACAGTCTGGTGCACTTGTTGTGAATATTTCGTCTGGCAGCGGCTAATCCAAGAGTTTGCATACATGATTGGACAGCAAGGAGCGAGATTCGCAGTGACTGCCTTGTACGGGCGCGGCGGCAAACGGGCCGTGCCAATGGCCCGAATTGGTCGGGGAACAAGGAATGCGGGCGCGTTACTTTTCGCGGCCTTGATCTCTCTGTCGATCACCGCGCAGGCGGAACGTTACACGATCCCGTGGTTCGTGCACGCGACCCCGTGGTTCGTGGACGCGGAAGCCGGCGGCGTGCCGGAAGGCGTGCTGCGGATCCTCAACGTCACGGACGAGTCCGGGTTTGTAGAGGTTTATTCCATCGACGACGCCGGCAGACGGTCCGGTCCCGCCTCCTTCACGCTGGACGCGTGGGCGGCGGTGGAGTTCACCGCCACGGACCTGCAGTCCGGCAACGCCATGCTGGGATTGACCGGCGGCATCGGTGCGAAGGTGGGCGATGCCCGCCTGGAGATCGATACGGAACTTCGCATCGTGCCCCTGGCCTACGTGCGCGCAGCCGACGGGACGCTGAGCGCAATGCACGACACGGTTCGGGCAGTCAGGTCCAATGACGGCGGCTTCGAATACCTGGTGCCGATCTTCAACCCTTCCGCCGACACGGTCAGCGCCAGCCAGTTGCGGTTGATCAATCCGGGCGATGCGGCGGCGTCCGTGACGATCGGCGCGCGCGACGACGCCGGCGCGGCGGCCACCGGAGGCACGGTCGAACTGACGCTCGCGCCCGGCGCCTCGCGGATGTTGACCGCGCAGCAGCTTGAGGCGGGTGACCCGGGCCTGACGGGCCGGTTGGGCGCCGGCGTCGGAAGGTGGCGGTTGAACGTGTCGTCCGATCGGCCGATCCAGGTGGTCAACGTGGTGATGTCCATCTCCGGCCACATGAACAACCTCTCCACAACGGCCGTGGCCGGACCGGCGCCGGTGGACCACAACGCATTCAATGAGCGCTTCCTTGGCTCGGCGATCGAGTTCCGAACGGACAGCCGCGAGGTCACGATCGCGCCCGGGGAGGTCATTATCGCGCCCGGGGAGGTCATTATCGCGCCCGGGGAGGTCATTATCGCGCCCGGGGAGGTCACGTTCGCGCCCGGGCCAGGTGACACGTTCACCGTGACGGCGCAGAGTGGCGGCGTCGCCACGACCCGGACGGGCCGCTACGGCTATGCCGCGCTCGGCCCGGACGCGGGGCGGATGGCGGTGTCCTACGACGACGGTAGCGAGTGCGCGGCGAATCTGTATTTTGCCTCACGCTCCGCCGGGTGGTTCGCCAATAACTGCACGGCGGCCGACAACCCCGACGGGTACTGGGTCGCCGGCAACTGGTCCGTTGCAGATGACGTTGATGGCGGAGACAGTGGTGAGCCGATCGCCACGACGTACGGTGTCGACGAGTCGCTGCCCGGGGTTCCGGCCTCCGGAGCGTTCGTTCCCTCTGAGCTGTCCGGGGGAAGCGTTTCGGCGGCCGCCGGCGGGACCACGATCAACCTTGATGAGGGCGGGTACTTCGGGCTGAGCGATGGCACGAGATACGCGTGTGCATACCCGGACGGATGCGCTATTACGAACGGCACCGTCACCCGGGGCACCGTGACGGGGACCGCGTCCGGTACCGGTGAAGTCGACCGGTTCCCGACATTCCGTAGCGCGATCAATCCGGGTGACCGGACGTACGCGGCGGGCACTGCCATCGACCCCTTGACGCTGCCCGAGGCCAGCAGCGGCAATGGCACGCTGAGGTACGGTCTGTCGCTGAACGTACCAGGTCTCAGCTTCAACGCCGCTTCGCGCCAACTCACAGGCACGCCGTCCACGCCGGGTACGTACGCGATGACCTACACGGTGACGGACGAGGACGGGGACACCGACAACCTCGCCTTCACCATAACCGTAAGTGACGGCACGACCGCCGCCGGATCGCTGGGCGTCTGCCAGGTGGGCATGTCGCTGAGCAGCGGCCAGAGCTGTACGTACCCAGGAACAACGGATGAGTTCTCCGTCAATGCCCGGGGCCGCGGTTCGTTCCTGGGCCGCCTGGCCGGGATCCGTATCCGGATCAACAACGAGACGATCGACGGGCGGGAGTACGACTTCGAGGCATCCCACCAGGGCGACGGAGTGTGGCGGATCGACCGGGTCGCCGGCAGCACCGAGCCCCCAAGCGACGGCGAAACGGAAGACAGTGCACCAAACTCTCCCGACGGCACGGCGCCGGAGGAGGATGGGCCCCAAATGTTTGCCACTCCGGGCACGGAGGTCATCCTGCGCTCGATCAGGGCGCTCGACTGCGCCGGCGGCGCTGACGGCCATCAGTGGGGACAGGTTTCCGGACCGCCCGTTTCGCTTTCGGACGATCGCGCCGAGATGCCGCGATTCACCGTTCCCGAACTGGCGAACGGCCAACTCGCATTCCGGCTGGAAACGGCGTGTGCCGGTGAACCCCTGACGGACACGGTGACCGTTCAGGCCGTGCCCGCACGGAGGGAAAATGTCCTGTCCGCGCTGGTGGACTTCGAGGACGTGGACCCGGCGGACCGGCCGCTGACCCGGACGGATCTCGCCGGCCTGCTGGTGGACGACGAGAACTCGCTGACACGATACCTTTCCTCGGCGTCGCGCGGCCTTCTGGACGTGCGTTTCGACGTGCTGGACTGGGTGACGGTCCCGAAGCGCCGGGACGACTATCCTGTTGGGGGCGGAATCGTGGTATTCGACGTGATCGACCGCTTGTCGCAAGCGGCCGATCTGGGCACGTACGACAAGGTATTCCCGGCAATCTTTCCCCTTGAAGCCGGGTATCCCGGCTGCGCGGCATTTCTCGAACCCTACAACTACGCTACGCCTGAGGGGACCTTCCGACTCGGAGCCGCCTGGCTTTCCGGGTACGACATGGGTTGCGTAATCAAAGGTCGGCACGCTCATGAGTATGGCCACACGTTTGGTTTCGTCCACTCTCTGGCAATTCAGTGCGACAACACGATCTATGGCGTCCCGGCGAGCACCATCGATCCTGACGAATGGGACTCCTGCCACATCCGGAACGCATGCGCCAACGATGACTGCACGGAATTGAAGGCGGGGCTGAGCGGAATTACATTGAATCTTGACCCGGATATGTTGGGTGACGACTCGCCTGAGATTTACGAAACCTACTTTCCGATGGTTTACCAGTCCGTCTGGCAGGCTCAAGCGGGATGGCTCACGGATCGGCAGATCGTCACCGAGCCCGGCAGCCACTGGATCACCACCCTGGAGTCTCTGAGTCCTACACCGAAGGCCCTCCGGGTCAGTATCGGCCACGATCATGCCGGAGGCATTCAGGACTACTGGCTTGAAACCCGCCTGCGCGTGCCGAAGGCAAACCGGTATCCGGAGGAAGCTTGTGCGGTGGCGGTGCGGCTCACGTTTCCCAACGGATACGATGCCTCAAATGAGGTGCTGCGTGGAGAAGGGGATAGCGGCCGTTCTGACACGCTGCGGTTCTACCACAGCGCCCAAAGCCCCTTCGGGTACAGGGGATTCCATTCCGTCCGCCCGGATGAGCCGTTCTGGGATCCCTATCGCGGCGTTCGCTTCTCGTTGAGCGACTGCATTGCGCACGACGACGAGGTGGCGGTCAAGGTAAACGTCGAGCGATCGACGCTATCCGTCGATCCACCGGTCGTTGCTACTCTGGCGGACAGCACGGCGCGGGTCACGGTGACCAACGGAGGCGCACATACGATCAACATCGGCCGGCCCTCCGTCAGAGGGCGTCACACTGAAGCGTTTTCCATCGATCGCGACGGTTGCACAAATCAGGCGCTCGATCCGGGCTCGACCTGCGACATCGACGTGAGCGCCACAGCCGAGACACTGTCGCTCGGCTGGCTACACATCCCCAGCGACGATGAACTGGCGCCCGAACTGGCCGTCAGCCTGCTGAGAAATCCCGCGTGGACCTCTCCGGCGGCGTCTGCCCGCTGACCCACAGCCTCACGCCTGCGGTGCCCGGGTTGAGCTTCAATGCCACGACGCGCCGCCTGACCGGCACGCCCACGACAGCCGGCACCCTCACCGCGGCCGGCACGTTCGACATGACCTACCGGGTCCGGGATATCGACGGCGACAGGGAGTTTTCCGACGCGATCCACATCTTTGAGCGTGCCGGCGCGATGAAGGCGGACTGACCATGCTAATGTTGGTATCGTACTCCGTAGTTTCTCTATATGGAGTTTTTTGATGACCAAAACAACCGCAAGGCGATTTCGCTGTCGGAAATCTGCACGGCGCAACGCCAGACATGCCGTGCCGATGGACCGAAACGGTCGGGCAAGAAGGAATGCGGGCGCGTTGCTTGTCCTGGCCCTGCTTGGTCTGTCGGCTGCCGCGCAAGCGGAGCGATACACGATCCCGTGGTTCGTGAACGCGGGCATTGGCGGCGCTCCGCAAGGCGTGCTGCGGGTACTCAACGGCACCGAAGAGGCCGGTTCTGCGGAGATTGTCGCCATCGACGACACCGGCGTCCGCACCGGGCCCGTAACGCTCGAACTGAACCCCTGGACGGCGGTGGAGTTCACTGCATTGGAGCTTCAATACGGCAACGTAGCCAAGGGTCTGCCGGTCGGTCTCGGCAGCCTCGCCAGGGACGTTCGCCTTCTGATCGATTCGGACGTTGCGATCGTGCCGTCGGCCTACGTCCACTCGGGCGACGGTGCGCTCGCGGCGCTCCACGACACGGTGCTGGAGCAAAGGAACGCCACGTCGGACACCTACGCCTACGACGTGCCGATTCTTCGCCCCGCCGCGAACGCTGCGCAACAAAGCCTGCTGCGCCTGATCAATCCGGGCGACGAGGCGGCGCGAATCATGATCGGGGCGCGCGACGACGCCGGGATGCCCGCCTCCGGCGGAACGGTGGAGTTGACGCTGCCGGGCGGGGCTGCACGGACCCTGACCGCACAGCAGCTTGAGGCGGGCGACAACGCGACGCTCACCGGCTGGCTGGGCGCCGGCGTCGGAAACTGGCGCCTGTCGGTGGTGGCCGACCGGCCGATCCGGGCGCTCCACGTGACGGCGGGATACGGCGGCGACTGGAGCAACCTGTCCACGACAGCGTTATCGGGGTGGGCGCCGGCGGACGAGGCGGCGTTCGAGTCGCGTTTCCGGGACCGCGTCATCGTGCGCCGGGACGGGATGGAGCGCCTGGAACTGGCCGTTCTGGCGGAAGGCCGGTTTCGCGGCACGGGGCTGACCGGAGGCGCGCGCGCGAGCGACGAAGGCGACTACAGGTATGAACGAATCGGCCGCGACGCGGGGCTGCTCACGCTCGCGTACGACAGCGGGCTGCGGTGCACGGCGAGCCTTTATTTCGAGTCGCCTGCCTCGGGCCGGAACGCCTCCGGTTGCGTCGACGCCGCGGACGCGGTGGTGGCCTGGGACGTCGGAAGCTGGTGGGCGCTGGAGGCCGGGGCCGCGCCGCTGGATCTGGGCACGGCGCCGGAAGACATGACCTACACGGTGGGCACGGCGATCGATGCCGTGACGCTCCCGGAGGCCACCGGGGGCGCAGGCGATCTGACCTACAGCCTCTCGCCCGAGGTGCCGGGGCTGCAATTCGACGCCTCGACGCGCGAACTCACGGGCACGCCCTCGGAGGCGGGCACCTGGTCGATGACCTACCGCGTGCGCGACGCCTCCGGCGACAGCGATTGGCGGAGTTTCACCGTCACCGTGAGCGGCGGCACAACGGACGACACGACGGGCGGCACGACCTACGAACCGCTTGAGGGACTGCGCGTCTCGCCGGGACTCGTGCAGTACGGCATCTTTGCTATCGCGGCCTGCTTCAACCTGCCGGCCAACTTAACCTTCAATGGTGTCACTCTTACTCTGCACAGTTCGTGGTGGCAGCGGCGGGACAACGCCGACTCGCCCTGGGAGGATGTGCCGGACACCGTGCAGGAGGGAGGGCTGTGCGCCCATAACCCCACCGAGTCGGGAGAATATCGGTTGGTCGGGGACATTACCGTTGACGGAACCCGGGGCAACTACTCCAGCGAGAACACCTTCACGGTAGACTGACCGCAGCGGAGGATGACACGGTGAGCAGGATGCCCGAATGAGTCGCATCGGTTCGCGGCTCCTGGCGCTTGCGGTCCTGCTGCTGTGCGTTTCGCTTGGCCGGGCCGAACGCCATGCCGTGCCGCTGCTGGCGCCTGCCGGCGCCGCGGGCGCAGCGCAGGGGGTACTGCGCATTCTCAACGGCACGGACGAGACCGGCGCCGTGGAGATTTACGCCATCGACGATGCCGGCATGCGTTCCGGCCCCGCTTCCTTCATGCTGAACGCGTCGGCGGCGGTGGAGTTCACCGCCGCCGACCTGCAGTCCGGCAACGCCATGCTGGGGTTGACCGGCGGCATCGGCACGGGCGTGGGCGATGTCCGGCTGGAACTGGTGACGGACCTTCAAATCGTGCCGCTGGCCTACGTGCGCGCCGCCGACGGGACGCTGAGCGCGATGCACGACACAGTTCGTGCGGCGGCGGCTGACGGCGCCGGCGGGCACAGGCACGAGGTACCGCTGTTCAATCCCGCGAGCGACGCCGTGCAGGAGAGCCGGCTGCGGTTGATCAACCCGGGCAACGCGGCTGCCTCCATCATGATCGAGGGTCGGGACGACTACGGCGCCGTTGCCGCGGGTGGCACGGTTGAACTGACGCTCGCGGCAGGCACGGTGAGGACGCTGTCCGCGCTGCAGCTCGAGGCCGGGGACACGGGCCTCACCGGGCGGTTGGGCGCAGCGGTCGGCAGATGGCGGCTCACCGTATCGTCGGACCGGCCGATCCAGGTGGTCAACGTGGTGTCTTCCACCTCCGGTCACATGAACAACCTCTCCACGACGGCCGTGGCCGGCTCGGCGCCGGTGGACCATGACGCATTCAACGCGCGCTTCCTCGGCTCGGCGATCGGGTTCCGAACGGACAGCGGCGATTTCACGTTCGCGCCCGGGGCGGGCGACACGTTTACGGTGACGGCGGAGCTCGGCGGCGTCACGACGAGCCGGACGGGCCGCTACGGCTATGCCGCGCTGGGGCCGGACGCGGGACGGGTGACCCAGTCCTACGATGACGCCCTCCGGTGCGACGCCAATCTTTACTTTGCGACGCCCACCGGCGGTTGGTTCGCCTCGTTCTGTATCGACACCGACAACCCCGACGGGTACTGGGTCGGCGGAAACTGGTCCGTCCCGGATGACGCCGACGGGGGGCCGGGCGGGAACGATCCGGACGCTCCCACCGACGGGGACGACGAGGCGCAGCCGGGTTCGCTCGGCGTCTGTGAGGTGGGCATGACGTTGAGCAGCGGACAGACGTGTACCTATCCGGGAACCGCGGACGAATTCTCCATCAACGTTCGCGGCCGCGGTGCGTTCCTGGACCGCCTGGCCGGCATCAGGATCCGCATCAACAGCGAGACCATCAACGGCCGAGTGTACGACTTCGTGGCCTCGCACCTGGGCGACGGAGTGTGGCGAATCGACCGGGTCGCGGGCAGATCCGAGCCGCCGAGCGTGCCCCGTTTTGCCGAAGGCGCGGGACTGGGCAACCTGACGTTCACGGTCGGCACGGCCATCGCCAAGTTGACACTCCCAGAAGCAAGCGAGGGCAACGGCACGCTGATGTACGCCCTGTCGCCGAACGTGCCGGGCCTGACGTTCGATGCCGCCACCCGCGCACTCTCCGGCACGCCGGCGACGGCCGGCACCTACAACATGACCTACACCGCGACTGACGAGGACGGCGACGCCGATACGCTCGCGTTCGCCATCACGGTGGAGGAAGCCGAACCGGTGGACGAAGACTCGAGCGGCGGCGATGAGGATCTCGAGGCGCCGCCGCCGACAGAGGGCGACAGCGAGCCCTCCCCGGGCGGCGGGACCGGTACGCTATCCCCACCGCCTCTTCCTCAGAACCAGCGCAGCTCTATAGAACGAACGGAGAATTCGGTGAACGTCAGGATATCCTGGGATCCGAGTCCCGGCGCGACGTCTTACAATGTCTGGCGTTGTGCAGTCGACCCAGAGTTCTCAGGGTTTTGCATGTGGGCATACTACTGGTCTGAGGTTGCGAGCGCGATTACGGGAACCACCTGGCTGGACACAACCATAACGAGCATACCCTGGGTGTCGCCCGGGGATACCGTCCACCTCGAATACGAAGTACAGGCGTGCAACAGTGCGGGATGTGCGCCAATATTCGGGCCTGCCCCGGGTTCACAGTCGACCTCCGGCACGTCGTACACGCGTGCAACAGGGCAGGTTGCCGGGCATCGGACAGTTACTGTTCGCGAAACTTTGTGAAATGAACAGGTGGCTACCGTACCGATTCCACTACCTGCCCATCGGAGGCAAGGCTTCCCGGCAGGCGCGGTCATTGGGTGCGGCTACAATCGATCGCAACTCGCTCGAAAGGATGTTAATGCCCAGCGCACGACCAAAGAAAATCGCCCGTTTGGTCACGGCCAGCTTACTGTTGAGCGCCTGCGCCCAGGCTGAATGGTACGCGGGAGTCGGACTCCATGGGCTTCACTCCGATCAGGAGCACGACGGCGATATCGAGACCGAGCTGTCGTTTCTGGGCCCGCGGGTCTACGGGGGTTGGCGGTTAAGTGATCGGTTCGCCCTGGAGGTAGAAACAGGGTGGGTCGAGTTCCGGGGCAAGCTCTTCTCCAACTACCTGAACGCCGATCTTGAGATGTGGAATGTGGCAGTGACCGGGATCGCGTACGTGCCTGTTGACTTTCCGATGCCGCCGTTCATCTATGTGGGTGTCGGGCGCTCCTTATGGGACTATCATATCTTGAGCTCTGTTTTGCCGGCAGGCTATACCGACTCTTCAAACGATCCTTATGTTCACGCCGGGCTGGGGATGGAGTCAGCGGCCGGAGAAAACTTGCGGTTTCGAATCGGCTATCGACTATGGCGCACCAACATGCACCCGGAGGAAGGACAGTGGTCCGTCCATCCAAACGACTATTCCTACAGGCGCCGGGGGATGGAACTCACGGTGCATTGGGCATTCTGATGCCGTTTCCCCGCATTGTGCAGAGAAATGCCCGTATCCGGGCGGCGCCGGGGAACTGGGAGTTACGGCATCCGGCGAGGCGTGCCTGCCGGTGATCGGCAACTACCTGCTGCTTGACGCGAACCGCCGGGCGCGGGAGGATTTGCCTCAGGACAACCTGGTCGCCGCGGTGTTTGAACTGAACGCTGCGGAGACCCTGGACGAGATGTGCTCCCGGGTGCGGTCGTTGCTCGACCGGCTGCGCGGCGAAGTGCGGCGGGCGGTGTTCGACTGGCTGCGCCTGGTGGCCCCGAGGATGTTCCCGCAGGCGGACGCAGCGGCTGCGGTTGCGTCGCTGGAGCGGGAGCTTGCGGAAATCGAGACGGAGGAAGAGACGATGATGGCATTGGCGAAGCGCGTCCAGGAGTGGGAGGCGGAGTGGCACCGGCAGGGCCTTGAGCGGGGCCTTGCGGCGGAGCGAGACCTGCTGTGCCGACAGGCGGCCCGCAAGTTCGGTGCCGCGACCGGCGAAGCGTTGGTCCGCCATCTGGCGGGCATTTCCGACCCGGACCGTCTCGCCGTGATCGGGGAGCGCATCATCGATTGCGGTACGGGCGCCGAGCTGATCGAGTGGCTCAATGGGGACGGAGATGGCACAGGCGCGCGTTGAGAAGAATCAACCTCATGCTCCGGGGCATTAGGGCGGTAGGCCCGGAGTATCTCAACAGCCGCACTGTGAGCGGGCAGGTACGGTTCTCCGACCGCAGCCTGTCGACTGCGAACGCAATGCCGGTCCGCAACCCGTTCGGGGCTCGGTGAGCCTGACCCGCGAGTCATGGGCCGGCTCGATCCGGCCGGGTCCCGTGCTCGCGGGACTCCTCTTGTGGGCTTCGACAGCGCTGGCCGAGCACTACACGCTGCCGCTGTTCATGGTGCCGACGACGGACGTCGCCGCAACCGGCGTTGTGCGGATTCTCAACGCCACGGGCGGTTCCGGTACGGTGAACATTTACGCCGTCGATGACGCCGGCACGCGTTGGGGGCCGGCGACCTTTACGCTGCATGCCTCGGCCGCGGCGGAGTTCACTGCCGCCGACCTGGTTTCCGGCAATGTCATGAAGGGACTGACCGGGGGCGTGGGCAACCTGACGGGCGATGTGCGTCTGGAGATCGACACGGACCTTCGGATCGCGCCGGCGGCCTATGTTCGCGGCGCCGACGGGGCGTTGAGCGCGATGCACGACACGGTGCGGACGCGCGCAGCATCCGGGGGCGGTTACGAGTATCTGGTACCGATCTTCTATCCGTCGACGGAGATGACACGGGTGAGCCGCCTGGGGCTGATCAACCCGGGCGAGGCGGTGGCGTCCGTGACGATCGAGGGCCGCACGCGAGTTTACTTCACACGGGGATCGGTCACGCTGACGCCGATCTGAACGGACCCGTCACGTCCGGCGCTGTTTCCCGCGGATCGGGAGGCGCCGGAACTGAACTGCGAGGTGGTTCGGATATGTCCAGGCGAGCCGCATAAGTGAAGTAGCTTCTACGATAAATCAGTACTCTGGAATGGTATTTTTATATTGAAATTGTAAAGAACTAATGTAATTTCCGGTCTACCATTCGTAGGGAGCGCTACCCATCAATGATTCTGTGATGCGCCGAACAAGCCAGGTGGCCTGATCGTCAGCCAGACCAATGCCGGGAGTTCCGCGACCGCTTGCATTCTCCGGGCGCATCCTTATAGTCAACGCCTTTTTGTTGCCCGACAGGCTTGGCGAAAAGGCCGAATGCATGATGACGAAAGCGAAAATTCTGGTAGTCGGTGTGCGGGAATCCGTCGCTGGAAACATTGAAGATACGCTGGAAGACCTCGGTTGCGCCCAGTGCGTCACCGTGGCTTCCGGAGCGCAGGGAGTCGAGAGAGCCGCGCAGATGCGCCCCGATCTCGCCCTCATCGAACTCGGCCTCGAAGGAGCCGTCAGCGGCGTGCAGGCAGCCGCGAAGATCTGCGGCCAACTCGGCGTTCCGGTCATCTATCTGACAGGCGAAGACACGGAAGAACAGTTGCGGGCGGCTCAGGCGACGCATCCATCCGGTTACCTGGTCGAACCGTTTTCCGCGCGGCAGTTGCGGCTGAATATCGAAACCGCCCTGGCCATGCACGGCGGGCAGGCGCACCACGTGAACACGGATGACCAGTTGGACCTGGCCGGCGTGGGCAGGGCAGGGCGCTACGAACTCATGAGGACCGTGTTCGACAACATGGACGAGGGCGTCATCGTCGCCGATGTCACCGGCCGGTTGCTTTTCTTCAATGCCGCCGCGGAACGCGTCGTCGGCGAGTGGTCGGCCGAGACGCTTCCTGACAGTTGGGCCGCGACATACGGTCTGTACCTGACCGACAGAAAGTCACTTCTGCCTGCTGAAGAAAATCCTCTCGCGCGCGCAATCCAGGGCGAGTCGGTAGACGAAATGGAAGTCTACATTCGGAACGACCACATACCCGACGGCACTTACGTCAAGACCAGCACTCGCCCGCTGCTGGACAGTGAAACCGGCGAGGTAATCGCAGGCGTTGCGGTTTTCACCGATATCAGCAAGTACAAGGAACTGGAAGTCCAACTGTTGGAAAACATCGACGCATCCAGCAAACAGTCTCATCTCATGCAAACCGTTTTCAACAGCGTGAGCGACGGTGTCGTGGTGACGAGCGACGAGGGCGAGTTCCTGTTTGTCAATTCGGCTGCGGAGAGAATTGTCGGAATGGGAGCGACGGATTCGCCTCCCGACCAATGGTCCGAAACGTATGGCACCTACTATCCCGACAGGAAAACCCTTTTTCCTTCGAGCGATTTGCCGCTCGCACGCGCCATGCGCGGTGAAGACGTCAGTGACGTCGAGTTGTTCATCCGCAACCCGGAAACGCCGCAAGGCGTTTTCATAAGCGTCAACGCACGGCAACTGAACGACGGATCGGAAACGAGCCCGGTCAATGGCGGGGTAATCGTGTTCCGCGATATCACCAAACTCAAGGAGGCGGAAACCAGGCTGAAACACACGATCCGCGAACTTCAGGAGCAGACGTCTGTCATGCAGACCGTTTTCGACAGTATCAGCGACGGTGTCGTTGTCGCCGACGAACAGGGGAACTTCATGTTCTTCAACGACAGCGCGGAGCGTATCGTCGGTATCGGCCAGACCGAAACCGGACCGGATGAATGGGCAAACCGGTACGGCATTTTCTTCAATGACCGGGAAACGCCGTTTCCAACGGACGAGCTTCCGCTCGTGCAGGCCATTCGCGGTGAATCCGTGGACGAGGTGGAAATGTTCATCCGCAACAGGAACGTGCCGGAAGGGGTCCACATCAGTGTCAGCGGAAGGCCGCTGCATGACGATTCCGACCTGGTAAAGGGCGGCGTGATCGTTTTTCGTGACGTGACCGAGCGGATCCGCGCGGAGGAAGCACTGGCCGAAGCATTCGCGCACGGAAGGCTGGAGATCATCGATACGGTGCTGCATAACATCGGCAATGCCATCAACAGCGTCTCGATCGGTTTGGGAACCGTACGCAACGGCTTGGAAAGGAGCAGGTTGTCGGCCCGGCTGGGCGCCCTTGCGGACACTCTGGAAGGGCATGAAGGCGATCTGGGCACGTATCTGGGCACGGACCCTCAAGGCCGGCAGGCCGTGCCGTTTCTGGTTGCCCTGGCCAAGGACCTGACCGCACAGGAAGCGCGTTTTGGCAGTGCGATCGCCCGTGTCGAGGGCAGGGTCGCCTACATTGCCGACATCGTCCGAACGCAGAAGTCCCTGGACAGCGTGTCCGCCGCGCGCAAGGACGTCAATCTTCGCGACGCGATCGACGCCTCGCTCGCGATGATGCAGGAGTCGCTGGCCAAGAGAGCCGTGGAAGTTGCCGTCGACTGCGGGCGCGCGCCGGCGATTATCCGCATCCACGAGAGCAAGTTCAGCCAGATGATGCTGAATCTCGTCAAGAACGGCGTTGAAGCCATCGACGAACTGGCGGCGTCCGGCCAACCGGCGACGAAGCCGCGCATTGAGATTCGTGCCTATGTCAGAGACGACTTTCTGGTACTGGACGTTGCCGACAACGGCATTGGCCTCGACGAGAAGAACTTCAAGATTGTATTCTCTGCCGGTTATTCCACGAAACTGACGGGAAGCGGACTGGGCCTGCACTCGATCGCAAATTTCGTGCTGAGTTCCGGCGGCGAGATTTACCCGCTGAGCGACGGCACAGGCAAGGGAACCACCATGCGCGTAAAGTTCAGGCTGTCCACTGTCGACGTGAGCGGCTGAAAATGAAGGAGTCGTGAAGCTGAACCTGCGCAGAGACCTTGTTCAGAACCGGAACCCTGCCGATTAGAGGAGTTAGGGCCGAATGGAAGCAAAGGATCGCATGAACCGCCGTGTCCTGATTGTCGACGATCAGCAGGAGATCCATGACGACTTCTCGGAAGTCCTGGAGCACAATCCGTCGGAAACCCGATCGGACGAGTTTGCAGCGTCGTTCGTCGATTCCGAACGACCAGCGAGTCTGCAGCGATTTGAACTCCTGCACGCGGCAAGCGGACAGGAAGCCGTCGATATCGTCAGCGAAAACAGGGCTTCCAACCGTCCCATTGCGGTCGCATACGTCGACATCAGGATGCCTCCCGGGATCGATGGAGTCGAAACCATTCGGCGGATCAGGGAAATCGACAGCGACATCGAAATCGTCATCATGACCGCGTACACGGACAAACCCCTGTCCAGGATTCTCGACGACATGGAGATGCTTCACAAACTCCTTTACGTCAGGAAGCCATTCGCCCGCGAGGAAATTCAGCAGATCACGCTCTCCCTGGTCGAGAAGTGGAACGTGGAACGGGCATTTGCAGGCAAGCAGCGGCAACTCACGGTCGATCACCGCAGACTGCAGGCCGTACTCAATGCCACCGGCGATGCGATGGCCATGTACGACACGGCCGACCGCCTGGTGTTCGCCAACGAGAGGTACGAGAGCCTGTTCGACAAGGCGGCGGGCGATCTTGAGCAGCCGTCTTCGGAGTCGCTCCTGCCGCGGCTGAAGAAGCTGTCCGGCGAAGCCGGCGGGCGAAACGTGGAGGGACTGTATCTGTTCGATGACGCAGAGACGTCAACCGGAGAATCTTCCGCTGAACAAGCGAAGAACCAGACGCTGTTCCGTCGACTCGTCACGCAGGTGCGCGACGATCGAAACGACGAAATCGGTCGCCTGGTGGTGTACCGCGACGTATCCAGCGAAATCGAGATCGACCGGGTGAAGGCCGAAGTGCAGCGTTTGCGCACCGAAATCGAGGCGACGTACTCGTTCTCCGGCATGGTCGGCGCCAGCCGCAAGATGAAACAATTGTACGAACTGCTGAAGCAGATCGCGGCAAGCGACATCACGGCACTCGTTGAGGGGGAGAGCGGAACCGGCAAGGAACTCGCGGTGAAGTCGATACACTACAACAGCCTGCGCAAGTCGGGGCCGCTGGTGGTAATCAACTGCGTGGCGATCCCCGAGGCGCTCATCGAGAGCGAACTGTTCGGCCACGAGAAGGGCGCGTTCACGGGAGCCGGATCGCAGAGAGTCGGCGCATTCGAACGCGCCAGGGGCGGAACGGTCTTTCTGGACGAGATCGGCGACATGGAACTGTCCCTGCAGGCCAAGCTGCTGCGCGTACTGCAGGAGCGGGAGATCCAGCGGGTAGGCGGAACGAAATCCGTTCCGGTGGACGTGCGGGTCATCGCGGCGACCAACATGAACCTCGAGGATGCGGTAAAGGCGGGCAAGTTCCGCGAGGACCTGTTCTACCGCGTCTCCGCCTTCCCCATCACGATCCCGCCACTGAGAGAACGGCGAGAAGACATTCCCCTGCTGGCGGAGCATTTCCTGAAGAAACACGCCGACCGCTTGGAAAAATCCGTCGGCGGCGTATCCGTCGCCGCATCGCGGTTGCTGCTTCGATACGATTGGCCCGGCAACGTTCGCGAACTCGAGAACGCGATCGAACGCGCCGTGCTGCTGGAGACGGGCGACGTGTTGCAGGCGGAAAACCTTCCGGAGAAACTCTCCCCGCCTGCGGCTTCCCGAACCGACCGTATCCCGGGGACCGAGATGCTGCCGCTGGCGGAAGTCGAGCGGCGCACGGTGGTCCGCGCGCTGGAATTCTCGGCCAACAACGTCTCGGAGGCCGCCCGGGTCCTGGGGCTCAACCGGGCCACCCTGTACCGAAAACTGAAGAAGTACGAGCTGACCGCAACTGGCTGAATCCGGCTTCGCCGCGGTCCGGATTCTGTCGCAAAATGCGACCTGTGTCGCGAATAACGACACATCCCCGCTGATTCCACAGCACGCCTTGCGCTGCCGCTCGACCTGTTTCCATTGCTGAACCCGATCGGTGTCCCGCCGCGCATTTGCGCAGCGCATACGATGAGTACGCCGCGGCTTCCGTTTCCGAATTCGCCATTCCCCGGGAATTTCGGGAAGGCTGACTGCGGTTGGCACGCTTCTTGCTACTTGTTGTTGATTCAACCACTTGCTGCGCCCTCGCGGGCCGCAGCCGGACAACCTTGCGGACAAGAATCAGCCTATGCGCCCCGGATTTTCGGTAGACATCCTTCAGCTTCGCGGCCGGTCTCCGCACTGCAGGCCCTTCAGGGCTGTCAGTGCCCTGGCAAGAGCGGTCGGCGGTACGGCATTCGCCTGCCTGCTTGTCGCGGCGTCTCCGGAAATGCTTGCGACAAACGCAAGTGCCAACACGCCGGCAAACGCCCCGCCCGTGATCGCCGTTCCGGGCAGGCCCTCGGGGTTGCAGCCGGGCACCGTGGCCGGTTCGCTGAACGTGTCGGTGGACTGGGATGACGTCTCCGGAGCGGATTCGTACCGGGTGCGCTGGCGCGTGGCCGGCCCGGGCAACAAGCTGAACGAGGGCTTTACGACGCAGTCCTCCGCCGCGACCATTTCCGTCGCCGACTACGGCGAATGGCTGGTGCGGGTGCAGGCGTGCAACGGCGCCGGCTGCGGGTCCCCGTTGACGGCCACGTTCACGGTCGAACCCGCTGCAAAACCGGCGCCCCCGCCGGCCGAGGCGCCGCCGACCAACGCCCCGCCCGTGATCGCCGGCCCCGGAGACAAGGCCTACGAGCAGCGCGAGACGATCGCGGCCGTCGACATCGCGGTAACGGATGCGGACGGGGACGACGTGACAGTGACGGTCGCGGGTCTGCCGCCGGGGCTGTCGTACGCGAACGGCCAGGTGTCCGGCACGGTGGCGGCGGACGCGACGCCGCAGGCCTACACGGCGACGATCACCGCCAACGACGGGGTAAACCCGGACGTGACCCACGCGTGGGCGATCGACGTGCGGCGGCGTCCGGAGCCGGTTCCGGGCAGGCCCTCGGGGTTGCAGCCGGGGACCGAAGCCGGTTCGCTGAACGTGTCGGTGGACTGGGATGACGTCTCGGGAGCGGATTCGTACCGGGTGCGCTGGCGGGTGGCCGGTCCGGGCAACAAGCTGAACGCGGGCTTTACGACGCAGTCCTCCGCCGCGACCATTTCCGTCGCCGACTACGGCGAATGGCTGGTGCGGGTGCAGGCGTGCAACGGCGCCGGCTGCGGGGAACCCCTGACGGCCACGTTCACGGTCGAACCCGCTGCGGAACCGGCGCCCCCGCCAGACGAGGCGCCGCCGCCGGCCGAGGTGCAGCCGCGTCCGGAGCCGGTTCCGGGCAAGCCCTCGGGATTGCATCCGGGCGCCGAAGCCGGCTCGCTGAGCGTGTCGGTGGACTGGGATGACGTCTCGGGAGCGGATTCGTACCGGGTGCGCTGGCGGGTGGCCGGCCCGGGCAACAAGCTGAACGAGGGCTTTACGACGCAGTCCTCCGCCGCGACCATTTCCGTCGCCGACTATGGCGAATGGCTGGTGCGGGTGCAGGCGTGCAACGGCGCCGGCTGCGGGGAACCCCTGACGGCCACGTTCACGGTCGAACCTGCTGCGGAACCGGCGCCCCCGCCGGCCGAGGCGCCGCCGGCCAACACCCCGCCCGTGATCACCGACCCCGGGGACAGGACCTACCTGCTGGGGCAGACCATCAGGCCGTTCGGGATCGCGGCGGGCGATGCAGACCAGGACTCGCTGACGCTGACGGTAACGGGTCTGCCGCCGGGGCTGTCATACACCAACGGCAAAGTACGGGGGACAGTGGCGGCGGACGCCACGTTGCAGGCCTACGCGGTGGCGGTCACGGCGGACGACGGGGTGAACGCGGCGGTGACGGAGATGTTCAGGATCACCGTCACGGCACGCCGAGCCAGGAGCACGTCGGACCGGACTCCTCCATCGGTGACCATCAGCGGTCCCACGGCCAGCCAAAGTGACTCCTTTGACGTGACGATCGTCTTCTCGGAGTCGGTGACCGGGTTCGACCGGGCGGATGTGACAGTCGGCAACGGAAGCGTGACAGCGTTTTCCGGGTCGGGGACGAGCTATACGGCCGCGATCACACCGACCGCCAGTGGGACGGTGACAGTGGATGTGGCGGCGAATGCGGCCGTGGATGCAGGGGGCAACGGCAACACGGCGGCGAGTCAGTTCACCGTGCAAGCCGAACTGACGCGCCCGACAGTGGTCATCAGTGGTCCGGCCAATGTTCAGACGGGCGCTTTCACCGTCGACATCGACTTCTCGGAGTCGGTGACCGGGTTCGACAAGACGGACGTGACGGTGGGCAACGGACGAGTGACCGGGTGGGCCGAGACCGGAGGCAGCGCCCTGGTCATCATTACGCCGGCGGCCACCGGGACCGTGACGGTGGACGTGGCCGCAAACGTGGCTGTGGATGACGATGACAACGGCAACCTGGCCGCGACGCAGTATTCGGTGCAGGCGGATCTGGATGAGCCGACGGTGACCATCAGTTGCCCGGCCGGCGTGCAGACAGGCGCTTTCACCGTGGACATCGACTTCTCGAAATTCGTGACCGGGTTCGACCAGACGGACGTGACGGTGGGCAACGGACGGGTGACCGGCTGGGCCGAGACCGGAGGAAGCGCCCTGGTCATCATTACGCCGGCGGCCACCGGGGCGGTGACCGTGGACGTGGCCGCGAACGTGGCTGTGGACAGTAACGGATACGGCAACCTGGCGGCGCAACAATGCAGCGTGCAGGCCGAGCTGACCCCGCGGGTGACGATTGCCGACGCCTCGGCCAGCGAGGGCGACTCGCTCACCTTCACGGTAAGGCTGGACAGGGCCGTGTCCGGGGGGCTGACGGTGACGCCGGGCTTTAGCGGGGGCACGGCGACGAAGGGCACGGACTACACCGAGAACACGGCAGCGCTCACCTTCGCCGGGACGGCGGGCGAGACCAGGACCTTCACCGTGGCGACGACCGAGGACGACGCGATCGAAGCCCACGAGACCTTTACCGTCGGTCTGACCGTCTCCGGGACCTCGGAGACGGTGATCGCGACCGATACCGCCACCGGCACCATCAACAATGACGACGAGAGAGAGTGTTCCATCTGCTGGTGGGCGATCTCCGTCGGCGGCGACGGCGTTCCATTGACCGGCCAGACTCTGGAGGTGGAAGAAGGCGGAACCGTGGAATTCACCCTGACCCAGAAGGTCGACGGACAGCGGACGCTCAAGTACTGGACCTCGTCGGACACGGACCACAACGGCTCCGCGGACCCGGCCACGGCGGTCACCGACTATCAGGGCTTCCTGAGATACATTTCAGCCGGCACCGTCACGTTCAGCGGGAAGGGCGACACGAAAACCATCCGGCTGTCCACCTACGAAGACACCCTGGTGGAGCGTGACGAATTTTACCGTTTGTGGATCGACTCGAACTACGAGAATGCCGGATTCCAGGACAATCGCCTCATATACATCAGGAACGACGACCAGGCGACGATCACGGTGTCGGACGCAACGGGCACCGAGGGTGGAACCATGGAGTTCACGGCGACGCTGGACAGGGCGCTGTCGCACAGCGCCACCGTGACGCCGAGATTCACGCACGGGACAACCACCGGCAACGACTACTACGCCCCCAACGCCGACCCGATCACGTTTGCGGGCACCGCCGGCGAAAGAAAGACCTTCCGAATAAGCACGAGAGAGGATTCGATCACGGAGGAGACCGAGACCTTCACGGCGGGGCTCACCGTCAAGCGCTCGCTGCCGTACTGGCGCTTTACCGGTGCGGGGGACGCGATCAAGGTCGTTGCCGGGACCGGCACGATCGAGGACGACGATACGCCGACGCTGACCGTGGCCGACGCAATTGCCATCGAAGGCGACCCGTTGACGTTCACGGTGACCCTGGACAATGCGGTGCCGGGCGGTCTGACGGTGACGCCGAGCTTCACCGACGTCACGGCCACGAAAGGCACCGACTACACGGCGAACACGGCCGCGCTCGAGTTCGCCGGCACGAGGGGCGAGACGAAGACCTTCACTGTGGCGACCGCCGAGGACACCGAATTCGAGACGGACGAGACCTTTACGGTCGGCCTGGGAGTTTCGGGAACCTCGCAGACGGTGGACGCGTCCACGGCAACGGGCACGATCATCGACGAGGACAGGGAGCCCGCGGTCACGATCGACGACTCGAACAGCGGCGAGGACGGCGCCATGACGTTCACGGTGACGCTGGACAAGGCGGTGCCGGGCGGGTTGACGGTCACGCCGGGCTTCACCGACGTTACGGCCACAAAGGGCGCCGACTACATCGCAAACACGGATCCGCTCACCTTTACCGGCACCAGAGGCGAGACAAGGTCCTTCTGGGTGCAGACCAGAGGGGACACCGAGCCCGAGCTGGAAGAGACGTTCATCGTCAGCCTGGGGATCTCCGGGACCACCGAAACGGTGACGGCGACCGACACGGCGACCGGCACGATCTTCGACGACGACACGGGCACCGTTGCGGCGGCCGTGACGATCGGCGACGCGTCGGCCGACGAGGGTGACTCCCTCACGTTCACGGTGACGCTGAACGACGCGGTCTCCGGCGGGTTCCAGGTGACCCCGGGCTTCAGCGGAGGCACGGCCACGAAGGGCGCCGACTACACCGCGAACACGGCCGCACTCGCCTTCGCCGGAAATGCCGGCGAGCAACACACCTTCACGGTGGCGACGACCGAAGACGCGGACGACGAGGCAAACGAGACCTTCACCGTGAGCCTGGCCGTCTCCGGAACCACGTCGGCGGTGACTGCGACCGATACGGCAACGGGAACGATCATCGACGACGACGGCCCGAGGTCCGTGACGATCACCGACGCATCGGCCAGCGAGGGCGACTCGCTCACGTTCACCGTGGCGCTGAACAAGGCGGTCCCCGGCGGGTTCCGGGTGACGCCGAGCTTCAGCGGCGGCACGGCGACGGAGGGCGTGGACTACACTGCGAACACAACTGCGCTCACGTTCGCCGGGAACGCCGGCGAGCGTCACACCATCATTGTGCAGACGACAGAGGACGCGGACGAAGAGGCGCACGAGACATTCACGGTGAGTTTGGCCGTCTCCGGAACCACGGCGACAGTGACGGCGACCGACACGGCAACGGGCACGATCATCGATGACGACGGCGCCGCGGCCGTGACGATCGCAGACGCATCGGCCAGCGAGGGCGACTCGCTCACGTTTACCGTGACGCTGAACAGGAATGCGGATGCGGGCGAGCTGACGGTGACCCCGAGCTTCGCCGACGGAACGGCCGCCAACGGTACGGACTACACGGCGAACACGGCTGCAATAAGCTTCGCCGGACTCGCGGGCGAGCAGCACACCTTCACGGTATCCACCACCGCGGACGAGGTGGTGGAACTCGACGAGACCTTCACCGTGAGCCTGGCCGTCTCCGGGAACGACACGGTGACAGCGACCGATACGGCAACGGGCACGATCACCAACGACGACACCGCGACCGTGACGGTCGCCAACGTATCCGGCGCAGAGGGTGGCCCGGGCGTCAGCTTCGTGGTCGATGGAATTCTCTTCACCGAGGTGTCCGCGTCCGCTACGCTCGACAAGGCGGTACAGGGGGGCTTCCAGCTGTACTTTTATGCCTCGGCCGGCACCGCCACCAAGGACCCGGACGGGAAGAGCTTTACGACGTCCGACTTTGGCGCGAACCCGGTGTCTCTCTGGTTTGACGGCAACGCCGGCGAGCAGCAGTCACTCGACAGAAACTGGGTTGCAATCTACCAGGATGATGTCGTCGAGGAGACGGAAACCTTCAACATCTCCTACTCCCTGGGCCCCTTGCCCGGAGCGGGGCCCGTCCTGCCCCCGGTGCCGGCCGGTGTGACGGTCGACGGTCCCGCCACCGGGACGATCATCGACGACGACGCGGCGACCGTGACGATCGCCGACGCGTCCGCCGCGGAGGGCGAGGCGATCGCCTTCACCGCGACGCTGGACAAGGCGGTGGCGGACGGCTTCACGGTAACGCCGGGCTTCACGGACGGTACGGCGGCGGAGGGAACGGACTACACCGCAAACACGGCTGCGCTCACGTTTGCCGGCAACGCGGGCGAGACGCAGACCTTCACCGTGGCGACGGCCGACGACAACACCGACGAACAGATCGAGACGTTCACGGTCGGACTCTCCGTCTCCGGCACATCCCTGCCGGTGACCGCGCCCGATTCCGCTACCGGAACGATCATCGACGCCAATGCCTCGCCGGCGGTCACGGTGTCCGACGCATCGGCGGACGAGGGCGATCCGATGACGTTCGCGGTGACGCTGCACAAGGCGGTGTCGGGCGGGTTCACGGTGACGCCGGGCTTCACGGACGGTACGGCGGCGGAGGGAACGGACTACACCGCGAACACGGCAGCGCTCAGCTTCGCCGGGACGGCGGGCGAGCAGCAGACCCTTACCGTTTCCACTACCGAGGATGCGGTGAGGGAAGCCAATGAGACCTTCGCTGTCAGCCTGACCGTCTCCGGGACCGAGCAGACGGTGACGGCAACCGACACGGCCACGGGGACGATCCTCGACGATGACGGCGACGCATCGAACGCCCCACCCGTGATCGTGGCTCCGGGCGACATGACCTACGAGCAGGGAGTGGCCATCGCCCCGTTCGGGATCACGGTGGCCGACGCCGATGGCGACACTGTGACGGTGACGGTGACGGGCCTGCCGCAGGGACTGTCGTACGCGGCGGGTCAGGTGCAGGGAACCGTGGCGGCGAACGCGGCGGCGCAGGCCCACACGGTGACGATCGGCGCGGATGACGGGGTGAACGCCGCAGTGACGAGGACATTCACCATCACCGTAATGGCGGTGGGGCCGTACCGGATCGAGGGACCGAAGGGTCCTCTCACCACGTATGACCCGTTCGAGGTGAGGGTCCACGGTGGGTTTACTACCCTCGGGTACTACTACTACAACGAGGATTCGAGCATTCATCGCCTGGCTCACCGCCACCTCCGGGTAACGCCTGTTCGAAAAGGTCGGGATCAGCGGGCGACGGCCCCGTTCGTGGTGTTCATGAGAGTGGCCCCCCCGGGCACGCCAGGCCAGGGACGGCGTTCGCCGCTCAAGGGCGAGTACAGCGTGGTGGTGGATCCCGACCCGCCCAGCGTCGATATCAGCGGACCGGCACAGCTGCAGAACGGTCCGTTCGAGGTCACCTTTACGGTGAGCGAGGAGAACGTCCACTACCGGTCGGGCGTCAAGGCCAGCGGTGTGGACGGTGGCTTCCACAAGGACCGCATCGTCGTGACGAACGGTTCGGTAACGTCGTTCCGCGGCGATTGGCGGACGTACGTTGCGGAGATCACTCCGGCGGAAAGCGGGGCCGTGGTAGTGGAGGTGCCGGCAGGCGTGCTCCGGGACCACGTCGGCTGGGTGAATGACGCGGCGCGCTACGAGGTCCAGGCGGATATCGACTCGCCGGGAGTGACCATCGTCGGCGTGCCGGCGACTGTCAACACGAAGGACCCCTTGACCGTGACCTTCGAGTTCACCGAATCCGTGACGGGGTTCGAGACGAGTGACATCGCCGTACAGAACGGGACCCTCGGAACCCTGACCGTAAGCGGGACCACCGGCTCGGCGCAGATTACGCCGAACGGTGGCGGCGACCTCACGGTGGGAGTGGCTTCAGGGGCGGCGCTGGACGCAGCCAGCAACGCCGGGCCGAAGACGGCCGTTTCGGCGACCGCGCGGTGGACGGGAACTTCGCCCGTGCAGCCGAACGCACCACCGGCGATCACGGCGCCGGGGGACAAGACCTATGTTCAGGGAGAGACGATCACGCCGTTCGGAATTGCGGTGGCGAATGAACAGGACGATACGCTGACGGTGACCGTGACAGGCCTGCCGCCGGGGCTGTCCTACGCGAGCGGCCAGGTGCAGGGAACCGTGGCGGACGAAGCGGCGGCGCAAGACTATACGGCGACCATAACGGCGGACGACGGGGTGAACGACGCGGTGACGGCGACGTTCAGGGTCACGGTGACCGCAAACGCACCGCCGGCGATCACGGCGCCGGGGAACAAGACGTATGAACAGGGGGAAACCATAACCCCGTTAGGGATCACCGTGACGGATGCAGACAAAGACCCGGTGGCGGTTACGGTGACCGGACTGCCGTCGGGACTGTCGTACACGTTGGGGCAGGTACAGGGCACCGTGGATGCATCCGCGATTGTGAAGACCTACACGGCGACGATTACGGCGGACGACGGGGTGAACGACGCGGTGACGGCGACGTTCGCCATCGCGGTCGCCGCGCCGGGCGCGTCGAACGCGTTACCGGTGATCACGGCACCGGAGAGCAAGACGTACGAACAGGGAGAGACCATAACGCCGTTCGGGATCACCGTGACGGATGCGGAAGGGGACCCGGTGACGGTGACGGTAACGGGCCTGCCGCCGGGACTGTCGTACACAACGGATCAGGTGCAGGGAACCGTGGCGGCAAACGCGGCGACGCAGGCCTACACGGTGACGATTACGGCGAATGACGCAGTGAACGAGGCGGACACGGCTGCCTTCTTCGAGATTACGGTGACGCCGGCGAGCGGGACGCCGGCGACGCCGGCGGTAACGATTGCCGATGCCTCCGCCAACGAGGGCGACTCGATGACCTTCACGGTGACGCTGGACAAGGCGGTTTCCGGCGGCTTCACCGTGACGCCGAGCTTCACCGACGGCACGGCCGCGGAAGGCGCCGACTACACCGAGAACACGGCCGCGCTCAGCTTTGCGGGCACGGCGGGCGAAACCCGGACCTTCACCGTGGCCATCGCCGAGGACAGCGACGAAGAGGACGCCGAGACCTTTACCGTCGGCCTGACGGTCTCGGGGACGACGGCCACGGTGACGGCGACCGACACGGCGACCGGGACGATTCACTCGGTGTTGCTTAAATCCCCCTCACCGGTCGATCCGGCAGTGACGATCGCCGACGCCTCGGCCAGCGAAGGCGACTCGATGACCTTCACGGTGACGCTGGACAAGGCGGTTTCCGGCGGCTTCACCGTGACGCCGAGCTTCACCGACGGCACGGCCGCGAAAGGTGCCGACTACACCGAGAACACGGCCGCGCTCAGCTTTGCGGGCACGGCGGGCGAGACGCAAACCTTCACCGTGGCAACGATCGCGGACGCCGACGCCGCACACGAGACGTTTACTGTTGGCCTTTCGGTCTCCGGGACCTCGGCGAGTGTGACGGCGACGGACACGGCGACGGGAACGATCATCGACGACGGCGGCGCAGCGGTGCTGATCGGCGATGCCCTGGCCCACGAGGGCAACCGGATCACCTTTGCAGTGGTCCTCAGCAAGCCGGTGCCGGGCGGTCTGACGGTGACGCCGGGCTTTTCCGGCGGCACGGCGACGAAAGGCGCCGACTACACCGAAAACACGGCCGCGATCAGCTTCGCGGGCACGGCAGGCGAGACGCAGACCTTCACCGTGGCGACAACCGAGGACGACGACGACGAACCGGACGAGACGTTCACCGTCAGTCTGGCCGTCTCCGGAACCTCGACGGCGGTGGCGACCAACACGGCGACGGGAACGATCCTCGACGACGACAGCGCACCGGCAGTAACGATCGTCGATGCGTCGGCCGACGAAGGCGATCAACTCGCGTTCACGGTAACGCTGGACAAGCCGGTGTGGCTCGGTTTCAAGGTGACGCCGAACTTCACCGACGGCACGACCACAAAGGGCATGGACTACCAGGAGAACACGGAGGCCATAACCTTCGTCGGCAAGAGGGGCGAAAAGCAGACCTTCACCGTGGCGACGACCGAGGACAGCGACTTCGAGAACGACGAGACGTTCACCGTCAGTCTGGCCGTCTCCGGGACCTCGGAGACGGTGACGGCGGCCCAGGAGGCGACGGGGACGATCCTCGACGACGACTTGCCGTCGGTGACGGTAGAGGACGCCTCGGCCAGCGAGGGCGAGGCCATGACGTTCACGGTCACGCTGGACCAGGCGGTGTCCGGCGGTCTGACGGTGACGCCGAGCTTCGCCGACGGCACGGCGGCGAAAGGCACGGACTACACCGAGAACACCGCGGCGCTCAGCTTCGCCGGCACGGCGGGCGAGACGCAGACCTTCACGGTGGCCACGACCGAGGATGCCGACGCCGAACCGGACGAGACGTTCACCGTCAGTCTGGCCGTCTCCGGGACCTCGGAAACGGTGAGGGCGAACGACACGGCGACCGGGATCATCCTCGACGACGACGACGACGACGACGACGGCGACGACGGCGATGACGGTGACGACGGTGACGAGGATACCGACGGCGACGACGGTGACGAGGATACCGATGGCGACGAGGATGACGACGGCGACGATGGTGACGACGGTGACGAGGATACCGACGGCGACGAGGATGACGACGGCGACCGGCACGGCGTTGGCGCCACGGTCACGGTTATGGACGCGGGCGCGGATGAGGGTGATTCGATCACATTCACGGTGACGCTGGACAGGGCGGTGTCGGGCGGTCTGACGGTAACACCGGGCTTTACCGGCGGCACGGCCACGGAGGGTACGGACTTCAGCGCGAACACGGCGGCCATCAGCTTCGCCGGCAACGCCGGCGAGACGCACACGTTCACGGTGGCGACCGTCGAGGACGCCGTGGTGGAGGCCGACGAGACCTTCACCGTGAGTCTGAGCGTGTCGGATGCACCCTCCGGGGTGACGGCGGGCGATCCCGCGACGGGCACGATCGCCGACGACGACGCCGGCGGCACAGGGAGCGACGCAACGGTCACGATCGCCGACGCCGGCGCGGCGGAGGGCGATCCCCTGACCTTCACCGTGACCCTGAACCGGGCGGTGCAAGGCGGGCTGACGGTGACGCCGAGGTTCGCCGACGGCACGGCGGTCGAGGGCGCCGATTACACCGCGAACACCGAGGCGCTCGCGTTCACCGGCAACGCCGGCGAGACGCAGACCCTTACGGTGGGAACTATTGAGGACACCGTGGTGGAGGCCGACGAGACGTTCACGGTGGGCCTGAGCGTGTCGGATGCGCTTTCCGGGGTAACGGTAGGCGATCCCGCGATGGGCACAATCGACGACGACGACGGCGGCGGCACGGGGAGCGACGCCACGGTCACGATCGCCGACGCCGGCGCGACAGAGGGCGATCCCCTGGCCTTCACGGTGACCTTGAACCGGGCGGTGCAAGGCGGTCTGACGGTGACGCCGGGCTTCACCGACGGCACGGCGGAGGAGGGCGCCGACTACACGGCGAACACCGAGGTCCTCAGCTTTGCCGGCACGGAGGGCGAGACGCAGACTTTCACAGTGGCGACCATTGAGGACACGGCCGTGGAAGATGACGAAACCTTCGCGGTGGGCCTGAGCGTGTCGGATGCGCCCTCCGGGGTGACGGTGGGCGATCCCGCGACCGGGACCATCGCCGACGACGACGGCGGCGGCACGGGGAGCGACGCCACGGTGACGATCGCCGACGCCGGCGCGACAGAGGGCGATCCCCTGGCCTTCACGGTGACCTTGAACCGGGCGGTGCAAGGCGGGCTGACGGTGACGCCGGGCTTCACCGACGGCACGGCGGAGGAGGGCGCCGACTACACGGCGAACACCGAGGTCCTCAGCTTTGCCGGCACGGAGGGCGAGACGCAGACTTTCACAGTGGCGACCATTGAGGACACGGCCGTGGAAGATGATGAAACCTTCGTGGTGGGCCTGAGCGTGTCGGACGCACCTTCTGGGGTGACGGCGGGCGATTCCGCGACGGGCACGATCGCCGACGACGACGGCGGCGGCACGGGGAGCGACGCCACGGTCACGATCGCCGACGCCGGCGCGACAGAGGGCGATCCCCTGGCCTTCACGGTGACCTTGAACCGGGCGGTGCAAGGCGGTCTGACGGTGACGCCGGGCTTCACCGACGGCACGGCGGTCGAGGGCGCCGACTACACCGAGAACACCGAGGCGCTCACGTTCACCGGCAACGCCGGCGAGACGCACACATTCGCGGTGGCGACCGTCGGGGACGCGGTGGTGGAAACCGACGAGACGTTCACGGTGGGCCTGAGCGTGTCGGACGCGCCCTCCGGGGTGACGGTGGGCGATCCCGCGACCGGGACCATCGCCGACGACGACGGCGGCGGCACGGGGAGCGACGCCACGGTCACGATCGCCGACGCTTCGGCCAGCGAAGGCGATCCCCTGGCCTTCACGGTGACCTTGAACCGGGCGGTGCAAGGCGGTCTGACGGTGACGCCGGGCTTCACCGACGGCACGGCGGAGGAGGGCGCCGACTACACGGCGAACACCGAGGTCCTCAGCTTTGCCGGCACGGAGGGCGAGACGCAGACTTTCACAGTGGCGACCATTGAGGACACGGCCGTGGAAGATGACGAAACCTTCGCGGTGGGCCTGAGCGTGTCGGATGCGCCCTCCGGGGTGACGGTAGGCGATTCCGCGACGGGCATGATCGCCGACGACGACGGCGGCGGCACAGGGAGCAACGCCACGGTGATGATCGCGGAGGCGAGCGCTGCGGAGGCGAGCGCCGTGGAAGGCGACGCTCTGACCTTCACGGTGACCCTGAACCGGTCGGTGCAAGGCGGTGTGACGGTGACGCCGGGGTTCACCGACGGCACGGCGACGCAAGGCGCCGACTACACCGCGAACACGGAGGCCATCAGCTTCGCCGGTACAGCGGGCGAGACGCACACGTTCACGGTGGCGACCATTGAGGACGCGGTGGTGGAGGCCGAGGAGACGTTCACGGTGGGCCTGAGCGTGTCGGACGCACCTTCTGGGGTGACGGCGGGCGATTCCGCGACGGGCACGATCGTCGACGACGACGGTGGCGGCACCGGGAGCGACGCCACGGTAACGATCGCGGAGGCGAGCGCTACGGAGGCGAGCGCTGTGGAAGGCGACGCTCTGACCTTCACGGTGACCCTGAACCGGTCGGTGCAAGGCGGTGTGACGGTGACGCCGGTCTTCACCGACGGCACGGCGACGCAAGGCGCCGACTACACGGCGAACACGGCGGCGCTCGCGTTCACCGGAACCGCGGGCGAGACGCAGACCCTCACGGTGGCGACCGTCGATGACGCGGCCGTGGAGGCCGACGAGACGTTCACGGTGGGCCTGAGCGTCTCCGAGGCGCCCGCGGGCGCGACGGTGGGCGATTCCGCCACCGGGACCATCGTCGACGACGAAACCGCCAACGCGCGGCGACTGAAGACGATCCACGAATCGATTCTCATCGACGTGTCGTCGTTGATGGCCGACGGCGTGGCATTGGCGTTGAGCGCGCGGATCGAGCAGATGTCTTCACCGTGCGTAACGCGCAATCTGGAACTGACAGGGCTGCAGGCAGCAGCGAATACCGAAGCCCGTGAGATACGCAGGCTGGATGAGTCCAGGCCGACATTGCGCGAACTTCTGGGCGGATCGTCGTTCGTGTCCACGCCGTTCGGATGCGGTCAGGGCCGCGACCTGACGTTATGGGGCAGGGCGGACCTGCGAAAGCTTTCCGGCCGCGACGAGCACGGCGCGGCCGGCTGGAAAGGGGAACTGTTTGGTCAATTCCTCGGCGCAGACCTGAAACTGGGACCCGGGGCAGCGGCCGGGGCGGCCATCGCCCGCTTTGACAGCGAGTTCGACTACGAGCACGAGCGGAGCGGGGAAAGCGGTCCGGGAACGTACCGGACCCGCATGACCAGCGTTCATCCATATGTGGCCTGGTCGGCCAGGGAAGCGCTGGATCTTTGGGCGAGTGTCGGTTACGGCACGGGAGAGGTGCGATTCGATGAAGAAGAGTTCGGTACGCAGCGGGCCGACAGCCGTTGGCGTACAACTGCAGTGGGCGGAACACTGCGCCTGGATACGCGGAACGACATCCTGCCCGATGGCACGACCACGCTTGACCTCAGGACGGAAGCCTGGGCAAGCCGGCAGCAGGTCGAGGACAATGGCGAGTTGGTCCGCTCGCTGGACGTGGCCACACAGCGGCTACGCGCGATGTTGGTGGGCAAATACGTCCGGGAGCTGGATTCCGGGGCACAACTGATACCCTCGCTGGAACTGGGCGCGCGCGGCGGCTCCGGTCAGATGGGGGCGGGCGTCGAAACGGCCGCGGGATTGCGTTTCACGGAGCCGAGCGGGCGATTCAGCTTCGATGCGCGCGTGCATACCGTCGTCGCGCAAAAGCAGCCCAACACGGAGTGGGGCCTCAGCGGTTCGATCCGGCTGTCGCCCAGGCGCGATGGGCGCGGGTTGTCGTTCAGCGTTACTCCCGCCTACGGCGCCGAGACACAAAGCCCCGAACAGCTGTGGAACCAGCAAATGCTGCATGGCCATTCGGCTGCTGCCGGCCGGGGAGCGCGAGTGCAGGCGGCTCTGGGCTACGGGCTATCGGCGCTACGCGGGCTGTTGACCTTGCAGAGCGGTGTCGATCATTACGGCAACGACAGATCGAAATACACGGTCGGCGGCGACTTCAAGGCCGGGAAACTCAACCTCAGGCTCGAACTCGATCGCTTCGAGTCGCGGGAATCCGATCCCAAACATGGCCTGATGCTGCGCGGCAATATGCGGTTCTGAGCACCCCGTGAGCAGCCGCGCCAGCACCAGGGCCAACGCCGCCTCGATCGCAAGCAACCGCTTGGCGTGCGGCGCTCGACCGAAGCGGCGAAGACTCGTCAGTAGCGCACTGACTTCCATGTCGGGCGTACATTCCAATGGCGCCGCCGTAGCGCCCGCGAGCCTCCTCGCGAGGTACGGCGGGCGGTTTCCCGGAATGCCCGGATCCCGTACCTATCGAGTTGATCGGGATAGGTTTGCATGCGGGCAAGCGTAGCAAAGAAAGCGAAAACGGTCATTGGGCCCGCTGCCGCGCGTCCGCCATCCCAAACTCCGGGAGACTTTGTTACATACAAGCCGAAGCAGAATCCCCACAGGACGAATCCTGACAATCTGCCGGTTGCGTGACCGGGTCGTAAATGTTCTCAAGGCTACCGCGGCGTTGCCACCAGACTGAACCTGTCGTGTCCGCGATTGTGCTCCTGAAGCATCCGCACAGCATCGCTCCTGCTCCGCACTGCGCCACGCGGTGAACGGTTGAGCTGTCGCGCAGACGGCCCATTTCGTTGTAGTGCAGTGTCAACTGATCGTTGGAAAAAAAATTGCGCTTTATTGTCCCCGAGACCTGGATGCCGGATCTGCTCTCGCCGCTGAAGTCCACTGCATGACCATTTGGCCCTCTATCGGACAACTTCTCACCACTGCCAGCCAGATCGAGGCCCTCCTGGATCAGCAATACCTGGTAGGTAACCTGCAGACCTTCATATTGCAGATCTCCTCGAACGCTCGCTCTACGGTATCGCCTTGGCGGAGCGCGTGCTTGTCGATGACTACGCCGAATGCTTTAACACTGCGATGTGCTTGCGCCAGGATCTGCAGCGCACGCTCGATGATCTCCAACCTTTGCGCCCGCGGCATGGGGCGGCGCCACACACCCCGTCGGCCGCCCGCGATCACACTGGCGTGCAGTTCGATTTCCTCAGGGTCTCCCAGCCCCAAATCCGCTACGAATTTGTCAGCAGCGTTGAGCAGATGGTATATCTGGCGCTCGAATACGGCGATACCGGCGAGGATGAAATGGCGTTCATTCGCGCTGCTTGGCGTTCCCGATTCGTCGAGGTAGAGAAGGTACACAAGAGCCCGCAGTTTCAGGTCGATGGGGATTATGGGGACAAAAAAACAGCCGGGCGGGGGTACTACACCCCCGGCAGGCCGTGAAACACAGCCCTCCCAGCCGTTCCGGGATCGTCACACGGTCCGAGCTTACCTGTCAAGAGCAATTGCACTTCTGCCGGCGCCATTCTCAACGTCCTCATCCTCCCCTGACCGATGCATGGATGGTGTTCCGATCCATCGCGGTGGCGTTTCCGCGCATTGTGCCAAGAAATATCCGTATCCGACCGCCGGCGTTTCCTGCGAAACTCCCGGCATGGACTATGACGCTGGCTGGCGCGTGGATTACCGCGACGGTAGCGGGCGCTGAAAGACTGGATGCGGGGGGTGTTCCCGAGGATGTTCCCGCAGTCGGACGCGGCGGCTGCGATCGCGTCGCTGGAGCCGGAGTTTACGGAAGTTGCAAAGAAGGAAGGGACGATGACGACATTGGCGGAGGAGATCATGGAGTGGGGGACCGAATACCGCCGGCGAGGCTACGAGAAAGGGCTCAGGCAGGGCGAGATACGCGGTATCAGGCGCGGTATCAGGCGGGGTATCGCGCAGGGTATCGCGGAGGGGCACGAGCAGGCCATCGAGTTGGGCCTTGCGGCGGAGCGTGAACTGCTTTGCCGAATGGCAACCCGCAAATTCGGCGCTACGGCCGGCGGCGCGCTGGCCCGCAATCTCGCAGGTATCTCCGACTCGGACCGTCTCGCCGTGATCGGGGAACGCATTATCGATTGCGACACCGGCGCCGAGCTGCTTGAGTGGCTCGATGCGGACCGGGACGGCGCCGACACTGGCTAGACTGGAGGTAATGGTGCGGGGACAGGCCCGTCACGGCAGTAATCGCGGCGTGCGATGTTTCTCTACCCGCCAGACGATTGCATTGCCTGCCCGATCATTTTCTGCGCCAGTGGACACGTGTGAACGGGGATCAATTCAATGTCGGGGTGACGCCGGGCGAACACGCGGAATATCTCGTCGGCGAACGCGGGCCCGATCGCATCCACTCCCCGGAAGTCGAGCACCACCGTACCGTACCTCTCCAGGCGCTCCAGCAGCCGCCTTGCCTGCGACCGGGACACCAACGGGTCCCGTCCGTACCTGGCCAGCCGCACCGGCACAACCGCTCTTGCGATCCCGCCGTTGTTCTCCGAGGAATATTCCTCCAGCACTTCCTGCAGGGTGCCCGATGCCCGGTTGCGAAGCCTGAGAAACACCGTCGTGCCCTCCGCCGCGCGGTCCGTCCGGAGCATCCAGTCCCCGGATTCTCCGGACTCCGTTCGAGTATCGTGGGAAATACGCGCGCCACCGGAGATGATCCGGACCCCGTCGAACAGTTTGCACATGAAAAAAATGCCGTTCCCGGAGTGGCGATCCGGGTCGGTGGTCAGCGACCCCTTCGACAGTTCCAGCATGGCGTGGCGCTCGTCCAGCAGGCGCTGCGACTCGCGGATCTTGCGAAACACCCCGCACCCGTCGTCGCCTATCGCCATCTCGACACCGACCGCCGTTGCGGCGACGCTCACCTCGACCCGGGTGCCACCGGAATGCTCCACGGCGTTGTTGAACATCTCCGTGAACCCGTAGTGCCAGATATTCGCGACGTTGTCCGGCAACTCGCCAAGGACGCCCCGCACGTCCCGGTTCCAGATGACGTCCTCCGCCGGTTCGCGCCCGATCGAGTATGAGCGTGTCCACTGCGACAGCGTCGCGAGCCGGTACCGGATCTGCCTCGTGTGGCCGTGTCGCTCAACGAGCCCCTCCTCGCGGAGCCGCCGGAGGTGCCAGTTCATGGCCTGGGGTGTCATCTCGAACCGCTCCGCGGCGGCCTGCGCCACGCCGACAGGCGACATTGCCACCCGGTCCAGAAGGAACCGCCTGAGCTGTTTGACCCGCGCACGTCTTTTTGTCATTTCCGATACCGCCCGCCGCTGCCGGCGCGTGTTGGAAACTGAACCGGGTCCGAGTGTCAGTGCCTGCGTCTGGACTGTCAACTCGGCGCGCCCATCTGCGCGGCTGTTTGAACCGATCGGCGATGTGACCCCGGAAAGCACATGAATAATGCACGCAAACAACACAAACGCCCCATGCAGCATAGAGACCGGGCGCGTGCAGCGGAAAAAACTGCCGGTAAAGGACGTAGTCCAAAAGCGCCGTTCGGAAGAACACCCCGGCCATGCCCTGCCTGGGCCATGCCCCGTCTCCCGTCCTCCCGCGGGCGGTGCCGTCATGAAACGGCGATGACAAGCCGGTTGGAGCGCCTCAACGAAGGCTCTGCATCGAAAGGTGCAGGGTCTTCTGTCCATACCGGCTTCGGGGTCCTGTACTTCTAACGCTAATCGAGTCGGACGGCGGTCAAACAGGCACGGAAAACGTCGCACTTGGTGCCGTTTCCGCGCATTGTGCCGAGAAATGCCCGTATCCGGCCGGTCGTGGTAATTTCGCCGAGGTGGCGCCGGTCCAGTGGACTGTGCACAGTTGTGCCGTTGAGCACGCGAGTGCCTGATACGGTGCAGAGATTCCATCACCGCATGGAGGCGGTGTCGTTGCCTGCGGGGCTGCGCAACGAGATTGCCTGGGCAAAGTGCGACATGGTCACCACGGTCTCGATGGACCGGTTGGACCGAGTGCTGATAGGACGCAATAGGGACGGGCAACGAATCTACGTCTCCGATCCGGTGACCGCGGAGGATCTGGCCGGAATTCGCGACGGTGTGAGGGTAGCTCTTGGGCTGATGGATTGAACGGGGTGTTTGACACCGGGCCTCGATCCGTTCGCATCGAGAGTGCCGCGCTTGCTTGCTCTTGATTCAGGGCTTGGGAAAGGTGACAATTGCGGTGTTCCCGATAAATCGGGCTTGTGAGACTGCCTGCGGGCAGCAGGCTTGAATCGGCAATGACAAGCCGGTTGGAGCGCCTCTATGAAGGCTCTGCATCGAAAGGTGCAGGGCCTTCTGTCCAACCGGCTTCGGGGTCCTGTACTTCAAACGCTAGTCGAGTCGGGCGGCGGTCAAACGCGCACGGAAAACGTCGCACTTGGTGCCGTTTCCGCGCATAGTGTCGAGAAATGCCCGTATCCGTCCGCCGTTGTTCCTTGCGAAACTCCCGGCATGGACTACGACGCTGCCTGGAAACGCCTGTTCGGCCTGCGCGTGCTCGTCGAGCATCTGCTCACGGGCTTCGCAAGCCCCGTAGCGAAGCGCCTCGACTTATCGACGCTGCGGCAAATGCCGGCGGACTCCGTGGCCTCGGACGCCAGGCAGCTTCACGGCGACGCGGCTTGGCGCGTGCGTTACCGCGACGGCAGCAAACGCTCGCTCGTGTTGCTGATCGAGTTCCAATCCACGGTCGATCCGTCGATGGCCGCGCGCATGCGCGCCTACGCGGCCGCGGCCCGGGAGCGGCTGCGCCGGCAGACGGATTTGGATGCAAACGGCGAGGACCGGCTGTTGCCGGTAGTGGTGTACTCGGGGGACCGCGCGTGGAACGCACCAGGCGATGCCGCGAAGGTGATCGTCACGGCGGACGGAGAGGCGTGGCTGCCGTTACGGGGTGCCTACCTGCTGCTTGACGCGAACCGCCGGGCGGGGGAGGATTTGCCTCGGAACAACCTGGTCGCCGCGGTGTTCGAGCTGAACGCTGCGAAGACCCCGGGCGAGATGGCCGACCGGATGCGGGCGGTGCCGCGCGGCCTGGACAGCAAAGCGCTGCGGGCGCTGATAGACTGGATACGGACGGTGTTCCCGAAGAAGTTCCCGCAGGCGGACGCGGCGGCGGTGGTGGGGTCGCTGGAGCGGGAGTTTCCGGAAGTCGCGAAGGAGGAAGGCACTATGATGGCATTGGCGAAGCGCGCCCTGGAGTGGGAGGAGGAATACGGTCAGGAAGGCTTTGAGAAAGGGCTCAAGCAGGGCATTGAGCAGGGCCGAGCGCAGGGTCTTGCGGCGGAGCGCGACCTGCTGTGCCGAATGGCGACCCGCAGGTTCGGAGCTGCGGCCGGCGACGCGCTGGTCCGCCATCTTGCCGCCATCTCCGATCCGGACCGTCTCGCCGCGATCGGGGAGCACATCATCGATTGCGGCACGGGCGCCGAGCTGCTCGGGTGGCTCGATGGGGACCGGGACGGCGCCGACACGCGTTGAGAACAATTGAACTCGGTCTTTTGCGCGAACAGCGCGCCAGGCCCTGATCGCCCAAGGGGTGAACGCGTACAACCCTTGCGCGCGTTGTGGGTGAGATCGGGCCATGGATGGCGCAGAGCCGCACGCCACTAGTTGTGTAAAAGTATAAATATTTCAATTGGTTAATGTTATTAGACCTAGGCGAGGGCCGGGAGAAGTATTGCCGGATCGACGTTGAGCGGTTCGAAGGCGCGTCGCTGTAGCGAGGTCGGTTTTGTCGTGCATGCACGACAAATGTGCACCATGCAATTTTTCACCCTTGCATACCTACCATATGGGAGTGTTCACACGTAATCTGCACGAACAAAACACGGGAAAAACACAAACTCCCTATGCAGCATAGCTACCGTCAACTCCGTGATTCACACGGAAGAAAGACAGGTCCCATCCGCGAACAGCGCGCTTGTGACAGTCCGATGCCCCGTGCAGCGTCCGCAAGGCAAGCGAGCCCCGTCCGTTTCCGGATAAGGTGGGTCACCGCGTTCGGTAAGGGCGTCGCCGCCTCCGCCCGGCGGCCGGCAGGTCCAGCCGGTTTCGTCGCCGACGCTCGTAGAGACCGAGCGCGTGCAGCGGGAAATACTGGCGGTACAGGACGTAGTCCAACAGCGCCGTTCGGAAGAACACCCCGGCCATGTCCTGCCTGGGCCATGTCCCGTCCCCTTCCTGCGCGTCGATCAGGAACCGGGCGCCCCGCGAAATCGCGGTCCAGTCCGAATTGCCCGCCTCAAGGAGAGCGATCAGCGCCCACGCGGTCTGGATGACCTGGCTCTCCTCATGCGGCACGTATCGGCCGGTGAGGCAACCGCTGTGGTGCTCGCCCCATCCCCCATCCTCCCGCTGGCGCTCGAGCAGCCAGCGGCAGGCCGAACTCAGCGCCGGGTCCGCGGGTCGGGCGCCGGCGGCAAGAAGACCCCTGATCCCGAACAGCGTGCCGTATATGAACTGAACGCCCCATACGCCGCGCCACGAGCCGTCGTGTTCCTGGGTCCGGCGCAGCCAGGCGTCGCCTCGCGAGATGGCGCTCGCCGCCGGCCGGTCCGCGACCCGCGGGAGATTGTCCCTGCAGGCGGCGAGCGCCGCGAGACAGGATGCGGTGCACTCCACGTAGGAATGTTCGGTCATCGAGTCGCCGAACATCTCGGCGGGATTCAGCCATTCCAGACCGAACGCCAAGCGTCGCGCCTCGTAGCTGCCGAACCCCCCGTCGCGGTTCTGGCCGCGCAACATGAACGCGACCGCATCGCGCAGCGCGGTCGGGTGCCCGGTGCCGCGGCGCGCGGCGAGGATTCCCGACACCGCTTCCGCGGTACAGTCGCTCACCGGCCAGCCGTGCCACCCCCCGGCAAAGCACCAACCGCCCTTTGGGTCGGATCTGTAGGCCTCTCGAAAACCCTCGAAGCTTGCGCCAATCTGATTCGAGAACAGAAAGTCGGCGCCGCGCCGGAGGGCGTCGTCGACTCCGTCGAGCCCGGGCACCGTCGCCAGCGCCTGCAGCGCGAATCCGGTATCCCACGAGGCGCTTCTCGCCCCGGTGACGCGCGTTCCCCGTTCCTCGTCTTCCCAGATCCAGCCGTCCTGCTTCTCAAGCGCACGGAGCAGGTCGGCGTCGTTGGGGTCGTGCAGCCACAAAGCCAGGATGTTGAGGAGACCGCTCACCGGGGAGATGCTCGTGTGGCTGGTTGTCTGCAGCTCCCACTTGATGCCGCGCACGATCGCTTCCATGGAACGCGCCCGCAGGCGCTTGCCGTGGAACCGCTCGAACAGCCGCGCAATGGCGAACCCGGCCCTGAGCCAGGTACTCGGCCGCGCGTAGAGATCGGCCTCCCGCAAGCGGTTTCGGGCTGCGGAGAAATCGACTTCGGAAAAGTCTTCCGGGAACAGCTCCTCCCGCAGCGACGCGATGGCGGGCGTGACGGGTACCTGGAACCGGTGCGGGAAAATCGCCGCCATCCCCATGTAGATCAGCCTCGTATGGCAGTACCAGTTCGAGGGATGGAGCGGTATCCGGCGCGGCAGGCTCCACAGTTCCGGCAGGATGGCGTTCACGCCGCGCCAGCCGTAGAGGTTGAGGAGCGCCAGCCAGAACTTTCCCCAGCTCGGGATGCCGAGAATTCCCTCGGCCCGAATGAAGCGCCGGGCCGGCGCGACCAGGGGGTCGTCCCGCGCCACACCGAGCAGTCTCGCCGCCACGTAAACCAGCGTTGTGACGAACAGATGGGGCAGGGCGTGCTCGTGCATCCCCCAAGCGCCTCCCGCTAGACGGGTCCGTTCGAAGGACCGCAGCACACGCCGGCGCCGGCCGGGCTCGAGCGGCTGCCCGATGATGTGATGCAGCAGCACATATTGCGCGGTGAGCATGGGGCACCAGACCATCTCGCCTTCCCAGGCGCCGTTCTCCCGCTGAAGGTCCAGAAGTCGCGCTGCTGCGCTTTTCAATGCCGGACCGGCATCGGGCGAGTCCATGTCGCTCGGGCGGACGGTGCGCTGAGCGGCGGCTCTCGGCGACATGGAGGTGAGAAATGCGCGGGCCAGCGTGTCGCGGGCCCGCTCGTCCTGTTCACGGCCCCCGCTCTTCGCCTTGTGCAACTGGAGCACGCCACGCAGGAGCCACCAGAAACGAACCGCGAGGGCGAGAAAGATGTCGCGGGTCTGGCGCCAGGCGAACGGCCGGCGGGATTGCGGAATGCCCCGGGCGATCGCCCGGGCCGCCGTCGAGAAAAATGCAAGGCCGAGCTGGACCGGGGAGCGGTCTTCGCAGGCGAGTATGCGGGTGGTCCGGTCGCGGTAACCGGAGTGCGTCCGCCACCCCCGGTAGACCGCCTGTCTGAGCGCCGCCGCCTCCGCCCGATGGTCGGCGAATACCTCGTAGAGACTCATCGCGAGGAACTCCGGGCTGCTGGTCGCACGAAAACGCCCGGCGACGAATTCGCGAAATTCTCCGCCCTCGGCGAGTGCCAGCGCATCGCCGAATCCGAGGGTCATTCCAACAGCCGTCATGGGGTGGTAATGCCCGGCCGCGTCGCCGATCAGTACGCGCTGCGAGTTCCCGTAGGAGACGCGCGGCCTGAGCTGATTGGCCGCGGCTTCGAATTGCCCCGTCCGCAGAGCGTCGACAAACGCGGACCCCAGAGTCTCCGGCAACAGGCCGGCATACGATTCCGCCATGAAGCCGAACCGGTCCCGGGGTGTCCAGCGGTCCAGCGGAACATCGACGATGACCCGGACGCAATCCGCCGCCAGGCGGTAGATGAAGACCGGCCCCGGGCCGCCGAGCACCACATGCCCGAAACCTTCGAACGGCAGGCGCGCGTCCCTCAACGTGATCCCCAGCATCCGCGAGCAGAGCGTCGGTTTCTTCGACAGACCCAGCGATTGACGCACGATGGAGGCTCTGCCGTCGGCGCCCACGATCCTTGAAGCGTTCAGGGTTCGATCGGCGCCGTCAATGGCGAAAGTGAGCCGCTCGTCCCCGACCGCGTTGACCCGTGCGTGCGGGATAAAGTCGATGTCCGCTTCGTTCCCGATCGCTTCGCGCAGCCGCGAGACGAGCAACGAATGCTCACACGCCAGACCCCGGGAATCGCCCACATACGGAAGAACTATCGCCTCCGACCCGTCTTCCGGGTACACCACGAATCCCTTGCCCTCGGTGGTGCGAGGCAGTCCGCCGATCTCGATTCCGATGTCGCGCAATATCCGTACGGCGGGCGGATGCAGCCATTCGCCCGCCAGCCGTCTGGAGGCCCTGGGATTCGCCTCGAGAAGGGCTACCCGGGCGCCCTTCCGCGCGTGGGCGAACGCGCAAAGGCTGCCTACCGGACCGGCCCCGACGATGGCCACGTCGTAACGTGGTGAAGCGGCACCGCTCATCGGAAGATATTCGGCAATAGGTTTTCGCACATTTTTGAAACGTTGATGGACAGGGGAGTCGCTTGTGCAAGCGCCTGAATAATGGACCGAAACCGCCGCCAACTCAGTAGTGCGGAAGATTCTTGACACTATCACGAAAATGCACAGAAAATAAGCGCTCGGGCGGAGGCAGATGCCCCTGCCGATGAAACAAGGCCCTCTCGATGCCTGCGTCCAGCACTACAAGCGCATTGCCTCCACCGTTGACTATTCCGCAAGAATTCATCATAGCGATTCTCAATGAGCAGACCGGTTACTTCCACCAGGTGGAGGGCTGGACCTTGAACTGCGCCATCATCGGCGCAGTTCTGGCTGATCTCTCCTTGAGAGCACGCGTTGATGCAGATGAAGGATCGCTCATTCTTCTTGATTCAACCAAAACTGGCGAGCCGGTACTGGATTTGTGCCTGGCCGAAATAGCATCCCATCCCGGTCCCGAAAAAACGTGGTACTGGATTGAACGGCTTACGGTTTATTCGGAAGACATCATCGACACCACGCTGAAACACCTGGTTGAGTTGAAAATTCTATTGCGCCATGAAGGAGAGTTTTATACGACCAACCACTGTCCCTGGCATGCCGAATTGCAACAATATCCCAAGAGTGAAAGCGTAGGAGATTACATAAGGTCAAGAAGTCAGAAGGCAATTTTCACGGATGTCATTCCCGACCCAAGGGATTCCTTTCTCATTGGTCTTTTGAATGCGTGCGACATCATAAAATTGATGTTCGACCTGGACGAGGAAGAGGAAAAGAGAATTGAGTTGATCTGTAAACTCGAACTGATCAATCGCAGACTTTCTGCCGCCGTCAAGCAAGTCAGCATTGCACCTACATTGCAGCACTCGCCCCTCACAAAGCCAATTCCGAAGGTTTCTCTGAAGCACATGCTTTCGAATCGACATTTGTGGGACGGTAACCTGCCCGCACTGTTTGGGAGTCTTGCCGACCAATACGGTCCCGTCTTTCAAATCGGTCTGCCGTTTCAAGCGCCGAGAACATTTTTGGCCGGACCTGATATCAATCACTGGGTACGTCGAAATTCCAGAAGGTTTTTGACGTCCGGGAATTTTTTTCGCGAAATGGAGATGGTTTGCGGTGCAAACAATTTGCTTCCGTCGATGGATGGCGCCGAGCATTTTCGACTGCGAAAGCTGATGGGGAGAATCTATTCGAAAAGAAGATTCAATGAAAGGCTGGATGACATGTTTCGACTGAGTCGCCAATTCATGATGGATCAAAACTGGCAGGCAGGGTCGGAACTGAAGGTACGGCACGATACTCGGTTAATGACCAATTTTCAGATGTTTCAGATTTTCCTCAGTATTGATGTGCAAGAAGAGTTTGAAGATTTGGTCAAGTGGAATGAAAGAGCAATTCTGTGTTACGTAGCGAAGTTTCTGCCAAAATTTTTGGCGCACACTCCTGCGATGAACCGCCGCTTTGGACTTTACGAGAAAGTCGCGCGACGCATCGATCAAAGCCATTTGCCCATTCAGCGCATGGATGTTGCCCAGGAGCTGGCGGACGAACTGATTACCTTGAACAACAGTGACCCGCAGTTTATTCCAGAGCAGAACCTGCTGTTCATGTTGGCGGCAACACCTGTTTTTCAGAGCATTTATCTCGGGGACATGCTGGGGTTTATTCTTTTTGAGATGGCCAGGCAACCCGATATAGCGTCGAGAATTCAGCAGGAGGCAAATGCGCTCTTTGAAGGCGGAGACCCGAGCCTGGACGAGTTTGCCCTGAAAGAATATGACGTTACCCGTCGGTTTCTCATGGAATGCTTGCGACTGTACCCCGTCATCGCGGTAAATCTTCGTGACGTGGCGAATTCCTGCGTTGTTGAAAATTACTCGCTGCCGCTCAGGGAACGGTTGTACATTGTTCAAACCGCAGCTCATTATATGGGCGACTGCTTTTCGGATCCCTACAAATTCGACATTGACCGCTACCTGTCGCCGCGCAATGAGCATCGCGGTTCCGGATACGCTCCGTATGGCCTGGATACCCACGCGTGTGCAGGGCAGGTTTGGATGCGTTTGCATCTGGCGCTTACCCTCCTGACCATTGCGTATTATTTTGAATTTGAACCGTTGCACGATGACTATGAGCTCAAGATCAACCCGTTTCCGGCGTTGACGGTTTCCAGGAAACTCAGACTGCGCATCGCACGTCAGCGGCACGAATTGGCGCTTTGAACTACCCGCTCTCCCGCAGCTTTAGAATCAAGCCGATATGACATCCAGGTTCAGGTCCGGTTTTTTTGGCCTGGTGGTGGGCCGGTACCTGTGGACGACAGCCGTCATGTTGCTGGTGATTGCCGTGCTCGCAGCGGGAGCGCAGCACCTGATCACCGTCAACGTGAGCATTCGAAATCACTTCGCCGAAAATGATCCGTATCTGATCAATCTGGAAGAATTCGAAGAGGCCTACGCGGTATCGGACAGTGTACTCGTTATTGTCGCTCCGCCAGACGATACGGTTTTCACGCCCGAAGCACTCGTTGCGATCGATCAACTGACGGAGGCATTGTGGCGGGCGCCTAATTCCGTCCGTGTGGATTCGATAACCAATTACCTGCACACCGAGGGAACCGCCGAAGGCCTGATGGTCGAGCAGCTCGTCGACGACGCAGCCTTGCTGGACAATGCCAGGATTGACCGCATACGGGAGATTGCCCTCACCTCGCAGGAAACGGCGGGTCGTTTCGTCTCTCGCGACGGCCGTCTGGCCGGACTGATCGTGAGCCTGGAAATTCCCGACCAGGGACGGGAACAGACAAGAATAGATGTGGTCGATGCCCTCTACGGTCTCGTCAACGAACAGCGCGCGGCCAATCCCGGCATCGAATACCACATGTACGGTGAACTGCTATTGAACCGGGCGGTTCGCGATGCACTGAACGCGGATATGTCCACGTTGGCGCCAATTGCGTTTGCGATGATGACTCTGGCGGCCATTTTCCTGCTGCGCTCGGTTTGGTGTGTTCTGGGAGTGTTCGCGATATTGATCGCGGTGGTGGCATCGAGTTTCGGGCTTGCTGGCTGGTTCGGATTGAGGTTCTACGCAGAAAGTGGTGCTGCCGTATTCATTCTGATGGCGATTGCCACCGCACACTCCGTCCACCTGATCCAGGGAATGATGGACCAGATGCGTCGTGGAATGGGCCGTGCGGCCGCCATTGCCAATTCCCTGCAAACCAACGTCCGCCCCATATTTCTCACCTCGCTCACCACCATGATCGGTTTTCTGAGCCTCAATTTTTCGGAGATGCCCCCGTTTCGGGTGATGGGAAATATCGTAGCGATTGGCGCCATCTGTGCGTTTGTCTACTCGGTCACTCTTCTGCCTGCATTGTTGGCGATGATGCCCATTCAGGTGTCAGCCAGACAGAAAAACGGTCCACAGTTTTCCGAGTGGCTGGGGCATTTCGTCATTTCCAACAGAACCATGTTGCTTTGGGCCTTTGTCATGCTGTCCCTGGGGGGCGTCATTGGCGTATCGAGAATCAGTCTGGACGATAACAATAACGCCAAGCTGCTTGACCAAAGCTACGAGTTGCGCCGATCCGGGGATTTCATTGGCCAGAACTTTGGCGGGCTGGATTCCTTTGAATATTCACTGAGTTCAGGGCGTGACGGAGGAATCACCGAAATAGCGTACCTGAACCAGGTTGACTCGTTTGCGCAATGGCTCCGTGAACAGCCCGAGGTTTCTCACGTCACCTCAATAGCCGACATCATGAAGCGGATCAATCAGAATCTGCACAGTGACGAAACAGGCTCCTACGCCCTGCCGACAAGCGCTGACCTCGCAGCGCAATATCTGCTCTTGTACGAGCTTTCGCTGCCCGTCGGCCGCGATCTGAACAATCTCATCAATTTCGAACGTTCGGCAACTCGCATGACCGTCGTAATCGAGGAAATGTCGGTGACACAGCAAATTGAGTTGGACGAACGCGCCTCCGCCTGGCTGCAGGAAAATGCGCCCGAATTGGGAACCGGGGCGACCGGCGTTACGATTGTTGGCGCTTACTCGGTGATGAGAAACATCGTGAATATGTTACTTGGCACCTTCATTGCGATGTCGATCGTCTCGCTTCTCCTGATATTTGCATTCAAGAGCCTGCGTTTCGGACTTCTGAGCTTGATACCCAATTTTTTTCCGGCAATCATATCCATGGGGATCTGGGGTTACGCGGTGGGCACCGTCACCATTGCGGCATCGATCGTTACCGCCATAGCGTTTGCCATCGTCGTGGATGACACCATCCATATCCTGTCCAAGTACCTGAAATCCCGCGCGGAAGGCAAATCGCCTTCTGAGTCCATCGTGCCAACTTTTCAGCTTGTTGGCAGGCCGCTGCTAAGCACAACCTTGATTTTTGCGCTGGCATTTTTTGTTTTTGGTGCGTCGGGACTGGCGACCAATGAGACCCTCGGGGTGCTGGTCGGAATGACGGTAACCATTGCTCTCGTTGCGGACTTTCTCTTGTTCCCGCCGCTCTTGCTTGCCCTCGACAAGCACAAGGCGACTTGGACAGAGGCCGTTTGAGGGGTACCATGCGGCAAGATCCATTCGCAGGAGCGGTAGCGATGTTCCCTCGCCAGGAGTCTCCCGCAATTCGCCTTGCCGGTCATGGCTGGACGAAGAAACGTCTCCCTTGCCGCCGGCAAGCATCGGTCGGTGTCCTTGGTCTCGCCCTGGCGTGTTTGTGCATGCCGGGCGGGCAGACCCTTGCCCAGGACGAGACGCCGGAGCAGAAGGGCCTGCGGATCGCGCAGCAAGCAAGCGCCAACGACGACGGCTTCGGCGATTTCTCCGCAAGGTTGACGATGGTGCTGCGTGACCGGCGCGGTCGCGAGAGCGTTCGCGAGGTGCGCTTGAAGGTGCTCGAGGTTCCCGGAGACGGCGACAAGAGTCTGTTCGTGTTCGATCAGCCGCGGGACGTGCAAGGTACCGCGCTGCTGATCCACGCCCACATCGACACCCAGGACGACCAGTGGCTGTATCTGCCGGCCCTGGAGAGGGTGAGGCGCATCAGCGCTTCGACGCGCTCGGGGTCGTTCATGGGGAGCGAGTTCTCGTACGAAGACATGAGCGCCCCCGAGGTCGAGGAGTCCACGTACAGATACCTTCGTGACGAACCCTGCGGCGAACTTACTTGCACGGTCAGCGAACAATTTCCGCTGGATGACAAGTCGGGATACAGCCGCAAGGTCGTTTGGCAGGACACGGGCGAACTCAGAACGTGGATGATGGAGCTATACGACCACAGGGACGTGCATCTCAAGACGCTCACATTTGCCGCCTATCGGCAATACCTGGACCGGTTCTGGCGGGCGGGAGAGCAGACGATGGTGAATCACCTGACCGGCGCGAGCACGGTGCTTCGTATGACCGAATTTCAGTTCGGCGCCAATCCGGACGAAGGCGAGTTCACGCAAACGGCACTTCGACGCATTCGTTGACGCGATTCGGCGGCACAATCGCGGCCCTCGTCGTCGTGGCCCCGGCTGCTCCAAATTTCATATTTTTCTTTATATATCAATAAGTTACATATAAAAATGAAGCAAATGTGCATCCTCGAATCTGCACCGGCCGGCCACACCGCGCCTACCCCCCGTAAACCACCCCCGGCAACCAGGTAGCCAGTTCCGGCCAGAATGCGAGCAGCGCCAGGGCAACCAGCTGGATGACCACGAAGGGGATGACTCCCCGATAGATGGCCGTCGTCTCCACGCTTTCGGGCGCCACCCCGCGCAGGTAGAACAACGCGAACCCGAATGGCGGCGTCAGGAACGATGTCTGCAGGTTGATGGCGATCATCACCCCGAGCCAGACCGGATCGATGCCCATGGTCAGGAGGATCGGTCCCACGATGGGAACCACCACGAACGTGATCTCGATGAAGTCCAGCACAAAGCCCAGCAGGAACATCAGCAGCATCACGATGAGCATTGCGGTGACCACACCGCCGGGCATGCTGACCAGCATTTCGTGCACCAGGCGGTCTCCGCCGTAGCCGCGGAACACCAGCGAAAACACCGATGCGCCGATCAGGATCAGGAACACCATGCTGCTCACGCGCACCGTGCTCTTCATGACGTCGATCAGGCGCGCCAGCGAGAACTGACCCTTGCCGAGCGCCAGCAGCAGCGCGCCGACACCGCCCACGCCGGCGGCCTCCGTGGGTGTGGCCAGTCCGCCCATGATGGAGCCGAGCACCGCCAGTATCAGGAACAGCGGCGGAAACAGCGCCAGCGCCAATTCGCCGAAGCCGACCTTCTCGGCCTTTTCGCGCGCGGGCATGGTGGCCGGCCTGACCAGCGCCACTGAAGCGATATAGATGATGTAGAGCGCCACGAGTCCCAGGCCCGGTATCAGCGCGCCCACGAAGAGGTCGCCTACAGACACGGTATCGGGGGAGAAAATACCGGCGTCGAGCTGCGCCTGGCTGTAGGCCGAGGAGAGCACGTCGCCCAGCAGCACCAGGATGATGGAAGGCGGGATGATCTGCCCCAGCGTGCCCGACGCGCAGATCGTGCCGGTGGCCACGGCCGGGTCGTAGCCGCGGCGCAGCATGGTCGGCAGCGCCAGCAGGCCCATGGTCACGACCGTGGCGCCGACGATCCCGGTACTCGCCGCGAGCAGCATGCCGACCAGGGTCACCGAAATCCCCAGCCCGCCCCGTAGCGTGCCGAACAACCGGCTCAGGCTGTCCAGCAGGCTTTCGGCAATCTGGGCCCGCTCCAGGGTGACGCCCATGAACACGAACAGCGGCACGGCCATCAGCGTCTCGTTGCTCATGATCCCGTAGATGCGGTTGGGCATCGTGCCGAGGAAGGCGCCGTCGAATATCCCCAGCGCCATGCCGACCCACGCAAACAGGAGCGCGACGCCGCCCAGCGAGAACGCCACAGGGTAACCGGCGAGCAGCACCGCGACGACGGCGGCAAACATCAGCAATGCGACCCACTCCATCAGATCGCTCCGCCCGGAGGATCGCCGGGTCTGTCCTCATGCTCTGCCGCCCGGGTGAGCACCAGTACCGCGCCGAGCAGGTCCGCGATGCCCTGCAGCATCAGCAGCAGCGCCGTGGCGGGAATCAGGCTCTTCATGATGGGCACGAAGGGGAAGGGCAGTCCGCCGGCTTCCCTGGATGCCTCGCGGATGGCCCACGACGTGGACACGTAGTCCCAGCTCGTGACCGCCACGAAGGCGGCAAGGGGGAGCAGAAACACCACCGTCCCGAAGACGTTCACCCAGGCGCGGCGTTGTCCGGTACTGCCGCGATAGAAAATGTCGACGCGGACGTGTTCGTTGTGCTTCAGCGTATAGCTGGCCCCCAGCATGAAGACCGCGGCGTGCATCCACACGATGCTTTCCTGCATCGCGATCCAGCCCAGGTCGAAGACGTAGCGAAGCACCACGATCACGAAGGTCCCGAGCACCATCAGAACCGTCAGCCACGCCATCACCGAGCCCGTCAGCTCGCTGATGCGCTCGAGGTTTGACTTCAGTCGCTGCAACGTTCGGGCCGTCTATCCGCCGATTTGCGCAGCCGGTTCAGGAATACGGTCATTTCGCGGGCGGCCTGGATGTCGCCGCGCTCGTTCGCCACGCGGATGCCGCGCCGGTAGGTGTCCATGGCTTGATCCTCCAATCCGGCGTCAGCCTGCGCCCGCCCGAGCTGCTTCCATGCCGCCGAATAGCCGGGTTCAAGCGTCACGGCCTGGCTCAGGTGCCCGGCGGCCCTGGCGGGATCGCCCGCTTTCAGGTATTCGCATCCCAGCGCGTACCGCAGGCCCGCGCTGTCGCCGCCGCGCTCTAGTATAGCCTCCAATCGGGGCGCCATGCTCACGTTCACGGCCTCCAGAATGTGGGCGTGATCAACACCAGCAGGGTGAAAATTTCCAGCCGCCCCAGCAGCATGGCGCACACGGCTGCCCACTTCTCGATCGCGCCCACACCGCCGAAGCCGGACGCCACCTCGCCGAGTCCGGGACCGAGATTGTTCAACGTGGCCGCCACGGCGGAAAACGCGGAAACCTGGTCCAGGCCGGCAGCGACCAGGATCAGCAGCAGGACGCTGAAGACGACCACGTAGACGGCAAAGAATCCCCAGACCGCGTCGACCACCCGGTGGGGCACGGCCTTGGAACCGAGCTTGACCGGCACTTCGGCGCTGGGGTGCACCAGCCGCTGCACTTCCCGGAGCCCCTGCCGGTACATCAACAGCCAGCGGATGACCTTGATGCCGCCGGCCGTCGAGCCGGCACACCCGCCCACGAAGCTCGAAAAGATCAGCAGCACGGGCAGCACGCCGGGCCATACGGCGAAATCGGCCGTGGTAAACCCCGTGGTGGTGGCGATGGAAACGGTCTGGAACAGACCGTGGGTGAGGGTTTCCGTGAGCGTCGGATAGTACCCCTGGAAATGGAGGTAAACGACCACCACCACGATCAGCCCGCCGAGCAGCTTCGAGTAGGCGCGAAACTCCGGGTCCTGAAGGTAGTGCTTGACGGAACGGTGCCGCCAGGCGAGGAAATGCAGCGAGAAATTGATGCCGGCAACGAACATGAAGACGACGGCGACCAGCTCGATCGCGGCACTGTTGAAATACCCGAAGCTCTCGTCGTACGTCGAGAAACCGCCGATGGCGACGGTGCTGAAGGCGTGGCAGATGGCGTCGAACAGGCCCATCCCGGCCAGCAGGTACCCCAGTGCGCACAGCACGGTGATGCCCAGGTAGACATACCAGAGCGCCTTCGCCGTCTCGGTGATCCGCGGCGTCAGCCGGGTATCCTTGACCGGTCCGGGCGTCTCCGCCCGGTAGAGCTGCATGCCGCCGACGCCCAGCATGGGCAGCACCGCCACGGCGAGCACGATGATGCCCAGGCCGCCGAACCACTGCAGTTGGTGGCGGTAGAACAGGATCGACTTCGGCAGCTCGGCAAGCCCGGTCAACACCGTCGCACCGGTGGTGGTCAGTCCGGACATGGACTCGAACACCGCGTCGGTGAGGCTCATCTGCGGATTGCCGGTGAGCAACAGCGGCACCGAGCCGAACAGGCCCAGCACGATCCAGAATGCGGCCACCACCAGGAACCCTTCGCGCAGCCGCAACTCGTGGGTCTGGGCGCGAACCGGCCACCAGATCGCGACCCCGGAGCCGAGAATGATGAGGAAAGACGCCGCGAATGCCAGCCACTGGCCGTCCCCGAAGATCACCGAAACGGCGATCGGCAGCAGCATTGCGGTGCTGAACATCGTCAGCAGCAGACCGAGAACGCGTTGTATCGTTGCTCTGGCTCGCATCTCGCGTCCGCTAGGTCATTGCAGCGCGTTCCGTCCCGGATTCCGGAACGCGGCTTGATTCGTGCGCGATCCGCCGATCAGTCGCCGGGTTTGCGGTAGGCTACGCTCTTGGCGATCGCACCGTCGATCGTTTCCGGCTCCATCAGCACGGTACAGGAAACCGTCAGCGCGCCGGCGGCGCTGACGAACATCGAGAACGCCGCGGCCGCCTCTTCGTCGGGAAGATCGGTGATCAGCAGCAGGTCATCGTCACCGAAGGCGTAGTAGAAGCCTTCCAGCGTGCCCCCCAGTCCTTCCACCGTCTGCCGCAGCGCGTCCCGACGTCCGGTTCCCCCTTCCCTGAGCAGTCCCGCAACGCCCGCCTGGGTATAACTCGTACGAAACAGATACTTGGCCATCGTCTCTCCCGTCAGCATCAAGCGATGGCGCAATGATGGGCGCCTGCCCGTTTGCGGTCAAGGCGCTCTGCGCCCTGCCGGCGGCTCAGTACTACGCAGCCTCCAGCAGGTGCGTGATGGCGGTTGCGCCCATTCCACCGATATTCTGGGTCATTGCTACGCGTGCGTCCCGGACCTGATTTTCGCCGGCCGTGCCCTGCAATTGCCGTACGGCTTCGGTCACCTGGTAGAGCCCCGTGGCGCCTACCGGATGCCCCCTGGACTTGAGACCCCCCATGGTCGAAATCGGCAGCCGCCCGTCCCGTGCGATCGCACCGTCCCGTCCGAGCCGAACCGCTTCGCCGCGCTCGGCGAATCCGCTCGATTCGAGGCTGAGCGCCGTAATCACCGTAAACGCATCGTGGGCCTCGAACAGGTCAATGTCTTCAGGACCGAACCCCGACTGGCGATACGCTCGGCGGCTGGACTGCTCGGCGGCCGGGAGCCTGAGTTCGGACACGCAATTCCTGGCGGTGAGCGAGTCCGAGGCCGCAGCAGAAGCTCGAATCAATACCCTCGGCTTGACCCGTGCAGGACGCGCCCGGGCGACGCGACCGCTGGCAAGGATCACCGAGGCAGCTCCATCGCAAATGGGCGGAGCATCCATCAGGCGAAGCGGGTCTACCAGCATCCTCGACGCCAGATAACCGTCCATGTCAAGGGGGTTACGCAACAGCGCATCGGGATTTTCAAGACCATTTTCGTGGGCTGTCATGGCGAAGGGCGCCAGATCCTCCGGACTCAGATCGTAGGCCAGAAGGTAGTGCCGCATAAGGGTCGCGTTCAGCGCGATAAAGGTTTGGCCGTTCCGGTCGGTTTCGTCCCTGGCCGCGGCGCTCGACAATGCGCGCGCCGCGTTCTCACGAGTGGTGTGGCTCAATCTTTCCACGCCGCAGACGGCGACGATGTCGTAGAACCCGCCCGCAACGGCCATGTAACCGGTGCGAAGGGCGGCCGCTCCGGACGCGCAACTCGCCTCAAGCGTGAATGCCTCCACGCCCGTCAGACCGCAGGCATGGGCACAGAGCGACGCCAACTGTTGCTGTCGTTCCAGGATGCCGGCCGTCATATTGCCCAGATAAAGCGCCGAAATGTCGCGGGGATCGAGATCGGCATCTTCGATGGCGGATGTGACGGCCTGGCTGGACAGGTGTGAAGCGCTTGGGGCTTTGCCCTGGGTCACCGGCGTCTGACCGGTTCCGATGACGTGTACGTCTCTCATTGGAATGCCATCCGGTCAAACCGGGTATGCGGCAAACAGTCCTCGTTCGGCCTGTCTTCCCGTCCCGCTGACGACTTAAGTTGGCTCATGGAAGTCCCGCCCGGCTGCAATTTTCACGGAAGCACCCACTCGAATGTAGTACGTTCCGTCCTCCTGTACCAACACCGTTTTCTTTCAGGTTCGATAAGTTTTTCCAATGTCAGCGACGGCGAACCCGCAGGGTTATGCGCACTCCACACTCGGTTTGGCGGTCGATTCTCACTTCGGTTTGTTTCTTGGCGCGCGCTCATTAGAATGGCGAATGCCACCTGCTGTGGCGGGTCGTCGACTCCTGCTCAGGAGCACTGGGGAACTACTTGTATCACGGGACCATGCGTGTGACTGTGCTTCACGGGGAGGAATCTTGAAGCCGGCCCCGACGGCCTATGCGCGCACCTACGCCCGGGCCCGGCGCCGTGCGCGCGTGCTGGCGGACAACTACATCGGGCACACGGGCATCGGCGATTCCCAACTGGACCCGGTCATGGAGGAACTCGGCTCCATGCCGCCGCAGGACCTGCACCGGTTCATCGAGGCCGGAATCGAGCAACAGAGTGACGTTCTCCGCAAGGCGCCGCGGTCGTTGCGGAATTTCTTTGCGAATCTGGAGGAGCCCGAGTGGCTCGACTACGAGGCGTTCCGGCCCGGCATACGCGCCTTTCACACGAACGCGGACCTGTTGCTCGTGGCCTTCGTCGCCGGCGTGCTGGTGGAAGGGTTTTCCACGCTGATTGCGAAGTCGTTCAACATGACCGGGCGCGTCGCGCACACGAAACGGCGCCTGCAGCAGAACAACCGGCAGTTGATGGAAATCTTTTATCCCGGGGGGCTTGAACGGGACGGCGACGGGTGGAAACTGTCCACCCGCGTCCGGTTCGTGCATTGCCGCATCCGGACCTTGCTGGCGCAGTCCGAAGAGTGGGATCAGGACGCCTGGGGCACGCCGATCAGCGCGGCCCACCTGGGGCTCGCCATCGCCGTGTTTTCCAAGCGCCTGCTGGACTACTCCAAGAAGGTGGGCGCCACCTACGGGCGGGACCAGGAAGCCAGCGTGATGGCCGTATGGCGATACGCGGGGTACCTGATGGGGATTCCCGAGTCGATCCTCTACCGAGACGCGGAGGAAGCCGAATCCATCTACACGATCGGGTTCCTGTGCGAACCGCCGCCGACCCAGGATTCGGTGGACATGGCCAATGCGCTGATCCGATCCATTCCCTCGGTGGCGGACATTACCGATCCGGTGGAACAGAAAAAGACCACGGCGCTGGCGTACAAGCTGTCGCGGGCGCTCATCGGCAAGACTCGGGCCGACCAGTTCCAGTACCCCTGGACCCTTACCTTCGGGGCGCTGTTCCTGTTCCGGATCAAGCAGAGATTCCAGCGGGCGTTGCGCAACACGCAACTGGTCCGATCCGGCAACTTCACCCAGATGCTGCAGATCTCAGTGTACGACGAGGGCGGCCTGAGCTACCGGATGCCGGACAGCGTCCGGGCTTCGCAGTCTTCGGATTGGTGATCGGCTATCGAACGGCGGTCTACGACCGGCCGCCGAACAGGTACATCCCTGTAGCCTTGGCGATCAGCACGTCATGCCTGAACTTGGCGTCAATCTCCCTATCGTCTGGACCCCTCTACCGTTCAGGCTCTCCGCTAATTGGAACAGTGTGGGCTGTACGCCGACGGGAAACGGCTGGTAGGGTACGAGATTCCGCTACGCTGATCGCTGAGGTGCAGCGCAAAGGGTGACATCGGAGCGCCAGTGAGGCGGATGCCGGGAAACCAACGATGACCGACCATCTGTATTTTGCAATGCTCTGCGCCTTCGTGCCTACCATGGCATTCGGCGGTCTGGCCCTCTGGGCGGTTTACTCGGAGCGATTCAGGCAGTATCGGGTGAGGACGCCGGTTCGGGATCCTCTGCCCGTTGTCCCGAAGTATCTCAACATCGCGATTAACCTGACGCTGTCGCTCGCGATCTATTTCGCGGTGCTGTACGTGGGGGCGGAGTATCTGGTTTACGACGCCATGCCGGGGCTTGCGTTGTTCTTCGGCGAGGTCCTGGCCGCACTTCTGCTTTACGACCTACTGTACTACTTCCTGCATCGCCTGCTCCATCGCCCCCTGCTGATGAAACTGATCCACGGCGTTCACCACGAGGTGCGTTATCCGACGGCGTTCGACGGGCTGTACATTCACCCGGTGGAACTCGCCGCTGCGCTGGTTCCGCTCTTTCTGGGCATTGCCGTTGTCGGGCCGATCAGCGTAGCGTCCCTTCTGACGGTGCTCGTCGTGCACGCGTTCGTCAATATCGTTGTGCATACCAGTCTTGTGCTGCCGTACCCGGCATTCAAACTCACCAACTACTGGGTGATCCGGCATGACCGCCATCATTACAAGCACGTCAACACCAACTTCGCGCAGATTTTCCCGTTCTGGGACATGATGTTCGGTACGCACAAATAGGCTGTTGGGGGCGCAACAATGTATAGCGATTACTGACAGCCGGCGAATAATGTCTCGCTTGGCGGACCCATGTCCTCATGCCCCGATTGATATGAAAGGAGCAAAAACGATGGTCATCGAAATCACAGCCTTGTATGCCGCGCTACTGGTTGCAGTGCTTATCTTCCTGACGACGCGGATCGGGGTGACGCGGGCCAAAACGCGTGTTTCCATACTGGACGGCGGAAACAAGCAAGTTGCTGTGGAGATGCGCCGTCACGGGAACTTTGTGGAACATGTGCCACTGCTTATCCTTCTGATGGCCATTATCGAGGTTAATGGGGGTAATCCCGTGTTCCTGCATGTGGTGGGCATCACGCTGGTCATTTGCCGAATCGCACACCCTCTCGGCTTGCATTACGATCACGTCCAGACGCCGCTACGCTTGATAGGCTCGGTCGGAACATCGCTTATCACAGGCGCGCTCGGCTTCATGGCACTGTGGCAAGGAATTCAGGCAATCTGAATTGGGACCGGCACTTTTGCGCTTGATCCCCAATAGACAGGACGGCTGCTATTTGTGAGGGTTGGCAGCGCGGGTCATGAGAACCCGTTGCGGCGTTCGTCGATCCGAATTTTCACCTTCTTGTTGGGCGCGGCCGTGGGGAATGGGTTGAAGCCGATCTCATAATTTGCAGGCGTCACGCTGATATTGAAATAGTGTGCGATCAGCAGCAGGTTGACCGCCATCTGCAGTTCCACCAGCCTCGATCCCAGGCATCGGTGGGTGCCGAGACCGAAGGGCACGTACGCGCCGGTTTGCTTGTGCTCCTCGCGCGGCGGCGCATACCTGTCAATATCGAACGTCCCGGCATCGCTGAACAGTTCATCAAGGTGGTGTGTCGCCGTGTGCCCGAAAATGACGCGCGTATCCTTGGGAATGTCGTATCCGTGCAGCACCAGGTGATTCATGACGGTCCGAAGCTGCACTGGAATCACCGGGTACATGCGCTGCGATTCCAGGTAGACCCGGCGGGCTACATCAATCGCGGACAAGGCATCCTTGTCCGGATCGCCGTTGGCGAATAACGCATCGGCTTCCGCCTGCACCTTGCGGTAGATGTCCGGATTGGCCGCCATTCCGTAGACCGCAAAGCTCAGTCCGCTACCCAGATAGATGCTGGCGATCAACGTGGCGACAAAAAGGAATCCTACATCCGTCTCGGGGAAGTACTGAGGATCGGCCGCGTGCAGGTCCAGTATGGAATCTATCAGGTCGCGCGGCTTGTTTTTCCTCTGCGCGGGCGTGTGCACAGAGTGGATCTTCGCAATCAACTCGTCGATCACCCGGCGCTTTTTCCTCATCGCGGGCGTACTCATCATGAATTTCGGCAACACTTTCTGAACGTGAGTAATGAGCGAGCGGTGCTCGTACTTCAGGACATCGCCAATGCAATCCGATGTATCCACGCCGACGAAGAGTCGGGAAACCTGAACGCTCATCAGCTTCTGGCATGCGGCTGCCGCCGGCAACGTTTCTCCTTCCTGCCATTCCTGAATGGAACCGCGGCAATATCGATAGAGTTCATCCAGACGGGCTTCCAGCAGCTTGCGCGAATATCCCGTGCGCAGGGCCTTGCGCATCCTGTAATGTTCGGCGCCGTCCATGCCCGGCAACGTGCGGGATGCGCCGTAGAGTTGCTCGAAGTCGGACATGTGATCGCGGGACCGGAAATAGTAGCGGCCATTCTGATTGATCCATGTATTCGTTTCGTGGCCGGTAAGAACAACAATTCCCTTGTCGGAGAAAGGAAGGGCCAGTTTGAATACCGGGCCGTATGTCCTGAACGCATCGGTCATGAGCCGTGAGAAGTCGCCGTTGCGCAGGTGGCGATTCCCGATCAGCCACTTCAGGCTCGCCTTGGGGATCGGCCGCGAATGCGAAATGTACGATTGCGCCGGCCGAGCCCTGCTCTCCTCTATGGCAGCACCGATCGCCTGGGCGACGAGATCCATTTTGCAGATCAGCTCGATTCGTTTCCGTGCATGATCGAACTCATCCTCCGTGAGGAGCATGCGAAATGCGTCGCAGGCAGCAACCAGGCTGATGAGGATAACGTCGCGCGGGTCCGGAATTTCATCATCGAGTATCGCGCTGAAAATTCGCGATTTTGTTTCCTGTCTTGTGACCCCACCGGTGGGGGGATAGATTCCGGTACGCGATACCCTTCGGTTCAGAGACCAGAAACCGCCGCTGTCATGATCGAGAATGTTGTTCTCCACCAGCCGATTCAGCACCGTTTCGATCACCGATTCCGATCGACCCGCGGTCTTTTCGATCCAGTACTGCGCGTTTTGACTCGGAGGAGGCGCAGCGGCGATTTCCGCCAGCACCGGGTCCAGCAATTCGTCGCCGGTCTCGGTGGCATCGAGCAGAGTGAGGGAATCCAGGTCCGTGTCGATTCTGAACTCAAGCGACAAGTCCGCCAGCACGGAGCCCGCGATGGCGCAGGCCATGTTCCACCCTCCGACATGCTCCAGGTAGCCGCTTTCTTCGTTCAGCAGCAGGAGGATTACTTCTTCGGCCAGTCTCATTTACGTGTCACCTTGGTCCACCTCTGACAGCGATTCCGGGCACTTCCCCATCTGCAGGCGTAAGGGCGACCGGCTTTCCAATTGCACAGTGCGCAAGTACATGGCGGTTTCCTGCTCGATTTTCAATGTAGCGAGTTACGCCAATCAATGCCAATACCGTTTTGTTTCATACGCCATAAATTTGTTCAATATCAAGCGCCCGCACTGGGTTGGCCCGGCGGTGACGATATGCTCAAGTGAAGCATGGAAATCGCCGGGACAACCATCATCAGTATGGCCGTGGTAACCATGATGCCAATGCCGAGCGACGCGGCGAACGGTAGCAGGAACTGCGCCTGAATGGCTCGTTCGAGGATGAGCGGCGTGAAGCCCATGAAAGTGGTCACCGAGGTAAGCAGGATCGGACGAAACCGGCCCTTTGCTCCGTCGATGATCGCAGCCCGCGCCGGAGCGTTCTCCCGCAGGCGCTGATCGATGAAGTCGATCATCACTAGGGAATCGTTCACGACGACGCCGCTGAGTCCCAGGATCCCCATGATCGCAGTGGCGCTGAAGGCGAGGCCCAGGATCAGGTGGCCCATGATCACGCCGACCACCCCGAACGGGATGACGGCCATGACAATGAACGGCTTGGTATAGGAACGAAGCGGTATCGCCAGCAGCGCGAATATCATCAGCATGGCGACAGCAAAGCCGCGATACAACGCTCCCAGGGACTGGACCTGCTGCTGCTGTTCGCCGCCGAGCATGTAGGTCAGGCCGGGGTTCGCTGCAATGAGTTCCGCCAGTATCGACTCGGTCAGGATGGTGTTGGCCTCACCGCCGGAAATCACCGCCGTATTCACGTCCGCCGTGACGGTGACAACCCGTTCGCCGTCACGGCGGCTGATCGCGGGCGGCGATATTCCGGACTCCAGCCGGGCCACCTGACTCAATGGAAGTTCCGCGCCGCCGGGTGTCCGGATCAGGTACCCCTCGATGTCGGTAATGGCATTGCGTTCGCCGGCCGGGAGCCGCACGAAGGCCCGCACCTCTTCCGTACCCCGCTGCACCCGCACCGCCTCGGCGCCGAAGATCGCGGAGCGTGTCTGCAGCGCCAGGTCCTCCAGCGTAAGCCCCAGCGTACGGGCTTCGGGCCGCAATTCGAGCTGGATTTCCCGGACGCCCGGCGTGTGGTCGGATCGAACGTCGAAAACGCCCTGCACGCTGCGCAGGCCGTTGACCACCGAGGTGGCGATGTCCACGAGGCGGTCCGGGTCCGGATGCGAAAGCAGCGCCTCGACGGGGTTGCCCAGGTCGATGACCTCGCCGCTTAGCGTAATGCCGCGAACGTAGGGGAGGATCCCCAACTCTTCCCGCCAAGCCTGCACCACCTCGATGGTCCCGATCTCCCGTTGTTGCGCACCCAGCAGCTTGAACTCAATGGTGGCGATATTGGCTTCCGGATTCAGTGTCGGGTCCGGTGCCAGTCCGCCTCCCTCGACACGTGGCCGCATCCCGATGATCAACGTCACCCCGGAAAGCAGGGGAGGTGCATCCGCTGGACGGCCCTGCGACAGCCGTTCGATGGCCCGGTGCCCGGCGGCCTCCAGTTCCCGGGCCACTTCGTAGGTGCGCTGCGCGGTTGTGCCGTCGGGCATCTCCAGGCTCGCCGTCACGAAGTCGCCCTCCACCACGTCCGCGAATGTCGTCCGCACGATTCCCGCCGGCAACAGCGATATGCTCACGATGAGCAGGCCGATGGCCCCGGCAATGGTCGCCAGCGGCTGCCCGGTCGCGAAGTGCAAGGCCCGGTCCAGCGGGCCTTCGATGAAGCGTTTCAGGTTGCGGTCGACAAAGCCCTGGGTCGTTGCGAAGAACCGGTCGACACGGCTCTCCGGCACCCACTCGGGACCGGGAATGTGCGACAGGTGATTGGGCAGGATAAAGAGCGATTCCACCAGGGAAATCAGCAGCATGCCGATGACGATGATGGGCAGCGCGCGCCATGTCTCCCCGATGCCGCCGGGAATGTAGAGCAGCGGGAAGAAGGCCGCGATGGACGTCAGTACCGCGAACGTCAGCGGGACCTTGATGCGACGCGCGCCGCGGATGGCTGCGGCGACGCCCGGCGTTCCCCGTTTGCGTTCCTGGTGGACGTGTTCGGCCACCACGATGGCGTCGTCGACAATGATGCCGATGGCCAGGACGAAGACGAACAGCGAGATGGTGTTGATGGCGATGTCCATCGCCAGCATCACCGACAGCACGCCGACAAACGTGACGATCAGCCCCAGCGTCACCCAGATCGCGAGCCGGATCTCCAGAAACAGGGCCAGCACGACGAACACCAGCACCAGTCCCAGCCCGCCGTTCTTGAGCAGCAGGTTGACGCGCTCGGAGTAGGTCTGCGAGTCGTCGTTCCAGATGGTCACGCCGGTACCCTCCGGCAGGGACGGAATGATGACGCCGGCCAGGTGCTCGTGCACGGCGTCGGCCACGTCCATCACCTGTTCGCCTTCCACCCGGTAGACCTCGACGAAGACAGCCGGCTGGTTCTGGTGGCGGATGATCAGGTCGATGTCCTGGAATTCGTCGTGCACCACGGCGATATCGCTGAGCCGCACCACCGTGCCGTCGCTGCGGCTGAGCACGACGATGTCCTCGAAGTCCTGCTGGTTGTAACGCTGGCCCAGGGTGCGCACGCGCACCTGGGAGTCGCGCGTGTCGATGCTGCCGGCGGACAATTCCAGGGACCCGCGGCGAACGGCATTGGCGACATCCTGAAGGGTCAGTCCGAGGGCGCGCAGACGGTGCGAGGGCACTTCGATGGAGATCTCGTACTGGCGCACGCCGCTCGTTTCCACCAGGGAGACGGTGGGCAGCGACGCCAGTTCGTCTTCGATCTGGTACGCCAGTTCCTTCAGGGAACGCTCGGATATGTCGCCATAGACGATCAGGCGAATGACGCTCTGGCTGTTGGTCATTTCCCGGAATTCGGCGCGCTCGGCGCCGGCGGGGAAGGTCTGGATGCGCGCCACGGCCGATTCGATGTCGTCGATGGCCTGGCGCATGTCCGTACCCGACTGCACCTCGATCCTTACCGAGGCAACGCCGGGCGCGGCGACGGACTTGACCGCGATGACACCGTCCAGGGAACTGACCTGCTCCTCGATCTTGACGACGATGGATTCCTCCACCTCGTCGGGGGTGGCCCCCGGATAGGCCATGGTGACTTCGACGTGGTTGAAGGGCACCGACGGCCAGGCTTCCCTTTCCAGGCCGGTGAGCGATACCAGGCCGCCGGCCAGCAGGGCGAACATGAGCAGGTTGGCCGCAACCCCGTTGCTCGCCATGTAGGCGATCGGTCCGCCAGGCTCGCCGGAATAGTCGTCGTTCGGGCTCATGGGCCCGGAGCGGCTCCGGTGCGCACGAGCATGCCGTCGGTGGCGAACTGGATGCCGCCGGTGATCACCGCCTGGCCGTCTTGCAGGGCGCCGGTCACGTAGACTTCATCGTCGCCGCGCTGCAGCGTGCGCACCGGGACGATGGTCACGGCCCCGTTGTCGTCCACGGCCCAGACCTCGTTGCCGGGCTGAAGTGCGGCGCGCCGGACGCGGAAGTAGCTCTGCGGCGCCAGCCCCTGGATCTCCACGTCCACGAACTTGCCCACCAGCAGCGGCGGAGTGCTGTCGAGCGCCGTCGTCACCCCGGCCGGTGCGCCCGCGGTGAATGGATCCGGCACCCGCACGATCACATCGATTGTCCGGGACTGCTCGTCCAGCGATGCCTCGGCGCGGTCCACGTAACCGTCCCAGGCATAGCGGATGTCGCCGTACTCGGCGATCACGCGGGCTGCGATGCGCTGCCCGGCATCTCCGGCGCGCTGGTCCCAGAGGCCCGGGATCAGCGCCGCGTTGGCATCGGAGAGCGGCGCGACCACCTCGACGGCGTCGGCGGCGAACAGGCGTCCCACCGGTTGGCCGGGCGCCACGAACTGGCCCACGTCCACTGATTCGTCACGGACATAGCCGTTGAAGGGTGCATTCACGCGGGTGCGGGCGACGGCCAGGTTGGCCTCGGCGACTCGCGCTTGGTCGCGGTCAAGCGCCGCCCGGGCGGCATTGAGCTGAGGTTCGCGCAGCGCCAGCGGGCTGGCCTCGGACAGGGGGATCGAACCCGGCTCCTGTTCGGCGTAGCGTTCGTACTCGGCCCGGGCGATCGCCGCTTCCTCCTGGGCCTCCAGGAACGCCACCTGCCGGTCGGCGAGGGTGGCTTCGGCTTCCCGGAGCCGGACGACGTAGTCCTCCTCCTCGATCCGGAACAGGGTCTGGCCGGCGTCGAACCGCCCACCGCTCTGGAAGGCAGGATCCACCCACACGACCCGTCCGCCCACCTGCGGGGTAATGGCGACCTCCGCGCTGGGCCGCACCGTCCCGGCGCCGAAGACGGGGATCGGCCCCGAACCGGCGGCGACCGCGGCGGTCGTCACGAACGGCAATTGGGACGGCGGCTCGAGGCGCTCCGGTTCGGGCGCCAGCGAAACCAGAAAGACTGCCACCGCCACGGAGCCGGCGACGATCCCCAGTGCGATCAGGAGACTTCTGATTCTGCGCACGGTCTTACTCCGTTGCCGTCCACGCGCCGCCCAGGGCGCGGTGCAGCGCCAGGCGGGCGAAGCCCAGGTCCCGTTCCGCCGCCGCCAGCGCCGAGTCGGCGCTGACCAGCGTCCGGGATGCCGCCAGGTAGCTGGTGTAGTCCGTGACGCCGGAAACGTAGCGCCGCTCCTGCAGCGCGGCCTCGGTGCGGGCATCTTCCGCCAGCGAGGCAATCAGGGCGTGGCGGCGGAGACTGCCGTCCCACCCCGCCAGCGCCGCCTCGACCTCGTTGACCGCGGTCACCACGGCGCGCCCGTATGCGGCGGCGGATTCGTCCAGTTGGGCTTCGGCCAGTGCGAGGTTGCTCTGCAGCCGTGTGCCCTGAAAGGCCGGTGCGAGCAGGTTGACGGTCAGGTTCTGGAACCACTGGTCGGGATCGAACCATTCGCCGGTGTCCGTGGCCTGAAGGCCGATGGTGCCGGACAGGGACAACGACGGCAGCAATTCCGCGCGCCGGGCGCCGACCATGTAGCGGGAGGCTTCCATCCGCTGGCGCGCCGCGCTGACGTCGGGCCGCTGCTCGATCAGGTCGGCCGGCACACCGGCCGGGACGGCTTCGAGCGCCGGGGTGGGTGCCAGGGCATCGGGAAGAATGCCTGCCAGGTCGTCGCGGTAGCCGCCCAACAGCACCCAGAGCCGGCCTTCGGCATCTGCGAGCGCAGCTTCGATGGGCGGCAGCTCGGCCTCGGCGGCGCGCAGGTTTCGACGTGCCGTGTACAGAGCCCGTGCGTCAACCAGGCCGCCGTCGTAGCGTGAGGACTGCTGCTGTTCCAGTTCCTGCAGGATCCTCACGCTTTCTCCGGCCAGGCTGCGCTGGCGCCGCAGGTCGGCGATCTCCAGGTACGTGGCCACGGTTTCGGCGAGGACCCCGATGCGGGCGGCCCGCAGGTCCGACTCCGAAGCGAGGCGCTGGGCCCCGGCGGCGCGGGCGGCGTTGCGGTTGCGGCCCCAGAAGTCGGCTTCGTAGGCGAATGTCCCGCCCAGCGAGTAGGTGGTCAGGCCGATCGCTTCCGGCAGGTCGATGCCGAAGGCAGCGTAGGTTTCGTCGTCCAGCCCCAGTTCTTCAAGCTGCGCGCCGATGCCGGCATTGGTGGGCGTCTCGAAGTCGTTGCTGCCGATGGACGGGTTGATCAGCGGGAATGCGGGGGCGTTGGCGATGCGCGCCCTGGCCCTGGCCTGGTCCACCCGGGCCACCGCGGCCGCCAGGTCGAAGTTCGAATCCAGCACCGCTTCGACGATGCGATCCAGCAACGGGTCGTCGAACGATTTCCACCATTCGAACGGCTCGTAGGAACCTGTATCGGCGACTGCTGAAAATGCGTCGCCCAGGTCGGCCGCCGATTCGGAAACCGGCGGCGCCGGCAGCATGGAACAGGCCGCAAGACAAGCCCCGGCGAGTGCCGGAAAGAGCGGCGAAGCCACTGCATTATTGGGCAAATTCAATGATTTACGATTCAATCTTGCCGGGCAGGGATTCTAACACTAGACGACTTCGAAAAGCCGTTCCACTTCGTCGATCTGCCGGCGGTCGGCGACGAACAGGATGACGTGATCGTCCTCCTCGATCACCGTGTCGTGGTGGGCCATCAACACGTCCTCGCCGCGAACGATCGCGCTGATCGTCGCACCCCGGGGCAGCCGGATGTCCTCGATGGCGCGGCCGACGACCCGGGATTCGCGGATATCGCCGTGGGCAACGGCTTCGATCGCCTCCGCCGCCCCGTGACGCAGCGAGTGCACCTTGACCACGTCGCCCTTGCGAACATGCGCCAGCAGGGAACCCAGCGTGATCTGTTGCGGGGAAATGGCGATGTCGATCATGCCTGTGGCGGCCAGATCGGCGTACGCAGGCTTGTTGATCAGCGCCATGACCTTGTTGGCTCCGATTCTCCTGGCGAGCATGGCGGACAGAATGTTGGCTTCCTCGGCATTGGTGACGGCGACGAAGACGTCGGCGCGGTCGATATTCTCCTCCAGCAACAGGTTTTCGTCGGTTGCGTCGCCGTGCAGCACGATGGCCTTGTCCAGCCGCTCCGAGATGCGCCGCGCCCGCTGGTAACTGCGCTCGATGACCTTCACCTGGTTGGAATTTTCCAGCGCGGCGGCCAGCCGCATGCCGATGTTGCCGCCGCCGGCGATGACGACACGCCGGATGGGGTCCTCCTGCCCGCGTACCTCGCTGAGCACGGCCTGGATGTCCTTGCGGGCGGCGACGAAAAAGACCTCGTCGTCCTCCCTGACCACGGTATCCCCATCCGGCAGGATGCTCCTGCCGTCCCGGTAGATCGCAGCGACACGGCATTCGACGTTGGGAATGTGCTCCGGGAGTTCGCGGATCGGCCGATTGATCAGGGCGCCGCCTTCGTGCGCCCGGGCCGCCACCAGCCTGACGCGGCCCTCGGAGAACTCCAGGACCTGCAGCGCCCCCGGAAAGTCGATGAGTTCATCGATATGGGCCGTGACCAGTTGCGCCGGGCTGATGATGATATCCACCGGTATGCCGTCGGGCCGGAACAGCGAGCGGTGCATGGCGTACTCGCGAGAGCGGATTCTTGCGATCTTGCGCGGCGTTTCGAACAGGCTTCCGGCCACGTGGCAGGCGACCATGTTGATCTCGTCGCTGTTGGTCAGCGCGATGATCATTTCCGCATCGCCGGCGCCGGCCCGCTCGAGAACGTCGGGGTGGGCGGCGTGACCCAGGACGGTGCGCGCGTCGAGGCGCTCCTGGAACTCGCGCAGCTTGTCCGGGTTGCGGTCGACGATGGTGACCTCGTTGGCCTCCTCCCGGGCCAGGCTGTAGGCTGCCGTGGTGCCGACCTGTCCCGCACCCAGAATCAGGATTTTCATAGTGGGATGACGCGTGAAACGGCGTTGGGGCCAGCGCTCTCGGATCGAGGTACCGGACCCTAGTTTACATCAGCTCCAGGTTGGCGTAGGCCAGGACCAGCCACTTGGTGCCGGCCATCTCGAAATTCACCTGTACCCGGGCGTGCGAGCCGCTGCCCTCCCAGTCGAGCACGATGCCCTCGCCGAACTTGCCGTGGCGGACGCGCTGGCCCAGTTTCATGGGCGGGTCATCGCCGCCGATCGGCGCGCCGGACATGGCGCGGTACTGTGCGCCGGAACGTTTGCCGGTGCGCCCGCCGGACGCCTCTCCGAAGCGCCCGCCGGACCGCCCGGCATACCGTTCGCCGCGGTACACGGGCCGGGATACCGACATTCGCTGCCCCTGCTCCTCCAGCAGGTTGCGGGGAATCTCGCGAATAAAGCGGGATGGCGTCGTGTAGCGGTAACTGCCATGAAGCCGGCGCTGTTCGGCGTGGGTCAGGTACAGCTTGCGTTGCGCCCGGGTCAGGCCCACGTAGCAAAGCCGCCGCTCCTCTTCCAGCCCGCCGACGTCCTCGATGGAGCGCTGATGGGGGAACAGGCCCTCTTCGAGCCCGCACACGAACACCAGCGGAAACTCCAGGCCCTTGGCCGAGTGCATTGTCATGAGCTGGACCGCTTCCTCGTCCGCGCCGGCCTGGGCTTCGCCGGACTCGAGCACCGCGTAGGAGAGGAATTCGTCCAGCGGCGACAGTTCCGAATCTTCGTCGCGTATCAGGCCGCGGGCGGAGTTGACCAATTCCTCCAGGTTTTCCACCCGCGCTTCGGCTGTTTCGTCACCGGCGCGTCCGTGATGGGCGAGAAGGCCGCTCTCCTTGTTGACCCGGCTCACCTGCTCGTGGAGATCCAGGTCCCGTGTGTCGGCCTCCAGGCTGTCCACCAATTTCAGGAAGCCTCCGACTGCCCGACTTGCACGGCTTGCCAGGCTGCCGTCCTGCAGGCATTCCGTGGCGGCGGCCCAGAGACTCGATCCCGCGTCCACTGCCCGGGCGCGCACCACCTCCATTGTCTTCACGCCCACGCCCCGGGACGGCCGGTTGACCACCCGGTCGAAGGACGCGTCGTCGTGCCGGTTGGCGATCAGCCGCAGGTAGGCCAGCGCATCCTTGACCTCGGCGCGCTCGAAGAACCTCAGGCCCCCGTAAACGCGGTAGGGAATGCCGGCGGCCAGCAGCGCCTCCTCGAACATCCGGGACTGTGCGTTGGAGCGGTACAGGACGGCGGCTTCGTCGCGCCGGTGTCCCCCGGTCAGGTATTCGCCGATGCGGTCGATGACGAAGTCCGCTTCGTCGTGTTCGTCGAGGGCGGCATAGAGCGTGATGGCGTCGCCGGCCTTGCCTGCGGTCCACAGGTTCTTCCCCATGCGCATCGCGTTGTGCGCGATGACGGCATTGGCGGCGTTCAGGATGTTGCCCGTCGAGCGGTAGTTCTGCTCCAGGCGCACCACGCGGGTACCGGCAAAGTGGCCCTGGAATCCCTGCAGATGCTCCATCCGCGCCCCGCGCCAGCGGAAGATGGACTGATCGTCGTCGCCCACCACGAACGGTGCGCCTTCCGACCCGGCCAGGAGTCTCATCCACCGGTACTGGATCGAGTTGGTGTCCTGGAATTCGTCCACCAGGACGTGCTGAAACCGCCGCTGGTACTGCTCCTTCAGTTCCGCCCGTTGCTCCAGCAATTCGAACGCGCGCAGCAGCAACTCGCCGAAGTCCACCACCGAGGCGGCAGCGCACACCTTTTCGTAGCGCGCGTAGAGGTCGATGAGCCGCTTCCATTGGGTTCGCCCCTCGTCGTCGACCCGTTCGGGGCGCAGCCCCTCGTCCTTCTGGCGGTTGATGAACCACTGAATTTCCTTCGGATCGAATTCACTTCCTCCCGAGCCCAGGTTCTTCAAGAGGCGGGTGATCAGCCGCAACTGGTCCTGGGAGTCGATGATCTGAAAGCCCTCCGCCAGCCCGGCATCGGCCCAGTGAATCCGCAGCAAACGGTGCGCCAGGCCGTGAAAGGTACCGATCCAGAAGTGGCGCGTGGGGAAGCCCAGCAGGTCTTCGATGCGATGGCGCATCTCCCACGCGGCCTTGTTGGTGAAGGTGACCGCGAACAGGTGCTGGGGCATGACGTCCTCGGCCATGATCAGCCAGGCGATGCGGTGCACGAGCACACGGGTCTTGCCGCTTCCGGCCCCGGCGAGCACCAGGACGGGTTTTCCGGGAGGCGTGGTCACCGCCTCGCGCTGCGCGTCGTTCAGCGGATCGAGAATTGCGGTGACGTCCACGTCGAATCCCGGGGTACGGACTCGGTCGGCCGATCGGCTATTCCGGCCAGAACACGGGAATGTAGTGATCGATCAGCAGGAACCCGAACAGCGCCGCCAGGTACGTGATGGAATAGTTGAACGTCCTCATGGCCATGCTGGCGTCGTCGCCGTACTTCAGACGGATGCCGTGATACAGAAATCCGCCCCCCAGCAGCAGCGCCGCAAACAGGTACAGGGTCCCGCTCATGCCCGTCAGGTAGGGGAGCAGGGTGACCAGGACCAGCAGGCAGGTGTAGTACAGCACGAACGACTTGGTGAACTCGGGACCGTGGGTGACCGGCAGCATCGGTACGCCGGCACGGACGTAGTCTTCCTTGCGGGCCACCGCAAGCGCCCAGAAGTGCGGCGGCGTCCAGGTGAAGACGATCAGGAACAGCAGCAGGGCATGGCCGCTGATCTCGTTGGTCACCGCTGTCCAGCCCAGCAGGGGCGGCGCCGCGCCGGCCGCCCCGCCGATGACGATGTTCTGGGGCGTCGCCCGCTTCAGATACACCGTGTACACCACGGCATACCCCACCATGGAAAGGAAGGTCAGCGCCGCGGTCAGCGGGTTCACCAGCAGGACCAGAATGCAGATGCCCGAAAGGCCCAGCACCATGGCGAATGCGATGGCATCGCGCTCCTCGATTCGCCCGGTGGGCAGGGGACGGTGGCGGGTTCGGGCCATCTTCGCGTCCAGGCGCTGGTCGAGGACGTGATTCAGGGTGGCGCCGCAGGCCGAGGCCAGTCCGATACCCAGACTTGCGAAGACAAGAATCTGCCACGTGACCATGCCGGGTTGCGCCAGGAACATGCCCACGATGGCCGTGAACACCAGCAGCCTGACGACGCCCGGCTTGGTCAGCGCATAGTAGTCCCGCCACCGGGCGGGCAGGCGCTCACCGGTTATGTCCAATTCTCTGGTTTGCATTCAGAACCGCCAAAAGCAACAGTGCCGCCACTCCGTTATGCGCAACGGCGACGGCCAGGGGAACACCGTAGACGATGATACTCGCGCCGAGCACCAACTGTACCCCGAGCGCGGCAAGGACCGCGATGCCGTCCGGCCTCAGCCGGGGCCGCCGGACCAGCATCCATCCCAGCACCCCCAGCGCCAGGGTCGCCGCGATGGCGCCGAGCCGGTGGCTGAAGTGGATCGCGACCCGGGCGGGATTGTCCAACACTCCGCCCTCGTAGTCTACGCCCAGTTCCCGCCACAGCACGAAACCCTCGCGGAAGTCGGTCACCGGAGGCCACCAGCGAGTCTGGCAGGTCGGAAAATCCGGGCAGGCCAGCGCCGCGTAGTTGGCGCTCGTCCAGCCGCCCAGGGCGATTTGCACGATCAGAACCGCCAACGCGGCAATGCCTGTGCAGCCCAGCCGGGATGATGCGGCGGGTGGCGCGTATCCCGGCCGGTGCGCCGCTCCGGCGCTCCGTTTCCCACGGCCTGGCGGTCCGGCAATCCGCGCCAGTACCGGTCGCCATTCCCCGAGCCAGAATATGAGCCCCAGCGTCGTCAGACCGCCCAGCAGGTGCGCCATCACGATGACCGGCTGCAGCAGCAGCGTGACGGTCCACATGCCCAGCAGTCCCTGGAAAATCACGACGGCGAGCAGGACGTGGGGAAGGCGGGTGGGCTGTTCCGGGTCCCGCCGGTTGCCCCAGGCTAGCCCGGACAGGATCAGGCAGAGCAGGCCCAGTCCCGTGGCCAGGTAGCGGTGGATCATTTCCCGCCACGCCTTGCCCACGTCCAGCGGCCGCTCCGGGAATGCCTCGGCGGCCTCCCGAGTGCTCTCCGTAACGACGAGTTGCCCGTAGCAGCCCGGCCAGTCGGGGCAGCCCAGCCCGGCGTCGGTCAGGCGCACCCATGCGCCGATGACCACGACCAGCAGGGCCAGCACCGTGCCGGTGCGGGCCAGGCGCAGAAAGACTGTTCTCATTGCTCGACTGTCATCCCGCTCATGACGCACGCGCTGGCGGCAATATTGTACCGGCCTGGCGAGGCGAATTGGGCCTGCGCGCCACCGTTCGGATTCAGCGGAGCTCGGGATTCGCCACGTTGTATTCTTCGAGGGGAATCGCCTAGAGTGAGGAAATTTCCAAACTAGTTGCCAATGTCTTGTGGAACTGGAAGAGGGGTTAATCATGCGGAATCAACTGTTGGCGGCGCTGGCCGCCGTCGTGCTTTGCTCACCGGTCTTCGCCCAGGACGAGGAATCGACGCCGGGGTTCAACGAAGCCACTTTCGAAGGCCTTGAATTGCGCGGGATCGGGCCCGCGTTCATGTCGGGACGAATCTCCGACATTGTCATCCACCCGGACAACAACAGCGTCTGGTACGTGGGTGTGGGCAGCGGCAATGTCTGGAAGACCGATAACTCGGGTACGACCTGGACACCGATATTTGACGATCAGGGCTCGTATTCCATCGGCGCAATGGCGCTGGACCCCAATGACCCGAACGTTGTCTGGGTTGGTACTGGCGAAAACGTCAGCGGGCGTCATGCCGGCTACGGCGACGGCGTCTATCGCAGCCGGGACGGCGGCAAGAGCTGGGAGAACATGGGCCTCGAGGCGTCCGAGCGGGTCGGCATGATCCGGATTGACCCGAGGGACTCGGACACGATTTTTGTCGCAGCGCAGGGGCCGCTGTGGTCGGGCGGCGGTGAACGCGGCCTCTACAAGTCAACCGACGGCGGCGAAAACTGGCGCAAGGTGCTGGGAGAAGGGCTCGGCAACACTGACGAGGACGACCAGTACACGGGCGTTTCGGAAGTGCACATGGATCCGCGCAACCCTGACGTCATGTATGCCGTTTCGTGGCAGCGGCTGCGCAACGTCGCGGTGCTGATCGATGGTGGTCCCGGCACGGGTATCCACAAGTCAGTCGACGGCGGCGAGACGTGGCGTCAGCTGGAGAATGGGCTTCCGGACGGCATGATGGGCAAGACCGGCCTGGCCGTCAGCCCGCAGAATCCTGATGTTATCTACGCCACGATCGAGCTCGACAATCGCACTGGCGGTTTTTGGCGCTCGGCCGACGGCGGCGATACCTGGGAGAAGATGAACGACTACCTGTCCAGCGGCACGGGCCCGCATTACTACCAGGAAATTTTTGCAAGCCCGCACGCTTTTGATCGTGTTTACCAGATGGACGTGCACCTGCACCGCACGGATAACGGCGGTAAGGACTTCGTCAGAATGGAGCACGAAACAAAGCACGTAGACCATCATGCGATGGCGTTTCGTGCGGACGACCCGAACTATCTGATCGTTGGCAACGACGGTGGCATTTACGAGAGTTTCGACCTCGGCGAAACCTGGAAATACGTTGCGAACCTGCCCATTACGCAGTTCTACAAGGTGGCCGTCGACTACGACGAACCGTTCTACAACATCTACGGTGGGACTCAGGACAACAACAGCCAGGGCGGGCCTTCGCAAACCTGGGACGCGTCCGGAATTCGCAATGCAGACTGGTTTGTCACGCTCTTCGGTGACGGCCATCAGTCCGCGGTGAATCCCGACAATCCGGACATCGTCTACGCGGAGTGGCAGCAGGGCAATCTGACCCGCTACGACCGGCGCACCGGAGAGAACACCTATATTCGTCCGCAGGCGCGCGAGGGCGAGCCGCCCGATCGCTACAACTGGGACGCCCCGATCCTGATTAGTCCGCACGATTCGAAGACGTTGTTTTTCGCGTCGCAGCGCCTGTGGCGAAGCGATGACCATGGCGACACCTGGACGCCGATCAGCGGTGATCTGACACGCGACGAAGATCGCGTCAGCCTGCCGGTCATGGGCCGCACGTGGAGTTACGATGCGCCGCGCGACCTGTACGCCATGTCCAGCTACAACACGATCGTCAACATCTCTCAGTCACCGATCGACCCGGACGTACTGTACGCGGGCTCCGACGACGGGCTGATCAGTATCACCGAGGATGGCGGCGAAACCTGGCGCACAATTGACGAGCTGCCGGGTGTGCCGGACCGGTTCTTCGTCAATGACATCAAGGCGGATCTGCACGATGCCGACACCGTCTACGTCGTTGTCGACGATCACAAGGCCGGTGATTTTGCGCCCTACATCCTGATGAGCGAGAACCGCGGTCGCAGCTGGCGCAGTATCTCGGGCAACCTGCCCGAACGCCATGTGCTCTGGCGCTTGGTACAGGACCACGTTGAGCCGGACCTGTTGTTCGTCGGCACCGAGTTCGGCTTGTTCTTCACAGTTGATGGCGGCGGTTCCTGGACCAAGCTCAAAGGCGGAACGCCCAACATTCCGTTCCGCGACCTTGCGATTCAGCAGCGGGAGAACGACGTCGTGGGTGCGACCTTCGGACGCAGCTTCTATGTGCTGGACGACTATTCGCCACTGCGGCAGGTCAATGCGGACATGCTGCGCAACGACAACGTGCTGTTCGATGTTGCCGATGCGCTCTGGTACGTTCCGAAACGATCGCTGGGCTGTGAATCGCCGGGCTGTCAGGGGTCCCAGGGCGACAGCTATTTCATGGCGCCAAATCCGGATTTCGGGGCGATCTTTACGTACTACTTGGCCGAGGGTTTCAGGAGCAGCAAGGACGTTCGTCGTGAGGCCGAGAAACAACTCGAGGCTGAGAACGAGGATGTCGCGGTGGCGGACTGGGACACGATTCTCAGCGAAGAGCGGGAAGATGACCCCGCCATCGTCTTCACGGTGACCGATAGCAACGGCAACGTGGTGCGACAGATCGAGGCACCCGCCGATGCCGGCTTCCATCGCGTTGCGTGGGACCTCAGGTACCCGGCATTACAGCCATGGTCTCAGGGTCCGGAAGAGAGCGAGTCTGGCGGCGGCGGCGTTTTGGTTGCCCCGGGAACCTTTACTGTGCGAATGCAGATTCGTGAAGACGGCGATGTCAGCGCGATCGGGGATCCGCAGTCGTTCGGAGTCACATCGATTCGTCCGGACCCGGTCTTGCCGGGCAGCACGCAGGAACAACGCGTCATCTTCGAAACGCAGGTTGCAGAGCTGTCGCGTGCGGCGAACGGTACAGGCGCTGCCGTCAACGAGGTGATAGAGGAGCTTGATGCCGTCAAAGCGACCCTCACGCGCTCACTGACCGACGGATCGCTGTACGAACTCGCCAACTCGATTCAGCAGAACCTCACAATCCAGCGCGATCGCCTGAGCGGCAATGCCCAACGGATGGACTACAAGGACGAGGAAGAGATGACCGTCTCCGAACGCCTCTGGCATGCGGGCTTCGAATTCTCCGTCGGGGCCTACGGTCCGACGCCGGAGCAGCGTGATTCCCTGCGCATCGGCCGCGCACTTTACGACGAGATCGTCGCGGAGCTCGATCAACTCGTAAACGAGGAGTACGCGGGCCTCAAGGAGGCGATGGACACCGCGAGAGTGCCCTGGACCCCGGGCAGGAGCATTCAGCCGTAAACGGCCATCAGCTTCAGCGTCAACCACTGCGTTTCATCTGTCTCGCAGAATCTGCCGCAGTTCCTCGACGGAGACTCCCGCCTCGACGGTATCGGACGAAAGTCCGGTTCCGCGTACGGTGGCGCCCCACGCTTGCCCGAATATCAACTCTACGCTGATGGACAGTCCCACCCTGGTTCGTTGCGCTTCAATCCGCTTGCGAAACGCGTTCCAGCGCGAGCGGCCGGTCAGTTGCGAGCGGCGGCCGTGGGCCACGTTGGTGGCGCCGCAGGCGCGCAGGTCCGATACGAGCCCGCCGACGTCCGGATAGGTCACCGTCAACCGGTCGATGTCCAGCACCGGTTCCGCCAGACCGGACCGGCTCGCCAGGTCGCCGAGATCGTGCATGTCAGCGAAGCCGTGAACATGCACCCCATCGTCCACTTCGGACCAGGCTTGGCGCACTTCCATCAGGGTGTCGGGTCCCACGGTGGTAAACAGGAGCAGGCCGCCGTCCCGCAGCACGCGGGCAGCTTCCCGGAAGACCTCGCCGGGGTCGCACCACGGCAACAGCAGGTTGGCGAAGATCAGGTCGATGCTGCCATCTCGCAGCGGCATGCGTTCGGCGTCGCCGGAGATGGTGACCACCCGATCCAGGCGCCGGCATCGAGTCCGCGACCTGATGGCCATGTGCCAGCAGATGTCCGTGGCCAGAATCTGCGCGTCGGGATACAGCGTTGCCAGTTCTGCGCTGGCCTTGCCCGTAGCTGCGCCCAGATCCACGACTCGCCGGGGGTTCAGATCGAACAGCGGCAGCCGCGCGAGCAATCGCGCGCGCGCTTCCGAGTGTACGGCGTCCGCATCGTCGAACGTGGCACTGGCCCGCTGCAGCCGGATCAGCGCGGCGCGGCGGTCGGGCAGTCCATAAGCGGTTTGCATCGCCGGGCAAACCGTACCGCGATCAGTTTGGCGGAACCGGTTGTTCGGGCTTCAACCCCAGCTTCCTGAACAGCGCGCGGTCGGCTGCCTCCTCCGGGTTCTCCGTGGTCAGCAGCGTGTCGCCGTAGAAGATCGAGTTGGCGCCGGCGGCGAAGCACAGCGCCTGCAGTTCGTCGCTGAACCCGGTACGCCCGGCGGACAGGCGCACGTGAGCGCGCGGCATGAGGATTCGCGCTGCCGCTACGGTGCGCACGAACTCCAGCCCGTCCAGGTCGTCGGCATCGGCCAGCGGCGTGCCCGGAACCCGGACCAGTTGGTTGATGGGCACGCTTTCGGGCTGCGGATCCAGCGTGGCGAGGCTGTGCAGCAGCCCGATGCGGTCCTCCCGAGCTTCTCCCATGCCCAGAATGCCGCCGCAGCAGACCCGCATGCCCGCCATTCGCACATGTTCGAGCGTGCGCAGCCGGTCGGCGAAGGTCCGCGTGGTGATGATATTGCCGTAGAACGCCTCGGACGTGTCCAGGTTGTGGTTGTAGTAGTCGAGCCCGGCGTCCGCCAGCGCCTGTGCCTGGGGCTCGGTCAGCAACCCCAGTGTCGCGCACGTCTCCATGCCCATTTCCCCCACGGCCCTGATCATGGCGGAGATCTGCTCCACCTGGGCGTCCTTCGGACCCCTGTACGCGGCGCCCATGCAGAATCGGGTCGCCCCGGCCGCCTTGGCGAGTGCGGCCGCCCGGGTCACTTCCTCGACGCTCATAAGGTCTTCGGTCGGGACGCCGGTGTGGTAGCGAATGCTCTGCGGACAGTAGGCGCAGTCTTCCGGGCAGGCGCCGGTCTTGATGGAGAGCAGCGTGGAGACCTGCACGGCGTTGGGATCGAAGTGCTGCCGGTGGACCCGCTGGGCTTCGTAGAGCAGGTCGTTGAAGGGCATTTCGTACAGCGCCGTGACCTCGTCCAGGCTCCAGTCGGTCCTGAGCCCCATTTCTGCTGATTGTGCGTACATTCGGGGCTGGCCCCCTGCAAGGATGGCTGCGAAAGTCAGACGGGAGTATTGGAACGGAAGCAGGGGTCTGTCAACTGAAAATCGGCGGAAAAATCTTTCATCGCGCGCTGGCGGGGCTCCTGCCGGAACGTTGCCAGAGTTGCGGCGGGCCGGCCGATGCCGGTTTCTGCGCGCACTGCCGCGCGCTGGTGCGTAGCGTCGGCGACGCCTGCGCGGGTTGCGGCCTGCCACAGCCGGTGAGCCGCTGCCCCCGTCCCGATCTGGGCTGGTGCATCGGGAAGGTGACGGCGCCGTTTGTCTACGAGTCCCCGCTGGACGCGCACATACAGGCGATGAAGTTCCGGCCTTCCAGGGCCATGGGGCGTGCGCTGGGGCTGTTGCTGGTCGAGGCACTGCAACGCGGCGGTCCGGAGGCGGACGTAGACGCCCTGGTGCCCGTGCCGCTGCACCGCAGGCGGCTCATCCGGCGCGGCTTCAACCAGGCCTTCGAGATTGCGCGGCCGCTGGCGGCAGCGACCGGGAAGCCGCTCCTCGTGCGCGGAATTCACCGGCAGGTCAACACCCAGCCGCAATCCCTGCTGGCCGCGCACGAGAGGTCCGGGAACCTGCGCGGCGCGTTCCGCATTCGCCGTAACCTGAAGGGATTGACGGTCGCCATCGTCGACGACGTCATCACCACCGGCGCGACGGTCAATGCACTGGCGGCCGCCCTGCGCGAGGCAGGCGCCGATGAGGTTCATGCCTTGGCGCTGGCACGGGTTGCGCCGCCGGGTGGGATGAGGCAGTAGGTGTGCATCGGGTCGAGTTCGAAAATTCCGGACCGGCAGACAATGGCCTTGACGTCGACAGTCCAGGTATTGTTCGGCCAGGTTGGAATTCGTGTTCGGTCCCCCGAGGGGATTGTTTGACTTTATACCCAATCATATAATGCTTATATGACTTCATATAAGGTCATTTCTATACCATGAACACTTCGAGAAGCTATAGCCGGCTGACCCGGGAAGCGCTCGCTCTCCTGGGTGCCCGTATCAAACTGGGCCGCAAGTCGAGGCGTATGTCCGAGAAAGATCTCGCGGCGCGGGTGGGGATTGCGCGCAGTACGCTTCAGAAGATCGAGCGCGGCGATCCTACCGTCAATATCGGACTGGTGTTCGAGGCAGCCGTCATTGTGGGCGTGCCGTTGTTTGTTCCGGAACGGACGCGCCTCGCACCCTATCTCGAGCAGGTGAGCGACAAGCTGGCCCTGCTGCCGAAGTCCATTCGCACGTCCCCGAACGCGGTGCAGGATGACTTCTAGGCCGCCGGCCAGAGTGCAAGAGCCAACCCGATCATTTGTCTGGGTGTGGTTGCCGGCTGAAACGGACCCGGTGGTCGCGGGACAGATCGTGGACCAGGGGGAGTCGATGGACTTCGTCTATGGAAGGTCCTATCTCGCTCGAGACAATGCCATACCCTTGTATGAGCCTGAGCTGCCTTTGAAGAGCGGCCCGATCGCCCCGGAACCGCCCCTCAGGTATGCCAATGCGCTGCGGGACGCCGCGCCCGACGCCTGGGGAAGGCGCGTCATCGTCAATCGGCTTACCGGCGCTATGGGGCAGGCAGCCGACGACGCCATGCCGGACCTGGGAGAACTGACATTTCTCCTGCAGTCCGGCTCCGACCGGATCGGGGCGCTGGATTTTCAGGAGTCGCCCGCGGATTACGTGGCGCGGGATAGGGAGACGGCTTCACTGGACACGCTCGTGCGCGCGGCCGAAATGGTCGATCGGGGCATTTTGCTCGAACCGGTGCTGGCCGAAGCGCTCCAGCATGGCACCGCGATCGGCGGCGCACGGCCCAAGGCGCTCATCGAGGACGGCGACCGGAAGTATGTCGCCAAGTTTTCTTCTTCGACTGACACATACAATGTCGTCAAGGCTGAATACGTCGCCATGCGGCTGGCCGCGATGGCCGGTCTCGACGTTTCACCGGTCAAGCTTGTCTGCGCGATGGGCCGGGACGTCCTGCTGATCGAGCGCTTCGACCGCCGCAAGACCGAAAGCGGCTGGACGCGGCGCGCCGTGGTTTCCGCTCTCACGCTGTTCGGTCTCGACGCGATCATGGCTGCCCACGCCAGTTATGAAGACCTGACGGACATCATCCGGGCCCGGTTCACGAGACCCGGGGACACATTGACGGAACTGTTCGGCCGCCTGGTCTGCAATATCCTCGTCGGCAACAGCGACGATCATGCCCGCAACCACGCGGCCTTCTGGGATGGCGCCTATCTGACGCTGACGCCGGCGTATGACATCTGCCCACAATCCCGCACGGGCCACGAAGCGTCTCAGGCAATGCTGATCCATGGCCGCGAGCGGCGCAGCCAATTGTCCGCGTGCCTGGCGTCGTGCGCGAAATATCATCTTTCCCGGGAGGAAGCACTGCAAATCGTGTCGCGCCAGATCGGTGTCGTGCGCACGCGCTTCGAGTCGGTATGCGATGAGGCCGCGCTTGGCAACGTCGACCGGCGATTGCTGTGGAGGCGGCAATTCCTGAACAGACTGGCGTTTGAAGGGATCGAGCCGGAGATCGAAACAGCGATCGACGGGCTTGGCGAGGGGTAGGGCGCATTGAACCCTTGTGCATCTTCCGGTTCAGACGCGGTGAAAAACTGCTGGCGCATCCGGCGTTCGGCGTATATCGTGCCCCGCAGCATCGGCTATTGTGAGTCGTACTCATCCGGCAGAGGTTCAGGGAGCGGCAATATGAATTGGTGGGGCTGGTTGATCATCGGATTTCTGTTGATGGGAGCCGAACTGACGGCTGTGGATGCCGCGTTCTATCTCATCTTTGTCGGCGCCGCGGCGATCTGCATGGGAATCCTGGGATTGGTCGGCGTGACATTGCCGATCTGGGTGCAGTGGGTGCTGTTTTCCGCGCTGGCCGTGGGCTCGATGGTGCTGTTCAGGCAGAAGCTCTACGACAGGATCCGGGGTGGTGAGGCGGCGGGTTTTGACGGTTCGGCGGCGGGCGCAACCGTGGGGGTGCAGGAAATGGTCCCTCCCGGGGGGCGGACGCGGGTCAAGCTGCGCGGTTCCCGGTGGACGGCGGTGAATGTCGGTCCGGCGCCGATCGCAGCGGGCGCCGATGCCCGCGTCGTGGAGTCGGATGGGGTCGAACTGAGAATTGAAGGGTTGTCGCGCGAACCGGTCGCGGACTGATCGAATACGAAGGAGTCATTCATGGATACTGGATTCATAGTTGCCGCGGTCCTGGCCGTCGTCGCGATCGTCGTCATCATCAGGACGGCCGTGGTGGTGCCGCAGCAGAACGCCTACGTGGTCGAAAACCTGGGCAGGTACTCGAGAACGCTGCAGGCAGGGTTCAATATCCTGGTTCCATTTCTCGAGCGGGTGGCCTATCGCCATACGCTCAAGGAACAGGCCATCGACGTGGAGGAGCAGATCTGCATCACGTCGGACAACGTCCAGGTGGGCGTCGACGGCGTGCTCTACCTGCAGGTGATGGATGCCCGCAAGGCTTCCTACGGTATCGGCGAATATCTCTTCGCCATCGCCCAGCTTGCCCAGACCACGCTGCGCAGCGAGATCGGCAAGATCGAACTGGACAAGACGTTCGAGGAGCGCAGCCACATCAACCTGAGGGTCGTGGAGGAACTGGACCAGGCGTCCACCCCCTGGGGCGTAAAGGTGCTCCGTTACGAGATCAAGAACATCAACCCGCCCAGGGACGTGCTGACGGCGATGGAGAAGCAGATGCGCGCCGAGCGGGAGAAACGCGCCACGGTGCTTCAATCCGAGGGCGAACGCGACGCCAAGATCAACGAGGCCGAGGGCGAGAAGCAGCGGGTGATCAAGGAGTCCGAGGCAGCCAAGCAGCAGCAGATCAATGAAGCCGAGGGTGAAGCGGCTGCCATTCTGGCGGTGGCGGAAGCCACGGCCGAGGGTTTGAAGAAAGTCGCCGCGGCATTGAACGCCGAGGGCGGCGACAAGGCCATGCAGTTACGCGTCGCCGAGGACTACCTGGAGCGATTCGGAAACCTGGCACGCGAAGGCAACACGCTCATCGTGCCGGCAAACCTCAGCGACGTGTCGTCCATGATCGGCGCGGCCACCACCGTCTTCAAGAAGACCGTCGAGGATGCGGCTGCGAGGAACTGAGGAATTGCTTACGGATCGTCCTTCGGGGCCACAAAGAGCGAGATGTAGGCCAGCACCAGTGCAAACACGATTAGCGGAGAGTATACGATCAGTCCGTCAAGCCAACCGTTCATGGCTATTCCTCTATTGATTGAATCAGCCCGATCAGCGCATTACATGCGAACCCTACCATTATTTCCAGCCGAGAATTTGGGGTATTCGGTCGGAAAGTAAGGTTGACACGGCAAAGAAGCCGCTGCTGTATCCGGCCAGCGCTGCCAGTTGAGAGCGAACGGGCGAGTCCGGGTCTTTCCTTCCATCCAGGCCCGATTAACCTTGCGAGGAGACAATGATGGCCAGACCGATACTTGCATTAGCCATTGTGGCCATCGTGGCCGCCGCTGCATTCGCGCAGGATGCGTTCGTTCCCGTGGCGCTGACGCCCGACGACCTTGAGTGGAACACCGACCGAAGCAACCACCGTGCGAACATCGCCGGCAATAACGAAACTGCCGGACTCTACGTTTACCGGACGCGATTCCCGGAAGGGTTCAGGAATCAACCCCACCATCACCCCGACAATCGGGTGGTCACCGTCATATCCGGCACGCTGCATGTCGCCCATGGGGAGGTGATCGACGAATCCGCCATGCGTGCCATTCCCGCGGGCGGACTGTGGACCGAGCCTGCTGGCGTGCCCCACTACGTCTGGGCGAAGGACGGCCCCGTCGTCATCCAGGTGATCGGGGAAGGTCCGTCGGCAACGACGCTGGTCACCCCGTAGCGCCCCGGGTGTTTCGCACTACCGTGTCGACATTTTGCCAGCCAACCAGGATGTTTGCCGTGAGTTGCCAAGAGTCAATAAACGGAGCTCTTATAGGGGCTGAATTTCGGCGAATCGTTCAGATTTGAACGATTGCCCGAAACCCACAAAAGGCGCATCATTGGCGCGAGCGCATGATTTTCTCGTTGCGCTCAGGGGAAGGTTCATGAGCGTCGATGTAATCGCGATAATTTCAATGGTCGGGTTGCCATTGGCCCTGTTCGCCTACGGTACCTACCTCCGGAACCATCCTCCGAATCGGAACAAGACCGACGACCAACCGAGGTCATAGGTCGGCACTGCAAGATGCCGAACGGAAGCAGGCAGCGCGATTTACTCAGCTCGATATCCCGGGTAGCGGCTGTTCCGGCAGGCTCGGTCCAAAAAAATCGTCAAGGCACGCGGATGAAGGGCCATGCGCCGGAAACGTGGACTTCCGCGACTTCGGTCGCCATCTGCCCTTCCTCGGCCGTGAAGATGAACCCGAGGCCGCAGAGGCACTCGAACGCAGTGTCCGACAGGGCAACCAGCCGTGACTTCTCGCTCCCGCTGACTGCGTTTCGCGCATAGGGCGGCGTTCTCAACAGGAACAGGGCGCCATCTTCCAGCGTGACTTCGACCGTGGTCCAGGAACTCAGCCAGTAGCCTTCGTAGGTACCCACGTATCGGGCCAGGATCTCCGGATCGACTTCCACGACCCGGTCATCGGACTGCGAGATGTCGCCGCCCCAATGGCTTTGCCCAAGGGACGCCTCGTTGCACACCAGCTCCAGCATCTCGTCGTCGGCGCGGTACGTGAGGTCGACCACCGCATGCAACGGTTCATCGAAGGTATCGGGATCATCGTATGTCACGTCAATACGGAGATGCCCGAAGTCCGGACGGTGGTAGCGCTCGGTGATGCGCAGGCGTTCCGAGTGCGGCAGCCCGCGGGCATGCAGCCAGGTGCTGTCGTTGTAGCCGTTGCTCTCGACCACCAGAGTGTTCCCCTCCCAGCGGCCGACGGAGTAACCCGTCCAGATTGGGTAGGGATCGGGTTCAAGCTCCCGGCCGTCCATGAAGATTTGCCGGTAGGTCAGGTCGGCGTTCAGGATCGCGACGAGGTTGGGGTGCTGCACGATTCTGCGCGTCCCGAAGTTGCTGCCGGACAAGGTGATGAATCCCGGCCCGCTGGGCAGGCAACTGAAGCGGGGAGCGTCCTGCAGGAAGCGGGCCTCGCGTTCAGTCATCAACAGGCGCGCCCACTCCTGGGCGTTGGCCGGGTCCAGCAGGCCACCCGTCACGTCGACGGGATACCACAGGCCCGACAGATCGGGATTGCCGTCCGCAGCGCGCGGCGCGGGCGCGGAGAGATCGGGCGCGCCGTCTGCCGTGCGCGGGATTCCCGGGGTGGGCAGCGTCAGCCACTGCGCGACCACCGGCGTGCTTACCGCCACCAGGGCCAGCATTGCGAGTCGCCGTTTCATGTTCACCTCCCAACGGGTTTCCGGGGAACCCGCACGAACCACCTTCACCGGAAGATTAGCATGACCGCCAAGCCTCGAATTGGTAGTCCAGCACGATCGCGGCGAATACGTAGGCCCCGAAAATTGCGTTGTTGCGGAACGCCGTGAAGCAGCGCGCGGAATCCCTGTCCCGGATGAGAAACTGCTGGTACACGAAGATCAGCGCGGCGACGGCGGTGCCCACGAAGAACCAGGCGCCCCGGCCCACGCTCTGACCGATCAGAATCAGCGCGGCGACAAACAGTACCTGCATGACCCCGACGAACAGCCGGTCCATGTCTCCGAGCAGAATGGCCACGGATCTGACGCCGATCCTGAGGTCGTCGACCCGGTCCGCCATTGCGTATTCGGTGTCGTAGATCACGCCCCAGGCGATGGTCATGCAGAACAGGGCCCAGCCCACCGGCGGCACGGTGCCGAGCTGGGCCGCGAACGCCATGGGGACCCCCCAGGAAAACGCGACTCCCAGCACCAACTGGGGAAAGGAGATGAAGCGCTTTGTGAACGGATAGAGAACGGTGATGAATGCGCCGATCACCGCCAGCATCACCGTGAGCCGGTTCATGGTCAGAACCAGGCCCAGGCCGACGAGCATCAGGACGACGAACAGCGTCAGAGCTTCGGGAACCGAAACCTCGCCGGTGGCCAGCGGACGATCTTTTGTTCGCCAGACATGGGCGTCGATCTTGCGGTCGGCGTAGTCGTTAATGATGCAGCCTGCGGAACGCAGCACCACGGTGCCGAGTACGAAGACGATGAAAACGCGCTGGTCGGGACGTCCTTCGCCTGCAATCCAGAGCGCCCAGAGCGTCGGCCACAGCAGCAGCCAGATACCCACCGGCTGATGCAGCCGCACCAGCCGGGCATAGGCTCCGAGGCGACGAAGCGCCCGCTTGAGGCCCGGCCGATTTTCTTCGGACTCGGCCCGGGATCGGGTTTGGCCTGATGATGTGTCTTGTGTCATGCGAGTTTCGGCTTATACCTTCGCGTACTCCGAGCCACCGCGGGTCCAGCGCGCGATCAATGGATCGACCCGCTGGGGATACTGCGTCAGCAGTTCATCCGAGATGCGGATGACGTCAGGCAGCAGGTCGGCGTCCCTGACGATGTCCGCGACCCTGAGCTGCATGAGTCCGGTCTGGCGCGTGCCCAGTACCTCGCCCGGCCCCCTCAATTCGAGATCCTTCTGCGCGATCGCAAAGCCATCGGTGGTGGAACGCAGCACGCGCAGACGCGCCTCGGCCACGTCGGTGAGAGGCGGCTTGTAGAGCAGGATGCAGTGCGAGGCGTCGCGCCCGCGCCCGACCCGGCCTCGCAATTGGTGCAGTTGCGAGAGACCCATGCGCTCCGCGTTCTCGATCACCATCAGGCTCGCATTGGGAACGTCCACGCCGACCTCCACCACGGTGGTTGCCACAAGGACGTGCAGCCCGCCCGAATTGAATTCACGCATGACGCGATCCTTCTCGCTGGTGGACATCTTTCCGTGGACCAGGCCCACGTTCAGGTCTGGCAGGGCGTCGGCCAGTTCCCGACCGACTTCGGCGGCTGCCTGGTAATCGAGATTCTCCGAAGTCTCGATGAGCGGACAGACCCAATAGGCCTGACGTCCGCCGCCGCAGTGGGCGCGAACGCGCTGCACCAGTTCGGCGCGGCGGCTTTGCGGCATCACTGCGGTGCCCACGGGTTGGCGTCCCGGCGGCAACTCGTCGATGATCGAGCAGTCCAGGTCGGCGTAGGCGGTCATCGTCAGGGTCCGCGGGATGGGCGTCGCCGTCATCACAAGCTGGTGAGGCGAAAGCAGGCCCTTGCGGCCTTTCTGCTTCAGTTCCAGGCGCTGGTTGACGCCGAAACGATGCTGCTCGTCGACGACGATCAGCGCAAGCCCCGCGAACCGGACGCCCTGCTGGAACAGGGCATGGGTGCCGACGATGACCTGGGCGTGGCCTGAACCGATTTCTTCGAGAACCTGCTTGCGGGTGGAACCGGTGACTGACCCGGTGAGCAGGCGGACCTGCACCTTCAGCGAGTTCAGCCAGTTGGCGATCGTTGTGTACTGCTGTTCGGCCAGCAATTCGGTGGGCACCATCACGGCGGTCTGATAACCAGCCGAAGCTGCCGCAAGGGCCGACGCGGCTGCAACGACCGTTTTTCCGGACCCCACATCCCCCTGGAGCAGGCGGTGCATGGGCGAAGCGGTTGCCAGGTCCGCCAGAATCTCGTTCAGCGCGGACTGCTGAGCCCGTGTCAGTCGAAACGGCAACTGCGACTTGAACGCCGCAATCAATCGGCGCTCATCCTTCAGCATGACCGCGTGCTCGCGGCGGCGCCCCAGGTTAAGCCGCTGCAGGCTCAGCCGGTGCGCCACCAGCTCTTCCAGGGCGAGCCGCCTCTGGCAGGGATGGGCGCCGGCCAGCAACGGCTCGATGTCCGTGCCCTGGGGCGGACCGTGCAGGAAACGGATCGACTCGGCAAACTCCGGGTAGCCCTCCGGCAGCCGGTCGTTCAGGTAGTCGACGCTGTCGGTCTTCTCCATCACCGCCATGGCCTGCTGGATGAATCGGCGCAGGCGCTGCTGGTGCAGCCCTTCGGTGGTCGGATAGATGGGAGTAAGGGCGGTGCCCGGGGGTTCCGGCTCGGCGCCGATGATGCGGTACTCGGGATGAATCATTTCCAGGCCCGTCGGCCCGTTGCGGATCTCTCCGAAACAGCGCACATGTGCGCCGCGCACCAGTTGCTGTTGTTGAACGCGGTTGAAGTGGAAAAAACGCAAGGTGATCGCGCCGGTGCCGTCGGCAACCCGGCACAGGAGGGAACGGCGGCGCCGGTAAGCCACCTCGGCGAGTTCCAGTGCGCCCTCGATGAGGACCTTCTCGCCGGGCATCAGTCCGCCCAGGGGCCTGATCCGGGTTCGATCCTCGTAACGCAGCGGCAGCAGGCAGAGAAGATCCGCGATCCGTTCCACCCCGAGGCGCGACAAGCGTTCGGCGAGCCGCGGGCCGACGCCCCGGAGCGCGCCGACCGGTCTTGCCAGAGCGGAACCGCGGCTATCGGTGCGGTCAGACAACCAGAATCGCGTCCATCTCGACCGCTGCCGCCCTGGGCAGTGCCGCCACGCCTATGGCGGCGCGGGCAGGGTAGGGCTCCCGGAAGTATTGCGCCATGATCTCGTTGACCCGGGGAAAATGCCCGAGATCTTCGAGATAGACAGTGAGCTTGACGATGTCGCCGAGCCCGCCGCCGGCCGCCTCCGCCACGGCAGCGAGGTTGTCGAAGACCTGGCGAATCTGCGCGTCGATGCCGCCTGCCACCAGCTCCATGGTTTCGGGATCCAGCGGGATCTGGCCGGAGAGGTAGACCGTTTCTCCCGCGCGAACGGCCTGACTGTATGTTCCGATGGCGGCCGGGGCGCTTTCGGTGTGGATTGTTTCGAATGCCATGGGGTCAGTCCGGTGTTCGGGAGACGCGGATCACTTCAGGATTTGTGCGGATGCTGCGCATGACCTGCGCCAGGTGACGGCGGTCGCGCACGTTCAGCCTGAACAGCAGCATGGACTCGTCATCGGCGGATTCGACGCTGACGTGCCGAATATTGCTGAACGTTGCGGAGATTCTGCCCGCCACATCGGCCAGCAGGCCGACCCGGTTCAGGGTCCGGACGCGAATCTCCGACTGAAACTCGCCCGAAATGCCCTGGCGCCAGTCCACCGGAATCCACTTGGCAGGTTGCTCGCGGAACTTCGCGACATTGTGGCACTTGTCGCGATGGATGATCACGCCTCGCCCGCTGGACATGTAGCCGACGATGCCGTCGCCCGGTATCGGGTGACAGCAGCCCGCGTATGTCACCAGCAGTCCCTCGGTACCGGCGATTTCGAGCGGTTTCCTTTCCACTCCGGCGTCGTCTTCTTCGCCCAGTTGCTGGGCCAGCATGCCGGCTATCACCGGCGCAAGACGCTCGCCCAGCCCGACCTGTTCGTACACCTCGTCCATGGCGGATATGCCGAGTTCCTCGATCAGGCGCCCTCTCTGGGCCTTTCGCAGGCGGCGAAGGTTCAGGGCGTACGGTCTGAGCGCCTGGCTGAGGAGTCGCTTGCCCAGTTCCCGCGCTTCCTCGCGCCGCAGGTTCTTCAGGTACGCGCGAATGGCGTTGCGGGCCTTGCCGGTGGTGACGAAGTTGACCCAGTTGGGATTCGGGCGCGCCGAACGGGCGGTGACGATCTCCACCGTATCGCCGTTGTTGAGCGTGGTGTTCAGCGGGACTTCGCGGCGGGCGATCTTGGCGGCCATGCATCGGTTTCCGATGTCGGTATGCACGGCATAGGCGAAGTCCACGGCAGTCGCACCCCGGGGCAGCCGCATGATGTCGCCCTTGGGCGTGAACACGTACACCTTGTCGGGGAACAGGTCGGCCTTGACGGTTTCCAGGAACTCCTCCGAATTGGAGGCCTGCTGCATCTCCATGAGATTCTGGAGCCACTCCCGGGCCCTGGCCTCCGCGCCGTGCGTGAGTTTGTCCACGGCCTTGTATTGCCAATGCGCGGCGATGCCCTGCTCGGCGACCTCATCCATTTCCTGGGTCCTGATCTGCACCTCCAGCGGCATGCTCCTGGGGCCGAACAGGGTGGTGTGCAGCGACTGGTAGCCGTTGACCCGGGGGATGGATATGTAGTCCTTGAAGCGGCCCGGCATGGGCTTGTAGAGCTCGTGCACCAACCCCAGCATCCGGTAGCAGGTATCGATGTCGGCAACGACGATCCTCACGCCGAATACGTCCACGATTTCGGACAGCGGTATGTGTTTGCGCCGCATCTTGGAGTAGATGCTGTAGAGCCGCTTTTCCCGCGCGACGAGGCGCGCTTCGATACCGCGTCCGGCGATGCGCTTGTTCAGGTTCGCGACGATCCTTCGCAGGAACTGCCGCTGGCTGCCTCTGGAACGCCGGAGGGCGCGATCCAGCACCCGGTACCGAAACGGTGTGAAAGCCCTGAAACCCAGGTCTTCCAGCTCCACCTTCAGGCTGTACATGCCCAGGCGGTTGGCGATCGGGGCGTATATCTCCAGTGTCTCCTTGGCGATTCGGCGGCGCTTTGTCGCGGGCAGGTGCTCAATGGTGCGCATGTTGTGGGTTCGGTCGGCCAGCTTGACCAGGATGACCCTCAGGTCCTGCACCATGGCCAGGAGCATCTTGCGGAAGGACTCGGCCTGGGCCTCTACCGCGCTGTCGAAACGCAGCTTGTCCAGCTTGCTGACGCCGTCCACCAGCAACGCCACATCCTCCCCGAATCGACCGTTGATGTCGTCCAGGGTACAGGGCGTATCCTCGAGCACGTCATGCAGCAACGCGGCCTTGATGGAGCCGGGGTCCAGGTGCAGGTCCGCGAGGATGCGGGCGACGGCGATCGGGTGACTTATGTATTCATCGCCGCTGAGCCGCTGTTGTCCGTCGTGAGCCGCGGAGGCGGCTTCGTAGGCGTCAAGGATGCCGGGCAGTTCGGATTCGGGGAGATAGCTCTCGAGCTTCCCCATGAGCTCGCCGAGGCCGTCCGCCCGCCACAGCGACGGCAGACGTTCCCTGATTGCGGCCGAATAGTCCATGCGAGCTCCCGCTTCTCGCAGCAGGCGGTAACCTCATTCTTTGCTCGCCGAGAAAAACGGGCCGGGCAGGAACAGGTCTCCAGGCAGCGTGGCGGGTGCCTGTTCCCCATCGGTCAGTTCATCCGACGAACGTTCACGCTCTTCCAGAATGGACTCGGTGACATAACCCTCGGCGACTTCCCGTAACGCGACCACCGTGGGCTTGTCGTTCTCCCAGGGCACCAGGGGCTCGGCGCCGTTGGCCAGTTGCCGAGCACGCTTGGCGGCCACCAGCACGAGCTGGAACAGGTTCGATACGTTATCGGTGCAGTCCTCTACGGTGATCCGGGCCACGGCATTTCCCTCCAGGGAACAAATCCACTTCCAAACCGTGGGGTCAAGTTTACTGCAATGGCACCGGTAGCGGCTACCGGTGTCGGCACATGAGCATGCCAGGGCGCGGGGGCGGATGCATAATGTAATAAGATAACATCTTGGTCCATCCGGGCATTGTCAAGGTTTGGTCTTGTGGCGGCTGCAATGCGACGGGAAAGCACGGGCTCGATTGGTTTCGCACTTGGCGTGTGCCTGTTTGCGGCGTCAGCATCCGCTCAGGAGGTCTTCTCTCCTGCATCTCCGCCCATTGAAATCCCGGCTGCACGAACGTCTGCACCTGTCCGTGTGGATGGCATCCTCGACGAACCCTCCTGGAGTCTGGCCAATGTCATCACCGGCTTTACACAGAGCGACCCCGAACAGGGTCAACCGGCAACGCATCGGACCTACGTCCGGATACTGTTCGACGACGACATGCTTTACATCGCCGCGATCTGCGAGCAGCCGCGGCAAAGCATTCGGGTCCAGAACCTGCAACGCGATTTCGCCGCGCAGGAAAATGACGTATTCGCCGTCGGGATCGATGGATTTGTCGACCAGAGGAAGGCAGTCGTCTTTCAGATCAGCCCTTTCGGCAATCAATCGGACATGGAGGTCACCGATGGCGAGAATCTGAACAGGGATTGGGATGCGCGATGGAACGCACGCACGACACTGCAGGATGATCGATGGATCGCAGAGATCGCGATACCCTGGCGCATTCTTCGCTATCGGCCGGGCTCCGACCGGCTGGGAATCATCCTGTCGCGGCAGGTCCGGAGCCTCAATGAAACCGTCAGCATCCCCCCGGTCCCGCGAGTCATGTCCGTCTACAGGATGTCTTACGAAGCGATTCTGCGCGGGATAGAACCGCCCCCGCCCGGACGAAATCTGCAGATCACCCCCTACGCGCTCGGTCAGGCGGTCTCCGGCACAACCGGCTTCCGGCCCGAGAGAGACGCCGAAATCGGCGGTGAAATCAAATGGGCCGTTACACCGGGCACGGTGATCGACTTCACGGTCAACACGGATTTCGCTCAGGCTGATGTCGATCGGCAGTTCGTCAACCTCGACCGCTTCAGCGTGTTTCTTCCGGAACGCCGCCAGTTCTTTCTCGAAAGCGCCGGTACGTTCGATGCGAGCGTCACCAGTTGGATTCGACCCTTCTTTACCCGCCGAATCGGTCTCGACGACAGCGGGCTCCCGATACCCATAACAGCCGGAATTCGCTCGACCGGGCGCTCGCCGACGCAGGAATTCGGTGTGATCGCCATGCGGCAGGAAGCGATTCGGGACCTGCCGGCGAGCGACTTCGGCGTGGCCCGTTATTCGAAGAACATCCGGGAGCAGAGCCGCGTCGGCGGCTTGGTGACTTATCGTTCGGACGGGGCTTCGGCGATTCAGCCTTTCGGCCGGACCAATCGCACCTTCACTGTCGATGGCCTGTGGAGGCCGGCGCCGTCGGCAGGCCTGGAGGCGATGGTTTCGCGTTCGGCAGACAGCCTCTCCGGCGATGGCACCGGTGCGCAGCTCTACGCCTACTACGAGACCAACTCTGTCTATGTCGGATTGCTCGAGTACTTCAACAGGGACTACAACCCCGGAATCGGCCTGGAACTGCTTGACGCCAACTACGTCATGCACAGCCCCGCCGTGCTCTGGGACCTTCGCGGCGGCTGGTTGCCCGAAAATATCAGGAGCTTCAATCCGGGGATCAGCGTATATTCGTTCAACAGCTCCGACGGCGGTGATCTCAAATTCGGCTATGCGTCTATACAGCCGCTGCGTTTCGAATTTCACAGCGGCGCGGCGGTCGGCGTAACCGTTGAACCCAACTGGCAACGAATCACCGACCGTTTCGCGCCCGCCGGCATCGAGATCGAGACAGGCGACTACGACTACACACGCTACCGTGTGTACGGAAACTCGGATCGATCGAGAACACTCTCGGGCGAATTCTCGTACAAGACAGGCGGGTACTTCGATGGCCGGCTGACAACGTATTCACTCGGTGGCCGCTATGCGCCAAGCCCCCGCTTCGAACTGACGGCCGATTACGAACTCAATCGTATCTCCGGTCTCGGTCCCCTGGGGCAGGCGCGCACCACCAGACTGATCGGCATCGGCTCGCGATTCGCGTTCAACCCGCGCCTCCGGTTGTCCGGATTTCTCCAGCACAACTCCTTGCTGTCCAACGAGATTCTGAATGCTCGACTGTCGTGGGAATTTCGCCCGCTGTCCTACCTTTACGTCGTTTATAACAGCTCGGCCAACGATGAAGATCTCATCCCTGACTACACGCAACAGCAACTGCTGATCAAGTTCACGTACTTGCTCGAGCTGTGAGGGACCGGTGATTCTGGCGTCCATGCGAACTCCACCGGCGCTGAACTGCAAGAGCGGACTTTTCGCCGGCCACCCGGCGTCGGGAATCCGGGTCTTGCTACGCTATCCGACCGTGCACGCCGGGCATAACCCCCGCACTTCGACCGTCTTCCGCTCGGGCTCGAAACCCAGTCGTTCTGCGTCCCGGCCCAGTGTGAGATCGATGCCGGGATCGTGGATTTCCGCTGCCGACTCACACTTTCGGCAAATCAGAAACTGACCTGTATGTTCGGTTTCGGGGTCCGCGCAACCCATGTAGGCATTGATGCTGTCGAGCCGATGAATGAGTCCCGCTTCCAACAGAAAATCAAGGGCTCGATACACTGTATTTGGCGCCATACTCCCATCTTTCTCGTCCATGAGTCGCAACATGTCGTAGGCCCGGATTGGCCCGTGCCGCGACCAGACGAGTTCCAGAAATCGTCGTCGCAGCTTCGTGAATCGCATGCCGCGCCTTGCGACGACGGATTCCGCTGTTTCGAGCGCCTCACGGACGCAACGGCGGTGGTTATGCCGCGTAGGCGGGAAGTCACTGATTACGCGAGGTGAAGCCATGTCCATACCGATGACACGAAGTCAATGGCAGGTTATTACATAACCCAATTGCGGTAAACCGCAACCATCATCGGGCGGTGGAAAGTGGTCTTGGTCGCGTCGAACATTCGGGTCAGGATCCGCCCTTGCTGTTGCTCCAGTTGTTCGACCTTCCAGCAGGGCGGCGACCGCAGTTCAAGAGTATGGATCAGACGTTGTCGGCCAGGATTCGTGCGGCCCGGCGCCGTACAGTCTGTGAATCCACCCGGTGGGCGTTGCCGCGACCGTCCAGGATCGACATGAATTCCTCCAGGGCAGTGGCGACATTTTCGTTGACCAGGACGTAGTCGAAGTTTTTCCACTGGGCCATGTCGGTCAGGGCGTCGCGAAGGCGCCGGCCGATGTTTTCCTTGGAGTCCGTGCCGCGGCCCCGCAATCGCCGCTCCAGCTCGGCGCGGCTGGGGGGCAGGATGAACACGCTGGTGGCGGAGGGTTCGCGGGCCCTGATCTGATCGGCACCCTGCCAGTCGATCTCAAGCAGTACGGTCTTGCCCTCGGTACGCAAGGCCTCCACGGAGTCCCGGCTGGTGCCATACCAACGGTCGAAAACCTGTGCCCATTCCAGGAACCTGTCCCCGGATATCATGTCCTGGAATTCGCTCTCGGTTACGAAGCAATAGTCAACTCCGTCCTTTTCCTTTTCGCGCGGTGGCCGCGTGGTATAGGAGATGGAGAAGGCGAGATCCTCGCGTGAATTCAGTGCCTTGTGCACCAGCGTGGTCTTGCCCGCGCCCGATGGCGCGGAAATCACGATCAGTCCACCGCGTCGGTTCGTCGGCATCCCGTCATTCCAGGTTCTGGACCTGCTCGCGCACCTGCTCGACCAGGACCTTGAGTTCCACCGCGCCGCGGGTGAGTTCGGAATCCTGCGACTTGGAGGACAGGGTATTGGCTTCGCGATTGAGTTCCTGGACGAGGAAGTCCAGCCGCCGTCCCATGGGTTCGTCCCGGGACAGGACCGATTCCACCTCGTCGATGTGGCTGTTGAGGCGATCAATTTCCTCGGAGATATCCAGGCGCTGCGCCAGTTGTGCCAACTCCTGTTCCAGCCGCTGCGGGTCGGCATCCACGGCGAGCCGTTCGAGTCGCTGCTGGAGCTTGCTCCGATAGCGCTGTTCCGCCTGGCCGATGCGGGGCTGCATTTCGGCAATGATGGCCTTCATCCCCCGGCAACGCTCGAGAACCGCGGCCGCCAGCCGCTGGCCTTCCCGGTTTCTTGCCTCGACAAGGGACTTCAGCGCATCGTCCAGTGCCGCGGCCACCGTGGATTCCACGGCTGCGGATTCGTACGTGACCTCCTGCACCGCCCCCTGCCAACGCAGCACCTCGCTCACGGTCAGCGAGTCCGCGTCGGGCACCATTTCACGCACGCGCTCCTGCAGCGACAGCAGGTCCTCGACCACGTTCTTCCGCAATTCGACGCCGCCTTGATGGTCCCGGTCTCGGTTGACAGTCAGTGTGCAATCGACCTTGCCACGTGCCAGTGCGGATTGGACCTGACTGCGGCAGGCGGATTCCAGCGAGCGCAGTTCCACAGGCAGCCGCACCGCGATCTCCAGGAACCGGTGATTGACACTGCGCACTTCCCATACCAGCCGGAACGGCGCAGCCAGGGCCTGGGAACGGGCGAAACCGGTCATGCTGTTTGCCATGTTGAAACTCGACTGTACCGTTCCGGGCTGATCCGCAGCGCACAGGCCGCGGAGCGGAAGTGCGCAAGTCTAACCCGAACGCAGCGTTGTCGGTGCGTCAGGGTGTCCCATTACTATCAGCATTAGCCGTTGAGATCGTCGTAGAGAAAGACGACCTCGCTCCCGTTTACGCCTCCGTACTGATCATGGCGAAGGCGATGACACAGGGTTCGGTTCCGTTGTTCTCCCAGCCGTGAATCGTGGCCTGCTGTACGAGCACATCGCCCGCCTTGAAGTGAACCATCACCCCGTCGTCGAGTTCCATGTCGATCTCGCCCGAAATCACGACTGCGTAATCGATGGACTTCGTGATGTGCATGTTACGCGGGTATCCCGGATCGAACTTCACGATACGGAAAACCGAATGGCGGGGGGGCGGTTCGCGGGGAATCTTCACGGTGCCGCGGTCGTTGCGGCTGTCGACGGGCATGGGAAAATCGTCGGTCGTCCAGATGTTGCCGACCGCGACGCGTTCGGAGGGCGACACCCCCTCCAGCACGTCGTCGTGTTGCACGACTGCCTTGCCGTTGTCGTCGAAACCGGTGACGACCCTTCGAATTCCCAGACTCATTGGTGTTTCCTCTCGATTGTTGACGATGGCCCGGTCCGCTGGCGGGCGGGCGCGGCCTTCTAAAGCCATTCCACGGAACTCAACGGCACGACCGGCAGGAGCAGATGAGATGGGCGCTTCGTATCGTGATAGATTCGATGCACCGTCGTCTTGCTGCTGCAGATGTGGTAGGGCACGTATTCGACATTCGTCGCCCCGCCCACACCGGTCGGCAGGTCCAGGCACATGATGTCGACGGCCAGCCGGTGTCCCTTGCGGAACAGATTGGCCGTCGACGTGATGCCGATGGCGTATTCCTCGATCTCGCCCGGCGTTACGGGAGCCTGGGCTTCCCTGGTCAGCGGGTGCCAGGGCCGGCCCGGTCTGGAGCGGGCGTCGTCGAGGGCGCGATGCGACGCCTTCAGCCAGCCGCGCGTGAGTTCCCGTTTGGGCGTATCCGCCGGCCTTTCGCGCTCGCCTTCACGCGCCGACATCACCGAGACATCCGGTCCCACGTCGTTGAGTGCCACGATCCAGTTGGTGTCGTCCTGGTCGATCTCGGCAAACAGGTGCAGTGCGGACGGTCCGACGATCAGCATGTCCTCCGACAACGGCTCCGTCAGGTACTGAAGCTTCTGGACCTGGTTCGTGTGAGTCGGCGGCATCTGCACGAAAGTATCCGGCGGGATCGCGTCGTCGACGCTGCCCGACGTGAATTCCCGGTCGGTCAGGCGTTCCCAGCTATTCAGGTAGAACTTCGTCCAGCGGATTTCGGGCAGCGGCCAGTTTGTCGCGGTCAGCCACTTGTTCGCGCCCATGACCCAGACCTTGACCGGCGGCTCGTCCATGATTCCTGTATCCAGGCCCTTGAGCCAGTGGTCGTACCAGCGCAGCATTTCCCTGTGATAGGAACGGAACGGGCGTTCGAGGTGTGCCGGGCCGCCCAGCGTCAGCTTCTTGGGCGCATTGATGCGCTCGAACCATGTCTGGCATCCGTTCAGATGCGTCTTGTAGGTGTAGGCATACCACCCGGAACCGGTGTGCGTCGGAACCTCGATGTTGGCGAATTCGGCCTCGCTTTTCTCCACGGCCGCTTCGTTGTCGTAGGGGTTGATCAACAACTCGAAGAAGGGCGGCATGTGCTGTCCCTTCTGGGCGACCACGTTGTACAGGTGCGGGTACATGCGATAGTCGGGATTCTCCATGGCCTTGCGCCACAGCTCTTCCTTCTCGGGCGGCAGTTCTCCCGGCGCCCCCCGGTTCTGGTGAAAGGCGGAATAAATGCCGATCAGGAAGCGGAACAGGTGGATGACGCCGCCCGGATACTCGTCGCGGAAGCCCCCGAACGGACCGTAGGCGCCGCGGGAGTCCAGCGGAAATATCGCCTTGAGGTGCGGCGGCCGCTGCTTCGCGACGTGCAATTGCTCGGCCCCGAAGCCGGAAATTCCGACCATGCCCACATTGCCGTCGCACCAGGGCTGTTCGGCGATCCATTCGATGAGATCGTAGGAATCCCACCACCGGTCGCCGCCGCTTCCCGACTTGCCGACGCCGCGCGGGGAGCCGATGACGTGTACGTATCCGCGGGACGCGAAGAAACGCGAATCGCCTGCTTCGAGCGGCCCGGTCCACAAGGTCGACCAGGCCGGTTGCGGAGGCAGCGCATCGCTGACCGCCGGCCCCTGGAGATCCTTGTTGTAGATCGCGAACGCCAGCAGCACCGGCAGTTTCTCGTTGGTGTCGGGACGATAGACGTCGATCGAGAGATTGACCCCGTCGCGCATGGGCACGGAGACATCCTTCTCTTCAATGAATCCGGTGAACTCCGCCGCGCGCCCATAATCGCATCGGGGCCACTCACCCGACTGTACGGTTTGGACATCCCTCTCCATCGTCTCCGGCATTACTTTCTCCTGATATCTACGCGACTCACCTGGCCGCTCACAAAAAATGTTCAAATCAATTGAGCTCGGCGCAACCGGGCTGCCAGGTGCTCAACTGCCATTGCCAGTGGCTTCCGATCCCGAGTCGGGGCCGTACCTGTACGGTCCCAACAGGAGCTGAATCGAAGCGCACGCCACCAGCAGGCCGGTCAAAACGTACAGTCCGACCGTGTAGTCGCCGAAGCGGCTCTGGCTCATCGACAACAGCGCGATGCCGATGCCCGAGGCAGCCTGAAAGGCGGCAAAGATGATTCCGTACAGCCTGCCGAAGGCGATCGTACCGAAATAACGCTTGATCAGGAACGCGAGGACATCGAACTCGGCGCCGACCAGCAACCCGAGCAACGCCGCGCTGACGAAAGCGGCCGCCGGCATCGTGGCAAACAGAAAACAGCAGAGCGCGCCTCCGAGCGTAACGACCATCATGACCAGTGGCGCGAAGACGTAATCGATCAGGATACCGACACCGATTCTCGAAACCATCATCGTCGCGCCGAAAACGGACATGACGGCGGCGGCGCGGGGAGGCGACCAGCCGGCATCGATCAGCATGGGCACAATCTGGGTGATGAGGCCGGTTTGGGCCAGCCCCAGCACCAGAAACACGGCGATGAGAACCCGGAAAGCCGGCTGTCTTGCCGACTCGGCAAAGGTCAACCCGAATGTCGGCGCGCCGCTGGATTCGGGCGTTGCGCCGGTTTGCGTTCCTGTGCCCGGCTCGCGAAGGCCGAAATACGCCACCGGCCACGTGACCAGAAGTACGATGACGGCGAGGCCAAGAAAGGCTTCGCGCCAGCCGTAGGCGAGCATCAACGCGCTGGCAATCAGCGGAACCACCGTGCTGCCGACGCCGATCCCGGAGTTGGCGACGCCGAGCGCGATCCCGAGACGGCGGTCGAACCAGCGGCTCACGGCCTGCAGGTAGGAAAGGGGCAACAGGCCGAAGCCGAGTATGGGAATCAGTGCCGCAAGCACATAGAAGACCAGCAGGTTCGCGGGCAGGAAGTAGAACATCGCCACGGCCAGGGCGAACAGGGGTATGGACGTGAGCACGATCCGTCGCGGACCGAAACGGTCCACCAGCGTGCCCTGGATGGGCGAGACCAGCAGGATTGCGTACGCGATGACCGTGATCGCCACCGACACGTCGACCCGGGACCAGCCGAAGGCGTCCTCGATCGGTCGGATGAAGACGCCGAAAGACAGCACCCCGATGACGCTGGGCCCGAATGAGAGACCGACGAGGCCGGCCGAGGTGGTGGTAATGCCACCAAACGTGAGTTCCCACCGGGACCGCAGGTCTTGTGCGCCGTTCACCGTTGCCACCCGCTCATGCCGATCGGTCCGGGGCCGCAGTTCGGTACCGCGGCGAATGTGTCGAATACATGGAAGTCAAGAATGCGTCGTCGGCCATGAGCCTGATGTCCTGCCTGTTGCTTTGCCCGAGAACACGGCACGGCCACGTGAGGCGTTTTCGAGACTGTTGTGAGCGGAAACTAGTCGAATTCGCCGTCCCAGCTCCAGCCGTCCGACGGCCGCTCGACCGCGCGCATGAGCATGCGGCGTGCGCTCTCCTGCCGCCCCGGCAGTCCCGTGACGATGATGTGATCGCCGGCCTTCAGCGTGTCGCCCTCGATTCCCTCGCCGCGCAGCAGCGTTGCCGCACCCCATTCGATCGCCCATCGCTGCGTGGCACCCGATTCGTCTTCCGCAAGCACGAACACCATGGTGTGCGGATTGCGCAGGGTGAATGAGACCAGTTGGCCTTCGATCGTGATCAGGCGCTCCGGGTCATAGGTGGCCGAATAGGAGTGGTGGGCCGAAGCCGGCAGACCGAGCAGCGAGGCGCCGCACGACGCAGCGACGACGAGTGCAGAATACTTTCCGGATTTCATTTGGTTACCCCCCATTTGAGCTTATCGAAAAGGGCGGAACGATTTCACATGGGCGCGAATTCCATCGCCCGTCATCCGCCTCGCGGCGAAAATGCGTCGCCGTGATGTGCGGTTGCGCCAGATTCTCGGGATCTTCAAGTATCGTGGTGACCGTGAACCATTCATCGCCGAAGTCATCGTGACGCACGAAGAACTCGCGCATGGTTGCGCGTTCGCTGTAGGGAATGCCGTTGCGGCTGATGTAGCCCGGGCGCATTCCCCCGGTCTCGACCCGTAGCACGCCGGGGCGGCTGGGCGGTTCGGGCACGAACCCCCGCCGATGCCCCTGCGCTTCCCAGGATGCGACGGAATGGCCCTGCCAGGTGCCCTGATCGCGCGCGGCGTCCGCCTCGGTGGGGCGGAATCGCAGCAGTCGCGTCTGTTCGCCGTAATCGGTGTCGATTCGCAGTGTGTCGTCGTCTTCCCAGGTGATGCGGAGTCGCGTCGGCATGCGCATGATGTGCCCGACCCCGAAGGACCTGCACTCCAGCCCGGCCGCGGCGTCGGCTTCCGGGTCCCAGTTCATCGCCGCCTCGACGGCCGCGTCGGTCAGTCGCAGAAACTGGCTGAATTCTCCGCTTGATACATAGCCGATGGGCGGTGTCACCATACGGGAGAGCCAATCCTCCGTGATGATGGGTACCCAATATCCGGTCAGATCGAAGTGCTGTTCGGCCGCTTCCCTGGCGGGGACCGGTTCGGCCGCCATACCGCCCATGCCCTGTTGGGCCTGCGCGCGTCCGCCGGTGATGACGACCACCACAGCGGCCAGAACGGCGGCGCACAACGGTCCCGTGGCTTGTCTGCTGCCCACGATACTCTTCATGACCCATCACCGCGGCTTTCGAGCAGGTGGTTGTAGATGATCTCGATGAAGCTTGCAGGCTCCGCAGGCCCTTCCTCGGCCGCGTACCGGCCGTCGTAGTCCATCGTGGGCCGAGCGGCCCGGATCTCGTCCAGCGACATGCCATGCTGCATGTAGTACGCGATACGCGCCCGGATGATGGTCAGCATGTCGCGGTACTCGGCAACACCCGCTTCATCCGTAATGCGCCCCTCGCCGGAGATCACCATCGTGCCGCCCTCCTGGTTCTTGCGCGTGTTGGTGATGTCGAGAATCCTGTTCAGTGCTTCTATCACCCCGTCGATGGTTCCGCCTTCTTCCGGATCGATCTTGGGGTAGGTCGTGGTCAGGAAGATGGGTCCTGCGCTGATGATGTCGGATTTTCGAAATACGACGATGGATTCGCTGTTCGTGTTTGCGTTGGGTTGGTAGTAAATGTCGATGGTTTCTCCGTTGAAGAAAATCGGCTGATGCGCATTGAAGAAAGCCAGGTTCGGGTAGCCGGCGCCGGTGTTCGGCGGTTCGGCATTGGAAGCCATCATGATCATGGCGTTCTCGTGGGAAATGCCGCTGGTGCGCCCGAGGCCTCGTGCGCCGACGCCCTCGTAGCCCAGTCCGGCTTCCCCAAGCGGGTCGTTGGCGCCGGTGTAGGCGGGCAGCCCCGTGGTGTTGAGCAGATAGCGGAGCGGCTGGGTCGAGATGCGCCGGACCATCTCAAGTGTTTCGGCGGCATGCTCGGCCGAACCGCTGTCGATCACCAGGACACCCTCTTCGCCAATCTGAACCGTGACATTGGTGCCTCCGCGAGGATCCGCGAGCAGGTAGACATTGCCGTTTACCGGGAAGAACTGCAGCGTGGCGTTCGCGTTGATCGCATTGAGCGCCGCCTGCGCGTCGAGATAGACCTCCGGCACGATATGCGGCTCGGGGTCCAGGTGAATCTGCGCGGTGGCGGTGGCGCAAAGGAATACCGGGATACCGCCGACCAGCCAACGCCCGGCAGCATGCCAACGCCCGGCGCAAAGCATGTAATGAATCGACATCATTGCCCACGCTCCTCCAGCAACGCCTTCAACTCTTCCGCGTACTCCGGCAACAGCGTGCGGGCGCCGCCGCGAATCACTTCCCGCGGCATGCCCCAACGGGCCGGTTCGTTGTCCATGAGCATGGTGTTCTGCCCGGGGAGGTTGAAGGGTATGTATCCCCGCGGATAAATGACTTCTGCCGTGATGTGACAGGTATAGGAGCCGATCAGGAAGCCCGGATTGCGAACCCAGGTCATCGATCGGATCAGCGGTTCGGTGAGGTAGACCGGATCCTGCAATACCGAAACCAGCGTAAGTACATCGTCGTTGACGACCCAGTGCTCGCGTAGTACCGCGCGGTCGCTCTGCGGCGCCCCGTTGCGGCGAATCCACGCCTGCTTGATATGCGTTGTCGTCACCGAGAGCATGTCGCCGTTCCACTCGCCCGTGGAGAAGCCGTTCCACGTGTGCTGGGCCCACTCCGGCGGGTGCTCCCGGCCGTCCATCCAGACAGTGCGCTCGTTTTCCATCCAGTGCGCCGCCATTCGCCAGGCGATCGTTTCCTGGGTTCTGCGGTCGATGACCGCCTGAATCCTCAGGCCCGCAGGGCCGACGGGCGTGTAGGGCGCCGGGTGCGGCTCGCATTGGTGGATGGGCATGAATAGCCGTTCCGGACTCCAGGTGTCGGCCCGTATGCGTGCAGCCTCGTTGACAGGCAAGCCGCTGTAGTTGCCGATGCCCGTGTCGCTGTATCGCTGCTCGGAGTTTGTCTGCGTCCAGTGCCCGGATATGTCCTTTTGCGCCAGTGCGGCATCGGCAAGGAGCACGCCCAGCGCCAGGCTCAGCACGGCTGCAGAATATCGACTGTTACCTCTCATGGTGTTCACTCCCCCTCATGCCGGACCCGGAAAGTCTGCCGATTCCGGTCTCGATCATTCCCTCCTCATTCGACCGGCGGTTCAAAGTACTCCGACATTCCCTCGATCAGGTCGCCTTCCTGAAAAAACGGCGGGCATCCCGTTCTGTAGATACCCGCTTCAGCCTGCTCGACGCAAATCTCCTGAACGCGCAACCTGCCCGGGGCCAGGAAATCCAGCATCTCCTGGTGCGTCATGACGCCGAAATGATTGGACGACACGGTTTCCACATCGAGATTGTAATGCTCCAGGTTGTAAACATACGCATCGGCCCACCACTGCCATTCGACCGCGGGCGCGATGTCCGCCTCGATCATGACCCGGGCATCCGGGTCATGGGCGAACACCGCGTCAGCCATGTGGTTATGGCCCAATACGTGATAGATGTCCAGAGTACGCTCGGCGTCCTGCAGGCGCATGTGTCCATCCGTGACCGCGATGAACCTGAAGGGCTGCGGATTTCGATGCAGGGCATCGGGAAAGTTCGGCGCCGGCCTCGACGCAATCTCCCGGTAGATTTGTTCGTTCGCCTGGTGGGATATCACGGTGAGGCCTTCGGCAACGGCCGTGCGCAGGCCCGAGCTGTGATCGTCGTGATGATGGGAGGCGATGTAGTGCGTCAGCGGCTTCTCCGGAACCAGCGAGCGTGCAAGCTCCAGGACCTGCAGCGTGGCATCGTCGTAACCGAAACCGCCCAGCTCGAAGACCAGCAGGTGATCGGCGAACTCGACGACCGTGGTGCCGTTGGAGATGCGCCAGATTCCGTCCGTGATCGCCTCGACATCGAGCTCCCTCGAAAAGGACTGCGCGGCCGCCCCGCGGACGGACTCGGGCGCGGCCAGGTCCGGGATCTCGCCATTCACAATCCAGCCCTCGCCATAGATCTTGTACACGTCGATGTCCCGCCAGTCCCAGTTGGTCACGATTCCGAGCGGCAGCCTGATGCCGTCATAGGGCACGTAACCAGAGAACCACGTCGTGTAGCGAACTTCCCCAAGGTAATGGTTGGGACCCGACCAGCGCACGAACTGCGGCAGATCCGTTGTCCAATCGAAACCGATCGTGAACTCCTCGCCGTCTGCGAGTGCGACGTCTACGATCAGGTTGTCCCCCTCCACATGCATGTTGCCGAGCGTGGAGCCGTCCGCGAGCGCGGCACGAACCGCCGCCACGGGATTCGTGCCGATGCTCCGCATTCTCAGCTCGCGGACGTTGCCGGTTCGACGCGGCTCGTCCGGATCGGGGACGTTGAACCCGCCGCCGATCGCATAGGAGATGTCGCGGTCGAGTGCATTGATGTTCAACGAATAGCGATAGACCAGGGAAGAGGCGAACGGGAACAGAAAGTAGACGCGCTGGCGCTCCATGTAGCGATCGTTCGCGAAGTCCCAGACCCTCTGCAAATCATTGTGGGCGTTGTACTTTTGCGGTGCGTGCGGGGATCCGGAAGCATTGCCCGACCCGAAGCCGTCGGCTTCCTGAGCGTAGCCGTACAGCCTCATGCGCTCGACAGCCTGAACTGCGGCCAGCCCGCCCAGTGCGTCCGCAGCTTCGAGCACCTGATTCATGGCCGCGTCTTCGTCGCGTTCCTGGCCCGGTGCGGATGCGCCTGCCATGCACAAGGCTGCTGTCGTGAAGGACAACAATGATGACCTGAGATACGCTTCGATCTTCATTTGTTCCGATCCCCCTTCATCGAGAGCGTATTGCGAAATATCCTTGAATCTGATCGCATAAGCAAATCAAATCTACAAATGCCTTTTAATAAATATGATTGATAAGTGAAGCTTGCCTTACGCGCGGTGGTTGTCATTGTGAGCGCCAGAGTTATACGCCCCGACGGGTAGATTAACGAGCGTTTGCGGCATCGTGCAATTGTTCACGAAGCCATTTCAGACCCTGGTCGCCGGAACGCGCGGCATGGAACTGCATCATGATTCGCATGGCCGCAAACTCCAGAGGCAGCGGGGCGGTGGTCAGCGGCATCATGGCCAGAAACGTCCGGGCCAGCCTCTCGGGCATGACCGCGAGGCGGTTCGTACCTACCAGCATCCCCGGAACGGCGGCAAAGGTCGGAGCGAACATGGCAATGCGGCGAGGGTACCCCAGCGACTGAAGTTGGCGGTCCGCGAAAGAAAGGTTGCGTTCCGCCCCTAACGCAACGGCGACATGGGCGCAGTCCAGGAAGGATTCGACCGTCAACACGCTCTGGAAAACGGGATTGCGGCTCCAACCCAACACGACGTAGCGTTCCTCCAGAACCAGTTCGGCTGGATGATCCGGCTGGAGAAACTCCTCCGGGACCAAACCCAGATCAATCTCGCCATGCTCGAATTCCGCTCGGATCCTGTCGCTGGGAAGACGCATATCCAGCGTCACGTTTGGAGCGATGCGGTTCATCCGGGCAACGACCGGCGTAACCAGTACTGTGGCAACGTAGTCCGATCCCATCAGGCGAAAAGTGCGTTCGGACGTACCCGGATCGAATGCACTGGATGTGGCAATCAAGCCGTCGACCTGCGTCAGAATGCGCTTGACTTCCGGCGCCAGATTCTGCGCATAAGAGGTCGGGATCATGCGCTTGCCGTGGAGGACCAGCAGTTCGTCGTTGAAGAACTTGCGCAGCCTGCCAAGCGCCGCACTGGCCGCGGGCTGGCTCAAGTGCAACCGCTCGGCGGACCTGGAAACGCTGTGCTCTTCCAGAAGAATGTCGAGCGCAATCAGCAGGTTCAGGTCGAGGCCCTTGAGTCTCATGCCGCCACCGCCCATGCACTACATCTATAAGCAGTGCATCTTATCAGCAATAAAAACAATCAATTTGATTTATGAAAATCTCCGGGTCGGGGAGTCGTGTGGCGGGAGTTGCGGGTTAGGATATGCGCCCCACCCATGCGAGGATCGGAAATGAAGGATGAGCCGCCGCTCAGGCCCAGCGGGCGCGAGCCGGACGAAATGCGCGCCGTGCGGTTCGTCCCGAACTTTGTGGCCCACGCCGAGGGCTCGGTTCTGGCCGAGTTCGGCGGCACCCGGGTGCTGGTCACCGCGAGCGTCGAAAGACGCGTACCGCCGTTTCTGAAAGGCCGCGATGAAGGATGGGTGACGGCCGAATACGGCATGTTGCCCCGTGCGACCCATACCCGAACGTTTCGGGAAGCCGTTCGCGGCAGGCAGGGCGGCCGCACGGTGGAGATCCAGCGGCTGATCGGGCGGAGCCTTCGCGCGGTGGTCGACCGTTCGGCGCTGGGAGAACGCACCATCACCGTGGACTGCGACGTGCTGCAGGCGGACGGCGGGACGCGCACCGCCGCCATCACCGGCGGCTACGTCGCTCTGGCGCTTGCCGTGGAGCGGCTCAGGGCGGCGGGCAAGCTGAAGCGGGACCCGATTCACGGTCAGGTCGCTGCGGTATCCGTGGGCATCTACCGGGGCGAGCCGGTTCTGGATCTCGACTACCCCGAGGACTCCGAAGCCGAGACGGACATGAACGTGGTGATGAATGACGCAGGCGGATACATCGAGTTGCAGGGAACGGCGGAGGGTCATGCCTTCCGGCGGGGAGAACTGGACCGGCTCCTGCACCTGGCCGCGATCGGGACGAAAGAACTTCTTGCGGCTCAAGCCGAGGTGCTCAAGCGGTGACACGCCGTTCCAACCGTTGGGTTTTCGCCAGCGGCAACAAGGGGAAGTTGGGGGAATTGAGGGCATTGCTGGCGCCCACCGGCCTGGTTCTACTGTCGCGCAGTGAATTCGGCCTTGCGTCGCCCGAAGAGACCGGTCGGACGTTTCTGGAAAATGCCTTGCTCAAGGCCCGTCATGCCGCCGCCGCGACCGGGCTTCCGGCGATCGCGGACGACTCCGGTCTGGCCGTGGACGCCCTGCACGGCGCCCCGGGTGTGCGATCGGCCCGGTTTGCCGACGGCGGCGGCGCGCGCGCAAACATCGCCAAACTGCTCGAGTTGATGAAGGATGTACCGGACCCCGAGCGCGGGGCAAGTTTCTGCTGCGTGATCGTGGCGCTTGCATCTCGGGACGATCCGATGCCGCTGGTGGGATCGGGGCAGTGGCACGGCCTTATTGCCCGGGAACCCTGCGGCGAATCGGGTTTCGGATACGACCCCGTGTTTTTCGACCCAAGGCTGGGCGCCACCGCGGCGGAGTTGCCGGCTGAGGTCAAGAACCGCGTGAGCCACCGCGGGCAGGCATTGGCGCAGATCGAAAAAGCGCTCCGAATGCAGGGGTTCAACGACTGACATTCGCGTCCGCTTGTCATCCGGTGTCGGGGGCAGTATCCTCTCGCGCCTCTCCTGCTGGACCGTTCGAACCATGAAAGTCGACATCCACCCGGCGTATGCCGAAATCAAGGTGACATGCAGTTGCGGCAATGAGTTTACGACCCGGTCAACGCTGGGCAAGGACCTGCGCGTGGAAATCTGCTCCGCGTGCCATCCGTTCTACACCGGCACGCAAAAGATCGTCGACACGGGCGGGCGGGTAGACAAGTTCCGCAAGCGCTACAGCCGCTCATCCGTTGCGCGTGAGCGACACTAGATCACGAAAGTTCGTAAGCGGTGTCGCTACACCACGTGGACTTCAGCTTGAGATTGGCGTAAAGGCCCAGGGCAGCAGTCGATCGATCTCCGAGGCCGGATGGCCATTGGCGATGGCTTCGAGCGTGGCCTTGAGGTAGGCGTGGGGGTTGACGCCGTTCATCTTCGCCGTTTCCACCAATGAGGCGATGCGCGCCCAGGCTTTGGCGCCTTCGTCGTGGCCGGCGAACAGTGCGTTCTTGCGGCTCAGCGCCAGCGGCCGGATCGCGTTCTCCACGACGTTGTTGTCCATCTCCACGCGCCCGTCGGTGAGGAACACCTGTAGCCCGTCCCAGTGGTTGGCGATGTAGGCCAGCTTCTCGCCCAGTCGCGACTTGGGCGAGATCCGGGCGCGTTGCCGGCGCAGCCACACCCCGAAGTCCTCGACCCGCGGCGCGGTCCGCGCCTGGCGCACGGCCAGCCGGACCTCGGGCGGCTCGCCCCGGATCGACTTCTCGATGGCGTACATCCTGGCGATCCGCCGCAACCCTTCGGCGGCGATGGTCGAGCGGTGGCTGTCGTGGACCTCGCAGAGCTTGCGTCTGGCGTGCGCCCAGCAGTAACAGCGAACCACTCCCTTGCCGGGCGCCGCCACCGCGTTGTAGCCGGCATAACCGTCCACGTGCAGTTGGCCTTCGAAGCCCTCGAGAAAACGCTTGGCATGATATCCGCCGCGTCCGGGCGCGTAGAAGAACACCACGCCGGGCGGGTCCGGACCGGCCCAGGGCCGCTGATCGCGGGCCAGTGCCCACAGGTACCCCGTCTTTGTCTTGCCCCGGCCCGGGTCCAGCACCGGCGCCCGGGTCTCGTCCATGAACAGATGCCCGGACCGCTTCAGGTGCCAGACTAGCCGATCCACCACCGGGATGAGGTGAAAGGACGCCTTGCCCACCCAGCCGGCGAGCGTGGAACGGTCGAGCTTCACGCCCGAGCGGGCGTAAATCTGCGATTGGCGGTACAGCGGAAGGTGATCCGCGTACTTGGAAATGAGTACCTGCGCCAGCGCCCCCTCGGTCGGCAATCCGCCCTCGATGAGGTGCGCCGGCGCGGCCGCCTGGAAAACCCCCTGCTCGCAGCTTCGGCAGGCGTACTTGGGGCGCACCGTGACGATGACCCGCAACTTTGCCGGCACGATGTCCAGCCGCTCGGTGCGGTCCTCGCCGATGCGCGCCATCTGCCCGCACCCGCAGGGACATTGCGTGCTATCGGGCTCGATGACGTTCTCGATCCGCTCCAGGCCCTTCGGCAGATGCCCGAGGTTGCGCCGCGGGGCACGGCGCCGGGTGGCGGGCGATGTCCCCTGGGCGCCCGCCGCGGCCGCGGCCTCCTCGACCTCGGCCACCGCGCCCTCCAGGTCCTCGAACGCCAACTGCCGATCGTCATGCGGGCGCTTCTCCGAGCGCTTGTCATAAATCGCCCGGCGCAACTCCTCGACCAGGTGTTCCAGGCGGCGGTTGGTGTCGGCGAGCAGTTCGACCCTGGCGCGAAGCTCTTCGTTGTCGGCTTGCTGGCGCTCGAACAGCGCCCGATGGGCTTCGGGCAACGCCTTGAGATCGACCGCTTCGGGATGGGCCTGCATGACAGAATACTATCATAAAATCAGTCAGTTATGAACGAATATCGGCCCGGAAAACGGGCCGATATCAGGCCGTGTGCAGCCGCCCCGGGCGTCAGGCCGCGGTGCGCGGACGGCGCACCCTCGGGGACCACGCCCGGCGCCAGTCCAGACCCTCGAACAACGCCTCGAACTGCGCCCGGGTGAGCCGGATGACGCCGTTGCGAACCGCCGGCCAGGCAAACCGCCCGCCCTCCAGGCGCTTGTACGCCAGCGCCAGGCCCGTGCCGTCGAACCACAGCACCTTGATCCGGTCGGCCCGCTTGGCCCGAAAGACATAGGCCACCCCCGAATACGGGTCCAGTCCCAGCTCGTTCTGCACCACCGCGGCCAGCCCGTCGTGGCCCTTGCGAAAATCCACCGGCTCGCTCGCCACCAGGATCCGCGCACCGTTCGGCGAGATCATCGCGAACCGCCGGCCAGCGCCGCGGCGATCGCCGCGACCCCGGACACATCGGCAATGCCTTCCAACCGCACCGTCACGCCCCGGCCCTCGATCAGAACCGAACAACGTTCCTCCACCTCCACGGCGGCGAACGCCCCACCCGGCTGCGCCTGCGCCGACGGGGGTGCCGCCAGTTTGCCCTTGCGCAGCTGCGTGCGCCACGACGACAATTGCCTGCGCGTGATGGCATGTCGCTCGGCCACCGCCGTCACCGACTCCATCGAGGCAAAGCTCTCCCGGACGATCCGGATCTTCTCCTCCGCACTCCATCGCCGCCGCGTCTTTCGCTTCCCTCGCTTGCGCCCAACCGCAGCCGCTCCGTTGGCCGCTGCCGCCAAGCCAGGGGCTTCACCCCTGGCGTCCACATCAGGATCCCTCATCGAACAACTCCCTAGACAAAAGGAGTCATACAACCTCTTTGGCTCAGCGAAAGGAAGGTGGGGTCGGCTAACCGCTTACGAAAGTTCACGCCAATTCACGAAAAAGTGAGCCCCCCGGTGGCTCAGCAGCCTGCTATACTAAATGGCTCTGGTGCGCTTGAAGGCCCTCCGCCGTTCCGGGCGCATACGCCGTGACCAAGGCCGCTCTGGCCGAGGACGGTCAAACAAATCCGAGGGAACAGGTGCGACGTATGGGCGAAAGGCGCTACAGTCTGGTTGAATCCGGTTCCGGCGCGGAGTTGGAGTTGCAAAAGCGCTCCGGCACCGCCGGACCGAAAGTTCTGGAGATCTCCCAACTGTACAGAAACCAGGGCGTCTTCACCTACGACCCGGGTTTTGCTTCTACCGCCTCCTGCTCCAGCACCATTACCTTCATCGACGGCGAGCAGGGGGTCCTGCAGTACCGCGGTTACCCCATCGAGCAACTTGCCAAGCAGTCAAGTTTCATCGAGGTGGCGTATCTGCTGCTTTACGGCGAACTGCCAAAGACCGATGAACTGGCGGAGTTCGACAAGGCGATCACCACGCACACGATGCTCAACGAGTCGTTCCTCCGTTTCTTCAACGGCTTCAATTACGACGCCCACCCCATGGCGATGGTTTCGGGTGTCGTCGCCTGCATGTCGGCGTTTTACCACGACCGCATGGACATTCAGAACGCCAGGCATCGCGACATCTTCGCGCACCGCATCATCGCCAAGATACCGACGATTGCGGCGGCGGCCTACAAGCATTCCCTGGGGCAGCCCTTCGTCTATCCGAAAAACGAGCTGGACTACTGCACCAATCTGCTGCACATGTTCTTTTCGGTGCCGCCCGCCCCGCATGACATCGATCCGGTCGCTGCACAGGCCCTGGACCTGCTGTTCATTCTTCACGCCGACCACGAACAGAACTGCAGCACCTCCACGGTGCGTTTCGCGGGAAGCTCCGGCACCAATCCGTACTCGGCCGTCTCCGCGGGGATCTCCGCGCTTTGGGGGCCGGCCCACGGCGGCGCCAACGAGGCGGTGATCAACATGCTGGAGGAGATCGGCGATCGGAGCCGTATCGGCGAGTACGTCGACCGGGCCAAGGATCGCAAGGATCCGTTCCGGCTGATGGGCTTCGGCCATAGGGTCTACAAGAACTACGACCCGCGCGCGACCATCATCCGCCAGATGTGCCACCGGCTGCTGGAAAAACTCGGCGCCAGCCAGGACGGACCGCTGTTCGAACTGGCGCTGGAGCTGGAACAGATTGCGCTCAGGGATGAGTTCTTCATCGAGAAGAACCTCTATCCCAACGTGGATTTCTACTCGGGGATCATCTACCGGGCGCTGGGCATTCCAAAGTCGATGTTCACGGTGATGTTCGCCATCGCCCGCACTGTCGGCTGGGTCGCGCACTGGCGCGAGATGGTGCGCGATCCGGAGTCGCGGATCGGCCGGCCCAGGCAGCTCTACATCGGGCCGGCCCAGCGGGATTACGTGCCGGTCGCGCAGCGCTGAGCGAGCCTGCGCCCCGCCAATTCGGTCCAAGCCGGCGGCCGGTCCGGACCGCGACCGTTTATGATGTCGGGGCTGAATTGAAGCAGAAGAGAAGGCAGGGGGCTGCCGTGCGAGTGCGCATCTGCACAGTCACGTGGGTGAGCGCGCTGACAACCGGCGTTTGCGGGATGGCCGCAGAGACGGCTGCGCAAGCGGATGAATCCACCGGTCTCGAGGAAATTGTCGTCGTTGAGACGCGTCTGGACGACGGGGTCTTTTCCATCGGTGAAGGGGTTTCCACCGACGGTACCGAAATCCTTGTGGCGCGACCGGTCGACACGGAGCAACTTTTTCGGAGCCTGCCCGGTTTCTCGGTAAGCCGCCCGGGAGGGGCCGGCGGGGTTTCGGAGATCTTCCTTCGGGGGGCGGAATCGAACTTCACGGTCGTGTACGTGGACGGAATCCGCCTGAACAATCCGTCCAATACGCGGGGCGGATCATTCGATTTCTCCATGCTGGGCGCACACGGGATCGATCGGGCCGACAGTGCGTCGGGCACCATGTCGGCGGTGTATGGCGCCGACGCAATGGCCGGCGTGATCCGGATTCGTTCCGCATGGGCCGACCCGGGATCGGCGAATGTGTTTGCGGAAGCCGGCAGCGTAAGTGATTGGCGAGCCGGCGTCGGCGCCTCTTTCGAACTCGGCAACGACGTGGAATGGAGTCTTCGCGCTTCATCGCTGGATGGCGGCGACGAAATCGAGGGTTCTTCGTTGCGCCTCGACAGTTTCGGCACGCGGTTGGCCGGCGGTCTCGGCGACCGGGGATCGTGGGAAATCAACCTGCGGCACGTGCAGCGTGACCGGACCAGTTTTTCCGAGGTCAGCGGCGGTCCGCAGTTCGCCGTTTCCAGGGAACTCGAAACGGCGGACGGCGATGAGCTGTCCGTTGCGGCCGTAGCCGATTGGCCGGTGACGGAATCCTGGAGGTCCGAAGTCCACATCAGCAGCGCACGACTGCGCGACAACGCGTCGATGCCCGCGGTCGCGCGGGGCGTTCTGGGCGGGCAGCCCGCCTTTACGGCGATCACCGACTACGAACGGCGTGAGCTGCTGTGGATCAATCGCGTCGAGTTGCCCGGTGACGCCATGTTCGTCGGCGGTCTCGATTTCGTTGCCGAAGATGCCAGCGACAAGGGTGCGGTCGACCTCGGTTTCGCGGTGTTCCCCAGCCCTTTCGAGATGACCCGCTCCGTGTCGTCCGCCTTTGCGGAGATCGGCAGGCAGTGGAACGGCGGTTTCACGTCGACGCTCGCCTTGCGGTGGGATCACGGCGACATCGACGGACGATTGTCCGGAAAGTTCGGCGTATCGCGGGCGGTGTCCGATCGGGGAAGCCGCCTCTGGGCGCACATCGGCAACGGCTTCAAGTTGCCCAGCTTTTTCGCGCTGGGAAATCCGCTAGTCGGGAATCCGGACCTGATAGCCGAAAAGGCGCGCAGTGCCGAAGCCGGGTATACGCACGTGTTCGGTAACGGGAACGAGTTGATCCTGACGACGTTCAGGAGCCGATACGATGACCTGGTGGATTTCGATTTCGAGTCCTTCACGAACATCAACAGGGGCCGAATCGATATCGATGGCGTCCAGATTCGGGCGGAACTGGAACTGTCGCCGGGCATTGGGCTATCGCTCGACAGTACATGGTCGGACATTTCGAGCCTGTCCGGACCGCTGCGCAGGCGGCCGGAGCGGATGGGCGGCCTGTCCCTGGACTGGTCTGCGGCGCAGCGATGGCGCGTGAACGCGAGGGCACGCTACGTGGGTCCCCGGCTGACGACTTCCATTCCAACGGGCGATGTTGACGCCTCGAGCTATGTTCTCGTCGGCGCGACCGTTCGGTACGAACGCGCCGCAAACCGTACTGTCTGGGCCGTGATCGACAATGCACTGGATGCGCAGTATCAGGACGCACCGGGATTTCCGTCTCCCGGCGCGCGAATCCGGATTGGTTTTGACCTCGGACTGTAGTCAGCCGAGGCGCCGGGTGGCAACGCATGGCCTGTTGCGTTGGAATTTGCAGATGCCGGTTTCAGCCGTGCACAAGTAACGAACCGAGGACAATGGAATGATCACGAATGCCTTGAAGCCGAAGTGGACAGACGGCAAGGCAACGCTCAACGGATGGTTGGCGAGTGCGAATTCGTTTTCTGCCGAGATCATGGCGGCGCAACCCTATGACAGCATCACGATCGACATGCAGCACGGCCTGATCGGCTATTCCGAAGTCGTGCCGATGCTGCAGGCGATGCGCGCCAGCCGTGTCGTTCCGCTGGTCCGCGTTCCCTGGCTGGAAGCGGGCGCCATCATGAAGGTGCTCGATGCCGGCGCCAACGGTGTGATCTGTCCGATGATCAACAACCGGCGGCAGGCTGAACGGCTGGTCTCCTACGTTCGTTATCCGCCTGACGGGACCCGAAGTTTCGGCCCGACGCGCGCGCTGTTATCGGCAGGTGCGGATTACGCACAGCAAGCGAACGACGAAATCCTCTGTCTTGCCATGATAGAGACGGCCGAGGCGATGGAGAATCTGGAAGAGATCGTGTCGACACCCGGAATCGACGGTGTGTATATCGGTCCCTCCGATCTCGCGCTCGGGATCGGCAACGGCCGCCTGGTTCCGCATTTCGATCGCGAAGAAGAGGAGATGGTGACGGCGATACGGAAAATTCGTGCTGCGGCGCACGATGCAGGCATACGAGCAGCGCTGCACTGCGGAACGCCGGAGTATGCGGCCAGAGCCGTGGGCTGGGGTTTTGATATGGTCACAGTTTCGAGCGATGTGCGGTTGCTGTCGGCTGCTGCTTCCGACAGCGTAAGTCGCACGCGCGAATTGATTGGCGAAACCAGGTCGGCTTCACCCCGCCACGGTGGGTGATTCAGCGTTGCATTTGCCCGTGGCCGTAATCGGCAAACAATGCGTCGAGCCTCGACTATTTCATCGTGGGCATCGCGAAATCTGCACCTGACTTCATGCCCCCGGGCCAACGGGACGTGATTGTCTTGAGCCGGGTGTAGAAGCGCACGCCTTCCGGCCCATACATGTGGTGATCTCCGAACAGCGAGTTCTTCCATCCGCCAAAACTGTGAAATGCCATGGGGACGGGGATGGGCACGTTCACTCCTACCATGCCGGCCTGTACTTCGCTGGCGAACGAACGGGCGCTGTCCCCGTCACGGGTGAAGATCGCCGCGCCGTTACCGTATTCGTGACCATTGACGAGGTCGACGGCGGAACGGTAGTCGGGGACGCGGACGATCGACAGAACCGGCCCGAAAATTTCTTCATTGTAGATGCGCATGTCGTTCGTGACGTGGTCGAACATCGAGGCCCCAATGAAGAAGCCTTCCCGGTGGCCGTCCCGATTCATCACGAAATTGCGGCCGTCGACGACAAGGTTTGCGCCCTCGGAAACACCGCTGTCGATGTAACCCGAGACCTTTTCCAGGTGCCCGCGACTGACCAGAGGCCCCATTTCCGTGTCTCCATCGTCGCCCGGACCCACGCGCAGAGTCGCCACGCGCGACTTCAGTCGCGCAACCAGCTCGTCGGCTACAGCGTCGGTCACCGGGACTGCGACGGAGACCGCCATGCAACGTTCGCCCGCCGAGCCGAATGCGGCACCCATCAGGGCGTCTGCCGCCTTGTCCAGGTCCGCGTCGGGCATGATGACCATGTGGTTCTTCGCGCCGCCAAGTGCCTGGACACGCTTGCCATGCGCGGCTCCGGTCGTATAGACGTACCTGGCGACCCTGGTCGAACCGACAAAACTGACCGCCTGCACCTGTTCATGTTCAAGCAGTGCATCGACGGCGACCTTGTCGCCATGGACAACATTCAATACGCCGTCGGGCACGCCTGCCTCCGACAACAACTCCGCAACCCGGGTGGGCGCCGACGGGGCGCGCTCGGATGGTTTCAGCACGAACGTGTTGCCGCAGGCGATGGCAACCGGGAACATCCACAAGGGCACCATGACGGGGAAGTTGAAGGGCGTTATGCCTGCAACAACTCCCAGCGGCTGACGAAGCGAGTGGCTGTCGACGTTGACTCCGACGCTGTCGGTCACTTCGCCCTTGAGCAGGTGCGGCCCGCCGCAGGCGAATTCCACCACCTCGATGCCGCGCTCGAGTTCTCCCAGTGCGTCGCCATGCGTCTTGCCGTGTTCCCGGGAAATCAGTGACGCCAGTTCGTCCGCGTGCTGTTCAAGGAGGCTCTTGAATCTGTAAAGAATCCGCGCTCGACGCAGTGGCGTCATGGCCGACCATTTGGGAAACGCTGTCTGGGCCGCGTTCACCGCACTGCTCACTTCTTCGACAGATGCGAGGGGCACCTTGCCCGCGACCGTTCCCGCAGCCGGGTCGAACACATCGGTCGAACGCCCGACCGTCCCCCGAACGCGTCTACCGTCGATGTAGTGTTGGAACTGCGTCATCCTGGTTCACAGGTGCAATGGGATCTTTTCCGTCTCTGTTTCCCGATTCTATAGCTCGCATACGCTTGAGCGGCAGCCTTGCCGCCGGGAATTTCGCAATCCGGGCAGATATGGTCGTATTCTACGAAATGTTCCCCGGGAACCGACGCCTGCCGTTCAACAAACTCGCGTGACGATCGCCGGCTCTGATGCTAATGTCCCCACCGATTTCCCGCGATAGTGCCCCATGACAATGGAAAAACGTCCAGCCAGCGGCGATCCCCACGTAGAATTCGAGAACATCGGCAAGAGCTATGACGGCCGCGTCATGGCCGTTCAGGATTTCAACCTGACGGTTCGCCGGGGCGAGTTTCTGAGCCTGCTCGGTCCGTCCGGTTCGGGCAAGACCACCTGCCTGATGATGCTCGCCGGATTCGAGGCGCCGACCACCGGGGCCATTCGCATCGAGGGCCGCTCGGTGCATGCGCTGCCGCCGCGCCAGCGGGGGATCGGCATGGTCTTTCAGGACTACGCGCTGTTTCCGCACATGACGGTTGCGGAGAATCTTGCCTTTCCGCTGGATGTACGTGGAGTATCCCGTGACGAGACCAGGGACCGCGTTCAGCGCACGCTGGAGTTAGTCCGTCTGGGCGGCTTTGAGGGACGGCGTCCGAACCAGCTTTCCGGCGGGCAGCAGCAGCGCGTGGCCATCGCCCGGGCGCTGGTCTTCGAGCCCGACCTGGTGCTCATGGACGAACCCCTGGGCGCCCTGGACCGGCACCTGCGCGAGGAGATGCAGTACGAGATCCGCCGCATCCATCAGACCCTCGGCGTGACCATCGTCTACGTGACCCACGATCAGCAGGAGGCGATGGTCATGTCGGACCGCGTGGCCGTCCTCAAGGACGGGCGCATCGAGCAGGTGGCGCCGCCCGAGTCGCTCTACGAGGAGCCGGAACGGTCCTTCGTGGCGCGATTCATCGGCGAAAACAATCGCCTGCACGGCCGCGTGCTGTCGATCGACAAGGACATCTGCCGGGTCCAGGTGGGCGAGCACGTCGTCAAGGCCATTCTCGTCGCACCCTGCGAACCGGGCGACGCCACCACGCTGTCGATTCGCCCCGAGCGGGTCGCCGTGGCGCCGCGGCAAGGTCTCTATACTAACGAATTCGACGCGCGTATCCAGGACATCACCTTTGTCGGCGATCACCTGAGAATCCGCGTGGACGCGTGCGGACGCAGGGACTTCATCGCCAAGATTCCGAACATGGTCGGCCACGGCGCGGTGCTCGAAGGCGACGAGATCCGGATCGGCTGGACGCCGACCGACTGCCGGGTGCTGGACCCCGGCGAAGATCACGATGCGTAGCGCGGGCGAACGGCGCGCGCGCCTGCGCGCTGCGGGCCTGGCGCTGCCGCTGGTGGCGTTCGTGGGCGTGACATTCGTCGCACCGCTGGTGTCGATGCTGGTGCGCAGCGTCTACGACCCGGTAGTTGCCGACGCTCTGCCGGAAACGGTTGCGCTGCTGGATGATTGGGACGGTATGAGCGTCCCGGAAGACGTGGTTTTCGAGGCCGCGGGCCGGGAACTGCTCGTCGCTCAGGAGGAGCGGACCATCGGCCAGATCGCTGGCCGGGTCAACCGGGTCCAGGGCGGTTTGCGCAGCGTACTGGTGGTTTCCGCGCGGCGGTTGCGGGACGCCTCCGGCGATGCCTGGCGCGACACGATGGTGGAGATCAATCCCGCCTGGGAGGAGATCGAAACCTGGCACGCGCTGCGCACGGCGGGCGAGCGTTTCACGGCGAGGCACTACCTGGCGGCGGTTGACCTGACCCGCCTGCCCGACGGTTCGGTGGCGCGGCAGGCGCCGGACCGGCGCATCTACATCCCGCTCTTCACGCGCACCCTGGCGGTGAGCCTGGGCGTCACCCTGCTGTGCCTCATGCTCGGCTATCCCCTTGCGCACCTGATCGCGCACTCGCCGCCCCGGCGCAGCGGAATCCTGCTCGCGCTGGTGCTGGTGCCGTTCTGGACTTCGCTGCTGGTGCGCACCACCTCCTGGATCGTACTGCTGCAGAACCAGGGCGTCATCAACGACCTGCTGGTCGCTGCCGGGTTCGTGGCCGAAGATTCGCGGCTGGCCCTGATCTACAACATGACCGGGACCTTCGTGGCCATGACCCATGTGCTGCTGCCGTTCATGGTGTTGCCGCTTTATTCGGTCATGCGCACCATCCCCCGATCGCACATGAGCGCCGCCGCCTCCCTCGGCGCCGGACCCGCGCAGGCGTTCCTGCGCGTCTACTGGCCGCAGTCGCTCCCGGGGGTAGGCGCCGGAAGCCTGCTGGTTTTCATTCTCGCCATCGGCTACTACATCACCCCGGCCCTGGTGGGCGGCAGCACGGGCCAGTTGATCTCCAACATGGTCGCGTATCACATGCAGACCTCGCTGAACTGGGGGCTGGCGTCGGCGCTCGGCGGCATCATCCTGGTCTGCGTGACCGGCCTGTACATCCTCTACGACCGAGTCGCCGGCGGCGGCCGCATCGGCGTGACCTGAGGCGGCGGGCGTCCCGGTGTGACCTGAAATGGCGGAAGCAGGCGGAATCGGCGGAATCGGACGTCTCGGGCGGGTCGCCTACCTGGGCTACTGCGTGGGTGTTCTGGTGTTCCTCATCGCGCCGATCCTCGTAATCCTTCCCCTGAGTTTCAACGCCGAACCGTATTTCACCTTTACCGAAGGCATGCTCCGGCTCGATCCGGAGGCATGGTCGTTGCGCTGGTACCGGGAAGTGATGACCGACGACGCATGGACCGGCGCCCTGGCGAACAGCCTCGTCATCGGCACGGCGGCAACGGCGCTGGCCACGTTGCTGGGTACCCTGGCGGCGCTCGGCCTGTCCAGCCCGCACATGCCCGCACGGCGCCTGGTGATGGGATTTCTCATCTCGCCGCTCGTGACCCCCGTGATCATCGCCGCCGCGGGGATGTTCTTCTTCTACACTCGGCTGGGTCTCGGGCAGACGCACCTGGGCCTGATCCTGGCGCATGCCGTGCTTGGCACCCCCTTCGTGGTGATCACCGTCACGGCGACGCTGGCAGGCTACAACCGCAACATGACGCGTGCGGCAGCTTCGCTGGGCGCGGGGCCCGTGCGCACCTTCCGCAGCGTACAGCTACCGCTGATTGCGCCCGGTGTCATTTCCGGGGCGCTGTTCGCCTTCGCGACTTCGTTCGACGAGGTGGTCGTGGTTCTGTTCCTGGCGGGCGTCGAGCAGCGAACGATCCCGCGGCAGATGTGGGCCGGCATCCGGGAGAATATCAGCCCGGCCATCCTGGCCGTGGCCGCATTTCTGATCGTCTTCGCTCTCTGCCTGCTGTGGACCGTGGCCTGGCTGCGAAAGAGGTCGTCCGCGTCCGGTTAGCAGCCCGGGACATTGGCCGCAGGGGAAAGCGGGAGCCGCGGAAGTCTGTGGGATTGCCGCTCCTACCGCAAACGGATCTGCGGTCCGCGCAGCCGTAACGACGCCTCGCCGACTTCGGGCGACCCGCTCAGCATTTCGATTGCCTCCACCGGGTGCAGCGCCTCCGGCAATTCAATGATCGCAAAGCCCAGGCTCTCGAATGGCGTTGCATCGACCGCGCCAAGGCGGTCCGCGACGGAATCCAGTCTGGAGAAATCATCCAGCTCAACGCGGATACTCGGCAACAGTGGTACGAACCTGCGTTGGGCCGGATCGAAGACGATTCGCGACATGGGTCCTTCCAGCGGTGTGGACGCCCTGAACGTTTCGCCTTCGAACGATACGCTGTGTATGCGTTGGGAACTTGTCTCGAAGGACTGTGCCGATATCGGTCCGGACACTGCAGCCAGTTGCGTCGAGGCGTTGGCGGCCGGCAGCACGACGACCTCACGGTTCCCTGTGGTACCGAGGACGAAGTTGTCCGTGACGGCTTCCTGCGCCGTTGCCGAACCGCACAGAAACAAGGCGATCAGGCACCGTCCATGCCGCACGGCCGGGACGCTCGCCATGGGCTTCTAGTCCTCCAGCAGGGCCCGGAGGCGGGTCCGGTTTGCACGGGGCATGGGCCGGCCATCCACGGGGCTCATGGGCGCCTGCCTCAGGCCCTTGTCCGGAAAGACCAGCGCATCGACCCGCCGGCCGCGGATATTGAAACGGAAGCCCGGAATGAGGGTGACGCCGCGGCCGTTATAGCGGTAGCGGCGCTGGCAATCCCTGAAGGTCTTGCCCCAGGCGTCAAGAGACATCGCCACGTTCTCGGGGGCATCGGTAAACAGGTGCACTTCAATGGGCGAGTTCACGTTGATCGCGCCACTCAGCACGGGGCCCGCAAGACGGGGATTGAATACGGAGAAGGCGTCCATCACTTCCAGCGCCAGGCCGCGAAGCTCGCGTAGCCGGCGGCCATGGGTTTCGGGCTCGAAGAGTTCCTGCCACTCGGTCACCCGTGCATCGATTTCAGCGTTGCCCGGAAGCGCCCAGCCGGCCCGCACGCCCAGGCGGCGGGCGGCCTTGCGCTTGGCGAGCCCGTAGTCCCGGATCCCGTGTTCGATCATCAGCCGCGCAGCTTCCTGCGCCAGCCGATCCCTGAGCGATTCGGAGGTGGCCATGGCGTCTGTCTCCTCCCCTGGGGCACAGACTAGAAGATCCGGCCCGGTTCAACGATTTCCTCGGTATTCGGAAGCGGGTTGCCCGTCAGCGTTTCCGCCGGCGCCTGCGGTGCCTGGATTCGAGGCGACGGCGCCCGCGGTGCGTACTCCATCCTGAACTTCTCGAACAGGCTCGCTTCACCGCTGCCCGCCGCCAGGCCCGTGGCCGGGTCGATCCGCACATCGATTATGCCCGGGGGGCGCTCCATGCTGTTCAGGGGACGCCCGTCCAGCGCGACCCGCATGAACTCGATCCACATCGGCAGGGCGGTGCGCGCCCCTTGCTCGCCGTTACCCAGCGAGCGCTCCTGGTCAAATCCGACCCAGGCCGCGGCAACGACGTCCCCGTTGAAGCCGGCGAACCAGGCATCGCGCCGGTCGTTGGTGGTGCCGGTCTTGCCCCTGAGGTCCGTGCGGCCGAGTTCCCGGGAGGCCCGCACCCCGGTTCCCCGAAGGACCACGTCCGCCAGCATGTCGTTCATGAGGTAGATGTTCTGTGCGTCCGCGATGCGTTCCGCCGGTGGGCGCGTGCCGTAAATGTCGCTGATCGAATGCAACAGCTCGGCCTCGAACCGTTCCGGCTCCTCGCAATTCCTGCAGGCCAGCGCGGGTGCGGCGGCGAAGAGCGTCTCGCCATCCGCGTCAACAACCTTCTCGATGAGGTAGGGCTCCACGTAGGAGCCCCCGTTCGCCAGTACCGCGTACCCCCCGGCCAGGTCCAGGGGCGCCACGCCGCCGGCGCCCAGCGACATGGAGGGATTCATCGGTGCCGCCAGCTCGTCGAACCCGAAGCGTCTCACGTAGTCGACCGTATGCGGCAGGCCGGCCTGCTGCATGACGCGCACCGAGACCAGGTTGAGGGACTTGATCAGTGCTTCGCGCAGCCGCGTCGGACCATTGAACCCTTCCGAGTAGTTGGTCGGGCGCCAGAACCCTTCCAGTTCCGGGCTGGGCTCGACGATCGGTGCATCGTTGAAGATGGAGGCTGCCGTGAAGCCGCGGTCCAGTGCCGCCGAATAGACGAAGGGCTTGAAGGCCGAGCCCGGCTGGCGCCGGGATTGGGTGACACGGTTGAAATTGCTGAGAAAGAAGTCGAAACCGCCGGATAGCGCGGTCACGGCCCCGTCCATGGGATCCAGCGCAACCAGGGCTCCCTGCGCTTCCGGGACCTGGCCCAGACGCAAGGCCCCGGCTGCCGTTTCCCGGAATCGCACGATATCGCCGGGAGCGAGAACGTCGGCCACACCGCCCGGCCGGTTGCCGGTGCGGTTCTCGTCGATGTAGGGAGCGGCCCATCCCACCGACTCCAGCTCCACGGGGACAAGTCCCATGTCGTTGAAGTACGCCAAGGCGCGGAGTTCCTGCTCGGATTGCTCCTCGACCATCGCGGGATCGTCTTCATTCGCGGCGGAGCCGTCGATGACGGCGGAGGTGGCCGTCGGGGCATCGTCGTCCCGGGGGATCGGCTCCAGGCCGACCACCAGTCCCGTGCGGTAGCCTGCGACCGGCTCATAGTCGTCCAGCAGTGCTCGCCAGGCCGATTCGGGATCCTCCCCGTCGGCCCGCAAGAGGTCGTCACCACCGCCAGCGGCATTACTCGCGTCGCCGGGGACCAACGCCTCGGCGGGAATGCGCGCCAGCGGTCCCCGGTACCCGTGGCGTTCGTCGTAATCGATCAAGGCGCCCCTCAGCGCGTCGTCCGCGGCACGCTGCAGGCGGCTGTCGATGGTCGTGGTGACCTTGAGACCGGCAGTGTAGGCGGCGAGTCCGAAGCGCCGGATCATTTCCGCGCGCACCATTTCCGCCACGTAGGGGGCGTCGAGCTGCTGTTCGGGACCGTAGCGCCGGCCGTCGACGGGCACGCTCAGAGCCTGCCGCTGCTCCTCGGCGGAGATGTACCCGAGTTCGCGCATGCGGCGCAGCACGTAGGCCCGGCGCTGCTTGGCCGCCTCGGGGCTTGCGATCGGATTGAATATGGAGGGACCGCGTGGAATTCCGGCGATGATGGCGGCATCCGACAGGCTGATTTCCTCAAGCGGCTTGCCGAAGAAGGTCTGTGCGGCGGCGGCCACTCCGTGGGCATGCTGGCCGAAGAAAGTGGTATTCAGGAAGATGTCGAGAATTTCCTGCTTGGTGAATTCCCGCTCGATGCGGACCGCCAGAATCCACTCCTTGAACTTTCGCACCAGCGTTCGATCCCGGGTCAGAAAGTACTGCCGGGCGATCTGCTGGGTGATGGTGCTGCCGCCCTGCTCGGGCTCGCCCGCGTTGAGAACGAACAGCAGGATCGCCCGCAACGTACCCTGGTAATCGATGCCCGGATGCTCGAAGAAGCGATCGTCCTCGGCCGCAAGGACCGCTTCGACGATGACCGGAGGCATGTCCGCAAGGTCAACCGGCGTGCGCCGCTCGCCGAACTGGGAGATCAGCCGCCCGTCGCGGCTGTAGATGGACAGTGGAATCTGAACGCGGATGTCCCGCAACTCTTCGGCCTGGGGAAGTCCCGGCGCCACATAGAAATAGCCTCCGGAGATCAGCGCGGCAATGGCCAGCAAACCGGCTCCCATGAAGGCTCCGAGGGCGGCTGTGAGTCTGCCGTACCTGCGCATCGCCGTGCCCCTGCCGCTTGCCGGCGCCCACCGCCTCAACCGTTTGCCGCCTTTTTTGCTCACAATCAATACCTATTGCCCAGGTTTGCGTGCGGTATTCGTTCGACCGCTCGCATAACCTTTGGTTCTGGTACCGGCGACGACCGCATGCCGGGTAATCCGGGAGAGAGGATACATGGGCACATCGAGCATCTGGGTCAATTCTAACTCAAGCAGACCTGTTTGAGAGAGTCTGCCGTGTTTCCAAGCCGGGAAAAACGACCCGTTCTGGGTGTGGACATCACCGTCAGCGGAGTGAAGCTGGTCGAACTCGCGCAAAGCGGTGAGAGCTATCGAGTGGAGGCCTATGCAATGGAACCGATTCCTGCCGGCTCCATGGAAGACGCCGACATCGTCGATATCGATGCGGTGGCAAGGGCGGTGCGCCGCGCGCACAGGCGCTCCGGCACGCGCAGCCGCGAGGGGGCGGTGGCCATCGCGGGCGACGCGGTGGTTACGCGCATGACGCGCATTCCGGGTCAGTTGAACGACGATGAGATGCAGGCCCATGCAGCGTTTCAGACGGAACAGTTTCTGCCGTACCCCATGGAGGAGGCAAATGTGGATTTCGAAGTGGTGGGACCCAGCGAGGTCGCGCCGGGGATGCTGGACGTCCTGTTGGTGGCCGCGCGCTCCGTGCACGTCAGTCAGCGGCAGCGCGCGCTGCGGGCCGGAGGACTGGAGGCGCGGATCGTCGAACCGGAGCCGCATTCGCTGGAACGCGCGTGCCGGCTGCTCACACACCAGATGATCGGCGGCGGGTTGCGGCAGTTGATCGCGCTGGTGGAATTCGGCGCCGTCACCACGACTTTCAGCGCCTTGTCCGACCACAAGCTCGTGTACACGCGCAGTTTTGCATTCGGAGGGCAACAACTTACCGAGGAAATCATGGAGAGATACGAACTGGACCCGGTATCGGCCGAGGAGGCGAAACAGGCGGGCGAATTGCCGGGCGATTACGCCACCGACGTGCTTGGAGGATTTCGAGAGGACATGGCGCAGCAGGTCAGTCGTTCGCTGCAGTTCTTTCTGGCATCCGAAAATGGCGCCGGGCAACCTGTGCAGGTCCTCCTGGGCGGAGGCTGCGCAAGACTCCCGGGTGTTGCCGGGGCGGTGGCGGAAAGATTGGGAATTGCTACCCAGATCGTCGACCCGCTCGGTCACCTCAGTGTCACCGAGAAGGCCGTCTCGCAGGCAGTGAACGAAGGCGAAACTGCGCTGATGACGGCGTGCGGCCTGGCATTGAGGAACTTTGACTGAGATGCCGGCCGTCAACCTGTTGCCCTGGCGGGAGGAACAGCGGCGCAAGCGCCAGCAGCGGTTCCTGTTCGCCCTGTGCGTTGCCGTGCTTGCCGGCGCCGGTGCCGTGTACGCCGCCAGGCTGACGGTTCAGGGCTTGCTCGCGGATCAGGATGCCCGCAACCGGACGCTCCGTTACGAGATCGAGCTCCTTGACGATCAACTCGAGGAGCTCGCACGGCTCGAGTCGCGCAGGGACCAGCTCCTGGCGCGCATGCAAATCATCGCGGAGCTGCAGCGTTCCCGGCCGCTCGCAGTGCGCCTGTTCGACGAACTCGTGGAAATTCTCCCTGCTGGCGTGCAACTGGTGGACGTGGCTCAGAACGGCAATCGCATCGTCCTCGAGGGAATGGCGGAGTCCAACAGCCGTGTCGCGGCGTTGATGCGAAACATCGATGCGTCGCCATGGCTGCAGGCGCCACGTCTCGAACGGGTGGAATCCGCTGCCGATGGAGCGGTGAGAAGTGCGCGATTCACCATTGCCATGGAGCAGGCAGCGGCAGCAATGGAGCAATGATGTGGCACTGACAGACCAGGTGCGTTCGATTGATTTCAGCGATCCCGGACGATGGCCGCCGAGCCTGCGCGCAGCTGCTGTGGCGGCGGCCCTGGCGACGGTGCTCCTGTTCGGAACCCGGGTGTTCGTGGTCGATGCGGAGTATGCGCTGTTGCGGTCCGCGCAACGTGAGGAAACCGAGCTGCGCAGGCGCTTCGGGCAGGGCCAGCGGCGGGCGGCAAACCTGCAGGCCTACCGGGAGCAGATTGCCGAAATCGAGGGTTCGTTCGGTACGGTACTGGACCGATTGTCCCCCACCACCGAGATTCCGGGATTGCTGGCGGACCTGTCTCAGGCGGGGCTGAATGCGGGCCTGGAGGAACGGCTGTTCCACCCGATGGAGGAACAACGGCAGGCATTCTATGCTGAGTTGGCGGTCAATCTGCGTCTGTCCGGCGACTATCACCAGCTCGGCCGCTTCGTAAGCGATATCGCCGCCATCCCGCGCCTGGTCACCCTGCATGACGTGCATATCCGTGCGCTGGAAGGCGGCACGCCGGGCGAACTCGTTCTGGACGTCACCGCCAGAACCTACCGTCATCTGGAAGAGGGGGAGGAACAGCCGTGACAAACCGTCGAGTCCCGCTCCCTGTCTTGCTGATTGCAGCAGGGGCGGTTTCATGCGCCGGTGAGCCGGACGACCTGGCCGCCTGGCTGGACGAGGTCAAGGCCCGGCCCGGCCTGCCGCTGGGGGCACTCCCGCAGATCTCGCATCCCGGCGAATTCCGCTACGACCCTGGCGAAAGGCCATCGCCATTTGCGCCGATCGCGCCAGGTGCCGAAGCAACCCGCCGGGCCGGCGCGGAGCCTGCGCCGGACCTTGCCCGCGAACCGGACTTCCTCGAACACTATTCCCTCGATGCGTTGAGGATGGTCGGCTCGCTCCGGCAGGACTCGGGGCTTTACGGCCTGATGCAAACGCCGGACGGGCTGATTCACCGATTGGCCACGGGCGATTACCTGGGGCGCAACCACGGCCGCGTGGTCCGCATTTCCGAGGGGGAAGTGCAACTGGTGGAACTGGTCGCGGACGGAAACGGCGGCTATCTGCAGCGTCCGGCTGCGATTTCCCTGGCCGACTGATTGAATGGTTCAGACGAATGGATCGTAACGAGATGAGCAAGATACAGCGGTGCAGTCGCAGGGCGCCGAGGCGGGCACGGGCGGTAGTGGTTTGCGCCGGGATGATCGCGTCAATGGGCGTTCTGGCCCAGTCTCCCGGGGAACCTGCCGAACCGCGCTTCACCGGCGAACGGCTGTCGCTCAATTTTCAGGACATCGCAACGCGTGCCGTGCTGCAGTTGCTGGCCGATACCGGCGGCGTGAACATGGTGGTCAGCGACTCGGTGCAAAGCAGCATTACGCTGCAGTTGCGCGACGTGCCGTGGGACCAGGTCCTCGATATCATCCTGACGACGAAGGGACTGGACATGCGCCGCAACGGCAATGTCATCATCGTTGCGCCTCCCGGGGAACTGGCTGCCCGTGAACAGGCCGCTCTGGACGAACAGCTCCAGCGTCAGCAGCAGGAACCGTTGCACACACGCTTTGTGCAGATCAACTACGCCAAGGCGGCGGACCTGGCGAACCTGATACTCGGAGACGGCCGGAATCCGCTGATTTCCACCCGCGGCAGCGTGACCATCGATGAACGAACCAACACCCTGCTGGTACAGGACGTCGCGGACCGGATCTCAGACATCGTGGGGTTGGTGTCAAGACTGGACAAACCCGTGCGACAGGTGCTGATTGAGTCCCGGATCGTTATCGTCGATGACGATTACCGCCGCGACCTGGGTGTGCGCCTGGGGGCGACGGCGGTCGGGGCAGCGGCCGACGATGGACTGATCGCGGTCACCGGCACCGGAGCAGGCATCGAGTCGTTGGCCGGCTCGGCCTTCGACGGCGCGACCGGTGCGCCAATCCCTCTTGCGGGCGTCATCCCGCCGGTCGATCAGCGCTACAACGTGAACGTACCGGTCGCAAATCCCGCCGGGCGGCTGGCATTGGCGATACTGAGACCGGACTACCTGCTGGACCTGGAACTCACGGCGATCCAGGCGGAAGGCAACGGGCGCATTGTCTCCATGCCCCGCATCATCACCGCGAACCAGAAGGAGGCGCGCATCGAACAGGGTACGGAGATTCCCTACCAGGAGTCATCCTCCAGCGGCGCCACCACGACCCAGTTCAAGGAAGCCGTGCTCAGCCTGGCGGTTACCCCCCAGATTACGCCGGACGACCGCATCATCATGGACCTGGTGGTGACCAAGGATTCGGTGGGGGAACTGGTATCCAGCGCTACCGGCGGCTTCGTGCCCAGCGTGGACACCCGCTCGGTGATGACCCAGGTGCTCGTCGGCGACGGAGAAACCGTCGTGCTGGGCGGCATCATTGAGACCGAATCCCGCGAAGCCACCAACAAGGTGCCGGTCCTGGGCGACGTCCCGGCCCTGGGCCGCCTGTTCCGCTCCCGGGTGACGATCGAGAACGAAGTGGAACTGATGGTCTTCGTGACGCCGAAGATCCTGCGCGAGTGAGCGCGATGCGAGCCATCCTGGCTGCCCGGGCTGCAGCGAATTATGGTGGCAGCGGCCGGTCAGTTCAGATCGGCCGCGTACTTTCGCAGTATGGGCAAGGGAACCACTTCCAGCGCCCGCTCATGCGTGGACTTGAGCATGACCCGGGGTGCCATGCCGTGCTGATACGCCTCGACCCAGCGCGCCGCGCACAGGCACCAGCGGTCGCCGGGCTTCAGGCCCGGGAACTCGAATTCCGGATGCGGCGTCGACAGGTCGTTTCCCCTGGAGGCCGAGAATTCGAGAAACTCCTTCGTCACGCGTACGCACACCGTGTGGGAGCCCAGGTCCTGATCGCTGGTGTTGCAGCACCCATCGCGAAAGAAACCCGTGACCGGGTCCTGGTTGCAGTCTTCCAGCGGTTCGCCGAATACGTTGACCGATCGATCCATTGGGCTTTCCGATGCGTGCAGCAAGCAGACTGCGGTGATCATGCCCCTGTGTCCGGCGAACGGTCAAATCCTCGCATACCCGGGCTGCGGGTGCTGGTAAAATCGCCCCGCCGGCCGATTCGGGCCGGAATGGCCGGAACCGACTGCATGAACAGTAAATCCAATGTCGTCCTCGTGGGTCCCATGGGCTCCGGAAAGACCGCCGTGGGCCGGCAACTGGCCAGACACCTGGACATGGAGTTCGTGGACAGCGACAGCGAGATCGAACGGCGCACCGGCGTGGATATCACGTTCATCTTCGACAAGGAGGGCGAGCAGGGATTCCGGGTACGAGAATGTGCCGTGATCTCGGACCTTTCCGGCCGGGAAAATGTGGTTCTGGCCACGGGCGGTGGCGCGGTGCTGGATCCGGACAACCGAAGTCTGCTCAGGGACAGCGGCATAGTCGTCTACCTGGAGACCAGCCTGGCGCATCAATTGGAGCGCACGCGGCACAGCAAGAACCGGCCGCTGCTGCAGAACAGGGATCGGGCGGAGGTGCTGCAGAATCTGATGGAAGTGCGCGGCCCGCTGTACGACGAGATCGCCGACATCGTGGTCACAACGGGAGACCAGAGGATCGGAGCGATGGTGCGGCAGATCAGCGACCGTCTGCACGAGCACGGCTTTGCGGCGCCCCGGTCCGCCAGTGCCGCCGCCGCCCCGGCCCCGGCGAATGACCGATGATCCTTCCGGGCTGAGCATCATGTACAGCGTAGAAGTTTCACTGGGCGAACGCAGCTATCCCATCCACATCGGACCGGGCCTGATCGACGATGCGGAACTGGTGCGCAAGTGCATCCCTGCCCGGCAGGTGATGATCGTCACCAACGAAGTCGTCGCGCCGCTCTACCTGGGCCGGCTGGAGCGGTCCCTGGCAGCGGACCAACAGTACAGCCTGGTGCTCCCGGACGGCGAAAAGCACAAGAACCTGGATACGCTGAGCGCGATCATCGACCGGCTGGTGGCGGAGAGGTTCCGCCGCGACGCCTGTCTGGTGGCCCTGGGCGGCGGCGTGATCGGCGACATCACCGGCTTTGCGGCGGCCTGTTACCAGCGCGGGATTGCGTTCGCGCAGGTCCCCACCACGCTGCTGGCGCAGGTCGATGCCTCGGTGGGCGGCAAGACGGCGGTGAACCACCCGCAGGCGAAGAATATGATCGGCGCGTTTCATCAGCCCATCGCGGTCCTCGCCGACACCGGCACGCTGGCGAGCCTGCCGGAGCGGGAGTTCTCGGCGGGCCTGGCGGAAGTCGTCAAGCACGGCCTGATCCTGGACGAGTCGTTCCTGGTCTGGCTGGAGGAGAACATGGACGCGATCCTCGACCACGATGCCGCCGCGCTCGCCCACATTGTGGGACGCAGTTGCGAAATCAAGGCCGCCATCGTCGCCGAGGACGAACTCGAGCAGGGACGCCGCGCCCTGCTCAACCTGGGCCACACCTTCGGCCATGCGCTGGAGTCGCTGGGCGTCTACCGGGACTGGCTGCACGGCGAAGCCGTGGCGGCGGGTATCGTCATGGCGGCATGGACATCGAAGGAACTGGGCATGATCGGCGCCGCCGACTGCCGGCGCGTTGAGGCGGTGCTGAGCCGTGCGCGGCTGCCGATCTCACCCGGGTCAGATGTCGATGCCGATGCGATGCTCCGCACCATGAACCTCGACAAGAAGGCTGGCGCGAAAGGTCTGAGGATGATCTTTCTCGAGCGGCTGGGCCGCGCCGTCGTGACGGCGGCTCCGGGCGCCGCGCTGCTGCGACAGGTCATCGACGCCTGCGCCGCCGCCCATGATTCGCCCGGCGCTGATCGGCGCACTGCGGCATCGTGACGCCTGCCGGCACGTGACCTCACTGGCTCCGTACGCGGCGACCGAGGAGAATTCCCGCGGCCGCATCCATGCCGAGGATCCTCCGGTCGATCGGTCCGGGTACCAGCGGGACCGCGATCGCATCATCCACTCCGCATCCTTTCGGCGGCTGGTCTACAAGACCCAGGTGTTCGTCAATCACGAGGGCGATCACTACCGCACGCGGCTGACCCATTCACTGGAAGTGGCGCAGATCGCCCGCAGCATGGCGCGCTCGCTTCGGGTCAATGAAGACCTGGCCGAAGCCATCAGCTTGGCGCACGATCTCGGGCACACGCCGTTCGGCCACGCGGGGCAGGATGCCCTGGACCGCTGCATGCAGGCGTATGGCGGGTTCGAGCACAACCTCCAATCGCTGCGCGTGGTGGACCACCTGGAGCAGCGCTATGCGGCGTTTCGCGGCCTGAACCTGACCTTCGAGGCACGGGAGGGCATCCTGAAACACTGCTCTGTCGAAAATGCCCTCCGGCTGGGAGAGTTGGGGCAGCATCTTCTGGAGCGTCGTCAGCCGGGGCTCGAAGCGCAGTTGGCGAACCTGGCGGACGAGATCGCCTACAACACCCACGACGTGGACGATGGCCTGCGCTCCGGATTGATCCGGTTCGAGGAACTGTGCGATGTCCCATTCGTCGCCGAGACCCTTGGCCGGGTTGAGACGCGGTATCCGGGGATGGGCGCGCGACAACGTATTTTCGAAGTGGGGCGCGCCATGATCAGCACCCTGGTCTCCGACCTCATCGCCACCAGCGGCGAGCGGCTTCGGCGTCTGTCGCCGGCCAGTATCGACGCCGTGCGCAGCCATGACGAGCCGCTGATCGGATTCAGCCCGCCCTGCGCCGAAGCGCAACGGGAACTGAAGGCGTTTCTGCGGGAGCGGCTCTATTTGCATCCCACGGTGCGCGGGATGAGCGATCACGCCGAAGAAGTTGTCACGTCCCTGTTCTCGGTTTTCCGCGAGGATTTCGGGCGAATGCCAGGCGAACACGCCCGGCGGGCGCGTGAAGCCGCGGAAACGGCCGGTGCGTCCGGGTCGGCCCGGGTCATCGCCGACTATATCGCGGGCATGACGGACCGGTTCGCCCTGCAGGCCCACGAGGCGCTTTGCGGGTGCAACGAAGTTCCAAAAGCTGGAGAATGTCTGCCGTGACCGAAAACGCTTCCTCTCGCGCGTCCATCCCCCCCCGCCAGCGCCTGATCGTCGCCCTCGACGTGCCCGGCGCCGACGCCGCGCGGGCGCTTGTGCGGGAACTGGGCGATGCCGTGGAGTTCTACAAGATCGGCCTGGAACTCATGGCCTCGGGTTGCTACTTCGAACTGCTGGACTGGCTGCTTGCCAGGGACAAGCGGGTCTTTGCGGACCTGAAGTTCTACGACATCCCGGCGACGGTGGCGGCGGCGGTGCGGCAGATGGCGCGCCGCGGCGCTTCGTTCCTGACGATTCAGGGTGACCGGGCCATCATTGAAGCCGCCGCATCGGAGAAGGGCGAGCTGGAAATTCTCGCTGTCACCGTTCTCACCAGCATCGGGCGCAAGGATCTCGGTGAGATGGGGATCGCCATGGAGGTCGAAAGCCTGGTGCTGCAGCGCGCGAAGATTGCGGTTACCGCAGGTGCTGACGGTCTTATCGCCTCCGGTCTTGAAGCCGCTGCGCTTCGCTCAGAGCTGGGCCCCGGGCCGCGGATTGTCACCCCGGGCGTGCGGCCCGCGGGGACGGACGCCGTGCACGATCAGAAACGGGTCGTGACCCCGGCGCGCGCACTGGCAAGCGGCGCGGACTACATCGTGATGGGCCGGCCGATTCGCGGCGCCCCAAGCCCGCGCCAGGCGGCGGAGGCCGTGCAGGCGGAGATCGCAGCCACTCTGCAATGAAGTCCGCAGAAGCGGTGATGTCGCGGCGCCTGGCGCGAATGCGCTGGATCGCCACGGGGCTGCTGGCCGCCATGGCGGCGTTGTTCGTCGCCACCAGCCTGCTGCTGCCCCGTTACCCGTGGTTGGGACTGGTCCAGGCATTTGCCGAAGCCGGGCTCATCGGCGCGCTGGCAGACTGGTTCGCGGTCACGGCCCTGTTCCGCCGTCCGCTGGGCCTGCCGATTCCCCATACCGCCATCGTGCCCACGCGCAAGGACGAGATCGGCCGCCTGCTGGCGGACTTCATCCGCGACCATTTCCTGGTCAGGGAGACGGTGGCGGCGCGCCTGGAAGGAGTGGACCTGGCCGCGCGGGTGGGTGCCTGGCTTGGCGAAGGCCGCAATGCGCGCAACCTGGGCCGTGACATCAGCGTCGGGCTGGTGTGGCTGCTGAACGCCACCGACAGTGCCCAGCTGCGCAACGCCCTGCGGGAAATTCTGGGCACGGCGCTGGACCGGGCGCCGCTGTCGTCGGCGTTCCAGGCCGCGCTGGACGTGGTCTCTTCGGGCCGGCACTCCCGGGCGGTGGTGGATCACCTGGTGCGGTTCGGCCTTGAACAACTGGAACACAACAAGGACCGCATTCGCGAACGCATCGAGGATCGCAGCCCCTGGTGGCTGCCGAAATTCGTGGACCGCGAGATCTACGACCAACTGATCGGAGAGTTGCAACGCGTCCTGGACGAGATCGGCGCCGATTCGACGCATCCCGCAAGGGACAGGTTCAATGTCTGGCTCTCCGACCTGCGCACGACCCTCGGCGACGATCCGGACATGAAGCGGCGGGGCAGGGCGCTCAGGGACGAATTTCTCGATCACCCCGCGGTGCGCGACTACTCTCAGGAACTCTGGGACAAGGTGCGCGAGTTTCTGGTGGCGTCGCTACGCGATCCGCAGTCCCTCGGCCGGCTGGCGATCGACGGCGAATTGCAGGGCATCGGTCATGCACTCCGCGAGGACGGCGATGTCAACCGGCAGGCCAATCGCTGGCTGCGAAACCTGATCCTCTACCTGGTGGACAACTACCGCCAGCCCCTGAGCGCCTTCATCTCCGAAACCATCGAGCAGTGGGACCCCGCCGCGACCGCGGACCGAATCGAACTGTATATCGGCCGGGACCTGCAATTCATTCGCATCAACGGCACCCTGGTGGGCGGACTGGTGGGGATCGCGATCTACCTGCTTTGGGGCCTGGTCGCCTGACCCGGGTTGCGCCCGGCTGTCGATCGGTCCGTTGATTGCGAGAATTCAGTGCATCGGAGTCGCGCCGATCCGCAGGGATCTGCAAGTCAGTCGCGAAGCTCGCGCCGCAGGATCTTGCCCACGTTGGTCTTGGGCAGGTCGTCCCGGAACACCACTTCCCTGGGAATCTTGTAGCCGGTCAGGTTTTCCCGGCAATGGGCGATGACGTCGTCGGCGGTCAACTCCGGGTCGCGCCGGACCACGAACAGCCGCACCGCCTCGCCGGACTGCTCGTGCGGGATGCCGATGGCCGCGGCTTCCAGTACGCCCGGGTGGCCGGTGGCGACATCCTCGACCTCGTTGGGATAGACGTTGAAGCCGGAGACGATGATCATGTCCTTCTTGCGGTCCTCGATGTAGAAGAATCCCTCCTCGTCCATGCGGCCGATGTCGCCGGTCTGCAGCCAGCCGTCATCGGAAAGAATCTCGGCCGTCGCCCCGGGCCGCTGCCAGTATCCGCGCATGACCTGGGGGCCGCGAACGCAGATCTCGCCGATTTCGCCCATCGCCAGCGTGTTGCCGTCGTCGTCGCGGATTTCCACGTCCGTGGACGGGATGGGCAGGCCGACGGAGCCGTTGAACTCGCGCCCGTCCAGCGGATTGGCCGTGACCACGGGCGAGGTCTCCGTCAACCCGTATCCCTGGCAAAGGCTCTGCCCGGTCAGCGCCTTCCAGCGCGCCGCGACATCGCTCTGTACGGCCATGCCGCCGCCCAGGCAGATCTTCAGCTTGCTGAAGTCCAGCGCCTGGAAATCGGGGGATTCCAGCAGCGTCGCGAACAGCGTGTTGACGCCGGTGAGGAGCGTCACCGGCTCGCGTGCCAGGTCCTTGATGAAACTCGGCAGGTCCCTGGGGTTGGTGACCAGCATGTCGTGGCCGCCGAGTTCGAAGAACAGGAACAGGTTCACCGAGAGCGCGAAGATGTGATACAGCGGAAGGGGTGCGGCGCCGATGTCCCCGGGGCCCTGGAGCCAGGGCTTGGACCACGCCGAGATCTGGAGAATGTTGGCGACCATGTTCCGGTGAGTGAGCATGGCGCCCTTGGCCACGCCGGTGGTGCCGCCGGTGTACTGCAGGAACGCGATGTCTTCCCCCGTGACCTCCACGTCCTCGAAGGATGCGCGCCGTCCCTGCGCCATTGCGGCGCGGTAGCGAATCGTCCCGGCGATGTTCCACTGCGGGATCATTTTCTTGACACGCCGTACCACGAAGTTGAAGAGCACGCGTTTGAACAGCGGGAACTGGTCCCCGATTTCGGTGACGATCACCGTCTCCACATTGGTGTCCTGCACGACCTGTTCCACGGTATGCGCGAAATTTTCCAGCACGAGGATGGCTTTTGCGCCGCTGTCCTTGAGCTGATGCTCAAGTTCCCGCGGCGTATACATGGGATTGACGTTGACCACCACAAGGCCTGCGCGCAGCGCCGCGAACACCGCAATGGGATACTGAAGGAGGTTGGGCATCATGATGGCGATGCGGTCGCCGTGCCGCAGTCCCCGGGCTTGCAGGAAGGCCGCGAAATGCCGGCTCAGCTCATCCGTCTCCCCGTAGCTGATCCGCGTACCGGCGTTGGAGAAGGCGGGCAACGATTCGAACTCGCTGAAACTGCGCTCAACAAGAGACTTGAGCGATGCGTAACCTTCAGGATCGATCTCGGCCGGGACGCCTTCCGGATAGGCGCTCAACCAGGGTCTGTTTTCGTTGGTGGTCATGTTTGCACGGTTCCTTGCATTTCCAGTGCTCTGTTTACTGCTACGCCATTATCGGTTGGATTGAGCCCTAGGTCTCTCCCGCCTCCAGTACTTCGGCGAGCACCGGCCAGACGTTGTCCAGCATGACTGCGTTGCCGCCGGCGTTGGGATGAATGCCGTCCGGCTGCATCAGTTCCGAGTTCAGCGCGACATCCTCCAGCAGGAAACCCACCAGCGGAATGCCGAACTGTGCGGCGAGATCGGGATACGTCCGGGCGAACTCCCCGGCATAGGCCGGACCGTAGTTCGGCGGAATCTGCATTCCCGCCAGCACCGGCGTTGCCCCGCTGGCCAGCACCAGTTCGATCATCTGCAGCAGGTTGCCGCGCAGACTCGCCAGCGGCTGACCGCGCAGGCCGTCGTTGCCGCCCAGTTCCAGGATCACGACCGACGGGCTGTGCGCTTCCAGCAGCGCGGGCAGCCGGGCCAGTCCGCCGGAGGTCGTGTCGCCGGAGATACTGGCATTGACGACCTCATACCCGTACCCTTCGCCACGAAGTCGTTGCTGGAGCATGGCGACCCAGGACTGATCGTCCCGGCTCAATCCATAGCCGCTGCTCAGGGAATCGCCGAGTACGACGATGGGTCCGGTGCCGGCGCCGTGGGCGGCGCACCACGCAACGACGCTGACGAAGCACAGGAACGCTACACGACCGGGTGCGTGAACTTTGGACAACATGATCGAACAGAACTCGCTCTTGACGGCGCAGGCCCTGACCAAAAAGGTTACCAGCCCCGAGGGGGAGTTGACTATCCTGAACGACGCCAGCCTGACCGTGAATCAGGGCGAAACGGCGGCCGTGGTCGGCCCCTCCGGCGCCGGCAAGTCGACGCTGCTGTCGCTGCTGGCAGGACTCGACGAGCCCACCTCGGGGCAGGTCTGGCTGAATGGCGTGGAAGTGACCGGCCTGGATGAGGACGGCCGCGCCAGGCTCCGAAGCCGCCATGTGGGCTTCGTGTTCCAGTCGTTCCACCTGTTGCCGTCGCTGACGGCGTTCGAGAACGTCCTCCTGCCCCTGGAACTCGGCGGGGCGGCGAACCAGGCGGGCCGCGCCGAGGATGCGCTGGTCCGGGTCGGACTGGCCGAGCGCCTGCATCACTACCCCAGGCAGTTGTCCGGCGGGGAGAAGCAGCGCGTCGCCATCGCCCGGGCATTCGTCACCGGGCCGTCGATGCTGTTTGCCGACGAGCCCACGGGGAATCTGGACAACGTCACCGGGGAACGCGTCCTGGACCTGCTGTTCGAGCTCAATGCCGCGTCGGACACCACCCTGGTGCTGGTGACCCACGACCTGGTTGCGGCCCGCAAGTGTGATCGGATGTTCGAAATGGCGGCAGGACGCATTGTGCGCACCATCGCCGCGGAGCAGGCGGGCTGATCGGCGTCACCCGGTGGTCTGCATTCCGTGGGCGATGCCGTAGATGCTGGCGACCAGCGGTTGCAGCAAGGCGTCGTCCCGCCGGCCGCTGCGGCGCCAGCGTTCCAGAAGATCGGCCTGCAGCAGGCTCATGGGATCCACGTAGGGGTTTCGCAGCCGTATCGCGCGGCGCAGCGTTCTGGAGCGCTGCAACAGTTCACCCTGATCGGTGATCTCCATCACCAGGTTCGCGCAGCGGTCGAATTCCTCGCGCATCACGGGAAAGAACATCTCGTGCAGGGGACCGGCAAGCCGCGAGTATCGTTCCGAGACGGTGAGGTCCGCCTTGCCCAGCACGAGTTCCGTATCCGTGATCAGCACCCGGAAGAAGTTCAGGTCGGCGAACATGTTGCGGAGTGCGGGCACACCGTACTTCCGGGCAGCGTGTTCCAGCCCGGCCCCCAGACCGAACCACCCCGGAAGAAACGCGCGATTCTGCGTCCACGCGAACAACCAGGGATTGGCCCGGGGTTCGTTGGAGCGGTAATCGTGCTCGTCCACGCCGGCCCGCGCGCCCATGCCCAGCCGTTCGATCACGTCGATGGGAGTGGCCGCCCTGAAATAGGTGTTGAATTCGGCGCGATCGAATACCGTTTCCTTGTAGGCCTGGCGGCTGGTCGCCGCAATTTCTCCCATGATCGTGCGCCAGCGGTTTTCCGATTTGGAGGGCACATAGCCGCCGGCCGTGGCCCAGAGCAAGGAGCCGATGCTTCGTTTCAGCGAACGCATGGCGATTCCGCGGAGGCCGTATTTTGCGTTGATCATGTCCCCCTGCTCGGTAATGCGCAGCCGTCCGGTGACTGCGCCCGCCGGGGATGCCATCAGCGCCTCGTCGAGTCGGCCGCCGCCCCGGCTCAGCGTGCTGCCGCGGCCATGGAACAGGGTCAGGGTGATGCCGAACCGTTGCAGCGTGTCCACGAGATCGCGCTGGGCGTTCTGCAGGGTCCAGCGGGCCGAGGCGACACCACCGTCCTTGTTGCTGTCCGAAAAGCCCACCATGACCATCTGCCGGGAACCGCGATGCCGCAAATGGGCGGAATAGCTCTCATCCTGCAGTAAACGCTCCAGGATGGCGGAAGAACTCTCCAGGTCCTCGACGGTTTCGAACATCGGCACCACGTCCAGCGGCACCGGCAATCCCTTGGTGCCCAGGTCTCCCCAGCGGGCCAGCAACAGCACCGAGAGTACGTCGTCGGGTCCGTGGGCCATGCTGACGATGTAGGGGCCGATGGAACGGGCGCCGTACTTGCGGCGGCAGTGGGCGATGGTCTGGAAAACGGCCAGCGTTCGCCGCGCATCGGACGACAGCCGGCCCACCGGCGACTCGCGCCGTTCCAGAGCCGCCTGCAGGCGTGCGGTCCGTTCCTCGATGGAGGTATCGAGCCAACCCTGTTCCTGCAATCCCTCGGCCACGACGCGGCGGTGTACCCGTGCGTTCTGGCGGATATCGAGCGTGGCGATGTGGAACCCGAACGTGTCCGCCCGCCGGCGCAGCCGCTGAGCCGCGAAGAGTCCCGAATTCGCCCCCTTGTTGGCCCGCAGGCTGTCGGCAAGGAGGTCGATGTCTTCAATGAATTCGTCCGGCGATTCGTAGGGAAACGCACTCTCTTCATGGGTGGCGCGCAGGCGGGCAGCCACCAGGGCGAGAAAAACCCGGTAGGGCATCTGCCGGTGACGGGCCGGAATGGCATTCGCCGCATGAGGGAAGTGTCCGGCGTAGAAGGCACTGCGGGTTCGCAGCGATTCGCAGACCCTTACGCGACTGTCGCTCTGGCTAAGATGCCTTGCCAGCGATCCGCACTCCCGGTGGTAGAGGTTCAGCACCAGGGCCTTTTGCCGCGCGAGCGTCTGGCGAATGGTCTTGGCGGTCACGTCCGGGTTGCCGTCCATGTCGCCCCCCGCCCAGGAACCGAACCTCACCATGGTGGGCAGTTGCAGCGATTCGGGAATGGCCGGAAACGCTTCCCTTACGGTCTCCGCAAGCTGTTCGTAGAAGGGCGGGATGATGCGGTACAGGACGTCGGTCAGGAAAAACAGGATATGTTCCGCCTCGTCGTTCACGCGCCCATGTTCCTGCGGGTGCTCCTCGGTCTGCCAGCTTGCGGTGATTTCCATTCGAATGCTGGCCATCTGGGCCTTTACTTCCTGGGGCGTGAGATTGGGATCGAGCATCCGGATCAGGTGCCTTGCGACGCTCTGCTGGTGAGTCAGCAACGTGCGGCGCGTCACTTCCATGGGGTGTGCGGCGAATACGGGTTCCACGGACAGTTCCGTCATCGCGTCCAGAATCGTTTCGGCGCTGACGCTGCCGGCCCTGAGTCGCGCCAGGACGTCTTCAAACCCGCGTGGCTGGGGCGTTGCCGTGTCCCTCAGGTAGGCTCTGCGCCGCCGGATCCGGTGCACCTTCTCGGCCATGTTGACCACCTGGAAGTAGGTGGAAAACGCGCGAATGAACTCCGTGGCGGTTTCCGGGTCGAGGGATGCCAGCAGTCGCCGGAGCTTCTCTGGTGCCTGCGCGTCGCCCTCCCGGTGGGCGATGGATGCGCAGCGCGCCGATTCGACCAGATCGAAGAGCGCTTCGCCGCCCTGTTCCCTGACCACGTCGCCGACCAGTTCTCCGAGGCGGTGAACGTCGTGTCGGAGAGCCTTGTCCTTCTCGGGGAAGAAGATGTCCGCACGGCGTACGGTTGGTGAAGAGTGGATGGGCATTGAAAGCACTCCGTGAGCGGCATTGTAACGTAACGGTAGTCGCCCGGCCGTGGGGCGTTATCGGCGTGCGTGGACAGGGCTCGCGCGCTCAACTTCGCCCGCCATCCCTGGCGGGCTCAGATCGGCGCTCGGCGCTCCTGGCCATCCATGGCCCCGCGCCATTGCTTTGGGTGTGCGCGAACAGTGCTTTCCCGCTCAATCTCCCCCCGCCATCCCTGGCGGGGGGAGAATCGAGGGCGCGTCTCTCTGCGCCATCCATGGCTCGCTCCGCGCCCACGACGCGGGAAAGCACTGTTCGCGCACACCCAAAGCAATCAATGGGTGCGCGGGGATCAGCGGTAGCCGCGGGCCTGGAGTTCGAACAGGCGGGCGTAGAGGCCGTTCAGGTTGAGGAGGGATTCGTGGCTGCCGGTTTCGACCACCTTGCCCTCGTCCATGACGATGATCTGCTCGGCGCGGCGTACGGTGGAGAAGCGGTGGGAGATCAGGATGGCGATCTTGCCTGCGGTCATCGATTGGAAGTGGTCGAAGATTTCGGCTTCGGATTGCGCGTCCATGGAGGCGGTCGGTTCGTCGAGTACCAGCACGTCGGCGCCGCTGCGCATGAAGGCGCGTGACAGGGCGATGCGCTGCCACTCGCCGCCGGACAGCTCCTGGCCGTCGTTGAACCAGCGGCCAAGCTGGGTGTGGTAGCCGTCCTCCATCCGTTCGATGAACGCTGCGGACTGGCCCCTTGAAGCCGCGTCGATCCAGCGCGGTTCGTCCCACAGGTGTTCCACGTCGCCGGCGCCGATGTTTTCGCCGACCTTGAGCTGGTAGCGATTGAAGTCCTGGAAGATGATGCCGAAGGCTGCACGCAGTTGCGCCGGGTCCCAGTCCTCGAGATCCTGGCCCTGGAAGCGGATCTCGCCGCCTTGCGGCGAATAGAGCCCCGCCATCAGCTTGATCAGCGTCGTCTTCCCGGAACCGTTCATGCCGACGATGGCGACGCTCTGGCCGCTGCGTATGTTGAGATTGACGTTGCGCAGCGCCGGGAACCTCGCGCCCGGATAGGTGAAGCTGACGTCGGTGAGTTCCAGGCCGGCGTCGGGATCGGGTCCTGCCACGGCCGTGCCGGCCCGCTGGGTGGATTCCTGCTCCAGATACTCGTACAGGTTGGAGAGGTACAGGTTGTCCTCGTACATGCCCCCGATCGCCGTCAGCATGGAACTGACCGATGCCTGCCCCTGCTTGAAGACGAGCAGGTACATGGTCATGTCGCCCAGGGAGATGGCCCCCTGGACGGTGGTGATCACGATCCAGGCGTAGGTGCCGTAGAACGCCGCGTTGCCGAATACGCCCAGCCCGAAGCCCCAGCTATCGCGGCGGATGGCCAGCGAGCGGTCTTCCTTGTAGAGGTCCCGGAAGATGCTCCGGTAGCGGTCCAGCAGTTCCCGGCCCAGGCCGAACAGCTTGACCTCCTTGGCATGGTCCTCCCGGGCCAGCACCATTTCCAGGTACATGAGCATGCGCCGCTGGGGCGAGCGCCAGCGGAATATGCGGAACTGTTCGCCGGAGAAGTTGGCCTCGGCGATGAAGGACGGCAGGCCGGCGGCCAGCAGGATCAGCACGGCCCACGGCGAGAACTGCACCAGCAGGCCGCCGTAACTCAACAGGGAGATACTGTGTTGAGCCAGCCCGAAGGTCCGGTTCACCAGGCTCAGCGGACGGCTGGAAGCCTCCTGACGTGCCCGGTTGAGCTTGTCGTAGAACTCCGAATCCTCGAACTGCGCGAGCTCGAGCGTCAGCGCCTTTTCCAGGATCAGCACATTGACCCGCTGGCTGATCAGCACCCGCAGCAACGCCTGCGAGAACCCGATCCCCCGCTGCACACCGGTCATCGACGCAACCAGCAGCCCTTCCACCAGCACCCACCACAGCACCTCTCCGTAGGCAACCGCTCCCCCCAGCCGGACCACGTCGATCTGTGCCACCACCGCATCGACAATCAGCTTGCCCACGTAGGCAATGCCCGCAGGCAATACCCCCGCCGTCACCGTCAGCAACGCCAGCGCGATCGTCAGCCCCTTGTGCGTGGACCAAACCAGCTCCACCGCGCGGCGGCTGTACCGAAACACCCCCAGGTAACTCTGCAGCGCAAGCGCAGGCTTATCGGAAGATCTGGTGGAATGTCCGAGCATTGACGATAGTTCGACCGTGAACCGTGAATTTCACGCAAGACTCATGACTTGCCCCGCGAGTGTCAAGCGTGACCCAAGCCACTGACTCGAAGCCACACCCTCGCCCCCAATAAACCCGACATACGACCTCAACCGGGCTGGCGACCAACCCCATACCGTGCTATTACGTGTCCTGATTTCCGCAGGAGACCTGCATACGTGCCTCCCGTACCAGACGGCCACACCATCTTCGTGCTCGCGTTGACCGCCCTCGCGCTGTACCTGTTCACTCGCGACCGCCTGCCGCTGGAAGCCTCAAGCCTCGCCATTCTCGTCATCCTCATCCTCAGCTTCCAGCTCTTCCCGTACGAGTCTCACGGCGAAGTGGTTGGAACCGAACACTTTCTTCTCGGGTTCGGCCACGAGGCGCTGATCACCATCTGCGCACTGATGATCATGGGCAAGGGCCTGGAGGTCACCGGCGCCCTGCGGCCCGTGGCGACCTTCCTCGCCAAGGCCTGGATGGCGCGGCCGCTCCTGGCCAGCCTGGCTACGCTGGTCGCCAGCGGCGTGCTCAGCGCATTCCTCAACAACACGCCCATCGTCGTGATGCTGCTGCCCATGCTCGTCGGCGTCGCCGTGCGCAACAAGTTTTCGCCGTCGGCCATCCTGATGCCCATGGGACTCGCCACCCTGGTGGGCGGAATGGCGACAACCATCGGCACTTCCACCAACCTGCTGGTGGTTGCCATCGCCCAGGATCAGGGCCTCGAACGCTTCAACATGTTCGATTTCGCGCTGCCGGCCGTCATTGTCGGCGCTTTCGGGATGGTGTTTCTGTGGCTGGTGGCTCCCAGGCTGCTGCCCGAACGCAAGCCTCCCATGTCCGATACCGCGCCACGCGTCTTCAACGCCGTTCTGCACATCCAGGCCAGCAGCGCCGCGTGCGGGCTGTCGTTCGCCGAATGCCTGGCGCTGACCGACAACGAGATGCGCGTGGATCGAATCGAGCGGGGCGAGGACCTGTCCGTCACCAGGTTGCCGTCGGTGACGATTCGCGAAGGCGACCGGCTGGTGGTGCGCGACACACCTGAAAAGCTGAAGCGCTTCGAAGCCCAGCTGCGCGCGACCCTCCATGAGGAAGCAACCGCTCACGAGGTCGGCGAAGAGCCGCAACACCTGGCCCAGCTTGTCGTGACGCGCGACTCCAAGCTCTACCGTGCGAGCCTGCTGGGCATCCGTTTTGCCCAACGCACGGGACTGCTGCCGCTGGCGCTGCATCGGGCGCGGGACCCGGATCTGGAGGAGTTCGTAAGCGATATCGGCTCGGTGTCATTGCGATCGGGCGACGTGTTGCTCGTGCAGGGCACGGCGGGCCAGTTGTCGCAACTGAAACGCTCCGGGACGGCGCTGGTGCTCGACGGTACCACCGACCTGCCGCGGACCCATCGGGCGCCGCGGGCCATGCTCATCATGGCGCTGGTCATCCTTGCCGCCGCCACCGGAATGCTGCCCATCGAGGCTGCCGCGGTCGCGGGCGTGGGGCTCATGCTGGGGAGCCGTTGCCTGCGCTGGGGCGACGCCTCGGGTGCGCTCTCCCCGACAGTTATCATGATCATCGTGGCCAGCCTTGCCCTCGGGGTGGCGATGATCGAGACGGACGGAGCGCTGTATCTTGCCCAGGTGCTCGTGCAACTGGTTGAAGGGCTCCCCACTCCCCTGATTCTGAGTTGCCTGATGCTGGTAATGGCCATTCTGACCAATATCATTTCAAACAACGCCACCGGGGTCATCGGCGCACCCGTGGCGATCCAGATCGCCAACGAACTGGGGGCATCGCCGGAGCCGTTCGTGCTGGCGGTCATCTTCGGCGCCAACATGAGCTACGTAACGCCCTACGGCTACAAGACAAACATCCTCCTGATGTCCGCCGGCGGCTACAAGGCCACCGACTTCGTCCGCGCCGGCCTCCCCCTGATGTTCCTGATGTGGGCCGGCTATTCCATCGTGCTGCCCTTGCTCTACGATTTGTGATGCAGCGGACATTCGACACTTACTCGGCGGACGATTGCGCGACTTTGGGGGCGAAGGCCGGCGCGCGTACTGAGAAATTGGTTTGACTCGGCTGTGAACTGTCGGCGATCAGACTACGCAGAGTCGGAGATTAGGCACTGATCATGTTCAAGAGAATATCGTTGGGATTGCTCCTGATTGCTCCAGTGACTGGTGTCGGGCAAGGCGACCTGCGACTTAACGAAGAACTTCATGGTGCGGTTTTCCTGGGCGATGCAAATCAAGTCAGTGCGTTGATTGAACTGGGTGCAGACTTGGAATTGCGGGTCTCGTCGTATGGATTCACCCCGATGCATCGAGCAGCGTTTTTCGGGCACGCGGACGTGGTTAAGGTCTTGGTGGATGCCGGCGCAAACGTGAATGCGCGGACAACTTATGGGTGGACGCCCCTTCATCGCGCCGCATATGGCGGCGCGGCAGAAGCCGCCGAATTACTGGTTGCATCAGGCGTTTCATTGGAAGCACGGGGTGAAGATGGAAGGACGGCGCTGCACGTTGCTGCGCAGGAGTCGGATGCTGAAATCGTAACGTTGTTGCTGGAGGCGGGTTCGGATGGCAGGGCGAGGGATGTGCACGGCAATTATGCGTTCGACTACGCGGATGGGCTAGAAGGCACGGACGCGTACTGGCGGCTTAGCGACGCGCGATTTGAGGGCCGGCAGGAGTAGTTGGGGGCGAGGGCGGTGCCGTGACGCATTTGATTTCAGGCCCGGTACGTTGGCCACAATTTCTGGGGCGGCGGCGGTCGAGCAAAATCTAGTTCTGATTTTCTTCTTCCATGCGTGGTTACGGTAGGCAACTGTCAGTTATCAATGCTATCTGGCCAATACTGCATATAGCCTGTTTCGTGCTCCAAGCATCACTTTCCGTGCGGGAGGCACGGATTGAATCTCGACGCAATAGCCAGATTCAACCGATTCTGTACGGGCGTATGAAATGTATCATTTCGATACATGGTGCCGAGAGATAGGAATTGTAGGGATAGCGCGGAAGCCGAAAGGCGTATACATGCCTATGCCGTCCCCGGAATCGACGAATTCGAGCTGGCTTATACCCGCCATGCAAAGCAGCGTATGGAGGAGAGAGGTATCATCGTCTCCGACATAATGTACATTCTTGCAACGGGTCATATCGACGAAGAGCCAAGCGAGTCCACGCGACCGGGTTACTGCAAATACAAGATCTGCGGGAAATCCCCCAATTCAGGTACCAGGGAAATCTGTTTGGTCGTTATTCCGGATCCGCGCAATCCTGCCGTCAAGGTGGTCACTGTCATGTGGAAAGACGTTAGATGAATGCCAAAGCTGAGGCCTATCACTACACGGAATGCGGTCTGCCCAACGTGTGGATTCAGGGTACTCGCCAGATCGACGACGATGGCGAGGAGACAGTCCGCATTTCCAATCCGAACGGATTGCATCGTTTGATTTCCCGATACCTTGTTGAATCCGTAGGTGCTTTGACCGGTGCCGAATTGCGGTTCCTGCGTTCGGAAATGGGCATGACGCAGGCGCAACTCGGTTTACTGCTTCACAGGGAGCGGCTCACCGTTTCACGCTGGGAACGCGACGAAACGACAATGGACGGTTCAGCGGAAGCACTGATCCGCATCTACGCGACAATCAAGTTGGGACTAGGCCGGGTTGACGATGCGAAGGTGGAGGAGATCAGCGCCAAGTGCGTGGCCGCGGCGAACACCAGGGGCCAAATGCGTATCGATGGGACAATACCCGGATCCTATCGCCTTGTGGCGTGACGCAAGCCGAAAGAGTTTGTTAGGGCGCTGCCCATGGTGTGTCGCCCACATTGCCGGATAGCCCATCGGGTACACACGATTACATGTTTCGGTTTTTCTCTCAGCAGGCTTTTCCTACAGCGCTTGACCCTCTGGGGCGAACGGCACATACTCTCGCGCCATGAACGGACCCATGGGCCAAGCTGCACGTCTGCTGCGCTGGTGGCGAGGACGCCAGTGAGAGGGTAGTGCGCGCGTAATTCGACCCAAGCGTCCGTTTCAGTCATGCAAACCCATCTCGTGTTTTCGGGGATGGGTTTTTTTTTGGAGATCACAGGAAAGTCCGATGCAACCACCGTTCGATATTGCGGCGGATCTCGATACACCGGTATCGGCCTGGCTCAAGCTCAAGGACTTCGAGCCCCGTTTTCTGCTGGAGAGTGTCGAGGGAGGCGAGCGCCTCGCCCGTTACTCGTTTCTCGGTTTCGGCCCGGGGCCGGCCCTTGAACTGTACCCCGACCGGTTGCTGGTCGGCGGCTCCCAGGTGCCGCGGCCCTCGACGGCCGACGAATGGATGGGGGTGCTGCGCCGGATGATGAAAATCGCCCCGGAACTGCTGCCGAGGATCGATGGCCTGCCGTATACGGGGGGACTCGTGGGAGCATTTGGCTACGACGTGGTGCGCTACTTCGAGCGGTTGCCGCCCAACCGGGCCGAGCTGCCGGGGCTGCCCCAGGCTGCGCTGGTCGTGCCCCGGTCCCTGCTGGTGTTCGATCACCTCACCCGGCGGGTTGCGCTGCTGCACTCCGGTTCCGAGGTGGAACGCCGGCATCTTCGCCGGGAGGTCATTCACGCGTTGCGTGGCGGCATTGGCGTCCGCCGGGCCGCAGGAACTCCTCGCCGCGGGTTCTCGCCGGCAGCGGCGAGCTACGAAAAGGCCGATTTCATGGACGCAGTGCGTCGCTGCAAGGGGCATATCGCGGCCGGCGACATCTACCAGATCGTGATGTCGGTGCGATTCTCCGGCACCGGCAATCTGGATCCCTTCTCGTGCTACCGGGCGTTGCGGCTGTTGAACCCCTCTCCCTACATGTTCTTCTTCGAGTCGGGATCCCTCAAGGTGGCGGGTGCGTCCCCCGAAGCGCTGGTGAAGCTCGATCGGGGACAGGCTTCGCTCAGGCCCATCGCGGGCACGCGGCCGAGAGGCACTTCCAGGCGGGAGGATGCGGATCTGGAGGCGGAACTGCTCGCGGACCCGAAGGAGAACGCCGAGCACGTCATGCTGGTGGACCTGGCGAGAAACGACCTGGGTCGGGTCGCCGAACGCGGTACCGTCCACGTGAACCCGTACCGCAAGATCGAGCGCTACAGTCACGTCATGCACATTGTCAGCGGTGTCCGCGGTACGCTGAAGCCCGAGCACGACGCGTTGGACCTGTTCGCGGCAACGTTTCCCGCGGGCACGCTGGTGGGTGCGCCCAAGGTACGTGCCATGGAGTTGATCGCGGAACTGGAGCCGGTTGCCAGGGGGTTCTACGGGGGTTCCGTAGGCTACCTTTCGAAGAACGGCAATATGGACCAGGCCATCGCCATCCGCACGCTGGTGTTTCATGACGACAAGTACAGCTTTCAGGCGGGGGCGGGTATCGTTGCCGACAGCGACCCCGAGTTCGAGCACCATGAGGTGATGGCCAAGAGCGCCATTCTCCGCCGGGCGATGGAAATTGCGGAGGAAGGATTGTGAGCGTGCGGTTGCTGTTGATCGACAACTACGACTCCTTCACCTACAACCTGGTGCAGGCGTTTCTCGTGCTGGATGCGGATGTCACCGTCTACCGCAACGACGCCATCGATGCCGAAACCGCCGAGTCCTGCGAGCCCACGCACCTGGTCATTTCACCGGGTCCCGGCCGGCCCTCCGATGCCGGCGTATCGCTTGCGATGATCGAGCATTTTGCCGGCAGGATACCCATCCTCGGCGTTTGCCTCGGGCACCAGTGCATCGTGGAGCACTTCGGCGGCGAGATTGTCTCCGCGGGCAGCCTGATGCACGGCAAGACATCGCAGATCAGCCACGACGGCACGGATATCTACCATGGCCTTCCGAATCCCTTTGAAGCCGGCCGCTACCATTCCCTCGCGGCGCGCCGAAACCGTGTACCGGACGTTCTCGAGGTCACGGCACAGACCGAGGACGGCGAGATCATGGGTGTACGCCACAGGAGTCTTCAGGTGGTCGGTGTGCAGTATCATCCGGAGAGCGTTCTGACCCCGCACGGCCCGGAACTTCTCGCAAACTTCCTGAAGACCGGGTCCGCCGAAACCGAATCCCCCGGAGGCAGACCATGAGTTCGCAAGCGGTGGCATGGCTGGAGAGGGTACTTGCGGGTACCCACCTCACCGAGGAGGAGTCGGAGTCGATGCTGCATGCCATGGGTACCGGCGAGTTGCCGGCGCCACTGGCGGGTGGGCTGCTGGCGGCGCTCAGGGCGAAGGGCGAGGTCGCAGCCGAGATCAGGGGAGCGGCCCGGGCCATGCGCGACCTGGCGGTCAGTCCGGACATTCCATCTGGAGGCGCCTTTGTGGATGTCGTCGGCACCGGCGGCGACGGCTCAGCCAGTCTCAACCTGTCGACGGGCAGCGCGCTGCTGGCGGCGGCCTGCGGCGCGCAGGTGGTCAAGCACGGCAATCGGTCCATCTCCAGCCGCTCCGGCAGCGCCGACGCCTTGATGGCGCTGGGCCTGCCCGTGCCGCTTGTGGATCGGCAGATCGGCGCCTGCCTGCGGGACACCGGCTTCACCTTCCTGTTCGCCCCCAATCATCATCCGGCGATGCGCCACATCGGGCCGGTACGCGCGGCCATGGGCGTGCGCACCCTGTTCAATATCCTCGGGCCGCTGACCAATCCGGCACGGCCGCCCTTCAATGTCATCGGCGCGTTCAGCGAGCCCATGGCGGAACTTATGGCCGAGACGCTTTCCGGGATGGAAGCGACGCGCAGTTTTGTGGTCCACGGCGCCTGCGGCTGGGACGAACCGACTCCGTTGGGACCCTTTGTCTGTTTCGATGTGCGGCCCGGTTCGGTGGTCCGGGAGGTGCGCGACCCCGCCGACTACGGTCTTTCCCGATGTACGGAAGATGCGCTCAAGGGAGGAGAGCCGGAGGAAAATGCCTCTCGGCTGCGTGACGCGCTGTGTGGCGGCGACACCCAGGCGCACCGGGATGCCCTGGTTATTGGTGCAGCGCTTGCACTGGAAGTAACCGGCGAGGCACCCGACGCCGGTAGCGCTGTTCGGCGTGCCCGCACCGTCCTCCAGGAAGGCGGCGGGCGTAGCTTCGTGGACAGGCTTCAGGCGTTTGTGGCCGGCGTGGATTGACGATGATGGCGGCGGTACAGAAATCCCCCGGCGAATCCTTCCTCGGAAGGATGGCAAGCAGCAGCCGTGCACGGGCCCGCGAAGCCCGCAGGAGGGAGTCCGAGGGGGCGCTGCTGGCACGGGCACTGGCTACGCCGGCTCCGCCACCGCTGAGGCTGGGGGAGTTCGGCATGATTGCGGAACTCAAGTACCGCTCGCCCGCCGAAGGATCGCTGGCAGCGCAGGATTTCGACGGCGATGCGCAAGTCCGTGCCTATGGAGCCGGCGGCGCCGCGGCCGTTTCGGTGCTGACCGAGCCGGAAGAATTTCGCGGCAGCCTGGATGATCTGCGCAACGCAGCCGGGCCCTTGACGGCATACCGGATTCCCGCCATGCGCAAGGACTTCCTCACCGACCCGTACCAGGTCCTGGAGGCGCGGGCAGCGGGCGCCGGTGGCGTGCTGGTGATCGTCACCATGCTGAGTGACACAGAGGTCGGGGAACTGGTGGCCTGTGCAGCGCAGTGCGGGCTGTTCGTCCTGCTGGAGGGCTTCGATGAAGCCGATCTGGATCGCATCGGCGGGATCGGCGCACCGTCGGGCGGTTCTGCGCCGGACAACTCTCCGCCTCTGCTCTGCGGGGTCAATTGCCGGGACCTGCGGAATCTTGCGGTCAACCGCGATCGTTTCCGCCAACTGGCGCCGTACCTGCCGCCTCACCTGCCCGCGGTGGCGGAAAGCGGGATTGAGGACGCCGACGATATCGTCGCGGTAGCGTCGCTGGGCTACCGTGCCGCGTTGGTCGGCTCGGCGCTGATGCGAGCCGCTGATGCCTCGAAGGAGCTGGCAGCGATGGCGGCGGCCGGGGCGCAGGCAGTTGGGAGCAAGCCGTGTTCATAAAGATCTGCGGCCTGAGCGCGCCCGAAGACGTTTCGGTTGCCGTCGCCGCCGGTGCCGACGCGCTGGGATTCGTGTTCGCCAGTTCGCCCCGGCAGGTAACGCCGGAGAAGGCGCGCGACCTTTGCGGTAACCTCGGAGAGCAGGTCATTCGAGTCGCGGTGATGCGTCATCCCGACGCCGCCGACTGGGCGCAGGTCAGGGACGTATTCGAGCCCGATTGGCTGCAAACCGATGCGGAGGATTTCGCCGTCCTGGGACGGCTGAATTGCGAGCCCCTGCCGGTCTACCGCAACACCGGACCGACAGACGCGCGGTGGCCGGCCCGGATCCTTTTCGAGGGCGCGCAAAGCGGCCATGGCGAACGGGCCGATTGGCCGGGAGCCGCCCGCGTTGCCGCCCGCACGCGCGTGATACTCGCGGGTGGTCTGGACTGCGACAACGTCATTGAGGCCATTGAAGCGGTTCAGCCGTGGGGAGTGGACGTGTCCAGCGGGGTGGAACGCGAACGCGGCGTCAAGGACCCCGGGAAGATTAGAGAATTCATCGCCCGCGTGCGGGCTGCAGCGAGAGAACAGGCTCATGTCCACTAGTCCGACAGCCCCGTCGAGGGCGGCTGAAAACGCCCGTCTGCTACGTGATCTCGTCGAAGGCAGGCTCCCTGACGCCAGGGGCCGGTTCGGGCCCTTTGGCGGCTGTTACGTGCCCGAAACGCTCATGCCGGCAGTGCACCGGTTGACCGAGGGCGTCTACCGGCTGCTGCCGGACGAGGCGTTTCAACAGCGTCTGAACGAGGAGTTGCAGGACTGGGCGGGGCGGCCGACGTCGCTGACGCGCGCAGCGGGGCTGTCGGCCCGGTGGGGCGCGGAAGTCTGGCTGAAACGCGAGGACCTCACGCACACCGGGGCCCACAAGATCAACAACGCCATCGGCCAGGGCCTGCTGGCCCAGGCGATCGGCGCCGAGCGGATCGTCGCCGAGACCGGGGCGGGGCAGCATGGCGTGGCGGCGGCGGCCGCCTGTGCCCGGCTGGGCCTGCCGTGCGTGGTCTACATGGGTGAGGTGGATGTGGAGCGTCAGGCCCCCAACGTGGACCGCATGAATCGCCTGGGCGCCACGGTGGTCCCGGTCACCTCAGGTGATCGAACCCTGCGGGCCGCCGTCGACGAAGCGATTCGGGACTGGGTCACGGATCCGATGGGCACCTACTACCTGCTGGGGTCCGCCGTCGGCCCGCATCCATACCCCTACCTGGTTCGCGAGCTTCAGTCAGTGATCGGCAGGGAGGCGAAGGCTCAGCTCAAGGCGCGCGCGGGAATGCCGGATGCCGTATTTGCCTGCGTCGGCGGCGGCTCCAACGCCATCGGGCTGTTCCACGAATTCATCGGGGACGAAGACGTGGCGCTGGTCGGCGTGGAAGCCGGCGGGCGGGGCGGGGCGCTGGGCGACAATTCGGCGACCCTGAGCGGCGGCCGGCCCGGCGTGCTGCACGGCGCCCATTCCATGCTGCTGTACGACGACGATGGCCAGATACAGGAGACTCATTCCGTATCGGCCGGGCTGGACTATCCGGGCGTGGGGCCGGAACACTCGCTGCTGCAGATGATCGGCCGGGTGGACTACGTGACTGCCAGCGACGAAGAGGCGCTGGATGCGGTTGCCGAGTGCTGTGCCGCCGAGGGAATTCTTCCCGCGCTGGAGAGCGCCCACGCCATCGTGGGCGCCCGCCGCTGGGCTGCCGGGAATCCGGGTGCGAGAATCCTGATCGGCCTGTCGGGCCGCGGCGACAAGGACATGCCCATCCTGCGCCGCTATCCGGTCGCATCCGCTGCGGTAGAGGAGACGGTCCATGTCGCCTCATGAAGCGATCCAGCAGGCACTGGAATCCGCCGACGGTCCCGCCCTGGTCGCCTTCCTGACCGCCGGCTATCCCACCGCGGACAGCTTTCTGGAGGTGCTGTCGCAGGTCGAGGCCGCGGCGGATGCCGTGGAGATCGGGGTTCCCTTCACCGATCCCATGGCGGATGGCGTGACCATCCAGCGCTCCAGCCACGCGGCCATCGAGAACGGCGTGAGCCTGCGGTGGATCCTGGACCGGCTGGCCGGCCGAAGCTCGCCGCCGGCGGCCCCGCTGCTGTTGATGAGCTACCTGAATCCGTTGCTCGCGTTCGGTTACGACAGGCTCGCCGCCCGTGCCCGCGAGGCCGGCGTGAGCGGCTTCATCGTCCCCGATCTTCCCCTCGAGGAAAGCGCGCCGTTCAGGGCGTGCCTGGAACCGGAGGGACTGGCGCTCGTGCAACTCGTGACCCCGGCAACGCCCGCCGAGCGCCTGACCGAGCTATGCGGACAGAGCCAGGGATTCGTGTATGCAGTCACGCGCACTGGCATCACCGGTGGCGAGGTCGATCTGCCCACCGAACTCGCTGGCTATCTCCGTACGGTCGCGGAACAGTCGCGCGTACCCGTCTGCGCGGGATTCGGCGTCCGCTCCCGGGAGCAGGTACAACGCATTGCCCGCCACGCAGACGGCGTCGTCGTCGGCTCCGCGTTGGTGGAAGTCCTGGAGCGCGGCGGCAGTCCGGGCGAGTTTCTGACCGGCCTGAGGCCCTGATCCTCCTGCCATGAAACGATTGATCTCCCATGAATCCCTGGCCCATGTGGGCCACGTGCGGAACCTGCTCGAGCAGTCCGGAATCGCCTGCCTGGTCAGGAACGAACAACTCTCCGGCGGCCTGGGCGAAATTCCGTTTCTGGAATGTCTCCCGGAACTCTGGGTGGTCAGGGACGGCGATCTTGCCCGCGCGCAGGCGCTGATCAGGGACATGGAGCAAACCGCCGCGCCGCGCGGGCCCTGGCGATGCCGGCGATGCGGCGAGAGCAATGAAGGCCAGTTCGCCGCCTGCTGGCAGTGCGGGGCTGCCGACGAGTCCGGCTAGCAGCTCGTGTTTGTCCGCGAACCCATGCTCTTTGCGGAGAGAGCCTGCGGTCACGCCAAGGTGGGTCGGGCCTGCATTTGAAGTCGAATCCGGGCAAGACCCCAAATCGGGATCGAATTACCGAAATCGTCATTGTTCTGCAAGTGGTAATTGGTATACTCCGCGGCTGTTGAACCATTCTGGAATCTTGGTTAGATGGAAATTTCCACGGAAAACAGGGACGGTGCGCTGATCGCCAGGGCCGCGGGCCGCATCGATGGCGCCAACGCGAGGGATTTCGAAGCTGCCGTGCAAACCGCCATCCGGGATTGCGAAGGCGCTGTCATCATCGATTGCGAAGATCTCTCCTATATCAGCAGTGCCGGTTTGCGTGCGATCCTGCTTATTGCCAAGACCCTGGGCAAGCGGAACGTCAAGTTTGCGCTCTGCTCGCTTTCCGAGCCCATCGCGGAAATTTTCCAGATCAGCGGATTCGACCAGATCATTTCCACCCACTCTTCACAGGCGGACGCCCTGGCCGCTGTCGGCGGTTAGTCGGCAGGGGTCCAGGTCGGCGGCGAGCTTTTGCCTGTCGAACTTTCGGTTCGCCGCAATCGCGCATCGAGAGACTACTCGACAAGGCGTGACGGCAGTCGCGAAACCTCGCGCTGGAGAAACTGAAATGGCCAACAATGAGGTCGGAGAAAAAATCCTGACCGTGAGGTACGCGGTCGATTTCAACATCGTCGGCGACAACATCTCGGACATTGCCGAGTTCACGGTCGAGAAATACGAATTCAAGAACGACACCACGCTTTCTCCCGAAACGCGTGACAAGGCGATGAAGGAAATCACGGACGTACTCTGGCGCCAGGTCGAACAACTGAAGCAACAGCACCGACGAGTGCTTGCACAGATGTTCGACGCGGCCGAAACGGCGCTGGAGGAAGCGGTCGGCGAGCAGGATTGAAGTCTTCCCGAACCGACGGCCCTCTGGCGCTGGCGTGTGTTCGCCACATGTCGTGCCATCAATCTGACGGATAGCGGGCGTCCATCCATGTTGCACGCATGCCGGCTGTGCGGAAGCAACGAACTCGATCTGTGGATGCGGGAAGGGCGTAACCGCGATCTCCTCTACTACCGCTGCGGGCGCTGCAGCCTGTGGAACTACGACCTCGACTGCGGCATGGACCAGGCACAATACGTCGAGTCCTATGTCAGCCCGGAGGAGGTAAATCACAAGACCAACAAGGCCATCCGGGCAAGCTGGTCATTCCTGCGCCGGCACGCCGGCAAACCGGGATCCATCATGGACATCGGTTGCGGTAACGGCGGTCTGTTGTACCAGGCGCGCAGGGAAGGCTGGCAGGTGCGCGGGATGGAATTGACGGAGAAGGCCGCGCGCGACATCGTCGAAGACCAGGGCATCGAGGTCATCGCCGCCGACTTCCTCGAATACGATAATCCCGACAACAACGAGTACGACATTGTCGTGCTGCGTCATGTCCTCGAGCACTTGCCAGATCCCATCCTGGCGATGCGCAGGATCGCCAACCTGCTGAAGGACGATGGCCTGGCGCTGCTGGAATTTCCGAATACGCGTTCGCTGAACTACGCGGTCAAGCGCGTCCGCAAGAATTGGGGGTTGCAGCGCGGGAAATACGCCGCGGACTGGCGACCCGGACACTGCAACGAGTACTGTCGCCGGTCATTCGAGTACCTGCTCCGCGAAACGGGCTTCGAACTCCTCATCTGGCAAACCTATTCGAACAAGCCGATAATGAACGCGGTTTACCGGCTGTTTCCCATTGGCAGCAAGGCGCGGGCACTGGTTCGGAAAAGGCTGTGATCGGCGCCTGCCATCGGCTTGTGCCAAGGTCGAACATCGAGCAAAATAGGCGAATCGAACGAATTAGGCGAAATGTCGAGCGTATCGCGATGACCACAATGTCGGCAAATTCAGCAAAAAGTCACTTCGGCGAGCTCCTGGACATCGCGCGCCGAGAACCGGTGACGATCAAAAAACACGGGCGGCCGGTGGTCGTAGTGCTTTCCACCGAAGAGTACGAAGAACTGGAGGCTATCAAACTGTCCCGACTCCGCTCGGAGATTGATGCGGGACTGGACGCATTGCGCCGGGGAGACTTCATCGAACTGGATCAAAACGAATTGCTGAATGCAGCCGATGAAATCAAGTCCGCCGGCCGCGGTCTCCATAATCGGTGAAATGGCGTCTTTCAGCGCCAGCGCGTGCCGACTTGGACAGCATATGGCGCTACACCAGCGAGCAGTGGAATCAGGCGCAGGCGGATCGCTACATCGACAGCCTGATCCTGAGGATGGTCTGGTTGAGCAAGAATGAAGCACTCTGGATGGACCGAAGCGACATCAGGGAAGGTCTCTTCAGCGTTCGTGAAAGCCGCCACGTGATTTTCTTCCAGTCAACCGGAGAGACAATATCGATCATGCGTATCCTGCATGATCGAATGGACGTGGCCCGCCACATCGACTGACGGGGTCCAGAGTCTGTGCCAAGGTCCCTACCTTAAGACATAACCCACGGTGCCTGAGGTCAGGGCAGGTCAATCCATGATGCTTATCCGTCGGCCATGGAATGACGGCGGTCCAGGTCGTCGAGCACTTTCAGTCCGAGCGTCGGGTCGCCGCGGGCAGCCCTCAACCGGAATCGCATTTCGGTGTCGTGTTCGGCCAGAGCGCGAGTGGAGATCTCCTCGATCAGTTTGTTCATGCTCAGGCCGCGCCGCGCGGCCATCGCGGCCAGGCGGTCGCGATGGGCATCGGGAATCCGGATGGTCATAGTGGCCATGTCAGGCATCCTCCGTCATCAGCCGCGACCGTGGTGCGGTCGTCGTAGTCGGACGCATACTGCGGCTCTAGTTCAGCCATGGCAAGAACTTCTCGGCCAAGTGCTCCGCCGCTTCCCGTTGGCGCTCATTTCCGACCCACAGATCGAGATAGGTCACGATCGGGCTGGTGCAGAATACATTGCGGTCGGGTTCGCTTGCGTCATCGAACAAGCTCTCGTCTGTCGGGATGCGTAGGACCACATTCGCTCCACGTGCAGCCGGCGCGAGCTTCAACCGCTCCTTCAGCAGATCTGCACCGTGTTCGTCGGCATAGAACGAATGGGTGCCAATTCGGCCAAAGGGCGCAAGCCACTGCGCAGCGGAGTTCAGCGAGTAGATCGCACGCGGGTACTCAGGGTTTGGGTTGAGATTGCCTCGCAGCCGTTCGTCAAGCTGCCCTCCACGGAGATGGGTGTATCCCGTAATGGAACGGCCGGCCGGGTGGCGGTAGCTCCGGCGCCAGCACTTCAGCAGAGCATCCGGTTGGACGAGAACGGCGCCGTCATCCTGGACCTCCAGCCATTCCCGGTCCAACAGAGCCTTTCGGACATTGCTTACATGACCAAGGCTCGCATTGGCCTGTTTGGCCAGATCGGTAACGCGCCATGCTCGGCCTGGGTCGCGCAGCAGGACGCGCAAGATGGCCGCAGCCCTTGGAGAAAAGATGGAGCGCAGCGCGCGGGCTTCGGATTTGGGCTGGTCTGCGACGGCGCGCTCAATGTAAACGGTGCCGAATGCGAGCCGGGCATTCCCGACAAGATCGAGGTAGGCGATATCGTGGTCGGTGCAGATGGCGCGCGACTGCGGAGACAGGTAGGGGCTGACAAGCATTGGGATGAAGCGTAGGCCGCCGTTTGCTTGAGCAGAGCTGCGCAATTGCGCTACGTAGCTCTGTAGCTGAAGGACTCCAGAGCGGACAAAGCGGGGGGCTCCGTTCCGCTTTACCTCGACGACGACAGCATAGCGTCCACTGGGATGGCTCAATTGGATGAGCCCATCGAATCGGTAGATACTTCCGACGAAGGGTTCATGTACGACCGATTCAACTTCCGCCGCAGGCACGTCACGTAGCAGGTCGCGAACCGCATTGAGGGCGCGAACCTCCGAGTGATTCTCCGAGTCTTTCACCATATTGTGTATTTTCATCGTTCGTTGAAAATACCTATATTGGTGAAAACTCGCAAGTGTGTTCGGACTCGATAGCCTCGATACAACGCGTCCGAGTCCCCAGTCAGCCTCGGTACCGGCTGAGCAGTTATCTATCAACATGCTGGTCGCGTCCCGCGACGCGGTTGAGAAGGCGCCAAACTGGTAATGTCCACGGCCCGATCAGACCGAAACTCGCCGTCAAGGACCCGTTGATAGGTGGCGGAGGGAGTGGGATTCGAACCCACGGACGGGTAAACCCGTCACTTGATTTCGAGTCAAGCCCGTTCGACCACTCCGGCATCCCTCCGCAGGCGAATCTATCAGCAAGTTTCCCCAGCGGCAACGCTCACCGGACCGACGTGTTCCCCTGCACTTGATACCATCGCAGCAATCCTGGGGCGGCAGGCGGCTCTGTGCAGGTTATGGACGACAGGAACAACACGATTGCCGAGGCACTGAGACAGATCGCTGGCGCGGTCGGTGAGCAGGGCGTTAAGCCGGCTGAGGCGGCGGCTCCCTTGCTGCGGGACGAACGCGGGCTCTATCGCGGCCGGGCCGCGATGGTGGTTCGACCGGGCACGACGCGGGAATGTGCCAGGGTCGTGGAACTCTGCGCAGGCGCCGGAATCGGTGTCGTGCCCCAGGGCGGCAATACCGGCTATTGCGGCGGAGCAACTCCGTTCGACGGGGATCGGCAGATCCTGCTGAGCCTTTCGCGCATGAATCGTATCCGCGAGGTCGACCCCGTCAATCAGACCATGACCGTGGAAGCGGGGGCCGTGCTTTCATTGGTGCATACGGCAGCGGAGGAGCATGGGTTGATGTTTCCGCTCAGCATGGGATCGGAAGGTTCTTGCCAGATCGGCGGTGTGCTTTCGACCAACGCCGGCGGTGTCGCCGTGCTGAGATACGGAAACGCGCGGGACTTGGTTCTAGGCATTGAAGCCGTACTGCCGAGCGGCGAAACCCTGTCCGGGTTGAAGGGACTGCGCAAGGACAATACCGGTTACGATCTCAAGTCGCTGTTCCTGGGGGCGGAAGGCACGTTGGGGGTCATCACCGCGGCAGTGCTCAAGCTGGTTCCCTTACCGAAGTGCCGGCAGACGGTCTGGTTCGCCGTGCCCACTCCCGCGGCAGCCTGCAGGGTGCTGCGGCAATTGCAGCGGGACAGTGGTGAGCGGGTCGTTTCGGCCGAGTACATCTCACGAGATTCGTTGGAACTGGTGCTCGAATTCGTGGCCGGTACCCGGGACCCGCTGGATCGCCCGTGGCCGCACTACCTGTTGGTCGAAGTCGCCGGGGGCGAGTCCGGGCAGCGGCTGCGGCAAACCGTGGAGGCAGCGTTCGAAGCCGGAATGGCGAAGGGCGACATCGTGGACGGCGTGCTGGCCGGCAGCGGTCGGCAGCGCGACGGCCTGTGGCGATTGCGGGAGTGCATCCCCGAAGCCGAGCGCCACTCCGGCGGCTCCGTCAAGCACGATATTTCCGTGCGCGTCTCCGCCGTTCCCCGATTCATCGACGAGGCGCAGCACTGCCTGGAAGCCCTGGGACCCTGCCGGCTGTCGGTATTTGGCCACCTGGGAGACGGCAATCTGCACTTCAACCTGCGGCCTCCGCCGGGCGCCACTCTGGCCGACTTCACGGCCGGCCCGGCGGGCGCGATGACCGCGGACCTGCACGATCTGGCCGTGCGGATGGGCGGTAGTTTCAGCGCCGAGCACGGGATCGGCGTGCTGAAACGCGGTGAACTGGAACGGTACGCCTCACCCGTGGCGCTAAGCACCATGCGCGCGCTCAAGACAGCCCTGGACCCTAAGGGCATCATGAATCCCGGCAAGGTCCTGGGCGAGTAGTCCGCCACAGGAGCGGAGCAGGTTCATTCCATTATCTACGACGCTAGCGGGGTTACCGGCGACGGTTCCAGGGCTGCCGGCGACCGTCGCAGTCCGGTGCCCGTCAACGCGATCTCGAATGGCATAAACCTGCCCTGAACTTGTGCTAAGCTCACACCCGCTTTCGACCCTGAGAGACGCGCTTCCCCGACACCGATTCATGGCTGCCAAACCGATCTACAAGGTCATCTTCATGAATCAGGGGAAGGTCTACGAGATCTACGCCCGCAATGTCAGTCACGGTGGGCTGTTCGGCTTCGTGGAGGTGGAGAAACTGGTCTTCGATACTCGCTCGGGCGTGGTGGTCGACCCCTCCGAGGAGCGTATCAAGGACGAGTTCGAAGGCGTAGCGCGTACCTATCTACCGATGCACTCGGTGTTGCGCGTCGACGAGGTGGACAAGCAGGGCGTGAGCAAGATCACGGACGCCGAAGGCAGCAACGTCGCTCAGTTCCCCATGCCGTACTACGCGCCGAAAGGCGAAGGCGGTCAGGGAGGATCGGGGGATGGCTAGCTGATGGTTACGGGCGCTGGCCGGTGACGATGCGATTCGCCTCCCTGGGCAGCGGTAGCCGGGGCAACGCCATTCTCGTCAACTTCGGCTCGACGCTGCTCATGGTGGACTGCGGTCTGAGCCTCAGGGCGGCGGAAACCAGGATGGCCATGCTGGATTGCGGCCCTGCCGACGTGTCGGCTCTGCTCGTGACCCATGAGCACTCCGACCACATACAGGGTGTCGCGACACTGGCTACACGCCACGACGTCCCCGTGTGGATGACGCCCGGAACGGCGATGAGCCCCGCGGTCAGCAGGCTCGCGCACATAAATCGACTGCGCAGCGATGAAGCCGTGGAGATCGGCTCGATTCGGGTCCAACCCTTCCCCGTGCCCCACGATGCCCGCGAGCCGGCGCAATTTTCATTTGAAGCGGCCGGAAGAAAGCTGGGCGTTCTGACCGACACCGGTTACATCACGCCGCACATTCGCAAGCGATTGCAGGGCTGCGACGCGATCGCGGTGGAGTTCAATCACGACTTGGACTCGCTGCGGCGGGGACCCTATCCGGCCCATGTCAAGGACCGCATTGCCTCGTCGCTGGGGCACCTGAGCAATGATCAGGCGGCACAACTGATGGCCGACGTCGAACATCCGGGCCTGCAGTGGATCGCCGCACTGCATCTCAGCGGCAAGAACAATTCCCCGGAACTGGTGCGGGAATCCGTGGCCCGGAGCCTGCCCCGCGAGTATCCGCTGCACATCGCGGCCCAGGATCAGCCCATCGGATGGATCCCAATTGACTGATTCGCAGGCGATTTTGCGATTGCCCGGGCCGGCTGCAGAAACGGCATTCCGGCTCGACAAGCTGCAGGGGCAACTGCAGTCTCGCGCGGATGCCGTGGCGGGCGTCACCGTCAGCTTCCTCCATTTCGCCCTCAGTTCACGCCCGCTGACGGAACAGGAGCGGGACGTGCTGGACGCGCTGCTCACCTACGGCCTGCCGGCCGAGCCGCCTGCGGGCGACTTCGAGCTGGTGGTGATTCCGCGGATCGGCACCATTTCGCCGTGGGCCTCCAAGGCCACGGAAATCGCCAGGATTTGCGGCTTGCCGCTGCAACGGCTGGAACGGGGGCGAGCCTACCGGTTGCGGTTGAGCAGGCAATTGAGCGCCGCGGAAACCGAGCGGCTGCTACCGCTACTCCATGACCGGATGACCGAATCCGTGGTGACCGACTCGACCGGCGAGGCCTCGCTGTTCGCCCGGAGCAGCCCGAAACCGCTGACCACGGTCGACGTGCTGGGCGAGGGTCCGCAGGCGCTTGTGCGCTGCAACCAGGAGCTGGGGATGGCCTTGTCCGATGGCGAGATCGTCTATCTCGCGGAGCAGTTCACTGCCATGGGCCGCAACCCAACGGACGTGGAACTGATGATGTTCGCGCAGGCGAATTCCGAGCACTGCCGGCACAAGGTGTTCAACGCCGACTGGCTCATCGACGGGCAGCCGGCGCCGAAATCGCTGTTTGCGATGATCAGGAATACCCACGCCAATGCGCCTGACGGCGTGCTGTCCGCCTACGCGGACAACGCAGCGGTGGTGGAGGGGCCCACTGCCGCTTGGTGGATCCCCGGTGACGACTCCGGCCACTACCGGCAGGTGGTCGAGCCCGCGCACCTGGTCATGAAGGTCGAGACCCATAATCACCCCACCGCGATTTCGCCCTTTCCCGGCGCGGCTACCGGATCGGGCGGAGAAATTCGCGACGAAGGCGCCACCGGCAGGGGTGCGGCGCCGAAAGTCGGCCTGACCGGATTTACCGTATCCCACCTGGACATCCCCGGCTGGGCCCGCCCCTGGGAGCAGGATCAGCCGGGCCGCCCCGGCCGCATCGCGTCGCCGCTGGAGATCATGCTGGAAGGGCCCATCGGCGGCGCCCAGTTCAACAACGAGTTCGGCCGTCCCAACATCGCGGGCTATTTCCGGACCTGCCTGCTGGACGCCGGAGGCACCTGGCGGGGTTATCACAAGCCCATCATGATTGCCGGGGGGCTGGGCAACATCCGCGATTCCCAGGTCGAGAAGCTGGTGGCGCCGCCGGGATCCCGGGTCGTGGTGCTCGGCGGTCCTTCCATGCTGATCGGGCTCGGCGGCGGCGCCGCTTCCTCGCTGGGCAGCGGCGCCGGCAAGGAGGATCTGGACTTCGCCTCCGTGCAGCGCGGCAATCCCGAAATGCAGCGGCGTGCCCAGGAAGTGATCGATGCCTGCTGGGCGCTGGGCCCGGACAATCCGGTCCTCTCCATACACGACATCGGTGCCGGGGGTCTCTCCAACGCCATCCCCGAGATCGTCCACCAGAGCGAGTGCGGCGCCGTGATCAGGCTGCGGGACGTTCCCAACGACGATCCGGGCATGAGCCCCATGGAACTGTGGTGCAACGAATCCCAGGAGCGCTACGTGATGCTGCTGCGCGCCGATGCGGTGGAGGCGTTCGAGCGGATCTGCGAGCGGGAACGCTGTCCCTATGCGTTGATCGGCGAGTTGACGCAGGAGCGCGACCTGCGGGTCGTGGATGAGGAATTCGGCAACGAACCCGTGGCCATGCCGCTGGAAGTCCTGTTCGGGAAACCGCCGAAAATGACCCGGGAGGCGTCGCCCGCCCGCCCGGCGCCCGAACCCTGGGACCGTGACGGAATCGATCTTGGCGAAGCCGTTGACAGGGTGTTGTCCTTTCCCGCGGTGGCCGACAAGTCGTTCCTGATCAACATCGGCGACCGGACCGTGGGCGGAAAGATCTCCCGGGACCAGATGGTCGGACCGTGGCAGGTTCCGGTGGCGGATGCGGCGGTGACCACGTCCGGTTACTGGGGCTATACCGGCGAGGCCATGGCCATGGGCGAGCGGACCCCGGTGGCCATCTACGACGGCCCGGCCTCGGCGCGGCTGGCGATCGCCGAGGCGGTCACCAATATCGCCTCGGCCGATGTGGAGCGCCTGGCGGACGTGCGGCTTTCGGCGAACTGGATGGCCGCGGCCGGGCACGGCGACGATGACTACACGCTGTTCGAGATGGTCAGGGCCGTGGGAGAGGAACTGTGCCCGGAGTTGGGTATCGCCGTACCGGTGGGCAAGGATTCGCTGTCCATGCGCACGGAGTGGCACGCTGCCGGCGAGGATCGGGCAGTCACCGCCCCCGTATCCCTTATCGTATCGGCGTTTGCGCCGGTGACGGATGTGCGGCGAACGCTGACCCCCCAACTGGATACCACTGAGGCTGACAGCCTGCTGCTGCTGATCGATCTCTCCGGCGGCCGGCAGCGGCTGGGCGGGTCGGCGCTCGCCATGAGTTTCGGGCGATTCGGAGGTCCGGCGGCCGATCTGGACGAGCCGAAGCGGCTGACCGGGATTTTCGAGGCCCAGCGCGCGCTGCGCCGGCGCGGCCTGCTGCTGGCTTACCATGACCGCTCCGATGGGGGGTTGTTCGCCACGCTCGCGGAAATGGCCTTTGCGGGCCGGGCCGGGCTGGAAATCGAGCTGCCGGCGGACGCCGATGCGCTCGGATACCTGTTCAATGAGGAACCCGGCGTCGTCATTCAGATCAGGCGCAGTGACCTGGCTCGCGTGCAGGCCCAACTCGCCGATCACGGTCTCGAGACCGCCGCCGTGGTCGCTCGTGTTGCCGGGCACAGCGATATCGTGGTGGCGCAGGGCGCGGAAACCCTGTACCGCTCGGCACGGACCGCACTGCACCGGCGCTGGTCGGAAATGACCTACCGCATGCAGCGGCTGCGCGACAACCCCGAATGCGCTCAGGAAGCCTACGACGCCCTTGACGACGAGGACGATCCGGGCCTCAATGCAGTTCTCACCTTCCCGCTCGTGGACCGCAAGGAGCAGCGTCCCGGCAACCGGCGATCCGGTAGCTGGCGTCCCAGGGTGGCCATCCTCCGCGAGCAGGGGGTGAACAGCCAGCGGGAAATGGCCGCGGCCTTCCACCGCGCCGGCTTCGACAGCTACGACGTGCACATGACCGACCTTTTTTCGGGCCGCGTCGGTCTGGACGAATTCCGGGGCATGGCCGTGCCCGGCGGTTTCTGCTATGGGGACGTGCTCGGCGCGGGCGAGGGTTGGGCCAAGTCGATCCTCTACAACGATTCGGTCCGGGAGACCTTCGAGACGTTCTTCCGCCGCGATGATGTCTTCGTCTTCGGCGTCTGCAACGGTTGTCAGATGCTGTCGGCGCTGCAGTCCCTGCTGCCGGGTGTCGATCACTGGCCGCGGTTCGTTCGCAACCGCTCGGATCAGTTCGAAGCCCGGTTGTCGCTGGTGCGGATCGAGTCGAGTCCGTCGCTGTTGTTGGCGGGCATGGAGGGTTCGCGAATTCCGATCGTCACGTCCCACGGCGAAGGCCGGGCGCAGTTCGCGTCGGACGAAGCGCAGGCCGCGTGCGAGCGCGATTCCGCCTGCGTACGCTACGTGGACAACCGCGGCGAACCGGCGCGGCAGTATCCGGCGAATCCCAACGGCTCGCCCCGGGGCATCGCGGGACTCACCAACCGGGACGGCCGCGTGACGATCATGATGCCCCATCCGGAACGCGTATTTCGCACCGTACAGCTCTCATGGCATCCGCCCGGGTGGGGCGAAGACTCACCATGGCAGCAACTGTTCGTGAACGCGAGGAGATGGGTTGAAGGCGACGCCTGACAACCCGTGGCAAAATTCCTGCGGTGCACCTTGTCCGCCGATCAGCCGTCTTCGGCGAGACGGTCTTCCGCCCCATGGGGCGGGGCGTTAGTCGCGGGCTGCCGGCGGAGGTTGGAGTAATCATGGCGGATCAGGTTATCGTCATCAGCGACAGGGAACTGGCGAAGTACGGCTTCCCCGGAGGACATCCCTTCGGCCCGGACCGGCACGACGTGTTCATGGCGGAACTGGCGCGTTCGCCGTATGCGGCGCAAACGGTTCAGCGCCCGTCCCGGCTGGCGACCCGGGATGAGATCGAGCGTTTCCACACCGCGGCCTACGTGGACCGGGTCCGGGAGTTATCGGAACTGGGCTATGGCTATCTGGACGCCGGCGATACTCCCGCGTACCCGGGGATCTATGAGGCCGCAGCGCACACCGTCGGCGGAACGCTCGAGGCATTGACGGCGATCATGGAGGGAGACATCACTCGAGCCTTTATCCCCATCGGCGGACTTCACCATGCCGCACGGGACCGGGCCGCCGGCTTCTGCGTCTTCAACGACGCCGGCGTCGCCATCGAGACGGCGATGCACGTTTACGGCCTTGACCGTGTTGCCTACGTGGACATCGACGCCCACCACGGCGACGGCGTGTTCTACGGATTCGAGACCGAGCCCAGAGCCCTGTTCGCCGATATTCACGAGGACGGCCGGTTCCTCTACCCCGGAACCGGCGCCCGCAGCGAGACGGGCCGCGGGCCGGCCGAGGGCACCAAGTTGAACATTCCCATGCCGCCGGGTTCGGGCGACGACGCGTTCCTTGAGGCCTGGAGAGAAGTCGAGGCCTACATCGAAAACGCGGAACCGCAGTTGCTGCTGCTGGTCGGCGGCGCGGACTCCCTGGCCGGGGATCCGATCACCCACCTGCAGTACAGCGAGAACGCCCACGGCCACGCCGCCGCGCGACTGCGGGAGTACGCGGACCGCTACTGCGGCGGTCGCATCCTCGGTATGGGCGCCGGCGGCTACAACCGCGACAATCTTGCACGAGCCTGGACGCGGCTGGTGGAAGGATTCGCCGATCCCGGGTCGGCGCAGGAACTTCTGTAATCGCGAATGGGCGTCATCGCTGACTCACGAAACGGCCCGCATGATTCCCGAGAACCGGCCGGGCAGGTCTCCCGAGGCATGAATCGCTGCGAGAAACGCCCGCCATTGGCGTTACAATGCGCACGCCCCCAGCATTTGGACCCTTGATGGACGCAGATCATGTTCGATGAAACCGAGACGATTCACGGCTTCGATGAGGAACTCTCCGAGGCCCTTCAGGGCGAACTCCGGCGCCAGGAAGAACACATCGAACTGATCGGCTCGGAGAATTTCGCGAGCCCCCGTGTGCTGGCGGCACAGGGCTCGGTGCTGACCAACAAGTACGCCGAAGGCTACCCGGGTCGCCGCTATTATGGCGGCTGCGAGTTTGTCGATGTCGCGGAGAGCCTGGCGATCGAGCGGGCGAAGTCGCTGTTCGGCGCCGACTTCGCCAACGTGCAGCCCCATTCCGGGTCCCAGGCCAATGTGGCGGCCTACCTGGCGATGATGAATCCCGGCGACACCTTGCTCGGCATGAGCCTGCCCCACGGCGGCCATCTGACGCACGGGGCGAAAGTGAGTTTCTCCGGAAGGTTTTTCCAGGCCGTCCAGTACGGCGTCGATCCCGCGAGCGGGGAAATCGACTACGACCAGGTCGGCCGGCTCGCCCGCGAGCACCGGCCGAGGGTCATCGTCGCCGGGTTCTCCGCCTATTCGCGGGTCGTTGACTGGCAGCGATTTCGCGACATCGCCGACGAGGTCGGGGCCTGGCTGTTGGTCGACATGGCGCATGTGGCCGGACTCATCGCCGCGGGCATTTACCCGAATCCGACGCCCATCGCCGACGTGACCACCACCACGACGCACAAGACCCTGCGTGGCCCGCGGGGCGGCTTGATTCTCGCGCGCGAGAACCCCGAACTCACCAAGAAGATCAACTTCAACGTCTTTCCCTGCACCCAGGGCGGGCCGCTGATGCACGTGATCGCCGCCAAGGCGGTGGCTCTCGCCGAGGCCGCGCAACCTGAGTTCAGGGCGTACCAGTTGCAGGTTCTGGCAAATGCCCGCCGCATGGCGGGTACGTTGATGGAGCGCGGCTACAAGATCGTCTCCGGGGGCACCGACAACCACCTGATGCTGGTCGACCTCATCAGCCACGATATCACGGGCAAGGCCGCCGAAGATGCCCTGAGCCAGGCCAACATCACGGTGAACCGGAACGCGGTACCCAACGACCCCCGGCCGCCGCGGGTCACCAGCGGGCTCAGGATCGGTACGCCGGCAATTACCACGCGCGGCCTGATGGAAGAGCATGCGGCGCAACTCGGCCACTGGATTGCCGATATCCTGGATGTGGTGCACGATGAGCAGGCCAGGGAGGCCGTCGTGCAACGGGTGCGCGAAGAAGTTCTTGAACTGACGCGCCGTTTCCCCGTCTATCGGGAGGGGGCGGTTTGAAGGGGAGCCTGCGCGATAGTGCATTGTCCATTCTGCAATCACGAGGATACCAAGGTCATCGATTCCCGGCTGGCCGCTGAGGGCCGTCAGGTGCGCCGCCGCCGGGAGTGCCGCAAGTGCGGGGAGCGCTACACGACGTTCGAGTCTGCAGTGTTGGTGATGCCCCGCGTCGTCAAGCGCGATGGCCGGCGCGAGCCCTTCGACGAATCCAAGCTCCGCAACGGGATCGCCCGGGCACTGGAAAAACGCCCCATCGAGAGCGAAGCCGTGGAAGAGAGCATCGAACGCCTGCTGCATCGCCTGCAGACCATCGGCGAGCGGGAAGTCAGCGGCCGGGTCATCGGCGACATGGTGATGGAGGAACTGCGCGGCCTCGACGAGGTCGCCTACGTTCGCTATGCATCGGTCTACCGCAGCTTTCAGGACATTGCCGATTTCCGCGAGGAAGTCGAGCGTTTGCAGTCGCTGCCGCTGCTGATCGACCGGGAGCAGATGTCGCTCCTGCCGGACGACGACCAGTGACCGGACCGTCCGACCAGGAGTACATGGCCCGCGCCGTGCAACTGGCGCGGCGGGGATTGTTCAGCGCGGATCCGAATCCTCGCGTCGGCTGCGTGCTGGTCAAGGCGGGACGGATTGTCGGGGAAGGCTGGCACGAGCGTGCCGGAGGTCCCCACGCCGAACGAATGGCCATTGCCGGCGCCGGGTCAAACGCCGCCGGCTCCACTGCCTATGTCACGCTCGAACCCTGTAGCCACACCGGCCGTACGGGACCCTGTGCCGATGCGTTGATCGAAGCGCGGGTGGCCCGGGTCGTATGTGCCGGCACCGACCCGAATCCCGTAGTCGATGGGACGGGCGCTCAGAGTCTCCGCGAGGCCGGAATCGAGGTCACGGTCGGCGTGCTGGAGGCATCCGCCGCCGCACTGAATCCCGGTTTCAGGTCGCGAATGACCCGGGGTAGGCCGCTGGTCCGCAGCAAGCTCGCGGCGAGCCTGGACGGACGGACCGCGCTGGCGAATGGCGACAGTCAGTGGATTACCGGTGAGGCGGCCCGGCGCGACGTGCACCGGTGGCGGGCACGCGCAAGCGCCGTGCTCACGGGAATCGGCACTGTGCTCGCGGACGATCCGGGACTGGATGCCCGCTTTTCGGCCGGGGACCTGCCGATCGTGCAACCGGCGCGTGTCATCGTGGACTCGAGTTTGCGTACGCCGCCAACCGCAAGAACTCTCGCGTTACCGGGGTCCGTGCTGGTATTCGGCTGCCGCGATGCGCCAGAATCGGCCGTAGCGCTCGGGCGGGCAGGCGCCAGGGTGGAGAAGGTACCGGGTGAGCGGCACTGCGACCTGGCGCAGGTCATGGCTCGGCTGGGCGAGTTGCAGTTCAACGAGGTATGGGTGGAGGCGGGCGCGCGATTGAACGGCGCGCTGCTCCAGGCCGGCCTGATCGACGAACTGGTGATTTACCTGGCGCCCCAGTTGCTGGGCGCCGATGCCCGGGGCATGTTCGCCATCGAACCGCTGGCGAGCCTTGAAGGCCGCATTGGGCTTGAGTATCAAGATGTGCGCAAGGTGGGCAGTGACCTTCGGATAACGGCGTGTTTAGCGGAATCGTAAGGGGCGTAGGCCGAGTCCTGGAGAGTGCCGATCTCGGCGGAGACCGGCGCCTGACCATCGACATCCGGGGCGTTGCGCTCCCGCCGCTGGAAACCGGCAGCAGCATTGCCGTGAACGGCGTCTGCCTGACCGCGGTCGATTGCGGCGAGGAGCGGTTTGCGGCGGATGTGTCGCTTGAAACCCTGTCGGCAACGACCCTGGGCGAGTTGTCCAGGGGCGATCCCGTGAACCTGGAGAGCGCCCTGCGGTTGAGCGATTCCGTGGACGGCCACCTGGTCACCGGGCACGTCGATGGGATCGGGCGCGTCGTTTCCGTAGAACCCGCGGCACGTTCGACCGGGGTGCGCATCGCCTTCGACAAGGCGCTGATGCGCTATATCGCCCGCAAGGGGTCGGTGGCGGTGGATGGCGTGAGTCTGACCGTCAACGCGGTCGAAGCAGACGCCTTCGAAGTCAACATCGTTCCGCATACGAACGCCGTGACCATTTTTTCGGAGTACCGGCCCGGACGGGCTGTTAATATTGAGGTGGACATCGTCGCTCGCTACCTGGAACGGTTGCGGGCCGCCGATGTCTGATTTGACGACAAGGGAAATCCTGATCTCGTGGCTATTCCAATCAACAGGGAAGCAGCGGTCGCCGGCCTGAACGCGACCGAGGAAATCGTCGCCGACCTGTGCGAAGGCAGGATGGTCATCATCATGGACGATGAAGCCCGCGAGAACGAGGGCGACCTGATCATGGCCGCCAGCCGGGCACGCGCCTCCGACGTGAATTTCATGGCGCGCTACGGCCGCGGACTGATCTGTCTGACGTTGACCGGGGAACGTTGCGAGCAACTGCGTCTGCCGCTGATGGTCAGCGAAACCGATCGGCGCCACGTGACGAACTTCACTTTGTCCATTGAAGCGGCCGAAGGGATCACGACGGGAATCTCCGCCCATGACCGGGCGCGAACGATTCGGGCGGCAGTCGCACCCGACGCGAAACCCGAGGACCTGCAGCAACCCGGCCACGTGTTTCCGCTCCGGGCGCAGCCGGGCGGCGTACTGACGCGCGCCGGGCACACCGAGGCGGGCTGCGACCTGGTGCGTCTGGCGGGATTCGAACCGGCGGCGATGATCGTCGAGATCCTCAACGAGGACGGCTCCATGGCCAGACGCGACGATCTGTTTCGGTTCGCCCGGCGCCACGGCCTCAAGATCGGCACCATCGCGGATCTCATCAGCTACCGGCTGGCCAAGGAAGAAACGGTGGAGGCCATCGCCGATTTCGGGATCGACACGGAATTCGGTCCGTTCCGGCTGGTTTGCATGGAGGACCACATCAATCGCACGGTGCACCTGGCGCTGGTGCGCGGCCAACCCGAACCCGGAACGCCCACGCTGGTGCGGGTACATGTTCAGAATACCCTGAGCGACGTAGTGGGGATTCGGGACAGCCGCCTGGGCTGGCCGCTTCGCAGCACCATCAAGCTGATCGCCGAGGAGGATTGCGGCGTCATCGTCATCCTTCGGCAACACGAGGACCCCAGAGACCTGATGAGCGCCGTCAGGGAGCTGGAACGGGGACACGACGAGAACGTGATCCCGCACGACCGCACCAGCGAACTGAAGACCTTCGGAACCGGTGCGCAGATCCTGCGGGCGCTGGGCGTCAAGCGCATGCGCGTGCTGAGCGCGCCGAAGCAGATGCACGCCATCTCCGGATTCGGCCTGGAAGTGGTCGAGTATCTTTCCGACGAGACACCGGCCGCATAGACGCTGCGAGCGCAAATGGCCATGCAAGTCAACGAGATAACCGGCGATCCCGGCGCCCTGGGGCTCCGATTCGGAATCGTTGCCTCCCGGTTCAACGATTTCATTGTCGATCGCCTGCTCAAGGCGGCCGTGGAGACGCTGGCCGAGGCCGGCGCCGATGCAGAAGACCTGGATGTCGTTCGCGTGCCCGGCGCGTTCGAAATCCCGCTGGCGCTCAAGCTGCTGGCGGACGGTGACCGCTATGATGGCCTGCTCGCCATCGGCTGCGTCATTCGGGGCGAGACGCCGCATTTCGACTACGTGGCCGGCGAAGCCAGCCGCGGCGTGACCGATGTCAGCCTCGAGCACCGGATTCCCGTGGGATTCGGCATCCTGACCGTGGACACCATCGAACAGGCCAAGGCGCGGTCCGGACCGGAGTCGGGCAACAAGGGCGCCGAAGCGGCTCTGGCCGTGATCGAAATGGCCAACCTGCGCTGCCGCCTGACCGCGTGAGGTGATTCCCGGCAATCGCCCTGCGTATGCCATGGACTGCCGGAACTCCAATGCGAAATGACGCCGACACCTCCGTCCAGCGCCGTCGCGGAGCCAGGGAACTGCTCGTCATGGCGCTCTACCAATGGCAGCTTGCAGAACACAGCGAGGCTGAGTTGTGCGAGCAATTCGCCGCCATGCCGGAATACCCGAACGTCGATCAGGACTACTTTCTCGAGATATTGGCGCATGTGCTCCGGGATGCCGACATCCTGGACAGGGAGATCGCCAGGCACGCGGACCGGAATATCGACAGCACCGATGCCGTCAGCCGGGCCGTGCTTCTGTTGGGACTTGCGGAATTGCACGGTCGTGAGGACGTTCCGACCAAGGTGATCATCAACGAATCGGTGGAACTGGCAAAGCTGTACGGTCCGGTGGATTGCTACCGATTCGTCAATGCGGTACTGGATCGCGCCGCGAAGCAGGTCGACAGCCGCAACGCATGACTCGTAACGGCGAAACCGTGAGCCCGGACGAATTCGGGGTGATTGAGCGGTACTTTGCGAGGGAGAGCGAAGATCCCCGGGTGATCGTTGGTATCGGCGACGATGCGGCAGTTGTGGGTCTCGGCGGCGCAACCGCCGTGGCTACGGACACGATGGTTTCCGGCGTGCACTTCCCGGACGGTCTGGCGGGGGATGCCGTGGGCCATCGCATCCTTGCAGTGAACCTGAGCGATCTTGCAGCCATGGGGGCGGAACCGCGCTGGTGCACATTGGCGCTGACCCTGCCTGATGTAGATCACGCCTGGCTTGCGGCGTTCGCGCAAGGGTTTTTCGCGCTGGCGGCCGAGCACGGCGTCGAACTCATCGGCGGGGATACGACGCGCGGCCCGTTGTCGGTCACGCTGCATCTGCTTGGCGATGTCGACAGGGACCGCATTCTCACCCGCGGCGGCGCCGCAACGGGCGACGATATTCATGTAACGGGTACTCTGGGGGATGCCGCCGCCGGGCTGGATTTGGTGTCGCGCGGCAGGTCCGACACTGGCGAACCGAACCGAACGCTCGCCTCCCGGTTTTTCACCCCGACGCCGCGTGTCGCCGCGGGAATCGCATTGCGGGGTCTGGCCAGCGCGGCCATTGACGTCTCCGACGGGTTGCTGGCCGATCTGGGGCACCTTTGCCGGGCCAGCGGCTGCGCGGCTTCAGTGGACGTGGAGCGGCTGCCGTTTTCTCCGGAACTGCGGGAGATAGTTCCGATTCGGGACGCCGAAACGTGGGCCTTGACCGGCGGAGATGACTACGAGCTGTGCTTTACGGCACCACCCTCGCGGCGCTGCGACATCGAACGGGCGTTGGCGGCTTGCGAAACGCCGGTACGGCGGATCGGCCAACTGCACGAGGGTAGCGGTGCGCACTGCCGGCGGGACGGCCAGCCCATGGAAATGCCCGCAACCCCCGGCTACTCGCATTTCAGAAGCGGAGGGTGACATGCAGGCCAGCATCGCACTGTTGAGGCAGCCGGTTCACCTGCTCGCGCTGGGCTTCGGGGTCGGGCTCGTGCCCGTGGCTCCGGGTACGGCGGCGACGGCAGCGGCCGGTCTCGCCGGATGGTGGTTGATGCCGCTGCCGCTGCCGGCCCGGGCCGCGCTGGTCGCGCTACTGGCGCTGGCCGGTATCTGGATTTGCGGTGAGAGCTCCCGGCGACTCCAGACGCGCGATCACCCGGCCGTGGTCTGGGACGAAATCGTCGGATTCCTGGCGGTCACACTGGTGCTACCCGCCCAGCCGCTATGGTGGGCAGCGGCCTTCGTGCTGTTTCGGCTGTTCGACATCGCCAAACCCTGGCCCGTCGGTTACCTGGACCGGCGCGTCGGCGGCGGCATGGGCATCATGCTGGACGATCTGGCGGCAGCGGGTCTTGCGGTTGTCTGTATTGTGCTCGGCCGCCTGGCCGTCGCGTAGAGGGACCTATGCGTCAGGCGAATCGAACGGTTCCGGCTCCGCTTCCGGCGACTTTTTAAGCAGGATTTCCACCTTCTGTTCGGCTTCCTGCAATGCCTTCTGGCACTGGCGAGTCAGCGTCACGCCGCGTTCGAAATGCGCCAGCGCGGCTTCCAGCGTCAACTCCCCGCTCTCCAGTTCCTTGAGCAGGGATTCCAGTTCTTCAAGGGATTTTTCGAGCCCGGCAACGCCGGTAGCCTCACTCATCGGATGACCCTCCCGTCCAGCACGGCGCACCGTACACAGCGCAGCATTGACGGTCAAATGCGTTACGATGTGGGCCGCTCGGAAACGTCCATCCATGGGTCGAATATGTCACGCTGTCTCCGTCCAGCTTCGATGCCGTCGCCGGCCGCCGCTACGCTTGCGGTCGCACTGGCACTGGGTAACCTGGCGGTGTCGTTGTCCCGGGCCCAGGAAATAGAGACGGTCACCGTTTTCGGCACGACACCCGTGCGCGCCGAAGGTGCGAGCATCAACGAGTTTCCGGGGGTCATTCAGTCCGCCACCGCGGAACAGCTCGCGGCGAGCGGCAGCGCCGACATTACGAGCTACCTCAGCCGGCGCTTCGGTGGGGTGCACTTCCACTCCGCCCAGGGCAATCCGTTGCAGCCGGACCTCTACTACCGGGGCTACGCCGCGTCGCCGCTGCTGGGCCTGCCCATGGGGCTGACGGTCTACCAGAACGGGGTGCGGCTCAACGAACCCCTGGGCGATGCGGTGAACTGGGACCTGGTGCCGATGAACGCCATCGCCAGCCTCAGCCTGCTGAGCGGTTCCAACCCCCTGTTCGGGCTGAACACGCTGGGCGGCTCGGTGGTCGTTCAAATGAAGAACGGGTTTAGCCATCCCGGGCACGCCGTTGAAGTGGAAGGCGGTGCCTACGGCAGAGCGATAGCCAATATCGAGAGCGGCGGCAACAACGGGACCTGGGCCTACTACGTCAATGCGCAGCGATTCGAGGAAGACGGCTGGCGGGACCTGTCGCCATCGTGGGCGGAGAATGTCTACGCCAGCGCCGACTGGCGCGGCGAATGGGGCGCGCTGGGTCTGGACTACCATCGGGCGCGATCGGACCTGACCGGCAACGGACTGGCGCCCTCCGGTCTGCTTGCAGTCGGCCGCGAGCGGATTTTCTCGGCGCCGGACATTACCCGCAACGATACCCGGACCCTGGCGCTGCGCGGCGACTACGCGCTAACCGACCGCGTGGACCTCTCCGCCAACCTGTACTTCCGCGGCAACGACACCGGATCGTTCAACGGCGACGGCATGGAGGAGGACGAGGCGCACGAACTCATCGACGACGGCTTCGGCGGCGTCGAAGGCCTCATCGGCGTACTCCGGGGCGCCTGCCGCGACGCCGTGGAGGACGAATTGGGCGAGGCACTCGGCGGCGATATCGAGGAAGACGAATTCGCCGAAGCCGTCGGCGAGAGCGGCTGCAGCGCCATCAACAACCTGAGCGACCGCGGACAGGAGTCCAGGGGTGGCGTCGTGGAGATCGACGCCGTTGCGGAACTGTTCGGGCTTGCGCACGACCTGACCGTGGGTGCGGGATTCTACCGGGGCAGCAGCGACTTCAATTCCCGCGTCCAGTTTGCCCTGTTCGATCCGGAGGCGCGTTCGACGACCGAGGCCGGGGCGGTGAGTGGCGGCTTCGCTGACGAGCGCACCGAGGTCGACACCGAGGTGGCGCGGAACTATGTCTACGTGGGCGACCGGTTCAGCCTGGGCGAGGACTGGTCGATCATGCTGTCGGGCTTCTACCACGACAGCCGAATCGAGTTGCTCGATCGAACCGGCGAGCAGCCGCAACTGAACGGCGAGCACGATTTCGGCAATTTCAACTGGGGCGTGGGCGCGGTACGCCGCTGGACGGACCAGGTGGACGTGTACGCAGCCTACAACCAGTCCAGCCGCCTGCCGACGCCCATCGAACTGGCCTGCAGCGAGGAGTTGAGCCGCAACCCGGTCACGGGCGAGGTGGAGGAGTGTCGCCTGCCGAATGCCTTTCTAGCCGACCCGCCGCTGGACGAGGTCATCGCCAGGAACCTCGAGATCGGTTTGCGGGGCGCCCTGTCCGGCGGCTGGAACTGGTCGCTGGGACTGTTCCGGACCCTCAACGAGAATGACATCATCTGGCAGACCGGCCAGTCCCGGGCGCACGGGCTTTTCAAGAATATCGACAACACGCGTCGCCTGGGCGTGGAGGCCGCGCTGGCGGGCTCATACCAGCGCTGGCGCTGGAACATCAACTACACCTTCATTCAGGCCACCTTCGAGGACGATTTCGACGTCCTGAGCCCGAACCATCCGGCCAATGCGCTGCTTCGGGGCGGCGACGACGATGATGATGACGATGGGGACGATGACGGTGACGAGCCCGGCGGGAGCGGAGGGGCCGACTCCGAGGACGAACCGGAGGATGACCACAACGGCGATGACGACGACATTTTCAGCACCCGTCCCGTGAGCGCAGGCGCTGAAATTCCGGGCATTCCCGATCACATGTTCAAGGCAGCCCTGGACCACGCCTTTTCGGACCGCTTGTCCGCCGGCCTGGAGTTGCTCGCGGTCGCCGGCAGTCACCTTCGCGGTGACGAATCCAATGAACTGGACAAATTGGAGGGTTACGCCACGGTCAATGCGCGGGCGAACTACAGGGGGGAGCGGTTCGAGGCGTTCGTATTGGTCGAGAACCTGCTCGACGGGGAATACGAGAATTTCGGCCTGATCGGCGAGGAACCAGACGAAATCATCGGGCTCGACGGCATCGACGACGACGTGCGTTTCCTTGCGCCGGGTGCGCCGCGCGCGATCTGGGCCGGCGTGAAGTTCTACCTGTAAAGGGCGAAGAGGGTCCTCAACTCTCTTGAGGACCCTCTCGCGAATCGCCCGCTATCCGTATCGCCCGATACAGGACAATCAGGAGACGTCGAACCGGTCCAGGTTCATCATCTTGTCCCAGGCCGCCACGAAGTCCTGTACGAACTGCGGCTCGGAATCCGCGCACCCGTAGACTTCTGCCAGCGCCCGAAGCTGGGAGTTCGAACCGAAGACGAGATCGACACGGGTGGCGGTCCACTTGAGATCGCCGGTGTTTCGATCGCGCCCCTCGAACACGTCCACTGCATCGGACACTTCCTGCCACTGCGTGCCCAGGTCGAGCAGGTTCAGGAAGAAGTCGTTGGTGAGCGCCCCCGGCCGCCCGGTGAAGACCCCGTGTTGCGAGCCATCGAAGTTGGCGCCCAGCACGCGCAGGCCGCCGACCAGCGCCGTCGTCTCCGGCGCCGTCAGGGTCAGCAACTGTGCACGGTCCACCAGCAACTCCTCGGCCGAGACGGCGTACTGCTGCTTCTGGTAGTTGCGGAACCCGTCTGCATACGGCTCGAGCACCGCGAAGGACTCGACGTCGGTCTGCTCTTGCGAAGCGTCCGTGCGTCCGGGCGTGAACGGGACCGACACGTCGTGGCCGGCATCCTTCGCCGCCTGCTCAATGGCCGCGCAACCGCCCAGAACGATGACGTCGGCCAGCGAGACACCCTTGCCGTTGGCATGCGAGCCGTTGAACGCCTGCTGAATGCCCTCCAGCGTCTCCAGTACGCCCGCCAGTTGCTCCGGCTGGTTTACTTCCCAGTCCTTCTGCGGCGCCAGGCGAATGCGCGCGCCGTTTGCACCGCCGCGCAGATCGGAACCGCGGAAGGTCGATGCCGAAGCCCAGGCGGTCGAGACCAATTGGGAAACGGAGAGACCCGAAGCGAGGATCGTGGCCTTCAGGTCCGCGATGTCCTGCGCGTCGAGCGGGTCATGGGTGGCGGCAGGCACGGGATCCTGCCAGATCAGTTCTTCCGCTGGGACCTCGGGGCCGAGGTACCGCACGCGCGGGCCCATGTCGCGGTGGGTCAGCTTGAACCACGCCCGCGCGAACGCATCGGCGAACTCGTCCGGGTTCTCGTGGAAACGCCGCGCGATGGGCTCGTAGATGGGATCCATTCGCATGGCCATGTCCGCCGTGGTCATCATGGGCGCGTGCCGCTTCGACGGGTCGTGGGCATCGGGCACTGTGTCGGAGCCTGCGCCGTCCTTCGGCGCCCACTGCCACGCACCCGCGTCCGTCTTCACCCGCTCCCACTCGTAGCCGAACAGGTTGTCGAAATAGCCCATGTCCCACTTCGTCGGGTTGTTGGTCCATGCGCCTTCCATGCCGGTGGTGAAGGTGTCGCCGCCCTTGCCGATGCCGTGCGGGTTCTTCCAGCCCAGCCCCTGTTGCTCGATGGCGGCGCCCTCCGGCTCCGGACCCACCTGCGAAGGATCGCCGATGCCGTGGCACTTGCCGAAGGTATGCCCGCCGGCGACGAGCGCGACGGTCTCTTCGTCGTTCATGGCCATCCGGCCGAAGGTCTCGCGAATGTCCCGCCCGGAGGCAACCGGATCGGGATTGCCGTTGGGGCCTTCCGGATTCACGTAGATCAGGCCCATCTGGACTGCGCCGAGAGGGTTCTCCAGTTCCCGGTCGCCGGTATAGCGCCTGTCGTCGAGCCAGATGTCCTCGGAGCCCCAGTAGATATCCTCTTCGGGCTCCCAGACATCGACGCGCCCGCCGGCGAAACCGAACGTCCTGAATCCCATGGACTCCAGCGCGCAGTTGCCCGCAAGGATCATCAGGTCGGCCCAGGAGATCTTCCGGCCGTATTTCTGCTTGATCGGCCAAAGCAGCATGCGGGCCTTGTCCAGGTTGCCGTTGTCGGGCCAACTGTTGATGGGCGCCAGGCGCTGATTGCCGGTGCCGCCGCCGCCGCGGCCGTCGCCGATGCGGTAGGTGCCCGCGCTGTGCCACGCCATGCGGATGAAGAGCGGCCCATAGTGACCGTAGTCGGCCGGCCACCAGTCCTGCGACGTGGTCATCAGATTCACGATATCCTGCTTGACGGCGTCGAGGTCGAGGCTCCTGAACTCTTCGGCGTAGTCGAACGACTCGCCCATGGGATTGGACCTGGCGGAATGCTGGTGAAGAATGTTCAGCTTCAACAGGTTCGGCCACCAGTCCCGGTTGGAGGTGCCGCCGCCGGCAAACTCCTTCTGATCGCCGCCCGTGAACGGGCAGGTTGCATCATTCATGGTTTTCTCCTTGGTTTGTTCTGCCTGAAAGTCGCCGCCGTTGATCGCCCGCCCGCGTGAGCGAGTGGCGCTCCGCAATCGCGTCGCGTCCCTCTTCGCTATTACGAATTTCGGTGTTCCGACTCATTGGAAGCCACTACGAATCGACGGCAGCGTCGTCTGTAGCCACGGTGAGTGTAGGGGGTATGAACTGTCGTGTCCAACGATTAATACTGGCTATAATGATCGTATTTTACGGATATTAATGCAGGTTTGTCTGATGAAGCGATTGCCAACGATGAAGCAGCTCCAGTACCTGGTAGCGCTTGCCGATACGCAGCACTTCGGCAAGGCGGCTCTGCGCTGCCACATCACCCAGTCGACGCTCAGCGCGGGTATTCGCGATCTGGAAGCGGTGCTCGGCACGGCCGTCGCGGAGCGTTCCAATCGGCGCGTGCTGATTACCCCGTTTGGAGCGCAGCTTGCCGAACGGGCAAAGGCGGTGCTGCGGGAAGCCGAAGAGGTGATGGAGGTGGCCAGAGCGGCTCGCTCGCCCATGACCGGCGAAATGCGTCTCGGGGTAATTCCGACGATCGGACCCTTCGTCCTGCCGCGTGTCTTTCCGGCGCTGAAGGAGCGATTTCCCGAGCTGACGATCTACCTGCGGGAGGAGCAGACAGCACCTCTGCTTGCGCGGCTGGAAGGCGGAGAACTGGACGTCGCCCTGATCGCGCTGCCTTACGACACTGACGACCTGCGCATCGACGTCATCATGGAGGATGAATTTCTGTTTGCCTGCAACCGGAATCACGAACTCGCCGGAGCTGAAGAAATTTCGCTCCAGGCACTGGCGGACGAACCGCTCATGTTGCTGGAAGAAGGTCACTGCCTGCGCGGCCATACGCTGGACGTCTGCAGGACGAGCGACCGGAGGGCACGGGCGCAATTCGAGGCCAGCAGTCTGCTCACGATGGTGCAGATGGTTGCGGCGGGTGTCGGCGTCGCGCTCATACCGCGTCTTGCGGTCGACGCTCACATAACCCGGGGAACGGGTATCTCGCTGTCGCGGCTTGGCGTGCCGGCTGCCCGCCGGATCGGCCTGGCATGGCGCCCGACATCCCTGAGAACGGAGGAATTTCGATTGTTGGCGGACACGCTGCGCGAACTGACCGTTACGGTGTGATTCCCGTCCCCAATACAGGACTAAATCGTCCGTTCGCGGTACAATCTCCCCTATACGTCCCGGTCGGATTAGCGGCCGTCACCGGGGCGCAGGTGGGAGTCAATGGGAAACAGCTATCACGCTGCCGACATCGAGGTCCTGAGCGGTCTTGACCCCGTGCGCCGGCGGCCCGGCATGTTCACCGACACCAGCCGTCCTAACCACCTTGCCCACGAAGTCATCGACAACAGTGTCGATGAGGCCATCGAAGGCCACGCCAAGCGCATCGAAGTCAAGCTTTTCCGGGACGGATCGCTGGAAGTGGCCGATGACGGCCGGGGCATGCCCGTCGATATCCATCCCGAAGAGGGAATTCCCGGGGTCGAACTGATTCTCACCAAGCTGCACGCGGGCGGCAAGTTCTCCAACAGGACCTACCGGTTCTCCGGCGGGCTGCACGGCGTGGGCGTTTCGGTGGTGAACGCGCTGTCCAGGAACCTGGAAGTGTGGATCCGCCGCGGCGGCAAGGAATACAACATGAGTTTCTCCGGCGGCGAGCGTCGCGGGCAGCTCGACGTAGTGGGCTCCGTCGGCAGGGCCAACACGGGGACCACACTGCGCTTCTGGCCGGACCCGCAATATTTCGATTCGCCCGGGTTTGCGTTGCGGCGACTGAAACACATACTGCGCGCCAAGGCGGTGCTGTGCCCGGGGCTCAGGGTGCGCCTGGAGGTGGAGAGTCCCCACGAGGTAGAAACCTGGCAGTACAGTGGCGGGCTGGCGGAATACCTGCTGGAGCAGATCGACGGCGGCATCCTCCCGGTGGAGCCCCTGACGGGCAGCCTGCACGGCAAGCGCGAGGCCGTGGAATGGGCGCTGTCGTGGGTGCCGGGCGATTCCCAGCCGCCGGTGACCGACAGCTACGTGAACCTTGTGCCGACCCCCCTGGGCGGCACTCATGTCAACGGTCTGCGCGCCGGGCTCACCGAAGCACTGCGCCAGTTCTGCGAGTTTCGCAGCCTGCTTCCGCGGGGCGTCAAGCTGGCGCCGGAGGACGTGTGGCAGGGCGTGGCGTACATCCTGTCGGTGAAGATGGAAGATCCGCAGTTCTCGGGGCAGACCAAGGAGCGGCTCGGTTCGAGGCAGTGCGCCGGTTTCGTGAACGGCGTGGTCAAGGACAGCTTTGCCCTTTGGCTCAATCAGCACCCCGAGACCGGAGACGAAATTGCCAGGCTGGCAATCGAAAAGGCGCAGTTGCGGCTGAAGGCCGCCAAAAAGGTGGTCCGCAAGCGGGTCGTCTCGGGCCCGCAATTGCCGGGCAAGCTGGCAGACTGCACGATCCAGGAACCCGCCGCCGCGGAACTGTTCCTCGTGGAAGGGGACTCGGCGGGCGGTTCGGCGAAACAGGCCCGCGACCGGGAGACCCAGGCGATCATGCCCTTGCGCGGCAAGATCCTGAACACCTGGGAGGTGGATCCGGGCCAGGTGCTGCGCTCCCAGGAGGTGCACAACATCAGCCTGGCGCTGGGCGTGGATCCCGGCAGCGACAACCTGAACGGCCTGCGCTATCACAAGATCTGCATCCTGGCCGATGCCGACTCCGATGGCCTGCACATTGCCACGCTGCTGTGCGCGCTTTTCCTGCGCCACTTCCGCCCCCTGGTCGAGGCGGGGCGCGTTTACGTGGCCATGCCGCCGCTGTTCCGCATCGACGTGGGCAAGGAAGTTCACTACGCGCTGGACGAGGCGGAGCGCGACATGCTCCTGGACCGCATCGAGGCACAGCGCAAGAAGGGCAAGCGAACAGTCACGCGGTTCAAGGGCCTGGGCGAGATGAATCCGTCCCAGCTTCGCGAGACCACCATGGCCAGGGAAACCCGCCGGCTGGTGCAGTTGACGATGACGGAACGGGACAATCCGGATCGAATGCTGGACATGCTGCTGGCCAAGAAGCGCGCCGCAGACCGCAGGGTCTGGCTGCGAGAGAAGGGCAACCTCGCGGATGTCTGATTCGACCGCCTCAAGGGTACTCTTCCATAGGCGGTGGGGCGCTGCGAGGTCACACACAGATACCCGTTGCAGGCTAAAGTTCGCCCGCCATCCCTGGCGGGCTCACATCGGCGCGCGGCGCTCCTGGCCATCCATGGCCCCGCGCCGCGCGCACGACGCCTGCAACGGGTATCTGTGCGTGCCCTCGCAGCGCTTTGGCTCCGTTACCCCGTGAGCGCGCGGTGATTTTTTGAGTGATTCATCTTCAGGATTACGCAATGCATGAACAGGAACTGAATTTCGAGGGGATCGAAACGCGATCTCTGGCGGAGTTTACGGAGAAGGCGTACCTGGACTACTCCATGTACGTGGTCCTCGATCGGGCGCTGCCGCACATCGGCGACGGGCTCAAACCCGTGCAGCGCCGGATCATCTACGCTATGAGCGATTTGGGGATGTCGGCGGCGTCCAAGCCCAAGAAGGCGGCCCGGGCCGTGGGCGATGTCATTGGCAAATTCCATCCGCACGGCGACTCGGCGTGCTACGAGGCCATGGTGCACATGGCGCAGCCGTTCGCCTGCCGTCATCCTATCGTCGACGGGCAGGGCAACTGGGGCTCGCAGGATGACCCGAAGTCGTTCGCGGCCATGCGCTATACCGAGGCCCGTCTCACGAAGTATGCGCAGGTTCTGCTGGCGGAACTGGACCAGGGCACGGTGGATTGGGCTCCTAATTTCGACGGCACGCTCCGCGAGCCCGTCCTGTTGCCGGCAAGGCTGCCCAACCTGCTGCTGAACGGCACCAGCGGAATCGCCGTGGGCATGTCCACCGACGTGCCGCCGCACAACCTGCGCGAGGTCGCCACCGCCCTGATCCGTTTGCTGGAACAACCGGAGACCACCACCAGCCAGCTCATGCGCCACATCAAGGGCCCGGACTTCCCCACCGGCGGCGAGTTGATTTCGCCGCGGTCGGACATCGCCGCGATCTATCGCAAGGGTGGCGGCGGATTGAAGCTGCGTGCCCGGTACGAAAAGCAGGACGGCGATATCGTCATCACCGAGTTGCCCTACCAGGTGTCCGGCGCCAAGGTGCTGGAACAGATTGCCGTGCAAATGCGCGCCAAGAAGCTGCCGATGGTGGAGGACCTGCGCGACGAGTCGGATCACGAGAATCCCACCCGGCTGGTGCTGGTGCCCCGTTCCAGCCGGGTGGACATCGAGGCGCTCATGGGCCACCTGTTCGCGACCACGGACCTGGAACGGTCGGTCCGCGTCAACCTGAATGTCATCGGCCTGGACGGCCGGCCGGCGGTTTTCGGGCTCAAGGAGCTGCTTGAGTCCTGGCTGAAGTTCAGAACCGCCACGGTCAGGCGGCGGCTCGATCACCGGCTGCAACGGGTGACAAAGAGACTGCACATTCTCGACGGCCTGTTGATCGCCTTTCTCAATATCGATGAGGTTATCGCGATCATCCGCACCGAGGACAAGCCCACGCCGGTGCTGATGCAGCGGTTCGGGCTCAGCGATGCCCAGGCCGAGGCGGTGCTCGAGTTGCGGCTGCGGCACCTGGCGAAGCTGGAAGAAGTACGCATCCGCGGCGAACAGTCGGATCTCGCCGCGGAGCAGGCGGAACTTCAGGAGATTCTGGGTTCCAGCCGGCGGCTGACGGAGCTCATCAAGGAGGAACTCTCGGCATTGGCCGAAGAGCACGGCGACGACAGGCGTACGCGTATCGTCAAACGAGAAGCTGCCCAGGTAATCGACGAGTCCAACCTGGTTGTCAGCGGGCCGGTCACCGTGGTGCTCTCCGAACACGGCTGGGTGCGGTCGGCCAAGGGACACGAGGTGGATGCCGCAGCGCTGAACTACCGTTCCGGGGACAATCTGCTGGCCGCCGTTCAGGGCCGCACCAACCAACTGGCGGTGTTCCTGGACAGCACCGGCAAGGCCTACAGCCTGCCGGCGCATACCCTGCCGACAGCCCGCGGCCTTGGCGAACCGCTCTCCGGGCGGCTCAATCCACCCGACGGATCCAGCTTCAGGTCGGTGCTGATCGGGGCGCCCGAAGATCGCTGGGTTCTGGCGACCTCGGCGGGATACGGCTTTATCGTGACGCTGGGAGACATGTACTCTCGAACCAAGTCCGGCAAATCGGTCTTGAGCGTCCCCAAGGGCGGCGAAGTACTGCCCGCAGCGCGAATAGCGGAGAATCAGCAGTATCTCGCGGCCGTGTCGAGCGATGGCCGGCTGCTGGCGTTCCCGCTGGACGAGCTTCCGGCCCTGGCGCGGGGACGGGGCAACAAGATCATCGGTTTGCCCAATGGCCATGATCTGCGTCTGGTGACCGTGTGCGCGTTCGCAGAGCGCCAGGCGGTCAGGGTCAACTGCGGCGCACGGTTCATGCGTCTGCGCCCGATCGACCTGCGCAACAAGTACATGAGTGCACGCGGTCGTCGCGGACTGTCGCTGCCACGCGGGTACCACAAGGTCGATACAATTGCTCCGGTTATGCGCAAATCGAAGAGCTAAGTATCGAGGACAGGTGAATATGCATGATTTAGCCGGAAATGCAGCTTGCGTCGCAGCGTCCCGCGAGGGACATTTGTGGTCATCCTCACTTGGGAGCGCCGAGCGATGGCATCTTCGGAATTCGACACGCTGGCTGTGGCCAGCGACTTGCAGGCTGCCGGAGTCCAGGCGGCCCATGCCGAGGCGATTGTGAGCGCAGTCACCCAAGCCACCGGTCGGCTCGTTTCCGAGCATCATTTCGAGACGGCCATGACTGAATTGCGCCATGAAATGGAGACTGGTCTGGCCAGGCAAGCCGCCGCGCTGGAATCCGGTCTGGCCAGGCAGGCTGCCGCGCTGACCGAATTGCGCCATGAAATGAGGGCTGGCATGGCCGAGCAGGCTGCGGCATTTGCGGAGGCCAAGGCCGAAATCTACCGTTACCTGTGGGTGTTGGGAGGGTCGCTCGTCGCGGTCCTCAGCTCCTTGTACATGCTCGCGGAGACCTGGTCGCGGGGATAGCGCCAGCAGCCCATGGCGCTGGCATTACGCGATAGCCGTCTTGCCCGGTTCGCCGGGCTCTTCCCGAACCAGTCTGGGGACGAGGTAGCCGGGCAGGCGGTTACGCAGTTCCCTGATGAGTTCAGTGCCCCTGGATGCGGGGACATCGAAATGGGCGGTGCCGCTAACCGGGTCCAGCAGATGCAGATAGTAGGGTAGTACCCCGCAATGGAAGAGCGCCCGGCTCAGCGATTCCAGGCGGTCTGCGCTGTCATTGATTCCCTTCAGCAGCACCGACTGGTTGAGCAGGCGTGTGCCGGTCGCCGTCACGGCATCCAACGACGCGTGAACAGAGCGGTCGATCTCATTGGCGTGATTGCAGTGCACGACCATGACCGTGCTCAGCGGGGTGTCGGCGAGCAGTTTCAATAGCCCCCGGTCGACACGCTCAGGCAGCACGATGGGAAAGCGCGTGTGGATTCTCACGGTATCGACGTGCTCCAGGTCTTCGATCAGGTGGAGCAGTTCGCCCAGCCGCGGGTTTGTGAGACTCAGTGGGTCACCGCCCGAGAGGATGACTTCAGTGACATCGGTCATCCCGCGCAACGCCCGAAGTGTGGGTTTCCAACGGTCCTTTGCGGCTACGTGATCCGTGTAGGGAAAGTGCCGCCGGAAGCAGTAGCGGCAGTGCACGGGGCAGGCGGGCGTGGTGACCAGCAGCGCGCGTCCGCGGTATTTCTTCAGCACCCCCTGGGTGGCCACGCCGGTTTCCCGCAGCGGATCGGGTACGAATCCCGGTACGTCCGTTCGTTCGGCGCGCAGCGGCAGCACCTGCAGCAGCAGGGGATCGTTGGGATCGCCCTTGCGCATGCGGGCTGCATAGGACAGGGGCACCCGTAGTGGAAATTCTTTCCTGGACGGTTGCATCGCATCGATGCGACTCGGATCGACCTGCACCGTGTCAAGAAGTTCCCGCACGGACGCGATGCCGTTGCGCAGCGAATGCTGCCAGGCATCGGAAGTGCGGATTTCGGCAATGGCGGTCAAGATGGACGGATAACTGAGTACGGGTGTCGGCGACTGCAGTCGCGGCTGGTGCGTCAAGGCGAGTGTGTCACGGCAATTGTCTCAAGGCGAGTGTTCGTTTCAGCGCAGCTTGCCGGTATTATCCACCGACTCACCCGGACAGGGACAACGGCGGACATGGCGAGTTACTACACCAACGAATTTCGCGGCGGGCTGAAAATCATGATCGACAACGATCCGTGTTCGATCATCGAGAACGAATTCGTGAAACCCGGCAAGGGGCAGGCTTTCAACCGGGTCAGGATCCGCAATCTCAAGACCGGCCGCGTGGTGGAGAGGACCTTCAAGTCGGGTGAGTCCGTCGAGGCCGCCGACATCCACGAGCAGCCCATGCAGTACCTCTATACCGATGACAGTTTCTGGTACTTCATGGTCCCCGACACGTACGAGCAGCACGCCGCCGACGCGAACGCCGTGGAGGAAGCCACGCAGTGGCTCAAGGAAGGGGACACCTGCCAGGTGACGCTGTGGAACGGCGCGCCGCTGCAGGTGGCGCCGCCCAACTTCGTCGAACTCGCCATTATCGAAACGGATCCCGGATTGCGCGGCGACACGGCCCAGGGCGGCGTCAAGCCCGCGACGCTCGAAACCGGCGCTGTGGTGCGGGTACCGTTGTTCGTGGAACAGGGTGAGATCATCAAGGTGGACACGCGTAGCGGCGAGTATGTTTCCAGGGTCAAGGACTGACGCGGGCAGGCCGCGATCGGGCGTCGGCATCAAGGATCGGTGACGGGCCTCGGCAAATGGCGCCGGCAGAGGGCGTCGGCAAATGGCGCCGGCAAAAAGGGCATAGGGCGTCGCAACGGACAAACGGCCTCGGCAAAGCGCGTCAGTGCGCAAAACTCATTGTGTCGGCGACGTTGTCAAGGCCCGCGGCCAGCGCAACGAGGCGGTCCACGCCCACCGCAACCCCGGCACAGGCCGGCAGGCCGTGAGAGAGCGCGGCAAGCAGTTCCTCGTCCACGGGCGGCACCGGCAGGCCGGCGTCACGGCGTTTCCGCTGCTCGGCCTCGAATCGCGACCGCTGCTCATCGGTATCGGTCAGCTCGAAATAACCGTTGGCCAGTTCCAGCCCACCGGAAAAGGCTTCGAAACGTGCCGCGACCGGGGGCGATGCGGGCTTGATCCGCGCCAGCGCCGCCTGGCTCGCCGGGTAGTCGTACACGAAGGTGATGCTGTCGGGATCGAACCCGGGTACGACTGCCGCGCTCAGTGCCAGGTCCAGCAGCCCATCGCGATCCAAGCCCTGGGGTACGGTCAGGCCAAGGCCTTCGAGGCGTTCGGCGAGCGCTCCAGAGCCCTCGCCCGGGTCGAAATCGAGATGGCGCCGGAATGCCTGCCGGTAACTGAAAGCAACGGTGGATGCGCGCGGCCGGTGGGGCACCAGCAGTCTCCTCAGCAGGTCGTCCACTTCCTTCATGAGCGCCTTTTCGTCCCAATCCACCCGGTACCACTCAAGCAACGTGAATTCCGGCTGGTGCCACCGGCCCATTTCTCCGTCCCGGTAGACCCGGCACAGTTGGTAGATGTCGCCTGAGCCGGCCGCCAGCAACCGCTTCATCGGGTGTTCCGGCGAAGTCGCCAGGTAGTGGTTCCGGTCGCCCACGCGGGCCGTCAGGGATTCCAGGTTCGGGTCCGTGCAACCTGCAACGGAGAGCGCAGGCGTCTCAACTTCCAGCACGTCCCATTGCCTGAAAAACTCCCGAATGGACGCCAACAGGTCTGCCCGCAGGCGGAGAGTTTCCATGGAAGCCTGCGGCCTCCAGCCTTCTGAACCGGTCATGGCAGCGTCGCCAATGCCTGCCCCATCCTGACTGCTTGGCCCGGCGACAGCTCGGGGCGCCATACCGCCTGTCCCGGCGGCAGGACAAGCACCACGGTGGAGCCGAGATTGAATCGCCCGATTTCGTCGCCTCGCCCGAAGCGGTGCCCCGAATGCTCGGAATCGTCCCATACACGCGCCTTTCCGCTGGCGATCTCGCCCAGCCATGCAGTGCTGATGCTGGAGACGTTGAGCGCGCCCACCAGCACGACGGCCATCGGTCCAGCCGCGGTGTCGAACCAGCATACAACCCGTTCGTTGCGGCAGAAAAGCTCCGGCACGACAGCGGCGGTACGGCTGTTGACACTGTATCGTTTTCCCGGGATGTATCGGGTTCTCTGCAGCGCACCGGCCAACGGCAGGTGGACGCGATGGTACTGGTGAGGCGCCAGGTAGAGCGTGGCATAGCTGCCCGACATCAGCGCCGCTGTCTGGTCCGCCGATTCGCCCAGCAATGCGTCCAGGTCGTAGCGGAGGCCCTTGGCCTGAATCAGCTCGCCGCCGTTGCCAGAGCCGAACTGCGTGAGATAGCCGTCCACCGGAGAGATCAGCGTGCGTTCGTCGCCGGCAACGGGGCGCGCCGCAGGCTCCAGGCGACGCGTAAAGAACTCATTCAGACTCGCATAGTCCTCCAGGCGGTTGTGTTCGGCCTCCTGAAGGTTGACCTTGTAGCGCCGGGCGTACCAGCCGATCAGCGGTCTTGAGATCCAACCTCTGCGACAACGCGCCAGGCGATAGACCAACCGGCCCATCAATCGTTGCGGAAGCAATGGCTGGATGAAAACGGTCAGCGGCCTCATGAGGCGCCGGTGGACAGGCGGCCTCCGCCCGGACGCATCGTCGCTGTTCGTTCACGGCCAAGCAGCATCACGAGGACGCCGATGAATCGGCGGCATGGTTCCTCAGGTAGTGGTCGCGAATCCTCAGAAAGTCGGCGGCAATTACCGCTGCGTCGTGGGGCGGGCTGAACACCGCGATCAACTCCCCGCCGGGCCCGATCACGAAGACGGTGGAATTATGGGTCACGGTGTATGGCTCGCCTTCTGCATGCGGGTCTACGTGAACGGCGACCCCCAACGCCTTGAGCCACGGGTCCATGGCTTCGCGCGGCCCGGTCACGCCCTGAAAGGCCGGGTCGAAATGGCCCAGGTAGGTGTCGATCCGCTTCGGGTCGTCGCGGGCCGGGTCGACGCTGACGAAGACCACCTGGGGAACGTCGATGTGCGGGGTATTCCACTCCGCGCCCATCCGCGCGAGCACGGCGAGGGTCAGCGGGCAGATATCCGGGCAGTGGGTGAACCCGAAGAACAGCAGATTGAACCGGCCGTGTAACTGCTCCGAAGTGAACGCCTCGCCCGCCTTGTCGGTAAGACTCACGTCAGGAAGTTCCGGCGGCGGCTCAAGCAATGTCGCCGCAACCGGCGGGGGCGGTGGCGCCTGGCCGCACGACGCTGCATAGAGCGCGCCGACCAGCGCAGCGATACCGGCCGCGGAGGACGATGGGTGAAATCTGCGGACCGATCTCATGCGGGCAATTATCTCATAACCCGTATCATTGGCAGCGCATGGACACCATGGAATTACGCAAGGCGCTTGAGCGGGGCAGGACAGGGACGGACTGGGCCGAGGGCGTTGCCCGATTCTTCGCTGCAGGCGACCTGACTTACGGACACGGGACCGACAATCCCCGGGATGAGGCGTACTGGTTGATTCGCGCACAGCAGGGATGGTCCGAACAGGCATGGACGGCGCCTCCGGACGGCGGCCTTATCGAGGGCATAGTCGAGCTGGCCCGACGCCGGGTGGCGCAGCGCAAGCCACTGGCGTATCTGCTGGGGGAAGCCTGGTTTGCAGGACTGCGCTTCAGGATCGATGAGCGCGTGCTGGTTCCCCGGTCGCCGCTGGCCGAACTGATCGAAAACCAATTCCTGCCCTGGTGCCGCCTTCAACCCGGCGACCGCGTCCTGGACGTGGGTACAGGCAGCGGATGCCTTGCTATCGCTGTCGCGCATTACTGCTCCGGCGCGAGCGTCGACGCGACAGATATCTCGGAGGACGCGCTGTCGGTCGCGCGAAGCAACGTTCGCGAGCATGGAATGGAGGATCGGGTCGGGCTGATACGGACGGACCTGCTCGCCGGATTGACCGGACCGTATCGGATCATCCTGGCCAATCCGCCCTATGTGCCAAGCGAACGGCTTGAGGAACTCCCGGCGGAGTACCGGCACGAGCCGGGAACGGCGCTGGATGGCGGCAGAAGCGGTCTGGACATCGTGGAACGGCTTCTCGAAGGCGCGATGAGCCGCCTGGCACCGGACGGTCTGCTGGTCGTCGAAGTGGGCGAGGCCGAACAGGCATTCCGGTCCCGATATCCGCGGCTTCCAGCCACCTGGCTCGAGTTCGAACGCGGCGGCGAGGGCGTATTCGTGTTGACGCATGGCGAATTGGCTGGATACTTACACGCCTGAATCGCAATTTGGGGCGATCGGCATCTCTCGGCCGCGTTCGATGAGAACGCGAGGAACAGTTGGTTATGGCTGGCGATACCTACGGAAAAATGTTTACCGTCACGACCTTCGGCGAGAGCCACGGGCTCGCCATGGGCTGCGTGGTGGATGGCTGTCCGCCCGGCATGGCGCTCACCGAAGCCGACATCCAGGTGGACCTGGACCGGCGCCGGCCCGGCCGTTCGCGGCACGTCACCCAGCGCAAGGAACCCGATCAGGTAAAGATTCTTTCCGGGACCTTCGAAGGCGTGACTACGGGAACCGCCATCGGCCTGCAGGTGCAGAACGTGGATCAGCGATCGCGCGACTACAGCAAGATCAAGGACACGTTCCGGCCGGGTCACGCGGACTACACCTACCAGCAGAAGTACGGCATCCGCGACTACCGGGGCGGCGGGCGTGCCTCGGCCCGCGAAACCGTGATGCGCGTGGCGGCCGGCGCCATTGCGCGCAAGTACCTGAAGGAACGGCTGGGGATGGAGATTTTCGGGTATCTCGGGCAACTCGGTCCTTTTGAACTGCGTGTGCAAGATCTTGGCGCCGTCAATGACAATCCGTTCTTCTGCGCGGAACCGGACCGCCTGGGAGAACTCGAGCAGTTCATGGACGATCTGCGCGCCGCCGGGGACTCCATCGGCGCTCGCATCAATATTGTGGCAACGGGAGTACCCGTAGGTCTCGGCGAGCCCGTATTCGACAAGCTTGAGGCCGCCATCGCGTACGGCATGATGAGCATAAACGCGGTCAAGGGCGTGGAATTCGGCGACGGCTTCAAGGTCGTGCAACAGCGCGGCAGCACGCATCGGGATGAGATCACACCCGACGGGTTCGCCAAGAATTCCTCCGGCGGAACCCTGGGCGGGATTTCCTCCGGCCAGGACATCCTGGTGAGCATCGCGATGAAGCCCACGTCGAGCATTCAGGTGAAGGGCAGCACTGTGGACCGCACAGGCAAGGCGGCCCAGATCGTAACCACGGGGCGCCACGATCCCTGCGTCGGACTGCGGGCCACACCCATCGCAGAAGCCATGCTGGCGCTCACGCTGATGGATCACTATCTGCGTCATCGCGCCCAGAACGCCGACGTGGAGTCGGAAACGCCGGTCATCGGCATTGAACGCAAGGCCTGACAGGGTCGGACCGACAGGGGCAATCATGTCTGCAACCTACGATGTGGCCATCGCCGGGGCGACCGGTGCCGTCGGCGAGGCCCTGCTGCAAATTCTCGAGACACGGGAGTTCCCCGTCGGGCGGCTGTTCCCGTTGGCCAGCGAACGCTCCGCGGGAACGACCGTGCAGTTCCGGGGCGAAAGTCTGGAAGTCGGCGTGCTCGACGATTTCGATTTCCGCCAGGTCGCCGTGGGGCTGTTCTCCGCCGGCGCCTCGGTTTCGGCCTGGGCCGCGCCCAGGGCCGCGGAGGCCGGGGCAGTCGTCGTCGACAACACTTCGCAATTCCGCTACGACGACGACATTCCCCTGGTGGTGCCGGAGTGCAATTCGGACCGCGTCGCCCAGCACACGAATCGCGGCATCATTGCCAATCCCAACTGCTCGACGATCCAGATGGTGGTGGCGCTGAAGCCCATCAACGACGCGGCGGGAATCGAGCGCGTCAACGTATCTACTTACCAGTCCGTCTCCGGCGCCGGCCGCCTTTCCATGGAATTGCTGACGGCGCAGAGCCGCGCACTTCTGAATGGCGGCGAAGTTCCCGCGCAGACGAATCAGGAAAAATCCGTGGCCTTCAACGTCGTGCCGAAAATCGACCGGTTGCTGGACAACGGCTATACCAAGGAAGAGATGAAGATGATCTGGGAGACTCGCAAGATTCTCGAGGATCCCGACATCCTGGTTAATCCGACCTGCGTTCGCGTCCCGGTGTACCTCGGCCATTCGGAGGCGCTGCATATCGAGACGCGAGAGAAGCTGACTGTCGGGGAAGTGCGGGAAATGCTGGCCGCAGCGCCTGGCGTGGTCGTCCTGGACGGGGAAAATCCGGGGGACTATCCCACCGCAACGACAGAAGCCGCCAATCGAGACGCAGTCTACGTCGGACGGATTCGCGAAGACGTCTCGCACCCACGTGGCATCAACCTGTGGGTGGTTGCCGACAACCTGCGCAAGGGCGCGGCCCTGAACAGCGTCCAGATTGCCGAGATATTGGTGGATCGATACCTGTAAACTGCATGAAGGAAAGCTTCAGGTGGGTCTGCCGATGGATACGAAGCCGTTGAGAACTTCCATACGAAAGACCTGTACGAGCCGACTGAGGAGAAGTCTCCGCATGCAATGGATCGGCCCGCCGGACGCTGCAGGACCGTTCGTCCGTCAAGGGAGACACCAGCTGCGGTGGGCTGGCCTTTTTGTCTGGCTGGTGTCCGTCCAGGCGGGTGCAATCGGTCTGGGGGACATGGTGCTGACGTCACCGCCGGGTCAACCGCTGGAGGCCCGGATTCCCGTCGAGCTGGTGACGGCCCAGGAGTTGTGGGCCTTGCAGGTCGGCGTTGCCACCGAAAACACCTACTTGCGCGATGGTCGGGACCGAGTTCCGGAACTTGACGCGCTGAGTTTCGAAGTCGTCCGCGACAGCGACGGCGGCAGCGTCGTACGGATGTCGTCGCCGAACCCGTTGGTGTCGTCCATCACCGTGCTGGTGGAGGCAACCTGGCTCCGGCGACAGGACTTGCCGCCCGGTCGGCTGATTCGCACCTATTCCTTCGGACCGGGCGACCTGCCGGATGCCGGAGCGCTACCCGGGCCGCTGGGCGCAGGATCGCTTGCCACCTACGGTCCTGTACAGGAAGGTGAAACGCTCTGGAGCCTGGCCGAGCGTTTCACCGCGCCGGCGGTGCATCCCAACCAGGTCCTGGTCGCGATTTTCGAAGCCAACCCAAGAGGCTTCGGCGGCAACATGAACGGGATCTATCAGGGGGCGACGCTGCGGATTCCCGAAGCCGTGCAGGCGCGGCGGCTTACTGTGGAGGAGGCGACCGCCGAAGCCATCCGCCAACTCGACGAATGGCTCGCCGACCTGGAGGCCACACCTTCATCGGAGCAGGGCGAAGTCGCTGCGTCGACACCCGGCACCGATCAGTTGCAGGCCGAACTGGAAGGTGCCCGCCAGTTGCTCGAAACTCGCGATGACGAGGTGCAGACGCTGAGGGCGGAACTGGAGGAGGCCCGCGCGGTGGCGCTGGCGGCTGAGGAGGCCGCCGCTGAGGCGCGCGCGGCCGTTCCCCCGCCAGCGCCACCCGGTTTTCGCGGGCTCTGGGTCGAACTGAACAGTGCCGCCAGCCGCGCAGCCACCGCCACCGTTGTGATCGGCCTTGCGGCCCTGCTCCTGTTCGGGATACTGATCGGGTTTTTTCTTGGCCGGCGCGGGGGAGTGGTCGTGTATCGCGAGGACGCTGGGCAACCTTCGGCTGCCGAAACCGCAGTCGGCGTGTCTCCGCCTGCCCAGGATTCAGGCAGCGTGCCCGACTACCAGGCCACGATGGGTCTGGAAGCGCAACTCGACCTGGCACGCGCCCAGGTGGATATGGGCGATGCCGCCGGAGCGCGTCGCACCCTGCGGGCCGTCGTCAAAGGAGGCAGCAAGGCCCAGCGGCAGCAGGCGGAGTCGCTGCTTCAGGAACTCGACTCGGCCACGAAGAACAACGGCTCCGACAGCGCGGACGACCCTCGCTGAGGACAGGTGGCGCGGCTACCGCGGACCGATCCCATGACGCCGGTCACGCAGCGGGTCGCCGTGGGCCTCGAATACGACGGCACCGACTTTGTCGGCTGGCAGGTGCAACGGAACGGCCGCAGCGTCCAGGCCGCGCTGGAAGCTGCGGTGTCGGCGGTTGCCGACGAACGGGTCAGCGTAACCGCAGCGGGCCGAACCGATGCGGGCGTCCACGCCCACTGCCAGGTCGCCCACTTCGATACCCATGCCGAGCGGACATCCCGGCAATGGCTGCTGGGGATCAATTCCAATCTTCCGGAGGACGCGGCCGTTCGCTGGGTCCGGCCTCTCGACGCGGACTTTCATGCCCGCCGTTCGGCAACCGCGCGGCGTTACCGCTACCGGATCCTTGAGCGCAAGACGCGCTCGGCGCTGTTGCGGCATCGAGCCTGGTGGCAGCGCGAAACGCTGGATTGCGCGGCGATGACCGCGGCGGCCAGCGCGCTTCTGGGCGAACGGGACTTCTCCGCCTTTCGCGCGGCGGGTTGCCAGTCGAAAACACCCATGCGGAGGCTCACCTCGGTCGCCCTGTACCGGGCTGACGGCTTGCTGCAACTGGAGTTCGAGGCGAATGCATTCCTCCACCACATGGTGCGAAACCTGGTGGGCGTGCTGGTAGAAGTCGGTCGGGGGGCCGCGCCCCCACATTGGGCGGCGGAGGTACTGGCCGCACGCGACCGCACCAGGGCCGGCGTCACCGCGCCCCCACAAGGGCTCACCCTGGTTGGCGTCCGCTATCCGCCACGCTACAGTTTGCCGCCGCCCGCCTTCCTCTGAATTGGCAGGATCCTGTTGTACAGCACTAGAGCAGAGCGTCTGCCTGCTCGAGTTGCTGCAGCAGCACCGTGGCGCGAGCGTAGACCTGCGTCGGAAAGATCAACTCCGGCTGCTCCAGCTCCGGAAAGACATCCTGAGCGTCCAATGCATCGGACAGTATCGCAAGTCCCGCAACCAGAATCCGCGCAACATCGTAGACGTGGCCTGGCTCGATATCGTCCGGGATATTCCGGCGCGAACTGAGCCGGAGTACCGACACGCCGGACTTTTCCGCCATCCGGCTCAGGACATCGGCGCTGTTCAGCAGAAGCCTGTAAACGTCAGCAGGACGCCTGTAACCACCAAACGGCTCGGCATCGGGTACATGGTCTTCGACACCCTGGTTAGCCAGGATCGCAGCGCTGTACAGAACGGCCAGGGTTACCTGTTCGTAGACATCCCGAGGCAGGATCGGTACGTCGAGCAGCAGGTTCAGCTGCCGGTTGGTGTCCAGAATCGTCATGAAGACGCCGGTTGCGGACGCTGACCCTCTTGACTGTTCCGGAAGTTGCATGTCGATACCCAGGGCCTCCTTTACCTGCGTGACCTGCTCCAGGGCGGCTGCAACCACCGCGTGGGTATCGCTTGGCTGAAGTTCGCCTTCCGGAACCGGGGGCGCCGGTATGCGTGCGGTGCCGGCAAACTCCTGCGCCAACTGGTTCGATTTGCGGAACAGCGTCTGAGCCTGGAAATAGACTTCGAACTGGGAGACGCCCGTGGCGGGCAGGCGTGGACTGTCGTCATACGGTCGGCCCATGACTTCACGGATGATTTCGATTTCATCGGCAACCTGCGATGCCAATGCGTAAACGTCCGGGTTTTCGACGGTCTGGGCGTCGGCAAGTGAACTCATGCTGAGGAAAAGGGCGGCGGCCACGTTGAGTTGGCGGAAGCGGGCGGTTAGTGGGTGGTCCATCTCATTCTCCTCTGAAGCAGCGATAAGTCGATCATACGCCTCACTTGCGAATCTCACCAATGGGGGCGTGCCAAGAGCCTGCGCCGCTTCGGATCCGGTGGCACCTGGCATGACGACGCAGCTGGCGAGGGTCCCGTACAATGTGTCGGGTACGCCTTTTTGGGTATCATTCGCAGCCCGAATTCGAGAGACGGCCCATGGGTTGGTTCGACAAGTTGATGCCCTCCCGCATCAAGACGGAGACGCGCAGGCATTCCGTCCCCGAGGGCTTGTGGGTCAAGTGCACCGGCTGCTCGGCGCAGTTGTACCGTGCCGAACTCAAGCGCAACTTCATGGTCTGTCCCAAGTGCGAACATCACCTGCGTATCGGCGCCCGGGACCGCCTGGAAATGTTCCTCGACCCGGATTCCGGCGTGGAAATCGCTGCCAACCTCGATCCCCAGGATCCTTTGAAATTTCGGGACAGCAAGCGTTACCGGGACCGCCTTTCGCAAGCCCAGAAGGCCACCGGAGAGCGGGACGCGCTGGTGGTCATGGCGGGTTCGGTCAAGGCGATTCCCGTGGTTGCCGCGGCGTTCGAGTTCCGTTTCATGGGCGGTTCGATGGGCTCGGTGGTGGGGGAGCGATTCTGCAGGGCGACGGCGTATTGCATCGAGCATCAGCGTCCCCTGATCTGTTTCTCCGCCAGCGGCGGTGCGCGCATGCAGGAAGCGTTGCTTTCCCTGTTTCAGATGGCCAAGACCAGTTCGGCCCTGGCGGCGCTCGGCGAGGCCGGGCAGCCCTACATCTCGGTCATGACGGATCCCACCACCGGGGGCGTCTCGGCGAGTCTCGCGCTGCTGGGAGACATCAACATCTCCGAACCCAGGGCGCTCATCGGATTCGCCGGTCCGCGGGTGATCGAGCAGACCGTTGGCGAGACGCTTCCGGAGGGCTTCCAGCGGGCGGAGTTCCTGCTTGAGAAGGGCGCGCTCGACATGATCGTGGATCGCAGGCGGGTTCGGGAAGAGGTTGCCTTTCTGCTTGCAAAAATGCTCGACCGGCCGCGCCCGGTCTGACCGTGCCCGTGCAGCGAGCCTCGACGGCGAACAGGGCGGCCGCGCCGGGAGGGTGATGACCCATGGGGTCGAAGTCAGCCGAATTGGAGGTCTGGCTCGAGCGTCTGGAGACCTTGCATCCGAAGAAGATCGATCTCGGGTTGGAGCGCATCGGGCGGGTGCTGGACCGGCTCTCGCTGCGGGCGCCGCCGTTCCGCAGCATCGTCATCGGCGGGACCAACGGCAAGGGTTCCTGCGTTGCGATGCTGGAAAGGCTCTACCTGGCGGGCGGGTATCGCGTGGGCGCGTTCACCTCGCCGCACATCTGGCGGTTCAACGAGCGCATCCGGGTGGATGGCGCCGATGCGGACAGCGGCACTATCGTTGCGCTTTTCGAACGCATCGAGCGGGCTCGCGGGGAAATCTCGCTGTCCTACTTCGAGTTCTCGACCGTCGCGGCCCTGTTGAATTTCGCTCGCTCGGGCGTTGACGTCGCGCTGTTGGAAGTGGGGCTGGGCGGACGCCTGGACGCGGTCAACGCGATTGATGCGGATGCCAGCCTGATCGCCAGCATCGACCTGGATCACCAGGAATGGCTTGGGACCACTCGCGAATCGATCGGCCATGAGAAAGCCGGCATCATGCGCCGCGGGCGACCGGCTGTCGTTGCCGAGCGGAACCCCCCGCAGAGCCTGCTGAACCACGCAGCGGACATCGGCGCCGACCTGCGCCGGCTGGGCGCCGAATTCGATTTCGATACGCACCGGGATCGATGGACCTACCGGAGCAAGGACGTGAATTTGCCGGGACTGGCGTATCCGGCATTCGGGGGCAGGGAACAGGTAGCCAACGCAGCTGGATGCCTCGCTGTCCTGGAGTCGCTGGAAAGCACCCTTCCGCTGGACAGACGCGTATGGCAGAGGGGTATCGAACGCGCGCGGCCCAGGGGGCGCATAGAGGAGCGCGATGTCGGCGGGGTCAGGTGGGTATTCGACGTGGCGCACAACCCGGCTGCCGCCCGGGTGTTGGCCGAAGCCCTTGAGAGGCGCCCCGTCTGTGGCCGCACGATCGCCATCGTCGCCATGATGGAGGACAAGGATCACGAAGGCGTACTGGGTCCGCTGGTGCCTGCGGTTCACCATTGGCTGCTGACCTGTGCGGGCGGAGAGCGGGGAGCGGCGCCCGAGACCCTCGCGGCGGCACTTGAGCCCGGAACCACCGCTTCGATTTGTCTCGATGCCGCCGAAGCACTTGAGAAAGCCGGCACTCGCGCGGAACCCGGTGACCGGGTCGTGGTATTCGGATCGTTCTACCTGGTGGGTCCCGCGATGTCGGCGCTTGGGATATACTCCACAGGGTCACAGGCGGGCAACAGGTCCGCAACATGGACCGGAGTTTGAAAGAACGAGTCATTGGTGCCTCGGTGCTGGTCGCGTTGGCGGTGTGGCTCATCCCCTGGGTACTGGACGGCCCGATACCGGACGCTGAATCGGGCGCTGCGCAGGCACCCGTCGCCGAAGGCTCGGCACCGCTGCGGACCCAGACCATCCGACTCGAAAATCAGCAGAATGCTTCCGCGCAGGTTGATGCGCCCGACATTCCGGGAACGCCGACGCCACAGGATTCCGGGGAGGTCGCGCAGGTCACGCTTGAGGAGTCTTCCGATCCGCAACCGGAGATCGCTGCAGCGCTGGCTCCCGGTCGCGCAGCCGCCGAAATGCGAGTGGACGCACCTTCCGAAAGCGCGGCCGTGGTTTCGGCCGGCGTATCTGGTGACGTTGGCAACGCACCCAATCCGGCTGCGTCCGGCACCGGATCTTCCGCGACCACTTCGGTGGAGCCTGCGGCCGGCTGGTTCGTACAAGTCGGGAGCTTTGAGGCCGAAGAAAATGCTCGCCGTCTGGCAGTTCGCCTTGTTGACGCAGGATATACGGCCAGACTTTATCCGCACAGGTCCGGTGGGCGCCAGATGTACCGTGTGAGAGTAGGACCGGAGCCCAGCCGGGAACGTGCCGATGAGATCGCATCGTCGTTGCTCGCCAGGGATTTTCGTGCGCAAGTCGTCAACAACGATTGATCGGAGGGGAGTTCAGGCTAGATGTCCTGGGTGGATCTGGTGATCGTTACAGGTTGTTTTGCCTCTGCCGCATTCGGCGCCATGCGGGGGTTTGCCAGGGAAACATTGTCCCTGGTCACCTGGATCGCCGCAATCTGGATAGCGTGGAATTTCTCCTGGGTGGTTACCTGGTTCCTGGGTGACTGGGCCGCCGCACCGGAACTCAAGGTCTGGGCGGGCCGGGCGATTGTATTCGTGATCGTACTGGTGGCCGGGGGGGTTGCCGGGCAGATGGTCGGATCGCTGATCAGGCACTCGGGCCTGAGCGGAACGGACCGCGTCCTCGGGTCGCTGTTCGGATTGGGGCGCGGCGCCCTTGTTCTGGGGTTGGCGGTGCTGATTCTTGAAATGGCCGGGCTCGACCAGGATCCATGGTGGCGGGAGGCCCGGCTCAGTCCCTACGGCGACCGCATCGCCGACGGCATCCGGCATTACGCTGCGGTGGGCGGCCTTTACCTGCAGGAACAGGAACTGATCTAGCCGATATGTGCGGAATCGTTGGAATCGTCAGTCACGGGCCGGTCAACCAGGCGATTTACGACTCCCTGACCATCCTCCAGCATCGGGGACAGGATGCCGCGGGCATCATGACCGAGGAAAACGGTCAGCTGCGCCTGCGCAAGAACAACGGCCTGGTCCGCGATGTCTTCCAGCAGCACCACATGATGCGGCTGACCGGCAACATCGGCATCGGGCACGTCCGCTATCCCACGGCGGGATCGGCGAGCATGGCGGAGGCACAGCCGTTTTACGTCAACTCTCCGTTCGGTATCGCCCTGGCGCATAACGGCAATCTGGTCAATGCGGACGAACTGAAGCGGCTCGTCGTCAGCCATGACCGGCGGCATTTGAATACCCGTTCGGATACCGAAGTCCTGCTGAACGTATTCGCCCATGAACTGGGTCGGCAGGCCTCGGACGAGTTGACGCCGGAGGCGATTCTGGGTGCCGTGGAAGCTGTCCACCGGCGTTGCTCGGGCGCGTACGCGGTGGTGGCGATGATCATCAACTACGGCATCGTGGCATTCCGCGACCCCAACGGCATTCGCCCGCTGGTGCTGGGCACGCGCCGCACATTCACCGGCATGGAGCGGATGGTGGCGTCCGAGAGCGTCGCCCTGGATGCGCTGGGGTTCGACGTTGACCGCGACATTCTTCCGGGTGAAGCCGTCTATATCGACAAGACCGGCCGTGTCCACAGCCGTGAATACACGGGCGACAAACCCTATACGCCCTGCATTTTCGAGTTCGTGTACTTTGCCCGACCTGATTCGATCATCGACAGGCTGTCGGTCTACAAGGCACGTCTGAGGATGGGCGAGAAGCTGGCAGCCAAGATTCTAAGGTTGCGTCCGGAGCACGGTATCGACGTGGTCATCCCGGTACCCGATACGTCACGCACGGCGGCGGTCCAGGTGGCCCACGAGCTGGGGGTCAAGTACCGCGAAGGCTTCATCAAGAACCGCTATATCGGCCGGACCTTTATAATGCCCGGTGCGGCGGAGCGGCGGGCCTCGGTGCGCCGCAAGCTCAACGCCATCGACCTTGAATTCAGGGGCAAGAACGTACTGTTGGTGGATGACTCGATCGTGCGCGGCACGACATCCCAGCAGATCATCGAACTGGCCCGGGAAGCCGGCGCGACGAATGTGTACTTTGCGTCCGCCGCGCCGCCGGTGCGCCATCCCAACGTCTACGGCATCGACATGCCGGCATCGAATGAACTGGTAGCGTTTGGCCGTACGATCGATGAGGTCCAGGAGATCATCGGCGCCGACTGGCTGGTCTACCAGGATCTGAAGGACCTGGAACTGGCCGTGGAACACGAGGACGCCGACAACGATGCCTTCGATACCTCGTGTTTTTCGGGGGAATACGTCACCGGCGATGTCAGCCGGGACTACCTGGAGCACCTGCAGGTCGTGAGGTCCGACAGGGCGAGGGCCAAGCGCGACGCCCGTGTGCTGCGGGACGAGGGTGGGTACGGCGCCGACGGCGATGCCATGCAGGTGGCCAGCGGGCTGTAGGCTGTCTCTTCCCCAGACCTCCGTGACGAGGGCGTGCGCGGACAGCCCTTGTGCGCTTAAGCTCCCCCCCGCCATCCCTGGCGGGGGGAGCATCGACGGCTCCTCGCTTATGGCCATCCCTGGCCCGCTCGTCGCCGACGACGCGCACAAGGGCTGTCCGCGCACGCCCTCGTCACCCCCGCCGCGGCAGAGGCGCCGGAGTTCTATAGCGTCAGGGTTTCCAGGCGAAAGCCATCGGGGTTCCAGCGGACGGCGCTGCCCTGTTCGTACCAGGCGCCGAGTACGATTCGCGTCGCCTTCGATCCGTCGAGGGTGAACCGGTGAATGCCGGGTCGGTGGGTGTGGCCGTGGAGAAGCAGATCGACGCCGTGATCGCGCATCACGGACTCGACCGTCTGCTGGTTGACGTCCATGATCTCGGGTGGTTTCTCGGCCACGGCCGCGCGGCTCTTGTCGCGAAGGTCGTTGGCGAATGTTCGCCGTTCTTCGATTGGTTTCGCCAGGAAGTCGCGCTGCCACGCAGGCTCCCTGACCACGGCGCGTAACGCCATGTAGGGCTTGTCGTCGGTGCACAGCAGGTCGCCGTGGGTGAGCAGCACCCGATCGCCGGCGACTTCGATGACTTCGTAGTCGTCCAGCAGACGGCAGCCGGTGGCCGTAGCGAATCGTTTGCCGATCAGAAAGTCCCGGTTGCCGTGCATGAAGAAGCACGGTACGCCGCGGCGTTTCAGGTCGGCCAGAGCTCCGATGACAGGCTTGAACTCTGCGTCCGTTACGTCGTCGCCGATCCACGCTTCGAACAGGTCGCCGAGGATGTACAGGGCTTCTGTCGTGGGCGTTTCCTGCTCGATGAAGCGAACAAACAGGTCAATGCCGTCGGGCCGTTCCGCGTCGAGGTGCAGATCGGAAATGAAAAGGGTGTTCATCCGGGATTCCGGTGACCGCGCTCCCCGGCGCCGCGGCGCGGGTTATTCGCCGATCACCTCGACGCGTTCGATGACGATGTTCTGCACCGGTACGTTGCGCTCGAACGTTGCATTGGCGCCGGTGGGAACGTGGCCGATTTCGTCGACGACTTCCATGCCCTCGACCACCGTGGCGAATACTGCGTAGCCCCAGCGGGTCGGCCTCGGATTGAGGTCCAGGTTGTCCACCAGGTTGATGTAGAACTGAGCATTGCCGGAATGGGGATCGGAAGTTCGCGCCAGGCCGACCGTGCCGCGGAGATTGCTGAGGCCGTTGCCGGCCTCGTTGACGACCATCCTCTCTGCCGGCTTGAGCTGGAAGTCGCCCGTATAGCCACCCGCCTGCGCCACGAAGCCCTGGATTACCCGGTGAAAAACGGTGCCGTCGTAGTGGCCTTCACGGGCGTAGGCCAGGAAGTTCTCCACCGTGAGCGGTGCCCGGTCCACATCGAGTTCGATCACGAAGCTGCCGGCGCTGGTCACGACATTGACCCTGGGGTCGGTGGAGACGATTTCCTCCTCCTGTGCGTTTGCGAGACCCGCGGTCAGCGCGGCGCCGAACAACAATGCAAGTAATCTCATGACCGCACCTTCGATAATCTGGTTAGCGTCGAATTCTCAGGGCGCAAATGATAACCGATGCGCGCAGTGGCGAGCGTGCCCCGGTTCCAGCGCGGGGGTCCACGGCGGTACCGCTACCTCCGGGAGCGCCAACAGCGCATCACGCTCAGGCGTCGGAGCGCAATTCCGCGGCGTACACGGTATTGCTCAGCAGGGTTGCCACCGTCATCGGGCCGACGCCACCCGGCACCGGGGTGATCATCCCGGCACGCTCGCTGGCGGTCTCGAATTCCACGTCCCCGGACAGGCGCCCATCGGCCAGCCGGCTGATCCCGATATCGACCACGGTGGCGCCGCGCTTGATCCAGCCACCCGGGATGAGCTTCGCCTTGCCGACGGCGACGCAGAGCACATCGGCCGAGCGTACGTGTGCCTCCAGGTTCGTGGTGAAGCGATGGCATACGGTGGTGGTCGCCCCTGCCAGCAACATCTCCAGCGCCAAAGGTCGCCCGACGTGATTGGAAGCGCCCACGATGACCACGTTCTGCCCCAACAGCTTCACGCCGGAGCGCTCCAGCAGCACCATGATTCCCTGGGGTGTGCAGGGCCGCAGGATCGGGATCCGCTGACTCAGCCGCCCCACGGTGTAGGGGTGGAAGCCGTCCACGTCCTTGGTGTAGTCGATCTGTTCGATCACCACCGTTTCGTCGACATGCTTCGGCAGCGGTAACTGCACGAGGATCCCGTCCACCTCTTCGGCTGCATTCAGTTCATCGATCAAGCCCAGCAGCGCGGCCTGGCTGGTGTCTGCACCGAGATCGTGGTCGAACGACACGATCCCCACGGCGTCACAGGCCCGGCGCTTGTTGCGTACGTAAATCCGCGAGGCGCTGTCCTCGCCGACCAGCACCGTCGCAAGGCCGGGCGCCCGCAAGCCCCGGGCAATACGGGTGCGTATTCTTTGGGCGACCTCGCGATGAATCTGCTGGGCGATGGCCTTGCCATCGATGACGGTTGCGGGCACGGCTGGTTCCTGGCTCAGTCGTCAATGGGCGCGCCGAGAACGCTGCCGTTCTCCTTCCGCACCCGAGCGCCCTGCATGCCGTGCGTTCCCGGATTCCACGACGGATGCCCGCGGGCCGTGACCCGCTCGCCGGGCTGAATGATGTCTCGGTGCCAGCCCCGTCGCCGCAGACCGGTGGCATTGCCGAACTGAATCTCCCAGCTTTCCACTTCGCCGGTTTCGTCGGTGACATCCACATAGAGCACGGGATGGGGATTGCGAAAGTCGAAACGGGTCACCACACCTTCGATCTCTACCTCCCGGCTCTGGTCGAAGAACGGTGCCTGGGCGTGATGGGAGAATCCGACCGCCGGAAGCAACATGCCCGCGCAGGCCAGGACCAGAAAGCAATTTCTCTTTCTCATCATTCGATCGTTCCTCAAGACGCTTATTCTTCGCCTCTCTGCTCCAGTTCACGTACGCCAAGAGGCACCAGGTCGGGGTCCCGCCCGCCAAAGTCGGCCAGGTTAGTGCCCTTCTCGGGATCCGCATACCGGGTCGGAAAACGCGCCTGGTCCAGTTCGCAGCGATAGGGCAGAATCAGCGGTTCCGGTCCCGCCAGGTACTCGAATTCGAAGTAGATGGGTTCCTCCAGAATCAGCGGATCCTCCGTCAGGGCCTGCAGATGCAGCCGGTCGCCGTCGCGGCGGTATCGCTCGGTGACGCGTTTGAGGGTGGAGGAAGGAATGCCGCCGAAGTCCTCGATCCCGTGGGGATCGTACTGGTAGCGGTCGGTGACAACCACCAGGGTGTCATCCTCGTACCAGCCGATGGAATGGCCCTGCCAGGAGGCATCGTAGGCACCGGGTTCGGGGTGGCCCCAGCCCGTGAGCCATACGGTGCGGATGATGTCGTCCTTCTCGTACTCGAAAATGACCCGGTCGGTGAGTTGATGGATCGCGAACCGGTAGGGGTCGGCGAACAGCGACGGCGGTGTGGCCTGGGCGCAGTCGAACTTCGGACCGATGACCTCCTCGTAGCCGTCCCACATTTTCTGCCCGACCGCGGTGAGTATCAGATCGGCCACGATGAATGGACAATTGGCGCCATTCGGTGCGCAAGTGAGCGGGGAATAGCGGCCGGTGAGGTCCGGCGCCGGCGCCGGCCCTGATGGCAGCCCGGGCGGAAACTCATCCTGGGCTGTAGACGGTGCGGGTAACAGCAGCACCGCGACCGCCGCAAGTACCCGGTACGCTGTTGGGGATCGCAGAAGACGTGAATGAAGGCTCGTCGTTTTCACTCCCTGCCCTCCGTTATTCGGATTGAACGGCTTTTCTTCCTGGCTACCGGATTATGTTCTCGTGAACATTCTATTTCCAGCAAACAGCGGGTCCAGGTACTGCGCGTCCGGCTACGCTTCTGGCAGGCTTGCGGTCAGGCTCATCCGGGATGGGTGGCAGCGAAGGGACATTGCAATGTCGAGGCCGGGTTGCCGCCGGTCGCTTTCGAAGCAGATTCGGGTGCAATCGGGGACTCAGCCAATTAAGATGGCGAGCCATCCGCGCGGGGCATGGCGCAGTCTGGTAGCGCATCTGCTTTGGGAGCAGGAGGTCGGCGGTTCAAATCCGTCTGCCCCGACCATTTTCGAAGATTTTCAGAGGAGATTTTTCGACATACGATAGCGCCCGTAGCTCAACCGGATAGAGCATCGGCCTTTGAGAGAGGAGCCTGTATCGGGAAACGGAACCGATACAGTGGACTGCACCGTAACGGGGAACCCTTAACAGATAGCGCTGATGGCAACCCCGTGGAAACCTTTGGTTGGCCCGTACGATAGTTTGGAATGTGGCAATGCCATTTAATCACCACACCAAGAGTAAGGGAGACCTGGGAGTCTTGAAGGCTCAGGTAGACCTGTTGGAGCAGGGATATGCTGTTCTTCTGCCGCTAACCGAACACTGCCCGTTCGATCTAGTCGCATACAAGGATGGTGAATTCCGCAGGGTTCAAGTCAAATACCGTAGCGTGAGTAGGTTCGGCACGATTGATGTCAAGTTCTCGACGTGCTGGGCGGACAGAAACGGAACGCATACAGTGTCAATCGACAAGCGTGAAGTAGATGTATATTGCATTTGCTGCCCGGACACCGAAAATTGCTACTATCTTGAACCGACGAGATTTGGCTCCTCTGCGTCCCTGAGGGTAAAGACGCCCAAGAATAGTCAGAGAAAGCGCGTGCATTTTGCAGATGACTATCGAAGGGTTCCGTAGAGACTATACGTGCAGCGCCTGAGACGGCGAAGAGATAGTCCAGACCACAAACCCGCACATGCAGGGCCGCGAAAGCGGTAGTTGGTAAGCTAAGCCGAGGGTTGCAGGTTCGAGTCCTGCCGGGCGCGCCACGTACAAATTGATTAGAATCGCGTCTGGACAACGTTGGTGGGCGTAGCTCAGCAGGTAGAGCCCCGGATTGTGGATCCGGTCGTCGTGGGTTCGAGTCCCATCGTCCACCCCAGTCCATCCAATCCGTGGGCCGTTAGCTCAATCAGGCAGAGCAGTGGACTCTTAATCCATTGGTTGTAGGTTCGATTCCTACACGGCCCACCAATCAAATCAACAAGTTATGGAGTCGAAGTCTCGGCCTCATTCCACAGATTGACAAGCCTTCTCGTGGGTCTGCCGCGAACCCTTTCGCTGTAGATGTAGGACACGGGCACGAAGATCAGGGCCAGGTAGGCATGGACGGGGAATAGCTGGCCGACATTGATGTAGCCCGATGTGGCCAGAACGACGTTGAAGAAATAGGCCGCGTACACCCATTCCTTCAGATCGCTGTAGCGATTCGTCGCGACCGCAATCACGGCAATCAGCTTGAGCCAGGCCAGCGGGTAGACGATATAGGCCGGGAAGCCCAGCATCTCGAACCACGCCGTCACGAATTCATGGCGGACGTGATACATCACGAACGACCACGTCATCGCCAGCAGGACGTACCCGGTCGAGATCCAATAGATGACCTTGTCGGTTCTGGTTGCGTTCGGCACTTATCTACCTCCTGTTCAACGCGAAGCTGAGCCTTCCAGTTGTTTGGACCGCGAGCTTATCAAGTATGATTTGTGTCGCGACATCTGATTCAGTGGACGAATGGCGAAAGACTCGACAGCTACGGCACTATCAAAAAGGTGGCAAAGGCTCCAGGAACCTGAAATTTCGGGGAAAAATCATGGCTGAACTGAACCGCCTGGCAATCCTGGCGATCACGCTGGCACCGCTGCCGCTGGCTGCCCATCACAGTTTCGTCGCCTTCGACCTGGAAAAGGAGGCCTTCGTGCGGGGAACGGTGACCGAGTACCAGTTCCGCAACCCGCACACTTACATCTTTGTCGATGTCCCCATGGAGGGCGGCGAGTCCGCGCGCTGGCGAATCGAGGGCGAGACCCGCAACGATCTTTTCCGCAACGGCTGGCGCGACGACTCGCTGCAACCGGGCGATGTCGTGAGCATTCGCGTGCAGCCCGCGAGGGACCCGTCCCGTCGCTACGCCCGCCTCCTCAACATGGAGAAAGCCGACGGGACGGTCCTCGCGATACCGAACGAAGAGGACGAGCAGGGTCGGGTGGTTACCGTGCCTGCCGAGAGCCTGGAGGGCGTCTGGCTGCCTATCCAGTCATTTTTCGAGTTCGGCGCCAAGATTGCGCCACTCGTCAATGAGAAGGCCAGGGCGGCCAGCGCGCAGCAGTCCGGCCTGCCCCGGCGCGCGCGGTGCATCGACATGGCGATTCCCCAGCGACTCGGGCGCGCCCACGTTTACGAGATCGAGTTCGTCTCCGGCGACCTGATCCTGATCCACGGTGAAGACGATGCCGAGCCCCGGATGATCCACATGGACGGCCGCCGGCACCCCGAGTCGATCCCTGCAGACGCGAAGACCTGGACCGGCCATTCCATCGGCCACTGGGACGGCGAGACGCTGGTAGTCGATACGCGCCACTTCAGGGACCACCCCGACGGCAATTCCGCCGGTCCCTCCGGCAGTGAGAAGCACCTGGTGGAGCGGTATACCCTGAGCGAGGACGGAACCCGCATCGTCATCAATTTCACGCTGGAAGACCCGGAATACCTGACCGCCGCTGTTTCACATACCTACGAATGGCAGCACTCGCCGCACATCACGCGGCTGCCGCATAGCTGCGATCCGGAGTCCGCTCTGGGTTACCTGGCGGAGGACGAGTAATCCGGGTCGATCCCGACCGGAATGGCCTGTTCCGTTAACGGTATTCGTTTGGCAATCTGCGCACGCCGGCAGGCCTGATCACGTCGGTTCCGGACCTGATCGGACCCTTGATTCCGCCGTTGTGCGCCGCTACGCGGGATCCTGCCTGAAGAACGCGGCAAGCTGACCGTAGAGCCGGGGATATTCGGCGTGGAATGCCTCCGGTACATCAAAGAACATCTCCGCGCACACGGCGAAAAATTCCGCCGGCTCCTCGGCTGCATAGGGGTCGAGCCAGGGTTCCTCGCCGCGGTCGAGACGCCGGATGAGATCGTCGTAGGCGGCCTGGAAGGCATCGGCCCACTCGTCGGCCCGCATGCCGCGGTTCAGCGGCGGGCATCCGTTCATGTCCCCGTCCAGCAGGTCCAGCTTGTGGGCGCATTCGTGCGTGACCACATCGTAACCGTCGCCGCGCCCGCTTGCGGCAACGTCCTGCCAGGCCAGGATCACGGGTCCCTGGTCCCATGCCTCGCCGCTCAAGATTTCGTCCCGCGTGTGCACGACGCCCGCCTCGTCGACGCTCTCCCGGTCCCGGACCAGGAATTCCTCCGGATAGACGATGACGGAAAGGAAGTTGTCGTAGCAATCGAGCCCGAGACCCAGAATGGGCCGGCACGCCAATACCGCAATGCGCAGGCGCATCGCATCGTCGAGTTCCAGTCCCCCGGCCGGTTCCAGGCTCTTCTCGTGGAGAAACAGCAATGCCAGGGAGCGCAGCCGCTGAAGCTCCGCCACACCGAGCCGCGACAGCGCGGGAATGTCGGCGACGGTCTGTTGCCACAGCGCGTTGGGAATAGCGCGGCGCGCCAGTACTCGCCGCCGCCGCCAGCCTCTGAGCAATCCGAACATGTGCGGATCATAGCCAATCCCTGCACGGGGCGGTTGCGCGGAGAGCGGCTCTACGCTTCACCTTCGACACGGCCATCGACCAGGCATACCGGGCAGTCGGCGAACTGTTCGCGTGACGGGTCGGCGCTGTCGCCAAGGCCGTGTCGGCTATAATGGCGCCGGTTTGCGGCGAAAGTGGCGGAATTGGTAGACGCGCTGGATTTAGGATCCAGTGGGGCAACCCGTGGGAGTTCGAGTCTCCCCTTTCGCACCAGGCGCCGCCCCGAATCAACCATCAGGAATCGCATACGGCTCGGGTTTGAGGACAAGTGGCGACGACACAGACAGATACGCTGGATGTTTCGGTAAAGGGACGAAAGGGCCTGGAACGGCAGATGACCGTTCGCGTGCCCACGGACGAAATCGAGCGCGAGGTAGACACGCGGCTGAAGAAAGTCGGCCGCACCGCGCGGCTGAAGGGGTTTCGCCCCGGCAAGGTGCCGCTGAAGATTGTTCGTCAGCGCTACGGCGGCCAGATTCGAAATGAGGTCGTATCGGATGTGATACGAAACAGTTACGCTCGGGCGGTTCGCCAGGAGGAGCTTAATCCTGCCGGCGGCCCCGAGATCGAGCCCATCTCCACCGGTGGCGAGGATCATTTCAGTTACCGGGCTACCTTCGAAGTCTTCCCGGAGATCGAACTGAAACCGGCCGGGTCCCTGACGGTGGAAATACCCAGGGTGGAAGTGGTCGAGTCCGACGTGGATGACATGCTCGAAACGATCAGGGAGCAGCACGCCGAATGGCTTGCCGTCGATCGCAAGTCGGCCGCCGGCGACAGGGTCGTCGTCGACTTCAACGGTACGATCGGCGGTGAACCCTTTGAAGGCGGGGAGGGCAAGGAAGTCCCCGTCGTCGTCGGTAGCGGCCAGGTGGTGGATGACTTCGACAAGGCGCTGAAGAAGGTCGTGGCGGGTCAGGCAAAGACGGCGAAGGTGAAATTTCCAAAGTCCTACCCGGTCTCCGACCTGGCCGGAAAACGGGCCGTATTCGAGATCAGCGTGCATCGCGTCGAGGAAAAGCACCTTCCGGAAGTCGACGAGGAATTCTTTCAGGCCATGGCCATCGAGGAAGGAGGCGTCGATGCGCTGAGGGCCGAGTTGCGAAGCAACATGGAACGGGAAATGAATGAACGGTTGAGGGCCGCTTCGAGGGCTGCCGCATTCGAGGCGCTTCTGAAGCTCAACAAGATCGATGTGCCTTCGGTGCTGGTACAGGAGGAGGCGTCCACAATGCAGGCGGAGGCCATGCGCCGGATGGGCATCGACGATGTGGAGAAGGCGCCGCCTGCGTCCGGTTTCGAAGCCTCGGCCCGTCGCCGCGTAGCACTGAGCCTGCTGGTGCGGGAGATGATCAATGCGCACGAGATCGAGTTGGACCGTGTCCGGGTGAACGAACGTATCAAGGAGATGTCGGCGCCGTACGAGGATGCACAGCGGGTCGCGCAGGCTTACAGGAGCAGTCCCGAACTCATGTCACAGGTGGAATCGGGCGTGCTGGAAGACCAGGTCGCCGATTTTGTTATCGAGCACGGCAAGACGCGCGAGAAACGCATTGGCTTCAAGGAGTTCATGGCATAGCGGCCCGGGAGACAAATGAGCGCGGTAAACATTGAATTTGGCCGAGGAGATTCCGGTGAGCATTAAGGGCCTCAATCTGGTTCCGATGGTGGTGGAGCAGACCGCCCGGGGAGAACGCGCCTACGACATCTATTCGAGGCTGCTGAAGGACCGGGTCATCTTTATCGTCGGTGGAATCGACGACAACGTGGCGAACCTGGTGGTCGCCCAGATGCTCTTCCTGGAGTCGGAAAACCCCGACAAGGACATCCACCTCTATGTCAATTCGCCGGGCGGAATCATCACTGCGGGCCTGTCGATCTATGACACGATGCAGTTCATCAAGCCGGATGTCAGCACCATGTGCGTCGGTCAGGCCGCGAGCATGGGTGCGCTGCTGCTGGCCGGAGGCAAACCGGGCAAGCGCTTCTGCCTGCCGCACTCGCGGATCATGATTCATCAGCCCAGCGGCGGATTTCAGGGTCAGGCATCGGATATCGACATCCACGCCAGGGAGGTCCTGAACCTGCGAGAGAAACTGAATGCAATACTGGCGAAACACACAGGCCAGAAAATCGAGAAAATCGCGGCGGACAGCGACAGGGATCACTTCATGGACGGAAGCGCCGCCGTCGAATATGGTTTGATCGACAAGGTTCTGGAACAGCGAACTTCGGACGGTTCCGTGTAGGCTACCGTTGAGACATGGGCGGAGCGTGCGGCTGAAGGTTCGCGCGCGTGCTTGGCAGACGCTTCGCGGGGATGCTATAACGCTAGGAACTTTTTGTGTGACCGGACAAGGTATGCCTGATGAGTGAAGGTTCCCGCGGCAAGGGCGACGGCGGCAAGCTGCTTTATTGCTCGTTTTGCGGCAAGAGCCAGCATGAGGTGCGCAAACTCATCGCCGGGCCTTCGGTGTTCATCTGCGACGAATGCGTTGAACTGTGCAACGACATCATTCGCGAGGAACTGGACGATCGTACCGACCGCGGTCAGGCCAAGTTGCCGATACCCGAGCAGATCAAGGCTGTTCTCGACGAATACGTCATCGGCCAGCAGTACGCGAAGAAGGTTCTCTCGGTTGCGGTCTACAACCATTACAAGCGTCTCGACCCGCGTGTCTCCGATAACAGGAACCGGGATGCCGTCGAACTGGCGAAGAGCAATATTCTCCTGATCGGTCCCACCGGCTGCGGCAAGACGCTGCTCGCGGAGACGCTGGCGCGTATTCTCAATGTGCCGTTCACCATTGCCGACGCAACGAGCCTTACTGAAGCGGGTTATGTGGGCGAAGATGTCGAGAACATAATCCAGAAGCTCCTGCAGAAGTGCGATTACGATGTCGAAAGCGCGCAGACCGGTATCGTCTACATCGACGAGATCGACAAGATCTCGAGAAAGTCGGACAACCCGTCCATTACCCGGGATGTGTCCGGCGAGGGCGTCCAGCAGGCGCTGCTGAAGCTCATCGAGGGCACCAACGCCTCGGTCCCGCCCCAGGGCGGGCGAAAGCATCCGCAGCAGGAATTCCTGCAGGTCGATACCTCCAACATCCTGTTCATCTGCGGCGGTGCGTTCTCGGGGCTGGACAAGATCATCAGGAATCGTTCCCAGAGCAGCGGAATCGGGTTCGCCGCCGACGTCAAGAGCCCCGACGGCAACGACGATCTCGGCGAACTGCTCCAGGACGTGGAACCGGAAGACCTCGTCAAGTACGGTTTGATTCCGGAATTCGTCGGCAGGTTGCCCGTGGTGGCGACGCTGGAGGAACTCGATGAGGACGCCCTGGTGGAAATCCTCGTCGAGCCGAAGAACGCGCTCTCCAGGCAGTACCAGAAGCTGTTCGAAATGGAAGACGTGAAGCTTGAGTTCAGGGACGATGCGCTGCGGGCCGTGGCGCAGCGGGCCATGCTTCGCAAGACGGGCGCCAGGGGGCTGCGGACGATTCTGGAGAACGTGCTGCTCGACACCATGTACGACTTGCCGTCCATGAAGAGCGCGGTCAAGGTGGTCGTGGATGAGGCCGCCGTCACCGGCGAAAACAAGCCGTACGTGATCTACCAGTCCAAGGAATCCGCCGCGGTCGGCGATTAGTGTGTCCGGCCGCGCCGCAAGGCGCGGCTGCTCTGTCGGCGGGCGCCCATCGGTCGAATGGGTTGAACCGGGCTTGAGTATTGGTGGTCCGATCCCCAATATAGGTACGCATGGGGGAAATCCCTGATTCAAGGAGCTTGACTTGGACGACACCACCGGTACGAGACAATCGCAAATCGAGCGGTTGCCGGTTCTTCCCCTGCGCGATGTGGTCGTATACCCGCAGATGGTGATCCCGCTGTTCGTCGGGCGGGACAAGTCCGTCGTTGCCATGGATCTGGCCATGGCGGCGGACAAGGAAATATTGCTGGTCGCGCAGACCCAGGCCGACGTGGACGATCCAGGCAAGGAGGATCTGTACGAGATCGGTACCATGGCGACCATCCTGCAGCTCCTGAAGCTGCCGGACGGAACCGTAAAGGTGCTGGTCGAGGGGGGACGGCGCGCACGTCTCCTGCAGCTCGAAATCGACGATTGTTTCTCCGCGGCGTTCGAAGTACTGGACGAGGACAGTCTCTACGACGAAAAGGAAATGGACGTGCTGTCACGTTCCGTCATTTCGCGATTCGAGCAGTACGTCAAGCTCAACAAGAAGATTCCACCGGAAGTCCTGACCACCCTGGCGGGCATCGACCAGCCCGGTCGATTGGCCGATACCGTCGCCGCGCACATGGCCCTCAAGCTGGGCGACAAGCAGAAGATCCTGGAGATCCACGACGTCAAGGCACGGTTGGAACACGTGCACAGCCTGATCGAAGGGGAGATCGATCTGTTGCGCATCGAAAAGCGCATCCGCGGCCGCGTCAAGCAGCAGATGGAGAAAAGCCAGCGCGAGTACTACCTGAATGAGCAGATGAAGGCCATTCAGAAGGAATTGGGCGAAATCGAGGATGCGCCCAACGAACTCGGCGAACTGGACAAGAAGATCTCCGATGCCGGCATGAGCAAGGAGGGGAAGGAGAAGGCCACGTCAGAACTCAAGAAGCTGAAACTGATGTCGCCCATGTCCGCCGAAGCCACCGTCGTGCGCAATTACATCGATTGGCTCGTCAAGGTCCCCTGGAAAAAGCGCACCAGGGTGACGCGCGATCTCGAAAAGGCGGAGAAGGTGCTGGAAGAGGACCACTACGGTTTGCACAAGGTCAAGGAACGCATCCTGGAATACCTCGCCGTGCAGCAGCGGGTCCGCAAGTTGAAGGGGCCCATTCTCTGCCTGGTCGGTCCGCCCGGGGTCGGCAAGACTTCAGTTGGCCAGAGCATCGCGCGCGCAACCAACCGCAAGTTTGTCCGCATGTCCCTGGGAGGCGTGCGGGACGAGGCGGAGATCCGCGGTCATCGGCGCACGTATATCGGCTCCATGCCCGGCAAGATCGTGCAGAACATGGGCAAGGTGAAGGTCAGAAACCCGCTCTTCCTGCTGGATGAAGTCGACAAGATGTCCATGGATTTTCGCGGCGATCCGTCATCGGCCCTGCTGGAAGTGCTCGACCCGGAGCAGAATTTCACCTTCAACGACCACTATCTGGAAGTGGATTTCGATCTGTCGGAGGTCATGTTCGTCTGTACCGCGAACAGCCTGAACATACCGCCGCCACTGCTTGACCGCATGGAAGTCATTCGCCTGCCCGGCTACACCGAGGACGAGAAACTGAATATCGCCAAGCGGTACCTGATTCCCAAGCAGATGAAGAACAACGGCATCGAGAAAAAGGAATTGCGAATCTCGGACTCGGCCATTCTCGATGCGATCCGCTATTACACCCGGGAGGCGGGCGTACGGAACCTCGAGCGTGAACTGGCCAAAATCTGCCGCAAGGTCGTGAAGAAGCTGTTGCTGCGGCCGCGCAGCAGTATCGTCCGGGTCAACCACCGCAACGTGGCGAAGTACCTGGGCGTACGGCGACACACGTATGGCCGGGCCGAAAACAACGATCAGATCGGCCAGGTTACCGGGCTTGCATGGACGGAAGTGGGCGGAGAGTTGCTGGCCATCGAGTCTGCCATCGTGCCCGGAAAGGGCAAGCTCATCCATACCGGACAACTCGGCGATGTCATGCGGGAATCGATCCAGGCGGCAATGACGGTGGTTCGCAGCCGCGCCGATGTGCTGGGAATCGACAACGAGTTTCACCGGAAGAGCGACGTGCACATTCACGTACCGGAAGGCGCGACGCCCAAGGACGGCCCCTCGGCCGGTATCGGCATGTGCGCCGCACTGGTGTCGGCGCTGACCGGGATACCTGCACGGTCCAACGTGGCGATGACCGGTGAGATCACCCTGAGAGGAGAGGTCCTGACGATCGGCGGGCTGAAGGAGAAGTTGCTCGCGGCGCACCGGGGTGGCGTGGATACGGTTCTGATTCCTCAGGGCAACGTCAAGGATTTGGTTGAGATTCCCAAGAACGTCAAGAACAAACTGGAAATCGTTCCCGTGAAGTGGATCGACGAGGTGATCGAGCTTTCACTCAAGTATTCGCCGGCGCCGAATCGGGACGACTCGCCCTCCGCCGAGAAGCGAGAGGCACCACCTGAAGACGCCAAGAAAAGCGAAGCCATCCTGCCACACTAGCGCTCTATCCGGCTGATGATGGCGTATCGGTTGGAAAGAGCACCGGAACCAGTTGGTTGTGGCGTCAGATGGTCTCGGCACTTACTTTGCCCGACCGAATCTGCAACGGCAGCGCGTTCCACCTGGATCACGAGAAAAAACTGCACGAAGTGGGGCACAATCGCTCAAGCGTGCCTTGATTTGATATAAACTATGGGTTCGCGGCTCAAGGGTCTTGCGGGCTGTTGCTCCGGTTGCAACGGATGCGGACGCATCGCGAGTTGGACTGGTTTCCGGCGGCAGATTGACAGGCGAAATTGGCACTTGGTATATAGTCTTGCGGGCACGGGATTGTGTGCCCGGTGCTTGCGTGGCAAGGAGCAAACCCGACGGACGCGAGTTAGGTGTGGGCGCGAAACTCGCGTCTTTCAGGTTGGATTGAAATTCTAAAAGGGAACGGAATGAACAAAGCGGGACTCATCGAGGCGGTGGCAGGGGCTGCCAATCTTTCAAAGGCTGACGCAGGCCGCGCCGTGGACGCCGTTGTGTCCAGCATCGCCTCGACGTTGCAGGGCGGCGATCAGGTATCGATTGTAGGATTTGGAACTTTCAGCGTGAAACACCGGGCCGCGCGCACCGGCCGTAGCCCGCGAACAGGAGAAACCATTCAAATTGCAGCCAGGAATGTGCCTGGCTTCAAGGCTGGCAAGGCATTGAAGGATGCCGTAAACTGACCGGCCGTTGCCCGGGGGCTCTCTCCCGGGGGTGCTTAGCTCAGCTGGGAGAGCGTCGCCCTTACAAGGCGAAGGTCGGGGGTTCGATCCCCTCAGCACCCACCAACCGGAGTGGTAGTTCAGCTGGATAGAATACCGGCCTGTCACGCCGGGGGTCGCGGGTTCGAGTCCCGTCCACTCCGCCAACTGATCAAGGACAGATTTTCGCCCGGCGAAAATCTGTCCTTATTGCTTCAATTCGGCTCAAGGCGAGAACATCATGCTCCAGTCGATTCGTGAGGGTGTAGGGCGATGGGTTGCAGGGATCATCCTTGCGCTCATCGCGGTGGCGTTCATTTTCTGGGGTGTCGACCCAACCATCATGGGAACCACCTTTGCCGCCAAGGTCAACGGTGAGAACATTTCACTCGTTGATTTCGACCGGGCATTACAGAATCAGCAGAGTCAGTACCAGGAGCTCTATCGTGTGGAGCTGACCGACGAATTGCAAAGGGCATTGCGGTTGTCGGTGCTGGAGGATCTCATTCAGGGCGAAGCGCTCACGCAGCGGGTTGCCTCGCAAGGCTACCGTGTCTCCGACGCACGTTTGGCCCAGGCCATAAGGTCGCTGCCGGAGTTCCAGGTGGGCGGCGACTTCTCCATGGATGTATACCGGTCCCAGCTCACGTTTTCCGGCATTTCGCCGACGGCGTTCGAGGAGCAGCAGAGAGAGCAGCTTGGACTGGGGGAATTGCAAGGCGGCATCGGGATATCGGCGTTCTACACGCCGTCGGAATTCGCCCGCTATATTGAACTGTTCGAGCAGGAGCGGGAAGTCGCCTACGCGCTGTTTCCCGCCGACGCCTTTCTTGACCGGGTCGAAGTCGATGAGACGCGGGTGGCGGAATTCTACGAGGCCAACAAGGATCAGTTCTTCTCAGAGGAAAATGTCGATATCGAATACCTGGAGTTGACGCGGGCGGACTTCGCCGGCGACATAGAGGTCACCGACGAGATTCTGGAGACCTACTACGAACAGGAGCAGTTTCGATTCCAGACGGATGAAGACCGCCGCCCCAGACACATTCTGATCGGTTCCATCGAGGAAGATCCGGAAGCCGAAGCCCGCGCGATGGACGTAGTGGCGCGCCTGGATGCCGGCGAGTCCTTTGAGGATCTTGCGGCAGCGCTGTCCGAAGACCCCGGCACCAGCGGTCAGGGGGGCGATCTGGGCTGGCTCAGCCGGGGTACGGGTGTATTTCAGGACGCCGTCTTCGACATGGAACTCGGCGAGGTTCGGGGGCCGGTCAAGTCCGAGTTCGGTTATCACGTCATCCGCCTCGACGACATACGCGAAGGCGAAGTGCGTACCTTCGATTCCGTGAGGGAGGAGCTGGAGGTCGAATACCGTGACGTTCGCGCGGAGGAGTTGTTTTTCGACGCCGCCCAGGAACTGGACGCACTGGCGTTCGATGCATTTGACGAGTTGGCCTCCGTGGCGTCGGACATGGAACTTCCCCTGCAGACGTTTGAAGGGCTGACGCGTACGGGTGCGTCCAGCCCCTTCCCGGTTGCCGACCCGGCCGTCCAGACGGCGTTCAGCACGGAAGTTCTCGAATTGGGCGAAAACAGCCGGCTGATCGAGATTCTCGATGATCATGTGGCCGTTCTGCGGGTGACCTCCCACAATCAACCGCGGGAACAGCCGCTGGAGGCAGTCAGGACGGAAATCGAAGCTGAACTGGCCAGCATCGCGGCGCAAGGGCTGGCGGATGCGGCGGCCGCGGAGTTCCTGGCACGGGCGGCCTCTCTCCAGGTCGCCGGTACCAGCGACGCTGATGCGGCGGACACTGGCGGCGCCGATGCGGCGGACGGCCCGGATACCGCCAATGCGACCGCGGAGCAATCCTCCCCCGAAGAGATTGCTCCGGATCAGGCAGGGGAGCAGGAAGCATCTCCGGAACCGCAGGGCGCGCTGGCCGCGCTGGCCGGGGAACTGGGCGGAACCTGGACGGAACGCACATGGCTCCGGCGTACGGGTACCGGGGTTCCCGTGGAAATCCTCTCGAGCGTCTTCAATGCCCGCCCGGACAGCGAAGATGCTGAAGTCCGCGAACGGGTCGCTCTGGCCGGCGGTGACGAGGCTGTCGTACTGGTGACCGCGATTCGCCCGGGCAGCGCCGACAGTCTGACCAGGGACGAATTGCAGTCGCGGCTGACGGCACTGGCGCAGGCAACGGCGGGATTTGAACTGGCCGGCTACGCCCAGCACGTTCGCGACGATGCCAGCGTACGGATTCCGGATGAGGTGATTGACCCGCCGCTCTTCTGATTCGCATTGGGAGGCCGTGTGGCGCCCGCGCTGTCTGTGCGCGGGCGCGTGGTTTCGGTCCGGATTGGTGGGATTGGGCGTCAGGGAGTGGCTTGCATATGCATGCCGACGATGTTGTAGCCGGCATCGACGTAGAGCACTTCCCCCGTGACTCCTGCCGCCAGGTCCGACACCAGGAAGCTGGCGGCGTTGCCCACATCGTCCGTGGTAACGTTACGCCGCAGCGGCGCCGCCTCGCTCACGTGGGACAGCATCTGCCGCAGGCCCTTGATGCCCGATGCGGCAAGCGTGCGAATCGGCCCCGCGGAAATGGCGTTGACTCGAATTCCATCTGGACCCAGGTCGTACGCCATGAAGCGGACATTGGCCTCCAGGCTGGCCTTGGCAAGACCCATCACGTTGTAGCTGGGCAGCGCCCGCATGGCGCCCAGGTAACTCAGGGTCAGCAATGCCGCCTGTCGCCCCAGCATCATTGGCCGGCCGGCTTTGGCGAGCGCGGCAAAGCTGTAGCTGGAAATGTCGTGCGCGGTGTTGAATCCTTCCCGATCGATCGCGTCCAGATAGCGGCCGGTCAACTGGTCGGCCGGAGCGTAGGCAACGGAATGTACCAGGATGTCGAACCCGTCCCAGTGTGCTGCGAGCGCGTCGAAGAAGTTGTCGATTTGCGTGTCATCGGAAACGTCCAGCGGCAGCACGATGCCGCTGTCAACGTTGCCCGCCAATCGCCGGACGCGCCCGCGCAGCCTCTCGGTCTGGTAGTTGAATGCCAGTTCGGCGCCCTGGGACCGGAGCGCGCGGGCAATGCCCCAGGCGATGGAACGGTTGCTGGCGAGGCCGACGATGACGGCTCGTTTACCGTCGAGAATTCCCATACCCAAAAACCCTCTACCGACCGACTGCGCTGCCTGCTATGTGCTCTGATCGGTGACGTCAACGAAAAGGATCAATTGCTGCCCGGGCTGCAGGTAGCGCTCCGGCGAAATGTTGTTCCATTGCAGCAGGTCGGCAACGCTGACCCTGAACCGGGTTGAGATCCGGTAAAGCGAGTCGCCCTGGCGGACGGTGTAGGTGATTCGGCGAATGCGCTGATTGCCGGTCGGTACGAATACGGGCGAATCGCTCCATACCACGAGCTCGCGACCGATACTGAGAGTGTCCTGCGGCGACATGGAATTCCATTGCGCAAGATTGGCCACCGTGACTCCGTAGCGGCGTGCGACACTCCAAAGGGAGTCGCCCGCCTGGACCACATAGGCTTGTTGGCGCTCTCCGCCCGACGGGTCATCGGTGCCTTCGGCAAGCGCCGCGGCCAACAGCCCGTATCCGTCGGAGGCGCCGGTGGGTTGCGGAACCATCAATCCCTGACCCACGCGTATCAGGTCGCCTGCAATTCCGTTCGCTTGCCGGAGTGCCTCGGCCGTCGTCCGGTACTCCAGCGCCAGGTGTCCAAGTGTTTCTCCGGCGCTGACGACGTGCCGTATCCAGCGTACGCCCGCCAGGCCATCCGCGCTTGACACGGCCGCCGCAAGCGCATCCGCCCTGTCGACGGGGACAAGCAGGCGGTGGGGGCCGTCCGGGTCGGTCGCCCAATGGTTGACCCCGGGATTGAGGCGGTAGAGTTCGTCGGTGCTCATGCCTGCAATCTGGGCGGCCAGGGCCATGTCGACCTGGCCGCCTGTCTCGATCACGCGAAAGTACGGTTCGTCCGCAATGGCAAGCAACGAAACGCCGTATGTTTCAGGGGCCGCTACCAGTCGGGCCAGCGCCATGAGCTTCGGCACATAGCTCCGGGTTTCCACGGGCAGGTAGGGTCTGACGCCCCAGAAATCCGTCTCTCTGCCCTCGGCGGCCGCTCTGCGTACCGCCCGAGAGACGCCGCCTCCACCGGCGTTGTAGCCCGCGACGGCCAGCAACCAGTCGCCGTCGAACTGTTGCTCGAGTTGTCGCAGGTATTGCAGCGCAGCCGCGGTGGATTCAAGCACGTCCCGGCGTGCGTCGAACCACCAGTCCTGCTTCAGGCCCAACTCCCGGCCCGTTCCGGGGATAATCTGCCACAGTCCCGCCGCCTGGCCCCTGGAAAATGCAAACGGGTCATATGCGCTCTCGACGATGGGTAACAGCGCCAGGTCCAGGGGCATGCCGTTGCGCTCCAGGGCTTCGACAATGTGATGGAGGTAGCGTTCGGAACGCTGCAGGACGAGATTCAGGTAGTCTGCATTGGCCACATACCAGTCGAGTTCCCGGTCGATGGCAGAGTCCGATGCCGCAGGTAGAACCAGCCCTGCGCTGATGCGTCCGATCAGGTCGATCGGCGCCGCATCGAATGGATCGGCCGGCTGCGACGGCCGCGACCCCGTTACGGTCGGCGGCCGCCCGGATTGGACCGGCGACTCGGTGCGCCCGGGAGTTGCGGAAGTCGAAGGTTCCGCGCGGCCTTCCGCGTCGGTGGGTGCGACCGACGTCGATTGACATCCGGCCAGCAATGCGGACAACCCGACAAATGCCACCGTCGCGAGCCGGCGACCGAATCGCCGGGCTGCAGTCAGGCTCGCGCCGCGAGGTTCGCGGCAAAGGAACAGGTTCATAAGATCAAACGTATCGGCGTGCTGCGGGCTCTATGCTACGGATTGGTATGCCCCATGCAAGCGCGAGCGTGCCTCATTCTGCTCAATTGCAGCGATTTTTTGGGGATTGCAGGACGATTGACTCCGCGCGAGCGGTCATTCACAGTTTGCGCCGTGAACGAAACCCCTATTCACGATCGCTGGCTGGATACTCCGCTCGGGCGGCGTTGCCTGAAGGCGGAGCAGGGCCTCGTTCGCCAGGCGCTGGAACACGCATTCGGCGAGCAGTTCCTCCAGATCGGCCTCTGGGGCGAGCACGACACGTTCACTCGCTATGCCCGTACCCAACGAACGACGCTTCTCGACTGGCGCCCCCTGGCAGCCGCCCAGGTACTTTCCGATATGCACGCACTGGCGATTGCGACAGCGTCCGTGGACGCAGTGCTCCTTCCGCATACGCTGGAGCTGGCGCCATCGCCTCACGCGCTGCTCAGGGAGGTGGACAGGGTGCTTCGCGCGGACGGCCGGGTCGTCGTGCTGAGTTTCAATCCGAACGGCCTGTGGGGCCTGAGGCAGGTCGTGTCGTCCGGGGGATATCCTCCCGGTCATCGCCGTCCCATGCTCGAATCGCGGCTGGGGGACTGGCTTAAGCTCCTGAGTTTCGACATCGACAAACGCACGCGCTACTGCCATACGCTTCCGCTGGAGCGCGTACGCCGCTTCGGTACCTTTCCGCGGGAGGATTGGGCACGCCGATGGTTTCCAGTGCTGGGCGGGGGGTACATGTTGAGCGCCCAGAAGCGGATCCATCCTATGACGCCAATCAGGCCTCGTTGGCGGCGGCGTCGCCTCAACGTGGTCGGCGGATTGGTGAAACCCACGACGAATTCGCCGCACGCCCGCAGGTCGCGATGAAGGCAGTGACCGCCTACACCGATGGAGCATGCCGCGGAAACCCGGGTCCCGGCGGTTGGGGCGCCATTCTGCGCTACGGCGAAAACGAAAGGGAACTGCAGGGCGGTGAACGGCAGACGACCAATAATCGAATGGAACTCATGGCGGCCATCCAGGCGCTCGGTGCATTGAAGGAGCCCTGCCGGGTCGCGCTGTATACGGACTCGCGTTACGTCCGCGACGGCATCACCCGCTGGCTGCCCGACTGGCGCCGGCGCGGTTGGCAGACGCGCGCCAAAAAACCCGTCAAGAATCAGGACTTGTGGATACGGCTGGACGATCTGGCCCGAACCCACGAGGTGGCCTGGCACTGGGTGAAGGGGCATGCCGGACACCCCGGCAACGAACGTGCCGACGCGCTGGCGAACGTGGGGCTGGAACAGGCCCTGACCGGCGAGGCCTGACGCCCATGCGGCAAGTCGTGCTGGATACGGAAACCACGGGCCTGCAAACCGAGGCGGGCGATCGAATCATTGAAATCGGCTGCATCGAACTGATCGATCGCAAGTTTACCGAGCAAACGTTTCACCGCTATGTAAATCCGGAGCGGGCGGTGGGGCCCGGTGCGCTGGAGATCCATGGAATCGACGACGATTTTCTTTCCATGCAACCGTTGTTTGAAGACGTGGCCACGGAATTCCTGGAGTTTGTCCATGACGCGGAACTGATCATCCACAACGCGGACTTCGACGTGGGGTTCATCAACCACGAATTGCAGCGGTTGGAAACGCCTGTCCAGGACATCCGCGAGCACTGCCGGGTGCTGGACACCCTGGCGCTGGCGCGGCGGATGCACCCGGGCCAGCAAAACAGCCTCGATGCACTGGCCAAGCGCTACCACGTGGACAATTCCCGGCGCAAACTGCACGGAGCGCTGCTGGACGCGGGTATTCTCGCGGAAGTCTACCTGGCGATGACCGGCGGACAGACCAGCCTGCTGCTGGAAGGAGAAGCTGATCAGGCTACGCTCCAGGTCGCAGCGTCGCCCGTCGACCGCGAAGGGCTCGAGCTGGTTGTCGTCAAGGCCACCGAAGAGGAAATCGATGCCCACAGGCAAATGCTCCGCCGCCTGTCGGAGTCGGCGGGAATGCCGACCCTCTGGGAGGAGATCGAGTTGTCCGACGCAAGCTAGCTCGCGTGGCTCACAGGGTAGCGCCCACGGTTTTGCAGCCGCTCGGCCGAACAGCTAAGATGCGCCACTTCGCCGCGGCCCATTTTCGGATAGGGAAACCCCATGGAAGCACTGACGTTCAATACCCCCATGCTCGTTTCAGGAATCGTCCTGACAGTCACCTTCATCGCGATCTTCACCGAACAGCTTCACGGTTTCGAGCGTTCCAAGGTTGCTGCGGCGGGCGCCGTGGTCATGATCGTCGTGGGGCAGATATTCGGCTTCTACTCCCCGATGCAGGCCATTGAAGCGGTCGACTGGAACGTCATCTTCCTGCTGGCGGCGATGATGACCATCGTCTCCATAATGATCCCCACCGGCGGGTTCAACTGGATGGCCTACAAGCTCGCGGCCATGAGCCGCGGGCGGCTCTACCTGATGCTGGTTCTGCTGGGCACGGCCGTCACGGTGCTGTCGCTGCTGCTGGACAACGTCACCACAGTGGTCATCTTCGGCCCGCTGATCATCCTGATCGCCCGGGCGCAGAAAATCTCGCCGATACCCTATCTGCTGGCGGCCGCGCTCCTGTCCGACACCGGCGGGATTGCCACCCTGGTGGGCGATCCGCCCAACATCATGATCGGCTCGGCGGCCGACATCAGCTTCAATAACTTCGTCTATCACATGGGTCCGATCACGCTGGTGTCCTGGCTTGCGGTGGTGGTCATGCTGAAGTTCCTGTTCAGGAAGGAACTGGCGCAGAAGCCGGCGGATGTCACGCTCGAGGTGGTGGAAATCAAGGACCCGCGGCTGTGGAAGGGCTCCATTGCGATCCTCTGCATCATGGTGGTGTTCTTCATTCTCCACAACGCGCTGCACTGGGAACCCTGGTTCGTCGCCGTACTGGGGATGACGGGCCTGATCTTCGTGTCCCGCAAGCTGATCATGGACCGCGCCCTGGAGCACGTGGAGATCACCCTGCTGATCTTCTTCCTGGGCCTGTTCATGATCGTCGGCGGCGTCGAGGAAAGTCACTTCCTGCAATGGGTCGGCGGCTTCATCACGCCCTTGGTCCGGGACGACCTGCTGATGGCCACCATCATTCTCATGTGGGTCGCGGCGTTCCTGTCGGCGGCCATCGACAACATTCCGTTTACCGCGGCCATGATCGTGATCATCCAGGGAATGGAACAGCAGGGCGTCAATGTTGCGCCTCTATGGTGGGCATTGGCCATGGGCGCGGGCCTGGGCGGCAACGGCACGCATATCGGCTCCACCGCCAACGTCTTCATCGTCACCATATCGGAGCGCCTGGCCCGGGAGGAGAACGACCCGAGTCTGGCTATCACACCCTGGTTGTGGTTCAAGAAGGGCAGTCCCGTGATGCTGGGGACGCTGGTGATTTCCACCTTCGTATTCTGGCTGTTCTTCGACTTCTTCTCACAGCCCGTCAACTAGGAATCGGCCCCCGGGCAGTGCCGGCGCCATGACGCGACCGGTGCGGCGGGCATGAAGGTACTGGTCACCGGGGCGGCCGGTTTTATCGGCTTCCACACGGCGAAGGTGCTGCTGGATCGGGGCGACGAGGTCGTGGGGCTGGACAGCCTCAACGAGTACTACGACGTACGGTTGAAGCACGCGCGGCTGGACATTCTGCGGAGCGCCGCGGGCTTTCGGTTCGTGCACCTGGACCTGTCCGACCGGGACCGCGTGGCGGAGTTGTTCGCCGCCCAAGGGTTCCGGCGAGTGGTTCATCTCGGAGCCCAACCGGGGGTAAGGCACAGCATTGCAAATCCCTTTCCCTATGTCCGAAGCAACATTCTCGGTACATTGACGGTCCTTGAGGGTTGCCGCCACACGGAGGTCGAGCACCTGGTTTTCGCTTCCACCAGTTCGGTCTATGGCGCCAATGCCCGCTTGCCCTTTTCCGTGCGTCAGGGCGCGGATCACCCGTTGTCGCTCTACGCGGCCACCAAGAAATCCGGTGAAATGATGGCCCACAGTTACGCGAGCCTGTACGGGTTGCCGGTGACGGGGCTGCGGTTCTTCACGGTGTACGGCCCGTTCGGGCGGCCGGACATGGCGGTGTTCCGGTTTACGAGGGAAATTCTCGAAGGCCGCCCCATCGACCTCTACAACCACGGCAACCACCGCCGCGACTTTACCTACGTCGACGACACGGTCCGCGCGGTGATTGGGCTGCTCGACCGGCCGCCTCAGCCCGGCGCCGGTTGGGACGGAGACGTTCCGGACCCCTCCACCAGCCCCGCGCCCTACCGGCTTTACAATATCAGCGCCGGGCAACCGGCGGCCCTTGCGCGGTTGGTGGAGATTCTCGAGATGACTCTTGGACGAAAGGCCAGCAGGAATTTGCTGCCGATGCAGCCCGGGGACGTGCACGAGACCTGGGGAGATGTCGCGGAACTGGAGGCCGAAATCGGCTACCGGCCAACCACATCGCTGGAGGAGGGTGTGAAGCGTTTCGTGGACTGGTATCTGGACTTCTACGGGGATCGCTCGTAACCGTCGCGGTTATCGGGTCCGGTGTGCATACAGCGATGCCATCCATGAGCGAAGAATCGTACGGACCGCGTACCGAAGCCTGGGCCGCGCTTGCGCGGCACGTCGGCGAACTTGCGCCTGTGTCCATCGCTGAGCTTTGCGAGAAGGAACCCGACCGCGATCGCCAGTTGTGCACGGAGGCTGAGGGGCTCTGGCTGGACCTCAGCCGACAGCGGCTCGATGCCCGGGCCCTGCAGTTGTTGCTGGAACTTGCCGAACAGACGCGACTGCCCGACTGGATCGAGCGAATGTTTCGGGGCGAGCGGATCAACAACACCGAAGAGCGCGCCGCCCTGCACGTCGCGCTCCGCCGCCCGGCCGACCGCCCGTTGGCGCTGGAGGGGGAGGACGTCATGCCCCTTGTGGTGGCCGAACTGGAGAAGATGCGGGTGCTGGCTGACTCGCTGCATGGCGGATTGCTGAAGGGCTACACCGGCCGGCGCATCACCGATGTCGTCAATGTCGGTATCGGAGGTTCCGACCTGGGCATCGTGATGGCGGTGGAAGCACTGGATCGTTATCGAATGCCCGGGCTGGGTGTTCACTTCGTGTCCAGTGTCGACGGCGTCCAGTTGGCCCGGGTCTTGCAAACCGTCGATCCCGAAACCACGCTGTTCGTCGTCTGCTCCAAGACGTTCACGACCCTGGAGACGCTGACCAACGCCCGGGGGATCCGCGAATGGTTGCTGCAACGGGGCGGAGCGGACGCGGTGGCCGCCCAATTCGTGGCGGTATCCACGAACCACAGGGCGATGGACGATTTCGGAGTGGCGCCGGAGCGTCGCCTGGAACTCTGGGATTGGGTTGGCGGACGGTATTCGGTCTGCTCCGCGGTAGGACTGCTCGTGGCCCTGGCCATTGGCTGGCAGAACTTTGCCGGGTTTCTGGCCGGCGCACATGAAATGGACGAACATTTCCGCTCCGCACCGCTGAATCGCAACCTGCCCGTCCTGCTGGCGCTTGCGGGAATCTGGAACCGTAACTTCCTGGGCGCCGCGAACCATGCGGTGCTGCCCTACGATGACCACCTGCGCCGCCTGCCAGCCTATCTCCAGCAGTTGGAAATGGAAAGCAACGGCAAGTCCGTGCGCCGCGGTGGCGAGCCCGTGGAGTGCGCCACCGCCCCGGTGATCTGGGGCGAACCCGGCTCCAACGCCCAGCATTCGTTCTACCAGCTTCTGCACCAGGGCACGGATCCGGTCTCGGCAGACTTTCTCCTGCCTGCCGGTTCGCTGGTGGATCGGCAGGAGCAGCAGGATCTGGCTGCCGTGAACTGCCTTGCCCAGGCGTGGGCACTGGCTTCCGGCGATCCCGCGGGCAGCAACGCCGACCCGCACAGGGACTACACGGGCAACCGGCCGACCAGCCTGATCCTGTTCCGGCAACTGGACCCCGCCACGCTAGGCAAGCTCATCGCCCTGTACGAGCACAAGGTCTTCACCCAGGGGGTGATCTGGGACGTCAACAGCTTCGACCAGTGGGGGGTGGAGCTGGGCAAGAGCCTGGCTTCCGGTTTGCAGGAATCCGGGACAAGGGACGCCTTGCCGCCGATCATCGCGCCTGCGCTTGCCAGGTGGCGTTCGTGGCGCAGGTAACCGGCGGCATGGATTTCATCGATCTCAAGACTCAGTATTGGCGGCTCCGCGAGCCGATCAATCGGCGAATTCAGGCCGTGCTCGATCATGGTCAGTTCGTCCTGGGCGCTGAAGTCGGCGAACTGGAAGAACGTCTGGCGGATTTCGTGGGCGCGAACCACTGCGTATCCGTCTCCAGCGGAACGGACGCGCTGCTGATCGCGTTGATGGCGCTGGACATCGGTCCGGGCGATGAAGTGATCACGACCCCCTTTACCTTCATTGCCACCGCCGAGGCCATCGCCCTCTTGGGGGCGACGCCCGTGTTCGTCGATATCGACCGGCGCACATTCAACATCGATCCGGGTTTGATCGAACCCGCAGTAACCGAGCGCACGCGGGCGATCATGCCCGTCTCCCTGTACGGGCAATGCGCCGATTTCGACCGGATCAACGAGATCGGCGAACGCGACGGTATCGCGGTAATCGAAGACGCGGCCCAGAGCCTGGGCGCTACATACAAGGAACGATATTCCTGCGCGCTGAGCCCTCTGGCCGCCGCCTCGTTCTATCCCTCCAAGCCGCTGGGATGCTACGGCGAAGGCGGTGCCGTGTTTGCGGAAGACGAGGATCTGGCCCGGATGGCCAGGGAACTTCGGGTGCATGGTCAGGACCGGAGCTACCATCATGTCCGGGTGGGGCTTAACGGCCGCATGGCAACGCTGCAGGCGGCCATCCTGCTGGCAAAACTCGATGTCTTCGAGGACGAACTGGACGCAAGGCAGGAGGTGGCGCAGCGATATGGCGTGCTGATCGAGGAGGCTTTCGCAGACTGCGCCCCGGAGCGCGTGGTGCGCCCGCCGTACGTGGAGCCGCATAATCGCTCGGTCTTCGCCCAGTTCACGATCGAGGTGCCCAACCGATCTGCGGTCAGGGAGTTCATGTCGTCAAGGGACATCCCAACAGCAGTTCACTACCCGGTGCCGCTGCATCGGCAGCCGGCGTACGCGGCGGGGGACGCAAGCCGGCAGTTTCCGGTTGCCGAGGCTGTGGCCCGGCGAGTCATCAGCCTGCCGATGCACGCCTACCTGGAGGAAGAGGATCAGCACCGCGTGGTTACTGCGCTGCGTGACGCGCTGATGCGCGCCTGAAGGACCCCGGGGCAGGTGGTGGGCGATGCTGGGTTTGAACCAGCGACCTCTCCCGTGTGAGGGGAGCGCTCTCCCGCTGAGCTAATCGCCCTGAATGGACTTTGCCGAAAACCTATTTTCGACGAGACGGCCAGCTGTGGCAAGCGTTGCTCCTGACAGCGGTGCGCATCCGAGCTGCAGCGTCGCAGTTCCACTTGACCGGGAGGGTACGGAGTAAAGAGGCACGATGCCACGGTCGGCGGACGAGTTGTCACATGCGCGCGTTATACTCGCGCCGTTTGCTCCAGCAGCCTACCGGGCGGATTCCCATGCAAATAACCATCTACGGTTCCGGTTACGTGGGATTGGTCACCGCTGCGTGTCTTGCCGAGGCGGGCAACCAGACGCTCTGCGTCGACATTGACGAAGACAGGGTCGCCCGCCTTCAGAGCGGCGAACTGCCCATGTACGAACCCAGCCTCAAGGGCGTGCTGGACCGCGGCCTGGAGACCGGGCGCCTGCAGTTCACCGCGGACGTTGCGAGCGGAGCGGAGTTCGGTCCGTTTCAGTTCATTGCGGTGGGTACGCCGCCTCTCGAGGACGGATCCGCGGACGTGCGGCACGTCCTGTCGGCCGCCCGTTCGATCGGCCGTCATATGAACGGCTATCGCATCATCGTGAACAAGTCCACCGTGCCCGTAGGAACGGCCGATCGGGTTCGCGCCACGGTTGAGGAAGCGCTCGACGCGCGCGGCGTGGACCTGGAATTCGACGTAATCGCCAACCCCGAATTCCTGAAGGAGGGCGCCGCCGTCGCGGATTTCATGAAGCCCGACCGGATCATCATCGGGACCGGCAACGCTCGCGCGGCCGAATCCCTCAAGGCGTTGTACGAGCCATTCAACCGCAACCATGATCGGGTGATCGTCATGGACCCCCGATCCGCGGAGCTGACGAAGTACGCGGCCAACGCGATGCTGGCAACGCGAATCAGCTTCATGAACGAGATGGCCGGTATCGCCGAACGTGTCGGCGCGGACATCGAGAGCGTGCGCGTGGGAATCGGTTCCGATCCCCGCATAGGGTATCGCTACATCTATCCGGGATGCGGTTTCGGGGGATCCTGCTTGCCCAAGGACGTGAGGGCGCTGGTGTCATCGTCGGAGGCGGCAGGTCGCGGCCTGGAACTCATGCAGGCGGTGCAACGCGTCAATTTACGCCAGCAGCGTCTTCTGTTCGACTGGATTTCCGATTATTTCGGCGGGCAGTTGGAGGGCAGGGCGATTGCACTCTGGGGACTTTCGTTCAAGCCCAATACGGACGATATGCGGGAAGCCTCGAGCCGAACCCTGATGGAGGCGCTGTGGGAGGCCGGGTGTACGGTGCGCGCGTACGACCCGGTGGCCATGGACGCGGCCCGTCGTCTCTACGCCGACCAGTCGCGTCTGGTCCTGTGTCCGAGCGCCGATGAGGCCGTGCAAGGGGCCGACGCGCTGGCGATCGCCACCGAATGGCGGGAATTCCGCAGCCCAGACTTCGGTGTCCTCAGGTCCTCGCTGAAAGCTCCCGTCATTTTCGACGGCCGAAACGTCTTCGAGCCGGAGCATATGAAGCAGATCGGGTTCGAGTACTTCGGCGTCGGACGGGGTACAACGGGATCACCCCCGTGATTCATGCCAGCCACGACCGCCAACACAACAATCTCTGCCGAGCAACGAACGATGGCCGGGCGGATCTACTGGGCCCGGGCCATCCGGGCCTTTACGAACTCCACGGCTCGAACCAGGCGTCGCAGCGTCTTCTCGCGGCCGATGAGGGCCAGCGTCTGTCCGATCCCCGGTGAAGCCGATTCTCCGGTGACCGCGACCCGTAGCGGCTGGGCGACCTTGCCCATCTTGAGTTCCAGTTCCCCTGCGACTGACTCCACCGCGGCCTGAGTCGACTCCACGGTCCACTCGCCCAACTCCCCCAGACGCTCGTGGAGGCGCTTCAGAACCGGCAATGCGACGCCGCGCAAATGCTGTTTGGCGGCCTTGGGAGCATACGCTTCCACCGCCCTGTAGATGAACAGGCTCTTTTCGGCCATCTCGACCAGTGTTTTTGCCCTGTGGCGCTGCACGTCGACGATTTCCTCCAGTGGCGGCGTCGCTGCCAGGCCAACGCTTTCCACACCTGCGCCTTCCAAATACGTTGCCAGCAAGGGTGCGAGGTGGTGGTTGGGGGCGCGCCTGAGCCACTGTTCGTTGACCCACAGAAATTTGTCCGGGTCGAAGCTCGCCGCCGACTCATTGACCTGTTCCAGGCTGAAGGCCCGGATCATCTCGTCCACCTCGAAGATTTCCTGGTCGCCGTGGGACCAGCCCAGGCGAACCATGTAGTTGAGGACCGCTTCCGGCAGGTATCCGGCCTCCCTGTAATCTGCCACGTTCACTGCCCCGTGACGCTTGGAAAGCCGGCTGCCGTCCGAGCCCAGGATCATGGGTACGTGCGCGTACTCCGGCGGGCTGAGGTCCAGCGCGGACATGATGTTGATCTGACGGGGGGTATTGTTGAGATGGTCGTCGCCGCGGACCACGTGCGTAATTCCCATGTCCGCATCGTCGATCACCACCGAAAAGTTGTAGGTGGGAATACCGTCGGATCGAAGGATCACCAGGTCGTCCAGTTCCGAGTTCTCGAAGACCACCTCCCCGCGGATTCGGTCGCGAACGCGAACGCTTCCTGCGACCGGATTCTTGAACCGCACCACGGGATCCACGCCGGGGACTGCGGTTGTGCGTGACCTCCAGCGGCCGTCGTAACGCGGTTTCAGGCCCCGCGACCGCTGTTCTTCCCGCATCGCGGCGAGTTCTTCGCGGCTGCAGTAGCAACGGTAGGCGAGGCCGGCGTCAAGCAGTTGATGTGCAACGGCGCGATAGCGGTCCAGACGGTCGGTCTGCAGGAACGGCCCCTCATCCGCCTCCAGCCCTAGCCACGACATGGCGTCGATGATCTGATCGATGGATTCCCGCGTGGACCGTTCGGTATCCGTATCTTCGATCCGCAACACGAAGGCGCCGCCGTGCCGTCTGGCAAGGAGCCAGTTGAACAGGGCCGTTCTGGCTCCGCCGATGTGCAGAACGCCCGTGGGGCTTGGCGCGAAGCGCGTGCGCATGGTCATGGGTCAGCCACCTGGGATGCCGTGAAGGGCGTGCCGGTCAAACGTCCGATTGATGAGGTGCGGGAAGGACAGATCGGTCCCGAGGGATGGTGCCGAGCGCGATCAGGCGCTCGCCATTTTCGAAAGTGATCATGGCCGTATTCGCCACGTGCGGCGCGTTGCGGGCGCGATAGGCGACCACGGTGACCTCCATTCCCGGTTCCAGTGACGATATGTTCCATCCCCGCCGGAATAGCGCGCTCGGGCTGGCAAGCTCGAAATCCCAGGTGACGGTTTCACCGCTGTCGGCTTCGGCCGCGACGTAGAAGCGCGCATGCGGGTTGGTCCAGGCAACTTCCGTGATGGTGCCCGTCACCTCGACGACGATCTCGGCGTCGTACTGCGCCCTGAAGGAGTGGTGGGCGGCGGCAGCGAGGGGCGCCGTGACGAGCATGAGTCCGAACACCCTGCGGGCTCGCAGCGCGAGCGTCGGCAGGAGCGCCGAAGTCCGAAATGTCATGTGATGGTTCTCCCTGGTTGCAGTAGCCGCACGGAGCGGTGTTCCCGGATCAAGGGTCGAAGTATTGCGTCGACTGTTCGTTCTCGCAGACCCATTCGATCAGGTTGTCGTCCGGCATTAGCCGGTGATCGACTCGTACTGTGAAGGGTTCCGTATAGGCCCCGGGATCATCCACGGTGATGTCGATTTCCAGGGTCCCGAAGTCGGGCCGCCGGAACCGCTCGATGACTCGTGCATCATCCGTCAGCGGACTGCCGTTGTAATCGAGCCAGCCGCCGTCGCGGAAGTGGGTCGATTCCACCACCAGTTCGTCGCCCTCCCAGTGGCCCACGGAATATCCGTACCACCACATCAGGCGATTGCGGTCGGGCAAGGGCCGGCCATCGGTGAAAATCAGCCGGGTGCCCGCGCTGGCTTCATAGTGGATGACCAGCACGTCCGGATGGTGGACGACTTGCCGCGGTTGCAAGTGCGTATGAAACTGCACGTTGCCCAGGGGCAGGCAATAGGCGTCCGGGTGATCCTTCGATTCGTCGGCCATGCGCTGTGCCTTCAGTTCCCTCGCCCAGGGTTGATAGGGCAGGCCGTCTTCGATTCCGAATCCCAGCTCCCAGAACGTCGCATACGGAGGCACACCCGGCGGCGGCTGCACCGGTTCGCCGATCGGCCGGCCCTGCTCGCCACGCTGGCCGTAACGCACGAAGCTCCATACGCCCGAAAAGTCCGGTTTGCCATTGGGCAGCCGGACCACGGTGCCGTCCATGTCCACTTGTCCATCGGGTGTACGTGGCGCATCGGGCGCGGGATGGAGCGGCCATTGCGCTGCGGCCGGTGCCGCGAGGCTGGCGAGGAAACATCCCGCGATCACGGTCGCAAGCACCTTGCTCACCCGTTTTTCTCCAAAACCAGGCATCCAGGGCGATATCGAATTTTCCGTCATCGCGAATTCCTGCGGCGCAGGCTCCCGAAGTCACCGATTCCTGTCCGTAAACTAACGCAATTGCCATATCGTCGTCGATAGAGTCGATATAGCGATGGACAGGCGCTATGGCGTTGTCGCGGGATTTCAGACTATCATGCAATCGCGACGTGCCGGCCGGCTGTCGGTGCGCACGTACAAGTGAAAAGGAGAAAAAACGTGAAGTCAGCGTACTTGGTCTTGATCGCCGCACTGGTTTCCCTGCCTTCCATCGCGCAAGTGCGCGTGGAGCCCCATCCCGACCAGCAGGCGTTGCTTGCAAGCGACGATCCGCAACTCGCGGCCAACAAGCAGGTTGTCTACGATTTCTGGCGCTATGCGCTGATCGGGCGCAACATGGAAATGGCGCAGCAGTTCATGCACGAAGACTACATTCAGCACAATCCGAATATTCCCACCGGACGCGCGCCCTTCGTCGCGTTCTTCGGCTCGATGGAGCAGCAGCCGGTGCCGGAGGATATTCCAGGGTTGGTGTCACTCACGGCCGAGGGTGACCTGGTTACCCTGTCGTTTGTGCGTGAATGCAACGATCCGCGCAGTGAGGGGGAGACCTACACGACCACCTGGTTCGACATGTTCCGGGTGACGGACGGCGTGATCACCGAGCACTGGGACTACGGGACCATCGGAAGCGAAGGAAATCTGCCCGACTGCATGCGCGCCCAGTAGTGTTCCGCGTCCACGTACGGGCGGTCGGTCGTAACCGGCCTGCGCAGTCAAGCCTATGCAGCGGCAGAGACCTGATTCGGGGGAAACACTCTGCCCGTCCCGTGTACGGAGAGATCGTTGTATACCCGCAACGCATCGTTGTATACCCGCAACGCATTGTGTTGGAAAATTAACTTGCTGTAATATTTGCTGGCTTTCGCGGTAGAGATTCCAGGGAGAACACAGTAATGATTAGGGGTTACTTTGGCCGGATCGGCACGGCTACATTCGGTCTGGCGATGGGCCTGATATTCACGATCATACCCATCGACACGCGAGCCCAGGGCATGGACATGCTCGAGGAAGTTGTGGTTACTGCGAGGCGCCGCGAGGAGAACCTGCAGGAAGTGCCGGTTGCCATAACGGCGCTCAGCGCGGAAGACCTCGAGATTCGAAGCATCGAGAACATCAAGGACCTGCAGCTGTTCCTGCCCAACGTGGACATCCGCGGCGGCGGAATTACAGGGGGAACGTCGGGTATCTTTACGATCCGCGGCGTCGAGGACGTGGCCCGGTACATCGACGATGTGGTGCAGACCGGGAGCGCGAACGCCTTGCAAAACGTGGTTGAACTCGAGCGTGTCGAAGTCATGCGTGGTCCGCAGGGTACCTACTTCGGCAAGAACGCCATCAGCGGGGCCGTTCAGTATGTGACCCAGAAGCCGCTGGAAGAGTTTGGCGCAAGAATCAAGACGACCTTCGGCCAATACAATCGAGCCGATATCGTCGCCAACGTGGATATTCCGTTGAGCGATACGGTCCTGACCAAGGTTACCGCAGCGAGCCTGAATCGGGATGGATACGTCGAAAGCACAAGCGTCGATGAAGCCTACGGTGAGATCGACAACACGGTTCTCAGGGGCATGTTGCAGTGGCAGCCCAGCGATTCGTTCACCGGATTGTTCACGGCAACCTACAACAATCACGATTCGAGCATGCAGGCCAACGTCCTGTTCGATGTTGTGGAAAACTTCCCGGTACCGTGGGGGATGGCTCCCTGGAATCGTTGCGGAAACGGGCCAGAGTGTTACAACATGACCGGCATCCCATTCACCGACGAACTCTACGCCTACGGAAAACGCGGGGAATACGTCAATACGGCAACCTATCAGGGCGATGGCTATGACACCACCGATACAACCTACACGGCCAATCTGACCTGGGACCTCACGGACGACATCACTTTCCGTTCGATTACAGCGACCCGCGAGCAGGACTGGGGCGTATTTTTCGACATGGATGCGACCGAACTGGTGTTTTTCGATTGGTGGGAATACCGGGAACAGGAGCAAACTTCTCAAGAGTTTCAGTTACTCGGCGGTGGTGACCGGCTTACGTGGGTACTCGGGGTCTACTATCTGGATTCGTCTGAAGCCGGCAAGGATCAGATTTGGGAGAACTGGGAGATGCCTGGCACTGTGGGGGGACCGATTCGGCACGCGCCGCGATACCGCCATCAGGAACAATATGTAAGCAGAGAGGATACGGCCGTCTTCGCGGAAGTGGTTTACGATCTCACCGAACAACTCTCTCTCACGGTCGGCGGTCGATTTTCCAATGAGAGCTTTTATTCCGAAGTCTACGTCAACAGCGAAGGCGTACGACCGCCGCAAGCCGGGACCAAGGTGTTTGGGCGGGTACCTCGCCTGGACCCTCAAGGCGTTCCCTTCATTTTCAACGCAGAATTTGACGCCTTTACGCCCAGGATCGCGTTGCAATACCAGTTCACCGACAGCATCATGGCGTATGTCACCGGGGCCCAGGGATTCAATGCAGGCGGCGTCAACTCGCGCTTTGACTCCTCCTTGCCGAACAACGGCCTCGCGTCATACGACGGGGAGGTTCTGACCAATTACGAAGTGGGCGTGCGGTCGGATCTGTTCGAAAACCGGCTTAGACTCAATGCGACCTACTTTACGGGCGTCTGGGACAACATTCATGTTGGAGAAGTGCTTACCCCAGGGACCACCCTTACCACTAACGCAGGCGAGGCGGATATCAGCGGTCTCGAAATCGAGGGTATCTGGAGGGCGAGCGATTCATTCGCCGTGAATTTCACCCTGAATACGCTCGACACGGAGTATACGGATGTCGGCCTGGCCACGACGATCCAGGTCGGCGATGAATTCCCGTATGCGCCTGACAGCGGATACAGCGTTGGTCTTCAATGGAACAATGACCTGAGCGGCGGCGGTTCGATCATGGCGCGATTCGACTATGGCTGGATTGACGATGTCGTGACGTTTCGCGACAGGCGCTTTCACTGGCCGTCGAGCGCGAATGTCGCCTACGGCCTGTCCAACGGCAGAATCACCTATACGCCGCCGGCCGGCAATTGGGACATCGCCTTTCTGGCAACCAATCTCGGCAACGAATTCTACCGGCAGGGCGGGTTTCCCGCTGTTCTGGCAGGCGTCGATCAAGGTGTCGTGGGGCGGCCCAGGGAATTCGGCGTAACGATCAGGATGCGACTGGAATAGCAAGCCAACCGCAGAAGAGCGACCCGTCTGAGTTCAGCAAGTCCATAAAGGCCCCCTGCTTGGCCAGGGGGCCTGACTATTTTCAATTTGCACTGGCCTCCTTCGCGGGAGATCGTTCCAGACGCTCTGCGAGCCAAATCTTGATGACGGACTGCCGAGCGACACCCAGACGCCTCGCTTCCTTATCGAGTGCTTCGACCATCCAGGTAGGGAAGTCGACATTTACTCGACGCGCTTCCTGGTTGATTCGCCGGGCCTTCGAATGATCCAGGTTTCCCGTCACATCGTTGCCGGAGTCAAATTCGCTGTCGAATTCCGTGGCTTTCATACAATGTCACCTCTTCAATGCGCGATCGACGAACCGAAATGATTCGGATTGTTTCATTTCGATAGGTTACAACCGCCGACCAATGTCTCTTCCCGATTCTTCCGATTAGCAACCACCGAGGCTCGTCTGCCGTTCTGGCTGGAATCTCCAGCAACTCCGGGTCATTCCAGAGTGCTTGAGCCTGCTCGAAGTCGATTGCGTGCTTGGCATGGTTGCCCGCGCTTTTTCGGGCATCATAATCGAATTTCATACTGGTATAAATATTATATAAGAATTATACATTTGCAATACCTCGCATGATACCGATAGCGTCTCGGGTGGACTGGGTCTCGGTGCCGTCCGCATATCGCCATCCGATCGAGAGTCGGGGTTACAATGCGCGCTTCGCAACGATTGCAGCAGACAGATGTCGGCCAATACGGAACCCCCCGCAACCGGTCGCCGGGAATGGAAGAAGCGACAGAAGCGCAGCCGGATCATCGCCGCTGCCAGGGAACTCTTCTACGCGCAAGGTTACAGGAAGACAACCACGCAGCAGATCGCGCGGGCAGCCGACGTTGCCAGCGGCACGCTCTTCCTGTACGCAAAGACCAAGGAAGAATTACTGCTGCTCGTCTTCTACGACGAGTTCATGGCAATCATCAATGCGATTTCCGTCAGCGCTGACGACGCGCACCCGGTCGAGCAACAGGTTCTGGCGTTGTTCAACACGCTGTTCGACTATCACGCCCGCGATATCGAGCTTTCACGCGAGTTGATGAAGGTGATTACGTTCGTATCGGAGCCCGACAAGAGAGAAGAACTTCTCGAGATCCGTTTCACCATCGAGCGAAAACTGCACCAGATAGTCAGAAACGCTCAGGCCAGCGGAGTGTTGGGCGAAAAGGCCGACGCACTGGTAACTGCGCGCATCCTGTTCCGCGTCTACTTCCACACCATGCTGTTCTGGCTTGGGAGTTACGGCGACCGGGAGCAGCGTGACGCGGATCTGCGCGATCTGGTGCGCGGTGTGCTTTCGTTGGCATACGCAGACGCCGCCGAAACCGGCTCCAGGCGCGAAGCCGGCTAGAACAGGCGCGCCGGCCTGGCAACAACCCAGGCATCGATTGGCGTATGGAACGTCACCTGTAGCGCGTCTTCGCGCTGGACTCAGTAACGGCAGCGAAGTACGGTGAGGCTAAAAATTCACCTTGTCGATGCCCTTCAGGGACAGCATCTCGCGTACTTCATCCGGCGTGGCCACTTCGTAGCCGAGTTCCTCCACGAGGCGCCGCACCTTGGCGACCTGTTCCGCGTTGGAGGAGGCCAGTTTGCCGCGCCCAATGAACAGCGAGTCCTCCAGGCCGACCCGCACGTTGCCGCCCATCATCACCGCCTGCGTGGCCAGCGGCATTTGCGCGGCGCCGGCGCCCAGCACCGACCACTGGTACTGGTCGCCGAACAGGCGGTCGGCGGTGCGCTTCATGAAGATGAGATTGTCCAGGTCCGCCCCGATGCCGCCGAGGATGCCCATGACGAACTGCAGAAAGATCGGCGGCTTGAACAGCCCTGTAGCCATGCAGAACTTCAGGTTGTACAGGTGCCCCACGTCGTAGCATTCGTGTTCGAACTTGACGTTGTGTTCCCGCCCCAGGCTACGCTCTACCTTTGCGATGTCGCGAAACGTGTTCCGGAAGATGTATCCGTCCGAGTTGGCGACGTAGTCCCTTTCCCAGTCGAATTTCCATTCCTCGTACCGGTTGGCGAGCGGATGGAAGGAGAAGTTCATGCTGCCCATGTTGAGCGAACTCATTTCGGGCGATGCCACCGCCGAGGGCTTGATGCGATCCTCGATGGAGGTCTTGAGGCTGCCGCCCGTGGAGATGTTGATCACGGCGTTCGTGTGCTTCCTGATCTCCGGCAGGAAGCGCATGAAGTGATCCGGGTCCAGCGACACCGATCCGTCTTCCGGGTCCCGTGCGTGCAGGTGCAGGATGGCTGCACCCGCTTCGGCGGCATCGACAGCCTGCTGCGCGATGTCTTCGGACCGGTACGGCAACGCGTCCGACATGGTCGGCGTGTGGATCGCCCCGGTGACGGCGCACGTGATGGCTACTTTTCTTTGCTTCCTTGCCACTCGGTCCCTCCAATCGGTCCGAAATTCGATGCCACGTGATTTTCCGGAGTCAGTCCGGAGTCCGATTGCGGTACTTCAGGTAGCCGACCAGCGCGATCACGGCAAAGACCAGCATCATGCTGACGACGCCGCCCATCCAGATACGCGTGACTTCGAGTTCAGCCATCGCCTTTCCCCTTTGTTTTCGAAGCGATCAGTTTGGCAATGAACTGTCCGATGACGACGAACGCCACGATCAATGCCAGGCTCTGAAAAAAGATATCAATGAACATCGGCGCCTCCACGCAGATAGCCGGGCCTGCCGGGCAAGGCCAGATTACCGGCTACCAGCAAGACCAGCGCGACGACGACAGTCACGATGGCGTTGTGGGTGCCGGCCAGTCCGAGCCACACCGGCAGGTCGCTGAACGACCACAGGGTATTGACGATCCAGCAGCCGAGCAGGGTCGTCACGGCGACAGTCTGGTTGCAGCGCCAGAACAGCCCGAACACGAGCACCCAGAACACCGGCACGAGCCACGCGAAGAGCCAGTTCATGGCCGCCAGGATCGGCGGCAGGAACGACGCCACACCGGTGGCGATGGAGGCGACAACGATAATCACGATGCGCATCAGGCGCGTCATTTCCTGCTCGCTGGCCGTGGGCTTGTACAGGTTCCTGTAGATGTCGTGGCTGAAAATGGTGGCAACGGCGAGGGAGATCATTGCAAAGGTCGACAGGATCGCCGCGAGGAACGCGGCCAGCAGAAGCGCCGCAAGCCAGTTCGGAAGGTAGGCGACGAGCATCGACGTGGCAGCGACTTTCTGGCCGGCCGCCTGGAATTCGGGGATCGACTTGGCCGTCAGGCCCAGCACGACGGCAAACACGCCGAACAGGCCGTTCACCGGCGCGGCGATCCACAACGCGCGCCTGATCGTCTTTTCGTCTTTCGCCGCCATGGCCGGCTGCAACAGCATCTGGTTGATGCCCTGGCTGAAGACGACGGCGACCACGGTAGCCAGCACGAACGTCATCATGATCTGCGTGTTGCCGAAGATGGACAGCATGTGAGCCTGGTCGGCGCTCAGGTAGAAGTTTTCGACAGTCTGGAAATCCTGGCCGGGCAAATTGAGCGCAACCACGATGACCGCAAGGATGAGGCCGAGGTACATGACCACGGCGTTGACCAGGTTGACGACACCGATTTCCTTGATGCCGGCGAGAATGACGTACAGGATGCCCAGCACGCCGCCGACGACGGCACCGGTGGGGATGTCCCAGTCGGTGAGCGAGGCGAAGATGATGCCGATGCCCTGGGCTTCGACGGTCAATATGCCGAACAGCACGCCGGCCATGACGCAGGACACCAGCAGGCGGGTCTCGACGCCATAGCACATCTGCAGTAATTGCGGCACGGTGGCCACGCCGACGCGCCGCAGCCAGACGCCGGTACCGAGACACACGATAATCAGCAGGATCACGTGCGCGAGGCTGAACCAGACCGCGGCGGCGCCCAGTATCCACGCCATCTCGAACACGCCCAGAATATGCGGGGCGCCCAGCACGGTCAGCGCCAGCGTGACGGCGACAACCGGCATCGGCAGGCTGCGGTGCGCCAGCGCGAATTCGTCCTTTGCCGCCGCATCCCGCCGGCGCTGCAGCCAGATCCCGAGCCCGACGATGACGATGATTTCGTAGGCCAGGACGGCGGCAAGCATCGTGTAATTCATTCAGTTTTTTCCTGGGGCGGCGAGCGGAAACGCGGTGCCGAAAGGGGGTAATCGGGGAGTATAAAGTACCGTATGATGGCACACGCATTCCACTTGGTGCTTACGACAGGAGAAAAGCGATGCCCGGATGGGAAGAAGGCGATTGGCGCGACCCGGACTTGTGTCAGTTCGAGGAATCGAATCTGAAGAACAGCATGGGGCTCGAGTTTTATGACCTGAGTCATCCGTGGGGGCTGGGCCAACCGTGCTGGCCGTACTTCGAGGATGTGCAGATCGTGCGTCTTCACAACATGTCCAAGTCCGGTGTGCTGACCCAGAAGATTACGACGGTGATGCATTCGGGAACGCACATCGACGCGCCGGGCCACGTCGTACCGGGGACGGCGTTCATGGACGAAGTCCCGCTGCCGTGTTTCTTCGGCACCGGCGTGGTCGTGTCGATCCCGAAAGAGAAATGGGGGGTCATCTCGGCGGAAGACCTGGAGAATGCGCGGCCGAAGATTCGCGAGGGCGACATCGTCATCGTCAACACCGGCTGGCACAGGTACTACGGCGACAACCAGCACTACTATGGCTACTCGCCGGGATTCTACAAGGAGGCCGGGGAGTGGTTCGTCGAGAAGAAGGTCAAGATGGTCGGCTCCGATACCCAGGCGCTCGATCACCCGCTGGGAACTGCCATCGCGCCGCACGGCCCAGGCAAGCCGGATGGCCTGTTGCCCCATGTCTGCCAGGAATACCTTGAGACCACCGGGCGCACCGTGCTGGAGGACTTTCCCGACTGGGAGCCGTGCCACAATGCCATCCTGCGGAACGGGATCTGCGGATTCGAGAACGTCGGCGGCGACATCGACAAGGTGACCGGCAAGCGCGTCACGTTTGCCGCGTTCCCGTGGCGCTGGAAGAAGGGCGACGGTTGTATCGTGCGCCTGGTGGCCATGCTCGACCCCAGCGGCAACTATCGCATCGAGACCGGCGAGTCCGACTGACGGTCGACCGGACAACAAGGGAGAAAATCATGCAAATCACGCGTTTCGGCGATGCGCAGGCCTATGAAGTGCCCGGGCACCATGACGTGCGCACGCTACGGCTGCAGGGTTTCGATGCCAGCGATTCGAAGTTCGCCTGGGCCGGCCTGTCCCAGTTTCTGCCGGGCGGAGGCGCCGAGATGGACGCAAGCCCGCTGGAGAAGATCTATGTCGTTCTGGAAGGCGAGATGACGGTGGAACTTCGCGACGGCACGATCGAGAAGCTCGGAAAACTCGATAGCTGCTACATCGCGGGCGGCGTGTCGCGCGCGGTGCGCAACGAACGCAACGACGTGGCGACGATGCTCGTGCTGATGCCCTATCCGGACTCCGCATCGTGAGCCTGCCAAAGATCGACACGTCGAAACTGTTCGACGTGGCCGGCAAATCGGCGATCGTCGTCGGTGCGACGGGTTCGTTCGGCAAGGTCTGCGCTGCGACGCTGGGCGATGCCGGGGCGAGGCTGGTGGTCGCTGCCGGCAACGCGGAGAATCTCGCCGGGGTCGGTGAGGGGCTGCGTGGTGCCGGTGTCGAAGCGGTCGAGGTCGCTAGGCGGCCGGATACTGCGGAGGATTGCGATGCGATCGTTGCCGCTGCGGTCGAGGCCTACGGCGGGGTCGATATTCTCGTCGTCGCTTCGGGTTTCAACGAAGTGTCGCCCATCGTCGACATGGGACCGGACCGTTTCGAGAAGATCATGCGGGCCAACGTCGATGGGCCCTGGCTGATGGCCAGATCCGCCGGCAGGCAGATGATCGGGCAGGGCAGGGGCGGCAAGGTGGTGTTCACCTCGTCCGCGCGCGGCAAGCTCGGCCACCCGGCCGGCTATTCGGCCTACTGTACGTCGAAATCGGCGACGGACGGGCTCACGAAAGCCCTCGGCTGCGAGTGGGGCAAATACGGCATTACCGTGAATGCCCTGGGGCCGACCGTGTTCCGCTCGCCGGTGACGGAGTGGATGTTCGGCAACAGCGAGCACGCACGAAAGGTGCGGGAAGGCTTTGTGGCGCGCGTTCCGGTGGGTCGCCTGGGCGAGCCGGAGGACCTGGCGGGACCGCTGCTGTTCCTGTGTTCGGCGGCATCCGACTTCCACACGGGCCACATCGTCTACGCCGACGGCGGCTATACGGCGGGTTGAACGGGAGGAATGATCCCCATGGCGGAATTAATCCGCGCCGTCCGCGTCGGTGGCGGTCACAGGGCGGGTTGAACGCCATGGAAAAAGACCGGCCGGTCGCCGTGCTCGGCGGCGGCCTCATGGGGGCGGGAATTGCCCAGGTGTTCGCTGCCTCGGGCTATGTGGTTCGCGTTTACGAGCCCATCGACGACGCCCGAGCGACCGTGAAGACCCGCATCGGCGAGAACCTGCGCATGGTCGGCGGCGATGTGTCGGCCGTGGAGGCGGTGAGCGTCTATGCTGGTTTGGAGACCGTCGTGTCGGCGGCCGGTTTCGTCACCGAAGCCGTGCCGGAAAAGCTCGACCTGAAGCGTTCCATATTCGCCGATCTCGAACGGCTTGCGCCGCGCGATGCGATCCTCGCCAGCAATTCCTCGGTCATTCCCATTTCGAAAATTGCGGACGGCCTCGAATCGGCGCACCGCATGGTGGGAACGCACTGGTGGAATCCGCCCTACCTGATTCCGCTGGTCGAAGTCATCAAGGGCGCCAACACCAGCGCGGAGACGATGGATGCGACGATGGCGCTCTTGCGGGAACTCGGCAAGGAAGCGGCCTATATCCGCAAGGACGTGCCCGGGTTCGTGGCGAATCGGCTGCAGCACGCGCTTTGGCGCGAAGCGATCGCAATGGTGGCGGAAGGCATTTGCGACGCGCGTACCGTCGATGCCTGTATCAGGAACAGCTTCGGCCAGCGGCTGGCGGTACTAGGACCCTTGGAGAACGCCGACATGGTCGGGCTCGACCTGACGCTGGATATTCACAGGACCATCATCCCGGAACTGGATCGCAGCAATGGCCCGAACCCCTATCTCGAGGCGCAGATCGAAGCCGGCAAACTCGGATTCAGGAGCGGCGAAGGATTCAGGACCTGGACCGACGAAGAAATGGCGGCATTGCGCAGGCAACTTGCCGAACACCTCGTGAAGGCGCAGCGAGAACGAAATTCTTCATGAGGCGTCGGTCGGGAATATGCGTCCCATGCAGCATCGGTGAATCGGCATGCTGAGCCGGATAGCAGGATTCTTTGCAAGAGTGGCCGAGCGTTGGACGCCGGACCCGCTCGTCATCGCGATCTTCCTTACCGGAGTCGCCTTCGCGGCGGCCCTCCTGTTTACCGATTTCACGGCCGGGCAAGCCGTCGATGCGTGGGGCCACAGCTACTGGGAACTGCTGCGTTTCACGGCGCAGATGATCCTGATCCTTGCGCTGGGCCATGTCCTGGCACACACGCGCGCCGTGTACGCGCTGCTCGTGGGCGTTGCCGGTCTGGTGCGCTCCGCGAGGATGGCCTATGTCGGGCTGACAACCATCGCGATCCTGGCGTCTCTCGTTTCATGGGGCCTCGGCCTCATCGTACCGGCGATACTCGCACGCATCATTGCGGGCAACTGCCGCGAACGAGGGATCAAGGTCCATTACCCATTGCTTGTCGCCAGCGCGTATTGCGGAAACGTGGTGGGCATGCAGGGACTGTCGTCGTCCATCGCGCTGGTGCTGAACACGCCCGGGCATTTCCTTGAGGACGAGCTCGGCCTGATCGGGCTCGATCAAACGATATTCTCCTGGTGGAGCCTGTCGATCGTTGCCGCGATCATCGTCATCCTGCCGCAGGTCCTTGCCAGAGTTGCTCCTGACCGTGAGCAAATTGTCGAGATGCCGGCAGAGGCAGGCGGACCGAAAGTCCCCGATGTACGCTTCAAACCCGGTCCGGATGCCAGCCCGTCAGAGAGACTTGAAAACGCCCGGTGGATCACGCTGCTGCTTGCAGCCTTCGGCGCGGTCTACGTCGTGCGCTTTTTCGTCAACGGAGGCGAACTTCAGCTCGACAGCCTGAACATGATCTTCGTCGTGCTGGGACTGGCTTTCGCCGATTCGCCGAAGCACTACATCAAGCTTCTCGGCAATGCAGCCAGGGTGGCGGGTCCCTTTCTCATCCAGTATCCCCTGTATTCCGGCCTGATGGGCCTGATCGCCGACTCGGGTCTCGGCGAATTGATCGTGAACGGCTTTGTCGCCGTATCGAATTCGGCGACCCTGCCGCTATGGACATTCTTCAGCGCGGCGTTCCTGAACCTGTTTATCCCATCAGCGGGCGGACAATGGGCGGTACAGGGCCCCATTGTCGTCGAGGCGGCATCGCAACTCGGTGCGGACATTCCGAGAGTGGCCATGGCAGTCGCCGTAGGCGAAGTCTGGACAAACACTGTCCAGCCCCTGTTCGCGGTGCCTGTGCTGGCAATCGCGGGTCTTCATCTTCGCCATATCATGGGCTACTGCGTCATCGCGTTGTTGACGCTGGCGCCGATCTATCTCGTTGCACTGGTTTTCTTCTAGTTGCGAAAATCCGGTCGACAACGCTGATAACCCGACGTATGTCAGCCCCCCTGTCCGGATCACGCTGGAAGTGTCGGGAAGAACAAAGGTGCCGTTTGACGTACTATTTGTTCGTGGGGTGAAACCAATGACAGGTAGGGGAAAATGAGATCCCTCATCGCATCGTGCCTGGCAGCAGCCATGCTGGGGCCATCGACCGCCTTGAGCCACCACTCGCATGCCAGCCTGAATCGCGACGACATTCAACGGCATACCGGTATCGTGACGCGATATGTCTGGCGCATGCCCCATGTGTTTCTCCAAATCAGGGCGCCGAATCGGGCAGGCGAGGTAGTTGACTGGACCATCGAGCTATTGCACCCGGCAGGCATGCTCGAACTGGGTTGGGATAGCGATTCCTTCAGCGAGGGCGATCGCATCACCTGGGAAGGCGCGATGGACAGGGATCCCGAGCGTTACTACTCGGGACTGACGTGGGCCGAGAAGGACGATGGGACGCGACTTACGGGTCGCGCCACCGAGCGGCTGGCAAGAGAAGTGGAGCCCTCCACCGATTTCAGTGGGCTATGGGCGCGCGACACCGCAAGGACCGGCTTTTTCTACGCCCCTCCGGAAGACTGGCCCTATACGGAATTCGCCCGTAGCCAGGTCGACAGTTTCGACGAGAGCCGGAATCCTCAGTACGATTGCGAGAATGCAGGGCCGCCGAAGTCGACCCTCCTTCCCTATCCCCTGAAGATCTCATGGCTTGACGAAAGCACGATTGAAATCGCCTACGACATGCGGGACCAGACACGCATCGTCAGGCTGGGCGGGCAGCCGGTTCCGGGCGCCCCGTCGAAGACCGGTCAGTCCCGGGCGTGGATGGAAGGCGAAGACCTGTTAGTGGAAACGGATAACTTTGCCGCCGACCGATGGGGAAGCCACACAGGCGTGGACTCCAGCGAGGAAAAACACCTGGTTGAGCGCTTTTCCCTGATCGATGGCGGTCTGTCGCTTCGGGTACGGATGACATTGACGGATCCCGTCTACCTGAGCGAGCCGGTCGACATCGACTACTACATGAGAAAGATGCCTGACCGGGACGTGTTGCCGGAAAATTGCACTCTGGAAGCAGCACGCCTGTATATCGAGGCGGGTTACCAATAGCTGGCAAACCTGACAGACATTCGAGAGAGGGCAAGCCGGCGGGTTACCGACAACTGCGAATTACAGGTACGTTGCAATGAAGACTATCGTATCGCTTACTGCGCTCTTCTTGCTGATGGGCGTTACCCGAATCGGCAGCGGCCACCATTCGGCGGTCGTGTTCGATACCACCACCACGATACTGAAAACGGGCACGGTCACCGAGTTCATCTACCGCAATCCCCACCTGATCATCGGGCTGGATGTGACGGAGGAGACCGGCGAAACGGTGGCCTGGCAGATCGAGGGACAGAGCATTGCGGGCATGGAGGCCATGGGGTTCGACCGCAATTCCATCTCCATTGGCGACGAGGTCACGATGAAGCTCTATCCCCTGCGATCGGGTCAGCCCGGTGGGCTGGTGGAAGGTCTCATCGGGGCCGATGGCCGGGCCTACAACATGGATGCGCCCCAGCCGACGCGGCTCGTGTATCCGTCCCTGATGGAGTGGGTGCCTCCGCCCGAGGGCGAAACGTGGCAGGAGCGGGAATCGAAAACGAGACCTTCCCAGCTTCCGGTCGTCGCCAGTGAAATCCCCGGCGCACTCGATCCGGCGTATCTGGCCAGGGAGTGGCCCGAAGCACCCTTCGATCTGACGGGTGTATGGCGATTCCGGGGAGAGGACGAGTGGCGGGCCAATTACGGCTCGTTCGAGTTCAAGCCCAAGCCGGAGTTGACGCCCAAGGCGCAGGCCTACCTGGATGAATACCTTGCAGCCACCGAACAGGGTGTGCGATTCGGCGACCCGACCATCCAGTGCTACCCGCCGGGCATGCCGCGCTTCATGACCCGTTACGGTTCCGTCATGATGCTGCAGTACCCGACCGCCATCTACATGATCTCGCGCCTGAACAACGACTACCGTGTCATCTACCTGGACGGACGCGAGCGCCAGCCGGAGGGCGAACTCGACCGCAACTGGCACGGCGAATCGCTCGGCCGATGGGAGGACGATACGCTGGTGATCGAAACCACCGGTTTCATCGGTGAGAACCACCTGATGCAGGCGGGCATCCTGGCGGGCGAACAACTGGAAATCGTCGAGCGATACAGCCTGATCAACGACGGCAACACGCTCAAAATGGAGTTCTCCTTCACCGACCCCGAGCACTGGATCGGGGAATGGAACCATGTGAAATTCCGCGATCGCGTCGTTGGCACAGCAGCCGAAGTGCGAGAGGCCAACTGCATCTACACCGATAACCTGTCGCTACCCGGAATGGACTGACAAATCCGCTTCGCCGATCCGTCATTATGTATATACTATTGTATAAACAAACGAGGAGTCTGCGATGCATGCGCTCAAGGTCCACAAGGTAGGAAACTCGCTCAATCTGCGCCTTCCCAGGGATGCTGCCGGTGCGTTACGCGTCAGCGAAGGCGATGTCGTCTATCTGACCGAAACGGCCAACGGGGGATTCCGGATCACGCCATTCGATCCTGAGTTCGAACGGCAGATGAGAGTTGCCGAAGAGGGCATGAAGCAGTACCGGAACGCGCTGCGCGAACTGGCGAAATAGTGGCTCCCGTCTGGTTGAGCAAGGCGGTCGTGCTGGCGATGCACGAGAGACTGCTGGCAGAACATGGCGGAAGCCCAGGCCTTCGCGATCCCGGCCTGCTCGATTCGGCGCTGGCGCGTCCTCGGCAACTCCACGCATACGGCGCGCCCGACATTAGCGATCTTGCCACGGCATACGCGGCAGGGATCATCCGCAATCACCCGTTCGTGGATGGCAATAAGCGCACGGGCTTCCTGTGTGCCTTTCTATTCCTCGCAGAAAACGGATTTCGGTTGATGGCTGACGAAGTCGAGGTCGTGCAGGTTGTGACCCTGCTCGCAGCCAGTGAAATCGATGAAGCTGCATTTGCTGCCTGGTTGCGTGAAAACAGCGAGCCGGTCTCGCAGGAAGGAACCTGAGAAATCTGCACTTCACGAGGATGCGTCCCCAAGGGGATTCGTACACCCATAATAACTTGTTGTTTTATTTAATATTTATAAATTATTGTTGTGAAATTGCCCAACGGATTGCCCAACAATTGTCCCTATGGAGCTCTCAAGGCCATACAAGACGGTACGAGACTCTACGAGACCACCCGTAGCACAGTCGTTCCAAAGCGATTTTGTGCCAACGGCGACTGTCCAAGAGTTGTGCCAGCTTTCAAATTCTAGCTTGGAAATTTAAAGAACTGCATCCATCGCGAACTAACTTGGCTTGCGGCGGCCCAGGGGCAACGCATACCCATCGGAAAGACGGATCCAGGCAATCTCATCCAAGTTGACCATCATTTCGTCCGTTCGTGCCCCTGGGCAAGCTGGGATTGTACGCGGTGCGCGGGTAGGGGAACGCCGCATTTGCCACCCGCACGCCATGAGCCGAACACTGTCCCCGCATTCCGTTCGTTCCTGGCAAAATGTTGATGTTCTTGAATTGCTGGTAATCTTACGGGGCGTTGTTCATGCGGAAGCGAAACGGTGGCACATGATGAAGAAGACTAGCCGGCGCCTGCTCGCAGTTATGTCTGTGGTCGTTGTTCTCGGCCTCATGGGGCCCGCGTCGCCAGCACAATCGCTCCACGAGGACCTTTTGCAGAAGGCTGAGCAGGGCGACGCTGAAGCGCAGTTCTTCCTCGCAGGAATATACGAGCGGGGCGAAGGAGTACACGAGGATCAGGCTGAGGCATTGCGATGGCATCGTCGCTCGGCCGAGCAAGGCTATGCCGATGCACAGACCGGGCTCGGATTCTTCTACGCGTTGGGAATCGGTGTAGACCAGGACTATGCCAAGGCCGCAGATTGGTTTCGATTGGCAGCCGAGCAGGGCGATGTCAATGCGCAGAACATGTTGGGAGCAATCTACGCACGCGGGCTCGGCGTTGCTGTGGACGAGGCCGAAGCCTTGCGATGGTACCGGTTAGCCGCCGAGCAGGGCGACGCCGGCGCACAATACGAAGTGGGGTTGAGTTACAGTGCTGGACGCAGTGTGGATCCAGATCCAGACGTGGCCTTTCGGTGGTTCCGATTGGCTGCCGACCAGGGGCACCCCAATGCAGCGCACCAGCTTGGAGGCATGTACCTGAATGGCCACGGCGTAGCCGAGGACGATGCCGAGGCGGCGCGGTGGTACCGATTGGCCGCCGAGCAGGGGCACGCCAGCGCACAATTCGTGCTCGGGGTAATCCACAAGGAAGGCTTGGCTGTAGCTCAGGACGATACCGAGGCGCTGCGATGGTTCCGGTTGGCTGCTGAACAGGAACACCCGAATGCCCAAAATAACCTTGGGCTCATGTACCTGAATGGCCAAGGGATAGCTCAAGACCTTGCCGAGGCGGTGCATTGGTTTCGATTGGCCGCCGAGCAGGGAGTTGCTGACGCTCTGTACAACCTTGGCGCTAGGTACTTGTATGGTGGCGGGGTTGCTCAGGACGATGTCGAGGCGGCACGGTGGTACCGGCAAGCCGCTGAGCAGGGTCACGCCGACGCGCAGTACGCCCTTGGCTACATGTACGAGGTCGGTCGCGGAGTGGATGCCAATGATGCCGAGGCCGTGCGGTGGTTTCGTTTGGCCGCCGAGCAAGGCAATGCCAGCGCGCAAGACTACCTTGGGTTCATGTACCAGAACGGTATGGGAGTCGCCGCCGACGCGGCCGAGGCAGTGCAGTGGTATCGGTTAGCGGCCGAGCAGGGCCATGCCGATGCGCAGCACTCTCTAGGGTTCATGTACGCTGTCGGGCGCGGCGGGGCTTTTGATGAAGCCGAGGCGGTGCGGTGGTACCGGTTGGCAGCCGAGCAGGGTAACGACAAGGCGCAGTACGCTCTCGGTTACATGTACGCTGTCGGGCGCGGAGTGGATTCCAATGATGCCGAAGCGGTTCAGTGGTTTCGGTTAGCAGCCGAGCAGGGTCATTCCAATGCGCAGCGCAACCTTGCGATCATGTATCGGGATGGGCGCGCGTTGATTAAGGACTCCACGCTGGCACACATGTGGTTCAATGTCGCTGGCGCGGGTGGAAACGAGCAAGCCCAGTATGATCGCGATACCCTTGAATTGCGCATGAATCGAGATGAAATCAATCAGGCAACCGAATTTGCGCGGGCATGCGTTTCATCAAATTATAGAGACTGTGGGCCTTAGACGCCGGATGCCGCGTTCGGGAGGCAGGGGCCGGAGGTTCAAATCCTCTCACCCCGACCAATAAAAACAAAATCTTGCGGTCGGATCATACATTTTAACTTGAAGTTGAAAGTGTGCTACAGCACACCTTCAGGCACAAATTCGCTATGTACGATTCGATCCCCTGATCCGATCCTTGCCTTGCTGCGCAGCGAAACTGGTGGGTGAACAGGCGTTGGACAAGCCACGCTTGCCCTGACATTCCAATTCAGGTATGCATGGGTGAGACATAGATTCAGCCCAAGTGATGCAAGAGTGACAGATTCCCATAACCGATCTTCGTCCAAACGTTCCGACAACACGATCATCGAGAAGGCACCCGTCCACATTGACAGCAAGGGTCGTCTATCCGTGAACGTCGAAGACCTTGCGGCCAGTAGGACCTTCCGTACCAAACTCGGTGCCATGGTTGAACTCGCCAAGCGACATTCTCCCAAGACTGCGACGCCTTAGCGCTCCTTCTCGCCAGTGGGCCTAGGCGTTCTATTGATACCCGCCCTGGCGGGTTATCTCTTTCTCAATTGGTTCAATGCCACTCGCTACTCCCTTCCCCGGGAGACCGGATACGATGTGGTCTTTCGGGCAGCCATCGCCGGGGTGTTCCTGTTCTTCATCGCCCGGCTTTGCGTTCTCTCTGCGAACGCCCCGAGCACCGGGTCGTGTGCGAGTAGCGCCCCGTGAATGTATGGCCGACGACGATGGATGTTGCGGAGAATGACTATGGAGAATGACGAAGACGATCAGCAGGACGGCGTTACGCCGGAAGACATTTCCGCCGCGTACGGAGATTTGCACACCGTCCACCAACAGGGAGTTCTTGCGCCTCCTCAAGCCGAACAGGCCCTGCGCGCAGCTACAATCGATATATCCCGTTGCACGGTGGCTATCACGACAATGTTCGAGAATGACGCTCTCGCGAACGTATCGTTCGATGATCTGCGACCAGGGACTGGCGTGTTCGTCGAGTCCCGCGGTGTACACGGCATCGTGACGGCCAGCCATGTCTTGGGCGGCGACGACAAGACGAAGCGTTACGAGCAGGGCAGATGCAGCATCGGCCTGATGCCGGTCCAGGGTATGACCCCCGGTCTCGGGAAACAACCCTATTTTCGGATCCGCTCCCGGCACTGTTGGGCGTACGGTGTGGAGAATCAGGACCCTGCGGGACCAGACATAGCGTATATCCCGTTGACGCCACGGGAGTGGGCCATGCTGGAGTCCGATGGAGTCCGGGCATGGACCCCTCTCGACGAGCCGGACCCTGCCATGCCGGGAAACACCAAGGCGGAAATCCTCTTCGATTGTTGCTTGGGCGCCAATCACAAGGCGACTCGGAAACTCCAGGAGTCGCATCCCGATCGGTGTCCTTCCATTGCTTTCCAGGAATTGCAGGTCGTCGAGTTCCCACGCGAACGCATTGAGGTCGGAACCTGGGACTACACGAAACTCACGCTGGAGGGACACGACAGGGAAGGATCGGCGCCGGTCGCGCCCAGACGAACGCCCGAGCAGACCTAGCGGGACTTTCTCGACTACGAATGGCTGAAACTCGACCCACGAGACATGCTTGGGGGCTTCTCGGGGACCGGGCTGTGGACTGCGCGGATTCGCGTCACCAAGATTGGCGCCATGAGTCTGAACACAAAGAGGTTGAAAGGGATCATCTTCTACGCGGGACCGCGCTTGGACGCCACGCTGCATGGTCCCAAGAGCATCCGGAGAATCATCACTGAGGGAATGGACCTGCATGGATTGGTGGCGGTGGCTGAAGCCAAAGCACTGGAGGCGGCGGCCCGCCGGCCTTGAATGTACGGGTTCTCCGTCCCGGAGGCACGGTCCTGCCCCACGCCTTGGGCACCCTTTGAGACGACCCTAGGATTGTGGGTAGACTCCCATTCCAAGTTATCGGATTTAGAGGAGCCAGGACCTTGAAAATTTCAGTGCTGCCAGGAGATTGGGGCGACGCGCGGGAGATTGACATCCTCGCCGTTGTCATCGATGCGGCGGACCACGTGGAGCGCGAGCTTAGGTGTTCCCTTGATGGCGAAATCGAAGTGCTAAGCCAGATCGCGGACGAGGATCCGATTACCTATTACCGAGATGACTGCGCGGGCGCTTACCGGATAGCCCTGTCGATCCGAGGTCGGAAGTGGAATCAACTCGCTTACCAATTCGCCCACGAGTTCTTCCACGTACTGTCTGGTTACGAGACCTTGCGAGATAATCCGAACAACTGGTTCCACGAAGCGATCTGCGAGCTGGCGTCACTTTTCACGCTTCGGCGCATGGGCAGACGGTGGGAGTCCAATCCACCCTATCCCAACTGGGCAGGCTACGCCCCCAATCTGACCCTGTTCGCGGCTCGACGGATGCGGAAGTGGAACGTGGAGGCGCCAAGATCCCTGGAATTCACATCGTGGCTCGAGGCGAACGAGCATCCGATGCGAGACAATCCGTGCATGCGGGAGAAAAACGGCGTTGTGGCGACAAGATTATTGACTGCGTTTGAAGAACGACCCGCTGGCTGGAATGCGGTGCGCCAGCTACCATCTTCGCTCTCTCGAATCCGGGAATACATGCGCCAGTGGCGACAAGCGGTGGACAATGATGATCGATCATTTGTGGCGCGCTTGGAACGCGAAATGTTCGGCGAAATGCCCGTAGCCACACCGCCGAATACCCACTAGCGGCACTGAAAAGCCGGGATTCCGTCTCGGCATTCTCCGCGCCCTTTTTTCAGAACAACTCAACGATCCACGACTACCGCCTACCGGCCTTGCGAATCCAGGCTGCAACCCCGACACTCCACGCCTTCAAAACAATAGAGAGGCTTCCTGTGGAAATCCCGTCTTTCAAGTCGCTGTTCGTCGAAATGTACTTCGGGGAAACACTGCTGAGCTCGGGCACCGCGACCTTGGTCGCCAACGACAAGGAATCACCTTGCGTTCTGGTCACCGCGAGACGCAATGTCACGGGCCGCCATCAGGATACAGGCGAATGCCTGAGTCCGAACGCAGCCCTTCCTGACAACCTTCTCATCCATTTCCACGAAACCGACGATCTTTTTGGATCGCAATGGAAACAGGTAAGGCTTCCACTGTATCGGGACGACGGCTGTCCGTACTGGATCGAACACCCCCGCCTGGGCGCGAGCGCCGATATCGTCGCACTCAATCTGAATTGGGGAAACGACGTCACCAAATTGCCTTATTACTTGAAGACAGACCTCGATAGCGTGAACATGGTCATCGATCCGGCCGAAACCGTCAGCGTTATCGGATTCCCCTTCGGACTTTCCTTCGGCGGGAAATTCCCTTTGTGGGCCACAGGTTTTCTTGCCCATGAAATGAGTCTCGTCACGGACGAAAACCCCGTGTTCATCATCGACTGCCGAACACGCCAGGGCCAGTCCGGCGCGCCCGTCATCGCATTTCGGACCTCTGGCTACCGCCATAAAAAGGACGGCAGGCCAGTCACCACGGTATCGGCGAATAAAGTTTGGGAGTTTCTGGGCATCTATTCGGGCCGGATCAACGCCGAATCCGACCTGGGTACGGTCTGGCATATACGTGCCGTCAGTGAACTTCTGTCCGCCGCCGAACGCGACCTGGAAGACAGAAATCGAACGCCAGCCTCTTCCTCTTGACGCTGCCCGCCATTTCACGTCCTTTCGGTGGGAGAATTGATGCGACCCATGCTCGATCGCCGACCGTCCCGCTGTTTCCCGTGGCTCCAGCGTCTGCCTCGAAAATCATATTTTCGCGCCATCGCTTGACGGGTTCGCTAATTAGTGTGACAACAGGCTTTGCGCACACCTGTCGTCACGGAAGCAAACTTGGCACATGACGGTCGTGATTTTCGGCTGCGGTCGAATCAATGACACCCTTGTGGTCCCGGGTGTGGAGGCTGCGCTCAGCCTGCTTGACAAACTGCGACCGACTCCTCCCAAAACCGGGGAAAATCTTCTTCATCGCGTCGCGTTGTTCGACGGGAACCGACCATCGACCGGGTCATTCCAACGGCACTAGCGAAGAGACATCGTCCTCACAAAGCCCTCGCACGCACCCACACTTCTTGAGTAATCCGGCAGACCGACGTAGTGATTGTTTTCCCAATGGTAGTCATCGACCGAACGCAGCAAAAAGGCCTTACCCAAGCTCTTGATTTCATCGCCAAGCCGCTCAACGGTGCATTCGATATGTAATCGACCGGCGCTCGAAGCAGCGTTCCATCGGTAGCGCGGCGAGTATCTCAGCAATCCAATGATCTCTAGTATATCGTTTATTGCCGCTTTCGCCCCACAAGCAGTCCGATCGGATCCATCTTCTTCGTGATAAGAAAACCATCGAAATTCATCAATGACCTTGTAGTCGCTGGCGTTTTTGAGATCGGAGAATTCCTCCGGAGTGTATTTCAGATTCGGTCGTCCCGGCAGGCGTGCATCGACAAACGTCCTCGCACCCTTCCCTGTCTTTTCCAATTGTGCAGCGCGCGTGACCGCGTCACCGCAGACGAACCGTCCGATTGACCTGTTGGTTCTGTCGGGTTCGATAATTTATCCATAGGCCATTCCAGCACGACAGAGAACGCCTGCCCTCAGATTTTTCCACATGAGCGTACGGGCAGCGTCGAACAAAAGGTTGGGGCTCTTCGACCACACAAAGGCACAATCCGACAATTGAGAAACGTTTAGTTTCTCCCGCCTTATGGATGCCAGATGTTTTCGAAACCTGGACAGTAACAATGCGCAGAATGTCTCGTTGGATATCAATACATCGGGCCGCGCATCGAGCGCTTCAAAATCGGAGCACAAAATTTCGACTGAGTCACCCGATGTGAGTTCGGCTATTCCCAGAATGTCCACATACAGTACGGCACCGTCGTATTCCTGCATCTATACTCGACCCCCCGTTTGAAGAGACTGTCGCTTGTCTACTTCCCTGCAACGTCAAATCGACCAGGCATTCGCTGACATCGCAACACGTTGGTCCGGATCGCGTCTTGCGCAGTCGCTACCTGCGGGTTACGCACTTTGAGCGAGGCACCTTCCACCGGACACATTCCCGTGACGAGCGCCATCGGTGCTCAGGCTAGGATTAGTGAAATCACAAAAGATATCGACGCTTTGTCCATTGGTCGGATAAAGCGACATTTTGCAGCAAGTTTGTTCACCCAATAGTTCTATCGTCAATTGCATTCCGGGAGCAGGCTTATAAGGGACGCTCAGTTCGACATTCGTCCTGTAGGAGGAGTCGGATCCAATTAGTAATTTCTCTTCGCCATTCGTCTGCGAACTCACAATGATCCTTGCTCGAACGGGCATGGATCTTGCGACCAGAACGACATAGGCATCAGGCGGATTTACGCCGGATCGATCAAATTGCGCACTTACTGTCCGTAAACCAATCAGCACCACACAAATCGGAAATAGAAACAGGAAGAAGCAAGATCGAGGAGGGATCTTGAAATTGTTCATTCTCTTACTCTTCGCGTGAAATAGTTCAATACACTGATTGCAAACATGGCTATGGTCGCCAGTCCCGTCAGGTATTGGTACTGTCGAAGATCATGTACCATCGAATCCTGTACCGGATACTGTTCTACAGCCAAAATCAGAATACTTCTATCCAAAACCAAGTGACCAAAATAGAGCGATCCTACAGCCAGCAATGTCGTCAATGCAAACATGGCCAGGTCACTGCGCCTGAGAGGTATTTCGTTGCCAATACCTAACCTGAAAAAAAATGCCGTCGCGCCTATTACGCCGATCGACCAATTCATGAAAATCTTGACCAAGTCCTGCAGCAGCCTTAAGGACTCTGCTTGAGAATCGGAAAAATTCCTCTGAAGATGGCCAACACCAACATCAGGCAAATTGAGTTCATAAAAATATGCTGCAAAGATGAGTATTGCCAGAACAGATACCGCTATGACTCGCACATTCAGGTTAGATCGCGTCGTCACTTGTATTTACTCCTCAAGAAATATTCAATTCCGGTTATTCTGTTCTGACCACGTGGAGCCTGTCCGTCGTGCTCGATGATTCGAAACTCCCAACCCAATTTCAATCTCTGTTACGAAGAATGTTGCACATCGACTCAATGGCGGCCTTACCGGCGCAAAGGTGAGATTCGATGACGGTGTGAATGTCCTTATAGCGAATTCGGCCCTGCATGCATTCTCAGGCTACTTCACAACTCCAGATCAACGACGACGGGACAATGATCGCTCGCCTTGGGTCGATCAAAGCCCACTCGTGGATAACGTTTTGTACGCGTGGTACCGGGCACTCGCCATGGCTGGCCCGCACGAATGATGTCCGGAACGGCTTTCCTGTTGATCCTTGCCAATGCCGGTGATGCAAGTATGTAGTCGATCTGGTGTTTCGTTCCTCCCTTCGGATAGTAGTGTGTCCATCTGTCCGCTGCTTTCCTGCGCAAAACGAGATTCACGGAAAAGCCACCGTCGAGGAGCGGTCCCAAGCCGTGCCCATTGTCCACGGTACCGTTTTGTAGGTGTGTATAGTCGTTGAGGTCGCCCACGACAAGCCACGACGCATCCCCGGGAGATTGAAAGGTAGTCTCGATAATTCTTCGAACGGCTTTTGCTTCGGCTTGGCGTATCGGGCGCGTCGCTTCTCTGTCACCGGACATTGACTTGAAGTGACAAACAAAAACAGTCAGTTCCTGCTTGCTCACCTTGGTGCGAACTTCTAGGCAGTCGCGGCGAAAGATCGGGTCACCTTCGCTGAGACCGTGTTCGCGCAGCGCAGTACTGAACAGACCGAAATCGGCGAACGTATGGTGCTTGTGCGAGCTGACCTTGACTGGACGTTTGGACATGACGGCGACATCGATTCCGCGTCGGTCGTTGCCTTCGAGAACTCGTCGCCATCCATAGTGCACGCCGGCTGATTTTTTCAGATATTGAGCGTGAAAGTCGTCCAATACGGTTCGATGATCCACCTCCTGAAGACAGATGAGATCGGCTGCGGTGTCACGAATGGCTTGAGCGACCATCTGGCGTGAATCGTCGGTCAGACTCACGTGCAGTGACCTACGCAGCAAGCCGTAATCGTCGTCCGAGGATTCGACGCCCAAGATCCGCAGTGCCGGTTCTACAGTCAGACTTCCGTACTTGTAAAAGTCGAACCTCTGCAGGAGATTTTCGACATTGAACGTCGCAATTCGAATCCTAGCCATGGCGATATACAAAATCAAGAGAGCATTTTTCTTATCTTACGGTACACCGACATCGAATCAAGGTTGATTCACAGGACTTCGGCTTGGTGCATCGGCTCGACAATGCCGCCGCGCCGACACCACGCGCCGGGTAAACGCGAATCGTCCCGATGCCGCAACGGAAACCGGCCCCGCAGCGGCAGCGACTCGTCGTAGTCGTCGTCGGGAATCCGCAGGGTTCAGCTGAAAATCGATCGAGCCGCGCGCCTGCTCTTGAACCGCCGGAAACACCAATTCCAATACGACGTTTTCCAATGTGATCGTGGCGGCTCCTAACGATCCCCGTCACGCACCTCGCGCACCACTCCTAGTATGGCGTCGTCGGGTGCGTCCTTGAGTAGCCTGATTAATTCGGCAACCAGCTTGGGCCGCTTGCGAATGATCGCCTGCAGATCGCCCGCAACCTTCCCTCCCAGCGCGAGCAGCGCGTCCGGATCTTCAGTTCCCGCGACAACCGAACCGTCGTGGCCTCAAACGGCAGCGCCATGTCGCCGTGCGTGATCTTGCTCGGATAGGCCAGCTCCACGCCGATGCGAATGGCCACCTGCCGCAACGGAAACCGCCGATCTTCCTGGCGCACACGTTCCCGGATGGTCCGGGTACATTTGCCAAAGTACGTAATATGTCAGACATATGTCGGCAATTCCCGTTAACGCGTTTTTCACGCTCGCGATGTCGATCCGATCCCGCCGTGCGGGCATGAGCCGATCGGTGAGGGAAGTCATCCTCTCCGGCTCGGATGCCGACGTGTCGTTTGGCTATCGTGCTGTCCCTGAAGAACCGTTTCTCGCACACACGGCCGCAGCATGGAGTCAGGAAGTGTAATACAGCACCAGTTCACTTCGGTGCCCGAACGCCAGCGCCCTATACAACGTCTCGTAGTCCGGGATGAACAGTTGCAGGAAGAGCACCCGCAGTTGTTCCCAGAAGTAGCGGGGACGCCCGGCCTCGGCCTGGGCCGTACTGAACAGTCGGCAGCAGCGCTGCTGGATTTGGTCGATGAGAAACGCCAGAATCATCAGGTAGACGAACACCGTCGCCAGATACTTCTCGCCGTGGCCGAAGTTATGCTCGAAGCGATAGCCTTGGATTTTCAGGGTATTGAACGTCTCGGTCTCGATCCGCCACCGGTCTCAGGCTGCGAGTTGGCGCCACTCAGCCACGCAGTGTCAACCTGCCAGCACCGAACAAGCATGCACGCATGAATTGATCTCACGCGTCAATTGCTGACTCCATGTTCCTGCGCGCGCGGACCACTTTGAACTTGGGTACGGAAGAAATCCGGGGACCGAATATGAGGAAGAGCCAATGATCGAACCGATGTATAAAGTAGAAATGACTCCAATACTCCAAAAGGATACTAAAACCGGAGGAACATCAACAAGTTTCCCGGTTTCCGGCAGAGTATTAGAGGCGTATAGAGGATCTCACATAGGTCAATTCTGGCATGGCGCCGATGGCAAGGTATCTATTGGCGTTTACATTCTAGATGGATCAAACAATCGAGTCATCGAGGGTGACAGACTGGATCCAGCGATTCACGCGATTTGGAAGGAGTACTTTGGATCCCTTTCCCGCCGGGAGAAATGCGCCAGAATACTGTTTGCTCATCGCGCATGGATCGCAGCCCTCATTACAAGTGTTATCGCCTCAGCAATCGTACTCTCCGTGGACAAGGTTTTGGTCACAGGTTCTCCTTACGCGGAGCCCGTTGCCGCAGTGTTTCAGGAGTAGGAAGCACTGTCCCGGCCCTCGAACATGGGGAGAACAACAATAGAAGCAACGATGCCAATCGATACACGCGAAGCCGTTGAGCTTTTGCAAGCGGCCGGATTTTGAGACGGTGTTCAGTCCAAGTCAGGTGATGCAACTGCGAACCGAGCTACTGGTCGGGTGGCCGCAGGCAGTTGTGATCTGGACCGTCAAGCCCGCGCAGCGGACGCTGCTGGCGAGCGTACCAAAGCCCGATCTCTTGGCGGCGGTGGGCGACGCGATCATCGACCGCCGCACGGGCACGGAATCGCTCGCGGCAGTGAAGCGCATCGTCGGCGCGGCGCAATTAACGCCGAACTGAGCCCGCCAGGGATGGCGGGCGACCTGTCCGCTTCGCCCGCGAGCTCGGATTCAACGACCGGGTTGCGGCGAATGTCGCCGGATTGTCTCGTTGGCGGAATGTGATCGCCGCGGGGTGGGGCCTACCAGCGAATCCGGCCCTCGAACCTCACGGTCGGATCGGGCTCGCCCGTTCGCTGGCCAAGTTCGAGTGCGGCATCGACGTGCGGGCCGGAGGTGAGTTTCAGGCCCGTCCTCAGTGCGTCCTGCCCGTCGCCCGAATCGTCGGCGACGAACGGGGCCCACAGCGCACGGCCCATACGGCCCTGGAAGCCGTAGCCGAAATCGGCCTAAATGCGCTGCTGGATGACGGACTCATCAGCCTGACCGGCGAGGAAAACGAGATCTGCTTGACCGAGGACTACAGACGCGACACCTCGACACCAACGGACTCTTCCATGCGCAACGCTACTTCCACAATTTTCCGTCCTAGCATGGAAGGATTGCCTTGCCCTCTATTGGCCGGATAGACCCAGGCCGCCATCCTTCTGACTGGCGACAGCACCTTGCGACGCATCGCAATCGATAACGAAATGGAGCTCCACGGCATCATCTGGGCGCTGGATAAATTCCATTGGCACGCGCTCGTCGAGCCAGCCCCACTGGCCACGGCCATCCAAGCCTTGCTGGACGATCCTATTGTTTTCCTGCCCGATGGGGAATCGCGCCAACGTCTGCGCCGGCTGCGGCGCTGATCGTTCACCCCAATTCGCAAGCTTTGGCCCGGCGAAGGCAATTCGCCACCAACGGACGGCTCAGGCCGTCATCCGCGGCGGCGCTCCTCAGGGTGGCAACATTACGCTAAAACGGGTGGCAGCTTCGCTTCAGAACGAGAGGCAACTTTCGCCTAGAACACGCGGCAGCTTTCCCTCAGAATACGCACCATCTGCCGGAAGGCGAAAACAGGACGTACGGTACCCGTCAGAGGGCCGATATTGGATGCCCACGCAAGAGGTAAAAGACGAGCGCCGCGCGATATGTACTCACCCCAGAAATCTTCCAGTCATGTTCTTTTTTGTCGACGAGTCGGGAAACACAGGCAACAACCTGTTTGACGCATCGCAACCTGTGCTGTGTTACGGAACGCTCTCGAGCAAGCTGAACCCGGACGTCCTGGCGACACGCGATCATGCTGCGATGCTTCGAAAACTCGGGGTGACCTGTCTGCATGCCAACGAGCTTGGGCTGTCCCGGCTGTCCGAAATCGCGCCCCTTCTGATCAAGTTGCAAAAGCGGTTCGGTTTTCGCTTTGACTACTGGTACATGCATAAGCCTACATACGCGCGGACGATGCTGTTCGACGCCATTTTCAACGAGGAAAGAAACACAGCGATGAAGTGGGATGAGGACAGCGCCCCATTGTACTATCCGGCATTTGAGAAATTCTCTCGGCTCTGCGATCAAGAAGTGCTGAAAAAGGCGTGGTCGTTGCGAATCGCCACGGATATCGAGAACCGAGGCGGGGAAATTGCCGAATTTCTGAAAGAACTTTTTAAACGATGCCGAGCGTCGGACATAGATTCGGCAACCAAGGCGTTGTTCGAAGCCGCATTGTGTTTCGGAATATGGAATCCCCACGCACTGGATTTTGGAACAAGCGACAAGAAAGCGGTTGGACCCAACGTGATGGGCTTTCAATTCGTCTTGTCGGCGATTGCGCGACGTCTTCGCGAGGCAGGGCGGAAGGATGCCCTTTCAATAAAGGCGGACAGGCAGTCGGAATTCAATTCTGCCCAGGCCGAGTTGCATGACACGATGAAGCAGTATTCCGACGGACTTGCTGCGCTCGGGGAAACCGAACGGCGCCGTTTCCTCGCACAGCCCTTCTTCGAGGGCTCGGATGCCGAGGATGTGCTGCGGAAACGGATGCCCAAACAGGGGATCGAATTCGTGGCGAGCGAGTCTTCCATCGGCTTGCAGCTTGTCGACATCTTTCTGTGGATCATGCGGCGATCCAAGTCCGGTACCGACATCATTGGCGAACTCCAGAATCTGGGTCGCCTGGTCGGAAAACATAGCTGTGTTGAAAGCATTTCTCCTGAGGGAATAAAGGAAAAGTGGAATGGACTACAGAAAAAGTTGCCTGCGTATATGGGGCCATTGATGCACTAGTTTGCTTGCAGAAGAGCATCGAAACTAATGAGCGTAGGGCCGTAGAGTAACTTAGCAACTTGCCCATCAGCGTACTGCCTCCTCACAAATGCAAAACACATGGACCAAAAACGCGACTACGCCGACGAGCGGCTACTAAGCGGCTGCATCTATTGTGGCGGCCCGGCCGACACACGTGAGCATGTTCCCTCCCGTTGCATGTTGGATCGGCCTTATCCGGAGAACTTGCCGGTGGTGAGTTCTTGCGCGAAATGCAATAGAGGATTCTCGAAGGATGAGCAATATCTTGTGTGCTTGCTCGAATCGGCGCAATGTGGTTCTACGGATCCAAACAAAGTCAAACGGACTTCCGTCGCACGCATCCTTCAAAACACTCCGGCGCTAAGAGCCAGACTCGAGAAGGCCAAATCTGAGACCAACGGTAAAGTACAGTTTGCTGTTGAACGCCATCGAGTTGCGAACATAATGCTAAAGCTCGCACGAGGCCATACAGTCTTCGAACTAAGCCAGCCCTGTCGGGCAGAACCGGATCACTTCTGGTGTGGGCAGTTAGAAGACCTCCCGACTGATGTACGCGACGCATTTGATGCCGCACACGTCCAGAATGCGCTCGGCGAGGTAGGTTCTCGGGGAAGCCAACGTCTGTTCGTTGCGCAAGCTACTCTGCAATCAGACTCGGGCGACCAATGCCAACTGGGACTGATTGTGAACGATTGGGTCGAGGTTCAGCACGACCGATACCGTTATCTCGCTATTGACGATACTGGTGGTATCGTAATTCGAATAATCGTGGCCGAATTTCTCGCGTGTGAGGTTGCATGGAATCTAGCGGCAAGCTCCTGAGAAGGCCCTATTGGGATGTCTGTGTGCTGGGTCCTGTAAGGGTCGCCATGCAGACTAAAGCGCATCGGGCGCCCAGGACGAGGTCTACAGCGTGACGTGCGGAAAGCAGTGCTTTCGCGCACGGATGTGAGTTCACGTTTTGGCGGATCACGTCAGCCAAGCAACCAGGTCACGCATAATGGCCGCGGTACGTCAAAAGGACACTGCACCGGAGATGTCCGTACGCCGATTGCTACATGCCAAAGGCTTCAGGTATCGGCTTCACGTTCGAAACTTGCCGGGTTGCCCCGATCTAGTGTTTCCCGGACGTCAAAAGGTTATTTTCGTGCATGGTTGTTTTTGGCACGGGCATGCATGTCGGCGCGGGCGAATTCCCGATTCGAATGTGGAATATTGGACCAAGAAGATCAGTACAAACAAGAGCAGAGACGCCAAGGCAGTCGCCGAACTGAAGCAAATGGGTTGGGAGATTTGCGTCGTTTGGCAATGTCAGATTCACGACCGTGACGCCCTCGCGCAACGATTGATCGAATTCTTGGATGGCACGCCACCATAGTGTCCCAACATTATGGCTGGCCAATGCGAGCCCAAGCCTGTGTTGTCGAGCGAGTTTGGTCGCTTTACCCTCCTCCGTCCGCGTTGGAGCGCAATTCAGCCAAGCGATCGTCTTCGGGGGCCCTTTCGACGAGCAAGTCCAGGAATTCCTTCCACTGCGCGCGCGCCCTTTCCAGCAGACCATTCCACTCCATCGCCTCCATGCCGTCCTGAGCCAGCCGAGATAGCGCACCCTCCATGTCTGGCTTCCGATTGAGACTGTCTGCGACCAGCAACCCCGGTACATCGTCGAACCGATAAGCGGTGTTGTTTCGTATTCTGCTTCTCAGAATATCCACATATTGCTGGTACCGGTTAATGTGCTCGCGATCTACGGTCAATCCTGGACGCATAAACTCAACAACGAGCAGTTGGTTACCAGAGGACAGCGCGAGATCGATTCGTTTTCTGTCTTGCTCGTCGTCCGCGTGCAAATTAGCCGACTCTGCCGCTTCCTTTAGAACGTGCTTAACGGACGTCTCCACCTTGAACGTTTCCCAGTGTGGCGAGAGCAGCCACGGGTTGTCCGCAATGTAATCGCGAACTGCGTTTTCGAGATCCCTATTGTCGATCCTGCGACGTAGCCCTTCAATTATGTCGACCTTCGCCTTAACGGCTTCTGCCACATGGAGAGCGTTTAGTACTTGTGCTTCGGCGAGTAGTGACAACAGTCTCGACTCGTCCATATCGTCGACGTTCGAAACGTCTTCGATCAGCTCGCGCAACCGACCTCCTTCCCAAGCCGTGAGAATACCGCTCGACAAGTCCGCGAATTGATCGTCGGATAGGGCTTCGATCGCGGCGACTTTCCGTAGGGCGCTGTGAACCGTACGTTTCTCAGTACCCTTTAGCTTTTCCAGCCGATGGGAAAACGGGGCGACCTTCTCGTCGATCAGGCGAAGTTTTTCCTCCGCACGCCGTGCCTTCCAAATTTTCAAGAGTGACTTGACCCTATCCTTTCCCCAGTCTTCTAGTGGTTTACAAGCCTCAAGCTCCCAGTTGATGCGCTGCCTCTCAGTCGTTATGACGTCTGCCATCAGCCTGTCCAGATAGTCGGCTTGTACTTGCCCAGACATATACTGTTGCCCATGTTGACCCGACAACCCTCCGGATAGATTGAAAAAGAATGGTGTTTGCGCCAGCTTGATGCCGCAAAACACCGACACGCCACGCAGCTCCTCTGTGTCGATAGGCTCCTTCGTAAATCTCACTCGCCACGCGATGGTATCCTCTCCTACGTTTTCGTGACCGACCCTGTCCTTGATGTTAATGCCCTCAGGTAGCTCCTTCTCCTTGTAATCCGTAGGAAAGTCGAACTCCACCTTAGCTAGGGCATTATCGTCGGGAACGCCCTCGCCGTTGATAAGTACCTCGAATTGGTCCGCCACTTGATTGATGAGAAATCTACGAGCCATCGATCTGCGGAATACGTCTTTGCTAGGCGTCCTTGCCAACTTTAGCCGCCGCAAGATAACTCGGGTTCCCTTACGCGTCTTTCGGGACTCCGATGCAGCTTCCTTACTTACGATGGGCACTTCTTTTTCCGCCGTGCCGACGTACTCATCGCTGCGTAGGTCCTGAAGGTCTAACCTGAAGACGGTGCGTTCTCCTGTCTTGGAGCTAGTAGTATCTATCTCAAGTAGTTCGGCAATCCCAAAACCAGCGAACTTGCCAATGCCCTTTCGCCCCAGCACAGGTCGTCCGCCTGGACTCGTGTCACCATCGTCATCATTCCGCCGGTTTCGTCCAACATTGAGGTACCGTTTCTGACACTCCTCGAACGTCATGCCAATACCATTGTCTTCAACAGCGATCACAGGCTCGCCGCTAAGGCTCGACGGTAACTGCACCTTGACCCGAGAAGCATCTGCATCCCAGGCGTTCGCGATCAGTTCAGCCACCGCGGCAACTGGACTCTGATACATCTGAATACCGAGGGAATCAATGATCCGGCCATGGAATCGAAGATAAAGCTTCTCCTCACTCTCTTCACTGGTCTGCGGACCTCCTTCGGTGACCATATGATCGTCTCTACCGGCCACCCTTTCATCTTCAATGGGCAAACTTAGTCCTCTCTTCTACTTGTCACAGGTACTCTCTCCTCGACGCCTGAGACATTCGAACTCTCGAAAGAGGACAAAAGACTGCGAGCGTAGAACCACGCCATTTTTGGCGGCACAGCATTGCCGATCATCTTTGCGATCGGCTCAAGCTGATTACTCGGATAGAACACATAGTTGTCGGAAAACGATTGCAGCCTCGCGGCTTCCCTCATCGAAATTCCGCGGAGCTGTGTTACGTCCGGATGCCCGAAGCGCCCGTTCGTAATACTATGGCACCTCGTCGTAATGGTGGGTGACGGCCTGTCGGGCGACATGCGCGTATAAACGTCTGTAAAGCAGTTGACTTTAAGCTTCTCTTTCACCCGGCGATGGCAAGCGAGCGAGAGGTCACCCTCAGGCGTCGATCTGAGGTAGCTATTCGATGCCCCCGGCTTGGCAAACGAGATTCTTTTTCTGTTCAACTCGCTGAGATTTCTGGCTACATGGTTTTGTATGTTCGGATCGCGTCCGCCAGCTTCCAGCGGCGGCAACCCGTTGAGCGCAGCGCCAGCCGTTCGGACGCCTGCAGAATCGTCTTGTACCGGAAGTTCAATACCATCACCACATACATTGGCCGAGCGAATGGCACCAATAATGGATCGTCTTCGGAACTGTGGGATACCGAGTCGCGAGGCGCATACGCGCACTGAAGACACAGTATAGTTTAGCCGCCTTAGGCGAGTACCAAAATCATCCCATATTCCGCCGTAGCGCGGATCAGTAATGCCAGCTACGTTCTCGGATAGGAGAATGTCAGGATCGAATCTCTCAATGAACCGACACGTGTGAGCGAGCAAACTTCGATCACGCAACCGCGCCGCAGTTCGCTCATCTCGAAGCTTGGCTTTGCTTAGCTTCGTGAACGGTTGACATGGTGCGCATATCGCGAACATCAGAGGAATGTCCGGATAGCGCTTCCTGTGCTCCTCAATCATCGGGCCAAGTCCGGAAAGTGCATCGTCTTGTTGTCCGCCTGGATGCTTATCCGACGCGGGAAACAGATCCAATGCAAGAAAAGCGGGGTAGGATCGATCTCCGTACTCGTTGCCATTATTGGCCACGTACGTTCGTCTACAAGAATCCTGTTTGTCCAAGCCCGCTATGACGTAGCCGCCCGCGTCGATCAACCCTCTAGTCGTCCCCCCAGCGCCGCAATAGAAGTCCACTGCAAGGAACTTCGGTTTTCGCCGTCTACCTCTTCGCGTACGTTTTGGTAGCGACTGGACTAACTCGTCCTGTGTGCCCATGCTTGAATCTCATTCACCTCGACTTCCGAAAATATCCGCCAACCTCGTCGGTCTCGTTTCGGTTCTCGCACATCACCATTCTTGAGCCACCGCAGCAACGTCGCCTTAGATATTCCCGCCGCCGTCGCTGCTTCTACGGTCGAGTAGAACTCCTTGTTACCGATTCTCTTTGGCATCGACCGCATCCAAGCACGGATTTGACCATATTTAACATGAGTTGACCATACTTACAACGCCCATAGCTATGATTCCGGGCACGCTCCGTTCCAACACCTAGACCGACCTCCCCTACCTTTCCGGAGGCTCCGACATTTGAGAGCGGACCACGACCCTAGCGTCGCGCTATCGCGACGGGAACAGATTGGCTGCGCGCAGGCTGTTCCATGAAAGGATGGAGCAATCGACAGAGGAACGAGGTATTCCCCGAAAGTACGAGACCGGGCGGTTCGGATGATGTTCGAGCATGAAAGGGAGTATCCCTCGCAGTGGTCGGCCATGGTCTCGATTGGGTGCGACAAGCGGAGACGGATCGCGGTCGACGCGCTGGTCTGGGTACGACTGAGCATGAGCGGCTCAAGGAGCTGGAGCGGGAGAACCGTGAGCTTCGCAGAGCTAACGAGATCCTGCGCACGGCCTCGGCGTATTTTGCCCACGCGGAGCTCGGCCTCCGACGCCGATGATGGTGAGTTACATCAAGGAGTCCCGAAAGCGTTTTGGGGTCGAGCAGGTCTGCGCCGTGCTACCGATCCCCCCATCAACATATTACGCCCACTGAGCCAGGACGAAGGATCCCGCGTGTCGCGGACCACGGCCTCGGCCAAGGCCGCGGCGGCAGAGCTGGATCGGTTCGACGCCAGCCCCTACGGGGAACGCTTCGCCGCCGGGGTGCACAGTTGGCGCCGGCGCTAGGAGGAGGTGATCCCGTTTTTCGCCTTCTCTCCGGAGGTGCGGAAAATCTTGTACACCACCAACGCCATCGAGAGCCTGCACAGCCCGGTCCGCAGGGCGATCCGGCACAAGGGGCATTTCCCCAGCGACGAGGCGGCCACAAAGCTGATCTACCTGGCTCTGAGGAATATCACGGCAATGTGGAAAAACCCACCCAGGGAATGGCATGCTGCCAAGGCGCAGTTCGCGATCCAGTTCGGTGACCGATTTGTGCTGACGGTTTAAACGATGAAGATCGCCTCAACACAAGATTTTTTGCAGGATCGAGTCTCGGCATACCCGGGTCGGCTCAATACAACATTTTCTCGCACGCAACTTTCGCTTGGTTATCATTTTCCGAAAATTAGTCGCCCATAGAAATCTTCAAACATTTAGAGTCACTTACTCCTTTTGTGAACCGTTCTGGATCAAATGCCTTAGGACGAATATACCAACATTGAGAAATCTTTAGAGTCGCACTTCCTACCGCGCACGCCACAGCGTGCATTTTTGATCCCGTCAGTCCCAATTCAAAATTTAACCCGTGCTGCACATACCACAGTAGGTAACTCTCAAACAGTTTATTTAGCGCCCCCTCAAAATCGTCTGAACCGATTTCCGCTACGCGGGCGTTCTCCGCATTTCTCGCCGCTATCTCAGCTGCAATCTGAGCAACTCTACTTCTCGCGGTTCCATGTTTCGGCATGGCAATCTCCAAGCGGTCATAGTCCCTCTGGTCAAGTAAGGAAAGAAGTCTCTCGTGTTTCGCCGATGAAGCTGCAAACAACACTCGTTGTCGCGTCTCATCGGAGTCCGATTGGAGTAAAGCCTCCGCAACATAAGGCCCCTCTTCACCGCTTAGAACGCCTCGTGCTTCTTCCAGTAAGAGCCGAAAGTCTTTTTCACTATCTGCTACCAACAACTGCTGTAGGTCAACGTCCAACGGATAGTGTTGCTCAGCTTCCGTGTGCCAAACGAAAACCTGCCCCTTATGCCTCAACTCATTTCGAATAGCATGAAAAAAAATCGGCTTGGACAATCCCGTTACATCGACCACCACCGGCCCCACCATCGCCGGAAGTCCAGAATCCATTGTGTTCCTATATTGCAAAATAGTGCAATCTACTCCGCTGTTCGCCAACACTTGTTTAATTTCATTACTGCGTCCTCTCTCTACATACTCGATTGCTACCGCACGTTTGGCATTTGTTACCTTACACAGACGTTGAATCGAATGTAGAGCACGTTCTTCGAAACCCAACCCTAAAACTATAGTCTCAGCAGTCAAAAGCAGTTCGTCCGATAACCCCACTTGTCCAATTTTTGGCCTTTTTGCCGCAATAAATCCCCTATAGTCCTCAGGCGCCCATACTTCGTTAGGACCCCCCAGACCTTTACCAACACGTGGCTTGTCCCCGAACAGTACCATTTGATCCGCGTCACCCATCCCTTTACTACTTGATGACCCGGCGTCTACGCTATGCTCGCTAAGTGGAACTTTGGGGGCGTTCTGCGCCGTGCTATCGCCCCCGAGGTTACGAAGCAATACATCTTTCCCATTCTCCGGTTGCGCTAGCCACGCTTCAAGATCCTCACCGGACAATTCAAACCGGTCCCGCTCGGCTAGGCCAATGAAATTTACAAGCCCGTAGATTTTTCGATAGGTCAATTTGAATTGCTGCGTAGGGTTAGCGTCTCGTGTCTTTGCTCTCGGCACGTGGCTCCCCCCCGCAAATACGAATACTCCCGCATCGATCAACTCTCTCAATCGCTCCGTTTGATCTTCAATGTTCCCAGTAGTTATACGCACATACAATGACGAATACTGTCGGATTCGAATTTTCTTCCCTTTGTCCGGTTGTCCCCTACAGGAATTCATAAGAAGTTCGTGCGAAGCTTCTGCGAAGGATTTTGCAACATCCTTTAGGTACCCCCCTCGACGATTCAAATCATAGAGTCGCCTAGCGCAAAAGTCTTGAAAACACTCTGACTGTATATGCTGTGCAATCGGCATAGGCTTACCAACAGCTTTACGCAGAATTTGCTCATAGAGGCTAATTACATCTCCGATGTCACCGACACACATCCTTGCAAGTGCGGTTATTCCACGATATATGCCTTTCCGATCTCTAGAGCTTTCCTTTGATTGCCCGATTTCTCGCGCAATTTGCTCCAAAGACACATCTCCAAGTAACACTCCCGGCTTATGGCTTGGATGCGCGGTGAAGTGTTTAGCTCTCTGCTCTAGTATTCGTTCAACAAAGTCCCGCCCATTCCCCTTTCCCTGGGCACGAATCTTTTCGTACACCTCTCCACCCAAGTCGAAAATTGCAAGATCTCGTCCTATTCGAGCAGGGTGAATCTGTCCTGGCGACTTCAAGCCAAGTTCGATAGTTTGCACCTCCGATGTCAACTTAAACGAGCACGTTGGGTTCTGGAATAGCAATGCTGACAATAGCTCTTCGATTTGTGGTCGATCTAAATATCGTGTAGAAACATCGTCCAACAAGAATAGCACTTGTGCCGACTGCCACATTGGAGAACAGTGACGAATCGCTTCATCTAGTGCTGGAAATGCCACGTTCGGATGGACCATGAGACAATGGTTGGTATCCGTTCTACTCATCGCCAACAACAATTCGCTCAATTTGCGTTCCAAATCATAGTCCGTTGCTACTTGAGTAAAGTCCTCCTCCAACCCGATACATCGACCGATTGCCTGCCCAATGTACTTAACCCATGAACCGGACACAGTTGCACCCTCTATATCCCTTAGGTGCTGAACTGCTCGCACGGATTCTAACCCATAAGCAACAACGAGCCGTGCAAACGGATCTGCAGTCGTTACTGCGTTCCGACCAAGGGGATCCAACAACCTCTGCGCAGAAACAAAAAGACCAACATAGTTATCAGATTTCAACCTTTTCAGAATCTGACTATTGCTTTCACCATCCCGCTGAGCTGCTCTGGCATGAAATTGTAGGGCACGCAAGAACATCGTCTTTCCGCATCCACGCATACCGGTGATTACTTGAGGTCCTGGTGCACTAATCGCGCTTAACCACGCTCCGTCAGGATCTACCAACAGATGCGGTACGTGCCACGCTTGCATAGTTTGAGCGTTATAAGATGCTCCGAATGCCTTCAGGTTTAGAGCCTCGCGCCAAGGTCGCCAATGCTGCGTCACTCTATAAAATGCATCCTCAATTTGCGAGATGAAGTCCTCGGATACCGGTGTTCGCTGATATTCCGAATCAGGAGTGATATTCTGCACAATAATCTGCAGCGCATTTGCTAGTCGGCTTTCAACATCGGAGATACTGTCAGGGTCACTAAGCAATTTTGAAATAAGTACGGAGATATGTTCAGCAATCCAACGCAAATCTCCGAACCGTTCCGTTTCGTCATCACTTCTACTTTCCGAAGCGATAGATCCAAGATCGATGGCCACCGCCCTTATTGTGTCGTCTATTGCTGCCGCTCGTCTTGCGTCCGCTCCCAAGTTCTCTATAATAATATTGCTGGCATGGAGGTCATTGTGATTCACTCCTTTATTTTGTAGCTCGTTCCTAATTCGGAATAGATCAACAGCTATCTGGGCTATCATTTGCACAGGTATCGCATCGTCCCTAGCGAAGTGAGTAGCGAGTAGATCACCGTCTACATACTCCAATTCCGCTACATTGCAGCGGATTATCTTTGCATCGAAGCGAACATCAGACTCAAACATATCACGTATACCAACGATATGTTCTGTGCCCGCTGCGACCTCAGAATGCAATATACACTCGCGCTCGAAATCCTTTTCCTCGAACTCCTCGAAAAAGCTGCTTGGAGTAACTTTGAGTACGGACTTCGCACCCAGCGCCCCCCTTGTCACAACATACGTCGCGGCATAGAACCCTCGGCCAAGCGGTTTTTCAATTGTGAAATCTCGGATACTCTCTGGAAACTCTGTTAACGGAAATCCGTATCGCATCCCACAAGTATCACAGATGTCGTCCAGTGACTTCTCACTATAGTCGCGCTTAGGACAACAGAAACAGCAATACTTATTCACTAGACAGCACCTCAAAGTTTGCGCGATCTGGATAGTCTTCATCAACGCAGAATGAATCTTCAATTACTCCACTTGCGCTTGGCCATCTTCTTTCACTCACTCGCACACTCGCCAATATGTCACCGCGTGCAACTAGGTCACCCGTGGTTTTTTTAAGAATCACTCCCATGTCATCGGGAAACAAGTTCGAACCGCTTCGCGTGCCCTTTTGAAAACGCAATATTACCTCCCGCAAACGACCCAGATTGATCCGCAAATACCCGGATCTGGTTCCATAAATGAAAAAGTTATGACCACTATCGATGGCTTCAACATACTGCTCGAATTGATCCTTAGAACTCCCTTGGGCAACAAGATTTTCGAAGAAGTTCTTTTTGATCTGCTCGTTAATCATGTTCGGATCGGTTGGCGGATAACCTACGGTAGCATGGGCCATTGTAAAACAACTCGTCGCATGCGAAAACAATTGCGTGGACGCCTCATCATCAAAGATTTTTTTTAGTGCCAATAAGGCTTCGCCACGACCGACATAGGGCTGATAGGGTTCTCTAGCATCAGTTATGATACAAACTGAATCAATACCAAGTAAATCAGCGACTCGCATGAATCTGCGCCCGTACTCCCTAGCTTCTACAGCTGTGGATCCAAAATTTCCATGCGGGGCAACTCGAATCTCTAAACCCACTTTATTTAGCCCAACTGCCAGCTTCTTTGCTAAGATGCTTGCAATAACCAATTCCGGGAGGTGCTGAGCATTTGATTGTTGTCGGAAATAAAAAAATGTCTTGTCCAGCGGTGCATATTCTTGGTTTGTAAGAAAATGGCAATATCCACATTTGTCCAAGCAAGCTCTTATCTCCTCATAGGTCAGTATCGTCTTGTAATCCGGAATGCGTGACAGCGTGTCAACGCCTCCAGCAGGGCGCCCTGGCACTCCGAGTTTCGGGACTATCCAACCTAATGCTCTCAGATATAGTGGCCCCAATAAGGTAGACAGCGACGTCGGTCCACCGGTGGACGCCAAGTCCACACACAGCCGCCCGGCCGCCATTCGATATACACGTCCGGATGTCCCGAGTACCTCGGCCAAGTGCGCCACGTCTTCATCTCGCACATACTCGTTTCGTACACAATCTATGACTGCCCTCATATTTTCACTACAAGGATTTTCTCGAAATTCATTAACCGTACCTTTCATAGCTGTCCCTTACAGTTTCGCAGACATGATAGGCTCAACATTCCTTCGGGTGACTTTAATCGGTACCGGCGTGTCGCTCCAGTATTTCCGCGTCATTGCTTTTCTCCTTCGTCGCGACGAACGCGCTCGCGCCCTTGCCACGGACAACACTGCATTCGCTTGCCGCGACGAACCCCTTGGCCAGCTTCGGACAATCCCAGCGCCGCGCCACCAGTAACCAGCTACCAGCGCTCGAAGATCCTATCGAATTACGGTTCGCCCGCCTTCGCGCAAAACGTGCAAAGGCGGTTGACGATATCGCGCATCAGCTCCTTCATCGTCTTGTCACGGAACGAAAGACCTCCGGTCACGGAATTCGGCGCCCGTTGGCGTCGTCGACGATCACGTCGGAGAAATCCCCTGTCCTGCTGACCGGTCATTGCGGGCGTGAGTGTCTTCGATCAGCGTGTTCCTCACGCACAGCAAGGTCATCACCCGGAACCAGCTCGCCCAGTCCGCCCAGTCCACCTCCTGCACATCGTCCATTCGAAAACCGTCCCTGTATCCAGCCCGTTCCATGACCCACCCGTTCAAAGCCGACACGCACCATAATTCCGGCCTTCACACCCCGCAACCCACCGATCCCCCGGTGCCGTCGTGTCCCGCTACGGTCATGCCTTAGGTATCCCGAACTCCCGTTTACGATTCCTCGTCCGCCGGCGAGCGCAGCGGCTTTTGACCCCAGGTCTGGGCGATGCCGTCCCACTTGCGTTCAGGCACCCGCGCGACCAGTTCCAGTTCGACGCGACGGCCATCCTCCAGACACCTTGTCCCGATTTTGAAGCGCGCGCTCGAGGCCCCCGCCTCGATCGCCTCCAACAGTTTGCGAATCCTGACGGCGACACCGCGGAGGAACCGGCGCTGTTCGTCCGTCAGTTCATCCAGGTCCCGAACTGGTGTCACATGCCTGTGCATATATACAGCATGCCCGATGGTCAAGCGCACGGGCAAGCACTGCCTCAAGATTCAGACCGCAATCGAATCCGGGCACTCTACCGTGCCACGCCGCTGCTCGGCCGGGACCGTGGGCCGGATTCCTCTGCGAAGCCGCCGTCCATCTATTGAGCAGTTACGGGTTCCAGCAATTCCGGACCGCTAGCGTTGGGATTATTGATCCTAGTGGAAATCGGGTGCGCATCGAGCAACCCATCCGCCAGCGGTTCGGCGACCGCCAAGGCCTCCTCTTTCGTGCCCGACAGCCAGGCGTCCTGTTCCGACCGTCCCTCCAGCACGACCGGCATGCGTTTCCTCGTGTTGTGAATCTCGGCCATCAGCGCATTGGCCGGGACGGTGACGATGGTGCACGATTCGATACGCTCGCCGTCCTCGGTACGGCAGACCTCCCACAACCCCGCAAACGCCATCGGCCGGCGGTCGGCGAGATAGACGAGCCAGGGTTGCTTGCGGCGGCTGCCCGCGACCGTCTGCCACTCGACGAAGGAAGTGGCCGGCACGAGGCAACGCCGGCCCGAACTCCAGGCGTGCCGATAGGCCGGTAGCTTCGCCATCGTTTCGCAACGTGCGTTCGCGGTGGCGTATTTCGGCACGACGCCCCTGGCCCAGACCGGGATGAGCGGCCAGACGGCCGAGCACATGACTCGCCTGTCCCCATTGAGCCGGATGGTCGGCACCCGCGTGATCCGTCTCTCCCGGGTGGATTCTCCTTTCGGGGGCGGCTCCGACGGCGCGATGTTGTAGCGATCGACGACGTCCACGGACGACTCCGCGTCGATCACCCCGAACGCATCCATCAGCGCCTGAGGATCGCTGACGATGTTGTAGCGGCCGCACATCCGCTGAAGAATAACACCGGCGGCTTCGCCGAATTGAAGCCCGACCCGGACAGCGCGAATCGCCCATTTCCACACCGGGCGTATCGGCGTAGCGGTGCCGATCGCCGCTGACGCCATTCCCCCATCGCGCCGCGCACATCCACCCGCAACCCATCCCGCACTCGCTCCCCCCGGAGTGGCGTCGGGCGTTCTTCCCGGCGAGTCCCGGCCGGGACGCGCGCGAGTCCGCAGGCCCGCCAACCCCGGTGTGCGCCGCCCGTTTCCACCACCGAAGGTGAGTCCCATGCCCCGCATCGTCAAGACCCTCGTCTACGAACTTCCGGAATTGTCCCGATCCGCCCGGGAACGGGCCCGTGCCTGGTATCGCGACGCCTGCCTCGACTGGGACTGGTACGAGGCCGTATTCGAGGACTTCGAGACCGTCTGCGGCCTGCTCGGCGTGACACTGCAGACCCGTACCGTGCGCCTCATGGGCGGGGGCACGCGCGAGGCCCCCAACGTATGGTTTACCGGTTTTGCCCGACAGGGTGACGGCGCCAGCTTTGATGGGGCCTACCTCCACGCTCCGGACGCGGCCCGCGCCATCCGCCGCTACGCCCCGAAGGACGAAACGCTGCACGCCATCGCCGACGAGCTTCAGCACGCGCAAAAACGCAATTTCTACCAGCTCGTTTCCGTCATCCGCCAGAGCGGCCGCTACTACCACGCGCACAGCATGACGATCGAGGTCGAACGCGACAGCCCCGCAGGGCAGCCCATGACCGACGACGCAGAGGACGCCGTTACTCAGGCGATGCGCAACCTCGCGCGCTGGCTTTACGGCCAGCTTGAGCGCGAGTACGACTACCTGACGTCCGACGCCGCCGTCGACGAGGCCATCGTCGATAACTGTTGGACATTTACCGAAGCGGGGGAGCGCTTCGGCTGACCGGCTCCGGCTCCGTTACCCTGTCCGCGCCAGGCTTTCCCGAGGGCGCGGGCGGCTCCCAGCCGGGCAAATCCCGGGGCCCGGCGGAAGACAGTCCCACGCCGGCCCATCCCCGGGATTCATCCCCTTGTTCCGCTTCCATCTGCCCATCACCCGTTGAGGAGCCTGTCGATCATGCCCGCATCGAATGCCGCCGCCGCACCCGCGCTGCGAACACCCGCCGCCCCTGCCGACGAGAACCGCTTCGCCCGACTGACGCCCGCCTCCCTGTCCAGGAGCGAAAAATCCTCCGTAATTGCCCTCGCCCTGAATGTGCTGACAAGCCGCTGCCGATCGGGCCGCGTTTTCGCCGCGCCGGAGGACATCGAGCGGTTCCTGCAGGTCAAACTCAGCGGACGCCCCAACGAAGTCTTCGGGATCCTTTTCCTCGACACGCGCAATCGACTGATCCGGGTCGTCGAACTCCTCCACGGCACGGTCGGCCGGGCATCCATCCAGCCCCGGGTCGTCGTGCAGAAGGCCCTTGAAAACAACGCCGCGGCCGTCGTGCTTTTCCGCAACCACCCCTCGGGAATCGCCGAGCCCAGCGAGGCCGACCGTCACATCACCGACAGGGTCGGCCGCGCACTGGAGCTTCTCGACGTGCGGCTCCTCGACCACATCGTCCTCACCGACGGATCGTTCGTCAGTCTCGCCGAACGGGGATTTGTATGATCCGTACGCCCGCGGCGTCATCCGGCGCCGCAGGGAGTGGAGGTCGGCCGGGAAGGGGCGGATCCCGGGGGCAGGCGTGCGTTCGCGCGCCGCTGCTTTCCCGGCCGATCCCTTCGCTTCCACCCGTTTCCGACCCATCGAGGAGCCTGTCGATCATGCCCGCATCGAACGTCGTGGCCGTACCCGCGGCACGAACACCCTCCGCCCCTGCCGATCAAAACCGCTTCGCAGAACTCACGCCCGCCTGCCTCTCCGGGAGCGAGAAGTCCTCGGTCATCTCCCTCGCCCTGAAGGTGCTGTCGGGGCGCTTCCGCCGCGGCCGCTGCCTGAACGCCCCGGAGGATGTGCAGCAATTCCTGCGGCTGAAGCTCTCCGGGCGGCGCAATGAAGTGTTCGGCGTGATCTACCTCGACACCCGCCATCGCCTGATCCGGATGACCGAGCTCTTCCAGGGCACCATCGACGGGGCGGCCATCTACCCGCGGGTTGTCGTTCAGAAGGCCCTGGAGAACAACGCCGCGGCGTTGATTCTCTTCCACAACCACCCGTCCGGTGTCGCCGAACCGAGCGAGGCCGACCGCGGCATCACGCTGAAGCTCGGCCGCGCGCTGGCCCTCGTCGACATCCGCCTGGTGGATCACCTCGTCGTCACCGACGGCGCATTCGTCAGCCTCGCCGAGAGAGGCTGGATTTGATTCGAACGGCATAGTCCTGTCTTCGTCGCCCCTGGCCGGGGCGGCTGTCCATGGAGTCCGTGTGAAGCGTGGATCGGGGCGAGCCGGAGAGCCTTGGAGCCTCCGGTTCGCGTCCCTTTCCCGTTCCTTCCGTGCCCCGCGCCGGGGCCCACTCCGGAGGTCTCCATGTCCGATTCCGACCGCACCATCCGGTGCCTCCCGCTAGACTCGCTCATTCCCTCGCCGCAAAACGTGCGGAAGACGCCGGCCGAAGGCGCGGCGTTCGAGCAGCTCAAGGCGTCCATCGCCGCCCACGGCTTGCTCGAGAACCTCCTCGTGCAGCCCTCCCGGGAGAACGGCGAAGCCGACGAACGCCACGAAGTCGTCGCCGGCGCCCGGCGCCTGGCGGCGCTACGGGTCCTCGCCGAGGACGGCGCCATCCCTGCCGACCACCCCGTGCCCTGCCACGTGGTCGCCAACGGCGACAACGCCGTGGAACTGTCCCTGGTCGAGAACACCGTGCGTGCGGCCATGCACCCGGCCGACCAGGTGGAAGCGTTTGCAGAAATCGCCCGGGGCGGCGGCACGGTCGCGGAGATCGCTGCCCGGTTCGGCGTGTCCGAGCGCACGGTGGAACAGCGGCTGAGACTGGGCAACGCGGCCCCGGAACTGCTCGAAGCCTACCGCGCGGGGGAGCTGGGACTTCAGGCCCTGCAGGCTTTCTGCGCCACCGCCGATGCCAAGCTGCAGCTCGCCGTATGGGAGGAACTGAAGGCCCAGCACTACGGGCCCAGCATCTGGCAGATCCGGCGGCTCCTGACCGAAGGCCGGATTCCGGCCACGGCCTCCATCGCCCGGTTCATCGGCGCCGACGCCTACGAGAAGGCCGGCGGGGCGCTGACGCGCGATCTGTTTGCCGAGGAGGACGACCGGGGCATCTGGTTCGACGATCCGGCCTTGCTCCGCAAACTGGCGCTGGAGCGCCTGGAAGCCGCCGCGGAGGAGCTGCGCACCAAGTGGTCCTGGGCCGAGGCCCGCGTGGAGGTGGAGTGGAGCGACACCGCGCGCTTCGCGCAAATCCGCCCGAAACCCGGCGAGCCCACGGAGGCCGAAAGAAAGGAGATCGAGCAACTGGGCGCCCGGGGCGACGAACTCAGCGAGCTGGACGAGAACGACTGGACCGAGGAGACCGAAGCCGAGTACGACCGCGCACAAGCGCGCCTGGACGAGATCCACGCCACCGTGGAAGCCCGCGCCGTGTTCCGGCGCAAGGACATGGCCATGGCCGGCGCCATCGTCACGGTCGGCGACGACGGCAACATGCGTGTCATCCAGGGCCTGGTGCGCCCCGAAGACCTCCCTTCCGACACGGGTCCTGCGAACGGCAGCCCTGCGGACGGCAGTCCTGCTGACGGCGAATCGCCCTCCACCAACGGGGCCGGCGACGACGCCCACGACCCCGGCGGGTTCGATGGGCACATTCGCCCGCCGGCGATTTCCCGCCCCGACCCCGTCCCGGACCCCGCCGCCGAGGCACGCAAGCGCGTCGGGATCGGCATCGGTCTGGGCGATGACCTTCGCGCCATCCGCACGTCGCTGATCAAGGCGCACCTGGCCGAGGACTTCGACGCCGCCTTCGACCTGTGCGTGTTCCAGATGGCCCGCGCCCTCTTCCAGACCGGGTACCGACCCCATGCGCTGGACATCAAGTTCTCCGAGACCGCCGACCGTCCCCCGATGCGGCGCGACGACAAGAACTTCGCCGAAGCCTCGCAAGGGGAAGGCATGCTGCGGATCAACCGTGCGGCGCTGCCCCTGGACTGGCTGCAGATCGAGGACGACGGCGACGCGTTCCAGATGCTGCGAGCCCTGCCGGCAGAGATGAAGCAGGCGCTGTTCGCCGCGTGCGTGGCGCGCACGGTGCAGGGCCAGCTCGCGTTCGAGCCCTCGGCCAGGCCGGAACTGGAGGCCACCGCGGCGCGGCTGGACATCGACTTCGCCGGCCAGTACCGGCCGGACGCGGACATCTTCTGGAACCGCCTGACCAAGGCGAAGCTGCTGGAAGTCGCCGCGAAGGTCCTCGGCCCCGAGTGGGCTTCCGCGCGCGCCAAGTCCAAGAAGGCGGTCCTGGTCTCGTCCATGGCCCGCGCGTTCGGCGCCGACGAGGAACAGGCGTCGCACATCTCCGCGGTGGCCCGCGCCGCGGCGCTCAAGTGGACGCCGCCCGGGTTCGAGCCCTTCGACGCCGGCGACCCGGTCGCCGACACGGAAACGGCCGGCACGACCGGGACCGCAGCCGAACCAGATGCCGGCACCGAGGCCACGCCGGACGGGCGCCGGGAAAACAGCGAGGGCCCAGATGCAGCGCCGGCCAACGGCGAAGACACGGGCGAAGACGCCGGCCAGGCACCGGACCGCGCCGCCGCGAACGGCGAGGACGCCGACGCGCACGACGCCCCAGCCGCCGAGGTGCCCGAGTTCCTGCGCGTCTCGCCGTAACCTACCCGCGCCGCTCGACCCTTCCCACAGCCACGTCGCCCGCCGGCCCCGCGCCGGCGGATTCGTTGGCCTGTCCCACGACGGAGTAACGACTCGATGAACGACACACACACGCCCGCCGCCACGTCCATACGCGCCCGCGTTCATCCCCGCGCCCTGGACCGCATGCACATGTTCTTCGATGCCTCGGCGTCCAGCGCGTTTGTGGAGCTGATCGCCAACGCCCGGCGCGGCGGCGCCACCCGAATCGACATCACCACCCGGGACCTCAGTCCGCCCGATGGCCATCGCTTCGAGGTCACGATCCGGGACGACGGACGCGGCATCGCCGATCCGGCGGTGCTCTTGAGCTTCGGCGAGTCGGGATGGAACGAGAAACTCGCCCGCTCGGAGAACCCCGCCGGCATGGGCCTGCTGTCCTTGGCCAAGCACGGCTGCACTCTGGCCTCGCGCCCAAAGTCGCCCGCCGCCGGGCAGTTTCCGTCCTGGCGGGTTCAGCTCGAACCGGAGCATTTCATGGGCAAGGCCGCGGCGGCGGTCATGCCCGACGATACGGCCCCGGCGCCGCACGGAACCCGCGTCACGTTCACGGTCGGGCAGGCACTGGACGCTCTGCGCGCCGCCGCCGGACGCGCGGCCCTGTTCACGCCGTTGCCGGTGACGTTCGACGGCGACGCACTCCGGCGGCGCGATTTTCTGGAGAATGCGCTCCGCATCGAGCAGTGGAAGGGACTCACGCTGGGCATCGGCACGTCCCGGGTCGTGCCCTACACGCACCACGACCTCAATTTCCACGGCCTCACCGTCAACGCGCGCCTGCCGCACGTGCAGACGCTGAACGGCGAGGTCTGGACGGTGAGCGCGGACGTCGTGGACTGTCCGGAACTCGAACTCGTTCTGCCCGCCCGCAACCAGGCGGTGGAGAACGAGTTTCTCGAAGAACTTCGGAACGAAGCCCGGCTCGCGATCTACCGGGCGCTGGCGCCGATGGACCCGCCGCCGCGCGTGGCGTTCAAGGACCACCAACGCGCGGCCCGCGCCGGGATCGACCTGCCCGTGCCGCCCGCCGAGCTTCGCCCCTGGGTCCCGGCGATCGCCGACGTGGACAACTGGACGCGCCCCGGCTCGCTCGCCCCCGTCGGCCCGGACACCCTGGTGGTCGTGTACGACGCCGATCCGCCCGAGACCCAGCCCTTCTATCGCGCCGCGCAGCGCGCCGGGCTCACGCCGAGGCTGTTCGAGTCCGACCGGTGCCTGGAGGGCTACGACTGGTACGACGCCCTGCCGCGCCTGACGGAGGTTTACACCGAGATCCAGATCGACGGCGCGATTTTGTCCCCCCAGGACCTGTATCGGCGCTTCCTCGACGCCGAACGGAACCGCGACCGGCACGCCAGCCGCCTCGCGCAGGAGGGCTGCGCCCCGCAGGAAGATTGCTCTCCGCAGGAGGATCGGGCGGAGGCCATTGTCATGCGTGCGGAGATTACCTGGCCCGATGGAGACAAGGACGTCATTCCGGTGCCGGCCGATGTCGTCTTTCTAGGTGACTTTGGCTACGTGGAGTACGCCTGGCCCGTGATCGTCTCCGGCAGCGACATCAGCGCGGAGGATCTCGCCAAACTGCTGCGCCACGCGTACTTCTGCCCCTCCGACGACAGCGACGCCGACAGCTACGCCACGCAGCTTCGAGCCTTCGAGATCGAGGCGCTCCGCCTGGCCGTGCAACACGTGGCTTCCGCCGACGAGGCCACCCGGGCGGTCATCAAGCGCGCCGTCTGGCAGGAGATCCACTGGCTGATGCCGAAGGACCGGCAAGTGAACATCGCCGTCCACGGCAATGACGTGTTCGTGAAGCTCGGCCCGCCGGCAGAAGCCTGAACGGCCGGCTCACGGCGGGCGCCGGCACCGCACCCGTTTCCTCCATTCACTCTTCCATCCGCAAGGAGCGACCGATGCAATTGATGACGCCCGAACTTCGCGAGCAATTGATCGCCAACGGAAAGGACCGGGAGGGCGACCACTTCCCGGTACTGAAGTGCTTCAACCCCCTCGGAGCCTCCAAGTGGCTGATCTACGCGATGGATCCCGACGACAATGATTACCTCTACTGCCTGGCGGATCTGGGCATGGGGTTCCCCGAACTCGGGGGTGTATTGCTGTCGCAGCTTCAGAATTACCGCGGCCCGCTCGGCATCGGCATCGAGAGGGACTTGTACTTCAAGCCGAAATACGCGATTCGGATTTACGCCGCCGCCGCCCGCGCCGCCCAGTGCATCGTCGAGTCCGGTCCGCTGCTGGAGGCCGCCGCCCGCGAAGCCGGCCTGCCCGTCCCGGCAGAGGGTGCGGCCGCAGATTCCAACGGACACCGGGACGCCGTCCGGGAGGCTCCCGGCCCCCAGGTGGCCGTAACGGCGACCGCAGTCCGCAGGATGGCGTATCCGGGCGACCTCCCCGCGGGCCACAACCGCCACCGCGACGCCGTTTTGATCGTCGATCCCGGCGCCTGCAACCCCTCCGGGATCGCGCTGTCGCTGTACAACGCCTGCCGCCAGGTCATCGCCGAAGGCGGCGACCAGCGCACCGACCCCGCCGTGCGCCTGATCGTCACCCAGCTCTCGTACCTGACGAACAGCCACGCCGATCTAGATACCGAGGAGTACGGCGCATTGCTCGACGCCTGCAGGAAGAAAGCCGACGCACCTTCGCCGTAACGCCCGCCCATCCCCGTGTCTCGCGCCCGGCCGCGGCCGATCCCGCCGCCGGGCGCGTGCCGTTCACGATCCAAAGGAGCCTCCGATGTCCGATCCGCGATTCCATGCGGTTTCTCCCGCCGCGCCCGACTGCCGCTCCCTCGACGATCACCCCATGGACCCGCGCCGCGGCCCGAACCTCTCCCCGCGATTCGCCGCGCTGTTGTGCTGGCTGCTCGATCTGCCTCCCATGACGGAGCCCGTTATCGTCAGTGTGGCCGTGAGCGGCGATTGCGTGTTCGCCGCCACCGCCGAAGACCGTTCCTTCAACCTGCTGCTCGGCTCCTGGCAGGACTGCGTATCCAACCTGCGCGGCTGGGGAGAAGCATGCGGCGTGCCCGGCGACGCCATCGACGCGATGATCGAAACCGTCCGCATCGGCGGCAACCGCGCGGACGCGGGTAGCTACAACGCAGCCGAATCGCAGGTGCATCAAGCCTGCGCCCATTAGGCCAACAAATGCCTATGCTCCACAAAGAGCCAGGGTTTCGCCGGTTCCGAGTTGCGGCCCGACGCCCGGAGGGCGTCCGCGCCGCGACCCTGTATCAGCGGAGCCCTGCCCATGACCGATCCCGTCTCCATCGCCGCGGACTACTCCCTCAAACCCAGCCAACTCGCCGCCACGCTTGCCGTGCTAGTCGAGGCCCGACAGCCGGCCATGATCTGGGGCCCGCCGGGCTGCGCCAAGTCGATGGTCGCCCAACAGGTGGCTTCTCGCGCCAGGCGCACCTATGTCGACGTCCGCGCACTCCTGCTCGACCGCGTGGACCTCATGGGCATCCCCTGGCGCGACAGCGCCGGTCGCACGCGCTGGGCGCCGCCGTCGTTCCTGCCCCCGTCGGACGATCCCGGCCTCTGGCTCATCAACCTCGAGGAACTGCCCTCCGCCGTTCCGATGGTCCAAGCGGCGCTCTACCAGCTCGCGCTGGATCGGAAATGCGGAGAGTACGAGTTGCCCGAAGGCGCCTCGCTCATCGCCTGCGGCAACCGGGAAAGCGACCGCGGCGTCGTCCATCGCATGCCCACGCCGCTGGCTTCGCGATTCGTGCACCTGGAAATCCGCGCCGACGTCGCCGACTGGTGTGCCTGGGGCGCCGCCAACGGCATCGCTCCGGAAGTCCTCTTCTTCATCCAGATGCGTCCGAATCTCCTTCACGACTTCGATCCGCAGTCCAAGGAAAAGGCGTTCCCGTGTCCGAGGACCTGGGAGTTCGTGTCCAATATCCTCAAGCGGAGCCGCGACCTGAGCCCCACGGCCCTGCGCGCGCTGATCCGCGGCACCGTCGGGCAGGCCGCCGCCGTGGAGTTCTGCGGGTTCCTGGAGATCTGGCGGGAACTGCCGCACCCGCAGACGATCATTGCCGACCCGGAAGGCGCGCCGGTGCCGGACAACCCCAGCACCCTGATCGCGCTGTGCGGTTCGCTTTATCGGCTGGCCGACGACATCAACCTCTCGGCCATCGTCACCTACGCCCGGCGCCTGCGGCGCGAGGTCGGCGAGTTCCTGATCGGCTCCTGCGTGAAACGCAATCCGGCCCTTCAGCACACCCCGGCGTTCATCCAGTGGGCCGCGGCCAAGACGCAGTAGGCCAGCGTTAAACCGCCACACCTTCTGTCGACACACACATGATGAGGAACCTTCGACATGAACCTGATCCACGACGCGATGCTCGTGACCTTTTCGTTGCACGGTTGGTCCGCGCGCCGCCACGACCCCAGGGCCAGCCAGTACGTGGCCGTGCACCACGACGCCGCGGCCACCGCCGGGCGCTACAACAAGCGCTTGCTCCCGAAGGCCGCGCTGGCCGCGCTCAACGCGACGCAGAACCAGGCCCGCAAGACCCACTACACGCACACCCTGCCGTGGGACGACGCCGGCGCCCGGCTCCTGCCGGTGGCCAACTACGAGCGCTACACCCACGCCCTCGACGAGCTGATCGAGCGAATATTCACCGAGCGCGAGCGGTTCCTGTCCGAATACGACGAGCACGTCGAACGCGCCCGGCTCGATCTCGGGCGGCTTTTTCAGTTAGATGACTATCCCACGCGGGAAGAACTTCGGGTCCGGTATTCGGCGCGCTACCGCATCGAGCCGGTGCCCGATTCGGGGCATTTCCTGGCGGACCTGGGCGCCGGGGAGAACGCGCGCGTGCGCCGCGACATCGAGCACCAGGTCAGCCTGCGCCTCAACTCTGCGCTCGGGGACCTCTACCGGCGGCTCGGCGAAGCCGTCGGGCACGTCTGCGAGCGCCTATCCGAGGACGAAAACGGCAAGCCGAAGGTGTTTCGGGACAGCCTGATCGAAAACCTGAGGGAACTGGTCGACATCGTCCCGCGCCTCAATCTCTTCGGCGACCGTACCCTCGAACACCTGTGCGAGGAGGTCAAACACCGCATCGCGTGCGTGGAGCCGGACGTGCTGCGGCCCACTGCGGCGTCGGGGAAATTCGATCCGGCCGTGCGCCGGAGAGTGCAGCGCGACGCCCGGGACCTGGCGGCGCATTTCGCGGGGTACTTCGGGGCCGAGCGCGCACAGCCGCACCGCGCCGAGGCCGCCTAATGGGCCACGGCACCGACACCGATCCCGGCCGCCGCCTCAGCGACTGCGTCACCTCGCTGTTGCGCGACCACCCGTTCTTCGGGAGCCTGGTGCTGCGCCTGCCGCTGGTGGCCGATCCGTCCCGCAAGACGCTCGCCAGCGACGGGCTCACCGTGCGCTACAACCCCGAGTGGGTCGAAGCCACCGGCGCCGACCCGATCCGGACCGCGCTGGCCCGGGTCGTGCTCGCCTGCGGGCTCAAGCATCACACCCGCCGGGGCGAGCGCGACCCGAAACGCTGGCAGCGTGCTTCCCAGTTCGTCACCCACGGGCTGCTGCGCGACGCCGGTTTTTCCCTGCCGTCCGACGCGCAGGTCTGGGACGGCCTCAGCGTGGAACAGGCTTACGAGCGCCTGTCCGAGACTTCAAACGGCGGGGGTTCGAGTGGCACGCCGCCGCCCGGCGGAGGAGTCGAAAACCGTAATCGGCCGCCCTCTCCGCCAGGCGCCGCCGGGGCACGCGATCGGAAGACCGGCGCGGACGGGGCCAACGGCGGCGACGCGCGCGCCGGTAACGCTACCACGGCACCGGGTCCCGGCAAAGCCACCGATTCCAGCGGCTCGCCGGCGTCCGGGCACAACCCCGCGCCGCACCCGAGTTTCGATCCCTCCGGCACCGGCGAAATCCTCGACGCCTCCGCCCGGGGCCCTGCGGGCAGCAGTCCTGCGAACGGCAGACAGGGGGACGGCAGACCTGCGGACGGAAAGTCGGGCAGGGATCGACCCACGTCCGACGACTCTGCGGGGCGCAGCCCTACAGCCGGGCGCAGCCCATCTGCGGAGCGCAGCCCGGCGCCCTGGTCGGAACAGGACATCGCGGCCGAGGAGCAGGCATGGGACGAGGCCATGCACCAGGCCGCCAACGTCGCTCAAGCCCAGGGCAATGCCCCGGGCGCGGTGGTCCGGACCCTGGCCGACGCGCACCGAAGCCGCCTCGACTGGCTCTCTCTGCTGCGCCGATTCATGCTCGACACGGCCGAGAACGACTACACCTGGAGCGTCCCTAACCGCCGCTTCATCGACTCGGGGCTGTACCTGCCGGCGGTGCGGTCCGAGGGCATGGACGCCATCGCGCTAATGATCGACTCCTCGAAATCGGTGCAGATACCGGCGCTGCAGCGCACCTGGTCGGAGATCCGCGCCATCGCCGCCGAACTGCGCCCCGAGCGCATCTACGTGCTGCAGGTCGATACCGCCCTGCACCGCGTGGACGAGTACGGCCCGGACGAACTGCCCGAGCGGCTCACCGTGAAGGGCCGCGGCGGGACGGACTTCCGGCCCGGCTTCCGGTGGGTCGAGGAACAGGGGATTCGGCTGGCCTGCTGCCTGTACTTCACCGACATGCGGTGCACCCGGTATCCGGCGACCGAGCCAGATTTTTCAGTCTTGTGGGTAAATTCTTCAACGACGCTCCCGGATCGCTACCGCGAACCTTGGGGCGAACGCATCGATCTTCCTTTCATTGGCTCATCTTCGTAGCGCGGAACCGTGCCAACGGCGACGCGGAGAGGCGCGGGCCCTTCGGTGGGTCGGGTCCGGACCGGAGGAGAGCGTGATCGCTTTTCTTCGATCCGGTCCCTTCGCATCCACCCAGCCGAAGGAGCCCGTCCATGCTCGATGCGCCGTCCCAGCGCCCGTCCGCGCGCCCGAAGCGGCCGCCGCCGCAAGCCCCGGCCCATACCGACAAACCCATCCGTCTGCTGAGCGCCGCGCGCTCCCTGATGCTCCGCCTGTCCAAAGGCCAGGCCCTGACCGCCGCCGTCCTGCGCGACGCACTCTCCGGCGCGTTCCACGGCACCGACGCCGAGGGCGCCTGGGTCTGGAAGGACGCCTACGACGCCGCCGAAGCCGCCATCGTGCTGTTCCTCAAGCACTACGGCATGGCGATGCGGCGCCAGGCCGGTGCCGGCCCGCAGGGCCCCGCCGCCATGCTGTCGATGCTCGAACGCCTGGCCGCTCTGGAACCCTCCCACACGCGCCGTTCCGAGGAACAGATCCGCCTGCAGCAGTTCTCAACGCCCCTGCCGCTGGCCTATGCCGCCGCGCAAGCGGCCATGATCCGCCCCGCGGATCGGGTGCTGGAGCCCTCGGCGGGCACCGGCATGCTGGCCGTCATGGCGTATTGCGCCCTGCGCGAGAACGCCACCCTCAAGCTCTACCTCAACGAACTCGCCCCGACCCGGGCGGGGTTGCTGGAACACCTGTTCCCCCGGGTATCCGTAAACCGCAACAACGCGGAAAACATCGCCGACTACCTGCTGGGACTCGTGCCGTCAGCCGTGTTGATGAACCCGCCGTTCTCGGCCAGTCCGGGCGTTGAGCGCCGCCGCAACGACGCCGACCTGCGCCACATCCGCTCGGCGTTCTCCATGCTGCCGCCGGGCGGGCGGCTCGTGGCCATCACGTCGCATTCCTGCATTCCGGGCAATCGTGCCTGGCAGTCGGCGTTCCGCTACCTGGACCCGCCCGCGCGCACGGTGTTCTCCATGGGCATCGACGGGCGGGCCTATGCCCGGCACGGGACATCGTTCGACACCCGGCTGACCGTTCTGGACCGCATGCAATCGGGGGAGGATCCCGGCGCCTTCGACCCCTCGTTCGATCCCGCCGATACTGCGGCCGATCCCAGCGAACTGCTCGATGCCGTGCGGGCGCTCGTGCCGCCGCGCACGCCTCTGGCCCGGATGCCCGCCTCCCCGCGAGGCAAGGGCAGCTTCCTGCTCGAACCGCCGCCCAGCAAGTCCAGCGACCGCCGCAGATCCGGCAAGCCAGCTCCGCCCACCGACTGGGGACCCGTCGCCGAACTCGAGTACGACATCCAGTCCTCGGCCGATCCCGCGCTGGACAGCGATCCGGATGGCGACGCTCCAGCGGTCGGACCCTATGAGCCCTGGCGTCCGGCCACCGTTCGGATCGAGGGGGCGCGGCTCCATCCCACGGCGCTGGTGCAGTCCGCGGCGATGGCCGCCGTCTCCCATCCGCGGCCGGCCTACCGCCCGAAGCTCCCGGAAAAGATCGTCTCCGAGGGGCGGCTGTCCGACGCGCAACTGGAGAGCGTCATCCTCGCCGGACAGGCCCACGAACGCCGCCTGCCGGCTCACGTCCGTATCGGCGACGGCTGGGAGACGGTCAACCGAGTCAGTCCTGCGGACACCAATCCTGCGGATAGCAAATCTGCGCACGGCAATCCTGCAGAAGCCGGTCCGGTGCGCACGGAGGATGGCGAGGTCCTTTCGTCGCCGGTCCGGTTCCGGCGCGGCTGGATGCTGGGCGATGGCACCGGCTGCGGCAAGGGCCGGCAGGTCGCCGCGATCATTCTGGACCGATGGCTCCGGGGCACTCGTCGCGCCCTCTGGCTGTCGGCCTCCGACAAACTCCTGGAGGACGCCCGCAGGGACTGGGCCGCGCTCGGCGGCGCCGAGGCCGATGTCGTCCCGCTGGGGAAAATCCGCCCGGCCGACCCGATCCCCTACCGGCAGGGCATCCTGTTCGCCACCTACGCGGCGCTGCGTTCGCCTGCCCGGCAGGGCGCACAATCGCGGCTGAAGCAGATTGTCCGCTGGTTGGCGGATGGCCTCGATGAGCAAGACCGTCACGCGTTCTCCGGCGTCATCGTGTTCGACGAAGCCCACGCAATGGCGAATGCCGCAGGCTCGAAGGGATCGCGCGGCGATGTCGCCCCCTCCAGGCAGGGCCGTGCGGGACTTCGACTGCAGAACGCGCTGCCGGACGCCCGCATTCTGTACGTGTCCGCCACCGGCGCCACGACATTGGCAGGACTCGCCTACGCCCAACGCCTAGGCCTCTGGGGCACCGACGAGACCCCGTTCGAGCAACGCACCGATTTTGTCTCCGCGATGGAGTCCGGCGGCGTCGCCGCCATGGAAGTCGTCGCCCGGGACCTGAAGGCGCTTGGGCTCTACCAGGCCCGGGCCCTGTCCTACGACGGGGTGGAAGTGGATCTGCTGGAGCACCCTCTCACCGACGAACAACGCCGGATCTACGACTCGTATGCCGACGCGTTCAAGATCATCCACGGTCATCTGGAACAGGCGCTGCAGAGCACGGGTATTTCGGACGAGAAGCGCACGCTCAATCGCAACGCCAAGTCCGCGGCCCTGTCCGCGTTCGAGGGCGCCAAGCAGCGGTTCTTCGGGCACCTGCTGACGTCCATGAAGTGCCCGGCCCTGATCCGGGCCGTGGAGGCCGACCGGGAAGCCGGTCGCGCTTCGGTGATCCAGCTCGTTTCCACCGGGGAAGCATTGATGGAGCGGCGCATTGCCGAAGTGCCGACGTCGGAATGGAACGACCTGAACATCGACCTGACGCCGAGGGAGTCGATCCTCTCGTATCTCGCCCACGCATTCCCGGTGCAGTTGCAGCAACCGTTCACCGACGACGAGGGCAACCTGATGTCGAGGCCGGTGTACGACGACGACGGCAACCCGGTGCTTTCCCAGGAAGCCGTCGCGGCTCGGGACGCGCTGATCGAGCGCTTGGCAGCGCTGCCGCCCGTGCCCGCGGCGCTGGACCAGCTTCTTCATCACTTCGGACACGAAGCCGTGGCGGAAGTCACCGGACGGTCCCGGCGCGTGCTGAGGATCGTCGATGCCGATGGCGAGCGCCTGGCGCTGAAGACCCGGCCCGCGTCCGCCAATCTCTCCGAGACCGCGGCGTTCATGGAGGGATCGAAAAAGATTCTCGTGTTCTCCATGGCGGGGGGCACAGGGCGCAGCTATCACGCCGCGCTGGACTGCGGGAACACCGCGCGCCGGATTCACTACCTCCTGGAACCCGGCTGGCGCGCCGAGCTGGCCATCCAGGGGCTGGGGCGCACCCACCGCACGCACCAGGCATCCGCGCCGGTGTTCCGCCCCGTTACCACGGACGTGAAGGGCGAGCGCCGATTCATCGCCACTATCGCCAGAAGGCTCGACAGCCTGGGCGCGCTGACCCGCGGGCAACGCGACTCCCAAACCTCCCTCGGCGACGGCGACGCGACGCTGTTCAAGGCCAGCGACAACCTGGAAAGCCCGTACGCGCGGGCCGCGCTACGCCAGTTCTACGGCGCCTTGTGGGCCGGCTACATCGACGGCTGGTCGCTCGACCGGTTCGAGACCGCGACGGGCCTCAAACTCACCTACGAGGGCAACCTGAAAGAGGATCTGCCGCCCATGCCCAGGTTCCTCAACCGGCTGCTGGCCCTGCCCATCGACGAGCAGAACACGCTGTTCGCGGAACTGGAGACACGTATCGACGCCAACATCGAGCAGGCGGTGGAGGCCGGCACATTCGAGCAGGGAGTGGAGAACATCCTCGCCGACTCGCTGCGCGTGGCATCCCGGGAAGTCCTGCAGACCCACGAGCGAACCGGGGCCGCCACCGAACTGGTGGAGATCGCGCGCAGGGACCGGCTCGAACCGCTCACCGCGGGTGCGGCGATTCGGCTGCGCGACCAAACCCTGGCGCTCGGCAACAAGGCCCGGCTCCTCGTCAACGGCCGTTCCCACCGCGCCGCCGTCCGTGTGCCCGCGCCCTCGCGCATCCTCGACGACGGCGGCGTTCAGTCCCGGGTACGGCTGCTCCGTCCGTCCTCGCGCGACACGACCGCCGAAGACGCGCTGGCCGCGTCCCACTGGCGCGAGGCGGGCGATGACGAATGGCGGGCGCTGTGGGATGCCGAAGTGGAATCGCTGCCGACCCACAAGGAATCCCGGCTCTGGCTCGTGACCGGACTGCTGCTGCCGGTCTGGGACCGGCTGCCGAAGGAAGACCTGCGCGTGCGCCGGCTGCGAACCGACGACGGAGACGCCCTGATCGGCCGCGTGCTCAATCCCGAGCAGGCGGCCGCATTGCGCACGGCGTTCGGACTCGGCGGCGGCGTCCGGCTCAGCGCCGCCGAGGTGCACGAGGCGCTGACCGGGCGCGGCACGGCGTTCGGCTTGGCCAACGGCTGGCGGCTGATGCGCCGCCGCCTGATGGGCGCCGAGCGCATCGAGGTCGTCGGGCCGGTGGACACCGACCTGCCGGTCCTGAAACGCCTCGGTTGCGTGACGGAAATCATTTCGTGGCGCACGCGTGTGTTTGTCCCCGACGCCGACACCATCGGCCGCCTGCTCGACCGCTACCCGCTCGACGGCGCGGCGGCGTGACACCGTCCCCTTATACGTATCGCCGGCCCCCGGTCGTCGCCAGCTGGTCCGCCGTCGGCTCCCGCCGCGCGCCCTTCGTCCCGTTTCCACAGGAGATTTTCTCATGCCGCCCACCAGTACGCTCCCCGACAACCCCCTGTTCGCGTTCTGCCCCGAATACGCCGCGCCCGACGGCCCGCAGCAGATCCGCATCGTTTTCGAGAACATCCCGGGCTACGTGCCCACCGCGCTGGTGGCGCTGACCCTTGCCGACGCCGAGCGGTTGTGCACCCGGCTCAACGCCCGCCTCGGTCTGGACCGCGACGCCTGGATGAAACTCGCCGCCCACGCCATGCGCGACCGCGGTCCGGGCGACACCGCCACCTTCCACTGACCTCGCCCGTTTCGCGGCCGCACCGCGGAAGTCCGGGAGCGGCGTGCGCAGAGTAAGCGCCCCGGGGCGGAGAGAGAGTTTTCCGCTCCGGGGGTCTTCACCCCTCTCCGGAGAACGTCCTCATGTACCACGTTACACGCACCGACGCGGCGCCCGCGCCGCTGGACTTCAACACGCCCCGCCACGCCGATTCGGTGGCCGACGCGCTCGGTCCCGATACCGGTCCGCACGACACTTCCCCCGTCCCGACGCTGGACCCCGCTGCCCTGCTGACCGAAGTCGGGCTCTCCGATCGGGCGGTTCGCGAGGCCCTGACCACATCGCCAGGTCCAGGCCTTTGAGAGTGGGGGCAAGCCCCCGGAGGGTGAATCGGAAGGGCTCGCGAGAGTCGTTCCCGGTTCGCCAACCCCTTGTCATCACTCAAGACCTCAGGAGATCTACCATGTTTGGTTTGAATCGCGCAGAAGTCATCGGGCGATTGGGCGCCGATGTCACCATCAACCACCTCACGAGCGGCGGCCGCGTGGCGAACATGTCCATCGCCACCGACGAAGGCTACCTCGACAGGAACACCGGCGAGCGGGTCGACCGCACCGAGTGGCACCGGGTCGTGACCTTCCAGCCCGGGCTGATCGACATGCTCGAAAAGCACGCCCGGAAGGGTCGTCTGGTCTACGTCTCCGGCACGCTGCAGACGCGGCGCTGGCGCAAGGACGGGGAGGAGTCCGACCGCTTCTCCACCGAGATCCGGCTCGCGCCGGGCGGCAGGGTCCAGTTCCTGGATCGCCCGAACGGTGCCAACGGCTCCAACGGCAACGGCGCGCAGGCCGCGTCCGCCGAGACGCCCGATGCGCCGGCCGCCACCCAGGCCGAAGGCGACGACATCCCCTTCTAGACGTCGTCTGACCGTCCGTGCCCCTCGGGGGCCGGCTCCCGCATTTCCTCGGCGGGGGCTGGCCCCCATTTTTTTGCACGCCGGGCACGTTCCCCTTTCCCCTCCGCCGTCCGGCTTCCCGGGTGTCCCGCGTGGGTGCGGCCTTGCGGCGGGGCGATTCGCGGTGTGCCAGAGAGAGTTTCCGTTCTCGCCGCCGCTCCCATCCGTCCACCGAGGAACCGACCATGACTCATCCCGCAACCGCTACCTCTCCCCGCCTGGTCTACGCCGGCATCGGCGCCCGGAAAACTCCCCCCGAAATCCTCTCCGTCATGACCCGCCTCGCCCAGTGGCTGCACCGCACCGGCTGGCATCTCAACTCCGGCGGTGCCGACGGCGCGGACCGGGCTTTTGCAGACGGGGCGACCCCCGAGTCCCGCACGCTCGTCCTGCCCTGGCCCGGCTACAACCGTCACGCGGGTCCGGACTGCCGCACCCTCTCCGCCGACGAAAGCCCGCCCGCCCGCGACCTTGCCGCGCGGCTGCATCCGGCCTGGCAGAAGTGTTCCCGGGGCGTCCGGGCGCTGCATGCCCGCAACGTCGGCATCGTGCTGGGCCCGGGGCTGAACCGTCCGGTCGATGCGTTGATCTGCTGGACGCCCGGAGGGGAGGTTGTCGGCGGAACCGGGATGGCACTGCGTATTGCGGACCGGGCCGGTATTCCCGTGGTGAACCTGGCCGTGCACACTCCACGCGACGCCTGCCTCTTCCTGCGCACCGTCCGCCTCGGCCAGGTGTACGGGTACCGCGTCGGCGGGGTACGCTCGGATCCAGGAGAGGGAGAATGACCGACGTCATCAATATTCGCCACCACCGTTCGGCTCTCGCCGGCCCGGACGTCGTGCGCATCGACCGCGCCACACAATGGGGCAATCCCTACGTCGTCGGCCGGGACGGTTCCCGCGCCGAGGTCATCGAGAAATACCGCGAGCACCTGTGGCGCGAGATTCACACCGGGTGCGTGTCGGTCGAAGACCTGGCGGCCCTGCACGGCAAGCGCCTGGCTTGCTGGTGCGCGCCCGAGCCGTGCCACGGCGACGTGCTGGCCGCGGCCGCCCGCTGGGCCGCCGCCGTCCAGCGCTGCGATGGAGAGTGACGTGAACGCCAGCACAACCGACATCCTGTCCCGGGGCGCCCGCCTCGTGCGCGACTTCGTCACGCCCGCGGAGGAGCGGCGCATTCTGGAACGCATCGCCGCGGCGCCCTGGCTGCGCGACCTCAACCGCCGCGTGCAGCACTACGGGTTCCGGTATGACTACCGGAACCCGGGAGCGCGGGAACCGGCTACGCCGTTTCCGCTCTGGACGGAACACATGGCCCGGCGGCTGGCGCCGTACTTCGACGGCGCGCTGCCGAGCCAGTGCATCGTGAACGAGTACCGCCCCGGCCAGGGCATCGGCATGCACGCCGATCACCGCGACTTCGGCCCCGTCGTGGCGTCGCTTTCGCTCGCCGACGACTGGCCGATGCGGTTCCGGCCCCGGAACGCTCGCCCGTACGTGCGCCACGGCGCACCGGGCGACGACGTGCTCACGCTGCCGCGCCGCTCGGTGCTGGTGCTCGCCAGCCCTGCGCGCCACGTCTGGATGCACGGCATCGACCCGGCCGACACCGCGCGCCTGCCCTCGACCCGGGTCTCGGCCACGTTCCGGACGCTTGCGGGCTGACGCCCGCGCGCCGGAACGCCGCCGCTTGACGACACAGGAGAACCCCGATGACCGACCGCCTCAACCTGCTGCGTTCCTACCCGAAGAACGACGTCTGCGCCTTCCGCTTCACCAACGCCGAGTGGGGCCTGTTCAGCAACTTCGCCGCGCTCGCCGCCCGGCTCGGCCGAACGGCGCCACCGCTCACGCCGACCTGGCATCGGGACCGCGTCGACGTCATGCGCTGGGTCCTGCGGCGCAAGCGCGAGACCCTTCCCGACCGCATCGACGCGCTCCTGCGCCGCACCGAGTCGCGCCCGATCGTGGAATTCTCCACCCGCGACGACTACTGGGGCGCGCACGCCGACGCCGCCCGCTACGTCGGCGCCAACGTCTTCGGCCGGCTCTGGATGGAACTGCGCCACCACGCCGCCACCGGGCACCCCAATCTCGCCTCCGCCGCCTACGCCGACCCAGGCCGGCTCGGCGCGCTCGCCCGGTGAGACCGGGCTCGCTCGAGCCTCGAGCCTCGACCCCGATCCCGGCCACGTTCCGCACGCTTGCGGGCTGACGCCCACGCGCCGGAACGCCGCCGAGAGGTCGAGGGGGCCGGTACCCCGGCGATCCCCCTCGACCGGAGTGCCGATGAATGCCTCGACCGTCTCCGCGCTGCTGGCGCAGCGCGCCGAAGCCGTTTGCCGCAAGTACCTGCCCAATGGCAAGAAGCAGGGCCGGTACTGGTGCGCCGGGGACGCGCGGGGCGCGTCCGGGCGCTCGCTGTTCGTGCGGCTGGCGCCGCCCGGTACGCCCGGCAAGTGGACCGACGCGGCCACCGGCGAGCACGGCGACCTTCTGGATCTCGTCCGGCTCGCCACCGGATCGGCCTCGCTGCGCGAGGCGCTCACCGAGGCGCGCCGGTTCCTGGCGCAGCCCGTTTCTCCCGCCGCTTCCGACGGCGACACGTACGACCGCGCCGCCGCGGCCCGGAATCTCTGGGACCGGTGCGGTCCCATCGACTCCACGCACGCCGAAGCCTACCTCAGGGCGCGCGCCATTCACCGCTGCCGGTTCCCGGCATTGCGGTTTCATGGCTCGCTTCCCTACCGGTCCGCTTCGGGCGCCTGGCGGCGCTTCCCCGCGCTGGTCGCCGCCGTGACCGGCGACGACGGCGCGCTCGAAGGCGTGCACCGCACCTGGCTCGATCCCGCCCGCCCGGCCAAGGCCCGCGTGTCGCGTCCGCGCAAGGCGCTTGGACGCGTCCACGGGCTGGCCGTGCGGTTCGGCGATCCCGACGCATCCACCACCCTCCTGGTGGGCGAGGGCATCGAGACAGTGCTCTCGCTGGTCACGGTACTGCCGCACGCCCCCTTGCAGGGCGCAGCCCCGCTCTCGGCTGCCGCGCTTTCAGCGGGCAGCCTCGGCGCGTTCGTGCCGCCGAAGCAAGTGACCCGCCTGATCATCGCCCACGACCGCGACAAGGAGGGCAGGCTCGCCTCGCTTCGCTTGCAACTGCGTTGCACGCAGCTCGGCGTCGCCTGCGCGGTGCTGCTTCCCGCAGGGAACGACTTCAACGACGACCTGCGTCAGTTCGGCACCGAACCCCTCGCGCAGCGGTTGGCGCCGCTCGCGGGCAATAGGCCAACAGGATCGGTCGATTCGCTTGCTGAACACACGCGAGGTTTCCCAAAGAAGCAGGGGCGGACCCCTGCAACCCCCTGAGTCGGTGTCCGCCTGATTCGCCGTCCGGGCGCCTTCCGGACACGCGAGCAATCCCCGACGCCCGATGGAACCTGCGCTGGCGCGCAGAACCCATCCGGCACGGCGCTTGCATTTTCGCATGCCCTCCAGGGGCCGGACGACGCGGCGGACGGTCTCTCTCCGAACGGCATGCCCAGGGTAGCAGGCGGTCAACCCGTCGAAGACGACGGGTCCTCCGCTCCGCTTCGGCCCTGCGGGTGACTCTCGCCTGCTGCCCAAGACATGCCGATCTACGAGAGACGGTATTCCGCTTAACGAACCACAGGAGTTCAGTACCATGAATGCACACTTGCATCACGCCAACACTTCACCCACTGCGGTGATCTGCGAAAACCTCGAACGCTTCGGCGGCGCGCCTGCCCGAGGCGAACCGGACCCGCGCGCGGTCTGGGACGAGAAGGAAGCCCTGACCGGCCTCGACAACATCCTCAACCTCTTCGTGGAGGAAGTCGCTCCCGACGGTACCCAGCTCGCCGACGAGCGCGAGTCGCTGCTGTGGGGCTTCGTCAACACCCTGCACATGCAGATGGTTCGCCTCGACCGCGCGGTCGACAAGCTCTCCCCGAAGATGAAGGATCTCCAGCACGCCCAGGACGGCACCGAGATCAATGCCTGGGAACTGGAGCGAACGATCGAACGCTGCCAGAACCTCGGGGACCGGCGCGACGCCTTCGAGCGGCTGCGGGACTACGCCTCTCACGTGTACTGCGCCGACACCGGCAAGACTTGGCGGCCGAGGAACGGGTCCCACACCTCCCGCACTTCGCAACTCACCTCGGCTGCGATCGACGCCCGTGACTTCATGCGCGCGCGCCGCGAGCAGAAGAACGCCTCTCACCTGCCGGAAGGCACGCTGGTGGCGGTCGCGGGCTCCAAGCCGGTCAGCGACGCCGACCCGATCTACGCGGCGCTGGACAGCGTGCACGCCAAGTACGCCGACATGGTGCTGGTGCACGGCGGCGGCCCGGGCGCGGAGATGGTCGCCGCGCGCTGGGCGGAATCCAGGGGTGTGCACCAGGTCGTGTGCAAGCCGGACTGGAACGCCCACGGGCGCGCCGCTCCGTTCCGGCGCAACGACGAGCTGCTGAGCCTGCTGCCCAAGGGCGTCATCGGCTTCCCCGGCTCCGGGATCTCCGACAACCTGCTGGACAAGGCCGCGCAGCTCGGGATTCCGGTCAAGCGCTATACCTTGAACTCGGCGTAACCTGCACCCTCCACCTCGCGGCCCGCTTCGTCTCACCGGCGATGCGGGCCGCGATTTTTTTCGCTTCGCTCCCGCAGCCCGCGCCACGCCCTGGCGTGGCGTCGGGCCTGCGCCGGGCGAGCCCGGCGACGATAGAGAGAGGAACCGACGATGAGCCGAATCGAATTCAAACGCGTGACGCCCCACGAGTCGCGCATCTACGATGCTGGCGACTGCGTGGGCGAGGTCTACCGTCAGGACGACATCCTCAATCCCGGCGAGCACTTCTACGTCGTGCATCTCAGCGAAGACCACCGCGGTCCGGTTCGCGTTCGCGAACGCGGCCGCATCCGAGCCGTGGCCCAACGCCTCGTGGACACGCACGCCCTATGGTAGCGCTCGCTTCGGGCTTCGCCCGCTCGCCTCGCTCTCCCGCCGGCGTTCGCATTCGCGATCGCCGCCTTCGTCTCGCCGCCCGTTCTCGCCCCCCCTCGATCGTTCTGCGACGCGTCTGTGCGTGCACACCAAAAACACGCCTGCCTGGCGTAGCGCCGCGCCTTCGGCGCCGCGCTACGCGGCGGCTGCGCCGCCTTTCCCTACCGTCAGCTCCTCCAGCAGTTTCAACTTCAGCCGCTTCCGATGCTTTCGCCTCTCGTGATGCTGACTCTGTTGGATTCCCTCCTGCCTTTTCCGAAGAAGTTTCCGGGCGCGTCGCTTCGCGACCGGGCTACCCTGCCGAGCCCGCTGCGCGGTCTCGGCCCTTCGGGCGGGTATCCCTCGCGCCTCCGTTCGCTTCGCTCACTGCGCGCTCCGCTTGCCCCGGCGGTTCGCTGCGCTCACCGCCGCCTGCCTTCCCACCGCCGTCGCGGGTTCTGCCGGCGCTGCGGTCGTTCCGCCGCTGCCGCCTCACCGCGCTGGCGCTGCGCGCCCGGCGCGCTTCGGCGCGGCGGCCCGACCGCTCACGCGCCGCGGCGGCTGCCCTCCGGTTCGGGCTCCTGGACCGGTTTCCCCTGCGTTCTGTACCCTGGGTTGGGTCCGTCTTACGCCCTTCGGCGGCCTGGCTCTCACACCCCACGCAGCGGGCTGCCCGGAGCGTCACCAGCCGTCTGGAGATGCACCCGGGCTACACTCCGGCCGCCACAGACCGACAGGAACCGACACCAGGCTCTTGGATCGAGCGTATATCGTTCCGATATACGTTACTAACCCATTGAATTCAATAGGAAACCCGATGCCCCGATTGCGGTTGTATTCTCTGGAGAATCGGATGACGTATATCGTAACGATATACGTATAATCCCGATGTGATTGTGAGGTGTCTGCCTTGCCGGCACCCACCCGGTAGTCGACAGGCAGCGAAGCGCAAACCCAGGAACCCACAGCCGGAGAAGCCACCATGGTCGAAACCCACCGAACCCGTGCAGAAAACAGCGCCGACCTGAACGAAAACGGCAGCGAAATTCGCACGCCGAGGACAATTCGTTTCTCCGATTCGGAGTGGCACCGGATCAAATCCGCCGCGATCGGTCGCGGAATTTCCATCGGCGGGTACGTTCGCGACGCCGCTCTGGCCCGCTCTGCCGATCCAACGCGTGGGCGAACGCCCCCGATTTCGCCTGGAATCGAGGAATTGCTCAAGCAGACTTTCCGCTACGTATGCATCGTGTCCACTCTCAAGCGCAACCAACTTATCCGGGACGGACACGGGGACGAGGTGGACAAGGCCATTGAATTTACTCGGCGGGCCGAAGCTGAGCTGCTCTCTCGCTCCGTAGACCGCCCACCCGAGCGCTGAATCCGTATTTTTTTGGGGCTTATATACAAAACTAGACACCGCCCAGCCACGCCCGCAGCCGCAACGCCAATTCACTTCTTTTGGCCGTCGCTTTGTTCGCATGCCCCCGCACATCCGCTTCTGCCCACGATGCGGCGCAAAACCACACAGAATAGGGCACCCGCAGATCATTGAGCACATGTAAAACGTCTTTTCGTTCCTGTTCAGTCATGGTTTCGAACCTTGTCTAGTTGTGTATATAAGCCCCTGACTAATTAGTAAAGTAGGTCAATTGAACGGCGGATCACAATCCAGTGTGGACCGCCGCGAACGGCGTCGCAAAAGGGAGATTCGCAATGAAGGCTATGAACAGGCGCTGGAGACACCGATGAAGGCCGCGACGTGAACCATCTCGGTTCCACGAAGATCCACGATGCCTAGTTCGCGTTTCGGCAGCCTGAGCGATTCTGCACTGGTCGAGATCTGCAACAGCGGACCCCGTGCAGATGCGACTGAGGCGTTCGATTCGCTCTACCGGCGGCATCGCGACTACGTGACGCGCGTGGCGTTGCGCTTCTGTTCCGATCGGGACATTGCCGCGGACGTGCTTCAGGAGACCTTTCTGTACCTGCTGCGGAAATTTCCGCCGAGCGGCGAGGGATTGATTCTGACCGCACGCTTGCGTTCTCTGCTCTACCCTGTGGCCCGAAATCTGACACTCTCGGCGCTCAGGCAAGAGCGGCGGCACGAACAAGACAGGGCCCTTGAGCCGGACCAGTTGCCCGATCCGCGCACCGTCGACCCTCAGTACGAGAATCTGGCCAGGGCAATGCAGGGACTGTCGGCCCGCCACCGGGAAGTCGTGCTGCTGCGATTCGTCGACGGGATGCGACTGAACGAGATGGCAGAAGCCCTGAACGTGCCGGCGGGTACGGTCAAGTCCCGTCTTCACTTTGCCGTCGGCGCACTCCGGCGAAAGCTGAAAGTCGTCTAGAAAAAATTTTTTGAACCTTTTCGGCTGTTCGAGCGCTTAACCCATAAGGAACGATCATGAACCCGGAAACCGAATCCATCGAGCTGCCGAACGACGCCGTCGAGGGGCTCAAGCGTCTGGACAAGTCCATGGCGCTGCTTACACCCGCGGTTGACCGCCGCGTGGCCGACGCGGCTGCGGCGCATTTCGCGGAACGCCCTGACAGGCGGCGCCCGGCACGGAGGCGCTGGGCGGTGGCCGGCACACTGGCGGCGAGCCTGGCGGTCGGCGTATTCCTGGTGCGAACGCAGACCGGCATGGAACCGGCCGTGCTGGCAAACGACTTCGACCGGTCCGGCGCCGTTGACATCCTGGATGCGTTTGCGCTGGCGCGAATGGACGAGGAACGGGTCGCGCAAGCGCGGATCGACGCGCTCATCGCTGACATCGTGGCCCTGAATGGAATAGCTCCATGAGAAGGGCGCTGGCGACAGTCTTGTTCTGTGCCGTTCTGATGGCTGCGGGGTGGTCCGCGTTTTCGCAGTCCATCGGAACCGGCACGCGCTTTACCGTTTTGGAAATCTATCTCGAGACGGCCGAGCCGCTGGCCGCCTGGCAGTTCGAATTGCGTGAAGCATCCGGAACGATGCGGGTCGTGGGCGTAGAGAACGGCGAGAGCGATGCGTTCGGCGAGGCACCGTACTACGATCTTGCGGCGGTAAGCGAGGGCGCGGCGGACCGCATCGTGGTGGCGGACTATTCCTTGCAGCCGGCAACCGAGTTACCCACAGGCCGCAGCCGCGTGGCCACCGTTCACGTCCGGCTTGAAGGCACCGCCGACCCGGAATACGTCCTGAACCTCATGGCCGCAGGCGGACCAGACGGTGAGCCGATTCAGGCCTCCATCGATTTCAACACCCCTTAGCGGAGAGTGCATTCCATGAACAGACAGACATTTCTGATGCGGATCATGTTGTTAGCAACCGGGTGCTTCGCAGCGATAGTCCTTGCCGCGTGCGGAGGAAACGGTGGGTCATCAGGCTTGCTTGGGACTGGCGGGCAACTGGAACAGGCCGGGGTCACCGCAGCGAGGGGAGCCCCGGGTTTTGCCCCCGAGGTCGGACCGATGGCGCAAGGCGCTGCCGAGGAACTTTGGATCATTGCAACCCCTGATCGAACCGAACAGATGGTGGGTACAATCCAGGAAGACTCGCCCGGTACCGGCGCGATGCTGGCGTCGCTTCTCCCGGACGAGGATCAAGTTGAACTCGACGTTGAGTTGGCGTTGCCGCTCAAGCACACCGAGGTGCGCGCGCAGATCGTCGGTTACGTCAGCACGGTGGACGTCACCCAGCAGTTCGAGAATCCGTTCGACCGAAAGATCGAGGCGGTCTACGTGTTTCCGCTGCCGGAAAAGGCGGCGGTCAGCGAATTCGTCATGACCATCGGCGAGCGGCGAATCCGGGGTATTCTGAGGGAGCGCGAGGAGGCCGAAGCCATCTATGCGGAAGCCCGCGCGCAGGGGTACCGGGCGAGCCTGCTCACCCAGCACCGCCCCAACATCTTCGAGCAGAAGGTGGCGAACATCGAGCCCGGCCACCGGATCGACGTCAACATCCGCTACTTTCACACGCTAGCCTACCGGGACGGGTGGTACTCGTTCGTGTTTCCCACCGTCGTCGGGCCGCGCTTCAATCCGCCCGGGTCGACCGATCCCGTACTGGCGCTGCCGCGCACCCCGATCCAGCCGGACTCACGGCGCGTAGCCGTGCAGTACCTGCATCCGCGCGAACGCTCGGGGCACGACATCGCCATCAACGTCGAACTGAACGCCGGCGTGGAGATCGAGGCCATCGATGCCAGCCATTTGATTGAAGACGTGCGCACCGGCGAAGGCACCGCGACCATCCAGCTCGCCAACCGGAGCACGATTCCGAACCGGGATTTCGTGCTCGATTTCAAGGTGGCGGGCGGGCGGATCAAGTCGAACCTGCTGAGTTACGCAGACCCCGAGGAGCCCGATCAGGGGTACTTCACGATGATGCTGTATCCGCCTGACGACCTGGAGAACTTGCGCAGGCATCCGCTGGAACTGGTGTTCGTGCTGGATTGCTCCGGGTCCATGGACGGGCAACCCCTGGCCCAGGCCAGGGCCGCGATTCTGAGAGCGCTGGACCGGCTGGAACCCGGCGACACCTTTCAGGTCATCCGGTTCTCGAACAACGCAAGCCAGTTCGGCGACGAGCCCGTGCGGGCCACACGCAGGAACATTCAGCGTGCGAAGCAATACGTTGCGTCGCTAAACGGCAGCGGCGGCACGATGATGATCGAGGGCATCCGCGCCGCGCTCGACTTTCCGCACGATCGGCGGCGGCTGCGATTCGTGACGTTCCTGACCGATGGCTACATCGGCAACGAGGCCGATATTCTGAGCGAAATCCACCGGTCCATCGGCGAGTCGAGAATCTTCAGTTTCGGCGTGGGATCCTCGCCCAATCGCTACCTGCTCGAACGGATGGCCGTGGCCGGACGGGGCGCCGTCGCCTACCTTGGCCTCAACGATTCCGGCAGCGATGTGATGAACGACTTCTTCGACAGGATCAGCCACCCGGCGCTTGCCGACGTCAGTATCGACTGGGGCGACATGCAGGTCAACGCCGTGTACCCGACCCGCCTGCCCGACCTGTTCGTCGGCCGGCCGGTGATCGTCACCGGCCGATACCGGGGCGAGCCGGGCGATCCGATCGTGCACGGCAGCGCCGGCGGAGAACGGATCGAGTTCGCTGTTCCGACCGGCGAACACGAGCCTGTCCATGCGTTTCTGCCGCAGATCTGGGCGCGGCTGCGCATCGCCGACCTGATGAACAGCCGTGTCTGGACCGCCGATCCGTTCGGCGAACTGGAAGACCTGATCCGGCAGACGGCGCTGGAGTACGAACTGATTTCCGATTACACGGCGTTCGTCGCGGTCGATGCGTCTCAGCCAACGTCCGGGAGCCACGGCGTCACGGTGTTTCAGCCTGTGCCGGTGCCGGCTGGAGTTCGATACGAAACAGCCGTGCACTAGTACCGCGCTCCTGACCAGGCGCGACACGACAATGCCTTGGTGCTGGTAGTGGGTTGAACACGGGAAAGCGCTCCCCGAACTCTGCGGAACTGTTGCGGCGGGCAATTATTGGAACAAACCGGTGCTTCGATCCGACCGGCCGATTCACCTCCGCGCTGCTCCGAAACCGCGCCTCGGACTCAGAAGTCATACCGGACACTCACGCCGTAAACGCGCGGGTCGCCGATGAATGCGTTGAATGTCTGTGTCGATCCGGGGCCTGTGCCGCTGCCCTGCAGGGGTGCGTCGAATACCGTAATCGCGAAATTCTCGTCGAATACGTTCTGAACCCAGAAGTCCACCGTCCAGGGCGATATTCCGGCGGACCGAAAGATCAGCCTGGCATTGGCCACGGTGTAGGCTTGCTGAATCTTCTCGATGTCAAGGTCCGCCCCGGTATTGTGTTCTCCCGTGTAGCGGGCGTCGAAATGGAACACGCCTGCCAGGGGACCCAGCGGAAAGCGTAACGTGATGCCGCCCACGCCCGTCAGTTTCGGCGCGTGCGTCAGTTGCTGTCCGGCGCGGTAACCGTGCTCGGCGCTGTCCCCGAAGCGCACATCGGCGTACGTCACGCCCCCGAAAAGGTCGATGGCGCCGTTGACGGTACCGCGCGCCTCGATCTCAACGCCCCGCGAAGTGACTTCCGGAATATTCAGCGCTTCGAACGCAAATCCCGTGAACGCCGTGAGCTGATAGCCCTCGAACTCCTCCTGAAAGACGCTGACATCGAGCAGCGCGCGCCAGTCGTCGAGGCTGAACTTTCCGCCCAGCTCGAACGAGTCGACGGTTTCGGGGAGAAAGATCCATTGATCGATCGACGGTGCGATGGGCGTACCCGCCAACGCGGTCAGGATCGGGCTGGACAACCCGGTTCGGTCCATGTTGAATCCGCCTGCCTTGTAGCCCCGGGCGTAACCCCCGTACAGCAGGTGATCGCCCATGTTTCGGGAAATCCGCAGCGTCCCGGTAGTCTCGCTCTCATCCAGTGCGCCTGCGTAAGCCCCGTCCAGCGAAGGGTCCGTAAAGGGCGTACAACCCAGCGCGACCATGGCGCCCAGGCCCCCGACCAGGGCGGGGTCGGTCAGAAGTTGGTGGCCGCCGGCCGCCACCTGGGGCAGTCCCGGAAGCAACTGGTCCGCTCCGGCCAGAATGCCGTGCGCGGCCCGATCGAGTTGCTCCGCTCCGTCAATCAGCCCGTGAAGCTGCTCGGGCAATCCCGGCGGAAGCATGGCAGCGAGTTCCGGCGGCAAAAAGCTGGGTTCGTGGGTGAGGCTGGCAGCGAAGTCCTTCAGTTCCTCCGTCGGCACCGACAGTCCCCGCAGTTGTGCCGAATAAGTCCCGAGTGCCTGCGCATAGGCGCCTACACCCTGCAGGTACTCCCGGTTCGCTTGCAGCGAACCCAGAAACCGTTGGCTGAAAGGCAGGCAAACCTGGTCGGTGGAGCGAAGATTCGCCGTCATGGACTTGTCTTCAACCGTGTAGCGCAAGCCCAGCGTCAGTTCGAAATCGTTCTGCAGTTCCACCGTATTGTGGGTGAACAGCGCCCAGGAACGCGATTCCTGCTCGAACGAATCGCGCACGCCATTACCGTGGAAGCCGGCTCCTGAAATGCCTTCATACCCGCCATTCGCCAGCCAGTTGCCGTACTCGAAGCCGGGAAAAGACGGCAACGTGCCCGACAGCGTCGGCGCCGCCGGAACTGTCGGCACCACAGGCAACGGATATCCCGGCGGCAGATGCGGTGCGAACTGCGCGAACGCGGCGCCCAGTGGCGCCAGACCCGCAGACAGACCCGCCAGCCCGGCGGACAATCCCGCGGCACCCTGGGCGATTCCGGCCGCCCCGGCCTCCAGCGCATCGATCTGTGCAAGCTGGCGGAATCCGTCGAATCCGGCGCCGATCCCGGCCGCGGCCTGGGCGGCGATGCCGTTTGCGTACGGGCTGTAGTGCACCCCGAAATCGAGCGCATCCTCGTACGGCAGCCGCTCGTCGGCAAAGTACGCGCCCACCAGCCAGTCCAGCGGACCGTTCCGGCCGCTGAACCGAAGTTCCTGGCTGAACGTCTCGAATCCCAGTTTGTATTCGCCGAGCGGCCTTTCGCCGATGTCCATCGCGGAAAAGTCGATGTCCTGCTCGCGAGCCGTTTCCCAGTCCCGCTTCGCGGTCACGCTCACCAAGCGGGCGAACGGCAGGTCCGCGTCGATCTCCAGCGACACCCCGCCTTCCTCGACGGCCTGGTAGTAACCGGACGTCTCCGTGACGGTGGCTCCGCGGGCATAAGGATCGAAGGCGATACCCACCGTATCCGGATTCCCGGCCCGGGCGATCCGATTGACCACCGGCGCGGTGGGTCCCTCGATCAGGCCCACCGCCGCACAGCAGTTTTCCCCGCGGTCGCTGTAGTCGCCGATCAGCCGCAGGCGCACTGTGTCGGAGGGCTCGAAAACAAGCTGCCCGCGAAGGAACGTGCGATCGCGGTTGTTGAAACTGCGATCGTAGTTGAGGTCCTCCAGAAACCCGTCGCGCTGGAAGAACACTGCGTCCAGCCGTGCCGAGGTATCCTGCCCGATGCCGCCGCTGACGCCGGCCTCGACCCGGTTCGTGCCGTAGGAGCCGATGCTGATGTCGGCGTAGCCCGATCCCTCGGGGTCCGGCAGAGCGGTGATGATGCTGACCACCCCGGCCGAGCTGTTGCGCCCGAACAGCGTACCCTGCGGCCCGCGCAGTACCTCGATGCGCTCGATTGCGCCCAGCTCCGTGAAACCCACCGTGGCGCGGTTGCGGTACACCCCGTCGATGTACATCCCGACGGAAGACTCCAGTCCCGGGTTGTCGCTGTTCGTGCCGACGCCCCGAATCCGTGCCGTCACTCCGACCGATTCCGCCTGGCCGGAGGCGACGTGAAAGCTCGGCGCCACGCGCATCAACTCCATGATGTCGGTCACGCGGCTGAGTTCGATCCGCTCGGCGTCATACGCCGACACCGCCAGCGGAACGTCGGTGACGGACTCCTCGCGCCGGGTCGCCGTCACGATGATCTGCTCGATGACGGCATCCTCCCCCGACGATCCCGAAACCGCAGATTCCTGCGCGGACGCCGCGACAGCGGCCAATCCCGAAATGAACACCAGTGTACGCATGACAACCCTATGCCTCCCTTGCAGGTACGTTGCTTCAACACAATTGAATTTTTGGCAGACGGGCGCGATTCCAACCGATATTATGGTTCTGATACTGAATCCGCGCGCAATTTTCGCCTACCCATCGGACAGCCCCGCGGGCAGCATATCACAAGGCGTTTTTTTGCTGCCCCTCTCTCCGCTTGTCAATTTCCGTTCCCGACCGGCTCGACACCGCCTTTCCTGGAAGCGGCCGGACGCACACGCACATGGCAAGACCTCGCTGAGTGTGAATCGCGACCGCACCCGAAATTCCCATCGGCTGCACTGGGGGCTGAAGCGCCAAGGCAGGATGCCGCAGTTGCAGTAGGACCCCGTTTTCGCATCAGCCAAAACCACCCCCGGTCCGCAACCCGCTCTGTACTCTGGCCATGGGCCTCCAGTACAGCCATATGCTTGTCCCCGGCTTGGGTCCACGGTTGAGACGTACTACCTTGACGCAGTTTCGCCCGAGTGGTCAACGCCAAAAAATTCTCGCGGTTCCGGCATTTGAGAATGTCCTGTATATCGGGGTCATGCGCTTCGGAAGCCGAGTATCCGCCCCAAACCGAAAAAACGGACGCGTTCATATGAAACGTTCAGCCAGTAACGGTACACAACGTCCGCCGATTGCGTGGGTCAGCTGCCGCGCGCCTTGTCCTCTGTAGTGCATGCACTACAATATTAATAGTTAGTGCACTGTATTAGTACTACTAATCTGATAGTTTACCGTCGCACATCGTTGCCGACTCCACCCGACCGCATCCAGCGCTGCCAGAATCGGCGGGACGGAGCCGATCGATATCGTCGCGTTTGCGAGGCATTGACACGCGATCAGACAGGCGCCGACTGAAACATAGTCGGACCTTCCTGGCGGCTTCGCAGAGCCTGGCGGTAGCGGTGAAGTCAAATCCGTAGCGCGCGACGACGCGGCGTCCGAGAATCCGGTCCCGATCATCCGCCGGGTGCGCTGCCATCGTTTCGATCGGACAAACGCGTCGGAGGAGGGAGGTGCCGCCAGCGTCGGGCGCCACGAGAGCCCGACGCGTCGACGGAGGGAGCAACGACTCGCATCAACCCGCGCGGGCACCGGCGGCTTGCGCCAGTGCATTAGGGGCGACCCGGACGGTCAAAAGCAGCGCTGCGGCGACAACCCGCACAGCGCCAGCCTCCCGGATTGCGACATGGCAATACGCGAGCGTGGATTGATCGGTGATCAAGCATTTCTTGCAGTGCTCGGCGCTGCCGGTCTTTACAACGGGACCGACCACTACGTCCCGTGCGGAACAACCTCTGTACGCGAGCCGATGCGCCGCTCCTTCGCTTCGCGAAGGCCGTGATCGCGCGCAACGGCTCGACGCAACAATCGATGGAGCTCGCCAAAGACGAGTTCCAGACGATCAGCGCCAAAGCGGCGGTAGTCCTCGCCACTGCAGCCACTACGCCGGCGCTGTAGCGATTGGCTTGTTCGTCCGTGCCACGATGCCGGTTCCCGCAGCCAATCGATAGTCTCGCTCATTCAGCAGTTACTGCGTCCATCAAGTAACTCGCAGGACCCTTGCCTGCTGGAGCCCGCCGCAACAGGAATGCCTCAATCTGAATCGATGAACGATTCCATCTGGAGATAGTCCGGTTGCGTTTACTGACCAACCGGGTTGCCAGGATCTTCAAACGTATAGGTTACGTTCCAATCGGAGAAGCGTGGGCGATTGCCATGAAGAGCCATTAGCAAAACGGTTTCGGACTCCGTCTGCCCGGGCGGCATGGGTCTGGCACCGCCGGGATGCAGAATGCCCGCGGTTGCGCTCCAATACTCTACTTCTGCGCCAGAGTAGTTGCCTTCCAGCTCATAATGCGGCCTCAACTCCGTACATCCTGACCAAGATGGATCGATGTGAGAATGCGCATTCAAATACTCGATCTCACGATTCGATCCATTTGAGACGGAAAAAATCACTTCCCAGAGGTGGAACGGTTGTCCCTCCAGGGACTCATCGAATTTTTGCATGGTTTCGGGAGGGATCCACTCTTCTTCAAGATCGACGTGGCAGGTTGCGGCATCACGTTGCACCAGCCGAACAACTCCGTAGAGACTCACGCCGTCGGCCGTCTTCAGCAGTTCCTGCCTGTCGCTGCTCCGCGATGCGGTCAGCGTCAATGCAGCAAGTTTGTTTTCCCGACTACACCCCACTACGCGTGGCATTGCAAACACTGGGTCGGTGGGTGAGCTACAGCGTGTCGCCCACCGAACCTCCTTCGGATAACAACCCTCTATCGCTGCTCCTACCGGGGCCTCGTCCCATGAGTCGGTCCGGACCCACCTTATGGTGTGAGTTTGCTCAAAGCTCACCGGTACGTTCAGACGCCCTCCAGCCTCGGCGATAGTTGCTGCAACTGCCACGTCGGAGCGCTGGTTCGTTCCATCGGTGAATCCTCGGAGGCATCCCTCGACCGCCCTGTCCAGCGGTGTTTGATCTGTGCCCGATTCCATAGCATTAACGTCGGCGCCCGCGCCGATCAGCGCAGTCGTCGCGGCAATACTGTTGGCGAACGCGGCCCGGTGTAGAGATCCGCCATTGACGTCTGCCCCCGCGGCTATTAATACCTCGATGGCTCGCACAACATCGGGGTCGTCGCGCCTGGTGCGCCTGTCGTGCTCGATAGCCCACTCCAGGGAGTCCAGTCTGCCGTGCCCACAACAACGTAAATTCAAATACATTCTGTATTTATCAAGCTCCCTTCGAAAGCCTGCTTCCCCTCCGTGCCTAGCGGCAATGGCCAAGCGTTCCTGCGGACCTGGAAGGAATATCCAGCAACCGGAGAAAGTAACGCACACGCTCAACAGAATGGCGGCTTGTATCAACTGGCGCATTATTGGTGGACAATGAACACCGCAGACTCTGAAATTTCGTCGGATAAATCTTCCGTCGAGTACCTGAATCTGAACTTCTCCTCCGTATTCACCTTGTTCGTTCCGACAGTTTGACCATGACTCCCTCTGACCCTTCGCTCAAGAGCGACCAGGCGCCTTTCGCCAGTGTATGGGAGCCGACGCGGACGGTCAAAAGCAGTGCTGCTGCGTGCAGCCGCATCGGTCGTTCAAGCATTGCCAACCTCGTCCGTTGCCGACCGGTTCGACACCGCCTTGATTGAATCCTTGCGGTGAGCTGCTGTCCTTCCATCACGGGGGCGCGGATCGAAACAGGCAGCCCGCCTGCCGGTGGACGCAAAACCCGGTTGCCCCCAGGCCAGATGTGCGGCCATTGTTTCGATCGTACCAAAGCGTCGAAGCAGGGAGTTGTGCCGCCGGCGTCGGGCGCCATGATGCCCAGCGCGCAGACGGAAGGAGTGGTGATTCGCATCGACCCGCGCGGACACCGGCGGCTCGCCCTAGTGTATGGCGACCGGCCAGGACGGTCAAAAGCAGTGCTGCGGCATGGAGCCGAGCCAGCCGCTCAGGTATTGCAAACCTCGTCCGTTGCCGAAGGGTCCGACACCGCCTTGAGCGCGTCCTCGAGGGTTTCGCAGATGTCCAGCACCCGGTCGAAACCCACCACCTCGAACGTGCGCCGGATCTGCGGCGACAACCCGCACAGCGCCAGCCGCCCGCCGTGCTCGCCCATGCGCCGGGCCAGCATCAGGATCTCCCTGAACCCGGCCGAGTTGATGTACGTCATGCGCGCGCACTCCAGGACCACCGCCCCGTCCAGGCGCTCGCCGACCTCCGACTTGACCCACGCGGCGAATACGTCCGTGCGCGGCAGCAGCACGCGACCGCTCACCGACACGATCATTACCCCGTCGCGCACGCGGCTGTTGACCTTCATGACAGATCTCGCTCCCTTTCAGGCGCACGAACTCCAGTATCGCCCCACCGGTGGGAAAAGTCGCGCCCGGTTCGATTCGCCCGGCTCGTCACAGAACCCCGCTTCGGAGGTCTTCCGGGTCAGCGGTTTCGACCGGATCATCCTCACCCTTCCTTCCAGGGGCGGGTCGCTTCAGAACCGGCCGAGCACCCGCACGCTGACCGAATCCATGGCGCGGGTATCGGGCGCGTAGCCGCGCGCGATACGGTGGCGGTTCAGTTCGATCCCGAGCGCCGCGTTTCGAACGAAGAACCAATTGGCCGACAGGCCCACCCGGTCGCTGGTTCCATAAGCATCGTGGTCCGTTGTCGACGCGCTCAGCCGCACGCCCAGGGACTGGACCGGAAACAATGCGCCTGAAACGCTGACCTCGCGCTCACGCTCGGAGGGAAAATTCTGGACGGGCGCAAACGCCGGGAAGGGCCCGGCGGGGAGTCCGACAGGCCAATCGGAAAAATTGCCCCACCCGACCAGCGCCGGCGGCGTCTGCAGCGAGAACCCAACCTCCGTGCGGCTCGCGCGCGCGCTCGCGGAGAACTCGAACGTGGAGCCGCCCAGGTAGCCCACGTGGCGCACCGAGATCGCCGCGTTGTCCCTCTCCACGTCCGTGACGAGGCCGTACTCGTAGTCCACGATGAGCGCCGCGCCCCCAACGTTCGAAACATTCGGCACCCCGAACAACGGATCGAATCCGGGCACGTTCATCCGCACGTCCTCGTTCATGGTTTCGGACTCCAGCTCCACCTCGACGGCCGTGCGCGGCCCGAAATACAGCCCGGCGAACAACGCGCTGCGCCGGGACTCGGTCGTCGTGTGAAAGAACGACAGCAGCGGCGCCCCGTCGCCGTCGCCCCGTCGGGCTCGGGCGCCGGCGTACCAGCCCGACGCGGGCCAGACGTAACGGCCCTCCACGGCGTAGTCGGACGTGTCGAAACCCGACTCGGAGGGAAACGCTGAAAACGTGCGGTTCACGCCGACCGGAACGACACTCGGCGGGTCGTCACTGGCCAGCGCCAACGCGCCGTAGTCCAGATACGCTTCTTCCCGCAGTTTCGTACTTCCCGCGTCGACCGACAGGTAACTGCTCCAGTTCAGGAACGGCGCCAGTTCGTACGGCCCTACCGAGTCGTTGACGGGCGAAAGATAGTACGTGGCGCGCAGCAACCGATTCTGCGTGGTTGCCGCGCTTCCCGCGGTTACGTCGCCATAACCGCCCGAGACCTGCCAGGAATACGGCTCCGCCAGAACGGTTGACAGAATCCAGAGACTTGCGAACAGGCATGTGGCCAGAGCGGTGGCGCGACGGATGGCAATATTCATTCACTTACCCCCAAATGAACAGGTACCGTGATATTAGTCGCAAGCCGGGCGTGAATCCATCGACCTTGGGGTCTGTCCGCAACGGCAGGCTTGCGAATTGTCATCAGGGCCGGCTGCGACCTGCGCCTCGGCACGTCCCGCTCCGTGCCGCGGGTTTCGACTTGATACAATCATCCGGTGCGAAGGGCGAGGACAGCCCGCCCCGAATACGGAGGGAAGAAACGTGACAGTTCGAATCAGGGTGGTGGTTGCGGCGGCAGTGCTGACCGCGCTGCCGGGCTGCGCGGTGCTGTTTCCCGAGGCGCTGTTTCCGGAACTGCACGAGAAGCTGCGCGCGTACGATCGCTACCATAACGAGCTGTTCTGCAACGACTACGACCTGCGAAACCTGCGCCCCGGCCTAGAATATTGGGACAAGCCGCGCCAGGAAGAGTGCAACCGTTTGCGGCCGCTGGTCACGGGTGCCCACAAGCCCTTGACCGGCTTTGAGCGCGCCTGGGTTTACGACCCCGTCACGGGCACCGCAAGGCAGACCATCATTCGGTCCGGTTCCGCGGTTCCTGTCGGATACGTTGTGATCCCGCGGGACGCGTTCCCGGTGCCGTGAAGTGGGCAGGGCAGCGCGCCATCACGGTGCCTGTCACCGCCAGGGAAATCTCGCAGATACGCCATAAGCGATGGTATTTCTTGGTCCGCGTGGAGACCGGGCACTCGGTTCATCTGCGGCTCACCCACACCTCGGCCGTCGAGTTCGTGACCCACTCGACGGGCCTGTGGGTTCGCATGCTGATGGAACGGCACGACGCAGAAACCGAGGTCTACCTGCGCTTGGGCTAATCTTCCTCGTGATCGAGCGGTGAGTGCCGAGACGGATCGCGTGGCTCGGGTCGCTCATGCTCGGATGCACCTGGTACCGCGTCGCCAGCTCGGCGGTCGTGCCGTCGCCCCGGATCGCCGCCAAGGCCACCCGGGCCTTGAAATCAGGTGAAAAATTGCGTCGCTTCGCCATCCTCGTAGGGTCCTCTCATCAGCGCAAATACCATCTTACAACCCTGTCCGAATTTTGGGGACCACTTCTATTCTCTGGCCGACGCCCGCGAGTCGGAACCGCCGGAAGCCTACAAAGACGACAATACTATCCAAGTATGCAACAGCAATGAGGGCCGGAACTTGAGTTCCATTTGCTGTCCCGCAGATGGCTCTTCTCGTTTCTGACTACCAGGACGCCGATACGAGTACCATCCAGCCCTTCGAATCGACCTTCCGGGTTAGACTATCGACCCTCGTCTCCGCCGTTCGAATGCCGTCCTTTAGTCCTTCACGCAATTCTAGTGCGTCCGTATCGACAACAACGCCTAAACCTACGTTCCAACTGCTCGAAGAGTCCGCCTGCTTGAACCCCACCATGAATCCAAGCCCGAACATTGGTATCCGCTTCGAACTCTCCCCGACGCCCATCGGTACAACCAAAAAGGGACCATATCCCAAATTCGGACGCGATTCGGGCGTAAAGAATCTGTGCGATTCTAGAACAACCGTGGTTATCGTATTGCGACGGTCGCCCACGACGACCTTCCCATCGACGATCTGTACGTCTTCGATTTTCGGGTCGCTGAACGTAATGGCAGCGATACCAGGACTAACTTTGAAACCAGCGAACGTCTTCGTATCGCGTTCGACCAGCGTCGTCCGCGTTTTTGACTCCTCGAGCTGACTACAGTTCTCGCCCGCAGGTTCCCGGGCGCAGGCCAACAGCAGGTTACCGTACGCTTGGTAGATCACGGGCAGGCGTCCATTTTTCTCCAGACAAGCTCTAAGTGGCTCCTCGTCCCCAACGGGGCGCGTCACACGATCGTAGTACATCGTTCCCTGCGGATGGCAGATGGCGCTACGGGACCGTTTCGTCTGCGTATTCAGATCGAAACTGACCGTCTGAGCGTCCGCCGACGCTGTGGCGAACAACAATGCGAGTGTCAAGCCAGCCGTATAGTTCTCCTTTGCTACCATTCGGGCGCATCTCCCCTATGGTGTACAACCTTCGGGACGGGGCGAACGTGAACCCTCCCCTCGCATCTGTCGTGGGCGGAGGTCTTCGTCATATCTTCCTCAGTTTCTCGATCACCGACGTCAAATGCTCCTAGCGGCGTACCCGCCGACCGTGTACATGCGTCCCACCCAACCGCGCTGCCGCTTGCCAAGTATCGTTAGTGCGCACCCGGTCTGCGACGCTGCGGGTTCAACCAACGTACCGAGCACGACGTTGATGACTTTCTACGAGACCTTCTGCCTGAGCAGAGAAATCGCACAGATCCGAATCGCGGGACAATCAAAGTCTTCGGGATAGCCGCCGAACGAATAGTTGAGCCACCTAGCATTTCCGCAGTCATCTTTCGCGAGCATCGTCCAAGTCATCCCTTCCTCGCAAACTACTCCATCAGACCGCTTGTCAAGACCGCGCAAACGCCAGCTTCCTTATCCATCTCGTTCGCCTTAGCCGGTCGCGAATTCGCTTTACCTGCTCATGGCCATATTCGCTCTCAGTTATCGTTACCATAAATTTATCGTTGTCGTGAAAGACGACAGAGATATTCGATTCTCTACAGTACCGTTCAACCCGCTCTTGGAAAGTCATCTTTCGCCAGCGGCTATACCGTTCGCACACGCCGGACGCCCAGATCGCGAACTTGGTCCAATCGGTCCCGCTCATTCGACTAAGGGCTTAAGCACTGCGGTTCTTCTGAACGCAGTACCGCTTGATCGCTGTTAGGACAGCTCGCTAGAGATTGGCCTACGCCCGACATCTGCGGCAGTTCTCCAACAAACTCAATTGACGCTAAGCTACGCGAGAAGCTACTATCCTTCGGCGCTTGCTCTTTCAAGCATTCGATTTTATCCACCGCTTCCAGGAGCGTCAATCTGCTCCCCTGACGCCCGGATAACTCTGAAGGGGCACACGAACAAAGGCAAGACCGCGACCGCATACGGTCGCGACATCCAATCTCAATTGCTCCATCAGATCGTCGAACGCAATCCGATACCCTCAGCACACATCAGTGTATCCGCATCACCGATCTCGTCCTGGCATACGTTGTGGAGCGAAAACGGCGAGAAGAGTAGACTCGCAGCAATAGAGAATTGTCTGCCGCAGTTTCGCGTATGCACGCGAGGTAGTAGCTCCTCGGAGACAGAATGCAGAACCGATATCATTGTGTGCGCATGGCAGATTGTCCAACTCGGTGCGCGAATTTCGCTGATCGATGCTGGAATCCTTGCGGTGAGCGTGCCAATGTTCAGCGTGCTACTTCGCTAATGGGGGAACGGAGGAAGCATCCATGAGAACGCAAGCAATCGCGCTGGTGGTATTGATCTTTTCGGGCGCCGCACTCGCACAAGACCCGCTCGGCGATGACACGGGGCCGAACGCCAACGACGGGCAATGCGACGATTCGCGCTTCGAGAACATTGGCGCGGGCAACAGCAACATTGTGTTTTGGGAGGGCGGACGCTACGACGGCCGAGACGCAACCGACTGCCGGGACCTGTTGTTGCAGGGGCTGATCAACTGGCGCGACGGTGTAGACCCGCGCGTCGATATCGTGCTCGCAACGGGTGACTTCGGCGATGACGGCGGACCGAATGCAAATGATGGGCAATGCGACGATTCGCGCTTCGAGAACATTGGCGCGGGTAATAGCAACATCGTGTTTTGGGAGGGCGGCCGCTACGATGGCCGAGACGCAACCGACTGCGCGGACCTGCTATTGCAGGGGCTGGTCGCGTGGCGGCGCGATGCTGCGATGGTAGAGGCGCCTGCAAAGCAGGCAATGTCGACAGCGTCCGAAGCCCAGCGGCAAGAGGCAACCACATTGCCGGAGGGCGTCACCGCCGACTCGATCTGCACCGATAACCCGGAGAGACGAGGCTGCTGGAAGGAACTTGGCAACCTGCCGGATTGCTATGTCTGGAGCCCAGATCCAGGAGCACTCGAAATCGATAGCTGGTCCGGACAATGCTCTGACGGCCTTGGCACCGGCACAGGCCTTTACAGAAGCAGGTTCGAAAACCAGCCAGGTACGGCGCAAATTCCCTACGTTAACGGCAAGATTCACGGCACGCAGGTTCTGCGGTTGGTAGACGGCTTCGTAAGGGAGACTCCCTGGGTGAACGGCGTGCGTCATGGGACGAGTAACTCGCGGTCGGCGGACGGCACCGTGAATGAAACTCCCTACGTGAACGGCGTGGAACACGGAACTAGCTTCACCCGTTATGCGGATGGCAGGGTAGGGCAAACGTCCTTTGTTAACGGCGTGCTGCACGGGACGAACATTTGGTATATCAACGAGACTCGGTATGAAGTCCCCTACGTGAACGGCGTGGAACACGGCACGCAGACTGTTCGCCGCAACAACGGTAACGTGACAGAGACCCCCTACGTGAACGGCATGCGTCACGGCATAGAGACAGATATCTGGACTGGCGACGACGGTTTAGTGGTTGAAACCCAAACTCCCTATGTGAATGACATGCGTCACGGTACGCAGATTGTGAACCGGTCTGACGGTGGCTGGGAAGAATGGCCCTACGTGAACGGCGAGCTAGACGGGACGGCGACTTTTGGAACCGTGGACGGAGAAGTGCGCGAGACGGTCTGGGTGAACGGCGAGATCGAATCCCGACGTTGCGTGGCTGGCTGCGATTGATGTCGAACAATAGGAACTTCGGCCCTTCGCCATGGCGGCTTCTCGGCGAACATCCAAACATGAGCTTGCACGCGTTTCCGGAGATTGTCGGTTTCTTCGGTAGTACACAAAACCGCGTCAAGGCCATTGTCGTCGGCTACCTGGTCGTTTTCCTGTTTGTCGGCGTAGTTCACCATGAAAACATCGCTCTCTATCTGGCTTCGGCCGTGCGCGATCATGCGATTTCCCCTATCAGGGCTGCACTATTCTCCGTCTAGGAATGGACCGATTGAAGTCTATTTCAACAGGAGCCGCACGCCTATGGAGACAGTTTCTGCTACTGCAAATCCTTAAGCGTGTCCTCGCCACTCATATGAATCACGCTCCTCTGGCTGATTGTGGTGCGCTGTGTTCTACCGATGCTCGCTGAATACAGCCCGAACAAAGTTCCGATAACTGAAATCAGGGGACTAAACTTGGCGCGGGGCTCCGTTCGGGCGCTCATCGCCCATCTGTGTGGGCAGCAGCCTCCTGGCCGCCAACACGCCAGGACCCATCTGATCCGCGTGCGCTCAATCCCCGCCTCCTTATGCGCTGCTCCGCCCCGAATGGGCCGGATCGGGTGGCATCGGCGACTACTCCGTTTCCAACCGCAACACGCAATAGGTCGCCAACGCGGCGCAATCGTTATGGGACGGCTGATGGCGTTCCCTAGCGGTTGTCGTGGCCGACACCCGGGAGGAACACGCCTTCGTTGTCGTCGGCACCGGGCTCGGGAGTCTGATGTCGGCGTACGAGTTCCTCAAGGCACGCGCGCCCCCGTGCTGATTGTGCTGATTAGGCATCAACCTTATTGGGGGTTGTTTCTGGGACTGACGACGATAAATTCACCGCATGGTACGGAACCGTTTATACAATTGAATTCTATTTCGGATCCCTCGACTACTGACTGAAGCATTACTTCTCCGTCTATACGTATCGTCGCATCAACCGATCTGGGAGAGACGAGCAAGCTTGCCCAAGACAGGGCGACACTTAGCAGCGCAAAAGAAACGAGTAGACTGAAACTAGCTCTAATGGTATTCGCGATTCCTTGGCGTCGCCGCGCTAGCAATTCGCCTACTGTAGCCAAGGCGCTGGACGTTGACTTTGATAGCAACCAATCATCGCGAGTTATCGCGAGGTATTCGATGCCGATCAACCGGAGTGCTGTGGGAACAAGATCAGCCGCCTTGTTAAACAGGTAGGGGGCGATACCTAGCGCGCCTACGAGTGCGACAAATCCAATGTCGCCGATAATACGCTCGAAGAGTGCTACTTCATTTGTCCAGTTTCGCATGAACCCCAAGAGATTGGGGAAAAATTCGTAGATCACTATCGGCGGTCCGATCGTGATGAGCGTCAGCGTCGAGAGCGCAACAAATTGAATTAACACGAAAGCGAGGAATCGCGCGGTGTAGGTCAGAATATTCATTCTCTCTTTTTTTCCTCTCTTAATGGGTCGGGTAAACCGCTTACGTCTGCTCCGCCAGTGCGACGGAGTAGGGAATGGTTGCCAGAGTGCCCCCACATCCGACGAGCGGCAATGCCGCCGCGAAGATTGTAAGTAGTTTCATGACGGCGCGGCCCAGTGGCGAGTGAGCACTACTAATAAGGTATTCCATGACAGGCCCAGCAACATCGTTCACTTAGCATGTGCTTCTCAAATTTTGACCATATTCTAGCCCAAGTAGAACGCCGTTACCCGCCACGCCCCGATTACCAATCAGCTAAATCGACGGACGGCCCCGGTGCCGGGGCGGCCAAACCTCCGGCGGGCTGGATTCTCTGTTCATTGCCGGACCGTTCGGCCAGACACTGCCGCCGACGCGGCCTCGAAACTGATGGCACGGACGATGAACACCCCGCGCCGACGCCGCCCGCGACATGCCAAGTGAGAGTCCGGGGCCGGAAAAGCGCATGGAACGCATGATGGTGCACGATGGAGGAGTGACCGCATACGTGGACTTGCCGCGGGTCGGCGCCGATCAAACGGTTGTCCGCTGTTTCCTCGTCCGGGTTTCATTTGCAGGCCTCCCGCACTACTCGATCTCCGTCCCGACCACGGCCGTGGGCTTGATCTCGATCATGGTGCCCGGGCGCGCGAAGCCCACCACGGTGATCAGGGCGCTGGAAGGATAACGGCCCTCGTCGAAGTACTGGCTGCGAATCTCCACGAACCGGTCGCCGTCCCGCACATCCTGGATGTAGACGGTCATGGTCACAATGTCCGACAGCGTACCCCCGAAATGTTCCAGCCGCAGGCGGATCAGACGGAACAGTTCATGCGTCTGGGCCTCGAAGTCGCCCGAAATGTCGTTCCCGTCCGCGTCCGTCAGCGTCGTATGTCCGGCCACCCATACGATCGTGCCGCCCGTGGTGGCCACCGCGCGGGAGAAGGCGCGCAGCTCGCCGTATTCGTCGATGAGGTACTCTTTCCGCACCTGCGGTGCATCCTGAGACCATGCAAGGGATGCCACCAGGGCCAGCAGCGTCGGCCAGGCAATGGCGCGTGCAATCTTCGCCGGATGAATTGTCATGGTTCTATTCTCCTGAGGTATGGGTTCATCGATTGTCGACCACCAACTGTCCCGTCCGGATCACCGCCACGATGCGAAAGAGCGCGTCGAGGTCCGTCAGCGGGTTCCCGTCGACGATGACCAGGTCCGCGATCTTTCCCAGTTCCAGCGTACCCAGTGCGTCGTCGCGGCGAACGGCGTAAGCGCCCGATCTCGTGAGCATGCGCACGATGTCGCGGTTCGAGAAAGCCAGCCTGAGCGGAATGAGTTCGTGGCGAAGCGCATCGGCCGGTGGAAACGGCGTAGCCGTTCCGAATCCATAGATGATGCCGGCGTCCCAAAGCATTCTTGCGTTCGCAACGCCCTGGAGCGCGCTTGAGAGCGCCTCAAGCGGGTAGGGCGTGAGGTCGCCGAGACGAGGTACGTTGTCCTCTCCCAGGCTTGCCGCGACGTACGCATTGCGGTCGGCGAACGCCGGCACGTAGACGCCCAGCGTGGACGTCATGACCAGACCGTACTCGGCATTGTCCCGGCCGAGCTGGACGATCCGCCGCGCGGCCTCCTCATCCAGTCCGCCGGATTGCGGGGTGCCGGTCAGGTAACCGCTCCCCCCCTCAACGGCTTCCATGACATCGTCCACATCCCGAACATGCGTCAGGGTGAGAAGCCCCTGCCGATCGGCCTCGTCCCGCGCAACGGCCAGCAAATGGGCAACCTGCCGCCCGGGCGCCCCGCGCATGTCCGCCGCAATCGCGTCGGCGGCGGTCAGCGTCATTTCCAGCACCGCCTCGCGAACCGCCGCCTCGGCGGCGTCCCCGGCTTCGTCACGATCGAGAACGACAGGTCCCGACACAAGGAGGCGGGGCCCGGTGATCTCGCGAGAATCGATCCGGTCGCGCAGCTCCAGAATCGGTTCGGTGGGATCGCCCGCCGACAGGACGGTTGTGAACCCGGCCTCCAGGTACGCCTGCATGTGTTCCGCGGCGTCTTCCATCCACTCGCCGGGGTCGCCGAGGATGACCTGGCGATGCGCGTCGATGAATCCCGGCATGACCGACAGGCCGCTCGCATCCACCACCGGCAGGTCCGGCTCGGTCGGGGAGCCTTCGGAGACGGCTGCAATCCTTCCCCTTCGGACTGCCACAAAGCCGTTCGGGATGACCTGCCCGTTGCCGACGATGACCCGCGCGTTGGTGACGATTAGGTCTTGGGCGGAGATTGTCTGGCCCGCGGATAGGCCAAAGAGTATGGCCAGGCCCGTGACGACTGCTTTGTTCATCGTGTTCCCCTTCAGGTTGCGGGTGGTTGACCGGATCGAAGATCCCGAAGCAAATGACATCATCTTCAAGCGCGTTTGTACACAAGCATTGAAGAACATCATAGTCTTGGCACCATTCGGAAACCTCTCGGCAAGACTACGAAAACTTCTTGATGCGCTCGAAAAGTTGCCATAGCTCGAGTGGCGCTAACCTGAAGGATGGTCGACCTGCAGATTGCCCGTTAACCGGACCGGGTACACTGAAATGAGAATACTCCTCATCGAGAAGGACCAAAACGTTGTCCGCTACGTGATGAAGGGGCGTGCGGAGGCCGGGCCGGGCATGTCACAGACCATTTGGCGCACGGAAACGACGGGCTGGCGGTGGCACCGACATCGGCCCAATGCACGTACTGGAGAAAATCCTGGTCACCGTGCTGCTGTGGAGGTTCGTCCTGATGCTGAGGCTCGGCGTCGGAGGCAGCCTGCCGATGTCGAAAAACATCGCGTCCCGGCTGAGAACACTCACCGGGACGAGCCGGGAGATCCGGCGCGGAAACCTCGCCAGCCGCATGCCGGTCGACGACACGAACGACAAATTCGACCGCCTGACCGTCAAGCTGAACGAGATGATGGACCGGATCGACCCGGGGCCCACCCCCGGGATTTCGAGCCGATGAACCTGCATCACGTCATTACCGACATCGTGGAGTTCTATTGGCCCGTGGCCGCCGAGAAGGGCATCACCCTCTGCAGCCAGTTGAACGGCTAGCGGGAGTTCGTCGGGGATCAGGACCTGATTTCCCGGGCCGTCTCCAATCGGGCCGACAACGCGGTCAGGTACACGCCGTCCGGAGGAACCGTGACCGTGGGTATCGAGGGCAGCGACAGAGGTCCCCGAATCCTTGTGTCCGATTCCGGGCCGGGCATCCCGGAGGACGCACGCAGACTCGGAGGGCAACGGCCTTGGGTTTGAGCGTGGTGGCGGTGGTTGCCAAGCTGCATGGTGTGAACGTAACACTGAAGCCCAAGGATCCTGGCCTGCACATTGGCGTGGACTTGCCATCCGGATGTTTCGAAGACTCGACAAACCGTTTTGTTGTACGCTGACGATCCGGACGCTTGAGCGGGCGTACCCGGTGTACGATGGACGCCGAACGCTGGGTTGAATGCGCTTCAATTAAGCCGTAACCATGCCGTAATGTGGCATTCCGCAGAAATGGATCCGGCATGAGGAACCTGAAAGAGGGTTTGGAGGAAACACAGTGAAACTGAATCGTATGGCCTTGGCTGCGCTGGCTTCCGGATTGATGGCGCACGCGGGAATCGCCGGCGCACATCATGCGATCGATGCGGACTACAACCCTGACAATTACATCACCGTGGAAGCGCTGGTGAAGGAATTCAGGTTCATCAACCCGCACCCGTATGTCACCGCCAACGTCGTCAACGATGCCGGAGAGACCGAGGAGTGGCGCCTACTGCTGGACGACCGTTGGGAACTGGTCGAGGACGGTTTTTCCCGCTCCACACTTCAGCCCGGCGACTGGCTGGTAGTCACGGGCATGCCCGCACGGCGCCAGTCCGAGCAACTCTACGTTCGCACCATCGAGCGGCCGGCCGACGGGTTTCTCTACACGGAGGATCTCGGGGAAGACGAAACGGCGTCCAATTGACCGGCCGGCCGGCCGGGCAGGGCAAAGTGACGCGCGCTCGGCAAGAGCATCAATGTCGAGGAGTTTCCGGACGAACCGGAGAAAATCCTTCTGCGTGAGCGTCGCGGCGGCGTGCTTCAGTGCCATCGCCCCCGGACAGGAATTCCAGTCCGCGTTCAGGGGCAGTCCGGAACAAAGCCAGCCCGTGATCGACGCGGCCGGCGAGCCGTTCGTCGGGGTGACCACCGACGGATCGCCCGTGCAGGGCCTCTACTCCGTCGGCGGCCCCGAGGTCGAATCCAATGCGACGCTGATGCAGGCCGCAACGGAGTTCCTGAACTCGCTCACGCGGGAGCAGCGCGACAAGGTCCTGTTTCCCGTGGACAGTGCCGAGTGGCGGCGGTGGGGCAACACCAGGCCCTACGTTCGCGACGGCATCGGATTCGACGAGCGGACCGAAGGATAGCGGGACCGGGCGTTCGGGATGATGCGCGCGGCGCTCAGCGCGAAAGGGTTTGCCACCTCGCGCGACATCATGCGGCTTAACGAGTGGGGTTTTGTAGCAAGGTGCCGAAGTGCTCAGAATCGTTCCGATTCTACAGCCTCTCCATTCTCGTAGATTACTTCAAGACCGCTACCGTCTGCATAGCGAGTAACCCAACGCCCATGTCGCCGGCTGTCAACGTAAGCACCTTCCGATGTGAAAGTGCTACTCAAAGAGCTTCTCCGTTCCACCCAGTGTCCGTTTTTCTTGCCGTCTACAAACCCGCCCGTAAAGTTGTACGGACCCACAGAAATCGTCCAAACGAGGGTTCCGTTGCCGTTGGTCTTCCCGTCTACGCATTGGCCGGTCCAAGTCGCCATCGCATCCCGAAGTTCCATCCACTCGTCAACCCATAAAAAGCAGCCCGGATGGCTTTGCAGTTCTGACCAGCACCAGTAAACAAAGATGGTGTCCTCGAAGGTGCACACGTCGAACTGATCATCCGTGGCTCCAGTTTCGCCAATGGCGTACGCGAAGCGGGTGCGCTCGGCACTATCGGTGGCGGCAACGCCGGCGGTCGCGCCGTTGCAGGCGAAGTCCCCAACGGCGCAACTGGAGCCACCGCCAGCCATGCACTCGCTGATGGCCGCGTCGTTCGTTTCCTGAGAATCCGGCCCGGTTGCCCAGCCGATCCAGCCGGCCTCGTCGTCTCTGGCGACCGCAATGCACGTATCGGCCCCAAAGCGAGCCACAATCTCGCAATCCGAATCGACCGATCCGCACTCACTCAGGGCGCCGGCGTCCGCATCGCGCTGCGTTGCGGTGCTTACGATCCCGCCATAACCCAGGTCCTCTCCGATGGCCAGCGCGCCGAACAGCGCCGGACCCTCGCCCACGAGCCAGACCTGTCCGCCGTCGAATAGCGCCAGGCAATCGCTCGCGTCGCGTAACACGTCCTCGTCCAGCGGGCTCGTGTACGCGCCCGGTCCCTCGAAGCGGGGATCATCGCACTCGCCATCGTTGGGGTAATTGCCCGAATCGTCGCCGAAGTCGATTTCCTGACCGTTCGCGAACGGCGCGGCCAGAACGGTTAGATAAAGTATCGTTCTGTTCATTTTCTCTCCTTTCCTGCCCATCAGTAGTCAACCCCGAAAACGCTGCTGAGAAAATACACGATCCCTGCAAAAACGATGCCCGGAGTGACTGATGCGCTGTGCGGGAGGCGTTGCAGGCCGGCTGGATTCGGCTGTCAGCGCGTCCGCGCGATCCGGGCGGCAGTCCAGGGACAATGTTCGAGCGGACGCTCATGGGCTATCCCCTCAATAATTTGACCGGAACGATTGATTGGGCGCCCCCCGCCGGTCTCATCAGTGCAGGAGCCCATTGATCGTGACCAGCCCGTCGATGGCCAGGTACGCGCCCACGGTCAGGCACGCCGCGCCGACGAGGACCTGCCCGTACCGGCGCTCGCAAACGAGCAACACGCCCAGCACCGCCACGGCGATGCCCAGGATCACATTGAACATCACGCTCATGGACCGTCCCGTGCGCACAAAACGCGCCGCAGCCTACCCCGTGGCGCGACGACGGCGCAACCTGCCGCAGCTTGCCCTGTGGCACCCCGAGTCGTATCGGCCCGCGCGTTCACAGGTCCTGTCCGACGAGCATCATCGCCCCGCCGATCGCAAGCCCCACGCCCGCGGCGGCGATCACCAGGCCCATCAACTTGTCCTTCCACCCCCCGGCGAACAACAGCCTGAAACCCAGGAAACACAACCCGGCTCCAAGAATGAAGTTCAATCCGGCGAACACGCCCATGACCGGACGTTCCTGTTCCAATTATCTCCGGCTACCTACCCTACACGATAATTGAGCGGTCCTGACCGGGATGCGCCCGCTCCCCTCCACGGCGTTCGATTCTTGCACTTCGGCCTGCCGCCTGTCCCCGCCGCGAACCCGCGCGGCTGCGCCACCTCGGTCCTTGCCACGGCGCGATGCAGCCGGCAAGCCCCGGCTTGATATCCTGCGGCTGGAATCCGTTCGAGTCGCCGTTCGATCAACCGCCGATGGCTCCGAGCGCCTCGGCCCTGGAAGCATGGGTGGAGATGATCCGGTCGAATCCGCTCACCTCGAAGACTTCCGCAACGGGACCCCGCAACGAGCACAGCGCGAAGGGCACGTTTCGCCTTGCCAGCGACTTGGCGATCAACAGCATCGCACGAAGCCCGGCGCTGCTGACGTAGGAAAGGTTCTCGCAGTCGATCAGCAGCGCGCCCCCGAAATCGCCAGCCGCCTCTTGCACGGCGCGCTCGAAGTCGCCCGCGCTGGCGCCGTCGAGCCGCCCGCGGGCCTCGGCGATCAGCACGCCGTTCTCGCTTTCGGTGGTGACTTGCATCTGTTCCCTGCCTGTTTGCACGGGTCAATGGGTGGCCGTAGCAAACCAGACCCGAGCCCTGGTGTCCAGCATTTCCGGCACAGGCCCGGGAGCCCATCCTTCGGACTGCGTTCGAGACGGGACAGCCCGATGATGCTCATAGCATGGCAACTCACCGACAGCGGTATACAGCAACCGCTTCAATTCCGGGCTGTCCGCCCGCATGGGATCGGCGGTTCGACGGGCTTGCGCACCGCCCCCGTGGCCGGGCACAGACGGGAACCGCTGTTGCTGTCCGTCGCCTGCGCCATCACTCGACGATTTTCATCACGAACGGCCAGCGCCCGTCGGTGAACCGGTTGCCGAGCCAGCGGCCCTTGGGGCCGGACGCCTTGCGCGCGGCCCTGAGCCGGTAGCGGCCGAGCAGCGTGTCGTGCATCCTGACAGCCGCCCCGGCGTCCACGGCGATTCCGCAGGCGGGACAGTACACGCACTCGACGGTTCCGCCGCCCCCGATGACCGTGGCCGGTTTCCTGCAGTCCCGACAATCGTACGAAACCGATGTCGCCACGCGGCCCCATTCCTCCTGCTAGTGTTGCGGCGGTCGACACCCTTTGGGCGCATGTCCAACGAAAATGATTCGCGCCCTTGGCAGGGTGCCTGTTCGGCCCTTTTCAAGGCGGGCCCCCTGACGCCGCCGCTCGCCGTGGATGAGGATCACGCCGCCCGCGGCCGGTGGAGGCCGTACAGGGCGGCAAGGAGCAGGAAGAACAGCCCGGCGCCGAGCCCCGCGAAAAACGACGCTTCGGGCCCGAGCCGGGTCGGTGCCTCCCCGGATTCGGCGGCGACCTCAAGGGGCAACTCAAGTTGACCGGTCACCGGGAATGCCTGCCGTCCCGGGGCGACCGGCCGCACGCGCGTCCGCGCGTTGAGGCCTTGGCGTGCCTGCCGGCGCCCGGAGTGCTCATCTCATGCCCACCGATGCCTGTCATCGCCATCCTCCATTGCAAGTGGGTGCCCGGGGGTTCCAGGACAGGGTTCAGGTCTTCTGCCCCACCATCCAGGGAACGGCGCCCCCGGGCGCCCAACGACCGCCGTCGTCCGGCCCCAGGACCGGGTCCTGACTGCGCATGGGATCAACGCGGCCCACCGCGGCCGTCATTGGAGATTCACTCCGGTTCCCGCAATGGCCGTACTCTACCATACGACCTTGAAGCCGGACCGACGACGGTTCACGGTGCATCGATGGCCCCGGTGTGCAGGCGTATACGCAATCCGGCGACCGTCATTCCCCCAACGGTCCGCCGCCGGCCGGCGAGCCCCGGCCGCAGCGCGGCTCCGACCCGCCGTATAATGCAATCGTCGATCACACCCCCCGGTGCACGAAAGGAGAAACAACCATGCGAACCATTCTTGCGTGCCTCGTTCTGGCGTCGACGAGCGGTTGCGCCGGTTCCTTTCTCACGATACAGCAGCAGCGGGAACTCATTACCGAACTGGAGCGCGAGCGCGTCCAGCGGCTCGACCGGTGCGTGGCGAACCGGGCGGACTGCAGCGCGCACTTCGGCGAGTAGGGCGACTTCACCGACCGGGTGCCAAGCGACGCGTGGCTGGACCCGATCAACAACATCCGGGCGTTTCAGGCGGAGATGGATCGCGTGTTCGGGCCCGGGGAGCCTCTTCGGTGAGCGGACGGATTTTCCTACGGCCTCTAGCCGGCGGACCCGCGGCGGTCTCGCGCGCTCCGCGGTCGGCAAGTACGGGGTGAGTTCGATGAACGACCCTCAACGACGCCAGCCGCTCTTCGGAGCGTTGGCCGGAACCGCGGCTCGCCGTCCTGAGTCCGCAGCCAGGGCCGCCCCTGTCGCGCGCCTTTCGCGTCGAATACCATTTCGCCCGGCATCGCCTTGCCGATCTTCACGATACGCCCTGCCGGATTCGGCCTGTGAAGCGGTGCTTCCTCCCCGGGGGCCATGACGCCGCCGGCCCGGGAGGCCCCACGTCGATCCTTCCGCCCTCGGACCTCGGGATGGGAGGCGTCCCTCCCATTCTCGGGGAGACCGTCCCGACCCCCATGTATCGGGCGTCTCCCGGCTTGTCCGAACCCGCTGGTCCGCATCGCCATTCGCCTGCGCTACAGCTCAAGCTCCACCTGCCGTTCGAGCGGCGCGGCGGCGCGATCGCCGATCCCCTGCGCCCCGATGCCCTTGTCCGGAACGGGCGCGGTCCCGCCTGCCCCGGGCGGTCCGGGCAGCGTCTCCCGGGCCCGCGCCGCGCCGCCGGCCGCTCTTTCGGCCGCCCGTTTCTCCGCTTCGCCTCTGCCGATGCCCTCGAGCGCGGAAATCCGCTCGCCCGTCGCCGTTTCCAGGTGCTCCCTGAGCTTCTCCGCATCGTCGGTCACCAGTTCCGCGCTGTCCCGGGCGCGGCTGATCTCGACATAGAAACTCTTCTGTGTGCTCAGGTGCGGGTGGGCCGACTCCATCGCCGCGATCACGTGGTCCACCGTCCGGCCCTGGAACGCGTGCACGGTGGAGGCCCAGGCGTGGTCCAGGTGGCGCAGCGCCGGGTCGTCGGCGTCCAGTTCCAGCGTTCGCCCTTCCTCGAGCCGGAACGCCACCTTGCCGCCCCCGACGGAAACCACCTCCGCGGTGCGGCTGTTGACCAGCCCCAGGCCCGCGTCGTTCTTCGTCCAGCGGATGCGGTCCCCGGCGCGCAGCTCGATCTCCTCGGGCCGGTACACCTCGCTCCCGCCCCTGAACCCGGCAACCTGGCCCGGCTCCCAGCGCACGGGCTTGCCGTCCGGGCCCTCCAGAATCACCGCCAGGGCCTCGTGGTCCACGTCCGCCACGCGCCGCTCGTCCCCCTTGGCCACGCCCAGGCGCTTGTACGGACGGTGAAACGCGACCACGTCGCCCGCGGCATAGTTGCCGGCCAGGCCCTTCTCGGCGCGGGTGTAGCCGCGCGACACCAGCCGCTCGGCCTTCAGCGCCGGTCCCCGGATCGCGCCCTCGCGGGCGAGCCGCTCGCGGATGTGCGCGTTGATCTGCTCGCGCAACGCGTGGCTGGGGGACATCACGCCCGTTCGTTCCCGCAGTTCGGGGGACCGTTTCAGCCATCTCGCGGCCACCGCGCCGGCGATGTTGTCCGGCTCCACCTCCGCGACGTTGCCTCCGAGCTTCTCGAACGCCCTGCCGATCTCGCCCGCCAGGCTCGCCTCCACCGCCGCCTTCAGTTCCGGGTTCCTCTGGCGCATGATCCGGTCCATGGTCGCGGTGTCCATGCCCATCCGCTGCAGCTGCGCGAACGCCTTGCCGGCGTCCACCGCGTCGAGCTGCTTTTCGTCCCCGACCAGCACGACGCGCGGCAACCGGACCGCCCTGGCGATGCGCAGCAGGTTCCTCATCTGCACGGTGGAGGCCAGCGACGCCTCGTCCACCACCAGCACGGTTCTTGCAAACTTCCCCCGCAGCGCCTTCGCGCCCTTGCGGGTCAGCCGCCCCTCGGCGACGCCGGCGTTGCGGGCCAGGAACCGCTGCAGCGTCTCGCTCTCGATGCCGGCCTCGGCGGCCAGCGTCTTGACCGCGGAAGCCGAAGGCGCCAGCCCGATCATCGAGTAGCCCTTCTTCTGCGCCAGCGCCTTCGCGCGCCTCAGCATCGTGGTTTTCCCCGTGCCGGCGTAGCCCTGCACGCCGATCACCCGGTCCTTCGAGGAGAGAATCAGTTTCACCGCGGCCTTCTGCCCGTCCGTCAGCGGGCCGCGGTGCAGTCTCGCCTGCGCGACCCAGGCCCGCATGATGCGCTTGCCGCGCTGCCTGCCGCCCCGCATCAACCCAATGCTCTCGCTTTCCTGCGCCAGCGCCCTGTCCGTCGTCATGCCGTCCCCGCCCTCCAGTCCCGGCGCCCGGTGCAGCCGGCCGGACCGTTCCAGCCCGCCGATGGCGCGCTCGGCGGCCGCCACGGACACCGCGCCGGGTCCGCTGGCGAGCGCCGCGGCGAGCAGGTCCGTTCCGGTGAACACCGCCTCGCGCTCCGAAAGATGCGCCGCGGCCCATTCCACCGCGGCGCCCGCGCGCTCGATTTCTTCGGGATGCGGCTCCGCCGCGGGCGCCGGCCCGACGTCCGGCAGGGGTTCCCCGGGCTCCGCCGCCGGGGGCTCCCGCTCCTCTTCCCCTGTTACCGCCACGGCCGACACGATCGATTCTTCCCTTTCCCGCGCCGCCGCGATCGGCCTTCCGGGGTCGAACCCCAGCGCCGCGGCCTGTTCCTTCCAGTGCCCGCGCAGCGCCGCCTTGTCCACGTCCCGCTTGTGCGCCCGCGTCATGAGCGCGGCGCGCTCGGCCATTTTCGGGTTCCTGTCCGTCTCTCCCAGCCCCCGCTCGGCCATCGCCGCCCGGATCTCCGCCCGGCGGGTGGAGAACGCCTCGATGACCCTCCTGGACACCCCGGCGATTTCGAACCGGCCGTCGGCATGGCTCTTCTCGATGCCGTAGCCGAGCCTGGAAAGCACCCCGGCCAGTTCGTTGCGGTAGATCATGCCGATGAGTTTCTGGCTGCGGTACAGCCGCTCGTTCGACATGGTCCGCCACCTGCCGTCCTCCCCCCGGACCATGTTGGCGAGCACCGCGTGGGTGTGAAGCTGCGGGTCGAGGTTGCGGGACGTGTCGTGGCGAAAGGTCGCCGCGACCGTTTGCTGGCCCTTCGCCCGCACCATCCGGCCCGTGGCCGGGTCCATGAGGCGGGTTTCCGCCGCATTCCTCTCCACCCAGTCCAGCGCGCGCTTCACGGCCCGGTCGTGGGCCGCCACGATGCGCTCGTCCCCGCCGACCAGCGCCACCAGCGACACCGACTTCGGCGCGGAGAAGGTGAGGTCCCGCCCCGGACGGTGCGACACACCGCCGTCCTTCTCCCTCTTGCCGAGCCTCGGTCCGCCGGGCACCTGCCCGGCGAGCACGGACCGGAACGTGTCCGGGTCCACGGCGCCCTCAAGCCCCAGTTGCGCCGCGCCGCGGCCCGCCCAGGCGCTCCCGGCCCGGTGTTCGGGATCGTCCTTCGCGTAGTAGCCGTCGCGCTCGTAGTACGAGATGCCCTGGGAAGGGGAGGCGACGGCGCCGACGGAGACGACCATCAGGCCCAGTTCACCGGCTTCGCAGCCCCGCCTTTTCCGGCCCGCCCGGGCCCGCCGGACTCTTCGTCCCTCCCGTCGCCGGCGCCATCCGGTTCTTTCTCCGCACCGTTGCCGCCTCCCGGCGCCTCGTCCGGAACGGGCGCCGGCCCGTCCCGCTCCGCAGCCGGGGCGTCCGGGGCAGCCCCTTCGGTGCCCTGGCGCAGCGCCATCGCCTGCTGGACGGGCTCGCCCCCGGACGCGGTCTCGTCCCGTGCCGGGACGGGGGCGGAGGCCCGCCCGGACGGTGCGACCTCCGGGTCCGGCCCGCCTTCCGGACGCTGCGGCACGAACCGGGGCGCGACCCCGCGGCGTTTCACGTACCGCAGCGCAATCCGTGCGACGGGATGGCGTCCCGGCAGCTTCAGGTAACCGTTGAGGTTCGGCAGGCGCATGATCTCCGACGGCAGCGCCAGCGCCTGCAGCTCCCGCTTCGGGGTGAGCGTCACGCCGTCCCGGTAGGGGTCGGCGCCGTAGCTCACGCCCTCGGCGAACTCCTCCACCTCGCTCCTGCCCAGGCTCTCGGCGGACCAGAGCGCGGTGTCGCGGTCCGGTGCGGCGAACACGACCCGGGTGCCGCACAATCCCGAAAGCGTCTCCGCGCCGTTCTTCCCGTACAGGTCGCGCAGGGCGGATGCGACCTGAACGCCGAGCACGAAGCAGCCGCCGAACTGGCGGCTCTCCGCCAGCCCCGGCTGCAGGCTCGGGACCTGGTGAAGGGTAGGCAGCTCGTCCAGGATCACCCAGATCCTTCGTCCGTCGTCCTGCTCCAGGGAGAGCAGGGCGTTGACGGCGATTTCAAGCCAGGTGGAGATCAGCCCCCGCAGGCTCGCGTGCTGGTCGCCCCGCGACGTCATGAACAGGAAACCGCCGTCGCCGTCCCGGGATATCCACTCCCGGATGGAAAAGGCGCGGCCCCGGTCCGCCAGGACCTCCATGGCGCCGATGTTGGCCGTCAGCATGGCGCGCACCGACAACGCCGTCTTCGGGTTCTGCGGATCCACGATGGACTGCGCGACGGTCCCCTCCATGGCCTTCGCCAGGTCCGAGAGGTCCGTCTTGAGCAGGTGCTCCACCAGCACCCGGTTCCTCTTCTCGCCCTTGTGCCAGAGCACGCCCGCGCCGTTGGAGAAAAGCTGCCGCGCGGCGGTGACCCAGAAGGGGTCCACCGTGTCCTTCTGCTGCGGGATGAGCGCGGCGGCCATCATGTCGAAGTCCCGGGGAGACCTCGCCTCGAAGAACGGCGACCAGCGCGGCGCGCGGGCATCGAGCGGATTGAGCAGCACGTCGCGCTCCGGATCGAAAAACGCCTGCGTGTAGCTGCCCATCTTGTCGTAGAGGACGCAGCGCTCGCCGCGATCGCGGATCTGCTGCACGATGTCGGAGATCAGCACCGTCTTGCCGGAGCCGGTCGTGCCCGAGACGATGGTGTGCTGGGTCTCCGCGCGCTCGGGGTAGGGCACGCCCGCGATGCGGTACGGGGCAGTCCCCCCGGCCACCCTTCGGAACGCACGCGCGGGCAGGGGGTCGATCCGCCGGCCCAGTTGCGCCGCGGTGACCAGTTCCGCGCCGCGCACCCGTCTTCGCCGCTTGAGCACGCTGCCGCGCCAGCGGAACCAGACCAGCATCCCGAGCACGACGCCGGCGCCGAGCTTCGCGCCCAGCCACATCCCGGCGTTGAGCGTCCGCAGCATGTCCTCCCGCAACGCCCGCCACGGGCCGTGGGCGGCGATGTCCCCGATCCTGGCCACCACCGTCCCGCCGTTCTCAAGCCGCACTTCCTGCCCGGCGTCCGCCTCGTAGCCGAAGGCGAGCTTCGCTTCGGCCAGCATGAGCATGGACACCGCGTAGAGGTCGTAGCCGGAATGCGCGCGGGACACGTTCACGGCCGGCACCGCCAGGGTCAACGCCGCCACCACCAGCACGCCCACCCGCACCAGTTGGCTCCACATCCTGACCCCGTGGAAGACCGTCTGCCCGCCCCTGACCGTGTCCTCACCCAACGCCCTCATGATCATTTCCGGTCCCTCCCTTCAATGCCGTCGCCGGCTGCCGGATTCCGTCCCGCGCCGCCCGGCGTCGGAGCCCCGCGGCGGTCCGGGCGAGGCCGGCCGGGGTCCTGCGGACGGCAAATGCTGCCCACAGCAAGTGCTGCGCACGGCAATCCCGCGCTCAGCAAGTGTTCCGCGCACCGACATAACTGCGCGTTGCCGGTGCCGGATACCGTAGTGGATGCCCGCCGCAGGCACTGCCCGCCGCAGGCGCTGCCCGCCGCAGGCGTTGGGCGCACGGTTGACTCCTGGCCGTGCGCCGGCTCCCGCGCACGGCGCCGCCCCGGCCGGCCTCCTCCCGGACCATTTCTTCCCCCGGCCAACGGAGACGCCCGCCATGCAATCCGCCGACCCGAAATCGCTGCGCGACGCAGCCTGGATCCTCGCCGCGCCCACCCTCGCGCTCGCGGCCACGTTCGTGCCGGCGCTTTCGGGCGCCGGCCCCGGGTGGATCGGCGCCGCGTGGCTCGCAGCCGTGCTCTGGACGGTCGCGGCGAGCCTCGTGCGCGCGCTGGCGGCGGGTTTTCGCCACGGCGACTGGTCGGCATTCACTTGCGACGGACTGCCGCACGGCGACGGCGACCACGACTACGCGACCCGCTCCGGCGCCTTCGCCCACCTTCGGGTCCGCGCCGGGCACGAGGCCCTGGCGCGCGACGGCGAGCGGTTTCTCGCGGACCACGATCACCCCTCCTCCCGCACCTGAGCGCCGCGCGCCCCGTCCCCGCCGCCGCCCGTGTGCGCCGGGTATTCCGCCGCCCCGCCCGGGGCCTCGTTGCGCGCGGTGCCGTAGAGTCGCCCGGCGAGCCAGCCGCCGACCAGCGGGACCTCCTCCAGAACCTGCCGCCCCATGGACTGGCTCCGCTCGGCCTCGACCGCGTCGCGCCCGGCCTCGACCGCCGCCTCCGCGTCCCGGGTCCGTTCGCGGCGCTCCCCGGCGCGCACCGCGAGCGCGGCCTCGGTCTCCCCCCGGGACACCGCGGCGGGCCCGTCCACATCGCCCGGCACCGCGACCTCCGCCGCGCGGTCCCTCGCGCCGTCGGACCAGCCCCCGTACGCCGCGCCCGCCGCGCTCAATTGCGGGTCCCTGATGCCGTCTCTCGCGTCGTCGAACGTCGCGCGGCTTGGCACGCTCGCCACGCCCGGGGCGGACGGTGCCGGCAGGCGCGCGGACACGAACTCGGCGGCGTACTCGCGCAGCGTCTCCGCCTCCTCGGGCGTCTGCGGCGTGGCCAGCCGCAACGCGCCTCCCACGCCGATGGCCCGCCCGTCCGCGCCGGGCCGCTCCGCAAGCCACGCGAAGAACGGCTGGCCCAGGTCCCGGTCGATGGCCTGCGCCTCGGCGCGCACCTGGGCGGCCTGCGCGCTCCAGTTGTCGGCTTCGGTGTAGCTGGCCGAGGCGCGGTCCTCGAACCGCTGCATCCGCGTCAGGTTGGTCCCGAAACTCTCCTCCAGGCTCGCCATTTCGCTCTCGCCGGTGGCCGTGGAGTAGCGGCGCGAGGCTTCCGCGACCTGGGACCACAGATCCAGCACCTGGTGCTGTTCGGCGTAGTCGGCCATGCGGTTGAACGCCTCGCTCTCGATGGTCTGCCCGCGCCAGGACGCGCGCCCGCTCCCGCCGATCTTCACGACCTTGTTCCAGCCGCCGCCGAGGCTGGCCTCCGCGGTGAGCGTCGCGGCCTGGTCCTGGGTGATGCCGGCGATCTCCGACAGCCGCTCGACATGGCTCGAAAGGTCCTGCGCCTGCCTCGACTCGCTCTCCGTGACGCCGTGCGCGTGGGCGGCGCCCACGTTCACGTCCCTAGAATGGCGCTCCAGCATGGCGGTGGCGTCCGTCGCCGCGGCGGTTCTGGCCATCGCCGCCTCGGCGGAGAAGTTCCCGGCCACCGACCGGGACTGCGCGGCGCGCGTCTCGTGGCTTGCCGCGAGGGACTCCGAAAGGCGCACGCCCGCGGCGGGCAGGCGGCTGGTCGCCGCCGCCGCGTCCGCGATGGCGGTGCCGTCGGCGGCCACGGTGTAGGCCGCGCCGGACGGCGCGTAGCCCGAGTGCCGGCCCGTGTCCACGTGGGCGGACGTGCGCACCTGGCGGCCTTCCAGCGTCGCGTAGCGGTGCGTGTCCACCTGGGTGGAGCCCACCGAGAGGTTCCCCGTCGCGCCTTCCCGGGCGGCGGCCGATGCCGCTTCCTGCCCGACGTGCAGCACGGAGGAGGCGAGCGACGTGGCGCGCCCCACCCCGTAGGCCAGCGCGGCGGCCAGGAACGGCACCGACATGGACAGGTACCCCGACATCACCGCCACGTCCGCGGCCACCGCCCGGATCCCCGCCTGCGCCACCAGCGAAATCCCCGCGTCCCCGCCCGGCATCAGCGCGGCCGCCCCCATGCGTTCTGCGGCCTCCCCGAGCGCCACCCGGTGCAGGATCGCGTACAGCGGCCCCCAGCTCTGCAGCCACACGAACCCGGAGAGGTACGCCCGGAAGAATCCGCCCCCCGCCGGGGTCAGCATCAGCAGCACCGCCATGGGGAACGCGCCCACGTACAGGCACTCGAACACGATCCTCAGCAGCGGCACCCAGGTCTCGGCCTGCCGGCCGATGGCCCGGTACGCGGCCACGGTCTGGGCCTCCGCCCGCGTCTCGGTGTAGGCGCGAAGCGCGGCGGCGTTGCCCGCTTCGGTGGCCCACTGCTCCCCGGCGTCGTGCACGGCGTTCAGCACCATCTGCTGGCGGATGATGTCCGCGGCGGATCGCGACGCGCCGATCAGGAAGTCGTGCGCCACCGGCAGCGCGGCGATGAGTTCCGCGCGCGCCAGCGCCTCGGTCCCCGCGCCCGGGAAGAGCCTGAGGCCGAAGATCCCCGTCGCGCGGTTGAGTTCCGCCGTCCACTGCGCGGTGAGCCGGGCGGCGGCGTCCGCGCAGGTGACGATCGCGGCGTTCACGGGCGTCGCCCCCGTCGCGCCCGCCGGCCCGCGGGTGGCGAACTCCACCAGCCGGGCGGGGGAGGCGCCCGCGGAGGGCGAGCCCGCGCGGGTCACCAGCGCCCACAGGTCCGTGGTCTCCCTGAGGTCGTCCGCGGAGATGTGCCCGAGCAGCAGGGCGTGAAAGATGCACTGGCGGGCGTAGTTTCTCAGGTTGCGGGCGAATACCGCGTCGGTGACCTCCATGCGGGTCGCCGCGTCGGCAAGCCGGGCGCCGAAGATCATCCCGTGGCGCTGGTAGGTCAGGTCGTTGGGCAGAGTGAACGCCTGTTCGGTCAGACGCGTCAGCCCGTCGCCCACCTCGGACGTCAGCGAGGCGAACAGCGCCAGCCCGATCGGGACGTTGGCCACCACCGCCGGCGCGAGCGCCGGGTCCAGGCGGTCCACGACACGCACCGTGGCCCTCGGCACGATCATCGCCCCCCACACCGCCGTGAACATCAGCACCCACTTGCCGTTGTCCCGCCAGGAGCCACCGAACGCGGTCCGGAACAGGATCCACGCCAGGCCCGCCACGCCCGCCAGTTGCGCGAGCGCGATGAACGCCCCTCCGCCGGTTATCGCCGCCACGGCGTTGAGCAGGTCCACCAGGTAGACCCCGCCGCCGAGCGTGAACAGTTCGTACATCGGCGCCGGTGCGCGGCGGTCCGCGTCCGGTCAGCGGGGGGCGCCCGCCCCCTGGCCGCGGGAGAAGGCGAGCGCCGCGCGCAGGTCCGCGGACAGGGCGCCGGCCAGTTCGGTCTCGATCAGGCGCAGTTTTTCCACCACGTCCAGTGCCGCGTTGAACCGTTGCAGGCCCTCCTGGCGGTGCGACGCCAACGCCGCGCGGTTCGCGCGCAATCCCTCCCGCCAGCGCTCGAGCTGCGCCGCGTCGGCGATATCCAGTCCCCCGGCCCGTTCCTCCACGATGCCGTGCAGGTCGGCGAGCCAGACCTGAAGCACGTCGAGCGCCACGGCTTCGGCCAGCGCGTCCACTTCCTGGTCGATGACCGCGCCGCGGTAGGCCGCCGCGGTGTTGATGACCCGGTACACCGGCAGCGTCGTGAGGTTGACGAGCCCCAGCGCGGCGGGCGGCGGCGCGGTGTCCCGGCGCACCGACTCCAGCAGGTCCCGCAACAATACCGTCACGCGGTCCCGGAACCCCTGGTCCGCGGCGATGCTCACCCGTCCCAGCGCGGGGTCGAGGCACGCCGTCGGGGTGTCGCACCCGTACACCGGCAGGTCCCCGCCGCCTTCCATGAGGATTTCCGTGACCTCCCGGTCCAGGGCCAGCGGCTGCAGCACCCGCACGGTGGGGGTGGCCGCGGACGTGTCCGTTACCGGCGCGGTGACGATGACGCTGCCGGTCAGCGACATCGCGAATTCCCCGAGCGCGGTGTCCGACGACAGCAGCGGCGAGTCCAGCACGGCCCGCCAGGCGTAGTTGACGTTCACGGGGGCCACGTCCGCCAGCTCGCCCGACGCGGCGGCCAAGGTGGAGTTTCGCTGCCCTGCGGCGCCGCAGCCGTGCCTTGCGGCCGCGTAGTCCGAGAAAATCCCCTGCGATGTCCCGATGGCCGCGCAGATGGCGGCGCTGGCGCGGTCGTTGGTGGACCAGGCCGCACCCACCAGCGACTGCGCCATCTCGCAGGAGTTGATGCTCTGGTTGTTGACCCAGTTGGCGAGCGCGCGCAGCTTGCTCATGGTCTCGGCAATGACCGGGGAGATGGTCTCCAGCGCCAGCTCAAACGCGAAGCCCGTGGCGTTCTGCGCGATGCCCCGGGCGAAGGCGACGAGCTGGTCGGAGTCGATGAACGAGAACGAGCCCGCGAACGCGTCGATGCCGCCGCAGCCGGCGCGGAACGAGGGCAGGCTCACCGTGGCGATTCGCTCGGACTGCACGGGGGCGCGCAGGTACAGGTTGCCCAGCGTCCAGTGGCCCGACGCCTGGCCCTCGAACGCGGCGGGCCCGGTGGTGTTCACCGCCGCGCCCTGCCAGAAACGCTGCATCTCCGACAACACGTCCGCCCGCACCGGGGCTGCGCCCGGCAGAAGCGCCGCGCCCAGCAGAAGGGCCACGCCCGCCAACACGGTTGCGCTCCTCAAGAGAGCTGCGCCGACCGGCACGGCCACGCGCAGGCGGGTGGCGGCGGCCGGGGCCCCGACCGCGAAACGCGATCGCAAGCGCACTCGCCGTGGGCACGCGTAGCGAGCTCGCTTCGGCCGCCGCCCGCCGCCGATCACCGTACGGTTCATACCAGTTTCCTCAATAATCATGTCCCACCTCAAGCGCCGTGAGCGCGTAGATCCGTTCGGCCAGCTGGTCCTCGGCCAGCACGCCGAACGCCACCGGGATCGCCTGTCCGGTCTCGGTGTCGTAGAGCACCACCGCCGGCAGCGTCATGCCGTCCAGGCCCAGTTGCGCGGCCCGGCCGTTGTCCGCCACGGCCTCGGGCCAGCCCTCGAGCGCCTCCCCCGTCACGGACACGGCCAGCACGTCCAGGCCGTGGCGCAGCGCGAACGCACGCAGCAGCGGCCCGAACACCCTGCAGGCCGCGCAGCGCGCATCGCCCAGGTAGATCAGTCCGTAGCGCTCGTTCAGTCTAGCCAGCGTTTCCCGCTGCGCCGCCAGGCGCTCGTCGGACCACACCTGCTTGGCCAGCGCCCCCGCGGGGCGGGTCAGCGTGTAGTCCAGCGCCGGCGTGGACCACACCACGCGGCGGAAGACGTCCGAGAACGTGGCCGCGCGCTGCAGGGATGCCTGCTGAAGGTGCAGGTAGGCCGCCACGTTCGCAGGGGTGGGGTCCAGGATCGCCACGGCGCGGGATTCCTCCAGCGCCCGGCGCATGCCCTCGATCTCCGCCACCGCGCCGGCGCCCGATGTGGCCGGGACGCCGGCCTCCGCATCTCCCGGTTCTTCGGGTCTGCCCCCCGCAGGGGGCGCAGCCGGGTCGCAGTAGAAGTGCCAGCCGAGCGAGGGGTCCGCGGCGGGGTCCCCGCACCACGGTTTCCACTCCCTTGCGGGCAGCGCCCCGGCCGGCAACAGCCCGACCGCGACCATCAGCGCAACCGCAATCCCTCCGCATGCAATCCGTTTCACCTGCCGCGCCTCACTCCCTGGTCTCGTAGTACCCGCCGATGCGCCGGCGCATCAGCGACCGGGTGGCGCCGGCGTCGGGCAGCGAAACGCCCGGCGGCTCGCTCCCGTCCAGCAGCGTGGACGTGAACTCCGACAGGTCCACCCGGTCGAAGTCGATCCGCTGGATTTCCTGCACGCTGAACCCGTCGCAGTCGTCCCACGTGCGGCCCAGTTGCGGGCGCGCCTGCTCGTGCAGGATGCGCCCCAGCTGCGATGTGAACACGCACCAGGCGCGGTCGCGCCGGCGGCAGATCCCGAGGATGCGCTTGGCGCAGAACTCGCCCAGGTAATGGGTCACGCCCGCCGCGCGGGCCTCGGCCAGTTCGATCTCGTGGGCCTCGCAGCCGAGCAGCCCCGCCTCGATGAACACGCCCGAATCGTTGCAGCAGTTCTGCCCGCCGAGGAACCGGATCGGGCAGCTCTGCCATGCGCCGGAAAAGATCCGCATGCTCTGGCGGTCGAACTCCGAACCACCCATCTCCATGACCATGTTGAGATGGGTCGCCGCGGGCACGAACCCCGAGTTGGCGGGCGCATCCACGCTCCCGCAGTCCGCGCCCACGCACCACGTCACGCCGCCGCACCGTCCGCCGGCCTGCGCCCCGCCGACGCCGCGGGCGCAGTCCCGCACCGAGCCCGACGCCAGGTCCCCGGCCTGCCACGCCGCAGCGGTGGGCGCCGCCTCGACCGCGTCGGCGCGCAGCACTTCCGCATCGCCCGCGGCCACGTCCGCGTCCGGCCTCCCCGCCGCGCCCGCGATCACGAAGGCCCCCACGGCGCCGCCTCCGTCGTGCGGGTCCGCCAGCGCGGCGCGTGCGGCCGCCTCCAGGGTCGCCTCGTCCCGTCCCGCCTGCGGGACATTCGTGCCCGCGAAACCCGGTACTTTCGCGGCCACGTCAGCGTCCGTCGCCAGCGTCCGGGCAGAGGCCTGACCCGCCGCCCCCACGGCTGCGGCGGCGGCCTTCGCGTCCGCGTCCCCGTCCTGGGCCGCCCCGGTGGCTGCGCCCAGCATAAGGGTTGCGCCCGACAGAAGGGCGCCAGCCAGCCACGCGAGCCGTGGCGCGCCATCCGAACCGTTCCGGCGCATTCGATGTTTCATTGACGTACACCCTCCAGCCGCGCCAGGTGCCGTCGCGCGGTATCGCGGCCCGGCCCATCCTCGCGCGCGACGATCCGAAGCGCGTTTTCCAGCCCCACGTTTCCCGTCACCACGTCGTGGGGCGGCGGGGCATCCCGGGAGCAGCCCGGACTCGTGCAGGGCGGGACCCCGCCCGGCACCACCGCCACCGCCGGGACGTGCGCGATGCGGAACAACCGGAACAGCCTGGGGTCCACGGTGGCGCCCGCACCGTCCCCCGCGCGGCGGGCCGCGATCCGCCCGGCCGTGCGGGCCAAACCGCCCTCGGCGATTCCCCGCAACACCAGGGGGGTGCCGATCCTGGCCGCCTGCCGGCTCCACTGGCGCCAGCTCGCCTCCGGCATCGACAGGCTCGCGAACACGATGACCTCGGCGGTCGGCGTCCGCGCCGGGGCGGCGCGCGTCGGCTCCGGCCCGCCCGAATCGGCGCCCACCGCACCGGCGATCACGCCCTCGGCCCAGCGGCCCAGTTCCTCCATGTCCACCTCCCCGCCGCCCGTGGAGCCGCCGCCCTGAAGACTGCCGTCCGCAGGACCGCCGCCCGCCAGGGCGTCCAGGAGCGCGCGCACCTGCGCGTCCATGTCCTGCATGCCGGCATCGGGCGCCTGGGCCCGCGGCGCCGACGCCATCGCCACCCAGGACGCCGCGCACACCACAAGCCACATCCTGTTCATGGACGTACCCTCTCAAACAGGATCAGAGCAGGCAGCACGACCGTTTCCTCCAAAGCAGGTACCCGAAGTTCTCCCCGGACACCGGCAGTTCGCGCATCGACTCCCACAGCACCGACGAACGGCCGGTGGGGTTGCAGCCGAGCAGAGGGGCCGTCGCCGGCACCGGCTGACTCATCTGCCAGCGGTACTGGGACTTCTTCATCACCGGCATGGGGTAGGGCGCGCACAGCGCCCCCGATCCGGACGTGCCCCACGCCAGGCCCAGCCGGTGCAGCCGGAACATCATGCGTTCGGCGGCCAGGAGCGAGGCCTGCACGCCGCCCACGTGAGCCGCGACCGTGCCGGTCAGCGGGTACATCCCGCCCTGGCAGCCGGCGCACCAGAACAACTCGTCCCGGGGCAGGCCCGTGGACGCCGCCGTGCAGTCGGCCGCGCAGGCCGCCTGCGCGGGCAGGTCCGCAAAGAGCACCGCTTCCGGGTTGAGCAGGAACGCCAGTTCCTCGTCGTTCCAGGCGGGGTCCAGCTCCGACACCCAGGCGATGTCGAGCCCCCCGGCCTCCAGGCACCCGAGATCCAGCAGCGCGCCGATCCAGGAGAGCAGGGGATACACGTAGTAGTGCACGTGCCAGACCGAGCCGGAGGAGCCGTCGCCTCCGGAGGATCCGGTGCGGCCCCGCCCGGCGGGCAGCCCAGGGTCCACCGTCAGCCCGCCCAGGTTGGAAAAACAGTACGGCGTGCGGGACACGTCGATCAATCGCGCCGGCTCCCACAGCCCCACCGAGAGCCCGACCCGCGGGATCGGCGTGCCGCAGTAACACAGCGGTGAGGCCGGGTTGGGCGTGTCCGGCGCGCCGGGCGATGCCCCGATGTCGAGCGCACCGATGGAGATCGGAAACAGGCATTCCCAGCACACGTCCGTCAACGGGTTGACGAACCGCCCGGTGCACGCTTGCGCGTGAGCGGTTCCCGGCAGGGCCGCACCCAGCAGGGTTGCACCCAGCAGGGCCGCGCCCGACAGCATCGCGGCGGCCAATCTTTCGCGGATGGAACAGTGGCGGCGTCGCGTCATGGCGCGTCCTCCTCGTACAGGTCCGTAAGACTCCAGGCTTCGCCGACGCGCGCCGGATTTCCTCCGCGCAGCGGTTCTGCCCCGCGCAGCGGCAGTTCGTCGATGCGCAGCTTCAGCCCCTCCTGGCGGATCCGCGCCGGGGTGGCCGCGATCCCGAACCTCGCGGCGAGCGTGCCGTGCTGATCGAAATAGATCGCGCGCGAGTGCGCGCGCGCCAGATCGAACGGCCTTCCCGCCAGCAGGATGATCTTCGTCGGCGCCACCTGCGCGAGCGCCCATTCCACTTCTTCGTCCCGCGTGCCGTCGATGAACAGCAGCGTCTGGGTCATCGGCCGGTGCGCCAGCGGCTCGATCCGCGTGCCCGTCGCGGCGATCACGGTCCCTCCCGGACCCGCTATGTCCTCCTGCACCACGATCGCCGGGTCGTACAGCCAGGAGCGAGGTTCGATTGCCGGCGCGATGCCCGGCACGGGTGGGGGAGATTCCAGCCTCTCGCGCGCCCGGGCCCTGGCGTCCTCGTTCATCCGCGCAAGCTCCCCGGACTTCTCCAGTTCCTCCAGCAGCGACCCGACCTGCGTCAGCACATCCGGCTCCTCGATGGGCCAGACTTCCCCCCACACCCCCAGGTCCTTCGCTCCCACAGGCATCGCCGCGTCCAGCACGCCGGCGAGCCAGACCGCCGCGAAGATCCGCCATCGGCAGGTGGCCGCTGTGCCGTTCAAGGACATGCGTGCCCCCCGGAATCCATCCAGACGTCCGACCCCTGGCCCGATGCCTTCTGCATGCGCGACGGCTGCCCGGTCGAATGCAGCCCGCCGGGCGGGCGCACGAGCGGGCCGTCCAGCCCCAGCCAGGGCAGATCCGGCAGCGCGACGGCGCGGCCCAGGATCCGCTCGCGCGGCACCAGGCCGATCTCCACGTACCGGCTGTCGTGACTGTCCGCGTGATCGCCGTGCAGGTAGTAGTGTTCCGGGGGAATCACGACAGGCGCAATCGGCACGAGCGCCCGCCCGCCGAGCGCGAACGGCTTCGCCCGGCCCACCGGTTTCCCCTCGATCAGGACACGCCCCTTGTCATCCACCGAGACCCGCTCGCCGGGCACGCCCTGCACCGTTTTAAGGTAGGGCGCGGATGCCCCCAGCGCCTCGGGCGGTTCGAAGATCACGACGTTGCCCCGGCGCGGCGTGCCGATCGGGACCAGCAGATACCCCCAAGCATCGTCCGACCAGCTCGCGTTCACGTGCAGGCGCGACGCCGCGCACACGACAATCATCGCCAGGATCGCGAATCCCCCCAACATCCGGTTTCCCCTGCCGATCCTGCGCGCAGCGCGCGCGCCGTCCGACCCGGGTCGCGAGCCCAGGCGGCTCATTCCCCGGACTCCCGCGGTTCCGGCGCCGAACCGCCCTGAGCGGCCGCGCCCTGCACGCGGCTCCCAGGCGCCGCGTCGTCGCGCGCAGCGCTGCCCGGATCGGCCGTCTGCCAGGACCGCATCGCGGCGCGGACCTCGCCGGTGTAATCCGGCGCGCCGGCCGCCACCGTCTCCACCGGCAGAAGCACCAGGCCGTGGCGCTCCGCCACCGTCTCGAGCGCGGTTTCGAGCGCAAGTCCCCAGACCCGCGCCGCCTGCGCGGACTGCTCGGGGGAGTCGGCTCCCTGTACCGCGTCCGCAAGGAACTCCGCGGTAAGGTCGTTCAGCCGCACGGTCCCGATGGGCGGACCCCGGTCGAAGTCGATCACCGCCCCGGCCAGGAACACCCCGGCCAGCGCGAGCGTGGCCCACAGCCCCGCCCCGGGCCCTCCCGGCCGTTTCGGTTCGTCCTCGGGCGCTTCCCCGGGCGCTTCCGGCGGCATCGTGACGTAGGCCCGGGTTTCCCGGTGCTTGAACCACGCGGCCCCGTCGCCGTCGTGGTGCATGTACATGTAGTGCCCGGCGAACGTTTCAGACGCCGGATCTTCCGAGAGGACGCCCGCGCGGATCGCCGCGTCGAAGACGGCGTCGCTGTCCTGCTCGATCCGCGTCGCCCGCGGGCGCGCCCCGTATCGGATTTTCCGGTCGTTCATGCGCAGTCGTTCCCTGTCAGCCCGATCGCCGCGCGATCCTCGCGAGGCGGGGCCGCCCCCGCCTCGCAGTGCACGACGAACCAGATCACCACCGCGGCGATGGCGAGCTGGTAGACCAGGATCAGGACGAGCCCGGAGGCGAACACCCGGAAATTCATGTTGCGTCGTCCGGCGCCGCCTCTCCGCGGAGCCTGGCGAACGTCTCCAGCCAGCGTTCGGCGGCGCGCTCCGGGCGCAACGGGCGAACGCGTTCCCTGAGCGGCGGGAACTCCGGCCCGCGCTCCCGCGCGTCCCACACGATGCCCGCGTCGGAAAAGTCCCGGCTCAGCGCGGCTTCGGCCATGCGCCGGCTCAGACCCAGCGCCTGCGCCCAGCTCCCGGGCAGCTCCGGTTCCACGCCGGCGGCCTCAAGCACCGCCCGTTGCACCGCCGCCTTCTCCCGCGCCCGTTTCTCAAGCGCCCTGGCGGACCCGTCGGGATCGTGCCCTTCGGGCAGCCAGGCCCGCCACGACTCGCCCAGCAGCGCGTGCAGCGCCAGCCTCCGACGATCCTCTTCGCTCAACCCGCCCAGCGCTTCCACCGCGGCGCACACCGTCACCGCGTGCTGCGCCACCGAGTAGAACCGGAGGCTTCGCCCGCTCCAGCAACAGGTGTTGCCGAGCACGTGGGCCAGCGCCCCGAAATCCACGCCATCGGCCTCCAGCGCCGCCGCCTCCGCCGGCCATCGCGGCCGTCCGTTCCCGTCCCGTCCGTTCATCCCGGTCCTCCCCGGTTGGTGTCTTGTTGACCCGCCGATGCGCGGGCGCCTGCCGTTGCGCCGGCCTCCAGCACGCGATACCGTTCCAGCCAGAACCGCGCCGCGGCCTCCGGCGCCATGGGCTCGATCTTCACCGCAAGCGCGGGAAACCCCGTGCGCTCGATGCCCGCCCCCGCAGGGATGTCGCGGCGCACGCTCTCCCCGGCCATGCGCCGCACGAACCGGAGGATTTCCACCCACGGCCGCGGCGCCTCCCCGTCGAGGCCCGCCGCACGCAGCGCGGCGTCCGCCGCGGCAACGCCGAGCCCCGCCGGCGGGAGTTCGGAGAACAGCCCATGCAGTGCCAGCCGGGTTCGGTCATCCGCGTCGAGCCCCGCCAGATGAGTCAGCAACCGGTCCACGGCCGCCGCCCGCGACAGCCGGCCCGCGCTCCGCCGCCCGTCCCAGGGCAGGGTGCGCGCCAGCACATCGGCCAGCGCCTCCAGTTCCAGCGACCGCAGTCCCAGGCGCTTCCTGGCGTCGACCGCGCCCGCGGTGGCGCCGCGCAGTTCCGCATCCCGCACCTCCGCGAGCCACGCCTGCATCGCCAGCGCGCGGCGCTGGCCCATGTTCAGCACCGCCAGCGTTTCCACCGCCCGGCTCACCACCACCGCGTGCTGCGCGCAGGAATAGGGCCGGCGGGCTGCGATGGGTCGGCGACCTTCAAGGGTCTGGCGCCGCCCATTGAGGGTCGATCGGGCATCGATACCCAGCGGTCCGCCGCGCCCGCCCCGGTAATCCGCCCGCGACATTCCTTCGGCCAGCATCGCGAAGTCCACCTCGCCCGACCGCGACACGGGCGAATCGGCCGGCCAGAACAGCGCCTGATGCACGGGTACGGCGCTCACGCCGCTTCCTCCGATCCCTCGGGGACTCGGCCGTTCGTGTCCGCCGCCCGCCGCGGCACTTCGGCTTGCGAAGTGTTTGCCGCCCCCAGGGATTCTGCCGCCCGCAAGGGCTTCGCCGCCTGCAAAGGCTTGCCGTCCACGCGTTCGTCCACGACGCGCCCGATGGCCTCGGCCGTGGACAGGCCCTGTTCCTTGAGCGCCTCCACCGCGGCGAACGCGGGTCCGCGCGAGGAGAACAGCGCCACCGACCACGGATCCAGCACCAGCCGCCCGACCCGCCACCCGTCGGGTCCGTGAAGCACGAGTTCCGCGTACCGCCCCGCGGCCGTTCGGAGGCTCTTGAGCGCCCGCTCCATGCCCGGATCGCAGTGGATGCGTTTTTCGGCCTTGAGCAGTTCCACCGACTCGTCCTTCTGACTGAGAAAGATCACCCAGTCGGCGTTGTCCCACGCCGCGCGCGCGGCGGGGTTGGCGTAGTAGTCGTTGACCGACTGCGTGCCCGTGACCAGCGCGCCGCGGTACTTTCTTGCCCGCCGCGCCGCGCCCTCGATGAAGGCCTGGCTGTCCTCCCCCGAAAGCAGGTCCCAGGCCTCGTCCACGACGATCGCCTTGGGCACCGTGCGGTCGCCGTGGTACATGCGCTGGGTGGCCAGGAACACCACCAGCATCAGCACCACGGCCTGCACGTCCTGCCGGCCCTTCAGTTCCGCGAGTTCGAACACCGTGAACGCGGCGTCGAGTGCCGGGACGTTCGACCCCGCGAACAGCCGCCCGCTGGCCCCGCCCGGGCACCACGGCCCCAGCGCCAGCCCCATGTCCCCGGCCCGCGCGTCCCCGTGCCCGTTCAGGTGAAGCCGCACGTCGCCCAGGTCCGCGCCATTGCCTTTTGCGTTCCAGGCGCACGCGATCGCGTCGTCGATCAGCGCCGCCTCGATGTCGTCCATCGCGCCCCTGCGACGGCACATGCGCCGGACCACGCCCGCAAGCATCGAAAAACACTCTTCCCGGTAATCCCCGTCCTTCTCCGCCGCCTGCGCGTCGATCATCGCGAAGGGGTTGAGGCAGGCGGAGTCCCTGCCGAACTGGATGAACGCACCGCCGAGCGCCTCGGCGGTGTGCTGGAAGGAGCGCCCGTCGTCGATGACGACCGCCTCGCCGCGGGCGGCCACCAGGCCCGCGACCAGTTCCTGCATCAGCACCGACTTTCCGGAGCCGGACTTGCCGGTCACCGCCACGTTGTAGTTGCCCGCGTCGTTGGCGAACGGCGACCAGCCCGCGGGCTGGCCCCGGCGGCCCAGGAGCAGCAGCACCGGCGGGTTCTCCGGGTCCAGCGGCTGGCCGCGCCATTCCCCGTGCAGCGGCGCAAGATTCACGGCCGAGGCGCTCAGCAGCGTCTTCATCCGGCCCATCCGGGCCAGATCCGCGTCCAGTCCCCCGGCCGGCAGCATCGGAAGGCACGCAAGCCACGACGGCAGCTGCACGTAGCGCTCGGCGCTCACGCGCCAGCCCTGGCCGTGGTAGATGGCGCGCACCGCCTGCTCGGCCTCCTCGACCGCCGCCGCGGGGGCGTACACGGCCACCTGGTAGCAGCCCTTCATGAGCCGTTCCCCGTCCTTGAGCCGTTCGGTGACGAACCGCCAGTCCCGCGCCTTTTCCGGCAGACCCGGCAGGTAGCGGGAAATCCCCGTACCGGCCTGCTGCGTGGCCCGGGCGGATTTCAGGAAAGCCTTCTCGCCATCGGCCGCGTCCCCGGTCATGACGGTGAGGCACGTCAGCACCGGGCAGCCCGGCTGCAGAAAATCCCGGTGGAAATCCCCGATCAGCGCGTTGCCGCGCCACCCCGGCCACACGTCCGGAAAGGCCACCGCGCTCAGAACTCGGACGGCGACATCCTCGCCGTCCGGGTCATGAAACACGAGCCCCTCCGGCATCACGCCCAGGGCCCGTCCGGGCGCCGCGCACTGCACATGGATCGGATCCCGCGCCGACCAGCGCCTTGCAGGCCGCGCCGCCTGCGCGGCGGCATCCCCGCTCCGGCCCACCACCGGCGCGATCAACTCGGCGGCGAGCGAAAGCAGTTCGTCCGGCGGCATTCGACGGGCGTGAGCGCCGGCGGAGGCCAGCGTTCCCTCCAGCGCGCGCCTGAAACTCTCCAGCGCCGTTTCCGACGCCGGTCCCGGAAGGCCCGCCCGGCACGCGGTGAGGAAGACGCGGTAGTCCGCGCAGGTGAAGGGCGGGCCCCCCGGATGCAGCGGACGCCAGCCGGCGTGGCCGAACAGCGCCTCGCGCCTGTCCGCCATCACCGACAGAATGGCCCCCGTGGTCCTGCGCACGGCAGCGTCCGGACGAACGTCTGTATTTTGGACAGCCGGACCGCTCCGCGCAGCCGTGTTGCCCGGCGCGGCCCTTGTGCCGCGCGCGGCGCTGCGCCGCGCGGCGGCCCAGGCCTCGAACGGGGCGCCGAACCGGGGACTCGCCCAATGAATGAACTGGACCGTGCAGCGTTCCGGCGCCGCGTCCGCCAGGACGCCCGCCAGCGCGCCGAGCGTTTCGGCGTCGATCCCGGCGAACGGCGGCAGTTCCAGCACGAACCCGTGGCTGGCCGCGTTGATGTACAGTTCGGTGCCCTCGTCGAAGGCGCGCCAGGGCAGCAGCTCGTGCAGCGGATCCGGACACGGCGGCGGCGCCCACGGCACCATCGCCTCGGACCCTTCGAAAATGTCCAGCAACCGGCCGATCACGGCAATTTCCACCGCGCCGGCTCGATCACGACCCGCACCCAGGCCCCTTCGTGGTAGATGCCCACATCGTCCACGTACGGCGCGATCCAGATGCGCCCGATCACCTCCGGCGTCCGGAGGCTTTGCAAGATTTCTCTGTCCGACACCGGCGACCCCGCTTCCGACGAGCCCTGCGTATCTGGCGACTCCGGCTCCGGCACGCGGTCATCGCCGCCTGCAACGGTATTTCCGCCGGTCGGGGCACCGCCGCCCGCCGGGGTTTTGCCGTCCCCCGGGGTCCGGCGCGGCCGCTCCAACGGGCGGCAGTCTCCGGTGCAGGTTCCCGATCGCGCATCCCCCTTCGGCGCCCGGACTTCCATCGACGATGCCCCGGCACCTGGCGGTGCGGCGACTGCCCCTTGTCCGCCGGGGGCCGGCGGTCCGCCCGGACCCGCCGGATCGGCCTCCACGACGCTCTGACACGGCACGCCCTGCACCATCGGACACTGCCAGTCCTTGCCGACTCGGTTGCCGGCGCAGCCGCTCGTGGCGGCGGCCCCCAGCGCCAGGATCGCCAGCCACCACGGCCGGAGGCCATTTCCGATGGGCCGCGCGGCCCTTTCATTCCTACGCTTCATGAACCATTCTCCACTGCCACCGCATCGCCACGCCCGTCCAGCCACGCCCCTCCCAGGAACACCACGGTCACGGCCGTGCCCGCGGCGAGCTGAATCACCGGCTGGTACTGCTCGGCGCGACGGATGAGGTAGTCGCTGACCTGCTGGCCCGCGGTACCGGCACCGGAACCGAGCCCCGCCCGGCCGATGCTCTCGATGTCACTGTTGGCGACCGTGGCCGAACCCGCGCCGGTCAGCACCGCCTGGGGCCCGAACGCCTGGCTCGCGCTCTGCCCGAATCCGGAGAACACGCCCGCCATGAACGCGCGTTCCACGAGCGCGCCTTCGCGGCTCACCACCGCACCCCGCACGCCCGCGGCGCCGCCGCCGGCGACGAACCCCGACACGGGCGTCTCGATCACCGTTGCCGGGTCGTCGCCCACGCATGCCATGGTCTGAAGCCGCACGTAGACTTTCTCCGAGGAGAGGTCCCCATAGGCGGCGCCGGTGACCGTGCAGCCCTCGACGTCGCTGCGCGCGGCCACCCCGTCCACGGCGGCGCCGTAGGCGGGGCTGGTGAGCCGCATCAGCACGGGCCTGGGATCGCCCTGGGACTGCACGGCGGCGGAGGCGTCGGCGCCCGCGATCACCACCGCTTCGGCATAACTGCCCGCCGGCACGTAGTCCGCGATGGGTTTGCGCACAGGCATTGAATCGGGCGCGCCGCCGGCCGATGCCCTGTCCTCGAGCCGAAACTCCAGTACACGCGGCGCGCTCAGGGGCGCCGCGACGTTGTCCGACGGCGCTTCGCCGGTCGCTGGCGCGCGCGCCGGCGACGCGCCGGCCGGAGAGAACGGATTCTCCTGACCGGCCGGACTTCCGCCGGGGACGGCGCCGGAGGTCAGATCCCCGATCGCGGCCCGTTGAATGTCGATCACCTCCAGGGCGTTGTCGGCGTCCTCGCGCAATTGCTCCACCAACTGCGCGTTCTCCTGTTCCAGCCGCCGGTTGGCCGTCTCGATGTCCCTGAGCCGCGCTTCGATCCCGCCCAGTCTGGTTTCCGACCGCCGCACCCAGCCGAGTTCGGCGTCGCCCGGCGTGGCCAGTTCCGCCTCGATTCCACCTGGCGCGGCAGGTCCTCCGCCACCGTCCCCTCCCATCCACAGGACAAAAAGCACCACCACGACGCCCGCCAGCACGGAGAAAAGCATCCACTGGCGTTGCCGCACCGCGCGGTTGATCGCGTCTCCCGCGCTCATCTGCCGAACTCCGCTGCCCGGATGTCCTGCACCACCACCGCCAGACGTATCTCCGCGCCGAGGCGCTTCTCGCCGGGCGATGCGCCCGATTGATCGACGTTCTCAGCGGCGCCTGCCGCACGAAGGTCATCCGCGGCATCGCCGTTCGCACGATTGCGGTCCCCAGGATTGCGGTCCGCAGGACCCAGCCAGGCGGCGGCTACGTCCGGACCGAACATTGCGGCCAGTTCTTCGGCGTTTTCCGGCGCACCGTTCCCCACCTGCAGCACGCGGGCGGCAAAACGCGGTCCGCGCCAGATTTCCACGGCCAGCACCCCCGCCGGCGATCGTTGCACGTCCTGCTGCGGAACAACGACATATCCGCTCGGCGGACGGCGCTTCGCCACAGCCTGGACCAGCTCTGCCAGGACCTGCTCGTACCCTTCCCGGTCGCCCGGACGACTTGTCGAGCCGTCGCCGCCGTCCCTGCCCGCTACCGCCGGGTTGCGGATCAGGATCTGCGCCGATTCGCGCGCCAGGCTTGTCAGCGACAGCCGGTACGTGAACCCCAGTTCCGTCCCCAGGTAGAGCGTCACCGGCGCCTGCGCGCCGGCAGATTCCGCCGCACCCGGCCTCGTATCCCTGGCCGAGGCACCGGATGCCGCCCAGGCGGCCGCCCCGGTCTCGCTGGGGTAGAGATAAAGATCGCCCCGCACCGGGTCGTGCTCGACAGTGAATCCACCGTTTGACTGCACCACCCGCGCGATCCGGTCGCCCTCCAGCGCGATGCGGTTGACGGCCCCCGAAGACACCTCGGCGGCCAGCTCGGCGTGATCCGCCGCCTCCAGGACCTCTAGCGCCGCTGCCGGCGCGACCCCGATCACCCACAGTGCCGCTGCGATGCGCCCCGCGCGCACGCCATCTCGATATCGCCTCATTCGTCCTCCTCCCGCTCCTCGAACCTCACCAGCCCGATGCGCCCGCCCTGCATCGCGAACACCAGCCCGTAGCGCTTTCGGGTCCGGGTCGCCTCCTCGCGTCCCAGCCACGTCACCAGTTCCCCGCTTACCTCCGCCGCCAGCTGGTCCCGCGCGATATCGATTCGGTCGGGGTAGAAGGCGCTGGACAGGTCCCGCCTCGCCAGCCGCCCCGCCTCGGTCTCCACCCACGCGGCGATGGCGCCGCGGGCCGAGGGGTGCGCCATGCGCGCGGCCGCCTCTCGTACCTGCTCGGCGTTCTCCGGCGTCAGGGTCAGCAGCGTCACCGCCACCGTGCGCGCGGTGTCTTCCAGGTACCGCCGACCGGCCCAGCTCTCGCCCACCGTCCAGGCCGGGCCCGACACCGCCGGGACCAGCACCGCCATCGACTCCTTGCGCGAGAGCCCGTGACTCAACAGTGCGTTCACGCCCATCGACAGCGCCAGCAGCACCGCCAGCACCGCGCGCGTGTCGCGCACCTTGCGCCGTTCCCCCCGAAGCGCCTCGTGCCGCATCGCCCGCTACTCCGCCGGATCCGGGTCCGTTCGCCGCAAGGGCGACAATTGGCCGCCACCCCAATCGCTTCCACCCGAAATCGGCTCGCGCCGGGCAACATGGCTGCTGTCCGCAGAACCGGTAGGTACCGCGCATCTCCCTAGCCGGCGAGGCGGCGGCGGTGGCTGGCCGGTGCGCCCTGCAGTCGCAATGCCGCGCCGGGCAGGAACCAGTACATCGCGTGCACCGCGAGGCCGGCGCGCCCGCCCCGCTTGATGCGGCGCAGCACGAGCCAGCCCCCCACGCCGGCGGCGAGCCCTATCACGAACGCGTTGGCCGCCAGGCCCAGCATCGCTGGTCCCATCAACACGGCCGCCTCGTCGAGCGTCCAGAACAACCACCGTTCCGGGTCGTCGAGCCGCGAGGGAATCGTGTACCGCTCCGCCTCGTTCATGGTCCCTGGCCCTCATACGATCGCCGTGCCGACAATGTTCGTCACCACGCCGGCGCCCGCACCGGCCGCCACGCCCACGCCCACCGCGCCCATGATCTGGGTCGCATTGAAACGCAGCACGGAGCCGACCAGCGCAGCGCCCACGGCAAGCACCGCCGCCAGCTGCCCGCCGGTGCCCCCGACCATGTTCGTCACCGTTGTCAGCGGAGCCGCAAAGGTGGTGTCCGTCGTGGCGAGGGCGTCCGCGCCCGGCAGAAGGGAAAGCAATCCCGGCAACGCCAGCATCGCCGCCCGTACCGCGAGGGCGGCGCCGGCCGCCACGGCCGAGCGGACCGCACCGCTCTGCCTGTCGCCTTCACACCCGCCGGCGCCGGGCGACTCATCCGTCATCTTTCGTATCCTTTCCATGATCATCATCGTCCTCCTCCGCGCCGGGCCCGTGCTGTGCGGCGGGCGTGTGTGCGCAGCCTTCAAGCCATTCCTCCAGGTCCGCCACGCGGTAGCGCACCTTTCCGCAGATCTTCAGGAACCTCGGTCCCTTGCCCGCGCCCCGCAGCCGTTCCAGCGTTCGCGCGCCCAGGTCCACCCGCGCGGCCGCTTCCGGGGTGTTCAACAGCCTCCGTGCCCGGCACACTCCGGTTACCTCTGCCCATACCCTTCCGGCCCAACATCCACGCGGCGCAGCGCCCGCATCACTGCCGCGCGCATCGCAACGCGCTGCTCCGGCAACAGCATCCGCCGCATCCAGCGGCGCAACCGGTCGACCGTCCTGAGCAGCGGCGAGGCACCGTCGGCGAGCCCCTTGACGAACCCGCGCTGACGCACCGCTCGCTCCCCGAGCAGCCAGGCCTTCGCACCGGTGATCGCCAGAAACGCCTCGATCTCGCACAGCACCACGGGCCGGAACGTCAGCTCACCCATGAATCGGCGCAACACGTCCGCCGTCTCGAGCCCGACGCGGCGTCCGCGTTTCAGGCGTTGCCCCACGAACGACCGGTCGTTGAGCGCCGCCCATCCAAGGGCCGACGGGCTCATGCCGGATTCCTCCAGATACACCTCAACCGAGCGGCAAAGCTCCCTGGAGAAAGAGCCACCCACCAGACGTGCCAGTGAGCGATCATCGATGGGGAAGGTCCCGTGCATGGCGGCGAACATATGCGCCGAGGCTGCCGCCGACAACGAAAATCGGTACCGGACGTCCTACACCGGGCGAAAAAACTCGCGCAATAACATATGCTTACGGACCGTCCCCGGTGCCCTATACGCGCGCGGGCGCGTCGGCGGCGCCCCGATCCCTTGTTGCGCCGCCCTGGTTGCGCACGCCACCTCGCGGCTTCGTGGCCGTTCCGATCCGCACCCGGTCCCCACTGCCGAAATCTGCCCGGCGCCTGGCAGCGCCTTCGTATTGTGCGCCGTGCTTGCCTGGCTCCCGGATGCGCCGCGGCCCCACCGGGGGGCGCGATGGCTCCACCGCCTGGCAGGCCCGCCCGCCGCCTAAGGACCTGTCGAAGGATGGAACTACTAAGTTAGTAGTTTTGTCATTATATATATGCATTAGTTCAGTAATCACTTTTCATCATGCCCATTCATACTCAATGAGGTATCCGGCATAGACACGCATCCGATATCCTTGATCGTCCGCGCCACGCATGCCTTTCACATGGTAGAGTTGCCCCGGACTCGCACACTCCGGGAAACGACGACGTGAATCACGAACGCCCCGAAGAGACCGGCCGGGACTCCAGGAACCGTCCGACGGACACCTCGCCGCCCGCCGACGGATCCTGGCTGCTCTCCCACAAGGTCGAGCTGCCCGATGAAGTGCTGGGCTACGTTGCACGCCCCGCGCTCGAGGCCCGCTGCCGCCCGACAGGCCGCCGCCTCACCGTTCTGCACGCCCCGGGCGGTTTCGGCAAGACCGCGCTGCTCGCGCGCTGCTGCCATGATCTGCGCGATGAGGGTGTCGGGGTCGCCTGGCTCGCCCTCGACGAGGACGACGGCGCTGTGTCGGTGGCATCCTACCTGTGGCTCGCGTTCGAGCAGGCGGGCGTCAAGGTGCTCGACCCCGATCGTGACGGGCCCCAGTCCGGCCCCGACTTTTCCGCTAACCCCACGGCCGATTCGGCCGCCCAATACCGCGTCGACCTCCTCCTGCGCGCCATCCGGCGCCACAACCGCCCCTGCGTGCTGGCGCTGGATGAACTCGATCGGCTCGGCAGCGCCGAAGCGGTCCTCGTCCTCAACACCGTGCTGCAGCGCGCACCGCCCAATCTTCACTTTGCCCTGGCGTTCCGCGAACGCCCCCAGGGGCTGGACGTTGCGATGTTTTCCCTGGAGGGCCGGGGCGAGACGCTGACCGCCGAGGATCTGCGCTTCTCCCCCGAACAGATCGGGCGGTTTTTCGACCCTCGAAACGCGTCCGCGCACACCTCCGACGCGCAATCCAGTCGTCCCCAACGCCTGACCCGCGCACAGCTTGCTTCCGTAACGGCGGATTCCGCGGGATGGCCGATCGCGTTGTGCCTGTACCGCAACGCCCTGCACTCGGGCGTCTCCGTCGACGATCTCGGCACCAGCGACACGGCGGCCGCGTGGATCGAGTCCCGGTTGTGGCGGGGGCTGTCCGGAGAGGACCGGGACTTCGTTCTCGACATCGCGCTCTTCGACTGGATCGAGCCCCGGCTCGTGGACGAAGCCACGGGCCGTTCCCAGTCCAGGCTGCGCCTTGCGGCCATGGAGTCGCTGAGCGGGTTGCTGCAGACGGCCGGCGGAGAACGCTCGGCCCTGCGCCTGCATCCGCTGATCCGGGAATACTGCGCCGCCAGGCTGTTTCGCGACGATCCGGAACGGTTCCGGCGCGTGCACGCCGGAATCGCCCGGGCGCTGGCCCGCCGCGGCCACGTGCTGGACGCCCTGCGCCACGCCTCCGACGCCGGGGACCATGCCCTGATCGGCGCCATTGCCGAGGGGGCCGGCGGGGTCAAGCTCTGGCTCCGGCGCGGCGCCGACGCGCTGCGGGCGCTCGACGGCTGGCTCACCGAGGACGTGGTCGCCGCCCACCCGCGCCTGGCGCTGGTGCGCTGCATCTCGCTCACCGCCTCCGGCGACATCAAAAACGCCCGGCGCGTCTATCAGTCCGCCGCCATGGACAGCGTGGGCTTCAACCTCGACGGCAGCGGCCAGGAGGACGAGAAACTGCGCACCGACCATCTGCTCGCCCTCGGCATGTTCGCCATTCTCGGCTGCAAGCGGCTCACGCATTACCATCCGCTGATCTCCACCACCGCCGGTCTGACGGACCGGCCCGACCTGGACCCGTTGCTGCGCGCGGTGCTCCGGCTCGGCATGGGCATCGCCCACAACGAAATGGCGCAGTTCGACGAGGCCGAACAACTGGCCGAGAGCGCCAGAGCGGGCATCGGCCCCGACGCACCGCACGTGCTTCCCCACATCCACTTCCAGCTCGGGCTCGCCGCCATGGCGCGCGGTCAGAGCGAGAAGGCCGAGCGCCGCTACCAGCGTGGCCTCGACATCGCGCAGGGCCGCGCAGACGACACCGGGATGGTGATGTTCGGCACGTTGCTGCGCGCGGAGCTTGACCTGGAACGCAGCGCCGCCGCGCCGGTGCTTTCGACCACGCCCGTCTCCGCCCGGCTGCTCGGCGAGTACGGCGCCTGGTTCGATGTCTACGCGGCCAGCGTCGGCGTCGCCTCCGAACTGGCCTTCGATCACGTCGGCCCCGCCGAGGCCCTGGCGACCATCGAGCGCGCGCGGGAGTTCGCGCTGGCCACCGATCGCGCGGCCCTCGTGCGCCTGCTGGGCGCCCTGCGCGTCTCGCTGCTGCTGCTCGGCGACCGGGCAGGGGAGGCCGAACGGGCGTGGCGCGCCGAACAGTTGCCGGAAACCGACGAGGGTTGCCTCGACCTTCAGTCCCAGCGGTGGCGCGAAATGGAGGCCGTCACCTGCGCGCGCGTCCGCCTGCTGTCCGCCCTAGGCCGCGGCGGCGACGCCCGGGCACTCGCACGCGCGCTTCGCGGCGCGGCGGAGAAACGCTCGCTTCTGCGCACCGTGATGAGGGCACTCGCGTTGTCCGCCCGCCTCGAGCACGAGGCCGCCGATCCCGATGCCGCCGCCGCCCATCTCGCCGAAGCCCTTCGTTTGCTGGCTCGCACGGGCTACGCGCGCCCGCTCTACCGCGAGCGCCGCGCCGTCGTGCCCCTGCTAGAGCGCCTCATCGGCTGCGAACCGTCCGGACCCGTTCTCGACGACGCCCGCCGCATTCACGCTGCCCTGACCGCGCAGCCCGCCGCGGCGCGGGCTCCGGCCCCGCCGCTGTTTTCCCCGAAGGAACTGGATGTCCTGCGCCGGCTCGCCACGCACACGGACAAGGACATCGCCCGGGAATTGTCCATGAGTTACGAAAACGTACGCTACTACGTGCGCAAGTTGTTCTCCCGGTTCGGCGTGCGCAACCGCTTCGAAGCCGCGCACCGCGCCCGCGCCATGGGACTCCTGCCGGATACGCATGCCGGGGACACCTTGCCCTGACCCGAAGCCCGCGCCGCGACCGCACGTCCGGATTCCATGTGCGCTACGCAACGATTTGAGACATAATCGGCGTTCCGCCGCACAATCGAAGTTTCAGGTCGCACCATGGCTCAAACCGACGACATCACAACCCCGCCGCCGGGCGCACGGATCGAGTCCCTCGACCCGTCCACCGTCCGTCCCTGGCGCTACCACAACCGCGCCGGATCCGGCATGGACGAGCACTTGATCGCCGAACTCACCGAGTCGATCCTGCGCAACGGCCAGCAGCAGCCCGGTCTGGCCCGGCGCCTGCCGCCCGGAGACACCCACGCCGCCGAGGCCGTGTACGGCGTGCGCCGGCTCGAGGCCTGCCGCCGCGCCGGCATCGCCTGGGAAGCGGAACTGCGCGAGGCTACCCTCTCCGACGCCGAGTGCGCGGCGCTGATGCACGGCGAGAACGCCTTTTCCGAAGGCGTCTCGCCACTGGAGAACGCCGTGCAATGGCAGGCCATGCTCGACGAAGGCGTGTTCGCCAACCAGTCCGTCCTGGCCGCCGAGATCGGTTGTCACCGCGGCACCGTGGCCCGCGCGGTACGCACCTCGCGGGCGCTGTTCTCCGAGCAGTGGCTTGCCCGCTTGGTGCGCCCGGTCATGCACGAATTTTCCGGACGCGCCGCCGACCGGCTGGCGGACACTGTGGCTAGCGGCACAGGCATCAATGAGGCCCGGCGCCGCGCCCGCGCGTTCTCCCCGGGCCAGGTCCCGGCCAACGCCCTGCATGAGGCGCTCTTCGGTACCGCGCGCCAGGCCGCCCGGCCGCAGACCGTGTTCGAGCGCCGCCGCGGCACGGGCGGGGGCGGAGGCGCCGTGGCCGCCCGCATACTCCGGGACGACCGCGGCGGCTGGTCGGTGACGGTCAAGCCGCACGAGCAGACCACGGCGGATCTCGCCGAACTCGCCGAGGAGGTCGAGGCGCTGATTCAGGCCGAAACCGCCGCCGCCGCCGCTGTGCGGCTGGGCCGGAAGCTGGCCGCCTCGCTTTCCCCCGAGGACGCCGTCAAGGCGCACCGCTCCTGGCTTGAGGGCTGCCTGTGGGTCTGGGCGCACGAACTCGGCCTCGACTGGGACGGCATGCGCTGCGCCGTGGCCGCGGAGATTCTTCGAACCCAGCCGGAGGGCTGGCAAAACGCCATCGTGCAGGTCAGCGCAGTCGCGGACCCGGACAGCGACTGAGAGGCCGCGTCCGCCCTGGCCACACATAGGCGCATTTCGATTCCCCGCATGGCGTCCATGCACTGGAACTTCCCCTTTGTAGTGCATGAACTACATCGCCGGTCGCAGCCTTTCGGGCAGCCTTTGTGCTAGGCGGCCGACGCCAAGTCGGTTCTGTGCGAGCCGATCACGATCAGGCGCATCCTGCAATACACTATCGCAGCAACCTCCGCCGAAAGCTGCAAGGCCGAAGCAATTCCCTGCAACTCAACTGCCGCGGCGGTCCTGAACCGCGGCACGCATATGTGCACCAATCCACCCACGTTCGGACTCATACTGTCGGCCCCGCGCACGTCTTGGACCCGGCAGCGATGGTCCAAGTTTTGCCATTTGCCCACAATCTGCCCCATCCGCCATCGAGATCAGACTCTTCAACCCGATCAAAGTCTGCCTCTGCGCCCGTCAGCACTCCAATATCGCCATCCGCGCAACATTGGAGCTTCCTATATAGGTACTTTTAATTGGAAATAATTAGGCTCTTTTAGTAGATAAATAAATATGAGGTACTACTAATATAGTATCTTTCGTTTCATCGGCTACATCATGTCAATGTATTGCCCTGCGCGACCCAAACGCATACCCAGCCGACGCCCTTCAGCCACGCCATCTCGCTTGGGCCGGTCCGTCGCTTCGAACCGCTGGGTGCGGCCCTGCACGGGTAGTCCGATCCATTGGACCCGCGCATGATTTGGCCGGCGATGCGGATTTGAGGGTGTTCCGGTTCGCGGGAATCTTCGCGGCTCGGGGCTCGACGGCGGCAGGCGTCCGCCTCTGGCCGTAACGCCGGATTCGTAGCCGCCATGCGGCACGTAATCGCCGACGATCGGCTACAGGCGATCCGGCCCCGCCCGGGGGCGCGGCACGCGCACCGATAGGCACTGGCGAGGCAGGACGTTTCCAGCAGTGCCCGTCGCCTTCACAAGTGCAGCGGGCGAAGGAATATCTGCTCGCGAAGCACCTGCCAGCGCCCCTCCTCGAAGCGCCATTCGATGTTGCACAGGAGCTTCATCTCCTCGCCGCTCATTCCGCTGTGCTTGCGGGTCAGCACGCAAACCGCGCTATCGCCCAGGACATGGAAATCATGCCAGTCAGCCCACGAATTGAGCTGCGTTTCGCCCTGTTCGGCCTGCTTGCGGAAATGGGCGATGAACTCCGCCTTGTTGTAGGTCGCCACCGTGCTGTCGGGCATGACCAGCGTGGTATGAAAATCCCGGTGGTAGATCGTTTCCAGCGCATCGACGTCGAAACGGGTGGCACGATCGATCAGGTGATCCATCGCCGCGCGGATCGCTTCGGGGGTGTGAGTCGGCTCTGTCATGGCATGGCTCCCGGTGGTGACAGGTTGTGACGATACCACGCCCGAACCTGTATCTCGTATTCGGCGCCGGGCTCTAGACCCGCGAATGAGACGTGCCCGAGCGGCGTCTCGAACCCGAAACTCCACGGTGCCGTGCCAATCGATACGGTTCACGCCAAACGAGTGGCAACATTCGCGTAGAATGGATTGCAACGTCTCTCACAATACACCGGCACGTCGCATGGCTGTACCTCACATTGGCACCTGGGTGCCTGTTCCCTGCCCGTAACTCGACGATGAAGTATCTTTCGTGGTCGCTACTGTACCGGGGCTTGCCTCTCAAATCGGTGGCGCTCGCCGGGGCCCTCTCGCTTGCGGTCCCCTCCTGGCTGCTGATGGAGTGGATCGCGATCCACTACCGCGTGGACGGCGGGCACGAGGCCCGCGTCGACGCGTTCCTGACGACTGTGCCCGGCTTCGCTCGTGATCCGGAAGTTCTCACCCTGGCGGTCCTGGCTTGCTCGATGGCCGGCGCGATTTGCGGGCTTGTCTGCGTTCGGGGCGGTCGCCGCGCGGTCCGGGCCGCGGGCGCAGGTGAGATCGCGCTGGGCGCGGCGCTCGCGTGCCTGCTCGTGTTCTCGATGATGTGATGCCCGCCGCCCCGATTGCGAACACCGCAAATCCAGTGCCGCCGGCCGCGGCGCTGCCGACCGGCGCGTTACGGCGGTTCCTCCGGTCGTGCGACAGCATCCGGAGTGTCAGACTGTTCGCGGTGGCGCTGGCTGGCGCTACGGTTTCATGCAGCGGAGGGGGCGACCGTTCCGCTTCGCCACCGCCGCCGCCCCCTCCACCCATCGTGTCGCTCGCGGCTCCGGACGATCCGGCCGTCCTTGAATCGGACAACCCGCAGGTGCCGGTGACCGTGCGCCTCGACAGGGCCGCACCGGGGCCTGTCGGCGTGGGACTGCAGTATTCCGGCACCGCCACCCGGGACCATGACTATGCGGCCGGCTCGGATTCGGTCCAAGTGCCCGCCGGCGCCACTTCGGCCAGCGCGCTCCTCGACATCTACCGCGACTTCGACGAGGAGGGCGACGAGACCATCGCCGTGGCGCTGGGCACGCTCACCGGCGATGCCCGAATGGGGGAAGACAATTCGTTCACGCTGACGGTTATGGACGGCGAGACGCCCGTGGAACCGCCCGCGGCAGAGATTGCCGACCCCGAAACGGCGCTGATCCCCTTCGGTTTCGCGGTGACCGGCGAGTCGGTGAAACTTGCCGTCGGGGCGCTCAACTTCTCTCCGGACGGCGAGGCCGTGGACCTGGTGGCGGAGTGGTCCACCGATTTCGGTTTTCTCGCCGGCGTGCACGAGTTCGGGCGCGCGGCGGTCGCCGCGGCCGGTCCCGACCCCTTCGACGCGATCTTTTCCGAACCGCACGAATTCGTGCTGCCGTTCTCGCGGCTCGCGCCGAACGGGCATTACTTCATCCGCGCCTACCTGGGCGCGCCGCCGCAGCCGGATTCGGACCCATCGGCCTTCGACGTGTTCTTCGAAGGGTTCGCGACCGACGCCGAAGGCCGCGTGGCCACGCGCTGCGAGATCCCGTCCAGAACGCCGGGCGCATCGGGCGCCGATCCGCTGTTCGCCCAGCAGTGGCACCTTGTGAACACCGGGCAGACGGCATTCTCGGACCGCGGCGGCGTCGCCGGGGAGGATCTCCGCATGACCGCGTCCATCGCTGCCGGGCACGGCGGTTCGGGCGTCACGCTGGCCATCCTGGACACGGGGTTGGAGATATGCCATCCGGACCTGGCCGCCAACGCCGGCGCGGGCGGCTCGTACAATTTCGCGCACGAGTCCCTGTTCGGCGCCTCGCCCTCCGACCCCTACAACCCGAGTACGCTGGGGGATCACGGCACGAGCGTGGCGGGCGTGGCCGCGGCGGTTGCCGGCAACGGCCTCGGGGGCCGTGGCGTGGCGGCCGAGGCCACGCTGGTGGGCTTCAACATCGGCGTCGCCGCGGAACAGGACCCCGAGCTTGCGCTGTTGCGCAGCCTGGGGGCCAGCGAGAATGCGCCCGACTCCGCCGCCGTGGACGTGTTCAACATGAGCTTTGGCACCGAGGAGCCTTCGGCGAACGCCTCCGAAGACATGACGCGGCTGCTTGAAATGGGCGCTTCCGAACTGCGCGGGGGCCGGGGCGCCATCTACGTCAAGGCGGCGGGCAACGAATTCTCCCTGTGCGACGGGCTGCATCCGCTGAGCAGGGAAATCGGCTGCATATCCAGTCACGCCGACCCCATGCAGAACCTGCCGTACGTTATCGCGGTGGGGGCGTTCAATGCCGACGGGGTCAAGTCCTCGTACTCGAGCGCCGGCGCCAACCTCTGGGTGGTCGCCCCGGGCGGGGAGGACGGCATCGAGTCCCCGGCCATCGTGACCACGGACCAGGCGGGCACGCAAGCGGGCTTCGGTCTCTACGGCGGCGTTGGCCTGACGGATTCGGATCCGCTGAACCGGGACGGCGACTACATGGGCGATTTCGGCGGCACGTCCTCCGCGTCGCCCCTCGCGGCGGGTGCGGCCGCGATGCTGCTTGGCGTGAACCCGGACCTGACCTGGAGGGACGTCAAACACATCCTGGCGGCCACCGCACGCCGCATCGATCCCGACCGCCCCCGGGTGCGCGCGGCGTTCAACGGCAATCCCTACATCGCCCTGCACGCCTGGCAGAGCAATGCCGCGGGCTATCCCTTCCACAACTGGTACGGGTTCGGCGCGGTGGATCTCGATGCGGCGGTGTCCCGTGCCATGACCCATGCGCCGGACAGTCTTGGGGAATTTGTCGAATCTGAGTGGTTCGGCCCGCACGAGGAGATCTCTCTCCCGGTTCCCGCCGCCGATGGCGCGGGCGTCTCGGCCACAATGGAAGTGACCGGATTGCCCGACGGCGCGAATCTCGAGGCGGTAATCCTTGAAATCACCGTCGAGCACCGCAACGCCCTGGGGCTCGGGGTCACGCTTCTCTCGCCCGCGGGCACGCCCAGCGTCCTCAATCCGCCCTTCAACGGTCTCCTGGACGGCTACCCGGGACTGCACGAATGGCGCCTGATGAGCAACGCGTTCTACGGCGAACAACCCAACGGCGCTTGGACCGTTCAGGTCGTGGATCTCGCCGGCGGCGATGCTGGAATGCTGACGGCGTGGCGGCTGCGATTCTATTACGGGGATCATCCCTGACACTTCACACTTCCGCCGTCCCCATCCGCCCCGCTAGCGCATACAGGGTTTGCACTCCGTTTACGGGTATTTCTTCAATCTCTGTGGCGCCCGCCGCGGCAGCCCCGCCCAATCCGGCAGGACCCTCAATCCGGGCCATCCCCGATCCACCGCCGGCGTCCCGGGTGCGTCCCGGCAAATTCTCTCGGAAGTAGCCTGGATGTGTTCTGGTATCACGCGTAGAGCATCCCGGGTGGGTCGCCCGCGTTCTGAAGCTGCATTGATTTCATCGGTCCGACATTGTCGGGTTGTCGGGTCCGTTGCGTTTCGTCATGCCATTCCCGCCGACTCCACCGCCGCGCGCATCCGGGTAGAACTGCCGGCACCAGCTCCGGTACAGGGCGATCCCCCCATCCGATTCGCAGAGACGTGGCCTCTTGCGGTATTGCTTGCCCCGCCAGAAGCCAATGTCCCGCATCACCTCTCGCCGCTGCCCGGACAACACGAATTCATTCAGCACCGCCGTACGCAGACGCAACGGCAGCAACCCCACTCCCGTGATCGGGCGCCCGGGCTTTCGGACATTGCGCACTTGGCTGGCGAGCACCAGTTCGATCTCCCGCCCGTCGATGGGCGTGGCCAGCATCCAGAACCGCTCGGAGATGCCGAGCGTGCGCTCGCGGATCTCTCCGAACGAGTACCCCAATCCGTGAATGTGGGTGTCCGCGGCCACATCGAACGTGGCCGTCCGGATGACGGCAAATCGTCCGGTCCGCCGGAACTCGATGCGACTTCGGAGGTGGGCGCCGCGCACGGTTACCGGTTCGGCCCGGCGCACATCCTCGTAACCGTGCACGTGGCGAAGGCGCCCCAGGTCGACGGAATTCTCGGTCGTCTCCTGGGGATGGCCGGGAAACCGGTACGCCGCCGTGCGCAATGCACTCCACTCGCCTTCTTCGGCCGACACTTCCCCGATGTGCCACCGGGGCTCCCGCCTGTCCGCGCCCCACCAGGCGAAGACCAGGCCGAGGATCTCCTGCGTGGCGAACACCTTCAACCGGGCCGTTCCCGGCGGCGGCGCAAAGGGCGTGTTCACGCACCGGCCCGTCGCGTCGAATTCGAATCCGTGGAACGGACAGACCAGGCACCCGTTGCGGACGCGGCCTCCCGCCCCAGGACCCAACGCCGAACCCAGGTGCGGACAGACCGACCGGGCGACGCAGATGCGGCCCTCGCCATCGCACCAGGCCACGATGCGCTCGCCCAGCCATGTCCGCTCGATCAGCTGCCGTTTCCGAATGCGCCTGCGGGTGGCGACGAAGTACCACCCTTCGGGGAACGGATCGAGATCATGCCTGCCCGCACCTGCAGCCACTCTGTCGTGCATTCCTGCTCCCTGTCCCATGGCCCGGCGTCCGTGAACCCTCCTGTCCTTGGCCGGACACCTGCACTCAAAATGCAGTTTCCCCTCAGTTCGGGCTCTGGAGACGTACCTCGACCCCGTATCCCCGGCGCCAGCATAGTAAGATTCGGCTGTAAAGCAAGTCGGGGTCCGGCAGGGGATCGTCAGCGTACGCCTCGCCTGCCGCGAAGCATGAGGGCAGCATCAATGGACACTGAAACCTTATCCCGCTGGACTGCGATGGCGATCTTCGCAGTCGTGCTTCTCGGGTGCAGCAGCGCAAGCAACGAGCCGCCGCCCGCAACGCCGGACCCCGGCGCGATGTCCAATCCGGGTCCACCGCCCCCGCCGCCTCCGCCGCCTCCGCCTCCACCGCCCCCGCCGCCTCCGCCGCCTCCCGGAACGCTCGGCACCGGTCCTGCGGCCTGCATCGACGGGCGCGCCGGAGATTTCCCGTGTTCGGGCCTCTCGCTCGCCGCGCGGGTGACGCTCGAGACCATGGGCGGCGCCGGCGCCGCGGCGGGCAACGACATCTGGGGCTGGGCCGATGCGGGCACGTCCCGGGAGTACGCGCTGATGGGACTGACCAACGGCACGGCCTTCGTGGACGTCACCGACCCGCAGAACCCGGTGTTCCTCGGACGCCTGCCCACCCAGAGCGTTGGCTCGTTCTGGCGGGACATCAAGGTCTACAGGGATCACGCCTACGTCGTCGCCGACGACGCCGGCGCCCACGGCCTGCAGGTGTTCGACCTCACGCGCCTGCGGGGAGTCGTCGGGGCGCAGACGTTCGCCGCCGACGTGGTCTACGGGGATTTCGGCACCGCGCACAACCTGGCCATCGACGAGGCGAGCGGCTTCGCCTACGCGGTGTCCACCGACACCTGCGGCGGCGGCCTGCACATGATCGACATCCGCACGCCCAACAATCCGCTTTTCGCCGGGTGCCACGACACGGTTCGCACCCACGACACCCAGTGCGTGGTCTACGGCGGGCCCGATACGGACTACAGCGGACGGGAAATCTGCGTCAGCTCCAACGAGGATCACGTCGAGGTGGTGGGCGTGACGGACAAGTTCGCCCCGCGAACCCTGTCCTCAACGACGTACCCGCAACTCCGCTACGTGCACCAGGGGTGGCTGACGGAGGATCACCGATTCTTCCTGCTCGGCGACGAATTTGACGAGATCGACCTGGATCTGTCCACCCGAACGCACGTGTTCGACGTCTCCGACCTCGACGCGCCGGTGTACCTCTACGCCCATGACCTGGGCACGAACGCCATCGATCACAACCTGTACGTGCGCGGCGACCTCGTGTTCGAAGCCAACTACACGAGCGGGCTGCGGGTGCTCTGGTTAGGTGACCTGGCGGCGCAGGAGATCGAGGAGGCGGCGTTTTTCGACACGTTTCCGTCCTCGGAGGCGGCCGGTTTCGCCGGGGCGTGGGGCGTGTACCCGTACCTGCCTTCCGGGACGATCGTCGTCAGCGACATCGAGAACGGACTGTTCGTGCTCACGATGGATTAGGCGCCGGGTCGGCTTCCCGCGTGCGAACGTCGCTGTTAGGGTGATGCAATGCAGAGGATTTCGGAACTTGCGTTGATCGGCGTCGCGCTGCTGGTTCATCCGATGGCCGGCACGGCCGGACCCGCGGCAGGCGAGGAGTCGATGCGGTCCGGTTGGTACGTCGGCGCCCGCCTGGGTGCGGGTCGGGGTTCCGATCTGGAGCAGAAGGGCTGGAACCGGGACACGTTCTGCTACCCGACCGACGCCTGTTTCGCCGAAGACCCGGTACCCCGCGTTTCCGGATACCGCTGGCGCTACGACATCGGTGTGGAAACGAGCGCCGCGCTCGAGCTGTCCGCCGGACGTTTTCTCGGCCGCAACCGCCTCGAGCTGACGCTCGCACAACAGCACAGCGGCATCGGCCAGACGTTCACCGGCACCACCTACTACGACGGCTCGGCTATCCGGCCCCGGCCCGGCGGCACCGTCGCCTCCGCCGCGCGCGCCGGTATCGACCGCCTGAGCCAGCGCTCCCTTTCTCTGGATGCCTACCGCGATTTTCGCCTCTCGCGGAGCGCGGTCTCACCCTACCTCGGCGCTGGACTCGGTCTGGCATCCGTCGAAATGGCGGGTCTGCACTTTTCGATCGACTACCGCGACACTTCCGGTGCCGTCGATACCCATGACCCGCCGCTCGCCTTCTTCAACAGCGTGCAGAATTCCGATCTTGACGGCACGGTCGCCGTCTGGCGCCTGCACGCCGGGGCCGACTACACGCTGGGCCGCAGGGCTTCGCTTGGGTTGAAGCTCACCTGGTCGGCGACCGGCGACTTCGAAGTCACGGACGGCTACGAGATGAATCCGATGCATGCGCTGGATCCCGCTTTCGCCAACACCAATGCGTTCAGCGGTACGCGCAGCCTGTCCCTCACGCTCGGGTACAGGCGCAGGATCGGCCTTTGAGCTCGGCGGAGAATCAACCATGGTGAGAATTGCCCAGGCCATCGCCGTTCTCGGTCTGGCGATCGCGTTTGCGTTGTATTTCGCGCCCGTACCCGAGCCGCACGAGCCGGCGCCGGCAACCGCCGGGCGGCCGGAGCCGGCGGCGGACGCCGCGCGCGCAACGGCAACGGCGGCGGCCCGCATCCGCGCGGAAAGCCGCGAAGGCCCGAACTCCCCGGACTCCCCGGCGATCATGGCCGCGCCCCTGGCGCACACGGCATCCCGCATGCCCGAAACCGCCCCCGCGCCGCGCCCGCTGCCGGACGGCTACACCCCGGTCACGCACCGCGGCGACATGGCAAGGGCCCCGCTCGGGGACCCGGACGGCGTCGAGGCGGACGGCGAGGCCGCAATGCCGTACTGGATCGATGCATCGGACCCGGCGGCGCTCGTCGATCAGGCCGTCCGCGCCGGGCGGGACTGGTCCTTCGGATGGGTGTGGCTGGACAGCGGATCAACGGCGGACGAACTGCGGGCCAGCCTGCGGCGTCTGGGGGCGGAGGCGCTCGGCTCGGCGGGACGGCTGGTACGGGCGCGGTTGCCGGGCGACCGCGCCCGGCTCGAGTCCATTGCCGCGCTGGAAGGCGTAGGGGGCCTGGGCGGCGTTCCCGCGGAGCTCAAACTCCCGGCCGCCTTTGCGCCCGGCCCCGCGCATGAACAGCTCCCGGTCTTCGTCACCCTGATGGCGGACGATCCCGACAGCCGCTGGCGGGGCGCCCTGGAAGGCATGGGGGCGGTGGTGGGCCGGTACGACGCGGACATCCGCGCCTACGAGGCCAACGTTTCCTACGGTGCTCTCGATGCGCTGGTGCAGGCGGATTTCGTGCTGGCGGTGGAACCCGTGCGCCGCGTCGAGGCGCAGCACGACACGTCCGTTCCGGCCCTGGGAGCGGACGCGCTGCGCATCTGGCTTTCGCCGGGCATGTTCTCCGGCGGCGGCGCGTCGGTGCCCGTGGGCATCATGGATTCCGGCCTCAACGTCAATCATATGGACATCGGCTCCAACCGCGACAGCATCTGCGGCGCGAATTTCGCGTCCGCCGCCGGCCGGTCGGGCGAACTGGACCTGTGGGTGGACAGCAACGGTCACGGAACCCACACGGCGGGCACCTTCTTCGGCAACGGATTCGTCGATCCGCGACTGGCGGGCGTGGCGCCCTCGGTACGCGACATCCGGGTCGCCAGGGCGCTGGATGAAACCGGGTCGGGCGACAGCGGCGGCGTCGTGCGGGCCATGGACTTTCTCTCCGCGCCCACGGCCTGTGCATCCGCGGGCCGGGCCGGTGTCCCCGTCCGCCCGCTCATCGTCAACGCGAGCCTCGGTTTGGGGGGCCAGACCTTCACCGGGCGCGAAGCGGACCAGCGGAAGCTCGACGCCATGGTCTGGGGGCACCGGCAACTCTACGTCGTCGCGCAGGGCAACGACGCCGATTTCGCCTTTTCGAACATCGCCGCAGCAAAGAACTCGCTGTCCGTGGGCGCCGTGCGCGACGGCGGCGCACTGGCGCTCTTCAGCAGTCTCGGTCCCACCGCGGACGGGCGGCTGGCCCCGCAGATCGTGGCCACGGGCGTGACCATACGGTCGACCGCGGGCGGCGGCAGCCGGGGCGAATACCAGGACTTCTCCGGCACCAGCATGGCGTCGCCCGCGGTCGCCGGCATCGCGGCGCTGTTGATGGACGCCGCACCCGCGTATCGGGGCGAGCCGGCCCTGACCCGGGCGAGGCTGATGGCCAGCGCCATCAAGCCGGACCCGTGGTTCGACGCGCCCGGCCGGTACCCCGCGGACAATACCGGGGGCCCGGGCGAACTGCAGTTTCGCTACGGGCTGGGCCGGGCCTCGGCCCGCACCGCCGTACTCGACAGGGCCGGGCCGGACGGCTGGATCAACGGCAGCGCAACGTCCGTCCTCGCGGACGGGGAGTACGCGTACGAGGACATCGAAGTGCCGGAGGGCACGCGCCGCCTCGACCTGGTGCTGACCTGGGACGAGCCGCCGGCGGAGACGCTCTCGTCGTCCGTGTTGAACGACCTGGACCTGTGGCTCGACCGCGGTGGCGACTGCGGGCCGGCGGCCTGCGGCGAATACGCCTCCCAATCCCGCAGCGACAACGTGGAGTGGATCGTCGTGCGCGACCCGCCGCCCGGCACGTACCGGGCGAAGGTGATGCCGAGGCGGGTATACGGCGCCGCGCCGCGGGCGGCACTGGCGTGGACGGCCATTCGCGGCGCCTCCACGCCGACGCTTCGGCTGCGCGCCGACAGGAATCCGGTTCCCGCCGGCCGCAACAGGCTCGTGCTGACCCTCGAGTCCGACGCCTACGTGGCCGCGGGCACACGCCTGCGCGTGGACTGCCGCGCGGCTCCCGGATCGAGCTGCGTCGACGTGCGCTTGCAGGATGTGCGCGCGGGCCGCGAGGACGGGGTCGCCGGGCGCGGTGCGGACTGGGCCGTGGGAACGCATCTCGCGTTGGGCGAAATCGGCGCCGGCGAGGCGCAGGAGGTCGAGTTGGTCGTCGATTACGAAGGCAAGCAGGACGGAGCGGTGCGGCTTTATTTCACGGCGACCGCGTGGAACGCCAACGCGGCGGTGTTGCCGCTGGGCGTCGGCGCGGCCGTCGTGGAACCGCAGGTGGTCCCGCCGCGAGAAAACGACGCTTTCGCCGACGCGTTCGGGATCGAGGGCGCAAAAGGCGCCGTCGATCTGGATCTGGCGAGCTTCTCCACCGAGCCCGGCGAGCCGGCGGTGGCGCTCACCGACGCTCGCGGCGATTCGACGCTGGCCGACAACGTGGCGCTGGAGCCGCCGCGCGGGCGCCCGGCCGCATCCGCGTGGTACGCGTGGACCGCTCCGGCGGACGGTCACTTCCGGTTCGATCTGGGCCGGCGCCCGCACGAGGCGGAGCCCCTCTACGTCGATGTGTACTCGGGCGATCGCATCGCGGGTCTGCACCGGATCGAAACCAACGCATCCAGCGACGGAAACTTCTACGCCCGGCGGGGACAGTCCTACCGCGTGCGCGTGAGCAACGGCACGCACCGCACGACAGGTTACGGCCGTTCCATGCCGGTGACGCTCGGCTGGTCCGCGCTCGAGCGCCCGGCCAACGACGATTTCGAATTCGGCGAGGCCATCGAAGGCGCCCAAGGCGACTTCGCGGGCAGCACGCAGGGCGCGACGCTTGAGCCGGGCGAGTGGTTCGGCGGGCTCGCCTCCACCGTCTGGCACCACTGGACGGCGCCGCGGGACGGCGCGGTCCGCTTCGACTCGAGCAGCGGGTTCGTCATGGCCTTCACCGGCGAGACGCCGGCCGAACTGCGCCTGGTGTCCCAACGGCCGGACGACAAGGCCATTTTCCCGGTGCGCGCCGGTGACGGCTACCGCATCGCCGTGGCGGCCGAGTCGGCGTTTCGCGCGGGGGCTGCGTACGATCTGAACTGGCGGTACGTGGAACGGGACGCCGGCAACGACGACCTTGCCGGCGCCGAGCCCATCGCCGGCGAAACCTGGTCGCACCATGTGGAAGTGCGTGGGGATTCCACCGTGGAGCCCGGCGAGCCGCCCGAGACCGGGGTCCGCAGCAGGTGGTGGGTCTGGACCGCGCCCGAGACCGGAACCTACACGTGGCGTCTTGAGGATGCGGTGCATTCGCGGATGCGGATCGCGGCGTTTACCGGGGAATCGCCGGGCAGCCTGCGTCTGGCGGGCGCGACCGGGCAGGGGATCGCGTCGTTCGAATTTACGCTGGATGCCGTCAGGGACCAGCGCTACTGGATCTCGGCGGGACTGCCCGGCGGCGATTTGAGCGCGTTTGCCGAGGATCATCTGGTTGCATCGCTGGCCTGGGGGCACACGCCCGCCAATGACGGTGTCAGCGGCGCGGCGCCGCTCTCCGGCGCGGCCGGTTCTGTCGCGGGCTCCAGCGCGTTCGCGACCGTCGATCCGGGCGAGCGCTTCAGCGGGCTCGGCCATTCCTCCCTGTGGTGGAGCTACGAAGCGCCGGCCGCGGGCTGGTACCGGTTTCGCCTGGAAGGCGCCGGCCTGCCCTTCGCGCTGGCCGTTTACGAAGTGGCCCCGGACGGATCGCTGGAACTGCTCGGCGTCAGCCGGCGCCCCGCTTCCCCGTCACCGATCGGACATAGCTCGGTGAATACGCCGGACATGGGCCAGGAACCGGCCGCGCCATCCTTTTCCGCCGACGTCGTGTTCCACGCCGATGGCGGCGGGCGCTATCTGATCCGGCTGGGCGCGCTGGACGAAGGACCCGGCGGCGCATTCACGTTGCGCTGGGGAGAGACCGCCGCGCCGGTGTGGCTTAGGTACCGCGGCCATCTGGCGGGCGGGGAGGCGGACCCGGCTGGCGCCTATATTGATCCCGATTATCTCTCCGGGCTCTCGGGACTGGCCTTCGGCGAAGGCGGCGGCACGCTCTACGCGGCCACCCCGGGCGGTTTGGCCGCCTTTGAGCGCGATCCCGCCTCGGGCGCCCTGACGCTGTCGCAAACGCTTTCGAAGGACTGGTCCGTGGGGCCATCGCTGCTCTACGACACACGCAGAAGCCGGTTGTACGCGCACAGTTGCGCGTATTGGGATATCTTTTCGACGTCCGGCGGACGCCTCGCCGACGAACGCAGCGCCGAAGTCGGCGCAGGCCTGTGCGGCGACCGCCGCGCCTTCATGGACTCGGCCGCCTCGTCCATATACGTGATAATCCCGGGGATCAGTCTCGCCGTGCTCGATATCGGCGAGGACGGCGGCTTGCGTGACAATCCGCCCGTCAATTTCCCGGACAAATTTCTGGATGCCCTCATCTCCAACGGCGACACCCACGTCCATGCCCTGACGAACCGTGCCCTGGTGGTCTTCGAACGGGATGCGGACACGGGGGCGCTCACCGAAGCCGGTTCCCTGCCGCTGATGAACGATAATTTCGAATTCGCCCAGCACGGCGGCCTGGCGATCAGCCACGACGACGCCTACCTGTTTGCCTTCACCGACTCGACCGTGGGCAACGAAGTGCAGATTTTCGACGTGGGCTCCGACCCCGCGAGTCCGCAAAGCCTGCACAGTCTGCCGCTCAACGATCACCTTGGCGGCGGGTTGAGTGTGCCGGGCTGCCGGTTCGGGGCGCCCCGATCGGCAACACCCGGCATCGACCTGTTCTGCCACGGATCGGTACTGGGCGTTCTTTACGACCCGGAGTCCGGCACGCTTTCGCTCACGGACGTCATCCGGCGCATTGACCGCTTCAACAACGTCGTGCCCGAATTCCATGCGCCCCGAAGTCTGGCGCTCAGCCCGGACGGCAGGCACGCCTACCTGGCCACGCCGGACAGCCGCATCCTGTTCTTCGAGCGGGTGGGCAACTCCGACTGAAGGGACGGAGCTTCGGCCGAACGCTTGTTCAGGGGATCCGGCGATTGTCCACGTCAACCCACCTCTCGTTCCGCATGGCACGTCGAGTTACGGGCACCGGAGCCGAAGATGCTGCCGACAGTTCGAGAGTCTGTTTTTTCATCCCCCATGCCGGGGAGGCCACACCGTGACCAAATCCACTCGCACGAAAGAAACGATCCGCGAGCCGGTGAATCGCCTCATTGACCGCGCCACCCGATTTGGCGTCGATGAGCTTGAAAGTACCTAACATGGAGGTTTCCATGCCACCCTGGTCATGCGCGACAGCACCGTTTTCGGGTCCGCTGGCTGCTTTGATACGCCAACGGGTGGCAATCGTCCGAATCGCGGAATAGACGGCACCGATGGCGGTGTATTCGACACAAAACACGCGGCAGGACCGCTACTGAGTTCATTGCACAGCGGTCACGCGCCCTGCATTCAAGTTCCGGGTTCCGCTCCTGCGCCCGTCAGCGTCTCCGACCTGCAACCGGAGGTTCTACGTGGCCCGGTCGATTCCGTGGGGACCACTCTTGCCGTATAGTATCGGTGTCGCAATTTTGGGGGGGAACCGACAGTGTCCGTAAGAAGTCTCTTCTTGACTGCGGCAATTCTGTGCATCCAAACAGAATTCATATGCGCTCAGGATTCGAGCCGGACGGCGCAATTGGAGGCACGCAGAGAGCTTGCAAGCATTGGGATTCAGTTTGGTGCCGCAGCCTTAATTGACGCGGTCAAGAATCGCGATTCGCTTGCCTTATCTCTATTGCTTGAAGCCGGGATCGATGTGAATACCCCCGCCAGCGGACAGACCGCTCTCATGGTTGCCGTAGAGTCGGGAGCGCACGAAATGTTAGGCACGCTTATAGAAGGCGGTGCCGACATTAGCGCGACCGATAGTCGCGGAAACACCGTGCTTCACGCCGCTCGCGATTTGCAGACGGTCGAGACTCTGGTCGAGATGGGCGCGAGTGTGAACGCTCGAAACCATTCCGGGGAAACAGCATTATGGCAATCTGTGGTTTATCATCAGAATCGAGGTCTGGCCATGGCGCTTCTGGATGCTGGCGCGACCCCTGACGTGTTGCCCGACAACGAAGCATCCGAACTGGCGTATGCCTTCGACAGACGAGATTTGGAACTTGTTCGGATGCTCGTGGCACATGGCGCAGAAGTGGATGCCTATGCACGCGGCACTTGGCTTGGTGAACCCAATCTGTATGTGGGCACGTATTCAGGTGAACGACCGCCCGGAACGCCGACCTATTGGGAGGGGTCTTTGCTTTTCAAGGCAGTGTATGACAACGATACTGCAATGGCGGGCTTCCTTCTCGATATAGGGGCTTCTCCGAACAGCTTGGCTTTTAATGGCGATCGGGAAACGCGCAGGGACCAAGACATTAATGGTGAATTCACTACCTACAGATTCACCCATTCCTCAAAATCAAGCCCCTTCATGCTTGCTGTGCAGAGAGAAAGGCTGGCTCTGGCCGAAAGGATGCTCATTGCCGGAGCAAATGCAAATGCAATGTACGTTGATCGTTTTGTATTTCCGAATGGGGAAGAAGATAGCGATTCGTACAGTCCACTTTCGATGGCCGTTCCAACAGGCAATGCAGAAATAGTCTCTCTGCTTCTGGCGCACGGGGCAGATGCGAATGCCGTGCCCTGCGTCTTGCACCAATCGGCATGGCGGGCGGATTTCGATGTGTTGAGGCTCCTGATCGAAGCAGGTGTGGACGTGGATGCGTTTTGTCCTTGGTTTGTAAGAGGCATGACAGCCTTGGAGATCGCGGTTCAAGAACCACCACTTGGGAGGTCGTATGGCGAGCCATGGAATACGGGCGAGCTTATGGCCAAGCGGGAGATTGTCGAAGCGCTTATCGACGGGGGTGCAGATGTCAATCGAAGCAGTGACAGCTGGCTCGCCATTCATGGGGCCGTCTATAGATTCTTCGGTTCCGACGTGGGGAATCTGGAGCTGCTGATAGAAGCGGGGGCGAATGTGAACGCGATTAGCTGGGACGGTACACCGTTGTACATTGCGGCAACTAACCACACCGTCGACAATCGGGTTTCCAAAGTACAGGTATTGATTGATGCTTGTGTCGACGTGGAAATCGCGAGCGAAAGTCGGACCGCACTCGATTACGTACGTTCGAGGCGTACAAGTTCACACCTTGGCCAGCGTGTGATGGCTGAGGACGGTGAGATATACGATCTTCTCAGGCGCGCCAATAGGCGCCAAAGGCAGCTCGGGTGTGAGTGAACTTAGCCTTGATGTAGAAAAAACTCCAGGCCGCGAGAGCTTTCTGCATGGCCAGGAATCGCTCTCGACCGTTCGGATTGTTGCCGACATCGAATATTAGGCGGCCGTTCGGCTTCATCGGCACGCCGGCGCGATTGGTAAATCGACAGCGCAAGGTCTGGATGGTCTGAAGCGGTCGGATCGTGCGTCGTTTTCGATTCATGGATAGTCGCTGGACAGTGCCGGTTTCCAAGGCTCACATCAGGTTGAACGCGATGACGCTGAACACCTGCTAGACATCATGGATTGACCTACCCTGACCTCAATGTGGCTCTGTGTCAAAGGTCCGACCCCAAACATAACCCACGGTGCTTGAGGTCAGGGCAGGTCAATCCATGATGTCGAGGCGCTGTTGGCTTCATAGCGCTGCGTCGGCACTCAGTCGAACACGAAGCCGCCCTTGATCTCCACATTTTCTGCGGTAGCTGTTCCATGAGGTCCTCAGAAGTCGAAAATAGATTTGAAGGCGTCAATTTCAGGCCAGCATCCAGTCCACCTCTTTCTTCGTTGCAATCAACCAATCCGGAGGGTCTGGGAAAAGGTATTCAGATAAGCCCGCAGAGTCCTCGCCTCTCTCGAACGTACGCCCGTCTAGGGTCAATGTTGGACCTCCGAAGCGATCCCATCCATCCGGGAAATGATGCGGATGATAAACGTACTCCCAAGCAGCAAGCACCGCACCATCCGGATCGGAGTCCATTGGACCGATGCCGCGGAGGCCAAACCCTCGTTGTCTCTTCGGGAACTCAGACCACAAAGGCGCCAGGTTGGATGGCAGTGTTTCGAACTGCGAGAGGGTTTCAATCTCAGGATAGCCGTCCCAAAGGTTTGACCTAATTCCAATTTGCAAATTGTCCCAGACATCCTTCGGAATTGGCATCGAGCCGATTGATCGAACCGCGATCAAGACGATACGGCTAGCTCCGCATAACGCCTCTTCTTCGGAGGTACAAGCAACGAACTGCTTTTTGCGATACTCACGGCGTGTCTGCCATTCATTCAGTGCAAACCACTTCGCGACATTTATGTCAAACGTGAGGTCGAGAAGGTCAGTGGCACCTAGCAGATAATGGTGCTGCATAATTCCTGCGGCCTCAATGTCGGTAAGGGCCTTGTTCTCGTTCTCAAGGAAGCGCTGCTTGAGGATATTTCCGACGATTCTCGATTGGCGACCCCAATCCTCACTTGACTTGCTAGCAAGCGTATTCCCAGTCCTAAACAGTCCCGGCGATAGGATCTCCGGGTATGCTTGAGATTGGCCCCTATATCCCACAAAGACAGATAGTGGGTCCATGTCTCGAATGTGATATCGAAACGAGTTCAGCACAAAGTCCGTTTCTTCTGGTAATAGGAATAACTGGTTGCAGAAGGCGAATGCTTTGCCTTGGAACACAGCCCGAACTAGGCCTCCACCGTTGTTGGTCGTACCTGCCCGTGCGTCACGATTGACCGTGTGGACGGGAATAGACCTACTTTGGGATTCGGCAAAGAGGAAATCCGAGCCTAGTGCGCTCCAGTGACGCTCATCCGTTGCACCATCAATTCGGATACGCGTCCACCCCGGGGCTTGACCTCTGGGCCATTCCTCAGTGCGTTCGCCTCGCCTAATCGCCTCAATCGGCAGGCAAAGGCGTCCTTTGGGTGTTACAAGATACGGGCCAAACTCACAACAGTTGGCCCGTTCCAATGGGTCCATCTCTTCAATTTGAAGTGCCCAGAGGTCGGTATGACTTGAACTTGCCATTGATGCGCTTTCCTTTCGTGGCTGGTTGGACACAGTGTTGTCTGGGACAATCGCTATCAGCGTACCGGACACTTCCTGGTGCAATGCTCGTTACGGTGCGACGGAATACAAGCTGAACGAGATTCCCCAAGCAAGAATAACCCCTCATCGTCAGATACTAAGAATTGCGAACTCGATGTGATTCGGATTGGAAGTGAACACGTTGACATTTGTTTTTTCCCGGATTTTTCACCGGACAGGTCAACTTCGAGTCTAAACCAAAGCCTGCGAGACTGCTACGGATCGCCGATAGCATCGAGCTGGATCGGCTGAGGGACCGTGGTGTTTCGAGTAACAGCCGCGACAAGGGGACTGGACGTGCGCGGCGCGTGGGTGATCCGGTCGTACGATGCTCGAAGCTATCGGCTTGGGCGTGGAAGCGTCTAAGGCTGGGGTCTGCGAGCCGGTACAAGCAGGCTTCGATTTCGCAATCGTCAATGATGACGGGGCTGACAAACTTGGCTGGAGCCGGCGCGAACTCAAGGCGGGCACGTATTATCTGGCCATCCGCTCCCATGGCATTCAGCGTTCGTACGAGATCGGCGTCCCGAAAGTAGTCGGACTGGGCGAAGCGGGCCTATTTTGAAGATCAACGAGCTTCGGGTTTGGGCGCCGGATTTCCGAACAGCCTATGGTCCCACCAGACAGGCACCTCCAGCCCCACCACGATACGATTGCGGGCAAGGTCCCTGTACCATTGGCTCCCGAAAGCGCGTGCCGACGCGCCGCTTGAACCGGACCAGCCCGGGAGAGAGTCCCCCGAAACGACTTCGTAAGTCACTCCCTGAGGTATGGTCGCTTCGACAAAATGTTGATTCGGAGGGAGAATCCCATTGCACTGCGCCAGTTTTTCGAGCAGTGCGGTAGAGTAGTGTTCCGACGCGCAAATGACCTCCTGACCCGTGGCGTGCCACCTTCCCTGGACCCGCTTTGCTCCTTCGGCGCTCCAGACGGGAAACTCTCCATCGGGGTCGCCAATCCGGTAAGCCCCAAGCGCCTCCGCCAGGACTCTCGGCCTCATCAAACCACGACGCTGGCCTCAATGCGGCGCACAAGATTCAGGACCGCGACCGCGCCCGCCGAACTGGATCTGGCCACATCGAGGGGCGACTCTCCGTCGAGCAACGAATGGGAACGGTTGAGAAAAGCCTCGATGCTGCCCCGGTCGCCGTGATACACGACGCTGACTGCATCGACGACACGGCCCACTTCGTAGAGGCGCTCGCTGAGTTCCCTCGACAGAGGCTTTCCCGCCTTGCGAGCCCTGCGCAAGGTGGCTTCGGGAACCATGGCGCCGATCACGCGGCTCTTGCCGATTACATCGCCCAGGGCAAATACCGAACTGGGCTGCAGGCCGCCGGCAATGCGTTTCGCCAACTGCAGATCGCCCATGTCCTCCGGGTCCTCCACTTCAAGTGCAAGCAGCCTGGCCACACGAAAGGACACACTGGAAGGCAAACTCGCAGGGTGGGCATAGGATTCAAGATTCATTGGCGCGTCTCAACGGAAAACTCGTCATGTGACGAGCGTATTCCGATCATATGACGCTTTCAAGCGGCTTGGGGCGGCGGGGTTTGCGTTCTGAGCGGGCTCGCGTAGAGGGGCGATCGCCTCAGCACAGCGGGCCAGCTCCCGTCCCCGGCAGTCACTTGCGCGCCGGCGGCAACCGAGCCTCGCCGAACGTTGCACAGGCCCACGTACTTGCCCAACTGGAGCGAAAAGCCGCCGGCGAACATCTCCCCGACCCGTTCCCCGGCGGCGGCGTACAAGGCCGTGCCGGCCAGACTTTCGATCTGAAGGTCGGCATCCACCTCAAGTTCCACCGCGAACAGTTCGTACCGGGAGCCGGCCCGCCTTTCTTCCAGCAGGCGCGTCCTGCCGACAAAATCGTCGCGCTCGAAGTCGATGAGCCAGTCCAGCCCCATGTCGAACGGCGACCGAAACTCCTCCGGGTCCCCGTCCCCGCCCGCGCCCGCCAGCGGGAAATCGTGTCCCGGCAACAGGTAGCCCGCCTCGGTCCGCAGGATGTCCAGGGCGCCCACGCCGATGAATCTCGCGTCGCCGCCGCGGGGCGAGTCGAGCAGGCGCCGGCACACCGCTTCGCCGCCGCTCCACGGAATCCAGAGTTCGTAACCGAGACCGCCGCTGAATCCCGTTCGCGACACGTGAAAGCGCAGGCCGCCGATTTCGGCCCGGACGAAGTTGAATGCCTTCAGCGATTCCAGCCCCCCGATGCCCGCCCCACGCAACAGCGCATGGCTTTGCGGCCCGAACACCGACAGCACGCACCATTCGTCACTCACGTCCGCGGCCGAGGCGTCGTAACCGCCGCGATGCCCCTCGATCCACGACCGCAGATCGCTGGCGCTGGCCACGAGAAAACCCTCGCCGTGCAGCCGGAACACCGTGGCATCGTCCCTGATCCGCCCTTCGCCGGTCGTCAGCAGCGCGTAGGCGACGCGCCCGGGCGGCAGATCGCCGACGCTGCGGACCAGCACGAAGTCCAGGAGCTTCCCCGCATCGCTTCCGGTGACGTGCAGTTTGCGCAGTCCGGACGTGTCGACGATGCCCACCGCGTTCCTGCCCGCATGCAGTTCCGCCATGTAGTCGTTGACGACGATCGGAATCTGCAGGCCGTTCCAGTCGATCCAGTACGCGTCCGGCCCGCCCGCGGCCCTGAAGATTTCCGTGAACGGCGTCGGTCTCCCGGTCAGTTCTTCCACTTGTTCTCTCCGGCCCCTCCAACGCCCGCTAGCGGATGTCCCTCAGTATTTCGTGGGCGGAGTTGTGGCCCGGACACCCGGTGACTCCGCCGCCGGGATGCGCCCCCGACCCACACAGGTAAAGGCCCTTCACCGGCATCCTGTAGTCTGCATAACCGGCGGTCGGGCGCAGCGAGAACATCTGATCCGGCTGCACGCAACCGTGGAAGATGTCCCCGCCGACCAGGCCGAACTCGCGTTCCAGGTCGAGCGGGCTCAGCGACATGCGCCCGACGACCGACTGCGCGAAATTCGGCGCGTACTCGTTGACCGTGTCGATGAGCAGGTCCGCGACCTCCTCCTTGACGTCGTCCCAACTCTGCCCGTTCGGCAACTCCGGGTTGAAGTGTTGGCAGAACATGCTGGCCACGTGTTTGCCCGGCGGGGCCAGGCTGTCGTCGATGATCGAGGGAATGAGCATGTGAACCACGGGCCTGCGCGCCCAGCCGTGCGTCATGGCGTCCCGGTAGGCCTGTTCGTAGTAGTCCAGCGAGTTGGCGATGAAGACGCTGCCCTGCAGGTGGAACTCGTAGTCCGGCACACCGTCGAGCGCGGTGAACCGCGGCAGTTCGTCCAGCGCGACGTTCATCCGGAACGTGCCCGACACGCAACGGTAGTTCTTCATCTGGAAGGAGAAATCGTCCGACACGTGCCCGGGCGGGACCAGTTTGTCGAACAGCAGTTTCGGGTTGACGTTTGCAGCCACCGCGCGGCCGCGCACTTCCCGCCCGTCCTCCAGGCGCACGCCCACGGCCCTGCTGCCTTCCACCATGACGCTCTCGACCGGCGCGCCGACTTCGATCTCCACGCCGTGTTCCCCGGCCGACCTGGCCATCGCCTGGGTGATGCTGCCCATGCCGCCCCGAACGTGTCCCCAGGCGCCCTTTACGCCGTTGACCTGGCCGAACATGTGGTGCAGGAGTACGAATGCGGTGCCGCCCGCTCTCACGGACTGCAGGTTCCCCACCTGCGACGTGTAACCTTCGATCGCGAGCAGCAGTTCGCCGCTGAACCACTGTTCCAGGTAGTCCCGGACGCTCATCGTGAAGAGCTTGACGATCTCGCGCTGCAACTGCATATCCAGTTTCCGGATCCTGTTGCCGATGATCCCCGCGCGCCACAGGTCCCGGAGGCCGCCGCCGATGTTCGGCGGCGTCTGTATCGAGATATCCCGCAGCACGTCGGCTGCGCGCTCGATCACTGCTGCGAATTCGAAATACCGCTCCACATCGTCCGGCGCCTGGGCGGCGATCTGCGCCGCGAAACGCTCCTCGTCGTCGCACGCCAGGAAGTAGTCGTTGTTGGCGCCGAGTATGACGGCCGGGTGTTCTTCCTTTTGGATGTCCAGCCCATGCCGCTCCAGTTCCAGTTCCCGGATGATCTTCGGATGCAGCAGGCTGACCGCGTATGAACAGGTGGAGTTGCGGAAACCCGGGTGAAACTCCTCCGTAACGGCCGCGCCCCCGACGACGTGCCGACGCTCGAACATTCCGACCTTGAGGCCCTTGCGGGCCAGGTACCCCGCACACGTCAGGCCGTTGTGTCCCGCGCCGACGATCACAACGTCAAAAGATGCCGATCCCGCCATGCCTGTCGTTCCTCCTCGTGCCGATTTCGGCATGGCGTTGACTTTATCTGTTACCCGACAGATAATCAAGCCAAAGTCCATGAACAGGCTAGGAAAAGGATCGGCGATCGCACTGCGGGCGCCCGGTTCGACGGCGCAAACGACTGGGGTGACCTACATGTACGAGAGATGCAAAGACCGCAAGAATTCCGCGAGATTCGCCGCCGTGCTGGCCCTGTTGTGCTGCGCTTCGCCCGGCGCACAGGAGGCGGTGCTGGAAGAAATCGTGGTCACGGCGCAGAAGCGCGAACAGTCGCTGCAGGACGTAGGCCTCTCGGTCACCGCGTTCAGCGGCGAGATGATTCGCGAACTCGGCTACACCGCCACCACGGACATCTCGCAGCAGACGCCGGGCCTGAACGTCATCCAGTTTCACCCCAGCAACACCACGGTCAACATTCGCGGCGTCTCGCAGAACGATTTCGCGGACCATTACGAACCGCCCGTCGCGGTGTTCGTCGACAACGCCTATGTCAGCGCGGTCGGCGGGGCGCACGCCCAACTGTTCGACATCGAGCGGGTCGAGGTTCTGCGCGGCCCCCAGGGGACGCTGTTCGGCCGCAACGCCACCGGCGGGCTGCTGCACTACGTCAGCGCCGCGCCCACCGAGGAACCGGAGGGCTACGGCCGGTTCACCGTCGGCGATTACGCGACGACCCGGCTGGAGGGCGCGGTGAGCGGGGCGATCGGGGAGAACGTGCAGGCCCGGTTCTCCGGTTCCGTTCACCAGAGCGACGGACTGCTGGCGAACGATGACGGCGCGGACCTGCGCGACACCGGCGCGCTCGCGCTGCGCCTGCAACTGGCGTTCCAGCCCTCCGATGCCTTCGCCGCGCGGCTCAAGTTTCACGTCGCCGAGGACGACAGCGGCGGCAACGCCTATCAGCATGACGCGACATTCCAGAACGCGCTCGGTCTGGGCGAGCGCATACCGGACGGAGAAGATTTCTACTACACCGGCCCCGGGGCGGATTTCAACGGCTACCGCGATGCGGACGGGGACAATTTTCGGGGGCGCTACGACGAGACGGGCTTTTTCGAGCGGTCGGTATCCGGCGTGACCGCGGAGCTGACCTGGGACCTGGCCGATGCGTTGTCGCTCACCTCCATTTCCGACGTTCTTTCCATCGACAAGCGCTACCGCGAGGACGTGGACTCAAGCCCCTACCCGTACTTCGCGTTTCAGACCGAACAGGACTTCAGGCAGTTCAGCCAGGAGTTTCGGCTGAGCCGCGCCGCGGACCGCTCCCACTGGCAGGCCGGTCTCTACATGCTGGACATCGATGACGAGGTAAGTTCCGCCTACGATCTCGATTACCTCCCGTTCGGCGTGGGCGCCGACGACTTCGGCCAGGTGGTCGAAGCCGGGTTCCAGGATTCGACCGTGGGCACGGCGTCGTGGGCGGCGTTCGTTCAGGGCGAATACGACCTGTCCGACACGCTGACCGGCGTGCTGGGCCTGCGGTACACCGACGACGAGAGAACGCTCGACTACTTCGGCGGAAGCCGGGCGCCCGCCTGGGCGGTGGAACTGACCGACACGGTGACCGACGCGCTGGCTTTCGACAACGTGTCCTACAAGGTGCAACTGGACTGGCACCCGGGGGAGGAAACGCTCGTTTACGCCGGCGTCACCCAGGCGCACAAGGCGGGCAGTTTTCGCACGCCCGTCGGGGCGGACCTGGACGCGTTCACTCCGCCAATGCCGACACGACACGGCGAAGAGGAGTTGAGAAGCGTCGAACTGGGCATCAAGACCACCTTCGCGGGCGGGCGCGCAAGGCTGAACGCCTCCGCGTTCCAGTACGAATACGACGACTACCAGGCGTTCGTGGTGGACCCGACGATCAGCCTCATCGCCGATCCGGACATCATCAACCTGGATGCCACCGCGAGCGGCGCCGAAGTGGAGTTGTCCGCCGTGCCCGCCGACGGACTGGATCTCGTATTCGGCGTCGCCTGGATCGACTCGGCGGTCAAGGATGTCGGTTACCCCGACGGGGAGACCGTGAGGGACAGCGTGTTGCCCTATGCGCCGGACATCTCGATCAACGGACTCGTGCGTTACGAATTCGGTCTCGGCGCGGGCACCGCGGCCCTTCAGGCCGACTTCAACTCCAGCGACGGGTTCTGTTTCTCGGTGCTCTGCGCGCCGCTCGACCGCGAGGAGGCCTACGTCGTGAGCAACCTGCGTGCGGAGTACGCGTTTCCGGGCCAGAGATGGTCCATCGCCGCCTGGGTCACCAACGTTTCCGGGGAAGAGTACCGCATCTATTCCATCGACCTGTCCGGCCTGGGCATCGCAAACGATGCGTACGCCCCGCCTCGGATGTTCGGCCTCACCGCGAACGTCGACTTCTAGGCGTGGCGGCCCGAACGCCGTTGCCGGCAGGATCGCAATGGAGCACACGCGATGATACAAGCACTGGCGGCGGTCCTGGCGATGCCTCTCCTGCTGGCCGGCATGAGCGCTCATGCGCAACAGTCCTATCCGAATATTTCAGGCGAGGTGTTGCTGGACGACGAGCGGGTGATCGTACAGCGGTTCCGGCTCGAGCCCGGCGAATGGGAGGGCATTCACGAGCACCCGGAGCATCAACTGGTGATCGTTCTGCAGTCCTCCGACGAACTGACACAGCGTTTCGGAGAGACCGAAACCGTCATCAGCAACATCGACCGGCACCGCCCGCAGAGCATGTCGGTGTTCTGGCGTCCGGGCCCCGTGGCGCTGAGCGAGCGGCACGAAACCGGCAACACCGGCACCCGGGCACTGGAGTGGATCGCCATCACGTTCAAGAGCGATTCGATCGCGACGGAGGCGCCTGCGGCGCGCCAGCCGGCCGATCATGGATCGACCGAACCCTGATCCGGGAGAACGCGATGCGGCGGGACGGGCCGGCGCTTGGGCGGGGGTCGTGGCCGGAAACCCTGTGCAGTCCGGGCCGCGGTCGCGGCTCAGTCCCCGGCCGGCAACGACACGATCCGCACGATCGCGTCGACGACGTATTGTTCGGCGGATGCGGACTCGCCGCTTCTGCGCTTTTCGATGTCGCAGAGCAGCATCATCCCCTCAAGCACCGCCATCACGAGCGTGGCGCGCCGCTTCGCTTCGGGCGCGGTGAGCGCCGGGTTGACGTCCCCGATCATGCCCGCCACCACCCCGATGTTCCGCTCGTAGAATTCGTCCACCAGCTCCGCGGCAAAGCCGTCGAGCCGCGCGCGCGCCCATAACTGGTAGAAGAAGCCGGCTGTTTCCTCGCGCAGATTGGCCCGGAACTGACCCGAAACGCGCGCCCTGAGCACACCCTCGGACGATCCGCCGGAACGCCTGATCAGGCGCTGGATCCGCTCCCCTTCCTCCCTGAGCGCGTCTTCGAAGACCGCGCGAAAGAGCCGTTCCTTGGTCGGGAAATAGTACTGAAGCGTCGCCAGCCGGATGCCCGACTTCTCGGCGGTGTAGCGCAGGCTGAACTTCGAATAGCCTTCCCGGACGATGATCGACTTCGCCGCCGACAGGATCATCCCGGAGCGCTCCTGCGCGCTCAGGCGCTTCGTTTCGCGGTAGGGCGCCCGCGTTCGCGCTGGTGTTCTGGCCATTGGACTGTGCGTGTTGCGCCCCCCGTCGAGCCCATGCGCGCGAAGTACGTTCCGCTCCGCCCGGTTCCCGGCGGATACTGAACGGAGTATACGATATCGCCGTCGAGCACCGTTGGAAGCCCCCGAGCCTCGTCCGGTTGCTCGCAGCCGGGCCGAACAGTATGGGATTTGCCATCATCTGTCAAATGACAGACAATCGGCCTGGGATGAATGAACGCCAGCACGGATAACCAGTCGAACATGTCGGCCCATCGACCCTTCAACGCGATACTGATCGAGCGCTCGGGCGAGGCGAACGTGGCTTCGCTCAGGCAGTTGACGGAGTCCGACCTTCCGGACCGCGAAGTGCTCGTCGAGGTCCGCTACTCCAGCCTGAACTACAAGGACGGTCTGGCCCTGTCCGGCAGGGGCATCGCCAGGCGACTGCCCATGGTCGGCGGGATCGATCTTGTCGGCCGGGTCCTGGACGGCGGGGGTTCGGAATTCGGGGAAGGCGAATGGGTGCTGGCCAACGGCTGGGGGCTGTCCGAGCTGCACTGGGGCGGGTACAGCCAATGGCAGCGGCTGCACCCCGACTGGCTGATCCGGGTCCCCGATCCGCTCACGCCCTTCGATTGCATGGCGATCGGCACGGCGGGCTACACGGCCATGCTCTGCGCGATGGAACTCGAGCATCACGATCTGCGTCCGGGCGATGGCGACGTGATCGTCACCGGGGCGGCCGGCGGCGTCGGCTCCTTCGCCGTGACGATTCTCTCCGGCCTCGGCTACGCGGTCGCGGCTTCCACGGGCCGGGAAGAAACGCATTCCTACCTCGAGGCGCTGGGGGCGGACCGCATCGTCGGCCGCGGCGAGTTGTCCGCGCCCGGCAAGCCGTTCCAGCGGGAACGCTGGGCCGGCGCCATCGACTGCGTCGGCGGCACGACACTGGCCAACCTGCTCGCGCAGATGCGCTACGGCGCATCGGTCGCCGCCTGCGGCCTCGCCGGCGGCAGCGACCTGCCGGGCAGCGTGCTGCCGTTCATCCTGCGCGGCGTGCGGCTGCTGGGCGTGGACTCGGTGATGGCGCCCCGGCAGAAACGCGAGGCCGCCTGGGCGCGCCTGGCCGCGGAACTGGACACGGCCCGGCTGAAGCGCATCGCGCGGCTCGAGCCGATGTCGAAACTGCCGGAACTGGCCCCGCGGATCCTGGCCGGGAAAATCCGCGGCCGGATCGTCATCGACGTCAACGCCTAGGGCGCGGACGGAGCGTGGCCAGGCCCGCCATTCCGGACTTCGACCGGGCATACGACTACCTGAGCCACCACGCCGAAACGCGCCCGGCATCCGAAGCCGTGGTCTGCTCGGGCGTGCGCCTCACCTATCGGGAGCTGAAACGGCGCGTGGACCGGTGCGCGCGTGCGCTCATCGGCGCGGGGGTCGCTCCGGGCGACCGCGTGGCGTACCTGTCCCCGCCGCACCGCGACTGCGCGGTCGTCCTGCTGGCGACCCTGGCCGTCGGGGGCATCGCCGTCGGGGTCAACCCCGGCTACCGGCGGCGCGAGATCGCGCACGTGCTGAACGACGCCGCACCGCGCCTGTTCTTTTCCCGCTCGCGCATCGGATCCCGTTCCTACGCCGGCGACGTTTCCGCGGCGCGCCCGCCCGGCACGCGGCTCGTCACGCTTGGAGAACGTCAAGGCCCGCCCGGAAGCGAGACGCTGGCCGCGTTCCTGCGGCGCGGCGGGGACCTCAGGCCCGGCGAACCGGCCGCGCGCGCGGGTTCGGTCGACGGTGAATCCCCCTGTCTCATCGTCTACACGTCGGGCACGACCGGCACGCCCAAGGGCGCGCTGCTCAGGCAGTCGGCGGCGCTGCGCCACGGCAAGGTGTTCCTGCGCCGGTTTCGGCTGTCCGCCCCGAGGGCCATCAACGTCTACCCGACCAATCACGTGGCCGGCGTCGTGGCAACCATGCTGCAAACGCTCGTGGGCGGGGGCGCCCTGGTGTGCATGGAAAAGTTCGATGCGGGCCGCGTGCTCGCCACCGTCGAATCGGAGCGGATCACGATCTGGGGCGGCGTGCCCACGATGCTGCGGATGTGCGCGGCGCACGCAGACTTCCCCGCCGCGGACCTCTCGAGCGTACGGGTCCTGCTCTGGTCCGGCGGCGCCCTGGAACCGGAACTGGCCCGGGCGTTGTCCCGCCGGGTGCCACGCCTGGCGACGCTCTACGGCATGACGGAAACCACCGGCGGGGTGACCGCGATCGAGTCGGACGGCTTTGACGAGGCGCTGTGCGAGACCGTCGGCCGGCCGCTTCCGGACGTTCAGATACGGATTGCAGGCGGGCAGGGCACGGGCGCCGGCGGCGAAGAGCCGGGGGAGTTGCTGGTGCGTGGCAACTGCCTGATGGCCGGGTACTGGAACGACGCGGGCGCGACCGCCGCGGCGATCGACCGGGAGGGGTGGTTCCGCACGGGCGACCTGGCCCGCATCGACGGCGAGGGTTGCGTCCGGCTCCTCGGCCGCCGAATCGAGATGTACAAGTCCGGCGGGTACAACGTGTACCCGAGGGAAGTCGAGTCGGTGCTGGAATCCCACGCCGGCGTCGCCGGGGCCGTGGTCGTGGGAACGGCAGACGCGTTCTACGGTGAGGTCGGGGCCGCGTTCGTGCAGGCCCGTCTGGAAGGGCAGGGGGTCAGCGAGACAGCCCTGCTCGAACACTGCAGAGAGCGCCTGGCGAATTACAAGGTCCCCAAGCGCATCAGCGTGCTGGCGAAACTGCCCGTTCTCGCGAACGGCAAGTTCGATCGAAAGAAGCTGGCCGTGCGGGCGCGCAGGGATCGCGGGCCGCGGTAGCGGGCATCGCGGGCGGTGGACCCCTCCATCCACTGCTGCAACCGCCGCCCGACAGCCCTGTTGGCCCGATGCCCGGGAACCGGACCCGGGTGAGAACCGACCGCACCTCGACAGGACCCTGACCACTCCACGCGCACGCACCCTGCGGGCTCATGTAACCAAGACCTGTGTGGATGTCGCCGCAGCGTGTGGTTACCCCCGGTGACGACGAGTCGAAGCGCCCGATCACCCGACAGGTCGAATTTCGACTCGAAAGAGCGCACCGCACCGTATTGGCACGTGTGACACTCGACTCACGCGCCGTGAGCGTGACTCCCAGCCGGTACTTCAACTGCATGAGCGCAATTGCCTGTTGATATATGGCAGTGCTGTGCGTAAGCTGCCATACATGATCAAGCGGCAAGTCTATTTCCCCGAAGACGAATTCGAGCGTTTGCAGAGCACGGCAAGGCGTTCGGGTCGCAGCGTCGCCGACCTCGTGCGCGAGGCGGTTCGCCGTGTCTGGCTGCGTCCCGAGCCCGATGGCCCCGTTGGCCTTTGGGACGGTCCCGCGGCGCGGACCGCCATGGAGCACGACACGATCTACGATCGGGCCGAATGAGGGCGCGTGACGCGGTCTTCGTCGACAGCGGGGCCTGGATTGCCCTGGCCGTGCGCGGCGACCCGCTTCATGGGAGGGCTGTCGAGACCTGGCGTGAACTCGTGGGCGCGCGAACTCCGCTCCGCACTTCGGCGCCGGTTGCGATCGAAACCTTCACCTTTCTCGACCGCAACGCATCCCGGGACGTGGCGCTGAACTGGAAGGACTCGCTGGACCGCATTGCCGACCTGCGCATACTGGACTGCGCGGCTTCCGACCTGCGCGATGCCTGGGTCTGGTTCGAGCGCCGCGACCTGTACAAGCTATCCGCGGTCGACGCCACGAGCTTTGTGCTCATGACCCGACACGGTATCAGGCAGGCATTCGCGTTCGACCACCATTTCGCCTCTGTCGGGTTCCGCCTGATCGGATAGCCCGCGCGATGCCGGATGCGGTCGAGGCACTGATGCCGTGGGTGGGCGGCCTGCAAACGCCTGCCTACATCTTGGAACTCCATACCGGGCAACGCCGGGGCATGACGATCCTCTATGCCGGTGCCCGGCGGGGAGCGTTCAGCGCGATCGTGCCGCGAGCCTGTCGAGGTACCAGCGCGTGAACTCCCGGTTCATCCGTTCCTGTTCGGAATACGGCCCGGGACGGTAGCGTGCGGAGCCGATGCCCGCCTGGTTGGCCTCGGTGATGCGCGCATCCTGCGCAAGCGTCGCCGCCCAGACCCACGAGACCGCCTCCGGGTCGTAGTCGCGGCCTTCCACGGCGTTGCCGTCCACGAGCCAGATGGCCTCCACATCGGTCGCGGTTTCGCTGACCGGCGTGAAGCGAAACAGCACGGCGTGGTCGTTGGACGCGACCAGGTAATTCATGAAGTTGAACGCGACATAGGTGATTCCTCCGTCGTACCGGGCGCACTCGCCCATCAGCGGAGCGACCGGGCGGCCGTCCCGGCTTTCGGTCAGCCACCCGTCCTTGATCGGCATCCGGGCCATGCCCGCCCCGTGGTCGAAACTGTCCTCGCGGCACGGGTGCCCGAGCTTCTCCACCCCGGTTTTCCAGGCGAGGTACTCGGTCCGGTACGCGCGGCCGGCGTCTTCCGGGCCCGACCCCATCCCGGCGCCCGCGGCGAGCAGTTTCAGGCTCGAATGCACGGAGCAGTACTCCGGGTGCGCCGGGACGCAGTGGTAGCATTCGATGAAATTCTCAACGACCAGCTTCCAGTTCGCCTTCGTCGGCAGGACAAGCGATCGGGCGATCGCCGCCGTGCGAATGCCGTGAAATCGAAGGTATTCGCGAAACGGCCCGGCGGCTGCGTCGAATGGCAACGGTTCGTCCGCCAGGGAAACGAAGATCAGCCCGTGCAGTTCGCGAACGCGGCAGGGATGCAGTCCGTGGTCCTCGCGCCGAAAGTCCCCGGGCATCAGGCGGGCGGCCCGCAGCGTGCCGTCCAATCCGTACGTCCACGCATGGTACGGACAGACGAACGCTTTCGCGTGGCCGCCCGCTTCGGTGCAGATGCGCGACCCGCGGTGTCGGCATACGTTGTAGTGCGCCCGGACCGCGCCGCCGGCGTCGCGCACGACGATGATCTCCTCCCCGCAGATCCTGAACAGGAACCAGTCGCCTGCCTCCGGAATCGCGGCCGCATGGCCCGCCAGGTGCCAGAGCGAATCGATGACGTGTTTCCTGTCTTCCCGAAATACCCCGGCGTCGCAGTAGAAGAGTTGCGGCAGCGTCCGGCCGGTTTCGCATTGCCCGGCGAGCGCCTCGATGGTTGCGTCCACCGTTCGTCAGGCCGCCTTCATGTCGAGGGCGACTCTGGAGAATGCCGCGTCCAGCGCCGCCGCCAGCGTATCCGCGTTTTCCCTCGAGAATGTCAGCGGCGGCGACACGATGATCTTGGGTCCCACCGGACGGACGATGACGCCGTTGTCCTGGCAGTCCGTGGCCAGCATGTCGGAGTAGGCCGACATCGGGCTGACCGGTTCCCTGGAGGTCTTGTCCTCGACCAGGTCGAGCGCCACCATCAGTCCCTTGCCGCGGACCTCGCCCAGGTGTGCATGGCGCTCCGCCAGCGGCTTGAGTCTCTCCAGCAGGTAGGCGCCGACATCCGCGGCATTGTCCACGAGGTTCTCCCGCTCGACGATCCCGATCGCCGCGAGCGCCGCCGCGCAGGCCAGCGGATGGCCCGAGTAGGTGTAGCCGTGCGCGATGAAGCCTTCGGGCGGGGCGGCGTCGAACGCTTCGGCAACGCGGGTGCTGACCGCGGTCGCGCCCAGCGGAACGTAACCGGACGTCAGGCCCTTGGCGAAACAGGACATGTCGGGTTTCACCCCCCAGCCGCGGGCGCCGAACAGGCAGCCGCTGCGCCCGAACCCGGTGACCACCTCGTCGGCGATCAGCAGCACATCGTGCGCGTCGCAGACTTCCCGCACCAGCGGCCAGTAGTTCGCCGGCGGCACGATGACGCCGCCCGCCCCCTGGATGGGCTCGGCGATGAACGCGGCGACATTGTCCGCTCCAAGCGCCCGGATCTCCCGGTCCAGGATGTCGGCGCATATCCGGCCGAGTTCCTCGGGGTCCTCCGTCCAGGGATTCCGGTACGGAAACGGGTTGGCGATCTGCGAGCACCCCGGCAGGAGCGGATGGTAGGGCTCCTGGAACGCCGGCATCCCGTTCAGCGACGTCCCCCCGAAATGCACCCCGTGATACCCGCACTCAAGCGAAATGAAACCCGTCTTCGACGGCTGCCCGCTCGCCCGCCAGAACTGGCGCGACAGCTTGAGCGCCGTCTCCACGGCATCCGACCCCCCCAGCGAGAAGAAGACCTTGCCCACGTCCTCGGGCTCGAGCAGCGCCTTGATGCGGGAGGCGAGCCGTGCGGACGGTTCGTTGGACAGTTCCCCGAACGTGCTGAAATAGGCGAGCCTGCCGAGCTGGCGGTCGATGGCTTCGCGCATCTCCTCCCGGCCGTGCCCGACGTTCACGCACCACAGCCCGCCCATCCCGTCGAGATACCGCCGGCCGGCGTGATCGTAGACATGAACGCCCTGCCCGCGGGTGAGAAAGACCGGTTCGCGTTGATGCACGGCCGGGATGCTCATGGGATGCAATACGTTGTCGTTGAGGCCTTTGAGCTCGGAATACTCAGCGTTCGACATGGGCCCGGTACTCTTGCTGTGGGAAACGGTCGGATTGATTATCTGTCACCCAACAGATAAAATCAATTTCCCGTGTCCCGCCAGGGAGGACAGACTTGGCACCCCAGGCCCGCCCGGCGCAGGCAAGCGCCGATTCAGTCTCGTCCCGGGCACTGTTCTGCCTGTTGTTCGGCGCCGGCACGTCGGTGTACTTCGTGCTGCCGATCTGGGCGGGCATTTTCGAGGAGCAGTTCGGATTTTCCGCCGCACAGATCGGGTGGCTGTTGTCCGCCGACATGTCGTCGAACACGGTGGCGGTGCTGCTGGCCCGGCTGTGGCTTCACAGGGTTCACTTCCGTCACGCGATCCTCGGCGCCCTGGCGGTGTACGTGCTCGGCAATCTCGCCTGCCTGGGCGTCGAAGGATTCGCGCCGCTTCTCTCGCTCAGGTACGTCGTCGGATTCGCGATGGGCACGATGGTAGGCTCCGCAGTCGCCGGCCTCGGTGCGACCCGGCGGCCCGACCGCAACTTCGGTTTTGCCCTTTCCGTGCAGGTCGCGCTGGGCGGTGCGCTGCTGTTCGCCACGCCGCTGATGATCCGCGTGGGCGGCATCGGCTCGTACTACGTCGTGTTTTCCGTCGTGATGAGTTCGGTCCTGTTGCTGCTCAGGACCGTGCCGCGGCGCTTCGACAAGGGCGCCTCCGCGGCGGAGAGCCCGGCGTGGGGCCTGAACGGACCGCTGCTGCTGGCGTTTCTCGGCGTTGCGGTGTTCTTCATCGGCATGAACGGATTCTGGTCCTTTGCCGAACGCATTGCGGACCAGGGCGGGCGTTCGGAGGATTTCGTCTCGTCCGCGCTGGCGATCTCCGTACTGGTGAGCATAGTCGGCTCGTTGCTCGCGGCGTGGATGTCCGACCGGTACGGGCGCGTCGGCCCGATCGTCATCGGCCTGCTGATCGCCATGGGCTCGGTCGCGCTGTTGCTGCTGGAGCCGTCCGACCGGCTGTTTCTCGCCGCCATCAACGGTTTCAACCTGATGTACAACTTCATCATCCCGTTCCAGAGCGGCTGGGTTGCACACCTGGACGCGACGGGCAGGAACATCACGCTGCTGCCGGCCATCCAGGGCGGGGGCATATCGCTGGGGCCGATCGTCGCGGGTACCCTGATATCGGGTACCAACTACATTCCCGTCATCTACATGAGCATCTTTTTCATGGCGCTGTCGGCCCTGACGTACTGCGTGCTGCGGATGCTGGTATCGGACCGATCGTGAAGCGGCGTCCACGAACTTCCGCGCGCCGGCGAAGACCGGAGACGAACGGCGGATTCTCACCGGGGAATTCGCCCGGCGCGCCATCCATTGAATACAGGTGAGGCGACAACATGAACAGGAAATATCACATGAGCATCGGCGGGCAACGCGTTGCCGCCCGTTCCCATGTGCCGGTGCGCAATCCGGCGAACACCGACGAAATCGTCGGCGAAGCGCCCGTGGGCACGGCCGAGCACCTGGACCGGGCGGTTGCCGCGGCGAGAAAGGCGTTCCGGTCCTGGCGCGGGAGCAGCGACGCCGACCGGGCCGGTGCCTGCGAGACGATCGCCGGGGTCTGCGCGGACAACGCCGAGGAACTGGCCGCGCTCTTGACCGCGGAGCAGGGCAAACCCCTCGGTGGCGTGGGTTCGAGGTTCGAACTCGGCGGTTGCTCGGGGTGGGCGAGCTACACGGCCTCGCTCAACCTCCCCGACAAGGTGCTGGAGGACAGCGAGGAGCGCCATGTCGTTCAGCAGCGCGTGCCGCTTGGCGTGGTCGGCTCCATCACCCCGTGGAACTGGCCGCTGATCATCGCGATCTGGCACATCGTGCCGGGCATCCGCGCCGGCAATACGGTCGTCATCAAGCCGTCGCCGTTCACGCCGCTGAGCACGCTTCGCATGGTGGAGCTCATGTCCGAGGCCTTGCCGGCGGGGCTCGTCAACGCCGTGTCGGGCGGCGACGGACTCGGCGCCGAACTGACGAAGCACCCGGGCATCGACAAGATCGTGTTCACGGGCTCCATCGCCACGGGCAAGAAGGTCATGGCCAGTGCCGCGGCGGGCGTCACGCCCGTGACGCTGGAGCTCGGCGGCAACGATCCGGGCATCGTGCTGCCCGGCACGGACCCGGAGCGGTTCGCCGAGGATCTGTTCTTCGCCTCCATGGTGAACTCGGGGCAGACCTGCGGCGCGCTCAAGCGCCTGTACGTTCACGAAGGCGACGTCGACGCGATTGCCGACGCCCTGGCGGGGTTTGCCGCCGCCGTGCCGATGGGCGACGGGCGCGAGGAGGACAACGTGCTCGGACCGCTGCAGAACGAGCGCCAGTTCAACCGGGTGATCGAGCTTGTCGAGGATGCGAAGGCCAACGGCGCGGCCTGCGTGAGCGGTGGCAACCCCGCCGGCGGCCCGAACTTCTTCTATCCGGTCACCATCGTGACGGGCGTCTCCGACGGCGTGCGCCTGGTGGACGAAGAACAGTTCGGTCCGGTCTTGCCGATCGTCGCCTACACGGATGTCGCCGACGCGATCGAGCGGGCCAACGGCACCGACTACGGACTGGGCGCGTCCGTGTGGGGCGAGGACGCGCAGGCATGTGCCCGGGTCGCCGAGCGGCTCGAGGCCGGTACCGTGTACGTGAACAAGCACGCGGAGATTCAACCCCACGTGCCGTTCGGGGGCATCAAGCACTCCGGGATCGGCGTGGAATTCGCCGAAGAGGGCCTGGCCGCGTACACGTCGATCAGGATCGTCAACAAGGCCGCGTGACCGCCGGATTCGCCCGCCCGCCCGGACCGCGGGACCGAGGCCGATCCGACGCGTGCAGCAGGCGGGCGGGTGGTCCGTGCGCCTGCGGCGTTGATTGAAACGGCCGCCGGGAAACCGCTCGTATGCTGGATATCATCGACCATCGACTGTACAGCGGCAATCGCGTGAGAGAGTTGCGCCTGTGCCGGCCGCCGGTCAACGCGGTCAATCTCGAGCTGCTCGGACGCCTCGGCGGCGCGATCGCGGACGCGCAACAAGGTGGCGTCGGCGCGCTCGTCCTGTCCGGCCGGGATGGCGCTTTCAGCGCGGGCCTGGACATAAAGAAGGCGGCGCTGCTTTCCCGCACCGAAATCGCCCGCACCTTCGAGGCCCTGCGGGTCGTCACGCTTGCGATCGGGCGTTCGGAGATCCCCGTCGCCTGTGCGATAACGGGCAGTTGCCTTGGGGCGGGCGCAGTATTCTCGTTGTTTTGCGACTACCGCGTGATGAACAGGCGCACGGGCCGGTTCGGGATCACCGAAGTCCGGGGCGGCATGACGGTCGGGCGTCACCTGACGTACGCGCTGGCGCGCATCGTGGGCGAGCACCGGGCCCAGCAACTCGTTCTGGGCGCAACGGTGCTGGACGCGAGGCAGGCCAGAGCACAGGGCCTTGCGGACGAACTCGCCAGTCCGCGCTTCGTCGTCAGCAGGGCGGTGGCCTGGTGCGACCGCGCGCTGAAACTGCCGCGCGGCGCTATGTTGAAGACACGAGCGGCCGCGCGGGCCGGGATGCTCCGGGTGCTGACGCAGATCGAAGCCGAACCGATCGAGAACCGCGTGCGCGAATGGTTCGGCGACGAGGCGCAAGCCAACCTGAGCAGGCTCCTCAATGCATAGGCCCGCAATCGCTTCGGTCGTGCGGCCCGGACGGCAGTTCCAGCGGGTTTCAACCAACCGGCTTGCCATGGTCTGTCATGAGACAGGTCACGGCAATTTGGTGACGCCGTGCAAATTGCTGGCTAACCGTCCCCTGCCCAATGGGACGTCGACGCGGTGGATACGTGCGCGGGCAGTCCGACAGAGAACGAACGCCAGTTCCAGGCAAGCGTTGCCGATGGCCATTGCCGGAAAACCCGGCTCTTCCAATCCGACGAAGATCCTCACGTCTGCACCGAAGGCATTGAGGCATTCGGAGACGAAACCGAGGTCGTTCACCGCGTGCTACATGCCCACGAAGTGCTCGAATTCGTCCTTGAGCGCGCCGAGCGTGTCCAGGGTCACGCCGACCGCGGCGCGGCCGGGAATGTGGTAGATCATCCGGGGCGTGTCATGACCCGCAGCCATTTGCCATGTGGATGGGACAGGACCGGAAGCGGTATGTCTATTTTAACCCGCGAGATTGCAAGCCGAGCAAAGACCACCGCCCCAGCACCGCCGGACCGGCGTCCGGCCGCCGCCCGAATGCCCCACCTGATCGTCGAATATCCGCCAGGGAACTGGTCCGCAAAATCAACGCCTTCGTGGAGAAATGCAATGCACAAACCAGCCCCTTCTCCCGGGTCGCCACCGCCGAATCGATCCCCGCCAAAATCCAACGAATTTGCTCACTTGTTTCCGCGCCACGACATTAGTATCGAAACCTCAATGTACTGGATGGTACAAGTATGTCCAACGTCACTAGCGACTGTATTTTGTCATTGAAGTGTCCCGACCAGGTCGGCATCGTCGCAGCGGTTTCCGGGTTTCTGGCAGCGCGGCAGTGCAACATCACCGAGTCATCGCAGTTCGGGGACCGGGAGTCAGGCCGGTTCTTCATGCGGACCTGTTTCAACGTGCACGGTCGCCAGGGTTTGGCTGACCTGTCTCGCGAATTCGGACCTGTCGCGGATGCTCTTGGAATGGACTGGGCGCTTCACGATGCCGGGCGAAAGACGCGGACGCTGATCATGGTATCGAAATTCAGTCACTGCCTCCTCGGGCTTCTGCACCGCTATCGAACCGGCAGGCTGAACATCGACATTCCCGCCATCGTCTCAAATCATCCGGACCTTGAGCCGATGGCCGTGTTCTACGGCATCCCGTTTCTCCACTGGCCTTGCACACAGGAAACGAAGGCGGAACAGGAAAAGAAGGTCCTGCAGCTGATGGGCGATGAACGAGTCGATCTCGTCGTGCTCGCGAGGTACATGCAGATACTGAGCGACGACTTTTGCCAGAGGACGGTCGGCAGGGTCATCAACATACATCATTCCTTCCTTCCGAGTTTCAAGGGCGCAAGACCCTATCACCAGGCGCACGCGCGCGGGGTCAAGGTCATCGGTGCGACCGCGCACTACGTCACCAGCGATCTCGACGAGGGCCCGATCATCGATCAGGAAATCTTCCGCGTCAGCCACAAGCAGTCGGCCGAGGAACTGGTCCGCCTGGGAGAGGACGTTGAGGTGTTCACGTTGTCCAGAGCCGTACAGGCGCACGTTGAGCACCGGGTGATGCTCAATGGATCGAGAACGGTGGTATTCAGGTAGCGCCAACGCCGCGGGCAGGGAAGAGTTGAATGCAACGCTGAGCGATCTGAAATCCGGTCGACTCACCGGGTGAGGCGCGCAATGTCGGCTCGGCTCCTGCGAATCGCACCGCCAGCGCCCTGAAGTCGTGCACGTATTCCGGACGATCGCCGAAACCCCGCGCTACATCGGCGCCGTGCACCGGGCCTCGGGCTGGATCCATGTCGGACCACCCAGGGGCGGGGGCACTACGACCGGCACACCCAACGCGCACAGCTGAAAAAGGACATCTGGTCGCGCCCCCGCCGAAAAGACTGGCCGTACTCTGGCAGTCTTCCCTCAGAATAAGCACTCTCTGGACCGGCTTTGCTTCTTCGGCGCTCCTGACGGGAAACTGTCCATCGGGGTCGCCTATCCGGTAAGCCCGAAGCCGAACCGATCGAGGACCGCGTGCGCGAATGGTTCGGCGATGAGGCGCAGGAGAACCTGAACCGACTACTCAAGGTATAGCCCCACGGCCGCATCGGTCGTGCGGTCCGCACGGAGGTTCCCATGCCGTACACATCCCTGCACCATGCAAATGGTCCCCGCGCGCAGCGAATTCATCACACGAAATGCCCCACCACATCATTAAGAGCCAGAACGAGACCAAGTCCGCTCAGTCCTTGCCCTCGTCCCGCGAAATTCAATAGCTGGATGAACTTGGCGATCCCCCAAAACGGGAGACTGAAGAGCTTGCAGACGGCGAAAAACACCGGATAGAGATACATGTACAAGGCAATTGGAATTGAAAGGACCAATACGACAATAAGCGGGATCCCCAGCAGGATGGCGAAGGGCAATAGAATCCAAATCGGCCCGGTTTCAAAAAAATTCCCCACCAGGCCCGTCTCAACAAGACCACCGACAAGCAATGCTGGAACAAATACTCCAACAGACACTCTCCAGTGGTATTCATCGTAGTACGTGCCCAACCACGTATCCGATATCCATGCATTGAATTGCCTGGCTGCACCACCGATTCCCAGATAAACCGGTGTGACCGCGTCTGCCGTGCGATCGAGGCCGGACTCCAGCCACAACGAGAGCTTCGGTAGGTACAGTTCGGTCAGCGCCAGCGTCAGGCCGATCAGTGCCAAGGCACTGCTGATGGTTATTTCCACTACGATCATCCCCCGTTTCAGTTGCGTTCGACAAGACGGAAACGACCGTCAGATTGCCGAGACTCGCGGTTTTTCCAGACTCTCGATCGTGCCCATCCCGGACGGAATTGTCGGAACAGCGTCCGGGTGAGACCCTTCCCTGAAAACTCGCAGCCGAAACAACTGGAGATCACCACAAAAGTTGCTACTTGATCTCAGGTTCTCAGCCAACTGCCAGATAATCACCCCACACGGCCATCGAATGGCGGCGTTTTTCATATGGATCAGACCGTGCATACGCGGCCTCAAACTTGTTCTTGGTCCCATGCGCCAGCGCCGCCTCCATCGCTGCGCGCGGTGCTTCGGTTTGCTTCGCCCAATCCCGAAACCACGACCGAAAGCCATGCGGGATAGCACCCAAATCATTTTTCAGGCATAGCTTGGACAGCGTACTACACGAAAGCGGCAGCACCCGCGCGGTGCGCGCGTCCACGCTTCCCGCCTAACTGAACAGCCGCCGAAGGCAGGGACGCACGTCAGACAACGGGGCGATGTCGCGAATACACGCCACCCGCATCGCCTCGAAGGTCGCGACCCGCGCGTCGATTGCCACTCTCCCATGCTCGAACAGGAGCAGGTATTTTCCCGTAGTGCTCCGGACCTCCCCCACGTCGGGTCGGTCGACACGACTTCGGCGGGACCGGTGCCCGTTCAGTCATCGGCGGCAAGGTACCGCCGGCCGCGCACGATGGCGCACGGTAATTCTTAACTGGGGCAGGACCGAAGCAGACGCCAGGAGCCGCACGAGCAGCATGACCACCGTCACCGAAAACGCGAGATTCAATCCCACGATCCACCCGATCAGCCTGGCGTCGCCTCTCAGCTCACCGATGTCACTTCGGTAGTCTGCGATGGAGCTGGTACTCGGCCTTGTGGCTTCTCTCATAGCCGTTGCTGTGGCCTCGATCAGTTCCGCACTCAACGACCTCGACCAAGACGAGACGTGATCGCGAGTATCGCGCTGGCCGCTTTCTGTTCCAATCAAGGGCGCGATTCGGGTCGAGGGGTTGTTCCCCGCCCGCCCGTCGGAATTGCGCTGCTCTGTTGCATCGCCGACCCACGTCGGCTTCGATCCATCGGAGTGGCCGCGATGCCAGTTCCGGGGCCTCAGTCTTCCAAAACGAACGTAAACTGGCGCCGCACACCCGGCGTTTCCACCGGCTGACCGTCGACGACCGTTGGCTTGTACTTGAACTTGTAGGCCGCTTCAATCGCCGATCGGTTAAAGACGCCATTGCTTGAAGCGACGACATACGCGTCCCGAACGCCCCCGGTGACCGTTACCGTGTATTCGACCACTACGTACCCTTCCAGGTGCCGCGCAAGGGCTCGCGCAGGATAGGCCGGAGCCACGGCCACGATGGGGAGCAGTTCGCCGCTCAGTGCGTAGCCTGTCAGTCTGTTATTGCCCGGGCCGACCTCCGGCGGCGGTGGCTCCGTTATCTTCACGCCAGGACCGCCGGGCGGAAGTCCGATGGGCGGCGGGTCAACCGGCGGCCTGGGCGATACCTCGTCCGGACGATCCGGTGGCTGCCGACGCGTCTTGATCTCCTCTTCCCGTTCGGCCCGTACGAATTTGATCGATGGTCCCTTGGTCGGCGGTGTCAAGACCTCCTCGCCCATCGAAATCAAATGCTGCATCAGGTACAGCAGGCCGAAAGTAACCGCGGCTCCCATGGTTACGGATGCAAAATACCTGGCTGTCATGTCGTCTCCTCCCGTTCAAACGAGCTATACATGGTAGTTCGATGTATAGAGTATACCTATAACCGAAAGGTGTAAAGCGCTTCGTGCAACCGAACGTTTCTTGCGCTGCAAGAGTCTCGACCGCAAATTGCATCTGCCTCCCGGTTCGCTACCCGGTGGATGGCGATATGAGGACCAGCGCTCGCCAAGGCCGGAAAGGGCGCGGGACGTGCGGTCGGTGGGTCGGGGGGAATCGCCGAAGACTACCGGCGGCTGTTCGGGGAATGGCTGACGGAACGCGGCGAGAACGCCACGGAGTATCCGTGCATTGGGCTTTTCCCCGACTCGCTCGTGGAGGTTGTTGCCACACACTTGATATTCGACCTGTGGGTACCGCTTCCGGACGCGGACGCGAATTGAGTGCCGGATGGACGGCGCTTCCGGCGACGGAACGGAGGAGCCGTCCGATCCTGTCGAATTGGCTTTGTGCCAGCTAACGCAGTGAAGCAAAGCCGCGCGGTTTCTGGAGTGCCTGCAGGGTGACATCGACTACTTGGCGCCGCGGCACGGCCGCACCGCGACCCCTCTCTCGCCTCCACAGCCGACTGCGCCCGGTCCGGCAGGCGGATCGGCCTATCGGTGTCGCATCGCGCGGTCAAAGCATATTACCGCGTCACTGGAAACTACCTCTGCCTGCCCTCGTCCCGCTCCCCGGTGCGGGCCACGATCCACGCGTCAATTCCGTCGCTCCGCCACGCGTGCGCACGCTTGCTCAGGTGCACCGGCCGGGGAAAGGCGCCCTGGCCGATCAGCCTCGAGATATAGGGCCGGGAGATTCCGGCTTTCTCCACAACCGACGCGATCGGCAGCAGGCGAATGCCACCGTCCTTAGCATTCATGGCCGTCCCCACAGGATTGAGTGGATGGTCTTATATAAATATGTAGGCAGTCGGGCTGGTCGTGGCAACAATCCCTTCGTTATTGCCCGGAGCCGTAACGCCGCCAGATCTTGCGCACCACGCTCTCGTCGAGGGCAGCCGCGTAGGCGACCCGGGCGCAGGCTTCACCCAGCACAAGGGGTTCGTTGCCGGCTTTCGGGGCCTGGTACGCTTCGACCGCCGCGCAGATGAGTACGTCGCGCATGTGTTTCACCGGCCGGCCTGGTTGCCCGGGACGCTTGACCGCCCCGGCCGCCACGCCTACGCACCAGTCCAGGAATACCGCCGGCGCTTCCGGCCTTTCCGTCCCCGACAGCGACTGCCGGTATCGGCGCGCAAGCTCAATCAGCGTGTCGTACCACCACCGGTCTTCTTCGGAAAGCCCAATGGCAATCGAGATCCAGAAGGACAATGCGTCCGGATCCTTCGGCAGGTCCTCGAAAAACGCCTCTCTGGCGACAGCGCCGGGATCCGCATTCAGACTCGCTCTGAGTGACCGCTGGATTTCATCCATTGCGACCTACCCGTCGATCGGCAACTTGCCACGCCCAAGCATTGATGAGCGAGCATGGACCAGATTGACTTGCCTCAACGGCAACTCGTATTCACTACCCATACGTCTACTTCCAAGCCATCGCCATAAGGTAGGGCTGTACCATTCTTTCCGTTCGATCCAGTCTTTGAGTTGTATTTTTTCACACCACGGCTGTTCATAGAGCACATCATGCCGGCTGCAGCAGCAGTTCCCTCCAACTCCCCCGCGTATTCTGGCGGAAACGTCCGACCAGTCCGCCTCGGATCCGGTTGAGCCCTTCTCAATCGAAGTGCAATTGAGCACTCATCTTCCGATTCCCCCGCGCCCCAACAAGCCTTCCAAGGGTACAATTGCCGCAGGCGCAGGTCGAACCCTGGATATGGACCGATGGCCGAAACACCAGATGCAGTGATTCCCTCGAGCAGCGCGAACGCGCTCGTGGGTGCACGCATCCCCGCCTTGCCGGAAGAAATCGCCGCGTTTTGCGAGCGCTGGAGCGTCGACGAACTGGCTCTGTTCGGGTCTGTGCTCCGGGAGGACTTCGGCCCGCACAGCGACATCGACGTGCTGATCAGGTTCGCTTCGCCTCCCACCCCCGGATTGTTCGGCATCGTTCGGATGGAACGCGAGTTGGCCGAGTTGTTCGGGCGCCGGGTCGATCTCGTTACCCGCGACGCCGTGGAGAACAGCCGCAACCCGATCCGCCGCCAGGCGATACTCCAGGACGCCCGCGTCATCTATGCGGCGTGACCAGTCCGCATACCTGCTCGACATGCTGGTCGCGGCCCGCGACGCGGTCGAGTTCGCGAAACACCATTCCTACCAGGATTTCGCCATGGACCGCCGTACGCAGTTGTCCGTCGTCAAGTCCATCGAGATCATCGGAGAGGCGGCGTCGCGCATCGATCGAGAGGTCAGACAGCAGCATTCGGCGATTCCGTGGCAGGATATCGTCGACATGCGTAACCGGCTGGTTCACGGGTACTTCGACATTGATCTTCGCTTGGTCTGGGACACGGTCCAAAACGACCTTCCGGACCTGATCGTCCGCTTGAAATCGCTGGTTCCACGGGAGTAGCGGTGTTCCCCGATTTGGGGTATGAACTTATGTGATAAATTGGCCCGGTCGTGATGAACGAAGCGCGCAAACCGTGAATAAGCCGATTGTCTCGGCCGCCGTCCTGGTGCTGTTGAGCGCCGCTGGCGCGCACGCACAGCAACTACTGACAACGGATGACGGCATAAGCCTTCGCGGCACAGTTCGGCTGCTCCAGGCCAACGCCGCCACCTGCAACGTGATTGCGGAAAACGAGCAGCGCAACTACGAGGCCATGCGGGTGAATCAGGACCAGCCGCTGCACCTTTGGGAACTGGAGTTTTCCGTGTTCAACGGTTCGGGCCGTGCGTTGGACCACCTGATCGCCTATTACGATATTGCCTCGCCGTGGCCGCCGTGCACGAACTGGACGGAACAATACGAGGGCCTTGGCTATTACGAATGGGCGGACCCGAGCGGACGCATCCAGCACACCGGCGCGTCGACGCCGACGCTCCCGAATCAAACGCATACCGAAACCATCCGGGTGCTGGCGTACAATGGCGTTCGGCCGCAGTTTACCGACTGGTCGGTCAACTACACTTTTCTTGTTGGCGCAACAGCGACAGTTGCTACCGCGCCGGATTCACCGAACCCGGCCGGTAGTGAATCCGTTCTGGCTTCTCCACCGATCAACGAAGGGCAGGATGTCTTCTTCGGAGACGACATGAGCGATTGGGCCAACGACGGCGAGTGCGATGATCCTCGTTTCGAAGGGCCGGGCACAGCCGATACACTGCTTGAAGAAGATCTGTTTCGCGATGCGACGGACTGCCGGACACTCCTCGAGCGCGGACGGATTACGCTATCCGAAGCTTCCCCTGCGGTCGGGGCGCCACGGATTGAGGTGGAGCAAAACACCTCTCCGGCAGACGAGTCGGAGTGTACGCTCCCGCGGCTTATCGGTATCGGCACGGTTCGTTCATCGTTGAATCCCAACGTGACCATGCAGTTCGCCGAGACGCACTATACGACCACAATGAGTGTTGGCGGGGAATCGACAACGATACAGTCGGAGATACTGGGTGTGGATTCGGATTCGATCACGTACAGGCTCGTTCGAGCTACGAGCACCGCTGGAGACGTGCCCATTAGAAACCCGGGTCCCCATACGGTGGACTGTCGTTTGTCTCCATCGGGGGACATCCTGTTCTTCGGTGATGGCTCCTGGTCCTGACAAGGGAGGTATTGTGGCGGAGAAAAACGCCCTGCAGACCGGTCATTCCTTTAAATAAAACGAACACCCGCATGGCGTGATCTGGCTGCCCTGGCCCAACGCTCCTGGTCCATCTGCCGCCCTTCAATAAGTCGAGTTGCGTAGTCCATGGATACGCCGCGCAGTCAAGGGCCTTCAGTGCCGCAATCCAATGGCAGGTGGTGCGGCACGCGGAAACGGTCACCGTTGCTCATTTCTGAGGGAGATCGTCTTCCGGTGCGGGTGAAACTCGGGGAACCTTGTCCAGCACGGCGCGAAATCTCTCTTCGCTGGCCCGTCTCGCCCGCTCTTCAAGGTACTCCTCGGTCAGCAGCGCCGCCACTTTTTCCGACGCCGCGCTGGCAAGCAGTTGATTGATCGATACGCCTTCCTTCTTGGCAAGAGCGCGAATCTGATTGTGCAGAGAGTCCGGCAGGCGCAAGCTAAGCGTACTCATTCCAATTCTCCAATTTCAAAGAGAAATTCTCTCGGTGTCATGACTCGAATCCCAAATTGTTCGACACCGGCAAAGTCCCGGCTGTTGAAGGTCACGATGCTATCGCACCCTCCTGTCACGGCTGCTTCGACTACCATGTCGTCGTTCGGGTCGCGCAGCAAGGGCCTCCACAGATAGAAGGGTGTCTGATGCCGCGAGATCTTGCACAGATAGTCGAGCAAATCGTTGATCTCGTGTTTGTTCAGCAGTGGAACATTTCGCATCAGCACCTCTTCGTACTCCAGCAGTAGAGCTACCGAGATACTCGTATCAAACTTGCCGGAGTCAACCAGGGACAGCAGTCGAAATGAGGCCCCCAACCGGGAACGCATTGCCGCGAGCAATACATTGGTGTCGATGACGATATGCGGCGTTTTCACTTTTGGTATTGTAGGTAATACCAAAATGCTTGTGCAAGTGTGTATCCTGGTGTACTCGCGGTAGCGGCCAGCACACAGTCCCGGTGGGCAGCCATGCCCATGTGTATGTTCGTACGACCGCGTCACCGCAACCGCAATCCGCGCTCACGGTGCACCTCCCCGGCAAACGAATCACATTCGCGACGCGCTACTCTGCCGTGTGGTCAAACCCAGACTGGCTGGCGAAGCCGACACCGCCCCGACTGCTCATGGGCAGACCTACGGCCTGGCGGCCCAAGCAGTTTCCATCGACCGAGGCGGAGTAGCCAATATCCGGCACCATTGCACATGCGGCAAGAATGGTGCGGTTTTTGCCTCGACCGGACGGTTTCCACACACTTATATTGATCGCCGAATCTACCGGAACCAATGAACACGGCCATGAACACTTCACACATTGGCATCCGCTTGCTGCCGCTTGCGGCGGTGGTGAAGAAATCCGGCATATCCCGATCCTACATCTGGAAGCTGATAGGCGAGGGCGTCTTTCCAATGCCCGTGCGCCTCGGTAAGCGGGCCCGTGCCTGGCGTAGCGACGAAATCGACGCGTGGATCGAGGCGCGTACCGCGGAACGTGACGGGGGCGCCCACGCATGATTCGTGCTTCGGGCGTACCCGCCCATTCCAGGACAGTTCCGCCCACACGCATGTCCGGCACCGGAGGGTCACGAGCGACACTGTCTGCGAGTACAACGAACTGCAGCGTGAACGCCGCTGCTGGATGTCTTGCAATGCCGTTTCGCCTGTCTCAATTCGTGTCGGAGGTCACCGTAGACCGGTACCCTCCTGACGGCATACCTGCTGAATCTCGCGACGTGCTCGAAAAACAAACCAACCCACTAGCCAAATTCGCCGCAGCGGCCCGTCCTCCAGCTCCCCGACCAAGCGAGACCTGCCAGTACTCCCGACGTCCTTAAACTGCCGCACCCGGGCGCAGTTCCACCACCTTTCCTTCGGTACCGGTCAAATAGGCAGCCCACCGGTCCATCAGCCGTCTTCGCTTCTCCAGAAGATCCGATCGCGCGTACGCTTGCTCGACAGCGGAGCCGACGGCGTGACCGAGAGACAGTTCCATCACAGCGTGATCGGCTTCGGTGCATTCCGATGCCCAGGTGCGAAACGAGGTTCTGAAGCCGTGAACGGTCGCCCGGTCGGCCAGGCCGGTAGAGCGCAGCACTTTTGTCAACGTCATATTGCTTATCGTATTTCCCGGCTTGGCTGGGCTCGGAAAAATCAACCCGCTGCCGTCGTCCAGCGCCCGCGCTCGCTCGATCGCCTCGATCGCTGCATTCGAAAGGGGAACTCGATATTGCTTGTTTGTCTTTGTTCGGTCTTCGGGAATCGTCCACATCCGCATCCCAAGGTCCAGCTCTTCCCACCGCGCGCCGCGGATTTCGCCCGATCGGGTGGCCGTCAGCACGAGCAGCCTTAGAGCCAGTTTCGCCGCCTGGCTCGCCCTGGACGCTTCTACCGTGTCGAGCGCCGCTGCCACCTCGTTGTAGGGAAGCGCCCGAAAATGATTCTTTACCGACGAGATTCGCGGCAGCGCGCCGTCGATCACCTCCCCCGCGGCGTTATGGTCAATGAACCCGTTGGCCATGCACCACTTCAGCGTGGCGCCAATGTACTGCCTTAGTTTCTTGGCGGTGGCGGGTTTCGCGCTCCAGATCGGATTCAACACGGACAACACATCGGCGCGCCCGATGCGGTCAACGGGAACATCCCCGAGCCTCGGGAACGCATAGCGTTCCATGCGCTGCATCCACAGTGCCGCGACCTTCTTGCTACGCCATTGCTTGCATAGCCCCTTGTGCGTGGATATGGCCGCCGACCGGAATGTCGGCATTGACGCCTTGCGCTTTTCGGCCAATGGATCCCGCCCCTCGAATATCGCGACACGGTTCTCGAAAGCCTTCCGTCTTGCCAGAAGCGGAGACACCAGCGGGAACGGACCGATGCCGATATCTCGTCGTCTCCCGTTGATCGTGACGCGCTGAATCCACTGTTTGCTCCCGACGCTTTTGGTCTTGCCGGGCGGCGCCACCCGCAGATAGAGTGTGTCGCCATCCGAGTAAAGACCGGGTTTTCTGAGCGCCATCGCCTTGGCTTTTGTGAGTCGCTTCATGAGTTTGCCCAACGAATTGCCCAACATCAGAATGAGACTATACAGGACAGCACTGGACTGTACAAGACGCTAGGAACTTTCGTAACTTTCTGTATTTTAAGGGATTATTTTTATTTTCCCTTATTTTACGCGGACTTGCAAAATCGGGTAGATGCGTCCCCAAGGGGATTCGAACCCCTGTTGCCGCCGTGAAAGGGCGGTGTCCTAGGCCTCTAGACGATGGGGACGTCGATGTTCCGCGTTTGCAATTGAAGTCGGAATATGGTGGAGCCAGGCGGGATCGAACCGCCGACCTCTACAATGCCATTGTAGCGCTCTCCCAGCTGAGCTATGGCCCCACTTACTTGCGGCGCGAGCGTAAAGACTGCTCGTTGGGGTGTCAAGACAAAACAGGCCTTGGGCAGCCCGAGAGCGCCCTTTGCCGGCTTCCCATCCGGGGGCGTGTTTGCGACTATCCGGACATGGTATCGAAACTGCACCACCGTGACATCTGCGGCCGCACATGAAGGCGACGTGCCGGCGGGTGACCCTGGCGCGCTGCAAGGACTGATCCTGGCCGGCGGCCGGAGCCGCCGGATGGGCACGGACAAGGGGTTGATCGACTATCATGGGCAGGCCCAGGTGAACTGGCTCGCTGCGTTGCTGGGCGACTATTCCGCTTCCGTGCAGGTATCTGTGGGTCCACGGCAGGATCGGGCCGCCGGCTATGAGTCAATGGCCACCATTTTCGACGATGAGCCCGGCCTGGGACCAGCCGGCGGCCTGATCTCTGCCTGGAAGACCAGTCCGGACGCCGCCTGGCTGGTTGTCGCCGTCGACATGCCGCTATTGAACCGCGCTACGCTCACCGCATTGACCGCTGGTCGATCAACGACGCACCTGGCCACTGCGTTTCGCCATCCTGGCGGCGTGCTGGAACCGCTGTGCACCATCTGGGAACCTGCCGCACGGGTCTTGCTGGAGAGACGGCTGCAACAGGGAGATTCATCCCTGCGGCGCTTGCTCGAATCGGGGCCCGTTCGCGTACTGACCCCTCCCTTGCCGGAAGCGTTGTCCAGCGTCGACAGACCCGAAGATCGAAAACGGGTCAGGCAGCGTCTTCGGAAGCAACGCGAATGATAGTATCCGGTGCGCAATCCATGGGCGATCCATTTGATCCACCGCGCCCCGTACCCAAGGAATGCCTGCCATGATTCGAATAACGGCCGTTGCGGCGTTGCTCCTTGCGAGCCTGAGTCCCTGCGCGGCCCAGGATCGACCCAACATTCTCCTGATCATCGCCGACGATCTCGGCTACGCGGACCTTGGCGTGCATGGCAGCGATATTCGCACGCCGAACATCGACGCTCTTGCGGACGAGGGGTTGTTGTTTACCCAGTTTCACGCCTCGCCCTATTGCTCCACGACGCGAGCGATGCTGTTCACGGGCAACAACAACCACGTCGCCGGCGTGGGCAGACAGTCCCTTACCCCAGGGCCGGCCATCCCGGGTCTGGCGGGATATGAAAACCGGCTTGCGACCGAGCGGGTTGCGGTGCTGCCGCAGTTACTCAGGGATGCCGGCTACCGCACCTACTTCGCGGGCAAATGGCATCTGGGCGAGACGCTGGAGTCATCACCCTGGGCCGCGGGTTTCGAGCGTTCCTTTGCGATCAAGTTCGGTGGCGGCAGCCACTTCAGCGGTGTCGGTCTGCGTGACACTTCGTCGCCAAAGTACTTCCGGGATAACGCCGAAGCGAACTGGCCCGACGGCGAGTACTCTACCGACTTGTTCACCAATACCCTCATCGGCTACCTGGAAGCAGACAGCGACGACGAACGTCCGTTTTTCATGGTGGCGGCGTATACGTCCCCCCACTGGCCCCTGCAGGTGCCCGATGAAGACCTCGACCTGTACACGGGTCGCTACGACATGGGTTACGACCGGTTGCGCGAACTCAATTTCGAACGGCTAAAGGCGGCGGGGATCATTCCGTCCAACTCGGATCTCCCACCCCGCAATCCGGATATCACGCCCTTCGCCAGTCTGAGTGCGGAGCAACAGCGGCGCGAGGTCCGAAGCATGGAACTGTACGCGGCTATGGTCGACAACCTGGATCGGCATGTGGGCCGGCTGCTGGATTACCTCCGCGGCAACGGTTTCCATGACGACACCCTGATCGTGTTCATGAGCGACAACGGTGCCGCGGCGGAGACCCCGAATGTGCCCGGCGGCGTGTTTCACGAATACGTTCGCGAACACTATGACATCACCACCTACGAGTTGATGGGGCGGAAGGGCAGCTTCGTCACCTATGGACCGCAATGGGCGGAGGCGGGCTCGGCGCCGTTTCGGCTGCGCAAGGGGTTTCCGTCCCAGGGCGGTCTCGTATCGCCGGTAATCATGGCCGGTTCCGTAGTTGAAAGGCGCGGAGAGTTCACAGACGCCTACATGACGGTCATGGATATCATGCCGACATTGCTCGAACTGGCTCGCGCTGAGTATCCGCAGGACAAGATTCCCATGCTGGGAGAATCAACCGTGCGGTTTCTGGCGGGCGAGGAAGAGGCAATTCACGATTCGGACTACGTGACCGTCTTCAACCACGCTCAACGTTCGTTTCTGCGACAGGGTGACTGGAAGCTCCTGTCCCTGGGACAGCCCTTTGACGAACGGAATTTCGAACTCTTCAACCTGGCTGACGATCCCGGGGAAACGGCGGATCTGTCGGAACAATATCCGGGCAAGCGCGAGGAATTGCTGAAGCTATGGCGGGATCACCGGCGGCGCCTGGGAATCATCCTGCCCCAGGACCTGTGAAGAAAAACGCGGTGTCGAGCCGGGTCTGAGCACGACCTCAGTGCCGTCGCGCAGCAAAATGTTGCTCGCGTGCATGCCGTTGCTGCCGTCCCGGGCAGGAAACCCCGCCAGCCTGAATCGGCTGCCTGCACGGATCGTGTTCAGGAAAATGCCGCGGCGCTGCATGCCCGCCGGGGAATTGGACTCGATGCTCCAGACTTCGCCGTCTTCCGTACGCATGCGGAACTGAACGTGCGGATTCTCCCACTGGAGTTCGATCACTTCGCCCTCGATCTCGGCCACCTGACTCGTGTTGTAGTCATAGGCGAAAGTGTGATGACCCATCGATGGCGCCGGCAGCACGGTGGCCAGGACCACTACGGCAGTCAATCGGTTTTTTCGACTCATCGCCGCCCTCCGTTTGTCCGGGATGCATCGGTTCGATGCGTTTCCAGGGGAATTTTGCGTCGCTGTTGGGTACACTTCGCCGACGCCGGAAAAGGGTATCACGCCGGATGGCAGTCGCCGAAGAACAAGCAATACCGAGACTGATCGGGGCCGATGAGCCGGCGGCATTCGAAGTTATTCGTGCCGGCACGGACCGGCGCCTGATCATTGCCTGCGATCATGCAAGCAAGAGGATTCCCCGGTCGCTCGGGACGCTGGGCCTTGCCGACCGGTATCTTGACGATCACATCGCATGGGACATCGGCGCCGCGGAGGTGGCCAGAACCCTCTGCAGGCGCCTGGGATGCGTCGCCATGCTGGGAAACTATTCCAGGCTGGTCATCGACCTGAACCGGCATCTGGACGACGCGACCGCAATGCCCGAAATCAGCGACGGAATTCTGATACCGGGCAATATGAGCCTCAGCGGGATTCAGCGCGCACAACGCATCAGGGAGTTGTATGAGCCCTACCACGAGGCCATGCACCGCGAAGTCCAGTCGCTGACAAGCGAGAATTGCGCCCCGGTGATGATCAACATCCACAGCTTCACGCCCCAACAGCATGGACTGTACCGTCCCTGGGACGTCGGCGTGCTCTGGGACACCGACGCGCGCCTGGCGCTGCCGCTGATGGCGCGACTCCGGTCGAGCGGGGTCATCCGTGTCGGTGACAACGAGCCCTATTCCGGGCGGCATCCGGCGGACTTCACCGTCGATCATCACGCGGAGTCTCTCGGGTTGGCTTGTGCGGGCGTCGAGATTCGGCAGGACCTTGTGGCCGACCCCGATGGCCAGGCTGCCTGGGCCGACAGACTCGCACGGGCATTGGAACCGGTCCTGGCCGACGAAAAATTGTACCGGCGTGCCACGTCCGGAGAGGGAGACTGACCGAAATGCAGGAGCCATCCTTTTCAATCGGTATCGAGGAGGAATACCTGCTCGTTGACCGCAAGACCCGCGACCTGGTCACGACGCAGCCCGCCAACATGCTGGAAGAGTGCGCCGAACGGTGCAGCGACCAACTCGTCAGCCCCGAGTTGCTCAGGGCGCAGATCGAGGTGGGCACGCGCGTTTGCAGGAACATGGCGGAGGCCCGGGCGTCTCTCTCCGAATTGCGCACCGCCGTGGCGGACGTCGCAGACTCCCATGGTCTTGCGCCCATTGCGGCGTCCTCGCATCCGTTCGCCCATTGGGAACAGCAAAAACACACGGAGAGGGCCCGATATGCGGCTCTATACGCGGAAATGCAGGCGGCGGCCCGGCGCCTGCTGATCTGCGGCATGCACGTGCATGTGGGTATCGACGACGATGAACTGCGCATCGACCTGATGAACCAGTTCAGTTATTTCCTTCCGCACCTGCTCGCGCTGTCATGTTCCTCGCCGTTCTGGGAGGCCCGAGACACGGGGCTGAAATCCTATCGCCTGACGGTATTTGACGCGGTGCCCCGCACCGGTCTGCCCGAGCGTTTCGACAGCTACGCGGAGTACGAGCGTCATATCCGTGTTCTGGTGGACGCGGGCCTGATACCCGACTCGACCATGATCTGGTGGGACCTGCGGCCCAGCGCGCGCTACCCCACGCTTGAGACGCGCATCATGGATGTGTGCACGAGCATGGACGATGCCCTGTGCCTGGCGGCCCTGACCGCCTGCATGCTGAGAATGCTCTACCGCCTGCGCACCAACAATCAGCGCTGGCGCATGTATTCCCGCCTGATGCTTGCAGAGAACCGCTGGCGCGCCATGCGCTACAGTTTCGATGAAGGTCTCATCGACCTGGGCCGCGGGCGGATCATTCCCTTTGCGCAGCTCGTGGAGGAAATACTGGAACTCACCCGCGAAGACGCCGAGGCACTGGACTGCGTTTCAGAGGTGGAACATGTGCATTCCATTCTGGCTCACGGCACGAGCGCCCACCGCCAAGTGCGTGCACACAAGGCGGCGCTGGAAGGCGGCGCCGACCCGGAGGAGGCTGTGCAGGCCGTCGTCGATCATCTCATCGAGGAGACAGTGAGGGGCGTCCAATAGGACGGGAAACGTCCCAGTTTCTGGCCCAATAGATGAAGGGTGTATCGAAAGCCGCGATAAACACCTTGAAAGCATACTTGGCCAATGCCAACTGCATTGCGGTACCCAGATCGAAAATTCCCCACCAGACGATAACCGCATAGAGCACGGTATCGAGCGCTTGTGACGTAATGGTTGACAGGTTATTGCGTAACCAGAGGTGCCTGTCGTGGGTCCATGCCTTGACCTTGTGGAAAAACCATACGTCGAAACTCTGACTGATCAAGTAGGCCAGCAGCGACCCGAATACGAAACGGGGCGTGAAGTCCAGGATTCTCGAAAACGCCTGGTGGATTTCCGCGGAAAACAGAGCCGATTCGGGGCGGGTAGACGGCAGGTAAAGCAAACTCATGCTCATCATGACGACAATGATTACGCTGACACCGAATCCCAGAAGTACCGCCTGACTGGCGGCGGCTCGCCCATGTTTCTCGCCCAACAAATCCGTCGCGAAGAAGATACTGGAATAGAAGATCACCCCGAGACTGGTTTCCATTCCCATGATCACGGTGAGTTTCGGGCCCTGAAGGTTTGCCAACAAAATCGCCAGAACAATTGCAGCCGTCAGCCCGAGACGACCGAACAACCGGTACATCAACAGCGTCATGGAAAGGTCGAGAGTGAGCGTACACAGCCACAGGAGATTCTGGTTCGCGTGGAAAAATACCTGGATTGAATCGGGAATCATCGATCCGGGTCAACAGGCGGGCAATCCCGGCGAACAGCAAACTTCCCCAACGCTGACGATGCCATGAGAAACGAATGTCCTTAGCCCGGCCACAGGCTTTCTTCCATTGCGCCAACGGATGGCAAATGGAGTAAAACCACAAAAATTCAACCCCTTGGGACCGCCCAAGGGGGCGAGATCTACTTGGGTTTTTCGTTCTTCGTGATGCTGAAGCCCGCCCGCCCCTTGCCCCTCGCACGACGAATGGTATAGCCGTAGTTTCCGAGGCGGAATGATGCATCCTTCTCGTAACCGGACAACGCTGCCTTGATTTTTTCTGCAATCGGGTCGGGTTTCGGCTTCATGGCCGCTTGTTGAGCGAGCCACTTTCCAAAGACTTCTTCGCCGAGTTCGTTACCTACGGACTTTCTCAGCGCATTGAGTTTTCTCACTTGACCCTTGGTCAATTTGGACTCATTGATTGCCATGTTGACGTTCCTCCGTTGCCTGCCTGGCCAGCGTGATTTTGACGCACGCATCATACATGACTTTTCCGAAAATTAGTAAACCAATCAATTTTATGGGATCGAAAAACAATGGGGCTTGTGCATGCTACTTTACAAATAACGAATTGCTGAATGTTCCATACAACGTTCAGTTCATTGCTACCGGTTCCGCACCAACAGGCGGTCATTTGATTTGACAACAGGGGTGAACAACACATAGCAGAACACGAAACTGACCAGTCCGGTAGTCAGTGCGGGAGAGTAGTCAATCACCAGTCCGGTAGCAGCCTCGACCAGGAACAGACCCACGACGAATGGGCCCAGTGCCTGCCCGAACGCAATCACAAAGTTGGTTGCGGTTATCAGCCGCCCCGATGGGTCGAGTGTGGTCATGTTGGCCAGCAGGTATGGTGGTGAAATGAACCACCAGCCATACTTGAAGAGAAAGGCGGACATTACAAAGAGGTTTTGCGACGACAAACCGTACAGCAGAACAAAGGATACGGCGATAATTTTCATTGCCGATCACGGTCGGCTCCAGCGCAAAGTACAATTGCCTTGCGCCAATTGACGGTGCATGGCGGCAGGCATTGCCCGTCATCGACATCAGTCACGCGATCGGAGACGGCGCAGAACCGGAAAGCCAGGATTGACCCGGAATGGAGAAATCAAGAAATGCCCTGACGATTGCCGTTGCCCCCATGATGGAGCGCACCGATCGCCATTGCCGGTACCTGCTGCGACTGATTTCGCCGGAAACGCGCCTCTACACGGAAATGATTACCGCCGCGGCGCTCGTGCAGGGAGGCCGCCTGCACCTGCTCGAATTTCATCCCAGCGAACACCCGGTCGCGTTGCAGTTGGGCGGCAGCGATCCTGGCGAACTGGCGCAGGCGGCCGCCCTGGGTGCAGCGGAGGGCTACGACGAGATCAACCTCAACGTCGGTTGCCCCAGCGATCGGGTCCAGTCGGGGCGTTTCGGCGCCGCGCTCATGGCCGAGCCCGAACGGGTTGCGGCGTGCCTGCGCGCCATGATGGAAGCCGTCGACGTGCCGGTCACCGTGAAGACCCGGACCGGCATCGACGACCTGGACAGCTACGAGTTTCTGCACGGCTTCGTGCGCGCGGTCGAAGTAGCGGGCTGCCGAACGGTCATCATCCACGCCCGCAAGGCGATGCTCAGCGGACTGTCGCCAAAGCAGAACCGCCAGATTCCGCCGCTGGATTACGGGAGGGTTTACCGGCTCAAGTCGGACTATCCGGCGCTGACGGTCATTCTCAACGGCGGACTCGATTCCGAAGCCAGTGTCCTGGATCAGGCCGGCCTCGTCGACGGAGTCATGCTGGGGCGCTGTGCGTACGGTAATCCGTGGATCCTGGCCGAACTCGACTCCAGGGTCGGCCGGCGCCGCGGTATGTCCACCCGGGAGGCTGTACTGCGGGAATACCTCAGGTACGTGGGGAGTGAAATGAAGCGCGGCACGTCGCTCAAGGCGATGACCCGGCACCTGGTGGGGCTCTACTCAAGCCGTCCCGGCGCCCGGGCATGGCGGCGGTTTCTGAGCGAATTGCCGCCGGGAGAGGCCGGTCACGACTTGCTGCGGCGCCGCGTCGACGGGCACCGCAAGGCGCCCGCAGCCGCCGCGAATTGGTAGGAGCGACCGCCTCAGGACAAGGCGGACAGGACCTTGCCGTGCTCGGCGCGCAGACGCTGCGGCACGCGGTCGCCATAGGTCTGGAAGTACTCGCCGATGCTTTGCATCTCTTCCTTCCACGCCTCGGGATCCACGCTGAGCAGTTCCTGCATCGTCTCCGGCTCGATGTCCAGGCCCGACGTATCGATGGCGCCGGGCTCGGGCAGATAGCCGATCGGCGATTCGACCGCGTCGACCCGGTCGCGGCAACGGTCGATGATCCAGCGCAGAACCCGCAGGTTTTCTCCGAATCCCGGCCAGAGGAAGCGGCCGTCGGAATCCCGGCGGAACCAGTTCACATGGAAGATCCGCGGCAGCGCATCGGAGCGATTCTCGAAGCTCAGCCAATGGCCCCAGTAATCGGCGAAGTTGTAGCCGCAGAAGGGCTTCATCGCCATGGGATCGCGCCGTACGACGCCCACCTTGCCGGTGGCCGCGGCGGTGGTTTCCGATGCCGCGGTGGCGCCGACCAGCACGCCGTGGGCCCAGTCCCTGGCCTCGTACACCAGCGGCGTCAATTCGCGGCGGCGTCCGCCGAACACCAGCGCGCTGATGGGCACGCCGCGAGGCGCCTCGGCCAGATCGGAATAGCTGGGGTTGTTCTTCGCCGACACCGTAAATCGTGAGTTGGGGTGCGCGGCAGGCCCGTTTGCGGGATCGTAGGGCCGCCCCTGCCAGTCCATTACGGGTTCGCCGGTTTCCTTGTCTTCCCACCAGGGGTCGTTTTCCGCCGTCACCGCGACATTGGTGTAGATGGCGTCGCGGCGAATGCTCTCGTAGGCATTGGGGTTGGTGTGGCGGTTGGTGCCGGGCACGACGCCGAACAGGCCCGCTTCGGGGTTGATGGCCCGCAAACGGCCCTCGTCGTCCAGGTGCATCCAGGCGATGTCGTCGCCGAGCGTCCAGACCTTCCAGCCCCGGTGGCTCTCGGGCGGGATCAGCATGGCCAGGTTGGTCTTGCCGCATTGGGACGGGAAGGCGCAGGCCAGGTAGTGGGTCTCGCCGGCGGGATTCTCCACGCCGACGATGAGCATGTGCTCGGCCAGCCAGCCTTCGGTTCGAGCCTGGTAACTGGCGATCCTCAGCGCATGGCATTTCTTGCCCAGCAACGCGTTGCCGCCGTAACCGGAGCCGTAGCTCATGATCGTCAGGTCTTCCGGGAAGTGCATGATGAAGCGCCGTTCCGGATCCAGTTCGCCAACGGAGTGGAGTCCCCTGATGAAGTGGCCCGTGCGTTCGATCTCGGCCAGTGCCGCGTTGCCCATCCGGGTCATCAGGTACATGTTTGCGGCGACGTAGGTACTGTCGGTGATTTCCACACCGTAGCGGGAGTAGGGCGATCCCAGCGGTCCCATGCAGTAAGGGATCACGTAGAGGGTGCGCCCCTTCATGCAGCCGTCGAACAGCCCATTCATCTTCTCCCTGGCCTCCGCGGGTGGCATCCAGTTATTGTTGGGTCCGGCGTCTTCCTTGCGTTCCGAGCACACATACGTCAGATGTTCGACGCGCGCGACGTCGCGGGGGTCGGAGCGGTGCAGGTAGCAGTCCGGATAGGAGTCCTGGTTGAGTTCGAAGAGGTCGCCGCGGGCGAGCATTTCCCGTACGAATTCGTCGTACTCGTCACGGGTGCCGGTGCACCAGTAGACGCGTTCTGCCTGCGTCAATCGGGCAATCCCGGCAACCCATTCGCTGAGGCTATCGAGTCGAGAGGTCATGGTGGTTTGAACGCCTTCCGGAATGAAGGACGGAAGTATAATGAAATAACCGGCCGACTCTATAGCCCGCCGCCCACTTTTCCGCAGAAGCTTCAGGCTGGCACGCCTCAAGAGCGGCAGACTGCCGAGAAATGCCTCCTTTCAACGGGCCGGGATCACGCTATAGTGGCGCCATGCCCCAACTCGCCGAAATCTTTGACACTCATGGTCTCCTGGCGCGCCACCTGCCGGGCTACACCCGGCGCGTTGCCCAGGAGGACATGGCGCTGATGGTGGACGAGGCGCTGTCCTGTGGCCGGCACCTCGCGGTGGAGGCGGGTACCGGGATAGGCAAGACGTTCGGTTATCTCGTGCCAGCGCTGTTGAGCGGACGGCGCACGGCAATCTCCACGGGCACGCTGACGCTGCAGGATCAGCTCTTCAAGCGCGATCTGCCCCTGCTGGGCGCTGTCGTCGGCCGCCCCGTGCGCGTGGCGCTGCTCAAGGGCCGGCGCAACTATCTATGCCGCCACCGGCTGGAAACCGCGCGCCAGGGGGCGGTGCGCGATCCGGCGCTGCTGGACAAGCTGGCGGCCGTACACCACTGGGCGCGCACTGCGGGAAGCGGCGATCTCACCGCAATAGACGATTTCACCGATGACTATTCCCTGCGGACCTGGATCACGTCTACCGTCGACAACTGCCTGGGCAGCCGTTGTCCGCAACTCGACGACTGTTTCCTCGTGGGGGCGCGCCGCCGCGCGATGGCCGCCGACGTGGTCGTGGTCAACCATCACCTGCTGTTGGCCGACCTGACGCTCAAGGAGGCCGGGTTCGGCCAGCTACTCCCGGACCTGGAAGCCGTTATTGTCGACGAGGCACACCAGTTGCCGGAGATTGCGCAGCAGTTCTTCGGCGTTTCCCTGGGCAGCCGCGAATTGCAGAATCTGGCGCGGGATGTCGTGGCGGAGACGCGGGCGGCCGGAGTTTCCGGTGAACTCGAGCCTCTGGCCGACGACCTGGCGCGCGCCGCCGCCGCCGCCCGGCTCGAATTCGGCGAGCATCGCGGGCGCTTGCACTGGAACGCCTGTCCGTCGGGGGTAAACCGGTCGCTAGGGGATTGGGAATCCGCCCTGGAGCGGATGGCGACGGCCCTGGAGGATGCCCGGGACATGAACCCGGGGCTGGAACGTTGCTGGGAGCGCAGCCGCGACGGCATTGCCCGGCTGAAAGCTCTCGACGACGACGAGTCCCGGGGATTGCGTTGGGTCGAAGTCTCGCGCCACAGCTTTACGGCCCACTGGACGCCCCTGGATGTGGGCGCGGAGTTGGGCGAGCGAATTCGGGCCCTGGACGGAACCTGGGTTTTCACCTCGGCCACCCTGGCGGTGGGCGACGACTTCAGCCACTTTCTGGGCCGCATCGGTGTACCGGATGCGGCTTCCGCAGTACTGCCCAGCCCGTTCAATTACCGGGAGAATGCCCGCCTGTACCTGCCCCAGGGTCTGCCGCAGCCTGCGGCTTCGGACTACATTGACAGAGTCTTGGCGTGCGTCTGGCCCCTGATCGAAGCCTCCGGCGGCGGCGCCTTCCTCCTGTTTACCAGCTACCGGGCGCTCAACGCGGCGCGTGCGTGGATCGATGGCCGCGCGTTGCCCGGCCCGCTGCTGGTGCAGGGCGAGGGACCGCGCACAGAACTCCTGACGCGATTTCGCAGTACGACAGACGCCGTACTGCTTGGCACCAGCAGTTTCTGGCAGGGCGTTGACGTTCGCGGTCCTGCGCTGCGCCTGGTGGTCATCGACAAGTTGCCCTTTGCCGCTCCGGGCGACCCGCTGATTCAGGCGCGGCTGCACGCCATTCGCCGGGACGGAGGCGATCCGTTCTCGGAGTTCCAGTTGCCCCAGGCCGTGCTTGCGCTCAAGCAGGGCGTGGGGCGCCTTATCCGGGATTTCTCCGACCGTGGCCTCGTCGTCATCTGCGACCCCAGGCTCAGGACGCGGCATTACGGGCGCGTGTTTCTGGAAAGCCTGCCGCCCATGCCGATTCTCGATGAACCCGATCAGGCGTTGGATTTTGTCGCTTCGTTGCCGACGGTCGCCCGTACCGATAGAAGTTCGGACATACCCACAGACTCCCGTGCGGACACCCACACAGACACTCGCACGGACACACTCAAAGACACTTGCGCGGACACCGGCACAGACGCTCGCACAGACACCGGGATGGAGCGCCGTGAAATTGCTGGCGTTTGAAACCTCCAGCCGGGAGGGCTCGGTGGCACTGCACGTGGACGGCGCCGTCCGGCAGGCGCTGATCGCTACCCCACGCCAGCAGACGGAAGAGCTACTTCCGCTGACCGCGAGATTGCTCGACGGTGCAGGCCTGTCGTTGCGGGAGCTTGACGCCATCACCTTTGGCAGAGGTCCGGGATCGTTCACCGGCTTGCGTATCGCCGCCGCGGCGGCCCAGGGCCTCGGTATGGCGACCGGACTGCCCCTGCTGCCCGTCTCAAGCCTGGCAGCGACGGCACAGGGATTGTGGAGGACTCACGGTTCCTCGAACACCCTGGTTTGCGTAGACGCACGCATGGGCGAGGTCTATTGGGCGGCATTCGGGATGCGGGACGGCCTCGCAAGCGTTGCAGGTGCCGAGCACATGACTTCACCCGAGGAGGTGAGCGTCACCGGCCCGGACTCCTGGGCCGCTGCCGGAAACGGATTCGAGGTCTATGGCGACGAGCTTGCCGGGTTGCTGGCCCAGGCGGGCGGTGTCTTCACACCCGCCCGCCCACAGGCGATCGATCTCTTCCCTCTGGCGCAGGCCGATCTCGCTGCCGGAAAAGGCCGTGCGCCGGAGGAGGCGAACCCCGTCTATCTCAGGTCGGAGTCCGCGTGGAAACCGGCAGTAGGGTCGGGATGATCCGGTCGTTGCCCGATGTCCGGCGGGATTGCGTCGGGCAGGTGAGATAATGCCTTCCCGATTAATGGAATTGTAATAATTGCAGCGTGTAATGACGGTTTTCGGAAAGCGTGCGATGCAACAGAAAGTTCTTGTCGTAGAAGACGAGGCAGCAATCCGGGAAATGCTGGCGTTCAATCTCGGCCGGGCCGGGTACGAGGTGCTTTCCGCCGCAACGGGTACGGAAGCCCGTTCATCCGTGGCCGACAAGTACCCCGACGTGGTGTTGATGGACTGGATGCTGCCGGACGTGAGCGGTCTGGAACTCACCCGGCAACTCAAGCGCGATCCCGAGACCCGGGAAATACCGATCATCATGCTGACGGCACGCGTCCAGGAAGACGACCGCGTTGCCGGGCTTGAGGGCGGCGCCGACGACTACATCACCAAGCCGTTCTCGCCGCGGGAGTTGCTGGCCCGGATCAAGGTCGTTCTCAGGCGGGGGGGCGCGTACCAGGACGAGACCATCACGGTCGGCAGGCTGAAACTGAACTCGGCGAGTCACCGGGTCAGCGTCGACGGTTCGGAGATTTCGCTCGGCCCGACGGAATACCGGATACTGCACTTCTTCATGCACCACCCGGATCGCGTCTATTCCCGCACGCAACTCCTGGACCGGATCTGGGGCGCCAATGTCTACGTGGAGGAACGCACCGTCGACGTGCACATTCGGCGGCTGCGCAAGGCGCTCACCGACTCCGGATACGATAAACTGGTACAGACCGTTCGCGGCGCAGGGTACCGGTTTTCTCCTCGCGAGGCTTGATGTTACCGAATCGGTGGGTATCGCATTTCGTCTATGCCGGAGCATGGCTGGCGCTTGCACTCCTCGCGGGAATCTGGCTGGGCAATCCTGCCTGGTGGCTCGTCGGGGCGCTGGCTCTTTATCTGGCCGTCACGCTGCGAAATCTCTACTACCTCGACCGGGCGCTGGAAAAGGGTGCGCCCGTTCCTCCCGCGACCAGGGGACTCTGGGCGGAGCTTTTCTCGATTGTCGTCAGGCTGAGGTCCAAGTCGCGCAAACGAAGGAAACGTTATCGCCGGCTGGTGCGGGAGGTCAGGCAGTCCACCCGGGCACTGCATGACGGCGGCATCATCCTGAACCCCCGCAACGAGATTCTGTGGTGCAACCGGGCCGCCGTGCGGTTGCTGGGCCTGAACCTTGCGACCGACGTGGGCCATCGCATCGACAACCTGATTCGCAACCCCGACTTCGTCAGCCATCTGGAGAATCCGGGGGGCGACTCGGTCAGCATTCCCTCTCCGGCGATGGAGGGAGGGCAGTTGTCCGTACAGATCATTCCCTACGGCAAGAACCAGCGCTTGGCAATCATTCGGGACATCACGCGGGAGGTGCGCCTGGAGCGCACCCGGCGCGACTTCGTGGCCAATGCCTCGCATGAGTTGCGTTCGCCACTCACCGTGATCGGCGGGTATCTGGACGCGCTGGCGCACGATTCCGATCTCAATCGGGACTGGCGTACTCCCATTGCAGAAATGGAGCGGCAGGTGTCGCGGATGACGAGAATATTGCGCGACCTGATCGAACTCACGCGCCTGGAGTCTTCGCATGAGGAGGCGCCGCGTGATTTTATCGATGTGGTCGGTATGCTGAAGTTCATCGAGCGGGAATTCGTTTCAGGTCTGCGGACGCCTCGAATCTCCGTGCATTTCGGAACCGATTTTGCTTTGTTGGGGAGCGAGGCGGAGGTGCATTCGATCTTTCATAACCTGTTGAGTAACGCCGTGCGATTCACCCCTCCCGAAGGCTCCGTCGATGTGCGTTGGGAGCGCAGCGAAAATGGCGCGGTATTTTCCGTCAGAGACACAGGGATCGGTATACCCGATGAGCTCGTTCCGCGGGTGACCGAACGATTCTTCCGAGTCGATCCCGGACGCTCGCGGGAACTGGGAGGCACCGGGCTGGGTCTGGCGATCGTGAAGCATGCCCTGCAGCGTCACGGTGCGTCGCTGAGTATCGAGAGCGAGGTCGGCGAAGGCAGCCTGTTTGCGTGCCGGTTTCCCGGTAACCGTCTCGTCGCGCGGGGCGGTCCCGCGAGGGCCGTGGGTTAGGGCGTGCCCGGTTCCTGTAATATAATCAAGCCGTTATGGAAGTCGAGTCCATAAGTCAGCACACGTCCCGCAGATTTAACAAGGATCTGGAGGGCATTCACAACCTGGTACTGAACATGGGTGGGCTGGTTGAGGACCAGTTCGACCGCGCCATCCGGGCGATTGCGGAGGCCGACAGCGAACTGGGCCTCAGCGTGGCCGAGTCGGACCACCAGGTCAACGAAATGGAAGTCCGCATCGACGATGAGTGCCGGCGCGTTCTGGCTACCCGCGCCCCGACGGCGGGCGACCTGCGCCTCATCGTTGCCGCCATGAAGACGATCACCGAACTCGAGCGAATAGGCGACGAGGCGGAAAAGATCGGCGAACTCGCGTCCCGGCTCGCGACGGTGAAACGCCCGTCCACGAACTTTCGCGAACTGCGAAACCTCGCCCGCCACGTGAAGGGCATGATTCGCGATTCGCTGGATGCGTATGCGCGCCTGGATGTGCAGCAGGGGCTTGAGGTCATGAAGGCGGACAAGGTGGTGGATGAGGAGTACGAGGCCATTTACCGGCAGAGCCTGACGTTCATGCTGGAGGACCCGCGAACCATCACCCGGGAGATGGACCTGAGCTGGGCCGCGCGGGCCCTGGAGCGAATCGGCGATCACACCAAGAACATCTGCGAGCACGCGATCTACATGGCGCACGGAACCGATATCCGGCACTCCAGTCTGACCAACGTCGAGTCCGAAGTCAGTCAGGCAGGAATCGTGAAGGAAGCTGCCAGGTGATTGGATCCCGGTCACAGCGGCGATTGGCGAATCTCGCCGGATGCGTCAGCGTAGCCGGGTTGATCGGCTATGCGCTGTACGCCCAGTACGTGCTCGGCCTGGAGGCGTGCCCACTCTGCATTTTCCAGCGCGTCGCCTTCATCGCCGGCGGCGCGGTGTTTCTCGTTGCCGGACTGCACGCGCCCCGAAGGGCCCGGCTCTACGGACTGGCCGCGCTGGTCCCCAACGTCGTCGGGGGCGGCATAGCGGCTCGCCACGTCTACATCCAGAACCTGCCCGCCGATCAGGTGCCGGCCTGCGGACCGGGCCTGTCCTACATGCTTGACGCATTCCCTCTGATGGATGCCGTGCGGCTGGTACTGACCGGATCCGGTGAATGTGCCGAGGTGGTGTGGTCCTTTGTGGGCCTCAGCATGCCCGCTTGGGCGCTGGTCTGGTTCGTGCTGCTCAGCGGCCTGGCCGTGGCGGCGAACTGGAGCCGCCTGCCGCGCCCCGGTTCATTCGCCCGACGCTCGTAGCGCGCCCTTCAGTCCGCGCCCCCGGATCGCGCTCCGTCTTGGTGTGCAGGCTCCATCAGCAACAACTCTGCAATCCGGTAGTAGATCCTCTGAAGTACGGGCAGGTCGTCCACCCGGACCTCCTCGTTCACCTTGTGAATGGTCCGGTTGACCGGACCGACTTCCACCACGTCCACACCGTATGGAGAGATGAAGCGCCCGTCGGAGGTGCCGCCGCTGGTGGATAACTCGGGTTGCTGCCCGGTCTGTTCATGCACGGCCCGGGCGGCTGCCCCGGTCAGCGTTCCCTCGGCAGTCAGAAACGGCCGCCCGACATCGCGCCAGTCGATGTCGCAGTCGATGTCCAGCCGCGCCAGCAGGGACTCGACGTGTTCGATCAGCGCGCCCTGGGTCCACTCCGTGGAATAGCGGAAGTTGAACCGGCACCTGAGTTCTCCCGGAATCACATTGGTTGCGCCGGTATCGCTGTGGACATTGACCATCTGAAAGCTGCTGGGCGGAAAGTGGCGGTTGCCGCGGTCAAGGGGTTCGCGATTGAGGGCGGAGACGAAATCCGCCAGGTCGTGTATCGGGTTCCTGGCCTCCTGAGGGTAGGCGACGTGTCCCTGAATCCCGCGCAGCGTCATCAATCCGGTCAGGCTGCCGCGGCGGCCGACGCGGATGGTATCGCCCAGGACATCCGTGCTGGAGGGTTCGCCGATGACGCACCAGTCGATGCGTTCGCCCCGGCGGTCCAGCGCCCGCATGACCCTGAGCGTCCCGTCGCGCGCTTCGCCCTCCTCGTCGCTGGTGACAAGGAACGCAATGGAGCCGGGGTGGTCGGGATAGTCGCGCACAAAGCGCTGGCAAGCCACCGTCATTGCGGCGAGACCGGACTTCATGTCCGCTGCGCCCCGGGCGACCAGCCGGCCGTCGCGAATCTCGCCGGCGAACGGATCGACCTCCCACGACTTTGCGGGCCCCGGGGGTACTACATCCGTATGCCCGGCAAAGCACAGCAAGGGACCCCCGTCACCCCTGCGCGCCCACAGATTCTCGACCTCGCCGAATGGCATGGATTCCAACCGGAATCCCGCTTCCTGCAGGGCGTTTCCGAGCATTGCCTGACACCCGCTGTCCGCCGGCGTCACCGACTGCATTCGGACCAGGTCGCGGGTCAGGTCCAATACCGCTTTGTTCCAATCGGTCATCGCGTGTCCGTGGCCGGCAAAAGGTGCCGCTCGCCGGGCGGCCATATCATATCTCGACTCTACTGCAATGATTCCTTAACATTTCGCTGGCACGCTTGCCTACTGCAGCCATTCACTCGAATTTCACTGGGAGCCACGATGGGAAAACATTCCGCTTCGTTCGTTGCGTGCGTGTCCGGATTGGGGGCCGCGTTCCTTGTCCAGTCCGTGCACGCGCAGGCCGCACGGGACTACATCAGCATCGTCGGTTCATCGACGGTATACCCGTTTTCCACCGTGGTCGCGGAGCGATTCGGCCGCGCCACCGATTTCAGTACGCCCAAGATCGAATCCACGGGATCCGGCGGCGGATTCAAGCTGTTCTGTTCCGGGGCAGGCGTGCAGTACCCGGATATCACCAATTCCTCCCGGCGCGTGCGGCAGTCGGAAATCGACGAGTGCACCAGGAACGGCATCGCGGAAGTCGTCGAGGTCAAGATCGGATACGATGGCATCGTGCTGGCCAATTTCAAGGGAGCGCCCGTATACCGGTTGGCGCGTGAGCAGATTTACCTGGCGCTGGCGAAGGATGTCCCCGATTCCACCGGCAGCGGACTGATTCCGAACCCCTACGAGTCCTGGGCCGACATCGACGCTGGCCTGCCGGACGTGCGCATCGAGGTGCTCGGTCCGCCGCCGACATCCGGCACACGCGACGCCTTCGTGGAGTTGGTCATGCTGGCCGGGTGCGAGGCATTCCCGGTAATCGAGACGCTTGCCGACGATGCCCGCGACGCCGCCTGTTTCACCATGCGCGAGGATGGCGCCTTCATCGAGGCTGGCGAGAACGACAACCTCATTGTCCAGAAGCTCGAGGCGAACCCCTCCGCACTGGGCATTTTCGGATTCAGCTTTCTCGACCAGAATCAGGACAAGGTCCAGGGATCGCTCATCGACGGCGTCGCACCCGAGTTCGACTCCATTGCCGACGGCAGCTATCCCGTGTCGCGGCCGCTGTACAGTTACGTCAAGAAGCTGCACGTGGGAGAAATCCCGGGGATTGAGGAGTTTCTCGCCGAACTGACCAGCGAGGCTGCGTGGGGCGACTTCGGATACCTTTCCGACAGGGGCCTGATTCCGCTTCCGGAAACCGAACGCCGAACAGTGCTCGAGGCGGTTCAGGGGTTGGAAAACGTGACTCTGTCGCCCTGACCTGAATTCCATTCGTTCCCCGCAATGACACCACTGTAGAGTCGCGCGGTGCCATCCTCCACGGTTCTGGTGGCCCTTCTTGGCATGACCGTGGTGGCCTATGTGCTGGGCCGGCGCCGGTCGGTCCGGGCCGCATCGAATACCGGGATGGCGTTTCACTCCCTGCCCGGCTACTACGGGAGCTACGTGGCTATCTGGTGCGCGTTGCCGGCGCTGCTGCTCTACTGCCTGTGGCAACTGGCCGAACCCGGCTTCATTCGTACGCAGGTGCTTGCGACGATGCCCGCGGCAACCCTGGAGCTTCCCGAGGCCGAACTGGGCCTGGTGTACAACGACATCAGAAACCTGGTCGAGGGCAATATCGTCTCCGGCGAACCGAGCGAGGAGATTCTGGCGGCGGCGTCCCGCTACATGTCGCTGCAGAGAATCAGCAATCTGGGCCTGATGCTCGCGGTGCTTGTCATCGGGTTGACGACCCTCGGATGGGCGTTCCGCAGGGTGGAACCGGGCCTGCGCGCCCGCAACAAGGTGGAGCGGACCATGGAATTGCTGCTGATGGCAGCGTCCACCGTGGCAATTTTCACCACCATCGGCATTTTCCTCTCCGTGCTGTTCGAGGCCCTGCGTTTCTTCCAGCAGGTTTCACCGCTGGAGTTTCTGTTCGGACTGAGCTGGAGCCCGCAAACGGCGATTCGGCCGGATCAGGTCGGGTCGTCGGGGGCGTTCGGCGCGGTGCCGCTTTTCGCCGGAACGCTGTTGATCTCCGGAATTGCCATGCTGGTGGCCGTTCCTGTGGGACTCATGTCCGCGATCTACCTGTCGGAGTATGCCAACCCGCAGGTACGTTCGTTCGCCAAGCCGATGCTTGAGGTTCTCGCGGGTATCCCGACGGTGGTCTACGGATACTTCGCCGCATTGACGGTGGGTCCGCTGTTGCGCCAGTTCGGCGAAGGCCTGGGACTCAGCGTTTCGTCCGAAAGCGCACTGGGCGCCGGCCTGGTGATGGGGATCATGATCATTCCCTTTGTCTCCTCCCTTTCCGATGACGTGATCAATGCAGTTCCGCAGGATCTTCGCGATGGCTCATACGGACTGGGCGCCACCCAGTCGGAGACCATTCGGCATGTGATCCTGCCGGCCGCATTGCCGGGCATTGTGGGCGGCATATTGCTGGCGGCATCCAGGGCCATCGGCGAGACCATGATCGTGGTCATGGCGGCGGGTCTTGCCGCGAATCTCACCGCGAACCCGCTGGAGGCGGTCACCACGGTGACCGTGCAGATCGTGACCCTGCTGATCGGCGACCAGGAATTCGACAGCGCCAAGACGCTGGCAGCGTTTGCATTGGGCCTGCTGTTGTTCGTGACGACGCTGATTCTGAACATCATCGCGCTGCGCGTGGTCCGGCGCTACCGGGAGCAATATGAGTAGCCACGCACAAGGCGTGAAAGAGCGGGTGGCCCGGGGTATTGCCCGGAGGTACCGGCGCGAACGTAATTTCCGGTTGGCGGGTCTCGGCGCGGTGCTGGTGGGGATGACCTTTCTCGCGTTCTTCTTCTATACGCTGATCGGTAACGGCTACACGGCGTTCCTGCAGACTCATATCCTGCTGGAGGTGGATTTGAGCGAGTCGTCCATCGACCCCGACGGTGAGCGGGATCCGCAGACGCTCGGACGCGCGGATTACCAGGGCGAGATCAGGAATGCACTGATGGCCCGTTTCCCGCAGGTAGAGGGCCGGAACGATCTGCGGGACCTGTTTGCGCTGGTCAGCCCGGGGGCCGGCTTCGAACTCAGAAACCAGGTACTTGCGAATCCGGAACTTGTGGGCCAGACCATCCGTCAGTGGGTCGTGGCCGACGACGATGTCGATATGCTCGTCAAGGGGCACATGGACCGCAACGCCGAGGAGTCGCAACGGCGCATAAACGACAGTCAGTTGGGCTGGATCGAGCAACTTGAGGCGGACGGCAGCGTCGCACGCCACTTCAACCATCGGTTCTTTACCTCCGGCGATTCGCGCGATCCGGAGATGTCCGGCATCTGGAGCGCAGTCGTGGGCTCCTTCTTCATGTTGCTGGTCACTCTCGCGCTGTCCTTCCCCCTGGGTGTCGCCACGGCCATTTACCTGGAGGAGTTCGCGCCGAAGAACCGCTGGACGGACCTGATCGAGGTCAACATCAACAACCTGGCCGCGGTGCCTTCCATCGTGTTCGGGCTGCTGGGTCTGGCGCTGTTCATCAACTTCTTCGGCCTGCCCCGCTCGGCCCCCGTGGTGGGCGGGCTGGTATTGACCCTGATGACGCTCCCGGTGGTCATCATCGCCGCCCGGGCATCCCTGATGTCGGTTCCGCCGTCGATACGGGAGGCGGCGCTGGGCGTGGGCGCATCGAAGATGCAGACGATTTTCCATCACGTCATGCCGCTGGCGCTGCCCGGCATGCTCACCGGAACGATCATCGGCATGGCGAGAGCCCTGGGCGAGTCCGCGCCTCTGCTAATGATCGGGATGGTCGCGTTTATCGTCGACGTGCCGGAAAGTCCGCTGGATCCGGCGACCGCTCTTCCGGTGCAGGTGTACCTCTGGGCGGACAGCCCTGAACGGGCCTTCGTGGAGCGGACTTCCGCTGCGATTCTGGTGCTGCTGGCGTTCCTGCTGGTGATGAATGCCAGCGCGATCCTGCTGCGAAAGCGCTTCGAGCGGCGCTGGTAGCCATTTTCTGGTTCTCATTGGAGTAGACTGTGAGTCAGGCGACCAAGGTGGAGAAAGACACGGTGCCCCAGACAGGTGCAGGCACGGTAGAAGAAACGTCAGTCCCGGCGGCTCCTGACATCCGGGTGGTCGGCGACACTTATCGGACGGTAGGCGACTACACCTCCGCCAACCCCGTCGTGCGGGCGAGAAACGTTGATGTCTTTTACGGCGACAACCACGCGATCCAGAACGTCAGCCTGGATATCGGCAAGAACCAGGTCATTTCGCTGATCGGCCCGTCCGGGTGCGGCAAGTCCACTTTCATCCGGTGCCTCAACCGCATGAACGACACCATCGACATCGCCCGCGTGCACGGAGAGATTCTCCTCGACGGCGAGGACATTCATGCCCGCAGGATGGACGTCGTCATGCTGAGAGCCCGGGTCGGCATGGTCTTTCAGAAGCCGAATCCGTTTCCGAAGTCCGTCTACGACAACGTTGCGTACGGTCCCAGAATCCACGGGCTGGCGCGCAACCGCCAGGAACTGGACAAGATCGTCCGTTCCAGCCTCGAGAGGGCGGGGCTCTGGACGGAGGTCAAGGACCGCCTGGACGAGCCAGGTACCGGGCTGTCGGGCGGACAGCAGCAGCGCCTGTGCATCGCCAGGACCATCGCCGTGAGCCCGGAAGTCATCCTGATGGACGAACCCTGTTCGGCCCTGGACCCCATTGCCACGGCGCACATCGAGGACCTGATCGACGAGCTGAAGAAGAACTTCGCCATCGTGATCGTCACCCACTCGATGCAGCAGGCCGCCAGGGTTTCCCAGCGTACCGCGTACTTTCACCTTGGCCGGCTGATCGAGGTCGGCGACACGGACCAGATATTCACCAATCCCCAACACGAACTGACGGAAGATTACATTACGGGTCGATTCGGCTGATCCGGCTTCCATCGCGCGTCCTGCAGCCGGTTGCCCGGCTCTGCAAAAAAAGTGCAACAACAGCGGGCGTCTGTAAGAAAAGTGTAATAGCGCCGCGCGATACTCTGCGCCGCACAAATCTGCTATCCAGCAGGGCTTCAGTGCGGAGGAGTTCGCCCAATGAGATACGTCCTGTCGATTCTGACCGTTTCCTTCCTGTTCGCCGTACCATCGTTGCGCGCACAGACCGAGTCCCAGGAGGAAATCGCACAGCTCATGGCTCGAATCGCCCTGTTGGAGGAGCGGCTTGCGCAGGTCGAAGCGAGTGTTGCCGGGGACGATGAAGAGGAAGTGGAGATCGTGGTCGAGCGGGTGGTGGAGCTTCCGCCTCCATCGGCAGTGGCGCCATCGTGGACGGAAGGGCTGGTCCTGGACGGCGACCTGCGTTATCGGCATGAGACGATCAATGACGACGCGGTTTCCGTACGGCACAGGCACCGCATGAGGGCGCGGGCCAACGCGACGGCAACCCTGAACGAGGACATGGAAGTCGGCTTTGGACTGTCCACGGGGGGTATTGCCAACGACAGCGGTAATCAAAGCTTCGACGAAGGTTTTTCGAGGAAGTCAGTGGGCGTGGATCTGGCCTACTTCGACTGGAGGCTTTCCGAAACGCTGACCCTGGTTGGCGGGAAGATGTCCAACCCGTTCTTCCGGCCCGGAGGCTACCATCTGCTCTACGATGGAGACATAAGGCCGGAAGGGCTTGCACTCAGGATGTCTTCGGGCAAATTCTTCGCGAACGCGTCGGCATTCTGGGCGGAGGAACGCGGTTCGGACCCCGACACCATGTGGTACGGGCTTCAGGCGGGTTACCGGGGATCGCCGGCGCAGGGTGTGTCCCTGACCGCCGGGGCGAGCATCCACGAGCTCAGCCATGCGCAGGGCCGGGCGCCGGTGTTCACGCCGCGCAACGGGCAGGGCAACCAGCTCGACGCAAACGGCAATTATCTCTACGGGTTCTCCCAGGTGGAGGTATTCGGCGAGATGACTGTCGACCTGGCCGGCAACCCGCTGAGGATGTACGTCGACTACGTCACCAACACGGCTGCGGAGGCGTTTTCGGACGGGCTCGCACTGGGCGTCGACTATCGCCGCGCCACGGATACGGGCACCTGGAACGTGGCATGGATCTACCAGGATCTCGGGGCCAACGCGGTTGTGGGCGCCTTCACCGACTCGGACTTCGCAGGCGGCACCAGCGACGGCGCCGGCCACACGATTCGAGCGGGGTATGCGTTCCCGCGAGGGTGGAATCTGGGCCTGCGGTACATCCTCGGCGACCGGGGAGAGGCCGCCGGCAACCTGCGCGACTACGACAGGCTTCAGGCGGATATCGTCTTCAATTATTGAGCCGTGGGAGGGTGCATCCGGCGCCGCAAGGGCGAGCGCGCACATCCCTTGCGCGCTCAACTTCGCCCGCCTCAGCCGAGTCGAATGGACTCAGAAACAAACGATAACCGGCAAGCCGTGTAATCCTGCTTTCACCGGAGCATGTCGTCGGGGCCGGGAGCCTGGCCACCCTTTCGTTTCAGGACGCGAATCGCAGCTTCGATATCCGCCTCTGAGAGTCGTGCGTCGAAGAACTCGGCTGTTTTCAAGGCCGACACCTTTTCGGCGACTGCCATGGCAATGAACTGATTCATGCTGGTGCCTTCCTCGCGGCTGATCTCTGCGACCGCGTCCTTCAACGAAGCGGGCAGCCGCAATGGGTACGTCTTGATCGTTTTCATGGTGAAATCCTCCGAAGCGCATCCTGGGGCCGGAGCAATTCGATGCCAAAACTTGTGGCGGCGTTCCCGAAGTCTCGTGGATTGAATGTTATCAGTGCGTCGGCGTAACCGTTGATAGCAGTCTCAAGCACCATCTCGTCCGCCGGGTCCCGAAGCCGGGGGCGCCACAGGTAGTGTATGGCGACGGGTTCCGAAACGCTGCACAGTGCGGTTACGATCATGTTGACTTCCACCTCGCTCAGGCCGGACTCGATGCGTTGTGCCGGTGAATTGCAGACCGCCTCGTATTCCAGCGCAAGGGCGACCGAAAGCAGCGGGGTGAACGTTCCACGCAGAGCACGTTCGATCAGGGCCGCTGAAGCACCGTTCGGGCTGCGTAGCCCGGCGACAATGATGTTGGTGTCGAGCACAAGTCGCATATCGTATGTGATTTGACATCAAATATGATGTTACTTCATGCAACAACATGGCACAACAGCGCGGTAATCGACCCCTTGCAAGGGTTGGGCTTGGTGAGGGTGAGCGCGCACATGCCTCGCCCGCGTCGTGGGCGCGGCGCGGGGCCATGGATGGCCAGGAGCGCCGCAACCCGATTTGAGCCCGCCATGGATGGCGGGCGAAATTGAGCGGGCGAGGCATGTGCGCGCTCACCCTCTTGGCGCCGGAGGAATCCCCTTGCAGTAGTCCTTGCGCGGCATTCTTCAGCCACGCCGAGTGCGTTATCGCCCGTTCAAGGCCTCAATAGTTCGTTGAGGCTGGTCCTGGCGCGGGTTCTGGCGTCGACGCGCTTGACGATGACGGCGCAGTAGAGGCTGTAGCGGCCGTCGTCCGAGGGGAGGCTTCCGGGCACGACCACGGATCCGGCCGGGACGCGGCCGTAGGTGATTTCGCCGGTGGTTCGGTCGTAGATGCGGGTGCTCTGGCCCAGGTATACGCCCATGGCCAGGACGCTGCCGCGTTCGACGATGACGCCCTCGACGACTTCGGAGCGTGCGCCGATGAAGCAATCGTCCTCGATGATGGTGGGGGTGGCCTGTAACGGTTCGAGGACGCCGCCGATGCCCACGCCGCCGGAGAGGTGTACATTCCTGCCGATTTGCGCGCAGCTTCCTACCGTGGCCCAGGTATCGACCATGGTGCCGGCGTCCACGTAGGCGCCGATGTTGACGTAGGACGGCATCAGCACCACTCCGGGAGCGATAAAGGCTCCGCGTCGGGCAAGTGCCCCCGGAACGACGCGGGTTCCCGACGCGCCGAAGCTATCCGCATCGAAGTCGGCGTACTTCAGTGGCACCTTGTCGAAAAACCTTACGCTGCCGTCGCCGACCGGTTCGTTGTCGCTGATCCGGAAATACAGCAGCACCGCCTTCTTGAGCCATTCGTTGACCGCCCAGCCACCGTCAGCGGGTTCGGCGACACGCAGTTCGCCGCTGTCGAGTCCGCCGATGCAATGCTCCACCGCCTCGACGATTTCGGCACTCACGTGCCCGGGCTTGAGTTCGCCGCGGTTCTCCCACGCCGTTTCGATCACACCAATCAACTGCGTCATGCTTCTTGATCTCCCGGGTTTGACGGCTTGCTGCATTCGTGCCGCGACAGGTTCGGCAGTGCCGCCTCGGACAGCGTCAACAGACCCTAATGGGCCGGTGACGACAACGTGGACTCGATCGCCTGGACCAGGCGATCGCAGCGGGACTCGTCCAGGCGCCGGTTATTGAGCGTGGTGACAAAGAAGACGTCCTCGGCGCGTTCGCCCAATGTGGCGATCTTGGCATTGTGCAGGGCGACCCGTTGTTCCTCGAAGATCTTGCCCACCTGCAGCAACAGGCCCGGCCGGTCCGCCGCCACCAGTTCCAGCACCGTGCGGTTGTTCACCGGATCCTGCGAAACGCTGGCCTGGACCGCCGTGGAGAACATGCGCACCTGCCGCGGTGCCCGGCGGTGAACCCTGAGCGGACGGTCGTCCGAGGCGGTCAGCGCCCTCGGTAGCCGGCGGCGAATTTCCTGCAGCCTCCCGGACTCCTCGATGCGGCTGCCGTCGCTCTCCAGCACGCAGTAGGTGTCGAGCGTCTGCCGGCCGCTCATGGGTACGATGCGGGCGTCGACGATCGTCAGGCCCAGTTCGTCCAGCGCCGCGGTGATTCGCACGAACGACCGCATCCGCTTGGGGGCGTAGACCATGATTGCGGTCAGACCCTCAGAAACCTGGTCGCTGACGTCCACGACCACGGACTGGTCCGGCCCCGAATCCACCAGCACGCGGGTATGCCAGGCGATCTCTTCGGGCCGGTGTCTCAGGAAGTATTCGTCCGTGAAAGGCTTCCACACGGGTTTCCAGTCGGGCGGCCCCAACTCCGTCTCTTCCAGCAAGTCGCGGGCCCGCCCCTGGGTTTCGCCGATCAGTTCGTCCGCGTCGATGGGCCGCGCGAAGCCGCGCCGCAGGGCGCGCTTGGTGAGTTCGTAGAGCTCCCGGAACAGAGTGTCCTTCCAGGAGTTCCAGATCTTCGGATTGGTGCCGCGCACGTCGGCGACCGTAAGCAGATAGAGGTAGTTCAGGTGCGTCATGTCGCCCACCGCGCGCGCAAACTCGTTGACTACGCCAGGGTCGTTGAGATCCTTCTTCTGCGCGGTCACGGACAGCAGCAGGTGGTGCCTGACCAGCCATGCCAGCAGGCGCGCGTCATAGCGGCTCATGCCGTGTTCGAGGCAGAACGCTTCCGCGTCCACGGCGCCCAGTTCCGAGTGATCGCCGCCCCGGCCCTTGGCAATGTCGTGGAACAGCCCGGCCAGGTAGGCGACTTCCGGTTTTTCCAGCGATTGCATGATGCGGCTGCATTCCGGGAATTCGTGGTCGAATCGCGGCAAGGCAAAGCGGCGCAGGTTCTCCACCACGAACAGCGTGTGGGCATCCACCGTGTAGACGTGGAACAGGTCGTACTGCATGCGGCCCACGATCCGCCCGAAGGCCGGGATGTAGAGTCCGAGCACGCCGTAGGTGTTCATGCGCTTCAGCGTCCGTGTCACCCCCTGGGGCTCCCGCAGGATGTCCAGGAAGAGGCGGTGGTTGCTCGGGTTCTGCCGGAATTCCTCGTCGATCAGGTACAGGTGCTGCCGGATGAGGGCGATGGTTCTCGCGCTCACGCCGCGCAGGTCGATATTGCGCTCCAGCAGCAGGAAGATTTCCAGTAGCGCCGACGGGTCGTTTGCGAAAATCTCCTCGTCGATCGCCTCCAGGTAGCCGTTGCGGGCCTGGAAGCCCTTGCCCATGGGTTGAACCGGGATTTTCCGGTCGACGACGATGTCGTCCTCGAACAGTTGCAGCAGCATTTCGTTCAGGCGGCTCAGTTCCATCACGGTGCGGTAATAGCGCTGCATGAGCTGCTCCACCGCCAGCGTGAACGTGGCGTCCTCGTACCCGAGCATCTTCGCGAGCTTGACCTGGTGGTCGAACAGCAGCCGGTCCTCGCGGCGGCCGACGATCAGGTGCAGGGCGAACCGCACGCGCCAGAGAAACGCCCGGCCCGTTCTGAGGATTCGCAACTGCCCCGGTGTCAGAAAGCCCCGGGAGTGCAGTTCGTTCAGGCTCCTGGAGCCCAGATGGCGCCGGGCGATCCAGACGATGGTCTGAATGTCCCGCAGTCCGCCCGGGCTGGCCTTGATGTTGGGCTCCAGCTTGTAGCCGGTATCGTCGAAGGCATGATGGCGGGCCTCCTGTTCGGCGCACTTGGCGTGGAAAAACTCCGCTGAATCCCACACGCGATCCTGCCCGATGTGTTGCTCGAACGTGTTGAACAGGTCGGCCGGCCCGGTGAGAAGACGCGACTCCATCATGGTCGTCATGACGGTGACGTCGTTGCGGGATTCCGCCTCGCAGTCCCCGGGCGTGCGAACGGAATGCCCGACTTCCAGCCCGATGTCCCAGAGGAACATGAAGAACCGGCTGATGGCCTCGTCCACCGCCGCGTCGCCGGTCCTGTCCCGGAGCACCATGAGATCGACGTCGGAATGGGGATGCAGTTCGCCGCGGCCGTATCCGCCGACGGCCACCAGCGCGCAGCGGTCGCGGAGACCGGCCGCGAAGTGCTCCCACGCAGCCAGCACGACCTGGTCGGTCACCCGAGCGCGGAAGCGAACCAGGGACTCGACCGACTCGTTGGCCCGGAATCGCTCCGCGAGCGACTGCTGAGCGCCGGCGAGGACATCGCGAAACGGCTGGATCGGGCTGCCCGGGCCGGCCAGCGCTTGCTCCAGCAGGGCCCGGTCCACGACTCCGGGGCGATCCGACTCGTGTGTGACGGCGACCGTACTCATGGGCCCGCGGCCCCCAGCGTCAGGACTTCAAAGCCTTCTGCCGTGACCAGCACCGTGTGTTCCCACTGGGCGGAAAGCGAGTGGTCCCTGGTGACCACCGTCCAGCCGTCGTTCAGCAGTCGAACGTGCCGGGAGCCGGCGTTGACCATCGGTTCCACGGTAATCGTCATGCCTTCTTCCAGCCGCAGGCCGGTGCCAGGACGGCCGTAGTGGAGAACCTGCGGGTCCTCATGAAACCCCCGGCCGATGCCATGGCCGCAATACTCCCGCACCACGGAAAAACGGTTCTGTTCCACGTGGGTCTGGATGGCGTTGCCGATATCCCCCAGGAAGGCCCCGGGACGAATCTGCCGGATGCCGAGCCACATGGCGTCGTGGCAGACCTGCGCCAGCCGGCTTCCGAGGACCCCCGGCTTGCCGGCGAAGAACATGCGGCTGGTATCGCCGTGAAATTCATCCTTGATGACCGTGATGTCGATGTTGACCGCATCGCCTTTCCTGAGCCGGCGCTCGCCCGGAATTCCGTGGCAGACGACGTGATTCACCGAGGTGCAGATGGACTTCGGGAACCCGCGGTAATTCAGCGGCGCGGGAATGGCATCGAGTTCGCCTGTGATGTACTCATGGCAAATCCGGTCCAGCTCGCCGGTGGAGACACCGGGCCGGACGTGGTCCCCGATCATGTCGAGGACCTGGGCCGCCAGCCTGCCTGCGACGCGCATCTTGTCCCGCTCCGGGGTGGACTTGATTGTTACGGTCATGGGTAATGCCTTTTCGGCGCCATGCGGGCGTGTGCAGCCGGCCCGCGATTGTTGCCGATGTGAGCCTATGGTATAAAGCCCGCGCCCCGGCCCGCAAATCCTGCGGGCATTGGGGCGACTGAATACACACACGTGCCGAAACCCGCGGCGGGGTGCTCCGGATGAAAACCGGGGTTGCTGGCGGGGGCCACGTGGAGGACTAACCCGACGAGGATCTCTCATGACCGACGTATCCATGCGGCGGATGCTGGAAGCCGGCGTGCATTTCGGCCACCAGACGCGCTTCTGGAACCCGAAGATGGCGCCGTTCATCTTTGGCGAACGCAACCGCATCCACATCATCAACCTGGAGCGTACGCTCCCCCTCTACCAGGAAGCCTGCGAATTCATCCGGCGCGTCGTCGCCGATGGCGGTACCGTACTGTTCGTGGGTTCCAAGCGCGCCGCGCGCCAGGCGATTTTCGAAGAAGCCGTCCGTTGCGGGATGCCCTACGTGAGCCACCGCTGGCTGGGCGGCATGCTGACGAACTTCAAGACCATTCGAAGGTCGGTCGCGCGGCTGAAGGAGTTGGAGGAGATCACCTCGGACGAGGCGCGCGGGGACTACACAAAGAAGGAAATTCTCGGGCTGAGCCGCGAACGCGACAAGCTGGAGCGGACCCTGGGCGGCATCAAGGACATGGAGTCGTTGCCCGATGCGGTCTTCGTTGTCGACGTCGGCCACGAGGAGATTGCCGTCAGGGAGGCGGCCAAGCTGGGAATTCCCATCGTGGCCGTGGTGGATACCAATTCCTCTCCGGACGAAATCGACTACGTGGTGCCGGGCAATGACGACGCGATGGGCGCCATCCGGCTCTATGCGCATGGCGCGGCGGAGGCGGTTCTGGAAGGCAAGTCTTCGATACCCGACGTCCCGGTGGGCGATGACGAGTTTGTGGAACTGGATGCGGAAGGCCGGCCGAAGGTTACAGGCAGCCGGCGTCCCGGCCGGGGCGGGGCAAGGAAGCGCCCCGTACGCAAGGCCGTGGTGACAAAGAAGCAGTCGAAGTTGAGTTCGGTTCGCGACGCGGCCGCCGCGGAGGCGGTTGCGGCCGACGCGAAGCCGGCGGCGGCGCCGGCAGGCGACGACAAGGCCGAGTCCGGGCCTGAACCGGAAGCCGCTGCCGTAACGCAGGAAACCGAAGCGTCCGGAGCCGCGGCTGCGCCCGTGGACGCATCCGATACCGACACGGCAGATGCGCCGGAGGCGGCTGAGGCCGATGCGGAAGCGGCGGAGGCCGCTGAGGCAACCGACACTGAGGCCGAGGAGCCGGAGGCCGCTAAGGCAACCGACACCGACGGAGGGGCGGCGGAGGCCGCGGAAGCAACCGACACCGAGGCGTCGTCGTCGGAGGCTGCAGAGGCTGCTGGCACCGAGGCGGAGGCGCCGGAGGATTCGGAGTCCGCAGACGGCGAGGCGGAGGCGGCGGAGCCGGCAAGCCCCGATTCCGACACGGCGGCCGAGCCCGAAGACGCCGAGCCCGAAGACGCCGAACCCGAAGACGCCGAGACCGAATAGAGGATTACGAAATGCCGATAACAGCAGCATTGGTCAAGCAGCTCCGGGAGCGAACCGGAGCCGGCATGATGGATTGCAAGCGCGCCCTGACCGAAGTCGACGGCGACCTGGACCGGGCCGCGGAGTTCCTGCGCAAGGCGGGCCAGGCCAAGGCCGACCGCAAGGCGGCGCGCGTGGCCCACCAGGGCGTCGTGCTCCTGAAAGAGGATGCGGGCGGCAATCGCTGCGTGGTCCTGGAAGTCAACTGCGAAACGGACTTCGTCGCCAAGGACGGGAATTTCGTGAATTTTGCCGAGTCGCTGGCAGAACTCGTCCTGAGCCGGGCGCCGGCGGATGTCGAGGAACTGCTCGCCGTGGAGATGGACGGCGAGAGCGTGGAGGCCATGCGCCGGCAACTGGTCGCCAAGGTCGGCGAGAACATATCCGTGCGCCGTTTCGAACTGGTGTCCAGCAGCGAAGTACTTGGTACATACTCTCATCACGGGCGTATAGGCACCCTCGTCGAAATGCAGGGCGGCACCGTGGAGCTGGCCCGGGACCTGGCGATGCAGGTTGCCGCCATGTCGCCAAGTTACGTGAGCTGGGACGACATTCCCGAAGCAGTCCTCGCCAGCGAGCGGGAGATTCTCGCGGCGCAGGCGGAGAAGGAGGGCAAACCGCCCCACATCGTCACCAGAATGGTCGAGGGCCGGCTGCGCAAGCAGTTCGATGCGGTGACACTGGTTTCGCAGGCGTTCGTAAAGGATCCCGACAAGCGCGTTCGGGACCTGCTGGCCCGGAGCGGCGCCAGCGTCCTGCGCTTCCTGCGCTACGAGGTGGGCGAGGGGATCGAAAAACGCGAAGTGGACTTCGTCAAGGAAGTCAGGGAGCAGGCTTCCCGGAACTAGGGCTCCATCAACGCGCTGAATCTCAATTTTCGCATTGATGGAACGCTGACTCGGGCTGCCTGCGGCTGACCTTGGCCTTACAATAGCCCCGGAACACTTCGGATGAAGTATCCGGGCAGCGGAGAAAGGGAACCGATGGGGCAGGAGTCGCCAGCCTACAAGCGCGTATTGTTCAAGCTCAGCGGTGAGGCGTTACTGGGTTCTCTGGAGTACGGAATCGATCCCGCGGTCATTCGTCGTATCGCTGCGGAAGTCGTGGAGGTGCTTTCCCTGAACGTCCAGGTGGGCGTGGTCATCGGAGGGGGCAATATCTTTCGCGGCGCCGGACTCGCCGAAGCGGGGATGGACCGCGTCACCGGCGACCAGATGGGCATGCTGGCCACGGTGATCAACTCTCTGTCGCTTCAGGACGCGCTGGAACGCCAGGGCGCCGTCGCCCGGGTCATGTCGGCCATCCAGATTCACGAAGTTTGCGAGGACTACATCCGGCGCCGCGCCATTCGCCACCTGGAGAAGGGGCGTGTGGTGATCTTCGCCGCCGGCACCGGCAATCCCTTTTTCACCACCGATACCGCCGCCAGCCTGCGGGCGATCGAGGTCGGCGCGGATGTCCTGATCAAGGCCACCAAGGTGGATGGCGTGTACTCGGCCGACCCGCTCAAGGACCCGCACGCGATTCGCTACGACGGGTTGTCCTTCGACCAGGTGCTTGCCGACAAGCTGAACGTCATGGATGCCACCGCCGTGGTGATGTGCCGTGACAACAACCTGCCGCTGGTGGTGTTCAACCTGACCAACGACGGCGATCTGGTGCGCCTGGTCCGGGGCGAAAGCCTCGGTACGGCCGTGGTCAACGATCTGCCGCAGACGGCGTTATAAGGTTGATGGAGCACTAAATGATTGAAGAACTTCAGCAACACGGCGAACTGCGCATGCGCAAGAGCGTCGAGGCGCTCAGGGGGGAGTTCAAACGGCTGCGTACCGGCCGCGCGCACACTGGCCTGCTGGAACACATTACCGTGGAGTACTACGGCACGCGGGTGCCCATCAACCAGACCGCCACTGTCGCCGTGGAGGATGCGCGGACCCTCGTCGTGTCTCCCTGGGAGAAGCAGATGGTGCCCGCGGTGGAGCGGGCGATCATCAACTCAGACCTCGGACTGACACCGGTTACGGCCGGCGTGGTGATCCGCGTACCCCTGCCGCCCATGACCGAGGAGCGGCGCCGGGACCTGGTCCGGGTCGTGCGCCACGAAACCGAGGTCGCGCGCGTCGCCGTGCGCAACATTCGCCGGGACATCCTGAGCGACGTCAAGGACCTGCTGGCCGAGAAAATGATCACCGAAGACGATCAGCACAGGGCCTACGACGACGTTCAGAAGCTGACCGACAGGTACATCGCGGCCATGGATGGCCTCCTGCGCGAAAAAGAGAAGGAGATCATGGAGTTCTGATGGTCGCATCGGCGCGCACTTCGATTGCTGTTGCCCGGGTTCCGCAACATGTGGCCGTGATCATGGACGGTAACGGCCGATGGGCCGAGCGGCGCGGCCTGCCGCGCCGGGCGGGTCACCGGCACGGGATCGACCCCGTACGCGCGGTTGTCGAGAGTTGCGCGGATCTTGGGATCGGATATCTGACATTATTCGCGTTTTCGAGCGAAAACTGGAATCGACCGGAGGATGAGATTCATGGTCTCATGGCGCTGTTTCTCGAAGCGCTGGACCGGGAGGTGGCCGAATTGGACGAGCAGAACGTGCGGCTGCGCTTCATGGGCGAGAGTCAACGGCTCGAGCCCGATCTCCGAAATGCCATGCGCGCTGCCGAAACCCGCACTCGCGGCAACAATCGGCTGGACCTGTCGGTGGCGGTTGCCTATGGAGGCCGCGGCGACCTGGTCAACGCCGCCCGCAGCCTGGCCCGTCAGGCGGCCGCGGGCACGCTCGATCCGGACGCTATCGATGCGGAGCGGTTCGCGGCGGAACTGGAAATGGCACGTATTCCCGACGTCGACCTGCTGATCCGGACCGGCAGCGACCGGCGTATCAGCAATTTCATGTTGTGGAGCCTGGCCTACAGCGAGCTGTACTTCTCCGACGTCCTCTGGCCCGACTTCGGCTCCGGGGAACTGATTCGGGCAATCGAATTCTACGGCAGCCGCCAACGGCGGTTCGGCCGCACGGCGCAGCAGATCGAGTCGAACCGGTGCTGAGAGCACGCGTGATCACTGCGCTTGTGCTCGCCGGAGGCATGACGGTGACCGTACTCTACTTTCCCACATGGGCCGTGGCCGGGGTCATCGGGCTGTTCTGCCTGGGGGGCGTATGGGAGTGGGCCGGGCTGACACGCCTTCACGGCGCCGCGCGCTGGGTCTATCTATCAGCCTTCGCCCTGTTGATGCTGGGCCTGGCCAGGTGGGGGCTGGACCGGGGCTGGACGGCGAACACCATCATGGCCGTCGCGGTCTGCTGGTGGGGACTTGCGGCGCTGACCCTGCGAATTCGCCCGCAACGCATACCCTTGTACCTGGTCGGCGCCACCGGGCCCCTGGCCCTGTTGCCCGCGTGGTTTTTGCTGACCCACCTGCACGCGAACGCGGTGCAGGGACCCAGCCTCACCCTCAGCATCATGCTGATCGTATGGGCAGCGGATGTGGGCGGCCACTTCGTCGGAGGAAACTGGGGGAGAGTCAAACTCGCGCCTCGAGTCAGCCCGGCCAAGACCTGGGAGGGCCTGATCGGCGGTATGGCGCTGGCAACGCTGTTCGCGTTCTCCGCCGGCCTGTTGCTCGATTTGCCCGCCGGGACGTTTGTGGTCATCGGTGTGGCTGCCGCGCTTGTATCCGTCGTCGGAGACCTGACGGTGAGCATGCTCAAGCGCAATGTCAGCGTGAAGGACAGCGGCTGGTGGCTTCCCGGACACGGGGGAATACTCGATCGAATCGACGGTCTGGTCGCCGCAGCACCCATTTTCTTTTTCGGGCTCGTTGCCGCGGGCTACATGGGATGAATGAATCTGAACCCACGGCGACAGGTACGGTCTGATTCTGACGAGATGCCACCTTGGGCAACCGGGTCAGGGTGGGTAGAATAAGGGTGCTGGCGCGCGTAGTTCGTCCGGCATTGGCCAGGGCGGACCGACCGGGAGTGAATGGCGGATGATCGATGTGATTCTTGCGATTGCGGCGTTTATCGTCACCATCGGTATTCTCGTGTCGTTCCACGAATACGGGCACTTTGCCGTGGCGCGCGCACTCGGGTTCAAGGTCCTGCGATTCTCGGTCGGATTCGGCAAGCCGTTGTATCGCTGGCAGGGACGCGCGCCCGCCGCCGCTGCCGTTGCGGGGACACCGGCCCCGCAACCGACAGAGTACTGGATCTCCAACATTCCGCTGGGCGGATACGTGAAGCTGCTGGACGAGCGTGAAGGCCCCGTCCCGGCCGCCGAACGGCACATGGCCTTCAACCGCCGCCCGATCCCGCACCGCATCGCCGTACTCGCCGCCGGCCCGGGATTCAACTTCGTGTTCGCCATCATGGCCTATTGGCTCATGTTCGTCACCGGGGTGCCCAGCCTCAAGGCGTTCGTCGGCGACGTTACGCCCGGATCCACCGCGGCCGAAGCAGGGCTGGCCGAATACGACGAAATTCTGGCTGTCGGCGATCAGCCCACCCCCACATGGGAGGCTGCCACGCTCGCGATTCTCGACGAATTGCTGCGGGACGGGCGCATCGACATGACCGTGGAAGGCGCGGACGGCCGGGCCAGGGCGGTGGAACTGGACGTGCGCGGGCGCGAAGCGGAACTGACCGAACCGGAGTCCCTGTGGGACGGATTGGGATTTACCCCCGGAGCGTTGCCTCCGGTGATAGGCGAGGTAACACCGGGCGGCCCGGCGGAAAGCGCCGGTTTGCTTCGTGGAGACAGGCTGCTGCAAGCGGGCGGGGAACCCATGGACAACTGGGCAACCTGGGTGGAGTTCATTCGCGCACGCCCGGACGAGACGGTATCGGTGATCGTTCAGCGGGACGGACGGGAACGAAGATTGACGTTGGCCATCGGCAACGCGGAACAGGACGGCCGGGTGTTCGGCCGCATCGGCGCCGGCGCCGACAACTACGTGGAGCAGCGCTACAGCGCGCTCGAATCGATTCCCCGGGGCATTGCCAGGACCTGGGAAATGAGTGCGCTCACCCTGCGAATGCTCGGGCGCATGGTGGTGGGCGACGTCTCGGTGCGCAACATCAGCGGCCCCCTGACCATCGCCGCTTTCGCCGGTGACAGCGCCCGCGCCGGACTGACCGCGATTCTGAGCTTTCTGGCCATCGTCAGCATCAGCCTGGGTGTTCTGAACCTGTTGCCGGTGCCGCTGCTGGACGGCGGTCAGATCGTCTACCAGGTGGTCGAATGGGCCAAGGGATCGCCGCTATCGGAGCGCTCCATGCTGGTCGGCCAGCAAGTGGGCCTGGCCATGCTCTTCGTGTTGATGAGCTTTGCCTTCTATAATGACCTGGCGAGGATTTTCGGCTGATGAATGAGTTGTACATCTCCCGATCGAGAACGGCCCTGCGAACGGGCGCCGTTGCCATGTTGGCGCTGGCGCTCAATTGCGCACATTCCCAGGGATTCGACTCATGGGTAGTGCGCAACTTCCAGGTCGAGGGCGCACAGCGGATTTCCACTGGCACCATCTACAACTACCTTCCCCTTAATATCGGCGACACCGTCACGGACCAGCGTGTTCAGGAGTCCATCCGGGCGTTGTACTCAACGGGGTTCTTCCAGGATGTCGAATTCCGCCGGGACGCCGATACGCTGGTCATCGCGGTGCTCGAGCGGCCGTCCATCGAGGAGTTCACCATCGAGGGGAACGACGAGATCAAGACAGAGGATCTGGAGGAGTCGCTGCGCCAGGTCGGGCTGACCCGGGGCAAGGTCTTCGACCGGTCGGTGCTCGAGGAAGTTCAGCAATTCCTTTACGAGCAGTACTACAGCCGGGGGCGCTACGGCGTCAGCGTGGAAACGCCCATCGAGGATATCGGCGACAACCGCGTCCGGGTGGGTATCGAGATCGAGGAGGGCGCCCGCTCCAAGATCCGGCAGATCAATGTCGTCGGCAATACCAGTTTTTCCGACAGGGAGATCATCGGCGAATTCGAACTCAGTACCGGTAACTGGCTGTCCTTCATCAGGAATGACGACCGCTACTCCAAGGAGGCGCTGGAGGGCGACCTCGAATCGCTGCGCTCGTTCTACATGGACCGCGGCTTTGCGGATTTCCGCGTGGAGAGCATCCAGGTCGCCATATCGCCGGACAAACAGGACATCTTCATCACCGTCAACGTCACCGAGGGCGACCGTTACACCATTTCCGACGTCCAGTTGGCCGGCGATCTGGTGGTGCCCGAGGAGGAACTCAGGAGGCTGATCTACGCCCAGCCGGGACAACTGTTCTCGCAGCAGGTGATCGCGCTCAGCGAAGAGTACCTGACGCTGCGCCTGGGTCAGGACGGATACGGATTCGCCCAGGTTCAGGCCGTGCCCGAACTGGACGAGGAGACCAAGGAAGTTTCCATCACCTTCTTTGTGGATCCCAGGAACCGCGTCTATGTGCGCCGTATCAGTTTCAACGGCGCCGACAGCATCAACGACGAGGTGTTTCGCCGCGAAATGCGCCAGCTGGAAGGAGCCTATCTCTCCAATGCGGCGCTGGAGCGGTCGCAGATCCGCCTGCAGCGCCTGCCCTACATCGAGTCGGTGGAATTCGAGACGGTCCCCGTGCCGGGCTCACCGGACCTGGTGGACATCGATTTCCAGGTCGAGGAGGGTCTGCCCGGACAATTCGGCGGCGGCATCGGCTATTCCGAGTACTACGGGCTACAGCTCAACGGCAACTTCGTCCATTCCAATTTCATGGGCACCGGAAACCGCGTCGGCGTGGACCTGAGCGGCGGCGAATTCTTCAAGGTCTACAGCGTCAATTTCACCGATCCGTACCGGACCATCGACGAGCTCTCGCGAACGCTTTCGATCTCCTATCGGGACATCAGGCAGTTCACGTCGGCCACGTCGGACTTCTCGACGCAAACCATCACCGCCGGCGCCGACTGGTCCTATCCGGTTACCGAGATGCAGTACCTGCGTTTCGGGCTCTCCGCTTCCCAGGCCCAGATGGTGACCGGCTATTACAGCTCGCAGCAGGCCGAACAGTGGGTCCGCAACCACGGCAATCCCTTTGCCATCGACGGCGGGCAATTTTACGGCACCACGGTCGAGACGCTCGACGTTGCCCTGGGCTGGTCGTTCGACTCCCGCAACCGGTTCATCTTTCCCACCCGGGGGCTGCGTCTGGCCGCGAACCTGAGCGCCTCGATCCCCGGCAGCGAGGTCGAGTACTACATCGCCTCGCTGGACTATACCCAGTACATCCCGCTGTTCGGCGCCTGGATGCTCAAGCTCAACTCGGAGTTGGCGCTGGGCGAGCCCTACGGGGAGGAAACGCAGGCGCTGCCGCCGTACCGCTACTTCTACGGCGGCGGACCTGGCACTGTCCGGGGCTACCGGGAAAGCTGGCTCGGCCCGCGGGACTCCCTGTCCAATCCCCACGGCGGCAACCTGCTGGTCGCCAATCAGTTCGAACTGGTCTTTCCGCTGCCCGAGCGGTTTGCGACCTCGGCTCGTGCCGCGCTGTTCTACGACATCGGCAACGTGTTTCACACGGGCGGCGTGACCTTCTACGATCGCCTGGGAGATCCGATCAGCCACGCATTCGATGCGGAACGGCTGAAACATTCCGTCGGATTAGCGGTAGAATGGCTGGCGCCGCTGGGGCTGTTGAGATTCAGCTACGGATTGCCCCTCAATGCCGACGAGGAGACGGACCGGCACTGGGGCGACCGCACGGAGGAATTCCAGTTCACGGTCGGCAACGCGTTCTAACAGAAACTTCATGAGGTTCAGGATGACATCGTTTGCAAGCGTTCGAATCGGCTTGTTGATTGCCATACTTCTGGTCGGCGCGTCAGCGAGTGCGCAGACGGAGGGGCTCCGAATCGGTGCCGTGGATTTCGGCCGGCTGATCGATCAGTCGCCGCAGGCTCGCCTGGCGACGGAAGCCCTGCAGGAGGAGTTCGCACCCCGCCAGCGCGATATAGCCGCCCTGCAGCGCTCGCTGCAGGAGAAACAGGAAACCTACCAGCGCGACAGCGCGATCATGGGCGAGACGGAACGCCTGAATCTCGAACGCGAGATTACAGCCGAACAGCGCGACATGCAGCGCGAGCAAACCGCTTTCATCGAGGATATGGACATTCGGCGCAACGCAGAACTGACCCGGGTGCAGGAAGCGCTGATCCAGGAAGTGCAGATCTATTCCCGCGCCGCCGGCTACGATCTGGTCGTTGCCAATCCCCTCTACTACGGCAGCGCCGTGGACATTACCGAAGAAGTGTTGCGCAGGCTGGAAGCCGACTTCGCCGCCGAGGACACGGGAGCGGCTGAATAGCTCCCGCGGCGGATCAATCCGACGCGCCTTCCCGGCGCGCCGCGACGCTCGCTGAACTCGCGGAACGGTTTCACTGCGCGGTGCACGGCAACCAGGGCCGGCGGGTCCATAGTGTCGGGACATTGACCGGTGCGACCGGCAAGTCGATCAGCTTCCTGGCCAACCCTTCCTACAGGCGTCACTTGGCGACTACACGTGCCGGTGCGGTGATCCTGGAACAACGCTTCGTCGCCGAATGCCCCGTGCCCGCGCTAATCGCCGCCAATCCGTATGCTGTCTACGCGCGCGTGGCGCGGTTTCTGCACCCGCCGCGGGCGGCGGAACCGGGAATCCATCCGTCTGCCAGCGTCGACAACGATACCGTGGTTCCCGGATCGGCCCAGGTATCCGCACAAGCGGTCGTCGCCGGGGGAGCCGTGCTGGGCGAGTCGGTGGTGATCGGCGAGGGTTCCGTGGTGGGTCCCGGAGTGACCGTTGGCGACGGAACGCGCCTGGCGCCGCGGGTGGTGCTGATGGATGGAGTCAGGATTGGCAAACGCTGCCTGCTTCACTCCGGCGTGGTGGTCGGCAGCGACGGGTTCGGGTTCGCCCGGGAAGACCCGGTTTGGATCAAGGTGCCCCAGCTCGGTGGCGTGATCATCGGCGACGATGTGGAAATCGGAGCCAATACCACGGTGGATCGCGGCGCAGTCGAGGACACCGTGATCGAAGACGGCGTGAAGATGGACAACCAGGTGCAGATCGCCCACAACGTCAGTATCGGCGCGCACACGGTCATGTCCGCGTTCTCGGGCGTGGCCGGCAGCACCCGCGTGGGCGCGAGATGCCTGTTCGGCGGCGCCGTCGTCGTGGTCGGGCACCTGACCATCTGTGACGACGCGGTGTTCACCTTTCGCACGGCGGTGCTCAGGTCGGTTACGGAGCCGGGCACGTATTCGGGGACGCTGGGCGCCGAGGAAGCCGGTCTCTGGCGCCGGAACGCGGCCCGGTTCCGGGCGCTGGACGAGACCGTCCGAAAGTTGCGGACGAATACAAAGTCAGGACGGAGAACCGGCGGTGACTGAGCGCTACTGCATCGATGTGGAAGGCATCATGGAGCGAATCCCGCATCGCTATCCGTTCCTGTTGCTCGACGGCATCCTGCACTGCACGCCCGGTGAATCCATTTCAGCCGTCAAGAATGTTTCGTTCAATGAGCCGTATTTCCTGGGTCATTTCCCCGGGCACCCGGTGATGCCGGGCGTACTGATCGTGGAAACCATGGCACAGGCGGGGGGCGTGCTCATCTGGGAGAGCGTTCCGCCGGAAGAGCGAAACTTCACGCTCTACCTCGCTACCGTGGAAAAGACACGATTCCGCCAGCCCGTGCGGCCGGGAGACCGACTGGTCGTCACCGTGACCCTGACCTCGCGCCGGCGGAACTTCTGGCGCTTCAATGCCGTGGCCGAAGTGGACGGGACGCCGGTGGCGAGTTCCGAATTCCTGCAGACGCCGGGGCTGGTGCGGTGATCGATTCGCGCGCCGTGGTATCCGGCCGGGCGCGTTTGCACCGGGATGTGTCGGTGGGCCCCTACAGCATCATCGGGCCGGACGTGGAGATCGGCCCGGGTACGCGAATCGAATCCCATGTCGTGGTGAAGGGTCCCTGTGTCATCGGCGAGGACAATCGCATCTTCCAGTTCGCGTCCATCGGCGACGATCCCCAGGACAAGAAATACGCCGGCGAGGTCACGGAACTGGTCATCGGCGACCGCAACACCATCCGGGAATACTGCACGATCAATCGCGGTACGGTTCAGGACACCGGCAAGACCCGGGTGGGGCACGACAACTGGATCATGGCCTATGTCCACATCGCCCACGACTGCGTGGTCGGCAACCAGACGGTCCTGGCCAACAACACAACCCTGGCCGGACACGTGCACGTGGGGGACTGGGTGGTGCTTGGCGGCTTCACGGCGGTGCACCAGTATTGCCGCATCGGCGCCCATGCGCTGACCGGCATCTTCACCGCCGTGACCAAGGACATTCCCGCCTACGTGACGGCGGCGGGCCGTCCGGCCGTACCCCGCGGCATCAATGCCGAGGGACTCCGGCGGCGCGGTTTCGGTTCAACCCGGATCGGCCGCATCCGCGAGGCCTACAGGACGATCTACCGCCAGGGACTCAAGCTGGAGGAAGCGCTGGACATTCTCCGCGGGCGCGCCGAATCGCATGACGACATTCGCATTCTGCTCGATTCCATCGCCCGGAGTTCCCGTGGGCTCATTCGCTAGCGGAACGTGACAGGCGCGCCGCGAATCGGGTTGGTGGCGGGTGAGGCCTCCGGCGACACGCTGGGGGGCGGGCTGATCGACGCCATACGCGGCCGCGTGCCCGAGGCGCGCTTCATGGGGGTGGCAGGACCCCGCATGATCGCTGCGGGATGCGAGCCCTGGAGTCACGCCGACGAGTTGTCGGTCATGGGGCTGGCCGAAGTCCTGCGGCACCTGCCGCGCCTGATCGCGTTTCGCCGGAACCTGCTGCGCCGGTTCCTGGCCGCCGACCTGGACGTCTTCGTGGGCATCGACTCGCCCGATTTCAATCTGCCGCTGGCGTCCGCGCTGAAACGCGCCGGCATTCCGACCGTTCAGTACGTCAGCCCCCAGGTCTGGGCCTGGCGGCAGTCCCGGGTGGCGAGCATTCGCAAGTCTGCGGATCGCGTGCTCTGCCTGCTGCCCTTCGAGACGGAGTTCTACGAGGCCCACAGGGTCGGCGCCCGGTTCGTTGGCCATCCTCTGGCCGACGAAGTGCCGATGGACAACCCGGCGGACGAAGCCAGGGCCGCCCTGGGACTCGATGCCGACAACCCGGTTCTGGCGTTGCTGCCCGGCAGCCGGAGCACCGAGGTCGCGCGGCTGGCAGGGCCGTTCCTGGAAACGGCGGCGTGGATTCGTGCGAGGCGCCCCGAGCTTCAGGTGACCGCCGGACTGGCCAACGAGAGTACCGCCGACCTGTTCCGGCAAAAGGTTCGTGCGAGCCGCCTCGACTCCTCCCCGGATGTCCATGTCGGCCGGGCGCGTCAGGTGATGGCGGCCGCAGACGTGGTCCTCACCGCGTCCGGAACGGCCAGCCTCGAAACAATGCTGACCAAGCGTCCCATGGTGGTTGCCTACATCGTTTCTGCCGTCACGCACCGGCTGGTGAGGCTCCTGGGGTTTCGCCGGCTGGAACATTTTGCCCTGCCGAATCTGCTGGCAGGCAGGGGCATCGTACCGGAATTCCTGCAGTCGGACGTGCGCGCCGATGTGCTCGGCCCGGCACTCGAATCGTACCTTGACGCCGGGCACGGACAGGGCAAGGATAGCGGCTGGTATGAGGTTTTTCGGTCGGTCCACGAGCGGTTGCGCCGCAACGCCAGCGAACGGGCGGCGAGTGCCGTTGTGGAACTGCTGAAATCGAAGTCGTCCTGATCCATGGAGCGGTTGATTTCCGGTGCAATGGGTGTGGTGGCCGGTGTGGACGAAGCCGGCCGCGGGTGTCTCGCGGGACCGGTGGTGGCGGCCGCGGTCGTCCTTCACTCCGATCGTCCGATCACGGGTCTCAGGGACTCCAAACTGTTGAGTCACGCCAGACGCAGGCGGCTGGCGAAAGCGATCCGCCGGCGCGCCCGGGCGTTCGCTGTAGCCTTGGCGGCGCCACGGGAAATCGATGATGTGAACATACTGCAGGCTTCTCTCCGTGCCATGGAACGGGCGGTACGCGGACTGCCGATCCATCCGGATCTCGTTCAGGTGGATGGCAACCAGGCGCCCCGCTTCAACGGCGGCGGGCCCGCCGTTCAGGCAGTGGTGGGCGGCGATCGCCTGGTGCCCGCCATCAGCGCCGCCTCCATCCTCGCCAAGGTCTATCGCGACCGGCTCATGGGCCTCTGGCACCTCCGGTATCCGGGATACGGTTTCGACACCAACAAGGGATATCCCACTTCGGTGCATCTGGCCGCGCTGGGCAGGATCGGCCCCTGCGCCATTCATCGGCGGACCTTCGCGCCCGTGCGCCGCGCCGCCACAGGCCGTTCGGGCCAATGATGCCCGCGGGCGGGCCGGGATGAAACGCACGGCATGACTCGATTCGTCCACCTTTCGGTTCACAGCGAGTATTCCCTCGTGGACGGGATCGTGCGCGTACCGGAACTGGCCCAGACGGTGCGTGAAAAAGGCATGCCCGCGGTGGCGCTGACCGACCACATGAATGTCTTCGCCATGGTGAAGTTCTACAAGGCAGCCATCGGGCAGGGTCTCAAGCCCTTGATCGGCGCCGATATCCGGGTCGCCGAGACGCTGCGGGACGCGGTTCCGACCCGTCTGACGCTGCTCTGTGCGAATGCAGCCGGTTTCCGGAATCTGAGCCGCCTGTTGAGTCTGGCGTATTCTCGCAGGCAGGGCCGGGGCGAGGTGCTCGTGCTCAAGCGCTGGCTGGAGACGGACTCCGTACGCGGCCTGACCGCGCTTTCCGGAGGCCAGTACGGCGAGATCGGCAGGACGCTCCTCGGGACACGGCCGGAACGGGCCCCCGCTCTCCTCGACGAGTGGTTGAATCGGTTCCCGCAGCGCTTCTACCTGGAGTTGCACCGCGTGGGGTGGCCCGAGGAGAGCGACTACCTGGATGAAGCCGTTCGGCTCGCCGCATCCCGCGGGGCTCCGGTGGTTGCCACCAATCCCGTCCGCTTCCTCAATCCGGACAATCACCGGGAAGATGAGCCCAACGACTTCGAGGCTCATGAAGTACGGGTCTGCATCCAGCAGGGCAAGACGCTGATCGATGCCCGCCGCCCCCGGGACTTTACGGAGCACCAGTACCTCAAGTCGCCCGCCGAAATGGAAGAATTGTTCAGCGACCTGCCCGAAGCGCTGTCCAACAGCGTGGAGATCGCCCGGCGCTGCAGCTTCGAACTGGAACTGGGCCGACCCTGCCTGCCCGATTTCAAGGTGCCGTCCGAACACTTGCCGGCGGATTACCTGAGGGAGATGACCCTTCGCGGGCTCGGCAAGCGCGGCGTGTCGCCGAAGGGAAACGGGGCGATACCGTTTTCGCACTACGAGGCGAGGCTGGAAAGCGAACTGGATGTCATCTGCGAGATGGGGTTCGAGGGCTACTTCCTGATCGTTGCGGACTTCTGCGGCTGGGCGCGCGGCAGGCAGATCCCGGTGGGCCCTGGCCGTGGGTCCGGCGCGGGATCGCTGGTCGCCTTTGCGTTGGGCATCACCGATCTCGATCCCCTGGAACACGATCTGCTGTTCGAGCGATTCCTGAATCCGGAGCGTGTCTCCATGCCGGACTTCGATATCGACTTCTGCATCGACGGCCGCGACGACGTGATCGGCTACGTCGCCGACCGCTACGGCCAGGACCGGGTTTCGCAGATCATCACCTTCGGCACCATGGCCGCCAGGGCCGTTGTCCGGGATGTCGGCCGTGCGCTGGGCAAGCCTTTCGGCTACGTGGACCGCATTGCCAAGCTGATCCCCTTCGAATTGGGAATGACCCTTGCGAAGGCCCTGAAGGATGAAGAACTCAAGTCGCTCTACGATGACGATGCCGAGGTCAGGGAACTCATCGATCTGGCCGGGAAACTCGAAGGGATCGCACGCAACGCCGGTACCCACGCCGGCGGGGTGGTGATCGCGCCCAGACCCCTGACGGAGTTCATGCCCCTGTACGTGGAACCGGACGGCAGTTCGCTGAGCCAGCTGGACAAGGACGATGTCGAGGCCATGGGGCTGGTCAAGTTCGACTTCCTGGGGTTGCGGACCCTGACCATCATCGATCGCGCACTGATGTCGATCAATCGGCAGCGCAAGGCGGACGAGCTCGATCCCCTCGGCCCCGCGCAGATTCCCATGGACGATCCGGCCACGTACGAGTTGCTGCGGCGGTGCTGGACCACCGGCGTGTTCCAGCTGGAGTCGCGGGGGATGCGCGACCTGATCCGGCGGCTGCAACCGGACCGGTTCGACGACCTGGTGGCAGTGCTGGCGCTGTTCAGGCCGGGACCCCTGCAATCCGGGATGGTGGACGATTTCATCAACCGCAAGCACGGCACCGACGTTGCGCCCGCGGACTACTTTCATCCGAAGCTCAAGCCGATTCTGGAACCCACCTACGGTGTGATCCTGTACCAGGAGCAGGTGATGCAGATCGCCCAGATCATCGCCGGTTACTCCCTGGGCGGCGCGGACCTGTTGCGCCGCGCCATGGGCAAGAAGAAGCCCGAGGAGATGGACCAGCAACGCGGCGTCTTCATGAAGGGCGCGGAGGACCACGGAGTCGAAGCCGGAATTGCCAAGAACCTCTTCGACCTGATGGAACATTTCGCCGGCTACGGCTTCAACAAGTCGCACTCGGCGGCGTACGCGCTGATCGCGTACCAGACAGCGTGGCTCAAGGCCCGTCACCCGGCGCATTTCCTGGCGGCCGTGCTGACCACTGACATGGATCAAACCGACAAGCTGGTAACCCTGAAAGAGGACTGCGAACGGTTCGGAATCGAATTGCAGGGACCGGGCATCAATCGGTCGCGATACGAATTCGTCGTCGCCGGCGAGCGCACCATTGCATACGGGCTCGGCGCCATCAAGGGAGTCGGCCGAAGCGCGGTAGACAACCTGGTTGAGGAACGCGAGAGCAACGGTCCTTTCACCGGCCTGCTCGACCTCTGTTGCCGGATGGACCAGCAGCGGCTCAACCGCCGCGTCCTCGAGGCGTTCGTGCGTTCCGGCACCCTGGACGATTTCGGTCCGAATCGGGCCACCCTCATGGAAGCCGTGCCCGATGCCCTCAAACTGGCGGCGCACTCGGCCCAGTCAAGGTCCGCGGGACAGGGCGCCCTGTTCGCCGAACCCGGTTCACAGGGTGACATCGAGGAGTTGTTCGATCCGGTTCAGGAATGGAGCGTACAGGAACGGCTCAAGGGCGAACGGGAGAGTCTGGGCCTCTATCTCAGCGGGCATCCGTTTGACGAGTATGCGGAGCATTGCCGTCATTTCACTCATGGAACCATCGACAAGTTGACGGAAGCCGCCTCCGGCAACGGCAGCGGAGCCATACCGGGCGAGGTCAGGGTCGCCGGTCTGGTAGCCACGGACGTTCGACGCCGCGGCGGGAGGTTCTCCATGCTGATGGAGGATCACACCGGACGGCTGGAGGTCACGCTGTTCGAGGAAGTCTTCAATCAGTTTCGCCATCTGGTCAACAAGGACGAGATGCTGGTCGTGGCAGGTCAACTCCGCTTCGACGATTTCCTCAACGGCTGGCGTTTGACGGCGCGGATGCTCGGTTCGGTTGACGAAACGATCGAGCAGCATGCCAGCCGATTGACGATCCATTGGCCCGAGGATGTCCCGGGGGGCGAATTCGTCCACTCCCTGCAAGAGGCGTTGACGCCGTTTACCTTCGGTGACTGCGAGGTCTGTATCCAGTACAGGGGTTCTGAAGCAACGACACGCCTGGTTCTCGGGGACCGCTGGTCGGTGCGCGCCAGTCGCGATCTGCGCGAGCGCCTCGGTGTCCTGCTCGGGGAAAACGGCTTCTCCATACACTACCCCACGCATCTGGTCTGACCGGCGGCCGCGCGCCGTCGCCAACCAGTGTCCCGACGGACCATGCGGACATCCAGGCGGCAATCCAGGGTCGGAAACTCATTGTCCCGCCCGACTTGTCACGATTCTGGCCTTGCAGGTATGGTCCGCCAATGGACCTGAACTTCCTGGACTTTGAACAGCCCATCGCCGAACTGGAGGCGAAGATCGATGAACTGAAGTTCGTCGGGGATGACTCGGAGTTCAACATCACCGAGGAGATTGCCCGGCTGAGGCGCCGGAGCGAGGCGTTGACCCGCCGGATTTTCTCCAACCTGTCGTCGTGGCAGATTGCCAGCCTCGCCCGCCATCCCCAGCGGCCGTATACGCTGGATTACATCTCGCGCTGTTTCTCGGACTTTCAGGAACTGCACGGTGACCGGATGTATGCCGACGATCAATCGCTGGTCGGCGGACTCGCGCGCCTGGAAGGGCAGCCGGTGATGGTCATCGGTCACCAGAAGGGCCGCGATACCAGGGAGCGGATCCGCCGGAACTACGGCATGGCCAGCCCGGAAGGCTATCGCAAGGCGCTGAGGCTGATGCGCCTGGCCGAGAAGTTCGACACGCCGGTGGTGACCTTTATCGATACCCCGGGGGCCTATCCGGGTGTGGGCGCGGAAGAGCGCGGCCAGAGCGAGGCGATCGCCCGCAACCTGTTGATCATGGCGAGCCTCGAGGTGCCCATCGTGAGTATCGTCATCGGCGAGGGCGGCTCCGGCGGCGCGTTGGCCATCGGCGTGGCGGATCGCATTCTCATGCTTCAGTACGGGATCTACTCGGTGATTTCGCCGGAAGGCTGCGCGTCCATTCTCTGGAAGAACACCGAAAAGGCGGCGGCGGCGGCAGAGGCCATGGGCATAACCGCCGAGCGGTTGCAGAAGCTCGGGCTGATCGACGAGGTGGTTCCCGAGCCGCTGGGCGGCGCCCACCGGAATTATCAGTCCACCGCGGAGGTGGTCAAGAACGCCCTGCTGCAGGCGCTCAACGACCTGCAGATTCTCTCCACCGACGAACTGATCGAGAAGAGGCGCAGCCGTCTCGCCGGCTACGGAATGTACAAGGAAGGCTAGCGGCCCGTGGCAAGAGTCCCCCTGCATGGGGCGGAAGACCGCCTGGCAAAAGACGGCCCATCGGCGGGCCATGCGATGGAACGACTACTGGAAACCCTCATCGGGAGCCTGGCCGAGTTGCCGGGCGCATGGCGGAAGTTCGCGGTTGCATTCAGCGGTGGACTGGACTCCACTGTCCTGTTGGCGGCGATCTGCCGATTGACGTCTCGGCCCGACGTGCGCGCGCTGCACGTCGATCACGGCCTGCATCCGGATTCGAAGGATTGGGAAGGGTATTGCAGGGCTGCGGCGGCGTCCCTTGGCGCCGGTTACGGGAGTCTGCGATGTCCGGTGGAGCCGGTCCCAGGCGAGAGTATCGAGGCTCAGGCGCGGGCGGTTCGGTACCGTGCTCTGGAGCAACTCCTTGCGCCCGGAGAGATTCTGCTGACGGCCCACCACGCCGACGATCAGCTCGAAACGGTGCTGTTGCGTCTGCTGCGGGGCACCGGGGTGAGGGGGCTGCGCGGCATCGCTCCGCTGCAGCCCCTTGGTGCCGGATTCCTGGCTCGGCCGTTGCTCGAGGTGTCCAGGGCTGAAATCCTGGCGGCCGCCAAGGACTGTGGCCTGGAATGGATCGAGGATCCGTCCAACCGGGATACGCGGTTCGATCGCAACTACGTTCGCGCGGAGTTGATTCCGCGGCTCACGGAGCGTTGGCCTGCGGCAGCGCGGACGGTCGGCCGGGCGGCGGGCCAGATGGCTGAAGCCCAGCAAATCCTGGACGAAGCCGCCCTGGCGGACGTTCCGGGTGATCGGGACCGGATCGATTGCGCTGTGCTGCGCGACCTGTCCCCGATCAGGCGGCGTAACGTGCTGCGCCATTCCATAGTCCGGCTCGGACTTCCGATGCCGGATACGCGGCAGATGAAAGAACTGATGAGGGCACTCGACGTTCGGCGCCGCGACGCCGGACCCCGGGTCCAGTGGCCGGGCGGGGAAGCGCGAATCTACCGGGACCTCCTGTATCTGCTTGAACCACTGCCGGCGGCATCTCCGCCGGGGTATTCCGGTGAGGTCAGCCTCGACCGGCCGTGGAGCGGGCCGGAAGGCAGCATCCGATTGGTATCCGGCTCCGGGCAGGGGTTGCCAGCGAACTGGGTGGAGGAGGGTTTCAGCGTCCGCTTTCGCGAGGGGGGCGAGCGCTTCAGGCCGATGGGACGGCCGCACAGCCGCCCGCTCAAGAAGTGGCTGCAGGAGGCGGGTGTACCGCCGTGGCTCAGGGCACGGATCCCGTTGCTGTATCGCGAGGATGCCCTGGTTGCGGTGGGCGACCTCTGGATCGCGGATGCGGCGGCGGAGAGCGCAGCGAACCGAACCCGATGGCAGGTTCAGTGGACGGATCACCCAGGGCTGTCATGAGCCGGGCCCTTCGCCCGGGCGAGCCCGGACGGCAACAGGCTTCGGTGGTCGGATCGCGCGCGGTTGTCATGAACCCGCCCGGAACGACAGAATAGCGGCCGTGAACCTACGCTGTTTCCTGCTGGTTCTTGCGTCGGCGCTGCCGATGGCGGTGCGCGCCCATCACGCGGTCGGCGCATTCTTTGACACCTCCGCGCCAATGACGCTCGACGGCATCGTGATCTCCATGCAGTGGCAGAACCCGCATGTCCTGTTGCGCATCGAATCCGATTCGTATGGCGGCGAGGCGCAGGTTTGGCACGTGGAGTCGGGAGGACCCACGTTGCTGAGGCGCCTGGGCGTGACCGCCGACATCGCCGCGGTCGGCGACCGCGTCTCCATCTCGGGCTATCCGTCCAGGGTGGACCCGAGGGAAATGATCGGCGTGCGAATCGAGTTCGCCGACGGTCGCACACTGCCCATGTTCCCTACGCTGGCGGCGCGGTTCGGTCTGCGGCCCCAATTCGGCGTTCACATCACGGAGGAGGCGGCTGAAGCGGACAGCCGTTCGGCAAGCGGCATTTTCCGGGTCTGGACCTATGGCCGAACGTCCGACCGTCCGGTGGTGGCGCCCGCGTACACGCCACAGGCGCTTGCCGGTCAGGCTCTGTACGATCCCCTGGTCGACGACCCGGCGCTTCGCTGCATCGCGGCGGGCATGCCGCTGGTCATGGACAATCCCTTTCCCATCGAATTCACCGACCGCGGAGACGAGATCCTGCTGGCGTTGGAACTCTGGGACATCGAGCGCACGATTCACATGACGGACTCCGCCGACGGCATGGACCATCGGGGGACACCTCTGGGTTTTTCCACAGGCCGGTGGGAGGGGAACACGCTCGAGGTGGCCACCGCAGATATCGACTGGGCCATCTTCGACGATGCCGGAACGCCGCAGAGCGGACAGGTCCGGTCGATCGAGCGGTTCACGCTCAGCGATGACGAGCGGCGGCTGGACTACGAGGTTACGATCACGGACCCCGAAACACTGCTGGAGCCGCTGATGCTCCGCTGGCACTGGGACTGGGTACCGGGAGAGGCCTTGCAGCACTACGGCTGCACGCTGGAAGAATAAAAACTACGGCTCTTCTGCTGCCGCTTCCCGGAAGGCCCGAATGGCGACATCGGGGAAATCGGTGAAGACCCCGTCAACGCCCAGATCGTGGAATTGCCGATACTCGGCGCCTGGATCTCCGTCGTACTGCGGGGCGAGATAGTTTTCCTCCGACCGAAACGTGTAGGCGTGAACCGCCAGGCCCGCGGCATGGGCGCGATCGATCAGGTCTGTCGGTGCATTCAGGTTACCCGCCTCATCCAGGGGAACGACAAGAGCCTTCCAGGGACCGATTCCGTCGGCATAAGCAGCTATTTCCCGGAGCCCCGCGTCGGTGATCATGTCACCGTAGGTGAGCCCGGTGCGGGCCGATTCCTGGTCGAAGGGCGCAAGAAAGGGAGCGCTGATGAGCTGGATCAGCGGTGCACCCGTCATCTCGTGGAGTTTTCTCAGGTTGCCGACTTCGAAGGATTGTATGAACACCGGAGCATCCGCCCGGTTGAGGTCGTGTTTTTCCAGTGCGGCCACCAGGGGTTCTTCCAGCGGCATCCCAAGCCCGGCGAAGTACGAAGGATGCTTGGTTTCGGGGTAGACTCCGATGCTGCGCCCCAGTTCGCTGCTCTTGCTCACGACCAGTCGAACCACTTCTTCAAAACTCGGGATCCGGAACTTCCCGTTGCTGGACTGATCGCGAAACGGTAGTCGTTCCACGGCCCGGAGGGTCTTGATTTCCTCCAGTGTGAAATCCTCGGAAAACCACCCATCCACCTGCTGTCCATCGATCCGCCCGGAACGTCTTCGATCGGGAAACTTCTCAGCCACATCCGTGGTGTCGGACAAGTCGTTCTCGTGGCGGGCGATCAGTACTCCGTCGGCCGTAATCACCAGATCCGTTTCGATGTAGTGAGCGCCCTGTTCGATGGCCAGTGCGTACGCTTCCAGCGTGTGTTCCGGCAGGTATCCGCTGGCTCCCCTGTGGGCGATGACGAGCGGTTTGGGTAGCGGTTCAGGACGTGCCGCAGGTGGGTCCGCAGGGAATACGGTGCATCCGGTTGCTAGGACCAGCGCGAAGACGTGCGCGATGATGAATCCAAATCTCATGCCTGATTCATATTATCGGATCGAGAGCGCGGACCTGGTGTCGGTTCCGGGGGAGAGTCTCGCGGTCGCGAGTGCGTCATCTCAGGAGTACAATCAGGCAGACAAGTCAAATCAGGGGAATTCAATGAAACAAGAAATGGCCGATTCGCGATTTTCAAACGTCGCGGCACCGGTGTGGGCACTGGCCTTCCTGTCGCTGGCGGCGTGCGGTCCCGGCACGGAACCGGCATCGGAAGAACCGATGACGGACGTTGAACCCGCAGCCGATGCCGAGCCGGTAACCGCGGTCGTATACGAGGGTGCGCGCGTGATCACCGGCGACGGTTCGGATCCCATCGACAATGCGGCGATCGTCGTCGACGGGGGCGTTTTCGTGGCGGTGGGCGCTGCCGGCGAGGTCGCTGCACCGGAAGGCGCCGCGAGCGTGGATCTCACCGGCATGACCGTCATGCCGGTGATCGTTGATGCCCACGTGCACATGAACACGAGCCGCGACGCGCTCATCAACGACCTGCGCCAGCGCGCATACTTCGGCGTGGGCGCTGCGGTCAGCATGGGTTCGGACGACACCGAGGAAGCACTGGCGCTTCGCAACGAGGAAATTGCCGGCGCCGCGCGTTTCCGTTCCGCGGGGCTGGGCATCACCCGTCCTGAGCCGGGTCGCCGCGTGGTCCATTGGATAAATACGGAAGAGGAAGCCCGGGAAGCAGTCCGTACGGAGGCGGCACGAAATGTCGACCTGATCAAGCTCTGGGTCGATGACCGGGACGGACAATACGAGCAGCTCACTCCGGAACTGTATGGCCCCGCCATCGATGAAGCGCACCAGCACGGCATCAGCGTTTCGGCGCACATCTTCGATCTCGAGGATGCCAAGGGCCTGCTGCGCGCCGATGTGGACATCTTTGCCCATGGCGTTCGCGATCAGGATGTCGATGACGAATTCATGGCGTTGCTCAGCGAGATGCTCGATACGGTGCTCATTCCGAACATGGCGGCCCGCGGTGTCTCCACCGATCTGAGCTGGCTGGCCGGCGCCTACTCCGAAGAGGAAATTGCCGAGCTGGAGGCGGCCGGTGACAACCCGGACATTCAGGAAGCCTTCGGAATTCAGGCCCGCAACCTGGCCCGGATGAGCGAGGCGGGCATGGTCATTGCCTTCGGCACCGACGGCAACACGCCGTGGGCGCCGCACGTGGAGATGGAGGACATGGTCGTTTCAGGCATGACGCCGGCCGACGTGATCGTTGCCGCGACCCGAAACTCCGCCGCCGCGGTGGGCCTTGACCAGATGGGCACCATCGAGGCCGGCAAGAGCGCCGACTTCATCGTGCTCGAGGCCGACCCCCTGGAGGACATCACCAACACGCGCCGGATCGCCTCAGTCTACATGCGCGGCGAGGCAGTGGACAGAAGCACCTACGGGTCGCCGTAGCGGATCCAGCGGCGAACGCGCCGGCGGGATGCCGTAGTGAGAGCGGCAGGCGGCACCGCATTTGCGCGGTAGCCGCCGGCCCCATATTTTGATATTTTGTAATACCGTCTTGGAGCAACGGTTTCCAGGGGTTCGGACCGGGCCGCCAGTGGCCGATTCGGAAGCCCGAAGAGGCCACCGAAGGCGGACAATGACGCGATTCATCTTCATCACCGGGGGCGTGGTCTCGTCCCTCGGCAAGGGCATCACCGCTGCATCGCTGGGTGCTATTCTCGAGGCCCGCGGCTTGCACGTGCGCATGATCAAGCTGGACCCCTACATCAACGTGGATCCCGGCACCATGAGCCCGTTCCAGCACGGCGAGGTGTTCGTCACCGAGGACGGCACCGAGACGGACCTGGATCTCGGGCACTACGAGCGCTTCGTCAGCAGCAAGACCGGCAGCTACAGCAACTTCACCACCGGGCGCATCTACAGCGAGGTGATCGCCAAGGAGCGGCGCGGCGATTACCTCGGAGCTACCGTGCAGGTCATTCCGCACATTACCGACGAGATCAAGGAAAGCGTGTTGCGCGGCGCCGGCGGCGCGGACATCTGCATGGTGGAAATCGGCGGTACCGTGGGCGACATCGAATCGCTGCCGTTCATGGAGGCGATTCGCCAGTTGGGCGTGGAACTGGGACGCGAGCGTGCGGCCTACCTGCACCTGACGCTGGTGCCCTACATCGCCGCGTCCTCGGAGATCAAGACCAAGCCCACCCAGCACTCCGTCAAGGAGTTGCGGTCCATCGGTATCCAGCCGGATATTCTCGTGTGCCGGTCGGACCGGCCGCTGCCGGACGAACAGCGCGCCAAGATCGCGCTGTTCACCAACGTCGAGCCGCGGGCCGTGATTTCCGCCGTGGACGTGGACAATCTCTACAGGATCCCGCTGATGCTCAACGAGCAGCATCTGGACGAAATCGTCGTCGACAAGCTTCGGCTCGACGTGCCTCCGGCGAATCTCTCGAAGTGGGAGTCCGTGGTCGACGCCCACGCCAACCCCGAGGGCGAGGTGGAAATTGCCATGGTCGGCAAATACATGGACATTAAGGATTCCTACATCTCGCTCACCGAGGCGCTGCTGCATGCAGGCATCCAGACCCGCACCCGGGTCAACATCCGCTACGTGGAGTCCGAGGAGCTCGAATCCGAGGGAATGGGCCGGCTGCACACCGCCGACGCCATTCTCGTCCCCGGTGGATTCGGCGACCGAGGTATCGAGGGCAAGATATCCGCAGTGCGGCTGGCGCGGGAGAAGCAGATTCCCTACCTGGGCATCTGTCTGGGACTGCAGGTTGCGGTGATCGAATATGCACGCAACGTGGCCGGACTTGCCGGAGCGCATTCGACGGAGTTTCAGGCCGACACACCGGATCCCGTCATTGCGCTGATTACCGAGTGGCGGGATCGCAGCGGCGCGATCGAGGAGCGCACCGAGGATTCGGACATGGGCGGCACCATGCGGCTCGGCGCGCAGACCTGCCATATCGCCCCGGGCAGCCTGGCTCGTGCGGTATACGGTCAGGACACAATCTTCGAGCGTCACCGTCACCGCTACGAGTTCAACAACAATTACACGGCGCTGCTGGCCGAGAAGGGACTGGTGTTCTCCGGCCGCTCCGAAGACGACCTGGCGGAACTCATCGAGTTGCCGGACCATCCGTGGTTCCTGGCCTGCCAGTTCCACCCCGAATTCACCTCAAACCCCCTCGACGGACACCCTCTGTTCGCCAGTTTCGTGACGGCGGCGCGCTCCTGCCAGGGACTGAGGCTGCCGCGCGTGGCCCGCGCATGAAGCTCGCCGGATTCGAGGCCGGAAATTCCACGCCGCTCTTCCTGATCTCCGGTCCCTGCGTGATCGAAGGCGAGTCCTTCGTCGTCGACGTGGCGGGCAAGCTGGCGGAGATTACTGCGGCGCTTGCGATCCCGTTCATCTTCAAGTCGTCCTTCGACAAGGCCAACCGCTCGTCCATCGGCAGCTTTCGGGGGTTGGGAATGGAGCGGGGGCTCAAGGCGCTGGATGCCGTACGGCAGCAGGTCGGCGTTCCGGTCCTGACCGATGTTCACGAAGACACGCCGCTGGCGGAAGTCGCGGACGTGGTGGACGTGCTGCAGACGCCCGCGATGCTGTGCCGGCAGACCAACTTCATCGTCTCGGTGGCCTCCTGCGGCCGCCCGGTGAACATCAAGAAGGGGCAGTTCCTGTCCCCCTGGGAGATGACCAACGTGGTCGAGAAGGCCCGTTCCACCGGCAACGAGGACATACTCGTGTGCGAGCGCGGCTACATGTTCGGGTACAACAACCTCGTCTCCGACATGCGCTCGCTGGTCCTGATGCGCGAAACCGGCTGCCCGGTGGTATTCGACGCGGGTCATTCGGTTCAGTATCCGGGAGCGCAGGGCCATGCTTCCGGCGGGGAGCGGGCCTTCATTCCTCCGCTGGCCCGGGCGGCCGTCGCCACGGGTGTCGCGGGTCTGTTCCTGGAGTCGCACCCGAATCCGGACGAGGCCCTGAGCGACGGGCCCAACGCGTGGCCGCTCGACAGGATGGCGGAGCTTCTGACGCGCCTGAAGGCCATCGACTCAGCTGTCAAGAACGGCGCTCCGGACGAGCGCCTCAAATGAGGATCGGAATGGAGAAGCAATGAGCCGAATCAGGGACGTTCGCGGGCTCGAGATACTGGACTCCCGAGGATTTCCTACGGTGGATGCCGAAGTCATCCTCGAGTCGGGCGCCCGGGGGCGGGCGGCGGTCCCGTCGGGCGCGTCCACGGGTTCCCGCGAGGCGGTAGAACTCAGGGACGGCGATCCGCAGCGCTACATGGGCAAGGGCGTCAGGCGCGCCGTGGAGTTCGTCAACGGCGAGATTCGGGACGCGGCGAGGGGGATCGACAGCCGGGACCAGCAGGCGCTCGACGCTAGCCTCATCGACCTGGACGGCACGCCCAACAAGGCGCGGGTCGGGGCCAACGCGATCCTGGCGGTCTCGTTGGCCAACGCGAAGGCCTCCGCGGCGGAGCAGGGCATGCCGCTCTACCGCGCACTGGCCGAGCGGGACGAATACACCATGCCGGTGCCCATGATGAACATCATCAACGGCGGCGCCCATGCCAACAACAGCGTGGACATCCAGGAGTTCATGATCCTGCCGGTCGGCGCGCAGAGCTTTTCCGAAAGCCTGCGCTACGGCGCCGAGATCTTCCACAGCCTGAAGCGCGTACTGGAGGGCCGCGGCCTGAGTACTGCGGTGGGCGACGAAGGCGGCTTCGCTCCGGATCTCGACTCCAACGAAGCGGCGCTCGGCGCCATTACCGAAGCCGTGGAGGCGGCCGGCTACACGCCGGGGCGCGAAATCTATCTTGGGCTGGATGTGGCCAGTACGGAGTTTTACGCCGACGGCGTCTATCGCCTGGAGTCGGAGGGGCGACATTTCACCTCGACCGAATTCAATGGCTACCTGGAAGACATCGTGGCCCGATACCCCATCGTTTCCGTCGAAGACGGCATGGCCGAGGACGACTGGTCCGGCTGGTCGCACATGAGCGAGCGGCTGAGGGGCTGGATGCAACTGGTGGGCGACGATCTGTTCGTGACCAACACGGAAATCCTGAGAACAGGTATCGACAGGCAGGTCGCCAACAGCATCCTGGTCAAACCAAACCAGATCGGTACCCTGACCGAGACGGCGGCGGCGATCGACATGGCCTGCGCAGCCGGCTACACGGCGGTGATCTCCCACCGCTCGGGCGAAACCGAGGACACCACCATAGCGGACATTGCGGTGGCCACGACGGCCACCCAGATCAAGACTGGCTCATTGAGCCGCTCCGACCGGATCGCCAAGTACAACCGCTTGCTGCAAATCGAGGCCGAACTGGGCGAGCGGGCCGTCTTCGCGGGCGCCCAGGCGTTCCCAATGAGCTTGTAAACGAGTAACATGGATTATCCGGGCTGAGAGTTGCACCCGACATGCGAATCCTGCTGCTTCTGCTGGTAGTTTGCCTGGGCCTCGTTCAAGCCCGTCTCTGGTCTTCCGACGACGGCTTGCGCGAAGTGTGGCGGCTCGAGGACCTTATCGCCGAACGCACCCTGGAGAATCGGGAACTGTCGGCGCGCAATGCGGCGCTGGAGGGCGAGGTGCAGGACCTCAAGCAAGGGCTCGCCGCCGCCGAGGAGCGCGCCCGTGCCGATCTCGGAATGATTGCCGAGGGCGAAACCTTCTACCAGATCACCTCGCTGCCCTTCGCGCAAACTGCGGAAGCCACGGAACCGTAGGTGTACTCAGCGCCTCCGGCGAAGCAGTACGTACACTGCGCCGGATCCGCCGTCGCGGGCACGGGCGGATACGAACGCCAGGACATCGTCCCACTGGGCCAGCCAGCGCTGCACGCAGGTCTTGAGCACCGGTCCGCGCGGGCCGGAGCGCAGGCCCTTGCCGTGGATCACGCGAACGCACCCGAGGCCCCTCGCGACGGCCTCGGCAACGAAGAACCGCAACTGCATTCGAGCCTGTTCCTCCGTGAGCCCGTGCAGGTCCGTCTCGTCCTCGATGCGGTAGCGGCCGCGGCGCAAGCGGCGAAAAGTCCGTTCGGGCAGGCTTGGGCGCCGGTATGACACCTCCTCGCCGAGTTGCTCCAGGGCGTCGGGACCGTCGTCGGACCCCAGCAGACTCTCGCGCAGCACTTCCTGCCGGGCAGATCGGGTCATTGCCGCGGTTGCCGGGCGCGAACGCCGGTGCGTCGCGCGTTCCTCGTACTCCAGGCGCCTGACGCCGCGCATGGCGCGCGCAAACTCTTCCTTGTCGTTGTCGACAGCCAAGTTATCGCTCCGCCGACCCAGGTATCCAGTATAGTGGCCCCGAAAGTGCCGAATCCAGCGATCCTGACCAGCAAGACCACTTCGGGCATGGCAGCGGAATCCCTGAACGCCTCGCGGAACCCGTTGCCGTGAGGTACGGTCGCGACGTACGTGGCGTCGGCATGACGTCGGAACGCACCCGGGACCGGCTGATCCGGCGTCTGAAACGCGAAGGCATCGGCAACGAGGCCGTTCTGGCCCGCATCCGCGAGGTCCCCAGACATCTGTTCGTGGACGAGGCCCTGGCAAGCCGTGCCTACGAGGATGTCGCGCTTCCCATCGGTTCCCGCCAGACCATCTCGCAGCCCTACATCGTCGCCCTGATGACGGAGGCGCTCGTTCGGGACCTGAAACCGGGCGACAAGCTCAGGCGAGTGCTGGAAATCGGCACCGGTTGCGGCTACCAGACGGCCGTGGCGGCACCCTTTGCACAGCACATCTTCAGCATGGAGCGCCTGCTGTCTCTCATTACGCGGGCCCAGAAACTGCTGAAGGAACTGGAGATCAGCAACGTCTCGCTGCGCCACGGTGACGGTCTCGGCGGCTGGAAGGCGCAGGCTCCGTTCCAGGGAATCATCGTCACGGCCGCACCCGCAGACGTTCCCGGGGAGTTGCTCGAGCAGCTTGACGAAGGCGGGCGCATGGTGATTCCGGTCGGCGCCCACGGCGGGCAAAGCCTGCAGTGCATTACCCGCACCGCCGATGGCTATCGGCGTGAACCGCTCGGCGCCGTCAGCTTCGTGCCGCTCCTGCCCGGTACCGGCAATTGAGCCTGTTTTCCGATCTCTACGACAGCGCGTTGCGGTGGGCGCAGCATCGCCACGCGGAGCGTTACCTGGCCGGGCTCAGCTTTGCCGAGTCGTCGTTCTTTCCGATTCCCCCGGAAGCGATCCTGGTGCCCATGACGCTGGCCAAACCCCGCAAGGGTTGGCGGTTCGCGTCGGTGACCACGGTGGCGTCCGTGCTGGGAGGTGCTGCCGGATACGCGATCGGCTGGTTCGCGGCAGATGCCGTCGAACCGCTGTTGCGGTCCGTGGGCTACTGGGACGGTTATCTCCTGGCGATGGAGTGGTTCGCCATGTGGGGTTTTCTGACGGTTCTGGGGGCGGGATTCTCGCCGGTACCCTACAAGATATTCACCATCGCGGCGGGTGCGCTGCATATGCTGTTTCCGCTGTTCGTGCTGGCGTCGCTGGTCGGCCGCGGCGCCCGGTTCTTCCTGGTCGCCGGCCTGATACGCTGGGGAGGAAGGCCCATGGAACAAAAATTGCGCCAGCATGTGGACCTCGCGGGATGGATTTCGGTAGCCTTGCTGGTGGTGTTGTACTTCGTCCTACGCTAGAGATCCGAATGCGCTTCCGACAACTATCCGGGCTGTTTCTCACCGCGTTACTGGCGGTGGCCTGTACGCCGACGCTGGTGGACTTCGCGCCTCGCGTCCACGTGGTGCAGTCGGGGGAAACGCTTTTTTCCATTGCGTGGCGGTATCAGCTGGATGTGCGCGAACTGGTTGTGTGGAACGACCTCGACAACCCCGATCTCATCCTTGTGGGTCAGCGGCTGTTCCTGACGCCGGGCGGAAGGTCGGAGTCCCTGACCGCCAATGCCGGCCGGACATCTGCCAGCCCGTCGGCGAGTCCGGGGCAGACCGCCCCGTCCCGTCCTGCCGGCGCGCCGGAAGTTTCCGGTGGCGGCGGTCCGGCAGCCGTAGCGCCAGGGCCGCAGGCGTCGACATCGCCGGCCATTCCACGACCCGCTCCGCCGGTCGCAACGCCAGTCCCGGCACCTTCATCCCTGCCGACACCTTCACCCACGCCGGCGCCTTCACCCACACCTTCACCCACACCGGCACCTACGCCTGCGCCTGCCGCCGGTTCGATGGGGGCTGCGCCGGCGAATTCCGGGCAACGCGCGCCCCCGCAGCCGCCCCCGCAGCCGCCGTCCCGGGCCGTGCTGCCGGCCTCGGCGTGGCAGTGGCCGGTGCGGGGAGCGGTTGTGAGTCCCTATGGCGCCGCGCAGGGGACCGGCAGCGGGATCGGCATCGGCGGGCAGCTCGGTGCGGACATCCGGGCCTCGGCGGCCGGACAGGTGGTCTACGCCGGCGACGGCCTGGCGGCGTACGGGAATCTCATCATCATCAAGCACAGCGATACGTTCCTGAGTGCTTACGGACACAACGATACGCTGGTGGTCGGCGAGGGCGACGCGGTGGAGCAGGGCGACGTGATCGCCAGAATGGGCATGGGTCCCGAACGCCAGCCCCAGGTTCACTTCGAGATACGCCGCAACGGTACACCGGTGGATCCCCTCGGGTACCTGCCCGACTGACGCTTATGGCATGAACAGCGCTGCCACCACCGAGCGGCCCTCGTGGAGCAGCACGTTGTACGTTCTGCAGGCGGCCGGCGTATCCATGATCTCCACGCCGATACCGCGTTCGGCCATGAGTCCCATCAGGTCCGCCGCGGGTCTGAGCAAGGACTCACCGGTGCCCAGGATGATGATGTCCGGATCCGTCGCCAGGGCCGGCTCAAGGTCGTCGGGCTGCAGGGTTTCAGGGTCTGAAACGGGCCAGTCGCGCACGATCCGGTCGGCGGAAACGATGGCATGGCTGCGAAGCCACTCGTCGCCGACCCGCAGGCCGCCCAGCCGCCAGGCGCGGACCAGGTTGGCGTCGGCGGTTTCCCTGGTGAACTTGATCGGCCTCTCCGGTGGTGCGTGCCGGGCGATTATACGTCGCCGCGGTATCGCTCCGGGGCAGGGGGTTGCCGAGCCGCGCCTTGCCAGGGGCGGGCGTGCGGCCACTGATGCGCGATGGTCAGGTTGAAGGAGCGCCACGTGACGCAACCCAGCTTCGTCCAGCGGCCGCCGCTGCCGGGTTCGGAGAATTGGGCATGGCCCGATGGTACACATCGCGTATTGCGGAAGGTTCTCGCTCGCCGCCTGATCGAATCTCCCCGGGACCTTGACCTCGCCCTGAAGCACCTTCGTCCCGTGGGCGGGTTCGACGCCCTGGAGGAGGGCGTGGACCTGTTGCTGCGACATCGTAAGGGGCATGTGATCATTGTGGGGGATTTCGATTCCGACGGCGCGACCGGCGCCGCGTTGCTGAGCCTGTGCCTGAAGGATTTCGGATTCGAATCGGTCGATGTCTTTATCCCGGATCGATTCAATCTCGGTTACGGGTTGACGCCCAAAGCGGTGGAGCGGATCGGCGGTCACTCGCCTACGCTGATCGTCACCGTGGACAACGGCACCACCAGCCTTGCCGGCACCGCGGAAGCGCGGGATCGGGGCATCGACGTGCTGATCACCGACCATCACCTGCCCGGGCCGGAATTGCCGGCCGCCAACGCGATCGTCAACCCGAATCTTCCCGACACCCCGTTTGCCGGCAAATGCCTCGCCGGCGTGGGCGTGGCGTTCTATCTCATGGCCGCCCTGGGCAAGCGCCTGGGTTCGGCGGGGCACGTGGCCCGGTACCTGGACCTGGTGGCCATCGGGACCATGGCGGACCTGGTCAGGCTGGATCGCAGCAACCGAATCCTGATCGACCGGGGCCTGGCCCGAATCCGCAGCGGGCGCTGCCGGCCGGGCGTGCTGGCCCTCTGCCAGGCGGCGAAGATCCACAACGCGGCAATCACGGCGAGCCGCCTCGCCTACCAGATTGCGCCCAGATTGAATGCGGCGGGACGGCTGGACGACATGAAGGTGGGCGTGCGCTGCCTGATGACGGACTCCGACGCGGAGGCACAGCGACTCGCCAACCGGCTGGACGAACTCAATCTCGAGCGCCGCGCCATCGGCGCGAGGATGGACTCCGAAGCGCTGCAGCAACTGGACGCCGAATCGCTCGTGGACTCGAAAGAACTGCCACCGGTGGTTTGCCTGTTTCGGGAAGACTGGCACGAAGGACTGGTGGGGCTGGTCGCTTCCCGGATCAAGCAGCATTGCCATCGCCCGGCGTTCGCCTTTGCGCCGAGTGAGTCCGGCGCGCTCAAGGGGTCGGGACGATCCGTGGCCGGATTCCACCTTCGAGATGCGCTGGTGGATGTGGATGCGGCGAATCCGGGCCTCATTTCCCGCTTCGGCGGGCATGCGATGGCTGCGGGCCTGACGCTGCAGCGGGACGGATTCGCCGAATTTCGCGAAGCTATCGAGTCGGTGGGGAATCGGCGGCTGGAGCCCGAACATCTTGCCGAGAAGGTCTTCACCGACGGTGAGCTCGATGCCCGGGACATCACGCTGGAAGTTGCCGAACTGCTGCGGGACGCCGGTCCCTGGGGGCAGGGTTTCCCGGAACCGCTGTTCGAGGGCACTTTTCGGCTGGTCGGGCAGCGCGTGGTGGGCGGTGCGCATCTGAGGATGCGCGTCGCGCCGGAAGGTGGGCGCAATCCGGTCAACGCCATCGCCTTCAGGCAAGGACCCGGCAACCGGGGACCGGGGGACCGCCTGTGGCTCGCCTACCGGCTGGATGTCAACGAATATCGCGTGGCCCCCGAAGTTCAGCTCGTCGTGGAGCATATTCGTCCCTGAACCGGCAACAGTGGAGCCGATTGCGCTATCATTCGCCGCCATCCACCCCCCGGAACCCGGCACATGGAACTCGGCCAGATCAGCTTGAAGATCGACGATCTCCAGGGGCGCTGCGGCGCCCTCAGGGGGTATCTTTGACTACGATGCCAAGCGGGAGCGCCTGGCGGAGGTCGAGCGGGCGCTGGAAGACCCGGAAATCTGGGCCGATCCGCAGCGGGCCCAGTCGCTCGGCAGGGAACGGGCCGGCCTGCAGTCCGAACTGAACGCGCTGGACCGGATCGGCCGGTCGCTGGACGAGGCGGCGGAACTGCGGGTCCTGGGGGAGTCCGAAGGCGACGACGATATCCTGGCCGATGTTGCCGAAGAACTGGCCGGCACCCAGAGGGAAATCGAACAGCTCGAGTTTCGGCGCATGTTCTCCGGAGACATGGACGCCCACAACGCCTATCTGGACGTGCAGGCGGGGTCCGGCGGAACCGAAGCCCAGGACTGGACGGAAATGCTTCTCAGGATGTACCTGCGCTGGGCCGAGAGCCGCGGGTTCGCAAGCGAAGTCCTGGAAATCTCGCCGGGCGAAGTCGCCGGCATCAAGAGCGCGAGCGTGCTGTTCCGGGGCGATCACGCCTACGGCTGGCTGCGGACCGAGACCGGCGTCCACCGGCTGGTGCGCAAGTCGCCGTTCGATGCCGGACACCGCCGCCATACATCGTTCGCCGCGGTCTTCGTCTCCCCCGAGATAGAGGACGATGTGGACATCGAGATCAACCCGGCCGACCTGAGGGTCGACGTCTACCGGGCCAGCGGCGCAGGGGGGCAGCACGTCAACAAGACCGAATCTGCAGTGCGCATCACGCATCTGCCCACCGGGATCGTGGTTCAGTGCCAGAACGACCGCTCGCAGCACAAGAACCGCGCCACGGCCATGGGGCAACTGCGCGCAAAGCTGTACGAGCGGGAACAGCAGCGCCGCCGGGAAGAAGCGGAGTCCCTGGAGCAGGGCAAGGCCGACATCGGCTGGGGAAGCCAGATTCGCTCCTATGTCCTGGACCAATCGAGGATCAAGGATCTTCGTACCGGGGTTGAAAGCGGCAACACGGGCGCGATACTGGACGGCGCCATTGACGCATTTCTGGAGGAAAGCCTGAAACAGGGCCTGTAGCAAGCAATGGATGAATCCACTGCAAATGGCGGTTCAGCCGACGATCGCCGGTCCGACGGCAGCCGACCGTCCAACGGTAGCCGGACGGATGGACGCCAGTCCGACGGTCGCCAGTCCGACGGTCGCCAACCCGCCGACCAGCCGCCGGAGAACCGGCTGATCGCCGAGCGGCGCGAGAAGCTGCGCGGGTTGCGCGACGGCGCCGACGCCTACCCCAATGACTTTCGGCGCACTGCGCTGGCGGATGCCCTGCAGGCGGAGTTTTCCGGCCACACCGGGGAGACGCTCGAGGAGGAAGCGGTCCGGGTGTCCGTGGCCGGCCGCATGATGAGCAAGCGGATCATGGGCAAGGCGAGCTTCTGCCACCTGCGGGATCGGTCGGGCCAAATCCAGTTGTTCGTCGAGCGCGACAGGGTCTCGGCCGAGGTCTACCAGGCCTTCAGGACCTGGGACGTAGGCGACATCGTGGGCGCCAGCGGGAACCTGTTCAAGACCCGTACGGGCGAGCTTTCGGTCCGGGTGGACGAGCTGCGGCTGCTGGTGAAGTCGCTTCGGCCGCTGCCCGAGAAGTGGCGCGGCATCGCCGACCGGGAACTCAAGCTTCGGCGCCGCTATGTGGACCTGCTGATGAGCGAACGAACCCGCCGGGTGTTCGGGATTCGGACGCGAACCGTGCGGTTCGTCCGCCGATTCCTCGACGCGCTGGGATTTGCCGAGGTCGAGACGCCGATGATGCACCCCATCCCCGGCGGGGCGATCGCCCGGCCGTTCGCGACGCATCACAACGCGCTCGATCTGGACCTGTTTATGCGAATCGCGCCGGAGCTTTATCTGAAGCGGCTTCTGGTGGGCGGGCTGGAGCGCGTTTACGAGATCAACCGCAGCTTTCGCAACGAAGGCATCTCCACCCAGCACAATCCCGAGTTCACCATGCTGGAGTTGTACCAGGCCTACGCGGACTACGAAAACCTGATCGATCTCACCCGGACGCTGGTTCGGGAAGCCGCCGGGACCCTGCTGGGGACCGCGAAGGTCGAGTACCAGGGCCGGATATTCGATCTGGGCGAGCCGTTCGAAGAACTGACCGTGGAGGATGCCCTGGTGCGCCACAATCCGGAACTCGCCGGCGATCTGCGCAGCGTGAACCGTCTGCGCGAGGCCTGCGAGCGAGCCGGCACCGGTTACCGGCCGGAAGACGGCGCCGGCAAACTTCAGATCGAGCTGTTCGAGAAGACGGTGGAACGGCACCTGGAGGACCCGGTCTTCATCACCCGCTACCCGGCCGAAGTCTCGCCGCTGGCACGGCGCAACGATGAGGATCCCTTTGTCACCGACCGGTTTGAGCTGTTCATCGCCGGACGCGAACTGGCCAACGGTTTCTCCGAACTGAACGATCCGGAGGACCAGGCCGAACGCTTCCGGCAGCAGGCCCGGGCCAAGTCCATGGGCGATGAGGAAGCGATGTACTACGACGACGACTACATCCGCGCCCTGGAGTACGGCATGCCGCCGGCCGCCGGGCTGGGTCTGGGAATCGATCGCCTGGTCATGCTGCTCACCGATTCGCCCTCCATTCGGGACGTCATACTCTTTCCGCACCTCAAGCCAGAGGCAAGGTGACGTTGCGGCACACGGTGTTGGCCGCGGGCGTCGGCGCGCTGTGCGTGTTGCCCGGACTGAGCGCGGCTCAGCAGGCGGCACAGGACGGTGAAGTCCTGAAATCCATCCGCATGGTGCGGACGGATACGCCCCCGGTGATCGATGGCCGCCTCGACGATGCCGTCTGGGCCAGCGCAGCCGTCGTCGACGATTTCCATCAATCCCAACCCATCGAGGGGGCCGAGCCAACCGAACGCACCGAAATCTACCTGCTCTACGATGAAGATGCGCTGTACATCGGCGGACGCTTCTGGGACAGCGAGCCGGACCAGATCGCCGCCGGTACCCTGCGCCACCGTTCGCTGCGCCTGGGCGACGACGACCGGATCGCCATCGTCCTGTCGCCCTACAACGACCGGCGCAGCGGCTACAAGTTCGAAACCAACGCCAACGGCGTCAAGCATGAAGCGATTTACCAGAACGTCAGCCAGAACCTGCCGGTGTGGAACACGATCTGGGACGTCGCATCCACCACGGACTCCGAGGGCTGGCTCACGGAGATTGCGATCCCCCTGAAGTCGATCTCGTTCGACCCGGAAAACGATACCTGGGGCATCAATTTTTCCCGCGCGGTGCGCAGGAAGGGGGAGGAAATCTCCTGGGTTTCCCGGAACCGCTCCTACAACCCCGGCATCGTCGGCCTGGCGACGGGCCTGACGGGCCTGCAACAGGGGCTTGGCCTCGACGTCGTGCCGTCGCTCGCGCTTAACCGCCGCCGGCTTTTCGATCCTGCCAACAACCCTTCCGGCGGTACTTCCAGCGAGCCTGCCGGCATTTCGGCCAGCAATCCATCCGCCGACTCTTCCAGGTCGCGCCCCTCCCTGGACCTGTTCTACAAGATCACTCCTTCGCTGAACAGTGCGCTGACGCTGAATACGGACTTCTCGGCCACCGAAGTCGACTCAAGGCAGGTCAACCTGACGCGATTCAACCTGTTTTTCCCGGAGCAGCGGGCGTTTTTTCTGCAGGACACGGATATCTTCGAGTTCGGCCGCATCGGTGGCAGGAATTCCGACACGAATCAGTCCGTCTCGGGGCCCAGCCGCGAGAACGGGCGACCGTTCTTCTCCCGGCGCCTGGGCCTCAGCGATTCGGGCCAGCCGGTGGACCTGGACTACGGGGGCAAGCTCAGCGGGCGGATCGGCCCCTGGAGCATCGGCGGACTCGCCGTTCGGCAGGCGGAATTCGGAGGGATCGAGAGCAGCGATGTATTCGTAGGGCGAGCCTCGCTGAGTATTCTGGAAGAATCCGCGGTGGGCTTCATCGTCACGGACGGCGATCCCAATTCGAACCTGGACAATTCCGTCGCGGGCGTGGACTTTCGCTATCTGAACAGCCGGTTGGGCAACAGCCGGGTCCTGGAGGCCGACGCGTGGCTCCTTCAGTCCGATACCGAGGGCCTGACCGAAGACGATCGCGCCTTCGGCCTTGGGCTCAGGGCGCCGAACAGGGCCGGCTTGCGCTGGGGCCTGGCGGCAAAGGAAGTCCAGAGAAACTTCAACCCGGCGCTCGGCTACGTCAACCGGACCGGAATCCGGGACCGCACGGCGGATCTCGGCTACACGCACCATTTTCGCGGTGGGGCGATCGCGTCGTGGTTCGCGAGCATTGACGCTCAGCGCATCGAACTTCTGGACGGCGGGCTGCAGACGCAGGTCTTCACGATCACTCCGCTGGAGATCGACAGCCGATCCCGGGATACGCTCGTGGTGCAATACAAGTCCACCGACGAGGTGCTGATCCGTCCATTTCGCATCTATCGCGACACGTCCGACACCTCGCGTCAGGTCGTTATCCCCGAGGGGCGGTACTCATTCGACGAGTATATCGCCACGGCCTCCAGCGGCAGTCACCGCAATCTTGTTGCCGCGGTGAACTATCGATGGGGCGACTTTTTCAGCGGGCAACGCGAGCAATACTCCACCATCATGACCTGGCGGCCCACGAAGCACTTTACCTTCAGGATTGCCTACGACTATCACGACATCAGGCTCCCGCAAGGCGCCTTTGTCACCCGGCTTGCCCACTTCACCTCGGAGGTTGCGTTCAACTCGGACCTGCTGTGGACCAGTCAGATTCAGTACGACAACGTCTCCGAAGAAGTCGGCATCAACAGCCGGCTGCACTGGGTGCTGCGGGACGGCCGCGAAGCGTACCTGGTGTTGAACCACAACCTGCAGGACTACGACCGCGACAACTCGTACGACGAAACGCTCGCGGACCTGAGCCTCAAGGTGAACTATACGTTTCGATTTTGATGCGGCGCATTGTCCTGCATCCATGCAAATCTAACGCACAGAGTTACATTTGCATGCTTTTCTGTGTCCTTGTGCCGCTTCGATTCCTATATCAGCCCCAGCCACCACATCAGGCACACCGCCGCGAAGGAGGCGATGCCGCCGACCAGGGTGGCGCCGCCGTAGCCGAATATGGCGTCGTTCGCTGACAGTCGGCTGAGGGACGTGCAGACCCAGAAGTAGCTTGAGTTGACGTACTTGATGATGACCGAACCGCTGGCGCCGGCGAGCATGGCGGCCTCCGGCGAGAGCGCCAGCGTCGTGAGCATGGGCGCGACCAGCGACGCCGCTGTGATCACGCCGACGGTGGTGGAGCCGGTGATCATGTTGCCGATGATGCCGATGACGAACGGCAGGAGGATCGACGGCAGGCCGTAGGCAGCGAAGAAGCCGGCGATGGTTTCCACCGCGGGCGTGCCCTTGAGAATCTCGCTCAGGGAGCCGCCCAGTCCGGTGACCACCAGGATCATGGCCGACACCCTGAGGCCGTCCTCCACCCAGGCGTTGGTGGCGGCCTTGCGGTGCTCGGGTGTCCTGATGTTGCGATAGGACAGCCAGACGCCGATGCTCAGGGCCATCACAGGCCAGCCGACGTAGGCAAGCCCGGTCCGGACGATGTGGTCCTCGTCGAGGAACAGCCGCGAAACGCTCTGCGCGGAGATCAGGATGATCGGTACGAGGATGGGAGCGTAGGAGGCCAGGCCGCTGGGCAATCCGCCTTCGGGCTCCTCCGTCAGGAAATTGTCGCCCACGAACTCGTCGTCCGGCAGCGTCTTGATCCGCGGCCCGGCGATGTACTGCCCCCATATCCAGCCGGCGAGAGAACCCGCCAGGCAAGCCGCGCTGCCGTAGATGATGGTCTTGCCGATGTCCGCACCCACCAGCGCCGCCGCGGCGAGCGGGCCCGGCGTGGGCGGCACGATGGCGTGGGTGAGTTGCAGTGAGCCCACCAGCCCGATGGACATGACGCTGACAGTAACGCCCATCATCTTCGCCGCCGAGTGCACCAGGGGATTGAGGATCACGTAGGCCACGTCCGAGAAGATCGCAATGCCCAGAATGAATCCGGTCAGCGTGAGCGCCAGCGGCATGCGTTTGGAGCCCACCGCCCACACCATGCTCCGGGTTATGGTCTGGATCGCGCCTGTGTGCCGCAGCGCCTCGGCAATGATCGAACCGAGCACGATGACCACGCCGATGGACCCCAGCGTCGCGCCGAAGCCGCGCTCGAAGGCATCGATGAAGTTGTTGCGGGCGACGCCTGGGATGACGCCGAAGAGAAGCAGTGGAATCAGCAGGGCGAGAAAGACATGCCAGCGCCATTTGGCGATGAGAAACAGGAGCAGCACGATGACGCCCAGAAAGCCCAGCAGCGCCACCAGGGGACTGTTTACTACCGTTGCGGCCGGGTCCATGTTTCCTCCGTGCGGCTGTTCTGCGGGTCATTTGCCCACGTGCGCATGCGGGTTGGTGATTATCGCTATGTAAGAGTATTCATGTAGTTGATTTCATCAACTAGGAACAGATATCTGGTTGATTCGCCTCTCTTGCGCGTGTCGGCCAAATCATCCGCTAATGAGCCTGCCCGGCAAGGTATTCGAGCGCCGCGGTGACACCGCCCGAGCAGCCGGAGATACCTGAAAGCTCCAGCCCCATCTCCACGCCGGACAGGGTTCCGGCCAGCATGAGCTCGTTGAAGTGGCCCAGGTGGCCGATTCGGAACACCTTGCCGGTCAGCGGCCCCAGCCCCGTTCCGAGCGACATGTCGAATCGGTCCAGGATCACGGCGCGAACGTCGTCCGCGTCGATGCCTTCGGGCACGAGCACGGTGGTGACGGAATCGCTGCTCTTTTCAGGGATGACGCAGAAGTTTTCCACGCCCCAGACAGCCACGGCGCGCCGCGTCGCCTCGGCCAGGCGGCTGTGCCGCGCGTACACGTTGTCCAGCCCTTCCTCCTCCATCATTTTCAGCGCTTCCTTCAATCCGTAGAGCAGGTTCGTCGGCGGCGTATAGGGGAAGTACCCCGTGTCGTTGGAGGGCAGGGCGTCGGCCCAGTTCCAGTAGGATCGATGCGACGCCGCGCAGGCGCCGGCGGCCAGGGCCTTTTCGCTGATGACGTTCAGGCTGAGCCCGGGCGGAAGCATCAGGCCCTTCTGGGACCCGGCGATGGTGACGTCGACCTGCCATTCGTCCTGCAGGTACTCCATGGAACCCGCGGAAGAGACCGCGTCCACCATGAGAAGGGCCGGGTGTCCGGCGGCGTCCATGGCCGCACGCACGCCGGCAATGGAATTGGTGATGCCGGTGGAGGTCTCGTTGTGGACCACCATCACGGACTTCAGCCGATGCAGCCTGTCAGCGCGCAGGGCGCTTTCGACCTGGTCGGGCTCCACGCCCTTGCGCCAGTCGCACTCGACCAACTCGATCTCGAGACCGAATCGCTCCGCTACACCCCTCCACAGGGTCGCGAACATGCCGCTGTCGAACATCAGCACGCGGTCCCCGGGAGACAGTGTGTTGACGATGCCGGCCTCCCAGGCACCGGTGGCCGACCCCGGGTACATCGCGACCGGTCCCGAAGCATTGAACAACCCGCGAACGCGCGGAATGAGGTCGAGCGCCAGTTCCGCGAACTTCGGACCCCGATGATCGATGGTCGGCATCGACATGGCGGCGAGCACCCTGTCGGGAACGTTGGTGGGTCCGGGAACTTGCAGGAAGTGGCGGCCGCTGCCGGCGCTGCGGCTTGAGAACTCGGTCATGGTGGTTAGCGGATACAGCGGGGAAAGGAACGGCAAGAATACCATGCCCTGCCGCCAGCCCCGAAGGCGCGTGCGCACAGCCGCTTCGAGCTTAATCGAGCCCCGCCATCCCTGGCGGGGCTCGAATCGGGGGCTCCGCGCTTTTGTCCGAATGTGACACAACTGTCCCTCGGGGACGGGCGGAATGTCGGATGGGCGCCAGTGCACCATCATCGGAGCGTTTCTGCGGGGTGGTGAACCGGCAATGAAGGAAGGGGTGGTACGAAATCCGGTACCGTACGGGCAACGCCGCGGCAATGACGGCACGGGCCATCAACCGAATGCCCGACGGTTTCCCGGTTCAATCCGCTTCCAGCGCCAGTGCCGCGTCGAGCACGGCTTGCCCTTGCCTGTCCGTTATCCGCACACGCGCCGGTTGCGCCGCCCGGGGCATGGCGATGCGCACACTCCACGTCTGCCTGTTGCCGTGACCGAGAGGCACGGGATCGAACCCGATCTCTCCCAGTGGCGTTCCGCCGCCGTTCAGCAACATCAACGTGTACCTGCCCCCGCCCCTGGGCCAGGGCGGCCTGGGCGTATGCCGGGCTGCGAAAACCGACCAGGCTCCAAACTCGCTGACCGAGCCCGAGATGGCGAGACTGGACGATTCGCTCACCGGTTGGCTCGCCGCGGCGCCGGCGGGAGCAAGGCCTTGCCCCGCCAACCAGCTCATTGGCTCCTCGCCATCGAGATGTTGATCGAGCAGCAACAGGAAGTCATGCGCGGCCTCATAGGAAACCGGGGAAACGAATCCGGGCAGGCAATACGACATGAAGTCGTGGGCATCCTCGGTGCCGGGAGAGACAAATTCCGTTTCGCTGAATCGATAACCGCGGTCGGGCCCGATCCCGGCGTTGTCATACGTACCGTCCCATCGGCCCGTTTCGGGCCAATGCGGATCGACCGAGGAAGCATCCGGTACGTTGCACGGCGCATGATAGAGCGACACGTTGTGGCCGATTTCATGAGCAATTATCCGGCTGCCGGTGCTGGCGGACTGGATGACGGACAGGCTGGATACCGCAACCGGCGTGAATGAGGGCAACGCGTCCGGTTCGTTGAAGGCGGCCTGACCGCCTTCAAACCCGTCGATTGCCACCAGTCCGTGGTAAAACTCGCCATCGGCCACGTTCTCGTCCGTCAACCACTCCTGCTTGAGCTGGTCGAAAGCGTGCTCCATGTCAAATGGAACCGGTCCGGAATACACCATCGGAGTGGCGCGAATCCGGGCGGAAAATCCCGGTATCGGGAGAAAGTCCATCGCATCCTTCATCAGGGCATCCAGGCCGCCGAACGTCTCGATGTCCGGCGCGCGCCCATTCACCTCGATGGGTACGAACACGATTCGCAACGGACCGATCGGGTTCGTTTCCCAGTACGCGGCGGGCCCCCGGTCGTTGTCGGCCTCATCGCCCTCCGGAACGAGATCCTGCGGGTCGACATCGATTTCGAATCCGTAGTGTCCCGCCGGCGTACCGTCCTCGAACAGAAACGCGTACTCGGATTCATACAGGTACGAACGCCGGGGTATGGCCCTCAATATGTCCCCCGGCCCGCCGGCCCTTTCCTCGCCGGGTGCCAGCGTGCTCGGGCCGTGCAGGGGTTTGACGCCGGCACCTTCGCGTTCCCTCGTGGTGTCCGGAACCCTGTAGGCCCACGCTTCCGGCACGGTCGGCATGCTGTGGTGTATGCGGGCCACGACCAGGGCATCGCGTTCAGCTACCGGGTAGAAAGCTCTCCAGCCACCATTCCATGTACCGTTGTCATTGAACTTGATGCTGCTGACGATCGGGCCCTGGTAAAACTCGATGGAATGCACCCAGGCGTTACCCAGGCCGCAAACCACCCGCCACTCGAATTCCCTCTGGCGGTCGCCGATCCGGAGGGTAATCCTTGCGGTGAACGAGCGTTCTCCGTTGCATTGATGGATCAGGTCCACGTGATGCCAGATCGATTCCTCGGCCACGCCTTCGGATGGAATCGCGGCGACATCCGGATCGTCCGAAGTGACTCTGAAGGCGAGCGGCGGAAGATCCGAACGCCCTTGTTGACTCCGGGAATAAAGGAACTCCACGGTACCGCCTGCGATCCCGGCCCGTGTGCCGTGTGCCGTTCGGGGTTCGAAAACGTTCAGGTCAACCGCCGCCAGACGGCATGCCACATGCCACTCGAAATTCGATTCGTGCCCGTCGATCCGCAAGGTTACGGCGGCGGCAAACTCCGTCTCCGATTCGCATCGATGGCTTAGCTCTATCCGTTCCCACGCGCCGATCGCCGCCTCGCCGCTACCTCTCGGCAGCACGGCCCGCGGATCGCCGGAAATCACCTCGTACTCCAGCGGCGGTTGATCCGCCCAGGGCGACAGAAAGCGGAACTCGGCAACACCACTGACAACGGCGCCAACCAAGCCGTCGGCGCGCGCCGGAGAGCGAACATCAATGCCGATTTCCGGGCGCCTGCAGGCAATTTGCAGACCGATGTCCTGCGCCTGACTTGCTCCCGTTGCGCGCACGGTGACTGTGCCGCTTTCTGCGCGCGGCTGCTGGGCGGGTGCCAACCCCGCAACGCAGTCCAGCGTCAGCGTGACGGTCGCCGACCCTCCCGAGTCCAGCTGTCCCTCGGCAGGCGACGCGGAGACCCCGAGCACGGCCGTGGAAACCGACCAGATCAGCGTACCGCCGCCGCTGTTGGAGACCGTGAATCGGGCGGTTGCAATCTCACTTGCCCCCAGGACGGCGTCCATGTCCAGGCTGGTTGCAGACACCGCCAACCTCGGATCGGCGGGATCATTCGGATCGGACCCGTTGCCGCCGCAAGCCGCCAGGAGCAGACAAGCACAAACCGACAGAATCGGTGAATTCCTGTCGCGCTTACCGGCGCCAACCCGTGATTCCCATCGCGTCCCGGGTACTGACGCGTGGGCTCGGGGGGCTATGCGCGGGTCCGTGCGGCCAGCCATTGTGCCCCGGCCGAGTTCGCCTCGCCCCTTGCCCGCGACGCCCGCATGGGTCATCCGGAGGCCGCGACGGTCGACGTCAAGACGTGGGAAGGGGGGTGAACCGGCCGGTAGAGGCCCCGTCCATCGCCGTGCGCACCCGTCGGCGCGTCGCGAAAGAAGACAGACGTAAGGCGACCATGAGAAATAAGTGACGGAGCACGATTGCTCTGGAATCACCGCAGTCCAGTATGACTCACGAGCGTCGACCCCGCAATCGTGACTGACTGACAATGCCGATTCCCGTCAGCCAACCGGCGTAGCGGCTGTGCGCACGCGCCTTCGGGGCGAACGTTGCAACGGAATGTCGTGCGCGCGTTCTGAGGCTTGCGGGTAGGAGGGGAAACGCATACGATTCCCGAACGCACTTCACGAATTGACGAGCTACTCATGAAACGCTTGATTTCACTGTCAATTTTCGTCCTTTTCGGTGCCGTTCATTCGGCCATTGCCCAGGTGCCCGGCATGGGTATGGGGGCGGGCCCCACGGCCATGGACGAACGCTTCTACCGCACCGTTCCCGGCATCGGCGAACTGGTGCCGGACGTCCAGGTGGTCAACGATCGGGGAGACCCGGTGAATATCAGGGAGGTGGCCACGGGGCAGTACACGGTACTGGTTCTGGGCTGCCTCACGTGACCCCCCTTCCTTCGTAACGTCCCCAGTTTGGAGACGGTTCAAAGAGACTTTGCCCCCGGGGGCGTGGACTTCTATTACGTCTACAAGCCGCTGGCCCACCCCGAGTACAACAACTACGTCACCCCGTTCACGCTGGAAGAGCGGCTCATGCACGTCGCCGAGGCACAGCGCCGGCTGGGTTCGAGCATCACGTGGCTGGCGGACCTGATGCATAACCCCTGGCACGAGGCCATGGGACGGACACCCAACAGCGAACTGGTGATCGATCCGGAGGGCCGGGTCGCGGCGCGCCGGACCTGGAGCGATCCGGAGGCGTTGCGGGCGGACCTTGAGCGGCTGGTCGGCCCGGTGGAGAAGCGAACGCGGATCGAGGACCTCGATCTGCCCACGCAGCCTCCGCCGCCTACCGTTGCCAAGGGTGTGGTGCCCCGCGTGGAAATGCCGCCAACCATGGCCGGGATCGAGGTCGAGCCCATCATCGAGGAGGGCGGCGTTCCGTTCTACGTCAAGCTTCGCGCGGAAGGCGATGAGAGCCTCAGGACGACGGGCACGGGCAGGATGTACGTCGGCTTCCACCTGGATCCGTTGTATCGGGTTCACTGGAACAACGAGGCGGGACCGGTGAAGTTTTCACTCACGGCGCCGTCCGGGGGGATTGTGACACCGGCTGATGGGCAGGGTCCGGAGCTGGATGTGCCAGCCGATGCCGACCCCCGCGAATTCCTCGTGAACGTTGCCCTGAGCGACACCACTCAGCCGCTAAATCTGGACGTGTTCTACTTCGCCTGCGACGATGCGCTGACCTTCTGCATCCCGGTGAACCAGAGCTACCAGATCCATTTGCAGCGGGACAACCACGGAAGGACCATCCGTACAGGTGCCGACAACGTTCCCACCGCGGGGCGGATTCCGCCGATCTAGTCAACCTCGGACCATCGCCGATTTTCTTCCGACAACTGGCTGTAACCCCGCGAGAGGACGACCTTGCCACGTTACCAACCGGCGCGACGGTCCGTCCGACTACGACCGTTACACACAAGGAGTGCTGAGCCGATGACCAATTTCTTCCATCGGGCGTTAGCAGCGCTTGCGATTGCGACTGCCTTGTCCGCCTGCACGTCGCCCGACTCCGCTGCCGAAGGTGAAGAACTGGCAATTCTGATTGAGAGTACCGGCACCTATACCCGCCCGATCACAACGGATTCTCCTCTCGCCCAGCAATTCTTCGATCAGGGATTGCGGCTTACGTGGGGTTATCACTTTCCGGAGTCCATCGCATCCCACCAGGAGGCGCTGCGGCACGATCCCGACCATCCGATGATCCACTGGGGCCTCGCCCTGGCGCTGGGACCCAATCCAAACAGCCGCGCGGGCGGGCTGCCGGACGATCCTCAGGGAGAAGGCCGCCGGGCGATCGAACGGGCCATGGAACTGGTGGAACGGGGCAACGAGCGCGAGCAGGCATTCGTGCGCGCGCTCCACCGGCGCTTCGACGCGGATACCTATCCGGACCGCGATGAACGGGATCAGGCCTACCTGGCGGCGACTCGCGCGCTGTTCGAGCAGTATCCCGACGATCCCGACGCCGGCGCGCTGCTGGGGGACGCGTACATGATCACCCGGCGCGGCCGCGAGTACTGGGACGACGGGGGACAGCCGTTGCCGGGCACGGCAGAGGCGGCGGCCGTGCTGGAGCAAGTCATGGAAACGCGACCGGACCATCCAGGGGCAAATCATCTGTACATCCACCTGCTGGAGTCGTCCAATGCGCCGGAGCGGGCGCTTGACGCCGCGGACCGGCTCGCGGCGCTGATGCCCGGAGTCGGCCATATCGTTCACATGCCCGGGCACATCTACGTCAGGGTGGGTCAGCACACCCGGTCCGTGGAACACAATCAGCGCTCGGCGGAGGTGGACGGCGAATTCCTGGCGGCCTGGGGCAGTCTCGAGTTTCCGCAGATCGGAACGTATTTCCTGTCGGCGCAGAACCACCGCCGCCATGCCTACGACTTCATCCGCTATTCGGCCGCCATTCAGGGGAACTACGCGCAGGCGGTCCAGGCGGCCACCGACGCCCGTGGCCATGAGCCCGAAGCGCGCGTTCGGCAGGGCCAGGCACACAAGACCATCGCGGCTCGCTGGCTGGTCCACAAGATGTTCGGCCGCTGGACCGAGTTGCTGGCCGAGGATCGCGTCATGGAGGGCAGCCAGTACCTGGACGGCATGTGGAGCTACACTCAGGGTAGCGCGCACGTGGGTCTCGGGAGTCTGGAGGATGCCCGCACGAACCTGGAGCGGCTGACGGCTGTGGCCGCGGACCCGGAGTCGGAGACCGTCCGACGCAATGCGAACACCGTGGCAACGCTGATGGAATTGGCTTCCCTTGGGTTGGAAGGGGAGATCAAGGAGGCGGAGGGAGACCTCGAGGGCGCCATCGAGGCGTATCGCGCGGCGGTCGTCATCGAGGACGGCCTCGACTACACGGAACCGCCCGACTGGCCGCAACCCATGCGTCACTATCTCGGCGCGGCCTTGCTAGAGGCAGGCGAAGCCGAGGAAGCCGAACGCGTCTACCGCCGGGACATGGAGTTGAACCGCAACGACGGCTGGGCGCTGTTCGGCCTGTGGCAGAGTCTTGAGGCCCAGGGCAGAAAGGCGGAGGCGGACGAGATCCACCAGGCCCATCAACAAGCGTGGCAATTCGCCGACGTCGAGCTGACGCGGTCCCGATTCTGAATCCTGGAGGGGGCCGGCGCACGGCTCCCGAGTCTCGGCGAGCCTGACCGGTTTTTTCGTTCCGTGCGCGCGCCGGTTTGCGCGCCCCGTGTCTTGAGAAATCCGATACGCAGACGTCGTTGCGGCCGCAAGCCGTTGCACGTTCCCTGCGGCCGCGCCCGTCTATAATGCCGAATATGGGTAACGGCCCTCAGAATTCCCGAGGTTTGTTCAGGCAGCTTCCGGCCATCGACAAGTGGCTGGCCTCCGAAAGCGGGGCGGCGCTCCGAGCCGAGTTCTCGACCGAGGAGGTGACCGACATCATGCGCGAGCACCTGGCGCGGATTCGGCGCAGCCTGGGTAACGGCCTGACCGAACTGCCCGACTTTCAGGGTCCGCAGTACCAGGCGTTGATGAGGGCGGAGCTGCTGGAACGGAGGCTACCGAGCCTGCGCCGCGCGATCAATGCCACCGGCATCATCCTGCACACCAACCTGGGGCGGGCGCCGCTGGCGGACGAGGCGGTCGCGGCCATGGAAGCGGCTGCCCGGGGCTATTCGAACCTGGAGTTCGACCTCGAAACCGGCGGGCGCGGCTCGCGTCAGGACCACGTGGAGTCGCTGCTGTGCCGCGTCACCGGCGCCGAAGCCGCGCTGGCGGTCAACAACTGTGCTGCGGCGGTGATGCTGGCATTGGAGAGTTTCGCAGCGGACGGTGAAGTCATCGTGTCCCGCGGCGAACTGGTGGAGATCGGCGGATCGTTCCGGATGCCCGATGTCATCGCCAAGAGCGGCGCCCGGATGGTCGAGGTGGGGACCACCAACAAGACCCGGCTGGAGGACTATGCGGCGGCCCTGAGCGAACGGACCCGGATCGTTCTCGCGGTTCACCCGAGCAATTTCCGGATCGTCGGATTCAGCGCCAAGCCGGCATTGAAGGAACTCGCGAAGCTCGCCCACGACAACGAACTGCTTTGCGTGCAGGATCTCGGCAGCGGTGCGCTGGCCCAAATCGAGCCCGTGGCCTCCATGACCGGGCAGACGGTCCAGGGAGGCCTCGCCGACGGCGCGGACCTGGTCACCTTCAGCGGCGACAAGCTGCTGGGCGGCCCCCAGGCGGGATTGATGGTCGGCCGTCCGGAACTCATCGATGCGGTCAAGCGCAACCCCCTGGCGCGTGCCCTGCGCATCGACAAGCTCTCGCTGGCCGCGCTGGCTGCCACCCTGCGGCTCTACCTGCCGCCCAACAACCCGGTGAAGAAGATCCCCGTCCTGCGCATGTTCAGCGAGAGTGAGGCGAGTCTCGCCGCACGGGCGCAGCACCTGCTGAAGCGATTGCAGGACATGCCGGGCGTGAACGCCGACATCGTCGACGACGTGACCTACAGTGGCGGCGGAGCGCTGCCCATGGTGGAACTGCCCACGAAGACGATTCGCGTTACCGCCGACGGCGTGGAGGCGGAAGCGCTGGCACGACGCCTGCGCCGCCAGCAGCCGCCGGTCATCGCGCGGCTGGCCGATGACCGGCTCGTGCTCGACCCGAGAACGATGCTTCCCGCCGATTCGGAGGGCCTGCTGAGCGCATTCCGGCAAGTGCTGGGATGACGCATGAATAGCCTGGCCAATGTCTGCGTGGAATGGGCTGGCGACACCACCCACCCTGGATGACAGATGGGACCGCCGGCTACTCAAGTCACGCTTGGCGTCATCGGGCACGTGGATCACGGCAAGACGGCGCTGGTTCGGGCACTGACGGGCATCGAAACGGATCGGCTGCGGGAGGAGCAGGAGCGGGGCCTTTCCATCGTTCTGGGGTTTTCCTACCTGGAATCGTCCCGGGGCATGATCGACCTGATCGACGTGCCCGGTCATGAAGACTTCATCCGCACGATGATATCCGGCGCCACGGGAATCGACGGGGTCGTGCTGGTGGTCGCCGCCAACGAAGGCGTCATGCCGCAGACGCGAGAGCATTTCGACATCGCTGATTTGCTCGGCGTGGAACGCGGAATTATCGTGTTGACCAAGACGGATCTCGTCGATGCCGACGAACTCGCCCTGGCCGAGGAGGATGTCCGCGACTACCTGACAGGTTCCTTTTTGGAAGGTGCGCCGATGGTGCACACCTCGGCGCTTCGCAGCGACGGCATGGGGAATCTGCGCGAGGCCCTGGCGGGCATTCCGGTGAGCGCCCGGCCGGTGTCGGACGAGGGATTCTATCTGCCCGTGGACCGCGTGTTCGGGATGCGGGGTTTCGGGGTCGTGGTCACCGGTACGCTGCGCGATGGAATGCTGCGCAACGACCAGACCGTGGAGATTCTACCGGGCGGCGAATCGGCTGGCATTCGCGGTCTGCAGATTCACAACAGTCAGGTGGATGCGGCGTTTCCGGGGCAGCGCGTGGCCGTGAACCTGAGACACCGCAAGCAGGACTCGTTGAGTCGCGGCGATGTCCTCGCCGCACCGGGATACCTGCAACCCGCACGCCGCATGGACGTGGATCTGCGGATGCTGCGGCACGCCGCTGAACCGCTCAGGAATGGCGCCACGGTACGTGTGCTCTTCGGCACCACCGAAGAAATCGCCAAGGTACGGCTACTGGGGACGAACGCCTTGGAACCGGGTGAATCCGGATTGGTACAACTGCGCTTTCGCCGCGGCGTTGTCGCTCAGAAGGGAGAGCGATTCATCGTGCGCGGCCTTACGCCCGTGGTGACCCTGGGCGGCGGCAGCATGCTGGACGTCGGCGCACCCAGGCATCGCCGGTTCGATTCCGCGGTCGTCACACGCCTCAAGAGTGCGGCGGCGGGCGATACCGTGGCGCTGGTGCGCGCCAGCCTGCAGGAATCGGGGTTCGAAAGCGTCGATCGCGAGGAGCTGAGGCAGAGGTTGGGAATCGCCGAGGCCGACATGGAGGCAGCGGTTCGCTCCGTGGGCGCCATCGAGGTGTCTGACGGGCGGCTGATGGATGCAATGGCCCATGACCGGCTCGTGGATGACATCCGCGCTGCCATCGAGCGATTCCATCGCCAATACCCGCGCCGGCAGGGACTGGCCATGGCCGGTATCCCCACGCTGCTGAAGGTCGATATCGATGAAGCCGCGTTGCAGCATGCCGTGAACGAACTTCAGTCGCGCGGCGAACTGCGCAATGACGCTTCCATTCTGAGCCGGACCGGCTTCGATCCGCTGGCGAGCCTCTCTGCCGACGAACGGCGCGTGGCGAAGGAGATCGAGGAGTCGTTTCAAGCGTGCGGGCTGATGCCGCCGCCGGTGGAATCCGTGCTGAGAGGCGACCGGGTCCGAACCGGCGTGCTGCGGCTGCTGACCGACACCGGCGCACTGGTGCGCCTCAAGACCTATGACCGCAGTCGACACTTGGTGATGCACAGGGACGTATTGCTCGACGTGCAGCAGAGACTCGCGGAATGCTTCCCCTATCCGGGCGAATTCACCGTGGCGGATGTCAGGGACCTGCTGGGCACGACCCGCAAGTACATCGTACCGTTGATGGAGCACCTGGACGCGTCAGGCGTCACAATCCGCACCGGCAACATCCGCCGGCTCCGGGATCACTGAAGCATTGGTAAAATAGGCGGGTGGGGCCGCGAGTCCCGATGTCGCGCGAGCGGCTTTGGCGCGAGCCCGGACGTCCCGGGTTCGTTTTCGAGCGGGCCGAGCGCTACGCGTCATGGAGGTGAATGGAGTCTGGTGACTCCCCTGGTCTTCAAAACCAGTGAGCCGGCGAACCCGGCTGGTGGGTTCGATTCCCATCCACCTCCGCCATTGTGCTCCATCCGTTGGCGGCGACTACCCGTCCGGCACGCCGTCACGCCGTGTGAAGCCTTCAAACAAGCCTTCCAGCCGCGCCATGCGTTCGCGCAAATCCGAAATATCGCGGTGAAGTGTCCACAGGAACGCCAGTATCGCGACGATTCCCGCCAATTGAAGCCAGGTAGTATCCATGCGCGTAGCATAGCAGTATCGACTGCAGGCCCAAACGTTCGTTTCTCTGTGGAACGTCCGGAAATGGCGTGCCTGGCGGGCGTCACGGAAGCTGGCAACGCGACTCCGCCCGGTCCCGGAACCATGTCCCCCGGTTGCCCCCGCAGGCCACCAGGTTACCGTCCGAGTAGACGATCTCGCCGCCGATCAGCGTCAGCACGGACTTGAGTCGCTTCAGCTCCTCATCCGGCACCGACAGGTAGTCGTCGGAGAGCACCACGATGTCCGCCAGTTTCCCCGGTTCGATGGAACCCAGGTCGTCCTCGCTGTGGGCGTCCCAGGCGCTGCCCAGGGTCCAGGCGCGCAGCGCTTCCATGCGGGTGATGGCCTGGTCCGCGAGAATCGGGTCGCCGTAGGACGTCAGGCCCGTGGTCATGTGGTAGATGGAAACCCACGGAGAGAACGGGCCGCCGTCGCTGCCGGCGCTCATGTGGGCGCCGCTGTCGAGGATCAGGCGGTAGGGCGGTCCGACGTCGCCCATGGCGAAGCTGCCGTGGTAGTAGTGATTCTGGACGGCGACCCCGGCGCCGATGGCCTTGAGCCGCTCGAGAATGCCTTCGTCGATTTCCTGCACGTGGGACAGGTTCCAGTGCAGGTCGGCGATGGGGATGATTTCGTTGACGCGCTCGAAGGCGGTGGTGTGAGTCTCCAGCTCCAGCACGTTGACGGAGTGCTGGTGGATCAGCCAGCCGTGCTCGGCGGCAATGGTGTATGCGTCGACAAACAGCTCCAGCGGCTGGATGGGCGTGGTATTGGCCACGACGTTCTCGCCGAATCCCGAGACTTTCAGCATGTCGTCGCCGAGGCCCATGTACGTGTTGTCCACCCTCTGCTGGATGGTCTCGATGCCGCCGTCTACGGTGGCCCATCCCTGGAAGAACAGCCGGAATCTCACGGTCAGCTCGCGTTCACGCCAAAGTGCCATGACGGCGTCGTAGTCGCCGTATTCGTCGAACACGCCGGGCCCGGGGAACGATCCGCCGCCTTCCAGCACGGTGGACAGGCCCACGCTGTTGGAGAATTGCATGAGTTCGCGTAGGGAACGGCGCTTGTCATCGAGTGTCTGGCCTTGCTTCAATACCTCGTAGGCTTGCTGGGCTTCGTTCAGTTCCGGACCCGGCTGGCCGGCGATGGCCCCTTCGTCGCTCACCGCGACGCCCGCCGCTTCGAAGAACCGCTTGCCGATGGAGTTGGTGACGCCGGGACCGAAGGGATAGCCCATCATGTACACGGCGTGATCCGGCGCCGCCTCGTCCAGTTCCGCCAGCGTCGGCCGGCGCTGTTCGGCGAACTGCCGCGGGCTCCACGAATCGACGATTGAAATAAAGTCGCCGCCGCCCAGTGCGTCCGTTGCCGGTGGCAGCCCGGCGGCGCGGGCGGCGATGGCCTCCTGCAGCTCGCCTATCGACGTGGACATTTCAACCGCCCTGACGTCATGGCCGGGCCGGATGCCGGCGCGCAGGAAATGCAGGTGATTGTTGATGAGTCCGGGGACCGCGGTTCGCCCGCCCAGATCGATCTGCCGATCGCAGTCGTAACTGCCCACGTCGTCTCCGGCCGCGACAATGCGGTCGCCTCGGATCCTGACCGTGGACTGGATGGAATCGTCTGCGTCCACGGTCAGGAACCGCCCGTTCGTCAGCACGAGATCGCCGCTGATGGCGCACCAGTCCTCACTGTCCGCGTCGGTCGTCTGTGCCGTGCCGACGCTGGTCAGTGCCGAACCGAGCATGATGAGTAGCGAACCCGAAAGGAGAGGGAATTGCCGTGAGGCAACGAACGGGCATCGGGCAGCCGCAGAGCGGCGGGTTGGGTGGATCGGCATGGTGAATCCTTGCAATTCTTGTGACGTTCGGGGCCGATAGCATAGATAATTCGAAGGTGTATCACTAATGCTGCGTGCTGATGGCCGTGTCGCGAGCGACAGGCACGGCGGCCAGCACACCGGATCGCCTTGCAATGGCGTAAACTGAGCGGGTTCGAACGCCAAAACCCCGGAGTCGAAATCATGAACAGCTTGATACGTCGGGTCGGACAAGTCACGATTTGGGGCGCGTGCAGCTTGCTGATCCTTCCCGGATCCCCTGTCAATGCCCATCACTCCTCGGCGCCCTTCTACGAAAACCGAGAGGTCGAGGTCGAAGGGGAAATCACCGAAGTCCTCTGGCAAAACCCGCACATCCGCTTCACCCTGCGGGACGATGACGGTCGGGACTGGGATATCGAAACCACGTCGGTTTCGATACTGAGCCGATGGGGCCTGGACGAAGATGTTGTCGAGGTCGGTACCCGCGTTCGCCTGGCCGGCCGCGCCGGCAGGCAGTCGGATACCGCCATGTGGGTGAGCAACATGCTGCTGCCGTCAGGGCAGGAAGTCCTGCTGTCTTCACGCCCCCGCTGGTCCGACAACACCATCGGCGAAGACCTGCGGGGCGAGGTCGCCGCCGATCCGGAACTCGGCCTGTTCCGGGTCTGGACCAGCGCCGGGCGGCTGTGGAACAACAGTTATCCGCTGACGGAGTTTGCGCGAACCGCTCGCGCCGGCTGGGATCCCATCGCCGACGAGCCCACCGCCAACTGCGCGCCGAAGGGGATGGCCTTCATCATGGAGAACCCGTATCCCATGGAGTTCGTGGACGAGGGCGACAGGATCCTGCTCTACATCGAGGAATACGATCTGGTTCGCACCATCTACATGACACCGGAGGCAGTGCCCGCGAACCCCGAGCCGGGCCTGCTCGGCCATTCGGTGGGGCGATGGGAGGGCGATGTGTTGGTCGTGGAAACAACGCACATCAACTACGCGCATTTCGACAAGACCGGCATTCCCCAGACCGAAGCCGTCCACAACCTGGAGCGATTCAGGGTCAATGACGAGGGCAGTCGACTCGAGTACTCCGTGACGGTCACGGATCCCGCCATCTTCACCGAGCCCGTGGTGATGACCAAGACCTGGGCATACCGGCCCGGCGAGACGATCAACCCTTACGACTGCCAGCTTTGGAGTGCCGAATGAACGACAGTATTTCCGTCAAGCGAATTTCCAGCCCCATTGGTGAACTGATACTGGGCGTAGGCCGGGGCGGTTGCCGCCTCATCGAGTTCGCCGACCGCAGCGACGCGCGCCGTTCGCTGGCCGCGCTGCCGTACAACCTGCGGGTCAGCGACGCCGACCAGGCGCTGTTCAGGCAGGTGGAAAGCGAACTGGCCGCGTACTTTGCCGGTTCGGCGCGTGCGTCTGGTCCTCCTGCCATTCCCCTGGACCTGCGCGGGACAGCCTTTCAGGTGGCCGTCTGGCAGGCATTGCTGGGGATACCCCACGGCGAGACCCGAACCTATGCGGAGATAGCCGGCGCCGTCGGCAATCCTGCGGCCGTCCGGGCGGTGGGCAGCGCCATCGGTCGCAACCCGGTGAGCGTGCTGGTGCCGTGCCATCGGGTCGTCCGGACCGGCGGCGGCCTGGGCGGCTACGGCGGGGGCCTCTGGCGCAAGGAGTACCTGCTCGAGTTCGAAGGGAGGCCGGCACGCACGCAGGCAGCGTAACGGTGAGCCATTCAACGCGTGGCTTTCGCCTGTCATTCTCATTGAATGTTGCCCGATATTCGCCTCAAACAACGAGCGAAAGCCAGGGATGAGAGCGAATCTGCAGCTGTGATTTTATTTGCGGCGCAGCTACTGGGGTTCGCCGCGAGCGCCGATCCGTTTCAGTAGATTGTCGAGAGCGTCGGTGGCGTCTGCATCGGTCCGCAGCGACCACTTGAATCTGAGCTTGAACGGGCCATCCATTCGGTACGCGCCGGATTCGTCGCCCACCAGCTCCACCAGTCGCACCGGGTTGACGGATGCGTCTTCGCCGAATTGGATTACGCCCCCGGTATCGCCAGCGCGAATCTTTTCGATGCCCAGCCCTTGCGCCATCAACTTGAGCCGGGCCAGTTCGAACAACGTCCCGGCCGGCGCCGGCAGCAGCCCGAAGCGGTTGATGAACTCGACCTGCAGTTCCCGCAGTTCATCTTCCGAAGCGGCGCTGGCGATGCGCTTGTACTGGACCAGCCGCATGTGCACATCCGGCATGTAGTCTTCCGGGATCAGCGCCGGCAGGCCGATCTCGACCTCAGGCCCTGCTGTCATGGGGGCCTCGAGGTCCGGTTCCCGGCCCTCCCGCAGCGAGGCGATGGCCCGGCCCAGCAGTTCGTTGTAGAGCGCGAATCCGATCGCCTGGATCTGCCCGCTCTGGTCTTCCCCCAGCAACTCGCCGGCGCCGCGGATTTCCAGGTCGTGGGTGGCCAGGGTGAACCCCGATCCCAGTTCCTCCAGGGCCTCGATGGCCTCCAACCGCTTGGCCGCGTCGGCCGTCAGCGCTCGTGCAGGCGGTGCGATCAGGTAGGCGTAGGCCTGATGGTGTGACCGGCCCACCCGGCCCCGGATCTGGTGCAACTGCGCCAGTCCGAGGCGGTCGGCCCGGTTGATGATGATGGTGTTGGCGGTGGGTATGTCGATGCCGCTCTCGATGATCGTCGTGCAGACCAGCACGTTGAAACGGCGATGATAGAAATCCAGCATGACGCTTTCCAGCGTGCGTTCGGGCATCTGGCCGTGGGCGACCCGGATGTCGGCTTCGGGCAGCAGGCGCTCCAGGTTCGCGGCGACGGAGTCGATGTCCTTGACCCGGTTGTGCACGAAGTAGACCTGGCCGCCGCGGCGCAACTCGCGAAGCACGGCCTCGCGCACGGACTGCCGGTTCCACTGGCCCACGAACGTCTTCACCGAGAGCCGGGCCGCCGGCGGCGTGCCGATGAGCGAGAGGTCCCGAAGCCCGCCCAGAGCCATGTTCAGCGTCCTCGGGATGGGCGTGGCCGTCAGCGTCAGCAGGTCCACCTCCGTGCGCAGGCGCTTGAGCCTCTCCTTTTGGCGCACGCCGAAGCGGTGCTCTTCATCCACGATCACCAGCCCGAGCCGCTTGAACCGGATGTCGCCCGACAGGAGCCTGTGCGTACCGATGACGATGTCCACGGTGCCGTCCGCCAGCCCGGCGTTCACCCCGCGCATGCCCTTTGTGCTTCTGAAGCGCGACAGCAGTTCCACCCGGACGGGCCAGGCGCCGAACCGGTCCGCGAAGGTGCGGTGGTGCTGCTGGGCGAGCAGGGTGGTGGGCGCCAGCAGGGCGGTCTGGTAGCCGGCCTGCGCGGCGACAAAGGCTGCGCGCAGCGCCACCTCCGTCTTGCCGAATCCCACGTCACCGCAGATTACCCGATCCATCGGGCTGTCGCTCGTCAGATCCTCGATGACATCGTCGATGGCCTTGAGCTGATCGTCGGTTTCCCGGAACGGAAACTCCAGGGTAAAGCGCTGGTACAGGTCATCGGTCAGGCTGAACGCAACCCCGCGACGCGCGGCCCGCCTGGCGTAGAGTTCCAGCAGCTCCGCGGCCGTGTCCCGTGCCTTTTGGGCGGCCTTGCGCTTCGCCTTGAGCCATTGATCCGAACCCAGCCGGTGCAACGGCGCCTGTTCCGGCGCCGCGCCGGTGTATCGGCTGATCAGGTGCAGGCTGTGAACGGGTACGTAGAGCTTGTCCGAGTCCGCGTACTCCAGCATCAGGAACTCGGTCATGGTCGCATCCACCTCGAGGTTCTTGAGACCTCTGTAACGCCCAATGCCGTACTCTTCGTGCACCACGGGGGCGCCGATGCGCAGGTGGGTCAGGTCGCGGATGATGGCCTCGGGGTCCCGCGACGGACGCCGTCGCCGGCTGCGCTGCCTGGGCCGGTCCAGCCCCAGTTGCTCGGCGGTCACGACACGCACGGCCCGGTCCGGCAGGATCAGGCCTGCATCCGGCTCGCCGACGCCAAGCGCCAGCGGCGCGTCCCCATCGAGGAATTCCCGCCAACTGTCCACGGGCACTGGCCCGAGTCCCCTGCCTGCCAGGAGTTCCTTCACCACCTCGCGGCGCCCCGGCGAGGAAGCGACAACGAGCGTTCTCGACCCGCCATCGCGATCCAGCCAGCGCGCGATCGGGTCCGTGTCCTGGGCGGCGGCCGGATTCAGGGGATGCCGGGTTCCGGCATTGAAATTGCCATGCCCGGTACCTTCCTCCAGTTCACGGGCGGCCAGTTCCAGTCGTGGAAAGGCCGCGATGCGCTTCAGGATTTCCGCCGGTTCCCAGAACGCAAGCTCCGGCTCGAGGATGGGCCGTTCCGGGTCGCCGCGAAGTTGCTCGTAGCGCTCCCGGATCAGGTCCGCCCCCGCTTCCAGTCCCTCCCGCGCCCCGTCCATGAACACGATCAGCGTATCGGCCGGCAGGTAGTCCGCCAGCGACACGGTCGAATCGAAGAAAAGCGGCAGGTAGTACTCGATCCCGGCCGGCAACTGGGCATCGGAAATGTCCCTGTAGATCGAGGCACGGGCCGGTTCGCCGGGCACGTGTTCCCGAAAGCGCCGCCTGAAGCTGCGGATGTCCTCGGTATCGAAGGGAAATTCCCGCGCCGGCAGGATGCGAATCTCGGACACCTGATCCGTACTGAGTTGGGTGTGCGGGTCGAAGAGCCGCAGGTTCTCGATTTCGTCATCGAAGAGATCGACCCTGACCGGGCATTCCGCCCCGGTCGGAAAGACATCGATGAGCGAGCCCCTGACCGCGAAATCCCCGGGATCGAGTACCTGCTCGACATGCAGGTACCCCTGGCTGACGAATCGTTCCCGAAGCGCCCGGACGTCAAGCCGGTCGCCTGCCTTCAATATCAACGACCGACTGGTAATGAAGTCCGGCGGCGGCAGCCGGTTCAGCAGCGCCTGGGCGTTGACGACGACCGCTTCCGGGCCGCCGGCGACGAGGCGATAGAGGACCGACAGCCGTTCGGCAAGCAGCTCCGAAGGTGGCGAGAACGCGTCGTACGGAAGCGTTTCATAGTCGCAGAAGCGCCGCAGATGCACTTCCGGTGCGAAAAACTTCAGTTCGTGCTCCACCGAATCGGCAGCCGATGCGGAGCCGGTGACGATGCACACGGATCCCCGGTGCCGCCCAAGGACCTGGCTTGCCGCAAGACTGCCGGCGGAGCCATAGAGTTGCCCCCAGCGTACCGTTCGCGCCGCCCGGGGCGTCTTGCCCGGCAATTTCAGATTAGGGAACACCCAGTTCAAGAAAAAGACCCTCGCGCCTGCGAAAGGGCGGGATTATCACACGGGAAATGGTCGCCGGAGGGTGCGGATGCGCTATCAAACCCGGTACCGCGACCGATGGGGGCAGGGCAAGCACCTCAGGTCGGTCACCGATGGGGGCAGGGCAATCAGACCGGGTCAGTCCTCGATGCGGATTGCCGGCGGGTGGCAATGGTCCTGTGCTGCCGAATTTGCCGCTACGGCAACTCCGCCAGTTGCTGAAGCAATTGCCCCCTGGGCGTACTCGACGGCGCAAACCGCTGCACTCGGAAGGAGTCGACTTCTCCCGTGTAGATGAATCCCCCGGCGTCCACGGCGATCATGTGCAGGCCGAAGAACTGGCCGCCGGCTTCGCCCATGCTGCCCAGTTCGCCCACGACTTCGCCGTTCTCCCGGTTGAGGAACCAGACCTTGTTGTTCATCCGGTCGGAAATGTAGAGGAATCGCTGCTCGGGGTCGGGAGAAAATGCCACTCCGCCTGTCGATCCGCCGCCGCCCGTGCCGGGGGCGAGCACGATCTCCTGGAGGAACTCGCCCGTGCGGGTGGTGACATGAATCCTGTTGGCGCGACGGTCGGCCGCATACACCAGGCCGTCGTTGGAGACGATCAGGGTCAGGTGGCCGACGAAATCGCGCGGCATCGGGCCGTTGGGCGTGTACGTATGATCGGCGTCGTCGGTGCTGATGTCGGCGAGGGGCTTGCCGTAGGCGCCCCAGCCGCGCTTGAACTCGAACGTGTCCAGGTCGAATACCAGCACGCGCCCGCCCAGGTAGTTGTCGGCGACGTACATCTCGCCATCGGCCTCGACGATGCGAATCTCCTCGATTCCACCGACGATCATCGGCGTCCCGGGCGGATAGCGCTCGCGGAACTCGGCCGCGGCGGCGGCCCGTTCGGCGCGCCTTTGGGGGTCCGGGGGAGAGGAGGGCATGAACACCTCGGCGTGCTCCAGCGTGCCCTGGCCCGGAACGCGTTCCACCAGCGGCGGGAGTCCCACCTGGCCCCCGCCCTCCCGCTCGGGGGTGCGCGCCACCTCGGCAACTAATTCACCCGTTCGTGGATCGTATTTGCGCACTGTATCCTGGCCGATGTAGACGTACCCGTCATCGTCGACATCCATGCCGTGCCCCTGCGGCGGGTCGAACCATCCGATGACGGTTCCGGACCGGTCAAAGTGCAGCATCGAAGGCGGGCGCGTGCAGCACTCGGAAACCGGCGGTGTCAGTTCGGCCAGCAATTCCATGTCCGACAGGTCGTTGGGACGGTTGAGTACCCAGACGTTACCGTCCGCGTCGACGGCCAGTCCGGTAATGCCGCCGAACTTCCAGTTGTTCGGCAACGGCTTTGGCCAGGTCGGGTCCAGATAGTAGTCCGGCGCCGTCTGGGCTCCGATGCCGGCGGCCCAGAAGGCCAGCGAGGCCGCGGCCAGCGTTGCGATCCTCATTGTCGTTCCCGTTGCCGTCATCGGAGCGTACGTATCCTCAATCCTTTCGACGCCTTCGACCGCATCGTCGAGGCGCTGCACGGGGCGGTGATCGCCTTCCGCCAACAAGACAATCCGGGGCATTCGCCGCAACCCGGTCGTTCAATCCGAACTCGCGGGCTCAGATCGGCGTTCAATTCGCCACGCCGACAATGCGCTTCACTGCCGCGAGCAATTCCGCGCCCGTGCCGCAATCAATGATCGCATCGCCCACCGCCGCCAGGCGCTCCGGTTCCGATACGCTCGCCAGCAGCGCCGACAGACGTTTGCCCGTGTCTGCGCCGAACCGGCGTGCTGCCTGACTCCCCAGCAGGCGGCGATCAAATTCAAGGCCTTCCGCACGGCCCTCCGCCATCGCCCGGGCGCGAATCTGCGCCTCTTTCTGCCGCTGGCGCTCTTTCCACCTTTCCGCCGTCAAAGATCCCATCGCTTCTACCTCTCCCGCCGCCACCAACCGGTCCAACTCTCCGCGCAACTCATCGTCCGCGCCCGACTCCAAATCGTAGTCCTCGTCCCACGAGCGCCGCAACCACTCGGCGAATGCCGACCTCAGCCCCACATGCTCCGGTCCCGCCAGCACCGCGCCCAGCCGGTGCAGTAGCGCCAGCGCCTCCTCCGGCGTAGCGCGTTCCAGGGCCACCTGCAAGCCGACCGCGTTGTCCTCCGGCACGCTGCCGAGTTCCGCCCGGTGCATGTCGAGCAGCACGTAGCGATTCTTTGGCTGCAGTCGCGCCAACGCCCGAGCCGCCGGGGCGACCAGCTTCGACACGTCCACCGGCGCCGTCCAGGGCGAGGCGCCATTGTAGACCACTAACGGAATCACCGGCGGCAGGGGCGTCATCGAACGCGAATCCTCGCCGGACCACTCCCCGCGGCGCAGCAACCCCTCCCAGGCCAGCCCCGTGTAGGTCAGTACCCGCAAGGCCATGCGCCGGTCCACGCCGGACTGGAACTCCAGCAGCACCAGCACGTACACCCAGCTATCTTCCCGTGCGGCTCGGGCGCGCAGCCGCCAGATCAGGTCGCCCTCGCGCCGTTCCAGAGCCGGTCCGACATGCGACGCCGGCAGCGGTTCCAGGGTGTCGAAGTCGAATCCGGCCGCCTCGCCGTCGGGCAGGAACCCGCGCAGCAACTCCGCGACCATGTGGTGGTGCGAGTACAGTAGTTTGTAGGCGGCGTCGTGCATAAGGGTGGCTCCGGCATGGGTCGACGTGCGTACGGCACGTCTTGGAATGCCAGATTGTACGGACCGATTTGTGCGCCGCCGCATGGCATTTTTGCGCAATAACGCCGGATTCGCGGCAACCGGGCGCCTGTTGCACCGGACCGAACCACCCGCAGGTCCTGACTGCCGGTCGGACCGGCGACCGTGACGGCATAGACGGCCACCAGATTCGCTGTGCGACAAGGAAAGGGACGGAACCCGGGGCTGCGCCGGCCTATGCTAGGATTGACGCCCATCCGGAACGGCTCATACCAATAGGGGCGACGGCCTTTTTCGGCGTCGAGTCGCGCGCCGGTTTGCACTTGTAATTCGCTCCGGAAGAGGTGGATCTTGCCAGTCACCCTGCGTCAGTTGCGCTACTTCAAGGCGGTGGTCGAGTACGGCTCGTTCAGCCGGGCCGCGGAGGGTGTCCATGTCTCCCAGCCGGCGCTGTCGCTGCAGATTCGCGAACTTGAGGCAGGGATGGGCTCGCTCCTGTTCGAACGCGACAGCCACGGCGTCATGCTCACGCCGCTGGGCCGGGCGGCTCACGAGCAGACCCTCAGAATACTGGACGAGGCGCTGCTGCTGGAAACCATGGGGCAGCGCTTCGGGGAAGGGCCGTTTCGCGTGGCCCTGGGCGTCGTCTCCACAATGGCGCCGTACGTGATGGCGGAACTGCTGAAGGAACTGGAGAGTGCACCCAGCCGTGTGGAACTGGATGTTCTCGAAGCGCCCAGCAGCGAGATCGTCTCCGCGCTTCTCGCAGGCCGGCTCGATGCCGCCATCGTCTCGCTGCCGCTGGGATTGCTGGAACTGGAGGAGCGGCCGCTCTTCGAGGACCGCTTCCTGGTTGCCGGCCGTGCGCAGCGGTTGGTCACGTTCAGCGGGCTGGAGGACACGCCGCGGGCCGCGGACCTGGCCAAGTCCGACATCGGTCCGCTGCTGACCCTCGGGGAAAATCACTGCCTGGGCGATCAGGTCGTGGGCGCCTGCTCCATGTGGCGCGTGGAAGACATTCGCCGCGGCTCCGAATCCCTGGCCACACTGGCCCGGCTGGTTGCGAACGGTGCGGGTTTGACGCTGATGCCGGAGACTGCTGCACTGTGCGAAAAGGCTGCAACGCCCGGGTTGAGCTACCTGCGTCTTGCCCCGCCCGAACCGTCGCGGCAGATTGGCTTCACCCACCGCGTCGCTTCGCACAACCAGCCCTGGATCGAGTTGCTGGTAGATGCTGCAACCAGGGCGGGGAAGGCGCTCACCCGCAAGGCACGAGAGGCGATCGGCACCTCAGTTGAGTGATCTGACCGTTCAGCCTCCCGAACGCGCAGATCAGCGCGTTGCGGGGGATGGTTCCGGCGCCAACCTTGAGCAACTGCGTGCGGCGATCCGGCGCGCCAAGTTCACGCCCGAGCGGGAAGTGGTCGACGCCTTGCTTGAAGAGTGGCCGTTCGACGACGCCTTTGCCGCGTCGATCGAGGACGCAGCCGCGGCCATCATCGTCGCCGTGCGCGCGGACCGGGCCAACCGGACCGTACTCGACCGGTTCCTGGCGGAGTACGGCCTGAGCAACCGGGAAGGGATCGCCCTGATGTGCCTGGCCGAGGCGCTCCTGCGCATTCCGGACAGCGCCACGGCGGACCGGCTGATTGCCGACAAGATTGGTGTGGGCGAGTGGTCCGCACACCTGGGGCATTCCGACGACCTGTTGGTGAACGCCTCCACCTGGGCGCTGATCCTCACCGGGCAGGTCGTCTCCGTGGAGCGCGCTTTCTCCGCCAATCCGGCCACGTGGCTGCGCCAGCTTGCCAACAGGCTGGGCGAGCCGGTGATCCAGGGGGCGGTACGCCAGGCGATGCGGATTCTCGGCACCGAGTTCGTACTGGGCCGTACCATCGGGGAAGCCCTGAAACGAAGTTCGGCCGGCCAGAGCTATTCCTACGACATGCTCGGCGAGGCCGCGCGCGACGGTGCCTCTGCAGAGCGTTACTTCGACGCCTACCTGCACGCGGTCGAGTCGCTGCGGGACGCGGCGACGGACGCCGCCGCCGAACCGCCATCGGTATCGGTCAAGCTCTCCGCGCTGCATCCGCGCTACGAATTCGCGCAGCGGCAGCGTGTGCTGGAGGAACTCGGGACGCGCCTCAGCGCCCTGGCCGAACGGGCGGCGGAAATCGGGATCGGGCTGACCATCGACGCCGAGGAAGCCGACCGCCTGGATATCTCCCTGGATCTCTTCGAACGGGTCGCGAAAAACGTGCCGCCGGGCGGAGGTCCCGGCGTGGGCATCGTCATCCAGGCCTATGGCAAGCGGGCCCGGCCGGTCATCGACTGGACGGTCGCGCTGGCCCGCGAGATCGGCCGGCCCATACCGGTGCGGCTGGTGAAGGGCGCGTACTGGGATGCCGAGATCAAGCACTCGCAGGTCATGGGCTACCCGGATTTCCCGGTGTTTACCCGCAAGGCAGCCACCGACCTTTCCTACCTGGTCTGCGCCCGCAAGATCCTCGCGCATCCGGGTGAAATCGCGGGCCAGTTTGCGACCCACAATGCGCACACGGTCGCCGCCGTCATGGCGCTTGCCGGGGCGTCGCGAAACTTCGAGTTCCAGCGCCTGCACGGCATGGGCGAATCGCTGTATCGCGCGGCAGCGAAGCAGTACGAAAGCTTTCCGGCGCTGCGTGTCTATGCGCCCGTCGGCTCCCATGAGGATCTGCTCGCGTACCTGGTTCGGCGCCTGCTGGAGAACGGCGCCAACACATCCTTCGTCAACCGAGTACTCAACGAGCGGCTGCCTCCCGAACGGATCGCTGTGGATCCTGTCGGCGCGGTACGCGCCACCCGCCCGGCGGCGCATCCCGGAATCGCCCATCCCGGCGCGCTGTTCGGGCCGAAGCGGAGGAATTCGTCCGGCCTCGACCTGACCGACCCCGACCACGCGGGCCGCTTGCAGCGCCGCTGCGTACGGTCGTTGAGTTCGCCACTGCGGGCGGCGTCTATCCTCCGCGGGCACCCCGGAGGGGGCGCCGGGCGCGCCGTATTCAATCCGGCGAACCGCGACGAGCACCTGGGCTATTGCGCCGATGCCGAGCGGGAGGAAATCGGGCGTGCATTCGAACTGGCATCGGGGGCGCAGCCGGACTGGGAGGCCGCGGGCGGGGAAGGGCGCGCCCGGATGCTGGAAGCGGTGGCCGACAAGCTCGAGGACGAACGCGAGCGGTTGATCCCGATCCTGGTCAAGGAAGCCGGCAAGACCCTGCCCGATGCGATCGCCGAAATCCGTGAAGCGGTGGACTTCTGCCGCTACTACGCGGCCGAAGCGAAGCGGCTGTTTGCCGGGCCGCGACGGCTTCCGGGGCCCACCGGCGAGTCCAATCAGCTCAGCTTGCACGGCCGCGGCGTGTTCGTCTGCATCAGTCCCTGGAACTTTCCGCTGGCCATCTTTGCGGGACAGATTTCCGCGGCGCTGATGGCCGGCAACACCGTCATCGCAAAACCGGCGGAGGAAACGCCGCTGATCGCCTTCGAGGCGGTTCGGCTCATGCATGCCGCCGGAATTCCGGTCAACGCGCTCAATCTCGTCACGGGCGGCGCGGCCGTGGGCGAGGCGCTGGTGCGGCATCCGCAGACCGCCGGCGTGGCGTTCACCGGAAGTACCGGGGCCGCGCGGTCGATCAATCGCACGCTGGCGGCGCGGGATGGGCCGGTGGCGCCGCTGATCGCCGAGACCGGCGGGCAGAACGCCATGCTGGTGGATTCCAGCGCGCTGCTGGAACAGGTGACCGACGATGTGATCCAGTCGGCGTTCGGGAGTTGCGGGCAGCGCTGTTCGGCACTGCGGGTGCTGTACCTTCAGGAGGACATCGCCGGCAAGGCCATCGACATGATCGCCGGCGCGATGGACGAACTGCGCGTCGGCAACCCCGCAAGGCTCGATACGGATGTCGGCCCCGTCATCACCGAAGCCGCGGCGTCAGGCCTGCGCGCCCACGTAAGCGAGATGGCGGCGCAGGGCGCCTGCCGGCACGTGGCGCCGCTCGCCGAGGAATGCGCGAAGGGCACGTTCGTGGCGCCGGCCCTGCTGGAAATCGACAGCATGAGTGCACTGACGCAGGAGCATTTCGGCCCGATTCTTCACGTGGTCCGCTATCCGGGCAGCGGATTCGCCTCGGCCGTGCGGGATGCGATGAGTTCGGGCTACGGCCTGACGCTGGGACTGCACAGCCGAATCGAGGCCCGCGCCAACAAGCTGTTCGAACTGGTGCCGGTGGGAAACGTCTACGTCAATCGCAACATGATCGGCGCCGTCGTGGGGTCGCAGCCGTTCGGGGGGCAAGGACTGTCCGGCACGGGGCCCAAGGCCGGCGGACCCCACTACCTGCTCCGGTTCGCCACCGAAAAGACGCTGACGCTCAATACGACCGCCACCGGAGGCAACGCCGAATTGCTTTCGCTGGAATCCGACAGTTGAACCTGCGGCCCGCGTTCCGGACCAACGGCCGGACTCGTTCCAGGTGCATCGCAGGACTCTTGCCACGGATTGCCGGGGCGCAAGCGCATGCAGTTTGAGGCTCCGCTTATTCGCGGGACGCTGGTGCGCCGCTACAAGCGCTTTCTGGCGGATGTGGTGCTCGAAGGCGGATCCCAGACCACGGTTCACTGCCCCAACACCGGTTCCATGCTGGGTTGCATGACGCCGGGAGCCACTGTCTGGCTGATGCCCGCGAGCAATCCCGCCCGAAAGTACCCGCTGGGCTGGGAACTGGTCGAAGTCGACCCGGCCGGACCCTTTTCAAGAGCTGCCGGGGTGCTGGTGGGAATCAACACGGGCCGCAGCAACGCCTTGGTGGCGGAGGCGCTGGAGCGAAGGATGATTTCAGAGCTGGCCGGCTACGGCAGCTTGCGGCGGGAAGTGAAGGTGCCGGGGACCCGGTCGAGGATCGACTTTCTCCTTGAGGGTCACCCAACGGACCGCGACTGCTACCTGGAGGTCAAGAACGTCACCGCGGCGGTCAGCGGCGGCATCGCGTTCTTCCCGGACGCGGTGAGTATCCGGGCTGTCCGTCATGTGGACGAGTTGGCCGGGCGGGCAGCCCGGGGGCAGCGCAGCGCGATGTGCTTCTGCGTGCAGCGCGCCGACGTCAGCGCCGTCCGGCCGGCCGACGAGATCGATCCTGCGTACGGGCGGGCCTTGCGCCGGGCCGTCGCCGGCGGCGTCGAGGTCTATGCACTGCGCGCGGAGGTCACCACGGCGGATGTGCGCCTCGAGCATCGGATTCCTGTGGACCTGGGCTGAAAGCAGTCCAGTATTCGGGTTCGCGGCGCCCACTGTGATTTAATGCTGGCCGATGTTTCGTCCGCTTGAATGCTTCATTGGGCTGCGCTACGTTCGCGCGCGTGCGCAACGCGGCCTTGTCTCCTTCATCAGCCTGGCTTCGCTGTCGGGCATCGGCCTGGGCGTGGCCGCGCTGATCGTCATCCTGTCGGTGATGAACGGGTTCGAGTCCGAGTTGCGGGCCCGGCTGCTCAGTATCGGCGCCCACGCGAGCCTGTCCGCCCCATCCGAAGGTCTGCCGGACTGGTCAGCGCTGGCTACCCGGGTCGCGGCGCAGCCCGGAGTGGACGCCACGGCGCCCTTCACGCAGATCGAGGGCATGCTGGCATCGTCGAACTCAATCCTGCGTCCGGTGGTGGTCCGCGGCATCGTGCCCGCGGAGGAGGCCGCCGTTTCGCAACTGGAGGGATTGCTTACCGTCGGCAGCATCGGCGACCTGCAGCCGGGCGTGCAGCGCATCATTCTCGGGCGGTTCCTGGCGTCGGCTCTCGGCGTCGGCGTGGGTGACCGCGTCACGCTGCTGGCGCCCGCGGTCGAGGACGGAAGGCTCACGCCGAGGCTGGCCGGTTTCGTCGTCATCGGGCTGTTTCAGGCCGGGGTCCAGGAACACGATGTAGAACTGGCCTTGGTCCACCTGGATGACGCCAGCCGGCTCAAGGGGCTTGGGACGCGCCCCGAGAGCCTGGGCATTCGCCTGCAGGACCCGCTGGCCGCCGGTCAGCTTCGCGAAGCGCTGCAACGCGATGAACCCGGACTCCGGTACACGGACTGGACCCTGCAGAACCAGAGTTTCTTTCGCGCCATCAACATCGAGAAAGTGATGATGACGGTGCTCCTGATGCTCATTGTGGCCGTAGCCGCCTTCAACGTGGTCGCGTCGCTGACGATGACGGTGACCGACCGGCACAGGGACATCGCCATCCTGCGCACCCATGGCCTTGCGGCCGGCCGGGTCGCGCGAGTCTTCATCGTACAGGGGTCGGTCCTGGGCATCGGGGGCACGGCCATCGGCGTTGCGCTGGGCATTCTGCTGGCGGCAAACGTGGAAACCATCGTTCCGTGGCTTGAAATGACCTTCAACTTCCGCATCATGCCGGGCGACGTGTACTACGTGACGGAGATTCCCTCCGAAATCCACCTGGCCGATCTCATTCTCGTACCGGCCCTCGCGCTGGCCGTGGCCGTCGGGGCGACGATCTACCCGGCGCGCCGCGCCGCCGCCGTCGAACCGGCCGAGGCCCTGAGGTACGAACGGCCATGAGACAGCCCTATGAGATTTCCATGGCCCTGCGTTACCTGCGTGTGCGGGGCAAAAACGGCTTTATCTCGTTCATATCGCTGGTTTCGATGGTAGGCATCGGCCTTGCAGTCGCGGTATTAATTGTCGTGCTCTCGGTAATGAACGGATTTGAACATGAGCTGCGGCAAAGAATTCTCAACATCGTGTCCCACGCGACGATCAGCGGGGTGGATGCGCCGCTCGAGGATTGGCGGAGCATGCGTGACAGCGTTCTGGCGAGCCCGGACGTGATCGGCGCGGCGCCCTATGTGGACGGCCAGGGTTTGTTGATGGCCGAGGAAGCGCTTGCGGGCGTCCAGGTGCGCGGTATCGACCCTGAGCTTGAGTCCGACGTGTCGGTGATTGAAACGCTACTCGGGCAAGGCAGCCTGGAAGACCTTCAGCAGGGGGCCTACCGGACGCTCATCGGCACTGCGCTTGCAGAGGAACTGGATGTCGGCGTCGGCGACTCCGTGGTCCTTATCCTGGCCCAGGGCACGGTCACGCCCGTGGGCCTGACGCCCCGGACGCGGGTCTTGCACATCGCCGGTACGTTCGAGGCCGGCATGTTCGAGTACGATCGCGGGCTCGTCTACATTCACCTGGAAGACGCTGCACGGTTGTTCCGCACTGGCGGCGAGGCTACCGGGCTGCGCCTTGCGGTTGCGGATATCTTCCGGGCGGGCAGTGTCGCGCTGGACCTGGCCCGGGCTCTGGGCGGCGGGTTCTACATCGGGGACTGGACCGGGCAGCACGTCAATTTCTTCCGGTCCATCCAGCTCACCAAGTCCATCATGTTCGTCATCTTTTCCCTGGTGATCGCGGTGGCGGTATTCAACATCCTGTCCACCCTCGTCATGGTGGTGCGCGACAAGCGCTCGGACATCGCCATTCTGCAGAGTTTCGGCGCCTCCTCGCGCAGCATCACCGCACTGTTCGCGACCCAGGGCACGATGATCGGCGTGATCGGTACGGCATTCGGCGTCGCGCTGGGAATCCTCATCGCCAGCCAACTGGGCGGCATGGTGGCAATCCTCGAGACCGTGCTGGGCATCGACCTGCTGTCGGAAGAGGTGTACTTCATCAGCGACCTGCCGACGGACATTCGCCCCGCAGAGGTGATTCAGATTGCCGTGCTCGCCGTTGTGCTGGCGATTTCGGCCACGTTGTATCCCGCGTTCAGCGCATCCAGGCAACCGCCGGTGGAGGCTTTGCGCCATGAATGAACCGGTGCTCGCAGTCGAAGGCCTGGTCAAGCATTTCACGGAAGCCGGCCGCACGCTCGAAGTCCTGCGCGGGGTGGATCTGAGCGTGGATACCGGGGATCGTGTCGCCATTGTCGGCGCCTCGGGTTCCGGCAAGAGTACGCTGCTGCAGTTGCTGGGCGGCCTGGACAAGGCCACCGCGGGCGAGGTCCGGGTGTGCGGCGAGGCGATGACCCGATTGAGCAACAACCGCAGGGGCGCGCTGCGCAACCGGGCGCTAGGGTTTGTCTACCAGTTCCATCACCTGCTGCCGGAGTTCAGCACGCTGGAGAACGTGGCCATGCCCTTGCTGGTCCGGGGCGATGCGCCGGCGGAGGCCGCCGCCCGAGCCGAGGAATTGCTCGTGCGCGTGGGCCTCGAGGAACGGCTGACACATCGGCCCGGGCAACTATCCGGCGGCGAACGCCAGCGGACCGCCGTAGCGCGAGCGCTGGTGACCCGCCCCGCCGTGGTACTGGCCGATGAGCCCACCGGCAACCTGGATCGCCCCACCGGCGCCCGGGTATTCGACCTCATGCTCGAACTCAACGCGGACCTGGGCACCAGCCTGGTGGTCGTAACGCACGATCCGGACCTGGCTGCCCGCATGGATCGAACGCTGGAACTGCGCGACGGAGTGTTGTACGCGCTGAACTGAAGGCGGGCAGCAAGCCATGCGGCGCACCTGGAATCTTCCGCGAGTCCCGTCCGGCGGCGTAGTCGCCGCTGCCACGGCGTGGCTGGCAGCCACCGTAATTGTCCACCGAATGCCCGAGTCCTTGGGATGGCTGCAGGCCCTGGGGTTGCTGGCCGCCGTGGCGTGCGCCTGGTGGTTCGCGCGCTGGCGGTGGCTGCTGTGGTTTGCCGCCGGGGCGGTCTGGACGGCCGGGCACATTCACTCGCACTTGTCCGACTGGTTGCCGATCGAGCTTCAGGGCCAGGACTTCGCCGTATCGGGCTGGGTAGACGGTTTTCCCAACGAATCGGCGGAGCAGGTGAGCTTTTCGTTTCGGGTGCAGGCCGGTGAACCCGAGGGAACCGTGCCGGACCGGCTGCGTTTGACCTGGTACGACCCGCCGCCGGACGCAATCGCGCCCGGCAGCGCTCTCGATCTGGTTGTCAGGCTCAAGCGGCCCCGCGGCCTGGTGAATCCTGGCGGATTCGACTATGCACGGTGGCTCTTTCAGGAGGGCTATGGGGCGACGGGATACGTCCGGGAGGGCAGCGCCGCCGTGCAAGAGACCGGCGGAATTCCAAGGCGGTGGCTGATGTTCCGTGCCCGTCTCGCCGAATCGATACGGGCGGCGGCGGCGACGCCGGACGCGGCGGCATTGCAGGTGGCGCTGAGTATCGGCGAACGATTCGGGTTTGAGGATTCGCACTGGCGCACGTTGCAGCGCACGGGCACCAGTCACCTGGTGGCGATCTCGGGCCTGCACGTCGGCCTGGTGGCGGGATTGGTGTTTCTGGTCGTCCGCCGGGCGGCCTTGCGGCTGCCTGCGGAAGCAGCCACGCGCAATGCGGAACTGGCGGCGTGGGCCAGTATCCTCGCGGCGGCCCTGTACGCGGCGCTGGCCGGATTCACCGTCCCCACGCAGCGCGCGCTGATCATGCTGATCGTGGCGCAACTGGCATTGCTCAGCCGGCGTTCGGTGAGCATGTCCAGCGGGCTTTCGGCTGCCGTTCTGCTGGTGGTTGCGTGGGATCCGGTTGCGCCGCTAAGCGCCTCGTTCTGGTTGTCGTTCGTCGCGGTGGCGCTGCTCTGGCAACTGGCGCGCAGCGAGCAGGCACGCGGACAGGCGCGCGGCGCATTGCGTCCGGTTGCCACTATCGCACGCGTGCAATGGTGCATGAGCCTGGGTCTGGTACCGGTCACGGCACTGTTCTTCAACCAGGTTTCACTGATCTCGCCCCTTGTCAACGTCATTGCCATTCCCCTGTTCAGCTTCGTGTTGGTGCCGCTGACGCTGGCTTCCGCGGCTGTGGTGCAGTTGCATCCGGCGGGGGAGCATCTGGTCGCTCTCGCCGGTTTCCCCATGCAATGGACGTGGGACCTCATGGCCGCGGCCGGTGAATGGCCCGGGTCCTCGGTCCTCCTGGCGCCTCCGCCGCTTTGGGTTCTGGGGGGCGCTGCCCTGGGTACCGCCGCGGCGCTGGCGGCGTTTCCCCTGCCTGCCCGCAACCTGGCGTGGCTGACGCTGGTGCCGATCCTCTGGTGGGAGCCGGCTCGACCCGACAAGGGGGGTGCCGAGGTCGACGTCCTCGACGTGGGCCACGGATTGGCGGTGCTGGTCGAAACCCGTTCCCACACGCTGCTCTACGATGCCGGGGCGCTGTACCGCTCCGGATTCGACACCGGCCGGGAAATAGTCCTCCCGGCCATGCGCGCGAAGTCGTGGAAATCGCTGGATATGGTGATGGTCAGCCACTCAGACAACGATCACGCGGGCGGCGTGCCGGCCGTGCTGGAAGCATTTCCCGAAGCCAGATTGGTCATGGGGCCGGATGTGGAACTGCCGGGCGGGGAGATCTGCCAGACCGGGCAGGCCTGGACGTGGGATGAAGTGCACTTCGAGGTCCTGCATCCCTATCCGGCGTTTCACCACCGAGGAAACGACAGTTCCTGTGTGCTCAAGGTCGTCACGCTTGCCGGCAGCCTGCTGCTGACGGGTGATGTGGAGAAGGCCGGAGAACGCGCGCTCATGGCCGATGCCGCCGCGCTGTCCAGCGATGTCGTCGTCGTACCCCATCACGGCAGCGCGACTTCGTCTTCGTCTGCGCTCGTCGGCGCCGTTGGAGCCAGCTACGCGATCAACTCCGCCGGCCATCTGAACCACTGGGGGTTCCCGAAACCGCAGGTCGTCCAACGCTGGCAGGGCGCTGCGGCGGCGATCATGTCGACTGGCGATACGGGCGCAGTTCGGGTGATATTCGAGCCCGGCAAGCCCGTTCAAGTGCAAGGACAGCGTGCCAGGCAGCGTCGATATTGGAACTGACCTGACTCATGAACGTCCAGGTGCAGCGAACATTGGATGTTGTTCACTTCGGTCGACCAATTTGGTCAAGCATGCTCCCTTGCATCGCGCCGTCAATTGGATAGCACGTCAATCCGAGCGCGAGCTGTGAACCATCCCGTTTTCTGGGCTAGAATCCCGGCATGGCAAGCTCCGGAGCACCATCCAGATTTATTGGAAACGTTCTGTGGATTTTCACCAGCCTGTTTGTTGCGGCTTGCGGAGAACATATGGCTGAGTCGCCAGCCGAGTCGCCGCAGTCTGCGGAACCGGTATCCGTCCCGAGATACAGCGCGCGAGCCTTTTACGAAACCACAAGCTACGATCTGGTGCCGCCGGAAGGCCGGGCATTTTCCTCCGACGACCGTTCATTGCTCATCTCTTCGGATCAGACCGGAGTCTACAACGCCTGGGTACTGCCACTTGATGGGACGCCACCGCAGCCGCTGACGCACTCCGAAGACGACGCGATCTTCGCGCTTAGCTGGTTCCCCGACGATGATCGAATCCTCTACACCGCCGACAACGGCGGCGACGAACTCAATCACGTCTTCGTCCGCGAGGCTGATGGCCGTGTTCGCGATCTGACGCCGGGAGACGCGTTGAAGGCGTCGTTCTTCAAATGGAGTGCAGACAGAGCGAGCTTTTTCGTTCTTTCCACCGAGCGCGATCAACGAAACTTCGATCTGTACCGCTACGCGACGGCCGACTACGAACGCGAACTACTCTACGAGAACACCGGTTTCGAGATCGCAGACCTCAGCCCGGACGGGCGCTGGCTGGCACTGGACAAGCCGCGAACCAGCGCCGATTCCGACATCTACCTCGTCGATCTTGGCCGTGAACCGCAGACTCCGGTTCTGATTACCGCACACGCCGGGAACATCGAGCATCGGACGTTTGATTTCACACCAGACAGCCGATATCTGGTGTACGGGACGGATGAACACGGCGAGTTCCGCCAGGCGTGGCGGTATGATCTTCAGAACGGCACGCGATCGCGGCTGATCGAGGCGCCCTGGGATGTCAGCTACGTCGACTACTCGCCGTCAGGTCGCTACCGGGTGTCAGCAATCAACGCGGATGCGACAACCCAGCTCACGCTGCACGACATGGGCGCCGGAAGCGACCTGGACCTGCCGGCGCTGCCACAAGGCAATCTCGGCAGCGTGGGTTTCTCCGCCGACGAGACAGCGCTCGCCCTTATCGTGGACGCAGATGACTCGCCCCCGAACATTCATCTCGTCGATCTTGTCGAAGGCGCTTCGCGACAGCTGACACAGGCGCTTAATCCCGAGATTGATCCCTCTCATCTGGTTCGAGGCGAGATCATTCGTTATCGCAGCTTCGACGATCTCGAGATTCCGTCGATTCTTTATCGACCCCACGGCGCAAACGCGCAGCATCCGGTGCCGGCGATGGTGTGGGTGCACGGGGGACCGGGAGGCCAGAGCGTGACCGGGTACCGCGCGGTGATCCAGCATCTGGTGAATCACGGTTTTGCCGTCCTGGCCGCGAACAACCGCGGCTCTTCCGGTTACGGCAAGACTTTCTTTCATCTGGACGACAGGCGTCACGGCGAGGAAGATCTCGGCGATATCGTCCACGCCAGAACGTACCTCGCATCGCAGGACTGGATCGACGGCACTCGAGTCGGCGTTATCGGTGGTTCGTATGGCGGCTTCATGGTGGCGGCGGCGCTCGCATTCGAACCAGATGCCTTCGACGTCGGCATCGACATTTTCGGTGTCACGAACTGGGTGCGAACTCTTCAGAGCATCCCGCCCTGGTGGGCGTCATTCAGGGAAGCGCTGTACGATGAGATGGGAGACCCTGCGACCGACATCGAACGCCATCGACGCATCTCGCCGCTGTTTCATGCGCATCGGATTGCAAGACCCATGCTCGTGGTGCAGGGCGCCAACGATCCGCGCGTTCTGCAGGTGGAGAGCGACGAACTGGTAGCCGCGGTGCGGAACAACGGCGTGCCGGTGGAATACCTGGTGTTTCCCGACGAGGGCCACGGGTTCAGAAAACGCGAAAACCGGATTGCAGCTTCCGAGGCGTACGTTCGTTTTCTCGATCGGTACTTGAGAGCTGAGCATCCTGAGAATTGAAACCGTGCCTGGAAACAAGTCGCTGATGGGGCGCGCGCGATCTGCCGGGGGACCGGCGTGAAGGATGCCTAAAAGAAGCGAATGATGCAGCGCAGACGCTCGCACGCATCCGTACCGGCATTGTCAAAACAACTTCTCTCCCCGCCTGCTGCTGCCCGATGCCGCATTCCCGCCCACGAGTCATGCTGGTTTGTTCGTGATCTTCGCCAAACGTCTCGAATGATCGCAGGCCAGCGGTTAAACGCCTTGGCTCGGGCTAACGGGCAGTTGGATGGTCCAGCAGCTCATCCGCCGTCTCGCAGGCGATGATTCGTTCGCCGGCTTTGGAAAGAAGTACCGGGTTGGTGACGGATTCCAGCCGGCGGGCGAATTCCGACGCGGCCACGTTGCCGAACTTCGGCTCCGCGAGGCGGCGCAGCGTTTCCCGATGGGCTGCCAGGCTCTGCTCCCTGGCCTGCTGGCGCTGCGAGCGCATCAGTGGGTCGTCGTCCGGCCCGGTACCTTCGCGCGCGCCCAGCACCGCGCCCACACGCTCCAGAACCGCGATCGTCGCAGCCGACGGCACCGGCTCGTCCAGGGCGGCATGAATCTCACCCGCTGTCCAGCCCGGAAACGCCCGGCTCTCTCCGGAAACCCGGTACGCGCCTTCGTCCAGCAAATAAACGGTCAACCCCGGCAGGCGGCTCTTCGGGCGGCTCGGCGACGCCGCGCTCGGCACCTGAATCCACACCTCCGGGAAGCCCCACGCCTCGTACAGCTTCAGCTTTCCCCTGCGCGCGTCCGTGGAGTGATCGACCTCCACCACCACATCGGGGAAATCGTGCTCGCCGACCACCATCGACACGTCCCAGGGCAGGTTCGCCGACAGCGGGCGCAGGTACAGCGACTGGTCCGCCTGCATGATGCGCCGGGGGGCACGGTCCGCGTCCTGCACGACCAGGCCCACCGGCCCCAGGCAGGCGATGGGCGAGCCGCGCACCTGCGCGATGCGCTCGGCCAGCCCGGCCAGCCGATGCGACGGGCGCTCGTGGGCCGCCGTCACCGGCGGCTCGGCAACCCAGGCCGTTGCCGCCTCGGCGTCCCAGAACTCCAGGCGGCCCTCGTAAACATCGAGATCGGAGCGCGTCAAGGGGATGGGCGTGCAGCCCGGGAACTCGAGCCCCGGCAGGATAGGCGGAGTCCGGCAATCCGCCAGGGCTGGACCGGTCGGGTGAAGTTTCGGCTCTGCAGGATTCATCAGCCTGATTCTTTTCAACGAGCCCCATTCTACCCGCGCAAGCCTTTCCCCATCCATGCCGAAACAGGTTCCTTCAGCCCAATTTCGAGCCTGTCAGGCGAATGACAGCAAATTCCCTCACCTGAAGACTGCGCCAAGCGCAGGGCCGATATTGGAACTTCAATGATCCGTGGCGGAACAGGCCACGATCCCGGTGGTTTCATTGTGAGCATACAAGGCGCGCGCTATAGTGCGGAGCCGCACTTCGCTGTTATTCGGGCGCCCGATGCCGCATTCCCGCCCACAAGTCATGCTGGTCTACCGGCGCCTGTTGAGCTACGTGGCGCCTCACTGGAAGGTGCTCCCGATCGCGATGGTTGCGATGGTTGTGGCTGCCGGCAGCAACGGGGTCGTGCCCTACCTGATGAGCGAGGTGGTGGAGGTGCTGGAGTCCGAGGGCCGCGGCGCGGGCTCGCTGCTGGTGCCGCTGCTGTTGTTCGTCACGTTCATGGTTCGCGCCACCGTGGACTTCATCGCCGTCTATGGCCTCGGCTGGCTGGGGCGGTCGGTGGTCAGGGACCTGCGCGCGCAGATCTTCGAGCGCTATACGGAACTGCCGATCTCGTATTTCGAGAACCACTCCTCCGGTGCGCTGGTATCAAAGTTGACCTACAACACCGAGCAGGTTGCCGAGGCCATTTCCAATGCCGTGGTGGTCGCCATTCGCGATTCGCTGACCGTAGTGGTCCTAATCGGTGCAATGATCTGGTTCAGCCCCCTGCTGACGGCCATGGTGGCCGTGGCCGCGCCGGTCGTCGCGGGGCTGGTCGCTGTCATGAGCCGCGCGTTCCGGCGTTACGGATTGCGCATCCAGACATCCATGGGCGATGCCACGCGGGTGACCGAGGAAGCCTTGTCGGGCGCGCGGATCGTGAAGGTATTCGAGGGCCAGAAGCACCAGCAACAGCGGTTCTCGGAGATCAACGAGCACAATCGCAGGCAGTTCATGAAGCTCGTGGCGACCCGCGCAGGAGGCGATGCCCTTTCTCAGTACACGTTGACGATCGCCGTCAGTGCGATGATCGCGCTGGCGTTTTCGGAGACGCTGCTGCAGGGACTGGATGCCCCCGTGTTCATCGGCTTCCTGGTTGCGCTGGGCATGATGCTCACGCCCATGAAGCGGCTCGTCAACATCAACGCTGTCCTGCAACGGGGTATCGCCGCCGGTATCACGCTGTTCGAGACGCTGGATGAACCCGGCGAGCCGGATACCGGAACGCGGCGGTTGGAGCGCGCGCAGGGCGACGTGGAGTTTCGCGGCGCCTGCTTCACGTACGACGAAGCCAAGGGCCGGGTGCTGCACGACGTCAGTCTGCGGGTTCCGGCGGGGAGCACGGTGGCGATCGTCGGGCGGTCCGGCAGCGGCAAGAGCACGCTGGTTGGTTTGCTGCCCCGGTTCTACGATGTGGAGGCAGGTGACGTGCGGCTCGACGGTGTGGACATCCGGCAATATCGGCTCAGGGACCTGCGCCGTCAACTGAGCCTTGTCAGCCAGGATGTGCTGCTCTTCGACGACACCATTGCCCACAATATTGCCCTTGGGGCGCTGGGGGATGCGCCGCGGGAGGCCGTGGAGGCGGCAGCCGAGGCCGCCTTCGTGACCGAATTCGCTGCCGGACTGCCCCAGGGGCTGGATACGCCGGTGGGGCAGCGCGGCATGCTGCTCTCCGGCGGGCAGCGGCAGCGCGTGGCCATCGCCCGGGCGGTGCTCAAGAACGCGCCCGTCCTGATACTGGACGAAGCCACGTCGGCGCTGGATACCGAATCGGAGCGAATCGTGCAGCGGGCACTCGAGTCGCTGATGACCGGGTGCACGACGCTCGTCATCGCCCACAGGCTGTCCACGGTGGAAAACGCAGACTTGATCGTCGTGCTCCGGGAAGGCGAGGCAGTGGAGCATGGCACCCACGCGGAGCTTCTGGACCGTGGCGGTATCTACAGCAGCCTCTATCGCATGCAGTTCGCGGACTGAGGCCCGGTGGGCGTGCTTTCCGGACAGAACGGTCCCGAATGATTCTCCGGAATGTGTGCACGCCCCGATGAGCCTGTCGCGGGTCATGGATCGGATCTGGTATGGGCGAAGTCCATGCCGCTGGTTGCTGTGGCCCCTTGGCGTCTGTTACCGGTGGATCGCCGGCCTCAGGCGTCTGATGTACCGCTGGCGCATCAGGCCGGTGACGAAATTGCCCGTGCCGGTCGTGGTGGTCGGAAACCTCACGGTGGGCGGTACCGGCAAGACGCCGCTGGTCATCTGGCTGGCCGAGGAGTTGCGGCAGCGGGGATTCAGTGTCGGCATCGTCAGCCGCGGATACCGGGGCCGAGCGGGGACATGGCCGCAGGCGGTCCATCGCGACAGCGATCCGGCCCGGGTCGGGGACGAGGCCGTGTTGCTGGCGCGTACCGCGAACTGTCCCGTCAGCGTCGGCCCGAATCGAGTGAAGGCCGCGCAGGCACTCCTGGACCGCGAGCAGGTGGACGTCCTGCTGGCCGACGACGGCTTGCAGCACCTCGCGCTGGGACGGATCATGGAGATCGTGGTGGTGGACGGCGCGCGGGGCCTCGGCAACGGGATGTGCCTGCCGGCGGGTCCCCTGCGGGAGGGACGCGACCGGCTCGCCAAAGCGGGTGCCGTGGTGGTCAACGGGGGCAATTGGTTACCGGATGAAGATATCGGGGAAAACTTTCGCGCAGAGCCGAGCGTGCAGGACGTGCGCCAGTTGACGGGGATTGCCCTCAAATCGCTGGAGTCGTTTCGGGGGATGCCGGTTCACGCCGTCGCGGCGATCGGTCATCCGGAACGGTTTTTTCGCATGTTGACGGCGGCCGGTCTGCAGGTGATCGAGCATCCGTTACCCGATCATGCGTCCATCGACGCCGCCGATCTGCGCTTCGACGATTCGGCGCCCGTACTGTTGACGGAAAAGGATGCGGTCAAGTGCGAGGGCATCGCCCATGACGACGTGTGGTGCGTCCCCATCAAGCTGTCGTTACGGCCGGAGGCCTCCGCCGGACTGATGGACCGGGTGCTGAAACGCATCGAGGAGCGGCAGTGGATTTCGCCGTAGTGATTCCGGCGCGCCACGGCGCCGCGCGGCTTCCCGGCAAACCGCTTGCCGACCTCTGCGGCCGGCCGATGATCCAGTGGGTCTACGAAGCTGCCGCGGCCTGTGGTGCGGTGGAGGTGCTCGTGGCCACCGATGACACGCGCATCGCCGAAGCGTGCGGCCGTTTCGGCGCCCGGGCGGAGATGACCGACAGCACCCACGCCAGCGGTACTGACCGGATAGCGGAGGTGGCGAGACGCCTCGGCTGGCCCGACGAGCGGGTGGTCGTCAACGTCCAGGGCGATGAACCCTTGTTGCCGCCGGCGCTGGTGTCACAGGTTGCGGGGCTGCTGGATGGCGATCCCGAGGCGGGAATGGCGACGCTTGCAACGCCGATCGCGGATCTCGCCGAGTGGGACGATCCCAACGTGGTCAAGGTGGTCACGGACAGGCGTTCCAGGGCCCTGTACTTCAGTCGCGCGCGAATTCCCTGGCCGCGCGGCGGCGAAGGGCCGGTCGCGAATGCGATGCGCCATGTGGGACTGTACGGCTATCGTGTCGCGGCGCTGAGAGCATTCACCGGGGCGGGGCCTTGCGGCCTGGAGCTGCAGGAGCGGCTGGAACAGCTTCGCGCGTTATGGCTCGGCATCCCGATTGTTGTTGCCCAGGCCTGTGAAATCCCCCCCAGGGGCGTGGATACGGAGGAGGACCTGCACACCGTGCGCCGTCTGTTGTCGCAGCGCGCAACCTGACGGCCGGCCCGGGATTCAGGGCGTCGGCGGGGTCCCGGTCAGTGCATCCCTCCGCCAATGGCAAGCAACGCCTGCCCAGGCAAGTTTCACGGAGTCGCCGGGTTCCCGGTACCCGCCACCGATTCGGCCGGTGGGGCCAGCCACTGTGCAGCGGTTGCCGGCAGTGCGTCCAGGGTTGCGAGGAATGCTTCGAGCTGGGCGCGTTCCCGCCGACTCAGGCCCAGCGGCTTGGCCTCGTTGTGGCCGATCATGGAGAGCGGTGCGCGATCGTAGTGCAGCATCATCTGTTCCAGGGATGGTATCTGCCCCTGGTGCGAGTAGGGCGCTGTACCTTGCAGGTTACGCAGCGACGGTGTCCGTAGCGCGCCCACGACCTCGGCCCCCGTGCGGGCGAAACGAAGCTCGGCGCAATCCTTCACCGGGTCGTCGCTGAAGTCGCTCAGGCAATTGAAGGGGTCGTTCCGCACCAGGCGAATACCGTCGATTCGGCCCCGATCGGGAATCTTCCCCGCCGCGGAAATGATCCCCGTGTTGTGAAATTCGTTGTTGGTCAGCAGCGGCCCGTTGTGGCATTCGATGCAGCGGGCCTTGCCCATGAACAGGCGCAATCCGGTGGCCTCTTCAGTAGTCAGAATGTTGCCGGCCTGCGACGCATGTCCCTGGGAGATCGCCTCGATGTAGCGGTCGAGCCGCGACGGCCCGGGCACGAGCAGCCGCTCGTAGGCCGCGATGGCCTTGCCGATATTCACGAAGACGCGCGTGATCGCCTCCCGGTCGGCGGGATCCATCGCGTTCCAGTCGGTTTCCAGCGACGTACCGGGAATCGGTCCTGCCGCGACCGGAATCCGATCGGCATCCGACAGATCGGGCAGTGTGCCGAACAACGCCGTATAGGCTTGGCGGTACTCCGGATCGCCGGCGATGAGCCGGGCGAGAGCGACCCGGTTACCGCCCTGTTCGTTGGGGTCTTCAAGCGGCGACAATGCCTGGGACCATTGGCTGTCCTTGCGTCCGTCCCAGTAGAGCCAGGGACTGTAGGCCGTGCCCACGATGCTCGGCGTATTGCGCTTCGACTCGCCCAGCGCCGCGCCGATGAGACGGCCGTCGGTGAAGCGGCGCTCCGGTTGATGGCAACTCGAGCACGCGAATTCGCCGTTGCCGCTGAGGCGGGGATCGAAGAACAGGCGATGACCGAATCGGGCGGCACGGGGGTCGTCGGCGACGGCATTGGATGGGTCCGGAGGCAGGGGAGGCAGATTGGCGATCCACAGCGATTCCATCATGTCCAGCTCATGGTCCGTCCAGACCGGCTGTTCTGCCGGCCGCAGGGAGTACCACGCCGCGCCAGCCAGCGCGACAGCAAGGCCGATGGCGATGCTCGCGAATCCGGCGCGCGACACTACAACTCCAGGGGGATCACGACTTCGTCGTTGTGCGCGTCCGTTTCGATGCCGAGGATCACTTGCCAGTACCCGGCCATGTGAAAGCGCATGCCCTCGATGAGGTAACGGCCTTCCCCGAGGTAGCGGGTCGCCTCCGGGCGTGTCGGCAATCCGTGGTCGTGAGCCGGCATGCCGCCGCGGACGGTGATTTCCGCGGACGGCGCCGGCGCGCCTTCGGCGGACAGTACCTCCACGACCCAGCGGTGGATCGTGTTGATGGCCAGCGGTTCCAGGTCGGGCGCAACGGCCACCTGAAAGTGACCGGCACGCGAAGCTATCCGGGATTCGATTTCGGAGAAGCCGGAACGCGAAGGTATTCCGGATTCGGCTTCGGAGAGGCCGGCACGTGATGGTATCCGGGATTCGGCTTCGGACAGGCCGTTGGCCTGGTTTCCCTGTGCCACGGAGGCAAACCAGAACGCGCACCCCAATATTGCGACAGCGCCGATACCCCACGGGCTCAAGCGTCCGAGCCGGCGCCGCAACAATCCGAGCCGGCGTTGCGGCCATCCGAATCGGCGCTGAAACCATCCGAAGCGGTGCCGCACCCATCCGAACCGGCGTTGTAAACGTCCGCCGGAATACCAGAGGTGCAGTTGCAGGACGGCGATGGCGATCAGGATGAGCGGCCATGTTCCGAATCCGGTGAACCCCACCTCGAAGGGAAATACAACGGTGTATGGCGCGCCTCCATCGCCTGGCGCCGCGGTGACGATGCCGATGAACTCGCCGGGTTCGTCAAAGCGATGGACCACGCTGTAAACGCCCGGGACGATGGCAGGCGCATGGTAGAAAACCGTGACTTCATCCAGATCGGCAATCCGGGCCACATCCTCCCACATCGCAAAACGCCCCAGTCCGGTGACATTCCTGATCACGCGGAAGTCGATGGTCGCCTCATCCAGTCCCGGATGGAGGTACTCCATGACGAACAGGCTTTCGCCGGTGGAAGGAATGTCTTCGCAGAACTCCTGCCGCTGATGTTCCTGGGGGAGATAGATCTTGAAGTGCGCCTGGAGGTAACCGATGTTGATGACGCAGAGGTCCTCTTCCAGCACCACGCCACCGTGGCCGAAGGCGATCTGTTCGCCGTTCGCCAGACAGAGCAGGAGACAGAGGATTGCGAGCCGGAGACGCATTCACCGTATTCTATCCAAGCCCATGGGCACAGGTCTGCGCCGCTCTTGACGCCACCGGCGAAGTAACCAAGACTTGTGCGCAAATTTCATTGACCGAGTGCGTGCGACGGGCAGTCAAGTGAAGGGACCCATAGATAATCGCCGTGCGGGCGAGCGCGGCAGATTCGCCGGCACGGCGGCAAAGTCGGGTGAGTCGGAGCCGACAGCACGGGTCCTGTTCGTGTGCATGGGGAACATTTGCCGTTCGCCCACCGCGGAAGGTGTTTTCAGGCAGACTCTGCAAACGCGTGCGCCGGATCTGAACGTGCATGTGGACTCGGCGGGCACTCACGCCTACCACGTGGGCGAGCCGCCGGACCATCGCGCCTGCCGCGCCGCTGCCCGGCGCGGGATCGACCTCACCGACCAGAGGGCGCGACGGGTGAGCACCGCGGATTTCTCCGCGTTCGACCTGGTGCTGGCCATGGATGAGGACAATTTCCGGATGCTGTCGGGAATCAGCCCGCCCGAGTATCGATCCCGTATCCGGTTGTTCCTGGAATTCGCGCCGGAGGCGGGACGCGACAGCGTGCCGGATCCCTACTATGGCGGTGCGACGGGTTTCGAGTACGTACTCGACCTCGTCGAAGAGGCGTCTCTGGGCTTGCTTGCGTACCTTCAGAGGTAGGCGCGTATCGTACCTGCGGGCCGCGGCAACGGCCCCTGAAGAGGAAATTAGACCATGAAGTATCCGTTCCCGCGTCCGTTTGCATCAATGACAGCGGCATTGGCGCTTTGTTTCCTGAGCGCCCCATTGCCGGCACAGTCCATCACCGTAGTGTCCTGGGGCGGCTCCTACGCCCGGGCCAGCGAGGAGGCGTACCACAAGCCGTTTACGGAAGAGACCGGGATTGAAATCCGGCTCGAGGCCTACAACGGAGGCCTCGCCCAGATTCGCGCGCAGGTCGAGTCGGGGGCCGTGTACTGGGACGTGGTGGACCTGGAACTGGCCGACGCCGTTCGCGGTTGCGACGAGGGCCTGTTGGAGCTCATCGATTACGCGGACCTGCCGCCGGGCGCGGACGGGTCCAGCCCCGAGGAGGACTACTATCCGGAAACGCTCAGCGAGTGCGGCGCCGGAACGCTCTTCTACTCCACGGTGTACGCATACAACTCTGACGTTATCACCGGCGAGAAGCCGGAAACGATCAACGATTTCTTCGACCTGGAACGTTTTCCGGGCAGGCGGGGCATGCGCCGCTCGCCGCAGGTGAACCTGGAATTCGCGCTCATGGCCGACGGTGTGGCGATCGAAGTCGTTTACGCCGTGCTGGACACGGAGGAGGGTCTGGCCCGGGCATTCCGCAAGCTCGATACCATCAAGGACCGGATCGTCTGGTGGGAAGCGGGGGCCCAGCCGCCGCAGATGCTCGCCGACGGCGAGGTCGTCATGAGTACGGCGTACAACGGGCGAATCTTCAATGCCCAGGTGCTGGAGGATCAACCGTTCGTGATTGTCTGGGACGGGCAGGTCCTCGATTCGGGTCCCATGGGCATCGTGGCCGGGACGCCCCGGCTGGCCGAGGCGCTTGAGTTCGTGCACTTTGTCGCGCGGCCGGCCTCCATGGCCAGGATTACTCGGTACATTGCCTACAGCCCGGTGCGCAGGTCCGCGGAGGCGCTGGTGTCGACGCACCTGGAGACCGGGGTGGAGATGCGGCCGCACATGCCCAACACGCCGGAGCATACACAACGCGCCTTGCGAAATGACTGGAACTGGTGGAGCGACAACGCCGATGAAATGAACGAACGGTTCATCGTCTGGCTGTCGCAATAGCCGGGACCCGATGGGCGCCCGTTTGGTGTGACTCCCTCGTGACCCGGACGTGACAGTCCGGATTCAATGGACTGACTATTCCTGACCGGCGGCCGGCGGTGGCGCTGCGGGCTTCCCGGATCCGGCCGGTGGCGATTTCGGTGCCGGCTTCTGCTTGTCCTTGCGCTCCGGCCCGCGCTGCTTGTCGGCCTTTTTCTGTGCGCTCTTTCGACCGCCCGAAGATCGTCTCCTGCGGGATCGCCGGCTGCGGCGTTCTTCCGGATTGCCGCCGCCCCGGGCTTTCTTCCTGCCGCCGTCGGAGGTGCCGCCGGACCGGCCCTTCGCCGGCCCGCGCGATCGCTTCGGCCGCCGCGGGCGGCGGTCCTGACGCTTGCCGCCGCGGGAACTGCGCTTGCGGGATCGTTTCGAACCGGAGCGACGCTGCTTCCCGGGTTCGGGCAGCATCCATCCGAACAGGCGGCGCCACAAACCGGTGGGCCGGGGTTTCGAACTCGCCTTGCGCTTGGCGGGTTTCGGCGCGGGTTTGCGATGCACAACGCCCGCAACAGCGGCCTTTTCGGGTTTGGGATGCTTGGGCGGTTTGCGGTAGGTGTCCGATGGGTCCTGCTTCGACTCCATCAGCTTGTAGCTGGACACGGCATGCTCCGGCTGACCGGCTTCGTCGTCCCGCAGGCGTGTGATGGTGTAGTTGGGGGTCTCGAGAGACCGGTCGCCAACGAGCACGATATCCACGTTGTTGCTTTGCTGGATCCGGTTGATCCAGTCCCGTTTCTCGTTGAGCACGTAGTTGCTCACTTCGACCGGCAACTGCGCGACGACCCTCGAAGTGCGCTCCTTGCGAGCTTCCTCGCCGACAAGGCGCAGGGTCGCCAGCGCCAGCGATTCAACGCTTCGCACATGTCCGATCCCGTTGCAGCGCCCGCACACGGACTGTGTCGACTCCTCCAGGGATGGGCGCAATCGCTGCCGCGACATCTCCAGCAGGCCGAAACGCGAGATGCGGCCGATCTGGATGCGGGCCCGGTCCAGCTTGACCACTGCCCGCAAACGGCCTTCCACCTCCCGCTGGTGCTTGTGGGCGCTCATGTCGATGAAATCGATCACGATCAGACCGCCCAGGTCGCGAATTCGCAGTTGGCGTCCGACCTCTTCGGCCGCCTCCAGATTGGTATTCAGCGCCGTGGACTCGATATCCTCGCCCTTGGTCGCGCGGGCGGAGTTGATGTCGATCGCCGTCAGCGCCTCGGCGTGATCGATGACGATGCTTCCGCCGGATGGCAGCGTGACCGTATGCGCGAACGCCGACTCGATCTGGCTCTCGATCTGGAATCGCGCAAACAGCGGCACGGGCGCGTTGTCGTAGTGCTTGAGCTTGCGCAGGTTATGCGGCATCACCTGTTCCATGAATTCGCGGGCCTGCTCGTAGATGTCTTCACGGTCGACGAGGATCTCGCCGATTTCCTTGGAGAAATGGTCGCGGATGGCGCGCACGATGGCGTTGCCCTCCTGGTAGATCAGGAACGGCGACGGCCGGCTGACCACCACCTGCTTGATCGCTTCCCAGACATTCAGCAGGTAGTCCAGGTCCCAGCGCAGTTCCTCGATGCTTCTGCCCACACCTGCGGTGCGGACGATACAGCCCATCTCCTCCGGGGGCTGCAACTCTTCCAGCGCCTTGCGCACCGAGTCCCGGCCCTCGCCGGTGATTCGCCGGGATACGCCTCCCGCGCGGGGGTTGTTGGGCATCAGTACGAGGAACCGGCCCGCCAGGCTGACGAAGGTGGTCAGGGCGGCGCCCTTGTTGCCGCGTTCCTCCTTCTCCACCTGGACGACGATGTCCTGGTTTTCCTTCAGGACGTCCTTGATGTGGACCCGCTCGCCCTCGGCGGGTTCGCTGAGGAAATATTCCCTGGAGACCTCCTTCAGAGGCAGGAACCCGTGGCGGGCGGCGCCGTAGTCTACAAAGGCGGCCTCGAGGCTGGGTTCCAGCCGGGTAATGCGCCCCTTGTAGATGTTGGACTTGCGTTGTTCTCTTGTAGGTACCTCTATGTCAAGGTCGTACAGTCTCTGGCCATCCACGATGGCCACGCGCAACTCTTCTTCCTGAGTTGCATTTACCAGCATTCGCTTCATGATGTTTCGATCCGTTGGTGGCGAACCCTCGTGAGTTCGGCAACGCGGTCTGCCAGGCGGCGGCACTGAGGTGTTCGAGCCCGCCTGCCGCACGGACATTGCCGTGGAAGCAGGCTGGATGTCGCCGGGGGCGGATTTCCGCTTGGACGGATCCGGGGAATACAGGCGATGCGCCGACCCGTGATCCGTGGGAGGAAGCGGGCCCTCCAATGGCGATTGAGCCGGCGCACGCGTCAGGTTGCCGGCGGGAAATTCGGGCAGGAAACTGTTTCACTAACTAGCTCAGCGACTCGACGTTCCGCTTGTCAAACACATGGACCCGCTTCGGAGCGTATCCTGAACAGAACGCGATCGCCTGGACACAACCGCGGGCCAATCCTTGCGGGACCCGCCGAAATTAACCGTAATTGCTGGCGTGCCTTCCGGCACGCCCCATTGCCTGGACCCCCTTCTCGGCGCTTCAGCGCCGCCGGGTCGCGTCGCGTACTATATCATAGCCCCCTGAAGCCGAATTCGATGAAGCAGACCGCCACTCGTCCACCCGCCCACTACCGAGACATTGACGCGGGTTCGGTGGGTCAACGACTGGACAACTTCCTTCTCGGCGCTCTCTCCGGGGTTCCCCGCAGCCATGTCTACCGATTGATCCGTTCGGGGCAGGTGCGGGTGAACAGCGGCAGGGTACGTGCCGGCTATCGCCTCAAGGAGGGCGATCGCGTCCGCGTGCCACCGGTATCCCGGCGCGGCTCAAGGCCGGCGGAGGTTGCTTCGAACCGCGTCCGCTGGCTGGCGGACAGGATCCTGTACGAGGATCGCAGGATCCTGGTGCTGGACAAGCCGGCCGGCATGCCCGTGCATGCAGGCACCGGCGTCGATTTCGGTTGCATCGAGGCCCTGCGGAGCCTCTCGCCGGAACTGCGCGCGGCGGACCTGGTGCACCGCCTGGACCGCGGCACCTCGGGTTGTCTGCTGGTGGCGAAGCGGCGTGCCGCGCTGCGGCAGTTGCACGAGTTGCTGCGCACCGGCGGCATGGGCAAGCGCTACCTGGCCCTGGTGCGGGGGCGCTGGCCACGAGGGGTTTCCAGGGTGGACGCTGGTTTGAGCACCCGGCGCCGCGGGGGCGAGAGCGTCGTCCGGGTCGATCCGGCGGGAAAGCGTGCCCTGAGCTGGTTCCGTGCCGTCGAACGCCTCGGCGACCGGGCGACGCTGGTGGAAGTCTCGCTCGGGACGGGCCGTACCCATCAGATTCGCGTTCACGCGGCTCACGCCGGCCATCCGTTGGCGGGAGACCCGCGATACGGCGATCCGAAGTTCAATGCCGACTTGCTGGCGCAGGGCCTGAAACGGATGTTTCTGCACGCGCACGCGCTGGCGTTCGACTGGCCGGGTTCCGGCGAGGCGTTTGCGATCAGTTCGCCGCTGCCGCAGGAACTGACCGCTATCCTGGGCTTGCTGGAACGGCCCGGTCCGGCCCCAGCGGATCGAGACCGGTCTCCCTGAGCACGCCGCAGAGCCAGACCAGGGGCAGTCCCAGAAGTGCGGTGGGATCGGTCGATTCGATGGATTCGAAAAGCGTGATCCCGAGACCCTCGGCCTGGAATCCGCCGGTACAGGAGTAGGGACGCTCGATCTCCACGTAGCGCTCGACCCGCGGGCGCTCGAGGTGCAGAAACCGCACGCGGGTCCTGTCGATGCCTTCGAAGCGGCGGCCCGTAGGCCCGTCCAGGACCACGCAGGCGGTATGGAAGGAGACGGTCTTGCCTGCACAGTCCATGAGTTGGCGCACGGCCGTGCTGCGGTCGCCGGGCTTCCTGAGCAGCCGCCCGTTGGCCGCAGCCGTCTGGTCTGCGCCGATGACGACCGCATCGGCGACATCGGCGGATCGGCAGATCCGGTCGATCTTGGCCCCGGCGAGCCGGATGGCCAGATCGCGGGCATGTTCGCCCGGAAGGGCGGATTCGTCCACGTCGGGGGAGAGGATGTCGAATTCCAGGTGCAGGCGGCCGAGGAGATGGCTCCGGTGCACCGAACTGGACCCGAGGATCAGGCGCGGCATCAGGATGTTACTCGCCTGCTTTTGACAGTCGAAAATCGCCTACCTATCATTAATCGCTTATGCCTCTCTCGTTGTACGCTTGGTACAGCTTGAATGCCCTCGAATCACTCGGTCAACGCCAGGCTCGGATTGCCGGCGAAATCGAATTCGAGCGATTGACACGGTTTCGCGAGCTATTGCACTCGGAGCATGGAAGTGTACGAGTTGGACTCGGATTTGGCCAACGGACAGCAGGATATACCACCGTGCGGTTAGAATACGACGCAAGCTTCATTCTCCAGTGCCAGCGTTGCCTGGAACCGATGGAGGAGCGGGTTTCCCGCGGGGCTTCATTCGTGATTGTTGGAGGCGATTCGATACCGGCGGGCATCCCGGAGGACCACGAGCCCGTCGAACTTGCCGGCGACCGGTTCCAGCCGGCTGGATTCGTGGAGGACGAACTCATCATGTCGCTGCCCCTGATCCCGCGGCATGCCCGCCTCGAGCAGTGTGGCGCGCTGGTTCGGAGCCTCGAGCCGCCCGAAGACGAGAGCGACAAGGATTCAACGACTACCCCGCTTGCAAAGCACTGAGGAGAACTGAGTAATGGCTGTTCAGCAACGACGAAAGACCCGATCGAGACGGGACATGCGACGGTCCCATGACGCGTTGAAGGGTGCCGCGCTGGCGATCGATCCCACCTCGGGTGAATTGCACAAGCGGCACCATGTCACCGCGGAGGGATTCTATCGAGGCCACAAACGCGTGGACGTGCCCGAGCCCGAAGTGCAGGAAGAATAGCGCCGTGTTCCGGAGGCCCGTACCTGGCTTGGCCCGTTAACCGTTGTCCGGCCTGCGCGCCGAGCCGATTGCTGTTACAGGGTGCGACCCGGTGGCCGACGCGATACCCGACTCCTGGCGCTTCCACATCTCCGGTAGTGGATGAATGTCGACCAAGGTAACGATAGCGCTTGACGCCATGAGCGGCGACCGCGGTCCGGACGCCGTCGTGCCGGCCGCGCTGTCGGTGCTTGAGGCGGACGACTCGGCCGATTTTCTGCTGGTCGGTCTACCGGATACTCTGGAGCACGCGAGAAGGGCAGGGGGCGACCGTTATGGCGGCCGGCTCCGGTTCCTGGAGGCAACCGAAGTTGTCGGAATGGACGAGGCGCCTGCGGACGCGCTGCGCAGGAAGAAGAATTCTTCCATGCGTCTCGCCATCGAGGCAGTGCGGAAGGGTGAAGCGGATGCCTGCGTCAGCTCGGGGAATACCGGTGCGTTGATGGCGACCGCCCGCTACGTTCTCAAGACGCTGCCCGGCGTTGACCGGCCCGCCATCATCTCTGCCGTGCCGGGCATGGGCGGCTATACCTTCATGCTGGATCTGGGCGCCAACATCGGTTGTACGGCTCAGCACCTGCTGCAGTTTGCGATCATGGGTACCGTTGTTGCGGAAGGCATGCTCGATATCCGGGCTGCGCGGGTTGCGCTGCTCAACATCGGGCTCGAGGACATCAAGGGCGACGATCTCGTACGCGAGGCCGCGGAGCTGTTGAGCCACAGTAACCTCAACTACGTGGGCTATATCGAGGGTGACGGCATCTTCAACGGCAAGGCGGATGTGGTGGTGTGCGACGGATTCGTGGGCAATGTCGCGTTGAAGACCATGGAAGGGGTGGCCGGCTTTATCGCCACGATCCTCAGCGACGAGTTCAGGCGTAATCCGCTTCGCCAGGTTCAGGGCGTCGCTGCGAGTACGGCCCTGCACGCGGTGCGCGAACGCCTGGATTCGCGCCGTTACAATGGCGCAAGCCTGGTGGGGTTGAACGGTATCGTCATCAAGAGCCACGGCGGCGCCGACGAGATCGCGTTCGAAACTGCCGTGAACAGGGCAATAACGGAAGCACGCAACGGAGTTCCGGTGCAGATCGCCAATCTCATGGAAGAACAATGTACTCGCGCATAGCCGGAACGGGGGCGTATCTGCCCGAAAGGGTGCTGACAAACTTCGATCTGGAGAAGATGATCGATACCACCGACGAGTGGATTCGGACACGCACCGGTATCGAGCGCAGACACCTGGCAGCAGACGATCAGGCTACCAGCGACTTGTCGGAACAGGCCTGCCGGGCGGCGCTTGATGCCGCGGGAATGACGCCGGCCGATATCGATCTCGTGGTGGTGGGGACATGTACGCCGGACCTGGTGTTTCCCAATGTCGCCTGTCTGCTCCAGGAGCGCATGGGGATGTCCGGAACCGCCTTCAGCATCGAGGCCGCCTGCAGCGGATTCATCTACTCGTTGAGCGTGGCGGACAAGTTCATTCGCGCGGGACAGGCCAGCCGCGCGCTGGTGTGCGGTGCAGAGGTCATGTCGCGGATCATCGACTGGACCGACCGGGAAACCTGCGTGTTGTTCGGCGATGGCGCCGGCGCCGTGGTGCTTGAAGCCTCCGAAGAAGCCGGCATTCTTTATACCGACCTGGGCGCCGACGGCCGTTATCGAAACCTGCTCTATGCCGATTCCGGTGTTTCCAGAGTCAAGGAAGAGGGGTCGGCCGCCCTGGTCATGAAGGGCAACGAAGTTTTCAAGGTGGCCGTCCGCACGCTGGGGCGAATGGTGGACCGTGTCCTTGCCGACAATGGACTTGAGCAGGGCCAGATCGACTGGTTTGTCCCGCACCAGGCAAACCTGCGCATTATCACTGCTACCGCCAGACGCCTTGGATTGCCCATGGAACGGGTGGTGCTGACGGTCAGGGATCATGGCAACACGTCGGCGGCATCCATCCCGCTGGCATTCGATACGGCGGTGCGCGACGGGCGGATTCAGCCGGGGGACTTGGTTCTAATGGAAGCCTTCGGCGGCGGTTTCACCTGGGGCGCCTCGCTGGTCAGGTATTGAATTCCCGGGTTCAGCCCATACCAATTCACATATTCAGTTATAATGAGGTCCCAGATGAGGAAGACCACTAGCCTGCTGTTGCTGGTTTTGATTCCGTTCGCCGGATCGGGCGCGCTGGAATTGGCGCTCGACGCCGAAAGCAACCTGGTCGGTACGACGCAGATCATCACTGCGAAGTATGAGGATACCTTCGTCAAGCTGGCCAGGCGGTACAACCTCGGCTTCGAGGAAATGAAGCAGGCCAATCCGGACGTCGATCCATGGTTGCCCGGTGAGGGCACGCAGATCGTCCTGCCGACCCAGTTCGTGCTTCCCGGCGCCCCCCGCCAGGGTGTGGTGATCAACCTGCCGGAACTGCGGCTCTACTATTACCCGGCGGATGATCCCGACCGTGTCATTACCCATCCGGTCAGCATCGGACGCCAGGAATGGCAAACGCCCTTGGGGCGCGCCGAGATCATTGCCAAGGCCGAGAATCCGGCCTGGTATCCGCCGGAGTCCATTCGCCAGGAGCACGCGGAGGCGGGCGATTTCCTGCCCCGTGTCGTGCCTCCGGGGCCCGACAATCCGCTGGGCGATCATGCGATGCGGCTCAGCATCCCGGGTTACCTGATTCACGGAACGAACAGGCCGTCGGGGCTGGGCATGCGGGTGACGCACGGGTGCATTCGCATGTTTCCGGAAGACATTGAGGGGCTGTTCGGGACCGTGCCCATCGGCACACCCGTGCATATCGTCAATCAGCCCTACAAGCTGGCGTGGAGTGAAAACGGCTTCTATCTTGAGGCCCATCCGCCGTTGGAGGAGGAAAGGGTGGATGATGCCTGGGCGATGACCCAGTTGACCCGCGCTTTCGTCGCGGCTACGGAAGAAGGGCAAGATGCAAGCTTTGACTGGGAGCTTGCGGAACTCGCCGTAGAGAGATCACGGGGCATTCCGGAATTCGTGTCGCCGGTCAGCGTCGCAGATCGAAATCCGGAGTAAGCGCGCCCCGTACAAGCGTTCTGGCCAAGCCAGATTGTGGCCGGCCACGGTCATGGCCGGCCCAATGAGTTATTTGGCTTGCGCTTCCTCGAACATGCGGTCCATGCGCTCGTTGGTGGCATCGATGCCGGCCTGAGCGGCACTGGCAGCCGCAAGTGCTTCGTTTGCCGCAGCCTGAGCTTGTGCCGCTGCCTGCTCGGCCCCACTATCTGGCTGACTGGCTGCTGCTTGTTCCGCTGCGGACTGCGCAGCTTCGGCGACCGCACGAATCTCGGCTAACTGCGCCTCCAATGCGTAATACGCTGGCGTGCATCCGCCGGCTAATGTCAAGACGGCCAAAAGCGCGCCAAGCTGGAGTTTTCTGCCCATAGACTATCCCCTGAGTGAACATTGAAAAGACCGTCGCATTATTTCCCAAAGCACGTTTGATTGCAATCGGGTTATAGGTACGTATTTGCGCGGGTTTGATTTTTCCGTATCACTGTATACAATACCAGTCAGTGTGCTTATATACAGTGATTATCATGCACGGACTGACTGCGCGACAAAAGGAAATTCTCTCTTTGATTCAAAGAGTTATCTCTGAATCGAATATGCCGCCCACGCGTGCGGAAATTGCCCGGGAACTGGGCTTCCGTTCGGTGAATGCGGCCGAGGAACACTTGCGGGCCCTGGAGCGCAAGGGGGTCATCGAACTGTTGCCGGGTATTTCCCGGGGAATTCGCTTGCGGGACCCCCTGCCCGGGCAAATGGGGCTGCCCATGGTAGGCCGGGTTGCGGCCGGCGCGCCCATGCTGGCCGAGGAGCATATCGAGGCCCGCTACCGGATCGATCCGGCCTTTTTCAGGTCGGAACCCCACTTCCTGCTCCGGATACACGGCATGAGCATGCGGGATGCGGGCATCCTGGACGGCGACTTCGTGGCGGTGCGGCGTTCGGTGGATATCAGGAACGGGCAAATCGTGGTGGCCCGCCTGGAAGACGAAGTCACCGTGAAACGCTATCGACAGGATGGACACCGGGTGTGGCTCATGCCGGAGAACCCGGATTTCGATCCGATCCGGGTGGATCTCAGGACCCAGGACATGGCCATCGAGGGCATCGTGGTCGGGGTCATGCGCAATACCGTTTGAGTCGGTTGAAGGAGCACTGGTGACCGGCCCGGGTGCTTCACCGAGGTTCGTCGCGACGGCGCGTGCGCAAAGCACTGCTGACCCCGGGGGTCGGGAGCGTGTCGGACAACCCATCGATCACCCCCTCGTCTGGCGGGCGAGGGAGAACAGTGCTTCCTGGAGAACCTGCCCCACCGGCTTCGAGGCCCTGGACCGCCACTTGCCGGGCGGCGGCTGGCCGGCCACAGGGCTGACCGAGATCCTGACGGAACATTGCGGCATCGGCGAACTCAGCCTGTTGATGCCCGCTCTGGCGCGCCTGGGGGAGGGTGGCGGCACAGGCTGCATCGTCTGGGTCGCACCGCCCCATATCCCCTATGCACCGGCCCTGCACAGCCAGGGGATCGACCTGGACCGGGTGCTCGTCGTGCGCGATCGCACCGGTGCCCGGGGGAATCGGGACGTCCTGTGGGCCATGGAGCAGGCTCTGCGCTTCGGTTCCTGTGCGGCCGTTCTGGCCTGGGCGCGCTCCGTGGACCAGGTCCCGCTGAGAAGGCTGCAACTGGCCGCCGAAGCAGGGCAGTGCTGGGCGGTGTTGTTTCGGCCGCCGGATGCCTCGCACCAGCGATCGCCCGCGGTGTTGAGGATGCGCCTCACGGCCATCGGCGGGCAGACCCGAATCGAGATACTCAAGTGCCGCGGCGGGCGCCCCGGCACGGTTTCGATCCGTTTCGAAGACCGGCATCCAGGCGATATGGAGCACGGCAGGCGCACTGCCGGCCCGCATCGGGATGTCCCGGACTTGTAGCTCGCCATGGCCCAGCCGCTCAGAGCCCCTTGTTCCGGGGAGACTTCCCCACCCCGGCAACCCGTGCTTTCGCCGAGGCCGCGGGCGAAACGGTTATGGATCGCGGTTCACCTGCCGGAAGTCGAGGATCGGGAACTCGTCTCCCTGGCGTATTGGATGCGGAGAATCACGCCGCTGGTGAGCCTGGAGCCGCCCGAGGCCCTGGTCATGGAAGTTGGCGGGAGCCTCAAGTTGTGGGGGGGCCTCGATTCGATCGGGAAGGCACTCGACAGGGAACTGGGCCGGCGCCGGCTGACGGCTCACCTCTGCACGGCGCCCACGGCCCTGGCTGCGCTTTGGCTGGCTCGCGATGGCCGGGAGGATGTGCTGTCGGCAGAACAATTGTCCGGCCGTCTGGGTACATTGCCGCTGCGCGTGACGGGATGGCCGCAAGCCACTCGGCGGCTGTTGAAAAAGATGGGCATGAGGACGGTGGGCGATTGCCTGCGGCTGCCCCGCGATGGCTTGGTTCGGCGAACGGGGCAGCGCTGCCTGGACGATCTCGACCGATCCCTGGGCCGGCAGCAGGATCTCAGGGCCGCGTTTTGCCCGGACCGGCGTTTCAGTTCCGTCGTGGAATTTCAGGAAGAGGTGGCAGAGCCGCAGGTCATCGCCGAGGCGGGGGGGAAACTCATTCTTCGGCTGGCCGAAGCGCTCCACAGGCATCAGGCACAGATCGAAAGCTGCCGGTACGGCTTCCATCACTTGCACCGGCCGGCAACGGTGGTGCGTATCGGCCAGGTTGTACCGACCCATGAGCCGCGGAAGATCGCCGATCTTTTCCTGAGCCGGCTGGAAACCCTCTCGCTGCCCGCCCCGGTCACCGCGCTGAGCCTGAGGACGGGAAAGATCGCTCCCATGAAGGGATTGAATTCGACGTTGTTTCCGGCTTGCCCGGAGATTCCCCCGAAGACCACCCTGGGTGAGTTGATCGCGCGCTTGCGGGTGCGATTCAGCGCGGAGGATATCCATGGCCTCGGGCTGGCTGAGGATCATCGGCCCGAAGCGGCCTGGAGCAAGGTGAAGGATTTGCGGTCCGGGCCCGCGGCTGCGGGGAGGGTCCCGGATACCCGAGGCGGCCTTTCGGCCGGGCGGCGCCCGGCGGCCCGTCAGGCGACGGTTCCCGGATGCCCGCAACGGCCTCTGTGGCTGCTGTCCGCGCCGGTCAGCGTCGCGGCCGCCGATGGCGGGCGGGGGCGTTTGCGGCTGGAGTCCGGCCCGGAGCGGATTGAAGCCGGCTGGTGGGAGGGGCTCGATACCAGCCGGGACTACTACGTCGCCCGCAGCAGCCGGGGCAGGCGGCTGTGGGTGTTTCGGGACCGCTGCTCCGGCCGCGGCGATTGGTACCTGCATGGAATCTTCGGTTGAGCCGGCCCGCATATCGCGAGGATATGCGGGTGCCGGCACCTCTCGCCGGTCCGTCGCGGCGACTGCCGATTCCACGGCGGTCGCCGGCCCGGCGCAGTCCCCCGGTTATGCGGAACTGCACTGCCTGAGCAATTTCACCTTTCTCCGCGGGGCGTCCCATCCCCGCGAACAGGTGGAACGGGCCGCCGAACTGGGCTATGCGGCCCTGGCGCTGACCGACGAGTGCTCCCTGGCCGGCGTGGTGCGGGCCCATACGGCGGCGAAGGAGTTGCCCCTGAAACTCATCATCGGCAGCGAGTTTCGTCTGGAAGAAGGCATCGGGACCGTCGTGCTGGCGCCGGACCTCGCCGCCTACGGAACGCTTTCGGCGCTCATCAGCCACGCGCGGAGGGCGGCCGAAAAGGGTGCCTATTGCCTGACCCGGGAAGACTTCGAGCACTATCTGGCGCCTTCGGAATGCCTGATCCTGTGGTTGCCGGGGGCGTCGCCGGGGACGGCGGCGGTCCTGCGGGAAGGCGCCTGGCTCAAGGAACGTTTCTCCCGCCGCCTGTGGCTGGCCGCGGAACTGCTGATGACGGGCAGGGACCGGACCTTGTTGACCCGATGGCGGCACGTTGCGGCAAGACTGGGTCTGCCGATGCTCGCCAGCGGCAACGTCCACATGCACTGCCGCGAGCGCCGGCGGCTGCAGGATACGCTCACCGCCATTCGCCTCGGGCAGCCGCTGCGGAAGATGGGCTTCGGGCTTTATTCCAACGGCGAGCGCTACCTGAGGCCCATCGGGGAACTCGCCAGGATATATCCCGGGCGCCTGTTGAAGGAAACGCTGGCCGTCGCCGAGCGCATCGACTTTTCCCTGGACGAACTGCGCTATGAATATCCCCGCGAACTGGTTCCGGAGGGGGCCACGCCCGCCAGCCATCTGCGCGACCTCACCGAAGAGGGCATGCGCTGGCGCTGGCCGGACGGAGCGCCTGCGAAGGTCAGGGAACTGGTCGAATACGAACTGAAGCTCATCGGCGAGCTTCGCTACGAGGCCTATTTCCTCACCGTTCACGACATCGTCCGGTTCGCCCGCGGCCGGGGCATCCTCTGCCAGGGCCGCGGTTCGGCGGCCAATTCGGCCGTCTGCTACTGCTTGGGCATCACCGAAGTGGATCCCGCGCGCATGGAAATGCTCATGGAGCGGTTCATTTCGAAAGAGAGGAACGAACCGCCCGATATCGACGTGGATTTCGAGCACCAGCGCCGCGAGGAGGTGATTCAATACATCTACCGGAAGTACTCGCGCGAACGCGCCGCGCTGGCCGCCACGGTCATCAGTTATCGCACCCGGAGTGCGGTCCGCGACGTGGGCAAGGCCCTGGGGATGGAAGAAGCGCAGGTCGGCGTTCTGGCCAGGTCGGTGCAGTGGTGGGACGGCACGCAGGTCGCCGCGCAACAGATCGTCGAGGCGGGATTCGACCCGCAGGCCCCCGTCATCCGGCGCCTCGCCGGCCTGGTTCGTGAGCTGGTGGGGTTTCCCCGGCACCTTTCCCAGCATGTGGGGGGATTCGTCATTTCGCAGGGGCTGCTGAGCCGGCTGGTGCCCATCGAGAACGCGGCCATGAAGGACCGCACGGTCATCCAGTGGGACAAGGACGATCTGGAGGATCTGGGGCTGCTCAAGGTGGACGTGCTCGGGCTGGGGATGTTGAGCGCGATTCGCCGCAGCTTCGAGTTGATCCGCGGTTTTTACGGCCGCGAATACACCATGGCCAGTCTTCCGGCGGAGGATCCGGCGGTCTACGACATGATCTGCGAGGCCGGCACGGTGGGGGTGTTCCAGATCGAATCCCGGGCGCAGATGGCGATGCTGCCGCGCCTCAGGCCCCGGTGCTATTACGACCTGGTCATCGAAGTGGCCATCGTCAGGCCGGGGCCCATCCAGGGCGACATGGTCCATCCCTATCTCAGGCGGCGCAACGGCGAGGATCCCGTCTCCTATCCCAGTCCGGAGATCGAGCAGGTTCTGGAGCGAACGCTGGGGGTTCCCATTTTCCAGGAACAGGTCATGCAGATCGCCATGGTGGCGGCGGGTTTCACGGCGGGCGAAGCGGATCGGCTGCGCCGGGCCATGGCGGCCTGGAAGCGGCGGGGAGGGCTGGAAGGCTTTGAAAGCCTTCTTAAGGCTGGCATGGCCGAGCGCGGTTATTCGCCGGAATTCGCCGAGCGGATCTTCAACCAGATCAAGGGGTTTGGAGACTATGGCTTCCCGGAGTCCCATGCCGCGAGCTTCGCGTTGCTGGCGTACGTCTCCGCCTGGCTCAAGTGTCATGAGCCTGCGGTCTTCTTCTGTGCGTTGCTCAACAGTCAGCCCATGGGCTTCTACGCACCTGCTCAACTGGTCCGTTGTGCCCGGGAGCATGGGGTGGAAGTCCGACCGGTGGATGTCAACTGTAGCGACTGGGAGTCGACGCTGGAGCGCGATGCGACCGGCCGGCCGGTGCTGCGGCTGGGATTGAACCGGGTCAAGGGTCTGGCGGAGCATGCCGCCGAGCGGCTGGTGAACGCCCGGTCCGGGAATGTTCGGCACAGTGACGCCCGATCCGGGGATTTTCAACCCGGCAATGCTTTCGGATCCGTGCCGGAACTGGCGGAGCGGGCGCAGCTCGGCAACCATGAACTGGACGTGCTGGCCGGCGCCGGGGCACTGGAGTCGCTGGCAAGGAACCGCCACCGCGCCCACTGGGATGCTGCCGGCGTGGAGAAACCGACGCCGCTGCTCGGCCAACCCCGCATCGCCGAGGGCATTCCCATGCTGAAGGCGCCGACGGAAGGTCAGGAAGTCCTGGCCGACTACCAGCATCTGGGCCTCAGTCTGCGCCGCCATCCCCTGGCGTTGCTCAGGGACCGGCTGACCTCGGTGGGTTTGCAGCCCGCCGGCGAGGTGCTGCAGTCCCCCAATGGCGCCGCCGTTCATGCCGCGGGCCTGGTGATCACGCGCCAACGGCCCTCCAGCGCCTCCGGCGTCATCTTCGTGACCATAGAGGACGAGACGGGGTATCTGAACCTGGTGGTGTGGGAGCGGGTAGCCGAACGGCAGCGGCAGGTTCTGCTGGGCGCGACGTTGCTGGGCGTCCATGGCGAGGTGCAAAGGGAGGGCGCCGTGGTGCACATCGTCGCCAGGCAGCTCAGCGATCACAGCGGGCTGCTGGGAGAACTGCCGACGCAGTCGAGGGATTTTCGCTAGCGCGGATACCCTGCCAACGGGCGCACTGCACTGAGTGTGTGTAGTGATCCTGCAGACAACGGCCGATGGCAAAACGAGCCGGTGACTTTTATCGAACCGATGTTGCGGGTATTCTCTCTGGGGCAGGCGCGAGATATTGGTCTCGGTTATGCACAAAACGCAAGAACAAACACTGCAACAACGTAAACTCTGCACTCCAACGGGCACCGGAAACCAACATGTCCAACGAACCAGCCGATAGCACCGGCCGCCGCCAGTGGCTCGGGTACGCACAGCCAGTCCTGATACTGGTCGTGGTGATTGTCGCCCTGTACTTTGCGCGGGCTCCGACTCGCGTGGAACTGGACGTCGGTTCCGGTGTCGCGAGCGGCTCGGGGACTCCTGTTGTCAACGTCATCCAGCCGACACCGACCTCGCAGTCGCTTGCGGTCGAGCTGACGGGTACGGTGAAAGCGCAGGATCGCGTGTCGGTGATGTCCGAGGTGGAGGGCCGCATAAGCTGGGTATCGCCAAACTTCAGCAACGGGGGAACGATCGCCGCGAACGAACCCATAGTCAGGATTGATCCGGCAAAGTACGAACTACAGGTCGCGGCGGCTCAAGGCCTGGTCGCCGAGGCCGAAGCCAGAGTGGCGGCCCAGGGCGGTAGTGCGGCGCAGGCTGCACTGGAGAGCGCCCGGGCGGCGTTGGGGCTGGCCGAGCTTGAACTCAGCCGAACCGAAATTTCGCTTCCGTACGATGTGCGGGTCATCGCGGCCGATACGAGTGTCGGGGAGTTGGTCGGTCCCCAGGAGTATGTCGACGCCCAGGCGATCATGGGCGTTGTTTATCGGCCCGACGACCTGGAGGTTGACGCACCGGTCAGCCTGGACGACCTGGACTACCTGGAGCCGGCAATCGGGCGCACCGCTCGAGTTTATGCGGATTCGGCCGTATACGACGCGGAAATCGTGCGAGTTTCCTCCGTACTCGCGCCGCAGACGCGCCTGGCATCGGTGTTCTTCGAGTTTTCGGGCGATCAGCCGACGGAGTCGCTGCCCCTTCCGAACACGTTCGTGGCGGTCGAAATCGACGGGCCCGCGTTCGAAAACGTGTATGTGCTGCCCGAAGCCGTCCTGCAGGAAAGGGATACGGTCTGGATCGTCAGCGATGGCGCCCTGAGTTCCGTTGCGCCACGGGCGATCGGGCGCACGAGTGCGGGCCTGGTGGTCGAGGCATTCGACAGTGGAGAGGGGGTCGTCGTCGGCACGTTGCCCGGCGCGCGAGAGGGACTGCAGGTCGAAGTGATGGAAAGCGGGCCCTAGCCCCCACTCAAATGTGGGGCAAGAAATACTCCGCCCTGCCAGCCAGACCGCCTGCGCGACCAGAAAGTTGAAATTCAAGGAGCTGCCGTGAGATCAGGGCCGATTGCATATTTCGCCGGGAATCCGATCGCCGCCAATCTGCTCATGGCGTTCTTTATCGTCGGCGGCTTGATTGCCGGACGCAATCTTCCGGTTCAGAGTTATCCGGATCTCGATCTGAGATCCGTATCGGTGACGGTTGTCTCTCCCGGCTCCTCTCCCAGGGAGGTCGAGGAGGACATCGTACGCCGGGTAGAGGAGAACGTGGTCGGTCTGCCGGGCGTGGAGCGCGTTGTAGCGACGGCGTACGAAGGCCGGGGAGAGATCAGGGTCGAGCTGGCAACCTTCGCGAATGCCGACGCGGTTCTGGACGACGTACAGAGTGCGGTGGACCGCATCGAGAATTTCCCGCCGCTGACGGCCGAACAACCGGAAGTCCAGTACGACAGGCTCGACATCGAGGTCATGACACTCGCGGTGTCGTCCGCATCGGCCACGGAGGACGAATTGCGGCTCGCGGCCGAGGATCTGCGCGTGCACCTGCTGGAGTTGCCATCCGTGTCCCAGGTGGCGCTGCTCGGTACGAGGGATCGCGAGATTACCATCGAATTGAGCGAGGAAGAGATGCGGCGGCATTCGCTCACCATCCTCCAGATCTCCAACGCCGTGGAGCGCGCGTCCCTCAACCTGACGTTTGGGGAACTGCGCACGGACTCGGGCGGCCTGGTACTGCATACGGTGGCGAAACGGCAGACCGGAGAAGAATTCGAGGACATTCCGCTGATCGCCAGGATGGACGGAACAATGCTCACGCTGGGCGATGTGGCTGACATCCGCGACGGATTTGTGGACGAGGACATCATTGCCCGGGTGGACGGCGATCCGGCGGTGTTCGTCCGCGTCGACGCAGCGGAGCAGCAGTCGATCGTGGCGATGGGCGAGGAGATCAGGAACTCGCTTGCCGGTTATTCGGCCCCGGCCGGTATCGCGGTGGAAATGTGGAACGATCGCGCAGGCGATGCCGTGGAGCGGATCTCGCTCATCGTTCAGAATGCCGTGATCGGGATCATTCTGGTCTTCATTTGCCTCATCGTGTTCTTCGACCTGCGCGTCGCGGTCTGGATCACCGTGGGCATTCCGCTGTCCTTCCTGGGATCGTTGATCTTCTTCGCTCCCACGGGCATGACGCTGAATCTCGGGACGATCTTTGCCTTCTTCCTGATGGTGGGCATCGTCGTGGACGATGCCGTGGTGGTCGGCGAGAGCATTGCCGCGGAACGGGAGCGCGGCAAGGGGGCACTGGAGGCGGCAGTTTCGGGAGCGCGAGCCATGGTCGGGCCGATTACCATCGGCGCCGTGACGACGATTCTCGCCTTCCTGCCGTTCCTGTTCGTCACCCCGATCAGGGTTCAGATGGTCAGTGTCTTTCCGTACGTGGCGTTCTTCGTGCTGGTCGTTTCGCTCGTGGAAGCCTTCTTCATCCTGCCGTCGCACCTGTCCCACGAAAGGAATTGGAGCGTCCCGCCGCTGAGCGACTTTCAGGCCCGGGTGCGGAAACGGCTGGCCGCGATGCGGGACAATATTGTCGTCCCGGCGGTGTCCTGGTCGGTGCAACGCGTCTGGTTCGCGCCGACCTGCGGCGCCGTGATTGTGGTCTTTGCCCTGGTGCTGATGCGCAGCGAAGCCGTACAGGTCGTCTACTTCGATGAAATGATCAATGCGTCCGACGACCTCCAGGTGGACTTGGCGCTACCGGTGGGAACGCCCTTCGCAACGACTCTTGCCACGGCAGAGCGATTCGTGGATGCGGCGCAACGGATCAACGGCCAGAGCACCGGAACACCGATCGAGTCGATCAGCGTCATGGCCGGCAGTTTCTTCGCGCCGCCCAATCAGGCGCTGGCGCGCATCAACAGTCACCAGGCTTCGGTCGTGGTTCACCTGAACGACAGACCGGAGCGCCAGGCGTCCATTCAGGAGGTCCAGCGTCAGTTGCGCGAGAATGTCGGTGACGTCTCATACCTTGCGAACATCAGGTACTACACCGGAGTCACGCGGCCCGTGTCCGGAATTGCCTATGCCGTAAAGCATGACGATCCCGAGATTCTTCGGCAAGCCGCCAACAACCTGGTTGCCGGTATGCAAGACGTACCGGGTGTCTATGCGGTTGCGAACAGTCAGGCGCTGGGCAAACGGCACCTGGAAATCGAGCTCACGCCGGAAGGGCACGCCGCCGGCCTGACGACCGGATCGATCGGCGCGCAGTTGCGCTCGAATTTCCACGGAGCGGTGGTACAGCGGCTTCAGCGCGGCGCCGACGAAATCAAGGTGGTGGTGAGATACCCCGAGGAGCAGCGCCAAAGCCTTCGCGAACTGGCCAACGAACGAATATTCAGGCCCGGAGGCGTTGGCGAGATCCCGCTGTCCACCGTGGCGAACCTGGTTGAGCGACGGGAGTTGTCGGCGCTGACCAGTATCGACGGGCAGCAGACCGCAAGGGTGACCGGCGAGGCCGACCCCGCGGTGGTGACACCGCTGCTGGCCAGGCGGCAAGTCAATCAGAACGTGATACCCGACCTGCTCGCAATGTACCCCGGCCTGGTCATCGAGCCGGACGGCAGCGCCAGGGAAGAGAGATCCATGCTCGACACGCTGCGAGTCCTCGTCCCCCTGGTGATGATTGCGATGTACGTGCTCATCGCGGCGTTTCTCAGGAGTTACTGGAAGCCCCTGATCGCGGTCGTCGGGGTTCCGATCGCGTTTGCCGGTTCGGTCTTCGGCCACTGGATACTGGGATGGGACTATGGGTTCATGTCCCTGTTCGGCCTGATCGGTGTTGCGGGCGTGATCGTGAATGACGCGCTGGTCCTGATGGACCGATACAACACCCTGCGCCGCGAGAACGAGATGCTTCCTGCCATTGCCGCGGCATCGGCCGCCACCCGGCATCGCTTCCGCGCAGTCTTTCTGACCAGCCTGACGACGGTTCTGGCGCTGGCGCCGCTGCTCTATGAGCGAAGCGATATACTGATGTTCCTGGTCCCCTTCGTGGTCAGCATGCTGGGCGGGCTGATCTTCTCGGGCCTCTTCATCCTGTTCCTGCTGCCCTCGCTGGTCATGATTGCCGAAGCGGGCAGGGAATAGGGCAGGTCATTGTTTCCGGCGCGGTCGATTGCGGTCGACCGTCCGTGCGGGCGGATTACTCCGGTTTCATGAACAGCAGCGCGAATCGGTCCGTGTTTCCCGTCACCGTACGCCGGCCGACCTCGAACCGCAGTTCGTCATCGGGCCGCCGCAACAGCGTGCTGTAGTCGACGAAGACGAAACCGGAGTCCTGGACTTCCTTGATGACGAGCACGGGGTCCATGCGCCGGCCGTTCTCAGTGTTGTCGGGCTCCATGTGCCGGCGCGTGTGATCGACGATGCCATACAGTCCGCCCGGCTTCAGCGCGTCGAACGACGACTTGTTGATGGTCATGCGCGCGTCGTAGGTGAAGTTGTGATAGTTGCGGAACGTCAGCACCATGTCCACGGGCTCGACATCCCAGGGGCCCGAGGCGATCCATGGCGTACGGTCCGCGGGGGCCATCGTGCCCCAGTCCAGTTCTTCCACGCCTTCCATGCCGGCCAGGTCCGTCACGCCGGCGAACAGATCGCTGTAAAACGTCGGCGCCGGATGGGTCACGTAGAGCTTGCCTTCATCCCCGAGCAATTGTCCCAGGATCTTCGTGTACCAGCCGCCCGCCGGGAGGATTTCGATCACCGTCATGTCGGGTTCGAACCGGAAGAAATCGAGCACCTGCGCAGGTTGACGGTTGCGGTCGCGCGCACGCTCTTCCGCGGTTCTGATCTCGCTCTGCATGGCGTCCATCACGGCCTGCTGCAGTTCGTTGGGAGGATCGCCGAACTGGGCGAATGTGGCGGGCGCTGCCAACAGCATGGTGAGAAGCATTGAAGATCGCATCTGGACTCTCCTTGTCGGTCTGATTTCAGTGTAGGTCGCGGCCCGCCAGGTAGTCTGCAACGGACTGCGACTCAGTGTGTCCGGGCACTCTCGCAATGGACTGCCAGGTCCTGGCACTTCGGCGGCGGCTACGCGCTGCGCTCCCGAATGTGCTTCGGCCAGATACCGCCGCGGCCGGCGGAAATGATACCGTTCGGGTCGACTGCATCCTTCAGGGTCTCGCTGAACCGCCGCAACGCGTGATCGTTGAACGAGTAGTGCCCCATGATCAGGTCCTGGAAGATCGGCGGCGTTCGATACTCGCCCCAGCCGCGCTCTGCGCCAAGGTTCGCCAGGTGCGTAAACGCCTCGCGCTGGCGCTGATTCGCCTCCACGTCGATCCGCGATACCGGGAATCCCATGATGAAGATAAACGCCCGGTACATCCAGGTCGCCGGGGTGGAAGCCGGGTGGGTGAACGACCGCATCCCCATTTCCCTGAAGGCTTCGGTGAAGACTTGCTGCGCTTCCAAAACGGCTTCCCCCGACTTCGGGATGAGCGGTGCGAACCACATCTCGCCGTCCCAGCCCAGCGTGTCGGCGTCAGGCCGGGTCCCCAGCCGGAAGATCTCCATGTTCGGAATGCCGAGCGCCACCTTGTGTAATCCCTCGACTTCGTCGGCCGTGATAGGCCACTGAAGTTCATGATCGAGGCTGAATCTCGCGCCCGGGATATCGCCGAGCAGCCGCTGTGCGTAGTTCCAGTTGGCCCGTACGGTTTCCCTGGGCCCGTAGAACTGGAGTTCGCAGCGGTAGTAGGCCATGTCGTTGCCCTGTGCCCAGCGTTCGAGGTCCTGCGCGGAACGGGCGAACGGCTGATTCAGAATCTCCGCGACCTCGGGCTCGGAGAAATGCGCCGTCAGCGGCGTGTTGTAGCGCGGCATACCGATCAGGCCGGCGTGTTCGAGCTGATTCACGATCGCGACAAGATCGATGATGTCGCGCCGCGCCGGTACGGACACGGTTCCCTTCAGATAGGCTTCCGGCTCCGGGAACAGGTGAAACCCCATCTTCGTGACCACGCCGAAGTTGCCCTGGGAGAACAGGCCATCGACGTGCGGACCGAAACCGTAACGGTATTCGCCCCAGGTGTCGGCGCCGGGCAGCGCGCCCATGCCGGTACGCATCAGCTCGCCGTCCGGCAGGACCACTTCCATGCCGCAGTGCGAGATGAAATGGTCGCGATAGGCGCCCCACGTATAGCCGACCCCGTGATCGAGCGCGTTGCCGACCACGCTGCCCCAGCCCGGGTCAGGGCAGTCGATGAGGACCTTCAGATTGCGGTCCTGGATGTAGCGATACAGGTCGAAGTACGACACGCCCGGTTCGACGATGGCGTAGTGGCGCTTGTCGTCGACCTCGATTACGCGATTCATGCGCTTGAGATCCAGCACGACACTACCGGACAGGTTGGGCGCGGAACCGCCATAGCCGAGGTTGCGGCCGGTCGAGATCGGATAAATCGGAATGCGATAGCGATTGGCGGTGCGAACGACCTGCTGGACCTCCTCCGTGTTGTCCGGCGCGACGGCGGCGGACACCAGAATCTCTTCGGGCTCGTTCTGTACCGGCGAGTAGGCGTCACGGTACAGGCGCGTGTCCTCGTCCTCGGTGAATACCCAGTCGCTGCCCACGGCGCTCTCGAATTCGCCGAGCGCTATCCGGAAGTCCTGTTCGTTAACGCCCGGGGGTATTGCCATCATAGTTCTCCGGTATTTTGTGTGAGGTAGGCGGTCACGGCATCGAGGTCCGCATTGCTGATTTCCGTCGGCCTGAAAAACGGCATCATCGAGATACCCTCGCGGACCATCAGTTCCACGAATTCCGGCACCATGTCGGTGCGCTCGGTCAACGTGGCCGGGAGTTCTCCGCGGTACTTGATTGCAAGCGCTGCGGTACCCGGCTTGAGCATCTCGGGTCCGTGGCAGGTATTGCACCAGTAATTGTATACGGCTTCGCCGCGCTCGATCAGTTCGACACGGGAAATCGGTGATTCAAGGCTTATGCCGAGCTCGCGGGACGTCAGCCCGTCCTCCGGTACCTGCGCGCCGCCTTGCAGTGAAAACAGCAGTACGGCGGCCGCGAATCCGAACTTCGAGTAATGCATTGTCATCCCTGTGGCATGCCCACCCGTGTGGCGGCAGAGTTTACTACAGCGATTCGACCACGGTGCGGGCCGACTCTACCAGTCATCGCAAACAGTAGAATTGCGATCTTTTCATGGAGAGTAAACCAATCCTCAACACTTCTTTCAGCAATAATGTTCATATTCTGAGATGCTTATGCTGCGACATATCGGAATTCGGATTGCCGGTCACCATACATAATGCATAACGGGTAAGGAATTCACTAGCTGAGTCCACCTGCCATGTTGAGAAGGAAAATCGCACTGCTGACCATCTGGGCGCTGCTTTGCGTGCTCGGGACTGCACCGGCCGTTGCGCAGATGGATATCACCGGCATGTGGGTTCCGTTGCCCCGCGACCAGGATGGCAGCGGTGACACCGGCGATGCGGCCGGTATTCCATTGAGCGTCGACGGACGCAGGCGCGCCCATAGCTGGTCCGCCGAGGAATTCGACACGGCCGAGTGGGTGTGCCGGCCCCACGCGTGGGACTACTCTCTGGACGGCCCGCTTTCCCAGATCCGTTTCCTGCCCATCGTCGACCGGGCCACGCAACAGATCATCGCCTATCGCGGACACATTCAGATGGAGCAACAGGAAACCTTCATCTGGCTGGACGGCCGTCCCCATCCGCCGGCCAACGCCCCGCACACCTGGAGCGGGTTCACCACGGGCGAGTGGGAGGGCGATGTCCTGGTCACCACCACCACCCACCTCAAGGAGGCCTATATCCGGCGCACCGGCTTGATGCGCAGCGACCGCACGACGGTGCGCACGCGATGGAGGCGCATCGGCGACTATCTTCAGGCCACCACGATCATGTACGACCCCATTTATCTGGCGGAGCCCTATATTCGCAGTGCCAACATGTGGGTGGACTCTCCCGAACGTCCCATGGCCCCATACCCCTGCGAGGAGGCAACCGAAACCGTCGTCCCCCGCGGTTCGGTATCCCATTTCCTCCCGGGGCAGAGTCCGCTGCCCGGGCTGGACCCGGACCGGGTCGACGAGTTCGAAACGCCCTACGAGGCGAAGCTCGGCGGCGCGAGCACGATGTTGCCCGGGTACGTCGACGACCTGGCAGCCATGGAAACCAACCCGGCGGGCGCAGACCCTGCCGCGCCGTTCATGCGCCCGCAGGGGGAAGAGATCGGGCTCCAACCCATATGGGGCGTCGAACTGGAGGGAGGGCCGGAGCCGGGTGAGATTCAGGTGCTGCCAGTGCAGGGTAATGTGTTTGCGCTTTTCGGCGCCGGCGCCAACATCTCCGTGCAGGCCGGCGAGGACGGCGTGCTGGTGGTGGATACGGGGGTCGAGTCGATGAGCGAGGCAGTGCTCGAGGCCATCCGCACCATCTCCGACGGCCCGATCCGGTACATCGTCAACACCACGCACACCCGGGAGCATACCGGCGGTAACGACTTGATCGCCGCAGCCGGGGAGCAGGTTCCCTGGCGAGCCGAGACTTACGCCCAGGGTCCCCAGGGTGCGCTGGGCAGGGACAAGGCGTCGGTCATCGCCTATCTCAGCGTATTTGCCCGAATGATCGTGCCTCCCGACGGCGGCGAGCCCCTGCCGGAGGGCGGATGGCCGGACAATACCTATTCCACGCCATGGAAGCGGCTGCACTTCAACGACGAACCCGTGGTCATTACCCATCGGCCGGGCACCAGCGATTCCAACAGCGTGGTGCTGTTTCGAAAGTCCGACGTGGTCAGCGCCGGCGATCTGCTCGACCTGACCCGCTTCCCGCGGATCGACCCGGACACGGGCGGTGGCATTCAGGCGCTTGTGGATGCGCTGAACTACCTGATCAGCATCGTTGCACCGGCGGAGAACTCCTCCGGCGGCACGCTCGTGGTGCCCGGACGGGGACGCATCGCCGACTACGCGGAAGTCGCCTACTACCGTGACATGGTGAGCGTGATCCGCGACCGGATCCTGGCCATGATCGACAGCGGGATGACGCGGGAGACGATCATCGCCGCCGGGCCCACGTGGGGATACGATGCCCGCTATGGCAGCGACAGCGGGGACTGGACCACCGACATGTTCGTCGGGGCTGCCTACGACAGCCTGGCGAGATAACCGAGGAGAGATCCGATGACGCAAGTGCATGTGAGGACACTGCTCGGCGGTGCTGCCGCGCTGGCGGTTTCGAGCGCCGGCTGGACGCACCATTCGTTCCAGGCCACGTACGACGAAGATTCCGATCCCATCGAGATCCAGGGGGTGGTCAAGGAACTCGTGTGGCGCAACCCGCATTCGTTTCTTCGCGTCGATGTCACCGGCGCCGACGGGAGCGTGGAAACCTGGGTGCTGGAGTGGGCCTCCATCAACCAGTTGTCCGAGGCGCGGCTGACCCGAACGACGTTGCTGCCCGGTCAGCAGATCGTGGCCAGCGGCCTTCCGCCGCGGGATTCCGGGTACAACAGGCTGCTGTTGCACGAGGTCACGCGCCCCAGCGACGGGTGGTCCTGGCGCGGCCGGGTCCGCTAGCGGGCCATGTCCGGCCGTTCACAGGGTGGCTCAATGCAAGGCGCCGTTTGCCTGCTCGTCCTGACCCTGACGCTGGGCAGTGCGAGCGATGCGCTTGCCCAGTTCTTCGACCGGCCTCCACCACCCCCCGACCCCCGCAGCGGACGCGAAGCCGCCGCCCAGGACCTGACGGGGTACTGGGTTTCCGTGGTCAGCGAGTACTGGCACCTGCGCATGCTGATGCCGCCGAAGGGCAACTACAGCATGTTGCCGTTGACAGGCGAGTCGCGCGAGTACGCCGATGCCTGGAACCCCGGCGACGACGCCGGGAACGAATGCCGGGGTTACGGCGCTGCCTCCATCATGCGCCTGCCGGGGCGGCTGCACATCCAGTGGGCCGACGACGAAACGCTGCAGATCGACATCGACTCCGGTACGCAGACCCGGCTGCTGCACTTCGACGAAACCGAAGCCGGGCCGCCCTCATGGCAGGGACACTCGGCGGCGTCCTGGTTGAGTCAATCCAGCGCCGAGGATGCCCGTTACCTCAAGGTCACCACCACCAACATGCTGCCGGGCTACCTGCGCAAGAACGGCGTGCCGTACAGCGGCGATGCGGTACTTGAAGAGCACTTCGACGTCTTCACCGAGCCCAACGGCGATCGCTGGATGGTCGTCACCAGCATCGTCACGGACCCCGCCAACCTGACGCGACCCTACGCGGTCACGAACCACTTCAGGCAGGTGGACGACGGCAGCGGCTGGGACCCGACCCCCTGCCGGGTGGACCATCCCCGCTGAATTGTCGCTGCGCCATAGCCATCTGGGTTTCGGCCAAGCTCGGCATGGCATATGCTTCATCATATCCGCATGGTTTCGCGGAGCAGGGCAGTTCTGGATGGATGCTCTCGTCGACGTCGACGAGCCATTCTCTGCCGAACGCGAAGGTGATAGCACGAGTGCAGAATCTCAACAGAGGAACCGAGCATGTCCACAGCAAAGGAACTGATGAGAAAGGTAGTTGAGACCCAACCGGAGGACGCATCCTACGAGGAAATCATGCGGGCACTGACTTTCGACCGGATGATTGCGAGAGGGATGGAGGATGTCCGGGCCGATCGGGTGATCGATGACAGGGAATTAGCGCGGCGGATCAGGTTATGGCGCGGCTGAGGTGGACGCACGAATCGGAACAGTGGTTACATGACATCTTCGATTACATCGCACAGGAGAATCCCGACGCCGCTGCCAGGGTTGTAAACGGCATTTACGATAAGGCGCAAGTTCTTGGAGACTTTCCCGATATCGGCTATCGCTACCGTACTGTGGAAGAAGGAGAAATTCGCGTGTTGCTCTATGGCCATTATCGAATCGCCTACCTCCGACGCGATGAATCGGATCGGATCGATGTGCTTGGCGTGTTCCATGGGGCTTTGGATATCGACAGGTACATGCCGTGATTCTGGATATTCGAAGCGCACGGCAAAGTTGCGCAATGCACGCTGCAGTTTGCGACGAATGCTTCTCCGCAAACAGTCAGTTTTCGTAGACGCTCCGGCCCGTTTCCCTGAGCGTGCAGTCGAAGGGCTTGACTTCGGCGCCCGGCACCCAGGCGTAGGATCTCTGCCATACGGCGGGTGCGGTCAGGTACACGGGATCGGTGACGGAGACCTTATAACTCATACGCGTCTCGTCATCGCTAAGTATGAATTGCTCGACCATGGTGACGGCATCGCTCATGGGCGTACCCTGCGCATCGAGGTAAGGCCATGACAGGTGGTCAATTTCGACCACCAGCGTGTTTCCTTCCCATCGGCCGACGGAGTGGCCGAGACGATCGACGGGCGGGTCCGCCGGCGTCGACGCGGGATCCATGTAGATCACCCGATTGCCGTCCCACTCCTCGATCAGGAGGCGGATGCGGTCGCCCTCGTCGATGAACTGAATCGGATAGGGATTGAGGATCGCGTTGGGCATTCCCGGCGCATCGCAGCGCAGTCCCGGATCGTCCACGGCCTGATCCCACCGGTCTTTCAGCGCCTGTGCCTCTGCCGTGAGTATGGGCGGCTCGATGCCACCGCCAAACCCGCGTACGGAACTCCAGACCCGGAATATGCCGTTCGGGGCTTCTGCGTCCGCCACGGTAGCGCCGGCGGAGACCTCAGTCGGCGGCGATGACGGTTCGGTCCAGCGGGGCGGATCGGGGCGGTCGGAAATCGTGAACTCTTCGCCACTCGGTACCTGCATGTGGGATGTCCAGATGGCCTTCACACCGCGGGTAGCTGGGTTGCCGGCGACCCTGATCATGTCGCCGATTGCTACGGTCTGCGACGTGACTCCGCGCCGCTGCACGGTGTTCCAGGCGCCGCCCTCGATCTCCCATAGCTCCGTCGCGCCGGCGTCGTTTTCCACTTCGATCGTCAGGCCGACGTGAGGATTGCGCCAGAAGACTTCCGTAACGGTTCCGCTGATCTCGATCGTCGTACCCGTGTCGTAGAATCCCCCGGTCGAATGGTGGGCAAGTCCGGCGAAGGGAAGGAGCATGACCGTAGTCAGAGCAAGAGTCAGTCTCATACGGTTTCACCGATGGTTCAATTGGATGGCTCTTCAAATCTTACCCCGAATCGCCGACACTGCCCCGACAATCGGAACGTTTGATACTATCGGTTGATCGACAGCTAACCGATTCGCCCGGGGAAAAACATGTATTGCACGGAGAAACCCGCCTTGCTGCCAGGGGTCACTGCAGGCAGTGCCGTCGCGACGCTTGCGATGGCTCTTGCCGCGTCCCTCCCGGGCAACCTTACTGCTCAGGAGGAGGCTACGGAGGTTCCGGACCTCTCCTCCGCCTGGCAGCGGATCCGACTTGCCAGACCGGACGAACTCGCACCGGATGCAAGGGGCTTCGGCAGTCCGCGCGAGTTCCCGCTCAATGCCAGGGGCATCGGAATGCAGGAAGCGTTCGACGAGTCCCTGCACCCGATGTATGACTGTGTTCCCGTGACCATTCCCCAGATTCTGGGCGACCCGTACAATTTCTCCATCGAGCAACAGGCGGACCGCGTGTTCATCCGGTTCGAGAAGGATGACGTGAGGCGCACGGTGTGGCTTGAAGGGCATGGCCATCGGGAGCCCACGGCCAACGATTACTCGATCCAGGGTTATTCCACCGGCCGCTACGAGAACGGCGAACTCCTGGTCGAGACCACCCGGTACGCATTCAATCCTGCCGGCATCAACGACAGGTCTCCCATGGCACCTTCGTCAACGTCCAAGCGCACGGTCGAGCGTTATTCCAGGGACGGTGAAGTTCTCACGGTGGATGTTGTCCTGGAGGATCCGCTCATGCTGTCCGAACGCATTCGATTCAGCTACCAGTTCGAGCCGACGGACACCCCATTGGTGGATTGGCTGCCGTGCGATCCCGCCCAGGCGCGAGCGCCTCTGCGGTATATTCCCGAGGAAGACTTGAAATACGGGATTCGCTGACCGGAGCGAATTCAGGGAGCAAGCACGCATGAAACGCAACATCCTGGCCTTCCCGGCTCTCGTCGCGGCCGCCGCAGGGTACCAGGTCCTGACGGGTTCGGCCGGTGCCCACCACTCCACGGCGCCGTTCTACGACCAGGAAAGGACCGTTGAAATCCATGGAGTCGTGACGAAATGGACGTTCGTGAACCCCCACCCGTTCCTCTACGTGGACGTGACCGACGAGCAGGGCGAGACACAGGAATGGATCATCGAGTTCACCGGTGCCGTTCGGCTTCAGAAGATGGGCTGGTCGGCGGAGTTTTTCACGCCGGGTGAAACCATTATCGCTACCGGGCACCCGCCCAAGGCCACGGGTGTCTACGGGATGTTCTCGCCCGAGATCGTCCGGGAAGATGGCACGGTGATCCCGGCCTCGCGGTTCTGAGACCGCGCCGGGACCGGCAGGCCTCAGTCGAAGACCTCGTCGGGGCGAAGACCCCAGGTCAGGCCGTCGGAGGGCCTGAGGAAGTTGAGCAGGCGCACGCGGTTGTCCTCCACGTTGCGGCCGGGATTGCCGTTGATCACCACGTAGTCGCCGGGCCGCAGCGTTGCCTGTGTCACCCCGGTGGCGCCGAGCTGGGTCGCCGAGCCCCATTCGACCACGTAGCGCACGTTCGAGCCGTCTTCCTGCTCGACCATGACGTGCACCAGGGTATGCGGATTGCGCCACAGGAACTGCACGAGGCGGCCTTCGATCGTCACCTCCTGATCTTCAAGATAAACCGCGGCGAACGAGTGATGGCCCCAGGCTCCTGCGCCCATCAGCAGCGCGGCGCCTGCCAGGGAAAGCGCCTGCATCGAAATCTTGTGCCACGGACTGCGGCCCGGCCCGCGGCCCGGCGCGGCGACTGCCAGGAAAGTTGTTCTCATTCGGTTGCCTCCTCAATCAGCCGGCGCCCTCGGGGTCCGAGTTCGGCAAAGCCACCGTCGTTGCAGGTCAGGTTCGGTGCGCCTCCCGGCAGCCCCTGCCGCTCGATCCAGCCGCAGCAGTAGCGGCCGCACGAGGCCGGCGGCACGTAGCTGTCCCGAATGGTGTTGCGATACTCCGGATACAGCGTATGGGCATAGCCCATCGCGGCCTCTTTCGGGATGTTGTAGGTGCGGACCATGAAGTCTTCTTCCGGATTTTCTCCCGGCAGGTAGTGGGGCACGAGTCCGCTGTCCTCGAGATACGGGATCTCGTTCGCCGTATTGCACTGCGTCCGCTCCGGGCCTTGCCGCCCATTGGGCTCGTACTGCCAGACCCGGCTCACGACGTGGGGCTCGCTCAGGTAGATCGGGTCCTCCTGGATAACCGTGACGGTCAGCAGGTCGCCGTGGCGGGTGAGGTGTACCGTGAACGTGGTCCGATCGCTGCCGGGAATGCCGTTGCCGCGCCTGATCCAGGCCGTTTTCACGTGGGTCATGCGCGCGGTCAGCGTATTGCCTTCCCACTTGCCCGTGGCGAATCCGCCGGACGGGTGCCAGGCGTTTTCCGACGGGTGCTCGCGCCCGTCCATCCAGATCGTGATCGTGTCCCTGAGATAGTTGCCAGCCACCACCCAGGCGATGACGCTGCCGTCGGTTTCGTCATTGATGCTCCAGATCCGATAGAGCCGGGGCCGGTAGAGTCCGACCCAGGGCGCCTGCGAGAGGCACTGCCGCTCGATGGTCATGGGCATGTTCGACGTGTAGCTCAGCGCCTTGGCCCGGGCTTCGTCGGTCATCGGCATCCCGGTGTAGTCGCCCAGGTCCGAACCGGGGCCGCGCTCGATGTAGTCCTCGTAAAGGCGGTCCTCGTACGTGCCCGTGAGCTGGACCTGGGACTGGGCCGAAACGGCCGCGATCAGCAGCGCGCAACAGGTTGTCAGGGCCGTAGCGAAAGTTGTTCGAGTCACCAGCTTTGTCTCCTGAGGATGTCAGAACCGCGCGTCGCAGGGTGTCGGGTCCCACCTGCCGCGATCGTCTTCCTTCCTGAAGTGGATGGCCGTGATCCACGGGAGCTGCAGATAGACCGGGTCCTCCACCGTGTTGGTCACGACCAGGTACCGGTCGCCGTTGTCCTGGACATGAACGTCCCAGTACTCGGTGAAGACCGTGCTGTCGCTGTAAGGTACGCCGTTCTTGCGCAGGTACCCGGGCCGCAGCCGGGTGGTGACGGACTTCATGGAACCGAAGCCGGAGGGGCCGGCCATGATCCATTCGGCCGTCGATATGCCCTGCCAGGTGTTTGCGCTTTCTTCGGGCGCACCGTCGAAGTGAAACAGCCGTGTTTGCATGCCGTAGTCGGACTCGAGCTGCAGCGTGTTGTCGTCCAGCCAGGCGATGCGCAGCCGCGTCGGCCCGCGCATGAGGCCCGGCGCGCCGTAGGCCTTGCAGGCCTCCCCGGCCGCCTCGTCGGCAGCCGGGTCCCAGGCCTCGGCGAGGAGCTGGGCCGCGAGATTCATCGGTATGCTGGGGAAGTCTCCCCGGGCCGGGGTGACCATCCTCCAGCGCCAGTCCTCGGAGATGATCGCGACCCACTGGCCGGTCAGATCGACGGGGGCGATCGCGCGGGCGGGTCCCGTGGGAGCAGGTCCGTCGGGCGGAAACTGTGCGAAAGCGCCGGAAGCGAGAATGAGTGTAAACAAGGCAAGCAACGCGCCCGCGGTTTTCGCGGTGGGTTCCCTTCGCGTTGGCATGGCGGTTCCGGCACGAATGCTGCCGGCCGGTTGTCGCCATCGTACCTGGACTCGAGATCGACCGGGCCATCCCATGTGCTCGAATCGGCGCATGCTCACTCAACCCCCGGCGGATTCTTCACGCCGTTGTATATGGCCTCGACAAACATTTCGGTCGTCCAGGGGCCCGTGTCGGATCCATACCGCTCGCGATAGCCCTGTGTGGGATTGGCGTCCTGTACCTCCTCGAGACTCATCCCCTTGTCAACGAGATCCTTGATCCGGTCATGAATGATCGTGACCATGTTCTGGTATTCCACCAGCTCGGCGTAGTCGGCAATGTATCCGTTCCCGGGCACGAGCAGCGTCCGCCCCGGTTTCAGGACCAGGGGCATCGCGGGAATCGTGATCTCCAGCAGGTGGTTGAGGGCCGCCAGTTCGCCCTGGATGCTGCCGCCCCTGGCCGGGTCGATCACCGGGAATTGGTGCAGGTCCAGGATGTCGCCGGTGGCGATCACGTCGGCGCGACGAAAATGCACCATGCTGTCGCCGTCGGAGTGGGCGTCGGTCTGGCGCATGACGACGATGCCGTCGTCGTTGATGTACATCGTTCTTACTCTGGACGTGTACGTCTCGTTCGGCCAGTCTTCGTAGGGCAGCACGCCCTCGTCGGCCATGCGCAGCAACACGTTCTCGTGCGCAAGAACGTTTGCGTAGGGGGCGGCGCCAAAGGGAGCGCCTGCGACCGGAATGCCCGTGCTCGCCAGCGCATGGTTGCCGCCGGCGTGGTCGGCATCGGCACTGGTGTTGATGATCAGCCCGATCGGCCGGTCGGTGATCGCCCTCACTGCGTCCAGAACCTCGTCCGCCATCTCCGCGGAGCCGCTGTCCACGAGAATGGCAGCGTCTTCGCCGACATGTACGGTGATGTTGCCCCCGGCGCCGAGGATTACGTGGACGTTCGGCCGAATCTGAATGGTTTCAAGCACGGGCCCGTCCGGTGCCGGCTGGGCATGCGGCACGGCGATCCAGCACGCGGCAACGGCTGACGCCAATCCGATCAAGGCAGGTCGCATTGTTTTCCCCATGACTACTTCACGCGCTTTACGATGCGGCGTTCGCGCTCCGGCGCCTGTTCCCCGGTTCGTCCGGTCCTCTCGATCTCACGAACCACATCGATCAATTGCTCGTAGAACAACTTCGCCGCCGGAGACATCGTCGTGTTCGCGCGCATGATGATCTGGACTTTCGGCACCGTCGTTCGGCTGTATTGTTCGATGTCACTGGCCGCCAATGGGACGATTGCGGACAGTTCCGAACGACGTTGAGCATCGTATACGGAAGAGAGGGCGAGACGGTCGCTTTCCAGAAGCACTCCATCCACGACCTGGGAACTCCCCGACTCCACCCAGTCGCTCGGCGGCTCGAGACCGCGTGCGTTGAAGTAAGACTTGAACCACTCCGCAATCGGCGTGTCCATCGGCGGCAGAATCCACTTTGCGGCCGCAAGATCCTCCGCTGTCACCGATTGAACCCGGCGCAGCGGGTGCCCCGCCCGCGCGAGAATCCGGGCCTCGGCATCCATGATGGGATGCAGGATCAGGTCCGGGTGGTCCGAGGCCAGGTAGCGGACACCGATGACGAAATCCAGATCGCCCGAACGCAGCGCCGATTCCATGACGTGAAGGTCGCCTTCCAGCGTGGCTACGCGGATCCTCGGATGCGATTTGAGGAGTCTGCTTATCGCCCGCGGTGCGATGAGATTGCGGACCGGAGGGAGCGTGGCGATCGCGAGCCGGCCTCTGACGATCCCGTCCGCCATTCCGGCCATCTCGTCAACCGCATGCTGAATCTCGGAAAAGGCCAGGCGTACGTGCGTGTTGAGCACCCGCGAGAAGGGTGTCGCCTCGAGTGTTCCACCCGTGGAGCGCTCGAATAATGGCAAATTGAGCTGATCCTGGAGTTCGTTCAGCGCCCGGTACACTGCGTGCGGGGCAATGTTGAGACGATCGGCTGCGAACCGAATGTCGCGAAAGCGGTGTACGGCGATGAATGCGACCAGTCGATTGTTGCCGATCTCCATCCGAAAAACCGGCGGGTTTTGCCGTTGATTCGGGTCGCCAGGCAGATTCCGGTACTCGGCGCCGGCGCGCTCGAACTCGCGATGGGCGCTTTTCAGGCGCCTGACCAGGGCTTCGCCGTAACTCGTCGGTATCATGCCGGCGGTTACACGGTCGAACAACCTGATCCCCAGTTGTTTTTCAATTTGCGAAACGGCTTTGCTGGTGGCCGAGTGGGAGCGCGCCAGGTGCGCGCTGGCATGCGAAATGCTGCCGGTTTCGGCGACACTCAGAACGGCCCTCAACTGTCGGAGACTCAGGGCACTTGCGTCAACGGGGTTCACGTCGCCTCTAGATCACGGTGGTGTGGTGCGGCATTCGTATAATGGCCAGCGTAGAAGCCGGTTACAAATCAGTCAATCCTGCCGCGCGACGTTTTGGATGGTTCGGGAAGCCGATTCCTCGTCGCATTCGAAATCCTCGATCGGCGTGCCGTCCGCAAGCCGCGTATGGATCACGCGGTCGGTAAAGGCTGCGGTGAGGTATTCGGGATCCTCCACCGTGTATTCCAGTACTAGCGAGGTGCCGTCATCCGTTACGGAGTAGCGCTCCGTCAGGCGTTTTCCGGTGCTGGACGGCAGCTCGCCGCCCCGGCCGTTGGGATCGTAGATCGAGGCGAGGCCGGCGGGCTGTTCCGGGAACCGCTCCGACTCGACCACAAGGCTCTCGCCATCCAGCCGCGCCGTCGCGTAGCCGAACAGTCCCGACGGCTCGCTCCGGACCGGTTCGCCGCCCAGGGGCACGGTGCGAACGACGGCAAAGTACTCGTGGTGCAGCACGACCCGGTCGTCCGACAACTCGATTCCAATGAGATAGGGCGGATAGAAGATCGCCGGAAGGTTCGGCGGTACGCAGTGCACGGCCGGCGACTCCGTAACGTCGTAGTTTTCGCGGAACCGGGCGGCCCACTCGGTCAGCGGCATCGGCGAGTCCCCATCCGTGTTGAGATTCCGGTGCGGCTGAATGTCCCAGATTCCGGAGAGGCCGTCGGCGGTGTCCGCACCGGGCGCCTGCGCATCGGTCGCCACGGCCGGCGAATTGCCGGTGCCGACCCGGGTACCGTCGGGCCTGAAGATGCCTCTCCCGAGCAAAACGCCCCGGACCCCGTCGCGGCGCATCGCGCCACGCACGATGATCGGGTCGCCCGGGTTCAGGGTGTCCTCGCCGATACCCTGGCGGCGCATGTTGGGGGCCGGACCCATCTCGATCTCCCAGAGTTCGGAGTCGCCGTCCTCGTCGTCGGCCTCAATCGTGAGTATCGAGTGCGGGCTACGCACCTTGAGTTCCACCACCGTGCCGGACAACTCGATGAACCGGGATTGATCAAAGGGAGCGAACGAGTGGTGGGCCCGGACGGAGGAGTGAATGGCGACTGATAGCAACACAAGTGCGGCGGGACCCGATGCAGTCCCGATCACTCGCTGGACTGGAACTTCAATCAAGGTCATTTTCTGTTCTCCGTGCCGCAGGCGAAGGTCTCACAGTATTGCCACGCTGGCCTGCCCGCGATCTGCGGACGCGCCCGGATTTGGCGGTCTCCTACAGTAGCAAATATACCGAACGTGCTTCCGGTAGCCCGCGTCGACCCGTGAATTCTGCGTAAATTGGCATGAATTAGCTGTCTACCGATCACCTGTACTGTCGTCGGGGTATCGTCGGACGTTTAAGATAGTCGGCTGGCAGAAATCGGCGAGGAAGCCAATGCGCCCCAGGATTGCAGGACCGTCGTTCGCGGCGATTGGATTCCGGGATGACGGGGGTTTTCGCAGACCGTAACGCCTGGAGAAGACTATGCGAGCACTATTGAAAGCAGCAGCCTGGTGCTACCTGTTGGGCTGGTCAGCATGGACATACGCTCACCACAGCATCGCGGCGTATGCGGTCGATGAATCACGCGAAATCTCGGGCATCGTCTCCGAGGTTCGGCTTGTGAATCCGCACGCCTATTTCGTGCTCGACGTGCCCGACGAGACGGGGGCCGTCACTTCGTGGAGGGTGGAAACTGCCGCGCCGGCCATCCTGCGCCGTGGCGGCTGGGATGCGACGACCGTGCGGGTCGGCGACCGGGTCGCGGCGACGGGCGCGCCATTGGCGTCAGGCGATCCGGAGATGAATCTCGAATTCTTCTTCCTGGCCGACGGTACCCGGATCACTCGCACCGGCAACATCGGCGGTCCACCGGCGGGAGCTGCCGACGCCGGCGAGGGCGGACCGCCGGTAGCGGCTGGCGGCATGGCGCCTGCAGGGGGCATGGGGCGGCAAGGGGGCATGGGCCGTGGCCCGGGAGGCGCGGCCTTTCCGGCGGAACCGGAGCCATCCGGCGCTCCACGCGAGTTGCTGACTGGCGTTTGGTCGACGAACTGGGGTTCGCCCTTTACGCGCTCGACCGACCCGCAGGCCCGCGAGAAGATGACGGCTGCCGGGCTCGCCCGCTTCGAAGCGTTCGACATCAATGTCGAGAACATGGCGAACTGCCGCCTGGTGGGCGCACCCCGCCTTGCGCGCGGTACGGTCTACTCGCACGAGGTCGTCGACATCGGCCATACGATCTACATCATCTCCGAATACAACGCGGAGACCCGCCGCATCTATATGGACGGACAGGAACCGCACCGGTATTTCGCTCCCAATAAACTCGGCTGGTCCAACGGCGAATACGAGGATGGCGTGCTGACGATCACGACGCGGCATCTGACCGAGGAGTACATCGAAGCGTCGAGCGGCAACTACTTCGGCGGCGGTGAAGACGCCTACATGATCGAGAAGATATTCGTCATTGAAGAGGGAAACGAACTCGTCTACATGACGTGGTTTCATGACCCCGTGCACTACACGGAGCCCTATCGCACCTCTCAGAACTGGCGGCGCATGGACGTGGATGAGGGCTTCATGCTCGACTGCCAACCCACCGTTTACACATTGGCGGAGTAAGGGCATCATCGGGATGCCGGCAACCCTGCACTACATTGAGGAGAAACTTCATGAAGATCTGGATGACCACGACGACTGCGATGGCATTGATGCTGTCGATGACGCCCGTTGTGTCACAGGAATCGGCTTCGGAGCAGACCTACCACATGAAGATGGACGACCCGGCGGGACTGGTGGAAACCGGCTACTGCCTGGAAATCCTCGGCAGGCCCGGCGACGAAATGCTCGACATGCCCCTCATCGCGCACAACTGCAAGGTGATCCTCGCTCCGGACGATGCAATCGTCCACAACGGGAAGGGCGAAATCGTCTTTCCTGCCTTTGATCTCTGCGTGACTGCCATGGGGTTGAACGTAGCGCTCGAGTACAACTCGGTGATGCTGAAGGAGTGCGGCCTCGTGGAGCCCTACCTGAATGCACCCCCGTTTCAGGCTTTCGAAACCAATGACATGAACCAGGTGCAACTGATGGGATCCGAACTCTGCCTGACGATCGGAGATTCATCGAGCACCACTACGCGTCCGGATCACCACTGGCGCGCGCTGTACCTTCAGGATTGTGCCGGCGCACCGCTGGAGCGCTCACAGTGGTATCTCAATATCCCTGAGTAAACCGAACGCCGCGCGGCTTCTCACAATACGCCCGGATACTGCGGAAAATGTTCCATACAAGGTGGACGGATCGGTGAACGCCAGACGCGATGGCGCCAAAGGCAAACGCTGATGGCCGAAATCAGCTATGGCTTTTTCACGCCGCACTCGCCGATTTTTGCGCTCGATCCCAACAAGCTTGCGTTGCCCGACGAGGAGGTGTCACTGACGGGCGGGGAACTGTCGGCTGACTTCGTTCCCCCGACAACGAAATCGCCCGAGCGCATCTATCATTACCGTGGCGGCGTGTACAACCACGCGGAACTCGAGGAGCTGCACACCGAGGCGGGCAATGGCTGGATTGCCGAAAACAACACCGATGCGAAGCGCGTGGAAGCTTTCGAGCGCTCCTTTGCCGAGTTCAGGTCCCTGGGCGACAAGATTCTCAACGACGTACGGCCGGACGTGCTGGTCCTGATCGGCGACGACCACCTGGAATGGTTCGCCGACGGCGTGAAACCCACATTCATGGTGTATTGCGGCGATCACGTCAGGAACATCACCATGGAGAACGCCGGCGACGACGTCATTTTCAAGACGCACAACAACCCGGCGCGCTACCGGTCGCAGCAGCAGCTCAGGCCTGAGGAGGCGGACATCGATTACCCGGTCGAGAGCGACCTCGCCACGCACATCGTTGCCTGCGCGCATCTGGAGGAGTTCGATCTCGCCTACGCCAGGGAACCGATCATCGCCCACAACGGCGTCCGCGTCGGTTGCCCCTACGCGTACTCCTTCGTGTATCGAAGGATTCTCCGCGACGCCCCGGTCCCGTTCGTGCCGGTCATGGTGAACGGCTACTTCGATCCGCAACGGCCGACCCCAAATCGGTGTTACAGCTTCGGCCGGATGATCGGTCGAGCGATCCAGTCGTGGAACGCGGACAAGCACGTCGCCGTTTGTGCGGCGGGCGGGTTCTCGCACGTCGCGATCGATCCCGAACTGGACCGTGCGATGATGGACGCGTGCCGGAACGGCGACGAGGCTTTCTTCAGGGGCATCAGCCGCGACGACCTGATGATGGGAAATTCTGAGTTCAAGGAGATCGTGACACTGGCGGGAATACTCAGCGTCACGGATCTTCGGTTCAGCGAACGGGAGCTTGTATTCGTCGTGCGCTCGATGGCGGGGGTCGGCCAGGCGATGGGGTTCGGCGAATGGCAGTAAATCGAGCGCTTCCCCTGGCGACATTGCTCGTGCCGGGTCTGCTCGCGTGCCAGACAAACGACATGCCAGTCACCGAAATACTGCCTGCACCCTCTCCGGATTTCTTCGCCTACATCGGCGACGGGCTGCAGGGCTTCGAGCCGGTCCGCACCGAGGAAGGCGTTCAACACGTGATCTACGAGAGCCCGGTGCGCGGCTTCGTCACGGCGTACCTCATCGAACCCGCGAGCGACGGCCCGCTGCCCGCGGCCATTTACCTTCACCCGTCCGGCAGCGGCAGTACGACGCAGATCGATGAAGCGCGCCGACTGGCGAGGCAGGGACACGTCGTCATGCTGGTCGACTCGCCGAAGGTCCGCCCCGACGCCTGGCGAATCAGCGAAGATCATTCCATCCCGAATCACAACCGGGACATTTATCGCCAGCAGATCATCGACGTGCGCCGGAGCATCGATCTGCTCGCGCAGCAGCCGAATGTCGATGCTTCGGAAATCAGCATCATCGGCAAGAACATCGGCGGCGGATTCGCCGGCATATTGAGCGGTGTCGAAGACCGCGTCGGCACGTTCGTGATTCAGGCCGCGATACCGGAACTGGGGAAATTCTGGCCGACCATGGCCCATCCGACTGCGGACGCCGTTCGCGAACAGGTCGGGCAGGAACGCCTGGACGAATACGCGCGCGAAACCGCGGTCACCGATGCGCTGAACTACGTGGACCTGCGCGCGGACAAGCGCGTGCTCTACCAGTGGGGCGAACACGACGACTGGTTGACGCCGGAACAGGCGCACGAAATGGTCACTCGAACGACCGGCGAGGTGACGAGCATCTGGTACGACGACGGCCACGACTTGATGTCACCGGACGTCGTCCGCGACTATGTTGGCTGGTTGACGCAGGGCGAATGATCCCGCCGCTGCGGTAGCCGCATTTATGCTACCCTGGCTATCGAGTGGTACAATTATCTCTTAACATGCACTCGCGGAGTGAAGGATGAAGAAAATGACTCGCCGGAAAGTGGTGCAGACCGGTGCGCTGGCGGGCATTGGCCTGATCGGCAAGAGCCTCGGGCAGACATTGCGGCCCGAACAGGACGAGTTGCAGGGTGTAGATTCGATCATCGTGCCTCGGCCGGTCGACCCGATCTCGGGCATCGCGTGCGGATTGACGCCCGAGACCATCGACGGGCCCTACTACTTCCACGGCTCGGAGATGCGCAGCAGGATCAGCGAAGGCAAGGAAGGCCTGCCTTTGCGGCTTGGCATCCAGGTCGTCGATGTCACCTGGGCGAGCGCGCCGCCGAATCTCTGTTTCCCGATTCAAAATGCCATCGTCGATATCTGGCATGCCGATGCGTTGGGCATTTACTCGAATTCCACGCTCGAGGCGCAGGGCGTCGATACGGCCGGACAGACCTGGTGCCGCGGCGCGCAGGCAACCGACGAGAACGGCTATTGCGAATTCGAGACGATTCTGCCCGGCTGGTATCTCGAGGAAGGTGGGCCGCCCTGGCTGCCGATCTTCGCACGAACGATTCACATCCACGCGAAAATCTATTTCCGCAACAAGGTCGTCACCACGCAGATCTACTTTCCCGACGCCTTCATCGAGTCGGTCTACGCGCAGGCCGCCCCGTACAGGAACACGCCGACGCGCACGAGCCGCGCGACCGGGGAAGTGCATCGCATCGATCCCAATGAAGCCGACTGGGTGTTTGGTCAAGGCGGGCCGATGACGGAGCCCGAGCGCGACGGAGACGGCTACTATGCCAGGGCGGTCGTCGGGACCATGAACGCCTGATTCGGAACATCCCGCGGCGCAGCCTTGCATGGCAAGACGACGTAACCCATTGATTATTTGTTGTTTTCTGCGTGTCAGCGCAAATGGCGCGCTGCAAAGACTCCTGGAGGATCAACCATGCTGAAGACATGCCTGGTCGGCGAAGGCGGACAGGGCGAAGCCTACATGAAGGCGCTCGGGCCGCTGTCCGACATAGCGGTCACGGCCATCGTCGGCGGTAATGAGGGCGATACGAAGGCCTTTGCGGAGCGCTGGAACATCCCGTACGCATCCACGAACCTCGAGGAAGCGCTGCGCCGCGACGATGTCGATGCCGCGATCATCGCCTCGCCAACCGGCCTGCACGCCGAGCACGCCCGGCTCGCAATCTCCCGCAACAAGCATGTGTTGCTGGAAATCCCCATGGCGGACAATCTCGCCGACTGCGAGGAGATTGCCGCGTTGGCGGAAAGCTCGCCGCTGGTGTGCATGGTGGCGCACACGCGCCGGTTCCAGCCCATGTTTCGCCATGTCAAGCACAGGGTCGACCGCGGTGATCTGGATATCCACCACATGGTGTTCCAGACCTATTTTTTCCGGCGCACGAACCTGAACCGCGACGGCAACCCGCGCACGTGGGTCGACAGCCTGCTCTGGCATCACGCGTGCCACAGCGTCGACACCGCCAAGTGGCTGTTCGGCGCCGAGGGCATGCAGTGCTGGGCACAGGCCGGGCCGGACCATCCGGAACTCGGCATTCCAATGGACATCACTGTCGGCATGAAGACGGGGCGCGGCCAGCTCGTCACCGGTGCCCTGTCATTCAACAATCACGGCAAGATCCAGGTCAGCACCCGCTTCATCGGCGAACAGGACACCCTCGTCGTGATTTCCAACGAAGTCAGACTCGTGGATCACGAGGGCAACGAACTGGTCAAGGACAAGTTCGGGTCCGGTCTGGCCGAGCAGGTTCAGGAATTCGTTTCCGCTGTCGCGGAGCAACGGGAACCGGAGGCCAGTTTCGCCGATTGCCTGCAAACCATGCGCTTGCTCGCCCGGCTGCAGGATTCCATCGGTGCATAGGCGATTTTGTGCACAATCACCGGGTCACTTGCCCGGCTCGGCAAGGCTAGCCAAGAGTCGCGATATCACCATTCGCCGTTGAAGGGCTTTTTCGGGCAGTCGCTGTGCCAGCGCGGCAATCGCGGCGGGCACGAGCGCCATATGACTTTACTGCAACAGGGCTTGAAATTCCTGTCACCCGTCCACGAGCAGACTCCGATTCCGTCTATATTGGTACTGGTTGCACGAAACCAACAGTTGCCAGGAGATTCGGATGCCCGCTCGGAATTCGTCGATACACGGCGTTTTTCTTGTATTGCTGACGCTGTTTGCCCTATCGGCGCCAGCGCACCATTCGCGCACCGGATTCGATGCGGCCAACCCGATTCGGCTCACCGGCACGGTGACCGAGTTTCGCTGGGCCAACCCGCACGTACTCCTTCGAATCGAGCTCGACAGCGGCGAAGACTGGCTTCTCGAAGCGCACTCGGTCCAGGGCGTTGCCAGCTATGGCTGGCAACCCGACACGTTTCAGCCAGGCGATGTAATTTCCGTTGGCGCCAACCCCGACAGGAACCCGGACAACCGGTACGCCCTGTTGCTATGGGTTCTGACGGCGGACGGCGTTGCGCTGAACGGCATGCCCGGCAGCGTGATTCCACAGGAGTATGCCGCCGGGGAGACACCGCAACCGGCGGGTGGCGGTCGCGGGGGCCGCCAGGACCTGTCCCACCTTACGCCACCTTCCACGGATTTCAGCGGTAACTGGCTGGCCCTGAATGCCAGTTTCGGAGGGCAACCGCTGGGAGGCGCCGATAGCGATTCCGGCGGCCGCGCCGCGGCCGGACGCGGAATGGGTATGGGCGCCGCGCCTCCCGGTGGCGCCGGTATGGGGGCTGCGCCCCCCGGTGGCGCGGGTATGGGGACCGCGCCGCCCGATGGGGCCGCTGGGGGCGCCGCGCCGCCCGCCGGCGGGCAGGGCAACGGCATGGTCCTGACCGAAGTCGGTCAGGCGCAGCGTGAAAGGGTCCGCGATCTGAATGACCCCACCTACCATTGCATCGAGAGCATTTTCCCGAACTTCGTGACGACCCCGACCGGTGTCCGCATTGACCGCTACGAGGACCGTCTCGTCGTTCAGAAGGAATCCACCAGCGTGGTCAATACCATCTGGCTGGACGAGTCCGCGGTCCCCGCCGATTACGTGCCCGGGCGGGACGGGCTTGCGGTGGGCCGATTCGAAGACGAGGCTACGTTGCTGTTCAGCATCACGAATTTTGCGCCCGCCATCTGGGGGCTTGTACGGGGTATCGATTCCAGCGCCGAAAAGGAAATTCATGGCCGCATGGAACTGGCCGGGGACGGCAAGGTCATCGACATATCCTGGACGACGACCGATCCCGTTTACCTGGCCGAGCCATTCGGCGGTTCCGCCAGGTTGACGAAACAGCCGGACCGCGAATTCGTTGCGGCGGTCTGCGATCCCGAGTCCAGCGCTGCCTTTCTGAAATTCCAGTAGCCGCCGCTGCAGGTCCGTATCCGATTGAAACGAACGAAAGGCGAGTGTAGCCGGCTCAAATGAACCACAGGCAGGGACTTTCAAGAATGGCCAATCGGCCGTTACTGGACCGATACCGAATTGCGAGAGGAGAAATTCAGTGAAGATGATTCATGCAGGACTTATCGTGGCGGGCGCCGCGCTCGCGTTTGGCGTTGCGTTCGCGCAGGAAGCGGAAGACGGGCAGGCAGAGGGGGACGGCGCGTCCGAAGAGTCGACGCTGGAAGAGGTCGTCGTCACCGGTTCCCGTATCTTCGGCCAGGGGCAAACCGCTTCGCCGCTGGTGCAGGTCACCAACGAGGATTTCTTCGACAATCCCTCGGTGACCATTTCCGAATTTTTCGCTGACAATATCACGTCCAATAACGTGGTTTCGCTGGGAGTCGATGAAGGCAATACCAGCGGTCAGGCGGGCACCGGCAACCGCGCCGCCGGGGTGAGCCTGTGGAGCTTGGGAGAGGAAAACACGCTCACGCTGCTCAACGGCTCGCGAGTGATCCACTACGCCGCGCCGAACAGCGGCGGCTGGTACACCTCGGATATCAATTCGGTGCTGCCGGCCATTACCATGGCCAGGGCCGATGTGCTGCTCGACGGCGGTGGCGCCATCTACGGAACCGACGCCGTGGCCGGCGTAATCAACCTGGTGCCGAGGTATGGCTTCGAGGGCATCGAGTTTCGCATGCAGACGGACCTTTACCCGGACAGCCTGAGCGACACCGGATCCAATGCGATCGAAGGGATCTGGGGCACCGGGCTCGGAAATGGCATGGGCAGTTTCATCGCGGCGTTCGATCACCGCATCACGCGGGAAATCGATGCGTTGGCTGTGGGCAGGAGCAACGCCGATTCCTTCCCGGAGTGGGACGGCAGCATGCTCTTGATGGATTATCAGGACATGACCGGCAACGCCAACGACGGCGCGGCGTATGAATCCATGACCCCCTCGATCGGCATGGGTAGGAATACCATCCCTGGCGAGACATTGGTCGATCCGCTCTGCGGTGTGGATATTGAGGGCTTGGACTATAACTATGAGGGCTTTCTCGTTCCCGAAGACGACTCGTCCGTCCCCGGGACGGCGGGAACTTGTCACGGCTATGACTTTCCGCACACCACCGGCAGAGATACGAACCGTTCTTCGCTGTTCGCTGCGGTTCGCTGGGATTTTTCAAGCCGCGTTTCGGGTTCCCTCGACTTCGGCTACAGCCATCGCGAGAATTGGGACAACCAGCAAACCAGCTTCGATACAGGACGTGGACAGAATTTGAGTTCGGCCGCAATACCGAACTACGTGGACGAAACCATCACCGCCGACCACCCCGCCTGGCAGTACTACATGACACTCGACGACGACTGGCATCGGATCGGGCAGCCGACCGTCGGCATGTCGAGGGGAATGACTGTCAGAACGCCGCCTCCTCCCCTCAACGTGGCCATCGGTCCCGGTATCGGGTTCAAGGACCAGCAGCTCCAGGAGTCGGACACATACAACCTGCATGGCTCTCTCGACATCGATCTGAACGAGACCTTCGGCCTCCAGCTTGGCACGACCTACGGTCGCAGTGCGGTGACGCAGAATCGTTACGATCTCGTGATTGATCGTTTCGAGAACGCGCTGGCGGGCCTGGGCGGTCCGGGCTGCGATCCGGCCACAGGAATGCCGGGCGAAGGCTCATGCATGTTTTTCAATCCGTTCCTCAGCGCATTGCTGCCCAACGCGGATACGATTTTCGAAGGCGGTTCACTGGCCAATTCCCCGGAACTCATCGACTACATGTATCCGGGTGACGGTGTGCAACGTATGTTCGAAACCGATTTGCTGGGTGTCAACGCGCTGCTCTCCATCGATACGGGTTGGGAATTGCCCGGTGGTGAAGTCCTGGCGGTGGTCGGCGCGGAGTACCGTCAGGAGTCCTCGGCGGTGGACTACAACGAATTTACCAAGTCGGCCGACCGCAACATCACCTTTACGGCCACTTCCTCACCGCAGGTGCCCTACTCGGGAGACCAGACCATCGCTGCGGTGCTGATGGAAGCGGCGGTGCCGGTCCACGAAAATCTCTCCATGCAGTTGGCCGGACGCTACGATGATTACAGCACGGTGGGGGGAACCTTCAATCCGAAGGTGGGACTGACCTGGAATGTTTCGGACCGCGTGGCCTTGCGAACCTCGTATGGAACGTCCTTCCGCGCACCGACCCTTGCGCAAACCACCCCGACCCAGGGTCGCAGTTCCGTGCCGGAGATCCCCGGTGGGGGCCGCAGGGGCGGGCATGGCGTGACGTCCGTCTTCCGCGCCGATTCGGAGCTCGGTCCGCAACAGGCGGCGCATCTCAGCGTTGGACTGGACGCGACGCTATTCCGGGACGTTGGGTCGCTCAACAGCCTGAATTGGTCAGCTTCTTACGTGAACATCGACTTTGAGGACCGGATCGACGTGTCGTCGGCGATCAACCGGAGCTGGGGAGGCAGCCCGGGCCTGAGTCCGTGCGCATTTTCCACAATGAACGCCAATGGCATGGCCGCGTGGGGCGGATTCTACCTTACCGAAGATGTGGACCTGGATGGCGTTCCGGACCCGGACGGCCAGCTTTGCTGGGACGGAAGCGATCCCGATGGCGATGGCATCATTGCCACTCGCGAGGAACTGAGCGCCGACTACCGTCTCTACACCAACCTGGCCACGACCAGGATGGAGGGCATCAATCTCGCGGTCAGCTCCAACTGGGACACGCCGTTCGCGGCGTTGGCCGTAAGGGTCAATGCCACCCGAACGCTGAGTTTCCTCTTTCAGGACACGGTAGCGGAGCCAGTGTCGGAAGTCGTCGGCACGAACGGTATCGGCGGGGCTGCGAATATAGCCAACATCAGGGAGTGGACCGGGAACGTGCGCTTCAACTTGAACTGGCGGGACAATACGTTCCTTCGCGGCCAAACGACTCGACTCACGTTGCGGGCCGATACGGACATCCTGAACGCCGTCGATCTGGCCGACGGTATCGAGACGGTCACGAGCGGTGGCGTGGTTACTGTGGACTTGCGCCATCAATTCGCCTTCAGCGACGCGTATTCGCTGTCGTTGACGGTGCGCAACCTCAACAGCTCCGAGCGCGAGCGTTCCGGCGCCCCGCTGGTCGGCGCCGGCGACCGCACATACCTGCTGCAATTCGCCTACACGCCAGGAGTGAGGGGCGGCGTCGGGGGTCGCTGATGCATTGAGGCCGTTCTGTCGCTCCTGCAACAGGTCTTGCCCGGTCAGGCTGTCTATCGCATCGTTAAGTCATTCGATAGAATCTGGTCCATGACCACCAGCTACCGCAGCATCTGGACCTGGCTGCAGGGCGTCGCCTTCGAGCAGGGCTACGCCATGGCGGGCGATGTGCGCACGCGTTACCTGCGCAGCGGTTCGGATGAGCTGCCGGGGTTGTTGCTGATTCACGGGTTCGGGAGCCACTGCGATGTGTGGATCAAGAACCTCGCGGCACATGGCGAGCACTTCAACACGTATGCCATCGATCTCATGGGCACCGGTTTCTCCGACAAGCCGGCGATGGACTATCACGCGCCGGTGCTGGCAAGGCACATGATCGACTTCATGGACGCTGTCGGGTTGGACAAGGCGTCGGTGGTCGGAACCAGCATGGGTTCGCGCGTCGTCGCCCGCTTTGCCGTGGACTATCCCGACCGGACCAGCACGTTGACGCTCGTGTCCCCCGCCGGGCTGTACTTCGAGAAGGAGCGGGCGGAACGCATTCTTCGAACGCACATCACCGAAGCCGACGAATCGACGTGGGAAGGCGCGGAAAAGGGGATCAGGGCGATCATTCGCGAGGACGAGATTTTCGACGACATCATCGCGGCCCGTCGCAATGTCTTCAGGCAACCGCTCATCCGCGAGCGTTACAAGCACTTCGCCGTGCATCACCTGGAAGAGACTGCGCACCTGAGCTTCTGTTCCGAAGACGAGTATCGGTCGATCCGGGCGCCGACCCTGATCGCAAAGGGCGTCAAGGACGCTCTGACGAGTACGGCGCTGCCGAGAAAGCTCGGCGAACTGATTCCGAACTCGGAACTGGAGTTCTTCGAGGGTTGCATCCACGCTCCGTACTTCGAAGACAGCGAGCGATTCAACGCGCGACACCTCGAGTTTCTTCTCAAGAACGTTTCTGCATGAGCGTCGCCAAGAGCGGGCCTGCGGCCACCGGTACGGAAATATCAGTTGGATAGGGCATTGGACATCTATCCGGTTCGTGAGGAGACGCTGTTGCGACTGTCCGATGCAGCAGGAGATGCGGAGTCCCAGGTTGTGACGGCGCAGAACTTCGCTGTTGAGCTCTGGCAGCCATCGAGTGCCGCCCGGCTGGAGCGCGCGGGAGAGTTCGAATCCATTGTGATGCTATCCGCGGGCAACGCGCGGATCGAGCGTGTTGACGATGCCGCCGGGAGTGTCGACGGTGCCAACGGGAACGTCGACAATACCGTTGAACTCGGTGCGGGCTCCGTCGCGATCGTACCTGCGGGCAGATTCCAGGTTGTCGTCGGCGAATCGGCGCAGGTCGCGATAGCCCACTCGAAACCACCGGAGGCACTTCGGCGGCGCGCGATCAACTTGGCTCATTACACGAGGGCCGACGAAAGGATCGTTCCGCCGCGAAGGAACTTTCGGCGCACCTCCAATCCAGGCCGAATCAACCGCTACGAGATCGCCGAGCTTGCGACGTTACCCCATGCCGACCGGACCCGCATGATCCAGTCGGACGCCATTAGCATCAACTGGGTCGAGTACAAGGGAGCACGGGACCCGACCCGGCTCAGCCCACACAATCATTCGGCGTTCGAGCAGGCATCCCTGGGGCTAAGGGGCTCCTTCGTTTATCACCTGCGCGTGCCATGGATGCCGGATTCCACGGCCTGGCGGGCCGACCGGCATGAACGCATCGACGCACCGTGCATTGGCGTCTTTCCGGTCGGTCTCATTCACACGGTAACCGGCAGCCCCGGTTCGGTCAGGAACCTCCTGATCGATGTCTTTTCGCCCGTACGCGACGACTTTGTCGAGAAAGGATGGGTCGCCAATTCAGCCGAATACGAGCCAATTGGCTGATAGGCCGATCAGCCGTCGGCTTGTGCCTCTGTCGAATCGGATGGGAAGTCGTAGAGCTTCGCGGCGTTGTGCACCAGGATTCGCTCCAGGTCCCGGGCCGGGACGTCGAGTTGGGCGAGCCAGTCGATGGGACCCACCGTCTTGTGCATCGGTTTGTGGAACAGGGCCGGGTAGGGCCAGTCGGAGCCCCATATCAGGCGTTCGGGATTCGCGTCGACGAGCGCCTGGGCAAACGGCAGCGAACGCGGCCAGGGATACGACTGGTCGCTCGAGTAGCGGTAGTAGCCGGAAATCTTGGTCCATATCGAGCCTTCGCCTACCGTCCTGAGAAGGGACTGAAATGCGGGCTGGTCGGTTCCCGCATCGAAGTCGTAGAGCCGTCCGCCCATGTGGTCGACACAGACCTCAACGGGCAGATCCAGCAACACGGGAAGCAGTCTTTCCCATTCCTCGGCGCCCAGACTCATGTAGAGCAGGTGCCACCCGTACGGCGCCACCTTGTCGGCGATGGTGCGAATCTTCGCTTCGGTCAGCGGCTCGCCGCCGAAACCGGTTATTCGCGCGGCGCGGATCCCTGCCCGGTGCCAGGCGGCAATCTGTTCGTCCGACACCGTTTCGTCGGGCAGAACCGCCCCGCGGGCGGATTTGCCCAGTTGCGCCATGGCATCCAGAGTAATGTCCGGCGTCGTTCCGGCGACTGTGACGTGAACGACGATGACACGGTCGATTCCGGAGATCCGCAGGTAATTCTCAAGATCCCGGGCCGTCGCCTCGGGCGGGGTATACACTCGCTTCTCCACCAACGGATAGCGATCGAACGGACCCACAACGTGAACATGCGTATCGCAAGTGTTGCGGGGCAGGCGATAAGCCGGAGCGCCCGGTTGTCCGGGCCCGGGACAGGGTCTGGCATCCACCGGTCAGGACTCCGTCTTCCGAAACGTAATGTTCATCGTTTTCCATTCACTGCACGATAGAATGCCGGTTACTCTATCATATGATTGAAACGGCTTGCAGACACATCTGACTTCGAGGAGAACCACTCATGGCATCGATTCCCCTGGCGGCAGCCAACGAAATCTGCGCACGGACCCTGGCAGCGGGCAAGGACATGGGGCTGAAGCCCCTGGCCGCGGCCGTAGTGGACGACGGCGGTCACGTCGTCGCCTTCCAGCGGGCCGACGGGGCGAGCTTCTTCCGGTATGAACTGGCTTTCGGCAAGGCCTGTGCGGCCGCCGGGCTGGGTTTCCCGACGACATCCGGCCTGCAGGGCTTTCTGGAGTCCCGGCCGCTATTCAACGACTACCTCAACGAGAATTCGAACCGGAAGTTTCTCGCCGACGCCGGCGGCGTCAAGATTTTCGACGATCATGGCGTATGCATCGGGGCGGTCGGCGTCACGGGTGACGTGTCCATCAAGGACGAGGAAGCTGGGGTCAGGGGCATACTGGCGTCCGGCCTGAAGACGGCCTGATGCGGGTTAGACACAACCCCACTTTCTTCCGGACCGATTCCCCCACGAATTGGCTAATTGCTCATGGCGAACTCTCTGCCATTTCTGGAATTTTTGTGCATATATCCCATCAAAGTATTGTACTTTCGTATATCGCTTCAGTAATATCCTAGTTGTGCGGAAATACTCTTGACATGTTCATGTATTTTTGCTAAAAGGCAGCGCCGAAAGCGTTCCCCTCTCGACTGACCTTCCATTCATCGCATTTTCTATTTTTTGTCTCCGTGAGTGCATAGTGAACGATGACCCCAACTTGACGTCCAAAGGTTCGCCTGGCGATAGCGCAAGTGTTGTGCATCAACAAAATGATGATGTACATACGATATATGTGAACGCGCTAAGGGTACTTATTATTCAAGATGAAGACTGTTGGTTCGCCCACGGTCTGGAGCTTGACTATGCAGCCGCAGGGCACGATCTTGAGGATGTCAAGCACCGGTTCGTGACAGGTTTGGCGGGGACCATCACCGAACACTTGAAGATTTACGGCACCATCGAGCACATTCTCAAGGTTGCCCCGCAGGATGTATGGAACCTTTGGTTGAATGCGGAAAGGCACTACTCACTCAACACGGCGTCTTTGCACGACCTGAGGGAGTCCGTTCAAGCCGAGTCATGGCAATTGCCGTTCTCGGGAATTGCGTACCTCGAACCAGACACGGCCTACGCAACTGCTACGTAATCACCTGGCCTATCTGAAGTCATGCGAGATCACGGCGGTTCCGGAGCTGTTGCCCGAGCGTCTGTACTTGAGGTGTTTCGCCGTCACCACGTCGATGTGGCTGAGGGCGAAGATGGCGAAAGTGTAATATTGGCGGGCAACGGTGCCGTTGAAGCGCATGTGCTCATGGCCTATGTGCCACGGCGGCAGCTACATCGCTTCGCCCGTGTATTCGATATTCCGATCGAGCACTTCTACCACCCGGCAATGGCCGCTGCCCATTAGCCAGTCATCCATTGCCGTTGGCTGTATCCTTGCGACACCTGCAATCACCAGGTGGCGCTGCTCAAGGCAGAGGCGCGACATCCCTTCGGACCATTACCCGTTCGCCGCGATGGCTTTGGGTCTTCCAGACGCCTTCGACCGATACGCACCGAACTCGCAGGGACCAGATCGCAACGGGGTGCTCCAATGTGGCCGGCGACGCGGCCGCTTCTCCATCGCGGTGGATGAAGACGGTGACGTACGCATGGACCGTAGCGGATTCGGGGCTGTCGACATCGACGAGAACGTTCGAAAGCAAGTGGCGGATGGCAACCGATTCCGACCGCTGCTCCAGCACGCTCAGAATCTTGTCCCTGCCGCTTAGCAGTTCACCCATGCGAAGCCACTCGCCATCCTCCACAAAGAGGTCTGCCGTCTCCCGGTAGGCGCGCTCGTCCAGGCAACGATAGAACCGGGCGAGCAGTTGGGCGCAGTCCCACTCGATGGCTCTTCTTTCTTCAGGTTTCATTGGCATCTTTCCGAGGTTGTTCGCGTTCGCGGTCGGGGCCGCTGCTATGTGCGGATTCTATCGACCGTTTTAATTCGGCGCCAGAGAGTCTACGATGTCGGCCGGAGACCGTATCCGCAGAGGGAGGGACCGTGCAGTTCGGAACGATACTGATTGAGGACAGGCCGGAACTGGTTGTCAGGGTCGACGAGGCCCATCTGGTGGTTTTGCGCGACGCCTACCGTGCCTGCGCAATGCAAGGCGCTCCCGCTACGTTTCAGGCGTTGGTTGAGGCCGGTCCGGGAGAGCTGCGAAGGGTCTCGGAGGTTGTGGCCAGTCTGGCCAGCGCTGGCGTTCCGCTGCTGGAAATCGAGTCGGCCGACTGGCTGCCGCCGCAACGCCATCCGACGAAGATTTTCGGCGTGGCATTCAATAACGTGGGCATTCGAAAGGCTGCGCACGTCGATCCCGGCGTGCCGAATTTCTTTCTCAAGGCGCCGTCCAGTCTCATTGGGCATGGCAAGTCCGTGGTCGTAAAGAGTCACTATGGCCACACGATGCCGGAGCCGGAGCTTTGCGTGATCCTCGGCAGGCGGGCGCGGAACATCGACGAAGCTGACGCGCTGGATTTCGTGTTCGGCTACAGCGTTATGGACGACGTGACCTCCCACGGGATGAAGTTCGGCATGGACAGCATCGCGACGACGCGGGAACCGGACCTGCTGCAGCCTGAACACCTGTCCTGGCGCAGATTGCACGGCCCCGAAGATCGGGACGTCTACTTTGTTTACCATGCGCGGTCGAAGGCGACCGATACCTTCGGCCCGATGGGACCGTGGATCACGACCGCCGACGAGATCCCGGACCCGAACACCCTGCGCGTCGACGGGTACGTAGACGGTGAACAATTCTCGTCGGATACGACGGCGAGTTACACCTATTCCGTCCAGCAACTCGTGGCCGAGGCAAGCCGCTACTTCACGCTCGAGCCGGGCGACATCATCAGTTGCGGTACTTCCGCAAAGGGCATGGGAAACTACCCGCGCGCTCACCGCAACATCAACTTTCAGGAGCGCGAGTGCGAAATCGAGATCGAGATCGAGGGCTTGGGGCGGTTATCCCATCGTGTAGTTCACGGTTGAAACAGCAGCGGCATCGAGAGATTCGATGCCTACGGTGACATGCTCGACGCCGGCGTTCGATGGAGGCGCGGTCCAGATCGCGACCGCAATGGGCGTCAGCGCGGCCATGGTCGCCGAATAGTCCTCGTTACCGCACTCTCCCCCTGACAGTCGAATCAGGCGATCCCGATTATGGCCGGCTGCGGCCATGATCGCGATCATCGAGTGGTATCGCCAGTGAAAATCCGTCTCCGATAAATCTGGCTTCCGTTTGCGGAATGCAGCCTGGAAACGGGGGTGCAGCTCGCCGTAGACGTTCTTGAGCAAGGTCCGGGAAGTCGTTTGCGGATCGTTCACCAGCCAGACGAGAAACCGAGAAAAGTGCTGCCAACCGGGGTCCGCACTCAGGCTCGCCTCCACGCTGGGCCCCATGAACGCCTGTACCAGGTCCTCGATTCCGGCCGGATCGGATTTCTCCCTTGCTTCCGCCAAACGCTTGAGACGCGCGCCGTTGATGGTCCCGAGCCTTCGATCCACCAGGGCATCGATCAATGCCTGACGGTCACCGAAATGATAGTGGATGGCGGCGATATTGACGTTTGCCTTGGCCATGATGCGCCGCAGCGAAACGGCCATGCCTTCCTCGGCCAGCAATCGCTCCGCCGTATCGAGAATCGTCTTGCGAGTCGTCCGCTGGGGAACGCCCAGCCCGTTGACCTCGTCTCCGAACTCTCGCCGCCAGCGAAACAACGTCTGTTTCGATACGCCGAGCCTGTCGGCGACATCGACGACGCGTTTCCCGCCGGCCTGGAGCCGGGCCGCCTTCTTCAGCAATCCCTCGATTTCGGATCGACTGTGCCGCTTACCCGCCATGGACCACCCACCGTGTCATTATGTGACTAATACCCTAACACGATTGAATTGGTAACAAGCAATGCGCGTCGCTCGCGCCAGGTGGCCTTGCATGGGAGAACGGAGTCCCGTTGTTCGGGACTCGTTGGGCATTCTCCACAATAGACAAGAATTTTCAATCATTCGATTGATCTGATCTCGGGCAGCGGTCATCATTGGTACCAGAAGTGTCCCGTGCTCCCGAGGTTCCCCGATGGTGACCAACAACAAGAGAGTCTGCGATGTCCTCGTGGTGGGCGCCGGCCCCGTGGGCCTGGTTGCGGGGATCGACCTGGCGCAGCGGGGACATGGCGTGATTGTCGTTGACGAGCGACGGACGCCCAAGCCGCTGACGGTTCGCTGCAACCACGTCTCGGCGAGGTCGATGGAGTTTTTCCGCCGGCTTGGTTTCGCGGACGATGTACGTGCTGCCGGTCTGCCGGACGAGTATCCTCACAGCGTTTCACTGCGCACGAGCTTCACGGGGTTTGAAATAGGGCATATCCCGATCGCCGGCCGGTCCGGGCGCCGGCGGGGCGACGAGAGCGTGGACAGCCACTGGCCCACTCTGGAGCCGCCTCACCGCATCAACCAGATCCATATGGAACCGGTGATGATGGCGGCGGCGCAGGCGACGCCAGGCCTGGAGTTGATGTTCGGCGCCCGAGTGGACGATTTCTCCGATGACGGTACGGCGGTTTTCGCTACCGCTTGCAGGGCCGCTGGAGACGTGGAAATTGAGGCAAGGTTCCTTGTGGGCTGCGACGGCGCCCGCTCAGCCGTGCGCAAGGGCATGGGGGCGGCATTCGAGGGCGACCCCGAACTCGCCCATGTCCAGGCGAGCCACATCCGCGCGCCGGGGCTGATCGAGAAGATGCCTGCCGGACCGGCGTGGGGTATCGTCACCGTTGCGCCGGACATTCAGGGCACGTCGTTTTGCATTGACGGCGAAAGCGAGTGGATGGTTAACAGCAATCTCCGCCCGGGCGCCAGGGCGCAGAGCGTCCCTCGCGACGTTGCTCTACGGCGCATACTCGGGGTCGATGACGACTTTCCACTTGAGATCATCAGCGAACAGGACTGGGTCGGGAGGCGGCTCGTGACCACACGCATGCGCGAAGGCCGCGTGTTTCTCGCCGGGGACGCGGCCCACGTCTGGATTCCCTTCGGCGGTTACGGCATGAACGCCGGGATCGCCGACGCAATGGGCCTGGGCTGGCTTCTCGATGCCGTTCTCCGGGGATGGGGAGGGGAGGGCATGCTCGATGCGTACGCCGCCGAACGGCACCCCATCACCGGGCAAGTTTCGGAGCTCGCAATGAACAGCTCCATGAAGCATCTGAAGAGCCGGTGGGACGTGCCGGCGGAAATTGCGGAGGACTCGCCCGCGGGCGTTTCGGCACGCGAATACGTCCGCGAGAACATCTACGAACTCAACCTCCACTCCTACTGCTGCGCCGGGCTCAACTTCGGCTATTTTTACGATGCGTCGCCCATCATCGCCTATGACGGCGAAAACGCGCCCACCTATGACGTTTACAATTACACGCCGTCTACGGTTCCCGGTTGCCGTATGCCGCACATGGAATTGCCGGACGGGAGATCCCTGTACGACACGCTGGGAGCAGGGTACACATTGTTTCGCAACGATCCTGACGTTTCGGTGGAAACACTGGTAGCAGCCGCCCGTTCCATGGACGCACCACTGGATGTCGTGGACATGCCGCGCCGTCCCGAGCACGCTCGGAAGCTCGTGCTGGCGCGGCCCGATTTCCACGTTGCCTGGCGGGGCGATGCGGTCCCGCGGGAGGCTTTCATCCTGATGCGAACGCTATGCGGCCGCTAGCCGGCACAGCAACACCGCCGACCCGTGCCTACAGCGGATACGTGCTGTTGTGCCTGCTGCTGGGTTATACGTTCAATTTCCTGGACCGGGTCGTCGTGGGCGTGCTCCAGGAGCCGCTGAGAAACGAGTTTTTGCTCTCGGATTTTCAGCTCGGGCTGCTCGGAGGCCCGGCGTTCGCAATCCTCTATACGGTCACCGGGATCCCCATCGCGCGCTGGGCGGACCGAGGCAACCGGGTCTTCATCGTCTCCCTGGCCATCGGGCTCTGGAGCGCCATGACCGCGGTGACCGGTCTGGCGGCAAGCTACCTTCACCTGCTGCTGGCCCGGATCGGCGTCAGCATCGGGGAGGCCGGCTGCTCCCCGCCGTCGCAGTCGTTGATTTCCGACTATTTCCCGCCCGAGCGCCGGGGCACGGCTTTTTCGATCTTTGCCCTGGGCGTGCCCATGGGCAACCTGCTGGCCGCGGTGGGCGCCTCCTGGATCGCATTCAACTACGGATGGCGTGTGACGTTCGGAGTTCTGGGCGTTGCGGGCATTCTGCTGTCGTTGTTGATCCGGCTCACGGTGCGAGAACCGCAACGAACCACCCCGCCCAAGGCGGCCGGCCGTCTGATTCCGGCCGCCCGGTACCTGTTCGGCAAGCCGACCTATCGTTTCGTCGTCGCCGGAACCGTCTTCGCAGCCCTCGGCGGATTCAGCCTGGGGCAATACCTGACCTCATATTTCGTGCGCGTCCATGAGCTGAACCTTGCCGCGGCTGGTCTTTCCGTCGGCATGGTGACGGGCGTTGCCGCTGGTATCGGGACCTTCTCCGGCGGCGTGCTGGCGGACCGACTGATGCGGCGATTCCCCACGGCGCAGAGCTGGCTTCCGGGAATCGGGGTCGCGCTGGGGGTTCCGCTCTACCTCACGGGACTGTTCGCCGACGGCCCGCGCACGGCCATGATCTTTCTCATGGCCGCGGTCGTCTGCCATTTCTGCTATCTGGGGCCGATGTTCGCCATCAACCAGTCCATCGCCCCGCCGCGCATGCGTTCGACGGCCGTGGCCATCCTGCTGCTGTTCGTGAGCCTCCTGGGCCTGGCGCTGGGCCCGCCGATCCTGGGCGCCCTCAGCGACTTCTTCGCGGGGATGGGGATCCCGGCGGACAGTGCCCTGCGCTGGCTTTGCCTGGACAGCGAGGCGGGTGTTTCATGCACACTGGGATCGGCAGACAGCCTGCGCGCGGCCATGATGATCATGGTGGCGGGGGATGTGGCGGCCGCTATCTGCTTCCTGCTTGTCGGGCGCACGTTGCTGCAGGACCGGGAAGAGCACGTTCCGGTTTGACCGTGCGCCGGTTCCCGGGCCGTGATCCGGTTGTCAGGCTCGGGCGCGTTGTGCCCGGTTCGCACGGTGAAAGATTACGGCAACGTTAATTGCCTGCGGCGGAATGTGCGGGCAGTCGAGTTGATTGTCAGTCAGAGGCTAACGAGTCACTCGCCTTCGGGGTCCTCGCCCTCGCCTCGGGCATCTCCAGCGCCACCCGGCCCGCGGCCTCCAGGGCCTCCAGCGCCACCAGGCTCTCGGCCGGCAGCGCCTCGGACTCCACCGGGCGGCCCCGGGCGCCCGGTTGCCCGTGCGTCGCGCTCGGGAGGCGTATATTCGAGGCCCAGGTAGTCGTGGGCGATCTGCAGCCCGTGGTAGGGAAATCGCAGGCCCCGCTGTCCCAGGATTCCGAACATCGCCGGAAAGACCATCGCGCGGCCGCCTTCTTCGACCAGGAAGCCCGCGACGATGAGGTTCGCATCCTCCTGCAAATCGTCCTCGCTGAAATCATGCTCCTCGAGCAGCGCCGTCGCGCCGGGCAGGTGAACTTCGTAGTCGCGTGGCGGCTGGCCCTCCGCGTCGCCGTGCACGTTGACAATGACCGCCGGGTCCGCCCAATCCCATCCTGTCGGCATGGCGAGCATCTCGATCGTAGGCAGCGCGATCTCCTCGGGGATGGGCACGAAGAACGGCGGTCCGGTCCCGTTGGTCGGCTCCCGCGGCTGGACGGAATACTCGCCGAATTCGGTGCCGAGGGACTCGACCAGGATGCGGTTGTCGTTGCGCAGTTGCGAAGGATTGCCAACCACGCTGACCCGGTCACCCGCCTGAAACGTCGAATCGTCCCAATTGTTTTCACGAGGCAACGAGCTGATGCCGCCGAAATCCAGTACATAGGTCTGTTCGTTGCCGAACTCGTCGGAACCGACGAAGGTGAGCGCATAATGCGGCCGGCCCGTGAACCAGTCGGTTACGGTACCCGACGCGGATACTTGCGTATCCTTGTCATAGATCGCCGTACTGTGATGAGCGACCGTGACGGGCATAAGGGCCATCAAGAGAGAAGCTGTCAAGAGTTCTCGGGTAACCATGGGATCTCCCTGCAACGCTGACTTTCTGTTGCGGTTCCCAGTGTACGCAACATCCCCTTTCGAAATCTGCGAAAGGACGCGCATTCTTCGTCAGCAACTGAGTATGCCCGGCGGGGCGCCGTCCGGGACCATAAGGTTCTCGTACCGGTTCGGCAAATTTCGCGGCCGGCTTTGTTGTGAAGTCAATCGAATCGGTACCGCAGCCGTTGTTCAGGCTGCGGTTCCGCCAGGTCTATTCAGCTAGCACTGATCTCTGTCGCTGTGCTTGGAGAGGCTGGTCGTGCCGTCGAAGTCGTAATAGGTATAGGTCGTTTCGCCGTTCATGTAGATGCAGTGCACCTTGATTTCCGGCCTGGCAGGGTGCAGTCGGCCCAGAATATCGATCTCGTCACCCACCGACAGCGTGTTTTCGTCAAACCCCAGGCGACGGTTCCGATTGGGCGTTGCCAGCACCAGGTCCCAGGTCTGACCTTCGCTGTCGGTTGCGACCAACTGGTCATGCGCGGCGCCCAAATGGAGTTCGGTCACCACCACGGTCGTTTCTATGTCGCTGGTATAGCCTGTCCAGCCGTGATGCGCCCAGGCGAAAGTGGAAATAAGCAAGAGAAAGAGGGCCGTCAGGAACGGCAACGGAGAACCGCTACGAAAAACATTAGTCATGGCAACCACCTGTTCGGAGATAGAGGTACTGGTCAATGATACCCCAGACCCCGCACCGGCACCTGTCCCGGAGTGCGTAACGAAACTCGTTCCAGCGCGCGTACCGGAACCCGTTCCAGTGCCCGCTCGGTGCCCGATCAACGTTACTTGTGCGCCCGCGAGCCGTTCGTACTGGTTACCGCGGCAATCGGCCCGGCGAACTCGACCTGATGCGGTCCCTACTGGGCGCCACCGCCGCCAAAGCGGCCCATGCCGCCTGCCGGGCCTTCGCCGCCCGGAGCGCGGCCCATGCCGCCCGCCGGGGCTTCCTCGCCGAGAGCCACGGCAATCAGGCCCGGAACGAATCGCGAATAGATGATCGGCCCGCGGTCCCCGAGATCGAGATCATTCGGAACAATGATCGCACGATCACCGTCTTCCACGAGAAAACCGTCCACGGAAACCGGCGTACCCGGCGCAGCGTCGTCGGCGGTGAAATACGCAAACTCCAGCAACATCGGCGGGTCGCTCAGCAGTACCTCGTAATCGCGTTCCGCCTCGCCATCGGCCCCGCCGCGCACGTATAGCACGACGTTGGGTTCACTCCAGTCCGCCCTCGTTACGGTGGCGTCGATCCCGATGATCGGCAGCCCACGGCCCAGCGCTTGCCCACCCGCCGGATCTGCCCGTACGCCGTGTGGCCTGCTCTGCGTAAACCGTCCAAAATCGGTGACGAGTGTATTGATCAGGATTTCGTTATCGCCCCTGCGCGGCGGGTTGCCTGTCACGCTGATCTCGTCGCCCGGACTGAAGGTCGACTCGTCCCATTCGTTTTCGCGCACCATGAGACTGCCACCGCCGAAATCGATCCGGTACGTCTTCTCGTTGCCGGACTCATCGGTTCCGGCGAACTCGAGGTAGGCGTGCGGGCGGCCCGAGTGCCATTCGGTCACAACACCCGACACGGACACCATCTGGTCTCTGAAATAAAGCGCCGGGCTGTGATGTGCGAACGCAAGCGAAGCACCCAACGCCATGACAAGTCCGCCCGCCAGAAATTTCGTACCCATCGGTAATCCCCCATTACTCGTCAGCGCCATCTCCGCGCGCCATCCCGCCAGCGCCGCCGGGACGCCCGCCTGCGTTTCCGCCGCGACCGCCACCACCTTCAAACCTGAATTCCAGGCCGACATACTGCGACGCCATGATGTTTCCAATCTGGCCCAGTCGTGACGGCGGCTGGTCGCCGATACCCATGTAGCGCGGGAACAGGATCAAACGCGTGTCTTCCTCTGCCAGAAAGCCTTCCGCAATGACCGGCGTGCCCGGTGCGAAATCCGCCTCCTTGAGGTAGAAGTTCTCGTAGGCGAACGTCGCATCGCCGAGGTGGATCTGGTAGTCGCGTTCGGCCTCGCCCTCCACCGCGCCCCGTACGTGACCGATCGCGTTATCGGAATCCTGCCAGTCGGCACCGGTCGCGACGCCGGTAATCTTGATAACCGGCAAATCCATCCCCGCCGGCGGCGGGGCGAAGCGCGACTCGGCAGTGACCTCCGAGCTGTAGGGTTCGTCTATGGCGAAGGCGCCGAAATTGGTGTCCATGGTCTCAACCAGGATATCGCCGTCGCGCACCCGGGACGGAAAGCCCGTGACACTGACCGTATCGCCCAAAGCGAAGGTCGAATCGTCCCAGTCGTTCTCGCGAACCATTGCGCTGACGCCGCCCCACTCGAGCGTGTAGGTTGTTTCCGCACCCGATTCGTCGGTTGCAAGAACCCTGAGATAGGCGTGGGGCCGGCCCGAATACCACTCCACCACCGTACCGGTGAAGGAGACGGTCTGCGCCTGGTCAAAAATCGTCGTGCTGTGATGCGCGTCAGCAATCGGCATCAGTACGGCCAGCATCGGCCCGAATACGATGGATTGGTATTTCATGGCGTTTCCTCGTTACTTCCCGCTCCGCCGCGATCCACTCCGCCCATTCCGGCCGGTGGGCCTCGCCGGCCCTGGACTTCCACGCCCAGGTACGCTGCAACCGCTCTCTGGGTCATCATCGCCGTTCTCACCGGTCCCCTGTCGCCGAAGTCCACTATTCGGGGAAAGACGATCAGCCGCTCACCCTCATCAGCCAGGTAGCCGTCGACTCTCGCTGCATTTCCCGGGGCAACATGATCTTCGGAGATCGCAAGGATGTCGTAGAGCGATGCCGGTGCGGACAAGCGAACCTCGTAGTCGCGCTCGGCTTCACCGTCGACCGAGCCGCGTACCCATACCGTGACACTGGAGCCTGTCCATTCCGATCTGGCAATCGTGCCCGACAGCTCGATCGCGGGGAGCGTTATCCACTCCGGTATCGGCCCGGCGTCATCGGGATCGCCGAAATAGGATTCGGTCATGCCGAAGCTGCCGAACGGCGCCACCATGCTTTCCACCAGGATGTCGGTGTCCTTGAGACGGGACGGGAAGCCGATCACGGAAAGCTCATCGCCGATGTCGAAGGTCGAATCGTCCCATTCATTGGTGTTGACGAGCCGGCTCGTGCTGCCGAAGTCGAGATACCAGGTGTTCTCGTTCCCGAACTCGTCCCTCCCTTCTATCCTGAGGTACGAGTGCGGCCTTCCCCGGAACCACTCGACCACGTTGCCGGTCACCGACACCAGCTCGTTTTCGTTGTAGATCGCGAGACTGTGATGCGCGTACGAGACCGGCGCCGCCATAGCCAGCAACAGGCAGACAGCCACAGGATTTTTCATCGGTATTTCCTCCCAAAATGATTCGATCGCTTATTCCGCCGGTATCGCTTCATAGGTTTGCTCAAGGCACGCGATCGGTGGAGAAAGCTCCAGGTATTCCTTGTGGAAGAAGCTCGTCTCGATCGTGAACGGCGCGGTCATGTACTCGGGATCGAACATCGTCGTGTCGACATCCAGCGCCGTTCGGTCCTCGCGCCAGCGGAAAACATGCGTGACGCGCTTCTGAGCACCCGACGGAAGCCCGCGCGCCAGTCCCCAGGGATTGGGTTCGTAGTTCCTGACATCCACGGTCAGGACCTCGCCCTCCCATTGCCCGACCGCGTAACCCCAGGTGAAGAGTTCGTCAGCCGGGGGATGCTCGCCGTCGATATGAACGACCAGCTCATGGCCGTCCCGGCGAAGAACGAACTGCTCCGGGCCGCGATCGATCTGCACGACGTAGGAATTCTCATGATGCGCGAAAAGATAGGGGTCCGGAGAGCACCAGGGCCTGTCCGATGCATCGCTGCCGAACGCCCGGCCGGCGGCCATTCCCTTCTCATTCAATACGGGCACGAAACGAGTGGATTGCCCGGACAGCCCGGCAAACTCCGCACGAACGTCCCGGGAGGGCCGCTCATACAGTATCCCGGGCGGCCCGAAGATCCCATCGGGCGGAGCGACCTGGTAGAGGCCGTTCCACCCGTCGTTGGGCGTCGCTCCGGCCGACATGTCCCTGCCAGGTCCACCCGCGGCCGGCCCGCCCCGGCCTTCGGATACCGTTGGGGCTTCCGCGGCAGCCCGGGCCGGGGCTGCGTCCGGGCCTCTGTCGGCGGTGATGACTTCTCCATTCGCCAGGGTGAATGACGCGCCTCCGGCGATCCTTCGTGCGCCCGAGCGAGGCGGGTTCCCGGACGCAACCACCGGGTCGCCAACCTCCAGCGTATCCGTCTTCCATCCGTTGAAGTTCATGTGGCTCGGCGAATGCAGCTCGAATCCCCACTCCTCGACCTCGCCGCTTTCAGTGACGCCTTCCACGTAGATGAACACGTGGGGATTGACGAAGTCGACTCGCGTCACCTCGCCCGTCACCGAGATTCGCGTGTCGCTGTCGAACATCGAACGGCTGTGGTGCGCGAGTGTTGTCGGCAACCATGTGGCCAATACGAAAGCAATGAGAATTGGCTTGTATTTCATCGGTTTGGCCCGCCTGTTACTTGCAGAACACAAGAATTTTAGCGCCTCCTCCTACCGTTACAGCGCGAGATAATCCTCGATCAGACCCTCGTTCAGCAGGTCGCGGTAAAACCCCTGCGGATCGCAGATTCCCTCGCGCAACGCGTCATTACTGCGAGCGAAGCCGCGGGTGCGTACGAGCGGTTCCGTGTAGAGCGGATCATGGATGGTCATTGTCCTTTCCAGGGTTGCGCCATCGTTCGACGGCGTATACGTCTCGACAGTGCGCGTCTCGGCGCCGGACATCGGCCAGCCGCTGCCATCGAGCCACATGGGTTTCAGGTGCGTGGTTTCGATGACGAGCGATTCGCCCTCCCAGCGCCCCGTCGAGTAGCCCAACATGCTCAGCGGCCAGTCGTCGGGCGCCTGGCGGCCGTCCATGTAAACACGCCTGACCCCGCTGACATAGACGAACAGGTAGAACGGCCCCTGGTCGTAGATCTCCATGTTGCCCGGACTGCCGAACAACCGCGGCAGGCCGACACCGATACAGCGCAATGCGTCGTCCGTGCCGAACACCTGGTTCTCCGCGCGCAGGCGCAGCGCCTCGTCCGTCGCGGGTACCGGCTTGGGTTCAAGGTCGTCGACCGTTACCGTGAATCTGTAGCGTCCGCTCCATCCTCCGCTGATATCGAAGGGCGCGTCGTTTGAATACTCAGCCCCGATCTCGGAGAACGTCGTCCAATCGGCCGGCAGGACGGGAGGCCGCCGCCCGGCCTGTTGTTGTCCGCCGCCCGCATTTCCGCCGTCCGCGTCGATGAACGCAATGCGCGGCCCGTCCTCGATGGTGAGACCGGTCAACCACATGGACCGCTGGCCACGCCGGCTCGGCTCGCCCTCCGCACGCACGAGGGTCCCCATTTTCACGGTATCCGGCGTGACACCGCTGTTTGCGAGGTTGCGTGCCGGGCGCGTCTCGATCTGCCAGTTCTCGACGGTTCCGTCATCGCCCGTTACGTCCACATAGAACCGCGTATGCGGGTTGACGAACTCGGTGTGCGTGATGACGCCTTCGATCGCAATCTCGGTGCCCTTTTCGAAATCGACCGCCGTCGAGTGGTGCGCGAGTCCCGCCGGCAACCATGCGGCCAGTGCGAGAGCAATGAGAATCGGCTTGCATTTCATGGCAATAGCTCACCTTTCATTTGCAGAACACAAGTTTTTGCGCCGCTCATCCACGCATGCTGAGCAAGCCTGTCGCGCGGTCACTCCTCATGGAGACCAAGATTGCACATCGATGGTAGAGCGGCAATCCACCGGACTGAAAAAGCACGTTTTTTTGCAAAAAAGGAATAGCGCGGGCTGCACGTGCCCGCTCCGGTTCATTATCATTGCTGCAACTGTTGGGTATCCTGAAGTTACACCGCAAGCGACCAACGAGGACAAATGCCATGCACAACTTCGCCAGAATCACCGCCGTTACCGCACTGCTTATCGGCTTGCAGGGTCCTGGCCTTGCCCAGCACGGCCATCCGCTGGTGGGAACCTGGAGCGGCTACTGGGGCACGAACGCGGAGGAGCGCAATCGAGTGCTGCTGCTTCTGGAATACGATGGGGAGAACATCGGCGGCATCATCAACCCGGGGCGCCATGCAGTTCCGATCACCAGCGCGTCTCTGGATGCCCCCACCTGGACGGTCGTGCTGGAAGGAACCGGAGAGGACGCCGACGGGAACACGATCAGTTACCGCATTGAAGGCCGCATCGAAAACGTCACTTCCCCTGCGGAGCGGAGCCTGTCCGGCGAATGGGTCCAGGGCGACATGGTCGGCGACTTCAGCGTAACCCTGAACTAGGGTATACCAAGACACCTCACCAAGGGACACTGATGCAAGAAACCCCGCTACGCCGTATCAAGACGATCGCTTTGAAGGTTTGCTTCGTACTGGCGCTGTTGCCGACGTGGGCAGCGTCGCAGGACAGCGCCCTTGTCGGCGAGTGGCTGCTCTGGCTGGAGCAGGGGAATTCGCGCTGGCCGGCGTATGGCACGCTGACGATCGAGCCGTCGGGCGGCAGCGTGAACGTCTATATCGATGGTGGACCCGTGAATCTGTTGGCCCTTGAGGACGATCGCATTCGCTTCGACTTCGACTGGACGGATGTGGGTGACCGGGTGCACCTGAGCATTCTCGAAGGCGTGTTGGATGACGGCGTTCTGACGGGCACGGTCACCGAGGAAGGGGAAGCGCGTGGAGCCTGGCGGGCGACTCCGAAGCCGATGCCCGAGAGCCCGCCGCCGGCGCCCGATCCGGCCGATCTCACCGGCATCTGGGGCGGGCCGGCCATCATCAGCAAGTATTCGTTCGATCAGACCGAAGCGGGCCGTGCGGCACAGGAGGCCTATGATTTGACCATCGACGACCCGATTCTGCGCTGCGTCTCCGACGGCCTGATGCGCATGTCGCACGGGCCGTTCGATATCGAGGTCGTCGAGGGCAGGGGCCGGATCTTCGTTCTTCACGAGGACCTGCACGAGGTGCGCAGGATCCACCTGGATGGAAGACCGTTTCCGGATGGGATCGATGACGCGCACTTGTCCATGGGTTACTCGATCGGGCGCTGGGAGGGTTCAACGCTTGTGGTCGAGACCCGGGGATTGAAGCGGGCGGTATGGGACGCGGCCGGAATGCCCTTCAACGCCGGCGCCGTCGTCACGGAGCGCTGGAATCTGGACGATGACGGAAATCTGCATATCGAGTTCAGCCTCAGCGACCCGATCAACTATCATCGGCCGATACTGATGCACCAGGTTCGAGAGCGCCTGCCGGACGACTCGGAAATCGGCGAGTACTCGTGCGACCCCCATGCCTTCTACCGGGGGCTGCAACTGGATGGGAGGTTGGAGGAATACTGGGGACGGTCGCGTAACCGTCTGTAATGAATGGGGGCGGAACCATGAAGCATGCTCGTCGCAATCTCCTGATCGCCTGCGCCGCCAGTCTCATGTGCGTGGCGGCACACGGTCATCATGCGCTGTCGGCCAACTACATCGAAGAGGTCGGAACGATTGAGGGAGTCGTGGTGGAGGTCTTCTGGGCAAACCCCCACGTTCACTATTACATCGAGGTCGCCGGGGAAGACGGCGCCACGAGGCTCTGGGACCTCGAATCCTCCAATCTCAACGGCATGGCGAGCTCCGGCTGGACAAGAGACACGGTGAAGGTCGGCGACCGAATCAGGGTGTCGGGCCGCCTGGGCAGGGAAGGAAGGCCGCGTCTGGCGCTGGAGCGCTCATCGCTGGAGATCCTCGAATAGCCGGGGCATTGCGCTTCGGGTTATCGCGGCGGCCTCGAACCGGCCCGGGTCAGTCGATGGTGTTTCCCGTGCCGAAGAGATCCTGCGCCGAGAATTCCTCCGCCGGCACGCAGTAGATCTGCTCGTCCCACTGGTGATGGCGATCTCGGTTGAGCGAGTAGATTTTCGTGTCGCTATCCCAGGGCTCGCTGTAAATCACCGGGTCCCAGATCGTCATGGTCAGTTCGAGTGTATCTGCGTCCAGTCGGCGGTAACGCTCCTCCAGCCGCATCTCCTCGGAATGGGGGTGGCCGTACTTGTCCAACCAGGTCCTGGCATCGAAACCGATGGTCTCCACGACGAGGGTGTCGCCCTCGAAACGCCCGACGGAGAACCCGTTCCAGGTGGGCCAGGTATCCTCGAACGCGGGCAGCTCGCGGCCGTCCATCCAGATCTCCCGCCAGTCGTGACGGTACTCGAAGAACTGCAGGATGCGATCGTCCGTCTGGACAATCTCGAAAGTGTCGTGAGGCTCGATGATCTCGACCGTCAGGTTTCGGGGAATGCCGGCGGGCTCGCACCGCCCGAACGGATCGTTTCGCTCGAACTCCCTGCGGTTGGCGCCGTAGCCGGGCATGTTCTCCAGGTATTGCCTGCGCCCTTCCTCCGTGAAGGGTGGCTCTGCGGTTGGCCCCTGATCGGGTAGTGGCAGGTTGACCGGGCTGCGGAAAGATCCCGGTACATTGCTGTAGGTGACGATGGCGGTTTCCCGGTCCCAGTTCCCGGAGAGATCGCGCGGGTCGAAGGCTTCATCGTTCTGCTGGGCGGATAGCGTGGAAAGGCCCGCGAGCATGGCGCCGGCCACAAGGCGGGCGGGCCAGCTACGTGTTCTGCGGCGGCGGTCTGTACGTATCATCAATGACTCCTGTCAGTCCTGTTCCCAGGGCCTACACCCCAGGGCTCATAACCCAGGGCCCATACGCCAAGGCCCATACCCCAAGGCCCACTATCGCCGGGGGGCACAAGCCGGGGCACATTCCCCGGGACTCATTCTTCGGGCGGTTCGATGGCCAGCGGCACGTCGTTCACCTCGAGGCTCCTCAGCGATCCGACCGTGGGGTCCAGCTTGTGCGGGACGAAGGTGATCGTGAGCTCGTCACCGGGCCCGATCGTGTCTCGCCGCCATCCCATACTGCGGAGCACGGTAGGCGTCCACCGGATCGACATCCGGTGATTGACCGCATTTCCCTGTTCGTCCGGAATGTCCAGAGCGAAGGAGACATGGGGAAAGTTGAAGGAAAAGTCGGTTGCCGTGCCCGAGACGGGCCCGATCAGCCGGTCGGCAGTCCAGTAGCTGCCGCCGCCGTGGTGGGCCATTGCCGCGGTCACCAGGCCAATGCAGCAGACCGACACCAGAATCAGGTTCTTCATGTGCATCATCCATTGAGACGTAAGACAGATTCTACCCAACGGCCGTTGTCGGGGAAACGACCAGTCGTATTGTGCCGCTCTCCGCTGAGACTCCCGAGCGGCCTCTGCAGCACGTCGACTACCTTATTGCTTGCCTTGCGCCGGTTCAAATGGCAGCCTGCCGCAAAGGCGTTTGATCGAGAGGGCACGGCCATGATCAGGCAGTCGGCGATACGCGAAATCATGAGCAGCTTGCGCACTGCGACTGCAGTGATCGGTCTCATGGCGGTTGCAGGCGTCGCGGTCTCGCAGGAACCTGCACATGCCGACGACTCACCTGACGAAACGGCGGCCGATTCGGAAGACCGGCCGAATATCCTGCTGATCGTCACGGATGACATGGGCTATACGGACATCGGCTCCTTCGGCGGGGAGATTCCGACGCCGAATCTCGATGCACTGGCGATGGACGGCGTTCGCCTCGCCAACTTCCACGCGGCGCCGGTCTGCGCGCCAGCTCGCGCAATGCTCCTGTCCGGGATGGACAATCACGAGGCCGGCATCGGCTCGATGAACATCAAGCGGGACTACGACGACGGACGCGAACCGTCTCAGGACGAACCCGGCTACGCGCAGCCGGGATACGAAGGCTATCTGAGTTATCGCGTTGCCGCGCTGCCCGAAGTCCTGCGCGATGCGGGCTATCACACCTACATGGCCGGCAAGTGGGATCTCGGACGGGCGCTGGTGGAGGAACACAACCCCGCCGGCCGGGGGTTCGATTCATCGTTCGCGCACACCACCGGGACGGCACTGCACCTCAGGCCGGCAGACGGGGGCGCGCACGGCGGCATCGATCGGGCCGACCCGCTGGTCTTTCGCGAGAACTGGGATGTCGTCAAAGAGCTTTCACCCGATTATTACTCCACCGGGTTCTTTACCGACAAGATCATCGAGTACGTGGACGCAAACCGCGGAACCGGCCGGCCGTTCTTCGCGTATCTCGCGTTGAGCGCGCCGCATTGGCCGATGCAGGCGCCGGAAGACTGGCGCGACCGGTATGCGGGTCAGTATTCGGAAGGGTATGACGTCATTCGCGACCGGCGTGCCGGGCGCGCGCACGAGCTCGGTGTCCTGCCGGCGGCCCCGGACATGGCGGGTTTTCAACGACAGTCCGCCCCCTGGTCATCGCTCGGCGCGGAAGAGCGGGCTGAACAGGAGCGGCGCATGGAGGTCTTCGCGGCCATGATGGGCAACATGGATTTCCACATCGGCCGCCTGCTGGAGTATCTGCGCGCGACGGATCAGCTCGAGGAGACGTTCATTCTGTTCATGTCGGACAACGGCGCCTCCGGCAGTTTCAATGAAGCAAGGGCGGAGGGCTATGACAACAGCCTTGAGAATATCGGCGACCGGGATTCGTTCACGGACATTGGCCGTGGCTGGGCGGAAGCAGCCATGGCGCCGTTCCGCGATGTGAAGACCGCCATGGCCGAAGGGGGTGTGCGCGTTGCCGCGTTCGCGAATCACGGATCGCTCGCGGATCCCGGCAGTATTTCTCACGCCTATCTGACGATACAGGACGTGATGCCCACCTTGCTCGAACTCGCGGGCGCGGAGCACCCCGGCGACATGTACATGCACCGGCCGGTTCTTCCCATGCGCGGGACTTCCTTTCTCGGGCATTTGCTCGGCGATGACGGGCCCGTACATGCCCCCGACGAAGTCATCGGCTGGGAACTCAGCGGCCAGCGGGCGCTGGTCCGCGGCGACTGGAAGTTGCTCTGGATGCCGGATGAGGACGGGCAGGCGAGCTGGGAACTGTTCGAAATGCAGACGGATCCCTACGAGCGGAACGATCTGGCCGCGGCCCGTCCGGAACTGCTGAACGAACTCGTCGAGGCGTGGTACGACTACGCGGCAGAAGTCGGCGTAGTGGTTGTCGAGTGACGCATTTCCTGTGACGATTGGCAACAGCTATTGGTACCCGGGTATCGGGGACGTTATCAACACGGGGCTCGCGGAGATTGGCGACGCGGATGCGGCAGAGGTGCGCGCTCTCGCCGTCGTGCATGAGCTTACCGAACCGGGCGTCATCGTAGACCTGCGTCGTCGAACCGATCAATTCGCCGTCGCTCACTCGTACGGTCTGATTTCTGAAGTTCCGATACCTATTGATGCATCCTCAGAGCGTCGTCGAGCAATCCCCGTTCCGCCAGATCTTCGATGAACGGCACAGGATTGCAGGGCAGATCCTGGTACAGCGGGACATCTCCGCGAATGGATCCGCGCCGGCGCGTCAGGGGCTCGGTGTAATAGTCGTCGTGAATGACCATTTCGCGGTCGATCGTCAACCCGTCTTCACTGATGTTGTAGGTTTCCACCAGTCGCGTACCGTCCCCGCCGGACATGGGCAATCCCGAGCCGTCAAGCCAGCCCGGCAGCAGGTTGGTCGTCTCGACAATGAACGTGTCGCCCTCCCAACGGCCATTCGAGTGCCCTAGCGTCGACAAGTGATCGGGCGCCACCGGCGTCCGCCCGTCCATGAATATGCGGCGGGCGATATCCCTAGCGCCGAAAACCATCAGGTAGTAGTCGCCGGCATCGACAATTTCCATACGTCGCGGCGAACCGAACAGGCGGGGCAGGTTCGGTACGCAAAACTTGTACACGTCCTGCCACTCCTCGGTGGCTTCGTACACCGCGCGTCCCTCGTCCGTGAATGGGGTCGGTTTGGGGGTGAGATCGTCGACAGTCACTCTGAAGTTGTGTCTGTTGTTCCAGGCGCCGGTGATGTCGGCCGGGTACTCGTTTGGCTGTCCGCCAAAGTCCACGTCTCCGGCATCTGCGTTTGCCAGATTCGCATCGGCCGCCAGGCTTCCGCCCACGGGGCGCCATGTGCCGCCATCGAAGAGCTCAACAGTATCGAGATCGAGATACAGTTTTTTCGTGAAGTTCCTGCCCCTGGAACCGGAAACCGTGACCCGACTCCCGACAGGCAGGGTGTCCCTGTTCCAACCCCTTCCGATCAGACCGCCGGTCGGGAATGTCTGTACTTCCCAGGATTCCGTCTCACCCTGATCGTTGACGATGTCAAGTTCGTAGCTGACGTGGGGATTGCTCCAGTTGACGCCGGTAATGACGCCTTCCAGTTGCCCTGGATCGTTTCTGTCGAATTCCGCCGCAAACGAGTGATGTGCGTTTGCAAGCGGGGATGCCATCAGCGTTGCAATGGCTGGAAAGATTCCGGCTGTGCATTTCATGAACATGAACCTTGTTCGTCAGGGTTCTATAACCCCGAGATGCTGCAGGGCGGCGCGCGCCGCACGTATTCGATTGCCGATGGTCTTCTCGCCCGCATGGAGATTTTCCGGAAACACGATATTGCCTTCCCCGCGGTCGATGAAGCCTGTGACACGAACGGCCGTACCGACCGGAAAATTGTCCTCGTGCGCACCCTGGGCTTCATGAAGCAGCGGCGCTCCGACATATTGCAGCCGGTATTCCTGCTCCGTCCCGCCTTCCTCCGTGCCTCTGACCGTCATCGTCACGCTCGTATCGGTCCAGCTTGCGGCTGTAATCTCTCCGGAAAAGGTGATTCTCGGCAGGGTGATACGCTCCATCGGAAGTCCGGCCGTGAATCGGGCAACGGCATCGCCTTCGCCCGCGCCACCAACCTCTTCAGAGGCAGGCGGAGCTTCGAGCGCGAAGGCAAGCGTCGCAACTTCACCGTCGGGCAGGCGGAGGCTTGCCACCAGCAACCGTGAATCGTTGCTGAGGCGTGAGGGCGAGCCGGTCACGCTGACCCGATCGCCTGGCTGAAAACTGCTCTCGTCCCAGTTGTTGTCCTCGACCATGCGGGGGGTATTGCCGAAATCGAGCTGGTAGACGGTCGCTTGCCCGTTCGCGTCGGTGGTCTCGATCTTCAAATGAGCGTGCGGCATGCCGAGGTACCACTCGACCACGGTGCCGTCCATGGAGACTTCCGTGTCCCTGTCGAATACGGTCAGGCTGTGGTGGGCCAGGACCCGCAGCGAAAACAGCACCGGCACGCAGGCCAGCGCGATGAGCATGAATCCGAGGCGTCGAAATACAGCCATGGTAGTCATCGGTCAATCAAATGGCGCCGGGCGGAGTCCAGGTCGCAGTCCATTTCTCCCGGCACGATGTCGGGCCGGTAGTCCCACTCGTGGGTCTGAGTCACAGGCTCCGCCAAGTAGACAGGATCCTCCACCAGGATTTCGTACATCAACCTTGTTGCACCTTCGGCAAGCGTGAAGCGCTCCACGAGATGCTTCTCCTCGCTCGATGGCACCGGGAGCCGCCGAAGGCTGCTCGCGGGATGCGCAGAGAATAGCGCCGTATCGACCACTAGCGTCTCGCCCTCCCAGTGACCGATGGAATGTCCCTGGGGCGTTCGCTCGCCGCCGCCCGGGTGGCTGCGCCCGTCCATCCAGACCACCCGCTCGATGTTCGACCAGTCCGGCCGAAGGGTGATTCTGTCCTCGTGAGTTTCGATGGCGTTGATCGCCGGGTAGAGCATGATCCGCGGCGCCGCGTGCTGAACACAGTCGTACTGCGGGTTTTCCCGTGGGTTGAACGCCTCGGCAGCGACCCGCCCCCGCTCGGTCAGCGGATGCGAGGCCCCGTTCGGAAGGCCGGCGTAGAAGTCCTCTATACGCGGGAGCCAGCGCCCCGAGATATCCGTCGCCGCGCCGATCTCCACGGTCGGTTCCGGATAGCCGGAGTGAAACTCCGAGTTCATCGGCAGGATCGTGCCGTCCGCCTTCACCACGCCTCGGCCGAGCAGGGAGCGTCGCCGGGGATCGGTGGGCGGGCTGGCCTCCACGGTGATGCGGTCGCCAATCGCGAGCGCATCCCTTGTCCAGCCCAGCGGCGCCGACATTCCCACGCCGTCGCCTTCCACCTGGTAGTTCACGCGGTCGCCGTTCTCGTCGGTCGTGTCAATGTTGAAGAAGATATGCGGATTCTTCCACTCGAATCCCGTCACGGTGCCTTCGAGTGTCACGACGGTGTCCGTGTCGAACTGATAGTTGCTGTGGTGCGCTGACGCGCAGAAGGTCGCGAACGAGGCTACCGACAAGAGGCTGACCTGAAGCGCGCGCATGCCCTGCTCCAACCCGATTCAGCCCAGTGTGCCGGGAATGCAGTTGTAGTCGACGAGTTCGAGATGCGGCGAATAGATCATCTCGACGCGGCCTTCGAACGGCTCGGCGAGATACACCGGGTCTTCAAGAACGTAGTCCACGCCGGCGCGCATGCCGTCCTCCGTGAGCGAATAACGCTCCACGACATGCTTCTGGCGGCTCGACGGCGTTCCGCCCCGGCCGTTGCCGCTGGGGTTTTCCTCGAAGAAGCGGGTGTCGACCACGAGCGTGTCGTCTTCCCACCAGCCGATGGAGTGCCCCTGGAGCGTGTACTCGCCGTCGGCCGGGTGCTCGCGCCCGTCCGTCCAGACCTCACGGTAGACGTCGAGGAACTCGTTGCGCAGGATCACGCGGTCGTCGAGCAATTCGATGCCGGTCAGATAGAGGCCGCTGGCAATATTGAACGGCGCGGTTGCAGGATCGCATTCGCGGCTAGGATCGGGTCCATTCTCGGCGTAGGCCGCGCGCCCGGCCTCGGCCGCTGGGGTGACAGCCATGCTGCGCATCCGCTGAAAGGCGCCCGGTTGGCGTGCGCCTCGCCAGACGCCCGCGAGGCTCTCGGCAGGGACGGTCTCAACTGCGGCATCCTCGATCTGCATGAACACCTGGCCTTCAGACGTCTCGAGCGAGTGCAGGATACCGTGCAGATTTCCCGTGCGCTCGGGGTGCAGGCGCACGTTGATTCGGTCGCCGGGGCTCAGCATCTCCGCCGACCAGCCGCTGCGGTTCATGATCGGTGTGGAGCCCGTCTCGACGAGCCACTCAATAATTTCACCGTCATTGTTCGCAAGCTCGACACCGATGAGTACGTGCGGATTACGGTAGGTGTAGCGCGTCACGACGCCTTCGCCCGCCACCGTGACGTCGCGATCGTAGATTGCGTCGCTGTGATGCGAGTTCGACGGGCCGGCAAACGCGATGATCCCAAGGACAGCCAGAAAAAACTGCACGCGGTTCATGGTGTGACTCCTCTGCGATACCCTTGGAATCTTATAACATGATGCGATCCCGTTATCGTCGCCGAAACCGGGGGCGGTGCACGGGAGAAAAACGGTCATGGGCTGCGGTTCCCACCCTGGTAGGGACTCCTCGATAAAGCGGATGTGGAATTCGCGGTCAATCCTCCGGCATTTTCTCCGAGTCGTGCAGTGCGGTCACGGTTTCCTGAAGGCGATCCAGTACGCGCTGTTCTCCGTCTGAGATTCCGTCTCCGAGCAGATTGCGCGATTCGGAGGGATCCGCATCGAGGTCGTACAACTCCGTCCGCTCCCTGATCCTGACGAGCTTGTAGCGGTCATCGCGTATCGTGTGTCCGCCAAGCGCGATACCCTGATTCGTCATGAAGTGTTCGGCGTATATCCAAGTCCGCAAGGGCGGGCGAGATGGGTCGTCAAAGTAGGGTACAAGGGAAACGGCGTCGAGCGTCCGATCGTCGGGAATCGGCGCATCCGCAAGATCCAGCAGCGTAGAGTAGATGTCGGTCGTGTTGACCAATGCGTCCGTCGCGGCGCCTTCGGGAATGCCCGGTCCCGCAATGATCAGCGGTACGCGCAGCCCGCCTTCGTAGATAGTGAATTTCGCCCGGTCGGGATGGAAGGGCGGATCGATTGAGTTTCCGGTGGTGCCGTTGTCGCCGACAAATGCGATGATCGTGTCCGCAAGCGCCTCGTCTCCCATTCCCTCCAGCAATCTGCCGATTTCGTAATCCATGCGCGCGATCATGGCATCGAGCGCTGCATGGGGATCCGAAGGCGAAATCCCGGACGTATCGAGGCCCGGGACTTCGGGTATGTGCTGCGGATAATGCGGCAGATTCAATGCGAGCCACACAAACCAGGGTTGGTCGCGCTGTTCTCCAATCCAGGCCAGCGCATCGTCGATCTTTCTCGCCGGTGTGTAGCCGTGCCGTTCTTCCAGCGTCCCGTCGACGTTTTCCCACCACGCAAAGTAGCTCTCCGGCTCGTTCAGCATCAACACGGAATAGCGATCGAAGCCGATTCGCCCCGGGTGTTCGAGCCAGCCGTTTTCGAGATCGGCGAGGTGCCATTTGCCGAATGCGGCAGTGGCGTATTCGGCGGCGCGCGACAGCTTTAGCTGCGCCGGCAATGCGGCTTCGTCAAGGTGCAACCCTCGGTTTGTTCGCGGATTATCGGGGTCGCCGTTAAAGACAGCGATAATTGGCAGCACATCGGTTTCAAGAACCTCGTCTACCTCGGTTAGTGTGGCCGTACCCGGAACGGGGTCGCCGGGATAAGGCCCGGTCACGCCGATGCCGCCAACGCCACTCCCTACGCCGGTGCGGAAACCGTAGCGGCCCGCCAGCAGCGTCGCCCGGGTCGGCGAGCACATCGGCTGGGTCCACACCCGGGAAAAACGCATACCGCGCGCTGCGAGGGCATCCAGATTGGGTGTCCGTGCCGGTTCCGGCCCGATTCCAAATGCGGAAACCTGCTCCACGCCGATATCGTCGCCAATGATGAGCAGGATATTCGGCGCCCGCTCCTGCGCAAGCAGCGCGGTCGATGCGACGAGCGCAGACACGAAGAGTGCCGAAGCCAAGAGCAACTTGTTCATGTCAGTCCCGGTTGTCGACTCGCTTGGAGAACGCGTGAACCGAGATGGACTCCCAGATGCCGGCCGCGAAGAGCGGGTCGTTCTTCTGAAACGCCTCGACCTCGGTGCGATCCACGGCGTCCACGAGAAAGAAGCTCCCTATCACGGTTTCGCCGTCATCGTCCGTCAGCGGTCCCGAGAGCAGAATCCGGATCGTCACCGCAGCGGTGTAGTTGCGATGAGCCGCCATGTGCGCGTTTCGGGTTTCCGCAACACCGGGCTTGTCGAGACAGTGGATGACGAACAACATGGGCAAACGAAGGGATGCCATAATCGGGCGGGGGCACGATTATACTCTCGTATCCAGTGCGCCTTGCCAGCTACACGAATCGTGACGAAGGCGCACGGGTCAACGAGAGTTCAGGAGGGAACCGATGTCAGCGCTTGCGCAAAACTTCAATTTGATGAACGAGTTCAACATCCTTCGCATCATATGCGGAGCGTTTTTCATTCCGCATATCTACGCGAAGTTCGTCGTCCCCGAGGCGCTGGGCTTGTTCAAGGCTGCGGGATTCAAGCCGGCGAAGACTTGGATGTATGTTTCCTGCGTGATCGAGATCGTACTTGCGATCGCGCTGATCCTGGGCGTGTACACCACAATCGCCGGCGCGATCGGCGCCGTGCACCTCCTCGTGGCCGCGGCGGCCGTCTGGAAGGTCACCGGCGGAAAGTGGCTGTGGAATATCGGCGGTTACGAGTACTGTCTGTTCTGGGCGATCTGTTGTGGAGTCGTCGCCATCCACGGCTGATGGCGCTTCAGCCAGGGGCTCGTGGCAAGAGTCGCGCGAGCACCGAGATCGGCGAGGCGCCCGGCTGACCAGGAGCGAGGCCTCTGATTCGGGGCGAACCAGCGAATTAGCTGAACGCGTCCTTGTACGCTTCGACGAACTCTCGGGTCGTGAGCGGCTCGCGGCCGACGATGTCCACGATTGGCCGAATATTCTCATTCGAGAACGCCCCCGCGTTGCCGGCACGGGAGATAGCGACCAGGTGCGCGATGAGCCAGTCCGGCATTCCACGTGATTTCATCGCCGCTTCGGCCTGCTCGACCGTGACGCCGACGTAGCTGATCGGCTTGCCCAGTACTTCTGAGAAATCGTTTGCGAACGCCTCGAGATTCGTTGTAGCTCCGGTGAAAACATGAACCTTGCCGGCGTGCTGTGCTGGATTTAGCAGCACCCGCGCACCGAGCGCGCCGGTATCCCGAACGTCGATGAACGCGATCGGGAAGTCCTTCGCATAGGGCTGCACGATTTTGCCGTCGTCTCTGATGGACGGCCCCTGCGCCAGCATGTTCTGCATGAACAGCCCGGGGCTCAATATGCACCATGCCAGCCCGCTGTTGCGCATGGCCTGCTCGACCGCATGATGACCGCGACCGACGATCGATTCGACCTCGGGCCCGACGATATCGCGGCCACCGGAGACCTTCACGAAAAACTCCACGCCGACGGCTTTCGCGGCTTCGAGAATGTTGATCTGCTGCTCGCCCGATTGCGGGTTGTGGCCGGTCACCACGAACAGGTTCCTGACTCCGGAGAGCGTTTTTTCGAGCGCCGCCCGGTCGGTGATCTCCGCGACCGCGATTCTCGCTTCGGCGCCGAGCACCCGTTCCGCCTTCGCCGCATCGCGGACGATGCACAGCGGGTCCTCGCCCAGCGACATCAGTTCCCTGGCAGTCGCGCTACCCGTGTTGCCCGTGGCTCCAATCACTGCAATCATTGCTTCTGGTCCTTTCCTGTCAAGGCTGTGTTCCCGGTGAGTATAGGGCAAGAGTCGTCACGCTCATCATTCGCTGTTCGGCTACGATGAGAGCGAGACGGTCGAGGGGGACGACCGGTGAGGAGGATGGTCGGTGAGTAGAGTGTCGCGTCCCGCATGTCTTGTGTGCCTTGCCGCGTTCGCGCTTGTTGCGTGCGAGGGGCTCGATGAAGTCTCCCCGGAAACCACGCGGCCCAATATTCTGCTGATCATCGGCGACGATCTCGGCGTCGACCGAATCCCGATGTACGGGATCGGCGAGAATCCGCCGCAAACACCCGTACTGGCCTCGCTGGCGGACTCGGGACTGCTGTTCGAGCAGGTCTGGTCGCAGCCGACGTGTTCGCCGACGCGGGCGACCATGCTCACGGGGCAATTCGGTTTCCGCAACGGCGTCGGGTCGCCCCTCCCGCGGGGACCCGGGGCAGGGGGTGAGGCGCCCGCGGTCCCGGTCGGCTCGCCGCTCGAGCAGCGACTGGGCGTTCGAGGGCAGATCACAGTGCCCTGGTCGATTGCGGCGGCGCGGGAGACGGCGCCGGATGCATACGATCGCGTTTCGAGCGGACTCCCCGTCGATGCCGTGACCCTGCCCGCGCTTCTCCGCGAGGGCGGCACGGGTTACGCGAGCGCGGCCATCGGCAAGTGGCACCTGGCAGATACCGCAAACGGCTGGCTCGGGCATCCGGGCAACGTGGGGTTCGATCACTATTCGGTTCTGATGGAGAACGGGCCGGAAAGCTATTTCGCCTGGCTCGAGAACGTCAACGGCGAGCTCGAGACGCGCTCCGGTTACACGCCGGCGCGCAAGGTCGATGACGCGCTGGAGTGGATTGCCGCACAGGGCGAACGGCCGTGGTTCCTTTGGCTGGCCATGAATCTGCCCCACGGTCCGCAGCACGCCCCGCCCGGGCGCGCCGCCACGCTTCGAAACCCGGACGACCCGGCTCATCTGGACAACACGCCTGTCTACGTGAGGCTCATGGTCGAGGAGATGGATGCTCAGATCGGTCGCCTGCTAAGCGGGCTGGACCCCGAGGTTCGCGACCGGACCGTGGTGATTTTCATCGGCGACAACGGCACCAACGAGTTTGCCTACGACACCTCATTCGAATACGACCGCGCGAAGTTCATGCTCTACCAGCAGGGCATCCATGTCCCGTTGATCGCGGCGGGTCCGGGCATTGCGCAGGGAGGGCGTGTCGGGGGCCTTGTCAATACAGTCGACATCTTCGCAACCGTGCTGGAGATCGCAGGTTACGAAGCGCGGCCTGGGACGGAAGGCGGGCCCGTCGATGCAATCAGCCTGCTGCCGTACTTCGAGGAACCGAGCCGCGCGTCACTGCGCGCTTTCAATTATGCGGACAGGTATTACCAGAACCACGGCATCGAGTACGGCGACTACGCGATTCGGGACGAACGATACAAGTTGATCGGCTCGACAGCTCGCGAGGAACTCTATGACCTTGAGGTGGATCCGCTGGAGGCGAACAACCTGCTGGCAAAAGGGGACGCGGACGGCTACGGTGAGGTCCGTTCACGGCTGAAGGGCCTGGTCCGCGCGTTACATGGCAGCGCAGGCCGAACGACCCCGGAATTGCCGGCGGAGGAGGCGCTACATTAATCCCGACAGGTTCGCCGGCAGCGTCGAACGGGTAGCGCTTGCCATAGGTACACATTGAATCGCCCAGGATGTCACGTCTGCTGTATTCGCTGACACAGTCATTCTCCCGCGTTGGGGCGATTACCTGAAATAGCCGGGGTCAGGCCCGGCGCGGTTATTCTTCCTGCCGATTGGCCTGCCGGAACCGCGCGAGCATATCCTTCTTGTGCCAGGTCAGATGCTTTCTGTAGAGCTCTTGCGCAGATTCCGCGTCACGATTCTCGATGTGCGAGATGACCGTCGCGAGCGACCTGGACCTGAATCCCGTGCGTATCGATTCAATGTCGGCATACTCCACAGACAGGTGATAGAGGAGTGCGATATTGGCGCGGGCAAGCGCCGCGGTGGCCCTGTTTCCACACGCCTCGACCAATGCGAATCGAAGGTCGCGAGTGATGGGGATGACATCCAGGTGAGTGGCGTCAGGCTTGTTCGCTTCGGTTTGAGCGGCGTTCAGCAAGCTCCTGAAGCCTTCGATCTGCTCCCTGGTCGCGTTTTGGGCGGTTAACCGTATCGCTTCGCATTCGATCAGAATACGGGCATCGAACATCTCCTCGATGGAAATCTTCTCGAGCTTGAACTGAATCGCGATCAGTTCCGAGAGCAGGGCCCGGTCGGGATGGGCAACCTTGATTCCGCCCTTTTGCCCGGATACGACCCTGACCACGCCCATGGAACTGAGTTTCCCGAGCGCCTCTCGAACAGGGAACCGGCTCGCCGAAAAGGACTCGCACAGGCTCTTCTCGGTGCCGATGTGGTCTCCTGCCTCGAATTGATCCGCGAAGAGTGCGTCCAGGACCTGGGCTACGATTCGCGTGGAGAGCGAAGCGGACGTGACGGAATGAAAGTAGGAATGGGCTTCGCTCATCGAGTATCCAAATAATGCAGAAAAATGACGCTAGTACGGTAGTAGTGTATTAGTCTAACCGTTGCACAAACAATTGCTTCCGTTAGAAGCTTCCAGCCCTTAAAGACCGTTGCGCAGCTTGGTCACGACGGATGCGGCTGTATGTCGCTTTGTCGCGTTGGACGCATGGGGAATCATTCACCGAAAGCCTGAACAGACGCTCCGCATTCGTCTGGTAGAACTTTCTCATATCCTCCTCGCCAAACGGCAACGCATCCACCATGTCCACTTCCTCCGGAATGTACTGGTAGGGGTAGTCCATCGCGTAGAGCAGTCGATCCGGGCCGACCAGTCGGTGCACCAGCGAGATCATCGGTTCCCAGGGCATGCCGCTGGTCGTGTAGTGGAAATTCTCCTTGAGGTAGTCGCTGGGCTTTTTGTTCAGGGCGGGCGCGTCGCCGCTCTGAACGATCCCCGGGTGCGCGAAATCGAAGCGGTACATCCAGAAGGGAAGGGCCTCGCCCAGGTGGCCGGCCACCATTTTCAGATTCGGGAACCGGTCAAACAGGCCGGATAGGATCAGGCGAAGCAGGTGCAGCCCGGTGTCTGCGGCAAAGCCGAGTATCGCCCCGTAGAGCTCGGGCAGATACGGTTCGAGCATGCCGGCCGACGGTGTGTTCGGGTGGATGTACACCGGGGCGTCCAGCGCCTCGGCGGCCTCGAAAATTTCCCAGTACTTCTGGTCGTGCAGATATTCGCCATTGACGTGGGAGTTGATAATGACCCCGCGCAGCCCGAGATTGTTGAATCCTCGCTCGATCTCTCTGGCCGCCGCTGCCGGGTTCTGCGGCGCGACGGTCGCGAGCCCGCCGAAGCGGTCCGGGCGTTGCGCGATGGCTTCGGCCAAACGGTCGTTGGACTCCGCCGCGAGTGCAGTCGCGATATCGGCGTCGAACACGTGGACCCCGGGCGAGGTGAGCGACAGTACCTGCATGTCGATGCCGGCAGCATCCATGTCGCCGATCCGTTTCTCGCCGAGGTCCAGCAGGCGTTCCACGGCGCTCGTCGTGAACGGCGTGTCTGCGAAAAGAAAGAAGCCCATGAGAGCCTTGAATCCGGGCTCGATGTCGCCGGAGTTCGTGTCCAGTATGCGGCGCCAGCGCTCGACAATCTCCGGGGTCACGAAAGCCTCTTCCACGGCAATGCGCTTGATGCCTCCTGGGAATTGGGCATTGCGGGACGGTGGGTCCACATCCATCGCTTTGGTACCTTGTGTTTTTTCAGGCATCTAGACCACAGTCCCGCGAATCACTCTCCGTCGTAGCCGCGAATCTGCATGTAGGCAATGAGGCAGATGACCAGCGGCAGCGAAAATACCACGAACAGGGTTGGCCTGCTCCAGTTTGCCGCCAGCATCAGCCCGGCGGCGGCGGGGCCAACAGCAGCGCCGATCCGCCCGACGCCAACCGCCACGCCCAGACCGGTGCTGCGAATCTTCGCCGGATATACACGTGCGCCGGTCGCGAGATATCCGGTAAGAAAGCCTACGACCAGAAATCCCGTGATGGTCGCCAGCAACAGCAGCAGCGCCGTCATCGAGCCGGACCCGATGCCGATCGCCGGCGCCCAGACTTCCGCCGTTCCGAATATCGTGAGGCTGGCGGCACCCGACGAAACGAAGAATATGCTGAGGCGGCGCAGGCCGAGCGAGTCGGAGAAATGGCCAAGGGTCACGCCGCCGAGGGCGCCAAAGACGGTGAGCAGGGATGACGCGAATATGGCATTGCTCTCGGCCAGTCCGAAATCGAGCAGCACCTGGGTGGTCCAGGAGAGCATGAAGTACAGGGTCACCGAATAGGAGAACGTGATGACGTACAGACTGGTGCTGGAAACGGCCAGCCGGCGATCTGCGAACAGGGCGGCGACGTTGTTCCAGAACTCGGCCAGTCCGGAGCGCGTCTTCCGGGCCTGGGCGGACGCCTCCGGCAAACGGTCGATCGGCGCGTGCCCGAGCCTGGCCAGCAACCGGTTGACCTGCTGAAGTGCGTTGGCCGGGCGTTTGGAGAGGACGAACTCCATGGACTCCGGCAGCAGAAACAGGATGAACGGCAGCGTCAGCAGGGTCATCGCACCGCCCACCAGAAAGACATAGCGCCAGGCCGCCACATCCAGCCCCGAAAACGCCGCCAGCAGGTAGACGGTGAGGATTCCGCCGAAACCGGCGCCGATGCCGTAGCCCAGGTGCATGACGCTCAGGGAAAGGTTGCGCCGGCGCCGGTTGGAAAACTCGGCCACGACCGTGTTCAGGCTGGCCAGCATGCTGCCGATGCCGATGCCGGTGAGGAGCCGAAGAATGAACAGTTCGGTGGGATTGCGCACGAAGAACGTCGCGATCATGCCGAACGAAATCACCGAGACGCTGAGGATGATCTGCCTGCGTCGCCCGATGATGTCCGCCAGCGGCGATATCACGAAGGCGCCAAGGGCCATCCCCAGCGGTCCGGCGGCGTAGATGAAACCCTGCACCCTCGCGTCGAACTGCATTTCCGCGGCGATGCGTGCGCCGGTAAACGCGATGGCGAGAATATCAAAGCCATCGAGCATGTTGATGAGGCAGCACAGCGCAATGACACTAACCTGGAAGGGGGTCATTGGCCGGTCGTCGACCACGGCCAGGAGTTCAGTTCGGGTCATTCCAGGGTGCTCCGGATGTAGGTTGACGACGCATACTGCCACTAACGGACGGATTGAACCCGCCTATTATCAATACTATCCTAATAGTATTGATAGTTAACATCTCAGGATAGTGGACTGATTGGCGGTTTTCGTACCAGTTCGGCAATTGGCAGACTCGCAGAGGTTCCTGGATAAGCATGCCGTGCATCGAGTTATGGCGAACGCGCGTAGACACGCCCCAGTACAATATGGACGCATGCGAACCGGATCCGTTCTATATCGATCTGTACGATCGCGGCGCCTTTGACGAATACATCGAGAGGCCCGACCTTCGCCCGTAGAAGTCGTTAACCCATAGAGGTCACAATGTTCAGAGCATTAGCCACAACCAGCCTTCTCCTCGCCGCCCTCGTTGCCCGCGGGCACCATGCCTACACCGAGTTCGATACCCGGCAGATCGTGGAGGTGGAGGGAACCCTCGTCACCGCGAACTGGAGAAACCCGCACGCCGTGCTCGAAGTGCAACTGCAGGATGATAGCGATCCGCCCGTGGTCTGGGAGATCGAAGCCCCGCCGCTCAACCACTTCCGGCGCAACGGAGTGCCACTGGAAATCTACGAGGTCGGCAGCACGGTGAAGGTGGCGGGGTGGCCGTCACGGCGGTCGGACACGCGCATGTACAGCACGAATATCCTGTCCGAGGACGGGCTGGAATCGGTGCTTTGGCTGACCGAGACGCGCTGGAACGAAACGGCCTACGGTCTGGGTCTTGAGGTCCCCATAGAGAGCGCTGCCCAGCAGGCCGCCGCAGGCGCGCCGACGCTGTTCCGTGTGTGGACGTCCGGTTACGGGCGGCCCGGCATTCCGGACGATCCGGACTCCGGGCCGGCCACGCTCTGGAGGGGTCCGTTGCCATTGACCGAGGCAGCCCGCGCGGCGGCCGATGCGTTCGATCCCGTATTGCAGTCGAGCCTGACGGGCTGTGAGCCCAAAGGTATGCCGCTCATTATGGGTCAGCCCTATCCCATCGAATTCGTCGATGAGGGGGATGTCATTTTGCTACGCCTGGAGGAATACGACACGGTGCGCACGATCCACATGAACGGGGGCGGGCCCGAGCCGGTGGAATCGCACGTCGGCCATTCGACGGGGTATTGGGACGGCGATACGCTGGTCGTGGAGACGAGCCACGTGCGCACGCAGTACATGGCTCCGAGAGGCGTTCCGCTCGGTGAGGGTGCGTCCTTCGTGGAGCGCTTCACGGTCGGCGAAGAAGGATCGCGCCTGCTCTACACTTTGGCGATCACGGCGCCGGATGCGCTGACCGAGCCGATCGAGCGGAGCCGCTCCTGGATCGTGACCCCGGGCGCCCGCGTGATGCCCTTCGACTGCACCTATCTGTACGGCGATGAATGAGGCAGATGCCTTCCGATCACACGCTGCGAGAGTCCATATGAAGATCAATGTTTCCCACGTGTTTCAGTTGCTCGCCGTCGTGGCCGTTTCGGCCGCGCTGACCAGTCAGTTCGTCGATGCACAGGATCGCGAAGAACCGACGCTCACGCTGACGCATGTCGGCGTCAACGTCACCGATGTCGACGAAGCGGTCAGATACTACACGGAGGTCATCGGGCTGCCCGAGTTGAACCGCAGGTACGACGATGACGGCAATTTGATACTGATATTTCTGCAACTCGGCGAGAATTCGCGGTTGGAGATCAATCCCGCGACTCCGGAAAACCCGCCGGGGCTGGGCCATTTTGGCGTGAATGTCCCGGACCTCGCCGCGGCAAAGACGCTGTACCGCGACCGCGGCGCCGAGGTATCCGATACCATTACCAGTCCCAGCGGGACGCAGTTCGCTTACGTCACCGGCCCGAACGGGGCCGTCATGGAGTTGCTGCAGCCGGGGTCCCGATAGGTTGGGCAGCCGGGATCCCGAAAGGATCGCTATTGGCTACGCGCGCCGCTTCAGGTCAATGCGCAGTCCCTGCGCGACCAGGTCCAGGGTCGCCTCCATTCGTGCCACGCGCTCTCCCAGCGATGCGATGCGCTCTCCCAGCGATGTCATGCGCTCTTCCAGCGATGTGATGCGTTCTCCCAACTTCCCCTCCACCTGCGTCAGGCGCTCCGCCAGCGCCGCCACGTCCCGCCGCAGTTCGGCAAGGTCGTGCCGCTGCCAGGCAAACAAGCCCAGCAGCAACCCCGGTGTGATCCAGTCTACAATTTCCATGATTTGCGTTTGCCCTTTCTAAGTCGGTTCGTGACCCGTTCGGATTGCCGCCGCCAATTCGCCGACTACCAACGTTACAGGGCCTGAATTACGCGCCTCCCTGGCTTTCGGTGCAATCGCCATTTCTGCGCAAATGGTAGCATTTCGCCACAAGAACTGTCCGCGCACAGATTCGGAGACTGAAATGAAGCTGATCGAAGCCATTGGGAAGCTGTTGGCGGGCGCATTGTTCGCTGCGCTGTCCGGCGCAGCGGTTGCGCACCACGCGAGCGTCGAATACGACCGCTCGATGCTCCACGAAATCGAGGGCGAGCTCATCTCCCTCCGCTGGCGTAACCCGCATATCGCGTTCGAGGTTGCGACAACGAATGAAGACGGCAACGAGGTCGTCTGGGATTTCGAGGCGCTCGCCGTCAGTTGGCTGAACCGCCGCGGTGTGACGGGCGAACAGGTTCGGGTCGGCGACCGGGTGCGCGTTGCCGGGTTCACGTCGTCCCGCCGCGAGCAACACATGCACGCCGAGCATCTGTTCCTGCCCGGCGACATCGAGCTGTTGGTCGGATTCAGCCGGGAAGCGCGTGGGTCCGGCACGGTGATCGGGCTGGAATCGGGGGTCCTCGATCCGGCTCGGGTAGCCGCCGCTGAGGGTGACGGAATCTTCCGCGTCTGGAGCCGCGACGTGGGGACGTGGTACTTCCAGCCCCCGGGCGAGTATCCCGTAACGGCCGAAGCCGCCGCGGCGGCAGCCGACTGGAACGATCTCGAGGACAACCCGATCCTGCGCTGCGAGCCGCCCGGCATGCCCCCGCTCATGGGCAACCCCTATCCGATGGAATTCGTCGACCGCGGCAACATCATCGAACTGCGTTTCGAAGAGTTCGACGCCGTTCGCGAGATCCATCTCGACGGCGACGTGCCTGCGGGCCACCCGGCCTCACCGATGGGTTATTCCACCGGACGCTGGGAAGACGGCGCCCTCGTCGTCTCGACGACGCGAATCAACTGGCCTTACTTCAACCGTCTCGGGATCCGTCAGACCGAATCAGTCCAGGTCCGGGAACGGTTTCAGCTCGCGGACGGTGACGAAACGCTGCTCTACGAGCTGACCGTGACCGACCCGGACACGCTGACGGAACCCTACGAGTGGAACGGCCGCTGGATCTGGCGTCCGGGCGAAGTTGTCAACCGCTACGATTGCACACTCGAGGAGTAGCGGGAGCTGACCTACGGGTTCAGAGGACGTCTATTATCCCGATATCGCCCGAGATACGTATCTCGGTGCCAAAAGCGGCTGAAGCTTCCCGCAGAATGCCCAGCACCCGTTGAGCGACTTCTCCGTCCGCGAGATGCGGCGTGCCGATGTCTACGAAAGGTCCGTCGAACTTGAGATCGACGGGGTAGAGGCGTATCTCCTCGAGGACGCCCTCGCTGTAATGGCTCACGGCGACGACGCTCTCGAAGTACTCCCGGTCGTGGTTGGCTGGATAGATGAGTCCCTGGGCCTGCGCACGCGTGAGGCCCTCGACGTCGACGCCGGGGTTGCGTGCAGCAACCAAATCCCAGTACCCGGGATTGAACACCTCGTGAAAGAACGGCTGACGATTGAAATTGCCCAATTGATAGAAGATGGGTTTACCGTCGTAGATTTCTATGCCGCGTAGCTCGCCCTCTCCGTGAGAGAAAAAGGCATCCGCGCCGTTGTCGATTGCGGTGTGGGCAAGTTCCATGAGGAAGTCGGGCGGGTCGCGCGACTCATCGCCCGCAGAGCGTGCGTCCGGGGGCAGTTGCCAGTGGTGAGTGTGGATATTGGCCACCACGAAGTCCGACAGATACTTGGCGTCCCTGATTTCTGCGGCATAGCTCTCCAGTTCCGCGGGCGGGATCGAATAGGAGAAGCTGACCTTGTCGCCCGGCACATAGTATTCGTCATAGAGCCGGATGCGGTAGCCCTCGTCGCCGAACGTGCGGCCGCTCGTGACGGGGAAGACGGCCGGAAACATGTGTGGGGAGGACTCATGGGCGCGCCGCAGCGCATCGAACGATTCCTGTGAGATCGTGACGGTTCGCTGGGGGCGCAGGGCGTTGGCGCCGGGAACGCCGGGCGAGTCCTCGCCCGCCGGCCGCGCATCCCAGTATGAATTCGTGGTAATCCCGAGAAAGCCGATTCGCCCATGTGGCGTATCGAGAAACTTCGCGCTCCTCGCTTCCGCGAGGTTACGTCCCCAACCAGCCGTGACGATGCCCACGCGGTCCATGTGGCTCATGGTTTCCAGCATGCCGGTCAGGCTGTAGTGGGTGGTGTGATTGTTGGCGAAGTTCATCAGGTCGAAGCCGATGGCACGCAGATCGTCGGCGATGATCGGTCTCGCCAGGGCTTGAAACAGGTGGCCGTCGTTGTAGAGGGCGACCTTCCCGGGGTCCGCGATCGTCTGTTCCAGATTGCCGAACGCGACATCTGCGTTGCGCAGCACGTCGTAAATTGCCTGCACCCCGGGCACTGCCAGGTTGGCGGTCGGCCTCAGCGCGACCACATCGCCCACGGCGGCCAGGGTGAACTCGCCATCCAGCGTGGTTTGCAGGTCCCGCGCGGGATCTACGATCACACGCTCGTAGGGCGGACCCTCAATAGATTGAGCAAGGACGCTAAGTGGTTGTAAACCCAGAAGGAAAGCGAAGAGAAGGGGCCGTGGCGAACGAAATTGACTCATTGTTACTCTCCCGCCAGGCGGATCAGAAGCGCGGTCAGAATCGACATTGTCGCACGAGTACTCTTTGGAGAGCCTGGCGTGTGATACGAGCCGAACCGCAAGGAAGTGGCCAACTTCACCGGCAACCGGGGACCCATGAACAATACCGGTCTGAATGTTGCGCTTGCTTACCCGCGAGAAACTGGACTAAGGTTTAGCCTCAACTTTTGACGTTGCGAGTACGCTGTTTCGTTCGGTTTGAGTAGCCGTAGACGGACAGTGTTCTCTGGGGCAAGCCCGAATATGAAAAGAATTACCGAGACGCTGTGGGCGTCGGCGACGGCACTGATGCTCGTGCCGCTGATCGGAAATGCTCAGTTGGATATGGGGCCGGACTGGCCTGCGGTGAAACAGGAAATGGTCGAGCTTGGCCTGCGTCATGACTCCGCATGGGACCTCTACCAGTACTTCGAGCAGAATGCCGACGACAAGACGCTGGAGCCTGACGAGGTTCCGGACTGGACCGGTTTATGGGAGCACCTGACACGCGGGTACGATAACGACAGAGTCGGAAGCAACATCAACGCAAAACTCAAGGGCGAGTACCTGCAGATGATGCAGGAACAGATCGACAATGCGGAGCAGGGGAGAATCTGGGATCCCCATTCCGGTTGCGGTCAGGCCCGCGGCTATCCCGGCATGCTGAAGAACAATCGTCCGCACGAGTTTGCCGTGACGCCCCATCAGACCTGGCACCTGGGCCAGGCGAGAAACGAGGTCCGAAGAATCTATACCGACGGCCGGGGACACGTCCCCGAGGACTGGGCCTACGATACGGAACACGGCGACACCATCGGGTTCTGGGACGGCGACAAGCTGGTGACGCATACGATGTACACGAACGGCGGCTGGATCGGTCGCGTCATGCCCTACCTGAGCAATCAACTCCAGGGAACGGAAGTCTGGCAGCTGGTCGATGAAGACACCCTCCAGGCCGATGTGTGGATCTATGATCCCGAGGCGCTCGAAGAGCCCTGGTACACGCGGCAGGTCTACGGGCGAATGCACCAGGAGCCGGGTCAGCCGCTTCGCCTGGAGTACTGGTGGAACTGCCACAGCCAGAACAATATTGTCGTTCCAACGGAAGATGGCGGTACGACGTTTCTGGACCTGGACTTCACGGACCTGGATGATTCGCCAGCTCCGGTAACGGCCACCGAGTAGGCTGAGCCTTCGGCGGGGCGATGGCCGTGAAGTGTGCGTCGCACATCGCGGTATTGGCCGCCCTGGGCATCGCGTCGGCAGCCCACGCTCAGGACAACGCGGAAACCGAATCGCCCAACATCATCGTTTATCTGGCCGACGATATCGGGGTGGAAGCGTTCGGCAGCTATGGGGGCACGTCCTACGAAACCCCTAACCTCGATCGGCTCGCCGCGGGGGGTATTCGTTTTACCCAAGCGTACTCGATGCCCTTGTGTACGCCGACGCGCGTTGCGCTCCTGACCGGCAAGTACAACTTCCGCAATTACGATAATTTCGGGTATCTGCACACGGCAGAACGCACCATCGCCAACTACCTGCAGGCGGCCGGCTACGCAACGGCTTTTTCGGGAAAGTGGCAGCTCGGCGGAAGTTTCCAGACGCCCCACCTGTTCGGTTTCGACGAGTACCTGGTGTGGCAGCTGGAGGAAGGCGACTGGTGGAATCGCTACAAGAATCCCATTCTGACCCGCGACGGCGAGTCGACCCGCAGTCGGGAGGGCGCGTACGGCCCCGATCTGTTCGCGGAGTTCGCCATGGACTTCATGGAGCGGCATCGGAATCGGCCATTCTTTCTGGTTTTCATGGACACGCTTCCCCACGATCCATGGCAGCCAACCCCGGACAGCGCCGGGTACGACACCTTCGACGAAACCAGTGTCAACGATGTCAGGTACTTCGCCGACAATGTCCGCTACCAGGACAAGATCGTCGGCCGGTTGATTGACGAACTCGACTCGCTGGGCATCCGGGAAAGAACTCTCCTGTTTTTCACCAGCGACAATGGCGCCCACTCGCAGGTGACCTCGATGACGAAACGGGGGCCGGTGCAAGGCGACAAGGGTGGGTCGCTCGATGCGGCCATGCACGTGCCGTTGATCGCGAGCTGGCCAGGGACCGTCGCGCCCGGACAAGTGCGCGACGACCTCGTGGACGTTTCAGATCTGTTTGCGACGATCTTTGAGGCAGGAGGCGTTCAGATCGACAACATCCGATACGACGGCGTCAGCCTCTATCCCACACTGACGCAGGCAGTGCCGTCCCCCCGCGAGTGGATCTTCGTCGACTATTACCGCAATCGAACGCCGGGTCCCGACACCGTACGGGGTGGCTTTGGCACCCCATTCCGCCTCGTGCACGACGGACAGTACAAGCTCTATCCCGACGGACGATTCTTCGATTTCATCGCGGACCCGCGCGAGGAACTTCCGCTGCCGGTGAACGAACTTTCTCCGGAGGCACGCCGCGCCCACGAGGCACTCACGGAGGTCATCACGCGCATGGAAGCGGAGGTGAGGCTCTGGGATTCGCGCCGTGACGAGTCTCCGCAGCAGCTCGTGTCACCGGCGCCAGGGAACACGCAGGACGGCGGACTGTAGGTCGGGACGATGGATGCTCCGCCGTGTTTGGCGCTCACGAGTGGGCGCGCGAGTTGATCTTTAGAGATTGATTATTGACAATCCCAGAGCCTGTCAGAGCTGCCATAAGCTCACCAAACGGGTCACTCAGTTCCATTGCGGGTCATTGAAAGGACGATACAGACAAATGCGTATCAGGTTAGTGTTCTGCGCTTTAATTGTCGGCAGCTTGTTCGGCGGTTTGGCCAGCGGCCAGGGGTCGCAACCGAACGTCGTCCTGATCCTGATGGACAACCTCGGCTATGGCGAGATCGGAGCATACGGAGGAGGGGAACTGCGAGGGGCGGCAACACCAAGAATCGACAGCATTGCCGAAGACGGTATGCGTCTCACCAATTTCAATGTAGAAGCCCAATGTACGCCGTCACGGGCGGCGCTGATGACAGGGCGTCATCCCATACGCTCCGGGCTGCATTCCGTTCCAGGTTCCTTGGCAGACTATGGATTGGTCAACTGGGAAGTTACCCTGGCAGAGTTGGCAAGTGACGCCGGTTACGATACGGCGATCTTCGGGAAGTGGCACCTGGGGCAGGTCAACGGTCGTTTCCCAACCGATCATGGGTTTGACGAGTGGTTTGGAATTGCAAACAGTACGGACGAGGCACTCTGGATCGACAACCAGACCTACGACGAGAACGCACACCCGATGAATGCCGTGCCACATACGCTACAGGCACGGCGCGGTGCAGCTCCTGTAGAGATCCGTCCATACGACATTGAAGAACGCCGACAGATTGACAGGCGAATAATGGAAAGAGCAGTCGAGTTCATCGGGCAAAGAAGTGCTTCCGGTAACGCACCTTTCTTTCTCTATCTTCCGATGACCCAGCCACACTATCCGATACTGCCGCATCCGGATTTTGACGGCTCCACATCGTCGGGATATTGGGGCGACATTCTGGCACAGATGGATGCGTACACCGGGCGAATTATCGATGCCCTGGAAGCAAGTGGCTTGACGGAGAACACAATACTCATATTTACGTCAGACAACGGACCCGATATGCAACCGGAATGGGCAGGATCGCCGGGTCCCTGGCGTGGCACGTATTTCACCGCGCTGGAGGGCTCGCTGCGTGTTCCATTCCTGATCCGCTGGCCAGACGGAATTGAAGCTGGACGCGTCAGCAACGAAATCGTGCATATGGTGGATTTGCTGCCCACGTTCGCCGAGTTGTTCGGTTCGGAGGCGCCCCAGGACCGAATCCTTGATGGAATCAGTCTTGTCGGGTTTTTCCGCGGCGACGAGAAATCGGGACGCGAGGGGTTTCCAGTCTACGTCGGCTCGCGATTACAGGCGATCAAGTGGAGAGACTGGAAGCTGCACTTTTTCGAGCAAGCTACAGGAACGAGTTCGCCTCAGCCTGTTGGATTCCCGTTGTTGTACAACATAAAGCAGGATCCACGCGAACTCCGCGGTACCGCGCTTGTAAATTCATGGACAAGATATCCGATGCGCCAGATTCTTGAAGATCATCGCAATAGCTTGCAGGAAGAAGAACCGATTCCGATGGGAGCGGACCTGGACTTCGTTCCGGAACGGATGCAATAGGGCGGCACTCTCGCTCGCACAGGTGTTCATCGACCTGCCGCGAACACCGGCATATCCACCAATTCGAATCAGGCCAGTCCGACCGGTTTCATCGCGGCCGGTCAAACTCCTTCGGCGGCCAGCCGAGATGCTCCCTGGCGTTGTTGATTGCGTGAACCTGGTTGTAGAGGTCACGCGTATCCGTCCATATGTTGTGCGGGAAGATGAGGTTTCCCCGCTCCGGAATGAAATAACCGCTGGCGCTGACTTCGCCGCCGATGGGGAAGTCCTCGGGGGTAAAGTTCTGTCGTTCGTAAAGAGAGGTCGCTCCGGCGGCGCGCACTTCGTACACGGCGACTTCATCGCTGCCCTGATGCGTGCCGGTAATCAACATGGTGATTTCGGGGTCTGCCCAGTCGAGAGATGTCACGACTCCGTTGACTTCGACTACAGGCAGCGTGATGTCCAGGTCGACTGCCCAGGGCGGGCCGGTGCGCCGGCCTTCACCCTGACGCGGGCCGGAATGCGAGCCGCCATCGGCGAATCGGCCATCCGGTAACGTCATGCTGGAAACGAGCATTCGCGTGTCGTTCTCGAAGCGCGATGGCGCACCGGTGACGCTGATCCGGTCTCCGGGTTGAAAGCTGTTCTCGTCCAGACCGTAGGTATCGAGAATTCGGTCGCCATTGCCAAAGTCCAGCGTGTAGACATGCACCTCCCCATCCGGGCCCGCCGCCTCAACGTCAAGCCGTGCGTGAGGATTTTGCTGAACGAATTCAACCACGGTGCCCTCGATCGAAAACTCCTTGCTCTGGTCGAAGATGGCGGTGCTGTGATGCGCATGCGCCGACCCTGCCGAAGTCAGGGCAACCAGCGCAACCGCTGCAACCGGCAACCCTTTGCCAAGCCAACTTGTGGTTTTCATTGAACCAATCTCCGCGTTCAAAAATGAGGGAAGGATTTCCTTTACCGTCTATCCCCCGGTTAAGCCTGATGCGGCCGTAGGCGAGTCATCGGCACGGTCGGTTGTCACTCCCCAAAGTAAAAACTCTCCGGGTCATGGGTGGTGTCGTAGGGAACGATGACATTCGGGTCCGCCCCCCTTCTCCGGCGGCCGGGGAAGCCTGTCGGCTGGGTCGGATCGTAGTCCTGGTTGATGGCCGGAAGGTCCGCATTCACCGATGCCAGGTACTCGTCCAGCGTGGCTTCCAACTCCGCCGCCTTCTCCGGCATCTGCATCGCCAGGTTGTTGCGCTCACCGATATCGTTGGCGAGGTCGAACAGCACCGTCCAGTTGCCTTCATAATACTTGATCAGCTTGTAATCGCCGACACGAATGGCCGACTGGGGCGTTCCCGACTGGTAATGGGGGAAATGAAATACCAGCCCCTCGCGTGGGCGCTGAACCTCACCCACTCCGCCATTCTCAAGCACCGCAGCGAAGCTGCCGCCTTCGAGGCCGGCAGGCAGTTCGGCCGGGTCGACCTCGGCCCACTCCGCGAAGGTCGGGAAGAGGTCGAAGCCGACGATCGGCACGCTCGACCAGGCGTTGGCCTCGATGCCCGGCCCGCGGATGATGAAGGGCACGCGAATGCCGCCTTCGGAGAGGTTGCCCTTGTCGCCCATCAGCGGAGCGGGGCTGTCCGGGTGGTTGCTGGGCATGGCGTTTTGCTGGCGCACGTGCCCGTTGTCGCCCATGTAGATGACGTAGGTGTTGTCGCTCAGGCCGAGTTCGTCGAGGCCGTCCATGAAGATGCCGACACTGGTGTCGAGATCTTCAGTGACCGCTGCACTGCGAACACTACCGTGCATTTCGCCCCTGGGGCGCGCCTGGGCCCGGGCGACGGCTTCTGCTGACGCGTGCTCCGCACCGTGCAGCCCGAGAGCGGAAAGCTGCACGAACGCCGGCTGGCCGGCCTCGTTGGCCCGCCGTATGAAGTCGAGCGCCTTCCCGGGCATGCCGATGATGTCCAGCGGGTTGTCCGGGTCATCCCACTCCCAGGCAAGCTCGTTGCCGGCCGGCCCGTCGGACTCGTCGTAGCCGTGGGCTTCGGGCGGTTCGTTACCGCCGAGGTGCCACTTGCCGTAGTGCGCGGTGCGGTAACCGGCCGCCTGCAGGACCTCGCCGACGGTGGTGTATTCCCTGTCGATCGCGATCGGATACGGATGGTTCGGCGGAAGCAACGGAAAATTGTTAAACGCCGTGGCGATGGGCTCGGCCTTGGTCATGCGATTCGTGGCCGGGTTCATGCCATTCTGAATGCTCAGCCGGGTCGGCGAGCAGGCCGGCGATGGCGAGTAGGCGTCGGAGAAGCGCATGCCCTGACTGGCCAGCTCCTCCAGCCGGGGCGTGTGAAAGAAGTCGCTTTTCGAGTTGGGCAGGTCCGGGTGCATCTGCACGGAGAGCCCGTACCATCCCTGATCGTCCGACAGAATCAGGGCGATATTGGGCCGCTCTTGGGCGATACCCGCGTTCGCCGCAAGGAGCGTCACTACAAGAGGTCCCCAAAAAAGTTGTTGCTTCATTATCGAATCCCTCAAGAGCCCTTCAGATTTTTAGGTCAGGATTATGCCCTATGGCGCGCTGGCGCTGCCGTTTCCCGACCGCAAAATTCATGGAGTTTTACAAAAAACTCAGCCATTTGCCGCTCCTTTCAGAGGATCGGCGCTTAGTGAGATTGATAAGATAAAGTGCCAAGGAGTCACCTGTGTCGCCATCGTCAGGATGGGTGGCGATTGAAAAACAAAACAATGCGCAAGGGAGTATTCACATGAGATTCAGCACTGTCGTCCACAGAGAAGTTTGTCGATCGATTCCGGTGATCGGAGCAATCGTGGCCATGCTCGCGCCTGCGGCGCCTTTTGCGCAGACGCTCGAGGAGGTCGTCGTCACGGCGGAACGCCGCGAGGCGTCGCTTCAGGACACGCCTCTCTCGGTGGCGGCCTTTTCGACCCAGGTGCTCGAGGAGCGGGTGATCGTCGACATGTTCGATATCCAGTCCGCCACGCCGAACCTCAATATCAGGCCGTCGAGGACCCAGGGCGCGACGAACCCGAATTTCAACATTCGCGGCATTACCGGCCAGGGCACGCAGTCCGCCGTGGCGTTCTACATCGACGACGTCTACTTCCCGAGCCCCAACCGGAATGCCCTGAGGGCCGTCGACGTCGAGTCGATCGAGGTGCTACGCGGGCCGCAAGGCACGCTGTTCGGACGAAACTCGACCGCCGGCGCAATCCGCGTCATTACGCGCAAGCCCAGCGAAGAGTTCTACGCCAACGCGGAATTGCGGGCGGGCAACTTCGGGCGCGCCGACGTGGAGTTCGATGTCAACGTCCCGCTCAGCGACACATTCTTCATGAAAGCCAATGTCGCGAGCCTGAATCGCGACGGTTACTTCACGAGAGTGGGCGTTTCCGGCGACTCGGGCGATACGGGCGACATCGACGATACGCTCGGCAGCCTGGCCTTTCGATGGGTGCCGAACGACGACGTGACGGTCGATTTCAAGTACCGCACGGAAGAGGCCATGGGCGATCCGTCAACCCGGACGATCACCTCGGTCGAACTGATCAATCCACTGTCCAACCACCTTGGACAGCTCAACAGATCGCTGGTAATGAACGGGCTGCCGGCACTCACATCAGGCGATCAACGGCTGATTCTCGACGACTACTCGCAGTCGGGTTTCTGCTTCCTTTACGACATGGAGCCGAGCTGGGACCCGGGCTGCGACACCTGGTCGCGCGCCGACAACAGCCAGATCAGCGCGAGCGTGAACTGGGCCCTCAACGAAGACCACAGCCTGAAGGTCTCGGCGGGACAGCACGACATCTGGAACTCCCGGGCGGTGGACTGGCTCGGCTACGGCGCGGAGATACGCCACGAGACTTATCAGACCGAGGCCACGACGGTCGAGGTCGTGCTCAATTCGGCGCTGGCCGACGGCCGGATCGATCTGGTCTCGGGCATCAACTACTTCGACGCCGAGGAGACCGAGGATCGCTACGTCGTCCGCAACCACAATCCGGACAATGACGCGGACTTTCGGGACATCTGGTTCGACACGTGGCAGTACGAGGCATTGGGCGTGTTTGCCCAGGGAACCTATCACTTCGCCAATGACGCGACGAGTCTGACGCTCGGCCTGCGGTACACGGATGAAGACAACGCCGCGCGGTTCCAGGAATGGGAGAGTGGCGACTTCAATATCAGGGGATGGAACAACTGCACAACATCGTCTGCCACGTCCGCTGATGTCCTGGTCCGGGATCCCAACTGCACCTGGGTCGACACCGACTCCGAGAACTGGACGGAGACCGACTACCGGGTGGCGCTCGATCATCGGATCAACGACGACCTCATGATCTATGCGGCGCATGCGAAAGCCTACCGCGCGGGTGTCTACTCGCATCCGGCCGGCAGGGGGGCGAGTGACCCGGCCCAGTTCCACCCGGACGATTACGAGCTGGCGCCGCTGCCGCCCGAGAAGGTGATCAGCAGCGAGATCGGCCTGCGTTCGACCTGGATGGACGGCCGATTGCGATGGAATTTCACGCTGTTCGACATGGATCAGCAAAACCGGCAGGGATTTGATCTCGACTTTTCCACCGGTTCGGTGATTCTGGTCCTCAGAAGCTTCGGCGACGTCGTGAGCGACGGTTGGGAAACGGATATGGACTTCGCCTTCACCGACGATCTGATCGTCAATTTGTCCGTAGGTCATGTGGATGCAGTCGAGACCGATGCCGTACTCTCGGGTCCTTTCGGTGAAAGGGACCAGATTACCAATACGCCCAAGTACTCTTACGCCGCGGCACTGAATTACACGGCGGACGTTTGGGGCGGGGAACTCAGGACCAGCCTGAACTACACCTGGCAGGACGACATGGTCAGTTTCGGCAACGTCAACAGGGACGAATTCACCGTTTTGCCCGATTATGCCCTGCTGAACGGCCGCATCACGATGACCTGGCCTGAACAGGCGCTGTCCCTGTCGCTCGAAGGTACCAACCTGGCCGACAAGACGTATGAACGCAGCGCCGTCCTGTTCGGAGGCATCTTCCACGGTCCCTGGCCGGCCCGTGGACGTTCTCCGAACCTGATCAACTATGCCGACCGTGCGCCGCCGCGCATGCTCTCGCTCGTGCTCAGCAAGGATTTCGGCGGCAACTAGGCTCTCCGGTTATTGCGTCGCGAACACATTGATGAGGTTGTCATGAATCGATATGTCATTTTCCTGAGCCTGGTGCTCGCTTCGGCTGCCCAGGCCCACCATTCGCACTATGTCGATTTTCTGCCCAATACCAACATGGAGTTTCGGGGCACGATCGATCGCGTCTACTGGAGCAACCCGCATGTGCGCTGGGAAGCCGTCTCCGAAGACGGCGAGCGGTGGCAGCTCCATGTTCAGCCCAGTGCCACGAACGCGTCGAGAAGCGGACTGGCGGAAGGCACTTTCGCGCCCGGTGACGAGGTCGTGGTCACCGGCGAAGTGGGCAGGGACGGAAGAAACTGGGTGTTCGTCCAACACATGATCGACGGCGACGGCGACGAATACGGCTCGACCGATCAGACGGGTAGCGGGGTATCCCTTGGTGGCGGCGCTGACCTCTCGTCCGACGATCCTGCATCGTGGAGCGTGGATCCGGACTACGTCGCGCCTTATCTGGGCGAGTGGCGATTCGTCTTTCAGCCTGAATCGCGAACGCCTTTGCTGTTCGATGTCGCGATCATCGAATACGAGGGCGAATACGTCGTACAGGCGCACGGCGGTCTCGAGGACCTGCATGTCGACGGCGATGGCATCAAGTTCACCCTGAAGCTGCGCATGGGGAACGGAGTGCCGTACGAGGGCCGCCTGGCGGGTACGCTAAACGGCGACGGTACGTTCAGCGGGGTCTACCGTGCGAGCAACTCCGAGAACGAGCTTGTCTGGACCGCAGTGCCTGCGGATGAGGGGCCCGAAAATGACGTGGAGTGGGCCCGGACGCCTTTCCGTCTCGACGGTGCGTTCGGCGGCCGTGCGAACCGGGGAGGCGCCAGTACACCTGTACCTTTCAGAGGAGCATTCACCAAACGCGCATTTGCCTTGACCGACGCAGGGGCCGCTGTCTACGCCCAGTTCGATCCCACGGACGCACCGACACCCCGCTGCCAGCCGTGGGGGCCGATGTGGGACCGAATGTTCGGCATCAACCGGGTCGAGTTCGTGCATGACGAAGAATCCATACTGCGGATGCGCGACGAGTGGATGGCGCGCGACTGGTTCGCGGACACCCTGCCGGACGATCTCGAGATCGTCCCGTCGGCCAACGGATTCGGTGTCATGACCTGGGAGGAAGACCACCTGAGAATAGACATCACGCACTTGCGGCCCGGTGTCATCGGGCTGATGCACTTCCCTTATTCCGGCAACGCCAGGGTCGTGGAGCGGATCTGGCTCAGCGCCGACGGCAACACGCTGCGGCAAACCCTGACACTGCATGACCCGGAGTTCTATCATTTTCCGGTCGTGCACGAGATCTGGCGATCCCGAGGCGACAACCCCCTGTACAACGTCGACGCCTGCGACCCGGATCCGTTCTACATCGACCTGTATGACCGCGGAGTCTTCGACGAATACGTCGAGCGGAGCGCCGTACGCCCGTAGGGGCTATGATGGCTCGCAGGCACTGCGCCCGGCCGACTTGTTCGGCTGCTCCAATGATTAGGGGAACACTTGCAGTAAGGTGCACTCATGAAGAGAGTTCTTGCCCTGACGGCGCTGTGGCTCGTTGCATCGGTACAGGGACACTCGCAAGACGGAACCGCATCTGAGCCGGCAGTCGGGTCGACCGCGGGAGGAGACGACCGTCCCAACATCCTCTTCATCCTCGCGGACGACATGGGATTCACCGACATCGGTTCGTTTGGCAGCGAGATCGCGACACCGAATCTGGACAGGCTGGCGTACGCGGGCCTGCGGTTGAACAATCTGCATGCAGCAAGGGCCTGCAGACCGACGCGCCTGATGCTGATGGCAAGCGCCGGCGCCGAAGCCGCGAGTCAGCCGCACCCCGAGGCTTTTCGCGAGAGCGTGCTCGGCCTCGACTACGCGACCATCGCGGAGTTGTTGCAGGACGCCGGCTACTCGACGTACATGACGGGCAAGTGGGATCTGGGAAACGTTTCGGGCTACACGCCCGCCGACCGTGGTTTTGATCGATCCTTTTCCTTTCTGACGAGTTCAAGCGGCTACTTCGCCGACCAATTCCAGGACGACTTCGAGGAAGATGGAAAGCCCCTGACGCGGGATGATCTCCCTGCGGACTACTACTCCACGCGGGTATTTACCGACAAGATGCTCGAGTATCTGAGTTCCGCGGAGCCCGGCCGACCCTGGTTCGCCTTCATGTCCTACAACGCACCGCACCTGCCGTTGCAGCTTCCGGATGACTGGCTGGATCGATATGCCGGCCGGTACGATGCGGGTTACGACGCGCTGCGGGAAGAACGCTTCGCCAGAGCCGTGGACGCCGGCGTCATCCCGCCCGGCGCCGACCTCGAAGGCTTTCAACCAAGCGCCGAGCCCTGGGCGGACCTTAGCGCCGAGGCGCAGCGACGCCGCGCCCGCGCTCAGGAGATCTATGCCGGCGTGATCGAATACCTCGACATGAGTATTGGACGGGTTATCGAATATCTGGACGCAAGCGGGCAACTCGACAATACGGTGGTCGTGTTTTCCGCTGACCATGGCGCCTCTATCAGCGAGCAGGGCCTCGGCACGGGCAGCACGAATAGCACGGCGAGCACTCGCCGGGGCCGAGACCCCGTCGTGGCCGACAACCGCTTCGAGAATTTCGGCCGGGTCAACTCGTATATCGACCACGGCCTCGGGTTTGGCGAGGCGGCGTCGGCGCCCTTCAGGGGCCAGAAGGGCTCGGTCACCGAAGGCGGGCTTCGCGCGGCCGCGTTCGTGCATTACCCGGCTGCCGTCGAGGGCGACGGCGTCAGCAGCACCTTCATGACGGTGATGGACTTTCTGCCGACTTTTCTGGACATCGCGGGCAGGGAACATCCGGGCGCCGGACCCTACAGAGACGGACGCGAGATCAACGACATCGCCGGCCGCTCGGCCTGGGCCTATCTGACCGGCGAAGCTGACGCGGTACATCCCGGAACATATAGCGTCGGCTGGGGCGGCACCGGCGCGTTGATTCGCGGAAACTACAAGATTGTCGGCGCCGCACCGCCCGACGATACGGGTTCAATCTCCTGGCAACTCTACGACCTCGTCGCCGATCCCGGAGAACGGCACGACATCGCGGCGGCGCACCACGACCTGGTGGCCGAACTCGTCCGGGAATGGGAGACCCACTGGCGCTGAGTCGCGTCGACGCGGTGAGGTTGCCATGAATCGATCAGTGATTGTCTTCAGACTGGTGAACAGGGGGGACGACCGATGACACGACTCCAATTCCGCAGACTCACAGCGCTGGCCTGCGCGTTTTTTCTTTTGCCGCCGGCCGCTTCGGGCCATCACAGCGGCGCCGTGTACGACAGAAACAGCGAAGTGTCGGTGACGGGCACGGTGACGCGTTACGATTTCGTCAATCCGCATGTGCACGTCTTCGTGGAAGGGGTTACCGACAGCGGCGCGACCGAGGAGTGGAGCTTCGAAATGCAGTCGGCGATTCTGCAGATCGACAGGGGATGGTCGGACGATTCGTTGCAGGTCGGCGATCGGGTTGTTGCGGTTGGGAATCCGCTCCGCTCGGGTTCACGGAATGTCGCCAACAGCGTGTCTTTCACGCTCGAGAGCGGTGAGGTCGTGACGCAGACTCACGGCCCCGGGATCGTTGCGGCCTCGACCCTGGCCGCCCGGGGGTCTGCCAGGGATATCTCCATCGGCGCGACACCGGCGGAGGGTTACGATGGCATTTGGCAGGTCGCTGCCCGTCATGGAATCAGCGGGCGGCCCGTGGACATGTATGAGCCGGTATCGCCGGAGATTCGCGCGGAATTTGCGATGTCTTTGCAATCCACCCGGTTCGTGCCCGTATTGAATGAGAGAAGCAAGGAGATCGCTCGGGCGTTCGATACCGCAGCGCCGGATAACCCCTGGTGCTCCCCGGAGCCCTACCTGTTCGCGCATCACGTTGAAGCCTATATCGTGGAGATAGAGCGGCGCGCCGATCAGGTGGTGTTTCGCAGGGGAGGCGAGGAGCAGATCGTCCACATCGGCGGCGAGCATCCGCCGGCGGACGAACTCTACACGTGGGGGTACGCCACGGGCGAATGGGACGGTGACGTATTGAGCGTCGACATCCGGAATTTCGAGCCCAATCCCTGGGGCATAGCGCGCGGGCTACCATCGGGTACGCAGAAGCGGATCACGCACGTATTCCGATGGCGCGACGACCGCACGGCACTCGATGTCGACACGACGATGTTCGATCCCGAGTACATGACCGCGCCGTTCGAAATCGAGACCAGTTTCTTCCACAAACCGGACCTGGAACTCACTCCCCCGATCGAGTGTCTGCAGGAAGCCGGAACAGCGGTATACGAGGCTCAGCGAGCCGGTCCCTGAACATGGAATTGGCGCGATTTGCGGGTCGACGCAGCCGGTATGTGAAATGACAATAAATGGGGGTGAATAAAATGATTAAACAGCTTGCGGTTGTCGCCATGGTCCTTGGTCTGGCGGTCGTCGGCCTGTTCGCGCTTGTGCAGGAAAGTCAGCCTGAGCAACCCAACATTCTTGTGATCATTTCCGACGACCAGGGTGTCGTGGACTCTCCCGAATATCATTACGATCCCAACCCGCCCCACACGCCGGTCTTGTCGGCGCTCGCGAACGAAGGCGTGATCTTCGACAACGCCTGGGCGACGCCCATGTGCTTTACGACGCGCGCAGCCTATCTCACGGGCCTGCACGGAGCGCGCAACGGAGTCCTCACGGGAGGCGTTCCCATCCGCCTCGAGGATCAGACGATCTATGAATTCCTGAGCGACAACGAGGAAACCGGCAACTACGCTTCGGCCTTTATCGGCAAATGGCACGTCGGTGTGGACGAAGTAAACGGCGAGTCCTACCCGGTTGCCAACGGCGTACCGTATTTCGCGGGCGTCATCGAAGGGAATTTCGGCGCCGAGGGCAGTTACGACCGCTGGAATCTGACGATCGATTCGCCGGAGATGGAAACCGTCAGGGTAGTCAGCACCGAGTACAACACCAGCAAGCTCACGCGGCTGGCCGAGGAATGGATCGAGGAACAGGATTCGCCCTGGTTCGTCACCCTGGCCTACAACGCCCCGCATGGCCCCAGACACTGGCCGGACGAGAGCCTCCACGGCATGCAGGAGCGGACCGAGACGCACTTCACCAATGACATGTGCGGGCGCGGCGGTATGGGCGCCATGGGTGCCGGTGCGGCCGAGGCCGGCGGCATGGGTGCAGGGGGTGCGGCCGGCAGCGTGGACGATGAAGAGTGCTACAACGCCATGGTCGAGGCGATGGATACCGAAGTCGGCAACCTGCTCTCGAAACTGGAAGAACTCGGGCAGCGCGACGATACGCTGATCATTTACTCGGGGGACAACGGCAGCAGCGAGCCGACTGTCATTCAGGACCGTCAGGCCAAGTCGACGCTGTACGCCGGCGGCCTGCATGTGCCTTTCTTCGCGTCAGGCGCGGGAGTCACCCGCAAGGGCGTGCGCGAGGATCGACTGGTCACGATTACCGACATCTTCGCTACCGTCGGGGAGATCGCCGGCGCGGACTTCGGCGGAACCGTTCACGACAGCGTGAGCTTCGCAGGTTTCCTCTCCTCGGAGGAGGGAATCGACCGACCGTATGCGTTCTCGGACATCGATCGTTCGAACACGTCCGGCTGGTCGGTGCGCGACCACGAGCACATGCTCATGCGACTGAACGGCGAGGACACCCTGTTCGAGATCAACCCCGATAACTTCATGTACAAGGACGTTACGGCGTTGGAGCCTGAAGTCCTTCGCAGGCTTCAGCTGGCAGGCGAGCGCATTCACAGCGGAGAATGACAGCAAACGTGTTCGGACCCAAACACGTTCGAGCGGTCGTTAACGTTGAAGAAACTCCTGGAGTGGCGCCCGGGCGAAGACTAGCTACCCACCAGCGAAGCGTTCAAATCGCAGCGGCGACGCACCGTCGCCGGACTGATTTTGCATCATAATGATGTTATTAGGACATCATAATGATGCTATACTACGTTAACGCCAGAGAGGAGGGTCCCATGACGCAAGGCGACGCCCATACATTGCCTCCGCCCATGGCGGGCATAGACGTTCCGATGTCAGCCTTCGGCAGCACCAATGCGTTTATACGCGCGGTACGCGAGGGTATTCCCGGGAAGGTCGTGAAGCAGGCCGTGGATGTGGTGGGCCAGCGCGATTTGTTCGTTCGCCTGGTGGGAGTCTCGTCCGGAAATCTGCATCGGGTTTATCAGCGTCCCAGCCTCAGCGCCACCCAGTCGGAGGCGCTCCTGGATGCACTGCGAGTGTTTTACCGTGCGTCGACGGTCCTGGGTGGGCTGGATGCTGCGCACGAATGGCTGGAGACACCGCTCCCGGCAATGGGTGGCCAACGTCCACTTGATTTCTGCGACACTTTCAGCGGCCGCCGTTTGGTGCAGCAGGCGATCGCCAAGATCGAACACGGCGAATTTCCCTGATGCGGATTTACCGGATATGCCGGATCGAGCATCTTGAGAACTACGAAGGTCACGGGGCCAGTTTCAGTCACGGCGGTCGCTGGAACATGGCGGGCGTTCCCGTTCTGTACTTTGCCGAGAGCGCCAGCGTGGCGATGCTGGAAATGGCGAACTATTTGCCGTCACCGCGTCTGGTACCCGCCGCCTACCGGCTCGGTGTCTATGAAGTTGCGTCTTCCGCTTCCATTAGGAGATTGCAGGTGCGTGACCTGCCGGAGGACTGGAACGAATTTCCGCATTCGCCGTGGACCCGGAAAGCGGGCGCCGACTGGCTGCTTCACGGCAAGGAATCGCTTCTCTCCGTACCCAGCGCCGCCGTGCCGGGCGGCCTGGAGAATATCGTGCTGGCGAGTCCGCACAGGCTTGCGCCTGTCGGGATTCGCCTTGTCGAGGCCATTGAGGACATTTACGACTCGCGGGCATTTGCAAGCCGATAGAGATGTTGTGCCATCTGCAGTGTAGGGTCGGCATCGTTGCGGAGGGTCGTCGAAAACACGGCTCCGGCGCGGGTATCGTGCCATGTCCTGAAGGGTCTCATGCTCGTCCTCCTGCTGCTGCAGACGTAGAGGCGAACTCCCTGTTCCTTGTCTCCGTCGGATACGACGCGCAGGTACGTGCTCAACCGCTCGGGTGAGAGTGTCGACTCCAGTTCCGCAAGGATTTCCTCGGAGTACTGGACGCGCTTGATTCCATCCGTTAGTTCAGACATATTCGACATGTAGACCCCGGACCCGCCTCTGCCGCTACGTGTGGTATGCGCCCGGGGTTCAGTTTTTCCGACCCGGCGTCGGTGCCAGGGCGGCGCTTCCCGCGTCAGGCAAACGTATGAACGTTACCGCCAGTATCGGGAACAACACGGGGATCGCGAACAGCACGAAGAGCGTATCGCCGCTCAGTCCCTGTTCCAGAAGGTACCCAGCGAGCAGCGGAGCGACGATCGCGCCGATGCGACCAACCCCGATGCCCCAGCCGACACCGCTGCTGCGTACTTCCACCGGGTAGACGCGCGCGGCCAGCGCGTACATGCCTGCCATTGTGCCGGCGGAAAATACCGTCATCACGAGAATCAGAGCATAGAGCAACATGAGGTTCGCCTCGGATAACGAGACAGCAACCATGAACACGGCCGTGAGGAAGGAGAATCCTCCGATGCTGCGGCGTATCCCCAGCGGGGCAGAGACCACCCCCATCAGGAACATCCCGCAGATGGCGCCGATGCTGCTGAGAACGCCGGCAAAAATGCCCTGTTCCACGGTGTAGCCGAAGTATTCCGAGACGATGGTCGGTAACCAATTGAGTTGGAAGTACGTCTGCAGCATGAGCATGCCGAAGGAAAACCAGACCAGCAGGTTGGTCGTGAGCAACGCGGGCGTGAGCATGCGCTGGATGCCGACGCGGGTCACCTCCCGCGCGGCCGGAAGGGCTTCCAGCGTCTGAATGCGTAGTCGGTCCAAAACCTCGTTCACCCGGACGAGCGCGTTCGCCGGCCGCCGTGCGATCAGGAATTCCACGGACTCGGGCGTTGCGAAGTAAACGAGCGGAAGCATGACTAGGGACATTGCCGCGCCAAACAGGTACACGGACTGCCAGCCGTACTGGCCGATCAGTAACGCTGCGACCATCCCGCCTACGCCCCCGCCGAGCGCATAACCCATATGTAACAATGAGATACAAAGGTTTTTTCGCTTGTTGGATGAGTATTCCGCAACCAGGGTATTCAGGCTTGCGAGCATCGCGCCGATGCCCAGCCCGGTGATGAATCGCAGGACGATCAGCGGCGTGAGCGTGCTCACCGTCGCGGTGAACGCCATGCCGAGGCCGATAAGGGTCAACCCGCCCAGGATCATCTTGCGCCGGCCGATGTAGTCGCCCATCGGCGCGAGAGTGAACGCGCCGATGGCCATGCCCACCGCGCCTGCGCTGAAGACGGCTCCAAGCGCACCAGGCTGGAGACCGAACTCACTCGATATGGTGGCGGCCGTGAAGGCGATCGCAAGCGCGTCGAAGCCATCGAGCAGGTTGATGGCGACGCAGACCGCCACGGCGACGCTCTGCATCCTCGTCATGGGCTCGTTGGCGATCCGCTCGCGCGGGTCTGTCATGGGCTGTGTCACGGTGCCTCCGTCGAATGACCGTTAGCCGGTTGGCCAGCGGCCATTGTAGATGAGTCGGGTTCGGTCGGGAGATGTGCCAAAATGGGATTGAGTTCGGGGCGGTCCCGGCGGGAACGGTATGCAAAGAGACTCGCTTGAATTTGACGTTGTGATCGTCGGCGCCGGCCCGGCGGGGCTGGCGGCTGCGTGCCGGCTGGGGCAGCTTGCGGCCGGCCGGGGCGTGGATCTCGACGTATGCGTGGTGGAGAAGGCGGCGGAAGTGGGCGGGCACATCGTCTCGGGGGCCGTCGTGGAGACGCGGGCGCTGGATGAACTGTTCCCCGACTGGCGCGAGCAGGGTGCGCCGTTGCGCACGCCCGTGGAGGGCGACACATTTCACTGGCTGGCGACCGCTGGACGGGGGCTGAAGGTGCCGCGGCCGTTCATTCCGCGGATCATGCACAATCGCGGTAACTACGTTGCCAGTCTCGGGCGGCTTTGCCAGTGGATGGGAGAGCAGGCGGAGAATATGGGTTGTCACCTGTTTACCGGCTTTGCTGCGGTCGAAGTGCTCTACGACGAGGATGGAACGGTGGTCGGGGTGGCGACCGGCGACATGGGAGTGGCGGAGGACGGGTCGGAAAAACCCGGCTACCAGGCGGGTTACGAGCTCAGGGCACCCTACGTGATCTTTGCGGAAGGCTGTCGGGGAAGCCTCGGCAAGGTTCTTGAGCACGGCTTCAACCTGAGGGAAAGCGCGGACCCACAGCACTATGGAATCGGCCTGAAGGAGGTCTGGAACGTCGATCCGGACAAGCATGTGCCCGGAACAGTCGTCCATACCTTCGGCTGGCCACTGGACAATCGTACCGAAGGCGGAGGCTTCCTCTATCACGCCGAGGACAACCAGGTGTACCTGGGGTTCGTCATTGCGCTCAATTACGAGAACCCGAATCTGGATCCCTTCGACGAGTTCCAGCGCTGGAAGCACCATCCGCGCATCCGGGCGGTGCTGGAAGGCGGGGAGCGGGTGACGTACGGCGCGCGTGCCGTGAACAAGGGCGGTCTGCAATCCCTGCCGCGGCTGAGCTTTCCCGGCGGCCTGCTGGTGGGCTGCGAGGCCGGTTTTCTGAACGGCGCCAAGATCAAGGGCACGCATACGGCCATGAAGACCGGGATGCTGGCCGCAGAGACGGTGTTCGAGGCGCTGCAGGGCGACGGGCAATCCAGGCCCCGCGATCTGACCGTGTATCAGCAGCGGGTGGAAGAGTCGTGGGTGTGGGAGGAATTGCACCGGGCGCGCAACTTCAGCCCGGGCTTGCACAGGTTCGGGACCATGCTGGGCGCTGCGCTGGCCTTTGTTGAACACAACGTGCTGATGGGTCGGACGCCATTCACGCTGCACAACCGCAAGCCTGACCACGAGTCTCTCCGGGAGGCCGGCAAGGCCCAACGGATCGAATATCCCAAGCCGGACGGGGTGATTTCCTTCGAAAGGCTGTCGTCGGTATTCGTTTCCAATACCAATCACGAGGAAGATCAGCCCTGCCACCTGAAGTTGGCCGACCCCGGAATCCCCGTCGGACACAATCTGCCTAAGTTCGACGAGCCGGCACAAAGATACTGTCCAGCGGGAGTCTACGAGATCGTCGTCGAAGAGTCCGGGACACCCCGCTTCCAGATCAACGCCCAAAACTGCGTGCACTGCAAGACCTGCGACATCAAGGACCCAACGCAGAATATCGACTGGGTACCCCCCGAAGGGGGAGGAGGGCCCAACTACGCGGGTATGTAGTCCGGTCGCTCAGGTCGCACATGCAGCCCGGGTCGAGAAGGCCGGCTACACGGGCGGGCAGCGTTCAGCGTGCGATCAAGCGGCTTCGTAGTGGGGTAGAGCGGTACCGATCATGCAGTTTCGTGTGACCAGGCCTGCAAGTTCCTGTTCAGTCAGGTGTTCCGTTCCCGTCGGCCGCATCGGGATCACGATGTAGCGCAGGTCCGCAGTGCTGTCGTGCACGCGCACCTCGACATCTTCGGGTATGTGCAGGCCGAATTCCGCCAGAACGGCGCGGGGTTCGCGTATGACCCTCGACCGGTAGGCTCGCGACTTGTACCAGCCCGGGGAGTCGCCGAGAAGCCCGATCGGGTAGCAGGAGCAGAGCGTACAGACCAGGACGTTGTGGATTTTCGGGGTATTGGGGACCGCAACCACGCGCGTGTGGCCGATGTCCAGGCCGAGCTCGTCCGTGGCCGCGTTGACGCTGTCCATGACGCGGGCCGCAAACGCGTCGTCGCTCCAGCAGCGGGCAATCAGACGCGCACCGTCGGCGGGCGTTCTGGATGCCCAGTAGTCCAGCGCGCCGGCCACGTCAGCGGGTGTGAACACACGTTTCCGAATCAGCAGCGCCTCGACGGCGGCGGCCATTAATTGTTCTCGGGACCAGGGCCGATCCTCGCTGTCGGGCGGCCCGGGATGCGGGTGATGACCGCTCATCGGCGATCTCCAGGTTCAAGCCAGTGCTCGTAGAGGTCAACGACCAGGGTGTCGCCGCTGCTGCCGACGTAATCCGGCCACAGGTCGCGCTGGCAAAATTGCACACGGTACAGTGGCACTCGGGCGCCGGTACGACCGTACGCGCGCTCTTCCGCATTCCGGAACGGCCCGGTGACCCGCACCACTTCTCCGGAGCGTCCGCGCGTGTAGAAGGGCGCCCGCACATGTCCGGACGGGTAGCGTGCCCGAACCTTGACCGGATCGCCTTCCCGGTAGCGATTCATCGCCCGTTCGCCTCAATGTACTGGCCGGCAACGGGATCGCCCGCCCCAAATCGGCTTGCGCCAGAGCCACTGTTCCCGTCCAGCCTCACGAAGGACCACCCCTTTGCCACCGCTGCTCGATTTCGGCCATTTCCGCGTCAAGTTCCGCCTCGCTGAATACCCCCTTCTCGGTGAGGATCGCGGCCGTGGACCGGGCCCAGCGTTCGTAGTAGCCGAGGCGGTCGTAGTCCTCGGGCGGCAGGTCTTCGATGCCGCGACGCAATTCATCAACGTTCATGGGCGAATCCGGGTTGCGAACGAGTAGCTGCACTATCGCCTTGACGCGCTTGTGCCAGGGCTCTTCAGCCGCTTCCTCCTGGTCGATCGGCCCCCCGTCCAGTCCGCCCATATCGTGATAACGCCTTAAGTTAATCACGTAATTAGTTGATTCATCTGGAATATCGGCAGCAGAATCGCCAGGACGATGGCGAGCACGATGAGGCCCATGAAGATAATGAGCGCTGGCTCCAGGATGCTCAGCATCGTCCCCAGCAGACTGTCCATCTCGTTTTCCTGGTGGCTGGCCGCGCGTTCCAGCATGGCATCGAGTTCGCCTGAAGCCTCGCCACTGGAAATCAGGTGAATGCTCATCGGCGGAAACAGTTTCGAAAGAGACAGTGCACGCCCGATGGCTCCTCCTTCCCTGACCCGTACTGTCGCTTCCTCGACTGCGTCCCGCATGGGCAGGTTGGTCACCACCGAACCGCCGATTCGAAGCGCTTCCAGCACGGGCACGCCGCTGGACGTCAGAATGCTCAGGGTGCGGGTAAAGCGGGCGGTATTGATGCCGCGGCTCACCCGCCCGAAGACCGGCAGGGACAACAGCCTTCGGTGGTAACCCCGGCGGATGTCCTCCCGGCTCAGAAGCCGGTTGACCGCCACGGCACCGATGACGATGACGCCGAGGACGAGCCACCACCAATTCTGGAGGAACGCCGAGAGTCCGATCAGCACGCGCGTCAGGAACGGCAGCGTCTGGCCCGTGGTCTCGAAGACGCTCACCACCTTGGGCACCACGTAGACGAGCATGAGCACCACGATGGCCAGCGCCAGGCCCGTCAGCACGGTCGGATAGATCAGCGCGTGACTCACCTTCTGCCGCAGGGCGTGGCGCGATTCGGTATAGTCGGCAAGCCGCTCCAGCACCGAGTCCAGCATGCCGGCTTGTTCGCCCGCGGCAACCGTCGCGCGGTAGACATGGGGAAATGCGTTGGGAAAGCCTTCAAGACCCGATGCCAGGGTATGTCCCTCCAGTACCTTGGCACGCACGCCCAGAAGGATGCCCTTGATCCTGGGCCGCTCCGACTGTTCGCTCACCGCCAGCAGGGCTTCCTCCAGCGGCAGTCCGGCCCGGACCAGCGTGGCAAGCTGGCGGGTCAGCAGCGCCAGGTCCAGCGCGGATACGCGCCGCAGCAGCGAGAGTCGCCGGATCTGCGTCGGGGACCTGGATTCCACCTCCGTGACCCGCACGGGGAGCAGCGACCGTTCGCGCAGGGACTGGCGGATCTGGCGCGGCGTATCGCCCTCGAGGATGCCTTTCTGTTCCCTGCCGCGTTGATCCACGGCGACGTATCGATAGGCTCCCATGACTATTGCTGACTTCCCGGACTCCTTCCACGGGCCGCCGAAGAACCGGACCGATTCGATGAGATACGCGCGTTCGAGTGCACGTGGCTATGATAAGAGTTCCCGACTCCTGATGCATTCGTGATGCTGGAAGCCGCGCTCAGCGCACTGCTCATCGTTTTTGACCCGACGCGACTCGGTATCGTGGCGGTGGGCGTGGCCATCGGCCTGTCGCTGGGCGTGATTCCCGGGCTGAGCGGCATCGTCGGGCTGTCCCTGCTGTTGCCCTTCACGTTCGACATGGACCCGTTCACCGCGCTCGCCTTCCTGGTGGCACTGCAGGCCGTGGTCGCCACGTCGGACACCATCCCGGCGGTGCTGTTCGGCGTACCGGGTACCGTGGGTTCGGCCTCGACGATTCTCGACGGCCATCCCATGGCGAAGCAGGGCCTGGCGGCGCGGGCATTCGGCGCAGCCTTCTCCGCGTCCGTGCTCGGCGGGTTGCTGGGGGCGCTGTTCCTCGCCTTCAGCATACCGCTGCTGCGGCCGTTCATCCTGAGTTTCGGGTCGCCGGAACTGCTCGCGTCTTGCATATTCGGGCTTTCGCTGATCGGCATACTAAGCGGCGGTAATCCGCTCAAGGGACTCGCCGCGGCCGGAATCGGCCTGATGGTTGCGACGGTTGGGGAAGAGCCCAACACCGCGGTCGAGCGCTGGACATTCGGTACCCTCTACCTGCTCGAAGGCATCCCGCTGGTGCCGCTGGCGCTGGGACTGTTTGCGCTCCCGGAGATCGCCGACATGGCGATCGCACGAAAACGCCTGAGCCGGGGCCACGATCTGGCCATGGGCTGGGGCCAGCTTGCCGGTGTCCGGGACACATTCCGAAACCTGTTCCTCGTATTTCGCGGTTCGGGCATCGGCAGCGTGCTCGGCGCCGTTCCGGGAATCGGCGCGCCGGTCATTCCGTGGATCTCGTACGGGCACGCCATGCGCACAGAGAAAGGCGCTACGGAGAGCTTCGGCAAGGGCGACGTTCGCGGCGTCATTGCATCGGAAAGTTCCAACAACGCCAAGGAGGGCGGGGCGCTGGTGTCGACGATCGCGTTCGGCGTACCGGCCACGGCCGCAATGGCGCTACTGCTGGGAGCTTTCCTGATCCATGGACTGGCGCCGGGACCGGACATGCTGACCTCCAGGCTCGACGTCACCTACACGCTGGTCTGGACGGTGGCGATCGCCAACGTACTGGGATGCGCCATCTGCCTGGTGTTCGCCCGGCAGTTCGCCGCCGTCGCCCGGATCCGGCCCGGTATTCTCGCGCCCGTCGTACTCTCGATCACCTTCATCGGCGCCTTTCAGGCTACGCGCCAGTGGGGCGACCTGGTGGCCCTGCTGGGATTCGGCCTGCTCGGGTGGGTGATGAAGCGGGTCGACTGGCCGCGCCCGCCACTGTTGTTGGGGCTTGTTCTCGGCGGGCTGCTGGAACGCTACATGTTCATTTCATTCCAGCGCTACGGGGCCGAATGGCTGACGCGACCCATCGTTGTCGTCGTGCTGCTGGTTACCGCCTACAGCTTGCTCAAGCCGGTCGTGAGCGACTTGTTGAAGCGCAGACGCCAGGCCAAATCGACATTGATCCTGGGTTTCAGGCCCGGGAGCATCGACACCGCGACCGGATTCAACGCAGCCGTGATTCTGTTCTTTATCGTGGCGATTATCGGGTCCTGGAACTGGGATTTCGGGGCGAAGCTCGTGCCCCAGGTTGTCGGCTGGCTGGGTCTGTCGCTGGCGGGCTGGCAGCTTGCCTGGACGGTTTTCGTGAATCAGCAGGCCGTACATGCCGATGAACCGGCGGCAGGTGCGGCGGCAGGTGCGGCGGCTGGTGCGGCGGCTGGAGCGGGGGCCGGAGCCGCCACGTTCGACTCCCGATCGGACCTCAGCGGACTGGACCCGCAAGAAACCCGCCGGCGCGCGCTGCGCTACTTCGCCTGGTGCCTCTTCATTCTCGTCGCCGCCGTGATCATCGGCCTGCTCCCCGCAATGCTGGTCTTCCTGATCGGTTACCTGCGCCTCGAAGGGCGAGAGGGTTGGGTGCCGACGTTATCCGTCGCCCTGGGGACGTGGGCCGCCGCCTACGGCCTGTTTCACTTGCTCCTGAGAGTGCCCTGGCCCGCGGCCTGGCTCGGCGACCTGTTGCCCGTGCTGCGTTCGAGCGGGTTGACCAACCTGCTGTAGCCGGCCCGGTCAATCTTCACCGGTCAAACATTCGCGCGACAGTGGTCAGCCGCAAGCGGCCCACAAATCGAGAGTAAATGCCTGCAGCCCGGTGATCGCCGGCCTCACGAGTCCATCAGGCCGAGCAACTCGACCTGGTTGCCGCCCGGTCTGGCCTCCTTGTCGTCTCTAATCGCGATCTGCGCATGAAGTTGTCCCCCCGACAATATCTTCAATCAGTCGCCCAAAGTGCACCCGTAGTGCTCCACTACCATATCGGGCCGCCAGTTGAACTCCCAGCGCGCCGATACCGGTTCGGTGAACGTTGCCGGGTCGGAAACCTCGAGGTCGTAGGTGAGCTGGGTCTCGTCGTCGCTGAGCGCAAATCGCTCGGTGATTTCGACGGATTCGCTTTGGGGGATGATGCCGATGCTGTCGAAGTACGGCCAGTTCACCCGCGTTGTACGAACGACCAACGTGTTTCCTTCCCAGCGTCCCTCCGAATACCCCAGGGGAGACAGCGGCTGCGCTGAGTCGTCCACATCCGGGTTCATGTGCACCGTTCGCACGACATCGAACACCTCGATGCGGATGGCGATGTTGCCATCGCGTTGGACAAAGTCGATCGGATGAGGAGCGGAGACTCGGGTCATCACCCCCGGCATTCCACCGGCAACGCACTGCATGGTGAGATCATCCGCTGCATTCCAGCCCGCTTGCACTGCCTGCGCTTCCGGCGTCAGGGGAAGATCCGAAGGAAACGCGCTGCCCTGGCGCCGCAGCCAGACCCGGAATATGCCTAGCGAACCGTCGGCAACGTCCAGCGATGGCTCCGTGTAGAGCGGGTCATTGTCAAAACCGATATGTTGAGTGGACCAACGCGGTTCCGTGTTGCCGCGGGTCCTGATCTCGGTACCGTCAGGCAGAAGCACGTTGGTGACGTACAGGCCGTTTCCGGACCGCGACGGGTGTCCGGCGACCCGGATCGTGCCGCCCGGTGGAATCATCTCCGGGCCAAGCCCGCGCCGTCCCAGCGAATTGACGTCCTGCGCTTCAAGGTCCCAGGTTTGCCCGGTGCCGTCCCCGGCCGGAACATTGAGCATCATGCGGACGTGGGGGTTCCTCCAGACGACGTTCGTGACCTGTCCTTCGAGTTCCAGGACGACGCTGGTATCGTGCTCGACGTTGGCGTGATGCCCGGCTGCGACAGTCGAAACCAGACCGAGTGCCAGAAAACAGGTTAACTTGCGCATATCGGTATTGTCCCGCCGAATCTCCGGGAGGATTCAACCAGAATAAGGTAGCCGAGTCACGTTCCGTCCTGTGCGAACTATATTGATTGCAAATGAACGGTCATAACAATTCTGATTGACCGAACCACAAACTCGGGCATCGACTGGGCTAAGATGTTCGGGTTGGCCCCGAAACAAGTTGCGACCCTGAGATCACAGACATGTGGTTTCGCTTCTGCGCTTGCAACTTTTGCACGATTCCCGAAGCAGGGCTGCCAGGCTAATGTCATGCAGGATTTGAGAAAGGAAAACTGGGTCTACGGCGGTGCCTTTATCGCGGGCCTCGCCGTCATCGCAATCGTTCAGAGCGTCTTCTGGAGCCGGGCGCCCGGCGACTGTTCCCTGGAAACGTTCGGCGAGGATGCCGCGGCAGCCTGGAACAATCGCCAACACCTCGCACATTCGGCCTGCTACCAGAAGCTGTTCCGCGACCTGTCCGATCTCGACGTCTCCCAGCAGGCGGCCCGCGACATGGAGGGGATTCTGGCAAGGGACCATCCACGGCGCGGCTACAAGATCGGCGGCCATGACCCATCCATGTGGGACGTGATCGGGTTGCCCGGACCCATGTTCGGGGTGATCTATGGCGAAGACGCGTTCTTCGACAACGGCGCCACGGTACCGATCGGCGGGCAGGTGTTGAATTACGAACCGGACCTGTTGTTGCGCATCGGAGACGAGCGGATCAACGAAGCCGATACGGTGGAAGAGGCGATGCGCTACGTCGACCGCATCTACGCATTCATCGAATTGCCCCTGCTTCTGGGCGACCCGGACGAACTCAAGGACGGCTTCATCTATCCCTTCCTGATGCAGGCGACGAACCTGGGCGCAAGGCACGGCGTCATCGGCGAGTTCCTCGACACCGCCGACGATCCCGACATTTACGACAACCTCCGCAACATGACGGTAATTTCCGCCAACCCGGACGGCACGCAAAGAAGCATCTACCAGGTTGCCGAGCGCGACTCGGTGCACCCGGTCCTCGTCGCTCTGCAGGTGGCGGAGTCCCTCCGGGAACGGGGAGAAGCACTTCAGGTCGGCGACCTCATCAGTCTCGGGGCCATGATGGAAGCCTTCATCGACGTCGCCGTTCCCATCGAGGGCAAACGGCACGTGCACTACTACATCGGCGACCGGGTCATCTCGGTCTCCGCGGGCTTCGGGGAGTAGCACGATGGGCAGGATACTCGCGCAAACCACGTTGCCGCGCATGGCGAGCAACCATCTCCTGTTCGTGTTGACGGTGCCGATGACAGCCATCTTCCTCATGGCGGCCAGCATGAAAATCGGCGCCAACTGGATGCTGATCATGGGTTTCGATGGCTACGGCTACCCGATCGCGTTCATGTTCTTCCTCGGCTATGCGGAGTTCTTCGGCGCGATTTCGCTCTGGGTCCGGCGATGGGCACTGCTTGGGGCCATGGGCCTGTCGGTCATCCTGCTGGGTGCGTCACTGACGCACATCGTCAACAACGACCCAATCAACCTGGCGGGCATGGCCTATGCCATGACGCCGGTGATGTTGCTGATCACCTTCTACCACTGGCGCGCCGCCAGGCAGGAAGGCGGCACCACGACCAACCAATAGACGGAGGCGGGTACCCATGAAGATCAAGTGTTTCCTTACGCTCGCATCGATGCTCTTGTCGTTCGCGGCAAGCGCCGAAACCATCCTGATCACCGGCTCCAATCGCGGCATTGGCCTGGAGTTCGCAAAGCAGTATGCGGCAAAGGGCTGGCACGTCATTGCCACGCATCGCCGTGAAGAGGTGCCGGAAACGCTTGCCGGGTTGTCATCGGAATTCGACAACGTCCAGGTGGAAACGCTTGACGTCAACAATGGCGCTCACATTGAAGCCCTGGTCGACAAGCTCGATGGCATGCCGATCGACGTATTGCTGAACAACGCAGCGGTGATGGGGATCAATGCCACGGGAACGCTCGCGGAGCAGACCAATGAGAACTTCGGCACGCTGGTACCGGAGCACTTCATGCCGTATTTCACGACCAACGTGCTGGCGCCCCTGCTCGTCTCCGAGGCGCTTGTGGAGAACGTGCTGGCCAGCGACCGCAAGATGATTCTCAACATGACCTCGGGCGCCGGGTCGGTGACGGTCGGCGCCGAAGCATTTGCCGGTACCGGATTCTTCTACAAGAGCACCAAGGCGGCGCTGAACAGGAACATGGTCAACCTCGCGGCCCACCTCAGTACCCTGGACCCCGAGGCCATTACATTCAACATGGCGCCGGGCTTCACGATCACCGAGCGTTTTGCGGGGATGGCCGAGGACGAAATCGGCAATCGCGGCACGCCGGTGATAGAAGTTGTAGCCGGTTTCATCGAGGTCATCGACAACGCGACACCGGAATACAGCGGCAAAATCTACGGCTTCGAGGGCGAGCTGAAGCCGTTCTGAACTGACTGTGAGAAATCCGCGATGCCCTGAGTCCGGGGGAAGGCCCTGACGACGGGGCAGGCCGTCCGTGACGTCTAGACCGACCGCAGGTGCCGCAGGTCCTGGCCCACCTGGTCGCGAACATCTCCATAGAACTGATCGCAGTAGCGGCGGTAGACGGCGACCTCGCCGTCGGCGCGGCTCAACTGCGGCCGGGCCAGGTACTGCTTGCGTTCCCAGATAATCACGTCCTGGTCGACGTCCCGCTTCTGCGCCTTGATCATGATGTCGTTCATCAGCGGCGTACGCAGACGCAACGGAATGAATCCAAGACCCACCACAAACCGCCTGGGCTTCGGGAAGTCTCTGACTTGAGAAACGAGGGTCAGCTCAATCTCCGTGGAATTGATCGGCGTTGAGAGCACCCACAGGCGCGCCTCCATGCCAATGGAGTGCTCGGTGATCTCGACGAACGAGTAACCGAGTCCGTGCACATGGGTTACCGCGGAGACATTGAACTCGACCTGGAAGATTCCGGCGATTCGGCGCCTTCGCCTGAAGTCGAAGCAGCTCTTCAAATAGGCGCCATTGACCGTTACCGTGCCCACCGGCTCAACTTCGTCATAGCCGTGCACAAGGCGCAGGTGCGCCAGGTCCACCGAGTTCTCCGCTGTTTCCTGGGGATGACCCGCAAACTGGAAACGATGGAATGCCAGGTTGCTCCAATCGTCCCTTGTCGGCGGGGAATCGGGCAGGCTCCATTGAACCGATCGGCCGTTGATTCCCCACCAGCCGAAGATCATGCCGAGCACTTCCCGGGTCTCGAACACCCGGAGTCGGGCGGCACGCGGGGCGGGGGCGTGGGGAGTTGCGACGCACTGGCCGGTCGAGTCGAACTCGAATCCGTGGAACGGACAGACGAGGCAGCCGTTGCGCACCGCCCCGCCACCTGCAGGCTGGAGGTCGGCGCCCATGTGCGGACAGACCGCCTCGGCCACGCAAATGTGTCCGTCATCGTCGTACCATGCGACGATTTCCACCCCCAGCCAGGATTTCGCTACCAGTTTTTCCTTGAGGATCGACTCGCGGGTTGCAACGAAGTACCAACCCTCAGGATAGGGATACAGTGTGGTCTTTTCGTCCCGCGCTGTACTGCCTGATTGCATTGTGCCCGCCTCCTGCCCGTGGACGCCTGCGGCTGACTGTTTCCATCAGACCGAACGCCGGCCGGATTCATCCCACCGCAGGTCTTCACTATATCCCCGTACGGACAGCCTGCCCAATACCGATTTCTTTGCCAACCCATAAGCTTGGCCAATATGGGAAGCGCAGAAACGCGGGTGAGACGGCACCAATCCGAAAGTTGCGGCGAGCAACCCGGCGCCTTGCCAGTAGGCCGGCCCACGGGTAAGGTCGCCGGGTGATCGAGTCGAAACACCGGATTGCCTCCTGTAGTCGAGCCCGCGGACGCGCCGCTCCGGCCGTTCTTGCGATGGCCCTGTCACTGGGTTCCGCCACGGCCGCAGCACAGGATGTAGCCGATTTCTACGCCAACCGGTCGATCACGATCCTTGTCGGAGCGGGTCCGGGCGGTATCACGGATACGTCGGCTCGCATCATCGGCGGTTATCTGGAGGAGCTCGTACCGGGCGGACCGTCCGTCATCGTGCAGAACATGCCGGGCGGCGGCAGTGTGACGATGGCCAACCACATCTTTCGGGTCGCCGCCCGGGACGGCACGGTGCTGGGCTACTCCCTCCCCGCGATCATCGTGGCGCAACTGATGGAACCCAACAGGGCCCGGTACGATGGCCGCGAATTGAGCTGGATCGGTTCGGCCATCACGTCGACCAATGTCATCACGGTACTTGCGGGTTCTCCCGCAACGACAATGGACCAGGCGCTGGAGACAGAGATCATCCTCGGCGCGACCGGTCGGGGATCGCTGCTCTACCAATTACCCACGATGGCCAGGGAATTGCTCGGCCTGAATGTCAGGATCATCACCGGCTACCAGGGCAGCGCCGAGATTTCCCTGGCGATGGAAAGGGGTGAAGTTCATGGTCAGTCGGCCGGACTTGATTACTGGTCGCTCGCCAGGCCCCAGTGGCTCGCGGAAGAACGGCTCCATCACCTGGTCCGAATCGGCCCTTCGGACGCGCGTGCGCCGGGCACGCCTCACCTGACCGACCTGGTTGCCACGGACCGGGAGCGGGCGCTTGCGGAGATCCTCGAGATCGGACCGAACATGGGGTGGCCGCTGTTCGCTCCGCCCGGGCTGCCGGCCGATCGGCTGACCGCCCTGCGCGGGGCCTTCGCCGAAATGCTCGAAAGAGAGGCATTCACAGAGTCGATTCTGACCTCCATGCGGGCACCGGTAACGCCGAAGCAAGGGGCCGAACTGCAGTCGATCGTGGAAGACGCACTGAATACGCCGGAGTCCGTCGTGGCAGAGGCGAAGGAACTACTGGGGCTGTAGCGCCGTCCCGAGAATGTCCTGCCGTTTCAGCGCGAGTTTGTCGTAACCGATTCAGGGCGCGGGTCGGGCTACCGGGTAAAGCCGAACTGTACTCGCCTACGTTTTCCCGGCGACAGGCAGATACCGGCCCAGCCAGTCCCTGACCAGCGTTCTCACGCGGTCGTTGCCCTCCGCGAAGAGGAAGTGATCGACGTCGGTGAGCAAGTGCAGTTCCGTCGGTTGCCCTGCGCGCTGGAACAACTCGATGGATTGCTCCGCCGGGCATACCGAGTCGCGGGCCGCATGCAGCAGCAGCAGAGGGCGGGGCGCGATGTTGCCGACGACCTCCACGGGCCTGAAGTCGAACATGCTCTGTGGCGTGTCCACCGGGAACCGCATGACCGACTTCGTGGCCAGGTGTCCGCGAAGACGGTCCGGGATCGGCACGATGTCGTAGCGTGACACCATGAGGGGTTTCCCCGTACGCTCCCTATGCTCCTTCCCCGCTCGGAGCATCGCCGTAAATCTCTCCCAGGCTTCCGGCCCGGCGTGCTGGGCCTGAAACTTGGTTTCGCCGTTGCCCCAGCCCACGGAGGAGATGACCGCGGCGGGACGCGGGTCGACTCCGGCGGTATGGAGGGCAACCGCCGCGCCGAAACTGCTGCCCAGCAGGCCCACGCGGCCGGCATCGATCTCGGGACGCTTCAGAAAGAACTCCAGCGCGTGGCGGGTATCCTCGACCTGGTCGAGGCAGATGATGCGCCCGAATTCGCCTTCGCTGTCACCGCAGCCGCGCATGCTGAAGCGAAGCGTCACATAGCCCCAGTCGCAGAGCATCCGCGCCGGAAGTACTGTGTTGCCGGCGCTGTGGTTGCTGCCGAACCCATGCAGCACGATGAATCCGGGCCGTCGTTCGCCGGGCCGCAGATCGTCCGGGATGTGTATGACGCCGGAGAGCTTCAATCCTCCGGCGGACTCGAATGTGACTGATTCTTCCATGGCCGGATCATTCGTTTCTGGTTGATTGGTGCGGGCTTGCGCCCCGTGCGCGCTGTACCTGGCTGCAACCGGCGCGTCAGTCGCTGCGGGTTACCCGCAGGACTTCTTCGAGTGTGGTCTCGCCGTCCAGCACCTTGCGGATGCCGTCCTGGCGGATGCTCGGGGCGTTGATTCGGGCCTGGTTCTCCAGCGCGTGTTCGCCGGCGCCCTCGTGGATCATCGTGCGCATGGTGTCGTCGATCACCACGAGTTCGTAGATGCCGGTTCGTCCCCGGTAGCCGAACTCGTTTTCGCTGGCGCGATACAGGGTCGGCGGGTTGTGCGGGTCGGCGCCGAGGTACTGGCATTCGTAGTCGCCTGCCGTATACGCCGTGCGGGTCTCCGGATTCAGCACCCGGACCAGCCGCTGCGCCAGCACGCCGATCAGGCTGGACGACAGCAGGAACGGTTCCACGCCCATGTCGCGCAGACGGGTCACCGCGCCCACGGCGGTGTTGGTGTGCAGGGTCGACAGCACCAGGTGACCGGTCAGGCTGGCCTGGACGGCGATCTCCGCGGTTTCGAGATCGCGAATCTCGCCAACCATGACCACATCGGGGTCCTGCCGGAGGATGGCCCGCAGCCCCCTGGCGAAGGTCATGTCCACCTTGGTATTCACCTGGGTCTGCCCGATACCGTCGATGTAGTACTCGATGGGGTCTTCCACCGTGAGGATATTGCGGGTCAGGTCGTTGATCCGCTCCAGCGCCGCGTACAGCGTCGTGGTCTTGCCGGACCCGGTGGGACCGGTGACCAGGAGTATGCCGTGGGGGCGATGAATGAGTTCGTCCATGCGCCGCTGGTCGCGTTCGGACATGCCCAGATGAGCCAGGTCCAGGCGCCCGGCCTGCTTGTCCAGCAGGCGCAGCACCACCCGCTCTCCGTGGCCGGACGGGATCGTGGAGACGCGAACGTCGACGGCGTGTCCCGCGATACGCAGCGAAATGCGCCCGTCCTGGGGCAGGCGTTTCTCGGCGATGTCCAGCTTGGCCATGACCTTGACGCGCGAGACCACCAGCGGCGCCACGGCGCGGCGCGACTGCAGGACTTCCTGCAGCACCCCGTCGATCCGGAACCGGACCGCGAGGCGGTTCTCGTACGGCTCGATATGAATGTCCGAGGCGTTCTTCTTCACTGCCTGGGTGAGAACCGCGTTGATGAGGCGAATGATGGGCGCCTCGTCGTCACTCTCCAGCAGGTCGGAGGGTTCCGGGAGCTGCTGCGCCACCTGGAGCAGGTCGGTCTCGTCGTCCAGGCCTTCCATCATGGTCATGGCGGCGCCGCTCTCGTAGGCTGCCTGAAGTTGCGTCTCGAACGTCTCCGCATCCACGCCGGAGTAGGCGACCCTCGCGCCCACAAACCGGCGCACCTCGGCCAGCGACTGTGGAGATACGCCCGGGCGGTAAATCACTCGGGGAGCCTCCCCGTGGTCGTACTGCAGCAGCACTCCCTGTCGCTTGGCGAACGCGAACGGCAACATGCGTTCGCGGGCCGCGGCCTCGGGTGCGCTCTGTTCCCTTACAGCCTCCGATTCAGCCACGTCCACCTTCCGCCAACGCGCTATCCCTCAGTCCTGGCGACATGGCTCCTGGTCAGGCTGGCCACGCCGCTACCTCGCCTGTTCGTCCTGTTCGGCAGCGGTCCCGGCTGTATCGCCCGCTTCGGGACCCGGCTCATCGCCATCGCCGATTTCGGCAGCCGGTTCGGCTGCCTCGGCGGCTTCCAGTTCCGGCAGCATGGGGCGTTGCGCGTCGCCCATCAATTGCACGCTCTGCTCCCCCTGCTGGAGCTGCAGGTCGCGGATGTAACGGTACTTGGCGTTGGTCTGGAAGGCGGCCTGCACGCTGTCACGCATGATCGTGGGTCGAATGAAGACCATCAGGTTGGTCTTGTCCAGTTCCGTGGACTGGGACCGGAACAGGGCCCCAAGGCCCGGAATCCTCCCGAGCACGGGGACCCGGCGCTCGACCTCCCGCAACTGATCGTCGATCAAACCGCCCAGTACGAGGATATTGCCGTCGTCCACGAATACCGATGTGGTGATCTCGCGCCGGTCGGTCACCAGGTCCACGGCGCCCTCGACAGCCGGGCTCAGGCTGGAGGTTTCCTGCACGATGACCAGCTTGACGCCGGAGCCTTCGTTGATCTGCGGCGTGATGGTCAGGGTGGTGCCGACCGGGTTGCGGGTGATCGTCTGGAACGGGTTGAGCGTGCCGACGGTGCCCGCCGTGCTGCCATACTGGCCGGTGAGAAACGGTACTTCGCTGCCTACCGAGATCGTGGCTTCCTCATTGTCCAGGGTGACGAGAGTGGGTGTGGCGACAATGTTGGTGGCGGTATCCGAGGCCAGTGCGGAGAGCAGGGCCGCCCAACTCGTTCCGGAATCGGCAATGCTGCCGACGGCCGCCAGCACGCCCTGCGGGTCCAGGGCGAGCTGTCCGGTTCCGCCCGAGGCGCCTGCGGCGGCACCTGCCAACTGCAGGATTCCGGGCTGGTTGGCGGAGGAAAAGTTGGTTCCGGCGATCGGGGCGTCGTCACCGGCGCCCTGAAAGATCCAGTTCACGCCCAGTTCGTTGGCCCGGCTCTCCGACAGTTCGACGATGATCGCGTCGACCTGGACCTGGGCGCGGCGGATATCCAACCGGTCGATCACCGCGTTCATGTCCTGCATGATGCGGGCCGGGGCGTTGATGATCAGGGAATTGGTACCCGCATCGGCCCAGATGTTGATGCTTTCCGGCGGGGTGCCTTCGGCGGTGGCAGCACTCCCGAATTGCGCCTGAAGGTTTTGAGCCAGATCCTCTGCGCTTGCATAGTTCAGATACCGAACCTGCGTATTCCCGGCCTCGCCCGAAGGCGTGTCCAGGTGCGCGATCAGGGCCCGGTACCGCAGCCGCCGGTCGGTGGGTCCGGAGAGCAGGATGCTGTTGGTACGGTCATCCGCGGCGATCTGCATGGGCGGAATGCCCTCGGTCACCGCGCCCTGTTCCAACACCCCGAGCATGGTGACCACTTCGCTCGCCGAGGCGTTCTCGAGCCGGATCACTTCGATTTCCTCGTCCGAGGCCTGATCCATGCGGCCGATGATGTTCAGCATGCGGTCCACGTTGGAACCGCGGTCGACGATGATCAGCGTATTGGATCCCGGGTGGGCCGCCAGGTGGCCGTACTGCGGGATCAGGGGGCGGAGGATGGGCACGAGTTGCGCTGCGCCGACGTTGGTGAGCTGCACCACCTGGGTGACGATTCGATCGCCCTCCGTCTCGTCGGTGAGTGCAGGGTGCACGCGTGCCGTGGCGTCGGGGACGATTCGGATGACATTTTCGGATTCCACGGCGATAAAGCCGTGAATCTGCAGCGTGGCGAGAAAAGCCTCGTAGAAGGCTTCCGGCGACATCGGCGAGTAGGACAGAAACGTCACCTGTCCGGTCACCCTGGGGTCCACGAGGAAGTTCCGGCCGGTGACCTCGCCCACCGCCTCGACGACCTGTCGCAGGTCGGCTTCCCGGTAGTTGGGCATGATTTGCGGGCCCGGCTGCTGCGCATCGGCCCGCATGGCCGCCAGAAGCGCCGCCAGCGCAAGTATCGCCGGTCCCGCCGCCACGCGGGACTTTCGCCGCGGACTGCCATGCGCCATGCGGGACTTTCGCCGTGGGTCGCCGGTGCGGATCGCCTGTTCCATGTTTGCCTCCCGAACCCGGCCGCTGCTATGGAGCGGCGTCCAGTTCTCCCAATTGGGTCGTATCGATCGTCAGAACCTGTGGCGCGCCGTCGCGGATCACGGTGACGTTGGCCATGGTGCTCTCGCCCAGGCTCTCGAACACCTGCAATCCGCGGCTGGGGTCGGACATGGCCGTACCGTTGATTTCCGTCACCACATCGCCCGGCTGAAACCCCAGTGCCGCAAACTGCTCGGGCTGCCCGCCCGGGTTGAGCCTGAATCCCACCATTCTACCCTGCTCGATATGGGCGGCGACCCGGACGATCTCGTTGATGCGCGTCGCATTGTCGCTGATCACGCTCCTGAGCGTCGTCTCGGCGGGGATCGGCATGATCGGTGCTGCGTAGACGGCACCCACGTTGCCGGATGCGTACTCGGTGGGCAGTCGCAGCGTTTCAAGCCGACCGGCGCGGTTGAGGATCACCCGGTCGTTGTAGATCGCGTGCAGTTGCGCTCCGCCGGCCCCCTCGATGACGTCGGAAACCGTATACGTCTTCTCCACCTGGCCGCTGGCGATGATTGCGGCGCCGCTGCGATTCTCCAGCGTGTCGGATACCGTGGCCTTGAGCAGCAGGTTGAGCGTGGTCTCCGGTGCATCCAGCACGGCGACCGCCGGCGCCGCTACCGGTTCGCTTGCCACCTCGCCGAACAGGTTGCTGTCCATGATCCGGGTGATGTCGATGGCCTGGGACGCCGGCGCCGCCGATTCCGGGGCGATGGGACTGACTACCGGGGGCGGCGCGTCAGCCGGCGTGCCGGGAATCAGGGCCCACGTGAGCCTGGCCGCCTGCCAGGCGAGCGCCAGTACCAGCAGCGCGCAGACAGCCGGTGGCAGGTAGCGATTGGCGGCCCTGGCCCAGCGCTCCGGGTCCATCTGCCGCCCTTGAAGAAGTCGAGTCGCGAAGTCCATGGGTACGCCGCGCAGTCACGAACTTTCAGTCCCGATGACCAATGGTAGGTGGGGCGGCACGCGGGAACAAGTCACCGTGGAGTTTTCGCGGTGCGATGGTCACGAATCCGATGGTGCCGCGGTACCCATCGCCGGTCCGATCGGCTGCGGGTTCGTGTAGCATATCGTCATTATGGTCATGTCCCAGGAACCGGATCGATTCGGCGACGAGGGCGACCACGGTCTCGCCACGGCCGAGAGCAAGCCGAAGCTCAAGAAGCCGCCGCTGTATCGTGTCGTCCTGCTCAACGACGACTACACGCCCATGGAATTCGTCGTGCAGGTCCTTCAGAATATCTTTTCCCTGGAGCGCACCGTCGCCACCCGGATCATGTTGCAGGTACATACGCAGGGCAAGGGCGTTTGCGGCGTGTACACTTACGACATTGCGGAGACCAAGGTGGCACAGGTGACGGAACTGGCGAAGCGCAACCAGCATCCGTTACTCTGCACCCTGGAAGAGGACTGATGCTTTCCAGCGAACTCGAATTCTGCCTGAACGAGGCGTTCCGGGGCGCCCGGGACGACCTGCACGAGTTCATCACCGTCGAGCACCTGTTGCTGGCGCTGCTGGATTCGCCGGAGGTCGTCGGGATCCTGCGGGCCTGCGGCGGTAATCTGGACCGGCTCAGGGGAGAACTGACGGACTTCATCGATGAGTCAACGCCTCGTCTGCACAATGAGGAAGGCGAATCCACCGAAACGCAACCGACACTCGGCTTCCAGCGCGCACTGCACCGTGCCGTGTCCCACGTGCAATCCAGCGGCAAGAAGGAGGTGACGCCGGTCAACGTGCTGGTGGCGGTATTCGCCGAACGGCAGTCCCACGCGGTTTACCTGCTGGAGTCCCAGGAAATAACCCGTTATGACGTCGTCAGGCACATCGCCCACGGAGTCCCCAGGGTTCCGGGCGGCGTTCCGGGAGAGAGCCAGCCGGGCGAAGGGGTCGACGCGCAGGACGACGCCCCCAAGGCCAGTCCGCTCGAGCAGTTCACCACCAACCTGAACCAGTTGGCCCGCGACGGTGGGATCGACCCGTTGATCGGCCGGGAAGCCGAGATCGAGCGAACGATCCAGATCCTGTGCAGGCGGCGCAAGAACAACCCCTTGTATGTGGGTGAGGCCGGCGTCGGCAAGACGGCCATGGCGGAGGGCCTGGCTCGGCTCATCGTCGAGGAGCGGGTACCGGACGTGCTGAGCGAGAGCACGATCTACGCGCTGGACATGGGATCGCTCATCGCCGGCACCAAGTACCGGGGCGATTTCGAAAAGCGCCTCAAGGGCGTGGTCAACGAACTCCGGAAGATCGCCGGAGCGATCCTGTTCATCGACGAGATCCACACCGTGATCGGCGCCGGGGCCGCGTCGGGCGGCGTCATGGACGCCTCCAACCTGATCAAGCCCGTGCTGGCCAACGGCGACATCCGGTGCATCGGTTCGACCACCTACACGGAGTTCCGCGGCGTTTTCGAGAAGGACCGCGCCCTGGCGCGCCGGTTCCAGAAGATCGACATCGTGGAGCCAACCGTTCAGGAAACCGTGGAGATTCTCCAGGGCCTGCGCAGCCGGTTCGAAGAACATCACGACGTCGAGTATGTCGACGAGGCGCTGCAGGCCGCGGCGGAGCTGGCGAGCCGGCATATCAACGACCGCCATCTTCCGGACAAGGCCATCGACGTGATCGACGAGGCCGGCGCCAGCATTCGTCTGATGCCGGAAGCCGAGCGGGAGGAAGTCGTCAGCGTGGAGCGGGTCCAGCACATCGTGGCCAAAATGGCCCGGATTCCCCCAAAGAGCGTGTCGGCTTCCGACCGCGATGTCCTCAGCCACCTGGAACGGGACCTCAAGTTTGTCATCTTCGGCCAGGACGCCGCCATCGGGGCTCTCGCGTCCGCCATCAAGATGTCGCGGTCCGGCCTCGGCGACGAACTCCGGCCCGTGGGTTCGTTTCTGTTCTACGGCCCCACCGGGGTGGGCAAGACCGAAGTGACCCGGCAACTGGCCCTGACCATGGGCGTGGAACTGGTGCGCTTCGACATGTCCGAGTACATGGAGCGGCACACCGTGTCCCGGTTGATCGGCGCGCCGCCCGGCTACGTGGGCTTCGATCAGGGCGGCTTGCTCACCGAAGCCATCACGAAAAACCCGCACTGCGTGCTGTTGATGGACGAGATCGAGAAGGCCCATCCGGAGGTTTTCAATTTGCTGCTGCAGGTCATGGACCACGGCATCCTCACGGACAACAATGGCCGCAAGGCCGACTTCCACAACGTCATCATCGTCATGACCACCAACGCGGGCGCCCAGGAAGCGAGCCGCGCCTCCGTCGGCTTCACCATGCAGGACCATTCCAGCGATGCCATGGAAGTGATCAAGCGGATGTTCTCACCGGAATTCCGCAACCGGCTGGACGCCATCATCAAGTTCGACGCGCTGGATGAGGACTCCATCGCCCGTGTCGTTGACAAGCTCATCGTGGAACTCGAGGCGCAGTTGGACAAGAACGAAGTCACCATCGAACTGGAACCGGCTGCCCGGGACTGGATAGCGCGCAGGGGCTACGACGAGAAGATGGGCGCTCGCCCCATGGCGCGGGTCATCCAGGAGCACATCAAGCGGCCCCTGGCCGAGGAATTGCTTTTCGGCCGCCTGAGGGACGGGGGCCATGTGCGCGTGGACGTGGACAGCGACGGTGACGGCCTCGTACTGATCCCGGAACCGACAGTACGGGAACTGGAGCACATGCCCGAGGTCTGAGCCGGCCTCAAGGCCCCGAGCCCGTTCAGGGCATACTGAACGCAACCGGCGCCGCGGGACCCAGCGGCAGTCCCAGGAACACCCACAGAATCGTCAGTATCAGTCCTGCCAGAAGCAGGAACATGGAGTAGGGCAGCATCGTTGCCACCAGGCTGCCCAGGCCGAAGTCCTTCTGCCAGCGCTGGGCGAAAACCAGTACCAGCGGCAGGTAGGGCATCAGCGGCGTGATGATGTTGGTGGCGCTGTCGCCGACGCGGTAGGCTGCTGTGGTCATCTCGGGCGAGATGCCCACCAGCATCAGCATGGGCACCAGCACCGGCGCCAGCAGTGCCCACTTGGCGCTGGCCGAGCCGATGAACAGGTTGAGCACGGCGCCGAACAGGATGATCGAAGCCATGAGCAGCGTGTCGGGCATGTTCGAGCTTTCCAGCACGGCGGCGCCATGGATCGCGAAGATCAGGCCCAGGTTCGACCAGTTGAACATGGCCACGAAGTGCGCCGCGGCGAAGGCCAGCACCAGGTAGTAGGCCATGTCGCCCATCGCGCCCTTCATCATGTCGATCAGGTCGCGGTGAGTCCTGACGGTGCCCGCGGCCGTTCCATAGGCCCATCCCGCCGCCAGGAAGACTACGCAGAATCCGGCTACAAGGGATTGGAACAAGGGCGTGAAACGCCCCTCGACGGGAGCGGATTCGTCGATCAGCGGGGTGCCGGGGCCGATGCACAGAAACACCCATACCGCTATCACACCGAGGACGGCCCAGCCTGCCCGAATCAGTCCCCGACGCTCGGGTTGGTCGACGCCGGTGTCTGCGTCATCGAGATCGTCGGCGTCGGATTCGTCACTGTCTCCGGCACCGGTTTGGAGGTTTTCTTCGTCGCTGCTGCCCGGCAGACCTGCCCCGCCGTACGTACCCATGCGCGGTTCGATGACTCGGTCGGTGATGTACCAGATGATCGGCAGAAACACCAGCGTCATGGCGACGATGAACCAGAAATTGCCGGCGATATTTGCATCCCAGGTCGGCAGGATGGTCTCGGCCGCAGCTTCGGTGATGCCGAACAGCAGCGCGTCGAGCTGGCCCGGCAGAAGATTGGCGGAAAAGCCGCCGGAGACCCCGGCGAACGCGGCGGCGATGCCGGCCACGGGGTGGCGGCCGGCGGCGTGGAAGATCACGCCCGCCAGCGGGATGAGCACCACATAGGCGGCGTCCGCCGCCAGGTTGCCGAGCATGCCGACCAGCGCAACCGCGGGTGTCAACAGCAACTTCGGCACATTGCTCACCGCTGCGCTCATGGCCGTGCCCAGCAGGCCCGAGCGCTCCGCGACGCCGGCGCCCAGCATGACGACCAGGACATAACCCAGGGGGTGGAAACTGGTAAAGGTCACCGGCATTTCCACCAGCAGGCGGCGGAGGTTGTCCGCCGACAGCAGGCTCTCGGCCCGGATCACCAGTGCGTTGCCGGCAGCGTCGACCTGGGTCGGGTGCAGGGCGAAGGCGCCGGTGGCGGCGGCGATCACGCTGATCGCGATGACGATCAGTATGCAGTACAGGAAGATCACCACCGGATCGGGCAGCCGATTGCCGCCACGCTCGATCCAGCCGAGGATGCCTCCGGTGCCGTTGTTTCGAGTTATCGAATCAGAGGTCATTTCGTATGTCTCTTGCAAAATCCGGCCTCAGCATGAGATCCGGAATCAGGAGCCCGCGACATACCAGGCGCGGTTTCAGTACAGGCAGCGGCCCGGTTTCTAGCGGGCGCGGTATACGATGCGTCCCTTGCTGAGATCGTAGGGCGTGAGCTCGACGGTCACCGCGTCGCCCTTGAGGATGCGGATGTAGTTCTTGCGCATTTTCCCCGAAATGTGCGCGGTGATGATGTGTCCATTCTGCAATTCGACGCGAAACGTCGTGTTGGGCAGGGTCTCGGTGACCAGGCCCTCCATCTGAATGGCTTCCTCTTTCGGCATCTGTGTTTCGCTGCTCGTATTGCGGCGCACGATTGTTGCATAGACGGGAATACGCCCGCAATGCAATTCGCACGAGATCATCGATACACTTCGCATGAGATCGTCAATGCAATTCACACGTGATCGTGCCTGCAATCGACACGCGATCGACCATGTGATCGAGAATCCTTCATGAACGATTCACCTGCCGCACCGACGGGATGCCCGGTGTGAAAATCGCTCATGATCGCGTCGCCAGTTGTTCGGTTTGCCGGCGGGGACGCAAAGGCGCCGCAACTGCTGGAGGAATTCCCCGCGGGGCAGCGTCGTTGCGCCCAGCGACCGCAGGTGCTCCGACCAGACCTGGCAGTCGATGAGTTCGAACGACCGCGACTTCAGGTACCTGACCGCTTCGATCAACACTGCCTTGGAGGCGTTGTCGACGCTTGTGAACATGGATTCGGCATAGAAGACCCGCCCGATGGCAACCCCGTAGAGGCCCGCCGCCAGGTCGTCGCCGAGCCAGCCTTCGAAGGAGTGCGCCCAGCCCATCTCGTGCAGGCGCCCGTACGCGACGATCATGTCACGAGTGATCCACGTTCCCGATGACCTGGCGCGTGGCGCCGCGCAGCCCTCGATCACGGCGTTGAAGGCGCTATCCGCGCTGAATCGCAGGTCCGTCCTGCGCAGCGATCGGGCCAGGCGCCGGGAGACGTGGAGGTCCTCCGGCCACAATACGGCGCGCGGGTCCGGCGACCACCAGAGGATGGGCTGGCCCTCGTCGTACCAGGGGAAAATGCCCCTGACGTAGGCGGAAAGAAGCCGCTCGGGCCGCAGGTCGCCGCCGGCGGCGAGCAGCCCGTCGGGTTCCCGCAGGGCATGCCCGGCGGGTGGGAAGCCCGCAGGGTCGCCGGCGGCCGGCAACCAGTAGATCCCGCTCACAGCGAGCTCTGTCGCAGCGACGGGAGGGTTCTCGCGGGACCCGGCTCGGGCTGGTCCTTTCGGTACGGCGTATGGCCGGCCAACTCGCGCATGTAGGCGTTGACGTGGTTGTGTTCCTGATCGAGGAATCGCCCGATCGCCCGCGCAAACCCGGGGTTGGCAATCCAGTGGCTGGACCAGGTTGACGTGGGCGTGAAACCCCGGTTGAGCTTGTGCTCGCCCTGGGTGCCCGGTTCGAACAGGGTCAGTCCCTCGCGGATGCAGTAATCGATGCCCTGGTAGTAGCAGGCTTCGAAGTGGAGGCTGTGGAAGTCTGCCAGACTCCCCCAGTAGCGGCCATAGAGCGTGTCGTCGCTGCGGAAACAGATGGCCGTGGCGATGGGCCGCTCGCCGAATCGCGCGAGGACGATCACCAGGCTCTCCGGCATGGTGCGCGCGATCTCGGCGAAGAACTCGCGGTTGAGATAGGGGGCGCGGCCCCGGCGCAGAAACGTGTGCGCGTAGTACTCGTAGACCGCGTCCCAGTCCTCGTTGCCGGGTTCGTCGCCCCGCAGGTGCTCGAACGTGACATTGGCCTCGGCGATACGCCGTCTCTCGCGGCGCACCTTTTTCCGTTTCATCGAGGTAAAGCGTTCGAGGAAGTCGTCGAAGGACGCGTAGCCGTCGTTATGCCAGTGGAATTGACAGCTCTTGCGGGACATCAGCCCCTCGCCGCCGAGAAACCGCCTTTCGACGTTCGTGGGAAACAGGACGTGCAGCGACGAGGCGCGGATTTCCGCCCCGAGGGTACGCGCTGCAACCAGGAGTTCCGCCGCGACGGACTCGAAGTCCGAGTCCGCGTCGACGAGCAGGCGCCGGCCTGTCGCCGGCGTAAAGGGTACCGCGCAAACGAGCTTCGGATAGTAGGCCAGCCCCGCCTGCTCGTAGGCAGCTGCCCAGCTCCAGTCGAATACGAATTCGCCGCGTGAGTCGTACTTGATGTAGAGGGGCAGGGCGCCCACCAGGCGGCTGTTATCGTCCGACGCGGTCAGGTAGGCGGGGTGCCAGGCGGTCTTGGGTCCCACGCATCCGGCGTTTTCCAGGGCGCTCAGAAACTCGTGACGCAGAAAAGGCGAGTCCGCGGCGAGCAGGTTCCACGCGGCCGGACCGACATCCAGGATGCTGTCGTGCTGCCGGACTTGTAGCGTCATTTCCCGTCAATCATGGTTTCGTGGGCCGCGTTGGCTGTATACTCACTCGCAGCGTCACCCCGGAGCAAACCCGGGTGGCGTCAACCCGATATGCGGCGTCGGGCATTGTTAGTTTCGGGCAAAACTTGAGCAGATCCAAAGTCAGCGATGTGTCGCCATCCGCGTTGGGTCCGCGAATCCGCGGGCTTCGGGAATCTGCACTTTTGATTCTGTCCGGTCTGGCCATCATTCTATTCCTGGCGCTCGTCACTTACGACCCGGCCGATCCCGCCTTCAGCGTAGCCGGCGGCTCCCAGGCGGTCAGCAACCGCGTGGGGCCGGCCGGCGCGTTCTTCGCCGACCTGGCCTATCTGCTCTTCGGTCGGCCCGCCTATCTCTTTCCTGCGCTGGTTTTTCTGGCGGGATGGTTGATCTTCCGGTCGAGGAAGCGGGACAAGACCAGCTCGCGCCCGGTCGTCTGGTGGCGCACGGGAGGGTTCGTGTTGCTGCTGGCCACCAGTTGCGGACTGGCGACGCTGCATATCTTCGCTCCGGACATGCGCGAAACGGCCGGCGGCATCCTCGGCCGGCTAGTCGGGACCGGACTGGAGCAGGTGCTGGGCCACCTGGGCGCGACCGTCCTGTTGCTCGTGTTGTGGATCGTATCCATCTCGCTTGCCACCGGCGTCTCGTGGCTTACCGTCATGGATACGGTCGGCCGCGGTGTGCTCGCCGGCGTGGCCGGAAGCCGCACGCTGTTCAAGCAGATGGGCGTGCGCAGCAAGGGCCGCAAGGTCAGGCGGCAGCGCCGCCGCGTGGTGAAGAAGACCCGCCGCGCCAAGAAAAAGCGTGCCGAACCGCGGATCGAACCGACGTTCGACGCACCTCCGGCAAGCGCACGGGTGGAGCGCGAGAAGCAGGTACCGCTGTTCGAGTCGGTCCCAACCGGCGAACCGCCGCCGCTGTCGCTGCTTGACGATGCCCCGCCGCGGGAGGGGGGGTATTCCGACGAGGCGCTGGAGGCCATGTCGCGGCTGGTGGAGTTGAAGCTGGGCGATTTCGGTATCGACGTGGAAGTCGTCTCCGTGCACCCCGGGCCCGTGGTGACGCGCTTCGAACTCAAGCCGGCTCCGGGGGTGAAGGTCAGCCAGATCAGCAACCTCGCCAAGGACCTGGCGCGTTCGCTGTCCACTGTCAGCGTCCGGGTCGTCGAGGTGATTCCCGGCAAGCCCTTTGTGGGCCTTGAGATTCCCAACGAAGTCCGGGAACTGGTCACGCTGGGCGAGATCGTCAAGTCCGAGACCTACGAGAAGCTGAAATCGCCGCTGACGCTTGCGCTCGGCAAGGACATCGGCGGGCAGCCGGTGGTGACCGATCTCGGCAAGATGCCCCACCTGCTCATCGCCGGCACCACCGGCTCGGGCAAGTCCGTGGCGCTCAATGCCATGGTGCTGAGTCTGCTCTACAAGTCCCGGCCGGAGCACGTGCGGCTGATCCTGATCGACCCGAAGATGCTGGAGCTTTCGGTTTACGAAGGCATTCCCCACCTGCTCGCGCCGGTGGTGACGGACATGAACGAGGCCGCCAACGCGCTGCGCTGGTGCGTGGCGGAAATGGAGCACCGCTACACGCTGATGGCGGCACTGAAGGTGCGCCATCTCTCCAGCTACAACCGCCAGGTGAGCGCGGCACTGACCAAGGGCCGTCCGATCCCGGATCCCACCGTCGAGGCCGGGACGCCGGAGGAGGACGTTCCGCACCTGGGACCCTTGCCGTATGTGGTCGTTGTCATCGACGAACTTGCCGACATGATGATGCTGGTGGGCAAGAAGGTGGAGGAACTCATCGCCCGGCTCGCCCAGAAGGCGCGTGCGTCGGGAATTCACATGATCATCGCCACCCAGCGACCGTCGGTGGACGTGATCACGGGTCTCATCAAGGCCAATATCCCCAGCCGCATCGCGTTCCAGGTGTCTGCCAAGGTGGACTCGCGCACGATTCTCGACCAGATCGGCGCGGAGCACCTGCTCGGGCACGGCGACATGCTGTACCTGCCGCCGGGCACATCCACGCCGACGCGGGTCCACGGCGCCTTCGTGGACGACCACGAAGTCCACGCGGTGGTCAGCAACCTGCGTGCCTCGGGGGTGCCCGATTTCGCCGACGATGTGCTGGCGGGTCCGCCGGAGCCGATACCGGGAGTCGATCCCGCGCAGCGTAGCGGGCTGGACGGGGAGGAGGACGCGCTCTACGACGAGGCGGTGCGGATCGTCACCGAGTCGCGCAAGGCGTCCATTTCCAGTGTCCAGCGCCGGCTCAAGATCGGCTACAACCGTGCCGCGCGAATCGTCGAGACCATGGAAGAGGTGGGTATCGTGGGCGCCCTTCAGCCCAACGGGACCCGCGAGGTCCTGGCGCCGCCCCCGCCGTCCCTTGACGACTGAACCGTACGGCCCGGAGCAGGTTGTGAAGCGGGCGATAGTGTTCGCGCTGGCGGCGGCGCGGGGCGTTCTGGCGGCGGCGTGGGGCGTTTCGGCGGCGGTGCAGGGCGTTTTGGCCGTGGCGATCCTGGCGGTGGCGGTCCTGGCGCCGACAGCGGCGCAACCCCAGGAGTCGCCGGACCGGGCGCCGGCGGTCAGCGCGGCCGAAGCGGACGGCAACGGTGCCGGCGTGCTGGACCGCTTCATCGAGGAAACCCGCACGCTGCAGGCCGATTTCAGCCAGGAGTTGCTGGACGGCGAAGGGAACCTGGTGGAAGCGGCTTCGGGCACGTTCTCCCTCAAGCGGCCGAACCGGTTCCTGTGGAGTTATTCGGAGCCGTTCGAGCAGCAGGTGGTGGCGGATGCCGGGAACCTGTGGATCCATGACGTGGAACTCGCGCAGGTGACGGTCAGCCCGCTGGAGGGCGCCATCGCTTCGTCGCCTGCCATGCTGCTGAGCGGCGACGGCCGAGTTCGCGACGGGTTCGAGATCGTGGAGAGTTCACGAGATGGGGAGATCGTCTGGATTTCACTCGCGCCGAGAGAGCAGGGTGCGGACTTTCGCTCCGTTCAACTGGGGTTTGACACCGGTGAACTCTTTGCGCTGGTGCTGGTCGATGCACTGGGCCAGGTGACGTCCATCGTGTTTCAAAATGTGGCAGTAAACGGGGACATCGAGGATGAGTTCTTCCAGTTCGAGCCTCCCGCGGGTGCGGACATCATCGGCGAGCCGGTTGACAATACGCGGTGAGTTGATGGAGGGTTGCGGCCCTTACCCGACCCCGGACTGAGCCAGGCATGCTGGACCCGAGAGAATTGCGCACCGATCTCGAATCAGTCGCCAGGAATCTGGCGCGGCGCGGGTTCGTGCTCGACCGCCCTCGCTACCAGGCGCTGGAAGACGACCGCAAGTCGCTCCAGGTCCGCGTGGAGAAACTGCGTCACGAGCGTAACGAGCGTTCGAGGAGCATCGGCCGGGCGAAAGCGGCGGGCGAGGACATCGAGCCGCTCAGATTGCAGGTCAGGGAACTCGGCGAAGCACTGACGAAGGCGGAAGCGGACCTGCACGCCCTGCAGGAGGAATTGAGCGACTTTCTCTCCGGCTTGCCCAACCTGCTCCATGACACTGTGCCCGACGGCGCCGACGAGACGTCCAATGCCCTGGTGCTCAAGTGGGGTGAACCGCCGTCATTCGACTTCGAGCCGAAGGACCACGTTGCGCTTGGGGAAGGACTCGGACTTCTGGACTTCGAAGGGGCGGCCAAGCTGTCCGGAAGCCGGTTTTCGGTCCTGAAAGGCGATCTGGCCCGGCTGCACCGGGCGTTGATCCAGTTCATGCTGGACGTTCACATTCGCGAGCACGGTTACACGGAGTGCTACGTCCCGTACCTGGTCAAGGACGATGCGCTGTTCGGAACGGGGCAATTGCCGAAGTTCGGGGAAGATCTCTTTTCCGTCGACGGCGAACGCAATCTGCGCCTCGTTCCCACCGCCGAAGTGCCCCTCACCAACCTGGTACGCGATGAAATCCTGGCGCCCGGGCAATTGCCCATGAGGCTGACAGCCCATACGCCGTGCTTCCGGTCCGAGGCCGGGTCTTATGGCCAGGACACGCGCGGCATGATTCGCCAGCACCAGTTCGAGAAGGTGGAACTGGTGCACGTAGTGGCGCCTGCAGACTCCGACCGGGCGCTGGAAGAGCTGACCGGCCATGCGGAGATCATTCTCCAGCGGCTGGAACTGCCATATCGAAAGGTGATCCTGTGCGCGGGGGATACGGGCTTCAGTGCGGGCAAGACCTACGATCTGGAAGTCTGGCTGCCCGGCCAGAACCGTTACCGCGAGATCTCCTCATGCAGCAATTGCGGCGCTTTCCAGGCGCGGCGCATGCACGCGCGGTGGCGCAACCCGGACTCCGGCAAACCGGAACTCGTGCATACCCTGAACGGCTCGGGGGTCGCCGCCGGCCGCGCACTCATCGCCGTGGTGGAAAATTTTCAGCAGGCGGACGGCTCTGTTATCGTTCCCGAGGTATTGCGTCCCTACATGGCGGGGTTGACGCGAATTTCCGTCTAGCCGCCGGGCGCCTCGTCGGTCGAATGCCGCGGGAGTTTTGCCACGGGCTGCCTGGGCCGGTAACAAGTTCTCGAATACCGGCAAGCGGCCCTGGCGTCGGTCACAGGAGGATTCTTGCCATGGCGGTCATGACCCTGGATGTCGACGGCACCTCTCATCGACTCGACCTGGAACCGGACATGCCATTGCTCTATGCCCTGCGTGACGAGTTGGGCATGAACAATCCCCGTTTCGGCTGCGGCCTTGCCCAGTGCGGCTCGTGCACCGTGCTCATGGACGGGCAGCCGATCCGCGCCTGCGTCGTGCCGGTTGCCGCCGTCACCGGCAAGGTGCAAACCCTGAGCGGGCTTGGTACGGCAGAGGAACCGCATCCGGTCCAGCAGGCCTTCATCGACGAGCAGGCGCTGTTCTGCGGGTACTGCATGAACGGCTGGATCCTCTACGCGGTGGCGTTGCTCGAGAGCGACCCCAATCCCGGCGACGAGACCATCCGACAGGCGTTTACCGGGCTGAAATGCCGCTGCGGCTCGCATTCGGCAATCTTGCGCGCGGTCAAGCGGGCCGCCGTAATCCTCTCGGATCGGGCCGCCGCGACACCTGTGGACCGGGCCACTGCGGCGCTACCGGAACGGGCTGCCGCAAAGCTCCCGGCACGGGAGGGCTGACCGGTGGGCCGGTACGACACGGCAGTGAAGCGGCGCACTGTACTCAAGGGCGCGGGGTGCCTGGTGGTTTCACTGGCGGTCCCGGGGGCGCGGCGGACGATGGCGGCGGACGACAGGCCGCTGTGGCGGGCTCTTTCGCCCGGGCAGCTCGATACGTACCTGAAGATCGACGAAACCGGCCGCGTGACCGCCTTCTTCGGCAAGATGGACATGGGGCAGGGCGTGGACATCTCCATCGCCCAGATCGTCGCCGAGGAACTGGACCTGCCGATGGATCGGGTCGACGTGGTCATGGGCGATACCGCATTGACCGTCAATCAGGGTGGCGCCAGCGGCAGCACCGGCATCGAGCGGGGCGCCAACCCGCTGAGAAATGCGGCGGCGGAAGCGCGCCGGGTGCTGTTGGAACTGGGCGCCGAAAGGCTCGGGGTTGACGCAGGGGAAGTTGCGGTTGCCGACGGCGCGGTCCACCTGCACGCCGATCCCGCGCGACGTGCCGGCTACGGGGAACTGATCGGCGGCGGGCACTTCGATGTTCGACTCGAGTGGAACGGGAGTTACGGCAATGCGCTCGACGCGCTGGGTTCGGCGGCGCCGAAAGATCCCTCGGAGTACCGGGTCGTCGGGCAGTCGTTCCCGCGGCGGGACCTGCCCGAGATCGTGATGGGGACGCACGAGTACATCGTCGACGTACGGGTCCCGGACATGATGCACGGGCGGGTGGTCCGACCGCCGGTGGCCGGAAGCGTGCCGGTGTCGGTCAATGTCGAATCGATCAGCGAGATTGCTGGCGCGAGAGTCGTACACGAAGGCGACTACCTGAGCGTGGTCGCCGAGCGGGAATGGGATGCGGTCAGGGCGGCGCAGCAACTGGAAGTCACCTGGTCGGAGATGGAGGCGCCGTTCCCAGCCATGGACGACCTCTACGACCATATTCGGCGGGCTCCCGTTGTGCGGGAAAGCGCCGGCGGCGGACGGGGCGCTGATATCGTTCCGGATCGCGAAGCGGTGGAAGCTGCGCTGGCTCGGGCGGACCGTGTTATCCGGGCCGAGTACGAGTTTCCGTTCCAGTCCCATGCTTCCATGGGGCCTGCCTGCGCCGTGTGCGACTACCGGGGCGACAGCGCGACGCTCTGGACCGGTTCGCAAAAGCCGCATCATGCCGCGGAGGGGGTGGCGAACATCCTGGGGCTGCCAATTGGCGATGTGAGGGGTATCTGGGTCCCCGGACCCGGCAGTTACGGGCGCAACGACGCCGGCGATGCGGCCATGGATGCGGCGGTGATGTCACGCGCCGTCGGCCGGCCGGTACGGGTCCAGGGAATGCGCGCCGAAGGCACGGCCTGGGATCCCAAGGCTCCGGCATCGGTGCACTTCGCCCGCGCCGGATTCGATTCGACCGGGAACGTCGTGGGTTACGAGATGCGCATGAAGGGCTTCTCCGCGGGCGACGTGGAGAGCAATGAGAGCGATCCCAGCTACAGTTATGCGGGTGCGCTGCTGGGTTGGCCGAATGCCTCCGTTCTCCGGCTGTCCAATCCGGGCGACCGCTACGAATTTCCCGTCAACGTGCGGTACTGGCAGGTGGTCGCGCCCTTGCTTGAGCGGGCGTCGCCGCTGCGTACGGCACATCTCCGCGATCCGTTGGGCCCACAGAACCACTTCGCCAGCGAATGCTTCATGGACGAGATGGCGGTCGCCGTGGGCGCCGATCCCATCGAATTTCGGCTGCGCCACTTGCCCGAGGGCCGCGACGCCGACGTTCTCAAGGCCGCCGCCGAGCGCTACGGGTGGGAACCCGGGGTGCCCGGCCCGACGCAAATGCCAACCAGTGGGGTTGTGATCGGCAGGGGTGTCGCCTACACCCGGCGCGGTTCTCCGGTAGTGGCGGTCATCGCCGACGTGGAGGTGGATCTCGATACCGGGCGCGTCTGGCCGCGACGATTCGTCGTTGCCTCCGACCAGGGTATTGTCGTCAACCCGTTGTGGCTGCGGCGGACAATCGAAGGCAACATCATCCACGCTGCCAGCCGCGCGCTGTACGAAGAAGTGCGATTCACGCCGGAGCGAGTGACCAGCGTCGACTGGATCAGCTACCCGATCCTGGAAATGGTGGATGCGCCGGAGGAAATCGACATCGTGCTGGTCAACCGGCCGGAGCTGCCTCCCTATGGTGCCGGGGAGCCTTCAACGCGCACCGTGCCTCCGGCCATCGCCAACGCGGTCTTCGATGCCACGGGGCTGCGGATCCGGCGCGCTCCGTTTACGCGGGAGCGAATCCTCGCGGCACGGCGCGCTTCCGCCGACCGGCAGCCAGGTTAGCCGGCAGCCAGGTTAGCCTGTCGAATCACGTCCCCGTGCCTTCCGGTTCAAGCGGCGCAGGCGCTTGAGTTTCTCCGCGATGCGTTGTTCCAGGCCTCGATCGACGGGCCGATAGTATGTCGGTTCCGGCATGCCTTCGGGAAAATAGGATTGCCCGGCCGAGAACGCGCCTTCTTCGTCGTGTGAGTAGCGGTATCCTTCGCCGTGGCCGAGTTCCTTCATCAGCCGGGTGGGCGCGTTGCGCAGGTGCGGCGGAACGTCCAGCGAGCCGTACCGTTTGACGTCACCGGTGGCTGCGGACATTGCCTTGGTAACCGCGTTGCTCTTGGCCGCACAGGCAAGAAAAATCGTTGCCTGAGCGAGTGCCAGTTCGCCTTCGGGGCTGCCCAAGCGTTCATAGCTTTCCGAGGCGTCCAGCGCCAGGCGCAGCGCCCGCGGGTCGGCGTTGCCGATGTCCTCCGTGGCCATGCGGACCAGCCGCCGCGCGATGTACAGGGGGTCGCAGCCGCCATCCAGCATTCGTACCAACCAGTAAAGCGCTGCATCGGGGTCCGAGCCGCGAACCGACTTGTGCAGCGCTGAAATCTGCTCGTAGAAGACGTCGCCCTGCCTGTCGAAGCGTCGATAGCTACCCTGGAGCACGGAGTCGATTGCACCGGGCGTCAATGTGGCGCGGCCGTTGACCTGCTCGCTCAGTTCGGCGGCCAGTTCCAGCAGATTGTATCCGCGCCGAGCGTCGCCATCCGCAGAATCCGCGAGTCGCTGGATCAGTTCCGGCGCCGCCTGAAGCTGCGCCTTCCCGAGGCCGCGTTCGGAGTCTTCCAGCGCGCGATACAGCAGCTTCCCGATATCCCCGGCATCGAGTGGTTTGAGCACGTACGTTCGGGCGCGCGACAACAGCGCATTGTTCAGGGCAAATGACGGGTTCTCAGTGGTGGCGCCGATGAAGACCAGCGTGCCGTCCTCGACGAAGGGCAGAAACGCATCCTGCTGCGCCTTGTTGAACCGGTGCACCTCGTCGAGGAAAAGCACCGTCGCCCGACCGTCGCCCGAGCGTACCATCCGCGCCTGATCGACGGCCGAGCGGACGTCCCTGACGCCCGCAAGGACTGCGGACAGCCCGATAAACTGCGCGTCAAAAGCGGTCGCAACCAGCCGTGCCAGGGTCGTCTTGCCGGTTCCCGGCGGTCCCCACAGGATCAACGAATGCAGTCCATGGCCTTCGAGCAGCGCCCGCAACGGCTGTCCATCCCCTAGCACATGTGTCTGACCGACCATCTCGGCCAGATTACGCGGCCTCATCCGGTCTGCTAACGGTCTGTACTCCATGGTGTTGGGAGTATAGGTCACGCCAATGTCATAATGAGCCTGGGTCCTTGCTCTCCAGGTTGAGTCGAATGCCTTACTTGCCGCGCAACTCGGGAATTCTCGCGATTGGATTGCTGGTTGGCTCCGTCTGCGATGCGGAGCCGGATACGTATATCCGTGCCGGTGCGATCATTGACGTTGCGGCGGGAGAGATTCTCGACAACCGGATCATCGCCATTGAGGATGGCGCGATTGCTGCCGTGACTCCGTCAAACGATGGGCCGATTCCAGCGGATGTCGTTGTCATCGATCTCTCGGGCTATACCGTTCTCCCCGGCCTGATCGATGCCCATACGCACTTGTTGAGTGACTCGGACGATCACGGACTGAATTCGCTTGTGGTGTCCCTTCCCGAAGCGACGATCAATGGCGTAAAGAACGCGGCGACTACCTTGCAAGCCGGATTCACGACGGTTCGCAACGTCGGGGCTCCGGGGTACGCAGACGTTGCTCTGCGCGACGCGATCGCCGCCGGGGAAGTGGCCGGACCGAGAATGCTGGTTTCCGGTCCGCCGGTCGGAATTACGGGTGGGCACTGCAGCGACAACAACCTGTTGCCGTACGAGTACGGCGTGACGGAAACCGGGGTCGCCGACGGACCCTGGGAGATTCGGCAAATGGTGCGCCAGAACGTGAAGTTCGGCGTGGACCTGATCAAGACGTGCTCGACGGGAGGTGTCCTGTCGGCTGGAACCAGGCTCGACGCGGTTCAGTACACGCTGGAGGAACTGGAGGCGCTGGTCGACGAAGCCCATGCACATGGACGAAAGGTTGCGGTCCATGCCCATGGCAACGCCGGAATCCGCAACGCGATCCTGGCCGGCGTCGACTCGATCGAACACGCCAGTTTCCTCACCGACGACGTGATCGAGCTTGCAAGGGAGCGAGGCACGCGCTTCGTCATGGACATATACGTCACCGAGCACATTCTCACGGAAGGCGAAGCGAATGGCGTACTGCCGGAATCTCTGGACAAGGAGCGCGAAGTCGGGCAGATCCAGCGGGAGAGCTTCAGGCAGGCGCATGCGGCGGGCGTCGAAATGGTGTTCGGCACGGACAGCGCGGTCTACCCGCACGGCGACAACGCCCGACAATTTTCGCGCATGGTGCGATTCGGGATGACGCCCGCCGAAGCAATCCGGGCGGCAACCGTCAATGCGGCGGACCTGTTGGGGGTCGGGGACCTGGTGGGCCGGATCGCCAAAGGGCTTCGGGCGGACCTGGTCGCGGTCTCCGGAAACCCGTACGAAGATGTCAGCGTCCTCGAACAGGTCGAGTTCGTCATGAAGGGCGGAGTCGTATACAAACAACCGTAGGGTTCCCATGGCCATGAAGAAGAAAACCAGGCGGTCGGCAATCGTCCTGCTTCCGGCCCTGTTTCTGTCCGGGGGGCTGAACGCGGCGCCGAACATTCTGCTTCTGATCGGCGACGACATGGGTGTGGAGACGCTGGCCTCGTACGATGTAGGGGAGAACCCGCCGGCCACGGCCGCCCTGGACGAACTGGCCAGCCAGGGCGTGCGCTACACGAATTTCTGGTCGCAGCCGATCTGCTCGCCCACCCGCGCAACCCTGCTCACGGGCCGCTACGGATTCCGGACCGGTGTCGGCCGGCCCATTGCGCACGGTCCACCCATGCCCGACCCCCCGGCGAAACCCGATTGGGCACCTTTCGAGCGTCCGATTCCGGTCAGGCCCGAGTCTGAGGTGCCTGTGTACCTGCGGCTCGAAGAGTTCAGCCTGCCCATGGCGTTCAATGCCAATCCCGACCTGGGTTACTCGACCGCAGCCATCGGCAAGTGGCACCTGGCCGATGGCCACAATGGGTGGATCGACCACCCCAATCTCGTGGGGTTCGACCATTTCTCCGGGTTGATCCTGGGGGAACACGCGTCCTATTACAGCTGGATCAAGGTCGTTGACGGCGAGGTCCGCGGAGAGACCGGTTATACGCCCGTCGACAAGGCAGACGACGCGATCCGGTGGATCGGGGAGCAGGGCGACGATCCATGGTTCATGTGGTTCGCGTTCAATCTTCCGCATGTGCCGCTGCATCTGCCGCCCGCAGAGACCTGGCAGTCGGATTACTCGCACCTGGACCCCGGATCCGTCCCCGACGACAGGATGGCCGCCTACTTCGCGGCAATGATCGAGGCCATGGATACGCAGATCGGACGGATTCTGGCCTCCCTGGACCCTGCCGTTCGCGAAAACACCTATGTCCTGTTCCTGGGGGACAACGGAACGCCCAACAGCCATGTGGGTCCACCGTTCCGGCGGGGACGGGCAAAGAGCGCGGTCTACGAGGGCGGCGTCAACGTGCCGTTCATCGTAGCGGGCCCGGGCGTTGCCCGCGGAGCCGTGTCCGAGGCCCTGGTCAACTCGACGGATCTGTTCGTCACCATCATGGAAATGGCCGGGATCGATCCGGCAGAGGCCGTACCGGATGAGGTGACCCACGATTCAGTGAGTTTCCTGTACTCGTTGTCCAACCCCGACGCCCCGTCCCGCCGGGACTGGCTCTATGCCGACCGTTTCGACGATGGTCTTGCGGGCGTGGCGAGTGGTGACTACGCGATGCGCGATCGGCGCTACAAGCTGGGCCGGTTCCGGGGCGAGGAAGGGTTCTACGATCTGCGGGAGGACCCCTACGAACACGTCAATCTGCTGGCCGGAGAGCTTTCGCGGGAAGAGCAGGCTGCGTACCGTTCCCTGAGCGAACAGATTCAGACTCTCCGGGACAGCGGGCAATCGCCGTAGGCTGTTCCGCATCGAATCAGCGCAATTGAAGATACTTGCCGTTGTGCCGGATGCTGAGCAGGACAAGGTCGGGTGAAATATGCGGGCTGCCGGCCTTGTCTGCGTCCTTGCGTCGATAGCGCTCTCGGGCTGCGGCGGCGGGGGAGGGGGCAGCAACGGTGACGGCGGCAGTGGCAGCGGCGGTGGCAGTGGCAGCGGCGGTGGCGGCGGCACCGGAACTCAACCCGATCCCGGCCCGACCCTGAATGAACACCCGAACATCCTGCTGGTCATTTCCGACGATCTGGGCCTGGATGCCTCGTCCGGATACCAGGTGGGAACGTACTTGCCAACGACGCCCACCCTGGACGAACTGGCGGCCAACGGCCTGATCTTCGACAACGCCTGGGCAACGCCTCTGTGTTCCCCCACCCGCGCGACCATTCTCACCGGGCGATACGGTATCCGCACCGGGGTGCTATCGCCGGATGACTCGATTCCGCTCGCGGAAACCTCGCTGCAGTCGTTCATCGATTCCAACGTTCCGAATTCCTACACGCATGCGGTGATCGGCAAGTGGCACTTGTCGGGACGCGACAACGGCGGCATCGACAACCCCAACCTGATGGGAATCGACCACTTTGCCGGGTTCCAGGGAGGCGGCGTGCGCGACTACTTCGACTGGACGTTGATCGAGAATGGCCGCGAATCATCAAGCGACGTCTACACCACGACCCGATTCGTCGACCTCGCCATCGAGTGGATCGCCGCTCAGGAGGCGCCGTGGTTCGCGTGGCTGGCGTTCAACGCGCCGCATACGCCGTTCCACCTTCCGCCGCCCGACCTGCACGACAGGGATTCGCTGTCTCCCGGACAGCAGGCCATCGACCGAGACCCCTTGCCGTATTACCTGGCTGCGATAGAGGCCATGGACCGGGAGTTCGGCCGCCTTCTGGACTCGTTTTCCGCCGACACGAGGGCGAATACGGTGATCATCTACATGGGCGACAACGGTTCCCCGAGGCGGGTATACCAGGGACCCGTCCGGCAGCGGGGCAAAGGGTCGGTCTACCAGGGCGGCGTGGCGGTACCGATGATCATTTCGGGCCGGGGCGTGACGCGCGCCGGCGAGCGCGAGGACGCGCTGGTCTCCAGCGTGGACCTGTTCGCGACCATCGCCGACCTCGCCGGCGCCGGGACGACGGTATTCAACGACAGCCTGAGCTTTGCGGATCTGCTCTCCAACGCCGGCCCCGGACCGCGCAGCTACGCGTACTCGGAAGTGGTGTCGGAAAACCTGAACCGCGACGAGTGGGCGATCAGAAACGATCAATACAAGCTGATGCGCCAACTGCCGAGCCCGGAGGAACTGTACGATCTGCAGGCGGATCCGATGGAGCAGGAAAACCTGCTTCAAACCGGGAGCAACTTCGATGCGATTCTGGCGGAACTGCGGGGACAGTTGGCGATGATCCGGGAGTAGGGTGCGAGCCCAAATCGGTCCCCGACGACGGGCTGAAGGCCCAATTCCACGGCCTGCGTTCGGACATGCGGGAGGACCGCGCGGCGATCCATGCGCGCCGGGGGACTACAGTTCGGCAGGCCCCACCGAACCGAATCCTGCGACGTCGATATCTTCCCGCGAGACCGTGCCGAAGTATTCGATTTTTCCGGCGCCGGCCAGGCCGCCGGTCAATTCGCCGCCATCCATGGTCAGCGTCAGGTTGGATGCGCCCGCAAGCTCCACGTCTGCATCGGTGAAAGCGAACCCGGCGAGCTGAAGGTCGTTGGCGCCTGCGACCGACAGTTCCAGTTCGCCGTAGCGGCCGTCTTCGCCGGTAATTTGATTCGCGCCGGCGGCGTCGATCGTGAGCTGTTCGCCCTCAAAGCCCGAAAGCGTTACGCGGCTGCTGCCGGCTGCCTCCAGTTCCACCAGCGTCGGCATGACGATGTCTGCCGAGAACCGCGCATCTGACCGACCGAAAAAGGATCGCATCCCGGCACCGTCCATGCTGAGTCGTTCGCCCCTTACCGATACGTCGATTTCACCCACATAGTTTTCCGGGTACGACAGTTCCACCTGCCACTCGTCTCCCCGGGTGACGGCGACGTTCCAACTGCCGTTGATCTCGATTCTGTTGAATCCGCTGAGGTCCCGGCTCGCCGTGGTCGTCTCGCCGGGGTCGAGGTCGATCTGCGCCCGCGCCTGTCCGTCCCAGCCGATGGCGACACGCGCCACCACCGCGGCCACCACAATGGCTCCCGCGACGACACCGCCCAGTGAAAGGAGTGCGATCTTGCTTGATTTCATGTCTCTTTATCTCCGTCTTGTCGAGCCAGGTATCCGGCCAGTTCGTCGAGGCCGATACCCAGCGTTTGCATGGCGCGAATCACTCTTGGAAGCTCGTCGCGCACGAATTCCTCGCGCATCCCGGTCAATGCCCGCTCGGCAGCCCTTTCGCTGACGAAATATCCGCGCCCGCGTTGATTGGCGACGATGCCCCAATCCAACAGCGCCTGGTAGCTCTTGGTGACCGTATTCGGATTCACGCCCAGCTCGATGGCCAGTTCGCGGATGGACGGGATCCGTTCTCCGTCCTGCCATTCACCCTGCAGGATGCGCTCGCGGATCTGGTCCGCGATCTGCAGGTATATGCTTCTTGGCTCGCTAAATTCCATCGCTGACCTGTGTCTCCCGGACCCTCAGCCAGGCAATCGTCCAGCATGCGGCCGGCAGCGCGACGGCAAAGAGCCCGCGCAGGGCCTCAAGTATCTGAAACAGTCCCTGGTAGGATCCCGCCGCCCGCGCGATGAGGCCGTCCAGGTCGGACAGGTCCGCTGTCGCGAAGGTGAGTCGCAGCGTGAGCACGATGAACAGGGCCAACCCGATTCCGACCACGGTGATGGCCAAACTGGTCTTGATGAAATGCCGTCTCCTGAACCAGGCTGCGCCGAGAAAGAAGAAGGATTGCAGGAAGAAATAGCCGAAGATGAGCGGCCATACCACGGGGTCGAGCGGATTGAACAGGCCGTAACCGGTACCCGGCAGCAACAGGAATACCGCTTCGACAAGGACCGAAACCACGGTGGTGAAGACCAACAGGTAGACGGCCAGTCCGACAGTCACGGCGAGCAGCCGGGCCACGGTCTTTTCGACCGCGGAAGCGGGCAACAGCAGGTACGCTTCGTTCCGGGTCTTGTCGTGAAGTTCCCGGAAGGCGCGGCTCGAGGCAATGACACCCCAGATGTAGAGCATGCCGCCAAACCACGACATGAAGAACTCCTGGCCTCCGCCGCCGGGGCCGAACGAGATCAGGGATGCAATCAGGATGACTCCGGCCAGCGTGCCGGAAACTGTCAGCAGTGTGCGATAGCCGGCCGTGAAGTCGGCGCGCAACAGCCACCAAAGCCGTTCGATGGAGAAATGTTCGTTCATTTCCGGCTCTCCGTTGTGAGCAGTGCGGCGCAGGCGCCCGGGTTCGCTATGACGGCCTTGAAGAGCAGTTCCATGTCCAGTGCGCCTTCGCCGCCGCCGCGGTCACTGAAGACGCTGGCGTAGCCGCCTACGGTGCGCTCGGTATAGATCAGCCCGTTGCCGTCTTCGGGGCGGTTCCCGCTGACCGAAAATCTCAGATTCCCGCTCAGTTCGGAAACCGTGTGGTTCAACAGCACCTTGCCCTCGTGAAGAACCACGATCAGGTCCACCAGCGACTCCACGTCCCGGACCTGGTGGGTGGAGACGACGATGGCCTGGCCGTCGTTCAACGCCTCCGCCACCAGGCGCCGGAACAGCCCCTTGGAGGGGATGTCCAGGCCATTGGTCGGCTCGTCCAGGAGCACCAGCGATGCATTGCAGGCCAGGCCGAACGACAACAGGAACTTCTTCTGTTGTCCGTGGGAGAGGGCCGTGAGCCGCTTGCCCTCGGGAATCTCGAACTCCTCGAGGTAGCGCTGCATCTGGGCCTGATCGAAATCCGGATAGAACGGCGAGCGGGCGGCGACGTATTCCCTGCCGGTGACACCGGGGACGTTAAGTTCCTCCGGCAGGAGGAAGACCCTGGACAGGAACCCGGGGGCTCGCCGGGCAGGATTGTGACCGCAGGCGGTGATCTCGCCTGAATTCGGGAACAGCAATCCCGTCATGAGTTTGAGCAACGTGGTCTTGCCGGCGCCGTTGAGCCCCAGCAGACCATAGATGTGTCCGGGCGCGAGCGTCAGGTCCGTGTCGCGAAACAGGGGATCGGATCCGTATCCGAAATTGACGTGCCTGGCTTCGAGCATCTTGACGATCCGTAAACTGAGTGTACTAGTAATCTAGTACAGTAGGATAAATATGTCAACAGGCAGAACAGATGTTTGGTGCTTGCCATGACAGTGATCGGGAACATCGCCCATAATCCGATCAACGTCGTTGAGGCGCGAGATGAAAAACTCACCCGTTTTCCGGGCAGTTGCGTTGTTGGCCGCGGTCGGTGCAATGGGCGCCCTTGCCCAGGAACGTCCCGGCTTGCCGGAGGGTTTCGTGTATCTGGATGAGGCGATTCCGGATATCGCAATCGAGCTCAAGTACGCCACCGGCGACAATTTCGTCGGGCATCCCATTGACGGTTATGGGCACGGACACGCGGTCCTGTCCGAGCCGGCCGCTGCTGCGCTGGCAGACGTTCAGGCCGCGCTCCAGCGGTTCGGGCTCGGGTTGAAGGTCTTCGACGCTTACCGGCCGCAGCGCGCTGTGGATCACTTCGTCCGCTGGGGCGAGGATCTCGACGATCAGCGAACCAAGCCCGACTTTTACCCCGACGTCGCCAAGGAGGACCTGTTCGAGGAGGGCTACATCGCTGCGCGCTCAGGCCATTCGCGGGGCAGCACAGTGGATCTCACCATCGTCTTTCGGGACGAGGCGGGCGCAGCCCACGAACTCGACATGGGCTCGGGCTACGATTTCTTCGGCCCGATTTCCTGGCCGGACAGCCCCGCCGTCACAGCCCGGCAACGCGCCAACCGTGCGCTGCTGCAGAACGTGATGACCTCGCACGGGTTCAACCACTACGCCCGGGAGTGGTGGCATTTCACCCTCGCCGACGAACCCTATCCGGATACTTATTTCGATTTTCCGAACTGAGGGCGATCGGAATCCGACATTCGCGCGAACTGCACCCGGTCAAAGCCCAGCCGGTGGAGTTCCCCGATGCCCTTGTGAATGGCGCGGCTGAGATTCACCATGGGGTTCCTGCTCTTGCGGGTTCGATCGCCAATGGTCGAGATTTCGGCTTGCGGCGACATCTTCACCACGGGCGGGTCCAGTACGTAGATGGGCGTACGGTGTATCCAGGTGTGTTGCAGGAACTTGTCGACGGGTGCGAACAGGGTCCGGCTGGCCAGTACCAGAGCACGGGCTGCCCCTGGGCTGACGGCATATGCCAGCGCATAGAGCGGCGGATCGGACAGGTAATGCAGGGTCGTTCCGTCATGGCGCCGGACTTCGTAGGCGGCGGGCCTCAGGCGCTTCAGCGGCGCTCGCGGCCCGTGCATGGATTGCAGGCGAATGAACCCGAATTCGTTCACCATCGGTTCCAGGCTGCCGATGACTTCGGCAAAACCCGGTTCAAGCTGGAAGTCATCTTCCAGGACAAGGACGGGTTGGTCGAGGGAGATCGCCTTGTTCCACAATGACAGGTGACTCGCGTAGCAGCCGATTTCTTGAGGCTTCGGCTGGCGGCGAAGCGTATTGAGCAGAAAACGCCGGTTATCAATTCCCGAAAACCAGTCGGCATGGCCGGCGGTCCCGTCAACGGCATCGAAGAACTCGAACGCTACGTCGCACTTGGCCATCTGTTCGGACGCTTCTGCACGCCGGGTCTCGGCCGTGCGCAGGCTGATGACGAATACTTTCACATGAGGGCCCTGCTGCGGCGGGGCGATTATCGCGGAAGGCGAGAGATTTGCGCAATTTTCGATCTATGGCCGGAGCGACAAGCCTGGCGCCAGGTCTACCCTGACACCGAGCAGTCATAGGGCTGCATAATCGCGTCCTCGCTCCAGAACCAGAGAATCTCTTCGACGAACGGTTCCGACAAGAACTCCGGGTCGGTAACCGTCAACACATAGTCCAGGTGACCGTTGGCCTCATCGACCGTAAAACGCTCCTCGATCTCCGCGGCCTCGCTCATGGGCACTCCGCGTCGATTCAGGTAGGGCGTATCGACTCGCGTCGTCGTTATTGCCAGTGTGTTGTCTTCCCAACGACCTACGGAATAGCCGAGCGGAGACGGATCAATACTCGCGAGATCCTCAGCCGGCTCCAGGTGAATCGTCCTGACAACATCGAACTCCTGCTGCCGAAGCTCGATGGCGCCGTCCAGCTCTACGAACTCGATCGGATGAGGGTCCCCCATTGTCGCAGGCATTCCGGGTGGTATGCACAGGAGTACCTGGTTATCGGCCGGATCATCCACATCCCATGAAGCGATGGCCGTCTCGGCGGCCTCCGTCAAAGGATAATAGTCAGCGGGTTGCAGCATCCAGAACTCTTGTGCCCGGTCCCGGGTCCAAATACGGAATATCCCACGACCATCGTCTGGAAGTGACCCTGAGTACTCGTAATTCGAGTTGCGGCGATCGACGTAACGTTCGGGTGACCAACGAGGAATCGGCGTGATTTGGGGGTCAATGATTACCTCAAGACCACTTGGGAGAAGAAATTGCCCAGCCAGCATTCGATGGGCCCGACGACTTGACGCAATCCCGGCGACCCTGACTTCAAAACCAACCTGCAAGGTATCCCTTTCGAGACCCATTCGACCAGCCGCGATCGCGTTACCCGCTTCGATGTTCCACTCCTCCACGCTTCCATCCTGGCCAACTGTCCGAAGGCGGAACTCGATATGAGGCATACGCCAGGCTACTGACACGACTTCGCCGCTCAACTCCGTAATGTCGGTCGCATCGAATTCTGCTTGAGAGTGATGAGCCGAAGAGGTAACCGGAATACCGATCAATAGAAGAGCAGTTATGTGTCTCATGACTTCCCCTGAATATGCACGCCCTTCATCTTAACGGTTAACGGGCGTCTGCTTTCGGCCAAAAGCGGCCGCTCCCAAGATACGGAAATTAGCTCAAGTAGCTTCTGTAATCGGGCTTCCTGGGCTGAATTGGACCTCCCTCGGCACGCGAAACGGCTGTCAAAATCGCTATGGCCAGATGCTGTTTCGGTGCGGCACCGTTCATTCGTTGACCGCCTTTGAGGTGTGAATCACAATATGCTGAAACTATTTGAAAAAAGTCATTCGGCACGGGATGAAGCATTGAGAAAAACGGCCGTAGCGTTGTGTTTTTCGCTTGCAGGAGCTCTTCTGCTGGTGAATCCGTCCGGCGCACAGTCCATCGAGGCGGCACGGGCCGCATACGCCGACGGCCGGTTCGCAGCGGCCGCGGAAGCGGGTGAGGCATTGGGAACGTCGGAAGGGTACGCGCTCGCGGCCGAGTCGCTCGCCATACAGGGCTACTACCTCGCCGCCGGGGACGAACAGCCGGAGTTGTTCGCGCGCGCCATAGGCGCCGCGGACGAGGCGATTCGCCTCGATCCCGGCAACCCCGAAGCCCACTTCCAATCGGCCCATGCCATCGGGCGCGAAGCCCAGACCGTGGGCGTCATGGAGGCACTCAACAGGGGATATGCGCGCAGAACGCGCGAGGCGGCCCAGGAAGCACTGCGCCTGAATCCGGAAATGGCCGAAGCACACCTCACCCTGGCATCCTGGCACGCGGAAATCGTGAACAAGATGGGAGGGCTCGTGGCCCGCGTGACGTATCGGGCCACGAGGCGAAATGCGCTTGACTATTATGAAAAGGCGCTCGAGCTCGCTCCCGATGAAATAGGAGTCTACCTGGAGTACGCGAACGGCCTGTTACTGCTGAACCGAAACCGCAACCGTGAGCAGGCGCGGGAACTGCTCGCACGCGGTATCGAGATTGCGCCCGGGGACGCGTACGACCGCATCCTTCATGATCTGGCGGTCCAGCGGTTGGCAGGGCTGGACGACGACTGATCAACCCCTCCTCCATGCGCCGGTTGCGTCGGCGCTTCCGGCAGGGTGTCCGGGGTCGCGATTCCGGGTAAGGTTCCCGGTCGGGGACTGCCAGAGGTCGAGGGACCTCGGGATCCAGAGACTCCAGGATTCCAGAGATGCTAGGGATCCAGGGACGCCACGTAGGCTGACAGCGCGATCACATCGTCGTACGTCAGGTTGGCGACCACTGCCAGCATGAGCGCGGCCGAGGTGCCGGTTCTGGCGCCGTACTTGATGTCCCAAAGCTGTCGCGCCATGTAGATCGGCGACATGCCCGCGATTCCCGGCACGTCGCCCAGGCCTTTCAGATCGTCGCCATGGCAGATGTAGCACTGTATGGTGCGCCCGGCGCCCGTGGTAGCCAGTTCGAGTCCGGCCTCGATACTGCCCGGTGGAACATAGGCGATGAAGGGGCTGTGAGGGTCTCGTCGCTCCGCGAGATGCGAGTCCTCGGGGATTTCGATAATGCGCTGACCGATCGGTTCCATTCCGCCGTCCGGTTCGGGATGGCGCATGTTTCCGGGTCCGACATACGTTTCCGGCACCGTCTCCGATTCGATGACCGTCACCCACTTCACCGGCTCGATGTCCACGTAGTACTCGGCGGCGGCGCGCACCTCTTCCTCGGTGGCATGGGTCGCGCTCAGCAGCATGCTGTTATGGCGCCTGTACAGGCTCGTACGCTCGCCGTTCTTGTAGTCCTCCATCTGGCGGATCACGTAGTTGACGGGCAGCCCCGCCATGATCGAGGACTCCGGGTGCCCCATGCCGTGCAGCATGTGGCACTGCCCGCACGCCCGCACGTTGGGGGGGCGCCCGTGGGAGACGACCTGCGGCATGGCGGGCAACTCATCCGGGTACCAGTTTGGTGGATTGAACGGATCGTCAATCTGGGTCTGGGTGAGCTGCAGGTCGCTGCCGGGCACGCTGAGAAGGGTACCGTCATCAGGACCGCGTCCCCGGCCTTCGTCCATGAGGGGGTAGGCCCAGCCCGGCGGTTCGAAGGCTTCCTGGGCACCCGCCGCAAACGCGGCCATCAAAGCTGCTGCGCAGATCAGTCGCTGCATCCGTATCCTCGTGCGGCGCTTGAAGTAAGCGCATTGTAGCCGCTACTCACCGCTGCGGCAGATTCACGCATTGTGGTAGATTCTCGAATTGACCCGAAGCCGCGCACTACCTGCCGATCGGTCCATCAGGGGAAGCCAATGCTTACACGCCGGGAGATCCTCGCACTGCAGTCCATGCTGGCTGCCGGCGCCTTTGTGGGTCGGCCGCTGGAGCTGTCCAGCCTGTTCGGGAGCACCGCAGCGGCACAGGAACCGGATTGGGATGCAGGGGAGTTGTTCCACCTCCTTCCCACTGCGAATCACGATCGGGTTCTGCTGAAGTGCTCGTTTCAGGCCCCGCTGCCCCGGGCCCCCGAGTTGCATGTGGACGGGCGGCGAATCCCGGGCCAAAGAACGGACACGCCAGGGCGATTCTGGGCGTTCGACGTCGACTCGCTGCGTCCTTCAACCGCGTACAGTTTCGAACTGCGGTCCGGCCGGGGAGGCGCACTGGCGGAGCCCTGGACCCTGTCCACGTTTCCGGCCCCGGACAACGAAATCGATCACGTCAGGATCGGGTTCTATCACTGTGCCGGCGGGCACGAGATTTCCGCCGTGGCCCATGGCAGACGTACCACAATCGCGGTCCGTCGGGCCCTGCTTTCAAAGCTGGCGTCACTGCAACCCACCGCCATCGTGGCAAATGGCGATCACCTGTATTGGGATCTGTATTCGCCGCGCTTCGCCTCCCTCTATGCCGAGAGCGAAGAGGGGCTGGCCTATGTGGGCAGATTCGACCGCTCGCAGCCGATTTTCGGTACTTCCAACGAGGATTTTGTCCTGAAGGGTGGCGTGGAACAGATCGCGCCGATCTATCGCACGACGTTTCGGTCTACGCCGGTTTTCTTCCTGCAGGACGATCACGATTACTTCGACAACGACGACGCCACTGACGAAGTGGTCACGTTTCCGCCCGATCACGCGATGCTCGCGCTGGCGCGCAGTGTCCAGAAACTTGCCTATCCCGAGTTTCTGCCGGATCCCTTCCGGCCGCGGGGATTGCCGGGTTCCAGGGAAGACGAGGGGCGCCCGGAGATCTCCTCCAACTTCGGCACGTTGAGATACGGCAAACTGCTCGAGGTTCTGCTCTACGACAATCGCCGTTCCGCGACGACCCTCGGTCCGAGCGCGGTTCAATTCGACCCCACGGTGGAGTCCTGGTTGAAGGCGCGCATGGCGGACCGGGAAGTCGCCCACGTGGTGAACGCGCCCGGACAGCCGCCCGGCTGGACGCGCGGCAACTGGTACGAGTACTACCCGGACCTGCTCCGCGACGGGCAGGCGGTGGTGTCGGAGCCGAAACCGTACTGGCCCAGCGGGTGGCTTGCCCAGCACGACCGGATCATGGAGTCGATCTACCGGATGCCGGAGCGTATACCGCTGGTCATCAGCGGCGACATCCACAAGTCCGCGCACGCGCGCATTCTCGGGGTGGGCGATATCGACATGGCGGACAATCCGGTGGTGACCATACTTCCGGGCACTCCGGGCACCGCCGGATCGTCACTGCTCACCGTGGACCGGCCGGCGAACCACCTGGATCTGTCCGACGAGTGGGGCCCCATCGGTGAGAACGGGTTCATGATTGCGGACTTCTACCGGGATCGCGTCGAGTGCTCGTTCTACACCTGGGACAGCCGGACCCAGAGCATTGACAGCATCGCCGGCCTGGACCCGGCCTATGTCACGACGCTTGAGCCCGTCGCATGAGACCCGGGAGCCGTTTCCGACGCCCACCGCTCATCGCCGCCATCTGCTACCAAACGTGCTGAGCAGCATGTGGCACTGTCTGCACGCCCGTACGTTGCGCGGACGCCCGTGGGAGATGACCTGCGGCATGGGGAGCAGCTCATCCGGCCACCAGGATCAGTCGCTTCATTCGTGTTTCCACCCGGCTCGTTGCGCAGCGGTATTGTAGCCGCAGATTTCACCGTACGGCTGCCGTCGCGTCGTGATAGATTCTCAACCGGACCCGGGCGATGCGTATCGCCCGCGGGCCGGTTCACCAGGGAAAGCCAATGCTCACACGCCGGGAGATTCTCGCCCTGCAGTCGATGGTGGCGGCCGGCGCCTTCGCGGGCAGGCCGTTCGATCTGTCGGGCTTTCTCGGCGGCACGGCCGTCGCGGCGGAGTCCGATTGGGATGCCGGCGACCTGTACCACGTGCTGCCCACCGTAAACCACGAGCGCGCCCTGTTGAAGTGCTCTTTCCGGGAACCGTTGCCGGATACCCCGGAATTGCGTGTCGACGGCCGGCGGATCGCCGGCGAGAGAACGGATACGCGGGGGCGCTTCTGGGCGTTCGACGTCGCCTCCCTGCGCCCGTCCACGCGCTACGAACTGGAACTGCGTACCGGGCGGGGACGCGCCCTGGCGGAGCCCTGGGCGCTGTCCACGTTCCCGAGCCCCGACAGCGATATCGACCATGTCAGGATCGGCTTCTACCACTGCGCCGGCGGCCACGAGATTACCGCGATGACCAACGGCAGGCGCCGGCCGATCGCGGTCCGGCGCGCGCTGATGGAGAAACTGGCTTCGCTCGAGCCCGACGCCATCGTCGCCAACGGCGATCACATGTACTGGGATCTCTACTCGCCGCGCTTTGCCGCCACGTACGCCCAAAGCGAGCAGGGCATCGCCTACGCAGGCACCTTCGATCGTACGCAGCCGATATTCGGTACTCCGAACGAAGACTTTGTCCTCAAGAGCGGCGTGGAACAGATCGCGCCGATCTATCGAACCACGTTCCGATCCACGCCCGTGTTCTTCCTGCAGGACGATCACGATTACTACGACAACGACGACGCCACCGACGAGATGGTCACGTTTCCCCCCGATCATGCGATGCTCGCGCTGGCCCGCGGCGTCCAGAAACTGGCCTATCCCGAGTTCCTGCCGGATCCCTTCCGGCCCCGCGGGTTGCCGGGTTCGAGAGAAGATGAGGGGCGTCCCGAGATTGCTTCCAACTACGGGACCCTGAGGTACGGCAAACTGCTCGAAGTGCTGCTCTACGACAATCGCCGCTCCGCGACGACGCTCGGCCCCAGCGCGGTTCACTTCGATCATTCGGTGGAGTCATGGCTCAGGGCGCGCATGGCCGACCGGGAGGTCGCCCACGTGGTGAATGCGCCCGGGCAGCCCCCGGGCTGGACGCGCGGCAACTGGTACGAGTACTACCCCGACGTGGTCCGGGACGGGCAGGCGGTCGTGTCGACCCCGAAACCCTACTGGCCCAGCGGGTGGCTTTCCCAGCATGACCGGGTCGTGGAAGCGATCCACCGGATGCCGGACCGCATACCGCTGGTCATCAGCGGCGACATTCACAAGTCCGCGCACGGACGCATTCTGAGGTCAGGCGACCTCGATCTGTCGGCCAACCCGGTGGTGACGATTCTCCCGGGTACACCCGGGACCGGAGTGGCCTCTCTGGCGGCTGTCACCCTGACGGCGAATCACCTGGACATGTCCGACGAGTGGGGCCCGCACGGCGTGAACGGCTTCATGATCGCCGACTTCTACCGGGACCGCGTCGAATGCGCCTTCTACGCTTGGGACAGCGGGACCCAGAGCGTAGACGACATCGCCGATCTGGATGCGGCCTATGCCACGACGATCGAACCGGTGGCGTGAGGCCGGGGTGCGGCTTTTGACGCCCAACTTTCATCGCGGCAGCCGCTGCCTTGTACTACCACGTGCAGAGTTTGGCCGCGGGCGTCTCCGGCATGGCTTCGGAGAGTAGCCAGCGGCAGAACATGATCCCTTCGCTGTAACCGGCGGTGCTTATCCAGTTCTTCTCTGCCGGCCGGCTGCTCAGGTAAACCTCGTACGATCCGTCCGCTTCCGGGACGATAGTACGCTTGTTCAGGCAGACCGGGTAATCCGTCGAGTTGGTGGACTGCATGAGGAAGTTCCAGGTCTGCAGTCCCCAGTAGCAGGCCTCGGGGGATCGGAAGCTAATCTTCAGGTATTGATCGTCTTGCAGCCGGAACCGGCACATGCAGTAGACGTTGTCGACGGTGCCCCAGCCGCCCTGTTCGGCGTCGAACTCGAACGGCGGGAGGAATTCGTTGATGGGGAAATCCACGGGAAGCGGTGCGACCCACGTGGTTCCCTGGAAGAAGTTCGCCATGGTGCGAATTCGCCGGGCCAGTTGTTTGTCGTCGAGCGGGACGGCCCTGGGTTGAGGGGCTGCGTTCTCGATCTCAAGGGTGCTCTCGGTGGAATTGGGGCGATCGAAGAAGTACTCGCGGGAGAAGAGGGTGACCGAGTCGGGATCGATCCTGAATTGGTTCTTGCCCTGCGGGTTTGGCGTCAGCCGAATCTCGAAGCGTCCGTCATCGTCAAACACGATGTCCCGATGGTTCACGCTGAGGGAGACGCGGTCGGCCAGTTCGCCGTGCGGGTCGCCGCCGTAAAGCGTGAAGCTCAGGTAGCAACTGTCGAAGCGCCGTCCCCGGATGATGTACTCCTGGTCGCCCCGCACCTGGGTGAAGTAGTACACCGCATCCACGTTGTCGCCGTAGATCCGGCGGTTTGAGTTCGCCAGCGGCATCCACTGCGGCCGCAGGGGGTCGTTGAAGAGGTAGAAGTCCACGGCGAGCTGGAGCAGGTGGAAGAAGTGCTGGTAGCCGTCCACCTTGCCCTGTTCGTCCAGGGCCATGTCCGGGTCGAGGAAGGTGTAGTCGGATTCGCGGATGAGGTCGAGGAATTCGTTCAGTGCCTGTTTGCTTTCCATGGTGTTCTACGTTGCTTTCAGCTCGTGGAGGAATTCAATGTAACGACCGTACCGCGCGTCGATATCGGTCGGAGACATGCCGAACTGCGCGAGGGAATACTGGTGGACGCCGTGTTTGTCCTTTCGCTCGCGGCGAAGGAATTCATCCATGCGCGTGCGGCCTTGGGAGTCCAGTTTCCAGCCGAATCGATCGTAGATCGTATCGACGACGCGCATCTGGTTGCCGACGAAGTCGTCGAAGTGGAAATCGACGAAGTGGTTTTCCTTGTCGAGCGTTTCGCGGACGCGCAGGAAGCGGTCGAGATAGCCGGCCCATGTTGCAAGCAGTTCCTTTCCGATTCGCTTGGGATCGTGGTGGTCCGTATAGAGCGATCGCGTGGACGTCATGAGGCTCGCCACGGAGGCCAGGAAACTGGACGGTTCGCGGTGGGGCATGACGATGCGCGCGTCCGGGTAGACGTCGAACAACGCCTCGAGACGCAGCAGGTGCAGGGGCGACTTCAGGAGCCAGCGCGCCGGGCGTATGCCGCCGGACTGGAGAAACCGGAGGAATCGCTTGTGCCAGCGAAGGTTCCGCACCTGGTCGGCTCCGCTGGAAAGCCAGGAGTCGTAGCCCGGCAGGTTGGCCTGGGCGAGATACTGGTAACTGCAGAAGTTCAGCGCCGTGATTCCCACGCATTCCTGGGGCGAGTCGGCCGCCATGTAATGTTTCATGCGCAGGTCCGGAACGAGCCTGAACAGTTGGCCGAACTCCTTGCGAATGGCATCCAGGCGCGGGTTGTCCCGGTAAGTTTCCGGCGTGGGTGCGGGGTAGGGGAGCAGGCACTCCCAACACAGCGGAGAACGGTGCGAGGCATCCTTTTCCAGGAGCGCCTGCAGGATCGTCGTGCCGGATCTCGGCATGCCGATGACGAACACGGGTTCGTCGATGCGTTCGTCCAGAATCGAAGGGTTTTCGGAGATCGCCTTTTCGACAAGGAAGCGCGAATCGGCGCTGCGCTGCAGAGCCCTGCGCATGGCGAACTTGCCGAAAGGACTGAGGCGGGCCTCGGTTTGCAGGGACCGGATCAGGCGCTCCAATCCGTCCTCGAACATGCCGTCCCGGAAATCGAACCCGCTGACCTTCCTCGCGTTGGCAAGAATCCGGCTGGATTCAAGGCGGAAAGGTTTGAACCCGAGCGAGTCAGCGAGACCCCCGGCCCGGTTGACGAGCGTGAGTACCGTCGGGCGCTTAGCTGGGAGCGCGTGCATGCGGCTTCGGCGATCGAGGGAACGCAGTATGACTGACGAGCCGGTCAGGTGTGCAGATCACGGCAGCAGGATCGGCCAACGGTCTAGGTGAGTTGCTTCAGTTTGGCGGCGATGGACAGGTCGCCCTTGACCTTGATCTTGCGCGAGGCCACCGCGATGAACGGCTTGAGTTCCTTGCGCTGCAGCTTCCCCCACGTGTCCAGCGACATGGTGACGGTGCATTCGGCCTCCACGTCCTGCCCGGTCACGATGGAGACGCTGTTCTGCTCGCCGGTGCCGTCGATGAAAAGGCGTTCGTCGTCAAGGTAGAAGATCAGCGTCTTGCCCAGCGGGTCGATGGAAGCCGCCTTCGCGGCCATGTCAGTGCAAATTTCCTGAATCGTCACGATCGCATTCTCCCGGCGGGCAAGGCGGGCATTGTGCCAAAAATACGGGGGCCTGGTGATCTCGCGATGCAATTGCCCGAAAATGGCGTGCACGGAACAACGTGCGTGGCGTGCATGGAAAAACGCGTGCAGCGCACGTCAGTGCGGCGAGTCGGGCGCGGAAGCGATCATAATTTCCGGCCCAGTTTCGCGCCCATGCGCAGGCGGAGCGCATTCAATCGTATGAATCCCGCCGCGTCTTCCTGGCGATAGGTGCCCCGGTCCTCTTCGAAGGTGGCCGTGTCCTCGTCGTAGAGACTGTTCGGCGAACGGCGGCCCAGCACGGTTACGGCGCCCTTGTAGAGCTTCAGGCGGACGGCGCCGTTGACCGATTGCTGGGATTCGTCGATGAGCGCCTGCAGGGCCTTGCGTTCGGGCGACCACCAGTAGCCGTTGTAGATCAGCCCGGCGTAGCGCGGCATCAGTTCGTCCTTGAGGTGCGCGACTTCCCGGTCCAGGGTGAGGGACTCCATCGCCCGGTGCGCCTTGAGGAGGATCGTGCCGCCGGGCGTTTCGTAGCAGCCGCGGGACTTCATGCCCACGTAGCGGTTCTCGACGATGTCCTGCCGGCCGATGCCGTGGTCGCCGCCCAGTTCGTTCAGCCGGGCGAGCAGGCCGGCCGGACTCATGCGTTCACCGTCCAGCGCCACCGCGTCGCCGGCGGCGAACTCGATTTCGAGCGCTTGCGGCACGTCCGGCGCGGATTCGGGCGCCACCGTCCACCGCCACATGTTCTCGTCGGGGGCATTCCACGGGTCTTCCAGGCCGCCGCCTTCGTAGGAGATGTGCAGCAGGTTGGCATCCATGGAATACGGCGATTCGCCCTTGCGCTCGAAGTCCACGGGAATCCGCCGGCTGCGGCAGTAGTCCAGCAGCGCTTCCCGGGAATTCAGTTCCCACTCCCGCCAGGGCGCGATGATCCTGATATCGGGGTTGAGCGCATAGGCTCCCAACTCGAAACGCACCTGGTCGTTGCCCTTGCCGGTGGCGCCGTGAGCGATGGCGTCCGCGCCGGTTTCCGCGGCGATCTCCACCAGCCGGCGCGCGATGAGCGGGCGGGCGATGCTGGTGCCGAGCAGGTATTCGCCTTCGTAGAGCGCATTGGCCCGGAACATCGGGAAGACGTAATCGCGGGCGAAGGTTTCCTTCAGGTCTTCGATGAAGATCTCCGTCACGCCCATGGCCTGTGCCTTGGCGCGTGCCGGCTCGACTTCGTCGCCCTGGCCGATGTCCGCCGTGAAGGTGACCACCTCGGCGCCATGGGTTTCCTGCAGCCACCGGCAGATCACCGAAGTATCCAGTCCGCCCGAATAGGCCAGCACGATCTTGTTGACCCTCATGCCTTGTCAATCTCCATTTGCGCCGCGCACATGGGTTGCGCTGAATTGCCCGTGCTTCATCCGCAATGATGTACTCTTGGCGCCGTGATTTCACTGGCTGGCCTCATCCTCGGCGTTGCTCATCCCCATTTTCATCTTCCGCGAGGCGCATCCCGGCCGAAAGACCGGCGGCGTCCTGCTGGCCGTCCATGCCGGTTACGTGATGGTGCGGGTGTTCTGCGGCTTCGCCCGAACATCGAAACAGAGGCTGTCTTGAAACGATCCCTGATTGGCTTGCTGCTTGCGTACTCGACCTCCGGGGCGCAGGCGCCGTCGGTGGATTCGGGCGTGCTGGAAGAGGTGGTCACTACGGCCACCAAGAAGAGCGAGGCGGAGATCGTTCAATTCGTTCCGACCGCCATCAGCGTCCTCTCGGGCGAAGCGCTGGCGGCGCGGCATGTCACCGATATGGAGGACTTGAGCTACGCGTTGCCGAACGTCGCCCTCGATGCCATCGGTACGGGCAAGGGCATCGCCAACTTCTCCATCCGAGGCCTGGGCGTCGCCGGTTCCATCCCGTCCATCGATCCGACGGTCGGTGTGTTCGTGGACGGCATGTACCTCGGCGTCAACTACGGTGTGGTTGTGGACATGCTGGACCTGGAGGCGGCCGAGATCCTGCGCGGCCCGCAGGGGCTTCTGTTCGGCCGCAACGTGACGGGCGGTGCGGTGCTGCTGCGTTCGCGGCGTCCCGGCGGCGGGTTTTCCGCCAATGCCGCGTTGCGCACGGAGACGGGACTGGACAGCCGCCTGAGCGCGAGTGTCGAGGGCGGTCTGGCGGACGGCGCGATCGGCGCGCGGCTTTCCGTCGGCTACCGTGACGACCGGGGCTGGTTCGAGAACAGCGCGCCCGGCGGCGGCGCGGTCGGCGCCGAGGTGACACGGGTGGTTCGGCCCGTCGTCACCTGGACGCCTTCAGACAGTCTCGATATCACGATGATCTATGAACAGGGCGATACCGAAGCCGACGGCGCGGCGACCCAGAACCGGCGCCGATTCAGCGGTTTCGATTTCGCCATCGACGAGCCCGGATTTTCACTCGTCGATTGGCAGCACTTCATCGTCGAGGCGAACCGAAGTGTGGCATTGGGCCGGGGGTCTATCACCAACGTGTTCGGTTGGAGAACGGTTCAAGCCGATTCCCTGACCGATGTCGACGGGACGGTCGATCCGGTCTTTCACGGGTTCACCTTCACCGATCAGGAGCAGTTCAGCAACGAGTTGCGCTACTCCGGCTGGTTTCGGGATGGATGGCAGG